>BBYL01000062.1 GCA_001570385.1 Microtetraspora glauca | reverse complement strand
CAGCAGCACCACATCGTGATCCCGTTCCGAGTGCTCGACAGCCAACCGGTCCTGAAGCCGCACCACGCCCGCTCAGGCCCGTCGACATGCCATCTTCCTAGGAAAGGACCATGGTCAAAGTCCGCTTGTCGGCCGCGCCCGTGATCAGGCGGCCCTCGACAACGAGGAGCAGCCCAAGCGGATCGACGCCTCCGGCCGCTGCTACTGGCCCTATGTCTACCGCGAGATCCTCCCGGAGGACATCACCTGCGTCACGGCGACGGTCAAGGCGCAGACCATGCGAGACACCGAGGACACCCCCAACCGGCTCAACACCGCCAAGCACGCCTGGGGCCCGAACGCCTGCCAGGACGAATACGTCTGGCGCATGAGTGACGACTCCGACTACGTCTGCGTCCCGATGGCCACCCGCCTGCAGGTCCTCGACGACAACGCCGCGGCCGCCGGTCGCTGGAGCGACGGCCCCTACGGGCCCACGACCTGTGTCCAGGGCTACGTCTGTCGCGAGGCCTACGCCGGCGACCAGGTCTGCGTCACTCCCGACCGTCGCGACCAGGCCCAGGCCGACAACCGCACCGCCAAGGAACGCCTGCGCTGGCGGTACGGGTCACAACTCTGACACCCGGCAGGAGAAGGGGCCTTCGGGATCGGCTCGTGGCTCGGCCCGCGTGACCCGAAGGCCCCCCGCATCCACGTTCTGGCCGCAGCACAGGCCGCCCAGCGGGTGATTCAAGGCCGAGCACGTGGACGACCCGGAACCTGTGAATTTGATCGAGGCAGCTGAGCCGGCCATCCAGGAGCTCGACGCGCGGACGGGGGCCGGGGCCGTGGAGACCGCGGAGGGCAAGGGCCGGCTCTGATCCCGCCTTCCGTCGCGGGTGAGCCCCCCACGCCTCCTCGACGCCATACCAGGATATAATTCGCTTGTTGCCTAATAAGGGAAACAGCGATGAATCTCGTCTATGAGGCGTTGGCGCACCCCACGCGCCGGCAGATCATCGCGCTGCTGAGGCAGGGAGACCGGCCGGCGGGAGAGATCGCCACCCACTTCGACATCGCCAAGCCGACCCTCTCCGGCCACCTGAGGGTGCTGCGCGAGGCCGGCCTGGTCATCGGAGAGCGGCACGGCACCTCGATCGTCTACAGCCTCCAACTCTCCCTGCTGGAGGAGTCACTGGCCGCACTCCTCGACCTCTTCAAGATCGACTCAGCCAAGCCCCCCGAACCGGACCGGTCATAAGGAGCGCTCCCCAGACACCCCGGCCCCCATCACGACGAGGAAAGGACCCCCATGACCGAGAACGCCGTGACCGAGGACCGACTGAACACCCGCCCCGGCGTCATCGCCACCGCCGCCGCCCTGCTGCTGTCGGCCGGGATCTCCGTCTGGGGCTGGACCACCCTCCCCGACGACGCGCGGATCCCGATGCACTGGGGCATCTCCGGCGAGGCCGACCGTTTCGGCGGGAAGACTGAGGCCCTGCTGACACTCCCCCTGATCATCCTCGCGCTCGGGCTGTTCTTCGTCCTCTCCCCCCGCCTGATGCCGAGGCGGCGGAACGTGGCGCGATCCCGGCACGTGTACCTCGCCTCCTGGATCGGCACGCTGGTCATGCTCACCGTCCTGCACGCTGTGAGCGTCGTCAACGCGGCCGGCGGAGACCTTCCCGTGGTCCGGATCGTCGTGGCCCTGGTCGGCGCGCTCTTCCTGGTGCTGGGCAACTACCTGCCCAAGTCGCGCAGCAACTGGATCGCGGGCGTGCGCACGCCGTGGACCCTCGACAGCGACCGGGCCTGGAGGCGCGCCAACCGCCTGGCGGGATTCCTCTTCGCCGCGGCCGGCGTGATACTCCTGGCCACGGCCTTCGTCCTCCCGCTCCCCGCGCTGTTCGCGATCCTCCTCACCGGAGCGGCGGTCTCCGGGATCGGCCCGGTTGTCTACTCCTGGTGGGCGTGGCGCACCGACACCGGCCGCTGAACGGTTCCGCACCTGGATTCGACAATCGCGACACGCCACGGATATCCCTAACGCGGAAAGTCCGGCGAATTCCAACAGCTCGTGCAAAAGCCCTACGTACCAATAAAGAGCCGGATAACCTCAGCCAAACCGATGCATCCGGACATCAGAGGTAACCCGTGGCGTGGTCGTGGGGAGAGCTGCCTATAGGCCGCGTCGCGCGCCTCCAAGGGGCCGGCATGGAGGCCCTCGCCCTGTCGATCGACCCGTTGCCCGACGACGCCCCGGCGATCGTCACGTACATCGCGCACGAGGCCCCGTCCACAGCCGACCTGGTGGCCTCGATGCTGGACGAGCTGGAAACAGCGGCCGTCGGCCTGTTCCCCGTGTGGCTGCCGGGGGCGGACGGCATCGACGGCCCCGGAGGCGCGGGCGTGCCCGCCGTACGGGCCCTCGCCCTGCGCGCGGCGTCGGCGACCGGCCACTTCGGTCCCTTCCTCGCCGACCTGGCCGAGATCTCCCTCCGCGGGGTCGCCGCCCCTCCCGCCGATTTGTCCACAGGTTGTGGACTCCCCAGGGACGGCAGGCCGTCCACGCCTCGTGGCTCAGCCCTCAACGGCGCCGCCCGGACCGGTCACACCCAGGTGCCCGCCCCTTCCGGGACAAGCGTCCACCCGGGAGGCCGGACGAGGTTCGCTCCCGAGACGCGGGCCGCCGGGCTCGCCCGAGTGCTCGCCGCCAGCTTCCACCGGGCGCACGCGTCGATCCTCATGGGCGTGCCGCCTGGCCTTTCCCCGATCGCGGAGGAGATCCTCGTCGGCGCCTGCGAGTGGCTCGCGCACCGTGGCGGCCTCGGCGTCTGGCTGACCGGTGCCCCGCTGAACTCCGTCGATCGCATCGAGACGCGAGTCGTGCGACTGCCCGCCCACCTGGCGGCCGTCACCGGCGACCTGCCGGAATCAACCGATGCGCCGGTGACGCGGACACTCGGATTCCCCGCCGTCGCCGGGAGACCACACCCGGGAAGCGCCGTCGAGCAGGCACTCGAAAAGGCACTCGCCCCCTGCGAATGGGCGATCGGGCGCGCGTGGAACCAGACCTACCAGTCGCATCCGCTCGCCAATCCCATCCGGTTGGACCTGCTCTGGCGCGACGAACGATGCGTCGTCGAGATCGACGGGCCGGAGCACCTCCGCCCCATGAAGTACGCACTGACGTTTTCTCACCGACTTTCAGCTGATCTTTCTGTGCTCGAAATGGACGAGGACGAGGGCGGCCCGAGCAAGGTCCCCGATCCGGCTGGGGCCGAGCGTGGTGTGCTGCAAGGCGGTCCAGCGTTGGGTCAGCAGCGCGAAGCCGCGTTCGCCGAGACAGCGCAGCGCGCGGATCAGGTGGTTGTAGGTGCGGTTGTCGATGCTGAGGACGTTGCCGTCGGCGGGTTGCTTGAACGGGGTGTAGACGCCGTGACCTGCTCCTTGGTAGCCGGGATCGGCGAGGATCGGCATGGTTCGGGCGTAGGGGTAGGCCGCGGGTAGGACGTGTGTGCGGGCGGCGTCGATGTCCGGGACGCCGCCGGGTTCCACATCGGAGGTCCACAGCGGGAACCCGTCTGGGGCGAACAGCGCCTGAACGTTGCCGCCGAAATCGGAGGTCTTCCCGGCGTACCAGGCGTCGATCTGTGCGCCTTTCACGCTGGTGGTCTTGATGCGGCATCGGTCGGCGTCGAAGACTTTTCCGTCCAGGAT
>BBYL01000061.1 GCA_001570385.1 Microtetraspora glauca | reverse complement strand
CCCGGGGCAGCCGGGCCCTAGTGTCGAGCGCGGGCGCCGGTACGGCCCACGAGACCTTTGCTCATGATGAGGTTGCTGTGGAGTGCAGGTCACCCGCTTGGTCCCGGCCGTTGTGTTCTGCTGCGGATTCCGGGGCTTCGGATCCGGGCCGGGTGCGTGCGGTGCGGAGCAGGGTGGCGATGAGGATGGCCGCGCCCGCCATCAGGACGACACTGACCACCGAGGCGATCCGCATCTCTCGGGCGAAGGCGTCGAATGCCACGTTTCGCAGGGCTTCGGCGGTGCCCTTCGGGAGGGTCGCGGCGGTGTCAACGGCGCCGCCGAGGGTGTCCCGCGCTGCTTCCAACTCCTTGGGCGTGAGGGCGTCAGGAGCCTTGGCGGCCAGTTCCGAACGGTAGACGGCGGTGCCGATGCTGCCAAGGATCGCGATGCCCAGCGCCCCGCCGAACTCGGCCGAGGTCTCGGCCATGGCGGAGGCCATCCCGGCCCGCTCTGGTGGTGCGGCGGACAGGATCACGTCGGTGACCACGGCGGAGACCCCGCCGATACCGATCGCGACGACTGTCAGGGCGCTGACGAGGTAGCCGATTCCCGAACCGGCTTGGATCAGGGTCAGCATGGCGTAGCCGACGGCTGCCACGAGCAGCCCGGCGGCGATCACATTGGGTTTGCCGATGCGGGGTGCGATCGCGGTGGCCAGCGCGATGCCCAGGGGCATCACGAGAAAGGTGGGCAAGGACCACAGGGCCGACTCGAACGGTCCCATGCCCAGGACGAGTTGCATGAATTGCCAGTTGAACAGGCTGTAGCCGACCAGTCCGAACGTCGCCAGCGCGTCGATGAGCAAGGGCACGTTGAACCGGCGTGTGCGGAACAGCGCAAGGTCGATCACCGGGTTCGCGGCCACGCGTTGGCGGCGGAGGAATGCAGCCCCCACGGCGAGTCCGGCGGCGCAGTACGCCAGGGGGACCCACCCGAAGCCGTGCTCCGCCATCAGTTTGACGCCGTAGATGACGCCGAGCACGGCCACGAGGGACAGGGCGGCGCCGAGCAGGTCGAAACGGCCTGGCCTGGGGTCGCGGTATTCGGGGAGCAGCAGCGGGCCGAGGACCAGGAGCAGGACCATCACAGGCACGTTGATCAGAAAGACCGATCCCCACCAGAAGTGCTCCAGCAGCAGCCCGCCGATGATCGGGCCGAGTACGGCGCCGCCCGCGAAGCCCGCCGTCCAGACGCCGACTGCGGTGGCCCGCTGTTTGGCGTCGTGGAACATGTTCCGGATCAGGGAAAGCGTGGACGGCGCCAGCGTGGATCCGGCGATGCCCAGGAGCGCGCGGGCCGCGATGAGCGTCCCGGAGCTGGTCGAGTAGGCCGCCAGAACAGAGGCGGCGCCGAAGGCTGCGGCGCCTGCAAGCAGCACCCGCCGCCGTCCGATCCGGTCACCGAGTGTGCCCATCGTGATGAGCAGGCCGGCGAGGAGGAAGCCGTAAGCGTCCATGATCCACAGCAGTTCGGAGCTGCTCGGCTTGAGGTCGGCCGTCAGGGACGGGAGCGCAACGAACATGACGGACATATCCATGGACGCCAGTACGCAGGGCAGTACCAGGACGGCGAGCCCGACCCACTCCCCGACTCCGGCTGTTCTGTCTTCTTCAGTCATTCCTTTGTTCCTGAGTCGTGTCGACCGGGTCGGAGTCAATCGCCCCGGTGCATACTTTGTACGCGCTGAAGCGTACAAGATACGCATGCACACCGAATCGACACAACAGCGTTTTGACCTGCAGCTTCATCCCGCGCTGCGCGCCCGCACTTCCATCGGGCTAGAATTTCGACACAACCCTCGCGGCGTGACGAAAAGGAGTGCGGTGATGTCGGTGCAACTGGCATGCGCGTCATGCGGAAAGTCGCTGGAGCCCGCCGATCGGGGCCGGCCGAGGCTCTACTGCTCCCGTGCGTGCCAGGCGAAGGCGTATCGGGCGCGCAGGACGGAGACGCCGGCCGACGCCCCGGAGGGCAATGACAGCGCGCCGCATCTCACCGTTGAGCGCATCGTGCGAGCCGGGATCGCCATCGCGGACGCGGAGGGGCTCGACGCGCTGTCGATGCGCCGGGTCGCCATGGACCTCGGCGCCAGCACCATGGCCTTGTACCGGCATGTGGCATCCAAGGATGACCTGGTGGCCCTGATGGTCGAGGCCGCGATGGCCGACGTGCCCCTGCCCGACTCGGCGCCGCGGGACTGGCGTCACGGCCTCGAACGCGCCGCATACCGTGACTGGGACCTGTACCACCGCCATCCGTGGATCCTGCCGAGGGTCATGGTGACAACCCGCGCGCACTTCAGCCCGGCTCTCGCGGCGGACAGTGAAAGCGCCTTCTCCTCATTCGACGGGCTCGACCTCGAACCTGCGGAGGCTTTCCGGTACATGTTCATGTTCGCCTCGTACGTGCAAGGCGTGGCGTTGACCTACGTCAGCGATGTGGAGGCGGAACGGCAATCGGATATCGCCATGGTGCAGGGGACGACGACAGCCTCGGACCGGGCACAGAATCCGCTTTTCGAACCCGGGGCGTATCCCCGGCTCGCCCGCGCGATGCGCGCAGGCGCCGACCCCTGGGACCTCGACGCCTTGTTCACCTCAGGTCTTGCCGGTGTCCTGGACGGCATCGCAGCCGATCTCGCGAGACGAGGCATCGATGCCTGAGTTTCGATCGAATCTGCTCGCTGAGCATCGTGCCACCGGGCTTCTAAACGATGAGCGA
>BBYL01000060.1 GCA_001570385.1 Microtetraspora glauca | reverse complement strand
CGATCGCCCTGCTGATGTGCGGAATGAACTGGTCCGGCTGCGTGGCCGTGAGGGTCTTGAGGCTGACGTTCTCCTCCTCGGCCCACTCCGTCACGGCGCTCACCAGCGTTCTGGTCTGAGGGTCGTCCCCCACGGTGAGCAGCACCACGCGGTAGCCCTCCGACGGACGGACCCCGTTCCAGGAGCCGGGTCGCGGCGTGATCGTCGCCTCCGGGGCGGGCGACGCGTCGGGGAAGAACCCCGCGCCGGGGGCGCCGACGGCGGTGGGCTCCGCATGCGGCCGGGACCAGTCGTCGCCGGAGCCGCATCCGCTGAGCAGTAGAGCGGTCGCGACTGCCGCGGCCAGTGCGCTGGCAGGCAGAAGTCGAGAGCGCATAGAGATCGTCCTCCGGGGGTGGCGGGAAGTGCGCCTACTTCCTACCTCATTGTTTGCGGCCTTCGGAGCGGGGGCCGTCACCCGCCGGGCTTGGTTCGTCACCGGTTCGACCGCGAGATGCCGTTCGTTCATCTCAGCCGAGCAGATTTCGTACGCCAAACCGGAAAAGGAGTCATATGTCCCCCGCTGCTCGGCGTCGTGCCGGTGCCGTCATCGCCGCCGTAGCCGTGGCCGTCCTGCTCAGTGCCGTGCCCGCTCTCGCCCACGGGTTCACCTCGACGGTTTACGCCGACCTCGCCTCGCCCGAAACCGGGCACGTCCGCGCCGAGCTCCAGTTGGAGTACGACCTGCTCGTCGTCTCCGCCGCCGACAACGAGAAGGATGATCCGCTCTTCCGAGCGGGCACCGCGGCGTTCGAGGCCGGTGACGCGGCGGAGCAGGCCGCCGCGCTCGACGCCCACGCCGACTCGGTGGTCGCGTACGTGACCGAGCGCTTCGGTGTCACGACCGGGGGCAAGGCGTGCACCCCGGTCCGGGACGGCGACTTCACGATCGGGCAGCGCGAGGGTGTCCCGTACGCGCTGCTGATCCTCGACTACCGGTGCCCGGAGTCCGCTGACGCGCACGAGGTGCGCAGCGGGCTGTTCCCAGGCTCAGAGGGCTATGTACGCGACAGCAAGACGATCGTCACCTACGACCTCGACCTGAAGTCCGGAAGCACCGCCCTCGACGCTCAGCATCGGTCGTTCTCCACGCAACAGTCCTGGTTCGAGCGGTTCTGGCAGTTCTTCCGGCTCGGAGCCGAGCACCTGCTCAGCGGACTCGACCACATCCTGTTCGTGCTGGCGCTGATCGCGGGATCACGCCGCCTGCGCGAGATCGTGCTGGCGGCGACGACCTTCACGCTGGCTCACTCGGTGACCTTCATCCTCGCCGCTCTCGGCCTCGTGGAGGTGCCCGCGGCGTTCGTCGAGCCGGTCATCGCCCTCTCGATCGCGGTCGTCGCCGGGTGGCATCTGTGGCGGATCCGGCGACGCCGATCGCACGCCGCGGAACTCGCGACGCTCAGCCGCGGTCACCTCAGCCTGGACCGCGCGGGCTGGACGCGGCTCGCGGTGGTCTTCTGCTTCGGCCTCGTGCACGGGCTCGGCTTCGCCGCGGCGCTGGGGATCGACCAGGCCTGGTCGTGGACGCTTCTGTGGTCGCTCCTCGTCTTCAACGTGGGCATCGAGGCCGTCCAGCTGGCGATCATCATCGTCGTCTTCCCGCTGCTCGCCCTGCTGCGCCGCCGCCGACCGGCCGCGGGGCTGTGGACGACCGGGGCGATGGCAGCGTGGGTGTCCGTGATGGGCCTGGTGTGGTTCGTGCAACGCGTTCTCGGGATCTGAGATCACGTCACAACTTCCGGCAAGCGCAACAGGCCGCCCACCCCATGTTCACCTTCAAGTCACCGCTTTACGGAATCTTGACAAACCTCCCTAATACCCCAAATGGATGGAAACCAATGAAGCTCGACAAGGGGACACAGGGCCCCGGGCTTGTTCTGCGCCGGGTCGCCATGAGCGCCGCCGCGGCGGCCATCGGTGCCACCGCTGTGTTCGGCGGCGGCCTGACGACCGCGGCCCACGCTGACAGCGCGACGCTCACCGGCATCGTCCTCGGTGTGGGCGCCAACGAAACGCAGCGCGTCGTGTCGTGGTACTCCTCGGCCGGCACCGCGCAGGTGATCCAGGTCGCGCCGACGTCCAAGCTCGTCAAGGGCGAGTTCCCCACAAGTGCCGTCACCTTCCCGGCGACGGTCACCGCCAACAGCGTCAACGGCGGCTACAACGCTCACGGGACGATCGACAGCCTGAAGCAGAACACCGCGTACTCCTACCGTGTGGGTGTCGAGGGCGCTTGGTCCCCGACCTACTCCTTCACGACCCAGGACTTCAACGGCAACAACCTCGACTTCCTGTTCTTCGGCGACCCGCAGATCGGCTCGTCCGGCAATGTGGCGAAGGACGGTGCCGGGTGGCTCGACACCCTCGACGTCGCCCTCGCCGCCAACCCGAAGGCCGAGCTGCTGGTCTCGGGCGGTGACCAGGTCGAGACCGCCAATACCGAGACGCAGTGGGACGCGTTCCTCGCGCCCGACAAGCTGCGCCAGTACCCGTGGGCCGCCACCATCGGTAACCACGACGTCGGCGGCAGGGCGTACGAGCAGCACTTCTGGACGCCGAACACCGACCGCTCCGCGCCGTACTACAACGGCAGCGCGGCGACCCGGTCGGGCGGTGACTACTGGTTCAAGTACAAGAATGTCCTGTTCATCGACATCAACAGCAACGCCTACACCAATGGCTCCGACGCGGCGCACATCGACTACATCACCAATGTCGTCAAGGAGCACGGCGCCGACGCGAAGCACACGGTGCTCATCTACCACCACGCGATCTACTCGCCGGCCGCCCACGCGAACGACAGCGACAACAAGCAGCGTCGTCAGGACTTCCCGGCCGCCTTCTCGAAGCTCGGCGTCGACCTGGTCCTGCAGGGTCACGACCACAGCTACTCCCGTAGCTACGTGATCAAGAACGGTGAGAAGGCGAACAAGGACGAGCAGCCCGGTGCCGACTCGGTGGTCAAGGGTCCGGGCGGTGTCATCTATGTGACGGCGAACTCCGCGTCGGGTTCGAAGTACTACGACCTCACCGCTCCCGACGTGACCAAGGACCCGAACTTCGGTCCCGACCCGCTGAACCCCAAGAGCCACTGGGCCAACTCGGTGGAGAACCAGGAGCACGTCCGCACCTACGTGAGGATCCAGGG
>BBYL01000059.1 GCA_001570385.1 Microtetraspora glauca | reverse complement strand
CGCCAGGCTCATCCCGAGGCTCCTGATACGCCTCGGTTTTGATGTCACCCGAAAAGCTTTCGACACGTCATCAGCGAATCACTTGCGTTCGTCTTCCCGATCCCCACCTGATGCCTCTTACGACACCTTTTCCCACATCGCTTACCACAACGGTCTTCAGCCAATGCGGCAGTGGGCGGTTTGAAGCCTTCCCCCGCAGGACGACTCCGAAGGGCCACAATCCTTCATCTTCCACGCAGCACCGCATCAAGAAGCTCTCCCTACATCAAGCCTCCCTCAACGTTCGTGACACACACCAGGGGCTTCACTACGTTCCTGGCCAGAATCCGCAGGCTGCGCCGTCCCTCTCCCCGATCCAGCGATCACGATCCGTCACGGGTGCTTACGCGGAATACCTCATTGCCGATAACAGCACCCCAGGCCGACATTTCGGACAGCAACGCCGAATACGGCTGGGTCATGATTACTTCGGACGGTCCGGATTCGATCAGCTTCGGGGCCCCCGAAGCATCTGAACAACCAAAATTGACGCTGACCTACTTCCCCCCGGGGCCCCCAAGTAAAGTCCTCAATCTGACAGCCGAAACTGCCGACAGCGGCGCTATCGCAGCATGGGGTCTACCCGAAAAAAGCGGCGGGATGGCGATGCTCGACGGGTACGATATCCAGGTGCTCGGGCCTGATGGCTCGGTAGTCGGGACATACGATGTTTCAGACCCCATGGCGACGATCGATAGCCTTACAAACGGAGTAACGTACACCGTCAAAGTAAGGGCCCACACCATCCACGGGACGAGTGAGTGGGAATCGACGACCGTCACCCCCAAGCCGCTCGTGGGGCCTTGCGGCCTCTCGACATATGTACAGAAACTCAACGAGTACTACGCAAAGCAGGTGGCCGTTCTTGAAGGCGCGGCAGCTGATGTCTGGGCCGCCGGCACGGATCCTGCAGGAGCGACGACGGCTCGGCTCGCTCTCGACAACCCTGCGCTGATCAGCGAGAAGCAGTCCATGGACGCGCGGGGAATCACGCGGTCCAGCAGCGCCATCGCGATCACGCATGCGGTCGCTCGCGACGTGGACAATGGACGTGTGCGGGTAAATGCGACAGTCGAGCAGACATGGAACCTGACCAACGGGGCTACCGGGGAAACAGACCATGAAAGCAGTACCGATGAAGTCACCTACACGTTCGTCCGCTGTGGCGAGCTCGCGATTGATTCCGAACCGACCGATGTGGAGGAAGACTCCACGGACTTAACATACGACGACGCCTTCTATATCTATGATGACGCCGATCAAAGTGCTGCCACCAATTCAAAGAACAACACGAGTGTCAGTTCACTTAACATCTCGGCGACGGCGGCACGCCGAGTGCCATGCACTCGGGCACAGAACGGAAATGGCTACTATGCCACAGAGGACACCTACCGCTACAAAACCAAGGGAAATATAATACAGTTCACCGAAAAGAAGAATAACAAAAAGAAAGTCTGGAAGGGGTGGTGGATCAGCGCGCACGGCTGTTCCCGATGGTATGTGCCATGGGCCTCGAGCACTCCGACCACTGACACCTGGCTGATATCCGAGAACATCAACTACATCCGAGTCGGAGGGCCGTCCAACTGGCCGCAGAAGGAGGCACTGTTCATTAAGAACAACCTGGTCATGGAAAGCACGGCATCTGCCTGCTTCCTCGGCAAGAGGTTCAACGCAGCTTACGGCATCTCCATCGAAGGCAAGCGTGACTATTCCGTGGGCATCGAGGTCAGCGGCGCCAAGGAAACCGTCTGCAAGGACTACACAGAGACTGGGCCGGACAAGCCGTCCACCGGGGCCAATTCATGCTCTACCCGATCTGGAACAGGCACAATCCGAAAGCCGAATGCTTCCAGAACGCTACAACAGTGTGCCAAATCGAAGGCTATATGCACACATTCGCCCCCAAGGTGAAGCTCTTTTGTCACACCAGCAACAGCAAGTCTGCAGTGGCGCATCGAATACTTTTCCAACCCGGTGAGCAATATGGTCCGTGGATGAAATACGACGGCACCCGTTATAGCGCATTCTAGCGGGATCTAGTTTCCTAAGAGCGTCGTCTGGTGTTTACCGAACAAGGTGGACACCAGACGTTCGCATATCTGGCGACAGGGAGGCTTCAAAATGAACCTGACGGGACGAGGCGCGGCGTCGGCAATCCTCACCGGGGCGCTCGTGGCACTCGCAAGTGGATGCACTGTCAATACCAATGACACTTCCACAAAAAAGTCAGACCAAAGCCCTCAACATTTGGTGGAGTTGTACGGGATTGCGTTGTCCATAATTCATCCGGACTATTATGTCGGCTTGGATGGTGCTCCTGTTCGCGACATCCAGACCAATAAGACAGAAATTCCAATAGCCATCGAGGCGATTCCACAGACAGGATTCGATTCTGGCGGGGTGGACACTCGAGAGGTCGCGATCGTCCGCACAAACACGGAAGGGGATCTCGTGTTTCCCCGACTCAAAGGCAATGACGCAACGAGCACGCTCAAGCGATATCTCGCAGGCCAGGGTAGAACCGAGAAATCGAAGCGGCAGGTGGCGCAAGTACTGGAGGGGCTAGATGACGAACACTTCGCGGTCACCGTCATTATCGAACTGAGACATCCGATGTCGGATGAGGAGTTGGAGAAAGCGAGTCTCGACGGCGCTCAGAAGGTTCTCTTCCCGATGACGCAGAGCGGCCTTCCCATTGCCTGGACAGACTCGAACTGCACCTATTCCTCTCTTGACTGTGACGGCCCATCCCCCGTCAAGCATTTTCGTACGTGGCTGGCTCAACTGACCAAATCTGACCGCGACCTGCTAATCAAAAAAAGAGTTTATCCCGATCAACTGCTGAGACTGACCGAGGGCGGCAGGGTGGCCGGGCTGATGTACGATCTGACGCTGCCAACCGGCATGCTATCTGTCGTAAACAACCCCAATGTTCGGGCCGCTTACCTTGCTGGCGTTCAGCTGCGAAAGCCCATCCCCTAAGTATCAATCAAGGCAAGCCCTTCGCCGATACCCTCAATCTGGCTCTTCGATCTTGACGGGGAAATACCTGGGCATGGCCTGATCGACAGAAGCCCGTGACCCCACGACACTGGCTGTTGATCATGACAGTTTCAGTAGATGGGGCCACTGGTTGTGGACGACAGTACTTCGATCCTGTTCGGCATGCCGGAAATCGCGGTGGTGAAGGTGGAACGCGTCACCGTCCGTGAATCAATAGTCGTGATGGCGCCAGAATGGGTTCCCGGTACTACATCCGTAGATAGTCTTCGGGTTTGACGGACACAGCGGCATCGGATGCGTGACGGTCTGCGAGTGTCCTTACTCTCCTACGATCTCGTCATGGCCTGGGATACCGAGCTGACCGCGTTGACCGAGCGGATCGGACGCTCATTGTTCGTCCGGCCCGAACCCAGAGCGAGCTTCACCGATCTGGTCCGTGGCCTGCTGGCCGACGTCCCCCGCAAGAACTCCTGGCAGCTGTCGGACCATGTCGGGCACAGCACCGCCAATCGGTTCGAGCATCTGCTGGACCGGGCGAAATGGGACGTCGAAGTGCTACGCGACCAGGTACGCGACTACGTGGTGGAGTATCTGGGCAGCCCGGACGCGGTGCTGATCGCCGACGACACCCAGGCCATCAAGAAGGGCGACCGGTCTGTCGGAGTCGCCCGCCAGTACTGCGGTGCCACCGGGCAAGTGGAGAACTGCCAGGTCATGCCGATGCTCACCTACGCCTCCCGTGCGGGGCACGCGTTCATCAACCGGCGGCTGTATCTGCCCGAGTCGTGGGCTGGCGACCCCGACGGGCGTGCCGTGGCCGGAGTCCCCGAGCACGTGGCGTTCGCCACCAAGCCGCACCTGGTGATCGAGATGCTGGAAGAGGAGGTGGCCGCTGGGACGCCGTGCGCGTACCTGACCGCGGATGCCGGATACGGCCGCGATCCTGACCTGCGTGCGTTCTGCCACCGCGCCGAGCGGCCGATCGCGTACGTGATGGCCGTCCCGGTCGATCTGCCTGTCCGCACGCTGGACGGCGGCGGCGAACCGGTCGGCCACGTGCTGGACCGGCTGCTCGCGCTCGGCCAGCCGCTCGTGTGGGAGCGCCGCGCGTGCGGAACCGGCACCAAGGGCATCCGCGCGTATGACTGGGCCAGCATCACTGTGGCCGTCAAGGACCAGGATCCTGCGCCCGGCCATGCTCACACGCTGCTGATGCGGCGCAGCGTCGCAGACCCGGGCGAGATCGAGTTCTTCCTGGCCCACGCCCTTGAAGGCACCGCGATCAGCGAGCTGATCCGGATCGCCGGGATGCGCTCGAAGATCGAGGAGAACAACGAGCACGGCAAGGACCTGCTCGGGCTGACTCAGTACCAGGTTCGCAAGTGGACGCCCTGGCACCGCCACGTCACCACTGTCATGCTCGCGCTGGCCTTCCTCGCGGTCACCCGCGCCCGCCTCACCCCCACCAGCCCAGCGGACCGTGAGCTGGGAAAAGAGCGGTTTGCTCAGGTGCCTCCGAATTGAGCCCGCCCGGCCTGATCCAGCTATCCCTCGCCGAGATCCGCCGTGTGCTGGCTCGCCTGTTCCTGCCTGCCGCCCGCATGGTCGACCATGTCCTGGCTTGGTCGGACTTCCGACGCCGCCACCAGACCCGGGCGCTTCTCAGTCACTACCGCCGACGCGGAGACCCACCACCAACCGATCTACGAATGTAGTACCGGCGCCACCACGACCCGCGTCTACACCTTACCGAAGAGGAGTAACCGTGAAGCGAATCAAGATATGCGCCTCTATGCTAGTCATCGCATCTGCATGTCTCGCTTGTGGAGCGACCACAAAGCCGCCTTCCCAGTCAATCCACGGATTCTCACCCGCACATCTGGAGAATCTCCTTCGCGGCGCTATCGTGATCAGCAATCCAGGCACACCATTGATAGTCAGCGAATCCAGGCTTCAGCAGGTCCTCGGCGGCTACGAGTTCAGGGTCGCCGGAGAGGAATGGTCGGGATACTATCAAGACAGTACACCGATCACGGGCATCGACTATCCTCTTACGGTCGCCCTGGACAACAATGAGGTATTCCGCGTAAGCACCCGTGACGGATCGTGATCGCTGGATCGGGGAGAGGGACGGCGCAGCCTGCGGATTCTGGCCAGGAACGTAGTGAAGCCCCTGGTGTGTGTCACGAACGTTGAGGGAGGCTTGATGTAGGGAGAGCTTCTTGATGCGGTGCTGCGTGGAAGATGAAGGATTGTGGCCCTTCGGAGTCGTCCTGCGGGGGAAGGCTTCAAACCGCCCACTGCCGCATTGGCTGAAGACCGTTGTGGTAAGCGATGTGGGAAAAGGTGTCGTAAGAGGCATCAGGTGGGGATCGGGAAGACGAACGCAAGTGATTCGCTGATGACGTGTCGAAAGCTTTTCGGGTGACATCAAAACCGAGGCGTATCAGGAGCCTCGGGATGAGCCTGGCGGGTGCCCGCCTACTGGCCAGGTGGTGTCCGGCATATAGGCGACGTGAGTCCGATCTGCTGCTTTCGCGTGGAACGTGAGAAGGCGTGCCCCGATATTGCCGTCCCGTGGGGCGGCGAGAGGGAGACTCTCGACCGGCTGAATCCGGGAGAGATTGAGTACCGTTGCGAGACACGCCGGCGGACTGGCTCGTAGTAGTGACGAAGCCTCTGTAATGGAGGTGGAGCGAAGGGGCCAGGTCATTCGTGGCTGTTGTTCGTTCGATCAACCGGAGATCCTCCGGGAGGAGTCGCGTGGACGAGCTGAAATCATCAGGCAAGCCGTTCGATATCTCGAAGTGGGAAGTTCAGGAGGCATGGGAGAAGGTTAAAGCCAACAAAGGTGCGCCGGGAGTGGATGGCTGCTCTGTCGGGGAGTTCGAAAAGGATCTGAAGAACAATCTGTACAAGATCTGGAATCGGATGTCGTCAGGGAGTTATTTTCCACCTCCGGTGCTGGCGGTAGAGATACCGAAACCGCATGGCGGCACGAGGATCTTGGGTGTGCCCACTGTCGCTGATCGCGTCGCTCAGACCGTGGTAGCCGGGAGGTTGGAGCGGAAGGTCGAAGCGATCTTCCACGACGACTCTTATGGATACCGGCCGGGACGATCGGCGCTCGATGCGGTCGGGGCATGTCGCAGGCGCTGCTGGAAGACCGACTGGGTGATCGACTTGGACATCCGGAAGTTCTTCGACAGCGTTCCCTGGAACCTTATCGTCAAAGCGGTGGAGGCCAATACCGATCAGCCGTGGGTGCTGCTGTATGTGAAAAGATGGCTCGAAGCGCCATTGCAGCAACCCGACGGTGTCTTGCAGCGAAGGGACCGCGGAACCCCGCAAGGATCAGCGGTCTCACCTGTGCTGGCCAATTTGTTCCTTCATTATGCGTTCGACATGTGGATGTCCCGGGAATTCCCGGGTGTCAGGTTCGAACGTTACGTCGATGACGCGGTCGTGCACTGCGTCAGCGAGGCGCAGGCTATTACGGTGGTCAAGGCGATCTCGGGCAGAATGGAGGAGGTCGGGCTGCGACTGCATCCCGACAAGACACGGATTATTTACTGCAAGGACGGAAAGAGGCGTGGCTCATATGACCACACGTCGTTCACGTTCCTGGGGTTTGAGTTCCGGCAGCGCAGGGCGCGGGACAAGCACGGGCGGCAATTCAGCTCAGTCCTGCCTGCGATCAGCAAAGAGGCATTGAAAAGGCTGAACGAGGTGGTGCGGTCCTGGCGACTGCACCACCGCACCGGCCATACCTTCACCGACCTCGCACGACGGATCAATCCGATCGTGCGCGGCTGGATGCAGTACTACGGCGCGTATTACCGCTCCGCTCTGTATCCCCTT
The DNA here is from genome assembly GCA_001570385.1 of Microtetraspora glauca. Lineage (GTDB taxonomy): Bacteria > Actinomycetota > Actinomycetes > Streptosporangiales > Streptosporangiaceae > Microtetraspora > Microtetraspora glauca. The sequence continues at coordinate 248 of BBYL01000059.1, read as the reverse complement.
CTGACGCGCATCAACGCCTACCTGATGCGCTGGATCCGCAACAAATACAAACGGCTGCAAGCTAAGAAGAAGGCCCTGGAGTGCTGGCGGGGAATCACACAGCGATGTCCCCGCATGTTCGCGCACTGGCCATGGACACCTTCGGTCCCGCACGCCTGGTGACCAGAGTGACAGGAGCCCGGTGAACCGAGAGGTTCACGCCGGGATCTGTGGGAGCCCCGAGGTGAAATCCCTCGGGGCCACCCGAC
>BBYL01000058.1 GCA_001570385.1 Microtetraspora glauca | reverse complement strand
CGATCCAGGGGCTACCAGGCGATCCAGGGGCTTTCCGCACCGCCGCCGAAGGCGGCCGTTCCGGTTTTCCTCCAGCGTTGGCGGACGTCGTGCTTTGCTCCGGTACGCGGGGCCCTGGTGGTGAACGGGCCGCAGGTGACGATCGCGCCGTCGTTCGAGGGGGAGGCGCCCGAGCAGATGAAGGGTTGTGAGACGTTGACGTCGGCGTCGGTGTCGTACAGCTGGATGTGGATGTCCGACTGGACCGAACTGGCTCCTCTGATCCGCCCGAGCAGGTAGAAGACGTCTCCCACCATGGCCATGCAGGGCGACATCTCCGTGCCCGTGCCGGTGCCTGTGGAGATCCACGATCGGCATCGCCAGTCCGGCTTGGTGTCCTGGCCCGTGGCGTCGACGGTGGTCTTCTCGTCCGCCTCCGGTTCGGCCGCCACGGTCGCCGATCGCTGGGGTTGGGGGGTCCGGATACGCCGTGTCGCGGGTTTCGTGGGGCTCGGCTGGGTGGGTGGTTCGGTGACGGCCGGTTCCGGAGTACGACTTCGCGCGGGCCGTGACTTCGGGGTCGGCGTGGGCGAGTCTTCCGTCGAATCGGATGGGGTAGGGGTCGGGGTCCCGGCCGCGCCGAGCGCTCTGTCGCCCGATTCCGTCGACGCGCCGGCACTCCCCGTGGCTCCGGCGTCCGGGGCCCGCCATGGAGCGATGACGGTCACCACCGCCGCGCTGAGCCCGAGGGCCGTGGCGGTCGCAGCGGTGATGATCAGCCGTCGCCGGGAGCGCCCGCGCAGTGCCGAGGACACGGTCTCCTCGCCCGGCCGGGATCCTTCGCCGGTACGGGAACCCGGACCGGCGGGGGAGATCCCGTCCGCGCGGGGGGCGTCGGCCGTACGGGCAGCGGGGTGGGAGGTGTCCACAGCGGCCGGGTCCGTACGGGAGGCCTGTACGGGGAAGCCCGCGGACGGGAGGGATTCGGAGGTGACGGACGGGGCCTCCCCCCGAGCGACCGGAGGCAGGGCGGGCAGCCCCGCCAGCGAGGGGGTGGCCCGGTGCAGCATCGTCGCCACGTCCCCGATCGCGGGGCGTTCGGCCGGATCCTTCGCGGCGCAGGCCCAGATGACCGACCACAGGGCGTCGGGCATGCCGGGCAGCCGCCGCGGCATGGCGGTCGCGTGTTGCCTGAGCAGGGCCATGGGGTGGTCGCCGACGAACGGCGGGCGTCCGGCGAGCAGCTCGTAGAGGATCAGGCCGACGGCGTACACGTCCACCGCGGGGGTGGGGGCGCTGCCGTCGGCCACCTCGGGAGGCAGGTACGCGGGCGTGCCGATGATCGAGGTGGTCTGGGTGAGACCCGGGCCATGGACGATGCGGGCCACGCCGAAGTCCGTCAGCCGTACCTGTCCGGTGGTCCCGTCGAGCAGGATGTTTCCGGGCTTGATGTCGCGGTGCACGACGCCCTCGGCGTGCGCGGCCGCCAGCGCGTCGGCGACCTGGGCCATCAGCCGGGACGCTTCGGCTGGCGGCAGCGTGCCGTACTGGCGGAGCAGAGTGCGGAGGTCTCCGCCCTCGACGAGGTCCATCACGAGGGCGAGGCGCTCTCCCTCGATGACGAAGTCGCGCACGGTGACGATGTTGGGATGGCGCAGGGTCCGCATCACGTTGCGTTCCTGCACGAACCGCAGGACCAGGTCCTGGTCGCCGGTGAGGCTGTCGCGCAGCATCTTCACGGCCACGGTCTCGCCGGTCTCCCGGTGCCGCGCTCGCCAGACGGTGCCCATGGCACCGGCGCCGATCTCGTCGAGAAGCACGTACCGGCTGCCCAGAGACGCGTCGGACCCACCCGTAGCCATGGTCTGCCTTCCCCCTCGAACAGGTGGAGATCACAATAGTCAGGTTGCTCCGAACCGAGGAAGATCGTCACAAATGTTCGGTCAGCTGCCGGCGGGAGCCGTTCGCCCTTTCGATCACCTCCTCGGTGGTGAGTGCGGCTCTGGGGTGGTGGCTCAGGCACATCGGCACCCGCACCTTCACGAACGGCGCTCCCTCGGCGGCCGCGTAGAACTGTCCGGAGCCGAGCCGCGAGATCTCGTCCACGCCGCTGCCCTTGGCCTGGGCGATCTCCTTCGCGGCGGCGATCTGGACCGGGCTGTTCAGCAGGCCGAAGAACTGGGTGGCCGCGTTTCCGGGGATCTGGTTGTGCAGCCCCTTGGGCGCCTGGGTGGCGAACACCAGGCCGAGGCCGTACTTGCGGGCCTGGGACGCGAGCGCCAGCGTGCTCCGCGTGCACGGGGTCAGGACGCTGGAGGGGGCGAACGTCTGCGCCTCGTCCATCACGAACAGCCCGCCGAGCGGCCGGTCGCCGGCCGGGTTCCGCTTGATCCAGGCGAACAGTGCCATCTGGAGCTGGTTGACGAAGCTCTGCCGTTGCTCGTCGCCCTGCAGGCCGACGAAACTGATCACGGAGATCCGGGCCCGCTTGCCTTCGGGGGGCGTCAGCAGCAGGCCGGGGTCCACCGGTGTCCCCTGGCCGCCGAACATCGGGTCAAGGACCATGGCGGCCGTCAGGGTCTGGGCCAGATCGGCCGCGATCCGTGTCGCGCCGTCGAGCTCGCTCACTCCTTCGGGCAGCGCCGACAGCAACTCGACGAGACCTCTCATGCCGGTCGAACCCCGCCGTCCGTAGTATCTGAGCGTCTCCCGCAGTACGGCCTGGCCGCGCTGGGCCTTGTGCGTGTTCGCGCCCAGCCTGGCGCGCGGCACGATGGAGGCGACCGCGACGTCCAGGGCCGCGTCGAACTCGTCCGGGTCGTCGGCGACGCTCGCGAAGTCGGGCAGCGGCTGGAAGCTGAGCGGACGGCCCAGCTTCCTGCGCGGGGTCCAGACCACCACGTCGGTGTTCGCCAGGTAGTCCTCGGCCCGTGTCGCGTCCCCTTCGTCCCAGTACGGCGGATGCTCCGGCCACGGGTCGCCCAGGCGGGCCAGGTCGTTGTTCGGATCGAGCACGATCGCGGACACGCCCTGGAGCGCGCATTCCTCGATCAGGCGGCGGATGAGCACCGTCTTCCCCGACCCGGATCCCGCGAAGATCGCGGTGTGCTTCCTGAGCGCCTCAAGGTCCACGCGCATCGGTGCGCCACCGGCCGTGGCCCTGGCGATCGTGACGTACGGCACGGTGGCCGTGCCCGATGCCGTACGCGGGGGCGCGGTGGAGAGGGCGCTCGGCGGGGCGGGCGCTTCGGGAGCGTCCGGGCCAGTGTGGACTTCCGGAGTGGCCTGCCCGGGGTGCCCGGACTGGGTGGCCTGCCCGGTCTGGCCGGACTGGGGGACCCCCTCGGACCGGTCACTTTGGGCCGTAGCGCTGGGTTCCGATGTGCCTGTCGGTTCCGATGTGTCAGAGGGTGCCGGGGCCGTCCCGGAGGCGGTCGTCACCGTCGGCGCGGCGAGCATGGGGACCACGGGGACGGCGGTGGCGGTGGCGGCAGCGGTGGGACCATCCGGAACGGTCCACGCGTCCCCCAGTGCCTCGTTGAACAGCTTGATGTCCGAGGCCGGTTTCCGGGAGGCGAGCCAGGCGCGCAGGCCGGGCGGATCCTCGTCGATCAGGGTCCGAAGCGCGGCCATCATCCTGAGGTCCTCGGTGTCGAGGGCGAGGGTCCTGCCGCCCGCCCGCTCGAATGCGGCGAGCGCCTCACGGGTGCGCGGTCCGCTCGCCCACGCGGCGTTGCGCAGGACGAACAACCGCCGCTTGGGTACCTCGGCGTCCAGGCCCGCCTTCACACAGGCGTTGCGAAGCCGGTTCAGCGCCGCGATGGCGTTCTCCGAGGCGATCGCGCGGAAGGCCCAGTGCGCTTCGTCCTCGGTGTTCTCGTCCAGCGTCCGGCGCAAGCGCGCGTGCAGCGGAGGCTTCGAGCTCGGCGGGGGATCCTGGGTGAACTCCCGCCCGGCGTCGCCGAGCCCCGCGATCCAGGCGGTGAGCCCGGCCGACAGGAGCGCGGGCATCGCCACATCCTCCGTCGCGGGCGACTGCGCCGTGCGGATGTCCACGACCTTCCTCAGCTCCGCGAACCGCGCGTCCAGAGCCATGAGAACGTCCACCGGCGGATCGGGGTCCGGCTTCGGATCCACGATGGGTGCGCGGCCGAAGTGCTCCAGCTCCCTGACCTCGTCGTTCAGAAGGCACGACCGGACGTGGTTGTCGATTTTGATCAGCAACTGGCGCGGGGTGTAATCGGGCGCGTCCGCGAACGCTTCCGGGCTGACAGGCCAGGTGGGATACGGCGGCTCGAAATCTATCGCCCCGAATTGCACCGCGAACCGCTTCGCCACCAGAAGCCGCCCGGTCTCGACGTCGGGAATCGTCATGAGCTGTAGCGCCTCTCGAAACCGATCCTGCACGGTGTCGGTGGCGAACTTCTTGATTAGCGCCCACGTTGCCGGAATGCAGCACACCACGGTCAGCGTCCGGCGGGTGTTCTCGCGTAAGGCCATCAGGCCGCCGGCGACCTGTTCGACAATGAGGGCCGCTCGCTGGTCGAGCACCTGGCCCTCGGAGGTGGCGAGCGACGACTGGGCGATCAGCGCGTCGATCTGGTCGACGGCGATAACCGACGGTCCGGTGAGTGCGAGCAGGCGTGAGATGTCTCGCACGATCTCTTCCGGCGATTTGTGGATCTGCCGGATGCCCCACTGCGCTCGCTCACCCGGCTCCTCCTCTGGGGCGGACGACAGAAAGGAATCTCCGATGTCCTGTGCGGCCAGGTCGTCGGAGGCGAGGAGTACCAGGGCCCGCGCTGTGTCCCGTGCGTCCCGGCCGACCTGCTCGTCGTAGCGGCGCAGTGCTTCGATGAAGGTGTCGAGGGCCACCTTGGTCAGAGCGGTCTTGCCGGCCACCGCACGACGGGCCATCCGTGAGGGCACGTCGATCAATGACGCCAGTCGCTCCAAGAAAGTCGTGAGTTGGCTTTCTCCGTCCTGGCTTTTGCGCGCAAGGCTGTCGCGCATCGACACGACCACGCTTTCCCAGAAGCCCTTGGCGTCGAGCAAACCCACCAGGAAGAAATATCCACCGTCGTGCTGCACCTGCTCCCGTAACCAACCGAGCAGGTGGGTCTTGCCGGTCCCGCGTTGGCCCTGGACCACCACGCCGATCGGGCTGGCATCGCGGCTGTCCTTCGCCTCGGTCACGCCAGTGAGGAGGACCTGGGTAGTGCGGCGATGCAGGCTCTCCACATGGAAGGGCGAGGGCCACCACACGTCGTCCGGGACCTGCGCGTAGTTGAACCTGAGGGCGCTGAGGGCGCTCAATTCACGGGCGGTCATCGCGCGCCGATCCAGAGAAGGTGCTTGTCCTGGTCGCCGATGTTCACCGCCGCGTCCCGGTCCTGAGGGGTGAGAGCCTTCTGATTCGACTCGGGAACGATGTTCACGTCCGGCATGCGATTCATCTGCCTGAGCGCCTCGTCGACGTCCGCTCTCGGTGCGTCGCCGAGCAGTGGGCGGAGCTTGGTGAGGCTCACCCAGGCGCCGGGCTCCCTGGCCAGGTCGGCGTACGCGGCCCGGATGCGGGCCACGAGGTCGGTCTCCGAGCCCGATGCGGTCGTGATCGGGGAGACCGCGGACGACACTTCCTGCGGCGTGGAGGAGGTCGGCGTCGCCTGCCGGTCTGAGGAGGCCAGGCCGCCGGAGGTGGTGGCGGACGCGTCGTGCGCGGCGGAGGACGTCCCGTTCGGGGATACGGGCGCGCTCCCGTGGTTCCCCGTAGGAGTGAGATCGTCGCCATGCTCCGCCGACGCGGGCTCCGCGTCGTTCCGGGGCGTGAAGATGTCCGAATACCTCTGGTCGGTCCGGTCCAGGAACCGCTGCAGGCCGGCGGCCAGAGCGAGCGCGGCGGCGGCCGCCAGCTTCCCGCCACCCTTGGGCGGCATTTCGATGCCCGCCCGCACCTCCTCGGCGACGCGGGCCCAGCCCTGATCGGTCAGCACATGGACGTAGGAACGGCCCTGCTTCCAGCTCTCGACCAGCTTGAGATCGTTCAGTTTCCGCCGTTCCCTGCCATTGAGCGTCACGTGGTAGCGCGCTTCGAGTTCCGGGTTGGAAATCTCCTCGGCTTCGGCCATCAGCAGCAGCAACATGGCGATATCGGGGAACGTCAGCGCCTTTTCGGGCATGTCTTATCCTTTCGGGGTTCCCAGGCGGCGGTCCTGGAGGAACCGCTCTATCTGGTGAATCGCGGATTTCGTGTCATTCATGATCTGGTCGTTGGTGAATCGCAGAACGGCGTAGCCGTCGATCTGCAGTCGCACATCCCGTTGCCGGTCCAGTGACGTTTTCTCAGCGTGATCGACTCGGACAGTAGGGCTTTCCTGAGCAGAAACGATCACACGCGGGCAGACACGCGGACGAACAGAGGACGCCGGAAACAGGCGTGGAGCCTTCGGTAGAAGAGGTCTCACCACAAGATCGTCCGTCTACCAGAAGGCTCCACGTGATCACCTATCCTGCCATGCTCGACGTCTCACGAGACCTCATCCGCTTCGTCGCACAACTGCTGCGACAGGAACGCGCGGCCCGGGGAACCAGGAAGGGCACCAGGGCGCTGACCTGCTGGTTTCAAGCCGTCTTCGTGGTCGCCTGGTTCCGGCAGCGCCCCAACCTCACCCTGCACGGCAAGGCGTTCGGCCTCTCCCAGGCCACCGCCTACCGATACCTGCACGAGGCCATCGACGTCCTGGCGGATCAGGCCCCCGACCTGCACTCCGCCCTTCACCGT
>BBYL01000057.1 GCA_001570385.1 Microtetraspora glauca | reverse complement strand
AACTCGCACGAAAACTCGCCAAACGACAGATCGGCGGCGAGTGGCGGTTCGCCGTCTGCGACGAACAGGGACAACTTCTCCACGCCGGGATCACCCGATGCCGCCCCGCAGGGTGGCCCCGCCACCCGGTACCAGATCCTGCGCCCCACCCGGCTGATCCAGCATCCACACCGCCATTCCGTCCGGCCGAACCAGGCACCTCTTCTGCGTCCCGTCCGGTCGCCCCGGGCACCCCTCCTGCATTCGATCCGGCCGACCCGGACACCTTTCCCGCATCTCGCTTTGCCGATCCGACACCCCCTCCAGGGGCCGGCTCCGCGAGCGGTCCGGGTGGTGGTTCGGTTCGCCGTCGCGGGATCGTCGAACTCCAGCTCCCGCTGTCCCTGCTGCACGAGTTGCACGCCGACATCTACGCCCAGGGCGGCTGGGCCGCCGTCATCGCGGACATCATGCGCCAATACGGCCAAGCCACAGGGCAGGACTCCCACTCCCCATCCAGCCCTCGAAACGGCCACGGCAACGGAAGCGTCCACGGGGATGGAAACGCCGACGGCAGCGGAAGCCTCCACGGCGATGGTGATGGCGGCGGCGGCGGTGGTGGTGGCGGTGGCGGCGGTAATGATGGTGGCCGTGGTGGTGATGACGGCGGTGGCGGCGGTGGTGAGAGCGCGAGTGTCACCCCGGCCGCCGAAGGCGGCGGCACCAGTGGCTTCGGCGCTGCCCAGTTCGCTGACGCCCGGTCCGCTGATCCTGGAGCTCGCGGGGTTACGGCTCGCGGGGTTACAGCTCGCGGTGCTACGGCTCATGGTGCTACGGCTCATGGTGCTGCAGCCCATGCTGCGCGGGACACGGTCACCGGCGGCGAGAAGGCTGCTGAGAATGAGCGGCGGCGGTTCCCCACAGCCGGGTTGCGGCGGCGGATCGAGATCCGCGACAGGGTCTGCTCCCATCCCGGGTGTCGTGCACCGGCGACCCGGTCGGAGATGGACCACACCCGCCAGTACGCCCACGGCGGCCCCACCACCGAACACAACCTCGCCGCCGCGTGCGCGCACGACCACGACCTGCGTGACAACGGCTGGCAGGTCGTACAGACCAGCCCCGGGCATGTGACCTGGATCAGCCGGACCGGCCACCGCTACCCCGTGCAGCCGCCACCGATCATCGAATCCATGCCCGAACCCTTCGCCCCCAACGGCTGGACCACCCCCAACCAGCCGGGAACACCCCGTACCCACCAGACGAGCCGAGGCCCCGGGACCGCAGGTCACACCACCGGACACGAAGCAGCCGACCATTGCGGAGGCAAGCACCGTGCAGGTGGGGACGAGGCCCGTGGAGCCGACGGATCTGGGGGTGGGGTGCACGGGGCCGACGGAGGTGCCCACGAGATCCGCGGAGCCGATGGATGTGGGGGTGGGGTTGGCGCGGCCGACGGAGGTGGTGACCTGGTACATGGGGCCCACGATTCAGGAGGTCACCCTGTGGGCGATCAGCGCGTGGCTGAAACTGATGCAGGCCAACACCCCCCCGGTCAGCCGTGACGTGGACGGGTACGCCGTATGCCGACCGTGGAGGTCCGATGCAGACGCGTACGAAGCAGCCGTGCGCGGAGCAACCGGGACCAGCGAAGCAACCGGGACCAGCGGAGCAACCGGGAACGACGGGGGCGGGAGCAGAGCACGCGGGCTTGCGGTCAGCGGGTACGGCGCGGGCAGCATCACCGACCCGATCAACGACGAACTCCCGTTTCTTCCGACGTGGAACTACGAACCCGCCTGGTGGGAAGAACCCGCGCTCGAACCAGATCCCGCGTCGCAAGACGCGGCGCCGCCTGGTCCTGTCCCCGACCCTGACGACGAGATCCCACCCTTCTGAACGGGGACCGGGGTCCCGACGGGGGCGGTCCCGGTGGTCCCGATGCCTGTAGGGCGGTGCGGATATGTCCCCGACCTGGCCACTCGGACGTGACCACCCGTCCTGGCCGCCCCGACCTGACGTGCCCGATTTGACCGCCATGACCTGACTTCGCCGACCTCGGCATCTGGACGAGGTTTCCTGTCCTTCCCGTGCGCGTCCCCGCCCTCCCGGAAGGCGACGTCCGGCGGGGGCGAACGTTGACGGTCCGTCCTCCTTCACGCACCGTCTGGGTCAACGCCGTCCAGCAGGGTCCAGCCGTACGAACGCATTCGGGCCGCTGTCCATGGCTTGGGCGCGGAAGGTCTCGATCTGTTCTCTCGGAGATGGGCCGGCCGTGCCCCGTCACGGCCGGAGTCGGGAAGCGTATCATCGAGAAATTTCGGACTGGATGCCGAAATTTTCGGAGACGCCCATGGGAAGGCACGTTCGTACTTTCCCATGGGCGTGGTGAGTCAGGCTCCGGTGCAGCTGACGGAGGACGGGATGCCGTTCGTGCCGGACCAGTTGCCGGTGAAGCCGAACGTGGTCGAGGCGTTCGCGGCGAGGGCGCCGTTGTAGCTCGCGTTCTTGACGGCGATGTTCGCCCCGGACTGGCTGAGGATGCCGTTCCAGAGCTGGGTGATGGTCTGGCCGTTCGGGAACGTCCAGCTCACGGTCCAGCCGCTGATCGCCGCCGAGCCGGAGTTCTTGACCGTCACCTCACTCTGGAAGCCGGTGTTCCACTGGTTCACCAGCGCGTACGTCGCGGAGCACGCCTTGCCGGTGCCGGGCGAGGACGACGGGCTGGCCGAAGGGCTGGCCGAGGGGCTCGCACTGGGGCTCGGGCTGGAGGTGGTGCCTCCGAACGCGTTGCTCACCCCGGTGTAGGCGGGCTTGGAGTTGTAGTTGTCGTCGAACAGCAGGGGCGCTCCGTACCCCGGGAACACGTCGGGGACCCAGGAGTACTTGTCGGTGACACCCCACACGGTGATGCCGACGCAGCGCGTGACGTTCAGGCACGCCTTGGTCAGCGTGTTGTAGTTGCTGCTCTGGGTGGCCAGCTTGGTGGAGTCGGCCGGGGTCTGCATCCGGACGTCCACCTCGGTCAGCGCCACGTCCACCCCGAGGTCGGCGAAACGCTGGAGGTTGGCCTGCAGGTCGGAGGGGATCTGGCCGAGGATGAAGTGCGCCTGGAACCCGACGCCGTCGATCGGGACGCCCTGCTGCTTGAACGCCTTGACCATGTTGTACACGGCCGTGCTCTTCGAGTTGACGCCCTCGATGTTGTAGTCGTTGTAGTAGAGCTTGGCGCTCGGGTCGGTGGCGCGCGCCGCCTGGAAGGCGGTGGCGATGTAGCTGTCGCCGATCGTCGTCTGGAAGACCGACTGGCGGCGGCTGCCGTCGTCGTTGAACGCCTCGTTGACCACGTCCCAGGCGTACAGCTTGCCCTGGTAGTGGCCGGCGACGTTGCTGATGTGGTTCTGCATGATCGAGGTCAGGGTGCTGGAGTTGAAGCCGCCGTTGCTCACCCAGGACGGGAGCTGGCTGTGCCAGACCAGGGTGTGCCCCCGCACGCTCTGCCCGTGGGCCTGGGCATGGCTGACGATGGCGTCGCCGCCGGTGTAGCTGAAGGAGCCGCGCGACGGCTCCGTGGCGTCCCACTTCATCTCGTTCTCGGGCGTGACCGAGTTGAACTCCCGGTCGGCGACCGTCGCGTACGCCGACTCGCCGAGGTGGTTGTTGGCCAGGGCGGTGCCGAAGTACTTGCCCTTGGCCGCGGCGAGCTGGCCGAGGCCGGTGGCCGCCGTCGCCGAGGTGGTGGTGGCCACGGCGACGAGCGCCGCGGCGGCCAGGGCCGTCACGGCGAGACCCGCCAGGGTTCTGGCAGGCGGACGGAAAACGCTTTCCATCATGGAGTGCCTCACCTCTTGTCCTTCTTCTGTGTGTTCTTCTGCGGGGGTGTCCCCGGTGGCGGACGCCGCCGGGGGGTGAATGCCCGCCTTTCCTGGGGGCCGGGATTCAAGAAAGGCGGGCGGTCATGGGAGGGTCAGCGTGCGGCGCAGCTGACGCCCGTGGGGGTGGCGTTGGTCCCCGACCAGCCGGCCAGGAACCCGAAGGTGGCCGAGGCGCCCGAGGATAGGCCGCCGTTCCAGCTCTCGTTGGTGACCGTGACGTCGGCGGAGCTCTGGGTGTGCCTGCCGCCCCACAGCTGGGTGATGGTCTGCCCGTTCGGGAAGGTCCAGGTCACGGTCCAGCCGGTGATGGCCGGACCGCCGGTGTTCTTCACCGTCACCTCGCCCTGGAATCCGCCCGGCCACTGGCCCACGGTCCGGTACGTCGCCACGCACACCGTGCCCGAAGGCGAGGGACTCGCGCTGGGGCTGGGGCTGGGGCTCGGGCTCGGACTGGCGCTGGGGCTCGGGCTCGATGCGATCCCCCCGATCGCCCGCGCCTCGTCGGCCAGCACCGTGGCGGTCGCGCTCGGGTAGTAGACGCGGAAGCCGTCGTAGTCGGGATAGAGGCTCACCCCGTCCCAGTCCACTCCGGTCAGGAGCCAGAAGTTCCAGCCGTCGCCGGTGCCGTTCCTGACCGTGGACGTCCACGTCTTGTAGACGGTGTCCCGGCTGCTCCCGGTGATGCCGAACTCCTCCAGGATCACCGGCTTCCCGTACGCCTGGGCGGCGGCCTGGTGGTCCTTGATCCACTGGGTGCCCCAGTCGGCGGACCTGCCCCAGCCGTCCGGATAGAGGTGGTAGGTGCCGAAGTCGACGCCGGGAAGGCTGGTCAGGGCCTCGTGGTCCACGCCGTCCGCGCCGTTGTAGAGCCAGTCGCTCGCGTTCCCCTGGTTGAGGAAGCCCTCGTCGCCGACCGACACCATGTGGTTCGCGTCCAGGCTCTTGATGTACGCCGACATCTCGCCCGCCCAGCCCGTCAGGGTCGAGGTGGCGCAGGTGCCGGAGGCGGGCAGGTTGGCGTTGACGCAGCGCGGCTCGTTGGCGAGCTCCCAGGCGAAGATCGTCGGGTCGTCCTTGTACGTGACGCCCGTGACGGTGTTCGTACGGTTGAGCAGGTGGCTGATCCAGTTCTTGTACCAGCCCTTGATCGTGGCGTTGGTGTAGAACTGGTCGTGATACTGGCCGCCGGCCCATTTCACGTACTGGTCCATGCCGCCGAACTCCTTCCAGTTGTTCACGAACGGAAGGATCAGCCGGACGCCTGACTGCGCGGCCTTGGAGATGACGTGGTCGAGGTGCTCCAGGCCGTCGGCGCCGTCGTTGTACGCGGGCTTGCCGGTCGCGGTGTCCCAGTACTGGAAGTAGACGCCGGCCTTCTTGCCCTCGCCGTCCACGTGCGGGACGGATCCGTCGAGGGAGCCGATGTCGAGGGAGGCCCAGGCGCGCATCACGGTCAGGGCCATCGCCTTGGCGTCGTCGAAGAGGTCGTCGACCATGGTCTGGCTCGCGAAGATCGGATAGTAGTTGTTGGTCCCGCCGTACCGGAACGGCTGGCCGTTCAGGACGAACCCGCCCCCGGAGCGGGTGACGAACCCGCTGGGCGCGGCCTCGGCCGTGCCGGCGTGCAGTGCGACCGCCGTCGCCGCGAGCAGCATCGCGGCCACGGCCAGTGCCTTCGTGCGCATTCGTGATCTCCTTTGGGGCCCGCGCCCGCGCGTTCCACGGACGGACACGCGCGGACGCGGGAGCGCGGGGATTACGCGGGGGTGCAGGTGATCGACGTGGGGGCGCCGTTCGTGCCGGACCAGTCGCCGGTGAAGCCGAACGTGGTCGAGGCGTTGGCGGCGAGGGCGCCGTTGTAGCTCGCGTTCTTGACGGTGACGTTCGCCCCGGACTGGCTGAGGGTGCCGTTCCAGAGCTGGGTGATGGCCTGGCCGTTCGGGAACGTCCAGCCCACGGTCCAGCCGCTGATCGCCGCCGAGCCGCTGTTCGCCACCGTGACCTCACCCTGGAATCCGCCCTGCCAGGAGTTCGCCACCTTGTACGTCGCCGCGCACGCCCGGCCGGTCGGGGAGACGCTGGGGGAGGGGCTGGCCGACGGCGAAGCGGACGGTGAAGCAGACGGAGAAGCCGAGGGAGACGGCGAAGCCGAAGGGGAAGCGGACGGGGAAGCGGACGGGGACGCCGAGGGCGACGGTCCGGAACCGGGAGCCGACCCCCAGATCTTCGCGCCACCGGAGTGGATCGTGATGTTCTGCACGGTCACCGGTGTGGAGCCCGGCGTGGTGGAGACGCCGGTGTACGACCAGTCGTTCGCCGGGTCCCAGGAGCCCGAGCTGGCGATCCGGAACTGGACCTCCCGCCGCGACTCCGACTGGCCCGCGGGAGCGATGACCTGGCCGGAGCAGTCGATCGTGACGTAGTAGATCCGTCCGGAGAACTGCGTCGGGCCCGCCGGGGCGGCGCACTGGTTGTACGCGGAGGTCAGGGTGATCTGCGCGGGCGTCGTGTCGCCGTCGAGTGTGAAGTAGTAGCGGAACGCGCCGTCGGTCAGCGCCCGGGCCGGCCACGCCGAGTGGTTGACGATCAGCGTCTTGATCTCGGTGAAGTTCGCGCCCGCGGCGTTCACCGACGCCTGGGCGTAGATCTCGGGCCCGTCCGGGGTCTCCACCGGCGGGAAGTTCGCGAGCGGCGTTCCGCCGTACTCCTTGTAGAGCCGGGCCAGCGCGCCGGTGAAGGCCGCGTTGTAGTCGGTGGCGACCTCGTTCATCACGTAGTCGCTCCGGCTGTCGGCGTAGGCGTCGTCGGCCGACTTCGGCCCGCCGACCAGCGCGCCGTAGAGAATGTGCCTGCTCTGCGCGGGCTCACCGCTGAGGTTGTTCGTCCAGGTCCCGTGCGCGGTCCGGTGGTGCGGGTTCTTCGGCGGGTTGGCGCCGAACCCGATCAGGTACGACGAGTTGCGGGGGTTGTCGCCGAGGGCGTAGCCGATCTGGCGGACGCCGAAGTCGTGGTAGCGCGCCTTGCGGGTGGCGTCGGCGGTCAACCAGTCGCTGTAGACGAGCGCGACGAACGCCGTGTTCGCCGCGTAGCGTAGCGACCCCCACTGGTCGAGCACGGCCTGGCCGCCGGGGGAGTAGGGAACCCTCTGGCCGTTCACGCCGACGGTCCAGTAGTCAAGCCACCGGTTGGCGTCGTCGACGTACTGCTGCTTGCCGGTCAGTTTGGCCAGCAGGACATAGCACCCGTACGACTTGTCGTCCCAGGCGATCGTCCACTTGTACGACTTGGTCGTGGACTGCGGCTCGGTGCCCAGGTTGGCGTAGGACGACTCGGCCTTGGTGAGGTAGGACGCGTCCTGGGTGGCGCGGTAGAGCCAGAGGGCGCCCCACACCAGTTCGTCGTTGTAGCCGCTCCAGGACTGGTAGTAGCCCGCCGCGTCGGTGATGCAGTCGCTGTACTTCTTCCGCACGGTGTCGGCGAACGTGTAGAGCTGCTTGGCATGCGCCACCAGCGTGTCGGCGTACGCCGGGTTCGTCGGGCGGAACACGATCGAGGACGCGGCCATCGCCGCCGCCGTCTCACCGGCCAGGTCCGACCCGCCGCAACTCGCGTCGATCTTGTACGCGGGGCGGGTCATCGGCATGACCTCGGCCGCGCCCCACCAGGCGTGATCGGTCCCGCCGTTGCCCACCTGGCCGTACAGCACGTTCGCCGAGGGGTGCGCCTTGATGAAGTAGTCGTTGACGAACTTCAGGTTGTCCAGCAGGTAGGGGAGCTGGCCGGATGACGCGTACGCGTCGCGGTACTCGACCGCGCCCCAGGCCAGCATGGTGGTGGACGCCGCCATCGGCAGGCCGAACTTGACGTGGTCGCCCGCGTCGTACCAGCCGCCGGTCAGGTCGAGGCCCGCGTCCTTGCCGTCGTCGAGGGCCGAGTCGCCACGCCAGGTCACCCTGTTGGTGGACGGCAGCTTCCCGGACCGCTGCGCCTCGTAGAAGAAGAGGGATTTCTGGAGCGCCTCGCCGTAGTTGAACGCGGGTGCCGCCGAGGCGGCGGGGGTGAGGACCGCGCTCTGGACCACCGGGGAGAGCGCGGCCGCGACCAGCAGGGCGGCCAGGGCCGTGAACGTACGCCGCATGTGGATGCCTCGTGTTACGGGGGTGTCGGGGGGTGCCAGGGGTGTG
>BBYL01000056.1 GCA_001570385.1 Microtetraspora glauca | reverse complement strand
GACAACTAGACTAAGACCCCTAAGGGCAGTTCGAGAGGGAGGGAGTAACCAGGTGAGCGAGATCATCGGCGGAGGTATCAAGGTATGGCCGTTAGACGACGGGCATACACCGGCCCCTATCGTTCCTCCGCTGGTCGCGGCGATCTACTTACGGATCTCCGACGATGACGAAGGGCTGGAGTTGGGCGTCAAGCGTCAGGACATGGACTCAACCCAGAAGGTCATCGAGCGGGGAGCTACCGAGGTACGCCGCTACTGTGACAACGACATCGGCGCGTCCACCCGCAGCAAGAAGCGTCGGCCCGACTTCGAGAAGCTGATAGCCGATGCCGAAGCCGGTCACATTCAGATGATCGGCTACGTGACCAACGCGCGGCTCACGCGCAGGCCCGCCGAGTACGAGCGGATCATCTCGCTTGTGGAGCGCACCGGGGTTCGGCTCGTGTCGGTGAAGTCCGGTGACATCGACCTGACCACCGCCGACGGGCGGATGCTGGGCCGGATCCTCGCAGCAGCCGACGCAGGCGAGGCCGAACGCATCGGGGAACGTGTCGCCCGCAAGCACGAGGAGCGGCGGGACAACGGTCTCCCCCACGGCGGCAATGCGGTTCTCGGCTACCTGCCGCCCGACCCTGACAACGGCATCGGCTACATGACCCACGTGGACCAGCGCGCCAAGCGGTATCTCAACAAAGGCGCGGACATGGCGCTTGACGGTCTCGGCTGGACCGCGATCATGGACTATTGGAACGCCGAGGGGTTCACCCGCCTCAACGGCACGCCATGGCGCACCCGCGACGAGGTGAAGTTGGCGCTCCTTGCCCCCAAGCGCGCCGGACTGGTCGCCCACGGCTACGAAGTCGTGGGGGTCGGGGGTTGGCCGCCCGTCATCGACCCCGCCAAGTGGGAGAAGCTGATCACGCGCTTTCCCCAGCGCAAGAGCGACGAGAACGGGGCCACCGCAGGGATGCGGCGGCACTCCGACCCCGCCCTTGCCAAGCCCGGCCAGGGCGTACGCAAGTACCCGAACTCCGGTCTGGTCTTGTGCGGACTGTGCGCGGCCAAGCTGCGCATCAAGCAGCCCGGCGGGACCCGAGCGGATATGTACGTGTGCGCGAAGGGCATCGGCGGTTGCGGCGGCTTGGGCCGTAACAAGGCATGGATTGATGACCTGATCAGCGCCTACGTCCTCACCCGCATTGAGGAGGAGTACGCGACCACCGCAGCCGCAGCCACCGACCCCGCCGAGATCGACCGGCTACGCGACGAGATCAGATCACGGGAAGAACGGATCATCGAGGCCCGGGAAGCGGCCAAGGACCCCGCCAGCGGATGGACCATCGCCGACGCCGGAAAGGTCATGCGTGATCTTCGCGTGGAGATCGACGAGTTCAAGCGCCAGCTTGGCCAGCAGTTCGCCCGAGAGCAGCAGGTCACCACCAGCAAGGACGACCTGATCTCCACGTGGTTGGACACCAGCCCCGCAACCGTCGAGGCCCGCGCGACCATCGCCCGCCGCTACATCGACCAAGTGATCATCCACCCGCTTCCCCGTAAGGGCAGGTGGACGCCCGACAAGTACCCCGCCGACTCGATCAGCATCATCGGCCGATGAGCACGAGCAAGCCCCGGACCCTCCCACACGGTCCGGGGCTTGCGCCAGCCGCTAGGAGGCCAGCCGTCTAGCCTGCCGCACGTGGCGCACCAGCGCCGTCAACGCCCGATTGCGTTCCTCCCGATCTTCCGGCGATGAGGCCCGAGCATCCCGCCGAGCTTGCTCGCGTATCGCCTCCAAGGCCGTGTTCGTCGGACTGTTGGCAGGACGGGCGCGCGTGGAGGGAGCCGACCGCTTGCCCGCGTCACTCCCGCCCCCCTGACCAAGATCGTCAGCCGGAGGGTAGCCCTGCCGCGCGCTCTCTTCGGCCCGCCCACCCGCCCGCGCGTCCGTCGTGGCTCGCCCCCGCGCTAACCCCGCCTCATCACCCGTGGGATTGATAGCGGAGCCTTCGGCGCTGTCCTTCCCGATGCGGCCCTCGCCCCGCAGCCGCCGCGCCGTCTCGCAACCGAGGCTGTCACCATCCAGACCAGGAAGAGAAGGCTGCATCATCGCGCCTCCCCATCCCGCCCGCTCCCGTCCTTCCCGGCGTTCTCCCCGTCCTGGCGTGCGATCTCCTCCCGTTCGGCTTGCTCGGCTTGTTCGGCCGCGATCATCCGCGCCGTCTGCACCCGCCGCCGGACATCGGCCGCCATGATCTCCTCGCCCGGCGTGTACCCCACCCCGGCGAACCGCCAATGCCCCAACACCAGCGTCGTCACATCACCCACGCCCGGAAGCCCGTCCCGCTCCCGCGCCTCACTGGCCCGATGCAGTGCCCGTGCACCCCGCAACGCCCCCAACGTGGTCGAGTACGCGCGGCTCTTGGTCGAAAAATGCCCCCGAAACCCCAGCATGTGCGCCCACGCCCGCAGCCGCAGGCCCGCGAACTCCCGCCGCGCCCCCAGCTCCCAACACGTGCGGATCATGCGCCGCGCGTGCTCGCTCACCGGCAGCGCCTCCAGATGCAGGCCCGGTTTCAACCCCGTGCCCCGGCACCGCGCGCATCCCGCCACCAGCGAGAAGCGGCCCCGCCCGCCGCACGCCGGACACGAGATCCGAAAGTCCACCGTTCCGGATGCTTCCGCGCCCTTGCTCGCGTACTTCGCGATGTAGGAGGCGACCGCCCGTTCGCTCAGCCCCGCCGCATCCTCGTTGACCACGATGGGCCGGATGTCGAGCTGATCACCCCACCGCAGATCCCACCCGCCGAGCGTGCTTTCCGGAGTCCGGACGCTCACCCTTCGAACGGCCGCAGGGATCGCCCGCACAAGGAGATCGTGATCCGCCCACGACGGAGGAACCTCGCTCCCGCCCTCCGGACCGTCGAGGCGGACCACCGCGTGAAAGTGGACCAGCCCCCGCCGCTGGTATTCGGCCACCTTCGCGAACGACACCCGAACCTGAGTAGCGAAGACGCGGCGGCTCATCCCCGCCTCTGCCGCCAGAGCACGCCGGACCTCCAGAGTGAACCGGTGCCACAGCGCGCCCGCGTGCCCTTGCCACAACACCGCCCCGACGTAGTCGTAGCAGTCCGCGCACAAGGGCTGTCCTAATCGGTCATCGCCCGACTCGTGGCGGGCATGGCAGCCCACCGGCTGACCGTGCCCACACACACGATCCCTGTCGCGGGGACGGCACGCCGCCGCCTTCCCGTCCCTCTCCCTTCTGGTGTGGACCGGCCCGAACGACGGCGCGGTCAAGGTCAGGAACACCCGAGGATGCGCCGTCACGGTTTCCGGCACGCCTTTCCCTCCCGACAGGCCCGCCCGGATGAGCTGGAACGTGTCGGCCTGATAGACCTGCGAGCAGGCCGCACACACCGAGGAGCGCCGGTTCCCGCACGCCACCAGCAGATGGCCGCGTACCTCGTCACTAGTGCGGTAGTCGTGCAGGACCTCACCCGTGCGGGCATCGACGATCATCGACTCTCCGGCCAGGTGGATCGGGTTCGCGCATCCCCCCGTCGCGGCCACCATCGACCGCCACCGCGCATAACCCGGATCGTTGATCAGGCTCGCCAGATCGGCCATCCACTCCGGGAGACCGGGGATCTGTTCCTTCTTACTCGTGGCTGACGCACCTCCCATCGACTAGGGTTGAAAGCCTGTATTACAGGTTGACGGGCGAAACTCCACCAGTCAACCTGTAGTACAAGAGAAACGAACAAGGAAGAGGGCGAGTTCCCATGACACGCAACCCGGCCGACTACGACCCAGCCATTCACGGCGACCCACCCAGCCAGCCGGAGGAGCCCGAATACGACGAACGCGACTACGAGGCGTACGTTGCCGAACAGGCCGAACTCGACGAGGGCGACCCCGATCAGCCCGTCCTGCCCATCTGGCAAGTCATCGCCTCATCGCTACGCGCCGACATCCTTGACGGCCACTACGCCCCCGGCGCGGTCCTGCCCAGCGAAACCGAACTGTCCAAGCGATATGGCGTCTCGCGCCCCACCGTCCGCGACGCCGTCAAAGCCCTCGTCATGGAAGGCTTGGCCACCGTCGTCCGAGGACGCGGCACCTTCGTCCGCGCCGTCCCCGACCGGTTCACCATCCTTCTCGGCGTCACCCCACGCCCGGATCTCGCCAACCCCGGTTTCACGCCGATCGCCCGCGCGTGGGGATGGACCCGCCAGCCCATCCCCGGCAGGCACCACGAGGGCGAGCCGTCCTATGACGCGCTCGCCTTCACCCCGGCTAACCGCGACACCGCCCACATGCTCGGTGTCCGGCTCGGACACCGCACCCTGCACCGATACGCCATCTGGCAGCACACCAAGCGTCGCCGGATCGAGGTCAACTCCTACACCAACGCCGACGCCATCCCCGACTGGAAAGCCAACGCCGAGCGCTACCAAGCCGACCCGTCCGCGTTCTACGCCGCACTACAGCAAGGGCGCGGCCCCGTCGTCTGGTACACCACCGTCACCGCCCGCATGCCCTACCACGCCGAGCGGGAAAGCCTCCAGATCGAGACCGGAACGCCGATCCTGCTGATCCGCCGAGTCCAGCTCAGCAACACCGGCCAACCCCTCGAAGTCACCGAGATCAAAGCAGTTGCCGAAGAGTTCGAGACCGCCGACGTCAACGAGACCAGCGGCACACTAGACGATGAGGTTCTACGCGCAGCAGGACTCGACCCCGAGGCAAGCCCGCGCGTCATCGCCATCGGCCAGGAAAGACACGATGCGGTATACCCGCCCATGGACTCAGACGGCCCCACCGTCCTCGCCCTGTGATCAAAGTGAAGGTCACGGACTCTCAAGGCAGGTGGGCTCAAAGTTTCTTTACTGGTTCAAGGCGGCCCGCCACAGCGGGCCGCGCCGCCCGCCCGCTTGGGCGGCCAGCGGTGCCGGGCATGCGGCCTGGGGGCCGGTCCCGGCCCGCGCCGCCCCACGGGCAGCGGCACAGAGCAGCACCCGAGACCGGCAAGATCGTTACGCGGCAAGCCGCGGCCCCCTGCAAGATCCTTGAGCCTCAGCAGGGCCATGCATGTCTTTGCCGCGATTGCGGAATCCAACCTCGAACTTTGATCGATGACGCAGCCTTATAGCTCCGTTCCCGAAGGATCGACGGTCCTAATCACGCGAGGCTTCGTAGCGTCAATCACAACAACCCATCGATCTTGATTTCCGAGACTGCTTCCATCACGCGTTAAGCCAATCGCCCAAACCGGAATCCATAGCCCTTCGACCTGCTCAGCCAAAAGTTCGACAGACCCGATCTTATGCTGCGAAACCTTGGAAGTCGCAATTCCCCTTGCATCACTTTCAGTCACTCCGACAGGTGGCAGCGGATGCGACAATCTAACTGGATTGCCATCAAATCCTTCTATCTCTCCTGTCGGGCCGATCAATATGTCCAGCCTAAACGGCAAGAGGACGCCGTTTTCTCGCTCTCTCCAACTGACGGTAAACCCCCGACTCTGATCACCATTCGCTGTCGTTTTAGGCTCTTGATTAATGGCAGACCATGCAAGGTCCCGAGCGAACTGTCGAGCTCGCTTCGTCGCCGTCCCCTCATCTATCCGGCGTGCACCAGATATTGGAGCCAGCGAATCTAGTGGACGCTGCCCGACAGACGAGCCGAATTCTCCATGAAATGGATCACCTGAGTCCCAGTTTATATAGAGGAGACCGCCTTCGAATTGGACCATACCTACCGATCGGACGCCGCCGTCGTCGACGTTATTCATAAGGCGCACTTGATTGATGCGAACATCACGCCCTAGCAACTTGCGAGCGATTGACTCGCCCCTTTTCTGATCCGAGTCGCTCGCCTGTGTCCAAGCCGAATCGGACATCGTCGGAGCCGCTTGCCAGTCTAATTTAACCACGGCGGTAAGACTAATAGCGCAAGCCGTGCTTGCCAGAATCACCCAGAATTTCCGAACCGAACGAACATTGTACTCAGCCTTAAAGTAACGCACGACGCCGACCGCGAGAAGTGACCCGGCTATGGCACCAAGAGAATTGGCACACAAGTCGGATGTATCACATCGCCGAGAAAGGGCAGGAATGAGCCCTTGAAAAAGTTCGATTGCCGCCGAAAGCGTGGTCGCACCCACTATCGTCAACACGGGGCGACGAAGGATCAACGTCGAAAAGAATCCAAGAGGGACGAATAGCGCCACATTAAGCATTCCCGAGTCGTCCAGCATGCCATCCCAAGGCGACACAATAGTGCAATATCCTGCCCCCGACATGGCCCTACTAATCGGAACAAGAGTAGCAGCAAGGACGGCTGTCAGCGATAACGCGAAAAGAACTAGCGGAGCTTGTGGGGCCCCCTTTTTTTTAGCCCATCGCATTGCGATTATCGAAGAAATCAATCCCAGCAATGCACTAATTATTAGAAGTTCTGGATTCCTCTGCAGAGCGATGGGAAGCACTGAATTCCTTCTCGTCCAAGAAGCCCTAGCAGCGCTGGGCGACCTAGCTGTCCCCCAGCGCTGCGCCTAGTTAGCTAATCAACAGCTTGGAGCAGCAGGAGTCTGGAAGCGCCCCTGCCCATCGGTGTAGATGAAGCCGACGATGCTGGGGCACCCCGGAAGGTATCTGTTGTTCCAGGTGTCCGTCCTGTAGTTCCCTGAAGTGAGGTAGAAGTAGCCCCCCGTCACCTCGGCTCCGTTGGCGCTGTACCCCAGATACGAGTGGATCTGCGAACCGGAGTACTTGCTGTACGAGACCTTGACATTCTTGTAGTTCGTTCCGCTGCTTCCCTGCTGAATCACGACGCAGAGGTCCCCGTTGGTGAGCGAGGTACAGCGGTCACTCGGCAGCGACTTGATGTCGATGGAGCGAGACGAGATGCTACCCGTCTCGGAAGAGGAGGGCGCTTGGAATCGCGGATCGTCGTCGGCATATGCGAGCGAGCTTGACAGGCCAGCGACAGCAAACGCCGAAGCGATGCAGAGTGCGCCCTTCAAGGCGAATCGAGGGGTGAGAGTCATCCAGAGCCTCCCGGTTCAGCTTTCGGTTCTTTTCGAAGGTTCGAGAAACTTGTGACAATTTGTCCGGACGAAGCGATTTGATCATCTTGACGATCAAGAGTCAACTGTGACAAAGATCACACAGCATCCCACCTGTAATCGCCCGTCATGGATTAAGGCAGGTTAAGAGATCTACGCACACTTCCTGCCGTATTCTGCGCGGGAGGCATGTTGT
Source organism: Microtetraspora glauca (assembly GCA_001570385.1). GTDB lineage: Bacteria > Actinomycetota > Actinomycetes > Streptosporangiales > Streptosporangiaceae > Microtetraspora > Microtetraspora glauca. The sequence goes on along the minus strand of BBYL01000056.1, from coordinate 3,144 downwards.
CCGCGTTGCTACTGAGCGAGCCCCTATCTCGCCCGCTCTGCCGCCGGCCCCAACCGCTACGCGGCCCCTCCGGGGTGCTTCGCATTGGCGCCGGCCGCTCCGCTCACCGGGCCTGGAAGCAACCGGTCCCCGCCCCCTCCGGCGCGCTGAGAGGGCGGGGACCAGATGGCCGCCGTCCCTATTTGTGTGGGAACCGGACAGCGGCACGGACGCGCAACCACACCCCCAGATAGCCGGAAGAGGGGCGCAGCAGCGCGAAGCATGAAGGGCGCGACGGCGCAGAATGGACCCCGGCTCTCACTTCCCCCAGAGAGGGGAGTCACCACCGCCGCGCCCGGCCTAGCGGCTCACCGGTCGGCGACGTTTCCTCACACCGCCCGACCAGCGGCAATCAGCGGGGGATGTCCCGTGGGTCATCGCCGCAGTCCTGTCGGATCTCCATCCACTCCTCATCGGAGACCGGCGGTATACCGATCAGCCCGAGCGCGGCATCTACGCCGCTCTTGGAGAAGCGGCCATTCTCAATCAGCCCTTGCGGGTTTCGGCGCTCCCGCTCAACGAGTTCGGCCGTGACCTCCAGAACCCGAGCCACCGTCTCGCGCATCGCCCGTATCTCATCGGCAGTAAGCTCCGACCGATCATGGAAATCGGGTATCGGAAACACCATCACTCCACGCCTCCCATGTGATGAAGCGAGAAGACCGGGACAGCATCCACCGGCCGACCCTCACCGATCTCGAACCACACCGCGTTGCCCGCCTCATCGTCGTGATGGACACCCCACGTGGTCGCCATCGCACTCACCATCCACAGCCCCCGGCCTCCGCCGCTACCCTCCGACGCCTCCTGCACGGTCGGAACGCTCGCGGTCGAGCCATCGTCGATGACCTCAACATGAGCGACACCGACCCCAGCGGCGACGAACACCGTGACGAGGCCATTCGGCTTGCGCCCCGAGTCCGAATGGACGACGGCGTTCGTGACCAGCTCGCTGAGCAGGACCACGGCATCATCTACCGCGTCATTGCTCAGCCACCCGGCCAGTAGACCCCGCGCCCACCGGCGAGCCTCACCAACCGATGACGCCTGTCCGGGAAGCTCCGCGCTCCCCAACGGTCGCACGCCGCCATGCCACGCGGTCCTAGACAGAGTGACGTTCCGCGAACCGCGCTTCCGAGTTATCTGGCTCTGCTTCATGCCGTCACCGCTGCCTTGATCTTGGTGGCTGCGTGTTCGTCCAGCGCCCACACCCATTCGCCCTGTCGCCAGAACCGTGACCAGGACGGCCGCCAACTGAACACCCACCCGTGAGACCGGCGAATGACCTGGACGCGAAAGGGTCTGCCCATCGTTCGCATGATGTCCAGTACCGGCGGCCCGTCTGGGGGCAGCACCAGCGAGGTTGCCATTCCGAGGGTTGCCAAGTCCCAGCTCAGCCGCACCAGATGAATGAACTGCTCTTCCCGTCGCGCACGAGTTGCCATCTTGTGACCCCTCTGCCCACCGTGATCTACGGCGGATAGCCAATGGTCAAGTCCGCTTGCCGCTACCATGGTGCAGTCGGCATGAAGCATTTGGCAAGATGCCATTTGAAGGTTTCCGGTTTGCCTGTGTCTGTCTCATACGGGACTCTCGACGGGTGGAACCGTCTTCTGAGAAGAGGTGACCGCGTTGACAGCGGGGAGCAGTCCCACAGTGAGGCGCAGACGACTTGCCAGCGAGCTTCGCCGCATCCGGAAAGAGGCCGGACTGACCGCCGAAGCGGTTGCCGAGAGGTTGGAACTCGATCCGTCATGGGTCAGCCGGATCGAGACCGGACGGCGCGGAATTCGCACGATCGATCTACGTGCGCTACTGGACGTATACGACGTCCATGGCAGCGCCCGCGACGAACTACTCAACCTCGCCCGCCAAGCCCGACAGCGCGGTTGGTGGCACTCCTTCGGCGATGTGATCCCCGAGTGGTTTCAGGCTTTCGTCGGCCTGGAGGCCGAAGCGTCCGAGCTGCGTAGCTACGACACCGAACTTGTGCCCGGACTGCTCCAGACACCCGACTACTACCGGGGCTACATCCGGACAGCCCCCATGGCATCGAGCCCTGAAGAGATCGACCGGAAGATCGACTTTCGGCAAGCCAGGCAAGCGCGGCTCACCGACTCCAACCCGCTGCAACTATGGGTCGTCATGAACGAAGCCGTCATCCGTCGGCCTGTCGGCGGGCAGACGACCATGCAAGCCCAGCTTCGCCACTTGGTCGAGACATCCGAGCGACCGAACGTCACGCTTCAAGTTCTCCCGTTCGCCGCAGGACCGCACCCCGCAATGGATGGGGGGTTCGTCGTCCTCGGATTCCCCGAGGCCCCGGACCCAGACGTGGTCTACCTGGAGAACCAAGTCGGTAGCCTCTATCTGGAGGAACCGACAGCGGTTGATCGGTATAACCTGGTCTTCAATCACCTTCGAGCGAAGGCCCTCGATCCGGATCAGACCCGGAGCCTACTCGCTCAGGTGGCAAGGGAAGCGTGATGATCGTGAACAGTGACGGCGCAAGGATGGACGTGGACCTCTCCCGCCTTGAATGGCGCAAGAGCAGATTCAGCAACAACGGCGGAAACTGTGTCGAGGTTGCATCCAACCTGCCCGGCGTCATCGGAGTCAGGGACAGCAAGAACCCGACCGGCCCAGCGCTGATCTTCACTCCAGACGAGTGGTCTGCGTTCCTGAGCGGTGTCAAGACCGGTGAATTTGACCTCTAAAGCCCGTCCGACCGAGAGCCCTCGTTGCGACGGGGGCTCTTTGCGTTCTGGGGTCCGCTGACAACGCTCACGCTCTGACAGGGCAAAGCTGCCTCCGGCGGGGGGCTCCGGCTCCGGGATGGCGCGGAGCATCGACCGGGGGAAGTGTGGCTGAGGTGGCCTGCCCTCCCGCCCGCCGTCGCCCAGGACAAGCCGAGCAGACCGGTATCAGGGGGTCAAGGCCGTGCGTGATCAGAAAGCTAGAAGCCCCATAGATAGGCGGCCTTGACCCCCTGATACCGGCCCGCACCCCGAAGGGTGGGCGACGGCACACGGGAGGGCAGGCAGGGGAGATCATTACGGTAGTCGGCCGCTTCCCATTTAGGGGTCATATCTTGACTGTCGGCTT
>BBYL01000055.1 GCA_001570385.1 Microtetraspora glauca | reverse complement strand
GGCAAGGCTCCACCGGGAGAACGGCAACCCATGCTCCGCCGGTCGGGACTTGGCGATCTTCTTGATCTCACGGCGTTGCGGCAGCGTGAACGTCGGTGCCCGGCCGCCCTTGTACTTGGGATACAGCGAGTCGAAGCCATCGGTATTGAAGTTATGGATCACGTCCCGGACCCGGTCTTCGCTGGTGAACGCCACCTGCGCGATCTTCGCGACAGGCATGCCCTGGGCCGACAGCAGCACCATCTGCGCCCGCCGCCAGGTCACCACCGACCCACTGCCGCGCCGTACGATCCGCAGCAGCCGGTTGCCTTCATCGTCATCGATCTCACGTACGCGAACCCGTTCAGCCACACGCAGAGTGTGAAGCGATCACGCCGACCGTGGTGGGACCTTGATCGGCGTGTCACCACGAAACAGGGCAAACCCAGGCTGATGCGGCACTAGTTCCTGACCCGATGGGTCTCGTACGCCCACATGGCGATCTCCACCCGGTTCCGGGCGCCAAGCTTGGCCATCAGGCTGGCGATGTGGGTCTTGACGGTGCTGAGTGAGATGTGAAGTTCGTCAGCGATCTCACTGTTAGTACGCCCCCGGGCCACCGTGAGGAGAATCTGCTCCTCACGCTCGGTCAGCGCCTCGATGGGACGGGCCGGCGGCGCGGCGGGCCCGGCGTGCGCGAAGGCGGTGAGCAGGCGGGCGGTGACGCTCGGAGCGATGAGGGCGTCACCGGCCGCCGCGGCGTGAACGGCCTGGGAGAGCAGTTCGGCGCCGGCGTTCTTCAGCAGGAACCCCCGGGCTCCCGCGCGCAGCGCCGCGTAGACGTACTCGTCGAGGTCGAAGGTGGTGATGACCACGACGGCGAGTGGGTCGTCGACGGTGGGCCCGGCGAGCATCCGGGTGGCCTCGATGCCGTTGAGCACCGGCATCCGGATGTCGAAAAGGCACACATCCGGCCGAAACCGCCGGGCGAGTTCGACCGCTCGCCGCCCGTCGGCGGCCTCGCCGACCACCTCGATCCCCGGCTGCGCGTTGAGGATCATCACCAGCCCGGTACGGACGATCTCCTGGTCATCGGCGACCAGCACCCGGATGCTCACCTGGCCACTCCGGTACGCGGCAGCACGGCGGTGACACTCCATCCCCGGTCGGGACCGGGGCCCGCCACACAGGTCCCCCCGAGGAGGTCGGCCCGTTCGATCATGCCGGTGATCCCGTAGCCAGGTGTCCCCGCGGGGCGAACCGGATCGCCGTCATCGTTCACGTACAGACGGACCGACGTGTCGTCGGCGCTGACCCGAACCAGGACGCGGGTGGCGTGCCGGGCGTGGCGCCGGGCGTTGGTGACCGACTCCTGGGCGAGGCGGTAGATCGCGGCCTCGACGGAAGGGGAGAGGCCGACGGTGTCGCCCTCGATCTCCACCTGGATGGACGGGCCGGATTGTCCCGGGCTTTCGAGCTGGGAGAGATCGGCGATGCTCCGCCCAGGCGCCAGGTCCGCGGGCGCGTTCCGGCGGAGGACGTGAACCATGGCGCGCATCTCGGCGAGCGCCTGGGCCGCCTCGGCCTCGATCACCTGCAACGCCTCGGTGGCGGCGTCCGGCCGCGACGCCGCCGTCGCCAACCCTGCCTGCGCCCGGATCGCCATCGCCGAGACGTGATGGGCGACGGTGTCATGCAGATCTCGGGCCAGTTGCTCACGTTCGAGCAGTTTGATCTGGTCAAGCTCCCGCGTCCGCGCCCTCGTCCGGTACCGGAACGCCGCTCCCACGGCGACCACCGAGAACACGACGGCGAAGGCGGCGGCGGTGTCGGCGGGACCGGGATAGTCCACAACCACGGAGAACGTGGCTTTGACGAGGATGATCCCCAATCCGATGATCGCCTCTCGCCCGGAGCCCCACCGGAACAGCGCATAGGGCAGGAGAAGCAGATAAATCATGGTGTTGGACTCGGGTGAGTCGCCACCCGCCAGCACCTGGGCCACACCCGACACGCCGAACGCGATCACGACCATCAGCAGCGGCTGGGTGCGGCGCCACAACAAGGTGGGCACCAGCCCGACCGCGAGGCTCACCGAAATGACCCGTGAGGGCATGTCCGGCCGCACCACTCCTTCGAGCAGCGCGACCGGCAGCAACACCCCCACGAGCACCCAGTCTCGCCACACCCGCCGCGGTGCGTTGGGGGAACGGGGCTCGTGCCACACGGAGCGAATAAGGCCGTGCACGAAGTCATGGTACGAGAGCCCCCACCCCCCACAATCAGCCCAAAGTACGAGACATTTCGCTCACCGGATTGGTAGTCGTCGCGGGCGACGTCTCGAACGTGGATTAACCGGCTCGTTGGAGGAGGAGGGTGACGAAGCCCAGGACGTCGCGGTAGCCGTTCGGCCTGTACCGCTTCAAAGCCGTCACAGGGGGCTTGACCTGCGGATCGATCTGAGACGGTGGCTCAGGCAAGATCAGTTCTTGTGCCTCCCCGCCTCTTCTACCTGCTCATGATCCGGAGCTTCTGCCGGCCGGCGCTCCTGGGCCGTGGTCGACAGGGAGGGCGGCACCGATCCAGAACCGCGTCCTCGTCGAGAGCTCACTCCGCGCCCTTCGCCCTTAAAGGTCGTTTCAGGCTGAGGCCCGCAAGTGGAGGAGGTAGATGATGCAGTCCAGGGCATGCGGCCCTTGATGCAGATCAGTTCGGCCATGCCGACATAGATCGGCGCCCTGTCCACGTCCTTGCTTGGTGACACTCCGAGGAGGACAGGTGGATCCAGGATTCGAGGCGGACTTCCGGGAATTCGTCATCGATCGATCAGGGGCGCTGTTCCGCACCGCGTACTTGCTGACCGGTGACCGGCACGCCGCCGAGGACCTGGTGCAGTCGGCGTTGGCGAAGACGGCCGCGAAGTGGCGCGGCCTGCGGGATCCCGCGTCCATCGAGGGTTACGTCCGCCGTGTCATGTACCACGAGCAGGTGAGCTGGTGGCGGCGCCGTTCCCGCGTCGCGGAAGTGCCCACCGGATGGCTGCCCGACCAGATCGGCGGGGAGCACGCCGAGATGGTGGACCTTCGCGTGGTGATGCGTACGGCTCTCGCCCGGCTGACACCCCGGCAGCGGACCATGCTCGTGCTCCGCTATTTCGAAGACCTGTCCGAGACCGAGATCGCCCGGCTGCTCGGCCTCAGGGTGGGGTCGGTCCGTAGCCAGATTTACCGGTCGTTGGAGCGCCTGAAGAAGGCGGCGCCTGAACTGAGCACCGTAAGGGAGTTCGGATGAACATCGAGGATCTGCTGCGCGAGACTCTTTCCGACATGGCTCATGAGGAGCAGCCACCCCCGCCCGGCCGGTTCCTCCACGTCAACGGGAGCCGATCCCGTCGCCGCGGCCTCGCGCTGGCGGCGGCGGCAGCCGTCGCCGTGATGGCGGTCGGATCCACGTTCGCGGTCCAGGGCCTGTCCTCCCGGACGGCGGCCCCCGGGGTTCTCGCCGGGCAGGGCTCCGGCGAGACGCGTGCGGAGACCCGGATCACCGTGACGGTGAACGGAGGACTGCGGCTCTCCCAGGTCTTGAAGGATCTGTCGACCGCCACCGGCAAACCGCTGAAGGAGTTCGAGCGGGCCGCCAAGGACGGTGAGGCGCTCGGCCTTCCCGCCTACGCCAAGGGCGCGCTGGAAGGATTCGCCCACCCCGCGACCTATGAGGTCTCGCCCACGTCGAGCCCGGAGGAGATCCTCGCCGCGATGGTGACACGCTTCAGGAGCGTCGCCGAGGACACCCACCTGGTGGAAGGCGCCAAGCGTGTCGGCCGTACGCCACGGGAGATCATGACCATCGCCAGCATCGTGCAGGCCGAGTCGCACGACAAGCACGACATGCCCAAGGTCGCGCGGGTCATCTACAACCGGCTGAACCGCACGCCCGAGATGAAGCTGCAGTTGGACAGCACGGTCCTGTACGGCCTGAACAAGTTCGCTATCAAGGCCTCGAACGAGGATCTCAGGAGCCGGTCGCCGTACAACACCTTCGCGCGCCTCGGCCTGCCGCCCGGCCCCATCGGCAACCCGGGCGCGGACGCCATCGAGGCGGCCCTGAACCCGGCCGCCGGCCGCTGGCTGTGGTTCGTGCTGACCGATCCGGAGAAGGGCATCACGAAGTTCGCCGACTCAGAATCCGAGTTCTTCAAGCTGGTCGAGGAATACAACAAGAACCTCAGGACCGGGTGATGGAGCGGCGCGCCGCAGTCGTCAGTTCCAGATCGCCGTTACGCCGGGCTCCGGGTGTCAGGCCTGCCGGCGGCGGCCGGTGACCTTCGAGGACGGCAGGCGGCCGGCTTTCGACGTGCCGGTCATGCTGTCGCCGTCGACGGTCACATCGAAGGCGAGGTTCAGGCGCAGGGGCGTGGTGATGGACTGCATCCAGGTGAGACGGTCGCCGTCGAGGGCCATGTCCCTGAGTTCCACCGCCTCTCCGGCCCCCATGGCCGTGCCGTACAGGGTGCCGTCCTGGACACGCAGGTCCAGGACGGCCTCCATCGTGCCGATCGGGGTGCGGATGTTGAGATCCCAGGTTCCTTCGACGGGAATGCGAGACTCCTGACTTCGTTTCGGGTTCGGGTGGGTGGGGCCAATGCGTCAGAGTGCGGCGGGAGCCGGTCCGTGCTCGCGCCAGACGACGCCACGGCGCTCGTAGGCGAACAGCTGCTCCACGGCGTGCGCGATGCGCGGGCCGAGCTCGCGTTCGAGCAGGTAGAGGCCGAGGTCCAGGCCGGAGGTGACGCCCGCGCCGGTCACGAGGTCGCCGTCGTCCACGACACGCGCCGGCACGCTGACGGCGCCGGTGGCGTCGAGGAGGTCCATGCCCAAGTGGTGGGTGGTGGCGTGCCGGCCCTCGATCAGCCCGGCCATGGCCAGGATGAGGGAACCGCCGCAGACGGTCGCCACGGTCAGGCCGGGCCGATCCATGGCGTCCTTGAGTAGGCGGGGCAGGTCGGTTCGCAGAGTGCGCCCGAGCAGCACCGGGATGCTCTCGTCCCCAGCGGCCCCGGGAGTGCCGCCATCGCCAGATTCCTCGCCACCATGTGTGTCGGCATCGTGGTCGCCGTCCTCGTCGCCAGTCTCGGTGACGCGTCCGGATGCGCCGGGGACGAGGATGAGGTCGGCTTTTTCGGGATCGAGCCGGGCGGTCGCTTTGAGCGTGAGGCCGCCCGTACCGCTGGGCACTTCGCGGGGGCCTTCCGCGGAGGCGAGTTCGACGGTCAGGGCGCCACCTGACGCGGCACTGCCCGCATAGAGGACCTCGAACGGGGCGATGACGTCGAGCGGATCGAATCCATCGAAGAGGACAACTTGGGCGTGCAATCGGGCCTTCCGTTCTATTGCGGATCTGGCGGTCCCTTATGGGAGCCGGCGCCGACGCTAGTCAGTGGCCCCTCTAGGCAGCCAGTGGCAGGAATGCCAACTTTCACCGGATTATCGCCAACGGCCTCTGATACCGCCCATGAACGCACGTGTACGGCTGAACTGCGAAGAGTCGTACCCGTCTCCCGAGCGGGCGGCCGGGGTACCGGGTGCGCGTCTGTGCCGCCGAGTCCCCGGTCGACGCCGGGCTGTTCACCCTGCGGGCACCCTGGGGGCTGGACGGCCTGCGCGCCACCACCCACTGGCTGGCCGCGGCCCGTCTCGCCGAGTCCTATCCCGACATCGACGTCGACCCCGATGTGCTTTACGTCGACAACGGGCAGATCCTCACCTCCGCGGGCGCCGCCGCCGGACTGGACCTGTGCCTGCACATGATCCGCCGCGACTACGGCTCCGCCGTCGCGGCCCATGCCGCCCGGCTGTCCGTGATACCCCTGGAACGTGAGGGCGGCCAGGCGCAGTTCATCGTCCACGACCAGCCGCCCACTCCCCAGGGATCGGTCATGGAGCCGGTCCTGCGCTGGATGGAGGACAATGCCGGTCGTGAACTGACCCTCGACGACATCGCGGAGCATGCCGGCATGAGCACGCGCACCCTGATGCGCCGGTTCCGCGAGCAGACCGGCACGACTCCGCTGCAGTGGCTCCATCGCGCCCGCGTCCGCCAGGCTCAGCATCTCCTCGAAACGACCGGGCACTCCATCGAGCGCATCGCCCTGCAGGTCGGGTTCGGCTCTCCCACCGCCTTCCGCGACAGGTTCAAGCGGATAGCCGGCGTCAGCCCCCAGGTCTACCGCCGCACCTTCCAGTGATGTGACCGGTGAATGCCTCCTCCAGGCTGGCCGCCCACATCGGTAGTGGGCGCGGGCCAGGTCGGCCAGCGGTCTGGCGGCGTCACCATCTCCCAGAACGGGTTTGCCGGAGTGGCAAAGCGATTCACGGCGGCTTCACCGCACAGCGGATGATAGCCCCAAGGACCATGGGCCGGCGCGACGACTGTGTTTCGCACCCGGCGCATGAGGATCACAAGCTTTGGGGGATAGATGTCGCAGTCCGGTCCCGCCGCCGAGGTCACACATCGCCTGGTCTCGTCTTCTGCTGGTCGCATCCACCTGGTGGAGCAGGGCTTCGGGCCGCTGGTGCTGCTGGTGCACGGGTTCCCCGAGTCCTGGTACTCCTGGCGCCACCAGTTGCCGGCGCTGGCCGCGGCCGGCTTCCGGGTGGTCGCCGTCGATGTTCGGGGCTATGGCCGCTCCTCCAAGCCTGAGGACGTGGCCGCGTACCGGATGCTGGAGCTGGTCGAGGACAACGTCGCCGTCGTACATGCCCTGGGTGAGCAGACGGCGGTGATCGTGGGCCACGACTGGGGCGCGACCATCGCCGCGAACTCCGCCCTCGTCCGGCCCGACGTCTTCCGCGCGGTCGGGCTGCTGAGCGTGCCGTATGCCCCACGCGGAGGGCCGCGGCCCAGCGAGGTATTCGCGCGGATGGGCGGCGAGGAGGAGTTCTACGTCAGTTACTTCCAGGAACCCGGCCGGGCCGAGGCCGAGATCGAACCGGACGTCCGCGGCTGGCTCGCCGGCATCTACGCCGCCCTGTCCGCCGACACCATGCCGCCCACCGGCTCCCCGGACCCGCACTTCGTATCCAGGGGCGGGAGGCTGCGCGACCGGTTCCCCTCCGGTCGGCTGCCCGCCTGGCTCAGCGAGGACGATCTCGATGTCTACGCTGCGGAGTTCGAGCGAACCGGCCTGACCGGGGCGCTCAACCGCTACCGGAACATGGACCGGGACTGGGAGGACCTCGCCGACTTCGACGGCGCCCCCATCACTCAGCCGTCGCTGTTCATCGGCGGCGCGCTGGACGCCTCCACCACGTGGATGGCCGACGCCATCGCGGCATACCCCGCCACCCTTCCGGGCCTGGTCTCCTCGTGCATACTCGACGGCTGCGGCCACTGGATCCAGCAGGAGCGCCGCGAGGACGTCAACGAGATCCTGACCGGCTGGCTGGCCTCCCTGCCCGCCTGACCCGGATGGCGAGACGCACTCCGCTGCCGCCACCATGACCATGTTCTGGACGTTCATTGCCCGATCCGTGCCCGCGAGCAAACAATGAGCAACCAAAGGGCGACAACGGCCGAGGTGGCGCCGACCCCGAGGGCGGCAGCGGCCTGCGCGGGCTGCAGCGCAGGCCCGCCGCATTCGGCGGGGCGCTGGACATCAGCAGCCCGATGGGCGGACCGACCCTAGTGACCATGGAGTTGCCGTGCGTGTTGTGATCGCCGAAGACCTCGCGCTGCTGCGGGAGGGCATGGCGCAGATACTCACGGTCCACGGCTTCGACGTGATCGAGGCGGTGGACAACGGCCCTCGATGCTGCGCGCCCTGGTCACCCACACGCCGTACGTCGCCATCGTCGACGTACGGCTGCCGCCCACCTTCACCGACGAGTTAGTGATCGCCAGGAAGCTGTCCGGAGAACGCGGGGCCCCTCACCTTGACGCCCTTCGGGTGCGGCCATGGCCGCCCCGACGTTGGCGGGGACGAACACGGCGGCCGCCCCGATGAGCACCCGCCGCCGGGGCAGCCGGGCCGTCAGGAAGGCGGCGACCGGCGCCCCCAGCGCGAACGTCAGCGCGAACACGGTGACGAGCCGGCCACCCGTCGCGACCGAGACATCCAGGTCCCGGGAGATGTCCGGGAGGATGCCTGCGATGATCAGGTCGTCGGTGCCGAAGGAGAATGCCAGGAGGAAGAGGGCCGGCAGCCACAGCGGCAGGGACGAGCGGGAACTGTTCGTCGCCCCTGTGCCCGCCGGAGCCGTCCGGGTCCCGTGCGTCGTCATGCCGCGACGCTAGACATCGTGAGGGCAACAATCACATGGCGGGTTCAGGGCCTCGATTATGCACTACTCGAAAGCTGAGTCGAGCTCGGTAGGTAGGGAAGAAAGGTTGTGGAATTCCCGGTATACAATCGCAATACTGCATCATATGGAGGAAAGGTTGGCATAGGCAGGTCTGCTGTCAAGGCTGTCGATTATTCTGGATTATTTGGCTATGTGCTGCGGGCAGAAGCGCTGATGTGTAGAACTGCTGACCAACGAGGCGATCGGGCATGTATGCGCAGGTCAGCACCTTAGGTCGAGTTGTGCACCCGTCAGGGTGTACGGCACCCTGTGGCTGCGGTCGCGGGAGTTATTCTTTTGCATGGAATCAATGAATGGACACCACGAAAAACGATCGTCTGAGAGTTGCGCGGATGCGCTGAACCGGCCACCCGTCAGGCCGGTGCCGAGTGGCGACATGGGCGTCGGAGGGTCTTCCAGTCCGTGTGGCACATGAATGTCATGCATGTAATAGCATGTAAATCATTCACTTGCTCGATGTGAGGCCCAGCCACTTCACTGAGGGCATGACCACCCCGCCCACCTCCGACGTCGACCTCTTCGCAGACGAGGTCGTACTCGACCCGTATCCCGTCTACGCCGAACTGCGGGAGCAGGGTCCCGTCGTCCACCTCCGGAAGAACGATGTCTACGCGCTGACGCGGTACGCCGTCATCCGTGACGCACTCCCGGACTGGGAGTCGTTCTCCTCGACCTCGATCGCGTTCAATCCGATGGCCAACGAGGCGCTCACCGGCACCTCGCTCGCATCCGATCCGCCGGTGCACACCCAGCTGCGCGCCACGCTCACCGAGAACCTTTCACCGCGTGCGCTGCGCGGTCTCAAGGGCCGGATCGAGGCAAAGGCGGACGTTCTCGTCGCCGAGCTCGTCGAGAAGGGCTCCTTCGAGGCCATCTCCGCCCTCGCTCGGGCCTTTCCGCTGGAGGTCGTCGCGGACCTGATCGGCTTTACGGGCCACGTGCGCGACAACATGCTGCGCTGGGGACAGGCCGCCATGCAGGTCATCGGTCCGATGAACCAGCGCACGGCCGAGAGCTTCCCGATCGCCGGTGAGCTCTACGAATGGTGCTCCCAGGTCAAAGCCTCCGACCTGGCCGAAGGGTCCGTGGGTCGCGGCATCTTCGACGCCGAGGCGCGTGGCGCCATTCCGCCGGACACGGCTGGCCACATCATCCACCAGTACCTCGGTGCCGGCGTCGACACCACCGTGGCGGCGATCGGCAACATCGTCGCCCTCTTCGCCTCGCACCCCGATCAGCTCGACCTGATCCGCGAGAACCCGTCACTGGTACCGGGGGCGTTCAACGAGGTGCTGCGCTTCTGGCCTCCCGTCAACGCCTGGGGCCGGCGCGCCACCAAGGACGTCGACATCGACGGGACCGTCATCCCGGCAGGCGCACAGATCGCGGTCCTGCTCGGCGCCGGCAACCGCGACCCCCGGCACTACGAGAACCCGGACGCCTTCCTCGTCGAGCGCAATCCGGTCGACCATCTGTCGTTCGGCTACGGCCCTCACGGCTGTGCGGGCCAGGGACTCGCGCGCTTGGAGGCTCACGCTGTGATCGAAGCGCTTTCCCGGCGCGTCAAGCGCCTCGTCGTCGGGCTCGAGGTCCGTGTTCCCAGCAACATCACCCGGAGCATTGAGGAGCTCCCCATCCTGGAGGTGATCCCCGCATGAAGATCGTTCTTGACCGCCCCCGCTGTGAAGGCCACGGCCTGTGCGAGGAGGCCGCCCCGCAGCTCATGCACCTCGATGACGACGGCGAGCTCGTGCTGGACCGCGAGGAGGTCGATGAAGCCGACGCCGCCCTGGCGAACGCAGCTGTGCGCGTGTGTCCGGTCGCGGCGCTGAGGATCGCATGAGCGGGGGCACGCTGGAGCGCATCGTTGTCGTCGGCAACGGGATCGCCGGGCTGACTGCGGCCGACACGCTCCGCGAGGCCGGCTTCGACGGCGAGCTGACCATCGTCGGCGACGAGCCGCACTCGGCGTACAGCCGCCCGGCCCTGTCGAAGGCGCTCCTGCTCGACGGCGTCGACATGTCGTCGCACGAGCTTCCGCCGACCAGCCATGGGGCGACCGAACTTCTGGGCGTACGGGCGACCGCACTCGACCTCGATCGTCGGCTCGTCACCCTCGGCGACGGCACGGCGCTGCCGTACGATCGCGTCGTCCTGGCCACCGGCTCGCGAGCGCGACGGTTGTCCGACCTTTCCGAGGAACTCACCCTGCGCGGACTCGATGACGCGCTGTCCCTGCGCGGCCGGCTGGCGGCCAGGCCATCGGTCATCGTGGTGGGCGGAGGCCCGCTCGGAATGGAGATCGCCTCGGGATGCCTGGCCGCCGGCTGCCAGGTCACCCTCGTCTCCCAGGGCGTGCCACTGATCGTCCAGCTCGGTCCGTACCTCGCTGACGTCTTCGTCAAGGCCGCGCTTGACCAGGGGCTCACCATCGTCGAGACCGGGTCGGCACGGCTCGAAGGGCGTGAGGGGAGCGCTCGGGTCGTCCTTGACGAGGGCGCGGTCCTCGAGGCGGAGCTGATCATGACCGCCGTCGGCGACGCACCCAACACGGAATGGCTCGCGGACACGGGACTTGCGGCGAAGGGCGCCATCCCGGTCGACTCGCGTGGGCTGGTCCGGCCCGACGTCGCGGCCGTCGGTGACCTCGCGGCTTTCCCCACTCCGTACGGCCTGCGCCGCATCCCCCTCTGGAGCAGTGCGATCGAGCAGGCGAAGGCCGCCGCCAGGGCACTTGTCCGCGGCGACGACGCGCCGCCGCTCCAGTTCCAGCCGTACTTCTGGACCGAGCAGTTCGGGCTGAGCCTCAAGGCGGTGGGCTATCTACCGGTGGAGGGGGAACCGACGTACGTCGACGGAGAGCCTGGTGGCGGGGCGGCGTTGATGCGCTGGTCACACGGCAATGGGACCGGTGTGGCCGCGGCGCTCAACTACCGGGTGCCGATTCCCCGGCTGCGTCGTATGAGTCAGGCAGCCGCGTAAAGTTCCTCTCGATGGGACACGACGGAGAGGGCGCCACGGGTTCGGGGTTGGACCGGCTGGCATCGGTCAACCTCAACTTGTTGGTGCCCCTCCTCGCGCTCCTGGAAGAGCGTTCGGTGACCAGGGCGGCGGACCGAGTCGGTCTGTCACAGCCGGCGATGAGCCACGCCCTCACGAGAATGCGGCGGCTGCTGGGTGACGACCTCGTCATCCGGCAGGGGGCAGGCGTCACCCTGACCCCGCGGGCACAGGAGTTGATCGGGCCGCTGCGCAGTGCGCTGCAACAGACGGCACGCATCGTGAACTTCCCCTGCTTCGACCCTGCCACGGATCAGCGCGTCATCACGATCGCCATGACGAACAGCACGGCGTTCGTCGTCGGCCCTCAACTGACGCGGCTCATTGCCGAGCGTGCTCCTCGCGCCACGTTGCGTCTACGTACGATCACGGTGCCGACTGAGGCCACCTTCACGGACAAGGGCGTCGATGTCGTGCTGCTCTCCGAGGGGCACTTCTCGCCGTATCCGCGCGAGCGCCTCTACAACGACCGCTGTGTGGTGGTGGCCTCACCGGACACGCCACCGGACGCGAACGCGCTCGACCTGCTGACCACACAGCCGCACATCGTCGTCGACACTGATCGGCGGGTCTTCCCCTATTCGGTGCTGGAGGAGAAGGGGATCCCCTACCGTGTCGGCCAGTTGATCTCCGACTTTCTGCTGGTACCTTTCCTGGTCGCACGCGCGGGCGGCGTCGCTCTCCTTCGCTACCGAGTCGCCGCCGCCATGCGGACACTTGCCGACCTGCGGATCGAGGAGTTCCCGTTCCCGCTTCCCGGGCTCGGGATCGACATGGTCTGGAACCCCCGACTGGCTGATCAGTACTTCATCGAATGGCTTCGGGCGCTGCTGTTCGACGTCGCGACGCATCTCTGATGCCGACTGGGCTCACAGCGCCGGACTGGGCCAAGAATCGGCCCGCGCCGCCTCCGGCGTCTGGCGACGCAATTGGCGACGCACGGTGACCCGACCGGCGCCGGACCCGCCCAGAGCAGGTGACCGCGGCGACGTTCACAGCGGTAGCCGTCTCACCTCCGGTCGGCGACCGAGCCGGAGATCCACGGAGACGTGAGGCTTGGCGGGTGTTCCGCGGCTGGGCCATGCGATGTCGTCAACGGCGAGAAACGGCTCGCCGGCCACGGTCACGGGGGTTGCCCCGGTGAACGCCATGACGTCCCGATGCAGGTGGGACTGGTCGGCGTAGCCGGCGTCGGCCGCGACTCGGGCCGCGCCTTCACCCGCGACCAGGCGGTGGGCGGCATGGTCGAAGCGGACCAGCTTCACGGCGCGCTTGGGCGGCAGGCCGAGCTGCGACCGGAACCGGGACCACAGCCGCTTACGGCTCCACCCGACCTCGGCCGCGAGTCCCTCGACCCGGGTCAGGCCACGGCTGCCGACGATCCGGTGCCAGGCCCAGGCCAGCTCCGGGTCCACCGGCGGCCCCGCCTCATGCCGGCGGGCGAGCAGCGCGTCCATCAACGCGAAGCGATCCTGCCACGACGAGACATCGCTTAGTCGCTCACGGATCCGGGACGCCTCCCGGCCCCACAGGTCCTCGAGGGCCACCACGGCGCCGTCGAAGTCGGCGGGGGAGACGCCTAGAACCGCGCGTGCGATCACCGGGGACAGGCGCACCTGCACGCACTCGACGTTCTCACCCCGCGCCCAGACCGCGCCTCCGGACCCGACCCCGGGCCCGGCCACGACACTTCCCCGCTGCTGCCGCCCGGCGGCATCGTCCACGACGGGCGAACCGGCGCCGAACTCCACAAGCAGCGTCACGGCCGGGTGCGGGACCATTCGGAGCGCGTCCAAGTCACGGACACGGAACCCGGCCATCGTGACACCGGCCACCCGGCTGGGCCGCCGCGGGCACGCGACGCCCCACACAGCCGCATCGTGCACGAACGTCCGCACCGTCCCATGCTAGCGAGCCGACGGAGGGGAACATTTGTCCAATCCGCCGGGGCGTACCGGCGGCGACAGTGGGCTCATGACTGTTTCTGACGGCGGACCGCACGCGAACGGCGGCGCCGAGGCCACCGAGAGTTCGACCCTGCCCATGGACGACGGCGACATCTACGTGTGCCAGGACGGCCCCCGCGACGCCCCCGCACTCCTGCTCATCCACGGGTCCGCATCCTCGACCCAATCGTGGGACCCGATGGTTCCGCTGCTGACCGGATCTCACCGCGTCATCCGGATCGACCTGCTCGGGCACGGCCGGTCGGCCAAACCGGCCGACCGCAGCTACGCGCTCCCGGACCAGGCACGCAGGGTCGGCGCGGCCCTGGACCGGCTCGGCGTCGAGCACGCCATGGTCGTCGGCCATTCCAGCGGCGGCGCGGTCGCCACCGCCCTCGCCGAACAGCGCCACGACCTGGTGACCGCGCTCGCCTTCATCAACACCGGCCCCAGCCTGGACGCCTTCATCGCATCGGAGTCCGCCGCATTCGAACCGTCGCAGTGGCCGCCGACCGACGAGCAGCTTCGCCAGTTCGCGAGCACCGGCTTCAGCCGCGCGGGCTACCAGATCCCACAAGAGCTCCTGGACGAGGCGCGCGCCATGACCTACCACACGCTCACCGCGACGATGCAGGCCACCCGCCACTACATGGAGCAGCAGGCGCTCCCGGATCGGCTGACGGTCCTGGGCAAGCCGCTACTGGTGATCTTCGGCGAGGACGACCGCAGATGGCGATCCTCATCCGCCTCCGACTACCGCGCTGTTCCGGGTGCGAAGGTCGAGTTGCTGCCCGGTCTCGGGCACTCGCCCCTACTCGAGGATCCGCCGCGGACCGCCACCCCCCTGCTGGCCTTCACCGCGATCCACGCCGTACGGGTGGACTGAATGACGAGGAGGGGTGTCATGCGGATTCTCGTCTCCGGCGCCAGCGTCGCCGGTCCGGTGCTGGCGTACTGGCTCACCAGGCACGGCTTCTTTGTCACCGTCGTCGAGCGCGCGCCGACTCTGCGCAAGACCGGCGGCCACGCGGTCGACCTGTTCCGGCCCGCGATGAACATCTCGGAGAAGATGGGCGTGCTCCCGCGCGTCGAGGAGCGGGCCACCGACACCAACCGGATGACCGTCCACCGGGAGGGCGCACGGCGTCCCGTCCGGGTGGACCTCTCCAAGATCTTCAGCGCCGCCTCCAACCGGCACGTCGAGATCATGCGCGACGACCTGAGTGAGATCTACTACGACACCTCGCGCGACGACGTCGAGTACATCTTCGGCGACTCGATCACCGCGATCTCGCCCGACGGCGAGGTGCGGTTCGAGAACGCCGCGCCGCGCCACTTCGACCTCGTCGTCGGCGCGGACGGGCTGCACTCCAACGTGCGCCGCCTGGTCTTCGGCGAGGAGTCCCGCTACAGCGCCTTCATCGGGGCCTATCTCGGGGTGCTGACCCTGCCGAACGTCTCCGGGCTCGACGGGGAGCTCCTCATCCACGTCGGCGTCGGCCGCACTGCCGGCATGTACGGCGCGCGGCACCTCGGCGACGCGCGGGCGTTGTTCCTGTTCCGGAGCGAGCGCGAGCTCGACTACCACCACCACGACGTGCCCCGGCAGAAGGAACTGCTGCGCGGTGCGTTCGACGGCATGCACCCCGACGTGGACCGCTGGCTGGACGAGCTCGACCGCACCCCGGCGTTCTACTTCGACTCGATCACCCAGCTCCGCATGGACACCTGGTCGCGGGGGAGGGTGACGCTCGTCGGCGACGCGGGCTACTGCCCCGGCCCGGCCGTCGGCGGCAGCACCAGCCTGGCCGTCGTCGGCGCGTACGTCCTCGCCGGGGAGTTGGCGCGGGCGGGCGGTGACCACGAGCGCGCCTTTCCCGCCTACGAGCGCGCGATGGCGGAGCACGTGCGCGGCGGCCGCGCGGCCGCGCTCAGCGCGGCGAAGACCCTGATCCCCACCTCACGCCTCGGCGTGCAGGGACTGGCCCAGGGCGCCCGACTGATCTCCGCACTGCCCGCGGGGCCCGGCCGCGCCCTCCTCCGCCTCACCACCACGAGCGCACGCCTCTACAACTCCATGACCGTCGACGACTACCCGCCGTCGCCCACACCATCACGAGGCCGGGTCGGCCTCGCGGGCGACCCCGGAGGCGGTCGCGGAAGCGGGCTCGGGGTGGAGTGAGGAGTGTTCGCCGCCCTGCTGCCGGCCCGGCTTGCGGAACTGATCACCGTGGTACGCGGCGACCTTCCGCGTGAGGCGGCGTGGGGCACCTGGCGGTCCAGATCGCCAAGGCGTACGGGGCTCACGTGATCGGCACCGCCAGCGTGGCCAAACACGCCTTCTTACGCGAGCTGGGCGCCGACGAGGTGATCGACTACACCACTGTGGACGTGCCGGCCACTGTGCGCGATGTGGACATCGTCATTCAGATGTTCGGCGGCGAGGCCGGGCTCAGGGCACTGGAGTGCCTTCGGCCGGGCGGCGTCCTTGTCTGTGGGCAGGGCGCCTGGACTCCCGGGCTGCACGAACGCGCCGGGGAACTCGGTGTGCATGATCACGTCGTGTACCTCGACGTCTCCGAGGTTCTCGATGCTGTCGGCGACTCTACGGAGAAGCGCCGGCACATCTTCTTGCTGACCTCCCTCTGGGTTGGCCTGGGAGAAGTGGCGCATGGTCCAGGTGACTCGCTCGGACACGTTCCGGCCTTTCTCTGATCACCGCCCTGCCTGTACCGCAGCAGAGAGAGCGAGCGGCTTTGCGGCGCGCGCGATCTCTCCAGGGCGTGCGGAACCCCTGACCCATGGGCCGTTGTCGGTGCCGCGTCGTACCGTAGGGGGATGCCGGTACGAAACGTGTCAGGGTATTGCTATCAGGTGGCGGGGCAGGAGGTTCCCTTGGCGGGGACCTTGCCGTTCACCATGTAATCCTCGACGACACGGGTGATGCAGGCGCCGCCGGCCGGGTAGGCGCCGTGCAGGTCGCCTCCGTAGGTGACCAGCACGCCGTTGGTGAGCTGCCTGCTCAGGCTCGCCGCCTCCTTGGTCGGTGCGGCCGTGTCCTTCTCCGAGCTGATCACCATGATCGGGGCCGGGCCGGTGTGCCTGACCGTGCGGCCTTCGGGGTCGACGGGCACCGGCCACTGCGCGCAGGAGGGGATCAGGAAGGCGGTCGTCGGGCTGAGCTGACCGAAGATCGGGGAGATGCGGGTCAGCTCGGCCTCGATCCGGGGCAGGTCCCGTACGGCGGGCCGTTCGCGGTCGCGGCAGTAGACCGCGCTGCCGTACGGGGCCGAGCCGAAGACCCCGAAGGAATTGTAGGTGCCGTTCTGGCGTCCGGTGATCGCGTCGGCCAGCTTCAACAAGGGATCGCCGTCTCCCTTGATCGCCTGGGCGAGTCTGGCTTCCAGCTCCTTCCAGTACGGCTCTCCGCTGCCTGCGACCTGCAGTGTGGCGATCGCCAGGCTGGCGCCGAGCCGGCGGTCGCCGACCATGAGCGGCTTGCGCTTGAGCCGCTCGACCAGTCCCTCGATGGCGCTGTTGACCTCCTTGGTGTCCTTGCCAAGGTCACAGCCCTTCTTGACGCACCCGGCCAGGAACCGCTCGTAGAAGAGCTGGGAGGTGCGGGTGAGCTGCTTTGTAACCTCGACCACCGACTGCCGGGGGTTGAGCCCGGCGTCCAGCACCATCCGGCCGACCCGCTGGGGATGCAGCGTGGCGTAGACGCCGCCGAGGACGCTACCGAGGGACATGCCGTAGTAGGTGAGCTTGTTCTCTCCCAGCGCCGCGCGCAGCCGGTCCATGTCCCTGGCCGTGTCGCCCATGCCCGCGTGCGGCAGGATCCTGCCCGACTCCTTCTCACAGGTGCGGACGAAGTCGCCGGTCGCCTGCAGGTACGCCTTACGGTCGGCGGGGTTCACAACGCCCGGGTTGACGGCGAACAGGCGGTCGATCGAGGCTCCCGGGCCGCAGGTCACCGGGGAGGTGCCGCCCGAGCCGCGCGGGTCGAAACTGACCAGGTCGTAGTGTTCGCGCAGGGCCGCGTACTTCTGGTGGCTCGCCGCCAGGTTGACGACACCGTTGCCGCCGCCGCCGAAGTTCATCACCAGCGAGCCGATCCTGGTGCCGGTGGCCTTCGCTCTGATCACCGCGACGTCGACGGTCCCGGCGCTCGGGTTGCCGTAGTCGAGCGGCACGGTCAGCTTGCCGCAGTCCAGGCCTGCGGTGGACACGGGCAGTCCGGTGCACGCCCCCCAGGAGATCGCGGGTGCCGTGGCGGCCGTACCGGTGGCCGTGTCTGCGATGGCACCGGTGGCCGGCAGGAGTCCCAGCGCGGCCACCATCGGCAGCACCAAAGACCTGGGTGATCGGAGGATCGACATGATCGCCTTCCGGGTTGAGGAATCTCTCCGCCGACCCTTCCAGCGGTGCTCCCGCGGCTCCTCCCCAATCGGGATGAAACCACTCGCCGGGTGGCCCTCCCCGCGACCGACGTCAAGATCCTGCGAATCGCTGGGAATCAAGAACCAAAGTCGATATGAGGGTGATACCAAAGTTTCAACAGCTGCTCTGGCACCTCGCCGTACCCAGTGACCCGTGGTCGCCGCCTGACGGCCGGAGGAGCCCCCGGCCCCGGTCCAGCTCCCGTCTCGGCGTCGCCCTCGTCGGCGAGGGCGACCACGACGCGAAGCTCTTCAACGACGTCCGCGACGTGTGCCACCGTCCGAGTGCTCTTCCACGGACTGGATCCCAAGACATGCCCGGCAACCAAATAGCCACACCCTGTGGCCTATCAGGGCAGAACGGCACCGAGCAGGCGAATTCCAACTTCATGATCCATACCCCGAGCGCTGTTCGCGCATGCCGCCGCTGCCCTGGCCGCGGCGGCTGCTGGTCGGCCCCGTCTAGGGTGGGCGCATGGCCGAACGGCGTCCCTTGATCGCGCGCAGACTGCGACCGGGACACTGGGTCGCCGTCGACGCGTTCGCGGCCGTTGCCCTGGCCGCCGGGTTCTCGGTGCCGGCGGTGCTGGTGCCGGAGCCCTCCGGAGTGTCGCCGTATGCGGCCGTGCCGATGATCGCGCTGGCCTGCCTGCCGCTGGCAGGGCGGCGCCGGTGGCCGGTGCTGGTCTGCGCGCTGGTCCTGGTGGCGGCGGCGTTCGCGCCGTGCGTCGGGTGGGAGGAGGCGTTCGTGCCCTTGGCGGTCGCGCTGCACGCGGTGGCGCTGCTGGAAGCGCGCCGGACGGCGGTCGCGGCGCTGGTGGCCGCGCTGGCCGTGACTGCCGCCGGTGCCGCGATCGACTCGCCCTCGTGGACCGGGGCGGCGTCGGCGTGCGGATTCGCCTGGCTGGTGCTCGGTCTGGCGTGGACGATCGGGCTCGCCATACGGGAGCAGCGCGCATACGCCGAGCAGGCCGTCGCACGGTCGGCGCAGGCCGCGGCCACGGCGGAACGGCTGCGCATGGCTCGTGACGTGCACGACGTCGTCGCCCACAGCATGAGCCTGATTTCCATGCGAGCCGGCATCGCCAACCACGTCGCCGCCACGCACCCCGAGGAGGCGGGCGAGGCCCTGGCGATCATCGAGGAGACCAGCCGGAAGGCGCAGGCGGACCTGCGCCGCCTCCTCGGTCTGCTCCGCGACGCCTCCGGGGACCAGGACGGCCCGCCGTACACGCTGGACTCGGTGCGCGAGCTGGTCGCGGCGATTCCGGCCGGCGACGTGCGAGTGGAGCTCGACGTCGAGCCCGGCCTCGCGCTCGGCGACGAGGCGGCCCTCGTCGTCTATCGCCTCGTGCAGGAGTCGCTGACCAACGTGCTCAAACACGCCGGCCCGGCCCGATGCCGGGTGGCCGTCGGCACCCGTGCGGAGCGCGAGCTGGTGGTCGAGGTCGTCGACGACGGCGGCGGAGGTGCGCCGCGTGAGGGGGGCCACGGGCTGGCCGGGCTGGAAGAGCGGGTGACCCTGTACGGCGGAACGTTCTCGGCGGGACCGGAGCCGGGAGGCGGCTTCGCCGTGCGCGCAAGGCTGCTGTCGCCAGGCGGTTCCGGGGAGGACGAGAGGTGAGCACGTTCACGGTGCTGATCGCCGAGGACCAGGCGTTGCTGCGCGAGGGGCTGCGCAGGCTGATCGACACCGCCCCCGACCTGGAGGCCGTCGGCGACGCCGGGACAGGGGAGCAGGCGGTGGAACTGGCCCGCGGCCTCCGGCCCGACCTGGTGCTCATGGACGTCCGCATGCCCGGCCTCGACGGGATCAAGGCCACCGAGCTGATCCGGGCCGACCCGGTGACCGCCGAGACGCGGGTGGTGATGCTCACCACGTTCGATCTCGACGAGTACGTCTACGGGGCGTTGCGGGCCGGAGCCAGCGGATTCCTGCTGAAGGACACCCGGCCGGGCGACCTGCTGGAGGCGCTGCGCATTGTGGGGGAAGGACAGGCGCTGCTGGCCCCGTCGGTCACCACGCGGCTGATCGGTGAGTTCGCCCGGCGCGAGCCCCCCGGGATCCCGGCCCGGCTGGCGGCGGGGCTGACCCAGTTGTCCGGCCGAGAGCGGGAGGTGCTCGTGCTGGTGGCTCGAGGGCTGACCAACCCGCAGATAGCCGAACGACTCGGCATCGGGCCGGCGACGGTCAAGACCCATGTCCGCAGCCTGCTGGCCAAGCTCGCCGCGCACGACCGGGCGCAACTCGTCATCGCCGCCTACGAGGGCGGCTTGGTCACGGCCGGCAGGTAGGCGCCCTCAGCGGCGGTAGGAGACCTCGGGGAAGGCGGCTGACGGGCCCTGCAGCAACGCCTGCGGACGGCCGCGCAGGTGCTGCTCGAAGAAGGCCAGCGGGTAGGCGCGCTGGAAGGCCAGCGCCCGCTCGGCCGGGATCGTGCCGACGACCTCCTCGAGCTGCTCCTTTCCCAGCCCCAGCGGCTCGGCCGACATGGGGATGAGCAGGACGTCGTCGCCGAAGGAGTTGTGCGCCGCCCCCTTGAGCGTCACGTTGAGCCGCCAGCCCCGCAATCCGTCCCAGAAGGTGCGCAGCGTCGGATTGGTCGCCATGCCGCCCTTCCCATCGGTGTCGACCACCATGTACGGCCGGTCGAGGCCGGACTGCGCGACCTTGCCGAAGACGGCGCCATCCAGGCCGAGCCCGGCCTTGATCCGCGGGTCGGCGTACATGGCGGAGGAGGTGGCCGCGCCGCCGAGCGAATGCCCGAACATTCCGATCCGCGCGAGGTCGAAGAGCGGCTTCCCGTTACGGCCGGGCAGCTTCTCCTCCAGGGAGGGCAGGCTGTCCAGGACGAAGCGCACGTCGGCCACCCGGACGTCGACTGCCTTGGCGAAGTCGGTCAGTTCGGCGCCCGCCTCTACTCGGCCTCCAGGGAACTCCACCACCGCCGCGTCATAGGGGTGATCGACGGTGACCACCGCGTACCCCTGGCTGGCCAGTTCCTCGACGACGCCAGTCCCGTACGCGCGCGAGGAGTTGGCGCCCGGCGAGTACAGGACGACCGGCAGCCTGCCCAGGCTCGTGTCGACGGGCGCGCCCTCGTGGCCGTCGGTCCTGTCCAGCAGGATCGAGCCCGGATCCAGGTCGTTCATCTTCAAGTACCGTTCCGCCGCCGCCTTTGGCATCCAGGGGGCGACCGGGTGGGCCTCCACGTCCCGGGCCGGGTACCACAGGCTGACCATCAGCTCCCGCTTCCTGCCGGAGCCGCTCCAGGGATCCGGGCGGGACTGGTCGACCAGGTGGACCGAGACGGTCCCCACCGGATGCGGGCCCGTCGGCTTTGCGACCGTCAGGCGCTGCGGTGGAGTGGAGCCGCATCCGGCCAGCGTGAGGGCCAGGGCGGTGATGATGAGTGCACGTTTCACCCTGTTCACGGTGCCGGTCGTGTACGGCTGCCGCCTCTGGCGTGGGGAGGATCTCCGGCTCAACCCAGGAGGGTAGAGCTCGACGAAGATCGTTTTCGAGGATGGCGCTCACGAACGAACCGCGCCTCAGCCCTGGCGCCAGTGTCACGGCTACCGCCGCCGAGGCCGCCGCTGAGCCGATCAGTCCTCCCGGGTCAGAAACTGGTGGAGGCTCCGGCAGGCCCGGATCAGCGAGGTCGAACCGCGCTTCTTCGAGTGGGCGGCCACCTCGGGGATCTCGCCCCGCGCGCCGGTCCACGTGGCGATGTCGGTGGCCAGCACGACGGCGTCGGTGTGCGGACGCCGGGCCCGTTCCCCCTCCCTCGGGAGGAAGACGGCCAGGAAGTGGTGCAAGATCGTCCATACCTCGGCGTGCGCGCCCTGCTTGGCGGCCAGCTCCAGTGAGGGCAACGCGAGGTCGGCCTCGTAGCGGGTGCGGCGGCCGAGCAGGCCCAGCAGGCGGCCCGTCTCGGCGGCGGGGAGCGCGCCCTTGGCCGCCAGCTGAAGCAGTGGGGGCACCGCGTCGTCGCCCTCCACGGTGAGGAAGTAGGCCAGGACCAGGGCCGTCGCCGGGCCGGACGCGCCTTCGGCCAGGGTCAGGTTGCGGAGGTCGTCGATCGTGATGTCGGGCGGGTCGAAACGGCCGATCAGGCCGATCGCCAGATGGGCCGCCGCGAGCTCCCGGTGGTGGGGCGTCATGCCGGGCCAGAAGTGACGTGACACGCGCCGGAACGGGCGCGTCTCGGGCGCGGTCAGCAGGGCGTCGAGGTGGGCGAGACCGGTGGGCTCCACGGGTGGCCAGCTCACGTTGGCGATGCCGCGCCGGTCGAGGACGTGGTCGTCGTAGGGCACGACGCGGGAGCCGAGGTCGAGGGTCCAGGTCAGCTCCACCTCCGGGGGTGGGGGCGCGCCGCGCTCGAACCAGCGGGCCACCACCGCGGCGGCCGCCGAGCCGATGCCCTTCGCGCGTTCGGCCAGGCCGGGGGCGGGGTCGGGCGGGAGGCGTAACAGGGCCTGTTCCAGGTCCAGCGGGAGCGGTTCGCAGCCGGATTCCGCGCACACGGCCAGGCGGTTGAGCAAGGTCTCGGGGTCGAGGTGGCCGTCGGCGCGGGTGGGGGTGGCCAGCAGTACCGGGGGCAGTGCTCCGGCCTTCGCCGCGCGCAGGAGTTCGTCAAGGCGGGACAGGAGGAAGGCGTGGGGGCGGGCGCACTCCCGCAGGTGGGGGAGGCGGTTCCAGGGGGCGGGCGCAGGTCGCGCCTTCGGGTCGTAAAGGTCGGCGTCGTAAAAGTCGGCCTCATTAAGGTCGGCGTCGTAAAGGCCGGTCTGGACGTCGATCGTCCGCAGGATCTCCTCCTGTACGCAGTCGGGCATCTCGTGGAGCGGGACGATCGTGCGGAGACCGGGGAACAGCTGGAAGGCCGTGGCCGCGATGTTCACCATGCCGTCGTACAGGGCCTGCCCGAGGTCGCCGGACAGGCCGGGGAAGGCATGCTCCGCGTCGGCCCGCTGCTCGTCGGAGATCGTCTTCCGGTACGACGGGCGCTGCCTCGGCTGGCGGGACATGGGTGGCCCCG
This sequence comes from Microtetraspora glauca, assembly GCA_001570385.1. GTDB lineage: Bacteria > Actinomycetota > Actinomycetes > Streptosporangiales > Streptosporangiaceae > Microtetraspora > Microtetraspora glauca. The sequence continues at coordinate 8,158 of BBYL01000055.1, read as the reverse complement.
GATCTTCGCCGGGGTTGACGAGTTCCCTCGCCAGCGCGGTGCACCAGTCACGCGGGGACTGCCACGTCGGCGCGTCGTAGAGCACCGGCCGCAGGTGTTCGCCGAACCGCCGGGCCAGCGTTTCCTTCAGGGAGTCCGGGTTCGTATGTGCCTCCCGCGTGACCGCCGCCAGCCACGCCTCGACGTCGATCCAGCCGATCTCCTCAGGCGGGCCGCTCTCCAGGCCGGAGATGGGGAACGGGCCGGGGGTGGTGGCCTCGGGCAGGCGGCCGGGGGTGAAGTCGCTGGTCCAGCCTTCGGTGAAGCGCTCGAAGAGCGGCCGGGCTGATGCCGGGGGCAGGAGTTCGGCCGCCTCCAGGATCGGGGCGGGGTCGGTGAGGTGGTCGGCGTGCTTGAGGGTGAGGGTGACCGCGCGGTCGCGCACCTCGTGAGAGGCGTGCGCGTACGCGTTGGTCAGCGCGGTGACGTGGTCGGCCACACGTTCCGGTGTGGTGGCGAGGTCGCGGTCGAGCCAGGTCAGGCCCTTCACGGCGAGCTTGGCCTCTTGGCGGAAGGTCATCGCCTCGATGGCCTCGGCGACGTCCGTCGGGGCGAGCCGCGCCTGGCGCACCTGCTGCCAGGCCAGCTCGGCTACCGGGCCCGGCGCGGCGGGCAGCAGACGCAGGTAGTCGCGCAGCCGCTCGGCCGACTCCTCTGGCGTGGGCGCCACGAGCGTGTGCAGCCGGACGAAGAACCGCAGGTCCTGCGCGTCGCCGCCGAGCAGGAAACGGTTCACGCAGCCGGTGATGATCTGCTCGCGTGGCAGCGTGCGGGCGGCCAGGGCCAGCCAGCGGGACGGCTTCGGGGTGAGCGTCTCGTTGACCAGCGCCCGGCCCGCGCCGGCCGCCTCGAAGATCTTCGGAAGCAGGTGGGGCGTGAGCGGGTCCTTGGCCACGCCCACCGCCGACAACCAGGCCGCCACCAGCGGCTCGTGGTCGGGTGGGGTGGCCTCGGCGTCGCGCAGCAGTTCCAAGGCCAGCGGCACGATCCGGTCGTCGGGACGGCGGATGCGGCGCGCGAGCCGTACCGCCAGATCGGCGCGCCAGGCCACCGGGCGACCGGAGACCGCCTTCACCAGACGGTGCGGGCTCGGTGCGCCGGACCAGCGGGGATTGAGGTCGCGCTTCATCAACCAGGTGGCCACCCCGGCCGGGCCGGGAATGGTCGCCGCGCCCACCATCATCAGCACCTCGGACGGGCCGGTGACCTGATCGTTGGCGCTCCAGTTGAAGGCGTCCCAGCCGACAGTGGCGGCCGGCAGCGGGCTCTCGCGGAGCTCGGCGAGCAGGCCCGGCAACTCGGCGGCGACGGTGGCCCGCTCGGCGTCGGTGAGCTTCGGCAACCGCAACGCCAGGCCCTCGGCGTCGCGGTTGAGCACGAGATTCCTGATCTCGGTACGGATGTCGTCAGAGGTCATGACGTGGCTCCGGTGAGCTGGGCGTGGAGGCGCTTGCACTCGTGGACGAAGCGGATCGTCCGGCGGCTCTGCGCGAACTCGCCGACGACCGGGATCTCCCCGCGCGCGCCGGTCCAACGTGCCACGTCGACGGCGAAGGCGACGAGTTCGGTGTGGGTCACGGTGATGCGCTGCCCCTCGCCCGGCAACATCCCGGGCAGCAGAGCGCGCAGGATGCGCCACACCTCGTGGTGGCCGCCCGCGTCGGCCAGCTCGTTCAGGGCCGCGATGGCGGGGCGGGTCTCCCGCCAGGTGCGGCGCAGCACCAGCGCGAGCTGGCGGCCGATCGCCTCGGCGGGCAGCTCGCCCCTGGCGGCCATGCTCAGGACCAGCGGGATCATGCCGGGCACGCTGTCGGCCAGGAGAAAGGCGAGGATCACCGCCATGGACTCGCCCGTCGGGCCCTGGGCGATCTCCAGGCCGGTGATCTCCGTGGGCGTCACCCACGCGCCCCAGCGGCCGCGTAGCAGGAAGGGCAGGAAGTTGACGGCCACGACCTCGCGGTGCGAGGGCAGCATGGCGGGCCACGCCCGGAGCGTGCTGCCGAACTCGTCGACCGTCCAATCGAACGGCTGACGCAGCAGCACCTCGTCGATCAGCCGATGGCCGGTCGGGGCCGTCACCCGCACCACCGGCTGCAGCCTGACCTCGGTGAAGTGCTCCGGTTCGCCGTCGCCGAACTCCACCATGGACGCGCCGACCATGTGGCGCCACACGTGGCCACACTCGGGGTCGGCCATGCCGTCACCGGCGAGCCAGCGTGCGGCCGAGCGCGCCGCCTCCGAGTCGACCTTGGCGGCCCGGTCGGCCGCGGCCTGGTGGCTGCCCCGGGGCAACCGCAGCAGCGCCTGCGCCAGGTCAGCCGGGGGCGGCTCCACCCCGGCGGCGGCGCAGGTCTCCAGCCGGTCGACCAGCACGTCAGGGTCGAGGTGGCCGCTCATCCAGGTCGGCGTGGCCAGCAGCACAGGCGGCAGGGTGCCGTTTCGGAGGGCCTCGGCGAGTTCCGCGTAGCGGTGCAGCAGGAAATCGTGGGGCGGGGAGACGCGATTGGGGTGGGGCAGCTGGTTGCGCCGCCGCCACTCGTCGTGCTCGGGCAACTCCTTGGGCATGAAGGAACGCAGCCGGGGTGGGACGAAGACGACGGTCACCTCCACGAGCGGCTCGCTTGGGCCCGGCGGGGGCACCTGCTGCTCCGCCCGCATCGCCGCGATCCGGGCGGGGTCCACGCCGAGCTCGGCCATGCGCTCGTAGGCGCGGTCAAGGATGAAGGACGGCATGGCCTCCACGGAGTCGTCGTACAGGACGCCAGGCCTCGTCCGCACCGGACGGAGGCGATCCGGCAGCCTGTCGTCGTAGATCTCCTCGTCCTCCTCCTCGCCCGGCTCGTCGTCGGCGCCGAAATGCCACGGCTGCTCGACGTCGGTGGGGGAGCCGTACAGGTGGATCCGGCCCCTGGCGAAGGGGATCTGCCGATGGCCCTCGTGGGCCACCGCTCCGTCCGGGCCGTCGTCGCTGGTCCAGGTGATGAAGAAGGCGCGCAGCGGGGTGTCGTCGTCGAGGTAGCGGCCAGGCCGGTAGGCGCCGCCCACCATGATCCGCCGGGGCCTCGGCTCCGGGTCGGGCTCCTCGCCACGGGTGAGGGCGCGTACTCCCACGGAGTGGTTCGCGTTGTCCCAGAACTTCTCCGGTTCGATCGGCGGCAGCTCCGGCACGCTCCCGGGAGTGACGAGCTCGGCGGACAGCGCCGACTGCCAGTCGTCGGGGTCGAGGCGCACCGCCCTGGACCGCCAGTAACCCTGGTCCTGCTCAACGTGGGGCTTGAGCTTGCGGCGCAGTTTCGCCCGGTCGTCGGCGATCCCGGCGACGAAGGCCGCCAGCCAGCGCTCCTGGCCGATCCAACGCTCGTGGTAGGAGGGGGAGATCGACGGCTCGGGGAACCGCCGCGCCTCCGGCAGCTCGGGCAGCGGCGGGAACTCCTTCTGCTCCAGCAGTTCCTCGACCGGGGTCTCCCCGCCGAACTGCTCGGCCAGCTTCGCGCCCAGGTCGGCGGGGAGGTGGCGGACGCCGTCGAGGATCGCCTCGGCGTGGTCGGCGAACAGGTCGGCGTATTTCAGGGTCAACTCGGCCGCGCGGTTGCGCACGTCGAAGGACTTGTGCGCGTACGCCGTGGTCAGCGCGGTCACGAAGTCGGCGGCCGCCTCGGGCGTGGCCCGGATCGCCTGGTCGAGCCAGCGCAGGCCCGTGGCGGCGAGCTTGGCCTCGTCCCGGAAGGTGAGCGCGTCGACCGCCTCGACCAGGTCGGCGTGGTCGAGCGGCATCGCCCCGCGCACCTGCCCGGCGGCGAGCTCGGCGACCGTGCCCGGAGCCGACGGCAACAACCGCAGGTAGTCACGCAGGCGGGGCGCGGACTCCGCGGGCGTGGGGTCGAGGAGCATGTGCAGCCGGACGAAGAACCGCAGGTCCTGCGCCTCGCCGCCGCGTAGGAAACGGCTCACGCAACCGTCGAGCACCTGCTCCCTGGGCAGCTCGCGGGCGGCGGCGGCCAGCCAGCGTGTCGGCCGGGGCTCCAGCCGCTCGTCACGGAGGGCGCGGCCCGCGCCGTCGGCGTCGAAGACACGAGGCAGCAGCACGGGGGTCAGCGGGTCATCGGCCACGCTCGGCGCGGTCAGCCAGGCGGCCACCAGCGGGTCGTGGCCGGGCGGCACGGCGCCGGACTCGCGCAGCAGAGCCACGGCCAGCGGCGCGATGCGGTCGGAGGGCCGGCGCAGCCGCTGGGCCAGCCGGACCGCGACATCGCGACGCCACTCCCAGGGGCGGGTGGCCGCCACCCGGCACACCTGGGCGACATTGGGGTCCTCGGCCCAGCGGCGGTTGACGTCGCGGCTGGTCATCCACGTCACGGCGGCCGCCGGGCCGATGATGACGCCGACACCGGTCAGCAGCAGCGCGTCGGCCAGTTTGTCGAGCAGGTCGCCGACCTCCCAGGAGGCCATCTCCTCGAAGTCGTCGGGATGCTGGGCCCGCACCTGCTCGGTGCGGGCGCGGCGCAGCTCCTTGACGAGGCCGGGCAACCGCCCACCCAGCTCGGCGCGCTCCTCCTCGGTGAGCGTGACCAGCCGGTCGGTCAGGCGGGTGACCTGGTTGCGAGTGACCAGGTCGCAGATCTCCGTCCAGAGAGTCATCGGGAGACCTCCACGGCGGCGCGGGCGACGATCCGGGCGGCCAGCACGTGTTTGCACGGCCCGCGGGAGCCGCGATGGTCCCACCACCACTCGCAGGTGCAGGAGCCGTCGGCCAGCGAGACCCGGCGCGCGCCGCCCGAGGTGTGGACGGTGGCCAACTCGCCTTCGAGGTGCACGGCGCCCGCGTCGGCGAGCTTGCGCGCCTTGGCCAGCCGCGGGTTGAGCAGGATCACGTTGTCCTTGTCATAGGGCAGCTCACGGTGGAAGTGGGCGGCCTCCGACAGGTCGTAGCCGACCCGGCCGGCGACGCCGAGCTGCGTCAGCGCGGCCCGCACCCGGTCGGCGGGGATGCCCGCGCGGTCGGCCAGCAGGCCGATCTCGACCTCGGGTTCGAAGTTGAGCAGCATGCCCACTACGTCGGCGTCGTTCTCGGCCTCGTCAGTGGCCAGGTCGTCGAGCACCGCGCCCTCGCCGGAGAAGCCGCGCCAGCGCTCGGGCGAGAGGGTGAGCGTGTAGCGCATCCCCGGCAGCTCCAGCTCCCAGGCGCTGGAGGCGGCGTCGGCCGGGCCGTACACCCGGAGGGATTTCGCGAAGCGCAGCAGCGGCAGGAGGGTGCCGAGCCGATTGGGGCCGGCGAGCTGGACCGAGCCCGGAACCTGACGGTCGGAGACCTTCAGCTCACGCCCCGCCTGCGCCACCCACACCGTGCCCTTCTTGGGCAGCCCGCGCAGGAACCGCACCGCCGCCATGCCGGTCAGCTCACCGCGCTGGTCCATGCCCGAGGCGATGACCTGCACCTCGGCGAATCCGCGTAACCAGCGCTCGGGCAGCGGCACTTTCTTCTCCACCACCGCGCCGTCCATCGTGGTCACGACCAGCTCGTCGAGCCCGACCCCCAGGTGCAACGGGTCACGCGCGCCGATGCGCGCCAGCGCCTCCCGGAGCGGCGCGTTCACGTCGACGTTGGTGGTGCCCCGGTCGAACACCTCGCCGTCGAGCGCGCCGTTCAGCAGATCAAGCCGGGCGTACACGCCGCCACAGGCCGAGAACGACTCGAACCGCAACCGGTCTCCGTTGCACGTCACCACCGGGTCGCGCACCCAGCCGGGCCGCGCCTGCGGCTGGTGGTAGCGGGCCAGCGCCACGTCGGCGACGCCGAGGAGGGCCGCCGCGGCGGGGGCCGCCTGGGTCACCACGCCGCTGAAGAACCGGGGGGCCACGGCCGGGCCGGACAGGGCCCGCCCGCCGGAGGTCGCCAGTCCGAGACGACCGTCGACAAGGGAGGAGGGCGCGGCGTACGTGTACGCCTGCGTCGCTGAAGTCATGGCCGGGACGTTAGATCGCCCCGCCGACAAAACCGGTGCGGCAGCTGGGCGCCAGGGATTCCTGAACCTACGGATCAAAAGTCGATCTTGGGCCGTTCTGGAGAGTTCAAAGCAGTTCAGCGGGCATGTACGGTCCACCCTGAACGGCTCTGAGTTCCCCTGAACTGCAACTGGAAATGTAATTGGGCGGGCTCTGGCTCATCGGGCCTTCTGACCTTGATCAATCCCGCTACGCTCCGGCCGGCCGAAATTGTCGGTGACGGACTCTACGCTTCCCGCCCATGAGCAGAAACGAGTCTTCTGTCGTGCACACGAAGCGGATGGATGTGGAGGTGGAGGACTGTGGTCAGGTCTATCTCCTGGATCGGGGGGACTATGAGGCCGCCGACAGGCCAGATGGCTCACCGACTCACTCCGTTGGGCTCATTAAAGTGGAGGGGAGAGGCGTTGCCACTCTTGACATCGCCACGCAGTGGGGGGTGATTCCCTTCACGGTGACTGTCGCCGACCGGGATCCGGGTGCTGACCTTGACGGCTATGAGGACATCGTGGAGATCAGTTTCGAGTCCCCGTCGGGCGAGGTCTTCCTCGTGGGATGGCTCATGGATTGGGACGATGAAAAGGCGCACAACCTTTCCCTGCTGCTTTCTGGTCCCGGTACGTATCGCTTGCGGTATCACGTCCGAGGAATGGGTGAAGAGCGCTGCTCGGTAGATGATCACTACCTCCAGATATGGCCTGCGCCACAGCATGATTCGGCCGTGCTGAAAACTACGAGCGAAACCTTCCAGTGCTTTCTGAAGCCTGAAGCCTGACTTGAATCGAACCCGCTCCGTCAGCTTGGGAATTGCATGGATCACGGTTCGTAGGAACGCTGACCTGGGCTTCGGGTCGGCCGTGACCGACCGTGGTTGACCCCTCGTCACCCTGGCCAATCGCACGACGATCAAGAATGTGAGCCTATGGAGGACTACCAGCGCGCGCTGATCGGCCGCATGGTCGAGCGCCTCGACCTGTACGCCTCGGGCCAGACATCGCTGCCAAAGCTGGTTGAAGATCTCCGGGGACTGTTTGAAGCCTCGGACCCTCGTGAGCTTGAGATCAGAGACTCGTTTCAGTGGCTGTGGGGTGATCTCGATGCCGAGTGCGAGTTGAGGACCCAGCCATGGGCGCCCGCTGGGGCCGCTGACGATGATCGCTTGGCTGGCGCGATCGGCGAACTGCGTTTGTGGGCTACGCGAGTAGCCGGGGGCGAACTTCTCGCGCGCTCGCGCACACCTCCGCCTTCCTGATCTCCCCGTGTGCCGTCGACCCGCCCGAAAGGGAAGCGGGCCAAGGCCGCCGGGTCCAGGTGGAGTGCCCCACTGGACGAACGATCTGGACCCGGCGGTCTTGGTCTGCTCGGTTTGTCCCGGGTCGATGGCGGGCGGTGTGATCAGGCCCCTACCTCAGCCCTCTACGGCCGGCCACGAGGCCCTTGGTCACCCCGGAGCCGAAGTGCCCCCGCCGAAGGCATGGTTGTCGCGGGTTTGCCTGGCTACAGTCGCCGTCGTGGCTCAGGATCTTTTCCCACTTGATCGGCCTACTGCGGACATGCGGGTCGTTCAGGTGATCCTGGGGCACTCCCAGCTCCTCACGGAGGATCTGGCAATTGACCTGGTCGGATGATTTATCGGCACCCGCAGCTTCAAGGCCCTGAAGTACTGCCCGGACTTCCCCGGCCGCTTCGGCTCGATCCAGGACGCCCGCTCCTCCTGCCAGGGCTTACAACCACGAGCACTACCACTCCGGGATCGGCTACCACCACCCCGTTGACGTCCGCTACGGCCGCGCCGCCGCCGTTCGCGACCGACGCATCCAGGTTCTGGCCGCAGTCCAGGCCGCCCATCCCGAACGCTTCGCCAGCGCGGGGCGCCCGACCCCACCCGGCCTGCCCGGACCGGCATGGATCAACAAACCCCAACCCGTCACCCGGACCGAACAGGAGCACACGCCAGAGAAAGACGGCACAGAATTAGCCCGGCTCAGCTGCCTCGATCAAATTCACAGGTTCCGGGTCGCCCACGTGATCGACCTTGAATCACCCGCACGAGGGATTACCGCGACTCCGGGCCAACCATAACCTCCTCCCTGTTCGTTGCAAGCGGCTCCCGCAT
>BBYL01000054.1 GCA_001570385.1 Microtetraspora glauca | reverse complement strand
ACGGCGGCCAACCCCACGCCCGGGGGCATGTCGCCCAGGCCGTCGGGGATCGGCTGCCGTTCGATATTCACACCGCAACGCTAACAACCGCCACCGACAAAAACGCCCTCCGAACGACTCCGGGAAAAGCACTCGACACATTCACCTGGAATCACAGATTCCGCCCCCCACGGAATGTATTGATCGCCGTCTATTTCCTACCTCTATTAAGGATGGCTCATGGCGGAGATCGGGCTCCGTCATGGGGTGAGGGGAAGGCGGGTTGGTGGCGAGCGGTATCACGGGCAGCCCGCGAGCCCGGCCGGGAAAGTGAACGGCGATAGGGGGTTGGTGGGGGTGGGGGTGAGGGGATCCGCGTGGCGAGGCCGTGGCCAGTGGCGAGGCCGTGGCGAGGGCCGATGCCCTGACTTGCTTGCGCCTGTGCCTCGGAAGCGGGGACGGGGAGCGCGGCTTTGGACGGGGCTGGGACGAGAGCACGGACCGGAGTCAACCTCGGACCGGAGTCAACCTCCGGCCGATGCCGACCTCGGACCGTGTCAACCTCAGGCTGGCGGCGCCAACCTCGGGTCGGCGGCGTCGACCTCGGACCGTGTCAACCTCGGACCGGCGGCGGGCTCGCGGTCCCCAGCCCGGACAGCGGCGAGGCAGAGGGCGGCAACCGCCCGACGGCCAGATGAGGTGGAACTCCAGAGGCGTGAGAGCGGCAGGGCAAGAGGGGCTCCAGGACCGGAGCGCGGCGGGGTGAGGAGGATCTGCAGGGGTGCGGAGAGCAGCCGGGCAAGGATCTGCAGGAAGGCGAGAGGGCGAGATGGAGCCCCGGGAGCTGAGAGCGGCAAGGTGACGGGGAGCTCCAGGAGCGCGAGGCGGCGGGAGCGCGAGGCGGCGGGAGCGGAGCGGAGTGCGGGTGGTTGTGGAGGCGCGCGTAAGACCGTGCCAGCAACCACCGCGCCCGCGAACGCCGCGCATGCGGCTCACCAGGCCGCAACTATCACGGCGCGCCGGAGCAACTGCCCGCCGTAGCGGAGCGGCAGGCACGTACCACGCGGTGGGGTGCCCCAGCGGACGTCAGACGCGTACGGCGGGCCGAAGCTGCCCGCCGTAGCTGAAGCGGCAGGCGCGTACGGCGCGCCGGAACAACTGCCCGCCGTAGCGGAGCGGCAGGCACGTGCGGCGGGCCGACGCTGCCCGCCACAACAGAGCGGCAACCATGTACGGCGCGGCTGCGCCGAACTCCCGCCGTCCCAGAAGTCTCCAAGCGGATACTCAGCTTGGCGGACGGGTGAGGCGCTGGCGGAAGACCCAGTAGCTCCATCCCTCGTACAGCAGGACAAGCGGCAGGAAAATGGCCGCGACCCATGTCATGACCAGCAGCGTGTACGGCGAAGACGAGGCGTTCGTGATCGTCAGGCTGTTCGCCGCGGCCGTACTCGACGGCAGCACGTTCGGCCACAGGTTGATGAACAGCGTGCCCGTGGCGAGGATGATCGTGGCAGCCGTGGCGGTGAACGCCCACCCGTCCCTGTGCCGGATGGTGGCGCCTATCCCAGCGAGCAGGGCGGCCACGGCCAGCGCGGACGTGATCAGGGTGACCGTCTTGCCGTACATGACCTGGGTCACCGCGAGAAAGAGCACCGCGACCAGGGCGACCACCGGGGCGAGGCGCAGGGTCACCGCACGCGCGCGAGCGCGCAGCTCGTGGGTGGTCTTCAGGGACAGGAACACCGCGCCGTGCAACAGGAACAGGCCGAGCGTGACCAGGCCGCCGAGCAGCGCGTACGGGTTGAGCAGGGTGAGCAGGTTCCCCGTGTATTCGTGCCGGGCGTCGATGGGAACTCCGGCGATGATGTTGCCGAAGGCGACGCCCCACAGTGCGGCGGGGATGAGCGATCCCCAGAAGATGGCGCGGTCCCAGCCGCGGCGCCAGCGGTCGGAGTCGTGCTTGCCACGGAACTCGAAGGCCACCCCTCGGGCGATGAGCGCGAGCAGTATGACCAGCAGCACCAGGTAGAAACCGCTGAACATGGTGGCGTACCACTCGGGGAAGGCGGCGAAGGTCCCGGCACCGGCGACGATCAGCCACACCTCGTTGCCGTCCCAGACCGGTCCGATCGTGTTGATGAGGATGCGCCGGTCGATGTCGTCCCGCCCCAAGACCGGCAGCAACATGCCGACTCCGAAATCAAAGCCTTCCAGGACGAAGTACCCGATCCAGAGCACCGCGATGAGGATGAACCATACGGTGGCGAGTCCCATCGGCCTCCTTCCTGGGCGAACTGGGCGAACTGGGCGGACTGGGTGACTTGGGCGACTTGGGCGAACCAGCACTCCGGCTTCCTCGGCGGACCAGCCCGACCTCCTCGGCGAAGCAAACCCGTTTCTTGGCGGACCAGACCCGAATCAGTACGTCAGGTGGGGAAAATGGGGTGGTTCCTCACTCTCTCCTGCCGGTGTGGGACCCGCTCTGACCATCCGCACCATGATCACGGCGGTGATCGCGGCGAGGATGCCGTAGATCAGCGTGAAAGCACCCAGCGAGATCGCGAGCGTGGCGACATCGACCCCCGGCGAGTCACTCTCGGCCGTCTTGAACACTCCGACGACCGTCCAGGGCTGACGGCCCATCTCGGTGAAGACCCAGCCGGCGGTGTTCCCGATGAAGGGCAGCACCATGGCGACGACCGCCGCCCGGTAGAACCAGCGGCCGGGGGTTCTGCCCGGTCGGCTCACCCAGAGTCCGACCAGACCGAGCAGACTCGCCAGGCCACCGAATCCGATCATCAGCCGGAAGGACCAGTACGTCACCGGGATGTACGGGCGGTAGTCCCCGGGGCCGAACCGGGCGACGTACTCCCGCTGGACGTCGTTGACGCCCTGGACCGTGCCGTCGGAGTTCCCGGTGGCGAGATAGGACAGCACGTGCGGCACGCGCAGGCTCCAGATGGCCTTCTCGCCGCTGAGGTTGCCGATCGTGAACAGGGAGAACGGCGCGGGGGTGGACGTCTCGTACAACGCCTCGGCGGAGGCGATCTTCATCGGCTGCTGCACGGTCATGATCTTGGCTTGGATGTCACCGGTGATCGCCGCGCCGATGCCCGCGACGATCAGCAGCACGAGCCCGGCCCGCAACGCCGGCCGGAACAGGGCGGTCTCGCTGCGTCTGGCCAGATGCCAGGCGCTGACCCCGACGAGGAAGCCCGCCGCCGTAAGGAACGCGGCGAAGAGGACATGCGGGACCGTCACCAGGTTCGTCGGATTGCTGATCACGGCCCAGATGCTCGTCAGCTCGGCCCGACGGGTGCCCGGGTTGATCCAGTATCCAACGGGATGCTGCATCCAGGAGTTCGCCGCGAGGATGAAGTACGCCGACGCGACCGTGCCGATCGCGGCCAGCCAGATCGTGGCGAGGTGGACCAGGGGCGGCAGACGGTTCCAGCCGAAGATCCACAATCCGAGGAAGGTCGATTCGAGGAAGAACGCGAGGAGCCCCTCCATCGCCAGCGGAGCGCCGAACACGTCGCCGACGAACCGAGAATAGGAGCTCCAGTTCATCCCGAACTGGAACTCCTGCCAGATCCCGGTGACCACGCCCATGAAGAAGCTGACCAGGAAGAGCTTCCCGAAGAACTTGGTCATCCGCAGATAGACCTCGTTCCCGGTGATGTGCCACGTGGTCTGCATGGACGCCACCAGGATGGCGAGGCCGATCGTCAGCGGGACGAAGATGAAGTGATAGACGGTGGTGATCCCGAACTGCCATCGCGCCAGGTACAGCTTGTCCACAACGGCTCCCCCCCGTGCCGTCGGGACCGGCCTCAGGGATGCCCCCCGGGAGGCCGGGATGTCACAGGGGTACCCCGGCAGGCCGGGTCCTCACCTGACGACCAGGCCGGGTCCTCACCTGACGACGGCGACCGGGCAGCGCGCGTGGTGCAGGATGGCGCGGCTCACCGAGCCGAGCACCGCGGCGCCGATGGCCCCGCGTCCGCGCGAGCCGACGACGATCAGGTCGGCCTTCTCCGAGGCGTCCACGAGGGCCGCTACGGGATGCCCGCGCACGACGTCCAGCGTGACCTCGACCTCGGGGAACCGCTCCTCCAGTTCTCCGAGCTTGTCCGTGGCGGCCTGGCGGAAGGCGTGCTGGATCTCCTCCACGTCGTAGACGACCTCCGGTCCGAGGATGTGCACGGGAAGCTCCCACGCGCAGATCCCACGCAGCCGGGCCCCGCGCAGCTTGGCCTCCTCGAAGGCGTACGCCAGGGCGGGGTCGCACTCCTCCGACTCGCTCACCCCGACCACGATCTCGCCGTACGCGGTGGCGGGGGCGGGCCGTACGACGACGACGGGCGCGTGGACGTGCCCGGCGACGTGCGAGCTGACCGAGCCGAGCAGCATTCCGGCGAAGCCGCCCCTGCCTCGGCTGCCCACCACCAGCTCGGAGGAGTGCTCGGCCTCCTGCCGCAACACCGGCGCCGGCACGCCGTAGACCAGTTCGGTCGTCACCTCGACGCCTGGTTGCCGGGTTCGTACGGCCTGGCGCGCGTCCCGGAGGATCCGCTCGCCCGATTGGACGATGGACTCCTGCACCCCGGGGATCGGATAGCGCGGGATCTCGTACGGCAGGCGGTCCACCACGTGGATGACCCGCAGCGGGAGTTCCTTGCGCGCCGCGTCGTCGGCCGCCCATTCGACGGCGGCCGTCGCGGCGGGGGAGCCGTCGGTGGCAGCAATGATCATGATGTCCTCCTCGTTCGTCCCCGGCACATCCATGACACGCCAGCGGCGGACCTGATTCCAGGGCCGCTGGTCCTCATGGGAGGGGACCTTCCGCCTTCCCCGTAACGAGAACGCGAAAAGTCGGAAAGATTGCCAAAAAGCATGTGCCGTCCCGCCGAGGGAAGGAGGCTGATCACGGCAGGTTCGGCCGGGTCTGGAGGAGTTCTGTGCGCGAGGCCACAACCGAGGACGCGACAACCGAGGACGCGACCGAGGACGCATCCGAGCACGCGTTCGTGCTGGTGCTGAACACCGGCTCCTCGTCGATCAAATACGAGCTGATCGACACCGGGTCCGGGACCCGCCTCGCCGTCGGCCTGGTGGAACGGATCGGCGGAGAGCGGGGCGCGCTCACCCACACGCGGGCGGGCAGCGAGCCGTACGAGGTGCACCGGCCCTATCCCGATCATGACTCGGGGTTGCGGGCGGCGCTCGACGCGTTCGCGCAGGCCGGCCCCGACCTGAGGCGCGTCCCGCTGCGCGCCGTTGGGCACCGGGTCGTCCACGGCGCCGACCGGTTCACGGGCCCTGTCCTGATCGACGACGAGGTGATCGCCGCCATCGAGGAGCTGTCCCGGTTCGCCCCGTTGCACAATCCGGCCAACCTGGACGGGATCCGGGTGGCGCGCAAGGCGTTCCCCGGCGTCCCGCAGGTCGCCGTGTTCGACACGGCCTTCCACCAGACCCTGCCCCCGCACGCGTACACGTACGCGGTGCCGCGCGCCTGGGCCGAGGACCTGGGTGTGCGGCGGTACGGCTTCCACGGCACCTCGTGCGCCTACGTCTCCCGGCTCGCGGCGGAGGTGCTCGGCAAGCCGCTGGAGGAGACCGACCTGATCGTGCTCCATCTCGGCAACGGCGCGAGCGCGACGGCGATCAAGGGCGGCCGCAGCGTGGAGACCTCGATGGGCCTGACTCCTCTGGAGGGCCTGGTCATGGGCACCAGGTCCGGCGACGTGGACCCCTCGCTGCCCTCGTACCTGGACAGTACGGCCGGGCTGGGCGTGAACGAGAGCCACGAGGCGCTGATGCGGGCCGGGGGCATGCTGGCCCTCGCCGGGGCGAGCGACATGCGCGAGGTCTGGGAGAAGGCCGACGCGGGCGACGAGGGCGCCCTGCTGGCGCTCGACGTCTACTGCCACCGGATACGCAAGTACGTCGGGGCGTACTACGCCGTGCTCGGCCGGCTCGACGCGATCGTGTTCACCGCCGGGGTCGGCGAGCACGACGCGCGGACCAGGGCGCGGTCCCTGAGCGGACTGGAACGGCTCGGCATCGCCGTCGATCCGGCCCGCAACCAGGCGAAGGACGAGCGGATCATCTCACCGCCCGGCTCGGACATCGCCGTGATGGTGATCCCGACCGACGAGGAGTGGGAGATCGCGTCGCTGGCCCTGCGCGTGCTCGCCTAGCGAAGCCCAGTACCTCAGTACGGCCAGACCCAGTTGCGGATCATGGGCGCGTCCTCGCCGTACTCGCGCGTGTAGGCGCGGCAGCGCAGCCGCTCGTCCATCATCCGCTGGCGCAGATGCGCGGTACGCGTGCCGAGGCGGGGAACCCGGTCGATCACGTCGATGACCAGGTGGAAACGGTCGATGTCGTTGAGCATCGCCATGTCGAAGGGCGTGGTCGTGGTGCCCTCCTCCTTGTAGCCGCGTACATGCAGGTTGGCGTGGCCGTTCCTGCGGTACGTGAGCCGGTGGATCAGCCACGGGTACCCGTGGAAGTTGAAGATCACCGGCCGGTCGACGGTGAACAGCGTGTCGTACTCGGCGTCCGTCATGCCGTGCGGATGCTCGCTCGGCGGCTGCAGGCGCATCAAGTCGACGACGTTGACCACCCGGACCCGCAGCTCGGGCAGGTGCTCGCGCAGCAGCGCGGCGGCGGCCAGGGTCTCCAAGGTCGGGACGTCGCCCGCGCAGGCGAGGACGACGTCCGGCTCCACGCCGTCGTCGTTCGACGCCCAGTCGATGATGCCGAGCCCCCGGGTGCAGTGGGCCACCGCCTCCTGCATCGTGAACAGGTCGAGCGTCGGCTGCTTGCCGGCGACCACGACGTTCACGTAGTCGCGCGACCGGAGGCAGTGGTCCCCCACCGAGAGCAGCGTGTTCGCGTCCGGCGGCAGGTACACCCGGACGACCTCGGCCTTCTTGTTCATGACCACGTCGAGGAAGCCGGGGTCCTGGTGGCTGAAGCCGTTGTGGTCCTGCCGCCACACGTGCGAGGACAGCAGATAGTTGAGCGAGGCGATCGGACGCCGCCAGGGGATCCTGCTCGACGCGGACAACCACTTGGCGTGCTGGTTGAACATGGCGTCCACGATGTGGATGAACGCCTCATAGCAGTTGAACAGGCCGTGCCGCCCGGTCAGGAGGTATCCCTCCAGCCAGCCCTGGCACAGGTGCTCGGAGAGCACCTCCATCACCCGGCCTTCGGGGGCGAGGTTCTCGTCGGTCGGCAGCAGCTCGGCGTCCCAGGCCCGGTCGGTCACCTCGAACACCGCCTGCAACCGGTTGGACGCCGTCTCGTCCGGGCCCATCAGCCGGAAGTCGTCCGGGTTGGCGACGATCACGTCACGGAGGAAGGTGCCGAAGACCCGGGTGGGCTCGGTGGTCGCGGTCGCCGGGGCCTTCGTCTCGACCCCGTAGTCACGGAAGTCGGGCAGCACCAGCGGGCGCAGCAGCTCGCCGCCGTTGGCGTGCGGGTTGGCGCTCATCCTGCGCGGTCCGCGCGGCACGCCGGAGGTGACCTCGGGCACCGGTCGTCCCGCGGCGTCGAACAGCTCCTCCGGGCGGTAGGAGCGCATCCACTCCTCCAGGGCGGCCAGCCGGTCCGGGCGGTCCCGTACGTCGGTCAGCGGCACCTGGTGGGCCCGCCAGGTGCCCTCGACCAGGACGCCGTCCACCTCGTGCGGTCCCGTCCAGCCCTTGGGCGTGCGCAGCACGATCATCGGCAACCGGCCGCCCGAGCCCGCCTTGATCGCCGCGATCTCGTCGAAGACCTCGTCGAGGGTGTCGGCCATGAGCTGGTGCATGACCGCGGGATCGTCGCCGGAGACGATGTGCGGGCGGTAGCCGTACCCTTCCATGAGCTTGATCAGCTCGCTTTCCGGGATGCGCGCGAGCACCGTCGGATTGGCGATCTTGTAGCCGTTCAGATGGAGGATCGGCAGCACGATCCCGTCCTGCGCCGGGTCAAGGAACTTGTTCGAGTGCCAGCTCGCGGCCAGCGGCCCGGTCTCCGCCTCGCCGTCGCCGACGATGCAGGCCACGACCAGGTCCGGGTTGTCGAACGCCGCGCCGTACGCGTGCGCGAGGGCGTAGCCCAGCTCACCGCCCTCGTGGATGGAGCCGGGGGTCTCCGGGGCGACGTGGCTCGGGATGCCGCCGGGGAAGGAGAACTGGCGGAACAGCCGGCTCATGCCCGCGGCGTCCTGCGACACGGAGGGATAGACCTCGCTGTAGGTGCCCTCCAGCCAGGCGTGCGCGACCGCGGCGGGACCGCCGTGACCGGGCCCGGCGATGTAGATCATGTCCTGGTCGCGCAGGCGGATGATCCGGTTGAGGTGAGCGAAACAGAAGTTCAACCCCGGGGTGGTCCCCCAGTGGCCGAGCAGCCGCGGTTTCACGTCCTCGGGGGACAGCGGCTCCTTGAGCAGCGGATTGCCGAGCAGGTAGATCTGCCCGACCGACAGGTAGTTGGCGGCACGCCAGAACGCGTCGATCTGCGCCATTTCGTTCATGACCGTCCCTGTACCCGGGAGGCGGAGGTTGATTGCCGGAACGGGGACGAACGAGCCGAACGCCGGGCACCCTGGGGACCTTCGTCCCTGCAGGGTAGGATGCCGGGTGCGGAAGCCTGTAGGCATGAACCTCGACATGGCCGGGCTCCAGGAGCTCTCGCGGGCGGAGTGTCTGTCGCTGCTTTCCACGACGCCGATCGGCCGCGTCGTGTTCACCGAACGCGCCCTTCCCGCCGTGCAGGTCGTCAACTACATGCTGGACGGCGAGGACGTGGTGTTCCGCACCACCATGGGCTCCCGCCTGTCGAAGGCGGCGCGAGGCTCGATCGTCGCCTTCGAGGCGGACCACTTCGACCCGGTCACCCGCAGGGGATGGTCGGTCACCGCCGTCGGTCCGGCGCACCTGGTCGAGGAGCCCGGAGAGGTCCTGCGGCTGGCCCGGCTACCGCTCGTCCCGTGGGGGCCCGGCCACCACGACCAGCTCGTCTCCATCCGCGCGGAACTGGTCACCGGGAGGCGCCTCAGCTGAGGGGCACCCGCCAGCGCAGGCAGGTGCCCCTGGGCTCGCGCCGGACCACCTCGAACGTCCCGCCGAGGATCTCCGCCCGCTCGGCCAGGTTCCGCAGACCGCTGCGCCGCCCCTCCTCCGGCACGCCGACACCGTTGTCGCCCACTTCGAGAAGGAGGGCGTCGTCACGGGCGTCCACGGTCACGTTCACCTCGGTCGCGTGCGCGTGCCGTACGACGTTGGACAGGGCCTCGCGCAGGACGGCGAGGAGATGGTCCGCGAGCTTGGGCGTGACGACGGTGTCCAGCGCCCCCTCCAGGAGGACGCCCGGCATGAACCCGAGGTGGCCGCGCGCCGACTCCACCAGGTCCATGAGCTGCCCGCGCACCGTGGTGGCCGCCTCCTCCCTCGGCGTATGCAGCGCGAAGATCGTGGAACGGATCTGCCTGATCGTCGCGTCCAGCTCGTCCACGACGTGCTGGACGCGCCCGGTCACCTCCGGTTTCTCCACCAGCCGGACGACGCTCATCAGCGTCATCGCCGCCGCGAACAACCGCTGGATCACCACGTCATGCAGGTCCTTGGCGATGCGGTCGCGGTCCTCCAGCAAGCCGAGACGCTCGGCGTCCTTCCTGGCCTCGGCGAGTTCGAGCGCGACGGCGGCCTGACCTGCGAGGGCCTGGACCATCCGCAGGTCGGCGGAACTGAAAGGCAGGCGTCCGCCGCGCTTGCCCAGGCCCAGCACGCCCCGGACGTTCCGCCCCTTTCCGAGGGGGACCGACAACGACGGGCCCGCCTTGCCCACCGGCGCCTTGTCGGGACAGGACCTGATGTCGGCCACCTGCGGCTCGGCGGTGCGCAGCACCAGCCCCGCCACCGTGTCCTCGGCGGCCAGCTCGATGCCGAGCAGCTCCTCCGCTCCGAGTCCCTCGGCGATCTCGACCCGCAGCACCTCCGGGGTGGCGCCGAAGGAGATCGTCGCCACGTCCGCGTCGGTCATCTCCCGGGTGCGCCGGGCCAGGGTCACCAGCACGTCGTGCGGGTCGGCGCCGGACAGCAGGCTTGTGGTCACCTCGGACGAGACCTCGAGCCATGCCTCCCTGCGCCGGGTCTCCTCGTACAGCCGGGCGTTCTCGATGGCGACGCCCGCGGCCGTGGCCAGGGCGGTGACGATCGCCTCGTCCTCCTCGTCGAACTCGCCGTTGCGCTTCTCGGTGAGGTAGAGGTTGCCGAAGACCTCATCGCGTACGCGGATGGGGACGCCGAGGAACGAACGCATCGGCGGATGGCCGGCGGGAAAGCCGTACGACTCGGGGTGATCGGCGATGTCACGCAGCCGGAGGGACTGCGGCTCCTTGATCAGCAGCCCGAGGAGGCCGAGCCCGTGCGGCCAGTGTTCGATCCTGGCGATCTCCTCCTCGGACAGGCCGACCGGGACGAACTGGACCAGGGTGCTCTCGTCCCCGATCACTCCCAGCGCCCCGTAGGAGGCGTTGACCAGGGCGGTGGCGGCCTCGACGATGCGGTGCAGTACGGTCTCCAGGTCGAGCTCGCTGCCGACCGAGACCACGGCCTCCAGCAGCGAGTGCACCCGGTCGCGCGTGGCGAGCACGGCCTCCAGTCTGCTCTGCAGCTCGGCCAGGAGATCGTCCAGCCGCATTCGCGGGAGGAATGATCCCGATTCGGTGTCCGCCATGTCGTGCCCTCTCAAAGTGATACCACTCCGGGCATAGCACACCGCCCGCCCTCTTCGCGAGGACGGGCGGTGGATGGGTGGTGGCTACCTGAGTCGATTGAGTGATTTTCGTCACTTGAGGATCGGGTACCGCCTGACGAGCGCGGTGCCGCCCCACCAGCGGCCGATGCCGAGGGTGTCACCGGCGTTCGCGAGGGCGAGCCCGGCGAGGACGACGGCGTAGATCACGTGCTCGTCCATGAAGAAGTTGTTCGCCAGGGGCAGCTCGGCCGCCCACATGAGCACGAGGAGCAGACCGCCGGTGATCGCGGCGACGCGGACCCCCGCGCCGACGATCAGAGCGGTGCCGATCCCGGCCAGACCGATCATGAAGAGCCAGTCGGCCCACCCCTGGCCGGCGAGCCCGGAGAAGAAGCCGCCGAAGGTGTTCTCGGCCGTTCCCTTGAGGAATCCGGTGGTCGGGCTGCCTCCGTTGATCCACGCCTTCTTCTCGGGGGTGGCGAACCCTAAGCCGAGAAGCTTGTCGACGAAGGCCCAGAGGAAGATCCAGCCGATCGCCATGCGGGCGACCCCCCAGACGTAATCCACCGGCCTGCGAGCCGCCGTCGCGGCGTGTGCCCCGGGTGCCGGGACCGCACGCATCGCCTGCTGCTCGTTCCGCTCCATGATCGCCATCGTGAGCCCCTCTCCCTGTCGTCTGTGATGCCTCAAGTCCATCGCTCCCGCCGGATCGGCGGCAGTGCCGTACGGCTCGGCCGCGGCGGCACAGAGGTCCCCGGCTTGAGGGACCTTCGGCCCAAGAGCGCATGTCAGGGAGGAATGACCCTTTCTCCAGGACTTTGGTCCCTAGCGGGACATGGCGTTACCAATGGCATGGTGGGTTTGTGAATCGCGGCGAACCAGCATGAACGAACGAGAGCTCCGGGAACTGCCCCGGGACGAATCTCTGCGGCTGCTCGCCTCCGTGGCGATGGGCCGCGTGGTGTTCACCCTTCAGGCGCTCCCCGCGATCCGGCCGGTCAACCACATCCTCGACGGCGGCGACATCATCATCCGCACCCACCTGGGCGCGGCGATCACCTCGGCGGCCGACGGCGACGGCACCGTGGTCGCGTACGAGGCCGACGCGATCGACCCGGACGACCATCTCGGCTGGAGCGTGATCGTCCTCGGTACGGCCCGGCTCGTCAGGGACGAGGCCGAGGTCGCGCGCTACAGCGCGATGCTCAGGCCGTGGGTCTTCGGGAACATGGACCACGTGATCCGCATCCATCCCGAGGTCGTCACGGGGTTCCGGCTGATGGCCTTCAGCGAACCGATCGGCTCCACGGAGCACTGAGGCGTACCGGGTTCTCGCAAAGAACGCCTTTTATCGCATTTGTCCCGTTTGGTGACCACAGGCCGGGTTAGCGGGGGCCTCATGAAGGCACTCACCTGGCACGGAAAACGCGACGTACGGGTCCAGGAGGTCTCCGACCCGGCGCTCAAGGAATCCACCGACGCCATCATCAAGGTCACCACGTCCGGGATCTGCGGCTCCGACCTGCACCTGTACGAGCTGTTCGGCCCGTTCATGCTGGAGGGCGACATCCTCGGCCACGAGCCGATGGGCATCGTCGAGGAGGTCGGCTCCGACGTCAAGAACATCAAACCGGGCGACCGGGTGGTCATCCCGTTCAACATCTCCTGCGGGCACTGCTTCATGTGCGACCGCCGGCTCTTCGCCCAGTGCGAGACCACCCAGGTCCGCGACCACGGGATGGGCGCCGCCCTGTTCGGCTACACCAAGCTGTACGGCGAGGTGCCGGGCGGGCAGGCGGAGTACCTCCGCGTCCCGCAGGCCCACTTCGGCCCGATCAAGGTCCCCGAGGGGCCTCCGGACGAGCGGTACGTCTACCTCTCCGACGTCCTCCCCACCGCCTGGCAGGCCGTCGAGTGGGCCGACATCCCCGAGGGCGGCACGGTCGCGGTCTTCGGCCTCGGCCCCATCGGCCAGATGTGCGCCCGCATCGCGCGGCATCACGGCCACCGGGTCATCGCGGTCGACGGCGTACCCGAACGCCTCGCCATGGCACGCAGGCACGGCGTCGAGACCGTGGACGCGCAGAGCCACCGGGACATCCCCGAGGCCCTCCGCGACCTCACCGACGGCCGCGGACCCGACTCGGTGATCGACGCGGTCGGCATGGAGTCGCACGGATCGCCCGTGGCCAAGCTCGCCCAGAGCATCACCGGCATGCTGCCTGACCGGGTCGCGGCGCCGCTGATGGAGAACGCGGGCGTCGACCGGCTCTCCGCGCTCCACCACGCCATCGAGTCCGTACGGCGCGGCGGCACGATATCGATCATCGGCGTCTACGGCGGCATGGCCGACCCGATGCCCATGCTGCGGATGTTCGACAAGGGCATCACGCTGCGGATGGGTCAGGCGCACGTCAAGCGGTGGATCGACGAGATCATGCCACTGGTCGACGACGACAGGGATCCGCTGGGCGTGATGGATCTCGCCACGCACCGCCTGCCGCTCGACCAGGCGCCGCACGGCTACGAGATCTTCCAGAAGAAGCGCGACGGCGCGATCAAGGTCCTGCTCACTCTGTGACCGGGACGGAACACGCCGACCTGGCCCAGGCCAGGTAGGCCGGCGTCCGGTCGGTCACGACGCCGCTCACGCCGTAATCGGCCAGACGCCGCCAGTCGCCCCGGTCGTTGGGGGTCCACGCGTAAACGGGCAGTCCGGCCGCGCGGAACTCCCGCACCAGCGCCCTGGTCAGCCGGTCGTACCGGACGCCGACGAAGGAGAACCCCGCGGCGGCCGACACGCGGAGCGCGGACGAGGAAAGCAGCCCCCGCGTGGCCCCGATGGAGCCCACCGCCCGCAGCGCGGCGGCGGAGAACGACGTGATGCTCGCCCACCGGCGGGCGTCAAGGACGTCGTACACCTCGCGCAGTGCGCGCACGTCGCCCGCGTCCGGAACCTCCTTGAGCTCCACCATGGCGCGGCCGCCCCAGTCACGGACCAGCCGCAGCGCGCCCATCAGGGTCGGGGGCCGCTGGCCGTCCGCGGTGCGCAGCGCGCGGAACTCCGCCAGCGTCATGTCCGCGACCCGTCCCGTTCCCGTGGTCGTACGGTCGACCGTGGCGTCGTGCATCAGCACGGGTTGGTGGTCACTGGTGAAGTGGACGTCGAACTCGACCCGGTCGGAGCCGGCGTCCAGCGCGTTCTCAAAGGCCGCGAGCGTGTTCTCCGTCGCGTCGTAGCCGCGATGGGACACGAGCCGGGGGGCGGGACAGGACGATGAGGTGGCCAGGTGGGTCCGCCCCGGCGACGGATCCAGCATCGTGATCACCAGGAGCGTGGTCCCCAACGCGTTGGGAAGGCTGACTGCCATACAACCTATGATGCTCACGAAGCGTAGTCGCTCACTTACAAATCGTTGACAATGCCTCGATTATTTCCACCGGCCCGCGCTAAGCTCGCATAACGGGACAAAACGAGAGGGATCCGTACGATGGCGGACCACGGCCACGGTCACGGACACGATCAGGGACACGGTCATGGACACGGTGTCAGCCCGACCGCCGACCGGCGCCTCCTGACGGCGGCCCTCCTGCTGATCGTCACGTTCATGGCCGTCGAGGTGGCCATCGGCGTCATCGCGGATTCGCTCGCGCTCATCTCCGACGCCGGGCACATGCTCACCGACGCCATCGCCATCGTGCTCGCGCTGGTCGCGATGCGGATCGCCGCCCGCCCTCCGCAGGGCGGGTTCACCTACGGCCTCAAACGCGCCGAGATCATCTCGGCCCAGCTGAACGGCATCACCCTGCTGCTGCTCAGCGCGTACTTCGTCTACGAGGCCGCGCACCGGCTGGTCACGCCGCCCGAGGTCGAGGGCGTCTACGTCGTGGTGACCGGCCTGGCCGGGATCGCCGTCAACATCGCCGCCACCTGGCTGCTCGCCCGCGCCGACAGGGGCAGCCTCAACGTCGAGGGCGCCTTCCAGCACATACTCAACGACCTCTACGCGTTCATCGCCACCACCATCGCCGGGCTGGTCATCTGGCTGACCGGCTGGGGCCGGGCCGACGCCGTCGCCGCGCTGGTCGTGGCGGCGCTGATGCTCAAGGCGGGCTGGCGTCTGGTCCGCGCCTCGGCGCGGGTGTTCATGGAGGCGGCGCCCGCCGGGATCAACCCGGCCGAGATCGGCCGCAGGACGGCCGCGCTCGACGCTGTGGTCGAGGTGCACGACCTGCACGTCTGGGAGGTGACCTCCGGTTACCCCGCCCTGTCCGCGCACATCCTCGTCGCCCCCGGCGCGGACTGCCACGCCGTACGGCTGGCCGCCGAGCGGCTCGTGCACGAGGAGTACGGCATCAGGCACACCACGCTGCAGGTGGACCACGCGTCACCGGACGTGCTGATCATCGGCCGTCCGGAGCAGCGGCACGCGAACCACTGCGAGTGACCCGTCAGAAGTTCAGGCCGCGACCCGCCCGATAAGGCAACAGCCAGGCGAACCCGACGTTGCCGAAGTTGACCAGCATGCTGTGCGCGACCTGGGTGCCCATCTCGGAGACCTCCAGCCGGATCACCGCGCCCGACTGCATCCAGCGGGCCACCTCGTCCTCGGTCAGCGGCGGCTTGTGCACGCGCAACACGAGGTCGTGCAGTTGCCCGACCATCCGGAGATGAAGCTCGCATGTGGGCTCAGTGGTCACCATCGGCCCGCCCCCGTTTGACGTACTGCGGACTTCACCGCAAGCCTACTCCGCGCGTAAATCCTTTCCCCGGCCGCTCCGTCAGACACGATGGACGGGTACGGCCGAGCCGAGGAGGAGATGAGGATGCGCATCGAAGACCTGCCGAGGACCCGGCGTGCGCTGCACGGAGTGGC
Organism: Microtetraspora glauca; assembly: GCA_001570385.1. GTDB lineage: Bacteria > Actinomycetota > Actinomycetes > Streptosporangiales > Streptosporangiaceae > Microtetraspora > Microtetraspora glauca. The sequence goes on along the minus strand of BBYL01000054.1, from coordinate 3,286 downwards.
CGAACTGGTCATGGCCGGCCCGCAGTACCGGCTGAGCGGCACCATCCGGCTCAGGGCCGCCTCCGGTGGATTCGCCACGATCACCGCGCCGGACCTGCGGGTCGACGGCGACACGCTGGTGACGGGGACCGGGCTGGTCCTCCCCCTCAGGGGCGTCACCTTCGCCGCTCTGGCCGAAGCCGCCGGAGTCCGGGCGGGCGCGCCCCCGGGGCTCTACCGCGACGGGTCCGGCGTCCAGAGCGACGAGGTGGTCGACGTCGATCCCGCCGCCGCCGAGTACATCGCGGACTGCCTGGCCATCGGCGAGACGGCGCTGCGCCACCTGGACCCCGAGTTGACCCCGGTGCTCTGGCCCGAGCACTTCGACCTCGGCATCAGCAGCGACGAGGTCAACTACGGCGTGTCCCTCGGGAACAGCGAGATCGAGGAACCGTACGCCTACGTCGGGCCCTGGCAGTCCAGGGAGGGCTCGTTCTGGAACATGACCTTCGGCGCGGCCCGCCCGATATCCGAGCTGGGCGGCGCCGACGCGGTCACGGCGTTCCTGGAGGAGGGCCGCAGGCAGGCACACGACCGCGACTGATTGTCGCGGCCCGGTTCCGCTAGTACGGCAGGGCGATGGCGGCGAAGTTCTTGTCCACGAAAGGCGCCTTGAACTTCGGGTACGCCACCGTGGCGACGTTGCCGTCGGAGGTGAAGCGCTCGTCCGGGTGCGCGTTGAGCTCGTCCAGCCAGGCCGTCGAGCAGAACTTCACGCAGTCGCCCTTCTTGTCCATCGACCGGATCCGCGGGATCCCGACCGGGTCGAATTCCTTGGTGAACGGTGACGGCGCCGGGGTGTACCCCGCCAGGAAGACCCCCTGGTAGTCGTACCGGACGCCGTTCCCGGAGCCGTGCAGCGCCCACTTCTTGTCACGCGGCTGGTTGCCGTACGGCAGGGCCAGGGTGTGAACCTGGACCTTCTTGTCCAGATCGGTGATCAGCTTCTGCCCGGCGGCGATCTGCTCGGTCACCTCCTTCTCCGACTTTCCGAGCAGGTTCAGGTGATCCCGCGTGTGGTTGCCGATGTCGAACCCGTTCTGGGACAGCCAGCCGAGGACCTGGGCCCGCTCCTCCGGGCTGAACTTCCCGAACATGTCGCGGATCACGTAGAAGGTGGCGACAGGCCGGAAGCCCGGGTGCTTCTTGGCGACGTCGAGCAGGATGCCCACCGCGGTGTCCGCCTTGGGCGTGCCCATCTCGTCCAGCGTGAGCTGCGACGGCGAGGAGTCGTCAAACGTCAGCACGACCGGGTGCGTGCCCGCCGGGATGGCGATCTTCCCGGTGACGTACTCGGCCGCGGTGATCGGCACGTACTTCTCGGAGGCCAGACGCTCCAGTTCGGTCCGGAACTGCGCGGGAGTGCGGTCGTCGGTCCCGCCGGGTTTGTCGGTGATCCGGTGGTACATGATCACCGGAATCTTACCCAGCTCGTTGGCTCTCACCTTGGCGGCGGCGGCCGCGTTGGCCTTCCGCGTCAGCTCGGCGGAAGCGGCCGCCGCCTTCGCGTTGGGCGTCGCGTGCGCCGCCGTCTTGGTCTCTGTGGACTGGCATGCCGCGAGCGCCACCAAGCCCGCACACGCCACCCCGATACGGACAACCCCGAAGCGACCCATGGTCCCTCCAACCGAGTTGCGGAAGATAGGTCTCCTGTACCCCCGCAATCTCCCTACTTCACCCTTCGTACCGCCATGCTCACGCTTCGGATTCGTTACCTGTCGCGCTTCGCGCCTCGACACCGCGCAGTCGTACAACTTGACGGCAATGCGGTGAAATACGCTGATGTGTCGTGATTTGCCCGCCTATCAGGCGCTAATCGGTTAAGTTGATCTCCTGGGCATGTCGTCTTCGACAGCGCTGAGGAGGCTGTGATGGGTGGGAATTCCCGCGAGATCGACAACGAGGTGCTGGCACGCATCAACACCTCCGTCCCGCATTCGGCCCGTGTATGGGACTACTGGTTGGGTGGCAAGGACAACTACGGACCGGACCGCGAAGTCGGCGACGAGATCGTGAAGGTCATGCCGGACCTGCCGGTCAACGCGCGGGCCGAGCGCCAGTTCATCGGCCGCGTCGTACGCCACCTCGCCGGCGACGCCGGCATCGACCAGTTCCTCGACGTCGGCACGGGCATCCCGACCGCGGACAACACCCACGAGGTCGCCCAGCGGGTCAACCCCAAGGCGCGGATCGTCTACGTCGACAACGACCCGATCGTGCTGGTCCACGCCCGCGCACTGCTGCAGAGCACGCCTGACGGAGCCACCGCGTACATCGACGCCGACCTGCGCAAGCCCGAGCCCATCCTGGAGGCGGCCGCGCTGACGCTCGACTTCTCCCGTCCTATCGCGCTGATGCTGATGGGCGTGCTGGAGTTCGTCCCCGACGCCGAACTGGCGCACGCCGCCGTGGGCGCGCTGCGGGACGCGCTCCCCTCCGGCAGCTACATGGCGATCGCGCACAGCGTGCACAGCCCGTCGATGGACGACGCCGCGGCCAAGTGGAACGCCAGCGAGGCCACCCCGCTCACCTTGCGCACCCCCGAGCAGCTCAAGGAGTTCTTCGCGGGGATGGAATTGCTGACGCCCGGCCTGGTGTCACTGCCGAAGTGGCGGCCCGAGCCGGAGACCAGCTTCCAGGACCGCGACGTGTTCCAGTTCGGCGGCGTCGGCCGCAAGCCGTAGGCGTCGCGAACAGCCAGCCACTCGAGAGGCGATGGAGCACCAGCCGTATCCGGCATGCGCCTGGTGCTCCGTACGCAAGGCCCCCTCCTCTACAACCCGCGCTCCCTACGGCCCTGCTCTAGTGCCGTGTCAGGCCACGTTTGCCCTCTTCACGATCCGGCGTAGGCGGGGGTTATCGACGTTGCGGTTACGCCAGGCGATGTAGCGGCGGATCATGCTGCCCTGCTCGCGGTGGCTGGCATGGTCGGTGCCGTTGAGAGTGAACTCGCGCAACGCGGTGAACTGCGCCTCGATCCGGTTCAAGTAGGAGGAGTTGGTGGGCGTGTAGGCGATCTCGACGTTGTTCGCCTCCGCCCACTGGCCGACTCGCTTGTCCTTCTTGGTCGTCAGGTGCGGGCTGAAGTTGTCACACACGATCGCGATGCGAACCTCGAGAGGGTAGAGGCTACGCAGGTAGCGGCAGAACTCCAGGAACTCGCCGCGTCGCTTGCGTTTCTTGATGTGCCCGTACATCTTGTTCTTGCCCACGTCTAACGCGGCGAACAGGTGCCGTACGCCTTGGG
>BBYL01000053.1 GCA_001570385.1 Microtetraspora glauca | reverse complement strand
ATCGGTGGCGTAGTCGGTGAACGACTCGTCCAGCCACGGGCTGGTGTACTCGTCGTCACCGACGATGCCGTACCACCACTGGTGGGCCAGTTCGTGGGCGAGGGCTGTGGAGCTGACCACGTCGAGCACGAAGCCGGGATATTCCATGCCGCCGAACCAGAAGTTGTTGTCCAGTACAACGTCCGCCTCGCCGTACGGGTAGGCCCCGAACCGCCCGGCGTGGGCGACCAGCGCGTTCTTGGCGGTGGTCATCATCGAGGAGGCGCTGCCCGAACTGATCGAGCTCACCCGGTAGACGTTCACCGTGACGCCGGTGGTCGTGGTGCTTGTGGTCTTCACGAACGGCCCGGCCGCCCAGGCGAACTCCCGCACGTTGGCGGCGGTGGCCGTGGTGACCGTACGACCGGACGTCCCCGGCGTATCGACTGAGGTGCCCGTGGCAGGCACCAGCAGCGAGGTCGGGTGGTCGAGCGTGACGGAGTAGTCACTGGTGAGCGCGTAGAAGGACTCGCCGTTGTTGCTGTACGGATCGAGGTGCCAGCCGCTCGCGTCGCGGACCGCCAGAACGGGCAGCGCGTTGCCGATGAAGTTGTAGGACCCGTCGCGGCCGAACCGGTCCGCGCCGCTGGGCACCACGATGCTCAGGTCGAAGCCGATCGAGGCGCTGTCGTTCTGGGCGAGCGGGGCGGGCAGTGTGATCTTCAGCGCGGTGCAGGCGACCGACAGCGGGGACGGCGTGCCCCCGGTCATGTTGGTCACGGTTATCGGTGTGGACGGGCACGTGCCGTGGTAGTTGTCCCACAACCGGAGGTAGACCTCCGTCAGGGGATCCGCGGACGGGTTGGTGAAGGTGACGCTCTCGTGTCCGGTCCATGTGCTGCCCGACGTGTTGCTGGTCAGGCTGACCGTGTAGGAGGGCGAGGCCGGCGTCCGGGTTCCGTCCACCGCGAAGGCGGCCGGTGGAGTGCCCCAGATCAGGAAAAGTAAGGCTGCGAGGGTGGGAATCAGGGCTCGACGCACCATCAGGACGGTCTCCCTTTCGAGCGCGCGGGTCCCCCGATCTGTCAGCATAATGTAAATTTTTGTCAAATCGCAGTCAATGATCGATTTGGCTGGCTCTGGTGTGCTCGGCCGGAAGCACCCGCTGACGTCGACCCGAGAGAGGGTCAGATCCCGGCTCAAGCCGCCGCGCAGGAGCCGAATCCACGTGGGAGGCGCGCGACGGCTGGGTCGGCCAGCGTGAACGCGACCCGGGTACCCGGTGCGCCCCGACGCACGGCCCTTGCGCCGCGCGTTGTCCCGGTACGGGATCGTCAATCGGTCCGGGTGCGGAGGCTCCGCGCCAGGGTGGGGATCATCACCGCCGCAGGGACGAGGTGTAGCCCGAGGAGGGCGGTGGTGGCGGCGGTGTCTGCCCCGGAGAGGAGAGGCGGAACCAACGAGATCGCGGTCAGCGACACTGCCGTCCACACGAATCGCTCGGCGGGGCGAGCGCTCCAACGAAGAAGAGCGACGGCGATGACGATGCCCACGACCGAGAAGAAGCCGGTCACGACGGCGAACCCGGGCAACGGGATCGTCTCGCCACCATCGGGGACCTCGAAGTCGACGCCAACGGCCTGGGCAAGCGCAGCGGCGAGGGTGGTGACCACCATCGCTGCGAGCGTGGCAATGAAGCCGGTGACGGCGAGCCTGCGGAGTCGGTGGGTGCGGCTGGTCTGGCCCGATGCCGGGTCTGCGACGACCCCGGTGTCATTCATGCTGTTCATGTCGTTCCTCCATCATTCGGTAACTGGCGTACGGGGTGTGTTGACTGGCGTGTGACGGTCCTGGCCCTGGGCGTGACGATGCGCACCCTCGCCGTGCGACGGCCGGGGTTCCGCAGGGCCCGGACCCCGGTGCCGCGGAGCCAGAACCCGGCGTGCCGTCCGAGGACCGGCCCGGGCTCGCCGTCGCGCAACTCCAGCTGCACCCGCCCGCGGGTGACGACGCCGAACGCGTCGCACCACTCCGCCGCGACCACCGCGACACGCGCGCCACCGCGCAGCGCGAGCGTCCACACCGGGACTACTCCGTGCCGTCCGCCGGCAGGCGCTCCGGCAGCCCGAGCCGCGGAAACTGGTCGTCGTGGAACGTGACGATCTCGGTGATCGCCCCGCCGGTGACGCGCAGGACGTCGATCGTCAGCGGCAGGTACGCGCCCTCCCGCTTCCGCCAGAGGTAGAAGGCGACGGCGGGCTGCCGGTTCACGGAGGTGGGGATGGCGCGCAGGTGCTTCATGCCCTCGAAGCCGCTCTCGACCCAGTCGTTCACCACCGTGTCGCGGCCGACGTACAGGCCCGGCGTGGGCGGCATCGAGCAGCGGACGTCGTCCCGCAGCAGTGCGGCGAGCCCGGCGACGTCCGTGGCCACGCTGGCGTCGGTATAGCGGCGCACCAGCTCGCGCGTCCCGGCGTCCTCCTCGCCGCCGGTCCAGTCCTGCCGCTCGGCGGGCAGGCGCTCCCGCATGCCGGCGCGGGCCCGCTGCAGCGCGCTGTTCACGGAGTTGACGGAGTCCCCGAGGAGCTCCGCGACGTCCTTCGCCGGCCAGCCGAGCACGTCCCGAAGGATCAGCACGGCCCGCGGGCGCGGCGCGAGGTGCTGGACTGCGACCAGGTACGCCAGCTCGATCGTCTCCCGCGCGACGGCGACGGTCTCCGGCTCGTCCGCGTCGCCCGCGGGCAGCTCGTCGAGCAGCCGGTCCGGGTAGGGCTGCAGCCACAGCACCTCGCCGCCGGTCGCAGGCTCCGGGCGGCACTTGGCGAGCAGATCCAGGCAGGCGTTGGTGGCGATCCGGTACAGCCAGGCCCGGAACGTCGACCGACCCTCGAAGGTCTCCCGCCGCCGCCAGGCACGGAGGAACGTCTCCTGCACGGTGTCCTCGGCGTCCTCGAACGACCCGAGCATCCGGTAGCAGTGCACGTGCAGCTCCCGCCGGTGCCGCTCCGCCAGCCCCGAGAACGCCGGCTCGTCGACCTCGCCCAGACCGCTCACGCCCAGCTCCTCCAGCCGCGTGTCCGCACTCATCACGTCATCCTTCCGCCTCGTCGTGTCCCGTCGTAGGTGTGACGGGTGCGGGCGCGACAACTCATCACCAGGGTCGGTCGGCATGGCTGATCCAGTGACGGATCCGGTGGCGGAGCACGACGCGTGGTACGGCGAGAGGGACTCTCCCCCCGACATGTGGACACCTTGAGTGCCAGTCATGGAGATCTGGAGACCAAGGAGTTCCTGGTGGTCATGAAGGTCTACCCGCCTGAGTCCAAAGCCGACGCCGTCGCGCTCTACCTGTCAGACCCAGCCCCGGCCCCGCCACCAGCCGAACTCAACTAGACCGAAGTCGGAGATCATCCCCGACGGCGCCTTGAACGGGCGATCGCGCCCGAGCCTCTCCTCCACGTCTGCCTGCTCACTGGTGTGGTCAAGGCCCAGCACGGTGCCGGTGATCACCAGATCGGCGAAGAAGTCCAGAAGGGCCGGCAACCCGACCACCGAACACACCTAGTGCCATGTCAGGCCACGTTTGCCCTCTTCACGATCCGGCGTAGGCGAGGGTTGTCGGTGTTGCGGTATCCCGGGCAGGGCCCGCGTCGGCTTGGCACTCAAACCCGGCCAGTTCAGGCCGTGGTTCGAGTGGGAGCGAAGGTCTACCGTCGCGGCCATGCGGATCCCCGACAGCAAGGCGATGTCGGCGCCTCAGACGACAGCGACCGTTCTACTCGAAGCGGGACGGGTCTCCTGCTCCTCTGCGGAGGATCTCCGGTTGGTCCTGCGAGAAGTCGATGACCGTCGTCGGCACGGCGCCGCACTCACCGGCGTCGACCACGGCGTCCACCACGTGATCGAGCCTTTCCTTGATCTCCCAGCCCTGTGTCATGGCTTCGGTCTCTTCGGGCAGGAGCAGGGTGCTCGACAGCAACGGTTCTCCGAGCTCGGTCAGCAACGCCTGCGTGACGACGTGATCGGGGATCCGGACGCCGACGGTCTGTTTTCTGGGGTGTAGCAACCGGCGCGGCACCTCCTTCGTCGCAGGCAGGATGAAGGTGTAGCTGCCGGGGGTCGCCGCCTTGATCGAACGGAACAGCGCGTTGCTGATGTGGACGAACTGGCCGAGCTGAGCGAAGTCCTTGCACACCAGGGTGAAGTGGTGGTGGCTGTCGAGACGGCGGATCTCCCTGATCCGGTCGATGCCCTCCTTGTTGCCCACTCGGCAGCCGAGCGCGAAGCACGAGTCGGTCGGGTACACGATCAGCCCGCCCGCACGGATGATGTCCGTCACCTGACGGAGCGCCCGAGGTTGCGGGTTGTCCGGATGTACGTCGAAGTACTTTGCCATGCGTGAGAGCTTAGAAGCGATCGCTCCGCCGCATTCGACGATCTCCCCGGCGTGCGGGCACAAGTCGTTCCCCACTGAGCCACCCCGGGCCTCCGAGAGGAGGCCGCCGTTCGAGCCGCACTCCGCATCAGGTGCCGGGGTTACCGTCCCCTGCTTCTCCGCCTTCCTGTCCTTCCGACGCCGACTGCGTGGAGTTCGCGTCGGACCGGGCGGCGATGAACTGTTCGATGACCTCGTCGGCGACCTTTCCGCGAGCGGGCACCTCCAGCCCTTGCTCGCGCGCCCATTCGCGAACGTCGGTGAGGGTGTGGCCCTGCAATCGGGGGGAGACATCGGCGGCCTTCTTCGACCGCGACCCCTGCTTCACCTCACGGGAGCTCTCCAGGACCGTTTCGATGAACGCGAGAGCCTCGCTCAGCCGCTGCTGGGTGGCGTCGGACAGGTCGATGGCGAAGGTGCGGTTCAGCAGCTGGAACTCCCGTCTCGCCACGTCATCGCCCTCGGAGTGGTCGAGGTCGTCAACCAGTATCACCTTCTGCGCCACGTGCGGCCCTTTCAGGTAGATCATCTTCTGTTTGAACCGTAGCATCATACTGGTGTTCGAGAAGTGATCGCGGTCATGTTCGTGAAGTCGAGGACCCGGCCGAATCAGTCGATCGCCGCGGTCACCTGGCAGTACACCTCGATCGCGGAGAACGATCGCCGTTGCCCCAGGTGGTCGCCCTGCTGCAGACCTGGTGGGCGGCCAACCGATTTGATCGCTCGGACAGTTGTCAGGTGGCCACAACGGGTGCTCCGGCAAGGCGCGAGGCGGGAGAGCTATTTCGCTCGATCCCGTGACGCGCTGCTGGACGGTGTGGTGGGCGAGAAAGACCGATCGTCGTGGGAGGCGGCCCGTGAGGCGTAGAAGCCCACAGGAGAAGAAGCGGCTGGGTTACGCCAAGGACCGTCGGAACAACTATGGCGAGAATGGACAAGAGCTCCCGGAAGAACATTCGGCGCAATAAGCAAGCATCGCATCGTGCCAACCGTCACCACGCCCATCAGGTTCTCGAAGCCACCGGATAGAACGGCATGGTGATCCTCGATGGTGCCCTCGATCCGCAAGCACTGAGTCTCCACTGAAGCCGGAGCGCTTCAGACCGCCACCCAAAGTTCTCCGAGGTCAGGAACAATCTCCACGGTCCAGCCAGAGTTCCTTTGTGACGGGTGTCGCGTCGTCGCAAGGCGGCTGGGCGCCTGCCGGAGCATAGTTCTGCCCAGCGAGCCTGTCAGCAGTCGGGCGATATGCTGTAAATGGCTCTAACCCAGATGTCGCCCAGAGTCTTTTTCGCCGTCTCGGGCGGCACTGAGGCGGGTCCGCGCCCGAAGCACTCCGAAAGATAGCGCTCTGTCATCCAGACGAGCGCCCGTGCGGTTTCCGTCCCATTGGCCACGGTGCTCGCTCCGCTCGCGATATCGGCTTTGATGCGCTCGCCGGTGATCGCGATAAACCGGTCCGCAAGCGCGTGGTACATGGCGTCGACCTCGGGATCCTGCGCGGCGGCCGCCGCCAGCGCGCGCATGAGAGACCCATTCCGCACCCAGATGTCGACTAGGCCGCCGAGGTCCTCACGCAGTCGCGGAATCACTTGGCCGGCGCTTTCCTGCGCCCAGTCCTGCCCGAGGGCGGTCATCTCGCCGCCGAGTTCCTCCAGCAGTGCCAGCAGAAGCTGCTGCCTGTCGTCGAAATGGCGGTAAAAGATGGTCCGGGATCGGCCCGCCGCCGCCATCACCATGTCGATCGACAGGTCCGCGAACGGGACCTCGGCGAGCAGCGACCTCGCAGAGTTGAGGATGTCCCCCCGGACGTCCCGCCGACGGGCCCGTGCCCGTGCCTGGACGGTCGGCCTGGAAACCACGGCGGTCAGTCTATTCGGCGTTGGCGGGTCACGGTCCGGGGTGGTCGGAGGAACGCTGGTCGTGCTCAGGGATCTGGTTGCCGCAGCGGGCGGGCAGCCGCGGGTACCGTCCGGACCTCATCTCCCGCATCGCCGCCTGGACGTCGCGAGGCCGATTGACACCGAGGACCGCCCGGACCAGGCCCCCGGTGTGCCAGGTGACCAGCAGGCGGCCGTCATCGGTGTCCTCCACCATGGTCTCCAGCTCGTCCCCGGGCAACCCGGCGAGCTGGAGCGTCACGCCATGCTGGTCCGACCAGAACCACGGCACCGAGGCCGGCGCGGGTCGGTGACCCAGCAGCGCGCTGGCCACCGCTACGCCATGCTGTTCGGCGGTGCGCTCATGCTCCAGTCGGATCCGCTGACCGCCAGGCCCGGCGGAGGCGACCGCAACATCACCTACCGCGTATACGCCCGGGTGAGCCGTGCGGAAGGCGCCGTCCACCTCGATGCCTGCGGGCCCGCCCACCCCAAGCTGTGCAGCGAGTTGGGTCCGCGGCACGGCGCCAAGGCCGATGAGCACTGTGTCGGCCCGCAGTTCGGTGCCGTCGGCGAGCATCACCGCTTCGACCCGGTTCCGTCCGCGCAGCCCGGTGACGGTCCGGCCGGTGAGCACCCGCACGCCGTGGGCGGCGTGCAGCCGCCCGATCCAGCCGCCGGCCGCCGGCCCGATGGCGCGGCCGAGCAGAGCCGGTCCGGCTTCTACGATGGTGACCCCGATGCCGAGCCGACCAGCGACCGAGGCCACCTCGGTGCCGACAAAGCCGCCGCCGATCACGACGAGCTCAGCCGCGCGCGTCAGCTCTGCCCTGAGGGCTTCGGCGTCGGCGAGTGTGCGAAGGACGTGCACCCCGTCGAGCTCCATCCCGGTCCAGTCCGGCCGGTACGGAGAGGAGCCGGTGGCGATCACGATCGCATCAGGGGCGAAGGTGCCGGCCGCGCTGGTGATGCGCAGCGTCGCAGGCTCGATGGCACTGACACGCGCTTCGGGATGAAGGCAGATGTCCTGATCGCGGTAGTGGTCGTCGGGCCGGAGCGGCTCCGGACCGGACGTGCCGGCAAGCACCGTCTTGGACAGTGGCGGCAGCCGATAGGGCAGCCCTTTCTCGGCGGAAAGCAGGTTGATCGTCCCCTCGAAGCCGCCCTCTCGCAGGGCCATTGCCGCTGCGACGCCTGCCGTCCCGGCACCGATGATTGCTACCTCGCGAATGCCCATGGTCGCGGGACGCTAGTCAGGCGGATCCGGCCAGGACAGGGCCAAGTTCAACTCCGCGGAACCGCCGTGACGCTTCGAGATCGGTTCTCACGAGTTCTTGAGGCGTGGTCTCCACGCGCGCCTCGGCTCCCCGTGACAGGCGAGTCCGGCACCTGCCCCCCGTCCGGCCGCGCTGTCGCAGCTTTGGTTCGCCTTCCCCCTTGACCTCGTCGCACAAGGGTGTGACAGTCCGTGCGACACCATGTCACAAATCACACCGGGGCAGGGATCATGACTAACGCTGGCACTGCGGTCGGAGAATCAGGGACTTCGGTCGGCAAGGCCTTGTCCCTGTTGCGCGCCTTCGCGCCCACTGGTGGGCCTATCGGCGTCGTCGAACTAGCCAGGCGGTGCGGCATGCCCAAGTCGACGGCACATCGCCTTCTGGCGGTGCTGGCCGAGCAGGGGGTTGTGGAACGCTGGGATGGGCGCTGGCGGCTCGGCATCACCATGTTCGAACTCGGCGCGCTCACGGGCGTCGGACCCAACTCCAGGGTCCAGCAGATCGCCCTTCCGTATCTGCATGAACTGGCCGCAGCGACGGGCCACACGGTCCATTTGGGTGTCCTCGACCAGGGCGAAGTGCTGTATCTCAGCAAGATCTTCGGGCACCGGCGGATATCTACGCCCACCAGGGTGGGCGGGCGCATGCCCGCCTACGCCACAGGGCTCGGTAAGGCGCTGCTTGCCTACGCGGATCCTGGCGAGGTCGGATCGATTCTCACTGGTCGGCTGCGCCCGCTGACCCCATCAACCGTTGCCAGTGAGAAGGCGCTGCAGGCTGCCCTGGCACAGGCACGCGATTCGGGGATCGCATGGGATCAGCAGGAGTGCATCCCCGGGCTGGTCTGTGCCGCCGCGCCGGTAACCGACGGGGCGGGTCGAGCGGTGGCCGCGATCTCGGTCTCTGGGCCGCCTGGCACAGCTGGGCGTGCCCATCTGGCCGGCCGGGTGCGTGCTGCGGCAACGGCGATCAGCGACTGTCTCCGTCCGGTCGAGCCGGCCGGCCAGAGACGCAGTGCCGGAGGTCTGGCCTCCCCGAAGTCGCACTGAACGGCTACGGGCATCCACGGCCAATGGTTCCGCCTCCCGGAACTACCCCATTCCGGACTGTCCGGATCGGCCCGTCTAATACCGGAACCTCAGCAGTACGCACGACGGCGACCAGCGGTCGCCGGCCTGGGACGGAGAAGGCACATGATCGATCTCGATGAGCATGTTGACCTTGAACGCGGCGTGATGAGCCGCAGGGTCTTCGTGGATGACGACATCTACCGCCTGGAACTCGAGCGCATCTTCAGCCGTTCCTGGCTGTTCCTCGCGCACGAGAGCCAACTGCCGAAGTCCGGCAGCTTTGTGTCGACGTACATGGGCGAGGACCCGGTCATCGTCGTGCGCCGGTCCGACGGCAGCATCGGCGCCGTCCTGAACTCCTGTCGCCACCGCGGCATGAAGGTGTGCCGGGCGGACGTCGGCACCACCCGGGTCTTCCGTTGCAGTTACCACGGCTGGACCTACGGGCTCGACGGCGACCTCGTCTCGGTGCCGAACATGGCCGAGGGCTACCGCAACGAACTCGACATGTCCCGCTGGGGCCTCCTGCGGGTACCGCGTGTGGAGTCATACAAGGGCCTCGTCTTCGGCACCTGGGACGCCGAGGCCCAGCCAGTGGAGGAGGCACTCGGCGACATCACCTTCCTGCTGGACACCTTCCTGGACCGCCGCCCCGGTGGTACGGAGGTGATCGGCGGGGTGCAGAAGTGGGTGATGGGCGGCAACTGGAAGCTCGCCGCAGAGCAGTTCGCCAGCGATATGTACCACTCCTTCCTGTTGCACGCCTCGGCCTGGCAGTCGCTGGCCCCGGAGGGCGCCGACCTGTCTGAGATGGTCTTTCCCAGCGTCGGCAGCCAGATGACGAGCCAGGGCTCGGGCGGCGGCTGGTTCCACGACCCGACCGGTGCCGGCTCCGCCGTCCTGGGCCCCATGCTGGCCGCCGACTACACGGACCCGGCTGTTTGGGAGCGGCTCGGGGAGGTCCAGGCGGGCGGCCCCATCGGCTGTCACGCCACCGTCTTCCCGAACTTCTCCTTCCTCGGCGCGTTCCGAGTGCTGAGGGTCTGGCACCCACGAGGGCCGCACGAGATGGAGGTGTGGTCCTGGACACTCGTCGACAAGGACCAGTCGCCGGAGATCAAGGACGCCTGGCGGCGGTTCGCCTCAATGACCTTCGGTCCGACCGGGACCTTCGAGCAGGACGACGGCGAGATCTGGACCGACCTGCAGCGAGTGTCGCGCGGGCACATCGCCCAAACCGTCGATCTGAACTACCAGATGGGCATCGGACACGAGGTGACCGATCACCCCGACTACCCGGGCCGGATCAACCACGTCTACTCGGACAACGCCGCCCGCGGGTTCTACGAGCGCTGGCTGGAACTCATGAAGACACCTCTTCGGCCCGGCCAGCGGGGCAACGCCACGGCGCGCGCCGGACAGGAGGTCACCCGATGAACACGATCCCCCACGTCGCCATGGATCCGGCCCTCCAGCTCGAGGTCGAGCAATTTCTCTACGCCGAGGCCGAACTGCTCGACGCCCGCGGGTTCCGGGAGTGGCTGGATCTCCTCACCGAGGACGTCCGCTACTGGATGCCCACCCGGACGAACCGCAGCATCCGGGAGTACGCGCTGGAGGTCGCCGGGCCGGGCGAGATGGCGCACTACGACGACGACCTGGGCAGTCTCACCACCCGTGTGCGCCGTATCGAGAGCAACCAGGCTTGGTCGGAGGATCCGCCATCGCGCACGCGGCGGTTCGTCACCAACGTCCGGATCAAGCCTGACGGGTCGGAGCTCGCCGTTCGATCCAGCCTCCTCGTTTACCAGCACCGCCTGGAACGCGAGGTAAACGTGTTCGCGGCCGAGCGTCAGGACGTGCTCCGTCGCACTCACGACGGGCTGCGGATCGCCTCGCGCAAGGTCCTGCTGGATCAGACCGTCGTGCTGGCCAACAACATCAGTGTGTTCTTCTGATGGGGGCCGCTGACATGACTCCGGCCCAAGCCGCTGCCGCTGACGGCGCGGCCGCACTGATCACGACCAGCGTCGGACCGATGAACGTGCATGACATCGGAGATGGCCCGCCGGTTGTGCTGCTGCACGGGGGAGGCCCCGGGGCCTCCGGCTGGAGCAACTTCCGCGCCAATGCGCCAGCGCTCGCACAGCGGTTCCGGGTGCTGGTCATAGACCAGCCCGGATTCGGGGCGTCGCACAAGCCGGCGCACTCGTCACCCGCCGAGCTCAATCCGTACAACGCTCGCGCTGTGCTGTCGGTGCTCGACGAGCTCGGGATTGACCAGGCGGATTTCGTCGGAAACAGCATGGGCGGCGCGACCGCGATGACGATCGCCCGGGAAGCACCGCAGCGCGCGAGGCGGTTGGTGCTGATGGGAACCGGCGGCGGGGTGCCGCTCTTCGCGCCCGAGCCGTCCGAGGGCTACCGGGTGATGGGACGGTTCTACGCCGATGAGGGCCCGACCAGGGAAAAGATGCGGGAATTGGTCGAGGTGATGACCTACGCCGGCGCGGGCGAGAGCGACGAGCTCATCGATGAGCGGCTGCGGGCGGCCACCGACCCGGAGGCGATGCGGTTCTACGAAGTCATGAACCAGATCTTCCGCTCCGGCAAACGAGGCGATCTGTGGCGGCAGGTGGACCAGGTGCGGCACGAAGTACTGCTGGTCTGGGGTCGCGACGACCGAACTGTGCCCATGGACGCGGCGATGTTCCTGCTGCGGCAGCTACCGCGGGCGGAGTTGCACGTCTTCTCTCAATGCGCGCACTGGGTTCAGTCCGAGCGGGCCACGGCGTTCAACAGCCTGGTCACCGAGTTCCTCACCCGACCATGACATGTCCAGTGGGTTGGCTCGATGGACAGGTGACCCTGATCACCGGCGGCGGTGCTGGGCTCGGTCGGGCCATCGCGGAGCGCTTCGTCACAGAGGGGGCGCACGTCGTCGCGTTCGACCGCTCCGCCACACGGCTGGAAAGGCTCACAGCGGAGGTGCCGGAAGTACTCGGCATCGTCGGGGACGTCCGCTCGCTCGACGACAACGAGCGTGCGGTCCAGCAGGTGCAACAGCGGTTCGGCCGACTGGACGTGGTGGTCGCGAACGCGGGTATCTGGGACTTTCAGGCCAGCTTGGACAGCCTCCCCGCCGAATCCGTCGACGACGCCTTCGACGAGGTGTTCCATACCAACGTCAAGGGATATCTGCTGGCGGCCAAGGCTGCGGCCCCGGCGCTCCGCCGCCGCCGGGGCTCCTTGATCCTGACCCTGTCCAACGCCTCGTTCCACCCTGACGGCGGCGGGCCCCTGTACACCGCGTCCAAGCATGCGGCGCACGGCCTGTTGCGACAGCTCGCCTATGAGCTGGCGCCGGACATCCGGGTCAACGCCGTCGCACCAGGGGGTATGGCCACCGAGCTGTCAGGCCCGACTGCGCTTGGGCTGGACTCGGCATCCATCTCCACGCGGGCCGGTGAATGGCAGGACGTGATGGCGCGGGCCCTGCCGCTGAGCATGGTCCCGACCGTGGACGACATGACGTCCGCCTACGTCCTGCTCGCCTCCCGCTCAGGCGCGAAGGCGATGACCGGAGCCGTGATCGAAGCCGACGGCGGGATCGGCGTACGCGGCGTCTTCCACCGGGCGGGCAGCGGCAACAGGCCCGCCACGAAATGATCGGAGAACAATCATGAGCAGTGTCCGCGCACTCGCGCAGTTGGGCGTGGAAACCCGGGACCCGGCTGCCTGGCGCAAGTTCGGCACCACAGTCCTCGGCATGCAGGAGACCCCGGCGCCACCGGGAGAGCTGCGGCTAAGGATGGACAGGATGACCTACCGGCTGGCCGTTGCGGCCGGCGACCAAGACAGGCTCGGCTACCTGGCTTGGGAAGTGGGCGAGGAGTCGGAGCTGGCCGAGATCGTGGCGCGACTCGAGAAGGCCGGCTACGCAGTGCAGGAGGCGAGCCGCGAGGAGGCCGAGCGTCGCGACGTGCAGCAGCTACTGCACACCGTCGACCCAGGCGGCTACCAGGTCCACCTGATCCGGAGCGCCCTCGCGACGACGGAGCCCTTCGCCTCGCCCACAGGCAGCACGTTCCTCGCCGATGGGTTGGGCGTTGGGCACGCCGTCCTCGCCGTCCGCGATTACGAGGCAGCCCTCCACTTCTACCGTGACCTCCTGGGCATGCGGCTCACCGACCAGCTCGACCTGCACGGCACCAGCGTGACCTTCCTGCACTGCAACCCGCGCCATCACAGCCTGGCGCTGGTCGACGCCGGCGCAGACGAGGGCATGCACCACTTCATGGTCGAGCTGGGCACGCTGGACGACGTCGGGCACTCCTACGACCGATGTCTGGCCGGAGCCGCACCCGTGGCCGCGTCGCTCGGCCGGCACAGCAACGACGGCGTGGTCTCCTTCTACGCTGCCACCCCGTCCGGGTTCACGGTGGAGATCGGCTGGGGTGGTCTGCTGGTAGATGACCAGAGCTGGCGGCCCGCGAGACTGACCGGCCCGAGCGCCTGGGGGCACCACGCCGTCGGTGCCACGCAGTGAGCGGACCAGGAACCGGCGGCCACACTCGCAGTGAGCACCGCGTCTGCGCTGTGGATGACCTGCCCCCTGGCGAGGTCGCCGTGTTGGCGGACGGAGATCCGGTCGCGGTGTTCAACGTGGACGGGAAACTGCTGGCCATCGCCGACACCTGCAGCCACGAAACCGCCTCCTTGGCAGAGGGCTGGGTCGACGGGGAGACGGTCGAGTGCCCGCACCATCTCGCGCGGTTCTGCCTGCGCACCGGCCGGGCGCTCTGCCTTCCCGCGACACGGCCGGTGGCGACCTACCAAGTGATCGTCCGCGACGGTCTCGTGTATGTCCTCCGGTGAACCTGGGCGTGGCCGCGGCTCTTCGGGGCCACGCCCAGGGCTGTTGGTGGCGGGACTTTGCGTCGTGATCGCATCGATGGCCACCGGACTGGCCTCGCCCGCGTTGCCAGACATTGCGGCCTCCCTGCACATGTCGGCTGCCGCCGCCGGCCTATTGGTGTCCGCTACCTCCGCCCCTGCACTGCTGGCCACCCCAGTGGCAGGCGTCATGATCGGTCGCTGGGGCCGCCGCGCCGTCCTCGTCCCGGCGCTATTGGTGTTCGCGGGAGGCGGCCTGGCCGCCATGCTCAGCCCCGGCTACCCGGCGTTGCTGGCCGCGAGGCTGGTCCAGGGCACCGCCACCGGCGTGCTGCTCACGCTTTCACTGGTGCTCGTCGCCGACTGGGCGGCGGCGACTTCGCTGCCCAAGGCGCTCGGGCGCAACGGTGCGGTGAACATGGCGAGCCTCGCGTTGCTGCCCCTGGCCGGCAGCGTGCTCACGGCCGCCGCGGGCTGGCGGGCGGCATTCGCTCCGTGCCTGCTCGCGATCCCACTGGCGTGCGTGGTCGCACTGTGGTTGCCCGATGTGCGACCGGCAGCCCGCGGCGGCGCCTCCCCCGTACCGCCGTTGCCGAGGCCGCTCAGGTCGCACATCCTGCGCTCTGGAACGGCAATGGCGGCTGCCCTGGCCTGCCTGTTCGGTGTCAGCTTCACGGTGCTGCCGCTCCGCCTCCAGGAACACTTTCCGTCCGCGGAGGGGCTTTGGGGGGTGCTGATCGGGCTGCCGCTCGCCGCGGCCTTCGTCGGCGCCCTGACGGCTGGCCGACTGCTACGGCGCTGGCAGCCATGGACCCTGACGGCCGTCGGATTCGCGCTTTTCACAGCCGGCTTCACCGTCACGGCGACCACCGCTTCAGTGTGGCTCGTGGCCGTCGCCGCCTTGGTTTACGGCAGCGGGTTCACGCTGATCTCGGTATCCATGCAGACATTGGCTGCGCGGCTGGCGACCGAGCCATACCGGACGAGCCTGCTCGCCAACTGGGGGACGGTCGGCAGAGCCGGCCAGGCCGCGGGTCCGGCCGTCGCCGGGCTGATGGTCACGCAGACCGGCACGGGTGGCACCTTCCTGCTGGGCGCGTTGCTGGCGGCCGCGTCGGCCGTTGGCTCCACCGTGCTTGCCCGTGTCGACGGTAGCTGAAGAATGAACTGCGCCGGGTTTCTTGGAGGAAGTGATCCGCCCGGTCCTGCTCGGCGGAGCAGAGGTCATGGATCGCATCTTCTCCTGACGAAACCGGTCACGCCAGGGGGCGCTGACGCAGGTCATCCTGGCGTGCCGTGCGAACCGCAACGACGTCGTCGGCCTTCACCGCGAAGGCGATGCTGTCGGACGTGTTTTCCGTACGCTGACGTTGTGCGCACCGGTTCGCATCAGACTCGTTTGATCGTTGTACGCGGGAACTCCGGCTCCGGGAAGACCAGTGCCGCCCGCGCCGTACGAGCGGCCTACGGCCGCGGCCTGGCGCTGGTGAGCCAGGACACCATCCGACGGGAACTCCTGCGGGAACGGGACGTTCCCGGGGGAGTGAACATCGGGCTCATCGACACCGTCGTCCGATACTCACTCGATCACGGATACAGCGTCCTGCTCGAAGGAATCCTCACCGCCGGCCGGTACGGGACGATGCTCCAGGCTTTGCGCCGCGACCACGCCGGGATGAGCGCCTTCTTCTACCTGGACGTGTCCTTCCCGGAAACCCTCCGTCGGCATGCCACACGGCCGCAGCGGCTCGAGTTCTTCCCGGATCAGATGCGGGAGTGGTACCGGGAACGAGACCTGCTGCCGGGCCGCTGCGAGACGGTGATAGACGAGGACAGTTCGCTCGACGCGACGGTTCAGCGCTTGCTTCGTGCGGCCCGGTCGGCGTCGGCATGGATCGAACCATGACTCGCCTCGTGGCGGCAGTGTGGTTCCGGTTCGGTCGGCAGCAGATGAACCTGTCGCCCCTTTACACGAAAGCGTCAGCCGACGGCCGGTCAGCGAGGCCGTCGCGAAGGAAACGGCCTCTACGAGTAGAACCCCTGTTACTACGGGGAATGCGGCGCGACTGTCACCCATCTCCGCGTCATCGGTGACAGTCACTCAGTTAGTCACTCAGTTAGTCACTCAGCAACAGAAAAGGGTGCCACGCGATCTCGTGACACCCTATCCGACCTGCGTAAACGCGGTCGGGACGACAGGATTTGAACCTGCGACCCCTTGACCCCCGGGCTTCGCCCGGAAGAGGACGGACAGCAAAGGCAAGACTCGATACATCGCCCTCTACCGGGACCTGAGAGGAGAGCAACGATCCGCTGGCACGTATGCGAGCAAACGGGAAGCCGACAAAGCGTGGCAGCGCGCGGAGGCCAAGCTTGAGGAGGGGCGAGCAGGAAACCCTGCCCGTGGAAAGCAGACCTTTAGGCGGTATGTGGAGGAGGAGTGGCTGCCGCATCACATGATGGAGGCCACGACGCGTGAGGGTTACACGTACTCGATCTACGCGCACATCATGAAGTGGTTCGGGCCCATGCGCATGATCGAGATCCTGCCGAGCGACGTACGCGCCTGGGTGGAGGACCAGCAGGACCGCGGGCTCTCGCCCGCCACCATCCGGCTCAACAAGTCGATCGTCAGCGGGATCTTCACCACGGCGCTGAACGACCAGGTCACCGCGCTGCATCCATGCAAGGGCGTGAAGACGCCCACGGTCCCGAAGAAGCCGCTACGTATCGTCTCCCCTGAGGAGTTCGACCAGTTCTACTTCGCGCTGGCTACCGAGGAGGCCCGCCTGCTGGCCGAAACCGCCATCGAGAGCGGCATGCGCTGGAGCGAACTCACCGAACTCCGCGTCAAGGACCAGGCCAATGTCTTTCCCATCGGTCGTTCAGAGGCATACGCGAGATCCCCGGGTCCGGGCCTCGGGGATCTCGGGACGGTCAGGCCAGGTTGGCAAAGGTGGACCTCGGCGGACAGGGGACGTAGACCCCGTCGCAGGCGGAGTCGCGGTTGCCCCCGCCCCCCGAGGAATCAGTGGGCGCAGGCGGCGGAATGTAGTAGTCGAAGATGTCGCCGGGGCCGATGCCGCCGGGGTTGTCGTATCCACCCGGGACGACCCCGCCGGGGCGAGGGGGCGTCAGCACGCCGGACGGCGCAGGCGAGGTGGTGCCGGCCGGCGGGATGAAATCAGGCGGCATGAGTACGTACCGCGTCCCGGGCAGGTCTCCGCCCCACTCGACCCGCACCCAGGTCTTGCCGTTGTCGTCTGACGTATACCTGTAGTTGCGCCCGCAGCAGACTTCCCGCGTGTTGCCGCCGGGTGTGCTGGCGTCACCCGGACCCGTCGAGGTCGGGTCACTGCTGCCCGTTGTGGAACTGGCCGCCGCCCAGGTGGCCAGCCACAGGTTGTACAGGGGACTGTCGGGCTGGGCGTAGACGTCACCGCGAGGCACGGGTCCGCCGCCTCCGCCGCTGACGACGGCGCCCGGGATGCCGCTGTTGTGGGCAGCGATGGCTGCCATGTGCGTCAAGAGCAGGCCGGGCAGCCTGTTGGCCTGCAGCGGGGCCTTGTACGGCTGGGCGGGGATGTTCACCTGGGCGAATGTCGGCGGCTTGGGCCAGAGCCCCGGGCATTTGGCCTGCAGCCAGATCGCCAGGGCCTGGCTCAGCGCGACCGTCCCCCGACGATTGGGGTGGAAGCTCTCCTGGAAGGCGTGCAGCAGGTTTCCCTGGGCCAGTTCGTTTTCGTCCAGCATCCACGGGTTGAAGTAGGAATCCGGCTCGTCGACCTCGTGGCCGGCCACGACGCTGGTGCCACCGGGGCCCGCGGTGTTGGGGTCGAAGACCTCGATCGGCGGCCACTGCGGGTGGTCGCTGTTGAACTTCTGGACCGCGGCCCGAATGGTGTCGTTGAGCGCGGTGGCGAATCCGTAGATGGCGTCCAGCGTCAGGCCCCCCATGAGGGGGGTCCTGTGGGTGTTGCCGGTCGGCTTCACTCCCACGGGATACAGCGTGACGGCGATCATGGCGTTCAGGGCGGCGGCGCGCACCGAGGAGAGCGACTTGTAGACGCTGGTCTGCACATCGGAGGCCAGCTTGCTTTGCTCTCGGGCTATCGCGGCCTGGACGTCGGCGAGCTGCGCGTTCTTCCACACACCCGGCCCCGGCGCTAAGTTCTGCAGAGAAGCCGGGATGGCCGTCTTCGCGTAGGCCATGAGCGCTGTCTGCAGGATGTCGCCGTAGTGCGCGTCGTTGCCGCCGAACCCGTAGATCACCACGTTGGAGCTGGGGAGGATCCCGTCGGCCTGGGGGATGTTCCTGTTGCGTCCGGTGTCGGAGTCCACCTGGGGTACCACCAGGTGCTTGCTCTCAACTCCCGAGGAGGCGAAGAACGCGAGCCTGTCGAAGCCCCAGGTGTCCTCGAGATACCCGTCCTACATGGTCAGGGAGGGCACGAGCGGCTTGTTGGTCGTCTCCAGGTAAAGCCACGCCAGCGGCCCGGGTGCGTAGGGGGACTGGTGGCGCCAGAACGAGGACGAGGACGAGGACGAGGACGAGGAGGAGCCTGCGATGTAGCCGCCTGTGCCTTCGCCTGAACTGAAGCTGTCACCCCCGACCGACACCACCCGGGGGGTGGTCACCGGCACCAGGGCCGAGCCCGCACCACCGCAACCGGGCACCGTGGGAGGCTCAGCCGCCGCGGGCCCGGCCAGGCCGACCGTCACGGATAACACCGTCGCCATGGTCACGGCCGCGGTCCTGGCCATGAACCGTCTCGAGGATAAGAGGGATGAGGGGGATGAGCGATCAAGTCGCATGAATGCTCCGGAGAACTACGGGGGGTGGTTGGATTACTCCGATGATCTTGTGTCAACGCGTTGTAGGTGCCCGCCGTCCAGCTTCGTTGGATTTACGGCCGGTACTACCAGGACCCTTTACTGGGTTCCCCAGCCGGGCGAATGGCACGCGGGACCGTTCGGGCCGGTGGTGCACGAGCCGCCTCAGGTCGCCTGGGCCGGGTGGGACAGTGTCCCCACTAACAACTCCTAACAGAATGATCAGCGGACGAGGCGTCGCCAGCAGATGATGGCGGTGGCAAGGGTCATGAATGCCTCGTGCATGTCGTCGCGGATCTCCCAGCGGATGCGCAGGCGGCGGAACCAGTGCAGCAGCGCGATCGTCTGCTCGATCACCCACCGATGTGTGCCCAGGCCGGAGCCGTGCGGTGTCCCGCGGCGGGCGATGAGGGGTTTCACTCCCTTGGCCCAGACCATGCGGCGGTACTTGTCATGGTCATAGCCCCGGTCGGCGTACAGCATCTTCGGCCGCTGCCGGGGGCGTCCGCGCCGGCCCCGGACACGAGGGATGCCGTTGAGCAGCGGCATGAGCTGGGTGACGTCGTTGCGGTTGCCGCCGGTCAGGCTGACCGCGAGGGGGATGCCGTTACCGTCGGCGATCACATGGTGCTTGGAGCCCGCCCGGCCTTGGTCGACCGGGCTCGGACCGGTTTTGGGCCGCCCTTGAGCGCCCGGATGTGGGAGCTGTCGATCACCGCCTTGGACCAGTCGAGCTTGCCGGCGGCGTGGAGTTCGGCGAGCAGCAGCTGGTGCAGCTGTTCCCACACTCCGGCGTGATGCCAGTCCCGAAGCCGCCGCCAGCAGGTCATCCCCGACCCGAAGCCCAGCTCCTGGGGCAGGAACTCCCACGGGATCGCGGTGTAGAGCACGAACAAGATGCCACACAGGGCCTTACGGTCATCCAGCCGCTTACGGCCGGGATGCCGACGCCGCCGCTCCACCTTCGGCAGCAGCGGCTCGATCCGCTCCCACAAGTCGTCCGGCACGATCCACGGCGGCTGTTCACCCTTCCTCACGAGCGGATCAACGATCAGCAGGCCGCCTGGATACGGTGGAGATCATTTTGTTAGGAGTTCTAAGGCCGCGGCCGAGAGCAGATCGCTGAGCTGAACGGGCGGCTGCCGACGCTCATCGCCCGCCTTCGAGCTGGAAGTCAAGGTCGACCGCGTGTCCGCTGAGTGTGCCGGTGGCGTGGCCGGCCCCGGTCCCCAGTGCGATCCGTACCTGCAGCCGGCCCGGCGCCACGCCGGGCCCGGAGAGCCGCAGCGTGCCGGTGAGCTGCTGACCGGCGCCGGGCGCCAGCGTCCCGGAGACACTCGCGTCGCGCACCACGCGGACCGCCGTCAGCGTGATCGCGCCGGGTGTCGCCGTGTCGGCGGCGTAACGTCCGCCGCGCAGGCCGTTGGCGGCGCCCCATGCGCGGACCACTCCGTTCTGTTGCACGAGGTCCTCGGCGGTCGCGCCGACGAGCCCGAGCGCGCGGCGGACCGCGGGCGTCGCGGCCGCGCGCGCCGGCGGGAGCTGCGC
>BBYL01000052.1 GCA_001570385.1 Microtetraspora glauca | reverse complement strand
GTCGCAACCGACAGCACCGACACGCGTAGCCACGCCCGCCGGATGGCTGATGCGCTGGCCATCCGCCTATCGGGCGGCGGACGCCGTACCGTCTTGCACGTGCAGGTGACCGAGCAGACCCTCACCGGCGAATCCGACGCCCCCGCCCATCTGGAGGACGGCACCGCCATTCCCGCCGCCGACGCCCGCCGGATGGCCTACACCGCCGAACTGCGGCGGGTGCTCCGTGACGCGCGGGGGATCGTCACCGACTTCGGCCGTTCCCGCCGTCTGGCGTCCGCCGACCAGCGGGAGGCGATCATCGCCCGGTACCGGTACTGCTGCCGCGAGGGCTGTGACGTGCCGGCGTATCTGGCCGAGATCGACCATATCGAGCCGTGGTATCCCAGTGGCCGTACTGATCTGGGTAACCTCGCGCCGTTGTGCGCGCCTGACAACAAGTGGAAGTCTCGTCACCCGGACAAGGTTGAGGTCATCGACCAGCCGGACGGTACGGTGACGATGCGTTTCCATCGTTATCCCAAGCACCGACCCCGCGCCTGGGCCCGCAGACAGTGAGCGGGACAGGGACCGTGACAGGGACCGTGACAGGGACCGTGACAGGGACAGGGCCGGTGACGGTGGCTGCGACAGAGCAGTTGATACCGGAGGCATCCGGACCCCATCAGGATGTCCGTCCTGCCAGGGTGTCCGGTCCTGTCAGGATTGCCCTGTCCTGTCAGGTGTCCGGACCCTGCCGGCATGCCCGGACCTACCAGGACATGCGGACCTACCTGTGCGGATGTACCTGGATGTGCGGATGTACCGGACTCCATCGGTTCATCGCATGTCCTGACATGGTGGTTCGGGATGTCCGGATCCCTCGGCCCTACCGCAGCTGACCATGGGATCAACGACGACCGCCCGCAGCGGATCGGGGCGTATGCGTGCGCCACAGGTGACCAGGGCTGACGGCGACTGCCGCAGGTGACCGTGGAATCAACGGCGTGCGTCGCAGGTGGCCATGGAAGCAAGGGCGCCAGTCGCAGAAGAGCGTGGGGCCAGCGGCGTGTGTCGCAGGAGAGGAGGGGACCAGCGGCGTGCCCTGCAGGAGAGCACGGGATCAAGTCCGCCACGACCGGTTGCTCGAGCGGGCCTCGGTGATCAGTTGATCTTGAGGGTTCGTGTCAGCGCTGGCAGGAGCTGCGCTTCCTCGTATGCGAAGTGCTCTTCCAGGCTGGAGGCCAGCCGTTCGAGCTCGGCCCGGAACGTCTCGGCATCGGCTGCGTTGGTTTCAGAGGCCCGAGATCCGATGGTGGTGGTCCCGAAGGCGCGCGTTTCGGGGGATGTGGTTCCGTGAGTGCCCGGTTGAGCGGTGGTTCCGAAGGCGCGCGGTTCGGGGGTGGTGGTTCGTGGCGTGTCGCGTTGGGGGGTGGTGGTTCCGAAGGTATGGGGTTCGGGGGTGGTGGTCCCAACGGTGAGGGGTTCTGGTGGGGTGGTTTCGGGGGCAGCGGTTTCGAGGGAGTCGGCTTCGAGGGGATCGGTTCCGGGAGTGAGTCGAGTGAGAAGTGCCTGGAGATCGGTCACCGCCTGCGCCACCAGACGGTGCTCTCGGCGGAGCCGGTCCAGCGCAGGGGCGAGTTCGGGGAACTGCTTCTCGAAGTCGGCGAAGGCGCCGTCCTCGTTGGTGTGATGGCCGTGGAGCGCGTCGCAGAAGAGCAGGCAGTGCTGGGCCAGCTTCCGGTCCAGCCGCGGTCGCCGGGAGCCGGACGGCAGCGCCTTCTCGGTGAGGTGCTGATCAGCGAAGTAGTCGTCGACGTCCTTACGGATCGCGGCGAGTTCACCGCGCAACTCATCGTGTACGCGTACGAGGAACTGAGCGATCGCGTGGTTCCGCCGACTCTGCTCCGCGCCCGCTGAGAGATCGACGCGGTGCAGTGCGATCACGGGGATGGTGCGCGAGGTTCCGGCCTGGTAGGCCGTGAACGCCGGGTCGAGTTCGCATTGGATTTGGTAGAGCCGGTCGCGTTCCTCACCCTCGATCGGCTCCGCTCGGGCGGCGTAGCTCTCGACCCGTCCGTCGACAGTGCCGATCTCGACGGTACAGCGGGGCTCGGACCGCAGGTTGTGATACCAGTCGGGGTTCTTCGGGCGGCCCGCGTTGGAGCCGAAGACGAGGACCCGAGCGCCGTCCCGCAAATAGACCGCGGGGTTCGTGTGGGGGCGGCCACTCCGGGCGCCGGTGGTGGTGAGGAGGATGAGTGGGGCGCCCTCGAACATGCCGGCGACCTTGCCGCCGTTCGTGCGGAACTCCGCGATGACCTGCTGGTTGAAGTCCGAGGGTGCCGGTTGCTGCTCTGTCATGGGATCGACCTCTCCGATAGCATCGGCCGAGTAGGAGAATTTGCTTTGCAAGCAAAACTTATTTGTATGCAAAGCTAATTGGGAGGGATCACGATGTCAACCGGTGGCCGAGGGGACGGCGGATCCGGCCTGGGCGTCGATGATGCGATTCGCACATTGCTGCTGGTCATGCCGCGCATGGTGGGGCGAGTGAAGCGGATCCAGATTCCCGAGGAACTGCGATCGTTCTCTCTCGCGCCCCGGCACCTGTCCCTGCTCGCCTATCTGCTCTTCGACGGCCCTATGGGTGTGAACGAACTGGCCGCCCGGCTGGAGGTCGCGCCGACGACCGTGAGCCTCATGGTGAGCGAGCTGAGCCGCAAGGGCATCCTGGAGCGGCGGGAGGACGACGCCGACCGGCGCAGAAAGATCGTGAGCATCGCCGATGAGCACCGCGCCGCGATCGACGGCTGGCTGGGGCAGGGCGCCACCGCCTGGCGGAAGGCACTCGAACCTCTCACTGCCGACCAGCGGCAGATGTTCATCGACACCCTGGCCGTCTACGAACGGGAGATCGCCGGGGAATGACCGCCGTCGTCGTCGCCGTCGTCCGGGGAACGCGTCAGGATTCGGGGGGCGGGGCGGTGCTGCCGCGCGGGGTGAGACGGGCGGCCTGGTCTTCGAGCGGGCCGGTCTCCGTGCCGTCGATCAGGGTGAGGAGCCGCTGTGCGGCGTGCGCGCCGTACGCGGGGATGTCACGGGTGAGGGCGGTCAGCGGAGGGCGGACCACCTGGGAGAGCGGGGAGTCGTCCCAGGCCACGATGGACAGGTCGGAGGGGACGTTGAGCCGCATCTCCTGGGCGACGGACAGGCCGGCCACCGCCATGATGTCGTTGTCATAGACGATCGCGGTCGGACGCCGGGATGAGCTGAGCAGCCTGCGGGTGGCCCTCGCGCCCTCCTCGCCGGTGTAGTCAGTGTGCACGGTCACGGACTCGGTGATCCCGATCTCGGCGCACACATCCTCGAAGGCCCGGTCGCGGATGACGGTGTGCACCAGCCGCGGCAGCCCGGCGACGCGCGAGACACGCCGGTGGCCGAGCGCGGCGAGATACTCCACCGTCTCGCGTATGGCGGCGCCGTCGTCCGACCAGACGGGCACCAGCGAACCGGCGGAGGAGGGGTGCCCGATCACGACAACCGGCATGCCCAGGGCCTGCATCTCCGGGACGCGGGGGTCATCCACGTGGAGGTCGATGAGGATGGCGCCGTCGACCCGGCCCTCTCCCCACCAGCGCCGGTAGACGGCCATCTCGGTCTCGTGGTCACGGACGACCTGGAGCATCAGGGCGCATGAGTGGTTGGCCAGTTCGCTCTCGATGCCGCTGATCAGCTCCATGAAGAAAGGCTCCATGCCGAGGAAGCGCGCGGGCCGGCACAGGGCGAGGCCCACCGCCTCGGCGCGGGCGCCGTTCAACGCGCGGGCGGCGCTGTTCGGCTGCCAGCCGATCTCGTCGGCGATCGCCAGGATGCGCGCCCTGGTCGCCTCGGACACGCCGGGCTGGCCGTTGAGCGCGTAGGAGACCGCCCCTTTGGAAACCCCGGCCTGCCGCGCGATGTCGGCGATAGTCGGTCTTCTCACGTGGCCCCTTGGTTAACCGGTCTAGTGCCAGCACTTTACTACATGCGGCGGATGTCTCGGAGATGTCACACCTACGCTCGGCGCTATTGACACCGTAGACACACCGAATTTACGGTCTCGGTACTTATCCGGTTCAGCGTCGGGCGTTGGCGGCGGGAAGGCGTGGTGCCGACCGACGAAAACGTCATGTGACGCCGTCTGACCGTGCCCTGACGGGCGGGCTTCGCCGTTCGGAAGGGGCATGAGGGAGTGTTCGTGGATCTCTGCCGAAGCGAGGATCGGCCGAATGGACGCCTCGCGAGGCGGAGAAGGAGGTCGGAGCGGAGCCGCCGGCCGACTTTTCCGGGCCCCGCGGAAGCCCCGAGCCCGCGAGGAGTCCTCGTGGGTGGGGGACGACGCCGCGAGGCGCCGTCCCGGGCGGCCGCGGCGGGGCGAGAAGATCCACGTATCACGACCTAGACCGGTTCATGTCGACCATCGGGGCTTCAGCTGTTTCGGACCTCCGCGCGGCGATCCGCGAGGGGGAAGGAGAATCACGATGCGAAACCGAGTGCGGATCCTGATCCCGCTCCTCGCGGCCGGCCTGGTCGCCGCGTGCTCCGGTGGCGGCGGAGCGGGCACACCTGACACCCAGGCGCCGAAGGCCGCGGACGGCGCCGCGCCTCCGGCGGCCGGCGGATCGTTCCCCCGTAACGAGACCCTCTACACGAGCGGCACCCAGTGGGGCCCTCCGGCGAACTGGAACCCACTGCGGGAGTGGGACTTCGCCACCGGCACCAAGGGCCTCGTCTACGAGACCCTCTTCCTGTACGACCCGGACGCCGACAAGTTCACGCCGTGGCTCGCGGAGAGCGGCGAGTGGACGGGTGACAAGGAGTACACGCTCAAGCTGAGGCAAGGCGTGACCTGGTCCGACGGCAAGCCGCTCACCGCGGACGACGTGGTCTTCACCTTCGAGCTCGGCAAGATGGAGACGGTTCCGTACCACCCGGTGTGGACGTGGTTGCGGAGCGCGGAGGCCGTCGACGCCCAGACGGTGAAGTTCACCTTCACCAAGGCCAACTACCAGCAGTGGGCGAACAACCTGTACAGCAGGGCGATCGTGCCGAAGCACCTCTGGGAGGGCCGCTCTGAGGACGAGGTGATGAACGGCAGCAACGAGCGGCCGGTCGGCACCGGGCCGTACGCCTACCAGTCCCACGACCAGGACCGCATGGTGTGGGTCAAGCGGGACGGCTGGTGGGCGACGAAGGCCCTGAGTAAGGACGTCAAGCCCAAGTACATCGTGGACATCGTCAACTCCAGCAACGAGGTCGCGATGGGGCTGCTGCTCCAGAAGGGCCTCGACCTGAGCACCAACTTCCTGCCGGGCATCGCGAACCTGGTCAAGGGCAACTTCGGGATCAAGACCTACTATCCCGAGCCGCCGTACATGATGTCGGCGAACACGGCGTGGCTGGTGCTCAACACCAAGAAGAAGCCGATGGACGACGCGGAGTTCCGCAAGGCGGTGGCCTTCTCCGTCGACACGAAGAAGATCGTCGAGAACGTGTACGGCAACCTGGTCAAGGCGTCGAACCCGACCGGCCTGCTGCCCCAGTGGGACAAGTACGTCGACCAGAGCGTGGTGAGCCAGCTCGGCTTCTCGTACGACCCGGCCAAGGCCAAGAAGCTGCTCGCGGACGCCGGATACAAGGACACCGACGGTGACGGGTTCGTCGAGACGCCGAGCGGCGGCAAGATCTCGCTGAAGCTGATCGTCCCGGCCGGGTGGACCGACTGGATGGAGGCGATCCGCGTCATCAGCGCCGGCGCGAAGGCGGTCGGGATCAACGTCGAGCCGGACTTCCCCGACTACAACGCGCTCGTGGACGCCCGTAACTCCGGCAAGTTCGACATGGTTCTCAACAACGAGAAGCAGCTCGCGAACACGCCCTGGCTGTACTACGACTACCTGTTCCGCACGCCGGTGCAGAAGCTGCAGACCACAGTCAACTTCGGCCGGTACGAGAACGCGAAGGCGTGGGAGCTCGCCCAGCAGCTCGACGGCGTCAAGCCGGATGACGTCGAGGGGATGAAGAAGGTCACCTCCGAGCTGCAGAAGATCCAGCTCCAGGACATGCCGGTGATCCCGCTCTGGTACAACGGCCTCTGGTCGCAGACCAGCGACGCGGTGTGGAAGAACTGGCCGTCCAGCGCGCCCGGCGCGCCGAAGTACGCGCCGACCGTGTGGCGCAACTGGCTGGAGATGGGCGGCGTCCTGATGCTGACCGAACTCCAGCCGGTGGCGGGCTGACCGTTCGCGCCCCCCTTCCCCGTGGGAGGGGGGCGCTCACTTCGCGACCGGGAGGTCAGTTTGTGGCGATATTTCGGCAGGAAGCTGCTCATTTACGGTCTCACGTTCTTCGTGGCCGTCACGATCAACTGGATGATCCCGAGGTTCATGCCGGGTGACCCCGTGCAGAGCATGCTCTCCCGGGCGAACATCGCGCAGCCGGAGGCCGTCGAGGCCATGCGCGCGCACTACACGAACCTGTTCGGATTCGACCTGCCCCTGTGGAAGCAGTACGCCAACTTCTGGGCGGCCCTGCTCCAGGGCGACCTGGGCATCAGCATCTGGGTGTTCCCCACGCCGGTCACCGACGTCATCGTCCGGGCCGTGCCGTACACGCTGGGGCTGCTGGTCCCGGCCATCCTGCTCAGCTGGGTCGCGGGCAACCGGTTCGGCGCGTTCGCGGCCCGCAGGAAATGGCTGGACAACACCGCGCTGCCCGTCGGCTACGTGCTGACCGCGACCCCTTACATGTGGCTGGCGATCCTGCTCGCCTGGGGGCTGGGCATCGTCGCCGGCGTCCTGCCGGTCGCCGGGGCGTACAGCTTCGCGATGGAGCCGTCGTGGTCGTGGGAGTTCCTCGGGAGCCTCGTCGAGCACTGGCTGCTGCCGTTCGCCTCGCTGTTCCTGGTCGCCTTCGGCGGGTGGGCGATCGGCATGCGCAACATGATCATCTACGAGCTGGAGGCGGACTACGTCCACTACCTCCAGTCGCTCGGCGCGTCCCGGCGGCTGGTACGGCGGTACGCCTTCAGGAACGCGATCCTGCCGCAGATCACCGGGCTCGCCCTGCAACTCGGCGTGCTGGTGGCCGGGGCACTGGTGACCGAGATCGTCTTCTCCTATCCGGGCCTCGGGCACCTGATCCTCAAGGCCATCCAGAACCAGGACTTCTTCCTGCTCCAGGGGACCTTCCTCTTCATCGTCATCGGCGTGCTGATCGCCAACTTCGTCATCGACGTCGCGTACGTCGTGGTCGATCCGCGTACCAGGATCGGGATGGGAGAAGCCGCGTGACCGCCGAGCCCCCTGAGTCCGTGGCCGAGTCCGTGGCCGAGTCCGCCGCGGTGACGGCCGCCGGGTCCGCCGCTGTGGTGACCGTCCGGGCCCCGCGCCGTGAGGCGCTGTACTTCGCGCTGCGCAACGGCAAGCTGGTCGCCGGACTGGTCGTCGTCCTGGTGTTCCTGCTGGCCGCGCTGCTCGTGCCGCTGACCATCGACTACGGCCCGAACGACTACGTCGGGCCCGCGGCGTCCGCGCCGTCGGGGGAGTACTGGTTCGGCACCACGACCTTCGGCCAGGACGTCTTCGCCCAGTTCGCGTACGGCCTGCGCGCCACGTTCCTGGTCGGGCTCCTCGGCGGGGGCCTGGCCGCCGTCATCGGGATGGCGGTGGGGTTCACCGCCGGATACCGGGGCGGGCTGGTCGACGAGATCCTCAACATGATCACCAATATCGTCCTGGTGCTGCCCGCGCTGGTCGTCCTCCTGATCGTCAACGCGTACCTGGGGGTGCGGAGCGTCGGGGTGCAGGCGCTGTTCATCGGGCTGACGTCGTGGCCGTGGGCGGCGCGAGCGATCCGGGCGCAGACGTTCTCGCTGCGCTCGCGCGACTTCGTGGACCTGGCCAGGCTCAGCGGCGTGCGCACCCCGAAGATCATCGTCAGGGAGATCGCGCCGAACATGAGCTCCTACCTGTTCATGACGTTCATCCTGCTTTTCGGCGGGTCGATCCTGATCGCGGCCTCGCTCGACTTCATCGGGCTCGGCCCGACCCAGGGCGTCTCCCTCGGGCTGATGCTCAACAACGCGGCCCGGTGGAGCGCCCTGCATCTTGGCATGTGGTGGTGGTTCATCCCGCCGGGAGCCGGGATCACGGCCATCGTCGGCGCGCTCTATGTCATGAACGTCGGGCTGGACGAAGTCTTCAACCCCAAGCTGAGGGAGATGTGACGTGTCCCTGACGGTCACCGACCTCCGGGTCCACTACCGGACGCTGCGCGGCGAGGTGAAGGCGCTCGACGGCGTCTCGTTCACGGTCGCCGACGGCGAGATCATGGGCCTGGCCGGCGAGTCCGGGTCGGGCAAGTCCACGCTCGGCAAGAGCCTGATCCGCCTGGACGGCCGGATGCGCCACGTGGGCGGCACGGTCGAGCTGGACGGCGTCGAACTGCCCGTCGGCGACTCGGCGGCCATGGACCGGTTCCGCTTCAGCGAGGTGTCGGTCATCCCGCAGTACTCCATGAGCGCGCTGAACCCCACCAGGAAGATCGGCAAGATGGTCGCCGAGCTGCTGGCGTCCCGGGGCGAACGGCTGGACCCGGCCGAGCTGGAACGCCGTCTGGAGCTGGTGGGACTGTCCCGCGACGTGCTCGGCCGCTACCCGATCGAGCTGTCCGGCGGGATGAAGCAGCGAGTGGTCATGGTCGTCTCCACGCTGCTGAACCCCTCGCTGCTCATCGCCGACGAGGTCACCTCCGCGCTGGACGTGTCCAGCCAGAAGGCGGTGGCCCGGACGCTCCTCGGCCTGCGCGACACGGGCCTCGTGACCAGCATGATCGTCGTCACGCACGACATCTCGCTCGTGTACCAGATCGCCGACACGATCATGGTGATGTACGCGGGGCGGCTGGCCGAGAAGGCCCCCGCCGACGTGATCGTCACCGAGCCTCGGCACCCGTACACCCGGCTGCTGATCTCCTCGCTGCCCGAGGTCGGCGTACGGCAGGCGGACAAACGGCTCAGCGGCATCCCGGGCAGCCCGCCGTCCCTGCTCGACCCCCCGGAGGGCTGCCGGTTCCGCGACCGCTGCCCGCTCGCGTTCGACCGGTGCGCGGAGCAGCCGCCGTTCACCGAGGTCGCGCCGGGCCACTCCGTCGCCTGCTGGAAGGCCGCGTGATGCTGCGACTCGACGGTGTCTCCAAGATCTACCGGGTCGGCGCCTTCGGCGGCCGTGAGCTGCGCGCGGTCTCCGGCGTCAGCTTCGACGTCAACCCCGGCGAGGTGGTGTCCCTCATCGGCGAGAGCGGCAGCGGCAAGAGCACGCTGGGCCGCATGGTGCTGCGCCTCACCCCCGCCAGCGAGGGGACGATCACCTTCGACGGGACGGACGTCTCGGCCATCCGGTCGCGCAAGGCGTACTACCGGCAGGTCCAGGGCGTCTTCCAGGACCCGTTCAGCTGCTACAACCCGGTCTTCAAGGCCGACCGCGTGTTCGCGATGATCAAGCAGGAGTACTTCCCCGAGATGGGCCGGGCGGAGTGGCGCGACCGGGTGGAGTCCTCGCTCGACGGTGTGCGGCTCGACCCTGGCCAGGTGCTCGGCAAGTATCCCCACCAGCTCAGCGGCGGCCAGCTCCAGCGCATGCTGATCGCCCGCGCGCTGATGCTCGACATCCGCCTGCTGGTCGCCGACGAGATCATCAGCATGCTCGACGCGTCCACCCGCATCGACGTGCTCAACCTGCTCGGCGACCTGCGGGCGCGCGGGCTGGGCATTCTTTTCGTCACCCACGACCTGTCGCTCGGCAACTACGTCAGCGACCGGACCGTGGTGCTGCGCCGGGGGAGGATCGCCGAGATGGGCCCGACCGACCGCGTCTTCGGCAATCCGCTGCACCCCTACACGCGGACGCTGCTTGACTCCGTCCCCCGGCTGCACACCAAATGGGCGGACGAGGAGCCGGCCGCCGGACAGACCCCCTGCCCGTTCCACGACCGCGCCCCGGACACCCCGGTGCGTTCGGATCTGGCCGAGGCGGAGAAGGAGCACTACGTGGCATGCGCCGGATCCGGCGCGTGTCCCGCCGCGAAGGAGACAGCGTGAGCTCGTACCACCCGCTGCACGACGGCTGGACCGTCACCGCCGTGTCCTCCACCGGGCAGCACCGGCCGGTGGTGGCCGGAGTCCCGGCGGCCGTTCCCGGCTGCGTCCACACCGACCTGCTCGCCGCGGGCATCATCGACGACCCCTATCTCGATGACAACGAGGACCGGCTGACCTGGGTGGGCCGTACCGACTGGGCCTACGAGACCACCTTCACCTGGACGGGGACCGCCGACGAGCGGGCCGACCTGGTGTGCGAGGGCTTGGACACGGTCGCCACGATCGTGCTGAACGGCATCCAGGTGGGGACCACCGCCAACATGCACCGGTCGTACCGCTTCTCCGTCCGGCACCTGCTGCGCGAGGGTGAGAACACGCTGAAGGTGCTCTTCGAGGCCCCGTACGGCTACGCGGAGGAGCAGCGCGCCGCCCTCGGGAACCGGCCGGGCGCGTACACCGAGCCGTACCAGTTCATCAGGAAGATGGCCTGCAACTTCGGCTGGGACTGGGGGCCCACACTGGTGACCGCCGGGATCTGGCGGCTGATCGGCATCCACACCTGGAGCACCGCCCGGCTCGCCGAGGTCCGACCTCTCGTCACGCTCGACGGTCCCGACGGGCAGGTGGACGTCCACGTCACCGTGGACCGCGCCGCGCAGGTCCCGCTCACCGTGACCGCGGGCGTGGCCGGCGTCACCGAGTCCGTACGGCTCGCGCCGGGTGAGAGGACCGCGGTCGTCACCCTGGCCGTGCCGGAGCCCGAGCTGTGGTGGCCGCGCGGGTACGGCGGGCAGCCGCTCTACCCGCTGACCGTCCAGCTCGGCGACGGCGACGACGTCTGGACGAAGGAGATCGGCTTCAGGTCGGTCGCACTGGACCGATCGGACGACGCCTTCACCCTCGTCGTCAACGGCACACCGGTGTTCGTCAAGGGCTTCAACTGGATCCCCGACGACTGCTTTCCCAGCCGGATCACCAGGGAGCGGCTCGCGGAGCGGTTCGGCCAGGCGATCGGCGCGGGCGCGAACACCCTGCGCGTCTGGGGCGGCGGCATGTACGAGAGCGAGGACTTCTACGCCCTCGCCGACGATCTCGGGCTGCTGGTATGGCAGGACTTCCCGTTCGCCTGCGCGGCCTATCCCGAGGAGGAGCCGTTCACCCAGGAGGTGGAGGCCGAGGCACGCCAGCACGTGGCCCGCCTGGCCGGGCATCCCAGCCTGGCCATCTGGTGCGGCAACAACGAGAACATCGAGGGCCACGCCGACTGGGGATGGCAGGACTCGCTCGACGGCCGCAGCTGGGGCGCCGGTTTCTACTACGACCTGCTGCCGAAGATCGTGGCCGAGCTCGACCCGACCCGACCGTACTGGCCGGGCAGCCCCTATTCCGGCGCCCCCGACCTGCCACCGAACGACCCGGCCAAGGGGACCGTACACATCTGGACCGTGTGGAACTCCCACGACTACACCCACTACGCGGCCTACACGCCGCGGTTCGTGGCCGAGTTCGGTTTCCAGGGCCCTCCGGCGTACGCGACCCTGCGGCGGGCGGTGCGCGACGACCCGCTGACGCCGGTCTCGCCGGGAGTCAAGCACCACCAGAAGGCGATCGACGGCAACGAGAAGCTGCTGGGTGGCCTCGGCGCCCACCTGCCCCGGCCGGAGGGCTTCGACGACTGGCACTACTACACCCAGCTCAACCAGGCCAGGGCGATGGCCTTCGGCGTCGAACGGTTCCGCGCGCTCGCGCCGTACTGCATGGGCACGATCGTCTGGCAGCTCAACGACTGCTGGCCGGTCACCTCGTGGGCGGCCGTGGACGGCGACGCGCGGCGCAAGCCCCTCTGGTACGCGATGCGCCGGGCGTACGCCGACCGGCTGCTCACGTTCCAGGACTCCTCGGTCGCCGTGGTCAACGACACCGGAGAGGAATGGACCGGCGAGCTGGAAGTCGTCCGCCGGTCCCTCGGCGGGGAGATCCTCGCCAAGGAGCGCCACCGGGTCGCGGTCCCGCCGCGCGGGGTGACCACGTGGGAGCCGCCCGCCGTGGTCACCCGGCCGGGCGGTCCGGGAGAGGTGCTGGTCGCGACACTGGACGGGGTCCGCGCGCTGCGGTTCTTCGAGGAGGATCCCGCTGTCGGCTACCCGGTGGCCGAGTACGACACGGCGGTCGAGGAGGCCGAGGGCGGCCTGCGGGTCAGCGTCACCGCGCGTACCGTCGTGCGCGAGCTGGCGATCTTCCCGGACCGGCTCGACCCCCGGGCGACCGTGGACGACCAGCTCGTCACGCTGCTCCCGGGTGAGACCGCGGTGTTCCAGATCTCCGGGAGCGATCTGGACCGCGACGCGCTCACCCGCCATCCGGTGCTGCGCTGCGTCAACGAGGCCCGGCCGTGACGGCGTCGCGGCGGGTCGTCCTCGCGCTCGACATCGGTGGGACCAAGTTCGCCGCGGCGCTGGTCCGCGAGGACGGGTCCATGTCCGCGCGGACCGAGATACCGGTAGGGCCGGACCCGGCGGCCACGCTGGACGAGGTCGTGCGGCTCGTCGCCGTCCCCGGTCTGGCGGGCGTGGGCATCGGCTCCGCCGGGCCGCTGGACGCCGTCGCGGGCACGGTCAGCCCGGTCAACATCCCGCTCTGGCGTGATTTTCCCCTGGCCGAAGCCGTCGGCGAGCTGGTGCCGGGGGTGCCGGTCCGGCTCGCGGGCGACGCGCAGTGCATGGCGCTCGGGGAGTGGTGGCGCGGGCGGCCGGGGCGTGAGCCGTACCGGAACCTGCTGGGCATCGTGGTGTCCACAGGTGTGGGCGGCGGCCTGGTCATCGACGGCATTCCGTACCTGGGGCCGACGGGGAACGCCGGGCACATCGGCCACATCACCGTCGACAGGGGCGGCGAGCCGTGCCCCTGCGGCGGGACGGGGTGCGTGGAGACCTTCGCCAGCGGGCCGAGCATGGTCCGCTGGGCCCTGGCTCGCGGCTGGATCCCGGACGGCGTCGCTCCCGACGCTCCGGCCGCCCCCGGCGCTCACGACGCTCAGGCCTCTCTCAGCGCTCCCGACGCTCAGGCCGCCCCCGGCGCCCCCGGTGCTCCTGGCGCTCAGGCCGCTCCCGGCGCTCCGGATCCCGCGGACGCGCGAGACACCCTCGTCGCCGGGACACCCGATGCCAGGCTGCTCGCGCGGGACGCGGCGCGCGGCAACCCGATCGCTCGGCTGGCCTTCCAACGGGCGGCGGACGCGCTCGGCACGGCGATACTCAGCGCGGCGGCCCTCTTCGATCTTGACAACGTTGTCATCGGGGGCGGGGTGTCCGCGGCCGGGCCCACGCTGCTCGACCCCGTGCGGCAGGCGATCGCGCGGGAGGCCGGGCTCGGCTTCCTGCGCCGCCTGCGTGTCGCGCCGACCACACTCGCCAGGGACGCCGGCCTGTACGGCGCCGCCGCGCTGGCGCTGCCGCCGTGACAGTGCCGCCGTGACAGTGCCGCTGTGACAGTGCCGCTGTGACAGTGCCGCTGTGACGCTGCCCGTGCCGCCGTCCCGCGTACGCCGTGAAACGTGGGATCTCTCGGTAGCATGGGCCGTCCACGACGGTGCGGATCGACCTGACGAGCGAGGAATGCGCATGGGGTTCAACCCGGGTTCATTCGTCGTTGAGCGTGTCCGGGCAGAGTGAGCCCGGCCTCCCCCACCACCGAGGAAGTCGAGATGGATCTGCTGACCAACCCGATCAAGCCCTATGACTGGGGTTCCCGTACCGCCATCGCGGGGCTGACCGGGAGGACCGCGTCGGGTCCCGAGGCCGAGATGTGGTTCGGCGCCCACCCTTCCGGCCCGTCGCGGCTCACGCGGGACGGGACCGAGGTGACCCTCGTCGAGACGATCACCGCCGACCCGGTGTCCGAGCTGGGACGGCCGTCGGTCGAGCGGTTCGGCGAACGCCTGCCGTACCTGCTGAAGCTGATCGCGGTGGACCGCCCGCTCTCCCTCCAGGTGCATCCCACCGCGGAGCAGGCGGCCGAGGGCTACGCCAGGGGAGACCGGAACTACTGCGACCCCTGGCCGAAGCCGGAGCTGATCTGCGCGCTCACGCCGTTCTCCGCGCTCGCCGGCCTGCGCACCCCCGAGCAGGCCGCGATGCTCGTCGAGCGGCTCGGCGTGGCGGCGTTGAAGCCCGTCGTCGCGCGGCTGGCCGACGGTGACATGCTCGGCGGGTTACGCGTGCTGCTCGACCTGCCCTGCTCCCGGGCGGACCTGGTCCAGTCGATCGTCTGGGCCGCCTCGGCCGTCCACCAGCCGGACTACGAGCTGATCAAGCGGCTGTCGCGGCTGTTCCCCGAGGACCCCCTCGTCCTGGCGCCGCTGCTGATGCGCAGGCACGAGCTCGAACCCGGCCAGGCGATGTACCTCGGGGCGGGCGTGCTGCACTGCTACCTCTCCGGGTTCGGCGTCGAGATCATGGGCAGCTCCGACAACGTCCTGCGCGCCGGGCTGACCGGCAAGCCGATCGACGTGGACGAGCTGCTGCGGATCACCGACGCGTCCGCCGTGCCGCTGCCCGTCGAGCCGGACGATGACGCCTACGTGCCGCCGTGTCCCGAATTCCTGCTCCGCAGGATCACGCCGGGTGACGGCCGCACGCTCCCCGGTTCCCTGCCGAGGATCCTGCTCTGCACCGACGGCGTGGTGCGGGCAGGAGAC
Organism: Microtetraspora glauca; assembly: GCA_001570385.1. Lineage (GTDB taxonomy): Bacteria > Actinomycetota > Actinomycetes > Streptosporangiales > Streptosporangiaceae > Microtetraspora > Microtetraspora glauca. The sequence continues at coordinate 8,235 of BBYL01000052.1, read as the reverse complement.
GAGGTGAAGCTGCGTCCAGGGGACTCGGCGTACGTCCCCGCGTCCGAGGGGCCGGTCACCATCTCCGGCGAGGGCACCGTCTTCTGCGCGGAACCCCAGATCTCATAGGAGATGTACGGCCAGGCCGTACCCGGCGAACGCGGCCAGGATCCCGGCCAGCAGGCTGCCGACGGCGTTCAGGGCCGCTTCCGCGAACGACCCCTCCTCCAGCAGCCGTACGGTCTCGAACCCCAGCGTGCTGAACGTGGTCAGCGCGCCGCAGAAGCCGGTCGCGGCCAGGGTCATGATCACGCCGCCGGGCTGGGCTCCGACGATGAACCCGAGGACGAACGAGCCGGCGATGTTGACCGCGAACGTCCCCCAGGGGAACACGGTGTCGTGCCACCGCTGGACCATCCGGTCGATCAGATATCGGGTCGGTGCGCCCACCGCGCCGCCGAGAAAGATCAGCAGAAGGGTCACGCCCGGCGCCCGACGTATCGGTAGACCTCGACCGGCTCCACGGTGACCAGGCCTTCGGTGACCAGCTCGTCCAGCTCCGAGACGAAATCGATGATCCGTTCCTCGGTATCCACGATGACGATCGCGAGCGGCAGGTCCTCGCCCATGGAGAGCAGCCTGCTGGTGTGGATGAGCGACGACGCGCCGAACCCCTCGATGCCCCGGAACACGCTCGCCCCGGCCAGGCCCTTCCGGTGCGCGCGATGCACGATCTCGGTGTAGAGCGGCCGGTGGTGGTACTGGTCGGTCTCGCCGATGTAGATCGTCAACCGGCAGGCCTCGCCGTGCAGTCTCATCACGCCTCCTCCTGGGCGTTCCGCCGTACCGGGAGGCGGGTGGCGAGGCGGGCGATCGTCATGCCGCACCAGACCGCGGCCAGCCCGGCGGCGAGGCTGGCCGCCGCGTAGGTCACCGCCGTCGCCGCGGACAGCCGCGTGATCTCGACCATGACGGTGGAGAAGGTGGTGTACCCGCCAAGGAAGCCCACGCCGAGGAACGGCCGGACGTACCGGCGCGGCGGCCACACCTGGAGTACGAACACCATCAGCACGCCCAGCACGAAGCAACCGGTCACGTTGACGACCAGCGTCCCCCACGGGAAGCCGCTCGCTCCGGCCGGGATCGCGGAGCCGACGAGGTAGCGCGCGATGCTGCCCAGCCCCCCGCCGACCGCGATCACGCCCAGCACGCAGAATGTGCGCGATCGTGCTCTGGCGGGCCGTGCGCGGAACACGTCGGCCTCGTGCGGCGTCATGGCTCCGATGGTATCGACCGGGTCAGGCCACGGCCCGCGCCCGGCGGCGGGCCAGGCGGTACGCGAGACGCCGGGTCAGATGCTGGGCGAGCCGCCCGTGGGCGACGACCAGCGCGCCGAAGGCGACGGCGAGCGCGGCGAGCAGCGGCAGCCGCCCGTCGTCGGCGAGGAGAAGCGCCTGGGCGTCCGCGAAGCCGGTCCGTGCCGCGGCCCACCCCGTGACCGCCGCCGTCACCCACCGGCCCGCCCGCTGTACGGCCGGGCGTGCGAGCGCGGTCGCGGCGGCAGGTACGGCAAGCACGACGAAGACGAGGAGGATCCCGGCCGTCCCGGCGGGCGAGAACCCGCTCTCGGTGCCGATGGCGAGCGCGATGGCCCGCATGAGCAGGCGGGCGACGGCACCTGCCGACAATCCCGCACACAGCGCGGCGACCAGCGCGGCGGCAACCGCCGCCCCCGCTGTCACCCGGACCGCGATGCCCGCTGCCGTGCCCGCTGCCGTTCCTGCCGCCCCTTGGAGCGTTCCGGCCTCGCGGCCGCGTGATTCCTGCTCCATGTCCGCCTCCACGCCCGCGTCCACGTCGTCCGACGAGAGGCTTTATAGGAGGGAGCGACCCCGCGCGGCAATGCCGGAAGGGAACCGGCACCGGCTCGTTATCGACAGCGCTTGGGCCACGGCGCCAGCCGGGTCGTGGAGACGATCTCCGCCCGGTCGCCGGGGAGGACGCACTCGGCCACCTCGACCACGCGCCCCATGGTGTCGATCGACGTCTTGCGCAGCACTAGCACGGGAACGCCGACGGCCACGTCGAGGATCTCGGTCTCCTCCGACCGCGGGAGCCGTACGGTGACCTCGTCCACGACGCGGTCGATCTCGATGCCGATCGTGGAGAGCTGGTGTGGCGTCCCGCCCGGCCAGGGCTCGTTCTCCGGCGAGAGGAGAGCGGGATTGGCGGCCACCATGTCGTACACGAGCCAGGATCTGACCAGGCTCAGCGGCGCGCTCTCCCCGCGGGCCCAGGTCCGGTACGAGCGGCACAACATCCGCGTGCCCTCAGGCACGCCGAACCACCGGGCCAGCTCGGCACCGGCCGGGGCCGAGCCGAACTCCGTGGAGAACTCCAGCTCTTCACGGGGCAGCCCGGTATCCCGTTCGGCCGCGCCGGCCCGGCGACGCTCGTCCTCCGGCAGGAGCGCGCGGTCCTTCTCCCACTGGTAGCGGTCCGTCGTCCGCCGGAGCCGCCGGCGACTTGCGGTCACACGGGTTCCCTTCCCCGTGAGAGCGTTCTACGCCCGGCGCCCTGCCGGGGGCCTGTGGCGCCCGGGCTTACGGGGGCTGGCTTGCGATGTCCGGGCGTGCGTCGCCTGGGCTGTGGGGCCCGGGCCCGCGGTGTCCGGACCGACGTCGCCGGGGCCTACGGCACCGTCAACGCGGAGATGATCTTGTCGATGGTCTTCTGGCCGGGCTTGTGCTTGGCCAGGTTCTTGCGCAGCGAGCTGAGCTTGGTGTCGTCCGCGGCGTAGGGCCGGTATTCCATCACTTCCTTCGCCCACCGGTCGGGGTTGGACACCCCGGCCGCCTGGAGCGCCGCGGTGATCTCGTTCTCGGCCGCGTTGTTCGCCGAGACCTTGCCGGTCTTGCCGGACCCGTTCGTCGCCGCGGCAGGAGAGGCCGCCGTGTCCGACGCCCCGCCGGAGGAGCTCCCGCCGCAGGCGACGAGCGACGCCGAGGCCGCGATCGACACCAGGGCCAACGTCAGCTTGGCTGATCTCACTGTGTCCGTCCTTCATGTTCGTGGTCATGCACCTGAAGGCTGGGGGGACACGCCTTGTCTGGATCTCTGCCGACCATGAATATCAGCTCGGAAACGCCGGATCCGGACCTTAACCTCGGTGTCTGGTCATTCCACGGTCAGGGGACGACATTGGTGATCTCCCCGTAGATGGTGCGCGGCCTTGACGAGGTTCGTGAGCGCCGCCTCGACCTCCCCATAAGTGCGGGTCTTCAGCCCGCAGTCGGGGTTGACCCAGACCCGATCCGCGGGCAGCACCCGCAGCGCCGCCCGTAGCGACTCCTCGATCTCGGCGGCCTCCGGTACGCGGGGCGAGTGGATGTCGTACACGCCAGGTCCGAGCCCGCGCTCGAAGCCGCCGACCGCGGGCTCGCGCAGCAGCCGCGCGTGCGACCTGGCCGACTCGACGCTGGTCACATCGGCGTCGAGGGCGTCGACCGCCGCGATGATCTGGTCGGCGTCGGAATAGCACAGGTGCGTGTGGATCTGCGTCCTGTCGCCCGCGCCCGACGTCGCCCGCCGGTACGCGTCCACCGCCCACGCCAGGTAGGCGTCCTGCGAGGCCCGGCGCAGCGGCAGCAGCTCGCGCAGTGCGGGCTCGTCCACCTGGATGATGGCGACGCCGGCGTCCTCCAGATCCCGCACCTCGTCGCGTACGGCGTCCGCCACCTGGAAGACGACGTCGCGCAACGGCAGGTCGTCGCGGACGAACGACCACGCGACGATGGTGACGGGCCCGGTGAGCATGCCCTTGACCGGCCGGTCCGTCAGCGACCCGGCGTACCGGGCCCACCGTACGGTGATCGGTTCCGGGCGCCGGACGTCGCCGTGCAGGATCGGCGGCCGGGTGCAGCGGGAGCCGTACGACTGCACCCAGCCGTGGCGGGTGACCGCGAAGCCGTCGAGGTGCTCGGCGAAGTACTGGACCATGTCGTTGCGCTCGGGTTCGCCGTGTACGAGCACGTCCAGGCCGAGCCGTTCCTGGAGCGCGATGACCCGCGCGATCTCGGCCCGGACCAGGGACTCGTAGCCGTCCTCGTCCAGCCGCCCGGCCCCCAGCGCGGCGCGGGCCTCCCGGAGCTCGCCGGTCTGCGGGAACGAGCCGATGGTCGTGACGGGCAGCACCGGCAGGCGCAGGTGTTCCGCCTGCGCCGCCGCTCGCACCGCGTACGGACTGCGGCCCTCGCGCGAGGCCGGTACAGAGGTGGCCGGTACAGAGGAGGGCGGCACGGGGGAGGAGGGAGCGGGTTCGCCGCCGGAAAGCGGCGGTGGCGTGGGCGGCTCCGAGCCCCGGCGCGAGGCCGGGCTCACAGGCCGGGGCGGGGCCGGGCTCGCGGCGAGCAGGGCGGCCAGCTCGACCACCTCGGCGACCTTCTGCTCGGCGAACGCCATCCGGTGCCGCAGCGCCGGATCGAGGTCCGTCTCCCGCTCGACGTCGTACGGCACGTGCAGGAGGGAGCAGGAGGTGCTCACGACGACCCGCGCGGCGCGCTCCCGCACGGCCAGGAGGGCGGACAGTGCCCTGTCGGGGCGGGTGCGCCAGACGTCGCGGCCGGACACCACACCGGCGACGACGGTCTTGCCCGAGAGATCGGCGTTCTCCGGGATCCTGCCGCGGACCAGGTCCAGCCCGATCGCCTCGACCGGCGTGTCCGCGAGGGCCGGGAGCGCGTCGCCCGGATCCCCGAAGTACGACGCGACGAGCAGCGCCGGCCTGGAGGTCAGCGCGCCGAGTCGCCGGTAGGCGGTCCGGACGGCGGCGAGCTCCTCCTCCGTGCGGTCCGCCACGAGCGCGGGCTCGTCGAGCTGCACCCAGCCGACGCCTTCGGCGGCGAGCGCCTCCAGCAGCCGCTCGTACGCGGGCAGCAGGTCGGGCAGCCGGTCCAGCGGGGCGAACCCGGACGGCCCGCCCGGCGCCGGTTGCGACAGCAGCAGGAACGTCACCGGGCCGAGCAGCACGGGACGCGTGTCGACGCCCAGCGCGCGGGCCTCCCGTACCTCGGCGAGGGGTTTGTCACCGGCCAGCCGGAACGCGGTGTCGATCCCGATCTCCGGCACGATGTAGTGATAGTTCGTGTCGAACCACTTGGTCATGCGTAGCGGTGCGAGACCGTCGGCGCCACGGGCCATCGCGAAGTACGCGTCCTCCGGGGACCGGTCCCGGTAACGCTCGGGCACCGCGTCGAACAGCACGGCCGTGTCGAGCACGTGGTCGTAGTACGAGAACGTGTTTGACGGCGCCGCGCCCAGGCCGAGCGCGCCGAGCCGTCGCCAGGTCTCCTCCCGTAGGCGGGCGCCGGTGGCCTCCAGTTCCTCCCAGGTGCCGTGGCCGCTCCAGTACGACTCGAGCGCGCGTTTCAGCTCGCGGTGGGGCCCGATTCTCGGATATCCGAGGACCGTGGAAGCGGGAAAGGGCGACGGGCGCACAGCGGTCATGACGACTCCGTGGTGGGGACCGCTCGTGAGCGGCCGGGCGGATCGGACCAGCGCATCGTGCCCGCGTCCCGGACCCGCGCAGCCGATCCATCATCGCCGCTTATGGACGAGCGTCGCGGAAAGCGGGGATGCGCACCGTGGATCTATCAACAGCACTTATAGAGGCCGGTGATACTGGAGCGTGGAACCCAGTCCGCCGGTACGCGACATCCGCTGTTTCGCGCTCGTCGCGCGTCATCGCAGCTTCTCCCGTGCCGCGGCGGAGATGGGCATGTCGCAGCCGGCGATGAGTCAGGCCATCGGCCGTCTCGAACGCGCGCTGCGGCTCCGGCTGTTCGAGCGGACCAGCCGTGAGGTACGGCTGTCGCAGGCCGGCGCGGCCCTCCTGCCGCAGGCCGAGGCGCTGCTGGAGACGGCGGACGCCTTCGCGGCCGAGGCGGCCCGGCTGGCGGAGGCCGCGCGACCGGTCATCCGGCTGGCCTACGCGCCGGTCGTCGGGGCACTCGCGGCGCGGGTCGCCCGGCGGTTGTCCCGGCGCAGGCCGGCGATCGGCGTTGATCTCCGGGCCGCCGGGTGGAACGCCGCCACCGCCGCCCTGACCGAGGGTGACGTTTCGGCCGCCATCCTCAGCGCGCCGTTCCCGCTGGGGCTGACGACCGCGGCCCGGTTCCACGTGCCGGTCGGACACCTGGCGGTGCCGGCGGGCGACCCGCTCGCCACCCTGGCGAGGATCGGGCCGGAACGGCTCGCGGGGCATCGGATCATCGTGCCGCGCAACCGCCCGCCGGGCGGCATGTGGGCGCGGCTGGCCGGCCGGCTGCGCGGGCCGCACCAGCTACACGCCGTGGCGGACGAGATCGACGACTTCACGGCGGTGCTGGACCTCGTCGCGGCCGGCATCGGGCTGTTGCCCGTGCCCCATCTGGTCGTCAGCTCGATCCGCCGCCATGATGTGCGGTTCGTGCCGTTCGACGCCGGTGACCTGCGCATGACGTACGGCCTCGCCTGGCGTCCCGAGCGGGTGTCCGGCGAGCTGATGGCCCTCGCCCAGACCGTTCAGGAGTCCCTGTGGACCAGGTAGCGGGCCAGCCGTTCAGGGAAGCGGGAGCTCCAGTGTGATGGTCATGCTTCCCGTCCCCGCCAGACCGGTGGAATAGACTCCGCGCCGCGCCTTGACCTGGGTGTGCAGCACGCTCATGCCGGCGTCGTCACCGGAGGCGTTCCTGTCAGCGGTGCCCTTGCCGTGGGGATCCGTACGGCCTTCGCAGGAGACCGTCAGCCGCAGCGTCTTCCCCGTGGTCATCGCCACCGACACCTCCCGCGCACCCTCCACGCGGGCCAGCGCGTCCACCAGGACCCGGTAGGCGAGCCGGGCGAGCTCGTCCGGCACCTCCTTCGTCGGCAGTGCCCACACCTCGACGGGAACGGCCACGCGCTCCGCCCACCCGGCCAGGAGGGATTCCACCGCCTGCCCGAGGTCGTGTCCGCTGACGTCGCCTTCCGACGCGGACACATCGAAGATCGAGGTCATGTCGTTCCCCTTCATGAGCACACCGCTGTGGGTCGGCACGGGTCGTGTGCCTGGGCCGTCACCGCCCCGTGGTCCGGTATGCCGGAAGTAGGCGATTACGCCGAATAGTAATGATCTCGCCTGTGTGGTCCCGTTCCATAGGGGCCGGTGTCCTGCTCTACCGGGACATTGTCAGAACCGCCGCACGGCGTGAGGACAGGGCGGGGGAGCTCATGACTCGATGGGGAACGCCACCACCGTGGCTGCGAGGTGCACCGTGTCGGGAGTGCGCGGGGCCTGCGCCGCGTCGTGCAGGTCGAACAGTGCGGTGATCATCCGCTCGCGGACGTCGTCCCACACCTCGGCCCGTACCCAGAGCTCCGCGTCGGCGGTCACGCCGGACCGCGCGGGGTCCCTGCGCGCGGCGCGCTCGCGCAGGGTCTGTACGAGCGTCTCGACGATCAGCGGGAACTCGTCGCGCTGATCGGTGAGCGGCGTTCCCCGCACCGCGCGGTAGCGGCGTTCCCGGCCCCCGCGCCGGGACCGGATCTCGACGAGTTCGGCCAGCCCCGCGGTGCGCAGGCGTCGCAGGTGCTGGCTGGAGAGGGCGTGCGAGATCTCCAGCTCGCGGGCGAGTTCGGCGGCGGACATGGGGGCGGCCCAGAGCAGCGACAGCATGCGCAGCCGTACCGGATGCGCCAGCGCCTTGAGCCGGGGATCCGCTTCTGCCATGCCGGTCAGTAAACACCACACCAATGCCCAAGCATTGACTTGGGGATTGGCCGAACGGATCACTGACGTTTTCTCAGCGTGATCGACTCGGACAGTAGGGCTTTCCTGAGCAGAAACGATCACACGCGGGCAGACACGCGGACGAACAGAGGACGCCGGAAACAGGCGTGGAGCCTTCGGTAGAAGAGGTCTCACCACAAGATCGTCCGTCTACCAGAAGGCTCCACGTGATCACCTATCCTGCCATGCTCGACGTCTCACGAGACCTCATCCGCTTCGTCGCACAACTGCTGCGACAGGAACGCGCGGCCCGGGGAACCAGGAAGGGCACCAGGGCGCTGACCTGCTGGTTTCAAGCCGTCTTCGTGGTCGCCTGGTTCCGGCAGCGCCCCAACCTCACCCTGCACGGCAAGGCGTTCGGCCTCTCCCAGGCCACCGCCTACCGATACCTGCACGAGGCCATCGACGTCCTGGCGGATCAGGCCCCCGACCTGCACTCCGCCCTTCAC
>BBYL01000051.1 GCA_001570385.1 Microtetraspora glauca | reverse complement strand
GTTCGTGGCCGAGGGCTGTGGAGCTGACCACGTCGAGCACGAAGCCGGGATATTCCATGCCGCCGAACCAGAAGTTGTTGTCCAGTACAACGTCCGCCTCGCCGTACGGGTAGGCCCCGAACCGCCCGGCGTGGGCGACCAGCGCGTTCTTGGCGGTGGTCATCATCGAGGAGGCGCTGCCCGAACTGATCGAGCTCACCCGGTAGACGTTCACCGTGACGCCGGTGGTCGTGGTGCTTGTGGTCTTCACGAACGGCCCGGCCGCCCAGGCGAACTCCCGCACGTTGGCGGCGGTGGCCGTGGTGACCGTACGACCGGACGTCCCCGGCGTATCGACTGAGGTGCCCGTGGCAGGCACCAGCAGCGAGGTCGGGTGGTCGAGCGTGACGGAGTAGTCACTGGTGAGCGCGTAGAAGGACTCGCCGTTGTTGCTGTACGGATCGAGGTGCCAGCCGCTCGCGTCGCGGACCGCCAGAACAGGCAGCGCGTTGCCGATGAAGTTGTAGGACCCATCGCGGGCCAGCGCGGCAGCCCGGTAGGCCGAGGTCAAGCCGGTCAGCTCGATCGCCCGTGCCTGTTCAGCGGGGCCGAGGCCGATGCGGAAGTCCAGCTCGTGCGGGCCGCAGACCTCCTCAGCGAGAAAGCGGCCGAGCGTCCGCCCGTCGGTGCGCCGGACCAGGTACCCCTAAACAACGCCGACTCGCCGTGCGCGGTGCCCGGCTCCCACGACGGCTCCTGCGCGGCAAGAAGCGCGCATATCCGGTCCCAGTCGTAGAAGGTCTCGGTGGGTACCAGCTGGTCCAGTGCCACCACGCCCGCCTGGTGCGACAGGACATGTCGTACGACCGTCAAGGTCGGCGACCTTGCCGAGGGCGCAGGTGCCGACGTTATTGAAGGCGACGCCCAGCCTGCCATGCCGCTGGACGACCGCCACCCTACCGAGCGATGAGCCTACGGCTGCCCGCCGGGGCGGACCAGCTCGCTCTCGTAGGCCAGCACCACCGCCTGAGCCCGGTCGCGCAGATGGAGCTTGGTGAAGATGCGCGTGACGTGCGTCTTCACCGTCGCCTCGCTGAGCCGGAACTCCGCGGCGATCTCGGCGTTGGACAGCCCGCGCCCCATCAGCCGCAGCACCTCGACCTCCCGCGGCGTCAGCTCCCTCAGCCGCCCCGGCGCCGGGGCTACGGTGGGCCAGGCGAAGCGTTCCACGAGCCGTCGGGTGATCGCCGGCGCGAGCAGCGCGTCGCCCGTCATGACCAGGCGGATCGAGGCGAGCAGCTGCTCGGGGCTGGCGTCCTTGAGCAGGAAGCCGCTGGCGCCCGCCTGGAGTGCCTCGTAGACGTACCTGTCGAGGTCGAAGGTGGTCAGGATGATCACTCGGGGCACATGGTCGAGGGCCATGATGCGGCGGGTGGCCTCCAGGCCGTCCAGTTCGGGCATGCGGATGTCCATGAGGACGACGTCGGGCCGCAGCTCCGCCACCAGCTCGATCGCCTGCGCGCCGTCTGAGGCCTCGCCTGCCACCTCGACGTCGCCGGTCTTGAGTATCAGCCGTAAGCCCGTCCTGACCAGGGCCTGGTCATCTACGATCAGTACCCGGATCATGCCGCCGGCTCCCCGAGGGGGATCTTGGCCCGCACGCGGTAGCCGCCGCCGAGCCGCCTGCGGGCGTCGAGGTCGCCGCCGAGGACGGCCACCCGCTCGCGCAGGCCGACGAGGCCGCGACCGGCGCCGTTCCCCGAAGCGGGGGCGGGCGTGCCGGTGAGCACGCTCGGCCCGGTGTTGACCACCTCCACGCGCAGCAGCCGCTCGGTGTAGCGCACGAACACCTCGGCCCGCCCGCCGGGCGCGTGCTTGAGCGCGTTCGTCAGCGCCTCCTGCACGATCCGGTAGGCGGTCAGGTCCACCCCGGCGGGCAGCGGGCGCGGCTGGCCCTCGATCGACATCTCGACGGGCATACCGGCAAAGGCGATCTTGTCCACCAGTGTCCCCAGCCGTGACAGGCCGGGCTGAGGGACCAGGTCCTCGTGCGGTTCGGCGGGCGCCAGCAGGCCGAGCAGGTGGCGCAGCTCGTTCATCGCCTCCCTGCCGCTGGTCTCGGCCGCCCGCAACGCCTCGATCGCCTCCTCCGGCAGCTCGTGGACGCTCCGCCGGGCCGCGCCCGTCTGGATGATCATGACGCTGACGTTGTGGCTGACCACGTCGTGCAGTTCGCGGGCGATCCTGGCCCGCTCCTGTTCGACGGCCAGCCTGGTGGCGCTGTCGCGCTCGGCCTGCATGAGCCGGTTGCGCTCGGCCAGGTCGCGGGTGCGCGAGCGCCGGGCATGGATCGCCACGGCCGCGGCGCACACCGCGACGAGCCAGCCGAGCAGGGTGAACGCCACCTCCCCATGGTGGCAGAACGGGTCGTCGCGGCCATCCGCCCGGGGATGGGCCCGCCGTACATCCACGGAGGTACGTCCCCCGCCCGACGACAGACGGCGGCCGCCGGTCGTACGGTCGCCTGCATGAATGCAGTGGTGCAGGTGGAGGCCGTGCGCAAGGAGTACGGCGAGACGGTGGCGCTGGCGGGGGTCACGCTGTCGATCGGGGCGGGCGAGGCGGTGGCGATCATGGGCCCGTCAGGCAGCGGGAAGTCGACGCTGCTCAACATGATCGCCGGGCTGGACCGGCCCTCCTCGGGGCTGGTGACCGTCCAGGGGGAGGAGTTGACGCGGATGAGCGAGGGAGCGCTGGCGCGCTACCGCAGGCGGCGGATCGGGATGGTGTTCCAGTTCTTCAACCTGCTGGACGACCTGCCCGTGCTGGAGAACGTCGCCCTGTCGGCCAGGCTCGTCGGCACCCCGCGGCGCCAGGCCAGGACGCGAGCGCTCGAACTCCTGGAGGAGCTGGGCATCGCCGACCGGCGCGACGCCTACCCCGCCACGCTCAGCGGCGGGCAGCGCCAGCGCGTCGGGGTGGCCCGCGCGCTGATGAACCGGCCCGCGCTGCTGCTGGCCGACGAGCCGACCGGGGCGCTGGACAGCCGCTCCGGCGAGCAGGTCATGGACCTGCTGCTGGACCTCAACCAGATCGGCCAGACCCTGATGCTCGTCACCCACGACCACCGGTTGGCCGAACGCTGCGCCACCCGCGTCGTTCACTTCGCCGACGGCCGGATCGCTGAGATGGAGGCGGCGTGAGGGCGGTCTGGATCGCCGGCCTGGCGGCGGTGCGCAGGCGCCGCCTGCAGAGCGTGATCGTCGGCGTGGTGGTCACGCTGTCCTCGGGCGTGATCGCGCTCTGCCTGGCGCTGCTGTCCGGCACGAACGCGCCCTTCGACCGGGCCTTCGAACAGCAGCGCGGCGCCCAGGTGACGGCGCTGTACGCCGTCGGTTCGGCGCCGGGACACGTGGAGGGGACCGCCGGGCCGTTCCCGGTGGCGACGGTCAGGGACACCGACGGCGCGTCCTGGCGGGTCGTCGGCCGCGCCGATCCGGGCGGCGCGGTGGACCGGGTGGCCGTGGTCCGGGGCCGGTGGCCGCGGGCGGCAGGCGAGGTCGTGATCAGCCGGGACCGCTGGGATCCCGCCTCCAGCCCGGTCGGCGCCAGGTTCGCGACGCTGTCCGGCGAGCCCGCGCTGACCGTCGTCGGCGTCGCAGTGTCCATGTCGGCCTCGGCCGACGCGTGGACGACCCCCGCCCAGGCCCGCGCGCTGCCGCACCCGGCGGGTGACCAGCTGCTGTACCGCTTCGCCGATGCCTCCGCCCTGCCGCGGGAGGGCCTGATCTCGACCGGCTCGTACCAGACGCTTCGGTACGCCTTCGAGAGCCGGCTGTCCTCGACGGTGCCGCTGCTGGTGACGTTCGGCGGTCTCGGTCTGGCCATCTCGGTGCTGATCATCGTGATCACGGTCAGCGGTGCCGTCATCTCCGGCCTACGCGCCATCGGCGTCATGAAGTCGCTGGGGTTCACCCCGGTGCAGGTCGTCGCCGTCCATCTGATCATGATCATGGTGCCGTCGGCGGCCGGCGCCCTCGCCGGTACGGCCGTCGGCAACGTGCTCTCCCTGCCCATTCTGGGCGACTACGCGAGCATGATCGGGCTGCCCGTCGGTGTGGAGGTCGAGTACCTGGCCGCGCTGGCCACCTACGCGGGTGTCCTGGCCCTCGTCGCCGTCACCGCGCTGCTGCCCGCGCTGCGTGCCGGCCGGCTGGGCGCCGTCCGGGCCATACAGCTGAGCGCGGGCTCCGGCCCCGGCCGGAGTCGTACGGCCCAGCGGCGGTTGGCCGGTTCGCGGCTGCCGATCCCGCTGGGGCTGGGTCTCGGCCAGCTGTTCACCCGCCCGGCCAGGACGGCGCTGACGCTGGCGGTGCTCGTGGTGGGGGCGAGCGCGCTCACGTTCGTCGGCGGCCTCTACCTGAGCACCGACGCGGTGGAGAGGCTGCAGGACCGCAGTGCGGCCGTCCAGGTGAGCGTCGACGGCAACCCGGTCCCCCGGGACATCTCGGCGCGGCTGCGCGCGCTGCCCGGCGTCCGCACGCTCACCGCGATGCGGGCGGCCGATGCCCGGATTGAGGGCCTGGCCCAGTCGGGGATCCTGATCGGCTGGAGCGGGGACATGGTCACCGCCGGGTATCCGCTGGCGAACGGCCGCTGGTTCCGCGGCGAGGACGAGGTGGTGGTCCCCGGGCCGCTGCTGCGCCTGACCGGCAAGCGCGTCGGCGACACGCTCGCCGTACAGCTCCAAGGTCGTACGGCCGAGCTGCGCATCGTCGGCGAGCTGGCGATCACCAAGACCGAGCAGACCGTCTACGTCAGCGGGCAGACCTTCCTCCACCGCAACGGCGGGCGGCGGCCCTACGCCTACGAGATCGGGCTGGCGCCGGGCTCCGACGTGAGCGCCTATCTGGCCGCGGTGCGGGCCGGGGGCTGGCAGGCGCGCGCGATCCCGCGACCCGCCGAGAGCGACGTGAGGACCGTCGTCCCCGCCTTCGCGCTCGTGCTGGTGCTGGTGACGGCGCTCGGCGTGTTCAACGTCGTCGTGCTCAACACCCGCGAACGGCGGCGCGAGCTGGGCGTACTCAAGTCAGTCGGGATGGAGCCGCGGCAGGTCGTGGCCATGGTCGTCACGTCGGTCGCCGGGCTGGCGCTGTTCGGCGGTCTGCTGGGGCTGCCGGCGGGGATCGGGCTATTCCGGGCGTTCATCGCGTTCGCCTCCGAAGCGGGAAGGACCAGTTATCCGGCCACGATCATGGACATCTACGACGCCGGGACGCTCGCCGCGGTGGTCGGCGTCCTGCTCCTGACGGCCACGCTCGGGGCGCTCGTGCCCGCCGGGTGGGCGGCCAGGGCGGGGACCGCCACCGTCCTGCGCGCGGAGTGAGCCGTTAGGGTCCTGGCATGACACTCCCTGTGTCAACCTCAGGCGGCAACGAGCTCGTTGAGCGCTGCTGCGGCGCCGTGCTTGGCGGGGTCGTAGGGGACGCCGTCGAGCCAGCAGCGCCAAATCACGCGGATCCAGGCGCGGGCCAGCACGCGGACGGCGTGGGGGTGGTCTTTGCCTGCCTTGCGGGCCTGGGTGTAGATGTGCGCGGCCCAAGGGCTGGCGTGCCGGCTGTTGTCGGCGAAGGTGGTCAGCGCGACGCGGAAGCGTTTGTTGCAGGCCCAGCGGAAGTGCACGGCCCGGTGTTTGCCGTCGCTCCAGCCGGGGCCGCGCGCAGCCGCTCCAGCAGCACCGCGGCCGATCGGCGGCCGGAGTAGCCGTGCTTGACCAAGAACGCGGCCATCCGCTTCTGGCCCAGGTGGCGGGCGCTGGCCGGGGTGGGGTAGCGGGTCAGGAAGTCCAGGCTGATCGGCGATTCCACGTCGGCGAAGACGGCCTTGGCGCCGGGCCAGTAGGCCTCCAGCAGCGCGGTGAGCTGGTTGGTCGCGGCTACGCGCATGTCGACGAGGTCGGTGCGGGTGCGCACGACGGTCCGCAGCGCCTTGGTGTCGTCGGAGTACGGCACGGCGATGCGCAGCCGGTGCTGGCGCAGCCGCAGGTATTCGGCGATGACAGCAGCGTCCCGGGCATCGGACTTCGCGCCCGACAGCACTTCTCCGTCACGCCATGCCTTGATGGCGTTCGGGGAGACGGGGACGACCGGGTGTCCGGCCTCCAGGTGCGACCCCCGGCCAGCGAGTCAGAAGTCAGCCGGCTTGAGGAGCGGCTGGGCCTGAGCCTGCCGCCGAGCTATCGGGTGATGTCCCCTCGAGTGGTGTAGCTCCAAGCTGACAACTCAAGCCCCAGACATGGGGCGAGCCATCGCGATAGGTCCTCCGGGCCACCCGACGGGCAACCCCCCGGCTCGTACTCCTGACCGGTGGCTCTGGCCAGGTCCCAGCCGTGCACGACCATATCGACGAGGTACATGTGGGCCAGCGCGGTCATCGGCAGGCCCATGGCGGGGCTGGTCCCCTCCCATGCCTCGGGCCGCGACCAGGCGGCCAGCGTGTGCTCCGCTCCAGCACCTCGGCTAGGGCGGGCAGGTCGGACAGCGGATCGGAGATGGTGACGTGCTTCAGGTGTCCCCGGCATGGCCGCGGTATCGCCAGGTCTACCACCCGCACTCCACCGGGGGCCCGTTCGCTGGGAGCCTGCCGCTCGTAGGGTGGTCCGGATGACGCACAGTGGTTCGGTATGGCGGGCGGTGGCCGGCAACCCGTTCAGGTTCTTGCTGTCCCGGTGGCCGTGGCGCTGTCTGGCCTATCTGCTCGGTACGGTCGTGCTCGCCCCGGCGGCATGGCTGGCGATGCTGCCGCTGGCGGCGTTCCCGCCGACGCTTGTTCTCGCGGGGGTACCGATCGGGGCGTTGGAGCGGCGCCGCCTCGGCCTGTTCGAACGGGCTCCGATGCGAAGCCCGCACGCCGCCGCGCCCGGCGGCGTGGGCGCTTGGTTGCGTCGGCGGCTGGTGGAGAGCGCGACGTGGCGGGAGCTGGGCTACACGGTCTGCCTGCTGTCCGTCCTGTTCGCCATCGACCTCGTCGGCCTCTTCGTCCTGTTCGTCTGCGTCACCCTGCTGGCACTTCCGCTGCGCGTCGCGGCAGGGATCACGAACTGGGTGAACATCCAGCTGGGCGGATCGGTCGTCGACACGATGGGCGAGGCATGGCTCGCCGCCGCGATCGCTCTGCCCGTCACGATCGTCACCGTCTACGCGCTGTGCCTCCTCGCCGCGGGTCAGGCGGCGTTCGCCCGCTGGCTGCTCGGCCCGACACAGGCCGAGTTGAACCTGCGGGTGGAGGAGCTCTCGACGTCGCGGATGCGGCTGGTCGACGCGTTCGAGGCCGAGCGTCGCCGCATCGAGCGGGACCTGCACGACGGCGCTCAGCAGCACCTGGTACTGCTGAACATGAATCTCGGCCTGATGGAAGCCGAGCTCGGCGGGCAGGACCAGCGGATGGCCGAGCTCGCCCGCGACGCCCGCCGGCAGGCCAGGCAGGCGCTGACGGCGATCCGCGAGCTGATCCGCGGCATCCACCCCCAGGTCCTGACCGACCTTGGGCTGGCGGCCGCCGTCGGAGAGCTCGCCGAACGCTGCCCGGTCCCGGTCGAGCTGGATCTCGCCCTGGACCGGCGCCTGCCCGTCGCCGTCGAGTCCACCGCGTACTTCGTCGTCTCCGAGGCGATGACCAACACGGTCAGGCACGCCGGGGCCGGCCGGATCACGGTCAGCGGCGGGTTCGCGGGCGGACGCCTGCGCGTGGCTATCGGGGACGACGGCCGGGGCGGCGCCGACCCGGCCCGGGGCAGCGGCCTGCGCGGCCTGGCCGACCGGGTCGCCGTACTGGATGGCACCCTGGTGATCGACAGCCCGGAAAGGGGACCAACTACCGTGCGGATCGAACTGCCATGTCATTGCGAATAGTGCTCGCCGAAGACGCCACGCTGATGCGCGCCGGCCTGGCCGGGCTGCTGGAGCGGTTCGGCCACACCGTCGTCGCGGCCGTCGGCGACGCCGATGCCCTGATGGCCGCCGTCCGTACGCACCATCCGGACCTCGTCATCACCGATGTGCGGATGCCGCCGGGCTACACCAATGAGGGTTTGCACGCGGCGGTGGAGCTGCGGACCGCCGATCCGGGCACGGCGGTGCTGGTGCTTTCGCAGTACGCCGCGACCGCCTACGCCGCGGAACTTCTCATACCCGCCAGCCGGGCCGGTGTCGGATATCTGCTCAAGGACCGGGTCGGGGAGATCTCCGACTTCGCCGACGCGGTGACCCGGGTCGCGGCCGGTGAGACCGTCATCGACCCCGACGTGGTCCGGCAGCTGCTGGCGCGGCAGCGGGTCACCGATCCACTCGACCGGCTCACTCCACGGGAGCGGGAGGTGCTCGGGCAGATGGCCGAGGGCCGCTCCAACCCGTCGATCGCCCGCGTCCTCGGCATCAGCGACGCCGCGGTCGCCAAGCACATCGGCAACATCTTCATGAAGCTGGACTTTCCGGCCGAGGACGGCCACCGCCGGGTGCTGGCCGTCCTCACCTACCTGCGGCGCTGAGCCGCCGCCCCGGTCGCCCGGGGCAGCGGCGCGCGGCGCCGTCACTCGCCGGCGTCGCCGGAGGTGTCGCAGACGATGTCGGTGCCGGGCAGGGCGCCGTCGACCAGGTAGCGGTCGACGGCGGCGTTGACGCAGGCGTTGCCGGCCGCGAGGTAGGCGCCATGGCGGAAGGCGCCGGTGAGCGTGATCATGCGCGAGCCGGCCAGCGCGCGGTGCATGGCCCGCTGGCCCGGATAGGGAGTCACGGGGTCGCCGTCGGCGCCGACGATCAGCGCCGGGACGTGGTTGCGGATCTCGGTGACCGGTTCCGTCGGCGTGGTCGGCCAGAACGCGCACGGGGTGATGTTGCGGGTCATCGGCCCGAACAGCGGTTCGCGGGCCCGGTGCGCCTGGATGTCGCGGAAGTAGGTTGCCGGGTCGCGGGAGACGGCGCGGTCGGCGCAGGTGATCGGGGTTCCCGCCCGGTCCTCGGCCGCGCCCGCGCCGGTGAACAGGCCGGTGAGGAGCTGCTCCAGCGACGGCGGAGGAACGACCGAGGCGCCGCGGGCGGCGTCGGCCAGCGCCCGCGTCTCCGCCGCGAGGCCGGCGTACGCCGTCGCGCTGTCGTCGTAGAGGCGGACGAACAGCAGGTACGGGACGAGGTGGGCGTCGACCCCGTACGCGCCGACCCGCAGGGGACGCCGGGCGGCGGCGCGGTCGATCCGCTCCACAGTGGACAGGACTGCGGCCGTCGTGTTGCCCAGGCCGTACTTGCTGTCGTGATCGGCGGCCCAGCCGGCCCAGTGCTTCAGCGCGGCGGCGAGGGCCGGGGCGTTCCGCGAGATCAGGTTGGGGCCGTAGACGTCGGGGTCGGCCGCGCTGTCCAGCACGACCCGGTCCGCCCGCGCCCCGAACATCTGCAGGTAGACGGCGCCGAGGTAGGTGCCGTACGAGTACCCGAGGTAGGACAGCCTCGGCTCGCCGAGGGCCGCGCGGATCACGTCCATGTCGCGGGCGGTGTTGCGGGTGGAGGCGTGCGGCAGCAGGTCGCGATCGCCTTGGGCGCATCCGGCCGCCAGCGTCTTCATGAGGGCCGCGCTCTCGTCGAAGGTGCGCCGGTTCGGACCGGCCGACCGCGTGAAGCTGTCGGTCGTCCACTGGCAACGGATCGGCGTGCTGCGGCCCACGAAGCGCGGGTCCATCCCGATCAGGTCGTAGCGCTCCGCGACGGCCGGCATCATCCCCTTGAGAAGCACCTGGTCCAGTCCGACGGCGCCGGGACCGCCGGGATTGATGAGCAGGGCGCCGCGGCGGCGGCCGGGATCGGTGGCCTTGATCCGCGATATCGCCACGGTGATGGTCCGCCCGTCCGGCCGGCCGTAGTCCAGCGGGACGGTGACCGTGGCACACCGCGCGCCGGCCGCGTCCAGCGCTCCGCCGGTTTCGTCGTCCGGCCCCGACCGGCAGCCGTGCCAGCTGATCGGTTGCCGGTAGAACCGGGCGGTCCCGTCGGTCCCGCTGGTCCCGGCCCGGCTGGCGACGCCCGCCGACGCCGGGCCGGTGGCCGATATCCCGACCGTCAGAGCCGTGCCCACGGCGACGGCCACGGCGATCATTCGTTCACGCACGGAAGTTGTCCTCTCCGGATGATGTCGGTGCCGGGCCGCAGTCCCGGCGGTTGATCCGGATCAACCGTATGGACGTCCCCTCGTCGGCACGATGGCGTAGCCAGCCGCACGCGGGGTGGTGTTCCCGGGTGTCCCGAGGTAGACACAGCACTACTACGAGAGGAGCTCGGCCCGTCCCTGGTGTACGAAGAGGGACGTGCCGTTTGCGCCCTGGACCTTCTTGCCGGCGTCGTTTCCGCGACTGGCGGCGCCCACGGTCTCGGCTTCGCGTCCTTCGGCCTGGCGGACTTGTTCGCGCATGTCGTTGTGCACGGCGAGCAGGTGGCCGTCCTACCTGTGCCGTACCTGAACTCGCACACCGGCTGCAACCTGGTGTTTCACAAGATCCCTAGACCGCTCTCCGGTACTCGTTTATCAACCCTCCGACAGCCTGTCGGCGCTGGATCGGAGTGGTCAGGTCGATCACCCGGCCGACTTCATTCACCGGCGGCTTCTGGTCCAGAGCCTGATGGGGACGATGATCGTTATAGTGCTGCTCATACGCGGCCAGGACAGTGCGCAGGTGCCGCTCTCCAAAGATCAGCAGTCGATCGAGGCACTCACGGCGTAGCGTGCCCACGAACCTTTCCGCGTAGGAATTCGCACGCGGTGAGCGGGGTGGGATCTTGATGATCCTTATGCCGCTGCCGGTGAACACCTCGTCAAGGACCCGGGAGAACTTGCCACAAGGCCACGTAGTTAAGGATCTCGGGCGCGTGGCAAGCGGTTCGTGAGTTCGGCAGGGCCCAGGCAAAAGAAGAACGGGACCTCTGATACATCAGGTGATCGACCAAGATCCACCCGAACCCGAGGTCCCGTTGCCTACTGATTCTGCCACGATCACGCTCACCCGCACTCTCATGGTCGCCGACGGCGTCTTCGCCCCCGGCCACCTGGGAGAACTGACCCAGCACCTGCCGTTCGAGCTGGTCGACGCGGTACTGGAAGACACCGGAAGACCCAGCGGCGGTTACGGAACCTGCCCTCCAGGGTCGGGGTCTACTTCGTGCTGGCCCTGGGCCTGTTCCCAGAACTGGGCTACCTGGGCATATGGGGCAAACTGGTCGCCGCGTTGGAGGGCCTGGCGGTGCCGCGCCCGTCGGAGAAAGCGCTGCGGGATCTGCGGCGCTGGGTGGGTGCGGCACCGCTGCGGGCGTTGTTCGACATCGTGGCCGGGCCGTTGGCGCAGTCGGGCACACCAGGGACGCGCTATCGGCGCTGGCGCACCGTCGCCTTCGACGGCCGCAGCTCCATCAAGGTGTCCGATGCCGAGCGGAACCGTTCCTGGCTGGCGAAGATCAGGTATCGGCTGGGCTGGGCGGACTATCCGACGGTAATGCTCATGACGCTGGTGGAGACCGCACACGCGGCCTGATCGGCGCAACGTTCGGGCCGACCACCCCCGGTGAGAGCCGATACGCGCGCCGGCTGTGCGCCCTGCTCGGCCCAGACATGCTGGTACTGGCCGATCGCGCCTTCGACGGCAACGACCTGCTGGCTGCCGTGGCCGGGCGCGGCGCGCAGTTCCTGGTCCGGCTCAAGAGCACCCGCCGCCCGCCGCTGGCCGCCCGGCTGTGCGATGGCTCGTTCCTTTCCCGGATCGGCGAGGTGGTAGTGCGGATCATCGATGCCGACATCACCGTGACCTGCGCCGACGGCACGAAGATCGCCAGCCGCTATCGGCTGGCCACGACCTTGCTCGATCCCCGCCGCGACAGCGCTGCGGCCCTGATCCGGCTCTACCACGAGCGGTGGGAGATCGAATCGGCCTACCTCGCGTTACGGCACACCCTGCTGGGGGGTGTCCCTATGGGATTCGTCAAGCGGCCACGGGCCACCTACAACCGCTACAACGGCGTCATGCAGATGATCGCCGAGCTCGATCTGGCCGCCGGCCGGCTGTACTACCGGATCCGCAAGCGCAAGCGCTGGCGGGAGGTGTTGTCCTTCCTCAAGACGCTCCGCGTGCGCTGGCCTGGCGAGAAGCTGTACGTGATCGCCGACAACTACTCGCCCCACAAACATCCCCAGGTCCGCGCCTGGGCTGCCGACAACGATGTTGAGCTGGTGTTCCTTTGCCGCCCGCGGCCTACGCCCGGCTCAGAAACCAGGCCTGTTCCAACGCCGGGCGAGCCCCGACCACGAAAAGGCAGCCCCACCACAGGGGGTGAGTCTGCCTTTCCGCGCGCCTACTGGTGAGGTCAGGACATCTCGACGCACGCGTTGTAGGTGCCCGCCGCCCAGCTTTGCTGGATTCACAGCCAGTACTACCGGGACCCTTTACTTGGTTCCCCAGCCGGGCGAATGGCACGCGGGACCGTTCGGGCCGGTGGTGCAGGGTTCGGCCGCCTGGGCCGGGAGGGACAGTGCCCCCACGAAGGCCGCGGCCAACAGCGCGATGGTGAATGCGGGACGGAGACGGGTCACATGGACTCCTGCGGTGGGGTCGCGATGTACGCGAGGTGCGGATCCTGCGTCTGTGGCGGCCACCGGATGCCCCGATGATCTCCGATGCCGCACTGTCGATTGTCGGCCAGTGACTGCGATCCGGGCTCCTCCCGGAGGAGGATCGTCTGCGGCCTAAGGGACGACGGCGACCGGCCGGGTGGAGGATGCCACTGACCTTGCCCGTGTGCTTCACGTCGACGTTGGCCGGCGATATCCGTTGGATCTTCCGCGACTACCACCGGGACCCCTCGCGGCCACGACGGCCGGTGCGGTGCCCACCATGAACGCCCCCTACCTGCGGCCATCTCCGAAGCGACCGGCCCCGGCGCCGACAATTGGATCGCGATCGGCGGCATCGTCGTCGCCGCGGTCAGCGCCGTCGTGGCCGTAGTCGCCCTCGTGTACGCCAGAAAGTCCGCCGTCGCGGCGCAGAAGTCGGCCGACGAAGCGGCCGAGGTGGCCAGGATCGAGCAGGAGCGGCGTAAGGACGAGCGTGAGTAGCTGCACCGCGAACTACACCCCACCAGCCAGACGGTGGTCACCGCCTTCTGAAGGGCCCGTCCGGCAACCGAAGTCTGTTCGGCCGGATCAGCGTGAACAAGGAGGTTCGGGCGCCGGCCGAGGCATCCTGACGCACAGCGCGAGAACACCGTGCGTCGTGCCGAAGCTGCTCCTGCCGAACCGCGAGCACGAGTTCCCCATCGAGTACTGGCCCGAGGACCGGAAGGCGCCGCAGCCGGACGGGATCCCTTCAAGTTCTGGCCACCCGTGCCGGAACGCGACGGCATCGACTGTATGTGCGGGTGCGCCCGGCCGGTCGTCGATGGGAAGGACGGGCGCGTTCTCTGGGAGGTGTGGCTGCCGGTGTCGTACGCACGCCCGCCCCAGGCCCATGGCTCCTGATAGAGGAGAGGGCTGGCCAGGAGCCCTTCCCCTCCTTCTGGCCGTCGTTCCTCCTTCTGGGGAAGGAGGAAAGGTGTACTGATGGCGGATGGTCAAGATCGTCAGGCAGGGCCAATCATGAGGCCGTGTCATATAAATGACACCCAGCCCTCCGGAAAAGGGAACACCTCATGAGAGTTCGCCGATTGGCCACGGCCGCCGCAGTCACCGCTGTGGCGGGCCCGCTGCTTCTGCTGTCCGCTACCCCGGCAAGCGCTACGACAAGGGCGCAGTGCGACTACTGGTACAACGTCAACTACGCGGTCGGTGGCGCCTACTTCGCCGCCACCCAGCTTCAGTACTGCTTGCTGGAAGTACATCAGGACGTCAAGCCCATGGAAGAGACTCCCCAGGTGACTCCCCAGTTGGGAGACACTCCCGAGGTCCCGGGTCTCTGAGGCGTCCCGGGAGCGGGAACACGATGAGACTCCGACAGTCAGGCGATTCCTTCGGCAGCCGGTGCTGTGGAGCCTCACCGTTCATCGATTTCGCCGAGTGCGGGCGGCTCCGGGGCTGACCTCCTCGTCGAAATAGGAGAGGCCTCTGACCGTGGTCAGGGGCCTCTCTCGTTGCATGGCCTGGACTGCCGACGCCGCCCTACTCGCCGGAGTCCAGGCCATGCGGGTTGGCGGCGGCGCCCTCGGTACTCAGCAGCACGACGGTCGTGGCGCGCCCGGCGGCCAAGGCGGCGCGGCGGCCGGTGCTGCCGCCGCCGGTCAGCGCGGCACGGACGCCGGCCAGCGTGGCCGCACCGCAGGCGCCGGACGATACGCCGAAGGCGGCAAGGTCGCGGGCCGCGCCAGCACTGTCGGTGTCGGTGACGGCGACCGCGGCGTCCAGCCCGTCGCGCAGGTACGGCCAGGCCAGGCTGGAGAGGGCGCCGCAGTTCAGCCCGGCCATGATCGTGGTCCCGGTCGCCACGGTCACAGACTCCCGCCGGGTGAGGCTGGCCAGGGCACAGGCCGCGCTGTCCGGCTCCACCGCCATCACAGCCGTGGCGGCACCCGCCGCCCGGCTGCGGTAGTGGGTGACCGCAGCCTGGGCGAGCGAACCCACCCCTACAGGAACGGAGACCAGACCGGGTGATCCGACGCCCGCGGCGTACAGCTGTGCGTCGACTTCGGCGAACAGCGTCGAGTAGCCTTCGACGATCCAGCCGGGGATCTGTTCGTAGCCGGGCCAGGCGGTGTCCTGGACCAGGATGGAACCGGGCTCACGGGAGGCGTCGGCTGCCTGGCGGACCGCCTCGTCGTAGGTCCCGGCGACAGAGGTGACCTCCGCGCCCTCGGCGGTGATGGCGGCCACGGCTGCCGGATGCACGCCCTGCGGAACGAGGACGTGGGCGCGGTGTCCGAGTAGGCGCGCCATGCGAGCCACGGCGCGACCATGGTTGCCGTCGGTGGCGGTGACGAGCCGCACCGGCCCGTCACTCGCCCGCTGAGACAACGCCCGGTGGATCGCCCACGACGCACCCAGGGCTTTGAAGGCGGGCAGCCCGAGGCGGGAGGACTCGTCCTTGACGAACACCCGGCCGACGCCGAGATCCTCGGCCAGGGCGGGAAGCTCGGTCAGCGGGGTGGGTGCGTAGTCCGGCAGTCCGGAGTGGAATTCCCCCACCTCGGCCGGGGCGGGCGGGCAGCTCCAGGCCCGGGCTGCAGGTCGCGCGAACCACGTGGGAATCGGCGGGACGGCGGAAGCGGTGGCAGAAATGCTCGGATTCACACCAGCACGGTGCCGTCCGCCCATATCGCTGGTCCAGCGAATGTTTTCGAGCAATATTCATTAGAAAAGCCAACGAATGTTTGATCTGCACCGGCTTCGCCTCCTGCGCGAGCTCAAGCACCGCGGAACGCTCGCCGCGGTCGCCGCCGCTCTCTCCTACAGCCCCTCCTCGGTCTCTCAGCAGCTTTCGTTGCTGGAGGTGGAGGTCGGCGTTCCCCTCCTCGAGCGCGTGGGCAGGCGGGTGCGGTTGACGCCGCAGGCCGAGATCCTCGTCACCCACACCGAAGCCATACTGGAACGACTCGAACAGGCCGAAGCCGACGTCGCCAACTCCATGATCGACCTCACCGGCACCCTGCGCGTCGCCTCTTTCCAGACCGCGGCGCTGGCCCTGGTCCCGGACGCACTGACGTTCCTCCGCGACACCCATCCCCACCTGCGCGTCCATGTCACCCAGATGGAGCCGAAGGAGGCGCTGCCGGCCCTGCTTGCCCACGATTTCGATCTGGTCATCGCGGAGGAGTACCCGGGCCACCCCAATCCGCGGCACCCCGAGCTGGAGCGGGAGGACCTGTGCGACGATCCCCTGCGCCTGGCCCAGCCGAAAGGTGTCGATGCGGCCGAGCCGCAGGAGGCGCTGCGCGCGCTGGCCGATCACCCATGGGTCATGGAGCCCGAAGATACGGTCGCTCGCCAATGGGCGATGACCCTGTGCCGCGACGCGGGATTCGAACCCGATGTGCGCTTCGAATCCACGGACCTGCTTTTTCACCTGCGGCTGGTGGAGCAAGGGCACGCCGCCGCGCTGCTCCCGGACCTCGTATGGCGAGGCCTCCGGCCCAGCGTCGCTCTGTGGTCGCTCCCTCCCGGGCGGCAGGCACGCCGACTGTTCACCGCCGTACGTAGAGGTGGCGCCCGGCACCTCGCCGTCCGGGCATGTCGGCAGGCACTCCTGCAGGCGGTCGCCCGCCGCGCCGACTTCACCGACTCGTCTTCGCGGGCGTGAGCGCAGCCGGGCCATCCCCTACCCGCCCCCGGACGGCGGCGTCGTGCCGGTCCAGGAGATCACTCCGCCTGGCACCGGTTTCCTATCAGGAGAAGCCCACCTAAGGTCAAACATAAAGTTCATTGACTTTTGAGGAGGCGCCTGACTAGGGTCGCGCCATGCTGAGGAAGATGCTCATCGTGGCCGCAGTCGCCACGGTCGCCGGGACGACCGCCTGTGGAGCGTCGTCAACGGGGTCCGGTGGTCAGACACTGCGCGTCGGGATCACCGACAGCCCGATCGACTCACTGAACCCGTTCGTCGCACAGTACGTGCTGCCACTCTCGGTGATGCGCAACGTCTACCCCTACCTCGTCGGCTACAAGGGCGAGCAGGTGGGTCCGGACTTCGCGAGCTCGTGG
This sequence comes from Microtetraspora glauca, assembly GCA_001570385.1. Lineage (GTDB taxonomy): Bacteria > Actinomycetota > Actinomycetes > Streptosporangiales > Streptosporangiaceae > Microtetraspora > Microtetraspora glauca. Next base: position 9,115 of record BBYL01000051.1, on the reverse strand, counting down.
GAGACCTCGAAGGACGGGACGACGATGACCTTCCACCTTCACCCGGGTGCCAAGTGGAGCGACGGGCAGCCGCTCACCTCGGCGGACGCCGTGTGGACGATCCAGACGACGCTGAAGTTCGCCAAGTCGTCCACCGCCGGCCTGGCGTTCCTGCTCAACGGCGTGACGTCGGCGAGCGCGCCCGACGACCACACGCTGGTGATCAAGCTGGCGGCGCCGCTGAGCACCGCCATCGCCCAGTTCGCGATGCTGCCCATCCTTCCCCAGCACGTCTATGCGTCCGCCGCGGCCGGTGACGGCTCCGGGCTGCGGCGCTTCGCGAACAGCGCACCCGTGGTGTCCGGCGGTCCGTTCGCCCTCTCCGAATACCGCAAGGACGAGTTCCTCCTGCTGAAGCGCAACGCGAACTACTACGGGCAGCGGCCGAAGGTCGACGCCGTCGGTATCCGCCTCTACAGTTCGGGCGACGCGATGGTCTCCGCGCTGCGCAACAACGAGATCGACCAGGCCAAGGTCGTCCCGGCGACCGTCGTGGACAAGCTCAAGGGCGACGGCAAGCTGCGCGTGAGCAAGGTGCCGAGCGCCGACGTCTTCGTGCTCGGGTTCAACTCCAACAGTGCCAAGCCGGAGCACCGCGAACTGCTCGACCCGCGTGTGCGCAAGGCGATCGCGTCGGCGATCAACCGTCCGCAGCTCACCGCCACCGCGACCGTGGGCACCGGGACCGTCATCGACACCCTGCTGCCCCCGAGTATCGGCGGCGGCTGGACCGCGACCGGCGTCAAGCTGCCGGCCTTCGATGCCGACGGGGCCGGCCGTCAGCTCGACGCGCTCGGCTTCAAGCGCGGCGCCGACGGCGTGCGGATCGCCAACGGACACCCGATGAGCTACAAGGTGCGCTTCGTCGCGGGTGAGAGGGAGCGCCAGTTCGAGAGCATCAGGAACGACCTCGGCCGCATCGGTGTCAAGCTCGAGGCCGCTCCGTCGGATGCCAGCTCGTTCGTCTCCGCCGTCCACGGGCCGAACGACAAGTACCTCGACACCGATCTCTTCCTCAACAACTGGATGTCCCTCTACGACCCGACGCTGCAGCTCAGCGTGCTCAGCTGCGGCCAACTCGCCAACCTCAACGACGCGGGCTACTGCAACAAGACCTACGACGGTCTGCTCCAGCGGCAGGCCACCGAGCTCGACCCCGCGAAGCGCAAGGCGATCGTGGACCAGATGCAGCAGATCCTCAACGACGACCTGCCGTGGATCCCGCTCTACGCGAGGGCTATCCTCGACGCACACGCCTCCGAGTGGGACGGCTTCGTGACCAGCCCGTACACGACCGACTTCCTCTCGACCAACGCGTTCGCCGGCGTGCAGCGCTCCGGCTGAGTCGATGAACCGCGGCCTCGACCTCGTCCTCCGCCGGACTGCGGTGGCGCTGATCACGATCTTCTGCGCGATCAGCCTCAACTTCCTGCTCTTCCGCGTCGTCCCCGGCGACGCGGTGAGCAACCTCGCCCGTGTGCCGAACTCGACCGTGGCCCAGCAACAGGCGCTGCGCCACGAATTCGGTCTCGACCGGTCGATCGGCGTGCAATACGTGGCATACCTCCGCGAGCTCGTGCACGGCAACCTCGGGCGGTCGTTCGCCAACGGCCAGCCCGTCTCCAAGAACCTGGGCGAGGCCCTCGGCAACACACTGCCGATGGTCCTGCTCGGCACGGTGGTGGCGATCCTCGCCGGCATCGCGACCGGTGTGCTGGGCGCGGTACGGCGGGGAACCCGGACGGACCGGGCCTTGACCGTCTCGTCGCTGACCGTCTACGCCCTTCCGGCGCAGTGGGTCGGGCTGCTGCTGCTCTTCCTCCTCGGCGGTGTCTTCCCCTCAGGCGGCCGTGTCGACGAGTTCCTGATCGAGCCGAGCCCGTGGCAGCACACGGTCGACGTGCTCTGGCACATGACACTCCCCTCCCTCGTGGTGGGCCTCACCCTCTTCGGTCAGTACGCGCTGCTCACGCGCACCGCGATGCTGGAGACCCTCGCCGAGGACTACGTGCTGACCGCGCGCGCCAAGGGCCTGTCGACGCTACGCATCGTGCGCCACCATGCGCTGCGCAACGCGATGCTGCCGATCTCGACGCTGATCGCGCTCTCGCTCGGCTCCGTCGTCGGGGGTGTCGTGCTGATCGAGACGGTCTTCTCGTGGCCGGGCATCGGCCGCGCCATCTACAGCGCGGTGACCTCGCGCGACTACCCGATGTTGCAGGGTGCGTTCCTGGTTCTCACAGTCGTCGTGGTCGTCTGCAACTACGTCTCCGATCTCATATATCTGCGACTCGACCCCAGGATCACCGTATGAGCCAGTTCCGGTTCCTCCGCCAGCCCGCGATCGCCGTCGCGGCGGGGGTCCTCGCGCTGACACTGCTGGTCGCGCTGTTCGCGCCGTTGCTGGCGACCAGCGAGGCCGGCCGCCGTGTCGGTCCGGTCTTCGGCAGCCCCTCCTCCGCTCATCCCCTCGGGCTCGACGACGCGGGCCAGGACGTGCTCTCACTGCTGCTGCGCGGTGCGCGTACGGTCTTGATCGTCGGTGCGGCGGCCAGCCTCGTCGCGGTTCTGATCGGCTGTGCCGTCGGGGTTCTCGCGGGTTATGCGGGGGGCTGGGTGGACAGCGTCCTCATGCGCGTCACGGACTACTTCCTCGTCGTCCCGGCGCTGCCGTTCATGATCGTCGTCGCTGCGATCTGGGGACCAAGCCTGAGCCACATCATCCTGGTCATCGGGCTGCTGTCGTGGACGCAGATGGCGCGGCTCACACGTGCCCAGACGATGTCGCTGCGCGAGCGCGGCTACATCCTGCGCGCCCGCGGCCTGGGCAGCAGCCATCTGCGGATCGTCACCCGCCACCTGCTGCCGCACCTCACACCGCTCGTCGTCGCGAACGCCGCGCTGACGGTGGCCACCGCGATCTTCGCCGAGGCCGCGCTGGCCTTCCTCGGCCTCGGCGATCCGACGAGCATCTCCTGGGGCCGCATGATCGAGCACGCCTTCAGCCGGTCGGCCCTCAGCGCCGGCGCCTGGTGGGCCTTCGTCCCCCCGGGACTGTGCATCGCCGCCGTGGTCGTGGCCTGCAGCGTCATCGGCCAGGGCGTCGCCGAGATCGCCAACCCCCAGCTCCGGCACGACCACCTGCCCCCGAGGCGGGTACGGCTGCGCGCGACGGCGGCGGGTGGCGGCGAGGACGACAGTGGCGGGTCTGATTCCGGTCGGCGACTTCGCAGGCGTACGGCCGCGACCGTGATGGAGGAGTCATGAACGGACCGGTGCTGGAGGTTCGTGATCTCAATGTGTGGTTCGACGGGCCCGGCGGGCGGGATGTCCATGCCGTACGCGGTGTGAGCTTCGACGTGCGGCCTGGGGACCGGCTGGCGCTGGTCGGGGAGTCGGGCTGCGGCAAGACCACGACCGTGCTCGGTGTGCTCGGGCTGCTGGGGGCCACCGCGTCGGTCTCGGGTTCGGTCCGTGTGGACGGGCAGGAGGTGCTGACCGGCGGCGATGCCGCGATGGCGCCCTATCGATGGGGTGACCTCTCGATCGTCTTCCAGGGGGCGCTGAACGCGCTCAATCCCGTACGGACCGTGGGCAGCCAGATCGCCGAGGTCCTGCCGCGCGACGGGCGGGTATCGCGACGGGCGGCACTGCGGCGGGCCGGTGAGCTCCTCGAGCGGGTCGGGATGGCGGCCCGCAACGTGGCCTTCTATCCGCATGAGCTGTCGGGTGGGATGCGCCAGCGTGCGTGCATCGCGATGGCACTCGCGGGCGAGCCGCGCGTGCTGTTCGCCGACGAGCCGACGACAGCGCTGGACGTCGTCGTGCAGGCGCAGATCCTCGAGCTGCTCGACCGGCTGGCGGACGAGCTGGGGCTGGCCATCGTACTCATCAGCCACGACCTCTGGCTCGTCGGCCAGCTCTGTGACCGGGCGATGGTGATGTACGCCGGCCGCGCGGTCGAGGAGGGGCCGACCGAGGGGCTCTACACCGCCCCCCGCCACCCCTACACGCGACTCCTCTACGAGGCGACGCCCGTACTCGGCGCCGACCGTCCGCTGCGCTCCATCGGCGGCAGCCCACCCGCCCTCGACGTCCCCCTCGCGGGCTGCGCCTTCCGCAGCCGCTGCCCCGACGCCGAGGACCGCTGCTCCCTCACCGAACCCGGCCTCACCCCCGTCGCTCCGGCCCGCCGGGCCGCCTGCCATCTGACCGACAGGACCCCATGACCCACCAGCCCTTGGCCGGAAACCCCTGCGTCTCGGCCATCTGCCACCTGATCAGGAAGCCATGAGTCATCTTCTCGAGGTCGAGGACCTGGTCCTCCACCACCATGTTCCGCGTACGATCGCCGATCGGGTGGCTCGGCGGCCGGCCCGCGTGGTGCGAGCGGTCGACGGCGTGTCACTGCATGTCGATCGGGGCGAGCTCGTCGCGCTGGTCGGCGAGTCAGGCTCGGGCAAGTCGTCGACCGCCCAGAGCATCCTCGGCCTGGTGACGCCGTCACACGGGACCGTACGCATCGACGGCTCCGCGATCGAGGGCCTCGGGGCTCGCGCGATGCGGCCGTGGCGGCGGCGGATGCAGATGGTCCTTCAGGACCCCTACGGCTCATTGGACCCACGTTGCACGGTCGCGTCGATCGTCGAGGAGCCACTGCTGATCCACCGCCTCGGCGGCTCGGCGGAGCAGCGGCGCGCCAAGGCCATGGACGCACTCGAACGCGCGGGTTTGCGGCCTGCCGAGACTTTCCTGCCGCGGCGCCCGCGCGAGCTGTCGGGCGGGCAGCGCCAGCGTGTCGCGATCGCCGCCGGCCTCGTGCTCGACCCGAGCCTCCTGATCGCCGACGAGCCCGCCTCGATGCTCGACGTCTCCGTACGCGCGGGAGTCCTCGGGCTGCTGCGCGAGCTGTGCGACAGTGGCGAGACCGGCATCCTCCTGATCACGCACGACCTCGCCACCGTCGCCCACTATGCCGACCGGCTGGCCGTCATGTACCTCGGGCGGATCGTCGAGGAGGGGCCGACCCGTACGGTCCTCGAAGCGCCGGCGCACCCGTACACCCGTGCGCTCATGTCGTCGGTGCTGCACCCGGACCCACGCGAGCGGAGGAGTCGCGTGGTGCTCGGCGGCGATGTTCCCGACCCGGGTGCGCGGCCGGACGGCTGCGCGTTCCATCCCCGCTGCCCGCTGGCCGACGACGGCTGCCGTACGACCGATCCCGCCCTCGGCCCAGTGGATCAACGCCCCACGGAGCACAGCGCGGCCTGCCTGCGACCGCTACCGGCCGGCCATACGACCACAGCGCCGGCCGGCCGGACCACGACCCCGGATCTCGCCGGCAGGGCCGAGACGCCGGATCCGGTGCTGTGGCCGGACCGGCGGAATCACGTGCCGGCAGATACGGCCGGGACGTCGCCGCCCGCCGGTCCGGGTGCGGTCCCGGACCCGTTGCCCGGCGGTACGGTGATGCCGTGACCATCCCCGAAGAGCCCACGCCGGCGGTGCTGTTCCGTCCGATCAGCGGCACTCGAGCGTTCGAGGAAGTCGTCGGACAGATCACCTATGCGATCCGGGCGGGCTACTACGCACCGGGCGACAAGCTCCCGACCGTCGCGGATCTCGCCGAGCTCCTGCGCGTCAGCCGGCCGACCGTCGGCGACGCGGTGCACGTGCTGGCGCGTGCCGGGGTCGTGGAAGTACGCCGGGGTGCCACGGGCGGGATCGTGGTGCGTTCGGGGAACGTGCCCGCTGCGCTGGTCGGCTTCGACGTCGAGCTGCGCGCACGCGAGATGATCGAGCTGGTGGAGGCGCGCAGGCCGGTGGAGATGGAGCTTGCCCGGCTCGCGGCCATGCGCGCGACCGAAAAGGACTTCGAGCAGATGGCCGAGGCGGCAGCCATGCTGCACGCCGCGCAAGAGCGCGACGACATCATGTATGCCGAGAACCTCTTCCACTACCTGATCGGCAGGGCCGCCCGCAGCGACATGCTCGCGCGCTACCAGCACGAGATCCTGGAGGCCAAGGCCGTACTCGTGAACTCGTGGACCGCGCAGATGGACCCGGTGCCGCTGGCCACCCTCCACGAGGAGACGCTCGCCGCACTGCGCACGCGCGACCCCGAGGTCGTCCGGGCGGCGATGGACCACCATCTCCACGACCTGGAGGACACCGTGGAGCGAATGCGGCGCGGGCGCGACCGCGATGCCCGGCGGTCCGCGAAGGCGAAGTAGCTGTCTTAATATCAAAGTCTTTTATCTTTGATGTTTGGACGGTAGGGTCGTTGTCATGCGGACCCTGCTGCCCTCGGAAGACCTGAACGCCAAGATCCTCGCCGAGGTCGCCCGGCACACCGAACGCACCATCGAGATGCGCCGTCACCTGCATGCCAACCCCGAACTGGGCTTCGAGGAGCACGCCACGAGCGCGTACGTCGCGGAGCGCTGCTCGGCGCTGGGGCTCGACGTCCGGCGCGGTGTCGGCGGCACCGGGGTGATCGCCGACCTCGACTCAGGACGGCCTGGCCGTACGGTGCTGGTCCGTGCCGACATGGACGCCCTGCCGATCTCGGAGGTGGACGACGGGCGCCCGTACCGCTCGACCGTGCCCGGTGTCATGCACGCCTGCGGGCACGACGGCCACACCGCGATCGCACTGAGTGTCGCGCACGTCCTGCACACGCTCGGCGACCACTGGAGCGGGCGCGTCCGCATGTGCTTCCAACCGGCCGAGGAACTCGACGACGGTGCTCGCCGGATGATCCGCGACGGGGTAATGGAGGGCATCGACCGCGCCGTCGGCCTGCACCTGGCCTCGCTCATGCCGACGGGCCGGCTCGGCCTCGGCCCGGGGTTGCTGCTCGCGAGCCTCGACACCTTCCACATCACGATCACGGGTACCGGCGGGCACGCGGGCGCCCCGGACGGTGCCATCGACCCGGTGCCGATCACCGCCGAAGTGATCCTCGCACTGCGCGATCTCGGAAGGCGGGCCCGCGCGGACGGATCCGTCGTCACCGTCGCCCAGGTCAACGGCGGTGCGGCCCCGAACATCATCCCCGCCGAGGTCGCGCTCGCGGGCACGATCCGCACATTCGACGCAGAAGGACGCGTCGCGCTCCGCGAGATGGTCGAGCAGGCCGCCCGTGACGTCGCCGAGCTCCATGGGGCGACCTCCACGTTCGCGCGCGGCGTCGGCTGCCCATCCCTGACCAACGACCCGGTCGTCACCTCGCTGGTCCGAGACGCGTTCGCCGGAGCATTCGGACCAGACCGGGTCCTCGACGTCGAGCCGACGACCGGCTCGGACGACATGGCCCTCTACCTGGACAAGGTCCCCGGCTGCTACTACGCCGTCGGCGCGGGCTCCCCCGACGCCGTCCCGCACCACCACCCGGCCTTCGACATCGACGAGCGCTCCCTGGCGGTCGGAGTCGAGTCCCTCACCCGGGCGACGCTCGCGCTGCTCGCCTGACCCGCCTGATGATGAACCGGAGAGAGATGTTGCTGTCGATACCCCCTGCGCGTACGCGCACACGTCGGCTGGCCGTGACCGCGCTCGCCGCGCTCGCCACGTTGGCCACATACGCCGCCGGCACCGGCCCCGCCGCCGCGGCCGAGGTCCCCATCCCTGCTGCGCCGCGGCTGCTGGAGCCGCTGAAGCCCTGCACCTACGACGGCGCGCCGGCGGGCGCCCGCTGCGGCACGGTCGAGGTCCCGCTCGACCGCGCGAATCCGCGCCGGGGCACCACGCGCGTCGGGTTCGCGTTCCTCCCTCGGCGCGACCAGTCGCAGCCGTCGCTCGGCACGGTCGTGCCGAACCCGGGCGGCCCCGGCGCCCCGGCGTCGCGCTTCGTGAACTACGCCGGCCTGCTGGCGCCACTGCTCGACCGCCGCGACCTGCTCCTCGTCGACCCGCGTGGCATCGGGCTGTCGGAGCAGATCACGTGCAAGGCGCTGACCGATCCGCGCGCCGGCTTCTCACACCCCAAGCTCGTCGCCGCGATCGGCGCGTGCGGGCGGGAGCTGGGCTCGGAGGCCGGGCTCTACGGCTCGGCCGCGGTCGCCGACGACATCGACGCGGTCCGCCAGACCCTCGGCCTCGATCGCCTCGACCTTTGGGGCGACTCCTACGGCACGTACCTCATGACGGTCTACGCGGCGCGCCACTCCGAGCACGTCCAATCGGTCGTGCTCAGCGGCTCCTACCCGATCGCGTTCGACACCTTCGGGCGCGACCGGCTCGACGCCGGGCTACGGGCGATTCATCTGATCTGCGCGCGCACGCGCTCCTGCGACGGCAAGGCCGTCATGCGCGACCTCGAGCGGGTCGCCGCGCGGCTGCGCAGCCACCCTGTCCACTTCACCGTCGCGACCGGCTCGCGTACCTATCAGGCGACACTCGACGAGGCCGCGCTCGCATCGGTCGTCTACGCGCGCGGCGAGCGGTCGCTGTCGGCGGCGCTCCCGTCCGCGCTCGCGAACGCCGCGGCCGGGGACCTCGACCCGCTGAAACGCCTCGCCTCGCTCGTGATGCTCGACGTCGCCGGGCTGACGCAGAATCCCGCCTTCAACGCGCCCACCTTCGCGGCCGTCATGTGCCACGACTACCCGCGCGCGTTCCGCTACCAGGACCCGCCGGCCGTGCGCCGCGCCGACTACCGGCGGGCGCTGTCGGCGCTCGGCCCGGCAGCCTTCGGGCCGTTCTCAGCGGCGGGATGGACGGCGGCCGGATTCGAGGGCGCCGACCTCTGCATCGACTGGCCGAACGATCCGACCGCAGGCGCCCCGATCGCCACCGGCCGGCCGCTGCCGGACGTGCCGGTGCTCGTCCTCTCCGGCGACCTCGACGCGAACACGCCGACCGGCGCCGGTCGCGACACCGCGGCGCAGTTCCCGCACGCGATCTTCGCGGAGGTCGCCAACGCCGGCCACACGCCGTCGGGAGATCCGTGCGCCCTCGCACTCGCGATCGGCTTCGTGAAGACGCTTACCGCCGATCCGCAGGCATGCCTGCGCACCGGGACGCCGCCGCCGGTGCCCGGCCGCGCCGCGGCCTCGGCGGCGCAGCTCCCGCC
>BBYL01000050.1 GCA_001570385.1 Microtetraspora glauca | reverse complement strand
CCATGAAGCCCGACCTCATCGTCAGCGCCGGCAACGACCTCATCGACCCCCTGGCCCTGGTCACTCCCAACCACCTCGACCAGCAGTTCCTCGTGGTCGGCGCCGAGCTGGCCGAGCCCACGGCGAACGTCACCGCCGCCGACTGGACCGGTGCGTCGTTCCGCGGAGAGGGCCTCGGCATGTCCTCGACGTACGATCCCGCCACCTTCACCCCCGAACGCGCCGGGCGCGCCGTCCGGGCCGGTGCCGCGGCCGTGCTCAACGGCTTGACCGGCATCGTGATCTGGCTCGACTAGGTCATATCTGACAAATCACGCCCTGCCGCGCACGGCCACCATGAGCGCCCGGCGACATCCGTCGTCGTCGCCCGAGCCTCGGGGCGTTGTGGCCCTGCGCCTGGCGTTCATGACGACGTGCAGGTGGTCCTTCTGCCGCTCCGTCTTGTCGACCTTTGCAACTTTCCGGGGCCGGGCAGACGGCGATTCGGTCTGGCCCGCCGTGGCGTCGGCCGGACTGGGCGACGCCGGGGTAGCGCCACCGGAGGGCGCACCGAAGATTCAGCGGACCCGCCTGGCCGCCCTGCCGCCCAGGTGCAGGAACGCGACCTCACCCGCGTCGTCTCGAAGGAAGCGGCCGACGGCACGCCGCGGGTCGGCGGCGATCGCCGGCCGCGCTCGACGAGATGCATGATCGCTGTCGCGGTGACCGTCTTGGTGGTTGACCCGATCTGGAACAGTGTGTCGCCCGTCACGGGGGCCGGCGTGTCGACGCTGGTGACGCCGGTGGTGAGGATGTGGTCCGCGCCGTCGAAAAGCACGCCGACGGCGGCACCGGGGACGTGGAGGGATTTCGCCTCGCTGTCGAGCAGGCTCTGCAGGTGGTTGAGGTCAGCCATTCGTTCATCCTGCTGACAGCGAGAGCGATGGTCTTTGTCCGCCCGCGCCATTTCCGCCGCGCCCTTCGTCGAGGAGGCATGGCAAATCCCTGAAGACAACGACGTGCGCGTTGGTCGTGGCAGGCATGGCCCTGTCCACCGCGTCCGCGGCCGCGGCCGACTCCGGCCGGGAACACGGCCGCCACCAGCGGACCGTCTTCGCACGGGGGACGTTCGCTTCCCCTGCGACCGCGCGCAACGCGTTCACCTATGACCAGGACGCCGTGCCCGCGGGTGCGCGCGCTCAGGTGTTCGCGTCCTATCCCTCCAACGGCAGGACGATCGTCCGGCTGGCCGTCCACGGCCTGCTCCCGAACCGGGAGTACGGTGCGCACGCCCACGTCAACCCCTGCGGCGCCACAGGGGCCGCCGCGGGAGGCCACTTCCAGCACGTGCCGAGCGCCGACCCCTCCGCGGCCAACCCCGCCAACGAGATCTGGCTCGACTTCACCACCGACCGTCGCGGCAACGGGTTCGCCTCTGCCGTGCAGGACTGGAGGTTCGACTCCCGTTGCCCGGCTTCCGTCATCATCCATGAGCACCACACCAGCCATGGAGACCCGCCACCCCCGGGGAGCGCGGGCGCGCGGATGGCCTGTCTGACGGTTCCGTTCTAGCAAGGGGAACCATGGACGAGCACGGCGCGTGCGATACGGGCGACCTCTCCAGGCCGTCGCCGACGGCGACGAGCGCCCGGAGACGCCGCACGACGGGCACGCGCCGTCGCTCGTCCTGCGTCGCCGCCTTTCCATGGGCGAGCTGTCGTGAACCGTGGGGAAGCCGCGGCGCGACAGAGGACCGAGGAGCTATCGAGACACAGACCGTCAGGCAGAGGCGATGAACGACAAGGCGGAGTGCTCAGGGAAGCGGTCACCGCGCCCAGACGGGTTCGCCGTCGAGCAGCGTCAGATCAACCCGTGTCCGGCTGATCTCGCCGAGCACGGTCTCGTCGAGGCGGCGGTCCAGGATCACCACGTCCGCTCGGGCGCCCTGCGCCAGCGTGCCCCCCTCATGATCGCGCCGGAGCGCGTGGGCGGATCCCGCCGTGGCGGCCCGCAGTGCCGACCGCAGGCTCATCGCCTCCTCGGGAGCGAACAGCGGGGCGTCCGGCTCGCCGGGGTGGGTCCGGTTGACCGCGACGTGGATCCAGTCCATCGGGTCGGGGGTGCTGACCGGCCAGTCGCTGCCGAAGGCCACGCGGACGCCCGCGTCCTCCAGCGTGCGGAAGCGGTATTGCAGCGCGGCGAGTTCGCCCGGCAGGTACGGGATCGTCAGGTCGAGCATCTGCGGGTCGGCCTGCGCCCAGTACGGCTGGACGTTCGCGATGACGTCGAGCGCGGCCATGCGCGCGACGCTGCGGTCGTCCGCGATCTGCAGATGCGCGAGCTGGTGCCTCCGGTCGCGCGGCCCGTTGGCCCGATGCGCCTCCTCCACCAGGTCGAGACACTCGCTGACCGCCCGGTCCCCGATGGCGTGGAAGTGGAGGTCGAACCCCGCCGCGTCCATCTCCGGCACCGTCCGGGCCAGGTCGGCGGGGTCGAAGAAGGTCAGGCCGGTTCCCGCGCCCGTGACGCCGACGTACGGGCGCGACAGGGCGGCCGTGTGGGTCTCGCACACACCGTCGTACATGATCTTGATCGCGGTGCAGGAGAACCGTGATCCCGACGGGCAACCGCGGCGCTGCTCGACCAGCTCGGCCAGGGTGTCCCCGGAGGCGTCGCGGGGCCACCACAGGGCACCGGTGACCCGCGCCCGCAGGCCGCCGTCGGCGGCCGCCCGCCGGTAGACGTCGTAGATGTCGGTGGTGGGGACGAACGGCCCGACGATCGCGTCCTGCCACGACGTCACACCGTAGGAGAACATCCGCCGCTGCGCCTCCAGCAGGCCGCGCAGGAGGTCGTCCTCCCCCACGGGCGGGATGAGGTCGGAGACGAGCTGCATGGCCGACTCGTGGAGCAGTCCGTTCGGCGTGCCGTCGGCGTCGCGGTCGACCCGGCCGCCGGGCGGCGGGTTCCGGAGGAGCTCCGGCGCCACCCGGTCGAGCGCGGCCGTACTGACCCAGGCGCTGTGCCCGTCGCGGTTGGCCAGGTAGGCGGGACGGGCGCCGCAGACGGCGTCGAGCTCCTCCCGGGTGGGGGGACGCTCGGCGAAGTGGGGCAGCGCCCAGCCGCGCCCGATGATCCACTCCTCCTCGGGATGGGTGCGCGCGTAGTCGGCGACCGCGGCCAGCACCTCGTCGCGGCTCTCACAGGCGGTGAGGTCGCAGCGCAGCAGCTCGACTCCGGACTCGGGCACGTGAACGTGGGAGTCGGCGAAGGCGGGCAGTACGGAGCGTCCCGCCGCGTCCAGCGTCTCCGTGCCGGCGGGGACCTCGGGGACTCCGGCCTCGGCCGGGACGACCTCGGCGATCCGGCCGTCCGCGACGCGGATCGACCACGACGCGGCCTCCCGGCCGGCCAGCGGCAGGTGGGCGTTGCGGATCAACAGGTTCGCCGCCATCGGATGCACATCTCGCTTTCTGCGGGCTGGGAACACGGGGAATGCCGGGATTGGGGGTCAGCGGACGCCGGACAGGGCGTTGACGGCGTCCTTGGACCCGCCGGCCCGGCGCAGGACGAGCGCCACGACGGCCAGCGCGGCCAGTGTCAACAGCAGCATCACCGCCGACATCGCGGCGAGCTCCGGCCGGAGTCCCGCGCGGACCGCGCTGAACACGTACACGGGCCACGGGGTGGACCCGGAGACCTGCACGAACGCCGAGATGATCGTGTTGTCGAGGCTCAGGGTGAAGGCCATGAGCGCGCCGGCCAGAACCGACGGCATCAGGATCGGCAGGGTGATCAGACGGAAGCGGCGCAGCGGCGGCGTGTAGAGGTCGGCCGCCGCCTCCTCCAGCGAGGAGTCCATGCCCTGCATACGGGCGCGGACGAGGAAGGTCACCACCGCGGTCGCGAACAGCGAGTGCGCGACGACCAGACGGACCCACCCGCTGTTGAAGAGGCTCAGCTCCTGGTCCACCCCGAGGGAGACGAACCACGGGAGCAGCGCCACGCCGGAGACGATCTCCGGCGTCACCAGGACCAGGGCGAGCAGTGCGGTGACCAGCCGGCCGATCCGCCCGCCTGGATGGCGCGCCAGCGCGTAGCCGCACAGAGTGCCGAGGACCACGGCGATCAGCGCCGCCCCCGCCGCCGCGCGAACGGACACCGACACCGCGGAGACGATGTCCGCGTTGGACAGCGCCGCGGCGTACGCGTCGAACCCGAACCCCTCCCAGGACGCCAGCAGCCGCCCGCTGTTGAAGGAGTAGACGACGATGACGGCGATCGGCGTGAAGAGGAACGCGATCACGAGGAGCCCCCACACGTTCAGGGCCCGGTCCGCCATCGGCCGTCCGCTCATGCCGGGCCGCCACCCGCGAGTCATGCCGGGCTCCCTTCCGCGAGGCCGGCGAGCTCGCTGCGCCGCCGGCGTGTGAGAAGCCATGTGCACACGGCACCGGCCAGGGCCGTGGCGAGGATCGTCACGGCGATGACGAGGATCAGCACGACCGCCATCGCCGAACCGAGGGCCCAGTTCTGGGCCTGCTGGAACTGGCTGGCGACGAGCTGGCCGACCATGGTGCCGCGCGCGCCGCCGAGGACCGCCGCGGTGACGTAGTCGCCCATGAGCGGGATGAAGACGAGGAGCAGTCCCGCGGCGATGCCCGGCCGCGCGAGCGGCAGCGTGACCTGCGCCATCGTCCGCCACCGGTTGGCGCCGAGGTCCTTGCTCGCCTCGCGCAGCGAGCCGTCGATCCGGTCCAGGGCGACGTACAGCGGGAGGATCATCATGGGCAGGTAGTTGTAGACGACGCCCAGCAGTACGGCCCCTCGGGTGAAGAGCATCGAGAACGGCGCGTCGGTCACCCCGAGGCTCTGCAGCGCCCGCGAGGCGAACCCCTCCGGGGAGAGGACGACCTGCCACCCGATCGTGCGGATCAGGAAGTTGGTCCAGAACGGCACGAGCACCAGCGCCAGCACCACGAAACGCCGGTGGGGCCTCACCTTGACCGCCAGCCAGTAGGCGAAGGGGAGGCCGATCGCCAGGCAGAGCGCGGTGCCGGCCAGGCCGATGCGCAGGGTGCCGGCGAAGCTCGTCATGAACGTGTCGCCGAGCGCCTCGCGGTAGCGGTCCAGCGTGAGCACGTCGTTGGCGTGGGTCTGGTACAGCCCCGGCTTGCGGCCGAGGGAGTACCAGAACACCAGCCCGACCGGGGCCACGAAGAACAGGGCGATCCACGCCAGCGCAGGCGTGGCGAGCAGGCCTGCGGGGGCGGCTCGCCACGCCGTACGCGGACCACGGTGGGCGGAGGTCATGCGCCGGCCTTGGCCTTCATCCTGTTGACGATGGCCATCCGCCGCTCCTGGCCCTCGTTGATGACCCCTGTGTACATCGTGGCGAGCTGCTCGGCGGACGGGAAGATCATGTCGATCTGTCCGAGCTTGAGCTTCCTGGCCTCCTCCTCGGAGCCCGTGACGCCGCTGCCGTAGCCCACGAAGTCCACCTGCTTGACGGCCACGGCGGGGTCGAGCACGTAGTTGATGAGCTCGTGGGCGGCGTCGGCGTTCTTGCTGCCCTTCACGATCGCCCAGTTGTCCATCCAGAGGTTGGTCTTCGGGCCGGGCAGGACCCACTTCCACCGGTCCTGCTCACTGCTCGCCAGGATGCCGCGCCGGGCGTCGCCGTTCCAGCAGTGCATGAGAACGTGGGTGCCCTGCGGGATCGCGCTGCTGCCGGGCGAGGAGTCGAAGGCGGCGATGTGCGGGGCGAGCGTGTCGACGAGGAACGTCTCGATCTGGTCGAGCTGGGCCTTGTCGGTGGTGCTCTGGTGCCATCCCCTGGCGAAGCACAGCATGGCGCAGATCTCGCCCGGGTCGTCGACCAGCGAGGTCTTGCCGCTGGCCTCGCGCGCGGCGGCGTCGAAGAAGTCGTCCCAGGTCGTCAGGTCACGCGTGATGACCTTGGTGTCGTAGACGAAGCCCGTGGTCCCCCAGTACTTCGTGACGGTGTACGTGTTGCCCTTGTCCCATTCCTGGTTCCGGAAGGCCGTGTCCAGGTTGGCGAGGTTGGGCAGCTTGCTGTGGTCCAGCTTCTCCAGCAGCCCGTTCGCCGCCATCTGCGGCACGAAGACGCCGGTCGGGATGACGATGTCGTAGCCGCTCGTCCCCTTGGCCGCCGCCAGCTTCGCGATCATCTCCTCGTTGGAGCTGTAGGAGTCGACCAGCACCTTGGGGCCGTACTTGGCGGCGAACTCGGCCAGCACCTTCGGATCGTCGTACGCGCTCCACGAGTAGGCGCGCAGCTCGGCGGCCGCCGAGCCCGAGCCGCCGGAACCCGAGGATCCGCCGCAGGCCGCGAGCAGGGGCGCGCCGGCCGCGGCCGCGAGGCCGGCGAGGAAGGTACGGCGGGGCAGACCGGCCACGCGCGCCGCGGGCGCGAGAAGGCGGGGGGTCTCGTTGTGGGTCACTTGGCGCTTCCAATCGGATCGCGGGTCGAGTCACGGGTCGAGTCACGGGGAGTGGCTTCGGCGGGAAAGACATGGACGTCGGCGGGGGCCCAGGAGCACCACACCCGGGCGCCCTCGGCGAGGCGGCCGGCCTGGCGGCGCGGCACGCGGGCCAGCAGCTCGTGCCCGGCGTCGGCGTGCACGACGTACTGCAGGACGTCGCCGAGCAGGGAGACCGCGGCGACGGTGCCGGGCAGGGCGTTGGCCGGTTCGGCCGGCGGCGTCTCGGCGACCCTGACGGCCTCGGGCCGGACCGCGACGCGCACCGGGCCGGGCGTCGTGACCGGCTCTCCGGGGTGGATCGTCCCACCGTCGATCTCGATCGCCCGTCCGCCGTCGGCGGGGGTGCCGGGCAGGAAGTTCTGCTGGCCGATGAAACCGGCGACGAACGCGGTGGCCGGCCTCTCGTAGACGGTGTAGGGGTCGGCGATCTGCTCGATCCGGCCGTCCAGCATGACGGCGACCCGGTCGCTCATCGACAGGGCCTCCTCCTGGTCGTGCGTGACGAAGATGAACGTCGTGCCGAGACGGCTCTGCAGGAGCTTGAGCTCGACCTGCATGTCCTCGCGGAGCTTGCGGTCGAGGGCGCCGAGGGGCTCGTCGAGGAGCAGCACGCTGGGCCGGTTGACCAGGGCCCGGGCGAGGGCGACGCGCTGCTGCTGGCCGCCGGAGAGCCGGCTCGGCCTGCGGTCGGCGAAGCGCGTCATCTGCACCATATCGAGTGCCTCGGACACGCGGGACCGGATCTCCGCGCGGTCGATCCCGCGGCGCTGGCGCAGCCCGTACGCGATGTTCGCCGCGACGCTCATGTGCGGGAAGAGGGCGTAGGACTGGAACACGGTGTTGACGTCGCGCTTGTGGGGCGGCAGGTGCTGGACGGCCGCGCCCGAGATGAGCACCTCGCCGCTGTCGGGCTGTTCGAAGCCGGCGAGCATGCGCAGCGTGGTCGTCTTGCCGCATCCCGAGGGGCCGAGCAGGGAGAGGAACTCCCCCGGCCGCACCGAGAGGTCGAGCTCCTTGACGACGGTCACGCCGCCGAAGGACTTGCTGATCGAGCGGAGCTCGACGGAGCCGCTCCCTTCACCGGCGTCCGCCCGGCGAACGGACGTGACGGCGGGCTGGGTGGGTGAGCCGCTCATACGACCTCCTTCGTGGTTTCGGCCTGGGGCGCGTCGAGGGCGCTCAGCGCGCGCTCGACGATCCGCCCGGGGGGAAGGACGAACTCGACGGTGAGCCCGGGCTCGTCGCCGGCGAGGGGTTCGAGCGCGGCGTACTGCGCGGTGACCAGGGAGACCGGCATGAAGTGCCCCTCGCGCTCCCCGACCCGGGCGGCGGCCACATCCGCGGGGCCGGCCAGGTGGAGGAACCACACCCCCGGATCCCGCTCGCGCAGGATGTCGCGGTAGGACCTCTTGAGCGCGGAGCAGGACACGACGCCACCGGCCGGGCCGCGCGCCGCGAGCCAGTCGCCGACCGCCCCGAGCCAGGGCTCGCGGTCGGAGTCGTCGAGCGGCTCGCCGGCGCTCATCTTGGCGACGTTGCCCTCGCTGTGGAACGCGTCGGCGTCGGCGTAGTCGGCGCCGAGCGCCTCGGCCAGGGCATGTCCCACGGTCGTCTTGCCGGCGCCTGTCACGCCCATGACGACAACCAAAGGTGCTACAAATTGAGAAGAGCTCACGCGATCCGGTCCCCGATGAGATGATGTCTGAGCATCTTGAAGTAAAAGTGTGATCAAACACAAGAGATCAGCGTAAAAAGCATACTTATGAGAGGCAGGCGCATGCCCGGCGAGTCAGACAGACCGCAGCCGAGCGACCGCTCAGGAGGGCTGCACGATCGTGTGCTCGACCAACTCGGGCTGGCGATCGCCTCCGGGGAGACGCCCGAAGGCGAGGTGCTGCGGATCGAGCGGCTGGAGGAGACCCTCGGGGTGTCGCGCACGGTCATGCGCGAGGCCGTGCGCGTGCTGGAGTCCATGCAGATGGTGGCGAGCAGACGGCGCATCGGCGTCACCGTGCTGCCCCGCGCGCAGTGGAACCTCTTCGACCCGCGGATCATCCGCTGGCGGCTGGCCGGGCCCGACCGCATGACCCAGCTCGAGTCCCTGAGCCAGCTGCGCTGCGGCATCGAGCCGGTCGCCGCCTCCCTGGCGGCCACGCGGTGCACGCCCGAACAGTGCGGCACGCTCACGTCCGCCGTGATCGGCATGTCCGTGACCGCGAAACGCGGCGACCTGGACGCCTACCTGGAGCACGACATCACGTTCCACCGCACGATCCTGGAGGCGTCCGGCAACGACATGTTCTCCGGCCTCGCCCAGGTCGTGGCGGAGGTCCTGGCCGGGCGGACCCATCACAACCTGATGCCCGCCGAGCCCGAGACCGCCGCGATCCGGTTGCACGGCGACGTGGCCGAGGCCGTCCAGCTCGGACGCCCCCAGGAGGCGGAGACGGCGATGCGCGCGATCGTGCTGGAGTCGATCGAGGCCATGTCGTTGAACACCGGCCTGGGGGTCGGCTGAAGGGAGAGATCGCCACCCGGGTTCCGGTGGCCTGCCTCTCCACGCCGGGGGCCGCCGCCGGGTGCCCATACCCGGACGACGACTTCCCATGTCACGGCACTACGCCGCCGAACGGGCGAGCGCCTTTACGTTGTAGATCACAATCTCTCGTCCGCGAGACTGGGCTCGCGTTCGTCAGCGGAAGGCGGCGTGGCCGGTGAGCGCCTGGCCGATCATGAGGGTGTGCATCTCCGGAGTGCCCTCGTAGGTCAGGACGGACTCCAGGTTGTTCATGTGCCGGATCACGGGGTATTCCAGGGAGATCCCGTTCGCTCCGAGGATGGTGCGTGCGGTGCGGCAGATCTCCAGTGCCTTGTTCACGTTGTTGAGCTTGCCGAGGCTGACCTGCTCGGGGCGCAACCCGACGCTGTCCTTGCGCCGCCCGAGGTGCAGGGCGAGCAGGGTGCCGTTGGTGAGCTCCACGCACATGTCGGCGAGCTTGGCCTGGGTCAGCTGGAAGCCGCCGATCGGCCTGCCGAACTGGCTGCGCTGCGTGGAGTACTCCAACGCCGCCTGGAACGCGCTGCGCGCCGCGCCCATCGCACCCCAGAGGATGCCGTAGCGCGCCTCGTTCAGGCAGGACAGCGGCCCCTTGAGCCCGCGGACCTCGGGGAACACCGCGTCATGCGGGAGACGGACGCCGTCAAGGACGAGCTCGCTGGTGACCGACGCGCGCAGCGACAGCTTGTGCTTGATCAACGGCGCCGAGAAGCCCGGCGTGCCGGTCGGGACGACGAACCCGCGCACACCCTCGTCCGTCTGGGCCCACACGACGGCGACGTCGGCGACGGACCCGTTGGTGATCCACATCTTCGCGCCGTCGAGGATCCAGTCGGCGCGCTCGCCGGTGCCGTCGCGGCGCGCGCGGGTGCGCATGCTCCCCGGGTCCGAGCCGTGGTCGGGCTCGGTCAGCCCGAAGCAGCCGATCGCCTCCCCCGCGGCCATCCGCGGCAGCCACTCCCGTTTGTGCTCCTCGGAGCCGTGCCGCCAGATCGCGAACATCGCCAGCGACCCCTGGACGGAGACCAGGGAACGGAGGCCGGAGTCGCTGGCCTCCAGTTCGAGGCAGGCCAGTCCGTACGCGACGGCGCTCATGCCGGCGCAGCCGTACCCGTCCAGGTGCATCCCGAGGACGCCGAGGGTGCCCAGCTCCTTCGTCAGCTCGCGGATCCCCGGCAGGTCCCCGGACTCGAACCACTCGGCGACGTACGGGTCGACCAGCGCGGCGCACACCTCGCGGACAGCGCCGCGAACGTCCTTCTCTTCATCGCTGAGCAGGTCGTCGATGCCGGCGAGGTCCATCGGGTCGAGCGTGGGGCGGGGGTTGTCGTGGGCGCTGGTCATGATGGCACCTGTCCTGTGCTGGTGGGATCGAGGTCGGACAACGAGGCGGAGCCGGAGGCGAGCCAGGCCCGGATGCCGCTCCCGTGGGCTCCGAGAGGCGGCGGCGGTCCGGCGGGACGCACCAGGTCCGCCGAGTACGTCACCGCGTGGCGCACCTGCGGGGCGTGATCGGGGCCGGGTGAGACGGTCGGGCCGAGCCCGAGCCGCTCGGCCAGGGCGAATCCCTCGGCGATGTCGCCGACCCGGCCCGCGGGGACCTGCGCAGCGGTCAGCCGGGCCTCCCAGTCCGCGGCGTCCGCGGCGGCCAGACGCGCTTCGAGCGCGGCGACGAGCTCGTCCCGATGGCCGACCCGGGCGGTGTTCGTGGCGAAGCGCTCGTCGCGGGCGAGCCCGGAGTCGCCGAGGACCGTCGCCAGCCGGGCGAACTGGCCGTCGTTTCCACACGCCACCGCGAGCAGCCCGTCCCGGCACCGCAGCGTCTCGTACGGCGCGATGGACGGGTGCCGGTTGCCCATGCGGCCGGGGGCGCGACCGGTCTCCAGGAAGCCCTGCGCCTGGTTGACCAGCGAGCCGAGCAGGCTGGACAGCAGGTTCACCTCGACCCGGCAGCCGGCGCCGGTCCGCGCGCGGGCGGACAGCGCGGCGAGGACGCCGATGGTCGCGTCCTTGCCGGTCAGCACGTCCACCAGGGCGACTCCCGCCTTGGTGGGCTCACCGCCGGCGTCGCCGGTGATCGACATCAGCCCGCCCAGCGCCTGGACGATGAAGTCGTAACCCAGCCGGTCCGCGCCCGCGCCACCGCCGAAGCCGGTGATCGAGCAGTAGACGACGCCCGGGTTGCCCGCCGAGACGTCCTCGTACCCGAGGCCCTTCCTGGCCAGGGCGCCCGGCTTGAAGTTCTCGATGACCACGTCGGCGCGGCGGGCCAGCTCCCTGGCCAGGGCGAGGTCCGCCTCGTCGGCCAAGTCGAGGGCCACGCTCAGCTTGGAACGGTTGACGCTCTCGAAGTAGGTCGAGGACGTCGCCGACCACGGCGGGCCCCAGGAGCGGGTGTCGTCACCGGCGCCGGGCCGCTCCACCTTGACCACCGTCGCGCCGAGGTCGGCCAGGGTCATCGTGCACAGCGGCCCGGCCAGCACGCGGCTGAAGTCGGCCACCAGGACGCCGTCGAGCGGCCGGGTCATGATCGTTCCTCCGATCCGGTACGGGCGACCCCGCGGGCCGCGGCGCCGACGAAGCCGCGGAAGAGGCGGTCCCGGTCGGCCGGCGGCCCGTCGGGGTCCTCGGGGTGCCACTGGACGCCCACGACCCAGTGCCGGGTGTGCTCGACCGCCTCGACCAGCCCGTCCAGGGCGCGGGCGGCGACGCGCAGGCCGTCGCCGAGCCGGTCCACCGCCTGGTGGTGGCCCGACCGCACCACCAGGTCGCGGCCGCCGGTGAGCTCCATGAGCCGGGTCCCCTCGATGACGCTCACGCGCTCGTCGAGGAACATGGGCTCCCCGGGTCCCCCGCGGTGCAGCCGGTAGTCCTCGATGTCGGGCAGGATCGTCCCGCCGAAGGCGACGTTGATCAGCTGGGAGCCCCGGCAGATGCCCAGCACCGGCCGGCCCGCCGCGACGGCGGCGTGGACGGCCGCGACGCTGTCCCGGTCGGCGCGGGCGTCGACTCCGTAGGAGTTCGGGGCCGTGACGCCGGGGCAGCCGTACATCGCGCCGTCGATGTCGCCCCCGCCGAGCAGCAGGACGCCGTCGGCCTCCGCCGCCCGCTCGGGAGACGAGGACGGCTCGGAGGTGTCGAACAGCTCGTACGTCGCGCCGGCCTCGACGAGGGTGCGCAACGCCGTACGGGTGAACCGGCGGACCAGGTCCGCGACCGGGTCCGTCAGGTCGGGGAAGTTGAGCGAGACCAGGACGGCGATGTGGGCGCCTGGCCGCGCGGGCCGGGGCAGGCCGGGGTCGACCTCGCTCCTCAGCACCACCGGAGCGGCCTCGGCGTCCGTGATCGTGGTCATGCTGCGGCGTCCTTCCGGTCGCGTGCTCGATCGATGAGGTCGGCGAACAGGGCGGCGTCCTGCGCGGAGGTCGCGAACAGGTCCTCCGGGTGCCACTGCACGGCGAGCACGTCCGCCGTGGTGTGCTCCAGGGCCTCGACGCATCCGTCGGCCGACCGGGCGGTGACGCGCAGCCCGCGCCCGAGCCGGTCGACGGCCTGGTGGTGGTAGGAGGAGACGGGGAACACGTCGGCGCCGACGACTCCCCGCAGCCGCGACCCGGACACGGCCGTGACCTCGTGCAGGGCGTCCCGGTGCGGTATGGCGCCTTCGTCGAGATGCTGGGTCAGGGTGCCGCCGCAGGCGACGTTGAGCACCTGGAGCCCGCGGCAGACGGCGAGTGTGGGGATGCCCTGCGCGATCACCGCCGCCGCGACGGCCAGATCGAGGTCGTCCTGGAGCTCGTCGGGCTGCTCGGTCTCCGGCCCGCGGGCCTGGCCGTAGCGTTCCGGGCCGAGGTCGCCGCCGCCCGGAAGGACGACCCCGTCGAAGCGGCGGAGCCTCCCGGCCAGCTCGGCGGGCGCGTGCCGTACGGTCCCGTGCAGCACGAGAGGCTCCCCGCCCGCGGAGAAGACCGCCTCGCACATCGCCTCGGCGGCGACGGTCCCGGTGAAGCGCAGGCCGGAGACCGTCGTGGCCCGGCGACCGATGACGGCGACGAGGGGACGCATGATCAGATCACGTCTCCCGCGGCGAACGGGTACTCCAGGTCGGGCAGCCACTCCGCCCACACCGCGGCCAGGCGGCCGTCGCCGATGACCGCGCCCAGGGCCCGGTCAAGGGAGGCCAGCGTCTCGGGCCGGTTCTTGGAGACGGCGATGCCCCAGCGGTTCCCCGTGCGTACGGTGAAGGCCAGCTCGAAGTCGGGGTGACGCCCCAGCGGGACGAACACCACGTCGTCGTCGACGACGCCGTCCACCTCGCCGGACCTGAGCGCGGCCAGCATGTCGCCGAAGACGTCGTCGGAGTCGCCGAACTCGACGGGAACGGCTCCTTCGAAGGTCTTCAGGAGCGCCATGTTCGTGCTACCGGAGATCGCGGCCACGCGGCGGCCACGCAGGTCCTCGGGTGAGGAGATCGGATCGCCGCGGCGGACCAGCACGGACTCGTGGAAGACGGCGTACGGGCGGGTGAAGTCGGCCTGCTCCAGGCGGGAGGGGATGATCCCCTGGCCGCACAGGACGCCGTCGGCGTCTCCCCGCCGGACGGCGGGGATCATGTCGTTCCAGGGCAGGTAGACCCACTCCAGCGTGCGGCCGAGTTCCGCCGCGAGGAGCTCGCCGACCGCGGGCTCGTATCCCCGGCGTCCGTGGACCGGATCGTCCAGGAGGAACAGCGGCGGCGCGTCGGAGTCGATGCAGGCCAGTCGCAGGGTCTCGTTTCGCTCGCTCACGGCGCGTCCTCCGAGTACATCGTGTGCTCCCAGTCGGTGACGACACCGCAGAACCGGGCCCACTCGTCGGTCTTGAACCGGCTGTAGAGCTCGACGAGCTCGGAGCCGAGGGCCTCCTTGACGACCTGGTCGGCCTCGAACGCGTCGAGGGCCTCCCCGAGGGTCAGCGGAAGCCTGGCGAATCCCGTCTCGCCGGTGTAGCTGGAACCGCTCTGGGCGGGCCCCGGGTCGATCCGGTTGGCGATGCCGTCGTCGATCGCCGCCAGCAGCGCGGCGTGCGAGAGGTACGGGTTGACCATGGCGTCGGGGAGCTTGAACTCGAGGCGGCCGTTGGCGGACAGGCGGACCGTGCAGGTCTTGTTGTCCATGCCCCAGTTGATCTGCGAAGGGGCGAACTGCCCGGAGTCCCAGTAACGCTTGTACGAGTTGACGGTGGAGCCCATGATCGCCATGGAACCGGCGGCGTGCGTCAGGATGCCGCCCAGGGCGTGCCTGCCGATCTCGGTCAGGTGCAGCTCCGTGACGCCGGGGTCGGCCAGGACGTTCTGGTCGCCGCGCCAGAGGCTGAGGTTGTGGTGGCAGCCGTTGCCCATCATCCCGGTCGCGGGCTTGGGCATGAAGCTCGCCTGTACGCCCAGCTCGCGGGCCACCTGGCGGCAGATCTGCCGGTAGACGACGAGCCGGTCGGCCGTCAGGTCCGCGTGGTCGAACATCCAGTTGAGTTCGAGCTGTCCCGGGTCCTCGTAGTCGCCCTCGATCATGTCCAGGCCCAGCGCCTGCGCGTACGCGATGACCTTCTGGTAGATGGGGCGGTACCGCTCCAGGTGGTCCACGTGGTAGGCCGGGCTGGACCCCGGGCGGAACCGCGCGTCGAGGCCGGGGCCGGTCCAGGTCATCTCCGGCTCGCACCCGGAGCGCAGCTCCAGACCCGTCCGCTCGGTGAAGTCGGCGTGCAGACGGATGAGGTTCCCGCGCACGTCCGTGGCGAGCGGCTGCCCTCCGACGCCGGGCCGGTGGTCCGGCTCGTACAGCCGGCAGAAGAAGCGGCCGATCGACGTGTCCCACGGAAGGACCGCGAACGTGTCGAGGTCGGGGAGCGCGGTGAACTCCGCGGCCTCGGCGCCACCTCCGAGGAGGTTGCCGGCGCGGTCGGCCTGGAGGTTCGCGACGGCCGTGCGGTGGAGCTGCACCCCCTTCTCCGCGTTGCGGGCCAGGTGCCTGGCGGGGACGACCTTGCCGACGACGCGGCCGGTGATCGTGACCGCCTGGTAGTAGAGGTACTCGACGCCGGACTCGGCGATCAGGCCGCGGATCTCGTCCAGGGCACCGGTGGCCGTGTTGCGCTGCCGGTGCAGGTCCAGTGCGGTGGAAGTGGTGATGTCCGTCATGGATGCCTCGAGGTTCGTGGGTCAGGCGGCGGAGGCGAGCACGGTGAACGCCTCGCGCAGCTCGCGTTGACGGGCGGGAGAGAGGTTGATCGCGACGGTGCCCACGTGGGCCGACCGCCGGTGGAACGTGGCGAGGAGCCCGGCTCGCACGTCGTCGAGGTCGCCCTCGTGGACGCGTACCTCGTCGGCCAGGCCGGGCGAGCCGTAACTCTGGAAGCGGAGGTCGAGCTGGTCGCTCCAGAACGACGGGATGGGCGTGAACGGTGCCGGGTCCGGCTCCGTCCCGGCCAGCAGGGCGGTCAGGGTCGCCGCCGCGCGCCTGGCCGTGTCCGTCGGGATCGACCAGTGCTCGACGCGGCGGGGCACGTCGTCGAAGAGGGGGTTGGGGAAGCGCGCGACGTCGCCGACGGCGACGGCGACGGCGACGTCCGCGCCCACGACCGCCAGGCGGTTGTCGCACAGAACGCCGTCGGACAGGTCGAGTCCCGGGTTGCCGTCCAGCCACTCGACGTTGGGCGTGGAGCCGACGGCCTCGATGACGAGATCGGCTTCGAGGACGCGGCCGTCGTCGAGCTCGACACCGCTCACCGCCGCGTCGCCGGGGTAGGCGGCGGGCGCGTGGCCGATGACGAACGTCATCCCGGCGCGCTCGTGGTGCCGCTGGACCGCCTGGCCGAGCCGCTCGCCGAGCACGCGGTTCATCGGCGCGCCGGCGGGTTCGACGACGGTCACCCGGCACCCCTTGCCCAGCGCGGTCGCGGCGACCTCGCAGCCGATGAATCCGGCTCCGATCACCACGACGCGGGCGCCGGGCAGGAGCGCGGCGCGCAGGCTGACGCAGTCGTCCAGCGTACGGAGGACGAACCGGCCGGCCGCGGGACCGGGCAGGGGCAGCCGCCGCGGCCGCAGCCCGGTCGCCACCACCAGCGCGTCGAAGGTCTCCCGCGACCCGTCCCCGAGCCGGAGCACTCCCCCGGCCAGGTCGGATCCGACCACCCTCCGGCCGAGCCGGAAATCGACGTCGCCGACCGCGGCGCGGCGCCGGAACGCCACCATGCCGTGCAGCCGGTGGGGGTCTGCGTCCCCCGGGGCGGACAGCACCTCCTTTGACAGCGGCGGCCGGTTGTAGGGCGGATACGGTTCCTCGCCGAAGACCGTGACAGGTCCGACGAATCCGGCCGACCGCAGTTGCTCGGCCGCGCGCAGACCCGCCAGGGAGGCGCCGACCACGGCGACGCGGGCGGACATGTCAGTCCTCGATGAGGATGGCCTGGACGGGGCAGACGTCCGCGGCCTCCTCTACTTCGAAGCGGTAGGACTCGTCGGGGTTGCCCTCGTAGACGAGCCTGCCCTCCTCGTCCATCTGGAAGACGGCGGGGGCGGCGATGGCGCACTGGCCATGATCCTGGCACTTGGCCAGGTCGACGGTGATCCGCATGGTGTGCTCCTTGGGACGTGGACGGTTCAGGGTGCCGGGGTGAAGGCGATGGGGAGGCGGATCGGGCCGGTGTTGCCGGAGTCCGGCAACCACTCGTCCCGCCCGTCGATGTGGGGGTCGCGCATCCGGCGGGCCAGGAGCGGCAACGCCTCGCTCATGTCGCTGCGCGCGACGAAGTGGCCGAGGCAGTGGTGGGCTCCGCCGCCGAACCCGACGTGCGGCTTGCGCTCGGCGGTGATGTCGAAGGCGCTCTCGCCGAAGGCCCGGGGGTCGGTGCCGGCCGACTCGCTGAAGAGGTGCACGGTGGTGCCGGCCTCGATGTCGAGGCCGGCGAAGGTGAAGTCCTCCAGGGCCTCGCGGGTGACCCAGCGAACGGTCGGGTTGACCCGCATGACCTCTTCGACCGCCTTGCCGCCGAGTTCGGGGCGCTCGGCGAGCAGCCTCCACTGGTCGGGATGCCGCATGAAGGTCTGCATGGCCAGCCCGAGCTGGTTCCGGGTGGTGTCGTAGCCGCCGAAGATGAGCAGGACCAGCGCGTCCCGCAGCTCGGCGTCGCTGAGCCTGTCGGAGTCGCGGTTGGCCTTGACCAGCGCGGAGACGAAGTCGTCGCGCTCGGCCCCGCGCCGGTCGGCGATGAGCGCGTCGGCGTACGCGTAGAGGCTCCCCAGGGCTTCCTCGATCTTGGGCAGGTCCTGGCGCAGGGTGATCCCCATCGCCAGGCCGATGGTCGCGGACTCCCGCGCGATGATCGGCCATTCGTGCTCCGGCAGGCCGAGCATGATCGCGATGACCCGGGCCGCGTACGGCTCCGCGAACTCCGAGACGAACTCGCAGCGGCCGGGCTCGGCGAACCCGTCGATGAGCTCCGTGGCCAGCGCCTGGAACCTGGGGACCAGGCCGCCGATCAGCTTGGACGAGAACGCCGGGTTCATCAGGCGGCGCAGGCGGTGGTGCTCCTCGCCCTCCTTGTTCAGCACCCAGCTCGCGAACCAGTCGGCGAACGGCCCCTCGGTGACGCCGTTGTGCGCCGGCCAGGCCGCACTGCCCTGGCGGAGCTTGGGGTGCTTGAGCAGCCGGCTGACCTCCTCGTAGCGCAGGATCGCGATCCCGTAGTTGGTCCGGGCGTACCAGCTGCGCTCCCGCGCCTCGTGGACGAGGTCCGACGTGATCGAGAAGCTCGGATCGGCGATGTCCAGCCGTGGGGCGGCATCAGGCGGTGTGACCGTCATGGACTCTCCAAACCGTTGGACGAGCAAGGTTGGCCGAAATACTCTAAAACTAGAGTCTTTATGTCAAGGGGTCGCCCACGATCGGGTCGGTAAAGGAGTCCGGGCGCGGCTCGGCCCCGGACGACGTCCGGGGCCCTGGAGGGCTACTCGTTCTCGGCGAGCGCCACGACCCAGCCGCTGTCCAGGCCCACCGGGCAGACCTCGACGAACTCCCCCTCATGGGGGCGCGGCATCGACGGCAGCCGGGAGCCGACCACCCAACGCGGGGTGTTGGCCGCGACGACCCGCCGCTCGGCGCTGACCAGCAGCGCGTCCCGCCCGGCCGAGCGGAGGGCCCGCAGCAGGGCCGGCTCGACGTCGCTCATGGCCAGGTCGGTGCCGGCGACCCCGAGAAAGATTTCGTCGGACACGGGGACGGTGAGCGTGAGCACGTAGCGGTTGGCGCCCGTGTAGTCGACGTACGGGCCGAACACCGCGCGTTCCCCGCGGTCCCTGGCCGCCACGAACCAGTCCATCTGGAGGTAGTCGTACAGATCGACACTGGTCGGATCGAAGTTCAGCCGCATCCGGGCGACCGTGTCGCCCGTGCGGTGCCACCAGTGGATGTAGCGCTCGACACCGCCGATGACGTCCGGCGCGGCGAGGAAGCCCAGGCCGTCGGCCATCGGCTGCCTGGCCAGCTCCTCCTTGATGAAGGGCTCCAGC
This sequence comes from Microtetraspora glauca, assembly GCA_001570385.1. Lineage (GTDB taxonomy): Bacteria > Actinomycetota > Actinomycetes > Streptosporangiales > Streptosporangiaceae > Microtetraspora > Microtetraspora glauca. The sequence goes on along the minus strand of BBYL01000050.1, from coordinate 7,516 downwards.
ATGCCGAGGTGGGCCTCCTTCAGCCGGCGACCCTCGTCGAGCAGGGCGCGCCGCCGCCGGACCACCTCGGCGCCGAGCTCGTCGAGAGCGTCGAACACCCCTCCGAGCAGCGCCCTGATCCGCTCGGCCACGCGCTCGGCGCCGCCGTTCTCCGGACCGCTCGGCGGTGAAAGGCTTTCAGGAGTCAATCTCGCCGCCCTCCGTTGACCCTCGTTCGGCAAGCAACAGGTGGAGCTCGGTGAGCCTGCGCAGGTTGCGTTGCACATGGCGCTCGGCGAGCAGCCTCGCCTGCTCGCCGTCCTCCTCGGCTATGGCCGTGGCGATGGCGTGATGGTCGGCGACCACGTCGCCCAGCCGCAGCTCCGTCCCGTACGGCAGCCAGAGCATCCCCGCGGTTTCGGCCTGCAGGTTGATCTCGAGGCGGGTCAGCCGTTCGGACTGGGAGGCGATGGCCACCTCGATGTGGAAGCGGCTGTCGGCGCGGATGCGCGCTCCCAGGCCGCCGGCCGAGGCGAGCTGGTCGACGAGCGTGAGCAGGCGGCGCACGCCCGCTCTCGACGCCCGTTCCGCGGCGAGCTTGGCGGACAGTCCCGACACCGCCAACTGCTCGTCCGCCAGGTCGCGCAGCGCCGAGACGGGGATCGCCTGCAACCGCTCGGCCATCTCCTCGACGGGCGGGTTGGCCGGGTGGCGTACGAAGGTGCCTCCGGTCCGGCCCCTGCGGGTCTCGACCAGGCCCTGCCGGCGCAGGATCGCCAGCGCCTCTCTCAGGGTCATGGGCGAGACCCCGAGCTGGTTGGCGAACTCCACCTCCGTGGGGAGCTGTTCGCCGTCGACCAGAAGCCCGAGCTCGATGGCCTTGCCGACCCGGTGGACGACCTCGTCGGCCCGGCCCGCGGTGGTCAGCGGGGAGAGCAGGGCCGCCCGTGGCGCAGACGCGCGCCGCACCCTCTCACTCCCTCCGTCGGCCAGAGATGAACAAGGAATTACCTCGTGACTCTTGTGCGATAACAAATGAAATTGTAGTTTTTCCGACCATCCGGCCCCACGAGGCTAGCCGCAATCATACGGACCACCTGCCGGTCCGTTTCCCCGTACCGCCGTCCGGGTCCGCCTATCGCACGCCTTCTCCGCACAGACATCGGAGCCCCCATGAGTACGTCGATCTCACCGGAGCGAAACGACAGCGACGCCGCCCACCTGGCCTCGCTCGGTTACCAATCCGAGTTCAAGCGGGACATGACGCCCTGGGCGAACTTCTCCCTCGGCTTCACCTACCTGTCCCCTGTCGTGGGGGTGTACTCCCTGTTCGCCTACGCCCTGGCGACCGGCGGACCGCCGATGATCTGGAGCTTCGTCATCGTCGGCGTCGGCCAGTTCCTCGTCGCGCTGATCTTCAGCGAGGTCGTCGCCCAGTACCCCGTCGTCGGCGGCGTCTATCCGTGGGCCCGGCGCCTGTGGGGCCGCCGGTACGCCTGGATGACCGGGTGGGTGTACCTCGTCGCCCTGCTCGTCACGATCGCCTCGGTCGTCTACGGCGCGGGCCCCTACATCGCCGCGACGTTCGGCTTCACGGCCACCGTGGACACCGCGATCATCTGTTCCCTGGCCATCCTGGCCGTCGCCACCATCGTGAACTTCATGGGCACCAAGGTCCTGGCCACCGCCGCCATCATCGGGTTCACCGCCGAGATCATCGGAGCGCTGGCGGTCGGCGGCTGGCTGCTGCTGACGCATCGCTACCACGGGCTGGACGTGCTGTTCGACTCCTTCGGCGCGGGCGGCGGCGGCAGCTACATGTGGGCCTTCGCCGCGGCGGGCCTCATCGGCGTCTACCAGTACTACGGCTTCGAGGCGTGCGGTGACGTGGCCGAGGAGGTGCCCGACCCGGGCCGCCTCATCCCCAAGGCCATGCGCCGCACGATCTACATCGGCGGCGCGGCGGCCACGTTCGTCTGCCTCGCTCTCGTACTCTCCGTCGCCGACATCCCCGCGGTGATCGCCGGCCAGGACACCGACCCGGTCTCCACCCTGCTCGACCAGGCGTTCGGACCGGTCGCCTCCAAGATCGTCCTCGCCATCGTGCTCATCTCGTTCCTCTCCTGCGCGATGAGCCTGCAGGCCGCCGCGAGCCGGCTCGCCTACAGCTACGGCCGCGACGACATGATCATGGGCAGCAGGTTCCTGAAGAAGTTCTCCCAGAAGCGCCATGTCCCGCCGTACGCGCTGCTCGTCGCGGCCGTCGTGCCCGCCGTGATCGTCATCGGGTCGAAGGTGTCGGAGAACGCGCTGGCCAAGGTGATCAGCTTCGCCGCGCTCGGCATCTACCTCGCCTTCCAGATGGTCGTCCTCGCCGCGCTGCGCGCCCGCCTCAAGGGCTGGCAGCCGAGCGGGAAGTACCGCCTCGGCCGCTGGGGCCTGCCGGTCAACATCGCGGCCCTCGTCTACGGCGTCATCGCGATGGTCAACATGTCCTGGCCCCGCACGCCGGGCGCCCCGTGGTACGACAACTACATCGTGCCGCTGTCCGGGGCGGTCGTCATCGCGATCGGCGCCGTGTACATGCTGGTGCACCGGACCTACGGCCGGAGCGACGCGCCCTACGACGACGCCATCCCCAAGAAGACGAACGTCTAGAGCCGCTTACTCGGATCACGTACGGACCCAGATCACCAGGGCTGCCACGGCCACGGTGCCGAGGTAGACGCAGGCGCGCTTGTCGCAGCGGGTGGCAACGGCTCGAAGGCTCTTCAGCCGATTGACCGCCCGCTCGACAACGTGCGCTTCCTGTCGAGGACCATCAGGCTCATCCGCCGCCAACCGCCCGGTTCGGCGGGCCACAGCCCGCTCTTTGGCAACCGCGGCTGCGAAGGATACGAGTGGCCGGTGCTCAGTGTCCGGCCGGACGGCACGGTCAACCCGCTGGGCGAGCTGACGTGGAACCGCGTGTTAGGTGGTCTGTCACCGGACGGCACAACCCTGGCCGGATGGGGCGGCTTCGACTCCTACCATGCGGTCGCCTTCTATGACGCGAGGACCGGCAGGAGGCTGCCCCGAACCGTGCCGTTGCCGGAGGAGTGGTACCTCGTGGGCTGGCAGGACGATCAGCATCTGCTGGCGACGTCCCGGGCGGGCTTCCAGATCATCGACGTGACCACCGGAGAGCACGCTCCCTACAAGCTGCTCCCAGCCGACCTCTTCCCGCTTCACCTCGGGGAACTGCGATGACCGAATCCTGGCAGACCCCGCTGTTGCGGACGGCGCTCCTGCTCACCACCTCGCAGAAGCATGCGGAGAAGCTCGTCGCCAGGGCGCTGGCGGCCAGGGGTGACAGCAAGGACGCCTACTTCACGCTCTACCGCCGCTTCCTGTCGCCGCTGCGTCCCTCGCGCGGCCGCCGTGCCATCACGGTCGCGTTGGATCACGACGGGTGGTCGGAGGGAGACGTCGCCGACCTGTTCGGCTGGTCCCAGGCCAAGGTCCTTCGTATGGCCGACGCACGGCAGCCGCCGGCGGTAGAGCCGCTTGTCCCGGATGTCTCCCGGCTGCCGACCTTGGCCAGGCGGTATCGCGCCCGGCGCGCGATCCTGCTGTCTCTCCTGATGGCGACGCCCGCCGTCCTGTCGCCGATCCTCGTAGGGAACGTCCGGGTGATCACCTGGTTCACCGGGCGGTATTCGCCCCCGATCTCCTACGAGCCCCCGCCCAGAGCGGAGGAACTGCCGCCGCTGCCCAACGACTCCATCCGGTACGCCTACCAGTTGGACGACCCCTTTGACGAGACCGGCGACCAGTACCAGTGGCACGTGGTCACGACGTCAGGAAGGCGTTGGGTCCTCCGCGACGCGGGCAGGGCCGCCCGCGATTTCGTGATCAGTCCCGACGGGCGGAAGGTCGCCTACTACAGCGACGAACGCGAGCACGCGGTGGTCAGGGACGTCGCCACCGGCGAAGTGACAGGTCTCCCGGAACAATTCGACAACCTGCTCATCTGGTCCGGCTTCTCCCTCGACGGCCGCTACCTGGCCGCCTGCGCCCGAGATCCGGACGAGGACGCGGTTGTCATCGACCTCCAACGCGGCGACCAGGTCAAGAGCTTTCCGTGCGGCAGGTTCGGCGGCTGGAGCCCGGACGGCGTCGTCTCCTTCAGCGGGAAGACGACCGTGACGAGACTCGACGGCTCCATCGCGCGCACCCTTCCCTACGAGCCTTACGGAGAGGGCAGGACGTCCCCCGACGGCCGGACGATCGCCGCGCACGCGGAGAACGACAAGGTCGAACTGGTCGACACGGCGACGGGAAAGGTGAGCCGAAGCTTCCCCGTCGAGGGCCTCGACGATGTGCGGGCCTGGGCAGGTCCCGATGCGGTGATCGTCAGCTCCACCTGCGGCACATGCCTGCTCGACCTGCGCACCGGGACCTTGAGCCACCTGCAGTGAAGAAGGGACGCGCTGACCGGCCGCCGGCGCTCACGGAGCGGCCGGTCCGGGACTCCGGGCCGGCTCTCCGCCGTTCCGGGCGATCCCGGTGATCCCCGTGATCCGCGTGGTGTAGAGGTCCCAGAAGCGGTCCTCGTCGATGTCGAGCACGGTCGAGCCGCCGGCGTCGGTCTCGGCGTCCGGGACGATCTCCGGGCGGAGGAAGACGGCCGCGGCCACCGCGTCCCAGACGAACGTCCGGTGGCCGGGATCCGCCGCGAAGCGGGGACCCTCGACCGCCGCGAAGAGCCGGGCGATCGGGGAGTCCCCCGCCGCGACCACCCGATCGTAGGTGTCCCGGTCCATGGTGATCCGTTCCGCCACCTCCAGCGGGACGACCAGCCTGCGCCGGAACGGCGCGTCGAACACCACGCGCGAGGCCGCCGGGTCGAACCAGCGGTTGAACTCCTCGCTCTCCGCGTCGTCGCCCAGCACGACGATCTGCCGGACCAGGGGCACCATGTCGGGGTGCTCGCGTACGGCGCGGGCCAGGTTGGTCGCCGGGCCGAGCGCGAAGACGGTCACCTCGCCGGGGTGCCGCCTCACCTGGTCGGCGATGAAGTCCGCCGCGCTCCCCCCGGCGGGTTCGGCCTTCGCGTATCCGCCGTACGGCGGGGCGGCCAGGGCGCGGTGGGACCTCGGCCGCGCCCGGTCCAGGGCGCCCCGGTAGCCCTGCCTGGGCGCGGGCGTGCCGGTCTCCCCCGTCACCACCGGGACGTCGGCCCTGCCGATCAGTTCGAGCTGGCGCAGCGCGTAGGCGGTGCCCTCCTCCGGCCAGGTGTTGCCGCCGACCGTGGTGACGCCGAGCACCTCGACGTCCGGGGTCGCGGCGAGCAGGAACAGTGCCTGGGCGTCGTCGTTGAGCTCGCCCATGTCGGCGTCGATGATGATCTTCCCGGTGCCGGGCGGCGCGTCGAGCGGTGTGCCGGCGGAGCACGATGTCACCGCGCACATCACGGACAGCGCGGACAGGACGATCAACGGGATCAGCCTTCTTCGCATCATGTCCCGCTTGTCGGTAAAAATGCCGCACCTGGTTCGTGAACCGCCGGGAACCCGGGATGCGACAAAGAGGCGTGACACCGATGGACAGGCAGACGGCCAGGCAGACGGACGGGCCCCCATGAACGAGCACGAGACCTGGACGGACGCCCGATTGGTGGACGCCGTCGCCGACCAGGACCGCCGGGCCCTCGAGGTCCTGTACGCCCGGCACGCGCCGTGGCTCGTCATCCGGCTGACCCGCCGATGCGCCGACCCCGCCCTCGTGGACGAGGCGGTGCAGGACACCTTCGTGGCCGTCTGGCGTGCGGCAGGCAAATGGAAGGGCCAGGGAGAGGTCGCCGCGTGGATCTGGGGCATCGGCATCCGCCGGCTGCTCGACCAGCTCCGCCGCCGCCCGGCCGTGCCGCTCCCCGCGTACGAGCAGGTCATGGTCTCGGCCGAGGAACAGGTGCTGCTCGGCATCGAGTACGGCGAACTCGGCCAGGCGATGAACCGGCTCTCCCCCGAACTGCGCGCGGTCGTCCAGGCGACCGTGCTGGACGGGCTGACCACCCGGGAGGCCGGGCGGCTGCTCGGCATCCCTGCGGGGACGGTCAAGACCCGGATGATGCGCGCCCGGACGATGTTGAGGGAGGAGCTGGCGTGAACGCGTGGCACATGGACGGCGAGATGGCCGTCGCATACCTGGACGGCGAGATGGGGCCGACGCCGGCCGCGTCGGTCGAGGCCCACCTGCTCGCCTGTGACCGGTGCCGCGACCTGCTCGCGCCACACGTGCCGGTGAGCCGCCTGGACCGGGTGTGGGCCGGCGTCGCCGACGCGGTGGACGCACCGGTGCCCGGACCGCTCGAGCGGCTGCTGCGCGCGGCCGGGATGCGCGGGCACACGGCCCGGCTGCTGTCCGCCGCGTCCTCGCTGCGCCTCCCGTGGATCGCGGCCTCCTCGCTGGCGCTGTTCTTCGCCGCGCTGGCCTCAGGCGAGACCACCCGGTGGGGACTGCTCGCCTATCTGACGATCGCCCCGATCCTGCCGGTCGCCGGGGTCGCGCTGGCCTTCGGCCCGCACGGCGATCCGGCCCACGAGATCGGCCTGGCCGCGCCGTACTCGATGTTCCGGCTGATGCTGATGCGCGCCGCGCTGGTGCTCGGCACCTCGTCGGTGCTGGCGTTCGTGACGGGATGGGCCGTGCTGGACGGCGGCCGGGCCGGGGAGTGGCGGATGGCCGCGTGGCTGCTTCCCTCGCTCGCCCTGACGGGGCTGACCCTCGCGCTGTCCAGCCGTTTCGACCCGCGCCACTCCGGAATCGCCGTGGGAGCGGTCTGGCTGGCCGGGGTGGTCGTGACCAACCTGCACGAGCCGAATCCGGTACTGTTCGGGGCTGCGAGCCAGGCCGGCTACGCGGTCGTCGCCGTCGTGTCCGTCGCCCTTCTCGTCGTACGCCGCAGGGAGTTCTCATGATCGAGGCGATCGGCCTGGTGAAGGCGTTCGGCCGCACCCGTTCCCTGGACGGGTTCACCTTCACCGCGCGCCCGGGTGTCACCGGCCTGCTCGGGCCGAACGGCGCGGGCAAGCCGACAGTCAAGATATGACCCCTAAATGGGAAGCGGCCGACTACCGTAATGATCTCCCCTGCCTGCCCTCCCGTGTGCCGTCGCCCACCCTTCGGGGTGCGGGCCGGTATCAGGGGGTCAAGGCCGCCTATCTATGGGGCTTCTAGCTTTCTGATCACGCACGGCCTTGACCCCCTGATACCGGTCTGCTCGGCTTGTCCTGGGCGACGGCGGGCGGGAGGGCAGGCCACCTCAGCCACACTTCCCCCGGTCGATGCTCCGCGCCATCCCGGAGCCGGAGCCCCCCGCCGGAGGCAGCTTTGCCCTGTCAGAGCGTGAGCGTTGTCAGCGGACCCCAGAACGCAAAGAGCCCCCGTCGCAACGAGGGCTCTCGGTCGGACGGGCTTTAGAGGTCAAATTCACCGGTCTTGACACCGCTCAGGAACGCAGACCACTCGTCTGGAGTGAAGATCAGCGCTGGGC
>BBYL01000049.1 GCA_001570385.1 Microtetraspora glauca | reverse complement strand
TTCTCCCGCAGCTCACTCGTCGTCCATTTCGCGGCCTTGGGCAGCAGATGAGCCGCGACCGCTCGGGCGAGTTCGATGGGGACGTCTTCCAGCCAGTCGCAAAACACCACCGCCCGCGCCTTATCGAGCAGACCGGCCGACAAGGCGTCACGCACGGCCGGGAGCCGCACTTTCAAGTCATAGGCGAGACCGTATTCACGTTCAGCGGCGCGGCGGGTGAGACGCAACGCCGCCCGCACTTCGTCGGGGGAATTCTTGTCCGGCTCGGACATTTTCTCCATGCCGGAGACGGAAATCTCATACAGGCCGACTTCGGCCATCACGACGGCTTTCCGCGCCTGCACGTGCGCTTCGAGACGGGCGTAGGCTTGCATCACGATCACGGCGTCGAAGCCGTCCAGCCTGGCGATATCGATCCGGTCCAGCACGGCGGCCAATCCCACGCCCGGGGGCATGTCGCCCAGGCCGTCGGGGATCGGCTGCCGTTCGATATTCACACCGCAACGCTAACAACCACCACCGACAAAAACGCCGCCCGAGCTGCCCGTACAAAGCACGGGAAGCGTTTAGCTGGAATTCCAGTTTCAATCGTTAAAGCTGTTGGGTCCCATCGCTTCTCGTCCTGTGCCGCGCGTTCGACGGGATCTCAGCGGGAGAGGAAGCGGCGTAGGCGCGAGGCGGGCGTCTTGGTGGGTTCCGACCCCGGTGCCCGTTCTGCTCCCGGCGGACTCTCCCGCTCCTGGGACGGAGAGCCCGGCTCCGAGCGGCCTTCGGTCGCAGGGGCCACGCTCGGCAGCGACGTCGTTGGCGGGACCAGATCCCGCTCCTGTCCCCTGACCGGCTTCCGCGTTCGCTCCGGTTCCGGTCGCCTACGTCCCGTTATCGGTTCAGGTTCCGGAGCGGGAAGCAGGCCGAGTGATTCCAGACGGCGGTGTTTGAAATAGCGCGCGGTCCCGCTCTCGCCGATGTACGCCTCGGCCGCGTCGCGCAGGTCCGGGTGCGCCGAGCTGCGCATGCAGTAGCCGACCGCTCGGACCAGGGCGCTCAGGTCCACGGGAGGCGGCTCCTCGATCGATCCGTCGGCGGCGAGCCGGGGTAGCGCGGCATCGGCGATCGTCGCGGGGATCCGGTTGCTGTTCTCGTACGGCGAGAGCCGTTCGAGAACCAGGTCTCCGCCCACGGTAGCGACAGGGATGTCGAAGAAGCGCCGCGCGGTCATCAGCGCCGTCGAGAAGCACCCGACGACCAGCCGCGGGCGATGTACGGCGAAGCAGACCTCGGCGGGGATCGTCCCCGGCGTGATCAGCAGCTCGACTCCGAGTTCTTCGGCGAGCGGCCGGAGCTCGCGCGCGTGTCGCCGCCCGGCGGCCGGGTGGGGTTTGAAGACCACGTGCCGGTGGCCCCGGGCGGCCAGGCCGCGCAGCATCGTCTCGTGCAGTCCCGCTTCCTCGGCGGAGGTCAGGATGCCGAGAGAGGAGAGGTATTGCCCGAGGATGACGGCCTCCCAACCCGGTCCGTCCGCGCGCGGTCCCTCACGGCCTGCCTCACTGCGCGGAGCAGCCTCGATCGACGGCTCCCTGCTCGACGGCTCCCTGCTCGACGGCTCCGCGATAGGACGTCCTTCGCTCGCCGCCGGGCCGCTCGGAATGGCAACCGGAATCCTGGCCGGCATCTCGTCTGATGCGGCACCGGGCAGGACGGCCACATCTGACAGCCCCGCTGGGGCGGCATCAGGGAAGGCGCCGGCCGGCATCTCGGAGGCGGCTACGGATGGGACGTCGTTTCCGGTCTGCCCGATCACGTGGGTGAAGGCGGATCCGGACACGACCTCGGGCGGCACGCCGTACTCGGACAGGAGCAGGGGAACGAGCCCGGGCACGAGATCGAGGTGGAGCAGGCGGGTGACGCGGCCGGCGATCTCCGCGGGCAGCGGGATGCGGGTGGGACCATAACTCATCAGGCCGTCCGAGTAGACGCTGATCGGCAGGTCCTTGAGCAGTCCCGCGAGCGTACGGGAGGGCGGCACGGCGATGGACTCGACGACCAGCTCGTCGGGCTCGCCCAGGCGTGCCGACAGGAGACGGCCCAGCATCGGCACCTCGACCGAGCGGGCCTTCCACTCCGACGGGTGCAGCGGGGCGATGATCGCGTTCCAGGACACCACCTCGTCGAACCGGTCGCGGATCCCCGCGAAGCCGGGGGTCTCGTCGAGGGCGGGGGTGATCTCGGGGATGGCCGCGTTGTTCGACACCAGCAGGATTCTCCGTCCGGTGCCGAACCGGCCCTCGTCGCATGCCGCCGCGAGGGTCATCGCCCCGAACAGTGTCGAGGCGCAGAACAGCGTGGTCCGTGCCATGTCCCTCCCATGATCCGTGTCATGCCGTTCCCGCGAGCTGAACCCGCACCGTCCCCACCCCGCCGCTCCGGGTGCCCGTGTCAGGGCAGTCCGAGGGACTCGACGAGGGCACGGCGGTCGGGGTCCATTCCGGCGAGCGCCTCAGCCGGGACGCGCCGGAGGACGGCGGCGGCCCGCTCCTCGAACCTCGCCCGCAGTTCGGGGGTGAAGCGGTCGATCAACTCCACGTGGTGCGCGAGCAGCCCGGTGAGGTTGCGCGCGGCCTTGAGGAGGAACCCGGGCTCCACCTCGTCCAGGATCGTCTCGTACGCGGTGAAGAAGTCGAGCTGCCGCTCGTCCCCGACCGCGGTCAGCGACCCGGGCACCCCGCGCCGGTAGAACACGCCCGCGAGGGACACCACGGCGAACGATCGCGCCTTCCGGTGCAGTCGCCAGATCCACGGGCGGTCTTCGGCGGTCCGCAGGCCGTCCGGGAAGGCGAGCAGCGGTCCGAGGTCGCGGCGGTAGATCCCGGCCCACGCGTACGCGTAGTCCACCATCGTCCTGGCGTCGAACGGCAGGATGGCGTCCCGAGGGTCGAGGACCGTGTCACGCCTGCTCTCCGGGGCCCGCAGCAGCTCCCGCTTTCGGCCCTCGACCTGGACGTGGTCCACCCGGACGAAGTCGCATCCGAGCGCGTCGATCGAGGCCACCAGTTCGGCCAGGTATCCGGGCGCCACCCAGTCGTCCCCGTCGAGGAACGTCACATACCGTCCCGAGGCCAGTGCGAGCCCGGCGTTCCTGGCGCCGCCCGCACCGGCGGGTACGGCGTTGCGCAGGAGCCGGAACCCCGGCAGGTCGGCGCGGAAGTCCTCGGCCACCGCCGACGTGGCGTCCACCGACCCGTCGTCGACGACGATGACCTCGAGGTCAGGGCGCGGATCGCGGGTCAGGGACGTGAGCGCGTCCGCCAGGTACGGCTCGCCGTCCCGGACCGCGACGATCACCGAGAGCGCGGGCACACGCCGCCTCCCGTCACCGGGTCGCACTCGATCACCGGGCTGCCTCCACCACGAGAGCCGTCATGAGAACGGTCACGAGAGGCATCACGGCGCGGGGACGCGGCGGAGGCGGGCCCGCGGGGCCTCCTCACCGGGGAAGACGCGCTTGACGCCGTCTCCCATCGCGGACTCGATGATGCGGATGTCCCTGACCAGGTGCTCCAGGCCGCTCGGCTCCAGCGAGGCGGCGTGGTCGGAGCCCCACATCGTCCGGTCCAGGGTGATGTGCCGTTCGACGGCCACCGCGCCCAGGGTGACGGCCGCGAGGGAGATCTGCAGACCGCGCTCGTGGCCCGAGTAGCCGACCGGCACGCCGTACCGCTCCTGAAGTGTGACGATCGTCCGCAGGTTGGCCTCCTCCGGAGGCAGCGGGTACGTGGAGGTCGCGTGCATGAGCACCAGGCCGGAGGTGCCGAGGATCTCCACGGCCCGGTCGATCTCCTCGATCGTGGACATGCCGGTTGAGAGGATGATCGGCTTGCCGGTCGCGGCGAGGGCGCGCAGCAGCTCGTGGTCGGTGACCGAGGCGGACGCCACCTTGTGCGTGACGACGTCCATCTCCTCCAGGAACTCCACCGAGGGGACGTCCCAGGGCGAGGCGAACCATTCGATGCCGCGTGCCGCGCAGTACTTGGCGATCTCGGTGTACTCGTCCCGGCCGAACTCCGTCCGGATCTTGTACTCGAGGTAGGTCATCTCACCCCACGGCGTCTGCCTCATCTGGCCGCGCTGCTCCGGCGGCACGCAGATCTCCGGGGTGCGCTTCTGGAACTTGACCGCCTGGCAGCCCGCGTCGGCCGCGACGTCGATCAGCCTGCGGGCGATCTCGAGGTCGCCGTTGTGGTTGATGCCGATCTCGCCGATCATGTAGACGGGCAGGCTGGGGCCGACCAGGGACTCGCCGATCCGCACCGGCGCGCCCTTGACGCGCAGCGGCGGCCGCGCCACCCGCCGGGGCTCGGCGGGGCTCTCCGACTCCGGCCGGGCCGCGAGCACCCGGTCGCACAGTTCCCGTACGGCTCCCGCCCCGCCGGCATGGGTGAGCACCACCCGGGCGGCCGCACGGACCCGGGGATGGGCGTCGGGGACCGCGACCGGCCAGCCGACGAGCGCCATGCAGCCGAGATCGTTGACGTCGTTGCCGACGTAGGCCACCCGCGCCGGGTCCAGCCCCTCGATCGCCAGCCAGTCGCGCAGCGCGGTCTCCTTGGCGTTGAGCCCCTGCAGCACCGGCACGCCGAGCTTGCGGGCACGAGCGGCCACCACCGGGTTGCGCTCGGTCGAGAGCACGAGCAGCCGGACGCCGGAGCGCTTGAGCAGCGCCACCCCCATGCCGTCGGACCGGCTGACCGCGACCATCTCGCGCCCCTCGGAGTCGACGTACGCGCGGTCGTCGGTGTGCACGCCGTCGAAGTCGGTCACCACGGCGTCCACGTCGATCGGCAGCGGCTCGTCCACGAACGGGGCGAGCGCCCGTACGATCTCCAGGTCCTCGGGTGTGTCGACCTCCACGGCGTGCCGGGCGGGGACCGGCTGGACGGCGACCCGGCCGAAGAAGCGGTGCCCGTGCTCGCGCAGGCCCTCCGTGCGCATCACGTAGAAGGCGCCGGTCTCGCGGTAGTGCGGCTCGCGGTCCTGCCTGCGCGGCCGGGTGGCGGGATCGTGGTTGACGCCGGCGCCCGCGCCGGTCCACACGAACTCGTACGTCTCCATACCGGAGAAGACGACGTCCGCCTGGCCGTCGAGGACCCGGCCGACGGCGGCGTCCAGGTCGTCAGGGTCGATGAAGGCGCTGGTGCACTGCACGAGGAGGACCACCTCCGGCTCCTCGGGGAGCGTGCCGAGCGCGTGCAGTACGGCCGACTCGCTGGAGGCGACGGCTCCGCTCAGCTCCGAGGGACGCTCGACGACCCGCGCGCCCGCCTCCCTGGCGGCCGTGGCGATGCCCTCGTGATCCGTGCTCACCACGACGTCGTCGATGAGCCCGGCCCGCAGGCAGGCGCCGACGGCGCGGGCGACCAGGGGGACGCCCCCCACCCTTTCCAGGTTCTTCAGCGGTACGCCCACCGAACCGCCACGGGCGGGGACAACGGCAAGGACTCGCACGGGGCACTCCTTCTACCTGCGACGACACCCCAGATGTCCGGGGGTGTCCCAGAACCTAGTCAGGGGGATGTCACGCAGGGGGTGCCCGAGCTGAACACCCAGGGGCGCCCGTATTAACTTTCCGTGCCCGTGCCCGTGCCTGTGTCCGTGTCGGTGTCCGTGTCGGGGGCCTCCGTACCGGGGCTGATGGGAATCCGTGCGACGAAGAGCGCGCCGCTGTCGGTGTCCTCCACCCGGATGCTCCCGTGGTGCGCCTGGATGACCTCGCGCGCGATGGCCAGGCCGAGTCCGGTCCCGCCCTGGTCCCTGCTGCGTGCCGCGTCGAGCCGGGTGAACCGCTCGAAGATGCGCTCGCGGTCCTCCTTGGGGACGGGATCCCCGTCGTTGCCCACGGCAAGCACCGCCTCGTCGCCGCTGCGGCCCACCTCGACGGTGATCAGGCTCTTGGCGTGCCGTTCCGCGTTGTTCAGCAGGTTGACCAGCACCCGGGAAAGATGGGTGCTCACTCCGGTGACCGTCACCCCCGGAGTGACCCGCAGGTCGATCTCGATCGGCCCGGAACGCCGGCGGTTCACCTCGGTCGTGGCCAGCGCCCCGAGATCGATCTTCTCCCGCATGGAGCGGTCGGTCGTGCCGATCCGGGCGAGGAAGAGCAGGTCGCTCATGATCGCCTCAAGTCGCTTGGTGTCGCGCAGCGCCGCCTTCATGGCCTCCGGGTGGTCGTCGGGGTGCGGCAGCGCGCTCTCCAGTTGGGCGCAGATGCCGGTGATCGGGGTGCGCAGCTCGTGCGAGGCGTCGGCCGCGAACTGCCGCTGCTGGGTGACCGCCCGCTCCAGCCGCGCCAGCGCCTCGTTGACGGTGCGGGCCAGCCGGGCGATCTCGTCATGGCCCGGGGGTTCGAGCACCCGGGAGCTCAGGTCGCTGCCGCTGATGGCCGCGAGCTGCGACCTGATGGCCTCCACCGGGCGCAGCGCGCGCCCGGCGATCTTCCACGACACCCACGCGATGACCGCCGTGAGCAGCGCGACCACGCCGGCGAGGATCAGTTCGAGCAGCCGGGTCTGGGTGATCACAGGCTGCTGGCGGCCCGCGAAGACGACCGGCGCGCCCGGCTGCGTACCGGTGCGCAGCGCGACCATGTAGGCGCACTTGCCGCCGGGCAGGTTGCAGGCGGTGAACTCGGTGAACCTGTCGTCCGGGCGCGGCCACCTCGGGCTTATGACGGGCAGGTCGCGCGCGGACGCGCTGGCCGCGACGACCTGCCGGGACGGTGTGACGACCTGGATCAGCTCTGCCGGTCTGGGCGTGCGGATGGGGTTGCGCAGCGTTCCCTCACGTACGTCGGCCGCGATCTTAGAGGCGAGCTGCCGTGACTCGTCCCACATGTGCGCGCTGACGGCACGCCGGATCCCGTAGTCGGCCCCGACCCCGAGCGGGATGAGGACGAGCAACGCGACGACGGTCGTGATCAACGTCAGGCGGGCATGTATGGACAGCTCGCGCAGCCAGGGGAGGGACATTTCTTGAGGTTACTGACCGTGATACGGCACGGATTCGCGACACCGGAAAGATCTGACTAAACCTGTTCAAAGTGCCGGATTGGTGGAGCATGCGGCCGTGGAGGCCCGTACGACGAGCTCCGGCTCGAACAGGTGCTCCGCCGCCTTGCCGCCCCGGCCCCTGATCTCGTCGATGAGGGTGCGCACGGTCGCCACGCCGATCGCCAGGACCGGTTGGCGGACGGTCGTGAGCGGCGGATCGGTGAACGACATCAGCAGCGAGTCGTCCGCCCCGACCACGGAGACGTCCTCGGGCACGCGCAGGCCGCGGCGCCGCGCCGCCCGGATCGCGCCGAGTGCCATCAGGTCGCTGCCGCAGACGAGCGCGGTCGCGCCCTGCTCCAGCAGCCGGTTCGCCGCCGCCTGGCCACCGGTGACGTCGAACGTGGTGAGCTCGACGAGCTCGCCGGCCCCGGGACCGAGCAGCTCCCGCATGGCCTGGCGGAACCCGGCGAGCCGCCGCCGGACGGGGGAGTAGCGGGCCGGCCCGCTCAGGAAGCCGATCCTCCGGTGGCCGAGGTCGATCAGGTGCCGGGCCGCGATCCGCCCCGCGACGCCGTCGTCGCACGACAGGGTCGGTACGGCGAGGCCGGGCAGCTCGCCGTTGACGAACACGATCGGCATGCGCTGCCGTCTGAGGTCCTCATAGCGGGACCGGTCGATCGTGGTGTCGGCGTGCAGGCCGGAGACGAAGACGATGCCGGAGACGCCCCGGTCCAGCAGCATGCCGACGTACTCGTCCTCGCCTGCCCCCTCGGGCGTCATGGTGCCGAGGACGGCGGTGTAGCCGTGCCGCGCCAGATTGCTCTCGATGACCTGCGCGAACAGCGGGAACACGGGATTCTGTAGCTCGGCGACGATCAGCCCCACGAGGCCGGAGCTGCGCGGCCGCAAGGCGCTCGGGCGCTCGTAACCCAGCACGTCGAGGGCGGTGATCACCGCTCTTCTCGCGCTCGCGCTCACTCCCGGGCGCTCGTTGAGCACGCGGGAGACGGTCGCCTTGCTGACGCCCGCCTGCCGGGCGATGTCGTCGAGTCGTACTGCCATGGGGGGATTCCGATCCGCTCGCTGGAACGTCCCAAGGAATCTTGAAACATTGCAGCAAATTTGTGCAACCCCTTTCAAGAACCGAAATGTCTTGTTAACTTCTCCGCACACCGCGCGGTTTCCCCCCATCCAGGGCTCCGGCCCTTCCCTCCTTCCCTGGAGCAATGCTGTGCGCAGAACCTTCGGAGCGCTCGCTCCCCGTCCGGCCCCGCGCCTGGTCTCCGGTCTGGCCCTCGGCCTGGCCGCCTGCCTGGCGCTCACCGCCTGCGGCGGCAGCGGCGGCAGTGCCGGCGGCGACACCGCGACCGGCAAGGCGTCCTCCGCGGCGCCCGCCGAGAACGCCGAGGCCGCCACGCTGACCATCTGGGCCGACCAGAAGCGGTCCGAAACCCTCAAGCCGTTCGCCGACGCCTTCGCGAAGGAGAACGGCGTCAAGGCGGACGTCGTGGTCGTCGCCCAGAACCAGCAGCAGACGTTCGTCACCGCTTCCCAGGCGGGCAAGGGCCCCGACGTCCTCGTCGGCGCCCACGACTGGATCGGCAACCTGGTCCAGAACGGGCTGATCGACCCCATCCAGATGACCCAGGACCAGCTGGACGGGTACGTGGACGTCGCCCGCAAGGCCGTCACCTACGACGGGCAGGTCTACGGCGTGCCGTACGCGGTGGAGAACCTGGCGCTGTACCGCAACACCGACCTCGCGCCCGAGGCGCCCAAGACGTTCGACGAGCTGGTCGCCACCGGCGCGAAGCTCAAGGCGGCCGGCAAGGTCAAGGAGATCGTGGGATACCCGATCAGCCAGCAGGACGGCCAGTCCGGCGACACGTACCACATGTACCCCCTGTACACCTCCGGAGGCGGCCACCTGTTCGGGACCAAGCCGAACGGCGACCCGGACCCGGCCGACCTCGGCGTCGGCACGCCCGAGTCGATCGCCGCCTTCGAGAAGGTGGCCGAGTTCGGCGAGAAGGGCGCGGGCGCGCTCAAGCGCTCCTTCACCTCCGACAACTCGGCCGCGCTCTTCGCCGACGGCAAGACGGCGTTCATGGTCTCCGGGCCGTGGCGGCTGGCCGACGTGCGCACCGCGGGCGTGAAGTACGACGTGACCCCGGTGCCCGGGTTCAAGGGCGGCGATCCCGCCCGCAGCTTCGTCGGCGTCCAGGCGTTCTTCGTGGCCAGCAAGGGCAAGAACAAGGCCCTCGCGCAGGAGTTCGTCACCAACACGCTGGCCTCGGCCGAGGTGTCCCAGGCGCTGTTCGACGCCGAGCCGCGCATGCCCGCGCTGAAGAGCGCCCTGGCGTACGCCTCGGCCAAGGACCCCGACGTCGCCAAGTTCGAGGCCGCCGCGGAGAACGGCGTGCCGCTGCCCGCGATCCCGCAGATGGTCGCCGTCTGGGGACCGTTCAACACGCTCATCCACGCCGTGGTCAAGGGCGAGAACGTCGGCCCCGCCGTGAAGGCCGCGGGCAAGGCCATCGCCGAGCAGCTCGGGCAGAACGGATGACGATCACGCGGAACCCCGCCCGGTCCGACCGGGCGGGGGCCGGTGCGGCGCACTCGCGTGCGCGGACCTGGCCGGGTTCGGCGACGGGTGTCGCCGTCCGCGTCCTCGCCCTGGGCCTCATCGTCGGCATCGCCCTGTGGGCCGCGGCCCCGCTGGTCTCCTCCGGAGACTGGACCGGCATGGCGATCACCGCGGTCGCGACCGGGATCGCCCTGTGGGCCTACCTGACCCCGCGCCGGCTGCCCGCCAAGTACCTGCTGCCCACCACGTTCCTCCTGGTGGCCTTCCAGGTGTTCCCCGTCCTCTACACGATGTCGCTCGCCCTCACCAACACCGGTGACGGGCACCTCGGCACCAAGTCGGAGGCGATCACCGCGATCGAGACGTCGTCCGTACGGCGTGAGGCGGGCTCGGCCGAGTTCCGCCTCACCGTGGCCGAGAAGGACGGCGCCCTCGTCTTCCTGCTGGCCGATCCCGCCAAGCGGGCCGCGTACGCCGGGACCGAGGACGGGCTGCGGGAGATCGGCGGCGCGTCCCTCGGCCCCGGCGGGCGGATCACCGCCGCCGAGGGGTACACCGTCCTGACGGCGGCCCAGGCGTCGGCGCGGAGCGCGGAGATCACCGCGCTGGCGGTGCCCGTGAAGGGTGGCGCCATCCGGAGCCAGGGACTGACCCGCGCCTACCAGGGCAGAGCCGCGCTCGCCTACAAGGCCGGCTGCGACTGCGTGAGCGGCGACGGCAAGATCTGGAGGTCCGACGAGGAGCAGGGCAGGTTCGTCGCCGAGGACGGCAGCGCGCTCCCGCAGGGATGGAAGGTCGGCGTCGGGCTGTCCAACCTCGGCGCCGCCCTGACCAATCCGAAGATCAACGCGCACTTCGCCGGCGTCTTCGTGTGGAACCTCTTCTACGCGATCGCGGTCGTCGCGCTCACCGCCGCGCTGGGCCTGGCCGCCGCACTGGTGCTGCACCATCCGCGGATGCGCGGCGTCCGCGCCTACCGGACCCTGATCGTGCTGCCGTACGCGATGCCCGCGTTCGCGATGCTGCTCGTGTGGCGTGACATGTTCAACACCGACTTCGGCCTGATCAACCGGATGCTCGGCCTGCACACCGACTGGCTCGGCACGCCGTTCACCGCGCGGCTCTCGGTGCTGCTCGTCCAGCTCTGGCTGGGATTCCCGTACATGTTCCTGGTCGCGACGGGCGCGCTGCAGACGATCCCCCGGGAGTACATGGAGGCGGCCGAGGTGGACGGCGCCTCACCCTGGCAGCGGTTCAGGAAGGTCACCCTGCCGCTGCTGCTCCTCGCGCTCGCGCCGCTGCTCGTGTCGTCGTTCGCGTTCAACTTCAACAACTTCAACGGCATCTTCCTGGTGACCTCCGGCGGGCCGTTCCCGTCGGACAACCCCACGGTCGGCGCCACCGACCTGCTGATCACTTACACGTTCCGGCTCGCGTTCGGTCAGCAGGGCGCGCAGTACGGCCTGGCCGCGGCGATGTCGATCTACGTCTACCTGATCGTCGCGGTGATCTCGATCATCGGCTTCCGGCGTACCCGGGCGTTCAAGGAGGTGACGTGATGCGCACGATCGTGTGGCGGCACGCCGCAGCGGTACTGGTCACGGCGTTCGCGGTGCTGCCCATCGTGTTCGTGGTGTCGGCCGCGCTCAACCCGATCGGGACCCTCAGCTCGGCCACCCTCGTGCCGCGCGGCGCCGGCCTCGGGAACCTCCTCCGGCTGTTCGAGGAGACCCACTTCTGGACGTGGTACCGCAACTCGGTCGTCGTCGCCGGGCTGACCGCGGCTCTGGCCGTCGCCGTCTCCGCCCTCGCCGCGTACGCGTTCAGCAGGTTCCGCTTCGCCGGGCGGCGCGCCGGGCTGGTGAGCCTGCTCGTCATCCAGGCGTTCCCGCAGTTCCTCGCGATCGTCCCGCTGTACGTGATCTTCAGCGCGATCAGCGACAACTGGCCGGTGTTCGGGCTGAACAGCGTCTGGGGCGTCGTCCTGCTCTACATCGGCGGGCAGGTCGGGGTGAACACCTGGCTGATCAAGGGCTTCTTCGACTCGATCCCCAAGGAGCTCGACGACGCCATGATGATCGACGGCTGCACCCACACCCAGGCGTTCCTCCGGGTCGTCCTGCCACTCGCCGCGCCGGTGCTGGCGATCAGCGGCCTGCTCGTGTTCATCGCCACGATCAACGAGTTCCTCATCGCGAGCGTCTTCCTCACCGGCGACGACGCCCGCACGCTCGCGGTCGGGCTGTTCGGCCTGCTCGCCGACCAGCGCAACGCCAACTTCGGCATGTTCGCCGTCGGGACGCTGCTTACCGCGATACCGACGGTCCTCGTGTTCCAGTTTCTGCAGAGATACATCGTCCACGGGCTCACCGCGGGCGCCGTGAAGGGATGAAGATGCTCGATCGGGGATTCCACCACGACGGATCGGCCGACCACGTCAGCACGCTCGCGCCCGAGCCGGGCGAGACGGTCGCGGTGTTCGTCCGTACGCCGAAGGCGCACAGGAGCGGCGTCTACGTCCGTTCCGCGCCCGACGGTGAGCCGCACTTCACCGAGGCCGTCATCGACAGGGAGACCGAGCACGAGATCTGGTGGCGGGCCGACGTGGTCGCGCGCAACCCGGTCACGCGCTACCGCTTCCTGCTCGCCGGATCACCGGCCTCGCCGGGCTACCGCTGGCTGAACGGCACCGGGCTGCACGGCAACGACGTGCCGGACGCGGGCGACTTCCGGCTGCTCACCCACGCCGCGCCGCCGGAGTGGGCCCGCGACGCCGTGGTCTACGAGATCTTCCCCGACCGGTTCGCCCGCTCCTCCGCGCGGCACACGCTGCCCGCGTGGGCGGAGGAACGCGGCTGGGACGATCCGGTCGCGGGAAGCGGACCCTCCACGTCCGTCCAGATCTTCGGCGGCGATCTGGACGGCGTGCGGGAGCGGCTCGGGCACGTCGCCGCGCTGGGGGCGAACACGCTCTACCTGACCCCGGTCTTCCCCGCCCCGTCCAACCACCGGTACAACGCCTCGTCGTTCGCGGAGATCGATCCCCTGCTCGGCGGCGACGCCGCGTACCGCAGGCTCGTGGACGAGGCGCACGCGTACGGCATGCGGATCCTCGGCGACATCACGACGAACCACTGCGGGCACACCCACCCCTGGTTCCAGACCGCGCTGGCGGACAAGGGGGCGCCGGAGCGGGAGATGTTCCTCTTCGGCGACGAGGGACTCGGCTACGAGGCGTGGATGGGCGTCGCGTCGCTGCCGAAGCTCGACTGGACGAGCACCATGGTCGGCCAGGCCATGATCGAGGCGGACGACTCGGTCGTCCGCCGCTGGATCCGCTTCGGGCTGGACGGCTGGCGGGTCGACGTCGCGAACATGACCGCCCGGCTGCGCGGGACCGACCTGACCCGAGAGGTGGCCGCGCGCTTCAGGCGGGCGATGGCGGAGGAGAACCCCGAGACACTGCTGGTCGCCGAGCACGCCCACGACGCCGCCGGCGACCTCGACGCGGACGGCTGGCACGGGACGATGAACTACGCGGGATTCACCCGCCCGGTGTGGAGCTGGCTGCGCGGGCCCGGCGTCCGGCTGCCCTTCCTCGGCGTGCCCGCGCCCATCCCGCGGCTCGGCGGTGACCGGATCGTCACCACGATGCGTTCCTTCGCCGCGCAGACGTCCTGGCGGTCCCTCACGCACTCGTGGTCGCTCGTGAGCTCCCACGACACGGCCAGGATCCGTACGGTCTGCGGCGGCGACCGCGCTCTCGTGGAGGTCGCGGCGGGCCTGATGTTCACCCTTCCGGGCACCCCGATGGTCTTCGCCGGTGACGAGATCGGCATCGAGGGCGCCTGGGGCGAGGACGGCCGCCGCACCATGCCCTGGGACCGGCCCGACACCTGGGACACCCGCACCCTCGCCGCGTACCGCGATCTGGCGGCGCTGCGGCGTGGTGAGAACGCCCTGCGGCACGGCGGCCTGCGGTGGCTGCACGCCTCAGAGGACGCTCTGGTCTTCCTCAGGGAACGCGCGGGGGAGCGGCTCCTCGTGCTCGCCGCGCGTGGCCCGCACGACCCCGTACGGCTGCCGCTCGGCCGCGGGGGCGTGCCGGTGTACGGCTCGGCGGAACTGCTCGCAGGCGAGGACGGCACGCACGTCCTTCCTTCGGACGGCCCGGCCTTCCACGTCTGGCGGCTCCACTGAGGCCGGACCTGCCTTCCGGGCGGGTTCCAAGGGTTGACCGGACGAGCACTATGTGACAGGAGTGCTTCGTGAAGCGGACACTCACGAGGCTCCTGAGCATGCTGGCGGCGCTGGTTCTCACAGCCGTCGCCCTGTCCGGTTGCGGGCGCGGCACCGTCCCGGGGGTGCGGGATGGTGCCGCGCGGGTCACCGCACGCGAGCCCGGAAGCGGGCGGGCGGAACGGCTGACCATCCGGTCACCCGCGCTGGGCCGGCCCGCGAACGTGTGGGTGCTGAAGCCCAAGGGGTGGACCGAGGGCTCCACCGGCTGGCCGGCGCTCTACCTCCTGCACGGTTGCTGCGTCAGCGGAGGGGACGACTGGCTCACCTACGGCGAGGCGGAACGCGTCACCGCGGATCTCCCGGCCGTCGTCGTCCTCCCCGAGGCGGGCCGGATGGGCTGGTACGCCGACTGGAGGAACGGCCCGGCCTGGGAGACGTTCCATATGAAGGAGGTCCGCGGGATCGTCGAGCCGATGTACGGCGTCGGCGACCGCAGGGCCGTCGCGGGCCTGTCCATGGGCGGCCACGGCGCCATGGGCTACGCGGCACGGCATCCGGGGGTCTTCGAGGCCGCCGCGTCGTTCTCCGGGGTCCTGGACATCCGCC
Source organism: Microtetraspora glauca (assembly GCA_001570385.1). Lineage (GTDB taxonomy): Bacteria > Actinomycetota > Actinomycetes > Streptosporangiales > Streptosporangiaceae > Microtetraspora > Microtetraspora glauca. The sequence goes on along the minus strand of BBYL01000049.1, from coordinate 21,411 downwards.
GCGATCCCGACGGGTTCGGGCGGTTCCTGCGGGACAACGGGGCCGAGCCGAGGGACATCTGGGGCGAACCGGGAGCGAGTCCGGACGGCTGGCGCGCGCACAATCCCACGGACCTCGTGGGCGCGCTGAAGGGGACGCGGCTCTACGTGTCCGGCGGTGACGGCCGGCCGGGCCCCCTGGACGGGCCCGGCGTCGCGCACGACGCGAGCGAGGCGTCGATCCTGGAGCAGAACCGCGGCTTCGTGGCCGCGGCGGCGCGGGCCGGGGTCGACGTCCGCACCGACTTCTATGGCGCCGGCACCCATCGCTGGCCGTACTGGACGCGCGCGCTCGAACGCGCCCTGCCCCTCCTGCTGCCGCCCCAGGGGTGAATCAGACATCGCTGTACGCATGCCGATTTTTCGCGAAAAAAAGGCTTTTGACGGATAAACTGGACGGGCCTGAATGTGCGACGCGGCCGGCCAGGGGGCGCCATCATGACCGAGCACAGAACCCGGCACCACGCACAGGACAGAACGCAGGGCAGAACACAGGACAGTGCGCACGGAACGACGCGCACCAGGACGCGGGGAGCCGTCGACTGCCGGCGGATCTACGAGGACGCCTCGCCGTCCGACGGCGTAAGGGTGCTCGTCGATCGTGTCTGGCCACGGGGGATGCGCAAGGAGGACGCGCACGTCGACGAGTGGCTGAAGGATGTCGCACCGTCCACCGAACTGCGCCGGTGGTACGGGCACGAGCCGAGCCGCTTCCCGGAGTTCCGCCGGCGCTACCTCGCCGAGCTGCGCGAACCCGACCGCAGGCGGGCCGCGGAGCACCTGCGGGACCTCGCCGGTCACGGCGGGCTGACACTGCTCACCGCGACGCGCGACATCGGGCACAGCCAGGCGGCCGTCCTCGCCGAGTGGCTGGCGGAGGGCCAGTGACGAACGCGTGATCCCGCCGCTCGGGGCGTGACGGGCGCCCGGCCGTCAGTGACAGCCGGGTGCCGGCAGCATGCGTGACATCTGCCGGGAACACGCCCGAAATCTTTTTCCGGCACTGTTGGTGCCGGAAGAGAGGGGACGGGATGCTGCTGCGGCTACGCGTTTCGCTGCCGGACCGGCCCGGGGTGCTCGGCCAGGTGGCGCGTGCCTTCGGTGTCATGGGAGCGGACATTCTGCAGGTCACGGTGCTCGAACGGGATTCCGGGAGGGCCGTCGACGATTTCACCGTGTCCTGGAGCGGCGTGCTCAGCGCGGAGGAGCTGCGCGAGCGGGTCAGCGTGGTACCCGGCACCAAGGTCGAGGCCGCCTGGCGGACGCGCGAGGTGCCCGGAGCCAACCCGGACTACGACCTCCTCGGACACGTCGCGGCCGATCCCGGCCGCGCGTTGCCCACTCTGGTGGACGCCGTGCCCGATCTCGTCAGCGCCGACTGGGCGGTGGCGGTGAGCGCCGTGGACGGCGCTCTCGTGCACGGCAGCTGGCAGGCGCCGGAGACGGTGTCCTGGTCGGACCTGGTCCTGATCCGCCCGTCGTCGGTCACCCTGGACGGCCCGGTGCACGTGCTGAGCGTGCCGCTGCCGCCCATGGCGGGGGACGGCCTGCACCTGGTGGTGGCCAGGAGCCAGGGCCCCGCGTTCCACCGGGTCGAGCTCGACCGGATGGTCCGGCTGATGGAGCTCGTCGAGGTCCTGGTCAGGGCGGGAGTCAAGGCGTAGGCGAGCGGTCTCCTAGCGGCGCGGCGGGTCGATCCTGCCGCCGGCCTGGGTGAACAGCATGAGCCGGGAGACGTCCACGGCCACCCGGCCGTGCTCGCCCGCCCGCCAGACGGGCCGCCCGCCGAGCCGTACGATGAGGTCCGCCCTGCGGTGGGTGCCCCCGATCGACGGCGGGGGCGTGTGCTCGCCGGCGTCGTCCGCGGCGCCCCACAGGCGGCGCATCATGGACCGGGCCCTGCTCCCGTTCGCGCCGCCCGCGTAGGCCTTGTGCCGCGGGTCCGGGGGCTCGGGCACGGTCACGGAAGGGATCCCGGCCTCGAGGTAGGCGAGCCACTCGTGACCGTGGTACTCCAGGGTGCGGACCCGCCCGAAGAAACTCGGCCCCTCGGCCTTCTCCGGCATCGGGGCGAGGGCGTCCGGCCGGATGCCGACGATGATCTGCGACCCGGTGTGCTGTGACACCGCGTAAGCACGTGGATCGGTCCACGGCATCGTGATCTGGTGCGGCCCGAAGTCGAGCAGGATGAACTGGTTCTGCGGGGTGCGCACGGTCGCGGCGAGCAGGTTGAGCTGCTGCGAGCTGAGGAACGCCGCGGTGAACGCGGTGGCCGGGTCGTTGTAGACCTGGGCCGGCGTACCGATGTCCTGCAGGACGCCCCGGTTCATGATGGCGATCCGGTCGGCCAGGGTGAGCGCCTCGACCTGGTCGTGCGTGACGTACACGGTCGTGACGCCGAGCGCCCGCACGAGGGAGGAGATCTCCATCCGCAACTCGGTGCGCATGCCGGCGTCCAGGTTGGACAGCGGCTCGTCCATGAGGAAGAGCGACGGCTGGCGGACGATCGCGCGGCCCATGGCGACGCGCTGGCGCTGGCCACCGGAGAGCGTCCCGGGGCGGCGGTCGAGTGTCTCGTCGATGTGCAGGGCGCGGGACAGCTCCACGACCCGTTCCCGCGTCATGCCGGGATCGGCCTTGGCGATCTCCAGGGGGAAGGACAGATTCCCCCGGACCGTGCGATGGGGGTAGAGCGCGCCGTTCTGGAAGACCATGGCGACGTCGCGGTCACGGGGCGCCAGATGGTTGGCGAACTTTCCGCCCAGCCACAGGTCGCCCGCGGTGATTTCCTCAAGGCCGGCGATCATTCGGAGAAGTGTGGACTTGCCGCACCCGGAAGGGCCGAGGAGAACGAGGAGCTCGCCTTCCTCCGCTCGCAGGTTCATCCGGTCGACGGCGAGGAATCCGCCGGGATAAACCTTGGTCACGTTGTCGAGAACCACCGCACTCATGACAGCATCCCGGCTGGCCGCCCGTCCCTGCATTCGCACCCGTTGAACCGCTCGCCGCGCTCGCTCATCTGGAGACTCGCTTCTCCTCGGGCACAAGGTGCCCGGACCCCGGAATAGGTGTGATTGATGAGGTAGTACATCGTGTCTGGGCACGCCTGTCCATACATGACAGTGAGAAAAACGGCATCTCCTAGTTACCCTCCAGTACCGGGTTGTTCCCGCAATAGTGGTAAATGGCCAGGTATATGGCGGTAATCGACAGGTTTCAGTTACTTTCAGAAAGTATTCGCGGTCACCTGACCGTGCGGACGGATGGGGCCGGAAAGCGGCCCGGAGAATCGCCCCGCGCAGCCCCGGGAGCTGTCCCGACGTGCTTCCCGTGGGCCCCCCGTAGCCACCCTCGACGCGTACGGCACGGCCGACGCCTTCGGACATGCGGACTACAGGTGGGATGACCGGTTCAATCGGGTCAAGTGGCATATGTAACGAATTTGCAGAAACTTTCTGCAAGGGGTTTCATGTCCGTTCACATCGCTGTTACGTTCCGGCGTACACCCGGCGTGGCGGCCACCCCACCGAAACGCCGATCCCCCTGAGCCATGAGGAGTGCACAACATGCGGCGAGTCATCTCGGCCGCGGCGACTGCCGCGGCCCTCGCTCTCGCGGTGTCCGCCTGCGGGAGCAGCGACTCCGGCGACACCGCGGCGCCCGCGAAATCCGCGCCGGCCGACCCCACCCAGATCAGCGGTGAGGTCACCTGGTGGGACACGACCCGCCCGGACAGCGAGGGGCCGACGTTCCAGAAGCTGATCAAGGAGTTCGAGGCCGCGTACCCGAAGATCAAGGTCAAGTACGTCAACGTCCCGTCGGACCAGGCGCAGAACCAGTTCCAGACGGCCGCGCAGGCCGGGACCGGCGCTCCTGACGTGATCCGCTCGGAGGTGGCGTGGACGTCGCAGTTCGCCTCGCTGGGCTATCTGCAGCCGTTGGACGGCACACGCGCGGTGGACAACGAGAGTGACTACCTGGCCGGGCCGCTGAGCAGCACGAAGTACGACGGCAAGACGTACGCGGTGCCGCAGGTGACCGACACGCTGGCGCTGCTCTACAACAAGAAGCTGCTCAAGCAGGCCGGTTACGAGGAGGCGCCCAAGACGGTCGAGGAGCTGAAGAAGGTCGCTCTCGACGTCAAGGCGAAGACGGGCGTCAACGGTCTGGCGTTGAACGTCGACTCCTACTTCCTGCTGCCGTTCATCTACGGCGAGGGCGGCGATCTGCTCGACGTGCAGAGCAAGAAGATCGTCGTCAACTCGCCGGGGAACGCGAAGGCGATGGCGGAGGTGGCGGACCTGGTCGCCTCGGGGGCGGCGGCCAAGCCCGCGCTTCAGGACAGCTACGCCAACGCGATGACCGCGTTGAAGGACGGCAAGGCCGCGATGATCTACAACGGCCCGTGGGCGTTGTCGGAGGTCTACCAGGGCAAGGAGTTCAAGGACAAGACCAACCTCGGCATCGCGCCGGTCCCGGCGGGTTCGGTCAAGGCCGGGGCGCCGACCGGCGGCTGGAACCTGGCTATCTACGCCGGTTCCAAGAACATCGAGGCGTCGTATGAGTTCTTGCGCTTCATGAGCTCGGCGAGCTCGCTCGCCACCGTCTCCGGCGACCTCGGCCTGCTGCCGACCCGGTCGTCGAGCTTCGACGACGCCAAGGTCAAGGGCAACCCCGACGTGGCCATCTTCAAGCCGATCCTCGACACGGCGGTCGGCCGGCCGTGGATCCCCGAGGGCGGCCAGCTCTTCCAGCCGCTGCTTGAGGGCTACCAGGCGCTGCTCTCCGGCACCAAGCCCGAGGAGATGCTCACGCAGGTCGACGAGAAGTACCACGGGATCATGAAGGGCTGGAGCTGACCGGTGGCGACCTCGACTGGACGTGTGGCGAACACGGCCAGGGGCCAGGCCGCGGGCGCTGACGGCGCCCGCGGCCACCGCGGGGGCAGCCCCGGCCGGATCGGGCGCGCCCTGACCCGGCACTGGTACGCGTGGGCGATGACCGCTCCGGTGATCATCGTCACCTGCGTCCTGGTCGGCTGGCCGCTGGTCCGCGGCATCTACCTCTCGCTCACCGACGCCACCGAGGCCAACGTGGGCCGCACCATCGGCGTCAACGCCATCCCGGCCACGTACGAGTTCGTCGGGCTGGACAACTACATCGACATCCTGACCAGCGGGCTGTTCTGGGAGCGGCTGGCCTGGACCGTCCTGTGGACCGCCGTCTGCGTCGGCCTCCACTACGGCCTCGGCCTCGGCCTGGCGATGCTGCTGCACCGCAAGCTGCGGTTCCGCTCGTTCTACCGGGTGCTGCTGATCCTGCCCTGGGCGATCCCCGGGTTCGTGTCCGCGTTCATCTGGCGTTACCTGTTCAACAGCGACTTCGGCGTGATCAACGCGATGCTGAAGGCGGCGGGCCTGGGCGCGGTCGGCTGGCTGGACGACCCGACCACGGCCAAGATCGCCGTCATCGCGGTCAACGTCTGGCTCGGTGTGCCGTTCATGATGGTGGCCATCCTGGGCGGTCTGCAGTCCATCCCCGGCGAGTTGTATGAGGCGGCGGAGGTGGACGGCGCCACACCCTGGCAGCGGTTCCGGCATATCACGGTCCCCGGGCTGCGCTCGGTGTCCAGCACGGTCGTGCTGCTCGGCACGATCTGGACGTTCAACCAGTTCCCGGTGATCTACCTGATCACCCGGGGTGGGCCGGGCAGTTCCACGGAGATCCTGGTCACCTACGCCTTCCGTGAGGCGTTCACCGGGGTGCGCAACTACTCGGGTTCGGCCACGTGGGGCGTGCTCATCCTGGCGCTGCTCGTGGTTCTGGCCATGGTCTACCGCCGCGCGCTGCGCCGGCAGGGGGAGGTCTGGTGAGCACCGTCGCGGCAGGTCCCAAGGGGACCAGGACACGCGGCCGCGGCGAGCGCGGCGTCGCGGCGTCGATCCTGCTGCACACCACTCTCGTGGTCGCCACCCTCATCTCGCTCTTCCCGATCGTCTGGCTGGTGCTGACCTCGCTCAAGCCGCGGGACGGATGGCTGTCGTCGGAACTGGAGATCTTCAACCAGCCGTCGCTGGACAACTACGTCCGGGTGCTCGGGGAGACCGAGTTCCCGACCTGGCTGCTGAACTCGGTCCTGGCCGCCGCCCTGACCACCGTGCTGGGCGTGTTCGTCGCCTCCACCACCGGTTACGCGATCAGCAGGTTCCGCTTCCCCGGGCACCGGGGCGTGATGTGGCTGCTGCTGGTCACCCAGATGTTCCCGGTGGCCATCCTGATCGTGCCGCTGTACAACCTGATGGCCGGCCTCGGATTGCTCAACCAGATTCCCGGCCTCGTCATCGCCTACCTCACGGTGGCGGTGCCGTTCTGCGCGTGGATGATGAAGAGTTACTTCGACACCATTCCGCGGGAGATCGACCAGGCGGGAATGGTGGACGGCCTCACGCCGTTCGGCACATTCTGGCGGGTCGTGCTGCCGCTGGCCCGGCCCAGCCTCGCGGTCACCGCCTTCTACTCCTTCATGACGGCCTGGGGTGAGGTCGCCTACGCCACGGTGTTCATGTCCCAGGAGGAGAAGCGCACCCTGGGCGTCGGCCTCCAGCAGTTCGTCGGGCAGCACTGGTCGGACTGGGGGCTGCTCACCGCCTCGGCCGTGCTGATCGCGATCCCGGCCGCGGTCGTCTTCCTGCTCGTTCAACGTCATCTCGTGACCGGCCTCACCGCCGGCGCCACCAAGTTGTGACCGGCTGCCGATGGACCGGGGAACCGGTCCACCGGCGGTGAAATATCGCACTATTCGCAGAATCGGGGGAACCCAATGACCGAGCTCGTCGAAGAAGCCGTGGTGTCGAAGACCGCCGCCCGCTGGTGGCGGGACGCGGTGATCTACCAGGTGTACGTCCGCAGTTTCGCGGACGGCAACGGCGACGGCGTCGGCGACCTGCTCGGCGTCCGCAGCCGGTTGCGCTACCTCGCCGAACTCGGAGTCGACGCGATCTGGTTGACGCCTTTCTTCACCTCGCCGATGGCCGACTTCGGCTACGACGTGGCTGACTACCGCGACGTCGACCCGATCTTCGGCTCGCTGGCCGACGCCAAGGCACTCCTGGACGACGCGCACCGCCACGGCCTGAAGGTGATCGTGGACGTCGTGCCGAACCACACCTCCGACCGGCACGAATGGTTCGTCGCGGCGCTGGCGGCCGGGCCGGGCAGCCCCGAACGTGACCGCTACATCTTCCGCGAGGGACGCGGCGCGCACGGTGAGCTGCCACCCAACGACTGGGAGTCCATCTTCGGCGGCCCCGCCTGGACCCGGCTGCCCGACGGGCAGTGGTACCTGCACCTGTTCGCCCCCGAGCAGCCCGACCTCAACTGGGAACACCAGGAGGTCCACGACGAGTTCGCCGACATCCTGCGGTTCTGGCTGGACCTCGGCGTGGACGGCTTCCGGATCGACGTGGCCCACGGCATGGTCAAGGCCGCCGGGCTGCCGGACGTCGGCCACACCGACCAGGTCAAGATGATCGGCGCGGACATCGTCCCGTTCTTCGACCAGGACGGCGTCCACGAGATCCACCGCACCTGGCGGCGGATCCTCGACTCCTACGAGGGGGAGCGGATCGGCGTCGCCGAGGCGTGGGCGCCCTCGCCCCAGCGGCTGGCCAACTACGTACGGCCCGACGAGCTGCACCAGGCGTTCAACTTCCACTTCCTGAACACTCCGTGGGACGCGGCCGGCTTCCGCGACGTGATCACCGTGTCCATGGAGACCGTGTCGCTCGTCGGCGCCCCCTCCACCTGGGTGTTGTCCAACCACGACGTCAAGCGGCACGTCACCCGGTACGGCGACGGCGAGCTCGGCCTGCGCCGCGCGCGGGCGGCCACCCTGCTCATGCTCGCGCTGCCCGGCTCCGCGTACCTCTACCAGGGCGAGGAGCTCGGTCTGCCCGAGGTGCTCGACCTGCCTGAGGAGTACCTGCAGGACCCGCAGAGGCTGCGCGATCCCGACAGCGGCCGGGACGGCTGCCGCGTGCCGATGCCGTGGACGGCGACGGAGGAGCCCCCGTTCGGCTTCGCCCCTCCCGGCATCTACGAAAGCTGGCTGCCCGTGCCCCCGGCCTGGCGTGGCCTCAGCGTCGAGACGCAGCTGCGGGACACGGCCTCCACGCTCAGCCTCTACCGCGCGGCGCTGCGGATCCGGCGCGAGCACCCGGGGCTCGGCGACGGCGAGATCCGCTGGCTGGAGTCCCCGGCCGGAACCCTCGCGTTCGCCCGTGACGGCGGCTTCGCCTGCCTGATCAACATGACGCCGGACTGGGTCGAGATGGAACGCCCCGCGGGCCGGGCCGGGCTGCTCCTGGCGAGCGCCGATCCCATGGTTTCCGGGGATCTCATCCGGCTGGCTCCCGATTCCACCACCTGGTGGGCCCTCAACAATGTCTAAAGTTGTGCCCATGACCAACGCGCGGCTCGCCGACATCGCGGCTCAGGCAGGTGTCAGCGAAGCGACGGTGAGCCGGGTGCTCAACGGCAAGGCGGGGGTCGCCTCGGCGACCAGGCAGGCCGTGCTGACGGCGCTCGACCTCGTGGGGTACGAGCGCCCCCAGCGGCTCCGCCAGCGCAGTAACGGTCTGATCGGTCTGGTGATCCCCGAGCTGGGCAACCCCATCTTCCCCGCGTTCGCCCAGGCGGTGGAGAAGGCCCTGACCCAGCACGGGTTCACCCCGATCCTGTGCACGCAGGAGCCCGGCGGCGCGCCCGAGGACGAGTTCACCGAGATGCTGCTCGACCGCGGCGTCTCGGGCATCGTGTTCGTCTCGGGACTCCACGCCGACACCACGGCCAGGATGGACCGCTACACGCGGCTCACCGACCGCGGCCTGCCGATCGTGCTCGTGGACGGCTACAACGGGAACATCGACGCGCCCTTCATCTCGCCGGACGACCGGCTCGCGGCCCGCCTCGCCGTACAGCATCTGGTCGATCTCGGGCACGAGCGGATCGGGCTCGCCCTCGGCCAGCGGCGCTTCGTCCCGGTGATCCGCAAGATCGAGGGCTTCCGGCAGGCGATGGCGCAGCTTCTCGGTCTCGACGACGTCGACCACCTGATCCAGCACTCGCTGTTCTCGGTCGAGGGCGGGCAGGCCGCCGCGTCGGCGCTGATCGAGCGCGGCTGCACCGGCATCGTCTGCGCGAGCGACCTGATGGCCCTCGGGGCCATCCGCGCCGCCCGGGAGCGTGACCTGTCCGTCCCCGGCGACGTCTCGGTGGTCGGGTTCGACGACTCGCCGCTGATGGCCTTCACCGACCCGCCGCTGACCACCGTGCGCAAGCCGATCGGCGCGATGGCCGCCGCCGCCGTGGAGACCCTGCTCGAGGAGATCGGCGGAACGCCCGCCAAGCACCTGGAGCTCGTCTACCAGCCAGAACTCGTCGTCCGCGGCTCCACCAGCTCGGGGCCCCTGGTCAATCGCTGATCCCCGCTGATCCCCGCTGATCCCCGCTGATCCCCGCTGATTCCCGCGTTGCCGCGCGGTCAGGAAACACCCGTGCGGTCACAGACACCCTTGAGGGAGGCGGCGTGACGCCGCGAGACATCGAACATGACGTGGTCGTCCTGGGCGGGACGGGGGTGGACACGACGGTGTACGTGCCCGAGTTGCCCCTGCCGTACCGGGACACCTACCACGTGCCGCCGGTGATCGACCGGATCGGCAACACGGGCTCCGGGGTCGCCCTCGGCTGCCACGCGCTCGGCTTGCGGGTGACGCTGGTCGACCTGATCGGCGAGGACCCCCAGGGGCGGCTGATCCGCGACCATCTCGGCGGGCGCGGCGTCGATCTCGCCTGGGCCCCGTCCGAGGCGGGCACGAGCCGCAGCATCCTGCTCGTCGGCCCCGACGGCCGCCGCCTCTCGCTGCACGACCCGCGCTCCGCGCCCGGAGCCCGCCTGCCCCGTGACCTCTACCTGCCCGCCCTGCGTACGGCCCGGCACGTGCACGTCTCCATCACCGACTTCTGCCGGCACGTCTACCCCGACATCCCGGACGGCGTGACGATCTCCACCGACCTGCACGACTGGGACGGGGTGAACCCGTACCACGAGGACTTCGCCTACGCCTCGGACGTGGTCTTCATGTCCGCGACCGCGCTCGGCGACCGCAGGGACGAGGTCATGCGCGCCATCGCCGCCAGGGGCCGGGCCTCGCTCGTCATCTGTACGGACGGCGCCGACGGCTGCCACGTCCTTTCCTCGGGCGAGGAGAGCGTCTGGCACTTCCCGGCCCAGCCGCTGCCCGGACCCGTGGCCGACAGCAACGGCGCCGGCGACGCGTTCGTGTCCGGTGTGCTCTACGGGCGGCTGCGGGGCCTCCCGCTGGAGGAGTGCGTACGGCTGGGCGGTCTCGCCGGAGCGCACGCGTGCACGAGCACCGGCACCCACGAGGATCCCATCACTCTCGCCGCGCTTCTCGAGCGAGCGGACTCCGGGCAGAAAAGTGGGCTCGTGACCAACGGGTGAGGAGGTCACGAGCCCGGAGTTCCATGATCGCGTTCACCGGGTCGCGGTCACGACCATGGCCGTCAGCTCCGCCGAGGGAGGATGGCTCGGCTGACGAGGTCTGGATGGGCCAGGTCCGCAGGGATCTGGTCGGGGTCTCTCAGCGCAGGGAGGACGCCTCCAGGGCCAGCTTCTCGATACGGGCGTAGTCCCCGGCGGCCAGCGCGTCGGCCGGGGTCAGCCAGGTGCCGCCGACGCACCCGACGTTCGGCAGCGCGAGGTAGGCGGGGGCGGTCGCGAGCTTGATCCCTCCGGTGGGGCAGAACCGCACGTCGGGGAGCGGACCGGACAGCGACGTGAGATAGGGGATGCCGCCCGCGGCCTCGGCCGGGAAGAACTTCATCTCGGTGATGCCGCGCTCGCGCAGCGCCATGGCCTCCGACGCGGTCGCCACGCCGGGCAGGAACGGCACGCCGCCGTCCAGCAGGGCGTCCACGAGGGACGGCGTGGTCCCCGGCGAGACGAGGAATCGCGAGCCGGCCGCGACGGCGGCCGTGATGTCGGCGGCGGAGCGGATCGTGCCCGCGCCGACGACCGCGTCGGGCACCTCGTCCGCGATCCGCCTGATGGCGTCGAGGGCGGCGTCCGTGCGCAGGGTGACCTCGATGACCGGAAGGCCGCCCGCGACGAGCGCGCGGGCCAGCGGCACCGCGGTCTCGGCGTCGTCCAGGACGACGACCGGAACGACGGGCGCAAGGTCGAGCAGACTCATTGATTCCTCCAAGCGCGAAGGTAACGTTCGCGCCGATACTTGGTCATACCAGCTCAACATTACTTGCCCTCTGGGTGAGCCAGGCGGCGGCACCGGTCAGGGCGGGTTGCTCCGCGACGATCAGCGACGTGGCGATGGCGGAGACGTAGCCGGACAGGGCCGACGCCGTCATCTCGAACCGCGCGCGGAACGCGCTGTCACGGGCGCGGCCGGCGATCCTCGGCAGCACGCCGCCGCCGAGGTAGACCCCGCCCCGCGCACCCAGGGTGAGCGCCACGTTCCCGGCGAACCCGCCGAGGAGGGCGAGGAAGACGTCGATGGTCTCCACCGCGAGGGGGTCGCCGGACGCGACGATCTCGGACGCCGTCATCGGCGTGATCGCCTCGGGCGAGGCGCCGCGGACCAGCGCCAGGCCGCGACGCAGCCGGGGCAGCCCGGTGCCGGACAGGAGGTGCTCCGCGTCCACGTACGGCAGGCCGTCGGCGCGCAGCGCCCGCACGATCTCGATCTCCAGGTCGGATACGGCCGGGACCGCCACGTGACCGCCCTCACCGGGCACCGGGATCCAGCCGCAGTCGGAGGGGACCAGGCCCGCGACCCCGAGGCCGGTGCCCGGTCCCAGCACGGCACGCACCTTGCGTACGGCGCCGTCCAGGGGAGCCGGTCCGCCCAGGGACACGAGATCGTCCCCGGCCAGGTGCGGCAGCGAGATCGCCAGCGCCTCGAAGTCGTTGAGCAGCCCGACGTACGGGATGCCCAGTTCGGCCACCGTGCCCGACCAGCCCGCGTTGGTCAGCTGGTACCGGTCGTCCTGTACGGGCCCGGCGATCGCCAGGCACGCGGCCTCCGGCCGCACTCCGCCCCCATGCTGATCGAGATAGGCGGCTACGGCATCCGGCAGGCCCTGATGTTGTGCGACTTCCAGTACCGCGACCGATTCCGGGTTCCCTCCCGGCCGGGTGACCAGTCCGAACCGCGCGTTGGTGCCGCCGACGTCGGCGACCAGCCACGGAGGCGTCACCCGCGCCCCCCGTCCCCGGACCCGCCGAAGACGCTCGCGCCGCGCTCGGCGGGTCCGACCGTACGGCGGAACGCGTGGAACAGCTCCCGGCCCGTCCCGGCCCACTGGGCGTCGGTGAGCGGGGCGCCGTCGGGTGTGCGGCCGGACAGGTCGGCGAGGACGGACAGCGTCCCGGCGGTCGAGTCCAGCCGGATCACGTCGCCGTCGCGGACAAGGGCGATCGGCCCTCCGCGAGCCGCCTCCGGGGACAGATGGATCGCCGCGGGCACCTTGCCGGAGGCGCCCGACATGCGGCCGTCGGTCACGATCGCGACCTTCTGGCCACGATCCAGCAGGACCGCCAGCGGAGGTGTGAGCTTGTGCAGCTCCGGCATGCCGTTGGCGCTCGGCCCCTGGTAGCGGACGACCGCGACGAAGTCCTCGCCGTCGAGCTCGCCCGCCTCGAACGCGCGCAGCAGGTCGAGCTGGTCGTCGAACACCCGGGCCGGGGCCTCGATGACGAGGTGCTCGGGCTTGACCGCCGACACCTTGGAGACGGCCCGGCCGAGATTTCCGTCCAGCATGTGGATGCCACCGTCGGGCGAGAACGGCTCGCCGACGGGGCGCAGCACGTCCAGGTCGCCGCTGTTCCCGGGGTGCTCCTCCCAGACCAGCGTCCCCTCCTTGAGCGCGGGAGCCGAGCGGTACAGGTCGAGGCCGCGGCCCGCGACCGTGAGCACGTCGTCGTGGAGCAGGCCCGCGTCCAGCAGCCCGCCGATGAACACCGCCATGCCGCCGGCCGCCTGGAAGTGGTTCACGTCCGCCTGCCCGTTGGGGTACATCCGGGTCAGCAGCGGAACGGCCTTGGACAGGTCCGCGAGGTCGTCCCAGGTCAGCGTGATCCCGGCGGCGGCGGCCATGGCGACCAGGTGCAGCGTGTGGTTGGTCGAGCCGCCCGAGGCCAGCAGCGCCACGGCCGCGTTGACGATCGCCTTCTCGTCGACCACCTCGCCCAGCGGGGTGTACTCGTCGCCGTGCGGCGTGATCTCCACCGCGCGGCGGGCGGCGGCCTCGGTCAGCGCGTGCCGAAGCTCGGTGTGCGGGTTGACGAACGTCGCGCCGGGCAGGTGGAGGCCCATCACCTCGACGAGCAGTTGGTTGGAGTTCGCCGTGCCGTAGAACGTGCAGGTACCCGGCGAGTGGTACGACTTCGCCTCGGCGTCGAGCATCTCCAGCCGGGTGATCTTGCCTTCGGCGAACTCCTGGCGCGTCCGTGCCTTGACCTTGTTGGGCAGGCCCGAGGTCATCGGCCCCGCGGGCACGAAGATCGCGGGCAGGTGCCCGAAGTGCAGCGCTCCGATGAACAGGCCCGGCACGATCTTGTCGCAGACGCCGAGCAGCAGCGACGCGTCGAACATGTCGTGCGACAGCGCGATCGCGGTCGCCATGGCGATCACGTCACGGCTGTAGAGCGACAGCTCCATCCCGGCCCGGCCCTGCGTGATGCCGTCGCACATGGCGGGCACGCCGCCCGCGACCTGCGCCACGCCGCCCGCCGCGCGGACCGCCCGCTTCAGCTCGGGGGGATAGGTCTCGTACGGCTGGTGCGCGGACAGCATGTCGTTGTACGACGTCACGATGGCCACGCCCGGCTTCGCCGTACCGCGCAGGTCGCCCTTCTCCTCCGGGCCGGCGGCGGCGAAGCCGTGCGCGAGGTTGGCGCAGGCGAGCCGGCCGCGCGCCGGGCCGCGCTCGCGCAACTCCCGTCCGGCCGCGGCGATCCGCTCCAGGTAGGCGGCGCGGCTGTCGCGGCTGCGCTCGCGGATCCTCTCGGTGACCGCCGAGACGACAGGGTCGATCGCGCGCGCGTTCACAGCTCCTCCTCGTGCCAGGTCCGGCCGCTTCGGGCCAGCAGTTCGTGGGCGCCGGCCGGTCCGGCCGTTCCGGCGGGGTACGGCTCGGGCAGGGACTCGGAGCCCTCCCAGTTCTCGATGATCGGGTCGATCCACCGCCAGGCGGCCTCGACCTCGTCGCGGCGCATGAACAGGGTCGGGTTGCCGGCCAGCACGTCCATGAGCAGCCGCTCGTACGCGTCGGGCACCCGGCTCTGGAAGGTCTCGGCGAAGCTCAGGCTGAGCGGTACCGGGCGGAGGGCGACCTCGCCCGCGCCCGGCTCCTTCGCCATGAGGAGCAGGTGGATGCCCTCGCTGGGCTGGAGCCGGAGGACGAGCCGGTTCGGCGCGGCGCCCGGGAAGATCGCGTGCGGGACGTCCTTGAACTGGATCACTATCTCCGACCGCCGGTCCGGCAGCCGCTTCCCGGTGCGCAGATAGAACGGCACGCCGGCCCAGCGCCAGTTCTTCACCTCGGCGCGGATCGCCGCGTAGGTCTCCACCCGGTGCGAGATGTCGGTGGTCGGGGTGCTGGCGGGCTCGTCCAGATAGCCGGGGACGCCCTCGCCCGCCGTGTACTGGCCGCGTACGGCGAAGCGGTCCACCTCGGAGCCGACGATCGGGCGCAGGGACTGCAGCACCTTCACCTTCTCGTCACGGATGGACTCGCGGTCGTTGCGGGACGGCGGCTCCATCGCGACCAGGCAGAGAAGTTGGAGCAGGTGGTTCTGCACCATGTCGCGCAGCGCTCCCGCGTGGTCGTAGTAGCCACGGCGGCCCGGCGTGCCGACGGTCTCGGCGACGGTGATCTGGACGTGGTCGATCCAGAGGGAGTTCCAGACCGGCTCCAGGAAGGCGTTGGCGAACCGGAGCACGAGGAGGTTCTGGACCGTCTCCTTGCCGAGGTAGTGGTCGATACGGAAGATCTGCCGCTCGTCGAAGATCTCACCGACCTCATCGTTGATCGCCTGGGCGCTGACCAGGTCGCGGCCGAGTGGCTTCTCCAGGACGACCCGGGACCGCGGCGTGACCAGCCCGGCCTCGTGCGCCTCGCGGCAGAACGGCCCGAACGTCATCGGCGGGCTGGCCAGGTAGAAGACGCGGTCGCGGTCCTCGTAGCCGGCGAGCAGGTGGGTCAGGGCACTCCACCCGCCGCGGTCGGAGCTGCCGACGTCGAGCGACACGTGGTGCAGCCTGCGCAGGAAGCGCTGCCAGCCCTCGTCGTCGTCCCCGTGCACGGCAGGGCGAACCTCGGCGTCGACCTTGCCGCGGAAGTCGGCGTCGGTGAGGCCGCCGCGCGACATGGCGATGATGCGCGTCTCGTCGGCCAGCCGGCCGTCACGGTCGCAGTGGTAGAGCGCGGGGATGAGTTTCCGCATGGACAGGTCGCCGGTGCCGCCGAACACGATCAGATCGGCCGCGTGCCGCTGGGGCGTGGAGGTCACGGTTGATGGCGCGAGATCGCCCATGGGTGCGCCGATCTCCGACGCCGCGAGGGGATTGCGGGGGGACACAGACATCTGGGGCTGTTGCTCCTGCAGGGACTAAACGGGGACAAGTGGGACACTATCCGGAAGTTCTGCACAACATCAACCGAGTTTTGTAACTTGAGATGAATAAGCCGTTGTACTTCGGTGCCTAGATATGCTTCACTTTTGCACGATGTCACGACTTGCTACTACCGGTGAAGTCCTCCAGCTCATTCGGAGCGGGGAGGCGGTGACCCGTGCCGAGATCGGCCGCGTGACCGGGCTGTCCCGTCCCGCGGTGGCACACCGGGTCGCCGAACTGCTGCAACGCGGCCTCATCGTCGAGGACGCCGAAGGGCCGTCCACCGGAGGCCGCCCGCCCGTCAGACTCCGCTTCAACGCCGCCGGAGGCGTGGTCCTGGTCGCCTCGCTCGGCGCGGGCCGTACCCAGATCGCGATCTGTGACCTGGCGGGGGAGCCCCTGGCGCGCACCGACCTCGAGATCGACGTCGAGGAAGGCCCCGACGTGGTGCTGCCCCTGGTCATGGACACATGGGAGAAGCTGCTGGACGGCAGGGGCGGCGTCGTCGGCGTCGGCCTGGGCGTCCCCGCAACCGTGGAGTTCGCCGCCGGGCGTACTGAGAGCGCACGCGTCATGGCGAGCTGGACCGGCGTGGTGATCCCGCCGATCATCGCGAGCAGGTTCCCCGTCCCCGTCCTGGTCGACAACGACGTGAACGTCATCGCCATGGGCGAGCACCGCATGGCGTACGCCTCGGAGCTCGACGACCTGCTGTTCGTGAAGGTCTCCACCCGCATCGGCGCCGGGGTGATCTCCGGTGGCGACATCCTGCGCGGCGCGCTCGGCGCGGCGGGTGAGATCGGCCATATTCCGGTCCGGGACGGCGGGGGAGTGCTCTGCCGTTGCGGCAACCTCGACTGCGTCGACTCGGTGGCCAGCGGCACCGCCATCCTGCGGGAGCTTCGGGACAAGGGGCGCGACGTGTCGTCGCTCGCCGACGTGACCGCGCTCGTCCGCGCGGGCGACGCCGAGACCATGGCCGTCGTACGGCAGGCCGGGCGCAGGCTCGGCGAGGTCATCGCCACCGCCGTGAACCTGCTCAACCCTGCTGTGGTCGTGCTGGGCGGAGACGTGGCCGAGATGTTCCAGCCGTTGGTGTCGGGCGTCCGCGAGATCGTCTACCGGCGGTCCACCCAGCTCGCCACCCGCAGCCTGCGCATCGAGGGCAGCCGGCTCGGTCCCGGTGCGGGCATCACCGGCTGCGCACTCATGGTCATCGACCGCGTCCTGTCGCCCGAAGCGATCGACGGAACGCGCGCTCCGTAGTTCCCCCGCCCCGCCAGTTCCTGTTACGACTGGCGTGGGCACATGACGCAGCTCAGGGCGTGTTCGAGCTCGGCCGCGCTGGTCGCGGGGGAGGGCCAGGGCAACCGGATCAGGCGGTCCGGGCCCGACCACACCGTCGCCCCATAGCGGTCCAGCTCCCACAGCCACACGTCGGACCCGGCCGGCTCCCCGAGCAAGTGGCCGATCGCCAGCGCGAGCTGACCGCGGTGCCAGGCGTTCACATGGAGCACGATCCGCTCGGCCGCGTCGAGAAACGGGTCCGGGGACGCGTCGAGATAGTTCTCCGCGTCGAGCACCCCCGACTCCTGCCCGGTCAGATAGACGACCTGGGCGACATCCACACGAAGCAGGCGCGGGGTCGGGCCGCCACCTGGTGACGAAGGTCGAAGGTGCCCTTCGGCAGCGTCCACCGCCGCGAAGAGGTCGCTGTCGGGGCACCGCTCCGCGATCGCCACCGCCGCCATCCTGACCTCTTCGTCGGGTACGGCCTGCGCCCAGCCCTGGATCTTGAGTAGACCGCGTGGTCGCTCCTTCTCGCCTGTGTCGCGGGTCGCCACCAGGTCCACGGTCACCACGAGCTCGTCCTCGGCCGCGCCGTACAGGGCCTCGCCGGGCTTGATGAGGAGCACGGGGCGGCCCGCCGCGTCCACACCACCGCGCGCGGCGCCCGAGGAGGGGGCTCCGGCGACGGAGATGTGCGTCGGCGCGGCAGTGGCGGCGAGCGTGCGGATCCGCTCCGCGATCGGGGGAGCTTCCACGGGGTGCATGACCCTCCTTCGCTAAGGTTAGGCTTGCCTTAATTAGGCTTACCTAACCACAGGAAGGTGAACGTGCGCTACACAGGTCCCAAGGTGCGGCTTTCACGCAGGGCGGGGGTCCCGCTGACCCGAAAGGCGGTCAAGTACTTCGAGGCCCGCCCGTACCCGCCGGGAGAACACGGACGAAAGACGAACCGCCGCAACGTCGGCGACTACGGCGTCCGCCTGCTGGAGAAGCAGAAGCTGCGCTGGTACTACGACGTGTCCGAGAAGCAGCTCCGCCGCTACTGGGATCTCGCACTGCGCCGTCCGGGGCGTTCCGGGGAGGAACTGGTCGTCATCCTGGAGACCCGGCTGGCGTCGCTCGTGCTGCGGTCGGGATTCGCGCCGTCGATCTACGCCGCCCGGCAGTACATCAACCACGGCCACATCACCGTGGACGGTCGCAAGGTCGACATTCCCAGCTATCTGGTCAAGCCCGGCCAGGTGGTCGGGATCCGGGCCAGGTCGCGAGCCATGCAGCCATTCGTGGCGGCCTCCGAGGGCATCTACGCCGATGAGCGGCTCCCGGCCTACCTTTCCGTCGACCACAAGGAGCTGCGCTTCACTTTGGTCTCCCGCCCCCTGCGCGAGCAGGTAGTGGTCCCGGTGGACGAGCAACTCGTCGTCGAGCACTACTCCCGGTGACCTGACCGTGGGTCGGCCCGGTGACGGCCGTTCTGTCGCCGGGCCGACGCGCCGCGCCGCGTTGTGGTGGTGTCATCGGGCCGAGGTCTCCCCGCGAAGCCAAGGCCCCTTGCGAGGGAGCGGTGGCGCGGGTCGGGCCGAGGTCGCACCGCGGGGCCGTGATGGTGCTGTGTGGCCGTGATGGTGCTGTGTGGCCGTGATGGTGCTGCGGGAGTGGGGCTCTCACCTTGAGGCACCCGGAACGGTAGGCGGCGGCCTTTCCTGTGGCGTCTTCTATGGGCGCCGGCTCTTGCCGTGGGCGGCGGCCTTGCTGTGGCACCTTCCCGGTGGGCACTGTGCCTTGCTATAGGTGCGGTGCCTTGCCATGGGTGCGGTGCCTTGCCGTAGCGCTGTGCATTGCCACGGGCACTGCGCCTTACGTGGGGGGCGGCCCTGGACCGCTCCACACAGCCGACCTGCCCCTTCATCGGGGCGATGCCATACATATGGACATGTCGATCACCCTGACTGTCCATGTCCGTTATGCTCTCGGGCGATCTCGTGTCGTACCCCCAGGAGCATGTGTGCGTGAGCGCGTCCGCCAATTCATCGAGTCACGGCGGTTCCAGCAGGCGATCATCGGGGTCATCCTCATCAACGCGGCGACGCTCGGAGTCGAGACCTCCCCGTCCGCCGTGGCCCGCTACGGCGGCATGCTGCACGTGGTGGATCATGTCGCGCTGTACGTCTTCGTGGCGGAGTTGCTCGCCAAGGCGTATGTGTACCGCTTGCGCTTCCTGCGTGATCCCTGGAACGTCTTCGACGCGGTCATCATCGGGATCTCGTTCCTGCCGACGGCGAGTGGTTTGTCGGTGTTGCGGGCATTGCGCGTACTGCGGACGCTCCGGCTGATCTCCGTAGTCCCGTCCCTTCGGCGGGTGGTCTCGGCGTTGCTCAACGCCGTGCCAGGGATGGCGTCGATTGTGATTCTGCTCGGGCTCGTGCTCTACGTGGCCGCCGTCATGGGCACCAAGTTGTACGGCGCCGCCGCGCCCGAGTACTTCGGTGACCTGCCGAAGTCGCTCTTCTCGCTGTTCCAGGTGATGACGGGGGACGCCTGGTCGGATATCGCTCGGCCGCTGATGGACATGTACTCGTCGGCCTGGCTGTATTTCGTGGTCTTTGTGCTCATCTGTACCTTTGTCGTCCTCAATCTCTTCATCGCCGTCGTGGTCAGCGCCATGGAAGAAGAGAACAGAGAGGAACGCAAGGAGGATCACGCCGTGCTGAGTGAGGTGGCGGCCCTCCGCGCCGAGATTCAGAGCCTTCGGGAGACTCTTGCCGATCGCGTCCCCTCCTGAGTTCCGGGGTGCTTGCGAACCCGGATTCCGAGGCTGCGATCAGCATGCTTGCTTCGTGCTCCTGCTGGTGCGGGGGCCGGTGTAGGTGAAGGCCCATCGTTTGCTGTCCGCCCGGCGGAGTTGGTAGCGGTGGGGGTTTCGGTAGCGGTCGCGGTTGTGGAACTGGCAGGTGGGTCCGAGTTTGTCCAGGTCGGTGGCGCCGCCGTCGCTCCAGTTGTCGATGTGGTCGATCTGGCAGAGGTGGGCGGGCAGGTGGCAGCCGTCGACCATGCAGGTGGCGTAGCGGCTGAGGATGACCCGTCGTTGTGCAGTGGTGGCGCGCCGGACTTTACGGCCCATGTCGAGGACCTCGCCGTCGGCGTTCATGACCAGCCGGGTGAGGGTGGAGGTGTTGGCCAGGCGATGGATGTCGGAGACGGGCAGGAACTGTCCGGTGGCCAGCAGCAGTCCGGGCAGCCTCCGGCCCGAGATCAGCCCACCGGGCGTCACCCAATCAGAGACCCGCTCGCCCTGTGCCGGACCCGGCTCATCCCGCGCCGCGCTCGGCTGGTCCCGCGCTGTGCTCGGCTGGTCCCGCGCTGTGCTCGGCCCACCCTGGGCTGATCTCCACCCATTCCATGCGGCCTCTCGTTCACCTACGGTCGATGGCTGGTCATCTCGGACCGCATTCCGCCCCTCTCGGGACGATGTGCGCTCATGCTGTGCCGTGCCCGGCCCTTCTCGGAACGGGGCGCGCTCATGCTGGGTGGTGCACGGCCCTTCTTGGGACGGTGTGCGCTCATCCCATGTCGGTCCCGCCCCGGCTCCGGGGAAGGTCGGTTCATGGGGGGACGACGCCTGGTCATCCCAGGCCGCACCAAGCTCTTCTCGTACGGCTTGCACGCCCGGCATTCCGCCGGATCGAGGAGCGCCATCACTCGCTTGCTCGCCGGGACGTGCGGATTCAACTTCCGGTCCCGCTGCCGCTTCCGTTCTGGATTCTGTGCCCGCTTCCGTGCCCGTTCGGGTTCCTGTTCGGGTTCCTGTTCCGGTGGCGGCGGCGCTGTCGTGGGTGGTTGTGTCCTGGGTGGTCGTGTCGCGTGTGGAAGCGCCGGGCGGGTCGTCGGGGAGGGACTCGGCGTTGATCAGAACAAGGAGTTCGGTGCCGATCTGCCGCTCCAGCACGGCGATCAACGTGTCAGCGTTCCGCACCCGCAACGGCCGGTCATCACCCACAGCCCGAGGCTTGGCATAGGCATCCAGCAACGCCCGCAACCGCGCCCCCGCCTCGCGAGGAAGCCGGAACTCCCCCTCCAGCCCACCCGAAGAACTCTCCCGCACCAGCAGGAAACGCTGCCGATAATCAGCCTCGGCATCGTCATCCTCACCATCGGGGTTGAGCACCGCATACAGATACCGGCCCGCCCGCGCGATCTCCGCCGGACCCGCCTGATCCGCCAACGCGACCAGAATCGGCTCCGCCAGGCCGGCCTGCTCATCAGTCAACCGGCCGGTCGCCGCGCAGATCGCCGTCACATACCCCTCCGCCAGACTGCCGTCAGCGAACCGAGCCCGAACCACAGGCAGACGAGCCAGCTCGACC
>BBYL01000048.1 GCA_001570385.1 Microtetraspora glauca | reverse complement strand
CCCGGGCTGGGTGCGGGCCCGACCGCAGGGGGACGACGCGGGTCGAGAAATGCGTGAAGTCACCACCACGGGTCGCCGTGTCGCCCGGTACGACTGCCGGCCCCCTGTCCGCGGGTCCAGCAGCGGTCCGTCAGCAGTTCGAGATCGAGATAGGCCTTACGGACGGACGTCGATCTTGACTGAGACAGGGCTCCAATGTGCTTCTCGGACTGCTTCTCGATCAGGGGCGCAGCAGAGTGCTGTTCGAATCACAACCACAGAGGCGCCAACATGAGGCGCCTCAGAAAGAGGAACTCGTGGCTATCAAATTGCGAGGTGGACGCAGCGTCAGCCTCGTGACCATCGGTGCGCTGGCCGTATCCGTCTTCACGATCGGCGGCGTCGCCACCGCTTCGTCGGCTGACGAGGGCGCCTTGTACGCCTGCGTCAACAAGAAGACCCGATACATGCGTCTCGTCGGCGTCACCACGACGTGCCGCCCGACCGAGACGAAGGTCTCCTGGGGCAAGGAGGGGCCGCAGGGCCCGGCAGGTCTCCAGGGAGCGACCGGCCAGTCGGGTGCCCAGGGCAGGCAGGGCCCCCAGGGCCAGAAGGGTGAAACCGGGCCCGCCGGTCCGCAGGGCCTCAAAGGCGAGAAGGGCGAGACCGGCCTGAAGGGCCAGGATGGCAAGGACGGCGCTCAGGGACCAAAGGGCGACAAGGGCGACCGTGGACTGCCCGGCGAGGACGGCAAGCAGGGACCCAAGGGCGACACCGGTCCCATCGGACCACAGGGCCCCAAGGGCGAACCCGGGGGACAGGGCGTGGCGAGGATTGTCAAGGCGCCCTTCAACCTCAGAGAGAACCAGGGAAGGGCCATAGTACGGTGCCCAGCTGGCAAGATCGCCACTGGTGGTGGCTATATGTTTGACTTCTTTAGCAGCTCCGACGACCCCGCCCAAATCGTCGCCAATATGCCGTACGAGGAAGGGGTCACGGTGTTGGGCTGGCAAATATGGGGAAGCGGCTCCAGCAAGCAATACACAGGACACATCTGGGTGGTCTGCCTCGGCTGATCAGGAGCAGTGACGCTCGCGGTTGCAACGCCTTCCGGGTCACGAACAGCGCGCGAATCTCACGATGATCCGGTTGCGTGTGGGCGGGCGAGTGCTCGAACTCCCTGCGGCATGTTCGGCGAGCAAAAGGCTTCCACACTACGGAAGGCTGCTCATCGGGCACCGCAGATCAGAAAGCCCCTGAAGCACTCTGATCCGGCACCTCCCGCCCGGCAAGGAATCCGACTCGTACCGACCGGACCGACCAGCAGCACCACATCGTGATCCCGTTCCGAGTGCTCGACAGCCAACCGGTCCTGAAGCCGCACCACGCCCGCTCAGGCCCGTCGACATGCCATCTTCCTAGGAAAGGGCCATGGTCAAAGTCCGCTTGTCGGCCGCGCTCGTCGCGAGCCTCCTTGCCCTGCTTGTTCTCCGACCCGTGCCCGCCTCGGCCGAGCCGATTCAAGGGCGGATGCCCTGGTCGATCCTGCTGTGCAAGTTCACCGACCGGCAGCAGGAACTCAAGCCCGCGCAGTACTTCAAGGACCTGTTCACCACCGAAGGGCTCGGCAAGGGCGGGCTCGCCGACTTCTTCGCCGAGCAGTCGCGCGGACGGATGACCCTGGAAGGGTCGGAGGTCCACGGCTGGTACACGATCCCGCAGACCTTCGACGAGTGGTCCCGCAGTACGGCAGAGCGGCCGGGATGCCTGAAGGAAGCCGAACGTCAGGGCTTTCGCCTGCCGCCCGGCCATCGCCTCGGCTTCATCCTGAACAACGACCACGGCGGATTCCGCCCGGGGGTCTCGAACGGGGCCGAGGACCAGAACTACTTCGAGTTGGACTCCACGACCTGGACCGT
Organism: Microtetraspora glauca; assembly: GCA_001570385.1. Classification (GTDB taxonomy): domain Bacteria; phylum Actinomycetota; class Actinomycetes; order Streptosporangiales; family Streptosporangiaceae; genus Microtetraspora; species Microtetraspora glauca. Next base: position 35,124 of record BBYL01000048.1, on the reverse strand, counting down.
CCAGCAGGCGTCCTTCGTCATGCTCCGCATCCTCGAGATGCAGGAATCGCGGCGTATGTTCGCGCCGGACATGTGGTCGTACACCAGGATGAGCCACCCCTGGGACACGATGAGCGGTCACAACACCTACGCCGCCCCCTCCGAGCTCTTCGGCAAGAACGCGATCGGCCTGGCCGCGCCGCACCTGGACGAGCTCGGCTGGCTGCCCGGCTGGCGCGTCGTCACCGTCGGCAAGGACGGTGAGACCGCCCGCACGATTCAGCTCGCCCCGCTGGAGCGGCCCGACCTGCCCGGCGCGCTCATGATCCGTGTCCCTCACCTGGTAGACGACCCCAGCCGCTTCCTCACCGTGGAGTTCCGCAAGAAGACCGGACGCAGCAGCGCCATCCCGCGCGACGCCGTCCTCATCAACGAGTACAGGATGTTCGCCGGCGTCCTGATGGACCGCGACACCGGCGAGCCGCTCACTCACGTGAAGACCGACGCCGTCGAGATCCGCGTCGACTCCGTCGGCGAGAACTCCGCCACCGTCACTGTCACCACCAAGCTGCCCGGCGCCTGCCGGTTCGGCTACGTCCCGCGCGACGCCGTCCCGGGCGACACCGCCTGCGTCACTCCCGCCGCCCGTGATCAGGCGGCCCTCGACAACGAGGAGCAGCCCAAGCGGATCGACGCCTCCGGCCGCTGCTACTGGCCCTATGTCTACCGCGAGATCCTCCCGGAGGACATCACCTGCGTTACGGCGACGGTCAAGGCGCAGACCATGCGAGACACCGAGGACACCCCCAACCGGCTCAACACCGCCAAGCACGCCTGGGGCCCGAACGCCTGCCAGGACGAATACGTCTGGCGCATGAGTGACGACTCCGACTACGTCTGCGTCCCGATGGCCACCCGCCTGCAGGTCCTCGACGACAACGCCGCGGCCGCCGGTCGCTGGAGCGACGGCCCCTACGGGCCCACGACCTGTGTCCAGGGCTACGTCTGGCGCGAGGCCTACGCCGGCGACCAGGTCTGCGTCACTCCCGACCGTCGCGACCAGGCTCAGGCCGACAACCGCACCGCCAAGGAACGCCTGCGCTGGCGGTACGGGTCGCAACTCTGACACCCAGCAGCAGAAGGGGCCTTCGGGATCGGCTCGTGGCTCGGCCCGCGTGACCCGAAGGCCCCCCGCACCGGTGGATGCCGCCCTGTAATGCGCGCTCGCGGTGAGCGCCGACGCTGAGCGGCTCGCCGCAGAGAGGCCACCGAGTGCCATCCGCCGGGGAACGACTCCGGCACCCGCCGCCGCACGACTGCCCAACGGCTGATGCCGGGGTCACCGCCGTCAGGCAGCGTCCCCCGCGGATGCAGGACGGCCTCCGCGCCGCCGTCGGCATAGAGGATCTGCCCGGTCATGAACGCGTTGCCGGGGTTGGCGGCCCATGTCGGCAGAGGGGCGACGCCCTCCACCGGTCCGGGGCAGCCGAGCAGTGTCAATCCCCTGAAAGCGTGGAGACGGTCCTATGCCACAGTGGCCCTCAGCAGGATTGACGATTGCCTCTTCTCGATCATGTGACGCTCGAATGTGGCAGGCGGCAGCCCGTCATTGGCGCTGTGCCGCCTGCGGGTGTTGTAGAAGTCGACGATCCAGGTCGCGATCTTCAGCCGTGCTTCAGCCCGGGTCTGGAAGCGCTGCCGGTGCACGTACTCAACCTTGAGGGTGCTGTTGAACGCCTCGGCCGCGGCGTTGTCGAGGGCGCAGCCGACCCGGCCCATCGACTGGACCACCCCATGCCGGACGCATTCGGCCTGGTAACGGGCCGCGGTGTACTCACTGCCCCTATCGGAGTGAAAGATCACGCCGTCCACGTCGCCGCCGCGTGTGGCCACGGCCATCTGCAGGGAGGCGACCGTCAACGCCGCGTCGTGATGCTCGCTCATCGCATAGCCGAGCAGGCGCCGGGAGAACAGGTCCTCCGCGGTCGCCAGATACAGCTTGCCCTCGCCGGTGTCGATCTCGGTGACATCGCCGCACCACAGCAGATCCGGTGCGATCGCGGTGAACTTCCGGCGGACCAGGTCGGGCGCGGCCGGCCGCTTGCCTTGGCGGGTCAGCGACCGCCGCTTCCTGGGCGGCCGCCCGGCCAGGCCAAGCTCGGCCATCCGCGTCGCCACCGTGTTCTTCGACACCCGCCAACCGGCCTGGTGCAGGTCACGGGTGATCCGCGGGGAGCCGTAAGTGCCCCCGGAAGCTTTGAACAGGCGGATGATCTCGCTATACAGATCGTTGCGCCGCTGGTCGCGGGCCGTGGGCATCTCGACGTCGATGCGGTTCTTCCACTTGTAGAACCACGACTGCGACACCCCCAGCGCCCGGCAACTGGTGGCGTGGTCGATGCCGTGGCCGGTCTTCTGGGAGCAGATGAAGGCCGCCACGCTCACCGGCCCATCGCCTCTTTCACCCACAAGACCACCGAGCCCTTGAGGACATCACGCTCGTCCTCCAGCTCAGCGCGTTCCTTGTCCCATGCCGCCTTCTCGCGTGCATGCTGCTTGACCAGCTCGGCCTTCTCCCGTCGCAGCCGCTCCAGCTCTTCGCGCTCGGACTCCTTCAGCGTCCCGCCTCCGCTGCCGTTGCCACCGGCCTGCCCGCTGGCGTGCCGGTCCATCTGCACCCAGTTGTGCAGCGTGTACTCGTTGATACCAAGGTCTCGCGCGACGTGCGAGACGGGCTTGCCGGTCTCCTTGACGATCCGCTGAGGCTCCCCTTCGACGTGGACACCTCTCACAGCTCGCAGCGAACGCGAAGAGCTGATGCGGCTGGGGCCCGGAGGGGCTTTCGCGTGCCATCCAGGCGGTGGCGGCCGCCGACGAGCAGGTCAAGGGCGGCGGCGCCGACCCCGCGTACGCCCTGGAACACACGGTCCAGCTCATCTGCCAACCGACGGCCGTTGCGAGGCCGGCTCCGGCAACGCCTTCACCGCATCACAGACAGTGCGGTGGCGAGGGCACGCGTTTGATCAGCGCCATCGCGCCCTGTTGCCGAAGCAACGCGTTCCTGGTGATCTGAGATCGGCAGGGATTCTTCGGATGTCAGGCGCAGGCCGTGCGCTGGAGCAGGGCGGCAAGGGCCTGATCGGGCTTTCCCGTGTACGGCGTGGCGGCCAGGCTGACCTCGCGGAGGCCGTCCTGGCGGTGGAATGTCGCGGCGAAGTAGCCGCCGATCCCGCCGGCCTGACCGTAGAAGACGCCGCAGGGCGTCTGCAGGGTCGACAGGCCCATCCCGTAGGTGGTGCCGGGCACGGGCGTCTTCATCAGCGCGAGCTCGGCGGGAGGCAGAAGCCGGCCGCCGAGCAGGGCTCGCAGGAACCGGTTGAGGTCGGCGGTGGTGGAGACGATGCCGCCGGCCGCTCCCAGGATGGTCGGATTGAGCGTGGTGATGTCGGTGACGGCGCCGCCGACCATGGCGTAGGCCCGTGGGTGCGGCCCGGTGATCCGGGTGGTGTCGCTCGGCGCGGATGTGCGGGTCAACCTCGCGCGCAGGATCACGCGCTCGGTGACCTCGCGAGCGTACGGCCGGCCGGTCGCGGCCTCCACGACCATGCCCAGCAGGACGTAGTTGGTGTTGGAGTAGGAGAAGCGGGTCCCCGGCACCTCGAAGACGCGCGGCAGGCGGTTGGCCAGGGCGACCAGTTCCTTGTCCTGCCAGGTCCGCACGGGGTCGCGGACGACGCCGGAGCTGTCGAGCAGGCCGGGCAGATAGTCGGGGATGCCGCTGGTGTGCCGCAGCAGCTGCTCGAGTGTGATGTCGTCTGCCTTGTCCACGATGCCGGGCAGCCATTTACCCACCGGGTCGGCCAGCCGCAGGCTGCCCTCGGAGGCCAGTTGCAGGACCACGGTCGCGGTGAAGAGCTTCGTGACGCTGGCGATCCGGAACCTGCCCGCGGCCGGTGCCGGGCGTGGCCTGCCGTACTCGGCCTTGCCGGCGGCCAGCCGATAGGTACGGCCGGCGTCGCGCACCTCGGCGAGCGCGGCCACCGAGCCGGCGGCCACCGTGTCCTCCAGGGTTCGGCGGAACGCGGCACCGAGGTCGCCGGGTTGTTCGCGGGCGGCCGCGCTGTACGGAGGAAGAAGGCCGATGAGGGTGATGGCGGCGGCCGCGGACACGGCGATGCGCCGGAAAACAAGCATGGTTCTCCTAGGTGGTCGAGCAGGGGTGAGATCAGCGCTCGCTGTCGAGGTAGGCCAGGACTGCGAGCACGCGGCGGTGGCCGCCCTCGTCGGGCGGCAGGCCGAGCTTGGTGAAGACGTTGCCGACGTGCTTGTGCACCGCGTTCTCGGTGATCACGAGCTGCCGGGCGATGACGGCGTTGGCGTGGCCCTGCGCCATGAGAGCGAGCACCTCGCGCTCGCGGGCGGTGAGGGTGTCGACGAGGCGGTCGCGGCCGGATATCAGCTGCTCCACGACCTCGGGGTCCATGACGGTGCCGCCGGCCGCGACCGCGCGCAACGCCATGACGAACTCGCTGATCCGGGCCACGCGGTCCTTGAGCAGGTAACCTACCGAGCCGCCGCCGTCGGACAGCAGCTCACGGGCGTAGATGCGCTCCACGTACTGAGACAGCACCAGGACAGGTAGCCTCGGCAGGCAGCGCCTGGCCTGGAGCGCCGCGCGCACGCCCTCGTCGCGGAAGGCGGGCGGCAGCCGGACGTCCACGATGGTCGCATCGGGCCGGTGCCGGCGCACGGCGGCGACGAAGCCCTGGCCATCGGCGGCCACCTCGGCGACCTCAATGCCCTTGCTCGCCAGCAGCAGCTCGATCCCGGCCGACAACAGGACGTTGTCCTCGGCGATCACGACGCGCACGGCAGCCTCACCACGACGCGGGTCGGTCCGCCGGTCGGGCTTGTGATGGAAACCCAGCCGTCCAGGGCGGCGGCACGGCGCCGAATGCCGACGATGCCGGTGCCGCGCGCCTCGTCCACGCCACCGACGCCGTCGTCGGCCACCTCGAGCAGGAGGACGCCACCCTCGCGGGCGAGGGTGGCATTCGCCCGGCGCGCCCCGGCGTGCTTGGAGACGTTGGTGAGGGCTTCGGCCATGATGAAGTAAGCCGCCGCCTCGATCGCTGCCGGTAACTGCTCCCGCACGGAGTCGTCCAGGTGTACGGGCACGTCGCAGCGGGCCGCCAGGGCCGCGAGGGCGCCGCCGAGGCCACGGTCGACCAGGACCGGCGGATACATGGTGCGGATTACCTCCCGCAGTTCCACCATCGCCTCCTCCGCGCCTTCGTGCGCCTCACGGATCAGCTGGGCGACAGGGCCGCTCTCGCCGAGCGCCTCCCTGGCCACGCCGAGCCGGATGGCGATGGTGACCAGCCGCGCCTGCGCGCCGTCGTGCAGGTCGCGCTCGATGCGGCGCGGCTCTCGCCGAGTTCGGCCACCCGCTCGGCGAGTTGCTCCCGCTCCGCGGGCCCCGACAGTCGCCGGCGGGCCAGCGCCCGGGCGAATGGCGGGCCCGCCCAGCCGAGAAGGACCAGCCCGAGGGCGCCGTACCCGAGTGCGGAGCCCCAGCTGTCGACCGGGGCGAGCAGCACGATCGGCCGATCCTGCGGGTAGAGCCACCACACGGGAACCACCGCGACCCGGGCGGCCGCGATGAACGTGACGAATCCGGCGAGCGCCCCGGTGAGGGCGAACTCTAGACCCCATGGCACCAGCCGCCCACCCGGTGGCCTGGTATCAGGAAGGCTGAGGAGAGCGGCGGCCTGGCGCCGATTCCACCCCGTCCACCGCCGCAGCCCGGCCGCACCTCCAGGGAGCGCCGCCGCGAGCAACAGGACGAGAGTCGCTGGACCGCATCCCAGTCCCGACAGCAGGTAGCCGCAGCTCCGGGTGGCCTGCATCCATCTCTCGCGCATGACGGCCAGTCTTCCCGCCGCCCGAGCGCACGGTCACTACAGCCTGCCCCACCATTCAGTGGGATTCGGCTTGGGTCAGGAGGTGTTTGAGGAGGGTGTTGAGGGTGGTCTGGTCGGTGTCGGAGAGGGTGGAGATGAGGCCCTTGTCCGTGATCTCGATGTCCACGCGGCGTCGGTCCGTGGTGCTGTGGACCCGGCGGATCAGGCCCGAGGCCTCGAGGGTGTCGAGGCGGCCGGTCATTCCGGCGGGCGAGAGCATGAGTTCTGCCGCCAGCTCCGTGGGTGTGGCCGAGCCGCCGTGGGCGACGAGGCGGTGGAGCGTGTCGTACTCGAAGTACTGCAGGCGGCCGTCGCCATCAGGGCCACTGCAGGCGTCTCAGCAAGTAGTCGCGCGATGCCCGAATCGGGCCGAGGGGTTTTCGGTTTTGATCTTCTCTTGATCGTCCCTGAGGTCTGCCCTGACACTGGCGGCCTAAACGATCTACCGAGTGCCCGGTCCGTACCCGCGAGCAAACAACGAGCGACCAAGCAAGATCAACTTCTCGATCCGAGGTCATGCCAGATCGAGAAGTCCCAGTTCAGATGGCGTATGGGTGGTGGGGCGCCAGGGATTCGAACCCTGAACCTACGGATTAAAAGAAGTCGATTCGATCGAGGTCCGAGGCTCCGACCTGCAGGTGTGGTGTCCGTGGACGTCCGCCGAGTTCCGCCGTCGTTCGCCCCCTTGGCTGTACTCGTGGCTGTACAGCCAAGGCGTCGTCAGCCTCGATCAGCCCAGGTAGTACTTTGCGTACCAACGCGATGCCGTTTCTACGGAGAAGTCCACGAAGTCGCCGGCTGCTTCGCATTCGAGCAGGTAGTCCAGCGCCGCTGACGCATCGCCCGAGTTCGCAGCGGAGAGGTGTGCCTTGGTTTCCTCAAGACCAGCGCCGCAAAGTAGCTGAACATCGATCGAGCACTGAGCGTCGAAACTCGACGTCTTGGCCTGCCAGATGCACAGCACATCGTCCAGGCTGCCAGCGTTGAATAGCTGCACACAGCAGAGCTTCATCAACTCGGTGTCGCCGTCGCCCTGGGCGCGATGTTCTAGCGTTGCTTGGGCTGCCAGCATCTCTCGAACCTCGTCAAGATCTTCGGCGGAAGGTTGGAGGCCGTAACGCCGCAGGTTTTCGTCTTCGTTCATGAGCCTTCCTTGTGATGCTAAGCAGATAGCGCCGCGATCGGTCACCTGAACGCGGGCTTGCGTGTGAGCTGGATGATCGGAAATTCGAGGTGGTCAGCATGGACCGGGATGCTCTCGTCGAACTCTTGGATGATCAGGCTGGATAGGCTGGCGCCGCTTGTCGCCGTGCGCTCCTATCTGGGGGAGATTTCGAGGTCTGGTCGGAGCCGGTCCGCACGCGTGGCCTCATTGGCATCTATCGGCGTCGAGAACGGCTGAGTCGGCGTCAGAACATTCCATCGATCGGCTTTGAGGATGCTCTCGTTCGGCTCGACACCTGTGCCCTTGATCGTGTTCTTCTCGGCTATGCCAGGAGCGTCGACTCCGCGTACCACTTCCAGCTCTTTCTATCTCCTGACGGGTCGCGAGTGATCGCGTGCTTTGGCCTCAGCCAAGCGCATCACGCGCGGCCCGCAGACTCCTCTCCTGCCTGATCATCCCGTCCGGCTCGGGCTCCGGTGGGATGACATCGATTTCGGCAACGGGCAGCTCACCGTACGGCAGACGCTCCAGCGGGCGGACGGAAGCCTTCAGCTCGTCGATCCCAAGACCGACCGGTCACGCCGGACCGTCCCCGTTCCGGAACCGACTCTCGGCGCCCCCGCAGGCACCGGCGCACCCAGGCGGCCGAACAGCTCGCGTCAGGAGGGCGGTGGAAGGATCAAGGGCTCGTCTTCGCCTCCACCATCGGCACGCCGATCGAACCGGGGAACCTCTCGGCGCGGTGGCGCAAGGCGCGAACACAGGCGGGCCTGGACTGGTTGAGACTGCATGATCTCCGCCACGCCTGCGCGTCCTACCTGCTGGCCTGTGGAGCGTCGCCGCGTACGGTGATGAAGACGCTGGGGCACAGCCAGATCGCACTGACCATGAACACCTACGCGCATGTGCTCCCGGACATCGAGCGGGCGGCCGTCGACGCCGTCGCCAAGAAACTCTTCGGGTGACTCCACAGAATCAGGGCCGGACGACTCCCACGATGGGGGTTCCGGCCCTCTTGGCTGTAAAAGCTGGCTGCAACACCCCTCAGAACAAGATCTGTAACTGGTGTTTTGCCTGGTGGGGCGCCAGGGATTCGAACCCTGAACCTACGGATTAAAAGTTGATTTGATCAATTCCAGCTACTGTCGCGGCGTGTCGTCTTCTGTCATTTTATCCATCGCTGTCCCTGCCGATCTGACGCGTAATGATGCCGCGTGCCGTGTCGTGTCAGGTACATCCGAGCAATCAGCGAGCAAACATGGATTGCTTGACGTCGTCGTGGACGGTTCAGGCCACCTTCACGGTGTGATCGCCGAAGTTGGCCACGACGTCCAGCGTGCCGCCCAACGCGACGACATAGGCGCGCAACGTGTCCAGCCCACCGATCTGGCCGTGCTCGATCTGGGACACACGTGCCTGAGAAATGCCCATGCGTTCGGCGAGGAGTCTCTGGGAGATGCCCAGACGCTTGCATGCAGCGCGACCGCGTCCCCGGCGACCGTGAACCCGCCCTCGACCTGCACGACAAGGGCGGGTTCGGCGCTGCCACGAGACACGACCAGGTCTGAGGCCGCGTGCCCGGGCGGTCACGGCATACTGAGCGCCTCGGTAGGCGACATGCGGGCCGCGCGGACCGCCGGATAGAACCCGGCGATGCCGCCGATCAGCAAGGTCGCGATCATCGCCCCGGCCGTCGCCCACACCGGGACGACCGTCCGCCAGCCCTGATACGCGGCGTACCCGGCGGTCACCCCGAGGCCGAGTAGTACGCCGCCCGCGCCGCCGAGCGCCGACAGCAGCTGGGACTCGGCGACGAACTGCAGCCGGATCTGGCCCCGTGTCGCGCCCAGCGAACGGCGCAGCCCGATCTCGGCGCGCCGCTCCAGTACGGAGATGACCATCATGTTGGCCACCCCGACCCCGCCGACGAGCAGCGCCACGCCGCCCAGGCCGAGCAGCAGCGCGCTGAGCGTCGCGTCGGTGGCCTGCTTGGCCGCGAGCGCATCGGAGGGGCGGGACACCTGCACCTCGGTGGAGTGCTCCGGGTTGGCGGTGGCGGCCAGGACGGCCCGCACGTCGAGCACGTGCCGCTCCTCGGCTCGGGTGTAGACGGTCGTCGGATATCCGTCGAAGCCGAGCCGTTCGCGCGCCACCGGCCAGCCGACGAGCGCGGAGGTGTCCAACTCGGGCGCGAGCGGCGCCAGGCCGAGCACGCCGACAACGGTGAACCAGCGGCCGCCGAGCCAGACCCGCTGCTCTGGTTCGGCCCGGGTGACGCCGAGCCGGTCGGCGGCCTTGGCCCCGAGCACCACCACGGGGTAGCGGTGGGTGGCCTCGTTCAACCAGGTTCCGCTGACCACCGCGGCGCCGGCGTCGCGCAGGAGGTTCAGCCGGGCCGCCTGCACCGAGATGCCACCCGACTCGCCCGGGGGCACGCGGTCGTTCCGGTACACCTTGGCCTGGGTCATGCCGGTGGCCGTCACCGACGTGACCGTGCCGATCCGCCCGATCATCCGCTCCGCCTCGGCCGGCAGGTGCGACGCCTTTCCGAACAGGTCCTGGCCGGGGGAGACCGTGAGCAGGTTGGTGCCGAGCGCGGCGAGCCGCCGCTCCAGGTCCTCCCGGCTGGAGGCGGAGATGCCGACCACTCCGAGCATCGCGGCGATGCCGATCGCGATGCCCAGCGCGGAGAGGAACACCCGCAACGGCCGGGACCGGAGCCCTGCCCCGCCCACCCTGATCACGTCGCCCGGACTCAGCCGGGCGGGGACGAGCGCCGCCGGGTCCGTCAGCATGCCGGCGTCCGTTCCCTCAGGTCGCGCAGCACGCGCCCGTCCAGCATCTCGACCCGCCGGGGCAGGCTCGCGGCGATGTCGCGATCGTGCGTGATGACCACGACGGTCGTGCCGCCGCGATGCAACTCGCGGAGCAGATCCATCACCCCCGTGCCCGACCTGGAGTCGAGATTGCCGGTCGGCTCGTCCGCCAGCAGCAGCGACGGGTGGCCGACGATCGCGCGGGCGATGGCCACGCGCTGCCGTTCCCCGCCGGACAGCTCGTGCGGCCGATGCTGGAGGCGGTGGCCGAGGCCGACCCGCTCCAGCGCCTCCGTCGCCCGGACGCGCCGCCGCCGCGCCGGCACGCCGGAGTAGAGCAATCCATCGGCCACGCTGTCCAGCACCGGAACGCCCGGGGTGAGATGGAACTGCTGGAACACGAAACCGATCGCGGCGGCGCGCAGCGCCGACAGCCGCCGATCGTTGAGCTTCGCCACATCGTGGCCTCCGACGCGGACGACGCCGCTGGAAGGCCGGTCCAGGGTGCCGATCATATTCAGCATGGTCGACTTGCCGGACCCCGACCGGCCGACGATGGCGACCAGCTCGCCGTACCCGATCTCCAGGATGACGTCGCGCAGCGCGGTGACCTCGCCGCCATAGCGCTTGGTGACCCCGGTGAGCTGGACAATCATGTCGGCACCACCACCGTGGTGCCCTCGTCGATCCCGGCGATCTCGACCTTCCCGTCGGCGAACATGCCCGTGCGCACCGGCACGGAACGGGTCACCGCGCCTTGCACGACCTCCACGCCGTACCCGCCGCCGGGCAGCGCGATCAGCGCGTTGACCGGTACGGCGAGCACGTTCTCGCGCTGCTCGGCGACTACGGCGACCTTCACCGGTGCCGTGTCGAACGCGCGGAGCTTTCCGCGTGCACGCCGTTCGCGGACGGAGACGACCACCTCGACGGTGATGACCGTCTCGCCCTGCTCGATGCTCTCGCTGGCGACCTTGCCGATGCCGGTCACCACACCGGGCACGGTCGCGCCGCCCGGCAGTTTCACGGTCGCCTTCATGCCCTTCTTCACCAGGTGCCGGTCGGCCGCGTCCAGCGGGACGGTGACCCGCTTCGTCGTGCCGGTGTACGCGAGCACGGGCCCCGGCGCGGGGCCGCCGAGCGTGGTTTTCAGCTCGGCGACCCGGATCGGACCGGGATGCACGAAGACGTCACCGGGCTCCACCTGGCCGGTCACCGGGACGCCGATGTTCCGCTGCCATCGCCGCACCGCCTCGCGGGTGGCCCAGGTGAACTCCTGGTCCACGGTGATGCCGCGATAGCCGAGCTTGGCGAGGTTCCGCTCCAGCAGCTCGACGTCCCGGCCCTTCACTCCCGTGCGCAGCGTGCGATAGAGGGGCATGTCGCCGTACAGCAGCGGCACCCGGTCGGCGTTCACGCTGTAGACCGCGCGGCCCCGCCTGACCATCGCGCCGGGCGAGGGCAGCCAGGTGATCGTGCCCGACCGGCCGGCGGCCGTCAGCGTCTCCCGCGACCCATAGCCGAGAGTGCCGTCCACGCTCGTCGTCTCGGTCAGCGTCGTACGGATGACCTGGGCGGTCGCCGGAGGAGGCCGCCGGGGCGCGGCGGTTTCGGTGTCGCCGCCGAGGCCGACCGCGGCGGCGACCATCGCGGGGGTGAGCACGGCGCAGCCCGCGATCAGTGCCGCCCGGCCCCGCCTGCGCCGCCGCAGTTGTCCCGCCTTCTCCGGGGGCGTCGTCTCGAAGGTCATCGTCTCCGAGGTCATCCCAGGAGCCCGCCGGCCTTGTCGCGGCAGACCTCCTCGGCCTTCTTGTACGCGGGATCGTCCGGCTGCACCTTCATGCCGGGCCCGCCGACCGCGTACCGGCCGCCGCCCTGGAAGACCGGATCGGGCATGTCGACGCCGTTGTCCCGCATGCACTTGGCGTACGCGCGCAGCTGGTCCTTCTGCTCGGGGGACAGGTCGCCCCCGCCGCCGTTCCCGCCGCCACTGCTTCCGCCGCCGGATCCGAGGATGGCGCCGCAGGCCGCCTCGGCCTTCTCCATGGTCGCCCGGTCGATGCCCCGCTCATCGGTCTGGATGGAGCCGTCGGGTCCCGGATCGGGCATGTCGACGCCGTTGTCCCGCATGCACTTGGCGTACGTCCTGAGCCGTTCCTGCGGATCGAGAGAGGCGGCGGGCCGGGAGGCGGCCGCGGCGGCCTTGGAGGAGGAGTCGGGAGTTTGTCCGCATCCGGTGGCGAGCGCGAACAGCACCACCGCCAAAAGTGTCTTTCGCATGGACCCGAGCGTGTCGGCCGCCGATCGGAGCGAGCCCAGAGCAACCTCGGAGCCACCTCAAGATCTCGTACACCGGTTCCGTACGCCCGGGTCCGCGCGTGCTCATGGGTTCACGGAGCTCAAGTGCGCCGCGCGGCTTCGAGGGTCTCTTCGCGATCTCGGACTCTCTTGGGGATCTCTGCGGATCTCACCGGATCTCCGCGGATCTCTTCGGGATGTCTGAGCGGCAGGAGGACGCGGAACGCGGAGCCCTCGCCGGGGGCGGTCGCCACCTCGACCCGGCCGGCGTGCGCTTTGACGATCGCGGCGACGATGGCCAGCCCGAGTCCGGCCCCGCCGTCGGCGCGGGAGCGGCTCTGGCTCACCCGGTAGAGCCGCTCGAAGATGCGCGTAACGTGCTCGGCGGGGATCCCCTGCCCAGTGTCGCGTACGTCGAGCACTCCCATGAGCGGCGAGCCCGGCGGGCGGGAGCCGACCGCGGCCGCCGGCGCTTCGGTCGGCCGCCCGGCGCCGACGGCGACCGTGACCTCGGTGCCGGGCGGGGTGTGGGCCAGCGCGTTTGCCACCAGGTTGGCCGCGACCTGCCGCAGCCGGGCCTCGTCTCCGGTCACGATGACCGGAGCCAGCGCGCCGTCCTGCCCGGTCATCCGGATCCGCCTTTCTGGCTGCCGGGCACGCGCGTCGCGCACCGTGTCGATCGCGATCTCCAGCAGGTCGACCGGACCGCTGGCGAGCGGGCGTTCCTCGTCCAGGTGGGCCAGGACCAGGAGATCGTTGACCAGCAGGCCCATGCGGGTGGCCTCGTCCTCGATCCGGCGCATCGCCTCATCCATCGGCGCCCCGGGCGGGGTGCCGCCCTGCCGATAGAGCTCGGCGAAACCCAGCACCGAGGTCAGCGGGGTGCGCAGCTCGTGCGACGCGTCGGCCAGGAACCGGCGCATCCCCGCCTCCGACTCGGTGCGCGCGGCGATCTCCGACTCGACGCGGTCGAGCATCACGTTCATCGCCACCCCGAGCCGGCCGGGTTCGGTGTCCGGCTCGCTCTCCGGCACCCGGCTGCCGAAGTCGCCGGCCGCGATCCTGGCCGCGGTCTCCTCGATCCTGGTCAGCGGGCGCATGCCCAGCCGTACCAGGGCGGTGGCGGCCAGGCCGAGCAGCAGCAGCACCACCGCGGTCACCGCCCCGTCGATCGCCAGCAGCCGTCGATGGGTCGCCTCGACGTCCGCCAGCGACGCGGCCAGCACCGCGGTGCCGCCGTCCGGCAGCGCCGCCACCAGCACCCGCCAGGACGGGGCGCCCGTCCCCGGCACCGTGTACGGCCCGTCCCGCCGGAGGTCCCGGTACGGGCCGAGCACCGGCCGTTCGGCGGGCCGTACGGGGAACTCACTGACGAGCCGACCCACCGAGTCGAACATGTACAGCCGTCGTTCGCCGACCATCCGTTCGACCAGTGTGTTCCCGATCACCACGAGCTGGACCGGCTCAGGGTCGTCCTTCGGCGGATACGCCGGGTTCGGGGTGACGGTGAACGTACCGGACGGGGCGCTCGGGACGCTCGCGCGCAGTTGGGCGTCCAGCCGGTCGACCAGGTAGCCGCGCAGGAGGGCGAGGCCCGCCGCGTTGGCCAGCACCAGCGCGACCGCGGTCAGCGCGACGGCCGCCGCCACCAGCCGGGCGCGCAGCGTCCACCGCCCCCGCGTCCTCATGTAGCTCAGGATTCTCATGTGCCCTGGGGGCCTCTCGTGTCGCCCCCCCGGGGCAGCCGCAGCGTGTAGCCCACCCCGCGTACGGTGTGGATCAGCTGGGGATCCCAGCGGTCGATCTTCTTGCGCAGGTAGTAGACGTACGACTCGACGATGCTGGAGTCGCCGTCGAAGTCGTAGCGCCAGACGCTCTCCAGGATCTGCGCCTTGCTCACCACCCTGCCGGCGTTGAGCAGCAGGTACGCCAGCAGGTTGAACTCGGTGGGCGACAGGTCCACCGGGACGCCGCCCCGCCTGACCTCGTGCGCGTCCTCGTCGAGCTCGACATCGGCGTATCTGAGCACGCGTTCGCGGTCCTTTTCCTCCGTCCGGGACCGGCGCAGGATGGCCCTGATCCGCAGCACCACCTCCTCCAGGTTGAACGGCTTGGTGACGTAGTCGTCCGCCCCCAGCGTCAGCCCTCGTACCCTGTCCTCGGGCGCGTCCCGCGCTGTCAGGAAGAGCACGGGCACTTCGCCCAGCCGCCGCGCCACCTCGAATCCGTCCAGGTCGGGCAGCATCACGTCGAGCACCACGATGTCCGGGCCGAACTTGGTGGCGGTGCGCAGCGCCTCCCTGCCCCGGTCCGCCGTTCTGACCTCGAACGACACCAGGCGCAGGGTCTGCGACAGCAGGGCGAGGATGTTCGGCTCGTCGTCGACGACGAGAACCTTGACTGGCCGTTCCATGGCACCCGTTGTAGCGAGATTCGCTTGGAAACCGCTCAAAACGAAGGAAGGGATGCCCGATCCGTCTCGATGACGGGCTTGTTCACGGTGGCGGGGCTGGCCGGCTTCGGGATGTGGTCCAGGCGGGGCGTGGGCGGTCCGCGTGAGTACGCATCAGCGCTTGACTTCCTGACGCCGCCGCCCGACATCATCGATGGGTGTTCGACTTCTGGGCTCCTGGCTACACCGTCCCGTCGGGCAGCACGTCGACCACTGTGCTGGTGGAGATGCTGATCAGGATGGTGCTGTAGGGGTGGCCCCGGCCGGTACGCGAAGTCGTCCGCGCCGAGCACCCGTAGGCCGGCCAGCAGGGGAGGCTCGGGCAGACCGCGGATCAGTCTGCTGATCGTCTGTGAGGTATGGCCTGACGAAGGGCGCCTAAACGATCTACCGTTTGCTCGGTCCGTGCCCGCGAGCGAACAACGAGCAATCAAACGAGATCAACTTCTCGCCGCGAGGCGCCTTGCGGCCGAGAAACCCCAGGTCAGGCGGGGTGTGGAGTGGTGGGGTGCCAGGGATTCGAACCCTGAACCTACGGATTAAAAGCTCGATCTTGCGCTGTTCCAGACAGTTCAATGCAGGTCAGAGCTCGTGCGTAATCCGATTTGAACCGTCCTGGATCAATTGGAACTGCAACCTGGAATGCAACTCGGCTGGAGTTGCCCCGGTTCGGTAGACAGGTCAGGGCTTTCAGCTACGCGGCAGCATAGCCGTCTTCTTGAATGCTCTTGATTACGTGTCGACGTTCATATTCGGCGGGGCTGAGCTGGCCGTTCGCGGAGTGGCGGCGGCGTGGATTGTAGAAGCCCTCGATGTAGGCGAACACGGCTCGTTCGGCTTCTGACCTGGTACGGAAGGTCCGCCGGTCGATCAGCTCGCACTCCAGCGAGGCGAAGAAACTCTCCGTGATCGCGTTGTCGAAGCATGTCCCGGTCCTGCCCGTCGAGGGGCGAACCCCGGCCTGCGCGCATCGCTGGCCGAAGGCGATCGAGGTGTACTGCTTGGGTTCAAGGGGTCGTCGCAACACTGTCTTGTTGGATCAAGAGTAGATGCTCGTTCAGTGCCTCGGCGGGAGTCTTCCAGTTGAGGGTCTTGCGGGGTCGGCTGTTGAGGGCCGTGGCGACCGCGTCGAGGTCGTCTCGGCTGTGCCGGCTCAGGTCAGTGCCCTTGGGGAAGTACTGGCGCAGCAGGCCGTTGGTGTTCTCGTTGGTGCCGCGCTGCCACGGGCTATGGGGATCGCAGAAGAACACCTGAAGGCCGGTGTCGATGCGAAGCCGGGCGTGCTGGGCCATCTCCGTGCCCTGGTCCCAGGTCAGCGATCTGCGAAGTTGTTCAGGAAGCGTGGTGATGGTGGCGGCGATGGCGTCGCGGACGGCCTCGGCGCCGTGCCCGGCCAGCGCCGGGCCGTTCTTGGCCCTGGGCCCCCCGTGACCATCCATCGGGGGCAGGTGCAGCAGCAGCGTGTACCGGGTGGCCCGCTCGACCAGCGTGCCGATCGAGGAACTGCCCAGGCCGATGATGAGATCGCCTTCCCAGTGCCCGGGCACGGCCCGGTCGGCCGCCTCGGCGGGCCGCTGACTGATCAGCACTTCGTCAGTGACGAACGTCTTGCCGCGCTGGCGGGTCCTGGCCCGGGGCACCCGCAGCGCCCGGCCGGTCCGCAGACAGGCCGTCAGCTCGCGGCGCAGGGCGCTGCGGCCTTGGATGTACAGGGCCTGGTAGATGGCCTCGTGTGAGATCCGCATCGTCTCGTCCTCGGGGAAGTCGGTCGGGAGCCTGCCCGCGATCTGCTCCGGACTCCACGAGGTCGCCCAGCGCCGGTCCTGGCGGCGCCCGTGGCGTCGCCCGATCCAGCGGACGTCAGGTCCTTCGACCGTGCGACCGTCCGGGGCGCGGACCTGGCCAGCGAGCCGGTCCTGCACATACTGTCGGAGCGTCTCATTGGTGGCGAGCTTGCACGGCTTGGGCCGTCGGGCTTGGCGGTCGGCGTGCCACTGCGCGACCGAGGCCCGGTAGCCCAGGCGGCCGCCGCGCGTGGCCGCGTTGCGCCGCAGCTCCCGCGAGATCGTCGACGGGGCTCGTCCCAGACGACGGGCGATGTCACGCACCCCGCACCCCTGGGCGCGCAGCACAGCGATATCCTCGCGCTCGACGAACGACAGGTAGCGGCCCGACGGTGGATCCAGGCTGATCGGCGGCATCCCGCCACCTTCACGGAACCAGCGCGGGCCCAGCGGCATCGACACACCGCAGGCGACGGCGGCCTCTTCACTCGGCAGCCCCTGGGCGATCAGCCGCCAGAAACGCTGCCGCTCCTCGCGCCGATTGACCGGGGGCCGCCCTGGTGACTGAAGCGGCGGACGACCAGCCAGAATTGCCGCACGCGCCCTTCCTTGCGCCACAACATGTCTCCTCGAGGATCGAGGTGTTGCGACGACCAGTTGAATCCGCCCAGTACACCTCGATCGCCTTCGGCCAGCGATGCGCGCAGGCCGGGGTTCGCCCCTCGACGGGCAGGACCGGGACATGCTTCGACAATGCGATCACGGAGAGTTTCTTCGCCTCGCTGGAGTGCGAGCTGATCGACCGGCGGACCTTCCGTACCAGGTCAGAAGCCGAACGAGCCGTATTCGCCTACATCGAGGGCTTCTACAACCCACGCCGCCGCCACTCCGCGAACGGCCAGCTCAGCCCCGCCGAATATGAACGTCGACACGTAATCAAGAGCATTCAAGAAGACGGCTATGCTGCCGCGTAGCCGAAAGCCCTGACCTGTCTACCGAACCGGGGCAACTCCAGCCTTCGATCCCCCCCGAGTCCGGAAGGGCTGCCCCCGCTCATGGTGCCGGAGGTGATTCCGTCCTGCCTGGGCCTTCATGAAGAGAGCGGGTGACGGGAATCGAACCGGACCGGTAACAAGGTTCTCACCTGGGGGTTTGGTCTTTCGGCAGTTCATGACCATGGCCTTGTGCCGGGTTCAGCGGCCTTCGCCTCAGTCTTGCCGGAGTGGTGTGCCCACGTGGGCACACTGTTGATCTTCCCGCATGGGGCCGACGCGAACTTAGCCTGCTCATGGGAGATGTCGAGCGGAGCATCCCCGTGGGGGCAGGGATGACGTCCAGTCCTCCTGCCTGGAGGTGCAGGGAACGGAGCATCCCCGCGGGCGCGGGGCCGACAAGCCGATCACCAGCGCGGCCTGGCCCTCAAATGGAGCATCCCCGCAGGCGCGGGGCCGACCGGTACGCGCACGCCACGGTGTTCACCGGCCTGGGAACATCCCCGCAGGCGCGGGGCCGACACCTCGATTCCTGATCAAGGGCCCGTCCGGTCGGGAGCATCCCCGCGGGCGCGGGGCCGACCTGCGGCTGGACTGCTGGCGGGACAACCAGGGCGGAGCATCCCCGCGGGCGCGGGGCCGACGCCACGGCAACATCGGCGCGAACGTCAATGGAGGGAGCATCCCCGCGCGGGCGCGGGGCCGACGACGAACCCTTCCGTTTTAAGGCGCAAGACGGCGGAGCATCCCCGCGGGCGCGGGGCCGACTCTTAGTCCATGACCACCCGCAACCCGAAGCCCGGAGCATCCCCGCGGGTGCGGGGCCGACGAGCTGACGCGCGAAATCCTCGATGCCGTCCGGGGAGCATCCCCGCAGGCGCGGGGCCGACTCTCGGGGCCGCTACAGAGTCCGTGAGTTTCGAGGAGCATCCCCGCAGGCGCGGGGCCGACGCCTGCACGACCAGGCGGATGATGTCGTCCTCGGGAGCATCCCCGCAGGCGCGGGGTCGACAGTGCCCCAGCAGGTACGGCGGAGAACTGCCGCGGAGCATCCCCGCAGGCGCGGGGCCGACGTCGCCGTGGTGAGGACGGGCGGCCAGATCGTGGGAGCATCCCCGCAGGCGCGGGGCCGACAGGATGACCAGGATGAGCGCCGTGCTGTTGGACGGAGCATCCCCGCAGGCGCGGGGCCGACAATCCCACCCCGTCACGCGAACAACAGAAAGGGGGAGCATCCCCGCAGGCGCGGGGCCGACTCTGCGCCATCCGCGCCTCGAACGTCTTGACGAGGAGCATCCCCGCAGGCGCGGGGCCGACGCGTTGGCTGCGTAGAAGATCCGGCCCTCAGGAGGAGCATCCCCGCAGGCGCGGGGCCGACTCGACCGCCCGCGCTCGACCGCATAGACCGCAAGGAGCATCCCCGCAGGCGCGGGGCCGACCCCGTGCTTCGGGTGACGCCGTACAAGGCGACGGGAGCATCCCCGCAGGCGCGGGGCCGACCACGGTCATCGCCATGCCGTACGCGAGGCCGCCGGAGCATCCCCGCAGGCGCGGGGCCGACGCGAGCAGGGCAGAGAAGGACCTTAAGGCATCAGGAGCATCCCCGCAGGCGCGGGGCCGACCTCTGGTGCCCTCGCCTGTGGCCCTGCGTCTAGGAGCATCCCCGCAGGCGCGGGGCCGACCCTGGTTGTCCTCCCGGCCCCGGGTGATGGTGAGGAGCATCCCCGCAGGCGCGGGGCCGACAGTGAGATAGCGGCGCTGACGACGCCCGTACTGGGAGCATCCCCGCAGGCGCGGGGCCGACGGGTGGCCGCTCGCGATCGAGGATCCGCTGGCGGGAGCATCCCCGCAGGCGCGGGGCCGACGGATTCCGCAAGGACGGCGGCAGCCAGAACTACGGAGCATCCCCGCAGGCGCGGGGCCGACGATCCTCGATCAGTGGTGCCAACCCCGGCGCCGGGAGCATCCCCGCAGGCGCGGGGCCGACCCGGCGCCGACGCGCTCGCGGTACGGCAGCCTCGGAGCATCCCCGCAGGCGCGGGGCCGACTTCAGCCACGTCATCCCGATCACCTCCTATCCGGGAGCATCCCCGCAGGCGCGGGGCCGACCGCCAACCTCACCGATGACAGGGGGACCAGGGTGGGAGCATCCCCGCAGGCGCGGGGCCGACGCCTCGGCCAGGGGCATGTACTCGTCGTTGACGGGAGCATCCCCGCAGGCGCGGGGCCGACGGCGACACCCCCGACGCAGAGAAGCTGCGGGGGGAGCATCCCCGCAGGCGCGGGGCCGACCTCAGGGATGCGGGGTCGCCGTGCCGCAGCTCGGGGAGCATCCCCGCAGGCGCGGGGCCGACGAACTGACCCACATGATGCGGGGCCAGCGCTCGGGAGCATCCCCGCAGGCGCGGGGCCGACTCCGCGTAGGCGGCCAGGATCGTCACACGGGCAGGAGCATCCCCGCAGGCGCGGGGCCGACGTCTACGCCTCCCGGAACTCCTCCGCCGTGGTAGGAGCATCCCCGCAGGCGCGGGGCCGACGTCGTCACCGGCAGAGACGCCCGCGCCGACCGAGGAGCATCCCCGCAGGCGCGGGGCCGACGTTTCGTCACTGCTCGGGGAGCCGGGCAGCCGAGGAGCATCCCCGCAGGCGCGGGGCCGACGCCGTACGCGTGGGCGGCATGGGGCCGGACCGGGGAGCATCCCCGCAGGCGCGGGGCCGACGGTTCAGTAGTCGCTGATCGAGTAGTCGTCCAGGGAGCATCCCCGCAGGCGCGGGGCCGACGGCCGAGGCGGTGGCCCGATGAGCGACAAGAAGGGAGCATCCCCGCAGGCGCGGGGCCGACCTGCGCCGAGGTGGACCGGATCAACAAGCAGCAGGAGCATCCCCGCAGGCGCGGGGCCGACATGATCCTGATCCTCGCGGACGGCAAGGTGCAGGGAGCATCCCCGCAGGCGCGGGGCCGACTGGACGAGTTCGAGCATCTCGGCGGCGCTGGGCGGAGCATCCCCGCAGGCGCGGGGCCGACGGTCTCCCGGAGCTCGGCGGCGGCCGTACGGAGGGAGCATCCCCGCAGGCGCGGGGCCGACACTTGAACTAACTACCTGAATACTCCGCCACCCGGAGCATCCCCGCAGGCGCGGGGCCGACGCACCGGCGGTCGGCGCGAACGCGAGCGGCAACGGAGCATCCCCGCAGGCGCGGGGCCGACGTCACCACATGGAAGCCAGGCGCCACGTATGTCGGAGCATCCCCGCAGGCGCGGGGCCGACGTCGGCACCACCGCTTTCCACAGCAAGCAGATCGGAGCATCCCCGCAGGCGCGGGGCCGACGTCGAATGGGACAACCTCACCGAGGATGAGCGGGGAGCATCCCCGCAGGCGCGGGGCCGACTCCTCCCCTCGCACCAGCTCTGCCAGACCGGCAGGAGCATCCCCGCAGGCGCGGGGCCGACGCCCTGGCGATGCCGGCCAGGTCCTCCAGGTACGGAGCATCCCCGCAGGCGCGGGGCCGACTTCCGCCCCCCGGACCCACTGAGCCCGGAGACAGGAGCATCCCCGCAGGCGCGGGGCCGACTAGGCGGCGCGGGAGATCGCCTCAGGGATGACGGGAGCATCCCCGCAGGCGCGGGGCCGACCTACTCGGGCAACGCGATCCAGGACCGTGCGGAGGAGCATCCCCGCAGGCGCGGGGCCGACTCATCGGTAGCGTCCTCGTCGTCGTGACGGCCGGGAGCATCCCCGCAGGCGCGGGGCCGACGGTCGTAGCTCATGCTCGGCCGCCCTTCTTGGCGGAGCATCCCCGCAGGCGCGGGGCCGACGTTGTCGCCGCGTACGGCACGATCGTCACGGAGGGAGCATCCCCGCAGGCGCGGGGCCGACCTGGTCGTGTCCTGGACACCCTGCTGTCCGAACGGAGCATCCCCGCAGGCGCGGGGCCGACACTTGCTGACCTCGAGGTTTGCTGGTCTAGACGCCGTTTTTCATTCGGTTCGTTTTTCGGACTGCAAATCTCGCGCTGACCCTATAACAGGATTCCCTACATTTTGTCGGCGATGGCTTCTAGCGTGCTGGTAGACGACGTCGAGGAGGCGATCTTGGAAGAGTACGAGCTCGGATTCCCCAGCGATCCGGACCTGGTGCGGCAATTGGGCGCCTTGTGGGGAAAATCGGCTGCGAAGGCAGCGGGACGCATGAATCTGTTGCTATGCCATCTCCTCGACACCGCTGCGGTGGCTGAGCAGATCTGGGATCGATACCTCGCCCCGTCCACAAAGGCGCTGCTGGAGGAGGTG
Source organism: Microtetraspora glauca (assembly GCA_001570385.1). Taxonomy (GTDB): domain Bacteria; phylum Actinomycetota; class Actinomycetes; order Streptosporangiales; family Streptosporangiaceae; genus Microtetraspora; species Microtetraspora glauca. The sequence goes on along the minus strand of BBYL01000048.1, from coordinate 13,383 downwards.
GCTGGGGATCCTGAGCGGGGGCGCCGCTTCTTCACCTGGGTGTGCGGCATTCACGACTGCGGGAAGGCCACCCCGGCGTTCCAGCAGATGGACGAGGCGGGGGCGCAGGCCGTCCGACGAGCAGGGCTCACCTGGACGTCCACGGGGCAGCAGCGCTGGCGGCATGACCGAGCCGGCGGAAAGCTCATCCGAGATGTGTTACGCGGAGCCGGATGGCCCGATGATCAGATTTCATGGATATGGCCATTGGTCGCCGGACACCACGGGAAGTTCCCCTCTTCGGGGGAATTGATCGAACCCGTCCGCGCCCGGGGTCATCTGCACGGCAAAGGCCCCGAATGGCGCCGGATCCAGTCGGCGGTAGTCGAAGTCTTCACACGCCAGTTGGGGTTCGACGACCTGAAGGACGTTCAGCCTGTGCGGGTGCCGAGCCGGGCCGATCAGCTGTATCTGAGCGGTCTGGTGGTGATAGCCGACTGGATCGCCAGCGACGAACGCTATTTCGCCGGGGTGGATGATCTGCGGGATGTGAGCCTGTCGGCGTCCCGCGAGCGGGCCGCTGATGCCTGGAAGAAGCTGGGACTGCGCGGCGGCTGGGGACGGCTGGATGTTCCTGGGCCCGAGGCGTTCCGTGACCGTTTCGGGCATGGCCTGCGTCCTTCGCAGGAATTGGTGATGAATGCCGCGCGGCACATGGCAGGCCCTGGTCTTGTGATCGTCGAAGCGCCAATGGGGGAGGGCAAGACCAAGGCCGCTTTGATGGCCGCGGAGATCCTGTCCGCACGCTTCGGGGCAGACGGGGTGTTCGTCGGCATGCCGACCCAGGCGACCAGCGACCCGATCTTCTCTCAGGTACGCGCCTGGGCGGGAAAAGTGTCACGCGGACTGGAGTCGCAGGTCGCGCTGCTGCATGGCAAGCGCCGGTTCAACCGGGAATGGCAGGAACTCCTGGCCGAGGCGGGTGAGAACCCTGACGACATTTATGGGACGGTCGACGAGGACGCTCTGTATGGGATGTCTTCGTATGGCACCGATGAGGTTCCCGAGCGGCGAGCCCCTGCGGAATGGTTCCTCGGCAGCAAACGCGGCCTCTTGACCCCGTTGGTTGTGGGAACGATCGATCAGCTGCTGTTCGCCGCGACCCGCACCAAGCATGTGATGCTGCGGATGGCCGGGCTCGCGGGTAAGGTCGTGATCTTGGATGAGGTGCATGCCGCCGATGTCTACATGTCCCAGTTCCTGCTGGAAGGACTGCGCTGGTTGGGGCAGGCGCGTGTCCCGGTCATGTTGCTTTCCGCGACCTTGCCGCCCGCGCAACGGCGTGCCCTAGTCGATGCCTACCTCGCCGGTGCTTCTTCGCGTGAGGAGCCTCCGCCACTCGACCTGCCTACCCCCGGTGGCTACCCGAACGTCACCGCGGTCTGGTTCGACGAGGCGGAGCCGCATGCGCTTGTGGACCACTGCGCGTCCTGGCGCGAGGATCTCAACGTACGGGTCGAGGTGCTCCCCGAATCCCCGAAGGCGACATCCGAGCCGACGAGCGGCACGCATGCTGATATCGTCGGGCTCCTGGCCGACCGTCTGAGAGATGGTGGCTGCGCCCTGGTCATCCGCAACACCGTTGACCGTGCGCAGGACACTTACCAGGAACTGCGGGCCCATTTCGGCAAGGACGTCTCCCTCTTGCACGGGCGGTTACATGCCGCCCATCGAGCAGACAGAACGGAGATCGCGCTGGCCCGGCTTGGGCCAGCCACCGATCCCCGATCGCGCACCATCCTGGTTGCCACACAGCTCGCGGAACAGTCGTTCGACGTTGACGCCGACCTTCTAATCACTGATCTGGCCCCGATCGACCTGCTCCTCCAGCGGATCGGCCGGCTCCATCGCCATGACGGCGTTCCGCGCCCCGCGCGAGTCCGTGAACCCTGCGTCGTGGTCACCGGATTCGGTCCTTCCAACACACGCGCGCCCTGGATTCTCCCGGCCAGCGAAGCGATCTACGGCCGCTACCTGCTGCTGCGAACGGCGGCACTCGTATGCGCGGCCGACAAGCAGCATTGGGAGATCCCCGGCCAGGTCCCCGCTCTGGTCGCGGCTGTCTACGGCGAGCAGACGGTCGTACCGGAAGCATGGGCGGAGGCTGAACAGGCGGCGTTTGCCGAGTGGGATGAAGAGCAGCGGGCTCGCGCTAAAAGCGCCGAAAAGTTCCTGCTTACCCGCTTCAAAGAGCACGAGAACAAGACATTGGAGGGCCTCCACTACGCGGAGACCAAAGGTACTGAAGAGATCGTCCACGCCATCGTCCGCGACGGAGAGCCCAGTGTCGAGGTCATCATCGTCCACGAGGCTGAGGACGGCTATGCCTCGTGGACGGGGAGACGCCTTGGAATCAACGGTGAGGTGCCGGTTCCACTGGTTGATGAGGTTCTCGGCGGCACGGTCCGCCTCCCAACCAAGCTCACCGAGGCGGCAGAGAGCGAACTCCAGCCGCTGGAGGGCTGGCGAGGGCATCCATGGCTCCGCTACAGCCGGGCCCTGAAACTCGATGCCCAAGGCCAGGCAAGCCTGGGCAGATTCATCGTTCGCTACGACATCGATCTCGGGCTGGTGACTAGCAAGGCCAGCCAGTAGTTGCACCCAAGGCTCAAGGGGCCCACAGAACTGCCCAGGCAGGTCGCAACTCCAGCGCGAAGCGACCGGCGGGCGCGGCCCGGGCATTGGGTGCGCCAGCGAACCGTGGGTAGCCGTGACACCTCACTGGTGATCCCCGCATGTGCGGGGCCTACGGCGCACGCTGGGCGCATCGCTGGATCATCCCCGCCTTCGGGGCCGATGAACGCTCCGCCTCTGCGCGCCCTGGCGGAGTCAGTGAACCATCATCGCCATGCGACCCGCATGATGACGGCCGAAATCTCGGATTCCCTGCAGGTGATCACGCACCCTGATAAATTCCCCGGGCGAACCAGCAGGTGGAACCACGCAGGTCGTATCGCATTCTCAAATCCAGAGTTCTACGCGAAGGGTAGGGAGCTCATGTCCGATCGGTCACCTTTATTGAACTCCTCTCGCCGCCGCTACCCGATGCAACTAAAAGCACTGGCTGTCCGAATGATCCAAGATGAAGCCAACAGATCCGGAACGCCGTATGGTGCGGTGGCTCAGGTGGCACGCCAGCTCGGTGTCAGTCCATCATCCGTGCGGGCCTGGTACCGCGATGCCCGTATCAACGCCTCCGCCCAGCCGGGGACTGTGGGCGCGGACGCGCGACGCATCGGCCAACTGGAGTCGGAGGTGCGCAGGCTGACTGAGATCTTGAAGACGGCCTCGACTATCTTGGCGCTTCACCTTCACTCCACTCGCTAATGGCATGTCCGCCCAAAATGGTGCGATTCGGTCTGGAAAATATCCGCAGGCCGGAAAATGTCGGTGGGCACCCCTACCCTCGCACCTGACTTCGTTCTCTGATATGCCACTTCCCCCTGAGGCAGGCCGTGATAGAGCAGTTCGACCTGGCGCATGAAGAATGGCTGCCGCTACGGCGGCGACATGACGGTGCTCTGATTCCGGCAGGGATCGAGAAAGCTCTCACCGAGGCGGATACTTTCGCTGAGCTGGCTGTCGAGTTTCCGACGCAGGTGCCCGCGCTGCTGAGGCAGGTCCTGCTGCCGATCGTCGCGGACGCCGTGGGGGTGCCCTCCGACCGAGCTGAGTGGCGAAAGCGTTTCGACGCTGGAACGTTCAACGAGGCTGAGCGCGACCGGATCCGGGCCTACCTGGCGCAGCATGGAAGCCGCTTTCAAGCGTTCGGTGAGACCCCGTTCGCGCAGGTGGGGAATCTGGAGGCGGTCAGCGGAGAGACCAAGGGCGCGGGGCTGCTGGTGGCGACGGAGTCCACCGGCAACAACGTGCCGCTGTTCGGGGCGCGGAACGAGGCCGAACCGCCGGCCCTGACCCCGGCCGAGGCGACGCGATGGGTGGTCCACGCGCACAGCTGGGACACCGCGGCCATCAAGACCGGCGCACGGGGCGACGACAAGGTCAAAGCCGGCAAGACGACGGGGAACCCCACAGGTCCGTTGGGCCAGCTCGGCGTTCTCCTCCCGATCGGCCGCACGCTGTATGAGACATTGCTGCTGAACCTGCCCATCGGACCGGAGTCGATGCTCGGCACCCCGCAGTGGCGGCGCCCCCCGGCGGGGCCGAGTTGGGACCCGGCTGGTGACCCGGATGGGCTGCTTGGGCTGTGGACGTGGCAGTCCCGCCGCATCCGGCTCGTCCCGGAACCAACACCACAGGGCGTACGGGTCAGGCGCGTGATCGTCGCGGCGGGGGACCGCATGCGAGAGCTTCCGGAGTGGGAGCCGCACACAGCGTGGAAGTACGACAAGCCGGTCGCGAAGTCCAAGGCCGCCGACCGCAAACCACGTCGCCACGTACCGGGGAAAGCGATCTGGCGCGGGCTGGAAGCGCTGCTGGCCGTCCACCAAAGCGACCTGGAGAGCGGCTCGGTCGAGACGAGCAGTCTCCTCAAGCAGGCCGCTGACCTCCGTGCCGTTGGAGCGCTCCCGGAGGACTACCCGTTGCGGGTCGAGGCGTTCGGGATCACCTTCGGCACCCAGTCTGCCGTCATCGACGACGTCTACCACGATCTGATCCCGTTGCCGGTGGCCGCGCTGCAGACGGACGCCGAGCTGTACGGCGTGCTCGTGGAGATGACCAACCAGGCAGAGCAGCTCTCCCGGGCGATCAACCACCTGTCTTCCGACCTTCGACGGGCCGCCGGGCTGGATCCGATCCCGTGGGACAAGGGCCAGCGTCCCGGAGAGCAGCTTCTCCACCTGCTGGACCCCGTTGTCCGCCGTGTCCTCGGCCGAGTGGGCGGGCTCGATGACGAACGGCTGGAAGCCGTGTTGCTGGCCTGGGAGCAGGTCGCCTACCGGATCACCCGGGAGGTCGCCGACACGGTGTTCGCCGCCGTGCCGGAGTCGGTGTTCTCCGGCCGCCGTAGCGGTGGCGAGGGGGAGTCCGGCGCGAATCCCGGTCTCGGGCACGTGGAAAGACGGCTTCGACGCAGCCTTGCCACCATCCTGCCGCGCGACGCCGACCGACGGCGTGCAGCCTGACCCGCCCGCGCGGAAACCTCCCCCGAATCGGCTGATGGAGCGTGAACAACGCGATGACGACCCCTTACTGGAACCGTGTGGCTTCGGACGGGACCTGGCTGATCGACAAGTGGACGAAACGCCCGCTCGGCCCGCCGCCCGGTGAGGACCTGGCGGCAATGCGCGCAGGACTCGGCCGGCAATACGGCGAGGTGCCGAGACTGTGGCCGCACTACACCTGCGAGATCGACGACGACCGGGCTCGACGCGGCGAGGCGTCCACCGACCAGAAGGCCGAGCACGCCGCACTTGCCCTGTATGGGCTGCATCAGCAGTCCAAGAGCATCTCGATGCACCGACCGGACGTCCGGCTGGGCAAGGCGTTGTCGCTGCTGCGCAACAGCGACAAGTTCAGCCAGAAAGCGATCGACGACCGGGTAGAGGCAGCGGCCACGACGACCACTCCTGACGCGCTGCTGGTCCGCCTGCGTGGGCTGGTTGATCTGCTGCGCACGATCAACCAGCCTCTCGACTACGACCACCTGATGCGGCTCATTCACACCTGGCACTACGACGACGGTCGCCGCGCCGCGCGCCGCCAATGGGCCATGGACTACCAGGTCTGGAAGCAGAAGTCACCGGACGGCCAGGCTCGGACCGAACCCTGAGCGCCGCCCCCCTTTTACCGAGATCACCGGAGACAACGATGTCCAAGCGCCAGTACGTCGATATCCACATCATCCAGACAGTTCCCCCGGCGAACTTGAACCGGGATGATCAAGGCAACCCCAAGGACGCCAAGTTCGGCGGCGTACGCCGCGCTCGCGTTTCGTCCCAGTCATGGAAGCGCGCCACCCGGCGCGCCTTCGACGAGAAGCTGCCTGAGGCCGACCAGAGCACCCGAACCAAGCGCATCGCCGGCCAGTTGACCGAGCGGATTGAGCTGCGCACAGGTGTCGGCACCGAAGCCGCTGCGCGGATCGCCGGGGCGCTGCTGGAGCCGCTGGGGATCAAAGCCGGCAAGAAGGCCGGGAACACCGCGTACCTGCTGTTCTTCGGATACCAGCAGCTGGACGAGATCGTCGACCTGATCGCCGACCAGGCCAAGGACCTGGCCGAACTGGACGACGAGCAGCTCAAGACGGCGACGAAGGACCTGGCCGTCGCGGAGAAGCTGAAGACCGGTCACCCGATCGGCGTGGCGCTGTTCGGCCGGATGGTCGCCGACATCCCGTCGCTGAACGTGGACGCGGCCACCCAGGTCGCCCACGCCATCTCCACCCACGCCGTGGAGATCGAGTCCGACTACTACACGGCCGTCGACGACGAGAACGAGGCCGACGAGTCCGGCGCCGGAATGCTCGGAAACGTCGGGTTCAACGCCGCGACGCTTTACCGGTACGCCACGGTCGGCGTGCACCAGCTGGCAGCCAACCTCGGCAGTGTCGACGCCGCGATCGAGACTGTCGGACGGTTCGCCGAGGCGTTCGCGTTGTCGATGCCCACCGGTCACATCAACTCCTTCGCGCACCGGACCCGGCCCAGCCTGGTCGTGGTCGTGGTCCGCGACGACCAGCCCGTCAACCTCGTGTCGGCCTTCGAATCACCCGTCAGGCAGACCGACGGGATCGCCGCCGCCTCAGCCGCGCGGCTGGCCCAGGAGTACACGCGCTCCTGCAAGCAGTGGGGCGATGAGCCAGCGCACGTCGCGGTCTCCCACGCGTTTGCCGACGAGGCGGTCGCCGAGGCTTTCGGCGCCAACCAGACCTTCAGCGAACTGCTGTCCGGCCTGAACGACGCCCTGAGCGCTGTGTGGAAGACGAACTGATGGCCGGACCCGACCCCGCCAGGGCCACTCTGCTGCTGAGGCTGGCCGGGCCGATGCAGTCCTGGGGCGATCAAAGCATGTTCAACCGCCGCGACACCCGACCGCAGCCGACCAAGTCCGGAGTGATCGGCCTGCTCGCCGCCGCCGCAGGCCGCCCGCGTGAACAGCCTCTCGGCGACCTGCTCGGCCTGTCCATGGGGGTCCGCGCCGATCAGGAAGGCAGCCTCCTACGGGACTACCACACCGTCAGCGACTACCAGGGGCGTCCACTACCACAGGCAGGGGTATCGGCCAAAGGCGTTCAAAAACCGACCTCACCCGCCAAATACACGCACATCACCCAGCGCTACTACCTCCAAGACGCGGTGTTCCTCGCCGCTATCGCGGGCCCAGTGCCACTCATAGAGTCGCTGGCTGAGGCCGTCACCCACCCCGCGTTCCCCCTGGCCCTGGGCCGACGCTCCTGCGCTCCCTCCCAGCCCATCCTGCTCGGAATCAGCAGCGAGTCGATCCTGGAGGCGCTGACCAACCAGCCGTGGCAAGCCGGCCGCCACGCCCGCGACGCTTTTGAAAAAAGCCACGGACGGCTGGCGCGCATCGACCGGATGCTGACCGTCGAGGCACCAGACGGTGATCAGATCATGCACGACGAGCCCCTGTCGTTCGACCCGCATGATCGCCGCTACGCCACCCGACGTGTCACGCATCTGTGGCGGTCGATCCCCACCGGCTTCACCAACCCGGTCCCGTCGGCTGATGCCTCCTCGGCGCACGACCCATTCGCCCTGTTGGGCTGGTGACCTTCGATGACCTACCTGTCCCGCATCAGGATCAATCCGCTCCGCGCCCAAAGCCGCGCCATGCTCGCCAGCCCGAGAGTCATGCACTCCTACGTCTGCGCCGGAATCCCAGGAACGCCCGACAGCGAGCGGATCCTCTGGCGATTGGACGCCGACAACCCGCACCGCCCCCTGCTGTTCGTCCTCACACAGACCAAACCCGATTGGGCGCACATCGTCGAGGCGGCGGGCTGGCCGGACGCAGACGGCGAGCACTTCGCCATCGGTGACTACGCGCCACTGCTCACCAGGGTCGCCCCTGGCCGAGAGTTCGCGTTCCGGCTGACAGCCAGCCCAGTCCAAAACACCAACCGCCCCGACAAGCCGACCCCCGCTCAGGCCGCACGGATCGCAGCCGGAGACCACAGGTCGTTCCGGCTTGCCCACCGCACAGCAGGCGCCCAACTCGGCTGGCTCCTGGACCGTACGGCCCGATGCGGTTTCGAGATCCCCCCAGCTCGTACCGATCCTCCGATTCCCGACCTCACCGACGACAAGGCCATGCCAGCCCCCGATGTCCGGCTCATCGCCCGCGACCGCCACGCATTCAGCAAGGGCGGCCGAGGCAAGCAGATCATCCTGCACACCGCGACCTTCGAGGGCCGACTGCGCGTCACCGACACCGCTCTGCTGACCAGCGTGCTGCTGGGGGGCATCGGCCCATCCAAGGCGTACGGGTGCGGACTACTCACCCTCGCCCCGTTGCCGACCGGCCAGTGAGGCGAGATGGCCGACATCTGGTGGAAAGCCCATCCGCACGACCTGCACCGCGTCTCCGACCGCGTCTCCAGCGTCTACGTTGAACGCAGTCACATCGACGGTGACGAGAACGCCGTGGTCATCATCAACAAGCGCGAGACCGTCCGTGTCCCCGCTGCGATGGTCGCGGTCATGCTGATGGGGCCAGGAACCCGCGTCACCCACGGCGCGATCCGCCTGCTCGCCGACTCCGGCACCACCGTGTGCTGGGTCGGCGAACAGGGCGTCCGCATGTACGCTGCCGGACTCGGTCCCGCACGCGGTGCCGGGCTCCTGCACCGCCAAGCCTGGCTCGTCACCCGTACCAAGGAACGCCTGAATGTCGCCCGCGCCATGTACGGGATGCGCTTCCCGGGCGAGGACGTCTCCACCGCCACGATGCAGCAACTCCGCGGACGCGAGGGAGCCCGCATCCGCAAGCTCTACCGGGCACACTCCCAGCGCACCGGCGTCGCATGGAACCGCCGCGAATACCGCGCCGGCGACGCCTATGCCGCAGGCGACGACCTCAACCGTCTCTTATCGGCCGCCAACGCCGCCCTGTACGGCATCTGCCACGCCGTCATCGTCGGCATCGGAGCCAGCCCGGGCCTCGGGTTCGTCCACACCGGTTCCGCCATCTCTTTCGTCCTGGATGTTGCCGATCTCTACAAAGCTGACTACACCATCCCTCTTGCCTTCGACCTCGCCGCCAAAGGCCTCACCGAAGAACGCGACGCCCGCATCGGCCTGCGCGACCGCATTGCTCAGACCCGGCTCCTCGATCGCATCGTCACCGACATCAAAATCCTCCTGGCACCAGAAGGATCAGATCTGCCCGACGACGATCTGAATCAGCTCTGGGACGATCAACTCGGCGCTGTCGAAGGTGGCGTCAACTGGGCCGACGCGTCCGACATGGCCATCAACCTCGGCCTGGACCTCGTCCAACCGACAATGGGCGAAGACCACATCGCCATCATCGGCCCCGAATTCGACACTCCTGGTTCGACGTCATGACCGTCATCGTCCTGATCGCCGCTCCCGAAGGACTCCGCGGCCACCTCACGCGCTGGATGGTCGAAATTAACGCCGGAGTCTTTGTCGGTAACCCTAGCCGTCGGATCCGCGACCGCCTATGGGACCTGCTCGCCACCCGCATCGGCGACGGCCAAGCCGTCCTCGTCGAGCCCGCCAACAACGAACAAGGCTGGACCGTCCGCACCGCAGGCAAAGACCGCTGGCATCCCACCGACTACGACGGTCTCATCCTTTCGGCCCGTCGCCGAATCCAACCGAATGAAGACCGCCTCCCCGTGCGCTAAATGCGCAGCTCAGCAAGTGTCGCCCCCGCGCCCGCGGGGATGCTCCCTGGTCGTCGGCCTTGTTGACCTGCTTGATGTCGTCGCCCCCGCGCCCGCGGGGATGCTCCCGACGCGGGCATCCACAGCACACGCGGCAAGCCGTCGCCCCCGCGCCCGCGGGGATGCTCCGCCGCACATGCGCCCCATCTGGGCAGCATTGATGTCGCCCCCGCGCCCGCGGGGATGCTCCGCTCAAGACCCGGAGTGACGAGTTCTCCGTCATGTCGCCCCCGCGCCCGCGGGGATGCTCCGCGGGCAACGTCGATGACAAGACGCTGAAGGCGGTCGCCCCCGCGCCCGCGGGGATGCTCCCTCGACAAGGTCGGCAAGGGCATCGACGCTGCCGTCGCCCCCGCGCCCGCGGGGATGCTCCTCCTGCCGTCCACGTCTGCTTGTCGACGACGCCGTCGCCCCCGCGCCCGCGGGGATGCTCCGCAGGTCGCCGCGACCCTCGCCAGCAACCGCCCGTCGCCCCCGCGCCCGCGGGGATGCTCCGGCGCATCACCATCCCACCCCCACGCCGGGGAGGTCGCCCCCGCGCCCGCGGGGATGCTCCCTCGGCCTGCTCGCCGACCTTCGCCCCGTCCAGGTCGCCCCCGCGCCCGCGGGGATGCTCCTCCGTGTCTCTCAAGGAACGCCAGGCGTTCAAAGTCGCCCCCGCGCCCGCGGGGATGCTCCCCGATCGGATCCATATGAGCACCGTCACCCGCCGTCGCCCCCGCGCCCGCGGGGATGCTCCGACGTTCGCGCCTCCACCGAGACGCCGCCGGATGTCGCCCCCGCGCCCGCGGGGATGCTCCCCCGTTCGACGGCCTGCCGCCCGAGCTCCTCGAGTCGCCCCCGCGCCCGCGGGGATGCTCCTTTTGGCCAGGATTACGCCACTGTGAGCGGTACGTCGCCCCCGCGCCCGCGGGGATGCTCCCCTGAGCGGCCATCTCCAGCCGCACCTTCGTGGGTCGCCCCCGCGCCCGCGGGGATGCTCCCTCTATCGACTGGCCCGCCCGGGGGCTGGGCCGGTCGATAGCGCGCCCGCGGGGATGCTCCGATCATCTTCTTTAGCTGGTCCGGCGTGTACCCGTCGCCCCCGCGCCCGCGGGGATGCTCCCCCTCCGATGAGCTGGACTTCCCACTTCGGGGTGTCGCCCCCGCGCCCGCGGGGATGCTCCGCGGTGGTTCTGGCTGATCGACGCCATCAACCGGTCGCCCCCGCGCCCGCGGGGATGCTCCGGTTTCGTCGTTTGGTTCATCCCGCATATCGTGGTCGCCCCCGCGCCCGCGGGGATGCTCCCCGGGCCAGCAGCGACCGCCCCGTCCGGGGTTCGTCGCCCCCGCGCCCGCGGGGATGCTCCGTAGCGGCCCGCCACACCGTGGGCGTCCTCGACGTCGCCCCCGCGCCCGCGGGGATGCTCCCACGCCCTCCAGCCAGGCGACCGCGTCCACGCCGTCGCCCCCGCGCCCGCGGGGATGCTCCACACACACGAGGTCCGGGGTCAGCTCCATGCCCGTCGCCCCCGCGCCCGCGGGGATGCTCCGTTGTCCCATGCCTTCGCGTCCCTTAGGTCGTCGTCGCCCCCGCGCCCGCGGGGATGCTCCCCAGCGGGGACGACGGCCGAGACGCGCCACCGGGTCGCCCCCGCGCCCGCGGGGATGCTCCCGTGCCGGGGACCCCGTCGTGCTCGTACGGGCGGTCGCCCCCGCGCCCGCGGGGATGCTCCCTCCAGCTCCACGGACCCGTCCTTCAGGCCGCCGTCGCCCCCGCGCCCGCGGGGATGCTCCCCCCTGGTCCGGGACGTAGTGCAAGGTCATGATGTCGCCCCCGCGCCCGCGGGGATGCTCCTGGCCGTAGTTGTCCGGGGTCGGCCGGTACGTCGTCGCCCCCGCGCCCGCGGGGATGCTCCCCGGCTCATTCACCTGGTGCCGCGGCGTGTACGGTCGCCCCCGCGCCCGCGGGGATGCTCCGCCACTTTGCCGCTGCGCATGAGCGTGCTCGGCGTCGCCCCCGCGCCCGCGGGGATGCTCCGACCGATCCGACCGCCTACATCCTGCACACTGAGTCGCCCCCGCGCCCGCGGGGATGCTCCTCCGAGTACGACGCGCTCAGGTACGAGAACGACGTCGCCCCCGCGCCCGCGGGGATGCTCCCAGCGAGGATCGGGTTTCCCTGCGCCCAAATCAGTCGCCCCCGCGCCCGCGGGGATGCTCCGATGGCCCCGGACCTGGACCCGCGATCCGCGGCGTCGCCCCCGCGCCCGCGGGGATGCTCCAGCGGCGACGCTGAGCGACGTCGCGGCCGTGGCGTCGCCCCCGCGCCCGCGGGGATGCTCCCGCGGTGTTCTCCGGCGGCCGGGCCTCATTCGAGTCGCCCCCGCGCCCGCGGGGATGCTCCGTTGCCCCAGACAGCTTCGGAGAGTACCTACGCGTCGCCCCCGCGCCCGCGGGGATGCTCCCAGGACCGCGACGACGGTCTTCGCGTAAGAACCGTCGCCCCCGCGCCCGCGGGGATGCTCCCCGCAGCTGTACGCCGCGCAGGGCAAGGAGTACGTCGCCCCCGCGCCCGCGGGGATGCTCCCCTGGGCGGCACGGCCACCATGGCGCGCGTAGAGTCGCCCCCGCGCCCGCGGGGATGCTCCCCACGAGCGGATGCCGGGCTCCAGGTAGTGGCCGTCGCCCCCGCGCCCGCGGGGATGCTCCCACCGCGTACGAGATCGCCACCGAACACGTCACGTCGCCCCCGCGCCCGCGGGGATGCTCCCCGCACCGCGCCCTCCACTGAGTCGTACTCGGGGTCGCCCCCGCGCCCGCGGGGATGCTCCCCTGGCCATGCCCTGCCGAGCGCTGCCAGGCCCGTCGCCCCCGCGCCCGCGCGGGGGGTTGCGTCCACGGAAGTGGTGTAAGAGTTTCCGCTGGTAGAGGCGTGGCGTCGTGAAATGAGGACGGCCATCGCGTGATCCTTCGTGATTGCGAAGTCAAGATCGAAGGAGAACAAAGCTTGCAACGGTTGAGCGTTTTCCAACCTGAAGCGGCAGGTCACAAGCCCGTTGCAGATCAGCGGTCTTGATCACAAATAGAGAAGCCCCTGGTGTGTGTCACGAACGTTGAGGGAGGCTTGATGTAGGGAGAGCTTCTTGATGCGGTGCTGCGTGGAAGATGAAGGATTGTGGCCCTTCGGAGTCGTCCTGCGGGGGAAGGCTTCAAACCGCCCACTGCCGCATTGGCTGAAGACCGTTGTGGTAAGCGATGTGGGAAAAGGTGTCGTAAGAGGCATCAGGTGGGGATCGGGAAGACGAACGCAAGTGATTCGCTGATGACGTGTCGAAAGCTTTTCGGGTGACATCAAAACCGAGGCGTATCAGGAGCCTCGGGATGAGCCTGGCGGGTGCCCGCCTACTGGCCAGGTGGTGTCCGGCATATAGGCGACGTGAGTCCGATCTGCTGCTTTCGCGTGGAACGTGAGAAGGCGTGCCCCGATATTGCCGTCCCGTGGGGCGGCGAGAGGGAGACTCTCGACC
>BBYL01000047.1 GCA_001570385.1 Microtetraspora glauca | reverse complement strand
GTGCGGTCCTGGCGACTGCACCACCGCACCGGCCATACCTTCACCGACCTCGCACGACGGATCAATCCGATCGTGCGCGGCTGGATGCAGTACTACGGCGCGTATTACCGCTCCGCTCTGTATCCCCTTCGGACGCGCATCAACGCCTACCTAATGCGCTGGATCCGCAACAAATACAAACGGCTGCAAGCTAAGAAGAAGGCCCTGGAGTGCTGGCGGGGAATCACACAGCGATGTCCCCGCATGTTCGCGCACTGGCCATGGACACCTTCGGTCCCGCACGCCTGGTGACCAGAGTGACAGGAGCCCGGTGAACCGAGAGGTTCACGCCGGGATCTGTGGGAGCCCCGAGGTGAAATCCCTCGGGGCCACCCGACAAGTGGGTTGTCGACCAAGAGCAACACCACTCCAGGAGCTTCGAGTGCTGTTCTACCGTGCCGCAAAAACGGGTGAGGTATCTCTTGGGTGGCCGACATGTGTCTGTCTACCGGCATACTTCTGAATCCACCCAAGAGTTGGCCTAGGGGTGAAATGTCCCCGCTGGGCGCCATAATGGGCGATCGGGACCTCTCTCCACGTGCATTCGGTCCGTATTCTGGTCAATTAATTCAAGGCGTCACACGCAGGATCAATCCCACCAGAATGACCAGGCGTTCTTGCCGCAGATCTGCTCGGCGTAGTCCGCGAGCGTTCCGGGCCCCTGCAGGATGCTGTCGGGGCAGAACGTCCAGTGCTCGGCGGCGACGTGCAGCGCGTGCTCGAAGGTGGCCGGAGGCGCGGCGACGCTGAGGTCGAGGGTGTTGAATCCCATGCCGATCACCCGTACGCCGAAACGTTCCTCCCAGCTACGCACGACGGCGGCCAGGGGGACGGTCCATTCGTTGTGGTGCACCGCGCCCTGCCAGCCCATCACCGCGAGGGCGTCGGCACCCCGCTCGACCGCCGCCAGACCGAGTGGTGTGCGGCGTCCGGCCACGATCCGGGCGTACCAGTCGGCCACCACGTCGGGGTCGGCCACCAACCGGCCGGGTTCCGCCGTGCCCGGACAGTCCTGGCCGTAGGGCGCGAGGTCGGCCACTCCACCGGCGAGCAGGTCCTGCCAGACCTCCGCCATGAACGCGCCGGCCCGGTAGTTGTCGATCTCGGACGCCGGCTCCGGCGCGATCTGCCCCGCCGACCAGGGCTGTACGGAGTCTTCCAGGAGTACGGGCCACAGGCCGGACCGGGGGTGTTCGGCCCGTAGGTGGGCCCACAGCGACGCGGGGACGGGCGCGTCGCTGAGCCAGAACGAGGGGCGGCGGTGCGTCCGGAGCTTGTCGTACTCCGGATCCGGCCACACCAGGGACCCCGGCGGGAGGCCGGACGGGAGGGCGCGGTCGCCCCCGCCGTCCGTGAACAGTAGCCCCAAATGTTCACCGTCGTCCGTTCTGATCACCACTACCCCAGGATCTCAGAATCACTGTCGGAGTCACCTGGGTCCATTCCACTTCTTCGCGGTGGACCAGATTGAGTGCTGTTCGAGTGGGTGTGCGGCGATCTCAAGCCGAGCAACGTCCCGAGAACGCTCGACGGCCCGGTATGTGGAGCACGGTCATGCGCCGCGTCCACTGGAAGGCGGATCAGCCGCGACCGCAGCCCAGATCCTCGGGAGCCGCGGTCTCCGGCAGGTGGCGCCGCCATTCGTCCTCCGTCAGCGGGCGGCCCGCGACGGCGCACACCGCCTTCTGCGGATCGTCGGGAAGGTTCGTGCTCCACAGGCGTACGGTGCCGTCGTCGCCCGCGCTGGCCAGGACCTTCCCGTCCGGGCTGAAGACGAGGGAGGTGACGAATCCCTGGTGACCCTTGATCGGCGCGCCGATCGGCCGGCGGGTGGCCACGTCCCACAGCCGGATCTCGCCGTCACGGCCCGCGGTGGCCAGCGTGCGCCCGTCTGAGCTGAACGCCGCGGCATCGGCGCCGCCGGCGTGGGCCTGCCATGGCGCGCCGATCGGCCGGCGGGTGGCCACGTCCCACAGTCGGATCACGCCGAAGTCGGGGTCGGTGGGGTCGAGCCAGAGCGTGACCGCGTGGTGGCCGCTCCTGTCGATCTCCACGACATCGGCGCTGGCCTCCTCGGTCTTCTTCGTGGTGCGGCCGGTGGCGACATCCCAGAAGCGCAGCACCCCGTCCACCCCGGCGGAGGCCAGAGTTGCGCCATCAGGGCTGAAAGCCATGTCCGCGATGCCGTCGATGGGGCCGGTGATGACGTTGTTGTCGGGGTCGTGTCCCGTGAGGTCCTCTCCATGACCTGTCATGACGCGGCTGAGGGGGCGGCCGGTGGCCAGGTCCCATACCTGGATGTCGTTCCTTTCGGCGATCGCGACCGAGCGCCAGCCCGGGCTGAACGCGATCTGCTGCATATTCCCGTCGCAGCGATGCCCCTACGCGGCGGCCCGTCGCACGATCTCGAAGCACGAGCTTCCCATCCTGCGCGACGGCGACCGTCCGCCCGTCCGGGGATACGGCGAGCGCGCCTGCCGGAAGGGTTTGACCTCGCCTGCCGTCGGTCGTCCACTGCTGGAGCACGTGGTCGATGGCAACCGTCAACGCGCTGCCGTCGGAGCCGAAGGACAGCACCTTCGCGTAGCGGTCGGAGGAGGTTCCGGCCTTGCTGAGCGTCATAGGATCGCCGATCCGGGCCAGGGTGGTGGTGTTCCAGAGCCGCCCCGTCCCGTCATGGGACGTGGTCCACAGGCGGGTGCCTTCGCTGGTGAAACTCATCGAGACGATGTCGTCGGTGTGGCCGGTGACTGTCGTCCCCGTACGGCGGCCGGTTTGACGTCCCAGTATTGGACGCTTCGGTCGACGGCCGTGGCCAGGGTCGAGCCGTTCGGGTTGACGGCGAATTTCTCGATCTTCCCCGTGCGGATGGGATCGCCCATGCTGCGGAGCGAGGACGCCTGCCAGAGCCGGACCTCGCCGTCGTGGTACGTCAGGAGAATGCCGCCGTGGAGGCCCAGGAAGTCCACCTTGACGGGGAGGTCGGACAGCCGCTGCCCGGTGACCCTGTCCCAAACGCGCATGGTCTCGTCCTGGACGGTGAAGATCGTGCGGCCGTCGGGACCGAACGCCATCTGACTCGTGTCGGGAGGTCTTCTCATCGGCGAGCCTGCGGGCTTGCCCGTAACGACGTCGTAGAACCTGATCCGCTCATCGAGGGTGGCCACAGCGATGACTTCGCCGTCCGGGCTGAAGCCGACGGTGTCCACGCGGCCGTTCGGGTCGGAGACGTCGGGGACCGGCATGATGGGCGCGTTGACCGGCTTGCGAGAGGCCACGTCCCACAGGCGTACTGTATGGTCCTGCCCCACGCTGGCCAGGATCTTCCCATCGGGGCTGAAGAGCGTGCCGAAGATGGAACCGGTGTGGCTGTCCGGCAGGGTGCCGACCCGCCTGCGGCTCTTCACATCCCACACCTCGATCGTGTCGCCGGTGCCGATAGTGACGATCACGTCGCCGTCGGGGCTGATGCCTCCGGCGGTCGAAACGGGCATCACCGTCTGCGCCGTGGTGGCCAGGAAGTCGAGCATGCCCTGCCGGGCTTCGCCACTGTGCCAGATCTGCCACGCGGCTGCGGCCAGCAGGCCCGACATGAACGGATCGCTCTGCCGCACGGCATGACTCCGGTTCATGACCGTGGCCGAGAGTGAGCGGGCCTCGGCCAGAGCCCGCTCGTTGCTCGTGCTCATCCAGGTGACGCCCGCGATCGTGACAAGCGCCACCGTCGCCGCGAGCCAGGCGAGACCCTTCCTGCGGACCTTCTGGGCCGAGGCGGTGAGGAACGCCTCGGCCACCGGCTCCAGCGGCGGGTAGCGGTCCCGGTCGCCGGCCTTCCAGCGGGCCACTGTCTTCCTGACGCTCCTGATCCGGCGGCGGCTGTAGAGCGAGTCGCGGCGGCGCCCATTCCGTTTCCAGCTCTCGGCCTCCTGGTGCAGCTCGGCGATGAGCAGGCGTTCCGCCTCATCCCCGTTCAGCCATCCACGCAGGCGCGGCCAAGCCGTCAGCAGCACGTCGTGAGAGATCTCGGCGCTGTCCCTCCCCAGCACTATGAGGCGCATCGCGGCGAATCTCTCCAGAACCGCCCTGGACTCCGCGTCGTTCACCCGCACCGCCCGCCGGACGTGGCCGCCGTCGGGAGTGATCTGGGTCAGGCACTGGAACAACGTGGGGACCAGCTCCTGCTGCGCCGGCGGTAGGGCGTGGTAGACCTCCTCCGCCGCAGTGCGGACAGCGTTCTCGATGCCGCCCGCCGCGACGTATCCCCGCCGGGTGAGCCGGTCGCCTTCGCGTCTTCGCCAGGTCATCAGCATGGCCTGGGACAGCGTGTCCGAGGAGGAGTCGGTAGACGATCTCATGTGCCAGGTGCGGTTCGTCGACGACCCGTTCGAGTGGAGCGGCGGATTCGGGGCCGAACGCGACCGTCAGGTGGGCGATCAGCTCGGTCAGGGGGGACGCGGTGGGAGTGAGTATCGCGCGCGGCCACCGTACGGCCTGGGGCAGCTTTTCGTGCCCCGCCGAGAGGCAGGGCAGCAGCCCGGCACGCAACAGGGACGTCTTGCCCGCGCCTGACGCTCCCGCGAGCAGGAGCAGGCCGGAACCCGTCATCCGGGCGGCGGCCGCTTCGACCAACTGCTCAGTCACCCGTTCTCGGCCGTGGAAGAAAGGAAAGTCCTCCTCTACGAACGGTTCCAACCCCTTGTACGGGCACCCGGGAAACGTCTGCGCGGAGTCCGAGGGCGTCCGCACCGCGGCCGACTGCGTTTCGAGGAGCTGCGTCACGCGCATTTGCAGTTGGTGGAGAGAAGAGCTGTGGCTCCGCAGGATGCGTTCGATCCTGGGAATCGCTTCCCACAGGAACGCGAACTCGGAGAACCGCGTGCTCAGGAGGGTGATCGACTCCGTCATCTCCGCGAGCCCGTTGTCATCGGCGACTTCCCGGACGACCTCGTGGGCGTCGGTCACGCGCAGCAGATGGGCGAGACCCCGCCGCAACTCGGCCGCCGCGTCGTCGTCGGTCTCCAGGATCGCACGGATCCCCTGAATCAGATCGGCCTCGACCTGCTCGGCGGTCTGACCGCGGCTGCGCATCCCCTGGGCGCTCCGCATGATCAGGTCGCTGAGAACGTTGGTGCCCACTCCGGTGAGGGCGGCAAGCGCCGCAGCGCCGATCCCCCCTGCCGCGACGGCGACGCAGACCGGAGCCAGAGTGGATACGGCGAGTGCGCCGAGCACGGCGTTCGCGCTCCAGCGTGTCGCGTTCGCCCGGGCGGGGTGATGCTCGTTCTTCGTCCGGAGGATCCAGCGGCGGACACCCCGGTGAATCTCGTCGCGTACCGGTTCGGGTAAGTCCTGATCGTCGGCGGCCGTGCTCATCGGTTCGACCTCGCCTCCTCGGCGAGAGAGGGAATAGTGAAACGGCAAACGTACGGCTATCTTTTCAAGTTCCGGGTCCCTGTCCCAATAGTCCTCACTCCCTGCTCTCAACTAGTTCGCAGGGAAGAGCCCGCTTCATTGTGAAAAGTGCAGGTGAAGGCCTATTGGAGTGATACGGCGATGGTTGCGGCCATGTATTTGGGATCGACATATTGTCTGGCGCCATGCTGATGGGTTCGGCGTCACGACTTTGAGGACGGCGTCCGAGTCGACGCCGTTGACAGCCGAAGAAGTGAAATGTTCCGCTCAGCTGCCATGCGGCGGCCGGACATCGGCGCCGCGTGCGCTCAGGGGAGATCCAGCCGGCAAAGACCTTCGGCCAGTGCCTTCGTGGTCAGGCGCGTACGGCTGTCGCACCCCAGCTTGGCGAAGACGTGCTCCAGGTGGGTGGTGACCGTCCGGACGCTGAGGACCAGAGCGGCGGCGATCTGGGGGTTGGAGTCGCCCCGCGCGACCCGGGTGAGCACCTCCAGTTCCCGCGCCGTCAGTTCGTACGGCAGGGCGCAGGGACGCTCGGCGATGAGGGCGCCCTGGATGGAGCCGTGGAACCCGACACCGGCGCGGTGGACGCGAAGCTCCCGCCACTGGCCGGCCCCGTCGAGCCACAACCCGCGCCGGGAGAGCTCACGCGAGTCGATGAACTCGCGGGCCAGCGCCGCCATGGCCGGCTCGGTGGCCAGCGCGTCGGACGGGGGCCAGCCCGCCACGGTACGGCACCGCCCTCCGCGCTCGAACGCCAGCGCGCGGAATCCCGGCGGCAGCCCGAGCGTGTCGATGACGCACCGGGTGAGGTCCGTGACGTGCGCCAGCGCGGGGGAGACCGCGGAGATCACAGCGGTGGTCTCCGGAGGAAAGGCGTCCCGCGTGTGGAGGTGCAGCAGCCCGGTGTAGCGCCCCTCGGAAAGGAACAGCGGCGTCGTGATCCCGGCCTGCCAGCCGTACGGCTCCAGGTGGCGGCGGAAGTACCGCTCGGTGCCGGGGGAGCCCATGACCAGGGGCTCCTTCAGCGACATCGCCCGGCGATAGGGGGCGAGGCTGGTGTATTCCTCCGCGGCGTCGGCGTCGACGCGGGCGTACCCGGCGGACACCAATGACCGGTGGCGCCCGGTCGCCGGATCGAACGCGACGAACTCGTAGGCCTCCACCGGGATCACCTGACGCAGCGCCGTCATCGCACCGTGCGCCCCATCCTGGGCCACCCGAAAGCCCAGTTCGGCGACCGCGTGGAGGTGGCGCGCGCTCAGGCTGATCTGATCCATGGGGTCCTCCAGGATTAGCGTGCCCGAGATCGGTTTGGCAAGGAATACGTAAACCATCCGATGTAGGCGCTTGAACCGCTCTTTACCCTCACCGCAACAGTAGAGGCGGAGGATCAGTGACGCTCAGCAGAAGACGAACCGCCGCGCTCGCGGTGGCGGCGGTCATCCTCGGCGGGGTCAGCGGATGCGGCGGTTCGGGCGACGGGCAGGACAAGCAGGGCGGCGGGGACGCGCAGGCGCCGAGCCGGTTCTCGGTCGCGCTCACCGAGCCGGACCACCTGACACCGGGCAACACGTCGAGCAGCTATTCGATCGCGGTGCTCGACACCATCTTCGACACCCCCGTGTACATCGACGCCGACGGCAAGCCGCAGATGCGCGCCGCGGAGTCGGTGACCAGTTCGGACCAGAAGGTCTGGACCATAAAGATCAAGCAGGGCCAGAAGTTCAGTAACGGCGAGCCGGTCACGGCCGAGAGCTTCGCGGACTCGTGGAACGCCTCGGCGTACGGTCCGAACGGCTGGACCAACAACTACTACTTCGGCAACATCGAGGGCTACGACGCGCTGAACCCCGAGGAGGGCCAGCCGACCACGGACAAGCTGTCCGGGCTGAAGGTCGTCGACTCCAACACGTTGGAGGTCACCCTCACCGGCGCGTTCAGCCAGTTCCCGATCACGCTGGCGTACATCGCGTTCGCGCCGATGCCGAAGGCCGCGTTCAAGGACCTCAAGGCGTACGACCAGGCTCCGATCGGCAACGGCCCGTTCGAGCTCGACGGCGCGTGGCAGCACAACAAGCAGATCGCGGTCAAGAAGTCGGCGGCGTACGCGGGTGAGCGCGCGGCCCAGTCGGACGGCGTCGACTTCAAGATCTACGCGAGCAGGGACACCGCCTACACCGACCTGCGGGCCGGCAAGGTGGACCTGCTGACGACGATCCCCCCGGCGAGCGCGCCCGAGGCGAAGAAGCTGCTCGGTGACCGCTTCGTGTCGACGGCCGGCGGCACGATGGACTACCTCGGCTTCCCGACGTTCGACAAGCGGTTCGCCAACGCCGACCTGCGCAAGGCCGTCTCGATGGCCATCGACAGGCAGGCGATCGTCGACGCCGTGTTCAACGGCGCGTTCAAGCCGATGTCGTCGCTGGTCGCCCCGCTCGTGCCCGGCTATCGCGAGGGCGCCTGCGGTGAGAGCTGCGCCTACGACCCGGCGAAGGCCAAGCAGCTCTTCGACAAGGCCGGAGGGTTCAGCGGCACGCTCAACCTGTACTTCTCCAACGCCGACCCCAGCTACGAGCAGTGGATGACCGCGGTCGCCAACCAGCTCAAGCAGAACCTCGGCATCCAGGACATCAAGTTCCGCAAGATCCCCGCCTCCGACTACCTGACCACGCTCAGGGAGCGGAAGGAGGACGGTCCGTTCCGGCAGAACTGGGTCATGGACTATCCGAGCCCGCAGAACTACCTCGAGTACATGTGGGGTGAGGGCAACCGGATGGGCTGGGAGAACAAGCAGTTCAACGACCTCGTCAAGCAGGCCAACGAGGCGGCGAGCGTCGAGGCCAGCCTCCCGCTCTACCAGCAGGCCGAGGACATCGCGCTCGCCGAGATGCCGCTGATCCCGCTGTGGAACTGGCAGGACCAGTCCGGCTACACCAAGAGGCTGGGCAACGTGAAGCTCACCGCGTACACCAACAACCTCTACACGATCACGGTCGACCGGCAGTGAGGTACGCCGTCCAGCGCCTGATCCAGGCCGTCCCGGTGTTCGTCGTGACCACCTTCCTGATCTACACGATGGTGTTCGCACTGCCGGGAGACCCGATACTCGCGCTGGCCGGCGACAAGCCGGTGCCCGAGCAGGTGCTCGACGTCATGCGCGAGCGCTACCACCTGAACGACCCGCTGCTCGTCCAGTACGGGCACTACATGCTCGGGGTGTTCAGGGGGGACCTCGGTGAGACCTTCACCGGGCAGCCGGTGAGCGAGCTGCTCCAGGACCGGTGGGCGGTGACCGCGCAGCTCGCGGTCACCGCCTGGATCTTCGAGCTCGTCGTCGGCATCGGCCTGGGGGTCCTCGCGGGCCTCCGCCGCGGCGGAGTCGCCGACACGGCCGTCCTCGCCGGTACGACGTTCGTCATCGCGGTCCCCGTCTTCGTGGTCGGGTACACCGCGCAGATCCTGTTCGGCCTCAATCTGGGGCTGTTCCCGACGGCGGGCACGGACGAAGGCTGGCCGGTCAGCTACCTGCTGCCCGGCATGGTCCTCGGCTCGTTCGGCCTCGCCTACGTCGCCCGCCTCACCCGGACCTCGCTCGTGGAGAACCTCCGCGCCGACTACGTCCGTACGGCCACGGCGAAGGGGCTGCGACGCGGGCGGATCATCGGGCTGCACGCCCTGCGCAACTCGCTGATCCCGGTGGTGACGTATCTCGGCATCGACTTCGGCAACCTCATGGCCGGGGCGGTGGTCACCGAGGGCATCTTCAACCTGCCCGGCATCGGCCAGCAGGTGTTCCAGTCCATCCAGCTCCAGGAGGGTCCCGTCGTCGTCGGCGTCGTCACCCTGCTTGTCATGATCTTCATCGTCGCCAACCTGGTCGTGGACCTCCTGTACGGCGTGCTCGACCCGAGGATCCGCCGTGCTTGAGACCATGCCCCAACCCAGGCCAGAACCCGTGTCCGACGTCCCGGACGAGACCGAGAAGGCCCGTGGCTCGCTGTGGCACGACGCCTGGGTGGAACTGCGCGGGCGGGTCGTGTTCTGGCTGTCGGCGGTCATCCTCGTGCTGGCCGGCGCGATGGCGGCCTTCCCCGACGTGTTCGCCGCGATGGGCCCGAACGAGAACTGCAACCTCCGCATGTCGAAGCGGGGCCCCGGCGGCGGTGCGGTCTTCGGCTACGACCTGCAGGGCTGCGACTACTGGTCGCAGATCGTGCACGGCGCCCGGGCGTCCATCATGATCGGCGTCGCGGTCACCGTCTTCGCCTTGGTGATCGCCATCGTCCTCGGGCTGGTCGGCGGCTACTACGGGGGCGTGCTTGACGCGCTGATCTCCCGCGTGACGGACGTCTTCTTCGGCATCCCGTTCGTCCTCGGCGCGACCGTCGTCCTGGTGGCCTTCCCCGGCCACGGGATGTGGGCCATGACGCTGGTCCTCGTCGTGCTGGGATGGACGACGATGACCCGGCTGATGCGCGGTCAGGTGATCGCCGTGAAGGACATGGACTTCGTGGCCGCCGCCCGCATGCTCGGCGCGGGCGACCGGCGGATCATGTTCCGGCACATCCTCCCGAACGCGATCGCGCCGGTCTTCGTGGTCGCGATGCTCAACGTCGGCAACGTGATCGCCGGTGAGGCCACTCTCGACTATCTCGGCGTCGGGCTGCAGTACCCCGACGTGTCGTGGGGTCTGCAGCTCAACGTGGCCCAGGCGTTCTTCGCGGAGTATCCGCACCTGCTCGTCTTCCCCGCGCTGTTCCTCACCGCCACCGTGCTGAGTTTCCTCATGCTCGGTGACGTCGTCAGGGACGCCCTCGACCCGAAGCTCAAATAGCGGCCTCGGCGCCCCGGCGGAAACAGAAGTCTCCGGCACCGTCCTGACCCGGTACCGGAGACTTCGTCGTTCTTCGGCCGTCCTGAGGCCGTGTTCTCAGGAGGCGGCGGGTGCCGCCGGGCCGTCGACGAGCAGCCGCTCCAGCACGCGGACGCCGAACTCCAGCCCGTCCACCGGCACCCGCTCGTCCACCCCGTGGAACATCCCGAAGTAGTTCAGGTCACGAGGCAGCATCAGCGGCGCGAAGCCGTACCCCCGGATGCCGATCTTGGCGAACGACTTCGCGTCGGTGCCGCCGCTCATCACGTACGGCACCGGGTGGCCGGTCGGATCCTCCGCGCGGAGGGCCGCGGTGAGGCTGTCGAACAGGCCCTCGGCGGGGGAGGAGACCGCGTCGTCGAGGCTGACGAACTCCCGGGTGACCTTCGGGCCGAGCAGCCGGTCGATCGTCTCCAGGAACTCGTCCCGGAACCCCGGGAGAAACCGGCCGTCCACGTGCGCGTGCGCCGCGCCCGGGATGACGTTGACCTTGTACCCGGCCTCCAGCATCGTCGGGTTGGCCGAGTTGCGCAGGACGCCCTTGAAAAGCGTGGCCGCCTGGGGCAGCCGCTCGATCTCCTCGTCCAGCCGGTCGATGTCGATCGTCGTGCCGAGCGCGCGGGAGAGCCCCTCGATCAGCTGCGCCACCGCGGGCGTGAGCCGGACCGGCCACGCGTGGTCGGCGATCCGGACGAGTGCCCGGGACAGCTCCACGACGGGGTTGTCGGCGGCGGGCTTGGAGCCGTGCCCGGCGACACCCTTGGCCGTGAGCCGCATCCACGCGGTGCCGCGCTCGCCCACCGCCACGGGATAGATCCGGGTGTCGCCCTGGTGCCAGCTGAAACCGCCGGACTCGCTGATCGCCTCCGTGCAGTCGGCGAACCAGTCCCGGTGCTTCTCGACGACGTAGCCGGCGCCGTACTCGCCGGTGGCCTCCTCGTCGGCGACGAACGCGAGCACGATGTCGCGCCGGGGACGCACCCCGCGCCGGGCCCACTCGCGCACCGCCGTCAAGGTCATGGACAGGGTGCCCTTCATGTCGACCGCGCCGCGGCCGTGGACGCAGCCGTCCTCCACCTCGCCGGAGAAGGGGTGCAGCCGCCACTCGGACGGGTCGGCCGGGACGACGTCGAGGTGGCCGTGGATCAGCAGCGCGTCCGGGTCCGTGCCGTCGCCGGAAATCCGGGCGAGCACGCTGGTGCGCTGCGGGGCGGACTCCATCACCGTCGGCTCGATGCCGACCTCGTCGAGCAGGCCGGCGACGTACTCGGCGGCCTTCCGCTCGCCGGAACCGGGATTGGTGGTGTCGATCCTGATGAGGTTGGAGCAGATGTCGGCGACCTCGGTCATGCGGTATCTCCAGGAGTGAACGTCACGGGTTGGGGCCTCTCAGCACGAGCGGCGGGACCTCAGGCGTCGGGAAGTCGAAGATCAGGCCGTAGAAGGCGAGCTCGGCTTCCAGCACCGCGACGATCGTCTCCTCGCGCCGCCACCCGTGTTGTTCCCCGGGAAACGCCAGGTACGCCCAGCGTCCGCCGTGCCGGTCCAGCTCGGCGGCGAACCGCTCGGCCTGGGACGGATCGACGATCGCGTCCTCCAGGCCGTGCATGAGCAGCGCGGGACCGGACGCCTGGGCCGCGTGCAGCGCGGGAGAACGATCGATGTAGCGCTGCCGCGTCTCGGGAAGCGGGCCGATCAGCCCGTCGAGGTACCGCGACTCGAAGTCGTGGGTCTCCGCCGCCCAGCTCTCCGGGTCGGCGATCGCGTAGTGGGCGACGGCCCCGCAGAACACGTCGCTGTGCACCAGCGCCGCGAGGGAGGTCCAGCCGCCCGCGCTTCCGCCTCTGATGGCGACCTTCCCGGCCCGGCCGTCGGTGAGCAGCCGGCGTGCCACGGTCTCGGAGTCCCGGACGTCGACGATCCCCCAGTTGTGCCGCAGCCGTTCACGGTAGGCCCGGCCGTACCCGGTGGAACCGCCGTAGTTCACCTCGGCCACGCCGATGCCGCGGCTGGTGAAGTACGCGACCTCCAGGTCGAGGATCGGCGCGGCGGCGCTGGTCGGCCCGCCGTGCACGAACACGACGTACGGCGGAGGCCCCTCGGCCGTGCCCTCCGGGGAGGGTGAGCGGAGCGGCGGGTAGAGATGGGCGTGGACCCCGTCGATCGTCACCGACTCCGGCGTGGGCAGCAGTTCCGCCGGGGGCAGGTTCTTCGCGGGGGACAACGTCTCCCGCACGCCGGTCGCGAGCTCGATCCGCACCACCTCGTAGGGCCGGTACGGCGAGGCCGCCACGCCGACGACGTGGGTGCCGTCGGTGGACAGGGTCGGGGACCAGTAGGTGGCGTCGCCGCCGATCTCCCTCGGCGGCGCGCCGCTCTCGTCGAGCACGCCCAGCCGCCGCCGGTCGGCGGTGCCGTACATCGTGACGAGGCTGCCGCCGGAGACGGCGAAGAACGTCTGGCCGAGCTTCCACACGGCGTCGCCGAACTCCATGGGCAGCGGCGTGAGATTGCGGGCCACCGCGCCGGTTGACGCCGTCTCCCCGCCGCTTGTCTCCCCGCCGCCTGTCTCGCCGCTGTCCGGGGCGCCGGGCGGGAGGTCGAGCGGGAGGTCGAGCGGGACGAGGTGGATGTTCCACCAGCCGGTCGTGTCGGTCACCGCGTACAGGCTCCGCGCGTCGCGCCACTCGGCCTGGGCGACGGCGCCGCCCGCGACGACCGTGTACGGCCGGTCCGCGAGGGGGGCCTCCTCGGCGGAGGCTCCGGACGCGCCGTCGAGAGGGGCCACGCAGAGCTCGGTGGCGTCCCATGGCATGTCCGGGTGGTTCCAACCGATCCACGCGATGTGCCGCCCGTCGGGGGAGATGCGCGGATTCATCAGGAAATGTTGGGCTTGGATGACGACACGGAGCGGCCCGCCGTCGAGGGGGACCGCCACGATGGCCCGATCGCGGCCGATCTCCCGTACGCACCACACCTCGTCGCCGTGGATCACGAGGTCGCCGTAGCGGGCCGGGCCCTCGGGGGTGAGCGGAACCGGCTCACCGCCGGGAGGGCAGAGGTAGAGCCGCTGGTCCGCCCAGTTGGTGAACACCAGCGAGCCCTGATGGGAACGCCACGACCGCCCGCCGTACTCGATCACCCGGTTGCGGGCGTTCCAGCCCTTGGGGAGCACGTCCTCGACGGTCCCGTCGGCGCGGCGCCGTACGACGCAGCGCCGGCCGCCCTCATGCGGGCGCGGCTCATCCCACCACACTTCATTTCCGGAAATTTCCACCCAAAGCGGTCGATCATCCACCCGGGCCACGTCGATGGCGCTGATGCTCACCGGTTCGGTTCGGCTCACCAGTTTCCTTCGGAGAGAGGGAGTGGGACGTCCGGCGGGTGGACCACATGGACGATCCCCCCGCTGCTGGAGCCGCGCAGCCAGACGTTCTGGAACGCCTCGCGCGGATAGACCCGTCGCACGGTCTCGTCTGAGGGCGCGGCCGGATCGTTGGCGATCACGTCGCCCGCCGGGGTGATGCCGGTGACGACCATGATGTGCCCGCTGGTCGAGTAACCCGATCCGGGCAACTCATGCTCCTTGAACGACTGCGACGTGATCACCGGGATGCCCGCGCAGATGAAGAGCTCCAGCTCTGACAGTGAGCGTAGCCGGGTGACGAACCCCTCGAGCCCGTAGCGGCCCGCGTAGGCCACCCCGAACGGCCAGTTGCCGGTGCCCTGGTAGCCGTGGTCGTACATGTCACGCGCGGCGTGGTCCACGCCGGGGCACGGATCGTCGGGGGAGACCCACTCCAGATCCTCCGGGGACGGGCCGCGCCCCCAGTAGCCCAGCACCATCGTGAACGAGGCCGGGCTGCACCAGGACTCGCCGCCGCCGTCCCACTGCGGCTGGTGGCCCGCGTGCACCTTCTGCGATCGGCGCGGCACGTTCAGCTCGACGCCCGCCGCCTCGGCGCGGGGCGCCCGTGCCGACCGCGCGTCCTGCGCGAGCCGCGCGATCCGGGTCAGCTGTGCGTCCTGAGCGTCCAGTGCGTCCTGGGCGTTCGCAGCGGGGGTGGCCGGTGCGGACAGGAGGGCCGCCGCGGTCAGAGTGGCATGGGTGGCTTCTGCGGCCATGGTGGTGTTCGCGGCCGATGCCGGTTCGAGGGCCGGGACCTGGCCCGGGGACTCGTCGGCGAGGGGCCGTCCGGCCGGCGCCGTTCCCGCGCCTGCCGTCCCCGTCACTGTGGTGCTGACCGCGCTCGCGGGTCCTCCGGGGGGCACGGCCGATGCCATCACGCCGATGGATCGTATCGAGGCACCCTCGCCGTACAGGGTGATCCGGATCCGGTAGGCGACGATCGGGCGGGTGGCGACGAAGGTGTCCACCGCGACGTCGCCGTCCTGGTCGCCCTGTCCGGGCAGGGAGGTGCGGTGGATGTCGGTGTCACCCTCGGCCCAGCGGCCCATGCAGTACCACTTGGTGAGGGCGCCGCCCATCGTGCGCGCCTGGAGCTCGACCTCCAGCCATGCTCCGGGAGGTGTGTTCGCGGTCCAGGACGGCACCAGCTCGGTCGCGGGGAAACCGATCTCCCGTTCCGGCGAGGTCCAGCGGGTGTACGTCCAGCCCCTGCCACCGTCACCGTCGATGTCGCCGTTTCCGCCAGGGTTGCCGGGTGAGAGGCCGAACGGATCGAGGTAGACGGCCACGCCGCTCTCTTGGCCCTCGAAGGACCACCGGTGGAATACAACGCTGCTCACGCGTGCCGACGACGGGGTGACCACCTTGTTGATTGTGGTTTGCGACCCTAAGCGGCGCATCGGATGGTTTACGTATTGGTTTACCTAACCGAAACATTGACCGTGCATGCGGCGCGGCTGCGTGCGCCTCCGGACCGGACATATGCGACAAAACGGTGCGTAGTACTCTCGTCACTGTACGTCGAGGGCCCTTCGCAGGCGGACGCGTATGGCACCACACATGCGGACACCTGAGGTGAGGCCGTCAACCGGGGGTGTCTGCATGGATACATTGCGCCTCGTCCTGGTTTTCCTCCATCTCGTTGGATTCGCCGCCCTGCTCGGCGGTTTCCTTCGCCAGATGCAGCTGCGAATGATGGTGATCGGCCGTCCCGTCATCATCGCCGCCGTCGCCCAGTTCGTCACGGGCGCCGCGCTCGTATGGATCCGTACCGCGCTCGACATGTCGGTCGCCGACGCGAAGATGATCGTCAAGGCGGGCCTCGACCTGGCCATCCTGCTCCTGGCGGTCGCCGGAGTGCGGGCCAGGCCGCCGTGGATGTTCTACGGCGTCGGCGTCCTGGCCGCGGCGGCCACCGGAGTCGCGGTCTTCTGGACCTGACCGGCACCGCGTGCCGGGGATTGGTCGATGCGATCTGTGCCGCACGCGCCGACGATGATGGGCGCCTCGTCCGCCCCTCGGCCTCAGAGGTAGAGGCCGGTGGAGGTGGTGGTCTCCGGTGCCGCGAGGCCGCGCCCCTCCCGGAGCGCGAACAGCTCCGCGAGGGTGGCTCCCTCCGGCCCGATGCCCGCCGCGCCGTACGGGGAACCGGACGCGCCGGACGCGGTGCCGGACGTGCCGTCCGACGTGTTGAGCCAGGCCGCGGCCTGGTCTGGAGCCAGACGTCCGATCTCGATCTGCGCCAGGCATCGGCCCGGCCGGACCACCGCGGGGTGGAGCTGGTTCAGGTCCTCGTTCGTGGTGATCGCCACGAGGACGTCCCGCCCCTGCCCGAGCAGGCCGTCGGTCAGGTTGAGCAGCCGGGACAGGCCCTGACCGGTGGACTGCTTGGCCTCGGCGCGGATCAGCTCGTCGCAGTCCTCCAGAACGAGCATCCGCCAGCGGTGCTCCTCGTCGTGGTCGGGGCAGTCGCAGCCGACCGCCACGTCCATGAGGTATCCGGGGTTGTTGAACAGCCGCTCCGGATCGAGTACGCAGTCGACCTGGCACCAACCGGCCCACTCGCGGGCGAGCGTACGCAGCAGAGTCGTCTTTCCGGTCCCCGGCGGGCCGTGCAGCAGGAGCAGGCGGCCGTTCACGTCCTTCGGCGTGATCGCCATGAGCTGGTCGAGCCGGGTCTTGGCGGCGCGCGGGTAGTTGGGCCTGATCCCGTCCCAAGGGGAGGTCGTGATCGGCTTCGCGGAGCGGCGCTTGCCGTGATCGGACAGCCACACGAAGCCCATCGCGACGTGGTCCTCGTCCTTCGCGGACGTGTCCTCCGCGCCGCGGGTCGCCTCGTCGAGCACCGAACGGGCCAGCTCCTCGCTGGTCGCGGTCACGGTGAAGGTGGCGGACCTGCTGCTGTAGCGGACCACCCGCAGGGTCCAGCCCTCGCCAGAGATCAGGCGTGACTCGTGACCGTCGCTGTGCTGGGCGACCCGGAGCACCCGCCCGCCCGGAGGGACCGTCGCGGCGTCCAGCCGGACCCGGTCGACGGTGGTGCTGCGGGACCACGGTTGCGTGCCCGTGGCGAACGGCGAGAGGGCGAGCGCGTCGATCACGTCGGCCGGGCTGTCACCGTCGTCGAGCCACACGTTCATCGGCAGCGGCTCGCGGGGTTCGGGGCTGGAGGAGAAGTCGACCTCCTTAACGATGGACATGCCTGCCATGATCCTCGTGCATTGTTGGCGTGTCGACGGATTTAGCACTGTTCGTCGATTACGTGTTCGCACCTCTCATCAGCGTGGCCCTGGCCTGGGTGCTGGCCCGCTCACCGAACATCCTGCCCATCCCCGGCGCCGGCTCGCTCGACCAGCTGGAAGAGAACATCGCCGCCAGCACGCTGAAGTTGAGTGCGGAGGACATCGCCGAGCTCGGGTAAGGCAAGGCGGCCTGCCCCCGCCGCGGCCGTCCTGACCGTTCCGCCCGGGATGATTCACACGAAGACCACGAACCGTGGGGCGGATGCTGGCCGGCCGTCCCCTCCCTCAGTCCGCCATAAGGCCCTCGGTCCGCCATGGGGTCCGGCGTCAGGCGGGCAGCTCCCGCTGGAGGAACTCCAGGCGGTTGCCCATGGCGTCGTGGGCGTAGAAGCGGCGGTGGCCGGGGAAGTCGTCGTCCCAGACCACCTCGACACCGTGTTCCGTCAGGCGGGCGGCCAGGCCGTCGAGGTCGGCGACATGGATGCCGGGATGAGCCTTGCGAGCCGGCCGGAAGTCCTTCTCGACGCCCAGGTGGATCTCGACGGTGTCGGCCCGCACCCACAACCCGCCGCGCGTGGCGAGCGCCGGCGGCTTGGGGATCTCGATCATGCCGAGCACGCCGACGTAGAAGGCGCGGCAGGCGTCCTCACCGCCCGGCTCGATCGCGAGCTGGACATGGTGCAGGCCGTAGCCGAAATCGGACACGTGGTCCGGGCCGTATCCCTTGCCGGAGATGGTCTCCTCGGTCATGGGTCCTCCTCAGCGTTCGCCGGATCCGGTACGAGTCTGCATCAGAGATGACCTTCGCATGGCACGACGTACCTCGCACATCCCCGATATACCTCTGGATCCCAGGTATCTCTGTGGAGACGCCGCGCGTCCTCGCATGTCCTTTGTCCTTTGTCCTTTGTCCGGTGTCGCGTGTCGCGTGGGCCATGCCAGGGCTGATATTTCGGTAGTTTGCCCGATATGCGGACGATCGACTGGGTGGACGGCGCCATCGAACTCGTCGACCAGACCCGGCTTCCGGGGGACTGCGTCTTCCTGCGGATCGAGACCGTCGCGGACCTGATCGGCGCCATCCGGCGCCTTGCCGTACGCGGCGCGCCCGCGCTCGGCGTCGCCGGGGCGATGGGGGTCGCGCTCGCGGCGCGTACCGGCGAGCCGATCGACGCCCTCCGGGCGGCCAGGCCCACCGCGGTCAATCTCGCCTGGGGTGTCGACGAGGCGGCCCGGCACCTGCCGGACGCCGACGCCGTACTCGCGCGGGCCCTGGAGATCCGCGACGACGACATCGCCGCCTGCTATCGGATGAGCGCCCTCGGCGCCGACCTGGTGCGCGAACTGACCGAAGGGCCGGACCGGTCCGATGCGTCCGGTGCGTCCGGCGGCTCGGGCGGGTTCCGCCGGATAAGGGTGATGACCATATGCAACACCGGCGGTCTCGCCGCGGTCGAGCGCGGCACGGCCCTCGGCGTCGTCCAGACTCTCCACGAGCGGGGCCTGCTCGCCGAGACGCTCGCGCTGGAGACCAGGCCGCTGTTGCAGGGGGCGCGGCTGACCGCCTGGGAGCTGGGCAGGATGGGCGCGCCGCACCGCCTCGTCGTCGACGGGGCCGGGCCGTACCTGCTGGCCAGAGGAGCGGCCGACGTCGTGCTCATCGGCGCGGACCGGATCGCCGCCAACGGCGACACCGCCAACAAGATCGGCTCCTACTCCCTGGCGCTGGGCGCGCGGCGCGCCGGGGTGCCGTTCGTGGTGGTCGCGCCGGAGACGACGATCGACCCGGCGATCACCTCCGGCGACCGGATCGAGATCGAGGACCGGGGCCCCGGCGAGGTCCTCTCCATCCATGGCGTACGGCTCGCGCCGGAGGGGACGGGTGCCGCCAACCCGGCGTTCGACGTCACCCCGCACGACCTGATCACCGCCATCGTCACCGACCGCCGGGTCATCCGCGTCGATCGCGGCGAGACGCCGTACGAGTCCGGGACGGCCTGAACGCGGGCCCGCGGGGGAGGCGGCGGACCTCACCCTGTGGGCCTCGCCGTGACAGGGCCTCACCGTGACAGGGCCTCACTGTGAGGGCGGCGCGGGCGTCAGGGGGCCTCGCGGGCGGCGCGATGGAACGCGGCACACCAACCAATTAGGGGCACCAGGAAAAATCTGGGAAACGATGTTATTTGTCAGGTATGGGGGTTAAGGTCTCTCTGCCAGTAATCCCCCGATCGTGTGCGCGTCCGCGATCGACCGCCGGTTCCGGTCCGATCCCGGGCAGGGACTCCGGCGCCCCCTGTCCGTCGTCGCTCACACGGGAGTACATCCGTGGCCATCGACCTCGTGTCCCGCGCAGAGTGGGGTGCCCGTGCCCCAAGGGGCTCCTACTCGCGGCTGACCTCCACAAAGGGCGTCAAGGTCCACTACACCGGCGGAAGGGTCGATCCGGCGATCGTGGACGACCACGCCCGGTGCGTCGCGGTCGTCAAGTCCATCCAGAGCTTTCACATGGACGGCAATGGCTGGATGGATATCGGATACTCAATGATCGCTTGTCCGCATAGAAAGGTATTTGTCGGGCGAGGTCCGCACAACCTGCCCGCGGCCAACGGATCCGGTCTCAATTCCGGCCATTACGCCGTACTCGGCCTGGTCGGCAACTCCGGGTTGGTCGAGCCGCCCGACGGCGTCCTGCACGCGATCCTCGACGCGGTCGACTACCTCCAGGCCCAGGGCGGCGCGGGCAAGGAGATCAAGGGACACCGCGACGGCTATTCCACCGACTGCCCCGGCGCCGCCCTGTACGCGTGGGTCAAGAAGGGGGCGCCACGCCCGGGGGGCGGCGGCCAGGAACCGGATCCGGAGACCACTCCGAAGTGGCCGGGACGTCTCCTGAAATATCCGCCCATCATGCGGGGCGACGACGTACGCGACTGGCAGCGGCAGATCGCCCGGCTCGGCTACACGATCGAGGTGGACGGCGCGTACGGCCCCGAGTCCAAGGCCGTCTGCGTCCGCTTCCAGAAGGACAGGAAGCTCGACCCCGACGGCGTCGTCGGGAAGCTGACCTGGGACGCCGCCTTCACGCCGCTGCCCTGACCGGGCGGCGAGGCGGCCTCGCCGGGGATCCCGGTCACCCGCCGGTCGCCCGCGGATCATCGCCGGCGGCCCGCGATGTGAGACTTCCGCTCCCGGACATCGGGACCCCGGATAATTGTTCTGGAGGCAGTGCGCCTAGCATCCCTCGCATGACGGTGCCGCCTCTTGAAGTCGCCGCAGCGTTCCCGCCTGGCACGCGGGAGCAGTGGCGCACGCTCGCGCTCGGAGTCCTCCGGAAGTCGGGTGTCCTCGCTGAGGACGCCGCGCCCGCCGCCGCGGAGGCGGCGCTGTCCTCCACGACGTACGACGGCGTGACGATAGCCCCGCTCCACGACGCCTCCGATCTGCCCGGCGCCCCGCGCGTCGTCCGGTCCGCGGGCCCATGGGGCGTACGGCAACGCCACGCCCACCCCGACCCCGCGGTCACCAGGGAGGCCGTGCTCGCCGACCTGGAGAACGGTGTCACCTCCATCTGGCTGGACCTGTCCTCCCTCGGCCCCGAGGCGTTGCCCCGGGTGCTCGACGGCGTGTACCTCGACCTCGCCCCGGTGGTCCTCGACGCGGGCGACCGGGCGGCTCCGGCGGCCACCGTCTTCCTCGACCTGCTGGCCGAGCGGGGCGTGACCGCCCCCGGCGGCAACCTCGGGCTGCCCGCGCCCGTCACGGGCACCCTCGATCCGGCCGCCGCCACGCTCGTACGTCGCTGCCTCGCCGAGCAGCCGGCCCTGCGCGCGTTCGTCGTGGACGCCCTGCCGTACCACGACGCGGGCGGCAGCGACGCCGAGGAGCTGGGCTGCTCGATCGCCACGGGCGTCGCCTGCCTCCGTGCCATGACCGACGCCGGGATCTCCGTCGAGCAGGCGCTCGGGCTGCTGGAGTTCCGTTACGCGGCGACCGCCGACCAGTTCATGACGATCGCCAAGCTCCGGGCGGCCCGGCGGCTGTGGGCCAGGGTGGCCGAGGTCGTGACGGCGACCACGGCGACCACGACGACCACCGGCGGTCCCGGCGAGCAGCTCCAGCACGCGGTCACCTCGTCGGCGATGATGACCGCGAGGGACCCCTGGGTGAACATGCTGCGCACCACGCTGGCCTGCTTCGGCGCCGGGGTCGGCGGCGCGGACGCGGTGACCGTTCAGCCGTTCGACGCCGTCCTCGGCCTGCCCGACGCGTTCGCCCGGCGCATCGCCCGCAACACCCAGTCGCTGCTCCTGGAGGAGGCGGGCGTGGCCCGCGTCCTCGACCCGGCCGGCGGCTCGTGGTACGTCGAGCGACTCACCGCCGACCTGGCGGAGCACGCCTGGGCGTGGTTCCAGGAGATCGAGCGCGCGGGCGGGATGGCCGTCGCGCTGGAGCGGCTCGTCCCCGAGCGGCTCGCGGCCACCCGCGCCGCGCGCGCGGACGGAGTGGCGCACCGCCGCGACCCGATCACCGGGGTCAGCGAGTTCCCCCACCTGAGCGAGAAGCTGCCGGAACGCGAGCCGGGCCCCGGCCTCGCCGTAGCGGGCGCGGAGGTGGGCCTGCCCCGGATCCGGTACGCCGAGGAGTTCGAGGCGCTGCGCGACCTGGCCGACGCCAGGGACGAGCGGCCCACCGTGTTCCTCGCCACGATCGGCCCGGTCGCCGTGCACACGGCCCGCGCGTCGTTCGCGGCCAACCTCTTCGCGGCGGGCGGCGTCGCCACCGTGACCAGCGGGCCGGGAACCGACGCCACCGCGATCGCCGAGGCGTTCCGCGACGCGGGCACGCCCGTCGCCTGCCTGTGCTCCAGCGACCGGCTGTACGGCGAGCACGCCGAGGCCGTGGCGGCGGCTCTCCGCGAGGCGGGGGCGACGCGCGTCTGGCTCGCGGGCAAGGGCGAGTATGAGGGAGTGGACGACCGTGTGTACGCGGGATGCGACGCGCTCGGCGTGCTCCGCACCACCTTCGACGACCTGGGAGTGAACCGATGAACATTCCTGACTTCTCGGGAATCGACCTGGGATCCGCCGCGGGCGCCGCACCGGACGTCGACGGCCGGGCGTGGGAGACGCCGGAGGGGATCGAGGTCAGGCCGTTCTACACGGCCGATGACCTCAAGGGGATCGACTTCCTGGAGACCTACCCCGGTATGCCGCCGTACCTGCGCGGGCCGTACCCGACGATGTACGTCAACCAGCCGTGGACGATCCGCCAGTACGCCGGGTTCTCCACGGCGGAGGAGTCCAACGCGTTCTACCGGCGCAACCTCGCCGCCGGGCAGAAGGGCCTGTCGGTCGCGTTCGACCTGGCCACGCACCGGGGCTACGACTCCGATCACCCCAGGGTCGCGGGCGACGTCGGCATGGCCGGCGTCGCGATCGACTCGATCTACGACATGCGACAGCTCTTCGACGGGATCCCCCTCGACAGGATGAGCGTGTCCATGACCATGAACGGCGCGGTCCTGCCCATCCTCGCGCTCTACATCGTGGCCGCCGAGGAGCAGGGGGTGGCACCCGAGAAGCTGGCCGGGACCATCCAGAACGACATCCTCAAGGAGTTCATGGTCCGCAACACCTACATCTACCCGCCGGGCCCGTCGATGCGGATCATCTCCGACATCTTCGCGTACACCTCGCAGCGGATGCCGAAGTTCAACTCGATCTCGATCTCCGGCTACCACATCCAGGAGGCCGGGGCGACCTGCGACCTGGAGCTGGCCTACACGCTCGCCGACGGCGTGGAGTACCTCCGCGCCGGTGTGGCCGCGGGCCTGGACATCGACGCGTTCGCGCCGCGCCTGTCGTTCTTCTGGTGCATCGGCATGAACTTCTTCATGGAGGTCGCCAAGCTCCGCGCGGCCCGGCTGCTCTGGGCCGAGCTGGTCCGCGGCTTCGGCGCGAAGAACCCCAAGTCGCTGTCCCTCCGCACGCACAGCCAGACCTCCGGGTGGTCGCTCACCGCGCAGGACGTGTTCAACAACGTCGTACGGACCTGCGTCGAGGCGATGGCCGCGACCCAGGGCCACACCCAGTCGCTGCACACCAACGCCCTGGACGAGGCGCTCGCCCTGCCGACGGACTTCTCGGCCCGGATCGCCCGCAACACCCAGCTCCTGCTCCAGCAGGAGTCGGGCACCTGCCGGGTGATCGACCCGTGGGGCGGCTCCTACTATGTCGAGCGGCTCACCAACGATCTCGCCGCCAAGGCGTGGGGCCACATCCAGGAGGTCGAGCGGGCCGGAGGCATGGCCCGCGCGATCGACCAGGGGCTGCCCAAGCTCCGCATCGAGGAGGCCGCGGCCCGCACCCAGGCGCGCATCGACTCCGGCCACCAGCCGGTCATCGGCGTGAACAAGTACCGCCCCCAGGCCGACGAGCCCATCGAGGTCCTGAAGGTCGACAACACGGCCGTGCGCGAGCAGCAACTCGACAAGCTCCGCAGGCTGCGCGCGGAGCGCTCGCAGGCCGACGTCGACGCCGCCCTCGCCGCGCTGACCAGGGCCGCCGCGCAGGGCGGGAACCTGCTGGAGCTCGCCGTGGACGCCGCGCGCGCCAAGGCGACCGTCGGGGAGATCTCCGACGCCCTTGAGAAGGTGTTCGGACGGCACGCCGCGGAGATCCGTACGATCTCGGGGGTGTACCGGGAAGAGGTGGGCGAGAGGGTGGACGACGTCCGCGCGGCCTGCGCCCAGTTCGAGAAGTCCGAGGGGCGCCGCCCGCGCATCCTGGTCGCCAAGATGGGCCAGGACGGGCACGACCGGGGCCAGAAGGTGATCGCGACCGGGTTCGCCGACCTCGGCTTCGACGTGGACGTCGGCCCGCTGTTCCAGACGCCGGAGGAGGTCGCGCGCCAGGCCGTGGAGGCCGACGTGCACATCGTCGGCGTCTCGTCCCTCGCCGCCGGGCACCTCACGCTGGTCCCGGCGCTGAAGCGGGCGCTGGCCGACCTCGGCGCGGACGACATCATGATCGTGGTCGGCGGCGTGATCCCGCCCGGCGACTTCGACGCCCTGCGTGAGGCCGGGGCGGCGGCGATCTTCCCGCCCGGCACCGTGATCGCCGACGCCGCGCTGGACCTCCTGCGCGCCCTCTCCCACGCCTGATGACCGAGAACCAGCTCAACGACTACGTCAACGGCGTGCTCGCGGGGGACCGACGGTGGATCGCCCGGTCCATCACGCTGGTGGAGTCCACCCGCGCCGACCACCGCGAGCTCGCCCAGCGCCTGCTCGCCGAGCTGACCCCGCACGCGGGGAAGGCCCGGCGGGTGGGCGTCAGCGGCGTGCCCGGAGCGGGGAAGTCCACGTTCATCGAGGCCCTCGGCACCCACCTCACCGGGCGCGGGCACCGGGTGGCGGTGCTCGCGGTCGACCCGTCGTCGAAGCGGTCCGGGGGCAGCATCCTGGGCGACAAGACGCGGATGGCCCGGCTCGCCACCGACCCGAACGCCTTCATCCGGCCGTCGCCCACGGCGGGGACGCTCGGCGGCGTCGCCACGGCCACCCGGGAGGCGATGGTCGTCGTCGAGGCCGCGGGCTACGACATCGTGCTGGTGGAGACGGTCGGCGTCGGCCAGTCGGAGACCGCCGTCGCCGACATGGTCGACACGTTCCTCCTCCTCACCCTCGCGCGTACGGGCGACCAGCTCCAGGGCATCAAGAAGGGCGTGCTGGAGCTCGCCGACGTGATCGCGGTCAACAAGGCCGACGGCGAGCACGAGATGGCCGCCCGCCGGGCCGCGCGTGAGCTCGCCGGGGCACTCAGGTTCCTCCGCTCGGGTGAGACGGCCCCCGTCCTGACCTGCAGCGGCCTGACCGGCGCGGGCCTCGACGAGCTGTGGAAGCACGTCGTACGCCATCAGGAGGGCGTCGACCTCGCGGGCAAGAGGCGCCGCCAGCAGGTCGAGTGGACCTGGGCGCTGGTGCGAGACCGGCTGCTCGCCCGGCTGCACGAGAAGGCCGGGCCGATCGCGCCCGAGATCGAGCGGCAGGTCCTCGACGGAAGCCTCACGCCGAGCCAGGCGGCGGACCGGATCCTCGCCGTGTTTCCTGGTGCGGCCGGGGATTTGTGACGAGACTTTCGGGTGCGGTCGGGGATTTGTGACGAGCGGGTCGCCTCATTTCCTCCGAGGTGTTAGATACCGCTACCCCTGGGTGAGTACCGCCGTCCGCGCGCGGCTTTCGGTCCAGAGTGCCGTGTGAATATGGCCCCGTTAGCGATTACGGGGAGGCACGATGCATCACGACCCGTTGCTGCCGCCGCCGGTGGCGCGCGCGTTGGAGGAGTACAGGCACCTGCTGACCGAGCACGGGATCACCTGGGGGGAGCCGCCGCTCGACTACGTCCGGATGATGACGTTCCTTCGGTTTCCCGAGGAGGCGGACCGAATGGACATCGGCGCCGACCTCGACGCGGCCTTCAGGGATGTGCTCGGCGAGACCCTGCCGGACGGGCTCGTCGCCCTCCGGCTCACGCCCCACGGCCACCGCTTCGAGCCGGGGGCCGTACGCGCGGTGGTGGCCGCCGAGCCACTCAGGGCCGTGCTCATCGTCGACTCCTCGCGCGACGCCGCCACCGCCGTCGAGGTGGACGGCACGCCGTACGAGATCCGGGCCCGGGGGGCCCTGTTCGTGGACATCCGGAGCGACTCGGTCGTGACCGTGGACGGCGAGCCGGTCGACCTGTCCCCGCTCCGGCGGCACGCCGTACCCTCGCGGCTGCGGCTGCGGGCCGGCTTCCCGTGCCGCTGGAGCGTGACGTCGGAGGGCGGCCAGGGGTGGTACCCCGGGGGCGCGCCGCACCGCGTCGACTACCACGGCAGTCCGTTCTTCCACGGCGACGACGTCGTCCTCGACGTCCCCGCCGAACCGCTCACCGTCCGGGTCACCCGCGGCATGGAGTATGACTGCGCCGAGGTGACCCTCGTGCCCGAGCCGTGGCGGGAGACGCTCGTCGAGCTGACCCCCGAGCGGATCTACGACGCCGCCGCGCGCGGCTGGTACGGCGCCGACCTGCACGTCCACCTCAACTGGGCCGGTGATCTCGTCGCCCCGCCCGCCGCCGCGGCGTTGATGCAGCACGGCGAGGACCTGCACGTGCTCAACCTCGTCGCGGGCAACGTCTCGGGCGAGCGCGTCTACGACCGGGAGGCCCTCCAGCACTGGGCCGGACGTGACCTGCCCTGGTCGGACGCCGGGCACATCGCCCGGATGGGCGTGGAATACCGCAACGACCTGTTCGGGCACGTCCACGCGTTCGGGGTGACCACCCCGCCGGGTCGCTTTCACACCGGCTTCGGCGGCGAGGCCGACTGGCCGCCGAACGGCACGGCCTGCGGTGAGATGCGGGAGACCGGGGGGGTGCTCGCCTACGCCCATCCCTTCCACGCTCCGATCACCGAGCCGGAGGAGATCATCGGTGTGGGGCGCAGGAACTGCTCGGCCAGGGCCGTCGTGGTCGACGCCGCGCTCGGCCTCGTGGACGGCATGGAGCTGCTGCACTTCTCCGACATCATCGGCACCGCGGAGGTCTACCGGCGGCTGATCGGCGCGGGCAACCGGCTCACGGCGCTCGCCGGGACCGACAGCATGCTGTCGTTCACCCGGCAGGAGACCGTCTCCAGCCCGCCCGGCTGGGAGCGCGTCTACGCCCGGCTCGACGGCCCGCTGACCGCTGAGGCGTACGTCGAGGCCATCCAGCGGGGCCGCACGTTCGCCACCACCGGGCCGTGGCTGGAGTTGTGCGTGGACGGCCACCAGATCGGCGACACCCTGGACCTGTCGCCGGGCGATCGGGTGACGGTCCGAGCCAAGGCGATCGGGCCCGAGGTGGAGCGGATGGAGATCCGCACCGCCGACGGCGTGCTCGCCGAAGGAGGCGGAGGCGAGCTGACCGCGGCGCTCACCGTGACGGAGCCGACGTACCTCGTCGCGATCACCTCCGGCGGCAGGCACCCGCGCTCGCTGCATCGGCAGGTCTACGCCCACACCAGTCCGATCTATCTCGACGTGGCCGGGCGGCACGTCGCCCGCGCCGACGACGTCCGCTGGTGCCTGCGCTGGCTGGACCTGCTGGAGGAACTCGTACGGGGGCAGGCCAGGCTGGACGGCGAGGAGCAGCTCCGCGACCATCTCGACCTCGTCGAGAAGGCGCGCGCGGTCTACCGCTCCCGGCTCTGACGGATCTTTTTTGACGGATCCGGTGGGGTCACTCCGTGGCGAGGGCCTCCGACATCGCCCGCGCCACGGCCATGGCCCCGGCCAGGCTCTCCTTGCCGCCCATGAGCCGGGACTTGCGGGAGTTCAGCGGAGCGCCCTTCGGCCGGTCGGCGCCGTAGAACTCGACGGTGACGACCACCGGACCGTACAGCGCGGTCACCTGGCCGATGCCGGCGTGCACGGTGGGCGTCCGGTTCGTCCGGTACTGGCGGAACGCGGCGTCACCCAGGCCGGTGACATCGGTTGACCTGTACCAGAACAGGCTGTCGGTGATCCCGCTCCCGGCCCACTTCCTGCCCTTCGCCCGCTGGTCGACGAACTGGTTCTTCGCTCCCTTGGGATCCTCGGCGCCGACCCGGTTCGTGAAGCGCTGGACGGTGACGAACATGCCGCGCATCCGCGCCTTCGCGCCCGCGGCGAGGTCGCGGCTCAGCCAGGCGCACTCGACCGTGGTCGAGGCGCCGTCCTGCGTCTGCGTGGCCTTCGGCGTGGCATCCGGCGCGTAACGCAGCGCGACCGGCGACGCCGTCGAGCACTCGGCGGGCAACGCGATCGCGGAAGGAGACGCCGAGGGGGCGGCCGACGGCGAAGCGGCCGGGGTGGGGGCCGCGCTGGACGCGGTCGAGTCGACGGGGGCGGTGGCGCCGCCGGCGTCCCGCCAGGCCGCCACGGACACGGCCACCTCGCCGAGGATCCCGGAGACCTCGCGGAGCGCGTTCTCCTCCGTCACGCCCTGGGCGCCCTCCATGGACATGATCGGGGCGTCCTTGCGCTGCTGGCCGGCCTGGTATTTGACCTGGATCACGATGTTGCCGACCCGCCCGATCCCCTGGCCGAAAGAGTACTTGTTGCTCTTGGCGTTCCGCGCCCAGGTGTAGCGGGCGAACGCCTCCTCGCCGACCCCGGGCAGCGTACGGACCTTGGAGCTGTAGTTCTCCCTCGTCGAGTGGGTCTCGGCGTACTTCCCCGAGGTCAGCTCGGCGTCGTAGAAGTTCCTGGCGACGCGGAGTGCGGTCAGCTCACCGTCCGCGTCGTACCGGGTCAGCTTGACCTCGATGCTGCGTGACCTGATGTACTCCCCGAACGAGAAGTTGTCGTTGCGCAGGGTGCAGATCCACGTGATGTAGCCGCTCGCGTCCTGCCGGTCCCAGGTGTCCCTGGTGGCCGTCGCCTGGGGGACCAGCCGCTCGACCGTGGCCTGCTTCGGCATGGCGCACGCGTCCGGCGGCGCGACCGACGTCCGTGCCGGGGAGGCCGCACCCGCCGCGCGTTTGTCCGCGCCCCTCCCCGGCCCTTCCTCCGAGCGGAGCACGACGAACGCGGCGACCGCACCGGTGGCGGTCAGTGCGGTGACGGTGGCCACGACCGGAACCACCCAGCCCCGGCGGCGCCGCGTGTCCCGCGGGATCGGCCCGACCAGCGTGTGCTGCCTGATCTGCTGGGGGTGCCCCATCGACGCGGTCGGCCCTGCCGTCATGTGGCCCGGCCCCCCGGCCGCCGTCGGATGGGTGGGGCCGTGCTCCTGGCTGTCCATCTGTCTCCTCGGGGATCAGCTGCGGCCGATCGCGTCCGCGGCGAGTCTCGCGGCGCGTTCCGCCGTACGCCGGGCGGCCGGGGTCACCTTCGGGCCGTCCAGCCGGTGGTACTCCACTTCGGTGATCAGGTTGTCGGTGCGGAACCAGACCGTGCTGGTGGTGGACTTCTGGAAGGCGTTCGAGACGTCCTGGGCGAAGGCTTCGTCGCCGGTCCCGCGCACGTCCCGGACGGCGTACGTGGTCTCGGGGAAGGCGGTTCCCCGCATGGAGGCACGCGCGGAACGGCGGCCGGAGAAGGACAGGCGGGCGGCGTCCGGGCCGCTGCCGCCGTCCCGGGCCTGCTCGGCCCTGAGCCGCACGGTGATCGTCCGCCAGACGATCCCGTTCTTGCGGAACCGCCACGCGCACTCGCCCGCCACGGTCGCGGTGTCGGTGGGGCCGCCGAGAAGCTCGCCCGCCTGGGCGTCGGTGAGCAGCCCGCATGGTCGCGGAGCGGTGGGGAAGCGGCCCGCGTCCGCCACGGCTTCCGGGCGGAGGGCGAGCCAGCCGACCGCACCGGTGGCGACCAGGGCGAGCAGTGCGCCGCCCGCGATCAGCGCCGGTTTCCGCCGCGCGGGCGGCGCCTGCGGCGAGGCTGACGGGACGGACAGGGTCGGCGGTGCGGTCGGCGGTGCGGTCGGCGGATGCGGTGACGGCACGCCGACGGTCATCTCCCGCGTCGTCCCGCCTCGGGAGGCGATCCCGCGCAGGGTCTCCCGTACGGTCTCGGGGGACGGGCGGGCCGCCGGGTCCTTGGCCACCATGGCGAGCAGGAGCGGGCCGAGCACGGGACCGGCCCGCATCGGCGCCGGAGGATCGTGGAAGAGGACCGCGGCGACGACGGCGGCGGGCAGGTCACGCTGGAACGGAGCGCGTCCCTCCACGGCCGTGTAGAGGGTGGCGCCCAGCGACCACAGATCGGACGCGGGGGTCGTGGGCGCGGCGGAGAGCCGTTCCGGCGCCGCGTACCCGGGAGAGCCCGCCGAGGCGAACGATGCGGTCGGCTCGGCCTGCCCGGCGTCCCCCGCTTCCCCGGCACGCTCGGGCGACGCGGTCGGCACGGCGATGCCGAAGTCGGCGAGCATGGCCCTGCCGTCCTCGTCGAGCAGCACGTTGGCGGGCTTGACGTCCTGGTGCAGGATGCCCTGGGCGTGCGCGGCCGAGAGGGCGCCGAGCACGCGCAGGCCGATCTCGGCGACGTGGTGCGCGGGCAGCGCCCCGCCGCTCCTGATCGCCCGGTCCAGGGACCGGCCGCCGACCAGATCCATCACGATCCACGGCCGGTCTCCGTCGAGTACGACGTCGTGGATGACGACGATGGCCGGATGGCTGAGCCGCGCGGCGGACCGGGCCTCCTGGATCGCCCGCCCGCCGAAGGCGCGCCTGGCGTCCTCGCCCAGCCCGGCCGGGACGCGGACGTCCTTCACGGCGACGTCGCGATGGAGCATCTCGTCCCTGGCCCGCCACACGGTCCCCGCGCCGCCTTCGCCGAGAGTCTCCAGCAGGCGGTATCGGCCGGCCAGCAGCACGCCGCTCATCCCTTCGCGCGCAGCGCGGCGTCGGCCATGCGGGCGGCGGTGAGCGCC
Organism: Microtetraspora glauca; assembly: GCA_001570385.1. GTDB lineage: Bacteria > Actinomycetota > Actinomycetes > Streptosporangiales > Streptosporangiaceae > Microtetraspora > Microtetraspora glauca. The sequence goes on along the minus strand of BBYL01000047.1, from coordinate 10,047 downwards.
GCGCTGCGGATGTCGTCGTCGGTGGGCGTCGTGGACAGCGTCGAGTAGGCGGCCTCGACCACGAGGTCGCCGACACGGAAGAGCACGACGCCGGCGTAGGCGTGGCCCTGCCGCGTCGCGAACTCGTAGGCGAGGGCCTCTTCCCCGACGCCGTCGACGGTCCGGGGCGTGGTCTGTGTGAACGTGATCGGCCGGGTCTGTCCGATCTCCTTCCAGGTCCAGTCGCCCTTCTGGCCCTTGGCGTACTTCTTGGCCAGGCTCTCGAAGAGGAGCCGCGAGGACTCCTCGGTCATGGCCCAGGGGTCGGGCGTGTCCGAGTCCTTCTTGGGGATCAGGCTGACGCCCTCGCCGCTGACGGTCCATTCACAGCCCGCATCGGAGGCCGTGCCCTTCGGGGCGGGTGCCGTACGGATGAGCTGGTGGACCTGGTCGCCGGTGAGCAGGGAGCAGAAGTCGACGGGGAGGGTGAACGACGGCGGGCCCGCCTCGGCGTCGCCCGGAATCACCACGAGCGCCACGACGAGGGCGGCCGCGGCCGCCACGGCGACACCGGCGCCGCCCAGGATCCAGCCCCGCCGGTCGGCCCGTGACCGCCCCGTCGCGCCCGCATGCCCCGCCGGCGCGGCGGGCCCGGCGGGCCCGTTCGGCGGCTGCCCCGGGGCGGCTCGCCCGGCCTGCTGGCCGGGCGCGGTCGAGGCGTTCGGTACGTCCGGGAAGCCCGGCTGGGCGTACGGGCCGGGTGACACCGGGGCGTACGGTGCGGGGGAGCGGCCTTCGGCGACATCGGTGAGCAGGCGCTGCGCGGTCGCGGTGTCGGGCCTGGCCGCCGGATCGCGGTCCATCATCCACGTCACCAGCGGTCCGAGCGTGCCCGCCCGCCGGGGCGGCGGGGGAATCCTGCTCGTCAGCGTGGCCTGGAGCCGCTCGACCGGAGACCCGCCGTACGCGGGCCCGCCCTCGGTGGCCAGGTACAGGGTGGCGCCGAGGGACCACAGGTCGGAGGCCGGACCGCCGGCGGCGCCGTCCAGCCGTTCCGGCGCGATGAAGCCCGGTGAGCCGATCGTCGCGTCGGCGGCGGTCAGCGTGGCATGGCCGTCCAGCTTGGCGATGCCGAAGTCGGTCAGGATCGCGCGCCCGTCGTCGCTGAGGAAGACGTTGGCGGGTTTCACGTCCCGGTGCTGGACGCCGTGCGCGTGTGCCTCCCGGAGGGCGTCGAGGACCTGCGCCCCCAGCCAGGCGGCCCGGTCCGGAGGAAGCGGCCCCCGGTCCTTGACCTCGTCGGCCAGCGTACGGCCACGCAGCAGCTCCATGATGATCCACGGCCGTCCGTCGTGGACGAGCACGTCATGGAGGGCGACGATGCCGGGGTGCCGCACCTGCGCGGCGGCGCGCGCCTCGCGTACGGCGCGTTCGACGGCTTCGGCACGCTGCGCCTCGTCGAGACCGTCGGGCAGGCGGAGCTCCTTGACCGCCACCTGGCGTTCGAGCATCTCGTCCCACGCCAGCCAGACCGTGCCCATCCCACCGCTGCCGAGGGGACGGCGCAGGAGATAGCGAGAGGCGAGCCGTCCCCCAGAAGACTCGGGCATATCGGGAGGATAGTGGATGGAGTCGATGTGAACGTCGGGTTGGGAGTGACTGAAGCGATCCTGTTAGGCGTCCCTCGTGGCGGGGGCCGACAGGACCGGACCCGCACCTGCCCACCCCGCGAGACGGGCCGCGTCAGGTGAAGAGCGCGCGTCCCCAGTAGTCACCCGCGTCGGTCACGCCGGGCGGGCAGGCGTACAGGCCGCTGGAGACGTGCTTGATGTACTCGTTGAGCGCGTCCTTGGCGGCCAGCTCCCGCTGGATCGGGACGAACTGCTTGTGCGGATCCCGCTGGTACGCCATGAAGAACAGCCCCGCGTCGAGACGTCCCAGGCCGTCGGTGCCGTCCACGAAGTTGTAGCCGCGCCGCAGCAACCGGGCGCCGCCGTGGACCGAGGGATGCGCGAGCCGTACGTGGGAGTTGTCGGCGATCACCGGCCGTCCGTCCGATCCGGCCTTCGCGAAGTCGGGGTCGTCGAACTCCGCCGCGCCGGTCAGCGGCGCTCCGGCGCCCTTGTTCCGCCCGAAGATCGCCTCCTGCTCGGACAGCGGGGCGCGGTCCCAGGTCTCGATGTGCATCCGGATCTTGCGGGTGACCAGGTAGCTGCCGCCGTCCATCCAGGCCGGGCCGTCGCCGGCGGCCGCCCACAGGTGGTCGCGCAGCATCTCGGTGTCCTCGAGCTTGAGGTTGGCGGTGCCGTCCTTGAAGCCCATCAGGTTGCGCGGCGTCGCCTGGGCCCGGGACGTCGAGGACGTACGGCCGAAGCCGAGCTGGGAGTAGCGCACCGACACCTTGCCGAACCCGATCCTGGCCAGGTTGCGGATGGCGTGCACCGCGACCTGCGGGTCGTGGGCGCACGCCTGGACGCAGATGTCGCCGCCGGAGATCTCCGCCAGGATGTCGTCGCCGCGGAACGCGGGCAGATCGGCCAGGGCGGCCGGCTTCCTGTCGGCCAGCCCGAACCTGTCGTCGAACAGCGACGCGCCGAAGCCGATCGTCAGGGTCAGGCCGGAGGCGGGCAGCCCGAGGGCCTCGCCCGTGTCGTCCGGCGGCGCCTCGGGGTCCCCGCCGACCGCGCCGAACGTCCCCGCGTCCTTGCCCTGGGTCATCCGCGCGGCGGCGGACGTCCAGTCCTGGAGCAGCTCGACCAGCTCGGCCCGCTTGTCCGTCGTCACGTCGAACACGACGAAGTGCAGGCGGTCCTGCGCGGGGGTGACGATCCCCGCCTGGTGGGCCCCGTAGAACGCGACCGGATCGGACGTCGACGCGGCGTGCGCCGCCCCGGGCAGGTCCACGACCAGGGCGCGGGTCGCCACCGCGCCCGCCCCGACCGCGGCCACGCCGGCCGCGCCGAGCCCGAAGAGCTTCCTGCGGCTGATGTTCATGCCCTGCTCCGTCCCGTACGGCTGTCGCCGATGGTCCTCACGTGCCGACGATTCGTGGTTACTTGCTGACGGTGGAGGCGATCCGGCTGATCGGCTCGGACAGAGCGTTGATCACGTCGGACAGCTTCTTCAGGTCGTCCTTGGACAGGTCGGTGTGCAGCTTCCAGCCGTCGCCCTGGCGGTGGGTCTCGAGCGCGGCCTCGGCGGCGGCGAACTTCTCGTCCAGGGTCTTCACCAGCTCGGCGTCACGCTCCTCGAGGACCGGGCGGAGCGCCTGAACGGCGGCCTTGGAGCCCTGGAGGTTGGCGTCGAAGTCCCACAGGTCGGTGTGCGAGTAGCGGTCCTCCTCGCCGGTGATCTTCCCGGTGGCGACCTCGTCGAGCAGGCCCTTGGCGCCGTTGCCGAGCTGGAGGGGCGAGAGCGTCGCCTCGTTCGACTTCTCGACGATGGTCTTGATGTCGGCCATCAGCTTGTCGGCGATCGGGCCGTCCTCACTGACGTCCTTCTCGACCCAGAGGTCCTTCTCGATGCGGTGGAAGCCGGTCCACTCCTGGCCCTTCTCCACGTCGTTCTCGCGGGCGTCGATCGCCGGGTCGAGGTCGCCGAAGATCTCGGCCACCGGCTCGATGCGCTCCCAGTAGGTCCGAGCGACCGGGTAGAGGTTCTTGGCCTTCTCGATGTCGCCGGCCTTGACGGCGTCCACGAACTCCTGGGTCTTGACGAGCAGCGTCTCGCTCTGGGTCTTGATGTAGCGCTTGTAGCTGGCGGTGGCCTCGGAGAGCTTGGCGTCGTCGCTCAGCGGCTTGTGCTCGCCGGTCACCTTCAGCGGGTTCCGGATGCCCTTGCCGATCATGCCCGGCTTGCACGTCGCCTCGTACGTCCCGGCGGGCAGCTCGACCATGACCTCACGGGTCAGGCCGGGCACGATGTTCTCCACCTCGCCCATCACCCGGTCGCCGCCCGCGTAGACGTAGAACTCCGTCACCTTGCTGCCGCTGTTGGTGATCTGGAAGGTCGAGGTGCCGGCGGGGAGCTCCGCCGTGGCGACCTTGCACTCGGTGTCGCTGGCCGCAACGGTGATCTTGTCGGGCTTGGCCGCGCCGCCGGACGCGGAGGAGTCGGTCGTGCCCGAGGAGCAGGCGGCGGCGAGCAGGCCGAGGGCGGCGAGGGCGACGACGGCGGGGGTGCGCATTGCGGAGGACTCCAGTTCTGGGAAAGCAGGATGGGGCGTCGGACGGGGCGGTGGCCCGCGCTCAGGAGGCGGGCACGGTGGGGGTGTCCCCGGCCGGTACGGCAGGGCCCCGCGTCGCCTTCGGCCGGCCCGACGGGCGGAGGAAGAGAATGAGGACCGGGACGGCGTAGACGACCCACGCGACCATCTCCAGCACACTCGGCTGCGCCGTGATGTTGAACATGCCGCTCAGCAGCGCGGAGTACCAGGCGGACGGGTCGAGCACGCCGCTGATGTCGAAGGCGTGGGTGGTCAGCCCCGGCAGGATGTCGGCCTCCTGCAGGTCGTGCACGCCGTACTTGAAGATGCCGGCGGCGACCAGGATCAGCAGCAGGCCGGTCCAGGTGAAGAACTTGGTCAGGTTGATCCGCAGCGCGCTCTTGTAGAGGCCCCAGCCGAGCACGACGGATGTGAGCAGGCCGAGGCTGATGCCGATCAGCGGGCTCGCGGTCGCCGCGGCGCCCTGGGCGGCGGCGAACCAGATGAGGGCGGTCTCCAGACCCTCCCTGGCCACCGCGAGGAAGGCCATGACCACGACGGCGGTGGAGCCCAGCTCCAGCGCCTCGCCGAGCTTGCCGCGCAGGTCGCTGGACATCCGCCGCGCCGCCGTGCGCATCCAGAAGATCATGAACGTGACGAAGACGGTCGCGGCGATCGATGTGACCGCGTCGAACAGCTCCTGCTGCATCTGGTTCAGATGCGCGGCGGTGAAGGTGAGCAGGGCTCCGAACCCGACGGAGAGGGCGACGGCGCCGGCGACGCCCGCCCACACCAGCGGGAGACGGTCGCGGCGGTCGCTTTTCACGAGGAAGGCGACGAGTATGGAGACCACGAGGGTCGCCTCCAGGCCTTCACGGAGGCCGATGAGGTAGCTCGCGAACACGTGCCGCTCCTGCGAGATTGAGTAAGGGTTACCTTATTTAGGTCAGCGTTACCTTACCCGTCACCTGAGGCCCTCATCCAGGGGGGTACCCATTTGTCACTCCAGTGACGTTCGCCACGTCGCACCGCCTCCGGGCCGCTGTGCACCGGGCGATTAATGGGTGGCGGGCAGCAGGGGCGGTGCGTACAGTGAGGTCCGCCCTGTCACCTCCCGTCCGGAGAGCCCGTTGAAGTTCTGAGGTCGCCGACACCGCGCCCGTGACCGCCGCCCATCGCGGCAGGTCGGCGCATCGACCTCAGCGGACCGTCTCCTCGCAGGGTTCTCCGCCCAGGCTTCTCCGCCGGGCTTCCTCGCCGGGGTGTCCTCCCTTCCGGGCATGTGCCCGCGGTGTCCCTCGCATGTCGCGCGGCGGTAACCCCGTCGCGCCGTTCGCCACGGCCTAAGGGGAGCCGCCTCATGTCATTTCCGATCGTCTGCAGTGATCTGTCGTTCTCCTGGCCCGACGGCACGCCGGTGCTGGACGGGCTGGACCTCGCGTTCGGCACCGGCCGCACCGGCCTGATCGGTGTCAACGGCTCCGGCAAGTCCACGCTGCTCAGGATCATCACCGGAGAACTGACCCCCGCCAGGGGATCGGCCGACGTCAAGGGGGAGATCGGCTATCTGCCGCAGAACCTCCCGCTCGGCGCGAGCCGTACGGTCGGCGACCTGCTCGGCATCACGCCCGCGCGCGCCGTGCTGCACGCCGTCGAACGCGGAGAGATCGACGGCGTCGACTTCGACGCGATCGTGTGGGACGTCGAGGAGCGTGCCGGGGCGGAGCTGGCCCGGCTCGGCCTCGGCACGGTGGACCTCGACCGCACGGTGGCCACGCTGTCCGGAGGGGAGACGATCCTGGTCGGCCTGGCCGCTCTGTTCATGCGGCAGCCGGACGTGCTGCTGCTGGACGAGCCCACCAACAACCTCGACATCGACGCGCGCGAGCGCCTGTACGACGCCGTCACGTCGTGGACGAGGACCCTGGTGGTCGTCAGCCACGACCGGGCGCTGCTCGACCTGGTGGACCAGATCGTCGACCTGCCGGTCAGGCGGACGTTCGGCGGCACGTTCAGCGAGTACGAGGAGGTGCTGGCGGTCGAGCGGGAGGCGGCCGAGCGCATGGTCCGCGCGGCCGAGGGCGACGTCCGCCGCCAGAAGCGGGAACTGGCCGAGGCCAGGACCAAGCTCGACCGCAGGGTTCGGTACGGCAAGAAGATGTACGACCAGAAACGCGAGCCGAAGATCATCATGCAGGAGCGCAAGCGCCAGGCGCAGGTGTCGGCGGGCAAGCACCGCTCCATGCACGAGGAGAAGCTGTCGGAGGCGCGCGACCGGCTGACCGAGGCGGAGGAGGCGGTACGCGACGACGCCGAGATCCGGGTGAAGCTGCCCAGGACCGAGGTCCCCGCCGGTCGTACGGTGCTGACGGTCACCGGGCGGGCCCTCCGTGGTCCCGCGACCGCCGCACCCGCCATGATCGCGCCGATCGATACCGCGCAGATCGATACCGTGCAGATCGATACCGTGCAGATCGAGGCCGAGGGCGAAACCGAGGACGGGATCGCCCGGCCGGGCAAGGTCCTGGAGGAACTCGTCGTACGCGGTCCGGAGCGCATCGCTCTGCTCGGGGCCAACGGCTCGGGCAAGACCACCCTGCTCAGGAGGATCGCCGGCGAACTCGACGCGTCCGGGCTGGTCCAGGTGGACGTGCCGGTGCGCTACCTGCCGCAACGGCTCGACGTGCTGGACGACTCGCTCAGCATCCTGGAGAACGCCCGCGCGTTCGCGCCGACCGCGCCGGTCAACACGATCAGGGCGCAGCTCGCCCGGTTCCTGTTCCGAGGTGACCGGGTCGAGCAGGCGGCGGGCACGCTCTCCGGCGGCGAGCGCTTCCGTGCCGTACTGGCCGCGCTGCTGTCGGCGGAGCCGGCGCCGCAACTCCTGCTGCTTGACGAGCCCACCAACAACCTCGACCTCGCCAGCGTGCGGCAGCTGTCGCAGGCGCTGGCGGCCTACCGGGGGGCACTGCTCGTGGCCGGCCACGACCTGCCCTTCCTGAGGTCGATCGGCGTGCGGCGCTGGCTCAGGACCGACCGCGACAGGGGGCTGGTCGAGATCGACGCCGCCTGACCCGGGCCCTGAGCACACCAGGTCGGACGAGGCCGGTCGTTTCGTACGAGTCAATAGTCGGAAATCTTCCAGGTTGACACATCCTGACTCGTGCCGAGACAGTTGTGCGGGTGATCTCCCCGCGACTCTCCGCGCTCGCGCTCGCCGCGACCTTGACGTTGACCATGACCGCGTGCACCTCGGGTGGGAGCCGGGGCTCCTCCGGCTCCGGCTCCGACGGTTCCGCTTCGGGATCCTCAGGGGGATCGGCGTCGGCGCCGAGCGGAGCTGCCGCACTCACTCCGGAGGCGTACCAGGTCGAGCTGGACGCCGCCGGCCAGCCGGTGGCGAACGCGTTGCGGGACATCTCCAAGGCCCGCACGCTCAAGTCGCTCGGCCAGCGCGTACAGCGTGCGCAGACGGCCGTGGCGGCGGCGACGGAGCGGCTGGAGCCGCTGCGGCCGCCCGCCGAGATCGGCACCGAGCACACCGACTACCTGGCGGCGTTGCGCGCCATGGACGGCAGGCTCGACGAACTGGTCCAGGACGTGGACGGGCGGTCGCTCTGCACGGCGTCGAGCGTGCTCGCCCGGCTCGGCAAGTCCAGCGAGTTCGGGAACCTGAAGGAAGCCGGGGCCGATCTCGCCGGGGGAGGGGACTACCGCGGCGGCCTGATCAAGTTCTCGCCGCCGAAGGAGCGCACTCGCCGCCTTGCCAGCGGCACGATCCTGGTGTCGAGCATCCGCGGTGGGCGCGGCGGCCTGACCGTGAAGAACGGCACGGCAGGCGACAGCGTCGTCACCCTGGTCCTGGGCAAGAAGAAGGCCGTCAGCGTGTACGTCCGCAAGAGGTCGACGGCCAAGGTGTCCAACATCAAGGACGGCAAGTACCGCGTCTACTTCACGAGCGGTACCGACTACGACCGTGCGGCGCGGAGCTTCACCCGGAACTGCAACTTCTCGAAGTTCGACGACCCGCTGCCGTACAAGACGACCTACACCTCCACCCAGATCCGCTGGGACAACTGGACCCTGAGCCTCAACAAGGTCGTGGGCGGCAACGCCCCGACGAGCGACGTCTCCCCGGACGACTTCCCCGCCTGACGCCGCCCCGGCTCCGCTTTCCCCGGTGGGCCTCCGCTGCGTGCTTCCGTCCCGCGGGGACGCGGTGGCGGCCCGAACGATCATCTACCCGAACGATCATCTACCCGTACGGTCGTGATCATTTGTCGGGCAAGCTCTGAGGGCACGCCGTCGGATCCCAACGGCTACCGGTCGGAGGTCTCCCGCTCGCGGAACCTGGTCTGACGGCGGCGCCGGGCAACCAGAGCCGCGACGACGAGCCCGCAAAGGGCGATGAGGCAAAGCAGCAGCGCCCAGGGGATGGTCCAGGCGTGCGTGGTGCTCTCGACGGTGGCGAGCGGGGCGACCGAGCCCGACGCGTCGGTGAGCAGCGGGACGAGGGTGACCGTCCCCGCCAGTCTCAGCGCGGGAGCCACTCCGTGTACTGGCACGGAGACCTTCCAGGTGTCGCCCGGCAGCAGCTGGGGCGAGTCGTCGATCTGGGCCGCGTGGGCGCCCAAGCGCCCGAAGGGGCCGGACGCGGCCACCGCTTGCCGAGCGGTGAGGATGGCGTCGCCCGTGTTGCGGATCGTGTACGTGACGGTGGCGTCACCCTTCCCAAAGGGATTGGGCGTGCCCGAGTAGCGCACGTGCAGGTCCTCTACCGACAGGCTCGGCTTGAGCTCTCCACCCACGCGCAGACGGATCCGGATGCCGAGACGCCGGTCCCCATCGATCCCGTCCGCTTCGCCGGCCTGCGCCGGCGAGGTGACGATGCCGCCCATGTATTCGCCGGGCGCGGCGCTGTCCGGAAGAGCGACGGTGAACGGTATCTCGACCGACGTGCCGGGCGGGACCGTCACGTCGGGTCGGTTCGTGTGGACCCACGCGCCCACTTCGGTCGACTTCGCGTCCCTGGCGGCCAGGTCGAGCCGGCCCTGCTCGGTGGTGAACCCGTCGGCGGCGTACACGGCCAGGCGGAGCGGTGTCGTGCCGTGGTTGACGATCACGAGGCCATCCTCCAGTTGCCCGCCCGGATCGAGGGTGTAGTTGTAGTTCGGCCGGCCGGTCCCGAAGTCGCCCGAGGCCGTCGTGACCGCCCAGGAGACCTCACCGTCCGCCGCCGTGGCAGGTCCTGTCCCCACTCCGAGGAAGCCGAGCGCGGCGAGCAGCGCCACGACGCCGGCCTGGGCGAGGGATCCGGCGGCTGTGGTCGTACGCGGTCTGGGCGGGTGCATCTGATGGTCCTCGGGCAGTTCTGGAAGCGGTGGGATGGAAGACGTGGCGTGAGGTGGGCACCCGGCGGTGTCCACCTCACGCCACGTCTGGGCGGGCCGGATCAGCTCACCGCGGTGAGCGTGAGGTGCCCGGCACCACTCTCGGTCGGCTACTGAAGCCAGCCGGAGTCAGCCGCGGCCGACTTGTTCTCGTCGGCCTTGCCCTTGTTGTCCTGCGTGTGGATCACAACCTTGTCGACGGCGGAGCCGACCCCCGGAGCAGTGCCGGCACCGTTGTCCGGGCCGCACCACTTCACCCGGCCGAGCTCAACCGCGGCGTTGGGGGCGGCGCAGGTGCCGCTGCGGATGTTCTCGACGACGAGCTTGTTGCCGCGCACCTGGATCCTCACGTAGGTGCGGACGTGCTCCTGGTTCTCCACCGAGTTGGCCCAGTGGCTCTTGGGGTTCAGCGGGTCGGGACCGAAGTTCGGGTCCTTGGTCACGTCGGGAGCGGTGAGGTCGTAGTACTTCGAA
>BBYL01000046.1 GCA_001570385.1 Microtetraspora glauca | reverse complement strand
GCTGATGGGCCCGAGCCGTGGTCGAGTCGACCGACACCTCCCAGTCGATGCCGCCCTCAGCATCCTGGGCGGCCTGCACCTTCGCGAGCAGATGCTCCCAGGTTCCATCTGCCGACCAGCGGCGATGCCGCTTGTACACCGTCAGCCACGGCCCGAAGCGTTCCGGCAGGTCCCGCCATGGCACTCCGGTCCGGGCCCGGTACAGCACACCGTTGATGACCATGCGGTGCTCACTCCACCGGCCACCGCGTGTCCCTGCGGATGGGAGCAACGGCTTCAGCCGCTCCCACTCCGCGTTGGTTAAGTCTCCTCGGCCACCCATGCCACCCAGGGTGAAGACGACACCGTGATCACGTCAGGAGATCCGAGAAACAGGACCTAGGCGGGGTCGAACTCCGGTCGGCGATCGATACGCGCGCGGTCGGCCTCGGACCCGAAGTGGTAGTCGATCTTCCGGGTGGCCTCCGCCCGCTCCCGCATCGTCCGCACGGGCGCCAGCGTGCCGACCACGAACGCATCGTGCCAGCGTTCGACGGCGCGCCGCCACAGCTCCGCCGGGGAGTCCGACAGCACGTTGCCGACCGTCCCCTCGTAGGCCGCCATCGCCCGCACGGCTCCAGGCGCTCACCCCCATGCGCCTCAACGACCCCGACGCGGTCAGGGAGTTGCGGGAGACGGGGTCGGTCCACCGGGTCAACGCGGCGGGCGTGGAGCCGGGCCCGGGTCGCGCGGTCATTTCCCCACCCGCGCGGAAACGCACCGTCAGCATCCGTGACGGTCAGTGATCCGATCCGGTCACCGATCCTTCACCCTGGCCGACGGTACGTCGCGGGGAGCGCGGCGCGGGTTTCGTCGACCAGGGCCTGCGCCCCGGCCACCGCCGCCGCCAGCGACTCCGCCGTACCGCCGAGTGCTCCCAGCAGGCCGCGAGCGCGCCGGCCGAAGCCTTCCGGCGCGCCGGGCAGCGCCTCCGCGACGGCCAGCGCGCCCTTCTCGTTGAGGCACCATCGCCGGTTCGCCGCGAAAAGCGCCTGCACCAGTACGCCGAAGGCCCGTGACAGGCACAACGAGACATAGAGCGTGTCCGCGCGCGCCGCGCCCTTGGCCGCGATGCCGACCAGGAACGTCGCCTCAAAGGCCCCCGCCACCAGCGCCTCCCGCAGCGGCTCGGGATAGGTCGCGGCCCGGCGCCGCAGGCGATCCAGCTCGCCGGACGGATCGGCCAGAACCTGGCCGAGGGCCACCTCGCCCACGTAACAGGGCGACCAGAACCCGAGCGGATGGCCTGCCTGGACGCCCACCTCATATCGGCCGTCGCGACAGTCCGCCCAGACCTGCTCCACCCGGTCCAGATCCCGCAGGATCCAGTCCACCGCCACGCCATCGACCCTCAGCCACGCGCCGCCGTTCACCCACGGTCCCCAGCCGCCCGGCCCGGCCACCTCGACCTCCGGTCCGGCCAGTGCCCGCAACGCGCCCAGATCGATGTCGCCCCGGTAATAGACGCCGAGATCCCAATCCGATTCCGGCCGGTGCTCTCCACGCGCCCGGCTGCCGCCGAGCATCACCCCCGTCACCCCCGGCACCTCGACCAGGCGGTGGGCCATGTCCTCGATAGTCGCTCGCATCGGGTGAGTCTGGCACCCCGCCGACGTGCCGGACCAGCCGTTTTGCGCCTCCTGCGGCCGGCAGGCGGGACTCGCCGCTCCCCCGCCTCGTGATCTGGCACCACAGGACCTCGCTGTCGGGATCCATCCGATCGACGACGAGGACCGGCGGACGCGGCCGGGCACGGGAGTCGCGGCGGCCGTCTACTGCGCGGGCGCGCCCGCCCACAGCGCCAGGGCGTCGGCGAGACCGGAGACGTCGGCGGCGGAACCGGCCCAGCAGACATAACCGTCGGGCCGTACCAGCACCGCGTCCGCACCGAGGTCGCCCTTCACGTGCACCCGGCCGATCCGGGCCGACCACGGCTCGGCGGCCTCGGCGAACGCGGCCTCGTCGGCGGTGGTAAGCAGCAGGCCGCGGCCGTCGCGCAGCAGCCGCGCCACACGGTCGGGCCCGGACGGCGTCACCAGGTCGAGATCGGGGAGGTGGCGCCCCAGCAGCGGGTGGGGACGGCCGGGCAGGTCGTAGCGGATGTTCAGCCCTGAGATCATCCCGGCGACGATCCGGTTGGCCTCCGGCACCCGCACGAGTTCCTCGACGATGTCGCGCAGGGCCAGGTTCTCCTCGTCGTGGACGAGCAGGACTGCCTGGGCGCGGGTGTTGGCGAGGACGCGCGCGGCGACCGGATGCCGTTCGGCGTGGTAGGTGTCGAGCAGCCGCTCGTGCGCCCACCCGCCGATCTCCGCCGCGAGCTTCCACCCCAGGTTGAACGCGTCCTGCAGGCCGAGGTTGAGCCCCTGCCCGCCCGCGGGCGAGTGGATGTGCGCGGCGTCTCCGGCGAGCAGGATCCGCCCGTGGCGGTACCGCTCGATCTGCCGCGAGGCGTCGGTGAACCGGGAGGCCCATCGGATGCCCGTGAGCTGAACCCCCGGACCGAACTCGTTGTGCAGGGCCCGCTGCACCTCCCCCTCGGTGATCGGGGTGTCGCGGGAGAGCCCCTGCTGCTCGGCCCCGTAGAACAGGAACCGGTGGACGCCGTCACCGATGGGAGCGATGTAGCCCTTGCCAGTCTTGTTCGGCGTCATGACGGGCAGGGTCCAGGTCTCCGGCACGGCGCCGTCCGGGTCGGAGATCGTGATGTCGGCGACCACCGAGGACAGCTTCCCGTCCAGGCCCGGAAAGCCGATGCCCAGCAGCTCGCGGACGGTGCTGCGCCCGCCGTCGCAGCCCACCAGGAAACGGGCCGTGAGCCGTGACTCGCCCCCGGGCCCGAGCAGAGTCGCCTCGACCCCGTCGGCATCCTGCGACAGCGCGGTCACCTCGTGCCCGCGCAGGACCTGCACGCCCAGCTCGCCGAGCCGTTCCTCGAGCAGCGCCTCGACGCGCCCTTGGGGGATGCCGATCGAGTACGGGTGCCGGGTGTCCCAGGCGGTGTAGTCCAGCCGAAGCCCGGCGAAGTGCCCACCGGCCACCCGCTGGATCGCCCGGTCCATGAGGGGCTCCAGGAGGCCTCGCAGTTCGAGCGCCTCCGCGGAGCGGGGCTGGATGCCGAGAGCCTTGGACTGCCCGCTGCGCCGCGTCAGCCGTTCGACGACCACGGCGCGCACTCCGGCGAGACCCAGCTCGGCGGCGAGCATGAGCCCGGTCGGCCCGGCTCCGACGACGATCACATCGATGTTCATCATGGATGCTCCGTTCGGCAGGGGCCGGCGATGAGGTCGCCGGCCGCTGCGCAGACGGTAGATCGGGGGGTGCCGGTTTCCGCAACGATACGTGCCTACGATGGACCGGTGACCCGGCCCCTGGATCCCGACATGTTCGCGGGATGCGCCCCTGGCAGGCCGCCGATCCAGATCGGCGGCAAATGGACCGTGAAGATCATCATTTGTCTCGCCGACGGCCCTCGGCGCTTCTCGGAGCTCCTGGTGCCGTTGCGCCGCATCACGCCGAAGACGCTGGCCGCATCGCTGCGCTCGATGGAGCGTGACGGCCTGGTCTCCCGCACCGCGTACGCCGAGAACCCGCCCCGCGTGGAGTACGCGCTCACCTCCCTCGGCCGCACGCTGTTCGACCCCCTGGCCGCCGCCTGCATGTGGACCAGCACGCACCTGCCCGACCTGCTCGCCGCACGCGCGGCCCACGACGCCGGCGCCGCGCTCTCCTGACCCCTGTATCGCGCGCCAGAACTCGCGCGTACGGCGTGGACCGCGGGGCACTAGCCCTTCACGTTCGCGTCCAGCCAGGAGGTGATCAGGCGGGCCGTCTTGTGCGAGTCGCGATCCATCATGATCATGTGGGAGTTGCCGCGACGGCCCTCGGCCGGCAGGTCGATCCAGGTCGATCGTCCACCGGCCCTTCGCAGGGCGTCGTGGAAGCGCCTGGTGGAGGTGTACAGCTCGGTCCACGAGCTGTCCGAGTCGAGGTGGTCGCCCCAGACGATGAGATGCGGGATCCGGCGGAGCCGGTCGAGGTCCACGGTGGACGGGTCGGGAGCGCCTGACGGCTCGATCGCGATGTGAGCGCGGACGTGGTCGGGGGCGGCGACGGTCGCGGCGAAGCCGAGCGGCCCGGCGGCGCTGTGGGTGAGGATCACGTTCGGCCCGACCTTGGCGACCAGCGCGTCGTAGCCGGCCTGGGTGGACCGGTCGTAGGCGCGGAAGCGCGGCACCACCTGCTTGACGAACTCGTCGAACGCGGCGACGGGGAACAGCGTGTCGGGGTACGGCCGGCGCTTGGCCGGGTCGGTGGCGTACGAGCCCGGGGGGCCGATGCGGAACAGCTCCCAGAGCTCCTGCTTGGTGCGGAACAGCGGCTCTGACGGGGTGACCTCCGGATAGCGCTGCCACGAGGCGCGGCCACCGGCGAACCCGTCGGCCAGGTAGACGTCATGGCCGGCGGCGAGAAAGTGCTGCTGCCATCCCTGCCGCCCGTCCGGCGTGGTTTCGAAGGAGGCCCCCGTCAGGCCGCCGCCGTGCCACATGAGCAGCGGCGGCGAACTGCGGGGGCGGGCGAGCCGCACGTACTGTACGTACACCTGGCCGGTTTCGAAGTCCCCGTTGGGGTTCACGCGCACCGGCGTCTGCCCCTTGGCGGCGAACGCGTCCCGGGACTCCACATCGTGCAGGGTGATCGATTCTCCACCGACGTAGAAGCTGCCCACTTCGCGCACCCGGATGCCGTCGTCGTCCGCCAGGGACATTCCCCCGGCGGCGACGGCGATCACACCGGGCACGGAGCCCACCAGCAATTCGCGACGCTTCATTGTTGCCTTCCGATGACGAGCTGAGGGATCTCTGACAGGTCATGAACCAAGCACGTGCTGTACCCACGCGTCCCCGGCCGGCCGGTGCCTGCTGCGGTCGTGCAGGCGGTCGGGGCGGCCCGCCCGCAGGAACTCGATCTCCGTCGGCGCGATCACGTACCCGGCCCAGTGCGGAGGAACCGGCACGGGCGTGCCCTCGGGCCAGCGGCGGGCGGCCGCGGCCAGGGCCGAATCCAGCACGCCCCGGTCCGGGATGGGCGAGGACTGGTGGCTCGCCCAGGCCCCGAGCTGGGCAGGCCGGGGACGGCGCCGGAACTCCCGTCCGGCCTCCTCCGCGCTCATGCGCGCCGCGTCGCCGCGTACCGTGACCTGGCGGCGCAGTGACATCCAGGTGAACATCACCGTCACCCGGGGACAGGCGGCGATGTCGCGCGCCTTCGGCGAGCGGCTGTCGGTGACGAAGCCGATCCGGCGGCTCTCCAGCAGCTTCACCGAGACGGTACGCAGGCTCGGCTCGCCGGCCGGGCTGACGGTGCTCAGCGCCATCAGCCCCGCCTGCGGGTCACCGGCTTCCCGCGCGGCCGCCTGCCATTCGAGCAGAACGGTCATCGGGTCGGAACAGGTCATCGGGTCGGTACGCGTCATCGGATGACATGCCCGTCGCGCGCCACCGCATGGAGCCGGTCCAGCGCGGTGAGGTCGTCCACGGGATCGGCGTCGGCCGCGATGAAATCCGCCTGGTAACCGGGCGCGATCCGGCCGATCCGGTCTCCCATCCCGAGCGCGGCGGCCGCGCCGGTTGTCGCCGCGGCCAGGGCCTCCCGGTTCGTCATCCCGGCGCCCGCCATCAGCCGCAGTTCGCCGGGCAGCGCGTGGAACGGGGTGAACCGCCAGCCCGCGTCCGTGCCGCTCACCATGCGGACACCGCTCTCGACCAGGCGCCGGAAGTCGTCGAGGTCGTGCGGATGACGCCGTCGCCACAGTGTGCCGGCGTCCCCGGAGACGTCGGGCGGTGCGGCGAGGACGTGATGGCCCACGGACAGGGTCGGGCAGATGACGGCACCGGCCTCCGCGAGCAGGTGCGCGACGGCCGGATCGAAGCCGCCGCCGTCCTCGCCGGCGGTACGGAACTTCCCGTGCTCGATCAGCGTGACGCCCGCCGCGACGGCGGTACGCATCGAGCCGGCGGACAGGCAGTGGACCTTCAGGGGGCGGCCGAGCGCCGCGGCGGTCTCGACCGCCACGCGCAGCGACTCCTCGGGGAAGCTCGGCTCCCACGCGGGCGCCCCGGGTGTGCCCCCGCCGGAGGCCATGACCTTGATGAAGTCGGCCCCGGCGAGGGCGAACCGCTCGGCCAGCTCTCGTACGGCCGCCGCGTCGCGCGCCTCACCACCGAAGCGCCAGGTGTGGCCGCGCGGCGTGGTGATCGGCGCCGCAGCCACGAGCGTCCGGGCGCAGTCGGGAAGGGCGGCGGTCCGGGCACGCACCGCGAACACGGCCTCCGGCGGGCCGCCGCAGTCCGCGACGGTGGTGATACCCGCGCGCAGCGCGGTCCGGGCGTTCTCGACGCCCAGTTCCACGCGCTCGGAGTCGGTACGGGCCGCGGCGACGTCCTCGCCGGTCCCGTCGCCTGACTCGGTCAGGTGGACGTGGGAGTCCACCAGCCCCGGGAGCACCACCGCCCGGCCCAGATCCAGGGCGGGGCGGGCGTCGGGCCACTCCGCCGGCCGGGTACGGCCCGGTGCGATCTCCTCGAAGCGGCCGTCCCTGATGAGCAGCCACGCGGGGCCGAGGTCACGCGCCCACGGATCCACACGCAGCCGTCCCGCGTACACCACCAGTTCGTTCCGCAGCCGGTTCATGGCCCTCCGCCTCGGTCGCCGCCGTCACCAGGTGTTCAGCGCGCCGGCTGCCACAGCACCTCGGGCGTCTTCGCGGTCGCGGCGACGTCGTCCCGGTGCACCAGGCCGCCCTTCATCACGAATCCCACCCGCTTGAGCGCCTCGATGTCCTGGAGGGGGTCGCCGTCGACGGCGACGAGGTCCGCGTGGGCGCCGGCGGCGAGGGTGCCGATCTGTCCCTCCTTACGCAGCACCTCGGCCGCCACCACGGTGGCCGACCTGATCGCGTCCAGCGGCTTCATGCCGTACTGCACCATCAGGCTGAACTCGTCCATCTGCTCGCCGTGGGGGAAGGAGCCGACATCGGTGCCGAACGCGATCTTGACGCCCAGTTCGAGCCCGCGCTTGAAGGCGCCCTCGTGCCGCTTGACGAAGCGCCGGTCGAACTCGGTGTGCTGGCGCTTGTAGTACGTGCCCATCGTCGGCACCCAGAAGGTACCGAACTCGAGCATGGCCTGGAGGTCCTCCTCGGTGAGCAGAGGGCCGTGCTCCAGCGTGCGGACGCCGCCGCGGATCGCGGCCTGCGCGCCGTCCTTGCCGTAGGCGTGCGCCGCGACGTCGCGCCGGTACCGCTTGGCCTCGGCGACGACGGCGGCGATGTCCTCCACCGTGAACTGGTGCAGGGGCTCCAGTTCCTCCGGCTCGACGTCCTTGCGGGTGCTGGTCGCGTAGATCTTGACCCAGTCCGCGCCGATCTTGATCTGGCGGCGCACTTCCTTGATCAGCTCATCCCGGGTGTCCACCATGCCGGCCACGTCGGGGAGGTTGAGTTCCGGATTCACCTTGTCGTCGATGCGCATGTCGCCGCCGGTGATGGAGATGCCGTCGGAGGCGACGGCCATCCGCGGGCCGGGGATGATGCCGGCCTCGATCGCGTCCCGGAGCGCGGTGTCGCCGTGCCACACCTGCTCGTTGTCGGTGTCCCTGGCGCTGGTGAAGCCGATCTGCAGCGCGCGGTCGCACGCGGCGACGCCCTCGATCACCCGGTAGACCTGCGTCTTGAACAGGATCGCCGGCGGCCACACCTGGTCCTCGGGGCGCAGCAGCATGTGCGTGTGGCAGTCGACGAGGCCGGGCATCAGGGTCAGCCCGCCCACGTCGATGAGATCGGCATCGGCGGGCGGGTTGTCGACGACCGACACGATCCGGCCGTCGGCGATGACGACGCTCGCGTTCTCGTAGTACTCGCCGGTCGCGGGGTCCAGGACACGAGAGGCGCGTACGGCGAACTGGCGGTCGTTCAGGGGCTGATTCATGCGTTCCTCCAAAATTCTGTGTACAGAATACAGTAGCGGGTCAATCTCCCACGCGCACGGGGGCGGCGGTGGGGAAATGGCAGGCGGTCTGATGGCGGGCGGTCGCGCCCTCCACGAGCTCGGGCTCGTGCACGGCGCACACCTCCTCCGCCTTCCAGCAGCGGGTGCGGAACCGGCAACCACTGGGCGGCGCGGCGGGGCTGGGCGGATCGCCGTCGAGCATGATCACTTCCTGCTCACGGGCCATGTCGGGATCCGTGGGCGGCGCGGCGGACAGCAGCGCCTGCGTGTACGGGTGCCGCGGCTGTCCGTAGACCGCGTCCTCGGGACCGACCTCGATGACCTTCCCCAGGTACATCACGGCCACCCGGTGGCTGATCTGGCGGACGACGGTGAGATCGTGCGCGATGAACACGTACGACAGGTTCAGCCGTTCCTGCAGCTCGGCCAGAAGGTTGAGGACCTGCGCCTGGATGGAGACGTCCAGCGCGGAGACGGGTTCGTCGCAGACGACCACCTCGGGCCCCAGGGCGAGCGCGCGGGCGATGCCGATGCGCTGGCGTTGCCCGCCGGAGAACTCGTGCGGGTAGCGGTTCCCATGATCGGGATTGAGCCCGATCAGCTCGAAGAGCTCCCGGGTACGCCGCCGCCTTTCGGCCGGCGTCCCCTCACCGTGCACGACCAGCGGCTCGGCGACGATGTCGCCGACGGTCATCCGCGGGTCGAGGCTGGTGTACGGGTCCTGCAGGACGATCTGGATCTTGCGCCGCAGGGCTTTCAGCCCGGCGCGGCTGAGCCGGTGAATGTCCTCACCCCGGTACCGGATCGTCCCCGACGTGGGCCGGTCCAGGGCGACGAGCATCCGGCCGAGCGTGGACTTCCCGCAGCCGGACTCACCGACGAGGCCGAGCGTCTCCCGCTCGCCGAGCGTCAGGGACACCCCGTCCACGGCGTGTACCCGCGGCGCGGGGCCGAACGGCCACCGGCGTCCGGACGCGTAGTGGCGGGTGACGTCGGTGACCTCAAGAATGGGCTGTGAGCACATCAGCGATCACGTCCTTTCCCAGGTGGCAGGCGCTCCAGTGGCCCTGTGCGTGTTCCTTCAGCACCGGCTCCCGCTCCTCGCACACGGCTTCGGCGAGAGGGCATCGGAAGCGGAAGGGGCAGCCGGTGCTCTCCTTGCCGAGCACCGGCGGCTGACCGGGCAGAGCGGCGAGCCGGCCGGCCCGGCGATCCGCACGCGGAACCGCGTCGAGCAGCGCCTTCGTGTACGGGTGGGCGGGACGGCGGAAGATGTCGCGGACCACCCCGGTCTCCACCACGCGGCCGGCGTACATCACGGCCACCCGGTCGGCGATCGACGCGACCGCGCCGAAGTCGTGGGTGATGAGGACCAGTCCCATGCCGGACTCTTCCTGGAGCGCCTGGAGCAGCCGGAGAATCTGGACCTGGACGGTGGCGTCCAGCGCGGTCGTCGGCTCGTCGGCGATCAGCACGTCCGGCGACAGCGCGAGCGCCATCGCGATCACGGCGCGCTGCCGCATACCGCCGGAGAAGTGGTGCGGGTACTGCCGGTAACGCTGTTCGGCGTCCGGGATCCGTACCTGCCGCATCAGTTCGACCGTCCGGTCGCGGGCCTCCCGGCGGGAGAGGCCGAGGCGGGTCCGCAGGGTCTCTCCGATCTGCGGGCCCACGCGCAGGACGGGGTTCAGGGCGGACAGCGAATCCTGGAAGACCATGCCGACACCGCGCCCGCGGACCTCGCGCCTGGCGGGTTCCGGAAGACCGAGCAGGTCGCGGCCGTTCCAGCGCACGCTTCCACCGCTGATCCTGGCCGGGGGCGTGTCGAGAATCCCCATGATCACCTGAGCGGTCATGCTCTTGCCCGATCCAGACTCCCCGAGGATCGCGAGCGTCTCTCCGCGGTCCACGTGCCAGCTCACCCCGCGCAGCACAGGTACGGGGCCGTCGTCGCCGCCGAACTCGACCTGCAGATCATGCACTTCCAGCAGGTGTTCGGACGTCATGGCCCTCCCCTTCGGCGTCGCGGCGCTCACGAGTGGCTCCTCGGGTCGAGCGCGTCCCGGACGACGTCGCCGAGCAGGATGAAGGCCAGGACGGTGACGCTGAGGAACACGGCCGGGCCCAGCAGCGGCAGCGGCGCCTCCAGGAACCGCGCCTGGGCGTCGTGGATCATCTGCCCCCAGGAGATCGTCGGCGGGCGCAGGCCGATCCCCAGCATCGAGATGATCGACTCATAGGTGATGAACACGCCGAGGTTCGTCGTCACGACCACCAGCCAGGGGCCGAGACTGTTCGGCACGACATGGCGGGCGAGTGCCCTCAGCCGCGAGCAGCCGATGGCGGCGGCGGCCAGCATGTAGTCCTGCTGCTTCGCCTCCAGGACCGACGACCGGGTGATACGGGCGACCTGCGGCCAGCCGTGGACCGACAGAGCGATGATCACGGTCCACGTGCCGCTGCCCGACGTGCCGAACAGCGTCAGCAGAACGCTCGCCCCCAGCAGCAGCGGAATGGCCAGGAAGATCTCGGTGATCCTGGACAGGGTCGCGTCGACCCAGCCGCCGAAGTAGCCGGCGGCGGCGCCGACCGCTCCGCCCAGCAGCCCGGTGACCAGGGAGACGGCGATGCCGATGCCGAGGCTCGCGCGGGCGCCGTACACGCTGCGCGAGAACACGTCGCAGCCTTGAAGGTCCCTTCCGAGCCACTGCCCCGCGCCCGCGTCGGCCAGCGTCCGCCCGAGGTCGCAGTCGTGCGGATCGGCCGTCGCGAACAGGGCGGGAACGGCGGCCATGCCCACCATCACCACCAGCAGGGTGGCGGAGAGGTAGAAGAGCGGGCTGCGGGACAGCCGTCTCCGGACCGCCTGCCAATGACCGCGCCGCTTCCTCTGCGGAATCGCCGGCGGCTCCATGACACCGGTGGCCGAAACGAGCTCAGGCATAGCGGATCCTCGGATCGAGTACGGCGTACAGCAGGTCGACGAGCAGGTTCACGACGACGTAGACGAGCACGAAGACGGTGACCACGCCGACCACCGTGGTGCGCTCCCCCAGGTAGACGGCACGCGCCATGGCCTGGCCCATGCCGGGGAGGTTGAAGATGCTCTCGGTGATGACGGCGCCGCTGAGCAGCGCGCCCACTTCGAGGCCGAGGAAGGTGACGACGGGGATCAGGCTGTTTCGCAGCGCGTGATGCGCCACGACCCGGACGCGGGTCAGGCCCTTTGACGTGGCCATCCTGACGTAGTCCTCTCGAAGCGCCTCGGTGAGCTGGCCACGGGTCAGCCGGGCGACATAGGCGGTCGACAACGACCCGAGCACGAACCCGGGCATGATGTAGCTGAGAAACCCATCCTCGGTTCCGGCCACCGGGAGCCAGCCGAGCTTCACGCCGACCACGAGCTGGAGCACGTACGCGGTCACGAAGAACGGGATCGAGAGCCCCGCGAGGGTGAAGATCCGGACCCCGGTGTCGGCGAGGCCGTTGCGGCGCAGCGCGGACAGGATCCCGGCGCCGACACCGATGAGGATCTGGAATGCCAGGGCGAACGCCGCGAGCTGGCCGCTGACCCAGATCCGCTCACCGAGCATCTGGGCCACGTCCTGACCGCTGTAGGTCTGTCCCAGATCGCCTTGGACGACCCCGAGAAGGAAGCGGCCGTACTGCTGCAGGAGTGGCTCGTCGAGGTGGTAACGGGCCCGGATCGCCTCCGCGAACGCCGGGTCGGCGGCCCGCTCGCCGGCGAGGGCCTGCACCGGATCGCCCGGCAGGGCGAAGGTGATGACGAAGATGACGAGAGTCGCGCCGACGAGGACCAGCACCGCCTGCAGGACGCGGCTCGTGATGTAACGAGGCAATGTCGCATCCTTCGCTGGCTATTTCACGACCACGGACTCGATCCGCAGCCTGCGGAAGGAATCCACGCTCACGTCGCCGACCCGCTTGGAGTGCCCGGCCATGACGCCCTGGTACCAGAGCGGCACGTAGGGCATGTCGTCGAGGAGCACCTTCTCGGCCTCCGCGTACTTCGCGTTGGCGGCCTCGGTGTCCTTGGCGGTCGCGCCGTCACGCAACAGCTTCTCGAACGTGTCGTTCCGGTATCCGGAGAAGTTCTCACCGGCGTCCTGGGTGAACAACGGCTTGAGGTAGTTCTCCGGGCTGGGGAAGTAGAAGGTCCACGCGGTACGGAAGGCGGTGTCGACCTTCCCGCTGCCCAGATCTCCCAGCAGCACCGCGAGCTTGGGATAGGCCCGCGTCTCGACGTTCACGCCGAGGTCCTTCGAGATCTGCCGCGCGGCCGCCTCGACCCATTCCTTGTTCTCCGGGGCGTCGCTGTTGTAGCCGATGGTGAAACTGTTGCCGGGAATGCCGCCCGCCGCGTCGAAGGCCGCCTTGGCCGCGGCGGCGTCGTGCACGCACAGGGCTCCACACGCGTCCTGCGCCGCGCCCGGGACGACGGGCGGCACGAATCCGGTCGCCGGTGTGCGGGTTCCCTTGAAGATCGCCTTGGTGATCGCGTCCCGGTCGATCGCCATCGAGATGGCCTTGCGCACGCCTGGTGACGTGAACTTCTCGCTGGTCACGGGGAACCCGAGGTATTCCATGCGGCCGCTCGGCGACTCCCCGAACCGATCTCCCAGCTGGCTCTTGGCCTCGGTGATCCTCGCGGTCGGAACGGCGGGCAGGACGTCGAGATTGTTGGCGAGCAGGTCGTTATAGGCGGTGTCGAAGCTCTGATAGATCTTGAACTGGACTTCCCCGGCCTTGGCCTTCGTGCCGGCGTAGGACTCGTTGCGGCGCAGCGTGATCTGCTGGTCGTGCTGCCAGGCGCCCTCGATGACGAACGGGCCGTTCCCGATCGGCCGCTGCTCGAAGCTCTTGGGGTCCTTGTACGCCACTGAGGGGAGCGGCGAGAACGCGGGATACCCGAGCAGCTGCTTGAACTGCGACCACGGCCGCACCAGCGTGATCTCGAAATTCCGGTCGTCGACGACGCGCAGTCCGGACATCGTCTCCGCGGCTCCGGAGGCGACCTCTCGATAGCCCTCGATCTCCCCGAAGACGTACGCGTTCAACTGGGCGGACTTCTTGTTCGCGGCGAAATTCCACGCGTCCACGAACGATTTCGAGGTCACGGCCTCGCCGTTGCCGAACGTCCAGCCGGGCTTGAGCCTGACCTTCCACACCTTGTTGTCGGCGCTCTCGATGCTCTCGGCGACCTCCAGACGCGTCTCGTTGCTCTTGATGTCGAACGTCACCAGCGGAGTGAAGAGCGCGGACACCACCTGCGCCCCGTAAACCTCCGAATAGTTGGCTGGCATGAGCGAGGACGGTTCGAGGATCGCGACGGAGAACGCCCCCGTCTTCTTCCCGGCTTCGGAGCCGCCGCACGAGGCGACCGAGGCTAACAGGACAGACGCTATGCCGACGGCCGCCATGCCTCTGATGTGTAGGAACACAGTCATCCCACCTTTAGCGAATCGTCAATGACGCCGGAACCGGCGGTCGTGTGACACAGGCAGCCGAGGCAGTTCCCCCACGCGCTTCCAACTGCGTGCTGTACACAGAATGCAGAGATGGATCTAGTGGTGTCAAGGAGATGAACAGAGGAAGTTCCTGGGCAAACCGGCATCCCGTTGGAGGGGCGGAACGGTGCGGCCGGGCCTCACTCAGCCCGGCCCGGAGCCGTGATTTCAGGCCGAGAAGGCGTCAGTCGCTCATGCGCCCTGGTCCCCCACGATGCTGAGATAACTCGCGGGGTCGCTCGCTCCTTCGGTGTTCAGGAGCAGGATCGTGCTCTCCTGCGTGAGTCCGAGATCTTCGCGGAATCCGGGGTCGGCGGTCACCAGCAGCGCGCCCGCGAGCGAGGCCGCACCGCTCTCCCCCGACTCGATCCCGCAGCCCGCGAAGATCCGCATGGCCTCGCGCACCGCGTCGTCGTCGACCGTGATGGTCGCGCCGACCGTGCCGCGCAGAATCGGCCAGGCCACCACGCTCGTCTCGCCGCAGTTCAGGCCCGCCATGATGGAGTGGTGCGGGCCGTGGACCGTCGTACGGACGCCGGCGGCGAGCGAGCGGTGAACGCAGTCGGCGGCATCGGGTTCCACGGTCGCGATACGCGTCGCCGCACGGGAGCCGAAGTGCAGGCCGACCGCCGCGGCGAACGCGCCCACTCCCGCGGGGACGATCACCAGGTCCACAGCGTCCTCGGGATCGAGATCCAGCTCGGCGAGTTGCTCGTCGACCTCCTGGAAGATCGTCGAATAGCCGTCGATCACGCGCCGCGGCACCGTCTCGTATCCGGCCCAGGCCGTGTCGGACACCAGGATGGCGCGGGAGTCACGATCGGCCTGGACGGCGACATAGCGCACGGCGTCGTCATAACTCGCGTACACCCGGACGACCTCGGCTCCCTCGCTCTCGATCGCCGCCGACCGCGACGCCGACACGTCGACCGGAACGTAGATGCGCGCGCGCATGCCGAGGAGCCGGGCCATGTGAGCCACGGCCCTGCCGTGGTTCCCGTCCGTGGCGCACGTCAGCACGTGGTCGCGTAGCGGCCCGACCGCCCGGCGCAGTTCCTCGAACGAGATCGCCGGGTCGAGGCCGAGGCGTTCGCACAGCGTACGGTGGATCCCCCAGGACGAGCCGAGGATCTTGAACGACGGCAGCCCGAGGCGGTACTGCTCGTTCTTGACGAGGACTCGCCCCGTTCCCGTCCGCCGCGCCAGTTCGGGCGACGCGACAAGAGGGGTGCGGGCGTAGCCCGGCATCGATCGGTGGAATCTTCTGGGAGCGTCACGGGGATCGTCACCGAGAGTATGAGGGGAATCGCCTATCGGTGATCGGACGAGGGCGAAGCCAGGCATGACGCGGCCTCCGGAGAGTGAGGGGGATGGAATCGCCGTCAGCCTAGCGCGCTCTGCACTCTGAGTTCAGTATGTAGTATGCTCATACTCGTCAGGCAGAAACGTGTACTGGAGGGGAAAATGGCGGTCGCCCGCAGACTTTTGCGCGAGCAGGTCAGGGACGAGATACTCGACCGTCTTCTCCGCGGAAAATATCCGGTGGGCACCCGCATCAACGAGGTGCATCTCGCGGCCGAGATCGGCGTCAGCCGGACGCCGCTGCGCGAGGCGCTGGCGAGCCTGGCACAGGAGGGCATTCTCGATGCCCGTCCGAACCGGGGGTACTGGGTCTCCACCCTGAGCGAGCAGGAAGTCCGCGAGACCTATCCGATCATCGCCCAGCTCGAAGTGCTCGCGATCACGCTTTCCGATCCCGAAGAACTCGCCCGGCGCGCCCCGCAGCTCATGGAACTCGCGGAGAAAATGGCGCCGACCGGAGACGTCCGCGATGTACAAAACGCCGACGACGAGTGGCACGCGAGTTTGCTGGCGGCCTGCCCGAACAGCCGGCTGCTCGAAATGATCGGCGACACCAAGCGCATCGTCCATCGCTACGAGCATGCCTACCTCGGCGATCCGCAAAGTGTTCGTGAGTCGATCGACCAGCACAAGCGTATCGCGGTGGCCCTGCGCGAGAAGGATTTGCCGACGGCCACGCGCGAGCTGGAAAGCAATTGGAAAACGTCCATGCACCGCCTCGTCGCGCGCATCACCGGATCACAAGACACCAGCGGAGAATGAATGCCAGCCCTGCCCGTCCGGGATGATCTGCGTGCGGTCCGCCCGTACAACACCCGGCCATTTCCTTCGATGGGCGATCCGGTCGCGCTGCTGAACAACAACGAGAGTCCACGTCCTCCAGAAGGACGCCACCTTGAGACATTGTGTTCAGCGGCTTCCCGCGCGCTGGCCACCGCGAACCGTTATCCGGACACCGACCTCGCCGCGCTCCGATCCGCATTGGCACGATACGCCGGCCATGGCGTGCGAGCCGACATGGTGTGGCCGGGAAACGGCTCCAACGAGGTGCTGCTGCACCTGCTCCAGACATACGGCGGGCCCGGCCGCACGGCCCTCGGGTTCGGGCCCACCTATTCGATGCACGAGCAGATCGCGACGATCACCGGCACCCGGTGGACATCGGCTGATCGCGGCTCGGACTTCGGCCTGAACCACGAGGTGGCGGCCGCCGCGGTCGAACAGCACAGGCCTGACATCGTCTTCCTCTGCGCGCCCAACAATCCGACCGGGACGCCCCTTGACCGGGCGACGCTGGACGTCATCCTGCGCACCGCGCCGGGGCTGGTGGTGCTCGACGAGGCGTACGTCGAGTTCTCCGCCATCGGTACCCAGGCGGGTCTCCTCGCCGAGCACCCATCGCTGGTGATCTCCCGGACCATGTCGAAGGCATTCGGATTCGCGGGGATACGCGTCGGATTCCTGCTCGCCTCACCCGACGTGCTGAGCCCTTTGCGTATCGTCGCCCTGCCGTACCATCTGTCGACGCTGACGGCGGCGGTCGCGCTCGCCGCCCTCGAACAGGCCGATGAACTGCTGGCGCATATCCCGGGCGTTCTCGCCGAACGCGGGAGAATGCGCGATGCCCTGGTCGACGCCGGCCACGCGGTCATGCCGAGCGACGCGAACTTCCTGTTCTTCGACACCGGCACCAATTCCTCCGCGATGGCGGCGGGACTGGCCGGACGAGGCGTACTGGTACGTGACGTGGGCCCGGCCGGTTGGTTGCGCGTGAGCGTCGGACATCCCGATGAAAACAACGTCTTCCTCAAGGCCCTGTTCGAATTGTCGTCATAGTAAGAGGAGAGCCATGTCCATCGGATTGAGTGAGAGAGCGGGCGCGGTCGCCGGCTCGGCGACCATGGCGGTTTCGTCCCGGGCGGCCGAGTTGCGCGCGGCCGGATACCGCATTGTGAGTTTCGGCGCGGGCGAGCCGGATTTCCCGACCCCGGATTACATCGTCGAAGCCGCCCAGCGGGCTTGCGCGGACCCCGTCAACCATCGTTACACCTCGGCGGCCGGGCTGACGGAGTTGCGCCATGTCATCGCCCAGACGGTCCTGGCGGATACGGGTCTCGCCATTGACGACACGGACGTGCTCGTGACCAACGGCGCGAAGCAGGCCGTATATCTCGCCTGCATGATCCTGTTGAATTCCGGCGACGAGGCGCTCGTACCGGCCCCCTATTGGACCACCTATCCGGAGGCCGTACGCCTCACGGGCGCGACGCCGATTCCGGTGCACAGCGATGCCCGCCAGGATTTCAAGGTGACGCCCGAACTCCTGGACGCGCACATCACCCCGCGGACCAAGGTGCTGTTCTTCGGCTCCCCCGCCAATCCGACGGGAACCGTGTACACGCCGGAGGAGACCCGGGCCATCGGAAACTGGGCGGCACAGCGGGGAATCTGGGTGATCAGCGATGAGATCTACCAGCACCTCGTGTACGACGGCGCGGTGGCCCAGTCCATGCCGGTGGCCACCCCGGACATCAGGGATCGGTGCATCGTCATCGGCGGCGTGTCGAAGACGTACGCCATGACGGGCTGGCGGGTCGGCTGGCTGTACGGCCCTGCCGCGGCGGTCAAGGCGGCCGTCAACCTGCAGTCGCACATGTCGTCCAACGTCGCCAACGTCGCCCAGGTCGCGGCGATCGCGGCACTGCGCGCGGGCCGGCCGGGTTTCGACGGTGTGCTGGCCGCATACGATCGCCGCCGCCGGCTCATGGTCGACGTACTCCAGGGGATACGCGGAGTCGACTGCCCCACCCCCACCGGGGCCTTCTACTGCTTCCCCTCGGTCAAGCGCCTGCTCACCCGGTCGATCCTCGGCCACTCCTTCACGACCACCACCCAGTTGGCGACGTTCATCCTGGACGAGGCCTCCGTGGCGCTCCTCCCGGGCGAAGCCTTCGGCGCTCCCGGCTGCCTCCGCCTCTCCTACGCCCTGGACGACCAGAGTCTCCAGACGGGGCTGGAACGCCTCCAGCGGCTCCTCAGCTCCCAGGACATCCCCCGCGCGCACGTGCACTGACGCAGGCGGCACCCCGGTCGGGCATCCCCGACGGGGTGTCAGTCAGACGACGGGTCAGACCCCGCCGGGACACCTACATCATCACTGTCAGACGATGACGCCGGCTCGTCCGGGGATTCGTCGTACGCGCCTGCCATGATCGTTTGCTGCCGGGGGCCACCTGGCCTGTTCTGATGGGAGTGACGAGTAGTGAGCGTGGATGACCTCCGGGAGCGTGCTGCCCGACCGGAGGATCTCAGCCGGTTCGTCGTGGAGCGGCTCAACGCGGGCGACGTCGAAGGGCTGGTGGCGCTGTATGAACCGGACGCGGTGCTGGCGTTGCCGAACGGCCGGGTCGCCACAGGCAGTGAGGAGATCCGCCAGGCGTACGAGCACCTGGTCGCGGACAGGCCCACTTTCACTCCTGGCCGGCAGCAGCCCACGCTGCGGAACGGCGACCTGGCGCTCACCTCGGTGCGGCTGGCCGATGGCGGTGTCACTGTCGAGGTGGCTCGCCGCCAGCCCGACAGCACGTGGTTGTGGGTGATCGACCAGCCCAACCTTCTGGGGTAGGGCACCACCCCGCCCGGCAGCGGAGGGTGAGCTTGTTCGTACGGGCCCGCGGAATGCGAAACGGCGAGACCGCTGACTGCCGACAGGAGCCGACGGCTCACCCGGTGAAGCCAGACCCGCCGCGCACGCGCCGCACGAGATCGTCGGCGGCCTCCGGCCACTGGGCGTGGTCGAAGGCGAAGCCCGCTTCGAGCAGGCGGCTGGGGACGACTCGACGGCTTTTCAACAGGAGTTCGGTGTCCGAGCGCAGCGCGAACGCGCCGGACACGTACTGCGCGCCGCCCGCGACCGGGCCGCCGAGGCCGAACCGCGCCAGCCGCAGCAAGACGTCGAAGATGCCGCCGCGATCAGGACTCATCACCATGGCAGAGCGCATGCCGACCTTGCGCGTGTACGGGGTTTCGGCTCGATCCTGCGCCCGCTCCCACGCTTTCGCGATCTCGACGCTGTAGGTCCAGTAGCCCGGGACGCCGAGTTCGGTGCCGCCGAGCACTCCGGTCGCCTCGTCGTTGGGCGCGTCGAAGCGGTGGGAGTAGACAGTGGCAGTGCTCATCTGCAACCAGAGCCGGGGAGGCCGCACGGCGGCTTGACCCGCAGCCACGCCTCCTGCACCGCATCTTGTCCTCGATCGCCTGCCGGTCGGCCGACGAAGTTTTCGCCGTGTCGTTCATTCCTCCGTCGCGGCCTGTCATACCGATTCGAGGAAGGCACAGTCGCGGACGTCGTCGGGCTGGTTGGTTCGGCCTGGGCAAGGGATCCCCGCAGCTGGCTCTCTACGAATGGGAGGCAGCGGCACAGGACGCCGGCGTCTCCGCGGAGGGATCCGGATTCCGCGGGGCCTACGACAATCTTGCGTACAGCTACAAGCGCGAGCACATGCGCGCCATCGAGAGCGCGAAGAAGCCCGAGACGCGCCAGCGGCGTATCGAGAAGGCCATCGCCACCCTGCAGGGCTGAAACCCGAAAGAAATGACTCCGTCGGCAATGCTATCGCCGCGCGGAGGCCTGGCCCTGTCCACCCCCGGAAGGGACCAATATATGTCGAAACGCCTAAAGACCGGTCCGTACTGGCTCCTGGCCCTTGAGTTCGCGCTGGGCGCCGTGACCAAGTACTGGCCGGGAGACAGGATATGGGGTTACCCGTCCTGGATGCGCTTCGTGGTCGGCGCCCTGGAAGGTGTCGCCGCCGTCCTGCTCGTGATCCCCAACCGGCGAACAGCGCTTCCTGGGCGCCACGACCCTCATGTTCGTACTCACCGGCGCGGTCACCACCCACATCGTCAACCACGACCCGGCGGTGGAAAGCTGGGCAGCGCCGACCCATCTCGTCATCATGGGCATCCTCGCTCTGGCCAACTGGCCCGCCGACTGGCGCCACCTCCTGCAGGCTCCCACCCCGCCGCCAGCCCGAACACCACATCCAACGAAATGACGATCTGCCTACCAGCAGCTCAAGCCCCGACGCGTCCACGTGGTCGGCCCATCTGGCTTCTTTCCCACCGGCGACAACGGGCACAAGCGGCACCCATTGGCCATTTGTCAGACCCCACGCCCCATGGCGAGCGATCATCCATAGCCTTTATTACTTTCGCGATCAGCCCTAATAAGAGCACGCGGCGCGCGGAAGTTTTCCGGATGCCTTGATGGTGACGGTCTTGTTCCGCGAATAGCTCGGATTGTTGAGCCACATGGTCAGGTGCGGATACTGCTTCGCGCAGACCCTCTTGGCGCTCTTCTCCAGGTGGTTGAACTGGTAGATCACTTTCTTCCAGTTCTTCTCGCGAGTGATCACCATCCACCCCTCGCCGTCCTGCATCGCGGCCTCACAACCACGGATCCCCTGGCATGGGGTCTTGTAACTCGTGGCGGCGTCGGCAGTCTGAGCCGTCAACTGAGGCGCGGTCAGCGCGGCCAGGGCGATGGCGGCGCCGGCGGCGAACTTCTTGATCACGTCTATTCCTCGCGAAGGTTTCCTGAAGGGGTTAACACTGACTGACAGACCGTCCACGGACGGGGCTGCGCCCCGATCAGGCGACATGAAGGACCCCATGTGTGAAAGGCCGGTCTGGCGATCACGAGCCTGGCGACTCAGGACGTGCCGACGGTAACCGGAGGCCCTTGCGGATCACTTGGGATCTCCTTGGTACCACTGCCAGATCACACTGTTACGCCGGCGAATTCGAGCTCATGAATGCGATGCGGCTCGCAGAGGCGTCAGCGGGCACCGCACGATCGTCGCCAGACCCTCCGAGGCGAGGCGCGCGCCCAAGGTCCGCGCCATCGCCCGCGTGGCCTCGGCACCGGAGGGCGGCGACTACCCATCAACCGCATCGCCGTGACCCTGGACATCCGCAGCGGATCCTCCACAAGGTGACACGACGGCCGGCTCGCGGGGCGTGATCAATAACAGGACAAGAGCCGCCTAAGAAGCGTATAGCACTGTTTGCCGTCTCACATTTCCGGAGATCCAGACAATGCGGAAATGGCCCTATCAGGGGTTATCCGGGGCATTCTTCGGCATGGATGGCGGAGATGTCCGAGCGTCGACAGGAATCGATTCCTTTTCGGGGGAGAATCGCTATGTCCAAGTTCAAGAACTTTGTCGGGCTGCTCGCCGTGAGCGCCGCGATGACCGGTGGGGCGGTCGCGCTGGGCGCCGCCGCCACGGCCACTGCGGCGAGCGCGTCCGTCGTCCAGGCGGGCGGCTTCGCCAGCTGGGGCGGGGGCGGCTGGGGCCGAGGCAACCGGAACCGTAACTGGAACCGCAACCACAATCGCAACCACCAGCAGCAGCGTGACGACCAGCGTCAGCACCAGAGGCAGCGCCAGCACGTGATCAACAACATCCGCGTCCGCCAGCCGGAGCAGCGGCGGGAGCGTGAGGTCAGGGAGAACCGGGGCTTCGAGATCCCCGCCGATGTCCTCGCCCAGCTCGTCGCGGCACGCGGGGGCAACGGTGGTAACGGGGGCGCGATCGCCGGCGGCGGCAACAACAACGCCAACGGCGGCAACGGAGGCGACGGCAACGCCGCAGGCGCCGCCACCCTGCTCGGCCTTGTCGAAACGCTGGAGGGCCCGGCCCAGCCCTGACGTTGAAAGCGCCGGTGTGAAAGGCGAGAGCGTCCGTGAGCGAACCGCCTCACGTCCCTCGCCGAAAACAAGCCGCTGCCCGGCCGGCACGATACCGCGCATCCTGATGACCGGCGCGCCCGGCCTGGCGTCGTTCCCGCGCGAGCGACGCCGGGCCCCGCCGCCGGAGGCGGGGCGAATCACCTGGTTGTCGAATCCGTATTCCTTGACCGCCGCGACCTCCCGCGGGGGGGCTCGGCGTGTTCAGCGGGCCAGCGCGTCGCCGACCCATTCGCGTAGCTCCGACGCCGGTGCCGCGCCCCGCTGCCGGCCGACGACCTGCCCCTGTTTCAGTAAGGCGAGGGTCGGGATGGTCTGGACGCCGAATCGCTCGGAGAGCCCGGGCGCCTCGTCGACGTTCACCTTCACCAGCTTGATGCGTCCCGCCAGCTCCTCCGCGACCTGTTCGAGCGCCGGGGTCACCATGCGGCATGGACCGCACCACTCGGCCCAGAAGTCGACGAGGACCGGGATCCGCGCCGCCTCGGCGACCTCGGTGAAGTCGTCGTCCCCGGCCTCGATGATCCAGGGCAGGGACTGGTGGCAGTCGCCGCAGCGTGGGACCCCCGAGGCGGTACGGGGCAGCCGGTTCCTACGCCCGCAGTTCGGGCATTGCACGACGCTGGACTCCGTGACTTTGGAGGGCATTCGGCATGCCTCCGGATTCTCACGTGGTGATGGTCCAGATCCGGACTACCCTCCCCCGAACCCGACAAACCGCCCCACAGGGGATCGATTCGCGGGCCCGGGGTACGGCTCTCTCTCACGATGGTCACGGCGTTGGCCCATCGAGACGGCGACGCCCGGCCGTGAGTCACTTCTCCCGCACGACCCCGACCCGCGCCACCCGGGGCATGGTGGTCAGACCTTGGTGATGCGGACGGCGTCGGCGATGACGTAGCCCGTCGTGGAGGTCCATCGGCTCACACCCACCACCTGGTACGTCCCGGCGGCGAGCGTGAAAGTGCCGAGCGAGCGCCACTGGCCCCCGCCCGTGCGCTGGTCCACGGAGACGACCTGGCTACCGCCCCCTGCCGCCACGATGTACGGCGTCGCGCTGTTGTAGCCGGAGTTGGCCGGATACCAGACCTCCACGCGGTAGCTGCCCGCGCCGGGGATGGTGGCCGTGAACCAGGCCGGGTCGCTGGCGGCCACCGGGGTGGCGAAGCGGTAGTCGGCGCCGTACAGCTGGGAGGAGTAGGCCGAGGTGCCCCAGGCGGAGCCGGCGGTGAACGACGGATCGGCGTTGTCGACCACGACGCTGAACGCGCCGGAGGACGTCACCGTCTTTCCTGTGCTGGGCGCGCTCTCCTGCTGCCACCGGTCGAGCGCGGTGACGTAGTAGGTGGCGGTGTCCCCCGGCGCGGTGTCCGTGTAGCTCGTCTGCCTGGTCGTCCCGATCAAATTGCGGGCGTCCGCGAAGAAGCACGGGTCCGCCGTCGAGGGGGTGCCGCCGACCCGGTATACCGCGTACGAGGTCGGCGAGCCGGTGGCCTGCCAGGAGAGGGCGACGCCGTTCGAGGACCGGGTGGCCGAGGTGATCGAGGGGGCGGCGGGCGCGCTTCCGGTGCCTCGGGCGGGCGGGAGCGACGGCTTGGAGTAGTGGGCGGACACGAGGGCGGAGATGCTCCCGATCCGGTCCGCCTTGACGTCCTTGGCGCTGAAATACACGTCGCCGGCCACCTCGGGGTGCTTCCTGTTGTCGTAGAGGTGGTCGCTGAGCTCGGCGGCGTCCTGCCAGGCCGCGTCCTGACCACTGGCGCCGGCGCGGTAGGCGGCCTGGCCGACGACGAGGTGAACGCCGGTTCCCCTGACGACGTCGGACCACCACGCGGTGAGCACCTCGTAGGCGGCGGGGCCGTACCCGATGTGCCAGTAGATCTGCGGCGCGATGTAGTCCACCCAGCCCTGCTTCACCCACAGCCTGCTGTCGGCGTAGATGGCGTCGTAGGACTGCAGGCCCGAGGTGCCCGACCCGAGGGGGTCGGTGGAGGAGTTGCGCCAGATGCCGAACGGGCTGACGCCGAAGGCGAGCCACGGCTTGCCCGCGTGGACGCGCTGGTCCAGCTCGCGTACGAGCTGGTTGACGTTGTCACGGCGCCAGGCGCCGATGTCGGAGAAGCCCCCGCCGTACCGGCTGTAGGCGGCGGAGTCGGGAATGGACTCGCCGCTCACCGGATACGGGTAGAAGTAGTCGTCGAGGTGGACGCCGTCGATGTCGTACCGGGTGACCGCGTCCATGATCGCGTCTTCGATGAAGCCGCGGACCTCCGGAATTCCAGGGTTGTAGTAGAGCTTGCCGCCGTAGGCGAAGCGCCAGTCGGGATGCTGTCGTGCCGGGTGGGTGGACACCAGCTTGGTCGGATCGTCGTGGTTGGCGATCCGGTACGGGTTGAACCAGGCGTGCAGCTCCAGGTTGCGCGCGTGTGCCTCGGCGACCATGAACGCGAGGGGGTCGTAGCCGGGGTCGCCGCCCTGGGTGCCGGTCAGCCACTGCGACCACGGCTCGTACGGCGAGGGCCAGAAGGCGTCGGCGGTCGGCCTGACCTGGATCATCACCGCGTTCATGCGCTTGCTGACGGCCAGGTCGAGCCAGGCGCGCAGCTCGGCCTGCTGCGCGGAGGCGCTCAGGCCGGTCCGGCTGGGCCAGTCGATGTTGGCGACCGTGGAGATCCACATGGCGCGCAGCTGTCGCTTGGGAGTCGCGGGGTCGGTGGCGCAGGCCGCCGCCATGGCCGGGGTGGGGATGACGAGGTTGACGATCGCGACGGTGAACATCGCCAGGAGGGTACGCAGAAGCGCGGTCACGAAAAGAAGTTTCAAGAAATTGCATTCGTAGCGCAATAGTCTTCACGCGACCCGGGGGGCCCAAATCTCGGGGAGCCGGCGAACCCGGGCGCCTCGAACATCTCGGCGTCCCCGATGCCGCCCCGCGCCCGGACCGACGGCCCTTCGCGTCCCGTCCGGAGGGCGCTCGGCGCCCCCGACGCCAAGGAGGGCGAAAAGTTTCTTCTAACAGAGATCGTATGTCAATTATCGACATCGAGTCAGGAGTGCCATACGGTGCAGCCGTAACCCCCCCGATCAGGAGCCCCCATGACCCTCCCCCTCGCCCGATTAACCGCTCTCATCGCCTCCGCCCTCGCCGCCCTCGTCGCACTCGCCGCCTTCGCCGTACAGCCCGCGACGGCGGCCAAGGAGATCCCACTCCCCGCGGCGTTCGCCCGCGCGGCCGCCGCGCAGGACGTGCCGCGTGACCTGCTGGTCGCCATCGCCTACGCCGAGACCCACCTGGACGCCCACGAAGGCAAGCCGAGCGCGAACGGCGGCTACGGCGTCATGCACCTGGTCAGCAACCCCGGCACCCACGTGCTGGAGAAGGCCGCCGAGCTGACCGGGCTGCCGGTCGAGAAGCTCCGCACCGACACCGAGGCCAACATCATGGGCGGCGCCGCCGTGCTGCGCGCCCACGCCGACGAACTCGGCCTCGACGAGGCGGCCAGGAAGGACGTGGGCCGCTGGTACCAGGCCGTGGCCGCGTACGGCAACGCCTCCTCACCGGAGGTCGCCCGCCTCTACGCCGACGCCGCCTACGAGCAGCTCGGGCTCGGAATCGACGCCCGCGGCGTCACGGTCAAGCCGCAGGAGGTCACGGCCGACCGGGGCGACTACGCCAAAGCCCGTGACCTGAACGCGCAGGTGGGGGCGCTCAGCGCCGACTACTCGCCCGCGGCGTGGGTCCCCGCCAGCTCCAGCAACTACACGGCCTCCAGCCGCCCGTCGAGCTACGCCATCGACCGGGTGATCATCCACGTCACCCAGGGCTCGTACGCCGGAAGCATCTCCTGGTTCCAGAATCCCAGCGCCCAGGTCTCGGCCCACTACGTGGTCAAGTCGTCGAACGGTGAGATCACCCAGATGGTCCGGGAGAAGGACGTCGCCTGGCACGCGGGCAACTGGACCTACAACACCCGCTCCATCGGCATCGAGCACGAGGGCTACATCAGCGACGCCTCGTGGTTCACCGACGCCATGTACCGCGCCTCGGCGGCCCTGACCCGCGCCATCTGCGACAAGTACGGCATCCCGAAGGACCGCGCGCACATCATCGGACACAACGAGGTGCCCGGCGCCACGCACACCGACCCCGGCTCGTACTGGAACTGGAACACGTACATGAACTACGTGACCGGCGGCGGCACCCCGTCATGGTCGGCCACGGTCGACAACGCGAGCGCCCAGTTCACGGCCAGCTCGAACTGGGGCACCTCGTCCTACTCCAGCCAGCGCTACGGCGCCGACTACCGCTTCGTCGACCCCGTGGCGGCCAGCGACCCGGCCTGGTTCCAGGCCAGCATCCCCAGCGCGGGCAACTACCGCGTCGAGGTGTGGTACCCGTCCGACCCCGGCTACAACTCCTCGGCGCCCTACATCGTGGCGACGTCGAGCGGTAACCAGACGGTCTTCGTGGACCAACGCTCCGGCGGTGGCACCTGGCACAGCCTGGGGACGTTCTCCCTCAACGCCGGCACGTACAACGCCGTCGGCGTCAGCCGCTGGACCTCGGGCACGGGCTACGTCATCGCCGACGCCGTCCGCATCTCGCGGGTCTGACACCCGTACGACCTGTTCGACCGCACGGCCCGCGCCGGTCACCGGGCGCGGGCCGTGCGGCGGCGGCCCGCGCGCGACCACGTCCCTCAAGCCGATCACAAGTGCGGAGCGCTACTTCTGGACGGGTGACGAACCATCTCCTCATCCGCGTCCTGGCCGGCCTGGCCGGCGCCGCTGTCACGTTCACCGCCTCGGCCACCCCGGCCTCGGCCGACCCCACGAGCTGGAAGTGGGGCCGCATCCATTCGACCGACGGCATGGCGACCGCCTGGGGCAAGGTCATCGTGGGCCAGTCGGGGCTCATCGTGTCGGGCAACCTCGACGACACCTACGGCAAGGGCTGCTCGTGGGCGCTCATCCGGTACCAGAACTCCCGTAACGGCCGCTGGCGCACGCGTGGGGTCTACAACTGCGCCACCGGCACCGGCTCCTTCCGCACCAGCGTCGGCGGAGTCCTGCAGATCAGGGTCCAGGTGTGCCGGGGGAACTCGAAGCGCCCGGTCAACAAGTGCTCGCGCTGGAAGACCGTCTACACCCAAGGCGGCTGACCCGACCGCCATGGCACAGGCCGGACGAGATGGTCTCTTCCGGTCTCGGTGGCGCGGGGGCGGCGCGTTCCGGTTCCGGCGGCGCCCGGGAGGCACGATCTGCTTGACTCCGGCCTCATCGCCCGCTGCTCACGGGGAGCTGTCGGCGAGGACCTGTGCCAGAGCGTGTGCCGTCTGGCGGACCATCCCCGGATTGGTGTCCCAGTAATACGCCAGCGCCATCACGGCCTGGCAGAGCGCCCAGCCACGGCCGCGCAGCCACGACGCGTCATCGACGCGGAGTTCGGCTCGGAAGCGCAGGCGGCTGTCACCCGCGAACACGTTCCACGCGGGCTGAAGATCACATGCGGGATCGCCCACGTTGAGTCCGCCGAAGTCGATGACCGCCGACAGGCGACCGTCGACGACGAGCAGGTTGCCCGGCAGCAGGTCGCCGTGCACCCAGACCTCCGAGTTCTCCCATGCCGGGGCGCCGAGCGACTCCTGCCAGGATCGGAGCGCCGCGTCGGCGTCGATGCGGTCGCCGAGCAGGGCGATCGATCGACGCACACCCTCGTCGTGCTCGGCGAGCGGCCCGCCGCGAGAATGTGGGGAACGCGGATGCGCACCGGCCGTGTCGACCTGTCGCAGCGCTTTCACGAACGCGGCGAGATCGACCGCCGCCTGATCCAGATCGTGGATCGTGCCGTTGGCGTTCTCGCCGGGCAGCCACTCGTAAACGGACCAGGTGAAGGGATAGCCCCCGGCCGGCTCCCCCATCGCCACCTGCACCGGCACCGCCAGCGGCAGGTGCGGCGCGAGCCTCGGCAGCCACCGCGCCTCCTTGGCCGCCTGCCCGGTGGCCCACCCTATGCGCGGCAGCCTAACGGCCAGGTGGTCGCCCAGCCGATAGATGGCGTGGTCGGTCCCGTAGGACTCGACCGGTTCGATCCGCAGATCGGCCCACCGCGGGAACTGCCCCGCGATCAACCGGCGAACGAGTGCGGCGTCGGTCCGGATCTCGTCGGCGTGCATCTTCGTGGTGCTCATCGCCGTCAACACTGACCGCCCCACGCCGACCGCGGCAATCGGTTTTCGTCGCCGACGCCACGTACGGCACCGCTCGGTCACCCCAGCTCAGCTGAGCTGGAAACAGGGCCACCGCTCCGCCGGCGGCTGAGCACCGCGGCGATCGGTATGGCCGCCGTCAGGCCGCTGAGCAGTACGGCGGCGAGCGCTCCCATGATGGCCGGCTCGTTGCGGAAGGCGATGCCGACGGCGGCCAGCGCGGGCCCCACGTTGCGCACCGCCGCGACGCTCCCCATGGTGGTGCGGCGCACCGGCGATCCGGTGGCCAGCAATGTGCCGGTCGCGAACGCGGCGACGGACAGGACGAACCCCGCGAGCAGCGCGCGTGAGCCGAGCAACTCGACGACGTCCCGCCAGTTGCCCAGGAGCATGCCCGCCAGCACGATCATGAACGTCACGTTCGACACCTTCACGGCGAAGGGATGCCATGATCGCGCCGTGGGCGGCGCGTAATGGCGCAGTACCAGTCCCACGGCGAACGGCACGAGCTGCAGGATGGCCACGGTCCGCACCAGCGCGGCGACGTCGAGGGAGATTCCCCCGCCGACCTCGGCCGCGGTGAGGATGCCGTTGGCCGTCAGGCCGAAGGTGATGCTGCCCGCCGTGGCGAGCAGCACCTGCATCGCCGCCCCCGCGACCACGTCTCCGTTCTGCACCATGCCCAGCTTCGCCCCGAGCGGCCCGCCCGGCGACGACGCCACCAGGACCAGCGCGATGAAAGGCGCCGTGGACAGGCCGAACAGCGCGGCGGCCCCCCAGCCCAGCAGCGGGATGACCACCAGGTTGGCCAGCAACGCCAGCAGGAGCAGCGGGAGGTCGGCGAAGATGGCACGCAACGCCGGCAGCGTGGCTCCGAGACCGGCCGCGAACATCGTGGTCGCGATGAAGATCACGGTGACCGCGTTGGACACCAGATGCAGCGTATCCATGAGCCCCTTCCACACCGGTGGCGACCGTGCCCCGGGCGGAGCCCGTCGCCGCACCTCAACCTTCGAGATCGCCGAGCCAGCGCAGGGCGCGCAGGCCGGGCATGAAGCAGTACTCGCCGCCGCGCACGACGACGAACCGCGGCAGCGACGGCAGGCGGCGCCGTACCGGCCGCCGGGGGATCGTGAAGTCCCCCGTGCCGTCGTTGGTCCCGACGATGGGATCTTTGGCGTCGCCCGCGCCGAAGAAGACGCCGTCGTTCATCCACTGGGACTGGACGAACTCGAACTGCCGCCCGAGGTGCGCTCCGACGAACGCGAACATCAGTCCTCGGTCGGCCCCGTCGTCTTCCAGGGCTCCGTCGGGCAGCAACGGGCCGTACGCGGTGCCGCGTCTGATCATCCGGTGCAGCCTCGGCGCTCCGGCCACCGCGGCGTCGCGGGGATTGGCCCGCCGGATGTGGCTGCCGCACGGAGTCGTGAACCCCGCCGCATCGTCCTCCTCGTAGAGGAAGCTGTTGTTGCGGCCCCGGTCGGCCCCGAGGTCGGGATTGTCGTGCGCCGGGCTGAGCGCCAACGGCGCGCCGCTGCGCCAGCGACCCATGATCTTCGCCGCCAACAGCTCCTCTTCCTCGGGGCCGCCTGAGTTCTCCCTCAGGTACCGCCGGAAGGCGGCGGCACGCTGGTGGAGTTTACGGAAGGCCACGAAGGTGCCGTTGCGTCCCAGCACCTCGGGTTCCAGGGTCTGGACGCCGCCCATCTCGTCGCGGTAGCCGAGCACGAACTCGCCGGCCTTGAGCGGCACTTCCAGCTTGTTCGACCCGGCGATGCCGCTGCCCTCGACCGCCGGATGGCTGATGCCGTCGCGGTAGCCGAAGTGCTCGGCCTCGGTGGGCAGCGCGTAGCAGTTCTGCCGCCAGATCGCGGTCACGCCGGGAAGGTCGCCGTACACCGGGCGGGCACGGTCGATGGCCGCCTCCAGCCGCGCGCTGTCAGGCGCGAGCGCCGTGAGCACCACGTGGACGTCGGACGTGCCCAGCGGCGCCTCCCAGTTCTCCGGGCTGCTCTCGCCCGTGTCGCCCAGCGCCTTCGCCCGCGCGACCATCCCCTGCCGGAACTCCCAGGGGAACGTCTCCAGCGACTCCCGTGGCACCCCCAGCGCCATGAGGCCCTGGTAGGTGACCGCGACGCTCACCCAGGTCTCCCCCAGGGGACTGATCGCGTCGGCGGCCGAGGTCACCGCCGTGCTCGCGCGCCGCATCAGCTCCCGCCCGTGCGCGCGGTCGTCGATCCGGAACAGGATGTACGTCGCGGCGTACGGGGTCGGCCGAGGGCTGAGAACCCCGCGCTGGATGTCGTCGAGTTCGAGCGTGACGTGCGTTCGCTCGGTCACGGATCCTCCTTTCCCGAGGCGCTACTTGAGCGTGACGAGG
Source organism: Microtetraspora glauca (assembly GCA_001570385.1). GTDB lineage: Bacteria > Actinomycetota > Actinomycetes > Streptosporangiales > Streptosporangiaceae > Microtetraspora > Microtetraspora glauca. The sequence continues at coordinate 25,462 of BBYL01000046.1, read as the reverse complement.
TTTCTCCAGAAATTGCGCAGGCTCTCGTCACCGCCGAACAGCGAGCTGAAGATCGTGGAGTCCGCCATGAGAATGTCGCCGGCCCGCTCGTCGCGCGGGGGCATCCACAGGAACATGTTGAACTCGGTGTTCCCTGCCTCGGTGAACGGGTGCGGCCGGGATGCGTCGATCGGCTGCCTGCCCAGCACGTGGATGGCATCCGGGTCGTCGGTCGTCACGGCGTAGTGCGGCAGGTGCATGTGGAAGTTGAAGGTGGTCACACCGTCCAGCCACCCCTTGGTGTCCAGGTCCCTGGCGATGGACAGCGGGGCGATCTTTCCCGGTTCCCGCACCGCGGGACGCAGCCCATACCGGTTCTCGACGGGCACGCCGAGCCCCTCCATCAGGGATCGGGTGTACCTGCCGAACCGCTGCTGGCGCGGAACGAGGAGGTCGCCGTGGTGGAGGTACTCGACGTTGCGCACGGCCAGGTCGTCGGTCGCCCCCACGTCGTGATGCGGCCCCAGGACCAGGCAGGTTCCCTCCCGGCTGAGGAACTCGCGCAGCGCCTCGATCTCCTCGGGCGCGGCGTCCTGCCCGGTGATCATGTGATCCAGCCCCCACACGAACAGGGTGTCGGTGTCGGCCAGCACCCGCTCGTCGAGCGGGGTGTGGAAACCGGCCTGATCGACGCGCTGGTACACGGGCACGGTGTGTCCCGTGGTCTCCTGGACGAACTGCTGGAACGGCACCCAGGCCCAGAAGAACAGCTCAAGCGTTCCCGCGATGCCCTGCTGGAACCGCATCGGGTCGGACCACTTCGGATCCTCGTAGGCGGGCCAGGCCACGCGCCGGACCTCGGTCATCGTGGAGAACCGGTTGTCGAGCTCGGCCGGGTTCCTGCCGGCCTCGGCCGGGTAGCTCCATGCGACGTAGATGCTCACCCGCCGCTGGCCGGGGGTGTATCCGCGGGGCACATGGTTCTGGTTGTAGACGCGCGCGGTCCTGAACTCGTTCATGCCATCTCCGATCTACACGGGATATAAGGGAGGCTGGGCCGAATATCGCCGCAGCAGGAATGCCACAGCCGGAATGTCGCCGCAGCAGGAATTCGGCCGCAGCTGGAATGTCACTGCAGCTGGTCGAGCATCTCCGACAGGGAGTGCTTGATCCGCAGGGCCTTCTTGATTTCGTCGGCGGTGACGTACGGATATTCCCCGTACTCGATGAAGCTCGGGCAGTGGTGCTCGCGGACGAACTTGATGAACGCCTCGGGGTTGGTTCGCCAGTCTTCGGGAAAACCGACGAGATTCTCGAAGGCCGTGCTCACCCCCGCCCTGCCGAACAGCATGATGGCGTCTTCGGTGTATTTGTCGAAGTCGGTGTCGAAGATGCCCTGGTACATGAAACGGGTGTCGTCGTCGAAGAGCACCCAGCGCAGATAGTGCAGCTTGAGCGGCGCGAGGAGGTCCGGGTCGCCTTCCAGCGCCTTGGCCAGCGTGTAACCGTAGCCGCGAATCGCCTCGGCCCGGCCCGGCTTCACTTCGGCGATGATGGTGAATCCGTAACACGCCGGGGTCCTGGGAAAGACGGGGCCGTATTTCCCCTGCTCTAGATGGTCGGTTTCCTTGGGGATGACAACTGCCGCTGGCTTGATATCCACGCCGGTTCCTCCGTCATCTGGGATGGGCGAACCTCACGCTACGACAAAGAGGTATAAACGCGGTCAGGTCATCGCATTAAGGATCTCCGCATTTGGCGGCATTTCGGGTGATCGTCTTTTGCGGCTCCGTGACCGCCGCTCAGTGGGCATGGCAGCGGCCACCGGCCGATCTACGCAGTTTCGGCGATGATCGCGCGATGGCCGCTTCGGTGTGGTCATGGAGTGTTCCCGCACCGGAAGCCGGTACGGGGCCGTCCGTTCGGCGCTCCATGGCGGCGATCGTGCTGGAGAGCGGCAGGCGTCACCCCGGGGTGAGGGGGGACGCCGCCGTCCGCCGCGCGGGCCCGCGCCCGGGTGCGACCGAGGACGCGCGGATCTGGAAGTCGGCCGAGAAGAGGCGGCCATGGTCGCCCGCGCGGCCTTCGATGCTGTCGACGAGCAGCGCCACGGCCGCCTGGGCGGTCTCGTCCGGCAGGTAGCTGAGCGTGCTGACCGGCGGATCCGTGTAGAGGGCCGTCGGGTCCTCCGTGGTGCAGACGAGCAGCAGGTCATCGGGGACGGACCGGCCGAACTTTCGTATCGTGTCGAGCAGGAGCGCCGGGCTGCCCTCGACCAGGGTGAAGAGCGCGTCGGCGTCGTCGATCAGCCCCTCGACCGCGTCGAGCACGTTCTGGATGCCGGGACCCTGGAGGTAGGCGATGCGGGGTTCACGGCCCCGCTCCGCGCACCAGTCCAGGTAGGCGTCGACCGACTGCTGATGGAAGCAGGCCGTGGTCGCGGCCGCGACGACCGCGACGCGTTCGGCCCCGGCGTCCTCCAGATGGTCGAGAACCTGTCGTGCGGCGCTGCCGTAGTCGAAGTCGACCCACCGGCCGGCCTCCTTGGTCCCGCTCGCGACCTCCTTCAGTGCCCGGCGGTCGGAGACCACGGGGACCCCCGCGGCGAGGAAGTCGCCGACCATCGGGTCTCCCTCGACCGGGTCGACGACGAACACGCCGTCCAGCGGCATGTCCAGCCAGCAGTCGCCGGGGCCGGTGGTGGGCAGCAGGACGACGCCGTATCCGTGGACCAGGGCCGCGCGGGTCGTCGCGGTGACGAGCTGCACGAAGTACGCCAGCTCGGCGTAGACCCACGGCGTCTCGACGTGCTCCCGCGCCGCGACGCCGATCAACCGGGTGTGCCCGGCGCGCAGCAGCCGTGCCGTGGCGTTCGGGCGGTAGCCGAGACTTCGCGCCACCCTCTGCACGTGCTCGCGGGTGGCCGCGGGGAGTCTCCCGGTTCCGTTCAGCGCGTCCGACACGGTCGTCTTGGACACGCCCGCGGCGCGGGCCACGTCCACGAGGCGGACCCGCGCACTGCGATCCGACTGGTTCATGAGCGGATCCTGTCATCTGACCGGATGGCTCGCCACCCCGGCCCCAGCTTTGCAGAATCGTTCCTCCCACCCCTTGTGCAGGAACGTTCCTTCACGAATACTCGCACCCACCTCAGCCGCATACCGGATCGTTGCGGCCCGTTCAGAAAGAGGTGGTCCGATGCGCACCTCCCGTTTCGCCGCCGCAACAGCGCTACTCGCACTCGCGGTCGCCTCCTGCGGCGGCGCTCCCCAAGCCGGCAAGGGTGGCGGCTCCGCCGCTTTCGAGATCACGAAGGACACCGCGCCCGCCAAGGGTCCCGTGGACTCGGTGACCTGGTCGCTCTACGCCGAACCGCAGTCCCTGGACTACGCGTACGCCTTCGACTACCACCCCAACACCGTGCTCGCCAACGTGTGCGAGCAGCTCATGCGGGTCACCCCCGACCTGAAGGTGGAGCCCGGCCTGGCCGGCGCGGCGGCCAACCCCGACCCCAAGCGCTGGGTCTACACGATCCGCGACGGCGTGAAGTTCCACGACGGCTCCACGCTCACCGCCGACGACGTCGTCGCCAGCATGCGCCGCCACATGGACCCCAAGGTCGGCTCGTACTGGGTTTCGGTCTACAGGAACGTCGACAAGGTCGAGAAGACCGGGCCGATGGAGGTCACGGTCCACCTGAAGGAGCCCGACCAGCTCTTCAACGAGTCGATGGGCACCTCCGCCGGCACCATCGAGAGCGCCGCCTGGCTGGCCAAGGAGGGCTACGGCACCCCGGACGTCGGTGTCAACTGCACCGGCCCCTTCTCCCTCGAAAGCTGGCAGAAGGGCCAGTCGCTCAACTTCAAGAAGTTCGCCGACTACTGGGACGCCTCGCTCATGCCCAAGGTGAACACGCTCAAGATGGTGTTCATCCCGGACCCCGCCGCCCGCGTCAACGCGCTGCTCGCCGGCGAGGTCGACGGCGGCTACCTGCTGCCGCCCCCCGGGTTCCCCAAGCTCCGCACCGCCGGCAGCGGCACGCTCTACTTCGGTCCCAACACGACGGCCGTGAACCTGATCCCGACCAACCTCAAGGGCACGCTCGGTGACGTCAAGGTCCGCAAGGCGCTGTCCATGGCGCTCGACCGCGACGGGATCATCAAGGCCGCCTCGGGCGGAGCCGGCACACCGGCGAAGGCGCCGGGCGCACTCGGCGCCTGGGGAATCGCCCCGGAGGCGGCCAAGGGGTACTACGACAAGCTTCCGGCCCTCACCCAGGACATCCCCGGCGCGAAGAAGCTGATCGAGGAGGCCGGCGCCACCGGCAAGAAGGTCGTGATCGCGACCAGCACGCTCTCCCCCGACATCAGCGTCATCGCCAACGCGGTGCAGTCGGCCGGGCAGGCGATCGGCCTGCAGGTCGAACTGAAGGCGGTCGCCCCCGAGGCCTACACGGCACTGTTCTCCGACCCGAAGGCTCGTGAGGGCATCGACCTGGTCATGACGATCTGGTACGACAACACCCCCGACCCGCTGGAGTTCTACGGAATCCTGGAGACGGGCGACTTCTCCAACTACGGCGGCTACTCCAACCCGGAGTACGACGCCCTGGTCCACGAGGCGAACGCCCAGGCCGACCCGGCCGCACGTGCCGCGACGGTCGCCAAGCTGCAGGAGATCGCCGTCCGGGACGTGGTCTGGATCCCGCTGTACGAGCCACCGCACAACATGTTCATGAACAAGCGGCTCACCGGCGCGCCGACCAGCATCTCCCAGCTCGTCTACCCGTGGGCCGCTCTTCTGGGTTCGGCCGGTTGAGTTCGACCATGGCAGGCTTCCTCCTCCGCCGAATCGGAGGGATCGCCGTGACGTTGGTCGTCACGTCGTTCCTGGTCTTCGGTTCGGTCCACCTCGCGCCCGGTGACCCGGCGTCCTTCCTCCTGGGAGGGCGCTCGGCGTCACCCGCCGCCGTCGCGGCCATCAAAGAGCAATACCACCTGAACGACCCGTTCCTGGTCCAGTACACCAAGTGGGTCGGCGGCGTCGTCACCGGCGACTTCGGCAAGTCCGCGACGTTCCGGCAGGACGTGGGCGGTCTGATCGCCGCCCGGCTGCCGACGACGCTGTTGCTCATCGGCTACGCCGGCGTGCTCATCCTGATCGGAGGGCTGGCGTCCGGGGCGCTGGCCGCCCTGCGGCGAGGCGTCGTCGACCGGGCGGTGCTCGTCGGCACGGGCGTCGCCACGGCGACCCCCTCGTTCGTCGCCGCGATCGGGCTGATCTCGGTGTTCGCCGTCCGACTGGGCTGGTTCCCCGCCTTCGGCAACGGCGAAGGTTTCGGTGACCGGATCTACCATCTGACGCTCCCGGCGGCGGCGCTCGCCCTGACCTTCGTCGGCCTGCTGGCCCGGGTGACCCGGACGTCGATGCTGGAAGAGCTGGGACGCGAGCACGTCGAGGTGGCCCGCTCACGCGGGGTGCCCGGGTCGGACGTCGTACGGCGGCACGTGCTGCGCAACGCCCTCGGCCCGATCACCACCGTGACCGGGACGATCGTGGCCGGCCTGCTGGTCGCCACCTCGATCGTGGAGACCGCCTTCGGCCTGTCCGGGGTCGGCCAACTGCTGGTGAGCTCCGTCACCGTCAAGGACTTCCCGGTCGTGCAGGCCGTCAGCCTGCTGGTGGTGGTGACCTTCGTCGTCGCCAACCTCATCGTGGACCTGGTCCAGCCGCTCATCGATCCCCGCCTGTCCCACGCGAAGGGAGGCACGAGATGACCGCCGTCCCCATCCACCGGCGCAGGTTCCTGGCGCCGCTGGCCCGCATCACGGGGGGCGACAAACTCGTCGGGGCCGCCCTCGTCGTGCTGATCGTGCTGATCCTCGCGGCGGTCTTCGCCCCACTGATCTCGCCGCATGACCCCGATGCCGTGGACCTGTCCGCGACCCTGAGCGGCTCCACCCCCGAGCACCTGCTGGGCGCGGACCAGTCCGGCCGCGACGTCCTGTCCCGGCTGATCTTCGGCGCCCGGACGGGACTGCTCGGCCCGCTCATGGTCGTGATCGTGTCGACGGTGCTCGGCATGCTGATCGGGGTGGCCGCCGCCTGGTACGGCGGAGTCGTCGACTCCGTGCTGTCGCGCGCGATGGAGCTCGTCTTCTCCTTCCCCGCCCTGCTGCTGGCCATCCTCCTGGTGGCGGTCTTCGGCGTCGGGCTGACCGCGCCGGTGATCGCGATGAGCGTCGCCTACGCCCCGTACGTCGGCCGATTGGCGCGCAGCGTGGCCCTGCAGGAGAAGGCCCGCCCCTACATCCAGGCGTACAAGGTGCAGGGATGGTCCGGCTGGGTGATCTGCGTGAAGCACCTGCTGCCCAACATCGCTCCGCTGATCCTCGCCCAGTCCGCGATCAACTTCGGATACGCGCTCATGGACCTCGCGGCCCTCTCCTTCCTCGGCTTCGGTGTGCAGCCGCCCACCTCCGACTGGGGCGCGATGATCAACGAGGGCGCCTCGGCCATGCTCCAGGGCGCGATGCTGCCCGCCCTCGCCCCGGGCGTCGCCATCGTGATCACGGTGGTCGCGTTCAGCCTCGTCGGCGAGTCCATCGCCGACCGCGTCGCACGGCGGGAGGAGCGATGACCACTCGGCTACTGGAGATCGAGAACCTGAACGTGCGGCTCGCCGCCGGCAGGGCCGCGCGCCCCATCCTCGACGGTGTGTCGTTGCACGTCGAGCGGGGCGAGGCCGTCGGGCTGGTCGGCGAGTCCGGATCGGGCAAGTCCGTCACCTGCCGTTCGGTGCTGGGGCTGCTTCCCGAGGGCTCGCAGGCCGCCGGCAGCCTGCGGGTGGACGGCGAGGACATCCTGACGATGTCCTCCAACCGGCTTCGCGAGCTGCGCCGCCGCGACGTCTCCATGATCTTCCAAGACCCTCGGGCCTCCATCAACCCGATACGCAGGATCGGCGACTTCGTCACCGAGGGGATGCGGGCCGGCGGTGTGCCGCAGAAGGACGCGCTCAAGCGGGCCGAGGAGCTGCTGGAGTCGGTCGGCATCCGTGAGCCACGCGCGGCGCTGCGCAGCTATCCGCACGAGTTCTCCGGCGGCATGCTCCAGCGCGTGATGATCGCCGGCGCGCTCGCCGGAGGGCCCCGGCTGCTGCTGGCCGACGAGCCCACCACGGCGCTGGACGTCACCACCCAGGCCGAGGTCATCTCGATCATCACCAGGCTGCAGGCCGAGCGTGACATGGGGATGCTCTTCGTCACCCACGACCTGGAGCTGGCCGCCGCGATCTGCGACCGCATCTACGTGATGTACGCGGGCCGGATCGTGGAGGCGCAGTCCGCCGAAAGGCTCTTCAGACGGCCGCGTCATCCGTACACCTCGGGACTGCTGGCCGCGACCCCGCGGCTGGAGTCGGACCAGCCGCCGCACGGCGTCCCCGGACGTCCGGTGTCACTCGCCGAGGCCCCGGACGGATGCGCCTTCGCGGCCCGCTGCGCCCACGCCCGGCCCGGCTGTACGGAGGACGAACCCGTCCAGCGGGAGATCGACGGAGCCCAGGTGGCCTGCCTGCGCGCGGAGGAGCTGATCCATGACTGAGTACGCGCTGGAGGTCGAGAACCTGCGCAAGTCGTTCGGCGGCCATGTGGCCGTCGACGACGTCTCCTTCTCGCTGAAGCCCGGCGGCTCCCTGGCCATCGTGGGCGAGTCGGGGTCAGGGAAGACGACGACCGCGCGGATGCTCGTCGGCCTTGAGCGGCCGGACTCCGGCCGGATCCGCGTCGTCGGGCGGGACCGCTCGAACGCGGCCCGCGGCAAGGCGACCCGGCTGGCCCGTGCCCGAGAGCTCCAGATGGTCTTCCAGGACCCCTACCTTTCGCTCGACCCCCGCGTCAGCGTCGCGCAGTGCGTCGAGGAACCGCTGCGCCTGCACTTCGGGATGAGCCCGCGGGAACGGCGGGCCCGCCGCGACGAGCTGCTGGAGCGGGTCGGCCTCGGCGAGCGGGAGGCGGACGCGCTGCCCAGGCGGCTGTCCGGCGGCCAGCGCCAGCGGGTCGCCATCGCCCGCGCGCTGGCGACGGAGCCGAAGGTGCTGATCCTGGACGAGGCGACCGCCGCCCTCGACGTGTCCATCCAGGCCCAGATCCTCGACCTGCTGGCGGAGATCCGCCGCGACACCGGCGTCGGCTACCTGTTCGTCACGCACAACCTGGCACTCGTCCGGCACATCGCCGACGACATCCTCGTGCTCTACCAGGGACGCGTGGTCGAGTCGGGGCCCACCCGGGACGTGCTGGCCGCCCCGGAGCATCCGTACACCCGCCTGTTGCTGCACTCCGTGCCGCGACCCGGCTGGGACCCCGCCCAGATCGCCGCCGACCGGCGCGCCCTCGCGACCGCGCTGCGGGAGGCGCGGGCCCCCTCGGCCGCCGCCGAACCCGCGCGACACGACCCTGACGCCGCCCCCACGAGAAGGAGTGTCACCCCGTGACCGACCTCGCCTACCTGCCCGCGACCGAGGCCCTGCGGCTGTTCCGGTCCCGCGAGCTGTCCCCCGTCGAGCTGATGACCGCCGTCATCGAACGCGCCGAGACCGTCGAGCCGCGGGTCAACGCGCTCAGCGAGCGCACCTTCGAGGAGGCCCTCCTCCAGGCCAAGCAGGCCGAGGACGCCTACCGCGACGGCTCGGCACGCCCGCTTGAGGGCATCCCCGTGGCGGCGAAGGACGAGCAGCCGATCGCCGGACGGATCGCCTCGGACGGCTCGCTCGCCTACGCCGACCACATCGCCGACGTGACCCACCCGGTCATCGAGCGGCTGCTGGCCGCGGGCGGCATCGTGCACGCCCGCACCACCACACCCGAGTTCTGCTGCGCGGGCTTCACCCACTCCAAGCTGTGGGGCGTCACCCGCAACCCGTGGAACCTGGACTACTCGCCCGGCGGCTCCTCGGGCGGCTCGGGCGCGGCGCTCGCCTCCGGTACGGCCACGCTCGCCACCGGCTCCGACATCGGCGGCTCGATCCGGCTGCCCGCCGCCAACACCGGCACGGTCGGCTACAAGCCGCCCTACGGCCGGGTGCCCGCGATGGCGCCGTTCAACCTCGACCATTACTGCCACGACGGGTCGATGGCCCGCACGGTCGCCGACTGCGCGCTCATGCAGAACGTCATCGTCGGCCCGCACCCCCATGACGTGGTCTCCCTCCGCCCCGCCGTGCACATCCCCGAGCGGCTCGGCGACGTGACCGGCCTGCGCGTCGCGTACGCGCCGAACCTGGGCGACTGGCCGATCGAGCCGGAGATCGCGGCCAACACCAAGGCCGTCGCCGACGCGCTGCGGGAGGCCGGGGCGATCGTCGAGGAAGTCGAAGTCGGGCTGCGCCGCGCCGACGTCTTCACGGCCGTCTTCATCCACTTCGGCGCCATCTTCGGCCCCATGGTCACCCGGGTCGCGGCCGAGTACGGCGACCTGCTCAACCCCTACGCCCTCGCTTTCGCCGCCGACGCCGCGCGGGCGATGGAGGAGCCCGGCGCCTTCCTGACCGGGCTGGAGATGGAGGCGGCGATCTACCGGCCCATCGGCGAACTGCTCGACCGCTACGACGCGCTGATCTGCCCGACCACAGGGGCGCCGGGCCTGCGCGCGGGCGAGGAGTACGTCGACACCAAGTTGTCCGTGAACGGCGTGGAGCTCGACAACTACCTGGAATACGCGCTGACGCCGGTCTTCAACATCGCCAGCCGCTGCCCGGTGCTCAACGTCCCGTCCGGCCGCGCGTCCAACGGCGTACCGACCGGGGTGCAGATCGTCGGCCGCAGCTACGACGACGCGACCGTCTTCGACGTCGGCGCCGCTGTTGAGCGGATCCGCCCGTGGGCCTTCCGCCCCGAAACGCTCTGATCCTCTGCTCTCATCCCAAGGAGAATGTCGCATGACCACCCCCGCCGACCTCGTCTTCCGCGGAGGTCCGGTGCACATGCTCGGACCGTCCCGCGCCACGGCCACGGCGGTCGCCGTCCGCGACGGCCGGATCGTCGCCGTCGGCGAGGACCCGGACGTCCGGCCGCTGATCGGCGCGGCCACCGAGGTCGTCGACCTGGTCGGCCGAGCCCTGTTGCCCGGCTTCCAGGACGCCCACGTCCATCCGGTCCTCGCCGGCCTCACCATGATCAGGTGCGACCTGCACGACGCCGGCGACGCCGGCGAGGCGGTCGCCGCCGTCCGCGCGTACGCGGAGGCGAACCCCGGCACGGAATGGATCAGCGGAGGCGGCTGGTCCATGGAGTGGTTCCCCGGCGGGACGCCGAGCAGGCACCTGCTGGACGCGGTGGTCCCCGACCGGCCCGTCCACCTGATCAACCGGGACGGTCACGGAGCCTGGGTCAACACCAGGGCCCTGGAGCTGTGCGGCATCGACGCGGGCACTCCGGACCCGGTCGACGGGCGCATCGAAAGAGAGGCCGACGGCAGCCCGCAGGGCACGCTCCACGAAGGCGCGTCCGCCCTGGTCGGCCGGCACGTCCCCGAGGCGACCGCGGACATGATGCTGCGCGCCCTCCAGGCCGGCCAGCGGCGGCTGCACTCGGCCGGCGTCACCGCCTGGCAGGACGCGATGGTCGACGAGAAGGTCCAGCGGGCGTACCTGGCGGCGGCCGAGTCGGGGCTGCTCACCGCCCGGGTGGTCGGCGCGCTCTGGTGGGACCGCGAAAGGGGTGAGGACCAGATCCCCGAGTTGCTCGGGCGCAGGTGCGGCGCGGGCCGGTTCCGCGCCTCCAGCGTCAAGATCATGCAGGACGGTGTGGCGGAGAACTTCACCGCCGCGATGACCTCCAGCTATCTGGACGGCTGCGGCTGCGGGACCGGTAACCAGGGGCTCAGCTTCGTCGACCCGTCGGCGCTGCGCGCGTACGTCACCCGCCTGGACGCCGAGGGTTTCCAGATTCACGTGCACGCGGTCGGTGACCGGGCGGCCCGCGAGGCGCTGGACGCGTTCGAGGCGGCGCGGGCCGCGGGCGGCGTGAACGACAACCGCCACCACATCGCCCACCTGCAGGTCGTGCATCCTGACGACGTGCCGCGGTTCGCCGCCCTCGGGATCACCGCGAACCTGCAGCCGCTGTGGGCGGCGCACGAGCCGCAGATGGACGAGCTGACCATTCCGTTCCTCGGCCCGGAACGGGCGGGCTGGCAGTACCCCTTCGGGGATCTGGCCCGCGCGGGCGCTTCGCTCGCGGCGGGCAGCGACTGGCCGGTCAGCAGTCCCGACCCGTTCCTCGGCATCCACGTCGCGGTCAACCGCACGCCTCCTGGCGAGGGCGCGGAGGTGTTCCTGCCGGAGCAGCGCCTGAGCCTGACGGCCGCGTTGGCCGCCTACACGATCGGCACCGCGCGGGTGAACCACCTGGACACCCGGACCGGAACGATCGAGGAGGGCAAGCTCGCCGACCTGGTGGTCGCCGACCGCGATCCCTTCTCGATCCCGGCGGGCGAGATCGCCGAGACGTCGGTGCTGGCCACCTACGTCGAGGGCCGCCCGGTCCACACCGCTCCGGCCTTCTGACGACGCGTCGCGGCGGCTTTCCGGCACTCCGAGCTTCTAAAATGGAACCGGTTCTATTACGCTCGGCTTCCATGCGCTTCACCTATGCCGAGGCCATGACCGATCCGTCGTACTACCTCCCGCTGGCCCAGGCCGCCGAGGCCGCCGGGTACGCGAGCATGAGCGTGGCGGACTCTCTCGCCTACCCGAAGGAGTCCGCCACGAGCTATCCGTACACCGCGGACGGCGGCCGGGAGTTCCTGGAGGACAAGAGCTTCATCGAGACGTTCATCCTGGTCGCGGCCATGGGAGCGGCGACCTCGACGATCCGGTTCACGCCGTTCGTGCTCAAGCTGCCGGTCCGGCCGCCGGCGCTGGTCGCCAAGCAGGCGAGCTCGATCGCCTACCTGACCGGCAACCGGCTAAGCCTGGGCGTCGGGCTCAGCCCGTGGCCCGAGGACTTCGCGCTGATGGGGGTGCCGTGGTCGCGGCGCGGCAGGCGGATGGACGAGGCGATCGAGGTGGTCCGCGGTCTGACCAGCGGCGACTACTTCGAGTACCACGGCGAGTTCTACGACCTGCCGCCGGTGAAGATGTCTCCCGCCCCCACCGAGCCGATCCCGATCCTGGTCGGCGGGCACAGCGACGCGGCGCTGCGCCGGGCCGCCCGACTCGGCGACGGCTGGATGCACGGCGGAGGCGACGCCGCCGAGTTGGACGCGCTGCTGACCAGGCTGGCCGCCCTGCGCGCCGAGGAGGGCACGGCCGACCGGCCCTTCGAGGTCCACGTGATCTCCTTCGACGCGTACACCGTGGACGGGGTGCGACGACTGGCCGACAAGGGCGTCACCGACGTGATCGTCGGTTTCCGCGCTCCGTACATCAAGGGTCCGGACACCGAACCACTGGCCAAGAAGATCGAGCACCTTGAGCGCTTCGCCGAGTCGGTGATCTCCAAAGTCACCCCTTAACCCAGAAACAAGAACAGGTTACAGTTCAAATATGATCGATTCCCCCGCTGTCACCTGGGAGGCGCCGGACGGCGACCACGCCGCGCGCCGGGCGTCGTGGGCGTCCATGGGCGCGGTCACCGCCGGACGCAGGGCGGAGTGGCTGAGCCTGTTCGCCCCGGACGCTCTCGTGGAGGATCCCGTCGGCCCCTCGATGCTCGATCCCGAGGGAAAGGGGCACCGCGGGCACGACGAGATCGCGACGTTCTGGGATGCCCATGTCGGCTCGGTGCGGGAGTTCCACTTCCACGTCAGGGACTCCTTCGCCAACGGGCCGTCCTGCGCCAACGTCGCCTCCATCACCATGACGCTGGACGGCGGCACGACCATGACGGTCGACTGCGTGATCATTTACACCGTCGACGACGCGGGTGCGATCACCTCGCTCCGCGCCCACTGGGAACCGGATCGCGCGATGGCCACCCTGACCGCCCCGGAGGCACATCAGGTCGCTCCGGCGCGGGAGGGCGTCCGGTCGGACGAGTAGACACAGCGGGCACCTCGCGGGGCAGCGCCGCCGGACCCCTCCCCCGGCGGGGCGCCCGCGAGTCGGGAGGAACCGGGCAGGCCCGGTGACCTGCGCGGACGGCGTCGCCGTACAGGCGCGGAGTTCGTGCTGCCCGGGAACGGATCGCGCCCGCGTCACCGCCGTTCGACACCCGTTGTCGCCACCCGCCGCAGGGCCCGGAAGCGGTACGCCAGGGGGCGAGCGGGGGCCCTATACAGTTGAACAAGCGCTTGTTACCCTCCGCCCATGGTGTCCACAATTGTCTGGGGTACCGGCAACGTGGGCCGCGCGGCCATCCGTGCCGTCGAGGCCCATCCGGCACTGGAACTCACGGCCGTCCTCGTCCACGATCCCGCCAAGGTCGGCCGCGACGCGGGCGATCTCGGCGGGCTCGACCACCGTCTGGGCGTCGCGGCGACGGACGACATCGACGCGGTTCTGGCCACCGGCCCCCGCGCCGTGGTCTACGCGGCGTCCGGCGACATCCGCCCCGACGAGGCCCTCGCCGACATCGTCAGGGCGATCCGAGCCGGAGCCGTCGTCGTCACACCCTCGCTGTACGCGCTCTACGACCAGCGAAACGCCCCGCCGGAGCTGCGGGAACCGGTGCTGGCCGCCATCGCCGACGGGGGCGGCTCGCTGTTCGTCTCCGGCGTCGACCCCGGCTGGGGCAACGACGCGCTGCCACTGCTGATCAGCGGACTCGGCACCACCGTGGACGTGGTCCGCTGCCAGGAGATCTTCGACTACTCCACCTACGACCAGCCCGACTCGGTCCGCTACCTGGTCGGCATGGGCCAGCCGATGGACTACGAGCCGCCGATGATCGCGCCGACGGTCCCGACCATGGTGTGGGGCGGCCAGGTACGACTGATGGCGAGGGCTCTCGGCGTCGAACTCGACGAGATCCGGGAGACGCTGGATCGGCGCCCGCTCGCCGCCACGGTGAGCACCGCGACGATGGGCGATTTCGAGGCCGGCACCCAGGGCGCGGTCCGGTTCGAGGTGCAGGGCATCGTCGAGGGCGAGCCGCGCATCGTCATCGAGCACGTCACCCGCATCCACCCGTCCTGCGCGCCGGACTGGCCGACGCCGCCCGACGGCGAGGGCGCGCATCGGGTGATCATCGAGGGCCGCCCGCGCATCGAGGTCACGGTCGAGGCCACCGACGAGGGCGGCAACCGGTCCGCGGGCGGGAACGCCACCGCGGTCGGCCGGCTGGTGAGCGCCGTCGACTGGCTCGTGGCGGCCGAGCCCGGACTCTACGACGCGCTCGACGTCCCGCTGCGCCCCGCGGTCGGCAGGCTCGGAAGGAAACGATCATGAGAATCGACATCCCGGACGGAAGGGACGCGATCGAGTACGTGTGGGGCGAGATGGTCCCCGGCATCGGGGTCGCCGCCTCGAAACTCTCGCTGGCGGTGTACGCCCACACGACCCTCGGGCTCCGCGAGTTCGAGGCCGCGCGGCTGCGGATCGCGCAGATCAACGGGTGCGTCTTCTGCCTCGACTGGCGGACGGAACGGGACGGGCAGAAGGTCGAGGAGGAGTTCGCCGACGCGGTGACCCGGTGGCGCACCACCGACGCCTTCGACGACCGCACCCGGCTGGCCGCCGAGTACGCCGAGCGGTACGCCCTGGACCACCACAACCTCGACGACGAGTTCTGGACGCGGATGACCGCGCACTACAGCCAGGTCGAGATCGTGGAGCTGAGCATGTGCATCGGCTCCTGGCTTGCGTTCGGCCGGCTCAACCACGTGCTGGGCCTCGACACCGTGTGCATGCTGCCCAGCGGTCGCTCTCCCTCGGACAGGCGGTAGACGACCCGCGGCACTCCGGACACACGTCACCCATCCCCCAAGGCGCAACCCGATATGTAGAACCCGTTCTCCTTTGGTTGAGAGTGAGGAACCTCGCATGAGTGACAGCGCGTCGGCCGGTTCTGATTCCAAAGGCGTCTCACGCCGTGGATTCATCGCTGGAACCGGTTCTCTCTTGGGACTCGCGGCCCTCACCGGCCGCGCTCCCGCAGCCCACGCACAGGCCGCCTCCGCGACCGCTTCGATCGCCACCGGAGCGCACGTCCCCGCCCTGGTGATCGGCACCGGATACGGCGGCTCCGTCGCCGCCCTGCGTCTCGCCCAGGCCGGCGTCGACGTCCACATGATCGAGATGGGCATGGCGTGGGACACCCCCGGCGCCGACGGCAAGATCTTCTGTAACACGCTCTCGCCGGACCACCGGTCCTACTGGCTGCGTACCAGGACCAAGGCGCCGCTCAACTACTTCCTCGGGTACCCGATCGACAAGGACATCTCCCGCTACACCGGGGTCCTGGACGCCGAGGAGTTCAGCGGCATCACGGTCTACCAGGGCCGCGGCGTCGGGGGCGGTTCGCTGGTCAACGGCGGCATGGCGGTCACCCCCAAGCGCGAGAACTTCGCCGCCATCCTCCCGTCGGTGAACCCCGACGAGATGTACGACGTCTACTACCCGCGCGCCAACGCCGGGCTCGGGGTCGGCACCGTCGACCCGGCCTGGTTCGACTCCACCGCCTGCTACCAGTACGCCAGGGTCGGCCGCAAACACGCCCAGCGTTCCGGCTTCCCGTTCGTCTTCGTGCCCGACGTGTACGACTGGGACTACATGAAGCAGGAGGCGGCCGGGACCGTCACCAAGTCGGCGCTGGACGGCGAGATCCTCTACGGCAACAACTACGGCAAGAAGTCGCTGCAGAAGACCTACATCGCCCAGGCCAAAGCCACCGGCAAGGTCACCGTCTCGGCGCTGCACAAGGTCACCTCGGTCGCTCCGGCGGCCGGCGGCGGCTACACGGTCGTCATCGAGCAGATCGACACCAGTGGTGCCACCACCGCCACCAAGACCGTGACCGCGGACAAGGTGTTCTTCGCCGCGGGCAGCGTCGGCACCAGCAAGCTCCTGGTCAAGCTGAAGGCCACCGGCGTACTGCCCGACCTGAACGACGAGATCGGCAAGGGCTGGGGCGACAACGGCAACGTCATGTGCGGCCGCGCCAACCACCTGTGGGACCCGACCGGCAAGCTCCAGTCGACCATCCCCTGCGGCGGCATCGACAACTGGGCCGCCGGCGGCGCCTTCGCCGAGGTCGCGCCACTGCCCACCGGGATCGAGACGTACGCCTCGTTCTACCTGTCGATCACCAACAATCCGCACCGCGCCCAGTTCTCCTGGAACGCCGCCACGGGAACGGTGGACCTGAACTGGCAGACCTCCTGGAAGCAGCCGGCCATCGACATGGCCAAGACGATCTTCGACAAGATCAACGCCAAGGAGGGGACGATCTACCGGACCGACCTCTTCGGCGTCTACAAGATCTGGGGCGACCACCTCACGTACCACCCGCTCGGCGGCGCGGTTCTGAACAAGGCCACCGACAACTACGGCCGCCTCGCCGGATATCCCGGGTTGTACGTCATCGACGGCTCGCTGATCCCCGGCAACACCACCGTCAACCCGTTCGTCACCATCACGGCACTCGCCGAGCGGAACATCGAAAAGATCATCGCCACCGACCTGTAAGGACGACCCGGCGCGATGACCGGCCACGGCCACCCGTGGCCGGTCTCGCAGGGTTTCATGCCTGCGGCTAGCGGCGTTGGCGGACGCCGCGGCGCCACACCTCGGCGATCGCGGCGATGGCGGTGATGTCGCGGGTCGGGTCGCCGTCGACGAGCAGAAGGTCGGCGCGTCGTCCGGGGGCGACGTGGCCGCGGTCGGCCAGCCCGAAGTGGCGGGCGGGCACGCTGGTGGCCGCGGCGAGCGCCTCCTCGTCGCTGAGCCCGGCTTCGGTGAGCAGGGCGAGTTCGCGGTGCATGGCGGCGCCGTGTACGGGGGCGAACGGGTTGGCATCGGTGCCGGCCAGCAGCGGTACTCCGGCTCGGTGCAGGGTCCGGGCGGCGTGTACGGCGTTGTCGGCGCAGCCGGGCAGCGCGTGGTCCGCCGCTTCCGCCTGCCCGCTGATCGCCTCGAAGTACGCCAACGTGGTGACCACGAACACGCCCTGCGCCGCGATCCGGGCGGCGAGCTCGTGCCCGGCCGGGTCGTCGGGCCCGGCGTCGGCGTACACGTGGGCCAGGCCGTCGATGCCGGCGTCCAGCGCGAGCGTGGCCTCCCGCACGGTGATCGCGTGGGCGATGGTGGTCAGCCCGTTGGCGTGGGCGGCCTCGACCAGCGCGGCCACGATCCGCGGCGTCAGCGCCGGCAGCCGGGCGCCGTGCACCGCACCGTCGTCGACCACGATCTTCAGGTAGTCGATTCCCTCGGTCAGCCGCGCCTCGACGAACCGCTTGGCCTGCCCGGGGTCCGCGACCGTGTCGAACCCGCCGACGGCATCACCGAACGCTTCCAGCGTCGAGGCGTCGAACCCGGCCATCAGCTGACTGGGGTGCCCACCCGGCGCGGTGGCGAGCATCCCGGCGCTGCGCAGGTCCGCCACCTCGTCGTCGCGGGCGGCCAACTCACGCTGGCGGGCGAGGTTGCCGGGCAGGCAGAACATGTCCAACTCGGTGGTGACGCCGAAGGTCAGCGCCTGGGCGAGGCTGCCGTCGAAGATGTGGGTGTGCGCGTCGATCAGCCCGGGAAGCAGGGTCCTGCCGGACCCGTCGACCTCCACGTCGGCGGGGCGGCCGTCGGGTTCGGCGATCCGGTCCCCGTCGACGAGGACGTCGGCCCTCGGGACGGTCCGTTCACCGTCGAACACTCGCACATCACGGATCAGGGTACGCATCGGTCCTCCTGGTCTGCGTGGATCGCCGAGGCGGGGCCGCCCCGGCGGTTACGCGACCCAAGAGGCGGGACAGGTCCGCGAGTGTGACACGACAACCACGTCGGGAGACATAGATCACATGTGCCCTCGCTCGTGTCACACTCCCGCGGTCGGCGCACCTCTCACCATGCGAACCTGGAAAGGAGGCCTCCACCATGACCGAGGGGCAGGCAGCCGACGTCGCGGCGGCCGACCACGCCACGCAGATCTTCGTCGGCCACCGGGAACTGCTGTTCTCGGTCGTCTACAACATCCTCGGCAGCGTCGCCGACACCGACGACGTGCTGCAGGAGACCTGGCTGTCCTGGGCGACCCGGACCCGGGCGGCGAACGCCGAGCGAGTCGACAACCCCCGCGCCTACCTGGTACGGGTCGCGGTGAACCAAGCCCTGGCCAGGCGAGCGGAGATCGACCGGCGGCGGGAGACGTATGTCGGGCAATGGTTGCCCGAGCCGGTCGTCACCCCGCTGGCGGACACCAGCGGCGCCGGCGACGCCGCGGTCAGGGCCGACTCCGCCTCGATGGCGCTGCTCGTGGTGCTGGAGACCCTCACCCCGGCCGAGCGCGCCGTCTTCGTGCTGCACGAGGTGTTCGGCTACGCCCACACCGAAATCGCCGGCCTGCTCGGCCGCAGCCCCGCCGCGGTACGCCAGCTCGCGCACCGCGCCCGCGAACACGTCCACGCCCGACGCCCCCGCTACCACGCCGACCCTCGCCTGCGCCGCGAGGTGACCGAACGGTTCCTGTCCGCCGCGCTCGGCGGCGACCTGAAGGCCCTCCTCCAGGTCCTCGCGCCCGATGTGACACTGTGGACCGACGGTGGCGGGAAGGGCCCGGCCACCAGCCTGCACCCCGTCCGCGGACGCGACGCCGTCGCCCGAACCCTGCTGACCGTCGCCGCCAACGCGCGCGACCTCGTCGTCCGCTACCGGCGAGTCAACGGCGATCCTTCCGCGGTGCTCTTCGACAGCGCTTCCCCGATCGCCGTCCTGGTACTGGACCTGACTCCCGACAGCCACCGCGTGCGCGGAATCTACTCCGTCACCAACCCCGACAAGCTCGCCCGGATCGATGACCGGTGACACCGAGGCGGCGCCTGGCCGGCCTGACCGGCACCTGCTCTCGGGGCAGGTGAGGTCAGAACGGGTACTGCGCCGGCTTGCCGCGCATCGTGATCCAGCGGGTCTCGGTGAACGCCTCGACGTTCGCCGCGGCGCCGCCGAACCGGGACCCGGTGCCGGAGGCGCGTACGCCGCCGAACGGCGCGTTGGCCTCGTCGTTCACGGTCTGGTCGTTGATGTGCACGATGCCGGTGGGGATCCGCTCCGCGACCGCGAGCCCGTGCATCACGTCACGGGTCACGATGCCGAGGGAGAGCCCGTACTCGCTGGCACCGGCCAGCTCGACCGCCTCCTCGACCGAGGACACCCGGGTGACCGGGGCGACGGGGCCGAACACCTCGTCGGCGAAGGCGGGCGCGGTGAGCGGGACGTCGGCCAGCACCGTGGGCCGGTAGAAGAGCTGCTCATAGGATCCGCCGGCGGCGACCCTCGCGCCCTGGTCGGCGCTGGCCGTGACCATGCGGTGGATCTTGTCGCGCTGGCCCGCGTCGATGACCGGTCCCAGCGCGACCTCGCCGGACGCCGGGTCGCCGACCGGCAACGCGCCGGCCTTCTCCGCCAGACGCTCCACGAACTCGTCGTACAGCCGGTCGGAGACCAGGTGACGGCCGGTCGTCATGCAGATCTGGCCCTGGTGGAAGAACGATCCCCACGCGGCCAGGTTCACCGCCGCGTCCACGTCCGCGTCGTCGAGCACCAGCAGCGCGGAGTTGCCGCCGAGTTCGAGGTGCGCGCGCTTGAGGTGCCGGCCCGCGAGCTCGCCGATCCGGCGGCCCACGGGGGTCGAGCCGGTGAACGAGATGACCCGGATGCTCGGATCGGTGACCACGGCCTCGCCGACGTCGGCGCCGCCGGGCAACATCTGCAGGACGCCGGGCGGCAGGCCGGCCTCCTCGAAGACGCGCGCCATCAGCGTTCCGCCGGTGACCGCGGTGCGCGGGTCCGGCTTGAGGATGACCGCGTTGCCGACCGCGAGCGCCGGGGCGACCGACCGGATGCCGAGGATGATCGGCACGTTGAACGGCGAGATCACGCTGACCACGCCCGCCGGCATCCGGCGTGCCATGGACAGCCGCGGCTCCTCCGACGGCAGGACCTCGCCGATCGCCCGGCCGGGCAGAGAGGACGCCTCGTAGCACTCCTCCGCCGCGACGTGCAGCGCGAACCCGGCCATCCCGGGTACCGCGCCGACCTCGCGGATGTTCCAGCCGCTGATCTCCTCGGCGTGCTTCTGCCAGAGATCCCCGGCCCTGCGCAGTACGGCGGCACGCGCGGTGTGCGGCAGCGCCGCCCACTCCCTCTGCGCCCGCGCGGCGGTCACACCGGCCTCGGCGACGTCCTCGGGGGTCGCCCGCCCCATCCGGCCGAGCTCCCTCCCGGTCGCGGGCTCGACGACCGCGTAGTCGCCTCCGCGTCCGGCGGTCCACTCGCCGTTCTTGAAGATGTTGCCCTGCCAGTCGACGCTGTCGAGAAGTCCCACAGCGGGCGTCCTTTCCTCTAGTCTTCAGTGGCTCATGCGCAGAACGGGTTTCAGCACGTCGCCCCGGTGGCTGGCCGCGAGCGCCTCGTCGATGTCGGCCAGGTCGTAGAACCGGACCAGCCGGTCGAACGGGAAGCGTCCCTGCCGGTGCAGCTCGACGAGGGTGCCGATGAGCGTCTCGCTGCGTCCGCTGCCGCCGAGCGTGCCGATCACCCGCCGGCCCCACAGCGTCGACAGGTGGTCGAGGCTGAACTCCGCGCCCGCCGGTGCCCCGCCGATGAGCACGCAGGTTCCGAGCATCCCGACGCTGTCGGCAGCCTGGCGTACGACGGGGATGACGCCGGTGCACTCCAGCGAGTAGTCGGCCGGGCCGTCGCAGATCCGGTGCACCTCGGCCACCGGATCGGCCTCGTCGGCGTTGACGGTGTGGGTGGCGCCGAACTCCTCCGCCAGGACGAGCCGGGCCGGGTGCCGGTCGACGGCGATGATCCTCGTGGCCGGGGAGAGCCGGGCGGCCATCACCGCGGCCAGGCCGACCGCGCCGACGCCGTACACCACGAGACTCGATCCGGGCCGGGGCTTGAGCGTGTTCAGCACCGCCCCGGCCCCGGTGGAGATGCCGCAGGCGAGCGGGCCGAGCAGCTCCAGGGGCGCGTCCTGGGGGACCACGACCAGGGCCTCGGCCCAGGTGAGGGCGTACGTCGAGAACGAGGACTGGCCGAAGAAGTGGCTGTGCACCGGTGGCCCGTCGGGCCGGCGCAGCGCGGTCTGTCCGGCACGCGGGCCGAGCAGCCGCCCGCCCCCGCAGAGCGCCTCACCGAGGCGGGCGCAGTAACGCGGCTCCCCGTCCCGGCAGTTGCGGCAGGTGCCGCACGACGGCCAGCCGATGACCACGTGGTCACCGGGTCGTACGGCGGTGACCCCGTCGCCCACGGCCACCACCTCCCCCGCGCCCTCGTGGCCCAGCACGCCGGGGAACGGCATCGGCAGGTCCCCGTGCCGCGTGATCGCGTCGGTGTGGCAGATCCCCGAGGCGACGATCTTCACCAGGGCCTCGCCCGGTCCTGGCTCGTCGAGTTCGAGCTCCTCGATGTGGAACGGGCCGTCGAGCTCGTCGACGACCGCGGCGGTCACCCTCATCGGGTTCCTCCTTCGTGGATCGCGGGTCGCGGCAGCGGCGGGGTCAGCCGCTCGACCAGGCGCGCGGCGTCGAGGACGACGTCGTCGCGCATGGCGGCACCGGCGAGCTGCAGGCCGACCGGCAGACCGCCGGCCAGCGCCACCGGCACCGAGACCGCGGGCAGCCCCGCGGCGTTGAACGGCGAGGTGAGCCGGGTCAGCACCAGCTCGACGGGCCACTCCCGCCCGTCGACGGTGAGGGTCATCGCGCCGATGGCGGGCGCCGTCACCGGCACCGTGGCGCCGGCCAGGACGTCGTACGAGGCGAGCGCCCGGTGCAGTGCGGCCACGAGGCGGCGGACCGCGGCCTCGTGCCGCTCGACCTCCTCGTCGCCGGGCGGAGCCATCCGCATCAGCTCGGCGATGTCCGGCCCGAACCCGGCGGGGTCCCGCTCGAACGCGGACCGGTGGAAGGCACCGGCCTCGCCGAGGATCCTGGCGAGCACGGCCTGCGGCATCAGCTCCTCGCCGGGGATGACGACGTCCTCCACGCGCACCCCGTGGTCCTCGATCCGGGCCCGGGTGGCCGCGAGCGCCTCGCGCACCTCCGGGGCGAGCACCGCGTCGTACCAGCCGCCGAGCCAGCCGACCCGCAGCTCCGCGGGCGGGTCGGCCGGCGCCGGCGCGGCGATCCCGGTCATCAGCAGCGCGGCGTCGTCCACGGTGCGCGCCAGGACGCCGAGGTGGTCCAGCGACGGGGCGAGGGGCAGCACCCCGTCGAGCGGGACGCGGCCGCGGCTCGGCTTGAACCCGACGCAGCCGCTGAGCGCGGCCGGGATGCGCACGCTGCCGGCCGTGTCCGACCCGAGCGCCCCCAGAGAGCTGCCGGCGACGACGGAGGCCGCCGATCCGCCGGAGGAGCCGCCGGGGATGCGGCCCCGGCGGTACGGGTTGTGGGTGGGGCCGAAGAACGCGCTGTCCGTGCGCCCTCCCCACGCCAGCTCGTGCGTGGTGTGCTTGCCGAGGACCACGACCCCCGCGTCCCGCAGCCGGGTCACCGCGCCCGCGTCCCGCGCCGGCACGTGGCCGGTGAACCTGGGCGACCCGTAGCCGGTGCGTACGCCCGCCGTGTCGATCAGGTCCTTGATCCCGACGGGGATGCCGTGCAGCGGGCCGCGCCGCAGGCCGCGGGCCAGCTCGTCGGCGAGACCGGCCGCCTGGGCGCGGGCCTCGTCGGCCGTCACCGTGGCGTACGCGTGGAGGTGCGGCTCGGTGGTCTCGATCGTGGCCAGCATCCGCTCGGCCAGGTCGACGGGGGACAGCTCACCGGCGGCGATGGCGGCCGCGGCGGCCGTGGCCGTCTCAACGTGAGGCGGCATCGGCACCACGCTCCCGGACGAAGTAGCCGACGGGGAACAGGCTCAGGCCGGTCCGGTCGCGCACCAGGCCCCACAGCCCGCGCGGGAGCCAGAGCGCGGCGGCGATGCCGACGGCGCCCAGGAGCACCAGGTACCACGAGCCGTAGTCGGCCAGCAGCTGCTGCAACGCGAAGAAGATCACCGCACCGAGCAGCGGACCCTCGATGTAGCCGATGCCGCCGATCACGACGATGAAGATCATGTACGCCGACCACTGCACGCTGAAGATGGCGTCCGGGTTGACGCTGAGCGAGCTCACCGTGATCACCCCGCCGGCCGCGCCGCAGCCGGCGGCGGACACGAGGTAGACCATGCGCTTGGCCCGCCGTACGTCGATTCCGACGGAACTCGCGGCCGTCTCCTCGTCGCGCACCGCCATGAGCGCGAGACCGAGCCGCCCGCGCAGCAGCAGGTAGCACCCGGCGATCGTCGCCAGCGCGAGCGCGAGCGCGATCCAGTAGGTCAGCGCTCCCCGGAAGGTCTGGTCGATGCCGGAGAGCCCGGCCAGGCCCTTGCCGCTGGCGCCGCCGAGACTGTCGACGCGTACGACCAGGAGCCGGTAGACCTCGGCGATCACCCAGGTCCCGACGGCGAAGTAGTCGCCGCGCAGCCGGAAGGCCAGCCACGAGGTGGGCAGTGCGAAGATCACGCAGGTGACCGCGGCGAGCGGGACCGCGAGGAACGGCGAGACCCCCTGGTCGGCCAGAGCGATGACGCTGTAGGCGCCGATGCCGATGTACGCCTGCTGGCCCACCGAGACCAGGCCGCCGAACCCGGCGAGCAGGTTCCACATGCTCGCCAGCGCGATCAGCACGAAAAGGTTGACCATCGTGTCGGTGACGTTGCTGAACACCAGGAACGGAAGCGCCACGAGGACCACGACGGCGACCAGCATGACGACGGCCGACGGCTTCGAGGACCGGGCCGAGCGGCTCACGTCCACGGCCGCCGCCGCGCGTGAGATCAGCGTCTGGGAGATCGTCATACGGTCCGTCCTGCGATCAGGCCCTGCGGCCGGAAGGCCAGCACGGCGAGGAAGACGAGGTGTCCGGCGAGCAGGGTCAGCGCGGGGTCGATCTGCGCGCCCACCGACTGCGTGACGCCGAGGACCATGCCGCCGAGCAGCGTCCCCCACGGGGACCCGAGCCCGCCGATGACGACCGCCTCGAAAGCGAAGATCAGCCGCGACGGGCCGATCGACGGGTCGAACGACGAGCGCATCCCGAACATCAGGCCGGCGAGGGCCACAGTCGCGAACGCGATGGCGGTCGCGATGCCGTAGATGTGACGGCTGTCGGCACCCACCAGGTTCGCGGTCTCGCGATCGTCGGAGGACGCGCGCAGCATCCGCCCGAGGCCGGTACGCGACAGGAACATCTGGATGCCGACCAGGACGACGACGGCCAGCAGGAACGTCGTCAGCGAGAGGTAGCCGACGGAGATCGAGCCGGTGAGCTCGAACGAGCCCGTGGCGAACGAGCCTCCGTCCAGGGTGCGCGTGTCGGCGGAGAAGATCTCCAGCAGCACGTTCTGCAGCACGATGGAGAGGCCGAACGTGACGAGCAGCGTGGCCAGCGGTCCGGAGGACAGGCTGCGTTGCAGCAGCACCCGCTGGGTCAGGTAGCCGAGCACCGCGAAAAGCGGGACGGTCACCACCAGCACGATCCACAGAGGCAGCCCCGTTCCGCTGATCAGGGCCAGAGCCAGGAACGACGCGACCACCGCGAGGTCGCCGTGCCCGAGGTTGACGATCCGCATGACGCCGAACATCAGCGACAGGCCGGTCGCGAACAGCGCGTAGAGGCCGCCGAGCATCAGCCCTTGGATGACGGCGTTGAGCCAGTTCATGTCAGTTGTCCCTCTCCTGCCTGCCCGGCCGGGAGCGCCGCTCCGATACCGAAGTACGCGTGCTCCACCTGCTCGGCGGTCAGGTCCGCGGGCCGCCCTTCGAGTACGGACCGGCCTTCCAGCAGGCAGTGCACCCGATCCGCCACCCGCATGGCCTGCGAGACGTCCTGTTCGACGATCAGTGCGGTGGTGCCGGTGCCGACGATGTCCGGGAGCACCTCGTAGATACGGCGCACGATCACCGGCGCGAGGCCCAGGGACAGCTCGTCGATGAGCAGCAGGTCGGGGTTGGACAGCAGCGCCCTGCCGATCGCCACCGCCTGCTGCTCGCCGCCCGACAGCTGCGAGGCGCTCTGCCTGCGCCGGTCGGCCATCCACGGGAACAGTTCGTGTACGCGGGCGACCGTCCAGGGGCCGGGCCGCTTCCGGTAGGTGCCGGTCAGCAGGTTCTCCTCGACCGTGAGGGACCGGAACAGCCGCCGGCCCTCCGGCACCAGGGCGACTCCTTCGGACACCCGCTTGTGGGCGGGGAGGCGGGTGATGTCGCGGCCGCCGAGGTGAACGGTTCCCGAGGTCGGGGGGTTCAGCCCGGCCAGGGCGCGCAACAGCGTGGACTTGCCC
>BBYL01000045.1 GCA_001570385.1 Microtetraspora glauca | reverse complement strand
CTCGTCGCCTGACCGGTCGGCGCTCGGCCCTGGCGGGTGAGAATTTCCGCTCAATACGGATACGCGGACGGGTAATCCCGTCCGCGTTTGTTATCCCACTACGGAGACAAAGCGACCCTTATTCCGTACCGCACGGCCCTGGCCGGAATTGCCCGAGAATGGCGTTGGAAATTTCAGGTTCCCAAAGATTACGTTCGGTGAGCCTAGTGTGTACGCAGAGTTATTCTCGGGGAGTCTGGGAGTGGAGAAACGGAAGGGGGCAGCATGCCACTCCGCATGGCATCCGGGCATATCGCCGGGCTCGCTTGCGGGCTCATTCTCACCTTGGCCACCCCGGCGGGTGCCGATCCGGGGCAACCGGCGGGAAAAGTCGCCGACGCGCGTGAACAAGTGCGTGTCCGTGCCCAGGAACTCGGCCGGGTCCAGGCCCGGTTCGCCGCTGCCAAGGCACGGCTGAGCGAGCTCAACTCCGACGTCGAGCGCCTCGTCGAGGCGTACAACGGCCAGCTCGTCATGCTGCGGTCGGCCGAGGAGGCGTACGACCAGGTGTCGCAGCGGGTGGAGCGGGCGCGAACCGAGGTCGAGGAGGCGCGAAAACCGGTCGCCGCGGTGGCCGCGCAGCGCTACGCGAACCTGAGCATCGACCAGATGGGCCTCGCCATGGTCACCGGAGCCGAGGGCTTCGAGGGATTCATCCAGCAGGCCGGCATGCTGAACCAGCTCGGCAGCGAGCAGACGGCGAGCATGCAGAACCTGGAGGACACCCAGACCGTGCTCAAGATCGTGCGCGCCCAGGCCGAGCGGGCGTACACCGAGCAGGCCGCGAGCGCCGAGCAGGCGAGGCTGGCCAAGGAGGCCGCGGCGACGGCGGTGGCCGAGCAGGAACAGCAGATGGCGGAACTCAAGCAGGCGACGGAGGAGATCTCACAGCGCCTCGACGCCGCCCGCTCGCGGGTCGAGCGGCTACGGCAGGCCAGGCTGGCCCGTCAGGCGCGGCGAGAGTCCCAGTTACGGACCATGACCACGCGGGCCGCGCTCAAGGCCCCGGGATGGGCGGCCACCGAAGTGACCGGGCCGGGCGGTGTCGCGGCGACCTGGGCGCTCCAGCAGCTCGGAAAGCCGTACGTCTGGGCCGCGGCGGGTCCGGCGAGCTATGACTGCTCGGGGTTGACCATGCGGGCGTGGGAGCGCGCGGGGGTGGACCTCGACCACTGGACCGGCACGCAGTGGCAGTCGGGCCCGCACGTCCCCATCGACCAACTCCAGCCGGGTGACCTGGTCTTCTTCGGGCGGGTGACGCGAGACCCCGGCTCCATCCACCATGTGGGCCTCTACATCGGACGGGGGCTGATGGTCCACGCCCCCCAGACGGGGGACGTGGTCCGCATCGCGCCCATCTGGCGTCCCGACCTCGTCGGGGCCACCCGGCCGGACTGATCAGGCGTGCTCGTGGCCCTGCTCCTGGAAGCGCTTCACGGAGTTGACGATCTCGGCCTCGGCCTCGGTCCGGCCCACCCAGTTGGCGCCCTCGACTGACTTGCCGGGCTCCAGGTCCTTGTAGACCTCGAAGAAGTGCTGGATCTCCAGCCGGTCGAACTCCGCGACGTGGTGGATGTCGCGGATGTGCTCCATGCGCGGGTCCGTGGCGGGCACGCACAGGACCTTGTCGTCGCCGCCCTTCTCGTCGGTCATGCGGAACATGCCGACGGCGCGGCACTTGATCAGGCAGCCGGGGAAGGTCGGCTCCTGGAGCAGCACGAGCGCGTCCAGCGGGTCGCCGTCCTCGCCCAGCGTGTTCTCGATGAACCCGTAGTCGGCGGGGTACTGAGTGGACGTGAAAAGCAGACGATCCAGTCGGATGCGGCCGGTCTCGTGGTCCACCTCGTACTTGTTCCGTTGCCCCTTGGGAATCTCAACGACAACGTCGAACTCCACTACGGTTCCTCCACTCAAGCTCTCCCGGCATCCCGGGGGGCGTTAATGTCTCGTAGGCGTACATCCATTTGGCGCGACAAGAGGTGACATGGTGCGACGCGAGCGATGGGTGCTGTTAGTCACCCTCGCCCTATTGCAGGTGTTCGCCGTCGCCGTAGGCGTCTATGTGATCACCCATGACATCCGCCGCCCGTCGGCTCCGATCGCCTCACCGGAACCGACCCCCACCCCCATCATCACCGCGGGTGCGGTTCTGGCCGCGGTTGGGGACGCGCCTCTCCCCGCTAAGGGTACTTTGACCACGCGGCTCGCCCACGCGCTGGGTGACCCCGCCCTCGGGCGCAGCTCGGGCGGGGTCGTACTGGACGCGGCGAGCGGCGCCACGCTCTTCAACGGCCGCGCGGAGATCGCGCTCACGCCCGCCTCGACCACCAAGGTCGTCACCGGCGTGGCCGCCCTCGCGTCGCTCGGCCCGGACGCCAAGATCGCGACCAGGGTCGTCACAGGAGCCGGCGCGAACACGATCGTCCTCGTCGGCGGTGGTGATCCCACCCTCACCGGGGCGAAGAAGCCGCGCGGCGTCTATCCCGAGCCCGCCTCCCTCGCCGTCCTGGCCTCCCGCACGGCCAAGGCGCTGAAAGCCGCCAAGATCACTTCGGTCACGCTCGGATACGACACCTCGCTCTTCACCGGACCGGTGACCGCGCCCGGATGGAAGCCCACCTACGTGCCCGAGGGCAGCGCCGCGCCGGTGACCGCGCTCACGATCGACGAGGGGCGGGTCGCGCCCGGCCAGGGGGCCCGCGTCCCGGACCCGCCGCGTACGGCCGCGGACGCCTTCGCCTCGCTCCTCGGCACGTACGGCGTCAAGGTCGGCAAGGACGTGAAGCCCGTCACCGCCGGGCAGACGGCCAAGGAACTCGCCCGCGTCGAGTCGCCTCCCGTCTACGCCCTGGTGGAGCGCATGCTGACGCAGAGCGACAACGACCTCGCCGAGGCACTGGCCCGCCAGGTCGCCATCGAGGAGGGACTGCCGCACACGTTCGCCGGGCAGGCGGCGGCCGTCCACCGCGTACTCGGACGGCTCGGTCTCGACAAGGAGATCAAGGTCACCGACGGCAGCGGCCTGTCCATCAGGAACCGCATCACCCCCACCGCGCTGGCCCGCCTGCTCGCCGCCGCGGTGTCACCGGCCAACCCCGACCTTCATTCACTGATCAGCGGGCTGCCCATCGCCGGATACACCGGCACCCTGCACAACCGGTACGACACATCGGGATCCGAGGCGGGCGCCGGGCTGGTCCGCGCCAAGACCGGCACGCTCAACGGTGTGAACACCCTCGCCGGAGTCGCGTACACCACCGACGGGCGGCTGCTCGCCTTCGCCTTCATGGCCGACGACGTGCCCGACCCCGGAGCGGCGGTCGCCGCGCTCGACCGCCTGGCCACGATCGTCTCCCAGAGTTGACCGGTTTCGCCGCGCCCGCGGCGCGACCGCCGCGCTCCCCGCTCACTCCTCCTCAGCACACCGCCGCGCCCCTCGCGCGCGCGGCGAGGGGGGAGAACGTACGGTGGTGAGTATGCAGGTGATCGACTGGGATCTGGCCGTCGCGACCGGAGTGCGCCTCGTGCGCCCGGGGCCACAGGTGAGCCGGGAAGAGGCCAGACAGGCGGTCGCCGAGCTGAGGCGGCTGTCCCGCGAGGCCGAAGGACACGTACGGGAGTTCACCCGCATCGACTCGGCGCCGCCGGAGGCCGCGACCGTCGTCGACCGGCCCGGGTGGATCCGCGCCAACGTCGACGGGTTCAGGGTGGTCTTCGAGCCGCTCACCCAGAAGATGTCGAGCGTGCCCGCGATCGTCGGCGCGGTCGGTTCCCGCATCACCGGAGTGGAAGTGGGCGCCGTGCTGGCGTTCCTCGCGTCCCGGGTGCTGGGGCAGTACGAGCTCTTCCTCCCGCCGGACCCCGAGGGCAACGCGCCCGCGGGGAGGCTGACCCTCGTGGCGCCCAACATCGTGCACACCGAGCGCGAGATGGGAGTCAACGCGCGTGACTTCCGTCTCTGGGTCTGCCTCCACGAGGAGACTCACCGCGTGCAGTTCACCGGCGTGCCCTGGCTCCGGGAATACGTGCGCACCCAGATGACCGACTTCCTGCTCGCCTCCGACATGGACCTGACGACCCTGCTCGAACGGTTGCGCGCCGCCTCCGACGCGGTCGCCGACGCCATCAGGGGAGGCGACGGCAACCTCATCGAGGCCATCCAGACCCCGGAGCAGAAGGCCGTGCTCGACCGGGTCACCGCGGTGATGACCCTGGTCGAGGGGCACGGCGACTACGTCATGGACGCCGTCGGCCCGTCCGTCGTGCCGTCGGTGGCTGAGATCAGGTCCAGGTTCCAGCGCCGCAGGGAGGGCGGGTCGCGCACCGACCAGCTCATCCGGCGCCTGCTCGGCATCGAGCTCAAGATGAAGCAGTACGCCGAGGGGTCCCACTTCGTGCGCACCGTCGTCGAGCAGGCCGGGATGGACGGCTTCAACCGGGTCTGGACGTCTCCCGACACGCTGCCGAGCCGGGAGGAGATCGCGGATCCCCAGGTGTGGATGGGCCGCGTCCTCGGCAACCGCTCGCTGGAGCAGGGAACGGCCGCGCCGGAGTCCTGACCGTCGCGCGTTCTCCGCGTCGGCCGATCCGGGCGGACACGGTTCCCACGTCCGGCCGGCCTGCGGACAGAATGGCCTCATGGGTCCCCATCCCGCTGTCGCCGACGTGCGCCGTGCCGTACGGCAGTCGCTCGCGGACCTGCCCCAGGGGGCGCTCGTCCTGGTCGCGTGCAGCGGCGGCGCCGACTCGCTCGCGCTCGCCGCGGCCCTCGGCTTCTCCGCCCCTCGCATGGGCCTGCGCGCCGGGCTGCTGACCGTCGACCACGGCCTGCAACAGGGCTCGGCGTCCCGCGCGCACGACCTCGTACGACTAGCGCCCGCGCTCGGCCTCGACCCCGCGCTGGTCCTGCCCGTCACCGTGGGCACCGAGGGCGGGCCGGAGGCGGCCGCGCGCGACGCCCGCTACGCGGCGCTCTCGGAGGCGGCCCAGAGGCTGGAGGCCGCGGCCGTGCTGCTGGGGCACACGCTGAACGACCAGGCGGAGACCGTGTTGTTGCGGCTGGCGCGCGGCAGCGGCACCCGGTCGCTCGCCGGCATGCCGGGGATCTCCGGCGTCTATCGTCGGCCGTTGCTCGGCCTGAGCCGGGCGCGGACCGAGGAGGCGTGCGCGGCTCTGGGGCTCCAACCGTGGCACGACCCGCACAACATCGACCCCGCCTACACCAGGGTTCGGGTCCGCCATGACGTCGTGCCCGTCCTTACGGCCGCGCTCGGGCCGGGTGTGGCGGAGGCGCTCGCCCGTACCGCTCGCCTGTGCCGGGACGACGCCGACGCCCTGGACGAGTGGGCCGACGCCGTACTCGCCGAGTCACGTACGGGATCCGGCGTCGAGCTGGCCGTCGCCGTACTGGAGAAGGTCCCCGGAGCCGTGCGGCGGCGGGTCATCCAGCGGGCGGCGGTGGAGGCGGGCGCGCCCGCGTCCGCGCTCGCGGCGGTGCACATCGACGAGGTGGAGCGGCTGATCAGCGCATGGCGGGGGCAGAGGCGGGTCGATCTACCCGGGGGGGTGGGAGCGGTCCGGCGCTGTGGCACCCTGATATTCGCTACAGCGAACAACCTCGCGTAAGGATTCCGCAGGTGGATGCAGCCGACATGGGCAAGGACCTCTTGAGCGTCCTCATTCCGGAACACGAGCTCCAAGACAAGATCAAGGAACTCTCCGGCCAGATCGATGCCGACTACGACGGTAAGGACCTGCTGATCGTCGGCGTCCTCAAGGGCGCGGTCATGGTCATGGCCGACCTGGCCCGGGCTTTGCACGTCCCGGTGCAGATGGACTGGATGGCGGTGTCCTCATACGGGGCGGGCACCAGATCGTCCGGGGTGGTGCGGGTGCTGAAGGACCTCGACACCGACATCGCGGACCGTCACGTGCTCGTGGTCGAGGACATCATCGACTCCGGTCTCACGCTCTCCTGGCTGATGAACAATTTGAAGTCGCGCAACCCGGCCTCGCTGGAGATCTGCGCGCTGCTCCGTAAGCCGGACGCGGTCAAGGTGCCAATTGATGTGAAGTATGTCGGGTTCGACATTCCGAACGAGTTCGTGATCGGTTACGGGCTCGACTATGCGGAGCGGTATCGCAACCTGCCGTTCATCGGCACGCTCGCTCCACATGTCTACGGCGGCGAGTAAGCCCTGAGCGAAGTCCTCTTGTGCGGGCCGCGATCCGCTCCCTGGTAGGGAACACGGATTGCGTCACGTACGTTGGAAAGGTAAAGCCGGAGCCGCTCATGCAGTTACCGCATGCGGCGGCCCGGTGTACCTTCTGATATCTGCGGGTGCCATTCGGTTACCTGCGGGTAGTCAGTAGGAGCGGCGAGGGATGCCGCGACCCGGGTTCCGCCCGGGGCCAGGCCTTGGTCAGGAAGGGACGGGCCCGCCGGGGTTCCGCAACGGATGGATCTCAAGCGATTTACACGTGGGCCACTACTGTGGATCCTGGGCATCGTCGTGCTTCTCCTGCTCGTCACCACGATGTTCAACGGGGACGGCAACTACACCACCGCCGACACCTCTACCGTCGTCCAGCAGATCCAGCAGGGCAACGTGAAGAGCGCCAAAGTCGTCGACAAGGACCAGCGCGCCGAGCTGACGCTGCTGAAGCCGATCGACGTCGGCGGCAAGTCCGTGGACCGCATCCAGGCCCCCTGGGTGCAGGGCCAGGGCGTCCAGCTGACTGAGGCGCTGGCGAAGGCCAACCCCTCCAAGGGCTGGACCGTCGAGGTCCCCAGGGAGAACTTCCTGGTCAGCCTGCTGGTCAGCTTCCTGCCGATCATCATCATCGTCCTGATCTTCCTGTTCATCATGAACCAGATGCAGGGCGGCGGCTCCCGCGTCATGAACTTCGGGAAGTCGCGGGCGAAGCTGATCACCAAGGACACTCCCAAGACGACGTTCGCCGACGTCGCGGGTGCCGACGAGGCCATCGAGGAGCTCCAGGAGATCAAGGAGTTCCTGCAGGCCCCGGCCAAGTTCCAGGCGATCGGCGCCAAGATCCCCAAGGGCGTCCTGCTGTACGGCCCGCCCGGAACCGGCAAGACCCTGCTCGCCAGGGCGGTGGCCGGTGAGGCCGGCGTGCCGTTCTACTCGATCTCGGGTTCCGACTTCGTCGAGATGTTCGTGGGTGTCGGCGCCTCGCGTGTCCGCGACCTGTTCGAGCAGGCGAAGGCCAACGCTCCGGCGATCATCTTCATCGACGAGATCGACGCGGTGGGCCGTCACCGCGGCGCGGGTCTCGGCGGTGGCCACGACGAGCGCGAGCAGACGCTGAACCAGCTCCTCGTCGAGATGGACGGCTTCGACGTGAAGGGCGGCGTGATCCTCATCGCCGCCACCAACCGGCCCGACATCCTCGACCCGGCGCTGCTGCGCCCCGGCCGCTTCGACCGTCAGGTCGTCATCGACCGTCCAGACCTGGAGGGTCGCAAGGGCATCCTGCGCGTCCACGGCCGCGGCAAGCCGTTCGCCCAGGACGTCGACCTCGACGTCATCGCGCGGCGTACGCCCGGCTTCACCGGAGCCGACCTGGCCAACGTGATCAACGAGGCGGCGCTGCTGACCGCCCGGCAGGACCAGAAGCTCATCTCGATGAACACCCTCGAGGAGTCCATCGACCGCGTGATGGCCGGTCCTGAGCGCAAGTCCCGCGTGATGTCCGACGAGGAAAAGAAGATCATCGCGTACCACGAGGGTGGTCACGCCCTGGTCGCGCACGCGCTGCCCAACTCCGACCCGGTCCACAAGATCACGATCCTGTCCCGCGGCCGCGCCCTCGGTTACACGATGACGCTGCCGATGGAGGACAAGTTCCTCGCGACCAGGTCAGAGATGATGGACCAGCTCGCCATGCTGCTGGGTGGCCGCACCGCGGAGGAGCTCGTCTTCCACGAGCCCACCACGGGTGCCTCCAACGACATCGAGAAGGCCACCTCCATCGCCCGCCGCATGGTCACCGAGTACGGCATGAGCGAGAAGCTCGGCGCCCGCAAGTTCGGCAGCGGCAACGGCGAGGTCTTCCTCGGGCGTGAGATGGGCCACGAGCGCGACTACTCCGAGCAGATCGCCTCCACGATCGACGAGGAGGTCCGCCGGCTCATCGAGTCCGCGCACGACCAGGCGTGGGAGATCCTCGTCCAGTACCGCGACGTGCTCGACAACCTCGTGCTGGAGCTCATGGAGAAGGAGACCCTCTCCCGCGAGCAGGTGCTCCAGGTCTTCGCTCCGGTCGAGACGAAGGAAAAGCGTCCCTCGTACGCCGGGTACGGCAAGCGGCTCCCGTCCGACCGCCCGCCGGTGATCACTCCGAAGGAGCGGGCCAACGGCAACGGGCAGGCTCTGCCCGCCGGCAACCCGGCTCCGTGGATGAACGACCAGGCGCCGCAGAAGGACGAGGCCTGACCGTGACGGTCGAGCCGCATTACGTGGACCAGGGCCGGATCGAGAAGGCCGTCCGGGAGATCCTCTTCGCCATCGGCGAGGATCCCGACAGGGACGGCCTGCGCGACACCCCGGCCCGGGTCGCACGTGCCTACACGGAGCAGTTCGCGGGACTCGGTCAGCGGCCGGAGGACGCGCTGACCACGATGTTCGACGCCGACCACGACGAGATGGTGCTGGTGAAGGACATCGAGGTCATGTCGACCTGCGAGCATCACCTGCTGCCCTTCCACGGCGTGGCCCACGTCGGGTACACGCCGAACGCCAAGGGCCAGATCACCGGTCTGTCCAAGCTGGCCCGGCTGGTGGACGTCTACGCCCGCCGGCCGCAGGTCCAGGAGCGGATGACCTCGCAGATCGCCGACGGGCTGATGCGGGTGCTCGAACCACGCGGTGTGATCGTGGTCATCGAGGCCGAGCACATGTGCATGAGCATGCGCGGTGTGCGCAAGCCGGGCGCGAAGACCATCACCTCCGCGGTCAGGGGCGACTTCCGCACCTGCGAGAGCACGCGGGCCGAGGCGATGTCGCTCATCCTCGGGCGCAACTGATCCGGATACAGTTCCCGACCTCCGAGCGCCTAGGCTTGGCTGCGAGCGAGAAGCGAGCGAACCAGTAGACACAGTGACGAATGGTCATCGCCGGCTCGCGGACGAGGAGGCAGCATGACCACACACCACGTGCCCGGGATGCCCGATCCCGGGCGATGCCTGGTCATGGGCGTGGTCAACGTGACGCCCGACTCCTTTTCCGACGGCGGCCAGTGGTTCGACGCGGACGCCGCGATCGCCCACGGGCTGGAACTGGTCGCCCAGGGCGCGGACATCGTCGACGTCGGTGGCGAGTCCACCCGCCCCGGTTCCGCCCGGGTCTCCCTCGGAGAGGAACTGCGCAGGGTCGAGCCCGTGATCCGCGTCCTCCGCCAGGAGGGCGTGACGGTCAGCGTGGACACCATGCGCGCGGAGGTCGCCGAGGCGGCCGTGGAAGCCGGTGCCATGCTCGTCAACGACGTGAGCGGCGGGCTGGCCGATCCGGCGATGCCCAGGGTCGTCGCGGCGACCGGCGTGCCGTACGTCGTGATGCACTGGCGCGGCCACAGCCACGACATGGACAGCCGCGCGATGTACGGAGACGTCGTCACCGAGGTGACCGAGGAACTACGCAAGCGGGTCGACTCGGTGCTCGGCGAGGGCGTGCGCGAGGAGCAGATCGTCATCGACCCCGGGCTCGGGTTCTCCAAGCATCCCGAGCACAACTGGGCGCTGCTGGCCGGGACCCGCAAGCTGGTCGAGATGGGCCATCCCGTGCTGATCGGCGCGTCGAGGAAACGGTTCCTCGGGCGCCTGCTGCCGGACGCCGAGGGCAGGCCCCGCCCCTTCGACCGCAGTGACGACGCCACGCTGGCGGTCACCGCGCTCGCCGCGCGGGAGGGCGCCTGGTGCGTCCGGGTACACCAGGTCGGACCCAACGCGGACGCCGTACGCGTCGCGGCGGCGTGGAAGGCAGCCGATGAAGGACGTTGAGGAGCTCAACCAGGAGTTCTACGACGCGATCGAGAGCGCGGACCTGGATCGGATGTCCGAGATCTGGGCGGAGGACGCGGGCGACCGGGTGGCGATGTGCGTCCACCCCGGTTGGCCCATGCTCAGCGGCCGGTCCGAGGTGCTCCGCTCGTGGGCACTGATCATGGCCAACACCCCGTACATCCAGTTCGTGCTGACCGACGTGCGGACCATGGTGCTGGGCGACGTCGCCGTGCTCACCTGCGCGGAGAACATCCTGACCGCCGCGGACACCGACGAGGCGGGGTTCGCCGCGGGCCGGGTGGTCGCGACCAGCACGTACGTCCGCACCCCGGACGGCTGGCGCCTGTGGTTGTACCACGGGTCCCCCGTCCTGCAGAGCGAGGACGAGGA
Organism: Microtetraspora glauca; assembly: GCA_001570385.1. Taxonomy (GTDB): domain Bacteria; phylum Actinomycetota; class Actinomycetes; order Streptosporangiales; family Streptosporangiaceae; genus Microtetraspora; species Microtetraspora glauca. The sequence continues at coordinate 47,417 of BBYL01000045.1, read as the reverse complement.
GGAGGAAGAGTGAGCGGCCGGAGTGACAGCGTTCGCCTGGTGGGGCTGCGCGCGCGGGGGCGGCACGGCTGCCTGCCCGCGGAGCGGGAGCTCGGCCAGGAGTTCGTGGTCGACGTGACGTTGTTCCTCGACACCGCGCCCGCCGCCGGGGGAGACGACCTGACCAAGACCGTCGACTACGGCGCGCTGGCCGTGCGCCTGGTGGAGACGGTCGGGGGCGAGCCGGTCAACCTCATCGAGACGCTCGCCGACCGGCTCGCCTCCGTCTGCCTGGCGTACGACCTGGTGGACGAGGTGGAGGTCAGCGTGCACAAGCCGGCCGCGCCCATTCCGCTGCCGTTCGACGACGTGGTGGTGACCATCAGAAGGGGTCGCGAATGAGGGTCGTGCTCGCGCTCGGCAGCAATCTCGGTCGCCGGATGGAGAATCTCCAGGGCGCGATCGACGCCCTCTTCGACGCTCCGGGACTGACGTTCGTCGCCGTCTCCCCCGTGTACGAGACCGACCCCGTGGGCGGGCCTGAGCAGGACCCCTACCTCAACGCCGTCGTCGTGGCCGAGTCCATGCTGGACGCGTGGGCGCTCCTCGAACGCGCCCAGAGCATCGAGAACGCCTTCGGCCGGGTGCGCGTGGAGCGCTGGGGGCCGCGGACTCTCGACGTGGATCTGATCATGGTGGACGACGTCGTGTCGGCCGATCCCGAGCTCACGCTCCCGCACCCCCGGGCGCATGAGCGGGCGTTCGTGCTGGTCCCGTGGCTGCGGGCCGATCCGGAGGCGACGCTCACCGGGCACGGCGCCGTGGCCGACCTGCTCGCCGGGCTGGACCAGGCCGGTGTACGGCTGCGCGACGACCTGTCCCTGGAGCCCCCCGCCTGATGTCGCAAGAGGAGCCTGCGTGAAGCCCAGCAACCCCGGCGTGCTGGTCGGCCTGGTGGTGGTGTTCGCGCTGCTCACCTGGGGCCTGCTGCAGAAGACCTATTCCCAGCTGCCGACGGTGCCGTGGAGCGCGATCCCGACCCTGCTGCTGCTGGCCATCGGTGAGGCGTACACCGGGTGGCTGACCCGGGCCAGGATCCGCCGCAAGCCGGGCACCAAGCCGGCCGAGCCGCTGGCGGTCGCCCGGCTCGCCGCCCTGGCGAAGGCCACGGCGCACGCGGGCGCGGTGTTCGGGGGCGTCTTCGCGGGTTTCGTGCTCCACGTGCTCAACCTGCTCGACCTGCCCCAGCCGCGGCAGGACGCGTTCGTCGCGGGCGGCTCGTTCGCCTCGTGCGTCGTGCTGATCTGCGCGGCGCTTTTCCTTGAGCACTGCTGCCGGGTGCCGGGCAAGCCGGAGGAGCGCAAGTAACCGCTATTTGTCGATGTCCCCGACGACGAAGAACATCGAGCCGAGAATGGCGATCATGTCGGCGACCAGATGCCCCGGCAGGATCTCCCGTAGCACCTGGACGTTGTTGAACGACGCGCTGCGCAGCTTCAACCGCCAGGGGGTCTTCTCGCCCCGGGACACGAGGTAGTACCCGTTGATGCCGAGCGGGCTCTCCGTCCAGGCGTACGTGTGGCCCTCGGGGGCCTTGAGGATCTTCGGCAGTCGCTGGTTGATCGGTCCCGGGGGGAGCTCCCGCAGCCGGTCAAGGCAGGCGTCCGCCAGGTCGAGGGAGGCCTTGACCTGGTCGAGCAGCACCTCGAACCGGGCGTGGCAGTCGCCTTCTGTCCGGGTCACCACCCTCACCGGCAGCTCGCCGTATGCGAGGTAGGGCTCGTCCCTGCGCAGATCGAAGTCGACTCCGGAGGCGCGGGCAATCGGGCCGCTCACGCCGTACTGCATGATCGTCTCGCGGGGCAGCACCCCGACGCCCTTGGTCCGGGCGAGGAAGATCTCGTTGCCGGAGACGAGGTTCTCGATGTCGGGGAGGCGGCGCCGTACGTCGGCGACGGCCTGCCCCACGCGGTCGAGCCAGCCGAGCGGCAGATCCTCCTTGAGGCCGCCGACGCGGTTGAACATGTAGTGCATCCGGCCGCCGGAGATCTCCTCCATTACGTGCTGCAGGGTCTCCCGCTCGCGGAACGCGTAGAAGACCGGGGTGATCGCGCCCAGCTCCAGGGGGTAGGACCCGAGGAACATCAGATGATTGAGCACCCGGTTGAGCTCGGCCAGCAGCGTGCGCGCCCACACCGCACGTCGCGGGACCTCCATGCCGAGCATCCGCTCGACCGCGATCACGACGCCCAGCTCGTTGGCGAAGGCCGACAGCCAGTCGTGCCGGTTCGCCAGGACGATGATCTGGCGGTAGTCGCGCACCTCGAACAGCTTCTCGGCGCCCCGGTGCATGTAGCCGATGATCGGCTCGGCGCTGACGATGCGCTCGGCGTCCAGGGTGAGTCGCAGCCGCAGCACGCCGTGCGTCGACGGGTGCTGCGGTCCGATGTTGAGGACCATGTCCTCGGTGGCCAGTTCCCGGGGCGCCACCGCTCCCGCGCCCGACCCGATGCCCACGACGCGTTCCCGGAACGCCCCCTCGGCCCGAGGCTCTCCTGTCATACGGCCATGCTCCCACGCCGGTGGGTGGTTCAGGACGAAATGCCCGCCCCGGTTGTGGCCAGGTCCCGCAGAGCGCCGATCAGCCGGTCCACGTGCTCCTCGGTCGTGCCGATCCCGATCGACGCGCGTACGGCGCTGGCCGTGCCGTCCTGGCAGCCGCCGTCGGACGTCCCGAGCAGGTGCCGTACGAACGGGTGCGCGCAGAACTTGCCGTCCCGGACGCCGATGCCGTGGTCCGCCGACAGGGATTCGGCGACCTCACGGGCCGTCAGGCCGTCCACGGTGAACGACACGATGCCGACCCTGGGGTGGTCCGGCCCCCAGAGGGACAGCTCGCGCACGCCCTCGATCCCGGCGATCCCCGCGCGCAGGCGGGCCACCAGCCGCTCCTCCTCGCGGACCAGGGCCGTCCAGCCGGTCGCGGCCAGCGCGTCGCAGGCCGCGGCGAGGGCGATCGCCCCCAGCACGTTCGGGGTCCCGGCCTCGTGGCGCACCTCGGGGTCGTCGCTCCACGACGTCTCCTCGCCGTCCGCGCCGACCGAGGTCACCGCGCCGCCGCCCAGCAGGTACGGCGCGGCCCCCGCGAGCCAGTCGGCCCGCCCGACGAGGGCTCCGGCGCCGAACGGCGCGTACAGCTTGTGCCCGGAGAACGCCACGTAGTCGAGGTCGAGCGCGGCCAGGTTGAGCCGCCGGTGCGGGACGAGCTGGGCGGCGTCCACGACGACGCGGGCGCCATGCCGGTGCGCCACGTGCGCGAGCCCCGCGATCGGCCACAGCTCGCCGGTCACGTTGGAGGCGGCCGTGACGACCAGGAGGGCCGGTCCCTCGATCCCGGCCAGCGTCTCGTCCACGGCCCTGATCGCCTCGCCGGGGAAGGCCGGGGGCGCGAGCCGTACGGCGTCGGGCCAGGGCAGCAGCGAGGCGTGGTGCTCGGTGTCGAACACGACGGTGGTGGTGCCCTCGGGCAGGCTGCGGGCCAGCAGGTTCATCGCGTCGGTCGTGTTGCGGGTGAAGACCACCGCGTCGTCCGTGCGGGCGCCCACGAACGCCCGGACGGTGTGCCTCGCCTGCTCGTACCGGGCCGTCGTGAGCTGGGAGGCGTATCCGGCGCCGCGGTGCACGCTGGAGTAGGCCGGCAGCGCCGCGGTGACGGCGGCGCTCACCGGCTCCAGACAGGGCGCGCTCGCCGCGTAGTCCAGGTTCGCGTACGGCACCAGCCGCCCGCCCTTGACCGGCACCTCGAGGTCGGCGCCCAGGACGGCGGGGATCGGCCGTTCGTGGGCGGCGGCGGGGGAGAGGGTGGACAGCGAGAGAACGGACACGACGGCCTCCTGAGGTCAGGGACCCCGGCCATGGCGTCATACCGGCGGAGCCCGCGCTTGCCCGGCGCGCCTCGCGCCGGACCTGGTCCTCACCCGGGGCACCCCGCCGCGGACGCGAGGGTTGCCGGCCAGCAAGCCGGGGCTGTGCGCTGGCACTCATGACCTGTGCGGCACTATAGCCCACTCCCTCCCCGGCGCCGCAAGCCGTCAGTTGCCCGAAATGTGATGTCCGTACTGGTGGTTCAGGTGATGCGACCAGGCAAAATGCTTCGTATGGTTGGTTTGTGAAGTTTGATCCTTGGAATCCCGAGTTCGTGGCCCACCCGTACGGCGTCTACGCCGATCTGCGGGAGAACGACCCGGTCAGTTTCTTCGAGCCGACCGGCCAGTGGCTGATCGCCCGTCACGCCGACGTGAACGCGCTGCTGCGCGATCGGCGGCTGGGCCGCTCCTACCTCCACACGGCCTCGCACGAGGCATTCGGCAGGGAACCCGAGCCGGAGTTCCAGGAACCCTTCTGGAGGGTGGTCAGGGCCGGCATGCTCGACGTCGAGCCGCCCGTCCACACCCGCCTGCGCCGCCTGGTGTCCAAGGCGTTCACGCCTCGGATGGTGGAGTCGCTCCGCCCCCGCGTGCGCAGGATCGCCAGGGAGCTGGCCGACGGGCTGGTCGAGCGCGGCGGCGGCGACCTGCTCGCCGAGGTGGCCGAGCCGCTCCCGGTGACCGTGATCGCCGAAATGTTGGGCGTGCCCGAGGCCGACCGGCACCTGCTGCGCCCGTGGTCCGCCGACATCTGCGGCATGTACGAGCTCAACCCCTCGCTCGATGCGCAGCACACGGCCGTGCGGGCGGCGGCGGAGTTCGCCGAATACCTACGCGAGCTGGCCAGATCTCGTAAGGACCAGCCGGGAGACGACCTCATCTCCGCCCTCGCGCAGGTCGTGGACGACGGTGACCGGCTGACCGAGGACGAGCTGATCGGCACCTGCGTGCTGCTGCTCAACGCCGGCCACGAGGCCACCGTGAACGTCACCGGCAACGGCTGGTGGTCGCTGTTCCGCAACCCGGCCGAGCTGGAGCGGCTCAGGAACGACCGCACGCTGATGCCCACGGCCATCGAGGAACTGCTGCGGTGGGACACCCCGCTGCAGATGTTCGAGCGCTGGGTCCTCGAGGACATCGAGGTCGGCGGGGTGACGATCCCCCGCGGTGTGGAGATCGGGCTGCTCTTCGGCTCGGCCAACCGCGATCCGGAGGTCTTCCCCGACCCGGACCGCCTGGACATCGGGCGTGTGGACAACCCGCACATCTCCTTCGGCGCGGGCATCCACTTCTGCCTCGGTGCCCCGCTCGCGCGGGTCGAGCTGGTGGAGTCCTTCACCGCGCTGCTCGACGCCGCCCCGAAGCTGGAACTCGTCGAGGAGCCCGTCTGGAAGCCGGGTTACATCATCCGCGGCCTGGAGTCGCTGCGGGTCACCGTGACTGGCTGAGCCAGCCGAACCTCCCGAGCCCGGCCGGATCGATCAGCTCGGCCTCCTCCGAGGCACGTCCCAGGGCCCTGAGGTAGCCGCGCGGGTCGGCGTGCGCGAGAGCGAGCGGCGGCCGGGCTCCGCCGACGCCCAGCCGGCGCAGAGCCTCCCGCTGCGTCGTCAGCGTCGTGTCCCGCGCGCCCGCCCGCTCGCCCGCCGCGGCGCAGGCGTCCAGGGCCACGTGCGCCGTGATGTCGCACGACCCGTCCGGCACGGGAGGTACGGCCGCGCCGTTCCGGTAGCCCACGAGGCTCCCGGCGCCCGGCCGGTCGTCCACAGGGTGTGCATAATCCACGGCGACCGCGGTGCCGCGCGCGAGCCGTACGATCAGCGACGCCCAGGCCTCGTCGCGGGGACGGCCGATCTCGGCGCGGTCGCCCACGGCCCGCAGCGGCCACCACCGCTCCAGCCAGGCGAGATCCCGCTCGTCCGGGGCCGGTCCCGGACGTTCCTCGCCGGTCGCGGGGTCCACCAAGAGCAGCCGCGGCCCGCTGGGAGTCCGCTCCACGACGTCCACCGGCACGTTGTCGAGCCACTCGTTGGCGAAGATCAGCCCATGGACCTCATCCGGTACGGCCGGCGCCCATGCCACGCGCTCGTCCACATCTTCCGGCCGCGACGACAGATCGACCGCGGTGACGCGCAGCCGGTCCGCGAGCTCGGGCGGGGCGAGTTCCAGCACGGACACGGCGAGCACGCCGTCCCCCGCGCCCATGTCGACCAGGTCGAGGACCGGAGGCCGCCCGAGCGCGGCGTCGACCTCGCCGAGGAGGCGCAGCACCGCCTCGGCGAAGGCCGGTGACGCGTGCACCGACGTGCGGAAGTGCCGGACCGGCCGTTCTCTCAGGTAGAAGCCGCCGTCGCCGTACAGTGCCCGCCGTGTCGCTTCCCGCCAGGTGACCCACACATCGACCGACGTTACCGAGGAACGGCGGCGGTATTAGACGGCCTCCGATCAGGGCAAGATCCCGCCTGTCGAGTAGCGGCGGCGGAGCGATGCCCGCCGCCGTTACGCTGGGCCGAAGGGAGGCGTCATGGATACAGGTGACCGCCCCGCGCGGCTAGCCGTGGGGGTGCTCGGCGCGGGTCGCGTCGGCTCGGTTCTCGGAGCGGCGCTCGCCCAGGCCGGCCACAGGGTGGTGGCCGCCAGCGGGGTCTCCGACTCGTCCAGGCGGCGGGCGATCGAGCGGCTCGGCGTCGAGCTGAGCCGGCCGGAAGACGTGATCGGGAAGTCCGACCTGGTGCTGCTCACCGTGCCGGACGACGTGCTGCCCGGCCTGGTCTCCGGCCTGGCCGCGACCGGGGCCGACCTGCGCGGCAAGCTCCTGGTCCACGCCAGCGGCGCGTACGGCCTCGCCGTGCTCGAACCGGCGGCGGAGGCCGGGGCGCTGCCTCTGGCGCTGCACCCGGTCATGACGTTCACCGGCAGGGAGGACGACCTGTCCCGGCTCACCGGCGCGTCGTTCGGCGTGACCGCCCCGGTGATGCTGCGCCCGGTCGCCGAGGCGCTCGTCATCGAGATGGGGGCGGAGCCGGTCTGGATCGCCGACCAGGACCGCGCGCTCTACCACGCCGCCATCGCCGGGGCCGCCAACCACATGGTCACCCTGATCGCCGAGTCGCAGGAGCTGCTGAGCAAGATCGGCGTCGAGCAGCCCGGCCGGATGCTGGGCCCGCTGCTCGGGGCCGCGCTGGACAACGTGCTGCGCCTCGGCATCTCCGGGTTGACCGGTCCTGTCGTCCGCGGCGACGCCGGCACCGTGCGCAAACACGTGGACGCCTTGATCCTCGCGGCACCCGAAGCGGCGGACGCCTACGTCGCCCTCGCTAGGCTCACCGCGGACCGGGCGCTCGCCGCCGGGCTGCTCAAGCCCGAGACCGCGGAGCGCCTCCTGGACGCGCTGGGAGGGAACATATGGACGTGATCGTCGCGGGTGACCGCACCGAGCTCGCCAAGGCGAGGGAAGCGATCGGCCCCGGCAGGCTCGCGCTGGTCCCCACGATGGGGGCCCTGCACCCCGGGCACCGCTCGTTGATCAGGCTGGCCCACGAGCACGCCGAGCACGTGGCGGTGAGCATCTTCGTCAACCCCCTGCAGTTCGGCCCGGCCGAGGACTTCTCGCGCTATCCGCGTACGCTCGACGCCGACCTCGAGGTGTGCGCGGAAGAGGGCGTCCGGGTCGTCTTCGCGCCGTCGGTCGAGGAGATGTACCCCGAAGGCCACCAGGTGGGGGTGTCCGCCGGGGCGATGGGCGCCACGGTCGAGGGCGCGTTCCGCCCCGGCCACTTCGACGGCATGCTGACCGTCGTGCTGAAGCTGTTCAACCTGGTCCAGCCCGATGTGGCGATCTTCGGGCAGAAGGACGCGCAGCAGCTCGCGCTCATCCGCCGCATGGCGCGCGACCTCAACGTGCCCGTCTCGATCGTCGGCGCGCCGACCGTCCGGGAAGCGGACGGGCTGGCCCTGTCCAGCCGCAACCGCTACCTGTCGCACGCCGACCGGGGCACCGCGCTCCACCTGTCCAGGGCACTGCGCGCCGGCGCCGCCCAGACGACCCCGGCCCGGGTGTTGGACGCGGCGAGAGCCGTACTGGACGAAGCGGCGCGGTTGTCCCCGCCGCTGCTGCTGGACTACCTGGCTCTGGTGGACCCGGCCACGTTCGCCTCCGTGGGCGAGGAGCACCACGGCGACGCGATCCTGGCCGTGGCGGCCAAGGTGGGGAACACCCGGTTGATCGACAACATCGCCGTACAACTCCCATGATCTGGTAGATCATCCCCTCCGGGGGTTTTGTGGGGGGTCCGTGGGGCCGCGTATCCTTGGGGCCGTTATCGTCATCTTGACGAAAGGGGAACCCCCGATGGTGGCGATTCCGAGAAGGCTCACGGCGCCCGCCCCCGGCTGGACGGCCCACGCCGACGTCGTCGTGATCGGCTCCGGCATCGCCGGGCTGACCGTGGCGCTCCGCTACACAGAGCTCTCCCCCCAGGGGAAGGTGCTGGTCGTCACCAAGGACACCCTGTCGGCCGGGTCCACCCGCTGGGCCCAGGGCGGCATCGCGGCCGTGCTCGACCCCGAGGACACCCCCGGGGAGCACCTCAGGGACACGCTCATCGCCGGTGTCGGCCTGTGCGACGAGGAGGCCGTACACGTCCTCGTCACCGAGGGGCCGGACGCGCTGCGACGGCTGATGGACCACGGCGCCCGCTTCGACCGTGACGCGGGCGGCGAGCTCCAGCTCACCCGCGAGGGCGGCCACCGCCGCAACCGCATCGTCCACGCCGGAGGTGACGCCACCGGCGCCGAGGTCCAGCGCGCCCTCGTCGCGGCCGCCGTGGCGGAACCCCGCATCGAGGTCATCGAGCACGCCCTCGCGCTCGACCTGCTCAGGGACGGCGACGGCCGGGCCTGCGGCGTGACGCTGCACGTCATGGGCGAGGGAGCGCGGGACGGCGTCGGCGCCGCGCGGGCGAGCGCCGTCGTCCTGGCGAGCGGCGGCATGGGCCAGGTCTACGCCTCCACCACCAACCCGGTCGTGTCCACCGGCGACGGCGTCGCCCTCGCGCTGCGCGCCGGGGCCGTCGTCAGGGACATCGAGTTCGTCCAGTTCCACCCCACGGTCCTGTGGCTCGGCGAGGACTCGACCGGCCAGCAGCCGCTGGTCTCCGAGGCCGTACGCGGTGAGGGGGCCGTGCTGATCGACGCGGCGGGCGAGCGTTTCATGCGCGGCGTGCACGAGCTCGCCGACCTCGCGCCGCGGGACGTCGTGGCCAAGGCCATCACCGGGAAGATGCGGGAGACCGGCGCCGACCACGTCCACCTGGACGCCCGGCACTTCGGCGAGGAGAAGTGGCGGGCGCGGTTCCCGACGATCCTGGCCGTCTGCCGCGAGCACGGCATCGACCCGGTCACCGAGCCGATTCCGGTCGCCCCCGCGGCCCACTACGCGAGCGGCGGCGTCCGCACTGACCTGCGCGGCCGTACCAGCGTCCCCGGCCTGTACGCCTGCGGAGAGGTCGCGTGCACCGGCGTCCACGGGGCCAACCGCCTCGCGTCCAACTCCCTCCTCGAAGGGCTGGTCTTCGCCGAGCGGATCGCGGCCGATCTGGTGTCGTCCCGGGCGGAACAGGGCGAGCCCGGCGAGCCGGTCGACGACGGACGGCCGGTGGGGCTGGTCGACCCGCGTACCCGGCCCAGGATCCAGAACCACATGAGCCGCGGCGCCGGCGTGCTGCGCAGCCGGCAGAGCCTGATCGACGTGTCGCGGGCGCTGTCGGGCGCCATGTGGACCCCGATCGCGGTGGAGCCGTGCACGGAGTCCTGGGAGGCCACGAACCTGCTGACCGTCGCGTGCGCCCTGACCGGCGCGGCCGCTGAGCGGCTGGAGACCCGGGGATCGCACTGGCGTGAGGACCATCCCGCCCGCGACGACCGGAACTGGCGGCTGCACATCGACATCACCCTGGAAGAGGAAGGACTGCTCATGGAGCACGCGGCCCACGAGGAGCGGCCGGGGCACCGGCCGACGGAGCTCCCGGAAGAGCTGTCCGCCGAGCTCGCCGGGCTCGGCATCGACCCGCCGCGCCTCCTCGCACTGGTGACCGAGGCGCTCGACGAGGACCTCGCCGGACTGCGGGACGTCACCTCCTCCGCCACCATCCCCGCCGACCAGACGGCCGTCGCCGACGTGGTCGCGCGCGCCGACGGCGTCGTGGCGGGCCTGGCCGTCGCCGAGGCGGTGTTCCGCCAGGCGCCCGGGATGGTCGCCGTCGAGCGGCGCGCCAAGGACGGCGACAGGGTCGCCCGCGGCGACGTCCTCATGACCGTGCGCGGCCTGACGACGGACCTGCTCACGCTCGAACGCACCGCCCTCAACTTCCTCACCCACCTCTCCGGCGTCGCCACCCTGACCCGGCGGTGGGTGGACGCCGTCGCCGGGACGAAGGCGCGGGTCCGCGACAGCCGAAAGACGCTCCCCGGGCTGCGCGCCCTGGAGAAGTACGCCGTGCGCTGCGGCGGCGGGGTCAACCACCGCATGGGCCTGCACGACGCCGCGCTGATCAAGGACAACCACGTCGTGGCCGCGGGCGGGGTCGCCGAAGCGTTCCGCGCCGTACGGCAGGCGCACCCCGACCTGCCCATCGAGGTCGAGGTGGACCGGATCGACCAGATCGAGCCCGTGCTGGCCGAGGGGGCCGAGGAGATCCTCCTCGACAACTTCACGGTCGAGCGGCTGGCCGAGGCCGTACGCCTGGTGGACGGCCGGGCCCGGCTGGAGTCCAGCGGCGGGCTGACCCTGGACACCGCCGCCGCGGTGGCGGAGACCGGTGTGGACTACCTCGCCGTGGGTGGCCTGACCCACTCCGCGCCCGCGTTGGACATCGCCCTGGACCTCCGCGAGGCGGACCGGGCCGGCGGCCTCTGACCGTGGCCATGGTGAGGGATTGATCGACAGAGTGCATAATCAGGGCATGCTGCTCACCATCGATGTCAGCAACACCCACACGGTGCTTGGCCTGTTCGAGGGTGAAGAGGTCATCGAGCACTGGCGGATCGCCACCGACCCCCGGCGCACCGCGGACGAGATCGCCGTGATCCTTCAGGGACTCCTCGGCCAGTCGCCCCTGCTCAAGGACGCCGACATCAGCGGCATCGCCATCTGCTCGACCGTGCCGTCGGTGCTGAACGAGATGCGCGACATGTCCCGCCGCTACTACGGGGACGTCACCGCCGTGGTCGTCGAGCCGGGCGTGCGCACCGGCGTGCCGGTCCGGATGGACAACCCCAAGGAGGTCGGCAGCGACCGCATCGTCAACGCGCTCGCCGCCACCACCCTGTACGGCGGGCCGTGCGTGATCGTCGACTTCGGCACCGCGACGTCGTTCGACGCGGTGTCCGCCCGCGGAGAGTACATCGGCGCGGTGACCGCGCCCGGTGTGGAGATCTCCGTGGACGCCCTCGCGTCGGCGGGAGCCCAGCTGCACAAGGTCGAGCTGATCCGGCCCCGGTCCGTCATCGCCAAGAACGCGGTCGAGGCGCTCCAGTCCGGCATCGTGTACGGCTTCGCCGGGCTGGTCGACGGCATCGTGGAGCGGATGGCGGCGGAGCTCGCCGACGACCGGGAGGAGGTCACCGTCGTCGCCACCGGCACCGGTGCCCCGCTCGTCGTCAGTGAGGCGCGCACGATCGACGTGCACGAGCCGTGGCTCACGCTGATCGGCCTGCGGCTGATCTACGCGCGGAACACCGGCTGACGGACGAGGCTGGGATAGATCAGGCGCCGCAGGGCGTGATCGATGACCTCTTCGGTGGACATCTCAGGCAGTTGGCGCATGACGTCGGCGAGTAGCTCGTCGTCCACATCGATCGACATTCGTATCACCCGCCACACTTTAGAGGATTCGTTACTTTACGCGCATGTGTTTTCGCATGGCGTAGCCGTACCGGATGGGGCGGGACGCGGTCGCTAGCCTTTTCATTGTGAGCGACGACCTCCACGGGCTGCCCGAGCAGATGCGGGTCCGGCGGGACAAGCTCGACCGGCTCCGGGCCGAGGGCGTCGACCCCTATCCGGTGAGTTTCCCGCGCACCGCGACCGTCGCGGAGGTCCGGGAGAGGTACGCGGGTCTCGGGCCGGGCGCCGTGACCGGTGACCGGGTGGGCGTCGTGGGCCGGGTGATGCTGTCACGGAACAGCGGCAAGCTGTGCTTCGCCACGATCAGGGACGGCTCCGGCGACCTGCAGATCATGCTGTCGCTCGACCGGCTCGGCGAGGAGTCGCTGGCCGCCTGGAAGCGCGACGTCGATCTCGGCGACCACGTCGGGATCGAGGGTGAGGTCGTCACCTCGCGCAGGGGCGAGCTGTCCGTCATGGCGGAACGCTGGCAGATCACCTCCAAGTGCCTCCGCCCGCTGCCCGAGAAGCACGCCGGCCTCACCGACCCGGAGTCGCGGGTGAGGTTCCGCTACGTCGATCTGATCGTCAACGACGAGGCCAGGCGGATGGCGCGGGTCCGCAGCGCCACGGTGCGCGCCGTCCGCGACTTCTGGCACGACGAGGGCTACCTCGAAGTCGAGACGCCGATGTTGCAGCCGATCCACGGCGGCGCGGCGGCCCGGCCGTTCCGTACGCACATCAACGCCTACGACATGGACCTCTACCTGCGCATCGCGATCGAGCTCTATCTCAAGCGGCTCGTGGTCGGCGGCCTGGAGAAGGTCTTCGAGATCAACCGGAACTTCCGCAACGAGGGCGCGGACGCCACGCACAACCCCGAGTTCACCATGCTCGAGGCGTACGGGACGTATCTCGACTACAACGACATGGCGGATCTGACCCAGCGGATGTACCAGCAGGCGGTCGTGGCCGCCCTGGGCACGACGGTGGTGGTCCACGGGCACGAGGAGATCGACCTGGGCCTGGCCGAGTGGCCGCGGATCACGCTGTACGGCTCGGTGTCGGCCGCACTCGGCGAGGAGGTCACTACGGAGACGCCTCTCCAACAGGTCCGGAAATATGCGGATCAGCGGCAGATCAACTGGGATTCCGGATGGGGGCAGGGCAAGCTCGTCCAGGAGATCTTCGAGGCGCTGGTGGAGCGCACGCTGATCCAGCCGACGTTCGTCATGGACTACCCGCTGGAGACGTCGCCGCTCACCCGCCGGCACCGGGACAACCCGCAGCTGACGGAGAAGTGGGACCTCATCGGGTTCGGCACCGAGTTGGGCACGGCCTACTCGGAGCTCGTCGATCCGATCGAGCAGCGCCGCCGCCTCACCGAGCAGTCCGTCCTCGCCGCGGGCGGCGATCCCGAGGCCATGCGGCTCGACGAGGACTTCCTGCGCGCCCTCGAGTACGCCATGCCGCCGACGGGCGGGGTGGGCGTCGGGATCGACCGTATGATCATGGCGTTCACCGGGAGGAGCATCCGCGAGACGATCCTGTTCCCGCTGGTGCGGCCGCACGCCTGACCCCTGGGCGGGTTGCGAACCTTTGAAAAGCTACTCTCTTCTGGTAAGAAACCCCCTGAAAGTATGAAATGCCCGTAGTGGAGTGCGGATGGCGACACATCAGTCTCAGATGATGGACTCTGGTGCGTACGCGATGAGCGGCCCTTCCCGGCAGCTCCTCGATCGGCTCAGCGACAAGTGGGTGAACCTGACGCTGAACGCGTTGGCCGACGGTCCCCGCCGCTACACCGACCTCGCGAAGAGCGTCACCGGGGTGAGCCAGAAGATGCTCACCCAGACGCTGCGCACGCTGGAACGCGACGGGCTGGTGTCCCGCAGGGTGACCGCGGCCGTGCCCGTCCGGGTCGACTACGACCTCACCCCGCTCGGATGGACCCTCATGCCGCTGATGTACGCCGTCAAGGAATGGGCGGAGGTTCACATCGGCGAGGTGGAGGCGGCCCGTGCCGCGTACGACGCGGCCCTTTGAGTCCCGACTTTCGGTCCGAGAGGCGCATGGCGTTTTCCATGCTTGCCGCGAAATTCGGGATAAAGGCGAGGACCTAAACCTCACGGATGCCCCGCTTTGCCGTACAGACTGTCAATGACCAATCAGGGTCCGAACTTGACGATTTTTGAACAAAGTGTTTACCTTCCCAGGGCGGACCGATAAATCATCCTGGTGGGGGAGGGCTGACGATGCCGCTTTCCGATGTGGTTTCCCGGGGCGAGAGCCCCGTGTCGGAATGCGACCGCGCCGGTCTCAGCGATGACGATCTGAGGTTGCTGGCCGAGCTGGCCAAGGGCGGCACCGTCGACAAGGTGGGCCGCCGCCTCGATGTGAGCGGTCGCACCGTACGGCGTCGGCTGCGGGTCATCTGCGACAGGATCGGGGTCGCGACCGCCATCGAGGCGGTCGCGTGGGCGGCCAGGCGCCGCCTGATCTGAGGCCGATCTGAGCCGATCTGGGCTGATCTGGGCCGATCTGAGGCGACGCCCGGCCGGGGAGCGCGGAAAGCTAGTCCGCGATCCGTACGGCTCCCGCGAAGGGCCGGTTGGCCAGCGAGGCGATCCGGACGACGTCGCCCGTACGGGGCGCGTGGACCATGTAACCGCCGCCGATGTAGATGCCCACGTGGTGCAGGTCGTTGTAGAAGAAGACCAGGTCGCCGGGGCGCATGTCTTCGCGCGCGATGTGCGTGCCGGCCGACCACTGTGAGCCGGTGTAATGGGGCAGGCTGATCCCGACCCTCTGGTAGGCCGCCATGACGAGCCCCGAGCAGTCAAACGAGGTCGGGCCGTCGGCACCCCAGACATAGGGCTTGAGCTGCTGGGTGAGGGCCCAGCGCGCGGCCTCGGCCGCCTTGCCGTCACCGATGATCGGGAAGGCCAGCCGCCGGGCGGCGCTTCCCCTGGTGACGCTCCCCGCGACCTTGCTGTACAGGTTGCTCTCGGACTTCTTGACCAGCTTGCGGATCTTGTCGCGCTGCTCGTCGAGGCCGGAGAGCAGGTCCTTCACTTCCTTCTGCCGGGCCTTCGCGCTGGTCCTGGCCCGCTCGGCCGCCTCCATCGCCTTGGCCACCTGGGCGACCTCCTCGCCCTGCTGCATCTGGAGGGCGTAGGTCGTGGACGCCTGGTCGAGGTACGAATCCGGGTCGTCCGCGCTCAGCAGCGCGAAGGCGGAGCCGAAGCCGCCGGTCATGTAGGAGTTCTGCGCGAGGAGGCTCGCCGTCCTGCGCCGGGTCTCCAGCTCGGTCTCGCTCGTGGCGAGGGTCTTCTTCGCGAGATCGGCCGACCGCTGGGCCTCCTTGAGCCTGACCCGGGCACCGTTGTAATCCTCGGTGAGGGTCTCGATCTCGGTGTAGAGGCGCTCGACCTCGGCGGTCAGCTCCTTGAGGCTGGGCTGCGGTTCGGCGGTCGCG
This sequence comes from Microtetraspora glauca, assembly GCA_001570385.1. Classification (GTDB taxonomy): domain Bacteria; phylum Actinomycetota; class Actinomycetes; order Streptosporangiales; family Streptosporangiaceae; genus Microtetraspora; species Microtetraspora glauca. The sequence continues at coordinate 32,152 of BBYL01000045.1, read as the reverse complement.
GCCATGACGGGGGCGCCGAAGGTCATCGCGATGAGAGCGACACCGAAGAATGCGAACCTGCGGATCGGGCCGCCGGTCGATGACCGGGCGCGGCGCCGTCGCCCGCGAGCGTGCCTGCCCGCGGATCGTCCTCCAGAGATGCGCAACAAAGCTCCTCTCCTACGCGTGCCCGGCAGGCGGATCCCCGCACCGCGCGAACGCCCGAGGGCGATGGCGGCAACTGCCGACACTTTGGCCGCCTACCGGGTTAGCTGACGGGTTCGGGCCGGAGTAGCCCTACCTTTCGGATTCACCCCTTGATGACCTGGGTTTGACCCCGGATCTCCACAGTTGGTTCCCCGGCTCCCTTCGGCACGGGCGCCTCTGGGACTCGGCGGTCCGGTCGTTCGCGCCTTTCGCGATGACCGGCATCGTCGCTGGACACTAGTGCACGCCGGGTTCCTGCTCAACCAGAACTCGTGATTCCGTCTAGCTTTCACAACTGAATGATCACGGTCCGGTCACATGTGATAGTGGGCCGGGACGTCCATTACCCTGCGTTTACCTGTTGCCCGGCCGTCTCCGTAGCAGGTCAGCGCAGGATCGAGAGGTCGCAAAATTGGATATTCCCGGAACGTAAGCCGAGGAGGCGCGGAACGTGCTCGAACGGATACGCACGGTGAGCTGATCCGAGGGTTGCTCGGGTTTCGGCATGACCGTTAATCCGTGTTCTCCTCCGCGCTCGCGTACGGGCCCTCGCGGCGCGCCCGCACGGGCCGGGCGGCGACTAGGCTGGCGATCCATGGAGCAGGTTGCGGGCCGGCCCTCGGAAGCCGAGAGCGGTGAGCGCGCGTCCCGGGTCGTGATCGTGCGCCGGGCGAGGACCCTCGACGTCCGCGCCATCCGCCGCCTCGTCGACGCGTACTCCGGCGTCGGGCCGCGGTTGCTGAAGAAGACCACCGTCACCCTGTACGAGGACGTCCAGGAGTTCTGGGTGGCGGAGGCCGACGGGACGGTCGTCGGCTGCGGGGCGCTGCACGTGCTCTGGGAGGATCTGGCGGAGATCCGCACGGTCGCCGTCGACCCCGCGGCCCGGGGGATGGGCGTCGGCCACCGGATCGTCGGCGCGCTCATCGACGCGGCCCGCGAGCTGGGCGTGCGCCGGGTCTTCTGTCTGACCTTCGAGGTCACGTTCTTCGGAAGGCACGGATTCGTGCCCATTCACGGGACCCCTGTCTCTCCGGAGGTGTACGCCGAGCTGCTCGCCTCCTACGACGAAGGCGTCGCGGAGTTCCTCGATCTCGAGCACGTCAAGCCCAATACGCTCGGCAACACCCGAATGCTGCTGCATCTCCAACCCCGAGTCTGACCATGGTGGTGACCGGCCGGAAAGGTGACTGTTGATACGCCTGTCGCTACTTTGGCCATATCGGCATGCGCATGACGATCGCCGCATGCGAACCCGAAACGAGGTGAAACGGTGAGCTCCGGACAGCCGCCGTACCCCCAGGACGCTCCGGACGGCACCCCACCGCCGCCTTCGGACCGTGAGCAGGGTACGAGCAATCCAGCCCAGCAGTACGACCCTGATGTCACGGTCGTCAGTTACCGCAACCCGTCGCAGGCGACGGGCCCCCAGCAGGCCTATGGATACGGCCAGCAGCACGACCAGCACGTCTACGGTCAGCAGCAGCCCGGCTACGGCCAGCAGCCCCAGCAGGGCTACGGGCAGCAGCAGTACGGCCAGCAGCAGCCCGGGACCGGGGCCTTCGGCCAGCCTCAAGGGTACGGCCAGCAGCAGCCCGGTTATGGCCAGTCGGCCCAGCAGCAGCCTCAGCAGCCGTACGGGCAGCAGGGGTACGGCCAGCAGGCCCAGCAGCCGCAGCAGCCGCAGCAGGGCTACGGGCAGCAGCAGTACGGCCAGCAGGACTACGGGCAGCAACCCCAGCAGGGATATGGCCAGCAGCCCGGTACGGGCGCCTTCGGCCAGCCTCAGGGGTACGGCCAGCAGCAGCCCGCTTATGGCCAGCAGGCCCAGCCCGGTTATGGCCAGCAGGCCCAGCCCGGCTACGGCCAGGAGCAGCAGTACGGCCAGCAGGCCGGCTACGGCCAGCAGCCCCAGCAGGGGTACGCCCAACAGCCCGGCTACGGTCAGCAGGCCGACTACGGCCAGCAGGGCTACGGCCAGCAGGGCTACGGGCAGCAGGGCTACGGGCAGCAGCAATACGGCCAGCAGGGCTACGCCCAGCCGTACGGCGGGCAGGCGGCGGTGGTCCCGCCCGGCGCGCCCGCCCCGCTCGCCGAGTGGTGGCAGCGACTGGTGGCCCGTCTCATCGACGTCGTGATCGTCGGTATCCCCTACGCCATCGTCTCGACGGTGCTCACCATGATCATGGTCACCGAGGCCAGCTTCAACCCGGAGACGGGCGCCTTCACGGCTGGCGGCGGCGTGCTCCTCGCCAGTCTGCTCACCTCGGCCATCGCCGGCCTGATCATGACCGCGTACGAGTTCATGATGCTCAAGCAACGCGGGCAGACGGTCGGCAAGATCGTCATGGGCATCAAGGTCGTCCCCGTCGGCGATTCCCTCCCGACGGGCGGCCTCGCGACGGATGTCGCAGGAAAGCGGGCCGGAGTCTCGTTCGGGCCGCAGATCCTCGGTGGGATTCCCATCGTGGGCCTGCTGCTCAGCCTCTTCTCGCTGCTGAACGTGCTCTGGCTGCTCTGGGACCGGCCGTTGTGGCAGGCGCTGCACGACAAGGCCGCGGGTACCACCGTCGTCAAGATCAAATAGGTCGGGCGAGGTAGCACTGGACAAACGGGGCCGATGGAACGAGCCATCGGTCCCGTTTTCATGGGCGCGAGCGGGATTGGAACTGTGTCCCTATTGGGGAAGAAAAGCGGTAACAGTCGGGATCATCCGTGCGATGGTTGGGGAACGCATGTCCTCCACACGTGAGAGGTGACCCAATGACCGCGGAACCGCCCCCCGGCCAGAACCCCTATGGCTCGGCTCCGCCGCCCCCGCCGCCGGGCGCCTATCCGCCCCCGGGCGGTTATGGGGCTCCGCAGGGCGCCCCCCTTCCGCCGGGTGTTCCGGCCCCGCTCGCCGAATGGTGGGAGCGTCTGGTCGCGCGAATCATCGACAGCGTCATCTTCGGGGTCGTGTACCTGATTCTGAGCATCGCCCTCGGCGTGGCGAGCGGCAGCTTTCTTACCGGCTTCATCGCGTCCCTGATCGCCTATGGTGCGTACGCGGCCTACGATTACGTCCTGCACTCCAAGGATGGCCAGACCATCGGAAAGAAGATCATGAAGATCCAGCTGGTCGCTCTGGGCGGCGGACCGCTGGATTCCTCCGTCGTGATGCGGCGCTCGGCCGTGTATCCCGGCGTCTTCGTGCTCTACGGCATTCCGCTCGTCGGTCTCCTGGCCAGTCTTTTCGCCTTGGCGACGGGCGTGTTCATCCTCGTCGACAAGCCCCTGCAGCAGGGCCTGCACGACAAGGTCGCCGGAACCGTGGTGGTGAAGGCGCCGCGTTGATCGCGGGAAGAACAACTTGACCGGCGTCCGGTCAAAACAGTGGGGCGGCTCCGTCGCGGACCGCCCCACTTGTCATTCATGGGTACGATTTCTATGCATCCGGTAAGGCGGCTGGAGAGACATGGAATCGCCCCACCGCCACCGGCCGCCCCCGGAGGCACACCGGGCGTCACGTGGGGCTATCGTCAGGTCAGGGACTCCGCGAGGGCGACATGCGGTGCGCCACGCCCGGGCTCCGAAAATCCTGGGTGCCGAGAAAGACACCCCCGGCACGAGCGAGGACGAATGACAGAGGTATTGTCCGCCTTGATACCCGTCGTAGTTGTCGGCGGTGCGGTCGTCTACGGCGTGGTTAAGTTGGTCCGTTCCGAGGCGGCCGGCCTTCGGACCGCAACGGAACGACGTGACAAGGACAACACGAGTTCCTGAGGATGAGCTGAAAGTTGAATTGTCAGCCGCCCGAACCGGGTATATGTTTGGCTGACGAATCAAACAATGCTCCGAAAGGATTGCCGCATGGCCAAGCATACGCAGGTGATTCTCATCGACGATCTCGATGGCGGCGAGGCCAATGAGACGGTCACCTTCGCGCTTGATGGCAAGTCTTATGAGATTGATCTCAGCGATGGGAACGCAAAGAAGCTGCGCGAGGCACTGTCGCCTTTCGTCGGCGGTGCGCGGCACGCGGAAGCCGCTCCGGCGCGTGGACGTCGTCGTGGTGCCGCCGGTGGTGCTCAGCGGGCGATGACCCGCGAGAAGAGCGCCGAGATCCGTGCCTGGGCGAAGGCACACGGGCACCCGGTCAGCGAGCGTGGTCGCATTGCCGCCTCGATCGTGGAGGCGTACGACGCCGCCCACTAAGGGTGCTTTTGATCGTGCGGTCAAACCGGTCGTCGGATGTTACGACCTTCGGTGGGGCCGCACGATTCTGTTTGCACTTCCCTAAACCTCGTTCGCTTGCGGCGTATCGGGAACACCTCACCCCCGGCAGGTAGTTGGATGAAGGGTGAACGCCCTGCTCTCGGGGAACGTCCTCTCTGATAGGAGCGGTTGCCGGGTCGGGGCTACCATGCGGAAGGACGGGCCGGACATCCCGGGTCCGCCTGACCGCTCTGTGAGGAGCGACGAGATGTTCGAGAGGTTCACCGACCGTGCGCGGCGGGTTGTCGTCCTGGCCCAGGAAGAGGCCCGGATGCTCAACCACAACTACATCGGTACTGAGCACATTCTTCTTGGCTTGATCCATGAGGGAGAAGGCGTTGCCGCCAAGGCTCTGGAGAGCCTGGGCATCAGTCTTGAAGGTGTGCGCCAGCAGGTCGAGGAGATCATCGGCCAGGGACAGTCGGCGCCTTCGGGGCACATTCCCTTCACCCCGCGCGCCAAGAAGGTCCTTGAGCTGTCGCTCCGCGAGGCCCTGCAACTCGGCCACAACTACATCGGCACCGAGCACATCCTGCTCGGCCTCATCCGTGAGGGCGAGGGCGTGGCGGCCCAGGTGCTGGTGAAGCTGGGGGCCGACCTCAACCGGGTGCGGCAGCAGGTCATCCAGTTGCTCCACGGCTACCAGGGCAAGGAGCCCGCGGCGGCCGGGGGCCCGCAGGAGGCGGCGCCGTCCACCTCCCTTGTGCTGGACCAGTTTGGCCGCAACCTCACCCAGGCCGCCCGTGAGGGCAAGCTCGACCCGGTCATCGGCCGTGAGAAGGAGATCGAGCGGGTCATGCAGGTCCTCTCCCGGAGGACCAAGAACAACCCGGTTCTCGTGGGTGAGCCCGGCGTCGGCAAGACCGCCGTCGTCGAGGGCCTGTCCCAGAAGATCGTCAAGGGCGAGGTTCCCGAGACGCTCAAGGACAAGCAGCTCTACACGCTGGACCTGGGCGCGCTGGTCGCGGGTTCGCGTTACCGCGGCGACTTCGAGGAGCGCCTGAAGAAGGTGCTCAAGGAGATCCGCACCCGCGGCGACATCATCCTGTTCATCGACGAGCTGCACACGCTGGTCGGTGCGGGCGCGGCCGAGGGCGCGATCGACGCCGCCAGCATCCTCAAGCCGATGCTGGCCCGTGGTGAGCTGCAGACCATCGGCGCCACCACGCTGGACGAGTACCGCAAGCACCTGGAGAAGGACGCCGCCCTGGAGCGGCGCTTCCAGCCGATCCAGGTGGCCGAGCCCAGCCTCAGCCACACCATCGAGATCCTCAAGGGTCTGCGGGACCGCTACGAGGCGCACCACCGGGTGTCCATCACCGACGGCGCGCTCGTGGCCGCGGCCCAGCTCGCCGACCGGTACATCAGCGACCGGTTCCTGCCGGACAAGGCGATCGACCTCATCGACGAGGCCGGTTCGCGGATGCGCATCCGCCGGATGACCGCTCCGCCGGACCTGCGCGAGTACGACGAGAAGATCGCCAACGTGCGGCGCGAGAAGGAGTCCGCGATCGACGCGCAGGACTTCGAGAAGGCCGCGGCGCTGCGCGACCAGGAGAAGCAGCTCCAGCTCAAGCGCGAGCGCCGGGAGAAGGAGTGGAAGGCCGGCGACATGGACGTCGTGGCCGAGGTCACCGAGGAGCTCATCGCCGAGGTGCTCGCGACCGCCACCGGCATCCCGGTCTTCAAGCTGACCGAGGAGGAGTCGCAGCGACTGCTCCGCATGGAGGACGAGCTCCACAAGCGGATCATCGGCCAGGACGACGCGATCAAGGGTCTGTCCCGGTCCATCCGCCGCACGCGCGCCGGTCTGAAGGACCCGCGCCGTCCGGGTGGTTCGTTCATCTTCGCCGGCCCGTCCGGTGTCGGTAAGACCGAGCTGTCCAAGGCGCTGGCCGAGTTCCTGTTCGGGGACGAGGACGCGCTGATCATGCTCGACATGTCCGAGTTCATGGAGAAGCACACCGTCTCGCGGCTGTTCGGCTCCCCGCCCGGCTACGTCGGGTACGAGGAGGGCGGCCAGCTCACCGAGAAGGTGCGGCGCAAGCCGTTCTCCGTGGTCCTCTTCGACGAGATCGAGAAGGCCCACCCGGACATCTTCAACTCGCTGCTGCAGATCCTGGAGGACGGTCGCCTGACCGACGCCCAGGGCCGCGTGGTGGACTTCAAGAACACCGTCATCATCATGACGACCAACCTCGGCACCCGGGACATCTCCAAGGGCATCGGGGTGGGCTTCGCGAAGTCCAACGACGTCGAGAGCAACTACGACCGGATGAAGTCCAAGGTCCAGGAGGAGCTCAAGCAGCACTTCCGGCCCGAGTTCCTGAACCGCGTCGACGACATCGTGGTCTTCCACCAGCTCACGCCGAAGGAGATCATCCAGATCGTCGACCTGATGCTCGCCCAGGTGGACGAGCGGCTCAAGGACCGCGACATGGGCCTGGAGCTCAGCGCCACGGCCAAGCAGCTGCTCGCCGACCGCGGTTACGACCCGGTGATGGGCGCCCGTCCGCTGCGCCGTACGATCCAGCGCGAGCTGGAGGACGTTCTCTCCGAGAAGATCCTGTACGGCGAGCTGCGTCCGGGCCAGATCGTCAAGATCGACGTCGAGGGCGAGGGCGACGCGGCGAAGTTCACCTTCGTCGGCGCGGCCAAGAGCCCCGAGGTGCCGGACTCCGCGGCCTCGATCGTGGAGCCGATCCAGCACTGAGCCGATCCAGCACCCGGATGTGCTGACGGGAACCCCGCGTGAGAAAGCCCTCACGCGGGGTTCTTGTTTTCTGTGATACCGGGCTATGCCACCACTCGATGTAGTACTACACTGCGTAGAGCGCCCGCCGGAGACCCGACGGGCCCGAAATCACCCCTGCGGCGTACCGAGAAATCAGCTGCGGGACGGACGCGGTAACCGGAGGCACCGGGGCAAGCTCGGTGGCCCGGGCCGGATTCCCGGCAGGGAGGGGACTCCCGTCCCATGCGGTCAGGACAGACCGTGTGGACCAATGGGGTCGGGAAAGCGGACAAGCCTTGGAGGGACCTGATGCGCCTGTTGCACGACGACGGGACGCTCGTTCATCTGGCCTACAACACGGGAGTGCATCCCGCCGAGGACCTGGAGAACCTGATCGCGCACCTCACCCGCTACGCGGTGCCGGTGCGTAGGAAGCTGGGCGTGGCCCGGCTCGGCGTGTGCCTGTGGCTCGCCCCCGCGGTCGCCGACCACCTGGTCGCCGACCGCATCGAGCTGGTACGGCTGCGCAGGTCGCTCGAGGAGCGCGGCCTCGAGGTGGTGAGCCTCAACGGCACCGGTGGACGCCACCAGGAGGTTCCCGGGCCGGACTGGGCGAAGCCCGAGCGATACCGGTACACCATGGCGCTGGCCAAGATCCTCTCGTTCCTGCTTCCGGATGACGTCAGGTTCGGCAGCATCTCCACGATCCCGATCGGGTGGCGCCGTGACTGGCCCGCCGATCTGCACTCGATCGCCTCGCGGCGGCTGGAGCGGCTCTCGCGCGAGCTGCGCGGCCTCTACAGCGTGACGGGCAAGACGATCCGGGTCGGCTTCGAGCCGTGGCCCGGCTGCGTTCTGGAGACCACCGAGCAGGCCCTGCGCCGGGTCGGCGGCATCGACTCCGAGCACCTCGGTGTGTGCCTGGACGCCTGCCACCTGTCCTCCGGCGACGAGGCGACCGGCGACGCCCTGCGCGGCCTCGCGCAGACGGGCGCGCCCGTGGTGAAGCTCGGCCACGTGCACAATCACGGCCACGAGATCCCCAGCACTCAGCCGGTGATCGAGGGCACACTGAACGCGATCCTGTCCGGGGCGGTGAGCGGCAGCGCCCACGTCGAGGTCGAGGTGCACGACTGGAACTCGCCGAAGTCGAAGGGCCCGGCGGCGCTCGTCGCGCGGCTGGCCGACGAGCTCGACTGGACCCGCAGCAACCTGACCGCTCTCGGGCTCAAGCTCGCCGCCTGATCACCCGGGCAGCCGGTAGGTCCCGTCCGTGAGGACCTCGGCCAGCCCGTCGTCCAGGAGGCCGTCCAGAGCCCGCTCACGCTGGACGTGGTCCGCCCAGACCACGTCCAGCGCCTCTTTGGGCACCGGGCCGTGCGCGTCGCGCAGAACGGCCAGGAGCCGCCCCCTGCACTGCCGGTCGGTGCCCGCGTAGGTCTGGCCGCGCCGTACGGGGCCGTCATGGGCGGGCCGCCCGGCGAGGCGCCAGGCGCACTGCGACATGATCGGGCAGTCATCGCAGCGGGGAGCGCGCGCCGTGCAGACCAGCGCGCCGAGTTCCATCACCGCGACGCCCCAGCGCGGGGCGCCGACGGCGGGGAGCAGCGACTCGGCGAGCCTGCGCTCGCCCGACGTGGTGGCCTTCGGCGGGTACTCCTCGCCGCGTACGGCACGGCCGAGCACCCGCCGGACGTTCGTGTCCAGGATCGCGTGGCTGTGCCCGTACGCGAAGCTCGCCACCGCGGCGGCCGTGTAGTCGCCGATGCCGGGCAGCGTCCTCAACTCGTCGTACGAGGAGGGCACCCGGCCCCTGTGGTCCGCTGTGATGGCTCTGGCGCACGCGTGCAGGTTCAGCGCCCTGCGCGGGTATCCGAGCCGGCCCCAGTGGCGTACGGCCTCGCCGGGGGCCACCGCCGCGAGCGCCTCGGGGGTGGGCCAGCGCTCCATCCACTCGGTCCAGACCGGCAGCACCCTGACGACGGGGGTCTGCTGCAGCATGATCTCGCTGACGAGGATGCCCCAGGGGGTCGCCTCCGGACGCCGCCACGGCAGGTCCCGGTTGTGTTCGGCATACCAGTCGAGGATGGGCTCGCGCAGTGAGATGGCCACTCGCCGACCTTACCGGCGGTCCGGTGCCACCACCGTCGGCGAGCCGTTCCCCCTCGCGCCCAACGACTCACCATACTGAGCGTATGGATCCGGACACGTTCCGTAGCGACATCGGCATCGAGGGGACGGACGTCTACTGGCGCCGTCGTATGGCGGTGCTCACCGGCGTTCTCGTCGTGGTGGCGGTCGTGGCCTGGGCGTGCACGAGCGCTTCGGGAAGGCAGGGGACCACCGGAGCGGCCAAGAACGCCACGCCCGGTCCCGACACGCTTGTCGTCTCGCTCCCGTCCCCTCTCGCCTCGCCGTCGGCCTCGGGAAGCGCCGGGAACTCCGCTTCGCCCACCGCCTCGCCGTCCGGGGCGTCGAAGGAGGCGAAGGGCGGCAAGGACGCCAAGAATTCCAAGGACGCCAAGGAGGCGAAGGCGGCGGCGCCGCTCCGTCCGGGCGATCCCTGCGACCCCAAGGACCTCGTGCTCAGCCTGCGCGGGGGCCAGCAGACCTACGCGGGCACCGCCGAACCGACGTTCCTGCTGACCGTGGTGAGCACCGGCCGGGTGGACTGCACGGTCGACGTGGGCCCGCGGATGCTGGAGACGCGCATCGTCTCCGGCGACGACAGGGTGTGGTCCACGGCCGACTGCGTCAGCGGAGACGGCACGGACATCCAGATGCTCAAGCGCGGTGTGCCGTACGTCCGGACGATCCGGTGGGATCGGCACCGCTCCGGCGCCGACTGCACGGTGAAGCGGGCGGCGGCCCTGCCGGGCACCTACGTCGCCTGGACGCACGCGGACGGGCTGAAGAGCTCGAAGGCGATCTTCTACCTGCGGTGACACCGGCGCCCCGCGAGCTCAGATGTAGCGCTCCAACAGGGAGGACTCAGCGAGCCGGGACAACCCCTCACGGACGCTGCGGGCCCGGGTCTCGCCGACGCCGCCCACGGACTGGAGGTCGTCGACGCTGGCGGCGAGGAGCTTCTGGAGCCCGCCGAAGTGGTCGACGAGCCGGTCCACGATCGTGCCGGGCAGCCGCGGCACCTTGGTCAGCAGGCGGAACCCACGTGGGCTGACCGGCCCGTCCAGGGCGCCCGTGCCGGAGTAGCCGAGCACGTGGGCGACCTTCGACGGGTCGAGCAGATCGCCGGCCGAGAGCCCGTCGAGCTCGCTCAGATGCTCGACGAAGTCGCCTGACCGCTTCACGACCGAATCCGGCAGGTAGTCGCGCACGATCAGCTCGCGGTCGGTGTCCACGCCGGCGACGAGCTCGTCGAGCTGAAGGGAGAGGAGCCGGCCGTCGGTGCCGAGCTCCACGACATAGCCCTCGATCTCGCCCGCGATGCGCCGGACCATCTCGAGGCGCTGGACCACCGTCACCACCTCGCGGACGGTGACGAGATCCTCGATCTCCAGGGCGGACAGCGTGCCGGACACCTCGTCCAGCCGCATCTTGTAGCGCTCCAGCGTCGCCAGCGCCTGGTTGGCCTTGGAGAGGATCGCCGCGGACTCCTCCAGCACGTAGCGGATGCCGTCCAGATAGAGCGCGATCATCCGCATCGACTTGCTGATCGCGATGACGGGGAAGGACGTCTGCCGGGCCACCCGCTGGGCCGTACGGTGGCGGGTGCCGGACTCGTCGGTCGGGATGCTGGGGTCGGGCACGAGATGCACGGCCGCGCGGACGATCCGCAGGTCGCCGCTGTTCAGCACGATCGCGCCGTCCATCTTGGCCAGCTCACGCAACCGGGTGGCCGCGAACTCGACGTCGAGCTCGAAACCGCCGGTGCAGATCTCCTCGACGGTGCGGTCGTAGCCGAGAACGATGAGACCCCCGGTGTGGCCGCGGAGAACCCGCTCCAGCCCCTCGCGCAGCGCGGTGCCAGGGGCGACGGCGGCGAGTATCGCCCGGCGCCGCTCGTCAGATCCCTTGTCGTTGTGTGGCACGTGACCCCCGCGGTCGGACGCATTACCTCGCTCAGTTTACCGGCGGGTGCCCGCTGTCACCGGACATGCGAGAGAGCCTCCCAGACGAACTCCGCCTCGGTGACCTCGAAGCCGGGGGCGAAGCTCGTGGTGCGCAGCATGGGCTCGCGGACCGCGACCAGATGCCCCCGGGACGGCACGGGCTCCAGCTTGGGGGCTCCCTCCTCAAGAGATCCCTTGGGCACCAGCGCCCGGGTGAATCCCAGCCTGGCGGCCTCGGCGAGACGGCGTCGTACGTCGCGGACCGGGCGCAACTCGCCGGCGAGGCCGACCTCGCCCAGCACGACCAGGCCGGGCGGCAGCGCCTGGTCGGCGGCCGCGCTGACCACGGAGAGCATCAGGGCCAGGTCGACCGCGGGATCGGTGAGCCGGATGCCGCCCACGGTCGCGGTGAACACGTCACATTTGCCGATCTTGGCCTGCAGTCGCCGCTCCATCACCGCGAGCACCATGGCCACGCGATAGGAGTCGAGGCCGGAGGAGGTCCGCCTCGGCTGCGGCGCCTCGGTCGGCCCGACCAGGGCCTGCACCTCGGCGGGGATCGGGCGGGTGCCCTCGATGGTGACCGTGACGCAGGTGCCCGGCACCGGCTCGGTGTGCCGGGAGAGGAACAGCCCGCTGGGGTCGGTGATCCCGGTGATGCCGCGCTCGTTGAGGTCGAAGCAGCCGACCTCCTCGATGGGGCCGAATCTGTTCTTCACCGCGCGGACCATGCGGAGCCGGGAGTTGCGGTCGCCCTCGAAGTGGAGCACCACGTCGACGAGGTGTTCGAGGACGCGGGGTCCGGCGATCGTGCCGTCCTTGGTCACGTGGCCGACGAGCACCGTCGACATGCCGCGCTCCTTGGCCAGCCGGACGAGGTTGCCCGCGACCTCGCGCACCTGGGTGACGCCGCCGGGCACGCCGGTGGCCTCGGCGGAGCCGATGGTCTGCACCGAGTCCACGATGAGGAGCCGCGGCTGGACCTTCTCGACGTGCGCGACCAGGGCCGACAGGTCCGTCTCCGCGGCGAGGTAGAGCCGGGGCTCGATCGCGCCGATGCGGTCGGCGCGCATCCGCACCTGGGCGGCCGACTCCTCGCCGGTGACGTAGAGAACGGTCTCGTGGCCGGCGGTGCGGGCCGCGGCCTCGAGCAGGAGCGTGGACTTGCCGATGCCCGGCTCACCGGCGAGCAGGACGACCGCGCCGGGCACCAGACCACCGCCCAGAACCCGATCGAGCTCGCCGACGCCGGTGGGGCGGGCGTGCGCGACCTCGGCCTTGACCTCGCCGATCGGAACCGCCGGCGCGGACACGGCGCCCGGCTTGACCACGTTGACGCCCTGCCGGGCGCCGGCCTCCTCGACCGTGCCCCACGCCTGGCACTCGCCACAGCGCCCCACCCACTTGGCGGTGGTCCACCCGCACTCGCCGCACCGGTAGGACACCCTCTGCTTCGTCGCCACGGGGGCACGCTATCGGCACTCGCCGACAATCAGACACGGACGAGGGGACGCGGGAACGGTCAGATGTGCCCGGCGAGGTCGGCCAGCAGCATGCGCTTGGGCTTCGCGCCGCGGATCTGCCGCACGATCTCGCCGTCGCGGTAGAGGTTCAGCGTCGGGAAGCCGAGGATGCCGTACCGCTGGGCGATCTCGGGGTGGTCGTCGGCGTTGAGCTTGGCCACGGTGAGGCGGTCGCCGTACTCGGAGGCGATCTCCTCCAGGATCGGAGCGAGCATCCGGCACGGGGGGCACCACTCCGCCCAGAAGTCCACCAGGACTGGCTTGTCGCTCCGCAGCACCTGCTCGTCGAACGTCTCGGCAGTCAGGGTGATCATGGTTCTCCTCCCGTGGAAAGCACGCAGCCCGGGCAGGCCAGTGCGAGCTGGGCGGCCACCTCGGACCTGCGGGCGATCAGCGAGCGGATGTCCGCGTCGATCTCGGCCAGCTTGCGCCGGTAGACCGCGACGGAGTCCGCGCAGGCGTGCCCCGAAGGTTGTCCGGAGCGCAGGCAGTCCACGAACGGCCGGGCGTCCTCGAGGGTGAACCCCACCGCCATGAGCGAACGGATCTCCATGACCAGCCGCAGGTCGGCCTCGTCGTACTCCCGGTATCCGTTCGCGGAGCGGCGTGCCTCGATCAGTCCCTGTTGTTCGTAGTAGCGCAGGGCGCGGGTGCTCACCCCCGCGCGCCGAGCCAGCTCTCCGATCCGCATCGGCCCTCCCAGAACCCCGACGGTAAGCCTTGACGCCAACGTCAATGTCAAGGCGTCTCCGGCGCTAGAAATGCCGCCAGCGCAGGACGTTGGGGTAGTCGAGCTCTAGGCCCTCGGTCTCCTCGGCGGCCGCCTCGGCCACCGCGGGCGTGAACTCGATGCGGAGCACGCTCTCCAGATCGGCTCTGGAGGCGAAGACCATACGCAGGTCGAGTTCGCGGCGCTGCCAGCCCTGCCGGGACCAGAACGCCTCGACGTCCTTCGCGGAGTACGACGGGATCGATCGGCTGAACCAGCGCCCGAACGCGCCCCTCGATGCGTCCAGGTCCACGACGAAGGCCGCGCCGCCGCGGCGCATGACCCGCGACAGCTCCCGCAGCCCCGGCTCGCATCCGGGGCCGAAGAAGTACGCCCAGCGGGCGATGGCCACGTCCACCGACGAATCGGGCACCGGGAGCGCCTGGGCGGTGGCCGTACGGACCCGGACGTTGGGGAGGGAGGCGCAGCGGGAGGTGGCGCGGGACGCGAGGCCGGCGTGCGGCTCCACCCCGACCACGCGGGCCGCCGTCGCGGCGAGCGAGGGCAGGTGGAAACCGGTGCCGCAGCCGATGTCGAGCACGGTCGCGCCGTCCCACGGGCGGATCGCGCGCATGGCCGCGTCGGCGACGCCGTCGGGGTCGACCGCCCGGTTCTCCAGCTCGTATGTCTGCGGGGAGTTCCAGATGTTCGGGCTGGGAATGGCCCCGGTCAGGATGTGCGCCATGCGTCAACGATAGGTTGTGATCTTCGCTGCATCATTGTGGCGTCGCGGCACGCGGTCTCCGCCCGGCTTAGGCTGGATCCGTGAGTGCCATCCGTGTCCCCAACGCGAAGATCGCGTTGTCAACGGCGTCGGTGTACCCCGAGCGGACGCCAGACGCCTTCGAACTGGCGCAGCGCCTGGGATACGACGGTGTGGAGATCATGGTCGGGCAGGATCCGGTCAGCCAGGACGTCGAGGTCCTGGAGCGGCTGGTGGATCACTACCAGATGCCGATCCTGGCCGTGCACGCGCCGTGCCTGCTCGTCACCCAGCGGGTGTGGGGGCGCGACCCGTGGCTCAAGCTGCAGCGCGCGCGGCGCGCGGCCGAGCGCCTGGGAGCGCAGACCGTGGTGGTCCACCCGCCCTTCCGCTGGCAGCGAGACTACGCGCGGGACTTCGAGGTCGGTCTCGCCCGGATGCGCGACGAGACCGACGTCGTCTTCGCGGTGGAGAACATGTTCCCGCTGCGTGCCCGGGGCAGCGAGGTCGTGCCGTACGCGCCGGGGTGGAACCCGATCGACTACGACTTCCCGGATGTGACGCTGGATCTGTCGCACACGGCGGTGTCGGGATCGGACGCGATGGAGATGGCGGCCAAGCTCGGCGACCGGCTCGCCCACCTGCACCTGGCCGACGGCGTCGGCACCACCAACAAGGACGAGCACCTGGTGCCCGGACGGGGCAACCAGCCGTGCGCTCAGATGCTGGAGCGTCTGGCGGGCAACGGATACGGCGGCCTGGTCGTGCTGGAGATCAACACCCGCAGGGCGGCCAGCCGGAGCGAGCGGATCGACGATCTCGCCGAGGCGCTGGCCTTCGCGCGGCTGCATCTGGCCCCCTCGGGCCGGCGGTGACGGAGCGGGCGACGCCGAAGAGGCGGCCCGGCCGCAGGCCGGGGACGGCCGACACGCGCGGGGCGGTGCTCGCCGCCGCGCGGAAGATCTTCGCGGAGAAGGGGTACGACAAGGCGACCGTCCGCGGGATCGCGGCCGAGGCGGGGGTCGATCCGGCCCTCGTGCACCATTACTTCGCGTCGAAGGAGGGCGTCTTCGTCGCGGCGATGCAGTTCCCGGTCAATCCGGCGACCGTGCTGCCGACGATCCTCGGCGGTCCGCCCGAGCAGATCGGCGAGCGGCTGGTCCGCTTCCTGCTGACCATGACCTCGACGCCCGAGGCCCGTGAGCCCATCGTGGCGCTGATGCGCACCGCGATGGTGAACGAGCAGGCGGTCGGCATGTTGCGCGAGTTCATCACCGAGGCGATCCTCACCCGGGTGGCGGAGGCGCTGTGCATCCCACCCATCAGGATGGAGGTAGCCTTCGCCCAGATGTTCGGAGTATTGATGATGCGCTACATCGTCAAACTGGAACCGCTCGCCTCGGCGGACACGGAGGAACTCGTCGAGATCCTCGCCCCTACGCTGCAGCGTTATCTCTCCGCGTAGCCCGGCTGACACCGATCTAGAGCTTTCTTCTACTATCGAGGCTGGACGTGCCGGACTTTTGCCCGACAAGTTACCCGTGGGTAGGATTCGGTACGGCCTCGGCGTAATTGTGGATGACCTGCGGTCGTACGCTGGCAGCCAACTTTGCTAAGGGAGGAC
Organism: Microtetraspora glauca; assembly: GCA_001570385.1. Taxonomy (GTDB): domain Bacteria; phylum Actinomycetota; class Actinomycetes; order Streptosporangiales; family Streptosporangiaceae; genus Microtetraspora; species Microtetraspora glauca. The sequence goes on along the minus strand of BBYL01000045.1, from coordinate 16,283 downwards.
CCGTGCTCTGGGTTGCGATCATCGGGCTCGTCATGACGGGCGTCGCGCTCGCCTTCGCGGGCCGTCGCGTGGCGTTCCTCTACCGGCTCGCCACAAGCGGCCAGCCCGCGCCCGAACGGATCGAGTACGCCAAGGATAACGTCGGCACGGAGATCAAGGCCCAGCTGGTCGAGGTCTTCGGGCAGAAGAAGCTGCTCAAGTGGACGCCGTCGGGTACCGCGCACTTCTTCGTGATGTGGGCGTTCTTCATCCTGGCGACGGTCTACCTCGAGGCGTACGGCGCGCTCATCCAGGGGATGATCACTGGCACGCCGGACTTCCACATTCCGCTCATCGGGACGTGGGCGGTCCTCGGTTTCCTCCAGGACTTCATCGCGGTCGCCGCGCTCGTGGGACTGATCGCCTTCTCCGTGATCCGGATCAAGAACTCGCCCAAGAAGCTCGGGCGCGGCTCCCGGTTCTCCGGCTCGCACCTGGGCGGCGCCTGGCTCGTCCTTTTCATGATCTTCAACGTGATCTGGACGATGTTCCTCTTCCGTGGCGCGGCGATCAACACGGGGAACTTCCCGTACGCCTCAGGCGCGTTCGCCTCGGAGCTGGCCGCGAAGATCCTGCCGACCAGCGAGCTGCTGGAGGAGATCGGCCTCCTGCTGCACATCGGCGTCATGCTGGTGTTCCTGATCATCGTGGTGAACTCCAAGCACCTGCACATCTTCACCGCGCCGCTGAACGTGATGTTCTCCCGTCGCCCGGACGGCCTGGGCGCGGCGCAGGAGATGCGCAGCGGCGGCAAGGTGCTGGACTTCGAGGAGGCCGACCCCGAGGTCGACGTCTTCGGCCGCGGCAAGATCCAGGACACCTCCTGGAAGGGCTTCCTCGACTTCTACACCTGCACCGAGTGCGGCCGCTGCCAGTCGCAGTGCCCGGCCTGGAACACCGGCAAGCCGCTGTCGCCGAAGATGCTGATCATCGACCAGCGCGACTACGCCTTCCAGGTCGCTCCGTACCTCCTGGCGGGCGAGGAGCAGAAGGACGCGCACCCGCAGGACGTGCTGGCCCTGCTGGAGAAGCCCCTCGTGGGCGAGGACGGCGTCATCCACCCGGACGTGCTGTGGTCCTGCACCAACTGCGGCGCCTGCGTCGAGCAGTGCCCGGTCGACATCGAGCACATCGACCACATCCTCGACATGCGCCGCTACCAGGTCATGATCGAGTCCTCGTTCCCGTCCGAGGCGGGCGTCATGCTCAAGAACCTCGAGAACAAGGGCAACCCGTGGGGCATGTCCGAGATGAAGCGGGCCGAGTGGATCGAGGAGCTCGACTTCGAGGTCCCGATCATCGACGAGAAGATGCCCGAGGACGTCGAGTACCTCTTCTGGGTCGGCTGCGCCGGAGCCCTGGAGGACCGCGCCAAGAAGACCACCAAGGCGGTCGCCGAGCTGCTGCACATCGCGGGCGTGAAGTTCGGCGTGCTCGGCCCGATGGAGGCGTGTACGGGTGACCCGGCCCGCCGCCTGGGCATGGAGTTCCTGTTCAACATGCTCGCCCAGCAGAACATCGAGACGCTGAACGAGGCCGGGGTCAAGAAGATCGTCGCGACCTGCCCGCACTGCTTCAACACGCTCGCCAACGAGTACCCGCAGCTGGGTGGCACCTACGAGGTCGTCCACCACACCCAGCTCCTGGCGCACCTCGTCGAGGAGGGCAGGCTCACCCCGATCACGCCGATCGAGGAGAAGATCACCTACCACGACCCGTGCTTCCTCGGCCGCCACAACAAGGTGTACGCGCAGCCCCGCGACATCATGGCGAAGGTGCCCGGCGTCCAGGCGCAGGAGATGCACCGCTGCAAGGACCGCGGCTTCTGCTGCGGCGCCGGAGGCGCCCGCATGTGGATGGAGGAGCGGATCGGCAAGCGCATCAACACCGAGCGGGTGGACGAGGCGCTGACCACCGATCCGGACACCGTCTCCACCGCGTGCCCGTTCTGCCTCGTCATGCTGGGCGACGCCATCAACGAGAAGAAGAACAGCGGCGAAGCCAAGGAGACGCTGGAAGTCGTCGACGTCGCGCAGCTGCTGATCAAGTCCGTCAAGGGCGAGCCGGTCGCCGGCTGACGGTACGCGTCGTAACGGACCGCCCTCCCAGGGAGGAAGGGGGAGGGCGGTCCGCGACTTGCCAATCTTATCCACAATTTGTGGAATTGATCGGTCAGATCTGCAGGAGTATCAGTAATCCGGGCGTTAACCCCAAATGTCTTTCTCTGCATATCCACATAACGGGAAAATCACGGTAACCTCAACGGTGGCTCAATCAACGGGGAGGGGGCTGAGCGGTGGGCGTGATCGTTACGGATGCCGAGGTCACCCTTGCCGACGTCCTCGCCGTGCGAATGGCGGTCGAGGAGCCGCTCTCCGGCGAAACCCGTCTGATCCTGCGGCATCGAGGCACCGGAGCCGAACGCCAGATCGCCCTTGACGCCCTCGACGCACCAGAGGGCGACGTCGAGGAGGCCGCGCTCGCGGTCCCGCTCGCGCCGTTGTCGCTCACGCCGGGACGCTGGGACGCCTATCTCCAGCAGGACGGTCCCCGGGTGCGGATGCGCAGCATCGACCCCGGCTTCTCGCTCGACCGGCTGGACGCGTACGCGCTGGGACGGCGCACCCTGGCCTACCGCGCCTACCGGACCCGCAACGGCTTTCTCGCCGTCAAGATCGACGAAGCCGCGCCGGTCGCCGACGTCCGGGCGGTGTGGTTCCGCGAGGGACGCTTCGAGGTCACCGGCCTGCTGGCCTACACGGGGCTCGACGACGACGACCGGCACCGCGAGGCCACGCTCACGTTGCGCTGCGGCGACCCCGACGCGACCGTGACGGTCGCCGCCACGGTCCAGGGCGTGCGCTTCCACGCGGCGCTTTCGCTGTGCGACGTTCTCGCGGCCGCGCCCGACCAGGAGGGGGTCTGGCAGCCGGCCCTGGAGGTCGACGGCATCGACGGCTGGTTGCCGCTGGGCGCCAGGATCGACGACGTCGAGGGCAAACGCCGCAGGGTGCACTATCCCCGCGTGCTGGTCGACGGTGTCCCGGTCACCCCCACCTTCACCTCGGATGACGAGCTGCGCCTGGAGGTCGGCGCGTGAAGATCTCCTTCCTGCTTCCCTCGGCGTACGGGATGCGCGGTGACGTCCGGGCCACGCTGAACCTCGCGGCGGGGCTCGCCTCGCGCAACGAGGTCGAGATCGTGAGCGTCAAGCGGACCAGGGAGACGCCGTTCTTCCCCGTCGATCCGCGAATCTCCATGCGCTGGCTGGTGGACTCGCGTCCGGGTGTGCGCCACCTGCTGCCGTCGGGCCAGGTCCGCACGGAGGTCGCCCTCTGGCGCATGCTGCGCGGGCTGCGCACGGACGTGCTGATCACGGCCAGGCCGAGCCTCAGCGTCCAGTCGGCACGCTACGCGCCGCGCGAGGTGGTGCGGATCGCCAAGGAGTGGTCGCGTCCCGCGGTGCCCGGTCCCGTCCGCCGCTTCTATCCCCGCCTCGACGCGGTCGTGACGAGTACCGCGAGCGCGCGGGAGGACTGGGCACGCCTCCTCGACGACGAGCTCTCGGTGCACGCCATCCCGGACGCGTTGCCCGCCGGGCCGTGGCCCAGGTCCCGCATGGACAACCGCATCGTCAGCGCCGGGGGCCGGCTCGTGCCGGTCAAGGCGTACAACCGGTTGATCCGCGCCTTCGCCGTCGTCGCGGACAAGCGGCCCGACTGGCGGCTTCGCCTGTACGGCACGGGCCCGGAGGAGAAGCGGCTGCGCGCGCTGGTCCGCGAGCTCGACCTGCACAACCACGTCTACTTCATGGGCACGACGTCCGACCTTCCCGGGGAGTTCGCCAAGGCGTCCATCGTCGCGGTGCCGTCCCGGCACGAGGCGCCCGGCATGAGCGTGGTCGAGGCGCTGAGCTGCGGGGTCCCGATCGTCGGGTTCGACGGGGCGCGCGGTCCGGCGGAGTTCGTCCGTCCCGGCCACGACAGCGTGCTGGTGCCCGAGGGCGGGGACGAGGTCGAGGCGTACGCCACCGCCCTGCTCGGGCTGGTGGACGACGACCGCCGGCGTACGGCTCTGGCCGCCGGGGCGATCCAGTCCGCCGCGGGCCACGCCGCCGGCGTGGTGGCCGCCCGATGGCAGGAACTCATGTACGGCCTGCGATCACGGGAGTGACTGGCGTTCATACCCAAAACGGGTAACGTGAGGTCATGCATGGGTACAGCGGTGACAAGCAGGCGTATCTCAAGCGGCTGCGCCGGATCGAGGGGCAGATCCGGGGGCTGCATCGGATGGTCGACGAGGACGCGTACTGCATCGACGTTCTCACTCAGGTGTCGGCGGCGACCCGTGCGCTTCAGGCGGTGGCTCTCGGGCTGCTTGAGGACCACATCGCGCACTGCGTCGCCCACGCGGTGAGCGAGGGCGGTCCCGCGGCAGATGAGAAGATCAAGGAAGCGTCGGCGGCCATCGCCCGGCTCGTACGCTCCTGAGCGGTGGGGGCTGGTTGACTAGTCCCGGAAAAGCAATCCCGGACCCCGTTGCCGGAGTCCGGGACCGTTTCTCGTGAATGCCTTCAGCGACTCGCCGAAGTTCCCAATCCGAGCGCGTTGTCGAGTTCGTCCAAGGTCAGTCGGTCATCGCTGAAGTTGACGGCCTCCAGCACCTCCGCATAGAGCGCGATCTCGTCCAACGCGACACGGTCGTGGACCCGAGAGTCCAGGTCGTCGTGCCCCACCGCGTCGTCCTTCCTTCTGCAGCCCACACCCATCACGAGGTTACGTCTGGCCGCCTTTCCCCGACATGGCCCATCGGGACCATTCCTGAGGGCTGGCCCGCCCCCTACCACTAACCATTTCCCAGAATCTGAGATCACAATTCGGTTAATTTCGGGAAGGCGTCCGCACCCTTTGGTAAAAGCAGAGGTTATTGGGTCTTCCTGGGATTCAGGTGAAGAAAGCGTCACCTGTGAAAGAGCCACCCGGACGATGACTGATCGTCGAATTCATCGGTCACCGAGAGCTCGGGAACGGCGTCGTCCCGCTGGTGCATGAGGCACGCGACGACCGCCGAGGATACCGGGAATCCCCGCGGTGGCGGGGCCGTGCCCGTCAGCCGGCACCACGCCAGCCCGGTGGCGTACGCCGCTCCGAGCAGGGCGGCGGCCTCGTCCCTCCCGGAGGGCAGCAGGGCGGCGGGCAACTCGCCGGAGGCGGGCCAGCAGCCGCGCAGCGGATGGGCGGGATCGGTGAGCGCCACGTACAACGAGCGGCGCATCTCGTCGTCCAGCCACGGATAGAGCGCGGCCACCACGCCCGGGGACACGACCGCGACGTCGGCGGCGAGCAGAGAAGCGGCCACCGCCCTCGGGTCGGCCCCCGTCGCGGCCACATGGCCCAGCGCCTCGACCAGGTCGTAGAGCGTGTGCCGGAAATGCTCGCCCGGGGACGTCTCGGCCAGGGTCGCCATGACCAGATGCGGGGGGCACCGCGCCAGCCATGCCTGCCGTACGGCACCGGCCCGCGCTGCGGGCTCGTCCAGCCACGGCCGGGCGGCGGCAGGACCGGCCATGGCCAGGAGCGCGTCGGCTCTGGGCCGGAACCGGGGGTCGGCGCGGAGCGCCGTGGCGGTCTCGGTGACGAGCCCGGCCATCCGCCCCGCCAGCCGCGCTCCGGCCTCGCCTGGCCGGGCGAGCATCCGCTCCGTGTAGAGCGTCACGAGGGCGTCCAGGGGGACCGGCGGGAGCCATCGCACCCAGTCGTCTCCGGGCAGCGGCCGGGCCAGGAATTCGCCGAACAGCGACAGCAGCACCTCGTTGCCGTCGAAGGCGGGCGCGTACGCGCACCACATGATGGTGCCCCACACGGCGGCCACCGTGCCGGGCACGTCCGCCGCGAAGACGTCGCGGAAGCAGCTCTCGGGCAGCGGGAAGTCATCCCGGTGTCTCCGGCGGTGCGCCACCACCAGGGCCCTGATCCGCTCGGTGACGCCCTCGGGCACGTCCGGCCCGACGAACGCCTGTGTGGAGCCGCGCTCCACCGCGAAGTCGGGCCCGGCGGGGATGAGGAGATGGGGGATCCCCATCGCCGTGTGCGGCGGGCGGGCGGCCGAGCGAACCACCGGTGACCCCGGAGGCGCCGACAGATGCCACCGGCCGTCCACGCGGTCCAGCCGGTACCACCGGGCGTGCGCGCCGAACAACCAGCACGCGCCGTCCGGGGTCATCAGGGCCCGCCGCGCCATCGCCTGGGCGCGCGCGGGGACGGGCAGCGCCGCCCAGCGTGGATCGGCGACCATGGCGCGGACGTCCCGCTCGATCGCCGTGAAGCCGTCCCAGTGCACCCGGCAATGGTAGATCCCGCCGGTGACGGGACGACGTGAAAGTTTCAGCCCGGAAAACGGGATGACCTGGGTAAATGACCTTGGTTTCGAGGGGCTGCGTGGTTTCCGTCCGCCATTCCCTTTGCGCGGACGGTCCCGACGTACTTCCATTGGTCAACGTGACGGACATTCAGCAGGCGGAAGCCGTGCCGGAATCCGACCCGGTGCCGGGCGGGACGCGGTTCGGCGGGTTCCGCCGGTTCCTCGGCCGGCCCGCCGACCGGACGGCCCTGCTGATCTGGTTCTTCTGGCACGTCGCCACGTACATCTACATGGTGCTCGCGGCGCCGGGCCGTACGGAGGCGCCCCTGCTCGACCGGCTCACGCCCTGGGACGCGGACAACTTCATCGCCATCGCGCAGTACGGCTACGACGGCGCGCCGGAGATGACGGACGCGCCGAAGCTGGTGGCGTTCTTCCCGGGGCTGCCGTTGCTGCTGCGCGACCTGCACTGGCTGATCCCCGACTGGAGCCTGTCCATCGTCCTGGTCTCGCTCGTGGCGAGCGCGGTCGTCGCGGTGGCGCTGTCCCGGCTGAGCGACTCCTACCGGGAGGGCACGGGCACCTGGACGGTCCTGGCGTTCTTCCTCAGCCCGTTCGCGGTGTTCCTGCTGGCGGGATACTCCGAGGCGCCGTTCCTCGCGCTGGCGATCCCCGCGTGGCTGCTCGCGCGCCGGGGGCGCTGGGCCGCCGCCTCCGTCTGCGCGGCGCTGGCGTCCTCGATCCGGGTCTCCGGGCTCTTCCTCGCTCTCGGCCTGGCCGTCATGTTCCTGGTCGCGGAGAACGGCAGGCAGTGGCGCAAGGTGGCCTGGCTCGCGCTGCCCGGCCTGCCGGTGCTGGCCTACATGCTCTATCTCTGGAACCGTACGGGCGACCTCATGGCGTGGAAGGCGGCCGAGGCGCAGTACTGGGGACGGTTCCCCGAGCTGCCCTGGACGGTGCTGCTCAACACCTGGAACAGGTCGGTCGACGAGGTCGCGCTGCGCACGTCGTACCAGGAGGAGATGCTGGCCGCGGGTGTGCTCGTGGCGCTCATCGTCTGGCGGCTGGTCCGCCGCCGGTGGGCCGACTTCGCCTATCTCGCGCCTCAGGCGGTGGCGCTGCTGGCGATGTCGTCGTTCTACATGTCCGTCGGCCGGGCGTCGCTGCTGTGGTGGCCGCTCTATCTCTCGGTCGGCATCGTGGGATCGCGCCGTCCCTGGGTGTTCATGGCGTACCTGTCGGTGGCCGCACCGATCATGGCCATCAATGTGGGAAATTTCACCACCGGTGCCTGGGTGGGATAAGAAGTCCTTTTTGCCGCAATCTATCCCTGTCTCGCTAGTATGATCACGTTTGCTACTCTAAGTAATCAAGCGATTGTGGAGAGTGAGAGATGATCGGTACGAGCCGCTGCGGCATGGCGAGGGTTCTGGTCTCCGGTGTTCTGCTCGCCTCACCGCTCGTCGGCCCAGGTGGGGCGGCGGTCGCCGACGCGACGCTGACCTACCGGGTGAACGTGCTCACCTTCAACCTGTGCGGAGGCAACAACAAGCGGAACACCTGCGCGGAGGACCTCACACCGGAGCGGCGGAGGATCTGGGCACCTCAGGTCTCCTCACTGATCAGGAGCAGGGACGTGGACGTGGCGTCCTTCACCGAGATGTGCTACGCCCAGGTCGGCCTGCTGCGGCAGCAGCTCCCGGACTACGACTTCGTCTGGTACGGCCTCGGCAGATCGGCCACCTGTCCCCGGATCTGGGGTGACATGACCGACGATCTCGCGGCGCCGAACGGCAGGACCGCCGGCATCGCGCTGGCCTTCAAGAACGGTGTCGTGGGCTCGCCGCTCCGGCGGCGGCTCGTCGTCGACAACCCGTTCGGCGACCCCGCCGCGTCCCTGCACCGGCGCGGAGTGCTGTGCGCGCGCTCCCTGGTCGGCATGGAGTACGCCGTCGGCTGCGTGACGCACATCTCGGCCCTGGAGACCCCGCAGCAGGTCACCGGGAAGATCACCGACTGGGCGGGTGACACCCCGGTCATCCTCGGCGGCGACTTCAACCGCAAGCCGGAGCACGCCGAGCTGACCCCGCTGTACGGATCCGGGCTGGGAACGGGGAACTACACGGAGGTCGACGCCGGACTCGCGGACCGCCTGCACCGGGGGGGAACCCCCACGACCCGGGGCGGCCGGAAGATCGACTACATCTTCGCGACGCAGTCGGCCTACCGGAACGCCGGTGCCGAAGTGATCGACACCCAGCCGGAGCTCTCGGACCACCGGCCGCTGGCCGGCACGTTCACCGGAACCTTCGAGGGGAACTTCGCCCAGACGTTCGTGCAGACGTTCACGCAGCTGATCACGGAGGCGTTCGCCGTCACCCCGCGGTGAGCCGGGCGGCCGAGGCGTGGCGGCGCGCCTTGGCCATGTAGTTGTCAGGCGTACGGGCGAACGAGGCGCGGTCGGTGTCGGTCAGCTCACGGACCACCCGGCCGGGCACGCCCGCGACCAGCACTCCTGCGGGGATCCTCGCCCCCGGCGTGACCACCGCACCCGCGGCGATCAGCGTGCCCGCGCCGATCCGCGCGCCACCGAGGACGACGGCCCCGATGCCGACCAGCGCGCCCGTCTCCACGTGGGCGCCGTGCACCATCGCCTTGTGCCCGAGGCTCACCCTGTCCTCCAGGAGCGCGGGCTGGCCCGGATCGGCGTGCAGGCAGCACAGGTCCTGGATGTTGCATTCGGCGCCGACCTCGATCCGCTCGTCGTCGCCGCGCAGGACCGAGCCGTACCAGACGCTCGACCCGCGGCCGAGCCGTACGCGACCGACGATCACCGCGCCGGGCGCGACCCAGGACTCGGGGTGCAGGTCGGGGGTGGCGTCGTCGTCCAGAGCAGCGATGTACGGCATGGCGTCATGATTCCACGAACGCCCTCGCGAGCCCGGCGCGGAGGGTCGCTTTTCGGCAGGAGCTCGGGCGTTCGGGTTGCGAGGTAGGGCGGATGGCAGCAGAGTCATGTCCTGACGTGCGTTACCGCCTCAATTCCAAACCCAGGGCTTGTCATGACGAATCAGACCGAGAACTTCCCCGACCTCTTGAGCGACGACTCCTTCGAAGTCGTGATGCGTGGATACAGCCGTCGGCAGGTCCATGACTACATGATCAGGACCCGGAACCAGATCAGAGACCTGGAGGAGCGGCTGGCTCGGACGATCGACCAGGCCGAGCAGGGCCGTCTCGAGCTGTCCGAAGCGCGCCGCAGGCTGTCTGAGGCCCCGCAGAACCCCGATGAGCTGGGTGAGCGGCTGAGCCAGATCCTCAAGCTGGCGCACGAGGAGGCGGCGGCCAACAAGGAGGCGTCCCAGTCCGAGGCCCACAGGTTGGTCGACCAGGCCGCGGCCGAGTCCGACCGGATGGTCACGGCCGCGCGTGAGCAGGCCGACTCGATCAGGGCCGCCGCCCAGGAGGAGGCCGAGCGCCGCGTCGCCGACGCCACCAGCGCCGCCGAGCGCCTGCTCGCGCAGGCGGGCTCCGACGCCGAGGAGACCCTGGGCACGGCGCGCGCCGAGGCCGAGGACACCCTCCGCGCCGCCCGCGCCGAGGCCGACAGGCAGCTCACGGTCGCCCGCCTCGAGGCGGAGAAGCTGGTCGGAGACGCCCGTGCCGAGGCGCACTCGACGCTCACCGCCGCCCAGCAGCGGGTCGCGGCGCTGGACGAGCACACCGGCCGCCGGGTCGCCTATCTCACGGACACTCACACCGAGGTCATGCGCAGGCTGGGCGAGATCGGGTCGGTCCTGGGCGACCTGCTCCACAGGGAGAGCGCGGCGGGCGCGCTGATCGACGAGGCGGCGGTGCTGCCGCCGGCTCCGCCGGCCCAGCAGCTCGAACTCGCCCCGGCCGAGCCCGCGGCCGAGGACGACGAGGACATCCGGGTCATCGTGGAGGACGTGACGGTCCAGGCGGAGGGTGGCCCGGAGCAGCACGTCGAGGACACGGACGTCACCACGGACGTCACCGTGGTCCGGGTCCAGAACGAGCAGAACGGCCAGCCCTCCCACCGGCAGTAGCAGCCGCCGGCGGTGGCACGGTTGGTGCCCGTGGAGGCGCCGTTGGGATGGCACCAGTGGCGACGCCCCCACGGGGGATCATGGAGGCGGAAGCCCCCGCCCCCGATAGGGTCGGAGGCTTCCGCACTCGTGGCCGGGGTCTGCCGCTTCCGGCTCGCGCCGGAGGCGGCTTCTTGACCTCTCCCACTCAAGGTGCGGGACATCTCTAGAGAAATCAATGATCGGGACAGTCAGGTCAACGTCACTTGCTTGACCTATGCATCGAAGTCGTACTGGAGGACGTACGAGGCGGCGTCGAGGACCATCTCGTTGTGCTCGACCGGACGGCCCTCCGCCGTGTAGGCCGTACGGCCGATGGAGATGACGGGCGTGCCCGCGGGAAGACCGAGTAGTTCCGCCTCGCGCGGGTGGGGCATCCTGGCCCGGACCTCCTCGGTGAAGTGCGCCGGAGGGCGGCCGAGATCGCCCAGCCGGGCGTACACGCCGCCCGGGCCGGTGTCGGGGAGCACGACCGCCGTACCCTCGACCAGTTCGGCCGGGAAGTACGAGGCGGCGAGCTGGACGGGCCGGTCGTCCACGAGATAGCGGCGGCGCCGCACCCACACCTCGTCACTGTCGAGTATGTGTCCTACCTCCTCGCTCGCCTGTTCCCGTTGGATCTGGACCTGATCGACCGTGTAGGCGCGGCCACGGGCGTCGGCGTCCCAGACGGCGCGGCCCTGCCCCCACTGCTCGCGGGAGAGCCGCCGGGAGCCATGCCTCCGGATCGGGCGAAACAACCGTACGTACACGCCGGAGCCGCGCCGGGGTACGGCCAGGCCCTCGTTGATGAGCACGGCGAGGGCCTGGCGGGCCGTGGCCCGCGCGATGCCGTACTCGGCCATGAGTGCGTTCTCTCCCGGTAGCCGATCTCCGTCGTGCAGCTCACCCGACAGGATCTCGCCGCGTAGCCTGTCGGCGATGCGCCGGTAGATCGGGAGTTCGTGTACCGGGGAGGATTCCGTCACGTTTGATCACCCTCTGTCACCAACGGGGGGTTAGCGTCTCCAGAGAACTTGCCCCGTCTTGTCCACGATCGCACAGGGAATGACGTTGGTCCCGTGCTTATTTTGAGCGGATCGTGCCCATGTGACGATCTCGAGGGATTATCGCGGTCCGTTACTGTGGAACGCTCCCGGCCGCTATCCGGCTCGCATGCCAACGCTGCGTCATGATCGCGGCGAGGACGGCTCCCGCCGTGTTGAGCAGTACGTCGTCGACCGATGACACCCGGTCGAGGTGCAGGCCGTACTGGAGGGCCTCGACGGTGGCCGAGGCGGCGGCGGCGACGAGCGCCACGGTCCAGAGCCGGGCGAACCGCGCGGACCTGACGGGAAGCAGCGCGCCGAGCGCCGCGAACACCAGGAGATTGCCCCCGACCTGCACGATCACGGTTTCGGCGGGTGCCTGGAAGACCGCGGCGAGGTCGCGGAAGGGGACGAGGTTGATCCCCTCGGTGTTGTGTCCCGGGGTGAGGATCATCCACAGCCAGGGGACCGTTCCGGCGATCATGAGGACGTCCGCGTAGGCCGTACGAGCGGGATGGGGATGGCCGCGGGCCGCTCTCCGGCGGGCCAGCAGGTGGGCCGCGAGCAGCGTGACCGGGACCGCCAGCACGGCGGCCATGATGACATGACCCCACATACGCCACACGAGCCACATGACGGACATTCTGCGGGTGGTGATGGGAAGGTGGCGACCCGGCTACCCGGAGGTCGGATGACGGCTGGTTGTGTGCAACCGCCCATTTGGCGGTATTTCAGGAAATGACGACCAAACGAAGGAGTTCTGATCGTGGCCATCAGCCGTGCCGACTGTTACGCCCTCGACACCGAGGATCCGCTGCGGGACCTGCGGGACGAGTTCTCCCTGCCCAGCGGGACCACGTACCTGCTCGGCAACTCCCTGGGCGCGCTGCCGCGGCGTACGGCGGCCAAGGTGGCGCACACCGTGGAGACCGAATGGGGCCGTGACCTCGGCGCGAGCTGGAACACCGCGGGCTGGTGGGATCTTCCGCAGTCCACCGGCGACCGGCTGGCGCCGCTGATCGGCGCGGGCCCCGGGGAGGTCCTCGCCGGGGACTCCACATCCACGAACATCTTCAAGGTGATGGCCGCCGCGCTGCCGCTCCGCCCCGGACGGCGGGTGATCGTCTCGGACCTGGAGAACTTCCCCACGGACCGGTACGTCGTCGAAGGGGTCGCCAAGGCTCTCGGCGCGTACGAGATCAGGGACATCGGCTCCCTCGACGAGGCGCTGGACGACGACGTGGCGGCGGTCCTGCTCAGCCACGTGGACTATCGGACCGGCGCCCTTCGCGACATGGACGCGGTGACCGCCCAGGTGCACGCCGCCGGGGCCATCATGATCTGGGACCTCTGCCACAGCGCGGGCGCCGTCACCGTCGACCTGCGTGCGGCCGACGTGGATTTCGCCATCGGCTGCACGTACAAGTACCTCAACGGAGGCCCTGGCGCCCCCGCGTACCTGTATGTGGCCGACCGTCACCAGGACGCCGCGCACAACGTCATCTCCGGGTGGCACGGGCACGCCGCGCCGTTCGCCTTCGAGCCGAACTACCGGCCCGCCGACGGAGTACGGCGGTTCGCCACCGGCAGCCCGCCGGTGCTCGCCTACAGCGCGCTGAACGCCTCGCTCGACATCTGGGACACCGTCGACATGGCGCAGGTCAGGGCCAAGAGCGTGGCCCTGACCACGCTGTTCATCGACCTGGTCGACGAACTCAGGCCCGACCTGGTCCTCGCCACCCCGCGTGACCCGGCCCAGCGTGGCAGCCAGGTGAGCTACCGGCACGCCGACGGCTACCCGGTGATTCGCGCGCTCATCGACCGCGGAGTCGTGGGCGACTACCGGGAGCCGGACATCATGAGGTTCGGCTTCGCGCCGCTGTACCTGCGCTACGTCGACGTGTACGACGCCGCCGCCACTCTGGCCGAGGTGCTCGACAAGGAACTGTGGCGGGACGAGCGCTATCAGCAGCGGCTGGCCGTGACTTGATCGGACTCCGTGTCCGCTGCTCGTGTTTCTTGTCACCGGCTCTCGGAGTCGGGCCCCGGAGTGCGGATCGGGGTTCGACTCCGGGGGCGGCTCTGAGGTTCTGCCGGGGGTTTGCTCTGGGGTCTGCTGGGGTCTGCTGGGGTCTGCTGGGGTCTGCTGCGGTCTGCGCCGACGTTCGACGCCGGTTATCGGCGCTTGATGAGATCGGCCACGATGTCGCTGGCCAGTGACACGCAGGCGCCGCAGATCCGGCCCGCCTCGCCGTGCACCATCTGAATGCGTGGCCCGGGCGTCTGACGGCAGAAGGAGCAGGCCGCGTCGCGCTTCTTGCGGCGGTTCGCCAGATGGCGGCCGGCGAAGGGCGGGGTGAAACGCTTCCTGGCGGCCTGCTTCGAGAAGCCGAAGCGCTCTCCGATCACCGTCCAGGAGGCTCCGGCCTCTCGGGCCTCGCGTACGGCGAGATCGAGCAGGGCGTCCGTGTCACGGCTCAGCTCGGCGCTCAGCGTGATCGCGGCCGCGAGGGTCTCGAGGGGGTCCGCAGGGTCGAGCGACCGTGACCGCGCCCGCGAGAGTAATTCAGATGGCTCCATGACTGACAACCTTAGGTTGTCATTCTAAGATCATCAAGAGCGAAGATCCACCGTACCGGTGTCGAATGGATGCATTGGACGCATGGGGATTGCCTCCGGATCTCACTGCATGTCTCCGGATGTCTCCCGATGTCTTCGGATGTCTGGATTGGTTGGGCTGGATCGGGATGAGTTGGGCCGCGTGGCCACACGTTCCCGTCATCGCGGGCCGCCCGCGTTCCCGGTATCGCGCTCGTGGTCGGGGTCACGTTCGGGCATTGGTTGCTGTCGCTCGTGATTTTGCGGCTTTCGGGGTGAGTGGTCGATGCTCCTGGATCTGCGCTGGTTGATGGCCCGTACACGGTGCGCGGGTCGACGTCCGTGAGGTTGAACAGGGCGATGGACACGGGAGCCCCATGAAGGCGATGTCTCTGGGACGGCGGTGGCCGGTGTCCGTAGGCGCTGCGACGGGGGGTTGTTCCGGCCGGCCGTGATAGCGGGCCTCCGGTGCGAGCCGCTGCCGCGGCGTTGCGCGGGCGCGGTGGTTGCTGGCACGGTCTTACGCCGGCCTCCACAACCCCCCGCCTCCGCGCCACCCTCTCCCGCCGTATCCCTGATTCGGTCGCGGCGCTCGAGCCCGCGCCATCCGCTGGCGGGCGGCAGTGTCCGCCGTGATCCAGCCGTGGGTGCCACCGGGGGCCGTGCAGGGCCCCCGGCAGCGACGCGGCTACCAGTGGAGGCTCTCCCACGAAGGACGTCTGAGCCGTTGTCACGCAGGTCATGGTCGTGCGCGCACGCGGCGACGAGGTTCTGTTCGGTGGTGGGCGATGCAGTGGCCTCCGTTGAGGTGTCGCGACCCACGATCAGCGGAGCTGCTCGGCTGTGCCCAGCTCTTCGGCCATTTCCGACGGAACCCGCGCATTGCCGCGTTGGTGAGCTTGTTCCTTGCTGTCGGACACCCTGTTGGGGCGGTCGGGCCGGGAGGCCGTCCCCATACTCGTCCGGACTACGGTAGCCAAGATCGTTGCGGAGCCCGAGGCGGTGGGAGTATGCGGCTGTCTGGACGTGCCGATCTCGCATGGCTGAACTCCGCAAGATTCTTCCCTAGAAGGGAGGGACGTCCTCGTCCGGTCCGGGTGCCGGTCCGGGTCGCGGGCTAATGGACGCGTCGTGCGATGTGGGGACGGGTTTGACGGGTGCGTCCCACCAGGCGGGTTCGTAGTTCCATGTCGGCAGGAACGGGAGTTCGTCATTGGCGGGGTCGGTGATGCTGCCCGCGCCGTACCCGCTGATCGCAAGCCCGTGTGCTCCGCTTTCGCCTCCGAACCCGCTCACGATCTCCCTGCCGCCTCCGCCGCCGACTCCAATTCCGCCTCCGCCGCCGACCTCGCCGCCGCCGATCCCGCTGCCGCCTCCGCCGCCGCTCTCCCTGCCGACGTGGCCGCCGCCCCCGCTGGCCACCTCCCTGCCGACCTGGTGGCCGCCCTCACTGTCCCCGTCGTCCCCGTCATGGCCAGCGGTTGAGAGGTCTGGCGTGCCGACCACCCGTCCCCCCGCACCGCTGCCATCCGTTGTGGACGCACCCGCCTGCGACCCACCCGCCGTGGGCACGTCTGCCTCGGGTCCTCTTGTCTCGGGTCCTCTTGTCTCGGGCTCGCTCGCTGTGAACGAGCCGGGCTCGACCCCGCCCGCTGTGAACGAGCCGGGCTCGACCCCGCTCGCTGTGGACGAGCCGGGCTTGGGCCTACTCGCTGTGGACGAGCTTGCCTCGGGTCCTCTTGTCTCGGAACCGTCCGCCTCGGAACCGCGTGTCTCGGAACCGCATGTCTGGGCCCCGTTTGCCGTGGCACGTACCTCGCATCCGCACGCCTTGGGCCCGCTCGCCGGGTGGGTGTTGGCCGCTCTGCGCTCGTTGGGGCCGGTCCAGCCGTTGGGGGCGAAGGGTTCGGGCATGGGTTCGATGATCGGCGGCGGCTCGGCCGGGTAGCGGTGGCCGGTCCGGCTGATCCAGGTCACATGTCCGGGGCTGGTCTGGATGACCTGCCAGCCGTTGTCGCGCAGGTCGTGGTCGTGCGCGCACGCGGCGGCGAGGTTGTGTTCGGTGGTGGGGCCGCCGTGGGCGTACTGGCGGGTGTGGTCCATCTCCGACCGGGCGGCTGGTGCACGGCATCCGGGATGGGAGCAGACC
>BBYL01000044.1 GCA_001570385.1 Microtetraspora glauca | reverse complement strand
GTCATCCTCACCATCGGGGTTGAGCACCGCATACAGATACCGGCCCGCCCGCGCGATCTCCGCCGGACCCGCCTGATCCGCCAACGCGACCAGAATCGACTCCGCCAGGCCGGCCTGCTCATCGGTCAACCGGCCGGTCGCCGCGCAGATCGCCGTCACATACCCCTCCGCCAGACTGCCGTCAGCGAACCGAGCCCGAACCACAGGCAGACGAGCCAGCTCGACCGCGAGCGCGACCAACCGCCCCGCCCCCGCGACGCTCATCCCCGCCGCCGTCCGCAACCACAACTTCGTCGACGCATGCCCATGCGCCCTGGCCGCACCAGCAGCGTGGACCCGCTCCACCCGCGCCGCGACCGCCGAAACCAGCCGATCCCGCGCGAACAACAGATCCTCTACCTCGGCCAGACACACCCCCGCGGACTCCGGCACCACCGCGAGCGCCAACGCGGACGCCGTCTCCCGGACCGACGCCACCAACGGCCACGACACCCGACCCACAGAACGGCCGTCCGAACCGCCACCGTTCAGGCCTGGGCCAGGAGATCCACCAGCATCGGACCCGGCCCCACGGGGCTCAGCTCCACCAAGCTCGGCGCTGCTCCAGCCGGCCCCCTCCAGGCCGAGGTCACATGATCCGGCACCGGCAGCATCGGACTCGGCGCCGCCAGGCTCGGCACAGCAAGGTTCGGTTCCGAGAGGCTCGGCTACGCCGGGCTGGATGCCGGTCGAACCCGCAGCGTTCGAGCGTGAGCCATGGAATCGGGCGGCCCCGGAAGCAGCGTCACCGCAGTCCGCGTCGGGAGCAAGGGCTGAACTGCCCTCCGACATCCAGGCCTTGGCCCACGAGGCGACCTGCTCCCACTCGGACCCATGCGAACCGACGCGAGAAGGGCGCTCGTTCCGCGAAAAGAACTCCAACGACCCGAAGAACTCCGCCACGCCCACCCCTCCCAATATTCGAACGCGCATATGAATGATGCCACACTCGAACGCATATTCGCAACAGGCAGATGGCGTGAATTATTGCGACAGAAATATGGTCAGATATCCCTTATTGGGAGCACCACTTCGTACGTGGGAGCGCGTTTGAACATTACCAATAGACCACAAAATAGTCAACAAATCCGACATTTCAAGGAACGGGCCTTATTACAGTGCGCACAGGATGAGGCGACGGGCCGAAACCGCAGGCCATCGGGCCACCTACCTCCCGCCAGCGGCGGCGCTTGATCTTGTTGCTTCGCCGCAACCCCGGCACTTCCGCGCCTACCCTGACCAACATCCATATACAACACCCCACCTCTGGTTATCCCATAAGCGGACACCGCGATCCGCACGTCCGCGCCTCGGGCGCATTTATGAGTACCGATCCCGTCCGGTCGGCAATTGTTGATATGCCGCCCCCGCGATCGGCCTGCCACAACATCTACAGAACGGCTACCCGAGCAGAATTCGCCGCATAGGGCACTATCGGGTTCCACCACGTAAGCGCCCTGTCGGATTCCCCCGCGCGATCGTCCCGGACGATCAACGCGGTCGTCCGCGACGATCAACGGCCACTCGAATCCGGCAGGCCCCAACCGGACCTTCCAACGCGCGATCCCACAATCGGCTTTGAGCGACGCTGGGCAGGTATCCACCAGTACGCTCGGCGCTGAACGATCAAGCCCGACAACCACGCAACACCGCTTGGCGTGAGGCGTGCCGAGCGGCTGTTGCCGCCGCCGTGAACTGGTTGTGGCGTCGGCGGCAAGTAGTAGTAGACCGGCCCCACGACTCCGCACTCGCTCACGCCAACGCCCACGCGGCACTCCCCACGTAGGCGACATCGCTCGTTCGAGCTCTCAGAACAGGCAGAGACCCCCACATCAATGGATGAACTCGCACATACAGATGGCCCCACGCAGGAGAGATCCGCAGCCGTAGCAGACTCTGGAGATCTCCCCGATCCCACCGCGGATCCGACGCGTGCCGGACACCCCTCCGCCGGAGGTACGGCGCAGGCGCAGAACCCCGACCCTTCCGTGGGCTCGGCTGGCACGGAGAGTCCCGCGGATACACCGGACCCGACGCGTACGGAGGTAGCAGCCCGCACCACAGGCAAGCGGGCACGGCGCGGATGGGTCGGCGTTCTGGTGTGGGTGTCCATCGTGCCGTTCGCCGCGTGGGCCGTACTGCGACTGATCCCGGGAGACGTGCACTTCCAGTGGGTACGGGCGGTGGCTTTCACGCCGTATGTCGCTCTCGCCTCGGTGGCCGTCCCGTTGCTCGCGTTGGTGTCCCGTAGGTGGACGGCACTCGCCGCGAGCATGGTGGTCACCGGATCGCTCGCCGCCTGCGTGGTGCCGCGCGCGATCCCCGGAGGCAACCCGCCTGCCACAGGACCCCAGCTGAGGATCCTTTCCTCCAATCTCATGATGGGATCGGTGCCGCCGGAGAAGCTGATCGATCTCGTACGGGAGCTCCGCGCCGATGTGCTGACGTTGCAGGAACTCACTCCATCGGCCGCCGAGGGCCTGCGCGACGCCGGCATAGACAAGCTGCTGCCGTACCACGTGGACGTGCCCGTGCAGCGCGCGCAGGGGTCCGGGATATTCAGCCGGTTCCCGCTCGCTCAGGGACAACTCATCGAGTTCGGCAAGTTCCGGCAGGTGGCGGCGATGGTGGACGTGCCCGGCGCACCGCAGGTCTCCGTCGTCTCCGTCCATCCGTGCGCACCGCGCTACGCCGAGAGGATGGGGTGCTGGGCGGACGGGCTGGCGGCGCTGCCCCTGCCCGATGGTCCGGTACGGATCCTCGCCGGGGACTTCAACGCCACGCTGGATCACGCACGGATGCGGCACCTGCTGGACGCGGGGTACCACGACGCCGCCGCCACGACGGGAGACGGTCTCACGACCACGTGGCCCTACCGGCGGTGGAGGTTCAACGGCTGGGGGATCCCTCCGGTCACGCTGGATCACATCCTGGTCGATCCACGCGCGGCGGCGGGTTCCTTCGGAGTCCACCGGCTCACCAGCACCGATCATCTGGCGGTGTTCGCCGCGCTCACGCTCCCCGCGCGCTGACCCTGCCGGATACCGTCTCCGAACGGAAGGTGTGCCCGAGCTCAGGGCCGAGCCGGAAATAGTGCCGGAAGTTGTAGATCAGCGGGCTCCACGCCGCCGGGTCGATGTGCTGCGTGCCGGGAACGACGATGCGCGGGTCCGCGTGCACCCGCACCACATGGGCCTCGATCATCTGGAACGCGCCGGTGGCGTCCGGCTGGACGCGGGCGGCCCGCGCCTCGATCTGGATCGGGCATTCGGCCACCCGAGGCGGCCGGACCACGTCGGACGGTTCAGGCCGCAGCCCCGCCGCCTCGAACTTCGCCGCCTCGAAGCGGAAGGTGTCCTGTTTGCGCGCCGGTACGGGCTCACGCCCTGTGAGTGGAGCCAGGCGCTCCACCGCCGCCCACTGCGCCGGATCCGGCAGGTTGATCACCAGGTCGGGCCGGACGGCGAGGTTGTGCGCGGTCTGGCTGTCCGTGCCGAGTCCGAGCACGATCACCTGGCCCAGCGCCCAGGCGGAGGACATCGGGGCGAGGTTGAAGGAGGCGTCCTCGTTCTCGGTGGACAGCAGTGCGACAGGCGTCCCGAAGTACAGGATGCTCGGTGTGATCGTCAGGTGGTCGTGGGCCATGAGTGCCAACGTAGGCCGCGGATCGTTCGGCGCTCCCCGCAACGTTTCACCCTTCAGGAGCGGCGCGAGCGCCCAGATGCCCGGACGGCACGACCACCGGGGGGCCACGACGGGTGGCCCGGGGCAGCCGGCTGTTCTGCGTGGAGGACCGTCGCGCGCGATCCAGGTCAGGTGAGGGAGACGCGGCTGAACCGGGTCTCGAAGCCCTTTCCCACGGGGGCCGCGCACATCACGCCCGCCAGGGCGGGAACGGCCGGCGGGAAGTAGGCCAGCCGCAACATCTGCTCCGGCTTCGCGTCGTCGAGCCCGTAGCGGACCGTGACGGCGTCCCCTGCCCGCTCGAGATCCATGGTGATCGAGCCGAAGCTCCCGGGCGCGGCGGTCACCGACCAGTCCGACCAGCCGCGCGTGACGACCACGCTGATGTACGGCATGCCGTCGACGAACTCGGCACCGGCCTTGATCCAGTTCTCCTCGTCGATCCTGAGGACGACCCCGGCCTGGTCGTACTGCTCGGCCCAGTCGATCTCGAAGGTCGCGGTGATCCGCAGGTCGCCGGGCATGACGCGGCCGAACATGTGGGCGGTGTCATAGGAGTACCCGTAGTGGGTCTTCTGCCAGAGGTCGGTCGACGGGTCGGCCACCATCCGAAGCCCCTCGCCCGCCGCCCAGTCGCGGGGTTCGTTGACCCATTCCCAGTCTGTGTACGGCATCGCGTCCCCTTCGTCCGGCGCTCGGTCCTGCCTGATCGATCATGCTATGAGAGCGCTCTCCGAGGCCAGTACGGCAAGGAAGATCTACCTCCGGTTTAGCACCGTTTGTCCTGTTTACCCAGAGATTGCCTATACTCGTGCCACGCAATACCCACTTGCGTACTTAATCCCCAAATATCGCAATGCCGTCGCAAACCTCCTGAGACGACGTGTCCCTCCCTTCCCCCGGGAGCCCCCCCTGTTCACCCCCGCCGGGCGTGTGATTTCGCCTGCCCGGAACCAGGCCGCCATCGATCCCCCGCCGGTGGCCGAACGTCCTCTCGCGACGGCGCTCACACCCGGTCCCCCTCCGGGTTGATCTGCGATTCAGCGAAAGGATGCTCATGCAGAAGCGAGCCCGCCAGGCGATCGTCACCGTGACCGCAGGTCTCACGCTCGTCGGAGGCGTGACGACGGCGGCCGTGGTGATGTCGTCGGGCCAGGGAGGCGACGCCGCGCATTTCGCGCAGCTTCCCCCCGCCGTCGAGACCTCGACGATCGCCCAGCCCGGTCCGTCCGCGGAGATCCAGAGCACCACCAGCACCAGCACTGACAGCACCGCGGCCGACAGCACCGTCGCCGCCGCCCAGGCCGCCCCTCCCGTCAAGGTCACCGCCACGGAGACGAGCGAGAAGAGCACGGCGACCCGGCCCTCCACCAGCAAGACCGGCACCTCCAAGACTGGTACCTCCAAGACCGGCGCATCCGGCAAGGCCAAGAAGCTGCCCGCCGGCCGGGCCACCGCGACGTCCTTCTGGGACGCCCAGACCGCGTCGGGCAAGCCGATGCGTTACCAGACCATCGCCAGCCCGTACTGGCCGCTCGGCACCAAGGTCAAGGTCAGCTACAACGGCAAGAGCGTCGTCGGCGTGGTCGAGGACTTCGGGCCGGCCGAGTGGGCCGTCGCCCAGCACGACCTTCCCGCGATCATCGACCTGTCCGAGAAGATGATGGCCGACCTGACCGGCGTCCGGTCCAACAGCGTCCACGTGAACTTCGAGGTCCTGAAGTGGGGCAGCGGACGGGTCTACCGCACCTCAGGCACCGGCTACAAGCTGGCGATGGGCCGGTAGGCGCGCTTCCCTCCGGATGCTCGGGCGCGCGTAAACTGCGAGAGTGGCTGACCCCAAATTCGAGATTCAGATGCTCCACGACCGCGTCATGGTCAAGGCTGAGCAGGACGCCGAGGAGCGGCGAAGCAGCGCGGGCATCGTCATCCCGGCCACCGTCAAGATGGCCAACCGACTCATCTGGGGTGAGGTCTGCGGTGTCGGGGCCAACGCCCGAGCGGTGAAGGTCGGCGACAAGGTCCTGTTCAACCCCGAGGAGCAGTACGAGGTCGACGTCCAGGGCCAGGTCTACCTCGTGATGCGCGAGCGAGACCTGCACGCCGTGGCCACCCAGCAGACCGACCACGGCACCGGCCTCTACCTCTGAAAGTGGGGCCCGACCCGCCTTCACCTCCGGGGACCGTCGCGGCCACCCCGCCGTCACGCCCCCGGCGTGCATCACCGAACCGTTCGAGACCGACCCGCGACCCGTCCCGTACGGCCCGGCCCGCGTTCAGGCGAGCCGTACGGGACGGAGAGCCTCAGGGCGGACATGCCTCCGGAACAGCCCTCGGGACACATCCCGCGAAACAGTCGTGCGGAACAGTCGTGCGCGGGCCTTTTCCAAGAACGGCCGCGTTTCCGGCGTCGCGTGATCTGGGTCGGGCGTCCCAGCGGTAGCTGGGGTCCTGCTCGGCGGATGAGTGTGCGGACGGTGTCGAACGCGGCGGCCAGGTAGAGGGAGAAGTCGACGACCTTGCCCTTGCGTTCGGAGCAGCGGACGGACCCGATGGTGCGCAGACGCGTGTCAACCCGTCGTCCAAGGCCGGAGCTTGTCGGGGTTGAGTACCGCCCAAATATGCTTGATCCGGTCGCCTGCGACGTCGAACGCCAGCACCGACACGGTGACACCGTCCAGCTGAGCCACCAGACCGGGCTGACCGTTGACCGTACGCTCCAAGATCGTCAGGTTGGGTGCCCGGTTGGTGATCGCGATGATGTAGCGGGCGATCTGCTCGGCGCCTTCGATCGGGTGGAGTGCGGCGCTGACCAGGCCGCCGCCGTCGCCGGTCGCCGTCGCGGCGGGGTCGAGGAGGCTGACGAGGGCGTCGATGTCCTTGGCCTCCCATGCCCGCTTGAAGTCCCTGACGAGACCGGCCCGCTGGGCGGCCGGAGCCGCGGGAGCCCGCGACGCGCGGATGCGACGGCGGGCCGAGGAAGCCAGCTGGCGACATGCCGCCGGGGTACGGCCGACGATCTCGGCCACCTCGGCGAAGGAATACCGGAACACATCGTGTAGGACGAACGCGACACGCTCGGCCGGGGTCATCGACTCGAGCACGACCAGAAACGCCATGTTGATCGACTCATCGAGCGTGACCCGGTCGACCGGGTCGACCATGCCGCCGCCCCGCCCGTTGATCCACTCCGTACGCTCGGGCAGCGGCTCCGGGATCCACTCGCCCACATAGCTCTCGCGCCGGACCCGTGCCGAGCCGAGCAGATCCAGGCAGATGCGACTGGCCACCTTCGTCAACCAGGCACCGGGAGATTCGATGGCCTCCTGCTCCAGCCGGGACATGCCGTACCAGCGGGCGTACGTCTCCTGGACGACATCCTCGGCATCGGCCAGGGAGCCCAGCAACCGGTACGCCAGATTGATCAGCTGACGCCGCTCGCTCATGATCACGCTCAGGCCCGGATCGAGCCGGCCGTGTCCCGGCTCGGATGGGGTGGTCATCGAATCCCCGACTTTCCCTCTGATGCATCCGCTCTCACCAGATCGACGAGACGACGCACCGAAGTGTGAGGCCGGCGCGTCGCCTCACATTCCCCGCAGGTGTGCCGTCGTACCGAGTCGTCGTGCCGAGAAGACCCGCGAAGGAAGGAAACCGATCACGGAACCCGTGAACGCAAGGTCGCCGAACTGGCCCCACCGGAGGCGATCAGCGCCAAGCCCACCTAAAGGGATGTGCCCGCGGCCGCGGCGCGTGCCCTCCGCGCGTCTCTGCGCTCCTCGAAACGGGCCGCGGCCGAGTCGAGCTGCGCGAGGAAGGCGGCCAGCTCCTCGCGGGCCCGCTCGCCGTCGGCGTCGAGCCCTTCGATGTCGAAGAGCTTCCATTGCCGCAGCACCGGCATGAGGACCTCGTCACGGTGCTGCCGGATGTCGTAGATCCCGGCCATGGCGATCGCCACGGACTTGCGGGCGAAGCCCTCGATGCCGTGCCCCGGCATCTGGAACGACGTGACGACGTCGGTCACGGCGCGCATGGTCTGGGAGGGATCCAGCTCCAAGGCGGCGGCGAGCAGGTTCCGGTAGAACAGCATGTGCAGGTTCTCGTCCGCCGCGATCCTGCTCAGCAGCCGCTCGCAGTGCGGGTCGCCCGACACCTTGCCGGTGTTGCGGTGGGCGATGCGGGTGGCCAACTCCTGGAAGGAGACGTAGGCGAGCTGGCGCAGCATCCCCTCGTGCTCCGTGGCGAAGCCGGTCTCCATGTGGGTCATCCTGGCCCGCTCGAGTGCCACCGGATCGACGGCCCGGCTCACCGTGAGGTAGTCGCGGATGGCGATGCCGTGCCGCCCCTCCTCCGCCGTCCAGCGGTGCACCCACGTGCCCCACGCGCCGTCCCTGCCGAACGTCGTCGCGATCTCGTGGTGGTAGCTCGGCAGGTTGTCCTCGGTCAGCAGGTTCACCACAAGCGAGACGCGGGCCACCTCGGGGATCGAGGTGTCCTCCGGCGACCACGCCTCCCCGCCCAGGATCCCGTCGAAGGTCCTGCCGTCGCTCCACGGGACGTACTCGTGGGGGAACCACTCCTTAGCCGTCGCGAGGTGGCGGTCCAGCTCACCCGCCACGACGGGTTCCAGCTCGATGAGCAGCTCTGTCTGGGTGAACGGGCGGGACGTGACAGACAAGATTGACCCCACAACGGCGAGATTACGGTTACGTAACCTACGTTAGCGTAACTTCCCGAGATCATCCTCGAACCGACTCTCCCGCCTGCGATTCCTCGCGTCGACCATGCCTTCGACACCGGCACCACTCGAACTAAGGTAAAGCGGGGGCAAAAGGAGGGGATCGATGTCGCAGCCGCTACTCCCGGACGACCCGCGAGAGGTCGGCGGATACTCGCTGGAAGGACGGCTGGGCGCCGGCGGCCAGGGGGTCGTCTATCTGGGCCGCGCGGCCGACGGCACGGCCGTGGCGGTCAAGGTCCTTCACCAGGACTGGGCCGACGACGAGACCCGCAAGAGGCTCGTCCGGGAGATCACCGCCGCCCGCCGGGTGGCGCCGTTCTGCGTCGCACAGGTCCTCGACGCCGACGTGGACGCGGATCGTCCGTACGTCGTGAGCGAGTACGTCGAGGGTCCTTCTCTTCAGCAGGCCGGCGCCCGGTCGGGCTCGGCGTTGCACCGGCTGGCGGTGACGACCGCCACCGCCCTGGCCGCCGTCCACCAGGCGGGTGTGGTCCATCGCGATTTCAAGCCCGCCAACGTCCTGCTCGGCGCGGACGGGCCCCGGGTCATCGACTTCGGGATCGCCCGCCATCTGGACTCGGCGACGAAGAGTGGCGGCCTCGTGGGCACCCCGGCCTACATGTCCCCGGAGCAGATCGCCGGAGCACAGGCGGGCCCGGCGAGCGACGTGTTCGCGTGGGGATGCGTGATCGTGTTCGCCGCCACGGGCAGGCCGCCCTTCGGTGACGACAGCGTCCCGGCCGTGATCAACCGGGTGATAAACCGCGAGCCCGACCTCGGCGACCTCGCCGAGCCGCTCCGGTCGATCGTCGCGGACGCGCTGCGCAAGGACCCCGCCGAGCGTCCGTCGATCCTCGACATCCAGATGCGGCTGCTGGGCCGGCCGGTCGAGACCGAATCGCCCGCCGCCCCCGTCGCGCCCATGTCCCCAGTGTCCACGCCCCATGTACACACGCCACCCGCGCATGTGCCACCGCCCGGGTCCTCGATGGGAGGCGTTCCCGCACCCGGGCACGGTCCGTACGTGCCGGTCTCCGGCACCTTCGCCTCCGGCGGCACCGTGGGCGCCGCGCCGTCCGCGGGCGCGCCCACCCAACCCAGCCGGTACGGCTCCCGCCGCCGCGGCGCTCTGCTCACCGGAACGGGCGCGGCCACGCTCGCCGTGGCCGTGGTCGCGGGTGTTCTGGTGTGGCAAGGGGCGGGAACCGGAGAATCCGGTCAGCCCGTCGACAGAACACAGCAGACCACCGGCCCCGACACCACGCAGCGCGAGACCGCACAACCCGAGACCACGCGTCCCACGACCGTACCGGTGACGACGTCGCCCTTCCCCACGCCCGCGCCCCGAGCCGCGTCCAGGTTCCCGGCGGCCTACGTGGGCGTGTGGCGCGGCAGGGTCAACTACGATCCCGGCGCGTACGACCGGCTGGTTGTGACCATCAGGAAGGGTGGCAGGACGGCCACCGATCAGCACCTGGACTCCCGTTGTACCGGGACGTCCAGGCTCGTCAAGATCACCGATTCCATCGCCCATCTGAAGCGGATGACCATGCGCGGCAACTGCCCACGCAACGGCGAGATTTACCTCACGCTCAACGAGGACGGCACGCTCGGCTTCGAGTACGCCGGACACGGCGAGAACAAGTGGACGAGGGATGAGCCGTGGTTCATGCACGCCACCCTCAAGCGCGACCGGTAGCCGCGTCACGCGAGGCGCCGCGCCCGCGTGAGGGGCCCACCACGAGGGGCGCCTCACGACGTCAGGACAGGACGCCGACGCCGCCTTCGACGACCACCCGGGTCTGGACCGCGGGCGCCTCGACGGCGGGCCGCCATTCCTGGACGGGCACCAGTCCGGGCTCCGCGAGCGTGAATCCGTCGAAGAACCGGACCAGCTCGTCGTGGGACCGGAACGTCGCCTGGGCCGGACTGCCCGCCGTGGCCATCGTGAGCCGGGCCAGGGCCTCGGGGTCGCTGTGCGCGGTCGTGTTGGAGATGATCACGTGGCTGCCCGGTGCCATGCCGTCTCGCCAGGTGGCGACGATGTCGTAGGCGCCCTCCGCGTCCGAGATGAAGTGCAGCACTCCGAGGAACAGGACGGCGACCGGTTCGCCCTCGTCGATGACCGCCTGCAGGGCGGGGTCGCCGAGGATCGCCTCCGGGCGTCGCACATCGTGCTGGAGGGTGATCACATGGTCGTCCACGATCGGCATGGCGTCGTTGTGCACCTTGACCAGGGGGTCGTTGTCGACGTAGACGACGCGGGCGCCCGGGGCCGCTTCGCGGGCGATCTCGTGCACGCTCGGCGAGGTGGGCAGCCCGGCGCCGAGGTCGACGTACTGCCGGATCCCCTGGGAGGCCGCGTGACGCACGGCCCTGGCGAGGAACGCCCGGTTCGCCCTGGCGACCGCCTGCGCGTCCGGGGCCACGGAAAGCAGCCTCTCCGCCACCATCCGGTCGACGGCGTAGTTGTCCTTGCCTCCGAGCAGATAGTCGTACACCCGCGCCGAACTCGGCGTCGAGGTGTGGATCCCATCGGGAATGCGCGCTAACTCGGGCATCACAGTCTCCCCAATTACGCCTATATCAGGCCGACCATGATCATAGCGATGCCACCCTGGGCGGTACAGGCGTCCTCACGAGGCTCTGCCGGCCGTACTCCTTTAATGACGGACGCCCGCCTTTGCCACGCGATTATTGACTCTCCGTGTTAATGCGCGTTACATCCTATTCCACTCATCATCATCCGGTCGCGTGGCGGTCGTGGCGACGACGGCCGTTCCCGACTCTCGGCCATTACCCGACGTGGAGATCCCCTGCGGAGAAGCGCCCCAACGGAGCACCCCGTCCCGCGCGGCCGTCCGGCCCGCCGAACAGGGACGATGCGGCCACTGATCCAAACGGCGGCAACACAAGTCTTTACTTACGCTAAATCAGAATAATTCACACTATGCCGTCAGTTAAAAGCTCTTTAATTCGACCGCATTTTAAATGATTTGCGGCGCTATGGGTGATAGTGTCGCAATTGGAAGATCACGGAAGCCAGTCTGAGGGAGGCAACAAATGAGCCTTACCAAAGTCTTTCCGACAGGGCAGTTCAGTTCCTGGGGTTGGGGCGGAGGCTGCGGAGGCGGTGGATGTCGCCGTCGCTGCTGCTGGCGCCGCCGCAGGTGCTGCTGGCGTAGATGCTGGTAAGCCCTGGCTGATCTGAAAGAGAGCCGGCGGGATTTCCCGCCGGCTCTCGGTCATCACAGAACAGGTATCCGACGTGGAACAGAACCGACCTACCGACGAGAAATACGAGGGGCGCGCCGGGGACCCCACCTCCCCCACCGGGGAACCGCCGGCGAACCCGGCAGGTCTTCCGGCAGCACACCCGGCCCCGGCCTCCGATCCGGCGCCGGCGCCGGCCACCACGCCGATCGTCTCGATCCGCACCACGCTCAGGGAGTTCTGGCCGCAGACCCGTGGCGTGCGCTGGCTGTTCGCGGCCGGCGTCGTGGCCGCGGTCGCGGCGTCCGTCTGCGAGGTCAGCGCGATCGGCCTGTTCGGCCTCATCACCGACCGCGTCCTCAGCGCGGGGAACCTCGGCGCCTTCTGGGCTCCGGCGGGGGCCTGGGTCGGCGTCGCCGTACTCGCCGGGTTGATGTCCTTCGCCGGCGCGTACGCCACGGCCCTCGCGGCGGAGCGCTTCCTCCTGCGGCTGCGCGACCGGGTGTTCTCCCACCTCCAGACGCTCACCCCGGACTATTTCGAGAACCGGCGCCTCGGCGACCTGATGGCCCGCCTCACCGACGACATCGAGGCCATCGAGGAACTCGTCGGCTCCGGGCTGGTACGGATCATCACCACGGTCGCGGGCGCGGTTCTCTTCTCGGGGGCCGCGTTCTTCATCCGCTGGGATCTCGCGCTGGTGACGTTCGCGATGGTGCCGCTCTTCCTGCTGGTCTCCAGGGGGTTCACGTCGAGGTTGCGCACCGCGTCCGCGCGCGAGCGTTCGAGCAACGGCGCGATGAACAGCGTCATCGAGGAGAGCCTGGCCAACCAGTCCCTCGTCCAGGCGTACAACCGCCAGGACGCCGAGGCGGCGCGGCTGCACCGGGAGGGCCGCACGTGGCTGCTCGCCAACGTCGCCCAGGCCAGGCTGTCCGCACTGTACGGCCCGGCCGCGCAGATCGTCGAGACGCTCTGCCTGCTCGTGATCATCGGGGTGGGCGCGTGGGAGATCGCCTCCGGCCGGCTCACCATCGGCGGACTCCTCGCCTTCGCGGCGTACCTGGCCTACCTCTACCCCACGTTCCAGGGGCTCGGGGAACTGGCACTCAGCGTGTCGTCGGCGGCGGCGGGCTCGGACCGTGTCATCGAGGTGCTGCGTACCGAGCCCGCCGTCACCGACCCGGAGGACGACGGCGCGGGCGAGGCCACGGGCCGCGCGGTGCCGCGGAGCCGGGGCCGGGTCGAGTTCCAGGATGTCGGCTTCACGTATCCGGGCCGGACCAGGCCGACCCTGACCGGCCTGTCCTTCGGCGCCGAACCGGGCGAGCTCATCGTGTGCACGGGCCCGAGCGGCGCGGGGAAGACGACCGTGGCCAAGCTGCTGCTGCGGTTCTACGACCCCACGGATGGTCGGGTGCTCCTCGACGGCGTGGACATCCGCGAGATGCCGCGCCGGGCACTGCGCGAGAACATCACGATCCTCCAGCAGGAGAACCTGCTGTTCTCCGGGAGCGTGCGGGAGAACATCGCCTACGGCCGTCCGGAGGCCGGCATGGCCGAGATCGTCCGGGCCGCCGCCATGGCCGACGCGGACGATTTCATCCGCGCGCTTCCGGAGGGGTACGACACCCCGGTCGGGCAGCGCGGACGGCTGCTCTCGGGCGGGCAGCGCCAGCGGATCGCGATCGCCCGCGCCATCCTGCGCGACGCGCCCGTGCTGATCCTCGACGAGCCGATGACCGGGCTGGACGCGCCGACGGCGGCACGGATCATGGAGCTTCTCCGCCGGCTCATGACCGGCCGGACGACGATCCTCATCACCCATGATCTCCGGCACGTGCCGGAGCCGAGCCGCAACGTCGTGCTGGAGCCCGCGCACCGGCCCTTCACCGTGGACAGCCCGGTGGACCGCCCGGTGGACGGGGATCCGGCCGCCCTGTCATGAAATCAGCCGACGAAGTTCCTGGCGTACTGCAGCAGGTCGATGCCCAGGGTGAGCTTGAGCGAGATCCAGACGATGGCGGTCGCGAGCGCGGCGGTGAGCAGGGTGGCGACGATGCGTACGAACCAGTTCTGGCGGCCGAGCCAGTCGGTCGCGGCCGTCACCGTGCGCTTGGCGAATCCGAGCAGGCGGTGCGCCCACACGAACTCCGTGGCCAGTACGGCGAGGCCGGCGAAGACGACGAGCCAGCCCGGCCCGGGGAACGGCACCATGATGAGACCGCTGACGACGAGCGCCGCGCCGATCACTCCGACGATGATCTTCAAGGTCAGGCGGCCACCGGGACGGGCCCGTACGTGATCGAGCCAGCTCCGCGGGCCGGACGCGTCGTGCGCGGGCCCCCGTGCCCCGGTCGATCCGGTGCCTCTCTCCTCGTCGCCGCTGAGCGTGTTCTCGGTTATGGCCACCTGGTCACCCCCTGAGAACAGGATAGACAGGCGGACAAAAGCCGATCTCGTCCTTCCGGACGAAACGGTCTCCACCCACGGACGGGGGTCCGGGGACGGGACGGCGCAGGCGGGAACGGCCCGGGGCCGTGCGGGGCCCTGGGCCGTCCCGGTTCAGGTGCCGCAGCCGGTCAGAAGGCTGTGCACGTCACGGCCGCGGGGACCGCGTTGGTGCCGGACCAGCCGGCGTTGAAGCCGAACGTCGTGCTCGCGCCGGAGCCGAGGCCGCCGTTCCAGCTCAGGTTCGTCACGGTCACGGCGGAGCCGGACTGGGTGAGGTTGCCGCTCCAGAGCTGGCTGATCGTCTGCCCGTTGGCGTACGTCCACGTGACCGTCCAGCCGGAGATCGCCGCGGTGCCGCTGCTCTTGACCGCGACCTCGCCCTGGAAGCCGCCCGGCCACTGGTTGACCACCTTGTACGTCGCCGTGCACGCCTTGCCCGCCGACGGGCTGAAGCTGGGCGACGGGCTGGCCGAGGGCGACGCGCTGGGTGAGGCGCTGGGGCTCGGCGACGCCGACGGGCTGGGACTGGCCGACGGCGAGGCGCTCGATGAAGCGCTGGGCGAGGGCGACGAGGTGCCGGTGCGGTCGCCGTAGATGATCCCGCGGCCGTTGGTTCCGATGTAGACCCGACCGTAGATCCGCGGGTCACCGGTGATCGCCTCGCCCCAGTTGCCGTACTGGTGCCGGTCGTCGTTGATCCGCACCCAGGTCGCGCCCGCGTCGTCGGACCTGAACGCCCCGCGGACGCCGTCGATCTTGGCGATCGCGTAGAGGGCCATGGACGACTGTCCGGGCGCGGCCTTGCCGAAGCCGATGTTGTCGGCCTCGGTCACGTTGGCCAGCTTCGTGAACGACGCTCCGGAGTTGGTGGAGTGCCACAGGCCGTACGTGCCGCCGGTGCCGCCTGCCAACCAGATGTCGCCTTCCTTACCGGGTACGGCCTTGAAGTGCACGTTTCCCGAGGACGGCAGCCCGGCGGCCGCTGTGGCGGTGAACGTGGCGCCGCCGTTGGTGCTCACGTAGAACGTGCCGCCCTTGAAGGCGTAGAACTTCTGCGCGTTGACCCGGTCGGACTCGACGATCGCGTTGGCCGGTACGCCGCTGGACGCCGTCCAGGAGGTGCCGAAGCCGACCGAGTAGACGACCTGGAGGCCGGAGTCGCCGGGCGCCCAGACGAACCTGCTGCCGTCCGCGGCCGCCCCGACGGTTCCTCCGCTGTTGACCCCGCCGGGCTCGGTGCCCTGGAACCAGTTGCCGCCGCCGTCGGTGGAGAAGGCGACGTGGCTGTCGTTCGGCCGGTCGGCGTCGGTGAAGTTACCGGCCCGCACCATCACGCTCGGGTTGGTCTCGGCGTAGTCGAGCGAGGTCGACGACGTGAAGTTGGGCTGGGTGAACATCATCGATGGCACCGCGTCGAGGTTGGTGTGGCGGAAGCCGCCGATGTCGCCCAGGGCGCTGACCAGCGGGGCTCCGCTCGGCGGGCTGATCAGGTCGAGGACCGCGGTCTCCTCCAGGCCCTTCACCATCGGCTTGATCGTGAACTGGCCACCCGAGACGTCCCACTGCCTGAGGTCGGTGGTGCCGTAGATCGTGGCGCCGGTGCCGTACATCATGCGGTTGGAGTCGAACGGGTCGATCTCCATCGACTCGGTCATCCAGCCGAGCTTGGGCGTGACCTCGGGCGGCGAGGGGTTGCCGCCGAAGGTCAGCCACGGGGCCGAGGAGATGTCCATCTTGTAGCGGAAGCTACGGCTCGGGTACGAGGTCCAGTCCCAGACCCTGGTCCAGGTGGCGCCGCTGTCGGTGCTCCTGAAGAAGATCACGTCCGGCCACCAGGAGATCTGGGTGGCGACCATGAGCGTGCCCGGGTTCTGCCTGTCGACGGTCAGGCCGCTGTAGCCGAAGTAGTCGTCGGAACTGCTGGACGGGATCGGGCTGATCTGGGTCCAGGTCCCGGTCGCGGTGGCGTAGCGCCACACATCGCCCTTGGCTCCGTCGTACGGCCCGCCGGTGTCGCTGGTGGCGATGTAGAGGTAGCCGCCCGCGGTGTCGAGAACGCCCTTGTGCGCGATGTAGCCGGTCGGCTGGCCGGCGACGCGGGACCAGGTGGCACCGCCGTCGGTGCTCCGGTAGACGGTGTTCTGCTTGTCCGCCACACCGACGTAGACGGTCTGGGTGGCGTTGCCCGAGGTGCCGGTGCGCTTGTCGAAGGTCACCCAGACGACGCCCTGGTTGTCACCGAGGTAGTCGCCCTCCCCCGCGACGTAGTTGCCGGGGTTCGGGAACGCGGTCACCTTGGCCCAGGTCGCGCCGTAGTCGGTGCTCTTCCACAGGCCGTTCCCGCTCGGCGCGCCCAGGTAGAGGATGCTGTTCTTGTTCGGGTCGACGGCGAGGCGTTCGCCCATGCCTCGGCCCGGCATGTTCCCGCCGAGCTTGAACGGCAGCGGCGTGACCTGCCAGGTGTCGCCCTTGTCGGACGAGCGGAGGACGGCCCCGTTGTTCGGGTCCCAACTGTTGGTGTACATGCCGGCCGCGACGTAGACGCGGTTGGCGTCCACCGGGTCGGCGGCCAGGCTCACCACGCCGTTGTAGCCCCAGTTGGTCCAGCCGACCCAGTCGAGCAGCGGGGTCCAGGACTGGGTGGACTGACTCCAGCGGTAGGCGCCGCCGATGTCGGTGCGGGCGTAGATCAGGTCCTTCTGGGCGGGGCTGAAGACGATGCCGGGGACGAAGCCGCCTCCGGCGATCTGGACGTTCTTGAAGGCGTACGGATCCGCGGCGACGGCGGCCACCGGCGCGGTCCTGATCACCGCCGTGAGTAACGCCACGACGGCGATCGCGAGCAGACTGACGAGTTTTCGCATGGACGGATATCCCTTCGGGCGTGGACAACCGCCATGCACGATCAGGTGGGGACCCTGACCGTCCGCCCAGCGCGTGCATGGAACTGCCGAGAGATTCACACAGGCGTCACGGCTCCGTCAATAGTTTGGACTATGAACAAAGCGAGCCCCTTGCCGCGATCCCGACATATTACGATCAGGGGTTACATTTCGGGCGGCCAGCGGCCCCACTGGATCACCACACGAGAACTTCGGACCCGATCCGGAGCTTCAATAGTTTGAATACACGACTAATTCGCGGCCCTGGAGGGAACCGCGACGGGGAACACGCCGACCGGACGTACCTGACGGGACCTGACAGTCGCTCCGGCGAGCATGGTGCCCATGGACCAGATCCGCGAGCTCAACAAGAAGACCATCGAGCAGTTCCGGGAGCACAGGGGCGGCGGCCCGCTCAGGGGGCGGCCGCTCCTGCTGCTCACCACCCGTGGCCGAAAGAGCGGTCGGCCGTACACCACGCCCGTGATGTACCGGCCTGATGGCGACCGCCTGCTCGTCTTCGCGTCCTGCATGGGCGCTCCATCCCATCCGGACTGGTACCTCAACCTCGTGGCCGACCCGAAGGTCACCGTCGAGGTCGGGGCGGAGACCTACGAGGCGACCGCCGTCGTCGTCACGGGCGAGGAGCGGGAGCGACTCTGGGCGGTCACCAAGGAGCAGTACCCCTTCTTCACCGAGCATGAGGCGCGGACCGAGCGCGAGATCCCCGTCATCGCTCTCGAACGCCTTCCATAGCTCGCCGTACCGGCGGGGAGTGCGGACGAACGCCTCCCGACAAGATCGGCTAACCCGGCTGGTCCCGCTGACGACCCCGCCTACCCGAGGACGGCCGCCTCAGCCTCCGACGCCTGGCGCTCAGAACAGGCCCGCGGATCGGCACGCGGCGCGAAACTGGGACGCGCATATCTCGGCGGCCGTCCAGTAGCCGTCCTTGATCACCGTGCTCTTGATGTTGCCCCTGTCGACCACGATCGGTGCGATCATCGCGGCCGGGATCGAGGTCACGGTCCCGTTGGACAACGTGGTCGTGCCGGACACGGTCCTGCCGACCCCGAGATCGATCGCGATCTTGGCCGCGCTGCGCGCCACCGATCTGATCGGCAGGTAGACGGTCATCGTCTGGGTCCCCAGCAGGATCCGCCGTACGGCGTCGAGCTCCGCGCCCCGGCCGGTGAGCGGGGTGCCGCGGGTGGCGCCCGCGCTCCGCATGACCGTGGCGATGCCGCCCGCCATGGCGTCGCTGGCCGCGTACACGCCGATGACCCTCTGGGCCCCCAACGCGGTGAGGGCACCGTTCACCGCGGCGCCGGCCCGATCCGGGTTCCAGCCCGGCGCGTCGTACTCCTTGCCGATGGTCACCTGCCCGTCCAGGACCTGGTGCGCCCCCTTCTTGAGGTCGCCCGCGTGCTGGTCGGCCGGCGAGCCGTTGACCATCACGATCTCACCGCGCCTGGGGTCCCCGCCGATCCTGATCGCATCCAGGAGGGATCGCCCCTGCATCCGGCCCGCCTGGATGTTGTCGAATGACGTGTAGGCGTCCACGGGACCGCCCGCGAGCCGGTCGTACGCGACGACCCGCGCGCCCTGGTTCTTGGCCAGGGCCACCCAGGAGGCGATACCCCTGACGTCCACCGCGTCGAGGATCAACACCTTCACGCCGTCCGCGAGCATCGAGGCGAGTTGGCGCTGCTGCCGCTTGGGGTCGCCTCCGGCGTTGTTGTGGATCACCTCGCATCTGGGGCATAGCTGCGCGACGCGCTGGATGATGTATGGACGGTCGAACTTCTCGTAGCGTGCCGCCTTGGCGTCCGGCAGCAGTAAGCCGATCGTGAAACCGTCGCTCAGCGAGCCGACGGCGACGCTGGTGGGGCCACCTCCCGACTGCCCGGCCGTACCGCACGATTCCAAACCCAAAAGGACGACGACCACGACGCCCGGCACGAGCCGGCGAACCAGATTTCTGCCCACGGCGAAACCCCTTCAGCCTGTTCGGCCGTGCCGTACCCGGACATCGAGGACATAACGCCTGATCACGGACGCCGCGGAGCCGTTCTTTGCGACCGCCGTACCAGGGCCCGGGCAGGCCATGGGCAGGAACGAGAGCGATCGGGGTGCGTGAACCGTTCCCACGTCGGCCGACTCGAGCTCGACTGCCGGTCTCATTTCGATGTGATCGGCTGATCCGCTCAGGCGCTAAGTTGTGAGAGACTCCACCATTGCGGGGCGGTAGCTCAGCCGGTCAGAGCATCGGACTCATAATCCGTGGGTCGTGGGTTCAAGTCCCACCCGCCCTACTCAGTTTGATCAGTGAATATGCCCTGCCACCTGCGGCTTCTCGTCTGATCATGGTTGACGTGACAGGCAGCGGAAAGCGGCCGGAAGCAGCCGGATGCCAGTGGTCGCGGAACATACGCGGAATGCTCTTGGCCCCGTTTTCCCAGGTGAACCCAGCGGTTTTCGGTGTCTCGTGGAACGATTCCGCGCCGTACGCCGAAGGACCCCGAGAGATCTCCCGGGGTCCTTCGTTTTGATCTCGTCTCATCCTGCGAGGGCTTCCAGGATGCGGCGGTTGGCCATCTCGCGTTGCCCGTCGATGCACTTGGCGTAGACCCGCAGCATCACGTCCACCCCATGGCCCGCCCGTTCCGCGGCTTCCGGCGCGTGGACCCCGGCGTTCAGCCAGAGCGAGACCGCCGCGTGCCGCAGGTCGTACGGCCGGGCCGCCAGCGGCGAGGCGACGACATCCGGAGGGAAGGCGTAGCCGCGCGCTTCCTTCCAGATCTTCGAGACGGTCGAGCCCGAGAAGGCTTTGCCGGACTCGGTGCGGAACAGCCGCCCATCAGCGGCGACGCCGTGGGCCGCGATGTGATCGCGCAGGATCGTCACCAGTTCGGGCGGGATCGGAACGGGTCGCGTCTCCTTGGCCCCGCGATGCTTGAGGCCGCGTTCGTCGTGGGTCTCCCCCGAGTCGGTGTACCGCTTGCCGCTCTCCGGCCGGGTCTTGGCCAGCGTGAGCAGCCCCCAGCCGTTCTTGGAAAGGTGGCAGTCCTGCTCACGAAGGCCGGCGGCTTCACCAGGGCGCAGCCCTTCGAAGTACATGGCCGCGAACATCGCGCTCATCATCGGCCCGCGCGTCCGGCCGACGTAGGTGACGGCGGTCAGCAGTTGCCTCGCCTGGGCGGGATTGACGACGGAGCGCCGATCGATCTCGCCACCGGGCTTGGTACGGCGGAGCTTCACCCGGTGCAGCGGATTTGCCGAAAGTTCTTCGCGCTCTACGGCGTACTCCAGGGCGTGATGGAAGACGGCCCGCTTGCGCCGGTAGGTCGAGGTGGCCGCCGCCGTGCCGTCCAGCAGGAGTGAGAGCGATTCCAGCGCGGCCCGCGTGTGCTTGGCCTCTTCCAGGGCGGTCAGGGGCAGCGAGGCCGTTTCCAGCCAGCGCAGCGCCCCGGCGATCTCCGCCGTCGGGACCGGGCGACGGTCAAGAGGCAGGAACGCGAAGTGCCGCAGCGCACGGCGCAGGGTCTCCTCATCGGGACGGCCAGTGTGATCGCGGGTGAGGACGAGCGTGACGCCGGTCAGCGCGTCTGTCATGCCCTCGCGGGACTTGGCCGCCGCATGCGGCCACCAGGCGTGGACGTAGTCGACCGCGAACGCGTACCAGGTGCGCACATTCTTGGCCTTCATCATCGACGCAGGGAGTCCGGTTTCCAGGTCGAAAGGCTCTCCCTTCCTCGCGGCCTGGCGCAGCTCCGACAGGAAGCTCTCGGCCAGGCCCTTGGTCTTGAAGGTCGAGGACTTCTCAGCGGTGCCGACCGTCCAGCGCACGGTGTGCGAGACGACGCGCGGTTTCTTGCCGTCCCCCTGGGCACGCGTGTTGGTGCGGATGCCCCAGAACTTGACCTTGTACGACGAGGAGGTCACGCCACCTCCCGCAGGGTCTCAAGCCACGCGGTGAACTCGCTGCGATAGATCCGGATCTCGCCGTTGGGGAGCTTGAAGCCCTCCGGGGCCTTGCCGATCTCCCGCCAGCGGTAGAAGGTCCGGGCGGAGACGCCGAGTTCGTCGAGGACCTGGGCCACGGTGAGCATTTCGTCTTTCCTGGTCACGCCGCCTCCTCACTGATTGCCGGAAGATCTTCATCGGGTGGCCCGGCCGCTCGGGCTTCGAGCTCTCGTAAGTGGTTGCGCCATCGCTGGCGTTCATGGACCGACCGCAGGAGCCGGGCGCCGATGGGGTCGAGGCCGGGATCACCGGGCTTGACCGGACGCCAGACGTAGCGGTGTGGATCTACTGGTTCGTCGGGGAGGCCGAGGGCTTCCAGGACCCAGGTACGGCGGTCGTGCTTGTGCTCGGTCAGGGTCTTGTTCGACCACTTCCGGGAGACGAGTACGCGGCGTCCGGCGTAGCCGAGGTGTTCGGGCTTGTGCGCCTTGCCCCGACAGCGGCCGGGGGTCATGCCAGCCTTGGCGTTCTTGGGTTGGATGCCGTAGCGGAGCCAGTTCGGGCAGGTCGGCGAGCACGGCTCATACCGGAGGGCGTTGCCGAGGCGTTCCGCGTGCTCCCGTTGCGCGGAGTCGTCCGGGTCGATCGCGTCCCCGATGGACTTGGTCAGGTACTTGGACAGGTAGCGGATGCACGTGTCGGCGTCGGTGGTCCCGGCGAGGACGCCTTGGACGTCGAGCTGAGGGCCGAAGGTGAGCACGTGCAAGGGTTCGGCCTCGTCGTCCTGGTCGAGCTCGTCGAGGGCTTCATCCCAGGTGGGCAGGACTTCACCGGTCGCCGGGTCGAGGTAGCCGACGCCGTCCGCCCAGACGGGCAGGTGATCGCCCTCGAACCGGACTTGATCGACAGACGGCCACCACACTTGGTGATAGGTGGCCGCCGCGATCTGCTTGATCTCCACGCGTGGCAGGTGGCCCCGGACGGCCATGTGCAGATGCGGAGCGAGGCGCTTTTGCGGTTCGACGGTCGCGAAGTACTGGGCGTCGAACCCGGCCACGCGGCGGAGGTTCTGCACGAACCGGTCCACCAGCTTGGAGAAGTGCAGCGCGTCCCGAGCCGCCTGCGCGTAGTCATACGTGCTCGGGTCGACGGGCGCGCCGTTCTTCCTCACCCGCCCGTACGAGGGCAGCGTGAGCGTGATGAACATCGACGGCCGGAACGTCTTGCCGTCCGCATTGGCGAAGGTCCGCCCGAGCGTCGTGTTGCTCATGGTCCGCTTGGGCAGGTCCGGGGCGTCCTGTCGCCGACGGGTCGAGCGGGACCGCCTCCCCGTCGTACGGCCGAGGACGTTGCCGCGCATCCCGGCCCGGGTGATCTAGTCGTCCAGATCGCCTATCGCGGCGTCCAGGTCGGTGGTGTCATCGCCGGCCTTTTCCGCCTCGTCCCGCCAGGCCTGGGCGTCTGCGCGGAGTTCGACGAGGTAGCGCTGATAGTCGTCGGCCTCGTCGGGGGTGTTGACCGGCTCGTAGTCGAGGTGCCAGCCCTCCCGGCACTGGGCCATCCGAAGCTGCCGGTTCCGCTTCGCACACGGCGGGCACTTGCTCTCCAACGTCGCGCCGCACGGCACGTCAACGGTCTCGACCTTGCCCGTGTAGATGTCGAGCCGCCACAGGGCGATCGGGCGGATGCACACGCCGTACTGCTTGGCGATCTCTTCAACGACCTCGCGGGCGAGTGGCTGAGCCATCCGCACCGCCCGAGGGGTCGCCCTGTCGCTGCTGTTGGTCACCACTCACCGCCGCAGGAGTCGAGGCCGTCGAGCGAACTGAGGGAGTCGGGACCGTCGAGCGAGTTGATGGAGTCGAAGCCGTCGGGGGGGTCAAGCAGGATGGACGCCTTTTCGCCGCACTCGCGGCACTCGACCAGGCCCCGGACCGGGTACAGCCAGAGCGCGTTGGGGGTGCCGCAGCCCGCGCAGGTCAGTTCGTCCAGCAGGTGAGCGATCTCAACCATCGGCCCGCACCCCCTCACGCGCGGCCGGTGCCGCACCCGTGACGGA
This sequence comes from Microtetraspora glauca, assembly GCA_001570385.1. Lineage (GTDB taxonomy): Bacteria > Actinomycetota > Actinomycetes > Streptosporangiales > Streptosporangiaceae > Microtetraspora > Microtetraspora glauca. The sequence continues at coordinate 40,168 of BBYL01000044.1, read as the reverse complement.
AGCCGAGTCGGCAGCGAGCGTGGAGCCCGTGACCGGCGCGGAGTCCGACACCAAGCGCTGTACCGGAACGGACTCGGCAGGCAGATCCCCCGTGTGCGTGGCGTAGTCGGCGACCATGGCGCGGATGTCGTCATCGGAGACGTACGCGGCCCGCACGCGCACCGGGTCCGGGGAGGTTTCCAGCCGGACGTATCCCACCCCGGCCCCGAGCGCGGGCACGGTCGAGATGTGGTCAGCGAGCGCGCCCCGGTCGCGTGCGCCGTCGCCGAGGACCATGTCCACCTGCTCGGACTCGTCGAGCCGGAGCGCGATCTTGTCGGAGAACAGGTTGCGGATGTTCATGACCTCCTTGCGCGGGTCCTGCAACGCGGCCATGACGCCGACGCCGACCGCCCGCCCTTGGGTGGTGAGCGTGGCGAGTGCGGCCGTGATGCGCTGCTTGAGCGTGCGGTCGGACTGGTAGGCGGTCAGGAACGCGACTTCGTCGACGAGCACCAGGACGAAGGGATCCGCGATCGTTGGGACGTGGTTGCGCTGGAGTCCGGCGAAGCGTCCGGCGCGTTCCTGCATGACCTTGACGGCCTGGTCGAGCAGGCCGGCGCACTTCTCCGGCTCGGCCGCGTACCGGGTGAACAGGTCACGGCCGAAGGAGAGCTCCATCAGCTTCGGGTCGAGTGCCCAGAGTTCGACCAGGCCCGCCCGCATCGCAGGGAGCAGGCCGCGGATCGTCGACCACAGGAACGAGCCCTTACCGGCCCCGGTCGCTCCCGCGATCAGGACATGCGTGCCGTGGACCTTGAGACGGTACGGGGTGCCGTCCTCCCGAGCGCCGATCTCGACCGGCCCCACCGAGACCACGTCAGGGATCGGGACGGCAGGCAGTGGCATGGCGAGCGGGTCACGACGCGGGAAGGTCAGCACGAGCCGCCCGGCCCGCGCGATGGAGACACGGCAGGTACGGGAGCCGAAGCCGTGGGCGAGCTGGTCGGTGCGGTCGGCCCAGTCCTTGACCGCCTGCCCGTTCAGCATCTTCACGGTGACGCGGTCGGCCCAGCCATCGCACTCGACCCGCACCAGGTGGGGCAGGTAGTCCCGGCCGCGTAAGTGCCGCCCCAGACCCGAGACGATCATCACGGGTTGCCAATGGCGGCGGTAGATCCAGATCCGCCGCCAGAAGGCGAGCAGCCGCCAGCCAACCAGCCGCGCGAACGAGGACCGGTGCAGGGACGCCCAGGACAGGCCCGCCAGGAGGACGAGGCCGACGAGGACCAAGGCGAGACGCCAGCCGTAGAGCGTCCAGGTCACGCCAGGGACGACGGGCACTGTGACGGCGATCGGGTGCCGCCAGACGAGGCGGACCAGTCCCGCGACGAGCCGGGACAGCCAGATCACGATCGTGACGATGGCCGGGGTGCGGACGACGGCCGGACGGAAGACGACAGCAGTGTCAGGGGTGGTGGAGACGAGGTTACGCGCCTCGTCGCCAGGGAGTTTCTTGAACATTAGGCTTGTGCCTCTCTCAAACATTCGCGTGTGTGGGAGATCCGGGGGCCGCTGGAATGCCAGTTCCAGCGGCCCCGCCTTGCTTGTCAGGCCGCCACCCCGTCACCCGAGGCGTTGACCTCGATCACGCCGCCGCCTCTTTGCCGGTGGTCTTGCCGGACACGGTCCGGACGGGGCGCATCTCGCGGACTCGGATGGAGTAGGCGAGACGGTTGCTGTTGCTGTTCACGTACGGCGTGACGCTGACGCCGTCGAACTCGACCGGCGTGAACGGCACCCCCGCCACCGGGGCCGGCGGAACCGGCTGCACCGGGGCCAGGATCTTGACTGCCACCGTCTTTTGGGCGGGCTTGAGGGTCGGGTCGGCGTCCATGACCGCGACCTGCCAGACCAGCTCCCCCGTCTGCTTGTCGCGGGACTGGACGAACCGGCCGTTGGTCGAGGCGTCGAAGTCCTTGACCGGCTCGACCTCGCCCACGACGTAGCAGCCGTGCGGGAACACCATGTCGAAGGTGACTGGGATGGGTCCTTGCAGAGCCATTGGAGATTTTCCTCTCTCGACTGACAGGCACTTAACCTATCAACTACTGTGAGAGTAGGTTGCCGAACTTGGTAGGTCAAGTGCCTAGGAGTGAAAGAGGTGGAGTCCCAGGGCTCAACACCAGTCAATCTCGGGCGATACCGCCGGGACCAACAGGCATGACAAGCAGGCGCGCGGCGCAGAGGACATGATCAAACCGGAGGAACGAAGAGGCGTTATGCCCTACTGTGCGGCTCCATGAAGCGGGTTCTATGGGGATGCGCACTGGCCATTGCTGTGCCGCTTGCCGCACTGTTCGTCTTGATCATGATTCCGGTGTGGCGTGACGATGCGCGCCTGGACGCTTTGTACGAGCGGATCCGCAGCTACCCGCCGCCTCCCAAGACCCGCGCGTACTACGTCAGCACCGGCGACGACGTTCTCATCGAGAGGAACCTGACCGGAGGAAGCGGCGACCGCTGCGACTACCGGATCAGGATCACACTTGAAACCGAACTCACCGCGAAAGAGATCCGCGATTACTACGGCAAAGCCAAGATCGCGGGAGTCGAGGGCAAGGCGTCAGTCTCCCTGTGGTTCGAAGACCCTGACGAAGAGGGCAGACGCCGGTTCATTGTCGAGGTCTTCGACTGCACGACAGTGACTGGGATTTGCGCTGCTCATGATGCTGACGAGATCGGATACGCGTCTTCCAGTTCGTGCCGGTCGGCGGGAAGCAGCACGTTCACCACGACAAAAGCGCGCCCGGAGGCGTCACGCACGGCCGCGTAGACGTCCAGGACCGGCGTGTTCTTCGGCATGCCGAGCCGCTTCGCCTCGTCCGTCGAGGGCATCCGGGCGGTGATCTGCTCGATGATGTGATCAACCCGCACGCCCTTACGCGCCTGGAGATGACCACGGATGCTGTCGGCCAGCGCGTCAGCGCTGGTCAGATCCGTCCCCTCCGACAGCTCCAGCGGCAGCCAGAACGAGACGATCTCAGACGGCTCACCGTCACGGACGACGAGACGGCGACGCAGGAACGCCCGGCTCTTGGCCGGCAGATCGAGCAGCGCGGCAACCCGGTTCGGTACCGCCTGCGCGCCCGCCTCCAGCACCTCGCCAGGCGAGCCGGTCTCGGGGGTGGTCAGGTAGGCATGGCCGGGGCGCGGCTGTTCGGCCCGGGCGAGCGCGGGACGGCCCCGCACGAAGCGGCCCTTGCCCTGCTGCGACTCGATCCAGCCCTGTTCCCTCAGCACCCGCAACGCGGCAACAACAGTGGGGCGGGACACGCCGAACTCTTGGATCAACTGGTTCTCACTGGGGAGCATCGTCCCCGGCGGGTAGTCTCCCGCTTCAATACGCCGCTGAAGCGTCTGCACAAGTTGCGCATACTTCGGAGGCACGGACTCTAGCGACATCACGACCGTCCAGCAGCCGACAGGTTGTTTTACCAAGTTTGAGCCTAGCCCGGCTCCGGATTTCTGTCACCCCATACCCGGCAACCCACTACGAGCCGGGAGAGGCGAATCGGGGGTGGAACGGCAGGGCCACGAACGGGGACCGGGGGGCGTGGTTGTCCGTGACCCTGCCGAAGGCGCGACGAGACCAGGGGCGATGGACACCACCGACGGCCCGCCCACCCCCGGCCGGGCCCTCCCGCAATCTCGCCGCGCCAACTCTTACCGGCTGACGTACTCCGCGAGCACCTTCGCCGCGCCCTCGACATCGCTCACCGGGTGCCGCTTCTGGGCCGACTGCCACGAGAAGTACGTTCCGCCGTAGCCGACGAACACCCACGCCGGCATGCCTCCGCCGCCGGGACGGTGGATCATCAGTGCGGTGTTGTTGTCCCGCAGTTCCGAGTGAATGCGCAGGTCGGTCAACCGATTGTGAAGCTGGAGGAGCTTGTTCGCCTCGCCCTCCAGGGGAAGGTTGCCCTGCGCCATCAGCATGATCATGTCCATGGTGTTCCGTTCCTTTCGGCCCGGCCGCTTCCGAGGCAGTCGAGACACACCCGCTCCCCACCCGATTCGTGATCTGCATTGGTTCCGCCGATGAGGAGCGCCCGGCGTGCGTGGCGTTCCTTGCTGCCACGTCCCCGACACGAAGGACAGGGCCGTGCCTCGCTGTTCTCGTCTGGCCGGGTCACCGTCGCCATCTCCTCGTTCATCCGGCGTTCCCTCTGTCTGGGAGGCCGCTTGACGTACCGTGGTTGCTTGATGGCAAGTCCACCGGCAAAGCAGAATGGCGAGACCCCCTAAAAGGCCCCCTCATAACCCCTTTTCGATCGCCCGTCGGGAAGAAGGTCAGATATGCCCGAAGCAACGCCAAACGTGAAACTTCGGGCATGGCGCAACAGCGCGAAATTGTCACGCGCCGAAATGGCGAAAATGGTCAACCTTTCCGCCAGCGGCATCAAGTACGCCCTGACCTGCGACGAGGAACGCATCAGAAGGTGGGAGGCGGGCGAAGTCTCATGGCCGCGTGAGCCGTACCGGCTGGCCTTGGCCGAGGTCACCCATCACGACCCCGAAGACCTCGGGTTCGCCCCGACCAAACGCGCCCGTACTACGCCGGATTTAGATGCCCTAATCAGGCCGAGCGGAGACTTTTCCGCCGGGACCGATAACCGCATACTCAGCCCGCACTCTGTGAATCTCGGCGATCCCGGAAGGGATGAGGACGGCATGCGTCGACGCGAGTTCGTCGGCTTGGCCGGTGCCGCGTTGTTCAGCGCGGTGGTCGGGCAGCCGGACAAGAACCACGGCATCGCCTCCGACATCGAGACCCTTGCCGCCGCCCTCGTCGACTACTCCGCCCCTTTGGACGGCCCCGCAGATCTCGGAGCACTCGCCGCAGCCGTAGCAACGGCCAAGCAGAACTACCAGGCATGCCGCTATTCCCAGGTGGCCGCCGCCCTTCCGTCGCTGCTGCGCAGGCTCCGCACCGCGTGCACCATGCTCACCGGAGACCGGCAGCTACGCGCGTACGCCCTGTCCGCCGAGGCCCACCACGTCGCCGCCTCCATCCTGCTCAAACACGAAGACAAGGGCCTTGCCTGGCTCGCGGCCGATCGCAGCGTCCAAGCCGCCCACGCCAGCGGCAACCCCCTGATGATCGGATCAAGCGCCCGCATCATCACCCACGCCCTCATGGACGACGGCCACCATCGAGCCGCGACCAATATGGCCAGCACGGCCGCCCAGCGCCTGGACGCCGACCTGTCCCACCCCTCCCCGGATGACCTGTCGGTGTACGGCACGCTCCTCCTACGAGGAGCCGTCGCCGCAGCCCTCCACGCCAACCGGCACACCGCAGCCGAACTACTCGACGAGGCCGAGCAGGCAGGCCGGCGACTCGGTCACGACGGCAACCACATGTGGACCGCGTTCGGCCCGAACAACGTCCTGTGCCACCGAGTGAACATCGCGCTCCGTCTCGGCGACGCCGGTACCGCGATCGAGAACGCCCGCAAGATCGACTTGAACGCCCTACCGATCAACGAGCGCAAGGCCACCGTCCTCCTCGACACCTCCCGCGCGTTCCTCGCATGGGGCAAGCACGACCGCGCCCTGTACGTCCTGCGTGCCGCTGGAGACATCGCCCCCGAGGAGATCACCGGCCGCCCGGCCACGCTTAGGCTTGTCCGCGACATCCTCGCCACCGCGCCCATCAGCATCCGGCGCGAAGCGCGAGAGTACGCCGAAGCCCTGGGAGTCAGCGCGTGACCGAACCCGGCAAGGTCCTCTACGTGATCGTGTGCGCCGCAGGACCGGCCAGCGACGTCGGCCGCCTCGTGACGATGGCTCAGGAGGATGGTTGGACGGTCCAGGTCATCGCCACCCCGTCCGCACTCGACTTCATCGACGTGCCCGAGCTAGAGAAGCTGACCAGCCGCCCCATCCGCAGCCAGTACCGCAAACCCGGCGAACCCAAGTCGCCGAGGGCAGACGCCATCATCGTCGCCCCGGCCACCTACAACACCATCAACAAGTTCGCCCAAGGCATCTGCGACACCTACGCCCTGGGCCTTCTCGCCGAAGCGCCCGGTCTGGGTATCCCCGTCGTCGTCCTGCCCTTCGTGAACAGTGCCCTTGCCTCACGCGAGCCATTCCGCCGCAGCGTAGAGACCCTTCGCGCCGAAGGCGTTCACGTCCTCCTAGGCCCCGGCCAATTCGAGCCCCACGCCCCGAGCACCGGAGCCGATGTGATCGACACCTATCCCTGGCATCTCGCTATTGTGGAGGTTCAGCGAAGCGCGACTACCGGATTGTGAGACCAGAGCTCTTTCTGCGATTGCAGGGACCGCATAATATTTGCAAATTTTCCGGGGCGCTGCTCCCGCCCATAGATATTGGAATAACATGATCAAACTGCAGCTCGGCTGTGCTTCCGCAATGGCGACATCGCCCCTGGTCACGAGTCCAAACAAACTGCTTGACGTCATCCGGTATTGAGCCCCGCTGCTGGGATCGGGGCTGTTGCCCCATCGCGACCATGGCCATGGCGCGGTCGATTCGCTGATTCTCTCGCTGCTGTCTTGTCACAAGAAGCGCATGAACCTGCTCAGCGCTAAGGCCGTCATTATCCCAGTAGAATCGATCTTGAAAGTGCCAATATGACCGTTCGCCGACACGGATAACGAAGACCGGAAAAGCGCGTTGCTGATTTATGGCCTGATTGAACTGATCTTGATGGATTTTCCGCACTCTGTATGAGTTGCGGCCAATGTTGACAATCAGCCAGCCCTTGCGCGTGAAGAATCCGGGAGTGAAGGTTAGTCCTAGGTTTTCGGCCCGCCGAAGCACGGAATCCTCCCAGCCCGATATTAGAAATGTTACTCTGGGTGCAAGCAGCGTACTTACTCTTGAGTCGCGCCGCCAGTTGCCGATTTGTTCTTGTAGGAATCAAGGGCGGCGCTCCGCGCCGCCTCGCGGCCCTACGCCCGCTCGGCGGCCGGGCATGCGGCCTGGGGGCCGGTCCCAGCCGCCGGCAGCTCGGGCCGCCTGCGGGAACACCGTCAGATCTCACACGTGCCCCCGCCACACGGGCGGCATAACCGCCCGACCACGATTCGCAGTGCCGTACCGGAGCGCGGCGGCGCTGTTTCGCATCCCTTGTAGAGCTCCTAGAGCTTCGCTGTGCCGCCGCCACGCCGCCCGCTCGGCCCGTGTGTCTGCGAAAGTCGGGCGTAGTCGCCGCCGCCACCATGGCCAATCAGGTGAGGCGAGGGGATCCGGAAGCGTCTGAGCGAGAAAGCTTCTGTCGAGCGGAAGTACCAAACTGTAGAGATAAGGCTCGGCCCACCGTGGCAACGCGACAAGCGCCTGTTCGAGATCCCCGCGCGGATCGTCTTCCTGGCACCCCGGACATGTGCATGCAGACATGAGTTGAGTAGCGATGCCGCAAACCACGTCCCGCGTCCAGGCCCGTAACGCTGCAGCCACCAGACCAGCTGGCCAAATTCGGGTATGTTCCAGCTCAATCACTGCGGCCATAGGCACGGGGCCGAGACCGGGGACCTGATGAATCGAGGCTCTGTGGGTTCCGCACATCAATTTTCGCGTACGGACCTGGGAGGGGCGCCTACGCGGCATGGGCCTTTCTGATCAACGTCATGAGCCGATGATCGCACGTCACGACCTCGATCTCCAACCTTGATCTGCAACCTCGGTCCCCTTGGAAACCATCGCGTGGCGGTGGTTGGTCTCTCTACAGGGCTGGGGACCGACGGTCCGAGTCGAGCAGCCAACCATAATCGCAGGACCGCCAGCCTGATTGAATGCCACATATGCCTCCGGCGGGGGCCTCGGCTCCGGGATGACCGCCCAAGCATGAGCCGGACCGTAGCTGGCTGAGGCGGAAGCCTGATCGTCCCGCCCGCCGCGACCCAGGCAAGCCCAGCAGACCGACTCCTACGGCTCAAGCCCGTCGGTGACCGTTGGCGTCCGATGAGCGAGGAACGGCGACCGGCTCGCGTACACGCGAAGACGGGCTTGCACCTCCGGCGCCGGCCCGCTGCCGCTTCGCGGTGGGTCGAGGCAGACGGGAAGATCAGCCGGGCGAGGCGTGCGCGGGCGCGCATTTCAAGATCCGGCACATACGCGGAACGCCGCCGTTGGAAGATGATCGACGCAGCGCCGGGCCGCAGGTCAGGAGCCCACTCCCCCATCAAGATCAATCCCACTCATAATCCGTGGGTCGTGGGTTCAAGTCCCGCCCTACTTATAAATATGCCCCCTGACCTGCGGTTTCTCGATTCGCTTCGATCTTGGAGCGAGTAGAAGACGGCCGATGGGTCGCTCGTTGGCTGCTCTTGGGCACGGTTCGGGCACACGGTAGATCGTTTAGGTGGCCTTCGTCAGGTCAGATCTCAAAGACGATCAAGAGAAGACCACGTACGAACACCCCTCAGGCCCGAAGCTTCAGACTCCGCCCTGCCAATGACCAAGAATGCTCCCCCTGCCCTCGGCCGACTCCGGGCGAAAACTCGCGCCGTCATACCAGCGGACGAATACTCCGCTGGTCGGACCACTTCACCAGCAAGCCCCCCGCAGGCACTCCGCTGTGTTCTGCGGGGCCTGCGCACTGCGTCCCGGCCGAGGACCGATCGGCCAATGCCGATGGACGACGACCACGACTCCCCTGACACCGGGCAGCGATGGCCCGGCCGGCCGCGGTGCCACGGACAGCGCCACCGAGGATGGCCCCTCTGGCCGGCAATCCAGATCGGGCGCTCAGTCCCGCCACTCGGGGAGGTAGTCCGAATGCCAGTCATAGGCGACAGCCTCCAAACGGAGGAGATGCTCCGCCTGGGCGTGCTCCCCCACATCCGCCCAGCTCCCGCTGACAACATGAGCCAGGTATGTGAGACGGTCCTTCTTGGCGGCGATGTCGTTGAGTACCCGGGCGGGGTCGTTGTGCACGATGTGCCGCTCACACCGCACGTTCACACTCGCCGCGATCTGCGGCTGCTCACAGTCACGCACCTCCATGTAGACACGGCCGTACACACCCGGCCGGGTGAAAGACTCCGGATCGTCCGCTGTACGGGCGGAGAACCAATGCCCCGGCTCACACCGGCCGGCGATCTTTTCGGCCTCGGCGATACGAGCACGCAGGAACGCGATCAGGTCATCCATCGGGACTCGACCCTCATCACTCGGTAAGAGCAGGTGGGATCCCATCATGACGCCGCACCGCGCCGGCACCGACGACAGCGCGCAGCAGATCACCCTCCGCGATGAGGTTCTTCCTCTTCCTGAGTACGTTCTTCCGCCCCGCCCGGCGAAGTAGCCAAAAGCGCCCACTCAGCCGCAAAGTGACCACGCGGAGCAGCTTGCCGGTGAGACGAATGAACACAAAGAAGGGGCCCGCCTGAGATCAAGCGAGCCCTTCTCAACCATTGGTCAGTTCAGCGCTTTGCCGGTCCTATCGCTCAGGCTGACCAGCCGCCCTTCGCGCCCCGCCACCGGCGCGGTGATCATCGCGGCGGTGGATTCGGCGGCGGCTCGGGCGACCTCGGGATAGACGCTGGTGTAGGTGTCGCGGGTGAATGTGGACGAGACGTGCCCGAGGGTTTCCTGGACCACCTTCAGCTCCACCCCTGCGGCGAGCATGAGCGAGGCGGCACCATGGCGTAGATCATGCAGCCGGACGGGCGGCAGACCTGCCCGGGATGCGATCAGGTGGAACTGGTCGCTGAGGTGCTGCGGATGCAACGGCTGCCCGAGTTCGTCGGTGAACACGAACCCGCTGTCGGCCCACGCCTTGCCCGCTGCCAGTTGTTCCGCCGCCTGGCGTTTGCGGTGGGCGCGTAGGACCTGGATGGTTTCCTCGTCCAGGGCGATGGTGCGGTCGCTGGCCTCGGTCTTCGGCCTGCCCTGGATCGGCTGCCAGCTGAGTTGGGTGATCTGCCAATGCACCCCCGCCGTCCCCGCCTTCAGATCGACGTCCTTCCAGCGCAGGCCGACCGCCTCCCCGCGACGTAGGCCGCGCAGGGCGATCAGCCGATACAGCGCATACAACCGATGCGCGCTCGCCTGAGCGAGGAACGCCGAGGTCTGTGCCGGGGTCCACACCATGACCGGCGATGGGCGCGGCGTGGACACGTAGACACCGACGGTGTTGAAGGGCCGCTTACCGCGCCGTGCTCGTTCGGCAGTGAGCTGCCGTTGGAAGTCAGCGTTCCATCCGGCGACACGCTCATCCGTCCACACCAGAGCCTTGGGCGGTTTGGCGTCGGGGAGTTCGACCACGGCGGCGGGGTTGAAGTCGATCAGCCGGTCCTGCTTGATCGCCACGTTCAATGCGTGGCGGAGGGTGGCGCGGATGCGGTGCATCGTGGCCGGGCCGACCGGCCGCCGGTACTTCACCTTCGCCCTTCGTGCCGGGTCGTCGCTGGCGCGGGCGGTGGCGATGATGTCGTTGAACTCCTCGATGGCGTCGAACATGCCCCCGATATCGGAGACCCGCAGCCGGTCCAACCGGATGTCCCCGAGGTAGGGGACGAAGTAGAGCCGGATGTGCGCCTCATACGACCGCCGGGTGGTCGGGTCGATCTTCCGCTTGCGTTTGAGGAACTCGGCCATCCACTCTGCGACGGTGACCGTCTGGTTGAGGTCCTGTCGGGTGCGGACCTTCCTCCGCACCTCCTCGATCGGAGGTAGCTCCTTGGTGTCCTTCTGACCCGGGTCGACGACCAGCTCCCCGGCCTGCACCTGGTGCGGCTGACCGACAACTACACGGCGTTCTGCACCAGTAGGCGAGCCGCCGAGCAATCCGCCAACCGCATCACCGCTGCTCTGGCTGTCTGCGGTCTCGCGCCGAACGCGGGCAAGTCGAAGGTGTGGCGGCCCAACCCCGAAGACCTGTACCGCGCCGGATAACACCTGGAGATGTGATGCGCAGCGCGCTGCTCTACTGCACCTTCAACGGCGTCGCCAACTGCACCAACGGCATCGGCCGCCAAACACAGACGCTGCTCAGCGCCTTGTCGAACCGATGGAACGAACTCGTCGACGGCACCTGCCCTGGCCTATGCCTTCGACCAGGTCGCAGTCATCGCCGTCGACACCCCCTTCGCTGGGACCGGCGCCGCCTACCACGACCGCTCCTCCCACACAACGGTGGTCAGGATCCTGACGACGCTGTACGGCACCGCGCACATCCACGACCGCCCCACCCCGAACCCGGGCCGGCTCGCGTGGGAACATCACGCCCTGGCCGCCGCCACCCACCCGGACGTGTACGTCGCCGACATCGGCGACTACCTGACCCGGCACCTGGTCACCGACTACGGGCTCGACCGGGCCCGGCTCCTCCCTTGGCGGTCATCGCTCGATCTGACTGCCGAGGACCTTCAGCCCATGCCGGTACCCTCAGCCGCCGGGATCGCTGCTTCATTCGGCATCCCTCTGGACCGGCCGATCGTCCTCACGATCGGCCGCACCGACCCCACCAAGAACGAGCCGACCCGCTCACCCAGATCCATGAGCAGGTTGCGGGCCTGCTGAGCCGTCCAGCTGCCGGTGGGGTTCGCGGTCACACCCAGGATGTGCACGCGCCGAGTGGCGACCTCCATGACGAACATTACATACAGGCGCTTCAAGAAGATCGTGTCAACATGGAAGAAATCGCATGCCAACAGGCCTTTTGCCTGGGCGCGCAGGAACGTCCGCCAGGAGGTGTCGACGTTTCGGGGAACCGGGCCGAACCGTCGGCTCCGGAGGATCCGCCGTACGGTTACTTCGCAGACCTCGTAGCCGAGCCGGACGAGCCCGCCGTGCACCCTGCGGTACCCCCAGGCCGGGTTCTCCCGCGCCAGGCGCACCGCCACGTTCCGGATCTCCTTGCTCGTCCTCGGGCGGCCGGGCCGGTTCGGATACGTCCAAGCGTGTCGGACCAGGCTGCGGTGCCAGGCCAGCAGCGTGCCGGGCGTGACCAGAAGGTGAGCGCGCAGGACGGATGGTAAGAACCGCGCCAGCGCGGCCAGATCGCCCGATCGGCCCAGTCCGGTCTCGGCCGGGCTACCTGACGCCGCAGCACCGCCACCTCATGCCTGAGCGCCATGATCTCGACATTCTTGGCCGTCTCACTTCGGCCCAGTAGCGCCAGCCAGCCGAACAACCGAACCGTGATCAGATACAGGAGACGGAGAGGCACAGAGACTGATCTTGCCCTGCACCGCCGCCTCGGTCGACCCGCAGGTCACACGCCCTACGACGACTTTTGAAGCGGTACAGGGTTCTGCCCCGGATCCGTACTGACCTGCCCGACCGGTACAGCTGGTCGATCTGCAGGCAGGCCAGGTGGGGGAAGAGAACCGCGAGCAACTCCGAGATCGTCACTCAGCATGATCAGCAAGGCTGGCCGCCGGCCGCCGGAAGATCACGAAATTTGTACCAGAGCCCGTTTTCACGTGTCGTCGACACCGCTTCCAGGCTCTTCACCGTTTCCATGGCCTTCGCCCCGATTCCGAGAGGCTCGGCACTCCCTCGTCCCGTCCCCACGGACGGATGAGTAACGACGCCGCAGGCTTCGCTTCACGCTACGAACCGCACCGTCGCTCCCCCTTCAAGGGCCTTTGACGCTGGGCTTCGCCCCGCCCGTTTCCAGACAAGACCGCCAGCCTGCTACCGGGCCTCCTGGCAGCTACCCGGGCCGGACTTCCACCGGCAAGCGACGACGAGCTTACGAACAGCAAGATCAGCCGCTACGTCACGGCTTCACCTCGCTGCTCTGGTGGGCGCACGGAAAACGCTCAGTCGTGGGGTAACGGGCTTCTGCTTGTCAGGCATGCCAGGCATTTCCCCGTCAAGATCGAAGAGGCCCATAACATCGCCTGGATGCAGATGCTCGCCCTCGCTGGACCGGCCCTCCCCGTCGGCGGTCCAGCAGAGATGAGGCCTTGGGCCCCGATCACCGGAAGGCCCCGTGCGGAGGTGATGCCACCTCACTTATCGGCCAAATGAACGAGGGTCAGCCGGTACGCCACCGTTGGAAATAGCGCTCGACAATGGTGAGCAGTCCGGTGACCGCCATGCCGAGTGCGGCGATCACCAGGACCGCCACGAAAAGCACGTTCGTGTTGAAGGTTGCAGCCGCGGAGTTGACGACGTAACCCAACCCCTCGGTCGCCGCGATGAACTCCGCCAGCACGACGGCGAGGAGCGCATGTCCGATGCCGAGCCGCAGTCCGGAGCAGATGGCAGGCACCGAGCCGGGCAGCACCACAGTTCTGAGGACGCGGGAATCCGAGGCGCCGTATGACCGTGCCATGGCGATGAGCGACGGTTCGATCGTCACAACGCCCGCCCGGGCATTGACGATGATTGGAACTATTGCACCGAGCACGATGACCCACAGCTTGGACTGCATCCCGATTCCGAACCAGATCACGAAGAGCGGCGCAATGGCGATCCGAGGAATGTTGTTCAGGAACAGCACGATCGGATTCAGCAGACCATCCAGGCGGGGATACCAGCCCATCAACAGCCCCACGGGGACGCCGAGCAGCACCGAGATGAGGAATCCATATAGGAACTCCTGACCGCTGGCCCACAGGTCGGCCCACCCTTGCCCGCCGCTGCCGAAATACTTGAGAGACGTCGTCCAGATCGCCGACGGCGAGCTCGTGAAGGCTTCGTTGACCCAGCCCAGCTTCGCGGCGGCCTGCCAGATGCCGAGCAATGCGCACACCATCAAGACGCCGAACACCAAGCGCTCCCTGCGCTGGTACTGCTGGACGAGCCAGCGTCGCCGTCGCGGCGCCGGCGGGAGTTGGTCGACCACGTCGGGCTTTGTCGTCAGTTTCGTGAGCACGCCGATTTCACATCCCTACTTCTGTGCGAAGAACGATCCATCGACGGTCGCTGCTGTGTCGAAACCGTTGAACTGCTGAATGTTGTACGACTCGAGAACGCGGACCACTGTCTGCGCCTCGTCAGCGGTGAAGGGATTGAGGGTGAATTCACCCTTTGCCTTGAGCTGGGCGGCGGCCGTTTCCGTATCGTCCTTCTCTGCCTTCGCCAGCACCTGGGCAGCCTTGGCTGGGTCGCTCGATATTTTGTTGATCGCGGCATCGAAGCATCGCAGCAGGCCTGTTACGGCGCTCGGATTTCTATTGGCGAAATCGGCGGATACGCCGACGACCGTCGCCAGCAAGGGTTCGACTTTCTTGTTGCCGTCAAGGGTGACGAGCTGATGCACGCCCGCCTTGACCGCGCTCTCGGGCAGCGGTGCCGGATTCAGGAAACCCTGGATCGCGCCTGAGGCCGACAATCCGAGCAGCGCAGCGGTGGTGCCGCCGTACGTCACCGCGACGTCTTTTCCAAGCTTCAACCCGTATTCCGAGAGGAGTTCGCGCATCGCCAGGTCGCTGGTCGATCCAGCCGACGAGACACCCACCTTCTTGCCCTTCAGATCGGCGACCTGTTTGATTTCCTTCGTTCCCCATAAGTTCAGAGAGTTCGGTATCGATCCGATGATCTTGACGGTGCCGGGATTCTGGAACGCAGTGGTCAGCAACGAGCCCGTCCCGACCCTGGCGGCCTGGACCTGTCCCGCCACCAATGCGGGGGCGGCGGTCGACTGGCTGAGCATTTTCACCTCGGGCTTGATACCGAAAGGCGCACACAGTCCTGGATCGTCCTGTATCACCAACTCGGGTGTTTGGCCGACACTAGGGCCGAGATACGCATACGACACCGTCGTCAAGCCCCCCGATTTCGCTGCGGAATCGCTCGACCCGCATGCGCCCAGAGCGAGGCTCACCAGAGCGGTCACACCGACAGACGTCACAGCTCGGTTGCGATGCCGGCGATTACCGAGGAGGACGACTCGGTCGTTTTCTTTCGATATCGTTGTATTCATAAAAGTGGCTCCTTGTGTGCGGCATCGTGCGTCGAGGCTGAGCTTTTGAAGTGGTTGGGCGAAGCGTCACGCCTCTTGCGGTTCCAGAAGCTGCCAGATCTGGTCGACATAATTGTGAAACTTGGGATTCAGCCGGGTCTCTCGCGACCTCGGCCACGGCAGGTCGATCTCGACGGCATTGCAGATTCGCGATGCCGGTCCGCGGGTGCTTACGATCACGCGGTTCCCAAGCAGGACCGCCTCGTCGATCTGGTGAGTGATGAACAGCCCGGCTTTGTCGGTGTTGGACCAGATACGCAACAGCTCCCCTTGCAGCAACTCGCGCTGCTGCGCGTCCAGGGATGCGAAGGGCTCGTCGAACAGCAGGATGTTCGGATCCGCCGCGAGCGCGCGAGCCAGGTTGGTCCGCTGCTGCATACCCCCCGACAACTGATATGGATAGCGGGTCGCGAACTGGGCGAGGCCGACCAACTCCAACATCTCGGCGGCCCGTTGGATCGCGGCACGTTTTTTGACCCCATATGTTCGCAAGCCGTAGGCGACATTTTCCTGGACCGTGAGCCAGGGCAGCAGGGATGCCTTCTGAAACACGACGGCTCGATCCGAGCCGGTTCCCCTAATGGGCTTTCCGTCGACTTCAATGGTTCCCGCGCGATAGGGTACCAAGCCTGCCACGGCTCCGAGGACCGTTGACTTACCGCAACCGCTGGGCCCGACGATGCAGACTATCTCGGAGCATCGGATATCGAATGTGGCGTCCGCGACCGCAAGGAAGTCGGCATCGGCTCCACGAAGCTCGTACCCGACGGACAAGCCACGGACGCTGACCCGAGTTGTCTGGCGGCCGATGTTCCCCGCACGGTTGGGGCCCTCGCTCAGCGAGCTTGTGAGGTCAGTCATCGATCGGTCTCCTTGCCGCAGTTGTCGTGCGACGGTTCGCGGACTTCATCGTCGCTGGACGCTTTTTCTCTCGAACAGTCGTTCGCCTGCCGGTTCGACGGCCAACCAGAGGGGTCACCCGGGCGGTCGCACCTCCTACTGTCATGCCCGCGATCGTGGGTACGGGCAGAACGTGCATCGGTGCTGGCCACGCCAGGGGCTCGCACTGGTATATCTATGTTGTTTAGGTATTAAAAAGAGCAAATTTGGCCGTGTCAAGACTTCTCGCTGCGACCTGGCGGAAACACCCGCGTAGCACTGCCGTAGCGGCATGGACGGTGGGGGACGTGCCGGACGCCCTCAGGCCGTCGACCGACGGCGTCACGTCTCAACGCCCTTAAGCCACGAAGCGACTGCCGGAGGGCCCTTTTTCTGATCTTGCTCCCAGGGCCATCGTCGTCGGAGGGCGACCGCCACGAATCCAGGTCCACCGATGCAGGCCGCCAGTTCCTCCGGTTGCGACCCTTGTTGGTTATCTTGACTTATCGATTCGATCATGCTTATGGCCCCGAGTAGCCCGATCGCGACGTCGATGAGCACCTGACCGTGATCGTGACGGGCATGAACCTGCAGTGACATGAGGCCGACCGGCCGAGAACAACGTGCGACTCGCCGGCCACCGCCGACCCCTTCGCCATGCGCATTGGCTGCCAAGTCGCAGTGTCGCAGCCGACAGCCGCCTCACCGGTTCGCCGGTGGAGTCTGGCGATCCAGTTCGAGCGCTATGACCGAGGCGTTCAGTCCGTTGACCGTTTCGACATCGTGGCCGGTGAGAGCCTTCCACCGGTCCAGCCGGTAACGGGCGCTGTTGGGATGGATCTGGAGCTGACGTGCGCAGGCACTCATGGAGTATCGGCATTCCGAGTATGCCCGGACCGTCTCAGCGAGCTGCGGATAACGCCGTGCCACCGCTATCGTCGGTTCCAGGATGGCCTCGAACCGCGGCTTGATGGCGTTGAGGCAGGACATCAGCCAATCCTGTTCGAACTGGACTATCCGCCGCTCCTTGGTTGTGCGATCCATAGCCTCCCGGGCGTCCTGAAGAGAGATCGCGGCGCCGTCGAGTCCTACACGCGGCATGCCGACGCCTATCCTCGCGCTGGGGCTGATCGCCGTGATCGCGGCGCAGATCTGTGTCACGGTGAGGTCCTGGGCGATGAGAACGTTGTGCCCATCGTGATCGATGCAGGCGACTCGTCGGCTGGTGTCACCCAGGAGTTCGACCAGGCGATCGGCCTCGTCGCGTTGTCCAAGCCCGGCGATGCGGGCGACGTTGAAGACTCCATCGACCCGATATCCGAGTTCGGCGGCGATCGCGTCGTTGATGGGAGCCCTCCCGGTGAGTTGGCCCATCAACTCGCGTTCGAGGGTGAGCCGGTTGCTGCGGAGTAGCTGTGTCTCCGCCGCGTGCGCTTCGGCGACGGCCGCGCTGAGGCGGTGGAACCACAGCCACAGCAGGCTGACCACCGACGCGAGATCGTCAGACAGCGGAGGGTCCGATCGTTGTGCGTTGGCGAGAAGCTCGGCCCAGATTTCGCGGTACGCGATGTGATAGGCCTCGATGACATCGGGCAGCGTCATGCCTGCCGCCGCCCGTCGGCCTCCCACGTCGCGGGCGTGCTCGATGGCGGCATCGGACGGCAAGGAGGAGGACAAGAGGCCGTCGACCACGTTGCGAATCTGCCGGGCGACATCAACGGCGTGCTCGTCGTAGTCCAGCTCACGATATCCGGGGACCTCCGCACGGATGCTCGTCGTGATCGCCGGCGTGACCTGGTCCAGGCGCGCGGAGAGTTCCTGGAACAGAGCGCGCGTGCGCGGTGCCGGTCGGATGCCGGGCTTCGTGGTTTTCACGATCAACTCCAGCCATCTTTATCGAATAGCTATCTAGCATAACGAAAATCGGGGTGTCAGTCTGGTGATGTCCACTGGAACCGAGCGCTGAGGTAGCACGATGCTGATCGAACCGAGCCACCGCTACACCGACGACGTCGGCGAGGCTCAGATGACCGGCGTCCAGGCGCTGGTCCGGCTGCCCCTGAACGTGCGCCGCGCCGACCGTTCCCAGGGCCGGCGCACGGCCGTGTTCGTCTCCGGGTACGAGGGCTCTCCGCTCGGTGGCTACGACCTCGAATTGCAGCGGCATCGGCAGGTGCTGGACGAGTACGACGTCGTGTTCCGACCCGCCGTGAACGAGGAACTCGCCGCCACCGCAGTGGCGGGCAGCCAACTGGCGGCGGGGTTGGCCGACGCCCGGGTCGAGGGCGTCACCGGATTCTGGTACGGCAAGTCACCCGGCCTCGACCGCGCCTCGGACGCACTGCGGCACGCCAACCTGATGGGGACCCATCCGCGCGGCGGTGCGGTCGCGTTCGTCGGCGACGATCCGTCGGCCAAGTCGTCCACAGTCCCGGGCGCCTCCGAGATACTGCTCGCCGACCTCGGCATGCCGATCCTCTACCCGGCCGACCCCCAGGACGTTCTCGACCTCGGCACGCACGCCGTGGCGATGTCCCGCTGCTGCGGGCTGTGGGTCGCGCTGAAAATCGTCACCAACGTGGCCGACGGCAGCGGTAAGGTTCAGGTCGACAGCGGCCGCGTCGTGCCCGTACTGCCAGAGGTGCGCCTGCGCGGCGAGCCTTTCGAACACCGACCCAACGCGCGAATGCTGCAACCGGCTCTGTCGGACATGGAACAGAGCCGCGAGGGCATCCGACTGGACGCCGCCCGGGCGTACGCACGGGCCAACGGACTCAACAAGGTCGAGAGCTTCGGCACGGCGCCCACGATCGGGATCGTCGCCGCCGGAAAGACCTACCTTGACATGCGGCAGGCACTCGACATGCTCGGCCTGGACGACGCCGAACTCCGCTCCCGAGGCGTTCGCCTGCTGCGGCTGGCCATGATCTATCCGCTGATCCCGACAGAGATCAGCGAGTTCGCCGTCGGTCTGGACGAGATCATCGTGGTCGAGGAGAAGCGCGGCTTCCTTGAGACTGCGGTCAAGGACATTCTGTACGGCACAGCCAACGCGCCCCTGGTGACGGGGAAGGCTGCGCCCGACGGCGGCACGCTGTTCCCGGCCGACGGCGAACTGGACGCCGACCGTGTCGCCGCCGGTCTGGCCCGTCGGCTGCGTGCCCTGCCGGGATTCGCGACGGTCGTCAACCGGCAGGCTGGGCACACCACGCGACGGGCGCCGGCACCGCTGCCACTGGTCGCCCGGACGCCGTACTTCTGCTCCGGCTGCCCCCACAACGGCTCAACCAAGGTTCCGGACGACTCGGTGGTCGGCGGTGGCATCGGGTGCCACGCCCTCGTGCTGATGATGCGTCCGGACAACGTCGGAGACGTCCTCGGGCTGACCCAGATGGGGGGAGAGGGTGCGCAGTGGATCGGCATGGCCCCGTTCCTGCGGACTCGCAAACACCTGCTGCAGAACATCGGCGACGGCACCTTCCACCACTCGGGCAGCCTGGCGGTGCGCGCGGCGGTGGCCGCCGGAGTCGACGTGACCTACAAGCTGCTCTACAACTCGGCGGTCGCGATGACCGGCGGTCAGCAGGCGGCCGGCGGGATGTCGGTCCCCGCGCTCACTAAAATGCTCACCGCCGAAGGGGTGCGGCGCATCATCGTCACCACGGACGACGTCAAGCGATATCGCAGAGTGCGGCTGGCGCCGTCCGCTGCGGTCTGGCACCGCGACCGCATCGTCGAAGCGCAGCGGGAGCTGAGCCGGGTCCCCGGCGTCACCGTGCTCATTCACGACCAGGAATGCGCGACCGAACTGCGGCGCAAGCGCAAGCGCGGCCTGGCGCCCGACCCGGAGCGGCGTGTGGTGATCAACGAGCGGGTGTGCGAGGGGTGCGGCGACTGCGGGCAGAAGTCCAACTGCCTGTCTGTCCAGCCCGTCGACACCGAGTTCGGCCGCAAGACCACTATCGACCAGTCCTCCTGCAACAAGGACTACTCCTGCCTGGTCGGTGACTGCCCGTCATTTCTGACCATCGTCCCGAATGCGAAACCGCACCGGCTCAACCGTCCCCCCGTACCTGACCTGGACGCCGAAGAGATCGGCGAACCGACTGCGGCGTCCGGCCTCGCCGCTGGCACGCACACGACACGCATCACCGGCGTCGGCGGCAGCGGTGTGGTCACGCTCTCCCAGATCCTGACCGCGGCGGGCATGCTCGCCGGCCGCGAGGTTCACTCCCTTGACCAGACCGGCTTGGCCCAGAAGGGCGGCGCCGTCGTCTCCGACGTCAAGATCAGCACTGCTGCGATCGAGCAGAGCAACAAGGCGGCCGCCGGCGAGTGCGACCTCTATCTGGGCTGCGACCTGCTGGTCGCCGCCGACGCCAAGAACCTCGCGGTGACGGACCCGGATCGCACTGTCGCCATCGTGTCGACGACAAAGGTCCCTACCGGATCCATGGTGGTCGACACCTCCGCGGGGTTCCCGGACGTCGACGCCACCACGGCTCGGATCCGAAACGCCACCCGGGCCGCACAAGCGATCTTCGTAGACGCCCGGCGCCTGTCGGCGACACTGTTCGGCACCGATCAGTTCGCCAACATGTTCCTGACCGGGGTGGCGTTTCAGGCCGGCGCCCTGCCACTGCCGGCGCACGCCATCGAGCAGGCGATCGAACTCAACGGCGTGCAGGTGCGGCAGAACGTGCAGGCGTTCCGCCGAGGGCGGCAGTACGTCGCCGACCCGAGCGCGTTCGCGTCCTCGGTGGCCGCACTCACCGTCGGTGCGCCCGTCCGCGAGCCGACCGATGAGGAGCGCGATCTGATCGACGTGGTGCGGGCCGCCCGTGGCTCCGAACTGGAGCGCCTGGTGACGATCAGAATCCCCGACCTTGTCGCCTACCAAGATCATCGTTATGCGCGCCGCTACGCGGAGTTCGTCGCGCGAGTGCGCGAGGTCGAGCAGCGGACCGTCGCCGGCACGGAGCTGTCCGAGGCGGTGGCCCGGTACCTGTACAAGCTCATGGCCTACAAGGACGAGTATGAGGTCGCCCGCCTCTCGCTGGACCCGAAGGCCGAGGCGGCGGTGCACGCCGAGTTCGGCCCGGGCGCGAAGGTGTCCTACCGGCTTCATCCGCCGCTCCTGCGCGCGCTCGGCCTGAAGAACAAGCTGAGTCTCGGTCCGTGGTTCCGCCCGGCGTTCGTGGTTCTTCGGGCGCTGAAGGTGCTGCGGGGGACGCCGTTCGACCTTTTCGGATTCACCCGGGTGCGACGCGTCGAACGGGCACTGATAGACGAGTACCAGACCATGATCGAGGACGTGCTGGCCACCTTGAGCGAGGACTCGCACGCACGCGGCGTCGAACTCGCGTCCCTGCCGGACATGATCCGCGGCTATGAGCAGATCAAACTGGCCAATGTGGACAAGTATCGGGCGCGGGTGCGTGAACTGGGCGCGAAGCCTCAGGGCGGCGGCGTGCGTCCGACGAGCAGGGCCAGCTGACCCTGGTGCTTGGGCCGCGGCGCGCGGGCGGCGACCGACACCTCGACGAAGCCGACGTCGTCGAGGTGCGCCACTGCCTCGTCAAGGGTGGCGCAGGTCCGGTCATGGATCTCGTCGTGGCCGAACACGGCACCCGGGTCTCGGAACAGGTCGTGGTTGGCGAAGACTCCACCGGGCGTCAGCCGCGCGAACACGGCGGCTGCCAGCCACTTCTTGCGGTCGTTACTGAGATGGTGGATCGCTGCACACGACACGACGGCGTCGAACGGACCCGCCAGCTCCACAGGCCAGTCCCCGTGGTTCATGTCCCAGCGTAGGTAGTGGCAGCGGCCGCGGAAGGGGACGAGCCGCTCGACGCCCTTGCTCATCATGAGGTCGGAGAAGTCCACGAGTGCCGCGTACGCGGCGGGGTAGCGACCGAGCACGACGCCGGCGACTTCACCATCGCCGGCGCCCAGGTCTACGATGCGCAGCGGCGTGGATCGATCATGGGGTAGTCGTTCGAGCAGTGCCGCGAAGCCCGCCTGGCGATCCGCGTTGATCGCCTGCCGCTTCGCGTCCCAGTGAGCGACATGCGTGTCATCCTGCCAGTGATAACCACCGGCGCCGGGAAGCTCGTTCATGACCTTGTCGCCTCGTCGGCGAGTTACGCTCGGGCGCGATCGCGGGCCGCGAACGCCTCGTATCGCTGGACGATCGCGCGCGCTCCGCGCACCAGCGGCCCCTCCACCATCTCCCCGTCCATCACGACGACCGTCTCGCCCTTCGCTTCGGCCGCGCCTACGGCCTTCAGCGCCCGGCGGGCCCACTCATATTCATCGGCCGTGGGTGTGAACTGCTCGTGGATCACGCTGATCTGCCGGGGACTGAACGCGCCCGTCCCGTCGAAGCCGAGCTGTGCGGAGACGAGAGCGGAGTGCCGCATGCCGTCGAGGTCATGGAACGTGGTGTAGCCGGTGTCGATGACAGTGAGGCCGTTACTGCGGGCTACCAGCACCGCCCGCTGTTTGGCATAGAGAAGTTCGAGCGGGAAGTCCCAGATGGGCCGCTCGGCGCCGACTCCGATGCGGCGCACCCGTAGTTCGGAGGACAAATCGGCTGAACCAACGACCAGTCCGGACAGCCGTGGCGCCCGTCCGATCTCCGGCAGGTCGAGCACGGCGTCCGTGGTCTCGACCATCACCCAGATGCGTGTCCCACCGACCGGTACGGACGCCTCGGTCTCGGCGCGTTTGATGATCCCTTCGGCGTGGTCCACATCGGCCCGCGACCGCACCTTCGGTAACAGCACGAACGGGGCCTGCGCTGCCGCCAGCGCTGTGATGTCCGCTTGGCCGATCTGCGTCCGCATGTCGTTGACCCGGACCACCACGGTCTTGCCGGCGAAGTCCCGCTGTTCGATGAACCGTGTGACGACGGCGCGGGCTTCGTCCTTACGGGAGCTGTGTACCCCGTCCTCAAGCTCGATGAGAATCGCGTCGGCCTCGGTGCGCATGGCCTTGGAGAGCATTCCCGGGACCAGTGGCGGGACGACGAGCAGAGATCTGATCATAGGAGCTGTCCTTCGCTGTCGGGCTCGGCGGGGATCGCCGGTTGGTCGCGAGAGGCGATCAGCCGGCCGTGGTAGCGGTCGAGCCGCTCACGCGAGCCGGGGTGGGTGAAGACGTAGAACGTCGGCCGCTGAATTGCCGCCATAATCCGCTGGGCCACCGCCTCGGCGCCCAGTAAATCCGGCCGGGACCGGCCGTTGAAGTCGGCGGAGGTGCGCAGAGCCAGGTTGAAGTCGGTTGCCACCGCGCCCGGACAGACCAGGGAGACGCCGATCGGTGAGTTCTCCTCGGCGAGTTGATGCTCCAGCGTCTCGGCATAGGCGACCAGGGCGTGCTTGGCGGCGCCGTACGCGGCGGCCCGGGCCTCCGGCAGCAGGCCCGCGAGTGACGCGATGATGACGATATGCCCGGACCGGCTGGCGGCGCGCATGCCGGGCAGGAACGCGCGAACGGTGTTGACCGTGCCGAAGAGATTGACCGCGAGCACCGCCTGCCAGTCCGCCACGGACAGCTCCCACACCTTGCTGTCGTGTGGACCCAGGATGCCCGCGCTGTTGACGAGCAGGCTGGGGGTGCCGCCGAAGCCGACGGCATCGTGGGCCGCCGCCGTCACGGACTGCTGATCGCGCACGTCGGTCCGCAGGGCGCGCACCCTGGTGCCCTCGGGCAGCAGGGCGACCGTCTCGTCCAGGCGGTCACCGTCGATGTCGAGCAGCGCCAGGCGCATGCCCTCGGCGCCGAGCAGGCGGGCTGTTTCGCGGCCGATCCCACTACCGGCTCCGGTGACGACACCGAACCGGTCACGCAACGAGCCGGTCATGCGTCACTTCGCGTGGCGGGGTCGTCGAGCCGGCGGTCCGGTGTGATCTGGGCGGGGTCGGTCCTGATCTCGATCAGGGCAGGGCCGTCGTGGGCGAGGGCTTCGGCGAACGCGCCCGGGAAGTCGCCGGTCTTGACCACGAGCGACCCGAGTGCGCCGAAGGATCTCGCGTAGCCGACGAAGTCGGGGTTACGCAACTCGGTGGCGATGACCCGTCCGGGGTACACGCGCTCCTGATGCATGCGGATCGTGCCGAACATCGAGTTGTTCACAACAATGATCACCAGACGTAGGCCGTATTGGACGGCGGTGGCGAGGTCGCTGCCGCTCATCAGCAGGCACCCGTCCCCGGCGAACGCCACCACGGTGCGCCCCGGATAGAGCGCGGCGGCCGCCAGGCCGGCCGGCAGGCCATAGCCCATCGCTCCGTTGCGGGGCGCGAGCTGGGTCCCGACCTGCCGGAACTCGAAGAATCGCTGGATCCATACGGTGTAGTTGCCAGCGCCGTTGGTGACAATGGCGTCGTCCGGCAGAACCGCGCGTACATGCCGCACGACCGCGGCGAAATCGGCGGCGTCGTGGGCCGACCACACACCGGCCGGGCATGTGCGGAATTCATCCTGCTCTGCCCGCAGGGTCCACAACCACTCGCGGCGACTTGGCCGTTCATCCAGTTCAATGCCGCCGAGTGCGGCGGCGGCAGAAGCGAGGTCACAGTGGATGCCGACGTCGGGCACGCGGTCTCGGCACAGCTCGCTCACATCCTGGGAAATCAGCATGAGCCGGGCGGCGTCCTCCGTCATCTGATAGCCGTCGGTGGTCGGGTCATCCAACCGGGGTCCGAAGGCGACCACGAGGTCCGCCTGCGCGAGGTGGCGGCGCAGGCGCGGGCTACAGCCGAGACCGAGATATCCGGCGTAGGCCGGGCTCCTGTTGTCGACCGAGTCCTGCCAGCGGAAGGCGGTGACCACCGGGAAACTGTTGCGCTCGGCGAAGGAGATGACCTTGTCGCCGATCGTCTGATTCCACCCCGGCCCGCCGACGATCAAGATCGGCCGCTGTGCCTGGTTGAGCTCCGTGAGGAGCCGCGCACGATCGCTGTCGTTGATCGCGGGAACCGCGACCCGGGGTGCGACCTGGATCGCCGCGGTCGTCAGCTCGGACTGCACGTCCTCGGGAACGACGAGTACCACCGGGCCGGGCCTCCCGGAGTGGGCGGTGTGTACGGCGTGCGCAACGTGTTCCGGAATCCGGTCGGCATCCATCACCGTCACCACCGACTTCGCCGAACTTCCGAACACCTGGCTGAAGTCCATCTCCTGGAACGCCTGGCGCCCGAGGTGGGCACGGGCCACCTGGCCGACGATGAGGATCAGTGGCGTGCCGTCCTGGTAGGCGGTGTGCACGGCGATGCCGGCGTGGGTGGCACCCGGGCCGCGAGTCACCAGACACACGGCGGCGGTTCCGGTGAGCTTGCCAGCCGCCTCGGCCATGTTCGCCGCGGCCGCCTCATGCCGGGCGGTGATGAGGCGAACGCCTGGGTCGGACTGACGTTCGTACAGCGCGTCGAGCACCGGGAGGAAACTCTCCCCCGGCACACAGGTCCACAGCGGTATGCCGTGCGCGAGCAGGCAGTCGACCAGCAGGGCGCCTCCGCTGCGGGGGGTGGCCGAACACTCTTGGTCTCCGGGTCGGATCACTTGGCAGCCTTCGGTCGGGCTCGGCCAGATGACTGCCGAGCGCACGCGGCAGAGCCGCAGTTGTTTAATGATATAGCTATGTTAAACAGCTATTGCGTGATGCTATGCCGGTGTGCCAGTGCGGTCAATGGTGCGTACCCGCCGCGCAGGACCTGCTCGGGCCTATGACTTACCAGAAGTAACTATGTGATCAAGACATCCAGGACGTGTGATGTCTGTCGAGAAGGGATGACGGTGGCCAGGTCGGTCAACCCGCGCACCGGTGCGGAATTCGGTCCGGACTTCCCCGATGCGGACACGAGCCAGGTCGCCGCCGCCGTAGCGGCCGCGGTCGAGGTGGCGGAGGTGATGGCAGGGCTTGCTCCAGCGACGATCGCGGACGGGCTACTCGCCGCCGCCGATGCTCTCGATGCGGGGTCGGACGCGCTGGCGGCCCTGGCCGACGGCGAAACGGCGCTGGGTCTGCCGCGGCTGATCGGCGAGGTGGCGCGCACCACCGGTCAGCTGCGTTCCTTCGCCGTCATGCTGCGGACCGGCGAGCATCTCGATGTGGTCGCCACCCGGCTGTCCGCCGGGGCGCCGGCTCGCGACCTGCGCCGCGTCAACGTGCCGGTCGGCGTGGTGGCCGTGTTCGCCGCCTCGAACTTTCCATTCGCGTTCAGCGTCGCGGGAGGAGACACGGCTTCGGCGCTGGCGGCGGGGTGCCCGGTGATCGTCAAGGCGCATTACGGTCATCCCCAGACGTCGCGCCGCGTCGCCGAGATACTCGATCGTGCGTTGCCGGCTGCCGGTCTTCCCCAACGGGCGGTGCAGGTGCTTCACGGAGGAGCCGACACCGGCCAGGCCCTGGTGACGCATCCCGACGTCGCCGCCGTGGGCTTCACCGGCTCCACGGCGGGCGGCCGTGCGATCAGCGATCTCGCCGCGCGGCGTCGCGTGCCGATTCCGGTCTATGCCGAACAGGGCAGCCTCAATCCTGTGGTGGTCGCGCCCTCAGCCCTGGCCGATGTCGCCGCTGAGGCTCGCATGCTGGCCGGCTCGGTGTCGCTCGGGGGCGGACAGTTCTGCACCAAGCCGGGCCTGATCTTCGTGCCCGCGACCCTGTCCGACCGGTTCGTGGCGGAGCTGGTGGACTGCCTGGCGCGGACGTCGCCGGTGCATCTGCTGACCGAGAAGATCCGCGAGCAGTTCACGCGGGCGGTCGACGCGGCCACCGCGGTGCCCGGCGTACAGGTCTGGCGAGGTGCGGCTCCGGCGAGCGGGTTCGGCGCGGCACCGGCCGTGGTGTCGGCCGACACGGGAACGTTCATCGGCGCGCCCGGCCTACGCGAGGAGCTGTTCGGGCCGGCTGCTGTAGTGATCTCGGTGCGTGATGTCGCCGACCTGCGGGCGGCCCTGGCGACCGTGGGTGGCAATCTGACCGGCACGGTGCATGGGGACCCGGCCGACGAGTGGGTCTTGACCGCGGTGTGGTTGTTGACGCACCGGGCCGGGCGGTTGGTGTACGCCGGCGTTCCGACCGGCGTCGCCGTCGACCCGGCCATGCACCACGGTGGACCGTATCCCGCGAGCAGTTCGGCCCGGCACACCTCCGTGGGGACAGCCGCGATCTACCGCTTCCTGCGACCGGTGGCCTACCAGGACTTCCCGGACGAGCTGCTACCCGACGCGCTGCGCGGCGTCGGGTCAGGATGACGAACGGGTTCTCGCCGGTAGCCGTACCGTGGCGGGGCGGACGGTGGGATCATAGTCGGCCAGCCGTTGCATGAGGTCGCCGGCCTTGAACAGCAGGCGTCGTTCACTGTCGGTCAGCGCTGCGTCGATCGTGTCCTGCAGCCAGGCCCGCCAGTTGTGCCGGGCCTCGGCGGTGATTTCCTTGCCCGCCGAGGTCAGCTCGACGAACGCCTTCCGGCCGTCATGTAGATCCGGACGCCGGCTGACCAAGCCCAGCGACTCGAGTGAACGCAGGGCCGCCGCCACGTTCGGGCTCGTCATATGCAGGTCGGAGGCGAGCCGGCCAGGTCGAATGGGCTCATTGGCGGCGCCCACCGCGATGAGCACCTCCAGTGCGCTGGCGGACAGCCCCTCGACCGCCGTCTGCTCACGGCGCATCCGGCGGTGTAGTGCCTTGAGCTGGTTACGGAATCGATCGATCTCGTCATCAGACACCTATACAGCATAGCTACGCAGCGGCACGTAAACCTGCGGGCGTAAGACCCTTGACACGGCTTTAGCTCTGCATGATAGCTATATATAAGAGATACTTTCTTGAGCAACGGAGGGTCCGATGCGGGTTGTGGTCGTCTCTGAGGTCGAGCCCGACCGGCGAAACGAAGCCGGCGTGGCACTGCGGGAGGCCAAGACCATCCGCCAGTCGCTGCTCGCCGACGACGCGCTGGACGGTCTGACCTTCACCGTGAACCGCACCCAGTGGCTGTCAGGTGACGACGCGAGCACTACGCCGCGTCACCATCACGCCTTCCAGCAGATCAGGTGGTCGGAGTCCGGCCGGGTGAACTACGCGCCCGATCAGTACATCCTCGAAGGCGACATCGGTTACTTCCCCCGCGGCGCCTGGTATGGGCCGCAGGTGCGGGACGAGGGAGTCAGCGTCACCTTCCAGTTCGGCTTCAATGGTGAGAAGCAACACGGCAGCGCGTTCTGGGATCGCTACCAGGCAGCCGCGTTGGAGAGGCTCAGGAGCAACGGGCGGTTCGAGGGCGGCCGCTACTTCAACGTCGATCCGGCCACCGGGCAGCCCCGGGAGCGCGACAGTGTGGATGCCCTCTACGCCGAGCAGTACGAGATGCACACCGGGCAGAAGTTCACGGTGCCGGCCGAGGGCTACGACGCCCCCATCCTGATGCACCCCCGCGCGTTCGAGTACTACCAGGTTGACGACGGCGTCGAGATCAAGCATCTCGGCAACTTCTTCGACCACTCCGGTTGGAACGCGGACGTCGGCTTCTCGCTGGTGCGCCTGTCCGGCGGCCGGTACAGCTGTGGCGCCGATCGGGCTCAAGTCGTCTGGACCCCATCGCCAGGCCTGTGTGTCGACGGCACGACCTACCCGGAGAACACCTACGTCTACAGCCCGCGTGACGAAGAGACCGAGCTCACCAGCTCGGCAACCGTTGAGCTGTATGCCGTGCGGTTCCCGCGTCTGGACTGACCCGCGATGGAAAGCCGCAACTAGCTGTCCATGTATTGAAAAGCTGAAATGGGAGAGAGGCGCCCGCCAATGGACATCGTCGTCGCAGTTGAAGTTCCAGCCTACAAGCAGAAGCCGAAGCAGAACGAAGTCGGCTCGGTCAGGCCCGGCGGCACCATCGTTCAGCACCTGCTTGGTGACGACGCGCCGGACGGACTGAACTTCCGCTTTCTGCGCAGCCAGTTCCAGTCCGGTGCGGAGGCTTACGACACTCCACGTCACCACCACGCTTTTCAGCAACTGCGCTGGGCCGAGTCGGGCGACCTCAACTACGCGCCCGGCCGGTACATCCCGCAGGGTGACCTCGCGTACTTCCCGCGGGGAACGTGGTACGGGCCGCAGCACAAGGACACCGGAATCAGCGTCGCGCTCCAGTTGGGTTTCAACGGGGAACAGCAGTCCGGCGAGGCGTGGGCCAGGTACCGGGATCAGGCCATGGCCAATCTCGAAGCCCGCGGACACTTCGAAAAGGGCGTCTACATCGAGGTCGATCCCGAGACGGGTGAGCGGTCCGAACGCGACGCCGTCCAGGCGCTGTTCGAGGCACAGTACGAGGCGCGGACGGGCCAGAAGTGGACCACCCCAGCCGAGGGGTACGAAACCCCGATCCTCATCCATCCCGAAGCGTTCGAGTACTTCTATGCCGCGCCCGGGGTGGAGATGAGGAAGCTGGGGAACTTCTTCGACCACGCGGGCCCGAACGCCGATATCCGGCTGTCGATGCTGCGGCTGACCGAAACAGGCACGTACACCTTCAAACCGGACCGTGCCCAGGTCGCCTGGAGCCGGACCGCCGGGCTCAGTATCGAGGGCACGACGTATCCGGAGCTCACCTTCGTCTACAGCCCCCGTGACGAGACGGTCGACATCGCCTCGGCCGTGCACGGTCTCGAGATGTACGTCGTGGAGTTCCCCCGGCTGGACTGACGCGGGCGTCGCGGTGGGCCTGGTCCTTCACCCCGAAGCTGGGAACGTGTTGGCAACGCAGCATGAGGAGAGTGGTAGCGGTGACCGTACGGTCGGAGCCGACGCAGTCGGCCATCGACTCCTTGCTCAAACCGAAGTCGGTGGTGGTCGTCGGAGCCTCCCCGAAGGGCCGGGGATTCACCTCCGCGCCGTTGCGAAACCTCAGCCGACACGGCTACCGGGGTTCCGTTTACGCGGTGAATCCGCACTACGACGACATTGACGGGGTAATGTGCCGGCCCGACGTCGCGAGCCTGCCGGAGACGCCGGACACGGCCGTCATCGTCGTCGGGGCACGTCGGGTGCCGACGGCGCTCGCCGAATGCGCCGCTGCCGGGGTGCGGAGCGCCACTGTCATCGCCGGCGGTTTCGCGGAGCTGGGCACGGAAGGCGCTCAGCTCGAGACCGAGATCCGCGCCACGGTGGCCACCACGGGTATCCGGCTGGTCGGACCGAACACCGCAGGCTTGCTGAACGTGGCCGACGACTACGTGCCGCGAGCGGGACTCAATCACCCAGAGTCGCTTCGGCGCGGTGGGATGGCGATCTTGACGCAGAGCGGAGCTCTGTGCAACACGCTGCTGAACCGCGTCCTCGCGTACGGCCATGGGGTGAGCTACGCCGTCGCTACCGGCAGCCAGTGGGACCTCGATCTGTGGGACTTCGTCGACTATTACCTGGCGGACGAGCGCACCCACGCGATACTCACCATCGCCGAAGGGCTCAAGGACGCCGAGAAGTTCCTGACCACCGCACGGTGGGCCGCCCGCGTCGGCAAGCCGATCATCCTGTTCAAGCCCGGGCACTCCACACTGGGAACCGCCGCGGCGCAGACGCACTCGGGTGCTCTGGCGGGTGCGTCCGATGTGCAACTGTCGCTGATGCGCGAGAACGGCGTCATCGTCGTCGACGAGCTCGACGAGCTCTGGGAAACCGGCCAGTTGTTCGAGCGGTGGAACACCCCGGCCCGGCCACCCGAGCGGCCCTGGCGGCTCGGCATAGCGACGTACTCCGGCGGCGACGGCGTACTTGCCGTCGATGCCGCGGACATCGCCGGGCTCGACTGCCCCTCACCGAGCCGCGAGACGTGCGAAGCCCTCGACGCGACATTCCAACTGGCCACCCCCGGCAACCCATTCGACTACACCGGTGAGGTCGTCGACAAGCCGGAGCTCATCGGTCCCGCCACCCGGGTGCTACTCGATGACCCGGCCTTCGATATGTTCCTGATCGCCGCGCCGGTCTGGTCGGGGCACTTCGCGAAATGGATCCTCGGCCCGGCCGTCGACGAGGCCGCCGCTCGTCCGGACCGGCCAACCGCTATCTCACTATGGGCGGCGGGTGAGGTGACGGCGCAAGCCCGGGCGCTTGTCCTCGACACCGGCTTGCCACTGTTCGACGGATCACACCGGGCGGTCCGGGCGATGGGGCGGTACGCGAGCTTTCACGCTCAGGCGCGTCGATGGGCGGCGCGGCCGCCGGTATGGCATGCCGCATCCTCGTCAGCGGACGATCGTCCGACGCTTGTGCTGGATTACTGGTCCTCTCGCTCGGCCCTCCGCTCGGCGGGCGTCCCGTTCAACATCGCGGCGACGGCGAGCGACCCCGAAGGCGCTGCCGGGGCAGCCGAGCGGCTCGGCTTTCCGGTGACTGTGAAGGTGTCCTCGAACCTTGTCGTGCACAAGGCCGCCGCCGGCGCGGTACACCTGTACCTCACCGATGCCGCCTCGGTGCGAGCCGCGGCGGCCGACATGCTGACACGGTTCCCGGCCGCCCTGCTGGTCGTCGAGACCTACACCCCGAGCGTGGCGATGGCCCTGATCGGCGGGCACCGTGATCCCGAGTTCGGCCCCATTGTCGTCACCGGCCTGGGCGGTGGCTACGCTGAGGCTTACCGCGACGTCGCGCATGTTCGCTGTCCGGCTGACGCCGCCGAGGCACGGCGTGCCCTGCTGGCCACGAACTTCGGCCGGATGCTCGGCGACGGAAGCGCGCGGGTCGATCAGCTGTGCTCGCTGGTGGTTCAGGTGTCCGCCTGGTTCGCGGCGCATCCCGAGATCGCGAGCTTCGACGTCAATCCGGTGCTCCTCGGTTTGGACGGCGGCATGGTCGCGGTCGACGCCCGCGTCGAGACGGCCGGTTGACCGAGCGGCTCTCCAACGGCCCGGAAAGGGGATCTTCTGTGCATGACCTGTGCGGGGCTTGAGATGAAGGTGCACGCCGCCCTCGCGGCGACACTGGCTGACCACGACGTGACGACCATGTTCGGCGTCCTGGGTGATGGCAACATGTTCCTGGTCGAGAGCTTCGCCCGTGAGCAGGGTGGACGGTATGTCGCAGCCGCCAATGAGGCGGGCGCGGTGCTCATGGCTGCCGGATTCGCGTCCGCCAGTGGGACGGTGGGAGTAGCGACCGTTACTCATGGCCCAGGCCTCGCAAACACCCTCGGCGCCTTGCTGTCCACGTCTCGCGAGCACATGCCGATAGTCGTGCTCACGGGTGCCATCGCCGTACGCGGACACACCCAGAACGTGGATCAGGCGGCCCTTGTTTCGCCGACCGGCGCCGGGTTCGAACAAGCGCTGTCGGCGAAGACGGCGCCCGCCGAACTCGGGCGCGCGCTGCGTCGTGCACTCGCCGAGCGCCGCCCCATCGTCTTCAGTGTTCCGGTTGACTTCACCTTCGAGGACGCGGAGTACGCGCCAACCGCGCGGCAGGCCTTGCCGGTGTCTCAGGGCGTGCGGCCAGCCGACGAGGCCATGGATGTCGCCGTCGGACTCATCGCCAGCTCACGACGCCCCATCGTGCTGGCGGGAGCGGGGGCGATCTCCAGCACAGCGCCGAGTTCCTTGCGCCGTCTCGCTGAGGTCTTGGGCGCGCCGCTCATGACGACGCTGCCGGCCAAGGGTCTGTTCGGGTATGACAAGTACGACCTCGGCGTGTTCGGCTCCTTTTCCACGCCGCGGGCTGTGGACGCCATCATGGCCAGCGACTGCATAGTGGCGGTGGGTGCGAGCCTGAGCAGGCTGACCGGCGGCGGCGAAGGATGGGCGTACTTCGCGGGAAAGCGGATCGTTCATTGCGACATCAACCTGCGGACGATGGGGAGCCAGTACGAGGCCGATGCCCCGGTAGCGGCCGACGCCACGGCCTTTGCCGACGCTGTAGTGGAACTTCTCCACGAAGCCGAGTACACCGGCACGAACTTCCGGAACACGATCGCCGCCGAGGACGAACCCGTCATCGCGGCGGCGAAAGACGATGTGGCGCGCGCCGAGTCCGTCGACCTGGCCACGGCCATGACCACGCTGAACGCGGCTCTGCCGGCTGAGCGGTCCATCGCCGTCGACAGCGGCAGGTTCGTCAGCGAGGCTGTTCAGCGTCTGGCCGTTCCCCGGGCGCAGGCGTGGGCGCATGCCGGCCGAGGTCTTGGCGCGGTCGGTAATGGCCTGTCAACCGCGGTCGGCATCGGCTGCGCCAGACCCGACGCGCCGGTGGTCGCCGTAGTAGGCGATGGCGCGTTCATGCTCGGCGGACTGGCGGAGTTCAACACGGCGGTACGTCACTGCGTCGACCTCACCGTGGTGGTCTGCAACGACGGCTCCTACGGCGCGGAATACCGGAAGTTGAAAGCGCGCGATGTCGACGTCGACGTCAGCTTGTTCCAGTGGCCTGATTTCGCGCCTGTCGCGATTGCGTTGGGCGGGTCGGGATTCACGGTCCGGAATATGGCCGATCTGGCACGAATCGGGGACGTGATTGCGCAACGCGACCGTCCGCTGCTAATCGATATCAAGCTTGAGCCGGAGAAGGTGGTCGGCTAGAAGGCTTAAGTGCTACCTGTGAACAAAACTACTCCCCCTCCCACCGTTGTCGGCCATCGCCTCAAGCTGGCTGCTCCTGTATGCCTACGTTATGGCCACGGAGCCGGCGGCCCCCGACGTGTGGACACCCTGAGCGTCCTGGACCTGGAGGTCTGGGGGTGAAGCCGTCGTCTTCCTTTGCTCGGACACCGGAGAAGTCCCGGTGAGTTGGGGAATGGTGGGTCGAGGTCGACGTTCGCCGGCCGCGAATCAGGCGATGGCCCAGTTCTGAGGACTGGCTGGCCCGCGCCATCGACGACACCCTCAGCGACTAAGAGACCAATCACCTGCCCCTGAGTGTGAAGTTGCTTAAGCGCCTCGCCCAGGCGTCCCGACCCCTCGCGATCGCCGCCGACTCTGGTAAAGGGGCCGAGGTACCTTCGCCGAGCCCAGCTGCCGCTGGCATCCGCACCTTCTCATCCCTGGAACTTCGTATGCCCATCACCACCATTGATCCGCAGGCCGCCCTCGTCGTCGTCGACCTCCAGCAGGGCATTGTCGGCCTCCCCCTCGCGCACCCGGTCGCCGACATCGTTCGCAACTCGACGGCGCTGCTGAAGGCGTTCCGCAGCCGTGGTCTGCCTGTCGTACTCGTCAACGTCGCCGGCACGCCGACCGGCCGCACCGATGCCGGGGGCACCCCCCGTAGCTTTCCGGAGGGTTGGACCGACCTGATCCCCGAGCTCGACCAGAAGCCCGATGACCTCCTCGTCACCAAGTACGCGCGCAGCGCCTTCACGGGAACCGGCCTCGCCGAGCAGCTGCGCGGCCGCAGCGTGACCCAGGTGGTCGTCACCGGCATCGCCACCAGCAGCGGCGTGGAGTCCACGGCCCGGGACGCGCACGAGCAGGGCTTCCATGTGACCCTGCCCGTCGATGCCATGACCGACTCGGACCTGGCCCGGCACGAGCACAGCATCGCGCAAATCTTCCCGCGCATCGCCGAGACCGGCGCGATACAGGACGTCTTGGACGCCCTTGCCAATTGCTCATGACCATCGCCACCGAGGCCCCTGCCGCAGCCGACCGCAGGCCGTTCGGTAGCGGTTCATTAGCCCACGGGCTGGGCTCGACCCTAACCTGATCAACGGCCCGCCTGATCGCCTGGCTGGCGACCGACGGGGCCGAGAGGATCACCGGTCAGGTCACTGACTCCGAGGGCGGGTTCCGCCGCTGACCGCGGGCTCCTGCTCCGCGGTGCCGCCGTGCGGTCGGTCGGATGCGTACACTTCCACCTTCTACTCGGACGGCGCGCCCTCCGCGGTGCGGGAGCGCGTGAACCAGCCGCGGACGAGGTCGATCAGCGAGGGACCGCCCCGCAAGCACCACAGGGCGATGACGGGATCGCAGATCGCGCAGCCGAGGGAGGAGGTGTGGGCGAAGGGCACGATCGGATTGCCCTTGAGGTGGTGGAGCACGTCCCAGGCGGTGTGCATCAGCCAGGCGATGCCGATGAACGTCCAGGACTCCAGCCCGCGGTAGGCGACATAAGTCGCGACAGCGGTGAAAAGGAACTCCCAGCCGCCGAAGCCACCGCCGCTGAGATAGGCGGCGCCCGCTCCCGCCACCATGATTGCGTTGAAGCGGCGCCGGTGCGGTTCGCGGATCAGTGACATCAGCAGCGCGTACAGAAGGCCGATCAGGATCGGCATGACGTAAATCATGACTGGGTGACCTTTTCGAGATTCGGACGGGTGGGGCCGGAGCGGTCCAGCAGTCGCAGGGCAAGGGGACCGCCGATGCCGGGGATGATGGCGACAGTCTTGGCGGTGGTCGCGGCCTGCTTGAAGCACCAGGTCGCGATCACGACGAACAGGTAGGCACAGCCGTGGGTGGGGCCCATCAGGGAGGAGATGGGTTTGAGGTGGGCGGTGGCGATGTTGGCCAGCATGATGAGCAGTGAGATGAGTTCTATGTGTGCCGCAATGCGCAGGGGCCGCAGGTGTACGGTCATACTCCTGTGGTGGAGCCGGGACGGATGATCATGAGGATGGTGACCGTGGTCCACAGCAGGTTGAAGACGCCTGTGAGCATGGCCAGGCGGCCCGATACCCGGGAGCCGACGCCGGACGCTTCCGCCGTGGTCAGGGCCTCCACCTGGGTGGGCAGGATCAGCAGGGCCAGAACGCCGGCGCCACAGCGGTCAGGACGATCGAGGTGATGAGCCACGCACTGCCGAGGACGCCGAGGCTGCTTGCGGTGGCGAACCCGAAGACGGGAACCGCGAGGCCGAAGACCGCATAGACACGGCAGATGCGGTGCAGCGTCCGCAGGGTCGTGAGCGGCTCCGGGACACCCGGTTCGCTGTGCGCGCGCCCAGCGCCTTGGGGAACATGCTGGCCGCGACGGTCACCTGCACGTCCTGGCCACCACGGCGGCCAGGACGTGCAGGGAGAGGAAGAACTTCGTCACGGTCAGCGTTCCGCCACCGCTCGAACCGTGCGCCGCTCGCCGGTGACCTTCGAGGCCGGAAGGCGCCCGGCCTTGGAGGTCCCCTTCAAGGTGTCGCCGTCGACCGTCACGTCGAAGGCCAGATTCAGCCGCAGGGGCTTCGTGATGGCCTGATGCCACGTCAGCCGGTCACAGTCGAGAACGACATCGCCGAGCGGGACCTCCTCACCCGCTCCGTGGGCGACGCCGATCAGGACCCCGCCCTCCCGCCGGAGATCGACCACGACCTTGATCCTGCCGATGGGAGTGGAGATGGACAGGTCCCAGATGCCTTCGACGGACATGCTGCTGTTCTTCCTTATGGTCTGTGCGAACGAAGAAGGGCGAAACGGGGCGG
Organism: Microtetraspora glauca; assembly: GCA_001570385.1. Classification (GTDB taxonomy): domain Bacteria; phylum Actinomycetota; class Actinomycetes; order Streptosporangiales; family Streptosporangiaceae; genus Microtetraspora; species Microtetraspora glauca. Next base: position 3,956 of record BBYL01000044.1, on the reverse strand, counting down.
CGGGGCGTGCGGCGCCGGACCGTGCGTGCGGCGTACGGTCAGAAGCCGGCGGGCTCCGGGCCCTGATCGCGCCAGACGGTGCCGCGGCGCTCATGGGCGAACAACTCCTCCACGGCGTGCGCGATGCGGGGCCCCAACTCGCGCTCCAGCAGGTACAGACCCAGATCGAGCCCGGAGGTGACGCCCGCGCCGGTGACGAGGTCACCGTCGTCGACGACGCGCGCCCGCACCACGTGGACGCCGGTGGCGTCGAGCATGTCCAAGCCCATGTGGTGCGTCGTGGCATGGCGCCCCTCCAGCAGGCCAGCCATGGCCAGGACGAGCGAGCCGCCGCACACGGTGCTGACCGTCACCTCCGGGTTCTCCATGGCCGCCTTCAGCAGCGCGGGCAGCTCGGTATTCAGGGTCCGGCCCAGCAGGACGGGGATGAACTCGTCCTGCCGCCACCCCCCGTCGCCCGCATCCTGGTCGGGGACTTCACCGGGCTCGCCGACGCGGCCCGACGCACCGGGGACCACGATCAGGCCCGCGCGCGAGGGGTCGAGGGCGGCCGTGGCGCGTAGCGCCAGGCCCCCGGTGCCGCTGACCACCTCGCGCGCCCCTTCCGCGGAGACCAGTTCCACGCTCACCACGCCCGCGGAGGCGATGCCGCCGGCGTACAACACTTCGTAGGGGGCGACAACGTCGAGCGGATCGAAGCCGTCGAACAGGACAATCTGGACGTGCATGGAGAGTTCCTTCGCGTGAGGGCAAACCGGCCCAGGCCGGGGACGTCTCGAAGGTATGTGGTCGTCGTCCTGTCCTCCCAGTGGCATGAGTGACACTCTTCAACGGGATACTGCCACGGCCCGCCACGAGGGCTCTGAACTCGGACAGACAACATATTTCAGAAAACGGAACCGGGCTTTCCCGCCCAGCGGACAGATATGTTCTCGCCATGCACACCGTCGCCGTTCTCGCCCTGAACCAGGTAATCCCGTTCGACCTGTCCACCCCGATCGAGGTCTTCACCCGTGCCCGCCTCCCGGACGGGCGCCCGGGCTACCAGATCCGCGTCTGCGCCGAACAACCGGAGATCGACGCGGGCACCTTCACCCTGCGCGCGCCGTGGGGCCTTGAGGGGCTCAAGGGCGCGGACACGGTCATCGTGCCCGGTACGGCCACCCCCACCGCCCCGCTTGCCCCCGCCGTCCAGGACGCGTTGCGCGCGGCAGCCAAGGAGGGCACTCGGATCGCCTCCATCTGCTCAGGCACCTTTCCCCTGGCCGCCACCGGGCTCCTCGACGGCCTGCGAGCCACCACTCACTGGATCGCAGCCGGCCTCCTGGCCACCGCCTACCCGGCGATCACGGTGGACCCCGACGTCCTGTACATCGACAACGGGCAGATACTCACCTCTGCTGGCGCCGCCGCGGGCCTGGACCTGTGCCTGCACATGATCCGCAGCGACTACGGATCGGCCGTAGCCGCCCACGCGGCGCGCCTCTCCGTCATGCCTCTCGAACGCGAGGGCGGGCAGGCGCAGTTCATCGTCCACGACTACGTGCCCACGCCGCAGGGCTCCACCCTCGAACCCCTGCTGACCTGGCTACAGAACAACCTGGGAGGCGACATCAGCCTCGCCGACATCGCGGCCCACGCCGGAACCAGCACCCGGACCCTGATCCGCCGTTTCCGCGAGCAAACCGGCACCACCCCGCTCCAGTGGCTGCACCGCGCCCGAATCCGCCAGGCCCAGCACCTCCTGGAGACCACGAGCCACTCCGTGGAGCGCATCGCCGACCAGGTCGGCTTCGGGTCGCCCACCGCCTTCCGCGACCGCTTCAAACGCACGACCGGCGTCAGCCCGAACACCTACCGCCGTACCTTCAGCTGACGCCTCTCGCCTTCCTTCCGGAAGCGCCGCCTTCGCACCACAAGCGGAGCGCCGCGCATCGTGCACCTGTACCGCTTCAGAATTCATCGCGGGCTGCTTGATCTGCGGTTTTGACCTTCAGCCACCGTGCGGGCAAGATCGCGGTCTGTGTCGGTTCGTCTGCTGTATCTGACCCTGATTCGGGTGTTCGGCTGGCCGGTGTTGCTGGGACGTGGTCAGTCGTCCAAGGACGTCGAGATCATGGTGCTCCGGCATGAGGTGGCCGTGTTGAAGCGGCAGATCGTCCGACCGAAGCCGGATTGGGCTGATCGAGCGCTCCTGGCAGCATTGGCCCGCTTCCTCCCGACGGTGCTGCGGGCTCACCGGCTGGTCACCTCGGGCACCTTGTTGGCATGGCATTGTCGTTTGATCAAACGCGCGTGGACCTATCCCCACCGCCCTGGCCGTCCCACAACGAGCAAGGAGGTCCGGGACCTGGTCCTCCGTCTGGCACGCGAGAACCCGGGGTGGGGGTATCGGCGGGTACACGGTGAGCTGGTTCGGCTCGGCTTGCAGGTCAGCGAAGCGACGGTGCGACGAATCCTGCGCTCGCGCCGATACAGACCGGCTCCCCGACGCCTCGATACCGCCTGGCGGACATTCTTAAGCCTGCAGGCCAAAGTGTTGTTGGCCTGCGACTTCTTCCACGTCGACACGGTCTTCTTGAAGCGCCTGTACGTGTTGTCCGTAATGGAGGTGGCGACGGGAGGCCCCCACATCCTGGGCGTAACCGCCAACCCCACCGGCGCGTGGACAACCCAGCAGGCTCGCAATCTGCTCATGGATCTCGGGCGGAGGGCCAGCTCGTTCCGGTTCCTCATTCGTGACCGGGACGCCAAGTTCACCGCCGCCTTCGACGAGATTTTCACCAGCGTAGGCGTCACGGTGATGAAGACTCCCCCGCGAACTCCACGAGCCAATTGCTACGCCGAACGCTGGGTGCGCACCGCCCGAGTTGAATGCACGGACCGGATGCTGATCTACGGCGAACGGCACCTTCGCTCGGTCCTGGAGGAGTATGCCGAGCACTACAACGGGCATCGGCCGCACCAGTCCCGCGAGCAACGCCCACCTGATCAAGACGAACAAGTCATCGTGCCGCTGGAAGGTCGGATTCGACGCCGAAGGGTGCCCAGCGGCGCGATCAACGAGTACCACCGAGCCGCCTAGATCACCCGAAGAAACACCAGCTCAGAGGGCGATACGCGAGGAAATGTCTCGAAATGTCGTTGTGTGATTGATTGAATTCATAGCGTTATGCCTGGCTGGTAGGCCTGGATGTGCCGGGATGGCGGGGTGAGCGAGCGCAAGTCGTATCCGAGCGACTTATCCGACGAGCGGTGGGCGTTGATCGAGCCGGTCATCACGGTTGGAAGGCCGCACACCCTTCGGTCAGCGTCCACCAGGGGAAATACGAGATGCGGGAGATCGTGAAGAAGGGGCGACTGCCCGACCCGAGCCTGGTGATGCTCGACACCCAGAGCGTAGACGCGGCCGCCGGGGTCCCGAAGGACACCACCGGCCGGGATGCGGCCAAGAAGGTGTCGGGCCGCAAGCGGGGCCTGGCCGTGGACGTGCTGGGCCTAGTGCCGTGTCAGGCCACGTTTGCCCTCTTCACGATCCGGCGTAGGCGGGGGTTATCGACGTTGCGGTTACGCCAGGCGATGTAGCGGCGGATCATGCTGCCCTGCTCGCGGTGGCTGGCATGGTCGGTGCCGTTGAGAGTGAACTCGCGCAACGCGGTGAACTGCGCCTCGATCCGGTTCAAGTAGGAGGAGTTGGTGGGCGTGTAGGCGATCTCGACGTTGTTCGCCTCCGCCCACTGGCCGACTCGCTTGTCCTTCTTGGTCGTCAGGTGCGGGCTGAAGTTGTCACACACGATCGCGATGCGAACCTCGAGAGGGTAGAGGCTACGCAGGTAGCGGCAGAACTCCAGGAACTCGCCGCGTCGCTTGCGTTTCTTGATGTGCCCGTACATCTTGTTCTTGCCCACGTCTAACGCGGCGAACAGGTGCCGTACGCCTTGGGTGCGGGTGTAGGT
>BBYL01000043.1:32931-67220 GCA_001570385.1 Microtetraspora glauca | reverse complement strand
GTTGATCGCCGTGCTGGAGCGGCAGATCGGCACCGAACTCCTTGTTCTGATCAACGCCGAGTCCCTCCCGGATGACCCGCCACCCACCACCGCCAAGGACACCACCACCAGCGAGACCGCCACCGCCGACGACACCGCGACAGAGGACGCCAGCAGCGGGGACGCCAGGGCCGGGGACGCCAGGGCCGGGGACGCGCGGCATGCAGCCCATATCCCGGACGTGTGGGGCTCGGCCGTAAGTGAGCGCGAGCCCACACAGAACGGCCAGGGGCCGCCACAGGATCAACCGGACGAAGCGGCCGGCGGCCCGGACGTCGTGTGGGAGGAATCCGGCACGGCCCCAAACGAGCCGGGCAGCACGCGGAGTGAGCCAGACACGGCCCGCAGCGACCCGAGTACGGCCCAGAGTAAGCCGGGTAACGCGCGGAGTGAGCCAGACACGGCCCGCAGCGACCCGAGTACGGCCCAGGACGAGCCGAGTACGGCCCAGGGCGAGCCGGATGCCGCCCAAGGCGAGGATGGCGCGGGTTGCGGCACACCGGGCACGGCTCGGGGCAAGCCCGGTGTCGCCCAGGGCGAGCACGGCGCGGACTGCGGCGCGCCGGGCACGGGCCGGGGGCAGCCGAGTCCGGCGTGGAACGGGCGGACCGCTGACTGGGTGACGCCCGATGGGTTGATCTCGGGCCGGACGCTACCCGGGCTGCTGCTCGCCACCGGACAGTTCCTGCCCGTCTCCGACATCCACCGCCTGGCCAACACCTCCACCCTCACCCGGCTGGTCATGAACGCCGACGGCGAGGTCCTCGACATGGGCCGCAAAGTCCGCCGCGCCACCACTGCACAACGACGGGTCATCCTCAGCCGCTACGCCACCTGCATGGTCGACGGCTGCCACCTGCCCGCCCACCTCTGCCAGATCGACCACATCGACAACTGGAGCGACGGCGGCGCCACCGACCTGGACAAACTCGGCCCCACCTGCCAGTTCCACAACCGCGACCGCTACCGAAACCCCGACCGCTACCAACTCCGCCAGGTGGACGGCAAACGATGGGCCTTCACCTACACCGGCCCCCGGGCAGCCAGGAGTGCATGATCACATCAACGTCGACATCACTTAGCCGGATTGGCTACTCCATGTTATCGATTGGTAACAATAGGCAAGTCTCGCCCCATACGCTTCCCGCTGCTCTTCGCGGCCGAGACGCCGCTGTGCCTCGCGGGCTTGTGATCCGTCCTTCCGGTCTGGCCTGGTGCCCCTGCCCACGTGCCCACGTGCTCTGATCTCGTGCCGAGGGCTCGCGGGGGCTGGGCATGTGGTTGGGGCTATGTGGTGCGGCTATGTGGCCTGGCCCTATGGTCCGCCGTGCGGACGGATCGCGATGGTCCGCCGTGCGGACGGATCAGCGCGGTGGGGCATACCGTCTGATGATGAGGGAAGGGCTCCGGCGTGCCCGTCATCAGCCTCACCGCTACAGACCTCACCACCGGAAGTCTCGCGGTTACAGCCGTAACCACCAGAGGTAAGCCCCAGACATGAACGCCACGGGCATGAGAACCGGAGGCATGCGCGCCATCGGCACGAGTGCTGGAGGCGTGAGCGCTGTGGGCATGAGCGCCACAGCACGAACCATCACGCAAAACATCACGGGAACCACCACGGGAACCACCGTTGGTCCCGGTGTGATCGGCCTCGCTGTTGTCGATCGCACCATTGCCCGGACGGGAGCGTGATGGATCCCTGGACGCTGGCCTACGAGGGCTTTGACCCGAACGAGGAGGGGTTGCGCGAGGCCCTCTGCACCCTGGGCAACGGTCGCTTCGCCACCCGGGGGGCGGCGCCGGAGGCCGAGGTCGACGAGGTGCACTATCCCGGAACCTACATCGCCGGCTGCTACGACCGGCTCGTCTCGTCCGTCGCCGGATATGACGTGACGAACGAAGACATGGTCAACGCGCCCAACTGGTTGCCCCTGACCTTCGCCACTCCTGGCTCCGGGTGGTTCTCGCCACGCACCACCGACCTGCTGGAGTACCGGCAGGAACTGGACCTGCGCCATGCCATCCTCCGCCGGCTGATCCGGTTCCGGGACGAGGACGGCCGGATCACCGTCGTACGGCAGCGCCGCCTGGTCTCCATGGCCGACCCGCAGTTGGCCGCGCTGGAGACGACCTTCACCGCTGAGAACTGGTCGGGACCTCTGCTCGTACGTGCCGCGCTCGACGGGCGGGTGACCAACAGCGGCGTACCGCGGTACCGCGACCTGCGCGGCGATCACCTGACCGCCCACGCCACCGGGGCGGACGGGGACATCCTCTGGCTGCGCGCCCGTACTCGCTCGTCGGCGGTCGTGATCGCGCTCGCCGCGCGGGTGGAGGCCGGGTCGCCGGGGCACGAGGTCGAGCGGGACCCGGAGATGATCGCGCGGGAGCACACCCTGGAACTGGTGCGCGGCCGTCCGACGCTGGTGGTGAAGACGGTCGCGCTCGTGACGTCCCGCGACCATGCCGTCGCCGGTCCCTCCGAGACGGCGGTCCGGCGGGTACGGCTCGCGCCGGGGTTCGAGCCGCTGCTTGAACGGCACCGCCTCGCCTGGGTCGGGTTGTGGGGGCGGGCCCGGCTGGACGTCGATGCTCCGAAGGCGCAGCGCAATGTCCGGTTGAACGTCTTCCACGTGCTGCAGACGTTGTCGCCGCACACCGCCGACCTCGATGTGGGGGTGCCCGCGCGCGGCCTCCATGGAGAGGCGTACCGGGGGCACGTGTTCTGGGACGAGCTTTTCGTACTGCCCTGGCTGAACCTGCGCTTCCCCGAGATCGCACGCGGCCTGCTGCGCTACCGCTGGCGGCGCTTGCCCGAGGCCCGGGCCGCCGCGTCCGCCGTGGGTCTGTCAGGGGCGATGTTCCCCTGGCAGAGCGGCGGCGACGGGCGGGAGGAGACGCAGTCCCTGCACCTCAACCCCCGGTCCGGCCGGTGGCTGCCGGATCATTCGCGCCTGCAGCGCCATGTCGGGCTGGCGATCGCCTACAACGTGTGGCAGCACTACCTGGTCACCGGTGACCTGGAGTTCCTCGCCGACTTCGGGGCCGAGCTACTGATCGAGATCGCCCGGTTCTTCGCCTCGATGGCGCGACTCGACCCCGGATCCGGCAGGTACGAGATCCACGGCGTGATGGGACCGGACGAGTACCACGACGCCTACCCGGGCGCCGCCTTGCCGGGGCTGGACAACAACGCGTACACGAACGTCATGACGGTCTGGCTGCTCCTCCGGGCGGAGGAGACGCTCCGGTTGTTGCCTCGGCGGTCCTACGAGGAACTCGTCGCGCGGCTCGGCCTCGACGCCACAGAGACGGAGCGCTGGGAGGACATCACTCGCGGAATGCGAGTGGACTTCCACGACGGAGTGATCAGCCAGTTCACCGGCTACTCCGGCCTGCTCGAACTCGACTGGGCGCGTTACCGCGGCGTGCGCCGGCTCGACCGCGAGCTTGAGGCCGAGGGCGACAGCGCCAACCGCTACCAGGCGTCCAAGCAGGCTGACGTGCTCATGCTGTTCTACCTGCTCACCTCCAAGGAACTGGAGGAGATTCTCGACCGGCTCGGCTACCGGACCGAGCCCGGCATGATCCTCCGTACGGTCCACTACTACCTCGCCCGTACCTGCCATGGATCGACGTTGAGCGCGGTCGTGCACGGCTGGGTGCTGGCGCGGTGCGACCGGTCGGGATCCTGGCAGTTCTTCACGGAGACGCTCACCGCCGACGTGATCGACGTCCAGGGCGGCACGACGGCCGAAGGTGTGCACCTGGGCGCGATGGCGGGCACGCTCGACCTGCTCCAGCGCTGTTATCTGGGGCTGGAGATCCGTCATGACGGACTGCATCTGAACCCGCTGCTGCCCGACCGGCTGGCCGGGCTCTCGCTGCGGATCCGCTATCGGGGTGCGGAGTTGTCGATCCGGGCCGATTCCGGTGAGATCCGGATCGGCCGAGCCGACGACGGTCCGGACACCGTGGCCGTGACCGTACACGGCCGATCCACCAGGCTGGGACGCCGCGAGAGCCGCGTCTTCCCTCTGCCGGATGAGACGCTCCCGGCGGCTGAATGTCTTTAGCCGGAGACCGGCGCCATGCCGGGGTTGGGTACTGCGAGGCCGGATGCGAGGATCCGGCTATGTCTGGACGTGGTGGTGAGGAGCATCTCATGACAGGTTCTGCCGTACCGGTGGCGTTGTTCGCCGCGCTGTTCGATGACGCCGCGCTGTTCCCGCCGGGGAACGCGCCGATGAGCGCGGCGATTCCGGGGCACCGCCGTCATCGCACGTCGTGGTACGCCGATTTCGTGGGCCCCTTCGTCTGCGCGGACACACGGCTCGCCGAGGTGCCCGCCGACGTCGCGGTCAGCGTCGTGGTGACCGGAGGCGCGGCGGCGATCGCCGGGCTCGGCCCGCTGCCGCACGCGGCCGCCCTCGAGGTGCCCGGCGTCGAGACCGCGGCGGACGCCGAGGCGGCCGTGGCCGCCCTTCGCGCGAGTCGTCCTGAGGGGAGCGCCGGGTTCGTCGAGGTACCGCGTGGCGCGTCGAGGCCCGCCGTTCTCGACGTGCTGGCGGGAACGGAGTTCTTCGCCAAGTTCCGTACCGGCGGCACCGTCGCGTCGGCCTTCCCTTCGGAGGCCGAGCTCGCGGAGGCGATCGTCGGATGCGCGGCCCGGGGGCTGCCGTTCAAGTGCACCGCGGGACTGCACCACGCGGTGCGGCACACCGCGCCGGACACCGGATTCGAGCATCACGGGTTCCTCAACGTCCTGCTCGCCACCCGCGCGGCGACGGACGGCGTGTCCGGAGTGCCCGGCGCGTCCGGTGCCTCCGAGGCGGACGTCGCGGAGCTGCTCGCCCTGCGTGACGGTGCGGCCGTCGCCGACCTGATCCGCGCGTTCACCGCGGATGACGTCGACCGGGTGCGCCGGATGTTCCTCTCGTACGGCACCTGCGACATCGCCGAGCCGATCGAGGACCTGGCCGCCCTCGGCCTGATCGTCGTCCCCGATGCGCTTGAGCAGCACGTGTGACGTCCGGCTCCGGCCGCAGATCTCGGCTCGCACCGGGGGAGTCACGGTCGTGAGATTCGACCCGGACTCTTTCGTCTCCGGTCGGAGGTGGCGTCCTCGTCAGCCGGAGTAGCGGTGACGTTGCCCCGGCCCCGGTTCCGGCCCTGCCGGTCCCAGGGGGCGGGCAGCGCCGTGTCACATGGCGTGCTGTTGCGGCTTCGCCTCCACCCACCGCTGGGCCGCGTCGGCGCTGTCCCGCAGCGTCGCCAGCAGGTCGGCCAGGACCTCGTGGTCCATGTAGGCCGTCTCGTTGATCGACGACGAATGTGTTCTCACCTTCTCGGCCAGGGAGTCGATCGCTCCCAGGGCTCCGACGATGTGCCGGGTCTCCGCAGAATTCAGATCGCACATGCATTCAACGTAAGAAGGGGATGCCCGGCCGTACAGGATCGTGAAGGTCGGAACCCTCTGTCCCGCCGGACACGCACCTCGGGGTGCCGCCACCGTTGACAGGCGGGCCGCACTTCTCACCGAGGTACCCGGCTGGAAGGATGCTGGTCGTGTCTCCCGAGGAGCCGGCCCTGCGCCTGCCACGAGCCACCGTCTTCGCGGCGGTGTGCGTCGGCGTCTCCGCGGGCGGACACGTCCTCGCGGGCGGCGGCCCGGTTCCGCCCGATGTGATGGCGCTCGGCGCCCTGGGTGCCCTGGCGTTGGCGTACGCGCTCAACGGTCGCGAGCGCGGTCCCGAGGTGGTGCTGACGGCGACGATCGGCGCGCAGGTCCTGCTGCACGAGTTGTTCGCATTATCCGCGCCCGTGACGTCGGCGGTGTCCGAGATCTCCGATATGTCGACGACGTCTGAGATGCCGCCTACGCAGGGCATGCAGGCCATGCCGGTCGCGCTGTCCGATGCCGGACACGGCGGCCATCCCGGCCTGGGAATGTCGCTGGCGCACCTCGTGCTCGCGGTCTCGACGGGCTGGTGGCTGTATCGCGGTGAGAGCGCGGTGTGGCTCATGTTGCGCCTGTGGGGCGCGGCGCCGTTGGCCGTGTTGCGCTGGATCCGCGCTGCATCGACTGGCACCTTCGCGCCTCCGGCCCGGCCGGTAACGCCGTCGGAGCCCGGGCCGTACGTCGGCAGGGAGGTCGCGGCGGCGATCCATCGGCGCGGTCCGCCGCCGTGCCTCGCGTCGGTTATGAGTCGCTGAACGGCGTAGCCGCCGAACCCCCTGGAGATCCGCAGCGATCCGCAGCGATCCGCAGCGATCCGCTGTGATCTGTTTCAGGGGGCGATGGCCGCCGCGCGGCTGGACATGTCCAACGGCTGAGGGCCGGCGCCTGGTGATCGTACGCTCCGCGATGCGGCGGGAGCGTTTCAGCTTGCCCGGTATGGTCCGGGATTCCCGGTATGGAGTCAGTGATGGCATTGTTGCCACGGTTGTTCCGCGGCGGCCTCGTGGCCGCGCTCGGCTGCGGGTTCTTCCTCACCCTGACGGCTAACGCCGCGCACGCCCACGACAGCCTGAAGAGCAGTTCCCCCGCCCGGAACGCCCAGGTCGACGACCTCAAGGAGATCGAGCTCGACTACAGCGCCCAGGTCCGGTTCCCCGTCGTCGTCATGCGCGACGGTGCCGGGAAGGCGGTCGCGATCGGCACAGCGCGGGTCGACGGGTCCAAGGTTCTCGCCGACGTCACCGCCTCGCTGTCGCCGGGCGGCTACGTGATCGCCTGGCGTGTCGTCTCCTCGGACGGCCATCCCATCGAGGGGGAGATCCCGTTCACCGTGACCGGTACGGGAGGCTCTGGCTCGGGAAGTTCTGGCTCGGGAAGTTCTGTATCCGCCGTCCCGACGACCTCCATCTCAGCATCGAGTGCCGCGGCCTCGCCTGAGCCCTCGCCCTCGGTCGCCGCGCCCGTACAGGCGTCCGCCTCGGCGGTGGGCGCGGGAGGGGCGTCGCGCGGCCCCGGCGGGTGGATCTGGGGCGGACTGGTCGCCCTCGCGGTGGTCGGACTGTTCGTCTGGCTGCGCAACAGCCGCGGCAATCCCCCCGGCCAGCCGGAGGAGCAGAGCCGGGCATAGGGCGGTCAACGGTGTCACGCGCTCACGAAGAAGACCACGACGGCAGCGTGGAGGGACGGCGAGAGGGGCAGAGGGGGCGGGGAAGCGCGACCGGCCACGGCACGAGCGACGGCACGAGTGACAGGACGAGCCACAGGTACGGCTGATCAGTCGCACGCTTCCCGGTGCCTGCCGTCAGGGCCGTGTTCCCGGCTCCAGGCGGAGCACCTCCTCGGGGGTGCGCGGATCGGGCGCGTCGGCGGGCAGGCCACCGACGGCGCGCAGCACCCGTCCCACCGCGGGACCCCACGCGGGACGGAGCGAGGCGTCGCGCAGCAGAGCCGAGTCGGTGAGCAGGCTGTCCGCCGCGCCGGTACGGAGCCTTCCTCGCGAGATGATCGCGGCCTCGTCGGCCCATCGGTGGGCGAAGTCGACGTCGTGTGTGGACGCGATGATCGTGGTCCCGCCCGCGCTCAGCCGCCGAAGGGTCGCCAGCAGCGCCTCGGCGCCCGCCGGATCGAGCCCGGCAGTGGGCTCGTCCAGGATGAGCACCAGCGGGCGCAGGGCGAGCGCCCCGGCGATGGCGACTCGCTTGCGCTGGCCGAAGGACAGCAGATGGGTGGGCTGTTCCGTCAGCGGGACGATCTCCATGTCCTCCAGCGCCGCGGTCACCCGCGCCGCCACGGTGGTCGGCGGCAGCCCGAGGTTCAGCGGGCCGAAGGAGACGTCCTGGCTGACGGTGGCGGCGAAGAGTTGGTCGTCCGGATCCTGGTGCACGAACTGGACCTGGGTACGGAACTCGCTCAAGGCCGTCCGCCCGTAACCGAGGGGCCGGCCGTGCAGCATGATCCGGCCCGCCGCCGGGCGGAGGCCCCCGCAGAGGAGGCGCAGCAGCGTGGTCTTCCCACCCCCGTTGGGCCCGAGAACGGCGAGCGCGGTGCCCTGGGACACCTCCATGCTGAGTTCCGAGAAGACCGGGGGTGATCCCGGATACGAGTACGAGAGCCGGTCGGCGGCGAGCACTACGGTCATACGGCCACCCCTTTCAGCCAGAGCTTCGGTCAGTGCTTCGGTCAGTGCTTCGAGTAATGCTTCGGGTAGAGCTCAGGCGACGGTGCACGCGGAGGTCAGCGCGAGGGTCAACCCGGCAGAAACGAGTCCGGGAAGCGGGGCCAGCGCCAGAAAGCGGCCGGTCAGAGGGAGGCTCTCGACGCTGACAGCGAGGCTTCCCGTGTAGCCGCGGTCGCTCAGTCCGGCCTCCAGACGGCGTGCCCGGTCGAAGGACAGGACGAAGACCTGGGCGGCCAGCCCGATGACCGATCTCCACTGGGTCCGCCACGACCGGGTGCCCAGCCGGTCCGCCTGCGCGCGTCGGATGGCGTTGACCGTCTCCAGCACCACGGACAGCATGCGGTAGACCAGCCCGGCCACCTCCGCGAGACCGGACAGGCCGGGCCGGCGCGCGATCCGGGGCAGTACGTCGGCCAGCGGGGTCGTCATGGCGAACAGGAGCTGGCAGAAGACGGCGGCCACGCAACGGCCGATCACCTCGCCCGCCCGGACCGCGCCGCCGGGTGCCCAGGCGAGCCCGGACGTGTCGACGCTGATCAGGAAGGTAACCGAGCCGGTGACGATGAACGCCAGCGGGGCGCGCGCCGAGCGCAGGAACGCGCGCGGCGGTACGCGGGCCCAGCCCAGCGCGACCACGAGAGTGATCACCGCCGTGATGGGAGCACCCGGCCAGGGCGGCAACAGCAGGGCACTCAGGAGCAGCCCTCCCGCCAGTACCGCCTTGGCCGCGGGATGGCGCCGCCGCCACGGACTCCGATAGGCGGCGACGTCGATGGCGAGCACGTGCCCGGCTCAGGAGGTAGGCGCGCCGGGCCCGGCGGCGTCGCGACCTGCCGCCGAACCCGGCACCACGTGACTTGCGGCTGTGCGGCCCGGCGCTGTGTGACCCGCTGATGCGGGCCGCAGCTTGTTGCGGGTACGCGCGACGCCGAAGTAGTAACCGAGGAAACCGGCGCCGATCGCCGCCTGCAACGCGAACAGCGCGGACTCGATCTCCCCCGACGGAGGCTCGTACAGCGAGGAGAACCACGGCTCGTAGTCCGGCGCGAGCTCGGTGATCGCCGTCTCCGCCTGCGCGTCCGCGCCGGTGAACGGCTCCTCCTTCCCCTCACCCGATCCGATCGCCAGCGGCAGTACGGCGAGCGCGGCGACGGCGGCCAGTAGGAGCAGGTTGATGAGGACGTTGCGCTTCACGACGCCACCTGGCCTTCCTTCAGGACGCGGAGCCGGATCAGCTCGGCCGCGCTGGTGGAGCGGAGCAGGCGCACGACGAGCACGGTGAGCAGCCCCTCGCTGACGGCGAGCGGGATCTGGGTCACCGCGAAGATCGCGCCGAACTTGGTCAGAGCGCCGGTGAAGCCGCCGGCCGGGTCCGGGAAGGCGAGCGCCAGCTGGGCCGACGTCACGCAGTACGTCACCAGGTCGGCGACGAAGGCCCCGGCGAAGACCGCGCCGAGCAGCCCTCCGCCCAGGCGCCGGACCAGCGTGTACGCGCCGTAACCGGCCCACGGTCCGACGATCGCCATGGAGAACGCGTTGGCCCCGAGCGTGGTGATCCCGCCGTGGGCCAGCAGCAACGCCTGGAAAAGCAGGGTGATCGTGCCCAGCACGGTCATCACCGGCGGCCGGAACAGGATGGCCCCCAGGCCGGTGCCCGTGGGGTGCGAGCAACTGCCGGTGACCGAGGGGATCTTCAGCGCGGACAGGACGAAGCAGAAGGCGCCCGACGCCCCCAAGAGCAGCTTCGCCTCGGGGTTCTCCTTGATCTGACGATTGAGGCGAACGACACCGTGGGCGACGAAGGGAGCGGCGGCGACCGTCCAGGCCGCCGCGTGCAAGGGAGGGAGGAATCCCTCGGCGATGTGCATGGTGAAACCCGACCTTTCCAGCACCTCGTGGATGGTGTTTCCGTGCCTTGGCCGGTCTCCTGGCTGACGGGTTGGCACATCTCGCTCGCCTTCCCAGGCGGCTGGCGCCCAGTGGCTTCCGCGTACGCGGATGAGTGAGACGATTCCCGATCACAGTGGCGAGGGCCGCGCCGGACTTGCGTCCCGACTGGGGCGCGCACCGGACTTCCCGTTTGCCGAGGCGGACTCAGCGTAAGCCTGATCTCCATTTAGCGACAAGGCGGGGTATCTGCCTATAACTCGCAGGTACGGGCCGACCGGCGGGAGCGGCCCCCTACGAGCCGGTGTGCTCGGTCAGGGAAGCGTCACGGGTGCTGGAAGCCCTTGCCGGTCCGGTCGAGGCCGCTCGCCACCCGGTCACCGCGAAGTTGACGATCGCGAGCCCCGCGGGATACGTTCCCGAGGATTCGCGGTGGTCCGAGGGAAGTCCGGTGAGATGCCGGTGCGGTCGCGCCACTGTATCCGGAACGCGAGTTCCGGGAGCCAGGTCACTTGGCCGCCGCGTCCTCATCTGGCGGGACGCGTCATCCCAAGGAGGCATCGATGAGCGAGCCGACGACCTCGCATCCCCGTCCCTTCTCCGTCCGGGGACGACGGCTCGCGACGGTCTCCCCACCCGCCGTCCCCCGTCGCCGGCCCGCGTCCTGACCCCCGTCACAGGCTGCGCGCGTCCGGTGGATGCCTGGTGGTGCCCCCGCCTCCGTGTCAAGCACTCCGGCCGTACGTCCACAAATCCCCGAGTCCGCCGCGCTCTCCTGCCGCACTTCCACCCGCCCGCCTCCGCGCGCGAGGACAGGACCATCCAGAAGGGATCTTTGTGATCACCGCCTATCCGTTCAGCGCCGTCGTGGGGCTCGACGATCTCAAGCTGGCCTTGATCCTCAACGCGGTCTCTCCCCGGGTGGGCGGCGTACTGGTGCGTGGAGAGAAGGGAACGGCCAAGTCCACCATCGTCCGCGCGCTGGCCGCGCAGCTGCCGCCTGTCGAGGTCGTCGCCGAATGCCGGTTCGCCTGTGACCCCTCCGCTCCCGACCCGTCCTGCCCCGACGGGCCGCATGGTGTCGACGAGGGGCGGCGGGCACGACCGGCCGCGCTGGTGGAACTGCCCGTCGGCGCCTCGGAGGACCGGCTGGTGGGCGCGCTCGACATCGAACGGGCGCTCACCGAAGGGGTCAAGGCGTTCGAACCCGGTCTTCTCGCCGCCGCTCACCGGGGCGTTCTCTACGTCGACGAGGTCAACCTGCTGCACGACCACCTCGTGGACCTGTTGCTCGACGCCGCCGCGCTCGGCACCTGCTTCGTCGAGCGCGAGTCCGTGTCGGTACGGCACGCGGCGCGGTTCCTGCTCGTGGGTACCATGAACCCCGAGGAGGGCGAGTTGCGGCCCCAGCTCCTGGACCGGTTCGGGCTGACCGTCGAGGTGCGGGCGTCCCGGGATCCGGCCGAACGTGCCGAGGTCGTACGGCGCCGCCTGGCCTTCGACGCCGACCCCGGAGCGTTCGCGGCGAGGTGGGAGGCCGAGGAGGCGGCGCTGGCCCGGCGGATCCTCCAAGCCAGGGAACGGGTCGCGGAGGTCGTCCTGCCCGACGCCCGGCTACGCCAGATCGCGGCGGTGTGCGCAGCGTTCGAGGTCGACGGGCTGCGCGCCGACCTGGTCACCGCCAACGCCGCCATCGCGCACGCGGCCTGGCGGGGCCGTACCGAGGTGACGACCGAGGACGTACGCGAGGCCGCCCGGCTCTCCCTGCCGCACCGCCGGCGGCGTGATCCGTTCGACGCGCCCGGTTTGGACGAGTCCCACCTCGACGACCTCCTCTCCCAGCACGGTGACTCCCAGCACGGTGACTCCCACAACGGGGACCATGACCCGGATCCGGACGACGACCCGGACGGTCCAGGCGGCCCCGGTGGTCCGGACGGCCCCGGTGGTCCGGACGGCCCCGGTGGTCCGGACGGCCCCGGTGCGGACGGTCCCGGTGGCGGCTCACTCGGGTCGGATTCCCCACGGGAGGACGGCGGGTCGCCGGACGGTCCGCCGGCCGAGCGGGTGATCGCCGCGGCGGAGCCGTACCGGGTGCGCGCCTTCCAGGTGCCGGGCCTGGGAGACGGCGCCTCCGGCCGGCGGTCGCGGGCGCGTACCCCGAACGGCCGCACCACCGGCTCGCGCGTTCCGGCCGGGCGGCTCCAGCGGCCGCATCTGGCCGCGACCCTGCGCGCCGCCGCGCCGTACCAGCGTGAGCGCGGCCGTACCGGGCCCGGCCTGCTGGTCCGCGACACCGACCTGCGCGAGGCGATACGCGAAGGCAGGGAGGGCAATCTCGTGCTGTTCGTGGTGGACGCGAGCGGCTCGATGGCGGCGCGCAGGCGCATGCGCGAGGTCAAGGCGGCGGTGCTGAGCCTGCTCCTGGACGCCTACCAGCGGCGGGACAAGGTCGGCCTGATCACCTTCAGGGGGTCCGGTGCCGATCTGGTGTTGCCGCCGACCTCCTCGGTCGAGGCGGGTGCGGCGCGGTTGCGGGAGCTGCCGACCGGCGGCCGTACCCCGCTGGCCGCCGGGCTGCGCCGCGCGGCCGAGGTGCTGCGCGTGGAACGGCTGCGTGATCCCGCCAGGCGGCCGTTGCTGGTGGTGGTCACGGACGGCCGGGCCACCTCCGGGTCCGACGTGGCCGGGGCGGTCGCCCGGCTCGCCGGTACGGCCGGTGTCGTGGTGGACTGCGAGAGCGGTCCGGTACGGCTGGGCCTGGCTCTCGACCTCGCCGCCCGGCTGGGCGCGCCCGCCGTACGGCTTGACGCGCTGGCGGCCGGTGGTCTCGGCGCGCTGGTCCGCGAGCAGAGGGACGGACGAAGAGGCGAGCCGCGGAACGACTACAGGAGGGCGGTCTGAGATGCCGCAGGGCAAGCCGGCGATCGTGCCGGACGACGGCCTCACCACGCGGCAGCGCCGTACCCGGCCGTTGCTGATCGTGCACACGGGGCCGGGGAAGGGCAAGTCCACCGCCGCGTTCGGGATGGCGCTGCGCGCCTGGAACCAGGGGTGGCCCGTCGGGGTGTTCCAGTTCGTCAAGTCGGCCAAGTGGCGCATCGGCGAGGAGCGCGCGCTGCGGGTGCTCGGTGAATCCGGCGAGGGCGGCCCGGTGACCTGGCACAAGATGGGCGAGGGCTGGTCGTGGATCCAGAGGCCGGGCAGCGAGGAGGACCACGCCGCCGACGCCCGCGAGGGCTGGGAGCAGATCAAGCGTGACCTGGCCGCCGAGACCTACCGTTTCTACGTGCTGGACGAATTCACCTATCCCCTGAAATGGGGCTGGCTGGACGTCGCCGAGGTGGTCGACACCCTGGCGGCGCGACCGGGCGTCCAGCACGTCGTGATCACCGGCAGGGACGCCGACCCGAGACTGGTCGAGGCCGCCGACCTGGTGACCGAGATGGGCAAAATCAGGCATCCCATGGACGCCGGGCAGAAGGGCCAGAAGGGCATCGAATGGTGATCCCGCGCCTGGTGATCGCCGCGCCGTCCTCGGGCAGCGGGAAGACCACGGTCGCGACGGGCCTGATGGCGGCGCTGCGCGCGCGGGGGCTGCGGGTCTCGCCGCACAAGGTGGGGCCGGACTACATCGACCCCGGCTACCACGCTCTCGCCACCGGCCGTCCCGGCCGCAACCTGGACCCCTGGCTGACCGGTGAGGAACTGGTCGCGCCGCTGTTCCTGCACGGTGCGCGGGACGCCGACCTCGCCGTGGTCGAGGGTGTCATGGGCCTGTACGACGGGGCGGGGCTGGAGGAGTTCGCCTCCACCGCGCACGTCGCGCGGCTGATCGGCGCGCCCGTGGTCCTGGTGGTGGACGCCGCGAGGCAGGGCCGTTCCGTCGCCGCGCTGGTGCAGGGCTTCGCCTCGTTCGACACGCGGGTACGGCTGGCGGGGGTGATCCTCAACCGGGTCGGCTCCGAGCGGCACGAGGAGATCTGCCGGGCCGCGCTGGCGGAGAGCGGCGTGCCGGTGTTCGGCGTGATCCCCCGGGTGGACGGTGTGGCGACCCCGTCCCGCCATCTCGGCCTGATCCCCGCCGCCGAACGCCGTGCGGACGCGGTGGCGGCGGTCGACCGGATGGGCGCGCTGATCGCCGAGTCCTGCGACCTCGACGAGTTGGTGGCGCTGGCCCGTTCGGCGCCGCCGCTTCCGGGCTCGCCCTGGAGTCCGCCGTTGTTCGAACAGCATCCGCCCACCGGCTCGCGGCCGGTCGTGGCCGTGGCGGGCGGCTCGGCGTTCACCTTCGGGTACGCCGAGCAGGTCGAGCTGCTGGCCGCCGCCGGCGCCGACGTGGTGACGTTCGACCCGCTCAGGGAGGAACGCCTTCCGGAGGGCGCCGGGGCGATCGTCATCGGCGGCGGCTTCCCCGAGATGTACGCGGCGGAGTTGTCCGCCAACGAACCGCTGCGCCGCGAGGTGGCGGCTTTCGGCGGGCCGATCGTGGCCGAGTGCGCGGGGCTTCTCTACTTGGCGCGCGAGCTGGACGGCCATCCGATGTGCGGGCGGCTCCAGATCACCGCGACGATGACGGGCAGGCTCACACTCGGCTATCGCGACGCGGTGGCGACCGCCGATTCCGTGCTCACCCGCGAGGGTGAGCGCTATCGCGGCCACGAGTTCCACCGCACGGCCACCGACCCGGGGCACGCGGAGCGGCCGCTGTTCCGGTGGCGGGGCTCGGCCGACGGGTTCGGCGAGCCCCTCCTGTCCGCGTCCTATCTCCACCTGCACTGGGCCGGCAGCCCCGGGCTGGCCGCCCGCCTGGTCGCGGCCTGCCGTCACCCGGTGGCGGAGAGCGGCGGCCGGCGTTCCGGCTGAGGACCGGTGCTACCGGGTGGTGTGGAAGGGGGCGACCTCGCCGATCGCCTGGTCGAGGATCGCCAGGCCCAGCGAGATCTCGTCCTTCGTGGACGTGAGGGCGGGCGCGATGCGGAAGACACCGCCCATGCCGGGGAGTTGCACGATGTTCATGTGCAGGCCGAGTTCGAGGCAGCGCTGGGTGACCTGCGCGCCGAGCGCGTCGGACGTCTGCTTCGTCTCCCGGTCGAGGACGAGTTCGAGCCCCACCAGCAGGCCCCGGCCCCGGATGTCCCCGACCACGTCGTGACGCTCGCCGATCTCGTCGAGTCCCTGGCGGAGGAAGGCGCCGAGCTCCGCGGCGCGCGCGTCCATGTGCTCACGTTCCAGCACATCGAGCACGGTGTTGCCGACCGCGGCGACGAGCGGGTCCGAGACGTGGGTGGTGAAGAAGAGGAAGCCGCGCTCGTGCGCCTCCCGCTCGATCTCGGCACTCGTGATCACCGCGGCCAGCGGCAGGCCGGCGCCGAGGGTCTTGGACAGCGTCAGGATGTCGGGGACGACACCGTCGCGTTCGAAGGCGTACCAGTTTCCGGTACGGCAGAGGCCGGTCTGCGCTTCGTCGAGGATCAGCAGCATGCCGCGTTCCCGGCACTTCTCCTTGAGCGCGGCGAGATAGCCCGGGGGCGGCTCGATGATCCCGCCGGAGCTGAGGATGGGCTCGACGATGCAGGCGGCCAGGCTCCCGGTCGACTGCGCGTCGATGAGCTCGAAGGAGAAGTCCAGCTGCCGCCGCCAGTCCAGCTCACCGTCCGGCGTCGTGAAGTCGGGCCGGTACGGGTTGGGCGTGGGGATGGCGAAGTTGCCGGGAGCGGTGGGGCCGTATCCCTTGCGGCCGGAACTGTAGGTGGCGTTCGCGGCGGCCTGCGTCATGCCGTGCCAGGACCGGGCGAAGGACACGATCTCGTGCTTTCCGGTGACGAGCTTGGCCATCCGGATGGCCGCCTCGTTGGACTCGGCGCCGGTCGTCAGCAGCAGCGCCTTCTCCAGCTGGGCGGGCAGGGTGCCGGCCAGCCTCCGGGCGAGATCGACGACGGGTCGGCTCAGCATCCCGCTGTACAGGTGGTCGAGTGAGGAGATCTGCCGCTTCACCGTGGCCACGATCTCGGGATGCGAATGGCCCAGGATCGAGCTCATCTGCCCGGACGTGAAGTCGAGGATCCTCCGGCCGTCCTCCGTGAACAGGAAGCTCCCGGCCGCGTGGTCGATGATCTCGCGGGTGAACCGGCCGGCGCCGGAATAGCGGACGAGATGCCGGTCGGCGTCGTCCCAGAACTTCGCGGTGACGTCGGCGCTTGACGGTGGGGTATTGATCGAGCTGGCCATGCGGCGACGATATGAACGCGCGAGCATCATGTCCATCTCACAAATCTGGCTTCACTGTGAAGCAATGCTGCACAAGGATGTCGGGCATGACCCTGAACCCCTGGCGGTTGCGGTTGCTGAGCCAGCTGGACACGCTGGGCACCATCCGGGCCGTGGCCCAGGCCGTCAACACGAGCCCGTCGAGCGTCTCCCAGCAGCTTTCCGTGCTCGAGGCCGAAACGCGCGCGCGGCTGCTCGAACGCACGGGGCGCCGCGTCAGGCTGACGCCGGCCGGTCTCATCCTGGCGCGGCGGGCCAGGGTCATCCTCGACCAGATGGCGGCGGTCGAGGCCGAGCTGCGCGGCCTGGCGCAGGAGCCGGTGGGGGTGGTGCGGCTCGCGGCCTTCCAGAGCGCGATCCACTCTCTCGCCGTCCCGGCCGTGACCCGGCTCGCGGGCTCTCATCCGCACATCGACGTCGAACTCCACGAACTCGAACCGCACGCGAGCATGGGCGCGCTGCGCGGCGGCGACGTGGACATCATCATCACGACCACGGACTATGTGGAGTCGCCCATCGACCCGGACATCGACATCATCCCCCTGGCCACCGATCCCGTCGTCCTGGTCCTGCCGCCCGACCATCCCGCGGCGGCCAGGGAGTCGGTGGACATCACCGCGTGCGCAGACGAGGACTGGGCCTTCGACATGCCCGGCTCCTATCTGTCGAACCTCGCGACCAGGCTCTGCCGCCAGGCGGGTTTCGAGCCCCGGGTGGTGTGCCGGTTCAACAACTACATGATCACGCTGCAGCATGTGGAAGCCGGACACTCCATCGCCCTCCTGCCCGGACTCGCGGTCGACCGGCGCTACCGGGTGCTGACGCGGTCGCTGAGGTTCCCGGTCGAACGCAACATCACCGCCGCCATCAGGAAGAACTCCCGCCCTGCCGTCAACGTCGTCCTCGACGTCCTGCGGCGCGGCCCGGAAAGGACCTAACGATCCTCCAGGTCGCCCTCCACTGTGAGGTAGACCTCGCGCAGCGCGTCCAGGACCTCCGGGTCGGGGTGCTGCCACATCTCGCGGTCGGCCGCTTCGAGCAGGCGCTCGGCGATGCCGTGCAGGGCCCACGGGTTCGACTCGGTCATGAACGCCCGGTTCTCCGGGTCGAGGACGTACGCGGCGGCCAGCCGGTCATACATCCAGTCGGCCACCACACCGGTCGTCGCGTCGTACCCGAACAGGTAGTCCACGGTGGCGGCCAGCTCGAACGCGCCCTTGTATCCGTGGCGGCGCATCGCCGCCAGCCAGTTGGGATTGACCACCCGGGCGCGGAAGACCCGCGCGGTCTCCTCGTGCAGGGTCCTGGTGCGGACCGCGTCCGGGCGGGTGCTGTCTCCCACGTACGCGGCGGGCGCCCGGCCGGTCAGGGCGCGTACGGTGGCGACCATCCCGCCGTGGTACTGGAAGTAGTCGTCGGAGTCGGCGATGTCGTGCTCGCGGGTGTCGATGTTCTTGGCGGCCACCGCGATCCGCCGGTACGCGCTCTCCATGTCCTGCCGGGCGGGCACCCCGTCGAGGTCGCGACCGTAGGCGTAGCCGCCCCACACGGCGTACACCTCGGCCAGGTCGGCGTCGTCGCGCCAGTTGCGGCTGTCGATGAGCGGGAGCAGACCGGCGCCGTACGCGCCCGGCCGGGAGCCGAAGATCCGCAGCGTGGCGCGCCGCTCGTCGCCGTGGGCCGCGCGGTCGGCCTCGGCGTGCGCACGTACGTAGTTGTCCTCGGCGGTTTCGTCCAGGCCCGCCACCAGTCGTACCGCGTCGTCCAGCATCGTGACGACATGGGGGAACGCGTCCCTGAAGAACCCGCTGACGCGTACGGTCACGTCGACGCGCGGCCTGCCGAGCTCGGGCAGCGGGATCGGTTCGAGGCCGCCGACCCTCCGGGACGCCTCGTCCCAGACCGGTCGTACGCCGAGGAGCGCGAGCACCTCGGCCACGTCGTCACCCGAGGTGCGCATGGCGCTGGTGCCCCAAACGGACAGGCCGACGGAACGCGGCCACTCGCCGGTGTCGCTCCGGTACCTGTCGAGCAGCGAGTCAGCCATCGCCTGCCCGGTCTCCCAGGCCAGCCGGCTCGGCACCGCCCTCGGGTCGACGGAGTAGAAGTTCCGCCCGGTCGGCAGCACGTTGACCAGCCCGCGCAGCGGCGAGCCGCTCGGCCCCGCCGGGACGTAGCCGCCGTCGAGCGCGTGGAGCAGCGCGCCGATCTCGTCCGTGGTCCGGGCGAGCCGGGGCACGATCTCCTCCGCCGCGAACCCGAGGATCCGCTCCACGGCCGCCGCGACCTCGGAGGCGCCGAGGACGGAGGTGGTCACGGGACGGACGGCGGACGGCTCCCAGCCGTGCTCCTCCATGCCCTCGACGAGGGCGCGGGCCAGGGCCTCGGCCTCGTCCACGGTCACGCGGGAGGCGGCGCCGTCCTCCGCCAGGCCGAGAGCCTCACGCAGGCCGGGCAGCGCCTCCTGACCGGCCCAGATCTGGCGGGCCCGCAGCATGGCCAGGACGAGGTCCACCCGGACCTTCCCCTCGGGGGCGACGCCGAGCACGTGCAGGCCGTCGCGGATCTGGGCGTCCTTGACCTCGCACAACCAGCCGTCCACGTGCAACAGGAAGTCGTCGAACTCGGTGTCGTGCGGCCGGTCGGCGATGCCCAGGTCGTGATCGAGCCGGGCGGCCTGGATCAGCGTCCAGATCTGCGCTCGGATCGCGGGAAGCTTGGCCGGGTCCATGGCCGCGATCGAGGCGTGCTCGTCCAGCAGCTGCTCCAGCCTGGCGATGTCGCCGTACGTCTCCGCGCGGGCCATCGGCGGCACCAGGTGATCGACCAGTACGGCGTGCGCCCGCCGCTTGGCCTGGGTTCCCTCGCCCGGATCGTTCACCAGGAACGGATAGACCAGCGGGAGGTCGCCGAGTGCCGCGTCGGGCCCGCAGGACGCCGACATCCCCGCGGACTTGCCGGGCAGCCACTCCAGGTTGCCGTGCTTTCCGACGTGCACGATCGCGTGCGCGCCGAACTCGTCGGCCAGCCACCGGTAGGCGGCCAGGTAGTGATGGCTCGGCGGCATGTCGGGGTCGTGGTAGATCGCGATCGGGTTCTCCCCGAACCCGCGCGGCGGCTGCACCATCACCACGAGGTTCCCCGCGCGCAGGGCGGCCAGCACGATCTCCCCGGCGGGGTCGCGGGACCGGTCGACGAACAGCTCGCCGGGCGGCGGCCCCCAGTGGCCCTCGACGTCCGCGCGCAGGTCCGCGGGCAGTGTCTCGAACCAGGCGCGGTACCGCGCGGCCGGGATCCGCACCGGGTTGGCCGCCAGCTGCTCCTCGGTGAGCCAGTCCTGGTCCTGACCGCCCGCCGCGATGAGCGCGTGGATCAGCGCGTCGCCGTCCTGCTCCGCCACACCGGGGAAGCCCGCTCCGAGGTCGTAGCCCGTCTCCTTCATGGCCGCGAGCAGCCGGACCACGCTGGCGGGGGTGTCGAGGCCGACCGCGTTGCCGATCCGCGAGTGCTTCGTCGGATAGGCGGACAGCATCACCGCGATCCGCCGCTCCGGCGCCGGGACGTGCCGCAGCAGGCCGTGCCGTACCGCGATGCCGGCGACCCGCGCCGCACGCTCGGGATCGGCCGCGTAGACGGTCAGGCCGTCGCCGTCGACCTCCTTGAACGAGAACGGCACGGTGATGATCCGCCCGTCGAACTCCGGGATCGCCACCTGGGACGCGGCGTCGAGCGGGGACAGGCCGTCGTCGTCCTCGCGCCACGCGTCACGTCCCGTGGTCAGGCACAGGCCCTGCAGGATCGGCACGTCGAGCTCCGCGAGCGCGCCGACGTCCCACGCCGCGTCGTCGCCTCCGGCCGACGCGGTCGCCGGACGGGTGCCGCCCGCCGCGAGCACGGTGACGACCAGGGCGTCCACGCGCCGCAGGGTGTCCAGCAGCTCGGGCTCGGCGGTGCGCAGCGAACCGCAGTAGACGGGTACCGCCTGCCCGCCCGCGTCCTCGACGGCCCGGCACAGCGTCTCGACGAACGCGGTGTTCCCGGCGACATGGTGGGCGCGGTAGTAGAGCACGCCGATGACCGGTCCGTCCGCGCGCCGGGCGACGCGCTCCAGCGGTCCCCACGTCGGCAGCGGCTCGGGCGGAGCGAAGCCGTTCCCGGTGAGCAGCACCGTGTCGGAGAGGAAGGCGTGCAACTGGGCCAGGTTCGCCGGGCCGCCGTGCGCGAGGTACGCGTGCGCCTCGGCGCACACCCCGCCCGGCACCGTGGACAGCTCCATCAGCTCGGCGTCGGGCGCCTGCTCGCCGCCGAGCACCACGACCGGCCGGGGGCCGGCGAGCAGCGCGTCCAGCCCGTCCTCCCAGGCCCGGCGCCCGCCGAGGAGCCGTACGACGACGAGGTCGGCGCCCTCCACCAGGGCGGGCAGGTCCGGGACGGTGAGCCTGGCCGGGTTGCCCAGCCGGTAGCCCGCCCCGCTCTCCCGGGCACTGAGCAGGTCGGTGTCGGAGGTCGACAGCAGGAGGATGCCAGGAGACGGCACAGAACGCACGAGAAAGTCCTCCCTCGGGGTCCTCGCCCCGGGTCGTGGTCGTCACGACGGCAGGAGTCTCCTGGCTCCCGGATCGATGCTCACCCCGGCCTTCCCGTCCGTCGCCGGACAGTGGCCTTCGGTGGGGGTCGCTCCCCGGTTACAGTGGCGGGACCGCGCCGGTTTCACACCGGCTTCCTCCCTGTGCCGTCGCCTGGGATCACACTATGCCAGGCCGACATCCGCTGGGAAACGGGGCGTTACCATCCTCAGCGTGTTCATCGGTGACCTTTCCGGACGGTCGCGGTCCGACGCGTGCCCCGGAGCCCTTCAGGTGCACGCCGCCGCCGACGGCGGCCTGGCACGGATCCGCATCCCCGGCGGCGCGGTCACGGCGCACCAGCTCCGCGTGGTCGCCGCCGCCGCCCGTGAGCTCGGGTCCGGCGTGATCGAGCTGACCTCCCGGGCCAACCTCCAGGTGCGCGGCCTCCGGGAAGTCCGGGCCGGGGACCAGGGGCCTTCCGGGGCGCCGGACTTCGCCGCGCGGATGGCCGCGGCCGGCCTGCTGCCCTCGGCCACGCACGAGCGGGTGCGCAACATCGTGGCCTCGCCCCTGGCCGGTCGCGGACCGGAGAGCAGGCTCGACGTGCGCCCTCTGGTGGCCGAGCTGGACCGCGAGCTGTGCGCCCGGCCCATGCTCGCCGACCTGCCCGGACGGTTCCTGTTCGCCCTCGACGACGGGTCCGGCGACATGCCGGTCCTCGGCGCCGACGTCACGCTGCTGCCGGACGTGCCGGACGTGCCGGACGTGGCGTTGCTGCTCGCCGGTGCCGACCGCGGGTTGCGCGTGCCCGCCGGTTCCGCGGTCGCGGGCCTGCTCGCCGTCGCGGAGGCGTTCCTGGCCGAACGCGCGGAACAGGGGTCGGGCGCGTGGCGGCTCGCCGAGCTCGCCGACGGTCCCGCCCGGGTCGCGGCCCGCGCCGCGAGCGCGGAGCCGCGTCTCCGCCTGTCCGCCTCCGCCGTACGGCCGGCGGGTGCGGCGGCGGCTCGGGCCACGGGGACGGCCGGCATGGTCGGAACGGTCGCGCAGCGGGACGGGAGGTGCGCCCTCATCGTCCTCGCTCCGCTCGGGCGGCTCACGGCGGCCCAGGTGGAGGCGCTCGCCCGGGCGGCCGAGAACGGCGGGGGAGAGGTGCGGGTGACGCCCTGGCGGGCGATCGTCGTACCCGATCTGCCGCCGCCGGCGGTCGGCGAGCTGCGGGCATCGCTCACGGACGCGGGCCTGGTCGGCGACCCCGCGTCGCCGTGGCTCGGCCTGACCGCCTGCACCGGACGCCCCGGATGCGCCAAGGCACTCGCCGACGTCCACACCCACGTCCACACCGACGTCCACACCGACGTCGGCGCCGGGGGGAGTGCGGACCTCTCGGGCGATGCCGTACGCTCACCGACCGGTAAGGGGGACCTGCTTCCCGTGCACTGGGCGGGCTGCGAGCGGCGGTGCGGACGGCCGCGCGGCCGGGTCGTGGACGTGATCGCCACCGAGGACGGGTACCGCGTCGAGCTGGACGGCGTCAGCCGTACGTTCGCCGACGCCGAGCAGACGAGCGCCGCCGTCGCGGCGACCAGAGAGGGAACGTGATCGACTACATCCGGGACGGGGCGGAGATCTACCGCCGGTCCTTCGCCACCATCCGCGCCGAGACCGACCTGAGCGGCATGCCGCCGGGCGTCGCCCAGGTCGCCGTCCGCATGGTGCACGCCTGCGGCATGGTCGACCTGGTGAACGACCTCGCCTGGTCGCCCGGGGTCGTGACGGCGGCGCGCGAGGCGCTGCGGAACGGCGCGCCCGTGCTGTGCGACGCCATGATGGTGGCCTCCGGCGTGACCAGGCGCCGCCTTCCGGCGGACAACGAGGTGCTCTGCACGCTCGGCGACCCGCGGGTTCCCGAGCTGGCGGAACGGCTGGGCACCACCCGCAGCGCCGCGGCGCTGGAGTTGTGGCGCGACCGGCTCGACAACGCGGTGGTCGCGATCGGCAACGCGCCGACCGCGCTGTTCCGCCTGCTCGAGCTGGTCGAGGAGGGGGCGGGCCGCCCGGCGGCCGTGCTCGGTGTCCCGGTCGGTTTCATCGGGGCCGCCGAGTCCAAGCTGGCCCTGGCCGAGCATCCGTCCGGCCTGGACCACCTGGTGGTCCACGGGCGCAGGGGCGGCAGCGCGATGGCCGCGGCCGCCGTCAACGCGATCGCGAGCGAGGAGGAGTGAACGGGATGAGCGGAGAGTCCGGCCACCTGTACGGGGTGGGGCTGGGGCCCGGTGACCCGGAACTCGTGACCGTGAAGGCGGCGCGGCTCCTCGGCGCGGCCGACGTGATCGCCTACCACAGCGCCAGGCACGGGCGCAGCATCGCCAGGTCGGTGGCCCTGCCGTACCTGCGGGGCGACCAGATCGAGGAAGCGCTGATCTATCCGGTCACCACCGAGACCACCGACCATCCCGGGGGATACCAGGGCGCGCTGGACGACTTCTACGTCGAGTGCGCCGCCCGCCTCGCCGCGCATCTGGACGCGGGGCGGGACGTGGTCGTGCTGTGCGAGGGCGACCCCCTCTTCTACGGCTCGTACATGCACATGCACAAGCGGCTCGCGCACCGGTACCCGACCGAGGTGGTGCCCGGCGTGACCTCCGTCAGCGGGGCGTCGGCGGTGCTGGGCCGCCCGCTGGTCGAGCGGGACGAGACGCTGACCGTGCTGCCGGGCACCCTCCCGGCGGACGTCCTGGCCGAGCGGCTGGCCGCCACCGACTCCGCCGCGGTGCTGAAGCTCGGCCGGACCTTCGAGAAGGTGCGTACGGCTCTCGCCGAGGCCGGGCGCCTCGACGACGCCTGGTACGTCGAGCGGGCCACGACGGACAAGCAGCGAATCGAGCCGCTCGCCGACGTCGATCCGGCCACGGTCCCCTACTTCTCGCTCGCGCTGCTGCCCAGCCCCCTCACCCCGGCGGCGGGCAGCCCGGCGGAATCCGCTCGTACGACCGAACGTACGGGCGAGGTGGTCGTCGTCGGGCTGGGCCCGGCGGGACGGCCGTGGCTGACCCCCGAGGCGCAGGACGCCCTCGCCGCCGCCGACGAGCTGGTCGGCTACGGGCCCTACCTGGACCGGGTGCCGCCCAACCCGCGCCAGCGCCGCCATCCCACCGACAACCGGGTCGAGGCCGAGCGGGCCGCGCACGCGCTGGAACTCGCCGCCGCGGGCTCGCGGGTGGCCGTGGTCTCCTCGGGGGATCCCGGGGTGTTCGCCATGGCCAGCGCGGTGCTGGAGGCGGCGGCCGAGCCGAGGTTCGCCGGTGTCGCCGTCCGGATCGTGCCCGGCCTGACCGCCGCGCAGGCCGTGGCGAGCCGGGCCGGTGCCCCGCTCGGTCACGACTACTGCGTGCTGTCGCTGTCGGACCTGCTCAAGCCGTGGGAGGTCGTCGCGGAGCGGATCAGCGCCGCGGCGAAGGCCGACCTCGTGCTGGCGATCTACAACCCGGCGTCGCGGAGCCGTACCTGGCAGGTGGCCGCCGCGCGGGACCTGCTGCTCGAACACCGGGCCCCGGACACGCCCGTCGTCATCGGGCGTGACGTCGGAGGTCCGGAGGAGAGCGTGCGGGTCGTGGAGCTGGGCGCGCTCGATCCGGCCGAGGTCGACATGCGCTGCCTGCTGATCGTGGGTTCGTCCACGACGCGGATCGCCGATCGCGGCGGGCGGCCCGTCGTCTACACCCCGCGCCGCTACCCGGCGTGAGATCCGACCCAGGCCGCGGCCGCCTCGACGGTGTCCACCTGGGGGACCCCGTCGGGCGGCGCCGGCCGCCGTACGACGACCACGGGAAGTCCCAGCTCGCGCGCGGCGGTCAGCTTGGCCGTGGTCATCTCGCCGCCGCTGTCCTTGGTGACCAGCACATCGACGCGGTGCTCGCGCATGAGCGCCAGCTCTCCCGGCACGGTGTACGGCCCGCGGGAGAGGACCACCAGCGTGCGGCGCGGCATCGGCGGGCCGGGCGGGTCGACCGACCTGGCCAGGAACCACAGGTCGTCCAGGTCCGCGAAGACGGCCAGGCTGCGGCGGCCGGTCGTGAGGAACACCCGCTCGCCCCGGCCGGCCAGCAGGCCGGGCAGCAGTCCGGCGGCGGCCTCCAGCGTGGGCGCCCAGTGCCAGTCGTCGCCGGGCCCCTGACGCCAGCCCGGACGGCGCAGCACCAGCAGCGGCACCCCGGTACGGGACGCGGCGGTGACGGCCGAGGCGGTCATCCGCGCGGCGAAGGGATGGGTGGCGTCCACGACCGCGTCGATCGCGTGCTCACGCAACCAGTCGGCGAGCCCGTCGGGCCCGCCGAAACCGCCCTCGCGCACCTCTCCGACAGGGAGCCGGGGGTCGGTCACCCGGCCCGCCAGCGACGACACCACCCGCAGTCCGGGAACGCCGACCACCCGCTCGGCGAGGCCCCTGGCCTCCGCGGTGCCGCCCAGGATCAGAAGCCGCCTCGTCATCCCGCCACCTCCGTCATCTCATCCAGCTCCGTCAGGCCGTCCCCATGAACACGCCACTGCGCCACGGATGGACCACCGGCGCCTGCGCCACCGCCGCGACGACCGCGGCCTACACGGCGCTGCTCACCGGCGCCTTCCCCGACCCGGTGGAGATCGTGCTCCCCAAGGGGCAGCGGCCCGCGTTCGCCCTGGCACGCGAGCGGCTGGGCGACGGGGAGGCGACCGCCGCGGTGGTCAAGGACGCGGGCGACGATCCCGACGTCACGCACGGCGCGCTCATCTCCGTGACCGTGCGGCACGGCGCCCCGGGCAGCGGTGTGACGTTCCTGGCCG
Organism: Microtetraspora glauca; assembly: GCA_001570385.1. Taxonomy (GTDB): domain Bacteria; phylum Actinomycetota; class Actinomycetes; order Streptosporangiales; family Streptosporangiaceae; genus Microtetraspora; species Microtetraspora glauca. The sequence continues at coordinate 41,494 of BBYL01000043.1, read as the reverse complement.
GGCCGGGGGTCGGCACCGTGACCAAGCCGGGACTGCCGCTCGACGTGGGCGAGCCCGCCATCAACCCCGTACCCCGGCGGATGATGCGCGAGCACGTCGCCGACGTGGCCGCCCGCCGCGGCGGGACCGGCGACGTGATCGTGGAGATCTCCGTCGAGGGCGGTGAGGAGCTGGCCCGCCGCACCTGGAACCCGAGGCTCGGCATCCTGGGCGGCCTGTCCATCCTGGGCACGACCGGAGTCGTGGTGCCCTACTCGTGTTCGGCGTGGATCGACAGCATCCGGCGCGGCGTGGACGTCGCACGGGCGGCCGGCCGTACGCACGTGGCGGGCTGCACCGGCAGCACCTCCGAGCGGGTCGCCGCCGAGCTCCACGGGCTCCCGGAGGACGCCCTGCTCGACATGGGCGACTTCGCCGGAGCCGTGCTGAAGTATCTGCGCCGCCACCCGGTGCCCCGGCTCACGGTGGCCGGTGGGATCGGCAAGCTGTCCAAGCTCGCCGACGGGCACCTCGACCTGCACTCCGGCCGCTCCCAGGTCAACCCCGATCTGCTCGCCGCGCTCGTGCTCGGCGCCGGAGGCGACCCGGCCCTGGCCGAGCGGGTACGCGGAGCGAACACGGCGCTGCACGCGCTGCGGCTCTGCCAGGAGGCGGACCTGCCGCTGGGCGACCTGGTCGCCGAAGGGGCACTCGGGACCGCGCTTGAGGTGTTGCGCGGCGCGCCGGTCGAGGTGGATGTCGTGGTCATCGACAGGTCGGGTGTGATCGTCGGCCGCGCGGGCGGCGCCGGTCAGTCGCGGCACCGGTCCGCCGAGTAGAGGTGGCTGTCGGGGAACGCCGACGCCGTCAGCACCCTGCCCACCACGATCACGGCGGTCCGCACGACCCCGGCGGAGCGGACCCGCTCGGCGATGTCGGCCAGGGTGCCGCGCAGGATCACCTCGTCGTCCCTGCTCGCCCGCGCCACCACCGCGACCGGACAGTCCGCCCCGTAGGCGGGGAGCAGTTCCTCGACGACCGCCTCGATCCGCTGCACCGCCAGATGCAGCACCATGGTCGCCCGGCTCGCGGCCAGCGTGGCCAGGTCCTCGCCCTCCGGCATCGGCGTCGCTCGCGCCGACGTACGGGTGAGGATGATCGACTGCCCGACCCCGGGCACGGTGAACTCCCGCCTCAGCGCCGCCGCCGCGGCCGCGAAGGCGGGGACGCCCGGCACCACGTCATACGGCACGCCGAGAACGTCCAGCCGCCGCATCTGCTCCGCCATCGCGCTGAACACGGACGGGTCGCCCGAATGCAGCCGGGCCACGTCCAGCCCGGCGGCGTGCGCGGCGGACATCTCGGCGACGATCTCGTCCAGATTGAGCTGGGAGGTGTCCACCAGCCGCGCCCCCGGCGGGCAGTCGTCCAGCAGTTCCCGGGGCACCAGCGACCCGGCGTACAGGCACACCGGGGACGAGGCGATCACCCGCAGGCCGCGGACCGTGATGAGGTCGGCGGCACCAGGTCCCGCCCCGATGAAGTGCACCACGCCCGTCACGACCGCTCCTCCGCACCCGATTCCACTGTTCGCGCCACTATGCCCGGTGCTGTTCGCGCCGCCGTCTTCACCGCTGTCTTCACCGCCGACCACACGGTCACCGGCATCATGGCCCGCCAGCCGGTGAAGCCGCCGACGGGGGCCGCGCGGTTGACCGCGAGGCGCACCAGATCTCCGCCGAGCCTGCCGTACCAGCCGGTCACGACCGCCTCGGACTCCAGGGTGACGGCGTTGACCACCAGCCTGCCGCCGGGTCTGAGCGCGGCCCAGCAGGCGTCCAGCAGGCCGGGGGCCGTCGCTCCGCCCCCGACGAAGACGGCGTCGGGAACGGCCAGGCCGGCGAGCGCGTCCGGGGCGGCTCCGACGACGATCTCCAGGTCGGGCACGCCCAGCGCCGCCGCGTTGCGGGCCGCCCGATCCGCGCGCTCCCGGCGGCTCTCCACCGCGATCGCGCGGCAGGCCGGATGGCTGCGCATCCACTCGATCGCGATGCTGCCCGCGCCCGCGCCCACGTCCCATAGCAGCTCGCCGGGTACGGGCGCGAGCCGGGACAGGGTGACCGCGCGTACCTCCCGCTTGGTGAGCTGCCCGTCGTGCTCGAACGCGTCATCCGGCAGTCCCGGGACGCGGGGAAGCGGCGTCACTCCGGGATCCGCCCGGCATTCCACCGCGATCACGCTCAACGGAGAGGGACCGGGCCGTCCGGGCAGGTCCCACCGCTCCGCCGTACCGGAGATCCGGCTCTCGCCCGGGCCGCCGAGATCGGAGAGCACCGTCACCGGGCTTCCGCCGTACCCGCGAGCGGCGAGCAGCGCGGCGACCCGCGCGGGCGCGGTCCTGCCCGCGCCGAGTACCAGCACCCGGCGTCCCGGCAGGATCGCCGAGTGGAGCAGCTCGTCGGGGCGGCCGACCAGGCTCACCACCTCGGTCTCCTGGACCGTCCAGCCCATCCGGGCGCAGGCGAGCGACAGCGACGACAGGTGCGGGATCACCCGCACCCGGTCGGGGCCGAGGAGGCGGACCAGCGTGGAGCCGACGCCGAAGAACAGGGGATCGCCGCTGGCGAGCACGCACACGGCACGGCCCCGGTGCGCGGAGAGCAGACCGGGCAGCGCGGGGAGCAGCGGGGACGGCCAGGTCACCCGTTCCGCGCCGATCCCGGAGACGCGGGCCTCGGAGACCAGGGCGAGTTGCCTCACGCTGCCCATGAGGACGTCGGCGGCCAGCAGGGCGTCACGCGCCGCCGGGCCGAGGCCGCTCCAGCCGTCGGTCCCGATGCCGACGACGGTGATCCGGTCGTCCGGCTCAGACATTGCCGAGCACCCGGGCGACCCGGATCTCGATCACCACCCGCTGGGGGTTCTCCCGTGGCGGCCGGTAGCGCGCCGCGTACCGCCGCTCGGCGTCGGCGACCTCCTCAGGGGTGTCCCGGATCACGGCACGCCCCTCCAGGGTCGACCATCGGCGGCCGTCCACCTGGCAGACGGCGACCGCCGCGCCGTCGGGCCCGGCCGCGGCCACCAGCCGGGCCTTCCGCGAACCCCGCGAGGTGATCACCCGGGCGACCGCCGCGCCGGGGTCGAGTGTCACCCCGACCGGCACCACGTGCGGCGTTCCGTCGGGGCGCACGGTGGTCAGCGTGCACAGGTGCCGCTCACGCCAGAAGGCGCCGAACCCCTCGCCGAGTCCCGTCAGGTCGGGCAGTGCGGCTCCCGCCGGCATCGTTCACCTCGAACAGTCGTCAGTGGTCGTCAGTGGTCGTCGGTAGTCGTCAGGGATCGTCAGTGGGTCGCCATGCGGTGCGGCGCAGGATGAACCGCCTCCGACGGCCTGCCGTCGCGGGGCGCCAGTTTACGGGAGCGCCCGGCACGCCCTTCATGGCGATGCCCTTCACGACGGCGTCACGGCGATGTCACGGTGCGGCGAGTCGCTCCAGAACGGCGGCGAGGAGCGGCGGCTCGACGGGCTCGTCCAGCGCGGTGAGCTCGGCGGGGGAGAACCACCCGAACCCGAGATAGGTGTCGCTCTCCTCCGACGTCAGCACCGACGGCGTGACCTCGGGGCGCGTGCCGAACCTCGCCAGGTAGAACGGCTCCGTCTTGATGTAGTGAACGCCCAGCCACATGTAGTCGCGGTCGACGGGCACCGACCGGTCGGCCACGGCGGAGCCGTGCAGGCCGGTCTCCTCGGTCAATTCGCGCCGCGCCGCGTCGAGGGGTGTCTCACCCGGCTCGATCCCGCCGCCGGGGGGCTCCCAGAAGGTACGGCCGGCGACCGGGTCCCGCCAGCGCAGCAGCAGCACGCATCCGTCCTCGTCCACGCACAGCACCCGCGCGGCCGGTCGATCGTCAGCCATGGGACCTCGCCCCTCTCGCCCGTACGGGAGCGTCCCCGTCCGCCTGATCATCCCGCACGGGGATCGTCCGGCGGCCGTCAGTCCCCGTACCCGGGCCGTACGTCGTGATCAATGATCGACGGAGAGTCATCAATCCTGATACTTGACATTTGATATCAGATACTTGACGGCCCTCTTCCAAGAGCGCGGACTTTTGGGAGGTTTCGGGTGATTGCTTCGACGGGTGGCGACGGAGTCGTGCCCGCGTACTGGCTTCGGGACGCGGTCGGCGCGGTGTTCGAGGCGGACATGCGCGGCGTGGCCTCGCACGGCACCATGCTCGTGCCGATGTACATCGACAGGGTGTCGGCCGGATCCGTCAGCCGTCGCGAGCAGGCCGAGGTCGTCGTCGACAAGGGCGCCGTCGCGGTGCTCGACGCGGGACACGCGCTCGGCCAGCTCACCGGCGACCAGGCCATGGCCCTCGCCGTGCGCAAGGCGCGGGAATTCGGCATCGGAGCGGTCACCGTCCGCCGCGCCTTCCACTTCGGCGGGGCGTTCCGGTACGTCGAGGCGGCGGCGCGCGAGGGATGCGTCGGGATCGCCGCCGCCAACACCCGCCCGCTGATGCCCGCGATCGGCGGCGCCGTGGCCGCGCTGCGCGGTCACCTCGAAGGCGCGATGACCCGCATCCTCGCCGGGATGGCCCGGGCGCGCTGATATCCGGGCCGCCCGGAACCCGAGCGGCCCCACGCGCGTTAGGCGGACGAGCAAGCGCGGGTATTTCCGCTCACCCGGCCCCATGTCGTGGCATGCCGGGCGGCGGCGCCGAGTCGGCCCGTGCGAATCGTCGTGGACGTGGTGGAGGTCATCCTGTGCTGGAGGTAACCGCGGTCGGCTGGGCGCTGACCATCGGAGTGATCGTCGTGCTGTTCGCACTCGATCTGACGCTCGGCATCGTACGGCCGCACACGGTGGGCTTCCGCGAGGCCGTCGGCTGGTCGGTGTTCTACATCGCGGTCGCCGTGGTCTTCGGCCTGGTCTTCGCCTCCTACGCGGGATGGGAGTACGGCGCCGAGTACTTCGCCGGGTACGTCGTCGAGAAGAGCCTGTCGGTCGACAACCTCTTCGTCTTCGTGATCATCATGAGCACGTTCGCGGTGCCCGGCGAGTACCAGCGCAAGGCGCTGACCTTCGGCATCCTGATCGCGCTCGTGCTGCGGGTCGTCTTCATCGTGCTCGGCGCCGCCCTGCTGTCGCTGTTCTCGTTCATGTTCCTGGTCTTCGGGCTGCTGCTGATCTGGACCGCCGTGCAGCTCTACCGGCACCGCGACGAGGACCCGAGCGCCGACGACAACGCGCTCGTGCGGCTCACCCGCCGCGTGCTGCCGGTGTCCTCCGAGTACGTCGGCGGCAAGATGATCGCCCGGGTGGGCGGGCGCCGCGTGGTCACACCTCTGTTCGTGGTGCTCGTCGCCATCGGCAGCACCGACCTGCTGTTCGCGCTGGACTCGATCCCGGCGGTGTTCGGCGTGACGGAGGAGCCGTACATCGTCCTCGTGGCCAACGTGTTCGCCCTGCTGGGGTTGCGCGCGCTGTTCTTCCTCGTCAAGGGACTGCTCGACCGGCTGGTCTACCTGTCCACCGGGCTGGCGCTGATTCTGGCGTTCATCGGCGTCAAGCTGGTGTTGCACTGGGCGCACGGCCTGAGCGACGGGGTGCCGGAGATCCCGACCCCCCTCTCGCTGGCGGTGATCGTCGTCATTCTGGCCGTCACCACCGTGGCGAGCCTGCTGAAGTCGCGCCGCGACCCCGCCGCCCGCGCGCACGCCGGCACCCTGCGTGCCCCGGCCGAGCCGGAGGCGGAGCCGGGCGAGGAGTGAGCGCGGGAGACGGGGACGGTCGCCCGGATCAGCCGCGCAGGGCGGCCATGTTGGCGTAGCTCAGCTCGGCGTACCTCAGGGAGCGGCCCGGGTCGGAGGCGTCCCCCGGGGCGTTGTCCTGCTCGTACATCGGGTTGTGGTAGCCCTTGGCCCCCATGTTCGCGAAGAAGGCGGCGTAGTCGATGTCACCGGTGCCGAACGGCACCATGTCGTAGCCGTTGCCGCTGGCCGGGTTGGACTTGCCGTCCTTGGCGTGGAACAGCGGGAACCGCTTCGTCTGCGCCCGCACCACGGCGAGGGGGTCGAAGACGCCGGTCTGCGCCGAGCCGTCGGGCGCGGTGTACGTCCGGAACTTGAACTGGGCCACGTGTGCCCAGAAGATGTCCATCTCCAGGTAGACGTCCTTGGGGTCCGTGATCGTGAGGAAGTACTCCAGTTTGCGGATGCCCGAGGACCGGGTCGGCCGCCCGGCCGCGTCGAGCGGTCCGCTGTCGAGGAGGAAGTTGTACGCCGCGTCGTGGTTGTGGGTGTATAGCTTGATCCCGGCGGCGGAGGCCAGCGAGCCCAGGTGGTTCCACTTCTCGGCGGCCACGTCCCAGTCGCCCTTGTACGCGCTGCCGGTGGGGTCGCCGCCGGTGCCCATGTGCCCGAGGCCGAGGATGCCGGCGATCTCCAGATGCAGCTTGAACCGGTCGAGGTCGGACGGCGTGAGCGGCCACGAGCCGGGGATGAAGCCGTGGTTGCCCTCCGCCTGCAGGCCGTTGTCGTCCAGCCACCGGCGCAGCAGCCGGGCGCCCTCGACGGACTCCAGGTTGCCCCCGCCCTCGGCGTTCGGATGCTGGCCGTACCCGGCGAACTCCACCTGCTTGTAGCCGATCCGGGACAACTCCTCGAACACCCGGCGGAAGCCGGAGGCGAGGGGCGTCGAGCCGGGGTCGCGCCCGATCGCGTCGCGCACGGTGTAGAGGATGATGCCGCGCTTGCCCGGCGGCACCAGCACGCCGTTGCCTCCCGCCGCGCCGGCGGCGGCCCGGGCGGCCGACGCGAGCGGACCCACCCCGGTCAGGGCGGCCGCCGCCGTGACGCCCGTCGTGGCGGCGAGGAAGCGGCGCCGGCTCAGGCCGAGCGCGCGGCGCAGGGCGTCGGAGGTCTCGATGGATTCTTCGTGTGCGGTCATCGCTGCCGTCCTCTTCGGCAAGGACGCGTGCGCCGAACACGTCGGGAGTGCGGTGGTGCCGGTCGGTCCCTGTGACGTGCCACCGTCACCCGAGGATCAAGGCGCCCTCATTGTTACGGCGCGATCGCCGATCGGTCAATGTACCGGCGGCGCGGGCGTTCAGGCCGGCGCGGTGACCGCCTGGTCGACGGTGCCCGGCGCCAGCACGTGCTCGACCACCATGACCGCGGCGCCGATGACGCCCGCCCGGTCGCCGAGCTCGCTGGCCCGGATGTTCAGGTGCTGGGTGGCCAGGGGCAGGGAGCGGCTGTAGATCGCCTCGCGTACGCCGGCGAGGACGTGCTCGCCCGCCTCGGCGATGTCGCCGCCGACGACGATGACCGACGGGTTGAAGAAGTTGACGATGGCCGCGAGCACGCCGCCGATGTCCCGCCCGGCCTGCCGGATGACCTGGGCGGCCTGGGCGCTGCCTCCGCGGATCAGCCCTACGACGTCGCGGCTGCCCGCGGCGTCGATGCCCGCGGCGCGCAGCGTGGCGGCCATCGCGGCGCCACTGGCGACCGCTTCGAGGCAGCCGGAGTTGCCGCACCGGCACAGCGCGTCGCCCGCCGAGGTGACCCGGATGTGTCCGATGTCACCCGCCGCGCCCTGCGAGCCGCGGTGCAGCCGCCGGTCGGCGATGATGCCGCAGCCGATGCCGGTGCCGATCTTCACGAAGAGCAGGTGGTCGACCTCCGGGCTGGCGATCCAGTGCTCGCCCAGGGCCATGATGTTCACGTCGTTGTCGACGAGGACGGGGGCGCCGAGCCGCTCGCCGAGCCACTCGGGGACGGGGAAGTCGTCCCAGCCGGGCATGATCGGCGGGTTCACCGGCCGGCCGGACGTGTGCTCGACCGGTCCGGGCAGGCCGATCCCGATGCCGCAGATCTGGGAGAGCGGGTGCCCCGTCTCGGCCAGCATCTCCTCGAACGCGGTGACCAGCCAGGACAGGGTCGGCTCCGGGCCGCGCTCGATCGGCAGCTCGGCCGCGCGCTCGGCCAGCACCGCCATGCCGAGGTCGGTGACCGCCAGCCGCGCGTGCGTCGCGCCCAGGTCGGCGGACAGCACGATGCGGGCGCCCCGGTTGAACGCGAACGCTGTGGCCGGGCGTCCGCCGGAGGAGATGGTGTCCTCGGAGGGGACGATCCAGTCGTGGTTGATCAGCACGTCGAGCCGCTGAGACACGGTGGACCTGGCCAGGCCGGTGAGCTGGGCCAGCTCGGCGCGGGTCCGGGCCTGCCCGTCCCTGAGGATCGCGAGCAGGGCGCCCGCGCCCGCGGCAGGGCCGCCGGCTTCGCTCAGTGTGCCGTGCGCCAACGCTTCTCCCTCAACGGACATCAGAACCCGATGCTTCATCGTGATGTTACATCAGCAGATCACTACCTTTTGTTGACAGTCGGCATAAGTCGGGCTTAGCGTCGCGAAATATGGACGACATAAAACGAGTGTCGCCGCATCGCGTGTACCGGTAGTGCTCCAGCCGTTCCGTGCAGCGGGCCCGGTCGTCCGTTCCGCCGTCGCGCCGAGACGGCGGGGCGGGCGAGTGCCACCCGGGCTCCACCCATCCCTGTCCCAGCGCCCCCCGCGTT
>BBYL01000043.1:1403-32663 GCA_001570385.1 Microtetraspora glauca | reverse complement strand
CCCGCGTTCCCCCCGCTATCCCCCCGCCATCCCTCCGCCATCCCGTCTCCGTCCCGCGCCTGACTCCCGCGCCGGGACGCGACTCACCCCCCGAGTGAAGGGAAACTCCGCCATGCCCTCCAGGCGGCGAACCACGCGCGCCACCCGATGGGTCGCGCAGACCTGCGCCTTACTCCTGGCTCTCACGAGCCTGACCGTGCTCACCGTGACGATCGGCACGGCCACCCCCGCACAGGCCCACGCGGCCATCGATCCCGCCGACTACCAGCGGATCGAGCTGGCCAAGGGCGTCGCCGAGATGGGCGAGCCCATGACGATGGCCGTGCTCCCCGACCTGTCCGTGCTGCACACCTCACGTGACGGGACGCTGCGCCGTACCGACGCGACCGGGAACACCGCCGTGGTGGGCGCGCTGAACGTCTACACCCACGACGAGGAGGGCCTGCAGGGGGTGGCGGCCGACCCCGGCTTCGCCACCAACCGATTCGTCTACCTGTACTACGCGCCCCGTCTGAACACCCCGGCCGGGGACGCCCCGGTGACGGGCACCGACTTCTCCGCCTGGCAGGGCGTGAACCGGCTCTCCAGGTTCACCGTCAAGCCCGATTGGACGCTGGACACGGCCAGCGAGGTGAAGGTGCTCGACGTGGCCGCCGACCGCGGCATGTGCTGCCACGTCGGCGGCGACATCGACTTCGACGCCCAGGGCAACCTCTACCTGTCCACGGGCGACGACTCCAACCCCTTCGACTCGGCGGGCTACGCGCCGCTCGACGAGCGGTCCGACCGCAACCCGGCGTACGACGCCCAGCGCAGCGCCGGCAACACCAACGACCTGCGCGGCAAGATCCTTCGGATCAAGGTCAAGCCGGACGGGACCTACGAGATCCCCGACGGCAACCTGTTCCCGCCGGGCACTCCCAAGACCCGGCCCGAGATCTACGCGATGGGCTTCCGCAACCCGTTCCGGATGAGCGTCGACAAGGCCACCGGCGTCGTCTACGTCGGCGACTACGGCCCCGACGCGGGCAGCTCCGACCCGAACCGGGGCCCGAGCGGCCAGGTCGAGTTCGACCGCGTCACCAAGCCGGGCAACTATGGCTGGCCGTACTGCACGGGCACGAACACCCTGGCCGAGACCTACAACGAGTTCACCTTCCCGTCCGGGCCCTCGGGGCAGAAGTACGACTGCGCGGCGGGCGGCCCGGCCAACAACTCCTTCCGCAACACCGGCATGGACAAGCTGCCGCCCGCGCTGCCCTCGTGGATCAAGTACGGCGGTGACGAGGGCTCCCCGCCGGAGTTCGGCGGAGGATCGGAGTCGCCGATGGGCGGCCCGCTCTACCGCTACGACGCCGCCCTGGACTCGCAGGTCAAGTTCCCCGCCGAGCTGGACGGCCACTTCTTCGCCGGAGAGTTCGGCCGCCGCTGGATCAAGGCGATCGACGTGGCCGCCGACGGGACCCGCGGCGAGATCGCGAACTTCCCGTGGACCGGCACGCAGGTGATGGACCTGGCCTTCGGTCCCGACGGCGCGCTGTACGTGCTCGACTACGGCTCGGGCTACTTCGGCGGCGACGCGAACTCCGCGCTGTACCGCATCGAGTACATCAAGGGGCGTGACCGCGCGCCGGCCGCGGTGGCCAAGGCCGACAAGACGTCCGGCAGGACGCCGCTGACCGTCGCCTTCTCCTCGGCGGGCTCCGCCGACCCCGAGGGCGAGCCGATCACCTACGCCTGGGACTTCGGCGACGGGACGTCCTCCACGGACGCGAACCCGACCACGACCTACACCGAGGACGGGGAGTACACCGCCACGCTCACGGTGAAGGACCCGGGCGGCAACGCGGGGCGGGCCAGCATCAAGATCACGGTGGGTAACACCGCGCCGACCGTCACCATCGAGCAGCCCGGTCCCGGCCGGCTGTTCGACTGGGGCGACACCGTGCCGTTCACGATCAAGGTGACCGACCCCGAGGACGGGGACGTCGACTGCGCCAAGGTCACGATGACGTACGTGCTCGGCCACGACAGCCACGGCCACCAGATCACGTCCAAGAACGGCTGCTCGGGCGAGCTGACCATCCCCTCCGACGGCGAGCACGACGACGCGGCCAACATCTTCGCGGTGTTCGACGCCGAGTACACCGACAAGGGCGGCCTGACCACCCACACCCAGCACATCCTGCAGCCGCGCCACCGCCAGGCCGAGCACTACTCGGCGATGTCCGGCGTCTCGCAGATCAGCAAGGCGCCCGCGCACGGCGGCAAGACCGTCGGTGACGTCAACAACGGCGACTGGATCTCGTTCAAGCCGTACGAGCTGAGCGGCGCCAAGGGCGTCACCGCGCGCGTCTCCTCCGGCGGCGTGGGCGGCACGATCGAGGTCCGCGCGGGCTCGGCGACCGGCACCCTGCTCGGCAAGGTGGCCGTACCCGTGACCGGCGGCTGGGAGACGTTCATCGACGTCTCAGCCCCGCTGGCGGGCGCCCCGGCCGGCACGACCGAGCTCTTCCTGGTCTTCACCGGCGGCTCCGGCGCGCTGTTCGACGTGGACGACTTCACCCTCCTGAAGGAGCCCCCGCCGGGCACCGGCCCGGCCATCGGCCCGATCACCGGCCCCGGCGGCCTGTGCGTCGACGTCGCGGGGGCCAACAGCGCCAACGGCACCAAGGTGCAGCTCTACACCTGCAACGGCACGGGCGCGCAGGTCTGGACGATCGAGGGGACGACCGTCAAGGCGCTGGGCAAGTGCCTGGACATCGCGGGCGGCGCCACGGCCGACGGCACCAAGGTGCAGATCTACACCTGCAACAACACCGGCGCCCAGCAGTGGACCGCCGGGCCGAACGGCTCGCTGAAGAACCCGCAGTCCGGCAGGTGCCTCGACGGCGCCGACACCGGCCAGCTCGTCATCAGGACCTGTGACGGCGGCGCCGCCCAGAAGTTCGTCCTGCCGGCCTCGGGCGGCACCGGCGGCTCCGGCGACGTGCTCGTCTTCTCCCGTACGGCGGGCTTCCGGCACGACTCGATCCCGGCGGGCATCCAGGCGATCAAGGACCTGGGCTTCACCGTCACCGCGACCGAGGACCCGGGCGCCTTCACCACCGCCAACCTGGCGAAGTACAAGGCCGTCGTCTTCCTCAGCACCACCGGCGACGTGCTCGACGCCACCCAGCAGGCGGCGTTCGAGTCCTACATCAAGGGCGGAGGTGGCTACGTCGGCGTGCACGCCGCCGCCGACACCGAATACGACTGGCCGTGGTACGGCAGCCTGGTCGGAGCCTGGTTCGCCTCCCACCCGGCGGTCCAGCAGGCCACGGTCAAGGTGGAGGACCGGGCGCACCCGGCCACCGCGCACCTCGGCCCGGCCTGGAGCCGGACCGACGAGTGGTACGACTACCGTTCCAACGCCAGGACCACGGCCCACGTGCTGGCCACGCTGGACGAGTCGACCTACTCGGGCGGGACGATGGGCGCCGACCACCCCATCGCCTGGTGCAAGCCGTACGACGGGGGCCGGTCCTTCTACACCGGCGGCGGGCACACCGCGGCCTCCTTCGCCGAGCCCGCGTTCCGCGAGCACCTGCGCGGCGGCATCGCGTACGCCATGGGTGACGCCAAGGCGGACTGCCGGCCGGAGAGCGGCTACACGCCGATCTACAACGGCGCCACGACCGGCTGGGAGCAGGCGGGGCCAGGAAGCTTCACCAACGCCGACGGCACGCTGACCTCCCAGGGCGGCATGGGGCTGTTCTGGTACAAGGCGAAGGAGTACCACTCCTACTCGCTGAAGCTCGACTGGAAGATGAGGGGCGACGACAACTCGGGCGTGTTCGTCGGCTTCCCCGCCTCCGACGACCCGTGGTCCGCGGTGAACAACGGCTACGAGATCCAGATCGACGCCACCGACGCCCCGGAGAAGACGACCGGGTCCGTCTACGGCTTCAAGTCCGCCGATCTCGCGGCCCGCGACGCCGCGCTGAACCCGCCCGGCCAGTGGAACACGTACGAGATCCGGGTGGAGGGGGAGCGCCTGCGGATCTTCCTCAACGGCACCCAGATCAACGACTTCACCAACACCGACCCCGCCCGCTCGCTCCAGCAGGGGTACGTGGGCATCCAGAACCACGGCGCGGGCGACGAGGTGGCGTTCCGCAACATCCGGATCAAGGAGCTCGGGCCGGCGACGGGCGACGTCACCGTCCAGGCGGAGAACTGGTCGCAGGCCAACGGCGTCCAGACCTACCCGCACGCCCCCGCCCACGGCGGGACCGTGCTCGGCTACGTCAACCCGGGTGACTGGGCCGCCTACGACGACCTCGACCTGACCGGGGTCACCGGCTTCACCGCCAGGGTCGCCTCGCCCAACCCGACCGGCGGCTTCGAGATCCGTACCGGCTCTCCGACCGGTCCCGTGCACGGCCGGGTCACCGTGCCGAACACCGGAGGCTGGGAGTCGTACGCCGACGTCTCCACCACGCTCACGGACCTCCCCTCCGGGAACGCGAAGCTCTACCTGGTCTTCACCGGGGCGGACTTCGACGTGGACGACTTCACCCTGACCCGCGCGGCCGCGGACAAGGCGGCCCCGGTGACCGCCGCCGCGCTGGACCCGCAGGAGCGGCCGAGCGGCTGGCACACCGCGCCGGTGACCGTCACCCTGACGGCCACGGACGAGGGCTCGGGGGTCGCGACGACCGAATACCGCGTCGGTGACGGCGACTGGACCGCCTACACCGAGCCGTTCACCGTCAAGAAGGACGGGACGCACACCGTGTCGTTCCGCTCCACGGACAAGGCCGGCAACAAGGAGGAGGCCAAGAAGATCACGCTGAAGCTGGACGCCACCGCGCCCGCGCTGACCGTCGGAGGGCTGAACGACGACGGGAAGTACGGCGACGCGGCCGGGATCACCGTCACCGCCGAGGGCGCGGACGAGGGCTCCGGGATCGACACGGTGACGGCCACCCTCGACGGTGCGGAGCTGAAGCTGGACGAGCGGCTCGACCTGCACACGCTGGCGCTCGGCGAGCACACCGTGAAGGTGACCGCGACCGACAAGGCGGGCAACACCGCCGAGCGGGTCAGGACGCTGACGGTGAGCGCGTCGTTCGGCGACCTGGAGACCCTGCTGGACACGTTCTCCGTCGACGGCCCGCTGCGGGCGCAGCTCGGCAACTTCCTGAAGTCGGCGAACCACCAGGACGTCAAGGAGCACCCCGAGCAGGCGATCCACCATCTGGAGAAGTTCAGGGACAGGGCCGCCGAGGTGGCCGACGAGACCGCCCGCGCGGTCCTCGTCCGGGACGCGGAGGCGCTGATCGCGGGGCTGCGCTGACGGCGTGAACCCTGTTTAGCCGATGTGGTGCACGAGGGTATAGACCCGAAGGTCCCCCCGAACGGACAGAGCGACGAACCGTGAAGGGGGACCCGTGCACAACGAGGACGCCGTCGAGAAGGACGAGAAGCAGCGTCAACTCGACCAGTACCGCGTCGACCTGGAGGGCACCCGGCTCACCACCGACCAGGGCGTGCTGATCGACGACACCGACAACTCGCTCCGGCCCGGGGAACGGGGGCCGACCCTCCTGGAGGACTTCCACTTCCGGGAGAAGATCACCCGATTCGACCACGAGCGCATCCCGGAACGCGTGGTCCACGCGCGCGGCTCCGGCGCGTACGGCCAGTTCCGCGTGTACGAGTCGCTCGCTGAGTACACGGTGGCCGATTTCCTGTGCGACCCGTCGCTGGTCACACCGACGTTCGTGCGCTTCTCCACGGTCGCCGGCTCGCGCGGCTCGGCCGACACGGTGCGGGACGTACGGGGGTTCGCGACCAAGTTCTACACCCGCCAGGGCAATTACGACCTGGTCGCGAACAACATGCCGGTCTTCCCCATCCAGGACGGCATCAAGTTCCCGGACTTCGTGCACTCGGTCAAGCCGGAGCCGCACAACGAGATCCCGCAGGCGCAGTCGGCGCACGACACGTTCTGGGACTTCGTGCAGGCCCAGCCGGAGACCCTGCACTTCGTCATGTGGCTGATGTCGGACCGGGCGATCCCGCGCAGCTTCCGGATGATGCAGGGGTTCGGCGTGCACAGCTTCCGGCTGGTGAACGCCGAGGGGCGTGCCACGTTCGTGAAGTTCCATTGGAAGCCCCTCCTCGGGACGCACTCGCTGCTCTGGGACGAGGTGCTGCGGATCCAGGGCAACGACCCCGACTTCAACCGGCGTGACCTGTGGGAGGCGATCGAGCGCGGCGCCTTCCCCGAGTGGGAGCTGGGCCTGCAGCTCGTGCCCGAGTCGGACGAGCACGCCTTCGACTTCGACCTGCTCGACCCGACGAAGATCATTCCTGAGGAGATCGTGCCGGTGCGTCCGGTCGGCCGGATGGCGCTCAACCGCAACCCGGAGAACTTCTTCGCCGAGACCGAGCAGGTGGCCTTCTGCACCGCGAACGTCGTTCCCGGCATCGACTTCAGCAACGACCCGCTGCTGCAGGCCAGGAACTTCTCCTACCTGGACACCCAGCTCATCCGGCTGGGCGGCCCCAACTTCCCGCAGATCCCGGTGAACCGGCCGGTCGCCCCGGTGCACAACGACCAGCGCGACGGTTACAACCAGCGGATGATCCACCAGAGCCGGACCAGCTACTCCATCAACTCCATCAGCGGCGGCTGCCCGATGTCCGGGATCCTGAGCGGCGACATGTCCGGGGTGTTCCAGCACTACCAGGAGCGGGTGGACGGCCGGAAGATCCGCAAGCGGAGCCCCAGCTTCGAGGACCACTACAGCCAGGCCACGCTGTTCTGGAACAGCATGTCCTTCTGGGAGAAGCGGCACATCGTGAGCGCGTTCCTCTTCGAGCTCGGGCATGTGGAGCGGCGGTACGTCAAGGAGAAGGTCGTCGGCCACCTCGTCCAGATCGACCTGGAGCTCGCCACCCAGGTCGCCATCGGTCTCGGCATGCCGGTGCCCGCGGCCGGCCCGCCCAACCACGGCAGGTCCTCGCCCGCGCTGAGCCAGGCCAACTCGGCGCGTGACTCGATCGCCACCAGGAAGATCGCGGTTCTGGTCACCGACGCCACCGACGCGGGTGCCCTCACGCCGGTCAAGGAGGCGCTGGAAGGCCAGGGCGCGATCTGCGAGCTGCTCGCGCCGCACGAGGGGACGGTCGCCTCACTGCCCGTGGACCGCCAGCTCACCGCGGCGAACTCCGTCCTCTACGACGCGGTCCTGCTCGCGGACGGCGGCGTGCTCGCCGAGAACGGGCACGCCGTCCACTTCGTCCGCGAGGCGTACAAGCACGGCAAGGCCATCGGCGCGCTGGCGGGCGGCGCCGCGCTGCTGGAGGCCTCCCGGGTGCCCGGGACGCAGGGGGTGGTCGGGCCGGAGGCGTCGGGCGACACGTTCGTCCAGACGTTCGCCGACGCGATCAGGGTCCACCGGCACTTCGACCGGGACGTGGCCGCGTTCTCGGCGTGAGCCGGTTTCGAGCCCGGCATGTGGGCGCGGCGATGCGGCGGGGCACCCCGGGAGCGCCCCGCCGCCCCGCCCTGGCCGCGCGGCAGCGAGAAAACGCTCTCCCGTGCCGTTCGCCATGAGGTCGCCGTTTCGCAGGTGAACGAGGGTGCCGTTGAGAGAGCGCTCTCAGGCTCTTGACCGGCGGCCTCGCCGAGGTCAGGATCTGCGCAACGCGACGGCCCGGCAGGGCCGCCACGATCGCCGTTGCCGCCTCTTGAGAACGGACCCCCCATGAGCAGACCGTTCGCCCGGTTACGGGCGCGTCGACGCACCTCCGCGGTTCTGGCGGGCTTCGCCGTACTCGCGGGGAGCCTCGCCGGAGTGCCCGGCGCGAGCGCCGGGGCGGGCAAGGGCCCCGCCCAGCCGGTCGTCGGAGCGCCCGCCCTGGGCCGCGATGGATGCGCCCGCGTCGACGGGAACCTCTCCACGCTCGCCGACTGGCCGAAGGTCACCAGCCGGATCAAGCGGAACCCCGCCGACGAGAAGCGGGTGGCGAAGATCCTCGCGAGCATGACGCTCGCCGAGAAGGTCGGGCAGATGACCCAGCCGGAGATCGGCGCCGTCACCCCCGAGGAGGTCCGCCAGTACGGCATCGGCTCGGTGCTCAACGGCGGCGGCTCCTGGCCCGGCCGGGACAAGCACGCGTCCACGCGGGCCTGGCTCGACCTCGCCGACGCGTACTGGGCGGCGTCCGTCGGCACCCGGACCAGGATCCCGGTCATCTGGGGCATCGACGCCGTGCACGGCAACAACAACGTCTACGGCGCGACGGTCTTCCCGCACAACATCGGGCTCGGCGCGGCGCACGATCCCTGCCTGGTCAGGGACATCGGGGCGGCGACCGCCGCGCAGATCCGGGCGACCGGCCAGGACTGGGCGTTCGCGCCCACGCTCGCCGTCGTCAGGGACGATCGATGGGGCCGGACGTACGAGGGCTTCAGCGAGGACCCCCGGATCACCCGGGCCTACGGGTACGAGATGGTCAGCGGGCTGCAGGGCGACCACCCGCGCCGCATCGGCGAGCGCGGCGTCATCGCCACCGCCAAGCACTTCATCGGCGACGGCGGCACCCTCAAGGGACAGGACCAGGGCGTCAACCCGTCGTCCGAGGCCGAGATGATCAACATTCACGGCCAGGGCTACTACGGCGCGCTGGCCGCGGGCGCCCAGACCGTGATGGCGTCCTTCAACAGCTGGACCAACGCCGACCTCGGCATCGACGAGGGCAAGCTGCACGGCAGCGAGCGGGCGCTGACCGGCATCCTCAAGAGCAAGATGGGCTTCGACGGCGTCGTCGTCTCCGACTGGAACGGCATCGGCCAGGTGGCCGGGTGCACCAACGCGAGCTGCGCGCGGGCGATCAACGCCGGCATCGACGTCGTGATGGTGCCGAACGACTGGAAGGCGTTCATCACGAACACCGTCGCGCAGGTCGAGGCCGGTGACATCCCGATGGCGCGGATCGACGACGCGGTGACCCGCATCCTGCGGGTGAAGCTGCGGGCCGGCCTGTTCGACGCGCCGAAGCCGTCCGCCCGCGCCGGGGCCGGGTCGGCGTCGGCGCTGGAGGCGAAGGCGCTGGCCAGGAAGGCCGTGCGCGAGTCGCAGGTCCTGCTCAAGAACAACGGCGGGGTGCTGCCGCTGGCCGCGGGCTCGAAGGTCCTGGTCGTCGGGAAGAGCGCGGACAGCCTGCAGAACCAGACCGGCGGCTGGACACTCACCTGGCAGGGCACCGGCAACACCAACGCCGACTTCCCGGGGGGCACGACGATCCTCGGCGGGCTGCGCGAGGCGCTCGGCGCCGCGAAGGTGACCTTCGCCGAGACGGCGGACGGCGTCGATCCCACCGCGTTCGACGCGGTCATCGCGGTGATCGGCGAGACGCCGTACGCCGAGGGGGTCGGGGACATCGGGCGGCGCTCGCTGGAGGCGGCGAAGCTCTATCCGGGCGACCTCGCCGTCCTGGACAAGGTCGGCGGCAAGGGCGTTCCCGTCATCACCGTGTATGTCACCGGCCGCCCGCTGTGGGTCAACAAGGAGCTGAACCGCTCGGACGCGTTCGTCGTCGCGTGGCTGCCCGGCACCGAGGGCGGCGGCGTGGCCGACCTGCTCGTCCGGTCCCGGCAGAGCTTGGGACAGGGCGGGGGAAGGCCCGGCGGCGGATTCACCGGCGCCCTTCCGTACTCCTGGCCGAAAACCGCGTGCCAGACCCCGCTCAACGCGGGTGACGAGGGGTACGACCCGCTCTTCCCGCTCGGGTACGGCCTGCGCGACGGGCAGGCGGGCTCCGTCGGGACGCTCGACGAGACCGCGCCCGCGGCCGGATGCTCCGGCAACGGCGGCGGCGGCACCGCGACCGAGGACCTGGAGATCCACAACCGGACCGACGTCGCGCCGTACAGGAGTTTCATCGGCTCCGCCGACAACTGGGGCGGCACCGAGATCGGCGTGGACGGCGAGGCCGCGCACTCCGTGATCAACGTGGTTCCGGCCGACGTCAACGTGCAGCAGGACGGCCTGAAGGTGACCTGGACCGGAGGCGGGCCCGCGCAGATCTACATGCAGGACCCGGCGGGCGGCACCGACCTGCGCGGCTACCTGAACGCCGACGCCGCGCTCGTCTTCGACGTGATCGTGCACCAGGCGCCGGCGGCGCGGACCGTGCTCGGCGTGCACTGCGTCTACCCGTGCATGTCCGAGGTGGCGGCGACGTCGCTGTTCCAGCGGCTGCCCGCGGGGACCAAGGCGACGGTCAAGGTGCCGATCGCCTGCTTCGCGGAGGCCGGGCTCGACCTGGAGGTGGTCAACACACCGTTCCTCGTCTACACGGACGGGGCGTTCTCCGCGTCGTTCGCGAACGTCCGCTGGGTGCCCGGCGCCGCCAAGGACGCCGACGCACAGACCTGTTCCGGGCTCACCTGACCCGCCCGCCCGGCCCGGCCGTCGTCAGCACCGATCGGCTCCGACGGCGGGAAGGCGCCCCGGAAGCAGCGCGCTTCCGGGGCGCCCTGATCGGGCGGTCGAGCGCCGTCACCGCTCGCGCTCGTGGAACTCTCGATCCGGGGGCGCGTCATCCGCTCCGGGCGCGCCGCCGCTCCTCCTCCTCGGCCAGCCATCGCGGCTTGGCCTTCCGCGGTGGCCGGTACATGCGCGTGACGGCCACGACGCCGAACGCGAAGGAAGCGAACAGGAACACGCCCATGAGCGCGTCCAGCGTCTCGTCGCCGGAGAACCGGGTGTAGGCCAGCATCACCGCCCACATCGCGAGCATGATCCCGCCGCCGTGGCGAGCCCGTGCGGCTTGGGCTTGCCGGGTGCGGGGTAGCTGCCCGAAGAGGCTTGTAGCGGCGCTGGGACACCTGCTGGGTCGCCGCGTTGACGGCGAGCTCGCCGGTGCCGTTGTGGTCGTTGGCCAGGAAGTGCTGCGGCTCGACAAGACGACGGCCAAGGTCGAGGCCAGCCGCTACTACACCCACGACACGGTCGCGGTCGCGGTACGGACCACGACCGCGGTGCGCGCCGCTCCGGCGTCAGGGTGCCGGGCAGTTCGATGAGCGCCAGCGGATTCCCCCGCGCCTCGTCGAGGAGGGCGGCCCGTCCGCGCGGGCGGAAGCCGGGTTCTGGTCATCAGAGGCGAGGTCGGGATCGGCAAGTCCGCCCTGCTCGACTACGCGGACATCGGCCAGCATCCGGTCGATCTCCGCCATCTCAGCGACGCGCCCGTAGAGCATGCCCACCACCGAACCGAGTTGATCTAGTCGAGGCGGGTTCAGTTTGTCAGGAAGTTCCGACTTTTTGTAAGGCGGATGGTCGCTATTTCGATCTTGCTTGGTGCCGTCGGTCACCCGGGAGGGCCGGCCGCGCCCTGGTTCACGGCCTTTGCGAGCAACTTCCGGGGGTGACCACTAAGGATCGCCGCCGTGGGCAGTCACGGACTATGGCCGGAACCGAGGCCGGAACCGGGCCCGGAGCCGGGGCCGAGATCGACGCGGTGGTGGTGGGGTCCGGGCCGAACGGGCTGACGGCGGCGGTCACCCTCGCCCGTGCCGGTCTGTCCGTACGCGTGTACGAGGCGGCGGCGACCGTCGGCGGCGGGGCGCGGACCGGCGAGCTGACGCTGCCCGGCTTCCGGCACGACATCTGCTCTGCGGTCCATCCGCTGGGCGCGGGTTCGCCCGCGCTCGGCGCGCTGCCGCTGGCCGAGTACGGCCTGACCTGGGTGGAGCCGCCGCTCCCGCTCGCCCATCCGTTCCCCGACGGGTCGGCGGCGACGCTGGCCCGCTCGGTGGAGGAGACCGCGGCCTCGCTCGGCGAGGACGGCGACGCCTACCACTCCCTGGTGGAGCCGTTCCTGGGCCGGTGGGCCGACCTCGCGCCGGACGTGCTGCGCGCCCCGCTCGACGGGCTGCCCCGCCACCCGGGGCTGCTCGCCCGCTTCGGCCCTCCCGCGGCGGCGCCGGCCGCGCTGCTCGCCCGCGTCTTCCGCGGCGAGCGCGCCCGCGGCCTGATCGCCGGGCTGGCCGCGCACGCCATCGCGCCGCTCGGCTCGCCCGCCACGGGCGGGGTCGCGCTGCTGTTCGCGCTCGCCGCGCACGACGTGGGCTGGCCCTTCCCGCGCGGCGGTTCACAGGCGTTGGCGGACGCGCTGGCCGGCTACCTGCGTGCGCTCGGCGGCCGGATCGAGACCGGGCGTCCGGTCGGGAGCCTCGCCGAACTGCCACCCGCCCGCGCCTACCTGCTCGATGTCATGCCCGAGGATCTCGCCGCCCTGGCCGGTGACCGGCTGCCGGAGCGGTACGCGGCCCGCCTGCGCCGCTACCGGCACGGCCCGGCCGTCTTCAAGATCGACTACGCGCTGTACGGGCCGGTGCCATGGACGGCCGAGGACTGCGCACGCGCCGGCACCGTACATCTCGGCCCGTCGATCGAGGAGATCGGCGCGGCCCTGCGCGCCGCCTGCCGCGGCTCGGCGCCGCGCACGCCGTTCCTCATCGCCGCGCAGCCCAGCCTGTTCGACCCGACCAGGGCGCCGGAGAACCGGCACGTTCTGTGGGTCTACGGGCACGTGCCGAACGGCTGGCGCGGCGACCTCACCGAGGCGGTCGAGCGCCAGATCGAGCGCTTCGCCCCCGGCTTCCGCGAGCACGTCCTGGCCCGTGCCACCGCGGGCCCCGCCGAGATCGAGGCCCGCGACCGCAACAACATCGGCGGCGATATCGCGGGCGGCCGGTGCGACCGGCTGCGGCTGATGTTCCGCCCCGTCCTGGCCCGGGTGCCGTACGCCACCCCGGATCCGGCGATCTACCTGTGCTCGTCGGCCACGCCGCCGGGGCCGGGGGTGCACGGCATGTGCGGGCATCACGCGGCGCGCACCGCGCTGCGCCGG
This sequence comes from Microtetraspora glauca, assembly GCA_001570385.1. Classification (GTDB taxonomy): domain Bacteria; phylum Actinomycetota; class Actinomycetes; order Streptosporangiales; family Streptosporangiaceae; genus Microtetraspora; species Microtetraspora glauca. The sequence goes on along the minus strand of BBYL01000043.1, from coordinate 19,748 downwards.
GTCTTCGGGGTCACGGAGTAGGTCATGGACTGGTTCACCGCACCCGACTACTGGCTGAGCCGGCTGGTCTTCCAGCGGGGCCTGGCCGCGATCTATCTGGTCGGGTTCCTCGTCGCCCTGAACCAGTTCCCCGCGCTGCTCGGCGCGAACGGGCTGACACCGGTGCCCGCTTTCCTGCGCCGGGTGCCGTTCCGCCGCGCGCCGAGCGTCTTCCACCTCCGCTACTCCGACCGGCTCTTCGCCCTGGTCGCGGGAAGCGGCGCGCTCATGTCCGCCGCCCTCCTGGCCGGGCTCGCCGACCTGGTCCCGTTATGGGGCGCGATGCTGATGTGGGCGTTCCTGTGGGTCCTCTACCTGTCCATCGTGAACGTGGGCCAGGTGTGGTACTCCTTCGGCTGGGAGTCGCTGCTGTGCGAGGCCGGGTTCCTCGCGATCTTCCTGGGCAACGCGGGCACCGCCCCGCCCGTGCTCGTGCTGTGGCTGCTGCGCTGGCTGCTGTTCCGGCTGGAGTTCGGCGCCGGTCTCATCAAGATGCGCGGCGACCGCTGCTGGCGGGACCTGACCTGCCTCCATTACCACCACGAGACCCAGCCGATGCCGGGCCCGCTGAGCTGGTACTTCCACCGGCTGCCCGGACCGGTGCACCGGGTGGAGGTCGCGGGCAACCATGTCGCCCAGCTCGTCGCGCCGTTCGGGCTGTTCGCCCCCCAGCCGTACGCGAGCGTGGCGGCGGGCGTCATGATCGCCACCCAGTTGTGGCTGATCCTGTCCGGGAACTTCGCCTGGCTGAACTGGATCACCGTGGTGCTCGCCGCGTCGGTGGTGTCCTGGGGGGACCTGGCCGTCCTGCTGGGATTCGCGCCGCCGCCGCACCACGGCGCCGCGCCCACGTGGTTCGTGGCAGTGGTGCTGGCCGCGACCGCGCTGATCGTCGCGCTCAGCTACTGGCCGGCCCGCAACCTCGTGTCGCGGCACCAGATGATGAACGCCAGCTTCAACCCGTTCCACCTGGTCAACACGTACGGCGCGTTCGGCAGTGTGACCAGGACCCGCTACGAGGTGGTGATCGAGGGCACCCGTGATCCGGAGGTCACGCCGGAGACCGTGTGGCGGGAGTACGACTTCAAGGGCAAACCGGGTGATCCCCGGCGGCGGCCGCCCCAGTTCGCGCCCTACCACCTGCGGCTGGACTGGCTGATGTGGTTCGCCGCCTTGTCCGCGGCGTACGCGCACCCGTGGTTCATGCCGTTCGTCCGCAAGCTGCTGAGGAACGACCGGGCGACGCTGCGGCTGCTGCGGGACGACCCGTTCCCGGACGCCCCGCCGACCTTCGTCCGTGCCCTCCTCTACCGCTACAGCTTCACCACGCGGCGGGAGCGGCGCGCGACCGGCGCGTGGTGGGAGCGCGAACTGGTGGAGGAGTACCTCCCGCCGGTCAGGATGGGCTCCCGTCACTAGTTCTCCGCATTCCGGCGAGCGGCACATCCGGCTACAGACGGGCGAGATCGGCGGCGATGGCGCGCAGCGTCTCCCGGGCGATGAGCCCGTACGCCAGGTTCGCGATCTCCAGCAGCGACAGGGGCAGCGCCTCCGGGAGCAGCGGGCTGTCCATCAGCGGGCCGAGGTGCGCCCGCAGGACCGCCTCGGCGGCCGGCTCGGCGATCAGCTCTCCGACGGGCGTGTCCACGGAGAGGCGCGCGTCGGGGAAGTCGTCCCGGCGCGGCGACGGGAGCGCCGCCGCCTCGACCTGCGCCCACTGCTCCCGCACCAGCAGCCGGGGCGGGCCGTCACCGGTGAGGCCGAGCCGCTCGTACTGCTCCGGAGGGGCGTCCGACGCGCGCAGCAGCTCCACCATGAGCTCCGCCATGCGGGTCTCCAGCGCGTCGTCGATCAGCGGGTTCCGCTGGTCCGGATCGCTCTCCAGGTCGTACAGCAGGCTGCCGAAGGCGTACGGGTCGGTGTAGGCGTGACCGGGCACGCGGAGCGTGGAGACGCCCTTGGTGAACGAGAACGGCGTGGCGAGCACCGCCTCACGCAACGTCTCCACGGGGAACCGGCCGCGCATCAGCGTGGGCATGAGCGTGTACTCCGCCAGCGGCCGGTTCCCGGGTTCCGCGCAGGCGCGCATGTAGACGTAGCGGCCGTCGGTCACGCTGACGTGCCCGCCGAACAGGCCGAACAGCCCGGCACGGCGAACCGGCGTGTCCGCGGCGATCGTCTCCCGCAGCGGCACCCCCCGCATGTCGGGCGTGCGGTCCACCCCGAAGAACTCCAGCAGGGTCGGCGCGAGGTCGATGGTCTGCACCAGGCTGCCGCGGCGTTCCCCGGCGACCCGGCTGCGGGGGTCCCAGACGAACAGCGGGAGGTGGATCGTCTCGTCGTAGAAGGGGGGCGCGTTCTTCCCCCACCAGTCGTGCTCGCCCAGCAGCAGGCCGTGGTCCGTGCAGACGATCAGCATGGTGTCGTCCCACATCGCCAGCTCGTCCATCAGGTCGAGCACCCGTCCGAGCGAGCGGTCGCACATGGACAGCAGCGCGGCGTACCGGTTGCGGAGATGCTCGACCTGGGCCGGCGTCTCGGTCACCTGCTTGTAGTCCGGCCAGTCGAAATGCGGCCCGTCGTAGTCGTCGGGATAGAGCTTGCGATAGTCCTCGTACGAGAAGAACGGCTCGTGCGGGTCGAAGGTCTCGATCTGCAGGAACCATCGGTCCTCCGCGTGGTTCGTCCGCATGAAGTGCAGCCCCGCGTCGAACGTGAGCGTCTGCGGGTGGTCGGCCTCCTCGGCCATGTAACGCCGGTTGATCCAGTCCTGCCGCCGCAGGTCCGCGTTCGTCGCGTACGCGACGGTGTCGGGGACGACGGGGTCGGCGACGTGCCCCTTCCACTCGTCGCCTTCCTGGCCGCGGAAGAACTCGAATGTGTTGAACCGCGGATGGTAGGTCGCGCCGCCGTCCCCCCAGTAGTGCTGGTGGTCGGTGACCAGGTGCGTGTAGACGCCCTCCCGCTTCAGCATCTCGGGCGCCGAGTCGTCGAACGGCTCCAGCGGGCCCCAGGCGCGGTGCAGGAAGTTGTAGCGGCCGGTGTGCATCTCCCGCCGGGCCGGCATGCACGGCATGCTGCCGCCGTAACAGGTGTCGAACGTCGCGGTCCGCTCGGCGAGCCGCCGGAAGTTCGGCGCGTGGGTCCAGGAGGCGCCGTACGGCGGCAGGAACCGCCGGTTGAGGCTGTCGAACATCACCATGATCGATCTCATCGGACCCCCTTGATCCGGTACACGGCGGCCGAGCCGACCAGCATGATGAGCGCCGCCACGGCGTACAGGACGCGGTAGCTGGCGACCGTGGTCAGGACGAGCCACCCCAGCATCGGCGCGATGGGGACGTTCTGCGCCGCGTTGATGATCCCCACGTCGCGGGCGCGGCTGCGCCGGTCCGGCAGGACGTCGGTGACCAGCGCCTGGTCCACCGAGAGGAACGCGCCGTACCCCATGCCGAGCAGCGCCGCCGCGACGATGGCGGCGGGCCAGCTCGGCGCGAACGCGAGCAGCAGGGCGGACAGCGCCTGCAGCCCGCCGGACACCGCCACCAGTACGCGCCGCCGGGCCAGCCGGTCCGACAGGACGCCCCCGAGGAACCCGAAGGCCGAGCAGAAGACCAGGTACACCAGGGTCAGGACGAGCAGCGCCTCATCCGGCCGCGGGCGGTGCAGCACGTCGGAGAGGAAGTAGAGCAGATACGCCGTACCCGCCGCGTTCCCCGCGTTGACCGCCACCCGGCAGAACAGCGCCCAGTAATAGTCCGGATGGCTGCGCGGGCGGGGGATCGGCAGGCGCGTGCCGCGTACGGGCACGTCGGCCGCGGGCGGCTCGGCCCGGCCGAGCAGGAACGGCAGGGCGCAGACCACGCCGACGAGCCCGGTCACCGCCCAGCGCGCCGGCATCGACTCGATCAGCATCGTGACGACGACCATGCCGACCGCGAGGGAGACCACCTGCGGCACGCCCATCGCCGCCGACGCGGCGCCCCGCTGGCCGGGCGGCACCTGGTCCGCGATCATCGCGCTCAGGGCGACCAGCGTCATCGCGTTGCCCGCCGCCACCAGGGCCATCAGCGCGGCGACCGCCCGCCAGTCCGTCTGCAGGCCGATCAGCGAGAGCGCCGACCCGGTGAGCAGCAGCCCGCCGAGGGCCCACGGCCTGCGGCGGCCGAACCTGCTCCGCGTCCGGTCGCAGGCCATCCCGGCGAACGGGATGCAGACGAGGGAGACGACCGCGCCCTCGATGAGCAGGAAGGACAGCACGTCCACCTTGTGCTCCGGCGCCACCGTCTCGATGAGCTGCGGCGTCAGGAACTGGGGCGGCAACATCACCGTCAGCCAGTAGCCGAACCAGGCCAGCGCGAAGGTCCAGATCCACCCCTTGCCGACCGGCGTCTGAGGCTCCGCGGTGACCGCCGACGCTTCTCCGGAAGGCGCGGAAGGCTCACCCGGGTCGGCCAGGACATCGCTCATGACGGCACCTTCCTGAAGACGACGAGGTCGCTGCGGTAGTCCGGGCCGACGATGAACCAGGAGGGGACGGCGACGCCGACCGCCATCAGGGCCGCGCCGTGCCAGCGTGCCCCCTTGAGCGGGTCGTCTCCCTCCACGACCTCGTAGACGGCGTCCGGGTCGAGACCCGCGAGGCGCAGCCGCCGCGGCCCGCGCTTCCCGGTCGCGTACGGGTTGTAGGCGAGGACCACCACCAGGTCGTCCAGCGTGTACTGCAGGGCGGACCGGGTCACGCCCGGGTCACCGGTCAGCCGGTGCAGGGTCCCGTGCTGGACGACCGGCCGGATCGCCTTGTACCGGGCGACCAGCTCGCGGGCCTCGTCCGCGTCCTCCTCGCTCCACCGCCGCACGTCCGCGCCGACCGCGAGGACTCCCGCCATGGCCACATGGAAGCGGTAGCGCAGCGGCACCTCCCGCATCGTGATCGGGTTCGGCGCGTCGGTCACCCAGGCCGCCATGACGTTCGCGGGATAGACGTGCGACATGCCGTGCTGGATGCCCTGACGGTCCCGCGCGTCGGTGTTGTCGGACGTCCACACCTGGTCGGCGCGGCGCAGTATGCCGAGATCCACCCGGCCGCCGCCGCCCGAGCAGGACTCGATCCGCAGGCCGGGGTGGCGCCGCCGCAGCTCGTCGAGCACCGCGTAGACCCCTCGGGTGTGCTCGATCCAGAGCATGTCCGAGCGCTCACCCGGCTGGCCCGCCTGCGTGAAGCTGCGGTTCATGTCCCACTTGAGGAAGGCCAGGCGGTGCTCGCCGACCAGCCGGTCCAGCCAGCCGAGCGCCCAGTCGCGTACGTCCTCGCGGGCGAAGTTCAGGACCAGCTGGTCGCGCAGGGTGTCGCGACGCCGGCCGGGATAGTGCAGCACCCAGTCGGGACGCGCCCGGTAGAGCTCGCTGTCGGGATTGACCATCTCGGGTTCCACCCACAGACCGGCCGCCATGCCCAGATCCCGTACGCGGTCGAACAGGCGGGTCATCCCCTCGGGGAACTTGGCGCGGTCGGGCCACCAGTCGCCCAGCCCCCGGATGTCGGAGTCGCGGCGGTGGAACCAGCCGTCGTCCACGACGAACAGCTCGACGCCGATCGCGGCCGCGCGGCGGGCCAGATCGAGCTGCCCCTCCTCGGTGACGTCGAAGGCCGTGGCCTCCCACGAGTTGTAGAGGACGGGCCGGTCCTCACGCGGCGCCGGCGACACGTGCTCGCGCGTGTACGCGTGCCAGGCCCGGCTCGCCGCGCCGAACCCTCCGGTCGTATGGAGGCCGAGCACGCGCGGGGTCTCCAGGGACTCGCCCGGCGCCAGCCGCCAGCGTGGGCCGTCGTGGCCGAATCCGGCGGTCACCGCGAGGTCGCCCTCGGGCCGGTGCTGCGCGGTCAACCGCCACGAGCCGCTCCAGGCGAGCGCGACGCTCCAGACCTCGCCGTGCTCCTCGGTGGCGTCGCCGGCGTCGATCATGATCCACGGGTTGGCGCGGTGGCTCGTCGTGCCGCTCCTGCTGGTGAACGTCGTCTCGCCGACCGGCAGCTCGCCCCGCTGGACCTGGTTCTCCAGCAGCTGCGCGCCGTACACGCCCGTGTAGCGGTACGCGTCCCGCTCGGGGATCTCCCAGTTGCCCGAGTCCAGCCGGCCCACGGCCACGGCGCCGGGCGCGGAGGCGTCGAGCCGCAGGGTGGTCCAGCGTTCGATCACCTCGCCGACCGCCTCGACGTGCAGGTCCGCCTCCAGGCCGAAGGCGTCGTCACGCAACGTGACGGTGAGGCGCTCGCCGTCCATCCGCGCCGACGTGCAGCGGAACTCGACTGAGCGGATGTCGCCGGGATAGGTCACCTGCAGGGACGGCACGCCCCAGCGGGTGCCCCCCTCCACCGGCAGCAACTCCGCGGTGTCCCGGGGGTCGAAGAAGCTGCTGTCCACCCGGGGTGGAGCCGGGGGCAGGGGAGCGGCCAGTGCGTCGCCGGGCAGCCGCGGCCCCCAGTAACGCTGGAGCACCCGGGCCTCCCCGGTCGCCGGGTCGCTCTCGACGGCGACCACGTACGCCGTGGTCCCGGTGACGACGGCCCAGGTGTCGGGCCGCGTACCGGCGCGAAGGACGGGCATCGGCGGATCCTTACGTTGTCGAATCCCGGTCGAACCGCTGTCCCCGGCGCGCGCCGCCCCCACGGCACCGCGGTCCGCGGTCGCACCAAAAGGTGATTGGGGCTCATGTTATTGCGGAGCGTGGGCGGCCAGTCAAGGCACGATTGGGCATCGGCGCTTCGCCGAACTCAGCGCGTGTCGAAGAGTTCCGCACTCGACGCGGCGCGTGCGGCCGCCTCGGTCACGATGGGCATCAGGCGCTCGGCGTCGTCGTGGTCGTAGTCGGCGTGCTTCCGCTTGCGCACGCCGTACAGATCGAGCCGCACGTGCTCGTCGGGAGTCACGTCGTGGCGGCGCAACGCGGCGAGCACGCAGGTGAGGGGGCAACCGTCCAGCGCCAGGATCGGCCGGCCGGAGGTGGCGACCCGGACCAGGGAGCTGACGTCCCCGCCGACCCCGGCGATGCACGACATCTCCGCGAGCCCTTCGCGGTCCAGGCGGAGGGCCAGGTCATTGGCCATCTGCGCGGCGCTCGAACAGCCGGAGCAGGAGTAGACGAGCGGTAACTGCGCTCTTCTGGGCCTGGGCACGATCCTCATCCCCTTCGTACGGGCAACGTGGTGAGCATGATCCACGCTGTCACAGGAGCCGAGGTCCGCACGCGGGACCTTCAGCCCGAATCTCCGGGGCGAAGGGCCGTTGCCGCCGCGGACCGGAGTGCCGGGGACGGCGGCACCCGGAACGGGGCGAGGCGATGCCGGCTCCGCCCGCGACGACCCCGCTTGACCTGCCGGTATGGCGGCTCGCGGTCGGCGGCCGTCGCGTCCGCACCGCCTCCGGAGACATGGCAAGGGGCCGTCGTCGTTTTCGATGCTCAGGGCCGTAAAGCGTCACGGATATTGGGGTTGTGCTTTGTGATCGTCAGCATTCCCTCCACACAATGCATGCCGAACGACCCAGGAGACAACCAATGGGGACAGGCAACTCGCGGCGCGGGCTGGCGGCTCTGGCCGTCTGCGCGCTGAGCCTTTCGCCGGTGGCCGGTGCCGCCGCCTTCGCCGCGCCCGCCGCGGCATCGGCCGCGTCCGCGCCGCAGGAGACCACACTGAGAGTGAAGATGTCGGGCTCGGGCGTCGACACGCTCAACCCGTTCCTCGCCTTCTTCGACGGCGCCTACGACATTTTCGCCGGGATCTATCCCACGCTGAACTCGCTGGACGAATACGGCAAGCCGGGCCCCTATCTGGCCGAGTCGTGGACGCAGTCCGAGGACAAGCTCACGTGGACCTTCACGCTCAGGGACGGCCTGAAATGGAGTGACGGCACGCCGATCACCGCTGACGACGCCGCCTGGACGCTGAACCTGATCATGACCGACGCGGTCGCGGGCACCGCCAACGGCTCGCTGGTCAGCAACTTCGAGTCGGTCAGCGCACCCGATCCCACGACGCTGGTCGTCACGACCAAGGAGCCGCAGGCCAACGTCACCTACGTGAGCATCCCGCGCAGCGGCATCCCGATCGTGCCGAAGCACATCTGGGAGTCCCGGGCCAAGGACCTCAAGGATGTCAAGAACGACACCTTCCCCATCGTCGGCCACGGCCCGTGGACGCTCACGGACTACAAGCCCGAGCAGTACGCGAAGTTCGACGCCAACAAGGACTTCATCCTCGGCAAGCCGGGCTTCGACCACATGATCCAGCAGAGCTTCAAGTCGGTCGACGCCGCCGTCGCCGCGCTGCGCAGCGGCCAGCTCGACTACATCAACGGCGTGAACGCGACCCAGTTCACCGCCCTGCAGGCGGACAAGAGCCTGCTGACCGTCCAGGAGGTCGGCAACGGCTGGACCGGGCTCGAGATCAACCACAACGCCCGCACCCGTACCGGCAAGAAGATCGGCACCGGCCACCCCGCGCTGGGCGACCCGGTGCTGCGCCATGCGATCGCGCTGGCCACCGACAGGAAGACGCTGGTCGACAAGGTGATCAACGGCCTGGGCGTGGTCGGCTCCGGCTACCTGCCCCCGGCCTGGCCGCAGTGGAGCTGGAAGCCGGCCGCGGGTGAGGAGACGCCGTTCGACCTCGCCCAGGCGAACAAGGTCCTCGACGACGCCGGCTACACCAAGGGCGCCGACGGCGTCCGCGTCGACCCCAAGAGCGGCAAGCCGCTGGAGCTGCGCCTCGGCATCCACTCCGACGACGCGATCGACGCGGGCATCTCCAACTACCTCAAGGGCTGGCTGGAGACGGTCGGCATCAAGCTCGAGATCCAGACATTGAGCATGAGCGCGCTCAACAGCGACCTGGCCAAGGGCGACTGGGACCTGCTGATGGACGGCTGGACCACGGGTCCCGACCCGACGTTCCTGCTCGGCATCCAGACCTGCGCCGCGCTGCCCAAGGACGACGGCACCGCGGGCAACACCGACTCCTTCTTCTGCGACAAGGCCTACGACGAGCTGTTCACGAAGCAGCTCACCACGTTCGACCAGGACGAGCGCGCCAAGCTCGTCGGTGAGATGCAGAGCATCCTCTACAAGGCCGACGTCAACCAGATGCACTTCTACGCCAACACGCTCGACGTGGCCCGCACCGACACCGTGACCGGCCTGATCACCGGGAAGCCGGACGCGCAGGGCATGTACCCGGCGCAGAGCTACTCGTTCTGGGGCTACCTCAAGGCCACGCCGGCCACCGCCAAGACGGCGGCGACCTCGGCGAAGGAGGAAGGCGGCGGCAGCCTGGTGTGGATCGGCGGCGCCGTCCTGCTCCTCGCCCTCGTCGGCGGCGTGATCGTGCTCAAGCGCCGTTCGGGCGCGGACGACCGTGAGTAGTCTCACCACCACGAGCCCGGCCAAGGTCAAGGCGCAGGGGGTCAAGCGGTCGGACTTCCTGCCCTATCTGGGCGGGAAGCTGGCCGCGGCCCTGGTCAGCTTCCTCGTCACACTGGTCATCGGCTTCGTGATCTTCAGCCTGATGCCGGCCGACCCGGTGCGCACCCTGACCAGGGGCCGTCCCACCAGCGAGGCCCAGCTCGTCCAGATCCGCGTCCAGCTCGGTCTGGACGACCCGATCTGGGAGCGGTTCCTCACCTTCGTCGGCAACACGCTCAAGGGCGAGCTCGGCTACTCCTGGCAGTTCCAGCAGTCGGTCTCGTCACTGGTGGCGGACCGGATCGGGCCGACCCTGCTCCTCATGGGCACGGCCGCGGCCCTGTCGATCGCGCTCGGCCTGTGGCTCGGCATCCGCAGCGGCTGGCGGCACGGCAGCCTGTTCGACCGGATCGCGTCCAGCACCTCGCTCGCCCTGTGGTCGGTGCCGACGTTCTGGCTCGGCATGATCCTGCTGGTCGCCTTCAGCGTGGGCGTCGGCCCGATCCCGAGCCTGCTCCCCGCGGGCGGGATGAGCGACCCGTCGCTGCCGCAGGAGGGCTGGGCCCACGTCGTCGACGTCGCCAAGCACCTGGTGCTGCCCTGCCTGACCATGGTTCTGGTGGTCTTCGCCCAGTACGTCACGGTGATGCGCACCTCGATCATCGACGAGATGGGCAGCCCCTACCTGCTGACCGCGAGAGCCAAGGGCCTGACCGACGACGCCGTACGGCGGCGCCACGCGGTGCCGAACGCGCTGCTGCCCTCGGTGACCATGATCTTCATGCATCTCGGCATCCTGGTCAGCGGCGCGATCACGGTCGAGTCCGTCTACTCCTGGCCCGGCCTCGGCTACCTGACCTACGAGGCGCTCAGGATCCCCGACCTGCCCCTGCTCCAGGGCACCTTCATCGTCTTCAGCGCGAGTGTGATCATCATGAACCTCCTGGCGGACGTGGTCTACCGCTTCCTCGACCCGAGAGTGCGGGCCCAATGAAGCGCCATGACCGAGGCGGTGCCCGATGACCGCAGCCACGTACACCTCGGCCGCTCCCAAGGCCCCGCGCCGTCACGCGTTCAGCCGGTTCTGCCGCGCCTACGCCAAGCGGCCCGCCGGGCTGGCCGGGCTCGGCCTGCTCATCGCCTTCGGTGCGCTCGCCCTGGCGGCGCCGCTGTTCATCGGCGACGACCAGCTCAACGTGATCAAGGTGGACGGCCCGCAGCTCTCGCCGCCCGTCGACGGGTACCCGCTCGGCACCGATCAGGCGGGGCGCTCGATCTTGCTGCTGGTCATCTGGGGCGCGCGCGAGTCGCTCAGCATCGGCCTCATCGCCACCGCGCTCACCGTGGTCCTCGGTAGCGCGGTCGGCCTGCTGGCCGGGCACTACCAGGGCTGGGTCGGCAAGATTCTTATGCACGTGACCGACTGGTTCATCGCGCTGCCCAGCCTGCCGCTGGCCATCTCGCTCTCTGCGGTGCTCGGCCAGGGCGCGGCGTCGATCACGATCGCCATCGCGGTCACCTCGTGGACCGCGACCGCCCGCCTCGTACGCGCCCAGACGCTCGCCGTCGAGGCGCGGCCCTTCATCGAACGGGCGAAGGTGCTGGGCGCGGGCAACACGCAGATCATGATCAGGCATGTGCTGCCCAACGTCATGCCGCTGATCCTCGTCTCCAGCACGCTCACCGTCGCCTCGGCGATCCTGTCGGAGGCCACGCTGACCTTCCTCGGCCTCGGCGACCCGACCAGCGTGACCTGGGGCTCGATGCTCGAGGCGGCGTTCCTGGGCGGCGCGGTCACGGCGGGCGCGTGGTGGTATCTGATGCCGCCGGGCATCGCGATCCTCATCGTCGTGCTCGGTTTCACGCTCGTCGGCCGCGCCGTCGAGCACGTGCTCAACCCGAGGATGGTGGTGGGCCGATGACGGCGCACGAGCGGACCACGGCACCGGAGGGACAGGCCGCCCCCATGCTCGACGTCCGTGACCTGCGGGTGAGCTACCGGAGTGGCGAGCAGACCGTGCCCGCCGTACGCGGCGTGAGCTTCACCCTCGACCGCGGCCAGACCCTCGGCATCGCGGGGGAGTCCGGTTCGGGCAAGTCCACGATGGCGCTCAGCCTGCTGCGGCTGCTGCCCGCCTCAGCCCAGGTGAGCGGCGAGGTCCTGTTCAAGGGAGAGGACCTGCTGACCGCCAAGTGGGCGCGGCTGCGCGCGGTGCGCTGGTCGGCGGCCTCCGTCGTGTTCCAGGGTGCGATGAGCGCCCTCAACCCGGTGCGCACGATCGGCGAGCAGATCCGCGAGCCCATCCTGCTGCACGACAAGATCGGCCAGAGGGCGGCACGCGAGCGCGCCGCCGAGCTGCTCGACAGCGTGGGCGTGCCCTCGCGGCGGCTCGAGTCCTACCCGCACGAGTTCTCCGGCGGCCAGCGCCAGCGCATCATGATCGCGATGGCGCTGGCCTGCCGTCCCGACCTGATCATCGCCGACGAGCCGACCACCGCGCTCGACGTCATGGTCCAGGCACAGGTGCTGAACCTGCTCGGCGAGCTGGTACGCGAGGCGGGCATCGGCGTCATCATGATCAGCCACGACCTGTCGGTGCTGTCGCACATGTGCGAACGGCTCGCCGTCATGTACGCCGGACGGATCACCGAGATCGGCCCGTCCAAGCAGCTCATCGCCGAGCCCCGGCACCCCTACACGCGGGCGCTGGGCCGGGCCTTCCCGACGATCGGCGACCCGGCCTCACGGCTCGCGCCCGCCGGGCTCCCCGGCGACCCGCCCACGCCGTCCGAGCTGGCCAGGCTCAGTGAGGGCAGGGGCTGCGCGTTCGCGCCGCGCTGCTCCGAGGCCATGGACGCCTGCCGTACCGACACCGTGGAGCTGTGGCCGAGCGGTCCGCGGCGCGAGGCCGCGTGCCTGCGCGTGCTGGAAGGGAGCGGGACGTGAAACCCGTGCTCGAAGTCCGCGACCTGACGGTCACCTATCCGGCGCGCAGGGGAGCCGCGCCCGCGCGCGCCGTCGACGGGGTGAATCTGCGGGTACGGCAGGGCGAGATCGTCGCGCTCGTCGGCGAGTCGGGATGCGGCAAGTCCACGCTCGCCAGAGCCCTGGTCGGGCTGGTGAAGCCGACCGGCGGCCAGGTGCTGAGCGACGGCGAGCCGCTCGGCTACTCCGCCGCCGCGCTGAAGGCCTACCGCCGCCACACCCAGCTCGTCCTGCAGGACCCGGGTGGCGCGCTCAACCCCAGGCAGAACGTCTTCGACGCCGTCGCCGAAGGGCCCAGGCTGCACGGCCTGACCGACCGGCTCGACGAGCGCGTGCACACCGCGCTCGCCAAGGCCGGGCTGCGGCCGCCCGAGCAGTTCGCGGGCCGTTTCCCGCACGAGATGTCCGGCGGCCAGCAGCAGCGCGTCGTCATCGCGGGGGCGCTCGCGCTCGAACCTTCGGTGATCGTCGCCGACGAGCCGGTGGCCTCGCTCGACGCCTCGGTCAGGGGCGAGATCCTCAAGCTGATCCTTGAGCTGCGCGACTCGCTCGGCCTGTCCGCGCTCGTCGTCAGCCACGATCTCGGCCTCGCCTGGAACATCGCGGACAGGGTCGCCGTCATGTATCTCGGCAGGATCGTCGAGACAGGTACGGTCGAGGAGGTCCTGCTCCGCCCCAAGCACCCCTACACCAGGGCGCTGCTGTCGGTGCTGCCCGACTCGGGCGAGCCGCCCGTGCTGCTCACCGGCGAGCCGCCGGACCCGACCTCCGTACCCGGCGGCTGCCGCTTCCACCCCCGATGCCCGCTCAGGGCGGCCGAGCAGGACCCGCGGTGCGACGGTGAGGACCTGCCCGTCCTGACCGGCGACCCGTCGGCGTCCAGCCTCGCCGCCTGCCACCTCGTCCAGTGAAGGAGACTCCCTCTGTGACCGCTTTCCTCCGTCCGCCCGCCCTGCGACCCGGCGCCCGTGCCGCCGTCATCGCCGCCAGCAGCCCGCCAAACCAGGCCAACCTGGACCGCGGCCTGGCGGCGATGGAAGAGGTCGGCCTCAAGCCCGAGGTGTTCGCCTCCTCGCGGGTCGGCGGGACCGAGTACGACTACCTGGCGGGCGGCGACGCCCTCCGGGCGGCCGACCTGACCAAGGCGCTCGGCGACCCGGCCTTCGACGCGGTCTTCTGCGCCGGCGGCGGGTACGGCATGCAGCGCACCCTCGAACTGGTCGACTGGTCGAAGATCGACGCGGCCAGACCGAAGGTCGTGGTGGGCTACTCCGACGTGACCGCGCTGCTGGAGGCGATCGCGGTCAAGCTCGGCTGGGCGTCCCTCTTCGGGCCCATGGTCGCCTGCGACGGCTTCTACCAGGGACCCGGCGAGTACGACTTCGACGAGCTGATGAAGCTGCTGTTCCACCCGGAGACGGTGACCGAACTGGTCTTCCCCGACGCCAGGACCGTCGTGCCCGGCGTCGCGGAGGGCCACACGCTCGGCGGCACGGCCACGCTGCTGGCCGCCTCCCTCGGCACCGACACGTCCCTGCCCGCCCGGGGGGCGATCCTCTTCCTCGAAGACGTGGACGAGGAGCTGTTCCGGATGGACCGCTACATCACCCAGCTCCGCCGGGCCAGCTACAGCGACGGCGTGGCCGGCATCCTGCTCGGCACGTTCACCAACTGCGGCGAGCCGCGCGACGTGGAGCGCATGCTGGTGGAGCGGCTGAGCGACCTCGGAGTGCCGGTCCTCGCCGGGGCGGACATCGGGCACGGCATCTCGATGCAGACCTACCCCATCGGTGTCCGGGCCCGGCTCGACACGGAAGCGGGCAGGTTGCGCTTCCTGGAGCCGGTGCTCACGTCCTGATATCTCCGCTGACGGATCCACTCCCGCCCCGAGCCGGTCTCAGCTCCCGCTGGGGGCGGGACCGGGCGAGGCCGATCCGGTGTACGGCGGCAGCGGCAGGGGCCGGTCGAGGAGGTAGGCGCGCAGCGTCGCGAGATACGTCTTCGGCTGGTCCATGGCGATGGCGTGTCCGGCCCGCGGCACGTACACCAGCGTGGAGTCCGGCAGGGTGCGCCGGTAGTCGTCGGTGACCTCCCACTTCTTGTAGTCGCACTCGCCCCGCATCACCAGGGTGGGTACCCGGACTCCGCGCAGTCGCGGGCGCGGGTCGGGCAGGGTCCTGGCGTCGTCGATCGTGAACTGGTTGACGTAGTAGCCCTGCCGGTTGGCCGGGAGCCGCGCCGGCGGCCGGCCGGGGCACTGGGCGGCGGGCAGCGACACGGCGAGGATCTCCCGGAAGCGCGTGTCCGCCTCCCGGTCGCCGACCAGGGCGTGCGCGGCCTCCGGGTTGATCCCCGCGAGCAGGTCGAGCGCGAGCATGCGCGGGCCGGAGGCCAGATCTTCGATGCGCGTCCGTTGCCCGGCGGTGAGGCGGTCCCACAACTCTCCGGTGCTCTGGCCGGGGAAGGCGCCGTACCACAGAACGCCGGGCGAACTCAGCACGGCCTTGGCGACATGCCCGGGGTGCGCGGCCATGTAGTGGGCGGCCAGGGCGCCGCCCCAGGACTGCCCGACCACGATGATCTTCTCGGCGCCGATCGCCCGGCGGATCGCGTCCAGGTCGGCGACCTGCCGCGCCACCGTATAGCCGGTCACGTCGGAGAGCCTGCTGGAGCGCCCGGCGCCGAGCTGGTCGTAGGCGTACACGTCGAACCCGTCGGCGGCCAGGGCCTTCCCGGCGTCGGAGACCCCGTCGTTGGCGGTGCCGGGGCCGCCGTGCAGGAACACCACGGGGGTGGGACGCGCGGCGCCGGACGCGGGGACGTGGCTGTAGGCGATGCGCGATCCGGTCGGCAGGTTCCAGTACCGGACGTCGGGTCCGGCGGCAGGATCGCCGGGGGCCGGCATCGGACGGAACACGGTCACCCCGGCCAGGACGGCGAGCACCACGGTGGCGGCCGACGCGGTGATCGTGGCCGTCCGGCGGGCGCGGCGCAGGGCGAGGAGAGCGAACGCGCCCCAGGCGAGCGGGAACACCGCGACGCCGAAGGCGGCAAGCATGGTCGCGGCCAGAGCCGGGACCACGGCGGTCACGCCGGCCGCGCCGAGGAACCCGGCCACCGCCGCGACGAGGCCCGCGGCCAGGGACAGGAACAGGAGGAGGACGCCGCCGACGCGGCGGAGAACGGTACGTGCCATAGTGATCACACTAGGAACGCGCCCGGCGGCGTTCCTCCTGCGTGCTGACGGTTTCTCCGGCGGCCGGCACCCCTCCCGCGGCGGGGGAGCGCCCCCGCCGGGTGGCGGGTCAGGGCACGCCGGGGCGCACCAGACCGCCCTCGTAGGCGGCGATGGTGGCCTGGACGCGGTCGCGCACGCCCAGCTTGGCCAGCACGACAGCGACGTGGTCCTTGACCGTGGCGGGACTGATGCCGAGGGCCGCGGCGATCTCGGCGTTGGTGCCGCCCCGGGCCACCTGGACCAGCACCTCGGTCTCGCGCGGGGTCAGGGCGGCCAGCCGGCCGTCGTCGAGCGCGGCGGGCGCGGCCGCGTAGTGGTCGATCAGGCGCCGGGTGACGCCCGGATCGAGCAGCGCGTCCCCGGCGGCGATCAGGCGGACGGCGTCGATGACCCGGTCCGGCTCGGCGTCCTTGAGCAGGAAACCGGAGGCGCCCGCGCGCAGGGCGGTGAAGACGTACTCGTCCAGCCCGAAGGTGGTGAGAACCAGCACCCTGGTGCGGGGCAGCGCCGCGGTGATGCGCGCGGTGGCGGTGATGCCGTCGAGGCCGGGCATGCGGACGTCGAGGACCGCGACGTCGGGACGCAGCTCGTGCGCCTGCCGTACCGCGGCGTCGCCGTCCCCGCACTGGCCGACCACGGTCAGGTCGGGCTCGGCGCCCAGGACGGCGGCGATGCCCGCGCGGACGACGGCCTGGTCGTCGGCGACCGTCACGCGGATCATGTCTCGATCTTCTCCGGAAGCCACACCCGCACCGTACCGTCGGCGGTCGCCGTGAGCGTGCCTCCGGCCGCGTCGACCATCGCGCGCAGGGCGCGCGGCGGGCCGGGGTCGCGGCGCGGGGCGACGGTGATCTCCAGGCCGTCCGGGGCGAAGCGGACCGTGACCCGCGCCTCGTCCGTGATCAGGGCCTCCACGGCGCGGTAGGCGGCCACCTCGACGGCCCCGGGGAGGGGACGCACGGCGCCGGCCAGCCGAGTGACGGCGCGATACCGGGCGGCGAGCGCGGTGAGGCTCGCGACGGTCGGCGGCAGGTCGTCGTCGGCCGCGGGATCCGCACGCAGTCCCGCGAGCAGTTCCCGCATCGCCGTCATCGCCGCGCGGGCCTCGGCCAGCACGCCGTCGAGATCGCCTCGGTGCGCGGCGGCGACCACGGCGGCCATCCGCGCGCGGGCGGTGTCGCGCAGGCCGCGGACCAGGCGCAGCCGTTCGGCCCGCGCGGCCTCGGCGGCGTCCCGCTCCACCGTGTCCCGGAGGGACGTCTCGGCGGCGGCCCTGGCACGCCGCCGGGCGCCGGCGCGCAGCCCCAGAGCCCACACGGTCAGCGCGGGTACGGCGGCGCCGCCGGTGAACACCGCCCAGCCCGCGAGCACGTGCGTCACTCCGTCGCTCACCAGCGCCAGGCCGACGACGGCGGCGACCGCCACGGGCACCGGCCAGGTACGGCGCGCGTCCCTGCCGCCGGGGGCGTTCGAGGCGGCCGAGTGGACCAGCGCCAGATCGGCCCACCAGCACCACAGCAGCATGTCGGTGCTGTGCGGCGCGGTCCACCCCGACCGGTCGCAGGCGAGCCAGGCCAGCAGGGCGACGCTCGCCGCGAACGGCGCGACGCGCGGCAGCGCCCGGCGGAACACCAGCGGCGCGGCGTGCGCGGCGAGCAGGACGGCCAGCAGCGCCCGGCCGGGCCCGGACGTCGCGAACACGTCCGGCCCGCCCGCGGGGATCAGACCCGCGCCGAGCGGCAGGGCGAACGCCAGCAGCGCGAGCGCGGTGTCCAGAGCGCGCGTGCCCCGAGGCCCCAGCGCGGTACGGCCCGCCACGGTCCGCCACATCCGGGAGATCAGCGGCATCCGGGGTAACGGCGACCACGGGGCCGGTACGGCCTGCGGCAGCCGGGCGCGGACCGCCCACCCGGATCCCTCCGGGCCCGCGTCCAGGCCGCCGCCCGCGGCGGCCACCGCCCGGCGCAACACCTCCAGGCCCGTGCCGCTGCCCAGCCCGCTGCCCGCCGCCGCGCCGCCGGAGTCGCGGACCTCGACCACCAGATCGTGTCCGTCGGCGTACACCCGCACGTGTACGGGCGTGCCCGAGGCGTACCGAGCGGCGTTGGTCA
The DNA here is from genome assembly GCA_001570385.1 of Microtetraspora glauca. Lineage (GTDB taxonomy): Bacteria > Actinomycetota > Actinomycetes > Streptosporangiales > Streptosporangiaceae > Microtetraspora > Microtetraspora glauca. The sequence continues at coordinate 1,915 of BBYL01000043.1, read as the reverse complement.
GCGCCTCGCGCGACACGCGGAAGGCGAGGGCCACAGCCTCCTCGGTGGCCTCGGCGACGCCGCGCCTGTACCGGGCGCCCGGGTGGGCGGCCACGAGCGCGTCCAGGTCGGCGAGCGCGCGCGGCGGGTCCAGGGCGTCGCCGAGGGCGTCGAGTTCGGCCAGGGCGGCGCGCCCGGCCTCGCCGGCATGCCGGATCGCCTCCTCCCGCAGGGCGGGCCCGTCCGGGCTCCGCGCGGACAGCCTCCGTGCGGCACCGGCGGAGACGACGACGCCGGTGAGCCGGTGCGCGACGACGTCGTGCAACTCCGCGGCGAACCGCGACCGCTCGGCCCGCGCGGCCTGCCGGGACACGGCCGCGGCCTGGAGGACGTACTCGGCACTGCCTTCGCGGGCGGCGGCCCGCCGTCGCCGCGAGCGTCCGAGGGCCCACAGCGCCGCCCCCGCGCCCAGCGCGAGCGCCGCTCCGGCGGCGGTGATCCGCGGCGGGGCGCCTCCGGCGGCGACCGCGACC
>BBYL01000043.1:0-989 GCA_001570385.1 Microtetraspora glauca | reverse complement strand
GACCGCGACCGCGGTGACGACCGCCGCGCCGACCACGCCGAGCGCCGACGCGCCCGCCGTGCGGCGGCGGGCCAGCGCGTACAGCACCACGACGGCGGTGACGATCGCCACGGGGACGCGGACGCCTCCGACAACGGCACCCGCGGCGGAGGCCACAACGGCGGCAACGCTGGCGGCAACGGCCGGCACCGCGCGGATGCCGAGCCGCGGGCCGCGCCTCGGAGACGTCACACGGTCACCGCGCAGTCACTGCCTGGTCACTGCGCGGTCACCGTTCGGGCGCCGTCGCCGAGCAGCAGCAGGTAGCCGTCCTCCATGGTCGGTTCGCCCATCCGGGCGCCCTCCGGGGCGGAGCCGATGTTGCGGAACAGCCCGTCGCCGGTGCGCCACGAGAGCACGCCCGCCCGCTGCTCCGAGAACCAGACCCGACCTTCGGCCAGCGCGCGCACGTCCTCCGGAGTGCCCTCGAACTCGCACCGGCCCGCCTTGACCACGACCACGCGGGTGCACAGGGCCGCGACGTCCTCGGTCTGGTGGGTGGACAGGACGACCGTCCGGCCCGCACCGATCGTCGAGATCAGCTCGCGGAACCGCAGCCGCTGCTCGGGGTCCAGCCCGGCGGTCGGCTCGTCGAGCAGCAGCAGCTCGGGATCGCCGAGCAGCGCCTGCGCGATGCCGAGGCGCCGCCGCATCCCGCCCGACAGGGTACGGATGCGCCTGCCGCTGACCGGCGCGAGCCCGACCTCCTCGATCACCCGGCGCACCTCGTCGTGCCGGGCCCTCCGGTCGGTCATCTCCTTGAGGATCGCCACGTAGTCGACGAACTCGAACACGGTGAAGCCCCGCTGGTATCCCGGCTCCTGCGGCAGGTATCCCAGCCGCCGCCGGATCTCCAGCCGATCCTTCGCCGGGTCCCGGCCGAGCAGCCGCAGCTCGCCCCGGTCCGGCGCGAGCACTGTCGCCAGCATCCGGATCAGCGTGGTCTTGCC
>BBYL01000042.1 GCA_001570385.1 Microtetraspora glauca | reverse complement strand
GGCCGCGAGGACGCGGAGAGCCGGGTCGCCGCGCTGGCCTCCCGGCTGGACGAGGTCACCCGGCGGGCGGAGGACCTGTCCGCAGGCGACGCGGAGACCCGGCTCGCCGCCGCCGAGTCGGACCTCGCCGGGGCGCGGGACGCCGCCGACGGGGAGCCGGAGGCCGCCGCCGAGACCGAGCGGCTCGCCGCGGAGACGGAGGCGCTGCGCGACCGCGCCGACGAGGCCGGCCGGGCGCTGGCCGGGCACCGGACCGGCGAGGCCGAGCTCCTGGCCGAGCGCGACCGCCTCGTCACCCGCCTCACCGCCGCGCGGGGAGAGGACGACAGCGTCCGGTCCAGGCAGGCCAGGTTCGCGGCGGAGGCGCGGCTGCTCGCCACCGCCGCCGAGGCCGTCGCCCGGGCCGCCGAGACGCGCGCCGCGTACGACAAGGCCCGTGACGACGTCGCGGAGATCGCCGCGGAAGCCGGGCCGTGCGAAGGCGACGGGTCCAGCGAGGGCGTCGGGTCCCGCGAGGGCGTCAGGTCCCGCGAGGGCGACGGGCCGACCGAGGACGCGGTGGCGGCGGTCCTCGCGGAGGCGGAGCGAGCCCTGCGGGACGCGAGCGCGGCGGCGGAGGGGGAGCCCGGCCTGGTGGAGGAGACGCGCGGGCTGGCCGCCGAGCTCGCCGAAGCCGAGGAGCGTTCGCGGTCCCTTGAGCTGGACGCCGCCGAGACCCGGACCCGCCGCGCCCAGCTCGCCGAGGCGGAGGGCAGGCTGGCCACGCTGCTCGACGGGGCGCGCGGCGGCGACGCCTCCCTGGAGGCGCGGCTGGAGCGGCTCGCGGCGGAGGCCGCGCTGCTGCACGACGCCGCCGAGGGGGTCCAGGCATCCACGACGGCCGATCGGGAGCGGGAGGCGGCCCGCGCCGCGGCGGCGGGCGCCGCCGCCGAGGCCGGGTTCGCGACCCTGGACGACGCTCGCGCCGCGGTACGCGCCGAGGCCGAGCGTGAGGAGATGGCCGAGAGGCTCCGGCGCTTCGCCGACGAGCAGGCCGCCGTCGACGCGCTGCTCGCCGATCCCGAGCTGGTCGCGGCGGCGGCGGCCCCCGATCCGGATCTGGCGGTCCTCGCGGCCGAGCACGAGCGGGCCGAAAGGGAGACCGCGGAGCGGACGTCGGCCCGCGACCACGCCATGAGCCGGTTGGAGCAGCTCACCGGGCTCGCCGCCGAGCTGGAGGACGCGCACGGGCGTTACGGCCCTGCGGCCGAGCGGCACCGCCTCGCCCGCAGGCTGGCCGAACTCGCGGGCGGGACCTCGACGGACAACCCGCTGAACATGCGGCTCTCGGCGTACGTGCTGGGGGAGCGGCTCCGCCAGGTGGTCGACGCCGCGAACGAGCGGCTCGACCGGATGTCCGGCGGGCGTTACCTGCTCCAGCACGACCTGAGGCAGGCGGCGGGTGACCGGGGAAGATCCGGCGGCGGGCTGGGACTGCGGGTGCTCGACGGCTGGACCGGCGTGGACCGCGACCCGGCGACCCTCTCCGGCGGCGAGAGCTTCATCACCTCGCTGGCCCTGGCCCTCGGCCTGGCGGACGTGGTCACGGCCGAGGCCGGTGGCGCCGAGATCGGCAGTCTCTTCGTGGACGAGGGATTCGGCACGCTCGACGAGGACACGCTCGACGACGTCCTGGACATCCTGGACGGCCTGCGCGAGGGCGGCAGGGCCGTCGGCATCGTCAGCCACGTGGCCGAACTGCGGACCCGCATCCCCGCCCAGATCAGGGTGCGCAAGGGGCGGGGCGGCTCGACGCTCTCCATGGTGTGACCCCGGCCCCATGGTGTGACCCCGGCCCCATGGTGTGACCCCGGTCCCCTGGCCGATCAGTTCGTGTCGTCGACGTGGAGCGCCTGGAGGGCCAGCCAGGCGATCACCCGGTCCTCGGTCACGGTGACCGACAGGCCGGTCAGCTCCTCGACGCGTCCCATCCGCTGGCGGAGGGTGTGCCGGTGGATGCCGAGCTGGGAGGACGCCGCCTCCCAGTTGTTGTTCTCGCTGAGGAAGACCCGCAGCGACCGGAGCAGGATCCGGGTGGAGTCGCTCTCCAGCAGCGGCAGCAGCGGCGAGGTGAGCGCGGTGCGCGCGGCCGGGTCGAGATGCTGGAGGATCAGCCGCTGGGTCGGCAGGCCGGCGAACTCGACGACCGGCCGGGCGTCCGCGACCGCGACCTCCAGCGCCTGCTCCGCCTGACGGCGGCTGAGGAGGGACCCCGACGGCGGCTGGGCCGTACCGACGCCGCATCGGGCCGGAACGCCCTCACGCTCGACCGCGTCGCACACCCGTGCGGTCCACCGGCCCAGTTCGTCCTCGGGCAGCAGGACCGTGACCAGCGACGACTCGGAGCTGACGAGCGGCGGGACGTCCAGCTCCTCACACCACTCCAGGACGTTCTCCTCCAGCGGCACGGCACGTGAGCGGGACCGCAGCAGCGCGACGGCGATATTCCCGGCGAGGAGGTTCCACCGGGCCGAGACCCGCTGGATGAGCGCCGGATCGCCGGACATCAGCGCGTCCACGGCGTCGGCGCGGGCCAGCCCCCAGGTGTCGCCGCCGCTCAGCGGGTTGAGCGCCAGGTCGAGCAGGAGGGCCGCGTGCTGGGCCAGCTCCCTGGTCAGGCTGATCCGGTCCGGGCGGGGGGCCACGACCAGGTGGGCGCGGGGACGCACCGGATCGCCGACGCCGTACACGGTCAGGCCGGGATGCCGGATGCGCGAACGCTGGCCGAGCGCGGCGGCCCGTGCGTCGTCGAGGTGGACCCGCGCGGCTCCCACCGCGGCGTGCGTCTTGCCGTGCCGGTCCATCAGCACCGCCCAGCTGTCGATCCGGGCGGCGAGGGTGGCGACGATCCCCTGCGGCCCGGCACTGCGGGCCACCCTGGTCATGCTGGAGACGCCCTCCGCGATCAACCGCGACTCCGCGGCGCCGGTGCGCAACAGGTCGCCGTTGAGCTGGTACGTGATGTCCTGGAAGGCCACGCCGCCGGGGATCTCCAGCACCGCCATGCCGTGCGCCTCGGCACCGGCCACCAGCGCCTCGGGTACGGACGGGTGCCGGACGCCGACGCCGAACCCGAGGGCGGCCACTCCGGCCTCGGCCAGTCTCCCGGCGTAGGCGGTGAGCTGCTCAGACGTGTCGGACTGGTCGAGCTGCAGGCCCAGGGTGAGAAGCATCTCACCGCCCCGCAGCCACGGCGTCGGGTCGGCCAGCTCCGAGATATGCGTCCACCGGATGGGGCGGTCCAGGCCGGTGCTCCCGGTCGGGACGCGCAACCGGAACCGTTGCGCGACGTCGCCCACTGTCTCCAGCACGGCGCACTCCTCCTCTGCTCGTCTTCCGCTGCTCGGTCTCCGCGTACGCCAGGAGTCACCGGCGGAAACGGCGGCCGGGCCGTACGCGGATCAACGCTGGGTCACCGTGACACGGGAGCGGACGCGGGGGGAAATATCGGATCGGCGTCCTCGTCGCAGGTCAATGGACATTTGGCTACGTGCGGAGAGAAAGCACGCAAACTTACCCTTAACCCCGTTCCAGTAACACCGGGTGACGGCTGTGCTGTTCCCGGCCCGAGGGAAGGGGCGGTATGCGCGCCGCGGTTTTCGAATCACCCGACAAGCCCGTCAGGGTCGAGCAGGTCGAGCTGGCTCCTCCCGGGCCCGGTGAGGTACGGGTCAAGATCGCCGCAGCCGGTGTCTGCGGATCCGACCTGCACGTACGCCGCGGAGAGTGGGACGTGCCGCTGCCGCTCGTCATGGGCCACGAGGGATCGGGTGTCGTGACCGCGCTCGGGCCGGGCGTGACCAGCCTCGCCGAGGGCGACCACGTCGTCCTGTCCTGGGTCGCGCCCTGCGGCCAGTGCCGCTACTGCCGCGCCGGGCACGAGGCCCGCTGCCAGGTCGCCGCGACCGTCGTCGCCCCCGGCGGCGTGCTCCAGGACGGCACCAGCCGGCTCAGCCGGGGCGGCGAGTCCCTCTACCACTACCTCGGCGTCTCGTCGTTCGCGGAGGAGGCCGTGGTCCCCGCGTCGGGAGCGATCAAGATCCGCGAGGACGCGCCCCTCGACACCGTGGCGCTGGTCGGCTGCGCCGTGGCCACCGGGGTCGGCGCGGTGACGAACACGGCCGCCGTCCTGCCCGGCAGCACGGTCGCGGTCATCGGCTGCGGTGGCGTGGGGCTGTCCGTCGTCCAGGGCGCCAAGCTCGCCGGCGCCGAGCGGATCATCGCGATCGACACCCGCGCGGAGAAGACCGCCCTCGCGGCGACGCTCGGCGCGACCGACCAGATCTCCGGTGCCGGGGTGGACGTGCCCGAGGCGCTCCGCGACCTCCTGCCCGACGGCGTCGACTACGCCTTCGACGCGGTGGGCCACCAGGCCACGCTGGAGTCGGCCATCCAGATCCTCGGTCTCGGCGGCGCGGCCGTCGCGGTCGGGCTCCCGCCCAAGGGGACCCTCGCCCGGTTCGACCCGCTCGTACTCGCCGAGGCCGACCAGCGGATCCTCGGCTCGAACTACGGCAGCGTGCGCCCGGCGATCGACATCCCCGCGCTGGTCGACCGCTACATGGACGGTCACCTCCAGCTCGACCAGCTCGTCAGCCGCCGTACCTCGCTCGACGAGGCCGGTCCCGCATTGGACGCCCTGGCCAGCGGCGAGGCGTTGCGCACCCTCCTAATCCCCTAAGGAAATCCCCCATGACCCAGACCAGCGTCCCCACCTCGACATCCGACCAGGGACTCCGCAGAGGGGCGATGTCGGGTGGCGAGGTCGTCGCCCAGGCCATCGCCAACATCGCCCCCAGCGCCGTCATCGCCTTCTCCGTGGCCGGCATCTTCGCCAGCGCGGGGAACGCCACATGGCTGTCGTTCGCGCTCGCCACGATCGTGATCCTCGCGGTGGGCTACTGCATCTCCCAGTTCGCCAAGCGCCGCGCCTCGGCCGGCTCCCTCTACAACTACGCCGCCCAGGGTCTCGGCCCGCTCGGCGCGTACGTCACCGGCATCACGCTGGTCATCGGCTGTTTCGGCATCGCCTCCGGCTCCCTGGGCGGCGCCGTCTACCACTTCAACGCCTTCCTGTCCTCCATCGGGCTGACGATCGAGAACACCGCGTGGAACGTCCTCCTCGCGGTGGTGATCGGCGGGCTCGCCACGCTGTTCACCGTGTGGGGCATCCGGATGTCCGCGCGGATCTCGCTGATCCTCGAGGTCATCTCGATCGCGATCATCACGATCATGCTGGTGATCGTGCTGGTCGCCGGTGGCGGCCCCGTATTCGACGCCGACCAGTTCTCGCTCAGCGGCGCGACGCCGCACGGCATCGCGGTCGGCATGGTGCTGGCCATCCTCGGGTTCGTCGGCTTCTCCAGCTCCGACGCGCTCGGCCGTGAGGCGCGCAACCCGTTCAAGGCGATCCCCAGGGCCATCATGTGGAGCGCGGCCGGCGTCGGCCTCCTCTACATCTTCGCCGCGTACACCCAGGTCACGGGATACCGCGCGCTGGGCGACCTCGGCGCGAGCGGCAACCCGCTGGACGAGCTGGCGGTGGCCGTCGGCATGCCCGGCTGGTTCCGCCCGGTGCTCAGCCTCGGCATCACCGCGTCGTTCTTCGCCGTCGTGGTCGCGCCCATCAACGTGATCGGCCGCATCGTCTTCGTGATGGGCAAGGAGGGCGTGCTGCCCGCCTCGCTCGGCCGTACGCACCGCACCCAGCAGACCCCGCACCGGGCGATCCTGGCGGTCGCGCCGCTCGCGGTGCTGCTGACCGCGTTCCTCTACGTCCTGGACGTGGACGGCATGGACATCGTCGTGTTCGTCGACACGTACGGCACGTTCGGCTACATGGTGGCCTACGCCGTCGTGGCGCTCGCCGCGCCGATCTTCCTGCGCCGCGAGGGCGTGAGGGTCCCGTTCATCTGGCCGTGCGTGGTGGTCTCGGTGGTCGGCATGGCCTACGTCTTCTACGTCAACGTCGTGCCGTGGCCCGCCTGGCCGCTGAACTTCGTGATCTGCGCGTTCCTGGTCACGTTCGCCGTGGCGCTCGGGTGGTACGGCTATCTCAAGACGGTCAGGCCCTCGGTGGCGCAGACGATCGGCACCACCGAGACCGACTTCGCGGAAATGGCCTGACGGCCTCGTTCCGGCGACGTGGCTACGACGCGGCTCGCGGGCGGGTGACCCAGTCCGCGAGCATGCGCACCCGCTCGGCGTGCCGGTCGTGCCCCACGATGATCGGCGGCTCGTTGTACGGCATGGCGTCCGACGAGCGGCGCAGCTTCACGTACTGGCCGCAGGCGTCGATGGCGTAGGGCTCCATGTCGTCCTGCAGGGCGCCGATGACCGTGATGCCGTGCATCTCGCCGATCCTGCGGAACAGCGCGACGGCCTCCCTGCGGTGCTCCTTGCCGAGGTTGCGGCCGAGCTCGTCGAGGACCAGCGTCAGGTGGCCCCCGCCGGAGGAGGCGATCGCGGCGGCGCAGACGAGCTTGACCGCCTTCTCGTCCATGAGCGCCGTGTTGGCCCGCCGGTTGTAGGGCACGAACCCCTGACCGTCGCCCCGCCGCCACTTGGGCACCACCCGCCACGACCAGCGCTGCTCGGGATCGGCGGGGGCGGCGGGCACGGGGAAGTCCAACGTCGCGCCGTAGCCGCCGTAACCCACGTCGAGCTTCTCGAACTCCTCGGCGACCCGGGCCAGGCGGGCCCTGATCGCCTCGGTGAGCGCCGCACGGTGCACGGCGGTGGACTGGGCCGCGTCCTCCGCTCCGCGGGTCGCCGTCTCCAGGTCACGCCTGCGCGAGGAGAGCTGGGTCTCGATCTGCCGGCGACGGTGCCGTTCGTACTCCTCCTGGCCCCGGAGATACGAACCGAGTGCGGCGCACACCGCCGGGAACGTGGCCAGCTCCTCGGCGGTCCGGCCGCCGCGCCGCTCCTTGACCAGGAAGGCCAGCTCCTCGGGCATCTCGTCGCCCGTCTCCGCGGAGTCGCCGAAGCCGCCGCGCAGGGCCGCGTCGAGATGCCGCTCGGCGCCGCGCCACCACTCGTCGGCGGTCAGCGACTCCTCCGCCGCGAGCCAGTCGCGCGCCTCCTCGACCGGGCCGCCCCACTCCGCGGTCAGCCCCTCGATGTCGAGCGCCCGCCGCTCGGCGGCCGTCCGGTCGGCCTGCTCCCGGGCCCGGGCGCGATCCGCCTCGAACCGCGCCCGGCGGCCCTCCAACCGCTCGATCTCCATGTCGCGGGTGCGCGCCCTGAAGTCGAGGGCGCTCACGCTCTCCTCGGCGGCGTCGAGCGTGGGGGCGAGCTCACCGGCCGCGGCGTGCAGCCCGGCCAGCAGCTCCCGCTGCGTCGAAAGGCGGTCGCGGACGTCGTCCAGGCGCACCGCCGCCCGGGCGCCCTCGGCCCGCCGGGCGGCCTCGTCCATCTCGGCCTCCGCCTGCCGTACCGCGGCGGCGGCCCGGTCCTGGGCGTCACGGGCGCGATGCAGCCGCTGCTCGGCGGCCTTGACGCGGGCCTCACGCCCGGTCACCGCGCTCTCGAAGGCGCCGACGACCGTGACGCCCGTGGAGCTGACCAGCACGGAACCGGGCAGCTCGGCCAGAGCGTGGGCCGCGGCGGCCAGGTCGGCGCCGTCCACGATCACGGCGTGCTCGTGCGGCCATGACCTGCTCGCGAGAAGCCCGGCCGCGGGGCCGCCGGTGGACGCGTCCCGCGCCTGCTCGGCGGCGTCGATCGCGTCGAGCAGGCTGGCGGCGGCGACGCCGCGCCCGGCCAGTGCGGCGAGCTGCGCGGCCGCGGGTCCGTTCTCCGCGTCGTCGAGAGCCGCCCGCGCCGTCTCGGCCTCGCGGTCGGCGACGCCCAGCGCCTTGAGCGCCTCGTCGACCCGGCGCCGCGCCGCGGCCGTCTCCCGTTCGGCGGCGGCGACGTCCCGCCCGTCGGCCTGCCGCCGCGACTCCTCCAGCGCGGGCATCTGGGACCTGAGCCCGTCGGCCGTGCTCTGGGCCACCGCCCGGTCGGCCTCCAGCTTGGCCGCCCGTGCCTGGATCTGGGCCAGCTCGCGCCGCGCCGAGGCCAGAGCCCGGTCGAGCGAGTCGTCCTTCAGCGTGGCGATCTCCTCGCGCAGCGCGGCGATGGCGTCCGACGCCGCCTCGGCGGCGTCCCGGCTGACGGCGAGCTCGGCGTCGAGCCGCTCGTCCCGATCCGCGGCGTCCGCGAACCGCCGGGCCAACCGGCCGCGCCAGCAGCGCAGCGCGCTCGCGAGCTGGACGCGCGCCTGGTCGCGCCGGTCGAAGGCGGCGAGCAGCGACTCGGACTCGGACTCGAACTCGCGCAGCCGGTCGGACGCCTCCGCCGCCCTGACCCGCTTGGCGTGCTCGTCGCGCCTGGCCTCCCGCTCCTGGTCGAGCTCGGCGTCGAGGCCGGTGAGCGCCGCGATCGCCTCGAAGATCCGCTCGGGGGAGATCTCGTTGAGCGGCTGGGAGAGCAGGTTCGTGGCGACCTTGCTCCGGACCGACGTGGACAGGAACGAGACGCACCGGACGCGGTCGCCGTACAGGACCCGGGTGAGGTCGCGGGCCACGACGTCACGGCGGCCGGCGCTGCGCGGGAGCTGGGCCCACACCTCGTGGGACCGGGTGACCCGGTCGGCCTCCGACGCGCCGGCGGCCAGGCGCACGCCCTCGGTCCACCTGATCTCCAGGTAGGGCGCCTCGCGGTTGACCCGCAGCCACACCGTCATCGGCAGGCCGGCCGACGGCACGTCGAACACGCCGATGATGTAGCCGTGGTCGGCGCTGGCCCACTGCTGGTCGCCGTGCGCGGCCAGCTCGGCGTTGAACAGCAGCTCGGAGACGGCCTTCGCCCCGGACGCGAACCGCCACTGCTCGTCGCCGAGCAGCGCGGTGATCGCCGCGATGAACGACGACTTGCCCGCGCCGTTGGAGTCCTTCGGACCCGCACCCGCGACCACGATCAGCGTCCCCGGCACGGTCGGCACCGGATGCGTCGACAGCCGGGAGATGTTGATCGCCTGCACGGCGACCAGCACCCGGTCTCCGACGACGTTCTCGGTCTGCGTCAAGCCGCTGCTTCCTTTCCTCGCTCGTGTTTCCCCGTCACGCCCGCCGCGCTCTGATCGCGGCGGCGAGCGGCGTCTGCGGTCCGGCCGCCAGGATCAGCTCCTCCTGGAGGCGGCGGCGGGCCGCCGCCGTGAGCCGGTGGAACTGCGGGCCGGGCACGTACCCGCCGGGCGCCTCCTCCGAGACGGCCTTGACCTGGGTCAGCAGGCCCGCCTGGCGCAGCGCCCGCAGCGCCGACTCCAGCTCACCGATCGGCAGCAGGGTGCGGCGGCGCAGCTCCTCCACCGCCACGGGGTACGGCGAGAGCCAGGTGTCCTCCGGCAGCAGCCCGTCGGCCCGGGGAATGGCGACCGAGTGGACCAGCACCAGCGTGAGGACCGCACGCTCGCCCTCCGCCAGCCCGGCCTTCCCGCCGGGCCCGCCCGTGAGCCGGGCGGCCACGGTGTCGTCGTAACCGGAGGTCCACGTGTCGCGGCGCTGGATCAGGGTCCGGCCGCGCCGCGCCAGCATCTCCGCGAGCGTACGGCGCAGCGCCGGATCCCGCAGGGCGGCGAACCTCGCCTCGTGGACCGGCTCGGCCGCGTGCTCGACCGCCATGAAGGCCGCCACGAGCTCGGCGCGGCGGCGCTCGTCGTAGGCGGAGAGCAGCCCGTCGAGATCCGGGCTCGTCTCGTCGCGCGCGGCGCCGGGTGGCCGGTCGCCCGCCGGCTCGCCCGGCCCGGACTCCTGCAGGGGAAGCGTCGCCGGGGCGCCCGCCGGGCCGTCCGGGTGGCCGTCCGGACGGCGGTCCGCAGGGTGCGGGCCGGGCAGGCGGCGCACCAGCTCGCGCAGGACGGCGTGCGACTCCTGCGGCCAGGTGGCGCACCGCGGGCCGAGCCGTACGACGTCGCCGGACCTGAGGATCCAGCCGGTGTCGGCCAGACGGCGCAGCGCGCCCAGCGCCCAGCTGCGCGTCATGTCGTCGCCCCGCCCGGTCAGCGCGCGATAGCAGGCCAGCACGTCGGAGATCTCGGCGGGCACGCCGGGCCACGGCTCGGCGGACAGGTCCGTCCAGCACACCCGCAGGCACGCCGCGAGCACGCGCCGCGTCTCTCCGGAGCGTTCCACCGGGACGGGGGCCACGCCGTACTCGTCGAGGACCGACGGGGTCGCGCCGTCCGGCCAGGCGGGCAGCGCGACCACGGTCTCGTCGCCGTGGGAGAGCCGTAGGAAGCCGGGAGGCGCGGGCTCGGCGAGCCGCAGCGCGAGCGGCCCGTGCGCGCGGGCCCGCGCGTGTTCCGGCGCGGCGGTGGGCTCGGGCTCAGCCATCGGTCGTCACCCTTTCGAGCGTGCCGTCGGACGACCAGCTCGGATGGCCGGCGGGATCGGCGCGTAGGCCGTCGGACCAGCGCAGCCGGTAGGGCAGCTCCGGGCGCAGGTCCGCGGACGCCAGGTCGGCGAGCACGCGGCGCATGGAGGCCCAGTCGCCGGTCAGCACCTCCTCCAGCGGCACCGCAGTACGGCCGGCGAGCGCGGACTCCGCCACCGCGGCGAGCCGGTCGAGGCCGGCCACGCCGTCGCCCGCCGACTCCACCGGGCCGGAGTCCGGAAGCGGCGAGCGCGGGGGAGCGGGCCTGACCGGAGCCGGGCGCGGGGCCTCATCCACCGCCGTGGCGATGGCGGCGGGGTCGTGCCACGGCGCGGGCGCGTCGAACACGAACCCGTCGAGCACGGCCGCCAGCCGCTCCTTCGGCGCGGTCTGGGCGAAGGTGCGCCACGTCTCGGCGGGCAGCAGCGTCAGGTTGCGGGTCGTCCCCGCGGAGTCGGCGAGCCGCCCGGCGGCGCGGCGCGAGGCGTCGCTGTAGGCGTAGATCGCGGCACGCAGCTCGGTGCAGGTGCGGTCGAGGGCGGGCCACCGGCGCAGGATCGTGCCGTGCAGGCTCTGCGCGCGCCGCGCGATCTCCTCGGTGCCCCAGAGCTTGGGCGCCTGCTCGCGCAGCTCCTCGATCGTCCCGTTGGTCAGGGTGATCAGTTCGAGGGCCCACAGCCGGAAGGCGCGGGCCAGGTTCCCCGCCGACTGGCGGGCCTCCTCCATGGTGGTGCGCGGGTCGGCGACGTTGAGATCCTCGAGGGCGAGCAGCCGGTGCATCTCGGACTGGCCGCCGTCGTCCATCATCCGCCGGATGAACATCAGCCCCACGACGCTGGTGAACGACGCCCGGTATCGGAGCTGGTTGGGCTTGGGGAAGACCTCGCGGATCGCGCCGAGACCTCTCAGCACGCGCAGCCGGTTCTCGAACCGGTCGGTGGGGTGGGCGCGGCAGGCGTACCGCATCTGCTCGTGCGTGAGCCATTCCTCACCGGCCTCGGCGAACGCGTCGAACAGCGTCTCGGCGATGTCGACCAGCGCGGGGTCGTCCACGACGGCGCCGCTGTCGCGGGCGAGCGCGGCGAACATCCGCCGGTATGTCGCGAGCACGGCCTCATCGGTGAGCGCGGCGTCCAGTGTCTCGGGCAACGCCCGCTGGTCGCGCGGCGACGCGGGTCGTCTCTCCCGTGAGGTCTGCTGAGGCACGCGCTATACCGTACGGCTTGCCGGCGACAATCCCGGCCATGATCCGCCCGGTCGGGGGTTCAACCGGAGCCGAAGGCCGCGGGCAGGACGGCGGGGAGATCGACGAGCAGCCAGCCTCCGGCCGCCAGCGCGGCGACGGACACGAGCAGGAAGAGCGCGACCCAGAACGTGCCCGGGATCCGGGTCAGCCTGGCCAGCTGGTCGGCGTCGGAGTCGGGCGCACGCCCCCGCCGCCGTTTGCGCTGCAGCTCGACGATCGGCCGCACGCCGCCCAGCAGGAGGAACCAGACCGCGGCGTACGCGACGACCGCCTGGACCTTCGGCTCGGTGAACCACGAGACCGCGAAGACGGCCCCGCCCGTGGCGAGCAGCGAGATCACCCCGAACGCGTTCCTGATCATCAGGAGCATGCAGGCGAGCAGCGCGAGCACGCCCCAGAGCAGGAGCGTGATGTATCCGGCCGCGGTGAGCCAGGCCGCGCCGAACCCCAGCAGCGACGGGGCGACGTAACCGGCGCCCGCCGTGACGATCATGCCGAGGCCGCGCGGGTTGCCCCTGGTCAGCGTCACTCCCGAGGTGTCGGAGTGCAGCCGGATGCCATGGAGCCTGCGCCTGGTCAGCACGGCCGCGAGCGCGTGCCCGCCCTCGTGCGCGATGGTGATCAGGCCGCGCGACACATGCCATGAGGGGGGATAGGAGACGACGGCGAGCGCCGCGAACCCGGCGAGGGCGATCAGCCACATCGGCGGTGCGTCCTGCGTCGCGATCAGCTGGTTCCAGAGTGCTTTCAGGGGGCCACCTCCGGGAGACAGCGTAAAGCCAGGGAGATCCACGCGGCGTAAGCGCGATCCGGGCGCGGGCGATCCGGGGCGGGGCGCTGTGAAAAGGTTCTACGGTCTATGTGTGGCTGAGCGTCGAATGCGTGGTTTGCGGGGACTGGTCCGGGCGAAGCGGGAGCCCGCCCCCGAGCACTCCATGGATCCGCGGTCGGGAGAGATCGCCACCGCGGAGTGGCCGGCGCGGGGCAGCGTGGTCGACAACGCCGTCTACGTCGACGGCAAGCGGGTCGACTCGCCGGTGTCGCTGGCCGACGCGATCGCCTCGCTGCGGTCCAGGCCCGGAGCGATGGCCTGGATAGGGCTCTACCGTCCGGGCGAGGAGGAGCTGACCGCCGCCGCGGAGGAGTTCGGGCTGCACACCCTCGCGATCGAGGACGCCATCGTCGCCCACCAGCGGCCGAAGGCGGACCGCTACGACGACACGCTCTTCGTCGTGCTCCGCGCCGCGCAGTACCTCGACAAGGCGGAGAAGGTCGCCTTCGGCGAGCTGCACGTCTTCGTCGGCCCCGGATTCGTCCTCACCGTACGGCACAGCGAGGCGCCCGACCTGTCGAAGGTGCGCGCCCGGATGGAGTCCGACCCCGACCTGCTCAGGCAGGGGCCGCAGGCCGTGCTGTACGCGATCCTCGACGCGGTGGTGGACGGCTACGCGCCCGTCGTCGCGGGGCTGCAGAACGACATCGACGAGATCGAGGTGCAGGTCTTCGGCGGCGACCCGGCGGCGCCCCGGCGCATCTACGCGCTGTCCCGCGAGGTGATCGAGTTCCAGCGGGCGACCACGCCGCTGGTCGCCATGCTCGACGGCTTCATCGCCGGCGCCCCCAAGTACGGCGTGGACGAGGAGCTCCAGCGTTACCTGCGCGACGTCGCCGACCACGTCATCACGGTCACCGAGCGCGTCGCCGGGTTCCGGCAGATGCTCCAGGACATCCTCATCGTCAACTCGACCCTGGTCAGCCAGGCCCAGAACGAGGAGATGACCAAGCTCACCGCGGCCAGCATCGCCCAGGGCGACGAGGTGAAGAAGATCTCCGCGTGGGCGGCGATCCTGTTCGCGCCCACGCTGGTCGGCACGATCTACGGCATGAACTTCGACCACATGCCGGAGCTGCACTGGGTGTTCGGCTATCCGTTCGCGGTGAGCCTCATGGCCCTGGTCTGCGGCACCCTCTACCTGGTCTTCAAGCGCCGCGACTGGCTGTAGGGGTCTACGGCAACCGCGGTTCACCGTTGACGCGGCGCGGCAGGCGCCAGGGGTTGTCGTCGCGGACCGGTTCGGGCAACAGACCGTCAGGGAAGCCCTGATAGCTGACCGGGCGCTGGAACCGGTGGATGGCGAGTGTCCCGACGGAGGTGGTCCGGGCGTCGGATGTGGCGGGGAAAGGCCCGCCATGCACCACCGAGTGATTGACCTCTACACCGGTCGGCCAGCCGTTCACGATGAGCCGCCCGGCCTTGCGTTCCAGGATGGGCAGGATCGCGCGCACCTGCTCGTGGTCCGTCTCGGTCGCGTGGACGGTGATGGTCAGCTGTCCGTGAAGCGCCTCGAGGGTGGTCTTGAGGTCGTTCAGGTCGTCGTAGACCACGAGCAGCGCCGCGGCGCCGAAGACCTCGTCCTGGAGATCGGATGTCGCGCGCAGGTGCGCCGACGTGGTGAGGTAGAGCGCGGGTGCCGGAGCGTTCTCGGTGGGGCCGTCGGCACCTGTGGCGACGAGCTCGGCGCCGCCGCGCTCCAGCCGCCCGAGCCCGTCCGTGTACGCCTGGCGGATGCCCGAGGAGAGCATGGTCTGACCGACAGCCCGGGATAGCGAGTCCGCGACGATGCCGGTGAACCGCTCACTGTCCTTGGGCACGAACACCAGCCCCGGGTTGGTGCAGAACTGCCCGGAGCCGAGGGTGAGAGACGCCGTGAAACCGGACGCTACCGCCTCTGAATCGGCGGCGAGGGCACCGGGGAGGACGATCACCGGGTTGATGCTGGACATCTCGGCGTAGACGGGAACCGGCTCCGGCCGACCGGCCGCGGTCCGCATCAGCGCGGTCCCCGCCGCCTGCGATCCGGTGAAGGCGATGGCCTTGATGGCCGGATGGGCGGCCAGCTCCTGCCCGATGGTCGCCCCGGGCCCGAAGATGAGCGAGAAGACGCCGCCGGGCAGCCCGCTGTCACGAACCGCCTGGGCTATGGCCTGTCCGGCGAGTTCGGCGGTGCCGGCGTGCGAGTTGTGCGCCTTCACGATGACGGGACAGCCCGCGGCCAGCGCGGAGGCCGTGTCACCGCCCGCTGTCGAGAACGCCAGCGGGAAGTTGCTCGCACCGAAAACGGCGACGGGGCCGAGGGGGACCTGTCGCTGACGCAGATCGGGAGCGGGCCCGGACGGGCGCTCCGGCTGGGCCTCGTCGATCCGCACCTCCTGGTGCGCGCCGAGCCGCAGTTCCCGCGCGAAGAGCCGCAACTGGCCGGTGGTGCGGCCGTGCTCACCTTCGAGGCGCCCCATGGGCAGTCCGGTCTCCAGGTGGGCGCGCGCCACGATCTCGGACTTGCGCTCGTCGAGGTTGGCGGCGATCAGTTCCAGGAACGCGGCGCGCTCCTCCGGAGCGGTCCGCCGGTAGAGGTCGAAGGCGGCCTCGGCGGCGGTCGCGGCGAGGTTCAGCTCCGCCGACGTGACGAAGGTGAACCGCGGCGGGAGGCTTTCCCCGGTGGCCGGGTTGGTGGCCTCGGTGGTTCCGTTACCGCCAGAGATGTGCTCGCCCGCGATGATGGACGCGCCGGTGATCGTCATGTGTGTCACTCCTCGTGGTTCGGTGGCGAGCGCGTCAGGAGGCGAGCCAGCCGCCGTCAACGTTGATCAGCTGGCCGGTGAGGTATCGCGACGCATCCGACAGGAGGAACACGGCGGTGCCGCCGAGGTCGGCCGGCGTCCCGAGCCGGCCCATCGGGATGCGGCCGAGGATGCGCTCCTGGTTCTCGCCCCGGCTCAGCAGGTCCTCGGTGAGCTTCGTGTGGAAGTAGCCGGGGCCGATGACGTTCGCCCGGATGCCCGTCCGGGACCATTCCGTGGACAGGACGCGGGCGATCCCGAGCAGCGCGGTCTTGGACGCCGCGTAGGGGGCGATCCGGGGCAGTCCGAGCGTGCTGTTGAGCGAGCCGACGAAGACGTGCGATCCCGGGCGGCCGTCCGCCTGCTGCGCTCGCGCGATGGCGGTGCTGAGGAAGAACGGCGCCTCGACGTTCATGGTCTGCACGAAGCGCCAGTCCGCGATGGAGACGTCGACGGCGTCCTTGCGCACCTGGACTCCGGCGGCGTGCACCACGCCGTCAATGGGCCGGCGTTCGCCGATGGCCGCGACATGCCGGGGGATGGCCTCGATGTCGGAGAGGTCCGCGGGGTGGGCGTCGCAGTCGCCGTCGAACTTCTCGATGATGCGGACCGTCTCGTCGAGCTGATCCGTGGAGCGCGCCATGATCGTGACCCGCGCTCCCGCGAGTGCGGCCGAAACCGCTATGCCCTGGCCGAGACCCCGCCCACCGCCGGTGACGAGGACGTGCTTGCCGGCAAGGCCGAAGTCGGATGGGGAGACGGCGATCGTGTC
This sequence comes from Microtetraspora glauca, assembly GCA_001570385.1. Classification (GTDB taxonomy): domain Bacteria; phylum Actinomycetota; class Actinomycetes; order Streptosporangiales; family Streptosporangiaceae; genus Microtetraspora; species Microtetraspora glauca. The sequence goes on along the minus strand of BBYL01000042.1, from coordinate 53,389 downwards.
GATCTTGTCCAGCTCGCCGGCGTCGTCGTGCGTGCTCATTGCTCTCCCGGGTCGGTGGAAGTACCTCGTGCGTCTTCGACGTCGGGCACGAGTTCGCTGCTGGTCTCGAGGATCCGGATCAGGTGCCGCCGGGCGAGACGGCCGGCCTTCTTCGTGTCTCTCTCGAAGATCGCCTCGGCGATGGCCGTGTGCTCCGCGAGAGTCTGGCCGCGGGCCGCCTGGTAGCCGAGGCTGGGCTGGTAGGCCTTGCGCAGGTAGTCGTTGACGGGGTTGACGATGTGGATGAAGAACGGGTTGTGCGACGCGAATGCGATGGCGGTGTGGAACTCCAGGTCCGATTCGAGCGCGGCCTCATGGCTGTCGCCCGAGGCGGCGAAGGATTCGATCGCCATGCGGATCCGCCGGGCATCCGCGGGCGTGTGCCGCGCGGCGGCGTACTCGGTCATGCCGATCTCGAGGACCAGTCGCATCTCCATCAGGTGCCGGAAGCTGCCCTGCATCAGCTCCAGCATGAGCTCGTACTGACGCGACATGCTCGTGCCGTCGAAGTCGGCGACGACCATGCCCCGGCCGGGGCGGATGTCGACCAGGCCCCGCTCGACGAGGATGCGGCTCGCCTCCCGGATGACGGTCCGGCTGACGTCATAGTGCTCGACGAGTTCCGGTTCGGTGGGGAGGCGGTCACCGGGCTTGAGCCCGTCCGCGATGAGCCGGTCCTTGATCGCGTCGGCGACGTCCTCTGACAGGCGGTGACGTTTGGTCCGTACGGCCGGGCGCCTCGGCCCGGTGGCGTCGGCAGTCCTTCGGTCGGTCGACATCGCGGAGCCCTCCGTCTTCGTGTGTGACATCTCTCGTCGATCTAGATGATCTGGCATCGGAGCGGCTCGTCGCGCAGCGCACGCCCAGCTTCATCGCTTGCGAGTTCTTGGAGCCTACGGAGGGAGTCTTCGTCATAGAAGGCGGCGTGCGGGGTGAAAATGATCTCGGGTACGTCACGCAGTGGTGACTCCAGGGGCAGCGGCTCGGGGTCGGTCACATCGAGGACGACCGCCGCGAGGCGGCCCTCGGATATGGCCGTGGCCAGAGCCGCTTCGTCGATGAGGGGGCCCCGCGCGGTGTTGACCAGGACAGCGCCCGGCTGCAGCTCGGCGAAGAAGTCACCGTTGATCATCCGGAACGTCTCGCGGGTGCTCGGCGCGTGCAGGCTGATGGCGTGGGATCGCCGGGCCAGCTCGACCAGGTCCACGCTCTCGATGCCCAGCCGTTCGAAGGTTTCGGACCGGCAGAACGGGTCGTAGGCGATGAATTCGAAGCCGAACGGCACCAGGCGGGTGTGCAGGGCCTGGGCGATCCTGCCCAGGCCGACGAGGCCGACCACCATGGATCGGAAGCCCCGGATCGGGCCGACGTCTCCGGGAAGCACCCAGCCTTCGCCGCGGATGCGGTGGTTGTAGACAGGGATGCGCCTGGCCAGGGCCAGCAGGCCGGCGGCGGCGTGGTCGGCGACCGTCTCGACGCCGTAGTCGGGCACATTGGCGACCCGGACGCCGAGTTCTCGCGCGGCGTCGATGTCCACGTTGTCGTAGCCGATGCCGTAGCGGATGACGGTGGCGCCCGGTCGCATGCGTGAGAGCACCTTGTGCGTGATCGGCGCGAAGTTGACCAAGACGACGTCGGCGCCGTCGACGGCGGCGGCCGTCTCCGCCTCCCCGGTGCAGGAGAAGCACGCGAAGCCGGCGCCGTTGGCCCACGCGGCTCGCTCTTCGAACGAGACATCACGAAATGCGTGATCAGTGACTACGACCTTCTTGTTCACCGTTCGCCCTACTCAGGTTCCTGGGCCTGGGGGTACTGCCAGGCATGGGTTTCGGGCCGCCGAAAATCTATCCGGAAGGCTCTTGATCGCATCATATGATGATTGCTATGTTCCTCCGCAAGTGCCACATGAGCCACGCGGGGCTAGGGGGGCCAGCGGCAAGCTCGCACAGTCGAGAGGAACCCCATGAACACCATCGGACTACCGCCATTCGCTTCTTCCGGGAGCGTGCACGGCTCCAGGAGACCGCTACGGCTGGCCGCCATCGCCGGTCTCACCCTGATCGGCATGGGCCTGGCCGCCTGCGGGGGCAAGGCGCCCGCGACGGCCGGCGCGCAGAGCGGGCAGCTCCGTGTGGGCATCTTCGTGGACAACGCCTTCGGTGACGGCGACTTCTTCGACCAGGCCGCGAAGGCGGAGGAGCCGCTGAAGAAGGACAAGGGCGCCGTCGTCAAGACGTACGAGGGTCAGCTGCAGGCCCAGAACTTCGCGCCGATGCTGCAGGACGCGGCGGATGCCAACGACCTCGTGTTCGTTCTCGGCTTCGAGGCGATCGACGCCCTGGTGAAGGTGGCCAAGGAGAACCCGAAGACCACCTTCGTCTTCATCGACGGCGCCGTAGACGGCCCGGACGTCGTGTCGGCTCAGTTCCGCACCGCCGAGGGCTGCTTCATGGCCGGTGCGCTCGCCGCCACGGTGAACACCGCGAAGGGCAAGGACGCCGCCGGGTTCATCGGCGGCGTGAACGCTCCTGTGATCAAGAACTGCCAGTCCGGCTACGAGCAGGGCGTCCACCAGGTGGTGCCGGACATGAAGGTGGCGGCGCAGTACGTCGGCTCCTTCGTCGACCCCGCCAAGGGCCGTGAGGTCGCGATCGCCCTGGCGAAGCAGGGCACGTACGCGGTGTTCCCGTACGCCGGACTGTCCGGTGCCGGGGCGTTCGACGCCGCCAAGTCCGGCGAGGACCTCGCGCCGATCGGCGTCGTCACGGACAAGAGCAACCTCGCCCGCGGCAAGACGCCCGGGAGCCTGGAGATGGGCGTCGACGCCGTCATCCTGCGGAGCACGGACAGCTTCAAGGCCGGCGAGCTCACGCACGGTACCAAGTCCAGCTACGGCTTCGCCGAAGGCGGTTGGTCGATGATCTACGACAACACGTTGCTCACACAGGAACAGCGAGACAGCCTGCAGGCGATCGAGCGGAAACTCGTCAGCGGGGAACTGAAGATCGCGTGAGTGAGCCGCTGACGAATGCCGGCCGGCCACTCCTGAAGCTCGCCGGCATCACCAAGACCTTCGGGCCGATCACCGCCAACGAGGATGTGACGTTCGACCTCGAACCGGGCGAGATCCACGCCCTGGTCGGCGAGAACGGCGCAGGCAAGACGACGCTGATGCGCGTGCTGTACGGGATGTACCAGCCGGACGCGGGCACGATTCACGTGGACGGCGAGCAGGTCGAGTTCAGGAAGCCCTCGGACTCGATCAGATACGGCATCGGCATGGTCCATCAGCACTTCATGCTGGTGCCGACCTTCACCGTGGCGGAGAACATCACTCTGGGAGCGGAGCCGGGGCGCGCGGGACTGTTCGACCGGAAGGCGGCCGACGAGGCCATCAGGAAACCCATGTCCCGGCTGGGCGTCGATCTCGCGCCGAACACGATCACCGGCACGCTGAACGTCGCGACGCAGCAGAAGATCGAGATCACGAAGGTGCTCTACCGGGGTGCCCGGATCATCATCCTGGACGAACCGACCGCGGTCCTCACCCCGCAGGAGACCGACGAGCTGTTCGTCCTGCTCCGCAAGCTGGCGGACGACGGATCGTCGATCATCTTCATCTCGCACAAGCTCCGCGAAGTGTTCGCCGTGGCCGACCGCATCACCGTGCTGCGCGACGGGCGCACCGTGAGCACCTCGGCCACGGCGGCCACGGATCCGAAGCAGGTCGTGGCCGCGATGACGGGCCGCGGCGACGTGAACCTCGGCCGCGTGCACCGCGACGCCGCGGTCGCCGACGTGGTGCTGCGAGCGGAGGGCATCTCGACGGCCAAACACCGACACGATGCGGCGCTCGACGGTGTGTCGTTCACCGTCCGCTCCGGCGAGATCGTCGGCATCGCCGGCGTCGAGGGCAACGGCCAGTCGGTGCTCGCCGAAGCGCTCATCGGCACGGTGCCGCTCACGGCCGGGACGGTGAACCTGGGCGGCCGGGAGATCACCGGGCTCGGTGTGGCGGATCGGCGCACGCTGGGGTTGTCGTACGTTCCCGAGGACCGGCACCTGGAGGGCATCCCGATCAATGGATCGGTGCTCGAAGGACTGTCCGCGGGCCGCCTGCGGTCGCGGCGGTCGTGGCGATCGTGGGGCCGTGCCTTCCCGAAGGCGATGAGGGCGTGGGGCAGCGAGCTCATTGAGAGGTACTCGATCAAGACGCCCGGCTACGACGCCCGGTGCAGCACCCTCTCGGGCGGCAACCAGCAGAAGATCGTGATCGCGCGCGAGCTGGAGGAGAACCCGAGCTGCCTCATCCTCGCCCAGCCCACCCGGGGCGTGGACCTCGGGGCGATCGACTTCCTGTACGGCCGGATAGCGGAGGCGACCGCCCGCGGGTGCGCGGTCCTTCTCATCTCGGCGGACCTGGACGAGATTCTGCGCCTCTCGGACCGGGTGCTCGTCATGTACCGAGGCCGGGTGGCGGCAGAGGCGCGCACCAGCGAGACGAGTCGGGAGCAACTGGGCATGCACATGATGGGCGCGAAAGTGACGGAGACGGCGGCGTGAGCACATCCACGACCGCGGGTCCGGGCAGGCGCGGCATCCTGCGGCGGTCCGGCGCGCGGGGCCCGGGCCGGGCGACGACGCGGTTGGCGTCCGCGGGTTTCACACTGATCGTCGGCCTGGCGATGGCCGTCCTGCTGATCCAGATGCAGGGGTTCGAACCGTTCAGCACGCTCGCCGCCGGCGTCCAGTACGCCGTCGGGGACCCCACCAGCATCGCCCGCACGATCGCGTGGGGGCTCCCGCTGTACGTGGCGGCCATCGGTGTGGCGATCGCCTTCCGTTCCGGCATGTTCAACATCGGCGCCGAGGGCCAGATCTACGCGGGAGCGATGGCGTCCGCCCTGGCCGGCGCCTATCTCGGGCCGATGTTCACGGGGGCGCATCTCGCGCTGTGCATCCTCGCGGCCGCCGCCGCCGGAGCAGGTCTCGCGGGCGCGCTCGGCTGGCTCCGCGCCGCCTGGGGCGTCGACGAGGTGCTCTCCACGCTGCTGTCGAACTACATCGTCATCCTCTTCTGCGCCTACCTGGCGACGGGGCCGCTGCGCGATCCCAGCCGGCAGAGCGGGACGACGCGCGAGGTCGTGGACACGGCGAGGTTCGCCGAGATCCTCCCCCGTACCGGCCTGACCGGAGTGGTGTTCCTCGTGGTCGCCCTGTGCGCGCTGGGCTGGTGGCTGAGCGAGAAGTCCGTCATCGGATACCGCTGGCGGATGACCGGCGAGAGCCCGGCCTTCGCGGACGCGGCGGGCATCGACGTGAAGGGCTCTCGGATCGCCTCGATGGTCGCCAGCGGCGCTCTGTGCGGCATCGCCGGGGCGGTGCTCGTCACCGCCTCACAGGGCCGGTTCTGGACCGAGATCGGTTCGGGGATCGGCTGGGACGCGGTGCTCGTCGCGCTGATCGGCCGGGCCCGTCCGGTGGCGACCCTTGTCTGGGTCACCATCTACTGCGTCATGCGAGCGGCCGCCCGGGGCGTCGAGCAGGTTTCTACCGTGCCCTCGGAACTGTCCCTGATCCTCATCTCCGCGATCATCATCGCCGCGGCCGCCCGCGCGGGCGTGTTCGGCCAGTTCGCGGCGTTTCGGCACCGCTTCCTGCGCACGAAGGGACGTTGACGGATGGAATGGCTTGACGCGTTCCTCGCGTCCGGGATCCGGTTCACGACCCCGATCTTGCTGGCGGCTCTGGGCTGCCTGGCGACGAGCTGGACGAAAGATCTGAACGTCGGCCTTGAGGGCGCGATGCTCTTCGGGGCGTTCTTCGGGGTGGTCATGGGTCTGACGACCGGGTCAGGGCTCGCCGCCGTGCTGCTCACCGTGCTGCTGGGCATGGTCGCCGGCGCGTCGTTCGGCTACGTGATCACGGTGCTCCGGGTGAACGTGTTCGTCGCCGGCATCGTGCTCAACGTGTTCGGCTCCGGCGCGACCGTATATCTCCTGCGCTCCCTGTTCGGGGTGAAGGGAACGCTCAGCGATGACCGGATCCCGACCATCGGGAAGATCACGATCCCGGTCGTGAACGACATCCCGATCGTCGGCGGCGTCCTTTCCGGCCACACGGTCCTCACCTATCTGAGCTGGGTGCTGGTCGTGCTGACGCTCCTGGCGGCGCGGCACACCGTGCTGGTACGGCACATGAAGGCCGCCGGGGAACATCCGGCGGCGCTCGCGACGGCCGGCGGGAACGTGACGCGCGTGCGCATCCTGGCCCAGGCGTGGTGCTTCGGCCTGTGCGCCCTCGCCGGCATGCAGCTCAGCATGGGCCAGTTGTCCATGTTCACCGAGGGCATGACCAGCGGTCTCGGGTTCGTCGCACTCGCCGCGGTGATCTTCAGCCGCGGGCGCGTGCTGCTGCTCGCTCTGATGTCGCTCGGCTTCGGCCTGTCGTCATCGGTCGCGGTGCAGATCAACGAGGAGATCATGCCACCGCAGTTCGCCCAGATGATCCCGTACGTCGTCGCGTTGGTGGGCCTCGTCGTGCTCGCCCGAACCTCCCGGGACGGCGCGGCGCGTATCGCCACCCCGGCGATGGAGAGTTGAGGTGGATATGGAGAGCAGAGAACTGTCCACGACGGACGTCGAGCTGTTCGACCAGGCCAGGCGGTTGCTGGAGCGAGCGCACCACCCCGTGCGCCATCAGGTCGCCGCCGCGGTGGTCACCGACTCCGGTGCGGTCTACCTGGGCCTGCACGTGGGATCGCGTCGCATCAACGTCTGCGCGGAGTCTTCCGCGATCGCGAACGCCGAAATGGCCGGGGACTCCACCATCAGGGGCGTGGTCGCGGTGTGCAAGGACGACAGCGGCCGCGTCGTGGTGACGAATCCGTGCGGGGTGTGCCGCGAGCTCCTGGGCACCTACGGCCGCGAGGCGGACGTCATCGTCGACCTCCGGGGCCAGGTCCGGAAGGTCCGCGCCATGGATCTCATGCCGAACCCCTGGATGTTTCCACATGAGAACGACTGGTCTGTTGAGACCCCCAAGAGCGAGAGGGCGTAGATGCCGAATCCGATCGTCACTGACATCTGCCTGGTCACCCGCGACATGGAGAAGGCGATCGCCTTCTACACGGAGAAACTCGGCTACCGCCTCGCGCACCGGATGCCCGGGTTCGCGGATTTCGAGGGGCCGGGCCCCATCCTCGCCCTGTGGGACGCCGAGAGGATCCGCGAGACCACGGGGGTTCCCGCGCAGCGGACCGAGCCGGAAGGCCACGGCGTCATGGTCGCCGTGAAGCTTGGGTCACCGGCTGCCATCGACGAGATGTACGAACGCCTGCTGGCTCGCGGTGTCGAGTTCTATCGGCCGCCGATGGACTACCCCTGGAACGCGAGGTGCGTCTACTTCGCGGGCCCGTGCGGCGAGTTCTGGGAGTTCTTCGCCTGGTACGACGGTGGCGAGCCAGGCGGGGTGGACGCGCACGACGGCGTCCCCGAATCGAACAGCTAGTGCGACGACGCCGTCTCGCGTAGCAGTCGGGGCGGTGGACATGGACCGGACAAGAGAAGTGAGCTGATGATTTCCGTTGAGGAGATTCTGCCCAGAGACGCGGAGTCGGCCACTCTGGTGGGCCGCGTTTTCGACCCCGAGTCGCAGGGGCCCTGCGTGGTGGTGGTCGACGGCACGGAGGTGGTCGAGATCACCGACGTCGAGCCCACCGTCTCGACCCTGTTCGAGCGAGAGGACCTGCACGACGCGGTCGCCTCGGCGCGGGCGGGGCGGCGCCGGTGGTCATTGGAGCAGTTGGCCGCCGCGTTCGCCGACGAGAGGGACCGCTCGGTTCCCAGGCTGCTGTCACCGATCGACCTGCAGGTGATCAAGGCCGCTGGGGTGACGTTCGTCGAGAGCATGATCGAGCGCGTGATCGAAGAGCGGGCGAAGGGTGACGCGTCACGGGCGGTCGCGATCCGGGAGCAACTCGCCGAGGTCGTCGGCGGTGCGATTTCCGCGGTCAAGCCCGGCACGGAGAGCGCCGAGCAGGTGAAGGAGGTCCTGCTGCGAGAAGGCCTCTGGTCGCAGTACCTGGAGGTCGGCATCGGGCCCGACCCGGAGATCTTCACGAAGGCGCCCGTGCTGTCCTCGGTGGGTACCGGCCAGTCGATCGGTGTGCTGAGCCGGTCCTCCTGGAACAACCCGGAACCGGAGGTCGTCCTGGCGGTGCGCTCGGACGGCACACCGGTGGGCGCGACGCTCGGCAACGACGTGAACCTCCGCGACTTCGAGGGGCGCAGCGCCCTGCTGCTCACCGAGGCGAAGGACAACAACGCTTCCTGCGCCATCGGCCCGTTCGTGCGGCTGTTCGACGACGCGTTCGGCATGGACGACGTCCGCGACCTCGACGTGACCCTCACGGTGACCGGAGAGGACGGCTTCGTCCTGGACGGGGCCAGCTCTATGAAGAACATCAGCCGCGACCCCGTCGAGCTGATCCATCACGCCTACGGAGACCACCACCAGTATCCGGACGGATTCGTTCTGTTCACCGGAACGCTGTTCGCGCCGACTCAGGACCGGTTCGCTCCGGGCGCGGGATTCACGCACCTGCTCGGCGACGTCGTGCGCATCGCCACCCCTCGGCTGGGGGTGCTGGTGAACACGGTGGATCATGCCGAGTCCGCCCCTCGCTGGGAAGCCGGGATCTGGGCTCTGGTGAAGAGCCTGCGCGCTCGGGGACTCGTCTAGCCGGCCAGGGGACGCACGGCGTGTTCGGCCACCCTCGGCGTGGAGTGGCCGGGATTCGTTTCAGGAGAGGGGAACACGGATGTACAAGGTCACGAATCCGGCAACCGGTGAGGTCGTCGAGAACTTCGCAACCGCGACGGACGACGAGATCCGGGACGCGATCGATCGCGCGCATCGCGGTTACCTGTCGTGGAGGGAAAGGCCGGTCGCCGAACGGGCCGGAATCGTGAAGCGGGCCGCGGAGCTCTTCGCGGAGAGGACCGACGAGCTGGCCGCCATCATCACGACGGAGATGGGCAAACGGATCGAGGAAGGCAAGGGCGAGCTGGCGACGGTCGTCGACATCTTCACCTACTACGCCGAGAACGGTGAATCGCTGCTGGCCGACGAGCCATTGACGATCAAGGGTGGTGAGGCCGTCATCCAGAAGTGCCCGATCGGGGTGCTGGTCGGGATCATGCCGTGGAACTATCCGTACTATCAGGTGGCCCGGTTCGCCGCGCCGAACCTCGTGCTGGGTAACACCATCCTGCTCAAGCACGCGCCGAACTGCCCCAAGTCGTCCGCCGCGATCGAGTCGCTGCTGCGCGAAGCCGGTGTACCCGCGGACGCGTACATCAACGTCTACGCGACCCACGACCAGATCGCGTGGACGCTCGCTGATCCCCGAATCCAGGGGGTGTCCCTGACCGGCAGCGAGCGGGCGGGCGCGGCCGTCGCGGCTGAGGCGGGCAAGAACCTGAAGAAGGTCGTCCTGGAACTGGGCGGCTCCGACCCGATGGTGATCCTGGACGCGGACGACCTCGGCGAGACCGTGGAGATCGCGGTCGCGTCCCGGATGGGCAACACCGGGCAGGCATGCAACGCGCCGAAGAGAATGATCATCATGTCCGGCATCTACGACGAGTTCGTGGAGAAGCTGTCGAAGAAGATGTCGCAGTACACCCCCGGCGACCCCACGGATCCCGCCACGACGCTGGCGCCGCTCTCCTCGAAGGAGGCGGCGGAGCGCCTGGTCGACCAGATCGAGACGGCCGTCCGGCAGGGCGCGACCCTGCGCGTGGGAGGGCGCCACGTCGAGGGTCCCGGCGCCTACGTGGAGCCGACGGTGCTGACGGACGTCACCCCGGAGATGGACGCCTACTCCGAGGAACTGTTCGGCCCGGTGGCGGTCGTGTACCGCGTGAACAGCGAGGCGGAGGCGATCGAGCTCGCGAACGACACCCCGTACGGCTTGGGCTCGAGCGTCTTCAGCGCCGACCTCGACCGGGCACGACGCGTCGGCGCGCGGATCGAGGCGGGAATGGTGTACCTCAACGCGGCCGGCGGTTCGCAGGCGGACCTGCCCTTCGGCGGGATCAAGCTGTCCGGCGTCGGCCGCGAATTGGGCCCTCTGGGCATGGAGGAGTTCATGAACAAGAAGGTGTTCCGGCTGTAGCCGACGGCCCGGGGCGTCACCGCCCCGGGCCGTCGTGTCATCCCGTATCCCAAGCGCCGGAGGTCAGCGCTTGACCCGGACCCAGTCCCTGGCGCTGTAGGAGCCGTCGGCCTCGTCGTTGCCGGCGAAGACGACCTTCCAGTACCCGGACTTCGACGCCTTGGTCTTGGTCCAGAACTTGCCGGACCCGTTGGTCCAGGTGCTCTTCACGTACTTCCAGGAGCCGTACTTCGTCTTGAACCAGACGGTGACCTTCTGGTGGCCGTATCCGGTCCAGCCGCCGTCCCACGCCTGGAGCTTGCCCTTGAAGGCGAGGTACTTGCCGTACTTCACCGGCTCGGGATAGGCGTTGAACGAGATCACGCGGGTGTCCAGCGACGCCGGGGGTTCCGGCTGCGGCCGGACCACGTCCACGTGGTCGTCCGCGTGCGAGCCGCCCAGACCCTTACCGCCGGCGTACTCCGCGCGCCACCAGCCCGAGGAGTTCGCGGTGACGTCGGCGGCGAACCGGCCGTCACGGCCGGTCCAGGCCGAGGTGACGTACCGCCACGAGTAGGCGCCGTCCGCCTTGAACAGCAGGTTCACCTTGGCGCCCCTGATCGGGTCCCAGATGCTCCAGGAGCCCGCCTCGACCTTGCCGCGCAGGCGCAGCGTGCCGCCCGCGTTCACCGGCTCGGGTGAGGCGTCGAACGACAGGCGGGAGGCCCGCGCCCGTTCCCGGACGTCGACCCGGTCGCTGTCGCTGACCGATCCCTCGGTCTCGGCGGAGCCGGCGTACTCGGCCCGCCACCAGCCCGACCTGTCCACCTGCTGGTCGACGCGGAACCGGCCGCGGGAGTCGGTCGTGACGGTCCTGACCTGGCTGTAGGAGCCGCCGACCGGCTTGAACGCGATCTGGACGGCCTGCTTGTCGTAGGCCTTCCAGCTTCCGCCCTCCTTGTACGTCAGGGCGCCGCTCAGCCAGACCTTGCCGCCGCGGTCGACGGCGTCGGGGGTGGCGGAGAAGTCCAGGTCCGTGATCCAGTGGACCGAGAACCCCTTGCTCGACTCGGACGACGCGCCGTCCTTGGTGGCCGTGGCCACCAGCTTCCAGGCGCCCGGCTCGTCGCTGAACTTGAACGTGTAGCTCGCGGTGTAGTTCGGTCCGCCGCTCACGGTCAGGGGGACGCTCTTGCCGAGGGGGTCGACGAGCCTGGCCGTGCCCGTGCCCTCCCCGGCGCTGAATCCGAACGTCGCCGTCTTCCCCGCGCCGTCGTTCACGACGACGGGATCGGGTGACGCCTGGAGTGCGGTGGGTGCCGCCGGAGCCGCGGTCGCGCCGGCCGGCGCGGCGACGAGCGCCACACCACCCAGCGCCAACGCCACGGCGACGGCACTGATGCGTTTCAACATCTCGGGTGATCCATCCTTCCCCGGGTGGGTTGAACGCGGCTTTGAGGGTGCCACGTCTTCCTTTACCAGTAGACGGTCAAACCCTGTGGATGGTTGAGTAACCAGTGCGAGTCGTTATGGATTGGTGTCGTTCGGGGGATTCCCGACAACAAGACGTCAACATAGTCATCACTGTTGCGGACGGCGCGGGTGTCCTGGCGACATAATCGGCCTTGTGGCCCGCGACACTGTTGAGACGCATTTCATCGAGGCTGTGGGAGCCCTGAGCGCCGGACCTTCCCAGGACCCCGCCCTTCCCGTACGGCCCGGCACGACGTTGACGGGCAGACGCTGCAGGGAGCTGTTCGAGATCCAGCTCGGCAGCCGCCTCCTGGACGTCGCCGCCCGCGTGCTGCGGGAGCGGAACGAGGGCTTCTACACGATCGGCTCGTCGGGGCACGAGGGGAACGCCGCCGTCGCCGCGGCGCTGCGCCCCTCCGACCCGGCGCTGCTGCACTACCGCTCGGGCGCCTTCTATCTCGAACGCTCCGCCCAGGCGGGCCGGCTGGCGGAGGAGGGCCTGCGCGACGTGCTCCTCGGGCTGAGCGCCTCGACGGAGGAGCCCATCGCCGGAGGCAGGCACAAGGTCTTCGGCCATCCGGACCTCGCGGTGATCCCCCAGACGTCCACGATCGCGAGCCACCTGCCCCGGGCCGTCGGCGTCGGCTTCGCGATCGACCGCGCGCGTGTCCTCGGCGTGCCGTCACCCTGGCCGCAGGACGCGATCGCCGTCTGCAGCTTCGGCGACGCCACGGTCAACCACGCGTCGGCGTTGAGCGGGCTCAACACGGCGGCCTACGGCGCGTTCCGGGGGCTCCAGCTCCCCGTGCTGTTCGTCTGCGAGGACAACGGCCTCGGGATCAGCGTGCGGACCCCGCCCGGCTGGGTCGAGGCCGCGAGGCACCCCCTGCTGGCGTACTTCCGGGCCGACGGGTGCGACCTCGCCGACATCCACGACGTCGCCCGCGCCGCCGCCGAGCACGTGCGGTCCACCCGCGCCCCCGCGTTCCTGCACATGAGCACGGTCCGGCTGATGGGGCACGCCGGCTCCGACGTCGAGATCGCCTACCGCACCCGCAGAGAGATCGCCGCCGACCTGGAGCGCGACCCCCTCGTCGGCACGGCACGGCTGCTCGTGGAGGGCGGCCTCGCCGAGCCGGACGAACTGGTCGCGCGCTACGAGGCGGAGCGCGAGCACGTGCTCAAGCTGGCGATGGAGTGCACCCGGCGGCCCCGCCTCACCTCGGCGCACGAGGTGATGGCCCCGCTCGCCCCCGCCAGCCCCCGCAGGGTCGCCGCCGAGGCCACCCGGGTCGCCGGCCCCGCCGTACGGGAACGGGTCTTCGGCACGCCACCCGAGCAGGAGGGCGGCCTCACGCTCGCCCAGGCGATCAACCGCACGCTCGCCGAGGAGATGGCGCTGGACCCCGGCGTCCTGCTGTTCGGCGAGGACGTCGCCAGGAAGGGCGGCGTGTACGGCGTCAGCCGCGGCCTGCTGCGGAAGTTCGGCGCCGAGCGGGTCTTCGACACGTTGCTGGACGAGCAGTCCATTCTCGGGCTGGCCCTCGGCTCCGGCGTCTCGGGGCTGCTGCCGGTCCCCGAGATCCAGTACCTCGCCTACCTCCACAACGCGCTGGACCAGATCCGCGGCGAGGCGTCGTCGCTGCAGTTCTTCTCCCGGGGGGCGTTCCGCAACCCGATGGTCGTCCGCGTCCCCGGGCTCGCCTACCAGAAGGGTTTCGGCGGCCACTTCCACAACGACAACTCGGTCGCCGCGCTGCGCGACATCCCCGGCCTGATCGTGGCCGTGCCCGCGCGGCCGGACGACGCCGCGTCCATGCTGCGCACCTGCCTCGCCGCGGCGCGGGCCGACGGCCGGGTCTGCGTCTTCCTCGAACCCATCGCGCTGTATCACACGCGTGACCTGTTCGACGAGGACGACGGCGGCTGGCTCTCGCCGTACGTCCCTCCGGCCCGCTGGGCGGAGACCCACATCCCGATCGGCCGGGCCCGCTCGTACGGCGACGGCCGCGACCTGACCATCGTCACCTTCGGCAACGGGGTGCGGATGAGCCTGCGTGCGGCGGTCAAGCTCACCGCCGAGGAGATGAGCTGCCGGGTGCTCGACCTGCGCTGGTTGTCCCCGCTTCCGGTCGAGGACCTGCTGCGCGCCGCCGAGCTGACCGGCAAGGTGCTGATCGCCGACGAGACCCGGCGCAGCGGCGGCGTCTCCGAGAGCGTCATCACCGCGCTGGTCGAGGGCGGGTTCTCCGGGCAGATCGCGCGGGTCACCTCCCAGGACAGCTTCATCCCGCTGGGCGCCGCCGCGGACACGGTGCTGATGTCCGAGTGGGACATCGAGCAGGCCGCGCGCAAGCTCCTCGCCTGACGGGGCCGCCGCGGGATCAGGCCAGCACCGCCAGGGAGGCGACGGCCATCCCGTGCAGGAGCGGCGCCATGGCCTGCGGAGGCAGCTCGCCCGCGCTGCGCGGGGTGGAGTTGAGCAGCCCGAAGACGGCGTGGGTGGCGGCGCGCAGCCGGGCCGGCGGGCAGTCGGGATAGAGCTCGCTCAGCACGGTGACCCACTCCTCGACGTACAGGCGCTGGAGGCGGCGGATCCGGCGGCGGGCCGACTCGGGCACGTTGTCCAGCTCCCGCTCGTGCACCCGGATCAGTGCCGGGTTGGCCAGCGCGAAGTCGATGTGCCCGTGGAGCAGCGCGTCCAGTGCCGCCCGCGCGTACGCGTCGCCGCTGGGGGACTCCGGCACGGCGGGGGCGGTGACCAGGCGGGCTCCCTGCTCGCGCAGCCGCTCGCTGATGTCGAGCAGGATCTCGCTGAGCAGGGCTTCCTTGCCGCTGAAGTGGCGATAGATCGCGGGGCCGGAGACGCCGACGGCGGATCCGATGTCCTCGATCGACACCCCGTGGAACCCGCGCGCCGCGAACAGTTCGGCCGCCGCCCGGAGTATCTCGGCGCGCCTGTTGCGGGTAGGGGTACGGGGAGCCGTCACGAGAGGCAATGGTAGACGAGCCGGTTAATGGTGACTAACATCCGAGGTGATGTTAGTCGGCATTAACTCGCCGGAGGTGGTCGGCATGGAGCCGAATCCGTGGCCGGTGCTGCGGAGCGCCTGTGATCCGGGCGGCGAGCCGTACAAGCGCAACGCGGAGGCGGGCGAGCGCCTGGCCGCCGAGCTGCGCGAGCGGCTGGCCGTCGCGGCGCGGGGCGGCCCGCCGCGCGCAAGGGAGCGGCACGTCGCCCGGGGCAAGCTGCTGCCCAGGGACCGGGTGGACGCGCTGCTCGACCCCGGGGGCAGATTCCTTGAGCTGTCGCCGCTCGCGGCGGACGGGCTCTACGACGGGCAGGCGCCCGCCGCCGGCATCATCACCGGCATCGGGCGGGTGTCCGGCCGCGAGGTGGTCGTCGTCGCCAACGACGCCACGGTGAAGGGCGGTACGTACTATCCCGTCACCGTCAAGAAGCACCTGCGGGCCCAGGAGATCGCTCTCGACAACCACCTGCCCTGCGTGTATCTCGTCGACTCGGGCGGCGCCTTCCTGCCCAAGCAGGACGAGGTGTTCCCCGACCGCGAGCACTTCGGGCGGATCTTCTACAACCAGGCCACCATGTCCGCGCGGGGGATCGCGCAGATCGCGGCCGTCCTCGGCTCCTGCACGGCGGGCGGAGCGTACGTCCCGGCGATGAGCGACGAGGCCGTGATCGTCAGGAACCAGGGCACGATCTTCCTGGGCGGGCCGCCCCTGGTGAAGGCGGCCACCGGCGAGACCGTCACCGCCGAGGAGCTCGGCGGCGGCGAGGTCCACGCGAGGACCAGCGGTGTGACCGACCACCTCGCCGAGGACGACGCCCACGCGCTGCGCATCGTCCGGGACATCGTGGCGACGCTGCCGCCCCGCACGGCCCGTGCCTGGGAGACCGGGCCGGCCGAGCCGCCCGCCTACGACCCGGGCGAGCTGTACGGCATCGTCCCGCAGGACACCCGCACGCCGTACGACGTGCGGGAGGTCGTCGCGCGGATCGTCGACGGCAGCAGGTTCCTGGAGTTCAAGGCGGAGTACGGCCCCACCCTGGTCACGGGGTTCGCGCGCATTCACGGGCACCCGGTGGGGATCGTCGCGAACAACGGCATCCTCTTCGCCGAGTCGGCGCTGAAGGGCGCGCACTTCATCGAGCTGTGCGACCGCCGGTCGATCCCGCTCGTGTTCCTGCAGAACATCAGCGGTTTCATGGTCGGCAGGGCGTACGAGGCGGGCGGCATCGCCAAGCACGGGGCGAAGATGGTCACCGCCGTCGCCTGCGCGCGGGTGCCGAAGTTCACCGTGATCATCGGCGGGTCGTTCGGCGCGGGCAACTACGCCATGGCGGGGCGGGCGTACTCGCCGCGCTTCCTCTGGATGTGGCCGAACGCCCGCATCTCGGTCATGGGGGGCGAGCAGGCGGCGAACGTGCTCTCGACCGTGGGCGACGCCGACCAGGACGCGATCCGCGCGCAGTACGAGCGCCAGGGGAACCCCTATTACTCGACCGCCCGGCTCTGGGACGACGGAGTGATCGACCCGGTGGACACCCGCACGGTACTCGGCCTGGCCCTGTCCGCCGCGGCCGGCGCCCCGCTCGACCCGGTCGGGTACGGCGTCTTCCGGATGTGACCGGCGTGATCGTGAGGAGCGTACGTGATCGTGAAGAGGAGGTGGCGGGGTGTTCGGGTCCGTGCTGATCGCCAATCGCGGTGAGATCGCGGTAAGGATCGTCCGCACGCTGCGGGCGATGGGCATCCGTTCCGTCGCCGTGCACAGCGACGCGGACCGGGCCGCCCGGCACGTGCGCGAGGCCGACCTGGCCGTCCGGCTGCCGCGCGGCTACCTCGACGTCGACGGGGTGATCGCCGCCGCGCTCCAGACAGGGGCCGAGGCCGTCCACCCGGGGTACGGGTTCCTCGCGGAGAGCGCCGCGTTCGCCCGGCGGTGCGCGGAGGCGGGGCTGGTGTTCGTCGGGCCGCCGCCCGCCGCGATCGAGGCGATGGGCGACAAGATCCGGGCCAAGGCGACCGTCGCCGCGGCGGGCGTGCCCGTGGTCCCCGGAGGGGCGGAGCCCGCCGACGACCTGGCCGAGGCGGCCCGCGCGATCGGCTTCCCCGCGCTGATCAAGCCGTCGGCCGGCGGCGGCGGCAAGGGTATGGTCGTGGTGCGGTCCGAGGCCGAGCTGCCCGAGGCGATCGCCTCGGCCCGCCGTACGGCGCTCGCCGCGTTCGGGGACGGCACGCTGCTGATCGAGAGGTTCGTCCCGAACCCCCGGCACATCGAGATCCAGGTCATGGCCGACGCGCACGGGAACGTCGCCCACCTGGGCGAGCGCGAGTGCAGCCTCCAGCGACGGCACCAGAAGATCATCGAGGAGGCCCCCTCGCCGCTGCTCGACTCGGCCACCCGGGCGCGGATGGGCGCCGCGGCCGTCGAGGCCGCGCGGGCGGTCGGCTACGTCGGCGCGGGCACGGTCGAGTTCATCGTCCAGGGCACGGAGTGGGGAGAGGCCGAGTCCCTTGACGAGGGGCCGCCGTACCACTTCATGGAGATGAACACGCGGCTCCAGGTCGAACATCCGGTGACCGAGATGGTGACCGGCCTCGACCTCGTCGAACTGCAGATCCGCGTCGCCGCGGGCGAGCCGCTGCCGTTCGGCCAGGACGACGTACGGCTGAACGGCCACGCCGTCGAGGCCCGCGTGTACGCGGAGGACCCGGCGCGGGGCTTCCTGCCGTCGGGCGGGCGGGTCCTCGCGCTGCGCGAACCCCGGGACGGCCGTGCCGTACGGGTCGACTCCGGCCTGGTCGAGGGCATGATCGTGGGCGGCGACTACGACCCGATGCTGTCAAAGGTCGTCGCCTGGGCGCCCGACCGGTCCGGCGCGCTGCGCACCCTCGACCACGCGCTGGCCTCGACCGCGATCCTCGGGGTGACGACCAACATCGGCTTCCTCCGGACACTGGTCGCGCGGCCCGAGGTCGTCGCCGGCCGCCTGGACACGGGCCTGGTCGAGCGCCTCCTCCAGGACGATCGGGCGGAGGGCGGCCTGGCCGCCGAGCCTCTGCCGCTGGACGCCCTGGTGGCCGCCGCGCTGATCTTCCACTCGGGCCACGGGCCGGGCGCCGGAACGGGGGATCCGGCGAGCGCCGATCCGTGGGACGTCGCGGACGGCTGGCGGATCGGCGAGCGGGCGTGGACCGGTTACCGGCTGGACTCCCGGGGCGCGGTCGTCGACGTGCGGGTGCGCGGGCTGGCCGGTGACGCCGAGGCGGATGTTAATGACCATTCACTTCGGGCCGCGCTGGCGCGTCCGGCGGAGGGCGAGATCGCGATCACCATCGGCGGCATGACCCGCCGGTTCGCCACGGCCTGGGACGGCGGCGTTCTCTGGCTGGGGCGCGACGGCCTGGCCTGGCCGGTCGTCCGGCACGAGCTGGGCGACCCGGGGGACCGAGCGGGCGGCGGAGGCGACGCCGACGGCGTGGTCCGCAGCCCGATGCCCGGGACCGTGCTCGTGGTCAAGGCGGCCGCGGGCGACCGGGTGCGCGCGGGCCAGCCCCTCGTCGTGGTGGAGGCGATGAAGATGGAGCACTCGGTGGTGGCGCCCCTGGACGGCGTCGTCACCGAGCTGACGGTGCGGATCGGCCAGGCCGTCGAGCTCGACGGCGTCCTGGCCCGGGTGGAACCCGATGGGAGCACGTCATGACAGTGCGACCGGCGCGACCGGTGGGAGGCGAAGGGGCGGGATACGGCGCGTACGCCCTGGACGGCCTGCCCGCGAGGGTCACGGTCCACGAGGTGGGCCCGAGGGACGGGCTGCAGAACGAGGCGGCGATCGTCCCGGTCGAGGTCAAGGCGGAGTTCGTCGCCCGGCTCGCCCGCGCGGGCCTGACGAGGATCGAGACGACCAGCTTCGTCCATCCGAAGTGGGTTCCCCAGCTCGCCGACGCGGCCGAACTGCTCGACCTCGTTGAGCCGGTGCCCGGAGTGCGCTACCCCGTGCTCGTGCCCAACGAGCGGGGCCTGGACCGGGCCCTGGAACGCGGCGTCACCGAGATAGCGATCTTCGGCAGCGCGACCGAGACGTTCGCAAGGAGGAACCTCAACCAGGGGGTGGAGTCGCAGTTCGACATGTTCGCCCCCGTGGTCGGGCGGGCGCTCGACCACGGCCTCCGGGTCAGGGCGTACCTCTCGATGTGCTTCGGCGATCCCTGGGAGGGCGCGGTCCCGGTCCCGCAGGTCGTACGCGCGGGCATGCGGCTCCTCGACCTCGGCTGCTTCGAGCTGTCGCTGGGCGACACGATCGGGGTCGGCACCCCCGGCCACGTCGCCGCGCTGCTCGACGCCTTCGCGGCGGCGGGGGCGGGGCCGGAGCGGCTCGCCGTCCACTTCCACGACACGTACGGCCAGGCGCTGGCGAACACCCTCACGGCGCTCACAAAGGGAGTGACCGTCGTGGACGCCTCGGCGGGCGGCCTGGGCGGCTGCCCGTACGCCGAGAGCGCCACCGGGAACCTCGCCACCGAGGACCTGGTCTGGATGCTGGACGGCCTCGGAGTGGAGACGGGCGTGGACCTCCCGTCCCTGGTGGAGACCAGCGTGTGGCTCGCGGGGAGGCTCGGCCGTCCGAGCGTGTCCCGCGTCGTCCAGGCGCTGGGGTCCGGTAGCAGCGGTGGCGGCGATCAGCCGGAGCGAGGAGGAGCGCGAGATGCTCAAGGATGAGTACGCGCAGTTGCGCGAGTCGGTCGGGCAGTTCGCCCGCGAGGTGGTCGCCCCGGTGATCGGCGACTACTACGAGCGGTGCGAGTTCCCCTACGACATCGTCGCCAAGATGGGCGCGATGGGGTTGTTCGGGTTGCCGATCCCGGAGGAGTACGGCGGCATGGGCGGCGACTATTTCGCCCTGTGCCTCGCGCTGGAGGAGCTGGCGCGGGTCGACTCCTCGGTGGCGATCACACTGGAGGCCGCGGTGTCGCTGGGCGCGATGCCCATCCTGCGGTTCGGCACGGACGAGCAGAGGGCCCGGTGGTTGCCGCGGCTGGCCTCCGGGGAGATGCTCGGCGCGTTCGGCCTCACCGAGCCGGGCGGCGGTTCCGACGTGCCGGGCGGGATGCGCACGACGGCGACGCTGGACGGCGGCGAATGGGTGATCAATGGGTCCAAGGCGTTCATCACGAACGCGGGGACCGACATCACCGGTGTCGTCGGCGTCGCGGCGATCACCGGCCGCCGCGAGCGTGACGGCGCGGTGGTGCCCGAGATCAGCACGATCCTCGTGCCGTCGGGGACCCCGGGGTTCACCGTGTCGAAGAAGTACTCCAAGGTCGGCTGGTCGGCCAGCGACACCCGCGAGCTGTCGTTCAGCGACTGCCGGGTCCCCGAGGAGAACCTCCTGGGAGAGCGCGGAAGGGGGTACGCCCAGTTCCTCCAGACGCTCGACGAGGGCCGGGTGGCCATCGCCGCGCTGTCGGTCGGGCTCGCCCAGGGATGCGTGGACGAGTCCCTGCGCTACGCCGGGGAGCGGGTCGCGTTCGGCCGGGCCATCAACCGGTACCAGGCGATCCAGTTCAAGATCGCCGACATGGAGGCGCGCACGCACACCGCGCGGCTCGCCTACTACCACGCGGCCGAGAGGATGCTGGCGGGGCGGCCGTTCAAGAAGGAGGCGGCGATCGCGAAGCTGGTCTCCTCGAACGCGGCCATGGACAACGCGCGCGACGCCACCCAGATCTTCGGCGGGTACGGCTTCATGAACGAGTATCCCGTGGGCCGCTTCTACCGGGACGCCAAGATCCTGGAGATCGGCGAGGGCACCAGCGAGGTTCAGCGCATGCTGATCGCACGCGAGCTGGGAATGGGGGCATAAGTGCGATATGACCCTTTCGCTGGTTGTCACCTCAGGTACTTAATAAATTCTTAGAAAACCCTCCGGGGTGACGGGTTTGGCCTGGTGGTACTGGTTGGGTGGAGACCCGACCGATGAAAGGCAGCACCTTGGACAAGAACGTCACCCGCCGTCACGCCCTCAGCGCCGCCGCCCTCGCTGGAGTGGGAGCAGCCGTCGCGGCGTGCTCGTCCGGCACCGGCACGACCGCGGGCACGGCCGCCGGCACGACCGCCGACGGCAAGCCCGCGGCGGGCGGGGAGGCCGCGGGCGCGGGAGAGGCGAACAAGGCGCCGGCGGGCACGCTGGCCAAGAAGGCCGACATCCCGGTCGGCGGCGGTGTGATCGTGAGCGCGGAGAAGGTGGTGGTCGTCCAGCCGGAGGCGGGCACCTTCAAGGCATACAGCGCCATCTGCACGCACGAGGGGTGCCCGGTGAAGCGGGTCAGGGACGGCGTCATCGTGTGTCCCTGCCACAACTCGTCCTTCGCCATCGCCGACGGCTCCCCCAAGAGCGGTCCGGCGAAGAAGGCCCTCGCCGAGGTGGCCATCTCTTCCGAGGGCGACACGATCACCCTGGCCTGAGGCTCTCGGATTGACCATGCAATGGACGTATTCGCCCCGGTAAATCTAGAGTCCTACCCATGACGTCTGGTGATCTCCGGCTCCGGAGGGCGGACAAGAGCGACGCGGACGAGATCTTCGCGCTCGCGCGCGAGTTCGCGCTGTCGTTCCGCCCGGAACGCGCCGCTTTCGACGCGGCGCTGCCGCAGCTGCTCCAGAACGAGGACGCGCTGCTCCTGGTCGCCACCGTGGACGGAACGGTCCGCGGCTACCTCCTCGGCTACACGCACCTCACGCTCTTCGCCAACGGGCGGGTCGCCTGGGTCGAGGAGGCGATCATCGAAAGGAACTTCCGCCGCCACGGC
This sequence comes from Microtetraspora glauca, assembly GCA_001570385.1. Lineage (GTDB taxonomy): Bacteria > Actinomycetota > Actinomycetes > Streptosporangiales > Streptosporangiaceae > Microtetraspora > Microtetraspora glauca. The sequence goes on along the minus strand of BBYL01000042.1, from coordinate 31,882 downwards.
ATCGGCCGCAGGCTCCTGGAGGAGTTCGAGGCATGGGCCCGCTCGCGCGAGGCCGGATACATGGCGCTCGCCACCCGCCGGGCGGCGGGCTTCTTCAGCGCGCTCGGCTTCGACGTCTCGGCCACGTACTACCGGAAGATGCTCACGCCGCCCCGTACGTGACGCGCGGGCGGGAGCCGCCCGCCACCTACGTCCGGTCCCGCTCCCCCCGCGGACGCTCGCGGGGGGAGCGGGACGTCACGACGTGAGCTGGGCGTCCAGCCGGTAGCCGTCCACGGTGACGTAGACCGAGTCGCCCGGCCGCGCGTTCAGCCGCATCAGCACGGGCTGGAGCGAGTCGAAGACCGGCTGCTGGTCGCGCCAGACCAGCACGACCGCGTTGTCCCCGGGGCCGGTGACCGACAGCAGCGTGCCCGGTCGCATGCCGAGCTGGGCGGCGTACCCCTCGGGAACCGCGACGGGCTCGCCGCGCAGATGCCCGCTGGTGACGTCGATGCGCTGCCAGCGGCGGGGGTCGGAGGACGGGCTGGTCGGCGTGCTGCGCGGGCTGGGGACCAGGTGCGGGCGCGGCGGGGCGGCGCCGGTGAGCGCGTTGAGCGCGGCCAGGGCGGTCGCCGGGTCGGGTCCGTTGCCCGCCTGCGAGGGAACGGGGACCCCGCCCCGCTGGTGGTGCCCGTTCGCGCCGGGAGTGCGGCGGGGGAGCGGTTTGGGCTCGCCGGGCGGCGCGGCGCCGGCCGACCGCTGCTCCGGACGCGGCTGCTCCTTGGGCAGCGCGTCCAGCCAGGCCTTGGCCGAGTGCGGGCGGATGCCGAGCTGGCCGAGCAGCTCGACGACGTCCGTGTCCGCGGGTTTGGTCGCGAGGAGCTGGCGGGTCTTGTCCCGCAGGCCGCCGAGGTCGCCGACGACGAGCCAGCCGTCCTGGAGCCGGCGGTCGGGCATCAGCGTGACCAGCACCCGCCAGAGGGGCGTGCCAAGCGAGGGGACGTCGATGGGGTGGGAGGGGTCGGCGGCGATCAGCTGCTCCTGCGTCGCGGCGGTGCCCAGCCACTCCGTGAGGCCGAACAGGTGACCGGTCAGCGCGGCGGAGTCGGGGGAGCGCAGCCACATGAGCACACGCTCCTCCACGGCCCGCTGGGCCTGGGAGAGGATCTCGCGGTCGACGTTGAGGCGGTGGGCGAGCGCGCGGAGGCTGACCGGCTCGGCGGCGAAGAGCCGCTCGGCGGCGACGGCCCTGGCGAGCGGGTCCCAGTCCCTGAAGAGGTGCTCCACGAGACCGACCATGGGGTAGTCGCTCGGAACGGGCGCGGGCGGAGCCGGAGGCGCCGCGGGAGGCGCGGGCGGCCGGGCCGGAGCGCCGGGGGCGGGCTGACCGGCATGCGGGACGGGGGCGCCCTGGGCGGCGGGAGACTGCCGGACGGGCAGGGACGGCGCGGAAGGAGCGGCGGCGGCCCCGGGAGTCGGCGCGGCGAGGGGGGCGGCGAGCGGGGGCGCGGGGCGGGTCTGCGTGCCCTGCTCGGCGGGAGCCGGAGCGGGAGCTGACGCGGGCTGCTGCGGTACGGCTTGCTGCGGTGCGGCCGCCGGCGCCGGTGAGCCGGGTGTCGTGGAGCCGGGTGCCGCCGTGGAGGACGGGGCCGATGCCGCCGCCGCGTCCGGTGCCGGTACGGCCGGCAGCGGCGCCGGTTCCGCGGCGGTGACCGGGAGCTGGAGGTGGGTGAAGATCTCACGGAAGACGACAGTGAGGACGGCCTCGGGAGTGGCGGGAGCCGAGGGGCTCTGCAGGTCTCCGGGAGTGAGCCGGCGGAGCCGGTGCCATCCGCCCAGGCCGGTGACCGCCGAACGGGCCGGTTCCTGCCATCCCGGAAGGGCGGGATCGACGGAGTGGACCTGGATCGCGGGAAGCAGATCGGTCAGCGCGAGATGATCCCAGCGGCTCGCGGCGAGCCGGGCCAGCCGCTCGCAGAGCCAGTCCACCCCGGTCGCGCCGAGGGCTCGGCCGAGCGCGACGGAGCCCCACCAGCCCGCGGGCAGGCGAGGGTCGGCCAGAACTTCGGCGACCTGCTGCGCACGGGTCCAGCGAAGGGCGGGAACCAGATCACTCAGGCAGATCGTTGACTCGGCGTCCATCGGTATGACCGCACCCTCCCGAGAGTGACGCATGTTGCTAATGGTGCAGCTTACGCCGCAAGCTATCAATTGGTGTCAATAGGGTAAAGCTCCTTCGCGATACCGGCGGCCGGACCTGCCGCTCCCGCGACCGGGGGACGGCCGCCGACCTGCGCGACCGCGGCGGCGCCGGCCCGGCAACCATTTTCCAGCGCGATCTCGGGGGCGAGCCCGGACAGCAGCGCGGTCAGGAAACCGGCGGCGAACGCGTCCCCTGCGCCCGTCGAGTCGACCACCTCCGTCTGGGACGCGGGCGCCCTCGCGACGATCTCGCCATCCCTGGCGAGCAGGGCCCCCTTGGCACCCAGCTTCACCACGGCGGTGCCGTACGCGGCGCTGAGGGCCGTGGCGGCCCCCTCCGGGGCGGTGGCGCCGGTGAGCAGCAGCGCCTCGTCGAGGTTAGGGATGATGATCCGCGCGGCGGCGGTCTCCCGGATGAAGCGGTCGGTCCCGAAGTCGCGCAGGAAGCCGGTCGAGGCGGCGTCCACGCTCACGGTCACGCCGCGCTCGGCCGCCTCGCGCATGGCGAGCCGGGCGAGGTCGAGGCCCGGCCGCTCGAACAGCGTGTACCCCGACAGGTGCAGGTGGGTCACGCCGTCGAGGAGCGCCTCCGACCAGTCGGCGGGTCCGATGTGCCGGCCCGCGCCCCGATTGGTGAGCATGGAACGCTCGCCGCTCAGGTCGACCATGGCGATGACGACGGCGGTCGGCCTGGCCGGGTCGATCCGGAGGTGCGGCCGCACTCCGGCCCGGACCAGTTCGGCCCGGTGCCACTCGCCGGTGTCGTATCCGGCCCGGGCGAGCAGCCGCGCGTCCGCGCCAAGATGGGCGGCCCAGCAGGCCGTGTTGGCCCCGGAGCCGCCCGGACGCAGCACGATGTCGGCCGCGGTGTCGGTGCCGGTGGCGACCGGCTGCCCGTGCAGCGCCACGACGTCGGTGACGACGTCGCCGATCACCAGCAGGCCTCCCATGTCAGTCCTCCCGGGACCAGGATGCCGCGATCTCGCCGGCGAGACGGGCGTTTCCGCGCACAGCGGCCAGATTCGCCTCAAGTGAGGCGCCGTCGGTGCCGTTGACCAGGTACTCCAGCAGGAACGGCGTGATGGCCTGCCCGGCGACGCCCCGCTCGTCGGCGGCCCGGAGCGCCTCAGCGAGCACGCGGTCGTGCAGCGCGGGGTCGAGCTGGTCGGCGACGGGCACCGGGTTCGCGACGATCAGCGCCGTCTCCGGCCCGCCGAGCAGGTCCTGCGCCCGCATGATCCCGGCCGCCTCGGCGGCGGTCTCGATCCGCCAGTCGACGGGCTCGCCCGAGGTGTGCAGGTAGAAGCCGGGGAACTCGTCGGTCCGGTACCCGACCACGGTGACCTGCCGGGTCTCCAGCCGCTGCAGGGTGGCCGGTACGTCCAGGATCGACTTCACGCCCGCGCAGACGACCGTGATCCTGGTACGGCCCAGCGTGTCGAGGTCGGCCGACTCGTCCTGGACGGTGGTCCAGCCGCGGTGGACGCCGCCGAGCCCGCCGGTCGCGAAGACGCGGATGCCCGCCCTCGCGGCCAGGAACGATGTCCCGGACACGGTCGTGGCGCCGCTGACCTTCAGCGCGGCGGCGGGGGCGAGGTCACGGAAGCCGAGCTTGCGCAGGCCGGGCTCGGTCGCGATCCGCTCCAGGCCCTCCCGGTCCAGCCCGGCGCGCGGCACGCCGTCGAGGACCGCGATCGTCGCCGGCACGGCTCCCGCGCTCCGCACGATCTCCTCGAGTTCGAGCGCCACCTCGAGGTTGCGCGGCTGCGGCAGCCCGTGGGAGATGATCGTCGACTCCAGCGCCACGACGGGCCTTCCGGCTGCCAGGGCTTCGGCGACTTCCTCCGACGGCACGACCTTGAGCATGGCTCTCCTGAGTGGTTTCTTCAAAGTTCGTAAAAGGTTCCAAAAGGACAAACCTATACGTACCTCTCGGGGGCGTCCACCGCACGATCAGCCAACGAACCCGCGCGATAGTGGGCACGGGCCACCTGGCCGGGGCGGACCCTCCCGGATAGTGTGCCCCTCGCGTGCGGCCGCGCGGGCGACCAGGGCAGACCGGGGCGACCACGTGGTCCACCGCCCCCACCCCGACCCTGGAGAACCGATGTCTCACTCGCGCTATGACGTGGTCGTCGCCGGCGGCGGGCACAACGGCCTGGTCGCCGCCGCCTACCTCGCGGGGGCGGGCCGCCGCGTCCTCGTCCTCGAACGCCTCGACCACGTCGGCGGCCTCGCGGTCTCCACCGTGGCCTTCCCCGGCGTCGACGCCCGGCTGTCGCGGTACTCCTACCTGGTCAGCCTGCTGCCCGCCAAGATCGTCAAGGATCTCGGCGTCGGTGTGGAGCTCCGGCGGCGCCGCTTCGCCTCGTACACCCCCGCGGGGGACACCGGGCTGCTCGTGGACGGCGAGGACGAGGCCCGCACCGCGGCGTCGTTCGCCGCCGTCACCGGCGGGACGAAGGACCACGAGGCGTGGCGCCGCTTCTACGCGATGACCGCCGAGGTCGCCCGGCGCGTCGCGCCCACGCTCCTCGAACCCCTCGTGGACCGTACGGCGCTGCGCCGCCTCGTGGGCGCCGAGGCGTGGCGCGACCTGTTCGAGCGCCCCATCGGCGAGGTGGTCGCCGAGCGCTTCGACGACGACACGGTGCGCGGGGTGGTCCTCACCGACGCCCTGATCGGCACCTTCGCCGATCCGTCGACGGACCTGCTGGCCAACCGGTGCTTCCTGTACCACGTCATCGGCGACGGGACCGGCGACTGGAACGTCCCGGTCGGCGGTATGGGAGCCGTCACGGACGCCCTCGCGGACGCCGCCAGGCGCGCGGGCGCCGAGATCAGGTGCGGCGCCGAGGTGCTCGCGATCGACCCGTCGGGCGAGGTCACCTTCCGCGACTCCGGCGGGCACGAGCACGCCGTCAGCGGCGGGCACGTCCTTGCCGCCCTGCCGCCCGCCGTGCTGGCCCGGCTGACGGGCGAGACCCCGGAGCGTCCCGAGGGCTCCCAGCTCAAGATCAACATGGTGGTGTCCCGGCTGCCGCGCCTCAGGGACGCGTCCGTCGACCCGGCGGAGGCGTTCAGCGGCACCTTCCACGTCAACGAGGGCGCCGAGCGGCTCGCCGCCGCCCGCGCGCAGGCCGCCGCGGGCCGGATCCCCGACCTGCCGCCCGCGGAGATGTACTGCCACTCGCTGACGGATCCGTCGATCCTCGGCCCTGCGCTGCGGCGGTCCGGCGCGCACACGATGACGCTGTTCGGCCTGCACATGCCGGCCAGGCTGTTCACCGGCGACGGAGCCGGAGCCGGAGCCGGGGCCGGCGCGCGGGAGGACGCGCTGCGCCGCACCCTCGCGTCCGTCGACGCGGTGCTCGCCGAGCCGATCGAGGACTGCCTGCTGCGCGCGCCGTCGGGCGAACCCTGCCTGGAGGTGCGGACCCCGCTCGACCTGGAGCACGAGGCCGGGCTCCCCGGCGGGCACATCTTCCACCGCGACCTTTCCTGGCCGTTCGCCGAGTCCCAGGAGGACGGGCCGTGGGGCGTGGAGACGCGGCACGAGCGGATCCTGCTGTGTGGCGCGGGCGCCCGGCGCGGCGGAGGCGTCAGCGGGATCCCCGGTCACAACGCCGCGATGGCCGTCCTGTTCTCATCGACCTCTCATGGGGCGCGGATACCGTGAAACGGTGATGGGAGCCGAAGGTGAGTCCGCGCGGTTGCTGGTGGTCGACGACGAACCGGCGCTGCGCGAGGCGCTGCGGAGCAGCCTCGAGTTCGAGGGGTACAAGGTCGAGACCGTCGCGGACGGGTCGGCCGCCCTCGACCGGCTGGAGCGCGAGCCGTACGACGCGGTGCTGCTCGACGTGATGATGCCGCGTCTGGACGGCCTGACGACGTGCCGCAGGCTCCGCTCCTCCGGCAACCACGTCCCGGTGCTGATGCTGACCGCGCGCGACGCCGTGGGCGACCGCGTGTCCGGTCTCGACGCGGGGGCCGACGACTACCTGGTCAAGCCCTTCGAGCTGGACGAGCTGCTCGCCCGGGTGCGCGCCCTGCTGCGGCGCGGCGCGCTCGCCGCGCCCAGCGAGGAGGCGGGCTCCGTGCTCTCCTTCGCCGACCTCCGCATGGACACCGCCGGGCGCGAGGTCACCCGCGCCGGCCGCCCCCTCGACCTCACGCGTACGGAGTACCTCCTGCTCGAACTGTTCCTGACGCATCCGCGCCAGGTGCTGACCCGGGAGCAGATCCTCAGCGAGGTGTGGGGGTTCGACTTCGAGCCGTCGTCCAACTCGCTCGACGTCTACGTGATGTACCTGCGGAGGAAGACCGAGGCCGCGGACGAGACCCGGCTGATCCACACCGTGCGCGGTGTGGGCTATGTCCTGCGGACCTTTCCGTGAGGAGACGCCGTTCGCTCCGGGCCCGGCTCACCCTGGTCATCGCCGCCGCGGTGGCGGTGGCGGTGGCCCTGTCGGCGGCGGTGTGCTGGTTCCTGATCCACGACCGGATGCAGGGGCAGATCCGCGACTCGCTGGGGGAGTTCAACCCGCGCGTCGAGCAGGTGGCGTTCACGCTCGCCCAGTGCGGCGCGGACAGTGATCAGGAAACCCTTGAACAGGGCGTCGGCCCACCGCACCCGTGGGACCCGTCCGGGCGCAGCTGGGAGATCATCCGGGCGGACGGCTCCGTCTGCGTGTGGGGATCGTCGGACGAGGTCGTCCCGACCCCGGAGGAGCGGGCTCTGGCCGTCTCCGGCGGAGACCCGGTCCTGCGCGACGCGGTGACGAGGAACGGCAGCTCGGTCCTCGCCCTCACCAAGAAGTACGTGCCGCAACCGTCGCCGCGCGGCGGCCCCGAGGAACTGCGGCAGTTCGCCGTCCCGGAGCCGGTGGCCGTCACCGTCTTCCGCTCCACGGAAGAGATGAGCGGGACGCTCCGGATCCTCGCCCTGATCCTCGGGTCGGTGGCCGTCGTCGGCGTGCTCGGCGCCGCGCTCGCCGGTCTCTGGCTCGCCCGCGCGGCGCTTCGCCCCGTCGAGCGGCTGACGAGCGCGGTCGAGCACGTGGCGCGGACCGAGGACCTCGCGATCCGGATCCCGGTCGAGGGGACCGACGAGATCGCCAGGCTGAGCCGGTCGTTCAACACGATGACGGCCGCCCTGTCCAGCTCCCAGGAACGCCAGCGCCGGCTGGTCTCCGACGCCGGGCACGAGTTGCGGACCCCGCTGACCAGCCTGCGCACCAACATCGACCTGATGCTGCGCAGCGAGAACACCGGCCGGGCGTTGGAGCCGGAGTCCAAACGCCGGCTCCTGATCAACGTCAAGGAGCAGTTCGAGGAGATGTCCAGCCTGATCGGCGACCTCCTCGAACTGTCGAGGAGCGCCGAGACGGGCGAGCACTCCACCGACATCGACTTCCACGACCTGGTGTCCGCCGCCGTGAACCGCGCCAGGCGCCGCGGCCCCGGACTGGAGTTCCAGGTTGACCTCCAGCCGTGGCAGGTCCACGGCGACGCCAGGGGCCTCCAGCGGGCCGCCGTGAACGTGCTCGACAACGCCGTGAAGTTCAGCCCGCCGGGCGGCCTGGTGGCGGTCCGGCTCGCGAACGGGGTCCTGACCGTACGCGACCAGGGGCCGGGCATCCCGGAGGACGAGCTTCCGCACGTCTTCGAGAGGTTCTGGCGCTCCTCGTCGGCGCGCAGCCTCCCCGGGTCGGGGCTCGGACTGTCCATCGTGGCCCAGGCCGTACGGGACGCCGGTGGCGAGGTCCGCCTCGGGAACGCTCCCGGCGGCGGGACGCTGGCCACGATCAGCCTGCCCGGCACACCGCCCGGCGCGGAGGTGAAGGACGAGGTGGCGGCCTCCTAGGAGATCGCCGTGCCCCCGGGGTTCCCCGCTCTTTCTCAGACATCCTTAATCGGCAGCTCAGCAAGGTTCAATTCCCTGCGCCGACGTTGGACCACATGAGCATCGCGACGGTTCCCCCGCCTCCGGCCTCGTCTCCGAACGGCGCCCCGGGAAGGACACGCCTCGTCGAGGTCGTGGTTCCCGTGTACAACGAGCAGCGCGTGCTGGCCGAGAGCATCCGCAGGCTGCACGGTTACCTGACCCGCGACTTCCCGTACGGCTTCCGCATCACGATCGCGGACAACGCCAGCACGGACGACACCTGGGCGATCGCCGGCGAGCTGGCCCGCGAGCTGCCGAACGTGCACGCGCTGCACCTCGACGAGAAGGGGCGCGGGCGCGCGCTGCGGAGGGCGTGGGGCGAGAGCGAGGCCGACGTCGTCAGCTACATGGACGTGGACCTGTCGACCGACCTGGACGCCTTCCTGCCGCTGGTGGCCCCGCTGCTGACCGGCCACAGCGACCTCGCCATCGGCACCCGCCTCGCCACGACGTCGAACGTGGTGCGCGGGCCCAAACGCGAGTTCATCTCCCGCGCCTACAACCTGCTGCTCCGCTCGCTGATGGGGGCCAGGTTCTCCGACGCCCAGTGCGGCTTCAAGGCGGGCCGCACCGAGATCGTGCGGGCGCTGCTGCCCATCGTGGAGGACCAGGAGTGGTTCTTCGACACCGAGCTGCTGCTGCTCGCCGAGCGGCACGGGCTGCGCATCCACGAGGTGCCGGTGGACTGGGTGGACGACCCCGACAGCCGGGTGGACATCGTCAGGACCGCGACGGACGACCTCAGGGGAATGTGGCGGGTGACCAGGAAGACCCTCTCCGGCGCGGTGCGGCTGCCCGTCCCCGCCCGCGTGCAGCAGGCCAGGCTCCCCGCGGGGATGGCGAGGCAGCTCCCCAGCTTCGCGGTCATCGGGGCGATCAGCACGGTCGCCTACCTGGCGCTCTTCTGGCTGCTGCGCGCGGCCATGCCCGCGGTCGCCGCGAACGCGGTCGCGCTGCTCGTCACGGCGATCGCCAACACGGCGGCCAACCGGCGCTTCACGTTCGGCGTCACCGGGGCCTCGGGGGCGCTCAGGCACCAGATCGAGGGCCTGGCCGCCTTCCTGATCGGCCTGGCCCTCACCACCGGCATCCTGGCCCTGCTGCCCGCGACGGCGTCGCGCGGCGCCGAGCTCGTCGGAGTGATCGTCGCGAACGGGGCCGCCACCCTGGCACGCTTCCTTCTCCTGCGGGTGTGGGTGTTCAACCCCCGGAGGGAGGCCCGATGAGCACGCCGCCTGTCACCACGTCGCCGGCGGCGCCCGCGCGACCGTCGGCCCGGCGGACTGCACCGTGGACGGCCCGGCGGACGGCACGCCATGACCCGCGCTGGGCGCGCCCGGCGATGTGGGCCGTGCTCGTCCTTGCCGCCGTCCTCTACACCTGGGCACTCGGCGCGGGCGGGTACGCCAACGAGTACTACGCGGCCGCGGTCTACTCGGGCACCCAGAGCTGGAAGGCGTTCTTCTTCGGGGCGCTGGACGCCGGCTCGTTCATCACCGTCGACAAGCCGCCGTTCGCGCTGTGGGTGATGGGGTTGTCCGCGCGGGTCTTCGGTTTCGGCACATGGAGCATGCTGCTGCCGCAGGCGGCCGCCGGCGTCGCCTCGGTCGCCCTGGTGCACTCGGCGGTCCGGCGCTCGCTGGCGGGGCCCGCCGGTCACGCGGCGGCGCTGGTCGCGGCCCTGGTGATGACGCTGACCCCGATCACCGTGGCGATCAACCGGGACAACAACCCGGACACCGTCCTGGTGCTGCTCCTGGTGGCGGCGGCCTGGTTCTGCCTGGAGGCGATCCGTACCGGGCGGCCGCGGACCATCGTGATCTCGGCGGTCCTCGTCGGGCTCGCGTTCACCACCAAGATGCTCCAGGCGTACCTGGTGCTGCCCGCGTTCGCCCTCGTGTACCTGTACGCGGCCGCGGGCGAGTTCTCGCGGCGGATCGGGCGGCTGCTCGTGGCCGGGGTGGCCCTGGCCGTCTCCAGCGCCTGGTGGATGGTGATCGTCGACCTGTGGCCCGCGGACGGACGGCCGTACGTCGGGGGCAGCACCGACAACACGGTGTGGGACCTCGTCGTCGGCTACAACGGCCTGGGCCGGATCTTCGGCAGGAGCGGCGGCGGAGGCGGGGGCGGTCAGGGCGCGTCGTTCGGCGGCGCCGCGGGCGCGGACCGGCTCTTCAACGACATCATGGCCGGGCAGATCTCCTGGCTGATCCCGTTCGCGGTGGTCGCGCTGGTCGCCGGGCTGGTCCTGACCGGCCGCAGGGCCGCCGCCCTCACCGGCGGCGCCGTACTGCGCGGTGAGGGCGACCGCTCGGCGACGGTGACCGCGCTGCGTCCTGACCGCCGCCCCGCGACCAGGGCGGCCCTGCTGCTGTGGGGCGGCTGGCTGGTGGTCCACTACGCCGTGTTCAGCTTCTCGGCGGGGACGTTCCACCCGTACTACTCGACCGCCATGGCGCCCGCGATCGCGGCGCTCGCGGGGATGGGCGGGGTGCTGATGTGGCGGGCCCTCCGGAGCTCCCGCGCGTGGGCGTGGGCGCTTCCCGCGGCCGTCGCCGTCACCGGCGGCTGGTCGTTCGCGGTGCTGCGCCGTACGACGGAGTTCGTCCCGTGGCTGGCCTGGGCCGTCGCGGGAGCGACCGCGGTGGCGGCCCTCGGGCTGGTGGCCGTGGGCTACGGCGTGCGCCGCGTCACGGTGGTGGCGCTGGCCGCCGGGCTGTTCGCCGGCCTCGCCGGGCCCGCCGCGTACGCCCTGACGCCCTTGGGGTCGGGGGTGAACGGCACCAACCCGACGGCGGGCCCCTCGACCGGTCGCGGGATGGGCGGCCCCGGAGGCTTCCCCGGAGGCTTCCCCGGGGGCTTCCCCGGAGGCTTCCCGGGGGGCCCTTCAGGAGCCCGCTACGGCGGCCCCGGAGAGCCTGGCGGGACGGGGACTCCCGAAGGGATGCCGCCCGGCGGAACGCGTCCCGGAGGCCGCGCCGTCGGCTTCCCCGGAGGCTTCGGAGGCGGGCCCGGCGGCGGGATCAGCGACGCGATGGTGGCCTACCTGAAGAAGAACCAGGGCGACGCCACCTGGCTCGTCGCGGTCGGCAGCGCGCAGAGCGCCTCGTCGGTCATCCTGTCCACCGGCAGGCCGGTCATCGCGATGGGCGGCTTCACCGGGAGCGACCCCGCGATGTCGGTCGCCACGCTGAAGCGGTACGTCGCCGAGGGGAAGCTGAAGTACGTCGTGGTGGGCGGCAGAGGCCCCGGCGGCGGCGACTCCGAGGTCACCGAGTGGGTCAAGGCGAACGGCACGCCGGTCGACTCCGCGGAGATCGGCGGCGCCGAGGCCGGTGGCGCCGAGGGGAACTCGTCCCTCTACAAGCTGGCCTGACGCCGCGGCGACGGGAACCTGCGGGCCGCTCTCAGGCGGGGAGGGCGGCCAGGAGGTAGGCGAGCCGGGCGGCGGCGGACTCGACGCACTCCACGGTGCCGAGCCGGTAGCCCCACGAGGTGAGGAACGCGCCGTCGTCGGAGCAGGTCACGGTCTCACGCAGGGTGTCGCTGAACCGGTTGCGCACCTGGACCCGGGGAGGCATGTCACCGATCACCCGGACCGAGAGGTCGATGTGCGCACGGGCCGCCGACGCGAACTCGTGGATGCGCGAAACCGTATCGACCAACGCGCTTCACCTCCCGTTCAGGGGGAAAGGATTGCACGGGCCGCGACGCGGATACAAGCAATTGCGCCGATTAATCCGGCGACTGCCTCGCATAGTCGTCGATCACCTGGACGATCACACGGCGGGCGTCCTCGCCGAACGCGGCGACCTCGCAGAGATCCTCGAACTCGCGGGCGTAGAAGGCGATGTCGTCGGGGTCGCGGAGCAGGATCTCCTTGGTCTTCGTGGCCACCCCGACGAGCGCGTCGTTGTAGATCCAGAACGGGTTCACCAGCGTCGTGGGCAGCAGCGCGCCCGTCGGGATGACCCCGAACTCGACGTTGGGAAGGGTGGTCACGGCCAGCAGCCGGTCCATCTGGCCGCGCATCACGTTCAGCGGCGCGAACCGGTAGCGCAGCACCGCCTCCGGCAGGACGAACCGGAACGAGCGCGCGGGATCGTAGAGGATCTCCTGGCGCTGCATCCTGACCCGGATCGCCGCGTCGACGTCGTCGGTCGCCTCGTACACGCGGCGCACCCTGGTGAAGATGTTCCTGGCGTACTCGGCGGTCTGCAGCAGCCCGATCACGATGCCCGGCTCGAACGCCCGGAAGGACCGGGTCCTCGCCTCCAGGTCGCGTACGTCCTCCTGGAGCGCGGCGAGGCCGTTCTTGTGCCGCTGCCGCCAGGAGTCCTGCCGCTCGACGAGGCCGCGGGCCCGCTGGATCAGGCCGTCCACCGTGTCCGGATCGGCGCGTACGGCCTGGCCCCAGGTGACCACGTCGTCCTCGGTGGCGGTCTGCCTGGCGTTCTCGATGCGGGACACCTTGGAGGGCTGCCACCCGAGCCGCTCGGCAAGGTCCTTGCCGGACAGGTGGGCTTCCTCGCGCAGTCGCCGCAGCTCGGAGCCCAGATCCATCCGGGACTGCTGGAAGCCGCTCACCCGCGGTCCGTCCCGCGTGGCACCGCCGGGGACCCCCCTTCGGCGCGCGGATGGACGTTCGCCGTGCGGGTGGTTCGGTCGGTCACGTGCTACCTCCGCCTGTGGTGCGCTCAAAGGTAGACCCGCCGGAGCGATCCGGCCATAGGGATGCGCCTAATCGTGATCAGCCGAGCACGCGCCGGGCGATCTCCACGAGCAGTTCCCTCGGGACCTCCACGGCCGTCTCGCCGTCGAGCACGTGTCTCAGGTCGGCGCGGGCGTCCGCGTCGACGAGTTCCAGCCCCTGGACGACGATCGTCCCCCGGTCGGTCTCGTAGAGGGAGGGGCAGGCCCCGGCCTCCGACGTGGAGCCGAGAAAGCGCAGTCGCATGGGTGTCCTTCCCCGAAGCGAGAACAATTGCGCGCAATTGTAGGGTTATTTCCCGTTTAGATGGGCTCGATCGCCTTCGCCGCGGAAGATCCTCCAGCGAGGAGACGCTCCGGGATCGGCACGGTGACCGCGCGCAGCCGCTCCCCGAGCGCCTTGGCCTGGGCGTCGAGCCGGGGGCTGGCCGCCACGCCCCGGCCGAGCAGCCCGTGCACGACGAAATTGAGCGCCAGCAGGTTGGGCAGCTCGAAGCGCTCGACGATGAGATCCTTCGTCTCGGGCAGCAGCTCCCTCAACCGCTCGGCGGTGAGCTCGGCGGCCAGCCAGGCGTACTGCTCGGCGGTCCGGACCCAGACCCCCAGGTTCGCGTTGCCTCCCTTGTCGCCCGACCGCGCCCCAGCGACGGTTCCGAGCGGCGCCGGCCGTACGGGGCCGGAGGACGGCGCGGGGGCAGGGGCGGGAGCGACATTCCGGTGTGCCCCGGACAGGTCCGTCCGCTCGGGCGACGGCACGGTGATCCTCCTGCCCTCGACCGTGACCACGGCCGGGACCTCCCGCGCGTCCACCAGCGCGGGCCAGTAGACCCCGTACGGCGAGGCGTCGCCGGGCGGGGTGAGCGCGTAGAACCCGGGATAGCTCGCCAGGCCGGTCTCGACCACGGCGGAGGAGAACCGCCGCCCGGCCTTCTCCTTGTCGGAGTCCATGACGGTGATCCGCAGCAGCGCGGTCGCCGGTTCGCCCGCGGAGACCGGCGTGAGCTCGACGTCCACGTGTTCGAAGGAGTCCCTGGGGACCCGCGCCCAGATCGCCTCCTCGGCGACCCGCGCCTTGGCCTCCACGTCGAGGCCGGTGAGCACGAGCGCCATGGTGTTGCGGTGGCCACCGAGGTGGTTGAGGCCGACCTTGAGCGTCTCCGGCGGCGGCTCGCCGCGCGTCCCGCTGATCCGGACGCGGTCCGGCCCCTCCTGCTCCAGGCGGATCGTGTCGAAGCGGGCCGTGACGTCGGGCCCGAGATAGCGCGGGGAGGCGATCTCGTAGAGGAGCTGGGCGGTGACCGTGCCGACCGAGACGAGGCCGCCGGTCCCGGGATGCTTCGTGATCACGCTCGACCCGTCCGGGTGGAGCTCGGCGATGGGGAACCCGCAGTGCGCCAGGCCGGGCACTTCCTCGAAGAAGGCGTAGTTGCCGCCCGTCGCCTGGCAGCCGCACTCGATGACGTGCCCGGCGACCACCGAGCCCGCGAGCGCGTCGAGGTCGTCCGGCCGCCAGCCGTACCGCCACATGCCCGGCCCGGTCACCAGCGCCGCGTCCGTGACCCGCCCGGTGACGACCACGTCGGCGCCCTGCTCCAGGGCGACCGCGATCGGCCGCCCGCCGAGGTACGCGTTGGCGGTGATCGGGTGGCCGGTGAGCGGCTCCCCGGTGTCCATGTTGGCCAGCGCGCCCGGCGGGATCGGCGCGGGGGAGTCCGGCGACAGCCGGGGCAGCAGGTCGTCCCCCGTCACGTGGGCGATCCGTACGCGGCGGCGGGCGACGCGGACCCGGCCCTCGATCGGATCGACGGCGGGGGCGTGGCCGACGGTCACGGACAGGCCGAGCCGGTCGGCCAGGGCGGACACCGCCTCGGCGCATCCGGCCGGGTCCAGCCCTCCGGCGTTCGTGACGATCTTGATGCCGCGGTCCAGGCAGGTGCCGAGCACCTGCTCCATCTGGGTGAGGAACGTCCGCGCGTATCCAGGGCGGCCCTTCATCCGGTTCCCGGCGAGGATCAGCATGGTCAGCTCGGCCAGCCAGTCGCCGGTGAGCACGTCGATCGGCCCGCCCTCGACCATCTCGCGCGCCGCCGACAGCCGGTCGCCGTAGAACCCGCTGCAGTTGGCGACGCGGAGCGGGCCGGTCATCTCGGCGCCTCCTGGACGGCCCAGGCGGCCGGCCGCTTCTCCATGAAGGCGCGGATGCCCTCCTGGCCCTCCTCGGAGGCGAACCGCTCGGCCGACAGCTCGGCCATCCGGCGCATGCCCTCGGCGACCGGCATCGCGGGCACCTCCCGGACCAGTCGCTTGGTGATGGCGAGGGCCTCCGGGCCGCCGCGCAGCAGCATCCCCGCGTAGTGCGCCACGGTCGCGTCCAGCTCGTCCTCGGGCACCGCCCGGGTGAGGAGGCCGATCTCGGCGGCCCGGGCGGCGGAGAAGGTCTCCCCGGTGAGGAAGTACTCGGCCGCCGCGCGCGGCTCCAGCCGCCGCAGGCAGGTCACCGCGATCATCGCGGGCGCGACGCCCAGCCGCACCTCGCTGAACGCGAAGGTCGCGGACAGCGGCGCGACGGCGAAGTCGCACGCGGCCACCAGGCCCAGGCCGCCCGCCCGCGCCGTGCCGTTCAACCGGCAGATCACCGGCTTGGGGCTGTCCCAGATGAGGGAGAGGATCTCGGGGAAGGCCCCCGTCACGGGCGCGGCCCCCGGACCGGTGGCCCGCGCCGCACGCTGCTCCTTGAGGTCGGCGCCCGCGCAGAACACCGGGCCGGTCCCGGTCAGCACGATCACCCGCACGACGGGATCGGCCAGCGCGGCGTCCAGGGCCTCCCTCAGCTCGCCGAGCAGCCGGACCGACAGGGCGTTCCGGTTGGCCGGGGAGTCGAGGGTCAGCGTGCGGACGCCGCCCGCGGTCTCACGGTGTACCAGCGATGTCATCGGCATGCTCCTCGATCACGGCGAGTACGGCTCCCGCCTCGACCTGCCGGCCGGCGACGGCGTCGAGCGCGGTCACGGTCCCCGCGCCAGGGGAGACGATCTGGTGTTCCATCTTCATCGCCTCAAGGACGATCACCGGCTGGCCCGCGGTGACCCGGTCCCCGGGTTCGACGTCGACCCGAAGGACCGTACCCGGCATGGGCGCGAGCAAGGATCCCGGCTCGATCCGCTCCACCGGTTCCGGCAGGCGTTCGAGCGGAGCCAGCCGTACCGGGCCGAGGACGGAGTCGACGTGCGTGACGCCGGGACAGCGGGACACGGCGAACGCGCGGCGCACGCCGGACACCGCCAGCACGACCTCGCCGGGCGTCGCCGACACCAGCTCCACGCCGTCGAAGCCGTCGGCGGCCAGCCCGTCACGGGTGACGAGGTAGGCGATCTCGATCCGCTCCCCTGGGGCCCCGGGGAGCGTGAACGCGGCCCGCTGGGGCTGCGAGACGACGTTGCGCCAGCCGCTGGGCAGCCCGCCGAGCACCCCGCCGACCGCCCTGGCCGCCGCCCGGTTCGCCGCCGCCCCCGCGAGCGCCGCGGCCAGCGCGGAGACCCGTACGGCGCCCGCGTCCGCGAGAGGCGGGGACGCGGGGAGGGCGTGCCGATCGAGGAAACCGGTGTCGGTCTCACCCGCAAGGAAGGCGGGATGGCGCAGGACGTTGACCAGCAGCTCGCGGTTGGTCACCGGGCCGTGGATGCGGGCCCGGGCGAGCGCCGCCGCCAGCCGCCGCGCCGCCCCCGCCCGCGTGGGCGCGTACGCGATGACCTTGGCCAGCATCGGGTCGTAGTGCGGGCTGACAGCCGAGCCGTCCACCACGCCCGAGTCGAGGCGGAGCCCGCCTCCGGAACGGAACTCGGCGTCCACGCCCGGGATCTCGAAACGGTGCATGACACCGGCCTGCGGCCGCCAGTCCCGTGCGGGGTCCTCGGCGCAGAGGCGGGCCTCGATCGCGTGGCCGACCGGGCTCGGGGGGAGGCCCGGCAGCGGGGCGCCCTCGGCGATCTCCAGCTGGAGCCGGACCAGGTCCACGCCGTAGACGTACTCGGTCACCGGGTGCTCGACCTGGAGGCGGGTGTTCATCTCCAGGAAGGCGACGGTGCCGTCCTTGACCAGGAACTCGACCGTCCCCGCGCCGACATAGCCGATGGCCTGGGCGGCCTTCACCGCCGCGTCGGACAGCTCCCTGCGCAGCTCGGGGGAGACGGCGGGGGAGGGCGCCTCCTCGATGATCTTCTGGTGGCGGCGCTGGACGGAGCACTCGCGCTCACCGAGGGTCCACACCGTGCCGTGGGAGTCGGCCACGACCTGCACCTCGATGTGCCTGGCGTGCTCGAGCAGGGGCTCGGCGAAGACGGTGCCGTCGCCGAAGGCGGCGAGGGCCTCCCGCCGCGCCGACTCGACCGTCTCGGCCAGTTCCTCCGGGTCGCGTACGATCCGCATCCCGCGCCCGCCGCCGCCCGCCGACGCCTTCACGAGCAGCGGGACGTCCGGGCGGGCATCGCCGTCGAGATCGTGGGTCGGGAGCACCGGGACCCCCGCGGCGGCCATCAGCGCCTTCGCCTCGATCTTGGCGCCCATCGCGGCGACGGCCTCGGGCGGCGGGCCGATCCAGATCAGGCCCGCGTCGAGCACGGCCCTCGCGAAACCGGCGTTCTCGGAGAGGAAGCCGTACCCGGGATGCACGGCGTCGGCGCCGGACGCCAGGGCCGCCTCGACGATCTTCGCCGCGTCCAGGTAGGACATCGGATCGCCGAGCCGTACCGCCTGGTCGGCCTCGGCCACGTGCGGCGCGTCCGCGTCGGCGTCGGAGTAGACGGCGACCGTCTCGACGCCGAGGTCCCGGCAGGTCCGGAACACCCGCCGGGCGATCTCCCCGCGGTTGGCGACCAGCAGCCGGTGGATCATCACCATCACGCCCTCACATCCGGAAGACGCCGAAGCCCGCGGGCTCGGCGGCCGGCGCGTTCCCGATCGCGGACAGGCACAGCCCGAGGACGGTGCGGGTGTCCCTCGGATCGATCACGCCGTCGTCGTACAGTCGTCCGGAGAGGAAGAACGGCAGCGACTCGGCCTCGATCTGGGCCTCGACCATCTGCCGCATGGCGGCGTCCGCCTCCTCGTCGTAGACCTGGCCCCTGGCCTCCGCGGCGGCCCGTCCGACGATGGACAGCACGCCCGCGAGCTGCGCCGGCCCCATCACGGCGGACTTGGCGCTCGGCCACGAGAACAGGAACCGGGGATCGTACGCGCGGCCGCACATGCCGTAGTTGCCGGCGCCGTAGGAGGCGCCCATGACGATCGTGATGTGCGGGACCGTCGAGTTGGACACCGCGTTGATCATCATCGCGCCGTGCTTGATGATGCCGCCCTGCTCGTACTCCCTGCCCACCATGTAGCCGGTCGTGTTCTGCAGGAAGACCAACGGCGTACGCGACTGGCCGGCGAGCTGGATGAACTGCGCGGCCTTGCGCGCCTCCTCGCCGAACAGCACGCCTCGGGCGTTGGCCAAGATCCCGATCGGGTGGCCGTGCAGGGCGGCCCACCCGGTGACCAGGCTCGATCCGTACAGCGGTTTGAACTCGTCGAAGTCGCTGCCGTCCACGACCCTGGCGATGACCTCGCGCGGGTCGAACGGGATCTTCAGATCCTCGGGGACGATGCCCAGCAGCTCGTCCTCGTCGTAGCGGGGCGGCGGAGCGGCGGCGGCAGGAGCGGGCCCCGCCTTGCGCCAGTTGAGCCTCCTGACGATCCGGCGGCCGATCCGGAGCGCGTCGTACTCGTCGGCGGCCAGGTAGTCGGCCAGCCCGGAGACGCGGGCGTGCATGTCGGCGCCGCCGAGCGACTCGTCGTCGGATTCCTCGCCGGTCGCCATCTTCACCAGGGGAGGCCCGCCGAGGAACACCTTCGCCCGGTCCTTCACCATGACGACGTAGTCGCTCATGCCGGGCACGTACGCGCCTCCGGCGGTCGAGTTGCCGAAGACCAGCGCGATCGTCGGGACGCCCGCCGCGGACAGCCGGGTCAGGTCGCGGAACACCTGCCCGCCGGGGATGAAGATCTCCTTCTGCGCGGGCAGGTCCGCGCCGCCCGACTCGACCAGGTTGACGAGCGGGAGCCGGTTGCGCAGGGCGATGTCGGCCGCGCGGAGGGACTTGCGCAGCGTCCACGGGTTAGACGCGCCGCCGCGCACCGTCGGATCGCTGGCGTTGATCACGCATTCGACGCCCTCGATCACCCCGATCCCGGTGACCACGCTCGCGCCCACGGGATAGTCGGTGCCCCAGGCCGCCAGCGTGGACAGTTCGAGGAACGGGGAGTCCGGGTCGAGCAGGAGCTCGATCCGCTCGCGGGCGAGCAGCTTGCCGCGCGCCCGGTGCCGCTCGACGTACCTGGCGCCGCCGCCCGCCACGGCCGTGGCGTGTTCGGCCGACAGCTCGCCGAGCCGGGCGAGCATGGCCTCACGGCGCGTGCCGTACTCCCGGCCGGAGGTGTCCAACCGGCTCGTCAAGGTCGCCATCGCGCCACCGAACCATGTTCTGCCACGGGGTAGATCCTGCTCGGAAAGCGTCGCACACGTCAACGCGGGTCAGCCGCAGTGGGACCAGGCGCTGGTCCACGTGGCGCTGCCGTACCCGCCTCCCCACATGACGCAGGTCTTCTTCGCGGTGAGCCTGAGCGGGCCCGCGTAGACCGTGTACGAGGCGAAGGAACTGGAGGAGGAGCCGCCCTTGACCTTCAGGACCGCACCCATCCTGATCTTCCCGGGGACCACGTACTTCGACATCGTGATCACGCAGTTCTTGCCCGTGGACGCGTTGTAGAGCAGGTAGGTCGTCGCCTTGCCGCTCCACGAGTGGGAGTCGACGACCCCGAAGCCCGCCCCGCAGACGCCCTTCGCCGTGTACGGGTTCGGCTTCGGCGCCGGAGTGGCCGACTTGGTCGGCGTGGGGGCCTTGGTGGCGGTCTTGACGGGGGTCGGCGCGACGGTCTTGGTGGGCGCCGAGGTCTCCTCCGTCGACGGAGGGATCACCACGGAGCTCGGTTCGGGGGTCGGCGCCGCCGTGGGCTTCGGCGTCGTGGTGCGGCTCCGCACCGGACTGCGCGCCGGCTCGGGCGGCGCCGTACGGCGGTGCGCGGGGACGCCGGTGAGGGAGCCGGACGGGGATGCCTTGGGAGTGGGCGGAGACGTGCGCGGCCTGGACGGGGGAGGGACGACCTGATCCACCGGGGTGGTGGACGGCGAGCCGCTCGCCTGCGCCACGGGTGTCCCCGGCTGCTCGTTCGCCATGTTGGCCGTGGTCCTGCTGGTCACCAGGGTCGCTCCGGCGATCGCCGCCACCGCGACCGCGCCTCCCACGCCCGCGAGGATCGGCAGCCGCCGTCCCGGCCTGCGCGCGGCGCCCTGGGGTCTCTCCGGTGCGGGCTGCGGGCGCGCGGCCGGTGCCGCCGCTGCCATCGGCGCCGGGGTCGCCGTCGGCGCGGTCGCCTGGCCGGTGAGCGCGCCGACCAGGTCGTCGGCGGAGGGGCGCAGCGCGGGGTTCTTCGACAGGCAGGCGCCGACGAGGTCGCGCAGGGGCGGGGTGAGCGCGCTCAGGTCGGGTTCGGTGTTCAGGATGCGGGTGATCACGGACGGGATCGAGTCGGCGCCGAACGCGGGGGTCCCGGTCGCCGCGAACACCATGGTGACGCCCCACGCGAAGACGTCGGCGGCGCCGGTCGCCTCACCGCCGGAGAGCAGCTCGGGAGCGAAATAGGACGGTGTCCCCATGGCGGCGCCGGTGGCGGTCGCCTGCGGCGAGTCCAGCGCCCTGGCCACGCCGAAGTCGATCACGACCGGGCCCTCGGGGCCCATCAGGACGTTGGCGGGCTTGAAGTCGCGGTGGGTGATCCCCGCCCGGTGGATGGCGGCCAGGGCGGTCGCCGTGCTGATGGCCAGGCGTTCGAGGGCCGCGCCCCTGCGCGGCCCCTCCTTGTCCACCAGCTGCCGGAGCGACGGACCGGGGACGAACTCGCTGACGATGTAGGGCTGGTTGCCCACGAGATCGGCGTAGAGGACGGGTGCCGTGCAGAAGCGGGCGACCCGCTGGGCCAGGGCGACCTCCCGGAGGAACCGGTGCCGCGCCTCCTGGTCACCCGCCAGGCGGGTGTGCAGCAGCTTGACCGCGACCTGTTCGCCCTCGGGGCCCCGGCCGAGGTAGACGATCCCCTGACCGCCCTCTCCCAGCCGGTCCACGAGTTCGAACGGCCCCAGCCGCGCCGGATCACCTTCCCCCAATGCCATCTTGACCCCGTTTTCCCCATTTAGCGTGACAAGAGAGGAAAACGCTACCAGTGATGAAGGAGGGGAGGTTTAGATTGCCTTACCGGGGTTCAGGAGATTCAGCGGGTCGAAGACCTGCTTGATCCCGTGCTGGATCTCGGTCGCCAGGGGACCGGACTCCAGGGCGAGCCAGCGGCGCTTGAGCAGGCCGACGCCGTGCTCTCCGGTCAGCGTCCCACCCAGCGCGAGTGCCTCGCGGAACACCTCGTCGGCCGCCGCCCACACCTCCGGCGGGGGCTCCTCCAGGCCGCGCTCGAAGATGAACACCGGGTGCAGGTTGCCGTCGCCGGCGTGCGCCACCGTCGCGATCACCGCGCCGTGCCTGGCCGCCGCGGCCTCGACCGCCCCGATCATGTCGGGCAGCACGGACCTCGGCACGCAGACGTCCTCGACCAGGCACTGCCCGAGGCGCTCCTTGGCCTGGTAGGCGAGCCGCCGTACCCCGACCAGCTCCGCCGCCTCCTCGGGCGAGCCGGACAACGCGGTGAAGGACGCGCCGTTCGCGTCGCACAGCTCGGCCATCCGTGCGGCGACCCCCTGGCTGTCCGAGGCGTCGGACTGCGCGATCAGCATCGCCTTCGTGCCCGGCTCCAGGCCGATGTTCTTCCAGTCGTCGATCGCCTTGAGCGTCGTGCGGTCCATCAGTTCGAGCAGTGACGGCTGGCATCCGGCGGCGATGATCGCCGAGACGGCCGCCGCCGCCTCCCGCAGTGAGGTGAACTCCGCCGCGACCGTCGCCACCTCGGCCGGAGCCCGGCGCAGCCGCACGGTCGCCTTCGTGATCACCCCGAGGGTGCCCTCCGAGCCGACGAACAGCCCGGTCAGGTCATAGCCCGTGACGCCCTTGACGGTCCGGCGGCCCGTGTTGAGTACGCGCCCGTCGGCGAGCACGACCTCAAGGCCGAGCGCCGAGTCGCGGGTCACCCCGTACTTCACGCAGCGCAGGCCGCCCGCGTTCGTGGCCAGGTTCCCGCCGATCGTCGAGATCTCGTACGACGACGGGTCGGGCGCGTACATCAGCCCGTGCTCCCGCGCCGCGCGGTCCAGATCGGCGGTGATCACCCCGGGTTCGACGACCGCGATCTCGTCGTCGGGCGACAGTTCGAGGATCGACGTCATCCGGTGCAGCGACAGGATGACGCTCCCGTCCATGGCCGTCGCCGCGCCCGCGAGACCCGAGCCCGCACCGCGCGGGACCACCGGCACCCGGTGCTCGGTGGCCCACCGCATCGTGGTGACCACGTCGTCCCGCGACTGGGCGAGCACCACTCCCAGCGCCTTGCCCGGCCGCAGGAAGGTGCGGTCCCTGGCGTACGACTCCGTGACGTCGGGATCGGTCAGTACCCGTCCCTCGGGCAGCGCGGCGATGAGCTCTCTCACAAAAAGGGACTTTACGGCGGCCGTGCCCTCTAGGCGAAAAGAACCGCAGGTAGGAAGCCCGGCGGCGGCCCGCGGCCTGCTCGGAACGGCGTCTGCGCAGGTCGGCCCGCAGGTCGGCCCGCAGGTCGGAACGGTGTCCGCCCAGGTCGGGCGGCGGTTCGATCCCGGAGAGATCACGGTTTGACAAAGTTCGATCTACGCCCTTTACGCTTCCTTTACTTCCTCCTTATCGTCCGCTTGCGGATTCCGAGGCGGCTTCGCCGCGGGACCCCCAGGCCAGGCGCGCGCTCATCCCGGTGCGCCTCGTGACGCGCCCGGTGACCCCGGGCGGGGAAGGGATCTTGTTGTCCAGGAGACTCAGGCGTCTCGTCGCGGTCGTGCCCGCTCTCGGGCTGGCGGCGGCGGGACTCGCCACAGCAGGTGCGGCCACGCCCCAGGCGAACTACCAGCCTTCGGCGAAGGACCACTACATCAACTACGCGCCGCCGCGTGTGCAGAGCGACGTCACCGACACCCCCGAAGAGGTCCCCTCCAAGGGGGCGAAGCGCACCGCCGCGCTCGCCAAGGAGATCGACCACAAGTTCTCCAGCGGCAACCCGGTCGCCGCGCGGGAACTGGTCAAGAACGAGAAGCGGGCGATCAGGACCGGTCAGAACCCCTTCGACTTCATCTACAAGAAGTCGAAGACCACCAAGACCGCCAAGCTGCTCACGCTGCTGGTCGAGTTCAACGACCAGGCGAACGACGACTTCTCCGGCTGGACGCACCCCAAGACGATCGACGACGTCGACGACTGCGTGACCGAGCCGGCCGGCACCAAGCTGAACGGACCGCTCCACAACACCATCCCCAACCCGGCCGACGCGGCTGGGGGTGGCAAGGACAACAACTCGATGTGGGTGTCGGACTTCAACAACGCCCACTACAACAAGATGCTCTACAGCTCGGAGGGGATCACCACCCGGGTCCGCCCCGACCTGACCGACCCCAGGGACGGTAAGAAGGGCATCGACATCTCCGGCTCCACCATGAAGAACATGTACGAGGAGCTCTCGAAGGGCGCGTACACGGTCTCCGGTGAGGCGGTCGGCTGGATCAAGGTCCCGCACTCCGAGGCGTGGTACGGCGCGGGCAAGTGCGGCGCCGCCATGCAGGACATGTCCGGTCACCCGGACAACCCGCGCGGCGCCGCGCAGCTCCCGGTCGACGCGGTGAACGCTCTGGCCGCCGCGAACCCCTCCTTCCCGTGGGCTGACTACGACAAGGAGGACGTCTCCGACGCCGACGGCGACGGCAACTACGACGAGCCCGACGGCGTGATCGACCACCTGGTCCTGATCCACGCCGGTGAGGACAAGTCCGGCGGCGGCGGCGCGGAGGGCACCTTCGCCATCTGGGCGCACTCCAGCGACGTGACCGGCGGCTACACCGTCCCGGGCACCAGCGTGAAGATCTCCAACTACATCGTGCAGCCCGAGGACTCCGGGGTGGGCGTCTTCGCCCACGAGTACGGCCACGACCTGGGCCTGCCCGACCTGTACGACGCCACCGGCGGCGGCGACTCCGACGTGGACTTCTGGGACCTCATGTCCAGCGGCTCCCACTCCGGGCCGATCTTCCAGTCGCTGCCGACGCACATGGGCCTGTGGGACAAGTGGGTGCTCGGCTGGGCCAACCCCAAGACCCTCAACCCCGGTGACGGCACCAAGGTGGTGACCGTCGGGCAGAGCTCGCGTACGCCCAAGGGCACCGAGGACGGCGTCCGGATCAACCTGCCGGACAAGCACATCGTCATGACCACCCCGCACAGCGGCTCCAACGTGTGGTGGTCCAGCAGCGACCAGAACTGGGCCGACTCCAAGCTGACCAGGGCGGTCGCCGTCCCGGCCGGCGCGGACAAGAAGTTCTGGTGGTGGACCGACTACAGCATCGAGTCCGAGTGGGACTACGGCTTCTTCGAGGTCTCCACCGACGGCGGCGCCACCTGGTCCGAGCAGAAGGTCTACAAGGAGGACGGCACCCTCGCCAGCACCGACGACGGTGACCCCGACCCCAACGGCCGGCTCAGGGACTACGGCAACAAGAAGTACGGCATCACCGGCGAGAGCGGCGGCTGGACGCACCTCTACGCCGACCTGACGCCGTTCGCCGGCACGTCCGTGCAGGTCCGCCTCCGGTACGCCACGGACGCGGCGGCCGTCAACACCGGCTGGTTCCTGGACGACTTCTCGCTCACCGACGGCGGCACGTCCGTCTGGAGCGACGACGTCGAGGGCGGCGCCAACGGCTGGACCGCCACGACCGGCACCTTCACCGACTCCACCGGAGCCGGCTGGGTGACCCACACCGGCCAGGTGCAGTCCGCGCAGTACTACCTGGCGGAGTGGCGCAACTTCGACGGCTTCGACAAGGGCCTCCAGTTCGCCTACGACACCACCTGGCAGCGTGACGGCGCCTGGAAGGTCGAGAAGATCAAGTACAACGCGCCGGGCCTGCTGGTCTGGTACCGCGACACCTCGCGCGCCATGAACAACGTCGCGGACAGCACCTTCGACCTGCCCTCGGTCGGTCCGAAGGGCCAGCTCCTCATCGTCGACTCGCACTTCGACCCGCTGCGCCGTACCGGCGAGGCGGCGACGAAGGACGCCTCGACGCTGAAGAACCTCCCCTCCCGTCCGCAGTCCTCGAACGCGGCGTTCAACTTCGTCGGCACCTACCCGTTCAAGGAGTGCATCGAGGGCGAGGCGTTCACGGAGTACTGCACCTCGTTCGCCAAGCAGGCCGCGGTGAAGACCTTCACCGACGCCAAGGGCTGGTACCCGGGCTTCGAGATCCGCGGCAGCCAGCTGTACTACCGGCACCGTGACGGCTCCTCCGTGGTCCCGTCCAAGGACAACCAGCAGTACACCACCCGGGTCGTCAACCCCGACGGCACCCCGGCGACCTCGCTGTACGGCACGGACATCGGCGGCGCCATCCTCGGCACCGGCAACCCCGGCGACGAGAACAAGCAGCTCGGCGTGCAGATCAAGCTGCTCACCCCGCTGCCGCTGAACCTCGGCGCGATCGTCCAGGTGACGGCGCCCAAGAAGTAGTCACATCAGGCAGTCCCGGGGCGTGAGGACCCCATAAGGGCGTAACGCACCGGTCAGGGCCCGGCGGCCGCACCAGCCGCCGGGCCCGCCTACTATGTGATCATGCGCAGCAAAGCGGACCATACGGCGGCGATCCACACGCACCGGCGTGCCGCCGTCGTCGTGAACACGCGATCACGGCGGGGGCGGCGGCACTACCCCGAGGTCCTGCGGCTCCTCCAAGCCGGCCGGTTCGACCTGGCCGGCGTCCACCAGGTCACCGACCCGACCCGGCTCAGGGACACCATCGAGCGGGCGCTCGCCCCCGCCCCCGACCTTCTCGTCGTCGGCGGCGGCGACGGCACCCTCAGCAGCTCGATCAAGCACATCGCCCACCGCGACGTCGCCCTGGGCGTCCTGCCGCTCGGCACCACCAACAACTTCGCGCGCAGCCTCGGCCTGCCGCTCGACCTCTCCCGCGCCGTACGCGTGTTCACCGAGGGCAAGGTCGCCGACATCGACCTCGGCGTCTGCGGGGACCGCCCCTTCGCCAACCTGGCCAGCTTCGGCGTCTCCGTCGAGGTCGCGGGAACCGTGCGGCCGTGGGTCAAGCGGCTCCTCGGCCGCGCCGCCTACCCGCTGACCGCGATCAGGCTGCTTCCCCGCCACCAGCCGTTCCGTGCGTACATCACGGTGGACGGCAGGCGGCACGAGGTGCTCACCCATCAGCTCAACATCGCCAACGGCCGCTTCCACGGCGGATGGCAGATCGCCAGGGACATCAGCATCGACAACCGGCGGCTGGTCGCCTACCAGCTCGGCTCGGGCAAGCGGCTCAGGCTGCTCGCCGAGACCCTCGTACGCGCCACGACCGGCCGGTGGCAGAGCCTCGCGGGCGGCCCGTTCGTCACCGGGACCGAGATGCTGCTGGAGACCGACCCCCCGATGGCCGCCGACATCGACGGAGAGGTGCGGTTGCGCACCCCGCTCGTGCTCAAGACCATCCCGAACGGCGTGCGCGTCATGGTCCCGTCGGACTTCACCGACACCTGAGGTCCACGGAGCGTCACGGGAGCCCGGTTCAGCCGCCGTCCGCGTCCTCCGCGAGCGTCCGGTAGGCGGGCCTGAGCAGGTCCAGGATCGGGATGTGCCGCGCCTTGACCGCGGGCGGCTCCAGGGCGCGCAGCAGCAGGTCGGGCGGTGTCGTGGGCAGGTCGCCGCGGTCCCGCAGCCGGGCAGGGGAGACGGCCGGCTCGTAGAAGCCGTCCATGCGATCGGAGAAGGCCGCGTCGGTCACGTCGAGGAGCGATGCCGTCCCGGCGTCGTCAGAGCTTCGGGGATGATCCGCCGGTCTCGCCGCGCGCAGCGCGTCGAGCAGGTCCTCCTTGGCCATGCCGCGCCAGGCCAGCACCAGGAACGGATCGTCGTCGAACGACTCGGCCAGCACGTACAGCACCGCGGACAGGTGCTTGCACGGGAAGCCCCAGTCGGGGCACGAGCAGGCCATGTCCAGCCCGCGCTCGCCAGGGAAGAGCGGCAGGCCCGCCTCACGGAAGACGTCCTCGATCTCCGGAGGCATCTCTCCGGCGAGCAGCTTGGCGCGGTAGAGCGCCCGCGCCGCCAGCTTCTCCGTGAGCACGCGCCACTGGTCCGCGCCGTACGCGGCGACGCCGATCGTGACGTCGTACGGCTTCGGCCGTGACCCCTGGACCCACGCCGTCACCTGGCCGGGCGCGATATCGAGGTGCATGACCTGCCCCGACCGCGCGTACGCCCGGCCGCGGGACAGCCGGCCCTTGTCGCAGACGCGTTCCAGGATGTCGATGAAGCGGCGTGACCACCACCGCTCGCCGATCGAGCCGCGGCGGCTGCGCACGTGGAGGCCGCCCTCCACCCGGATCGGCCGGACGTGCTCGAAGATCCAGGTCTTCGGGTCGGGCCGGCTCCCGCGCTCGCTCATGAGACCGCCTCCGGTCCGAGCCGGAACAGCTCCCGCAGCCGGTCGGTGGACAGGCCGGTGATCCAGTCCTCGCCGGTGCCGACCACGCTCTCGGCGAGCGCCGTCTTGCGTTCGATCATCTCGTCGATCCGCTCCTCCAGGGTGCCCACGCAGACGAACTTCCTGACCTGGACGTTCCTCGTCTGCCCGATGCGGAACGCCCGGTCGGTCGCCTGGTTCTCGACCGCCGGGTTCCACCACCGGTCCACGTGGATCACGTGGTTGGCCGCGGTCAGGTTGAGGCCCGTACCCGCCGCCTTGAGCGACAGCAGGAACAGCATCGGCTCGTCGTCGGTCTGGAAACGTTCGACCAGCGCGTCCCGCTGCTTCTTCGGCAGCCCGCCGTGGAGCCACAGCACCGGCCGGTCGAGATGCGCCGACAGGTACGGCTGGAGCAACGTCCCGAACTCGGCGTACTGCGTGAACACGAGCGCCTTGTCGCCCTCGGCGACGATCTCCTCGGCCAGTTCCTCCAGCCGGGCGAGCTTCCCCGACCTGCCGGGCAGCCGGGAGCCGTCCTTGAGCAGGTGCGCCGGATGGTTGCAGACCTGCTTGAGCTTCGTCATCGTGGCCAGCACGTTGCCGCGCCGTTCGATACCCTCGCTGCCCGCGATCTTGGCCATCATGTCCTCGACGACCGCCTGGTACAGCGTGGCCTGTTCAGGGGTGAGGTTGCACCAGACCTTCATCTCCATCTTGTCCGGCAGATCCGAGATGATCGTCTTGTCGGTCTTGAGGCGGCGCAGCACGAACGGGCCGGTGGCCCGCTTGAGCGCCGCGGTCGCCGCCTCGTCGCCACGCCGCTCGATCGGCTCCTGGTAACGCTCCCGGAAGTCCTTCGCCGGGCCGAGCAGGCCGGGATTGCAGAACTCCATGATCGACCAGAGTTCGGCCAGGTGGTTCTCCACCGGCGTGCCCGTCAGCGCCAGCCTGGTGCGCGCGGGAAGGGCCCGTACGGCCTGCGCCTGCCGTGCCGCGCTGTTCTTGATGGCCTGCGCCTCGTCGCAGACGACCCGTGCCCAGTCGAACCCGGCCAGGACCTCCCGGTCCCGCAGGGCGGTGCCGTACGTGGTGAGCACGATGTCCGCCTCGGCCACCCGCTCGGCAAGCTCCTCGTCCCGCGACCGGGTGGCGCCGTGATGAAGGTAGACGTCCAGCGAGGGGGCGAACCGCGCGGCCTCCTTCTGCCAGTTGCTGAGCAGGGACATCGGGCAGACCAGCAACGTCGGCCCCGGGCGCTCGCCCCGCTCGCGCTCGTTCAGGAGGAGCGACAGCGTCTGTGCGGTCTTCCCGAGGCCCATGTCGTCGGCGAGCACCCCACCGAGCCCGATCCGCGACATGAAGGTCAGCCAGGACAGCCCCCGCTCCTGGTACGGCCGCAGCGTGCCGCGGAAGCTTTCAGGGGTGGCGATCGGTTCGAGCCGGCGATCCGCCTCACCGGAGAGCAGGTCCCCGAGCAGTCCGTCGGCGTCCACTTCGACCAGCGGCAGGTCCTCGTCACCGCCGTGGACGACCTCCTGGATCAGCTCGCCCACCGTCATCTCGCCCGCCTGGCGCCTCGCCACGGCCTTCAGCGCGGCGCCCAGCTGCCGGTCGTCCAGCTCGACCCAGCGTCCCCTGACCCGGACCAGCGGCACCTTGAGCCTGGCCAGCTCGGCCAGCTCCTCCTCGCTGATCGTCTCGTCGCCGATCGCCAGATCCGCGCGGAAGTCCACGATCTGGTGCAGGCCGAACCCCTGGTCGCTCGCCGCTCCCGGTCCGGCCTTCCGCTGGGAGCGGGCGGTCAGCTTGAGCCCCAGCCGGGTACGGCCCGCCCACGCGGGCAACTGCACCCCGAACCCGGCGGCCTGGAGCAGCGGCGCGGCATGACGGAGGAAGGCGAACGCCCCCGCCGTGTCGAGCACAAGCGCGGAAGGCCGGGGCCCGCGCAACGCCTCCTCCACCTTCGGATAGAGACGTACGGCCCGGCCGAGGCCCGCGAGCAGCGTCTCGTCCGGGCGCTGCGAGAAGCCGGGCGCGCTCTCGTCCGCCCAGATCGACTCCGCGGGCAGATAGAGGCTCGGATCATCGGCGGCCTGGAGGGCGAACTCCACCCGCCACGCCCCGTCGTCCGCGGAACGCCGCTCGTGGTCGTCAGTGGTTCCGGTGGGGTCGCCGTCGCCGGTCCGCCCCCGGTCTTCGTCGCCAGGTCCGAGCGGGTGTGGTTCATCGTCGATCTCAGGGGCGGGCGGTTCGGTCAGGCGGAAGCACACCCGGACGGGACCGTCGAACTGGTGCGCCGAGGTGAACCACTCCCGGAGCGGCCGGGCCAGCTTCTCGGCCTCGGTCTCCTTCACGCCCGGAAGGGCCGCGTCCCCCGTGAGGGCCACCGTCCAGCGATCGGCGAGGGGACTGCGCAGCCCCGGGCGGTGCCCGCCGAGCAGTCGTTCGGGAAGCGCGTGACGTACCGCGGCGTCGGCCAGGGACGCGAGGGCATCGAGCAGCACGGGCGCGGACGGCCGCTCCTCCTCCACGGCCCGGCAGACCGGCGGCATCGCGGTCGCGAGCTCCCGGAACCTGGCGGCGTAGGCGCCGGTCAGCACCGGCCGCCACCGGGCCGCGTAACCGCCGTCCTCGGCGAGGAGCTGGGGCAGCACCCGCCCGCGGCGGACCAGGTCACGGGCATAGGCCGCGACAACGGCGAGATAGCGCAGCGACGGTCCGGGAACGGCCGTCCGTGGATCGCCTTCCGGGTATTCGCCCGGCTCGTACGCCTCCGCCGGAAGATGGGCCATCTCGTCGACGCGGTCCAGCAGATCCAGAGCCGCCTCGGGCGCGACCCGCAGAGCGGGAACCCGCCAGGCGCTGATCTTCGGTTTTCGCGCGGTGACGGCGAGCCCCGCTTCCCGGGAGGGCAGCGGGCTCCGTCCCGAGCTGGGCAGGAGCAGGACGAGTTCGCCGGCGTCGGCCTTGCCCGCCGAAGCCGCGGCGATGTCGCCCCAGAGAGACAGATCATTGGTGATGGCCGCCGCCGGGGCGGCGTACGGATGGGGACGGATCTTCGCCCGTGACGTGGTCGCCCTGCCGCCACCCGCCCGGCCTTCGGCCGCTGAGCCGACGCCTACCGGGCCTTCGGCCGTTAAGCCGACGCCTACCGAGCCGTCGTTCGCGTGGCCGCCTGAGGTGTCCTCCGCCCAGAGCCTGAGGTAGCCCTCGGCCCAGGTGCTATGGATCACGAGCACGTGCCGTACCCCCTTCACACCTCCCGTGCCGGGCAACAGTAGCAGCGGTCGCACCGTGCTTTGATCAGCCGTGATCTCATGGATTCGCCGGATTTCGCTGGTGCATGGTGCGTGAAGAGCGGGTCACGTCATGGCGATCCGCATGACGAGCGGGTGCACGATGAGCGGGTGCACGATGAGCGGGTGCACGATGAGCGGGTGCACGATGAGCGGGTGCACGATGAGCGGGTGCACGATGAGCGGCTCGCTTCGTCGGTACGGAATGACGGCTTCGCCATGACGGCTTCGCTATGGACAGGTTCGCTATGACAGGTTCGCCAGGTACAGCTTCGCCATATGTGTGGTTGGCTCCCCCTTTTGGCCCCTGAGCCGCCGTACGCGCCTGCCGCTCCGCTACGGCGGGCAGTTGTTCCGGCGCGCCGTGATAGTCGCGGCCTGGTGAGCCGCATGCGCGGCGTTCGCGGGCGCGGTGGTTGCTGGCACGGTCTTACGCGCGCCTCCACAACCACCCGCACTCCGCTCCGCTCCCGCCGCCTCGCGCTCCTGGAGCTGAGCCCCGCCCCCCGGTTCCGAGACACAGGCGCAAGCAAGTCAGGGCATCGGCCCTCGCCACTGGCCACGGCCTCGCCACTCGACACGGCCTCGCCACGGCCCTCGCCACTGGCCACGGCCTCGCCACGGCCTCGCCACGAGGATCCCGTCACCCCCACCCCCACCAACCCCCTATCGCCGTTCACCTCCCCGGCCCAGATCGCGGGCTGCCCGTGATACCGCTCGCCACCAACCCGCCCTTCCCCTCACCCCCATGACGGAGCCCGATCTCCGCCATGAGCCACCCTCAATAGAGGTAGGAAAAAGACGGCGATCAATACATTCCGTGGGGGGCGGAATCTGTGATTCCAGGTGAATGCGTCGAGTGCTTTTCCCGGAGCCGTTCGGAGGGCGTTTTTGTCGGTGGTGGTTGTTAGCGTTGCGGTGTGAATATCGGACGGCAGCCGATCCCCGACGGCCTGGGCGACATGCCCCCGGGCGTGGGATTGGCCGCCGTGCTGGACCGGATCG
>BBYL01000041.1 GCA_001570385.1 Microtetraspora glauca | reverse complement strand
TTATCAAGCAGACCGGCCGACAAGGCGTCACGCACGGCCGGGAGCCGCACCTTCAAGTCATAGGCGAGACCGTATTCACGTTCAGCGGCCCGGCGGGTGAGACGCAACGCCGCCCGCACCTCGTCGGGGGAATTCTTGTCCGGCTCGGACATTTTCTCCATGCCGGAGACGGAAATCTCATACAGGCCGACTTCGGCCATCACGACGGCTTTCCGCGCCTGCACGTGCGCTTCGAGACGGGCGTAGGCTTGCATCACGATCACGGCATCGAAGCCGTCCAGCCTGGCGATATCGATCCGCTCCAGCACGGCGGCCAACCCCACGCCCGGGGGCATGTCGCCCAGGCCGTCGGGGATCGGCTGCCGTTCGATATTCACACCGCAACGCTAACAACCACCACCGACAAAAACGCCCTCCGAACGGCACCGACAAAAACGCCGCCCAAACTGCCCGCGCAAAGCACGGGAATGTGTTTAGATGGAATCACAGCTCTCCCATCCCAGAAACCACTCAAATGCGGCATTTTTCAGAATTGCCTGGAGTTACGCTTCGCTCGGGTTGTTCGCCGGAGCCCGCAGGTGTGGCGAGAGCCGTGGCGGAGAGCCGTAGAGCCGCCCTGCGGCGCGGGGTGAGACCGCGACGAGGAGGTGTCCGTGGTCGCCGCCGTGGGGAACGCGTGCTGCGGGCAACTGCGGTGGCGCTCGTAGCAGTTGGGGTGAAAGGTCACTGAGCGCCGCGGTGAAGGGCCCAGCCTGGAGAGGCCACCCCCCGGCCTGTCGTGCGGGTGATGTGCTGAGGGCCCTGCCCGAACTGGCCGTGGTGGTGCTGGCTGCGGTGGTGACGGCCGTGCCCGAACTGGCCGTGGTGGTGCTGGCTGCGGTGGTGACGGCCGTGCCCGAGCCGGCCCTGGTGGTTGGTGGACATGCCGGCACTGGCTGCGGTGGTGAAGCGTGCAGCAGGGCGGCTGGGGTGAAGGGCATGCGTGCTGCGTGGGCGCGAGTCACCGCCGAGGCAAGGCCGGTGCGAGTCGGCGGAGGTGCTACCCGCGGATCTGATGGGTGATCACGACGTCTATGGGAGGTCACGACGTCTGATCGGAGGTCACGACGTCTGATCGGAGGCCACGAGGGGGAACGTGTGCGTCGTACAGACGACCGAGAAGATCGTTGAGGCGCCTGCGGTCACGCCCGTCGAGCGCTCTCAGAAAGTCGTCCTGCCTCACAGTCGCGGCCGCGGCCAGCGTGTCGACGAGAGCGACTCCGTCGGCCGTGAGGGCGACGATCCGGCGGCGGCGGTCCTCTGGATCGCTCCGCCGTTCGATCAGCCCTCGATCGGCGAGAGCGTCCAGCACCGCCACGATGTTGCGGGCGTCCACCGCGATCAGTTGCGCGAGACGCCGCTGCCCCTGTGGACCCTGTTCCCCCAGGACCACCAGCACCGTGTACTGGCTCTGGGTCAGCCCGTGGGCGGCCAGGAAGGCGGCCCATGAGCGGGCGGCCAGGGCGCCCAGCCGGGACAACAGGAAGCCCGTTCCACGCTCGTACTCCGGCGGACCGTCGATGCTGGTCATGACACGCACACTACTAGATAGACATGATTCATGTCGTCTGGTAGACATAAATCATGTCTATTGCACTGCGCCACTCAGACGTTGCCGTAGGCGAGTACTCCCTGCACGTCGTCGAGGCTGGAGACCCACGGGGCCGGCCGTACCTCTTCCTGCACGGATGGCCGCAATCCTGGCGGGCGTGGAAGGCCGTGATGGCTGTCGCCGCACCGCACGCCAGGGCCCTCGCCGTCGATCTGCCCGGCGTCGGCGAGTCGACCGGGCCCGCGACCGGCGGCTCCAAGCACCGCCTGGCCGCCATAGTCCATGATCTGATCTCGGCCCTTGACCTCGACGACCTCACACTGGTCGGCCACGACGCCGGAGGGATGATCGCCTACGCCTGCCTGCGCCGGTACGCCGACATCGCCCGTGTCGTGATCATGAACACGGTGATCCCGGGTGTCGCCCCGTGGGCCGAAGTACTGCGGAATCCCTACATCTGGCATTTCGGGCTGCACGCGATACCGGACCTGCCCGAGACGCTGGTGCGAGACCGCCAGGCCGAGTACTTCGACTACTTCTACAGCGCGTTGTCGGTAGACCCGGCGAAGATCACCCCGGAGGCCCGAGCCACCTACGTCGGCGCCTACGGTACAGACTCCGCCCTGACCGCCGGGTTCGACTTCTATCGGGCCTTCGCCGAGGACGCTCAGGACAACGCGGCCTCCAGCGGCGTTCCCGTGGATACCCCTGTGCTCTACCTCCGCGGAGAGGGCGAGGGCGGCGACCTGGCCGCCTACGCCTCGGGGTTCCGCGACGCCGGTGTCAAGGACCTCACCACAGCTCTCATCCCCGGTGTCGGGCACTTCGCCCAGGAAGAGTCGCCGACCGCGGTATGGCGCCTGATCAGCGACTTCTCCCGCCGCTGACCGCCGCTGACCGTCGACCGCCGCTGACCGTCGACCGCCGCCGACCGCAGCACCCCATGACCACGGGGTGGCCGCGCCGCCTGGAGTCGCACCTGGGGCACAGTTCCGGCGCGGAAGCTCAGGAGGACAGCCGGAGGGCCTCGGCGGCTACGGCGTGGCGCAGGTCGCGGATCCCCGGCCGACCACGGACCGGGTGGACATTGTTGGTCAGCAGGACGACCGTCAGCGCCCGTACCGGGTCGATGACGATGGACGTCCCGGTGAACCCCGAATGGCCGTACGCGCGGCCGAGAGGCCCGACGATGGCCGGGTCGCCGATCCGGACGCCGAGCCCGTGGTCGAACGCCGCGCCGACCACGCCCTGGTCACGGGTCATCTCCGCCACGGTGTCCGGGCGCAGGATCGGCCCGCCCCCAGTGCGCAGGGTCTCCCCGAAGCGGACCAGGTCGTCCGCCGTGGAGAACAGCCCGGCGTGCCCGGCGATCCCGCCGAGGCCGTACGCGGTCTCGTCGTGGACCTCGCCCCTGATGCAGCCGGGGCCGGGGCGATCGGCCTGGTACTCGGTCGCGACGACGCGCGGGAGCAGCGCGGCCGGGGGGCGGTAGCAGGTGCTCGCCAGGCCGAGCGGCCCGATGACACGGGTGCGTACGAGCTCGTCGAGGGGAGCTCCCCCGGCGATCTCGGCCACCCGGCCCGCCGTCACCATGCCGACGTCGGAGTAGACGTACCGCTCCCCGAGGGGGTGGTCCGGCGGCGTGGTGAGGATCAGCTGCATCCGCTCGGCGTACGCGGCGGGGCCGTCACCGGGGATCTCCTCGTGGGCGCGGCGGCTCGGCGGCAGGCCCGCCGTGTGGGTGAGCAGGTGCCGCAGCGTGACCTCGCGGTGGCCGCCGTAGGACGCGGGCAGCCACGCCGTGACGGGTTCGTCCAGCCCGAGGTGTCCGTCCTCCACCAGCGACAGGATGGCCGCGGTGGTGAACAGCTTGGTGATCGAGGCGAGGTCGAAGATCGAGTCGCGGCGGGCGGGCGGACGTTCGTCCAGGAGCGCCTCCGTAGCTCCTGAATAACGTACGGCCTCGCCCGCCGCGGCCGCGGCGACGACGGTCCCCTCCACGGCGATCACGGCGACCGCCGCCGAACAGGCGGCCGGTACCGCCGCCTCCAGAATCCCGGGCAGCGCCGGATCCGGATCGTCAGGCACCGACCACTCCGGACGCGGCTCGACGCGCCGCTTCCAGGCGGTCGCCGTTGGCCTCTAGGAGCGCCCTGGCGTCGTCGGCCCCGAGGTCGTGCTCGATCATCAGTACGGCGGCCTTGACCTGCCAGTCGGCCGCCTCCAGGGCGGCCTGGGCGGTGTCCAGGCCGGCACCGGTGATGTCGCCGACCATGCGGGCGGCCCGGTCGGCGAGCTTGGAGTTCGCCGCGGACACCTCGATCATGGAGTTCCCGTAGGTCCGGCCGAGCCGCACCATCGCGATCGTGGAGATCATGTTCAGGACCAGCTTCGTCGCGGTCCCGGCCTTGAGGCGGGTCGATCCGGTCACGATCTCCGGACCGACGATCACCTCGATCGGATGCGCGGACGCCCCCGACAACGGGGATCCCTGGTTGCAGGACAGCCCCACGGTCAGCGCACCGCTGCCGGCGGCCTCTCCGAGCGCACCGAGCACGTACGGTGCCCGGCCGCTGGCGGAGACCCCCACGACGGAGTCGAGCGGGCCGACGTCCTTGGCACGGAGGGCGGCCGCGCCGGCGGCGGAGTCGTCCTCCGCCCCCTCGACCGAGCGGGTCAGCGCGGGCACGCCGCCCGCGATGATGCCCTGGACGAGTTCGGGGTCGGTGCCGAAGGTCGGCGGGCATTCGGACGCGTCGAGCACGGCCAGCCGGCCCGAGGTCCCCGCACCCACGTAGAACAGGCGTCCCCCCTTCTCCATTCGGGCGACGATCGCGTCTATGGCGGCCGAGATCTCCGGGATCGCCACGGCGACCGCCGCGGGTACCCGGGCGTCGGCCGAGTTCATGAGTCTGGCGACCTGTTCTGTCGGAAGCCGATCGATCTCGCTGTAGCGAGGATCGCTCTGCTCCGTGGACAGGCCTGCGAGTGGATCAATCATCTCGTTCCATGTCGCTAATTTTCACCTGATGGTTCCATTATGCAAAAATTCTTCGGAGAATGGGATCATGTCACATGTACGAACCGGCGCCGAGCGGCTCGCGGGCGATCCCGATCTCCTGCGTGGAGGCCGGATCGGCCTCGTCACCAACCCCACCGGGGTTCTTCCCGATCTGACGCCGACCGCCACGGCGCTGCTGGCGGCGGGCGTGCCGCTGACCACCCTGTTCGGACCCGAGCACGGGATCCGCGGCACGGCGCAGGCGGGCTTCAGTGAGGACTCGGGCCAGGATCCGGCGACCGGGCTGCCGGTCCTCAACACGTACGGCAGGCACGGCGCCGCCCTGGACGCGCTGGTGGCGTCCTCGGGCGTGGACACGCTCGTCTTCGACATCGCCGACGTGGGGACGCGCTTCTACACGTTCGTGTGGACGATGCACGACCTCATGGCGTCGGCGGCCCGGCTGGGGCTGCGCTTCGCCGTACTGGACCGGCCCAACCCGCTCGGCGGCACCCGCGCCGAGGGACCGCTTCTCGACCCCTCCTGCGCGAGCTTCGTGGGCCGGGCGGCCATCCCGATACGGCACGGCCTGACCATGGGCGAGCTGGCGCTCCTCTTCAACGAGTCGATCGGCGCCGACCTGACCGTGATCACGGCGGAGGGCTGGCGCCGGAGGATGCGCTTCGCGGCCACCGGCCTGCCCTGGATCATGCCGTCGGTGAACATGCCGACCCCCGAGACCGCGCTGGCCTACCCGGGCACCGGGCTGTTCGAGGGCACGACCGCGTCCGAGGGCCGGGGCACCACGCGACCGTTCGAGCTGGTCGGCGCGCCCTGGCTGGACGGCAGGTTCGCCGTGGAGCTTAACCGCCTCGGCCTGCCGGGCGTGCGGTTCCGCGACACCTGGTTCACCCCGGCGTACGACAAGCACGCCGGGACGGCGGTGCACGGCGTCCAGCTCCACGTGCACGATCCGGAGGCGTTCCGGCCCGTGCTGACCGGGGTGTCGATGCTGCACCTGTTCCGGTCGCAGCACCCCGGGGAGTTCGTCTGGACCGCCGCGGACCTCACCGGCACCGACACCAGGAGCGGGCGGCACTTCGTGGACCTCCTGTGGGGTTCCACGTCGCTGCGGGACCGGCTGGACGCCGGGGAGGACCCCCGCGACCTGTGCCCCTCCCCCTGCCACCCCGAGTCGTGGCTGAACGGCGGGAAGCTTCTCTACCCGTGACATCCGGCCGTCACCGCAGGTCCCGGCGGTAGAGCCAGAAGACGCGCTCCGCCCTGGCGCCGACCGCGCCGGAGTAGAACCGGAGCGGCCCCACCCAGGAGATCTGGGCGTTCGTCAGGCCCGCCGCGCGCATCTCGGCCAGGCACCGGCGCAGCAGCACGCCGCCGACGCCGAGCCCGCGCGCGGCGGGTGCGGTGCCCATCGGCCCGAACCAGGCCGGCCTGGCGCCCCACGCGGCGAAGGCGATGATCTCCCCGTCGCGGGACGCGTAGTGGCAGCCGGTGGCCTGCTCGGCCTCCCACGCCCAGTTCTCGTTCCAGTGCTCGCGGATGAACGCCGCCACGGCGGCCCGCTCGCCCGGCTCGGCCGCGTGTACGGCGACGCCCTTTCCGGCCAGCCGCTCCACGTCGTCCGCCGTGGAGTGACCGCCGGACAGGTCGGCCGTCATGTTCCAGGCGACGCTTTCGCGCTGGTAGCCGAGGGACTCGGCCAGGCAGGCGGCGGCGGTGTAGCGCACGTCGATGCCCGGCCAGGCGTAGGACGGCGGGTTCCCGGCGAAGCGCACGGTGGTGACGCCTTCGGCGCGCAGCCACTCCTCGGCCGCGGCGACCAGAGCACGTCCGCGCCCCTCGCCCCGGGCGTCCGGATGTACGGCGAGCAGGTCCACGTGCCCGGAGCTCGGATCGCGCGTGGACACCGAGGCGAGGACGACCCCGTCGAGGCCGGCCGTCGCCAGCGCGGTCCAGCGACGGTCCGCGGGCGGTGTGGCGAGCCGGGCGACCAGCAGCGGCGCCTCGGCGGCGTCGTAGGTGAGCGCGGCGGAGGCGAGCTCGCCGAGCGCCTCGATGTCGGCCGACGCCTCCCGGATCCCCGCCGTCACAGCTGGACCGCCGGTGTGGCGACGACGCTGCGGCGCTGCGGGTGGAAGCAGGCGTGCTCCTGGAGCGTCCCGCCGTCGTGACCGAGGACGGGCAGCTCCGAGACGCACCGCTCGGTGCGGAACGGGCAGCGCGCCGCGAACAGGCAGGCGGCGTCCTGCTGGGACGGGTCGACGGCCTCGGTCGGCACCACGCGCTCCTCGCCCGGGACCTCCAGGCCGTGCAGCACCGGGATGGCCGACAGCAGCGACTGCGTGTACGGGTGCACCGGGTCGGCGATGACCGTCTCCACCGGGCCGCGTTCGACGACCTGGCCCCGGTAGATGACGTACAGCTCGCCGTCCAGGCCGATGTAGCGCGCGGTCGCGACGTCGTGCGTGATGAACAGCACGCTCACGCCGAGCCGGTCGCGCAGGTCCTTGAGCAGGGCGAGGATGCCGAGGCGCAGGGACACGTCGATCATCGACGTGGCCTCGTCGGCGACGAGCATGTCGGGGTCGACGGTGAGCGCGCGGGCGATGACCACCCGCTGGCGCATGCCGCCGGAAAGCTGGTGCGGGTAGCGCGGCAGCACGTAGCCCGGGTCGAGCCCGACGAGGCTGAGCAGCTCCTCCGCCCGCTCTTCCATCCACGCCCTCGAACGGCCGGTCTGCTTGGCCCGCAGGGAGAGGGGCGCGTCCAGCGCCTGATGGATCGTCCGCGCCGGGTTCAGCGCGGAGTACGGGTCCTGGTGGATGAGCTGGATCCGGCGGAAGTGCGGCTGGCGGCTCTTCTGCCGGAGCGACGACATCGGGACGCCGTCGATGACGATCTCGCCGGAGTCGTAGCTCTCCAGGCCGGCGAGGATGCGGCCCAGGGTGGTCTTGCCGCAGCCGGACTCGCCGATGAACGAGACCGCCCCGCCCTTCTCGATGGTGAAGTCGACGCCGCGCAGCGCCTTCACCTCGCGGCCGCCGAGCATGCCGCCCCGCTGCCGGAAGGTCTTGGTGATGCCCTTCCCCGTGATCACGCCTGCTCCTCCCCTGTCGTGGGCGTGTCCCCGACGCCCGCCGTGACGGTCTGCCGTTCCTTGGCCGGTTCTGTCACCGCCTCCGGTCCCATGTCCGCGGCGTGGCAGGCGACGATGCGCGGGCCCTGGGTGAGCACGGGCGGCTCCCCGGTCTCGCACACGTCCATGCGCACCGCGCACCGCTCACGGAAGACGCACCCGTCGGCCGGGATCGTGCCCAGCGTCGGGGGGCGGCCGGGCAGCGCCCTGGCCTCGTCGATGTCTCCGACCAGGCGCGGGATGGCCTGCAGCAGGCCCCGGGTGTACGGGTGACGGGGGTCGCCCAGCACCTCCCTGGTCGGGCCCTGCTCGACCACGCGACCGCCGTACATCACGGCGAGCCGATCGGCGACCTCGGCGACGACGCCGAGGTCGTGCGTGATGACGAGCGTGGTGAGCCCGCGCTCCTCGTGCACCTCGCGGATGATCCGCAGGATCGTGGCCTGGGTGATCATGTCGAGCGCGGTCGTGGGCTCGTCGAGGACGACGAGGTGGGCGTTGAGCACCAGCGCCAGCATGATGCCGACCCGCTGGCGCATGCCCCCGGACAGCTCGTGCTGGTGGGAGTCGAGAACGCGCGCCCCGTCCATGCCCATCCGGTCGAGCAGGCTTCTCGCCTCCTTGACCAGGCCGGGAAGGTCCTCGACGTCGTGCGAGCGGCCCAGGTCGAGCAGCTGCTTGCCGACGGTCTTCAGCGGGTTCAGGGAGCTCTGCGCCGCCTGGAAGACGTACCCGACGTGCCGCCCGCGGGCGCGCCGCAGGTCGTCGCCGCCGAGCGCGACGACGTCGCCGAGCCCGTCGATCTCCACGCTGCCCGCGCTGATCCTGCCGGGCGGCTGCACGGCGTTGAGCAGCGACAGCGCCAGAGTGGACTTGCCGGAGCCGGACTCGCCGACCACTCCGGTGATCGTCCCGGGCACGAGCTCCAGATCGATGCCGCGGACGGCGGGCAGCTCGCCCGCCGGGGTGCGGTAGACGACGGACAGGTCACTGATGCGGACGCCCGGCGCCCTCTTGTCAGAAGTCACGGACACCGGTCACTCCTCACGCAGACGGGGGTTGAAGATCTCGTCCATGGCGTCGACGACGAGCACGATGCCCAAAGTGAGCAGCAGGATCGCCAGCAGCGGCGCCAGAAGGTACGGCAGGGCGGCGGTCGTGGTCAGCGCGCCGCCCCCGAACACGGCGAGGTTGAGCATCACGCCCCAGTTGTTGGCCTCGAACGGCAGGACGCCGAGGAAGAAGAGGCCCACCTGCGCGTAGACGGCTCCGGTCACCGCGATGAGCATGTTCATCGCGATGTACGGGGCCATGCTCGGCAGCAGTTCCTTGCCGATGATGTGGGTCGTGGACAGGCCGAGTCCCCTGGCCGCCTCCACGAAGCCGCGCTCGCGCAGGGACAGGGTCTGCGCGCGTACGGCGCGGGCCACGCCGCCCCAGCCGAGCAGGCCGAGCACGAGGCCCATCTCGATGGCGCTGGTGAACTTCCAGATCGTGGACAGCACGAGCAGCAGCGGCAGGCCGGGGATCGTCAGCTTCATGTCGGTGATCCGCATGAGGACGCTGTCCCAGCGGCCGCGCCTGAACCCGGCGAACAGTCCGATGCCCGCGCCGAGCACGACCGTGATCACCGCGGTGACCAGGCCGGTCAGCAGGACGTACCGCGACCCGGTGACGACGAGGGCGAGCACGTCGGTGCCCTCGAAGTCCGTGCCGAACGGGTGCGCCCAGCTCGGCGCCGCGTAGAGCGCCGAGGTGTCGCGCGGCAGCCGCTCCGGGTAGAGCATCGGCCCGAAGATTCCCATGAACGCGAACCCGGCCATGATGACCACGCCGACCATCCGGCTGGGCTTGCGCTTCATGACGCGCCAGACGCCGCGCCAGAAGTTGCGGCGCAGGGTCGCCGAGGCGGTACGCGCCTCGGGCATGATCGTGGTGGCGGTCATGCGGCCTCACCTCCGCTTCTGACCCGGGGGTCGATGACGGTGTACAGCAGGTCCGCCGCGATGTTCGCGATGATGATCGCCACCGTGATGAGCAGGAACGCGCCGCCCATCAGGGCGTAGTCGCGTCCGGTGAT
The DNA here is from genome assembly GCA_001570385.1 of Microtetraspora glauca. Lineage (GTDB taxonomy): Bacteria > Actinomycetota > Actinomycetes > Streptosporangiales > Streptosporangiaceae > Microtetraspora > Microtetraspora glauca. The sequence goes on along the minus strand of BBYL01000041.1, from coordinate 62,431 downwards.
GCTGTCGATGAGCATCAACCCGAGACCCGGATAGTTGAAGATCCGCTCGATGAAGATGGCACCGCCGAACAGCAGGCCCAGCGACAGCGCGAGGATCGTGAACAGCGGCAGGATCGCGTTGCGCGCGATGTACCTGAAGATGATCGAGCGCTTCATCCCGCGCAGCTCGGCGGCGAGGATGAAGTCGTCGCCGAGCACGGTGACGACGCTCGACTTCATGGCCAGGATCCAGCCGCCGTAGCTCGCCAGCGCGTACGTCACGACGGGCAGGGTGGCGTGCTGGACCAGCGAGCCGATGTAGCCGGCGTTGAATCCCGGCTCGAACATGATGTCGGCCGTTCCTCCCGCGGGGAGGATGGGGATCAGCGTGGTGAAGATCGCCCCCAGCAGGAGCGCCAGCACGTACTGCGGCACGCCGTGCAGCAGCGATCCGGAGATCGCGAGCAGGTCGCCGAGCTTGCCCTGGCGCTTGATGGCGGCGTAGACCCCCAGGATGATGCCGACCAGGAAGCTCAGCAGGGTCCCGGCGAGCACCGGGATCAGCGTCCACTTGGCCGCGGACATGAGCACCGTCGACACGCCCGTGCCGGGCACGGTCAGCGACTGGCCGAGGTCGAGCCGGGCCAGTCCCTTCATGTAGTCGAGGTACTGCTCCCACATGCTGCCCGTGGGCATGAACCCGTACAGGACGTTGACCGCCTGCTGGGCCGCCTCGGGCGACATGCCCTGCTCGACGAGCTTCTCGTACTTGGCCGCCATGGGGTCACCGGGAATGTTCCTGATGATCAGGAAGCTGATCGTGGTGACCACCAGGATCATGACGAGCCCGCGGGCCAGGTGGCCCGCGAGTCGTCGTGCGACAGCGATTACCCCGGAACGTCCCGGGACCCCGATGAGCGTCATGAACCTACTTCTTCTTGATCATTCCGAGCTGGATCCACACACCGGAGGTCTCCCGGAGCAGGTCGCTCTCGTTCTCCGGGAAGCCGGTGAACCGGTTCGTGTTGACGAACTGGGTGTTGACGTAGTCCCACAGCTGGATAACGGGCAGGTCCTGGTTGGCCGCCTTGGCGAGCTGGCTGACGATCTGCTTCTGCTCGGCCTCGGGCGCGGAGTTCAGCTTGCCGGTGAGCTCGCCGGGGTTGACCTTCCCGACACCCTCGACGTCGATGGTCTCGGGGCTGCCCATCCAGTTGCCGTCCTTGCCCGGGGCGGAGTGCTTGATCTTGCCGCCGAGGTTGGTCCAACCGTTCGAGGCGCCGTAGAGGCGCTGGTAGATGTTGTACGGCGCGGGGCCGAGGGCCACGAGCCAGAAGCCGACGTCGTACTTGCCCGCCGACAGCTCCTCAAGGTAGAGCGGGTAGTCGGCGGTGGTGAGCACCTCGGCGCTCACGCCGGCCTCGTTGAGCTGGCTGGTCACGGCCTTGGCCGCGGACACCCAGTCGGAGAACGGCGCGGGCACGTTGATCGTGAACTTCCACGGCTTCCCGTCGGGGAGCGTCCACTTTCCGCCGGTCTTCTTCAGACCGGCTTCCTTGAACTCCTTCTCCGCCTTGGCGACGTCGAGCTTGTACGGCTCGAGCTGGCTGAGTTCGCCGCCCAGCCACGCCTCCGCGGGCTTCTGGTGGATGCCCGTGGTGGTCAGCGCCGGAGTTCCGCCCTCGGGAGAGGCGATCTTCGTGACCTCGTCCCTGTTGACCAGGTAGGCGAGACCCCTGCGCACGTGGACGTTGTCGTAGGGCTTCTTCGACTGGTTGAAGGCCATCGCGACCGAGACGGGCGAGAAGCCCTTGACGACCGCGTTGCCAGGCGTCTGTCCGATCCGCTTCATCACGTCGGCGGGAACAGCGGTGAACGGCGCGTTATCGAGCTTACCCGAAATCAGGTAGTTCCAGATCTGCTCGTTACCGGTGTAGTTGAGCAGCTTGACCTGGTCGGGGCCGACGTTGGCCGCGTTGTAGAAGTTCTTGTTCTTGACGAGGAGCGCCTCGCCCGGGTTCATCCGCTCGAGCGTGTACGGCCCGGCGGAGACGTCCTTGGCCGGGGCGAAGGCGAGCACCTTCTCCGACAGGGCGGTGATTTCGGCGCGGGCCTTCTCGGCCTCGGCACCCTCACCGCGGGAGGCCTTGAGCTTGTCCCAGAAGTCGGCGGGGACCGCGTCCTTCCAGATGTGCGCCGGGACGACGAAGCTGTCCATTACGCCACGGACGAACGTGACGCTGGGGTTGCTCATGTCCTGCGAGATCTTGACCGTGTGGTCGTCGACGATCTCGACTTCGGAGGCCGCTCCCGCGGCGCCCGGCGTGATCGCGAAGGCGGTGCTGCCCTGCGTGTACGCGAGGGCGATGGAGAGCTTGACGTCCTCGGCGGTGACGGGCTTGCCGTCGGACCACTTGTTGTTCGGCTGCAGGTGCAGCGTGATCGAGGAGTTGTCGGGCGCGATGTCCCAGCTCGCGGCGATGCCGGGATAGAACTGGTTCGGATCGGTCAGGTGGTTCTTCTTCCACCCGAGCTTCATCGCGTTGTACCCCTGGAACATGTTGCCCTTGGGGTTCCAGGGGTTGATCGGCCCGTTGACGTCAAGGCCGGGCTTCAGACCGTCGATCGTGGTGTAGACGCCACCACCGGACGCCGACTTGCCACCCGTGCTGGTGCTGCTGCACGCCGTCGCGGTGACGGCGGCAAGGCTGAGCAACGACACTACCGCTGCTACACGCTTCATGGACCGCTCCGTGGGGGTCTTTATATCTGGGCTGGACAGGCGGAACTTTTTCCGGACTTTATGGTGAAGATGCGATGACGTCAATTATCTCCACAAGACGTGAAGCTTCTGTAACTTTCCTTCATCGAGTCACACGCGAAACTGATCGTCAGGGCCCTGAGGCCATGGTCAGGCGAGTGCCGAACGGAACGCCCCGGCGAGATCGAGCGGGTGATCGTGGTCTCCGGCGGCCGGGTAGCCCGCGATCATCCGGCCACCGCTCAGCCGGTCGATCGTGGTGAGCGACCCGGCCAGGAGCCCGGGCGGCGTCCTCGCCGTCGATCGCGACCAACCGTGCGCGGCGCCCCCGGGGACGGCCGGGACCGGCTGGACGGAAGACGTCTCCCCTGCCCGCCCGCGCGGCGAAACGTCCAGCGTCGATTGCGAACTCCGGACGGATCGGCACCATGCGGAGTCATGGACGACAGAAATCTCAACGACCGCAAGTTCGTCATGGTCAGCTCCACCGCGAGCGCGGTCGACCCGGACGGGCCGACCGAGTTCGTCTACAAGGAGGAGGACGGCATCATCTGGGGCGACTACGTCGGTGACACGGTGGTGCACGGGCACTTCGTCGGCACCAGGGAGGCCGACCGCATCGAGCTGACCTACATCCACCAGCTCAAGAGCGGCGGGCGCGCCAGTGGACGGAGCGCCAGCCGGATCGAGACGCTGCCCGACGGGCGGCTGCACCTGATCGAGGAGTTCCAGTTCGAGGGCGACGACACCAAGCACGTCAGCGTCTGCGCCGAGGTGTCCTGAGGCGAGGCGGGCCACTCAGCCCTTGCTGTCCCTCTGGAGGCCCGCCCGCCCCTCGGAGACACCTTCGAACCGCATCTTGCCCAGCGGCACCCCGTCACCGGACGCCTCGGGGGCGGGCCGCCGCGTGGCGGGCCTCCTGTCGGTCGGCAGGATGTACGGCCGCCTGATCACCTCGTCGAGGATGAAGACGGTCTCGGTGGCCTTCACCGCCGGGATGTTCGCGAGCCGCTCGGTGACCAGGGAGTGCACGGCGGCCACGTCGGTCATCCGTACCTGGATCATGGCGTCGTGCTGGCCGGTGGTGATCGCGCAGTACTCCACCTCGGGCATCTGGGCGAGCTGGGCGCGGAACTGGCGCCACATCTGCTGCCGCACGGTGACGAAGATCAGCGCGGTGATGCCCAGGCCCGCGCGGACGTGGTCGATCTCGGCGGTGAACCCCTTGATCGCGCCGTCGGCGCGCAGGGCCTCGAACCGGGTGTAGGCGTTCGCGCGGGAGATGCCGACGCGCTCGGCGAGCGCGGCCACGGAGATCCGGCCGTTCTCCCTGAGCACCTCAAGGATCTTGAAATGTATCGCGTCCAGCTCCAGACCGATGCCGATCCGTCCAGGAGGAGTACCCCCACGCGTCGGGTAGCTTGACGTTTCGGTCACTGCAGTTCCCCCCTCATCAGATTCGTCTCAGCTTCGCGGCACGCGCTGGACTTTCTGCCTGACACTCCTGGACCATCAGCGACTAAACGTCTCACATGGCACATTTTCGGAGGATACAGATATGGCGCTCCGTTCGCGGCGCCGGCAGGCGACGACCGCACTGCTGCCGGTCCTGCTCACCGGTGCTCTCGCCCTCGCCGCGTGCTCCAGCGGCGGCTCGTCCGGCACGACGGCGCAGAGCGGCGCGAGCAAGACGCTCGTGATCGACACATCCTTCGATCTCAAGACCGCCGACCCGGGCCGGACCTACGAGCCGACCGGTCTGATCGTGGGCAAGGCGACCTACGACACGCTCCTCACCTTCGAGGGCGCCGACGTCACCAAGCCGGTCCCGGCTCTCGCCGAGTCGTACGAGCTCTCGTCCGACGGCACGACGCTCACGCTCAAGCTGCGGCAGGGCGCGACGTTCGCCGACGGCTCCCCTGTCACCGCGGACGACGTGCTCTTCTCGCTGACCCGCGTGCGCGACATGAAGGGCACCCCGTCCTTCCTGCTCGACGGCGTCGACGTGGCCAAGACGGACGACTCGACGATCACGCTGACGTCGAAGACCCCCAACCCGGCGCTGCCGTACATCCTGCCGAACCCGGCCCTGGGCATCCTCAACTCGAAGGTGGCCAAGGAGCACGGCGCGACCGCGGACCCGAACGACAAGGCCGAGCAGTACCTCAACTCCGCCTCCGCCGGCTCCGGGCCGTACACGATCGAGTCGTTCAACGTGAGCAGCCAGGTCGTGCTCAAGGCGAACGCCAAGTACTGGGGCGCCAAGAAGCCGACCTACGACAAGGTCGTCATCCGCAACGTCGAGTCCGCCACGCAGAAGCTCAACGTGCAGCGCGGCGACAGCCAGGTCGCGCTGAACCTCTCGGGCGACCAGGTGACCGGCATGACGGGCGGCCTGCAGGTCAAGCGGACCACCTCGGCGTACGTGTTCTTCCTGCTCGCCAACCAGGACACCGGCGTCAGCAAGGTCACCTCCAACCCCAAGTTCGTCGAGGCGCTGCGCAAGGGCATCGACTACGCGGGCCTGCTGGAGCTGGCCGGTGAGGGCTCGACGCAGGCGGCGGGCATCATCCCGTCGATGTTCCTCGGCGCGCTCCCCGCGGACCAGGCGACCACGCGCGACGTCGAGGGCGCGAAGGCGGCCCTGGCGGAGAGCGGCGTGACCGACCCCACGGTCAAGCTGGAGTACCCCAGCGAGCTGACCGTGAACGGCCTGTCCTTCCAGCCGCTGGCCGAGCGGATCCAGGCCAACCTCAAGGAGGTCGGCATCACCGTGGAGATCACGCCCGCGCCGGTCACCACGGCCCTGGACAACTACCGCAACGGCAAGGAGGAGCTCGGCCTCTGGTACTGGGGCCCGGACTTCCCCGACCCCAGCAACTACCTGTCGTTCCTGCCCGGCAAGCTGGTCGGCCTGCGCGCCGGCTGGAAGGCGGGATCCGACAAGGAGCTGGAGTCCGCGGGCGACAAGGCGGCCGCCGCGGTGACCGACGACGCCCGGAAGCAGGCGTACACCGACGTGCAGACGAAGCTGAACGCCTCCGGGCCGTTCATCCCGCTGATCCAGCCGGGCCAGAACATCGTGACGGCCGGATCGGTCACGGGCCTGGAGTACCACCCGGTGTGGACGATCAATGTCGCCGACCTCGGCGCCAAGTAAGGACCAGGACGGCGGCGCGGCCCTTCCCAGCCAGAACAGGCGGGGCCGCGCCGCCGGTCGGCGTCCGTTCGTCCGGTTCCTGGTCCGCAGGATCGTCACGGCGCTGCTGCTCGCCCTGGGCATCACGCTCGTCACGTTCATCCTGACGAACCTGGTCCCCGGCGACCCCGCCGCCGCCAACCTGGGCCAGCGCGCCATCGGCGACCCGGCGATCGTGGCGCAGTGGCGCGCGGACCACGGACTGGACAAGCCGCTCCCCCAGCAGTACCTGATCCACCTGTCCGGGGTGCTTCACGGGGACTTCGGCCAGAGCCAGCAGAGCCACCGCCCCGTGGCCGACGACCTCGCCGAGTTCGTGCCCGCGACGCTGGAGCTGGCGGGCGCGGCCATCCTGATCTCGCTGGTCCTGGGGGTCGCGTTCGGCGTCGTCGCCGCGCTGCGCCGTGACCGGCTGTCGGACCACATCCTGCGTGTGACCAGCCTGTTCGGCATCTCGGTGCCGACGTTCTGGCTGGCGCTCGTGGCGTTCTACGTCTTCTTCTACCGGCTGCAGATCACCCCGGGCAGCGGCAGGATCGACCCCGGCATGACGGCTCCGCCGCACGTCACCGGCCTCTACACGATCGACGCGGCGCTGTCCGGGCAGTGGGACGTGTTCGCCTCGGCGGCCGCCCACCTGATCACCCCGGCGCTGGTCCTCGCGCTCTACACGATCGGCCTGCTCACCCGGTTCACCCGGTCGGCGGTGCTGGAGGTGCTCGGCCAAGACTACGTGCGCGCGGCCCGCGCGAAGGGCCTGCCCGCCCGGGTCATCCTGTTCCGGTACGTCCTGCGGTCAGCGCTGGTCCCCGTGATCACGGTCGCCGGTCTCGCCTTCGGCAGCCTGCTGTCCGGCACCGTGCTGGTCGAGGCGATCTTCGCCTGGCCGGGGATCGGCCAGTACGCCTACAAGAGCGCGACCTCCCTCGACCTGCCCGCCGTGATGGGCGTCGGCCTGGTCGTGGGCGTGGTCTACCTCGTCATCAACCTGATCGTGGACGTTCTGTACGGCGTCATCGACCCCAGAGTGAGAATCTCGTGATCCGACGGCTGACAGAGGGCGGGCGAGGGGGCCGGCGAGGGGGGCTGACGCGGCGGCTCCCCGAGGCGTGGCGGCAGCCGCTGGCGATCGTCGGCGGCGTGGTCGCGTTCGCCTGGATCGTGATCGCGCTGGCCGCGCCGCTGGTGGCGCCGCACGACCCGCTCGCCCAGGAGCTCCCCCGGCTGGCCCCTCCCGGGCCCGGCCACTGGTTCGGCACCGACCAGCTCGGCCGCGACATCCTGAGCCGCGTGCTGTACGGCGCCCGCGTGTCGATCCCGCTGACACTGCTGCTGGTGGCGCTCTCGGTGCTGATCGGGGGCCTGCTCGGCGCCTGCGCCGGATATTTCGGCAGATGGGTGGACGAGACGATCATGCGGCTGGCGGATCTCGTGTTCGCCTTCCCCACGATCATCCTCGCCATGGTGGTGGCCGCCGCCCTCGGCGCGAGCCTCGGCAACGCGGTGCTCGCCGTACTCGTCGTCGCCTGGCCGGCCTACGCCCGCGTGACGCGCGGCCTGGTGCTCGGCATCCGCGAGCGCGAGTTCGTGATGAGCGGGCGGCTGCTCGGCTTCTCGGCCTGGCGCTCGCTCCGCGTGGACGTGCTGCCCAACGTCACCGGCCCCGTCCTGGTGCTGGCGACGCTCGACATCGGCACCGCGCTGCTGCTGCTGTCCGGCCTGTCCTTCCTCGGCCTCGGCGCCAAGCCGCCGTCCCCCGAGTGGGGCGCGATGGTCGCCTCCGGCGTGGACGTCTTCGACAGCTGGTGGGTCGCGACCTTCCCCGGTCTCGCCATCCTGACGGTGGTGCTCGCGTTCAACTTCCTCGGCGACACGCTGCGCGACGCGCTCGACCCCCGGACCGCCCGCGCCATCAAGGAGCGTGCAATTTGACGGAGCGACAGACTGCGCGAAGCGAGGAGACCGCCGGGAACGGCATCCTCACCATCTCCGACCTCACCGTGGCGATCCACGGCAAGGAGATCCTGCGCGGGGTGGACCTCACCCTGGAGCAGGGGCGGGTGCACGGCCTGGCCGGGGAGAGCGGCTCCGGCAAGACCATGACCGGCCTCGCCGTACTCGGCCTGCTGCCCCACGGAGCCCGTACACGGGGCCGGATCGAGCTGGCCGGCCGTGACCTGCTGTCCCTTGCCCCCAAGCGGCTCAACGCCGTACGCGGGGCCGAGGTCGCCATGGTCTTCCAGGACCCGGCGACCAGCCTGCACCCCATGCTTCCGGTGGGACGGCAGCTCACCGAGCACATGCGCCACCATCTGCGCCTCGGCCGAGCCGAGGCGCGCGACCGGGCGATCGACCTCATGCGCAAGGTGCGGATCCCCGGGCCCGAGGAGGCGATCGACCGCTACCCGCACCAGTTCTCCGGCGGCATGCGCCAGCGCATCGCGATCGCGGTCGCGCTGGCCTGCTCGCCGAAGGTCCTCATCGCGGACGAGCCGACGACGGCGCTCGACGTGACCGTCCAGGCGGGCATCCTGCGGCTGCTGCGCGGCCTCTGCGACGACCTCGGCCTGGCCGTGCTGCTCGTCACCCACGACCTCGGCGTGATGTCGGCGGTGGCCGACGAGGTGAGCGTGATGAAGGACGGCCTGGTCGTGGAGACGGGACCGCGCGGCGAGGTGCTGCGCGAGCCGCGCCACGCCTACACCCGCGCGCTGCTCGACGCCCTGCCGGAGAACGCGCGGGCCGCCGAGGACGCTGGTACCGAGTCCTCCGAAGTGGAGCCGGCATGACACTGCTGACCGTGGACGACCTCGTCGTCGAGCACCGGACGCCCGGCCGCCCCGTGGTACGCGCCGTGGCCGGGGCCAGCCTGAGCGTCGCCGCCGGAGAGGTCGTCGGCCTCGTCGGCGAGTCGGGGTGCGGCAAGTCGACGCTGGCCCGCGCGGTGTGCGGGATCGGCCGCCCGGCCTCGGGGACCATCGCGTTCGAGGGGCGCCCGGTGAAGCCGCTGGGGCTGCGCCGCAGGGACCGCGCCCTGACCGGCGTCCAGATGGTCTTCCAGGACCCGTACGCGTCGCTGAACCCGCGCCGGCGGGTGGGCGACCAGATCGCCGACGGGCTGCGCGCCGCCGCCGACACCGCGACCACGCCCGCCGACCTGCTCGACCGTGTCGGGCTGCCGCGCGAGTTCGCGACCAGATACCCGCACGAGTTCTCCGGCGGACAGCGCCAGCGCATCGCGATCGCCAGGGCCCTGGCCGCCCGGCCGTCCCTGCTGATCGGCGACGAGCCGATCTCGGCGCTCGACGCCTCGGCGCAGGCGCAGGTGGCCCGTCTGATGCGGGACCTCGCCGTCGAGTCGGGCGCGGGCCTGCTCTTCATCAGCCACGACCTGTCCGTGGTGCGGCTGATCGCCGACCGGATCGCGGTGATGTACCTGGGGAAGATCGTGGAGGTGGGCCGAACCGCCGAGGTCTGGGCCGATCCCCGGCACCCGTACACGCGGGCGCTGCTCGGCGCGATCCCGGCGCCGGACGGGGCGGGCGTGCTCCCTGCCGAGCTGCCAGGGGACGTTCCCGACCCCGCGGCGCCGCCCCCGGGCTGCCGGTTCCACCCTCGCTGCCCGAAGGTGATGGACGTGTGCAGGGAGCGCGAGCCCGAGTTCGGGCCGGTCGCCTGCTGGCTGCACGAGCCCGCCTGACCGGTTTCCCCGGTCAGGCGGTGCCTGATGACCAAAGTCCCGGCGGCGCGGGGGCCGTCGGCACTGTTCTCCGGCGCGGATGCGGCGAAGTCTGGCCCTGTGCGAGATCCGTCTATCCCAAGGAGGCCCCCGATGCTCTCGCCCCTGGCGTCCGATCTCGGCGTTCAGTACCTGCTTGTGGCGGCCGAGCAGGCTCCCTCCGTGCTCAACACCCAGCCGTGGCGCCTCCGAACCGTCGGCGACGACGTGGCCGAGCTGCTGTGCGATCCGAGCCGCCGGTTGCGCGTCAGCGACCCCCGGGGCCGGTCGATGCACGTCAGCTGCGGCGCGGCCCTGTTCAACCTCAGGCTGGCCGTCAGGATCGGCGGATACCGCCCCGCCGTGTCCCTGCTACCCGACCCGGACGCCCCGGAGCTGCTCGCCTCGATCAGGATGACCGAGTCGACGCCGGCCAACGCGACCGAGCGGTCCCTCTACTCGGCGATCAGGGTGCGGCGGACCAACCGCGAGCCGTTCGACGACCGCCTGATCCCGCCGTCGGTCCTGGCGGGCCTGCGCATCGCCGCCAGCCGCGAGGGCGCCAATCTGGTCCCCCTCGACGACGAGGCGGCGGGCGAGCTCCTCGAACAGGTCGCCATGGCGAGCGACGAGATGTCCGGCGACCGCGGATACCTCGCCGAGCTCGCGGCGTGGACGGCGGGCCGTGCGCTGTTCGACGGCGTCCCGCGGCACGTCCACGGACCGCGGGCGGACCGCGATCCCGCACCCGTCCGTGACTTCGGGCTGGGCCATCGGAACCCGAACCGGCGGGTCGTCCGCTTCGAGTCACGCCCCCAGCTCGCCGTGCTCACCACCCGGGGAGACCGGCCGGTGGACTGGCTGCACGCCGGCCAGGCGCTCCAGCGGGTGCTGCTCATGGCGACCTGCCACGGCATCTCCGCCTCGTTCCTCAACCAGCCGCTCGATTTGCGCGACATGCGCCGCCGTACGGACCCGAGGCACGCCAGGGGCCACGCCCAGATGATCATCAGGATGGGATACGGCCCGGTCGTGCCGCGCGCTCCGCGCCGGCCGGCCGGCGAGTTGCTGCTGGAGGACTCCGCGCGCAAAGAGCGGCTGATGCCGCTGCTGCGCCTCTAGTTGAAGATCGTGTTTCGACCGCGATCGTCGGCTGTCAGGTGGAGTCGCGCTCGACCAGGGCATGGCTCCACAGGGCGAGGCGGCGCTGCCCGGCCGCGCCGCCCCTGACGATCTCGTCCAGGGTCTGGGCGAGCATGGCCGGACCGGTCGTGACATCGAGGCGGACGGTGGTGAGCCGGGGCCGCAGCAGGTTCGCCAACGGCAGGTCGTCGCACCCCACGACCGCCACGTCGCCGGGCACGGAGAACCCGTTGTCGGCGAGCACGGCCATCAGCAACATGGCGTATTCGTCGTTGTAGGCGAACACGCCGTGCTTGGTCCACGCGTGTCCGGTGGTGTCCACGGCCCGCCACATGTCCAGCCGTGCGGCGGTCGCGGCCTCGGAGAAGGCCAGGTCCACTCGGGTGTACGGCACGCCGCGGGCGGCGGCCACCCGCCGGACGCCCGCCGCCCGGAGCAGGCCCATGTCGCGCAGGCCGTCCTCGGCCGGGACGATCGCGGTCAGGGTGTGGCTGCCACGCGCGAGGAGGTGTTCGGCGGCCGTCGCCCCGATCCCCTCGTGGTCCAGGGTCATGGTGGAGACGATCTCGGAGGACCAGCCCACGACGCCGATGCCGATCACCGCCTTGATCCCCGCCGAGCGCAGTACGTCCACGGACTGCCGGGTCAGCCGCCCGGCCGGGGCGAGTACCGCGACCGGGCGAAGTTCGGCCCAGGCGCGGGCGGCGGCCATGCCTTTCAGGCGGCGCGCGCCGTACTGGATCATGGTGTATCCGAGCCGGCTGAGCTCGCGGTCCAGCTCCTCCATCAGGCCGACGGCGAGTGGGCCGTACGGGACGTCGACCAGCGGCACCAGCACCAGCCCGCTGTGCCCGGTCCGCAGCGTCCGCGCCCCGGCGTGCGGCACGTACCCGAGCCTGTCGACGGCCTCAAGGACCCGCGCCCGCGTCTCGTCGCTGATCCGCACGCCCTGGCGGTCGTTGAGGACGTACGACACGGTCGCCTGAGAGACCCCTGCCTCGCGGGCGACATCGAGACTGGTGGGCGGCTTAGCGGACATCACGTCCATTCTGGATCATCGCGAGTTGATAAAGACCAGAACCTCGCTCTTGTCACCTTCTGGGGGCGATGCTATCAACTGCTTATACGTATAAACGGTGCGTCGCCGCCGGGGTGACCTGCAGGGGCGTCCCCCTTGCCGGCACGCGCTCCGTAATGTCGATCACATCTGTGAGGTAGTCCGATGCTGCACACCCGCGAATGGGGCTCCGGTGACCGGGTCGCCGTGCTGATCCACGGCATCATGGCCGACTCCCGCTGCTGGTGGCGGGTCGGCCCGGCGCTGGCCGAGCACGGTTACCGGGTCATCGCGGTGGACCTGCCCGGCCACGGTGACAGCCCCCGCGCCGGTGACTACACCCCCGAGCTGTACGCGTCGAGCGTGCTGGAGTCGGTCCCGGCCGCCCCCGACCTGGCCATCGGCCACTCACTCGGCGGCCTCACCCTGTCGGTCGCGGTCGAGCGGCTCATGCCGGACAAGGCGATCTACTCCGACCCGGCGTTCCGCCTCCCCAAGGTCGACGGCGTGGATCTCGGCGCGATGATGGCCGCGGCCAAGAACCAGACCGTGGAGATGGTGCGGCAGGTCCATCCCGGCTGGTCCGCCGAGGAATGCGCGCTCGAGGTCGAGATGCTGGCCACGTGGGACCCGGCGACCGCGCTGGCGCTGGACTCGCTCGCCGGCTCGGACTTCACGCCGGAGCCGGTGGTGCCGTCACTGGTCCAGTTGGCCGATCCGAGCGATCTGGTCTCCCAGGAATCCGCCGACGCCCTCGCCTCCAAGGGCTTCGAGGTGCGCGTGGTGAAGGGCGCCGAGCACACGATCCATCGCCACCTGTTCGACGACTTCATGGCCGGCCTCGAGGGCTGGATCTAGGGCCTGTACGGAGGTGAGATCAGGCCGCACTGTTGATCAACGGTCGCTAGAATCGCTGCTTCGGTCTGGTCAGTGGCGGTTTCCGGCAGCCTATTATCCCGCACATGCGCGATAGCGGCCCGATGCTGACCAGGCGAACCGTCCTCGACGACGGTGCGCGATTCAGGCACGTTATCCGGTACATCGGCGCCGCCCTTGCAGGGTCTGCATGAGCCGGCGAGCTCATCGGGGCACTGCCACCGAGGTCGACGACCGTGAAGCGGCTACGGTTCTGTTGTCTGCGGCACTGCTGGAGATCCGCTACCTCTCCCGGCCCGTCCGGCGCGAGAGCGAAGAAGCCTCACCGGCCGACGATCTGCAGCACATCTGGTTCCTGGCCGACCTCTGCCACAACCTGCCGGGAGTCGCCCGGCCACGAGCCTGGCCGCCCTCCCGCACGAACGCCCCGCGAAGCAGACGAGAACAGGCGATGATGGAACGGCCGATGAGCTGGACCTGGAACACCGCCGGTCCGGAGGGACGAGCCTGGATCACCGCACAACTCGACCGCGCCCACTGCCCGTGGACCCCACCACCTCCGCTCCCGGACGCAGCCAAGGAACCGCCCGAATTGTCGTTGCGGCAACGGCTCGGCCTTCCCCTGCGCTGGCCCATCCGGGCCCCTGCCGGGCACCAGCCACTGCCGGCCGAAGCCCGCGTCTTGAAAACCGTGGATGCTCAAACCCTCTTCGCCCTCTATGCAGAAGCCGGACGGCTTCGACTTGGTCTCGGCACGGGCGGACCGTGGCTGCGCGCCCACCTGGATCAGCACGGCACCCACTATCTGGTACCGGACCCACCCGGCTACTACTGGCCCGGCAACTCGAATGGCCGCGGCGGCAAGATCGACTGGTGGCAATGCACCACCCTGCTGCGCATGACGGATGGCGAGCAGGTGACCAGCAGGATCGCCGTACTCCCGGAGACCTTCGCCGCGCTACCGTCCACCCTCTCCAGAAGCCGACAACGCCGACTGGTCCACCTCGCCCGAGCGACCGAACGCGGCATCGGTCTATGGCGGCACGACCACAAGGCCGACTGCGACCCCCGCTCTTGCGGTTTCGTGCCCGAGCAGCCCCCGGATGAGACAGGCGCGTCGTGACTTCCTCAGCCGACGGCAGAAACGGGCCGCGTGCTTGATCGCCGGTCGTTCTCGCCGGGCTTCAGGTGGGCTGGCGGATGGGGAGGGTCAGGGCGGCAGGTTCGGCGGAGCGGAGGGCGACGGTGATCGCGGCCACCGCCGGGTGTTCGGCGGCGCCGCCGCGAAAGGCGATCTTGGTTCGCCGGTGCAGCGGTGTCCGGGTGAGTACGACTGAGGGTGGCGGGTCGGTCAGGCCCAGCTCAGGTACGAGGGCCACGCCCTGACCGGCCGCGACGAGGGCGAGCATCGTGGGGAAGTCGTCGACATCGCCTCGGTACGCAGCGCCGTGGTGGCCAGGCCACGGTGGGCGGGGGTCCGCCGCGAAGTCGTACTCATGGATCAGCGCGACGTCCAACTCCCCCTCCCGCAGCGCGTCGGCGACCTCGGCCGGGTCGAGCTCCAGCACCATCGGTTCCAGGCCCGGATGCCGAACGGTTCGGTGGTGCGGTGGCGCGTTTATATATCCCCTCCCACGGCGGCTGCGGCTGCCGGGATGTTGACGTAGTCGCGCAGATGGGTGATCTGCCCGTTGTGCACGGTGAGCACAACGAGGTTGAGAAGTGCGAACTCGCCGGTGGTCACGCTGGCCCCGAGGGCTTCCTGCTCAACGATGATCGTTTCCGGATCACCGGTGTCGTGGATGGCAAGGGTGCGGTAGCGCTCGTACTTCAGCGGGTAGTCCTGCCACCCTGCGGCTATCCAGTTCACGATTTCGTCCCGGCCCGCAAGCCGGGACGGCAGGCCTGGGAGTGTGAACGGGAACTCATGGACCGCGTCGAGGGCGTAGACGCACCTCATTTCGTCGGTGGACTGGCTGATGGCGGCTTGGCGGTAACGCTCCAGAACCTCACGTGGATCAGCCTCCTGCTCGCCGAGTGGCGCTCGCCTGGCAGTCACCTTGCGGTAGCTGATCTTCCAGCCGTCGGGTTGGCGCGCGACGATGTCGTCGTAGACGACACTGCCGGCTGTTCCGTCGGCTTTGATGCCGATTCCTTTGGATTGGACCCGCGCCGAGCGATCGTCGATCTGAGTGATCACGATGTTGGTGACGTGATGGCCGACAGGGTTGGCGTTGCCCAATGCGAGCGCGGCCTCACGGATGGCCGCAGTCCCGTGCAACGAGCCGAGACCGAAGTCGTCCAGGTCGTAGGTGACATCTGGGGTGGAGAGCTCACCCGCTTGGTCCAGCTTGCCGGCGTCTGTGAGGTGGCCGTGGAGATTGATCAGGTCGGTGATGTCGATTCGGTCTTGTTCCGTCAGCGCCATTGGTGGCGGCCCTCCATGCTCTGGGTGAGCCCAGTAAGGTGAGGCATAGTCCGGTTAGGCGGACACGGTAACGGACTGTGTCCCCGGTTAGCAAGGGAGGCGTGCGAATGGTGTCGGCGGGCCACGATCCACGGTTGCGTGCCGGGCGTCCGATGCGTGCAGACGCCCGACGTAACTACGAGCAGTTGGTCGAGCAGGCGAAAATCGCGTTCGCCGAGTTCGGCGTGGACGCCTCACTGGACGAGATCGCGCGGCGGGCAGGGGTGGCCAGCGGGACGCTGTATCGGCATTTCCCCACCCGGCTGGATCTCATCGAGGCGGTACTCTCCGAGCAGATAGCCCAGCTGGTCGACCTTGGCCGCCGGCTGCTGACGGCCGAGGACGAATTCGACGCGCTGTCCACCTGGTTGCGTGCCGCGCTCAGGCATGGCCTGACCTATCGAGGTCTGTCGGCCGCCGTGATGGACTCGGCACTCGATCACGAGAATGGCCCGGTATCGGCCTGGCATGCTCAGATGTTCGAGGCGGGAGCCGCGTTGCTGGCGAGGGCGCGGCAAACAGGAGTGATCGTCTCCGACGCGAACGACGCGGATGTAATGAAGATGATCGGCGCTATCGCCTGGGCCGCCCAGGGCACTCCCGACAGCTCAGCTCAAGCCGACCGCCTACTCGCCCTCCTCCTGAACGGACTTCATCGCGGCGGCGTCCAGCGATGACCAGGCCGTGCGTTGCCGTGGCAGCAGACGTCGGAGAAGGCGAGCAAGATTTCCCCGGCCACCTGCCGCCGGCCAGGCGGGTGGGTCAGGGGGTCAGGCCGAGCTGCCCACGCAGCGGACCAGCGGTCCAGGTGGACCTGGCAGGAGGAGCCTAAGTAGAAGTCGTCGGCTTCGCTCATCGCCTCCAGCAGCCGGGGCGCTTCCCAGCCGTGCCCGGCGAAGGCGGCCCGCACGGCCTGTTCCCGCTCCTGGCGGTCGCGGAAGTCCACCGCGTAGCCGCTGTCGCGTAGGCGCGGGGCGCGCCGCCATCGGCTACCGCTTCGGCTCCGAAGACGCCCTGCTCACCCAAGCCCTGGTGGAAGCAGTCGACGAACTCGCCGCCGAACTCGCCCCTCGCGCCCCGTCCGACAAGCCGGAACAGCGCTGGCAGACGCTGATCGACAGCTTCACCACCCATCGGGCGTTGTGGGTGGCCCAACTCGAGGCCGCGGTGCAAGCCGAGCGCCTTTACAACGTAGATTCATATGGTGGATCGGTCAGCTCTGCGGGACGACGGCGACGGGGCAGAGCGCGTCGTGCAGCACGGCCTGGGTGACCAGGCCGAGCGTGACCCGGGCCGGTTCGCGATGCCCGCGGTTGCCGATGACGAGGAGCGCGGCGTCCTCGCTCGCATCGAGCAGGGCCTCGTTCGCCGGCCGTTCCGCGAAGGAGGTGAAGACCTCCACCTGCGGATACTTCTCGCACCACGGCGCCACGATCCGCTGGAAGCGGGCGCCGGCCTCGCGGGACGGCGTGTCCCCCTCCGCCAGCGCGTGCACGGCCAGCAGGTCGCTGTGGCGCAGGGTCGCCTCCTCCAGGGCGAAGCCGAGCGCCCTCCCGCTCTTCGGGGAGTCGTCCACTCCGACGACGACGCGGCCAGTGTCGGGACTCGGCCCGCTGACCAGGATCACCGGGCAGGGCGCGTGCCCGGCGACCTGGACCGCGGTCGCTCCGACCTTGAGCCGCTCGAAGCCGCCCACCCCGCGTGTGCCCAGAACGATCAGCTCCTCCCCCGCCGCCTCGGTGAGCAGGACCGACGCCGCGGAGCCCCGTTCCAGCCGAGCCCTGACCTCCAGATGGGGAGCCAGCGTGGTCGCCAGGGTGACGCCCTTGCGGATGACGAACTCGGCCGTGTGCCGCACGGTCTCGACGACAGAGGGGTCACTGGGCTTGACCGCGAACGGCCACTGCCAGGCGTGGGTCACCACCAGAGGCGCGTACCTCAACTGCGCCTCCCGCACCGCCAGCCGCAGGGCCGTCTCGCTGCACGCCGATCCGTCGTATCCGGCCACCACGGGCCGCTGGGAGTAACCGGCTCGCATCGCCGCCTCCTCGCCGTCGGTTGCCTCAGATCCGGGCGTCAGGTCGCGTCCTGGGCGGTCCTCTGCCCCCGGACGGGCCGGTCACGCGTCGAGAGCGCTCATCCCGCCGGCGCGACCCGCCGGCTCATCCGGTACGGCGCAGGAGCGCCAGCCGGACCATCCTGGACAGATCCTGCGCGGTGACCATGCCCACGACGCGTCCTCCCTCGGTGACGAGGGCGGCCATCGGGCCGGTGGCCGGACGTTCGAGCAGTTTGGCCGCCTCCTCGTCGGGGCCGAGGATCCGCTCCGGCGGCACCGGTCTGGCGAGGCGGTCCAGGCGGGTGGTGGCGCGCTGCGCGGGCGGAACGGCGGCCAGGGTCTCCAGGGTCACGTATCCGACGGGAGCACCGTCGAAGGCGACCACGGGGAACACGGACTGGTGCGAGCGGGAGGCCACGCCGGAGACGAACTCCTCCACCTCCAGCCAGGCGGGGGCGGCGTCGGGCAACGGGGTCATCACGTCCCTGATCCGCACTCCCCCGAGCCCCTCGCGGGCGGACCGCGCGGCCATCTCGGTGCCCGCGGCCCCGGCGAGGAACCATCCGATGATCATGAGCCAGAGGCCGCCCGCCCATGACGTGAAGAGGACCTCGGCGACGCCCAGGGCGATCAGCAGCAGCCCGAGTCCCTGCCCGGCGCGCGCGGCGGCCCGGTCGGCGCTCACGCGGTCGCCCCTGCGCCACCACAGCACGGCGTGCAGGACCCGGCCGCCGTCGAGCGGCGCGCCGGGGAGCATGTTGAAGACGCCGAGCAGGAGGTTCATCAGGGACAGCCACATGAGGGCGGACAGGACCAGGCGGGGTCCGGGCATGAACGCGGCCATGAGGAAGGCGAGGCCCGCGACGGCCAGGCTGGTCAGTGGGCCGACCACCGAGATCTCCAGCTCGCCCCGCGGTGTCCGTGCCTCGCCTTCCATCTGGGTGATGCCGCCGAAGAGCCACAGCGTGATCGACTTGACCGGGACGCCGCGCCACCGGGCGACCAGCGCGTGCGCCAGCTCGTGGGCCAGCAGCGACGCGAGGAACAGGACCGAGGTCACCACCGCGAGCGTCCAGTAGAGCCCGGGCGCCTGTCCCGGGGCCGCGCCGGGCAGTACGGCGCCACCGAGACTGGCCGCGATGAGTGCGGCGATCACCAGCACCGACCAGTGGGCGCCCACCGGGATGCCGGCGACCCGCCCGAGGCGCAGACTCTGCTTCATATGTCCACCATCCGCCCGAAGGGCACATCCCGTCAGGGACATTCCGCCCCTTTTTGGGAGGACCTTCGACTGCCCGGTGCGGCGCGGTTGTAACCGATCAGCTCCCCGAGGCGCGCTCCATGAGCCTGGCGGTGGCGACGAGGCGCACGCAGACGGCCAGGCCCTCGATGGCGAGTTCGAGCTCCTCCAGGTCCGGATACGTGGGCGCGACACGGATGGTCCGGTCCAGCGGGTCGTCTCCGTACGGGTGCGTGGCGCCGGCGGGGGTCAGCGCGATGCCGGCCTCGGCCGCCTTGCGCACCACCTCGCGGGCGCAGCCCTCGGGTACGTCGAGGCTGATGAAGTAGCCGCCGGCCGGGTCGGACCAGGAGGCGAGGCCGGTGCCGCCCAGCTCCTTGTCCAGGATGCGGATCACCGCGTCGAACTTCGGCCGGATCAGGTCGCGGTGGCGGCGCATGTGCGCGGCGAGGCCCTCGGCGTCCTTGAGGAACCGGACGTGGCGGAGCTGGTTGATCTTGTCGGGGCCGATGGTCTGCTTGGCCGCGTTGCCGATCAGCCAGGCGACGTTCGCGGGCGAGGAGCCGAAGAAGGCCACGCCGGCACCGGCCAGGGTGATCTTCGAGGTGGAGCCGAAGACGAAGACGCGGTCCGGGTTGCCGTTCTCCGCGCACAGCTCCAGGATGTCGGCGATCTCCACCGGGCTGTCCGCGAGGTGGTGAACGGCGTACGCGTTGTCCCAGAAGACGCGGAAGTCGGGGGCCGCGGTCGGCATGGCCGCCAGGCGACGCACGGTCTCGTCGCTGTAGCAGACGCCGTCGGGGTTGCTGTACTTCGGCACGCACCAGATGCCCTTGACCTGCGCGTCCTCGCGCACCAGGCGCTCGACGACGTCCATGTCGGGGCCTTCTGGCGTCATCGGCACGGGGATCAGCTCGATGCCGAAGCGCTCGCACAGGGCGAAGTGCCGGTCGTATCCGGGAACCGGGCACAGGAAGGCGACGCGCGGCTCGTCCACCCAGCGGCGCTCCGCGCCGGGGAGCCGGCTGAGCAACGCCTGGACGACGGTGTCATGCATCATCGCGAGGCTGGAGTTGCCGCCCACCACGAGCTGGGCGGCGGGCACCTGCAGGGGTCCACTGAAGATCTCCCTGAGCTCCGGCAGGCCCTGGAGGCCACCGTAGTTGCGGCAGTCGGTGCCGTCCGCGGCCGTGTGGTCGCCCTCGCCGGGCAGCGCGAGGAGGGCCTCGGACAGGTCGAGCTGCCGGGCGGAGGGCTTGCCCCTGGTGAGGTCGAGGGACAGGCCGCGCGCCACGAGGGCGGCGTGGTCGTGGACGGCGCGGTCGTGCTCGGCGACGAGCCGGTCGCGGTCGCCGAGGTTCGATGAGGTCACGGGTCTTCCTTAGGGATCGGTCATGGTGGGGGGAAAGCGCGGCGATTCCGAGGATAGAAGGCGACCACGCCCGTCCCCCGACCCCCCTGGGATCGGCGCCTCGGTCAGGCCATCTCGAACCAGACCTGGTTGCGGCCCGCCTCCCGGATCATCCCCCATCGCGCCGCCAGTGCGTCGAGCAGCGGCAGGCCCCGCCCGCCGGTGCCGTTCGGTACGGCGTGGCCCGCGCACGGCGGATCGGCCGAGCCCTCGTCCTGCACGCAGACGCGTACCCCCGCGTCCGTGCGGGACACCGTCAGCGTGAACGACCCGCCCTCACCCGACCGCGAGTGGACCACCGCGTTGGTGGCGATCTCGCTGGTCAGCAGGACGCAGTCGTCGTGCAGCGGGTGGTCCTTCCCCAGGGCGGCGGACACGAGCCTGCGTGCCCGCACCACCTGCTCCCGTCCCCCGGCGAGCCGGGCCACCCGATCCCCCGTGACGTTCATCAACGACCTCCGCTCTCTGCGCCCCCTACAGAGATGACGCGTGACGATCTACCTGAGATGTCACGAGAAAGTAGGAGACTTCGCCTTGGCCGGGATCACCGCCGCCCGGTAGCGCCCCGGCGTGATCCCGAAGCAGCGCACGAACCAGCGGGTGAGGTGGCTCTGGTCGGCGAACCCGACCCCGGCGGCCGTCTCGGCGACCGTCCGTCCCCCGGCGAGCAGCCGCTTGGCCTCCCGCATCCGCAGCTGACGCTGGTAGTCGCTGGGCGCCATGCCGTACGCCGACAGGAACGCGCGGTAGACGGCGAACCTGCTGCCCCCTGCCGCCGCGGCGAGCTCGGCCGCGCCGATGTCCGTACGGTAGGACTCGGCCAGGAACCGGCGGGCGCGTTCCGCGACGTCGCGCGAGCCCGTGAGCCGGGGCGGCGACCAGGTGACCCCGCCCGCGGGGAGGGGAACCGTTACCTGCCGCTGTTCCGCCAGCCGGTGCTGGTCTTCGCGGCGACCCAGGAGCAACTCGCCCAGGCGCACGCGCGGGCGCTCACCCCGGGACATCCGTACGGCCCTCTACACCGAGGAGATGTTCAAGACCGGCAACGACGACGACAACCGCGCGGCGGTCCGGGAGGCCGCCGAGCTGCGGCTCGTGGGGCTGGCCGTCCACGGCCGCAGGAACGACGTCGACAAGGTCCTCAAGGGCATGTCCCTGCACAACTGAGCCGCGCCGGGCCGCCCGCTACCTGGCCGACCCCGCGAGGCGATCGACGCGGCCGAGCGCAGTGCGGTGTTCGTCACGATCGGCACCTCGCTGCAGGGCCAGCCCGCCGCCTCGCTCGCCCGCATCGCGGTCGAGTCGGGCGCCCGTCTGGTCATCGTCAACGGCGAGCCCACGCCGTACGACGAGGTGGCCGCCGAGGTCGTACGCGACCCGATCGGCCAGGCCGTCCCCGGCCTACTGGCCCGGCTGTCCGGGTGAGGTCGTCGACGGAGCGGCTCAGGTGATGTCCATCCACATCAGCAGGACGAGCCCGAGCAGGTGGCCCAGGACGATGAACACGATCAGGAAGATGAAGATGAACTTGGCCGGGCCATGCTCGAAATGCTTGCCCGTGCCGACCAGAGTCGGTCGCTGCGCCTGGCGCTCGGCGATCCGCTCTTCGAGGCTCTTCCGTCTCAAGGCCACGACCTTACCTCCGGTCAGGTGACTCATCCCGCGTGCGGGAGGAGGGCTCACGACGTCATGATTAATTGGTGTACAAACCATTTGTATACTAACTTTTATAGCACGCCTACATGGAGGTGCATGTGAGTGACTTCGCCGACATTCCGGACCCCCTGTCCCTGGAGCGGCAGGTGTGCTTCGCCCTGTCCGTCGCCTCCCGGAACGTCATCGCGGTCTACCGGCCGCTCCTGGAGCCCATGGGCCTGACCCACCCGCAGTACCTCGTCATGCTGGCCCTCTGGGAGCACGCGCCCCTGGCGGTGAAGGACCTCAGCCGGATGCTCCAGCTCGATCCCGGCACCCTCTCCCCCTTGCTCAAGCGCCTGGAGGCGGGCGGGCTCGTCCGCCGCGAGCGGGACACGAACGACGAGCGGGCCCTCGCCGTCGTCCTCACCGCGGCCGGCAAGGACCTGCGGGCCGAGGCGGAGAAGATTCCCCCGGCCATCGTGGCACGGCTCGGCATGGGGCTGGACGAGCTCCAGCACCTGCACGAGTCGCTGATGCGGGTGATCGCCGCCGCCAACTCCGCCAACGGCCATGGAGCGGCATAGCACCGCGTTCCATGAGTCGGGGCCGAACAGCTGTGCTACGTTCATCGGCACGAGAAGCGCGTTCTGCCCGGCGGATCCGCCGGTTTCTGACCCCTTGAGGGAGGTGAGGTTGATGACCGTGATGACGGCTGCCACGCGCGGCTTCCGGTCCTTCCTCACGTTCCCGGCCTTCGGCTGATCTCTTCCACATCGCCGGGGCCCTCATGACAAAGGGTTTCACACTGGTGTTCACCGATTCTTCTTCCGGCATCTGGACCACCCGCCCCGAGACCGAGCGGGACGCCGCGGCGATCCGCGCGGTCACCCTCGGCGCCTTCCCCACCCCGTTGGAGGCCGACCTGGTCGAGGCGCTGCGCGCCGACGCCGCGTGGTTGCCCGGCCTCTCCATCGTGGCCGAGGACACCGACGGGACCGTCGCGGGATACTCGCTGCTCACCCGCTGCCACGTCCGCTCCGGTTCCGGCTCCCAGGTCCACGACGCCCCGGCCCTCGCGCTGGGTCCGTGCGCCGTGCTGCCCGCGTACCAGAGACGGGGCGCGGGCTCGGCCGCGATCCGCGCCGGTCTGGCGGCGGCCCGCGCCATGGGCGAGAACCTCGTCCTGGTGCTCGGCCACCCCGAGTACTATCCGCGCTTCGGGTTCACCCCGGCCTCGACGTACGGGATCCACCCGTCCTTCGACGTGCCCGACGAGGCGATGATGGCGCTGGTGTTCGACGGCACGCTGCCGGTGCCGAGCGGCACCATCGTGTACGCGGCGCCGTTCGGCGTCTAACTAGCCGGTCCACGTCGGCACAGTCCCGTGACCGCCGCGCCCGGCGGTCACGGGGCGGTGCCGGCGACCTTCTCCCTGAACGCGCGCAGGGCGGCGGCGCCCACCGCCTTGTCCTGCGCGCCGTTCCCGCCGCTGACGCCGACCGCGCCGACCACCTGGCCCTCGTGGACGATCGGGAACCCGCCCACGAAGACGGCGAACCTCCCCGGGTGCATGTGGGCGATGCCGAACGCCTCATTGCCGGGCAGAGCGGGGCCGTCCGGCGGCTCGTTGAACCTGTGGGTGTCCCGCTGGTGTCCCGCGGCGGTGAACGCCTTCGCGATGGCGATCTCGACGCCGGTGAGCCTGGCCCCGGTCATCCGGTGCAGGGCGATCGGATGAGCGCCGTCGTCGGCGACGCAGATGGTCTCCCTGACGCCGATCCGCCGGGCCTCCTCCTCGGCGGCCGTCAGCATGACCAGGGCGTCCTCAAGAGTCAACCGATAGACAAGGTGCACATTTCCTCCGGTGGTGGCACGACCGGATCCCGTGAACGCACGCCGAACGCGGCATCCCGCGCCCCCGGAATCGGCTGTCGCCCACTGTCCCCGGCTATTGCTGAAAAGACGGCGAAAACCCAGACTGAGAAGAGCTCCTCCCGCCGTGGACGGCATCGGTCCCACCCGTCAGTCTCGGAGAGAGCCTGACCCCGGGCAACGTACAAACTGCCGAACCAGCGGGACGGGAATTGAGCACATGGCACATCCGCAGCAGCGCATCGACGGCACCGGCGACACCGGCGACACTGACGACACTGACCGCTACCACTGCATCGACGGCGACGGCGACGGACGCGTCCCGATCCGGGCGCTCCTGGCCGAACCGCCGCTGCGCGGGCGCCTGCTCGGCGGTGAGGCGGGGCTGGGCCGTACCGTCTCCTGGTGCCTGCCCCTGTCGGAGGTGCGTCTCCCCGCCGTCGCGGACGGTGCCACGCTGCCCCGCGACCTCTCCGGCGTCGCCGTCCACCTGCCGACCACGGCGCTGGCCGGGGCGGAGGAACCGGGCCGGCTGGTGGCCGAGCTGGACCTGCGCGGCGCGGCGGCGCTGCTGGCCTGGCCGCCGCCGGAGGGTCCAGGTCCGCTCCCCGAGCTGGCCGGGGCGGCGAAGGCGGCGGACGAGGCGCGGCTCCCGCTGCTCCTTCTGTGCGGAGAGGCCGACTACCGCGTGGTGAGCAGGCTCGTGGGGCAGAAGGCGCTCGCCCAGACGTCCCACGTCTTGGAGTACAGCGCGCGGGTGCACCGCGCGCTGGCGGAGGTGCTCGCCCGCGGTTCGGGCATCCCCGCCATGGTGCGGGCCGTCGCGGGTCTCGCGCGCTGCCCGGTGATGGTGATGGACGCCGACGGGGAGACGCTCGCCTGCGCCCGGTTCGGCTCGCCGGGTCCGGACCCCGGCGAGATCGGCGGCCTGCTGGCGGAGCGGCTGCCCGAGCTGCGGGTGCCACGCGACGGCTTCGAGACGGCCGTCGGCCTGATCGAGCTCGACCTGCGGCGGGAGAGCTCCTCCGAGGCGACGCACGTCATGATCGCGCCGATCGTGGTCGGCGGCGACCTGTACGGCCGGCTGGTCCTGATCGAGGCGTCCTGCCCGCCCGACGAGCACGATCTGGCCCAGCACCGGGTGATCGCCGAGCACGGTGCGACCCTGACGGGGTCGGAGATGCTGCGCCAGCGCTCGATCCGGGCGGCGGAGGAGCGGGCGAAGGGCGACTTCGTCGAGTCACTCGTCCACGGCAGGTTCGCCGACCCGCACGAGCTGGAGGCGCGGGCCCGCCATCACGGTTTCGACGTCGCGGGCCGGTTCGCCGTGCTCGCGGTGACCGCGGCGGCGCTGCTGCCCACCGGGAGGCGCGACGAGCGCAGGGCCGCGGCGGTGACGCGGATCGCCCAGGCCGCCGAGCCCGTGGCGGGCCGCTGGACGATGGCCGCGGCCGTCGGCACCTTCGTCGTGGTCATCCGGCAGATCTCGGACGGCGCCGGGCACGCCGATCCGCTCGCCGAGCAGGACGCGGTCGCGCACTTCGCCCAGCAACTGCACCGCACGCTGCGCCCACACCTGGGGGACGACGTCCGGGTCACCTCGGGGCGTTCCGGGCACGGCGCGGCCGGGGTGGCGGCCAGCTACTACGAGGCGCGGGTCGCGATGGGGCTGGCCAGGCACACCGGCGCCTCGCCCGTGTGCGGCTACGACGACCTGCGCGTCTACGCCGCGCTGAGGGAGGTCGCCGGCAGCCAGGAGGGCCGGACGTTCGCCCGCGAGATCCTGCAGGCGCTACGCCGGGTGCACAGCCAGACCGGGGACCTGGAACAGGTGGTCATCGCCTACATCAAGTCGGCGGGCAACCTGAACGCCGCGGCCCGGATGCTCAAGCTGCACCGGAACACGATGCTGTACAAGCTCGACCGGGCCTCGCGGGCGCTGCGCATGGACATCCGGTCGGCGGACACCCAGTTCATGGTGTGGCTCGCCCACCACATCGACACCCTCGCGTCGGTGACCGGGGCGCTGTCGGACGAGCTGTCACCTCCCGCCGAGGACGTGCTCGCGGTCTGATTGGTAGGACGATCGGGTTCGACGGGCGGCCTCCTCGCCGCCCGCCAAGCCCCGCACCGCCGAGCCCCGCGTCCGTCAGGCCGGCGACCGTCAGCCCGGCGCGCCCAGGCGCCTCCTTCGGGGGCCGTCCGCGGCGGCGGCGTCCGGCGGGAGCCGTACCAGGATCTCGCCGTCCTCCTCCTTCACGGGATACACGCGAATCGGCCGGGTCGCGGGCGGCGTGACCGGCTCACCCGACTCGTACGCGAAGACGCTGCCGTGGCACGAGCACAGCAGGCCGTCCTCGGTGGCGTGGCCGGACGACAGCAGGCAGTCCAGGTGGGTGCAGTAGTTCGACATCGCGTAGACCCGGCCCTCCCAGCGGGCCACCGCGATCTCGGCCTCGCCCACGAAGAACCGCCGCACGACGCCGTCGGGGACCTGGCCCGACCTGGCCACACGCTGGTAGTCCATCGGCTCTCTCTCCTCACAGCAGTTCGGTCAGGTCGGTGTCCTCGTCGCGGAGCACCGCCGGATCGGGTACGGCACGGGCCGCGACGAGGCTCCTCGCCACCGCCACCTCGCCGCCCCTGTCCATGCCGAACGCGGCGCGCAGCACGCCCTTGTCGAGGTAGAAGGCGACGAAGTCGAACTCCTCCACCCGGCCGCGTACGACGATCTCGTCCCACTCCCGCGCGTGGCCCGCGTACTGCAGGTTGCGGCCGAACTGATCGGACCAGAACCAGTGCGGCGACGTGTACGGCACGCGCTGCCCGAGGATGTTCTTCGCCGCCGCCATGCCGTGACCGCTGGCGTGGTCGAAGTGCTCCACCCTGATCCGCTGGTCGAACAGCGGGTGATAGTGGCGGGCCACGTCCCCGGCGGCGTACACGCCCGGGGCGCTGGTGCGGCAGTACTCGTCGACCACGACGCCGTCGTCGAGTTCGATCCCCGACCCGGCCAGCGGCTCGACGTTGGGAATCATGCCGACCCCCACCACGACGACGTCGCCCTCGATCACCCGCCCGGAGCCGGTCAGCACGGCGGCGTGGCCGCCGGACTCGGCGTACTCGCGGACGGTCTCGCCGGTGCGCAGGTCGACGCCGGACGCCCGCTGCAACGCCGCGCACGCCGCGCCCATCCGCGCGCCGAGGACGTGGGCGAGCGGGTGATCGGCCCGCTCGACCACGGTCACCCTCGCACCGCCCGCCAGCGCGGTCGAGGCCACCTCCGAGCCGATGAACCCGGCGCCGACGACGATCACGTGGGCGCCGGGCCGGATGTCTGCGCGCAGGCGGTCCGCGTCGGCCACGGTCCGCAGGTACCTGACCCGTTCCCCCTCGACTCCGGGCAGGCGGCGGGGCCGTCCTCCGGTGGCGACCAGCAGCGCGTCGGCGCGCAGGACGGCGCCGTCGGCCAGCTCCACCGCGCGTTCCGCGCCACGCACGGCCGCGACCCGCGTCCCGAGGCGGAGCTCGACATCGTTGTCGCCGCACCACTCCTCGGACAGGAGGCAAAGCTCCCCGCCGCTCTGCTCGCCCGCGAGGTATTCCTTCGACAATGGCGGGCGCTGGTAGGGCGCGACGTGCTCCTCGCCGATGAGGAGCACGTCACCCTCGAAGCCCCTGCGGCGCAGCGTCCGCGCGGCGACCGCGGCGGTCTGGCCGGCGCCGGCCACGATGACGGATCGGATCACCGGTTCTCCTCCGCCGCGAGCGTCCGGGGACGGGGGTCCACGAAGACCGCGCCGTCCTCGACCCGTACCTCGTAGGTGGGCTGGCATCTGTCCTGCCCGTCGGCCCGGCCGGTCGCTGGGTCGAAGGCCCACTGGTGGCCCGGGCAGATCACCCGGCCCCGCAGGATCGTGCCCTTCGTGAGCGACCGCTGCTTGTGCACGCACACGTCACGGAGCGCGTAGACCGTTCCGTCGATCATGAAGAGCCCGATCCGCTCGTCGCCGACGGTCACGAGCGTGCGCCCGCGCCGCGCGAGGTCCCGCAGCGCGGCCACCTCGACCCATTCGCGCGCGGTCATCACGCCGCGACGAGACCGGGCTTGACGTAGTGGCTGTACAGGGCGTCGGTGTAGGAGAACCGCATCTCCGCGCCGACCCGGCAGATCCGCAGGCACCGCTGCTGCAGCTCGGGCGTGTCCGCGTGGTCGAGCACGATCTGGAAGCCGCGCTCACCGTGGACCTCGTCCGAGGTGATGTGCAGGTCGAAGAACTCGATCTCGTCCTCGGTGAAGCCGTAGACCTCGCGCAGCGGGACGATCTGCTTCTTGTAGATGCTCGGGACCTGGGACTCCAGACCGATGACGAGTGCCGCCGTGGCGACCACGAAGTCCTCCCGCATGGCGACCGCGTAGCACCACGACTGGAGTCCCCGCGTGACGGGGTTCATGTTGGCCGGGTCCTCCACCCGCTCCCTCGTCGTCCCGCACGCCTCGGCGAACCGGATCAGCAGGTCGGTGTGGCGGATGTCGGCCAGCTCCTCCTCGTACATGTTCTGGAGGAGGAAGTCCTTGGCCCCGGTGTACCGGTCCGGGGTGTTGGCGTAGACGCAGGCCAGGTAGTCGGCGAACGGACCGACGTAGTGGTAGTGGTTCTCCGCCCAGCGGGCGAAGTGCTCGCGCGTGAGCCGGCCCTCGGCCCAGGCCAGGCTGAACGGCGCGTCCTTCGCCTGGCGGCCCTTGATCGAGTCTTTCAGCGCCTGGCGGAAATCCTCACGCGACAGCAGTTCCGGCATTTCCCTTCTCCCTTCGACGTATTCCACGCTATGAATTCCCGCGGTCCTTTCGTACGGCCATACGGCACACGTCCGGCCGTATTCCGTGTGCGGGTTGCACCATCAGTCGGGCGGGGAGAGATAGACGCTCTTCTCCTGCGTGTGAAAAAGCATCATCTCCGGCCCGGCCTGTTCCTTGTAGGTCTGCGTCCCGGATTCCTTGAGCCCCCCGAAGGGCACGTTCATCGCCATTCCCGTCGTCGGCTGGTTGACCTTCACCACGCCGGAGCGGCTGCGCCGGGCGAACGCCAGCGCCCGGCCGAGGTCGCGGGTGACGATCCCCGACGCCAGGCCGTACTCGGTGTCGGCGGCGAGTGACAGGGCCTCGTCGAAGTCGGCGGCCCGCTGGAACCCGAGCACCGGTCCGAAGACCTCTTCGCGGGCGAGCCGCATCTCCGGCCGCAGCCCGGTGAAGACGGCGGGGCTGACGAAGAGGCCGCGTTCCCTGCCGCCGCCGCTCAGGCGCCGCCCTCCGGTGACCAGCTCCGCCCCCTCCTCCTGGCCGATCCGCACGTAGCCGAGCACCTTGCCGAGCTGGAAGTCGGCGGCGAGCGGGCCCATGCCGACGCCGGGATCCGCGCCGTCGCCCACGACGAGTCCCTCGACGAGCGCGACCACGCGTTCCAGCAGCGGATCGTGCACCGGATCCACGGCGATCACCCGGCTGGTGCCGGTGCACGCCTGACCGCTGAGTCCGAAGGCCCCTTTCACGATGATCCGCGCGGCGCGGTCCAGGTCGGCGTCCGGCAGCACCACGACCGGGTTCTTGCCGCCCATCTCCAGCTGGGCCCGTCGCGACGGTCCCACCGCGGCGTGTACGGCACGGCCCGTGGCGGTGGAGCCGGTGAAGGTCACCGCGGCCACCCTCGGATCGGCCGCGACCGCCGCCCCGGCCTCCGCTCCCCCGTGCACGAGGGCGATCGCGCGGGGCGGCAGGCCCGCCGCGAGGAGCGCCTCGACCAGCCGCTGGGCCATGAGGGGGGTGACCGGCGAGGGTTTGAACACCACTCCGTTGCCCGCCGCGAGCGCCGGGCCGATCTTGCGCGACGGGATGTTGAGCGGGAAGTTCCACGGGGTGATCGCGCCGACGACGCCCACCGGCTCGCGCCAGGTGTAGACGAGCCCGCCGTCGTCTGAGGGATAGGACCGGCCCGAGATCCGGTGCGCCTCCCCCGCGTGGAAGCGCAGGTTGAGCGGGGTCCTGGTGGTCTCGACCGACGCCTCGGCCAGCGTCTTGCCCTCCTCGCGTACGAGCTCGGCGGTCAGCTCGGCCCTGCGTGCCTCCAGGAGGTCGGCGGCTCTCCGCAGCACCTCGGCCCGCCGGTCGGCGCCGGCTTCGGCCCATTCGGCGGCCCCGTCGGCCACCGCGGACACCGCCTCGGCGACGTCGGCGGCCGACGAGTCGGGGAACTCCCCGACCAGGTCGTCCATGTCCGCGGGGTTGCGGCGGGTGAAGACGGCTCCCGACAGCGCGGGCGTCCACCGTCCTCCGATCAGGTTGCGTCCGGACACCACTTCAGACACCGAGGGCCACTCCGTCCTGCCGGGGGTCGGCGGCGCCCAGCAGAGCGCCGGATTCCTGGTCGATGGAGACGACGAGGGCGCTGCCTCCCGCCGCCCACGGGCCCTGGACCCGTACCTGGTGGCCGAGGCCGCGCAGCCGGGCCAGCGTCTCCGCGCCCAGCCGCGACTCGCAGCGCAACTCGAGCTCCCGGCCGAGCACGTCGGCGTCGCTGCCCGGGAAAACGGTGAAGCGGGGTGCGGCCACCGCCCGCGCCGGGTCGACGCCGTGGTCGATCAGATGGGAGAGCAGCTGGGTGTTCCACTGCACCTGGCCGTCCCCGCCGGGTGTGTTCCCGATGTGGCGCAGCCGTCCCCCGTCGTCCGTGACCAGCCAGGCGTTCAGCGTGTGCAGGGGCCGGCGGCGCGGCGCCACCTCGTTCGGATGCCCGTCCAGGAGGTAGGCGCCCCGGCCCAGCCGATTGTTGAGCACGACGCCGGTGCCGGGCACGGTGATCCGGGCGCCGAAGGTGAACGCGAGCGAGTGGATCAGGCTGACCGCGGTGCCGCTCCCGTCGACCGCCACCACGGAGGTGGTGTCGCCTTCCACCGGCACCGGGGACCGCTTCACGGCCGGCGGCCCCTGCCCGGCCAGGGCGGCCCGCCGTACGGCGAGCGACTCGGGGGTGAGCAACACGCGCCAGCGGTCGTCGTCCGAGGCACAGTACGCGAGCCGGTCGGCGAAGGCCGTCGCGGCGGCGCCCGCCGCCCGGCTCACGGCCTCGGCGGACAGCCAGGGCAGCCCGGCGAGCACGCCGTCGCACAACGCCGCCTGCTGCAGGACCATCCATCCCGGGGTGGGCATCGGGGTCTGGTGGACCGTGAGCCCTCCGTACCGCCCCGTGATCGACGGGCCGGTCAGCGCCCGTCCGCACGACGTCCACTCACCCCCGGAGAAGGGCGCTCCGGCGTCCGCGAGCGCGGCGACGGCGCGTTCCGCCAGCTCGCCCGCGTACAGGTCGGCCGGGTCGACGGCGAGGCGGCGCAGCGTCCCGGCCAGCTCCGGCTGGGCGAGCCGCGCGCCCACGCGCGGCGGCCGCCCGCCGGGGAGGAACACCGCGGCCGCGCCGGGGTCGCGTGCGAGGGCGTGCCGATGTTCGGCGATGTCGTCCCGCGTCCTGGCCGTGCAGGGCGTCCCGCGCTCGGCGGCGGCGACGGCGGGGCGCCACAGCTCCTCCAGGCCCCGGGTGGCTCCGGCGGCGTGCAGCGCGGCGAGGGCCGCGACCGCGCCGGGCACCGCGACCGCGAGCGGCCCGCCGAGCGGGATCGCGGTGAGGCCCCGGTCCCGGTAGAAGCCGGGGGTGCCGCCGTCCGGCCCGAAACCGCTGCCGCCGAAGGAGACGACCGTGCCGTCCGGCCGCCGGACCAGCGCGAAGGCGTCACCGCCCACGCCGCACTGTCCGGGGAGCGTGATCCAGCACATCGCGGCCATCGCCAGCGCCGCGTCGACCGCGTTGCCTCCGTCCGCCAGCACGCGCGCCCCGGCGAGGCTCACGGCGGGGTGTGCGGCGGCGACCATCCCGCCCGACGCGACCACGGGCCCACGCGGCGGCGCGTCCCAGAGTGGCACCTCCCCGCTGGGCGCGCGCCGCGTGATCGGGGGCCGGGTGACGGGATCTTCGCGTTCCTTCCGTATCGCGCTCACGGTTCCCAGTCTCGGCGCGCCGTCTTCCCCCGCGATATGGGACGAGTGCCGGAGATCCGGCCCAGGACTTGGGCGGGATGCACATCGGCGCGTCGATTTCGCCGTCGGTTCGCCGATTTCACCGTGGGTTGCGGCCATGGGGCGCGGCCACCGGTATCCGCATCGGCATCGGCGTCGGCCCGAGTTTCGGCCGCCGATTCCGGCCTCGAAACATCGGCCGCGAATCCACTCGAGGGTGTTCCCCGGGAAACACTGGACGAGCCGGGACGCCGCTGGCACGCTGCACAAACGACCCGATGCGTAATGTGCAGTTTTCTCATTGTCCGTTCGGGGGTGAGCAATCAGATTCTGTGCATCTACTCGCTGCCTGGTACGCACGCCGTACCGAAAGGGAGGTGCCATGGAACTGGGTGCCGCTCACTGGATATACCTGGCCGGGATAGTCGTGATCATCGTCGTCATGATCATGCGGAAGAACATCGTCGTCCCCGCCGTCGCGGCGACGTTCTTCACCGCCTGGGCCTTCACTGGGAACATCGTCACCGGACTTCAGTCGATCTTCGGGGCCAGCCTCACCGCCGCCGCGGAGCTCTTCAACATCTTCCTGATCATCGCGCTGGTCACGGCGCTGCTCGGGGCGCTCAAGGCGCTCGGCGCCGACCAGAGGATGATCGAGCCGTTCCGGATGGTGATGCGCGACGGGCACACCTCGTACTGGGTCATCGCGGGCGTCACCTACGTCATCAGCCTGTTCTTCTGGCCCACGCCGGCCGTGCCGCTGATCGGGGCGATCCTGCTTCCCGTGGCGATCCGAGCCGGGTTGCCCCCGCTGGGGGCGGCGCTGTCCATCGCGATCGCCGGCCAGGGCATGGCGCTGTCCAGTGACTATGTCATGCAGGTCGCGCCGGGCCTGTCCGCCAAGGCCGCCGGAGTGTCCGCCGGGGTCGTGGCCGACCGCGCGATGGTCCTGTCCCTGGTCGTGGGTGTGATCGCCTTGGTCCTCGCGTACGTCACGACGCGCAAGACCATCACGGCGCCGAGCCTGGAGCGCCTCCTGGCCTGGGAGGGCGGCCCGGCCGTACCCGTCGGGGCGGGCGTCGCCCCGGTCCCGGCCACCCCGGTCCCGGCCGCCTCCGTCGCGTCCGCCTCCGTCGCGTCCACTTCGGGCGGGACCGGTTCCGGCGGGACCGGTTCCGGCGCCGGGAACGGCACAGGAAGCGGCGTGGGAAGCGGCGTGGGTGGCGTCGCGGGGAACGCCGGGAACGCGGCGCTCGCCGGACGGTCCAGGGCCTTCGCGATCCTCGTGCCGCTCGCCTTCGCCGCACTGGTGGCCTACATGCTGCTGGGCAAGTTCACCGACCTGGTCCCGGAGACGATCGGAGGGCAGGCCGCCGCGCTGGTCGGCGGGGTCGCGGCCGTGCTGCTCCTGTTCGCGGCCGCCGTCACCGACGGGAAGCGCAGCCTGGAGACGTGCGCGGACCATGTGGTCGACGGCCTGGTCTTCGCGGTCAAGGCGATGGGTGTGGTGCTGCCCATCGCGGGCTTCTTCTTCATCGGCAG
Organism: Microtetraspora glauca; assembly: GCA_001570385.1. Lineage (GTDB taxonomy): Bacteria > Actinomycetota > Actinomycetes > Streptosporangiales > Streptosporangiaceae > Microtetraspora > Microtetraspora glauca. The sequence goes on along the minus strand of BBYL01000041.1, from coordinate 29,407 downwards.
CGAGAACTTCGCCGGCCGGATCATGGGACTCGCGGAGGGCGCGAAGGCGCCGAACCTACTGTTCGACCTGGTCAACGCGGCGCAGGGCGGGATTCCGAAGAACTCCTTCGTCATCGCGTTCGCGATCCTCGCGATCGGCATGATCACCGGCCTGGACGGGTCCGGCTTCGCCGGGCTACCGCTGACCGGCTCGCTGTCCGGCGCGCTCGGCCCGACCACGGGGATGGATCCGGCGACGCTGGCGGCCGTCGGCCAGATGGGGTGCGTCTGGTCCGGCGGCGGCGTGCTCATCGCCTGGTCGTCGCTCATCGCGGTGGCGGGGTTCGCCCGGGTCCCCGTGCTGGATCTGGCTCGCAAGGCGTTCTTCCCGGTGGTCGCGGGCCTGGTGGCCGCGACACTACTCGCCGTGATCATCTTCTAGGCCCGGTCTCCGCCCGGGGCGCCCTCCATGCCGGCCGCCGGCGCCGGGGGCGCCCCACCCGTCGGCGGGCCCGGATCAGGGACCGGCGAGTACGTCGAGCAGGCCGGGGAGCACGATCCCGGCCCCCATGATGGCAACGGGGGTGAGGAACTGGAAGCAGACGGCGAGGGCGCATCCCCGGCCGCCGCCCAGAGGGGACGGCGGCGGCGCCTGCGGTCCGAGCCCGCGCCACAGCGACCGGGGTTCGGAGCACAGGTACATGACGGCGCCGATCTGGCCGACGGTGAACAGCCAGAACCACGCCCAGCGGTTACCCAGCCGGGGCCGGGCCGTGCCCAGCATGATGACGAACGCCGCGATCCAGGCGGCCTTGACCGTCCAGCTCACGTACGGCACCGGCACCGCGAACGGCCAGTCGGGGTACGCGGGCACGCCGTTGTCGCGAAGCCTGGCCTGCCGCAGCACCGGACGCGCCTCGGAGGCGTCCAGATCGGCGGTCAGACGCGCCACCGTGTAGGTGCCGTCGACGTCCTGTCCCCATGGGTCCTCCATCGAGTACCAGAACAGCGGGCTGTTCGACCAGCGCATCGCCCGCACGTCCCCATGGCCGCTCTCGTAGATCACATACGTGACCCGCCCGGCACGGAGGTCCGCCCGGAAGTCCGCCACATCACGCGTCCGGGGAGCGGCGCTCAGGACGGTCACGAGGGTGCCCCAGAGCAGGATGACCAGCAGGAGCACGCGCACCCACAGGCCCACGATCCGGTACGGCTCCCGCATCACCGGCGACTCCCGGTACGAATGCACGCGTCTCCCCCGATCGTGTCGGCCCGCCGTGCCCCTGCGAAAATCATCCTGCATGGCGGAGGAACGGAGGAGTGGATTGTGCGCATCCGCCCGGAATCGGAGGTGCCACGCTCAGTCGTCGAGGGCATCAGGGTCAAAGGGCGGATCGTCCACCGCCTCGGCCATGGACTCGATGAGCCGCAGCACGGCGCGGCAGTCGCCGACCGCGCTGTGGTCGCCGCCCGGCAGGGCGTGCCTGCGCCAGTCGGACCGCCGGGCGTCCCACTCGCCTCTGAACCAGCCGTACACGGTCATCGCGCACTTCCAGGAGAAGCCACTCGACCAGGCCATGGCGTAGTCCAGGCTGCGGATCCTGGCCACCTCGGCACGCAGGAGCCGTCCGTCGTAGCGGCTGTTGTAGACCACGACCGGCCGGTCCGGTCCGGTGAGCACCGCGCTGAGCCGCGGCAGGACCTGCGCGAACGGGAGCTGCCCGGCGACGTCCGCGTCGAGGTATCCGTGGATCGCGGACGCCTCGGCCGGGATGGGGACGCCCGGGTCGACGAGCGTGTCGAGCAGCACGTTCCCCCGCATGTCGATCACGCCGATCTGCACCGCGCGGTCGGTGTTCGGATCGGTGCCGGTGGTCTCGGTGTCGAGGATGACGGCGTTGGAGCGGAGCATCTCGTCGGCCCATCGGATCGACCTCCACCGTTCGGCCTCGAGATCGATCGTGTCGCGTTCGCGATAGAGTTCGAACTCGCGCCCGTCCATGACGACGACCGCGACCGGCGGCTTGACCGGCAGGTGGCGTCGCTTCGCGAGCTGCCCCTTGGTGTGGAGATCGCGGGCGTTGGCCTGCCGCCAGGTGAACCGGGGCAGACCCTCGGGCGCGACCGCGGGGGAAGTGGTCATGATCGCGATATAGCAGGCACCACCGACACTTTCCACCCCGACGTCACGGCGCGTCACCCCAGACGGACCGGGACGAGCACGAGAGAGGCGGCCGATGGAGCAGGGTCCGGGCATGGCGGAGTGGCCGCGGAGCGTCGCCGAGGCGGAGGCCGTACAGGAACGGCTGCGCCCCCTGGTGGACCTCGACGACCCGGGCCCGGAGACGGTCCGGCACGTGGCCGGCCTCGACGTCGCGTACGCGACCGAGGGCGACGAGCTCACGGCGGCCGTGGTGGTCCTCGACACGGGCACGCTCGAGGTCGTCGACCAGGCGGTCGTCCACGAGCGCGCGCGGTTCCCGTACGTGCCGGGACTGTTCGCCTTCCGTGAGCTGCCGCCGCTGCTCATCGCGCTGGAACGGCTCCGGATCACGCCCGAGCTCCTGGTCTGCGACGGGTACGGCCTGGCCCACCCCCGGCGGTTCGGGCTCGCCTGCCACGTCGGCGTGCTGACCGGCCTGCCCGCGATCGGTGTGGCCAAGACGGCGTTCGTCGGCGCCTACGGCGATCCCCCTCCGGAGCGCGGCTCCTGGGCGCCGATCGTGGATCGCGGCGACGTGGTCGGGCGTGCGCTGCGCACCCGTGACGGGGTGAAGCCGGTCTTCGTCTCCCAGGGACATCGTGTCGGGCTGGACAACGCCTGCCGGCACGTGTTGCGGCTCGCCCCGGCCTACCGGTTGCCGGAGCCGATCCGCCAGGCCGATCGGCTGTCCCGATCAGGCGCGCGCACCGCCTGACAGGCGGCGCGAACCGGCCTGAAGCGGGCCTGAGGGTGGGTCTGCGACAGGACTGAGGGGCCGCTCCCGGGTGCGAGCCCCAGGTCAGCGCATGGCAACCTATGGACGAAACATATCGGTAACAGACCTAACGTCCTGGTTGACCGATATTGCGGGGGACCCGTATGGTCTCCTCCATATTCTATAGAATCCAGAATATGGAGGACCCGGATGAGCACCACTTCGCGCGCAGCGATCGTCCTTGACGCCGCTGGCGAGGTGGAGATCCGCTCCTACGAGGTTCCCGAACCCGGCCCCGGCGAGTTCGTGCTCAAGCTGGAGCTGTGCGGCGTCTGCGGCACCGACGCGCACGTCTACCAGGGGCGCCTGCCCAGCATCGCCTTCCCGGCGCTGCTGGGACACGAGATCGTCGGCACCGTCGCCGCGCTCGGCGAGGGAGTGACGACCGACCACCACGGCCGTCCCGTCACCGTCGGCGACCGCGTCGGCGTCTTCCCCGCGGCCAGCTGCGGCCACTGCTACCAGTGCCAGGTGCGGCACCGCCCCGCGAACTGCCCGGACCGCCGCCCCTCCTACGGCTTCAAGTCCCCGGTGACGAACCCGCCCCACCTGACGGGCGGGTTCGCCGAGTACCTGCACGCCGCCAACACCGGCACCGTGTTCTACCGTACGGACCTGCGGCCCGAGGTCGCGGTGCTCCAGGAACCGATGTCGGTCGCGCTGCACGGGATCGAGCGCGGCGGGGTCCGCCTCGGCTCGACCGTCGTCGTGCAGGGCGTGGGCGCGATCGGACTGATGGCCGTGGTCGCCGCCCGCGCCGCCGGAGCCTCACGGGTCGTCGCGGTCGGCGCTCCCCGGGCCCGGCTGGAGCTGGCGAAGGCGCTGGGAGCCGACGCCGTGGTGGACATCGCCGAGGTGGGCGACGTCGACGAGCGGCGGCGCGCGGTGTTCGACGCGCTGGACGCGCCCGGCGCCGACTGCGTGGTGGGCGCGAGCGGTTCGCCGCACGCCTTCATGGAGGCCATCGGGCTGGTGGCCGACGGCGGCGTCCTGGCCGAGCTGGGCAACTTCACCGACCGGGGAACGGTTCCGTTCAACCCCTTCAGCGACCTCCTGAAGCGTGACATCACCATCGCCGGCGTCTACGGCGCCGGCCCCGACATGCAGCGCAGATACCACGACGCGCTGCTCATCCTGGAGCGCGGCGGCTGGCCGTACGACCGTGTGGTCAGCCATCGCGTGCCCCTGGAGCGGGTGGGCGAAGCGCTCACCGCGCTCGGCGGCGGCTTCTCCCTCGACGGCCGGGACATCGTCAAGCTCGCGATCGATCCCTGGGCCTGAGTCTCTCCCCCGTCCCCTGCTCCATGTAACTCCCCTTAATTCCGTACAACCCCCTTGAGAGGAGAACCGGCCATGCGCCGTTATCTCCGGCTGGCGGCGGCCGCCGCCGTCTTCAGCCTCACCGTCACCGCCTGCGGCTCGTCCGGCGGCGACGACGCCCCCGCCGCCGATGGCGGCGGGCTGGGCACAGCGCAGAACCCGGTCTCGATCCGGGTCCTCGCCAACGACGCCTTCGCCAAGCAGTGGCAGGACCAGCTCGTCCCCGAGTTCAACAAGAAGTACCCGAACATCAAGGTCACCGTGGACGGCGTGCCGTACAACGACCAGCTCGCCAAGTCGATGCTGGAGCTGACCAGCCCCACCGCCACGTACGACATCGTGCTCGGTGACGACCCCTGGATGCCGCAGCTCGCCAAGACCGGCGGCCTGGTCGACCTGAAGACCGACCTCACGAAGTTCGCCGACGCGAACTACGACTGGGACGACATCAACTCCGCGGCGCTGGCCGCCGGCGAGTGGGACGGCCACCAGTACGGCGTGCCGGTCCGCTCGAACCTGCTGCTGATGTTCTACAACCGCTCGCTGTACAAGAAGGCCAAGGTCGACGAGCCGACGACGGCGACGACCTGGGACCAGTACTTCAAGGACGCGGCCAAGCTCGTCCAGGACACCGACGGCGACGGCAAGACCGACGCCTGGGCGGTGGGCACCTACTTCACCAAGGACCCGCTGACGCCCACGATCTGGCAGACCGCGCTGAACTCGAACGGCGGCAAGCTGCTGGACGAGAACCTGAAGGTCCAGTTCGACAACGAGACCGGCGTCAAGGCGCTGCAGACGCAGGTCGACATGCTGAAGTACGCCCCGCCCGGTGCGGCCACGTACCAGTTCAACGAGCCGCTGGAGGCGTTCCGCCAGGGCAAGGTCGCCACGATGTTCATGTGGGGCAGCGTCTACAAGGGCACGGCCATCGACACCACGACCACCACCCTCAAGGAGGACGAGGTCGGGATCACCACGCTGCCGGCCGGCAGCACCGGCCCCGGTGCGCACCGCGGCATCTGGACGGCGGGCGTGGCGAAGAAGTCGACGCACCAGGCCGCCGCGTGGACGTTCCTGCAGTGGACGACCTCCAAGGAGGGAGAGCAGTGGGTCGGCGCGAACCTGGGCACCTTCCCCGCGCGTAACTCCACCCTGAACGGCACGCCGCCGGCGCCGTGGCTGAAGCCGGTCTACACCGCGATCTCGGCGGGCTACGACGCGATCGCCAAGGGCGAGATGTGGCGCCCGCGTCTGCCCGAGTCCGACGCCGTACAGCAGATCCTCGCCCTGCAGACCAGCCGGGCCATCTCCGGCCAGGCCACGGCCCAGGAGGCGGTCCACCAGGCGGCCACCGACATCTCCGCGCTGCTGAAGTCCAAGGGCTACCAGCAGTGAGTGCTGTCCGCACCTCGTCGTCCCGGGTGGGGGCCTCCGGCCCCACCCGGGGCTCCGGGGGTCCTCCACGGGCGCGGAAGGTGCGCCTCGGTGAGCCGGGCACGGCGTGGCTGTTCCTCACGCCCGCGATCGTCCTGCTCGCCGGCATGCTCCTCTACCCCATCATCTACACGGTCTGGGTGAGCTTCTCCGACTTCGACCTCTCGACCTTCCAGCCGGGTGACTGGATCGGGTTGAAGAACTACGAGGCGGTGATCCACGACCCCGGATTCCTGCAGTCGCTCAAGGTCACCGGGATCTACCTGGTGATCGCCCTGCCGGTGCAGCTCATCCTCGGTTTCGCCATCGCGTTCCTCCTCAATGTGGAGTGGCGCGGACGGGGCGTGCTGCGCGCGCTGTTCCTGATCCCGATGGTGGTCGCCCCCGTCGTCGCGGGCGGCGTCTGGCGGATGCTGCTCGACCCGCTGTGGGGCGTGGTCAACTACGCCCTCGGACTGGTGGGGATCGGGCCGATCGAGTGGATCGGCGACCCCACACTCGCCATGGTCAGCCTCATCCTGATCGACAGCTGGCGCTGGACGCCGTTCATCGTCCTGGTCGCGTCGGCGGGCATCATGGCCCTGCCGTCCGACGTGTACGAGGCGGCCAGGTCGGACGGCGCGTCGCGCTGGCAGACGCTGCGGCACGTCACGCTGCCGCTGCTGGTCCCCGTGATCGCGGCGGCCTTCGTCGTCCGCTGGCTGGGCGCGGTCAAGATGTTCGACATCGCGCTCGCGGCCACGAAGGGCGGTCCCGGACAGGCGACCGACGTGGTGAACCTCTACATCTATGAGAAGGGGTTCCGGGGGCTGGAGTTCGGGTCGGCGTCGTCCATGGCGACCATCGTGCTGATCATCACCATGATCATCACCTTCTTCCTGTTCCGCCTGAGCCGTTATCTGGAGAACCGATGGTGAGCAGCAGCCGCCTGGGACGGGCGGCGGCGATCGGCGGGGCGATCCTGGCCACGCTCGTCTTCCTCTTCCCAGTGATCTACATGGCCAGCATCTCGTTCAAGCTGCCGCGCGACATCTTCACGGTGCCGCCGCGCTGGTTCAGCGAGCTGACCTTCGACAACTACACCAGCTACTTCCACCAGGCGCGGATCCTGCCGCGCATGGTGAACACCGTCATCGTGGCGGCCGGCTCCGCGATCATCTCGATGGTCGCCGGCGCGATGGCCGGGTACGCGCTGACCCGGCTGCGCATGCGGGGCGCCGGCGTCATGGCCGGGCTCATCCTCGCGTCCCGCGCGGTGCCGCCGATCGCGCTGGTCGTGCCGATGTTCCTGGTGGCGCGGCGGCTCGGCCTGACCGACCAGTACATCACCGTGATCCTCGCCTACGTGACGTTCCTGGTGCCGTACGTGGTCTGGCTGATGCGGGCGTTCTTCCGCGGCCTGCCGAAGGAGCTGGAGGAGGCCGCGATGCTGGACGGCTGCAGCCGGTTCGGCGCCTTCTTCCGCATCATCGTGCCGTGCAGCCTTCCCGGGCTCATCTCCACGATGATCTACTGCATCATCCTCGCCTGGGAGGAACTGCTCTTCGCGCTGATCCTCACCAACGACAGGGCGGTCACCATCCCCGTGGCCATCGCCGGCATCGCGGCCGACACCGAGAACGGCGGCCTGTGGGGCCCGCTGGCGGCCGTGGGCGTGCTCACCGTGCTCCCTGTGGTGATCTTCGCGCTGGCGGTGCAGAAGTACCTCGTCAAGGGTCTCGCGGACGGAGCGACGAAGGGATGAGGATCCGCGACGTTCGGGCACGGCTCATCGAGCTGCCCTATCCACGTCCCTTCGTCCCCTCCTGGGCACCGGAAGGCGCGCACCGCAGCATGTCGGCGGTGATCGTCGAGGTCGAGACGGACGAGGGGGTCGTCGGCGTGTCCGGCGGCGACATGGGCCACTCGACCGGGCCGCTGCTCCTGGAGACGATCAGGGGCTGGATCCGGCCCCGGCTGGTCGGGATGGACCTGTTCGCCACCCAGCACATCGCCAACCATCTCCGCTACGTCGCGGAGTACGTCTTCCCCCGCCCGTGGGTGGTCGGCGTGGCCGTCTGGGACGCCGTGGGCAAGGCCTGCGGGCGTCCGCTCCACAAGCTGTGGGGCGGGCACACCGACCGGATCCGCGCCTACGCCAGCTTCGGCGAGGTACGCGGCCCGGAGCAGCGGGTCGAGGACGCGCTGCTCGTGGTGTCCGAGGGCTTCACCGGGCTCAAGCTGCGGGTCCACGCGGACACGGTGGCCGAGGACATCGCTCAGGTCGCCGCGGTCCGCGAGGCCGTCGGCCCCGACATCGCGATCATGGTGGACGCCAACCAGGCCGCCGCGCGCTGGCGCTACCGGCCGGACGGCAGCCGCCTGATGTGGGACTTCGACCGGGCGCTCACCACCGCCAGGGAACTGGCCGATCTCGGCGTCGCCTGGCTGGAGGAGCCGCTGCCCCGGCACGACTACCGGGCGCTGCGCGAGCTGACGGCGCGGTCGCCCCTCCCGATCGCGGGAGGCGAGCACAACCGGGGCATCGGCCAGCTGGTCCGCCTGCTGGAGGACGACTGCTTCACCATCTACCAGCCGGACGCCAACGAGAGCGAGGACATCGCCGCGCTGCGCGACTTCGGCGCGATGGCGGCGGCGCGGCAGCGCCGGGTCGTCCCGCACGCGTGGGCGACCGGGCTCGGCGTGGCGGGCAATCTGCACCTTTCCGCCTCGCTGCCCACCTGCGACTGGCTGGAGTATCCGTACGATCCGCCGGTGATCGTGCCGGAAGTGTTCCACGTGATGCTCACCAAGCCACTTCTGCCTGATTCCACGGGCTTCGTGACCGTTCCGGAGGGTCCGGGTCTGGGTGTAGAGCTGGACCACGCGGTGATCGAACCGCTGACCGTCCTACGGGTCTGAGGAGTGTCGCAAACGATGACGGAAACGTTCCTCGCGCCGGACCGGCCGTTCCGGACCAAGGCGGAGCTCGCCGCCGAGCACATCAAGCAGATGATCATGTCGGGCCAGACGCCTCCCGGGACGAAGATCATCACGAGGGTGGTGGCCGAGGCCGTGGGGGTCAGCGACACCCCCGTACGCGAGGCCATCAAGCAGCTCGTCTCGGAAGAGTGGCTGGTGGAGCGCCCGCACATCGGCGCCGTTGTCGCCGAGTTCACGGTGGCCAACGTGCGGGAGCTGTACAGCATCCGCGCCGCGCTCACCTCGCTCGCGCTGGAACTGCACGCGGCCCCCCTCAACGGAGCGCGTCTGGTCGCGGTCGACGAGGTCCTCACCGCCTCGGCGCGCGCGATCGCGGACGGCGACGTCGCGGCGTTCGCCCGGCTGAACCGGCGCTACCACTCGCTCCTGTGCGACACGGAGGAGTCCCGGATCGTGCACCGGATGCTGCAGGGGCTGTGGGCGAAGACCGAGACGGCGCAGCGCGGCTTCCGCCTGGTCCCATGGCGGCTGCCGCACTCCCACGCCGAGCACATGGCCATAAGGGACGCACTCGTCGCCGGGGACATCGCCCGCGCGAGCGAGCTGCAGCACGCCCACGAGATGGCCGCCATGGACGCCCTGATCCACGCTATGGACGGAAATCGATGAAGACAGGAACGACGACAGGAAAGGCCCTCGTCGGAGGGCGCTGGCACACGGCCGCGGAGACCTTCGCGGTCACCAACCCGGCCACCGGCGAGACGGTGGCCGAGGTGGCCGACTGCGGTCCGGACGTCACCGCCGAGGCGGTGGACGCGGCGGCCTCGGCGCTGCCGGGTTGGCGGGCGATGCCCGCCCACGAGCGCGCCGCGATCATGCGGCGGGCCGCCGCGCTGCTGGCCGAGCGCGCGCCCGAGATCGGCGCGACGCTGACGGCCGAGCAGGGCAAGCCGCTGGGCGAGGCCGTCGGAGAGGTGGTCGCGGGAGCCGACCACCTCCTGTGGTCCGCCGAGGAGACGCGCCGCGTGTACGGCGAGACGATCCCGTCCACCAGCGCGGACACCAGGATCATGGTGCTGCCGGAGCCGGTGGGCGTCGTCGCGGGCATCACCCCGTGGAACTTCCCCGTGTCGATGGTCACCCGCAAGCTCGGCCCGGCGCTGGCCGCGGGCTGCACGGTCGTGCTCAAGCCGTCCGAGCTGACGCCGATGTCGGCGATCGCGGTGGCCGCGTGCCTGGCGGACGCGGGGTTCCCGCCGGGCGTGTTCAACCTGGTCACCACGACCAGGCCGCAGGAGTTCTCCGAGGTCGTCATGGCCGACCCGCGAGTACGGAAGATCTCGTTCACCGGCTCGACCGCGGTCGGCAAGAACCTGATCCGGCAGAGCGCGGACGACGTGAAGCGGCTCAGCGTCGAGCTCGGCGGCCACGCCCCGGTGCTGGTCTTCCCGGACGCGGACGTGGCGGCGGCGGCCGCGGGGGTCGCCCGCGCCAAGTTCATGAACGCCGGCCAGGCCTGTACCTCGCCCAACCGGATCTACGTGCACGAGTCGGTCGCCGAGGAGTTCACCGCCGAGCTGGCCCGGCTGGCCGACGCGATCGTGGTGGGCGACGGAAGTGCCGCCGACGTCACGATGGGCCCGCTGATCAACGAGCGGGCGGTCGCGAAGGTGCGGCGGCACGTCGAGGACGCGCTGGCGCTCGGCGCCCGCCAGGTGACGGCACGCGAGCCGGGCGGTGAGGCGGGTGGCGGGCCCGGTGGACGGTTCCACCCGCCCACCGTCCTGGCCGGAGTCACCGACGACATGCTCGTCTGCCAGGAGGAGACGTTCGGTCCCCTGGCGCCGGTGCTCACCTTCGGCGGGGACACCAGGGACGCCGAGGATGACGTCGTGGCCAGGGCCAACACCACCCCGTACGGCCTGGCGGCCTACGTGTGGACGCGGGACCTGGCCCGGGTGGTGCGGGTCAGCGAGGCGCTGCGGTTCGGGATCCTCTCGATCAACGGGGCGCCGCTCGCGCCGCCGCAGGGGCCGTTCGGCGGGGTCAAGGGCAGCGGGTACGGCCGCGAGGGCGGCCATCACGGAGTGGAGGACTTTGTGGAGCACAAGTACGTCAGCGTGGGGCTGGGCCGATGACGGGGAACACGGCCAGCGCCAGGCCGGCGAACACCGGCTCCCCCCGCAGGGTGGCCGAGCGTGAGATCACCCGCCGGGTGGATCTCTGCCGCCCCGACGGGCGGCTCAACCCCGAGGCCGTCGGCTGGAGCCGTACCCCGCTGCACCGGGCCAACATCCGCGGCTGGGGCCGCACGATGCGCTGGGACTACTGGTGCGTCGCCACGCCCGAGCACATCTTCGCGTTCAGCGCCTCCAGCCTGGACTACCTGGCCGGCGAGTCCGCGTGGTACCTGGACCGGACCACCCAGCGGGACGTGGTCAGTCGCAGCCTGCTCGTGCCGGGCCGCGGCGTCGCGTTCTCGCCGCGCGGCGGGGAGGGCAGCGTACGGATCGGCAGGGGCGACGTGCGGATCGCGGTGGACGAGACCGCCGAGGGCACCCGGCTGCGGGTGCGTTCCCCCGAGTTCGACGCCGACCTGCTGGTGCACCGGATCGAGGGCCGCGAGAGCCTGAGCGTGGTGGTGCCCTGGTCCTCGCGCAGGTTCCAGTACACCGTGAAGGACGTGGGCAGGCCCGCGGAGGGCACCGTCGTGGTCAACGGGCGGCGGATCCGGTTCTCGCCGGACGAGGCGCGCGCCACGCAGGACCTCGGGCGGGGCCGCTGGCCGGGCGACATCGTGTGGAACTGGGGGGCGGGTTACGGCCGCGCGGGCGACCACGAGATCGCCGTCCAGATCGGCGGCAAGTGGACCGACGGCACCGGCAGCGTCGAGAACGGACTGATCGTCGACGGCCGGTTGCACAAGATCAGCGAGGAGCTGGTCTGGCACTACGACACCTCGGACTGGATGGCCCCCTGGCGGATCACCGGCGAGCGGGTGGACCTGGTCTTCACCCCGGAGTACGTCCGCTCGGCCGACGTGCGGCGGCTCTATCTGATGCGCAGCCGGGAGGACCAGGCGTTCGGGCACTACAGCGGAACCGTCGTCGCCGACGACGGCACGGTGATCGAGGTCAGCGACCTGTTCGGGTGGGCCGAAGAAGTCCAGCGACGCTGGTAGGGGGACGGGGCAGATGACGGGACAGATGATGGACACAGACAACGGAGCGGGGCCGGAACCGTTCGCACCGGGCCTGCCGTTCGGCGCGGGCGCCGCGCTCGACCCGCTGCGCAGGGACGCCGACCTGGCCGAGCTGGGCCGGGACCTGCTCGACGTCCTGGTCGTCGGCGGCGGCGCGACCGGCACGGGGGCCGCGCTCGACGCGGCCTCGCGCGGCCTGACGACGGCGCTCGTCGAGGGGGGCGACCTCGCCTCCGGCACGTCGAGCAACTCCAGCCGGCTGCTGCACGGCGGCGTGCGCTACCTGGAGCAGATGGAGTTCGGCCTGGTGCGCGAGGCGCTGCACGAGCGCGGGCTGCTCCAGGAACTGGCGCCGCACCTCGTGCGCCGGATGTCCTTCCTCCTTCCGCTCACCCACCGGGTGTGGGAGCGCGGGTACATCGGGGCCGGGCTCACGCTGTACGACGCGCTGGCGGGCATGGGCGACCGGCACGGCTTCCGCAGGCACCGGCACCTGAGCCGCCGCGGCCTGCTCCGGCAGGCGCCCGTGCTCCGGCCGGACGCCGCGGTCGGCGCGCTCCGCTACGAGGACGGGCACGTGGACGACGCCCGCCTCGTCCTGACCCTGGCCCGTACGGCGGCGCGTGAGGGCGCCACCGTGCTCAGCCGGGTGAAGGTCACCGGCCTGTCCAGCCGCTCCGACCACACCGTGGCGACCTGCGTGGACGTGCTGAGTGGTGAGGAGTTCACGATCCGGGCCCGGCGCGTGGTCCTCGCGACCGGTCCCTGGTCGGGGCTCACCCAGAAGATGCTCGGCGCCGGAGACGTCCGGGTGCGCGCGTCCAAGGGCGTGCACCTGGTGTTCTCCCGTGAGCGGCTGAAGCTGGACAGCGCCCTCATCGTGCGCACGCCCACGTCAGTGCTTTTCGTCATCCCGACGGGCGACGTCGTGCTGCTCGGCACCACCGACACGCCGTGGGAGATCGGCCCCGGGCCGGTGCTGCCGACCGGCGCGGACGTCCGCTACCTGCTCGACCAGGCCAACCAGTGGCTGCGCGAGCCGCTGCGGCAGTCGGACGTGCTCGGCGTGTACGCCGGCCTGCGGCCCCTCGTGGACCAGCCCGACCGGCAGAAGACCCAGGCGATCAGCCGTGAGCACGTCGTACGCGAGGTCGCGCCCGGCTGCGTGGTCGTGGCGGGCGGGAAGCTCACCACGTACCGCGTGATGGCGCGTGACGCGGTCGACGCCGTCGCGGGCGGGCTGCGCGCCGTGCGTCCCTCGGCCACCGAGCACCTCGGCCTGGTCGGGTCGAGCGGTTTCGTCCAGTCCTGGACCCGACGCGACGCGGCGGCGGCCGCCGCCGGGCTGCCGGTGTCGGCCGTGGAGCGGCTGGCCCGGCGGTACGGCTCCGACTACCCGGCGCTTCTCACCATGGGGCGGCGGGATCCCGAGCTGCTCAAGCCGGTGACGGGGGCGCCCTCGCTGCTGGCCGCCGAGGTCCTCTACGCCGCGCGGCACGAGGCCGCCATGACGGTGGACGACGTGCTGCTGCGCCGCAGCAGGGCCGGACTGGAGACCGCCGACGGCGGCACCGCCGCGGCGCCCCACGTGGCCGCGCTGCTGGCCGGGGCGCTGGGCCGTACCGACGCGTGGGCGCGGGAGCAGACGGCGGGCTACCTGCACGCGGCCGAGGTGCGCCGGTCGGCGCTGGCCGCCACGGAGGATGCCGAGCTGGTCCCGTTGCTCGACGACCTGGCCGGCCGCAGGAGTGGTGCGGCATGACCGTCCTCTCCATCGACGCGGGGACGACCGGCGTCACCTGCCTGCTGGTCTCGGAGGACGGGCGGGTGCTCGCGCGCGGCCAGCGCGAGTTCCCGCAGCACTTCCCCGCGCCGGGGCTGGTCGAGCACGACCCGGACGAGATCTGGGCCGCCGTGCTCGCCGCGTCCTCGGACGCGATCGACGCGGCCTCGTCGCGGGGGGACCGGGTCACCGTCTCCTGCGTGGGGTTGACCAACCAGCGCGAGACCGTCGTCCTGTGGGACCGAGAGACGCTGCGGCCCGCCACCCGGGCGATCGTGTGGCAGGATCGCCGCTCGGCCGGGGAGTGCGACCGGCTGCGGGAGCACGAGCCACGTGTTCGCGAGCTCACCGGGCTGCCCCTCGACCCGTATTTCTCCGCCACGAAGCTGGCCTGGCTGAGCGCGAACCTCCCCGAGGTGTGGGCCGGGGTGCGCGCGGGCCGGGTCGCGGTCGGGACGGTCGACTCCTACCTGCTGGCCCGGCTGACCGGCGGGCGGCTGCACGCGACCGACCCGTCCAACGCCTCGCGCACCCTGCTGCTCGACCTCGCCTCGGCGCGCTGGTCGGGTGAGCTGGCCGACCTGTTCGGGGTGCCCGTGGAGGCGCTGCCGGAGATCGTCCCGTCCAGCGGGAACATCGGCCGTACCGACCCCGAGCACTTCCTCGGCCTGGACGTGCCGGTCTCCGGCGTGGCCGGAGACCAGCAGGCGGCGCTGTTCGGGCAGGCCGGGTTCGCGCCCGGCGCGATGAAGTGCACCTACGGCACCGGCAGTTTCCTGCTGGTCAACACCGGCGACCGGATCGCTCCGGCCGGGGCCGGGCTGCTGTCCACCGTCGCGTGGCAGCTTGAGGGGCAGCCCGTCCAGTACGCCCTGGAAGGGTCGGTGTTCGTCACCGGAGCCGCGGTGCAGTGGCTGCGCGACGGCCTGAAGCTGATCGAGCGGTCCTCCGACAGCGAGCGGCTGGCGGCGTCGGTGCCGGACAGCGACGGCCTGATCTTCGTTCCCTCGCTGACCGGCATCGGCACGCCGCACTGGGACCCCCATGCCAGGGGCGCGATCCTCGGCATCACCCGGGGCACGACCGACGCCCACCTCGCCCGTGCGGTCCTGGACGGCATCGCGTACCAGATCCGCGACGTCGTGGAGGCGGTGACCGGGACGGCGGGCATCCCGATCGCCCGGCTCGCGGTCGACGGCGGGGCGGCGGCCAACGACCTGCTCTGCCAGATCCAGGCCGACCTCCTCGGCAGGCCGGTCGTCCGGCCGGAGACGACCGAGACCACCGCGATGGGCGCGGCCTTCCTGGCCGGGCTCGGCGCCGGGGTCTGGAAGAACCTCGACGAGGTGGCCGAGACGGGTGACGGCCGCCGGGTCTTCTCTCCCCGGCCGCTGCCGGACGACGGCTACCGGCGCTGGCTCGACGCGGTGGACGCGGTGCGGAGGTTCGGCTCATGACGGCACCGACGGCCGGGACGCCGCCGACCGGGGCATCGACGACTGGGGCATCGCCGAGCGGGACCACGACGGGGCCGCTGGCGGGCGTCCGGGTCGCGGACTTCTCCCGGGTGCTCGCCGGACCGTACGCCACGATGCTGCTGGCCGAACTCGGCGCGGAAGTGATCAAGGTGGAGCATCCGGTGCACGGCGACGACAGCCGCGCCTGGGGCCCGCCGCACGCGGGCGGCGAGGCCGCCTACTACCTGTCGGCGAACCGGGGCAAGCGCGGCGTCGCCCTCGACGTGAAGCATCCGGAGGGCCGCGAGGTCGCCCGGCGGCTGTGCGCGGGCGCGGACGTGGTGATCGAGAACTTCCGCCCCGGCGTCGCCGCGCGGCTCGGCCTCGACGAGGAGACCGTACGGCGGGCCAACCCCTCGGTGGTGTACTGCTCGATCAGGGGCTACACCGGCGACGACCGGCCGGGTTTCGACGCCACGATCCAGGCCGAGAGCGGCCTCATGCACATCACCGGCGAGGACAAGCCGATCAAGCCCGGCGTCGCGATCACCGACGTGCTGTCCGGGCTGAACGCGGCCGTCGCGATCCTCGGCGCGCTCTACCGGCGGGCGACCGGCGGGGAGGGCGAGCGCGTCGAGGTGTCGTTGATGAACTCGGCCCTGTCCGGGCTGGTCAACGTGGCCCAGAGCGCGCTCGTCTCCGGCACCGAGGCCGCGAGGTACGGCAACGCCCACCCGACGGTGGTGCCGTACCAGACGTTCGCGGCGTCGGACGGGTGGTTCGTGATCGCCGCGGGCAACGACCGGCTGTTCCGTACGTTGTGCGAGGCGATCGGGCGGGCGGACCTGGGCACCGACGCCAGGTTCGCCACCAACGGCGACCGGGTGCGTAACCGCGACGTGCTGATCCCCGAGCTCAGCGCGCTGTTCGCCACCCGTACGGCGGCCGAGTGGACGTCCCTGCTGGACGGGGCGGGTGTCCCGGTGGGCCGGATCCGCGGCGTGCTCGAAGCGCTCCGGGCGACCGAGGGGGCGACCTTCCAGGTCGAGCACCCCACGGCCGGGACCCTCGACCTGGTCCGCACCGGCTTCACCCTGGACAGCGTTCCCGCCGACAGGGAGATCGCGGCGCCGCCGCTGCTGGGGCAGCACACGCGGGAGGTCCTGACGGAGCTGGGCTTCGCCCCGTCCGACATCTCCCGCATGGAGGAGGCGGGCGCCGTCCGCCAGGCGGCGTACCGATCCACCTGAACGGCGTGCCAATGCCTCGTCGGAGCGCCGGGTCGTCCGGCGCCCCGGCGAGGGCTTCTTCATCCGTCAGCCGGCCTTGCCCAGCATTCCGTGCGGGTCGAGCACGAACTTGCGCGCCGCCCCCTTGTCGAAGTCCTGGTATCCCCTGGGCGCCTGGTCGAGCGGGATCGGCGTGGCGTTCACCGCCTTGGCGATCTGCACCCTGTCGTGCAGGATCGCCATCATGAGCTGCCGGTTGTAGCGCATGACCGGGCACTGGCCGGTGGCGAAGGACAGTGACTTGGCCCAGCCAAGGCCGATCCTGATCGACAGCGAGCCCTGCCTGGCCGCTTCCTCCTTGGCCCCCGGGTCGCCTGTCACATAGAGCCCGGGGATGCCGAGGGCGCCGCCGGCGCGGGTGACCTCCATGAGCGCGTTGAGCACGGTGGCGGGGTGCTCCGTGTCCGCCTCGCGCCCGTGTCCGCGCGCCTCGAAACCCACGGCGTCCACGGCGCAGTCCACCTCGGGCACGCCGAGTATCCGCTCGATGTGCTCCCGCGGCTCCCCCTCGGACACGTCGGCGGTCTCGCAGCCGAAGCTGCGGGCCTGCGCCAGCCGTTCCTTGTTGAGGTCGCCGACGATGACGACCGCGGCGCCGAGCAGGAACGCGGAGGCCGCGGCGGCCAGCCCGACCGGGCCCGCGCCCGCGATGTAGACGGTCGAGCCCGGCCCCACCCCGGCGGTGACGCAGCCGTGGAAGCCGGTCGGGAAGATGTCGGCGAGCATGGCCAGGTCGAGGATCTTCTCCATCGCCCGGTCCTTGTCGGGGAACGTGAGCAGGTTCCAGTCCGCGTACGGCACCAGCACGTATTCCGCCTGCCCGCCGACCCAGCCGCCCATGTCGACGTACCCGTACGCCGATCCGGGCCGATCCGGGTTGACGTTCTCGCAGATGCCGGTCTTGCCCTCCTTGCAGTTGCGGCAGCGGCCGCAGGAGATGTTGAAGGGGACCGACACCAGGTCGCCCACCTTGGTGAACTCGACGTCCGGCCCCACCTCGGCGACCTCGCCGGTGATCTCGTGACCGAGTACCAGGCCCTGCGGGGCGGTCGTTCGGCCGCGTACCATGTGCTGGTCGCTGCCGCAGATGTTGGTGGCGACGGTCTTGATGATCGCGCCGTGCCGGACCTTGCGGCCGACGTTGGCGGGGTTCACGCCGGGACCGTCCTTGAGCTCGAACTCCGGGTAGTCGGTGTCGTGCACCTCGACCTTGCCCGGACCTTCGTAAACGACGCCCTTGTTCCCAGGCATGGCGTGTCCCTCCTTGTCCCCGCGTCAACGGCCGCCGCGGGCGGCGGCGAGACGGCGCGGGACGGCTGGGCCTTCCCCGTGTGAACCGCGGAGCCCCGGGCTGGGCCGGAGATCACGGCCTTCTTCTCATTGTAAAACGCCCATTAATGATGAAATCGGTCACTCGATCCGGGGTCGGGAAGGCGTACGGCAGCGCCGACGCAGCTCGTCCACGCGTTCGGTGAGCCCGCTCCGGTCGAGGTGCTCCAGCAGCGGCACCATGACCCGGCGGCTGCTGTCCAGCGCCCGCCGCGCCTCACTGACGGTGAACGGCTGCGGCAGCCGGGCGAGCAGCTCCGCCGCGCGGACGTCCGCCCCCGCCGGGAGCACGACACCGTCGGCCACCCGCAGCAGCACTCCGGTCCGTACGGCCGCCGCCACCTCTCTGGGGCCGAGGCCCAGCTCGGCCAGCCGTCCCGCCTCCGGTGCGAGGAAGGGCCGGACGGCCAGTTCGGCGCGCAGCCGCTCCACCGCAGCCGCGACGGGCGCGGGCAGGCCGGAGGGTCCGCTCACGATCCGCCCGTCGGCGACGGTGAGCGGCGGCTCGACGAGGGCGGCGACGAGCCGCCGGTCGGGCAGGGCGAGCTCGTGCCGTGCCGCCTCGACCGGCATCCCCGGCTCCAGCGGGTGGTCAGCCGCGTACCGCCGCGCCGCGCGGGGCAGCAGCTCCCGGAGCCGGGACCAGTACGCGGGATCGGCGTGCCAGTCCCCGGACACCGGGCTCCCGTCGGGCGCGCACCCCATGGCCCGCAGATCGCCCTCCCGCAGCAGCCGGTGCGTGCGCAGGAGCGATCCGGCGTCGGTCCCGGCGGCGGCGAGCGCGGCGGCGCGCTCCCCGGCCGCGCCCCGGCGGCGCAGCGCGGGAGGCCGGGCGTCGAGCACGGTCGCGCCGGCCAGCACCCGCACCCCGCCGTTCCCCGCACCGATCCGCACACTGTGGCCGGGATCGCGCAGGAGCAGCACGTCACCCACGTGCAGCGGCAGCGGCCGGGCCAGGCGGAGCCGGACGATCCGCCCGCCGAGCGGCCGGACGTCGCAGACCACGGCGGCGGACCCGATGTGCGCGGTCAGCCGCGACGGCAGACCGCGCCCGCCAGGCATGACATCAGGCACGGCTTCAGGCACGACGTCAGGCACGGTGGCCGCGGCCCCGACCAGGGTGATCCGTACGTCGGCGGCGTCGGTCCAGATCCACGCGCCCGGCGTGACGAGGGCCTGGCCGCGTTCCGGCGGCACGGCGGCGCGCAGGTTGAGCGCCACCCGGGCGACGCCGGACACCGAGCGCACGGTCTCCTTCAGGCTCTCGACCGCGCGGATCCGCGCCGTGCCCGTGGGAAGCGCCAGCTCGTCGCCGGTCGTGACCGTGCCGGCGGGCAGCGTTCCCGTCACGACGGTGCCGCTCCCCCGCACCGTGAACACGCGGTCGATCCACATCCGAACCGGCGCGCGGGGATCCGGCGTCGGCAGCCCGGCCACCAGCCGGTCCAGCGCCGCCCGCAACTCGGCCAGGCCCTGGCCGGTGCGCCCGCTCACCGCCACCCGCTCCACGGAGTCGAGGCCGCTCTCGGCCAGCCGGGCCGCCGCCCGCTCCGTCGCCGATGCGGGGTCCGCCAGGTCGGCGCGCGTGACGGCGAGCAGGCCGTGCCGTACGCCGAGGGCTTCGAGGGCCACCAGGTGCTCCTCCGACTGGGGCATCCAGCCCTCGTCCGCGGCCACCACGAACATCACGGCGGGCGCGGGCCCCACCCCGGCCAGCATCGTGGCCAGGAACCGTTCGTGCCCGGGGACGTCCACGAAGGCCAGCCGCTCCCCCGAAGGCAGCGACGTCCACGCGTAGCCGAGCTCGATCGTCAACCCGCGTCGCCGCTCCTCCTCCAGCCGATCCGGCTCCATCCCGGTGAGCGCGCGCACCAGCGTGGACTTGCCGTGATCGACGTGACCCGCCGTGGCGACGACGTGCATCAGTCCCTCACCGCTAGGACCGCCCCGGCCACGTCGCCGTCCCGCGCCCCCGGGACGGCGCGCAGGTCGATGAGGAGCCGCCCGCGCTCGATCCGGCCGACGACGGGTGGCTCGCCCGTACGCAGCGGGGCCGCGAACCGCTCGGGCAGGCTCACCGCAGCGCTCGGCAGCGTGACGCCGGGCGCTCCCCCTCCGCCCACGGTCGCCTCGCTGGACACGGCGCGCGCGTCGAGCCCGGCCCCCGCGAGCGTGCCCGCGAGGGCGCGGGCACGGGCCTCCAGCGCCTCCGGATCGGCGTGCAACGCCTCGGCGAGCGGCGTCGCCGGACCCCGCAGGGTGGCCTCCAGTGCGGCCAGGGTCAACTTGTCCACGCGCAGCGCGCGGGCGAGCGGGTGCCGCCTGCACCGCTCGACCAGGTCGCGGCGGCCGAGCAGCAACCCGGCCTGCGGGCCGCCGAGCAGCTTGTCCCCGCTGGCCGTGACGAGATCGGCTCCGGCCCGCAGCACGCCCGCGGCGTCGGGCTCGTCCGGCAGCAGCGGCTCGCGGTCGAGGAGGCCGGAGCCGATGTCGGCCACGACGGGCACGCCGAGCCCGGCAAGCTCGGCGACGGAAGCGGAGCCGGTGAAGCCCTCGACGCGGAAGTTCGACGGATGCACCTTGAGCACGAACCCGGTCTCCGGGCCCACCGCCGCGAGGTAGTCGGCGCGTGAGGTCCGGTTGGTGGTGCCCACCTCGCGCAGCCGCGCCCCGGTGGAGACCAGCAGTTCGGGGATCCGGAAACCGTCCCCGATCTCGACCAGCTCGCCGCGGCTGATCACGATCTCGCGGCCCGCGGCCAGCACGGTGGCCACGAGAACGAGCGCGGCGGCGTTGTTGTTGACGACGTGCGCGTCCTCGGCGGCGGGCACGGCCCGCGCCAGCGCGTCCATGGCGCCGCGCCCGCGTCTGGCCCGCGTCCCCCTGTCCAGGTCGAACTCCACGTCGGCCGCGCCCGCCGCGGCCGTCACCGCGTCGATCGCGGCGGCGGACAGGGGCGCACGGCCGAGATTGGTGTGCAGCAGCACCCCGGTCGCGTTGATCACCGGGCGGAGGCTGGTGGCACGCGGGGGCAGCGCGGCCACCGCCGCGCCGACGACGTCGTCCGGTCCCAGCTCGCCCTGCCGTACCCGCCGCTGGGCGGAGGCGACGGCTTCCCTGACGGCCGCCCGCCCGAGCCTTCCCTCCGCCGCGATCAGCTCCGGGGCGGCGAGTACGGTGTCGGTGCGGGGCACCCGTCTACGTTGATCCACTCTCCGAACATAGAACGGCACCGGGCGGCAGCCGAACCCGCCGGGCCGATGCCGTTCGACATCACCGCACGTCAGAGGCTCCGTTGCCGCCTCCCTCGAAGGACGACCTCTGAGTCTCCCGGGGCCGGGCCTTGTGCCGCACTCCGGTACCGTCACGAGGGGCTGACCCGCCCCGGAGGCGAACTCCTTCCGCAGGGAGCGGCGAGCCCGAGCGGAGGCGAAGGCGGCTCAGACAGCTGCTGACAGCACGGACAGCGGAGCACCCGTACCGCGCCGCGTCGTCCTCCGCCGCTGCCGTTCAGCCGTGGTTCCCGGCCTCGGCGGCGGCGCGGAGCCGGTCGGACAGGGCTCGGAGCACCGGCACGAGTTCGGGCGGGTCGAGGACCTGGAAGTCGAAGCCCTTGACGGCGACGTAGAGGGCGAGATTGTCGAGGGAGTCGGAGCCGGTGTGCAGCACGCAGGTGTCCGCGTCCACGGCCTCCAGCCGTCCCGCCGCGGGTGAGGAGCGCCGGGCCACGGCTTCGATGGGCGCGTGGAAGAGGATACGGGCCCGGTAGCGGTACGGCGCCGACGAGATGGCCTGTGAGACGTACCCGGCCACGTCGTCGTGCGGAGGGGTGCGCGGCGTGAATCGGGACCCCGGCGGGCCGGGCGGCCCCTCGATCCGGTCGAGGCGGAAGGTCCGCCAGTCGGCGCGGTCCACATCCCAGGCCAGCAGGTACCAGCGGCGGGGCGTATGGACCAGGCGATGCGGCTCGACGTTCCGGACGGTGACGCCGTCACGTCCGGGGTACCGCAGGCGGAGCCGACGCCGGTCCCGGCAGGCCGCCGCGACGGCGGTCAGCAGGTCGGGATCCACCGCCTCGGCCGCCGGTCCCGGCCCGACCAGCGGCACGGTCGTCGCCCGGAAGGCGGTCACCCGGTGCCGGAGACGCGACGGCAGCAGGTGTTCCAGCTTGGCCAGGGCGCGAACCGAGCTCTCCTCCAGTCCGGCCACCCCGCCGGTCGCGGCCGTGCGCAGCCCGATCGCCACCGCCACCGCCTCCTCGTCGTCGAGCAGCAGCGGCGGCAGGGACGCGCCCACGGCGAGCCGGTACCCGCCCGCGACTCCCGGCGTGGCGTCCACCGGATAGCCCAGGTCGCGTAGCCGGTCGATGTCCCGCCGAACGGTCCGCAGGCCGATCCCGAGCCGCTCGGCGAGTTCGGCGCCGGTCCAGTCGCCGCGCGACTGCAGGAGGGAGAGCAGGCGAAGCAGTCGAGCCGATGTCTCCAGCATGTGCTCATCGTGCCGCACCATGAGGCCGATTGGTGCCTGAACCTGACACCAATGGCTCGTACGGTCGGAGACATGACGAACAGCGACAACACCTCCCCCCAGCGGGTCGCCGCCGGCGCCGAGATCCGGCCCTATCGCATCGACATCCCGCAGGGCGAGCTCGACGATCTGCGCGAACGGCTGGCCCGCACCCGGTGGACCTCCGACCTGCCGGGGACCGGCTGGGAGCGGGGCGTCCCGACCGCATATCTCCGCGGCCTCGCCGACTACTGGGCCGACGAATACGACTGGCGGGCCCATGAGAAGGCGCTCAACACTTATCCGCAGTTCACCACCACGATCGACGGGGTGAACGTGCACTTCCTGCACGTGCGTTCCGCCGAGCCCGACGCCACCCCGCTGATGCTGCTTCACGGCTGGCCCGGTTCCGTCGTGGAGTTCCTCGACGTCATCGGGCCGCTCACCGACCCCGTGGCGCACGGCGGTGACCGCGCCGACGCCTTCCATCTGGTGATCCCGTCCCTGCCGGGCTACGGGTTCTCCGGGCCGCTGCCGGGCACGGGCTGGACCGACGGGCGCACCGCCGAGGCGCTCGTCGAGCTGATGGCCCGGCTCGGATACGACCGGTACGGCGTGCAAGGAGGCGATGTGGGGGCCTTCGTCGCCCCGCGGATGGGCACCGTGGCACCCGATCGGGTCATCGGGGTCCACGTCAACGCTCTGGTGACCTTCCCGACCGGCGACCCCGCCGACATGGCCGCGCTGACCGAGGAGGAGCGCGCGCGGCTGGCGGCCATGAAGGAGTGGCAGGAGCGGTCGGGCGCGTACATGCAACTCCAGGGAACCCGGCCGCAGACGATCGCGCACTCCCTCGTCGACTCGCCGGCCGGGCAGCTCGCCTGGATCGTGGAGAAGTTCCGGGAGTGGACAGATCCGGCGGCCGAGCTGCCCGAGGACGCCGTGGACCGCGACCGGATCCTGACGGACGTGAGCGTCTACTGGTTCACCTGTACGGCGGGCTCGGCGGCACACACCTACTACGAGCGGTTCACCGATCCGGGCATGTGGGCGCCGAGGGAGCGCTCGACCACGCCGACCGCCGTCGCGGTGTTCACCACCGACTTCTCCATCCGCCGGTTCGCCGACAAGGTGCACAACGTGGTGCGCTGGTCGGAGTTCGGGCGCGGGGGCCACTTCGCGGCTCTGGAGGCCCCCGACCTGCTCGTCGGCGACGTACGGGAGTTCTTCCGAACGCTCGTCTGAGGGGTCGCGGCGGCGCGGACGACCGACAGAGCCTTTACCAGCTCGGGAGAATGACGAGGAGGCGGCGCGCCGACTTCCCTGCTACGAAGGAGACATACCCCCGCAAACATCCAAAGCCGACCCAGGGAGGTCGTGATGGTGTGGCTGGACGTTGCGGTGGAAGCCGAAGGCCCCCACGCTGTCATCCATCCGTACGGGGAGATCGACCTGACGACCACGGGCATCCTGTGGGACACGCTCGACCGCGTCATCCAGCAGGCGTCGGTCCCGAAGATCGAGGTGGACATGAGCGATGTGTCGTTCATGGACTGCGCGGGCATACGCGCTCTGATCCCGATCAAGCAGCACGCGAGGGAGCAGGGTGGCACGTTCGTCCTGACGCACGTCCCGCACGTCGTCGAGCGACTCCTCGCCGCGGTGGGTCTCGATCACGAGCTCGAACCATGCGAGAAGCCCGGCTGGGAGCCGATCCGTTCCATGCCCTTCCGGGGGGACGGCCTCGGGTGGCCCTGGACGCCGTCCCGCCCCTGACCGATCCCGTTAACCCCGAAATATCGTTACCAAGCGCCACCGCCCCGGCGGCCGATGTCAGCGATGTCACCGGCCGTCCGGGGCGGACGCATGCGGGAACCATGACGCGCGACTCCATGCCCCGCGACACCTCGCAAGAGCCTCCGCACCCTCTCCAAGCTCCTCTAACCCGACGCCTCCGCAGTTTCCGGCCAGCCGCTCCAGGGATCGCATCGCCCATGAACTCGCCATAGGCCCGCAGACGCCTCAAACAGCACGTCCCGCAAGCTGCGCGCTCAGCAACATTTCCGATTAAGCAGATTTGCGGAGGACGCAAGAAGTGCTAGGGTCGACATCATGGGCACCGAAGGTGAGCGCATGGGGTTGCGCGAGCGCAAGAAGCAGGAGACCCGCATCGCGTTGAGCTGGGCCGCCATCCGCCTCGCCGTGGAGCGCGGACTGGACAACGTTCGAGTGGAGGACATCGCCGCCGAGGTCGGCGTATCCCCCCGCACCTTCAACAACTACTTCTCCAGCAAGGGCGAGGCCATCGCCGCCCGGCACCAAGACCGTGCGCGGCTGATCGCGGTGGAGCTCCGCGCCCGACCGGCGTCGGAACCGCTGTGGGAGGCCATCACCAACGCGGCCCTGACACAGTTCGCGCTCGGACAGGAAGGCGGTGGCGAGGGAGTCCCCGACCGGCAATGGATCGACGGGGTCCGTCTGATGATCACGGAGCCGTCACTGATGGGTGCGTTCTCCAAGACCGCCGCGGCCGCCGAAGCCGAACTCGCGGCGGCGATCGCCGAGCGCACGGGAACCGACGCCGCCCTCGACCTGTATCCACAGTTGGTGGCCGGTGTGGTCGGGGCCGCCATCCGGGTGGCCATGGAGCGGTGGCTGCAGGCCGACCCGCCTGTTCCGATCGCCGGGATCCTCCGCGACGCGCTCCACCGACTCTTCCAAGGGCTGCCGGTTCCCTGACCCCGACCAGCGAGCCATCCGGACCGCGAGCCACCCTGCCGGGCAGCCCACGATCACCCCAAAGAATGCCGGGCGAACGTCTCCCGGCAGCCCCCGACATCCGCCGAGCTACCGGGGGCTGCGGGACCGAGCGCCTGACGAAACATCAGGTGTGGCCTTGTTCGCCGAGTCCATCGCCCGTCCCCCTATCCGTCCCATGTCCTGCGTCCGCGTGGCGGGCCCGACTCTCGCGCTTTCCTCCGAGTTTGCCCCGCGGCTCCGCTCCCCCGACCTGCCCGCGCTCTGTTCCCGCAGCCTGTCCGTCGTGTCGTACCTGCCCGTGCTCTGTTCCCGCACCCGACCCGAGCGTTTGTTCCCGCGCATGTCCGCGCACGCCTATCCGTGACTGTCCATAACTGTCTGCGCTCTGTTCCCGCTCCTGACCGCACCTGACCCGAGGGCTGTTCCCGCGCGTGCCCGCACCTTCCCGCGCGTGCCTGCTCGGTGCCTGTCTGTGCCCTCCGTTACCGCACCTGACCGCACTGTCTGTGCCCTGATCCACCGTCTGTTCCCTGCTGTCCTGTTCCCGTCGTCCGAGGAGGACCTCCGATGTATTCCGACGTCATCATCGCCGGAGCCGGCCCCAACGGGCTGATGCTGGCCTGCGAGCTGAGCCTGGCCGGAGTACGCCCGCTTGTGCTGGAGCAGCTGCCCGAGCGCACCGAGGAGAACCGGGCCAACGGCCTGGTCGGCCAGGTGGTGCGGATGCTCGACCGCCGCGGCCTGTACCGGCGCCTCACCGGCAGCACCGAACCTCCGCGCCCGGGGCCGAG
Source organism: Microtetraspora glauca (assembly GCA_001570385.1). Taxonomy (GTDB): domain Bacteria; phylum Actinomycetota; class Actinomycetes; order Streptosporangiales; family Streptosporangiaceae; genus Microtetraspora; species Microtetraspora glauca. The sequence goes on along the minus strand of BBYL01000041.1, from coordinate 3,654 downwards.
CTTCGTGTTCGGCGCGCTGCCACTGGACCTGAGCACTCTTGAGGACAATCCGCTCTACGGGTTGCCCGTACCGCAGCGCCGCATCGAGCAGGCCCTCGAGGAGCGGGCCATCGAGCTGGGCGTCGAGATCCGCCGCGGGCACGAGCTCACCGGGCTGGACCAGAACGCCGACGCGGTCACCCTCGACGTCGCGGGGCCTGACGGCCCCTACCGGCTGCGCGCACGCTTCCTGGTCGGCGCGGACGGTGGACGCAGCCTCACCCGCAAGCTGTCCGGCATCGACTTCCCCGGAGTGACCACGGACGACACGGTGTCCCGCACCGCGCACGCCTCCGTGCCGGCCTCGCTGATCGACCCGGCCACCGGCGGGCTCGACGTTCCCGGATACGGACCCGTCCCGCCGTTCATGCACCACCGCACGGAACGCGGACTGTTCGTGTACGCGCCGTTCCCGTCAGGATCGCTGGTGTCCACGACGGAGTGGGACCCGGCCGCGGCCGACGACGGTCCGCTGACCCTCGACGAGCTGCGGCGGAGCGTACGCCGGGTGCTCGGGACGGACCTGCCCCTCGGCCCGCCCGAGGGGCAGGGGCCACACATGCTGCGCCGGCTGACCGGCGGTAATACCCGGATCGCCGACCGGTTCCGGGACGGTCGGGTGCTGCTGGTCGGTGACGCCGCCCACGTGCATTCCGCGATCGGCGGCCCCGGGCTGAACCTGGGCCTGCAGGACACGGTCAATCTGGGCTGGAAGCTCGCCGCCGAGGTCCACGGCTGGGCCCCTCCCGGCCTGCTGGACACCTACGAGACCGAACGGCGACCGGCCGCCGATCGGGTGGTCATGCACACCCAGGCCCAGTCCGCCCTCATCGCCCCGGGCAGCCAGGTCACCGCGCTACGCGTGTTGTTCGCGGAGTTGCTCGGCGATCGGCGGAACATTCAGCGCATCGCCGACCTGATGTCGGGCGCAGACATCCGCTACGACATGGGACCCGGTGACGGGCACCCCCTGGCCGGCCGATGGGCGCCCGACCTGCCGCTGGACACCGGGAACGGCCCGGTACGGCTCGCCGACCTGACGACGAACGCCCGTCCGCTGCTGCTCGACCTGACCGAGGGCGCGTCGTTCATCCCGGAGCTGTCCGGATGGCATGACCGGGTGGACGCCGTCGCCGCAGGCTGTGACGACCCCGCCGCCCCGGCCGCCCTGCTGCTGCGGCCGGACTGCTGTGTCGCCTGGGCCTCCACCTCGCCCCATCCCGGTCCGGAGGAGCGAGCGGCCCTCCGCGCGGCACTGGAGCGGTGGTTCGGCAGCGCCCGCTGAGCCGGTCGGGAGGGCGGCTTCCCGTCACTCGTTTCGCGTACGGGATGCTTGCGGTGGCCGGTCGGCGGATTCGTCGACGTCACACGGCTCATGGGTGAGGAGGTAACGCATGCTGCTCAGCCGTCTGCGCGTCCCCGGCCGCGTACCGGACGAATGGCCGTTCACCCTCCCGGCCGTACGGCATCTGACCCGCGGGGTGCGGTTGACGGCGCCGGTGGTGTTCCTCGTCGGCGAGAACGGCTCCGGCAAGTCCACGATCGTCGAAGCGATCGCCGACGTGTGCGGCATCAGCTCAGGAGGCGGCAAGGCGGGAACCCGGTACTCCAGCACCGGCCCGGCGACTCCGCTCGGGGAGGTGCTCGACGCCGAGCTGACCACCACGGGAAGGCGGCTCGTCCATGGGCCGCGGCTCAAGCGGCGGGCGTTCTTCTTCCGCGCCGAGACGCTGTTCAACCTCGGGCAGAACGTGTCCGGCCGGTACGGCTTCTGGGAGGAGGACCTCACCGAGCAGTCCCACGGCGAGGGTTTCTTCACCGTGCTGGACCGCATGGTCGCCGGGCCGGGGCTTTACCTCATGGACGAGCCGGAGGCGGCGTTGTCGTTCGGCTCGTGCCTGCGGCTGGTCGGGCTCATGGACCGCGTGGCCGCGGAGGGCGGGCAGATCGTGTGCGCCACCCACTCGCCGATCCTGGCGAGTCTTCCCGGCGCGCAGATCCTGGAGCTCGACGACAACGGGATCCACACCATCCAATGGGAGAAGTTGCAGGTGGTGGACCATTGGCGGCGCTACCTGGCCAAGCCGGACTTCTACCTGCGGCACGTCCTCAGTCACGACGGCGACGGCGATATCGGCGGCGGCTGACCGGCTCAGTCCCGCCGGTGTTTCCGACGGATCTTGATGTCCCGCATGTCCGTCACGGCGACGCGGAGGACCTTGTACGGGTGGCCGTGCGCGTCCAGCGCCGCGAACGCCCCCTGGGCGGCCTCGTTCTCGTCGTCGTTCGGGCCCGGGGCCACCTGGCAGCGGAAGGTGAACGCCGAAACGCTCTGGTCGTGGGTGAAGGTCCCCGCCTCGGTGAAGGCGGTGCCTCCCGCCGCCAGGACGGCGGCCCGGCCCTCTTCGCCCAACCCGTCGAACTTGCCCGAGATCGTCACTCTGAACACAGTCAGTCCTTTCGTATGGCATAGGTGAGGACGCGTTCGCCGAGCAGGCTCTCGACGACCTCCAGGAGATCCAGCACGGCCTCGGCGATCGTGTCGGGCTTCTCCCCCGCCGCGGTGCGCCTGCCGATCTCGGCGAAGACCAGCGAGTGGAAGCAGCCGAGCTCCCAGGCCACCACGCGGGGCAACTGGTCGTCCGGCGCGGCTCCGGTCTCCTCGGCGAGGACGACGGCAAGTGCGTCGGTCATCTGCCGGCCGAGGTCCTCCAGCCGGGCTGTGAGCGTGGGGGCGGCCCGCATCATCTCGAAGACGCGGCCGAAGTTCTCGGTCAGCCCCAACTTGCGGTCGCGGTGACGCACCTCGTCGCGGAGATGGGCCAGCATCGCCAGCGCGGCGGACTCTCCGGGACGGCGGTGCCGCACGATGTCGGCGAGCCGGTCCGGGGACGCCTGATCCGGCGGCAGGACCAGGTCCTCCTTGCTCTGGAAGTAGTTGTAGACGGTGTTCACCGACACCTCCGCCGCCGCCGCGACCTCGGCGATGGTGACCTGGTCGAAACCCCTTCGCACGAACAGGCCGATGGCCACGTCGGCGATGCGCCGACGCGTCTGCCGCTTCTTCCGCTCCCGAAGCCCTTCGGTCATGAGCAGAAATCTAATCAGACTCCAAATATGAAGTCGACTGTATTTTTGCAGCACGCTACTTCTCCGACGGTCCCCCGCCGACCTCGGTCGAACACGGCCACGCCGTCGCGACGACGCGACTCGCCTGTTGATCCAGAAAGCATGAACACATTGAGTGTTTGTATTTACACTCTCCGTGACCAGCCTAGGTGGATGCGCAACCCACCTGATCTGATGCGGAGGCACTCATGACCACTGATTCAGCGACCCGCCGCAGGCGGGCTCCCCACCGGGCGGCGCTCGCCTGCACGACGGGTCTGCTGCTGGCCGCGCTGGGCACGGCGACGTCCGTACAGGCGCAGGCATCGGCGGCGGTCGCCCAGCCCCGGATCGGAGTGCTCAAGGGCGACGGCACCGCCCTCGTCAAAGAAGGCGGCCTGTCAGCCACCTGGGTGACCGAAAACGCCGACATCACCCAGATCGCCCTCGCGGGCGACCGCATCGGCGTCCTCAAGGCCGACGGCACCGCCCTCGTCAAAGAAGGCG
>BBYL01000040.1 GCA_001570385.1 Microtetraspora glauca | reverse complement strand
GCGCCGTTGGCCCCGATGATCGCGAGGACCTCGCCCTTCGCGACCTCCAGGCTGAGACCGTCCACCGCGCGGAGCTGCCCATGGTGCACGGTGAGGTCACGGATGGAGAGCAGCGTCATGACGTCGTCTCCTCATCGGCCCTGCCATCGGCCGTGCCATCAGCCCTGTCATCCGCTATGCCGTCGGCCATGCCGTCGGCCCTGTCATCGGCCATGTCATCGGCCATGTCGGCCTCCGGACCGCCGCCCAGGTAGAGCTCGCGCACCTTCGGGTCGGCGAGCACCCGCATCGGCTCGTCATCCGCGATCACGTCGCCACCGGCGAGGCAGACCATCCGTCCGACGGTCTTGACCAGCGCGTGCACGACATGCTCGATCCACACGATGGCGAGGCCCTCGGCGTGCAGGTGTTTCACGACCTCGACGAGTTCGAGCACCTCCGGCTCGGTCAGCCCGCCCGCGACCTCGTCCAGCAGGAGGAGCCGGGGGCCCGTGCCCAGGGCGCGGGCCACCTCGAGGCGCTTGCGCTGAAGCAGCGCGAGCCGTCCCGCGGGGGTGTTGGCCAGGTCGGCCAGGCCGGTGCGGTCGAGCACCCCCATGGTGTGCGCCCATGCCTCCTTGCCCTTGAGCGCGGCTCCCTGGTAGCCGCACACCAGCACGTTCTCGAACACGGTCAGGTGCTCGAAGGGGCGGGGCACCTGGTAGGTACGGCCGATGCCGGCGCGTGTCCGGGCGTGGGGCGGGACGTCGGTGACCTCCCGCCCCTCGAACCACACCGCACCGCTGTCCGGGCGGAGGTCACCGGAGATCATCGCGAACAGGCTGGACTTGCCGGCTCCGTTCGGGCCCACGATCCCGAGCGCCTCACCCGGCTGGACCGAGAGCGTGAGGTCCCTGGCGACGGTCACCTTGCCGAAGCTCTTGGTGATGTCGTCGAGGCGCAGCAGTGGCTCGCCCATCAGGCGTGGGTGGGCAGGAGGTCGCCGCCGACCGGGACGGCCTTGTTCGGCGTGTTGTCCACGATCACGACGTCCCAGGGGAACTTCTCGCCCTTGCGCCACTGGCCGCCGACCGGGTGCTGAATCGCGATGCCGGGCTCCGGTCCCGCGGTGAAGTCCAGGTTGCCGCTCATGCAGTTGATCTTCATGGAGCGCAGCTTGGAGGCGACCTCGTCACGGTCCTTGGGGTCATCGGCGTCCTTGAACGCCTGGATCGCGATCTCGAACAGCGAGTACACCGAGCCGAGGGCCTGGGTCCACTGCTTGCCCGTGGACGCGGCGAAGTCGTCGGCGAGCTGCTTGGCGGTCTTCCCGTCCAGGACGGACGTGTAGGGGTGCGCCGGGCTCCACCAGAAGTCGGTGGCGATGTTGTCGGCCAGCGAGCCGAGCGCCTCGGCCTCCGACGGGAACAGCATGACCTTCGCGACGGTGGCCAGCTTGGGCTTGAAGCCCTGCTGCTGCGCCTGCTTCCAGAAGGTCTGGAAGTCCGGAGGGATCGGGGTGCAGGTGAACAGCTCGGCGCCCGATTCCTTGAACTTCGTGATCTGGGCGGTGAAGTCGGTCGCGCCGTCCTGGTAGGCGCCGCCGTCGATCGGGCGGTAGCCGGACTTCTCCATCATCGGGCCGAGGCCCTGCCGGAACGCGTTGGCGTCGGTGTCGTTGGGCCACAGTGCCGCGACGTTCTTGTTGGAGACGTCCATGCGCTCCCACATCGGGAAGAAGCAGTCGGCGAACTCCTGCATGCCGAAGAAGAACAGCGTCGTGTACGTGAAGCCCTCGCCCGACTTGCCGCCCCGGCCGTGGAACCACGCCTCCCACGGGGCGATCGTGGTGACGTTGGGGATCTTGTTGGCCTCGCACTGGTCGGCGACGGGGTTGGTGGTGTCGGGCGTGGAGGACCCGACGATCAGGTCCACCTTGTCGCTGTTGATGAGCTGCCGGGTGACCTCGGTGGCACGGTTCGGGTTGGACTGCGTGTCCTTGACGACGATCTCGATCCTGCGCTTCTTGCCGCCGGCGGTGAAGCCGTTCTTGATCGCCTCCTGGATCTGCTTGACCACGAAGTTGTCGGCGGTGGCGAAGCCGGCCAGCGGACCGGTCTGGGGGCTGACGTAGCCGATCTTGAGTACGTCGGACGACGAGGTGCCCGTCCCCTTCAGTCCGCCGCAGGCGCTCAGCAGGGAGGTGCCGCCGACGGCGGCGGCGCCGAGACCGATCGTGCTGAGGAAGGAACGGCGGTCCATGCCGCCCATGGAAGCGTCGCTCACGCAGACTCCTTGTGTCGACGGTGTCCATGGGCGTGCTTCGCGCGCCTTCGGAACACCGGGGTTGCTCAGGGGATGGGTAAGTCGTCCGAGATCGCTCGGCCACCTCGTGGCCGGGAACGGCACCGGACCCTCGGTGCCGGGAAGTGGACCTGACCGTACGGGCCCGTTAACACGGGAGCAACAGGGTGTTCCAGAAGTTCGAACGCGATTTGCTTTCTTCGAACGCGTCCAGGGAGTGGGCCGTGCGCGGCAGGGCTTGGTTCGTCAGACGCGACCTACGGCAGCGGCCGGTATCCGAGGCGCCTCGAGATCTCGGCGGCCGCCCGCCGGAGGCCCGGTTCGAGACGTCCCGCCAGCGCCTCGATGGAGGTCGGCGCGACGGTCAGATGGACGGCGACGTTGACCGCCGCGACGACCTCGCCCGAACGGTCCCGCACCGGCGCCGCGAACGACCGCAGACCCGGGGCGAGCTCCTCGTCGTTGGCCGCTACACCGCTTTGACGCACCTTGGCGAGGGCCGTCATCAGCTGCTCGCGGTTCGTGATCGTCTTGGGTCCCCGGCGTGCCATGTCGGTGCGGTCGAGGATCTGGCGGAGCGTCGCCGGGTCCTTGTACGCCAGCAGTACCTTGCCCATGGACGTGCAGTAGGCGGGCAGCCGGGAACCGACGTGCAGGTTGAGGTCCATGGCGAGGGAGCTGCGCCGGCCGCTGCGCCTCCTGTCCACGTAGACGACGTCCGGCCCGTCGCACAGTCCCATGCTGACCGTGAACCCCGTGTCGTCGGCCAGGGCCTGGAGCAAGGGGGCGGCGACCCGCGTGAGATCCATGGAGTCGATCGCCGCGAACCCGAGATCGACCACCCGGGGGCCGAGGAAGTACTTCTTGGTGTCCGGATCCTGTTGGATGTACTCCAGCGTGGTCAGGGTGGCGACGTACCGGTACGTCGTGCTCTTGTTGAGCCCGACGGCCCGCGCCAGATCGGCGATCCCCAGCACGGAGCGGTTCCCGCTGAAGGCGGACAGGATGCGCAGGCCGCGCTCCAGGGACACGGAGAAAGAAGCGGAGGTCTCGGTCGTCGCGCGACCGCGGGGGTGGGGCGTCTTGTCAACGGTCACGAACGTCAGAATACGGGCATACCGTTTTAACTACTCGAACGGTGCATTGACCGCCGGTCCGATCGCGTGAACGCTTCTCGACTGGACGGCGCCACGGCCTTCCCCCGGGGCGGCCCCTGGCCGGCACAACCGCACAAACCACTGCAAGCGAGGAGAAACGAGCTATATGCCCCGAGTGGAGCGCATCGGGAGTGCCTGGCAGAAGAGGCACATCGGACACTTCATCGGCGGCGACTGGGTGGCCTCCGACTCCGGCCGCTCGTATCAGAACCGCTCCCCCTGGTCCGGCGAGGTGCTCAGCGAGGTCGCCGCCGGCGACGGCGAGGACACGCAACGGGCGATCACCGCGGCTCACCTGGCGTTCGGCGGCTGGGCCGACGCGCCGCCCTGGCGGCGGCAACAGATCTTCCTGCGCGCGGCCGACATCCTCGAAGGCCGCCGCACCGAGGTTCTCGGCGCCCTCGCCGCGGAGACCGGGTGCGGTCGCCACTTCGGCGACGTCCAGATCGGCTTCGCGCTGAAGCTTCTCCGTCAGGCCGCCCAGCTGGCCTACCAGCCGACCGGGCACCTGCTGCCGTCGGACGTCGAGGGCACCCAGGCGATGGCCGTCCGCCGTCCGGTGGGCGTGGTCGCGGCGATAGCGCCGTGGAACGCCTCCCTCACCCTGTCCGGCCGGGCCGTCGTCGGGCCGCTCGCCCTGGGGAACACGGTCGTGCTGAAACCCTCGGAGGAATCCCCCTACACGGGCGGCGCCCTCTGGGCGGAGATCCTCCAGGAGGCCGGCCTGCCCCCGGGAACGTTCAACGTCGTCACCCACGCGCCGGGCGAAGCCGGCGTCGTGGGCGACACGATGCTCGCGAGCCCCCTCGTCAAGCGGATCAACTTCACCGGGTCGACGCCGACGGGACGGCGTCTCGCCGAGAAGGCCGGGAGGCACCTGAAGCGCGTCGTGCTCCAGCTCAGCGGCCAGAACCCGCTCATCGTCGTGCGCGACGCCGACGTCGAGTACGCCGTGAACGCCGCGGCCTATGGCGCCTTCATGCATCAGGGGCAGGTGTGCATGTGCGCGAGACGCGTGTATGTCGAACGTCCGCTGGCCGAGGAGTTCAACGCGCGGTTCGCCGCGAAGGTGGCGAACCTGCCGACCGGTGACCCGTCCGACCCGGCGACCGTCGTCGGTCCGGTGATCAACGAATGGGCCCTGGCCCTCCTGGATCGCCGCGTCAAGGAGGCCGTCGAGCTCGGCGCCCGCGTTCTGGCCGGTGGCGTCCCCGCGCCACCGTGCTACCCGGCCACCGTGCTCACCGACGTCCCCGACGAGGCCGAGATCGCGCAGGGCGAGACCTTCGGCCCGGTCGTGATCGTGGAGGCCGTCGACTCGGCCGAGGACGCGGTCACCCGCGCGAACGCGTCGGACCTCGGCCTGGCCGCCTCGATCATCACGGGCGACGCCCATCGCGGACTGCGGCTGGCGTCGAGGCTGGACGCCGGCATCGTCCACGTGAACGACCAACCCGTCAACGACGAGCCGCACATGCCGTTCGGCGGTGTCAAGGACAGCGGCTGGGGGCGGTTCGGGCTCGGCTTCGCCGCCGAGGAGTTCTGCGAACTCCAGTGGGTCACCGTACGCGACCAGGACCGGACGTTCCCCTTCTGACGCGACGGCCCGGCCGGTACGTGCCCTGGCGGAGTCTCACCAGGGGGATGGGGCAGGCGGCGCGACGACCGGCGGACGGTCGTCGCAGGTGATGGTGTTCGGCAGGACCCACGGGGCGAGCCAGGGCCCGGTGGTGCCGCCGCCGTCGTTCCCGCCGAGGTCCGTCAGCGAGAACTCCGAACCGGTGGGCGGGAAGTTGAACGACCCGCAGTTGTTGACGCCGACCGCGCCGACGTTGCGCGCGTCCACGTTCTCGAAGGAAGCGCCCCCCTTCACGCGCGCGCTCACCACCGAGGTGCCCGTGCCGTCGACCCTGATGTCCTTGAAGTGGACATTCGTGATCGAGTACAGGTCCTTCACCGGCCAGTCGCTGACCAGCATGATCGCGTTGTGGGTGTTGTCGAGGAAGTGGTCCCCGACCACCTGGATGTCCGCGTCGATGTTCTTCTCTAGCGCGTAGAACCAGATGGCTCCCAGGCCGATGTTCCAGTTCAGCTCGTAGGTGCCGGCGCGGACCGTGGTGTTGTTCGCGATCCGCAGGTGTCCGGTGAACGCCTCCGCTCCGAAGCGGGACCCGACCTGGATGGCGCTGCCCTCACGGATCGGGTCGGCGATGAGGTTGTTCGAGACGGTGTTGTCCGTGCCGCCGTAGATGGCGATGCCGTTCGCGAGCACCGGCGTCTGCACCGTGTTGTGGTCGAACGTGTTGCCGGCGTCGGCGGTCTTCTCGGACCACATGGCGAGGCCGTCGTCACCCGAGTTGCGGATGAAGTTGTTCGAGACGACCGAGTTCGTGACGCCGGTGTGGAAGTTGAGGCCGTCGGCGATCTGGTCGACGATGACGTTGTTCGTGATCCGCAGGTTCGTCATCGGCCCGTCGAACCACATGCCCACCTTGGTGTGCCGGATGTGCAGGCCGTCGATGGTCGAGTCGCTCATCGCCCCGCCGATTCCGTTCACCTGGTCGGTGTCGACGCGCTCGCGGACGTCGCCCTCGATCGCGAAGCCGGACAGGTGGACATTCCTGCTGCCCCCGGCTGAGGCGTCCTTGCCGTAGAAGCCGACGCCGGTGTGCACGGAGCCGTCGGGAGCGGGGGTGCCGAGCGTGACCTCGCGGCCCCTGACGATCGTGTACCAGCTGCCTGCGCCCTCGATCGTCACGTCGTCGACGATGATGTGGCGGCTCACCTGGTAGGTGCCCGGCGGGATGTAGACCCTGAGGTGCTGACGCTTCGCGAAGGCGATCGCCTTGTCGAAGGCGCCCGCGGAGTCGCGCCGGCCGAGCGGGTCGGCGCCGAACGCCAGCACGTTCGCCGCGACGACCCTGACGTGGGGCGGGCCGACGAGCTCCGAGTCGAGCAGGTCGATGACCGTCCAGGCGGCGTTGCTCCCGGCGGGCACCGTGAGCCGCACCTTGTCACCCGCGCGGTACGTCCTGCCGAGTAGGAGGCGCTGCTCGTCGTAGAAGTGGTTCGGGCGGAACGGCTTCGTGATCGCCGGGGCGGGGGTCGTGGCCGCCGGCACGCAGGAGCACTCGGTGATCCACCAGTCGGGGTGCAGCAGATCGGCGTTCGGGTCGTTCGTGAACGGATACTGGTTGTACAGCCACGCGTACCGCGACGTGAGGGTCATGGTGGACCGGCTCCTGCCGTTCACCGTGACGTCGAGCGGCGCGGTGATGCCGCCCCCGCCCGGTGCGTCCGGGACGCTGTACCGCACGGTGATCGCGTTGGCCGCCTTCGGCAGCGTGAACTCGACGTACTGTCCCGGTGCCAGCGTGACCGCCTTGCGGCCGGACGCCTCCGCGGCCAGCGTGTACGCGGTACGGTCCGGGCCGATGATCGTGCCGTTCGTCGTGGCGTCCTCCGCCTCCTGCTCGACGAAGCCGACATCGGCGCCCCGGCCCGTGACGAGCGACGGGTCGATCGCGGCGCGGGTCACCACGGGAGGCGAAGCGCCGGCCGCGCCCTTGTCGGCGAGGGCCGTACCGCCGAGCGCGACGCCGAACCCGACGGCGACCGCGGTCACCGTCGCGACCGCCACCGCGGCCCTGCGCGACGGCCCGCCGGACCATCTCGCTGAAGCCGAACCTCCTGTGATGCTCCGTGACATCGAATGCTCGTTTCTGTGGGGGGTGAACACCTGAAAACGCTCGAGGCGGAGCGGACGCCCTGAGGGTGAGGTGACAGTAAGTCCCCCGCACTATGCCCCACAAGGTTTTGTGAAGGAGTTACGTAGATGTGCCGTTCACTTGCGGCTGCAGTACGGATTCTTGCGGCTACTTCCGTAAGCCGCCGCAAAAGTTCGCAACGCACGACCGGCCACGACGCGAACTGGACACGGAACGCCGACTCGGCCACACCCTGTCGGACACCGCCACGACCATCCGGACGGCGTCCGCTCACGCCGGCGTCAGGAGAGGAGGCCCGCTCCCCGCTCCCGGATCTCCCCCTGTCCCTCCGGCTCCTGACTCGGATCGAGCCGCTGGTGCAGGCGCCGGGCCGTACGGACGAATCCGCTCGTCCCCTCGCGCGCGGCGATCTCGGCGATCATCGGGATCGTGCCGCGCGCGTCCGCCCAGCGGGCGGCCTCGACCGCGAAGGTGAGCGCCTGGGTGTGGCCGGAGTGCGGGCGCTCACCCGGCCCCGGCAGGTAGGCGGGCAGCAAGCCGGTCATGACCTCCCACACCTCCCGGTGCGCGCCCTTCCTCGCGCAGTCCTCCAGAGACGACGTCACGTGGTTCAGCTTGGCGGAGGCCCGGCGAAGGGTGAGGCCGAGCTGCCTGCCGCACTCCACGGCGGACAGGCTGCCGTCCGCGGCCGCCCGCAGCAGCAGGTCCTGGCCGCGTTCAGGCGACTGGAACCAGCCGCGCTCGGCCAGCAGGGCGGCGACCAGCAACGCCAGCCCCTCACCGGCCGGCCCGTCCTGGTGGAACAGCTCGGCCACGTACTGGTGGAAGTGGCCGGGCCGGTCCCAGGCGTCGAGCAGGTGCGGCAGGAGATGCATGGCCACCGCCTCCCGGTCCGAGGGCAGCAGGAGCCGCCAGTGCGACATGTAGGCGCCGTGCTCGTCCCAGCGGGAGGAGGGCGGGTCGGCCAGGAGCGCGTCGACCAGTGCCAGTCCCGTCGGCTCCAGCCGGATGCGGGGGTGCAGCGTGGGGGTGTGTCTCCCCGGCTGCTGGTCGTGGGTGTAGTCGCCGCCGGCGTGGGACCAGTCCACGCGCGTCTCGGGCTCGGGCCGTTCCTTCAGCCAGCGCGCCAGCGTGGTCCCCGCCTCGGAGGTCAGCCTCCCCGCGCGGTCCGTCACGGCGGGATCAACCCCCCGGGGCAGGCGCAGCAGCGCCTGCTGCAGGTCGGCGGGCAGCGCCCGCAGGCCCGCCCGTTCGTAGCCCTCCAGGCGGGTGACCAGCTCGGCGGGGTCGAGGTGGCCCGAGGTGAGGGTCGGTGTGGCCAGCAGGTACGGAGGGAGCGCCCCGGCTTTCAGGGCGGCGTGGATCTCGGCGCAGCGCAGCAGCATGGCCCGGTGCGGCGGTGAGACGGTACGCGGATCGGGCAGCCGGTCACGCGGTTCCTGCTGCTCCTCCTGCTCCTCGTGCTCCTCGGGAACGGGCGGTTCCTGGCCGGGGAAGGCGGCCTCGCGCAGCAGCGCCTCGGCCCATTGTCCGAGGTGGGACCAGTGGCGGTGGCCGTACAGCTTGTTCCGGCCGTCCCGGCCGCGCGGCGCATTCCTGGCCTCCGGGTGGCGAACGAAGCCGTCGAGCCAGCGTTCGAAGGCGATGCCGTCGCGCAGCCGGCCGTACGTGCCGGCCAGGTCGTCGAGCGCCGGAGGGAACGGCTCACGGGCGGGTGCCTCGAACGACGGGAGCGGGACGGCCTGGAAGTCGTCGTCCTCCACCGGCGGCGAGTCCACCTCGCCGTACGCCTCGGACAGCCGCGCCGCCAGGTCCGCGGGCAGCATGGTCGCCGCCTCGCGCACGGCCTCGGCGCCGACCGGCGAGAAGCGTCCGGCGTGCTTGACGGCCAGCCGTACCGATCGCTCCTGGACCTCGTACGACACGGACAGGAACGCCGAGGCGAGAGCGGGCGCCAGATGGTCGAGGTCGCCGCCGGCGTCGCGGGCCGCCTGGTCGAGCAGGGTCAGCCCGGCGCGCACCAGCTTGCCCTCGGGTCGGAACAGCAGCGCCTCCACCGCCTCGTTGACCTCTTCGCCGGTCAGGCCGCCGGCGCGGCGCAGTCGCCTCAGCGCCAGCTCGGCCACCGGCCCCGGCGCGGCGGGCAACAGCCGCAGGTAGTCGCGGGAGCGTTCCGGGCCGGGAGCCGGGTCGAGCAGGTCGTGCAGGCGGGCGAAGAAACGCAGGTCGGCGGCACCGCCGCCGAGCAGGAACCGCCGGACGCAACCGTCGACCAGCAGGTCGCGGCTGACCCGGCCCGCGTCGGCCAGGTCGCGGAGCGAACGCAGCCAGGAGTGCCCGTTCCGGGCCCATTCGGGCGGGTCGAGCCGGTCCTCTCGCAGTGCCCGGCCCACGCCCTCGGCCGCGAAGATCCGGGGGACCAGGTGCTCGGTCAGCGGGTCGCGCTCCAGGTCGGGCGGGGCGGATACCCAGGCGACCACGAGCGGATCATGGTCGGGCGGGACGGCTCCGGTGCGGCGCAGCAGTTCCAGCGCCAGTTCCGCGCTGTCGTCCCTGGCCTGTGCCCGGCTGCCGCGCAGGCGCAGGGCCAGCCGGACGGCGAGGTCGGCCTGCCACTCCGGCGGGCGGGCGGCGATGGCCGTCAGCAGCGGGCCGAGGTCGGCCTCCGTCCGCCAGCGGGCGAAGTCTCGCCGGTAGAGCCAGGTCGCGACGGCCGCCGCGCCGCCGAGCGTGCCCGCGCCGGCGACCCGCATGGGCTCGATCCAGTTCTCGCGCTCACTCCAGTCGACCCAGTGGTCGTGTCGGCGCACACGCTCCCCCGTCCACCAGCTCTCGTGCGCGTCGTCGCTGGAGAGGCCTCGGGCCATCTCCGCGCGGACGAACGCCTTCATGGCCCGCTCCTCGGCCCGGCTCGCCTCGGCCTGGCGGCGCTCGTAGCGTTCCTGGGCGTCCTTCCTGGCGGAGCCGATGTGGCCGGGCAGCTCGCGGGCCACCTCGCGGCATCCCGCCGCGTCGAGGCGCAGCACCTCGGCCGCCGTTCGTGCGGCGTCGCCGCGGGCGATGGCCTCCCGGACGCTCTCCCAGGAGCTCACGCGGCCACCTCCACGGCGGCTCGGGCGGCGATCCGGGCCGCGACGGCGGTCGCCGGGCCGTCGAAGAGACGCGGGTGGGCGTGGGAGAGCGGCAGCGCGCGGCCGCCGGAGGCGGACAGTCCCAGCGGGGATCCGGCGAGCGTGGAGGGACAGACGTCGGTACACGCCTGCGTCGCAGTCGTCATGCCGCAGACGCTAGAGATCGTCTCCGACAAAACCGCCCGAGGGGCCGTCTGGACCGGGCGAGCGTCAGCCGTCCCGCTACGTGGGGGTGATCGTGAGGGTGATCCGCCCGGACGTCCTGGTCGTGACGGTCAGGATGCGCCTGGCCGCGTCCCAGGTGGCCTCGCCTTCCGAGGCCCTGCCCCCGTCGGGGAAGCCGGCGGCGGGCAGGTAGATCTCGGTCGGGCCGGTGTCGTCGCCGTCGAAGGTCAGGGTCAGTGAGCGCTGGTCGGAGTCGATGCTCACCGGGACGCCGCCGATCGCCCGCGGGTAGGGCCTGGCGTAGGCGGCGACCAAGGGAGTGGCCCTGCCGCCCTCGTCGTACGGTCCCCAGGTTCCGGGGTCCCTGGACCAGTACGCCATGCCCATGCCCGACCGCTCGCCGAGCCGGACGACCCGGTCCACCAGGTCGCTCGCGCCGGGCCTGGACATGTCCAGGCCGAACTCGCCCAGCAGCACCGGGGCGCGGAGCCGGTCCGCCGTGCGCAACACGTTCTCGCGCCACCAGCCGAGCGTGCGATCGGTCCATTCCTTCGACCCCGCGGTGTAGTCCTCGCCCAGGTCGAGGGGCAGCGGGTACAGGTGCGGGGCGAAGGCGATGCGGGGCTGTCCGTCCCGGGGGTCGTCGAAGTACGGGAGCGCCGAGGGCAGGCCCCAGTTGACGCCCACCGCCTGCGGCTCCAGGAAGATCCAGCTGTCCCGGTCCACGGACCGGATCTCGGCGATCGACCTGCGGTAGAGGGCGGCCAGGGGGCCGGTCTCGAACTGCGGGCCCTGGACGGAGCCGCCCCACGGCTCGTTCATCAGGTCGTAGCCGAGGACCGCGGGATCGTCCCTGAACCTGGCGGCGACCGCCTTCCACGCCTTGGCGTAGTGGTCCATCAGTTCCGGATGCTCGCCTGTGGTGTTCCAGAAGTGGTCGAAGGCGCGGATGACGCCCGGCTCCAGGTAGTACATCTCCCAGGTGGGCTGGTCGGTGCCGACCGGGAGCCCGTCGAGGTGGGTCGCCCACACGGGGGCGCCGTTGCCCGCGGTGCCGGTCGGGGTGATGCCGCTGCCCCACAGGTCCTGATGCATGTCCAGCAGGACGTGGTAACCACGCTTGCCGTACCAGCGGACCCGCTCGGCCACCTTGTCCAGATATTTCGTGTCATAGACGCCGGGCTGGGGTTCCACCGCGCGCCACTGGATGAGGAAGCGGACGAAGTTCGTCCCCATGTCCCCGTACTCGCGGTCGATGTCCGCCTCGGTGAGCTCGGGCAGGGCGTCCGGGGTGCTCTTGGCGCTGCCCGCCGTGTTGAACCCGCGCAGGATGAGCGCTCTGCCCTGATCGTCGGTGATGAAGCGGGTGCTCGGCTCCGGCGCGTTCCTGGTCGCCGAGAGGACGCCGCCGACCAGGACGGCCACCGCGGCGAGGGACACGATCCACCGAGCTCTCTTCATCTGATCTCCGTGGGGCTTCCGCCGGAAACGTGGACGCGGCTAGCATGCCGAACATGAGCCATGCTCGCAACAGTCTGCCTGCGATCGTCACCCTGCTGATCGTCACCGCGTTCGGCCTGTTCGGCGTCTCGCTGGTCACCCGGGTCGGCTACCTGGCCGTGCCCGCCGCGCTCGGCCTGCCGTCCGGGCTCCCCGGCCTGCGGTTCCTCCCTGTCGGCGAGACGACGTGGCTCATCGCGCTCACCGACAGCGCGGCGGCGCTCGTGCTCGTCGCCCTGGTGGCCCTCGCACGCGGCGGCTTCTGGAGAACGTGGGGCGCGTTCCTGGCCGGTGCCGTGCTCGCCGACCTGCTGCGTGGCATCGTGCTGGCGCAGACGGCGTCCGCGAGCCTCGGCGCCTACGCCGGATACGTGGGGGGAGCGCTGGTCACGGGGCTTGTGTGGGGGGTCGCGCTCGGCTGGCTCGCCGGGCTGGCCGCCCTGTCGCGCCGCAGAGAGCACGTGCCCTCGCCTCCGAACGAGGCGGGCGAGCCGATCACGGCGTCATCGCTCTGAGAGGTCCGCGGCGAGCGGTTCCCGGCACTCCGCCGCTTCCGGAGCAGCGTGTCGCGCTTCGCGGGCGTGATCTGCCCGGAGGAGACGTCTCGCGCGGCCCGGCCCGCCCGGAGGAAAGCGGGCGTGACCGGCCCGAAGGGAAAACGGTGTGCGCCATCCGTCCGCGCGCGCGTACGGTGCGAGGATCGAGAAGGGCGCTCCGGGCGTCTCCGGCCCGCCCGATGGTCACCCCCGGCACCGGAACATTGCTCCGGCCACGATCTGGCGAGGACACGATGGACGAACGGCGCCTGGTGCGGGTCTCGAAGTATCTGGCGAAGCACCTGCGGCACCAGCCGGAGCGGATCGGCGTCGAGTTGGACGCGAACGGCTGGGTGGACGTCGAGGCGCTGCTGGCCGCCTCGGCCGCGCACGGGTTCCCGATCTCGCGAGCGGAGCTGGAGCGGGTCGTCGCCGACAACGACAAGCGACGGTACGTGATCCAGGGGGAACGGATCCGGGCCAGTCAGGGCCACTCCGTCCCCGTCGACCTCGATCTGCCGGTGACCACGCCGCCCGCACTCCTCTATCACGGCACGGTCGCGCGAAATGTGGCCGCGATCCGGGCCGAGGGGGTGCGGCCGATGAGCCGTCATCACGTCCACCTGTCCCCCGACCGGGAGACGGCGACGAGAGTCGGAGCACGCAGGGGCAGGCCGGTCGTGCTGACGGTGGACGCCGCCGCGATGCGGGCGGCGGGACACGAGTTCCGCGTCAGCGCGAACGGTGTGTGGCTGGTCGACCACGTCCCGCCCGCCTTCATCCGTTTCCCCGGCTAGCACCCCGATGATCCGTGCCGAATGGGATGATCCGACACAACCGGCGTCCGCTCATCGAGGGAAGGAACAGCCCATCATGACGGAAAACGCGCGACAGCTCGCCCGTGACGCACGACGCGCTCTGCGGCAGGGCCCCGCGGCGATCGCGCAGCGGCAACGCGCCCGTTTGACCGAGATCGTGGCCTACGCCCGCGCCCACTCGCCGTACTTCCGCGAGTTGTACCGGGAGCTACCGGAAGAGATCGACGACCCGGCGCTACTCCCGGTCACCGACAAGAAGACGCTGATGGCCCGCTTCGACGACTGGGTCACCGACCGGAATGTGACGCTCGAGAAGGCTCGGGCGTTCGTGGACGACCCCACACTCGTGGGTGAGTGGTTTCAGGGGCGGTATCTCCTGGTCACCACCTCCGGCACCAGCGGGCTGCGCGGCATCTTTCTGCTGGACGAGCGGAGTGTGGCCGTGCACACCGCCGTCGGGCAGCGCGCCCGCGGCGGGCTGGGCATCGGCCAGGTCATCCGTCTCCTGCGCGGCGCCGGCCGTACCGCGATCGTCTCAGCACCCGGCGGCCACTTCGCCACCGTCGCCGGGGCGGCGCGGTTCCGCCGGGACCACCCACGGCTCAGCTGGATGCTGAGAGAATTCTCGATACACCAGCCGCTGCCGGAACTGGCCGCCGAGCTCAACCGATACAACCCCAGCTCCCTCACCGGCTTCGCGAGCATGCTCGGGTTGTTGGCCGGGGAGCAGGAAGCCGGCCGCCTGCGCATCCGCCCAGGGGTGATCATCGCCGGTGGTGAAGCGCTGACGGCAGAGAACCGTACCCGGATCGCCGACGCGTTCCACGCCGAGATCCGCTCCGCCTACGCCGCCACAGAGTGCGGCTTCCTCTCCTACGGCTGCGCGCAGAACTGGCTTCACGTCAACAGCGACTGGGCCGTGCTGGAGCCGGTCGACGCCGACTACCGGCCTGTCCCCCCTGGTCAGCCGTCGCACACGGTCCTGCTGAGCAACCTCGCCAACCGGGCCCAGCCGATCCTGCGCTACAACCTGGGCGACAACGTCCTGCTGCGTCCCGACCCCTGTCCGTGCGGCAGCCCACTACCCGCTGTTCAGGTGCAGGGCCGCGCGGCCGAGATGCTTTCCTTCCCCACCGGCCGCGGCGAGCACATCGGCATCTCCCCCATGGCCTTCGGCACCTTGCTGGACCGTCTTCCCGGCATCGAGCAGTTCCAGCTCGTCCAGACGACGCCCACCACGCTGCGGGTGCGCCTGAAGCCCGCGGACGGCACCGACCCCGACGGCGTGTGGCAGACGGTGCGCGACGAGATCGCTCATTTGCTGACCGAGCACAAGGTCGACCACATCACGCTCGAGCGCGCCGAAGAGCCACCCGAGCGGTCGGCCGGCGGCAAATACCGCAGGATCATCCCACTGGCCAAGCCCTGACGAGAAGATTGGCGGGAGGGGCACTGGCTGGTGCCGTGGCCCCACCGTCCAAGGCCGGAGCTTCTCGGGGTTGCGAACCGCCCCGGCAGTACGCGCCTGGCCGACGCCTGGCCGAGATGGCTCTGGTCGAGTCGTCTGAGCTGTCCGTTCCCCGGCAGGCGCTCGGACCATGCGCGCCCGCCGGGGATTCAGGAGAAGCGCTCGATCGTCGAGGCGCCCGGTGCTTCCGCTCGCCGATTCCGCATTCGGGACGGCCGTTCGGCCCCGTACGGAGGACGGCGGGCGGAAGCCCGGTCGGCTACGCCTTGGCGGCGGGGCGGCCCAGGGCGCGCAGCTGGTCGGCGGTCAACGCGGAGACGTTCTGGTCGATCGGCGTCTCGGTGTACTGGTGGATGGCCCAGCTCTTCCAGTCGGCGGGCGGGGTGACCTCACCCTTGGCCTTGCTGTAGTGCGCCACCCACAGGGGGTACTCGGACAGCCCGCGGCCGTAGGTCTCGGCGAAGTTCCAGCCGGTGTAGATCAGCGGCGTCGCGCCGGTCTTCTTCTTCACGTAGGCCAGCCAGGTCTTGGCCCAGTTGTTGACGTGCGAGACGGACAGGCCGTCGGAGGTCTCCAGATCGAGCACCAGCAGGTCGCCGGGCTTGCTGGGCTGCGCGTTCACCACCGACAGGAAGTGGTCGGCTTCGGCGATGGGGTCGTTGTAGGTGCGGGCGAAGTGGTAGGCGCCGCGGACGATGCCCTTCTTGCCCAGCTCGCGCCAGTGCCGGGCGAAGGAGTCGTCGCGCCAGGTCAGGCCCTCGGTGGCCTTGACGATGCCGAAGTGGGCCGGGCTGGAGCTCCAGTCATGCGTGGGCTCGTGGCCGGAGACATCCTCGCCGTAGATGAGCGGCGAGGCCTTCCCCTCGGCCGCCTGGGCGGCAGGGGCGGGGCCGTCCGGGGTGGAGTGCGCCGGGCTGGACAGGACCAGGGCGGCGGTGGTGGACACGGTGGCCAGGAGACCGGTCGCGGTCAGAACTCGGAATGTACGGGTGAGGGACATGCTGGTTTCTCCTATGAGGCATTGCTTGGGGACTGCCGTGGGGAGTGGGGTCCGCGTGGTGAGCGGGTGTCAGGGTCACGCGCCGTCGCACCCGGTCCCCCCGCGGAGGGCGGCGTGTTCTACCCCACGGCCAGACGGCGCCGGCCGGGGTTCTTCGAAGAAGGGGCAGGTCGATGCGTGGGCATGAAGGGATCGACTCCTTGCTTCCATGCCGCCTACCGGGTCAGCTGACGGGTTCGGGCGGGGAGGTGCCCTACGGCACGCAGCGCGGGCTGGCGTGTCGATTCACCCCGGGAGATGGGTCCCCGGCTCCGCTGGGAGCGGATGAGGCGGCCCACGCGCCGTCAAGACGGGAAAGATTCCCCGTCGGCGACGCACGGTCCGGGCAACGAAACGGCAACACAGGTGACGACACAGTCGTCGGTACGTACTCCGATAGTGGACCTAAGGTACACATGCGGACATAAAGTGACAAACAGGACAAAGGATTCTTTACCCGGCCAGGTCAACTGCCGGTCAGGCAGGGAACCTCGTGGGCTCCTCGCCCGCGCTACCCGCCGCCCATCATGCGGTTCTCCCAGGCCCAGGCGGCGATCTCCACCCGGTTGCGCACCCCGAGCTTCGCCTGGATGCCGGACAGGTGGCTCTTGACGGTGCTCAGCGAGATGAACAGCTCGGCGGCGATCTCCTGGTTGGTACGGCCCCTGGCGATGGCCCGGACGACCTCGATCTCCCGTTCGGACAGCGGCCGCGCGGGCCCGCGTGCGGCCGGGGCTCCGGCGGCCGTGAGGTGGCGCAGCAGGCGCAGGGTGACCGACGGCGAGATCAGGGCGTCTCCGGCGTTCGCGGCCCGGACGGCCTCGACGAGCAGCGCGGGACCGGCGTCCTTCAGGACGAAGCCGACCGCTCCCCCGCGCAGCGCGCCCTGAACGTACTCGTCGAGATCGAAGGTGGTGACCACGACCACCCGGAGCGGGTCCGGCACCCCCGGGCCGGCCAGCGCGCGGGTGACCTCGATGCCGTCGAGGCGGGGCATCCTGATGTCCACCAGGCACACGTCCGGGCGCAGCCGCCGGGCCAGGTCGACCGCCTCGGCGCCGTCCGCGGCCTCGGCGACCACGCTGATGTCGGGCTGGTCCTCCAGGATGAGCCGCAGGCCGCTACGGATCATCGCCTGATCGTCGGCCACCAGGACTCTGATGGTCATCCGCGCTCCCGCGCGGCGACGGGCAGTGTGGCGCGCACGGACCAGCCGGCCCCGGAGCGCGGCCCGGCGACCAGCGTGCCGCCGAGTGCCTCCAGGCGCTCGCGCATCCCGACCAGGCCGTACCCCCCGCGGTGGTGGTAGCGGGCCGGCCCAGGCGGCGCGTCGTCGACGACCTCGACGGAGACGACGTCCCGATCTCGGTCGACGCTGACCGTGACCGAGCGAGCCTGCGGGGCGTGGCGGGAGACGTTGGTCAGCGACTCCTGGACGACCCGGTAGACGGTGCTGGTCACTTCGGGCGGCCACCCCGACCGGTCGTCGTCGTCGGGAAGCAGCAGGTGGACCGCCCGGCCCTGACCGTGACCGTCGAAGCGTTCGACCAGCTCGCTGAGCCCCTCGGGGCCGGGCGTGGCGGGCGCCGCGTCGTCGGCGTCGCGCAGCAGGCCCACGACCCGGCGCATCGCGGCCAGCGCGTCGGAGCCGGCGGCCTCGATGCCCGCGAAGGACCCGTCCACCTTCTCGGGGTGCTTGCGGGCGACAAGCTGAGCGGCCTGGGCCTGGACCACGATGCCGGTGATGTGGTGGGCGACGACATCGTGCAGTTCTCTGGCCAGCGCCAGGCGCTCGTCGCGGCGGACCTTCTCGGCGATGGCCCGCCGTCGCGCGTCGAACAGCCGCGGGGCCACCCCGATCACGAGGGCGCAGAGCCATCCCGCGCCGTTCAGCACCGTCACCGTCGGGACTCCGGAGGAGAGCGCGTGTGCGGTGAACAGGCTGCCGAGGACCACCGCGAACCCTCCGGCCGCGACGGCGCAGGCGGTCAGGGCCGGGAGCGCTCTGACCGCGGAGCCGACGAGCACGGACAGGGCCACGGCCATGGCGGGGCCGGGCTCGGCGGGCAGGGCCGCGAACCGGGCGGTCAGGATCGCCGCCGCCGCGACGGCCAGGCCCGCGACCGCCGCCCACGCCCTGTGGCGCCGGCGCGCCATCGCGATCACGCACACCACCGCCCCGGCGGCGCAGTCGAACCACCAGTAGCCGCCGCCCCAGCTCTCCGCGATCCGTGACGCCCAGAAGGCGAGCAACGCCGCGAACAGCGCGCCGAGCCCGATGTCGGCCGCGATCCCGGCCCGCCCGGTGGCCCACTCCCGCACATTCACATCGTCGAGGCTATGAGATCTCTTCCCGCGCCGAACCGGCCGAAAGTACGATCCTCGCGGCGGCGAACCGCGCTTTCGGCCGATGCCCGCACCTGTCCGGGCCCGCAGGATGAGGCCCCATGTCACATGGAAAATCTTCCTCCCGTGCTGAAAGCGGAGGGCCCGACCAGGCGCCGCGGCAGCCGCCAGGCGCTGACCGACCGCTACCCGGACATCCCGTGGAGCCGGGTCATCGGCCCGATCACCCCCAAGGGGACCGGCGTTCCCGCGTGCGCCACGACGACAGGGAAGGCACCGCGACGGCCTCCCACGGCCGACCGCGGATCGCCGCGCTCGACGTGGTGCGCGGGTTCGCGCTGTGCGGGATCCTGCTGGCCAACATCCAGCCGATAAACGCCGTCGGCGTCATCGCCGTGAAGGGGCCGGAGACAACCGGGGCTGCGTGGATGGGGCTGCTCGTCGAGCAGCGCTTCTTTCCGATCTTCTCCCTGCTGTTCGGTGTCGGGTTCTCGCTGCTGCTCGACTCCGCCGCGGACCGCGCCGCCCGCCCGCGACTGCTCCTGCTGCGCCGGCTCCTGGTGCTGCTCGCGATCGGGCTGGTGCACATGTTCGTGCTGTGGCGCGGCGACATCCTGACGATCTACGCCGTCGTCGGCCTGCTGGTGCTGCTGCCCTCGACCTGGCTGCCACGGTGGGCCGTGGCCGGCCTCGCCGCCGCGCTCATCGCGACGTCGCTGATCCTCGGGGGCGGCTTCTTCGCGCTGGTCCCCGGGCTGTTCCTGCTGGGCTCGGCACTGACCCGGTACGGGGTGATCTACCGGATCGAGCGGTCCACCCGGGTGCCGGCCGTGCTGGGCCTGGTCCTCGCGGCGGGGGCGGCGCCGGTCCTGTGGTGGCAGGCGGGGTCGCGATCCGGCGACCCGGGCTTCAGCGTCTTGATGGCCGGGGCGGGCCTGCTGCTCGCGGGCGTGTACGTGTGCGCCCTGCTGGTCCTGCTCAGGACGCCGCTTCGACCGGCGCTGCGGACCGTCTTCGCACCGCTGGGCCGGATGGCGCTGACCAACTACCTGACCGCCACGCTCCTCGCCCTGGCGGCCGGTCACCTTCTCGGCGGCCCGCCGGAGAGCTGGCCCGTGACGACGGTGCTGTTGATCGCCGCCGTCATCCTCACCGCCCAGTGGCTGTGGTCCACCCTCTGGCTGCGCCGATTCCGGCAGGGCCCCCTCGAATGGCTCTGGCGGTGGGCCACCTGGGCCCGCCGGCCGCCCATGCGCGTCCCCTGACCCGCTCGGGTGGCATCACGCGGGTGGCACGTGATCAGCGGGCGGCGCCCGTCTGCGCGCGGACCATCCGGGCGTACAACCCGTGCGGCTCGCCGCGCAGGTCCCCGGGCGCGCCCTGCTCCGCCACCCGGCCCCGCTCCAGCGCGACGACGGTGTCGAAGGAATCGAGGACGCCGAACCTGTGAGTGATCACCACGGTGGTCCGGCCCCTGCGCTCGGCCAGTATCGCCTCGACGACCTCCGCCTCGGTCAGGGGATCGAGCGCGGAGGTCGCCTCGTCCAGCACGAGCACGGACGCGTCGGCCAGGAGGGCGCGCGCCAGCGCGACGCGTTGCCGCTCACCACCCGAGAACAGCGCCCCGCGCTCCCCCACCCGTGCCTCGTAGCCGCCGGGAAGGGCCATGATCCGCTCATGGATCCGGGTGATCTCGCAGACGCGTACCAGTTCCTCCGGTGAGGCGCCGGGATCGGCGTACCGCAGGTTCTCCGCGACCGAGCCCTGGAAGAGGAAGGGGTCCTGGGGCGCGATGCAGAGCCGTCCGGGGAGCGGGCCCCGCACCTCCGTGCCGTCGATCACGACCGACCCCTCCGTGGGGCGACGCAGCCCGGCCAGCAGGTGACCGAGCGTGCTCTTGCCGGAGCCGCTCGGCCCGACGACCAGCACGGTGGACCCGGCCGGGATGTCGATGCCCACCTCGCGCAGCGCCGCATGCCCGTGATCAGTGCCCGGTTCGCGGCCCTGTCCATGCCGCTGTTCACCACCCTGTTCACCGCGCTGTTCACCGCCCTCTTCAGCGCCCTCTTCAGCGCCCTGTTCACCGCCCGGAGCGCGCGCGACGGGGTAGCTGAAGGCGACGCCCCGTACGGCCATCGCGCCCGGCCAGTGCCGGTGGATCTCCGGTTCCCGCGCCTCCCGTTCCCGCGCCTCCGGCCTGAGGTCGAGGTACTCGAAGACCCTCTCGAAGGCACCCTGGACGGACCGCAGCTCGGCGGAGATCTGCAGGATCTGCCCCAGCGGCTGGTACAGCCTCGACTGCAACACGATGAAGGCGAGAAGCGTGCCGGGTGTCATCTCGCGGGTCAGCCCCGCCGTCAGGAACACCAGGTAGGGGGTGAGCACGAAGAAGACATGCGCCACACTCAGCACCAGTTGGGCCGCCAACCCCGAGCGCACCTGCAGCCGTGCGAGACGGCCGCTCTCCGCCGCGAAGGCGGCACGCTCGTCCTCGCTCCTGCCGTGCACCCGGGTCAGGATCACGGCCCCCAGGGACAGTCGCTCCGCGGCGATCGAGGACAGCTCCGCCCTGGCCTGCTGGCTGACACCGGACAGCTTCTTGAGTGCCCGTCCCGAACGGGAGGACACCCAGAAGGCGACGGGTGCGAGAACCACCGCCGCGCCGGCGAGCGGCGGGGACAGCGCGACCATCGCGACGCCCGCCACGACGAACCCCAGCACGCCGGCGAGCACGCCGGGAAGTGTGTCCTTGATCGCGTGCTCGACCTGGGCCGTGTCACCTGACAGACGCGACTGGATCTCGCCGCCCCTCGTCGTGGCGAAGAAGTCGAGGGGCATGCGCTGGAGGCGGTCGTACATCTCCTCGCGCAGCGAACGCACCACCCGTTGCGCCGTTCGGGCCGACACCCAGGTCTGTCCGAGATCCACCGCGCCGACCGCGCAGGCCGCGGCCGCCGCCAGCGCGGCGAGCCCGGCGAGCAGCGGAAGGTCGGGGCCGCCGGGCCCGAAGAGCGCCCGGTCGATGACCACCTGGCTCAGCAGCGGAACGGCGGCGTTGAACGCGGAGAAGGCTGCGACGAGCACGAGAACGAGCAGGACGGCGGGCCGGTGGGGCCGGAACAACCGTGCGACCCTGCGCCAGGTCCTCGGCGCCGAGGAGGCGGGCGGGTACGGCGCGGCCTCCGCGGCGGGGCCGGAGCTGTCGGGCACGGCGGCACCTGTCCTTGTCTGGGGGAACTTCGGGGACCTCGGGACCTTCGGGGAACCTCGGGCGACCTCGGCGAACTTCGGGCGACCAGGCAGACGGGCATGGCCCCGCCCACCCATACGGGCAGGCGGGGCCATGGGGATCAGGCTTCGAAGGTGCAGCCGGTGGTGGTCCTGCAGTTGGTCAGCCGCACGGCCTCCCTGTCACCGGCCTCGATCTCCGGCAGCGCCTGCAGGTCCTCGACGTTGAAGGACATGGTCTTCCCCTTCCGTAGCCGCCGGGCCCCCTTGTGGACGGCCCGGTCTCTGTGTCACCGCCCCCGGTCGGAAGCGGCGAGTCCCGGAGTGTCGTCCGGCAGCCACATCCGCGGGTGGCGGTGGCGCAGCCGGAGGAGGAAGGCGAGCGTGCCCGCCGTACCTCCCAGGAACGTCGGTGCGAAGTCCCCGAAGGGACCGGGGACGAGCAGCCGGCCGGCGCGGTCGACCGCGCCGAGCTCCAGGCAGCCCGCCAGATCCAGCGCCCATCGGCGGTAGCGGTCCTCACCGGTCAGGTCGGCGAGGTCCAGGAGGAACTCCCCGTCGCCGGGCAGCCCGTGGCACGGCGCCGGCCCTGACTGCCATCGGGTACGGTGCACGGCCGTCGCCGCCTTGCGGGCCAGGTCCAGGGACGCCGGATCACCGGTGGCCTTCCAGTACCGCACCAGGAAGGTGCCGATTCCCGACGAGCCGCTGCACCAGTACGGCCGGCGGGGCCGTACCGTCTCCGGCTCCTCGCGCAGGGTCGGCCACCAGGCGGTGTCCCCGTCCACGTCGGCGTACGCGGTGAAGGTCCGGGCGATCTCGTGCACCGTCGCCATCCAGTCCGGCCGGGAGAGGGCCCGGCTCGCGTGGAGCAGCGCGGTGCCGATCCCGGCGATGCCGTGCGCGAAGCCGAAGTGGTTGGCCCCGGCCAGCCCGGAGTCGAAGGAGTCCGGCGTCGGCCACTGGGGGTGCCCGTCCAGGTACGACCGTGCCTCGTGCAGGTTGTGGAAGATCCGCTCGGCGCGTTCCCGCAGGGCCGGATCGGCTGACCGCGACACCAGGTGCAGGACCGCCATGCCACAGCCGGCCAGCCCGTGCGTCACGTCCGGACTGGGGGTCTCGGTCGGCAGCAGGCTCGCCGCCCGTACGGCGAACGTGGCCGTCTCGGCGTCGCCGGTCACGGTCGCCGCGTCGTGAAGCGCCCACAGTGCTCCGGAGCGGCCGAAGTACAGGCCCGGCCGCCAGGTGTCCTCGTCCTCCAGCCGCCGCCGCAGCCACCGGCAGAGGGCGGCGACCGCGTCCCCGGTCGGCGCCGTCCGCATGGCCAGGGTGAGCACGCCCAGGATGCCCGCCGCGCCGCCGTTGATCGAGCACGGATCCGCCTCGATGCCGTCGATGACGTTGGGCCAAGGTGACGGGCTGCCCTCGCTCGCGTCCATCGTCTCGACCAGATGCGCGAGCCCGTCGTCGATCAGCCGGTCGGTCAGCTGGGCGGTCCTGCCGGGCGGCAGGGACGCGGCCCCGGGGACCGCCTGCCCCGGGGTGAGCCCGCCCAGGAACCGGTCGCAGGCGTCCAGCGACCAGCGCCGCTCCGGCTCCGCCGCCAGCAGCCCCTCGACGAGGGGGCGCAGCAAAGCCAGGGTGGGATTGGCCGTGGCGACGTCGGCGACCCGGGCGAGGCCCGGCGGCTCCAGGTGCCCGCCGACGGCGCAGAAGTACGCCATCGCGCCCAGGCTGTAGCGGTCGGCGCTCTCCCCCGGCACGGGCCGGAGCTCCCCGACCTGATCCGCGAGCTCGGGCGCCAGGTATCCGGCGGTGCCGCCGACCAGGACGATGTCCCCCGGCGCGGCGGCGTGCTCCAGGTCGATGAGCCGCAGCTCGCCGTCGGGCAGCACCATGATGTTGTTCGGAGAGAAGTCGCCGAGTGTCCGCTCCCGCTCGTGCGCCGCCCGGAGCAGGCCGACGAGGCGGGTGACCAGAGGCAGCGCCCGCGCCGCTTCGAGGCCGAACCCGGTGTCGCCGAGCGGCCCCACGCGCTGGTGAACCCAGCGCTGCAACGTGACGCCGGGCAGGCGTTCCTCGACCAGGAAGGCGTGCCCGCCCTGCTCGAAGAAGTCCACGAGGGCCGGCACGATCCCGCTCGACGCCATCTCCCGCAACCGCACACGCTCGGCCGCGATCCGGTCGGCGGCGTCGACGCCGCGCAGATCGCCGCACGCGTGCGGCCGGCCTTCCTTGATGACCACCTCGCGTCCGGTCGAGGTGTCGTCGGCGTAGTACACGCCGCC
Source organism: Microtetraspora glauca (assembly GCA_001570385.1). GTDB lineage: Bacteria > Actinomycetota > Actinomycetes > Streptosporangiales > Streptosporangiaceae > Microtetraspora > Microtetraspora glauca. The sequence continues at coordinate 53,320 of BBYL01000040.1, read as the reverse complement.
CCGGCTCGCGTGCCGTACGGCCTGGCGCACCATGAACCGGTCGTTCAGGAGCACCGAGGCCGCGGCCGGTCGAGCAGGCGGCGGTTCGAACGGGCAGGTCGCGAACGGCGGCGGGGAGAACCGCGGACGCCGTTCGTCGAGCACGAATTCCCCGGCCGGGGACCGCAGCCGGACTTCGTAGAATCCGTCGTTCCCCAGCACCCGGTGCCCGCGGAAGGCGCCATAGCGGTAATGCACGATTCCGCCGGGCCGATATGGAAGGTCGGAGAGGATCGCCGGGCCGGGAAGACCGCGGGTCGCCTCGTCGAGCAGCGCGGCGAGCCGTACCGATTCGGCGTCGTCACACGGGTAAACGGTGATGAATTTACCGGCCTGCGCACGACTGCAGTGAGGTTCGAGGAAATTCCAGTATTCGGTCAGCCGTACGGGGAACTTGAAGGCGCATCCGGCTTGGACCAGAATCCCGGAAACGCAGGAGAGCACGACGGGGGCGGAGAGCATCGTCGCCGAAACGTGCAGTTTCCAGCCCTGGTCGGGCATAGGATAGGCATCCGGCGTGACCTGGCACCAGGAGTCGTTCTCGTTGATCGACCAGCCGGCCGCGCCGGCGCGGGCGAGTTCGGCGGTGACGATGTCGCGTAGTAAGGCGGGGTGACCCGAGCGAGCTCTCAATCCGCCTCCCCCTGTTCCCGGAGCCCGTTTCCTGCTGTCAGGGGGATTTTTCGAGGGAGCGCTTGAAATCCACTTGTAATAGCCCTTGAAATTCACTTGTAGCATACTCGGAACCCACGTCAGAGCATGTACGTCGCTATTTCCGAACGCATTCTCACCTCGCTTCTGCCGCGCTGCGGCACACGAACGGGTGCGGCGATCCGGCCCCCGCACGTTCGAGGCGGCGGAGCTCGTGGAGCTCCGCCGCCTCATCGGTCGCGCATCACCTCGTTCGCCGAGGTCGGATCAGGAAGCCCGCCCGGCGCGTGCTTCCGTCCCGGGTCCCGCGGGGATCACGTGTGCACCAGGGTGAGCCCTCCCGCGCCGCTCCTCCTGATCACGACGACGGCGTAGACGCCGGCCACCTTCGGATCCGCGATGGTGACCCGCTCGATCTTGTTCGGCCCGCCGCTGGTGGAACGGCGGGCGCTGGAGCGCGGCAGGGCCCACCTGGTCGAGTCCGGCGCCAGCACGAAGAGGTCGAAGTCCTGCCCGTTGCGCGGCACCACGGTGATCGTCGCGGGCACGCCCTGCTCGATCCTCGTCGTACGGATCTCCACCAGCCGGTCGGCGCCCATCGTGAACTCCATGGGCGTGCCCTTCTCCAGGTGGTCGGCCGGCGCCGTGACCACCTCCGTCATGGCCTCCTGATAGTCGGTGCCGGAGGTGACGTCGGCCTGGTAGAGCTTGCGGTCCGGGACCGGCTGCACGGCGACGAAATCCGGGCCGGAGATGCCCCATTCCGAGCTGGTGACGGCCGACTCAGGATCGGCGTCCCGCGCCACCTTCAGGTCGACGTCGTCGCCGTCCGCCAGGGAGGGGGCCGTCGCCACCACGGACCACCTGTCGGGGGTCGCGATGTAGCGCTGGTGGAGCGGAACGTTCGCGGGCCGGTACTCCGGCTGCCTGTCGTTGAGCTGCTCGAAGCGTTCGGGGTAGATGGCGTTCTGGAAGGCCGTCGCGCTCGCGTCGAGCGCGTCCGCCGGCTCGATCAGCCTCATGAACTCGTGGATGTCGTTGGCCGGCGCCTTGGTGAAGACGGCCACGACCCCGACGGGTCCCAGGCTGGAGGTGTCCCAGTACCTCTCGTTGCGCGGCCCGAAATCGGCCAGGTCCAGGAGGACACCCGCGACGCGGCCCTCCGTCTTGTCGGAGTAGGACGCCTGCGGCCACTCCTCGCTGAACCAGCGCGGGCCCTCCAGATTGATCGAGGCCACGTCGCCCCAGCGGAAGTGCGTGTCGGCGTAGGTCTGGACCGCCACCCAGTCGGCCCACCCCTCCGTCCAGGCGCAGCCGGGGCTCGCGGGCGTGCGCATCCAGTGAGGATCACAGTCAGGGGCCGGCGGGAAGGAGCCGTAGGTGTAGTCCATGATGAAGTGCCCCAGCTCGTGGGCCACCGTCATCTTGCGCAACTCCTCCACCGCGTTCAGGTGGATCTCGAAGCGCGCTGAGCATTTTTGGCTGGCGCCCAGGCAGTAGTAGGAGCCGGAGGCACTGTCGGGTGCCCAGTAGATGCGCACCGACTGGCAGTTCGCCTGGCCGGTCTTCCAGCAGTCGTTCCCGGGCACGTTCAGCCAGCCGGTGTACGCCTTCCAGGTGTCGTAGGCGGCGGTGAAGACCCGGAACGCGCCTTCGAGCGGGCTGCCGGGCGCGCTCTGGAAGTCGATGGTCGTCTGGTCGGTGCCGATGGGGACGTCGTTGGTCACCGCGCTGTCGCCGTAGTAGGCGGGGTCGAGCGGGTCCTTGACGCCGGGATTCACCACCCGCCAGTAGTCGCCCGTCGCGCTGACCTCGATGGAGAGGTCCTGGCCGGTGCCGTCCTCATCGGTGCCGGGGAAGCACAGCTTGTATTCGCCGGCGGCGTCCGTCATGGTCCACCCGAGAGTGTCCTTGCTGCCGTCGGCGTCGGTGTCGTACCCGTAGACCTGCGCCATGGGCACGCCTCCGACCGAGCCGTCCTCCGCTTTGACGTAAGTGACGCGCCCGTGCGCGCATGTGTCCTTCGCCAGAGACGTCCGCTGCTCCGGCGGCGCCGCCGCGTGGCGCTCGCCGTCGGCCGGCGGCATGCCGAAGATCGACGACTCCGCGCCGATCGTGAGATAGGCCAGGCCATCGCTGCTCGGGCCGGGCCGACCGTCCCGCGCCTGGACGCGGACCGAGGCGGGGCCGGGCGCGACCGCGGTGACCACGCCCTCGTAGCGGACCGGCTTGCCGCGCCGGACCCGCTCGGTACGGCGGGCCCGGTCCACGGGGCTGCGCCCGATCGTCGCCGCCGCGCGGTCGAGCCCGGCCGGCGGGCGCACCCACCGCAGGGTCTCCGGCAACTCGATGGTCGTCGTGGCGTCCGGCACGTCCTGCTTGGCGACCACCTCGACGCTGAGTGTCGCGCTCTGCCCCACGGCCGGAGCCCGGTCGAGCGACACGGTCACGGTGAAGCAGTCGCCCGGATCGCACGGAGGAGGCCCCGCGAGGGCCGGGGCGGGGGCCGCCGCGGTGAGTCCCGCGGCGATCCCCGCGGCCACCAGGGCGGCGGCCGTCAGTCGGCGTAACATGCGTGTCTCCTGATCAGCCCGCGCAGGCCACGGGCGAGTCGAAGTGTCCGGGTGAGGTGGGATACGGCGAGCCGCTGTCGCCTGTGGGGATCGCCAGCTCCCGCGCTCCCGAGGCGTCACCCGCGCCGCGCCCCGCGCCCGCTCCCCAGGCCACCTTGGCCAGGAAGTCGAGCATCGCCGGGGAGTGCTGGCGGACGATGTTGTGCCCGCCGTTGGCCGGGCCGCAGTGGGTGTAGAGGTTGAACGAGCCGTTCCAGTCGATCATCTTGTCGCCCGGGTTCGGCCCGTTGGCGGTCCGGTCGCCCTGCAGCACGTCCCGGTCCGCTCCGCCGTACTGCCAGTCGACGCCCTGGTGGTGCTGGTCGTCGGTGACGGAGGCGTTGTCCTTGTCGGTCATCCGGAACCAGAGGCAGGGGTCGACGACGGTGGTGAGCGTGCCGTCCGGCATCCGGCCGGGGGCGCACTCGTCCGGGAAGGAACCGCGCGGGTTGTAGTCGAGCAGGTCCGCCCCGGCGCCACCGAAGACGTGGTCGACGAAGCGGTCGCCGGTGCCCCGGGCCGCCGGGTCGAACACGCCGTCGCTGAGGCAGTCGGCGGTCGCCGCGTCGAGGACCGGGTCGCAGCCCTTGCCACCCCAGATGACGTCCGCGCCGTCGTCGCCGAAGACCTCGTCGCCGCCGCTGTCGCCGTTGATCAGATCGTCGCCGGCGCCGCCGTGCATGCGGTCGCGTCCCGGCCCGCCGCGCATGCGGTCGTCGCCGCCCTTGGCGAACCCGTCGTACGGCATGGCGGCGCTCACCCAGGTGTCACCGTCCGCGTCGTGCAGCAGGTCCGCGCGACGGTCGTAGGAGCCGAGCGGGAAGCCGCGGTAGGTCTCCTTCGGCGGGGCGTTGAGGCTGACCGTGAAGCCGAGCCGCTGGGCGTCCCCGGCGTCGATGCGCTCGTTCACCACGCCGCCGCGGTCGCCGAGCATGGCGTCCTCGCCCTCGCCGCCGTCCATCTCGTCGTCGCCGAGCTCGCCGAACATGTCGTCGTCGCCCGCTCCGCCGTACAGGCGGTCGTCGCCGTCCTGTCCCCACAGCCCGTCGTCGCCCGCGTCGCCGTACAGGCGGTCGGCCCCGAAGGCGCCTTCCGGCTCGCACGTCGCCTGGGCCTGCGTGCAGAACCTGGTGGACTCTCCCGGCAGTGCCGGATCGTGCGTACGGCTGCGCGTCGCGTCGGTGGGCGCCTGCCCCGCCGCGTAGCGCTCGGTGTAGACGCGCTCGCCGCTCTCGGTGAGCGTGCGTACGAGCGAGCCGTTGTCGCCGAGCAGCACGTCGGCCGCGCCACCGCCCTCGATCGCGTCGGCCTTGTCGGCCGCGCCCGGCTTGGCCGAGCCGCCGATCAGGTCGTCCTGGCCGGGTGTGGCGTCCTCGCCCTCCAGCTCCGCTGGCTCGCTCGCGGCGCCCTTCCAGCCGGGGTCGGCGAGCGGCTCGCTGGTGGTCTGGGTGGACTCGGCCGACAGCGGGAGGTCGCCGCGGATCTGGTCCGCGCCGCCGCCGCCCTCGACATAGTCGCCCTGGGCGCCGCCGGAGATGTAGTCGTCACCGTCCTGCCCCCACAGGACGTCCACACCCGACCCACCGGAGATGCGGTCGCCGCCCGAACCGCCGCCCAGGAGCGTGACCGCGCGCGGTGTCATGGGCTTGCCGGCCGATCCGGACCTGACCGTGGCCCGGGTGGGCTCACCCGCCGGCGTCACCAGGGCGTTGTCTCCCAGGACGACGTCGTCGCCCGGACCGCCGAACAGCGCGTCGTCGTCGTCGGCCGTCGCCGTGTGCGAGCCGCCCACCACGTCGTCGTCGCCCTGGTCACCCTCGACCCAGTCGACTCCCTGGCCGCCCTCGGCGTAGTCGTCGCCCGCCTGGCCGCGCAGCCGGTCGGCGCCGCCCTGCCCGAAGATCGCGTCGTTGCCCGCGCCACCGTCGGCGACGTCCGCGCCGGAGCCGCCCGCGAGCAGTTCCACCCGATGCGTGCGGAGCTGGCCGGCCCGTGCCGCGACCGGGGTCGCCGTGCCGGACGTGCTCAGGACCGCGTTGTCACCGGCGATCACGTCCGGTCCCTCGCCGCCGAGCAGGGTGTCGCCCGCGTCGGGGTGCGGCCCGGAGCCGCCGCCGACGAGTTCGTCCTCTCCGTCCTCGCCGAGCACCCGGTCGGCGCCGTTGCCGCCTTCGAGGTGGTCGTCACCGGCGTCGCCGTGCACCTCGTCGGCCCCGATCCCGCCGAAGGCGATGTCGGCGCCGTCGCCGCCGTGGATCACGTCGGGGCCACCGGCGTCCTCCGGCGTCCCGTCCAGGTCAAAGGAACCGGTGGCGTCGCCGTTGTCACCGACCAGCCGGTCCGCTCCGGCGTCGCCGTAGAGCGTGTCGCCTCCGTCGGCCTTGCCCGCCGTACGGCTGCCGCCGATGACCAGGTCGTCGCCGGAGCCGCCGAACGCGACGTCCTCGCCCGCTTCGCCGAGGACCGTGTCGTCCTGCGCGCCGCCGTAAAGCGTGTCGTCGCCGGAGCCGCCGGCCACCTCGTCGGCCCCGTCGTCGCCGTAGGCGGTGTCCTTGCCTGAGCCGCCGCTGATCGAGTCGTCGCCCGCCCCTCCGGACAGGTGGTCGTCGCCCCGCTCGCCGCAGATCCGGTCGTCTCCGGCACCGGCCTCGACCCGGTCGGCTCCGCCGCCGGCCGAGACGGTCTCCTTTCCTGAGCCTCCGAGGATGAGGTCGCGGCCGTCGCCGTTCCCGTCGGTCTCCTCGCAGGGCTCGGCGCGCCGCCTGTCGCCGAAGATCGTCGCGCCGCCGTCGCCGCCCACGATGTGGTCGTCGCCGTCGCCGCCGACCAGCAGCTTGACCGACGGCTCGACGCCCGCGGGCAGCGGCAGGTGCCGTACCCGCCTGGCCGGGCCGTAGTCGTCGCGGCCCTCGGCCTCGCCGACGTCGGACGGCTCGGCGATCACCCAGTCGTCTCCGGGGCCACCGAAGATCTCGTCCTTGCCGTGACCGCCCGCGAGCACGTCGTCGCCGCCACCTCCGATGATCTTCACCGTCTCGCCGGGCAGGGAGTGCCCGGCGACCAGGTCGACGGCCTGCCCGCCGTACACCGTGTCGGCGCCCGCGCCTGTGTCGACGTAGTTGGGGCCGGTGTCGGCGGGTCCCGCGCCGTCGGGTTCGGTCTCCTCGCGCGGTCCCGTGTAGATCTCGTCGCCGGCGGATCCGCCGGTGAGGGTGTCGCTGCCGGGCCCGCCGACCAGCAGGCTCGGCTGGGCGCGGTAGCGGGGCGACGGGTCGGTGGCGGCCAGCGGGCTGTCGGACGCCACGCTGAGCGTGTCGTCCCCGCCGTTCCCCCACAGCCGGTTCCTGCCGAGCCCGGCGGCGATCCGGTCGTCGCCGTCGCCGGAGCCGTCGGCGGGCTCGCCGGGCAGGCCGTCGGCGGTCCAGTCGGCGACCTCGACCGTGCCGACCTTCCGGGTGACGGGGGTGAGGCGGCCGTCTCCGGCCACCCAGCCGCCCGCGCCGCCCACGGTCAGGTAGTCGTCGCCGGGGCCGCCGGCCACGATCGCGACCGTCCTGCCCTGCTCGTCGTACTGGTCGGCGCTGGTGATCTGGTCGTCGCCCTTGCCACCGTCCACCACGTTGGTTCCCGCGCCGGCCAGGATCAGGTCGTCGCCCTCACCGCCGAACGCGACGACCTTCCGGTCGAACGGGTACGGCTTGCCCGACGCGTCGGCGTAGCCCTGGAAGACGAGCCGCAGGCTGCCCTTCGCGCCGCGGCCGTCCGCCAGCACCCGGTCGAGTCCCGCCGTACGGTGCTCCTCGCGTACGCCGAGCGCGCTGACCACGAACCCCTCGTCGCCGGGGAGCTGGCTGACGGTCCACTGCTCGGCGTCGTCGCCGGGCCCCGCCGTGCTGCCGCCTCTGGCCGGGCGCATCGGCCCGATGTGCAGCACCAGTGCCTCACCGCTGACCGTGGCCAGCTTGGGCGGGGCCTCGTCGCACTTCGGTTTGGCCGAGAAGTCGAGCAGCGTGGCCTCGACGATCGTCCAGTCGAACCGCTTCTTGAAGATCGAGATCCCGATCTCCACCCAGGCCTTGAGATAGACCTTGAGCTTGCCGTCCATGGTGAACAGGCACAGCGGGTTGCGCAGCAGGACGCCGGTGAACTCGTGGAACCTGAACTTGCCGTCGTTGGTCGGATCGGCCCAGAGCATCGAGATGGCCAGGGAGACGCCGCCGCTCACGCCCGCCTTGACGAGCAGCAGGTCGACCGCCGCTCCGGCCTCGAGTTGTCCGTACAGCTTGATCGCCGGTAGGGGCCGGCCGCGTTCGTCGGTGGTCTTCAGGTAGAGGCTGTCGAGGACCTGGAGGTCGGCCTCTCCCTGCTCGATCGCCTTGCGGATGCCGTACGTGTCGAAGCCCGCCTTGATCCGCGCCTCGACCCCGGCGGTGCCGGAGATGACGACCATGATGGGCGGCGGCGCGTACACCGGGCCGAAGGACTGGCTGTAGGTGAAGCCCAGACGCAGCGGGCCCGAGTCGTACTCGACCAGCTCCACGTCCTTGCCCATGAGCAGGCTGAAGATCGACCGGCCGGCGTTGTCGAGCACGGGGAAGCTGAAGCCGGCGCTCTTGGAGTGCTTCAGCGGTCCCTGCTCGGCGTCGCTCGCCGCCTTGCCCTTGGCGCAGCTCCTGGCGCCCTCGTCGAGCGCCGCGAACAGGTCGTCCGTCTCCGGGGCCACATCCGTGATCAGCGAGTCCGCCACGTCCGGCGAGTTCTCGGTGGTGAGCGCCCTGTCGCCGACCACCGTGAAGCCGCCGATGGGGATGTGCAACTCGCCCCGGCAGTCGGGCAGGGAGGAGACCAGCTTGAGGATCTCGGTCATCCGCTCGATGAACTGCGTCGTGCTGTTGCCGCCCAGGGTGTTGAACTTCTTGGCGATCGTCATCAGGTTCACGTCGTCGCCGCCCGCGGCCCGGCTCAGGTCCGAGAGCACCGGGATCGGCGCGTAGAGCTGGTCGACCACCGGCCTGACCGGATCGGTGAGCCGCTTGACCTGGGTCACCACCGGGCCGAGGACGGTGCGGAAGAAGTCACCGGCCTCCAGGTTCACGTTCGTGAAGGCGATGTTCAGGTTCGCCGGGTCGGGGGCGCCGCCCTTGGTGAGGTCCCAGGCCACGTGGAAGTCACCGAACAGCCCCGGGAGCATCGGCGACCCGGGCGTCACGGTGAAGCGCCAGTCGATGGCCGCCTTGGCGTGCAACGAGGTCTCCACCAGGTCACCGGCGTCGGCGAGTTCCCGAAGCCCGATCCGGCCCACGGGCTTGAGCCCGACGGTGAAGGTGCCCGCAAACAGGTCGGGCGACTGCGCCGTGCGGTTCTTCAGGGTCACGTCGAGGATGGCCAGCTTGGCGTTGATCTGCTCGGGCAGCGAGACGTTCACGCCGACGCTCGCCCGCGGCTGCTTGTCCGGCGTCGCGTCGAGGAAGAAGCCGTTGGTCCGGTCCAGGCCGACGGTGGCCTCGATGTGCCAGCCGACCTTGGCCTGCACGCCCTTGCCGGGCCCCTGGCGCAGCGCGAGGCCGGGGATGCCGATGTCAAGCCGCCGCTCGAGGGCCGCGCAGCCGTCGACACAGCCCTGCTGCGGGTCGACGACGCCCTTGCCGATGCTGATCGTGAATCTGACGCCGGTCAGCTCGGTGCCCTTGGCCGCGTCGCAGGCGGTGGGGTCCGCGGGCTCCGGCGCCTGCACGCAGGTGATCATGGGTTGCGCACCTGGGCCGATCTTGGGGGCCAGCTCGGCGTTGTACCACTCACGCAGGTCCTTGCCGGTGGGCACCCGGCCGCCGTTCGGCAGCTTGCGGATCGCCGCCTTGATCTCCAGGCGCTTGGCGCCGACGAAGTCCGCGCCCTGCTGGAGGTCGTGGCCGACCAGGGGCAGCCGGCCGTCGTAGGCGGCCGTGCGCATGCCAGACTCAAGCGCGGTGAGGTAGCGGTCGATGCCGTCGCCCAGGTTGGTCCAGTCCAGCTCCATCCCGGCGGGCAGCGTGGAGAAGTCGAACGCGGGCAGCTCCAGCCGGTCGATGTCGCCGGGCAGCTTCTTGGTCAGGTCGAACATCTCGGCCAGCGGAGCGGCTCTGGGCAACCGCAGGACGAGCGCGTGCTTGCCGTCGGCGGTGATCGGGCTGCCGCCCAGGTAGGCGGGCAGCACCGCGCACAGCGCGAGGTCGGTCTCGTCGCGACGGGGGTCGCGGTCGCAGGTGACGGGGTCGCTCGTCTCGTTGAGCGCCAGGTCGAGCCCGGCGAAGAAGTCGGCCGGCGGCACCGCCTCCTGCGACTCGCCGCCGTAGCGGAGGCTCACGCCGTAGCCGAGCCTGGCCTGCAGCGGATCGTCGCCCGCCTTGCCGATGGAGACGGGGAGCGGCCCGATGGAGGCGTCGACGGTGCCGTCGAGCTGCGCCCTCGCCTCCAGGTCGAGGCTGGAATCGGTCTCGACGAGCAGATCGCGGGCGAGGTCGAAGTCGCGCTTGAGCGCCACCTGCAGGCCCAGCCGTACCTCGCCGTCGATCGTGGCGTCGAGCGTGCCGGAACCGGAGGCGGCGACCAGGCTGCGCTCCCCGAAGGAGAAGCGCAGCGGCTCGTTCATCGCCGCCTTCTTGTCATAGGCCAGCGACAGCCGCAGTCGGCCGCCCTCGTAGCCGATGCGCACCTGACCGCCCAGCGTCTTGTTCAGCTCGGCGACCATCGCTTGCACGGTGTCCGGCGGGGCGGCGGTCAGCCGGTCGACCGCGTCCCTGAGCCGCGAGCGCAGCGCGTAGGCGGCGCCCGGCTCCGGCGTGGCCTCGCCGAACTTCCCGGTGAACGCCATCGTGTGCCCGTCGCAGACCGCCGCGACGGTCATCAGACGGGTACCGACGATCACTCCGCGGCCGACGTGCGCCTGGGTGAACGTGCGGGAGGGGTCGGTGACGAAGCCGTTGCCGCCGCCGCAGGCGCCGTCGCCGTACACGACGCCGGGGCCCGAGCCCATCTCCTCGGCGGAGACCAGGTCGGAGACCGAGCGGCCGAGGAGCGGCAGCTTCGTGGTCATCGCGTCGCCGACCGGCCCACTGCCCTTGACCTGGTCGAGGTAGGTGGCCATCGCGCCCAGAGACTTGATCAGCGCGCCGAACAGCGCGCGCGGGTTGTCGGGGTCGAAGGCGAAGTCCTTGACCTTGCCGAGCTTGTCGAAGCCGCTGAAGACCAGCGCGTCCGGCTTGCCGATGTCCGGCATCTCCACCGCGCCGGTGACCTTGCCGCCGAAGAAGTCCGCCATCCCCGGCACGCCCAGGGTGAGCCTGGCCTGGGCGGCGGCGTCCACCTGGGACGTCAGGACCTCGCCCGGGTTGCTCGCCAAGCGCTCGAACAGCCGCGTCAGCCGTACGTCTCCGACGTCCTTGAGCGCCACCTTCACCAGGTCGCCGCCGCTCCTGCCGGACATGGAGAGGTCTCCGGTGACCTGCACCCCCAGGTAGCCGACGACGGCGTTGACGTTGACCGGGGTCAGGACCGACACGCGCGCCCCGAAAAGATCGCGGCCGGTACGCAGCATGATCCGGTCGGCGGGCCGGGGCAACTCGGTCACCACGGTCGAGCTGCCGTCCGGATTGGTGTGCTTGTACGGGCAGGCCTTCTGCTGCCCGTCCGGCCTGGCGGCGCACGCCTGCCCGGTGGCCGGGTCGCTGAGGTCGAGCACGACCGTGGCGGCGGCGTGGTACCCGCGCATCACGCCGGCCACCGACGTGGCCGCGTTGGCCTGGGCGAGCCCCGCGCGGGTCTTGAAGGTGTCGCCGAAGGAGACCTGGCCGATCATCGGGTCGGCCGCGGCGATCCGGTACGGCGCGCCGGCCGCGGGCACGCCTCCGCGCCACCCGTCCGCGGCAAGGGTGACGGTGTCGGCGGTGTTGTCCGCCACGACGCCGCTCGACGCGCCCGCGGTGACCATACGGCCGGCGAACTGCCCGGGCGTCCACTTCTGGCCGGCGTGCTTGAGGGTCGCGGCCGTGTAGGTGACGCCGGTTCCCGCCCCGCTGCTGGCCTGGCCCGCCGGGTTGAGCGCCTCGGGCACGGGGTTGACCGAGCGGTCGATGACGAGCGTGAAGGCGATCTTCTTGGCGGCGTCGTCGTAGCCCGCGTCGGCGACCTTGATGATCGCACCGCCGGGCAGGCCGCGCGCCTTGCCGAGCGCGGTGAACATGTCCTGGATCGAGGTGAAGGTCGGCCGGCCGGTGTCGCGGTCGACGCTGCCGGCGACGAACGCGTCGAGCGCCTCCGAGATCTGCACCGCGTCGGCCAGGGAACCACGCATGAACGGCAGATCCACGTCGCCCTGGTCGCCCCAGCGGGCACGCTGTACGGCGGTGATCGCGTTGGCCAGATGTGTCAGCCCGTCCAGCAGGTCCTTCGGGGTGAGCGTCTGGAAGCGGTTGAGCCTGTCCAGGTCGGGCTGGCTCACGCTCACCTGCGGGCCGCCCGCCGCGAGGTCCGGCCAGCTCACGTCGACGGTCGCGGTGGCGCCCTCGACCTGGGCACCGGCGAACGGCTGCGCCGTGATCCCCAGCTTGGCGGTGGCCGAGCCCTTCCTGGAGAAGGTGAACAGCCCGGCCGCCGCCCCCTCCGCCCCCAGCTCGCGCAGGTCCAGCCTGCCGTCGCCGTCGGGGTCGGATACGGCCGAGGTGTACGTGGAGGTGAAGGAGAGCGCCGAACCCGCCGACAGGTCGACGCCGAGGATGCCGAAGGCGGCCGTGGGCTTGGCCCCCGCGACCAGTCGCCCGTCCGCCTGGACCGTCAGCGCGACGTCCTTGCCCAGCCAGACCGACTTGGTGGCCGGGTCGTAGCCGAAGGGAAGCTTCGCCGCGAGCTTCAGCGTGACGTTCACCCCGCCGGATGTCGCCAGCGAGACCTTGGGCTGGGTGCTGCTGACCGAGACCGGCCGGTCGGCGACCGTCCTGGTGACCTCCAACGTGAGGTCGAGGCGCCTGATCGTGCCGTCGGTGCTCGCCTTCGCCAGCAACCGGCCGCCGCGCGGGCCGGCGAGCGCGTACTCGTCCTTGAGATCGGCCAGGCTGGTGAGGTCCTTGAGCTGGTCGTACACCGCCACGTCGAAGAGGTCGCCCAGTCCCAGGCCGTCCGCGCCGCCGGGGACCAGGCCGACCAGGGGCAGCTGCTCGCCCATCGGGCCGACCGTCGCGAGGCCCCTGCCCGCGGCGGCGAACCGCTCGACCGCGGACAGGAGCGCGGTGGTCTCCTCATCCCGTTGCGCGGCCGCCGAGGCGACCGGTGGAACCGCCGTGACCAGTCCTGCCGCCATCCCCAAGGCGCACAGAACGCTGAACAATCGCTGCCTGAACACGAGACCCCCAGGACTCAGCAGCCGATATGACGGGGATGTGTCTATCGATCGCTACTTGTGAACCACTTGGGGAAGCTCCGACCCCGCGTGGCCGACGGGGTCCCGCGCGCGCCTCAGCCGAGTGCCACGTCGGCGACCCGGCGGGCCAGCAGGCGGGCGGGGTCGAGCACCGGCACGGGGACGCGGGACACGTCCAGAGCCAGGACGATCTCGGTGCACGCGGTGACGATCCGCTCCGCGCCGCGATCGGCGAGGGACCGCGAGACCTCCGCGAGCGCGCGACGGTGGGCGGGCCCGGCGCCGCCGCTCTTGACGGCGCCGATGGCCGCCATGACCTGCCGCTGGCCGGGCGCGTCCGGCTCGACGATCTCGACGCCGCGCCGCCGCAGCGCGTCCGCGTACAGGCCCGCGCGCAGGGTGCCCGTGGTGGCCAGTACGCCAGCGGCTCCGACGCCGTCCGCCGCGAGGGCGTCGGCCGTGACCTCGATGATGCTCACCAGCTCCAGCCCGGCCTCGTCCGCCAGGCGCGGCACGAAGGCGTGGGCGGTGTTGCAGGGAACGGCGAGCACCTCGCATCCCGCCCGCTTCAGCGCCTCGATGCCGCGCCGCAGGTGCGGGGTCGGGTCCTCGCCGCCGCCGAGCAGGCTCAGGGAACGATCGGGGACGCGAGGATCGCCCCAGATGACGATGGGCACGTGCCCCTGGTCGCAGGTGGCCGCCGTCTCCTCCACGAGCTTGCCGTAGAAGTCGACGGTGGCCGCCGGGCCCATGCCGCCGAGGACGCCGACCAGCCGGGGCTCGCTCATCGGGCACCTCCGACGATGGCACGGCCGGGCAGTACGGAGGGCACCAGGGCGCCGTCGCGCACCACGGCCTCTCCCCCGACGAACACGTGTGTGAAGCCGATCGACGACGTCGCCGGGGTCTGGTACGTCGACCGGTCGGCGACCTCGGCGAGGTCGAAGACCACGAGGTCGGCGTCGCAGCCCGCCCGTACGCGTCCCTTGCGTGCCATGGCCGGGCAGGCGGCCTGGAGGAAGGTGGCGGGCAGCAGCGAGCAGCGGCGCAGGGCCTCGCGCAGCGACAACGTCGCGGTCTCCCGCACCATCGTGCGCAGGAACCGCGCGAAGGTGCCGGAGCTGCGCGGATGCGAGACGGCGTCGGACGGCATGGGACGGTCGCCCTCGACGGGCGCGCCGCCCGCGTCGGTGAAGGGGACGGCGTCCGAGGCGACCGCGGTGTCGTCGAGCAGCAACGCGCGCCTGATCACGGCCAGGTCCGCTGCCGAAGCCTCGTCGAAGTAGTGGACGACGACCAGCGCCTCGGGGGTGTCCTGCCGGATCCGCAGGAGCCTCTCCTCGTCCTCGGGACGCTCGCCCGTGGCCACGACGACCAGGTCCGAGGGGCGGAGGCCGAGACGGGGAAGGCGGTCAGGACGCAGGAACGGGGCGCCGACCGCGGTCATCCCCGCGCCGTACGGATAGGCCTCGGTCGTGATGGCGAGCCCGCGCGAGCGTGCGCCGCCGACCAGCTCCGCGACCTCGTCGACGGCACGCAGCGAGGTGGAGTTCAGGTGGCACAGGTGCATGTGCGCGCCGGTCCCCGCCGCCGCCGCGACGACCTCGGCCGCGCCTTCCAGCGCCGTCTCCGGGTCGTCCCGGTTCTTGAAGCGCGCGTGCGTGAAGGTCGGCACGCCCAGGCGCGCGGCCGTGCTCGCCACGCGCATGTACTCGCCCCTGCCGGTTCGCGGGGCGTACCCGAGGAGCACGCCGATGCCCAGCGCGCCCGCGCCGATCTCCTCCTCCAGGCGGCCGATGATCCGGGAGAGCGCGGCGGGGGCCGCGGGCCCCTGCCGTCCGGCGCTGCCCCCGATGCCCGCCGCGAAGCCGAGCGGTCCGTGTACCGGGGGCGTGCCGTCCAGGACGCCCATCCTGGCCTGCGCCCACGAGGCCGAGTAGCCGTAGTTGACGGGGCGGCCCTCCGCCGCGGCGCTCGCGAGCGCGCGGGCCACGTCGCCCGCGCCCGCCTCCAGATCCAAGGCGGTGGTGACCCCGTCCAGCGCCTGGAGGCGCAGGGAGGGGATGGTCTGCGCGTGGCTGTGCAGGTCGACGAACCCGGCGGTCACGATGTGACCGGACACGTCGAGCGTCCGTGCCGGGCGGAATCCGGACGACTCACCGACCGCGACGATCGTGCCGCCGCTGACGGCGACGTCCGCGACCGCGTCCAGGCCGGACTCGGGATCGACGACCCGCCCCCCGGCCAGCACCAGGTCGCAGTCGCGCGGCGGAGTCATCGGGAAGCGTCCTCTCCCCCACGGCGACCGAGGGGCGATCCAGGGAGCGAGCCAGAAGGCGAGCCGGGGACGGCTGCCCGCACAAGGATCGAGGTATACGGTGTGCCCGGTGTCCGAACGCAGCAATATGACACCAAGGGAGTGATCGTGCAGGATTCCGGCGTCGAGCCTCCGCGGTTGTTGTCGGAGACCGACCTCGAACTCATCGACGCCCTCCAGATCAACCCACGGGCGAGCTGGGTGGACGTCGGGGCGGCGACCGGCGCGGACCCGGTGACGGCGGCGCGGCGCTGGCAGCGGCTGAACGGCACCGGGGAGGCGTGGACCACCGTCGCCCTGGGACGGCGCCAGATGCACGCGATGAGCATGGCGTTCCTGGAGATCGACTGCGAGGCCGGAGCGGCGGTCGAGGTCGCGGGCAGGCTCGCGACGGCGGGGCACCTCATCACCGTCCAGCACGTCGCCGCGGGTCACGACCTCTTCGTGATCGCCGTCGCCGCGTCGATGCCGGCGCTCGCGGACTACCTGCTCACGGACCTGCCGCGGGTACCCGGCGTGGCGAAGGTGCGCACCCATCTCGCCACGCGCGTCTTCGAGGCGTCGTGCCGCTGGCGGCTGCGCGTGTTGTCGCCCAGGTCCGCGAGCGTGCTGACCAGGCGACCCGGGCCGCCGGAGTCCACCAGGGAGATGGACGAGATCGACCGGCGGCTGTTCAAGGCACTGCTCGCGGACGGCCGCGCTGGTTACGCCGAGCTGGCGGGTGCCGTCGGCATGTCCGAGCGCACGGTGCAGCGGCGGCTGTCACGGCTGGTCGCGACCGGCGACATCGACTTCCGCTGCGACCTGGCGCGCGCGCACGCGGGCTGGCACTCCTCGGCGGTGTTGTGGCTGCGGATGCCGGACGGTCTGCTGGAGGAGACCGGCCGGGCGCTCCTCGACTGGCCGGAGACGCGGACGTGCGCGGCGCTCGCGGGTGCCCGCAACATGCTCCTCACCGTCGGCCTGCACGGGGTCTCCGACCTGCATCCGCTGGTGGTGCGCCTCGAGGAGCGGTTCCCGTACGTGAGCGTCGCCGACCGGCAGATCGTCCTGCGGCAGTCGAAGCTCTACGGGCGGGTGCTCGACCCCTTCGGCCGCTGCACGGGAGTCGTCCCGGTGGATCCGTGGAGCCTGTCGCCGCGTATCTGACGTTCAGCGCGGCTCGGGGATCGCACCCCCACGGGCCTCCCGGCACAGGCCGGCCCGCAGGACGTCGGCCTCCCCGCGCCCCACCATCTGCAGGTCTCCGACGGCCAGCGCGGGCAGGCCGAGCGCGGACACGACGGACGTGATCCGGCCGACCTCGCCGCGCACGGCGGCCTCGTCGCATCCGACCCGCGGCGCGGGGCCGCCGAGCGTTAGCTCGCGGCGTTCTTCGGATACGTGGCCTCGTGGGTGCGCCGGGCCTGCGCGCCCACGATCGTCCAGTACGGGGAGAGGATGTCGTACGGCAGGGCGATCTCGCGTACCTCGGCGCCCAGGTCCGCGAACTCCCCGGCCTGCGCGCACCCTTCGGCGACGCCGACGACCAGCCCCGACAGTGAGGGGGGTGGCGGGACGGCCTCCCCGGAGAGCGCCTGCCACACGCGCGCGCAGTCGGCGACCGACGTGGCCATCGGCCCGACCACGTCGAACATCGGAGCGAGCGGCGCGACCCCCTCGGCCGAAACGGCGCCGGCCCTCGGGCGCAGTCCGACGACGCCGCAGCAGGCCGCCGGGATCCGCACCGAACCTCCGGTGTCCGTACCGAGGCCGACCCGGGCGATGCCGGCGGCGAGCGCCGCCGCCGTGCCGCCGCTCGACCCGCCGGGGGCCAGGTGTTCATGGCGTGGGTTGCGCACATCGCCCCAGTGCGGGTTCTCGCTCGTGACGCCCCAGGCGAACTCGTGCTGGTTCGCCTTGCCGACCAGGAGCCCTCCGGCGCGTTCCAGCAGTTCGACGCACGGCGCGGTGGTCAGGGCCTCCTCGCTCCCGTACAGGACGGAGCCGCGGGTCGTGCGGAGACCGGCGACATCGATCATGTCCTTGACCACGAACGTCCAGCCCCACAGCTCGGGCGGTGTGGCGGGCACCGGCCGGTCGAGGCGCGCGAGCCGGTCGATGACCGGCTCGGCACCGGACTCGATGAGGATGTTGTGCCCGCGGTGGAGCCGAATGGCCTCGGCGGACCTGACGATCGCCGCCTCGTGTTCCATTTCCATGGTCGGGATCTCCTGGGGATGTGTCTGGTGAACGCCGCCCGTCGCGAGCGCGGATCGGCGCCGCCGCCGGTCAGACCGCCAGCGCGTCCAGCAGGGAGTGCAGGGACGCGGTCTCGCGCTCGGGGCGGACCAGGCTGAAGATACTGCGGCTGGTGTTCAGCCACGGCACGTCGGCGACCACGACGTCCCTGCCGTGCCCGCGCAGCGCGAGGTCGGTCACGAGGGCCGCGCCTATGCCCGCCTCGACCATCGTCAACGTGATCTTGAAGTCGTCGGAGTAGCAGGCCACCCGGGGGCGCAGGTTCCACCGGGCGAAGACGCTGTCGAAGAAGGAGGCGTCGCTGCTGCCGGGATGATGCATGATCCACGGCAGGTCGACGAGCTGCTCGACCCGGTAGGGCGCGAGGTCGAGCCAGTCGCGCGGGTGGACGATCTTGTAGCGGTCCTCGGCGATCCAGTGCCGTCCGAGTGCCGACGGCCAGGACAGGCCGGAGTTCCCCACCTGGTAGACGATCGCCGCGTCCATCTCGCCGCCGGCGCCCAGACGCGGGATGAGCTGGGAGGACTCGGCGACGGAGACCTTGATCCCGGCCCGGTCCTGCGGCTCCATCCGTCGCAGGACACCGGCCAGCACGTCGGCGAAGCTGGGAAAGATGCCCAGGTGGATCTGGCCGCCGCTGTTCCTGTGCACGGCCTGGACGGTGGCGACCATGCGCTCGATGTCCATGAGCACGGTCTCCGCGTGCCTGGCCAGCACCTCGGCGGCGCTGGTGGGCAGCACGCTGTGGGCCGAGCGGTCGAACAGCTTCACGCCCATCTTCCGCTCCAGCGCGGCCATCTGCTGGGACACGGCCGAGGAGGTGTAACCGAGCCGGTTGGCGGCGGCGGCGAAGGACCCCAGCTGGACGACCTCACGGAGCGTGCGCAGGTGTTCCGGCTTCAGCATTAGCGTTCCTTATTCTCAGCGTCGCCAAATGTCGTGTTTATAGCGCTTCCGACTTCTTTTCGCCACTCCTACAGTGATGGCCACCGTCACTCGAGAGCCCTTGAGAGTCACATTGAGCATCCGCGTGTACCGAAACGCCGCCATCTACACAGGAGACAGCGGCACCCCGCCTGCCCAGGCCATGGCCGTGGACGGCGAGCTGCTGCTGGCCGTCGGCGGAGAGGCGGAGGTACGCGAGGCCGCGGGCGCGGGCGCCGAGCTGATCGACCTGGAGGGCGCGGCGGTGATCCCCGGGCTCTACGACGCCCACATCCACACCGCGCAGTACGCCCAGAGCCTGGACGCGGTGGACCTGCGCGACGTGCGCTCCCTGGACGACGCGCTGGCCAAGGTGGCCGCGCACGCGGCGCGGCTGCGACCGGGCGCCTGGCTGTTCGGCGGTCGGTGGAACAGCAACACCTGGGATCCGCCGACGCAGCCGGACCGGTACGCGCTCGACTCGGTCTGCCCCGAACTTCCGGTCGCGCTGCCCAGCGTGGACGGCCACACGGTATGGGCCAACTCCGCGGCGCTGCGGCTGGCCGGCATCGACGCGAACACCCCCGACCCGGTGGGCGGCGAGATCGTCAGAGACGCGGACGGGGAGCCCACCGGCATCCTGCGCGAGTCGGCCTCATACCCGCTGCGCGGGCTGATGGTCTCCCCCGACCTGCGTGACCTGCTCCGCGCCGCGCAGGAGGAGCTGCTCGCGCTCGGCCTGACCAGCGTGCACGACATCGACGGTGAGGACTGCCGCGCCGCCTACCTGGAGCTGCACGACGCCGGCGAGCTGAAACTGCGCGTGCACAAGTCGATCCCGATGATCCACCTGGAGGCCGCCATCGCCGAGGGCCGCCGTACCGGCCAGGGCGACGACTGGGTCCGCACCGGCCCCGTGAAGATCTTCAGTGACGGCGCGCTGGGCTCGCACACCTGCCACATGAGCGAGTCCTTCGCCGGCGAGCAGGGCAACGTGGGCATCGCGGTCACACCGTACGAGGACCTGGTCAGGCTGTTCGCCAGGGCGTCGGGGGCCGGCATCGCGGTGGCCACGCACGCCATCGGCGACCGGGCGGCCCACCTGGTCATCGACGCCTACGAGGCCGTCGGCCGTGCGGCGGGGCTGCGCCACCGCATCGAGCACGCCCAGCACCTGCGGCCCGGCGACCTGGCCAGGATGGCGCGTCTGGGCATCGTCGCCTCGATGCAGCCCGTGCACTGCACCAGCGACATCGACCTGGTCGACTCCCTGCTCGCCGGGCACGAGCTGGCGTCCTACGCCTGGCGCGGGATGCTGAACGTCGGCGTCGCGCTGGCCTTCGGCTCCGACGCCCCGGTCGAGCATCCCAACCCCTTCGCCGCGCTGTACGCCGCGGTGACCCGTACCCGCACCGACGGCACCCCCGCCGGTGGCTGGCAGCCTGAACAGCGGCTGAGCATGGCCGAGGCCATCACCGCCCACACCCTGGGCGCCGCATACGCCGCTGGCGAGGACGACCGCAAGGGTGTCCTCGCCCCCGGCAAGCTCGCCGACTTCATCGCGGTGGACACCGACCCCTACCGGGAGTCGCCTGACGCGGTACTGCGCACCAACGTCATGACCACCGTCGTCGGCGGCGAAGTCCGCTGGCAGCGAATCTGAAGGAGCACCCCCCGTTGAACACCCGGATCCTCACCACGCTCGCCGCCGGCGCGCTGCTCGCCGCCACCGCTGCCTGCGGCGCCCAGTCCCTGGACGACGACGGCGCGTCCGCCACGGCCCCGGCCGTCGTCCTCGACCAGGCTCCCACCGAGGAGAAGGCGGCCGACGTCATCAACGCCATCACCCCGGACAAGGACCTCGCGGCCAAGGCGCCGGCGAGCCTCAAGTCCGGCGGGCTGAAGGTCGTCTCCTCCATCGGCTACCCGCCGATGGAACTGTTCGCCACCGACGGCAAGACGCCGATCGGTTTCGACCCCGCCCTGGCCCGGGCCATCGCCAGGAAGCTCGGCGTCAAGGTGACCATCACCGACGAGGAGTTCAACTCGCAGATCCCCGGCGTGCTGACCGGCCGCTACGACTTCGTCATCTCCTCGATGACCGACAACCCGGAGCGGCAGGGCCAGGTCACCTTCGTCGACTACGTGCAGGCGGGCTCGGGGATGCTGGTCAAGGCGGGGAACGCGGCCGGCATCGCCGGGCCGAAGGACCTGTGCGGCAAGACGGTCTCCGTCGTCGACAACGGCTCCTCCATGGAGCTGGCCGAGAGCTACGACGCCGACTGCAAGAAGGACGGCAAGGCGGCGGTGAACATCCTGAAGTTCCCCGGCGACACGGAGGCCATGCTCCAGGTGAGCAACGGCCGGGCGCAGGCCACCGTCACCGACTACGTGGTGGCCGCCTACAAGTCCGCCGATCCCAAGCTCGCCATGGAGGCGATCGCGCTCGAAGGCACCGAGAGCCCGTGGGGCATCGGGATGAAGCCAGACAACAAGGAGCTCATCGAGTCCGTCAAGGGCGCGCTGGACGCGCTCATCCAGAGCGGCGAGTACGGCAAGCTGCTCGCGGCGTGGAACCTCGACAAGCTGGCCGTCCAGTCCGCTGTGATCAACGGCGGTAAGTGACCGTGCGGACCGAACCGATCACCGACGCGTCAGGCCGGCCGATCCCCGTCGCGCGGACCTGGCACTGGGGCCGCTGGCTGGCCGCGGCGGTCGCGCTGGCGGTCGCGGCCCGGCTGGCCTACCTCATCGTGGCCAACCCGAACCTGGACTGGGGCAAGGTCGCCGGGTACCTGTTCAACGAGCGAATCCTGAGCGGGGTCTGGGTCACCATCGAGATCTCGGTGCTGGCCACGGCCCTCGGGCTGGTCCTGGGCGTGCTGGTCGCGATCATGCGGCTGGCGCACAACCCGGTGCTGAGCGGTCTGGCCACGTTCTACATCTGGTTCTTCCGCGGCACGCCGGTGCTGGTGCAGCTCATCTTCTGGTACAATCTGGCGTTCCTGTTCCCCGAGCTGGTGCTCAAGATCCCGTTCACCATGATCGGCCTCAAGTGGGACACCAACCAGGTGATGACCGGCTTCACCTCGGCCATGCTCGGGCTGGGGCTGAACCTGGCCGCCTACTTCGCCGAGACCGTGCGCGCCGGGATCCAGGCCGTCGACCGCGGCCAGACCGAGGCGGCGTACGCGCTGGGCATGACGCCGGCCAAGCGGATGCGGGTCATCGTGCTGCCGCAGGCGCTGCGCATCATCATCCCGCCGACCGGCAACGAGTTCATCTCCATGCTGAAGACCACCTCGCTGGTCTACGTGGTCGCCGGGCACGACCTGATGACCAACGCCAGCCAGATATACAAGGCGAACAATCTGATCATGGAGCTGCTGATCGTGGCGAGCCTCTGGTACATGCTCATGACCGCCGTGGCGACCTTCCTGCAGGGCCGGCTGGAGCGCCGTTTCGGCTCCGACGCCGTACGGCTGGTGCGCGGGGGCGGCCTGGCGGCCAGGATCCTGCCGAAGGTGGCCGCGTGAAGCCCGCCGCGAACCCCGGTGCGGACGCGGTCGTGGACCCGGTCGTGGATTCCGTTCCGGACCCGGTCGTGCGGGCGTCGGGCGTCCGGATGAGCTACGGCGACGTGCAGGTGCTCAACGGTGTGGACTTCACCGTGGCCTCCGGCGAGGTGAGCTGCGTCATCGGCCCGTCGGGCTCGGGCAAGTCCACGTTCCTGCGTTGCCTCAACGGCCTGGAGCCGGTGCTCGGCGGCAGCCTGCGGGTGCTCGGCGAGGAGGTGGGCCACACGCTGCGCGACGGCAGGTACCACCCATGGACGCCCAAGGAGTTCGCCTCCTTCCGCAGGAACATCGGCATGGTGTTCCAGCGCTTCAACCTCTTCGCCCATCAGAACGCGCTGGAGAACGTCGCCTGCGGCCCCGTCCACGTGCTGGGCACCCCGACGGATCGGGCGCGGGTGCTGGCGATGGAGCATCTGGAGCGGGTGGGCCTGGCCGACCACGCGCACAAGCGGCCCCACCAGCTCTCCGGCGGCCAGCAGCAGCGGGTGGCCATCGCCAGGGCGCTGGCGATGAACCCGGCGCTGATGCTGTTCGACGAGCCGACCTCCGCGCTGGACCCGGAGCTGGTCGACGAGGTTCTGGAGGTCATGAAGGGCCTGGCCGCCGAGGGGATGACGATGGTCGTGGTGACCCACGAGATCGCCTTCGCCAGGGAGGTCGGCGACTGGCTGACCTTCTTCGCCGACGGCGTGGTCGTCGAGCGGGGCCGGCCCGGCGAACTCCTGGCCGCTCCGGCCCACGAACGGACCCGGGCGTTCCTGTCCAGCGTGCTCGGCTCGAAGGAGCGCCAGGAACCCTAGGTGACCGGTGCTGACGGCACCGCGCGCATCGCGACGCGACAAGCGTGGCAACACATGACAACACGTGGAGAAGGCCCGGAACTCGGCGGGTAGCCGGGACGCATTACTGCGCCCCGGCCCCTCAGAACCGTACGTGCCACTGGTAGCCGCACACGGCTCAAGCAAGCCCCGGAGGGTGGTTCAGGGTTTGTTGTGCTGGTCTCCTGCGTTGGCGGGCGAGGAACCCGCGATGGCGGAGGAGTGCACGAGGCGGGTCGGGTTGCCGTCCGGTGAGCCGGGCCGCGCCTCCTACGCGGAGAAGGCGAGTTCGGCGAAGGCTTCGAGCTGTTCCAGATAGTGGGCGAGCGACTCGTGCTTCACGGTGAGGTTGATGCGGGTGCCGCCCGCGCCGGCGGCGGTCTCGAGGAGTTCGGCGACCCTGTCGGGGGCGTTCAGGGCGTCGACGCGCTGGCCGGGGGTGAAGACCACGTCGAAGTCCGGGGGCAGTTCCACGGAATCGAGCATCTGGCGCAGCTTCTCCGGCGACGGGCCGTGGAACGCCTGGGGGGCGGGGGCCCAGCCGTCAGCGAGGCTGGTCGCGCGGCGCAGGGCGCGCATGCTGTGGCCGCCGACCCACAGCGGAACCTTGTCCTGGACGGCGTGCGGGTCGATCACCACCTCCTTGAACGAGAAGTACGGGCCGTCGTAGGACGCGATGCGGGTGGACAGGCACGCGCGCAGGGCACGTAGAGCGTCGTCGGCGCGGGCTCCGCGGTCTTCGAAGGGCTTGCCCAGCAAGTCGAACTCGGCGCGCAGGCTGCCCACGCCCAGGCCGAGGATCAGCCGGCCGCCGCTGAGGTAGTCAAGGGTTCCGAAGCGCTTGGCCAGCTCAAGCGGGTGGTAGAAGGGCAGGACCAGCACGTACGGCAGGAAGCGCAGCCGTTCGGTATGCCCCGCGAGGAACGAGAACGTCGCGAGCGGGTCGTAGAAGCGCTCGCGTTGGGGGACGCCCTGCGGCACGGCGACGTGGTCAGGGCCGGTCATGAAGTCGAACCCGAGGCGGTCGGCGGTCTTGGCGACCTGGAGCAGTTCGGGAACCCCCGCGTGCTCCTCCCATGCGGGGCGGTTGCCGGAGAGGGCGAGGATGGGGGAGCTGATACCGACTTTCATGAGTCCGCCTTCCCAGAGGTGATGCGCTGTCGAAGCTGGATGAGAGGGTCCTGGTCGTCATGCCGTCCCGAGGGCCCGTCGCCCTCCTTGGCCATGAAGCGGCCGACCTCGGATCTGGTCCACTCGCGGACCGCCCAGCGCTCGAAGATGGCCCACCGGCCGTCCCGGTAGGTCATGTGATCGACGAAGCGCACCCCACTGGTGAAGTTGGCGCGGGCGCTGTCGGCCGGCTCGCCCCAATGGACGGAAGTGCCGTACGTCTCCGAGACCGCCGCGTCTCCGTACAGTTCGACCAGGTGGTTGCCCAGGATGTGCATGGTCCCGCCGGTCCGGGCGCGGGCCCGGAGCTTGGGCTCGACCCAGGCGAGGTACTCCCCGACGGGCCCCGTGAAACCGGTGTGGTGGTCGATCGCGTCGGGGTGGTACGCCGAGCGCACCAGATCCATGTCGAGCCGGTCGACGCCCCGGCAGTACCGCAGGACGACCTCGTGGATCTCCCGCCGATCCGACCACTCCGAACGCTGCTGCGCCACGGCTTCCCTTTCGGTCCGTTGTTCTTCTGCGCAGGTTAGGGAGCCTCGCCGGGTATGGGCGGCGGAGTCCCGTTGATCGGAAGCGACTGGGGAACCGTCGTCATGGAACGGCGAAGAGCCCGGCACCAGATCCGGGCTCTTCGCCGTGGTCGGGATGCGCCAGGTCGAGGTCCTCGATGTTGACGCCCAGGACCTCCTCGGCGCGGCCCGGCGCGTTCCAGGTGCCGACCGCCGCGCTGCCCCGCAGGGGCTCGAGAGCTTCACCGATCGACGCGGCGTTATCGCTGGCGAGAGAGTTATTTGTTAAGAAACTTGACAGATGGCGCCACCGATCCCGACCATGTACCCACGCGGATCCGTGCACTCATCCGGCTCACTGGCAAGGAAGTCCGCCGGCGATGTCGCCGGCGGACCATCACCCGTACCCACCCCCCTCGATCGGCGCGGAAGCGCCGATCGCTCCTGGTTCGGGAGACCGTCATGCGAAACCGAACATCGCGCCTGCTGACGCTGGCAGTATCGCTACTGCTGGCGGCCATGGGCGCGCTCATCACCCAGATGCCGGCCAACGCGGCCAACCTGCTCGAGAACGCGGGCTTCGAGACCGGAACCCTCGCGCCCTGGTCCTGCACCGGCGGGCTGGGGTCGGTGGTCGGCTCGCCGGTCCGCTCCGGCACTAAGGCGCTCGCCGGCGCGGCGAGCGCCTCCGACACCGCCCAATGCAGCCAGACCGTGACCGTACGGCCGAACACGGCCTACACCCTGAGCGCCTGGGTCCGCGGCAACTACGTCTACCTCGGCGTGAACGGCGGCGGATCCACCTGGACCCCGTCGGCGACGGCGTACACACAGCTCACCGTTTCCTTCACCACCGCGGCCGCCCAGACCACCGCCGTGATCTACCTGCACGGCTGGTACGGCCAGGGCACCTACTACGCCGACGACGTGAACTTCGACGGTCCGGGAGCCTCGCCGTCGCCCTCGGCCTCGGCCTCCCCTTCGCCGTCGGCGTCCCCCTCCCCCTCTCCCTCGGCGTCCCCGTCGGCGTCGCCCTCGCCGTCCGCCTCTCCCTCGGCCTCGCCGACCGACACCACGTGCGCGGTCAAGTCCCGACCGGCGGGCAAGGTCATCCAGGGCTACTGGGAGAACTGGGACGGCGCGTCGAACGGCGTGCACCCGCCGCTCGGCTGGATTCCGATCACCGACCCCCGCATCCAGGCCCACGGCTACAACGTGATCAACGCCGCGTTCCCGGTCATCCGCTCCGACGGCACCGTCCTGTGGGAAGACGGCATGGACTCCACCGTGAAGGTCGCCACGCCGGCCGAGATGTGCCAGGCCAAGGCCGCCGGCGCCACGATCCTGATGTCCATCGGCGGAGCGACCGCCGGCATCGATCTCAGCTCCAGCACCGTCGCCGACCGCTTCGTCGCGACCGTCGTGCCGATCCTCAAGAGGTACAACTTCGACGGCATCGACATCGACATCGAGACCGGCCTCAGCGGCAGCGGCAACATCAACCAGCTGTCCGCCTCCCAGGCCAACCTCATCCGCATCATCGACGGCGTGCTCGCCCAGATGCCCGCGGGCTTCGGCCTGACCATGGCCCCGGAGACGGCGTACGTCACCGGCGGCAGCGTCACCTACGGCTCGATCTGGGGCGCGTACCTGCCGATCATCAAGAAGTACGCCGACAACGGCCGCCTGTGGTGGCTGAACATGCAGTACTACAACGGAAGCATGTACGGCTGCTCCGGCGACTCCTACTCCGCCGGAACGGTGCAGGGCTTCACCGCCCAGACCACCTGCCTGAACAACGGCCTGGTCATCCAGGGCACCACGATCAAAGTCCCCTACGACAAGCAGGTCCCCGGCCTGCCCGCCCAGTCCGGGGCCGGGGGCGGCTACATGGCGCCCTCCCTGGTGAGCCAGAGCTGGAACAGCTTCAGCGGCGGCCTCAAGGGTCTGATGACCTGGTCCATCAACTGGGACGGGTCGAAGGGCTGGACCTTCGGCGACAACGTCAGGAGCCTGCAGGGGCGCTGACCGTACGCGAAGGCCGCCCCCGAACGATCGGGGGCGGCCTCACCCGTGACCACGACCGGGAGGCGCCGGCGACCGCTCACCGGCGCCGACCACGAGCAGGAGGCACCGACGGCCGCTCACCGGCGCGCCGTTCCGCCCGCCTACGGCATGAAGCCCGAGCGGCGGGCGACGACCACGGCCTCCATCCGGCTGTGCGCGCCCAGCTTGCGCATGATGGTGCGCAGGTAGCTCTTGACCGTCTCGGGAAGAATGCCGAGGCGCCGCCCCGTCTCGGCGTTGCCGCATCCCACGGCGACCAGGGCCAGCACGTCCAGCTCCCGCGGCGACAGCGGGTTCGCGCGCGGCGGCCGCCCGTTCGTCCGCGCCAGCCTGTCACAGACGTCCTGGAGGCGTGACCGGATGGCGGGGTCGGCGATCTCCTGCGCGATCGACCGCAGCTGGGCGTGCGCCTGGCGGACCTCCTCCCACTCCGGTGCGGTCGGCGCCTCGCGCACGGCCCGGGTGATCGCGGCGGTCTCCAGCTCGACCACCCGCCGCTCGACCTCGCGCCGCACGGCCAGCTCGATCCCCGCGCGAAGGGCGACCTGGGTCATGGCGTCCAGCACGCGGGTGCTGAGTGACAACGACTCGCGTGTCCCGCCGTACAGGACCCCGAACACCGAGCCGTCCATGGTGATCGGCACCGCCGCGATGGCCCGCAGCCCTTCGGCGATCACCGGCTTGTCGTACTCGTGGCTGATCCGCAGGTCGCTCGTGTAGTCGTCGACGCTGCCGGGGCGCGAGGTGACGAGCACCTGGCCGCCGAGCCCGTTGCCGGCTCCGATGACCAGTCCGCGCAGGGCGCCGGTCAGGGTTCCGGTGAACCCCGTGAGCGGCACGTCCCGGCCCTGGGGCGACACCGCGCCGCCGAAGGCGACGGGAAGCCCCGTCACCCGGCGCATCCTCCGCAGGGCGGTGTGCAGCACTTCGCGTTCGTGTTCCGGGTCGCTGACCGGTGCATGCGATACGGCCATATCACCGGGATGGTATGAGATTCAGCGGCGGCGGCCACCCCCGAACGGGGGTGGTGGCACACCGCGTCCGGGCGGATGCTTCGTTCATGGGCGACTTACCTCTCTCGTACTCCTGCGGCACCTCCGATGTCCCCCTGCTCGGAGAGACGATCGGGGCGAATCTCGAACGCACGGTCGCGCGCTTCGCTGATCGCGAAGCCCTGGTGGAGGTGGCGACAGGGCGCCGCTGGACCTACGCCGAGCTCGACGCCGCGGTGAACGAGGTCGCACTCGGACTGATGGCCGGCGGCGTCGCCAAGGGCGACCGGGTCGGCATCTGGGCGCCCAACTGCGCCGAGTGGGTGCTCGTCCAGTACGCCACCGCGAAGATCGGCGCCATTCTCGTCAACGTCAACCCCGCCTACCGCGGCCACGAACTGGCCTATGTGGTGAGACAGTCCGGCATGCGGCTGCTGATCAGCGCGGTCGCGCACCGGACCAGCGACTACCGGGCGATGATCGCCGAGATCGGGTTCACGGACGTCGTGTTCATCGGCGAGCGCGGATGGGACGAACTCGTCGAGAACGGCAGGCGGAGCGATCCGACGGCGCTGCGGGAACGGGCGGCGACGCTGACCTTCGACGACCCGATCAACATCCAGTACACCTCGGGCACCACGGGCTTCCCCAAGGGCGCCACGCTGTCGCATCACAACATCCTGAACAACGGCTACTTCGTGGCCGAGTCGGTCGGCTACACCGAGGCCGACCGCGTCTGCCTGCCGGTTCCGCTGTACCACTGCTTCGGGATGGTCATGGGCAACCTGGGCGTGACCTCCCACGGCTCGTGCATCGTGCTTCCCGCGCCCGGCTTCGACCCCGAGCTCACGCTGCGCGCCGTCGAGCGGGAGCGCTGCACCTCCCTGTACGGCGTGCCCACCATGTTCATCGCCGAACTCGGCCATCCGGACTTCGCCTCCTTCGACCTGTCCAGCCTGCGTACCGGGATCATGGCCGGTTCGCCCTGTCCGGTCGAGGTGATGAAGCGCGTCGTCTCCGAGATGAACATGAGCGAGGTGGCGATCTGCTACGGCATGACGGAGACCTCCCCCGTGTCGACGATGACGCGCCGCGACGACGGGCTCGCCCGCCGCACCGAGACGGTCGGGCGGGCGATGCCGCACATCGAGGTCAAGATCGTCGACCCCGCGTCGGGCCTGCCGGTGCCCCGCGGCGAGGCCGGGGAGCTGTGCACCCGTGGCTACTCGGTCATGCTCGGGTACTGGGCGCAGCCGGACGCCACCGCCGAGGCGATCGACGCCGCGCGCTGGATGCACACCGGCGATCTGGCGATCATGGATGCCGAGGGCTACGTCACCATCGTGGGCCGGATCAAGGACATGGTGATCCGCGGCGGCGAGAACGTCTACCCGCGCGAGATCGAGGAGTTCCTCTACACCCACCCCGACATCGCCGACGTCCAGGTGATCGGCGTGCCCGACCAGAAGTACGGCGAGGAGCTCATGGCCTGGATCATCATGCGGCCGGGGGCCGAGCCGCTCACGACCGAGCGGCTCAAGGAGTTCGGCGCCGGGCGCCTCGCGCACTACAAGATCCCCCGTTACGTCCACGTGGTGGACGCGTTCCCCATGACGGTCACGGGAAAGATCCGCAAGGTGGAGATGCGGGAAAGCGCCCTCGACATCCTCGGCCTGCACGACGCGGCCCGCATCCGGAACGCGTGAGCGGTCGGTTCGCGGCACCGGCCTCCTCCGTGGAGAGTCTCACCACAGGTCGAGATCGGCCGTCTCCTCGATTCCCGCCTGCCGGGAGATCATCTCTCTGACGGCGGCCTGATACAGGGAATGGCTGAGCCTGGCCAGGGCACGGGCGGCGGCCAGTTCGTCGCCGATCTCCGGGACCGACTGGTCGTCCGGACTGCGGCGGGCATGGCCCGTGCCTGAGACGCTGACTCCGTCCACGACGGCCAGCGCGGCCTGCGCGTAGGTGTCGTCGCCGTGCTCGGTGATGTCGACGGTGACGTTCCAGCGCTTGTCGGTCATCGTTGTCCTCCTTGGTGGGAGGCGTTGTCCTCCTTGGTGGGAGGCGTTGTCCTCCTTGGCGGGAGGCGCCTCGTCCGTCCTCGGCCGAGAGTGTCCCGGCCGAGGACGGGGTCCGGGATCGAACCGCCGCCGGCCCGACCTCGTGAGCGCTCCTCACGAAGTGAGCACGACGTCGGCCACTCCCGGCACAGTGCGGGCGATGACCTCGGCGATCCGTGCCGACCTGTCGTCCAGGTCACCGCCGTGCAGTTCGACGACTCCGTCGTGTACGGCCACCCGCCACTCCGTCGTCTCGAACGAATCCTGCAGCGCCGTGAGGACGTCGTCGCGGATCCTCTCGTCACCGTGGGCGAGCATCCCCATCAGGTCGCGCCTGCTGGCGATGCCCACGACGTCGTCGCCGCGTACGACCGGGACGCTCTTCACCCCGGTCGAGATCATCAGATCCACGAGTTCCAGGACGTCGGCGTCCTCCCTGACGGTCCTGACGTTCGGCGTCATGACCTCCTCGACCCCCACGGACGGCGGCGAGTCCGGTGGGGCCGAGGGACGGAGGTAGGCCCTGGGGTCCGCTTCGAACTCTCCGCGCAGGAGGTCCATCTCGCTGACGATCCCGACCATCCGGCCGTTCTCGTCGACCACCGGCGCCGCCGTGATGTCCTGTTCGTAGAGCAGGTGGATGGCCTGTTTGACGCTCCACGTCCGCGGCAGCGTCACCACCGGCGCGGTCATCATCTCCCGGACGAGCATCGCGACCACCCCCTCACTCCATCCCACCCCTCGCCGCCCTCCCCACCCAGGGGCGAAGGTCCTTGGCCGGAGAGTGCCGCGGTCGTCGCGACGACCGCGGCACCGCGCGCCCGCGCGTGAATCCGCTCGCGGGGACGCGCGCGCACCTGTCACCAGGTGACGGGCAGCGAGTCCAGGCCGTAGACGATCGCGATCTTCCGGAAGGCGACGTCCTCCGCCGGTACGGCCAGGCGCAGGCCGGGGAACCGGCGCACCAGAGCCGGATAGGCGATCCGCAGCTCCATCCGCGCCAGCGGGGCGCCAACGCAGCGGTGGATGCCGTGTCCGAAGGCCAGGTGCGACCGGAAGTCCCGGGACGGGTCGGCGGTGTCCATCTCCGGGCCGAGGGCCGGGTCGCGGTTGGCCGCCGACAGCGAGCACAGGACCATCGAGCCTTGGGCGATGGGCTGTCCGGCCAGGACCAGGTCTTCCCGCGCGAACCGCGGGAAGGCGACCTGGACCACGGTCATGTAGCGCAGCAACTCCTCCACCACCTGCTCGACGTGGTCGTCCCGGTCACGGACCAACGCCAGGTGCTCGGGATTGTCGAGCAGCCACAGCGCGCCGAGCGCGAGCATGCTGGTGCTGGTGTCGTGCCCGCCGGTCAGGAGCCCGTCGACCAGGCTGGCGAGTTCCCGGTCGCTGATCTCGTCGCCGTGCTCGCGGATCAGCCCGCCCAGCAGCCCGTCACCGGGGCGGAGCCGTTCCCTTGCGACCAGGTCGGTGAGATAGGACATCGTGTCGTTGATGGCCTGCAGCGACGCCTCGGGACCCGCCGAGAAGTCGAACCTGTCGGTACTCAGCCGCAGGAAGTCCGCCTGCTCCTCGTACGGCACGCCGACCAGCTCGCACACCACGAGCGAGGGGATGGGGAGCGCGAAGTGGCGGACCAGGTCGGCCCCCGGCCCCTCCTTCTCCATGACGTCAAGCTGGTGCTCCACGATGGCGCCGATCCGGGGCTCCAGCCGCTGGAGCCGCCGCATGGTGAACTCGGGCGTGAGCATGCGCCGGAGACGGGTGTGCTCGGGCGGGTCGCGGAAGCCGAGGCCGCCGGGGTCCTCCTGGTTGGAGCCGGCGGCGATGATGTTGCCGAAGTCGTTGCTGAACCGGGTGCTGTCCCCGAGGACGGCGCGGACGTCCTCGTAGCGGGTGACCAGCCAGACCGTCGAGCCGTCGGGCATCGGCAGGGGGTGCACAGGACGCTCGGCCCGGATCTGGGCGAGCTCGGCGACCGGGTTCATCCCCTCGCGCAGGAACTGCACGAGCGGAAACTCGGTTTCGGACATGGTGGTGTTCCTATCGTCATGTGATCGCACGGCTGGTGAGCCGGGCACGCGGCAGCCGGGAGCGAACGCGCGCGATCGACGCGGCGCGCACGCCTTCGGTGAGAGGGGTGGCTACCGCGGGTCCGGAGGACCACGCCGACGGATCGAATGTCGGAGATTCTCGGAGATCAGCGGCCGAGGGGAGCTTTGGGAGAACCCCACGGCCGGTACCGGCGGCGTGCGAACCGAGGCGCGCAGCAGCCGGCCGAAACCGCTGTCCAGCATGTCGAGCAGTGCCCACAGCACCGCCTCTCCGCGTGCCAGGCACAACGCGGTCATGCCGATCGCCCACCCGTGCATGAGCAGCATGCTCACGCTCGGCATGAGCCCGGAATGAACGTGCGCCTGGGCCGGCTCGGGCATCGACGCGTGCACCAGAGTGAACATCACGTGGAGCAGCAGTTGCAGGCATCCCAAGAACGGAAGGATCACCCGCAACGTGCGTTCGCGCCCGGTCAGGGGAAACACGCTGACGAAGGAGATGCCGAGGCCGCCGAACACGCTCGTCTGGGAGAGAGCGGCGCCGGCGAAAGCATGCGCCATCGCACTCAGACCGACACACGCCACGGCGAACGCCATGGCCCGGACGATGCGGAAGGGCAATGCCGCAGACATAACTCCGCAATCATTCCACATGGCGCTGCCAAGATCCCCCGCTCGGGGATGGCCAGTAGGCCACGCCGGGCTTTTGACCCCGGGTTTTCGACCCCGGGTTTTCGGCCGCGCGAACGGTGTCGGAAATCTTCCGCGAACCGGGGCTCGATGTCGGTTTTCGGCGGTGTTGGGGGTGCTGGCTGGCCCGAGGGCAGCGACACGGCGCAGGGTGGCGCGGTACCAACCGACCTCGGCGTGCCACGCCGCAAGAGAGGGTTTCCTTGAACGTTTCGAGTGGGGGACGGGGGCCGCGCGCAGGAAAAGGATCACGATCACGCTGGCCTGTGCGGGGGTCTTCGTCGCCTATCTGCCGGTGGTCACCGTCGCGGTGAGCCTGCCGGCGATCCAGCGGGCGCTGGGTGCGTCCACCGCGCAGCTGTCGTCCAGACGGTGGAGACCGCCCTCGTCCTCCGCCGGGTCAAGGTCCTCACTTACGAACGTGGTTGACCTCGACAGGACCACCGCGATCGGGTTCAGTCTTTCGGGCGGGCGAACAGTTCGAGGTGGGAGCACCGGACGCACCGGAAGGCGTCGATGATCCATCGCGGCTTGCCCAGACGTCTGGCACCACCGAAGACGCCCCGTTGCAGGGCGCCTGGAATCCAGCGGCCGTAACCCGGGGAATGCTCGCCGCTGTCTTCGACGAATCCCGGCTCCAGATTGGTTGCGCCGCATTGGGTGCACTTCACGTCTCAAGTATGTCGGCGAATTCCTCCGCGAGCAGGACGTCCCGTCGGCCGGGACCCGGCCCCACGCCCGCCCCCGGGACGCCGAGGGACGGCGGGGGACGCCTAGGGACCCCCAGGGACGGCCGGCCGACCGGTCGTGTCCGGCCACTCGGTCGTGTCCGGCCGACCGGCCAGGATCTCGGCGGAGTCCGTGAGGCGCAACTTCCTGCGTACGCGCTCGTAGAACGTGGTGAGACCGAGCCGCACGACGTGGACGGCGGCGGGCCGGGGCCGGATGCCGATGTGCTCCCCCGGCGCGGCGTGACCCGCCACCCTCCCGTCGACCTCGACCGCGAGCCTGCCGCTGGTGGGCAGGACGGCCAGCGAGAGAGTGTCCCGGAGGGAGAGCACCACTCCGCGGTTGTGCGCGGAATGCGGGGACGCCGGGGTCACGAGCAGGGCCTCGACCTCGGGGTTCACGATCGGCCCCCCGGCGGAGAAGCTGTACGCGGTGGAGCCGGTCGCGGTGGCCACGATGACGGCGTCGCCCGCGTAGCCGATGAACGGCCGGCCGTCGACGTGCACCGCCACGACGGCGGTTCTGTGCCCGGGTACGCGTACCAGCGCGACATCGTTGAAGGCGGTCACGACCTGTGAGCCCAGATCGGCGTCGATGGCCAGCCGGGGCTCGATGGTGAAGTGCTGGGCGTCGATGGCCGAGAGCGCGCCGGGCAGCTCGGGCACGTCGACCTCGGCCAGGAAGCCGAGCTTGCCCACGTTCACGCCGAGGACCGGGGCACGCTGCCGATCGGCCAGCCGCATGGCCCTGAGCATGGTGCCGTCTCCGCCGAGGCTGACGATCAGATCCGATCGCCGACCGAGCTCCTCGGCCTTCACCGAGATCACCTCGCGGTCGAGCCGGCCGACCTCGTCCTGGACTCCGAGGACCTCGGCGTCCCTGCGGGCGGCCCAGTCCAGGACCGCGGTGACCGCTTCGGAGCAATTTCGCAGCGGGTGCAGAACCAGGCCGACCGAGCGCATCACAGCGAGCCTCCGTAGTGAAGCCAGAGCCTCGGGCACCGCCCGTGTCGTGAGAGAACGCCCAGCCTGCCGCCTGTCCCACGGCGCCCCGCGGCTCCTGCTTCTCGCCCGCCGCTTCGAGACCTCCTGCCTGGCAGGCTTCCCACGCTCCCGTACGGACGAGTAGGGACAAGTCTAGTCGTGCCCTTTCGGCCGCCCACCGGCGCTCGTGGCGTCGGTTCGGCATTCCACCGCGAAAAACACCCGAACGATGTAATCGGGACGGATGCGGAGGGACTACTGGGTGTGGACGATCCCGAAGAGCGATTCACCGACCTCTACGACCGGCATTACCGGGCCGTGCTCGGCTACGCGCTGCTGCGCGCCGACCGGCAGACCGCCGAGGACGCGACGGGCGAGACCTTTCTGATCGCCTGGCGTCGCCTCGACGACATGCCGGACCCGCCGCTGCCGTGGCTGCTCGGTGTGGCGCGCAACCTGCTGCGCAAGCAACGGCACGCCGGGCTGCGCGGCAGGGAGCTCGCCGCCGGGCTCGCGGAGCTGGCCCCGGAATCGGACGGGGACGTCGGCGAGCGGGTCGCCGAACGCGAGGCGGCCCTCGCCGTGCTCGCGGCGATGCCGGAGCGAGACGCGGAGGCCGTGATCCTCGCCAGTTGGTACGGCCTCGCTCCCAAGGACGCGGCGCGGGCGGCCGGATGCTCCGCCCGCGCCTTCAACGTCCGCCTGCACCGCGCCCGCCGCCGGCTCGCCGAGGCGTTGCGCACCACCGACAAGACCCTCCAGGAGCAGACGTGACCCATCCCGTTGACGATCTGGTCGCCGAACTGCGGCCGGACGAGTACACCGGCGCCGCCTACCAGCGCAGGCGGGAGGCCGACCTGGCCCGTGCCTTCGCGACACCCCGCCGCGCCCCCCGCTGGACGGACCGCTTCGCGACGCCGTACCGGCGGACCGGCCTGGCACTCGCCGGCGGCGCGCTCGCGATGGCCGTCGCCGCGACGGTCACCCTGTCGGCCACCATGTCGGCCACCGCAGGGGGCGCCGGCCCGCTCGGCGGACAGGACGCCCGCCCCGGCGTGACCTCCTCAATCAGCACGGCCGCCGACGACGCCAGGAACGCGCCGTCGCCGATCCGGCTGGAGCCGCGCGCCTTCCTGCTGGCCGGGGCCGAGACCGTGCTGCGGGAGCAGCCCGCCGACGGACGTTACCGGTACGAGCGCACCCGGACGTTCGAGCCGGTCGACCGGTACGGAGCTCTGGTGGCGCACACCGACGAGAGCTGGTACGACGGCCGCGGGGGCCGAACCAGCTCCAACCAGGACGTCGAGGTCGTGTTCGACTCCGCCGGAGACAAGGCCCGGTGGCAGGCCGCGGGCTCACCGTCACTCTGGTCCGGGAAGCCGTCGACCGACGATTTCTCGAAGATCTCCCTCTCGTGGTCGATCGGCAGGAAGTCCCTGACGATGAACCAGCTCCACACGCTGCCGGAGACCGCCGCCGGGCTGGAGAAGTGGCTCCGCCAGGCCCACACGGGAGGATCGTTCCCCGACTTCGTCTTCGGCGCGGCCCGCTATCTCCTGTCGTCCCCGGCGAGCGCGGAGACCCGGGCCGCGGCGCTCCGCGTCCTCGCCGACCAGCCGGGACTCACCCTGTCAGAGAACGTCGCCGACCGGCTGGGCCGTACCGGCGTGGCGATCGACAGTCCGGACGGCGCCGCGCGACTGATCGTGGACCGGTCGGGCTCGACGTTGCTCGCCTACGTCCAGCTCGTGACGGAGCGGCCCGTACGCGAACCCGGTCCCCGCGAGGTGCGCATCCTCCATGCGGCGGGCTACCAGGCCGCCTACGAGGCCATGGGCTGGACGCGTGAGGTGGGCACGCGGCCGTAGGGCCGCCGCGGGCGGGGAACCGGTCGGCCATCTCGGTGGATGACCCTGCGGGCCGCCGGAAGGTGGTCGGGCCGTCCGGGCAGAACGTGCCGTTCGCCCTGGATGGCGCGAACACTCGCTGGCGGCCCGGAGTCTAGCGGCCCGGAGTTCCGTGTTGCCGCCACTCCCGGTCCCATCCCGCCACGGCCCGGCGGGCGGTCCACGCGTGCCGGGACACGCGTACGAGCCCGGAAATCGACCAGGCGACGCACCCCGCGGCGATCCAGGCCAGCAGAGAGCCGATGAGAACACCCGGCGCGTCCAGGGGAGGACGGGCCGGCTTGTCGTCGGCGTCGACCCAGAGGCGGATCCGGCCATCGGAGACCCGGTCCGAGATCAGGCGCGTCGTCGTGACATGCCGCGCGCCGCGCTCGTCAACCCAGGCGACCTGCCGGGTGACTCCCCTGGTCACCCTGTCCTCCTGGTCGTCGAGGATCGTCGCTGTGATCTGCCGGTGGGTCGCGAGGTAGTCGTCGACCTCCGCCGACAAGGACCGGTGGGCGGCCAGTGCGACGACGGAGCCGAGCAGCACGGCGATCGCGGCTCGAACGACACCCGATCTCGTCATCCGCAGCGGACCGGCGGTGTGGAACCATTGCCCCGCGGACTGGAGGGTCATGCCGGGGCTCCGATCCGGAAGCGCATCCGGCACACCACGGCGTCGGTACGGCGGCGCAGTGCCCTGGCCAGGACGGCACCCCGCTGGTTCTGGAGCATGCGCTGCCAGGCGTGTTCGGGCTCGACCTCGGCGATCAGGACGAAGACGTGGGGTTCGGGCACCTTCGCGAGGTAGTCCACCAGTGGGGTGTCCAGGCGTCGGTGGGCGTCGAAGAGTTGGACCAGCTCCACGTCGGGGTGCCAGCGTTCCCAGTCCTCCACGAACGCGCGGGCGATCGTCTCTTCTTCGGGGTGGGTGACGTTGACCGCCGTCACCCGGTCGCCGAGGGAGAGCGCGGCGGCGAGGGCGTCATGACTGAGCCGGTTGACCGCGTGGATCGGCACGACGACGTGGGACCGGTGCGGCCGGGGCGGGGCGGGGGTCATGCCGAGTTCCAGGCGCTCGCCGATGCGGGTGTAGGAGCGGTTGACCCATTCCATCGCCAGGACCATCAGCGGAAGCGCGACCACGATGAGCCAGCCTCCCTCGGTGAACTTGGAGATCGTGACCACGACGGCGGCGACGAGGGTCAGCAGCGCGCCGAACCCGTTGAGCCCGGCCCGCCACCTCCAGCCGGCGGGGCGGTCGATGATCCAATGCCTGACCATACCCGCCTGGGAGAGGGTAAAGCCGACGAACACCCCGATAGCGAACAGCGGCACCAGGAGGTTCATGTCACCGCCCGCGGCGATCAGGAGCGCGGCGCTGGTGATCGTGAGGAAGGCGATGCCGTACCGGTGGACGTGCCGGTCCGCGCGCAGCGCGAACAGGTGCGGCAGGTTGTTGTCGGTGGCCAGGAGCCGCGCCAGCGGCGGGAGCCCTCCGAAGGAGGTGTTGGCCGCGAGGGCGAGCAGCACCACGGTGGAGAACTGCACCAGGTAGAAGAGCGCTCCGTCACCGAGCGAGGCCCGGGTGACCTGTGCCAGCACGGTCACGCCGTCGACCGGCGCGATGGCGAACTTCTCGATCAGCGCGGCAACGCCGATCAGCATGACCGCGAGCAGCGCGCCCAGGGCCAGCTCCGCGTTCTGGGCCCGCCTGATCCGGGGTTTCCTGAACGAGGGGACGGCGTTGGCGATGGCCTCGACGCCCGTGAGTGAGGCGCAGCCGTTGGCGAAGGCCTTGAGCAGGAGCAGGGCACCGACCGTCCGCAGGTTCTGCGCCTGCTCGGCATGCTGGACGACCGTGGCGGGCTCGGCCCGGACGAGGCCGGTGACGACGACCAGGAGGATGGCGCCGACGTAGATCGCCGTCGGGGCGACGAAGACGCGGGCGCTGTGCGCGATGCCTCTCAGGTTGACCGCGGTGACCAGGGCCAGAACCACCAGGCAGAGCCACACCGTGTACGGCAGCAGCGCGGGGAAGGCCGAGGTGAGCGCCGCCACCCCGGCCGCGACCGAGACCGCGACGTTGAGCACGTAGTCGATGATCAGGCTGGCGCCGGCGACCAGGCCGGCGCGGCGCCCGAGGTGGGTCCTGGCCACGCCGTACGCGCCGCCGCCTTCGGGAAAGGCGGCGATGACCTGCCGGTAGGAGAAGGTCAGCACGGCCAGCAGTGCGGCGATGGTGAGCGTGACCGGGATGGTGAACCCGAGTCCGGCGCCACCGGCCAGAGCGAGGACCAGCACGATCGCCTCGGGACCGTAGGCCACGGACGCCAGCGCGTCGAGTGAGAGCGCGGCCAGACCGCCGGCGACGCTGAGCCGGTGCTCGTCACCGGCGTGGGGAAGCCCCTTGGCCGCGACGGGAGTGGTTGCTGCGGACATCACGTCCTCCTGTGAGGGAACGCCGCCATCGTCTCCCCTCGGCCGGCGTGCGCCCGCGCGTCCATACGGACCCTTTATGCCTTTCGTCAAGATAACTACGCAAATCAGACGGCGGCGGCGTCCGGGGACATCTTCCTCGGCCCGCGTCCGGACCCGCGACGGCGTGACGGAACACCAGGCGTCAAGAACGTGTAGGGATGGGCGGCCGACTCGTAGGAGTTCCGTATCGGTCGCCGCTTTTGCCATGAACTGTGCCCGAAAGTGGATGCGTCGCCCCCGGTTCCGCCTCAGGCGCCGGCCCCCGGTTTCGGCTCCGGTCCGGTTTCGACTCCGGCCCGGTTACGGCTCCGGTCCGGTTTCGGCTCCGGTCCGGTTTCGACTCCGGTCCCGGCTTCGAGCCCGGTTCCGGTTACGGCTTCGGTCCCGGTCCCCGGTTTCGGTTACGACGCCGTCCCGGCTCCGGTCACAGCCCAGGAGGAGAGATGACGGTGTGCCCCGCCCAGCGAGATGACCCCCCGGACAACAGGCACGGCCTGGGCCGCGGAATGGAGCAGTTCCATCATCCACGGCCCGTGCGCATCGGGCGCGGGGACGACTGCCGTCCGACCTGGCAACGCGATCGACTGCTGCGGGCGCTCGGCGGGACGGTGCTGGAGATCGGCGCGGGTGACGGGGTGAAGCTCACCTGCTATCCCGCCGAGGTGGACGAGATCGTGCTGGTCGAACCGGACCCGTTCCTGCGGGCCACCGCTCGCATCGCTTCGGCCGCTTGCGCGACGCCGTCGCGCATCCTCGACGGCGACCCGGCCCGGCTGCCGGTCCCGGACGCCTCCTACGACGCGGTCGTCTGCTCACTGATCCTCTGCTGTACGCCCCAACTGGAGACGACGCTCGCGGAGGTGCGGCGAGTCCTGCGCCGGGGAGGGGAACTGCGGTTCTACGAACACCAGCGTTCGGACCTCCCCGCCGTCGCGCTGGCCCAGAGCGTGGTGACCCCGCTCTGGTCTCGTGTCTCGGGTGGCTGCCACCTCTCGCGCGACATCGTCACGGCCATCAGGCGGGCCGGGTTCATCGTCGAGCGGCTCGACCGTTTCACCTTCTGTCACGTCACCCACACCATCGGCGCCGCACGCCGCGCCTGAGCCGACCCGCGCCGACCGCCGTACGTGCCCGGCGTTCACGTCCCCCGAAACGCACATACCCCCGCAACACACCCCCAGCAAGAGGAAGACACATGCGCTGGCGCAGGAGCGGCCGGAGACCTCCGGTCGAGTTTCTGATCCCCGGCGGTTTCGTGCTGGTCGTCGTCACCTGTGCCGTCGCCGCACTGGCCCTCCCCGAGGGCACCGTCCGCGTCATCACGATGGCGGCGGCCGTCGGCGCGTTCGCCCTGTGGGCGGGAAACCCGGCCGCCGCCCTGGCCACAGCCGCGACGGCGTGGTTCTTCACCACCGGCTTCCTGGTGAACGGCGCGGGAGAACTGACGTTCTCCCGCGACGACGTGATCAGGTTGGGGGCGTTCGTCGCGACCGGGCTCGCCGGCCTCGGATGTGACCGGCTGCGACAGGTCCACGGCTCCCGACGTCGGGCGCGGCGGCTCATGCGCGCCCGCGCCAACCCGCGCCGACGACCGGTGCTCTCAGCGAGACGGCGTTCTTCCGGCGTCAGAAGTTCGGGTTGATCTGGACGCGGCTGCCCCGGCAGGTGTCAGAGCCCCAGTCGTCCACGCACACCACGAGCTGCAGCTTCTTCAGACCGTAATGCTCGTCCGTGATACGGAGATTCCTCCACGTAAGGGTGGTGTTGGCATCCTGCCTGTTGTACCGATAGGTGGTCTTCGCCGTGGACCCCGTCTCGTTGTAGACGACGAAGTAGGCGTAGACGTTGTTGGAGTCGACCCGCAGATCGCTGACCGACAGCGAGTTGACGCGGATCTCCTCTCCGTCGACGTACGTGACGTTCGCCGACGCGGAGGCGAACCCCGGCACCGCCGTCGAGAAGTTGGAGCTCGCCGCGGCCTGTGCTCCGGAAGGCCAGCCGACCAGCGCCGCCACCCCCAGCACCAGGGCCGTACGAACGAACAGTTTCCTCATTTTCCTCTCCCTTCCTTCCGCCCCCGTCGCGTGATCGCGCCCAGGGGCGTCTCCTGCTCGCGATGGACTGGTCAAAGAGTCACAGCCCGGCGCCGCGCCATTCCAGAGGAAGCGAACGCGATGCGTTGCAGTACAACTTGCACTGCGCTGACCAGGCATTCTGTGCGCGAACTGCAAGCATCGAGGAGTGTCACCCCGCGCGTTTCCTCCGCCAAGGCGCTCACCTGCGGCGGGTTCGAGCCGTGCGCGTCCCTCAAGCGCGAGGCCGGGATCGCGCGGCCGACGGGCCCGCACCATGCGCGCGACTGATCGACTATCCGTCGTGCTAGACAGGAGACAGGAGAAGGGGTGGTGAGCCATGCCTCGCTTCCTGAACAGGGACCTCGTGGCGGTCGCCGCCGCGCTGGTAATGCCCCTCGCCGTCGCGGCGATGATCTTGCCGTTCCGCGCGGGCTTCTCGAACACGAACACCGCTCTCGTCCTGGTGGTGATCGTGGTGGCGGTCGCCGCCGCCGGGAACCGCGTCGCCGGGGCACTCGCGGCGGTGTCGGCCGCCGTCTGGTTCGACTTCTTCTTCACCCAGCCCTACCAGCGGTTCACGATCACCAAGGCCGCGGACATCCAGACCGCCGTCCTGCTGCTCGTCGTCGGGCTGGTGACCTCCCAGCTGGCGGCCTGGGCCCGCCGCCTCAAGGTGATCGCCATCACCGACGCCGACTACCTCTCCCGCGTCCACGGCATCGCCGCGCTGGCGCAGACCGCCCGATCCCCCAGCACAGTGATCAACCAGGTGCAGGACCAGCTCACCGAGCTTCTCCACCTGCGCGGTTGCCGGTTCGAGTACGGAACCCTGCTCGGCCATCCCCCGCGCCTCGAACAGGACGGCACCGTCACGGTGAACCGCAGGCACTGGGACGTCGAGCGCAGGGGCCTCCCCGATCGGGAGATCGAGCTGCGCGCCTTCGGCAACGGCCGCTTCTACGGGCGGTTCATGCTCCAGCCCACGCCGGGAACCGTGCCGCCTCTCCAGGCACGGCTCGTCGCGGTGACGATGGCCGACCAGGTCGGCCACACGCTCGACGTCGCGGCCGCCGCCCACGGCGGCAGGCGATGACCCGATGACCGTACGCGCCGGCCACGCGTGGGAACCCGAGATCACCGACAGGAGAAAGATGAGCCGGGGCGACGTCACACGTCCACTCCCCCGCGACGACATGTCTGAAAGCCGGCTTGGGTGTTCCACGCCTCCATCCGGGCCCCGCCATGGTGCCGGCCATCTTCGAGATGGCCCGGATGACGGCGTTCTGGAGCGCTGACGATGACCGCATCGGCACGTGAGCGTCCGGTCCCGGGGACCTCGATCACCGGCATGGCCTCGATCGCACTCATCGGACAGACGCGTCTACCGCACTACAGCCACACCGCGGCCCTGGTCGGCACTCTCATCCTTCTGGCCGTCTTCGTGACCCTCGTGATCGCCATCTTCCGATCCCGCAGGAAATGAACGGTCCGACGTGAGCTCGGAGAACCAGGTAGCCGGTGCGAGCGGCCCGAGCTCACGACACTGAATCCCGCGCCACAGGGATACGCCGCGTTCGAACGGACGACTCGCACTCTCCAGGCGGTGGCTCAATAGCATCCGAACATGGACACGTCGCCTGATCTCGACCGGGCGTTGGACGCTCTCTACGCGGCCTTCTCCCCGTATCCGCTTCCAGCCAGGACCGATGTGTGCGACCACTGCGTGTCACCGGCAAGCGTTCAGGCGGCGCGTGCCGCACCACTCCGGATGCTCACCGCGTCCGCGCTGGACGCGTACGCCTGGAACGCTGTGTCCACGTGGGGAGACATCGACGAGTTCAAGCACTACCTGCCGCGGCTACTGGAGTTGCTCATCCTCGAAGAACTCGACGGCTACCTTCACGCCGAGTCTCTGATGGGCTGGGTCGATGTCGCTTGGCGGAGCTGGCGACAGGTGGAGCAGGAGGCCATCGTGGCCGTCGTCCGCGCATGGTGGCAGGTCACCCTGAACCACTATCCGCGTGACGTCGACGTCATGACGATGATCGAAATCATCGCGGACGGTCTTGAGCTGGATCTGGCTCCCCACCTGGCCGAGTGGGCGTCGCACAACACGGAGACAGCGGCTCGTCACCTGGCATGGCTCGT
The DNA here is from genome assembly GCA_001570385.1 of Microtetraspora glauca. Classification (GTDB taxonomy): domain Bacteria; phylum Actinomycetota; class Actinomycetes; order Streptosporangiales; family Streptosporangiaceae; genus Microtetraspora; species Microtetraspora glauca. Next base: position 10,893 of record BBYL01000040.1, on the reverse strand, counting down.
GCGGGACTTCACCATGAGCGTCGCCGACGACACCGGTTGGTACATGCTCCTCGACGGCTGGATACGCGGGCCGGCATCCGCGGAGATCCTGGAGACCGCATTCTTTTCCGCCTCCTCGCCCGAAGTGGCCCAGGAGCTCTCCGACGCACTGGAGATCCATCGCGTGTGGAACCGACGCTAGTGCCTCTCCGTCGCGGTACCGGCCGGGTCTGATGACCACTGGATGACCTTCGTCGGATCCGCCGCCGGATGGCGTTCGGCGTTCCGGCGACGGCTTCGACACGCACTGGACGGTGACTACACACGCGTGTAGCATCCTTTTCGTATGAGCAGTTCACTACATGTGTGTATAGGGATGGTTTTTCTGTGGTGATGACCGGACCGGACCCCGACGACCTCACCGCTCGCGCGCGGATCAGAGACGCGGCGTTGCTGCACTTCGGCGAGCACGGGTTCGAGCGGGCGACGATCCGCGGGATCGCCGAGACCGCCGGTGTGTCCTCGGGGCTGGTGCGCCACCACTTCGGCTCCAAGCAGGCCCTGCGCGAGGCGTGCGACGCCCACCTGGTGAAGCTGATCAGCAGGCTCAACGACCAGGTCCGGGCCGACCCCGCGCCGGCCGACGTGAACTACGTGGCCGCCGCCCGTGCCGCGATCGGGCCCTACCAGCGATATCTGGCACGCGCCCTGGCGGAGGGGGGCGCCGCTCCGCTGTTCGACGCGATGGTCCGGATGAGCGAGCCGTGGCTCGCCGACGCCGACAAGAGTCGTGACCACACCCCCGATGTCGACCGCACGACCCGGGCGGCGGTGACCACCGCGATGGCGCTGTCGGTCACCGTCCTGCACCAGCACCTGTCCCGCGTCACGGGCGTCGAGATGTTCAGCCCCGAGGGAGACCTGCTGCTCGCCCGAGCGCTGATCGACATCTACTCCCACCCCATGCTCAGCCTGGAGGAGGCCGCCTCGATCCGGGCGGCCCTCGACAAGGTCCAGAGCGCATCCCCCCAAGCGGACCGCGAGAGCACTCCCCCGCGAATCAAGGAGCACCGCGATGACTGACGCCGTATCGGTGGCAGGCTTAGTCAAGACATTCGGCTCGACGAGAGCCCTGGACGGTCTCGATCTCGTCGTACGCACCGGTGAGGTGCACGGCTTCCTCGGGCCGAACGGCGCGGGAAAGAGCACCATGATCCGGGTCCTCCTGGGCATGATGCGGGCGGACGCGGGCACCGCCCGGCTGCTCGGCGGCGACCCATGGGCCGACGCGACCGCGCTACACCGCCGGCTGGCCTACGTGCCCGGCGACGTCACACTGTGGCCCAATCTGTCCGGCGGCGAGGTGATCGACCTGCTCGGCCGGATGCGCGGCGGGCTGGACAAGCGGCGCCGCGCCGACCTGCTGGACCGCTTCGACCTGGATCCCCGGAAGAAGGGGCGCGCCTACTCCAAGGGCAACCGGCAGAAGGTGGCCCTGGTCGCCGCGCTGGCCTCCGACGTGGAGCTGCTGCTGCTCGATGAGCCCACCTCGGGCCTGGACCCGCTGATGGAGGAGGTGTTCCGCGACACCATCCGGGAGGAGCAACGCCGCGGCGACCGGACGGTGCTCCTGTCCAGCCACATCCTGGCCGAGGTCGAGGCGTTGTGCGACCGGCTCACCATCATCCGCGACGGCCGAGCCGTCGAGAGCGGCACCCTGGCCGACCTGCGGCACCTGACCCGCACCTCCATCCAGGCCGAGTTGGCGGGCCCTCCTGACGGGCTGGCCGACCTGCCCGGCGTACACGATCTGCGCACGGAGAACGGCCAGGTGCGCTTCGACGTCGACACCGCCGCACTGGACACGGCGCTGCGGCACCTCACCGCGGTGGGCGTGCGCGGCCTGGTCAGCCGGCCGCCCACGCTCGAAGAACTGTTCCTACGGCACTACCACCGGAACGGCCCGGCCACCGAGAACGACGCGCAGGTGTCGCGATGAACGAGCTCACGGGCACCGGCAGGCTGGTCCGGCTGATCCTGCGGCGGGACAGGTTCCTGATGCCGCTGTGGGTGCTGTCCCTCGGCCTCATCCCGATCTCCTACGTGGCCTCCATCAACGAGCTCTTCCCGACCGCCGCGGGACGACAGGGGTATGCCACCGCCAGCGCGAACAACGCCGGCTTCGTCGCGCTCTACGGTCCGTTGAACGGCTCCGGGCTCGGCGAACTGGTCGCCTGGCGGGCGGGTTTCATCCCCGTCATGATCGGACTGTTCAGCATCCTCACCGTCATCCGGCACACCCGTACGGAGGAAGAGGCGGGACGCCGCGAGTTGCTCGGCGCCACCGTGGCCGGGCGGCACGCCGGCCTGGCGGCGGCGCTGGTCGCGACGTTCGTCGCCTGCCTGGTCCTCGGCACGGTCCTGGCCCTGGGCATGATCGGCCAGGGTCTGCCGGCCGCAGGATCATGGGCCTTCGGCGTGGAGTTCGCCGCCACCGGCTGGATGTTCGCGGCGGTCGCGGCCGTCGCCGCACAACTGACCAGCGGCGCGGGCGGCGCACGAGGGATCGCGATCATCACCCTCGGCGCGGCGTACGTGCTCCGGGTCGTCGGCGACATCAACGGGCTGACGGACGGCCCGCTGTCCGGGCTCACCTGGCTGTCCCCGATCGGCTGGGCGCAGCGGATCAGTCCCTACGCCGACGAGCGGTGGTGGATCACCGCGCCTGCCGTCGGCTTCACCGCGGTGTTCGCACTGGTGGCCGTCGCGCTCTCCGCGCGGCGCGATGTCGGCGCCGGGATCCTCCCTCCCCGGCTCGGCCCTGCCTGGGGAGCGACCTGGCTGCGCTCGCCGCTTGCTCTGGCCTGGCGGCTGCACCGCGGCCTGCTCGCCGGCTGGATCGCGGGGTTCGCCGTCCTCGGCGTGGTGCTGGGCTATCTCGCCGCGGGCGTCGGGGACCTGGTGCGCGACAACCAGCAGATGCGGGACATCCTCGCCCGCCTCGGCGGCGCGGCCGGACTCATCGACGACTACCTCGCCGGCATGATGGGGCTGTTCGGCCTGATCGCGGCGGGCTACGCCATCCAGGCCACCCTCCGGCTACGCGGCGAGGAGACCAGCGGGCACGCCGAGCCGGTGCTGGGCACCGCGGTCGGGCGGTTCCGCTGGGCGGGCGGCCATCTGGTCTTCTCGCTGCTGGGCCCGGCCGCCGCGCTGGCCGCCGCCGGGATCGCCATGGGGCTGACTCACGGCCTGAACACCGGTGACGTCGGCCATGAGCTGCCGCGGATCCTCGCGGGCGCGATGGTGCAGTTGCCCGCGGTCTGGATCCTCGCCGCGATCACGATCGCGCTTTCCGGCCTGTTGCCCCGGCTCGCGGCCGTCAGCTGGGGCGCGTTGGCGATCTGCCTGCTGTTCGGCATGGTCGGCACCGCGCTGCAGTTCGACCAGCGGGTCCTGGACCTCTCGCCGTTCACCCACCTCCCCCGGATTCCCGGAGGGCGGTTCAGCGCGGTCCCGCTCCTGTGGTTGTCGGCCATCGCCGTGTCCCTGGCCGCCGCCGGACTCGCCGGTCTCCGCCGCCGGGACCTCCCCATCACCTGACGCTCGATGTCCTGCGCCGACGCAGTGAAGGCGTCATCCGTGAGGAGTGTCGCGATCAGCGGCGCCGCAGCGACGGGTCGAGCAGCGCGGGCGGGGTGTCGAACTTCTCGTGTGCGGCGAGGTCGGTGCCAGGGGCGACGATCGCATCGATCGCGTCGAGCACGTCGGGGGAGAGCACGGTGTCAGCGGCGGCGAGCTGCGAATGCAGGTGGCCCAGCGTGCGAGGACCGATGATCGCGCTGGTCACGGCCGGGTGCGCGGTCACGAAACCGAGCGCGAGCTGGATCATCGTCAGGCCGGCTTCGTCGGCGACTTCGGCCAGCCGCTCGACCGCGTCGAGCCTGGCCCGGTTGGACGGAATGGAGGTGTCGAAGCGTTGCGGCATGAACGTCGAGCGGTTGGTGGTGATTTCCTGACCCTCGCGGATCGCGCCCGACAACCAGCCCGAGGCGAGCGGGCTCCATACCAGCACACCGAGCCCGTACTGCTCGGTCACGGGCAGTACGTGGGTCTCGATCCCGCGCTGCAGGATCGAGTAGCTGGGCTGTTCGGTGACGTAACGGCTCAGGTAATACTCGCGGGCGGCCCACTGCGCCTGCACGATGCGGTAGGCCGGGAAGGTCGAGGAGCCGAAGTAACGGATCTTTCCCGCGCGCTGCAGGTCGGTCAGAGCCGACAGCGTCTCCTCGTCACTGGTACGCGGATCCCACCGGTGGATCTGGTAGAGATCGACGTGGTCGACACCGAGGCGGCGCAGGCTGTTGTCCAACTCGGTGACCAGCCAGCGGCGCGAACTGCCCTGATGGTTGCGCTCGTCCCCCATCGGCATGCTCGCCTTCGTGGCCAGCACGATGTCGTCGCGGCGGCCGGCGATGGCTTTGCCGACCATCTCTTCCGACTCGCCGCCGCTGTACATGTCGGCGGTGTCAATGACGTTGATCCCGCCCTCGAGGGCGGCGTCGACGATGGCGGTGGCCTCGTCCTGGGTGGTGCGTCCGATCTTGCCGAAGTTCATCGCGCCGAGCGCGAGGGAGCTGATCTGCACACCGGTGTGGCCCAAGGTGCGGTACTGCATGACAGTGTCTCCTCCATTGCGGTGAAGCGTGGTGGTGAAGCGTGGTGGTGAAGCGTGGTGGCGATGCGTGGCTTGGTCGTCGGCCCCCTGCTCTGACATCATGAGCAAACGGGACATTGTCCCGATTGACGATATGGGACGTTGTCCCGTTTAGCAAGCTCGGTAGCGGAGGGAACGGCGCGGTGAACGACAGCGACCGGGGCGCAGGGCCTACGGCCCGGCCCAAACGGGCGGACGCCCGGCGCAACGAGAAGACTCTGCTCGACGCCGCCGCAGCGATCTTCGTCACGTCAGGCGTGGAAGCGCCGATACGCGACATCGCGGCCGAGGCCGGCGTCGGGACGGCCACGATCTACCGCCACTTCCCGACGCGCGCGGATCTCATCATCGCCGTCTACCGGCACCAGATCGAGGCCCTCGCCGAGGCCGGTGCAGCCCTGCTGACGACCAGCCCGACTCCTCACGCCGCACTAGGGCGATGGATCAATCTCTTCATCGACTTCCTGGTCACCAAGCACGGACTCGCCGCCGTACTGCAGTCCGACGACACCGGCTTCGACGCCCTGCACGCCTACTTCCTCGAGCGGCTCGTGCCCGTGTGCGCCCAACTGCTCGAAGCCGCAGCCGTCGCCGGCGAGATCCGCTCCGACGTGGATGCCTACGAACTCATGCGCGGCGTCGGGAACCTCTGCATCGGCGCGGAGAACGATCCCCACTACGACGCACGTCGGCTGGTCGAACTCCTCATCGCAGGGCTACGCCTACCGCGATAGGGCTATGCGCAGTTCGGATCTTCGGGTGGGGTGGAGGCTTCGAATCGGCCCCGACGCCACAGGACCGGTGCGATCCGCGGATCAGCCGTCGAGGTAGCGCAGGATCGCGAGCACCCTGCGGCTGTAATCGGGATCCCGGGGCAGGTCGAGCTTCTCGACGATGGCGTTGACGTGCTTTTCGACGGTGCTCGACGACACGTGCAGGCGCTCGGCGATCGCCGCGTTGACGAGGCCCTGCGCGAGGTGCTCCAGAACCTCCGTCTCGCGTGCGCTCAGCCTGCTCAACGGGTCGGCGTGCGTGGTGCGGGCGAGCAGCTGGCGGACCACCTCGGGGTCGAAGGCCGCCCCGCCCGCGTGTACGCGTTCGAGCGAGTCGAGGAAGTCGGCCACCTCAGAGACGCGGTCCTTGAGCAGGTAGCCCAGGCCCTCGGTGGCCCCGGCGAGGAGTGTGGCCGCGTAGGTCTTCTCCACGTACTGCGACAGGACGAGCACGCCGACGCCCGGCCGGCGTTCGCGGATCTCCAATGCGGCGCGCAGCCCCTCGTCGGTGTGCGTCGGCGGCATGCGCACGTCGATGACGGCCACGTCGGGCCGGTGCCGCTCGACGGCGTCGAGGAGCGCGCGCGAGTCGCCGACCGCGGCGACGACCTCGTGGCCGGCCTCGTCGAGCAGCCGGATCAGGCCCTCGCGGAGCAACACCGAGTCGTCCGCCAGGATCAGCCGCACGGCGCCGCCTTGGGCAACGTCGCGGCGACCGTGGTGGGGCCTCCCGCGGGGCTGTCGACGGTGAGGTCGCCGTCGAGCGCCAGGACGCGCCTGGCCAGCCCGGAGAGTCCTCCTCCGGACGGGTCGGCGCCGCCCGTGCCGTCGTCTGAGATCGCCACGCTCACCGTCCGCTCGTCCTCGGTCAGGACGACCAGGATGTCACGAGCCCCCGCGTGCTTGACCGCGTTGGTGATCGCTTCGCGGGCCACGAAGTAGAGGGCCGTCTCGACCTCGGAGACGGGCCGCTCGGCCAGCCCGTAGTGCACGGTCACCGGTACGCTCGACCGCTCGGCGACCCCGGCGAGGGCGGCGCGCAGGCCCAGCTCGTCGAGCGCGGTCGGATAGATCCGCCAGGCCACGCTGCGCAACTCGTCGAGAAGCCGGCGCGACTCGGTGTAGGCCTGGCTCACCAGTTCGGCGGTCCTGGCCTGGTCGGGGTTGTGCCGGGCGCGGCCCAGCAGCATGGCCAGCGCGACACCCCGCTGCTGCACACCGTCGTGCAGGTCGCGTTCGATCCTTCGCCGCTCGTCGTCGACGGCTCGCACGATGCCCGAACGGGTCGCGGTCAGCTCGGCGATGCGCCTGCGCATCAGCTCCTGCCTGCCCGGTCCGAGGACGTGGTCGGCCAGCCGTCGCTCCGCCGCGCCGACCGTGAGGATCCACAGCGCGACCAGCGCCAGCAGGACCACCCCGCCCGTGAGCCCGAGCACCCAACTGCTGGTGACCAGCCTCACTCCGGGGAATTCCAGCGGCACCCGATCCGACTCGCCCGAGGCCAGGTCCCACAACCCGCCGAACAGGAAGAGGCCGCTGATGAACAGGCCCGCCACGCTGACGTACCCGCCGAGCACGCCGAGCGCGGCGCGGGCGGCGAGGAAACCGTGGCCGCCCGCCTGCGCCGCGCCGTGGCCCAGTCGCGCCCGTTCCACCGCCATGAACCGGGCCACGGCGCGGCTGACCGCGGGCCGGGCCGCCGGGATCACGGACGCGGGCCAGGCGAGGCAGAGGAAGGCGAGTTCGGCGACGCCGAGGGCCATGCCCGCGAAGACCCCCGTCAGCATGCGGGCGACTCGGTTGCTCGACACGGCTGCGAAGTCTAGGCGTCGCGCCGGCGCAGCACGGCGTAGCCGGCCGCCACCCCGGCCGCCGTCCACCCGATCAGCCAGGCCAGGCCCTCGCCGGGCGAGTACGGGATCGGGCCGCCGGTGAGGTTGTCGGTGCTGCCCATGAAGGCCAGGCCGGCGAACATCGGCATGCGCATCGACACCTCCAGCGCCACCTGGCCGCCGGTCATCGCGAGCATCAGCGGCAGGCCCATCAGCAGCATGAACACCACGGTGAGGGTCCCGGCCGCGCTGCGCATCGCGGCGCCCACACCGAGCGTCATCACCGACACCAGGGCGAGGAAGGCCCCGAGGGCCAGCAGGTCGAGCGTGGTCTCGGCAGGCGGGAGGACGGCGTAGCCGCCGAACATCCTGGTAGAAAGCACCGCATAGGTGACCGCCGACGCGATGCCGCCGGACACCACTCCCGCCGCGAACATCACCGGCGCCACCACCAACGCCTTCGCGGCGAGCATCCGGCCGCGGATCGGCGTGGCCTGCAACGTGGTGCGGATGCCGCCCGACGCGTACTCCGACGTGATCGTCAGCATCGCCAGCGTGACCAGCGCGAACTGGACGAACGACGTCGCCGAGATCACCGGCTCGCTCACGACCAGGCGCGCCCCCTCACCGCCGGCGCGGCGCAGCTCCGTCGCGGTGGCGCCGCCCAGCGTCAGCGCGCTCAGCACCATGAGCACGGCGGCGCCCGTCAGGCACCACCAGGTCGAGCGGACCGACCACAGCTTCGTCCACTCGGCGCCGATCGTCTGGCCCAGTTCCTTGACCGCCATCGTTCACACGCTCGCTCTCTGGACGCCGTACTCCACGCTGCTCGCGGTCAGTTCCTGGTATGCCTGCTCCAACGAGGCCTCGCGCGTGCTCAGCTCGTGCAGCCGGACGCCCGCCTCGTACGCCAGGTCGCCGATCCGCTCGATGCCCGCGCCGGTGGCGACGATCGCGTTCTCGCCGACCCGCTCCACTCCGATCCCGGCTGCGCGGAGCCGTACGGACAGGTCGCCCGCGTGCGGGCTGCGGACGACCACGGCGGTCAGCGAGCTCTGCGCGATGACCGCCGCGAGCGGCGCGTCCATGATGAGCCGTCCCTTGCCGATCACCACCAGGTGGTCGGCGGTCAGCTGCATCTCGCTCATCAGGTGACTGGAGACGAAGACCGTGCGGCCCTGCTCGGCCAGCGAGCGCATCAGGTCGCGCACCCAGCGCACGCCGTCGGGGTCGAGGCCGTTGACGGGTTCGTCGAACATCAGCACGTCGGGGTCGCCCAGCAGTGCCGCCGCGATGCCGAGCCGCTGGCTCATGCCCAGCGACAGCACGCCGGCGCGCCTGCCCGCCACGCCCGCCAGTCCGACCGTCTCCAGGACCTCCTCGACCCGGCTTCTCGTGATGCCGTTGCCGCGCGCCAGCGCCAGCAGGTGCGCGCGGCAGCTGCGCCCCGGATGCACCGCGCGCGCGTCGAGCAGCGCCCCGACCGTCCGCAGCGGATACCTGATCTCGTGGTACGGCACTCCTCCGACGAGCGCCGTGCCGGACGTCGGGCGGTCGAGCCCGAGGATCATGCGCATCGTGGTCGACTTACCCAACCATGGATCATGACAGTTCTTTGCCATAAAATTGGACCAAGCAGGTCAACGAGGGCGAAGGGCGGAGATCATGAGCAACCGGGCGATCATTCTCGCGAGGATCAGCGACGCGGAGAAGATCAAGGCCGACGACGGCACCGTACAACTCGACACGACCGGCGTTGACGACCAGGTCTCCCGACTGACGACGTTCGCCACCACCGGCAACGGCTGGACCGTCGCCAAAGTGATCATCGAGAACGACACCAGCGCGTTCAAGCGCCGGAAGATCAAGCTTCCCAACGGCCGCAGCGAGATGCGGACCGTACGCCCCGGCTTCCGCGAAGCGCTCGACTGGCTAGCCACCGACCGCGCGGACATCCTTGTTTCTCTCGACCTTGACCGCGCCATGCGCGACCCCCGCGACCTCGAAGACCTGATCGACGTTGTGGAGAGCAACCGGCCCCGCGTTCGCGCCGAGAGCATCACCGGATCGCTCCGGCTCAACAACGACGCGGATGTGACCATGGCCCGCGTCATGGTCGCCATGGCCAACAAGAGCAGCCGCGACACCGCCCGACGCGTCAGTGCCGCCCGAGAGCGCCAGGCAGCAGCAGGACAGTTCGGAGGAGGACGACGGCCCTACGGTTTCGAGACCGACGGAATCACCGTCCGGCCCGATGAGGCGAAGGTCATCGAGGGCATGGCCAACATCGTGCTACTGCCCACCTTCGGACAGCCAAAGGGACCGACCTTAGGCGGCATCGCGCGGGACCTACGGGACCGGAACGTGCCGACCGCTGACGGCAAGCCATGGCGACCCACCTACGTACGCGATGTCCTCATGCGCCCCCGTAACGCCGCCCTCATGGTCCACAAGGCCGGTACCGGCCGCAAAACCTACACCCCCGCTGACGTGGTAGGCCGCGCCCCATGGGAGCCGATCATCCCCGATGACACGTTCTGGACGATCACGGCCAAGCTGTCGGACCCCTCCCGCCGGACCAACCCCGGACCGGCCCTGAAATGGTTGGGCAGCGGTGCCTACCGGTGCCCGTGTGGGGATTTCGTGCGGGTCCACGGCTCAGGCAGGGGCGACCGGCCCGTCTACCGGTGCCACAGCGGCGGCGAGGGACACGCCACATGCCCGCAACCCGAGCTAGACACGCTCATCGAAGCTGTGGCAATCGCTATCCTCGCCAGGGACGCGGCCGACCTGATCAAGGCCCCGGCCAGCGGCGTGGACGTAGCCGCGTTGCGCGCGGACCTGGTCGCGCTACGCCAGCGCAAGACCCAGCTTGCCGAAGACTTCGCAGAACGGCTGATCGACCGGCCGGAGTTCCGCGCAGGTGTGAAGCGCGCCCAGACGAAGATCGAGGAGCTAGAACGCCGCCTTGACGACGTGGCCGACACTTCCCCGCTGGCACCGTTCGCGGACGTCGAGAGCGAAGCCGAAGCCCGCGAAGTCTGGCAAGGGTTGGGAGTCACCGCACAGCGCGAGATCATCAAATCGATCATGAACGTGACGTTGAAGCCGGTAGGACGCGGCAGGCGGCCCGCTATCACCGAGCGGGTAGCAATCGACCCGATCACGCCCGCACCCCGGTAACACAGCAGGGCACCCCCGCCACACCCCTCAAGTGACGGGGGTGCCCACCCCGCATGACCCCGCGCGGAGCAGTGGTAGCACGCGCACGAGAGCCCCTCACCGCCCGATGTGAGGGGTTCCCCCACGCGCTATCCCCGCGACAGGCAAGCGATGGTGCCCCCGCCGCACGCCACGACGAAGGCACCCACGCGAATCATCACGTTGTCCGGAGCAGCAGCGCCAGCCGGTCACGCTGACCATCAGTCAACGGTGGCCAGTCCTTCACCAGCGCTTTGACGAATTCGTCGAGCTTTTGATCTGCGGACTCACAGGCGCTTTGCTGCACGCGCCGTGTTCTCTCATCGTCGGCTTTCCGTCCCCTCCGCCCACACCCCGAAGTCGCCGCTTGCTGTGCCCCCTTCCCTGGCCA
>BBYL01000039.1 GCA_001570385.1 Microtetraspora glauca | reverse complement strand
GGCGACCAGGTTGCGGTAGTTCGCCTGCACGGAGGTGGCGGAGCACCAGTGCGGCTTGTGGTCGGCGCCGATGAAGAACACCTTGCCCGTGGTCTTGGGCAGGTTGACGTTCTTGGACTTGGCGGTCGCCTTCTTCTCATCCCCGATCGCGGGGACGACGCCGGGTTTGCTGTCGGGGGCGGGGCCGCCCTTGGAGACGTGCTTGGCGACGACCTTGGTCTCGACGTTGTACGGCGTGGCGCCGATCAGGTTGGCCTTGCGCTCGCCGTACCAGAACGTGGCGACCTGCCGGGCGGCCAGGTTGGTGTTGGCGAGAGGGGTGGCGGCGACGTCACCGGCGGCCTGTGCGGGGGAGGTGACCGCGGCGGTGGCCAGGAGGCCGGCCGCAGCACCGCCGGCGGCCAGGATGCGTTTCACGGGGGTCGCTCCTTGGTGGAGAGGGGGGATCGCGGACGACAGAGGCGCTAGTGCATCGCCGATCCGCTGGGATCACGGCGTGGCTCATGTCGTACGACATCTTACGATTGCATAAGACGTCATATGACCTTAGTGAGCGCGCGTCGATCTGTCCACATCTATCCGCAGCCTCCACAGCCCACCCGCCACCGTCCTCAGTGGGCGGGTCCGGCCTGCCCGCTATCCCTTCATGCCGGACATGGCGATTCCCCGAATGATCTGCCGTTGCAGTACCAGATAGATGATCATGACGGGAAGAATGGCCAGCGTCGCCGTCGCGAGAGCGACCCCGGTGTGGATTCCGCTGGATCTCCCGGACATGGCGAGGCCTTGGGTGACGGTGTACATGTCACGCTCGGTGGTCACCAGCAAGGGCCAGAGCAGGTCGTTCCAGCGCCAGATGATGTTGATGATCGCCAACGAGGCCAACGCCGGCTTGCAGAGGGGCAGCACGATCCGCAGGAAGATCGTGAACTCGCCGGCGCCCTCGATCCGAGCCGCGTGGATGAGCTCGTCCGGCAGGCCGCTGATGTGCTGCCGCATCAGGAAGGTACCGAATCCGCCCGCCAGGAACGGCATGATCAACGCCCAATAGGTGTTGTTCCAATTGAGCGTGGACATCAGGTCGTAGAGCGGGATCATCCTGGTCTCGAACGGAAGAAGCAGCGTGCTCAGGAACGCGATGAAGAAGAACGACTTGCCGGGGAAACGGCCCTTGGCGAAGGCGTAACCGGTCAGCGCGCTGCAGAAGAGGTAGCCCACAGTGGTGAGCCCCACGACGACGAAGCTGTTGAGGTAGAAACGCTCGATCGGCAGGCTCGACGAGGCGACCTCGTAGTTGAACAGTGACAGGTCGGGCGGCCAGAACGTCGGGGTCCGGGGCATCGCGCTGTTCGACTGGCGAGACAGCGACGTCGTGACCATCCAGACGAACGGGAGCACCATGGCCAGCCCGCCGATCGAGAGCAAGCCGACCAGGATGATCTGGGGTAGCGCTCGTGGCCCGTTCCGCGTGGACCGGCGGGATGCCCCGCGCCGTTGGCGGGCTGTCGCGGCCGTGCTCTCGGGGCGTCGATTGGTCTTCTGAGTGGTCATGAGCGAGCCTTGAACTCCCGGCTGAGGAAGGCCCGGTAGGCCACCACCGTCAGAGCGAGCATGATGAGGAAGAACACCACGGCTATCGCCGCGGCCTGGTTGACGTCATGACTCACGAATCCCACCTGGTACATCAGCATCACGATCGACTGCAGCGTCCGGGCGGGCGAGCCGCCCGGACCGCCCAGGGTCCACAGGTCACTGAAGCGAGCCATGGCGTCGAACGCCCCGGTCATGACCAGGAAGATGATCGTCGGCCGGAGACCCGGGAGCGTGATGTACCGCCAGAGCTGGAACGGGTTGGCGCCGTCCACCGCGGCCGCCTCGTAGAGCTCGACGGGGATCGACTGGATACCGGCCAGGAAGACCAGGATGAAATAGCCGAGCCCTGTCCAGACCGCCAGGATGGTCACCGCCGCGCGTGAGCCGGTCAACCCGAAACTGGGTTCGGCCAGCCACAGCGGCACGTCCTCTATGCCGAGGACATGGAGGAAGCCGTTGAGCAGCCCCCAGTCGGGCTGGAAGACGTAGAGGAAGATCAGCGCCACCGCGACGGACGAGGTGAGCTGCGGTAGGAAGTAGATCACCTTGAGTGCGGTGGCGCCGCGCCTGACGTGGTTCAACATCGCGGCCAGCACGGCCGCGAGGGGAATCACCAGAGCGAGGAAGGCTATGCCGAGCAGCACGGTGTTGATCAGCGCGTCCCAGAAGACACCGGTGGTGCCCAGCTTCGTGAACTGGTCCACTCCCACGAACTGCTGCTGATCGGGGCCGACCTCGCGGTAGAGGCTCTGCAGGAAGGTCTGCGCTGTCGGCAGACAGACGAAGAGGACGAGCAACGCGAACGGGGGCAGGACGAAGACATACCACACGGCCGCTCGGCGGAACCCGCCGGAGGCGCCTGTGATGACGGTCCGGTGACCGGCGGACCCGCGTTCCTGAGTGTCCGCCGACCGGACGGGCTTGCGGGTCCTCATTGCCTGGCGAGCCACTCGTCGGTCTCCTTCTGGGCCTGTTCAAGCGCCTGACTCGGTGTCACCTTCCCGGCGATCGCCGCCTCGAGCTGGGCCTGCAAGGCGAACCGGGGCTGCTCGGCGGCCCAGGGGTAGGTGGCGTCGGCCGTGCGGGCCTGGTCGAGCACGATCGCGCCGTCCGGGAGTCCGGCGACCGGCGTAACGATCTTCTCGCTGCCCTCCACCACGGGCAGGCGGCCGATGGAGTCGAAGTAGTAGGCCTGTGCCTCCGGGCTGCCGGCCAGCCACTTCAGCACCGTCCACGCCTGATCCTTGTTGGGGCAACTCGCTGCCATGGCCAGCGGAGACGCGCTGTTGAGGCCGCCGCGCCCGTCGGGGCCCTTGAGGTTGTAGGAGGTCCGGAACCGCTCACGCAGGTCAGGCTGTGCGATGAGCTGAGGCAGGAAGTAACTTTGCTCGCCCTCGGGAATGATCGCGACGGTGTTCTTGTCGGTGACGAAACCCTGCGGCATGCCCTCCGTGGCGAGAGCGCCCTTCGGGGCGTACGTGGACATCCTCACGAACCACTCCATGGCCTGGAGGTATCCGGGAGTGTTCCAGTTGATCTCCAGCTTGCCGTCGGCCTTGATCGAACCCCAGTCCGCGCCCATCGCGTGCGCGATGGCCATGAACTGCCACACCGCGTACTTGCCCTGGTACCAGTAGCCGTAGTTCTGTTCACCGGTGACCGGGTTCTTTCCGGTCATCCTGGCCGCCTTGCTCTCGATCTCCTGGAGCGTCGGCTTGGCCGACAGCGGTTCGACTCCCCAGTCTTTGAACAGTTTCGCGTCCCAGTTGATCACGCGTATTCCGGTGTTGTTCGGAAGGTAGAAGAGGCTTTTCGCGTTGTCCGGACCCCACGACCGGGCGGCGTCAAGGGCTTGCTCTCCCCAGACGTTCGTGAAGGCCGGGTCCTTGGCGATCATCGTGTCCAGGTTGACCAGCAATCCGCGCTTCCCGTACGCCGGGGCGGCGGGCATCTCATAGAGGCAGGCCTCGTTGGCCTTGATCATCGCCTCTGTCTTGGGAGCGTATCCAGTGGCGCCCTCGCCCCAGGGAATGCTGATGATTTCCATCGTGATATCGGGATTGGCCTTGTCGAACGCGGCCTGGAGCTGCTGGATCCCCGGCGTTTTCGCGCCGGTCACGGCGTCGATCCCGTCCTCGTCGGGGTAGCCGATCATCAGGACTTTCACGGGTGGGGCACTGTCGCGGTCGGCGCCGCTACCTCCGCTCCCGGTGTCGGCGCCGCCGCATGCAGCGAGCCCCACCATCAGGGTTGAAGTGACGAGGGTCCGTAGCAGGGAGGAGTGCATCGCGGCCTGCCAATCATGAGAACGTCGGATCGTTGCGACAGTCGGGAACCCGGCTCATGGCGGACCCAGGAACGCCGGGTAAATAGACGTAATATGTCTGCCGACTAGCTTTGCATTCGATCATAGGTGGGTCAAGCGGGTTTTCCTGCGGAAACATGCGACTTGCCAGGTATGGGTTGATATTGCGACACAGTTACCGCGGTGGAATTAAACGGATATTGACCGCCCGACTGGTGTCTGGCCGCCAGGGCCAGCAGGGCACTCCCATCGTTGGCGCCGCATACCAGGACGAAGACCGTCGCAGTAATGACCAATAGGGGAGTGAGGTCCACGACCGCCTTTCTGGCCGCGGGCGACCGGCGAGCCATCCTTGGAAACCGAGACATATGACGACTGATGATTTTGCTAAGGTGTGGCGGTCAGGGCACAGCCTTGCCCTGTCAAGGAATCTGCAGCCGACGCGGAGGTCCGTCATGCCGAACCGACCCCTGATCATCGCCCACCGGGGAAACTCCCTCCTCGCTCCCGAACAGACGATGGCGGCCTACCGGGCAGCCGCCGAGCTGGGCGCCGACATGATCGAGGCTGATGTCCGGCGCAGCCGCGACGGGGTGCTCCTTCTCATGCACGACGAGACACTCGACCGGACCACCACAGGCGCCGGGCCGGTCGCCGACCTCACCTGGGCAGAGCTGAGCGAGCTCGACGCGGGCGGCTGGTTCGGCCAGGACTACGCCGGCGAACGCGTGCCCTGCCTGGACGAGCTGCTCGACTTCGCCGAGGAAGCCGACATCTCCCTGTGCCTGGAGGCCAAGGGCGCGACACCGAGGGAGCAGCGGTTCGTCGCTTCCGCCGTCGCCCAGGAACTGGCCCGCCGAGGCCGCTTGGACCGCGACGTCGTCGCGTCCTTCGACCACGAGGCGCTCGCGGAGGCGGCCCGCGCCACTCCCGGACTGCGGCTGGCTCCCGACCGGCTTCCCGAGCGCGGGCCGAGCCGGGCCGAGACCCTGATCGCACAGGCCCGCCGGATCGGCGCCGAGATCATCCAGCACCACCACGCCGATCTCGCTCCGGCCGCGGTGAAGGCCACCCAGGAGGCCGGGATCGCGATCTGGGCATGGCCGGCGACGTCGGAGGAGTCCATCGAACGCGTGCACGTCATGAGCGTCGCCGGCTTGATGGGCGACGACGTGGCGGCGATGGTCAGAGTGGTCGACCGATCACTCACCTGATCGCGGAGTCAGACGGCAGCCGCGGAGACGGGAGCACAGACCAGAGGCCACGAGCCTGCCCAAGGCCGTCGTGTGCCCGATCGACGAGATGAACGTGTCTGGGCCGGCGGGCGAGACCGTTTTCCGGTTGATCGGATGGTATGAGCTGATCGGAGTTCTGAGCATGGGCATGAACGAGGTACATGATGTTCTTCGTCGCGGTGGAGGACGGCGTACGGACGACAGAGGAGGCTAGCGTCACCGCGCCGCGAGAGGTCGAGCGCGGTGGGCTTCGCGGTCCGCGGCGCGGGCGTCAGTCCGGCGGAGCGGGGGGCTTTCCGGTCTTCGGGTCGATGAGCACCGTCAGCGTGTCGAAGTCCGGGGGCGTCCGGTATGGCGTCGTCCAGGCCCTCTTCCCGAAGTCCGCTTCGAGGCTCACCAGAAGCGGGGTCGCCACCCATTCCTCGGTCGGATACTCCTGGGCCGTCCAGCCGAGCCGGTACAGCGGGCCGCAGGAGGTGCCGTCCAGATCGCAGTACACGAGCGACGGGAGTGCGGCGGTGGTGTACAGGTGAGCCAGGCCGGCGGCGCTGATCGGGTTCGAGCTGAGGTCCAGCGACCGGAGGCGGGTGAGCCCTGAGGCCCCGGCGATCGCCGCCACGTGACCATCGTCGAGCCCCTCACCGGACAGGTCCAGCGCGAGCAGCCGGGACAGCAGCCCTGAGGCGAGCAGGTCGGGTAGCAGCGGTGCCACACCGGTGAGCTTGACGTACAGGATCGGCGCCACCGTGAAGAGCTCGGGCGCCCGGCGCAGGAAGGTCCCCGCGTCGATGCTCACCCATTCGACGAAGCCGCGGCGGAAGGCGACGTCTCGCGCGCCGAGCCGTCTGACGGGCGCCGCCCACTCCGGATGCCACTCGACCAGGAACCTGCTCTGCCGAGGTTCGAGCCGGCCAAGATCGGGCCACTGCCGTACCCACTCGCGCGCCTCGACCTGCGCGCGGACCAGGGCGGCCTGAGGGGCGCCACGCGCCTCGGCGAGCTCCGCCCAACGCGACCGGGCCTCGGTGTCGTCCGGCCGGGCGAGGATCTCCGCGAGCGCGGACGCCTCCGTGGCCGACGGCGGTGGCGGAGGCCAGGTTGGGGCCGGCGGGAGAGAGAAGGCCACGTCCAGCGCCCAGATCGCCTGTTTGATCCGCTTGCACCAGCGTTCTCCTGGGCGCCGGCCCGGCGGCCGTTCGCCCGGCTCGCCGGGCGAACCGTCGAAGGCCGGGAGCGGCCCGCCCGCCAGCCTGGACAGTGACCTGACGGACCGTGCGACCTCCGGAGGGAAGAGCCGCGTACGCGGCATCCTGTTCAGCAGCCGGGCGGCCCTGACCACCGCAGTCCGCGCGATGGCCAGATCGTTCATCGCCCGCTCGAACAGTTCTCGGATCCGGGAGGCGTGCTCATGGTCCGCGAGAAGGTCGCGGATCGCCCCAAGACGTTCGGCGGCGCGTCCGGCCACATACAGGTCGGCGGCGGCCAGCCCGAGGTCGAGCACCACCGCCTCATAGGAGCGGCTGCCGACTCGGGCGGCAGCGGCGGCACCGATCGCCTGCCGGACGTCGGGGCCGCAGGGGCCGAGCAGATCCTCGATCCCCTCTCTCGCCCCCTTGAGGACGGGCGGGTACTCCTCTTCGCCGGGGAACGTGTGCCGCGCGAGCGCGGGCCAGTCGTCTCGCCGGGGTGGCAAGGAGTCCCGAATGCGCCGGAGGGCGTCTGGGGCGGCCACGACGATGGCCAGCGCGCCGATGTGCATGGCCTGGGCGGCGGAGAGCATGCCGGCCGCCGGTGAATTCGGTGCCGTCATGCCCGCACGCTCCTGTTCGCCCTGATCAGCGCCTCCAGCTCACGCGCCTGATCGGTGGGGAAGCGAGCAGGTGGGCGGTGTCCAGCAGGACGTTCCGATCCATCCGCGGGACGCCGTGGGTGCCGAATATCCGTCCGTGCATGTCGCGGGGGTGAGGGGTGACCATGTGCTCCCGTGTACCGCTTCACAAGTCGTCGCAGGGCGATTCCTCCATGTGCTCATGATCGGTTGCTCGGCCGGCTGGTGGTGCCCGGCCGAAGTAGGGCGGCCAAGAACGTCGAGATCATTTGCTGCAGCATGAGACGGCGGTGTCGCGGCGTCAAGTCACGACGCATCCACCTGGGCGGACAGGTCGAGGACGGTACGGACCTGGTCCGCGACACGTCGCCCACCAGGCAGCTGACCTTCGAAGACGGCTCCGCCGATGGTGAAGCCCCAGGCGCCCGCCCGGGCCATGAGCGCGATCTGCGCGGCGCTGGTGATCGACCCCGCGACGATCACCGGTCCCTCGGTCACGGCGGCCACCGCGGCGGTCAGTTCGTACGGGTCGGCGTCGGCGTGCCGGTAGGTGAGCAGATCAACACCGCATACGCCGTCAAGCGCGGTGAGCCGGGCCGCATCCGCGGCGATCTCCTCGATCGTGCCGCGCAGCATGCTGGGATGGCCGGCCACCGTCCCGGGAAACGGGCAGTACCGTTGGCCGGTGCCGCGGAACAGGGCCGCCCCCTCATCACCATGGGTGCCGCCGAGAATCCAGTCCACCCCACACGCCAGCGCGGCGTCCAGTGAGGCCAGCTCGTCCTCCCGGGTGGTGGAGACGACTTCCAGCATGACGGTCATGTCCAGATCGTGGGCCTGATCGGTGAGCGCCCGAACCTCCACCGGGCTGACCCCGACGTCCTTGAAGCCGACGTAACGGAGCCCGCTGCCGGCCAGTCCCTTCAGTACGTCGGCGGCGTCCGGCACAGTGCGGTCGCGGTGGGTGAGCATGAAGATGAAGTTGATCAACGGTGCTCCTTCAGATGCCTGCGTCTACATCGATGAGCCGGGCGAGGACGGCGTCGACGTCGGCGTCCGTCCAGAAGCCGGCCAGTGCGGCCAGATCGGCGATCCCCACGCGACTGCGCAACAAGGGCGCGCTGGCTATGGCCCAGCGCGCCTGCGCGGGGCTCACGGCGGGGGTGAGTTGAGAGAACCTGGCCGGCGCGCCCGCCCGGCGCAATGCGTCGGCCAGAAACTCCAGCCGTGGTGCCACGCCGTCGGCCCAGGTGTCCCACCGCGCGGTCAGCGAGGCGAAGGCGCCGGAGTCGGCGCGCAGTGCTCCGATCTTCGCGGCGTAGCCCTGCCAGCATCGCTCGCCCATGGCGCCGGTCGGATCGACGTGCGCGAACGCGGCCAGCACCTGGTCGCGGCCTGGCGCGTCCGGCGGCACCCGGGCGTGCGCCGCCGCCGAGGCGAACCTCGTCCGTACGTGCTCCCAGATCGCGGCCGATACCAGGGAGCTGATCCCGACCTGGGCGCCGTGCAGCGCGTGCGGCTGTCCGGCGGCGCCCGCTGCCATGTCCAGCAGGTGGCTGATCGCGTGTTCTGTGCCGGATGAAGGGGCGGTCTGCCCGGCGACGCCCATCACCAGCCCGCCTACGGTGAGACCGTGCGCCAGCGCGTTCACCGCGGCGGAACCCGTGGGCAGTTCGTCGGCCAAGGGGAGTGCCGCCGCCGCGGCCCGTCGCAGTAGCCGTACGAGTTCCGGCCGGTAGCCGCGGTCCACGCCCAGGGCGCCGGCGAGCGCCCAGTCCGCGGACGCGGTGTAGACGGAGATCAGGTCGCCCAGCCCGGCTCGGGTGAGTTCCGGCGGGGCGCACACCAGCGTCCCCTCATCGATCAGCAGTACGTCCGGCCAGCGACTGCGCACGGTGGTCTTGACCCCGTCGAGCAGCAGCACCGACTGGTCGTCGGCGTAGCCGTTGACGCTGGCCGCGGTCTGCACGACCACGTGTGGGAACCAGCCGCGGGCGCTGGCCACCTTGCCGATGTCGCACATCGTGCCGGAGCCCAGGGTGACCAGGACTCCGGCACCCGCGGTCCTGTCGATCGTGTCTGCCACCGTGGCCGGGTCGGCCGCCGTCTCGTGACCCGGCGATCCGATGGTGACGTGGATCGGTTCGCCCACCTGGCGGAGCTGGTGGAGCACCAATTCGGTGAGGTCGGCTCCGTACACCGTCTTGGGAGTGGTATCGCTCAGCAGCATGATCGGCGAGCTGCCGCGGCGTGTCTCTTGTACCAGCTCGCCGAGCTGGTACAACGCCTCCGGGCCGGTGACGAGACGGCGCAGCCCCACGTCGGCGGTTGAACCGAAGACCGTGCGAACCTGAGACAGCGCGTCGGGGGGATCGGCGAGAGCGGTCATGACATCGCCTCACGGGTGGCGTCGAACGGTCGGCGGTAGGCGGCGTGGCCGTGGCAGAGGATGAGCAGGTGCTGCGCTTCGGATCACCCATCTCAGCTCCCTAAGGGCGAAGCGTAGTACGTAGGACGATAGACGTATTACGACTTTTGGGCAAGGCTTGGTGGTCTTTCGCGCAGTTCGAGGTGTTCGCGTCGATCTGTCTGTCGGGAACCGGCCGCTGCCCCATGCTCGGTGTCGGAGCGTGAACCGGGGCGCGGCGGCGGTCGCCGGTCGAACCGTGGTGTCGAGAGGGGCTCTCGGGCGCCCCTGGTGATCGCATCCAGGACCGGCCGGGCCGGACGGCGGCGCAAAACGTATGACGACTTATGCCATTGCGTCAAGGTCGGATCGAGTATGGACAGCCCTGGCGTGCGCTCATAAAGTCGTTATACGTCTTATGAGACATTTTTCGGGATGGGGAACGGGTTGGCGAATATTCTGGACCTCTACCGTGGTGTCGTGTTCGACCTCGACGGCACCGTTTACCTGGGCGAACATCTGCTACCTGGAGCCGGCGCGGTGATCGAGGCGGTGCGCGGGGCGAATCGCTCGGTCCTCTACCTGACCAACAAGCCGCTCGATCCATCCGCCACGTACGCCGCCAAGCTCACCCGGCTCGGGATACCCACGACGCCGGACGAGGTGATCTCCTCGCTCGACGCCATGGTGGGTTACCTGAAGGAGAGGCACCCCGGCACGTCGGTGTTGTGCGTGTCGGAGCCGTTGCTGGTCGACACGTTGAACCGCCACGGCTTCACCGTGCTGACAGGCGCAGACGCCGAGCACGCCGACGTGGTCGTGGTGTCGTTCGACCGCACCTTCGACTATGCCAAGCTGCACGCCGCGTTCCGCGCGGTCACCGCCGGGGCGGCGATCGTGGCGACCAATCCGGACCGCTACTGCCCGACGCCGGAGGGTGGGCTCCCGGACTGCGCGGCCATGCTCGCGGCGATCGAGGCGTGCACGGGAGCGACCGCGGAGGCGGTCGTCGGCAAGCCCTCTCCATGGATGGCCGCCACCATCCTTGCCCGGCTCGGGCTCCCGGCCGACCAGGTCCTGATCGTGGGCGACCGGTTGGAGACCGATGTCGCCATGGCCGTCACCGCGGGAATCGACGTGGCCCTCGTCCTCTCAGGCGCGACGGACCGGGCCGCCGCGGGCCTGGCCGACCCGCCGCCGACCTATGTTCTCGACAGCATCGCCCACCTGGTGACCGGCGAGATCGTCTTACACCCTATGAAGTGAGGTCCTCATGAAGGGTCTTCTGATCGAAGACGTCTCGTGGTGCTGGTGGACCCGGCCGCGTGCGGTGCGGATCGGGGACCAGGTGTTCTTCGGGGCGATGGACTCCACAGGCCAGATCTACGCCGCGACCTGGAACCTCGCGACCCGCCGTGCCGTCAAGGCGATCCTGGCCGCGTACGAGGCGGACGATCACAACAACCCCGCCCTGGTCGCCGTGCCGGGCAAGCCGCTGGTCGCGTTCTACTCGCGGCACGACCGCGGCGACACCCTGCAGTTCCGGATCTCGGAGAACGCCACCGACATCGCCGGCTGGCATCCCCAGCGGGACCTGAAGTTCGGCGGTGAGACCAGCTACGCCCAGGTGCACGTACGCGGCGACCAGTTGCACCTGTTCACCCGGGTCGACGAGGTCGGATGGCACTACTGCCGGTCCGATGACTGGGCGGCCACCTGGCGTAATCCGGTGCCGTTCCTCGCCTTCGACACCGATCAGCAGATCTATCTGGCCTCGGCGATGCTCGCGGACGGCCGCACGGTGCGGATGGGCGTGTCCGGGCATCCGAAGGAGTACGGCTCATTGCCACTACACGACGTCTGGGCCTGCCAGGTCGACCTCGAAACCGGCATTGTGAGCCGTCCCGGCGACGGCGCTGTCATCGCCAACCTGTACGACGAGACCACGCTGCCGATCGATCAGGACCGACTCGAAGTGGCGCACCGCACCCCGTCGGACCGTACGGTCAACCTGTTCGACGTGTCCGACGGGCCGGACTTCGAGATCGGCTTCGTGTCGAAGGTCAAGGGTGACGACGCGACCGAAGACGCGCGCTACCACGTCAGCGCCTATCGTGACGGTGGCTGGCAGACCGACGACGTGGCTCCGGCCGGGAGCGTCTTCGGCTACATCCACGCCGGCCTCTACGTCGGGGGTGTCGCCTTCCCTCACCGCAGTCCAGGCGGCCGGATCTACCTGACCCGGGAGAGCGGCGGCATCTGGTATTTCGAGCGCCGCGACCGGAACGTGTCCGGCGCCTGGGCCGCGCACGAGCTCATGCCGCCCGGCCGGGTCCGGATCGCCCGACCGTGGGCGATCACCGACCCGGCCGGCGGACTCGAGGTGGTGGCACTGGCGGTCGAGCGCTATGACGACGAGTACTTCGGCACACTGTCGCATCTCGTCGCCGGTGGCGGTTACCCGGCGGGCGATGCCGGGCCGGTCGCATGAGCCGCCTCGGGGTGGGCGTGGTCGGCTGCGGCGGCGCCGCGGTTGACCTGTGCCGCGCCATCGACGTGCTGCCCGACGCGTGTCTCGCCGGGGCCTTCGATCCTGTCGAGCACCTCGCCGCCGACCTGGCCCTGCCGCGCCGGGCCGCGGTGCACCGATCGCTCACCTCGCTGGTCGCGGACCCCGCGGTCGACATCGTCTACGTGGCCGTCCCCCACCACCTGCTGGCGCCCATCACCCATCAGGCGCTGCGAGCGCACCGCCATGTCCTCGTCGAGAAGCCCATGGCGCTCGACCTGGAGGAGCTGCGCGACCTCGAGCGGGCCGCACTTGGGCGGGATCGCCGGCTGGGAGTCGTGTTCCCGCTGCGCATGACCGGTCCGGTGCGTGCTGCCCGCCGCCTGATCGTCTCGGGCGCGATCGGCGAGATCCGCGCGGTACGGATTCTCGCGGTGATCGACAAACCGGACTCCTACTGGGAGTCGGGCGCGTCGGGCAGAGTGGCGGACGGCTGGCGGTCCCGGCGGGCGCAGGCCGGGGGCGGCGTCGTCATGATGAACGTCCTGCACCAGTTCGACGCCGTCCGCTATCTGACCGGCCTTGAGGTGGTCAGCGTCAGCGCGGAGATCGCCACCTTGACGGCTCCGGTCGAGGTGGAGGACACCGCGGGGGCCGTGCTCAGGCTGTCCGGCGGCGCGTTGGCCACCCTCGCCGCTTCCGCGCACAGCCCTGGCGCGCGGGCGGAGGAGCGCATCGAGATCGACGGTTCGCACGGCCGGATCGACCTGGCCGATCCATATCAGGGCGGGCAGGCCCGGGTGTACCTGAGACAGGCATGGGACGGCATGCCGGCCGGCCGGTGGAACTCGGTGAGCTCACCCGTCCTCAATGGTTACGTCGAGGTGCTACGCGGTTTCCTGGAGTCCGTTCGGGCCGGTGAGGCGCCACCCATCGGTCCGCGCGACGCCGCCGCCGCCCTGGCCACCGTGCTGGCGATCTACCGGTCCGCCGAGGCCGGGCGGTCCGTCGACGTTCGTCCAGGCTGCCGCGCCGTGATGTCCCGCATGCCCGGCCGGCCATCCTGACATATTCATCAACGGAACGTTGGAGATCGATATGGAATCCGTGGCCGAGCACGAAGACCGGCTCAGCACACCGCGAACCGCACTCGTCGACGACCTGCGGAAGATCGACGGCGATCTGCTGGTGCTCGGCGCCGGCGGGAAGCTCGGCCCCAGCCTGGTTCGGCTGGCGGTGCGAGCCGCCGAGGCCGCCGGTGGCGGTCGCCGTGTGATCGCGGTGTCCCGGTTCGGCAAGGGCGATCTCGCCGACGACTTGCGGGCGGCCGGCGCCACCACGATCGTCGCGGACATCGCCGACGACACGGCACTGCGCGCGCTGCCGGACGCGCCGAACGTGGTGTTCCTGGTCGGTGCCAAGTTCGGAACCAGCGGCAGGGAAGCGGCCACCTGGTATACCAACACCTTTCTTCCCGGACGGGTCATGCAACGCTTCCGCGGCAGCCGGATCGTCGCCCTGTCCACCGGCAACGTCTATCCGCTCGCACCCGTCACCGCCGCCGCCCCGGCCGAGGAGACGCCGCCCGAGCCGGTCGGCGAGTACGCCATGAGCTGTCTGGGCCGGGAGCGGATCCTGGAGTACTCAGCTGTCACGAGCGGCACCCCTACCGCGCTGATCCGGCTGAACTACGCGGTGGAGATGCGCTATGGCGTGCTCGTCGACCTGGCCCGCTCGCTCCTGGCGGGGGAGCCGATCGACCTGACCATGGGCCACGTCAACGTGGTGTGGCAGGGCTACGCCAACGAGGTCGTGCTCCGGGCTCTCCTGCTGGCGGACGTGCCACCCACCGTCCTCAACGTGACCGGGCCCGAGCAGGTCTCGATCCGGCAGGTGGCGACCGCCCTGGCGGCTCGCCTCGGGGTGCCGGCCCGCTTCACCGGACAGGAGGCGGAGAACGCCCTGCTGTCCAACGCGGGACGGTGCCATCGGCTCTTCGGCTATCCCGACGTCACCCTTGGTGAGCTGGTCGACCACACAGCGGCGTGGGTCGGGTCGGGCCGGCCGCTCCTGGACAAGCCGACCGGGTTCCAGCGTCGTGACGGCCGGTTCTGACATGTCCGCGACCGACGCCCTCGAACTGTTCGCCCGCGGGAGCGCGATCCCCGCGCACCCTCTGGCGCTCACTGCCCAGCGCCGCCTGGACGAGCGCCGTCAGCGCGCGCTCACCCGCTACTACCTGGCCGCCGGCGCCGGTGGAATCGCCGTCGGGGTGCACACCACCCAGTTCGCGATCCACGACAACGGGCTGCTCTCCCCGGTGCTGGAGCTCGCCGCGGAAACCGTCGCGGCGGAAGCCGGCCGGCCGGTCGTCCTGGTCGCCGGGGTTCAGGGGCCGACGGAGCAGGCGGTCCGGGAGGCGGAACTCGCCGCCGCACTGGGGTACCACCTCGCCCTGCTCGCTCCGCGGGCGGGGGTGGACGAGGCAGAGCTCCTCGATCGCGCCCGAGCCGTCGGCGAGGTGCTCCCGGTGATCGGCTTCTACCTGCAGCCGGCCGTCGGCGGGTGCGTGCTGTCCAGGGACTACTGGACGAAGTTCGCGGCCATCTCGTCGGTGGCCGGAATCAAGGTCGCGCCGTTCGACCGGTACCGCACGCTGGATGTCCTGCACGGCGTCTGCCGATCGGGACGGCTGGGGGACATCGCGCTCTACACGGGTAACGACAACCATATTCTGGCCGACCTCGCGATCCGGAACCGGTTCGTCGTGGACGGGCGGAGCATGGACGTCGAGTTCGTCGGCGGACTGCTCGGCCAGTGGGCGGTGTGGACCGAACCCGCCGTGCGGTTGCACGCCGAGACCGCCGCCGCCCGCGCCGGTGACGACTCCGCGTTGCGGCGCCTGCTCGTCATGGACGGGGCGCTCACCGATGCCAACGCCGCGATCTTCGATGTGGCGGGGGGCTTCCGTGGCTGCATCGCCGGGATCAACGAGATCCTGCGGCGGCAGGGACTACTGGCCGGTCGCTGGTGTCTTGATCCCGATGAGGATCTTTCTCCGGGCCAGTTTGAGGAGATCGACCGGGTCTGTGCCGCCTACCCGGAGTTGACCGACGATGAGTTCGTCGCTCGGCGGCTCGATCACTGGCTGGCCTGACGGCCGACGTGCCGTAGTCCGCTGACGTGTGACATGATACGTCTCTCGTAAGGTAAGTCATCCTAGCTTCCGGGGGCCATGGCATGACGCCAGACAAGCGGACCAGACCGTTGCTCGCCGATGTGGTGCGGGCCGATCTGCGCAGGGCGATCATGTCGGGCGAGTTCCCGCTCGGCTCGAAGCTCCCGAACGAGGAGCAACTCCGGGAGCGTTTCGAGGTCAGCAGAATCACCCTGCGTGAGGCCGTGCGCGGGTTGATCGAGGACGGCATGGTGGTCCGCCGGCATGGCTCTGGCACGTACGTGACCCACCGCCCGGCGCTTCGCAACTCGCTGGACACGAACTTCAGCTACACCGAATATCTGGAGAGCAGCGGCCTGCGGGCCAGTAAGCAGATCCTCGGTGCCCGCGTGGTCCCCGCCGACCACGAGACGGCGAAGGCGCTGCGGATCGAGGTCGACGCCGATGTGGTGGAGATCCGCAGGGTACGTACGGCCGATCTGCGGCCGGCCATCTACTCCGAGGACTACATTCCGGCTGACATCGTGGACGCCGAGGCAGACCGGGACTCCTTCCGCGATTCGCTGTACCGTCTGCTGGCCGAACGCCGCCATCCGGTCGAGCACGGAGAGGCGATCCTGATGCCCGTGGTGGCCGACCGCGAGCTGGCCCAGTTGCTCCATGTCACGGTGGGCACTCCGCTGCAGCACCTTGAGCAGGTCGACGTCGATCAGCAGGGTCGGCCGGTCATGCGGTCCCTCGAATGGCATGTCCCGTCGGTGATCGAACTACGCGTGTATCGGCGCGGCCCCGGTCCGAGCGGCCACTGAGGGCCGGACAGCCGGGCGACGATATGCCCGCTGACCGGTTCCGCGCGCACCTGCCGACTAAGCCATAGGTCGTCTTATGGTTGACGCCCACAGAGCTTCGGTCGCATGTTCGAACAGGGGCGGATCTTTGGCGTGGCCCAGGAAGTCGTCCGGCACGAAGTGTGCCTCGGCGGCCGACCGACCCCGGCGAGTCCGGCCAGGTGGCGCTGCTCGACCGCCGAGGTTCGCCGGACCGTACCTGCCGGGGTCGACCCGGCGCTGCTGTGGGTGCTCCCCCGAACAGCAGCGCCGGCACGCCATCTGATCGACACGCGCGTTGCCGCCGGCCGTTACCAGTTGGCCGGCAGCCCCGGCGTGGTGGGAGGCAGCGGGTGACCCTGCTTCGGGTGGATGATGTACACGATTCCGCCACTGCCGGTGCTGCGCAGCCAGACGTTCTCGAAGTTCGCCCGCGGGTAGACCCGGCGCACCGCGTCGTTGTCCGGCGAGGCGGGGTCGTTGGCGATCACGTCGCCGGTGGCGGTGAAGCCGACGATGACCATGAGATGGCCGTTGGTGCTGTAGCCGGCGCCGGGCAGTTCCTCCGCCTTGAACGACTGGGAGGTGACGACCGGGATGCCGGCGCGGATCAGCCGCTCAAGCTCAGTCAGCGATCGGAGCCGGGTGACGAACCCTTCCAGCCCGTACCGTCCCGCGTAGGCCGTGTTGAACGGCCAGTTGCCCGCTCCCTGGTAGGCGTAGTCGTAGGTGTACCGGGCGGCGTAGTCGACCTCGGGGTTGGGATCGGGGAGGTTCACCCAGGAGGTGTCCTGCTTGCTGGGCCACTTACCCCAGTAGCCGAGGACCATGGTGGTCGAGGTCGGGCTGCACCACGCCTCACCCCCGCCGTCCCACTCGGGGTAGTGGCCCTCGTGAACGTTCTGCGAGCGGCGCGGCACGGGCAACTCGACGCCCCACGCGACGCCGCCGGGGCTGACCGGGACGGTCGCCCGGTCGGGCACGGCGGAGGCCATCGCGCCGAGCGTGCGCACGACCGGCGTCACGGACGAGCCCGGCGTACGGTACAGCGTGGCGCGCAACTGGTACGAGGTGATCGCCTTGCCCGTCGCGGCCACGAACGTGTCGACCGAGACCGTGCCGTCGGCGTCGCGCTGCCCCGACAGCGACGTGCGGCGGATGTCCTCATCGCCGTACGCCCAGCGGCCGAGCACGTACCACTTCGTCTGCCCGGCAGCGTTGCGGCCGCGCATCTCGACCTGCAGCCAGCTTCCGGCCGGCATGTCGGCGTTCCAGGAGGCCACCAGTTCGGTGGCCGCGAACCCGATCGGCCGCTCGGGGCCGGTCCACCGGGCGTACTCCCAGCTCTTCGTGCCCAGCGCGTCGGTGTAGGAGATCGTGCCCGCGGGGGCGGCGAAGGACAGGGTGTGTCCCCCCTTGACGCCCTCGCGGGTGCCGGGGCCGAAGTTGGCCCGCTCGTAGAGGACGTCGACGGCGGAGGGCGGGGATTTGCTCTCGGCCTCGGCGGCGGCGGAGGTGACGGTGAGGGCGGATGTCATCAGGACAGCGGACAGGAACACAGGCAGGAACACGCTCGGCACGCGCATGGCTCACCTCGGGGTGTCGTCGGCGTCCCCGACGGTAGAGATCTCCGCCCGCCCGCACATCGGCAGGAATACGTATAACGGACCTCTTTGGGCAGTCTTCGGGTACCTCGTGGTGCGCACCCGGCAGATCCGGCTGGTCACGCAGGTGCTGGTGCTCGTCTTCCACCACCCGCTCGCGATCGCCAAGCGGTACGGCACGCTCGAAGCCGGACTTCGTCCGGTTCTCAGTGGCAGGGTGCAGGTGAACGGCGGACGGCTGTGCAGCGGGGGAGGACTGGACCGACAGCGGGTTCGTCTTCACCGGCGAACTCGGGCGGCTGGTCAGCACCGATAGGACCGGCAAAGCGCTGAACTGACAACCGTCGAGGGCCTGCGACGGCCACTTCGTCCCCTTCGTGTTGATCTGATCGAATCGAAGGGTTACGGAGTGGCCGTCTGTTGTCACATGGATCTCACCCGTGCCAGCGCCGGGCCTAGATCACCCGCACACCATCTCCCTGGACGTGAACGTCACAGTCAGCTCCAGGTGGCGCGCTTGAGTACGTCCGACAGCCCCGGGGTGTTCCAGACGTCCACCACCAGGATCCGCGACTTGGGCAGGAACCACTCCCGCTGAGTGAAGCTCGCCGTCCGGCGCCCGCCGTTGTTCGTCACGCACTGGTTGGGCCAGGCGTTGTACATCGCCTTGTGGCCGCGTCCGACCTGGCGCAGACCTGTCGAGGTGGCCTTCTCGCCTTCGTACCAGCTGGTCTTGGCGTTGAACGGGCAGGGGATCACGCCGCTGAAGGGGTGGAACTGGTACTTGCCCGTATAGGTCAGGGAACCACCCCCGACCGGAAGGTCGGTGTACTCCGTCGGACCGAACACCCAGAACGACTGGCAGTTCGAAGCGAACGGTTCCGGCCTCTTGCACTTACCGGTCGCCACCACGACCCTGTCCCCGTTGCGGTGCACCTTCCAGCCAGAGGGGAGCTTAAGGTTCATGCCCCGGAAGGAGAAGTTCGTGGATGCCGACGAACTTGAGGAGACCCCTGCCGCCGGAAGCCCTGCTGCGGCCGAGGCCGCGGCGGGAGCGGCGAGTACGGCGACCGCGGCCGGGACGAAGAGGATAAAAGATCGCTTTCTCATGGGGAGAAGCTATGGGCTTCCACTTGTCGATCCCTAGATTTTCAGTTGCGGCGCACTTCATCGACGGAGCGGCCCCCTCGATCGGGGGGCGACGTGCGTCCGGCGTGCGTCCGCCCATGGTGTCGCCCGGCCCGGAGAGGCCTCAGGCGGAGGGGAAGCTTCCGGCGGATCGGCTGCGAAACAGCCCCGCTCAAGCCGTTTCCTGGGCGTCTTGAAGTTTCGGCACGGCCGCCTCCGCCGCCTGCCTGCTCAGGTCGGGGTCGAACGTCGCGAAGAAGCCGTCGCTCACCAGGAGCGTGACGGTGTTCTTGACTCTGATGAGCACGACGTCCATCGCGTGGATCGGCTCGGGGTTCATCTCGGGGATCGTCTTGCTGTATCTGATCCCGTATGCCCAGTCGCCGAGCTTGCCGACCGAGAGCTTGCTGATCTTCTCTTTGATTTTCTTGGTGCTCGCGTTCACCCCGGCGCAGTCACGGACCATGACCTTGCCCACCCTCTGCCAGGGGATCAACCGGGCGGGGGCGGCGCTGAGGGCGAACTGCTTGACGCCGGACGGCTCGCCCTCCTTGTCGATGAAGACCGCGGCCTTGCTTGCGAGGAGGGGCTTCAACGCCTTGATGGCCTGCACGCACTTCTTCGTGTGGGCCGCGTCGGGGGCCAGCGCCGCGCGGCGGCGTTTCGTGTTGGGGGTGAAGCCGTCCCCCAGGTCCTCAGGGGTGAGGAGGGCCGCGCGCAGCTGTGCCGGAGTCAGGGGCTTGGCGGGGGCGGCGGCGAGGGCGGGGACCGCGGGCGCCAGCAGAAGGGAGGCGGTGAGGCCACCTAAGATCGCGAAACGCATGGCACGGCATCCTAGAGTTCGACAACCTAGGAGAACAATGGGCTTATATGCCCGGCTATGGGACCCAACTCCGGCGGTACGGCATATGCGGCGAGCTGACAGGTCACGAGCTGGAAGACGCCTATCCGACCGGCTAGTTGCGCCCTTGGATTGTGATGAAGACGACGAAGCCGAAGAGCGCTGTCGAGATCAGGCCATAGATGGTGGCGGCTATCCTTCTCCGGAAGATCAGAGCCAGTAGACACCCCAGGGGCGGCGCGCCCAGTCCGAGCACCAGCGTGGCGACTCCGAAACCCGTTGGAGAGTTGAATGTTGGCGGCGTTGAAGACGTACGCAAAGCACAGGTAGGCCAGTATCGGCGTTCGACAGGTCGCTTATGGGGTTAGATGCGCTGTCGAGTGGAAATGTTCGGCGCGCGAATCTTGGATAGACGATTGATCTACCAAGTTCGGCGGCCTTGTGGGTGCCGAATATTCATCCGTGCAGGTCACGGGGACGGGGGCGATCGCCTGTTCTCGTCGTCGCGCCGGATCAGCAGGTCCGACAGCACCGCCGGGTCGAACCCGCGCAGCCGTGACCAGAGCCCGGCGAACGGTTCCTGCGGTTCCTGCGTCTGCAGGCCGTACAAGTGTGCGACGGCGTCGAGGGCGGCAGGTCGGCGCGGTCAAGCGGTGACTGAGGGGTAAGCGTCGCCCGGGTGCCGAGAACGGTCATCGGGTCAGGCCGCCGCACGCTCGCCGGCCGGCCGCCGGCGCAGCGCCGCTCGGGTGATGGGCGGCGGGTCGTAGGACACGTCGAGCGGGCCGATGTCGGCGCCCGGTGGCGCGATCTCGTCGATCCTGTCGAGGAGGTCGTCGCCGAGCACGGTGTCGGCGCCGGCCAGCAGGTCGTCAAGGTGCTCCATGGTGCGCGGCCCGATGATCGCCGCGGTCACGCCCGGGTGGGCGACCGTGAACGCCATCGCCATGTGGGCCAGCGGGATCCCGGCCTCCTCGGCCAGCAGGGCGAGCCGCTCGACGGTGTCGAGCGTGCGTTCGTCCGTCATGTGCCTGGGCACCCAGGCCATCCGGCGCGCGGGGGCCTGAGTCGTGCGGTCCTTGCGGTAACGGCCGCTGAGCAGGCCCATTCCGAGCGGACCCCACACGAGCGTGCCCATGCCGTAGCGCTCGCAGACGGGCAGGACCTCGCGTTCGACACCGCGGTTGAGGAGCGAGTACGGGGGTTGCTCGGTGCGGAAGCGCGCCAGGCCGCGTCGCTCGGCCACCCATTGGGCCTCGACGATGTCGGAGGCGGGGAAGTTGGAGGTGCCGATGGCACGTACCTTGCCTGCGGCCATCAGGTCGGTCAGCGCGGAGAGGGTCTCCTCGATGTCGGTCCTGGGGTCGGGGTGATGGATCTGGTAGAGGTCGATGTGGTCGGTCTGGAGGCGGCGCAGCGAGTGCTCGATCTCGGTGACGATCCAGCGCCGAGAGTTGCCCGCGCGGTTGGGATCGTCGCCCATCGGCCCGTTCACCTTGGTGGCGAGGATGACGTCGTCGCGGCGGCCCCTGAGCGCCTTGCCGACGATCTCCTCGGTCTCGCTGTAGGAGTAGACGTCGGCGGTGTCGATGACGTTGATCCCGGCGTCGAGGGCCCGGTGGATCATGCGCACGCACTCGTCGTGGTCGGGGTTGCCGACCCGCCCGAACATCATGGTGCCCAGGCAGTAGGGGCTGATCTGGATTCCGGTCCGCCCCAAAGGCCGCGTTCTCATGCTGGTCGTTCCCTTCGATGGACGATCGGGAGCGTGGTGCGGGCCTCCGCATCACGCTCCCGCTGCTCAGCTGTTGTATTCGCGCGCGACGTCCACGACCCAGACGACGCCGAAGCGGTCGGTCAGCATTCCGTAGAGCGGAGCCCACTGCGCGGGCTCCAGCGGTTGCGCGATGCTCGCCCCGTCGGAGAGCTTCTCCCAGTACGCGGTGATCTCCTCGGTGGTCTCACCGCGGAGGGAGAGGAAGAACGAGTTCTCACCCCGGTCCCACGGCAGCCGCGAGGGCACGTCGTAGGCCATCACGTGGAAGCCGCTGTCCGCGACCACCTGGCCCCACATCACCTGGTCCGCCTCGGCCGGGTCTTGCACGTTTCCGGCGTCCTTGTATGTGACGACGGCGAGATGACCGCCGAAGACAGACTGGTAGAACTCCAGCGCCGCGCGGGCGTCGCCCCGGAAGTTCAGATGAGTGACGGACTTGACGGACATGTCGCTCCTATCGGTTCTGGACGCTGTGCAGCGCCTGATGCGGGACAACAGTCGCAGGGGCAGAGGTCAGGATGTGGCCGCTACTTACGGCGCAATGGATTTCACGCCAAAGACCTCAACGCGACTGCTGGCATTGCTCTCGCTGCTCCAGGCGCGTCGGGACCGGCCGGGGGCGTTGCCGGCCGAGCGGCTGGAGGTCGGCCGGCGTACGATGAGGTCCGAGTGCCCGATGGATGATCTGATCGCGTTCGTGCAGGCTCGTATCGCACGAGTCCTGGCAGATCGCCGCCATGTGCGCGCCGGGCCGCTGGCTCTCCCCGCGTACGGACGATGATCCGAAGTCCTTCTCCCGTCAGGGCGTGTACGGCCACCAGGAGCGATACGACGGGTGCGCGCGACCGGCAACATCCGGTACGGCACCTCGGCGAGGCCCTCTACGTCTGTCGGATGTTGGCGAGTTCGGGCACTGGTGGCGGTGTCATGTGCTGTCGTTCCTGTGCTTGGGCACGATCGAGGCTGTCTCTCGCTGTCACCGGGGGGCGAGCCCATCGAAGATGATCTCGAGTGCACGGGCGCGGGCCCGCTCGTCGAGGCGGATGTGGGCGACGGCCCGTGAGACGCCGACGAGGAGCGCATGGACCTCGTCGAGGCCGATGTCCGTACGGACCGCGCCGGCGTCCTGGGCACGCCGGAGCAGGACGCCGACGGCCTCGCGCAGGTCCCGCGGGCCCTGGGCCGCTTTGCCGTCGACGTCACCGCCGGCGTCGGTGAACGCCTCGATGATGGCGAGCTTGCCTGCGGCATCGGCCACGATCTGGCCGAAGAAGTCGAAGAACGCCGGGCCGGGATCATCCGATTCGGCGAGGCTTTGTGCTCGCTGGCACAGATGGTCGAAGTGCCTTACCAGAACCGCCTCCAGCAGCATCTGCTTGGTGGGGAAGTGGCGAAAGACGGTGGCGATGCCGACCCCGGCGAGGCGGGCGACCTTCTCGGTGGAGGCCGTCGAGCCGCCCCTGCCGAAGACCTCCTCAGCGACCTCCAGGATCCGGGCTCGGTTTCCGCGGGCATCGGCGCGCGTCGGTTGTGTTGCCATCCGAAGTCCCCACTCCGTATATTCGAAGTCTCCACTCCGGATATGTGGAGTCTCCACTTCGGATATTACCCTGCCAACAGGAGGCATCATGGTGCTCACTCCTCGTGAGGTATTCCTCAAACTCGTGTGGGGCGTCTCGGAGGGGCGCTGGGACGAGTTGCCCGATCTGTACGCGGAGCAGACCTACGTCGAACATCCGTTTGCGCCGTCTGGCGACGAACCGCTGCGCACCCGTGAGGAGCTGCGTGAGCACTTTTCGGCCGGCAAACGCCTGCCGCCTCTTCGCCAGGAGCCGGCCAACATCACGGTGCACGAGACCGCCGATCCCGAGGTGATCGTCGCCGAGTTCGAATACCGAGGGACAGCCGAGGGGGGTGAACCCTTCCGGGTCCCCTGCGTCTTCATACTCCGCGTGCGGGATGGGAAGATCATCAGCTCTCGTGACTACATCGACCACATCTCCTCGGCTCGCCGCCGAGGCGGTCTCGACGAGCTCATCGAGATCCTGCGATCATGATCGAACGGTGCCAGGCGCTCGGAGAAATGCAAGCGTGGCAAGCGCATAGCTGACGGGGCTCAGCCGGTAGGCGAGATCGCCGTCCCGGCGAGCACTCCGTCCACGCGGCGGGGATCGCCGAGGCGTTGTCATGGCGCGACTCGGCGGGACCAGACGCTGCGGCCTGTCCTGGCAGGCGATCGAGCACAGGAACCGCTGTACGGCGGTGGCGCCGACCGAGGTGTGCGCGGAGCGGGTGGGCGGTCGAGCAGGGCGAGGAGTTCCTCTTCCGTGGCGTACTCCACGAACACGGTCACCGGGCCGAGGCACTCCTCGTTCGGCGCCTCGCTGCAAGGTGTGGCGGGAGTTGCATCGCGAGGGGACCACGGTCGCGCGGTGCACGGTGGTGAGGCTGATGGGCGAGCTGGGCATCGAGGGGGTGCTCGGTGGAAGCGGCCCCGCACCACCGTGCCGACCGCCGGGGAACAACCGGCTGACCTGCTGGAACGTGATTTCGACGCGCCGACGCCGAACCGGTGTTGGGTGGCCGAACTGACGTACGTTCCGACCGCGTTCGGGTGGGTGTACACCGCATTCGTGATGAATTTATACTCGCGGAAGATTGTTTCGGATGAGTTGCCAGGTAACCGATTGTGTGGGACGACCATGGGGCGTACCTGGGAGGTGGCGTGCTGGTCAGCGACGTCATGACGGTGTTCCCGGCCTATATACGGCTCGGCGCGACCATCCGGCGGGCGGCTGAATTGGTCAGCGTGTCGGAGGTCGGCCAACTGATGGTCCTGGACCACGACGGCCGGTTCGTCGGTTCACTGTCCGAGGAAGACCTGGTGCGGGCCATGCTGCCCGGCTTCGACGACGTGACCGCCACCGGAGGCACGCTCGCCGACGCGTTCCGGATTTTCCTGGAGCGGGGCCGCGACCTCGCCGACCGCGTCATCGATCCCCTCGTCGTGCGCGACACGGCGACGGTCCGATCGGCCGACGAACTCGCGCGGGCGGCGATCGTGATGATCGACCGCGGGATCCGAAGGCTTCCCGTGGTCGACGACGGGACCCTCGTGGGCACGCTGTCCCGGGCCGATCTGTGTCGTGCGGTGATCTACCATTCCTGAACTCCGGCTCATCCTCACCGATCGGCACACCCGAGAGACCAACGAGCGGGTGTGCACACTGCCGGCTACTCTCGGCCGGGACAGCGGCGCGGCGGCGGTGGTGCTGGACGACGGCACCGTCTCCCGGCGCCACGCGCGGCTGGAGATCGTCGACGACGATCTGGTGCTCACCGATCTCGGCAGCTCCAACGGAACCTACGTGAACGACACGCGGGTGACTCGCCAGGTGCTCGTCCCCGGGGATCGAGTGCGCATCGGCCGATACGAGCTGACGTGGACCTTCCTCGACCCGGAGGCGACGGCGCTCGTCGGTCTGGACCAGTTCACCGTGCTGCGGCCGGTTGCGCCGCCGCGCATCGCCGCACGACGTGTGGTGGAGGCCGCCGAGGCGCACAACCGCCGGGTCGGGCACGAACTCGACGGATTCCTGTCGCTCGCGCACGGATTTCTGCCGGCCGAGCCGCCGCTGCTTGCCTTCCCGGAATCGCACAGAGCCTGGGATGAGATGACCGACCAGCTCCCTGAGCTGTTCCGTCGGCTGTCGCTGCGCCGGGCGTTCGATGCGATGCCAGTGCTCGACGCCCGGCCCGAGGCGTTGCCCGACCGATACCTGTTGCGCGCCTCGACTCTGCTCGGCGTTTTCGCCCACGCCTATCAGTACATGGGGATCGATCCGCCGACCGCTCTGCCCGAGTCGCTGCTGCGACCGTGGACCACGGTCTCGCGCCGACTGGGCAAGGAGATCCCGTCCGTCTCCTACATCGATCTGTTCTTCTACAACTGGCGGCTGCGTGATCCCGCCGGGCCGCGGGCGCTGGACAACATGGACCTGCTCGCGCCGACCTGGAACAACGCGGCGGAGCGGGTGTTCTACCTGGCCACCACCGACTTCGCGATGGGCCTCACGCCCGTGCTGGGCGCCATGCTGGATGCTCAGGAGGCCGTTGTCGCGGACGATCCGGCCGCCTTGGAGAGCGCGCTACTGGTGATCCTCGACCGGCTGCAGCACGTCACCCAGGCCATCTATCCGCAGATCGATCCCAACCCCCGCGCCCGGCATTCGCTCGACCAGGTGCTGTGGGCCAAGACGGTCGGCACCGCGGGCGTCCCGATCTTCGATGGAGCGCCCAGCCCGAGCGGCACCGCGCAACCGCAGATCCACGCGCTGGACGCGTTTCTCGAGCGCCGAGAATACGGCTCGCTGGTCGGGCAACAGAGCGTCTACCTCGCCGGATTCTTCCCGCGGCACTGGCAGGAGCTGGTGGCCGCGTTGCGTGAGGTGTCGGTGCGCCAGTACGTCGAGGACACCCGCAACAGCACCCTGCGCGGCATCTACAACGCCATGCTCGACGCCTATCTGGGCGACCGCGGCTGGATGGGCCTGCACCGCATCAAGGCGTACGGCTTTCTCGAGGTGGCGTTCAAGGTCGGCCGACAGGTCACGAC
The DNA here is from genome assembly GCA_001570385.1 of Microtetraspora glauca. GTDB lineage: Bacteria > Actinomycetota > Actinomycetes > Streptosporangiales > Streptosporangiaceae > Microtetraspora > Microtetraspora glauca. The sequence goes on along the minus strand of BBYL01000039.1, from coordinate 73,190 downwards.
CGGCGCCCGGTTCACCGGACTGTTCAAGGACCGGACCTGGGACAAGGTGGACGGCCAGCTGGCCATCGTCCGCGAAGAGCGCCGCCCACCGGTGGGTCCGCCGGTGGTGTTCGGGACCGCCCGTCGAGGTCGTGTCGTCACCGGAGAGTCCGGCGCCTGGACCTGTTATCTGGAGATCGACGTCACCGGGCAGGGCGTGCACCACTTGCCCGGTGACCGGGTCGGCGTGCTGGCCGAGAACGACGACGAGTTGGTGCGCCGCACCGTCGCCGCCCTGCAGGCGACCGGCGACGAGTTGGTGCGGCTCACCCCGAAGTGGCGAGCGGCGGTGGCCAGCCGGGCAGGCTACGGCGAGGTCGACGTACTGCCGCTGCGGACATTGCTGCGTTTCGCCCGGCTCCGGCCGATCGGACGGGAGCTGGCGAAACGGCTGGTGAAACTGACAGCCGTGGGCTCGTGGCAGCGAGTGGTGGACGCCCGCATGGAGGACCAGTGGGAGCTGTGGGACGTCCTGAACCTGTTGTACGCGGGCGGATATGACGTCACCCGGCTGTGGAAGGCCGATCCGCGTGAGGACGACGCGTTCTGCGCGGTGATTCCGCCCGAGCCGTTCCGGCTGTATTCGATCGCCTCGGCGCCGCCGCCCGGCGGGCCGGCCACCACGCTGCAGTTGGTGGTCGCCGGTCTCGACTACACCTCCGCCCGGACGCCATGGTCGTACCCGCGGGAACGGAAAGGCACGGCATCGCATTTCCTGCGCCGGGCGAGCGTCGAGGGTCGGCAGCGGCTGTCGCTGCAGATCGTCTCCACGCCCCGGTTCCGGCTGCCGGCCGATCCTGCCCGGCCCGTCGTCATGTTCGCGGCCGGGTCCGGGATCGCCCCGTTCCTCGGGTTCGTCTCCGCGCGCACCGGGCCTGGTGAGAATCTGCTCTATCTGGGGATCCGGACGCCGGAAGAATTCGTCGAGCACACAGGCCTGGACGAGGCGGCGGCCGCGGGCCGGCTGAAATTCTCCGTCGCGTTCTCCCGCGCCGATGCCGCGGTCGGTTTCGACGGTCGGCGCCACGTCGTCCAGGCCGGACAGCGGCGCCGGGTGGACGACGTGATCCGCGCCGAGGCGGACGCACTCTGGGAGCTGTTGCGGTCCACCGACGACGGCGGTCGCGGCGCATTCGTCTACGTGTGCGGCAGCGCACGGTTCGCCGTCTCCGTACTGCAGGCGTTGACCGGCATCGTGCCCGGCGACGGCCGCGAGTTCCTCCGCCAACTGGTGGCCGACGGGCGTCTGGGCGAGGACGTCTTCACCACCTATCTGGGCCACGCGCAGCAGGGTCCCCGCTTCGAGGTGTCGGATCTGGCGCAGCACAACACCTCCGACGCGGGTTACTGGATGGCGATCGGCGGCGCGGTGTTCGACGTCAGCGAATTCCTGCACCTGCACATCGGCGGGCCGGACATCGTCCGCAATCACGTCGGGCTCGACGCGACCGCGGCGTATCGAAAAGTGCTGCACCACGCGCACGCCGAGATCGACGCCCAACTCGCGATGTACCAGATCGGCCATCTGCGCCGGCTGCGGTTCGGCTCTCGTTGGGGCGTCGTCCTCACCGAAGACGGTCTGCACGCGCTGCCGCTGGAAGAACTGTTCCGGACCTGGGTACGGTTCGTGTACCTGCTGGTCGGCATGGAGAACGCGTTGACCGCGGACTACGGATTCACCACGTTGGTCACCACGTTGGGTGAAGATCCCCGGGAGTTGACGCCCTTCAAGGCGCAGTACGTCCTCGAGTCGCACCGGCGGTTCCTGGTCAGCTATCTGGACGGGCTGGTGCACGACGACCTGCGCACCCTGTGGCAACTCACCGTCGGCTTCTGCGACCCGCACCAGGACATCCGGTCTTTCGACACCGATCTCGCCGCCATGTCCGCTCGGCCGGATGTCGGGCTGGTCCGGCATTCCGTATCCGCCGTCAAGGAGTCACTGCTCGCCGGGGACGACTTCCGGCGGGTCACGGCGCTGTGCCGCGTCTACGCGCAGGTCGACGTCCAACTGCTGCGCGACCTGAAAACCGCTGTGCTGGAAGGAATTCGGGCGTTCGAGCTCCATGAGGCCGACGTCGTCGAGCAGGCGGGAGCCACGCTGCTGAACGCGGCACGCGAGACGCTCGCTGTGGTCTCGGCCTACTACCGGCGGCTCGCCGAGCAGACCCGCGGCCAGGGGATCACCGCCGACGGTGCGGTCGAGGAGACGATCCCGGCCGACCGGGGCCTGCCCGGCCACGGCGGTCCACTATCGCTTCCCGATTGACGCTCGGTCACGCCTACCTGACCAACCCCGAAACCGGCTCCGCTGGTGAGGTGCTGGAAGCGGGCGCCCAGGCCGTACCCAACCGGGTCGCCGCGCTGCTCGATCTGCCGGCCAGAAGCCGGGCGTTCCTGCGGCGCCGCCTGGTCGTCCGCGACGGTGAGCCGTCCGAGATCGTCTCGTTCTGGCTGCCCCTGGACCTGTCGGAGGGGACGGACCTGACGAGCGCTGACGCACTGGCCGGCAGCATCCGGGACCATCTCCAGGCGCGTAAGGGCGTGCGGGTTGATCACATCATCGAGCAGATCACCGCGCGTATGCCCTCGGCGGATGAGGCGAAGCAGCTTGGCATGCCGAAGAACACGCCGGTCTTGGACGTGTACGCGGCCGTGCGTGACGCCTCGGGGCATCCAATCATCGTGGTGAACGTGCTTCTTCCCGCCGACCGTCACGAACTGGAAGACGCATATCCAATTGGCTGAGCTGCCGTCCTAAGAAGTCCTAAGCACCATATGGCCCGGATATGTAGGATTTGTGCATGCCAGGGAGTCAATTCGGACGCCTCAGTCTTCGCGCGGATGCGGTCTACTGTCTCGTCGTCGGGCTCATAGTCGCTGCTACCGCACCTCTGACCACGACTACAGTTCAGCTGCCAGCACTTGTCATCGCGGCGGTCGGTAGCGGTGTCGTGCTGTGGGCCGGCGTTGTGTGGTGGCTCAGCTTCCGTCCTCTGCGTGACGGCCTGCGTCTCGTGCTCGCGGCAAATGTGCTGGCTGCGAGTGTGCTCGCCGCCGTCTCGTTTGCCGCAGCGAGCATCGTGGTCCTGATGACCTTTCTGGCCATCGCTATAGACGTTGGCGGCTTCGCGGCCAGTCAGATCGTCGCGCTCAAGCGAATGTCTCGCGAAGCGTTCTAGCGAGTCTTTTCCAGTACCCAACCGGCACCTTCGCTCCCGTCGGCCCCTTACTGGTAAGTGAGCGGACGTGAGGCTCTCTATCCGCAACGGTCGGATAGTCGAAGTATCCCGGGTATCGAGCGAGGTCGACATTGGCCAGGCTGGTTTTCTCCAGGAGTGCGCGTTTTGCCACAAGCTCGGGTGGCTCGCCGTCTTCCACCTGCCCGTAGGGAATCTCCCACAAGCCCCGCAGAGCGCGGCCCGGTGCCCGACGTAGTAGGAGGATCCGGCCCTTTCCTATCGAAGGCCGCGACTCCGGCGGCAACGCTGTCACGTACCGCCGAGCCCGCGGCCTGGTGCTGCTGGGCGAGCACGCCGGATGCTTCACTTTGTTAGACGGTGCGGCCAGGATGCTGCGGGACCATCCCGAGGTCAGCCATCCCCACGTGCCGGTCTACCTGCACTACTACGACCTTGACACCCTCCAGGAGCAGAGCGGTCTGCTATCGACTCGCTGGACAGGCTGACGCGGTCATAAGGATTCTCGGGGAGAAGATCAGCAAGCAGGAGGCCGCGCCGGGTGCGGCTCGTTCACCAGGCCGCGACATCCTCGCCGAACCCATCCTCCTCTTCTCCGAAGCCGACAAGAACAAGCAAGCCTCCCTGCCCATATCCGGCGCCTGACCTTCCGAGGTGTCCCTTAGCGGCTCTTCGATCTTGACGGGGAATGCTCGTCCTCATGCCGCTGGCTTGATCATGTGATGTGTGCACGCCGACCGCACGCGGCGGCGCATGGCGGTGGCCACGATCGTCTGATCGACCGCGGCCAGCGCCATGCTCGCCATCACCCGGCCGTGACCCGGCCGCGCCTGGAGCCGCTAGGCGGCTGCTTGTACCTCCACCTCCCACAGCGAGTAGCCCCACGCCAGCGCTCGTTTCACGCCCTGCACGCGCAGGTGGCGGGTGGAGTTGGCCTGGTCGATCCAGATCTCGTCCACGCCGCCGTCGCCGTCGGTCACCTCGGCCAGCGGAGCCCAGGTGAGGCCGTCGGCCGACGACTCCACCCGGTAGGCCTTGCCGTACGCGGCCTCCCAGCGCAGGACCACTTTGCCCACGTCCACCGCTGAGCCGAGGTCGACCGTCAGCCACTCGGTGTCGGTGTAGCCGGACGACCAGCGGGTGGCCGGGTCGCCGTCGACCGCGTTGCCGGCCGCGAAGGCGGTTCCGCCCTCGACGCTGGAGGCCGCGGCCGGCCGGCCCTTGGCGAGGTTGGCCTCGGCCACCGCCCGATGGGCCTTGACCGCGACCGTGGTCGTCACCCCGGCGAAGGAGATCTCCAGTGTGCCGGAACCCGTGGGCGTGAAGGCGACGGGCACGATCAGCTCGCCACCGCGCGCCAGTGTGACCTCGCGGTCGGCCGGGAGCTTCCACCCGGCCGGGCCCTTCACCGACAGCGTGCCGGTGACGGCGGCGGCGCGCTGGCTGATGGCGCTGAGCGTCAGCGTCGCCTCCTTCCCGATCGTCGTGTCCAGCACGGCGGGGTCGACCGAGAGCACCGCCGCCGGCACGTCGCCATACCTGGGCACGATCTCGGTGATCTTCGGCGCGGCGCTCCCGGCCGTCCAGGCGAGCCTGATCGCGTCGGCGTTCACGTCAGCGGGGTCGAGTTCGGTGTACGGCCCGGCCAGCTTGCCGATCGGCTGCCACTGGCCTCCGGTCCTGACCTGGACCTCGGCCTCGCCGGTGCCGAGGACGATCACCCGGTCGATCAGGCGCGGCTTGGAGAGCGTGACCTGCAGGGCGTCCCCGGCGGCCGGAGCGCCGGAGGCGGTCCAGGCGGTGGTGAGGTTGCCGTCGGCCGCCGCCTGCGGAGTAGCGCCCGCCGGGGTGCCGCTGACGGTGAGCCGGGTGACGTCGTCACCGAGGGTGGCCACCTGGAACTCCCGCACCACGAGCCAGTAGTCGTTGCCGCCGGTCGCGCGGTAGCGGACGTAGCGGGCGCGCGCCCCAGCCGGGGCCGTCGCCTTGACCTCGGCGGTGGTGCCGGTGGCGAGCTGGGTCCAGGCGACGCCGTCGATGGAGTACTCCAGGACGCCGGCGTGGATGTAGTCGTTGGGGCTGTTCGACTTGCCCATGAGCACGGCCACGTCGCCGATGGACTTGATCGCCCCGAGGTCGACGCTCACCGCGTCACCGGCGCCGGGGGCGTTGTTGCTCCAGTAGAAGGTGCCGAGATCGCTGTCGACCATGCGGTCGGGGGTGTTGTCGGCATACGTCCCCAGCGTGCTGGAGGCGGCCGGCCGGTCGTCGACCACGCCGATCCATCGGTCCAGTTCGTCCAGGGCCTGGGTGATGAAGCGGTCGAGGACGCCGTCGCCGATGCGGGGGAACGTCGTGGAGTGCGGGGCGCGCGGGTCGCGGATGGCCTTGGCCGCCGCGATGAGGTCGAGGGCATCCTGCCGTGCGCTGACCGCAGCGGCGCCGTCGCCGGCCCTGACCGCGTCGAGGACGTCGAGGGCCTTGAGCATGGCCTTTGCCCACAGCTCGGTGGCGTCCAGCCAGGACTTGGCCTCCTCCAAGAACGCCTGGTCCTTCACCCCGGCGGTGATGGTGGCGGGTGCGGCCAGCAGGCGCTCGGCGTAGGCGCGCAGCGTGGTGGGTTTCCCGTCGAGCCAGGCAGGCCAGAACTCCTCGACCGCGGCGGCCAGTGCCGGGGCCTGCTTGTGGTGGACGGTGCCGTCGTAGCTGCTCAGATCGGCCACGTCGCGCAGCGCGGAGGCGACCTTGTCCGAACCGGAGGCCACCTCGTCCAGGGCGCGCAGCCAGGACGCCTTGGCGTCGTAGACCGGGTCGTTCCATCCGAAGTCGGCGAAGGAGTACAGGGCGATCTTGCTGACTGCGGCCTGGTTCATCGGGTTGGAGATGATTCCCGCCAGGTGCTCGGACAGTCCGGGCTCGCGCCCGGCGTAGTCGGCCATGGGCAGGCGGCCCGGGTTGTAGTCGTTGACCGGGTAGTTGTCCCAGACGAGGATCTCGTGGCCGAAGACCTGCCTGGCCGCGGCGGCCTGGGCCTTGGTGATCGTCGCGGGGACGACGCCCATGCCGGTCCAGTGCACGACGACCTTCTGGTCGAGGACCTCACGCAGCGCCTTCTTGTACGGCGACTCAGAGGTGTCGTAGTACTCGGTCGGCACCATCTGCAGCGGCGCCACGTCGCCCTTGGCCGTGGCCCACGCCTGGGCGGCGTTGATCAGCTCGCTCTGGGCCCGCCCGGCCCCGGCCCCGCCGGGGTTGCCGTACTTGGCCCGGTCGCCCTCGCAGCTCCAGCGGCCGGCGTCGATGTCGTCCATCGGGATGTTGAACGAGCGCCCGCCGAGCGCGTAGACGGCCTCGAACTTGGCCAGCAGCGCCTGCACGTCCTGCTGGCTGGTGTAGCAGATCGACAGGCCCGGCGACAGGGCGAAGGTGAAGTCGACGTGGTTCTCGCGGGCACGGGTGATCAGCTCTCCGAGCTGGGCGAGCTTGTCCGGCGGATACGGATCGCGCCACCGGTCGCGGTGGTAGGGGTCGTCCTTGGGCGCGTACTCGTAGGTGTTCATCTTGTGCGCACCGAGGTAGCTCAGGTGGTCCAGGCGGTCCTGGTGCGACCAGGGGGTGCCGTAGAAGCCCTCAATGGAGCCGCGGTAGCGCATCGTGGGCCAGTCGCGCACCTCCACGCCCGGCATCCGGTCAGTGCCCTGATGGCGCTGGATGAGCTGGCGCAGGGAGAGAGCGGCGTAGTAGGTACCGTCGGCGTCCACGCCGTCGAGCACGATGACCTTGTGCCCGCCGCTGTGCCCGGCCGCGAGCACGTATCCCTCGGCCGGCAGGCCGTCGGCGTTCTTCACGCCGAGCCCGTCGAGGGCGGCGTCGCCGTCGCCCAGATAGATCGTGACCGGGGTGTGCGGGTCGTCGCCGTCGGTGGCGACGATCCGCTTCACGCCCGCGTCGGCGAGGGTCTGCCGAACGTGGGCTTCGGCGTACTGGTCGCTGTCACTGGTACGGACCAGTCCGACGACGGGGTTGACGGGGAACCCGTCGGATCGGGCTTTCACCTGCTGAGCCGTGGGGGCCACGGCGATGGGTGCAGCCTCTGCCTTGGCGGCGTTGGCGGGGGTGATGATCAGGAGGGATGCGGTGAGGGCCAGGGCTAAGGGACGGCTGGGGGGCACACGGTCTCCTTGAATGCACAGAACCGCCCGAATGCGCATAAATGCGCACCGGATTGCCCCATATAAGAGCACCGTAAGCCGAACTGGTCAATACCAGTTCGTCATCGGACCTCCGGCCTGTCCGTACCAGTCCCCGCGCGGCGGCCGCAGCCCCAACTTGCCGCCGGGCCGACGGGGCAGAGTGGTAAAGGATCGTCTCGCCCTCGGGACACGCGGCCCAAGAAGAGCGTGAAAATGCGAAGGCAACGGTTGTACGGCCGGCTCCGGAGGTGACCGCCCGATAGCGGATACCAAGTCGTGGAGGGCAAGCCGGCGAAGCCGCGGTCGACCGGATCGATCCCTACGGCGAGGTCCTGCCGTGCCAGAAGATGACCAACTGCTTGCCAGTGACGACGTCCCAGATCCGCACTGTTCTATCCCATGCACCGCTGGCCAGACATCGGACAAGGGGAGCCGGGGCGGATGCCCCGGCTCCCCTGGCTGGTCCTCCGGCGCTCCGTCAGGTGGCGGACACCACGACATCGTCGGCCTTGACGAACATCACGCGGTGGCCGAACTGGATCTGGTAGTACTTCAGGTTCCCGCGGACCACCGTGTGCTGGGACGGGTCCAGTGTCACCGCCCGGTAGTACTCACCCACCGCGGTCAGGCCGACGGTGTAGCGCTGACCCGCGGGGAAGGTGTACTGCAGCGGGGAGATCGTTTGGTAGGGCACGCCCGCCGGGTAGGCCTCCGCCTCCGGATACGCCCTGCCGTACACCGGGACGCTCGCCAGGCCCGGCTTGGGCGTCACCACCAGGCCCTTGGAGGGCACCGCGGTGGGCTGGGAGGCGGGGTTGTGGAACCACGCCTTCTGGCCGAGGTACCAGATCGCCGTCCAGTCGCCCTGGCGGTCGGCCACGGCGTAACGCTGGCCGGTGACGGCGCGGGCGCTGTGGTCGTAGACGCTGTAGAGCGAGTCGCCGGTCGGGTGCTTGCCGACGTCCTTGACCAGCGGGGCGTCCTCACGCGGCTCGGTACGCAGCCAGATCGACGCCGAGCCGTGCGGCAGGCAGGCGGCCTCGGGGTTGTCCTTGTCGCAGCCGTAGTAATACGGCTGGTTCTTGTCGTAGTCGGGAAGGATCATCACCGACTCGGTGGTCGGGCCGCCGGTGCCGTGCAGCGGGTGGCCGAGAAGCTGGAAGTAGTGCGCCCAGTCCCAGAAGGGGCCCGGGTCCTCGTGCATGCCGCGCACGGTGGACGCGATCGTGCCGGGCACGTTGTCGTGACCGATGATGTGCGCCCGGTCGAGCGGGACGCCATAGCGCTTGGCCAGGTAGCGCACCAGCTTGGCCGAGGTACGGTACATCGCCTCGGTGTACCAGGCGCCGCCGGTGCGCAGGAAGCCCTCGTGCTCCAGGCCGATCGACTTGGCGTTGACGTACCAGTTGCCCGCCTGCCAGGCGACGTCCTTGGTCTTGACGTGCTGGGCGATGTGCCCGTCGACGGAGCGCAGCGAGTAGTGCCAGCTCGCGGGGCGCGCGGGGTCCTGCACCAGGTTGACGGAGGGGCCGAAGTAGCCCTCCATGTCGTGGATGACGATGTACTCGATCTGCTGGTTGACCGGCCGGTTCGACTTGTCGTGGTTGCCGTAGTCGTCATCGGGCAGCGCCTGGTAGGGCGCGGGGATCCACTCGCACGAGACGGTGGGCGGGCACTCGACGCCGTCGCGGACGGGCCGGCGCAGGCCGAGCTTGTTCAGCCAGCTGTCCATCTTCCGCAGGCCGGGCGCCGCCTTCAGCACGACCTTCTGGCCGTCGTCGGTGACCCGCTCGGTGCCGGTCTCGATCGTGGCGTAGACCTCGTCGGCGAAGAACTTCGCGGCGTCGGCCTCGGTGGCGCCCGAGTAGCGGGCCACCGCGCCGTACCACTGGCCAGGGTCGTCGCTGAGCGGCGCGCCGAGCCGCTTCTGGTAGTCGGCCAGCAGGGCCGCGCCGCCGCGGATGTTCGCGGCCGGGTCGGCGCGCAGCTCATCGCGGCTCGCGCCGGTGAGCTCGGCCGCCTTCTCCAGCGTCCTGAGCGACATGGGGATCTCGGCGGGAGCCGGGGTCTCCTCGGGGGCCGAGAGGGGGCGGCTGTCGTCGCCGCGGGGGTCCTCGACACCGTCGACGTGGTGGTTCTCGGTCGTCAGCGCGGCGGCGTCGGTGAGGTGCATCGGGCCGTAGCCCGCGGAGTTGCTCGGCAGGCCCGCGTTGACGTCCCAGCGTGACTCCAGGTAGGACACGCCGAGCAGGACACTCTCGGGCACGTTGTAGGCCTTGGCGGCCTCGGCGAAGGCGGCCTGCCGTTCGCCGGGGGCGGTCTGGGCCGCCGTGGCGGGTTGGGGGAGGGAGAGGCCGCCGACGGCCACGATGGCCGCGGCCGCCATGCGGAGGGGGGACGATCGTCGCACGAACGCTCCTCGGCTGGGGGATCCGGTGCAGACAGACTGCGAAGTTAAGATCGCGATGTCAATAAGTTTCTTCATATCGGCGACAAATAGCGAAAAATTTCTTCATGATGTCAGGTCGGTGTCGCCGGGCTCGGGGGGTTCCGGGTCGGTGCCGTCAACCTTGATCGGTCAGCCCGCGTGGGCCGTTCTGTTGGTCGCCTGCCAGGGCGGTTTCTCCGCCCTGGCAGGTGTTGTGCGGGTCCAGAGGGTCACCACGGCGACCGAGGCACGCAGCGCCGGCACCCGTTTTCGAAGACATCGGTTTTCTCGGCGAGCCGCCGAACTATTTCCGCGTAGGTACTGGACGACATCTTCGCGGACGTGGCCTCCGCGCTGATGTGGCTGCGGGGGATCAGAGGCGGTTGAAGCCGTCGGGCTCCGGGCCGCGCCGACGCCGACGCGGATGCCGGGTGAGGCTGTAGCCGCCGACGCCGGTGATGGCCGCGATGGCACCGCCGACGGCGGTCCAGGCCCAGCGGGTCGACAGGTCGGGGAGCCAGTCCCAGCTCCAGCGGGTGCCCTTCTCCTCCTCAGCCGCGACCGGCGGAGCCGAGGTCAGCACCGTTCCGGCGGCGACCGGCTGGGTCAGCGGGGTCGTGAGCTCGCCGCCCTCCGGCTGGATGTCGTCGCTGTCATGAGCGATGATCCGCATCGCCACGTGCATCGGCAGGCCCAGATCCTGCTCGGGCAGTTCGGTGACGGCCAGTCGGACGTAGTAGGTGCCGGGCAGCGGGTCGCCGGACCACGGCTCGGCCCAGGCGCGGACCCGCCGCAGGGTGCAGCCCAGGGCGACCGATGCGGCGCCGGCCGCAGCGGTCGGCGTCTGGGCGCCCGCCGTACAGGCCTGGCGGCGGCGGAGCCCGTCGAAGACGTCCACCGCCCAGCTGGATGCGCCGTGCCGGGAGGCTGTGGGCGGCAGCGTGACGGTGATCGCGATCTTGTCGGTCTGCCCGGCTTCGGAGGTGAACGACCAGTAGAGGTAGTCGCCGGTCGAGCCGGCCAGCTGCACCGGTTGTCCGGGCTGGACGGCGGTCGCGGTGAGGAAGGAGGATCCGGCAGTGGTCACCGGCGCCAGGCTCTCCGACGGGGACGGAGACGGCGAGGCGGTGTCGGCGGCGGCCGGACCGGCAGAGAGCAGCAGTGCGGCCGCGGCGGCGGACAGTGCCCCAGCACAGCGGCGGACGGAAGTTGTACGCATCGTCAGTTCTCCATCCAGATCGCGACCCGCCAGCGCGCCAGCCAGCCGAAGACCAGGCCACCCACCAGACCGGCGAGGGCCAGCAGGCCGAGCAGCCCCCAGCCACGGCCCAGGTCCGGGCCGTTGGGAGCGGGGGAGGAGTCGACCACGCCGACGGTCAGCTCCAGCGGCATACCGGGCGTTGCGGCGGTGGTGGCGGTGGGCGAGGAGAAGGAGTTGCTGACCACCAGGCAGACGGTCCGGTCTGGAGCGCCCTGCTCGGCGGACCAGCGCAGGCCGGTGGAGAGCACATCGGTGCGACCGCTGCCCGCGTCGGTGCCGCGAACCAGCTCCCGGCCGTCCTGGGAGACGGCCCGCAGCAGTACGCCGTAGTCGCGATTGAGCGCGCGGTCCAGGGAGACGCTGACGGAGGCCCGCAGCTCCTGCCCGTCGCGGACCTGGACCCGGTACCAGCGGTGCTCCTGGAACTGCTCCCGGTCGGTGTAGGCGCCGGGGCTGAGCAGCGGGGCGCCAGTGCAGTTGTCGGTGCCGTCCACCTGAGCCGGGGCCTGGGTGTAGGTGGTCGCGGCGCGGTCCACCAGCTGGGTGATCCGGTTCGTCAGCTGGGTCTTGCTGGTGACGGCGGTGTAGGTGCCGCCGGTGGCGGAGGCGATGCAGGTGAGCTGCCTGCGCACCTTGTCGTTAAGGGTCAGGCCGAGGGTGTCCACTACCAGGTGGGTGCCCTGCGCGGCGAGCTCCCGGGCGACCTCGCACGGGTCCGGCGGGGCGCAGGTGTCCTCGCCATCGGTGATCAGGACGATTCTGCGGGTGGTCTCGCCGGTTCCGAGGTCCCGAGCGGCGGCGCGCAGCGCCAGGCCCACCGGGGTGAAGCCGGTGGGGCGCAGGGTGGCGACGGCGGTCTTGGCCTCCAGCTTGTCGATCGGGCCGATCGGCACCAGTTGCTGGGTGTCCTTGCAGCCCACGGCCTTGACCTTGCCGGGGTAGGTGGCGCCGAGGACGCGGATGCCGACCTGGGCCTCGGCGGGCAGCGCGTCCAGCACCTCGTTGAAGGCCTGCTGGAGCACCGAGATCCGGCTGCGGCCCTCGATGTCGCGCGCCCGCATCGAGCCGCTGATGTCGAGAACCAGCTCGACCTTGGGCGGTTCCTTCGGGGTGGTCTCGTCGGCGTGAGCGGGGGGCGCACCGAATATGGAGAGGGCGGCCAGCATCCCGAGCAAGGCCGCGGCCGGGGGTCGTCTGATGATCACTCGGCGATCTTAGTGATCATCAAGGTTGCACGGATCACCCCGGTGTGATGAGGGCCGCCCGGACTCGCGCCGTTCCGCGACAAGGCGCTTGCTTACGCCTTGATCTGGGCGAGCGCGCTCCAGCCGTGTTCCAGAAGGTCGAAGCACCCCAGGCCACCGACGGCATCCGCGCCCTCCTCCTGGAGCGCTACCGCGACTGGTCGCCCCGCCTGCGCCAGCTGGTCACCGACAATGACGGCCCCTACGTCGACCGCCCGATCTCCGCCCTGCCCGTCCCACACGCCTTGGGAGCACAACCCCACGGTGACCCTGCTCGGCGACGCCGCCCACCTCATGCCCCCGCTCGGCGTCGGCGTCAACCTCGCCCTGCTGGACGCATGCGAACTCGCCCTCTCCACCGCCCACCACGACACCGTCGACGAAGCCATCCACGCCTACGAGAAGACCATGCTTCCCCGCTCCACGGAGATGGCCCAGCTCCTCGACGGCGCCGCGGACGAGCTGTTGTCCACCGAGCTACCCGACTTCGCCACCGCCGACAACCACTGAGCGTCCCTCACAGCCAGTCGGATGGCCTCGCACGCTCCACCGCGAGCCCTCCTGCGAACCGGGCAAGCAGCAAATAGATCACCGCGGCCTCGATCACGGCCTCGGGAGGCGGTCGGGTCTGGCGTAGTGGCCGCTGAGAGCGTCGTGGCTGCGCCGTAACGCTACGGATCGGGCGGTCCGGGATCATCGCCGCACGGTGGACATTCGCCGGTGGCTCGTGCGGGGGACAAGTGCGGCCTGTCGGAGAGGGACGCGATCGCTCCGCTCTGTCGTGCGATACGGACGCCGCCGGAGATGTACGCCATCCACGGCGACGTCGAACGCAGCGGCGTCGTACGACGAATCGCATGTGCGCCCGTCCCCCGCGCGAGCTACCCGCGAATGTCCACCGCACGGGGACGATTCCAGACCGCCGAATCCCTAGCGTTTCTCGGCGTAGCGGCGGCGCCCCGTCGCGGAGTCCCCCCACGTAAGGGAGTCGTCATGCGGTTGTTGAAACAGCTCGTGCCTGTCGCGCTGGTCGCCTTGGTCGGCAGCGCCATCGTGGGCGCGGTGCAGGGGAGCTCGCTCCTCACCCTGCTCTTCGGCGTCGCGACGGCCGTGCTCGCGGTGCTCGTGTACGCCCGGGTGGTGCGGTGGTCCGAGCGCCGCGCACCGGCGGAGGTGGCGACGCGAGGCGCCACCCGCGCCATCACACGAGGAGCGCTGATCGGTGTCGCGCTGTTCGCGGCCGTCATCGTGAACATCGCTCTCGTGGGCGGCTACCGGATCGACGGCCTCGGCTCGGTGACAGGCGCGATCGGACTGCTCGGCTTCATGGCTGCCGCCGCGGTGACGGAGGAGCTGATCTTTCGCGGCATCCTGTTCCGGATCGTCGAGGAACGCACCGGCACGTGGCTGGCGCTGGCGGTGACCGGCGTGCTGTTCGGCCTGTCGCACCTGTTCAATCCGCACGCCAGCCTGTGGGGCGCGATCGCCATCGCGATCGAGGCGGGCAGCATGCTCGCCGCCGCCTACGCCGCCACCCGCACCCTGTGGGTGCCGATCGGCCTGCACTTCGGCTGGAACTTCGCCGCGGCGGGCATCTTCGGCACCGAGGTCTCGGGCAACGGCGCGACGCAGGGGCTGCTGCACGGCGTGACGTCGGGCCCAGCCCTGCTCACGGGCGGCGAGTTCGGGCCGGAGGCGAGCCCGTACGCGGTGGTGTTCGGCCTGCTGCTGGCGGTCGTGTTCATGTGGCTGGCCCGCCGGCGCGGCAACGTGGTCCCGCTCCGGCGCGGCGCGACCGCTACGCTCGCCCGGTGATCGATCTACGGCGGGTCGCGGACCTGTGGCGGCGGTGTGACGTAGTGGTCCGGGATTTACCGTTCGGGCTGCTGCTGGCCATCGCATCGCTCCTGCCGGCCTTCCACGGCAAGGGGACGCAGGTCGGCGACCTGCCGGCCCGCCCCTTCGACGCGCTGGCGTTCGTCGTGATCGCCCTGGAGTGCCTTCCGCTCGCCGTGCGCCGGCGGTGGCCGACCGTGTGTCTGGCTCTGGTGTCGCTCGGCTTCGCCCTCGACCAGCTCCGCGCCTACCACGTGTTCGCGAGCAACGCGATGCCCATCGCGCTCATCAGCGCAGGCGCCCATCTGGAGCGCCACCGGCGCGTGACCGTGGTCCTCCTCTCCATGGCGTACGTGCCGCTGGCGCTCGCGCTCGGCCGGCTCGGCGCGACCGAGAGGGTGGAAGGTTACGTGGTGTTCTACCTGGCCCTGACCCTCGCGTGGGGCATCGGGGCCTGGCTGCGCTCCACCCGCGCCGCCGAGGCGGAACGCCGCCGCCACGTCGCCGAGGCCACCCGCGCCGCCGAACGCACCCGGATCGCCCGCGAGCTCCACGACGTCGTGATGCACCACGTGACGGCGATGGTCGTGCAGGCCGAGGCCGCACGCTACCTGACCGCCGCCCCCGACCGCATCGACGCGACGCTGAGCGCCATCAGCGACACCGGCCGGCGGGCCATCACCGACCTACGGCACATGCTCGACCTGCTCAAAGCCGATCACGACACCGACGTCAGCATGCCCTCCGCCGGCGAGCTCCGCACCCTCGTGGAGCAGACCTGCCAGGCCGGGCAGCCGGTGGAGTTCACCGAGGAGGGCAGTCCGGCGGAATCGGCGGGCAGCGCCGAGTTCGTGACCTATAGGGTCGTCCAGGAGGCCCTGACGAACGCCCTCAAATACGCCCACGGCAGCCCGACCGTGGTCCGGGTGCGCTACGGCGAGAAGGAGATCAGCGTGGAGGTCAGCACCGACGGCCCCCGCTCCAGGGCCGCCTCTCCCGGCGGGAGCGGGCGGGGCCTTGCCGGGCTCCGCGAGCGGGTGGACGCCCTGGGCGGCGAGTTCAGCGCCGACCGGCAGGCGGGTGGCGGCTTCGTGGTGCGGGCCCGCATCCCCGCGGGGAGCCCGTCGTGAGCGCGCCGATCCGGGTCCTGGTCTGCGACGACCAGGCGCTGATCCGCACCGGCTTCGCGACGATCATCGACATGCAGCCGGACCTGGAGGTGGTTGGCGCGTGCGGCGACGGTCGCACCGCGGTCGACCTCGCCCGTCGGCTGAGCCCCGACATCGTGGTGATGGACGTGCGGATGCCGGTGCTCGACGGCATCGAGGCCACCCGCCTGCTGGCCGGCGCCGGGGTCGAGAGTCCGATCAAGGTGCTCGTGGTGACGACGTTCAACCTGGACGAGTACGTGTACGAGGCGCTGCGCGCGGGGGCGAGCGGGTTCCTGCTCAAGGACGCCCCACCGGCGCAGCTTCTGCACGGCATCCGCACCGTCGCGACGGGCGCCGCGCTGCTGGCACCCGAGGTGACGCGGCAGCTCGTCGGCAGGTACGCGGCCCGGATCCGCCCCGCCCAGGCCACGCCGGCCGAGACCGCGCTGACCCCACGCGAGCTGGAGGTGCTGCGCCTCATCGCAGACGGCCGGTCCAACAGCGAGATCGCCGCGACCCTGGTGATCAGCCAGGAGACCGTCAAGACGTACGTGTCCCGCATCCTCACCAAGCTCGACCTGCGTGACCGCGTGCAGGCGGTGGTCTACGCCTACCGCAGGGGCCTGGTGACCTGAGACACACCGCCCGGCATGGGTGATCATCACTTCTTCCGTGCCCGTAAACCTCGAAGGGGAACGCCGCAGACGTCAGGAACTGCCCGTGGTCCGGGATTTCAGTTCTGGCAGGCATGATCGCTGTTCATGGCGCTGCGGCTGGTTTAAGAATCCGCTGTGGGGTTGTCGGCGGATCGCCGGGGAACTCGCGGCTCTGGGCTACCGGGTGGGAGCCTCCACGGTGTGGCCCATCGTGAAGAAGGCCGGCATCGACCTAGCGCCGCGACGTGCGGGGCCGTGCGCCGCCGCGTACGCGTCAGCGTCCTCGCCGGCTCCGGCGGCCCACGCCCACCGGCTCGGTCAGGCGCGATCTCGGCGGAAGATCCCGATGAGGACGCGCAGCACCAGGATTGAGCTGATGACGATCAGGTTGAACCCTATGAGCTCGTACAGGCTGATGACCCCTGGCATCACCCGAGGGCCGCCATCCGTCCCCAGCAGAACGACGCCCATGATCCCCGCAGTGGCTCCCAGCACCGTCAGCAGCACCTGATGCAGCAGGCCGGTGATGAACTGCCGATCCCGTTCGTCCGCGAGCAGCCGTACGTTCATCGAGAAGCGCCCGTGCTCGGCCGCACTGGCGATCCGCTCGATACGCCGGGGCAGCCGTCGCAGCATCGGCAGCAAGGCGGCGATCTCGTGGGTGACGGCGTCCTTCACCGACGTGGTGTCGAGTTGCTCGGCCAGATATCCGCCGGCGAACGAACGAGCCTCGTCGATGAGGTTGAAGCCGGGCGCGAGGGCCACAAGGGTGCCTTCGAGAGTGGCCAACGCCCGGAAGACGGCCGCGACCTCGGGCGGGATGGACAGGCCATACTCTGTGACGATCTTGAACAGGTCGGTGAACATCAGCATGCTCCCCGTACCCGGTGCCAGATGTCTGGCCATGAACTGGCCCATCGCCCGTTCCAGCGCCGCCTCGTCGATCTCCTCCGGCCTGGGGACGATCTCCAGGAGCGCGTCGGTGACACCGAGCGGGTCCTGACGGTTCATCGCGATCAGGAAGCGCTGCAGGGCGGCGCGTACGGAACTGTCGAGCCGGCCGACGGAGCCGAAGTCGAGGAGGCCGAGGGTGCCGTCGCTGAGCAGCATGATGTTGCCGGGGTGCGGGTCGGCGTGGAAGACGCCTTCGAGCAGGATCTGCCGTAGCAGGCAGTCGAGCAGCGTACGGGCCAGTTCGGGCCCCTGCTCGCGGGTGGCGCCGGACAGCGGGCCACCGGTCAGGCGCTGCATGACGAGGACGCGTTCGGTGCACAGCTCGGCGTACGGGGACGGGTAGGTGACGCTGCCGCCTCCGGAGGCGGCGACGGCGGCCATGTTCCCGGCCTCGATCCTGAAGTCGAGCTCTTCACGGATGGCGACGGCGAAGCCCTCGGCCAGGTCGCGCACGCCGAGTGTGCGGCCCCAGCGGGACTTGGTCTCCAGGGTGTGGGCGAGCCTGGCGACGATGTCGAGGTCGCGGGCGACGACGGAGCGGATGGCGGGGCGTTGGACCTTGACGACGACGCTCTCGCCGGTGTGCAGGCGGGCGGTGTAGGCCTGGGCGATGGAGGCGGCGGCCAGCGGGTGACGAGTGAACTCGGCGAAGGTCTCGTCGACGGGACCGCCGAGTTCGGCGACGAGGACCTGCTCGATCTGATCCCAGGGCACTGGGGCGACGTGGTCCTGGAGCTTGCGGAGCTCGTCGACGAATTCGGTGGGCAGCAGGTCCCGGCGGGTGGACAGCACCTGGCCGAGTTTCACGAACGTGACGCCGCCCTCGTCGAGGGCGCCGCGCAGCGCCCGCGCGAGCCGTACCCTGCCGCCCCGGTCTTCGAGACGGTCGCCGCGGCCGCGCAGGTACGGCCCGAGGCCGTGCCGGAAGGCGATGCGGGTGATCTGGGAGTAACGGCGGGCTCTGGAGATCCGGCCGCGCAGCGAGCGGGCGAACTCGATCGGCCCGGGGATGGATCCCGGCGGCACGAGCGCCTCGGCGACCACCAGGATGACCATGGGGATCAGCACGATGCACATGACCACGAGCACGAGCACCCAAAGTGGGCCGAGGCCGGGGTCTTTCTGCATGTCGGTGCTCTTGAACGACATCAGGACGGGCGACAGCAGCGGCTCGGCCAGGGCGAACGCCATGATCGCGGCCAGAGCGGTGCGGATGGCGCCGAACCTGACGCCAAGGAGCCGTCTGGCCGCGACGGCCAGCGCGATGATCATCACGAGGATGCCGAACGAGAGGGTCAGGGTGAGGGGGATGTCCATAACGGCCTCAGCGGAAGGAAGCATGGGCGGTTTTGATCATCCCATGCTCGCTCACAGAGCCTGACGTGCGCTGCACCGCCGGTCTTCACGACCGATGATGATGTCCGCCGCCCAAGGAGGCGGGCAAGGCCAGAGAGGCAGAGGCGGAGGAAGGCGGGTAAGAGAGGCGAGGCAGAGGCGGGAAGAGGCAGAGTTGGGAGTTCACGTCCAGGGAGATGGTGTGCGGGTGATCTAGGCCCGGCGCTGGCACGGGTGAGATCCATGTGACAACAGACGGCCACTCCGTAATCATTCGATTCGCTCAGATCAACACGAAGGGGACGAAGTGGCCGTCAATGGCATTGTGTCCGCTGCCGGGGAGTACTTCGAAGACACCCTCGCCACGGCGAGCCGCGGTCCGGGTGAGTACTTCTGGCTACTTCGCCGGGCAGGGGCGGAAGAACGTACTCAGGAAGAGGAGGAATCTCCTCGCGGAGGGTGATCTGCTGCTCGCTGTCGTCGGTGCCGGCGCGGTGCGGCGTCATGATGGGAACTCACCTGCTCTTACCGAGTGATGAGGGTCGAGTCCCGATGGATGACCTGATCGCGTTCCTGCGTGCTCGTATCGCCGAAGCCGAGGAGATCGCCGGCCGGTGCGAGCCGGGCCATTGGTTCTCCTCGCGTAGGGCGGATGATCCGGTGTCCTTCGCCCGGCCGGGCGTGTACGGCCGTGCGTACATGGAGGTGCGCGACTGCGAACAGCCGCAGATCGCGGCAACCGTGAACGTGCGCTGTGAGCGGCACATCGTGCACAACGACCCGGCTCGGGTTCTCAACGATCTGGCCGCCAAGCGGGAGCGTCTCACGTACCTGGCTCATGTCGTCTATGGGAGTTGGGTGGATGTGGGGGAGCATGCGCAGGCCGAGCATCTCCTTCGTTTGGAGGCCGCCGCCTATGGCTGGCATTCGGACTACCGCCCTGAGTGGCGGGACTGAGCGCACGCTCTGGGTTGCCCGCCAGAGGGGCCATCCTCGGTGACGCTGTCCGTGGTCGGGCCATCGCCGCCCGGCGTCAGGGGAGTCGTGGTCATCGTCCATTCGCATCGGCAGATCAGTCGTCGGCCGGGACGCAGTGCGCAGGCCCCGCGGAATATCGCGGAGGTCCTGCGCGGTCTCGCTGGTGAAGTGGTCCAACCAGCGGATTATTCGTCTGCTGGTTAGGCGGCGCGAGTTTTCGCCCGGAGTCGGCCGAGGGCGGGGGGAGCGTTCTTGGTCATCAACAGGGTGGAGCCTGAAGCTTCGCGCCTGAGGGGTGTTCGTACGTGGCCTTCTCTTGATCGTCTTCGAGGTCTGACCTGACGAAGGCCACCTAAACGATCTACCGCGTGCCCGGGTCCGTGCCCAAGAGCGGCCAACGAGCAACCATCGGCCGTCTTGCACGCCGTACGGGTCTGCCGCCCGCAAGGTTGGCCGTCGTCCCCGACCCTTGATCGACACCGAGACGTAAGGCAGGCCCGCTGGAATCCCAGCGGGCCTGCCTTGCCGGGCGACCATCGTCGCGGCCGAGGTTGTGGGACGGAGAACGGGGAAGGTGGGGTGTCAGGAACCGAGCTATGCGGTCTGGCTGTCCCAGCCTGATCCAAGAGGACTGATCATGTCCACTCCCGTGGTTCTCGTTACTGGCGCGCTCACCGGCATCGGTCGCGCCGTGGCCGTCGCCTATGCCCGCGAGGGCGCGAATCTCGTCGTCTCCGGTCGGCACGAGGACGTCGGCGTCGAGCTCGTCGATGAACTCAGCGAACTCGGCGCGCAGGTCGCGTTCGTCCGTGCCGACGTGCGCCGCGACGAGGACATGGCCGATCTCATCGATCGCACCGTTGAACGCTTCAGCCACCTGGACATCGCCTTCAACAACGCCGGCACGGCGGGCACACCGGGACCCGTCACGGATGTCACCGACGAAAGCTACGCGGCCACCTTCGACACCAACGTCCTGGGCACTTTGCTGAGTATGAAACACGAGTTCCGCGCCATGCGACCTCAGGGCGGTGGAAGCATCATCAACGTCAGCTCCACCTTCGGGCTGATGGGCTACCCCAACTCCACCCTCTACGTCGGCAGCAAGCACGCCGTCATCGGCATCACCAAGGCGGCGGCACTCGAAGGCGCCGCCCACGGCATCCGCGTCAACGCCATCGCCCCCGGCTTCACCCAGACCGCAATGTACGAGAGGTTCACCGCCAGCGACGATGTACGCGACGCCGTCAACTCCGTCCTGCCCATGCACCGCCCCGGCACCCCGGAGGAGATGGCCGCGGCCGTGCTCTACATCGGCTCCGACAAAGCCTCCTACCTCACCGGGCAGACCATCATCCTGGACGGCGGCCTCACGGCCGGATGGCCCCTCTTTCCCACCGGCTAACCCTTCGCAAAGTGATGCGGCCAAGCCCGCCTTTGCGCCAGACAACCGATTTCTCCTCGCGGGACTGCTCAACCGTCTGCCGATAGGCAAGCTGCGGTACTTCACGATGCTGGGTCCGCCCGGACACGGTCCTACGCTGGCACCGTGATCTATGAGGCCCCGCTCATCGGTCACCCGTTCACCCCTTCGCACTGCGTCCTGCGGGCGTGAATCGCGTATGGCCCCTGGCGGCATCCGGTTCGGGCTCGGAACCGTCACCGTTCATACCCGCCCCGGGGTGCCTGCCCAGCGGATCGATCGCGCGCCAGTGGGCGAGCTTGTGCGGCGGGGGAGTGATGCCGCACCTAAAGTGGTCGATCCCCTCGGTCGCGATGTCGAGTAGGCGACAGAACAGGGGGATCGTCATGAAGGTGGGTCTCGGTCTGCCGATCGGGGAGCCCGGCTCTCTACCGGCCGTATCAGCTGCCTGTCGGCCTGAAGGGACCACAGGATCGTGACCACCTCGATCGTTGTCGGAGGAAGCAGCGGGCTGGGCCGCGCCGTAGCGCAGCGATTCGCCGACCGCGGCGACACCGTCATCATCACCAGCCGCACCACGGCGCAGGCCGACACCGTCGCCACCGAAATCGGCGGCACGACCTGCGGTATGGCCGTTGACCTGTCGCGGCCCGAGACGATCGCCGCTGCCCTCGTCGATGTGCGCGAGGTCGACAACCTGGTGATCAGCGCCATCGCACAGGGCGTCAACTCCCTTGCGGAGTTCGATATCGCCGAGGCCATCAAGGCCGTCACCATCAAACTGGTGGGCTACACCGAAACACCGGCGTCAACGCCCACGACTTGTTCGTCGACGGCGGACTCCTCGTCACCTGACGCATCCGGTGCCCCATTTCATCATGTTTTCCGGGTACCCCCGTGAGAGGGTGGTGATGCTTGACCGGGGGTCGCGCGAACCGGTGCGACCAGCCCTGATGGGGGGTCAGGGACACGCGGCCGGGCGTCTTCCGCTCCTCGTCAGACGGGAGCAGGCCATATGAGCGTAGACGTCATCTTGCCTTGCCTGGACGAAGCCGAAGCACTGCCCTGGGTGCTCGGCCGCCTCCCGCAAGGCTTCCGAGCGATCGTGGTGGACAACGGCTCGGCCGACGGCTCGGCGGAGATCGCCTCGTCGCTCGGCGCAGTGGTGGTGGCCGAGCCCCGGCGCGGCTTCGGCGCGGCCTGCGCGCAGGGACTGCGCACGGCCACCACGGACGTGGTCTGCTTCTGCGACTGCGACGCCACCCTTGACCCACGGCAGCTTCCCCTGGTCGCTGGGCCGGTCCTGCACGGCGACGCCGACCTGGTGCTCGGACGCCGCCGGCCCGTCACCCAGGGCATCTGGCCCCTGCCCGTGCGGCTGGCCAACCGGGAGCTCGCCCGGCGCGTACGGCGCCGCACCGGGATCCGCGTACGCGACCTCGGGCCGATGCGGGCGGCCCGGCGCACGGATCTCCTCGCTCTGGACCTGACCGACCAGCGCTGCGGCTACGCGCTGGAGATGCTGGTGCGCGCCGCCGACGCCGGTTGGCGGGTGAGAGAGGCCGATGTGGACTACCGGCCGCGCATCGGCCGCTCGAAGGTCACCGGTACGCCGCGCGGCTACTGGCAGGCGGTACGTGACATGAGGAAGGTGCTTGCCCGTTGAAGGCGGGGGATACCGGGGGCATCGGCGGCGGGCCCGGCACGACCTTGCTGGTCATTGCCAAGGAACCGCTGCCCGGCCGGGTCAAGACCCGGCTGGTGCCGCCGTACACCTTCGAGCAGGCCGCGCTGCTCGCCGAGGCGGCGCTGTCCGACACACTGGCGGCGGTGCTCGCGGCTCCCGCGTGCCGCCGCGTGCTGGTGCTGGACGGGGCAGCGGGGCCGTGGCTGCCGGAGGGGTTCGAGGTGTTGCAGCAGTGTGAAGGCGGCCTGGACGAGCGGCTGGCCTCGGCGTTCGCCTCGGTATGCGGGCCCTCGTTGTTGATCGGCATGGACACCCCGCAGGTGGTGCCCGATCTGCTCGCCGTCGGCTGGGAGGGCGTCGACGCGTGGTTCGGCCCTGCCGCGGACGGTGGGTTCTGGGCGCTCGGCCTGCGCGACCCCGATCCTGATCTCCTTCGCGGCATCCCTGTATCAACGCCGGACACCGGCGCCGCCCAGCTCCTGCGGTTACGCGAGGCGGGCCTACAGGTGGCCCGGTTGCCGGTCCTGCGTGACGTCGACACCGCCGGGGACGTCGCCGCGGTCGCCGCCCTCGCCCCCGGGACCCGTTTCGCCGCCTGCGCCGACCGGATCGCCACGGGACGGGGTGACCGCCCGTGAGGTCGGGCGCCCGCGCGCCGTGCGCACGCCGTCCGTACGCCTGGGACATGGTCGCTTGGGTTGCGCGGGTGCTCGCCGCGATGGCAGGGCTCGCGGCGATCGGTGTGTTCCTGTGGACCGCCGCGCGCCGCCTGGGCCACCCGTACGCCCTGGAGTGGCTGGAGGGCAACTCCCTGGTCGAGGTGGGGAGGTTGCTCAGCGGCCGGCCGCTGTACTCCGCTCCCACGATCGGCTACGTGCCGGACGGCTACCCTCCGCTGTACTTCGTCGTGTCGGCGGGACCGGCCGGTCTCCTCGGGGTGTCCTACGTGCCGCTCCGGCTGGTGTCGCTGCTCGCCGCACTGGCCTCCTTCGCACTGCTGGCCCGGCTGGTCCAGCGGGAGACCGGAGACCTGGCCGCGGGGGTCGCGGCGGCGGGCCTGTACGCAGCGACCTACTTCGCGGCCGACACGTGGTTCGACCTCGCCCGGGTGGACTCCCTGTTTCTCACCTTCGGCCTCGCCGGGCTGTACGCCGCGCGATGGATGCGCCGGCCGCGTGGCGCGGTGGCGGCGGGCCTGCTGCTCGCCGCGGCGTTCCTCACCAAGCAGACCGCGCTCGCCGAAGCGGTGGCGATCGTCGCGGTCCTGCTGTTCGGTGCCGCGCGCCGACTCGCAATGATCACGGCTGGGACCTTCGCGGTCGCGGTGGGCCTGACCACGCTGGTCTGGGGCGTGGCGAGCCGAGGTTGGTACGTGTTCTACGTCTTCCGGTTGCTGGGCGAGCACCCCTTGGAGCCTGAGGCATGGGCGGGGTTCTGGACCTGGTACCTGCTCCCGGTCATGGGTGTCGCGCTCGGGGCGGCGCTGCTCGCGGCGGGGAGGGTCACGCCGGTGCTCGCCGTGGGCTGCCTCGCCCTGGCGGTGGAGAGCTACGCGGGGCTGCTGCACACGGGCGGCGCGGTCAACAACATGCTCCCCGCCTTCGTGGCGGTCGTGTTGCTCGCCGGTGTCGCGATGGGCGGTTCCCGTGCGGGGTGGCGCGGCGCCACGGCGGGCGCGCTGGTCCTCGCGCAGATCGCGTTCCTGGCCGCGACGACGTTCGCTCCGGGCCGGGCGGTCCCCACCGCCGCCGACCGGCGCGTGGGCGACGGACTCGTCACGTGGTTGCGCGGTTTCGGCGGACCGGTGGCGATCTTCTCCGACCCTGGCCTCGCCGTCGCCGCGGGGTTGCCGCCAGTGGCCCATCGGGCGGCCGTGTACGACATCCAGCGCGGCACGAGCCGTACCGCACAGGCGTCGCTGGAACGCGACCTCGACCGGGCGGTCGCCGAGCGGCGGTTCGCCGCGATCGTCGTCGAGCAGCCCGGCGACCTCGACCGTTTTCCGCCCGGCCTGGCCCGCGCCTATCGCCGTTGTCCGGGGACGCTGCTCGCGGGCGTCCCGTGGCGGGCGTTCCGCCCGGTTACCGGGCCGCGGGTACGGCCGTCGGTGCTGTGGCTGCCCGTCGACCGGGGATCGTGTGCCGTGGCCTTCGACCAGCTCAGCCGTGACCTCGGAAAGTAATCGCGCTGCTACAATGCGTGAAATAGACATTTCTGACAGAACGGCGCCTGTGTGGCGAACACCCGCGAGGCGCCGATTGCGGGGTGATCCGGTGCCAGAAAAGCCGGGAGCACAGCGTGGTCAGGACGGTGGCGGGTCCGCCCCGGGGAGTATCGGCTCCTGGCTGCGGGCGCATCCGCCGCCCGGCCCGTTCCGGCCGGACTTCTGGCGAAGCCCGCTGCGCGGCCCCTGGCTGACCTCCGTGTTCGGCCTCGTCCTGCTCGCCGGCATTCCGATCATCGCGATCACCGGGCTGCTGTCGTACGCCGCGTACAACCCGTGGCTGCCCGGCAACGACACGACACCGGAGAGAGGGCTGCTCGGCTTCTATTTCTTCGACTGGCCGACCTGGCCCGCGTGGCTGTACCGGGTCATGCAGGGCGCGCACGTCATCCTCGGGCTCACGCTCATACCGGTGCTGCTGGCCAAGCTGTGGTCGGTCATCCCCAAGCTGTTCACCTGGCCGCCGGCCCGCTCCGTGGCGGACGCGATTGAACGGGCCAGCCTGCTGCTCCTCGTCGGCGGCGCGGTGTTCGAGTTCGCCACCGGCGTCCTCAACATCCAGCTCTTCTACACCGTGTTCCCGTTCTCGTTCTATCCGGCGCATCTCTACGGCGCGTGGATCTTCATCGCGGCGTTCGCCGTCCACGTCGCCGTCAAACTGCCGCGGATGGTCCGCGCGCTGCGGTCACGGAGCCTACGCGGGGAGCTCCGTACCGGCCTGGACGGCACCCGGCCGGAGCCGCCCGACCCCGGCGGCCTGGTGGCCACCCGCCCCGCCGAGCCCAGCGTCTCCCGGCGCGGCCTGCTCGGCTTCGTCGGCGGCGGCTCTCTGCTGATCTTCGGCCTGTCTGTCGGGCAGACTCTGGACGGGCCGCTGCGCCGCACCGCCCTGCTGTCCCCGCACGGACGCGTGTACGGCCCGGGGCCGAACGACTTCCAGGTGAACAAGTCCGCGGCGGCCATGGGCGTCGACCCGGCCGGCGCCGGGCCTGGCTGGCGGCTGGAGCTGGCCGGGACCCACCTGACGCGGCTGTCCCGCGCGGATCTGCTGGCGCTGCCGCTGTACACCTACGCGCTGCCCATCGCATGCGTGGAAGGCTGGTCGACCCAGCAAACCTGGACGGGCGTGCGCCTGGCCGATCTCGCCCGCCTGGCGGGGATGGTCCCCGGCCTGGCCGAGGTCTACGTCGAGTCACTGGAACGCGGGGGCGCCTTCTCCGAGGCGTCGCTGAGCGCCCGGCAGGTGGCCGACCCCCGCTCCCTGCTGGCGTTGCGGGTCAACGGCGCGGATCTCTCCTTCGACCACGGCTATCCGGCCCGGATCATCGTCCCGAACGCGCCCGGCGTGCACAACACCAAGTGGGTGCGCAGGCTCAGCTTCCGGCCCCCGACCGGGTGACGGCGATGGCCTCCCGGGTGCGTACCCTGCGGCGGTGGCTCGCCGGCCGCTACGGCGCCGACCCGCTGCACCTGCTCGTCCTGCTCGCCTGCTTCACGCTGGCCGGCTACGCCGCGAGCCGGGTCGTTCTGGCCGGCGTCTGGGTGGGGTTCGTCGTCTGGTTCGTCGGCGCGGCCGTCATCCACGACCTCCTGCTCTATCCCCTCTACACCGTCGCCGACATCGCCGTGCAGTGGCGGCCGTGGCGTCGTCCCCGGCCCCCGGCGGAAGCCGCCCACCGGGCCTCGTGGATCAACTACGTGCGGGTGCCGGTCGGCCTGTCCGCGCTGCTGCTGCTCATCTGGTTCCCCCTCGTGTTCCGCCTTTCCGAGCGCACGTACCGGGCGTCGGTCGCGCTGGACACGACCCCGTACCTGGGGCGATGGCTTCTCGTGACCGGGGTGCTCTTCGCTGGATCGGCGCTGGCCTACGCGATCAGACTGCGGCGGCAGAGGGCAGCGCGGGAAAGGACAAGGCGAGCGTCACGACCGGGAAATCCACCCAAAATCGGGCATTAACCAGCTATACATGCCAATTCATACCGAATCCGCTCGGACTCGCTCTGATCAACTCTGACGAGGTGCCTGTTGAGTACGCGAGCGATCAGCGACTACGCATTGTTGTCGGACTGCCGGTCCGCGGCCCTGGTCTCCTCGGCCGGTTCGGTCGACTGGCTGTGCTCTCCCCGCTTCGACAGCCCGGCGCTCTTCGCCCGGCTGCTTGACGAGAACGCCGGGTACTGGTCCATCGGTCCGGCCTGCCCAGCCGAGATCACCCGCAGATACCTGGAGGACACCCTGGTGATCGAGACGACCTTCCGTACCGGCACCGGGACAGCGGTGCTCCGCGACGCGCTCGCGCTGGGCCGCCGGGAACGCGGCCACGCGCTCGGCGCGGCCTCTCCAGGCGCGCTCATGCGTGAGATGACCTGCGTCGAAGGACACGTACCGATCGCCATGGACTTCGCTCCACGACCCGAGTTCGGACTCATCCGGCCCCTGATGGAACCGGTTCGCGGCGGGCTGGTGGCGCACGGCGGGGCCCAGACGGTCACCTTGTCGTGCCCGGTCGAGCTGCGGGTGCGCGACGCCACCGCACGCGCGACGGTCACGCTGCGCGCCGGGCAACGCCTCTGCCTCTGCCTGCACACCGGTCCCGCTTGGGAGCCTGAACCGCAGTGCTGGCACCCGTGGCGCGTCCACCGCCGGATCGGGGACACCGCCGCGGCCTGGCGCTCCTGGTCCCGGATGCACTCCCGTTACCAGGGCCCGTGGCAGGAGCAGGTGGGCCACAGCGGGCGGGTGCTGCGCGCGCTGACGTTCGCTCCCACCGGCGCCATCGTCGCCGCCGCGACCACCTCGCTGCCCGAATGCGTCGGCGGCGAGCGGAACTGGGACTACCGCTACACCTGGGTACGGGATGCCAGCCTCACCCTGCAGGCGCTCGCCACCGCCGCATGCGAGAAGGAGGAGACCGCGTTCTTCTCCTTCCTCGCCGGTGCCGCGGCCGGCCTGCTGGACCACGATACGGACCTGCCGATCATGTACGGCGTCGGCGGCGAGCACGACCTGAGCGAGCGGTCACTGCCCCACCTGACCGGCTGGCGCGGCAGCGCGCCGGTCAGGGTCGGCAACGACGCCTGGCGCCAGCGTCAGCTCGATGTCTACGGCGAGCTGCTCTACGCGGCCCACGAGCTTTCCTGCGGCCGGTTCGACCCGGTTACCCGTGCCTTCCTGGTCAGCGCGGCCGAATCGGCGGCCCGCCGCTGGCAGGAACCCGACCAGGGCATCTGGGAGATGCGCGGCCCGAGCCGGCATTTTCTGCATTCCAAGCTGATGTGCTGGGTCGCGCTGGACCGGGCCGTCGCCCTGGCCTCCACCCTGCAGGCCACCGACCGGGTCCCCCGTTGGAAACGCACCAGGGATCGGATCCGCGCCGCGATCCTCACCCGTGGCTGGAGCGAGGAAACGGGCGCGTTCACCCAGGTATTCGACGGAAAGGGCCTGGACGCGTCGGCGCTGATGCTCCCCATCGTGGGGTTCCTGCCCGGCGACGACCCGCGCGTGCGGGCGACCGTGGACGCCGTCGCGACACGGCTGACCGACAGGCGTGGCCTGGTCCTGCGTTATCGCACCCGTGACAGGCTCGGCGGCGAGGAGGGATCGTTCCTGCTGTGCACCTTCTGGCTGGCCCACGCGCTGGCCCTCACGGGCGAGACCGGACGGGGCGAGCAGGTGTTCCGTACGGCCGCCTCGTACGCCAACGACGTCGGCCTGCTGGCCGAGGAGGTGGACATGGCCACCGGGGAGCCGATCGGGAACTTCCCCCAGGCGTTCAGCCACATCGGTCTGATCAATGCCGCCCGAGCGATCCGCGACGGCGGGTCGCGACCGGGGCAGTGATCCGTGGCAGTGATCCGTGGCAGCGACCTCGGGTAGATACCTCGGGCGGTGGCAGCGCGGCGGCGGGGTGGCCTCATCCCGGCGGCTTCATCCAAACGGCGCGGTGGCAAGCTCCCTCATGCCGTCCGCGAAGCCGATCCGCGCGCGGAACCCGAGCTCCCCCGCCGCCCTGTCCGGTGAGGCCACGATGTGCCGCACGTCGCCCAGGCGGTACTCGCCCGTGATCACCGGCTCCGGGCCGCCACACTCGGTTGCGAGCGCGGCGGCCAACTCGCCGACGGTGTGCGGCTCGCCGCTGGCGATGTTGTACACGGTCAGCGCGCCCGGCACCCCGGCGTCGAGTGCGACGGCGTTCGCGCGGGCGACGTCTCGCACGTGTACGAAGTCGCGCCGTTGCCCGCCATCCTCGAACACCGTCGGTGACCTGCCCGCCTCCAGCGCCGAGCGGAAGATCGCAGCCACCCCGGAGTACGGCGTGTCCCTGGGCATCCGCGGGCCGTACACGTTGTGGTAGCGCAGGGCGACCGCCGTGCCACCGGTCTCGCGCGCCCAGTTCGCGGCGAGGTGCTCCTGGGCGAGTTTGGTGGTCGCGTACGCGCTGCGCGGGTCCGTGGGCGCGTCCTCGCCGATTTCGGCGGGGGTGAGCCCGGCCGCGCAGTATGGGCAGCGCGGCTCGAAGAACCCGGTGGACAGGTCGGTCACGACGCGCGGGCCTGGCCGCACCCTGCCGTGTGCGGCGCAGTCGTAGGCGCCCTCGCCGTAGACGACCATCGATGAAGCCAGGACCAGTCTCGCGACGCGGCATCGGGCCATCGCGGCCAGCAGCACGGCGGTGCCGTACGCGTTGACGGCGACGTAGCCGGGCATGTCCGCCACGTCCACGCCGATCCCGACCTTGGCCGCCTGGTGTACGACCACGTCCACGCCCTCCAGTGAGCGGTCCAGCACACCCGCGTCCCGGATGTCGCTCCCGTTTCGCAGGTCAACGCCGGATATGTCGTGGCCGGCGGTTTCCAGGGTCTCGGCGATGTGGCTTCCGATGAATCCGGCCGCGCCCGTGATCAGCACCCTCACCTGCCGAGACTAACCGCCGATTTCCCCCACGGCAGTGCCCCTTCCGCCAGGGCGAGTTGAAAGTCGACTATGGAACCTAGTGTGAGCTGGTCATGCGAGTGAGTCCGTGTGCTTCCGACCATCGCATGGATCAACAAGCCAGCCGAAGAGCAGGCCCGGCAGACCGAAGAGGCGGCAGCTCAGCGACTGTTACCCCAGTGTCTGCACCTGGTGTGCTCGGCGCGGCTGGTCGGCCATGACACCTTCCTTTCCGGTGCCGTGGCTCTGCACAGCGGACCAGACGGGCAAAAGTGAGGGTGTGCATCCTCACCTTCGACGACGTCACGGTGCTGCTCATCACCATGGACATCGGCCACGCGCTCGGCGCCCCAAGCGGTGCGTCGCTCACCGCCGGGCCGGCCGGGCTTTCTCCGCTGCCTGCGGAACAGGCCCGGCGGGTGATCCAGCGTCGCCTGCACACGTTGGCGGTGCTGCTGGACGAGGACGCCATCACCCGGGTACGCCGGGAGCCGCAGATCCCCGCAGACTCCTTCCCTCGCGATCACCAACCACCCAGCAACCACTGCGCGCGGCCCACGCCGATCTGGGCACCGCCGACGTGAGGGCCACAGTCGCCTGCGTGCGTGACCTGCTGAAACCCGCCGGCGAATCGTCGCCACCATATGAGATCAGGAGCCCTGCATGAGTAAGTTCACCGGCGCTGCCCGCTATTATCGCAATTACCGGCCCGGAATCCCGGACGCCGCCGTCTCACTTGTGATCGCCGAGGCAGGCCGCCAGGGCCCAGTGCGGACCCTGCTGGATCTCGGCACTGGAACCGGTCAGGTGCCCGCCGCCCTGCACAGCTTTTTCACCGAGATCGACGCCGTCGAACCGGACCCAGACATGGTCACCCAGGCCGACATGGTCCTCAGGCCCCTGCTGGGAGAGGCCACCACGCTACGCCTGCACCATCAGCGAGCCGAAAACTTCACCCCGCCCTACCCCACCTGGCGCGCCGACCTGGTGACCATCTGCCGAGCCTTCCACTGGATGAACCAGCCCGCGCTGCTGAAATCCCTCGACAGCTGCGTAGCGCCGAGCGGGGTGGTCGCCATCATGGGCGACGGCAGCCTGTTGACCGCACACACGACCTGGACCGACACACTTTCCGAACTCATCCAGCGCTTCCTCGGCCCGCAGCGCCGTGCCGGCAACCAGACCTTCGCCCATCACGACCGCCCGTACAGCGAGGTACTGGCCGACTCGTCCTTCTCCCAGATCCAGGACGTCCATATCCCGGTGCAGCGCGTCTGGACGCCCGAACAGGTGATCGGCTACCTGTATTCGACGTCGTTCGCCGCTCAGCACCTGTTCGGAGAGCGCCTGGAGGAGTTCGAGGCCGCTGCCACGAGCCTGCTGGAGGAGTTCGCCCGCAGCGGTCCGCTGGTGGATGACGCCGAGTTCCGAATGCTCCTCGCCCGCCGCCCGCCGGGTTGATCCGTCAGGGAGGAGAAGATCCGCGCCGAACTGGTGATCCATCTGGAT
This sequence comes from Microtetraspora glauca, assembly GCA_001570385.1. Classification (GTDB taxonomy): domain Bacteria; phylum Actinomycetota; class Actinomycetes; order Streptosporangiales; family Streptosporangiaceae; genus Microtetraspora; species Microtetraspora glauca. Next base: position 42,140 of record BBYL01000039.1, on the reverse strand, counting down.
GAACGCCTGCTGCGCCTCATGCGCCCGGCGCACGTCCGTTATGCCTACTGCAGGGCCAGCCCCGTCCCATGCGAGCAGCAGGCGTCACCAGGTCAGGGTGCTCGACGCGACGGCGGTGACCGCGGCCCTCTCGCAGAGGATGTGGCATCGCAACGCCAAGGTGAGTCCGGGTGACCGCGTCGTGGTCTTCCACGAACCGGGTAGCGGTCCCGCGCTCGTTACCCGCGTGTTCCGGCGTCGGAGAACGCGAGGATGCTGTGCTCCATCGAAGCCGGAGCGCTTCAAAGGCCTGATCACAAACAACAGCCTCTTGAGTTGAGGGCGCACGACGCGCCATCGAACCTTCTCCCTTCCAAGCTGCAGACCCGACAAGATCATCTCCATCGTCAACGTGCAGGACTTGACAGAGAACTTGTTCTCGCCGTACCAGAAGGCGGCTACCTGGCGGGCGGCCATGTTGGTGTCGGCGAGGGGGGTGCTGGCGCGGAGGTGCTGGCGACGTCGCCTGTGGCGTTGGCGGGGAGGTGACCGCGGCGGTGGCCGGGAGGCCGACCTCGGCACCGCCGACGGCCAGGACGCGTTTCAAGGGGGCCGCTCCTTGGTGGATAGGGGAACGCCGACGACAGACGCCCTGGAACATCGTCGATCCGCTCGGATCACGGCAGCATATGACGTCTTACAATATCGTAAGATGTCATATGACTTTGGGGGCTGCATGTCGATCTGTCCACGTTTCCCCGACCGGCCTGCAATCGCTTTGCGCAGCCCATCCGCAGGACACCGTCCTCAGCGACGCGAACAGGCCCGGCCTGTCGGCTATCTCCTCATGCCGGACATGGCGATTCCCCGGATGATCTGCCGTTGCACTACCAGGTAGATGATCACGACGGGAAGAACGGCCGGCGTCGCCGTCGCGAGAGCGATCCCGGTGTGGATTCCGACTTGCCGGAGAAACGGCCCTTGGCGAAGGCGCAACCGGTCAGCGCGCTGCAGAAAAGGTCGCCCACAGTGGAGCCCCACGACGAAGCTGTTGAGGTAGTCGCCGAGCACATCCGCAATGATCTTCTGACTGTTCCCCAGGTTGCCGAACACATCGCCCGCTCGGCCGGGCTGACGATCGCCCCGAACACTGAAGGCCCGGTACGGGCGCGGCTGCACCGCTACACGGTCGGGGCCCGCCACACCTTCTTCTGGCTGAGGACCTGGAAGCGACCTCGACGTGTGCCTGTGGGGTCAGCTCAAACGCCTGATCGGGACGCGTTGGCCGGTAGGGACGGCTTCACGCTGTCCAGCGGCGACGTAAGCCGTAGTCAAGGGTCCTGCAAGCAACGCTGCCTACGGTCGCGACGGCGGACACGGGGCCCGATCATGAAAGGAGCCCGGAACAGGGTGCGGAGTCTGACGGGGAGCCCGATCCCATCGGAGCACGGCATCGGATCGTCGCTCCTGGCGGGGGAACGCGCACTGTACGGCGAGGGCGACCTGCGCACCGCCCGGCGCTGCTTCGACTCGGCCTACCGGGAAGCCGAGCGGTGCGATGACGGACCCGCGATGGCGCGTGCCGCGCTCGGGCTCGGCGGGCTGTGGGTGCACGAGCATCGGACGGCCGCCGACACGGCGGCGGTCCGGGTACGGCAGCGCCACGCTCTGTCGAGCATCGATCCGCGTTCGGTGCTCGCGCTCCGGTTGCGGGCACGGCTGGCCGCTGAGGAGGACTACCGTACCGGCGGGCATGCCGCGGTCCTCGCCGTGGTCGAGGAGGCGAGGAGCCGGGGTGACGCCGTCGCCCTGGCGGAGGCCCTGAGCTTGGCTCATCACTGTGTGCTCGGCCCCGGAGACGGAGCGCTGCGGCTCGAACTCGCCCAGGAGCTGATCGCCACCGCGTCCAGGACGGCTCGCCGCGGCGATCTGCTGATGGGGTTGCTGTGGCGGACCGTCGATCTGTTCCTGGACGCGGATCCGCACGCCGGTCGCGGCCTGGCGGAACTTCGCGGCCTGCTGGCAGATCGAGACCATCTGGCCGCCGGGTTCGTGGCCGACGCGATCGAGGTGATGCTCGCCATCCGGGGCGGCGGGTTCGCGCAGGCCGAGGCCCGGGCGGCCGCCTGTGCCGAGCGAGGCACGACGGCCGGCGACGTCGACGGGGCGGTGTGGCACGCCGGGCAGTTGGTCGCGATCCGCTGGTACCAGGGCCGTGTCGCCGAACTGCTTCCGATGCTGTCTGAGCTGGTGAACTCGCCCAAGCTCAGCGCCGTGGACAACTCCGGCTTCGCCGCGCTGGCGGTGGCCGCGGCCTCGGCGGGAGATCGCCGTCAGGCGGAGGGCGCGCTGGCCAGATTGCGCGGCCCCGGCCTGGCGGGCCTGTCCAGGTCGAGTAGCTGGCTGGTGGCGATGTACGGGGCCGTGGAGGCCGCCCACCTGGTCGGCGACGCGGAGATCTCGGCACAGGCGTACGCGCTGCTCCGCCCCTTCGCACGCCTACCGGTCATGGTCAGCCTCGGGGCCGCCTGCTTCGGTTCGGTACACCATACGCTCGGGGTGGCCTCGCTGACCTGCGGCGACGCCGGGAACGCGGTGGCGCATCTGGGCGCGGCCATCCGCGACAACACGGCGCTGGGGCACTGGCCGGCGGTGACCCTGTCCCGATGGCGTCTGGGCCAGGCACTGCGGCTGCGTGACGGGCCTCGGGACGAGGCGGCCCGGGAGGAACACGCCATCGCCGTGCGTGATGCGGCGGAGCTCGGCGTGGCGCTGCCTTCCGAGGCGGGGCGGCGTTCGGTGATCCACGCGGGCGGTTCCGCCGGTTCCGGCGTTTCCGGCGAGGCGGCCCAGGTGGTGATCCAGCGCCGGGGCGGGCGATGGCGGGTCGAGATGGGCACGCGGGCCGTGCTGGTCGGCCACTGTGTCGGCATGCGGCACCTGGCGGTGCTGCTCGCCAACCCCGGACACGAGGTCCCCGCCATCGACCTGGCCGCGGGCATGAAGGTGCCGACCGCCGGGGATGTCACCCCGGCCCACCCGCTGCTGGACAGCACGGCCAGGCAGGCGTACCGGGAGCGGTTGGTACGGCTGGCAGCCGAACTCGATGAACTCGACGAGCTCGGCCGGATCGGCGGGAGCGAACGCGCCTCCGCGTTACGCGCCGAGCAGGATTGGCTGATCACCGAACTGGGCCGGGCGACCGGACTGGGGGGCCGGGCGCGCGGCTTCAGCAGCGACCATGAGCGGGCTCGGGTCTCCGTCGGAAAGGCGATCCGGCGAGCCCTCGACCGGATCAGCGAGGCGGACCCAGTCATCGGCGACGAGCTTCGTGCCACCGTACGGACCGGCGCCCGCTGCTGTTACTGTCCCTGACGGCGGCCGGTCGGCCGCCGTCACCCGTCAAGCGGACTGGAACGTGCACCCCTTGGCTTCGCCGGTGGATGCGACGACGAACTGCGCGGACGAGATCGCCTTCTTTCCGAAGTCTTCCTTGACCGCGTTCGCCCCTTCCTCCATCGAGTCGAGCACGGCGGCGAAGCCATTGCACTCAGCCTGAGTGGCCGGTTTCATGCCTGGGAAGTTCGACCTGCCCGTGGCGGTGGCGACAGTACGCGCGCTGGCCCCGCTGCCGGTCGTGGTGATCTTGCACCCCCGCCACTCGCCCACAGTGCGAACGGTGTCCGCCGAGGTCAGGAAGCGCTTGGCCGCGGCGGGATCCTTGGTGCCCTGCGCCCACTGGTTGAGCAGGTCGATCGAGTACGCCATGGCGTCGCACCGGGACTGGGTCAACGGCCCGGGGTCCTTGCCCAGCTTGCCGGTGGCCTTGGCTGTGGTGGCGGCCTGTGCGGCACCGCCGAAGGCCATCATCGTGGCCGCCAGGAGCGCGGTGGCCAGAACGCGTCTGTTCATCTGATTCACCTTCCGTTTCGAGTGCCCGGCGTCCCTTTGTGAATGGCCGGATGCCGTCCGGACGGACGGCGGCACTCACCTGGAAGGCGTTCCAACCCGTTCCACCGCGTTCCAGCGTCCCTTTATCGCCGCCTCTCCTCCCGACTGAGCACCACCGCAGCTCACCGCATCCGGGTTATCGACGCTGTCCATGCCGCGCTCGCCGGATGTCCTGACTACCCGCCCCGCTCGGTGTCCGTGTGCCGCCGTTGTGGAACGGCAAGGTGACGGCCGCGCGGACGGCATCGCGGTTCTGTTTGAACCAATCGATAGGCCAACTAGGCAGGGTGGCCACATGCGGCCATCCCCGGCCGCGGCGGGAGATCGCGTTATCGGAGCGATGAGAGGTGACGGCATGACCAGGACGACGCTCAGACTGGTCGCGATCGGGCTACTGACCGCAGCCGGATTCGCCCTGGCCACCGACCCGGCAGCCGTCGGCGAAGATATTGGCCCAGGGGCACCGGGGTCGCCCCGATGGGCGAGAACTTCTCTCCCTCCTCCGGCGGGGTCGCGCCGATGAAGGAGGACTACTGGCCCGCCACCGGCGGGTGAGCTCCGGGCTGGACTTGGCCGGTGATCGAGGTGGAGCAGGGCGGGCGGCAGCGGCGGCAGGTCACCCTCGCCCCAGCGAGGGCCTCCATCGTGGCAGGCAGTAGACGTCGGGTCGGGCCTTCGGTGGTGAGTCTCACCCCCGGTTTCGACGGAGGTCTCCATTGCGGCGCGTCGACCGGGCACGGGTACGGCCAGGCGCTGACGTTTCGCCCCGCTTCGGCGGGGAAGGCCAGTCGCCGAGATCGTGATGCGGTTGCGCCACTGAGGAAGGCCCCGGCCCTGGGCGAAAGACCCCGGATGAGAAGCCCGCCGGCTGAGGCGTACTCCCACGGCGGTACACGCCCGCCAGAGGATCTCGATTCATGTCGAGCAGGGATCAAGCTGGCATCAATCGCGATGTTGTACGTTCCCCGCGTGTCGGATACCAGTATCGCCCTGCTCGTCCTCGGCCTTCACGGCGTGATCTTCACGTTGTTAGGGGCCGGACTGCTCATCAACGCCCGCAACTTCCGCAAGCGCGCCCTGCGTGCCCAGGGCCAAGTCGTCGGGTTGCGTCGCAGCGAATCCAGCGAAGGCTACGTCTACTATCCGATCCTGCGTTTCACGACGGTGTACGGCCAGGTGGTGCAAGCCGAGAGCGATGTCGGCAGCGACCCCCCGTCAGCACGTCAAGGACAGCACGTCGCGATCATGTATGACCCGGCCGATCCGGCCCGCCTACGGATCGACAACCTGACCGACAGCGGGACGCTGCTCGCCGGCATCTTCCTCGGCGTCGGCCTGCTGCTCCTGTTCAGCGGCATCGCGGTCGGCGTCGTCACCATCCTCTGAAGGCGCCCCACCGGTCAGAGCGCACCCCGCTGTCTTGGGCATGCCGTACGAGGTGCACCATCACTGGTGGGAAGCTGATCGGAGACTGGACGACGAGGGCAGTGACCAGGCATGGCGCGGCAACTGAGCGCGCTCGACGCGCAGTTCCTCAACTTCGAGACGACCACCAACCACACGCACATCGCGGGGCTCGCCGTTCTCGATCCGTCCACGGCACCGGACGGCGCGATCACCAGGGAAGCCATGATCGTCCTGATCAGGAAGCGGGTGCACCCCGCCCCGCCGCTGCGCCGTCGCCTGGTCCAGGTGCCGTTCCGGCTCGACCATCCGTACTGGGGAGGACCGGGAGATCGACTTCCTGTGGAACGAACGCCACCTACGGTACGCCTTGCGCGAGTACGAACGGTTCTACAACCAGCACCGAGCCCATCAAGCCCTGGCCCAAGCGGCCCCGCTGCGTACCGCCCCGGATCCGATCATCGATCCAGAGCGAATCATCAACCTGAACATACGCCGACGAGACCGGCTCGGCGGCGTCCTCCACGAGTACTCATAGCTTGAGCTGCGCGGATGGAGTTTTCGGCAGCCGCAGGATCGAAGAAGAGTTCCAAGCCGCCAAGGGCCTGACCGGGTTGGACCGGGGACAGGTCACCACGTCCTGGCACCGGTGGAGCATGATCGCCGACGCGCTGCCGGCTGTGACGATCAGCCTGGAACGCGGTGGCAGCATGGGCACCCAAGCCGGTGAGTTCGTTCTCGCAAGCTGCCGTGAGCTGGTGAAACTTCTCCGCCGGTTCGTGATTCCACGCCTCGGCAAGACGTCGACTCCGAACATGCCCTGCGCTGGTCGCTGTGGCGGCGGCGCCATCAAGCTCGGGCAGCCGCCTGCCATCGGCGGTGGAACAAGGTAACAGCTGCCTCTGTCACTTGACCCATATTGCAGCGCCTAACGATCTACAGCTGCCGTAACAGTGCGGATCCCGGTGCGTTTCACGTACGTAGGCCGCGTAGACGGCTTCGTAACGGCAGGCGGAGGCCGACAGGGCGGTCATGCCGGTCCCGCCGTGGAAGATGTCCGGGGCGTGATAGGTCGTCACCTCCACGCCCTCCCGCAGGAGCAGTTGGGCGTAAGCCTGACCTGAGTCGCGCAGCCGGTCGAACTGATTGGTCATGATCATGGTTTTGATGCCGCGCATGCCGTCCGGAATCACCGCGCGCAGCGGTGAGGCCGCGAGCATCTGCTCGGGCCGGGGAGCCTCGCCGAACAGGTGGCGACGAGCCAGCGTGATGTCGGCGGCGGTGGGGGTGCAGCGCGGGTCCATCTCCGCCTCGTAGATCGCGGCGTCGAGCCAGTCGGTCAATGGCACGCTGAGCACCTGGGCGACCAGTCTGGGCCCGTCACCGGACGCGCACCGCAGGGCGACGACCGCCGCCGCGTTCGCACCCGCGCTCTCCCCACCCACCGACAGCGACGAGGGGTCGAGGCCCAGCTCCGCGCCGTTGGCGGCGAGCCAGGCCGTCGCCTCCGCGCAGTCGTCGATCGGAATCGGGTAGGGATGCTCGGGCGCCAGCCGGTAGTCGACCGAGACGATCGCGACCCCGGACAGCTTGGCCAGCCAGCGGCTGTGGATGTCGGACAGCTCCACGCTGCCCAGCCAGTAGGCGCCTCCGTGGAAGAACACGTGGGTTCCCACCGCGCCTTCGCAGCGGTAGATGCGCGCGCCGATCGTGCCGCCCTTGACCGGGATCTCCAGGTCCTCGGTTGTGACGCCCTCGGGGGCGGGCCTGACCACGAACTCGAGCGAGGCTCGCCACAGCTGGGCGTTCTCCTCGCGCTGTTCGGCGGCGCTCCGCTCCTGGTCGACCGGTTCCGACGCCATCATGACGCGGAGCACCTCGCCCAGAGGGCCCTCGACCTCGCCTGCTCGGATGGACATCACTACCTCTTCCGCTCGGCCTGGATGCGATCACCTCTAGCCTACCGAGTGCTTGGTAAGTATGCTCGCCGCATCTTTCCGAAGGGATGCCGATGTCTGATCAACTCCAGGGCCGCACGGCGGTCGTCACCGGCGGGGCCAGCGGCATCGGGGCCGCTCTCTGCGCGGAACTCGCCTCGCGCGGGATGGCGGTCGTCGTGGCCGACATCGACGGCGAGAGCGCGCGGCGCGTCGCCGCCGAGCTGGACGGGCCCGCGCTCGGCGTGCCCACCGACGTCACCGACCCCGAGTCGGCCAAGGCTCTCGCGCGGGCCGCCTACGCCGAGTTCGGCTCGGTCGAGCTGCTGTGCAACAACGCGGGTGTGCTGCTGTTCGGCACGATCGCCGACTCCTCGGTCGGCGACTGGCGGTGGCTGTCCTCGGTCAACATCGAGGGCCTGCTCAACTGCCTGCACGCCTTCCTGCCGAGGATGCGCGGGCAGGGCGGGTGGCGGCACGTGATGAACACCGCCTCCACCCACGCCTTCCTGCCCGACCCGGGCTTCACCGCCCTCTACAGCGCCACCAAGAACGCCATCGTCGGCCTCTCCCACGGCCTGCGGGCCGAGTTGGAGCCCGACGGCATCGGCGTCACCGTCCTGTGCCCCGGCCAGGTCGACACTCGCATCCTCGACTCCCAGCGCAACCGCCCGGGCACCTTCGGCCGACGGGCGGCCGAGCCGTTCGGCACCGGCCCCATCCCGATGGCCATCGAACCGGCGCAGGTCGCCCGCGACGCCGTCGAGGGCGTCCTGCGCGGCGCCCCGCTGGTCTTCTCCCTCCCCTCGCACGGCCGCGACATCTTCCACTCCCAGGTGCGGGAGCTGTGGCAGCTCGCGGGCGACGCCCTGGATCTCGATGTCCCGCGCTAAGGAAGCCGTGCCCGTCTCGCTGCGGCGGCTCTTCCTCACCGTCCCCTTCGTCGGCGCCGCCGCGCCCCTGGCCTACGCCACCTCCGGATACTTCCTGCCGATCCAGGTCCAGGCCATCGACGACGGGGCCAAGGTCGGGAACCTGGCGCTCATCAACACCCTGAGCGCCTGCGCGGCGATGGTCGCCCAGCCCGTCATCGGCCTGCTGTCCGACCGGACCCGCACCCGCTTCGGCGCCCGGGCGCCGTGGATGGTCGCCGGCGCGGCCATCGGCTTCGCCGCGCTGCTGCTGGCGGGCCAGGCGAGCACCGTGGCCCTGCTGATCGTGGCGATGATGCTGGTCCAGTTCGGCTTCAACGCCTTCCAGGGTCCGCTGGGGGCGATCATGCCGGATCGGGTGCCCACCCGGCTGCGCGGCCGCTACTCGACGCTGATCGGGCTGGGCCAGGTCCTCGGGGCGATTCTCGGACCGGTCCTGGCCTCCCTGTTCCTCAGCCGTATCCCCACCGGCTACGCCACCTTCTCGGTCGTCGTCCTGGCGGTCATCCTGCTGTTCATCGTGCTGAACCGCGATCCCGGCAACCGGGACCTGGCCCGGCCGCCCTTCTCCGCGGCGGCCTTCCTCAAGGCGTTCTGGGTCAACCCCGTGCGCCACCCCGACTTCTTCTGGGCGTTCCTGGGCCGCATCCTCATCTTCGGCGGCTACTACATGGCCCTCACCTACAGCTTCTACATCGCCCAGGACTACCTCGGCCTCGATGCCGAGGAGGCCGCCAGGCTGACGCCCCTGCTCGGGCTGGCGGGCGTGCCCGGCTTTCTGGTCGCGATCGCCGTGTCCGGACCGCTGTCGGACCGGATGGGCAGGCGCAAGCCGCTCACCCTGACCGGCGGGCTGGTCATCTCCCTGTCGGCGCTCGTCCCGCTGCTGATGCCGACCGCGGCCGGCATGTTCCTCTCGGCGATCGTCGCGACCATCGGCTTCGGCGTCTTCATCTCCGTCGACCAGGCCCTGGTCTCGGAGGTGCTGCCCAGCCGCGACGACTTCGCCAAGGACCTGGGTGTGCTCAACCTGGCCGCGACCCTGCCCAACACGGTGGCACCCGCCGCCGCCGGGGCCGTCGTATCGGCGTTCGGTGGGTACGGCCCGCTGTACGGCGCGGTGGCGATCATCACGGTCCTGGGGGCGCTGGCGGTCCTGCCGATCAAGGGAGTGCGTTAGGGTCGGCGGATGGCCAGGACACGTGGCGCCGAGCGCGCCGGGGCGGCCCGGCGCGCCAAGATCCTGAACGTCGCTCTCGACCTCTTCGCGGCCCGCGGCTACCGGGGCACCTCGATCGCGGCCGTCGCCGAGGCGGCCGGGATCACCCAACCGGGCCTGCTGCACCACTTCCCCAGCAAGGAGGCGCTGCTGGCCGAGGTGCTGGCCGAGCGCGACCGGCAGGTCCTGCTGGCCGCCGGCAGCGACCGCGCGGCCGAGGGGTCCAACCTGGTGTGCGCCCTGGAGATCGTGCACGACATGCTCGCCCAGGCCCGCGGCAACCGCGGGCTCACCCGACTGGGGCACCTCGGCACGTCCGGCTCCGACGAGGTTCCCGAGCTGGCGCGGGAGTGGGCCAGGCGGCGCGTCCGCACCTACCGCACGGACCTGGCCACGGTGATCGCGCAGGACATCGCCGCCGGTCGCGTCCGCGCCGACGTCGACCCCGTCGCGACGGCGTCGCTCATCATCGCCGCGATCACCGGGCTGGAGGAGCAGTGGCTGCTGGATGAGTCCTTCGACATGCCGGCCGCGATGGACGCCTTCACCCGGATGCTCTGCCGCGATCTGCTGATCGAGGGCTGATCAGGTGGACGAGCGCGGGATCAGTCGGAAGTGCCGGGTGTCGGCGGCCAAGCCGTACCCCCTGCCTTCCAGGGCCGCCAGCACCGCATCGGCCAGTTCCCGGCCCAGCGCGTGGCTGTCGAAGGCGACGGTGGTCAGCGGCGGCCCGGCCAGCCGTGCGGTCGGCATGTCCTCCACCCCCACGACCGCCAGGTCGCCCGGAGCGGCAAGGCCCTGCTCGCGCAGACCCGCCAGGACGGCGACGGCGACCTCGTCGCTGTAGGCGCACACCGCGCTCACGCCCTCCTGCCGCCAGCCGGCCACGGCCCGCGCCGCGCTGTCGGCCTCCAGGTCCACGGTCAGCACTACCGGCGGCACCAGACCGGCGGCCGCGCAGGCCTGCCGCACGCCGCGCAGGCGCTCGTTCGCGATCGGCTCGGCGAGCGCGAGGCCAGGGGTGGCGTAGCCGATGCGCCGGTGGCCCCCGGCGATCAGGTGCTCGGCCTGGAGGCGGCCGACCTCGCGCTGGTAGTCGGCGAGGCTGTCGGTCTCGGTCGGTAACACCACGTCGGCGCCGGCCTCCTGTACGCGGCGCCTGGTCTCCTCGGGTATGGACTGGCCCGGCCGGTCGTTGAGCACGAAGCTCACCGTGGTGCGGGAGACGCCGACGGCTCGAGCCACGTCGGCACTGGTGACCCGCCGCGGGCCAACGCTTTCGCCGAACGCTGGATCGGCGGCCTGCGCCGAGAACTCCTCGATCGAATCCTCATCGTCAACGCCGGCCACTTACGACGCGTGCTGGCCATCTACGAGGCCCACCTCAACGAGCATCGCCCACATCGCTCCCTGGGCCAGGCCGCTCCGCTACGAGCCCTTCCCGACCCGGTCGAGGACGATATCAAGGTCATCCGACGTGACCGCCTCGGCGGGCTGATCCACGAATACGCGCAGGTCGCATAAGGTGGCCGAGTTCTTGGCACCCACAGGCCGACGAGATCCAGACGGCGGGTGGTCCGGAAAGCCTTCCTACAGATAACGCGCCATTATCTGCAGCGTCGCTGATCACGGCCTGCGGGGATATCCGCCGAGCAGCCCGTGAAGCCACCCTGTTATCTGTGGCGGTGGTGGTCCTTGCCGTCTGATCCGGGGCCGTAGGAAGCATGCCCCCGAGGTAGAGACGGATCAAAGGCTGGGCTATACCCCTCTGTGGGCCGCCCGCCCTTGCGCTTCTTCAGTCCGGCGAGATCATGACGTAGCCCCGCGAGAACCGTCCGCAAGCGTCCTATCACGGCACTGTCCTCCCTCTGCGAGCGCTCTCCTGGCCCCCCAGAGGGCTTAGCGCCGGTTTCCGTTCCGCTGTTCCTCGCCCCCGACTTTGGGGCTGGGGACAGCTTCGGGAGCAGCGGGCCAACTCACGCGAACACCGGCACCAGAACTCGTTCGCAGAATCATCCCAGGGCACCGTCTGCCAGAACGACCGCGAGTTGGTCAGCTGGCGACCATCTCCGGATACTCTTTGGGTACTTCGTCGAACAGGTTGGTGGCCTGGTGTCGTAGCTGCAGGTCGAAGAAGGCCAGCGTGTAGGCGCGCAGGATGGCTGCGATGCGCTCTGGGGCGAGCGTGCCGATCTGAGCCGTGACCTGGTCGGGGGTGATCTGGCTGGTGAGGATCGCGCCGTCCACCGACAGGCCGTTGTGGGTGACGCCCTGCAGCGTGAACCGTTTGTGCCAGCCGCGCAGATGCGGCCAGAGCGCGCCGGCGCCTGGGAAGTTCTCCTGCGGCGGGTGCACCGTGCCGATGAGTAGGAAGGGCCGGTCCAGCCCGCTGGTGACCGTCCCGAACGTCGGGCCGTCCAGGCTCAGCATGGCCTTGATCCGCGGATCGGCCAGCGCGGTGGCCGTTGTGGTGGCGCCCCCCATCGATCCGCCGAACATCCCGATCCGATCCAGGTCGAGCGCCCCGGCCAGCCCGTCGGGCAGCGTGCGGCCGTCGGCGTCGGGATTGTTCCCGGCATCGAGCGCGGCCAGCTGGTCCAAGACGAACCTGGCGTCTGCGCTTCGCGTCGCGATCACCTGCTCGAGGTTGCCCGAATCGCTCCAAAAATCGTTGTGGACCTCCACGCGGCCGTCGGGGAATTCCACTTCGGAGGCGTCGTGGGTGTGGTCGATCGAGACCACCGCGTAGCCGTACGAAGCCAGCTCCTCGAACAGGACCGTGCTCTCGTTGCGGTCGGACGTCGAACCGGGGGAGTACATCACCACCGGCAGCCGGCCCAGCCGCCGATCGACCTGCGCCCCCTCGTGGGCGTGCGTGAGCGGCACCAGGGAGTCACCCGAGTACGGCAGGCCCTGGGCGCGGGCCAGGTGGTCGGCGGCTTTGGCGGGTAGCCAGGGAGCCAGCGGATGGCCCTGGGCCGAGCCGGTCGGATACCACATGCTGATCATGAGTTCCCGTGCTGGATGCCCGTCCACCGACGGGTCCTTGCGGGCGGGGTCGACCAGGTGCAACGAGATGGTGCCGATGGCGTGGGGCCCGGTCGGTTTTGGCAGCGTGGGCCGGGAGGAAAGCGGGGGCCGGGCGGAAGTCGCGGCCGGAGTGCTCGTGTTCGTGGCGGTCGAGCACCCGGCGACCAGAACCAGGCAGGCGGCGAAAACACGGCAACGGATCACACGGGTCAGGATGCGCGCCACCGCCAGGGACGACCATCGGGGATCTCCCTGAGAGGCCCCCGACGGCTCCCTGAAACCGATCTAGTCTTGTGGGTGCCAGAAACTCGGCCACCCTACGCACGTGGATCAGCCCGCCGAGGCGATCGCGGCGGATGACCTTGGTATCGGCTTCGGCCGGGTCGGGCAGGGCTCGTAGCGGAGCAGCCTGGTCCAGGGATCGGTGCGGACGGTGCTCGTTGAAATGCGCTTCGTACACGGCCAGTACCGACCGCAGCTGGCGAGCGTTAACGATCAGCATCCGGTCGAGGACCTCCCGGCGTAGGCCGCCGATCCACCGCTCGACGTAGGCATTCGCCCGCGGAGCCCGAGGCGGTGTCTTCAAGACCCGAATGCCCGTTCCGGTGAAAACCTCGTCGAAAGCCGCGGTGAACTTCGCGTCCGGTCGCGAATGAGGAACCGGAAGCCCTCGGCCCGATCCCCGAGTTCCATCATCAGGTTCCTGGCCTGCTGAGCGGCCCACTGCCCGGTAGGATGATCGGTGACGCCGAGCAGGTGCACTCGCCGGGTGGACATCTCCATGACGACCAGGCAGTACAAGCGTTTGAGCAGCACAGTGTCGCAGTGGAAGAAGTCGCACGCCAGAATGCCGGCGGCTTGTGCGGGCAGGAACTCGCTCCAGGTCGGCCCCATGCGGCGCCGCACCAGATCGGTATGCCAGCGCAGCAACGTGCCCGGCGTCACGAACAGCCGCAGGCGACCGGCTGTAGGCAGTAGTCGCGCCAGCGCGCTGATCACCGCCCGGTCCGCCCGGTCCGCCCACGACGGTCGCGGTCGGGCGACCTGGCGACGCAGCACCGCGAGCTGATGGCGCAGCACCAGGATCTCGACGTTCTTCGACGTCTCCGAGCGGGCCAAGAGCGTTAGCCAACCCGCGAGCCGGAGGAAGATCAGATACAGCAGCCGCAACGCCATGAACGTCGATCATGCCGAGCGCACGCCCGAGTGCCAAACCACAGGTCAACCGCACTGGCCGAGTTTCCGGCACCCACAGGCTCGGCATGCCGAAGAACACGCCGGTCCTGGACGTGTACGCGGCCGTGCGGGACGCTTCCGGGCACCCCTTTGTCGTGGTGAACGTGCTGCTTCCCGCCGACCGTCACGAGTTGGAAGACGCCTATCCGATCGGCTGATCCGGCATGAAGTGCGATGGCCGACGTTCGCCGTCAGCGTTGCCGTCACCCTGCCCACACGATGCTGTAGATGGTGATCAGCTCCTGGCCTTTCGACCTTGAAATAGATGACCCACATGTCACCAAAGGTGGCGTGATGGTGATCACATGGGTTCATAGGTAGTTTCGCCGTGGCGGTATATGGCGCGAACACCATGTTCGCCGGACGCCTGCATGGCCATCTCGGCCATAGGGCGCTGCTCACCCCTAGGTGCCCAGCACACATGCATTCGGGCATCGCCTAGATACAACGGATACACGTAGGCCACGCCAACCGTTTCGGCGGGTTCCCCCTGTTTCTCGCAGATCGAGTAGCTCGCCCTACTCCATCCGGTACCACCCGTACACGGCGTGGGGCCGTTCATGTCAAGCCCACTCTTACCGCAGTCTCTAATGAAGTCACGCCAGATAGAGTCACATGTCGAGGCTTGCCGGAAGATACCGTCTCCAAGATCTCGCAAACAATTTATTCTCTTGTTGAGCCCGAACGCACACTCGTTTGGGGAGAGGCCCCCGCTTGTGCACACAAGGTATTTATCAAGAAGGTCGGAGCAGCCGACCCTCAGTGTGTGACACAAACCGAGAACCTCGATATACGTTGAGCAGAATATGTCCTCGCCTCGCGCATCGTCGCGGCACTTGTAGTAGGAGTTTCGCGCCTTCACGCAGTCGAAGTTACTGGCTGGATCAAAGTAGCCTGGACAGCGCAAGAACTCTCTTTCGCCCTCAGCGCACACATCGTCAGACCGGCTGGAACTTCCCGTCCGGCACGACAAATAGGATTCGAACGACGAGGCGCAGTCCTGTCCGCTGTGAAAGGTGGCTCGTTCTCCGAAACGGCATTCAATTCGGACGATCAATGCTTGCTGGCATAAAATGGCCGAGTTTTTCACCAAATGACGCTTTACGCAGGCTCCATATCCCGAAGATTTTGACCGGCAGTCCAACCCCCTCGGCCCCTTACCCCTTGGGCAAAGATCGTCGGCCGCGACGCGTGAATTATCGCCTCCCAGAGAATGCCATGACGGCTGTGATCGTGGGACTTTCGGGGGTGTTGCAGTTGTAGAGCAACCGGCTAGGGCGACAATGGCCATGAGTGCCACGAGCACACCCCGGATCCGCCATTCCACTGCGACCATGCCCCCTCCCAATCGGTCCATTCTCAGTATCATCATGCAGGCACTGGCCAATTCTGCCGAATTAGCTCCATCGATATCAAGGGGCCTCCGCGGTCACACGTGTTCAATTGGACATTGCTCAGGGGTCGCCGGGGTGCAGTGTCGTGATCCTGGACGAGGTCCTGCCACATCCCGGCGGTTGCACACATGAGATCGCGTTCCGCCCCGGCACCATCTCGGTGACCTGCCGTGATCTGGAGGCCGTCTGGCCCCCGGGCCGATTGCCCGGACCAGCACTGAATCTGCGACCTCACCTCTTTTACCCAAGGCTGCAGGTGCCGAATATTCATCCGTGCAGGTCATAGGAATGATGGGCGATCTCGGGCATCCGCGTGTGTCTCGAGCGCTGCGCCAGCGAACGGCATGATGATCGGTCGTGTTGCTGCGCCTGGCCTACCTCACGGTGACGAACATCGTCTCGCTCCTGCTCCTGCTGCCCAGGAGCGACCATGACAAGGACGTCGAGATCTTGGTGCTCCGGCGCATCGATTTTGGCTCGGCCGCGCATGCGGGCACGGCGGCCGGACGGACGACCAGCATCCCCGAACGCGACTACCTCACCACCCGCGCCGCCGCCGCGAACAGAACCCCTTGAGCGGGCCCGCTTCAGTGATCCGAGATGTCGCCGACGGGCTGGCGGGTGATATCGAATAGACGGGCGATATGAGCGGGTAGCACCATATGACCCCATGAAGCCTCCCCGTACGCCAGACGAAGCGATCGCTGCCGAGCGGGTGGGCCCCCGCTCGGGACGGCCGGTCGAGTTCGGATGAGTTTCGGCACCTACGCGCGCCGTGTCCGGGACAGAGACCTCCCATACGCGCTGCGATACACGTCGCTGCGGTGCGCGGTCGAGCACTACCAGCCACTTGGATTCCATGCGACCTGGGACTTCATCACCGGCCGGGCAGGCGACATCCGCACAGACGAGGCCGCGCTGCTGCGCGCACTCGACGTCCTGGAAGCCAGCCGTGCGGCACGGCAGGCGGAACTGACCGACTTCGCCCGGCGGCGTGCCGTCGAGAAGCACACGGGGCGAGCGATCTCGGTCGTTGAGCAGCGCTACCGGTACGGCTGGCGATGGCACGGCCCGGACGCCGACGCAGCGATGCGCCAGACGGTCGAACGGCTGTGGGACGAGCACACCTCAACGCCCTTTCCCGACGTTCCGCCCGCGCTCAAGCCCGATCTGGTGGACCTGGATTCGGCCGTGGCGGGCATCATCTGGACCTACGTGGAACGCGGTGGACGGCTCCATCCCGATCATCGGATGCTCCTCCCCGGCCTGCTCGCCGAACTGCGCGCGCTGCGGTTGAGATTCGGGGCGGGGTGGTCGGATTTCCTCCGGCTCCGCAAAATGGCGGAGCTCATCGCCCACGACACCCTTCCGTTTCTACGGCGGGGGTGGGCGGGCGACGCCGAGCGCATCGCCGACGTCTTCCTCTCCGCACGCGGCCAGACGACCTACGTGCCGCGACCGCACACCGACGAGGAGACCAGGGCATGGATCACTGACCATGTCTTCACGCGCGAGGAGGTGTGGGTCGCCGAGCTGCACGGCGAGGTGATCGGGTTCGCCACGCTGGATAATCACTGGCTCCGGCATCTCTGTGTCGCACCGAACGCACAGAATCAGGGCGTCGGGTTCGCACTGCTGGCTCATATGCAGAAGGTCCGGCCGATGCTCAACCTGCGCGTGTCCCCGCGGAACACCGGGGCGGTCCGCTTCTACGAAAGGCACGGCTTCACCCTGGTGAAACAAGCCGGGGACAGCGGCGACGAGAAGAACCCGCCCGATGCCCGTTACCGGTGGCGCGTCGACGACTTTCCGCGAGAACCGGCCGCTTCGGGATTGAACGACTCGCTGACCTGCGCGTTCCCGATAGAGCTGGCCGCCGACGTCACCACCGCCCGCGCGATCATGCCTCGCGCCGCGCACAAGCCATGGCTGTCGTTCCGGGCCGTTGTGGGCGACGACATGGTCTCCGTACCGGAGCGGATCTACAACCCCGAGCCGTCCGATGCGACGATCCGCAGGCTCTCACCGCTTCAGCAGGCAATCGTCCATTGCCTGTACACACGACACCACGACGGACACGTCAGGCAAAGGCACCTGGCCGTGATCGCCGGTTCGCCGGAGCCATGGGCTCTGCCTTACGTGATCCGCCTGATCGGCGAGTACATCGTCGAGATCGTCACGGACATCGAAGCAGCCCTCGCCGACCTCGCCCGGCCGACGTCACCGCTCTACCTGTCCTGGCAGCGGTTCATCGCCGACAATCCCGATCTGCTGGCCATCACGGAACAGCGGGCCGCCAGCTACTGGGATGTCTACCACCGGCTCGGCTACCCCGAGCTGCGGGACTACCCCGGCCGCCGGCTCACCCACGCGTTGAAGACCCTGAACAAACCGGACGGTTCACGATGAATCGCCCCGGCTTCGATGGAGACCTTGATGGCTCGCCCCATGTCTGGGGCTTGCTTCACAAGCTTGGAGTTACACCACCCGAGGGGACGTCACCTCGCCCCCAGAGGAATGTCACCTAACCTTCGTGCAACCTGGCACAAACCATGAGATGTTCCATTCGTGGTGATCGAGGACCCCCTACAGCTGTTGCGGCGTCTGCGGCTCGGCCGGGAGGAATACTGCCAGCGCCTGCTGACCATGCTGATCCTCACCGGCCCCTACCCGCGCTGGAACAGCCGCAGCATCCCCTCCGACAAAGGAGTTCGGTTCCTTCGGGAGTTGGACGTGCTGTCGTTCGGCGCAGGTGCGTGGCACGGTCAGCCGGTCTTTGTCGACGAATTCGACCTGCCGGGGCGAGGTGACGACGAGCAGGGCGGGGCACCGGACTACGCCGTGTTGTGGGAGCAGCGGCTGTGGATGATCGAACTGAAGACCGAGACCACAAGTCACCGGCCCGGGCAGGTGACCGGCTACTTCACGCTCGCCGACCATCACTACCCCGCCGCCCGCATCGACCTGACCTACCTGACCCCGCCGATGCCGCTCGCGCGTCCAACGACCGGGGAGCAAATGCGCTTCGCGCACCTCACATGGGGACAGGTGACCCCCTTGATCGTCGATGTCTGGGGCGACGGGGGCGAGATCGAGCGGCGGGTCGCCGAGCAACTGCTGGCTGCGCTGGACGGCATTGGAAACCCCTGGTCACGCTGGCGTGCCGAACGGCTCGGTCGCCAACACCCCTCCATCAACACTGCGGCCTCGGAGGGCACCAGTGCCTCTGCTGACGCCGCCGTTGTCACTGCTGCGGAGCCCGAGCTCATAGGGATTGACCCGTTCGACGCGGCGATGGCATTGGCCGAGGCCACTGGCCGGGACGGCCGACAACGCACCTTGGGTCACTCCGCTACAACCTTGGAAGAACTGCAGAGGCTCCGCCTGTCCCTACGGCAGGCCATCCGTGCTCTGCCCGACGGCTCCCTCACCCGCCACGTGCTGCCTTGGCTGTGGAACGCGGCGACCAGCGGCGGCAGGGCGCTCACCACCTCCGGCGCCGAGACAGGGTACGAGCTACGCCTGTCCCGATATCGACAACCGTTTTGCTGACCGAGAGTCTGTCGAGCAACGGTGTAACTCGCTGCTGATTTCTTCTGTCACAAGCTGAGGACCGCTGGCCTTCGAAGGTGATGGCGAAGGCGTCCAAAGTGCTGGGGGCGCTGCCGAAGCCGGGGCGATTCAAAGCCGGCCGTTCCGAGAAGGATCGGGTGCGCCGTGGGAGTCCCGCCCAACCAAGCGGACGTTGCGGGTGCTGAATATTCATCCGCGCAGGTCATAGGCGTGATGGGCGAGCTTGCCCCGGGCGGGTGTCTCGAGCGCTGCGCCAGTGAACGGCATGATGATCGGTCGTGTTGCTGCGCTTGGTCTACCTCACGGTGACGAACATCGTCTCGCTCCTGCGACTGTTGTCCAGGAGTGATCATGACAAGGACGTCGAGATCTTGGTGCTGCGGCATCAGCTGACGGTGGTGCAGCGGCAGGTGGCCAAACCGGCGTTTCACTCCGTACGACCGGTTCCTCCTCGCCGGGCCGCTCCACCGTCTACCGATGGACAAGCTGCGGCACCTCACGTTGCTGGTGCGTCCGGACACGGTCCTGCGCTGGCACAGTGATCTGCTGCGGCGCCGTCACGCCGCAGCGAGCGCGCCTCGTCAGCGTGGGCGCCCGCGCACCGTCCGATCCATTCGCGCCCTGGTGTTGCGCCTGGCACGGGAGAACGCCTCGTGGGGCTACCGGCGTATTCACGGTGAGTTGGCCGCGCTTGGCATCACGGTCGCCGCCTCCACCGTCTGGGAGATCCTCAAAGAGCACGGCATTGACCCGTCCCCGGACCGTGCAGCCTCGGCGTGGGCCACGCTCCTGCGGAGCCAGGCTGGCGCGCTGCTGGCGTGTGACTTCTTCGGGGTACGCACGCTGACCGGGGTGCGGTTGTATGTGCTGGCGGTCATCGAGCACGCCACTCGCCGCGTTCGGATTCTCGGCGTGACCGCGCACCCCACCCGGTAGTGGGTCACCCAGCTGGGCCGCAATCTCGTCATGGATCTCCAGGACGCGGGCAGCACTGCCAGATTCCTGATACGTGACCGCGACGCGAAGTTCACCGCAGCCTTCGACGCCGTGCTGGCCGATGCCGGAATCCGGCTCGTCAAGAGCGGTGTCCGGATGCCACGGATGAACTCCATCATGGAGCGCTGGATCCAGACATGTAGGCAAGAGCTGTTGGACCGGACCTTGATCTGGAACCACCACCACCTTCTCCACGCGCTACGCGAGTTCGAGACCTTCTATAACGAACACCGGCCACACCGGGCTCTCGGGCAGGCAGCTCCGCTTCGACCGCTTTCCGATCCCGACAGCGGCCCGGCTCTGATCGCACCGCTCGACGTCTGCCGACGTGATCGACTTGGAGGTGTCCTCAGGGAGTATCACCATGCGGCTTGACCTGGCCGGATGATTTATCGGCACCCGCAGGGCCATCCTCGGTGACGCTGTCCGTGGTCGGGCCATCGCCGTCCGGCGTCAGGGGAGTCGTGGTTGTCGTCCATTCGCATCGTCGATCGGTCGTCGGAGGGGACGCAGTGCGCAGGCCCCGCGGAACATCGCGGAGGTCCTGCGCGGGTTTGCTGGTGAAGTGGTCCAACCAGCGGGGTGTTCGTCTGCTGGTTAGGCGGCGCGAGTTTTCGCCCGGAGTCGGCCGAGGGCAGGGGGAGCGTTCTTGGTCATTAACAGGGTGGAGCCTGAAGCTTCGGGCCTGAGGGGTGTTCGTACGTGGTCTTCTGTTGATCGTCTTCGAGGCCTGCCCTGACGAAGGCCACCTAAACGATCTACCATATGCCCGGACCGTGCCCAAGAGCAGCCAGCGAGCAGCCATCGGCCGTCTTCTACTCGTTCCAAGACCGCAGCGAATCGAGAAACCGCAGGTCGGGGGGCATATTTATAAGTAGGGCGGGTGGGACTTGAACCCACGACCCACGGATTATGAGTGGGATTGATCTTGTCGGGCGGGTGGGCTTCTGACCTGCGGACCGGCGTTGCGTCGATCATCTTTCATCGGCGGCGTTCCGCGTATGTTCCGGATCTTGCTGGACGCGCCCAGGGCACGTAACAGGCACACCCTGCGGTCTTGCTGGCATGCAGCCTTGTCTCCTGATCAGGTCTGGGGTGCCTGGTGCGTTCTCTCAGTCGACGTAGACGGCGGTCGTACTGACCTGCGTACGACCTCTGGGCCTTCTCGACCAAGCGGATCAGCGGGTCCGAGGAGTGCTCATAGAGTTCGACCTCGAACGGGTCACTGTCGTACTCGATCAGACGTGCCAGCGTCTCACGGTCCTGTTCGCTGGAGCCGCGACTCCGAACGAGTCCGCGCCACCCTTCCGCGCTCGCCTGGGCCTCGTCCATGCCCTCACCGTAGCCGTCGTAGTGGACGATGTGGAGACCGTGTGGATTCGGGGCTATCAGCTTGGGAATTGCATGGATCATGCCTCGTAGGGCGGCCTACCTGGGCTTCGGGCGCGTCATGAGTGACCGTGGTTGACCCCTCGTCACTCTGCTTAATGGCCCGTTAATGGCCCACCCGTCGAAGCTGCGTGCCGAGGGCGTGAAGAGCGGTCAAGATGACCTTGTGACGGATTGGACCTGTGACGTCTCGTTGGTGGTCATCGATCGTGAGGTTCCGGACGACGAGATAAGGAGGTGGTGGAACTCCAAAGAGACACCGCTGCTCTACGATCTTGTGGCGGTCGCTCCTCGACTCCGCCTCGGGAGGGTACTGGACACGCACGGCGACGTTCCCGGCCCGGCTCGCCGTGTCTTCTCCCTGCTCTTCCTGCGAGGTACCACCCCGCGATACGTCGTCCCCCGGCTTGATGATGAACTGATCGGCGCGATTCTGGCTGCGTACCAAGGGCGAGATGATGACGGCCCGGGAACTCAGCAAGCTGATCTCGTAGAGGTTGCCGCCTTTTTGGCAACTCATCGTGGTGCTGGAGTCCTCACCGATGAGGACGAGGAGCCATAGCTTGCGCGGTTGCGCATGCCTCGGCCTGCCTGATCACCCCGTATGCCGTCGACCCGCCCGAAGGGGAAGCGGGCCAAGGCCGTCGGGTCCAGGTGGAGCGCCCAACTGGACGAACGACCTGGACCCGACGGCCTTGGTCTGCTCGGCTTGTCCCGGGTCGATGGCGGGCGGGGTGATCAGGCCCCTACCTCAGCCAGCTACGGCGAGCCACGATGAGCAGGCCCTTGGTGATCACCCCGGAGCCGGAGCGCCCCCGCCGGAGGCGAATAGCAGTGGTCTTTCGTCACTGGATGGTCATGCGGAAGCCGTGCTCGGGGGACATCGGGCAGAGGAAGATGGTCAGGGCGCCCCATCGGCCGCGACCCCGACCACCCCGTCATCATCACCGGCCGCAAAGCCGCCCGCGGCAGGCCCCTCACCACCGCCGAAAAGCAGGTCAACCAGCTCATCAGCGCCGAACGCGCCCCCGTCGAGCACGGCTTCGCCGCCCTGAAGAACTGGCGGATCCTCACCAAGCTCCGGATGCACGCCGCGCACGCCACCACGCTGCTACGCGCTCTGATGGTCCTGGTCAACACCGAGATCACCCGATGACAGATGATCAACACTCGTGATCCCGGTCAACTACCAGTACGAGCACGCCCACACCACGCTTTTGACCTGCAACTTCAGGATGAAACGAACTCATTGCCAGCGTGACGAAGGTCATGACCGCCTTCGTGATCCTGCGCCCCCCCGCCACCCGCTCCGGCTGGGCGGCGACGGCCCGCTGACCAAGGTGGACCGCCCGCCGCCGACGAGTCCTACGCGCCGCAGGAGTCCACCGCCTCGGTCAGGGAGGGCCAGCGGGTACGGCTGCGGTGGCGTCCTCATGATCGAGGATGTCGCACGTCGTCGCGGAGCCTGCAGGCCCTTCGCCTGCGGTGTCATGGGGCGCCGGATTACCGCAGGCGTTGCGCTCGCAGGACGGTGTCGTGGGTGTGGTGCGTGCCAGCGGGTGCGGGAGCGGTTCGCGGGCGGGTTTCGTTGACCAGGACGGTCCAGTTGTGGTCGAGGAGCCTGGCGATGTCGTCGGGCTGGTAGTAGTCGCTGGGGTCGAAGCCGTGCCCCTGGCGTGGGGACAGGTCGGCGGAGTCGTGGCTGGCGAAGAGCAGGGTGCCGCCGGGTGCGACGGCGTCCAGCAGGCCGCGCAGCGCGGTGTGGTTCGGCTGGTGCGGGAGCGGGAAGTACTGCGCGGACACCAGGTCGAATGCGCCGACTGGGGGTGGCGTGGTGGTCAGGTCGGCGCGTGCCCATGCCACGCTGTCGGTGACGTCCGTGGCGGCAGCGGCGGCGCGTTGCAGGGCGGTCCGGGAGATGTCGACGGCGGTGACCTGCCAGCCGCGTCGGGCCAGCCAGAGTGCGTCAGCGCCTTCACCGCATCCCACGTCGAGTGCTTGCCCTGGCGGCAGGTCGGTGACCTCGGTGACGAGCACTCCGTTGGGTGCGCCGCTGAAAACCTGGTCGCGGCTGCGATACATCTCGTCCCAGAACTGAGCGTCCATTGTCCTCTCCTACTAGTGGTGGGCGGCGGGTGTGGTCACAGGCCGTGGCGACGGTCGCCTATGACCTGTTCGCAGAGGCGGGCTTCCGATTCGGCCGAGAAAGGATCGTTGCGGGCCTGTACGGCGCGGCGGGTGTCCTCGGCGATGAGGTCGGCGTTGATCGCTCCCGCGGCGCCTGAGCCGGAGGCGGCCGCCGCGAGCACGTTCGCGGCAGGGTCGGCGAGGTTGCCCGCGACCCACACGCCCGGAACCGGGGTGAGACCGGTCCTGTCGGCGGCGATGTACGCGCCGAGCCCGCTTGGGTGCGGGGTGGGTTCCAGCCCGAGCGTGGCCAGCACCGCCGCGCGCGGGACGGCGCGGGGTGCCACGGCCAGCGCCCGCAGCGGGATCAGCTCGCCGGTGTGCAGACGGACACCGGTGAGGCGGTCCTCGGTGATCTCCAGAGCGGTCACTTCGCCGGCCACGACCGCGATCTCGCGTGCGGCCAGCTGTTCGGCCTCCTCACGGGTGGGGTGGGGGCCGGTGTGCAGCAGAAGGGTGAGCCGGTTGGTCCACTGGCGAAACAGCAGGGCTTGGTGCACGCTCATCGGGCTGGTGGCCAGGACGCCGATCGGCTGGTCGCGGACCTCCCAGCCGTGGCAGTGGGGGCAGTGCAGCACGTCGCGCCCCCACCGTGACCCCAGGCCGGGAATGTCGGGCAGTTCGTCGGTGATTCCGGTGGTCACCAGCAGCCGCCGCGCCCGCACGGTGCGACCGGTGTCGAGTTCGACCGTGAACCCGTCGCCGTCTCGTGCCGCTGACCGCGCCCGGCCGGCGTGGACCTCGCCCCCGTAGCCGGCCACTTCCTGCCGTCCCGCCTCCAGCAACTGACCGGGCGGGACGCCGTCACGGGAGAGGAAGCCGTGCATATGCGCCGCTGGCACGTTGCGGGGCTGACCACTGTCGATCACCAGTACCGACCGTCGAGCACGCCCCAGCATGAGCGCCCCGCTCAAGCCCGCCGGGCCGCCCCCGACGATCACCACGTCATACCGGCCACCGCTGCCGAGCTGGAATTGTTGAGTCATCGTGACCACCTCCGCCACCAACCCTGCCCTCAGCCATGACGAGCTGACAAAGTTCTTTGCTAAAAGTGCAAAGCGTGGGGCACAGTGCACGTATGAGCGACGAGTTCGATGCTGTGCTGACCGCGGTCGGACCACGGCTGCGCGAGTTGCGACGCCGCTGCGGAGCTACCCTGACCGCCCTGTCGGAGACCACCGGTATTCCGGTCAGCACCCTGTCCCGGTTGGAGTCTGGGCACCGCAAGCCGGGCCTGGAACTGCTGCTGCCCCTGGCCAGGGCCTACCAGATGCCGCTCGACGAGCTCGTCGGCGCCCCGGCCAGCGTCGACCCCCGGGTGTACCCTCAGCCGATCACCCGCAACGGCATGACCGTCATCCCGCTGACCCGCAAACCCGGCGGGCTGCAGGCGTTCAAGCAGATCCTCCCCGTCGGCCCGACCGATCGCGAACCCGATCTCCGCTCACACGAGGGGTACCACTGGCTGTATGTCCTCAATGGGCGACTACGCCTCGTACTCGGCGACCAAGACCTCGTCCTCGCCGCCGGCGAGGTCGCCGAATTCGACACCCACCTCCCACACTGGTTCGGCAACGCCGACACGCAGCCGGTGGAGTACCTGAGCATCCTCGGCCCTCAGGGCGAACGCTTTCACATCAGGGCTCGCTATCGGCCCGCCTGACCCCCGCCGTCCATGAGC
Source organism: Microtetraspora glauca (assembly GCA_001570385.1). GTDB lineage: Bacteria > Actinomycetota > Actinomycetes > Streptosporangiales > Streptosporangiaceae > Microtetraspora > Microtetraspora glauca. Next base: position 17,232 of record BBYL01000039.1, on the reverse strand, counting down.
GAATCAGCCGTCCAGTACCGAAACAGGGCGAAGTCAGCGGGCCATCGGTCCCACGACCACGGGTCAGTGGGCGTGTCGGTAGGCGATCCGGCGCTCGGCGAAGAGCCCGCCGAGGCCCGGGAGGATGGCGAGGAGTTTCGTCCGCCCGTCCGCGCCAGGATGGCGCAGCGTGCCGATGACGACGAGCAGGTACGCGCAGCCGTGGGTGGGGCCCAGCAGTGACGAGATCTCCGGAACGTGCGCGGTGAAGAGGTTGGCCAGCATGAGAACCAAGGTGATCACCTCGGCCGCGGCGGCGATGCGCAGAAGGCGTGAAGTCATGGAGGTCAGACTCCCGTGGTCGATCCGGGCCTGATGATCATCAGTACGGTGACGACGGCCCAGAGGAGGTTGAAGACGCCGGTGTACATGGCCAGCCGGCTCCCGGCGCGCCGGTCGACGGCCACCGGCGCTATGTCACCGGTGACCGGCGCGGAGACGCCGTCGAGCGCGGCTTGCTGGCGGGGCAGGACGAGCAGGGCGAGGACGGCGGCGGCTGTCGCGGTGAGGACGATCGAGGTGATCAGCCATGCGTCGCCGAGCACGTGCAGGCTGCGGGCGGTCGCGAACCCGAAGATGGGGACGACCACGCCGATCGCGGCGTAGACACGGCAGATCCGGTGCAGGGTACGCAACGCCGCGAGGGCGGTGACGTCATCCGGCTCGGCCTGTACGCGGCGCAGGGCCGGGGGGAACATGCTGGCGGCCACGGCGACCGGTCCGACCGCGAGGATCGCGGCCAGCACATGGATGGAGAGGAAGAGTTTCGTCACGCCGGGCTCCGGACGTCAGGCCTGCCGGCGCGGCCGGTGACCTTCGAGGACGGCAGGCGGCCGGCTTTCGACGTGCCGCCCATGCTGTCACCGTCGATGGTCACATCGAAGGCGAGGTTCAGGCGCAGGGGCGTGGTGATGGACTGCACCCAGGTGAGACGGTCGCCGTCGAGGGACACGTCCCGGAGTTCCACCACCTCTCCGGCCCCCATGGCCGTGCCGTACAGGGTGCCCTCCCGGGCATGCAGGTCCAGGACGGCGTCCATCGTGCCGATCGGCGTGCGGACGGTGAGATCCCAGGTTCCTTCCATGGGCATGTGAAACTCCTGGCTTCGCTCGGGTTCGGGTGGAAGGGGCTCAGGCGTCAAAACGCGGCGGGAGCCGGTCCGTGTTCGCGCCAGACGACGCCACGGCGCTCGTAGGCGAACAGCCGCTCCACGGCGTGCGCGATGCGCGGGCCGAGCTCGCGTTCGAGCAGGTAGAGGCCGAGGTCCAGGCCGGAGGTGACGCCCGCGCCGGTCACGAGGTCGCCGTCGTCCACGACACGCGCCGGCACGCTGACGGCGCCGGTGGCGTCGAGGAGGTCCATGCCCAAGTGGTGGGTGGTGGCATGCCGGCCCTCGATCAGCCCGGCCATGGCCAGGATGAGGGAACCGCCGCAGACGGTCGCCACGGTCAGGCCGGGCCGATCCATGGCGCCCTTGAGTAGGCGGGGCAGGCCGGTTCGCAGAGTGCGCCCGAGCAGGACCGGGATGCTCTCGTCCCCAGCGGCCCCGGGAGTGCCGCCATCGCCAGATTCCTCGCCACCATGTGTGCCGGCATCGTGGTCGCCGTCCTCGTCGCCAGTCTCGGTGACGCGTCCGGATGCGCCGGGGACGAGGATGAGGTCGGCTTTTTCGGGATCGAGCCGGGCGGTCGCTTTGAGCGTGAGGCCACCCGTACCGCTGGGCACTTCGCGGGGGCCTTCCGCGGAGGCGAGTTCGACGGTCAGGGCGCCACCTGACGCGGCACTGCCCGCATAGAGGACCTCGAACGGGGCGATGACGTCGAGCGGATCGAATCCATCGAAGAGGACAACTTGGGCGTGCAATCGGGCCTTCCGTTCTATTGCGGATCTGGCGGTCCCTTATGGGAGCCGGCGCCGACGCTAGTCAGTGGCCCCTCTAGGCAGCCAGTGGCAGGAATGCCAACTTTCAACGGATTATCGCCAACGGCCTCTGATACCGCCCACGAACGCACGTGTACGGCTGAACTGCGAAGAGACGATTGGCGAGAAAGGCGTGCAGCCCTATGTTGTGGCCATGCACACGGTGGCCGTCCTCGCCCTGGACCAGGTGATCCCGTTCGACCTGTCCACCCCCATCGAAGTGTTCAGTCGTACCCGTCTCCCGAGCGGGCGGCCGGGGTACCGGGTGCGCGTCTGTGCCGCCGAGTCCCCGGTCGACGCCGGGCTGTTCACCCTGCGGGCACCCGGGGGGCTGGACGCGCTCGCGGACGCGGACACGATCACCGTGCCCGGCGTCGCCGACGTCTCCCGCCCGGTGCCGAGCGGGGTCCTCGACGCGCTGAAGGAGGCGGCTGCCGACGGTACCCGTATCGCCTCCATCTGCGTGGGCACCTTCACTCTCGCGGCCGCAGGACTCCTCGCCGGCCTGCGCGCCACCACCCACTGGCTGGCCGCGGCCCGTCTCGCCGAGTCCTATCCCGACATCGACGTCGACCCCGATGTGCTTTACGTCGACAACGGGCAGATCCTCACCTCCGCGGGCGCCGCCGCCGGACTGGACCTGTGCCTGCACATGATCCGCCGCGACTACGGCTCCGCCGTCGCGGCCCATGCCGCCCGGCTGTCCGTGATGCCCCTGGAACGTGAGGGCGGCCAGGCGCAGTTCATCGTCCACGACCAGCCGCCCACTCCCCAGGGATCGGTCATGGAGCCGGTCCTGCGCTGGATGGAGGACAATGCCGGTCGTGAACTGACCCTCGACGACATCGCGGAGCATGCCGGCATGAGCACGCGCACCCTGATGCGCCGGTTCCGCGAGCAGACCGGCACGACTCCGCTGCAGTGGCTCCATCGCGCCCGCGTCCGCCAGGCTCAGCATCTCCTCGAAACGACCGGGCACTCCATCGAGCGCATCGCCCTGCAGGTCGGGTTCGGCTCTCCCACCGCCTTCCGCGACAGGTTCAAGCGGATAGCCGGCGTCAGCCCCCAGGTCTACCGCCGCACCTTCCAGTGATGTCATCTCTGGCCGGCCTGCCCAGCACCGCATCTAGTAGTGCTTCGTGAGGTTTGTGATCAACGTGATCATTTCGAGAAGTCGCCTCGGGACCATGCTGTAGTGACACCTGACGAGATGGCGCTGGTGCCTCCATGGCTTGAGAACTCGCAGGTCAAGGGCCGTGAGCAACACTGATCCGTCCGTGGCGTCGTTCGTGGTCGCGTTCGCGGACTGAGTCCCCGCCCCCGGCAAGCAGGTCATTCCGCGCCGCTCGCCCCAGCATCCGGCCGCCGGCGGTGGCCACCGGATCCGCCGACGGTGTATCGGACCACGCCGACCGATTTGCCAGTTCAGCAATGTTATTTGCCGCCATAGACACGTGCGCGCAAGCTGCATTCAGAAAGTGCTGGCTCACAACCCCGAGCCGGTACCTCTCGGACTCGGTCGTGTTCCCTCACTCGCTGGGAACCCCTCCGCCCGAGCGGTACATCAGAAGCCGCAATTGCCCTACAGGACAGAGGAGGCGGGCAGATGGAAAATCGCCATGTCGTGATCATTCCGATCGAGATCGACGAGGAGAAGGAAAGCTCTTACCTCGACGCCTGGCAGGACGCCGCGGACGTAATGGCGGCTCAACCCGGTTTCATTCGGACGTACATGTTCCGCACGATCGTTCCGGGGAGCAAATTCCTTCTCGTCAACGTGGCGGAATGGGAGTCCACCGGTCACTGGGAAGAGGCGATGAACGTCTGCCCCATGATGGGACAGCAGATAGCCGTCGCCCATGCCTCGAACTACGAGGCGATCCGGACGGTCCTGCCCACCACGAAGCAGAGCCTGGGCTCCGGCGACGGTCACACGCCCACTGAGCTTTCTCCCGTCGAGGTGCGTCGCCGCGTCGTGGACGGGAAACTCACGCTGGTCGATGTCCGCGAAGACGATGAATGGGCAGCGCGTCACCCGGCCGGCGCCGTCCACGCCGCGCTCAGCACGTTGCCGGCCTCGCTGTCAGATTTGCCTGACGGCCCACTGGCCTTCGTATGCCGCTCGGGCGCACGCAGCGTGCAGGGCGCCGCACAGGCGATCCGCGCAGGCCGGTCCTCCGTCTACAGCGTGGCAGGCGGCCTTGAGGCATGGGAAGCGGCAGGGCTGCCGGTCACCCTCCCCGACCGCGAGGACGCGTTGAACAACGGCGACTGTGCCAAAGCTGCGGTACGGGAGGACTGACGAAAGCAGCGGTTGGGCTGGTCGAGCGTGCAGTTCCCCGAGGCGGTGTCGTGTCAGCGGCCGCGTCAGCACGGAGACGGCCCGGTATCAGAGCGGTCGGCGATCGTGGATGTCATGAACGGTTCAGCGATTGCGGCCTCGGGGCTGCGAAAGGCATACAAAGACAAGATCGTGCTCGACGGCATCGACCTGGATGTCCGGACCGGCGCGATCTTCGCCCTGCTCGGGCCCAACGGCGCCGGAAAGACCACGACGGTGAACGTGTTGACCACGCTGACGCCCCCGACGCCGGGAAGGTGGTCGTCGCCGGGCATGACGTGATCATGGAGACCACGGCGGTGCGCGCGGCGATCCCCCTGCGGACCGCTGGCACCAGCTGCTCCAGCAGGTCGTCCGTCGCTCCTAACAGCGACAGTCGAGGAGGGTACGTACCTGCACATTCAGCGGGGGATACGGGGACACGGTCATGGCGATCGTCGACATGGACGCAACCGTAGAGACCGTCCGCGCGGTCTGCACCTGAATATTTCCGTACGCGAGCTCGCGGATCCCGTCGAAGACGAAGGGACGCTGATCATCATGCCGGGTGTCACGAAGGCGAGCTGGTAGCCGTGGCCGTGCCCAAGCGCAGGACCTCCCGCAGCAACACCCGGCACCGCCGCAGCCGGTGGAAGGCGAGCGCGCCCGACCTCGTCCCGATCACCGTGAACGGGCGGCAGTTGCTCGTGCCCCGCCGCCTCGTTCGCGACTACCGGCGAGGACTGATCACGGTCGAGCGAAGCCACTCGGTCACCGGGCAGCCGTTCTCCGTCTCCAGCCGTCGTAGCCACTGATCCTGTGGGGCTCGAATGGAATCTTCGAGCCCCACACCAGGCGGGAATCGCCGGCACGGCTGCCCGCAGACGACCGCGGCGAGGTGGACGAGGCCGGCAAGGTGCTGCGCCGGGCCCTCAGGGCATCAGGGGAAGTCTGCTCACGATCTTGTCGACGCGGTTGCGGGGGCCGACGACGGCGACGGCGTAGTACTCGATGTCGTCGCCCGCACTCTCCTTCATCGTGGCGAGGTAGTCGGCGTAAACGCGCGTGTGCTGGGCGGCGGCGGACATGTCGGCCACAAAGCAGTCGGCGGCGGAAGCGGCCTTGGCGCGGATCGTGCGCAGGGTGGCGGCGTCGGCGACCAGGATCGAGCAGCCCGCCCAGGGCAGCCCCGGGTGGGTGACGCTGTCGGCGTCGATCGCGTCGTCGCCGAGGAGGCCTGTCACCGCGTTCGAGGTCGCCGCCGCCGCGCAGACGGCCGCGTTGACGGCACGGCCCGTGGGAAGGGCCTCGTTGATCACAATCACCCACTTGAGCCGTGCCGCCCGGGTGGGTGCGGTGGGATCGATCTCCTCGGGTGCGAAGCCGACGACCTCCGGGGCGGCGTCTCCTTTGGGCATGTGCCTATTCCTTGTTCTTTGATACGGGCAAGTGTCGATAGCTTAGGTTTCTATACGAGCTATGTACAAGCAGTCCGTACTTGTATCGGCAGAATAGGGGATTAGGCGGTTATGGACGAACTTGATAAGGCGATCCTGTGGGAACTGCAGTCAGATGCACGGATGACCAATCGTGACCTCGCGGCGGCGGTGGGCGTCTCGCCGACTACAGCGCTCGACCGCACCCGTGCCCTGCGCGCGCGGGGGATCATCCGCGGCTCAATCCTCGACGTGGACCTGGCAGAGATCGGACGCCCGGTCCAGGCCCTCATCGCCATTCGCGTACGCCCTCCGTCGCGGCGGAACATCGAGGGCTTCCGCAACTGGGTCCGCGGACTGCCCGACACGCTCGGCGTCTACGTGACGACCGGGACCGAAGACTTCATCGTGCATGTCGCGGTCCCGGACAACGCCAGCCTCTACGCGTTCGTCATCGACAGGCTCACCGAGCGACCCGAGGTCGCCGACGTGCGTACCTCCATCGTCTACGAACACCTCCGCAACAACCAGATAGCCCCGGCCCACCGGTGAGCAGAGGGCGGCCCCTGGGGGCTCCCCGCTCGGGTCGCCGTCACCAGGGGCAAAGTAACTCTGCGTGATCGCTTGCCAGTGTCGATATACCAAGGTTCGCGAGACACCAGGGATCAGCGGTGTCGCCGGTGCTGGAGCAATCGTCAAGACTTCTGGATCAGGAGTTTCTAAGCGGCTGCCGGTGAAGGCTGATCGTCGGGGCGTTCGACGAGCCTGCCGTTGATGAAGGTCGCCCCGGCACGTACCAGGGCGACGAGGTGGGGAGCGTTGACCGCACGCCAGCGGGCCTGGGCGGACTCGATCAGCTTGAACGCCATGGCCAGCCCAGCCGCCCGGGACCCCGGCCCTTTGGTGACCTTGGTCCGGTGCCGGACCGTGGCGAACGTCGACTCGATCGGGTTGGTCGTGCGCAGATGCACCCAATGCTCGGCCGGGAAATCGTAGAACGCCAGCAACTCCTCGACATCGTCGACGACCTTGGCCACGGCCTTGCCGTACTTGGCGCCGTAAGCGGCCTGGAACGCCTTCACCGCCGTCAGGGCATGGTCCTTGTCCTCGGCGTTCCAGATCTCCGTCAAGGCCTTCTTCGCAGCGGGCTGCGCCGACTTCGGAAGCGCCCCCAGCACATTAGCGATCTTGTGAAACCAGCAGTGCTGAGCCCTGGCCTGCGGGAACACCTCACCCAGCGCAGCCCAGAACCCGAGCGCGCCGTCCCCGACCGCCAACACCGGGGCGCGCATCCCCCGACGTTTGCAGTCACGCAGCAGGTCCGCCCACGACTCGGTCGACTCGCGGTAGCCATCGGCCAGCGCGATCAGCTCTTTGCGGCCGTCGGCGCGCACCCCGATCATCACCAGCAGGCACAGCCGCTGCTCTTCCAGGCGGACGTTGACGTGGACGCCGTCGGCCCACAGGTAGACGTAGTCCACGTTCGACAGGTCGCGATCGGCGAAGGTGCGCTGTTCGGCCTTCCACTGCTCGGTCAACCGGGTGATCACCGGCGCCGACAGCCCGGCCGTAGAACCGAGGAACTGCCCGAGCGCCGGCACGAAGTCCCCGCTGGACAGGCCGTGCAGGTACAGCAGCGGCAGCACCTCGGTGACCTTCGGAGTCTTATGCGCCCACGGCGGCAGGATCGAGGAGGCGAAGCGTTTGCGCTCGCCGGTCACCTCATCGGTTCGCTTGTCGTTGACGCGCGGTGCTCGGACCTCGATCGCGCCGGCCGCGGTGAGCACCTCTCGAGCCTGGTGGTAGCCGTTGCGGACGACGAGGCGGTGCCCGGCCCGGTCGCGTTCGTCGGCGAAGGCGGCGATGTAGGCGTCGACCTCGGCTTTGAGCGCTTCGGCGAGCATCCGGCGGGCGCCCTCGCGGACGATCTCGTCGATCAGCGAGGAGGAGATGGGGCCGTGGGCGGTACGGCGGTCGCCGTCGGCGGGGTCAGGGACTACGGTGAGCATCGCGTGTGCCTTCCCAGCCGACGTTGGCGCGTCGGCCATGCGTGTGAGACCTCAAACGATCACCGGGAAGGTACACCCCTTCCCGGCCGATCCACAGATCTCAAGCATTGCTCGGTGCTTGCCAATCTGTTCCTGTACTACGCGCTCGATGTCTGGCTGGTCCGGGAGTTCCCGGCAGTGGAGTTTGAACCACTCCGGCTTCCGTGGTTTGTTGAAGCCGTCGGCGGTCAGGAGTCCAGCGGAACCCGGTGTATGCCGCATCACGCGTCACCACGTCATGGCTGCGGACTCTCGGTAAACGCTGCTGATGAGCTGAACACACTTCGGTCACGTCGCTGCGTGAGAAGCAGGAGGGCGAGTGAGGCGGCGACACCTGCGGCTGCGATCCAAGGCAGTAGTTTCAGATTCTGCGTGACCACAAGTCCACCTCCTGCTGCCCCGGCCGCGATGGCGATCTGCATGACCGACTGGTTCAAGCTCATCAGCACGTCGGAGGCATCGGGGGCCAACGAGGCCACACGGATCTGCTGCGCGGAAGTACTTCCCCACGCAGCGACGCCCCACAGCAGAATCGCGCCTATCGCACTGCTGGTTGCGGCTCCGAGCACCGGGAGGGCGATGAGCACCAGCACGTGGAAGGTTTTGGTCACCGTCAGCGTTCGATGAGCTCCCACGCGGTCCGTCAGGAACCCGCCGGCTTGTATGCCGATGATGCTGGTGAGGCGAAGAGGAGGAGGACGCTCACTGCGTCACCGTCAAGACCGACGAAACTGACCAGGTATGGCGTGAAGTACGTGTTCAATGCCGCGTAGCCGCCGAGCCAGAGAAAGGTGACAGTCAGGCCGAGGAGGGTGCGCGCGTCGGCGAGCAGGGCGAGTTGGCGGCGGAGTGGAATAGGGGGATGGGGAGCAGTAGGGGGAAGAACATCCAGACTGTTCCCGCCGCGAGTACCGCAAGTGCGGCGTTGAGCGGGAAGGTGGTTGTCCAGTCCCAGTGTTGGGCGATGGCACGCCCCGTAGGCACTCCGAGGACGAGCGACGCAGTCACTCCCATGATGACGGTCGCGACCGCTCGGGCCCGGCGTTCGGGAGCCACGAGGCGTACCACGACGCTGAGTGCTGTGACGACGGTGAGACCGGTAGCCGCTGCCATCACGACCCGGAGCGCCATGATCGTCAGGAGGGTGGGGCTCAGCCAGGACACGAGGTTCGTGGCCGCGAAGACGAGCAGAGCCGCTGTTATGAGAGTGCGGCGATCGACTCGCGCCGTCATTACGACAAGAGCGGGGGTCATGAGCCCGTACGCAAGGGAGAAGACGGTGACGAGCTGGCCCGTGGTCGCCTCACTGACTCCGAGCCCTTGGGCGACGAGGTCTGGCTCTGTAGGTGAATCCGGGAGCCAGATGTCGGTCAGTGGCTCTGTGGCGCCCGTTGGGGCTGGAGCCGTGTTAGCGAATTCCAGAGCCACCTGATGGTTCGCAATGCGAGTATCGAAGCGTTACTCCGTGTGAGGAGACGCTGGTGACACACCCCCAGTCCAAGGTGGAGGTATTCGCGGCGATTCGCCGGGATTCTCGTGCAGGGCTGTCGGGTCGGCAGATCGCGATCAAGTATCGAGTCAGCCGGAACACGGTGGCTGAGGCGTTGCGTCAGCCGTGGCCGGAGCCGAGGAAGAAGATGGCGCCGCGGGCGAGCTGTGCTTGCGCGGCGCATCCAGATCGGCCCGCAGCATCTCGTCGATCAACGGCTTGAACTCATCCAGCCATCTGAAGGCCGCGGTCTCCAAAGTGCTGGGATTCACCCGCGCCCGCACCGAGTCCGAGCGCTGGACGGCGCTCCGCTCGCACTACGGACTGGAGGCCTTCTACTGCCAGCCCGGAATCAAGGGCGCGCACGAGAAAGGCGGGGTCGAGGGCGACATCGGCTGGTTTCGCCGCAACCACCTGGTCCCGGTTCCGGAGGTTGCTTCGCTGGACGAGCTGAACGAGATGATCGAGCGCTGGGACCTTGAGGACGAGGGGCGGCGGATCGGGGCGCGGGCCAGGACGGTTGGCGAGTACTTCGCGATCGAGCGGCCACTGCTGCGGCCGGTTCCGCTGGAGGCGTTCGAGACCGGCCTGCTGTTGCCGGTTCGAGTTGATCGCTACAGCCAGATCACGGTCCGGACGAACCGATATTCGGTTACGGCTCGGCTCATCGGCCGGCAGTTGCGGGTGATGCTGCACGCCTCGGAACTGATCGTCTATGACGGGCAGCAGATCGTCGCACGGCATGAGCGGCTGTTCGCCAAGGCGGGCTGCCATCTGAAGCTGGATCACTATCTGGAGGTCTTGATCCGCAAACCCGGCGCGCTCCCAGGCGCGACCGCGCTGGAACAGGCCAAAGCCGCGGGCAAGTTCACTCCGGTTCATGACGCGTGGTGGGCTGCGGCCTGCAAGGCCCACGGCGACCGCGACGGAACACGCGCGCTGATCGAGGTGCTGCTGCTGGCCCGCCACCGGTCGACCGAGCACCTGGTCACTGGCCTGGCTGCGGCTCTACGGGCCGGAGCTCTCACCGCCTACGCGGTCGCGCTGGAGGCGCGCAAAGCGGCTGAGGAAGACCAGGAGCCATCTCCTCCAACCGCCGCCGAAGACGCCAGCACCGACGCGACGGTCACGTTCCTAACCGAACGGCGCCTGGCCCAGCTTCCCCGCGACACCAGGCCGCCGCCCTCGGTGGCGGTCTATGACCAGCTGCTCAAACGCGCTCGACCGGCCGGCGAGCGTCCTGCCCAGGGAGGAACCCCATGACCACGCCTCACCATCGCGGCATGACCGAACAAGCCGCCCAGGCCTCGATCGATCAGGCCTGCCGGATGCTCCGCCTGCCCAGCATTCGCGCCCAGTTTCCCGACCTGGCCGAGGCAGCCGCCCGCGATCAGATGTCCTACCTGGGTTTCCTCGCCGAGCTTCTCATGGCCGAATGCGACGACCGCGCCCGCCGTCGCTCCGAACGTCGTATCAAGGCCGTTCAGTTCCCCCGCGACAAGTCTCTGCGCGCCTTCGACTTCGATGCCAACCCAACATCGACCCCGCCACCATCCACCCTCGCCACCTGCGAATGGGTCAAGAAGGGGCAACCCCTCTGCCTCATCGGCGACTCCGGAACCGGCAAATCGCACCTGCTCATCGCCCTCGGAACAGAGGCCGCCATGAAGGGCTACCGGGTCCGCTACACCCTCGCCACGAAGCTCGTGAACGAGCTCGTCGAGGCCGCCGATGAGAAGGCGCTGGCCAAGACCGTTGCCCGCTACGGGCGCGTTGACCTGCTCTGCATCGACGAACTCGGATACATGGAACTCGACCGGCACGGCGCCGAACTCCTCTTCCAGGTGCTCACCGAACGCGAGGAGAAGAACAGCGTGGCCATCGCCTCCAACGAGTCCTTCTCTGGCTGGACTCGCACCTTCACCGACCCACGTCTCTGCGCCGCGATCGTCGACCGCCTTACCTTCGCCGGCAACATCCTCGAGACTGGCACCGACTCCTACCGCCTGGCCCAGACCCGAGCCAGAGCCGAACAAGTCAGCTGACCACACTTGTCGGCGTACACCCGAATGCGCACCGGCCGGTACGGCCGGACGTGCACCATTCCTTGGGTTGGTGGGGGGTGTGCCGTGCAGAGCTCCGACGACGAGATGGTGTCTCTCATCGGTTGAGCCTCTGATCGAACGGCCGCAAACGCCCAGGTAGGAACGTTCCATGTGCGAGGTCTGCCGGACCTGTCCTACTGTCCTCGGCAGCGGCCCGCACCCATCGTTCGTTTCCACAGAGAGAGGTATCTCGATGACCATCCTCGTGACCGGAGCGACCGGAACCGTGGGCAGGCACGTGGTCGATCGGCTCGTCGCGGCCGGACGGCCCGTGCGGGCGCTCACCCGCAACCCGGAGACCGCCGGGCTGCCCGACGGCGTCGATGTCGTGCAGGGTGACCTGAACCGTCCGGGCGACCTGTCGTTCGACGGGGTACAGGGCGTGTTCCTCATCCCCGGCATCTTCGATCCAGCGCACGCGACCGACCTCGCGGAAGCCTTCGTCAGCCGCGCCGTGGCGGCCGGGGTCACCCGGATCGTGTCCCTGACCAGCTCTGGCGTTACGACCCGGCGGGCCGGCTTTTACGAGAAGCTGCACGCGGTGGAACAGGTTGTCGAGAAGTCCGGGGCGGCCTGGACCCACGTGCGGCCCGGCGAGTTCGCCGTCAACAAGCTCGACTTCTGGGGCGAGTCCATCCGTAAGGAGGGCGTGGTCCGCAACGCCTACCCCGACGGCGTCGGCGTGCCGATCCACGAGGCCGACATCGCCGAGGTCGCGACGATCGCCCTGCTGGAGGACGGTCACGCGGGCCAGGCGTACTCGGTGACCGGCCCGGAGGCGCTCACCCATAGGCAGCAGGCGGAGGCGATCGGCAGCGGGCTCGGCCGTACCCTCGCGTTCAAGGGGCTGACGTACGGGCAGGCCCGCCAGGCCTACATCGAGGCCGGGCTCCCGATGGAGGTCGCCGAGTTCATCCTGGGCTACCAGGCCGAGTACGCGGAGGAGCCCCCGTCGGTCTCGCCCACGTTCGAGCAGGTGACCGGAAGGAAGGGCCGCACGCTCGCGCAGTGGGCGGCCGACCACGCCGCTGAGCTGGCCCCGGCCGACTGACGGCCGACGGCACGAGGCGGTGCGGTGCGGGGGGTCTCGGCCCGCCGCACCGCCCCTTCCGTTGGCGACGCCCGTGATCCGGCGCCTTCGTCACGGCGCGCTGTCGCTCCCCAGTGAGCAGTGAGTGCGCCAGAACCCACGGAGCTCTGCGCCTCACAGGCTGAGGGTGCCGGAGCCGCCGGCGGTTCTCAGGGTGCGAGGCAGGAACTGGCTGGCCATCGGGTGGCTTCGGCGCTGTGGAGTCCCGCATCTGGTGCGCGTTCGCGTGTACCGGGTGGTGCACTCCCACGTGAACGCCGACGACACTCACACAGCGTCACCGGAGCCATGCCCTAGCCCCACGGGCATGGCTCTCGTTTTCACTAACACTCCAAGGCAGTTGATCAGCAAGTGGCTCTCAAACCGACCGACATATGGCTCCCGTTTCCACCTGCATAGCCAGAGGTCAAGCTGCCCGGACAGGATGTATTCGGCCACTCCTGCCGTGAACGTCGCGCAGAAGAGCACAGCGGTGATCAGCGCGGGACGATGTTTCATGGCGATATTCCCAGATTCACAAGGTGAGAATGATGATCGACTTCGACTCATGAGGACCGCCGGGCGCACATCGACCGGAGAGTCGTCGGGAGCCACGGGGCCTCCTGGCAGCGCGGGACCGGGCAGGTCCGCTCAGCCACGAGGCCCCACGGCGTGCAGGCCGCTTCAGCTCGGCGGCCCGGTGCGGTTACAGATGCGCGGCCAGGAACGGAAGGACGACGTCGGCCATCTCGTCGGGTACTTCCTCCGCCAGGTCGTGGCCGGCGTCGAAGACGTGTCCGGTGACGTCATGGGCCATGAGCCGCATCTGGGACTCGTTACGATCGCCGATGAACGCGGATCCGCCGAGCGCCAGGACCGGGATGTCCAGTTTCTTCTGTGCGGCCTGCCGGTTCTGTTCGGCGTCAACGAGCATCGCCCGGTAGATCGAGAGCATCGCACGGATGCCGCCGGGCATGGAGTAGCAGCGCACGTATTCGTCGACCGCGTCGGGGGTGGCGGTGTCGGGGTGGCTACGCTCCAACTTGATCATGTAGGTGATCAGCTCGCGCTCGTGCCCGCTGATCAGCATCTCCGGCACGTCGGGCTGGAAGTAGAAGCCCAGGTGCCACAGGTGCATGCCGCTGGAGACGTTCTCGGGCGTGAGTGCGGTGTGGTCCTCGAAGCCGAATCCGGGGAACAGGGCCTCAGCGAACACGAGAGCGGTGACGTAGTCGCGGTGGCGGGCGGCGAGCTGGTAGCCGATCACCGCTCCCCAGTCTTCGCCCGCCACGGCGTATGTCTCGTGTCCGAGGTGGGTCATCAGTTCGGCGATGTCGTCGCTCATCGTCGCTGAGTCGTAGCCGTCCGATGGGCGGGCGGAGTCGCCGAGACCGCGGAGGTCCGGCACGACGACGGTGTAGTGGGGCGTCAGCTTCGGGACGAGGTGGCGCCAGTGATAGCTGGTCTTGGGTACGCCGTGCAGGAGTACCACCGCGGGGCCGGACCCGGCTGTGCGGTAGTGCAGGCTCGTTCCGTTGACGGCGGCTCGGCCCGTGCGGATGGGCGTTCCGTCATGATCGAACATCGTGTTTCTCCAACCTATCTGTTTGCACTTTGCGATGCGGGTGTCAGGGGGCTTTGCGGAGGGTCGACGAGTGTCACCAGGCGGCTCGGTCCGGTGCCTCCCGAGGTTGTCCGGGAAGCGGGACACACAGATGCGGTGCGGGGCGCGGCATCGGAGTGTGTGTCGCCTGCGGTGGGGTCCGGTCGGTGGGCGAAGCGGTGGCCGCGCAGGGCCTGGCCGAGGTCGACGTGGGCGGTGGTGCTTTCGTGGGTGATCTCGATGGCGGCGGTGTGGGCCCCGTCTGCGACCGGCCCGGGGACGGCGCGGGCGGTGAGCGGCCCCGGTGTCGTGGTGGCGGCGGTAGGTGCTCGACGAGGGTGCGAGGTGCGGCGTAGTAGTCGCGCAACTCGGCGACATAAGTGACGGTCTCGTCGGCGGCCGGGTCGGGACGCCAGGTCAGCAGGTGCCGGGGAGCGGTCAGGGGCGGCTGGTCGAGGACGGCGGGCAGGGCGGTGCCGCCGTCCGCCTCAAAGCCATAGCCGGCCGGGCCGGAGGTGCCGGTGACGACATGGCGGGCGAAGGCCACGATGCTGGTGTGCCGGATCTGGCGGACCAGGAGTTCGGTGAGGAACGCGTCGCGGGCCGGTTCGGTATGCCGCAGCCCGGACGGGGTGATCAGGAGAGGAACGTCCTGCCAGTTGGTGAAGGGCACCAGGGCGTCGCGCAGCAGGACGATCTGGTGCAGCCACTCGTTGTAGAGCTGCATCGTGACAGGCCCGCCGCGCCGACCGCGGAACAGGTCGGCCGCGGGAGGGGTGAGCAGGTGGCCGTAGCAGTGGCTGCGGATGACCAGCGGTCCGGCGGGCAGCGGTATCCGGCTGATGAGCAGCCTCTCCAGGGCCGAGGTAGCCCAGGAGGCCAGCTCCCGGCCGATCGTCTCGGCCTGCGCGCCCAGTTCACGTGCTGCCGAGGCGCTGTCCGGGCCGATGGCCAGCGGCAGGGAGGTCTCCCGGGTACCGAGAGCGAGTGTGGCGCGGATCTGGTCCTCCAGCACCTTGCTGTCGGCGCTGGTGAGGGCGTTGTCATCGATGATGCCCTGCAGTAGCGGCTCGGTGGCGGTGAAGAAATCGTGGGCGGTCAGGACGGTGCCGGCCGCGGGGAAGGTGTTCCAGCGGCTGCCGCCGAGAGCGGGCGCACTCGGGGAGGCAGCGGGGGTCATGGGTCCTCCGGGGTTGCCGATGAGGCGTTGACGGGGTCGCCGGGTCCCGTGTCTGCGGGTTTGGCGCCTTTTCTGGATCAGTCGATACAGTTTGCAAGCGTAGAAAGTCAACCGAGGGCGGCCAGCGCGACCTCCACGAGGGGTTCGAGGGCGTGGCGGTCCGGCGTGACCTTCGAGGAGACCAGCAGTCCGTTGAGGAAGGTGACGAGGAAGGCGGCGAGAGTGTGCGGGTCGTGCCGCGCCGCAATCTCACCCTGTTCCACCGCGATCCGCAGTACCTCGGTGAGCGCATCCCGGCTGGCATCCTGCATGTCCCGTACGATGCGCCGGATCGACGGGTCCTCCGGCAGGCGCTCGCAGGCGGCGTTGACCGCCAGGCAGCCCCGGCCGTCCTGCCCGACGGCGATGCGGATCCGTTCCGTCAGCAGCGTACGGATCGCCGAGCGGGCATCCGCCCCCTCCTCCAGGTCGCGCAGGGCGGCTGCCGCGAGAGTGGTGCGGTAGTGCTCCAATGCGGCCTGGTACAGGCCGTCCTTGTCGCCGAATGCCGCGTACAAGGATCCCTGTCCGATCCCCAGATGCTGGGTCAGATCGCGTACCGAGGTCGCCTCGTAGCCGCGCGTCCAGAACAGCTCCATGGCGCGGCTCACCGCTGCCTCGGTGTCGAATTCCCGGGTCCTTGCCATGGCTCCACCGTAACATATCTGGATCGAGCGATCAAGAAAGCGTCAGCTGCGAACTGATCGTGCGCTGAGCCGCATGTTGGCCTCGCGTGTATCGCTTCAAAACTCGTCCACATGGTCTCAGAGGGCGATACGCGAGGTGATGCCCCCTTCGTCGTTGGAGTTGGGATAGGCGGGCTGGTCGAGGAGTCGGAACCGGGCTACGGGCGAGGCTGAGTGAACAAGCCTGGCTCGGTCTCCACCAGAATGCCCTTGCCGACCAGGCGCTTGAGCTTGGAGCGAATGTTCTCGATGGCCGTCCGCGTGAGGGGCAGATCGAGACCCAGGCGGAGGTCACGAGCCCGCATGGGCTCGTGGGGGCTCGCTGAACTGCGTGAGAATCTGCTGGTAGAGCGGGTGATCTGGAAGTGCAGGGGGCGGGGTCTGGGGTGCTGGGGCGGGTTTGGCGGCAAGTGTGTGAAGCGTCTTACGGGTGATCCGCAGGTGCTCGACGGCTTGGTCGAGATCGCTGAGCTGGGCGGCCAACTCGTCGATCTGGGCGCGGATCTGTTCGATCGCTTCGCGGGCGTCGATCCGCGCCAGCAGCCACTGGCCCGGATCCTGGCCGGTCATGTGTCGCGCCAGGTCGGGGTGGAGGTGCCGGTCAGCCGGCGGCTCATGACGTCGGTCATTGCCCAGTACACGCGAGCCTCGGAGCTGGCGGGGGCGTGCTCGTAGTCGCGGACCAGGCGGCGGTGCCAGGCCAGAGTGCCGTAGGTCTGCTCGACCACCCACCGCTTGGGCTGGGGGACGAACCCCTGCTCGCCGGGTTACGATCGACGATCTGCACGTCGATGCCGTTGGCCGGCGCCGTGGGTGACGACGGTGTGCTTGAAGCCCTGATCGACCAGCGCTGTCTGGACGGTGCCGCTCTGGGCGGCCACGCGGTCCAGCAGCGCCATGCCGACGGTGTTGTCGTAGACCGAGGCAGCTGTGATCATCACCGCGATGACTAGTGCCGCATCAGCCTGGGTTTGCCCTGTTTCGTGGTGACACGCCGATCAAGGTCCCACCACGGTCGGCGTGATCGCTTCACACTCTGCGTGTGGCTGAACGGGTTCGCGTACGTGAGATCGATGACGATGAAGGCAACCGGCTGCTGCGGATCGTACGGCGCGGCAGTGGGTCGGTGGTGACCTGGCGGCGGGCGCAGATGGTGCTGCTGTCGGCCCAGGGCATGCCTGTCGCGAAGATCGCGCAGGTGGCGTTCACCAGCGAAGACCGGGTCCGGGACGTGATCCATAACTTCAATACCGATGGCTTCGACTCGCTGTATCCCAAGTACAAGGGCGGCCGGGCAC
>BBYL01000038.1 GCA_001570385.1 Microtetraspora glauca | reverse complement strand
CCGCATACAGATACCGGCCCGCCCGCGCGATCTCCGCCGGACCCGCCTGATCCGCCAACGCGACCAGAATCGACTCCGCCAGGCCGGCCTGCTCATCGGTCAACCGGCCGGTCGCCGCGCAGATCGCCGTCACATACCCCTCCGCCAGACTGCCGTCAGCGAACCGAGCCCGAACCACAGGCAGACGAGCCAGCTCGACCGCGAGCGCGACCAACCGCCCCGCCCCCGCCGCGCTCATCCCCGCCGCCGTACGCAACCACAACTTCGTCGACGCATGCCCATGCGCCCTGGCCTCACCAGCAGCGTGGACCCGCTCCACCCGCGCCGCGACCGCCGAAACCAGCCGATCCCGCGCGAACAACAGATCCTCAACCTCGGCCAGACACACCCCCGCGGACTCCGGCACCACCGCGAGCGCCAACGCGGACGCCATCTCCCGGACCGACGCCACCAACGGCCACGACACCCGACCCCACCCCGGACCCCGACCTGCAGCACCACCACCGCCGCCGACCTCACCCCCGGCTCCGGCGCCTTCGCCCGCCTCTTCGCCGGCTCGGTATCCCTCGCCTGTGACAACACCGGCGCCCACACCGCCAGCGCTACCGATACCGGGACCTTCGCCTATGCCATCGCCGCCGATGCCGTCAGCGGCAACGCCACGGATGCTTCCCTCGTCGGCACGGGCGTCCCGATGGATGCCGCCACGCGCATAGTGAGGAACGTCCCCACGGGCATTGTCATTGGCCTCGTCGCGAAAAAAGGTAGGAGTTCCACTATGGACACCATTGCGTGCATTGTCGTAAATGTCACCGAGAACGCCGTCACGGGCGTCACCAGGGGACTCATCGCGAGTACCACGCCGAGCATCGCGGGGAGGATTACCGAAGGCACTGCGACTGTCACCAATATCCCCGCAGGCGCCATCGCGGGCCCCGCAGGTGCCGTCGCGGGAGTTTCGCCGAGGACCATCGTACGCATTTCCGGATGCACCGACACTGCCGCTGCCGGAGACGCTGCCGAAGGTGCCATCGAGGGCATCATCGAGCGCGAGCACCGAACTTCCGCGCGACGCGCGGGGCGCTTTGAGCGCCGCCACCTGCGCCCACCACTCGGCATCGCACGGTCCCTTAAGAGAACGGCGTGACCGATTTTCCGTAGAGAACTCGAAAGACCCAAATGCCCCGTTCACGCCACCCCCCGAGCAGTATCCGAACATCTACACGAATTATTGCACGACAGATTCGCAGGAGACAACGAATTCTGTCGCAGATCTCGATGAAATTAGCGACACACTATTTCTGGACATATGCGCCAAATCAATTTAATTCGGTTGAGCGTCCGAGGCGCACGCCACCTGCGACATACGACGATCTTTCCTGTGGCATCACAGCCTCAGCGACACATCTCCGATGCACCCCAGGCAAACCGTCCGATGTAGGAATGCCGGGAAGGCGAACCCGTAACAATCGAATCCATAAAAACCCCACGAATTCGGGAGACCCATCACCGTCCCGGCCTGGACGCTCCCGGCCGCGCATCCAAACCGCCCCACCCCTGATCGACCTGTCGCGCCGCCAACCCAGGCGTCCGCTTCCGGGCCGCCCTCCGCTGGAGGGGCCTGGTGGGCCTGGACGGACACGACGACAGGGATGGCTAGACGAGGACGGCCTGTACCAGTGGTCAGCGCCGGGCCTCCCGGCCTCACGTACTCCGCCATGAGGACGTCGCCTCCGCCCGCGGATTCACACGCCCTTGGGACGTGACCGGGACCACCACCCCCCACGCCCTTGGGACGTCGCCTCCGCCCACGGATTCGCACTTCCGACCTGCGACGCGGCGCGGGAAGGAACGGCAGCGCGACCTACGTCTCGCCCCTGGTGGGCCACGAAACACGGGCCGAGGGACGGCGAAAACGGCGTGTGGGGAGGGGTTCCCAACCGTCCGGAAATTCGTTATAACAACCTAACGATGTAACGACGCCACCGAGTGCGGCGCCGTACAGCGGGGAGGAGGCAACCCCCTTGAGGATCACCGGAGTGATCTCCCTTGGCGCCGCGTTGGCGCTCACGCTCACCGCATGTGGCGGCTCGGGCGACACGGGGAACGACGGCGGCAAGCAGACGATCTCGTTCCTCACCCACTGGGGACCCGAGCAGGTGACGGCCCTGAAGGCGGCCGCCTCCGAGTTCCAGAAGAAGAACCCCGGTGTCACCGTCGACGTGCGAGCGGTCCCGTTCGCCAACCTGCTCAGCACGCTGAGAACGCAGGGAGCGAGCCCGGGCGGCCCGACGATCGCCGGGATCTACGACCTCTGGCTGCCCGAGCTGGTCAGGGACGGCCTCGCCGCGCCCGCCCCGGCCACGGCCGCCGCCGACCTCAAGGCCAACTGGCCCGCCAACCTGGTGGACGGCATCACCAAGCAGGGCGCCGCGCGCGGCTACCCCAACGAGGTCGATCTTTACGCGCTGAACTACAACAAGAAGCTCTTCGCCGAAGCGGGCATCGCGGCGCCGCCCAAGACCTGGGACGAGCTGGTCTCCGCCGCCGCCAAGCTGACGAAGCGCGACGGCGACAAGGTCACGCAGCAGGGCTTCGGCGTCATCACGAGCTGGCCCGCGGGCGTCGTCCACCCCTGGCTGTCGCTCGTCGGATCGAACGGCGGCGCGCTGCTCGACGGCAGCACCCCCAAACTGGACGATCCGAAGGTCCTCGCGGCGGCCGAGCTGTACGCCCGGCTCGTCAAGGAGGGCTCGACCCAGCCGTCCATGAGCAACGCGAACGCGAACACCACCGGCCCCTACCTCGACAACTTCGTCAACGGCAAGACCGGCATGATCATCATGGCCAACTGGTGGCAGAGCGCGCTCAAAGAGGCCATGGGTGACAAGTACGGCGACGTCGCCGTGGCCCCGCTGCCCGTCGGGCCGGGCGGCACCGCGTCCGCGCCGGTCTCCTACTCGTGGCTCACGGTCGTGAACGGCAAGGCGACGACGGCCAAGCAGGACGCCGCCTGGAAGTTCCTCGCGTTCCTCAACGGCCCGGAAAGCGGCAAGAACGGTTCCTCGGCCATGGCCGACATCCTGATGTCGATGGGCATCCTGCCCAGCCGCACCAGCGACCTGACCGCGCACAAGAGCGACCTCTCCGACCCGTTCATCGCGGCGTACGTGGCCGAGTTGCCGAACGCGAAGCCGTTCCCGGCCGTGCTGGGCGGTGAGGCCATGAGCCAGGCCGTGCAGAAGCACATCGAGAACGTCGTCTTCGGCAAGGAGACCGCGCAGGAGGCGATGGCCGCGGCGCAGAAGGAGGTCGCGGACATCCTCACCAAGGCCGGCGCATGACGGTACGGACTCGCTCCACCACCGCCGTCCGGGCGACGCCCGGACGGCGGGCGGGAGCTCGGGGGATCTCCAGGAGGGCCGCGGCGGTCGCCTTCCTGTCGCCGTCCATGGCGGTCATCGGCGTGTTCGTCGCCGTGCCGATCGCGCTGACCTTCTGGATCAGCCTGCACGACTGGTCGATGTACACGCCGCTGTCCGAGATGTCGTGGCGGGGACTCGGCAACTACCAGGATCTGCTGGCCAGCCAGGAGTTCTTCACCGCCCTCCGTAACACCGTGATCTACGTGCTGCTCGTCCTGGTGGTCACGATCCCCCTCGCTCTCGCGCTCGGGATGCTGCTCTACTTCCCGAAGAACGCGGGCAAGGGCGTGGCCAGAGCGGCGCTGTTCTCGACGTACGTCGTGCCGACCGTCGCCATCGCGATCGTGTGGGGCGCGCTCTACGCCCCCGACTACGGCCCGATCGCCCAGGCGTTCGACGCCGTCGGGCTGGACGCGCCGGCCTGGCTCAGCGATCCGGGCACGGCCCTGGTCTCGCTCGTCGTCTTCCACGTGTGGCAGATGATCGGTTACTACACGATCCTGGTCATCGCCGGGCTCACCCAGATCCCGATCGACCTCTACGAGGCGGCCCGCATCGACGGAGCAGGATTCTGGCGGCAGACCGTGAGCGTCACGCTGCCCCTGCTGCGCCGTACGACCACGTTCATCGTGCTGATCGCGATCATCAACGCGATCCAGGTCTTCGACCCGGTCTACATCCTCACCCAGGGTGGCCCGGCGGAGAGCACCACGGTGCTGTCGTTCGCCATCCAGCGGTCCGCCTTCCAGTACGGCCTCGCCGGTCAGGCGAGCGCGATGGCGTTCAGCCTGCTGCTGGTCCTGGTCGCCGTCGCCGGTGTCGTACTCGCCGCGATGAGGAGGCGGTCATGAAGCATGCCGTACGCGTGGCGACCGCGCTGGCATTCGCGCTGGTCATGCTGGTGCCGCTGTTCCCGCTGTACTGGATGGTGATCTCGGCGCTCAAGGGGCCGGAGGAGCTGCAGAAGGTCCCCCCGACCTGGTTCCCCGCCGACCCGTCGTTGGGCGCGTTCGGCGAGGTGTTCCAGGTCATCCCTTTCGGCGACGCGTTCCTCAACAGCGTGCTGATCGCCGGGGTGTCGACCCTGTCGGTGCTGGTGACCAGCGTGATGGCCGGATACGTGTTCGCGAAGTACCGCTTCAAGGGGCGCGACGTGCTGTTCTGGGCCGTCGTCGCCACGATGTTCCTGCCGCCGATCGTCACCCTCGTCCCGCTGTACTGGCTGGTTTCGACCATGGGCCTGGCGGACTCGTATCTCGGCGTGATGCTGCCCTGGCTGGCGAACGCGTTCGGGATCTTCCTGATGCGGCAGTTCATCTCGGACGTGCCCGACGAGCTGATCGACGCGGCGCGCATCGACGGCGCGTCGGAGGCGCGGATCCTGTGGCGGGTGATCACGCCGTTGCTGCGGCCGGCCGTGGTCAGCCTGGCGATCTTCGCGTTCGTCTTCTACTGGAACAACTTCCTGTGGCCGCTGTCGATCCTGCAGTCGGACGACAAGTTCCCCGTGGTCCTCGCGCTGAGCCGCCTGCTCTCCTACAGCACGAGCGTGCGCTACCAGAACGTCGTCATGGCGGGGGCGCTGATCGCCAGCGTGCCGACCATGCTGGTCTTCCTGCTCGCGCAGCGGGTGTTCGTGCGGAGCGTCGCGCGTACGGGGGTGAAGGGTTGATCTTCATCGGGATCGACGTGGGCGGCACGTCCGTCCGCGTGCTGACCGAGACGTCCGGCCGGCGCGGGGAGATCGTCTCCGTTCCCGTCGCCGGCTCGTACGACGCCTTCCTCGACCAGATAGCGACCCTGTGCGCGGCGGCCGGACGGCCGGAGGCGGTCGGGGTGGGGCTTCCGGGGACGTCGGACGGCGACCGCCCCCTGTTCGTCCCCGCGCTGCCCTGGATCGAGGGCCGGCCCCTCCGGGAGGACCTGGAACGGCGGCTCGGCACGACGGTGCGGCTCGGCCTGGACGGCCATCTCACCCTGCTCGCCGAGGCGGCCGAGGGCGCGGCCAGGGGAGCGAGGTCCGCCGTACTGCTGGCCGTCGGCACGGGCATCGGCGGGGCACTGCTGGTTGACGGCCGGATCTGGAAGGGCGCGCACGGCAGCGCGGGCTCGTGGGGCTGGCTGCCCGCGCCGCCTCCCGAGCCCGGCCCGACACCCGAACCCCACCCCACACCAGCACCCGAACCCCAACCCGGCCCGGCACCCGAGCGCGGCCCGGCACTCGACCCCGCTCACGGGCCGTTCGAGCAGGTGGCGTCGGGGTCGGCGTTGCCGGGCGGCCCCGCGCTGGTGGCCGCCGCACGCGGCGGTGACGAGCGGGCGGCCGCCGAGCTCGACCGCTACGCCGTACGACTCGCCCGTGGCGTGGCGGCACTCGCCAGCGTGATCGATCCTGATGTGATCCTGATCGGCGGTGGGCTGGCGGACGCGATGGACGTCCTCGGACCGCTGCTGGACCGCCATGTCGCCCGCTTCGCCTCTCCTGACGGCGGCCGGGTTCCCGTGCGCGCGGCGGAGCTCGGCTCACGCGCGGGGGTCGTGGGCGCGCTCCTCACCGCCCGATTGGAGACGGAATGATCGTGAAGGCTCTGGATTCCACCTCGGGAGTCCCGCTCTACCTGCAGGTCGAGCGGAGCCTGCAGCAGCGGATCGACGAGGGCGAGTGGCTGGCCGGAGAGCGGCTGCCCACCGAGGAGGAACTCGGCAAGGCGTACGGCGTCAGCAGGGTCACGGTCCGGCAGGCGCTCGCCCGGCTGGTGGACCGCGGCGCGCTCGTACGCGAGCAGGGCCGGGGCACGTTCGTCCGCGACACGAGCCTGACCGCCGGGGCCCGGGGGGTCACCTCCTTCACCGCCGAGCTGGCCGATCTCGGTCACACGTCGGGCGGCCGGGTCCTGGAACAGAGCGTCGTCACCGCGGAGGAGGCCGGGCTGCCGCCCGAGATGCCGTCGCCTCCGGACGCGGCGGTACTGCGCCTGCGGCGGCTCAGGACCGACGGCTCGCGTCCGGTCGGGGTGCAGACCGCCCTGCTCCCCCTCGAACGGTTCCCCGGCATCGCCGAACTCGACTTCACGGACAGGTCGCTCTACCAGGTACTCAAGGAGACCTACGGGCTGGTCCCGCGCGAGGCGATCGAGACCTTCACGGTCGGCGGAGTGCTGGACGAGGACGCCTCCACCCTGGGCGTGGCTCCCGGCGCCCACGCCTTCTACGTCGAGCGGCTGACCTTCGACGTCCACGGCCCCTTCGAATACGTCCGCAGCGTCATGCGTGGCGATCGTTACCGCGTACGGCTGGCGCTGCGCAACCCGTGACCACATCCAGTGATCCGATCCGTGACTCCACCCATCCATGACTCCACCCATGAAAGGAAGCACCGTGAACTACACCCGAACCCTGATCGACATCCTTGACCGGCTCGTCTCGACCCAGGATGAGGCGTTGAACACGGTGGCCGCGCGCTGCGCGGACACCATCCAGAACGACGGACTGATCCACCTCTACGGCAGCGGCCACTCCGTGATCCCGACCATGGACGCCTTCCCGCGTTACGGCAGCTTCGCGGGCATCCACCCGCTGACGGACCCCCGGCTGATGTGGCACAACGTGCTCGGCCCCGGCGGTGTGCGCGAACTGCTGTGGCTGGAGCGCACCGAGGGATACGTCCAGCAGTACCTGGACCACGAGCCGCTCGCGGCCGGTGACGTCATGGTGGTGTACTCCCACGGCGGGCGGAACGCCGCCCCCGTCGAGGCGGCCATGTACGCGGCCAAGCGCGGACTGTTCACGGTCGCGGTGACCTCGGTCGCCAACCTGGAGCGCCCCGCCGAGCACTCCTCCGGGCAGCGGATCGCCGAGATCTGCGACATCACCGTCGACACAGGCGTTCCCGTGCAGGACGCGGTCGTCGAGGTGGACGGCTGGGACCGCCCGGTCGGCGGCGCGTCCACGGTCGTGGCCTGCGTCGTGAGCCATGAGATCGTGACCCGCACGGCGGCCGTCCTGGCGAGCCGGGGTGTGGTCGTGCCGACGTTCGTCTCGCCGACGGTTCCCGGCGCCACGGTCGCGTCGAACGACGAGGTGTTCGCCGACCACCGCCGCCGTCTCCACGCCGCCGAGGGCCGTTCCCTCTAGGAGTCCCCCCAGAAGTCCCTCTGGAAGTCCCTCCGGACGGTCACCCGCGAGGCCGGGTCGAGACCTCGCCGCCGGTCCCCTGTACGGATCGGCGGCGAGCCCTCACGGGCTGATCGCGAGAAAGAGGAACGCGGCGAACAGCACCAGGTGGACCCCGGCCTGGAGCAGGGTCGCCCGCCCGGGGACGACCGTGAGGGTCGCCACCGCGACCGTGAGGGCCAGCAGCACGATCTGCATGGGCCCGAGGCCGAGCAGCAGGTGCCCGCCCAGCCAAATCGACGCGACGGCGATGGTCGGGATGGTCAGCCCGATGCTCGCCATGGCGGAGCCGAACCCGAGATTGAGGCTGATCTGCACCCGATCCCTCTGGGCGGCCCGCACGGCGGCGATCGTCTCCGGCAGCAGCACCAGCAACGCGATGACGACGCCCACCACGGACTGCGGCAGCCCGGCGGCCCGGACCGCCGTCTCGATGGCGGGCGACTCGACCTTCGCCAGCCCGACGACGGCGACCAGCGCCACCAGCAGCAGGCTGAGGCTCCCCGCGGTCATCCGGGGCGACGGCGGCTCGGCGTGCTCGTCGACGGCGATGACCTCCCCCTCCGTCGTGATCGGCAGGAACGCCTGGCGGTGCCGGATCGTCTGGGTGACCACGAACAGCACGTACAACGCGAGCGAGGCGACGGCGGCGAAGGCCAGCTGCGGCGGTGAGAAGGCCGGCCCCGGTGTGGTCGTGGTGAAGGTGGGCAGCACCAGGCACATCGTGGCGAGGGTCGCGACGGTGGCCAGCGCGCCACCGGTTCCGACGGCGTTGAACACGGCCACCCTGCGCCGCAGCGTGGCGACGAGCAGAGACAGACCCACGATGCCGTTACATGTGATCATCACCGCCGCGAAGACGGTGTCGCGGGCCAGCGACGACGTCTCCCCTCCGGCGGACAGCATCATGCTGACGATCAGCGCCACCTCGATGACCGTCACCGCCACCGCGAGGACGAGCGACCCGAACGGCTCACCGACCCGATGCGCGACCACCTCCGCGTGATGGACGGCGGACAGCACGGCCCCGGCCAGCAGGCAGGCGACGACGACCACGACGAAGGGCGCCAGGACGCGCCCCCACGCGAGCCCCAGCGTCAGGACCGCGAGCACGGGAACGACGTAGCTCAGGGCGTCGGTCCAGTTGACGTCGCGCAGGCGGCTCATACTCTCCCACCAGCTCGGTCCAGCGCGAAGGCCGCTCGCGTGCGGCCGCGTCGCTGCGTGGCTTCCGCCGGCGGCGCCGGGTGGGCGGCGGGCGGGACTCTCAGGCTCTCGGTGCCCTGTCCCGCCCGAGGCAAACACGGAGCGAACCGCCCGTTCGGGGCTATTCGTCCTCGGAGGTCTTCGTGGTCTCGGGGTGATCGAGCACGAGGTCGTACGTCGTGGGGAAGAGTTGCCGGAACGCGGTGTCCACTCCCTTGGCGCCGGTCTCCAGCACGATCTTGCCTTCGCGGGTCACGTCCCTGACCCGGTCGACGGTGTACTCGTGCGCGTCCTGTGCGGGCTCGCGCACCACGATCTCGGGCGGCTGTCCGCTCTCCGGTCCCTCTGGCACGATGACCTCCAACCATCGCATGGGTTCTCCCTACGATTCTTCCTCCGGCCGCGCCCCCGTGCCAGGGCGGATTCACCCGGCGCCGGCGCCCGTCGGCCAGGTGATCCGGGCGGCCACGACGACCAGCGCGAGCGTGCTGAGGGGGATCGCGGGGAAGAGAGAGGGGGCGACGGCGATGAGCGTGGTCCCGCAGGCGGCGCCGCCGGTGAGTGCGGCCAGCATGGCCATGCCGCGCAGGTCGAAGCGCGTGCCGTCCCGCGGCGTGAGCAGGGCGGCGACGACCCCGGTCAGGGTCCCGGTCAGGTACGTCGTGGACAGGGCGGCGTGCCCGCCGAGGCCGCGCATCGCCGCGCTCTGCATGCCCATGGCCAGCGCCGAGAGCGCGAGCAGGACGTGCTCGGCGAAGATCGCGGGGTTACCTCCGGTCATCTCCCAGCCGACACTGAAGCACGCGATGACGACCAGTTCGACCGCCAGGGTCGTGGTGACCCTGGCCGGCCAGATCGGTTCGTCCGGTCGGGGGTGGCCCGCGATGCGCGTGCCCAGCGCGGTGCCCATGATGTATCCCGCGAACGCGACCGCCGTGTGGAGCGCCATGCTGAGCGTCGTGCTGCTGATGGCGTATCCGGCCAGGACCAGGTTCCCGGTCATCACGCTGCTGAAGACCCCGCCGAGCCGGATGTAGGCCGCCGCGTCCACCGCTCCCGTACCGAAGGTGAGGATGACGGCGAACAGGGTGAGCCGCGGCGTGGTCATGCCGCGTTCCTACCTGCCTGATCACGTCATGTCACGGACGGTGACCGTGTCGGGCACGCCACCGCGACGGGCGCGGTCAGGTGGCCGACGTCTCCTTGACCGCCGCCGGCCGCCTGCCGTACGCGTGCTTGATCAGGGCGATCAGCACTTCCTTGCCGGACTCGCGCCTGCGCGCGTCGCACAGCAGCACCGGAACCTCGGACCCGAGGTTCAGCGCGAGCTTCACCTCGTCCAGGTCGTACTGCGGCGAGCCGTCGAAGCAGTTGACCGCCACCACGAACGGCGTGCCGCGGCGCTCGAAGTAGTCCACGGAAGGGAAGCAGTCCGCGAGCCTGCGGGTGTCCGCCAGCACCACCGCGCCGAGGGCGCCGCGGGCCAGCTCGTCCCAGACGAACCAGAACCGCTCCTGTCCCGGGGTGCCGAACAGGTAGAGCATGAACTCGTCGCCGATGGTGATGCGTCCGAAGTCCATCGCCACGGTGGTGGTGTTCTTGGCCTCCACGCCGGACAGGTCGTCGACGCCCACGCTGCGGTCGGTGAGGGTCTCCTCCGTGCGCAACGGCCGGATCTCCGACACCGCGCCCACCATGGTGGTCTTGCCGACCCCGAAACCACCCGCGACCAGCAGTTTGATCGCCTTGGGCAGCTTCGGCGCGTCAGAGCGCCCGGAGGCCATCGAGCACCGCCCTGTAAGTTCTCTCGTCCAGCACGTCCATCTCCGGTTGGGGTTGCTGCACGGCGACGAAACCCTTTTCGAGCAGGTCACCGAGGAGCACGCGTACGATCCCGGCGGGCAGGTCCATGTGCGCGGCGATCTCCGCCACGGACAGGGGCCGCCGGCACAGCCTGGCGATGACGAGATGCTCCGGGTCGAGGCCGACCTCCGCTCCGGTGGTGGAGCGAATGGTCACCGCGATCGTCACGAGGTCGAACTTGCCCCTCGCGTCGGTGCGGCCGCGCGTCATCACGTACGGGCGCACGGTCGGCTCGTCGAGCAGCCATTCCTCGTTGAATTCTCCGGGACTTCGCTCCATGTTCATCGCGGTGCTTCACTCCTGGCAGCAGGTTCGGCGGTTCGCGCGGGAGAGGTCAGATACTGTCCGACCCGGACGACGAGCATGGCCATCTCGTACGCCACGAGACCGACGTCGGCGTCCTGCGAGCACAGCACGGCGAGGCAGGCGCCGGGTCCGGCCACGCTGACGATCAGGTAGGCCGACTTCATCTCGATGATGGTCTGGCGTACCGTGCCGCCGCCGAACCGCTCGCTGGCGCCGCGGGCGAGGCTCTGGACCCCGGCGGCCACCGCGGACAGGTGCTCGGCGTCGTCGACGCTCAGCCCCTCCGACGACGCCATCAGCAATCCGTCCGTGGACAGGACGATGCCGTGTTCGGCTTCTCTCACCCGCCCGACCAGGTCGTCAAGCAACCAGGCCAGGTCGGCGGAAGCGCTGGTCTTCTGCGTCACCGGTAGATCTCCTTATGGCGGGGTGAACGGCGGGTGGGCGGCGGGGTCACGCCGACGGCCGATCGTCGAAGGGGCCCGTGTCGTCGCCGACCAGCTTGGACGCCTCGGACCTGCCGCGCCGGGTTCCGCTCTGGAACGAGCCCATGATCTTGCGGATCTCCTCGGGGGAACGATCGTCGTCGTCGTTCTCCTCGCCCGCGGCGACCGGGGAGTCGTCACGGAGCGCCGGGGCGATGCTCGCCTGAGGGACGCGGAACGGCAGGCCGGACGGCGTGTAGGACGGCTCGGGCGGCGATCCCGCGGGCGGGCCCGGCGGCAGATCCTGGGACGGTCCCTGCGGCTCGTGTGAGTACGGCGCCGACGCCGGATCCGGCCGCGGTCCCGGGACGGGGCCGGTGGCGGGCACGGAGACCGGCCCGGTGACCGTCCCCGGAGCGGGGGAAACGGTGGAGTCGTGAATCGTGCGCACCGCCTGGACGGAGGGCTCGCGCCCGCCCACCAGCGCGATACGCGAAATGGGGAACGGGGGACCCTGCGCCTCGTCACGCGCCGCGCCGAAGGCGCCGTCGTTGACGAGCTGCTCGGCGGACACGGGCTCGGACGGGCTCTGCGGGTTGGCTCCGTCGCCCATCAACTCGTGCGGAAGCAAGGCGATCGCGGTCGTCCCTCCGTACGGCGAGCTCTTCAGCACCACCCGGATGCCGTGCCGCTCGGCCAGCTTGCTGACCACGTACAGGCCGAGGCGGGCCGTGCTCGACAGGTTGAACTCGGGCGGATCGGCGATCCGCTCGTTGGTCACCGCCAGGTCCTCCTCGGACATGCCGAGGCCGCGGTCCTCGATCTCGATGGCGTACCCGTTGGCGACGAGCTGCCCGCTCACCTGGACCATCGTGTACGGCGGGGAGAACGAGACGGCGTTCTCGATCAGCTCGGCGAGCAGGTGGATGACGTCGCCGACCGCGCGTCCGGTCAGTTCGACGTCTCCCATGGGGAGCACGGTGACCCGGGTGTAGTCCTCGACCTCGGCGAGCGCGCCGCGTACGACGTCGACCATCGGGACCGCGCGGCGCCACGCGCGGGCGGGGGACGCGCCGGAGAGGACGATGAGGTTCTCGGCGTTGCGCCGCATTCGGGTGGCCAGGTGGTCGACGCGGAACAGGTCCCTCAGCTCGGCCTCGTCGTTCTCGCGCCGCTCCATGACGTCGAGGAGGGTGAGCTGCCTGTGGACCAGCGACTGCGTACGGCGGGCGAGGCTGAGCAGGATGTCGCGGATGCTCTGCCGCAGCTCGGCCTCTTCGACCGCGGTCCGGATGGCGGTCTCCTGGACGGTGTTGAACGCCTGGCCCACCTGGCCGATGACGTCGCCGCCGAACTGGAGGGGCGGCGCCTCCAGGGCGACGTCCACCTTCTCGCCGTGACCGAGCCTGGACACGACGCTGGGAAGCCGCTCGTGGGCGAGTTCGAGCGCCGCGTCGCGGAGCTTCTCCAGCTGCTGGACCAGGGCACGGGCCGTGGTGATCGACAGGATGATCGACGCGACGACGGCGAAGAGACCGAGGAGTCCGGCGAGGACCAGGCGGAGGACGACGCCGATCGCCATCGGCGTCGCGCGTTCGACGAGCCGGTCACCACCGTCGAGGATCATCTTCTGGATGTTCGCGAGGGCGGGCTCGGCCACCGCGCGCCACTGCGCGTCGCTGATGGTCAGCGGGCGCTCCACCTGCCTGCCCTGGATCAGCAGGTCTTCCAGGTTGCGCATGGCGGCCACCGCGCGGCTCTTGGTCCACGCCTCGTAGGCGGCGCGGTCCTCGTCTCGGAGGCCACTCGCGGTGTGATCGAAGATGTAGCGCTGTGCGCCGACGAGAGTCACGAACCGGGCGTGATCCGCCTCGGTGAACCGTCCCGCCGCGAAGACTCCGGCGAGCAGCGCGTCCTCGCGGGCGAGCATCTCCCGGCCCTGGGTCATCGTGCCGAGGAGGCGCCCGTCCTTCGCGATGTCCTCGTCGTCGAGTGACGCCACCGACTCGTACATCTCGGCGAAGGAGTCCGCGACCTCGTTGTACGCCGACTCGGCCTGCTCACGGCCGAACCGTCCCGCGTCGATGGACTTGCGTGTGGCGCTCAAGCCGTCGAGCTGCAGGAAGGTGGCCCGGATGCGTTCCTGCAGCGCATCGCTCGCGGCGAACTTGACGCTGTCGCTGTCGGCGGAGCGCTCGAACTCCGCCCGGGCCTTGTCAGTGCGGGCCCGCTGGTCCTGCAACTCCTGGCGGGAGTACGCCGTGGAGTTGCCGAGCCGGGCGACGGAGAGCCGCCGCTCGCGCTGCAACTCGAGCAGCAGGGGCTCGCTCGGCTCGGCCACGCTGCCGTCGATCGTGGTCGCGCCGAGCAGGTTCACACCCTCCCGCAGCGTCACCCAGGCGGCGAACGCCCACAGCGCGGTGAGCGACACGAGCAAGGCCGTGACCTTGGTCCTTACACGCGAATTGCGGAAGCGCATAGATACCCGTCCAGCAATGTCAGAGAATCCCGCGGCACGTTTCCCGGCAATTAACGAATGCCACCTATTGATGCCGCGACAGCAACACGGCATAATTGCCGCGCCGCACCCGGGGTACCTTAGCAAAAGGCATTAAATCCCCTCAAGGCGACTATGCATTTACCGACTCAATGTCCGAATATATTTGCATTTGTCACCTGTGAGCGGGTCGCCAAGATCATAACTGTCCGTACCACTCCATAACAACCGGATCGGTCCTGGCGAGGTGCAGCGCCGCCAGGACGGCCGCGCGCACGATGGCCTCCGGCAGGTAGAGATCCTTGTCGTGCCAGAGCGGCGGGTCTTCCGCCTGACCTGCGGGTTCCAGCAGGAAGGCGTAGCCGCGGGCCGCCGCCTCGGTCACCTCGGCCCCGGTCACTCCTGCCTCGGTCGCCTCGGCATCGCGTGCCCCCGCCGCCTGGTGGTGCCGGGTGAGCAGGAGGATCTGCATGGCGTAGGCCGTCTCCTCCGCCGTTCCCTCCCACCTGCCCCAGGATCCGTCCGGCCGCTGGGTGGACAGGACCCACCGCACGGCCCGCCGTACGGCGTCCGCCCCCTCCTCACCGCCGAAGTCGGCCAGCGCGAGCGTGCAACACGCCGTCGCGTAGTACGGCGAGGCGTGCCACCGGTCGTCCCAGCTCCCGTCCGGCCGCTGGTGGTCGCGCACCAGAACCGCCAGCTTCCGCATGTACGGAAGGTAACGGGCCGCGTCATCCGGGCGGGCGACCGCGTACTGGCCGAAGGCGTCGAGCACGTGGGCGTTGACGCTGACCGAGAACCCGTCCTCGCCCGGCCAGGTGCAGAAATGCGTGTCCGTCTCGAACGCCCACAGACCGGCGGGCTCGCACGGCACGCCCAGCAGCGCCAGCGCGTACAGCGCGACGGACGTCGTGTCGGCGTCGGGCGGCAGGCCCGGACCCGCCGGGGTTCCCGACGGGCCGATCGCCGCCCTGATGTCCGCGGGCATCTCCGGCGGCACGTCGAGGGGAATGCCCGCGCGGGC
Source organism: Microtetraspora glauca (assembly GCA_001570385.1). Classification (GTDB taxonomy): domain Bacteria; phylum Actinomycetota; class Actinomycetes; order Streptosporangiales; family Streptosporangiaceae; genus Microtetraspora; species Microtetraspora glauca. The sequence goes on along the minus strand of BBYL01000038.1, from coordinate 100,824 downwards.
CAGCCAGCTGAGCACCCAGGCGCGCTCGAACACGGTGATCGGCAGCCCGACCGGCACCGGCCCGCCGTGCCGTCGCGCGACCGCCTCCAGGTGCCGCAACGAACGATCGGTGGGATCGAGCAGGCCGCGGTCGCCCAGCCACGCGGCGGTGGCGGCCGGTGAGGCGCCGATCGTCCCGATCGAGGTGGGCCGGACCGCCGTCGCCCCGCTCGCCACGCCACCCGCGATCTCCAGGGCGTGCACCAGCTTCTCCGGCAGGTCGGCACCCGAGGCGACCAGCGCCCGGACCATCGCGAGCCGGTCCGTGCTCATGCCGGGCGGCATGCCGAGCCGCCGCCCGGCGGCGTCGACGGCGGCTCCGGGAGTGCGGTCCAGCGCGTCCAGGTGCTCGTTGATCGCCACGACCAGGGACGGAACGATCATGTCCAGAGCCGGCATGTCCGGCAGGGCGGCCACGTCCACGGACGTACCGGTCGGGCAGGAGCGTGGGTGGTCGACCGGGGAGGACGCGCCACCGAGCCAGGCGGACAGCGCGCGCAACCCGCGGTCCGCCGCGCCGGCCACCTCGGCCGCCGTCTCGGGCCGGGAGCCCGTGTCGCCGCGCGACAGCGCGGACAGCAGCGCCTCGGTCGCGCTGAGGGTGGGGACCAGCCCGTACCCGTCCGGCGCGCCCCAGGTGCCGTCCGGATGCTGGGTCCGGACCAGGAAGTCGATCCGCTCGGCGTGGCCCGCCAGCCAGGGAGCCAGCGTCACCAGGCGGCCGGTCTCGTACACCGACGGGGAGACCTGTCCCCAGGGCCGGGCCATCAGCCCGGCGACCAACTCGTCGGCGGCGGCGACGACGGCCTCCGCGCTTTCCGGAACAACCAGATCGCCAATGCTCACATCTCGCCCCAATAGTCCGCGCCGCCGTAGAACCCCGTGTTGAACCCGACCTGGCATTCCAGATAGGCGACCGCCCGCGGGCACGCGTCCCGCAGCGGTTCGAGCAGTTCTCCGGCACGGTCCGCGAGCACTGACATCCGTTCCGACACCTCGGTACGGCCGACGCCGAGCATCAGCACGTTCACATCGCCCCAGCCGACGTCCCTGCGGTAGGTGGCGAGGTCGTTGAGCAGCCGGAGGTACCGCTGGACCTCCGCGCCGACCACCATGAGCTCGTCGAGGAGGCCCACCGTCCGTGGATCACCGGTGAAGATCCAGTGGGAGACGTTGACGAAGGAGGACCCGGTGCCGTCGGCGTTGGCCAGATACTCCTCCAGATCCGGCAGGACCCGGCCTCCGCCAGGGCCGGACGCGCCCTCCTCCTCGTCACCGGCGCTCTCGCGGGCGTCGTTCCAGCGCCATTCGCGGGCCATGGCGGTCAGCATCCGTTCGAGTTGCGCCCGCCACATGGGGCGCGCGGTCCCGAAGGCGGACACGGACGCGAGCTCGTCCCTGATGTCGACGAGGAACCGGGTGAGCGGGGTGGCGGGCTCCGTCGTACCGTCCACCGCCGCCAGGCAGTCACGGACGATCAGATCGACGTCCTGCGCGGCCGTCGCCGTCACGTCGATCTGCCAGTCGACGGCGAAGACCCACAGCGCGGCCCGGTTGACGATCCGCAATTCGTCCACCGTCGCCCAGGGCGACCCGAACGCACCCACGAGGGACAGGGAGCCGAAGAAGCCGGGGTCGAAAGGTTTCCCGCCGAATAGGCCGTCATAGGACTCCGCGCACCTGCGGAGGTCGCGCCCGGCCGCCGCGGCGAGCGCGGCGATCCTCCCCATGTCGGAGGCGGCCGCGAACCGTTCCGCGGACATGCTCGTACTCTTCGTCGTGCTGGAGTGGTGCCCGTGCATGATCAGGCGCGCTCGACCGGTACGAGGGTCATCTCGAAGTTCTGGTTCGGCCGCAGGGACGAGGCCAGCCGTGGCGTGACCGGCACCGACGTGTGGACGACCGGCCGGAACCTGCTCAGGATGCCCCCGACGAGAAGCAGGGCCTCCATCATGAACAGGTGCTGCCCGAGGCACTGGTGCGGCCCACCGCCGAAGGGGAAGTACGCGTACCGGTTCCGCCGCTCCTCGTTCTCCGGGGCGAACCGCTCCGGGTCGAATTCGAGCGGGCGATCCCAGAACTCCGGCAGCCGGTGCGTCAGGTAGGAGCTGATCATCACTGTCGAACCGGCCTTGATCTTGACCCCACCGATGACGTCGTCCTTCACCGCCATGCGCGGCAGGAGCCAGCCCGCCGGGTAGAGACGGAGAAGCTCGTTGATGAACATCCGGAGGTACCGCAGCTCCGGCAGGTGCGCCGGGCTGATCGGGTCGCCCCCGACCACGCGGTCGATCTCCTCGTAGACACGCGCGGCGACGTCGGGGTAGGCGTCGAGCGCCACCCACACCCACGTGAGCGCCGTCGCCGAGGTCTCCGTGGAAGCGCCGTGCATGGCGACGATGTCGTCACGGATCTTCTTCGCGCCGATCTCACCGATCTCGTGGTTCCGAGCCCGGCAGACGAACGAGACGACGTCGCGATCATCATTGGCCCTGCTGCGGATCTCGCTGATCCGGGCGTACGCGACTTCGTTGATCGTCTTCACGGAGCGCTCGAACGCCTTGTCACCGGGCAGTGGAACCTTGCCGGGGACGAACGGCAGGACCAGCCGGATCGCCTTGGAGGTGACGGCGGTGTCGTACGCGGGGACCAGCTGGGCGATGTCATCGCGGGAGATCTTGTCGCCGAAGAAGAGCCGGACGATCGTCGGGTGCACGATCTGGGACACCGCGGTGACGACGTTGAAGCGCTCTCCGGGGCGGATCGTCTCCTCGATCTGCTCCGTGAGAATCTCCGCCATGCGTTCCGTGAGCGAGTCCACGTACTTGGCGGTGAACAGCGGCTGGAGGATCTTCCGGCTTTCTTGCCAGCCCGTCCCGTCCGAGAGGATCCCGTCACCGAGCAGGGGTTTCAACGGATCCCAGAACATGCCCTCGCGCACATAGTTCGACCAGTTGATGCGCAGGACGTGCTGGACGTGATCGGGATGCGTCACCAGATAGGGCTTGAAGGGGCCCATGTTGAGGCGGACGAGCTCGCCGTTGGCCTGCTTTCCCGCCTCCTCGAAGGCCCGGACGGGGTCACGGGCGTACCGGGTCAGGGTGCGGTAGAAGGGCACAGTCCTCGCCTCGGGGGCAGGTGCGACGACTTCTGTTGACATTTCGACGTTCTCCCAGCAGGAATTCACGTGCGGTGCACACAACACCCGCAGCCGCCAACTGGCCGACAAAGGACAGTCGAGGCGCCCTGAGGGCATTACGTCACGCGCCACCGTTGCGTTTGACGTGGGTTGGTATCGAATAGGCCGTTATGACGTTCCCCAGCCCCGTTCGTACCTCCGCTTTCCCTCGCCCCTACTGCCGCGCCGGCAATGCGATTCCCCCTCGCATCACTGACACCCTGCGCGCAGTATCACATGATCAACTCTCCCGAATCAAGGTCAACAAGCATGGCACTTTTGTGAACACATGGGCGACATGCAGAGATCGCGGGGTTTTGTCCCTGTTACGCCCCTAAACAGGGGAAATCCAGATGCCATGCGAGACAGCCCGAACGGTGGAGGCAGGGACGGCGCCGGGGACGGCGGGGATGGCGGGGACGTTCGGCGAGGCTCCGGGTCGGCCGGAGGCCCAGTGGCCATCATCGATATATAGTCGGTTTCTGATATCAGGAGGCGACTATGGCACGCAGCGCGGACAATCCCTTGGCCGTGGCCCTGATGGGTCTGCTGATGGAGCGGCCCATGCATCCCTACGAGATGGCCGCCGTGCTGCGCGAGCGCGGCAAGGACGCCAGCGTCCGGATCAACCGCGGCTCGCTGTACGACGTGGTGGCCGCATTGGAAGGACAGGGGTGGATCACGCCGAGCGCCCGGGTGCGGGAGGGGAACCGGCCGGCCCGCACCGTCTACGCGCTGACCGGGGAGGGCCGCGCCGCGTTCGTCGCGCGGCTTGACGAGCAGATCCGCAATCCCCGGCGCGAGTACCCGGTCTTCCTCACCGCCGTCGCCTACCTCGGCGCGCTGGGCCAGGAGGGTGCGGCGGAGGCGCTGCGCGAGCGGGCGGGTCGGCTCCGCGCGGCCATCGCCGACGACGAGCGGACCCTGCGGGAGGCGCTGGCGTCCGGCGGCGTGCCGCGCCTGCACGTCATCGAGGCCGAGTACGCGTTGCACATGGCGCGCGCCGAGCTGGGCTGGGTGAACGCCATCGCCGACGAGGTCTCCTCCGGAACCCTGCCCTGGCCCGCCGGCGGTGAGCCGACCGGCGGGGCCGTCCCATCCCGGCACGACGAAAGGAACCGATCATGACCTCGACCTCCGACATGCCCGATGCGCTGATCTTCGGCGTCTACCCCGGCGGGATCACCGGCGACGACACGGGAGGGCTGGCCACGGGGCCGGCGGACGATCCGGAGCGGATCCTCGACGCGCTCAGGTCGCTGCAGTCCGGTGAGCGGCCTTTCCTGGTGCGCGGCTACCTCGGATTCACCGACCCCGACGACCCGCGCACCCATGTGCGGACGCCTGAGCGGGTCGAGCGTTACGCCGGCGAGGGGCGCGCCCTGGACCTGGTCGCCCAGTTCCAGTCGCGGAGCGGCGACGTCGCCGGGTTCGCCGCTTTCGTCCGGGACCTCGTCCGTCGCCACGGACACCGTGCCATGACCCTGCAGGTGACCGAGGAGCCCAACGTGGAGGGCAATCCCACGCTGGACGGCTACTACCCGAACATCCGCCGAGCCGTGGTGGAGGGCGTGCTCGCGGCAAAGGACGAGGCTCGGCGGCAGGGCTTCGACCATCTGGAGATCGGATTCAACACGACCCCGCTGTTCGGCCCGGCCGCCGGCTTCGTCGCCTCGCTCGTCGAGGAGGGCGGGCAGGCGTTCGCGGACGCTCTCGACTATGTGGGTCTGGACTTCTTCCCGGACGTCTTCATGCCCGTCTCCCCCGACCGGTTGCACGACACCGTCACGGGCCTGCTCGCGCTGCACCGCGCCGAGCGCCTCACCCCGGCGGGCATCGATCCGGCGGTGCCGCTATACATCACCGAGAACGGCTGGCCCACCGGACCCGGGCGTACGGCGGAGCAGCAGGCGTGGGTGGTGGAGACGATCATCCGGGCGGTCGACGGTTGCCGTGCCGCGGTCAACATCGGCGGCTACGTCCACTTCGCACTGCGGGACGCCGACAGCTCCGTGCCGGGCCTGTTCCACCGATTCGGTCTCATGACCGACGACTACGCGCCGAAGCCGGCCTTCGCGGCGTACCGGAAGCTGATCGCCGAGCTGGGCCGCTGACCTCGTCCCCGGTCGGCTTGACGCCCCGGACTCGGGCAGCGAAAAGGCCGGACCTCGATGGTCCGGCCTCCTCGTCGGGTGCCGCCCCGTTGCTTCGGGGCGTACTGCTGGTACTGCCGGTAGTGCTGGACGCTTGGCGTCAGGCCGTCGTGGTGATCAGGACGGCGAGTCCCAGAAGGACGACGACGGGGATCAGCCACATCACGACCTCGCCGGCGAATTCCTTGTACATCGCAAAGTTCTCCCTCTGGGATATGAAACTGACGTTGCGCCAGCATATTAGGTCGGCGGCGATGCTCATAGGCGGCGGTCCCGCCCAGCGGCGTCCCACCGCGCTGCGGAGCCCCGTACGCCCTCTGGGGCTCCCTCGGTCCCGTTCTCAGCGCCGCTTACGTCCCGTCCTCAGGCGCCTCTTGTGCATCCCGTCTTCAGGGTTCCGGGGCTCGGCGCGCCCGCGTACCGGGGCGCGAGGAACATGAAATGGACGAGGTGCGTCGAGGAGGCCGGGACCCGGCAGATCAGACACGAGGTCGAGAGGTGCGGCCTGAGCACGGCCGATGAAACGTACACACCACCCGTAAGGAAGCCGCAGGTCGGTCGCCTGCGACGGGAGCGGGCCCTGGGCGGATCCGCACAGGTTTCCTACCATCGCGCCCGACCGACGACGGGAGTTCGCGATGCCGAAGATGCCGAAGATGCCGAAGAAGAGTGCCCTGCTCACCGCCCTCGTCCTGCTGATCGGCTTTTTGATCGCCGGGCCCGCCGAGGCGGCCACGGTCCGGATCATGCCGCTGGGTGACTCGATCACCGGATCCCCCGGCTGCTGGAGATCGATCCTGTGGAACCGATTGCAGAACAGCGGCTACACATCGATCGACTTCGTCGGCACGCTCGGCCCTCAGGGGTGCTCGCTGCCGTACGACGGGGACAACGAGGGCCACGGTGGCGCCCTCGTCACGAACGTCGCCGACCAGAACCAGCTTCCCGGCTGGCTCTCCGCGACCCAGCCGGACATCGTGCTGATGCATTTCGGCACGAACGACGTCTGGAACAACCGCCCCACCGACACGATCCTCGCCGCGTACAGCAAGCTCGTGGACCAGATGCGGGCGAGCAACCCGAACATGAAGATCCTCGTCGCGAAGATCATTCCAATGAACCCGAGCACCTGCTCGGAGTGCGGCGCCCGAGCCGTCGCGCTGAACAACGCGATCCCCGGCTGGGCGGCGGGGAAGACGACCGCGCAGTCCCCCATCGTCGTGGTGGACCAGTGGACCGGGTTCGGCACGAGCGCCGACACCTATGACGGCGTGCATCCCAACAGTTCGGGCGACCAGAAGATGAGCGACCGCTGGTACCCGGCGCTGGCCGCCCTGCTCTCGGGCACCACCCCCAGCCCGAGCCCCAGCGCGAGCCCGAGTCCCAGTGCGAGCCCGAGCGCCAGCCCCACGGTGACGCCGACGGGCAGTGGGGGCTGCGCGGCGACCTACACGATCACGAACCAGTGGACGGGCGGCTTCCAGGGTGACGTCACGGTGAAGAACTCCGGATCCGCCGCGATCAACGGATGGACCGTGAAGTGGACGTTCACCGGCGGTCAGCAGATCACCCAGAGCTGGAACGGCACGGTCACCCAGAGCGGAGCGGACGTGACCGCCAAGAACGTGAGCTGGAACGGCTCCCTGGCACCGAACGGCACCGCGTCGTTCGGCTTCCTCGGTTCCTGGAGCGGCGGCAACAGCGCGCCCGCCGTCACCTGCACCGTCGGCTGACCTCGGTCAGCGACTCCCGGTCCGTACGGCAGAACACCCCGCCGTACGGGCCGTCGTCACCGACGATCAGGGACGGATGGCGAAGCAAGGCGTCCGGGCGTCGAGCGCCGATCGTGTACGACGGCGGTGCCCGCCACGAGGTCGTGGAGGGCGCGGCCGTCCGGAGCGAGCAACGCCACAAGGGCGTCCGCGATCAGAACGACCCACCCGACCTCGGGCAGCAGAGTGACGACCGGGAAGACCAGCGTGCGCAGCGCCGCCCGCCTCCCCCGCAGTCCGTGCGGACGCCGTCCCCCCTCCTGCCCCGGCACCGCACCTGCCGCGACCGGCGTGGTGTCCGCCGGGTCGGCGGTCGAACCCGCGAGCACGTCCACGACACGCCTTGTGATCATGGGGCCCGCGGGGACGACCCGCAGGCCGAGCAGCCGCTGTCCCAGCGTCCGCCCCCACAGCACATACTGCGACCAGAAATAGAGGAAGATCGCCAGCATGATCGCGTGCGAACGCGGCTCGAAGTCGAGCGTCCACGAGGCGACCCGGTTGAACACCCCGTACTCCAGGCCGGGCCCGGAAGCACCGGGGATCATGGACAGCAACCCCCCGAGGGCGGCCCCCAGGATGTGGACGACGATCAGATAGTCGATCAGGAGCGCCACCGACCGCCGCCAGACCATTCCCCTGTGCTCGTACGGCACGGGCGACCTGGGCGCGGGAATGCCGGCGACGGACACCATGGACGTGGCGAACATCCCCGAAAAGTCGGGATACGACTTATCCGGCCCGCTCGATATGCCCTGTCCACTCGACGTGGTCACGGCCGCGCGCGGGAGCGGCGCTCGCGGACCACGTGGTGTGAGCGTCGACGCGAGCAGCACCAGCAGGGCGGCCACCAGCAAGGCCGTCTCCGTGTTTCCCCAGCCGCAGACCACCTCGGCGAACCAGGCCCGGCTGAGCAAGGGCACCGAGGCACACGCCTCGCTGTCGAAGTAATCCCACGCGAGCGGCCGGGCGACGGCCATGAGGGCGAGCGCGGCGGCCCCTCGTCGCCCCGCCACGCGTGGATCGCCGCAGCCGCGACCGGCGAGGAACGCCCCGACGACCAGCAGCGCGGGAACCGCCCACATCTCAGAGACGCTCAGGATCGCCCCGATGTCCGTCCGTGCCGGTGTCAGAAGCCAGTCCACCCATGAGGAGTGGCCCCAGCGGCCGACACAATCGAACCCTGAAAAGGTCCCGCCTGGTTCCGACTCGAACCGCCACCACTCCCAGGTGGGGTACCCGGCGGCGGCGACCGCCCCCAGCCAGATGGCAAGCGCGGCTCGCGCGGCCCATAAGGTGATCTTGTCGACCATAGGGGCGAAACCCTAGTGATCAGGCGACGGCGGCGGCAACGCCCACGATCATCATGACGAGCGACACGGCGCTGACCGCGCTTCCGGCGATCACCGCCGTTCCGCGGCCCCGCCGTACGCCGAGCACGTACAGGACCACGTACGGGAGGAAGGCCAGCGCGCCGGCACCGAGCGCGGGCAGGGTCAGCGCGCGCAGGACGCCCTTCACACCCGTGGGAAGGGCACGGTCGCCCTCCGGGGTGAGCCGGGCCGGGATGACGTCACCCGCCCGGGAGTCGGGAGAGGCGTCCACGCTTACGGCGTCGCCGCCTCCGTCAGGCGTGAACCGCCCCTTGCAGTCGTACCGGCCTTCCCCCAGGGACTCGCAGGAGACGACCGTGAGCGTGCCGGGGGTGCCGATCTGACCGGTCGCGAGCCGCAGATCCGGTACGGAGAACACGAACGGGAGGACGCCCAGGGCCAGCCAGCAGAGCAGAAGGATGCTCATTCCGACGGGACCGGGCATGCGACCGCCCCGAATGGGGGTCACCGGCGAGGTGAGCGACTGAACGGCGTCGGACAGGTCCATGGGACCACCATGGGCTCAGCCGCTTGTGCCTGACCTGCAACCCACTACCCCGCCCCGGTGGAACCGGTCAATCCCGGTAAAGATCGGCCACCTCGATGAGCCGCACCTCATCGTCGCTCGCCGCCAGCTCGCGAAGCTCGTCGGTGAATCCCGCCGCGCTGAAAAGGACGAGCCGTGCGGCGGAGGCGTCGACGTCCGTGCGGCCCCGCAGCACCTCGCGGACCCGCCGTAGACGTTCCGCATGGCCCAGTCCGACGCGCTCCCCCCACTTCGCCTCACCGATCGCCAGAAGCGGGCGCCTGCTTCCCGTCGCGGCTCCGGTCACCACGACATCCACCTCGTGGCTCGTGCGCCGGGCCGCGTCGTTGACGACCCCTCGGCCGACGTGCGATGGCGATGCCGTGAAGGTTTCGGGACCAGCGTAGAACTGGGCCCAATGACGACACAGTGCCTCGAAATGAGGGCCGACGACCCGCCCGCGGAACCTGTCACCACTCTCCTCCCACACCCGAGCCGCCTGCCCGGCGCGGTCAAGCCGTGACCATTCAGGCCGCATGACCGCGTGGTAGAAGGTCACGAGCGGTTCGGCGATGCAATACCTCGTGCGTGCCGCCCGGAAAGCATCCTCCTCACGTCTGACGAGTCCCGCGTCCTCGAGCACTGTCAGGGGATGTGCGAGGTCCGTCACCTTGCGTCCGATGAAGGACGCGATGCCGCTGCGCGCGTTGTCGCCGGCCGCGATGGCAGAGAGCACCGAGTGGTACAACCCCTGATCCCGAAGGTTCGGCTCCTCTGCCAGCAGGTGACGCGCCTCGCGGAAGAGAGGACTGTCCCGATCGAGGACGTTCCGCACGATCCACGGCCCGAAGTCGCTCAGGCTCTCTGGCCGATCTCCGTGAAGGAACTCCGTACGGTAGGCAGGGGTTCCCCCCACCACCGAGTGGGTCAGCGCGGCCAAGCGCGGGTCATCGATATCCCAGAAACGCGCGGCAAGGCGATAGTCGAAGGTTGGAACCACCATTTCCAGCCCGGCTCTCCCTCTCAACGGAGCGTTTCCGGTGAGGAGCCGGCCCATGAAGGACATCGCCGAGCCACACAACAGCAACCGCGTACGCGACTGTGTCCGCTCATTCCGGTTGGGCGCGTACGCGCGTTGGGTGATCGAGGGCAGCGAGGGCGTCGCCTGGACCAGATACGGAAACTCGTCGATGACCACCGGGACCGGCCGGTCCCGGCCCAGGGCGAGCAACCAGTCGACCGCCTGGTACCAGTCGGCGAGACCGATGGCCGAAGGCAGCCCCAGGTGCTCGGCGAGTTCGGCGCCGAGCCTCGTCAGGGTCTCCCTTTCAGTCGCCTCCGTGGCGGCGAAGTAGAAACCGCCCGTCGCCTTGCAGAGGGCGTCAAGGAGGAAGGTCTTGCCCTGCCTTCGGCGGCCGTAAATGACCCCGATGGTCGCCCCCTTGGCTTCGTTTCCAACGAAGCGGGTGAGGGAGGCCCACTCGCTGTCCCTGTCGAACATGTGGGCAGGCTTGTCCATGGCGCCCCTCCCAGATAGATAACTGCAGTTATAATAACTATAGTTATCTATCCGAAGGCAGTCGGTGGATGACAGCGCCGCGGGCGGGCGTGACAGTGATCTGGCAGCGACGGCCGGGACAGTGCCGCCATGGGCAGTGACACAGACAACCGCACAGACGTTCTCGTCGTCGGCGCGGGGCCGACCGGCCTGACTCTCGCCATCGACCTCGCCCGGCGCGGCGTCGGCTTCCGGATCGTCGAGAAGGCGCCCCGGCCGTTCGACGGATCCAAGGGCAAGGGACTCCAGCCGCGCACCCTGGAGGTGTTCGACGACCTCGGCGTGGTCGACCCGCTCCTTGAGACGGGCACGGTCTATCCCCCGCTCCGGGTCCGGATCGGCAGGGTTCCGGTGTACCGGGGCCGGATGCACAAGCTCAAGGACCCGACCCCCGCCGTGCCGTACCCCATGGTGATCATGAATCCGCAGTGGCGCACGGAGGCGGTGCTGCGCGAGCGCCTGGCCGAGTTGGGCGGCACGGTGGAGCAGGGGGTCGAGCTGGTCGGCCTGCGGCAGGACGAGGACGGCGTGAGCGCCGTGCTCGGCACCGGCGAGACCGTGCGGGCGGGTTACCTGGTCGCGGCGGACGGCGGCAGGAGCTTCGTGCGCAAGACGCTGGAGGTGGGATTCGCCGGGGCGACCCGCGATGAGGAGCGGATGCTCATCGGTGACGTCCGGATCGATGGGCTCGATCGGGCGCACATCCACGTATGGGTCAGGCCGGGCGAGGGGATGGTGGCGCTGTTCCCCATGGCGGGCACCGACACCTTCCAGTTCATGGCCCAGCTGCGGCCCGGAGTCACGCCGGAGCTGACCCCGTCCGGCTTCCGGAAGGTGTTCGCCGAGCGGTCCATGCTGCGCGACGTCCAGATCGGCGAGCTGCTGTGGGCCTCGCTCTACAGGGTGAACATCCGCATGGCCGAGCGATATCGGGTCGGGCGGGTCTTCCTCGCGGGTGACGCGGCCCACGTGCACTCGCCCGCCGGCGGCCAGGGGCTCAACACCGGCGTGCAGGACGCGTACAACCTGGGCTGGAAGCTCGCCCGGGTGCTGTCGGGAGCGCCGGAGGCACTGCTGGACACCTATGAGGAGGAGCGGCTGCCGGTCGCCGCCCACGCTCTCGGTCTGAGCACCGCCCTGCACGACAAGAAGACGTACAAACGCGACGAGGAGACCCAGCAGCTCCTGCTCAGCTACCGGGGCGGTTCGCTGGCGCGGCGGGGAGGAGATCGGGCGCCGGACGGCCGCCGCCACCTGGCGGACGGGACACCCGTGCGGTTGTTCGACCTTTTCCGGGGGCCGCATTTCACGCTGCTGTCGTCGGGGCCGGTGCCCGCCGTCGTCGCCGACGTGCCCGGCCGCGAGATCCACGCCCACGAGCTCGCCGAGCCGTACGGGGACGAGACGTATGTGCTGGTCCGGCCGGACGGATACATCGGGCTGGCCACGTCGTCAGTCGAGGAACTCGCCGCCTATCTGGCCATGGTGTGAGTTCCAGGCGGCGGCGAACGCGTCCGGGCCGAGCAGGCCGGCGCAGCGTTCGATCAGCTCGCGGAGTGCCTCGTCGGCGGTGTCCTCGATGCCGCGCAACCGCCGGGCCGTACCGAGCAGGATCGCGGCCCGGCGCGGGTCGCCCACGGCCAGGCACCACTCCGCGACGCCCTCGAACACGGCCGCTCTCGCGATGTCGTCGTCGAACGCGCGGTCAAGGGCGGACCGCGCCCGGGCACGGCCCTCGTCGAGCTCCAGCGACCGGCACAACTCGACCTCCAGCAGCGAAAGGAACTGCGGCGGCGCGAGCCGCCCGTCGAGCAGCTCGACGGCCAGGTTCAGCCTGCGCGACGCCTCGGTCCTGTCGCCGCGGCGGCGGGCCAGCTCGCCCAGCGCGTGCTCGATCCTGGCCAGGGCGAGCACGTCACCGGTCCGCTCGACGCCCTCCCGCGCCGCCGACAACCCCGCCCGCGCTCCGGCCAGGTCGCCGGTGCGCCCGCGCAACTGCGCCAGCCGTACGGCGAGCATCCCCGGGGCGGGCAGCACCTGGGGACAGCCGATCTCCGCCGCGCTCGCCGCCGCCTGCTCAAGCACCGCAAGCGCCCTCGCCGAGTCGCCCCTGTTCTCCAGCGCCAGCGACAGCCAGTAGCGGGCCATCGACAGGCCCCAGCGTTCTCCGATCTGGAGATATCCGGTCAGCGCCTCGTCCAGCAGTTTCTCGGCGGCGTCGGCGCCTCCGGGGGTGAACTCCAGCATGACGAGCCCTCGCACCAGCCGGACCGTGGCCCGAGCCCAGGGGTCGGGGTGGTCGGCGAACCCCGCCGTCGCGGCCCTGACCTGGTCCACGACGTCTCCGCCGTACCCGTCCGCGAGCGACCACGCCACCAGGGCGACCGGCCGGTCGGACTCGCGCAGCACACGCGCCGCGTCCCCCGGCCGGCCGGTGGGGCCGATCACCCGGCACAGGGCGTGCTCCAGCTCCAACCCCTCGGGCGGCTCGCCCGCGCCGAGCACCGCCGCCCACTCGGCGGCCTCGCGCCGTTGCCCGCGTATGATCCACGCCCACGTAAGCGCGGCGAACAGCCGCAACGCGGCCCGGCGATCGGTCGCCACGGCGTGACGCAGTGCGGCGTCGAGGTTCCCGCGCTCAGCGTCGACCTCCGCCAGCACCCGCACCTGCTCGCCCGTGCGCAACAGGGGGTCGGCCGCCTCGGCGAACTCCAGATAGTGCGCCAGATGTGCCCGCCGCGCCCCCTCGGCATCGGCGGCGGCGAGCCGCTCGGCGGCGAATCTGCGCACACTCTCCAGCAGCCGGTAGCGGTCCCCGCTCGTCTGGACGAGCGATTTGTCGACCAGCGAGACCAGCACGTCCAGGTCGGCCCCGCAGACCCGCTCGACCGCCTCGGGCGTGGCGCCGCCCGCGAACACCGACATCCGCGCCAGCAACGTGCGCTCGTCCTGGTCGAGAAGATCCCAGCTCCAGCCGATGACCGCGCGCAGGGTGCGATGCCGCCGCTGTGCCGTACGGCTGCCGCGATCCAGCAACCGGTCCCCGATCCCGGCGGCCAGCCGGGGGAGAGTCAGCGAGCGCAACCTGGCCGCCGTCAGCTCGATGGCCAGCGGCATACCGTCGAGCCGCGCGCAGATCGCGGCCACCTCACCCGAGGTCGACTCGTCGAGCGCGAAATCCGGGCTGACGGCGGCGGCCCGATCGGCGAACAGCTCCATCGCGGGAGCCAGGTCCAGTGGCTTCACGGGGTGGAGCGTCTCGCCCGGCAGGTCGAACGGTTCACGGCTGGTGGCCAGGATCCGCACGCCCGGATTCGCCGCCAGCAGCTGCTCCGCCAGCTCCGCCACCACGTCGACGACGTGCTCGCAGTTGTCCAGCACCAGGAGCATCCGCCGGTCGGCGAGCTCGGAGATCGGCCCCACAGTGTTGCGCAGGACCGCCGCGACGGCGTCCGCGCCCACCGGAGCCAGCTCGACCAGCCGCACACCGTCGGGAACCAGAGCCGACGCGTCCGGGCCCGCCACCGGAACCATGCGTGCGGCCACCTCGATCGCGAGGCGGGTCTTGCCCGCACCACCGGGCCCGGTGAGCGTGACAAGGCGCCGGTGTCCCAGCAGCTCGCTCACCCGCCGTGCGTCATCGGACCTGCCGACGAAGGTGGTCAGTCCGGCGGGCAGGTTGTCCCGCCGGACCGGAGCCGCACCCCCGCCCAGCGCGGTCATGTGCGCCGCGCGCAGCTCGTCGCCGGGATCGGTCCCCAGTTCGTCGGCCAGCAGCAGGCGCACCCGTTCGTACGCCGCCAGCGCGTCCGCCCTCCGCCCGTCCGCCAGCAGCGCCCTGATCAGCAGCACGTGGTACGGCTCCCGCAACGGATGCGCCGCCACGAGGTCACTCAGTTCAGCGACGAGGGCGGCTCCGGGGACACCGGTCGCCAGGTCGGCCTCGACACGGTCGCCGACGGCACACAGCCGCATCTCCTCCAGGCGCGCGGCCGGAGCCGCCGTGAAGGCCAGCCCGGCGGCGTCGGCCAGCGCCTCGCCCCGCCACAGTGCCAGCGCCTCCCGCAGCCGGGCGGCCGCCCGCGCCGGATCTCCCTCGCGCAGCGCGCGCCTGCCGCTGTCGGCCAGGTTCTCGAACTCGGCCGCGTCCACGTCGGCGTCCAGGCGATAGCCGGCGGGATGCGAGACGATCAGCGTCCCCACCTGCCGTCTGATCCTGGAGACCAGCGACTGCAGCGCGGCGCTCGGGTTCTCCGGGGGATCGTTCTCCCACAGATCATCGATCAGCCGCTCGGTCGTGACGACCCGCCCGGGGTCCAGCGCGAGCCGGATGACGAGGGCACGCAGCCGGGCGCCCCTGATCTCCGCCGCCGGTATCAGCAGTGGTCCCAGAATCCCGACTCGCACCGGCCCATTGTCCCGTCCATCGAACCTGAGGCCGAACCGCCGTGGGCTTGCCGTAAAACGACACCGATCGTGACTTATCCGGCTATCGTGCTGCTCGCCAACGTGAACCGACAGCCGGGGACGCTCTCGGACGCCGACGAGCCGCCGGGCGAGGAGAAGACATGAGCGAGTACGCGGCGACGTTCGACCTCGTCGACAGCGACGACGACGGCCTGATCTCGGCCGAGGAACTGGTGCGCCTCATGGAGGTGCTCGGCGAGCGGATCACCGTCGAGGGCGCCCAGGGTGTGATCACCAAGGTCGACACCGACGGCGACGGTCTCATCAACCTCGACGAGTTCGGCGCCTGGCTCCAGAGCGGTCGCCCGCTCGCCTGATCTACGTCGCACCGCTGGTCCGCAGTCCCCGGGCCGGCACACGGGCGTGGAGGCCGAACCGGGGATCCACCTCCCGCCTGCCGTCGAGAAGGTCCGCGACGTACCCGGCCAGGGCCGGTGCGTGCTTGAAGCCATGCCCCGAGTCGCCACCGAGCAGCCACATCCCGTCGGAAACCTCGGCGATGATCCATTCGGCATCGCGGGTGAGCGTGTACTGGCAGACCTGGCTGAACAGCACCGGCGCACCCGCCAGGGAGGGGAACCTGCGCCGCAGGTAGTCGCGGGCCGCCTCCTCGCTCTCGGGCAGGACGCGGCGACTGCCCTCCTGCGGGTCGAACGGCTCGCCCTCGACGTCGCTGGTGACCTTCATCCCGAGCCCGTCCACGTCACCGTGGCCGTACGCCGATCCCTCGTAGTCGCAGAACGCGGGCAGCGGCGGCGTGGACCACTCCCGTGGTACGGCGAAGTGCAGCGTGTCCTGCCGGGTCACCTCGACCTCGACATCGAACAGGGTGGGCAGCCATCCGCCGCAGGCCCAGACGACCCGGTCCGCCCGCAGCACCTCACCGTCGGCGACGATCGCGGGCCCGGCGTTCCCCTCCGCGTCGCCGTACGGCACGGCCCTGGCGCGGACGAGGGTGACACCGGCCGCGACGGCGAGCCGGGCCGTCACCTGGGTGGCGCGACGGGCCCGGATCAGCCCTGCCTCCGGCTCGTACAGCACGAACGCCAGGTCGTCCCCCTTGAAGCCGGGGAACCGCCGTCCCGCTTCGGCGGGATCGAGGAACTCGTGCGGGATGTCGAGGTTCTTCAGCACGTTGGCGCTGGCGCGCTCCCAGCCGTCCTCCCGCCGGGCGAACCACATGAGCCCGGCCTCCAGATACAGCTCCTCACCGGTCCGCGCGCCGAGTTCCCGCCAGCCGTCCCTTGCCTGCCTGGCCATCCGCGCGTACCACTGGTCGGCGCCGTGCGCGGCCCGCAGTAGCCGCGTCTCCCCCGCACTGGCCTGCCGTACGTGCCCGGGGGCGTACTGCTCGACCAGCGTCACCCGCCATCCCGTCTCCGCCAGCCGCAGCGCCAGCGACGTTCCCCAGATCCCCGCCCCGATCACGATCGCCGTCTTCACCCGTCCCACGGTGGGCGATTTCCACCCGGCCCACAACCCCCACGCCGTACGGCCGGCCGGAGTCGGACGACAGTCCCGCCGGCGGAGGCGCTTCATGGCCGACTGTCATCACCGGCCGAAGCCATTAACCGGATAGTTCATCCGATTATGCTACTGTCCCATCTAACCGGATGAACTATCCGGTTAGATGGAAGGAGGGGCTCATGACGAAGACAGCTGTGGTCACGGCCGGCACCGGGGGCATCGGCTTGGAGACTGCGCTGGGGCTGGCCGCCACAGGGTTCGCGGTCACTGTGGTCGGGCGCGACGCCGACCGGGGAGCCAGGGCGGTTGAGCGGATCAACGCGACGCAACCGGCGCACCCCGGCCGGTTCCTGTCCGCCGACCTCGCCTCGCTCGACCAGGTCCGCGCGCTGGCCGACAACATCGCTGCCGACCACGCCGCGTCGGGGGAACCGTTGACGGTGCTGGTCAACAACGTCGGGGCGATGTTCGCCGAGCGCACGGACCTGGGCGGCGTCGAGGCGTCGTTCGTCGTCAACCACCTATCGCCGTATCTGCTGACCGAACTACTGCTGCCCACGCTCACCGCCGGGGCGCCGAGCAGGATCGTGAACGTGACCTCGGGCGCGGTCGGCGTCGCCAAGCGGGTGTTCGACGCCGTCGAGCCGCCAGGCGGCTACTACGGCTTCCACTGGTATGGCCGCGCCAAGCTCGCCAACCTCGCCTACACGCTCGACCTGGCGAGGCGGCTGGACGGCACGGGCGTGTCAGTCTTCGCCGCCGATCCCGGAGGCGCCGCGACCGACATGACCAACGGCACCCTGGCCGACCCGAAGATCGTCTCTCCTGCCCTGCGGCTGTTGTGGCCGCTGGTACGCCGCAAGTTCGAGCGCTCCACCTCCGGTCCGGCGTCCGCGGCGGCCAGGCCCTCGATCGCCGCCGCCACCGACCACGCGCTGACCGGCCGGACCGGCCTCGTCATCGGACCCCAGGCACACCCCGTCGCCCCGTTCCGAGCGGCGACCGACCGCCGCATCGCCGAGGCCGTACACCTGCTCAGCGAAACCCACGCACCCGCCGCCCGACAACCAGGTTCCCCGGGAACGCCCGCATATGATCAGACGACAAGCCCGTGAACCAAGACGAGCAACCTGGATTCTTCCCACATGACGACCACACAGCTGCGCAAAGACGCCGCCCGCAACTGGGAGCGGATCGTCGCCACCGCCCGCGACCTGGTCGACCAGGGCACCGCATTGCAGCTCAACGACGTCGCACGCCGGGCGGGCCTCGGGGTCGCCACGGTCTACCGGCACTTCGCCACCCCCGAGGCACTGCTGGAGACCGTCGCCGCTCCCTGCCTGGAAGCCCTGGCCGCGCATGGCGAGCAGGCTTTGGCCGACACCGACCCCTGGCGGGCGCTGGAGAGCTTCCTGTCCCGCGTCGTCGAAGCACAGGTCACCGACGCCGCCCTGCCCCCGGTCGCCGCCGCGACCACCGACACCCTGCCGCGCACCACGGAACTCAAAAGGTCACTCGCGTCCGCCGGCACCACACTCCTCGAGCGGGCCCGCGACGCCAGAGCCGTCCGCCCCGACCTCGCCGCCGCCGACCTCGTCCCGCTCATGTGCGGCATCGCCCACGCCGTGACCGTCCACGGCGGCACCCCCACCGACCGGATCGACACCGCCCACCGTTACCTCGCCACCCTGCTCGAAGGCATGCGCCCCACACCGCCGACAACGTGAGCTCCAGGATCACGTTTTTCACAAACGGGCGGCGGCGTCGAGCCCTGCCGTTCACGGCGACGAAGCGAAGAGAGCGGCCCGGCCCTGAGCGGCCGGATCGAACGGCCCGAGCCCGGCTGCCGGCCGGAAGTGGCGATAATCGCACCCGAAGGCGAGGTCTCCGCGCTCGAAGGAGATTGTGATGATGGCGGCGGAATCGGCACAGACGCTGGAGCGGGGGCTGCGGCTGCTGCGACTGCTGGCCGACGGGAACCGGGGGCGCACCCCCACCGAACTGGCCCAGGAGCTCGGGCTGAGCCGCCCCGTCGTCTACCGGCTGATCACGACCCTGCAGAACGAGGGCTTCGCCCGGCGGGACGCGGAGGGCCGGGTCCACCTCGGTTTCGGGGTGCTCGTGATGGCGCAGGCCGTACAGCCCCTGCTGCGCGCGGCCGCGCTGCCCGCGCTGCGCGCACTCGCCGAGCGGGTCGGGGCCACGGCGCATCTCACCGTGGCCGAGGGCGACGACGGAGTGGCCGTCGCCGTGGTCGAACCGTCCTGGACCGACATGCACCTCGCCTATCGGGAAGGCTCCCGCCACCCGCTCACCCGCGGAGCCGCCGGGCTCGCCATCCTCGCCCTCCGCGAGGAGGCGGCCCGGGAACAGGCGCACCCGGGCTCCCGTCCGGCGGGCGACGAGGCGGAACCGGAGACCGCGGCGACCCGGCCGTTCCTGGTCACCGAAGGGCAGTTGCAGGAGGGCGCGCGCGGGATCGCCGTCCCCCTCCGCGGGCTTCCCTGGCTGGAGGCCTCGCTCGGGGTCGTCACCTTCGGCCTGCTCGACGTCGACGCGGTCGGTCCCCGCGTCGTCGAGGCCGCCCGCGACCTCGCCCACACCCTCGCCCAGTGATCCCGTCCCCGCCGCGACGGACGACAGGCCGCGGTCAGGTGCGCCGGTGCCGCGGCAGCAGCCCACTGGCCACCCCGAGGACCAGGGCGAGCCCGGCCGCGATGAGGAAGACCCGGTCGTAGCCGGCGGCCAGGGCGGCGACCGGAGAGTTCGCGGAGGTCTCCGCCGCGGCTGTGGCACCGGCGGCCGTCGCGAGCACCGCCAGGCCGATCGACCCACCTACCTGATTGGCGGTGGCGACCATGCCACCGACGACCCCCGCGTCACCCCCGGGAGCATCCGCGGTCGCCGCGGCCATGAGAGTGGGGAAGGTCAGCCCGATACCGATCGCGATGAGCAGCGTGGGCCCGAGCACGCTGGTGGCGTAGCCGCTGGCCGCCTCGGCCTGGGAGAGCCAGCCGAAACCGGCCAGGAAGCCGACACAGCCCGCCAGCACCAGGGGACGTGCACCGGTGCGAGGCAGCGAAGCGGCGGCCCACCGCGCGATCAGCATGAACGTCACCGCCGCGGGTGTCTGCCCAAGCCCGGCCTCGAGCGCGCTGTAGCCGAGGACGTCCTGCAGGAACAGCGACGTGAAGTACCACATCGCGATGGAGACCCCTCCGAGCAGCAGGAGCATGACGCTGCCCGCGGCGACCCCCCGGACTTCGAACAGTCGCAGAGGCATGATCGGGTGCGCGGCGAAACGCGCTTCCACGACGGTGAACACGACGAGCAGGAGCAGGCCCGCGCCGATCGGTCCGGCGACCAGCCCGGATCTCCAGCCGTGATCGGTACTCTGCATGACCCCGTAGACCAGCGCGGCCAGCCCCGCGGTTCCGGTGACGGCGCCCACGAGGTCGAGTGATTCCCGCCGGGCGGCTCGCGTGCGAACGAGCGAGGTCACGGCCGTGGCGATCAGCACCGCGCCGATCGGCACGTTGATCAGGAAGACCCATCGCCATGACAGGCCGGTGGTGAGGGCGCCGCCCGCGATCGCGCCGGCCATCCCGCCCACGCCGCCGGAGGCCGACCAGGCGCCGAACGCCCGGGCACGCGCGCGTGCTTCGGTGAAGTAGGCGTTGATCACGACCAGCGTCGCGGGGGCCGTCATGGCGGCTCCCATGCCCTGCGCGACGCGGGCCGCCACCAGGGCCTCCGCGGTGGTCGCCAGGCCGCCGACCAGACTCGCGGCCGAGAACACGGTCAGACCGACGGCCAGCATCCGGCGGGGGCCGAACAGGTCGGCGGCGCGGCCGCCCAGCAACATGAAGCCGGCGAAGGTGAGCAGGTAGCCGTTGACCACCCAGGCCAGGCCGGTGGTGGTGAAGCCGAGGTCACGGTCGACCGAGGAGAGTGCGACGTTAACGATGGAGGAGTCCAGGATCACCATGAACTGGCTGGCACACACCAGCGCCAGGACGATCCAGGCAGGACGGGTCTTCGCTGTGGCCTGGCTGCTGGTGAGGGGGCGGGCGGATAGGTGCGGTGCCACGAGTGTCTCCTGAGTCGTGGATGGGGAGTGCGGATCTGCGGTGGGGATTCGGGGGGCGGTCGGCCGGTGCGTGTCATGGGCTGCCTTTGCCGGCAGGCGTGCCGCCCCGGGTGCGGGTTAGGGGTTGCCGCCGGCGGCGTAGGCGTGCTGCCTCCACCGCGGGTTCTGGTCGATCGCGCTGTCGGGGGCCAGCTCGGCGACCCGCCGCAGCCGTACCTCGGCACCGGTCGAGGCGGCGCCCTCGGCGAGGGCCTGTGCGAGTGCGTGCACCGAGCCTGTCGCGCTGTAGTAGATGACGGCGATCTTCGCGGTCATATCGGGCTCCTCGTCATCACATAGGATTAGTTATGCGGATAACATTATGCGCATAATAGTTAGGCGCATAACCAACTTGTCGAGGAGAGCCCATGAACTTCGACCAAGCCGACGCCATCAACCAGGCCATCCGCCGGCTGAGCCTGCGCCACCGCGCCAGGACCGCGGCACTGCTGGCCCCGCTCGGCCTGCACCCCGGACAGGAGGCTCTCCTGCTCGAACTCGCCCGGACCGGCCCGATGATCCAGGCCCAACTCAGCGAGGCCCTCGGCGTCGAACCGCCCAGCGTCACACTCATGACCCGCAAGCTCGAAGCCTCCGGTCACATCCGCCGCGCACCCGCCCCCTCCGACAAGCGCGCCAGCATCGTCGAACTCACCGACAGCGGCAAGGCACTGACCGACCAGGTCAAGCGGCTATGGTGCGCCCTGGCGGAGGAAACCGTGACCGGCCTGCCCGCCCAGACCGTGGCGGAGCTACCCGGCGTCCTCAACACCCTGAGCGGCAACGTCGACGCCAGGCGCCTCGCCGTCTAGGCGTCCGCCGGGCCGCCAGGAGATGAGCTCGATCGCCACCAGACACGGGCCGTCGGCGACGCCCGCGGCCTTGCCGCAACGCGGGGATAAATCGGCTTTTTGTGCCCCAAGTGGTTTGACATCTCTGCGGCAATGGCGCATCGTCGCACGTATAGAGGACACCTACGTCCGGAATCCGTACGCGGAGGGTCGATGCCGTACTACCGTGTCGTGGGCGACGTGCCACGCAAGCGCCATGTCCAGTTCCGTCAGCCGGATGGCGGGCTCTACGCGGAGGAGCTCATGGGCGAGGAGGGCTTCTCGTCCGACTCGTCGCTGCTCTATCACCGCTACCTGCCGACCGCGATCGTGAAAGCGGAGGCCGTCGATCTCACCGCTCCCGGCCTCACGCCGAACCTGCCGCTCTCTCCGCGGCACTTCCGCACCCAGGACCTCGCCGCCACGGGCGACCTCGTCACCGGGCGGCAGCCGCTCGCCGGCAACTCCGACGTCCGCATGTCGTACGTCGCGACCGACGCGCCCAGCGACCTCTACCGCAACTCGATGGGCGACGAGTGCGTCTACATCGCGAGCGGCCGGGCCCGCTTCGAGTCCACGTACGGCGTGATCGAGGCGGGCGAGGGCGACTACGTCGTCATCCCGACCGGCACCATCCACCGCTGGGTTCCGGAGGGCCCGGTCACCGCGCTGGTCGTCGAGGCGGCCGGGCACATCCGCCCGCCCCGGCGCTACCTGTCCGCCTACGGCCAGTTCCTCGAACACGCGCCGTACTGCGAGCGCGACCTGCGCGCGCCCGCCGAGCCGCTGATCGTGGACGGCGAGGAGGTGCGGGTGCTGGTACGGACCCGTGGTGGGCTGACCCGGCTGACCTACGCCCACCATCCCTTCGACGTCGTCGGCTGGGACGGCTGCCTCTACCCGTACGCGTTCAACATCCACGACTTCGAGCCCATCGTGAAGCGGACGCACGCGCCGCCGCCCGTGCACCAGACGTTCGAGGGACCGGGCTTCGTGATCTGCTCGTTCTGCCCCCGGCCGCTGGACTTCCACCCGGACGCGGTGCCGATCCCGTACAACCACCACAACGTGGACTCCGACGAGCTGATGTTCTACGTCGGCGGCGACTACACGGCGCGCCGAGGCTCGGGCATCGACATCGGCTCCATCTCGCTGCATCCGGCCGGGTTCACGCACGGGCCGCAGCCGGGCGCGGTCGAGGCCGTCGTCGAGGCCGTACGGCAGGGCCACACGGAAACGAGCGAGATGGCCGTCATGATCGACACGTTCCGCCCGCTGGACCTGGGGTCCGCCGCCCTCGCGTGCGAGGATCCGGCATACGCCTGGACCTGGGCCACCGCCCGGTGACGGAGAGGACGACGGTGACGCGAAGCTGGGTGCCGGGGGCGGACGAGTCGCTCTTCGGCCTGGACAACCTGCCCTACGGCGTGTTCTCACGCCCCGGAGAGGCGCCGCGCGTGGGCGTGCGCGTAGGCGACCACGTGCTCGATCTCGCGCCCGTGCTGCACGACGAGGTGTTCGCCTCCCCCACACTCAACGCCTTCCTCGCCCGGGGCCGTACGGCGTGGCGGGAGACGCGCGCCCGGCTGCGGACGCTCCTCGCCGCCCACCGCGCCGACGAGGCGGGCGGGGACCGTGCGGTCGTCGAGCCGCACCTGATCCCGCTCGACCAGGTCACGATGCACCTGCCGGTCGAGGTGGCCGACTATGTGGACTTCTACGCCTCCCTGGAGCACGCGTCCAACCTCGGGCGGATCTTCCGCCCGGACGAGGAGCCGTTGAAGCCCAACTGGAGGCATCTCCCCGTCGGCTACCACGGGCGGGCCGGGACGGTCGTCGTCTCGGGCACCCCGGTGAGGCGGCCGTGCGGGCAGCGCATGCCGGGGCCGTCGTTCGGTCCCTCCGCCCGGCTCGACATCGAGGCCGAACTGGCCTTCGTGGTCGGCACGCCGACCCGGCCGGGCGAGCGGGCCGGGGCGTTCGAGGACCACGTCTTCGGGGTCACCCTGCTCAACGACTGGAGCGCGCGGGACATCCAGGCATGGGAATACGTGCCGCTCGGCCCGTTCCTCGGCAAGTCGTTCGCCACCTCGATCTCGCCGTGGATCACCCCGCTCGACGCCCTCGAACACGCGAGGGTCGCGGGCCGCGAGCAGGATCCCGTCCCGCTGGACTACCTGCGCAGGCAGTCGCCGTGGGGGCTCGACCTCACCCTGCGCGTCGAACTGAACGGCGAGACGATCTCGACACCCTCGTACCGGGACATGTACTGGACTCCCGACCAGATGCTGGCCCACATGACGGTGAACGGCGCGTCGCTCCGCACCGGCGACCTGTACGCCAGCGGGACGATCTCCAGCGAGGGGGCCTTCGGCTCGCTCATCGAGGTGACCTGGAACGGCGCCGAGCCGGTCAAACTCACCGACGGCACGACGCGCGCCTTCCTGGAGGACGGCGACACGGTGACGATCACCGCGACCGCGCCGGGCGGGATCGGGCTCGGAGAGGTCACAGGGAGGATCACCTCCGCCACGTAGAGTATCTATACTGCTACGGAGCGCCAGGAGGCGTCCCGTGGATCTTCGCCGAGGCGAGGGCCGGCCGGATGGACGCCCGCGTGGGGCGGCGGCGACGCGAGAAGCCGTACGGACGATCGCGGCGGGCCGGTGGGATCCCCGGGACGTGACCTGGATCTGGGGCACCGAGGAGGCAGGCGGCGGATGCGCTTCGTGGCATGGGCGACGACCGTTCTGCTTCTCGTCGCCGGATGCTCCGCCGTGACCGCCCCTCGCGAGGAACAGCCGCACGTCCTGCCCCGCATCACGATGTCGCCGGCCGCGGAGTCCACGGCGGCCAGGCCCGACCGGGGGCTCGTGGTGAAGGCGCACGACGGCACGCTGACCGCCGTGGTGGCCTACGCGGGCGGCATGATCGTTCCCGGCGGGTTCAACGCCTCCCACACGGTCTGGCGGTCCGACTGGACGCTCGCCCCCGACACCGAATACGTCGTGAACGCCACCGCGGGCGCCCCGGGCGGCGACACGGCCCGGATCATGAACAGGTTCCGCACACTGCGGCCGCAACGTTCGCTCGACGTGCTGTCCATCACGCCGAACGACCACGAGACCGTCGGCGTGGGGATGCCGATCATCCTGACGTTCGCCGAGGCCGTCGAGGACCGCCGGGCCGTGGAGCGCGCCCTGGAGGTCCGCGCGTCGCCTATCGCCACCCCGGCCGCGTACGGCCAGCACGGCACCAGGGCGTACACGAAGGCCTACACCGGCCCCGTCGACGGCGCGTGGCACTGGTTCGGCGACACCCAGGTCGTGTTCCGCACCAGGGATCTCTGGCCGGCCCGGCAGAACATCGTCCTCACCGCCCACCTCTCCGGCGTGCGCTCCGCCCCCGGCACGTACGGCACGGCCGACCGTACGATCACCTTCGCGGTCGGGCGGCGCATGGTCAGCACGGTCGACACGCGCACCCACCAGATGGTGGTGCGCAGGGACGGCGAGGTCGCGCAGCGCATGGCCATCAGCGCGGGCATGGCCACCACCAGGGAGTACACCACGACAAGCGGCGTCCATCTGACGATGGAAAAGGGCAATCCGGTCCGGATGATCTCGCCCGGCCGATCCAAGGGCGACCCGGGATACTACGACGTCATGATCGGGCACGCCGTGCGCATCTCCAACAGCGGCGAGTACGTCCACGCCAAGAACAACGTGTGGGCCCAGGGCCGGGCCAACGTGAGCCACGGCTGCGTGAACGCCCGCCCCGACCAGGCGGCCTGGTTCTACGACAACGCGCTGCGCGGCGATCCCGTCATCGTCACCGGGACCGACCGAAAACTCGAATGGAACAACGGCTGGGGTTTCTGGCAGCTCTCCTGGGACGCCTGGATCAAGGGCAGCGCCCTGCGGGTGCCGGGTCCGGTCCAGGCCTTCATCAGCTCGGTCCCCAGCCTGAAATCTTGAAATATCAGGTGTCGTCCATACAGAGTTAACGTAAAAGAAGGAACCCCTACGAAACGGGATCCGTTTATCGCTATGGAGGCGAGGAAATGGACTCGTGGATCATCTGGCTGATCCTGGCCGCCGGGCTGGGAGTCGCCGAGATCTTCACGCTGACCGCTGCTCTCGGGCTGATCGCCGTCGCGGCGCTGCTCACCGCGGGGGTCGCGGCCATCGGGTTCCCCATCGGCATACAGCTCGTCGTCTTCATCGCCGCCTCGGTCGCCGGGATCGCCGGAGTCAGGCCGATCGCCCGCCGCCACCTGACCCAGGCGCCCACCAGGCAGTTCGGCGTCTCCGCGCTCGTCGGCCGGCCCGCGTACGTGACGCAGGAGGTCACCGGACGGGACGGCCGGGTACGCATCGGCGGCGAGGAGTGGTCGGCCCGCGCCTACGACGAGACCCTCGTCATCCCCGCGGGCGCCACGGTGGACGTCATCGAGATCGAGGGGGCGACCGCCCTCGTCTATCCACGGGAGTGAGCATGGACCCATCCGTCATCGCGGGAATCATCGTCGCTCTGCTGGTGGTGTTCGTCGTGCTGCGATCCGTCCGGATCGTCCCGCAGGCCCGCGCGGGCAATGTGGAACGGCTCGGCCGGTACAACCGCACGCTCGGGCCCGGCCTGAACTTCGTGATCCCCTTCGTGGACCGGGTACGGCCGCTGATCGACCTGCGTGAGCAGGTGGTCTCGTTCAAGCCGCAGCCGGTGATCACCGAGGACAACCTGGTCGTCGACATCGACACCGTGCTCTACTTCCAGGTCACCGACCCGCGCGCCGCGGCGTACGAGATCGCGAACTTCATCCAGGGCGTGGAGCAGCTCACCGTGACCACGCTGCGCAACGTCGTCGGCGGCATGGACCTGGAGAAGACGCTGACCTCGCGCGACACCATCAACAGCCAGCTGCGCGGTGTGCTCGACGAGGCCACCGGCAAGTGGGGCATCCGGGTCAACCGCGTCGAGATCAAGGCCATCGACCCGCCGAAGACCATCAAGGAGGCGATGGAGAAGCAGATGCGCGCCGAGCGGGACAAGCGCGCCGCGATCCTCACCGCCGAAGGTCTCCGGCAGTCGCAGATCCTCACCGCCGAGGGCGAGAAGCAGAGCGCGATCCTGCGGGCCGAGGGCGAGCGCACGTCGCAGATCCTCAAGGCCGAGGGCCAGGCGCAGGCGATCGACAACGTGTTCCAGGCGGTGCACCGCAACGATCCCGATCCCAAGCTGCTCGCCTACCAGTACCTCCAGGTCCTTCCGCAGCTCGCCAACGGCCAGGGCAACACGTTCTGGGTGATCCCGAGCGAGGTCACGTCGGCGCTGCAGGGTGTCTCCAGGGCGTTCACCGAGGCGCTGCCCCGCTCGGCGGCGACCCGCGACCGTGAGGAGCGGGATCAGGAACGCATGGTGGGGTCCGAGGCCGTCGCGGAGGCCGAGCGCGCCGCCGCGGAGGCGAAGGCCGCGGCCGAGGACAGCGAGATCGGCACCGGCCTTCCACGCCAGATCGAGACGGCCAGGAACCCGCTGCCCGACCC
This sequence comes from Microtetraspora glauca, assembly GCA_001570385.1. Taxonomy (GTDB): domain Bacteria; phylum Actinomycetota; class Actinomycetes; order Streptosporangiales; family Streptosporangiaceae; genus Microtetraspora; species Microtetraspora glauca. Next base: position 73,786 of record BBYL01000038.1, on the reverse strand, counting down.
GCTGCCCGACCCGCTGCCCGACCCGCTGCCCGACCCGCTGGACGTCGCCCGGCGGCAGGCCGACCGCACCACCGAAACCTGAACCGCCGACACCTCAGCCACCGAGATCTGCCGCCGAGATCCGAGCGACCGGGAAGGCGGTCTCTGGTCGTTCGTTTCAGGGCGATCTGACGAACCTGACCCGGTCGACGAACCGGCGATACCGGTCCAGCTCGCCCTGGACCGGTGCCAGCACCAGCCGCCGGGCGACCTCGACGATGCTCGCGCGCAGGGCACGGGCGGCCCTGCGCGCCCTGCGCCTGCCGCCCAGCCAGGCGACGGCACGGCACGCGACCGCGACCGCCAGGCCGGCCACCGCGCCTCCCACCAGCAGCACGGTCGGCCACGGCACCTCGCCCACACTCGGCGTGGGCGGTTCGGGCAGCATGAGCGCGGCGACGGCGAGCAGCCCGAGCAGCCAGGCCGCCCCTGACACCAGCGCGGCGAAGATCAGCCACTGCACCGCTCCCATGGCCCGCCACCAGCGGGGCCTCCTCGACGCGCCCAGGGACGTCCGGGCCACCGCCTGGTCGAGCGCGTCTCCCAGTTCGCCCGCGTGCGAGCGGGCCGCGTGCCGGACGGCGGCCGCCCACGGCTCGGGCACCCCGCGTGCGGCCTCGGCCCCGACCTCGCGGATGGCCATGTCCACCTGCGAACGCTGTACGGCCGTCGCCGCGGGCACCGAGGTCCGGCCCGGCATCTCGGTCACACCGCCGAGATGGAGCCGGCGCAGGGGGTCGGGGCGCAGCTTCCTCAGCCACCGCGTCACCGGCCATCCCGTCGCGGCGACGGCGCGATGCCGGTGGGTCTTGGCCACCGCCTCGACGACCAATGGCACGGCCGCCGCCACCTCCAGAGCGGCGACCAGCGGGACGATCATCGATCTGGCCGACGTCTCCGCGCTGTCCGGCCCGGTGTCCGGCCCGGTGAGCGGCCCGGTGAGCGGCTCCGCCGCACCCCCGCAGGCTCCGGCCAGGGCGGCACCGGCCGAGGCGGCGTCGGCCCCGAGCCGCGACGCCCACGCCGTACGGCGGGACACCTGGCCGGCCAGCGCCTCGCGCAGCTCCGGGAGGCCCTCACCGGTGAGCGCGGACACGCCCACGACCCGCACCCCGGACAGGCCGTCGGCGGCGAGGAGCGAGCGCAGGTCCATCAGGCAGCGGTCGACGGCGTGACGCGGCAACCGGTCGACCTGGTTGAGCACGATCATCATGACGTCCCGGTGCCGTGCCAACCGCCGGAGATATCGCTCGTGGACGGCCGCGTCCGCGTATTTCTGCGGGTCGAGCACCCACACCAGCAGATCCACGACGGCGACCAGGCGATCGACCTCGAGGCGGTGGCTCAGCTCGATCGAGTCGTGGTCCGGCAGGTCGAGCAGGATGAGCCCGGAGAGGCCGTCGCCGTTCACCGCGTGCCGCAGGGGGACGTCGAGCCAGTCGAGGAGCGGCCCCGAGCCGCTGGCCTCCCAGAGCGCGGCCTGGGCCTGCGCGGTCATGGGCCGGGTCACCCCGACGTCGGCGAGCGACGTCCCCGACAGAGCGTTGAACAGCGACGACTTGCCGCTTCCCGTCGCTCCTGCGAGGGCGACGGCGGTGTGGTCGACCGAGAGGCCGCTCCGCGTGCCCGCGCGGGCCACCACACTCCTGGCCTGCTCGATCACCCCCCGGCCGAGCCGCCCCTCGGCCAGGTCCGCGGCCTCGGCGAGCGCCGCGAGCCGGTCGTCCAGCGAGACGCCGGCCTTCCTGCGCGACAGCTTCACCGCGGATCACCGGGAGAGCCGCCCTCCCCGCCGTCGGTGGCCGGCGCGATCGGGAGCTCTCGCTTCCGCTCCTGTACGGCTTGCGCGGCGGCCCGCAGGTTCGCCGAAGCATCCTCGCCGGGCCCGACACCGTCGAGCAGCGCGGTGAAGCGGGCCAGTTCGTCGTCGAGGAGGGCCCGGACACGCCTGCGCAGGTCCTCGCGGGCCTCGTGGGTCAGCGCCCGCACCGCCTGGTCACCGAAGATCGCCTCCAGCAGTTTCTGGCTGAGCACGCTGGTGCCGCCGGCGATGCCGATCTCGATGCCGGTGATGCCCCCGGTGGAGGCGAAGGCGCCGAGCATGAGCAGCAGGCCGAGGCCGTTCACGCCGAAGGAGGCGGTCCTGGCCGCGACCCGCTTGCTCATGCCCTCGGTGCGTACGAGATCGAGCACCTCTCCCTGCCAGGCGCGCACCGCCGCACCGGCCGTGTCGCGCAGATCGGACGACGTGCGGCCGAGCCGGCCGGCGGTGGAGACGCCGACGCGTTCGAGCAGGTCCCGGCCGGCGGGCATGGCCAGCCAGGACTCCACGGCGCGTTCGGCCGCGCCTTCCGCCGAGGACCGGATCAGCGACTCCACGCCGCTCTCCAGCGCCACCCGGAGCTCCCGGTCGGGGGCGGGCCGTCCCATGACGAAGGCGACGACGACGTCGCGCACCCGGCCGACACGGGATTCCAGGGAGCGCATCAGGTCGCCGGTGCCGATGAAGTCCTGCCAGCGGGCCAGCACCTCCCCTCTGAGCAGCGAACCGTCCCGCATGCCCTCGTCGAAGGCCGACATCGCCGAGTCGTACGACTTCGCCGCGACGTCGCGGAGCGCCGCGATCCCCTCCCGCTGCCGGTCCGCGTGCGCGGCGAGGACGGGCACCCGGACGACGAGGCTGTCCAGGGCGCCGGACAGCGTCTGGCGTACCACCTCGGCGCGGGACCGCGCGTCGGCGGACAGATCGGCCAGCCAGTCCGTGATCGGTCGTACGGCCTCAGCGGGCAGTCGCGCGTTCTCCGAGGGGAGGACCGATTCGAGGACGGCGAAGAGCGGCGCACCGGCCAACCCGTTCTCCCGGAGCAGGCGTTCCAGGTCGGCGGTGACCGGGCCGAGCGCGTCCGGCGGCACCCGTTGCAGGATGATCGCCAGAGCCGTGCTGCGCTCGCGGGCGCTGCGCAGGAAGCTCCAGGGGACCTCGTCGGCGTAACGGGCGGCGGTGGTGACGAACAACCACAGATCGGCGGCGGCGAGAAGTTGCGCGGCGAGCTCGCGGTTGGCCGTGACGACCGAGTCGATGTCGGGGGCGTCGAGCAGCGCCAGCCCCGGCGACAGGGTGTCCACCACGGCCACCTTCAGCGTTCCCGGCTCTCCCTGGCCCGGCCCGGTGACCCTGGGGAGGCCGGGCAGCACGCGGCCGGACATGAACCACGGCGCGTCCTCGGGCCCGGCGACGAGGGTGGGCGCGAGGGTGGTCGGCCGGAGCACGCCGGGTTCGGTGACGTCGGCGCGGGCGATGGAGTTGACCAGGGTCGACTTGCCCGCACCGGTGGAACCGCCGACGACGGCCAGCAGGGGCGCGTCGATGTCCGCCAGCCGGGGCAGCAGATAGTCGTCGAGCTGCCCGGTCAGCTCCTTGAGCGCACGGCGATCCGCCGCGACGTCCCCGATCTCCAGGGGGAAAAGATCGTGATCGAGCTGACGTCGCAGCGTTCCGAGGGCTTCAAGCAGCCCGGTGCCGCCCGCCATACCCTCGGACCTTCCCCACCCGGCCCCCCTGAATGCCCGCTAGCTCGAACTTTCCACCACAACCCCATACAAAGGCGGCATGTCGAGAGCGACCGCGGTCGTCAGGCGGACGGCCGGGCTGAGGGTTCGGGGAGGAGAGTGCGGCACTTCTTGACCGCCGCGGCGACCTTCGGATCGTTCTGGTCGAGGTTGCGCCAGCTCTTCCCCTCGGCGACCTCGGCGCCGTTGTCCTTCAGGCAGGTGAGGAAGGGCCGCAGCGCGGCGGTGTCCGCGGCGTCCGGGCCGCGTCCCTCGTCACCGCCGGCACTCCCCGGGCCGCCGGGACCGCCACCGTAGCCACCCGGGCCTCCGCCGTAGCCGCCCGGGCCGCGCCCGCCCTCGGGCATGAGCGACCGGCACGCCTCCATGGCCTTCCGCATCTCCGGCGACATGGAGCGGAAGCCTCCCGGTCCCCCGCTCGGGCGACCGCTGGGAGCGCCGCTGGGCCGCGCGTCGGGCGCGTCACCTGGGGCGTCATCGCCGCTGCCGTCCGGCGCCCCGCTCGGACGATCGGTGGGACGACCGCTGGGACGACCGCTGGGCAGGGTCACGCCGTTCTCCCGCAGGCAGTTCATGTACGCCGTGCGCTGGTCACCACCACCACCGCCGCCGCCGTCGCCGTCACCGCCGTCTCCCCCGCAGCCCGAGACGGTCAGGACGGAAACCGCCACAACGGCGGCGTACAGGAAACGCACGGTGATCGACCTGGCCTCTCACGCAGGGGTGCACGCGGGCGGCCGGCTCCGGCGTCGCGAAGCCCGCGCCACGGCGATCCACTCCAGCCCAGCAATCTTGGCACCACATCGGGCGCCGCTGAGGATCACCTGTCAACCGGCCGCGGAACAGGCTCGAACAGAACGCTCAACAGGACGGAAGGCGGACCCGGAAGACCGCTCCTCGGCCCGGCGGGGACTCCGCGGTGATGGTGCCGCCGTGCGCGTGCACGAGGGCGGCCACGATGGACAGCCCGAGCCCGGTCCCGCCCGTGTCGGCCCGGCTGCGCGCCGGGTCCGCGCGGTAGAAGCGCTCGAAGACCCGCTCGACGTCCTCCTCGCGCAGGCCGGGTCCCTCGTCGGCCACCTCGATCACGACCACCTGGCCGCCCCCTGCCCCATCATCCGGCAGCGTCCCCACCCGGACCTGGAAGGCCGTACCCGGAGGGGTGTGCCGGAGTGCGTTGCCCACCAGGTTGCCGATCACCTGGCGGAGCCGGTGCTCGTCGCCGAGCGCCTTCACCGCCCCGTCGGAGCCGTCGAGCCGCACAAGGTCGATCTCGCGGTCGGGGGCGAGCGTCTGCGCGTCCAGTACGGCTCCCGCGGCCAGGCTGAGCACGTCGACGGCCCGCTGCTCCAGCGGGCGCTGCTGGTCCAGGCGGGCGAGGAGCAGCAGATCGTCCACGAGCAGGCCCATCCTGGCGGCCTCGTCCTCGATCCGGCGCAGCAGCCGCACCGGGTCCTGCGAGCGCTCCTGCCGGTAGAGCTCGGCGAAGCCCCTGATCGACGTGAGCGGCGTGCGCAGTTCGTGCGACGCGTCGGCCACGAACCTGCGCATCCGCTCCTCGGACCGCCGTGCGTCGAACGCCGACCTGCGCGCCATCGCCTCCGACGCCTCACGGTCCTGGAACGCCGCCTCGATCTGGGACAACATGCCGTTGATCGCCCGTCCCAGCCGTCCGATCTCGGTACGGCGATGCCGCAGCGGCAGCCGCCGGGACAGGTCGCCGCCCGCGATGGCCTGGGCCGTACGCTCGATCTCTCCGAGGGGGCGCAGGCTGCGCCGTACGAGCCAGTAGCAGGCCAGGCCGAGCGCGACGAGCACCGTGAAGCCGACCCCGGCCACGATGACCACGAGCTGGGAGACCGTCCCGTCGATGTCGGCGAGGCTGACCGCGACGACGCGGGTCATGCCGCCCGGCTCGCCGATGGCGACCACGCGCCACTTCCCGCCGGACGGCGAATCGGCGGTGAACAGCATGCGGCCCATGCGCTCCGTGTCGGCGGACGTGAGCGCGGGCAGGGTGGGCGGATCGACGTTCGGCGGCTCCTGCACGGTCTGTACGGGGTTGCCGTCCGCGTCGAGCAGGACGATGTAGTAGAAACCCGGCTGCCGCTGGGGCCGGGTCCCGCTGGGGGCGGGCGGCACCCGGTCCTGCTCTCCCTGCGGGTCGTTCCGGGGCCGGCTGAACCCCGTCAACTGCCGGTCCACCCGGTCGACCAGGTAGCCGCGCAGCAGTTGGACGGCGAAGCCGCCGGTGAGCGCTATCGCCAGCGTCACCAGCAGCAGCGTGGCTCCCACCAGGCGGAGCCACAGAGGAGTGCGGGCGAGCCGCCTCTTGACCTCAGCGACGCGGAGCACGGAGGACATAGCCCACGCCGCGAAGCGTGTGGATGAGCTTCGGATCCACCGTGTCGATCTTGCGCCGCAGGTAGGAGACGTAGGACTCCACCACGTTGCGGTCACCGCCGAAGTCGTAGTGCCACACGTGGTCCAGGATCTGCGCCTTCGACAACACCCGGCCGTGATTGATCATGAAATAGTGCAACAGCTTGAACTCCGTGGGCGAGAGCCGTACCTGCCGGCCCGCGCGCCACACCTGGTGCGCCTCCTCGTCCATCTCCAGGTCGGCCACCCGGAGCCGGGTCGAGGGGGTGCCGTCGCCGCGGGTACGGCGCAGCACGGCTCGGATCCGGGCGAGCACCTCCTCCAGGCTGAACGGCTTGGTCACATAGTCGTCGCCCAGGGACAGCCCGGTGACCTTGTCGCCGGTCGCGTCCCGCGCGGTCAGGAAGACCACGGGAACCCGCCGACCGGCCGCCCTGAGCCGGGCGCTGACCGCGAAGCCGTCCATGTCGGGCAGCATCACGTCCAGCACTATGAGGTCGGGCCGTACCCGCTCGGCGATCTGGACCGCCTCCCGGCCGTCGGAGGCGGTCACCACCTCGAATCCGGCGTACCTCAGGCTCACGGAGAGCAACTCTCTGATGTTGGGCTCGTCGTCCACGACGAGCAGGCGTGCCTCCGTCGTCATCGGGTGGTCTCCCTTCGGCGGTTCGTCCGCGTCGTCAGCGGTTCACAGAGCTCTGGACGACCGAGGTCGCGTCCACGGCGCCTTCCTGGTCCTTGGCGCCCGCGACGACGACCGGGCTGCCGACCTTGAGGTCCGTGACCTTCCCGGCCTTGGTGACCTGCACTTTCGTGTCACCGCTGGTCCTGATCGTGACGATGGTCCCGCCCGAGGTCTGGACGTAGATCTTGCTGCCGTCCACGAGCTTGACCGTGCCGACGGTCATGTCGCCCACCGCGCCTCCACCGGAGGAGCCGGCGCCGCCCCTGCCCTGCTGGCCCTGCCCCTGACCGCCCTGACCGCCCTGATCGCTCTGGGCACCCTGACCGGCCTGGCCCGGTCCCTGGCCTTGACCGGCGCCGCCGCGGAAACCACCGCCGGCGCCCCCGGGATAGCCACCGGGGAAACCGCCGCCACCGCCGTACCCGCCGCCGAAACCGCCGCCGGCGAGGCCGCGCGCGCCGGCTCCCGCGGCCGCGCCGCCACCGGACGGAGACGCGGTCCCCCACGCCTTCTGCGCCTGGATGCCGGCCAGCACGCCCGCCACGAGCACGACAGCGGCGCCGAGCGCGAGGGTGACCTTCGACATCCCCCGCCCGGCCGGACGCACCTCTGGCTCCGTCTCGGGCTCGTCGTCGAACGGCGAGGTGTCCAGCAGGTCTCCCGCCGGCATCTCGGCCTCGGACCTGTCCGCCTTCGCCTTCGCTCTGCTCATCTCAACTCCTGGTTTGGGTGCTCGCCTCGGGTCACCGCGCGGCGGCGCGGGATCACTCGAAGCGCAGTGCCTCGATCGGGCGCAACTTCGCGGCGCGGTTGGCGGGATAGCTGCCGAAGAACAGGCCGATGGCGACGGAGACGCCGAGAGCCAGCACGATCGACTGCGGCACGATGACCGGCCGCACCCCGGCGATCGTGAACTGGCTGCCCGCGACGGCCACGCCGACCCCGAGCAGGCCGCCGATCAGGCTGAGCAGGGTCGCCTCGATGAGGAACTGTCCGAGGATGGCCCCCCGGGGCGCGCCGATCGCCTTGCGGATGCCGATCTCGCGGGTCCGCTCCGTCACGGTCACGAGCATGATGTTCGTGATGCCGATGCCGCCGACGAGGAGACTGATCGCCGCGACCGCGCCGAGGAGCACGGTGAACGTGCCGGTCGCCTCGGTCACCGTCTCCTGCAGGCTGGCCTGGTTGAGTATCCGGTAGTCGGCCGTCGCGCTGCCCGTGATGTCGTGCCGCTGGTTGAGAATCGCGGTGATCTCCGCCTCAGCGGCGTCCGTCGTCTCGGCGCTCGTGGCCTGGATGACGATGCTGCCGAGCGAGCCGTACCCGGACAGCGTCTGCTGTACGGCCGGCAGCGGCGCGATGGCGATGTCGTCGGCGTCCTGGCCGCCGGTGGAGCCCGATTCCTTCAGCACGCCGACGACCGTGAAGGAGACGCCCTCGATGCTGACCCTTCCGCCCACCGGGTCGGCCTGGCCGAAGAGCTCTTCGGCGACCGTCTTCCCGATGACCACCACCTTGCGGACCCCCGTGACGTCCTGGTTCGTGAAGTACGCGCCCGAGGCGACCGGCTTGTTGGTGGCCTCGAAATAGCTGGGGTACGTGCCGACGACCTGGGATATGTCGTGACTCGCCCCTTCGTACGTCGTCGTGGCGGAGGAGGCGGTCACCACGGGCGAGACACTCTTGACCGAGGGAGCGTTGCCCGATCCGGCGAGCGCGCGGGCGTCGTCGAGGGTCAGCCCCCGCGCCTGGGTGCGCGGGCCGCCACCGCCGCCCGACCGGCCTCCGGGGCCGCCGAACCCGCCGGAGAACGACGCGGAGACGGTGAGGGTGTTGGCCCCCAGGCTCTGGATCCGCTGTTTGATCGACTCCGACGATCCCTGACCGACCGCGACCAGCAGGATGACCGCGGCGACCCCGATGAGGATGCCCAGCATCGTCAGGACGCTGCGCATCTTGTTCGCGGTCAGGCCGCGTACCGCGAACCGGGTGATCTCCAGGGCGTTCATCGGTCACTCACCGCTTCCGTGGGGGGTCGGAGCCCGGCGAGGGGCGGCGGCCCGTCCACCGGCGCCTGCCTGCGGTCCTCGACGATCTGACCGTCCATCAGCCGGATGACACGCTTGGCGTGCGCGGCGACGTCGTCCTCGTGGGTGATCACGACGATGGTCCTGCCGCTCACGCTCAGCCGGTCGAAGATCGCCAGAACGTCCCGGGTGGACGTGCTGTCCAGGGCTCCGGTCGGCTCGTCGGCGAGCAGCAGCGTCGGCGAGGTGACCAGTGCGCGGGCGACCGCGACCCGCTGCTGCTGCCCGCCGGACAGCTCGTTCGGCTGGTGCCCCACCCGGTCGGCCAGCCCGACCAGCCCGAGCGCGGCCAGCGCCCGGCGGCGGCGATCGGCCGCCCGCACCCCTCCATACGCCAGGGGAAGCTCGACGTTCGCCAGCGCGCTCATCCGGGGGATCAGGTTGAACGACTGGAAGATGAACCCGATCCTCCGGTTGCGCACACGGGCGAGCTGGACGTCGTCGAGCACGCCCACATCGGTGCCGCCGAGCAGGTACGTCCCCGTGGTCGGGATGTCGAGGCAGCCGATGATGTTCATCAGCGTGGACTTGCCGGACCCGGACGCGCCCATGATCGCCACGTAGTCGCCGCGTTCGACGGTCAGCGAGACGCCGCGCAGGGCGTGCACGGTCGCCTCGCCCTCGCCGTAGATCTTCCTGACGTCACGGATGAGGAGGACCGGCTCGGCACCGGATGCCTCGCCGCCCGGGACATCGTCGCGCGGGCTGTCGGCGGGCGGCGGGTCGCACGGCACGGCGGTCGTCCAGCCGTTCCCCGCGCTGTACGCGCCGTCACCGGGCCGGGCCGTGGGCCCGTTCAGGGGCCCGTTCAGCGGCTCGTTCATCGGCCACCGGCCGGTCCGCCGCCGCCACCCGGCATGCCGCCGGGCACCCCGCCGCCACCGGTCCCGAAACCGCCCTGCATCCGGCCGCCGCCGATCCCGGTGGATCCGCTCGTCCCGCCGGACGTGGTGGCCGGCCGTACCAGCTGGTCGCCCTCGGAGACGCCGGACCTGATCTCCGCCGTGTCGTCGCCCTCGACGCCGACCTCCACGGTCTGCGTCACTCGCTGCCCGTCGCGCAGCAGGGTGACCGTGGTACGACCACCGGTGGTGGTGATCACCGAGGTGGGCACGGTGACCACGTTCTCGGCCTTGTCCACGACGACCGCGACCGTGGCCGTCTGGCCGAGTCGTACGCCGTCGGGGATCTCGGTGAGCGTGACGGTCACGGGGTACTGGACGACGTTGTTGCTCGTCGTGGCGACCGGGTTGATGATGCTGACCCTGCCCTGGGCGGTCACCCCGCTGAGCGCGTCGAACGAGATCGTGGCCGCCTGGCCGACCTTCAGCTTCGTGACGTCGGACTCGGTGAAGTTGCCGACGATCTGCATGCGGGAGGTGTCGATCAGCTCGATCGTCCCGGAGGAGCCGGACGAGCTTCCTCCCGACGACGCCCCGGCCGCGCCACCTCCGGACGACGCCCCTCCGGACGACGCCCCTCCGCCGCCTCCTGACGAGGATCCGGCCGTGTCGCCGATCACGCCGTTGATCGCGGTGACCGTGGCGCTGAACGGCGCCTTGAGCACGGTCTCCGCGAGGGCCCGTTTGGCGCTCTTGTAGGAGTTGAGCGCCTTGACGTACTGCGAGTAGCTGGAGGCGGTCGCCTGGCTCTCGTTCTGCTCCTTGGCCACCGTGAGGCTCGCGGACGCGGCGGTGAGATCGTCCCTCAGCGAGGAGCCGTCCAACCTCGCGAGAACCTGCCCCTTTTTGACCTTCTGGCCCTCTTTTACGTTTATCGAGGAGATCGTCCCGCTGGTACGGAAGTCGAGGGACGCGCTCCGAGCGCTCTCCAGCGAGCCGGAGGCCGAGACCGAGTCGAGGACCGTGCCCCGGCCGACGGTCACGGTGGAACCCCCGGCCGCGCTCGCGGGACCGGCCGCGGTGCCCACGAGGGAGAGATAGGCGGCGACCGCACCACCCGCCACCAGCACCCCGAGGGTGCCGTTCACGATCAGCGCCCTGCGCCTGGTCGACAGCTTCACGGGCCTTCACCCTGCCTGGCGGGGCTTGAGCCAACTTCGGACGTGCCTGAAGCTTTGCTGACAACTGCGCCCGTACGCGGACACCTACACAGACAACTCTCAGGCGCACCTGAGCCTGGTATGACCTGGCACCAGCACCATTTTGCGCATGATTGTTCCGCCCAAGGTCCTTCGCACAGGAGGTCTGGCCCTCGCCTGCGCCGTACTCGCCTGTGGCGGCGTCTACCTTCTCGGTGGCGGCGACGAGACCGCCACCACCGCGAGGATCGAGCTGGTGGCCGCCAAACGCGGCAACGTGACCTCTGCCATCTCCGCGAGCGGCAACACGGTGGACGCCAACAGCCGTGACCTGTCGTTCAGCGCCTCGGGCACCGTGCGGAAGGTGTACGTCAGACCCGGCCAGAAGGTCCGGGCGGGACAGGCCCTCGCACGCGTCGACGGCACGGAGGCCAGGGAGAACTACCTCGCGGCCCGCGCCGCGCTGTCCGCCGCGTACGAGGCGCTCGACGACGCCGAAGAGGCGGAGAGCTCCTCCACGGCCTCCCCCACATCGGACCGCTCCTCCACGTCCACGTCGGACCGGACGACGTCCCGGCAGTCCGCCGCGCCGTCCGCCGGCCCGAGTTCCTCCCCCGCCGCGACCTGCCCGCCCGGAGGCGGCGGCGCCTCGGCGACGCCCGCGGCGTCCTCGGCCGCTCCGTCGCCCTCGGTGGTCGGCCCCGTCGTGGTGACCCCCGCCGCCCCGGCGGTGACGACCTCCTCCACCCCGGTGCCGATCTCGACGACGACGTCGCGCCCGACGCCGATCTCCACGACCACCTCCGAGCCCACCCCGATCTCCACGGTCACGACCACCACGACGTCGGAGCCGGGATCGGCCGGCCAGGAGACCGTACGGCAGTCCTCCGAGGTGAAGCAGTCCTCGCGGCGGGCGCACGCACAGCCGACACCGGAACCCTCGGATTCCGCGTCGACACCTGAGCCGGCCCAGCCGACACAGGAGAACCGGCCGAACCCGGCCCCCACGGTCACCGTCACCCAGACGATCATCATCAAGGAACGAGTGACCGTCAGGGAGACGGTCACCGTCACCCAGGGCATCATCGAGACCATCGTCAAGATGCTCACCGTGACCACGAACACCGGGTCCGGCGGGGTAGGCGGCTCCTCTGGCTTCTCGCCGGCCGCGACGACCGGCGGTGGAGCGGACCCGTCGGCGAGCCCGTCGGGGAAGGCGTCGGCGAGGCCCTCCACGACGTCCGGCCCGGCCGCGACCTGCGGCACCGGCACCGGCACCGGCACCGGCACCGGGAAGTCCACCACCGGGAACCGCGCCACGGGATCGAACGGTTCCACCGGCGGCGCCTCGCCTCAGGGCGGCTCGTCCGGCACCGGCGCCTCCGGAGGCGCGGCGGGCGGTTCCTCCGGCGCCGGCTCAGGCGGCGGCTCCGGCATGGGCGGGGGGACCACGTCGGTCGAGCAGGCCGAGGCCGACCTCGCCACGGCGAAGCGCGAGTTCGCGGACGCCAAGGAGGCGCTGGCCGGAGTGATCATCAAAGCCCCCTCGAAGGGCACGGTCATGACCGTCGGCGGCAAGGCCGGGGACACGGCGAGCGCGGGATCGGCGTTCATCACCCTCGGCAACCTGGACGAGCTCCAGGTGAACGCGCTGTTCACCGAGTCCGACGTCGGCAAGCTCAAGGTCGGACAGCAGGCCACGGTGACCATGGACACCCACCCCGGCCAGGAGTTCACCGGAACCATCACCCACATCGACGTCACCGCGACGACGAGCGACCAGCTCGTCCGGTACGGCGTGCGCGTCGCCCTCTCCAGCTCACCCGAGAACCTGCTGGTCGGGCAGACCGCGTACGTCCAGGTGACGACCGACGAGGCCGAGAACGCGGTCTACGTCCCCGCGCGCGCCGTGGAGATCGGATCCGGCGGGACGGCGACGGTCACCGTGCGCAGCGGCGACCAGGACGTCCGGCGTCAGGTGAAGACCGGCGTGGAGAGCGACCAGTACATCCAGATCGTCGAGGGCCTCGACGAGGGCGACCAGGTGATCGTGTCGAGCGGAGCCTCCGGCCCGGGGACGTTCCCGGACGGGACCTTCCCAGGACTCACCCCCACGCCGACCCCGACGGGGGCCCGGCAAGTGAGACCGGGAGGTGACGCGACCCCGGGGAGGTGACGCCGGGGAATTCCGAGAAGCCCGCGTCGGCCGAGCTCCTCGGAATCCAGCGGGCCGGAATCGGTCTCGGACCGGAACCACTGACTCGGAATCAAGCGGTCGGACCCAGGTAGTCGGGGCAGACAGTCGGGGCCAGACAGCCGGAGCCGGGCAGGTCAGAGTCAGGCAGGTCAGAGTCAGGGCCTCAGAATCAGGTGGAAATCGGGAGGGCGAGGTCACCTCACCCGACGCCCGCGCCGGACACCGTGTCTCCCGATCCCGTGCCTCCCGATCCCGTGCCTCCCGATCCCGTGTCTCCCGATCCCGTGTCTCCCGATCCCGCGTCATCGTCCATGGCCTCGTCGGGGATCAGGACCTCGGGGACCAGCGGGAGGAGGACGCGGAAGGCGGCACCGGCGCCCGGCGCCGTCTCCACGGTCACCGTGCCGCCGTGCGCCCGGACGATCGCCGCCACGATGGACAGCCCCAGACCGCTACCGCCCAGGGACCGGCTGACCGACTCGTCCCTGCGGGCCCGCGACAGATCCGCACGGTAGAAGCGCTCGAACACGCGTTCCGCCTGGTCCGGTGTCAGGCCGGGCCCCTTGTCCGCGACCTCGACGACGGCCCGCGCGCCGATCACCCCGACCCGGATCGTGACCGGCGTCCCCGCGGGTGTGTGGGTCATCGCGTTGCTCATCAGGTTGCCGACGACCTGGCGCAGCCGTACCTCGTCCCCTTCGACGATCAGAGCGACGTCGGAGTCGACCAGCAGGGACACGTCCCTGTCCGGTTCGAGGATCCGCGCGTCGTACACGGCCTCGGCCGCGATGGCGAGGAGATCGACGGGATGCTCCTGGAGCGGGCGCTGCTGGTCCAGCCGGGCGAGCAGCAGCAGATCGTCCACAAGCAGGCCCATGCGTGCGGCTTCGTCCTCGATCCGCCGCATCAGGCGGGCGGTGTCGCCGCCGTCGGCCGGCACCCTCCGGTGGAACTCGGCGAACCCCCGGATCGAGGTGAGCGGCGTGCGCAGCTCGTGTGACGCGTCCGCCACGAACCTGCGCATCCGCGCCTCCGACTCGCGTGCGGCCGCCTCCGACGACGCCTTCGCCTGGAACGCCGACTCGATCTGGGACAGCATGCCGTTGAGCGAGCGGGAGAGCCGCCCCACCTCGGTACGCGGATGACGGTCGGGCACCCGGCTGCTGAGATCGCCGTCGGCGATCGCCTCCGCGGTCCGCTCGATCTCGGTCAGCGGGCGCAGGCTCCGCCGTACGGTGACGATGCCGACCACGGCGAGCACGCCCATGACGATGGCGCTCCCCAGCAGTTCTATGAGCGCGAGCCGGGTGGTGATCTGCTGGACGGAGTCCAGGTCGACGGCGACGAGCGCGCTTCCGCCGTCCTCGCCTCGCACGACGCGCACCCGCCACATGCCGTTTCCCGACTCGGCCGCGACGGTCTGCGGCATCTCGGTGTCACGGGGCGGGGAAAGCGGCCCGGGCAGGCCCTCGACGGACATCCCGGCCTGCGAGGCGATCAGCCCGCCGTCGCCGCCGTAGATCGCGACCCAGCCGTCGGGTGGGGTGCGCAGCCGGACGAGTTCCAGCGGCTTGCGCTTCATCTGCCTGCCGACGTCCCTCGCGACCATGTCGAGTTGCGCGTCGACCCTGTCGACGAGGTAGCCCCTGAGCACCGAGACACTGCCCACACCGATGACGGCGAGGGCGACGGCGACCAGTGCCAGCATCGCGGCGATCAGCTTGATCCGCAGCGGCGTGCGGTCCGACCACCTCCCCGCCATGGCTACACGACGCCGGACGGGGGCGTTCGCATGACGTATCCGACGCCCCTGAGCGTGTGGATCAGGCGCGGATGGGAGTTGTCGACCTTGCGGCGGAGCACCGACACGTACGACTCGACGATGCCGGCGTCACCGCGGAAGTCGTAGTCCCACACGTGGTCGAGGATCTGCGCCTTGGACAGCACCCGCCCCGCGTTCGCCATGAAGTACCGCAGCAGCTTGAACTCGGTCGGGGAGAGCGGGATCGCGCGGCCACCGCGCCACACCTCGTGGGACTCCTCGTCCAACTCGATGTCGGCGAAGGTCAGCCGGGGCGGCGGCGCCATCGGGTCACCCGCCGTACGGCGGAGCACGGCCCGGATGCGGGCGATGACCTCTTCGAGGCTGAACGGCTTGGTCACGTAGTCGTCGCCGCCGAGGGTGAGCCCACGGATCTTGTCCTCGGTGGCGTCCCGCGCGGTGAGGAAGACGACAGGCGTATGCGTTCCGCCACCACGCAGGCGGCGGACGATGTCGAATCCATCCATGTCGGGCAACATCACGTCAAGGACGATCAGGTCGGGCCGGTGGCGCTGGGCCGCCGCGACCGCCTCACCTCCGTTGGAGGCGGTAGTGACCTCGAATCCGGCGAACCGCAGGCTGGCCGCCAGCAGTTCCAGGATGTTGGGCTCGTCTTCAACGATCAGCAACCGGGCTTCTGGGAATTCGCTCACCATGACATGTTGACCGAATTTCCTTAAGGCAACGTGAAGATGACGTTCGGGGCATCGAGCACTATATGAGGTTTACCTTAAAGGCACCGTTAAGACGACATGTCGGGCGATAGCGAGGCTCGCCGTGGCCGCAGGCGACGGCGCGTTCCTGACCAACACGATCCGTCCGTGGACGTCGATCGCGAAGTCGTCGAGCAGCCGCCCGTCCCGGCCGACCGCCTGGGCGCGCACGCCTCCCTCCGCCGGCTCCAGGTCGCCCGGACCGAGCGAGGGGACATAGCGCCTGGCCGCGGCCAGGAAGGCGTCCTTCGCCAGCGAGCCGTACACCTCGTGCACACCGGTGCGCCAGTTCCTCCCGGCCATCCGCCACGTGCCCGGCCAGCCGAGGATCTCCCGCAGATCTCCCGGCGACACGTCCCGCCACCGGTACCCCTCGAACGCCAGGGCCATGACCGCGTTGGGGCCGACCAGGACCTCCCCGCCGATCCGTCTCGTCAGGTGGACGCCCAGGAAGGGGTAGCGCGGGTCCGGCACCGGGTAGATCAGCCCGCGCACCCGGTGACGCGCCACGCCCGCCAGCCGCTGGTACTCCCCGCGGAACGGCACGATCCGCACGTCTCCCGGAGCCCCGGCCAGCGCGGCCACCCGGTCCGTGCCCAGGCCGGCGCAGGAGACGACCGCGTCGAACGTGAACCTGGACCGTCCCGCGACCACCTCGACGCCGCTCGCGGTCTCGCGCAGCCGCCTGACCGGATGCGACAGCCGTACGGCACCGCCCATGGCGGCCAGGTCCTCGGCGAGGCGGCGGGCGACAGCCGGGAAGTCGGTGATCGCGGTGGTGGGCGAGTGCACCGCGCCCGCGCCCACCGCGAACGGCTCGATCTCGCGCAGGGCGAGCGCGTCCAGTTCGGCGATTCCGGGCACCCCGTTCTCGCGTGCCCTGGCCGCGATCCGCCGCAGGCCGGGCAGCTCCGCGCGGGTCGAGGCGATGACCAGCTTGCCCACCTCGTCGTACGGCAGGCGGTGCTCGGCGCAGTACTCCCGGAGCATGGCGGCGCCGTGCCGGCACAGCCGCGCCTTGAGCGATCCGGGGGCGTAGTAGATGCCCGCGTGCACGACCCCGCTGTTGTGCCCGGTCTGGTGCGCCCCGACCCGGCTCTCCTTGTCGAGCACGGTCACATCGGCGCCCGAGCCCGCCAGCTCCCGGGCCACGGCCAGCCCGAGGATGCCGGCGCCGATCACCCCGATCTTCATGGACGTACGGCTTTCGCCCCCAGAACGCGCATCATCGCAAGTTAGCGCAGACGACACCCCAAGGGACAGCCCTCTTGATCGAACTCTTGTTCGGTATGCTGGTCGGCGTGTATCTGCCTCCCGGATGGCCGTCCGAGGTGCGCCCGCCGGACACCCCCGACTGGGAGGAGTCGGCGGCGGCGTGGCTGCTCGACGCGGTCCCGCCGGACTACCGCGCGTACGGCGTGCTCAGGCGGCATCCGCTCGCGCTCGCCCGGATGGCCCGCCACCACGTCCAGGCCGAGATCGAGGCGGCGAGGACCGGTTATCGGGGCGCCGCGGTCGAGCTCAAGGGCCACCTGCCGCCGCACGCCGTCGAGGCCGTGCTGGACGCCTACCGCCGCGAGGGCCCCCGCCTGGTCCGCCTGGCCCGGTCGATCGAGCTGGTGGAGCACGCGCTGCGCGGCGAGCCGTTCGTCGCCAGGATGTGACCCACCGTCCCGGAGGTCAGCGCGCGGTCCGATAGGCGATCACGGTGATGATGCCGATCGCCCCGACGGCCGTCCCCAGCCAGAGCGCGACCATCGAGAGCGGGATCCCGCCGCTCTCCCGTCCGCCCGACGCCGCGGTGGAGCCCGTGTCGGCGGGCCGTGCCGTACCGGCCGGGGCGTCCGCGGCCTCAGCCGGCGTCGGGGAGGCCGATGCCGAGGCCGAGGCCGACGTGACACCGGCCGGCAGCGGCACGAGGTAGACCGGGCTGCCCGCTCCCTCCGAGCCGGTCAGCAGCGCCTTGCCGTCCCGCGTGTACGTGATGGACTCGGCCTGCCTGAGCGGCGGCATCGTGAGATGGGCGATGAGATCGCCGGGCGCGCGGTAGAGCGAGGCGGAGAAGTAGGTGCGGATCACGAAGCTCGACCCGTCCGGCGCGTACGCGGCGTCCGTCGCCATGATCGGCGCGGGGCCGACCCGGCGGAGCAGGTTGACCCGGTCGGTCCGCAGGCTCTTGGGCGCCGCGTAGACGGAGCCGGAGAACTCCTTGCTCACGATGTACAGCCGGCCGGTCTTGGGGTGGACCATCAGGCCCTCGGCGTTCCTGGCGCCGCCCTCGTACCGGAAGCGGTACCGCGTGGCCCGGAGCGTCGCCGACCGCATCGTCTCCGGCTCGGCGACCTTGTACACCGAGACGTCCGGCCAGGCGCCGTCGAGGTTGTCCCCGATGTCGGCGAACCACAGCACGCCCTTGCCGGTCGCGGGGTCCACGGAGGCGGCCATGGCCTCCCAGTCCCGCGCCGTCACCCCGGCCAGCCTGAACGTGGCCCGGGTCCGCCCGTCCGTGCCGACGGCGAAGAACCGCGCGCTGTCGCCGCTGTCGTTGTGGGTGTAGACGATGTCGTCGTGGGTGGGCGAGACCGCGAGACCGCTGGACTCGTCGATCCGCGAGTCGCTGAAGCTGAACAGCAGCCGCTCGCCGTCCCGCGTCGCGGAGAAGCCTGTCCCGGCGGTCGCCTGCTCGGCCGTGGCGGGACCGGCGCCGAGCAGCAGGGCGAGCACCGGTACGAGGGCGAGCATCGGCGGCACCAGCCGGCGCAGACGCCCACCGGCGCGGCCGTCCGAGTGCTTTGTCCTCCGCATCGGCAATCTCCCCGTCCCGCTCCCCATGCGCCAATCATTCCCGACGGAACCCGCGCCGACGCCGGGGCCGGGCCGCGCCGGCCGTGATCGGGTGGATTCGGCGCCGGATGCGCTCGACTGGAGTCCACTCCAGGTTCCTAGTGTGGACTCCATGGATTACGGACAGCTCGGCCGCACAGGTCTCCAAGTCAGCAGGCTCTGCCTCGGCACGATGAACTTCGGCCCCGTGACCTCGGAGGCCGATTCCTTCGCCATCATGGACCACGCCCATGAGCTGGGGATCAACTTCTTCGACACGGCCAACGTGTACGGATGGAAGCTGGGCGAGGGGATCACCGAGAACATCATCGGGCGCTGGTTCGCCCAGGGCGGGGGCCGCCGCGAGAAGACGGTCATCGCCACCAAGCTCTACGGCGACATGGGCAACTGGCCGAACGAGGGACGCCTGTCGGCGCTCAACATCCGCCGGGCCTGCGACGCGTCGCTGAAGCGCATGCAGACCGACTACATCGACCTCTACCAGGCCCACCACGTCGACCGGAACACCCCGTTCGAGGAGTTCTGGGAGGCCATGGACATCCTGAAGCAGCAGGGCAAGATCCTGTACGTCGGCTCGTCCAACTTCGCCGGCTGGCACATCGCCAAGGCGCAGGAGTCCGCCCGCCGTCGCAACTCGCTCGGGCTGGTCTCCGAGCAGTCCCACTACAACCTGCTCGTCCGGGCGGCGGAGCTGGAGGTCATCCCGGCGTGCGAGGACTACGGGCTCGGCCTGATCCCGTGGAGCCCGCTCGCGGGCGGCCTGCTCGGCGGCATCCTCCGCAAGATCGACAAGGGTCGCTCCGCCTCGGACGTGATCGCCAAGGAGCTGGAGAAGCACCGCGACAAGATCGAGCGATACGAGGGGTTCTGCGACGAGCTCGGCGAGGACCCGGCGAACGTCGGCCTGGCCTGGCTGCTCCACCAGAAGGCCGTCACCGCGCCCATCATCGGGCCGCGCACGCTGGACCAGCTCGACGGGACGATGAAGGCCCTGGAGATCACACTCGACGAGAAGGCGCTCGCCCGTCTCGACGAGATCTTCCCCGGCTTCAAGACCGCTCCCGAGGAGTACGCCTGGTAGCTAGCGGAGCAACGCTCCGACCACCACGATGAGCACGAGCAGCGCGAGCACCGTGGGCAGCAGCCAGCGACGAGGACGATCCACGCATTGGAGCCTAATCGCGTCCACCGAGTGAGTAGACCGCGACCTGCTCATAGCGAACATGGGATCCCAGATGGCTGCGCACCAAATGGGCGGCTCCCGCCTCCCATTCGCGCCCGTGGAACGCGCTCATCGAGGAGACGAGCGACCGCAGATCGTCGCCGTGCCGTGAGCGGGCCCGTGAGCGGGCCAGGGTCAGGTGGGGGTGGAACGACTTCCGGTCCACCTCCGCGGCCCCGGCCCGCCGCGCGCCGGCGGCGAGCGACGCCGCCAGCCGTACCAGCGGCTCCGCGAACGGCCCCGAGGGCGATCGGCCGTGAGCACCCCCGTGATCATCCCCGTGAGAGCTCTCCTGGAGGTCGCCGGGAGGGCCGGCGTACGCGTCCCGGGCGCTCGCGGACCCGGCGGGAACGGTGTTGAGGCCGATCCAGAAGGTCCTGGCCCGGCCGGGCGAGGGAAACGCCCCCGCGGCGCCGAACCACACCGTCATGGGCGCGTAGCGCGAGGCCGCGCGCGCCAGCCGTACGTCGAGCTCGGGCAGCACCTCGTCGGGCACCTCACCGAGGAACGCGAGGGTGACGTGCCACAGCGCGTCGTCCACCCACCGCAGATCCGGCCACTCCGCCCGCCTCGGGCCGACTTCGGCGGCGATCTCGGCGAGCACGCCGGCAGGCGGCGACAGCGCCACGAACAACCTGCTCACCCAGCGATTCTCACCCATCGGCGCGCATCGGCGTGAGGGAGGGTCCGGCGGCCCGGCCCCGATCCGCGCCCATCGGCGTCGAGGGAGGGCCGGGCGGCCCGGCGGACCGTCAGGCGGCCCGCCGCAGCCTCCAGCGCGGCGGCACCGTCACGGGCTCCGCCGCCTCGTCCGGCGTCTCGACCCGGGCCGCGCCCGAAGCGTCACCGGGAATCTCGGCCGCCGCCCCTTCCAGCGCCTTCTCCGGGCGCGTCCGCGCGGCCACGATCCTGGTCACCAGTACGGCGAGGCCGACGCCGAGCACGCTGAGCACGCCCGCCACGACGACCGACACCCGCGGCCCGGCCATCTCGGCCAGCCAGCCCACCAGGGGCGAGCCGATGGGAGCGCCACCGGTGAAGACGAGGACGTAGATCCCCATCACCCGTCCGCGCATCTCGGGCGACGCGCCCATCTGGACGGTGGCGTTGGCGGTGGTGTTCACCGTGACCACGGCCATGCCGGCCGGGATCAGGAACGCCAGGAACGCCGGGTAGCCGGGCGCCAGCCCCGCGACGGCCTGGAACACGCCGAAGCAGATCGCGCCGATTATCAGGAACCTGCGGCTCGGCCTGACCCGCTTGGCGGCCAGCAGCGCCCCGCCGAGGGCGCCGACGGCGAACGCGCTGGACGCGACGCCGAACGAGGACGCGCCCGCGCCGTACACCTCGGTCGCCATGAGCGCGATGCTGGTCGAGAAACTCTGCGTGAATATCGCCATCGAGCCCACGATCAGGATCGGCAGCAGCAGGTCGGGACGCCGCCCGACGTACCGCAGCCCCTCGCGGAGCTGGCCCTTGGCGCGCGTCACCGGTTCCGGGGTGCGCAGCTCGGACGTACGCATCATCGCGAGGCCGCTGATCACCGCGGCGAACGACACCGCGTTCAGCAGGAAGATCGGACCGGTGCCCATCCAGGAGATGAGCACGCCGGCCAGAGCCGGCCCGAAGACCCGGGCCAGGTTGAACGTCGAGCTGTTGAGGGCGATCGCGTTCGACAGGTCGTCGCGGCCGACCATCTCCACGACGAACGACTGCCGCGTGGGGACCTCGACGCAGGAGATCACGCCGAGGACGAACGCCATCACGTACACATGCCAGACCTGGGCGGACCCGGTGAGAGTGAGCAGGCCCATGGTGAGGGCGAGCACGCCCATGAGCGACTGGGCCACCATGAGCACCGGCCGCTTCGGGTAGCGGTCGGCGAGCATCCCGCCCCACAACCCGAACAGCAGCACCGGGAGGAACTGCAGCGCGACGGTCACGCCGAGCGCCACCCCGCTGCCGGCGGTCAGCTGGAGGACCAGCAGGTCCTGAGCGGTCCGCTGCATCCACGTGCCGACGTTGGACACGATGCCGCCGGCCGCGAACAGCCGGTAGTTGTGGTTGCGCAGCGACCGGAACATGCCGCCGCGCGCGGGCGCCGGCGCGGTCCGGGCATGCGCGTCAGGCTCTTCGCCGCATTCGGTGCCGGGTTCGGTGCCGGGTTCGGTGCCGGGTTCGGTGCCGGGTTCGGTGCCGGGTTCGGGGACCGCGGCGCAGGCGGGCTCGGCGTCCCCGGCCTCCTCGGCGCGGGTCAGCTCTTGGAGAGTTTCTCCAGGATCGGCGCCGCCGCCCTCAGCGTCGCCCTCTCCTCGGCCGTCAGCTCCTTCAGCCGCCGGGCCAGCCATGCCTCCTTGGTCCGCCGCTCCTCCTTGAGGAGCGTCGCTCCCGCGGCCGTCACACTCACGCTGACCTGCCGCCGGTCCGTGGGATGGGGGCTGCGGGCCAGCAGGCCGCGCTCCTCCAGTTTTGCGATGACGCGAGTCATCGAGGGCGGTTGCACCTTCTCGTGCTCCGCCAGCTCTCCGGGCGTCATCGCGGTGTGCCGCTCGACGGCGGCCAGCGTCGCGAGCTGGGTGGGCGTCAAGGCGTGCCCCGCGGCCTGCTTGCGCAGCCGTCGATTCAGCCGCGCCAGGGAGACGCGCAGCGCGGACGCCAGCCCTGCGTCGGAGCGTAGGTTCGCGATCGGTTCTGTCTTGGGTTCGTTCGTTAGCATGCGTCATTACCTTTGCTAACTATACCGGTCGTGGCCGGTATTCCACGGTTCGGGCTTACGTCAAAAAAACGCAAAACGCGACCCTCGCGGAAGGACCGCGAAGGTCGCGCGGCGCGTACGGCGTCAGCGTACGACGAGGCGGGACGTCACAGACCGAGGACGGACTTGATCGGCTCCACGGTGAAGTAGATCAGGAAGAGCAGCGCGACGATCCAGAGCAGCGGGTGGACCTGCCGCGCGTGACCCTTCAGCGTCTTGATGAACACGTAGGTGATGAACCCGGCGCCGATGCCCGCCGTGATCGAGTACGTGAACGGGATGAGCACGATCGTGAGGAACGCCGGGATCGCGATCTCGTAGTCGCTGAAGTCGATCTCCCGGATCTGCGTCATCATCAGGAAGCCGACGATGATCAGCGCCGGGGTCGCCGCCTCGGACGGCACGACCTTCGTCAGGGGCGCGAAGAACATGGCCAGGAGGAACAGGAGGCCGGTGACCACGCTGGCCAGACCGGTCCTGGCGCCCTCGCCCACTCCGGCGGCGGACTCGACGTAGGTGGTGTTGGACGAGACGCCGGCCGCGCCACCGCCGGCCGCCGCGAGGGAGTCGACCAGCAGGATGGCCCGGGTCCGCTCCATCGTGCCGTCAGGGGCGACCAGCCCGGCCTGACGGCCGACGCCGACGACGGTGCCCATGGTGTCGAAGAAGTCGGCGAGCAAGAGGGTGAAGACCAGCAGGATCGCCGCGACGCCGCCGACCTTCGCGAAGCCGCCGAAGAGGTTGAAGTGGCCGAGCAGCGACAGGTCCGGCAGCTCCAGGAACGTCGAGGGCCACTCCGGCTTGATCAGCGCCCAGCCGTTGGGGTTGACGGGCTTGCCCGGCGTGATCTGCGTGCCGATCTGCGCGATGGCCTCCACGATGATCGCGAGGATCGTCGTGCCGATGATGCCCATGAGGATGGCGCCCTTGAACCTGCGGGCGATCAGGAACGCGGTCACGATCACGCCGACGACGAAGACCAGCGTGGGCCATCCGGTGAGCGATCCGTTGCCGAGAGCACCCAGCTTCACGGGGACGGTGGTACCCGCGACGTCGGGGATGCGGCGGACGAAGCCCGCGTCGACGAACCCGATCAACGCGATGAACAGACCGATGCCAACACTGATCGCCGTCTTCAACTGGGCCGGGATGGCGTTGAACACGGCGACCCGGAAACCGGTGAGCACGAGGATCGCGATCACGATGCCTTCGAGCACCACGAGGCCCATGGCCTCCGCCCAGGACATCTGGGAGGCGATGCCGACGGCCACGAACGCGTTCAGGCCGAGCCCCGTCGCCAGGGCCAGCGGCACGCGGCCGAACACACCCATCGCGATCGTCAGGATTCCGGCCGCGAACGCGGTCGCCGCCGCGATCAGCGGGAAGTTGGGGACGGTGCCGCCGCCGAGGAGGTTGCCGGTCTTGTCGGCCACCGTGCCGATGATGATGGGGTTGAGCACGACGATGTACGCCATCGTGAAGAAGGTGGCGAACCCGCCGCGTACCTCCTGGCCGATGGTCGAGCCACGCTCGGAGATGAAGAAGAAACGATCAAGAAAGCCGGTGGCCCGAGGATTCATGCTGTTACTCACGCGCGAAGAGTGGCAGGCGGTATCACCTGCGAAAAGAGTTTGGTGGTCAGTGTGACGGTTCCGTGACCGTTTTGTGCATATTTTACTGCTTGGATGAGATGCACCATTCCCTCGGCTCGCTCCGGGGCCCGGATCCACTGCCGCGGTGGTATCGCCGGCCCTACGGGCTCCGGCCTCCGCCCTTGTGAACGCGCCATCCGCCGCTCCGCGGATTTGCGGTGGCTTTAAGCTTGGGTCCCGTGAGCCAGCAGCCCCGGCCGGACCTCGAGCCGATCAAGACCAACGACACCGCGACCATCCTCGTCGGGACGGCGCTGTGGCTGGTCGCGCTGGTCGTGCTGCTGGTCGCGCGGCCGGACGAGAGCCGATGGCTGTGGACCTGCGCGGCGGGGATCGGGCTCGGACTGTTCGGCCTCGCCTACATCCGCCACCGCGACCGCCGCTAGGAAGACTGACGAGTCAAGCCCTCACTGCGCGCGGCCGGCATCCGTCAGGCGCCCCATAAGGAGCGCCCGAGTGAACCGGCCGCCGCGACGGTCTCAGGAGTCGAGATCCGCCTCGGCGAGCAGCAGCGGAACCCGCTCCGGATCACGCAGCAACGCCGCGACGGCGAGGCGGTCGCCCCACTGCCCGGACGCCCAGGCGAGCCCACGCGCCAGCCCCTCGATCCCCGACGCGTGGACCTTCCCCTCGAAGAAGCGCCACGGCACGGGCCTGCCGTCCACCAGCAGCTCTCCGTGCTCGACATAGCTCAGCGGAGCCGACGGCAGCAGGGAGCGCACCTCCGCGGGCACCGGCCGCTCCTCGCCCGACGACGTGACCACGCCGTTCACCAGCTCGCCCGCGAGCGGCAGGTCGAGCAGCTCCGACAACGCCTCGGCCAGGTCGAACGGCGCGAGCACCAGCGGCCGGTCCGCCACCAGGGCGAGCAGGTCCGGCGCCTCGACCACCACCGGCTCCCCCGGGCCCTCGGCCGGCTCTTCCCGGCTCGACCCGTCGAGGACCCGCCCGTCCTCGGCGTCCGCCACCACGATCGCCCCGTCCAGTACGGCACGCACCGCCGACGGCGGGCGCACCCGCGTCGGGTCGACCGCCGCGAGGGCGATCCACAGGGCGCGGAGCTGGGCCCGGTCCACCTCGATCGACGGATCGGCCAGCAGGTCGAGCAACTCGTCCGGGCCGCCGTGCGACGCCAGCAGCTCCGCCAGCGACGACCGGACGCCGATCATCGTCAGCGCGACCTCGTCCACCCCGGCGGGCGCGTCGCCGTACAGGCCGAACAGGAGCGGGTCGCCCCCTGGGAGCCGCAGGGACGTGGGCCGCCTGCCGTCGAGCACCGGATGGGTGGAGAGCCACCACGAGGTGTACGACGGGATCTCGACGACCTCTCCCGAGACCAGCACACGCAGCGGCTGAAGGGCGGCGCGCAGCGGCGGGCGGGACAGGAGCGCGAGCGCGGCCGGCCAGTCCGCGACGTACTCCAGGTCACGGACGGCGGCGAACTCGCGGGCGACCGGAGGGACGTCGAGCTCGGGCAGCAGGTCGAGCACCGCTTCCAGCCACTCGTCCTCCAGGTCGAGGTCGTGGTCGCAGTCCTCGGGGTCGAGCAGCACGTCAGCGTCGTTCACCACGGCGAACCCGTCCAGCACACCGGCCGCCGCCAGGACGTGCGAACCGTACCGCTCCACCAGGTCTGGCGCCGCGACGCCGAAGGGCACGTCCTGATCGATCAGCGTGGCCAGGGAGCCCTCGGCCAGCAGCAGGTCGCCCGCGGGGTACAGCTCGCCGTCCGCGCCGCGCAGCGCCAGCTCGGCCAGCCACGGAGCCTCCCCCGCCGACAGCCCGGCCGCCTCGACCAGGGCGAGCACGGCCTGCGCCACCGGCTCGGGGTCGGCGCTGTCCAGCGACTCGGTCACCGCGGCGTGGGTGAGGGGGTCCTCCAGGACGGTGCGCGGGGTCGCCTCGGCCGCGCCCAGCCGCAGCAGCAGCGGGTGCACGGCGTCGGGATGCACGACGCGCAGCCCCAGCGGCGCCAGGACGGACGGGTCGAGCGGCCCGGCTCCCCCGCCCGAGCCGTCACCCGAGCCGTTCGTCAGAGCGAGCGTGCCGCGCGGCCCCCGCACCAACCGGCCGTCCGCCAGCGGGACGGGAACCGCGCCGACCGCCTCGGGGTCGTCCGCGGGAAGCACCTCGTAGAGCGACCGCCACCACGCGGGCTCCCTGTCCTTCACGGCGTCGCCGGACAGCATGTCGATCACGTCGGCCAGCTCGACCCGGCGTACGCCGAGGGCGGTCAGCGCCGGGTGGCGGGCCGACCAGCCCGCGGGCAGCAGCCCGGGCACCATGTCGGCGATCTTCTCCAGGAACTCCGCCGGACCGGCCACGACCCTGGCCTCACGACCGGCCACCAGCCAGCCCGGACCGCCGTCGCCGGACGCCTGGATCGCCTCTCCTGCCACGCCGGAGCCGTCCTGCGGCTCCTCGGGCGCGGAGATGGCCGGCAGCAGGGGGACGTCCGGGAGCCGGTTCAGGATCGCGCGGCGGATCCGCGCGTCCAGCTCTCCCTTGCCGATGAGCCCCGGCACCAGGTCGAGCAGCCGCGGCGTGCGCGGCAGCGACGCCAGCAGTTCGACGTACGCGTCCGCCGCCCGCTCGACCAGGAACTCCGCCAGCGGGCCGGGGGCGGCGTGCCGCCGGTCGGTGGCCATCGGCAGCGTGGCGATGAGCAGCGCGGGGAGGGCGAGCGGCTCGTCGCTGGGCGTCGGCGCGTGCACGACGGGCGGCACGTCGTCCGGCAGCGGACGCGGCTCGCCGGAGGCCGCCGTCGGCACCGCCCAGCGGACCTGCCAGTACGGCCGGGAGCGCTCCTCGGTGGGCCGGTCGGCGAACAGTTCGGCCACCTGCTCCGAGGTGAACGAGCCCGACGCGGTGACGAAGTGCCAGCCCTCGGCGGAGATCGTGCGGGTCTCCCCGTCGAGCTCGATCTCGATGGTGGACAGCGCCGGCATGGCCAGCGGCAGCGCCGGTCCGGCCTCCCGCAGCATCCGGCGCACGGCCCGCTCCGCCGCCTCGTCCCGCAGCGGGAGCCGTACGAGCGTGTCGAAGCCGTCCGGCACCTCGGTGGGCTCACCGGGGAAGGGCAGGCGGAGCAGGGGCACGTGCCCCTCCCGCCCGGTCAGCTCCGCGGCCAGGGCGGGCCGGTCGGCCACCAGGGCGGCCGTCTCCTCACGCGACCAGCGCACGCCGCCCGTCTTGCGCGAGGTGACCGACGGGGAGTCGCACACCGAGACCACGGCGGCGAATCCCACCCCGAACCTGCCGACGGCGCCCGTCTCGTCCTTCTTGCCGGACACCCGCAGCGTGGACAGGCCCTCCACGCCCTCGGCGTCCAGCGGGGCTCCGGTGTTGGCGGCGAGGAGGACGCCGTCACGCAGGGTCAGCCGCAGGTGGCCGGGCAGTCCGGCGCGCAGCGCGGCGTCCGCCGCGTTCTGCGCCAGCTCGACGACCAGCCGGTCACGGTAGCCGCCGAGCGCGAAGTCCTCCTCCGCGTTGGCGTCCTCGCGGAACCGGGCGGGAGAGGCCGTCCACGCCGCGAGAACGGTGTCGCGCATCCGCGCGGTGCCGAAGGAGTCGTTCATCTTTAGAGCCCCCAGGTCCCAGATCTCGCCGCCACGTCCGGACGTACCTTAACCAACCCCCGCACACTTCCACGTACCGCCGCGATCACGCGTAAATCGGTGCAGAAGGCCGGTAACCTGCCCGAACATCAGAGGTTGCTCGCGCGCCGGTTCCAAGGGACCCCGGGTACGGCCGGCGGGACGCGCCCCGCCGGCCGATGGGGCGTGAATCAGGAGTGACCGAGCGGTTCCGAGTCGGACTCGTCCACGGAACCGGCGGACTCGGCGGGTCCACCGTTGGGCGCGAGCCCCTCGGTCGCCGCCACGACCACCTCTTCCTCGGTCTCGGCGGGCAGCAGGTCGTATCCCAGATCGTCCAGGATCGGCGGCGGCTGGTCGACGATCATCGACGGGACGGTGGTGGCCTCGGAGTGGGCGCCGCAGCCGTGGTCGGCGGCGACGACACGGCCGTCGTCCGGGGCGTACTCGTTCGCGCAGACGCCGAACCCGAGCCGCAGCGCGCCCGCGAGCGGCCAGTAGAACCCGCAGGTGGAGCACTGGGCCGGGGCCGCGTGCGCGATGGGGCTGTGCGGGCCGGACTCGCCGGAGTGCCAGCGGCGCACCGCGAGATCCCGGCCGAGAGCCGAGAGCACCCGGGCCCTGCCCAGGCCGTACTCGAAGATCATCTGACGGTCGGAGTCGTCGTCGGTGGCGGTGAATCCCGGGGCCAGCCGGTCGTCGTCGGCCTCGGTCGGCAGCAGGTCGCCCACGCCGAGGTCTCCGGGGAGGAGCCGCTGGTTCCACGGCACCCAGCTCGGGGCGAGCAGCGCGCCCGCCCCGGGCAGCAGCACGGTCTCGCTCACCGTCACGACACGAGCCCGCGACGCGCGGGCGACCGTCACGGCCCAGCGCCAGCCCTTGTACGCTCGATCAAGACAATCGAAGAAATGCGTGACGACGCGGTCGCCCTCGCTGTCGAAGCCGAGGTGCTCGCCCACCTCCGCGGGCCGGGCGACCTCCTCGGCGGCCCGGCGGGCCAGCTCGACGGCCGCAGCGCATGCCTGGTCCGCTGCGGTGCTTCGGGTTCGGGTGCGACTCACACTCCATTTTCACCCACTCCGCGAGCGGACGGCACCCCGATCAGTGGGTAAGACTGGAATTCCCCAGCTGGGAAGGGAGTCGTTCTTCGTGGCGAATGCCTGGAACCGAGTACGGCGCGCGAGCCACGCCACCGCGGGAGCCACCCGCCGGGCGGGCCGTTCGGCCGTGCACGCCGGTCGGCGGCTCGGGCGGGGCACCCGGAGTCTCGGGCAGGCGACGCGCAGGCTCACCCACGCGCAGGGAGCCGGGCGAACCGGTCTCGGCCGCCTGATCGAGCTCACATCCGCGCACTCCGCGGGCGACGCGTTCGTCACCGTCGCCCTGGCGGGAGCGCTGTTCTTCAAGTTGCCGGTCGGCCAGGCGCGCGGCCAGGTCGCGCTGTACCTCCTGGTCACCATGATCCCGTTCACGGTGGTCGCACCCTTCGTGGGCCCGGTACTCGACCGTTTCCGCTCCGGCCGCCGTTACGTCATGGCGGGAACGCTCTTCGCGCGGGGACTCCTGTGCTGGGGCATGGCCGCGGCGATCCGGCCGTCGGACGCGCTCACCCTCTTTCCCGCGGCCCTCGCCGTGCTGGTCCTGTCGAAGGCCTACAACGTGTCCCGGGCCGCGATCATGCCGAGTGTGCTGCCCGCCGACATCACGCTGGTCGCGGCGAACGCCCGGGTTGCGCTGTTCGCACTGGTCGCCGCGGGCGCGGCGGCGGGCCTCTCGACCGGGCTGACCGCCTGGATCGGGGCCGACTGGGTTCTGCGCGCCACCACGGCGCTCTTCCTCGTCGCGGGTGTCGCCGCCGTACGGCTGCCGCGCCGCGTCGACTCCCCCGATCTCGAAGCCGATCTCGACGCCGACCTCGAACCGGATCTCGAGCCGGGTCCAGAGGCCGATCCCGAACCGGGCGTCACCGCCGATCTCGGCACCGCACCGCACACCGCCCAGGAGACCGGTACGCCCGGCGCCGGCCAGGGCACCGATCTCGGCACCGATCTCGGCGCCGATCACAAGGCCGGCCTCGGGACCGGTCAGGGCAGGAAGGCCCGGTCACGGCATCGATGGCGCGAGCTGATCCGGGTCGGCCCGGTGGTCGGCGAGGCCGTGCGCGCGAACGCCGCGATCCGCGTCCAAGCCGGGTTCCTCGTCTTCTTCCTGCTCTTCCTCGTGCAGGACGGCAACATCCCCGGCCTCGCCCCGCACATCACGCTCGGCCTGCTCGCCGTCGCCGCGGGCGGGGGCGGCTTCCTCGGAGCGGCGGTCGCGTCGTGGACGCGGTCACGCTCCCCGCAGATCATCATCCTGGGCACCCTCGCCCTGGCCACCGTCACCACGGTCGTCACGGCGGTCTTCTTCACGTTGTGGACGGCCGTCGTCGTGGCGCTGGCCGCGGCCTTCGCCCAGGGACTCGGCAAGCTGGCGCTGGACGCGATCATCCAGCGGGAGATCGCCGAGGAGGTGCGGTCGTCGACGTTCGGCGTCGCCGAGGCGCTGCTCCAGATCGCCTGGGTGTTCGGCGGCCTGGCCGGGCTGGTGATGTCGCTGTCCGCGCACGGCCCGGCCGGGCTCGCGGTGGTCTCCGCCGGGCTCGCCGTCACCTTCGTGTGGCTGCTCGTCCGGCGGCGGACCCGGCTCGCCGCCACGGCGGGGCGCGTCCCCGAGCCCGGTGGTACGCCACCGGACGCGCCGGGCGGCGGGGCGCCGACCCCGCAGGGTGCCGCGTGGGCGCCCCACGAGGAGTCCGACATCACACCGGTCGTCCCACGCGAGCCCCTGCGGCCCCGGCGGGACGACACCAAGCCGCTGACCAACCCGTACTAGAGGCTGATCGGCCGTCTAGCCGTCGATGTCGTCCGCGACGGCGCGCAGCACGCTCGCGACCTTCTTGGCGTGCGCGGCGTCCGGCTGCTTGCCCTTCTGGTAGGACGTCGAGATGTCGTCGAGCAGCTTGATCAGATCCTCGACGATGACGACCATCTCGTCCGGCTTCTTGCGCTTGCCCTTCACCCGAGCGGCCCTGGCGAGGGTGGGCGGCTGCTCCAGAACACGGACCGACAGGGCCTGCTGACCGCGGCGGCCTTCGGCCACTCCGAACTCGACCTTCTGCCCGGGCTTGAGGACGTCCACGCCCTTGGGCAGCGCCGATGAATGCACGAATACCTCACCGCCGTCGTCGCGCGTGAGGAAGCCGAATCCCTTGTCGGCGTCGTACCACTTGACCTTGCCACTCGGCACAGGGGTGACCTCGTTCAGACTGTCGTGAAAGGAATGGATGTAGGTTATGCCCGCGAAGGGCGCCTGTGGACCGCCCTGACGGCCGTGTTTTACGCGGATACGGCGGTCCATGAGTCGAACCACGCGACGAACTGGGTGAGGTCCTCCAGCACCACGTCAGCTCCATGATCGACTAGTTGGTCCGCCGTGAACGAACCGGTGGCCACCGCGACGCTCGTGGCACCACCGGCACGCGCCGCATCGATGTCGGCCACGTGATCTCCAACATATGCTCCGGCACCGAAACTCGCGAGGGCCTCGCCCTTGTCGGCCCCGAAAAGCGAACCGACGACCTCGTCCACCTCGAACCCCAGGGCGTCCACGGTGCGCCGGGCGTCCAGCACGTTCTTGCCGGTGACGACGATGATCCGGCCACCCGCCCGGCGGACCGCGGCGAGCGCCTCGCCGGCGCCGGGCATGAGCCCAGTCATGGGCAGCGCGATCCACGGATAGAGCTCCCGGTACAGCGCGGCGGCGGCGGGGATCTCCTCCTCCGGCATCCAGTAGGCCAGCTCCTCCTCCAGCGGAGGCCCGAGCCGGGAGACCACCACGTCCACGTCGATGGGGTAGGCCAGCCGCGGCGACATCGCCTCATACACGGCGGCGATGGCCGCGCGCGTGTCGGCCAGGGTCAGGTCAAGGTCGAATCCCACCGAGTTCACCCGATAAAGGATGCCAAAGTGCGCGGTACCGCGCACCGGCATATGGCGCGACCCCCCTGGCCAGGCCGCGGGTCCCGCCCCGGCCACGGCTCCCGGTGGTTCGCGGGGCCGCGGGCCGCCTTCCAGGCGAATCACCCGCACCCGTACTCCTACGATGAAGAGATGAGTGAGGGGATGGACGGTGATTTCACCGCGTGGCTGCGCGGCCGCGCGGACGAGCAGCTCCGTGCCCTCGTGACGGCACGTCCGGAGCTCATCATGCCCGTCCCGCCGCACGTCGAGGGGTTGGCGGCGCGCGCGGGCACGCCGTCGGCCGTCGGCCGGGCGCTCGACCGGCTGGACCGCTTCTCCCTGTCCGTCGCCGAGACGCTGATCCTCCAGCCCGGTCCGCTCGCGTACGCGGAGCTGCGCTCGATCCTCGCCCGTGCCCTCCCCCACGGAAGCCGCGCGAGCGACAAGCGGTACGCCGCGGAGCTGGACACGGCGCTCCGGGAGGCCGTCGACCGGCTCAGGACGGCATGCCTGATCTTCGGGCCCGATGACGCGCTGCTGCCGGCGCCCGGGGTCAAGGAGGCGCTCGATCCTCCGGCGGGTCTCGGGCCGCCCGCGACGGACGTGTTCCGGCACCATTCCCCCGAGTCCCTCACGATTCTGCTCGCCGACATCACCGGTATCGCCGACATCGCCCCGGCCGCGACGGACGCGACGGATCCGGCCGTTCCTCCGGGGCGGCGGCTGGCGGCGCTGCTCGCCGACCCCGCCACCCTCGGGCGGCTGATCGGCGAGGTGTCCCCGCAGGCCCGCGCGGCGCTGGACGAGCTGGCCTGGGGCCCGCCGAGCGGCCGGGTGGCCGGCGCCAGGCGTGAGGTCCGTACGGCCACGGCGCGGTCGCCGGTCGAGCAGCTTCTGGCGCGCGGCCTCCTTGGGGCGACCGGCGAGGAGACCGTGGCGCTGCCCCGCGAGGTGGCGCTGTACCTGCGCGCGGGACGCGTCCACCGCGACCTGTCCCCGGGACCGCCCGAGCTCGACGGCGTGGCCCGCGACCAGACGCTGGCCGACCGGACCGCCGCCGGCCAGGCGTTCACCTTCGTCCGCACGGTCGAGGAGCTCTGCGAGCTCTGGAGCCACGATCCTCCGGGCGTCCTGCGCGCCGGCGGCCTCGCCGTGCGGGACCTGAAGCGGACGGCGCAGATTCTCGACCTCCCCGAGTGGGCGACCGGGCTCGTCGTGGAGGTGGCGCACGCGGCCGGACTCGTCGCGTCGGGCGGGTCCGTCGATGGGGAGTGGCTGCCGACCGCCGCGTACGACGCCTGGCGGCTCAAGGCCACCGAGGACCGATGGACCCTGCTCGCCTCGGCCTGGGCGGGCATGGACCGCGCCCCCGGCCTGATCGGGGAGCGTGACGATCGCGACCGTCCGATCAACGCCCTGCACCCGGATCTCCGCAGGTCGGCCGCCTCCGAGGTGCGCCTGCGCACGCTGTCCGTACTCGGCGCGGCAGGCCCCGGCATCGCCCCCACGCCCGCGTCGGTGATCGGCCGCCTCGCGTGGGAGCAGCCACGCCGACGGGTCGCGCACCGCGACCGGCTGGCCGAGCTCACGCTGCGCGAGGCCGAGCACCTCGGCGTCACCGGGCTCGGCGTCCTGTCCGGCCATGGCCGCGCGCTGCTGCGCGCCTTCCCTCCGTACGGCCCTCCGTCCGGCCCTCCGTACGGCCAGGGGGCCGGCGGCGGAGGCGGTGCCGGGAAGGCCCCGGCGGAGCTGCTGGCACCGCTGCTGCCCGAGCCCGTGGACAAGGTGCTGCTGCAGGCGGACCTGACCGCTGTGGCGCCGGGGCCGCTCACCAGCGATCTCGGCCGCTGGCTGGCGCTGGCGGCGGACGTGGAGTCCAAGGGCGGCGCGACCGTCTACCGGTTCGGCGAGGGGTCGATCAGGCGGGCGCTCGACGCCGGCCAGTCGGCGGACGAACTGCTCACGATGCTGGAGCGACACTCCGCCACCCCGGTGCCGCAGCCGCTGCGCTATCTGGTCACCGACGTGGCCCGCAGGCACGGCCGCATCAGGGTCGGTACGGCCTCGGCCTACATCCGCTGCGACGACCCCGCGGTCCTGGACGAGGTGGTGGCCGACCGGCGGGCGTCCGTACTGCGCCTGCGGCGGCTCGCGCCCACCGTCCTCGCCTCCAAGACGTCCCGTGCGACGCTGGTCGACGCGCTGCGCGCGATGGGTTACTCCCCCGTGGCGGAGTCCCTGGAAGGGGACGTGCTGGTGTCACGGGCGGACACCCGGCGGACCGAGGGCCAGCCGCTCGCGCGCGGCGGGACCGCGACCGGGCCCGACCCCGACATGGTCGCCGCGGCCGTACGCGCGATCAGGGCCGGGGACGACGCCCACCTCGCGCGGCGCGGGCCGTCGGACGCACCCCGCGGGCAGGTCCCGCGCTCTCCCTCGACCGCGACGATCAGCGCGCTCCAGGAGGCGATCCGCCAGGGGGCGCGGGTGTGGATCGGCTATCTCGACTCGCAAGGTCATGCCACCAGTCGCATCCTGGAGCCGGCCCGGATGGAGGGCGGCTATCTGACCGCCTACGACGAGACCCGTGCGGCCGTCCACCGGTTCGCGCTGCACCGGATCACCGGCATCGCCGACGTCAACTAGTCGGGCCCGGCTCCGAACGTCGACCGGGCATCAGCGCCCAGATGGCGGCTCCTGTCACCCGGATTCCCCATCACGGTGGCGTGACGGGCCATCGGTACGCGCCTCTACCCGCACCGGTCGTTTAATCCGTTGCCTTTCGGCGCCCGATTTGGCGATGATCCGGCTGACCGGTAGGGGCTGGATTGGCGACTGGTCCCTCAGGTCGCCGCGCTCCCCGTTTCGATGCGGTCCTCAGCACCGGAGCGGGGAGCGCCATACCGTGATATTTCTGGAACCCGACAATCTGGACCCCGAGCGACGAAGGATCGACCTACGGTGACGACCCCAGAACAGCCGGGCCAGAACCCCCAGGAATGGCAGAGCCCCCACAACCCGTACGGAACGGATCCTCAAACCGGGCAGCCCCATGGCGGGCAGCAGTTCGGTCAACAGGGATACGGCCAGCAACACGGGCAGGCGTACGGGCAGCCCTATGACCAGCCGGGATACGGCCAGCCGGGTTATGCCCAACAGGGGTACGGCCAGCCGGGTTACGGCCAACAGGGGTACGGCCAGCCGGGTTACGGCCAACAGGGGTACGGCCAGCCGGGTTACGGCTCGCCCTACGGCCAGCCGGGATACGGCCAGCCACCCTACGGCTACCCTCCCCAGCCCGCGGGCCCGCGCACCCACGCGATCGTCGCCCTGGTCATCAGCCTCGTGCTCGCGTTGAGCTGCTACATCACGCTCGGCGGTATCGCGGGCGCCATCCTGTCCGGCATCGCGCTCAGCAAGGTCGACACCGAACCGGACACGGCCAGGCGCCTGCTGAAGTGGACGTGGATCTCCATCGGCATCAACGTCGTGCTGTTCGTCCTCGGCATGATCGCCCTCGTCTGGGCCGGAGTGAACGGCTATCTCGACACTCCCACCCCCGATTGACCAAACCCGGGAGTGATTCGGCTCGATCCCTTGTTTGATAGGCGGTAGCCGTACAAGGGAGCAGGCATTGAATGACGGACCGCTGATCGTTCAGTCGGACAAGACGCTGCTGCTCGAGGTCGATCACGAGCGGGCGGACGCGTGCCGCAAGGCGATCGCGCCGTTCGCCGAGCTGGAGCGGGCCCCCGAGCACGTCCACACCTACCGGGTGACCCCGCTCGCGCTGTGGAACGCGCGCGCCGCCGGGCACGACGCCGAGCAGGTCGTGGACACGCTGATCGGCTTCAGCCGCTACCCGGTCCCGAACGCGCTGCTCGTGGACATGGTCGAGACGATGGCCCGCTACGGACGGCTCCGGCTGGAGAAGCACCCCAGCCACGGCCTGGTGCTGACCAGCACCGACCGGGCGGTGCTCGAGGAGGTGCTGCGCTCCAAGAAGGTCCAGCCCCTGGTCAGCGAGCGCATCGACGGCGAGACGGTCGCCGTCCATCCCTCGGAACGCGGCAACATCAAGCAGGTGCTGCTCAAGCTGGGCTGGCCGGCCGACGACCTCGCCGGTTACGTCGACGGAGAGCATCACACGATCACGCTCGCCGAGGACGGCTGGACGCTCCGGCCGTACCAGCAGGAGGCCGCGGACGCCTTCTGGCACGGCGGCTCCGGTGTCGTCGTGCTCCCTTGCGGCGCGGGCAAGACGATCGTCGGCGCGGCGGCGATGGCCCACGCGCAGGCGACCACGCTCATCCTGGTCACCAACACGGTCTCCGCGCACCAGTGGAAGCAGGAGCTGATCAAGCGGACGTCGCTGACCGCCGACGAGATCGGCGAGTACACCGGCACCAAGAAGGAGATCCGGCCGGTCACCATCGCGACGTACCAGGTGATGACGACGAAGCGTCAGGGCGTGTATCGCCACCTGGAGCTGTTCGACGCCCGCGACTGGGGCCTGGTCGTCTACGACGAGGTCCACCTGCTGCCCGCGCCGATCTTCCGCATGACGGCCGACCTCCAGGCCCGCCGCCGGATCGGGCTGACCGCCACGCTGGTCCGTGAGGACGGCCGTGAGGGTGACGTGTTCTCGCTGATCGGCCCCAAGCGGTACGACGCGCCCTGGAAGGAGATGGAGAACCAGGGCTGGATCGCCCCGGCGGACTGCGTCGAGGTCCGGGTGACCCTGAGTGACCAGGAGCGGCTCGCCTACGCGATGTCGGAGGCCGAGGAGCGTTACCGGTTCTGCGCCACGACCCCGTCGAAGAACCGGATCGCCGAGGCCCTCGTACGACGGCATGTGGGCGAGCAGGTCCTCGTCATCGGGCAGTACATCGACCAGCTCGACGAGCTGAGCGAGCACCTGAACGCCCCGGTGATCAAGGGCGAGACGCGGGTCCGCGAGCGCGAGCGCCTGTTCCAGGCGTTCCGCGACAAGGAGATCCAGGTGCTCGTGGTGTCGAAGGTGGCCAACTTCTCGATCGACCTGCCCGAGGCGTCCGTCGCGATCCAGGTGTCCGGCACGTTCGGGTCGCGTCAGGAGGAGGCGCAGCGTCTCGGCCGCGTGCTCCGGCCGAAGGCCGACGGCGGCGGCGCCCGGTTCTACTCCGTGGTCAGCCGCGACACCGTCGACCAGGACTTCGCCGCCCACAGGCAGCGGTTCCTCGCTGAACAGGGGTACTCGTACCACATCATCGACGCCGATGAGGTGCTGGCCGAGGGGGAGGAGGACCCGGCGAGGTGAGCCTTGCCGGGGAATTCCTCCACGGGGGACGGCCATCGCCGCCCCTGCGTCCATGACCCGGATACGCGTCCGGATCCATGTACGGAAAGTCGCGATCTACGTCCAGGAAATACCGTCGGCCCGAGACAACCGCATCACCCCCTCGCACGCCGGCCGGGTGCCCATCACAACCGGTCGCGGCATACCCCATCATTAAGGCAAATCACGTAATTTGCGCGGATTTTTCGGCATTGGCGCCATGCCGATTTGTTCGATTTCGCACCGTGTTGGCATGATTACGGGGAGATCATGTCAGCCGCGTGATCCGTGCCCGCGACACGACGCCCCACGAGCGGAAAAACCGGTTGGGGACCACATTCCGGCACGGGTAGACTGCTGCGTTTCGCTACCCGCCGTGACCGAACGGCGTACCGCCACCGACCGACCCGCGAGGAGTCTTTCGCATGCCCGGACACCAGCTCGCCCCCGACATACCCGCGCCGGATGAGGTGCTCGCCTCGGAGCGCGCCCATCTGGCCACCTCTCGCGCGGCGCTCAAGGACATGCGGGAGCACGCGGCGTCCCTCTCCGCCGACGCGGCCGGCGACTGGGTCTCGCAGCAGGTGTTGCAGGGGCTGCTCGACCAGCGGGTCGCCGCCCTCGCCGACCACCCCGACACCCCGCTCTTCTTCGGCCGGCTCAACAGGTCGGCGATCGACGACCTCCCGGACACGATCTACGTCGGCCGCCGGCACGTCCACGACGACAACAGCCGCGCCCTCGTGATCGACTGGCGGGCGCCGGTCTCCCGCGCGTTCTACCAGGCCAGCCCGGCCGACCCGATGGGCGTGGCGCTGCGCCGGCGCTTCGGCTACCAGGGCGGCTCCCTCACCGCGTACGAGGACGAGCCCCTCGACGGCCGGGAGCTCGGGCAGAGCAAGCTGCTCACCGAGGAGATCGAACGCCCGCGCACCGGCCCCATGCGCGACATCGTCGCGACCATCCAGCCCGACCAGGACGAGATCGTCCGATCCGATCTCGGCGTGACCGTCTGCGTCCAGGGCGCCCCGGGCACCGGGAAGACCGCCGTCGGCCTCCATCGCGCGGCCTATCTGCTGTTCACCCACCGGGAACGGCTCTCCAGGTCAGGCGTCATGATCGTCGGACCGAACCGCGCGTTCCTCTCCTACATCTCCTCCGTGCTGCCCGCCCTGGGCGAGGTGAAGGTCGACCAGACGACCGTGACGGGCATCCTCGGCGACCACGCCCATCCCGAGGACCCGGCCGTCGCCGCGGTGAAGGGCGACGCGCGGATGGCCGCGGTGCTGAAGCGCGCCCTCTGGCTGCACGTCGCCAAACCCGAGGAGGGCGTGCTCTTCACCAAGGGCGTCAACCGCTACCGGGTCGCCGACTACGAGGTCCGCGAGATCGTCGCCTCGCTGCGCGGCACCACCCGCTACGGCCCGGGGCGTACGGCCCTCGCCCAGCGGCTGGCCAACGCCGTGCTCATCCAGATGGAGCGCCGCGGAGAGTCGCCCGACGACCGGGTCCAGGACGCCGTGGCCAGGTCACGGCCGGTCAAGCAGGTCCTGGACGCGGTGTGGCCGAAGCTCACGCCCGAGCAGGTCCTGTTCCGGCTGTTGTCCGACGCCGAGTTCCTCGCCCACGCCGCCAAGACCGACCTGTCGCCCGACGAGCAGGAAACGCTGATCTGGCGTAAGCCGTACCGGTCGTACAAGTCGGCACGATGGACGGCGGCGGACGGAGCGCTCCTCGACGAGTTGGGCGACCTCATCGAGCGCACGGCCTCTCACGGGCATGTCGTGGTCGACGAGGCCCAGGACCTGTCCGCGATGCAGCTCCGCGCCCTCGGACGGCGCTGCCGCAACGGCTCCGCGACCATCCTCGGCGACCTCGCCCAGGGCACGACTCCGTGGTCCGCCCAGTCGTGGAAGGCCGTGCTCGATCACCTGGGACAGCCGTCGGGCGAGGTCACGGAGCTCACGCTGGGGTTCCGCGTGCCGCGCGAGGTCCTCGACTACGCCGCTCGGCTGCTCCCCTCAGTGGCCCCCGAACTCGCCGCGCCGCGCTCACTCCGTCCCGGCGCCGGCTCCCTGTCCGTACGGCCGACGGCCGACGTGGTCACGGAGATCGTCCAGGCCGTACGGCCGGCGCTCGCGCAACCCGGATCCATCGGCGTGATCGTGGCGGACTCCGGCGTCCTCGACGTTTCGGCGGCCCTGACGGTCGACGGCGTCGAGCACGGGGTCCTGGGCCCCGACTCGACCGGCGACCATCGCCTGCTCGTCATCCCGGCGACCCTCGCCAAGGGCCTGGAGTACGACCACGTCATCGTCGCCGAACCCGCCGACATCGTCGCGGCGGAGGAGCGCGGCCTCGCCCGGCTCTATGTGGTCCTGACCCGTGCCGTCACGTCACTGACCGTCGTCCACCAGAAGGACCTCCCGGCCGAACTGGCCGAATAGCCGCCGAACGGATGCCCGAAAGGCCCCCCGAACCCACGTTCGGGGGGCTGACTTTATGTAGTCACATGGATGCGCACAGAGGTTACACGAGCTCGGCGATTTCCCCCAGAAAAGAGCTTGCCCCGGGGCGCTTGCTGAGCAGAGGCACATCCCGGGGCTTCCGGAACCGATAGTAGCACTACGAACACACTCCGAGAAGAGGAACGATGATCGAGGTACAGAACGCGCTCTCACTGGAACGCTTCGCCCCCCTATCTGAGGGTCTGTGACGGCGACCTCCTCGCCGCCGCGCGGCTCTACGCGTGGAACATCGAGATCTCCGCGGCCTTCCACGGCCCGCTTCACTGTCTTGAGGTGGTGCTCC
Organism: Microtetraspora glauca; assembly: GCA_001570385.1. Taxonomy (GTDB): domain Bacteria; phylum Actinomycetota; class Actinomycetes; order Streptosporangiales; family Streptosporangiaceae; genus Microtetraspora; species Microtetraspora glauca. The sequence goes on along the minus strand of BBYL01000038.1, from coordinate 34,052 downwards.
GCAATGCTCTGCACAGGCATTTGGTGCGGCTGTTCGACCGCGCCGACTGGTGGACGGCTCCCAGACTGTGTCTTGACCAGGTCGCCCCGCAAAAGATCGCGACGGCCAGGATGGAGGTAGCTCGAGCGCGAACCACACCCACGACTGGCCACATCGTCGCCTCCCTGATGTTCGGTTTCTGGGTGAACCTCCTGGCCAGCGGAAACGACTACGAAACGCGGCTGTGGAGACCCGCGTTGCACCAGGCCTTCCCTGGCTACGAGGGACGGCGCGGTCCCCTTCACCGGGACCTCTATCACGTCCGACTGCTGCGCAATCGAATCGCGCATTACGAACCGATCCACAAGCGACACCTGGCTGCCGACCACTCGACCATAGTGCGCGTTCTGAGTTACCTCTCCCCCGAGACCGCCGCATGGGTCGAACTGAACGACAGGGTGCCGGAGGTGCTGGCGCGGCGGCGGGATGTGTGCGCGGCGGTCGTTCCGTGCCGGTTCTGAACCGGAAGTGAGAGTTCGGCAGATCGGCGCACGTCGCCAGGCGTCCTGACAACCCGGATGACATAGGCCGCTTGCCGCGAATAAGGACACGGGCCACTATGTGGTCGTGTGAATGACTTTCCCCCGGGTTATCCCCCAGCCTCGGGTTCCCCCTATCCCCCGCCGCCGGATTCGGGTTCCTCTCAGCCACCAGGCACGCAGGGCTCCGGATACGGGCCGAATCCATACGGCCCACCGTCCACCTACCCCGATGGCTCGTATGGCTCGTATGGCCCGTACGGCCCGGGCGCCTATCCACCCCAGCCCCACCCGCCCTACGGGGCCTACCCGGCGAGGACCAACGGCTTCGCCGTGGCGGCGCTCGTCTTCGGGATCATCGGCGGCCTGCTGTTCTCCGTCATTTTCGGGATCGCCGCGCTGGTCCAGATCAGAAAGCGGGGCGAGAAGGGCCGGGGCCTCGCCATAGCGGGGCTCACCATCTCCGGCCTGTGGGCGCTGTTGATCGTGACCGGCGTCGTCATCGCCGCCATGACGTCGGCGGAGCGGGACAGCTCCGGCGCGATCACGGAGAGCGGCTCCCTGAGCGTCGCCGACCTACGGACGGGCGACTGTCTCGACGGTGTCGCCGACGGCGAGGTGTCGTACACCATCAGTGCCAAGTCGTGCTCGGAGCCGCACGACGCCGAAGTGATCACCCAGTTCGACCTGCCCACCGGTGCGTGGCCCGGCAGGGACGCTGTGAGTGACAAGGCCACGTCCGGGTGCGAGAAGCGGCTTGCGCGCCTGCTCTCCGACAGCCCGATGGTCGACCGGCTCTCCGGTTTCATCCTCTACCCGCCCGACGCCGCGTCGTGGGGGAAAGACCGGTCCGTCACGTGCCTGGCGGTCGACACGAACGGCGGCAAGCTGGCCGAAAAGGTCAAGCGGTAGCGCCGACTCCATGGATCATCCCGACAGAGAAGGGCGGCTCCCCCGCGAGGGGAACCGCCCTTCTCTGTTGACGAGCAGACTCAGAAGTCCATGTCGCCGCCGCCGGGCATGGCGGGAGCGGACGGGGTCTTCTCGGGCTTCTCGGCGATGACGGCCTCGGTGGTGAGGAACAGGGCCGCGATGGAGGCGGCGTTCTGCAGCGCGGAGCGCGTCACCTTGGCCGGGTCGATGATGCCCGACTCGAACATGTTGACGTACTCGCCGGAGGCGGCGTTGAGGCCCTCACCCGGGGTGAGGTTGCGCACCTTCTCCACCACGACGCCGCCCTCAAGGCCGGCGTTGACGGCGATCTGCTTCAGCGGCTCCTCAAGAGCCTTGCGCACGATCGCGGCACCGGTGGCCTCGTCGCCGTTGAGCTCGAGCTTGTCGAACGCCTTGGCGCCGGCCTGCAGCAGGGCCACGCCACCGCCGGGGACGATGCCCTCCTCGACGGCCGCCTTCGCGTTGCGAACGGCGTCCTCGATGCGGTGCTTGCGCTCCTTGAGCTCGACCTCGGTCGCCGCGCCGGCCTTGATGACGGCGACGCCGCCGGCCAGCTTGGCGAGGCGCTCCTGGAGCTTCTCGCGGTCGTAGTCGGAGTCGGTGTTCTCGATCTCGGCGCGGATCTGGTTCACCCGGCCGGCGATCTGCTCGGCGTCACCGGCACCGTCGACGATGGTGGTCTCGTCCTTGGTGATGACGACCTTGCGGGCCTTGCCCAGCAGGTCGAGGGTCGCGGACTCGAGCTTGAGGCCGACCTCCTCGCTGATGACCTGACCACCGGTGAGGGTGGCGATGTCGCCCAGCATGGCCTTGCGGCGGTCGCCGAAGCCCGGGGCCTTGACGGCGACGGACTTGAACAGACCGCGGATCTTGTTGACGACCAGGGTGGCCAGGGCCTCGCCCTCGACGTCCTCGGCGATGATGACAAGCGGCTTGCCCGCCTGCACGACCTTGTCGAGCAGCGGGAGCAGGTCCTTGTTGGCCGAGATCTTCGAGTTGACGATGAGGATGTAGGGGTCCTCGAAGACCGCCTCCATACGCTCCGGGTCGGTGACGAAGTAGCCCGAGATGTAGCCCTTGTCGAAGCGCATACCCTCGGTGAGCTCGAGCTCGAGGCCGAAGGCGTTGCTCTCCTCGACGGTGATGACGCCTTCCTTGCCGACCTTGTCCATGGCCTCGGCGATCATCTCGCCGATCTGGGCGTCGCCGGCGGAGATGGTGGCCGTGGAGGCGATCTGCTCCTTGGTCTCCACGTCCTTGGCCAGCTTGGAGAGCTCCTCGCTGACGCGCTCGACGGCGGCCTCGATGCCCTTCTTCAGGGACATCGGGTTGGCGCCGGCGGCGACGTTGCGCAGGCCCTCGCGTACCAGAGCCTGGGCGAGCACGGTGGCGGTGGTGGTGCCGTCACCCGCGACGTCGTCGGTCTTCTTGGCGACTTCCTTGACGAGCTCGGCCCCGATCTTCTCCCACGGGTCCTCGAGCTCGATCTCCTTGGCGATGGAGACACCGTCGTTGGTGATCGTGGGGGCGCCCCACTTCTTCTCCAGCACGACGTTGCGGCCCTTGGGGCCGAGAGTCACCTTCACGGCGTCAGCGAGCTGGTTCATACCGCGCTCGAGACCGCGCCGGGCGTCCTCGTCAAACGCGATCATTTTGGCTGCCATAAGGCTAGACCTCCCAGTTGCAGGGTGGCTTGCGAGGACCGAGCCGACGCCCGCGACGGCGTCTGGGCCCGCATTCCCTTCGCCGGCCCCATCGCCTCGATCCTGGTGTTTCTGTCACTCTCGACATCAGAGTGCCAACGAACTGTTTAGCACTCTACCCAGGCGAGTGCAAGCCGCAACGGGTCTGAGCTGGAAGCATCACTCTTTTCGCACGTCCAGCATCATGGATCTACCCGTGCCGTACCCTGACGGACACGGCGGATGCGTGCCGGAACGCGAAGGCCCGGCTCGCCCCACGCGAACCGGGCCCCAGGCCGACGCTCCACGAAGCGCCGTCAGATGCCGTTCCAGGATCAAACGACGGTCCGTACGCCTTCCGCCTGCGGGCCCTTCTGACCCTGCGTGATGTCGAACTCCACCCGTTGCCCCTGCTCAAGGGCCTTGTAACCGTCCATCATGATTGCCGAGTAATGGACGAACACGTCCTTACCACCGTCTACCGCGATGAAGCCGTAGCCCTTGTCCGCGTTGAACCACTTGACGGTGCCCTGCGCCACTTCCGACTCCTCTTGCTGGGCTGGAGATCACGCCCATTCCCGCGCGATCCGTAACAGCTGATCTCAATGCAGACGCCCGAGACCAGTGCTGACCGCCGATACCGAAGAGGCCCCCGGTTACGTCGATCGTCCTCGACCATACCCGTGTCAAGCCGTAGGGCAACAGAGTCAATCCCCAAACTACTTCTTGGCGTTCGCCCAAAGCAGGATCAGGAGAATATTCGGTTAACGATTAGTTAGTTGAGAATTGCACCACATGCCCTGATGTCCAGATAAACGGCCATTAGCCAGAACCCCACGTCAACATGCGAACACCCACGTAGCCGGCCTGGGTACGTGGGTGTCGTGGGCTCGCGAGGGGTCAGCCGCCGGCCACCGCCGGGATCACCGAGATCTGGACACCCTCGGGAGTGGGCGTGTCCAGACCCTCCACGAAACGGACATCCTCTTCCCCGACATAGACGTTGACAAAACGCCGAATCTTGCCCGTTTCATCGAGGATCCGCGCGCCGATGCCGGGATAGTCGGCGTCCAGCTTCTGCAGGACCTCGCGCAACGTTCCGCCTTCACCGGACACCTCGGCGGCTCCCCCCGTGTATGTACGAAGAATCGTCGGAATCCGTACAGAAACGCTCATTTTTCGCTCGCTTTCGTTGCTTCGTTGGTAAACGCGGTCAGTTGGCGAAAGCCGTACGGAATGCCGCGAGAGAGGGGCGGATGACGGCCGCGGGCCGGGCCTCGGCCGCGACGGCGTCCAGGGTCTTCAGGCCGTCTCCGGTGTTGAGCACGACCGTCTCGGCCTCCGGGTCGAGCGCGCCACTCTCGGTGAGCTTGCGCAGCACGCCGACGGTCACCCCGCCCGCCGTCTCGGCGAAGATGCCCTCGGTCCGGGCGAGCAGCCGGATCGCGTCGACCACCTCGCGGTCGTTCACGTCCTCAACCGCGCCGCCGGTGCGCCGCGCGATGTCCAGCACGTACGGCCCGTCGGCCGGGTTCCCGATCGCCAGCGACTTGGCGATCGTGTCCGGCTTGACCGGCTGGACCACGTCGTGACCCGCCTTGTACGCACTGGAGACCGGCGAGCAGCCCTCGGCCTGCGCACCGAAGATCTTGTACGGCTTGTCCTCGACCAGACCCAGCTTGATCAGCTCGCGGAAACCCTTGTCGATCTTGGTGAGCTGGGAGCCGGAGGCCACCGGGATGACGATCTGGTCGGGGATCCGCCAGCCGAGCTGCTCGGCGATCTCATAGGCCAGCGTCTTGGAGCCCTCGGCGTAGTACGGGCGGAGGTTGACGTTGACGAAGCCCCACTTCTCGCCCAGCTCGTCACCGATGAGCTCGGAGCAGAACCGGTTGACCTCGTCGTAGGTGCCGTCGATCGCGACCAGGCGGCCGCCGTACACCGAGGCCATGGTGATCTTGGCCTCTTCGAGGTTGGAAGGGATGAACACGCACGAGTCGAGCCCCGCGCGGGCGGCGGCCGCGCCGACCGCTCCGGCGAGGTTGCCCGTGGAGGAGCAGGACAGCGTGTGGAAGCCGAAGTTCCGCGCGGCCTCCAGAGCGATCGCCACCACGCGGTCCTTGAAGGAGTGGGTGGGGTTGCCCGAGTCGTCCTTGATGTACAGCGAGCGGAGGCCCAGCTCTCCGGCCAGGTTGTCGGCCTTGACCAGCTTGGTCCAGCCGGGCTGGAGGTTGGGCCGGGTCTCGACGTTCCCGGGCACGGGGAGGAGCTTGCTGTACCGCCAGATGTTGGTCGGACCGGCCGCGATCTCCTCGCGGGTCACCGGACCGAAGTCGTACGCCACCTCGAGTGGCCCGAAACACTCGATACACGCGAAGATCGGGCCGAGGTCATAGCGGGTGCCGCACTCACGACAGGACAGAGCCGAGGCGGGGCCGAAGTCGAGAGCGGAGTTTGCAGTGCTTGCGAGCGCCATGAAGCGAGGCCTTTCCCTCATCTTCGCTCGTGGCCACCCTGGTCACGAGCCGGAATTGGCACCTGTCCCGGCCGGCCTCGTGGTCACGAGTACGGGCACCGGGAGGGTTGCCGGGGCTTCGCAGGGCCGGTCCCTCCACCCCTCTGGATGAGCAATATTCAGTTGTTCCCTCACGGGCATGCCGCAGGGCGTATCCCAAAGATCATCGGCGGGACACTCCCTAGCACTGTACCTTGTCGTCCCAGGTGTCCGATCCGACGTCTCATTATTCGAGATGAAATCGCATTGCCAGGTAAGACGATCAGCCGTATGCCTCGCCCAGGGCCGTCTGCACGTACTTGCGCGCCTGATGGATGCGCGACTTGGCGGTGCCGAGCGGGATGCCCAGCTGATCGGCCACCTCGGTGTAATCCAGCTGGCAGATGTCGCGCAGCACCAGCGCCTGGGCGAGGTCGGGCTTCTCCGCCTCCAACGCCTCCATCGCGTCCAGCAGGTCGAGCCGCGATCCGGCGATGACGCTGACCCGGCGCGGATCGGGACGCTGCTCGGGCAGCTCCTCCGCCTGCTCGGACGCCCGGCGCTTCAGCGACCGGTAGGTGGTGCGGGCGCAGTTGGCGGTCACGATGTGCAGCCAGGTGCTGAACTTGGCCCGCCCCTCGAACCTGCCGATGTTGCGCGCGACCGCGAGGAGGGTGTCCTGGGCCGCCTCCTCGGCGTCCTGCCGGTAGGGCAGCAGCCGTTCACAGTGCCGCAGCACGTGCGGCTCGATCATGCGCAACAGCTCGCCGAGAGAGCGATGATCGCCCTGGGCGGCCGATCGGGCCAGTTCCTCGGTCGTCTCGTCCAGTGCCATCTCTGATCTCATCCCGCCTCGCCGGGGCACCCGCGGTTCCCTGACATCCTATTGGCGACGGTCAGGATTTATTACTCTTCCGGAATGCGCGCCCTCACAGTAACGGGAGCCGGATCATGAGCAGCAACGTGCTGATCGCCTCCAATCGGGGGCCGGTCTCGTTCACCCTGTCCGACGACGGCGCGCTCACCATGCGGCGCGGCGGCGGCGGCCTCGTCTCCGGGCTGTCCGAGGCGTTCAAGGACTCCGACATGCTCTGGGTCTGCGCGGCCCTCTCCGACGGCGACCGCAGTGCCGCACGGCTCGCGCCGGGCGGCCGGCTGGACCAGGCGGGCTACGACACGGGACGGCTGCGGATGCTCGACATCCCTCCGGCGACCTTCCATCGGGCCTACAACGCGGTCGCCAACTCGACCCTGTGGTTCGTCAACCACCTGCTCTACAACACCCCGACCATGCCGCACTTCGACACGCGCTTCCGCCGCGAGTGGGCGTCCTACCAGGAGTACAACGGGGCGTTCGCGCTCGCGCTCGCCGAGGAGGCCGCGCACGGCGCCAAGGTGATGATCCAGGACTACCACCTCACCCTGGCTCCGGCCATGCTGCGGGTCGAGCGGCCCGACGTGCGGATCGCGCACTTCTCGCACACGCCCTGGGCCCCGCCCGAGTACTTCTCGCTCCTGCCCGACGACGTCGCCGCCGAGGTGCTGTCGGGCATCCTCGGCGCGGACCACGCCGGGTTCCTCACGTCCCGCTGGGCCGCCGCGTTCATGGACTGCTGCGCCGCCATCCTGGGGGCGCGGGTCGACCGGGCCGGCCGTACGGTCACCTACGAGGGCAGGACCACCCGCGTCGGCGTACACGGGCTCGGGGTGGACGGGGACGCCCTCCGGGCCAGGGCCGCCGAGCCGGACGTCGAGGCGCGCATGACCGCGCTCAAGGAGCAGGTCGGCGACCGGCGGCTGATCGTCCGCATCGACCGGACCGAGCTGTCCAAGAACATCGTCCGCGGCCTGATGGCCTACCGGGAGTTCCTGGCCGACCACCCCGAGTGGCACGGCAGGGTGGTCCACCTCGCCTTCGCCTACCCGTCGCGGCACGACCTGCCCGAATACCGTGAGTACACGGCGGCGGTGCAGCGGTGCGCCAAGGAGATCGAGGACGCCTACGCCACCGAGGAGTGGGACCCGCTCATCCTCAACGTGCACGACGACTATCCCCGCTCCCTCGCGGCGTACCGGCTGGCCGACGTGCTGCTGGTCAACCCGATACGCGACGGCATGAACCTCGTCGCCAAGGAGGGGCCGATCCTCTCGCCCCGGTGCGCGCTCGTGCTCTCCCGCGAGGCGGGCGCCGCCACGGAACTCGGAGCGGACTCCCTGCTGGTCAACCCCTTCGACGTCTCGGGTACGGCGGCCGCCCTGCACGAGGCGCTGATCATGCCGGAGGACGAGCGGGCGGAGCGGTGCGCGCGGTTGCGCGCCGCGGCCACCGCGCTCCCTCCGCGGCGGTGGCTCGCGGAGCAGCTCGCCGCACTGTCCTGACCATGCCGCGGCGTCCCGCCGCGGCCCGATGGACCGGCGGGGACCATCGCGTTCGCACGCCTGTCTGACCTCAGGGTGATCTCTCCTGAATGAGGTCCGGTGATAGCGTCTGCGCTAGTTTGCGCTTCAGCACGGGGGACGAGCTTGACCACGACCGTCGCGGCCGCCAGGCTCACCAGGGACCGGCCGACCTGGCTGATCTACCTCCAGCTCGCGACCTTCGCGACGTACCTCTACGCGCTCTCCGCCGCGCTTCCCACCCTGCGCGCCGAGCTCGGCGTCTCCCAGGCCGTCGCTGGCCTGCACGGCACCGCGATGGCGGTCGGAGCGATCGTCACCGGCCTCGCCCTGCCCGCACTGACCAGGCGCTTCGGCCGCCGCACCATCACCTGGGCCGGGCTTGTCGGCATGAACGCGGGCATGCTCACCGTCGCGCTCGGCCACGCGCTTCCGTTCACGCTGAGCGGCTACCTCCTCGCCAGCGGATCGGCCTCCATGGCCCTCTACGTGTCGATGGCCGTCCTGAGCGACCACCACGGCCTCGCCGGGCCCGCCGCGATCAGCGAGTCCAACGCCGTCGGGGTGAGCGCGGGCATCGCGGCCTCATACGTCTTCAGCCTCGCCGCCGGGTCGGCACTCGGCTGGCGGTCCGCGCTCTACATCCCGATCGTCGCCACCGCCGTCCTTGCGCTCACGATGGGCAGGGTCTGGGTGCCCGACCCGCAGCAGGCCGCGGTCGCCGTCTCCGGCCCCGCCAAGGCGCCGTACGGGTGGCGCTTCCATGTGGCCGGGGCGGTGCTGCTGTGCTGCGTGGCACTGGAGTTCACGTTCAATCTGTGGGCGGCCGAGCTGTTGGCCCAGCGGACCGGGCTCACGGCGGCCGCCGCGGCGACCGGGCTGTCCGCGATGCTCATGGGGATGGCCGTCGGCCGGTTCGGCGGCGCCAGGCTGGCTCTGCGCCTCCCTTCGTCGACGGTGCTTCTCGGCGCGCTGGCCGTGACCCTGGCCGGGTGGGCGATCTTCTGGACCGGCACCTCGGTGCCGCTCGGCTACGTCGGCCTCGCGCTCAGCGGGCTCGGCATCTCCGTCCACTTCCCGCTCGCGCTGGCCAGGATCATCGACGCCTCCGGCGGCAGGCCGGACCGGGCGTCCGGCGCCGCCTCCATCTGGGCGGGCGTGGGGTCCGGCGCCGGGCCGTTCGTCCTCGGCGCCCTGGGCGACGGGTTCGGCACCCACGCCGCGTTCCTGCTCGTGCCCGCGCTGATCGGGCTCGCCGTCGGCGGGATCATCAGCTCCAGGTCGCGTACTTGAGGACCGTCGAGAGGCCCTGCGTGTTCCACTGGTCCACGAAAAGGATCTTCGACTTCGGCAGGTACCACTCACGCTGGGTGAAGTGGCCCTTCACCTTGCCGCTGTTCATGCTGACGCAGTTGGCCGACCAGGCGCGGTAGTACGCCTTGTGCCCGGGGCCGATCTGGTGCAGCCCCTTGGCCGCGAGCGTCATCTGGCCGGTCGAGAGTTTCGCGTCGTACACGCAGGGGCCGACGTCGGTGGCCGGGTAGAACGGGCCTTCCGGCGTGTACGCCTGGAACACCTCGTGCCCTATCTCGATCGCGCTCGGGCCCAGCACCCAGAAGCTGCGGCAACCGGAGTCACGGAACCCGAAGATCTCGTCGTGGACGGTCGGGCACGAACCCGTCACCACGCGGGTCCAGTCCTTGCTGATCTTGTAGACCTTCCAGGACTTGGGAACGGTCAGGTTCAGTCCGGCACGCAGCCGGAGGATCTTGGTGTCGGAAGCGGAGGTGGAAGCGGAAGCGGCGGCCGGGGTCGCCAGGACGGCGAGGCCGGCCACGGCAGCCATGATCGTCTTCTTCATCATGGCGGAATCGTATGGTCGTGAAGTTGCAAACGACTTGCGGGAGACCGCACGCGCCCTTCCGTGCGCATGCCGTGGCCCGGCCGGGCCCTTCGGGAATCGCCTGTGGCCGGCTGTAGCGGGTTCAGGCGCCGGCCGGGGAGATCGCCGCGACCAGCGAGCGCAGGAGCCGTACGACGCCCTCGGGGCCGTCCACGACGGCGTCGGCGTGCTCGACCAGCCGGGTGACCTCCGCGGAGCCGCTGCACACGCGCACTCCCGGCAGGCCGGAGGTCGCCACCGCGTCGAAGGCCGCGATGTCGCCGAGATCGTCGCCGAAGAACATGACGGACCTGGCCGACCGTTCGGCGAGGAACGCGCGCAGGGCCTGCCCCTTGTCCATGCCGGGCGGCCGCAGCTCCAGGACCAGCCGTCCCGGCTCGACGATGAGGCCGGACGCGGCGGCCAGCTTCGCCACCGGCTCTCCGAGCGCCAGCAGCGCGCCCTCGGGATCGGAAGCCCTGCGGGTGTGCACGGCCACCGCCCGGCCCTTGTCCTCGATCAGGACGCCGTCGAAGGCCCGCGTGATCGAGGGCAGCTCGGCGCGTACGCGGCCGAGGCCGGGCGGCGGAGGCGGCGCGGTGACGTCCCCGCCCTCCCACCGCTCCAGGCCGTAGTGGCCGAGGACGACCAGACCGGGTACGTCGGCGAGGGCCGGGCCGCCGGGCGCCTCGCCCAGGGCGAGCGCCTGGAGGGGCGGACGGCCGGTCACGATGACCACCGCGCGCACCAGTTCGCCGAGCCGTACGAGCGCGGCGGGCGCCTCGGGGTGGATCCTGGCGGACGCCGGGTCGGGCACGATGGGCGACAGCGTGCCGTCGAAGTCGAGGCCGATCACGGCCCCGGAGGGGTCGTCGAGCACCGCCGCAAGCCCGGCGCGTCCCGTCTCGGTCCTGATCAGCGCCTCGACGGGCGCCGTCTCGTCTCCCATAGCGGGCTACATACCCCCAAAACAGTCAAGGGCGCGGGCCGAAACGGCGCGCGGCCCGATCACGGCGACGCGTCGCCCGCATCCGTCGCAGGCGCTTGACCAGCATCGGGTCGTGCTCCATGGCCTCGACCCTGTCGATCAGCTCCCCGAGGATCTGGTAATAACGGGTCGCGGAGATGTCGAAGGTCTCCCTGATGGCCTGTTCCTTGGCTCCCGCGTAGCGCCACCACTGACGCTCGAACGCGAGCACCTGGCGATCGCGATCCGAGAGTGCCTGAGGTCGGGGGGCGTTCTCGGGAGCGGGACCTTCGCCGCCGACCGGCGCAGTATCCATGCTCTCCTCCTCAGCCGGGCTTGTGGCCCGCCCTCATGGTAGTCGCGGAACGCCGGGGTGTTCAGAGCGGAGAGCCGGACGTAGTGTCACCAGGTGTGACCTCAGTTATCACGCTCCTCACCGACTACGGGCTGGAAGACGGGTTCGTCGCCGCGTGCCACGGAGTGATCATCGGAATAGCGCCGGAGGCCCGGATCATCGACGTCGCGCACCTCGTGCCCGAGGGCGACGTGCGGCGCGGCGCGGCCATCCTGGCGCAGACCCTGCCCTACCTGCCCCCCGGTGTGCACATCGCGGCCATCGACCCCGCCATGGGGGGCAACCGCCGCCTGGTCGCCATCGAGGCCGGCGGGCGGATGTTCCTCGGGCCGGACAACGGCGTGCTGTCCTGGGCGGTGCACGCGGCGGGAGGCGCCGAGGCGGCGTACGAGATCGCCAACGAGGACCTGTTCCTCAAGCCCGTCTCGCCGACGTTTCCCGGGAGGGACATCTTCGCGCCCGTCGCGGCGCACCTCTGCGCCGGACACCGGCCGGGCGACGTGGGCCCGCGGATCGACGTTCTCGGGCTGGTCTCGCTGCCCGCTCCCACGTCCCGGGTGCGGGACGGCGCGGTCGAGGGCGAGGTGCTCTCGGTGGACCGCCACGGCAACGTCCAGCTGTCCATCACCACCGCGGACCTGGCCGTGCTGGGCGTACGCGGGGGCGACACCCTCGGCGTGTGGCTCGGCAGGCGGCAGCTCGCCGTGCCGTACCGGGAGACGTTCGCGGCGGTGCCGCCCGGTGATCTGGTCGCGTTCACCGACTCGGCGGGGCTGATCGCGCTCGCGGTCAACTCCGGGGACGCCTCCGAGCGGCTCGGGCTCCCTCCCGGCGCCCACGTACGGCTGTCGCTGCAATCACAGAAGGGACAGCCGTGACATAACGGACCGCAAGGGGTCGTTCACCGAAACATCAACTCCGGTCGACGGTCCCATGCGAGAATTGGCCCTCCCTGACCCGCTGTCCCGGGGAGGAGGCCCGTCACGGCATGAGGTCGGCGATGCTCTTCTGCGTCGTACCGATCTTGCTCGCCGCCTGCCTGCTCACCGGAGCGACGGCCGTCCCTTCCGAGGACGTGGGCGCCGCGGTCCGCGCGCGCCAGTGGCCGCTCCAGGCTCTGGACGTCAGGAAGGCATGGCGGACCACCCGTGGCGCGGGAGTCACCGTCGCAGTGCTCGACACGGGCGTGGACGACCGGCATCCCGACCTCTTGGGAGCGGTCGTCCGTGGGCCCGACCTCACCGGAGCCACGACGAGCCCCGGCGGCTCCTGCGGCGCGTGGACGAGCACGACCCGGCAAACGCCGCACGCGCCCTCCGGAAAGCACGGCACCGCCATGGCGGCCCTGATCGCGGGTCGCGGGCACGGCCCGAACGACACCCACGGCATACTCGGCGTGGCCCCCGAGGCGCGGATCCTCTCGATCAAGGTCACGCTGGACGATGACGACCTGCTCGGCGTGGGCAACACGATCTGCCGCGACGCCGTCGCCCGCGGCATCAGGTACGCCGTGGACCACGGCGCGCAGGTGATCAGCATGTCGCTCGGCGGAGGCAGCGGGTCCTACCAGGGATCGGCCGCCGAGGAGAGGGCCGTGCGGTACGCCCTGTCCCGCCAGGTCGTGTTGATCGCCTCCTCCGGCAACGATGGCGCCGGAGCGAACAGGAGGAACTATCCCGCCGCCTATCCGGGCGTGATCGCGGTGGGCGCGGTGGACCGGGCGCTGCGGCCCGCCTCCTTCTCCAACCGGCAGGACTACCTGTCCCTGGTCGCCCCCGGCACGGAGATCGTCAGCGCCGAGGGCCGCGGCTCGTACGTGATGGCGGACGGCACGAGTTCGGCCGCGGCCCTCGTCGCCGGGGTCGCGGCGCTGGTCCGCTCTCGCTATCCCGACCTGTCGGCCCGCCAGGTACGGCGGGCGCTCCAGCGGGGCACGACCCCGCGCCCGCGCGGCGAGCGCGACGACGCGTACGGAGCCGGAATGGCGAGCGCCCGGCGCGCCCTTGAGGCGGCCGGGCGCATGTGACCCGTTCGACCGGCGACGCCGGTCCGGTGCCGGTCCGGCGTCAGTTCACGTGGACGACGTCGGCGGCCTCGGCGAAGTGGCAGGCACTCGGGTGGTCCCCGGCCTTGTCGCGGATCTCCAGCAGCGGCTCCTGCTCGGCGCAGATGTCCTGCGCCTTCCAGCAGCGCGTACGGAACCGGCAGCCCGACGGCGGGTTGGCCGGCGAGGGCGGGTCGCCCTGCAGGATGATCCGCTCACGCTGCTCGCGTCCGTCGGGGTCGGGCACCGGGACGGCCGAGAGCAACGCCTGGGTGTACGGGTGGCTCGGCCGGTCGTAGATCTCGGTGTCCTTGCCCAGCTCCACCATCTTGCCCAGGTACATCACGCCGACGCGGTCGGAGATGTGGCGCACCACCGACAGGTCGTGGGCGATGAAGATGTACGCGAGGTTGAACTCCTTCTGGAGCCCGTCCAGCAGGTTCATCACCTGGGCCTGGATCGACACGTCGAGCGCGGAGACCGGCTCGTCACAGATGATGATCTCCGGCTGGAGGGCGAGCCCCCGGGCGATGCCGATGCGCTGCCGCTGGCCGCCGGAGAACTGGTGGGGGTACCGGTTGATGTGGTCGGGGTTGAGACCCACGACCTCCAGCAGCTCCTGCACCCGCTTACGCCGGTCGCCCTTCGGCACGACCTCCGAGTGGATCTCGTACGGCTCGCCGACGATGTCGCCGACGGTCATCCGCGGGTTCAGCGAGGTGTACGGGTCCTGCATCACCATCTGGATGTTGCGCCGCATGTGCTTGAGCTCGGACCCCCTGGCGGCGGCGATGTCCTTGCCGCCCACGAGCACCTTGCCCGAGGTGGGCCGTTCGAGCGCCATGAGCAGCTTCGCCAGGGTGGACTTGCCACACCCCGACTCCCCCACGATGCCCAGCGTCTCGCCCCGATGGAGGTCGAAGGAGATGCCGTCGACGGCCTTGATCGCGCCGATCTGCCGCTTGTAGAGGATGCCCTGGGTCAGCGGGAAGTGCTTGACCAGATCGCGGACTTCGAGAACGACCTCACTGGGCGTCGCCATCGAGAACCTCCCTCCAGAAGTGGCAGGCGCTGCCGCGCGTACCACTGATCGTGTGCAGCGGGGGAACGTCGGTCGTGCACGTCTCCTGCCGGTACGGGCAGCGGGGGTGGAACGCACAGCCCGACGGCATGTCGAGCAGGTTGGGCGGCATGCCCTTGATCGCGTACAGCTCCTGCCCCTTGAGGTCGACCCGGGGGATCGACTCCAGCAGGCCCTTCGTGTACGGGTGCGCCGGGTTCCGGTAGAGGTCGTGGACCGGCGCGTTCTCCACGATCCGCCCGCCGTACATGACGGCGATCTTGTCCGCGACGTCGGCGACCACGCCGAGGTCGTGGGTGATCAGGATCAGGCCCATGTTGCTGTCACGCTGGAGCTCCGCCAGCAGCTCCATGATCTGGGCCTGCACCGTGACGTCCAGCGCGGTGGTCGGCTCGTCGGCGATCAGCACCTCGGGGTCGAGCGCGATGGCCATCGCGATCATGATGCGCTGGCGCATGCCGCCGGAGAACTGGTGCGGGTAGTCGCTCACCCGCTCCTTGGCGGCCGGGATGCGCACCCGGTCCATGAGCTCGATCGCCTTCTTCTTGGCGTCGGCCCGGGACGCGCCCCGGTGGATGCGGAACATCTCGGCGATCTGCCAGCCCACCGGGAAAACCGGGTTGAGCGCGGACAGCGCGTCCTGGAAGATCATGGAGATGCCCTCGCCACGAACCTTCCTGCGCTCGTCCTCGGGCAGCTTCAGCAGGTCGGTCCCGCGGAAGCGGATCTCACCACCGGTGATCTTGCCCGGCGGCATGTCGAGAATTCCCATGATCGTCTGAGCGGTCACGCTCTTGCCGGAGCCCGACTCGCCGAGCACGGCCAGGGTCTCCCCGGCGCTCACGCTGTAGGTGACGCCGTTCACCGCCTTGGCCACGCCCGCCCTGGTGCGGAACTCCACGTGGAGGTCGTCGACCTCCAGCAGAGCCCCGCCGTGCGTACCGCTGCCCGCGGACTCGGGAAGCACTTCGATCACTGTTCGTGCCTCCTAGCGAAGCTTGGGGTCGAGTGCGTCGCGTACGGCCTCGCCGAGCATGACGAAGGTGAGCACGCAGAGGGACAGGAACGCGGCCGGGAAGAACATCGCGTGCGCGCCGGTCCGGATGTACCGGGTGTGGTCGGCGATCGCGATGCCCCACGAGATGACCGGCGTGCGCAGGCCGATGCCGAGGAGCGACAGGGTCGCCTCGGCGCCGATGTAGCTGCCGATGGTGATCGTGGAGTACACCAGGATCGGCGCGAGCGAGTTCGGCAGCAGGTGCTTGAAGATGATCCGGAACGGGCCGGCGCCCAGCGCGCGGGCGGCCTGCACGTAGTCCTGGTGCTTGGCCTGGATGATCGACGACCGGGCGATGCGCATGAGCACCGGCCAGCCGAGCACGGCCAGCACGATGATCACAACGGTCATGATCATGGTCTTACCGGGGTTGGACTGCACCGGGGCGACCGAGCCGAGGATGATGACCGCGCCGAGCACGTACGGCACGCCGAGGAACATCTCGCCGACGCGGGAGAGCAGCGAGTCGAGCCACTTCCCCTGGTACGCGGCGATGACGCCGGCGATGCCGCCGAGCACCACGGTGCCGAGCGTGGCCAGCACACCCACGATGATCGAGGTGCGCGCGCCGTAGATGGTGCGCGCGAACACGTCCCGGCCCTGCAGGTCGAAGCCGAACCAGGCGTCCTCGCTCGGCCCCTCCATGCTTCTGGCGAGCGTGGCCCACTCGGGGTCCTTGTGCGTGAACAGCGTCGGGAACGCGGCCATCACCAGGAACACGATGAGCATCACGAAGGAGATCCAGAAGATCTTCCTGCGCTTCAGGATGTCCCAGGTGTCGTACCAGAGGCTGCGCGGCTTCCCCGACGAGTTGGGGACGGCGGCGGCCGAGGGCTCTGGCGTTCCCTGGATCAGATCTTGCGTGGCGGTCGGTTCACTCATAACGGATCCTCGGGTCGAGCACGCCGTAGAGGAGGTCGACGAGCAGGTTGGCGAGCAGATAGACGAGAACCAGCAGGGACGCGACGGGCACCACGATGGTGAAGTCGTGGTTGTTGATCGCGGTGAAGAGCAGTCCACCGATGCCGTGGATGTTGAAGATGCCCTCCGTCACGATCGCGCCCGACATGAGCGAGCCGATCTCGGTGCCGAGGAAGGTCAGTGCCGGGATCAACGAGTTGCGCAGGAGATGAACGCCCACCACGCGGCGGTTCGTCATGCCCTTGGAGATCGCGGTACGGACGTAGTCGGACCGGCGGTTCTCGACGATGCTCGTCCGGGTGAGCCGGGCGGTGAACGCGAGGTTGAGGCTGGCCAGCACGAACGCCGGGATCAGCAGTTCACCCACGGTCGCCGCGTCGGACACCGTGGGGTTGATCCACTGGAGCTGCACGCCGAGCAGCCACTGCAGGATGAAGCCGGTGACGAAGATCGGCAGCGACAGCATGAACAGCGTGGAAATCGTGATCACGTTGTCGATGAAGCCGCCGCGCTTGAGACCGGACAGCACGCCGGCCGCGATGCCGATGATCGCCTCGATGGCGACGGCCATCAGGCCGAGCCGGATGGTGATCGGCCAGGCGTCGGCGAGTTGCGACGCCACGGACACCTGGTTGAAGTTCACACCCAGGTCGCCGGACAGCAGGTTCTTCAGGAAGTGCCAGTACTGCACGAGCATCGGCTGGTCGAGGCCGAACTGCGCGCGCATGGCGGAGATGTATGAGTCGGGGCAGGCTCGCTGACCACAGCGCGCGGCGAACGGGTCACCGGGGAGCTGCCACACCATGTAGTTGATGAGGAAGGTCGTGCCTAGGAGCACGGGGATGAGTTGCAGCAGGCGCCGGATGGCATATCGGCCCATGCGCACCTCCACTCTGACGCTAAAGGTCGTACATGCATCCCTACCGGTCAACAATGCCGCAGGTGGATGAGTGCGGAGGACCGAAAGGGAGGGCTGGACAGTGGCGGAGCCGTGACTTTACGTATCCGCCGTCAGACAGCCAGCGAGGCCGGCCCCGGTCTGGAACCGGCCTCGTGGCGCATGCGAGGCGAGCCTACGCTTCCTTGATCGCGATGGAGAGCGGGTCGAGCACACCGAACGGTGTGACCTTGACACCGGTCACCCACTTGGACGTGCCTGCCTGCAGACCGTACGACCACAGCGGGATGGCGTTCATCTCCTTGACCAGCATGGCCTCGGCCTCCTGGTAGTGGAGGATCGACTGCGCCGGGTCGGTGGAGGTGTCGGCTTCCTTCAGCTTGGCGTCGAGTTCCTTGTCGCTGAACTCACCGTCGTTCGAGCCCGCGCCCGTCTTGTACAGCGGGTTCAGGAAGTTCTCGATGCTCGGGTAGTCCATCTGCCAGCCCGTGCGGAACGCGCCCTTCATCTTGCGGTTCGTGATCAGGTCACGGAACTCGGCGAAGGTCGGCGTGGCCTTGCCCACGACCGTGAAGCCGGCGTCGGCGCCCAGGGCCTGGTTGATGCTGTTGGCGGTGGCGTCCACCCACTCCTTGTGCGCGGAGTCGCCGTTGTACCAGATCGGGTACTCCTTCGGCGGGGTGTAGCCCGCGGCCTTGGCCTTGGCGAGGTACTCCTTGGCCTTGGCCGGGTCGAAGGTGCAGAACTCGCCACACGCGCCCGGAGTCTTGTAGCCCTCGACCAGCGGGGAGATCCAGCCGTCGATCGGGACACGACCCTTGTTGAAGATCTTGTCCGTGATCGTCTTCCGGTCGATCGCCAGGGACAGCGCCTTGCGGAAGTCCGCGTTGCCGCCGAACTCCTTGTCGTACAGCGGGAAGGTCATCGTCTGGATGACGCCCTGCTGGCCCTCGATGGCGCGGTCGCCGAGGTCGCTCTTCCACTTGTCACCGGCCAGGGCCGACGGCGGAACGAGCTCGGTGAAGTCGAGGTTGTTGGACACCAGGTCCGCGTAGGCCGCGTCGTCGTCCTTGTACATCTTGTAGACGATCTTCTTGACCTTGGGCTTCTCGGCGCCCGGGTAGTCCGCGACGGCCTCGACCACGATCTGCGAGTTGTGGTCCCACTTCACGAACTTGAAGGGGCCGTTCGTGACCGGGTTGGCGGCGAACGCCTTGGGGTCCTTGAAGAACGCGTCGGGCAGCGGGGAGAACGTGGTGTAGCCCAGCTTGGTGCGGAACACCGCCTCGGGGGCCTGCAGCGTGACCTTGAAGGTGAGGTCGTCGATCACCTCGAGACCGGACATGGTCTCCTTGGCCGGCTTCGGAGCCTCCTTCGGCCCGTCGGCGCCGTCCGGGTCCTCGGTCGCGACGTCCCCGTAACCCTCGACGCTGCCGAACCACCAGCCGCCGTTCTGCGCGTTCGGGGTGTACGCGGTGTAGTTCCAGGCGTCAACGTAGTTCTTGGCGGTGACCGGCGTGCCGTCGCTCCACTTCAGCCCCGGCTTGAGCTTGATCGTCCAGACCTTGTTGTCCGGGCTCTCGATCGACTCCGCCTGGCTCAGCTCGGGCGCGGCCGTGTCGGTGTTGTACTTGATCAGCTGGTCGTACACGAACTGGTTGATCGTGCCGCCGCAGGTCTCGTTGATGTTGCCCGGGACGAAGCCGGTCTGGGGCTCACATCCCCGGATGTACACGGTGCCGTCGGCCGCGCGGGGGTTGGTGCCGCCGTCGCTGCCGCTGCCGCCGGAACCGCTGCCGCCACCGCCGCACGCGGCGACCCCAAGCGCAAGCAGCGCGGTGCCCGCGGCGATCTGTGCGCCCTTAGCTACGCGCATAGTGGATTGATCCTCCCTCTAAGGATGGGCATTGGCGGGCATGCCCCGTTCACTCGCGCGGGTTCCTCGGATGGTGGTGAGGTTCCCTCGTTTGCAAACATGGTCAAGCCCGCTGACGCCCTGCCAGTCGTCGCGAGCATCCCTCACTCCGCACACCAGACGAGTCTCTGGTGCATTGCAGTTCGGTCACACGTGCGTCGGTGGGGCGTCATACGCATACCAACAAGGTCGGGCTAAATGCCGATGCGAAGCCCAAACCACCCAATAAGGTACACATAGGATGCGATTGATGGGGCATCGGCGTCTCCATGACATCGGACCCGTGCCGTTGTCCCCATACCACGAGTCGCTGGGCTACCTTTGACCAAGCCGCGGCCCCGCTCCCCGCGACGGTCACGGCCGACGTCCACGAGAGGCCAACGGATCACCATCACCGGTCTCTTACTCATCACCATCCAATAGAGTCCATCCCATGAGCCAGCCGGATTCCGCGGTCGCGGACGCCCAGGCGGGCGGCGGGGCGCCGGAGTCACTGGCCGCGCTCGCCGAGCGCCACGGGTTGCGACGCGCCATCGCGCGCCCCACCCTGCCCGCGTACCTGCGCCAATTGTGGACGCGGAGGCACTTCATCCTGACGTACGCCACGTCCAGGAACGTCTCGAAGTACTCCGAGTCCGCGCTCGGCCAGCTCTGGCAGGTGCTCACGCCGCTGCTCAACGCCGCGGTCTACTGGCTGATGTTCGGTGTCATCCTCGGTCAGAGCAAGAACATCGACAACTACCCCGCGTTCCTCATCACCGGGGTCATGGTCTTCACCTTCACCCAGCGGACGGTGATCAGCGGCGCCAAGTCCGTCTCGTCGAACCTCTCGCTCATCAGGGCCCTGCACTTCCCCCGTGCCTCGCTTCCCCTGGCGTACGCGGTGCAGGAGCTGCAGCAGCTCGGCTGGTCGATGGGCGTGCTCATCGTGCTCGTCCTGGTCACCGGCGAGCCGATCACATGGCTCTGGCTGCTGATCCCGGTCACGCTGGCCCTGCAACTGGTCTTCAACGTCGGCGCGAGCCTGTTCATGGCTCGCGTCGGCGCGTTCGTCCGCGACACGAACCAGCTCCTGCCGTTCATCACCCGCACCTGGCTGTACGCCTCCGGCGTCTTCTACAGCATCAGCGAGCGCACGGAGAAGCTCCCTGACGTGCTCCGGTGGGCCCTGGAGTTCAACCCGGCCGCCGCCTACATCGAGTTCATGCGCGACCTGCTGATCTACCAGCGATTCCCGGAGCGATGGGCGTGGATTACCTGCATATTCTGGGCGATATTCGCGCTGATCGTCGGCTTCTGGTACTTCTGGCGGGCCGAGGAGAGGTACGGACGTGGCTGAGCTGACCAAGGAGCTGTCCCACGTGGCCCAGGAAGAATCACAGGCGTCCCCCGAGGTGCTCGGGACGCCGACGGTGATCGTCGACAACCTCCACATCGTCTACAAGGTGTACGGCGCCGCCTCGGACTCCCAGAAGGGCAATGCGGCGAACGCACTCATGCGCATCGTCAGGCGCCAGGGCCGTCCCCAGATGAAGGAAGTCCACGCCGTCAAGGGCGTCTCCTTCGTCGCCCGCCACGGAGAGGCGATCGGCATCGTCGGCCGCAACGGCTCAGGCAAGTCGACGCTGCTGCGGGCCATCGCCGGGCTGCTCCCGCCGCACAAGGGCGCGGTCTACACCGACGGCCAGCCGTCGCTTCTCGGCGTCAACGCCGCCCTGATGAAGGAGCTCACCGGCGAGCGCAACATCGTCCTCGGCTGTTACGCCATGGGCATGTCCCCCACCGAACTGCGCGAGAAGTATGACGAGATCGTCGACTTCTCCGGCATCGGCGAGTTCGTGCAGTTCCCGATGTCGACCTACTCCTCCGGCATGGGCGCGCGGCTGCGCTTCGCCATCTCCTCGGCCAAGACCCATGACGTCCTCCTCATCGACGAGGCGCTGGCCACCGGCGACCGCGAGTTCAAGAAGAGGAGCCAGAAGCGCATCAAGCAGATGCGCGAGTCCGCCGGCACCGTCTTCCTGGTGGCCCACAACCTCGACGTCATCGAGGACACCTGCAGCCGCGTCATCTGGCTGCACAAGGGCAAGATCAAGATGGACGGCGACCCCTCCGAGGTCCTCGCCGCGTACAACAAGGCCTGAGCGCGGCCAGTGGCGACCGCGCGGCGGCCGTACCAGGATGGGTGACGACCATGATGTCGACCCATCGGAGGACGGATCGTGCCGACGCAGCCGCCGATTCCCTATGACCATCTGCCTCAGGTGCCCAGCCTGACCGTCGAGAGCGACGACGTACGGGACGGGGAGCGCCTGTCCGACGCCCACGTCTTCAACGACTGGGGCATGACCGGGCAGAACCAGTCGCCGAACCTGCGCTGGTCGGGCGCGCCCGAGGGCACGAAAAGCTATGCGGTGACCTGCTTCGACCCGGACGCGCCCACCGGCAGCGGATTCTGGCACTGGCTCGTGTACGACATCCCCGCGGACGTCACCGAGCTGCCGACCGGCGCGGGGACGGCCCCGGGCTTCGCGGGCCTTCCCGAGGGGGCCGCGCACGCGCGCAACGACTACAGCCAGAAGTCCTACGGCGGCGCCGCTCCGCCGCCGGGATGGCCGCACCGCTACGTCTTCGCCGTGCACGCGTTGAAGGTCGAGAAGCTCGGGGTGGGCGACGACGCGCCACCCGCCGTGGTGGGGTTCAACATCACGGCGAACACCCTGGCCCGCGGTTACATCGCGCCGACCTACGAAACCTGATGCGCCCGTGCCGGTGTTCCACTATGATTCGAACGTAGATTCGACCTGGACACCGGAGGGCGGGATGGGTGACCTGGCGACGGCGATCGACCATTTGGCCGCTGAAGATCCCTCGGAGCTTCCGTTGAGTTTGATCGCCGAGCAGCTGATCGATCTGCACTGGCAGATGGCCCGGCTGCAGGCGGAGATCGGCCGGCGCACCTGCCTGCGCGGCTCGCTCAACTGATCCGGCGCCAGGCGCCGGGGAGCGCGTCCCGCCTGCGTGGTTCCACGACCTGGCGGCCCCGGCCTCGCCCGGGCGACACGCTGACGACATGAGAGAACCGGCCGACACCTGGAGGGTGTCGGCCGGTTCTCTCATGTTCTTTCAGTGTTCCGAGTGCTCCGGGTGCGGCGACCGCACCCGGGGCGGCACCCGATCATCGCTCACTTGGTGCGCGCGGGGTAGGTCGTGCCCGGAGTGGTGGTCGTGGTGGTGGTCGTGGTCGGCGTACCGGTGGTGCCGGTGGTGGTCGTGCCGGTGGTCGTGGTCCCGGTGGTGCCGGTGGTGCTCGTGCTGCTGGTGCTGGTGTTCTTGACCACGGTCACGGTGTTCCACGGAACGACGGTCGTGGTCACCGTCCTCACCCAGCCGTTGGAACGGGTGGTGGTGACCGACGAGGTCGACTTCACCGTGTTGAGGCCGGTGGTGAGCACGCCGGGCACCAGAACCCTGACGCCGGCCAGCGCGTTGACGCCGACGTTGACGTTGAGCAGGGCGCTGAGGTTCGCCACGAGACCGACGTTGATGGCGGCGTTCACGTTGGCGGTGAGCGCGGCCGAGGCGTTGGCCAGGGCGCGGACGTTGCCCACCAGGACGACGACGGGGATCCGGATGCCGGCGAGGACAGCCACGCCGGCGTCCAGGTGCGCGTCGACGAAGGCGGTCAGGGTGGCGGCCGCGTTGGCGGCGGCGCTGGCCGCGACGGCGAGCTGGGCCGCGACGACGGCGTTCGCGTTCACCGTGGCGACGGCCGCGGCGTTCACGTTGGCGGTGAGGGTGGCGGCGACGCTCGCGGTGAGGTTCGCGGCGGCGGTGAGCTGGGCCTGAACGTTCGCGTTCACGTTCGCGGCGAGGGCGGCGGTGACGTCGGCGGTCAGGTTGGCGGCGGCCACGAGCTGAGCCTCGGTCGCGGCCTTGACGTCGACGACCGCGCCGAGCGCGACGTTGGCCGTCGCGGCGAGCTGCGCCGCGACCACCGCGTTGACGCTCGCGTCCGCGTGAGCCGCCAGGTTCGCCACGGTGGCGAGCTGGCCCTGCAGGGAGCCGGTCGCACCGGCGACCACGTCGGCGCGGACGTCGGCGAGCACCCTCGTGACGGCCGCGAGCTGCGCGTCGGTGCCCGTGTCGGCGGCCGAGGCCTGGGCCGGCACGGCGGACATGCCCGCGATACCGGCGGTGATGAGGACCGCGGCAGCCTTAATGATTCGATTCATAATTCCCCCGGTTCATATCCCTTTTCACGAGAGCGGGAATTACCCCCCGTGTGTCGGCGTACGGCGCCGACCAGGACTCAGCTACGGACGGCATTTCTATCACCCTTCTCGAAGGGTGGGCTGCCGCGCTCGTCCGCACCTCAGCCAGGGCAGAGGACCGGAATTTCCGGAAATCTAGGGACTAGAGATCACCTTCCAGTCATCCCCAAGAATCCCTTTTCATCGGGATATCCGGCGAAGCGATCCCCGGCCTGGGAAAAAGGCTCGGTAAACATGCTTCCCAGGCCGGGCGAACAGATTTTCCGATCGCTTGAGAATTCAGACGGATACGGAGGCCGGCGACGGACGGCGAAGGGGGTGATTCCGCCGTGCGTCAGGCGCTGAGCCGACTGGAAGCACCGGAGAACTCGAAGGGGAAACGGTCCGCGAACGCCGGTCTCAGATCGGTGAGCCAGACCGCGTGCGGGTCGTAGTGGGCGAAGAAGGGACGCCCGACCAGTTCGGGATCCCGCGCCTGGATGAAATGGAGGACGAAGACGCGCTTTCCGGCGACCTCCGCGACGCCGTCGACGCAGACCTTTCCGGGGGTGGCCGACATGGACGGCCCTCTGACGGTCCGGCACAGCCCGGACACCTGCGCGTACGCGTCACGGAAGATCCGGTGAGCGTCCGCGAGCTTGACCGCGAAGTAGTCCTGTGGGCCGGTGTCGCGCTCGACGAACATGTAATAAGGGATCATGCCCATGGCGGTCTGCCGCCGCCACATGTGGGACCAGACGCCGGGACTGTCGTTGATGGAGCGGATGAGCGGCGCCTGTGTCCTGATCGTCGCCCCGCTCTCCAGGATCCGCCCGACCGCCGTCTGGACGATGTCGGGTTCGAGTTCGCGCGGGTGCGAGAAGTGCGCCATGAAAGCGAGGCTCTTGCCCGACTCGACCACCTCGGCGAAGAGCTTGAGCGTCGCGTCGGCGTCGGGATCGCCGACGAACCTGTCCGGCCAGTACGCCAGGGACTTGGTGCCGATGCGGATCGACTCGATCTGCTCCAGCCCGAGCAGCGGATCGATGTACCGGCGGAGGACCGCCTCACTCATGATCATCGGGTCGCCGCCGGTGAAGAGGATGCTCGTCACCTCGGGATGGGACTTGACGTACTCGACGAGGTTCCCGATGTCGTCGGACGCCATCTTGAGGTCGGGCTCGCCGATGAACTGGGCCCAGCGGAAGCAGTAGGTGCAGTACGCGTGGCAGGTCTGGCCCTGCTTCGGGAAGAACAGCACGGTCTCGGGGTACTTGTGCTGCAACCCCGGAACGGGTTCCCCACCCACACGGGGCACGTTGAGTTCGAGTTGCCCGGCCGGATGCGGGTTGAGCCGCATCCGGATCTCGCGGGCCGCCTCCTGAACCCGCGTCGCCGGCGCGCCGTCGCGCAGTAGGCCTGCCAGCCGTGAAACGTCGGCCTCGGGCAGCATGTCCTCCTGCGGGAAGACGAGCCGGTAGATCGGGTCGTCGGGGACGGCCGACCAGTCGATCAGCTCGTCGACGACGTAGGCGTTCGTGCGGAACGGCAGGACCGTCGCCACGGCGCGGACCCGCAACCGGGCCGCCTCATCGAGGCCGCCGCGGCCGAGAAGCTCGTCGAGATGTTTGGTGGTGTAGGCCCGGAAGCCTCGCTTGCTTTCGCTAACGATCACTCGGCCTTCCTTTCTCGGTAGGTTTTGGGAACTGTGTAAACCAACTACCCCCGTCGCGCGTCTGAGGTTCCCATATAACCCGAGTCACCGCCTCCACGGCAGGTTCCACAGGCAGGAAACTTCCTTGTGAGGTTCTGCCGTATGTCATCAGATCTCGCGACATATCGCGAAAGGGAGTATCGTCGGCTTGTGACTTCCTTGACCCCATATGGCGATGGAGACGCAGGCCAGCGTGCCTCAGACGCCGACCGGGACAGGGTCGCGGCCGTCCTCGGTGAGGGCCTGGCCACCGGCCGTCTCACCTCCGCGGAGCATGCGGACCGGCTGTCCGCCGCCTACACCGCCGTGACGCTTGGCGACCTCGTCCCCCTCACCCACGACCTCCCCGACCTCCCCAGCACCGCCGGTACGACGGCGCTGAGGGCCGAGCGGCAAGAAGTGACCGCCGTCTTCAGCAAGGTCATCCGCAGCGGGCGCTGGGTGGCCGGCCGCCACACCGAGCTCCGCTCGGTCTTCGGCGCGCTGATCATCGACCTGCGCGACGCGGTGCTGCCCGGCCGGGAGATCACTCTCGAACTCAACTCGTTCTGCGGCAAGATGATCGTTCGCGTGCCCGAGAATGCCAGGATCATGGACGAGGGCAGCGCCCTGTTCTCCAAGCGCCACGTCTCCGGCGGCCAGGAAGGGGACGGGCCGCTCATCAGGGTGACGGGAAAGGCCCGCTTCGGAAAGATCATCCTGTCGCGGGTCGCCACCGACGTGCACTCTCCCTGGCACGGCTGACCGTCCCGCTCGCACGTACGGTCTACGCTCGCGCCAACGATCCGCGCAGGTGGCAGACTCGTGAGGTGAACCGATTGGACCGCGTTGCGCCCGACCCGGGCCCAGTCGGGGCGCTGCCGGTCGCCCTCGACGCCATGGGAGGGGACAACGCTCCCGGCGAGATCGTGGCGGGAGCCGTACAGGCGGTCAGGGAACGCGGGATCCCCGTGGTCCTCGTGGGCCAGCCGCGGCTGCTCTACGAGGCGCTCGCCGCGTACGACGCCACCGCGGAGATCCCCATCGTACGCGCCGAAGAGGCGCTCGCCATGGACGAGGGCGCGCTCGCCAGCCTGCGCCGCCCCCGCTCCAGCATCGCCGTCGCCTGCCACCTCCTGCGGCGCGGAGACGCGTCCGCCGTCGTCTCCGCCGGATCCACCGCCGGAGTGGTGGCGACCGGAAAGCTCCGGCTGCGCGGACAGCACGGCGTCGGACGGCCCGCCATCGCGGTCACCCTCCCGACCCGGCCGACGCCCACCGTGCTCCTCGACGCGGGCGCCAACGCCGACGCCAAGCCCGAGATGCTGGTCCAGTTCGCGCACCTCGGCGTGGCCTTCGCCCAGACCGCGCTCGATCTTCCCCGGCCTCGGGTCGGGCTGCTCACGATCGGGTCCGAGGCCGAGAAGGGCAACAAGCTCATCAAACGTGCACACGAACTGCTCTCCGGCACGCCCGGGATCGACTTCGATGGAAACATCGAGGGGCACGACCTGCTCACCGGCCGGGTCGACGTCGTCGTCGCCGACGGCTTCACCGGGAACGTCGCGCTCAAGACACTCGAAGGCAGCATCAGGTACGCCTTCGGACAGTTCAGGGAGACGATCGAGGAGAGCGCGGTGGCGCGGTTCGGCGGCATGCTCCAGCGCCCCCGGCTGCGCGAGCTCTACCGCCGGCTCGACCCCGAGGCCCACGGCGGTGCCGTACTGCTCGGCCTGAACGGGACCGTCGTCATCGCACACGGCTCGTCCAGGGCCGGCGGCGTGGCCGCGGCGTGCGAACTCGCCGCGCGCCTGGCCGCCGGCGAGATCGTCACCCGCATCGGTGAGCGGATCGCCTCCATCCCGAGATCTCATCGGCTCTGGTGACGCGCGTTTCCGAGCTGGAAAACGGATGGACGGCCGTCGATAAACTTGAGCGCATGACCGACCCGCAACTCGTGCTCGCCGAGCGGGTCCAGCAGGCGCTGGGCACCGCCTTCGGCCAGGAGTACTCAGGCGAAGACCCGCTGATCAGGCCCTCACAGTTCGCCGACTACCAGGCGAACGTCGCTCTCAGCCTGGCCAAGCGGCTCCGACGTACGCCGCGGGAGGTCGCCCAGGCCCTGGTGGACGCGCTCGACACCGGCGACATCAGCGTCGAGATCAGCGGCCCGGGATTCCTCAATCTGACCCTCGGCGACGGCTGGATCGCCACCCAGGCCGCACGGCTGCTGGCTGACGAGCGGATCGGCGTGCCGCAGCCCGCGCCCAAGACCGTCGTAATCGACTACTCGGCGCCCAACGCCGCCAAGGAGATGCACGTCGGGCATCTGCGCACCACGATCGTGGGCGACACGCTGGCGCGCACCCACGAGCACCTCGGCGACCACGTCATCCGGCAGAACCACCTCGGCGACTGGGGCACGCCGTTCGGCATGCTCATCGAGCACCTGCTCGACGTCGGCGAGGAGGAGTCGCTCGAGCGGCTCGCCGCCGGTGACGGCAACGCCTTCTACCAGGAGGCCCGCCGCAAGTTCGACAGCGACCCCGACTTCGAGGCGCGCGCCCGCCTCCGGGTGCCGTTGCTGCAGGGCGGCGACGCCGACACCCTCCGGCTGTGGCGCGAGTTCATCGAGTACACCCAGCGTTACTTCAACCGGGTCTACCACCAGCTCGGCGTCACCCTCACCGACGACGACATCGCCGGCGAGAGCATGTACAACCCGATGCTGGCCGACGCCTGCGACGAGCTCGAGCACTCCGGCGTCGCCGTCATCAGCGAGGGCGCGCTCTGCGTCTTCCCGCCCGGCTTCACCGGGCGCGACGACCAGCCGCTCCCGCTGATCATCCGCAAGAGCGACGGCGGGTACGGCTACGCCACGACCGACCTCGCCGCGATCCGGTACCGCGTGCGCGACCTCAAGGCCGACCGCATCCTCTACGTCGTGGGCGCCACCCAGTCGCTGCACTTCCAGATGGTGTTCGCCTCCGCCCGCCTCGCCGGGTGGCTGACCGACGAGGCCAGCGCCGAGCACATCCAGATCGGCAGCGTGCTGGGCAGCGACGGCAAGATGTTCAAGACCCGCAGCGGCGAGTCGGTCAAGCTGACCGAGCTGCTGGAGGAGGCGGTCATCCGGGCCGAGGCCGTCATCGCCGACCGCGGCTACGACGCCTCCGCCCGCCGCTCGATCGCCCGCCAGGTCGGCATGGGCGCGGTGAAGTACGCCGACCTGTCGGTCAGCCACGACAGCGAGTACGTCTTCGACTTCGACCGGATGCTGGCGTTGACCGGCAACACCGGGCCGTACCTCCAGTACGCCACGGCCCGGATCCGCTCGATCTTCCGCAACGGCTCGGTCGACCCGTCCACCGTGAGTGGGCCGATCATCCTCGGCGAGCCCGCGGAGCGCGCTCTCGCGCTGCAACTCCTCGGCTTCGGCGCGGTCGTCGAGAGCGTCGCCGAACTGTCCGAGCCGCACCGGCTGTGCAACTACCTGTTCGACGTGGCCCAGGCGTTCACGTCGTTCTACGAGAACTGCCCGGTCCTCAAGGCCGCGGACGAGGCCGTGCGGCAGTCCCGCCTGGCGCTGTCCGCGCTGACCCTCCGGGTCCTGCTCCAAGGGCTCGACCTGCTCGGCATCGAGGTGCCCGAGCGGATGTGACGGCTCTCCCCGCCCGGAGCCGCCGGTTCCGGGCGGGGCAAGTCCCCGCTCGCCGTTCGGCGCGTCTCGTCCAGATATGCCGCCGCGACGGTCTAGTCTTGACCCGGTCAAGGGAGTGTCCGCCGATCCCCGCAGCGCGCGTGGCCACCGCCAGGGGCGGTTCTTCAGTCGGCGGCATTTCGTCACCTTCTCGGGGAGCGTTCTGCGTTGAGCATGGACCTGAGCAAGAACCCCGACGTCGCGGGTCTCGCCGACACCACCGAACTGCATCGGTACGCTGAGGCGCTCCTGGTCCACCTCACCGCCGACGGGAGCGCGCCCGTAGCGCCGCCCGGTCTCGACGACGTGCCGGACTACTGGCTCGCCCCCGCCGTGCAGGCCCTGGTCCTCACCATGGCGGGCGAAGACGCGATGGAACCCCTCTCCCGCGCCGCCCGCCTCGACGAGGGCCGCACCGCGCTGTTCCTCTGCCTCGCCCTCGCCGTCGCCGGCCACGGCGACCGCATCCACGCCTCCTGGCTCGGCACGGCCTTCGGCGACCTCAGCGACGACCGCCCGGTGACCTCCGGCCAGCGGGCGGTGTGGCTCGCCGCGGCTCGCGGCGCGTACGGGCCGGTCGGCAAGATCTTCGTGCTCCGCAAGCTCGACGCGGTCGCCGTCCCCGCCGAGGACGCGCTCTGGCTGGAGGCCCTCGTCCCCGACGATCCCGCGATCGTCGTACCGCCTTCACTCAAGGACTTTCCCCAGCTGGCCGAGATCCCCGAGATCGCCGCCCCGGCCCAGGCCGCCGACCGGCTCACCCGCCTGCGCGAGCGCTGCGCCGAGATCACCTCCTCCCGGCAGCCCGTCACGGTCTCCAAGATCGTGACTGGATCGGTGTGGCCCGATGCCGAGCCCATCGCCGTCCTGCGTACGCTGATCGGGCAAGGAGGCCATGAGGGGCCGCTCAGCTCGCTCCGGGGCCATCTGCTCCAGGACGTCCAGCCCGGCGCGGAACCCCACCTGGCGGCGCTCGCCCTCCATGTCGCCGCCCCCGCGGTGAAGGCGGCGGCGGAGTCACTCCTGCACGCCGCCCAGGAGCCGCCTCCCGAGGCGGTGACCGTACCGGTGCTCGGCCATCCCGTGATCCTTCGCCCCGAAGGCCCCGATCGCAATTCCATGCACGCGGCCGAGCACGGCGTCGTCACCGAGTCCGTGCGGAACCGCCGGGGAAACTGGCTGGGGTATGTTCTCATCGGCATCGGCGTCGTCCTGCTCGGCACCGGTTTCGCGGTCCACCTCGTGGCCGCGCTCGCCGGGATCGCCGTCGCCGGCTGGGGTGGCTTCCTCCTGTGGAAGCGCCGGGTTCAGGAGCAGGCCGATCTCGACTTCGTCCAGGCGCGGCTCGCCGAGCTGAACGAGACCGCCGAAGGCGCGGTCTGGGCGCTGCACGAGCACGCGAGAGAGTCGCTGAAACGCGCCGACGCCGCCACCGAGGACTTCGGCGAGCTCACCCGCCTGCTCCGGCGCGGCCCCCGCGCCGCCTGACCGCGGTCGTCCTTCTACGGCCGGACCACCGTGGCCTTCTCCATGTACGTCGTCGTGGGATGTGCTCTCTGGTCCCATGCCGGACAGGTGCCGCGCCACCGCTGTGGCCGGCCGCATGCCTGTCTCGACGTGGTGACGCCTGCCGGAGCTCGGGCTTCTCGCAGCCGTTCCGGCCGCTGCCTGATCACGGGAGCCGGTGCGCTCTACGGTGTCGTTCTACGGGCCGAGCCGGGACGGGCGGATAGAAAGAGGCCCGGAAGCCCGGCTCGGCGTCAGACCATGGAGACTTCGACGTTGGCAGGAGTCAGCAGGAAGACCTTCTCGGCGATCCGCTCGATCCGCCCCTCGCAGCCGTACGCCAAGCCGGCCGCGAAATCCACCATCCGGGTGGCCTCGGCCATCGACATGCCGACCACATCCATGACCACCGCGTGCCCCTCGCGGAAGTGTCGTCCAACCGTCAAAGCGTCGTCGTACTTCTGCGGACGGACCATCACGATCCGTGCGGGCTGCTCCGCAGGCTGCCAACGCCTGGCCGCCCGCTCCGACGCCGGCATCCAGTCATCCTCGTATTCCTCGTCGCCATAGGGCTCGTCATACTGCTCAACGGCGCCCAGACCAAGGTAGCTCGCCACCTTGCGCACTGCCCCCATCGGCACTTCCTTTCCCCGAGATCCGGCCGCATTGGGCTACCCCGATAGAAAGGACAGTAACCACCGATTCGGCCCCAGGCGGGCGACACGCCCGACTGAATTTCATTTTGTCCGGCGTACGCCCCCGCGCCAGGCCGCATTCACGGCGTCGATAGCATCACCCGCATGCGTATCTTCACCGTCGATTCGTTCACCGACCAACCCTTCAAGGGTAACCCGGCGGCCGTCTGTTTGCTGGAAGCCTCGGCCGCTGATTCTTGGATGCAGTCCGTCGCCGCCGAAATGCGTCACTCGGAAACCGCGTTCGTACTCGGACCCGACGCCTCGGGACGGTACTCGCTACGCTGGTTCACACCATCCGTTGAGGTCGCGCTGTGCGGGCACGCCACCCTCGCGGCGGCACATGTGCTCTATTCGACGGGTCTCGCCGAAGGCAAGATCGAATTTGCGACAAAGAGTGGAATTCTCTCCGTCGACCAGTCAGAAGACGGCTCGATAGTGATGGATTTCCCGGCGCATTCCCCGTCGGAAATCACCCCGCCGAGCGGTTTGGCGGAGGCCCTCGGCGTTCCCGTACGGTGGACCGGAATGGGCGGGTTCGATCTACTCGCCGAGGTCGAATCGGAACAGGCAGTGCGCGATCTGACTCCTGACATCGACGCGCTGGCCGCCTTCGATGTCCGAGCCGTCATCGTGACCGCCCCCGCCGCCTCCACGCACACACCGACGGCAGGAACCGCCTCCGTACCAACAGGTGGACCCGAGCACGTGTCACCGGTCGGACTCTCTTCAGAGGGCGCCGGGCTTACGACATTCGGGGAACCCGACTACGTCTCCCGGTTCTTCGCGCCCCGCGTCGGCGTCCCCGAGGACCCGGTGACCGGATCGGCTCACTGCGTGCTCGCCCCGTACTGGTCGGCCAAACTGGGACGCGACACCCTTGTCGGCGCGCAGTTGTCAGCGCGGTCCGGCGTGATGCGCACCACCATCAAGGGCGAGCGCGTCGAACTCGTCGGCCAGGCCGTCACCATCTGGTCCGGCGAACTCCACGCGTAGCGCTGGAGCCGTGTCGCCTGACATCGTGGATCATGGTCGCCGCTTGCTCCGGCCGGCCGTGATAGCGGGCCTCTGGTGATGCCGCTCTCGCGGCCGTCGCGGGCGCGGTGGTTGCTGGCACGGTCTTACGCCGGCCTCCACAAACCCCCGCCTCCGCGCCCCCCTCTCCCGCCGTACACGTACTCGACACCCGATCGGGCGCCTCCTCCGGCCCACAGCCGGCTCCCGAGTCATCCGCACACTTCGCCGCAGCCCTACTCCCTGGCGGTAGGGTGCCTGATGCCTTCTCAACGCGCACTACTGCCGCGGTCGACACCGGCCGCGTCGGGGGTGTCGTCCCGCGCGGTCGCCGCGCTGCTGGACCGGCTCGAAGCGCAATCCGTCGAGTGTCACTCCATCATGGTCGTACGCCACGGTCACGTCGTCGCTGAAGGCTGGTGGGCGCCGTACTCGGCCGAACGCCCGCACCTTCTTTACTCGCTGACCAAGTCGTTCACCTCGGTCGCCGTGGGGCTCGCGATCGCCGACGGGCTGCTCTCGCTGGACGATCGGGTGGTGGACGTGTTGCCCGACCACGTTCCGGCCGACATCTCGGAGCAGGGATGCCGCCTCACCGTTCACCACCTGCTGTCCATGACGGCCGGACACCGCACGGACAGCCTCGCCGAGGCCTGGCAACTGGAACCGGGCGACCTTGTGAAGGGCTTCCTGCGCGTACCGTTTCCCGAGGCCGAGGGAACACGGCACGCCTACGACAATCCGACCACCTTCATCCTGGCCCGGATGGTGGAACGGGTCACGGGCCGCGGCCTCCCGGAACTGCTCGACGAGCGCCTCTTCAAGCCGATGGGCGTCGACCACGCCGAATGGGACCGGGTGGCGAGCGGTGCCGCCTTCGGATTCCACGGACTGCACCTCACGACCGAGGCCGTCGCCGCCTTCGGTGAACTGCTCCTGCGCGGAGGCCTTTGGGGCGACCGGCGGCTCGTCCCGCGCGAATGGGTGGAGCTCGCGACCAGACGGCACATCGATACCCTGCCACTCGAGGACGGGTCGGGGGACGCTGACTACCTTTGCGGTTACGGTTACCAGTTCTGGATGTCGCGTCACGGTTACCACAGTGACGGCTCTTTCGGCCAGCAATGCGTAGTCATCCCGTCACACGGTCTCGTGGTCGCCGTGACCGGCGCCAATACGCAGGCACAGGCAGTGCTCGACGCAATATGGGATTGCCTGCTGCCCGGCATGGACCACGCGGGAAGCGCCCGGGACGACGAGATCCTCGCCGATCGGCTGCGGCGGCTGTCACTCGCGCCGGTGCCGGGTTCGGCCGCCCCGGAGCGTCCCGTCAAGGCGAGACTCGACGCCTCCGCCGAGGATTCGGCTCTGCCCGACGGAACCACGGTGATCGTCGATCCCGTGGCCGGTGGATGGCTCCTGCGATTCGGGTCGTTCCTCAACGTCGAGGTCGGCCACGGCGAATGGCGGGAAAGTTCGCCGCTCGGCCGCCCTGTCGTCGCGGCTGGCGCCTGGCAGGGCAACACGTTACGTTCGTCGCCGACCCCGGGCCGAGCCGGGCCCGCTGCCTACGGCATGGTCGGGCGGCGATGGGCCGTGCAGAGGAACTGGGCTGTGCACACGATCAGAAAGCTCCGCGCACTGGGCCAGAACCATGGGAGACGTCAGAACCACGCGCCAACAGCCGAGGCGACGCAAGGGGAAGCCGCCTCAAGGTCGGCGGAGACGCCCGACCGCGGAGCGCTCCCGGACCGGGGAACGCGCCCACCCCCGGGAAGGCGTCCAGAGCGGAGAAGACGCCCGGACTGCGGAGCGCTCCTAGACCGGGAAACGTCTCCATGAACGCTTCCTCACGTCGGAACACTCCCTCACCGCGGAACGCTTCCTCACTGCGGAACGCGGCCACGCCGGGGCGCCGGGGGACGTCTCCCTGAACCCGTCCATGCCAGGAAGTGCGTCCAGACCGGGATGCTACGGCGGGAAAGGGGGGCGCGGAGGCGGGGGTTTGCGGAGGCCGGCGTAAGAC
>BBYL01000037.1 GCA_001570385.1 Microtetraspora glauca | reverse complement strand
CCGTCATCCCGCATGTGGTCGAGGTCATGGGCTGGCGGACCTGGCTGGTGATCTCGCCGGGCTCCAGAGCCGAAGACTCAAGCCCACCGCCAGGGCCCGGGTCGCTACCGAGAGGCGACGGCCGGGCGCCACCCACGGCCACGGCCAGGGGCACGGCCACGGCAGGGCCAGGGGAAGGGGGAGGGGGAGGGCCGCTACCCGCAGCAGCTGGCCACATTGGTCCAGCGGCTCGGCTGGCCGGCGGGCACGGCAACCTTGCGCGCGACGCGGGGCAAGGCCTGGTGAGGATCCTGCTCGATGTCGGGGTCCCACTGAGTCGGGTCTCACTGAGCCGCCGCGCGTGCCTCGGCCCCCGATGGGCCGAGGGACACGGAAGACACGGCGACCGGGAGCATGCGTTCGGATGGGCCACGGGTCACGGGAGACACAGCGGTCGGGAGCATGCGTTCGGATGGGCCCCGGTATGAACGTTGACGGCTGCCGGGAGATCCTCGGCCTGGAGGTCACCTCCGTGGGGGATACGGCGGGAGAGAGGGGCGCGGAGGCGGGGGTTTGTGGAGGCCGGCGTAAGACCGTGCCAGCAACCACCGCGCCCGCGACCGCGACAGCGGTATGCACCTGATCGCAACTATCACGGCCGGCCGGAGCAAGCCCCCGTCGTAGCGCCTACGGACACCGGCCCCGGCCCCGGCCCGACCCGACCCGGCCCCGACCCGACCCGGCCCCGACCCGACCCGGCCCCGACCCGGCCCCGACCCGACCCGGCCCCGACCCGGCCCCGACCCGACCCCGACTCTGTGGTTCGCCCAGATGGCCAATCCGATGGTTCACATCGTCGACGTGAAAATCACGCGCTTTAAGAATCGGCGATCTGACACGATTTCCGGCATGGCCTTGAGGACTGTTGCCGAACCACCGGCGAGCGTGCTGGCAGCTTTCCAGTTGGCCGGAGTAATCCGGCCGCTTCCCGGCGGGCAAGGGCAGAGCTTCCGCGTCGGTGATGCGGTCGTGAAGCCTGCGGACAACCGGGAGGAGGCCGAGTGGTCGGCGCGCTTGTTTGCGGGATTGCAGGCGGCGGAGTTCCGAGTCCCTCGTCCTTGTCGCTCCCGCGATGGTGCTTATGTGGTTGATGGGTGGACGGCTTCGGAATTCCTGGCCGGTCAGGCGGGCCCCGCGGGCAGATGGGCGTCGCTGCTGGCCGTCAGCAAGGCGTTTCACAGGGAGTTGCGGGATGTGCCGCGGCCCGACTTTCTCGATCGCCGCGACCATCCATGGGCAATCGCTGATCGCATCGCCTGGAGCGAGATGTCCCAATCGCTGCCGACTAACGCCGAGGCGCAGCTGTCCGGGTTGCTTGGGCTCAGAAGGCCCGTCGAGACTCCCGAACAGCTCATCCACGGTGACCTGACGGGCAATGTGCTGTTCCATCCGAACCAGAGCCCGACCGTGATCGACTTCTCGCCATACTGGCGGCCGGCTGACTACGCCGATGCCATCGTCGTCGCCGACGGGCTCCTGTACCACGGTGCCGGGTCAGAGCTCGTCGATACCTTTCTCACTGGCTACCAACGGCTTCAGATGCTCGTGCGGGCTCTCATCTTTCGACTGGTCACGCTGATCGTCTGGAAAGGGCCGGACCAGGAAGTCCCCGAGGATGAGCTGACACGTTTCGCGCGCGTCACCCACCTCGTGAAGATGTTCGAGCGGCGCATCCTCACGGAGAACGCGTCGGCAATACAGGAGACCGGCCGTCCCTGACAGCGTGGCGGCCGGTCCTGCCCTTTCCGTGCGCTGAGTCCCAGCCGGAGACGGCGAGCCTCAGCGGAAGCTCTGCACCGCTTCCTCTTCGTTGTCGTAGGTCTCGAATACGGTCAGCAGCTTGGTGATCATCAGCAGATCTTGGATCTTGCGGGTCAGGTTGACGAGCTTCAACTGCCCGCCGTGGTTATTGGTGGTCGTGTAGGAGGAAATGAGCTCTCCGATGCCGGAGCTGTCGACATAGGAAATGCCGCCGAGGTTGAGAAGAATCTTGTTGTGCCCGTTGTCCAGCAGGTTGCGTACGCTCTCTCGGAGGTGAACACTGCCGTCTCCGATGGCGATTTTTCCGGCCGCGTCGATCACGGTGACGTCGCCGTTCCGACGCTCGGTCAAAGTCAACTGAGGCATTACGGGATCCTTTCTTCGGTGGGGTGGTTCAGTGGCGGACGTGTTTCGTCAGGCACAATTCGGTGCCCGGCGAATCGTCGTGGTGGCGCGCGGACAGTTCGTCGACGAGTTCCCTTATCAGCAGCAGCCCGCGACCTGACCTGCTCAGATTCCCAGTGATCGGCGCGTCGGCGGCGCTGCTTGAATCGAACCCTTCGCCTTCGTCGCGGATGGTCACCGTCACGCGGTCTGGTCTGGCGGAAATCCGCAGGTGGATTCTCTTGTCCGGTGCGTACCGGTTGCCATGTATGACGGCGTTGGCGACGGCCTCGTGGACCGCCAGGCCGAGACGGTAGCAGTCGTCCTCATTGAGCCCGACCCGGCGGGCGAAATGAGTGGCGATTTCCCCGGCCTTGATTATGCTGTCCACGCTGGAATCGAGTTCCAGCTCTTCGATGGAATCCGGCGAACTCTCGGCATCAGGCACGGTCGGTATTTCCTTTCGCGACCCACCATCCATTCGTGTTCTTCTCAGAAAGAGGTGGGACCAAACGGGAGGAAAAGCATCCGGAACTTCAGATTTATGTCAAGGGTCGATGCCGCTTGGGGGGTGGGCCGGAGTGCGCCTATGGAAATGAGGGAATTCGATCACGACCGTCCGCCCGTCGCGCCCTGCCGAACGCCGCCGAACGCCGTGCTGAAGGCCGTGCTGACCGCGGTGCTGACCGCTGTGCTGGACGGTGTGCTGAACGCCGCGCGAACGCCGTGCTGAAGGCCGTGCTGACCGCGGTGCTGACCGCGGTGCTGGACGCCGTGCCGAATGCCGTGCTGAACGGCGTGCCGATCCGGGCTCGACCCGGAAGTTGTCCCAGAAGGCGCCCTGGAGCCCCGCCCTGGTGATCAACTGCATCCCGCTCGTGGACTGTCTCGTGGGCTGTTTCGTATGTCGCCCCAGAATGAGTTCGGCTTCCGGGGGGCCAGGCCAGGTGGCCGATGCGAAGGTCTGGCCCGAGAGCTCGGAGGCTGCCCGAACCCAGTCGGTTGGCTCCGGGGTCGGCCCTGGCTCCGTTTCCGGCGCTGGCCCGGCTTCGTTCGAAGGGTTCAATCCGGGGGCCGGTTCGGAGAAGGTCTGGGTGTCGATGCGGTTCCGTTGATGGCTTGGTTGAGCCTTGCCCCGGAATGGAGTCCGGCTTACCGAAGGTCAATGCCGGGAGTTGATCTGCGGCTCGCGGTCTGCAACTCGCGACCTTGGGGCCACGATCCGCGGGCCGCCGATCCGACCGCGAGAGCTTTACGCATAGCGGAACGCTGTTTCATTATGGTCGGCGATGTGTTTCCTGAGTGAACGGTGTTGCGCATGCCGATCGGCGTCTATGTCCTTGCTCTGGCCGTGTTCGTGGTGGGGACGGACAAGGACCTGATCGTCGGGGTCCTGCCGTCCATCGCGAGCGACATGCACGTGTCCGTGGCCACAGCGGGCCAGCTCGCCACGGTGTTCGCTGTCGCGTACGCCTTCGGCGCGCCGGTCCTGGCGGTCGTCACCTCGAACGTCGACCGGCGACGGCTGCTCAGCTGGGCGCTTGCGGGCTTCGCCGTTGCCAATCTCGTGTCCGCGACAGCGCCGTCGTATCCGCTGCTGCTGGGCTCGCGCGTCCTGGCGGCGCTGACCGCCGCGCTCTACACTCCGGCCGCCATGGCCGCCGCGGCCCGGATCGCGCCGCCCGAGAGGACCGCGAGGGCACTGGCCGTGGTCACCATGGGATTCTCCGCCGCCGCGATTCTGGGCGTTCCCCTCGGCACCCTGCTTGCCGCGGCGGTCGGATGGCGGGCCGCCTTCGTGATGATCTCCGTACTCGCGCTGGTGGCGACGCTCGGTCTGTTCCGGGGACTGGGCGTGATCCCCCGGCCCGGCGTGATCGGCCTGAGCGAGCGGGTCGGCGTGCTGCGTAACCCGCGCGTGCTGAGACTGCTGGCGGTCAGCGCGGCCACGCAGTGCGCCGGATTCACCGTCCTGCTCTATCTGGGGCCGTTGCTGGCTGAGACAGCGGGGATCACTGTCGTGCAGCTGGCGGCCTTGTTGATCGTCTTCGGCGTCGCGGGACTGGCCGGCAACGCGTTCGCGGGACGGTTCACCGACAGGTTCGGCCCAGAGCGAGTGCTGTCGGTGGCGCTGATCTGGGTCACCGTGGCGCTCGTCGCCTTCACGGCGATCGCCCGGAGCCTGCCGGGCGCCTATGTGGCGGTATGCGTGTGGGCTCTCGCCGCCTGGATGGTCCCGGTGCCGCAGCAGGCCCGCATCCTGCGGCTGGAGCCGAGGGCCTCGGCCGTGGCGATCTCGCTCAACTCCTCTGCCATGCACATCGGGTCGGCGGTCGCGGGCGGGTTCGGGGGAGTGATCGTGGAGAAGGGACACGTCACCGCGTTGCCGATCGCCGCCGCCGCGGCTTCGCTCCTCGCCCTGGCCGTCCTCGTGGCCGACGCCAGGCTCAGGCGCCGGGCCGCGTCGATCGCCGCCGCGGGAACAGTTCGGTGAGGTGTGGGTGTGTCGGCAGTGCGCCGCGCCTGCCGCGCCTGCCGCGCCTGCCGGTCTGCCGCGCCTGCTGGTCTGCCGCGCCTGCTGGTCTGCCGCGCCTGCTGGTCTGCCGCGCCTGCTGGTCTGCCGGTCTCCGGCGCTCGCCGCGCTCGGA
This sequence comes from Microtetraspora glauca, assembly GCA_001570385.1. Classification (GTDB taxonomy): domain Bacteria; phylum Actinomycetota; class Actinomycetes; order Streptosporangiales; family Streptosporangiaceae; genus Microtetraspora; species Microtetraspora glauca. Next base: position 89,714 of record BBYL01000037.1, on the reverse strand, counting down.
GTGTCGCCGCCGCCGACACGGTTCAGTGAGGGGGTGGGTGTGCCGGTGGTGCCACCGTGCTGAGTGTCGTTGTCGTTGCCGTTGCCGTTGCCGTTGCCGTTGCCGCGGGCACGGTGCACTGGCGGGCGTGCTACCGGTAGACCACGGGGGAGTGTCATCACCGGCCAGGCCCGGCCACAGGCGCGGGATGGCGGTGGCCGCCAACGGCCAGGCCCTGCCTACCGGCCTCCAGGAACTGCGCCTCCACTTGCTGACCGAGGTCTCCGAGGTCTCTTTTCGCCGGGCGGCCTGGCGATCGTCACCTCGCGATCGGCCATGCGGCCGGTCCGCTGTCGGCCATGCGGCCGGTCGGCGGTCGGCGGTCGGCGGTCGCGGGACGGTATCCCCGAGTGCGAGAGCCCGGCGTCGTGCGCGGCGGATCGCCCGTCGACCGTGGGCGTAGGAATGCTGTCAATAATCATCCGGGCGGCGTAGGAAAGCCGTCAAGAAGGAGCGAAATCTCCCAAAACCCGCGATTTGCTTACCTCGGGCCGTCCATCTGGGCGGCCCGAGGCACGTTATCCGGCATCTGAGGAGTTGGGGATGGCTGACGTCATCTTCGTCGCCCTGACGATCGCGATCTTCGCGGTTCTCGGGCTCGTCGTGAAGGCGGTGGAGCGGCTGTGAGCGTGGTCAACGCGACCGGCCTGGTCGTGACCATCGGTCTCGTGATCTTCATGGTCGCGGCCCTGCTGTTCCCGGAGCGGTTCTGATGTCGCCGACCGCAGCGGGAATCGTCTTCATCGCGTCCATGGTCGTCGCCCTCGCGGTCGTGCACCGGCCGCTCGGCGACTACATGTACCGCGTCTACACCAGCACCCGGCACTACGCCTTCGAGCGGGTGATCTATCGCCTGATCGGCGTCCAGCCCGACACGGAGCAGCGTTGGACCGTCTACGCCCGCAGCGTGCTGGCGTTCTCCGCCGTCTCGATCCTGTTCCTGTACGCCTTCCAGCGCCTGCAGGACAAGCTGTTCCTCTCCCTGGGCTTCGCCCCGGTGCCCGACCACATCGCGTGGAACACCGCGGTCAGCTTCGTGACCAACACCAACTGGCAGGCGTACTCGGGTGAGTCCACGATGGGTCACCTGGTGCAGATGGCCGGCCTCGCCGTACAGAACTTCGTGTCGGCCGCGGTCGGCATGGCGGTCGCGATCGCGCTGGTCCGCGGTTTCGCCCGTAAGAAGACCGATGAGCTGGGCAACTTCTGGGTGGACCTGGTCCGCGGCTCGATCCGCGTCCTGTTGCCCCTGGCCTTCGTCGGCGCCCTGGTCCTGGTCGCGGGCGGCCTGATCCAGAACTTCGCCGATCCGCACACGATCACGACGCTGGCCGGTGGGGAACAGGCGATCACCGGTGGTCCGGTGGCCAGCCAGGAGATCATCAAGGAGATGGGCAACAACGGCGGCGGTTTCTACAACGCCAACTCGGCCCACCCCTTCGAGAACGCCACCAGCTGGACCAACTGGGTCGAGATCTTCGCGATCCTCATGCTGCCGTTCGCGCTGCCACGCACCTTCGGCCGCATCGTCGGTGACAAGCGACAGGGGTACGCCATCGTCGCGGTCATGGGCGTGCTGGCCATCACCAGCGTTGGCGTGCTGACCGGACTGGAGATCGCGCACAACGGCACGGTCCCGCAGGCGGTCGGGGCCGCGATGGAGGGTAAGGAGGTCAGGTTCGGGGTGGCGAACTCCGGCACCTTCGGCGCCGCCACCACGCTCACCTCGACCGGCGCGGTGAACTCCTTCCACGACTCCTACACCGCGCTCGGCGGCATGATCACCATGTTCAACATGATGCTGGGCGAGGTCGCGCCCGGCGGCGTGGGCGCTGGCCTGTACGGCATGCTCGTCCTCGCGGTGATCACCGTCTTCGTCGCCGGTCTGATGGTCGGGCGCACCCCCGAATACCTCGGCAAGAAGATCGGCGCACGCGAGATCAAGCTCGCGTCGATGTACTTCCTGGTCACCCCCGTACTCGTGCTGGTCGGCACCGCGCTGGCGATGGGGTCGGCGGAACAGCGCGCGAGCATGCTGAACGGCGGCGCGCACGGCCTGTCGGAGGTGCTCTACGCCTTCACCAGCGCCTCCAACAACAACGGTTCGGCGTTCGGCGGTCTCACCGTCAACACTCCCTGGTACGACGTCGCGCTCGGCCTGTGCATGGCACTGGGTCGGTTCCTGCCGATCGTGTTCGTGTTGGGTCTGGCCGGATCGCTGGCCAGGCAGTCGCCCACTCCGGCCTCGGCGGGCACGCTGCCCACCCACCGCCCCCAGTTCGTCGGCATGGTGGTCGGCGTCACGATCATCCTGGTCGGCCTCACCTTCCTCCCCGCTCTGGCGCTCGGGCCGCTCGCAGAAGGAATTCACTGACATGTCAACACCCGCGCTCGAAGCGCCGGGTCGCGCCCCCGCCCCAAGGAAGGGCCGGGTCGGCGGCGGCCTGCTGGACCCCAAGCAGATGCTCCGGTCGCTGCCGGACGCGCTGCGCAAGCTCAACCCCGCCACTCTGTGGCGCAACCCGGTCATGCTCGTCGTCGAGATCGGCGCCGCACTCACCACCGTGCTGGCCGTCGTCACCCCGTCGGCCTTCGCCTGGGCGATCGTGGTGTGGCTGTGGCTGACCGTGGTCTTCGCCAACCTGGCCGAGGCCGTGGCGGAGGGCCGGGGCAAGGCCCAGGCCGCGACGCTGCGCGCGGCCAAGCGCGACACCGTCGCCCGCCGCCTCATGGACCGGAACGACCCCGGCCGGTGGGACACGGTCGGAGCTCCCGAACTGCGGCAGGGGGACTTCGTGATCGTCGAGGCCGGGGAGATCATCCCCGGGGACGGTGACGTGGTCGAGGGCATCGCCTCCGTCGACGAGTCGGCGATCACCGGTGAGTCGGCGCCGGTGATCCGCGAGTCCGGCGGGGACAGGTCGGCGGTGACCGGCGGCACGAAGGTGCTGTCCGACCAGATCATCGTCCAGATCACCCAGAAGCCGGGGGAGAGCTTCATCGACCGGATGATCTCGCTGGTCGAGGGCGCCAACCGGCAGAAGACGCCCAACGAGATCGCGCTGAACATCCTGCTGGCCGCGCTCACGATCATCTTCCTTGTCGCCACCGCGACCATGCAGCCCCTCGCGATCTACTCCAAGGGCGTCAACCCCGGCGTGCCGGACTCGCTCGCCCTGACCGGCGACGGGGTCACCGGCGTGGTGCTGATCTCGTTGGTGGTGTGCCTGATCCCGACCACGATCGGCGCGCTGTTGTCCGCGATCGGCATCGCGGGCATGGATCGGCTGGTGCAGCGCAACGTGCTCGCGATGAGCGGCCGGGCGGTGGAGGCGGCGGGCGATGTCAGCACGCTGCTGCTGGACAAGACCGGCACCATCACCCTGGGCAACCGGCAGGCGTCCGAGTTCGTCCCCGCGAGCGGTGTCGGCGCCGACGAGCTGGCCACGGCGGCCCAGTTGGCCAGCCTCGCCGACGAGACCCCCGAGGGCCGCTCGATCGTGGTCCACGCCAAGGAGGCACACGGCCTGCGCGAGCGCCGGCCGGGCGAGTTGACCCACGCGGTGTGGGTGCCGTTCACCGCCCAGACCCGCATGTCGGGCGTGGACGTCGACGGCCGCCAGGTGCGCAAGGGCGCGGCCACCGCGGTCATGAAATGGATCCGGGACGGTGGCGGGCACCCGACCGAAGAGGTCGGACACCTGGTCGACGGCATCTCCGCGTCCGGAGGCACCCCACTGGTGGTGGGGGAGATCGCCGATGGAAAGGCCCGGGTCCTGGGCGTGATCCACCTCAAGGACGTGGTCAAGGCCGGGATGCGGGAACGGTTCGACGAGATGCGCCGGATGGGCATCCGCACCGTCATGATCACCGGCGACAACCCGCTGACCGCCAAGGCGATCGCGGACGAGGCCGGGGTGGACGACTTCCTCGCCGAGGCCACCCCCGAGGACAAGCTCGCCCTGATCAAGAAGGAGCAGGAGGGCGGTCGCCTGGTCGCCATGACCGGTGACGGCACCAACGACGCGCCCGCGCTCGCGCAGGCCGACGTCGGCGTGGCCATGAACACCGGCACGTCCGCCGCCAAGGAGGCGGGCAACATGGTCGATCTCGACTCCAACCCCACCAAGCTCATCGAGATCGTCGAGATCGGCAAGCAGCTCCTGATCACCCGCGGCGCGCTGACCACGTTCTCGATCGCCAACGACATCGCCAAGTATTTCGCGATCATTCCCGCGATCTTCGCGGCGGTCTATCCCGGGCTGGACGTGCTCAACATCATGCGCCTGGCCAGCCCGCAGTCGGCGGTGTTGTCGGCGGTCGTCTTCAACGCGCTCGTGATCGTCGCGCTGATCCCGCTGGCTCTGCGCGGGGTGCGCTACCGCCCCTCCAGCGCCTCCAAACTGCTCTCCCGCAACCTGTACGTGTACGGCCTGGGCGGCATCGTGGCGCCGTTCATCGGGATCAAGCTCATCGACCTGTTCATCCAGTTCCTTCCGGGGATGTCATGATGGAACGTCTGCCAGGCTGGATCCGCCAGCACCTCGCCGCGGTTCGCGCGCTGCTCGTGCTGACCGTGGTTCTCGGAGCCGCCTACCCGCTCGCGGTCACCGGTGTCGCCCAGGCCGTGCTCAACGGCAAGGCCAACGGCTCCCTCGTCCAGAAGGACGGCGCGGACGTCGGCAGCGCCCTCGTCGGGCAGTCGTTCACCGACAAGGACGGCAACCCGATCAAGAAGTACTTCCAGAGCCGCCCGAGCGCGGCCGGGGACGGTTACGACATGCTGGCCAGCTCCGCCAGCAACCTCGGCCCCGAGGACGTCATTGACGTCCTGCCCGACCCGAACGGCGCCGACGACGCCGCCAAGGAAGGCAAGCAGCGTCTCCTGACGCTGGTCTGCGCGCGTAGCGTGGCCGTGGGCGCGCTCGAAGGCGTCAGCGGCGCCCGGCCGTACTGCACGGGCGATGGGGTCGGGGCGGTTCTCAAGGTCTTCCCGGCCGTCGGCACGCCGACCCGGGTGGTCAGCGCCAACCAGGCATGTCCGGCGAAGCCGTTCATCGCCGGATACCAGGGCGTGCCGGTCGAGTGCGCCAAGCCCGGCGAGGACCTGGCCGCCGGCCGGACCGTCCCGGTGCGAGGCGCGGCGCGGGCCGTCGTCCCGGCGGACGCGGTCACCGCGAGCGGCTCCGGCCTCGACCCGCACATCTCGGTCGCGTACGCCGAGCTCCAGGCGCCCCGAGTCGCAAAGGAGCGGGGCATCCCGCTGGAGCGGGTCAGGCGGCTCATCACGGACAACACGACCGGGCGAGCCCTCGGCTTCATGGGAGAACCCGCCGTGAACGTTCTCGCGCTCAATCTGGCGCTGGACAAGGGGTGAACAGGAGGTGCGGGCCGTCTGCCACAGGCGGCCCGCACCTTGCGGTGTCCAGCGGCGTCACAGTGTCCAGCGGCGTAACGATGTCATGGTGTTACGGCCGTCAGCGGATCAGCGGCGTCAGAAGCATCAGCGACTTCAGCGATCTGACCAACTTCAGCGGCGTCAGGGTCTACACGACCTGAGTAACGTCAGGGATTCAGCGACTTCAGCGACTTCAGCGACCTCAACGGCGTCAGCGACCGCAGCAACGTGAGTGGCTTCAGGGGCGGATCAGCGCCCGGAGCCGCTCGATCATTTCGGTGGCGTCGCGGAGGTTCTCCTCCAGCGTCCTGCTCGCGTCGCGGGTCAGGTCACCGAGCAGCCGCCGATCGGCGATCAGCGAGTTGGCCGGGTCCAGATGCTCGGCCGCCCGCTCACGCGCCCGGGTCTCGGCATCGTGGCGAGCCCGGTGGATCAGAGCGACGATCGTCTCGGCGAGCTCGTCCGAGCCCATCCGCATCGCGCGCGGGTCGATGTCGATCCGTGTGACGCCCGAGCTGGTCGCGTAGTCGACCGCGACTCTGCCGTCATCGGACTCGGCGCGTACGGTGATACCGTCGGCCTCCCGGTGCGCCGCCGACATTCGGTCGAAGAGCCGGTTCGCGTCGTGGGCGAACTTCTCCGGGTCGAAGCCCAGTGCCCGTGTGAACTCGTCCATCCGTCACTCCCATGGATAGGTGTAGGAGCCGTCCGCCTCCTGCGCGGGGACGTACGGACCCGTGATCGTCTGGTGGCCTCTCGCGACGTCGGCGACGCCCTTGGCGCCCGCCGCCTGGGAGAGGCCGGGCGGGAGGGGCGACCCCGCGGGTAGGCCGAACCGGTTCATCAGGAACCCTTCGCCGGGAAACCTGCCGTCGATGCCGCGCGCGGTGAGATCACGTTCGAGCCTGTTCGCGGTGCCCCAGATCAGCAGGGGGCCCTGAGAGACGGTCGCCTGGACGAAATCAGCCACCGCGCTGTGGTCGCTCTTGGCGGTCCCGACCAGGATGTCGCCCGCGATGGTGCTCCCGAGCAACGCGGCACAGGCGTGGAGCAGGGTGGTGAGCCCGGACTCCACCGTGACGAAGCCGCCGATCATCTTGATCAGCACCTGCAGGGCGAGGACGCGCGCCTCGGCCGCGCTGATCGGGGAGACGCTCGCGAGGAGGACCCAGGCCGCGACCGCCGCGAGTGTCAGCGCGACGAGGCACACGAACAGGACCATGGCGTAGGTCGCCGCGGCCGCCGTGAAGAGGACGAGGGTCACGACCCAGGCCCGGATCTCGATGCTCGTCAGCTCGTCGAGGTAGGCGTCCATCCGGCGCTGGAAGGCACGCCCGTCCTCGCTCTTCCAGCGCTCGTCGGAGGAGCCGGAGACCCCGGAGAGGAGGTCGGTGATTCGCCGCCTGGCGGCCGCGACGCCGCTCGCGGTCTCGTGCCAGACCTTCGCCGCGTCCCAGAACAGCCGCGGGTCGTACTGGTGCACGTACAGCTTGGCGACGAACGGCCACGCCGCCGACACGCCGAGGGCGGAGAGGGTGAGCGCGGCCCCGGTCCCCACCTGCAGCGCCGTCTTCGCGGCGTCGGCGGCCCCGTCAAACATCGCGGGCCCGTCCCCGCGCGTCACGCCGGTCCGCCGGCATCAGACCGTCCTGATGGTGGCGGCGCTCTCGGCGCCCGCCCAGACGGCGGCCGTGGTGCCGACCTTGTCCGTGATCACGACGAGGTCCTCGACCTTGCCCTTCAGCTCCTGCAGCGTGTACGCCTCGACCTCGTTGTAGGCAAGGGCCAGCGAGTACGTGAACGAGGTGAACGTCGACTCCGAGACGGAAAGTCCGACGATGGCGCTGATCACGTCTCCGAGCGGTTCGGCGGCCCGGGGAAGACCCGCCTGGATCTCCCGTAGCCGCCCCTGCTCGATGAGCACCTCCTGCGGTGAGGCCGGGCATGGTGGCGTGAACGGACCTCCGGGAGCCCAGGGCCAGGTGCTTTCCTCACGGGGGCGGTCATCGCACTCGTGGGATCCTCCACTCGGGGGATCGCCGTACCGGGAATCGTCACCTGCGCGGGTCGGGGGCGGGGTCTGACCGGGTCGCACCACTTCTCCTCTCGGACGCGGCGCCTCCACTTTCGGGCACGGTCCCGGCGGAAGTGATCATCGCTACGGAACTTCTACGGCCGGGGCGCGGGTTCATACGTGTTCTTGACGAGGTCCTCGTCGCCGGCTCGCGACCCGGCCGCTGACCCCGGCGTCGTCGAATCGGCGCCGGGTGATGTCGATGTGATCGAGATCATCGCGCGTTCCTTGCCGTACATTTCGTGGCATGCCCCCCGTCTGGCTGGACACCGGCGACAAGATTGCATCCCTGGTCGGGGCGGTCGCCGGAGTGACCTCCCTGCTGGTCCAGGTCATGGCGACGGTCCTGCGGAAACCAGCGGCGACCGAGGGAACAGGAGGCCGGCGCCCACGCCGATGGACGAGCCGGATCTCCCTGACCGCGTTCGTGACCGCCGGTGTGGCCGGACTCGTCCTGGCGGCACCGTCGACGGCCCGAGGGGAGCCGGACTGGCGACTGGGCGCCGCGGTCGTTCTCGTGGCGGCGACGGCCGCCGTCCACGGCGCGGTCGGGCGCCGTGAACCGGTCACGCTCAACCCCGCCGTACGGCACCTGCTGGCCGAGCAGCGGCGAGAGGCGGAGCGCCATCGCTACCACCTGACGGGCTCGCACCTTCCTCGGGTCACCACGCTCTATGTTCAGCAGCGGGCTGATGCGGGCGTGGGGCACGCCGGCCGGGCCGTACCGGGGGACAGGGGACCGATGACCCCCCTGGAGATCCTCACGCGGTTCCGGCACGCCGTGATCGTCGCGGAGCCGGGAGCCGGCAAGTCCACGCTCACCGCGCACCTCGCCGCCGCGTCCTCCGACTGGTGGCAGGCGGCACGGCGCGGGTCCCGGAAGAAGTCGCCGTTCGGCGAGACCGTCGCGCTGCGCCTGCCCGCCCCTCGACTGGTGGGCAGGGACCTGGCGGCGGCGCTGGCCGATCACTTCTCCAGGCACGGAGACGAGGTGGCGCGGGACATGTTCACCCGGCCGCCGCTGGAGGGAGCCCGCTGGCTGGTCCTGGTGGACGGCCTGGACGAGATCGCCGATCCGGACGAGCGGTCTCGGGTGCTGACCACTTTGAGCACGTCCGCCGAGCAGCGGTCGGATGTGTTCCGCTTCCTGATCACGACCCGGCCCCTTCCCCCGGGTGAACTGGCCGAACTGGTGCGGGCCGGCGCGGCGGACCTGCGGCTCCGGTTGTTCGACGCGTCGGATCTGCGGCGGTTCGCCCAGCGTTGGTTCGAGGCGCGGCCGGTGGCGGGGGCGGGTGCCGAGCCGCTGGAGTCGGCCCGCACGTTCGTGGCCGGCATCAGGCGGAGCGGGATGTCCGCGCTGCCACGGGTGCCGCTGCTGGTCACCATGGCGGCCCTGCTGTACGAGCGTGATCCTTCGGCGGGGCTGCCCGCCGACCGCACCCGGCTCTACGAGGAGTTCGTCACCCTGCTGCGCGCTGCCCGGCGCCGGCCCACGGAGACCGCCGCCCTGGCGTGGACGGAGCACGAGGACCGCCTGCTGGCGCACCTCGCCGCGATCAGGGTGCATACTCCGGAACGCCACCTCCTCGAAGCGGCGGTGGAGTGGACGTCGGAGTGGATCCCGAGCGAATCGATCGCCGGGATGACACGTTCGGTGCTCACCAGCACGGTGCTCAACCGGCTCCTGGCGACCTCGCTGCTCGTCGCGGACGGGACCGATGTGGTTTTCCCCCATCAGAGCCTCGCGGAGTATCTCGCCGCCGGGAGCGAACCGTTCGACGAGGTCGTCTGGCGGCGCGCGATCGGCGACCCCGCGAGCCGGGAGTTCGCCCTGTTCGTGCTCGGCAGGGCCGGCCCTCCCGTGGACGGGTTCGTCCCGTGTCTGCTGGACGGAACCGACGCCGACCTGGTGGCGGCGGGCCGCGTGATCGCCGACGGGTACCGGGTGAAGCCGGAGGTGGCCGAGGCCGTCGTCACCTCCCTGCTCTCCCGGGTGCGGGCGGGTGAACGCGGTGAGGAATGCCTGGACGTGCTCACGGACCTGGCGGTGACCCGGCCGGAGCTGGTCGCGCGCCTGGCCGAGGTCTCCCGCGACCGGGACGTTCCCGACTGGACGAGGGCGATCGTCGCCGACGCCCTGGTGGACGTGGACAGGAAGACCGCGTGCGCGCTGCTGGCCGAGATCGGCCTCGCCGACGAACTCGGGACCCATCCCGTGCGGCGCTGGTGCGCGGATCGGCTGCTGGCGCATGCCGACGACAGGGCCGCCCACCGGATCCAGAAGATCCTGCAGGTGGACGGTGACTGGGAGATACGTTCCTGGGCGCTCGACCTGGACGATCTGCTGCCACCGCTGCCCGACGTGCCCGAACGGGCGCTCGCCGCGCTCGCCGACGACCCGCGCCAGCAGATCTTCCTCCGGGTTCAGGCGGCCACCGCGCTGCTGGAGCACGCGGCCCCGGTCGCGGCCCGGATCCTGACCGACATCGCGACCGACCATGGAGAGGACCAGCGGGCACGGTTCGAGGCCGCGCGGGTGCTGGCCCAGCGTGCCCGGCCTCCGGTGCTGACAGGTCTGGAGGTGCTCGCGGAGAGCCCGTCGACCAGGTCCACGCTGCGGTGTGAGACCGCCATCCTGCTCACCGGACACGAGGACGCCCGCGGCCGGCTGGTCCTGCGGGACCTGGCCGGAACAGCGGAGGAATCGTGGGTGCGCTTCCGCGCCGCCCGGAAGCTGTGGGAAGACGGCATCGATGAGGGACGCGACGTCCTGCGGCGGCTCGCGATCGACGAGCGGACGGGCCTGCGGACCCGCGTCGCGGCAGGACGCCTTCTCATCGAACGCGACGATGCGCACACGCGGGCGGAGCTACGGCAGGTCGTGACCCAGGCTGACGGCCTCTCCGCCCGCTACTGCGCGGCCCGGGCACTGCACGAGGCGGGCGACGCGACGGGTACGGCGGCGCTCCGCGAACTGGCCGCCAGTCCGGCTGCCGGTCCGCACATCCGGCACGCGACCGGGCTGGCACTCCTGCGCGCCGGCGATCCCACCGGCGTCGCTGTGCTCGAAGCGGTGGCGACCCAGAGCGCCGACTCCCAGGCGAGGATCACAGCCGCCCGGTCGCTGATGCCGTACGACGCCGCTGCGGCGGTCGCGGCGCTCCGCTCGATATTCGACGAACCGCGTGTGGGAGGTCACATCCGCTACCAGGCGGCGTCGTCCCTGCTCGAACACGGCGACGAGGTGCCTCTCGCCCGGCTTGCCGCGCAGGTCTCCGACAGGCTGCTGCGCGTGGCGATCGCGCAGACCTTGCATGAGCGTGGAGACTCCGCCGGACTCGTGCTGCTCCGCGACGTGCTGTGCGCCAGACGGTCCGGGGGAGCCGAGCGGAGGGCGAGAAGGACGCCGCGTGGTTCGTGGAGCTGCTCCTCCGGCGCAAGCCGCGCTTCTACGACGGACTCAAGGTGGTGGTCGCACTTGCCGAGATCGGCGGTGAGCAGGTCCGGATCGTGCTGGAGCGCATGGCTCGCAACCGGGAGGCGGCCGGCACGCTGGTCCGGCCGGCCTGCGTGGCGGCCATCGCGGCGGATGCGGAGCCGGCCGCACTCGACGCGTTGACACGGGTGGCCCAGGATCCGCGAGCGGACGTGCTCGTTCGGTGCTACGCGTCGGCGTTCCTGCTCGCCGAAGGTCGGACCGGCGTGGCCCTCGCCGCCCTGCGGAGCCTGCGTGATCGGCGTCGCGGTGACCCGATCACCCGGCGCCTGTGCGACCGGTTGATCGCCGTCGCCACGGGACAGCGGGTCGAAGCGCTACCGCGGCTCTGGCGCATCCTGTTCGACCTGTTACTCCCGGATCTCGATGTCACCGAGATCGATTTCGCTGGGATCGATTTCGCCGGGATCGATGCCATCGGGCGACGGCCGTGACGCCTGAAATCCCAATGTCCTGATAAAGGACCGAAGGCGGTGAATGCAATCGCAAAAGCTGGCAGCGCGCCGATTTCGCATGTAATGCTGTAAGCATGGTGAGTCTGTTCGAGCACGCGGGTGGACACGAAGGTCTCCACCGGTTCAACGACATCTTCTACAGCAGTCTTCTGGCCGATCCGCTGCTTCAGCCGCTGTTCGGTGCCGGACGCCCCCATCACGTCGCGCATCTCACCGCCTTCACCGCCGAATCCTTCGGCGGCCCCGACGTCTTCTCGCAGGACATGGGCGGGTTTCCCATGCTGATCGCGGCACATCGTGGTCTGAAGATCAGCGAAGAGCAGCGGCAGCGGTTCGTCGAGCTGTATCTGGCCGCCGCCGACAGCGCCGGGCTGCCCGACGACCCGGCGTTCCGTGAGGCGCTGCGTTCGCACGTGGAGTTCGGCTCGCAGGTGGCCGTGCAGAACTCCCACGCCGAGACCGACGACCAGTTGCACCCGCTGCGGGAAGTCCCTCTCTGGGAGTGGCCCGGGCCGTCCGCGTAGGGCACCGCCCGGGTCGTCGTCATCGTCTCGTGAGCGCGGGGTCGCGGGACATCGTCGCCATGACCGCCAGACCCGCTCCGAGCAGCAGAGTCCATCGCAGATGGGCGGAGAGCAAGGCCTCGGGCCGCAGGGTGAACAGGGAGACCGGCCCGGGGAGGGTCAGCATCAGCAGCCAGCCGCCGACGATCGCGGCGGATGCCACGGCTCCCGGCTCGCTCTGGCCGTATCGGCGGGCCGCCAGGGCGGCCGTCGCGAGCCCGGCGACGAGCAGCGCCGCGAACTCCAGGCTGGCCCACCCCATCCACACGTCGGGAATCCGCGGCGCCACGACGAGGAGGGACACACTCCAGACCGGTACCGCCCAGGCCGCGGCCAGCCCCACCCGGAACAGGGTTCGCGCGCGGAGCGGCGTGGGCGAGGGCGCGATGATGTCTGCCGCCTGGTCGTCCAGCACGAAGGCGCAGGCCAGGGTGACCAGGCCCGCGATCACCCGCAGGCACCAGACGCCGTCCGTCCACGACGCCCCCACGTCGTACGGCCAGGCGAGCGCGAGCGCGACGAGGACCGTGGCGACCGCCGCGGGCTGCCACCGCACGAGACGTCCACTCAATGGGGCGAGCTGCCGGAGCTGCCCGATTCGCGAGGACCTCGGCGGCGGTGGATCGCCTGCGGCCGACAGGGATCGAGGCGCGGGCGCCTTCACAGCAGCACCCGGATTCCCGCGAAGGCGACGACCACGACGGCCAGCGCGCCCACCGCCAGCCACAGACGCCGGCGGGAGGAGTCGGCCAGCATCGCCAGCGCTCCCGCCCCCAGGCACAGTCCGAGCAGGTAGACCGCGTGCCAGCCGACAGAGCCCGGGTTGAAGCCGATGGCCGCCAGGTAGGGGTGGGGCCCCCAGAGCGCGAAGTCGGCGTAGAAACCCAGCAGGTAGAACGGGCCGGTCTCCTGGCCGTCCCCCGCGCCCGCGGTGTTCACGTACTGGTTGACGCGCACCAGGATGATCATGATGAGCAGCGGTGCTCCCGGCCAGGGCGTCCACCGGGCCACCGCGATCCCGAGCAGGCACCCGCCCAGCAGGTTGAGCGGCCCGCACGCCAGCTCCGCGATGGTCGGAAACCGCTCCAGCTGGTTGCCCGTCACCAGGTAGAGACAGGACAGCAGCGCCTGCGCCGCGACACCCATGAAGAACGGGGCGAGGGCCGCCAGGCACAGAGCCCCGGTCCGATCCTCCCGCCAGCGCGGGAGACCCTCCAGCAGCTCCTCCGTACCGGCCCGGCGCGCGGACGAGGTGACCAGATTCGCGGCGAAGAAGACCGGTACGCCCCAAAACAGCGTCATCGGCGCGGTGAGCGCGGTGAAGGCGGGGCGAGGACCCGCCCAGGCGTCGGTGCCGACCGCGATGCACCACATGGCTACACCCAGCAGGTTGAGCGGATGGCACAGCAGGCGCCGGGCCTCGTTGGTCGCCAGCACGTGCAGGGCGGAGGGACGCGACGTGCCCCGGACGGCGTGCGGGACGGCGCTCATGGCGTCACCTCCAGCGCGGCGCGGCCGGTGGCGCTCGTGCCGGGTGGTCGCGGGCCGTTCCGCACCGTGTGTTCGTCCATCGCCCTGCCCGCAATCCGTGTCTCGACAGCGTGTCGTTCCTCTGTCGCTCCGGGGCCGCCGAACGGTTCGCGCCGGCTCACGGCGGTGCAGGGGGGCGGGGGGCGCGGGCCGGGCCGCCCGCCACCCCGCCACCGCGCGGGTGCTCAGGTGCCGGGCCAGGCGAACCGGTGGGTGTGGATCCCGAAGTACGTGAACGCCTCGGCGCGGGTGACTCCCGGAACCCGCTTGATGTGGTCGTTGAGCACGGCGAGCAGTTCGGCGGGCTCCTTGCACACCACCTCCACGAACATGTCGAACGAGCCGGACGTGAGCACGACGTAGATCACGCCGGACAGCTCGCTGATCCGGTCGGCGACGGTGTGCACGTCGCTCTCGACGCGCACACCGATCAGCGCCATGACGGGTAGGCCCAGCGCCATCGGGTCGGTCACGCCGACGATCTGGACGACGCCCTCGTCCCGCAGCCGCTGCACCCGCTGGCGTACGGCGGGGGCCGAGAGCCCGGTCGTCTCGGCCAGCGCGGTGTAGGAGACCCGGCCGTCCCGCTGCAGCTCGCGCAGCACGAGCCGATCGATCTCGTCGAGGTTCATCCGGCCAGCTCGGCCACGGCGGCCGCGAACACCTCGTGGTGCCGGTCGACGTCGGCCTCGGTGGTCGCCGGGCACATCAGCGCCATGTTGTGGAACGGGGTGAGCAGCACGCCGCGGTTGGCCAGGTAGACGTGCAGGTAGTCGTCGAGGTCGGGGTCGCCGGCCGCGTTGGACTCCCCGCCGTCGCGCGGGGCCGGATCGGAGAAGCGGTACTCCGCGCGCGCGCCGAGCTGGGTGACCGACCAGGGCAGCGCGTGCTCGTCGATGACCTCCCGCACCCCCTTGGTGAAGCGGGTCGCCAGCTCGGTCATGGCGGTGAAGGCGTCGTCGGTGAGCACGTGCTCGAGAGTGGCCCGCATGGCGGCGACCGAGAGCGCGTTGCCGGCGAGCGTGCCGCCGACTCCGCCCATGTCGACCAGGTCGAGGCCGCTCATTCCCTCGACCCGGGCCGCCACCTCGGCGGACAGCCCGTACCCGCCGCTGGGGATGCCGCCGCCGACGGCCTTGCCGATCGTCACGATGTCGGGGTCGAGCCCCCACGCCCCCGTGCAACCGCCGGGACCGGCCGAGAACGTGTGCGTCTCGTCGTTGATGAGCAGCGTGCCGTACCGCCTGGTCAGCTCGCGTACGCCGTCGAGGTAGCCGGGCTCGGGCAGCACGATGCCGATGTTGGTGAGAGCGGGTTCCATGAGGACCGCGGCGACGTCGCCGTGGGCCAGCTCGCGCTCCAGGGACGGAAGGTCGTTGAACTCCACCACGCGGGAGGTCACGGTCGGATCGACGGGAGCGCCGACGTTGCCCTCGCGGGAGACCTGCTCGCCGTCCGGGCCGACCACGAGGAGGACCTCGTCGACGCTGCCGTGGTAGCAGTAGCTGTTCACCAGGATCTTGGGGCGGCCGGTGATCGCCCGGGCCAGGCGGATCGCCCAGCGGTTGGCGTCGGTCGCGGTCAGCGAGAAGCTCCAGTACGGCACGCCGAAGCGGCGGCCGAGCTCGGCGCCGACCCAGGTCGCGTCCTCGGTCGGCATCATCACGGTCGCGCCGCCACGGCCCCCGAAGCGGTCCGCGACCGCGTCCACGGTGGCCTGCGGCGAGTGCCCCGCCATGGCGCCGGTGTCGCCCAGGCAGAGGTCGACGTAGGAGTGGCCGTCCAAGTCGGTGACCCGGGCACCCCTGGCCTCCGCCAGGTAGAGGGGGAAACCGGCGGCGGTCTTGTTCATCCAGGTCATCGGCACGCCGCCGAACAGGTGGGCCCGTGCCTGCTCGTACGCGGCGGCCGAGCGCGGGTTGCGGTCACGGAAGGCGCGGCGCTCACGGTCGAGCAGGTCGGCGAGATGAGCACGGTCGATCATGGTCACTGCCTTAGAAAACATCGAACGAGTCGGTAGTCATGACTGAATCTGAAGTCAACGTATACCAGAACGTTCGATTCTTCATAGGGGTGGTCTGGGGCGCGATGTCACCCGGTCAGGGTCGGCAGCACCCGGCGCAGCCCGTCGACGATCGCGCCGAGGCCCACCTCGAAGGAGAGGTCGGCGGGCGAGCACCGGCGCGCGGCCGCCGCGTCGTCGCGGGCGCGTACGGTCGCGGCGAACGAGGGCGCCTCCGCCGCGAGCGGCCCGGAGTCGAACATGTCGGGCGGGGCCACCATGTCCAGCGCGGATCCGAGGATGAACGACTCGACCGAGACCATGACGGGGATGATCATCTCGGCCGGCCAGCCGCCGCGTTCCAGGCCGACGACCACCTGCTCGTACATCCGCAGGGTCCGCAGGGCGCCGGTGATCGGAAGGGTCGCCAGGAGCGATATGGCGGGCGGATGCGCGGCGAAGGCGGCGCGGTATCCGTGGGCCCACTGGACCATCGCCTCGTCCCAGGGCAGCCGGGAGAACATCGAGGCGTCGATCGAGTCGGAGACCAGCTCGCGGACCGCGGCGAGGATGTCGTCCTTCCCCGTGACATGGTTGTAGAAGGAGGAGGGGCGCACCCCGAGCCGCTGCGCCAGCGCGGCCAGGGAGAACCCTTCGGCCCCGGCGTCGTCGATGAGCCCGAGGGCGGCCCGCGCGATGATCTCCCTGCTCAGCACCGGTGTGGCCGGTCGGCCTACCCGTCTTCTCATTTCGCCCGGCCGACCCCTTCCGCTTTCACCTCCGGACAACTTATCCTTCCCGCACAAAACGAACGACATTCTTTTTGGACGCCGATGACTCGCACCCTCTTCCACAACGGCACCATCTGGACCGGCACCGGGAGTACCGTCTCCGCACTCACCACCCGGAACGGCCGGATCGAGGCCGTCGGGGCCGGGGCCCTCGCCCGGACCGCCGACGCGATCGTCGATCTCGAGGGCGGGTTGCTGCTCCCGGCCTTCGGTGACGGGCACTGCCACCCCGACCACGCGGGGTTCGAGGCGATGGGCCCGCGCGTCAGGGAATGCGGCAGCGTGGAGGAGATCGTCGAGGAGGTCCGCCGGTACGCGCTCGCGCATCCGGATGCCGAGTGGATCGTCGGCGCCAGCTACGACTCCACCCTGGTCCCCGGTGGCGTGTTCGACGCCCGCTGGCTGGACGCCGCCGTACCCGACCGCCCCGTCGTCCTGCGCGCCTGGGACTACCACACGGTGTGGTGCAACACCGAGGCCATGCGGCGGGCCGGTCTTTCCGCCTCGACGCCGGACACGGCCCGCGGCACCTACGCCCGCCGCGCAGACGGCGAGCTGCTCGGGACGATGTACGAATGGGACGCGGTGGACGCGGTCCTCGGCGCCGCCCCCGCCCGCACCACCGGTGACCTGGTGCGGGCGCTGCGCCTCGCCACCGAGTCCTACGCGGCGGCCGGAGTGACCTGGATCCAGGACGCCTGGGTGGAACACCGTTCCGTGGAGGCGTACATCGAGGCGGCCCGGCAGGGCGCGCTGGCGACCCGGGTGAACCTCGGCTTGCGCGCCGACCCGGCACGCTGGCGCGACCAGCTCGCCGAATTCGCGGCCGACCGTGACCGGGTGCGCGCGCTGCACGACGACCGGCTCACCGCGAACACGGTCAAGTTCTTCATGGACGGCATCCTGGAGAACCGCACCGCGTCGCTGCTCGACCCCTACAGCGACGACCCGTGCGCGCGCGGCATGCCGATCTGGCCGTACGAGGAGCTGCTGGAGGCGTTCACCGCCGTGGACGCGATGGGCCTGCAGGCGCACCTGCACGCGATCGGCGACGCCGGCGTGCGGACCGCCCTGGACGCGGTCGAGCACGTGATCCGGGTCAACGGACCCCGGGACCGGCGACCGGTCATCGCCCACGTCCAGGTGCTGGACGAGGCCGACCTGCCGCGTTTCGCCGAGCTCGGTGTGATCGCGAACCTCCAGCCCCTGTGGGCGCGCATCGACGCCGCGATGACCGAGCTGACGTTCCCCCGGATCGGCGCCGAACGCGCCCGGCGGCAGTACCTCATCGGCTCGCTGCTCCGCGCCGGAGCCCGCGTGGCCTTCGGCAGCGACTGGCCGGTGAGTGACCACCGCCCGCTGGCCGGGTTGCCGGTCGCGGTGACGCGCGAGAACGCGGAGCGGGAACCGGCCGGCGGCTGGCTGCCGGAGGAGCGCCTCACCTTCGACGACGCCCTTTCCGCGTACACGGCCGGCGTGGCCTACCAGGCGTTCGCCGAGGAGGACCGCGGCGTGCTCGCCCCCGGGAAGGTCGCCGACCTGGTCTGGCTGGACGCCGACGTACGCCGGATGGACCCGCACGACATCGCACTCCGGTCGGCCGTCCGCGGCACGTGGATGGCCGGCACGCGAATCCACCCCCCTTCCGACAGGAGTAGCGCGCTATGAAAGAGTCCGCCGCGGACCCGGGACTGAAGCGGGTCCTGGGCATCCCGGGCCTGACGCTGTTCGGGCTGACCTACCTCGCCCCGGTCGCCGTCTTCACGACGTACGGCGCCGTCGCCCAGATCACCGAGGGGCACCTGCCGTCGGCGTACGTGGTCGCCCTCGTGGTCATGCTGTTCACGGCGTTCAGCTACGGCCGGATGGCGCGGGCGTTCCCCGCCGCCGGATCGGCCTACACCTACACCCAGCAGACCTTCGGCGGGCACGTCGGGTTCATGACCGGGTGGACGCTGATGCTCGACTACCTCTTCCTGCCGATGATCAACTTTCTGCTCATCGGGATCTACCTGCACGACCAGTTCCCCGGCGTGCCGCAGTGGGCCTTCACCCTGGCCGCCCTGCTCGTGGTGCTCACGCTCAACGTCCTCGGCATCAAGGTGATGAGCCGGGTCAACGTCGTGGTCGTCGGAGCCTCCGTGGTGCTGATCCTCATCTTCGTCGCGCTGTCCCTCAAGCACCTGTCGGGCCACCCTTCCCCGGCGCCCTTCGAGTCGTTCACGCCCGGTACCGGCGTCTTCACCGGTGCCGCGATCCTCGCGCTGAGCTTCCTCGGCTTCGATGCCGTCTCCACGCTGTCGGAGGAGGCGAAGGAGCCACGCCGCAGCATCCCGCGGGCGATCATGCTCACCACGCTGATCGGCGGCCTGCTGTTCGTCCTGGTCGCCTGGATGGGCAGCCTCGCGCACCCCGGCTACGACGACTTCGTCAACCCCGACACCGCGGGCGTGGACATCATGGCCGCGCTGGGCGGCGCCGCGTTCCAGACGATCTTCGTGGGCATCTACGTGATCGGCGCCTTCGGATCGGCGATGACCACCCAGGCGAGCGTCTCCCGCATCCTGTACTCCATGGGACGGGACGGCGTGCTGCCGAAGCGCGCGTTCAGCATGCTGCACCCCCGCTTCAAGTCGCCGGTCTTCGCGGTCGCCGTGGTGTCCGCGGTGTCGCTCGTCGCGCTCTTCATCAGCCTGGGCAACGCGGTGGTGATGGTCAACTTCGGGGCGCTGATCGCCTTCTCGATGGTGAACCTCACCGTGATCAAGCGCTACATCGTCGACGAGCGACGGCGGTCCGCGGGTGACCTGCTCCGGTACGGACTGGTGCCCCTGGTGGGCTTCGCCCTGACCGTCTGGCTGTGGACGAGCCTGGAGGGGGTGACGTTCCAGGTCGGACTCGTCTGGATGGCCGTCGGCCTGGTCTACCTCGCCGGACTCACCCGGTTCTTCACCCGCAAGCCTCCGGTGATGACCTTCTCCGAGGCCGATCCCGCCGGCGCCTGACGTTCACGAGCCCGGACGCCGGGGTCCCCTCCGCCAGGGACCCCGGCGTCCGGACGCCGGGCCGTACCGGGCGCGGTCGCGGCGTGTGGCGCGCCTCGGCGGGGGGAACCGCGGGTCAGGCGGTCATGACGACCAGGGTCGGCGGGCGGTGGAGCCTCACAGCGCCGGGACGCGGCCGTGGAACGTCGTGGCCGAGGTCGTGGTGGCGACGATCCGGCCGCCGGTGATCACGTGACCCGGCGGTGAGTGCCTGGCGAGGACCTCGCGTACGCTCCGGCCGTCCAGCACGACCAGATCGGCGGGTGCGCCGGGCTCCAGCCGGTGGGCCGGACGGCCCAGGACGCGCGCGGCGTCCACGGTGACCATGTCGAACAGCCGCTCCAGTTCCGGATCAGTTCGCACGTCCAGCAGATGGGCGGCCAGGAAGGCGACCTCCGGCATGCTGTGCCTGCCGAAGGGGTAGTACGCGTCCTCGATGTCGTCCTGGCCGAGCGCGACCGGCAGGCCGGCGTCGGCGAGGGTGAAGACCGGCAGGTGCAGCGGGCCGGTGTGCGGGTCGCTGACGAATCCCAGTCCCGCCGCGCGGCACAGTCCGATGAGGCGACGCAGGGAGGGCTCGGGATAGAGGGCCGTCGCGCGGGCGTGCTGCACGCTGGCCCGGCCGGTCATCCCGCGCTCCACCAGCGCGGTGGCCAGCATCTGGGTGGTGCGCAGCGACGGATCGCCCGCGTCGTCGGTCAGCATGGCAACCCGCAGCCCGTGCTGGTGCGCCAACTCCACCATGCGGGTGACGTGCACCTCGGCGTCGGCGTCGGTGAACTCGATCCAGGGGATGCCGCCGACCACGTTCACGCCCAGCCGCACCGCCTCGGTGACCAGTTCCTCGGTGCCCGGCGCGCGCAGCAGGCCGTCCTGGGGGAAGGCCACCACCAGGAGGTCGACCAGCCCGCGGAACTCCTCGCGCAGGGCCAGCAGCGCCTCGACCCCGGTGAGCCCGGCGACCGGATCGACGTCGGCGAACGCCTGTACGACGCGCACGCCCTGGCGCACCGACTCCCACATCGCCGACCTGGCCCTGGCCAGCACGGCATCGGCGGTCTGGCGCACCTTGACGGCCGCCGCCGACTCGATCGCGCCCATCGCCGCGCCCATCGTCCCCGCGGTGTAGGCGGAGAGGGGCTCCTGGCCCGCCAGGTCGAGGGTGTGGACCTTGCACAGGTGCAGGTGGGCGTCCACGAACGGCTCGGTCACGAGGTTCCCGTCCGCGTCGACCACCGTCGCCTCAGGCGGGCTCGTCGTCTCCGGGTCGTCGGGCGCCACGACGGTGAGCAGGCCGCCGTCCGCGGCCAGCATCCACCGGCCCGGGCGGCCGCGCAGCGATGCGTTGCGAATGAGTACGTCCACAGCTCGGACGATAGGGCCGGCCCTGCGGCCGGGCACATGGCGACATCTGCCAAGTCAGCGCCGTACGGGTCTCACCGGGTTCCGGGGCGCCATGCCGCAGACGGCCTTGTGCGTGGGGTGGTCCACGACATCACCCCCTCTGTCCAGGGAGGGTCTGACCGCCGTCATCGGTGGCCAGACCCTCGACGGGCGGAGCCGCCGGTCAGGCGGTCATCGCGACCAGGATCCGGCGTGCGCCGGTGTACGGCTCCCGGCCGTGCGCGCACAGCATGTTGTTGATGATCATCAGATCGCCCTCGCGCCACGGGAACGCGTACGAGGTCTCGTCGTAGGCGGCCTTGACGGCGGCGAGGTCCGCCGGGGCGATGGAGGAGCCGTCGGCGAGGTACGCGTTGCGGGGCAGGTCGGCCTCGCCGTACAGCATCAGGAGGGCCTCGCGGACCTCCTCGTCCAGGCTGGTGACATGGAACAGGTTCGCCTGGTTGAACCAGACCTGCTCACCGGTCAGCGGCTCGGTCTGGTGCGCGGGCCGGTGGTGCCGGGTGCGCAGGCCCTCCTCGGTCCACTCGTACGCCATGCCGTGCCGCGCGCAGTAGTCCTCGACCTCGGCGGGGTCGTCGGTCTGGAACGACTCCTGCCAGGACAGGCCGAGCCCCTCCCGGAACGCCCTGGCGTAGACGACGCCGGCCGCGAACCTCTCCCGTACGCCCTCGGGGATCGCGCGGAACACCGCGCGGCTGTTCGCGATCGGGGTGGCCCCGCCCGTGGCGGCGGCGGTGTCGCAGAAGAAGAACAGGTGCCCCGGCCAGGTGTCGGAGTACGAGTTCTCGTTGTGCATCGGGAGCGGCTGGTCGGCCGGGTACTCGGTCGAGGTGTAGATGGACTCGGTGACCGACGTGCGCGGGGTGGAGCGTTCGGTGTAGCGCAGCGGCTCACCGCCGACGACCCGGACGATCCGGTCGAACAGGTCGAGGTCGGCGGGCAGGTCGCGGATCAGCACCGCGCCGTGCTCGGCCAGACCGGCCCGCAGGCCGTCGCGGTGGGCCGTCACCCAGTCGAGGTGGTCGGTCATGTCCGGGCCGAGGCCGTAGACCACGATGGTGGTGTGGTCGTTGCCGGCCACCTGCCCGGTCACTGGCCCGGTCACCGGCCCGGTCACTGGCCCGGTCACCGGCCCGGCCACCTGCCCGAGCCGCCCTGGGTCCGTGGGAACGACGCCCGTCATCAAATCTCCTTGAGCGTGGATACCCCCGCCTTCAGGCGGGGGAGGAAACGCGGCACGATTCCGCACCGGTGGATACGAACAGACGAGCGATGTCTCGGCTGGTCGCGTGGTAGGACTGTGAGGCATGGCGCAGGTGGTGAAGCGGGCGTACAAATACCGCTTCTACCCAACTCCCGGGCAGGCCGACGTGCTTGCCCGGACGTTCGGCTGTGTCCGTCTCGTCTACAACAAGGCATTGGAGGATCGGACCCGCGCCTACAGGGTGGAGGGCCGTCGGGTCTCGTATGGGGAGTCGTCGGCCGCGCTCACCGCGTGGAAACGCACTCAGGAACTGGCGTTCCTGAACGAGGTGTCGTCGGTGCCGTTGCAGCAGGCGCTGCGTCATCTTCAGGCCGGGTTCGTGAACTTCTTCACCAAGCGCGCCGGGTTCCCGACATTCAAGTCCCGTAAGAAGTCGCGGCTGTCGGCGGAGTACACCCGCTCGGCGTTCCGGTGGCGGGACGGCACGTTGACGTTGGCGAAGATGGACGGCCCGCTGGACATCGTGTGGTCCCGGCCGCTGCCGGAGGGGGCGGAGCCGTCCACGGTCACCGTGAGCAAGGACGCGGCCGGCCGCTGGTTCGTGTCGATCCTGGTCGAGGAGAAGATCACACCGCTCGCCCCGGCGGAGAACGTGGTCGGGGTGGATGCGAGGATCACGTCCCTGCTCACCCTGTCGCGGCCGATCGACGGGGTGACCGACGCACACGGCACGGTCGCCAACCCTCGGCATGAGCCGGCTGAGCGCAGGCGGCTGGCCAGGGCCCAGCGGGCGCTCGCCCGCAAGGGGAAGGGGTCGGCGAACCGAGTCAAGGCCAGGCGGCGGGTGGCTCGCGTGTATGCGCGGATCACCGATCGCCGCCGGGATTTCCTGCACAAGGTCACCACACGGCTTGTTCGCGAGAACCAAGTGATCGCCGTGGAAGACCTGACCATCCGTACCATGGTCAAGAACCGCACGCTGGCCCGCGCGATCTCCGACGCGTCGTGGCGGGAACTGCGGTCGATGCTGGAGTACAAGGCCCGCTGGTATGGGCGGGAAGTCGTGGTGGTCGACCGCTGGTTCCCCTTCTCCAAGCTGTGTTCGGCGTGCGGCACGCTCGCCGAGTCGATGCCGCTTTCCGTCCGGGAGTGGGTGTGCGCCTGCGGCGCTGTCCACGACCGGGACGTGAACGCGGCCAGGAACATCCTCGCCGCCGGGCTGGCGGAGAGGTGAAACGCCTGTGGAGCTGGTGTAAGACCTCAACGGAGTCCTCTCCGGGCGGGCGACCGGCGGTGAAGCAGGAAGGCCGACCTGTGAGGGTTGGAATCCCCTTCCTTCAGGGAGGGGAGGACGTCAAGATGTGCTTCCTTTCGCGAGGCTCAGGCGGCGTTGCCTTTCCTGCATGCCGATGAGGTCGTCGGGGAGCGAGTCCGGAACCTCGGTGTCGAAGCGCCGCAGCAACCGGAGGGTCGACGCGCCGACGGTCACCGCGGCCATCATCAGCGCGAAGACGACGTAGGTGAGGCCCACGCCCCGGCCCTCGCCGACGCCGATGACCGCGCCGACCGAGCCGGCGAGCGCCCCGTCCGGCCGCAGCATGGGGTTGAACAGGGACGTGGCCAGGGGCGCCAGTACGGCGAACCCGATCGGCAGGGTGGACCACGAGAGGGCCTGGTTGAGCGAGAGCACCCGCCCGTGGAACCGCTGCGGCACCTTGACCTGGACCAGCGTCACGTAGATGCCCTGCGAGATCGACATCGACATCGCCAGGCAGAACACACCGGTCACGACCACGGCCAGGGACGGCCGCAGGCCCATCACCAGGCACCCGGCGGCCATTCCCAGGTTGCCCAGGAACACGCCGACCATCCGGCGCTTGCGCGGGCCGCCCCAGAGCGCCATCACCACGCCGCCGGCCACCGCGCCGAGCGCCTCGGCCACCGCGACCTGCGCGACCTGGTCGACCGTGCCGAAGGAGAGCGTCAGCGGGACGGTCAGCACCAGGGCGGGGCCGAGGAAGATGTTGGCGACGGCGAAGTAGATCACCATGGCCCGGAATCCGCGGAGGTTCCAGGAGAACCGCAGTCCCTCCACGATCGCGGTGACCAGCGGTTCCTTACGGCGGAAGCCGAGCGTGTCGGGGAAGCGGACGACCAGCAGCACCGCGAGGGCGAACACGTAGCTCGCCATGTCGATGGCGAGGATGCCGGGCAGGCCGATCGCGACGTACAGACCGGCGCCCATCAGAGGGGCGAACAGCATCGCGAACCCGTTGGTGAGCTGCGCCAGACCGACCGCGTGCCCCAGATAGCGCTTGGGCACCAGCTGCGGCACCGCGGTCTGGAAGGCCAGCCGCTGGTAGGTGCCCGCCATCGAGTTGATCGGCAGCAGCACGTAGATGATCCACAGGTCCAGCCGCCCAGTGAAGAGCAGCGACGCGATCGCGAGCTGGACCGCCCCCGCGACGCCGCTCGCGACGATCATGACGCGTCGCCGGTCGAACCGGTCGATGAGCGGCCCGGCGATGGGCATCATCGCCACACCGCAGATCAGCGTCAGCGCCCACAGCAGGCCGAGGTCGGCCACCGATCCCGTCCGGTCGAACAACCACACCGGTACGGCGAAGCCGGTCAGCGCCGAACCGGTCGCCGACACGAGCTGCCCGATCGCCACGCTGAGGAACCTGCGGTTGCTCGGCTGCACCGCGGGCGGCCCCGCGGACTCTCCCGGCCCGGCCGGGTAGTGCGTGTCGTGCAGCGCCCACGCCGCGTCCGGCCCCCGCTCGGCGACGCCGTACTCGGCGGTCTCGCGCCGGGCCATCGCCGGGTGGACGCCCGTGACGATCTCGGCCAGCTCCTCCGCCCGATGCTTCAGGAAGAAGTGGCCGGCCTGGTCGAGAACCACCAGCCCGGTCGTGCCGGTCAGGAACTCCCACTCCCGATACCGCTCGGTGTAGTAGTCGGTGACCGGGTCCTCCGAGCCGACGACGGAGATGATCGGAGCGGACATCGGCGCGGGGCGCTGGTCGAGCAGCGTGGTGAAGTACTCCTCGGACGCCCGGGAGTCGGCCCGCATGTTCGCGATGATCCGGTCGGCCTGCTCGGGGTCCAGCTCGTCGGTGTCGACGCCCATGCCCTTGAGCCAGTTGGCGTACTCGCGGTTGCTGCGCAGCTTCTCCAGCCGGGTACGCAGCGTCCCGACGACGCCCTTGATGCGGGCGAACGGGAACATCGCGCCGATGTAGACCGCGTCCACGTCCCGGCCGTCCTCGGCCAGCTTCCGTGCCGCGCCGACCGCGATGGCGCTGCCGACGCCGCAGTGGCCGTACAGGACCAGGGGGCCTTCCACGCGCTCCCTGATCTCCGCCACGATCCGGTCCACCAGCTCGTGGAAGGGGAGCGCCTCCTCGTTCAGCCCGACGTCGTGGCCGGGGATGGCCACCGAGTACAGCGCGTGCCCGGCGGGGAGCGCGTCGGCGAGCGGCTGGTAGACGATGGCGCTGCCCCCGCCGTACGGCACGCAGACGTAGGACAGGGTGCGTTTCCCGCCCTTCGGGGTCAGCTCGTACAGCAGCGGCTGGGGCCCGGCCGCCGCGTCGGCGCCGCCGTCGATGAAGGCGGCCAGCTCACGGATGGTCCGGTTCTGGAACAGGTCCATCACGCCGACCGGACGTCCCGAGCCGTCGGACGCCTTGCGGATCCTGGCCACCACCTGGGTGGCGAGCAGGGAGTGGCCGCCCGAGTCGAAGAAGTCGTCGTGGACGCCGAGCCGCTCCACGCCGAGCACGTCGATCCAGATCTCGGCCAGCATCCGTTCCGTGGCGGTCTCCGGCTCGACCAGCTCGGCGGTGGCGTCCCGCGTGGCCTGGGGACCCGGCAGGGCCGCGCGGTCCAGCTTGCCGTTGGGCGACAGCGGCAGCGTGTCCATGGTGACGAACGCCGTCGGCACCATGTAGTCGGGCAGGCCCTGTTTCAGCGCGGCCCGCAGCTCGGCGACGTCGACGTCCACCCCGCCGTGGGTCGTCAGGTAGGCGACCAGCCGCTTGTCGCCGGGGGTGTCCTCGCGGACGATCACCACCGCCTCCGCGACCTCGTCGCGGTCGCGCAGCGCCGTCTCGATCTCGCCCAGCTCGATGCGCAGGCCGCGCAGCTTCACCTGGTGGTCGATGCGGCCGAGGAACTCCAGGTTCCCGTCCGCGCGCCAGCGCGCCAGGTCGCCGGTGCGGTACAGCCTGGCACCCAGGTCGGCGCCGAACGGGTCGGGGACGAACCGTTCGGCGGTGAGCGCCGGACGGCGGTGGTAGCCCCTGGCCACCCCGACCCCGCCGATGTGCAGCTCGCCCGGCACGCCGATCGGGGCGGGATTCCCGCGCCCGTCGAGGACGTACAGCCGGATGTTTTCGATCGGGGCCCCGATCGGCAGGGTGACCGCGTCGGCGATCGCCTCGGGAGCGCAGTGCCAGGAGGTGACGTCGATCGCCGCCTCGGTGGGGCCGTACAGGTTGTGCAGCTCGCAGTGCGGGAGCACCGTCGTGAAGGTGGCCGCCGTGGCCACCGGAAGCTCCTCGCCGCTGCAGATCACCCGGCGCAGCGCCGTACAGCCCGCCGCGGACTTCTCGTCGTCGGCGAGGAACACCGCGAGCATCGACGGGACGAAGTGCGCGGTGGTCACGCTCTCGCTGATCAGCAGCTCGCGCAGGTACGCCGCGTCCTTGTGGCCGCCCGGCCGGGCGAGCACCAGCCGCGCTCCGGTGAGCAGCGGCCAGAAGAACTCCCACACCGACACGTCGAAACCGGCGGGCGTCTTCTGCAGTACGACGTCGTCGCCGCCCAGCGGGTAGGCGCGCTGCATCCACAGCAGGCGGTTCACGATGCCGCGGTGGGTGTTGGGCACGCCCTTGGGGCGGCCGGTGGATCCCGACGTGTAGATGACGTACGCGGCGTTGCCTGAGGTGACCGGGGGCCGCGGGTCGTCCGCGGGCCGGTCCGCCCACTCGCCGGGATCGTCCAGGTTCAGGATGACCGCGTCGGTGGCCGGGACGGTCGCCTTCAGGTGCTCCTGGGTCAGCACCACGGTAGCCCGAGCATCGTCGATCATGAACGCCAGCCGGTCGGCCGGGTACTCCGGATCGAGCGGCAGGTAGGCGGCTCCCGCCTTGAGCACGCCCAGCAGCGCCACCACCAGCTCGGCCGAGCGTTCGGCGAAGACGCCGACCAGGGTCTCGGGGCCCGCTCCCAGGTCGCGCAACCGGTGCGCCACCCGGTTCGCCCGCTCGTTCAGCTCGGCGTACGTCAGGTGGCGGCCCTCGAAGGTCACCGCGACGGCGCCGGGGGTGCGGGCGACCTGCTCCTCGATCAGGCCGTGCAGCGTCGCCGCCTCGTCCAGCTCGGCGCCGGTGTCGTTCCACACGTCCACCAGCAGCGTCTGCTCGGCGGCGTCCAGCATCGGCAGCTCGGACACCCGCCTGGACGGGTCGGTCGTGACGGACCGCAGGAGGGTGACGAAGCGGGTCGCCATCCTCGCCACGGTCGCCTCGTCGAACAGCGCCGTGTTGTAGACGAACTTGACGATCAGCCGGTCCCGCACCTCGATGACGTGCAGTTCGATGTCGAAACGGGTGGCCCGCAGGTCCATCGGCAGCCAGGTGATGCCGAGGTCCGAGCCGCCCGCCTCCGCGATCCGCCCCATCTGGTAGTTCTGCAGCGCGAACATCGCCTGGAACACCGGCGACCGGCTGACGTCGCGGGGCACGCCGAGCGCGTTGACGAGCTGCTCGAACGGGACCTCCGCGTGGTCGAAGGCGTCGAGAACGCCGACCCGGGTGCGTTCGAGCAGCTCGTCGAAGGTCGGGTCGTCACCGAGCCGCGCGCGCATCGGCAGCATGTTGACGAACATGCCGGCCACGTTCTCCAGCTCAGCCAGCGACCGGCCGGCCGACGAGGAACCGACCGCGAAGTCGCCCTGGCCGGAGTGCCTCGACAGCAGCACCTGGTAGGCGGCGAGCAGCGTCATGAACAGCGTCGTTCCGCGCTCCCTGGAGAGCCGGTTGACAGCCCCGGCGAGCTCGGCGTCGACATCGACGATGTGCCAGTCGCCCTCGAAGACCTGGGTGGCCGGTCGCGGCCGGTCGGCGGGCAGCTCCAGGGCCGGCACGCCGGCGAGCCGGTCGCTCCAGAAACCCAGCTGGCGCTCCAGCTCGGGACCGGTCTGCGTCTGCCGCTGCCAGTGCGCGAAGTCGCCGTACGAGACGGGCAGGCTGGGGAGCGTGACCCCGGTGCCGGCGCGCCCGGCGTGATAGGCGGCGGCCAGGTCGCGCAGCAGCAGGTCCACCGACCATCCGTCACCGACGATGTGGTGGGTGGTGACCAGCAGCCGGTGATCGTCGTCGGCCAGCCTGATCAGCAGGGCGCGGAGCAGCGGCCCCTCGGTCAGGTCGAACGGCTCCGCGGCCGCCTCGTCGATCAGCGCCTGGGCGGCGGCCTCGTCGTCCGCCGTCACGACGCGCAGCGGCACCGCGACGGAGGGTTCGACGTGGACGGTGGGCCGCCCGTCGGAATCGGCGGGGAAGCGCATCCGCAGCGCCTCGTGCCTGGCGGGAAGGGTCTGCAGGGCCCGGTCGAGCAGGTCGAGGTCGATCTCCCCGGTGAGGCGCATCGGGATCGGGATGTTGTACTGGCTCGTGCCCGGCGCGAACTGCTCCATGAACCAGACCCGCTCCTGCTGGTAGGACAGGGGCGGGGCGGAGCCCTCTGGGCGGGGCCGCACCGTGGTGGTGGCCGTGTCCGGTCCGGCCGCGCGCCGCCGGAGCCGCTGTTCCAGCAGCGCCCGCCGGGCCGCGGACGGCGATGCCTGTTGCGGGTTCTGGGGCGGCGTCTGGGGTGGGGCCTGGGGTGGGGCCTGGGGTGGGGCCTGGGGTGGTGTCTGGGGTGGCGTCGTCATGATCGGCCGTCGCCTTCTGATGTGAGCAGCCGCTCGACATCCTCATCACTGAGCTGGTCGAGGTCCTCGGTGAGCCGTCGTTCGATCTCGGCCGCGAGGTCCGCGACGGTGGTGTACGAGAACAGACCGCGGACCGGGATGTCGATCTCGATCTGGCCGCGGATCCTCGCGATGGCCCGGATCGCCAGCAGGGAGTTACCGCCGAGCTCGAAGAAGTCGTCGGTGGCACCGACCTTCTCCACGCCCAGGAGACCGGCGAAGACCTCCGCCACCAGCTCCTCGGCGGCCGTGCGCGGCTCGACGTACTCGCCGTCCGCGACCGCGACCGGCGCGGGAAGCGCGGCGTGGTCGAGCTTGCCGTTGGCGGTCAGCGGGAGGGCGTCGAGGACGACGTATCCCGACGGGACCATGTGGGCGGGCAGGGTCGCGGCGAGCGCGTCGTTCACCGCCGCGACGTCCACGCCGAGGCCCGTGTCGCCGTCCGTGTCGCCGCCCGTGTCGTTTGTGCCGCCTGTGCCGCCTGTGCCGCCACCTGTGCCGTCGCTCGCGTCGCCGACCAGGTAGGCGACGAGACGCCTGCCGTCGGAGGTGTCCTCGCGTACGGTGACAGCCGCGTCCCGGACGCCCGGCTGGGCGCGCAGAGCCGTCTCGATCTCGCCGGGCTCGATGCGGTAGCCGTGCAGTTTGATCTGGTCGTCGACGCGGCCGACGAACTCCAGGCTCCCGTCGGCACGGCGGCGCGCCAGGTCACCGGTGCGGTACATCCGCAGGCCGGGGGCCCCGAAGGGGCAGGGTACGTACGCGGCGGCGGTGGCTCCCGGCCGGTTCAGATAGCCGCGGGTCACCTGGGGGCCCGCGATGTACAGCTCGCCGACGACACCGGTGGGCACCGGCCGCAGTCCGCCGTCCAGCACGTAGGCGGCGTTTCCTGGGGCCGGGCGGCCGATCGTGACCGAGCCCGCCTGGTCGACGGGCAACGCCTCACCCGGTGCCACGCGCGCCGCGACGCAGCCGACGGTGGCCTCGGTGGGACCGTACTCGTTGACGACCGTGACGCCGGGGTGCCGCTCCCGCCAGGCGGTGACCCCGTCCGCGGTCAGCGCCTCGCCTCCCAGCACCAGGTCGCCGCCCGGGGCCATGTGGTCCGGCAGCGCGGCCAGCAGCGCGAGATGGCTGGGCGTGACCTTGAGGAACGTCGCCAGGCCGCGGGGGGCCCCGCCGAGCGTGCCGCCGGTCGTCTCCCCAGCCGTCCTCCCAGCGTTCTCGCCGGTCGTCGTCCCGATGGTCGTCCCGATGGTCGTCCCGGTGGAGATGGCGGCAGGGGAGTCGGTCTGGGTATCGGCCGGGGAGTGGGTCTGGGTATCGGCTGGGGAGTACGTCCGGGTGGTGGTCGGGGTGTCGGTCTCGGTGTCGTCGAGGGCGGCGAGCCGCACGGCGCCCCCCACCGTCAGCGGTCCGAACAGGCCGGTCACGGTCAGGTCGAAGGCGATAGGGGAGTGCAGCAGCGCCTCCCCGGCGAGTCCGGGATAGGCGGTGCCGGCCCACGCGAGGTAGGCGGCCACCGAGCCGTGCTCGACCACGACGCCCTTCGGGGTGCCGGTAGAACCCGAGGTGTAGATGACGTACGCGACGTTCCCCGGCGCGGCCGGACGTGGCGAGCCGCCGCCGGGGCCGCCTGTCCCATCGCCGACCCGCTCAGCGGGCCGTCCGGCCTGCCCCCCGGCGGGCTCGTCGATGGCGAGCACGGCCGGTCGGGAGGCCAGGCCAGCGGCTGAGGGAGCAGCCGGGGAAGCGGCTGAGGGGGCGGACGGGGGAGTGGCCAGTGTGCCCTCCACGGCAGCCGGGGGAGTGGCTGAGGGGGTGGCCGGGGGAGTGGCCAGGGCGCCTTCCACGGCGGCCAGCAGGTGGCGCCGGGTGAGCACCACCGTGGCGGCGGAGTCGCCGAGCAGGTACGCCACCCGGTCGGCCGGATAGGCCGGATCCACCGGAACGTAACCCGCCCCGGCCTTCCACACACCCAGTAGGGCGGGCAGCAGCTCCAGGCAGGGGTCCGCGCACACCGCCACCAGCGACTCGGGGCCGGCTCCCGACCGGCGCAACCGGTCCGCCACGCCTTCGGCGGCCTCGTCCAGTTCCGTGTAGGTCAGCCGCCGGTCGCCGACGATCACCGCGGTCGCGTCCGGAGTGCGCGCGACCTGCTCCTCCACCATGCGGAGCGCCGTCTGGCCGCGCTGCTCGCGCGGCTCACCGGTGCTCGCCTCCACCAGCGCCGCGTGCTCGGCGTCGTCCATGAGCCGCAGGTCGCCGATCCCGGTCTCGGGGGCGGCCACACCGGCGGACAGGACGCGCAGGTAGCGGGCGACGAACGTCTCCGCCGTGCCCCGGTCGAACAGGTCGGTGCGGTACAGCAACCGGCTGGTGCCCGTGGTCAGGTCGAACGCGAGATCGTCCTTCGAGGTCGTGTACGGGGTCGGCTCGATGCCGGAGTCGGGGATGTAGTTGAAGCCGATCTGGTACAGCGGCTGCGCTCCCGGATCACGCTGCGGCGCGACCGCCTCCACGACCGCCTGGAACGGAACCTGACCGTTCTCCATGGCGTCGAGCATCGTGGCGCGGACCCGCCCGAGCAGTTCGGCGAAGGTGGGGTCACCCGAGGCGTCCACCCGTACCATCAGCTGGTTGACGAACATGCCGATCAGGCCCGTGACCTCCGGGAGTTCGCGCCCGCTCATGGTCACCCCGATCACGGTGTCGTCCTCGCGGGACAGCCGCGACAGCAGGGCGACGTACGCCGTGAGGAACACCATGAACGGCGTCGCGCCCGAACCGCGCCCCAGCGCGGTGGCCCGTGCCTGGAGCTCTTCCGGGATCGTGAAGCGGACCTCGTCTCCGGCGTAGCCGAGCCGGGCGGGCCGGGGCCGGTCGGTGGGAAGGGAGTGTACGGCGGGCAGACCCGCCAGCCGCTCCCGCCAGTAGTCCGTCTGCGCCGCCAGCGCGTCGTCGTCGAGCCGGCCACGCTGCCAGGCCGCGTAGTCGGCGTACTGGATCGGCAGGTCGGGCAGCCCCGGCCGCTCGGCGGACCCGGCCTGTTCGGTGGCCCCGAACGGCTCGGTGGCCCCGGCCTGTCCGGCCGCAGCGGCGGCGCACAGTTCGGAGATCTCCCTTTCGAGGATGACGGCCGAGGTGGCGTCGAACACGGCATGGTGGACCACGAAGCTGACCACCCAGCGCGCGTCCCCGGTCCGGATCACCGTGGCCCGCCACATCGGGGCGCGATCGGTGGAGATCGCCTCCCCGGCGACCGACCGGATGTGGTCGAGCGTACGAGCCCGGTGATCCTCGGCCGGGAGCGACCGCAGGTCGAGCACCCGTACGCCGGGGTCGATCTCCGCGTGCACGATCTGGCGGAGGGAGCCGTCCACGATCCGCAGGGACGTGCGGAGCACCTCGTGCCGATCGGCGACGGCCTTGAGCACCGCGATGATCTGATCGGCCTCGAGCGCGTACGGGATCTCGAACGCGCACGGCAGGTTGAAGACCGGCGAGCCCGGATCCATCTGATCGGCCAGCCAGATCCGTTCCTGGCCGAAGGAGGAGGGCGCCTCCCATTCCTTGTCGATCACCCCGGTCACCCGCCCTGGCGCAGGCTGAGCGGCCGCATGTCGGTCCACACCGTCTCGATGTGGTCCAGGCACTCCTGCTTGGCGCCGCTGAATCCGGCGTCGTGCCACCCGGCGGGAAGGGTACGTCCGCTGGGCCAGATCGAGTACTGCTCCTCGTCGTTGCGCACAACCAGGAAGTGGTCGTCGGTCATATTTCCTGCCTCGTTCGTCGAATCTCTTCGGGTGTGAAGACCTCGGGCGTCGGCCGTGGAGAGGAGGTCAACGACGGTCCAGCCTGGGGATGGTGGTGACGGCCGGGCTCGGCCGCTCGGCCGCGTCGGTCGCATCGGGGGCATCGGCGACGTCGGTGGCGTTGGTGGCGCTGGCCGCGTCGGTCGCGTCGGCCGCTTCCGGGCGCGGCGCGTCGGCCACGTCGGCGGAGGCGCGCAGCCGTTCGACGACGACCGCGAGCTCCGCCACGGTCGGGGATTCGAACAGGCTGCGCATCGGCAGCTTCACCCCGACGGCCTTGCGCAGTGAGGCGATGAGCTGCACCGCGATCAGGGAGTTGCCGCCGAGCGCGAAGAAGTCGTCGTCGATCCCGACCTGTGGCACGCCGAGGCCGTCGCTCCACACCTGGGCGATGGTCGCCTCAAGTTCGTTGCGGGGCACGGCGTGGTCGTCGGATGCTCCCGACGCCCCGGGGCGATCGTCGGCCCCGGCGTCTCCGGCGTCTCCGGCGATGGTGTCGGTGGTCCGGGACCTGGTCCGTTCCGCGAGTTCGGCCACGGGCAGCGGGTTGATCACGACCTGTGCGCCGAGGCCCGCGGCCATGACCCGGCGGAACGCCTCCGCGCCGTCCACCGGAGCGATCCCGTCCGAGCCCGCCGTGCCGCCCGCCGTGCCGCCCGTCACGTCGGAGGACGCGCCCGCCGAAGCGGGGACGGGTGTCGCGGTCGCGGATCCGGCCGCCGGTTCGCTGCCGTCACCCGCCAGGTTGCCCGTGACGGCGGCGCGGTCCACCCGTCGCAGCACGAAGTCGGCGATCTGCACCAGCACCCGGCCGTCCTCGTCGAAGAGCGTCAGATCGGCCGAGACCACGTCGTCGCCACCGTCGGCGTACCGCAGGTGGCTCCAGAACCGCGCGGGCAGCGACCCGCGCACCCGCACCTGGCCGTAGGAGAGCGGCAGGTAACTGCCCTCCCCGCGCCCCTCGCCGAACGCGGTGGCCACGTCGAGCAGCGCCGGATGCAGCACCCAGCGCGCGAGGTCGGCCATGGCGGCCTCGGGCGCGACGATCCTGGCGAGTTCCTCGCCCTCGCCCACGTGGTGTTCGTCCAGCGCGTCCCAGCGGGGACCGAAGGTGAGCATGCTGGTGCGACCGGTCCCGCGTACGACGGCGTTCTGCCGGCAACGGGCCACGATCGGCCCGGCCTCCACCCCGGCGGCCGGCTCGGGCCGTACCCATGCGGCCGAGCCGCGTACGTGCGCGGCGGAGCGGCCCGCCGTACGGCTCGTCACCTGGAACTCGACGCCCTCCGGCGTGCCGGCGAGCTCCACGCGGTACTGCGCGGTCGCCCCGTCGGGAACGGAGAAGGGCTCCAGGAACGCCACGTCCCTGAGCTCCACGACGTGGTCCGCGTCCGGAGCGGGCACGCAGGCGGCCACGGCGGCCCGGACCGACTCCAGGTGACCGGTGCCGGGGACCACCGCGACCTCGCCGATGCGGTGCTCGTCGAGGATCCAGTGGGTGGAGGCGGACACCAGCCCGTGACACTCGGCCTGCCCGTCCTGGCCGGTCACCCGCGTGGAGAGGACCGGGTGGTCCACCGCTTCCGCCACCCCGCCGCGTGCGGCGCGGAACCCGTCGGGCGCGGACACCTCGACGGCCATGCCGACCTCGGTCCAGCCGCCCCAGTTCTGCGACACGACCGGCGCGTTCCAGCCGTGTGCACTGCGGGCGTAGGCGTCGAGGAAGTTGTTGGCCGCGCAGTAGTCGACCTGCCCGAAGCCGCCGACCACCGAGGTCACCGAGGAGCAGAGCGCCACCCAGTCGAGCGGGAGGTCGCCGAAGGCCTTCGCGAGGGCGAGGGTTCCGGCGACCTTGGGGGCGAGCACGGCGGTGGCCGCGGCCCGGTCCTTCACCTCGGCCATCCCGCCCCCGGGAAGGCCGGCCGCGTGCACGATCCCGTCCAGCCCGCCGAACTCGGCGTCGATCCGCTTGCGCACCGCGCTCAGCTCGGCCGGATCGGTGACGTCGGCGGCCAGCACCAGCACCTGGGCGCCGGCCTGCTCCATCCGCCGGATCGCGAGGATGGCCCGGCCCGTCCTGTCCGCGCCGCCGTGCACCGCGAGGTGGGCGTCCCACTCCTCACGCGGCGGCAGGCCACCGCGGCTGAGCAGCGCCAGCCGGGCGCCGGCCCGCCGCGCGAAGTCCTCGGCGAGCGTGATGCCGATCCCGCCGACTCCACCGGTGATCAGGTACCGGCCGCCGTCGCGGACCACCGGCGACTGGGGGGCCTCCTCGCCCAGGGACACCTGGGCGTAGTCGGTCACCCAGCGGCGGCCGCCGCGCAGCGTCACCTCCGGCTCGTCGGCGGGGCGCAGCAGCTCGGCGACGAGTTCCGCCGTCCGCGTGGGACCCGTCTCCGGGTCGGCGTCCACGTGCCGTACGGTCAGGCCGGGAAGTTCCAGCGGCACCACCCTGACGATGCCGGCGAGGGTGGCGTGCTCGGGGCGGAGCAGGTCGCCCCGCGCGTCCGAGGTTCCCGACGAGACCACGTCGAGGTGCACGCCGTCGGCCGCTCCCGCGTCGGCGAGGGCCTGGACCAGGTTCAGCACGCTGAAGAAGCCGCGCTCCTGCGCGTCCCAGGTGGTGGTGATCTCACCGTCGGCGGGCGGCCCGTCCAGGGCCAGGGCGTGCACGATCCTGGCGGGGACGCCCTCGCCGAGCAGCGCCGCGTAGTCGCCGTGGCCGCCCACCCGCACGGCGGCGCCCCGGGCGCGCAGCCCGGCGACGAGTTCGTCTCCGCGCGGCCCGTCGGCCAGCACCAGGCAGTCGCCGAGGTCGGTCCGGCGGGTGTCCGGGGCGAGCTGCCGCCAGGTCGGCACCGCGAACCAGTCGGCCAGCGGCAGCGGCCCACGCCGCCGGACGGGCGCGGAGGCCCCCTGGTCGGCCGGGTCGGCGTCGATCCAGTAGCGCCTGCGCTCGAACGGGTAGGCGGGCAGCGGCACCCGGCGCGCCACAGTGCCCGGCCCCGACCCCGTACCTGTGCCCGGTCCCATGCCGAACCCCGCGCTCAGCGGCACTCCGGCGGCCCACAGCGTGCCCGCCGCCTCGTAGACGGTGACGGTGTCCCCTGCGCGTTCCCCCGGCCCGGGAAGGCTGGGCAGCGGCGCGGGCGCCCCCTTGGGAAGCTGCATCCTGGCCAGCCCGGCGAGCTGTCGTCCGGGCCCGCACTCGATCAGCAGCGGCGGCGTCTCTCCGTACGCGGCGAGCAGCCCGGCGACGCACGCGCCGAACCTGACCGGCCGCCGCAGGTGGTCGGCCCAGTACGCCGGATCGGTCGCCTGCTCGGCGGTGATGGGCTCGCCGGTGACGTTGGACCAGAACGGCAGGCTCGGGGCCTGCCGCGGCACCGAGGCGACCAGCGCGGTGAACTCCGCGAGGATCGGCTCCATCATCGCCGAGTGGAAGGCGTGCGACGTGCGCAGCGCCTTGCAGCCCACCTTCTGGTCCTTCAGGGTCGCGGCGAACGCCTCGATCGCCTCCGTGGGACCCGCGACCACGCAGGTGCCGGGGCCGTTGACGGTCGCCACCGACACGCCCTCGGGCAGCAGCCCGGCCAGCGCCGACTCGTCCCGCTGTACGGCGAGCATCGCGCCCGGCGGCATCGACTGCATCAGCGCGCCGCGGGCCGCGACCAGCCGCACCGCGTCGGGCAGCCGGAATACCCCGGCGACGGTCGCCGCCGCGTACTCGCCGATGGAGTGGCCGATCATCGCGGCCGGTCGTACGCCCCAGCTCTGCCACAGCCGGGCCAGCGCGTACTCCACGGTGAACAGCGCGGGCTGGGTGTAGCGCGTCTGCCGGAGCGTCTCGTCGGCGTCAGCGCCGTCCGTGCCGTCAGCGCCGTCCGTGCTGTCCGTGCCGTCCGCCGCGGCGAAGAGGAGGTCGCGCAGGTCGAGGCCGAGGTGCTCGGTGAGCAGGCCCGCGCACTCGTCGACGGCGACGGCGAACACCGGTTCCGTCCGGTACAGCTCGGCGCCCATGCCGGCGTACTGCGCGCCCTGCCCGGAGAACAGGAAGGCGATCGGCGGGGCGGCCGCGGGATCCCGCTTGCGCAGGCGCTTGCGGTCGCGCAGCGCGGCGACCGCGTCCGCGCGGTCGGCGGCCACCACCGCGGCCCGGTGGGGGTACTCCAGCCGGCCCGTCCGCAGCGTGTGGGCCACATCGGCGAGATCGAGGTCTTCGTGGGCGGCGAGATGGTCGGCGAGCCGGTCCACCGCGGTGTCCAACGCGGTGGCGGTCTTCGCGGACACCTGCAGCAGGTGCGCGGGCCGTGCGGAAGGGGTGCCGGAACCGGGCGCCGCCTCGACGGGTGGCGCCTCCTCCAGGACCACGTGCGCGTTGGTTCCTCCGATGCCGAAGGAGCTCACGCCGGCACGTCGTGGACCGCCGTCGGTCTGCCACTTGCCCAGCGTGGACGCCACGTAGAACGGGGTGTCGTCGAAGTCGATCGCCGGGTTGGGGCGCTCGTAGTTGATGGTCGGCGGGATCAGCCCGTGCTCCAGCGCCAGCACCGCCTTGATCACGCTGATGATGCCCGCGGCCTGGCTGAGGTGGCCGATGTTGGACTTCACCGAGCCGATGGCGCACCAGCCGCGGTCCGGCGTGTCCTGCGTGTACACCGAGGACAGGGCGGCGACCTCGATCGGGTCGCCCATCGCGGTGCCGGTGCCGTGCGCCTCGACGTAGCCGATCGTGCGCGGGTCGATGGCGGCCAGCCCGACGGCCTGCGCGATCACGGACGCCTGCCCGTCGACGCTGGGCGCGGAGAAACCGACCTTCGCCGCGCCGTCGTTGTTGATCGCGTTGCCCCGGACCACGGCGCGGATGTGGTCGCCGTCGGCGATGGCGTCCTCAAGCCGCTTGAGGACGGCGACTCCGACGCCGCTGCCCCAGACGGTGCCGTTCGCGCCGGCGTCGAACGGACGGCAGTGACCGTCGGGTGAGGTGAACCCCTCCACCCCGATGTATCCGGCGGCGGGCGGGTGTTCGACGTTCACTCCACCCGCCAGGGCCATGTCGCACTCGCCGCCGCGCAGCGCCTCGCAGGCCATGTGGAACGCGACCAGCGACGTGGAGCAGGCGGTGTGGAGGGTCAGGCTGGGCCCGCGCAGGTTCAGCCGGTACGACACGGTGGTGGCCACGTAGTTCGGTGAGTTGGCGGTGGCGAGCCCGATGCCGTGGCGGGTGTCCCACACCCGCTTGTTGCGGGCCAGGTTCTCCCACAGGTACTGGTTGCCCCCGGTGCCCGCGTAGACGCCGATGGCGCCGTCGTAGCGCGTCGGATCGGTTCCGGCGTCGTTCAGTGCCGCGTAGCACGACTCCAGGAACAGCCGGTGCTGCGGGTTGAGGATCTCCGCCTCGCGCGTGGTCATGCCGAAGAGGGCGGCGTCGAACTGGTCGTACCCCTCGACGTACGGTGCCTTGGACACCCAGCTCGGGTCGTCGACGTCCTCCGCGGGCACACCCCTGGCCAGCTGCTCCTCACGGGTGAAGGAGCTGATGGACTCCACACCGTCGACCAGGTTGCGCCAGAACTCCTCGAGGTCGGCCGCGCCCGGCACGCGGGCGGCCATCCCCACGATGGCGATCGGTTCGACGCCCTCGTCGGTGACGTCACTCATGGTCGTTCTCCTGTCCGATGGTGCCGTGGGCGCGTCGTGGGCGCCGGGTACGGTTCCGCCGCGCCTCGGCCCGGGAGGCCGCGCGGGCGAGTTCGGGGTTACCGGCCTCAGGTCGGCCGGTGGGGCCGTCCGCCCGGGTGTCCAGGTGGGCGGCGAGGGTGCGGATGTTCGGATAGCGGAACAGGTCCACCATCCGAAGTTCGCGGTCGAGCCGGACGCACAGGCGGGCGTGCACGGCGGCGAGCGCCAGGGAGTGGCCGCCGATGTCGAAGAAGTTGTCGTCGGGGCCGACGTTGTCCCGCTCCAGGACCTCGCGCCAGATCGCGGCGATCAGCTCCTCGGTGGCGGACGTTCCGGCGCCCGGGACGGGGCGCGGCGCGGCCGCCGGTTCCGCGACCCGCATGGCGCCGGGCGCGGCGGCCGGGAACAGCGGGGCCGGCAGGGCGACCGCGCCCACGGCGGCGGCCGGGTCGGCGGCCAGCGCGCCGACCACGGTCACGTAGTCGGCGAGTATCGCGTCGATCCTCGCGGCGTCGAACAGGTCGGGGTTGTAGACGACCTCGACCGTGAACCCGCCGTCCCGTTCCGCCACGTACACGGTCAGGTCGAACGGTGAACCCGGCTTGTCGACCTCGATCGTCTCGCCGCGCAGCCCGGCGAGGTCCAGCCGCGGCTCGGTCAGGTTCAGCACGTTGAACATGACCTGCACCAGCGGGGCACGGGAGGGATCCCTGGGGATGCCGAGCTCCTCGACCACGCGTTCCAGGGGCGCGGCCGGATGCGCGGCGACGTCCATCAGCTCGCGGGTGCACCGCCGTACGAGGGTGACGAAGTCGGCGTGCTCGTCCGACCGCAGCCGCAGGGGCACCATGTCGATGAAGAACCCGACCAGGTCGTCGAAGGCGGCGACCCTCCGGTCGGCGACCACCGCGCCGATCACGTGGTCGGCGCTGCCGGTGAGCCGGTGGAGCAGCCGGCCGAGCCCGGCCAGCAGCACGCCCGCGGGGGTCGCGCCGAGGTCGGCGGCCAGCGCGCGGACGGCGGCGCCCGTCTCGGGCGGCAGTTCCACGCGGGCCTCGGCGCCACGGTAGGTCTGCTCGGCCGGGCGGGGCCGGTCGCGGGGCAGGTCGAGCACGGTGGGCGCCCCACGCAGGTGGTCGGCCCACCAGGCCAGGTCCGCCTCGCCGTCGCGGAGGTCACGCTCGGCGCGCCAGACCGCGTAATCGGCGTACGACGCGCGCGGCGGCGGGAGGTCCGCCGCCCGGCCCGTGACGGCGGCCGCGTAGGCGGCGGCGAGATCGGTGTAGAGCACGTCCCTGGACCAGCCGTCGAACACCGCGTGGTGCAGGGTCAGCGCCAGCACGTGTTCGCCCGGCCCCAGCACGTACAGCCACGCCCGCCAGGGGGAGCCGCCCGCCAGGTCGAACGGCGCGGCCGCGCCGGCCGCCAGCCGGGTGCGGAGCTGCGTTTCCCGCTGCGCCTCGCCGTATCCGCTCAGGTCCACCACGGTCAGGTCCACGTCGGACGGCGGCTCGCAGACGGCGTACGGCACGCCGGCCGTCTGCCGGATCCGCCAGCGCAGGACGTCGTGCCGTTCGGCGACGGCCCGCAGCGCCGTACGCAGGGCCGACGGGTCCAGGCGGCCGCGCAGCCTCTGGGCGAGCGCGATGTTGTACGGCGCGGCCTCGGGCGCGAGCTGGTCCATGAACCACAGCCGGCGCTGGGGCGGGGCCAGGGTCGGCGGATGGCCGAGGGTGAGCTCCGGCCCCGGCCGCCGGGCGGCCTTGTCGAACCGTTCGGCGATCTCCGCCAGGGTGCGGCCGGCGAACACGTCGTCCACCGTCACGTCCAGTCCCAGCTCGTCGCGGGCGGCGGCGACGAGCCGCATCGCGGTGATCGAGTCGCCCCCGCTCGCGAAGAAGTCGGCGCCGATGCCGAGGCGCCGCCAGATCGCCGCGAGTGCCCGTTCTGTGGTGGTCCTTCCTTCCGGTGCGCCGTCGGCGGGACGGCCGGCGGCGGCCAGCTCGCGCAGCCTGGCTCCGTCCACCTTGCCGGAGACGTTGAGCGGCAGTTGGGGCAGGCGCAGCACCCGTCCGGGCAGCATCGCCGCGGTCAGCCGCGAGGCGGCGTATCCCACGTCGTCCGGCGCGTCCTCGGGGGTGAGGAAGGCGACCAGTTCCAGGCCGCCGCCGGGCCGGGGCACCGCCTCGACCGCCGCCTGCGTCACGCGCGGATGCTCCCGCAGGACGGCCGCGATCTCGCCGACCTCGACCCGCTGGCCGCGGATCTTGACCTGTCCGTCGCGGCGGCCCAGGAAGACGAGCCGCCCGTCCGGGGTGTACCGGACCAGGTCTCCGGTCCGGTAGAGCCGGGCGCCCGGCTCGCCGGAGAACGGGTCGGGCACGAACACATCGGCGGTCGTCGCGGGCCCGCCGAGGTAGCCGCGAGCCACGCCGGGGCCGCCGACCAGCAGCTCGCCCTCGGCTCCCGGCTCGACCGGGCGGAGCCGCTCGTCGACGACATGGCAGCGGTAGCCGGGCAGTGGATGTCCGATGGGCACCGGCGTGCCCTGCGGCGCGGTCAGCTCGGCCGTGGTGACCGCCACCGTGGTCTCGGTGGGCCCGTAGGCGTGGATGAATCGGCGGCCCGGTGTCGCCCACCGGTTGGCCAGCTCGGCCGGCACCGATTCCGCGCCGGACATCACCGTCCGCCAGCCGGGCAGCGTGGCCGGGTCGAGCAGGGAGAGCACGGCCGGGGTGAGGAACCCCCAGGTGACCCGGTGCTCGGCGAGGAAACGCTGCAGTCTGGCCGGGTCGGCGCGGTCGGCGTCACCGGCCAGCAGCACCGTCCCGCCCACGGCCAGCGGTACGAGCTGGTCGAGGACGGCGACGTCGAACCCGAGGGACGCGGCGGCCAGCGCGCGGGTGGTCTCGTCGGCTCCACTGATCGCGGCCCATCCGGTCACGAACGTCATCACGTTGCGGTGAGTGACGGCCACGCCCTTGGGACGGCCGGTGGACCCGGAGGTGTACAGCACGTAGGCGAGGTTGTCCGGCGCGGCCGGGCAGGCGGGCACGGCGGCCAGGTCGGCCAGGTCAGACATCTCCGCCAGGTCGGCCAGGTCGGCCCCATCGGACGGCTGGGCCGGATCGGACCGATCGGACGGCTCGGACGGCTCGGACGGCTCGGACGGCTCGGGTACGGCGACGCACCGCACGGCTGTCTCACCCGCCGCCTCGCCGACCGCCTGGGCTCCGGCCGGGTCGCACACCACGATGCCCAGACCGGCGTCGGCGGCCATGTCGCGCAGCCGCAGTCGCGGGCCGTCCGGATCCAGCGGCACGTAACAGCCGCCGGACAGCAGCACGCCGAGGACCGCGACCAGCATCGAGGGCCGCCGCTTCAGGCAGATCCCGACCCTGGTCTCCGGGCCGACGCCGAGAGCGCCGAGCCGGGCGGAGAGCGACGCGGCGC
The DNA here is from genome assembly GCA_001570385.1 of Microtetraspora glauca. Taxonomy (GTDB): domain Bacteria; phylum Actinomycetota; class Actinomycetes; order Streptosporangiales; family Streptosporangiaceae; genus Microtetraspora; species Microtetraspora glauca. The sequence goes on along the minus strand of BBYL01000037.1, from coordinate 47,779 downwards.
GGCGGGCCAGCTCGCCGTACGTGATCTTCTCGTCCCACTGGGCGACCGCGACCGCGTCCGGTACGGCGCGAGCCCGCGCCATGATCAGGTCGGTGACGGTGAGGTGGGCGCCGATCTCCTCGACGCGGGGCGGACGGCCGTTCATCGCCCGCCGTCCACGGTGACGGGGTCGGTGATCTGGAGGCGGAGCTCGCTGAAGTAGCGGTTGCCGTCGTGGTCGGGGACCCAGGCCTGGTCGGGGGTGGGGAGGGCTTCGCTGATGGTGAGGGCGACGTCGGGTCCGGCGGCGCGGAGCATGGCGCACAGGACACCGGCGTAGTGGGGACTGGTGAGATCGAAGTAGCAGGGTTTCACTTCGGTGCCGATCTTGATGAAGACCTGGTCGGGGAGGCCGAGGCGGTGGCGCCAGGCGCGGGCGGCGAGGTAGCGTCCGCGTTCGCCCTTGACGCCGGCGAGTCCGGTTTCGCCGGCGGTGGTACGCCAGATCTCGCGGGCGACGACGAGCCGGTCGATGGTGATCCGGGGGACGTGGGCGCCCGGCATGGTGATCTTGAAGGCGTCGACGGCGAGGGTGCTGAGCATCTCGGAGAACATCTCGATCAGCGGCCATCGGTGCCCGTCGGGCGCGGTGGCGACCAGCGTTCCCTCCTCCTCGGTGACGGTGACGGAGGTGGCGGGCAGCAGCAGGTCGGGGTCCGCGCCCGCCGCCGCGGTGAAGCCCAGCATCCGGTCGGTGGTGCCGATCAGCGACGCCATGAGCCGTCCGGTGTGCCGGGGCCAGGTGCCGGGACGGAGCAACCGGATCCGGTGCGGCCCGAGATCGAGGGTCAGCTCGTCCCGGAGCCGGTCGACCGAGGGATGCCAGGCGGTGAAGACGTCGCAGTCGAACGTCGCCCACGCCGCGTGCATCTCGCCGAGGACCACCTGATAGTCGCCGCGGTTGACCGCGTCGGCGTCCGTGGCGCAGATCTGCAGGTCGGGGCTGTGCAGCCGGCCCGCGGACCAGCCGGGCCGTTCGGCGGGGAAGAGCCGGGCCAGCGGTTCGGCCAGTTCGGCGGCGGCGAACCGGACGCGGGCGTCGTCCCGCTCCAGGCGGGCGTCCTTCTCCGGCGCGGATCCCGGCGCGGGTCCCGGCTCAGATCCCGGCTCGGATTCGGTCCGGGATCCCTGCCCGGGGCCCGGCGCGGATTCCGGTCCGGACTGAGGCCCGGACTCAGGCCCGGACACAGGTTGGGACTCCAGTCCGAACAGGCTCTCCCAACGCCGTGCGAACTCCTCGGCGACGGCGTCCGCCGGACGCCGCCCGGCGCCCCAGAACAGACCGGGGGACAGGGACAACAGGTCGTCCAGGCGTACCGGGGCGTCGGATTCCTCCCGCAGGTCGTCGTACAGCTCACGCAACGCCGTCGCATACGCGTCGGCCAGCGCGGCCGTCAGCCAGCGGGCGGTGGTGAGGAGGACGGCGAGGGGTGGTGCGAGGTCGTTCAGGAGTGTGGTGCCGACGGTGACGTCGAGGTCGCGGGTGGTGTCCTCGTAGCAGAGGGTGCGGCCGGCGTACATCTGGCCGTCGCGTCGGCGGGGTGGGGCGCCCGTCAGCGCGGTGAATTCTTCGTCCAGCGTGGCGAGGGCGGCTCTGAGGGTGTCGGGGTCGCCGGCCGCGGCGGCGACCGTGTCGCGGGCGGCGCACAGGCGATCGAGTCCGGCCATGGCGCTCTCGCGTAGGTCGGGGGCGTCGATGGTGGTGATGCGGTGGCGGAGGGCGTGTTCGGCGGTGCGGCCGAGGGGGAGGGCGGCGTCCCAGGTGATGAGGTCGCGTTCGGTGAGTCGTTCGAGGAGGAGGTAGCCGTCCTCGGGGCGGTCGAGCTCGGCGACGACCTCTGTGGCGGGGGTGCGTCCGTCGCATCGGGCGAGTACGGCGGCTTCGACCGGCGACAGGGGAAGGGGCGGCTGCATGGGGCGCAGCACCGTCCGACCCTCCAGCGTGAGGTGAGGGAGGAGCGCGGGCGGCCAGTGGCGGCGGATCCGGGGGTCGGTGGCGAGGTGGTCGGCGTAGGCGGTCAGGGCCCAGCTTTCGAAGAAGACCCGTCGTTCACGCAGGAGCCGGGGGCCGGGGCGGACGTCGAGTGCCTCGGGGGAGTCCTGGACGCTGATCCAGCAGACGGGTCCGAAGAAGCCGATGGTCTCGTTCTTGGCGCAGTACCGCTGCCAGTAGCGGGCCACCGCCCGTTCCCTGTCCCGGCGGCGCCTGTTGCGAGCGGCCGCGGGACCACCGGCGACCAGGCTGTTCAGCGTGACGAGCACGCCGGGGTTCTGCCAGGTGATGGCTTCGCGGAAGAGCGGGTCGGCGGCGATCTCGCAGATCTTCGCCGCTCCGGCGGCGATCGCCTCGTCCAGGGCCTTGTCGAGGGTCTCGGCGTCGCCGTGCCCGGCGAGCAGGTCGTCGGCGGCGGCCGCGGCCGAGGGGGCGTGGAAGGCGTCCAGCCCGACGGCGGGGAAGCCGGTGGTGCGCAGCAGCGCGTCCGGCCACACCGTCCAACCGGTGGCTCCGAGGGCCGGGTTCTTCACCGGTCACCGGCCAGCGTCGTGAGGTCCGCCGACAGCAGGGCGATCAGGTTCGCCTGGCGGTCCTGGAGGAAGAAATGACCGCCCTCGACGTGGTGCAGGACGAATCCCGCGCTGGTGTGCCGCTCCCACCCGGCCATCTGCTCCATCGAGACGGCCCGGTCGAGCGTGCCGGCGACGGCCCTGATCGGCACCGGCAGCGGCGCCTCCGGCTCGTACACGTAATCGTCCAGCCAGGTGAAGTCCGCACGCAACGTCGGCAGCAGCAGTTCGAGAAGCTCGGGTTCGCCGGCGACCGCCTCCGGCACCCCGCCCCCGGCGACGACCCGGGCCAGCAGCTCGTCGTCGGGCACGCGGGAGAGCCCGTCGAACGTCGCGGACCCGGTCAGGTGCGGCGCGCGGGCGGCGCCCACGTACAGCCGGACCGGCAGGGACGCGCCGGCCCGGCGCAGGGCCCGGATCAGCTCGAACGAGAGCCGCGCGCCCAGCGAATGCCCGTACAGCGCGTACGGGCGGCCGTCCGACGTCGTGGCGTCGGTGACCGCGGCGGCCAGTTCGGCCAGGTCGATCTCGGCGGGCTCGACGATCCGGTTCTCCCGTCCGGGGAGCTGGACGCCCAGCACCTCCACGTCGGGAGCGAGCGCGGCGGGCCACGGGTGGAACACACCCGCGCCCGCACCGGCGTACGGCAGGCAGAAGAGCCGGAGCGCCGCCTGCGGCAACGGCCGCGGGCAGCGGAACCAGCGGGCCGTAAGAGTGGACATCAGTTGCCTCCCGGCGGGTCGATCCAGTAGCGCTGTCGCTGGAAGGGATAGGTCGGCAGGGGCACCCGCCGCCCCGGGACGCATGCGCCGGATGGCGGCGCCTCCGGCGCGGCGGCCTCGGACATCAGCAGGTCGGGGTCGAGCGCCGCGACCGCCTCGGCGAGGTCACCGCACTCCACGACGACCCGGTGTGCGAAGGCTCGGCGTCCGAGCGTCAGCGTGTGCGCCACGTCCGCCGGTGACAGGTGGGGGTTGGCGGCGAGGTGGTCGCGCAGCCGGACGATCGCCGCGCGCAGGGCCTCGGGAGTGCGCGCGGAGACGGGGAACGTGTACCGCCTTGCGGAGGCGGATGTCGCTCCCGGCGACCCCGGTCCCGCCGGCCCCGGCGCGTCCGCTGCGTCCGGCTCCGCTGCGTCCGGCTCCGCTGCGTCCGGCTCCGGCGGCGCCTGCCCCGGCGCCTCGGCCACCAGGACGTGGGCGCCGGTTCCGCCGATGCCGATCGCGCTGACCCCGGCCACGCGGCGGCCGTCTGGCCAGTGCGTCGTCTTGGACGGGAGGTAGAACGGCCCGCGCTCCAGTTCGAGCTGTGGGTGGGGCGTGCCGAGGTGCAGGTTGCCGGGGATCTGCCCGTGCCACACCGACAGGACCGCCTTGATGAATCCCGCGATTCCGGAGGCGGCGTCCGTGTGGCCGATGTTGGTCTTGACCGCGCCCAGCGCGCAGTGGCCGGTGCCGCGTGCACCGGCCGCCCGGAAGGCGCGGGTCAGCGCCTCCACCTCGATCGCGTCTCCCAGCGGGGTGCCGCTGCCGTGCGCCTCCACCATGCCGATCTCGTCGGGGGAGATCCCCGCGTCGCCGAGCGCCTCGGTCACCGCGGCGACCTGCCCGGTCAGGCCGGGTACGGCGAAGCCGGCCCGCGCGGCGCCGTCGTTGCCGACCGCCCAGCCGGGGATCACGGCGTACACGTGGTCGCCGTCGGCCATGGCGTCGGCGAGCCGCTTCAGCGCCACCACGCCGCTTCCGCTGGAGAAGCCGGAGCCGGCGGCCTCGGCGTCGAAGGCGCGGCAGCGGCCGTCAGGGGAGACCATCCCGCCGGGGGTGTGCCGGTGGCGAGGCCAGGTGACGGTGACGCCGCCCGCGAGCGCGAGGTCGCAGCGGTGGTCGGCGAGACTCTGGGCGGCGAGGCACACCGCGACCAGCGAGCTGGAGCAGGCGGTCTGCACCGCGATCGCCGGACCGGTCAGGCCGAGCCGGTAGGCCACCTGCCCCGGCAGGTGGTCGGAACGCTGGTGCGGCAGGAGCCGCCCCTCCCAGTCGTCGGGGTCGTCCGGCGTACCGGCGGCGGGGTTGCCGAACAGGTGGAACAGGAAGTACCTGTTGGCCGACGTCGAGGCGAACACGCCGATCTGGCCGTCGAACCGCTCCGGGTCGCACCCCGCGTCCTCCAGGCACTCCCAGGCCGTCTCCAGGAACAGCCGGTGCTGCGGATCGGTGCGGGCGGCCTCGTCGGAGGCGAACCCGAAGAACTCCGCGTCGAAGTCCGCCACCCCGTCCAGCTTCCCGCCGGCCCGTACGTGCGCGGGGTCGGCGAGCAACGTCGCGCCGACGCCCAGTTCGCGCAGCTCGGATTCCGAGTAGTCCCAGATGGCGTCCACGCCGTCGGACAACACGGACCAGAACGCGGCGGGGTCCGGCGCGCCGGGGAACCGGCAGGCCAGGCCCACCACCGCGACATGCCCGTCGAGACCGTCGAGATCGTCGAAGTCCTCGCGCTCGTCGACGTCGTCGGCCTGGCCGGTGACGGCCGGCCGAGCGGACGATGTGACGGCGGGTCCGCTCGGCGTGGTCGGCGTGGTCGGCGTGCTCAGGGCCCTGGCCTGGGCCCGCACCGTGGTGTGCTCGAACAGCGCCGTCATCGGCACCGCCGTCCCGAACGTGTCGGCCAGCCGCCGCTGGAGCCGTCCAAGGAGCAGGGAGTGACCGCCGGCGTCGAAGAAGGGCTCGGTCACGCCGACCTGGTCCACCCCGAGCACGTCGCACCAGACGTCGTGCACGGCCGCCTCGACGGGCGTGGCCGGCCGCTCACCCGCGCGTACGGGGGAGGGAGCGGGCAGGGCCCTGACGTCCACTTTGCCGGTCGGGGTGAGCGGCAGCGCGTCGAGCACCACGATCGCCGCGGGCACCAGATGGTCCGGCAGGTTCTCGGCCGCGCTCCGTCGCAGCGCGGCCGGATCGAGTACGGCGCCGGGGGAGGGCTGGACATGCGCGACGAGCCGGTCGCCCGCGAGCGAGACCACGGCCTTGGCCACCCCCGGCCGTCCCACCAGGTGCGCCTCCACCTCGGCCGGCTCGACGCGGAAACCGCGCACCTTGATCTGCCGGTCCAGCCTGCCCAGGCAGACCAGCGTGCCGTCGGGGAGTCGGCGTCCGAGGTCTCCGGTGCGGTAGACCCGCCTGCCCTCGTCGTCGACGGTGAAGCGTTCGGCGGTGCGTTCCGGGTCCCGCCAGTACCCGAGCGCCAGATAGGGGCCGCGGATGGCGATCTCACCCTCGTCGGCGGCGTGGGCGGCGTGCGCGGTGCCTTCGCCGGCGGTCGCGCCGGTGCCGCCGTCCAGCAGCACCACCTCGTAGCCGGGCAGCGCGTGGCCGATCGGCATCAGGGGACCGGCTTCCGGCGCGGCGTCCGGCAGGTCGAAGGAGGTCCGATGGTGCGCCGCGAAGGTGGCCTCGGTGGCGCCGTAACCGTTTACAAAGAGGCACGCGTCGGCGAAACGCCCACGGCCCGCGACCACATCGGACCTGGTCACCCGCTCACCGCCGAGCAGAACGGTACGGACCGACGGCAACCGGCCGTCCGGCCCCAGGGCGTCGAGCACGTACCGGTAGAGCGTCGGGGTGGAGTGGTAGACGGTCACCCCGAGGTCGGTCAGGCGGCGTACCAGCTCGCCCGGCCCGAGCGCGCGGACGTTGATCGGCACCACGGCCGCACCCGTCAGCAGCGCGGGGTAGATGTCCGGGATGGAGGCGTCGAAGCTGACCGAGGAGAGCAGGCTGAGCCGGTCCTCCGCCGTGATCGACAGACTGTCGATCTGGTTGCCGACGCAGTGCAGCAGGTTGCGGTGGCTCTGGGCCACGCCTTTGGGCACGCCGGTGGATCCGGAGGTGTACCGCAGGTAGGCGGGGCCGTCCGGGTCGATCGCTCCGGAGACCACCGGCGCCGCCGGGGGCGCGTCTTCGATGAAGACGACCGGGCACGGCCGGTCGTCGAGGAGGGTCCGGGCGAGCGCCTCGTGCTCGCGGGTGGAGACCAGCACGGTGACGTCGGCCTCGTCGATCATGTAGGCCAGGCGCGGCCCCGGATACGCCGGGTCGAGCGGCACGTAGACGCAGCCGGAGAGCAGAGTTCCCATGATCGCCGCGATGACGCCGGCGCCATGGCCGATCAGCAGGCCGACACGCGTTCCTGGGCGGGCTCCCGCCGTGGTGACGAGGCGCTGGACCCCGCCGGCGGCGGCGGCCAGGTCCGCATAGGTGACCGAGGATCCGGCCGAATGTACCGCGACGCGGCCGGGGTTCTTTCTGACGACATTCAAGAACTGATCGACTACGGTGTGTTGCGTCACCGGAATTCTCGCACGTTGCCCACCAAATCGGTTCCGCCCATCACGGTGTTGCGCAGACAGAGATGACTCGCGACTTGTCGACACCTGGACGTTAAAGGTCAGACATTGCCGATCATTGGCCGTATGATTGCTGTGTCCGCAATTGCGGTTATTGCGGCTCTGGTGTGATCTTTCGTGATGATCCGCGAGTGGCTCAGGCGAGGGAACCGGCATGATCGTCGACAAAATCGTTCCCGCGTACGACTTCCAGGTTCTCGGACCGCTCCAGGTCCGCGTGGAAGGGATCACGTTGGCGTTGCCGGCGCGCCATCCGCGCATGCTGCTCGCCGTCCTGCTGCTGCACAACGGCGAGGTCGTTCCCGAGGGGCGGCTCCTGGAACAGGTGTGGGGCCACGGCGTCGGCAGCACGATCGCCCTGCGCACGGCCGTGTCGCGACTGCGCTCCTGGTTGCGCGACAAGGCGGCCGCGGTCGCCGAGATCGAGCACGTCGGCGGCGGCTACCGGCTCCGGCTGCCGGACCGGTTCCTCGACGCCGCACGCTTCCGCGCCGCGCTGGCCGCCGACGTCGAGACCGCGGGAGGAGACCCGCACCAGCGGCTCGCCGCCCTGGTGGGCGCTCTCGAACTCTGGCACGGCTCCGTGCTTGACGGCTTCCCCGAGGGGGTGCGGGAGGAGTCGGCGATCCGCGCTCTGGAAGACGAGCACGCCACGTGCGTGCAGCGGCTGGCCACACTCGCCATCTCGGTCCAGATGCCCGAACTGGTCCTGCCGAGGGCCCGCGCCCTGGCACGGGCGCGGCCGTTCGACGAGCCGCTGCACACACGCCTGATCGAGTTGCACGCCGCCTGCGGCCGGCCCGCGGAGGCCCTCATGGAGTACGAGCGGCTGAGAACCCGGCTGGCCGAGGAGCTGGGCGTCGCGCCCAGCGCGGACGCGCAGAACGCCTATCTGAGCGTGCTCAACCAGGACCTTCCGTCGCCCGGCGGGTTCGAGCGGCCCAGCGGCATGGGGCGGGGACATCAGGTGGTCCCCCGTCAGACCCCTCCCGACATCGCCGACTTCACGGGACGCGCCAAGGCGGTCGCCGTGCTCCTCGACCACCTGGACGGGGTGCTCGACGACTCGACCAGGACGACCGCGCTGGTCGCGGCGATCACCGGTCCCGCCGGAGCGGGCAAGACCGCCGTCGCCGTGCACATCGCTCACCGGCTGATGTCCGCGTACACCGACGGCCAGCTCTACGCCGACCTGCGCGGTCGTGCGCCCATGCCCGAATCCCCGATCCGCGTGCTCGGGCGGTTCCTGCGGGCGCTCGGAGTCGGCAAGAACGCCGTACCTGACGACCCGGCCGAGCGCACGGCCCTGTACCGCAGCCTCGTGAGCGGCCGTCGCATGCTGGTCATCCTCGACGACGCCGCGGACGAGGCGCAGGTACGGCCCCTGCTCCCCGGCTCACCGGCGTGCGCGGTCCTCATCACCGGCCGCACCCGGCTGGTGGGAGTCGGCGGCGCGAGGATCGTGGAGGTCGACCGGTTCGACACCGATCACGCCATCCAGCTCCTCTCGGCCATCGTCGGGCACGAGCGGGTGACCGCGGAACCCGACGCCGCGGCCGAGCTGGTCCGGCTGTGCGACAGGCTTCCCCTGGCGGTGCGCATCTGCGGCGCCCGGCTCGCCGCGCGCCCGTACTGGCCCATCGCCGACCTGGTCGCCCTGTTGCGCGACGAGCATCGCCGGCTGGACGAGTTGAGCGTCGCGGACCTGGCCGTACGGGACGGTCTGGTGCAGAGCCACGCACGGTTGAGAAAGGACGTCCGCCAGACGCTGACCCGGCTCGCCAGGTTGGGGCGGGTCGAGTTCACGACCGGCACCGTCGCCGCCGTCTGCGGCCTGGACCACAGCGCCGCCGTGGACCATCTGGGCATCCTGGTCGAGGCCCGGTTCGTCTCGGTGGTCGACACCGTTCAGGCCGGCCGGTTCCACTATCGCGTCGACGACCTGGTCCGGCTGTTCATCCTCCACCCGAGCTGAGCTGAGAGAAGCCGAGGTTGAGGCCTTTGTCGTGGTTCGGGTCTTTGACCATAAGGTGACTCCGATGAACGTGATCGGCGGCTACGTGCTCAGGCGTGAGCTGGGCCGGGGCGGCATGGGCGTGGTGCACCTCGCCTCCACCTCGACCGGCGGCCTGGCCGCGGTGAAGGTGATCCATCCCCACCTGGCCCGCGATCCGGCCTTCCGGCGGCGCTTCGATCGCGAGGTCACGGCGGCGCGCAGCGTGGCCAGGTTCTGCACGGCTCCGGTACTCGACGCAGGGATCGAAGAAGGCGTCGCCTACCTCGTCACGGAATACGTGAAGGGGCCGGATCTGGCGCAGGCCGTACGCGAGCAGGGGCCGCTGACCGGCGGCAACCTGGAGGCGCTCGCGGTCGGGATCGCCACCGCGCTCCACGCCATCCACGGGGCCGGGGTGATCCACCGCGACCTCAAGCCGTCGAACGTGCTGCTGTCGCCGCTCGGCCCGCGCGTGATCGACTTCGGCATCGCGCAGCTCGTCGACAACCAGAGCCTGGCCAGCCAGGCGATCGTGGGCACGCCCGCGTTCATGGCACCCGAGCAGGTACGCGCCGACCCGCTGACGCCCGCGGCCGACGTCTACGCGTGGGGCGGGGTGATCGCGTTCGCCGGTACGGGACGGTTGCCGTTCGGCGGCGGCTCGCCGTCCGAGGTCCTCTACCGCATCGTCAACGAGGGGCCGAATCTCGACGGCCTCGACGAGCGCATGCGCGCCGTCGTCGAGCGGGCGATGGCCAAGGACCCGGCGCGGCGGCCGAGCGCGCAGCGGCTGTTGGACGAGCTGGTCGGCGGCCGGCCGACCCCCGCGACGGCCACCCAGGTCGTCGAACGCACCTGGTCCGGCACCGCCGGGCCGCGCACGCCCGCCGGTCCTGTCCCACCCGATGGATACGCCACGCGCGATGGGTCGGCCCCGGCCGGAGACCTGTACGTCCCCGGAGACCGGAACATGCCCGGAGACCGGAACGTATCCGGCGGCATGGCCGCATCGGGCCCGGTCGTATCGGGCCCGGTCGCGTCGGGCACGGCCGTATCGGACCCGGCCGGACCCGAGGCACGGCCCGCGAAGGTCCGGCGACGGTGGCCCCGGGTCGTGGGCGTCGTGGCGGGCGGCGTCGCGCTCGCCGCGGTCCTGGCCGGCGGGTGGGCCGTCTACACCGGCCTCGGCACGACGGCCCTGCCCTACCGCGCGGACTTCGCCGACGCCTGGGCCGTCGGCGCGTCCGAGGGCGGCCGGAGCGAGCAGGACGGCGGCGGCTACGTGCTGACCGCGAACGCCGGCTGGCGGTTGTGGAAGTCGGCCCCCTTCTCGGGCGAGTCCGCCGAAGGCATCGTGATCAGCTCCAGGGTGCGGCTGGAGCGGGGCTCGGGCGAGTTCGGCGTGTGGTGCCACGGAGACTCGGTCACCGGCGACCGCTACGAGTTCGCGGTCACCGGCTCGGGCGAGGCGTCGATCAGTAAGCGGCACGGCGGGCGGAGCACCGTCCTGCACGGCCCCGTCCAGGTGAGGAAGTCGGCGGAGAACCGGGTCGTCGCCCAGTGCGTACAGCGGGGCGAGAAGGTCGCCCTGAGCATGTGGCTCAACGACGACCTGGTGAGCGAGGCCGCCGACACGAGCGGCCCCTACAGCCCGGGAGCCGTCGGCGTGTACGCGGCCCCGGACACGGCGCAGCCCGTCCAGGTCAGGTTCCGCACGTTCGAGCTACGCGCGGCGAAGGGCTGAGCGGTGCGGTTCGGCGTGCTCGGCCCGCTCCAGGTCCTCGCGGGCGACCGTGATCTGACGCCCGGACCGCCCAAGCACCGTGCGCTGCTGGCCGCCCTGCTGCTGCGGCCGGGTCGGCTGCTCACCGTCGACCGGCTGATCGCCGAGGTGTGGGGCGACGAGCCGCCCGCCTCGGCCGAGCCGGTGCTGCGCGTGTACGTGAGCGCCTTGCGCAAGGTGGTCGACGGGATCCGCACCGTGCCCGGCGGCTACCTTCTCGACGTCGATCCCGACCAGGTGGACGCGTACAGGTTCGAGGGCCTGGTGACCGCGGCCAGGCGGGCCAGGGACGCGGGCAGGATCGTCGGTGCGGCCGACGACCTGCGCGCCGCCCTGGGGCTGTGGCGGGGACCCGCGCTGGCCGGCATCGACTCGGCCGAGCTGCGGCGGGCGCATGCCGTACCGCTGGAGGAGCTTCGGCTGACCGCGCTGGAAGAGCGCGTCGAGCTGGACCTGGCGCTCGGCCGTGGCGCGGAGGTGGCGGGGGAGCTGCGCGCGCACGTGACCGCGCACCCGCTGCGCGAACGGGCGTGGGGGCAGCTCCTGCTGGCGCTCAACCAGGCGGGTCGAAGGTCGGAGGCGCTCACCGCGTACCAGGAGGCGCGGCGGCTGCTGGTCGACGAGCTCGGCCTCGAACCCGGTGCGGAGCTGCGGGAGGCGCACGCGCGCGTGCTGGCCGGAGAGGCCCCCTCGCCGAACATGGCGAACATGCCGAACGTGCGGAACACGCCGAACGCGCCAAGCTCGGCGCACTCGCCGCACATCCCGAGTTCGCCGCACATGCCGGACGGCGCGCGGGCCGTGCCGAACGAGACGCCGCCTGATGTCGCCGACTTCACCGGACGCGAGCGCGTACTGGACTGGATCCGCCGGTCCGTGCCCGCGGCCGGGACCGCGCCCGTCCACCTGGTGCTGCACGGCCCGGCGGGTGCGGGCAAGTCCGCGGTGGCGGTCCACGCGGCCACCGCGCTCGACTTCCCCGACGGACGGCTGCACGCCTCGCTCGCGGCCAGGACGCCGGGCGCCGTGCTGGAGGACCTGCTGCGCTCGCTCGGCTGCCCGCAGGGTGCCGTGCCCGCCGACCTGGCCGAGCGGGTCCGCCTCTATCGCAGCATGGTGAGCGGGCGGCGACTGCTCGTGGTGCTGGACGACGCGGCCGACGAGGCCCAGGTGCGCCCGCTGCTGCCCACCGGCTCCGGCTGCCTGACGCTGGTGACCAGCCGCTCGCCGCTGTCCGGCCTGGAGGCGGCGCGCGCCTGGGAGCTCGACGTGTTCGCACCGGGCGAGTCGGTGGCGATGCTGGCCAGGGTCGTGGGGGAGCGACGGGTACGCGCGGAGCCCGAGGCGGCGGCGAGGATCGCGGAGTTGTGCGGCGGGCTGCCGCTCGCGCTCAGGATCGCCGGATCCCGGCTGGCGCGGCGGCCGAACTGGACGCTGGAGTACCTCGCGGGACGCCTTGACGACGAGCACGGCCGCCTCGACGAGCTCAGCGCGGGCGATCTGGCCGTGCGCGGCAGCCTGGCGCTCGGCTACCGTGCGCTCTCGGACCGGGAACGCCTGCTGCTGCGCCGGCTGGGCGCGCTGTCCGCGCCCGACTTCGCTCCGTGGGCGGCCGCCGCCGTCCTCGGCGAACCCGCCGACGGGCCGCTGGAGGCGCTGGCCGAGGCCGGCCTGCTGCAGGCGCGCGGGCTCGACGCGGCCGGCCGGGAGCGGTACGGCCGGCACGACCTCACCAGGCTCTACGCCGCCGAGCGTCTGGTCGCGGAGGAGGGCCCGCCCGCCCAGGTGCTCGCCGCGGCCGCCCGGGAGATCCTCGACCGTACCCGGCGGGCCAGGACGATGCTCCTGCCCGCCGAGCCGGGTTCCGGCCAGACCCTGGTCCGTACGGCGGAGCAGGCGGCGGCCCTGGAGACGACGCAGCTCAGGGAGTCGGCCCGCTGGCTGGCCGCAGAGCGGGGTTTCCTGGTCGCCACCGTCGGCGACTTCGAGCGAGCCGGGCTGGACGAGGCGGCGTGGCGGCTGGCCTTCTATCTGACGCCCTTCTTCGAGCTCGGCGCGCACCGCGAGGACTGGCGTACGACCGCGGAGCTCGGCCTGCGGGCGGCGCGGCGGATGGGCCACCGCCACGGCGAGGCGTTGCTGCTGCGGTCGCTGGCCGACCTGCACCGCATGGAGGGCCGCCTTTCCGAAGCCGCCGACGCCCTCCAGCGAGCGCTTCCGCTGGCGGAGGTGGGCGAGGTGGCCCGTACCCGGCACCGGCTCGGTCTGGTCCATCTCGCCCAGGGGCGGCCGGCGGAGGCGGAAGCCTGTTTCGTGGCCTGTCTGGCCGCGTTCTCGGCGGCGGCCGACCGGCGCGGCAGAGCCGACGCGCTGCGCGCCCTCGGCGGCGTGCGGCGGGCGGAGGACCTGCTCGTCAGAAGCCTTGAGGTCTACCGCGAGCTGGGCGACCCGCGCGGGGAGGCGGCGGTCTCGCTCGATCTCGCCGGGCTCTGTCTGGACCGGCGGCGGCCGTCCGAGGCGCGTACGTGGGCCGAACGCGGCCTCGGCCTGGTACGGCGGCTGGGGGACCGGCTGCCCGAGGCCGGGGGACTGGTGGTCCTGGCGCGGGTGGCCATGGCGGAGGGCAGGCCCGACGCCGCCCGCGCGGCCGCCGAGAAGGCGCTCGGGACGTTCGGCGAGTACGGGGACCGCAGAGGCGTCGCGTGGGCGTCGCTGACCCTGGCCGGGGCGCTGCTGGACCTGGATGAGATAGATGGGGCAGTTGATGCCGTAACGCGTGCTGTGGGAGAGTTTGCCGCGCTTGGTGACAGACCCGGCCTGACCGGGGCCCAGGAGCTGGCGAACGAGGCGTCACGGCGGCGTGGCCTGCGCATATAGCGCGCTATGCGGATTCTGAAGGTGGCCCGCCTACGGTCGAACCCGGGTTCGATTCGCGACAGGCAGAGGTGGAAGACGGGATGCGAAGAGGGAACACGCCGAAGGCGGCCGGATATCTGCTCACGGCGGTGCTGGCGGGCGTGCTGACCGGCTGCGGGATGCTTCCCGGGCAACAGGGTGGCAGTGGTGAGGAGAAGCAGCCGGTCTCGCAGGGGAAGCAGGCCGCCGACTCCGTCGGCGCCACCGGTTCGGACGGCTCCACCGGTGATGACGGCGGCGGTTCCGGGGACGCCGCCGGCGGTGACGCCGCACCCGACGGGCAGGCGAGCGCGCCCGCCGAGCAGGGCACGGTGATCGCCAGCAGGGAGGTCAAGGCCGGCGGCGCCGACCTGACCGTGGAGATCACCGGACTCAAGCGGCAGGGCCGGCTCTCCACGTTGACCCTGACGGTCACCAACAAGGGCGACGCGCGCTGGCAGATGAGCAGTGGCATGGGCGACACCCCCGCCGGCCTCGGCCTGACCGTGGCGGGGATCAGCCTGGTCGATCCGGCGAACGGCAAGCGGTACACCGTCGCGCGCACGGGGGCCTATCCCAAGGCCAAGTGCCTGTGCTCGGACTACGACGTGTTCACCGAGTCCGGTGAGGTTCTGCCGCTGCACGCCACGTTCGCCGCCCCGCCGCCGGACGTCACGAAGATCAACGTGGATCTCAAGGTCCTGGGTGTGTTCACCGATGTCCCGATCTCCTGAGCGCCTCGTCGTCCTGGCGCTCGCGGTCGCGCTGGTCGCCGGTCCCATGGCCGGTCCCGCGACCGTCGCGTGGGCGGATCCGCTGGACGCCACGGCCGGGGTGGAGGAGATCGTGGCCCCCGTCGAGGACATCAACGCCGAGGTGGAGTCGCTCGACGGCGCCGAGAGCGAGTCGAAGCAGGGCGAGCAGGTCACCGTGGCGCTCACCAGCGACGTGCTGTTCGCGCTCGACAAGGCCGTGCTGACGGCCAAGGCGAAGGCGCGCCTGCGGCAGATCGCCGCGAAGGTCCAGGCCGAGTCAGCGGGCGGGGTGGTCAGGGTCGAGGGCCACACCGACGACCAGGGCACCGACGCCTACAACAACGTGCTGTCTCTCAGGCGGGCGCAGGCCGTACGGCAGGTGCTCCAGGCGACACTGTCCGGCGTGACCTTCCAGGTCAGAGGCTTCGGCGAGACCAAGCCCAAGTTGCCCAACGTCGTCGACGGCAGGCCCGTCGAGGAGAACCGCGCCAGGAACCGGCGAGTGGAGATCGTCTTCACCGCCAGGTAGTGACCTCCGAGTGTTCTGTCGGCCGGTCGGGCGAGGATGGTGTCCATGGCGTACCTGGACAGCGAGGACCCGGTCGCGGTCGCGGCGGTGGAGGCGATCCGCACCGGCGCGGTGCACGAGTTGCGGCGGCTTCTGGACGAGCATCCCGACCTGGCCGCCGTCCGGCTCCGGTCGGCGGAGGGCATGTCGCGGACACTGCTGCACGTGGCGACCGACTGGCCCGGCCACCACCCGGGCGGACCGCGTACGGTCGCGGTGCTGGTGGAGGCGGGGGCCGACGTCAACGGCCGGTTCGCCGGCCCGCACACCGAGACCCCGCTGCATTGGGCGGCGAGCAACGACGACGTCCCGGTCGTGGACGCGCTGCTCGACCGCGGCGCCGACATCGAGGCCCCCGGCTCCGTCGTCGACGGCGGCACGCCGCTGGCCGACGCGGTCGCGTTCGGGCAGTGGAACGCCGCCAGACGGCTCGTCGAGCGCGGTGCGGTGACGAACCTGTGGCAGGCCGCGTCGCTCGGGCTCATGGACCGCGTCCGCCGGATCACCCGGGCGGAGCCCCGGCCCGGCCGTGACGCTCTGACCACCGCACTGTGGTGCGCCTGCCACGGCGGGCAGCGCGAGAGCGCCGAGCACCTCCTCGCGATGGGCGGCGATCTCGACTGGGTCGGCTATGACAGCCTCACCCCGCTGGACGCCGCCCGCCGCTCCGGTGCCGACGATCTGGCCGAGTGGCTGCGCGCCCAAGGCGCCAGGTCGGCGAGCGAGACGCGCTGACGAGGTGTGCCCTTCAACTGATCGTTTCAGAATGAGTCGAGCCGCGGGTCTCGTGCTCGACGGTCGTGGTCGGCGGGGTGTCCGCGTGCGTGCTGATCTTGTTCCGGACGACCTGTGGGAGCGGGTGGTCGCTGTCACGCCAACCGGCGGGAACCGACACGCCCTCGGGGCGCGCGCGGTGGCGCGTCGTCACGTCCTACTCAGGCTCCCAGGCCTGGAGCAGGTCGAAGAGACGCCGGTCGCCGTGGAGTTGCAGGGAGTCCACCGGAATCCGGCCGTACAGGGTGAGGACCAGCTCACTGGCCGTGCCCCGGGCGGAGGCGGCGGCCGCGTCCGGGTCCTCGTCGGCAACGGTGTCAGGCATTGTGCCGGGCGTCGGGAGACGGGTGGTCCGTGCGCCGTCGCCGGAGAGCGAGAGGCGCCAGGAGTGGCCCTCTATGGCGTGGAAGTCGACGGCAGCGGGCTTGTGCGGCCAGGCGCTTGTCCATGCGCAGCAAGTGGACAGGAACTCGTCGACACCGTCGAGTGCCGCTTCGTCCGGCAGCGGCTGCGGGGTACCCAGGGTGATCTGGGCGTCGTAGGTGTGCACAGCGATCTCCTGGACTTGGTGCCGGGCGACGGCACCGGAGCTCTGCGGCGACTCCGACGCACCCCACCACGTCCAGCAACCGGCATCCGGGCCGGCCTCGCGCAGTGCGCTCAGCAACTGCTCCGTCGACTCGACCGACCAGGCCAGTAGGGCCTCGCGCTCCCGGGGCGCAGCCGGCGCGCCCTCCGACGCGGTCTTGGCCGGGGGAGCATCGGCAGGCCCTGCGGCGACGGTGGCAGCCCAGAAGCGGTGCACCCCGCCCAGATGGTGCACTAGATCGATCAGCGTCCACTCGGGGCAGGTCGGCACCTGCGCGTCGAGGCTGGGCGCGGCGGAGACCGCGGCCCGGAAGGCGACCGACCGTTCGTCGATCAGCCGCAAAAGAACGGGGAACTCAAGAGTCTTCGCCACGCTGGATGTCTACCATCACGCCGGGACAACCGCCGTCGATTTTCGCAGTCGGCACAGCCGGCACAGCCGCCACGGCGGGTGCATGGCGGGTGTCGAATACGCGAATGGAACGCCAGGCGATCATTTGCTTCCGTAGCCATGGCGAGGTGCGGCGGAGTCGCGTTCGGGGGCTTCACGTGGTGGCGGCCGACCGCCGATTCAGTACGGCCAGGGCCCACTCGCCCCACTGGTGGTTCTCGCGTTCGAAGGCCAGGCCGCGCATCAGGGTCAGGTAGGGGCCGACGCGCTCGGCGAGAGCCAGGTACTCCTCCTCGCTGTGGCCGTTCAGTAAGCGGGAGCGCAGCCGTTCGTATCGGGCGATCTTGGCTTGGGCCCAGAGCATGCGTTCCTCGACGGCGGCTCGCACGGCCTCGATGGCGCCGACGTCCACGGCTTGGACCTTGACCATCAACTCGTCGCGGAACCGTCGGACCGCCCGCGCCGGCCTCGACCCAGCGCAGTACGCGGTGTCCGCGAACCAGTTCACCGCGCTCCGCTCCACCGGGATCAGGGCCGACATCGCCTGCCCGATGACGTCGTTCACAGGTCCCCCTGCGCCATCCGATGTCCGTTGTGGTCAAATGCGGACGCTACCGCGCAGATCCACAACTGGCACTCCGTCTACCGGCGGACGTCCTTGTCCGGACGCGGTCACATCCCGTCTGGTTCGCGTTGGATGTCCGGTCACCTGGCATCTCTAACGTGCGCCCCATGAAACGAATTTTGACGATCGTCGGTGCCGCCGCCTTGACCTTCGGGCTCGCGCAGCCCGCCTCCGCCACCCCCGCCGACACCTTCGGCCGGGCCACGCTGACCGGATTCGCCGTGCTTCCGGCGGAGACGTTCGTGCCGGGCAGTGAGCCGTCCGGATCGGCGATCGGGGCGGGGCCGTTCAACGGGATCGCCGCCCCGTTCGCGGGACAGCCCGTCCAGGGGTTCAGCGGTGTCGTACGCCGGGGTGACGGCACCTTCGACGTGCTCTCCGACAACGGATACGGAGCGAAGGCCAACAGCGCGGACTTCCTGCTGCGCGTCCACCACATCAAACCCGACGTCTCGACCGGCAAGGTGAAGGTCCTCGGCGGGTTCAACTTGAGCGATCCCGGCAAGCACATCACGTTCCCGCTGACCAGGCAGGACCGGGTGCTCACGGGGGCCGACTTCGACGTGGAGTCGATCGTGCGGGCCAAGGACGGCACACTGTGGATCGGTGACGAGTTCGGCCCGTTCCTGCTGCACTTCTCGGCCACCGGAAAGCTGCTCAGTGCCCCGGTCGAGCTGCCCGGCGTGAAGGCGCCGGAGAACCCGTACCTCAACGGGGGAAACCCGAACCTCGGCAGCAGCAAGGGCTTCGAGGGCATGGCCCGGTCCGTGGACGGAAAGCGCCTCTATCCGCTCCTCGAAGGAACCGTCACCGGGGACGAGGCGGGAACCCTCCGGATGTACGAGTTCGACGTGCGCAAGGGCGCCTACACCAAGCGGCGCTGGACCTATCAGCTCGAATCGCCGTCGAACGCCATCGGTGACGCCATCTCGGTGGACGGCCACCGGTTCCTGATCATCGAGAGGGACAACGCGCAGGGCGACGCCGCCGCGTTCAAGCGTGTCTACCTCGCCGACACGCGGGACCGCGACCATGACGGGAAGCTGGACAAGACCCTCGTCGCCGACCTGCTCGATCTCGCCAACCCGAAGGGGATCGGCGGCTTCGGGCCGACCTTCCGCTTCCCGTTCCAGACGATCGAGGACATCGCCCTGCTGGACGACCAGACCCTGGCCCTCCTGAACGACAACAACTTCCCGTTCTCCTCCGGCCGGACCGCCGGTAAGGCCGACGACAACGAGTTCATCACCGTGCGGCTCTCGCGGCGCCTGCACGCCGACCCGCGCGCCCTGTCCTGATCTCGTGCCTCCCGCCGCCGGGGTGACCGGCGGCGGCCGGGCCCGCCCGTGGAAGATCATCCGCTTTTTAACCGGTTTGTATGTAGATCTTTCTGTTGCCCTATGTCAAGTGAAGACCACGGGCCGCTACAGTTCCTGAATGCGTTTTGTCCCTTTTGTCATGATTCCTGCCTTGCTGGTGATGGGTGTCGCTTCCCCGGCGGCCGCCATCACCAACGGGTCCGCCGACGGAACCGATCACCCTGAAGTAGGGGCCCTGATCGCCGAGAAGCCGCACAGTGACGACACCTGGTCGTTCTGCACCGGCACGCTCATCTCGCCGACGGTCTTCCTCACCGCCGCCCACTGCGGGGAGGACGTGAAGAAGCGGAAGGACGGGAAGAAGATCGCTCGCGTCTCCTTCGAGAGCCGGTACAAACCGGGCGCCAAGGTCTACACCGGTCGATTCGTGGCCGACTCACGCTACAGCGACAAGGCCGACAGCCATGACATGGCCGTGGTCGTCTTCGACACGCCCGTCCCGGACATCGCTCCCGCCACCTTGCCGACCGAGGGCCTGCTCGACGAGCTCAAGGCCGACGGGGGCCTCAAGACGGCGCGCTTCACCCCCGTCGGGTACGGCTCCCTCAACCCGACCAAGGGCACGCACTACGTCTACACCGACGTCCGCAACCAGACGTCCATCTCGTTCAAGTCCCTCACTCCCCGGTGGCTCAAGCTGTCGATGAAGTCCAAGAAGGACGGCAGCACCTGCTTCGGCGACTCGGGCGGCCCCAACTTCCTGGGAGGACGCGACTCCCACCTGATCGTGGCCACGACGATCAGCGGAGACGACGACGCCTGCAAGCTGACCAACCTGGACTACCGCCTGGACACCGCCACCGCCCGGCAGTTCCTCGGCCGGTTCGTCACCCTTCCCTGAGCCGCCTCGGGCGCCATGCCGTACCCGTACGCCGGGCCCCGGGGGTGGCCTCATCCTCCGATGTAGTGGAAGCCCGGCTCGGGGTGCATGAGGAACGAGTGGTGGGAGATGTTCCAGGCGTACGCGCCCGCCATGGTGAACTCCACCACGTCGCCGCGTTCCAGGCTGATCGGTACGCGCCGGGCGAGCACGTCCTTGGGGGTGCAGAGCTGACCGACGATCGTGACGGGCTCGCCCGGCGCGCCGTCGACCAGCGGCTGGTTGTGCCCCTTGGTCGCCGGGGTGCGGATGTGGTGGGTTCCGCCCGCGACCACGGCGAACAGCTCGCCGTGAACGCGCTTGACGTCCAAGACCCGGGTCACGTACCGGCCGCAGTAGACGGTCAGCGAACGCCCCGGTTCGACGCGGAGCACCTCGCCGGGACGGCGCAGCTCCGCCAGGCCCCGGCCGTAGGCGTGCCAGTCGAACCGCCGCTCGGGATCGGTGTAGGAGACGGCCATGCCGCCGCCGAGATTGATCTCGGTGACGCCGAGTCCCCGCGCGTACTCCAGGATGGCGGCGGCCAGCTCCAGCATCCGCGGCGCGTCGAGTCCGCTGGCGAGGTGCGCGTGGATCCCGCGGAGCCGGACCGTGTCCTGAGTGGAGAGCAGGTCCAGGCACTCGTCGATCGCGGCAGGGTCCATGCCGAACGGAGTCGCTCCACCTCCCATGGCCAGGGACGCGCCCTCGACCGGGAGGTCGAGGTTGACCCGGAGCAGCACGTCGGCGGCGCGTCCGGACGCGAGCAGCCGCCTGAGTTCGCCGGTGCTCTCCACGTGGAGCCGGGTGACCTCGCTGACGAGTTCCCCGTCGGTCTTGCCCGGACCGCCCAGCGCGACCGGCTTGTCCGGGTACGACGCGCGTACGTGTGCCAGTTCTCCGCCAGAGGCGACCTCGAAGCCGTCGACGTGTGAGGAGAGAACGCGCAGCAGCTCCGGGTCGGGGTTCGCCTTGACCGCGTAATAGAGCTCGACGTCTCCGAGCGCCGCCCGGACGGATCGCACGTGCGCGTCCAGCTCGGCCAGGTCGTAGACGAACGCGGGAAGCCGTCCGGCGGCGGCGAGTTCCAGCGCGAGCGCACTCGCCGGTGTGCGCGCCCGTTCCTGTGCCCGACCCTGTTCCTGCGCCTCGTTCTCGGCCTGGTTCTCGGCCGGACTCTGTGCGGGCACCACGGCTGTCACATCTCCTCCAGTCCTCCCCGGGCAGGGGGTAGGCGAGCGGGAAGCGGCTCTCGATCACCAGACGGCCGGCGGGTGGCCGTACGCAGGCGGTCGACGAACCTTCAGCGATCTTCCCCGTTTGACGTCCTTACTCCCGTGAAGGACGGGGATCGCCGCGCTTGCGGGCCATGCCGTTGGCAGCGGTGGTCAGGCGGTCCAGCCCAGGAACGCCTCGCCGGCCGAGACCGCGCCCAGCCAGATGCCGACCGCCGACACCGGCACCGCCAAGCCCCACGCCGAGCGCGCCCGGATCGCCCACACGCAGACGCCCAGCAGTCCCAGCCACACGACGAGGAGGGCGATGATCGCCCAGAGGGGGGCCACCAGCCCGCTCGCCAGATAGAAGGGCAGCGCGCAGAGGTGCCCGGCCAGTCCCAGCCAGCTCGCGAGGCGGCCGGCGGCCGTTGGCACGGTGAGCATGTCTCCTCCTCTTTCGTCAATGGAACCATGTGCGCGGCATGAGCGGGAGTTCGGCGCATCGATCGTGATGTCCGCCGGGTGCGGGGTCCCTCGCGACCGTCTTACATGGGACGACCCCGCTGTTCGGCCAGCACCGCTTCCAGGCCGGGCAGCACCACGGCACGGAACGCCGCGTCCATCTCGGCGGGGGTGGCGAGGAGCTCACCGTCGGCCCATTTGCGCAGCAGGGCCATGAACGCCCCGGTCACGCAGATCACCGCCATGTCGAGCGACGCCGGCGGCGAGTTCCCCTCGGGAAGCGCCGCCAGCAGCTCGTCACGGACGACGGCGGCCATGATCTGCTCGCCGCGCGCGACCACGGCGGTGCCCCCGCGCCGCCCGAGCAGGGCCCGCGCCAGGCGCCGCTGCTCGTGAAGATGTTCGAACATCGGCAGGGTGAACGAGAGCAGCCTGTCCGAGCGTGACGCGGGATCGAGTCGAAGAAGGTCGGAGAGCTCGTCGAGGCTGCTGAAGAGCACCTCCTCCTTGTCCGTGAAATGCGCGTAGAAGGTCGAGCGTCCGACGTCGGCGCGGTTGATGAGGTCGGTGACGGTCACCGCCTCGTACCCCTTGGTCAGGATCAGGTCCACCAACGCCTGCCGGATGGCCCGGCGGGTGCGCCGTACGCGCCTGTCGGAGCTCTCCCGCCTCGGGGTCCCGGACATCTTCATCACTCCTGTTCAGTACGGCACGGCCTGGCGAATCTGCGTGTTGACCCCTCCGCGTCAACGAACTGACCATTCATAACTAAACAACCTGTTCCGAAAAAGGAGAAGTGCCATGCGCATCGGACACGGCCCCGCGAAAGAGGAGGACGGCGGCGGCACGATCGATCACCCCCGCGCCTACGAGGTGCTGGCGGAAATCGGCCTCGGCGGGCGCCGCCGCAGGGTGTTCACCCGTATCGCCGCGCTGACCGGTGCCCGCCCAGGTGATCGGGTTCTGGACGTCGGCTGCGGCACGGGATACCTGACCCGGATCATCGCCCCTCTCGTGGGGCGCGACGGGCACGTGACCGGGGTCGACCCGTCGACGTCGATGCTCGATCACGCTCGTGAGCGCGCGCCCCGTACCTGCTCCTACCGCGTCGGCGAGGGCCAGGACCTCCCCTTCTCCGACGCGTCGTTCGACGTCGTGGTCTCGACTCTCGCCGTCCACCACATGCCCCGGTCCGCGCGCGGCACCGCCGTACGGGAGATGTTCCGTGTCCTGCGGCCGGGCGGAAGACTGCTGATCGCCGATTTCCGCCCGCCGACCCATCCCGTCTCCGCCCGCCTCGTCGGCGTGCTGGCCGGGCCGGCCATGCGGCCCGGCATGCCGGAGCTGCTCGCCGAGCTGGTTCCTGACGCCGGTTTCCGGATCACGAGCACCGCCCATGTGAAGCCGCTGCTGCACTGCGTCGAAGCCGTTCGCCCGATCGAAACCGGGGCCTGAACGACCCCGGCCGCGACCCCGGCGTGGGAGAGAGGCTCCATCGATCTCCCGCCGCCGGTCGCGGCTCGAACCAGCCACGTCTTCCATCCAGTGAAAACGTTGATGTGCCGGGCGGACCGCGTCCAGATAGTTGGGGGGAGTCGCAGTTTCGAGGGAGCTCTGAATCCATATGACTGCTTTCGTGCGCAATCAGTGGTACGTCGCCGCGTACGGCCGCGAGATCGGGCGGGAACTCTTCGCCAGGACGATCCTCGGCGAGTCGCTGGTCTTCTACCGCACCACGTCCGGCCGGGTGGTCGCGCTGGCCGACCGGTGCGTGCACAGGCGCTACCCGTTGTCGGAGAGCCGGCTGGAAGGCGACACGATCGTCTGCGGCTACCACGGTTTCACCTACGACCAGGGCGGGACGTGCGTGTTCGTCCCCGGCCAGGCCCGGATCCCGCGCACCGCCCGCGTCGCGTCGTACCCCGTGGTGGAGCAGGACTCCTTCGTCTGGGTGTGGATCGGCGACCACGATCGAGCGGACCCCTCGTCCATCCCGCGGGCGCCCTGGCTCGACGATCCCGCGTACACCAGCGTGAGCGGCATGGAGCCGCTGGCCGCGCGCTACCAGTTGCTGGTGGACAACCTGATGGACCTCTCTCACGAGACCTACCTGCACGGCGGCTACATCGGCACGCCGGAGGTGGCGAACACCCCGATCACCACCGAGGTGGACGAGGACCGCGGGATCGTCTACGTCAGCAGGCACATGGCCGACGCCGAGTGCCCGCTGTTCTACGCCAAATCCACCGGCATCGAGGGCCGGATCACCCGCTGGCAGGACATCGAGTACCACCCGCCGTGCCTGTACCTGCTGCACAGCAGGATCGCGCCGGTGGGCGTGCTGCCGAACGCCGACGGTTCCGACCCCGGCGGCTTCCACGTCGAGGTCGTGTACGCCATCACGCCGGAGACCGAGAACAGCACGCACGACTTCTGGGCGGTGGCGCGCGACTTCGCGCTCGGCGACCACGAGGTGTCGGACTTCCTGGCCGAGAACAACCGCACGGTGGTCATGCAGGACGTGGTCGCGCTGAACCTGCTGGAGAAGGTGATCGCCACCGAGCCCGAGGGCTACCAGGAGCTGTCGATCAACATCGACACCGGCGGCCTGGCCGCCCGGCGGATCCTCAAGCGGATGGCCGAGGCCGGCGCGGCGCCCGCCCGGCCCTCCGAGGCAGTGCCGTCATGACGAGCCCGTCGATGCCGCGGGGCGACACCGTCTACCGCATCGACTGGACGCTCGGAACGGATGTCCTCGACGGCGTGTGCCACTGCGGCGCGCGGCGCCGCTCGGAGGATCCGGTGGAGCTGTGGGAATGGCTGCTCGCGCATCCCGCGGGCCACGAGCCGCCGGCCCGGGCGGGTGGCGGCGGATGAGGACCGCGACGCGGGCGGGCGCTCTCCCGCAGGCCGAGACGGAACTCGACGTGCTGCTCGCGCGCAAGGAGACGGTGGCCGACGGCGTGGTGCGGCTCACGTTCCGCGGCCTCGACGGCGGGCCGGTGCCGTACTGGGAGCCGGGCGCGCACCTGGACCTGATGCTGCAGGACGGCCTCGTGCGGCAGTACTCGCTCTGCGGTGATCCGGCCGACCGCTCGACGCTGCGGGTCGCCGTCTTGCGTGAGCCGGAAAGCCGGGGCGGGTCGCGCCACGTGCACGACCGGCTCGCCGAGGGCGACCGCGTGCGTGTTCGCGGGCCGCGCAACCACTTCGCGCTGGTGGAGGCGGAGCGCTACCTCTTCGTCGCGGGCGGCATCGGCGTCACCCCCCTCGTGCCGATGGTCGCCGAGGCCCAGGCGCGCGGCGCGGACTGGCGGCTGGTCTACGGCGGGCGCACACGGGCCTCGATGGCGTTCCGGGACGAGCTGTGCGACCGCTACGGCGACCGGGTCTCCGTACGGCCGCAGGACGAGACGGGACTGCTCGACCTGGACGCGCTGCTCTCGGAGCCGCGGCCCGGGACGGCCGTCTACTGCTGCGGGCCGGAGCCGTTGCTCGCCGCCGTCGAGCGGGGGTGCGCCCACTGGCCGGCCGGCGCTCTGCACATGGAGCGGTTCGCCCCGAAGGCCGGAGCGGACGCGGGGCCGCGCGACACGTTCGAGGTCGAGCTGGCCCTGTCCGGGCGCACGCTCGTCGTCCCCCCGGACAGGTCGATCCTGGAGGTCGTGGAGGAGTCCGGCGTGCCGGTGCTGTCGTCCTGCCAGGAGGGGACCTGCGGCACCTGCGAGACCGCCGTGCTGGACGGGGTTCCCGACCATCGCGACTCGCTGCTCACGGCGGAGGAGCGGGCGGCGGGCGACACGATGATGATCTGCGTGTCGCGTGCCCTCGGTCCGCGGCTCGTTCTCGAACTCTGATCACAGGGGAAGGACGGCGCCCGAATGGAGGAGGACATGGGAACCCCGAGCGACGCGCCGCGTCCCGGCCGCTCGGTCACCGCCAAGGTGCTCGCCCTGCTGGAGGCGTTCACCGCCGCCGAGCCGGAGCTCACCCTGAGCCAGTTGGCGCGCCTCGCCCGCCTGCCGCTGGCCACCGCGCACCGGCGGGCCGCCGAGCTCCTCGAATGGGGCGCTCTGGAACGCGACGAGCGGGGCCGGTACCGGATCGGGCTCCGCCTGTGGGAGGTCGCCTCGCTCGCCCCGCGCGGTGTCGGGCTCCGCGACGCGGCCATGCCCTTTCTCGAGGACCTCTACGAGGTCACCCACGAGAACGTGCAGCTCGCCGTACGCGAGGGCGCGGAAGTGGTGTTCGTCGAACGCATCGCCGGGCTGCACGCCGTACCGGTCTGGACCCGCGTCGGAGGCCGGTTCGCGATGCACGCCACAGGTGTGGGGCTGGTCCTGCTCGCCCACGCGCCGAGGGCCGTACAGGAGGAGGTGCTCGGCCTGCCGCTGCGCCGGTACAGCGAGAAGACGGTGACCGATCCGAACACGCTGCGCCGGGTCCTCGCGGGCGTGCGCAGGTCCGGTTACGCGGTCAGCGACGGCCAGGTCACCGTGGACGCCCTGTCCGTGGCCGCGCCGATCGCGGGCGTGGACGGCCGGATCACCGCGGCCGTCTCCCTGGTCGTCCGGGCGGACGGCGCGCAACCGGGCGCGCTGGCCCCTCTCGTCCAGGCCGCGGCGCGCGGCATCACGCGGGCGCTGCACGCTACGGCCGCGGGGCGGCCCGTGATGCGGAGCCCGCCGCCTCCACAGGCTCGTCCGCCACCGGCCGGCCCGGAGCCCGCGCGTCCAGCGACAGCTCGTCCAAAACCATGTCGGCCAGTTTCTTGGCGCGCGGCTCGTACGACCGGGCCAGCGACTGGAAGACGTGCTCGGCTCGGATCGCCGGCCAGTCGCCGGGCAGGTGCTCGGCCGGCAGGTGCGGGTCCTGGCGGACGAGCTGCAGCCAGTCGGTGTGCAGGAGCAGTTGCCGCGCGAGGTCGTCGGGCGCCGACGGGAGCGGGTGGCGGGTGTCCCAGCGGTCGAGGAAGGCGTGGTACCGACCGGCGATCTCCTCGGTGTCGAACGCCTTCCTGACGATGTCCGCCGACTCCGTGGGCTTGAACGCCCGCGCCGTGAGCACGGTGACGTGGTCGCCGAGTTCGAGCGGAGCGAGGATCCCGGTGACGTCCTTCACGCCGGGCGCGACCCACAGGCCGCTCTGCAGCAGGCCGAATCCGGCCCAGATGAGCTGGGATCGGAGGTCGTGCCGGGTGCTGCGCCTGCTGTCGGGGAGTGAGAATCCGACCAGCGTCCAGGTGCCGTCCCAGTCGCGGTTCACCGCGCCGGTCTCCCAGACCCGCCTGCGCCCGTCTTCCAGCACCTGCGTGGCGTGCCCGGTGAGCCCGAAGTACATCTTCCGGCCCTGGCGGTGCCGGGCCAGCAGGTTCCGCTTGACCATGCGGGTCAGGGTCGATCGCACCGCCTCTTCGGAGAGGCCGAGCCGGGCGAACACGTCGATGACGCTTCCCGAGTAGACGGCGGTGCCGCGTCCCAGCACGTAGATGCCGAGAAAGCTGAACATCAGCGACTGCGGGCGCGCGGACGGTGCGTGCGCCGGGTCGTCTCCTTCGCTGAGCGTCACAGGAAGAGGGTAGATGGATCAGCGATATTAGGCAAAACTTTGACGAACGTCCGAAAACTGCCTTATGTTGACCGGGTCGCTCATCGGCGCGTCGATCACATCGATCCGCGTCGAGAGGTCGTCGAGGGTCGTCGAGAGGTGAATCCATGGATCTGTCCGGCAAGGTCGCCGTGGTCACGGGCGCGGGCCGTGGCCTCGGGCGCGCGTACGCCGAGGCCCTGGCCGCGGCCGGCGCGGCGGTGGTCGTGAACGACGTGAACGCCGAAGCCGCGGGCGAGGTCGCCGACGCCATCACGGCACGCGGCGGCAGGGCCGCCGTCGCCGTCGGGCCGGTCGGCGGCTCCGAGGTGGCCGACCGGCTGGTCGCCACCGCCGTCACGGAGTTCGGCCGGCTCGACGTGATGGTCACCAACGCCGGCATCCTGCGGGACAGGGTCCTGTGGAAGATGTCCGACCAGGACTTCGACGCGGTGATCGACGTGCACCTGCGCGGCACGTTCACCTGCGCCCGCGCGGCGGCGGTCCGCATGCGCGAGCAGGGGACAGGAGGCCGCCTGATCCTGATCTCCTCGCCCGCCGGTCAGCGCGGGAACTTCGGCCAGACCAACTACGCCGCCGCGAAGGCGGGCATCGTCGCCATGGCCCGGACCTGGGCGATGGAGCTGGCCAGGGCGAACATCACCGTGAACGCGGTCGTGCCGGTGGCGGCCACCGAGATGACCAAGACGATCCCCGTCTTCGCCCCGATCCTGGAGGAGGCCGAGCGTACCGGCCGGCCGTTCCCCGAGTGGCTGCGCAAGGACGAGGGCCTCGGCACGGTCGAGGACGTCGCCGGCCTCGTCGTCTTCCTCGCCTCGGACGCGTCCGCGGGCGTGACCGGGCAGGCCGTCGGCATCGGCGGCGACCGGCTCGCGCTCTGGTCGCACCCGAGCGAGAAGGCCGTCGCCTACGCCGACGGCGGATGGACGCCCGACGCCATCGCCGCGTCCTGGGAGGCGGGCGTCGGCGCCGAGCCGGAGACGTACGGGATCCCCGCGCCCAAGGTTCCGGAGGCGTGAGATGAGCGATCGGGTCATGAACGTCGCCGAACTGGTCGCGATCGACGTCCACACGCACGCGGAGGTCGCCAGGGACGGGCACGGCTCCCTGAGCCCGGAGTTGTTCGGCGCCTCCGAGGAGTACTTCAAGGCGCACGGGCACCGCAAGCCGACCATCGCGGAGACGGCCGACTATTACCGCGAGCGGAAGATGGCCGCGGTGGTGTTCACCGTCGACGCCGAGCACGCCACCGGGCACCGCCGCATCGCCAACGAGGAGGTGGCCGAGAGCTGCGCCGAGCACGCCGACGTGCTCATCCCGTTCGGCAGCGTGGACCCCTGGAAGGGCAGGGCGGGTGCCCGCGAGGCGCGCCGGCTCGTCGAGGAGCACGGCGTGCGCGGCTTCAAGTTCCACCCGAGCATCCAGGGCATCGCGCCCAACGACCGGACCGCCTATCCGCTCTACGAGGCCATCGAGGAACTCGGCGTCCCCGCGCTGTTCCACACCGGCCAGACCGGCATCGGCGCGGGAGTCCCCGGCGGAGGCGGCATCCGGCTGAAGTACGGCGATCCGATGCTGGTCGACGACGTCGCCGTGGACTTCCCCGAGCTGCGGATCATCCTGGCGCACCCGTCGTTCCCGTGGCAGGACGAGGCGCTCGCCGTCGCCACGCACAAGCCGTACGTCTACATCGACCTGTCCGGGTGGTCGCCGAAGTACTTCCCGCCGCAGCTCGTGCGGTACGCCAACACGCTGCTCAAGGACAAGGTGCTCTTCGGGTCCGACTATCCCGTGATCACCCCGGACCGCTGGCTCTCGGACTTCGACAAGCTCGAGATCAAGCCGGAGGTCCGTCCCAAGATCCTCAAGGACAACGCCGTACGCCTGCTCGGGCTCGGCGGCGAACAGCACTGAACCGGAACCGGAACAGGAACCGGCAGGAAGGGAGAACCCGGCGATGACCATCACCGTGAACGGGCTCGACGAGATCAAGGCGCTCACCGGCGGGGACCTCGGCCGCAGCGGCTGGCTGGAGATCACCCAGGACAGGGTGAACACCTTCGCCGACGCCACGGACGACCACCAGTGGATTCACATCGACGCGGAGAAGGCGAAGGACGGGCCGTTCGGCGGCACGATCGCCCACGGCTATCTGACCCTGTCCCTGGTCATCCCGCTCTTCAACGAGCTGCTCGACATCCGGGGCGTGACGATGAGCGTGAACTACGGCCTGGAGAAGGTGCGCTTTCCCAGCCCGGTCCGGGTGGGCGGCAGGATCCGCCTCGCCGCCACGGTCGTCTCGGTCACCGAGGTGGCCGGGAACGGCGTGCAGATGCTGCTCGACTTCACCGTCGAGGTCGACGGCTCCGACAAGCCCGCCTGCGTCGCTCGGGCGGTCTACCGGCACTACGCCTGAGCACGATGCGGCGGGCATTCTACGAGGAGGACCACGAGGTCTTCCGGTACGCGGTGCGCGAGTTCGTCGCGCGCGAGGTCGTGCCCCACCAGCTCGGGTGGGAGGACGCCGGGCGCGTCGATCCCGCTCTGTGGCCGGCCGCCGGCCGCCAGGGCCTGCTGGGCTTGGCCGTGCCCGAGCGGTACGGCGGAGGCGGGACCGGCGACTACCGGTTCAGGTGCGTGTTCATGGAGGAGCTGGCCCGGGTGGGCGCCGCCTCCGTCAACTCCCAGGTGAGCCTCGTCGACGACCTCGTGCTTCCGTACCTGCTCGATCTGGGCACCGGCGAGCAGCGGGAACGCTGGCTGCCCGGACTGTGCGGTGGCGCGCTGACCCCGGCTCTGGCGATCACCGAGCCGGGCGCGGGCAGCGACCTGCGCGGCATCGCGACCACGGCGCGGCGGGACGGCGACCACTGGCTGCTCAACGGCGGCAAGACGTTCATCACGAACGGAGGGCACGCGGACGTCCTCGTGGTCGTGGCGCGTACCGATCCCGAGGGCGGCGGCCGCGGCTTCAGCCTGTTCCTCGTGGAGAGGGGCTCGCCGGGCTTCACCGCCGGGCGGGATCTGGACAAGCTCGGACAGCGCGGCGAGAACGTGGCGGAGCTGTTCTTCGACGACGTGTGGCTGCCGGCCGGCGCGCTGCTCGGGACCGAGGGCGAGGGGCTGCGGCACCTGCGCGAGCACCTGCCCACCGAGCGCATGTCGATCGCCGTGTACGCGCTCGCGGCGGCCGAGGCCGCGCTCGGCTGGACGCTCGACTACGTGCGGCAACGCGGCGCGTTCGGGCAGCGGATCGCGGACTTCCAGAACACCCGCTTCGAGCTCGCCGAGATGCGGACCGAGCTCGACGTGACGCGGTCGTTCGTGCACGACGCCGTCCTGGCGCTGAACGCGGGCGACCTGTCGGCGACGGACGCGGCCAAGGCGAAGTGGTGGACCACCGAGCTCCAGCAGCGGGTGGTCAGCCGGTGCCTGCAGCTCCACGGGGGCTACGGCTACATGCGCGAATACCCGATCGCGCGGGCCTTCGTCGACGCGCGCGTACAGACGATCTACGGCGGCACGACCGAGATCATGAAGGACCTCATCGGCCGCGACCTGGTCCGCGAATGAGCGGAAATCCGAACGCTGGTCCGCGAATGAGCGGACAACGTTAGGCAAAGTATTGACGTGCGTAACAAGACTGCCTAACCTCGCCGTCAAGAGAGCGGACTCTCGCCAAGCCACGAATGAGGACCCCCACTCATGTCGAACTCGCCGGCCTCCCAGTCCACCCCCGTCCAGCTCCGTCGCGCGGTGACGTCGAGCTTCCTCGGCAGCGTGATCGAGTACTACGACTTCCTGCTTTACGCCACGGCGTCGGCGGTCGTGTTCAGCAAGGTCTTCTTCGGAAACCTCACCCCGCTCATGGCGACGGTCGCCAGCTTCGGCACCTTCGCCACCGGATACCTCGTCAGGCCGCTCGGAGGCGTCGTCTTCGGCCACTTCGGCGACCGGCTGGGACGCAAGCGGATGCTGGTCCTCACCATGGTGCTCATGGGCATCGCCAGCTTCCTCATCGGCCTGCTCCCGACGTACGAGCAGGTCGGCAGCCTGGCGCCCCTCGCGCTCGTCGTGCTGCGGATGCTGCAGGGCGTCGCCGTCGGCGGCGAGTGGGGCGGCGCGGTATTGATGTCCGCGGAGCACGCCACCCGCCGCCGGGGCCTGTGGGCCAGTTTCACCAACGCCGGAGCGCCGTTCGGCATGGTCCTCTCGACCGCCGCGCTCAGCGGCACCGCGGCCGTCGTCGGCGAGGAGGCGTTCCTGAGCTGGGGCTGGCGCGTCCCGTTCCTGCTCAGCGTCGTCCTGCTCGCGATCGGCCTGTTCGTACGCCTCAAGGTCGAGGAGACCCCGGTGTTCACCGCCGCCAAGGACGAGGCAGCGCCCCGCTCGGCTCCGCTGATGGACGTGCTGCGCAACCACCCAAGGACGCTCCTGCTCGGGGTCGGTGTCGGCCTGTCCGCATTCGTCGCCCAGGGGACGCTGACCACCTACCTCATCTCGTACGGCGTGGGAGCCGGGTTCGCGCGGCAGGACGTCCTGAACGGTCTGACCCTCTCGTCCGCGCTGGCCGTGGCCGGCATCGTCGGCTGGTCCGCGCTGTCGGACCGTGCCGGGCGCCGCCCGATCGTGCTCGCCGGAGCGCTGATCATGGCGGTGTACGGCTTCGTCCTCTTCCCGATGGCGGACACCCGGAACGTGGCCGTGCTCACCGTCGCGCTCGTGCTCGGCCAGGCGGTGATCCACCCGATGATGTACGGGCCGCTCGCGGCGCTCTACGCCGAACTCTTCAGCACGCGGAGCCGCTACACCGGCGCCTCGCTCGGCTACCAGCTCGCGGGACTCGGCGCCGGCCTCGCGCCGCTGCTCTTCGCCCAGATCCGGGCGTCCAGCGGCGGTGACGGCACGACGGTGATCTCCGTGGTCATCGCCGGCTGCTGCCTGCTCACCGTGCTGTGCGCATGGGCGCTGAAGGAGACCAGCCACGAGAACCTGACCTCGGACGCCGTGGCCGTACCGGCCGGAAGTCCCACCGCCCATCCGAAGATCTGACCCCGGAGGTCGTACACCGATGCAGAACGCTGGAGTGGGAGGGTGGCCGGCTCGCCGGGCCCAGATGACGCCGGACCGCACGGCGCTCGTCCTCCACGACCGGACCCTCACCTACGCCCAGGTCCACGAACGCACCACGAAACTGGCCTCGCGGCTGCGCGAGGCCGGGGTGCGGGCCGGGGACCGGGTCGCCTATCTCGGTCCCAACCACACCGCGTTCGCCGAGACCATGTTCGCCACCCACCTGCTCGGCGGGATCTTCGTCCCGCTGAACTTCAGGCTCGCGGCACCCGAGATCGCGTACATGCTGGAGAACTCCGGCGCGACGGTCCTGATCTACGCGCCGGAGTGCGCCGCGGTGGTCCGCGCGCTCCCGGACACGCCCGCCCTGCTCGCGATCGTCGCCCTCGCCTCTCCCGCGCCGGGGGAACGGGAGTACGAGACGTGGTTGTCGGAGGGCGACCCCACGCCGATCGACGTGCCGGTGGCGCTCGACGACGTCGCCCTGATCCTCTACACCTCGGGCACCACCGGGCGCCCCAAGGGCGCGACCCTCACCCACGCCAACCTCGTCTGGAACACCTTCAACATCATGATCGGCGTCGACGTGGCGAGTGACGAGGTGACGCTGATCAGCGCGCCGCTCTTCCACGTCGCGGCCCTGGACCAGACGCTGCTGCCGACGTTCGCCAAGGGCGGCTGCTCGGTGATCATGCCGTCGTGGAACGTGGACGAGTGCTACGACCTCATCGAGAAGCACGGCGTCACCTGGATGTTCGGGGTCACCACCATGTTCGCGTCGTTCGCCCGGTCGCCGCGGTGGGCCGGCGCCGACCTGTCCTCGCTGCGCAACCTCATGTCCGGGGGAGCGGCGATCCCGGCCGCGCTGATCCGTACCTACCAGGAACGCGGCCTGGTGTTCTGCCAGGGGTACGGGCTCACCGAGACCGCGCCGGGCGCGACCTTCCTGGAGGCGAGCCAGAGCACCCGCAAGGTCGGCTCCGCGGGCGTTCCCGTGTTCTTCGCCGCCGTACGCGTGGTCCGTCCCGACCTCACCGACGTGGCGGTCGGCGAGCCGGGAGAGGTGCTCGTCAAGGGGCCCAACGTGACCCCCGGCTACTGGCGGAACCCGGAGGCGACGGCGGCGGCGTTCTCCGAGGGCGGCTGGTTCCACTCCGGTGACATCGCCACCGTCGACGAGGAGGGGCACCTGTACATCGTCGACAGGGTCAAGGACATGTACATCTCCGGCGGGGAGAACGTCTACCCGGCCGAGGTCGAGGGTGTGATGTTCGAGCATCCGGCCGTGGCCGAGGTCGCCGTGGTCGGAGTGCCCGACGCGACCTGGGGCGAGGTCGGCCGCGCGTTCGTCGTCCGCCGTCCCGGCGAGGACGTCACCGGCGACGAGCTGCGCGACTTTCTCCTCGGACGGCTGGCCAAGTACAAGATCCCCCGCTATTTCGACGTGGTGGACGACCTGCCGAGAACGGGATCAGGGAAGATCCAGAAGCCCGAACTACGCCACCGCGCCCTGTCATAGCGGAGCCGGTGCGCGTTACGGGTTTCCGCCATAGGAGTCGGCGGATCGCCCCCATGGTCGGCGGCCCCGCCCCTGCCTAGCGTTGGACGCATGATCAGCCTCAAGGGATTGACCAAGCGTTACGGCGATCGGGTCGCCGTCGACGACCTGACGCTGGAGCTGAAACCCGGCACGGTGACCGGCTTCCTCGGCCCGAACGGCGCCGGCAAGCCGAACGGTAGATTGTGACATTTCTGTGCCTTTGGGCACGTGGGGTCTTGCCTGAAACCCTGGTGCGACTCTACGTAGAGGGGGTTTCCGAATCGTTGCGGTGGTGCCGCACGTGCGGGGCAAGATCGCACAAAGGGGGCATTATGATGGTCCGCCTAATGGGGAGGGGCCGCGCCCCTGCCTACGCACTTCCCCTCCCGCCCCCTTTGTGTGATCTTGGAGGGGTCCCCGTACGGGTGGCTCCGAAACAATTCGGCAACCCCCTCCCTTTCCCGACAGATGTGGATCACCTACGATCCCGCTGCTGTCTGACGGCATCGGTGTACAGCTCGGTGGTGAAATCCTCGTCAACGATGCCGAGGTCAAGCATCGTCGCACGGACTGCTTTGAGTGCCGCGGGTACCTGGTCGGGATCGTCGGCCATGGTCTCAATCTCAAGGAACGTGCCGTCAAGCTCCGGAACCGTCACCAACGTCGCGAGCATCGAACGCCCTTCGGTTTGGAAGCGCCAGTTTATGCAATGCTTCTCGAATGAGATGAGCGGTTCGTGGCCAAGGTTCCGCAAGATGGCTTCGAGAGCTTGGGCGTCCGCTGCCTCCGTCTCATATTCAGGTTTCGAACCGCTTGCCTGATCGACCGCAGGGGCTTTGTAGGTGAGGAAGGTGCGGATAGATCGCTCGGTGGTGACCGTGCGAATGCGCAGTTCACGTCCGGAAGCTGTAAGCGATTGATCGCTGCGATCGTAGTAGGCGTCCCTGTAGATGCTGGTCTCACCAGCAGTCAGACCGTTCAGAATCTCTTTGACCAGGTCTGGAATGCGGACACGGGCCTTCAGCTCAACTTCGATAGGCATGAGTCCCTGCCCTCACATCACGCGCTCGGCGTTCATGCGGGTTTCCTCGAACATCCGGCGGAATCCTCGGTAGAGCGCTCCTTGTGGAGTCGGCGCGAGCTTGTACACCGCTGACTCATGCCCCTCCCACGACTCACCGAAGGCTGATACGTACTGGATGTCATCCAACACGATCAAGCGCCACACGGGAAGCTCGTGGTACCGGTACATCTCGATCCTGATCGACGATGCGCGCCTGGCCAGCTCTTTCAGCCGCTCCTCGGCAAGCCGGATGCCACTTGCGAACGACTCGGGTGACTCGTCGATCTCCCATGCTCTGCGCCGTGCGGCATCGCCATCGGGGGCAAGCAGGAGCACGCGGAGAGTTCGCGCGGCATGATCTCTGCCGATGATCTCAGGTCGCAATAGAGAGTCGTTCAGGCCGAGGAGCCCAAGTCCGCGAACAGCGAGCACATCAATGTCGGCGGCATCTCGGGCGGCGCTGCGGATGTCCTCGGTGGCCGTAGATTGCGACGGGAATGCTTGAACGATCTCAGCGCGCCCGACTGGGCCTAAGTGGTTGAGCCCAGCGGGGTGCGCTGGGGCCAGCCCAAAGAGCATCCGTGCCTCGTCAGGCATACCGAGACCGGCAGCAACACGCTCATAGGTCTCCATAGCGGTGATCTGCCGAATTCCGCGCATTACTTCGCTAACTCGCCCTTGAAGCATTCCGCTCGCGGCTGCGATGCGTGTCTGAGTCGCACCATGCCTTTGCGCTAGCTGGAACAAGGTGCGGACGTCCCGGTTCTGAAGGGCGGTTCTCGTATCGGGGTGCCGCCATGCTCGCAGCGGAATCTCGATTGGCTCGAACGGCAAGTGCTTCACCGGGCCTCCTGCCTTAGCGGTCGAGCACAAGCATACATCTCACCATGAGATACCCGAGGTGAGATTGGGCTGAGAACGCTTGAGGGTCATGGTGGTTCGTGAAGGGCGCACGCACTCAGGGTGCAGGCAGGATGACGGCGCGAAGCGTTATGGCGAGTCGTGTCCCGAATCCAGCACGCGCAGTAAATGACGGGACCCGCAGGCGTTGAGAGCGCGCCGTACGGGTCCCTTGATCGCACACAGGAGGTGCGACCCATGGGAAACGATAGAGGCACGGGCAGAGCCGGGGCGAGTCCGGGCAGTAGAGCGCGGGCGGGGACGCTGGGGGGAGTCTCTTCTCTGGTTCCGGTGCGTCCGAGCACTGATCCTCTTCCGGCGGTCAACCCGACCGTGCCGAACGTGGCTCGGATGTATGACTTCTACCTGGGCGGTAAGGACAATTACGCGGTTGATCGCGAGCGCGCGGCGCAGA
Source organism: Microtetraspora glauca (assembly GCA_001570385.1). Taxonomy (GTDB): domain Bacteria; phylum Actinomycetota; class Actinomycetes; order Streptosporangiales; family Streptosporangiaceae; genus Microtetraspora; species Microtetraspora glauca. Next base: position 11,883 of record BBYL01000037.1, on the reverse strand, counting down.
TGATCGCGACGGTTCCGTTGGTTCGGGAGACCGCGCGGGCGAATCGGGCGTTCCTGGGGCGGGCGGTGCGGTTCCTGGCCGGTGAGGCGGGCATCTCGCAGTTTCTCGACATCGGGGCGGGCCTGCCGACGCGGGACAACGTCCATCAGGTCGCGGAGCGGGTCAACCCGGCATCGCGTGTGATGTACGTGGACAACGATTCGATGGTGCTGGTCCACGCTCGGGCGCTGCTGGCCACCAACGCCCGGACGGGAGTCATTCAGGGGGACGTCCGCAACCCGACTCACATCGTGGATCATCCCGAGGTTCGGGGGCTCCTGGATCTGTCGCGGCCGGTGGCGGTGCTGCTGGTCTCGCTCATGCACTTCATCCGCGATGAGGACGACCCTTACGGGCTGGTCGCCGCTTTGATGGCGGCGGTGCCGTCGGGCTCCTGCCTGGTGCTGTCGCATGTGGAGCGTCAGCCGGAGTACGAGGACGCGGTTTCCGCCTCCTACGCGCGGGCCAGTGCTCCGGTCGTGGCGCGGCCGGTGGAGGAGATCGGAGCGTTCTTCGATGGGCTGGACCTGGTCTATCCGGGGCTGGTGAACGTGCGGCAGTGGCGGCCGGATGAGGAGGTCAGCCCCGCTGAGCCGGACGTCCCGTTCTTCGGCGCGATCGGGGTCAAGCGGTGAGCCCGGCTCGGCTGGCTCGGGTGACGCGCTGGTCTCCAGCGGTGAGGGCCGCTGAGCGGCTGAAAACCGAGCTGGAGTGCTACGAGATCACATCCGATGCCCATCCGGGCAACGGCGTCGCGATGGTGTCGGTCTGGACTGCCCTGATGGTCTGGACGGATGGGAAGTTCTCCTACATGTGGTGGGGCGGGGCGTATGCGCCGAACTCGACGACGCGCCGCCGGTTCACTCACAGTCCGGTCGATGATCCGGCGTTGGCGGCGCGGCGGGTGGCGTCGCGGTACGCGGTGTTGCGGGCGGAGGATCCGCATGGGCGTATGGTCGCGGAGATCGTGGGGGCGGTGACTGCGGTGGTGGCTGTCGGCGGGGCGGACGCTGCCGGGTACGAGGCGGACGGGTACGAGGTGGACGGGTCGCGGTCGGACGGTCGGGGCTTCTCCGCTGCGCCGCTGGCTGAGGTCGGCTGCTGGAACTGCGAGTCCGATCCGGCGGTCAGGGCGACGGCTGCTCATCAGCGTCGGGTGTTGGAGGAGCCGTTGTGTGCGGCGTGCCGGGTCGTCTCCGACGTGCGCCGTCAGCTTGACGGGCTGGAGCCGCTCCAGCCTGAGACGGCGGAGAAATACCCGCACCTGGTGACGCAAGCGCATGAGCTGCTGGCGCCGGAGCTGACGCGCTCGCCGTTCCCGCTGCACGCCACCTACCGGCCCGTGGTCCTGTAGGCGGCACATGAGCGACGCGGCGGTAGGACCGGCCTTCCCCGACTCCTCGTCGGTCCTGCTGCCCCGTCACGGGCGGCGCGGCGGTACGTGCCCCACACGCCCACCCTGTATCGCCGCGCCCCCTCATCGAAAGATCGTCACGTAGATCGGGTCATAGAAGTTACGTCGGCAAGTGTCTGGAGGCTGCGACATGGCTAGTCCACACAGGTTCATTGTGAGTCCGTTCCTGGATGAGTACGTGATCTTGCGGCCTGGGAGCCCTGGGGGGCTGCGGATCTCTGCGGACAAGTACCGGGAACTCCGGGAAGCGCGTTCGGCCCCCGCTTGGCTCACGAAGGCGGTGTCCGTGGCATGGGGGCGTGAGGTGTCGGTGAGGCCGTTCGCGACGGCGGTTCTGATCAGGCAGGAACCACCGTATGGGTACGTGCGCGCGACGTACGAACTCAACCTCGGGTGCAACTACGACTGCGAACACTGCTACCTCGGGTTGAAGAAGTTCGAGGGGCTGACGTGGCCACAACGGGAAAAGCTGCTTCACGTGCTACGCGACGCCGGGGTGCTGTGGCTTCAGCTGACCGGCGGCGAACCGATGATCGACCGGCTGTTCCCGGAGGTGTACGGGCTGGCCTACGACCTCGGCATGATGCTGACGATCCTGTCGAACGGGTCTCGGCTGGCGAGTCCGAAGGTTCTGGAGCTGCTGACGGCTCGTCGGCCGCATGACATCACCTTGAGCATGTACGGCGCGACGGAAGGCAGCTATGACGGGCTGACGCGCCGTCGCGGATCCTTTCGGCTGTTCATGAAGGGGTTGACGGCAGCGCGGGAAGCCGGTTTGCCTCTCAGGCTGAGTTTGATCGTCACGAACCGCAACGAGCACGAGCTTGGGCGGATGCAAGCGATGGCGGATGAGTGGGGCATCCCGCATCACTCCTTCGTGAACATGTCACCGACGATCTACGGCGGTGCCGAAACGCTTCCCTCGCAGTCGGTGGAGCATCTTCGCAAGCGCAAGCCGTTCACGGGCTGCAATGCCGGTCACACGTTCTTCCACGTGGACCCGCATGGGATGGCGAGCATTTGCAAGATCGGCCGTGATCCTCAGATCTCCCTCATGGATGAGGGGGTGGAGGGGCTGGCCCGGTTGGGTGCCGTCGCTGATTCATTGCTGTTGCGTCAGGGCGGCTGTACGGGCTGCACGCTCAGCGGTTCGTGCGGTACGTGCATGCCGCTCGTGACGCTCTACCGCAAAGCGAAATCTCCCCTCCGCAACTACTGCCAGCACCGGGAAAGAGAGGAGGTGGAAGCCTGATGACCGCTGTTTCCGTGGAGATCGGCCAGAGGCCGCGTGAGACGCCGGATGTTGAGTTCATCGCGGACCTGGACGCGCTTGTTGACGTCAACAAGTGCTCATGCTCGGTCGGTGACGACCAGCCGTACTAGGACCTGATGAGGTTCGGGGCCGCCCTACGATCGTGGGGCGGCCCTTCCACGTTGAGATGAGGAGTCATGCCGGTTACCCGTGTTCACTGGGAAGACCTCCCGGACGAGGTGAGGGCGGCCGTGGAGAAGCAGACGGGCACTGTGTGGTCAGCGCGTACCGTGTCGGAGGGGTTGAACTCTGCGGCTGCGGCGCTGCTGGACACCGCGTCGGGGAAGGTGTTCGCCAAGGGGCTGCGGCGGGACTATCCGCGCAGTTGGACTCAGGGCATGGAAGCGCTGATCAATCCGTATGTCCACGCTCTGTCGCCCCGCCTGCTGTGGCGGGTGGAAGGCGAATGGGATGTGCTCGGGTTCGAAGCCGTGGACGGGCGGCACGCGGACTTCCGGCCAGGGTCGCGGGATCTACGCCCCTTGCTGGAGACGATGGAGGCGCTGGGCGCTCTGCGGTGCCCGGACCTGCCGGTGAAGCGTGCGGAGGATCGTTGGCGGCCGTACGTCGCTTCTCCTCAGGACGCGGAATGGTTCACAGGTGACCGGCTCCTGCACACCGATTACAACCCCGTCAACGTGTTGATGAGCGGCGGTCGTGCGCTTCTCATCGACTGGGCGTGGCCGACCAGGGGGGCGGGATGGATCGACCCCGCGTGTCTGATCGTCCGGCTGATGGCGAACGGCCATACCGCCGAACAGGCGGAGGGTGCTGTCTCGGCGCTCTCGGCCTGGCGGGTCGCGCCTGAAGAAGGGGTGAGGGTGTTCGCGCGGGCGAGTGTTCGGCTGTGGGCCGAGATCGCGGGTAACGATCCCTCGCCGTGGGTTGGGCGGATGGCGCGGGCTGCTCTGGCATGGCAGACCTACCGGGAAGCCGGGTAGGCGTTGGTGCTGCGGAGCGGAGCGGCCGGCGGAATGCCGTAGGCACCCGGAGGGCGAGCGAAGCGAGTTCGGCCGGCGGCGGAGCGGCGGGAAGCGAGAGCATGCGGAAGCCGCGCCGGGATTCATTCTGTCTCGGTGCGGTCTTCTTTGCCGTTGATCCAGTAGCGGCGGGTGGTGCCGTCTTCGGGGGTGTGGAAGGTGACCCATGCCTCGGCTACGCCTTCGCGGCGTGATGTCACGATGGCCCCAGTCATAGAGGGTCTGCTGGTCGCTGTCTTCGGGCTTGTTCTTCGTCCATGTGCTGTCGTCGATTCGCCGGAATCCGAGCGTGTAGCCGATGTGGGGGTCACGGTCTCGCGGGCTGTCGGTGAAGCCTCGGACGAACAGATAGAGGATGTAGAGGACCCAGGCGGCAAAGACGGCGTAGAAGAACTCTTTCGGGTACCAGCGGGGGAAGAGTCCTGACATGGTTCCGAGATCCACGATTCAGTCGACGCGCGTCATGATGTGCGAGTGCCCGGCGGACGCGGGGTGATGACAAGTGCCGTAGGGCGACGGTGAATAGATCTTGAAATGTCCCGCGGCTTGAAGCGTCTGCGGCTCGCAGTGTGAGGATCTTGAATCCTGGGGCCACTGCTAGGTTGGCCGACGTCGCGATGCCCGACCGGCTGCATCGGCTGGACCGGTGCCGCTCTCTACGATCTGGCCGAGCGCCGACGCCTTAGCTGCTGTCAGCGGCCTGGCGGTGCCGGTCTCGGCAACCACCCAACCAAGCCGATGATCTTGCCGGGTCGGACGGGCATGATAACTGAACGACAAGGTCAAGGCGACCCGCCTGCGGCGGATCGCGGCGCGCTGGGTGGCCAGCGGGCCGGGCGTGTGGCTCCCGGCCGGTCCCGGCCCACGCCGCCCTCCGCGCCTTTCCTTGCTCACCTCATAGGGAGGACTGAAACTGGTGTGAGGCGGTCCGCACCAGTCCCACTGGAGGCGAACCACGGAAGACGTGTCAGCCTGAGAGTTGATTCGCCTGCAACATGTCACGGACATGAAGGCATGGGAACCGGAGGAACGACATCCGCTAGCCATTTCCCCTGGTCCTCGAATGCGCTCCAGATGGTACAGGAGTTTAGGCTGCCTATTTTGACTATGACGGTCTTGGGCGTGGCTTGAACGCTAATCCCGCCCGGGGAGACCCCAGCCAGTCGTTTTATATAGGTCTGGGCATAGTCGCTACCAGCTGTTTCACTCCGCAGGCGTCCCTGTAGGGAGTCTGCATCCTTATGCTTTAGGTCGGAATCAATGGCTGCAGCGAGTTGTGCTGGGCTGTCTGCTTGGCTATCGAGTTCTCTCTGGATTGAGAAGATTGTGTACGACATCCATACGGCCAGCAGGAGGCCTACGGCAATAAATATAGGCTTTCCTTTTGTCTTTCTGTTGGAGTCTATCGGCGATCTCTTTCGGACGTTGCCGTTTGTCATAAGAACGATTATAGCGCGTTCTTTAGTGCGGCTCGACGGGAGCATGTAGACCGGATCGACGCCTTGGGAGGGCGTCGATCCGGGGCTCGTTCGGGGCTAGGGGGGTCTGGAGAGCGGGAGTTAGCAGACCTTCATGGATGCGAGATTGTTAGCGGTGCTGGAGCTGAAGTCGTATGACTGGGTGTCTGACCCATAGATCTTCCCGATCTGGTTCGTATAGCCAACGCCGCTGTACAAGCACCAGTTCTTGCCAGTTCGATTCCAGTAAGACCCGTTGTTCTTGTATACGCCGCCGCCGTCGTAGTTTCGGAAGTCGGAGACGCTGGCGGTGACTTTGTAAAATGCTCCACGGGATAGACTGATTGTCCAGATGCAGAATTCCCCCGCTCCGCACTGTCCGATACTTTCTGGCTGCACAACGATATCGCCGGAGGGGGTCTGGACGCCGGGAGTAGGTTCGATCGAGGCGGCCTCGGCTGCTCCAGAGGATACGCCGATGATGGCGAAGAGGGTGGCGGCTACGAGGGCAATTTTCCTGCGCATTTGCTTCCTTTCGCGTGATCAACTTTTCCGACAGTATCAACCCGGCATATTTACCACCATCTTGATCTTGTGTAACCTTTGTGATAACGCTCCGCGCTCACCCTTGCATCGATTGCGCTACTGAAGGCCACAGCTATGTGCACTAGCGATACGGAGCTGGCCCTCAACGTCGAGCGCTTTAACTAGGTAAGCAATCAGAAGGATCTGTGACGCTGGGTGATACTTGCTGATCAAGTGACGAGTGCGACGGGTGGTAGCCATAGGTTGCCGGTGAAGGCGCGATGGATCGCCTCGAAGGCACTCGGCGCGTGCTCGCGGGCGCTGTCAAGGTAGGAGTGGACGGTCAGCCAGGTGCGCGGCGCCATCTTCGGACTGATGGCAGCCGGAGATCTTCACCTAGGTCTTGATCGGGCGGAGTGCTCGGTTGCCGCTGCTCGCGGCGGCGCGGGCCGGGACCGGCCCCCAGGCCGCATGCCCGGCCCGCTGGCCGCTGGCGAGCGGGCGGCGCGGCCCGCTTGTCGGGCCGCCTTGATTCCTATGAGATTAATTCGGCAATTACCCTGACACGCTTTCCGGACAGTATTTAAAAGCGTTTCGGACAACCTTTGTTGAATGTGTGTCAGACGGAACTTTATGGGGCGCTTATCCGTTGGCCGGGTATCAGTCGATCAGACCGACAGGAGGGGTCGCAGTTGGCGATACAGGGTGGTATCCCTGTAAGTCACGAGGTCGCGTTCCCGCACGGCTGTTACGTCGTGGGGGAAGTCTCACAGGTGCTCGACTTCGAGGCGAGCACCAAAGATCGTCCCGTGCCTGCGCGGGACAAGGTGACGGGTGAACTGATGTGGGCGGTACCCGTCATGGATGGGGACCCGTCGCTCAAGGCGGCTGCGAAGTCGCTGAACGTCAAGATCGTCAGTCCGGTTGAGCCGGTGGTTCCGGCGGCTCCTCCGGAGATGGCGGGCTTGCCCTTCGTTCCGGTGGAGTTCGAGGGGTTGGCGGTGACTCCGTATGTGGCGAGCCCTGCGAACCGGCTCGCCTACAGTTTCAAGGCGCGTGGGATGCGCGCGGTGTCCGTGGTCGGGGCTAAGGCCGCTCGGCACGGCAAGGGTGCGGCGGGGGACGCCGGATAAATCGGCCGGGTAGGCCGTTCGCGCGGGTGCGCGTCAATTCTGGATATCGGGATTTCCCGATTTCATGCTAGTGCGCGGCCGGGGGCCGTTGGTAGTTTCAGCGGTTCCCGGCGGCTGCGCCTTTCTCGCCTCATTCTTCAGTCATCAGAGAGGGTGACTTTTCTCCGTGCTTCGGAAATTGCCCGGTACGGAAGTTCAGAACGTCGTTTCGACGACTCCCGACACCGCGATCGTGTTCGCGCCGACCGTGGTCAAGACTCCCGCGATCGTGGTTCTGGTCGTCTGGCTGTGGCGGCTGGTCGCCGGTCTGGTCAAGACGGTGGTACGTCATCCGGTGGCCTGCGGCCTGGTGGGATCGGTGTCCGGGCTGTGGTGGGCCTGGGGCGGCCGGGCGGTGCTGGTAGCCGCTGGGGCGGTGGGCCTGGCCGGTTCGGTGTGGGCGGGGTGGTGGCCCGCTTCGTTCGTGCGTGTGGTCGGGCCGCGCCTGCTCGCCTGGTGGCGGTGGATGTGGGTCTACCGGCGCAAGTGGCGCTCGGTGGTCACGGTCGCGGGGCTGGGCCGTCAGATCGGCGGGCGGGTGTATCTGCCTGACCTGCGGCGGGTGGTGTGTGACCAGTGGGCGGACCGGGTCACGGTGCGCATGTTGAAGGGGCAGACGGATCAGGAGTGGGCCGATCGGCTCGCGAACCTCGCGCACGGGTTCGGGGCGGCCTCGTGTGGGGTGTCGGTTCCGCGTCCGGGCTGGGTGGTGCTGACCCTGCCGCGTCGTGACCCCCTCGCGCGTGTGGTGCGGGCGCGTGCGATGCCGGTGGCGGCGTCGGTGGGGCCGGTGGAGATCGGCGTGCAGGAGGACGGGTCGCCGTACCGGCTGAAGGTGCATGGGACGCATGTCCTGATCGCGGGGGCGACGGGGGCCGGTAAGGGCTCGTTCCTGTGGTCGGCGGTTCGCGGGCTGCTGCCTGCGCAGCGTGCGGGCCTGGTGGAGCTGTGGGCGCTCGATCCGAAACGGATGGAGCTGTCTTTCGGCCTGGAGCTGTTCGACGAGTACGCGGCTACGCCGGAGGACTGCGCGGCGCTGCTTGAGGGGGCAGTGTCGGTGATGCATGAACGCGCGGACCGGTACGCGGGGGTTCGGCGTGATCACGTCCCGACCGTTCATGACCCGTTCCTGCTGGTGATCGTGGATGAGGTGGCGTTCCTGACCGCCTACCAGTCGGACCGGGCGCTCAAGCAGCGCATCGGGGCGGCGCTGGCGACGCTGACGACCCAGGGGCGGGCGGTCGGGGTCGGGGTGATGGCGGCGTTGCAGGACCCGCGCAAGGAGGTCATGAACATCCGGAACCTGTTCCCGGATCGGGTGGCGCTGCGGCTGGATGAGCCGGATCAGGTGGACATGGTGCTCGGGGATGGGGCGCGGGATCGGGGCGCGCTGGCTGATCAGATCGTCCGTGATCCGGATGACCCGTCGGTGGGTGCGGGGGTGGCGTTCGTGCGGTTGGAGAACGCGCCGGAGCCGGTTCGGGTCCGGGCCGCGTACGTGTCGGACGCGGACATCAAAGACATGGTCGTGTACGCGATGGGGGCGCTGTGATCGTCGTGAAGGCCCTGGAGGGGCTGGCCTGCGCGGACTGCGGGGCCGAAGGGGAGCTGTGGCAGGACGTGATGACGGGGGTCATCGACTGTCACGCGTGCGGTGGCCGGACGGTCCTCGATGGTAGAGGCGGGGACTTCGGGGCCGAGTACGAGAGCGAGTACGGCGGGGACAGTGCGACCTGTCTGGCGCTGCGGTGCGCGTACTGCGGGGCGTGGGACCTGTGGACCGATGACCTGGTGATCGAGTGCCGTAGCTGCGGTACCTCGGTGGCGCTGGACTGGGGGGCGGGTGGTGCGGGGTGGTGATGCCTGAGCATCTGTCGGGGCTTGCCTGCGCGGTCTGTGGGGCGCGTGACCATCTGTGGGCGGATCACGTTCGTGGGGTCGTGGAGTGCCGGGAGTGCGGACAGTCGGCGCTGCTGCTGGATTCGGAGTTCACCTCGGACGGCTCGGGCGGTTCTCGTGATCGCGGGGGCGGTGGGGCGGGCAACGGGCGGCGCGGCGGGGCGTGCGTGGGTCGCGCATACGGCGGGGTCCTGGTCGGGCGGCGGAAGGGGAATGCGTGACGGAACCACTGTCGCGGGCGGAGCGGGCGCGGTTGCCTTTGGCGCGGGATGTCGCCGTGCTGCTGGCCGAGCAGAACGGGGTGTGTACCCGGTCGATCGCGATGCGGGTTCTGGACACGGAGACCGGCACGAGTCGGGTGGTGGAGATCCCGTGCGGCGCGACTCTGGAGAGCAGGTGCGCGCCGTGCGCGAAGCGGAACCGTCAGCTTCGGATGGTGCAGTGCCGGGAGGGCTGGCACCTGGAGTCCGAACCGGTGGCCGAACCGGATGAGGCGTCGGAGCATCAAAAGTGGCTGGTCGGGTGGCGGGCATACGCGCAAGAGCAGCGGGATCGGGCCGAACGCGAGGGGATCGCGGAGGGCGGGGACGTCGCGTTCTGGGATGCCACGATCGCCGACCTTGACGCGGAGATCACCGCATCGGGCCTGCGGGGCAACGTCCTGGACGGCGCGCAGGAAGGTGAGCGGCGGGCGCGTTCGACGCGGCGGCGGCAGGACGCCCCCGACCTCCCCCGGCGAGCGATGTCGGACACGACGCTGGGGCGGACCTTCACGACGCCGGACGGGAAGACGTTCCGGCCGTCGATGTTCATCACGCTCACGCTGCCGTCCTACGGGCGGGTGCGGGATGGGGTGCCGGTTGATCCGGCCGGTTATGACTACCGGCGGGCGGCTCGGGACGCGCTGCACTTCTCCAAGCTGGTGGATCGGTTCGTTCAGAACCTTCGCCGGGTGGCGGGGTTCGATGTCCAGTATTTCGCGACGGTGGAGCCGCAAAAGCGGCTCGCGCCTCATCTGCATATGGCGGTGCGGGGGACGTTGCCGCGTGCCGATGTCCGGGCGGTGGTGGCGGCGACGTATCACCAAGTGTGGTGGCCTGCGGCTGATCAGGTGGTGTACGAGGGTGACCACCTGCCGGTCTGGGCCGAACGTCCGGGACGGCCGGACGGGTCAGCGTGCGCGGACGGTCAGGACGGGGATTACGTCGATCCCGTCTCGGGTGAGGTCCTGCCGACGTGGACGGATGCCTTGGACGAACTGGACGGTGCCGAAGACGCGGAACCGCTTCACGTGCTGCGCTTCGGCGTCCAGGCCGACGTCAAAGGCGTCCTTGCCGGGTCCAAGGATGCTGACCAGTGCATCCGGTACCTGGCCAAGTATCTGACCAAGAGTCTCGGCGGCCAGATCTCGCCGGATGAGGTGGCGCGGCGGGCGCACGCGTCCCGGTTGGTGGAGGCGCTGCGGTGGGAGCCGTGCTCGGCTGAGTGCCCGAACTGGCTGCGGTATGGGGTGCAGCCGAAGGACGCGACGTCGGGCTTGGTGCCGGGCCGGTGCCGCAGGAAGGCACACCGTGCCGAACATCTGGGCTACTCGGGCCGCCGCGTGTTGGTGTCGCGTAAGTGGTCGAACAAGACCCTGGGCGAGCACAGGCGGGACCGGCGGGCGTGGGTGCTGGAGATGCTCGGGATCGCTGATGAGGAGACGGCGGGTGAGCCGGGCCGGTTTGTCTGGTCGGTGCTTGCTGATGGTGATCCGGGTGTGGGGTCGCGGGCGGAGCGGACGTTGCGGCAGGTCGCCGAACATCAGGCGCGGCGGCGGTATCTGCGGGAGCTACAGGCCAGAGCGGGTGATGAGTCACCCCCTGAGGGGGGCTGATGATCTGCTCGGGAGCGGAGCGGCCGGCGCCGATGCGAAGCACCCCGGAGGGGCCGCGTAGCGGTTGGGGCCGGTGGCGGAGCGGCAGGAAGCGAGAGCACTGGGGAAGGCGCGCGGGGTGCCTTTTGTCGGGGATTCGCTGGCGTGGGGTGGTTCGTGGGGATCAGATGGTGAGGTGATCGCCGCGACGAAGGCAGCACAGGCGGCGCGGAGTCAGAGAGCGTCGGGGGTCGGCTACAGAGTTACGGGATCAGGAGGGGTCGCATGGGTGAGGCGCTGGGGTTCGGGATACCGCTGGTCCTTGTGCTGTTGGGGATCACCATCCCGTTGGATATGTGGCTTCGGGAACGGCGGGACCGGAAGTGGGCCGATGTGGAGGCCGATCACTGGTCGCCACCTCGTCCGAGGATGGGTCGGCGGAGACCGGAGCCGCGCTTTCCGGTGCGGGACGCTCCCCCTGCGATGAAGTTCCGGTACCTGATCGGCAGCGATTCGCAGGACGCGCGGGCGGTCTACCTGTCGTGGGCGGAGGTGAAGGAGTTGGCGGCCGAGAAGTCCGGGAGGGGACGGGAGGTCTATGTGTCCCGTGAAGAGGGCGGCGTGGTCAGGCGGTGGATGTGGCGTAACGGGATGCTGATCCGCCACTGGTCGGAGTGATCGAGCGTCGCGCTGGAGTGGGGCCGCTCGGCGGGGCGGGCGGCGTGCAGAGCAGTCGGGGATCGGTGGCGGTGCGGAGGGGTCACGCGGTGGATTTCGGTTGGGCTGTGGTGCTGGTCGTGCTGTTGGCCGTTCCGGTGATGGTCTGGCTGCAGGTGGGGTCGGCGGACGAGTGGGCGGACGTGGAGCGGACGGCGTCGGGTGCGCCGGTTGCTCGCCGTCACCGCTACGTGATCACTGAGAGCGGGAGGCGGGCGAACAGGCAAGAGGTTGTCCTGACGTGGTGGGAGGTGAGGGAGTTGGCGGCGGAGAAGTCGGTGGGGTTCCCGGTGCAGCGGGATGTGTGGGTGGCCCGCGAGGCGGAGGGCGGCGGGGTCAAGCGGTGGATGTGGCGTAGGGGGAGGTTGATCCGTCATTGGACGGATCATGCGCCGCTGTGATCAGCCGTCTACGTGGGTGGGGCGCGCTCGGGGGGCGTGCCGTAGGCGCCGATGAAAGACCGGTTCGGGGGTGGTGGCGGTGGTTGGGGCGGCGGCTGCCACAGCGGGACCC
>BBYL01000036.1 GCA_001570385.1 Microtetraspora glauca | reverse complement strand
AAGACGACGACGATCCGGCTCCTCCTCGACGTCATCAGGCCGACGTCGGGGCGGGCCGAGGTCCTCGGCCTGGACCCGCGCGACAGCAGGGTGCGGGCCAGGATCGGATACCTCCCGGGCGAGCTGGCCCTGGAGGGCAGGGAGAAGGCCCGCGCCTACCTGGAGTTCATGGCCTCCGTACGGGGTGGCCTGCGGCGCGGCCGGATCGACGAGCTCGCCGAGCGGCTGGAGGCGGACCTGTCGGTGCGGATGGGCGAGCTGTCCAAGGGCAACAAGCAGAAGATCGGCCTGATCCAGGCGTTCATGCACGATCCGGAGCTGCTCATCCTGGACGAGCCCACGAGCGGCCTCGACCCCCTCGTCCAGCAGGAGTTCCTGGCCATGGTCCGGGAGGTCAAGCGTGAGGGGCGCAGCGTCCTGATGTCCTCGCACGTGCTGGCCGAGGTAGAGCACGTCTCCGACCGGGTCGGGATCGTACGCGCCGGCCGGCTCGTCGCGGTCGAGGACGTCGGCGCGCTCAGGGAGCGGGCCATCAGGAAGGTCGAGTTCCACTTCGACGCGCCGGTCCCCCGGGAGGCGTTCGAGAACCTGTCGGGAGTGCGGGACCTGGTCGTCGAGGGCGCCGGCCTGCGCTGCACGATCGACGGTCGCCCCGACGCGCTGATCAAGGCGGCGGCGCGGTTCACGGTGGTCCACATGGTCAGCGCGGAGCCCGACCTCGAGGAGATCTTCCTCGCCTACTACAGCGACGAGGAGGCCCGGCATGCCCACGCTGGTGCGTAAGACGCTGAGCGACTACCGCAGGGCGCTCGTCGGCTGGACGGTCGGCGTCTGCGCGTTCCTCATGCTCTACCTGTCCATCTACGGCAGCATCGCGGAGAATCCGGACTTCTACGAGAACGCCGCGATGGCCAAGTATCCGGGCGCGCTCAAGGACCTCATGGGCGGCCTGTCCGACCTCGCCAGCGGGCCCGGATACCTCCAGGTGATCGCGTACCAGCTGTTCGGCCCGCTGCTCCTGATCATGTGCGCGGCGGTGCTCGGCAACCGCGCGATCTCCGGGCCGGAGGAGTCGGGCACGCTGGAGCTGACCCTCACCCTGCCGATCGGCCGCAGGCGGCTGGTGGTCGAGCGGTTCGCCGCGCTCGCGCTCGGGCTGCTGGGCATCGCGGTCGTGACCTTCGTCCTGATCGCGGGCATGGCCGCGGTGCAGGACATGAACGTCCCGATCGGGCACATCGTCGCCGCGCACACGGGACTGTTCCTGCTGGTCCTGTTCTTCGGCGCGCTGGCGCTCGCCGTCGGCGCGGCCAGCGGCAGCAAGGCGCTCACGCTGGCCGTGACCGGGGCCTACGCCGTAGCAGGGTACGTCGTCGAGACGCTCGGCAAGAGCGTGGACGCGATCTCCTGGCTCCGGTGGATCTCCCCGTTCCACTACTTCCTGGACGGCAGGCCCGTCTATCAGGGGTGGCCGGTCGGGGATTATCTTGTCCTGCTGGGCGCGTCGGCCGTGTTCCTCCTGGTGGCCGTCCTCGCGTTCGATCGGCGTGACGTAGGAGTCTGATGGACGTTCTCGTTCGGGTGAGCGAGGCGACCGGGGTACCCGCCGACCTGCTCGGCGGGTACCTTTCCGCGCTGACGGCTTCCATCGCCACCGGCCGGCTCCCGGACCGGTCGGAGGTGGACGCGCTCAAGGCGTGCGGCACGCTGGCCGCCGAGCGCGGGATCCCCTTGCGCGCCCTCACCGACGCCTGCCTCCTCGTCGCGGAGCAGCTGTCCGACGGCGCCGCGGTGGCCGGTCAGGAGAACGGCACGGTGCTCGGCGCGGTGCTCGGCGCCGTGCTCGGCGCGGTACGGCGCAGCCTCGCGGCGTTCGCCGAGGGATACGAGGAGGCCCACCTCACGGCCATCACGAGGGAGGGCGAGGCGCGCAGGGAGTTCGTGGACGACCTGCTGCAGGGCCGGGCCGACGCGCGGCAGGCCGAGCACTTCGGACTGCGTCTCGCCGAGGCGTACGCCGTGACCGTGGTCAGGACGGACGAGCCGCTCCCTCCGGACGCCCACGTGATCAGGCGGATCGAGCAGGCGCTGGTGAGCCGGTTCGGCTCGCACAACATCCTCGTCGCCGGGCGCGACGGCATGCTCGTCTGCGCCGCGCCCGCCTCGCTGGCGGCGGCGACGGGGGAGTTCACCCATCACGTCCGGTCGTCGGTGGCGGCGTGGCGGGCCGGCGTCGGCCGGCCGCACCACGGTCCCGGCGGCATCGTCACGTCCTACCGTGAGGCGGTCGGCGCCATCGAGCTCGGCGACCGCCTCGGCCTGCGCGCCCAGGTGCTGAAGGCGGCCGACCTGCTGGTCTTCCCCGTGCTGCTGCGAGATCGCGGCGCGATCGTGGACCTGGTCGGCACCGTCCTCGGCCCGCTCGCGGAGGCGCGGGGCGGTCCCGAGCCGTTGCTCTCGACTCTGGAGGCGGTGTTCGCGTCGCAGGGCAACCACACGGCCGCCGCCCGCCGGCTCGGACTCAGCACGCGAGCCGTCACCTACCGGTTGGAGCGGGTCCGCAGGCTCACCGGCTTCTCCCCGGCCGATCCCACCCAGCGGTTCACGCTGGAGACCGCGGTGCTCGGGGCGCGGCTCCTGGAGTGGCCCGACCGGCCCCTGGTCTGACGTCCCCGGTCCGACTGCCTCTGGTCTGTCAGTACGGTCTGTCGGTTCTGGTCTGTCGGCTCTGGTCTGAGAGGCCCCGCCGCTCCTACGATGCGACCGTGCTCACCCCCCTTCAGCTCCTCCGGCGGTCCATCGGGACGCTCGCCGGGCTGGGCGCCTTGGCCTGCTGCCTCACCCTGCTCTACCTCGCCTCCCACGTCGTCATGGGGATCGGCGGAAGCTGCGGCTCCGGCGGGCCGTACGAGATCGTGACGCCCTGCCCCGACGGCATCGGGTGGATCGTCCCCGTCTCGATCTTCGGAGGGATCGCCGGACTGGGTGTCTACGCCTGGAGCACGCTCCCGGTGGGGCCCAGGCTGACGTTCCTGGCATGGCCCGCGCTGTTCCTCAGCCTCGGCTACGCCTTCCTCGACTCCGCCCTGAACGTCGCCGACGGCGTCGATTGGGGTTTCATGGTCTGCGCGGTGCTCTTCATCCTCATGGGCGGAGTGCCGCTGCTGTTCCTGGCGAACCGGGACGCCTTCCTGCGGGTGTTCTGGGGGCCGGAGCCCTCCCCTGTCCCCAGCAGGCCGTCCCCGATCCCCGGCCGGGCTTTCCCGATTCCCCGAGGGACGTTCCCGGCCCCCGTCCGCCCGTCCGCTCCGGCGAGGACTCCCGCCCCGCCCCCTCCGCCCGCCGCGAACGATCTGGTCGGCGAGCTGGAGCGGCTGGCCGCCCTCCACCAGGCCGGTCGGCTCGACGACGCCGAGTACGCCCAAGCGAAGAAGCATCTGCTGAACGGAACCACCTCATGAACCCCACCGCGGTGCGCGTCCTGTCGATCGTCCTGCACGTGGTCGCGATCGCGGGGGGCGTCTCCCTCGGCATCCTGATCTTCCACGCGGCGACGGGCTGACCGGCCCGCCGCCGGGGAGATCAGGGCTACGGAACGAGCAGGAGCTTGCCGGTCGTACGGCGGGCCTCCAGGTCGTCGTGCGCCCGGCGGGCCTCGGCCAGCGGGTAGCGCTCGGAGATGTGCACCTTGAGCGCGCCGGAGGCGACCCAGCCGAGCAGCTCGCCGGCCCGGCCGAGGAGCTCCTCGCGTGTCGCGATGTAGTGGGCGAGCGAGGGCCGGGTCAGGAACAGCGAGCCGCCCTGGTTCAGCCGCTGCGGGTCGAAGGGTGGGACGGGGCCGCTGGCCGCGCCGTACAGCGCCATCATGCCGCGCGGGCGCAGCGCCGCCAGCGAGCCGTCGAACGTGGCGGCTCCGACGCCGTCGTAGACCACGTGGACCCCCGCGCCGGTGATGTCGCGGACCGCCTCGCTGAAGTTCGCGTAGCGGAGCACCTCGTCGGCGCCCGCCTCCCTGGCGAGCTTCTCCTTCGCCTCGGTGGAGACCGTGCCGATCACGCGGGCGCCGAGCAGCTTGGCGATCTGGACGAGGAGCAGCCCCACGCCGCCCGCCGCCGCGTGGACCAGCACGTCGTCCCCCGGTCGGATGGCGTACGTCGAGTGGGTCAGGTAGTGGGCGGTGAGCCCCTGGAGCAGTACGGCGGCCGCGAGCTCGGGCGACAGGCCGCGCGGGAGCGGCACGGCCATGCTCGCCGGGATGACCGCACGCGTGGCATAGCTGCCGAGCACGCTCGCCCACCCGACGGCGTCTCCCACGACCAGGTCCGTCACGCCGTCCCCGGTCGCGATGACGGTGCCCGCGCCCTCGGAGCCGGGGACGAACGGGAGGGGAAGCGGATAGCGCCCCTGCCGGTGGTAGACGTCGATGAAGTTGACGCCGCTCGCCGCGACCTGGACCAGCACCTCACCCGGACCGGGCACCGGGTCCGGCCGCTCGGCGTACTCCAGAGCGGAGGAATCACCGGGGGTGGAGACGACTATGGCACGCATGAAAACTCCCGTTGCGAGACTTCCTTGCTCGTGCCCAACCCCCGCACGGTCACCCCTTGTTCCCGTTCGCGGCCGACGGCGGGCTCAAGCGCTGGGACCAGGACGGCACCTGGGCGCGTCTGCTTGAGCGCCTGCTCCCCTTAGCGCAGCCACCGCAGAGCAGCGTCGGCGCAGTCCTCGGGGCTGCTGTTGAAGGCGATGGCCGCGTCGGGCGCGTGTCGCCGGACCAGGTTGACCACTCTCTCGAAGAATTCGAGCAACGGCTCGTGCGTGCGGATGCCACCCCCGATCACCACGCAGACGTGGTCTTCGCGGGTCAGCGCCTCCACGATCGCTCCTTCGGGGTTCTCGTCGAGTGCCACCAGGCACCAGTCGGCCTCGATACCATGATCGTCGAAACGGGCCTGACCCCGTGCTAGCGCCGCCTGGACCGGCTCCGGATCCCAGCCCTGGATCTTGGCGGGATCGAGACCGACCACCAGTACTCGTGCCACTGTCACGCGTCCTCCCTCTCGCAGAACGTTTCCACGTCGGCGCGATGGTTGCAGGTGATGCTTGGGACCATCCACATTGTCCATCTCCTCCAGAGAGCCGGGAGGCCGGAGCCAGAGCGGGCTCATCCGTGCCGTCTCCGGCCCGCTTCGGAGAGTTTGAAGGGATCTCTGGGGACACCGCCATCGGGGCTCCAGCCCGTCTGCGATTGGCGGATCGCCTCCGTCATCCAGCGAAGAGCGTTGAGCACGTTGGACTTGCCCGAGGCGTTCGGACCATAGATTCCGGCGACGGCGACGACGGGCGGCACTTCGGACGGCCGCGGCTTGGGCTCGCCCCGGCGGGGAACCGCGACGAGAGACAGGGTCTGCTCGTCGCGGATCGACCGGTGGCCCGCCACCCGGAACCGCAGCAGCATCGTGGACCTCCTCGCGCGGGACACTTTCCATTACCCGCGCGAACAACACAATCACAGGCTCGTTAACGACGGGATTCCCCGTAACTAACGTTCATATCGCGTTCGAGGCGTCCGCAGTGGATACCAGGACGGGGCGGTCGACGAGGGTGACGGTCACCTGTACGCCGGGCGCGAGCCGTACCGAGTCGTGGCCGGGGACGTCGGCCAGCAGTTCGGAGCCGTCGGCGAGCCGCACGCGCAGGCGGGCGGTCGAGCCCCGGAAGGAGGAGGCGACGACCGTGGCCGTGCCCTCGGAGTCCGGAGCGGGGATCACGGCCTCCGGCCTGACCAGCACGTCGACGCCTCCCTGTACGGCGGGGCCGTCCACGGGCAGCGTCTGGCCGAGCACCGTGACCCGGTCGCCCGAGGCGGTGCCGGGGATGTGGTTCATCGTCCCGACGAACTCCGCGACGAACGGCGTGGCAGGCCGGTCGTACAGCGTGGCGGGGGCGGCGACCTGCTCCAGCCGGCCCGCGCGGAGCACGGCCACCCGGTCGGCGATCGACAGCGCCTCCTCCTGGTCGTGCGTCACGAAGATCGTCGTGATGCCGAGGGAGAGCTGGAGCCGCCTGATCTCCTCGCGGAGCGCGACGCGGACCTTGGCGTCCAGGGCGGACAGCGGCTCGTCGAGCAGCAGCACCCGGGGTTCGAGCGCGAGCGCCCGGGCCAGCGCCACGCGCTGCTGCTGCCCGCCGGAGAGCTGGTGCGGGTATCGCTCGCCCACCGCGGGGAGGCCGACCAGCTCCAGCAACTCCCGCGCCCGCGCGTGCCGCCGGGCCGCCGGCACCTTGCGCACCCGGAGGCCGAAGGCGACGTTGTCCCGGGCGTTGAGGTTCGGGAAGAGGCTGTAGGACTGGAAGACCATGCCGGCGTCGCGCCGGTTGGCGGGGACGCCGGTGATGTCCCGGCCGTCCACGAGGACCGCGCCCTCGTCGGGCCGCTCGAAACCGGCCACGCAGCGGAGCGCGGTGGTCTTGCCGCATCCCGACGGGCCGAGCAGGGCGAGCAGTTCACCGGGCTCGACGGACAGGTCCAGCCCGTCGAGGGCGAGGGTGCCGCCGAAGCGCCGGTACAGCCCGCGGAACTCCACCCTGGCTCCGGTGGCGGCCTCCGCGACGGCTTCGCCGGCGGTCCCGGTGGTGGGCGCGGTCATGAACGTTTCCTTCCTGCGACGGAGACGGCGAGCAGGACCAGCCAGGTGAGCAGCAGGCTGAACAGCGAGACGGCCACGGACACCTGGGCCTGCGAGCCGGAGATGTAGACGATCCACACCGGGAACGGCTGGAAGCTGAGCAGGCGCGCGACGGTGAACTCCCCGAGCACCAGCGCCAGCGTGAGGAACGACGCGCTGGCCAGGGCGGAGCGCAGGTTCGGGACGATCACCCGGAACACGACGTGCGGCCACGAGGCGCCGCAGTTCCGCGCGGCCTCCACCAGCGTGGGCGCGTCCATCGCGCGCAGCCCGGCGTCCAGGGACCGGTGGACGAACGGCAGCGTCAGCACCACGTACGCGAGCACGAGCACCACCGGGAAGGAGGGGTTCTGCATGGCGATGATCGTCTGGTAGAAGGGCGTCCTGGCCAGGTATTCCGGCCCGAACCGCAGCACGGTGCCGATCCCCGCGACGAACGTGATCGGCGGGACCACCAGAGGCAGCGTGCAGACCACCTCCAGGACCGGTCCCAGCCGCGGCGCACCCAGCCGTACGGCCAGCATGGCGGGCAGGGTGAGCAGCAGGACGAGCACGATGGTCGCCACCGCCAGCCCCAGGGACAGCAGCAGGCTGGAGCCGAATCCGGGAGCGGAGAAGATCTGGCCGTAGGCGTCGACGCTGAACCCCTGGGGATCGTCCACCGTGAACCAGAACGAGGCGGCCATCGGCACCAGGAAGTACAGCGCCGCCAGCGTCAGCACGGCCACGCGCCAGGCCCGCGGGCGTCCCCTGCGCCCGCGCCCGGCGGAGGCGGGCGGCTCCCCGGCGATCGGGGCCGGTGTCAGCGCAGCCATCGGGCGCTCCTGCGTTGCAGCGGCAGGTAGACCGCCATGACCAGCCCAGCCACCACGATCATGTCGAGGCTCAGCGCGAGCGCCACGTTCTCGTGGCCGATCAGCACGTTGCCGGTCAGCGCGTTGGCGATCTGGAGGGTGACCAGCGGCACCGTGGTCCCGACCATCGCGGCGGCGGTGGCGTAGGCGGCGAAGGCGCTGCCGAACAGCAGCACCACCCCGCCGAGCAGCGACGGCGTGAGCACGGGGACGCCCACGTACCGCCAGAACTGCCAGGCGGACGCGCCGTTGTTCAGCGCGGCCTCGCGCCACTGCGGCCGCAGCCCGTCCAGTGCCGGGGTGATGACGAGGACCATCAGCGGTACGGAGAAGTACAGGTAGACCAGGGTGAGCCCCCAGAAGTTGTAGAGGCTCCACCCGTGCTCGCCGAGTCCGAGGAGGCGGGTGACGACGCCGGAGTTGCCCAGCGTGGCGATCCAGGCGAACGCCAGCGGCACGCCGCCGAAGTTCGCCAGCACGCCCGACGCCGTGAGGACGGCCTCGCGCAGCCGCGAGGTGACGACGGCCTGGGCGAGGAAGGTGCCGAGGATCGT
The DNA here is from genome assembly GCA_001570385.1 of Microtetraspora glauca. Lineage (GTDB taxonomy): Bacteria > Actinomycetota > Actinomycetes > Streptosporangiales > Streptosporangiaceae > Microtetraspora > Microtetraspora glauca. The sequence continues at coordinate 81,973 of BBYL01000036.1, read as the reverse complement.
GCCGAGCACCGCGACCGTCGCCGACAGCTTCACGCTGCCGATCAGCGCGGTGAGGTAGGCGCCCTGCAGCGATTCGGCCAGGTTCTCCCCGGTGATCCGCCCCTGGCGGACGAACGTGCCGCCGAGCAGTACGACCAGTGGGGCGCCGAAGACGATCGCGACGAACGCCAGCAGCGGCACCGTCGCGATCCATCCTCTCGATCTCCTGCGGCTCCGGCCCGGCGCCGAGGCGGAAGCCGTACCCGCGGGAAGGCTCATCCGGAGACCGCGGCGCCCCAGCCGGTGGCGAGGGTCTCCTTGGCCTTGTTGATCTGGGCCTCGGTCGGGAAGGTGGGTGTGCCCTCGACCGCGGGGAGCTTGGCCACCACGGCGGCGTCGGCGGTGCCGTCGGCCTGCATCGCGGGCAGCAGGACCGCGCGGGCGTAGCCCTTGAGCCAGAGGTTCTGGCCCTCGGTGCTGTAGAGGAACTCCTGCCACAGGCGGGCGGCCGCGGGGTGCGGCGCGTCCTTGTTGATCGCCTGGGCGTAGAACTGGGCGTACTTGCCGTCGCTCGGGACGGCGACCTTCCACTCCACGCCCTTGGCCGCGAACTGGTCGGCGTACCCGGCGTTGAGGTAGTCCCAGTCGATGCTGATCGGCGTCTCGCCGTTCTGGACGGTCGCGGGGGTGGACTCGACGGGGTTGAAGTTGCCGGCGGCCTTGAGCTTCTTGAAGAACTCCAGCCCGGGCTGGATGTCGTCGAACGAACCGCCGCCCGCCAGGGACGCGGCGTAGACGCCGGCGAAGGCCGCGCCCGCCTTGGTCGGGTCACCGTTCAGGGCGACCTTGCCCTTGTACTCCGGCTTGAGCAGGTCGGCGTACGTCTGCGGGCAGTTCGCCACCTTCTTGGCGTCGCAGCCGATCGACACGTAGCCGCCGTAGTCGTTGTACCAGGTGCCGTTCGGGTCCTTCTGCCCGTCGGGGATCTTGTCCCACGCCGCGACCTTGTACGGCGCGAACAGGCCCTCCTGCGAACCGCTGAGGGCGAAGGACTGGCCGAGGTCCAGCACGTCGGGGGCGCGGTCCTGGCCCTTGAGCGTCTTCACCGCGTTGATCTCGTCGGAACTGGAGCCGTCGGGGTTGTCGCTGGTGATCGTGATGCCGTACTTCTTCGAGAAGGTGTCGAGCAGCTCCCCGTAGTTCGCCCAGTCGCGGGGGAGCGCGATGACGTTGAGTTTGCCTTCCTTCTTGGCGGCTTCGACCAGCTTGTCGAGCCCGCCGAAGTCGGCGGCCGAGGTGGCGGCCTTCGCGTCGGTCCCTCCGGAGCCGGCCGCGCTCTCGGTGGGTGCGGCGCCGCAGGCCGCGCTCAATGGGATGGCGATGGTCAGGGCGGCCACGAGGCCGGCGATGCGCGCAGACACGCTTTTGTCTCCCACTGTCGTACGTGGATCGAACGTAGGCGAACTCAATGCAACAAACCAGACCCAGTAAGCCCTGGGCAGATTGCGCTTTGGTGAACGGAAGGGCCCGGGACGGTGGCGCTTTGTGAACGGATCTCGGCGCGGTTCCGGCCCGAGTTGCGGTCGATCTTCTGAGAACATATGTTCGAAGTAGCACGTTGCGCCCGCCTTCCCCCGGGCGCCGACCATGGGGGGAAGATCCGTCTTGAGCAGACTTTATGGTGATCCGATCGAGGTGTGGATCCGGGACGACCGGCCCGCCCAGTTCGTCTGGCGTGACCGGCTCTACGCGATCCGCCAGGTCCAGGATCACTGGGTGGTGGCCCGCGAGTGGTGGAAGACCTCCGACACCGACCCGGGCGAGCGGCGGTTCTGGCGGGTCGAGGCCGGCGCGACCACCGGCGTCGGCACCTACGAGCTGCGCTTCGACACCGCGAGCGGCGGCTGGCTGCTGCTGAGGGCGTGGGACTGATGGGCTCCTTCGTCCACCTCCACGTGGCCTCCGCCTACTCCCTCCGGTACGGCACGGCGTTCCCGCCCGCCCTGGTCGCGCGCGCGGCCGCCCACGGCATGGACGCGCTCGCGCTGACCGACCGCGACGGCCTCTACGGCGTGATCAAGCACATCCGGGCGTGCCATGCCGAGGGCCTCGCCCCCATCGCCGGGGTCGACCTGGTCCTCGGCCCCAGGGAGCGCTCCCGGGGCAAGGGCTCCCACGGTGGCGGCTCCCAGGGGGACGGCTCCCCGGGCAAGGACGAGTGGCGGATCGTCGTCCTGGCCCGCGCGGACGGCTGGGGTCACCTGTGCCGCCTCGTCACCGCCGCCCACCACGTGGGAGAGCGCGGCGAGCCGTACGTGACGCGCGAGATGGTGGCCGAGCACGCGCGCGGCCCCTCGGGCGACGCCCGGCTGACGGTGCTGCTCGGGCCCAGGTCCGATGTCGGGCACGCGGCGGCCGGACAGCGCGACGACGAGGCCAGGACGCTGCTGGCCGCCTGGCGCGCGGCGGTGCCCGACGTCGTGGTCGAGGTGACCGACCACTACGGCTACCGCGATGCGAACACCGCCGCCCGGATGATCGGCCTGGCCGACTCGGCGGGCGTCCCCGCCGTGCTGACCAACGCGGTGCGCCACCTCGACACCACAGACCACCAGGTGGGCAACGTGCTGGACGCCGCGCGCAGGCTCGCCCCGCTGCACGTCCGGCACCTGGAGCCCTCCACGCAGGCGTACCTCAAGAGCGGCGAGGAGATGGGCCCGGTGGCGGCCCGGGTCTGCGGCGGCGACAGGAACCGGATGGTCCGCCTCCTGGCGGAGACGCGTCACGTCGCGGAGAGGTGCGCGCTCGATCCGGTCGAGATCGTCCCGCTCCTGTCCGACCCGCCCGGCGCGCTGCACCTGCCGGAGATCGGCGGCGATCCGGTCCCGATGCTGCGGAACCGCTGCGACGACGGCCTGCGCCGCCGGGGAATGGAACGTTCGAAAGAGGCCAGGGACCGGCTCGCCGCCGAGCTGGACATCATCGAGAGGAAGCGGCTGTCCGGCTACTTCGTCGCGGTGGCCGGCATCACCGACATGATCCGGGACATGGGCGTGCGCTGCGCGATCCGCGGCTCCGGCGCGGGCAGCCTGGTCACCTACCTCACCGGCATCGGAGAGGTGAACCCGCTCGAACACGGCCTGCTGATGGAGCGCTTCCTGTCCGAGGGCCGCCACGGACTGCCGGACATCGACGTGGACGTCGAGTCCGCGCGCCGGCTCGACTGCTACCGCGCGATCCTCGGCCGGTACGGCGAGGCGCGGGTGGCCTGTGTCTCCATGATGGAGACCTACCGCGCCCGCAGCGCGATCAGGGAGGTCGGCGCGGCCATGGGGCTGCCCCCGCACGAGGTCGACGCCGTCGCCAAGGCGTTTCCGCACATCCGCGCCAAGCAGATCAGGGCCGCCCTGACCGACCTGCCCGAGCTGCGCGACAGCGGGCTGAACGACCGGTCGCTGGAGACGGTGTTCCGGCTGGCCGAGAAGCTCGACGGGCTGCCCCGGCACATCGCGCTGCACCCCTGCGGCGTGCTGGTCGGCAACGCCACGCTGCGCGACCGCACCCCGGTGGAGCGCAGCCTGCTCGACTTCCCGATGTCGCAGTTCGACAAGGACGACGTCGAGGAGGCGGGCCTGCTCAAGCTGGACGTGCTCGGCGTGCGCATGCAGTCCGCGATGGCCCACGCGCTCGGTGAGATCGAGCGGGTCGACGACCTGCGGATCGAGCTGGACGGGGTTCCTCGCGACGACACCGACACCTACGACATGATCTGCTCCGGCCGCACGATCGGCTGCTTCCAGATCGAGTCACCCGGCCAGCGGGAGCTGGTCGCCAAGCTGGAGCCCCGCACGATGCACGACCTGATCGTGGACATCTCGCTGTTCCGGCCGGGCCCGGTCAACTCCGACATGGTCACGCCGTACCTCGAGGCCAGGCACGGCTTCCGGCGGCCGTCGTACGCCCACGAGGAGCTGCGCGAGCCGCTGCGGGAGACCCACGGCGTGGTCGTCTTCCACGAGCAGGTCCTGAAGGTCATCGACGTCATGACCGGATGCGGGCTCTCCGAGGCCGAGAAGGCCCGCCGCGCCCTCGACACCCCGCAGGGCAGGGAGGCGGTCCGCGACTGGTTCGTGCCGCTGGCCGGGGAGCGGGGCTTCGATCCCGCCACGGTGGAGAAGGCGTGGAAGATCCTCGACGCGTTCGGCGCGTTCGGGTTCTGCAAGGCGCACGCGGCGGCGTTCGCGCTGCCCACCTACCAGTCGGCGTGGCTCAAGCGGCACCACGCGGCCGCCTTCTTCGCGGGCGTGCTCACCCACGAGCCCGGCATGTATCCCAGCCGCGTGATCCTCGACGAGGCCCGCCGGTGCGGCGTCGACATCCTGGCCCTGGACGTCAACCACTCCGGCAGGGACTGGCGGATCGAGAAGACCGGGGAGCCGCTGGCCCTCCGCGTCCGGCCCGGTGACCTGGAACCCGGCGGCGGACCCGCCACGGAACCCGACGGCGAACGGGACCCGGAGATCGGCAGGGGATACGGCCTGCGCGTGCCGTTCTCCGCGGTGCGCGGGGTCAGCGAGGCCGAGGTCGCCCGGATGGTCGCCGGCCAGCCGTACACCTCGATGGCCGACTTCTGGGAGCGGGCCCGCCCGTCACGGCCCGTCGCCGAGCGGATCGTTGAGGTCGGCGGCCTCGACGCCATGTACGGCCTGCGCCCCGGCGGCCCCCGGTGGCGGCCGGGCAGCTTGACCAGGAGGGACCTGATCGCCCAGGTCGGAGCGCTCGACCGGTCCTCGTCGGCCGGAGTGGCGGCCAGGCGGGACGCGACGGCCGTGCAGCTTCCGATGGGGTTCACCGAGCAGGTCATCCCCGGCGAGCTGCCGGAGATGACCGAGGCGGAGGTGGTCGAGGCGGAGCTCGCCGTCCTCGGCATGGACGTCAGCCGGCATGTGATCGGCTTCCACGAGGAACTGCTCGACGCGATCGGCGTGGTCCGGTCGAGAGACCTGCTGAGGCAGCGAAACGGCGCGGAGATCCTGGTCGCCGGGGTCAAGGTGGCCACCCAGACGCCCGCCGTGCGCTCGGGCCAGCGGGTCATCTTCCTCACCCTCGACGACTCCACCGGTCCGATCGACCTGACGTTCTTCGAGTCGGTGCAGGCGCACACGGCGGCGACCGTGTTCGGGTCCTGGCTGCTGGTCGCGAGGGGGGTGGTCCGGCGCACCGGCGCGCGGGCCGTCTCGCTGCGCGCCCTGCACTGCTGGAACCTCGTCGACCTCGACGAGCTGTGGCGTGCCCCGGAGCCCCATGGCGGCATCGCCGCCGTACGCGCCCGCCTGGACGAGAGGCCGGGGTCCGGCGGGGGCGTGGGCGGGCGCCGCATCGAGTACGACAACGGCTACCGGCTCTCGCCCTACTCCGACATCGGCCCGACTCCGGGGGTGCGCGACGCCGCGGCGTTCCTGGCCCATCCCACCGAGCCCCAGCGTCGGCTCTGGCACGCGAGTTCCGGCAGCTCGGGCCCCACCCGTACGCGCAGGCGATGACGTCCGGCGTCGGCCTGCGCGGCCGGCGTCCTGACGGTCCTGAGCCGGGTGATCCGGTGGACGGTGACGGCGCACAGCGCGGCGGCGACCGCCGCGGTCACCAGTTCGAGCAGCCCCGCTCCCGTCAGGTCGGCCTGGCTGTGGGTCCGCGGCAGCCTGATCAGGACCAGCCAGATCAGCGCCAGCCAGCTCACCCACCAGCCGATGAGGAGCGGCAGCCAGCGGGACCGGCTCTCCCGGCCGTGCGCCGCCTCCCGCCAGGCGCGGTCGGCGATGATCGGCGGCGCCACAAGGTTGACCCCCGGCAGCAGCCAGGCGCCGACCGCGTAGAGCCCGGAGCCGCTCCGCCGCACCCGGTGCAGCCAGCTCAGGTACGCCACCGCGGCGGTGATCGTGGCCGCGGCGAGCAGCAGCATGAGAAGCGCGAACACGGTCACCGCCCCGACCACCTCGTGGGCGGCCGGATCATGCGGATCGCCACCGAACGCGGCGATCTCCCGGGTCAGCCGCCGCCCGCGTACGTGCTCGAAGACGACGAGGGCGGCCATCGAGGCGACCTGGGCGCCGAGGCTCGCGTAGACCGCCACGGCCGACCGGCTCACTTCTGACGACGCGGACCGCATGTGTTTCTCCCCCCGGCCTCCGTGTCACTTGCCTCTCTCGTATCCCATTGGTACCTGGGCTAATCGGGGCCGATTCGGTGCCTGCCGCAGGCCATAGAAAGGTTTGGCACGTACTTCCCGGCATTTGGCCGGGCGATCGATCCCCGCTGGTGAAAGAGCCGCCGCGCCGGCCGGTCGGGCGCGGGGTCATCCGAGGACGAGGTCGCGGACGGTCCGCAGCGTCTCCTCGTCGCGCGGGCCCATGACCAGCAGGTTCGTCACCGGGCTCGCGCGCCACGGTGCCAGGCGCTCGCGGATCCGGCCGGGAGGCCCGACGAGGGAGATGCCGTCGGCCAGTTCGTCCGGTATCGCGGCGAACGCCGCGTCCTTGCGCCCCGCGAGGTAGAGCGCCTGGATGTGTTCCGCCGCCTCGGCGTATCCCATGCGGCCGATGATGTCCGCGTGGAAGTTGCGCGCCTTCGCGCCCATGCCCCCGATGTACAGCGTGAGCATCATCTTGACGCCGTCCAGGGCGGCTCTGACGTCGTCGGTGACCAGCACCATGACCATGGCGGCGACGTCGAATCCCGGCCGGGCCCCCTCCAGCGCCTCGCCGTACATCGCGGCGATCTTCTCGGGGAAGGCGAACAGCGGCAGCCATCCCTGCGCGATCTCGGCGGCCAGCGCGACGTTCTTCGGGCCCTCCGCGCCGAGGTAGACCGGGATGTCGTCGCGGAGCGGGCGCGTGATCAGCTTCAGCGGCTTGCCCAGGCCGCCGGGCAGCGGCAGCGGGTAGTGCGGTCCCTCGTTGGTAACAGGTTCTTCCCGCCGCCAGATCTTCCGCATGATCTCGACGTACTCGCGGGTCCTGGCCAGCGGCCGGGCGAACGGCCGGCCGTACCAGCCTTCGACGACCTGCGGACCGGACGCGCCGACGCCGAGGAGCAGCCGGCCGCCGGTGAGGTGGTCCAGCGTCATCGCGGTCATCGCGGTCGCCGCCGGGGTGCGCGCGGAGAGCTGCGCCACGCTCGTGCCGAGCTTGATCCTGCTGGTTCGCGCGCCGTACCAGGCGAGCGGGGTGAAGGCGTCGCTGCCGTACGCCTCGGCCGTCCAGACCGAGTCGTAGCCCAGGCGTTCGGCGGCCTGGACGAGCTCGGTCGCGTCGTCGGCGGTCCGCTGCCAGTAACCAAGATTCAGTCCCAGTCTCAGGTCCTCGGCCACTGATCCTCCTCGATCACATCGCGCGCATGGAACCTGATTAGAACACGTTCTACCCTGGATAGGCACGGGCCAGATGCTCGGTGACCGCGACGACGGAGGCGGCGGCGTCGCCGTCCCTGACGGCGTCGTGGATGCGCCGGTGGTCCGCCTGGAGATCCACGGTGTCCCCGAGGCGCAGCACCGCCTCGATCGCGTACCGCCGTACCGCGTCGCGCAGCGCCCGCATGATCGCGGAGGTGAGCCGGTTGCCCGACGCCGCCGCGATCGCCATGTGGAAGGCGATGTCGTGCTCGACGAACTCCTCGGGCGTGGTGGCGGCGTCCATCGCGGCGATGGCGCGGGCCATGTCGTCCAGCGCGGCTCCGCCGTCGCGCGCCGCGTGGGCGGCCGCCCACTGCTCGATCATGAGGCGGGTGTCCACGACCTCGCGCATGGAGAGCGTGGACAGGCCGAGGTTGAGGCGGAGCAGGTCGGTGAGCGCGCTGTCCGGCCGGGAGGTCAGTACGGCTCCCGCGTCCGGGCCCCGGCCGACCTGGGACGACACCACGCCGAGCGTCGCGAGGGCGCGGAGGGCCTCGCGGACCGACGACCGGCTCACCCGGAGTTGCTCGGCGAGTTGGCGCTCACCCGGCAGCCGGTCGCCCACGGTGAGCCCGTCGGCGGCGATCCGCTCCTCGATCCGGTCCAGGACCTCTTCGAAGGCCCGCGTCCGGGGGCCCGCCGGTCCGCGCCCGGCTTCCTGCGAACGATCGCCGTCGCTCAACGTCCTGTCCTCCTCGAGTGGAGCCCGCCATGCCGGGTGTATGGTCTGACCATATTTGGTCCGACCATACATGCGGGAGCCGTACGTGCGGGTCGCCTTGTTCATCACCTGCGTCAACGACACGCTCTTCCCCGGTACGGGGAAGGCGACGGTGACGCTGCTCCGCCGCCTCGGCGTCGACGTCGCGTTCCCCCGGGCGCAGACCTGCTGCGGGCAGATGCACGTCAACACCGGCTACCGCGAGGAGGGCGTACGGCTCGCGCGCCACTTCGCGGACGTCTTCGGCGGCTACGACGCCGTGGTCGTGCCCTCGGGCTCGTGCGGCGCCATGGTGCGCGAGCAGTATCCGAAACTGGCGCCCGCCGCCACCGGCGCGGTGGTGCCGAAGGTGTACGAGCTCTCCGAGTTCCTGATCGACGTGCTCGGCGTGACCGACGTGGGGGCGTACTTCCCGCACCGGGTGACCTACCACCCCACCTGCCACTCCCTGCGCGGCCTGCACCTGGGGGACCGGCCGCTGCGACTACTGCGGAACGTCCGGGGCCTGGACCTCGTGCCGCTGCCCGGCGCCGAGGAATGTTGCGGCTTCGGCGGCACCTTTGCCGTGAAAAATCCTGATATCTCCGCCGCGATGTGTGCTGACAAGGTGGGAAATGTCATGACCACGGGGGCGGAAGTCCTGTGCGCCGCCGACAACTCCTGCCTGATGCACATCGGGGGAACGCTCACCCGTCAGAAGACCGGAGTCAAGATCATGCATCTGGCCGAGATCCTCGCCGCGACGGAGGTGACGGAGCCATGACCCGCACCTTCCTCGGCATGCCCGCCAGCGCGCTCCAGCGGAGCTTCCCCTCCAACGCCGCGAAGGCCGTACGCGACTCGCAGTTGCGGTTCAACCTGCGCAAGGCGACGCACACCATCCGCGACAAGCGGGCGAGCGTGGTCGGCGAGCTGCCCGACTGGGAGGAGCTCCGCCAGGCCGGCAAGGCGATCAAGGACCACACCCTGCGCAACCTGGACCGCTACCTCGTCCAGCTCGAGGAGGCGGTCACCGCCGCGGGCGGCCACGTCCACTGGGCCAGGGACGCCGACGAGGCCAACCGGATCGTCGCCGGCCTGGTCAAGGCCACCGGCGAGACCGAGGTGGTCAAGGTCAAGTCGATGGCCACCCAGGAGATCGGACTGAACGAGGCCCTCGCGGCCGAGGGCGTCACCGCGTACGAGACCGACCTGGCCGAGCTGATCGTCCAGCTCGGCGACGACTGGCCCTCGCACATCCTGGTCCCGGCGATCCACCGGAACCGCGCGGAGATCCGCGAGATCTTCCAGGAGCGGATGGGCGAGTGGGGCCGCCCGGCGCCGGAGGGCCTGACCGACGAGCCCCGCGCGCTCGCCGAGGCGGCCCGGCTGCACCTGCGGGAACGCTTCCTCTCCACCAAGGTCGCGATCTCCGGGGCCAACTTCATGATCGCCGAGACCGGGACCCTGGTCGTCCTGGAGTCCGAGGGCAACGGCCGGATGTGCCTCACCCTGCCCCGGACGCTGATCAGCGTCGTCGGCATCGAGAAGCTCCTGCCGTCCTGGCGCGACCTGGAGGTCTTCCTCCAGCTCCTGCCCAGGAGCTCGACGGGGGAGCGGATGAACCCCTACACCTCCACCTGGACCGGGGCCGCCGAGGGCCAGGAGTTCCACCTCGTGCTCCTCGACAACGGCCGCACCCACGTCCTCGCCGACGAGGTCGGACGCCAGGCGCTGCGCTGCATCCGCTGCTCCGCCTGCCTCAACGTCTGCCCGGTCTACGAGCGCGCGGGCGGCCACGCGTACGGATCCGTCTATCCCGGGCCGATCGGGGCGATCCTCACCCCCCAGCTCCGCGGCCTGGATTCCGAGCTGGACCGGTCGCTCCCGTACGCGTCGTCGTTGTGCGGAGCCTGCTACGAGGTGTGCCCGGTGGCCATCGACATCCCGCAGGTGCTGGTCGATCTGCGGGCCAAGGCCCGCCACCCGCGCGCCGAGCGTCTCGGCATGGCCGCCGCCGGGTGGATCTTCAACCGGCCGGAACGGCTGGCGCGGGCGCAGCGGGCAGGCGGGAGGTTGCGCCGGTTCGTGCCCAAGCGCCTGCCCGGTCCGATGTCGGCCTGGACCGATACCCGCGACATACCGGATATCCCTCGTGAATCGTTCCGTGGCTGGTGGGACCGTACCGGCGGAGGCGACCGATGAACTCGCGCGACCTGATCCTCGCCCGCGTCCGCGGCGCCGTCGCGGGCGCGCCCGACGTCGAGGTGCCGCGCGCCTACCGTGGCGTGACCGGCGACGCGACCGGCGGCGCGACCCCGGCAGGCGGTGACCGCCTGATCGACCTGCTCGCCGAGCGGCTCCGCGACTACCGCGCGATCGTCCACGTGGTGCCCGAGGCCGAGATCGCCTCCGTGGTCGAGGAGGCGCTCACCCGCAGGAAGACCGGGCGCCTCGTCGTGCCGGACGGCCTCCCACCGGCCTGGCTGGAGCGTGAGCCGCGCGACCGTGAGCCGTACGACACGGTGGGGGACGATCCCGAGCTGAGCGCGGCCGACCTCGACGGCGTGGACGGTGTGATCACCGGATGCGCCGTGGCGATCGCGGAGACCGGGACGATCGTCCTCGACGCCGGGCACGGCCAGGGACGGCGGGCGCTGACGCTGCTCCCGGACTACCACCTGTGCGTGGTCGGCGCCGGGCAGATCGTGGCCGGAGTGCCGGACGCCGTCGCCCGCCTGTCCCCCGAAAGGCCGCTGACCTGGATCAGCGGCCCGTCGGCTACCAGCGACATCGAGCTCAACCGGGTCGAAGGCGTGCACGGCCCGCGGACCCTCGAAGTCGTGATCGCCCGCTGACGACCACGACGCCCGCGATCAGAACCTGAGCACCGCGCCGACACCGTCGGGAGAGTCGAGCTCCGGCACGAACCAGAGCTCGGCGCCGGTCACGGCGACGGCGCGGGCCAGCGCGGCGTCGGCCCGCTCCTCCATCGGCAGCTCGACGCCCAGGTCGCTCAGCTCGCCGGGATCGGCCGCGAGCTGGTTCCCCTCGGGACCGATCCACAGCGTGGCGTCGGCCGACGGGTCGTCCCGCAGCAGCAGCGTCCGCACCCGCCCCTCGCGCAGCGCCCGCGCGGTCTCGGCCAGTCCGGTCGCGTACGGCCCCGCCTGGTAGGCGGCGAGCAGCGCGGCGCCGCCCTTGCGCACCCACGCGGCGAGGGCGCGATCCACCTCCGCCTGGAACGGTTCATTCGCGGATCCGGGAGCGCGGCTACCGCGCTCGGCGACCACGACGCGCCCGGCCGTGTCCTTGCCGAGAGCCTCCATGATCATGTGACGGGTCTGCGGTTCGCCCGCCAGCACGATGACCTCCGCGCCGATGCCGTGCGACTCCTTGTCGATCACCTCGGCGGTCGCGACCGCGTTGCGCCGCCAGGTCTCCTCGGCGTCCCGTTCGTACCGGGTCTGCGACCATCCCCCCTGGCCGGTCTTCTGGATGGGCCAGTCGGCGGCCTCGACCGACAGCTCGCGTTTCGGCCCGCCGCAGGAGATGATCACGTCCGCGCCCGCATGGTCGGCGAGCACCTGAAGATGCGGCACGGTCTCCCCGCGCTGGGCCAGCATCGGCATTACGTGCGGCAGCGGCGACCAGCGGGCGATCTCGCGCCGGGGCGGCGCGGCCAGCGATTCGGTCAGCGCGACGGACGAGCCCTCGGCGAACACGGCGCGTCCGGGCGCGGCCTCCACCGGGTCGTTGACCAGCTCGCCGACGGGCTCGCGAAGCTCGGGCGGCGCCCCCGCCTTCGCCAGTTCGCCGTCGAGCCGCCGCCAGCGCAGCTCGACCGCGCTCGCCGCGTCCTCGGTCGTACGGGCCGTGTCGAGGTAGACCGAGATGAAGGGCCCCCGGCGCTCGTACAGATGACGGAGTGAGTCCAGCCTCACGGGGTCTCCCCTCACCAGCGGTGGCGTTCGACACCGAGTCCGAGAGCCTCGGCCACCTCGCCGACGTTGTGGAACTTGAGCTCGGGAAGCTGGCGCACGGCCTCGATCACCGCGTCGGGAGCGCTTTTCGTCTCGGCGTGGGCCAGCAGGTTCTCGCGGTTCGCCGGATATTCGGCGTCGCTCAGCCACTTCGCCAGATTGCTCCGGCGCTCGACGTCCGCGGGGGTGATGCCGGAGGGCGTTCCCGGCTCATGCCCGGGAGGCCGCCGGCCCGGCGACAGGTCCTCCTCGGCGCGCTGCGTCGGCTCCGGCTCCTTCCACTCTTCCGCGTGAGTCGTGCCGCCGCCTCGTGTGAGACCCTCCGTCTCATGCTTCTGCTCGTCGTCCACGCGGGGGCCGTGCTTGTCGCTACCGCGTTGGATACTCATGACCTCACCTCCCGAATCGGGTCATGTGGAGGCCCGTACCCGCCCCGTCCCCCCCAAACATCGCATTCGGAGGGAATCCGTGTTTGACGAGCGCCTCACGATCACGACGGAGAGGCTCGTGCTGCGGCCCTTCGGCCCCGGCGACGCCGGGCAGGTGAGCGAGATCATCAAGGAGCGCGGGCACACCACCGGGTTGCCGCCCGGCGCCCCCGGCCACCCCCTCGGCATCGCCCCCTGGCTCTCCCAGGGGGTGCACGAACTGTGGCGCTCCGGCCAGGGCATCCACCTCGCGATGGAGGCGAGGGGCGTGATCGTCGGGGCCATCAGCCTGTTCAAGACCCAGTGGGGAGCCGGCACCACCGAGGTCGGGTACGGCGTGCGCCCCAACTACCGGGGGCGGGGATTCGCCCCCGAGGCGGTCCGGGGTCTCACCGAACGGGTGCTCGGCGCGGGGGCGCTCCGGCGGGTCGAGCTGCGCGCCAACCTGGACAACACCGCCTCCATCCGGGTCGCGGAGAAGGCCGGGTTCACCCGGGAGGGAGTGCTGCGCGGCGCCGGGTTCGAGGACGACGGCCCGCACGACCTGGTGGTCTTCGGCCTGCTGCGCGGCGACGGCCGCACCGTCTTCGACAGCCGGCTCGGCGGCGAGCGCGTGCTCCTGCGGCCGTTCGCCAAGCGGGACGCCTTCGACGTGCTCGCCGCGGTCACGGAGGACCCCGAGATCGGCCGCTGGATGCCCTGGGCCGCCGGCTACACCCTCGAACGAGCCGTGGAGTGGTGCACTCGCCTGGCCCACACGAACGGCATATCCGGCGCCAACTTCGCGATCGAGCCCCGGGACGGCGGGCGGCTCGCGGGGGCGATCGGCGTACAGCGGGCCGACCGGGAGCGCGGCGACGTGGAGGTGGGGTACTGGACGTCGCCATGGGCGCGGAGGCTGGGCTACGCCACCGAGGCCACGCGGATCGTCACCCAGCACCTCCTGACCCTCGGATTCCATCGTGTCCAACTGGTCGTCGCGACCGGCAACCACGCCAGCCGGGCGGTGGCCAAGAAGGCCGGATTCGTCCAGGAAGGCGTCCTCAGACAGGCCGTTCCGGTGCCCGGAGGGCGGTCCGATGCCGTAATGTTCAGTGTGCTCAAAGGGGAAATGCAATGAAATTTCCTACGTTCGGAGCGGCTACCAGCCGGCTGATCGTCTCGCCCTCCTGACCTCTGCCTACGGCGCGAGCAGTGCCCGCCGTCGGCACCGTCGGCTATCCTCGCGAGCCGGATTACAAATCCGCAGGTCAAGGCATAGGAGATCAGGCAGATGAAACCGCCGCTGCTGCTCGTCGGGCACGGGACCCACGATGAGACCGGCGTCGCCGAGTTCGGCAGGTTCGTCCATCGGCTCCGCTGCCGGCTCGACCGGCGCGTCGCCGAGGTCACCGGAGGCTTCATCACGAAGGCCAGGCCGCAGCTCAGCGACTCCGTCTCCTCGTTGATAGCGCACGGTCACCACCACGTCATCGCGCTGCCGCTCAGCCTCACGGGCGACCGCGAGGCCCTGGGCGACATCCCCGGCACGATGGCGCTGGAGCAGGAGCGCCACCCGACGCTGGAGTTCGACCTCGCCCGGCCGCTCGGCCCCGACCCCCGCGTGCTCGAACTGCTCGCCGAGCGGCTCGCCGACGCCCAGGCCGACATGCCGCGGCTCGTCACCGACGAGACCCCCGAAGACATCGACCCCGCCGAGACCGCCGTGGTCCTGGTCGGCCACGGCGCCGCCGACCCCGCCGTCAACGCCGAGGTGCACCGGGTCTCCCGGCTGTTCTGGGAAGAGCACGCGGCCGACATGCTGACCGTCGAGACCGCCTACGTCTCGCACAACAGGCCCGGCGTCCCCGGTGGCCTGGAGCGCTGCCGCAGACTCGGCGCCAAGCGCGTGATCGTCCTGCCGTACCTGCTGTTCGCCGGTGGCGTCCTGGAGCGCATCTGGGCCCAGGCCCTGGCGTACGGCGCGAACCACGAGGGCCTGGACATCCGCTGCGCCGAGGTCATCGGCGACTGCGAGGGTCTGGCCGACGTCGTCATCGACCGGTACGAGGAGGCCCTGTCCGGCGCCGCCGACCCGGAAGCCTGGACCGCCCGCCGCCGGTTCACGCAGGCACTGGCCGTCGAGCGGATGACCAGGGACGAGCCAGAGTCGGAGATCCCCACCCCCGTCTGACATTGGAGTACACGCGTGACACCGCTTGATGAGACGATCTCGGCGATCCGCCCGGCCGACCAGGACGCCATGGCACGGGCCAGGGAGCACCAGGACCGGCTCACCAAGCCGCGCGGCGCGCTCGGCGCGCTCGAGGACGTCGCCGTACGGCTCGCCGGAGCCGCGGGCGTCTGCCCGCCGCCGATGCCGGTGCCCGCCGCGCTCGCGATCTTCGCCGCAGACCACGGCGTCCACGCCCAGGGCGTCTCCCCGTGGCCGCAGGAGGTCACCACCCAGATGGTGGCCAACTTCCTGGCCGGAGGGGCCGTCGCCAACGCCTTCGCCGCCTCGGCCGGCGCCTCAGTGACCGTGGTGGACGTCGGCGTCGCCGCCGACCTGCCCGCCGCGCCCGGCCTGCGCGCCCACAAGATCGCGTACGGCACGGCCGACCTGTCCGCCGGCCCCGCCATGACCACGGAGCAGGCCGCCGCCGCCCTGCGGGTGGGCGTCGAGGTGGCCGGGGAACTGATCGAGGCCGGCGCCCGCTGCCTGATCACCGGGGACATGGGCATCGCCAACACCACCGCGTCCGCCGCGCTCATCTGCGCCTACACCGGCCGTGACGCCGCCGAGGTGACCGGACGCGGCACCGGCATCGACGACGCCACCCACCAGCACAAGATCGGCATCGTGCGCCGGGCGCTGGAGGTCAACCGACTGCGGGCGGCCGACGGGTTCACGCCGGAGCGGCCCGAGGACGCGCTCCGGGCGCTCGCCGCCGTCGGAGGGCTGGAGCACGCCGCCATCGCCGGGTTCATCCTCGGCGCCGCCGCGGCGCGGGTGCCGGTCATCCTCGACGGAGTGATCGCCGGATCCGCCGCGCTCGCCGCCGTGGCCCTCGCTCCCGCCGTCGCGGGCTACTGCGTCGCGGGACACCGCTCGGCCGAGCCCGGCCACGCGGCCACGCTCGACCACCTCGGCCTGCGGCCGCTCGTGGACCTCGAACTCCGCCTCGGCGAGGGCACCGGCGGCCTGCTCGCCCACCCGATCGTCAGCGCCGCCGTACGCGTGATGCACGAGGTCGCCACCTTCGACTCCGCCGGTGTGACGGAAAAAGAGGGATGACGGCTCTGCCGTAGGATCTACCGCGCGGACGTCGGCGTCCGCCCCGTTCGACGAAGCCTGATCCGCTGAGCCGCCGGTCACCGGTCAACCGGTAAATTTGCCTCCTAACAGAGCACGCTTGACGCATTAGGGAGATAGGGGTCATGGCGCCCTACCTGCTTGGCCTTCGCCTGGACGGACGGCGGGTCCTGGTCGTGGGCGGCGGCCGCGTCGCCCAGCGGAGGATCCCCGCGCTGCTCGACGCCGGGGCGTCGGTCACCCTGGTCTCGCCCAGCGCCACCCCGGCCCTCGACGACTTGATCGCCGACGGCCGGATCACCTGGGAGCGCCGGCCGTACCAGGTCGGCGACTGCGATGCGGCATGGCTCGTGCACGTCTGCACCGACCGGCGCGAGGTGAACACGGCGGTCGCCGCCGAGGCCGAGGCCAAGCGCATCTGGTGCGTACGCGCCGACGACAAGGAGGCGTCCGCCGCGTGGACGCCCGCGAGCGGCCGGGTCGGCGAGATCGGCGTCGCGGTCACCGCCGGGGGCGACCCCCGCAGGGCCGCCGGCATCCGCGACGCGGTCGTCAACGCGCTCAGGGACGGCACGGTCGACGCGCGGCGACACCGTGGCAAGCCCGTCGGCGTCGCGCTCGTCGGCGGAGGACCGGGCGATCCCGGCCTGATCACCGTCCGCGGCCGCCAGCTCCTCGCCCAGGCGGACGTCGTCGTGGCCGACCGGCTCGCCCCGCGCGGCCTGCTCGACGAGCTGTCGCCCGACGTCGAGCTCATCGACGCGGCCAAGATCCCGTACGGTCGCTACCTGGCCCAGGAGCGGATCAACGAGCTGCTGGTCGAACACGCCAGGCAGGGCAAGTTCGTCGTCCGGCTCAAGGGCGGCGACCCGTTCGTCTTCGGGCGCGGCGGCGAGGAGATGATCGCCTGCGCCCGCGCGGGCATCCCGGTCACCGTGGTTCCCGGCGTCACCAGCGCGGTCGCGGTGCCCGCCGCCGCCGGCGTGCCCGTCACGCACAGAGGGGTCAGCCAGGAGTTCCACGTGATCTCCGTCCATGTGGCGCCCGGCGACCCGAGATCGACGGTCGACTGGGCGGGACTGGCGAGATCCCAGGGAACGCTGATACTGCTGATGGGCGTCGAGCGGATCGCGGAGATCGCCGACGCGCTCGTACGAGACGGACGTTCGCCGGAAACTCCCGTGATGGTGGTGCAGGACGGTACTCTTCCCACCCAACGAGCTCTCGCCGCCACGCTCTCCACGGTGGCGGAGCGCGCGACCGCGACCGGGATACGGCCACCGGCGATCGTGATCGTCGGCGAGGTCGTCAGAGTCGGCCAGGAGATCGAGATGGTGCGAGCGGAGCGGATCCCGTGAAATCGGCTGCCAGGAAGACGCCCGACAACGGGCCCGTCGACCGGTCCGGCCACGCCGAGAAGAACGAGGAGCAGGCCATCGATCACACCGATGAGCATCCGGAGACGCCGGGGGAGCAGACCGTCGCGTTCCGCCCCATCCGGGACACCGACCCCTCCGACGGGGGACGGTCCGGAGGGGGACAGGGGGGCGCGACCGGCTCCGCCGTAACGGCCGCCGGCCATACCCGTCCGGAATGGGACACCGGTGACAGCTGGGATGGCTTCACGGTGCGACCGGCCACCCCCGCCGGCGGTTCCGCCGCGGACACGGGCGACCGCTGGGACGCCTTCGCGGCCAAGGACACCAGCGGTTCCGAGGTGACCGGCGCGGGCGAGCCTGACCGCCCCGGCATCGGTGACCGCACCGCGTGGGCCACGCCGGGATGGGACGCCTTCGCCGCGCAGCAGCCCCGGCGGACGTCGCCGCTCGGTGGTCACCCCGGCACACCGAGAGCCGCCGGCCCGCCGGAGCCGCCCCGAGCCCCCGCCCCGTCCGCTCCCGAGAGCGCCGAGCCGAAGAGCCCTGGATCTGAGCGCCCCGTGCCTGGGAGCCCCGTGCCCGGGAGCCCCGTGTCTGGGAGCTCCGCGGCGGGGGCCCCGGCGGGGGAGTCGTCCGTCTGGGACGCGTCCGCGCGCGAGATCCTCATCCGGCAGACCCCGGGGGGCGAGCCGCCCGTCTGGGACGCCCCCGCGAGGAACACCTCTGCCACGGACGGCTCCGCCGAGGAGGCCCCGGAACGAGGGGGCTCGCTCTGGGATGCCGCCTCCACGCGCAAGCGGCCGGAGGATTCGGCGGAATGGGACGCCTTCGCCCCCAGACCCGCTTCGAGCGCCGTGCGGGACGGCGTCGCCGCGCCCGGAGCCGCCGACGTTCCGGACCCGGCCGAGGTGGTGAGCGCCGGGTTCGCCGCCGTGGCCGAGGACGTTCCCGGATGGGACGCCTTCGGCGCGGTCAGGTCGTCCGACCCGGCCAGGGCGTCCGCCCCCGCCGACGCGCCTCACGCGATCGACGAGAGCGTCGCCGAGGAACCCGCGAGCGGTGAAGAGGCCGCGAGCGGCGAGAACACCGGTTCCGAGATCGTCGGGATGCCGGACACTCCCGCCGAGCCCGGTGCGCCGGCCGACTCCGGTGTGGGCGCCGTACCCACGGACCCGGAAGGCGACCACGGTGACGCGGCGGAAGGCGCGCTCATCGAGAGCACGTCCGAGGCGACCATCGGGGACGACGCCGAACCCGCGGTGAGCACGGTCGACGGCGCCCCGCACGACCCGGGCACCGAGCCGCCCGCGCGTGCCGATCACCCGCAGGACGCCGAACTGCCGGACGACGCCGCGCAGGCGAGCGCGGTCGAGGAGATCGGGTACGCGGCGGGCGCCGAACATGTGGTGAGCGCCGGCGGCGCCGCCGTACACGAGGGAAACCCGGACGAAGGCGCCGAGCCTACGCCCGGCGACTCCGGCGACTCCGGCGAGTCCGGCACGACCGGCACGGATCTGACCGGCATCGACGTGTCCGGTACCGACGCGATCGGCGCCGACACCCGCGAACCGGACGCTGAGGGCGTCGAGCCCCACGATTTCGGCAGTGCCGACGTCTTCGATGCCCCGGATGTCCTCCGTGACGTCGAGCGGCCGGAAGAGGGCGGGCGGTTCGGGACCGACGGGTGGACCGGACAGGTCGAGGACACCGAAGTCCCCCCGGACACCGAAGCCGTCCAGGAGATCGACGTCGCCCTGGTCGCGGCCGAGCCCGGGAACGTCGACGACACCGAGGACGTCGAGTGGCGCGAGGCGATCGAGGAGCCTGGAGCACCCACCGACCTCCAGGAGACCGCTGAAGGGCCGGACGACCTTTCGGACGACGAGCGGGCCGGTCACACGGAGCGCGCTGGGTCCACCGAGACCACTGAGTCCACCGAGAACAGCGGGTACGACCCGCACACCGAGTACGCCGAGGACGAGCCGGAGGAGGCTCCGGAGGGCCGGGTACGCGCGGTCCCGCTGCCGGATCCGGTGTCCGCGGCGCTGACGGAGTCGCTCGACCAGCTCCGCGTGGCGGTCGAGGACCTGCACTTCGGCCTGGACGTGCCGGGGGCGGAGGAGGCCCGTAAGGCGCAGGCCGCGGTGCTCGCCCAACTCGAGGACTACGTCATCCCGCGCGTGCACATGAGCACCGCCCCCGCGTTGATCGTCATCGCGGGCTCCACCGGGGCGGGCAAGTCCACCCTGGTCAACACGCTCGCCGCACAGCGGGTGAGCGCGACGGGGGTACGCCGCCCCACCACCGGAACGCCGGTGCTCGTCTGCCACCCCGACGACCACGAGTGGTTCGCCGAGGGTGACCTGCTCGGCGGGCTGACCCGGCTGGACCGGCCCGCCAAGGGCGCGGGCGTGGACAGCATCGTGCTGTCCACCACCGAACGGCTTCCGCCGGGCGTGGCGCTGCTCGACACGCCGGACATCGACTCGGTCGTCGAGGAGCACCACGAGATCGCCCACCGCATGCTCGACGCGGCCGACCTGTGGGTGTTCGTGACCACCGCGTCCCGGTACGCCGACGCGCCCTCGTGGAACCTGCTGCGGCTGGCCAAGGAACGCGGCGCGCGCCTGGTCATCGTGCTCTCCCGGGTGCCGGCGAAGTCCCGTGACGTCATCGTGAAGCACTTCGGCCGGATGCTCGACGAGTACGGCCTTGCCGACGCCGTGCGGTTCGTGATCAACGAGACGGCGGTCACCGACGGGCGGCTTCCCGACAAGGAGGTCACCGAGCTGCGCATGTGGCTGGCCGACCTCTCCGTGGACGACGAGCGGCGGGCGGCGGCCGTCAAGGCGACCCTGAACGGCGTCCTGGACAGCTTCAGGACCCGGGTGCCCGCCCTGGCCAGGCATCTGGAAACGCAGGTGGCGCTGCGCGCCGATCTGCGCTCCGACGTGGACGCCGCCTACATGGGCGCGCTGGCCGACATCGACGAGGCCACCAGGAACGGCTCGCTGCTCCGTGGCGAGGTGCTGGCCCGCTGGCAGGACTTCGCGGGATCCGGCGACCTGATCCGTACCCTGCAGCTCCGCAGGGGCGGCAAGGGCAACCCGCGGGGGCCGCAGCGGTTGCGCGCACTCAGAGAGGCGATCAGGACCGCGCTCGAAAGCATGATCAACTCTGCTGGTCAGCGGGCCGCGGAGGAGGTCGTCGCGCGCTGGCGGCAGCGCGCGGGCGCGGGCGACCGGCTGGCCCTGACCCCGGGCCTCGGCCGCTCCTCCGACGACGCCGTGCAGCGCACCTCGCACGCGATCGGCGCCTGGCAGGACCACGTGACCGAGCTGATCAGAACCGAGGGCGTGACCAAGCGGTCGGTGGCGCGGCTCGTCTCCTTCGACGTCGAGTCGCTCGCCCTGATCTTCACGGTGGGTCTGCTCGGATACGGCACCACGGATGTGTCGTCCGGGCCGGGGACCGGCGCGCTGCCGCAGCGGCTGCTGCGCGGGCTCCTCGGCGCGGAGTCGTTGCGGAGCATCAGCGCGAAGGCCCGGAGCGACCTGCGCGCGCGGATCGGCATGGTCTTCGACGAGGAGACCCTGCGGTACGTGGACGCGCTCGACGGCGCGGGAATCCCGGACGAGGCAGCAGCCACCCGCCTGTACCAGGCGACGTACAACCTCGAGGTCGCACGATGACTGCCAGCATCACCGACGTCCAGCACGCCCTGGGGGCCCGGCTCGCCGCCCTCGCGCGGATCGTGGAGCTGGGCACGGGCCGGGCCGACCAGGCGTCGCTCACCGAGAGCGCCCAACTGCTCGTACGCGCGGGCGACCGGCTCAGGCTCTCCCCGGACCACACGGTGGTCGCGCTCGCCGGAGGCACGGGCAGCGGCAAGTCGTCCCTGTTCAACTCCGTCTCCGGTCTGGAGCTGTCACCCACCGGAGTGCGCAGGCCGACCACCGCGCGCACCCACGCCTGCGTGTGGGGCCTGGACGGCGCCGGGCCGCTCCTGGACTGGCTGCAGATCCAGTGGCGCCACCGCTTCGCCCGCGCCAGCGCGCTCGACAAGGGCGAGAGCCCGCTGCACGGGCTCATCCTGCTCGACCTGCCCGACCACGACTCGATCCGGGCGCTCACCGACACCGAGGCCGACCGTCTGATCAAGGTCTCCGACCTGGTGGTGTGGGTGCTCGACCCGCAGAAGTACGCGGACGCCTCCGTGCACCGGCGCTACGTCACCGAGCTCGCCGGGCACGACGCGGTGACGGTCTTCGTGCTGAACCAGTCCGACCGGCTGACTCCCGAGGAGCGGGAGATCTGCGTGGCCGACCTGCGTGAGCTGCTCGCCGACGAAGGCGTCGGCGGCCCGCGGGTGGTCGTGACCTCCGCCCTCACGGGGGACGGCGTCGACGATCTCAAGGCCGTGCTCGCCGAGTCGGTCGCCGCCCGCCGCGCGGCCTTCCAGCGGCTGGAGGCGGATCTCGACCGGCTCATGGTGCCCCTGGCCAAGGACGTCTCCGACATTCCGCGCGTCGAGCCCGTCGTCGACGACGCACGCCGCGCGGGGCTGATCGACGCCCTGTGCGACGCGGTCGGCGTCTCCGCACTCGGCGAGGCCATGGAGAACGTGTACGGCGTCCGCTCCGTCGACTGGGTCGGCTGGCCGTACGCGCGATGGGCGGCCAGGCTGCGGCCCGACCCGCTGAGCAGCCTGCGGCTCGGTGACGTGAAGGAGGAGATCCGCAGCCTGGTGGGCAGCGCCGTCAGCGCGCAGCCCGCCGAGGTGGACAACGCCGTGCAGGCTCTGGCGGACGGGCTCACCCCGGGCATGCCGGAGGTCTGGCAGGCGGGCGTGCGCGACGCGGCACGGTCGCGTTCCGCCCAGTTGCCCGCGACCCTTTCCGATGAACTGTCCCAGATCGCCCCGCCTCTTGACCGGGTGCCCGGCTGGTGGTGGCTGCTCAAGATCTGGCAGTACCTCCTCGTCGTGCTGTTCGTCGCGGGAGTCGCCTGGGCCGGGTCGATCCTCGCGTACGGCGTGCTCGACCTGGGCAAGGCGCCGGCGGAGATCCTCGGTGACGTCGGAGTGCTGCCGTGGCTCGCGCTGATGATCGCCAGCGTCCTCGGCCTGGGCGCGCTCTCCGGCATGGCGAGCAGGAACTTCGTCGTCCTGGGGGCCGCGAACGAGCGGGACCGCCTGGAGAAGGACATGCGCCGCCGGGTGTCCACCGTGGCCGAGGAGATGGTGATCGCGCCCGTCGAGACCGAGCTGCGGCGCTACAACGACTACTTCGGAGCCGTGGCCGCCGCGTCCCGGAAGTAGCCGGACGCGACCGCGGCGAGTCGTCCCCAGGCCGCCGGTTGTCCACAGAACCAAATTCGGCGGCGGGGGATCGGGCGGGGGCCGGTCAGAGTGAGTCCCGGTGTCCGGCGAGGGTCCGGACCTGGGAGGCACCTGATGAGCGACATCTACGTCACGCTGAGCGGCAACGTCGCCGCCGACCCCCGGCAGTACCAGTTCCCCGACGGCTCGCGGGCGACGACGCTGCGGCTCGCGGTCAACCGCAGGGTGCTCGATCGGCAGACCCAGACGTGGACCACCGAGGACACGACCTACTACATGGTCCGCTGCTACCGCGCTCTCGCCGACAACGTCGCCCAGTCGGTGCGCAAGGGCCACCCGCTGGTCGTGTACGGCAGGCTCCGCATCAAGCAGTTCGAGGACCGGCAGGGCGAGCAGCGATTCTGGGCGGAGATCGAGGCCACCTCGGTCGGGCATGACCTCAAATGGGGCATCGCGACTTTCGAGAAACCCGCTCGATCCTTCGCGGCGATGCCCAGCGCCGCCGAACGCCGCGGCATGGAGGAAACCACCCGCGAGTGGGAGCTCAGAGCCGTCCAGCACTTGAGCGAGCAGGCGCCGCATGCGGACGAAGCCGGATCCCGCTCGGGTGAGGAGGCCCCGCGGCCGGACGATGCCGCGGCGCACGCGGAGGACCGCTCGCCGTCTGGTGAGAAGGCGTTGGGTGACATGGCGCCGGGTGACATGGCGCCGGGGTCGGGGGAGTACGCGCCGTGGCCGGTGGAGACCGTGTCCGAGACGCTGGCCGCGTGACGCGGAGAGTCAACTGGCGGGGAGGGCATCGGCCGTACAGGGCCGGTGCCCCAACAAGGAACGTCCGGGGATCGGCCGATGGCGACATCCGCGTCGCTGCAAGAGCACCCTCGTCAGGTCCAGGTCACACCCCGCACCATGGCTGCTCCCTTCCCACACGGCCCCCTCGTGAAGGAGCGGTTACCTCGTGAGTCCGTCCGGACACCCGGACAGCCCGACTGCCCAAGGTAGCGGTTCCCGTCGCGTGACGCACACTCCGCAACTATTGTGTTACACATCGTGAGACGCTGGAGACAGTGCAGGGATGCGTGGGGAGACGGGATGACGGCGCCTAGCCAGACCTCGGCCACACCGCGGGACGGATCGCCCTCGCGGCGCGGTCGGTGGCCCCTGCTGGGTCAGCGCCGTCCCCTCATGGCCTACTTCTGCGGCATCGTCGCGCTGGACCTGGCCGCGATCGCGTATCTCCTGTCGGTCACGACCTTCCACATCTCCGACGTCGCCGCGTTCGCCGCCCTGACGGGGTGCGGTGCCGTCTGCATCGAGGCCACACGCCGGCTGGGCATGCCGGCCGGCGTGTCCCGCGACCTGCTGTCGGCCTGGTGGCTTCCGGTCGTGCTGCTTCTCCCGCCGCTGTACGCGCTGCTCGCCCCCATCCCGCTGCAGATCCTTTTGCAGGTGCGCGTCCGCGCCACGGTGGCCTACCGCAGGGTCTTCAGCGCCGCGGCGATCGGCGTGGCGGCCTGCGCCGCCTCGGTGGCGTTCCACGCGTGGATACCCGTGCCCGCCGAGCTGTCCAGCGGCCGGGCGCTGCCCATCGTGGCGGCGGTGGCCTGCGCCGCGATGTTCACGATCCTCAACACGGCTCTCATCGCCGTCGCCGTGCGGACCGCCGATCCCGACACCCGGTGGCGTGAGTTCGTCTGGAACCGCGAGAGCGCGCTGCTCGACACGGTGGAGCTCTGCCTGGGCGTCACGGTCGCCATCGCGTGCGGACTCAACCTGGCCCTGCTTCTGCTCGCCCTGCCGCCAGTCGTGCTGCTGCAGCGCAGCCTGCTCCACGCCCAGTTGCAGGCCGCCGCGCGCACCGACCCCAAGACCGGGCTGCTCAACGCCGCGGCCTGGCAGCGCGAGGCCGACACCGAGATCGTCCGCGCCCGGCGCACCGGTGAGACGCTCGCGCTGCTCATCGTCGACATCGATCACTTCAAGCGGGTCAACGACACCTACGGCCACCTCGTCGGCGACCAGGTGCTGATCGGGGTCGCCGCCACGCTGCGCAACCAGTTGCGCGACTACGACGTCGTGGGCCGGTTCGGCGGCGAGGAGTTCGTGATCCTGTTGCCGCGCGCCGACGTCACCGAGGCCAGGCGGGTGGCCGAGCGGCTGCGCTCCCGAGTGGGCCGCATGGCGGTCCCCGCCGACCACGCCATGGTCACCGTGACGATCTCGGCCGGGGTGGCGGTCATGAACATGCACGGCCACGACCTGATCGAGCTGCTCGCCGCCGCCGACCTCGCCCTCTACCGGGCCAAGGAGCTCGGCCGGGACCGCATCTGCCTGCCCGCGCGCCCGACGGCCCCTCCACCCCGCTCAGGGGACGAAATCACCGGCTGAAGCTGCCGTGGGTGCCACTACCCTTGGAGACATGCCGGAGTACATCTACACGATGCAGCGCGTGCGCAAGGCGCACGGTGACAAGGTGATCCTCGACGACGTCACGCTGTCCTTCCTGCCCGGAGCCAAGATCGGTGTTCTGGGCCCGAACGGCACGGGCAAGTCGACGCTGCTCAAGATGATGGCGGGGTTGGAGCAGCCGTCCAACGGAGACGCGCGGCTGATGCCCGGTTTCACGGTCGGCATGCTGCAGCAGGAGCCCCCGCTCAACGAGTCCAAGACCGTCCTCGGCAACGTCGAGGAGGGCGTCGCCGAGACCAAGGCGATGCTCGACCGCTTCAATCAGATCGCCGAGCAGATGGCCACCGACTACAGCGACGAGCTGCTGGAGGAGATGGGCAAGCTGCAGGACGCGCTGGACCATCGCAACGCCTGGGATCTGGAGAGCCAGCTCGAGCAGGCCATGGACGCGCTCCGCTGCCCGCCCGGTGACGCGGACGTCACGCAGCTGTCCGGAGGCGAGCGCCGCCGGGTCGCGCTGTGCAAGCTGCTGCTCGAGCAGCCCGACCTGCTGCTGATCGACGAGCCCACCAACCACCTCGACGCCGAGAGCGTGCAGTGGCTGGAGCAGCACCTGGAGAAGTATCCCGGGACCGTTCTCGCCGTCACCCACGACCGTTACTTCCTGGACAACGTGGCGGGCTGGATCCTGGAGCTGGACCGCGGTCGCTGCTACGCCTACGAGGGCAACTACTCCACCTACCTGGAGGCCAAGGCCGCCCGTCTCAAGGTCGAGGGCCAGAAGGACGTCAAGCGCAAGAAGCGCCTGGAGGAGGAGCTCCAGTGGGTCCGCTCCAACGCCAAGGCCCGCCAGACGAAGAGCCGTGCCCGTCTCCAGCGCTATGAGGAGATGGCGGCCGAGGCGGACAAGTACCGCAAGCTCGACTTCGAGGAGATCCAGATCCCGCCGGGCCCGCGCCTGGGCACGACGGTGATCCGGGCGGAGAAGCTCTCCAAGGGCTTCGACGACCGCATCCTCATCGACAACCTCTCGTTCGACCTGCCGCGCAACGGCATCGTCGGTGTCATCGGTCCGAACGGCGTCGGCAAGACGACCCTCTTCCGGATGATCACCAACGGTGAGACGCCGGACGACGGCTCGATCGTGGTCGGCGACACGGTCAAGATCTCGTACGCCGACCAGAGCCGGGCCGGCATCGACCCGAAGAAGAACGTCTGGGAGGTCGTCTCCGACGGGCTCGACCACATCAAGGTCGGCAACGTTGAGATGCCGTCCCGGGCGTACGTCGCGGCGTTCGGCTTCAAGGGCCCCGACCAGCAGAAGCCCTCGGGCATCCTGTCCGGCGGCGAGCGCAACCGCCTCAACCTCGCCCTGACCCTCAAGCAGGGCGGCAACGTGCTGCTGCTCGACGAGCCCACCAACGACCTCGACACCGAGACCCTGTCCAGCCTGGAGAACGCGCTGCTCGACTTCCCGGGCTGCGCGGTGATCACCTCGCACGACCGGTGGTTCCTCGACCGCATCGCCACGCACATCCTCGCGTGGGAGGGCGGCTCGAACTGGTTCTGGTTCGAGGGCAACTACGCCGACTACGAGAAGAACAAGGTCGAGCGGCTCGGCGCGGAGGCGGCCCGTCCGCACCGCGTCACCTACCGCAAGCTGACCCGGGACTAGAAGCGTCCGGCCGGCGCCGCCGCGACCCCCGCCCGCGGGCGGAGTTCGCGGGTGGAATACGGTTTCCGGTGTGTCCGGACAACCTCTCTCCGACGGCGCCGGTCGTGCTGTCCCTCCTGCCGATCGTCGACATGTCTTCCACCGCCAGGTCCGCTTCGCGGACATCGACAGCCTCGGCCATGTCAACAACGTGCGGTTCTTCGACTACCTCGAAGACGCCCGGCTGGGCATGCTGTTCGTGGACCCCGTCCGTGAGGGCGGCCGTTCCCATCAGGGTCTGGTGGTCGCCCGGCACGAGATCGACTACCGCCGTCCGCTGACGTTCCGGCCGGACCCGGTCCGGGTGGAGACCTGGGTGACCGAGATCAGGCCGTCGCGGTTCACCCTCGCCTACGAGATCAAGGACGACGAGGAGGTCTTCGTCCGGGCGCGGTCGGTGATGGTCGCCTACGACGTCGCGGGCGCCCGTCCCCGCAGGCTCACCGAGGACGAACTCGCCTACCTGAAGCGCTTCTCCGTCGAGGACTGACGTCAGTCCCGCAGCAGCCACGCCCCCGTATCCGGCGGCAGCAGGGCGCCGTCCAGCGGGCCGCTGGAGATCAGGACCCGGTCGTGGGGCGGGAGCCGTACCGGCTCGGTGCCGCAGTTGAGGGCGGAGATCAGCCGCCCTCGGGACAGGAACAGGGCGTCCGCGGGGGAGTCCGGCCAGGTGACCGTGTCCGGCAAGGTGCCGCGAAGGGTACGGCGGGCGGCCAGGGCCCTGCGATAGAACCACAGAGTGGAGTCGGGGTCGGCCGTCTGCCGCTCGGCGGTCAGCCCGGCCCAGTGCGCGGGTTGCGGCAGCCATGTCCCGCCCGGCCCGAACCCGTACGGCGGGGCGGTGCCCGACCAGGGAAGCGGGACGCGGCAGCCGTCCCTGCCGGGCATCGCCCCTTGTGTCCGGAAGAAGACGGGGTCCTGGCGAACTTCGGGGGGAAGGTCCTTTATCTCAGTTAGCCCTAATTCCTCCCCTTGGTAGAGATATGCCGACCCGGGGAGGAAAAGCATCGTCAGGAGGGCGGCGCGTGCTCGGGCCAGTCCGGCCGACGGGGCCGCCCCCTCGGCGTAGCGCGTCGTGTGCCGTACGACGTCGTGGTTGGACAACACCCACGTCGGAGCCGGCATCGCGGTGAGCGTGGCGTCGATGACGGCGCGGAACGCGGTGGCCGACCAGGGCGCCTCCAGCCAGGCGAAGTTGAAGCTCTGGTGTAGTTCGTCCGGGCGTACGTAGAGGGCGAGGTCCTCGGCCGAATCCGTCCAGACCTCGCCCACGGCGGCGCGCTCGCCGGGATAGGAATCGAGGAGTTCGCGCCACTCGCGGTAGACCTGGTGCACCTCGGGACGGCTCCAGATCGGCGACCGGGCACCGAATCCGATCGTGGTGTCGGGCAGTCCCTCGGCCTTGTGCAGGCCCATCGCGACGTCGATACGGAAGCCGTCCACGCCGCGGTCCAGCCAGAACCGCAGGGTGGTGAGGAAGTCCTCCCGCACCTCGGGGTTGTTCCAGTTGAAATCAGGCTGTTGCGGTGCGAAGAGGTGGAGGTACCACTGGCCGTCCGGCAGGCGGGTCCACGCGGGTCCGCCGAACACCGAGAGCCAGTTGTTCGGCTCCGTGCCGGGGCGTCCGGCGGGGGAGGACCGGAAGATGTACCGATCCCGCTCGGGTGACCCCTCCGGCGCGTTGAGGGCCTTCTGGAACCATGGGTGGGCCGCCGAGCTGTGGTTGGGGACGATGTCCACCATCAGCCGCAGTCCGTGGTCGTGCGCGTCGGCCACCAGGTCGTCGAAATCGTCCAGCGAGCCGAAGAGCGGGTCGACGTCACGATAGTCGGCGACGTCATAGCCGCCGTCGGCCATGGGGGAGCGGTAGAACGGCGTCAGCCAGATCGCGTCGACGCCCAGGTCGGCGAGGTAGGGCAGGTGGGCCCGGATGCCGGCCAGGTCGCCGATCCCGTCACCCGTGGAGTCGGCGAAGCTGCGGACGTAGATCTCGTAGACGACGGCGTCATGCCACCAGGGGGTTTCACGCATGCCTCATCGCTGCCCCGCGGCCGCGCGGGTTATGCGTTCATCATGCTGTGCGCGGCGTAGACGAGGTAGCGCAGCAGTTGCTCCTCGTGCTCGGGGGCGAGCTCCAGCGAGCGCACCGCGTCGTCCATGTGCTTCAGCCAAGCGTCCCGTTCCGCCTCGCCGATCACGAACGGCACGTGCCGCATGCGCAGCCGCGGATGGCCGCGTTCCTGACTGTAGGTGTTGGGGCCGCCCCAGTACTGGATGAGGAACATGCGCAGCCGGTCCTCGGCCCCCGCGAGGTCGTCTTCGGGGTACATCGGGCGCAGCACCGGATCCTCGGCGACGCCTTCGTAGAACCGGTGGACGAGCCGCCGGAACGTGTCCTCGCCTCCGACGGCCTCGTAGAAGGTTGTCACCGCTTCAGCCTAGGCCAGTTACCCGCCAGTAGGTTCAGCCGGCGAAGACCATGCTCTTCTCGTCGAACGCCCGCTTGATCCGGATGCGCAGCTCGCGCGCCACGTCGGACTGCTGAGCGGGAGCGGTCTTGACGCTGATCCGGAAGATGACGGCCTTGTCGGAGATCTGCTCCAGGCCGTAGACCTGGGGCTCCTCCACCAGCAGGACGTCGCGGTACTCCGGGTCCTCCCACAGAGTGGCGGCCACGTCCTTGAGCAGTTCGCGCACCACCGAGATGTCCGCCTCGTACGGCACGGGCACGTCGAGGACGGCCCGCGACCAGCCCTGGGACTCGTTGCCGACCCGGCTGATGGTGCCGTTGCGTACGTACCACACCTTGCCGTCGGCGTCGCGGATCCTGGTGATCCGCAGGGTGACGGCCTCCACGGTGCCGGTCGCGACGCCGGTGTCGATCACGTCGCCGACGCCGTACTGGTCCTCCAGCAGCATGAACATGCCGGCGATGAAGTCCTTGACCAGCTCCTGCGCGCCGAAGCCGACCGCGACGCCGATGATGCCGACGCTGGTGAGCAGAGGGGCGAGCTCGATGCCCAGATTGGACAGGATCATCAGGGCGGCCGTGCCGAGGATCACGACCGAGGACAGGCTCCGCAGCACCGAGCCCATCGTCTCGGCGCGCTGTCTGCGGCGCTCGGTGAGGATCGCGGTGCTCGCCTCGCTCGAGTTGAGCGACCTGTTCCTGAGTCGCTCCGGCAGGACGCCCTCACTGGCCCGCAGGGTCACCCGGGTGATGAGCCGGTGCGCGACGCTTCGTACCACGAGAGCGACGGCGAGGATCAGGCACAGGGTGAGCAGGGCATCGATGATCCCGGCGACGAGCGGAACCCAGGGGTACACCCCGTCGGGGAAGGACGCGTTGAGGATCGAGCAGGTCAGGCCCTTGCCGCTCTTGCATGCCTCCTTCAACGCGGTCGCCGAGTCCTCCATCGTGTCGAGAAAGTCGCCCGTCGGGGACGGCGTCGGAGTGGGCGCGTACGGGAACACGAGGTGGATCCCCCCGGATCGGTTCGGTCGGCAACGGGCAGGTAAACCTAACTCATTCTGCAGACCGAACCGGCCGCCGTCACATCGCCGGGGAAGGCGGATCGCCCCGCCCGATCGCGAAGGAACGGGCGGGGCTTTCACTGCGACGTACGGCAGGGCCGGCGCGCGCACCCGGACGCGCGCGCCGTGCCGTTCTCCGGGAGGGGATCCCCCTCGATGGCCGCCCGGTCCGGCCTGTGCGGCCGGACCGGGCGGCGGCATGTCGTGTACGGCCGCGCCTGCCGTACACGAGGATGTGGGGGCCGGGGGTGCACAGCGTCCCGGGCGAGCCGTGTCTCCACGGCCGGCCTCACGGGCCGCTCCGCACCGTGCACTCCGCCGGCCCCGCGCAGCCGCGGTGCGCTATTCACTCACCGCGGCGAGTACTCGGGCGACCTTGCGCGCCGCACCGGCCGGGTCGTCCGCCCGGTGCATCCGCTCTCCCCAGGACCACCAGTAGTCCGCGGCCCTGCACACGACGTTCTCGGCGAGGCTCGTGGCGTTCGGATTGATCACCCGTACGAAGGGGCGGCCGGACTGGGTGCGCACGACCCGGGCGAGAAGGCCGCGAGAGTCGAGTTCGGATACCAGGAGTTCCAGGCGCTGGAAATCGTCCTCCTCCACTTCGGTGTCCTCCTTGGGGTTCGACTGAGCCGATGCGCCGGGTGAGTGTCCCCGCACATTCGGTCCCGGTGGGTCAAGATGACTCACCAAGCATGAACGGGTCAACGAGGCCGGCCGTCTCAGCGGATAGGCAAACCCCCAAGCAGGTTGAAGAAAACCACCTGCTGAGGGACGATCCTTAGTCAGCACGTTCAAGCGCTTGTCCTGGCCGCGCAAATTCTGGTCCATCATTCATGTGTAGTCGCAGCGCGACAGACACGTTACGCTGCGTCAGCAGATGAGGACCCTTCGGGACACGCGATCGGCAATGCGCGGCCGACCGCGAGAGAGGGGCCGGGATGTCCGGCAGGCAGCACAGGGAGACAGAGATCGCACGGCAGGTCCGGGCCCGAGGCCTGGCCGCCGGGCGAGGCTTGGCTCTGATCGCCGACGAGATCCACATCGCGTGTGGACCGAAGTTCGGCACGACCAAGATCAAAGCGCACCGCCTGTCGAACGGCATCGCACTCGCGGATGTGATCGAACAGGTACGGGCGCTCTTCGAGCGGGACGGCAAGTCCGTCCCCGGGATCGGCGAGACACTTCTGTCCGCCTACGAGTCGGGGCTGAAGAAGCCCGGCCCGGAGTACCTCCACTACCTGTGTTCCGTCTACCGGGTGGAACCGGCCGCTCTCGGCTACGAGGGCCCGTGCATCTGTGGCCACGGCCACGGCATGCCCGGCACGGTCCGCGGCTGCGACTTCGAAGAGGGAATACCTGACACTTCCCCCAATGTGCGTGAGCTGTGGATACAGCCGGACGGCGGCAGCCCTTCCGCGGACGGGGGCGAGGAGGACGAGAACGTGCTACGGAGGACGCTGCTGAAGCTCCTTGCCGGCACCGGCGGTGTGACGCTGAACGACCAGGTGCTCGGTGCGGTGGAGAACATTCGACGGCACATGGACGAGACGATGGCCTCGGCCTCCGTCTCGCCCGCCATGCTGGACCAGTGGGAGCAAACGACCACCGGCTTCGGCAGGCAGTACATGAACACGCCACCCTTACGCCTGCTCTGCGACGTGCTGCTGGAGTACTCCACAGTGCGCAAGGCGATGGAGCGGCGCCAGCCCGTGGACGTGCAGGAACGGCTGTGCCGCATGACGGCGCAGCTCTCCGGGCTCTGCGGCATGATCATGATCGACCTGGGCGACCACCGCATGGCCCGGTCCTTCTTCCGCACCGGCCGCACCGCCGCGGACGAGACGGGCGACCGCGCGCTGCGCGCCTGGGTGACCGCTCGCGAGGCGCTGGTCCCGCTCTACTACGGCGACCCGCGTGAGGCCCTCACGCTGGCCAAGAAGAGCCGGGACATGGCCGGGCAGACCCCCTGCGCGGCAAGGACGATGGCGCCGGTCGTCGAGGCCAGGGCACTGGCCATGATGGCCGGCAGCACCGGCGCGAAGAAGGACGTCGTCGACCAGGCCAAACGGGCGCTCACCCGGGCCAGGTCGGCGTTCGCGCAGATGAGCAGCAACGACCAGGAGGACCCGGCCTTCGGTTACACCGAGCGCCAGCTCTACTTCTACCAGGGCGACGTCCTGGTCAAGCTGGGGCAGACGCTGGAGGCCGACCTCATCCTGGAGCAGGCGCTCGGCAAATACTCCGGTGAGGACCTGCTCGACCAGACCCTGATCCGGTTCGACCGCGCCCAGTGCCGCCTGATCGAGGGCGAGGTCGAGGAGGCGCTCGACATGGGCCGCAGTGCCATCGAGGCGATCGAGCGGGACTATCGCACCGAGCTGGTGATGCGCCCGGCGTACGACCTGCTCAAGGCGGTCCAGGCGAAGTACGGCGAGAGCCCCGCACTGGCCTCGTACCGCGAATGCCTCCTTCCCGCCCAGCTGGACATGAGCGAGGTCGCCACGATCGCCGAGCAGGACAGGCAGCAGACGTGACGGGGAAGCTCCGGATCCGGCGATACCGCTGGTCCGACCTGGACGAGGTCTGGGCGTTGCACCAGATCAGCCTCGCCCAGGTCGGCCTGGCGCCGGGTGACGGCGTCTACTACGACGACGACTTCCCACGAATCCACGCGGTGTACATCGTCGACCGGGGCGAGTTCCTGGTCGGCGAGGAGCCCGGCGGGCGGATCGTCGCGATGGGCGGCCTGCGCCGCATCGACGACGAGACCGTGGA
The DNA here is from genome assembly GCA_001570385.1 of Microtetraspora glauca. GTDB lineage: Bacteria > Actinomycetota > Actinomycetes > Streptosporangiales > Streptosporangiaceae > Microtetraspora > Microtetraspora glauca. The sequence continues at coordinate 48,986 of BBYL01000036.1, read as the reverse complement.
GATGTGCCGGCTCCGGGTCCATCCGGAGTTCCAGCGCCGCGGATTCGGCGCGATGATCCTGGAACGGCTGGAGGAACGCGCCCGCGAGCTGGGCTACTCCCTCCTGCGCGGGGATACCACCCTGCAACAGGGCGCCGCCATCGAGCTCTACCGGAAGTACGGCTGGCGCGAGGTCCGGCGTGAGGATCGCGGCGGCAGCGTGGTGCTTTATGGAGAGAAATACCTTACTCCTGTTGTTTCGCCGCAACTAATCAGATAAACCACCCTGCCGGGCCTTGCGGATTACCGTTTTGTGCCAATACTTGTGCCTTGTCACGGAAAAGAGGCACGATGAAAAAGATCATTGTCCGCAAGCCCGGCACGGTGCGGCTCACCGGAACGTCGAGTGTGATTCACAAGGGGTGACGGGGAACCCCCGGCGGAATTCCCGCCATATCTGGGTTCGGGGGACACTTTCCCGCGATCGCCTGGCCGCCCTCCAGGCCCTGGAACTGCCTTCGCCCGTGGCGCCCGTGATCAACGGGCATCGACGGCTGCGCGGGCCGTACACCATCGGTGGCGTGGTGCTGCGCGCACTCGTCCCGGCCGCGCTGGAGCGTTTCCCGGACCTGGTGGCCGCGCACAGCGTAGAGATCCGGGCCGTCGCTCCCGATCTGCGGCGACTCGTGCGGGCCCGCGAGGAGTCCATCGGCGCGCGCCTGCACGAGGACGAGCGGATCCTGGTGCCCGCCCCCCGCCGGACGCTGCGCCTCGCCAACGGCATCGCCGAGTTCGTGAGGGACTGTCTGCAGGGGCCTGGCGCGCTGCGCGTCGACAACATGCATGAGGCCGACCCCACCGACCGTGAACTGCTGGCCGTCCTCATGCGCAGGGTCCCCGACCTCGTCGTGGCGCTCGGCGCTCCGGAGCCGCCCGTCAGGTGGAGCGAGGAACTCGTCCTGAGGGCCGCGCCTCCGGTGGACGGGCCGCCCGAGGACTACATCGCCTCGGACGGCACCACGGACGATCCGGAGGCGTACGCGGCCTATCTGGCGCTGCCACCCAGCGACCGGGCCAGGGCACACGATCGGAGGGCGGCCGAACTCTCCGACGACCACCTGCTGGGTGCGGTGCCGTACCACCGTGAACGGGGAAGCGATCAGGACGCCGCGGTGTCCGCGCTGTGGGCGGCGGTTGACCACTGCGTCGGCGAGGGGTTCCTGCACGCCGTGGCCGAGCTCGGCCCGCGCGGGCTCCGCCTGGCCGCGCCGGGTTCCGACCTCTGGTGGCGTTTCACCCACCGTACGGCCACCGCGCTGGCCGGGCTCGGCCGCCGCGACGAGGCGTTCGAGCTCTACGAGTCCGCCCGGCGGACCAGCGTGGACCCCGCCGTCCACGCCGCGGCCGCGTACGGCACGGCCATGCTCGACGCGCGCGACCCCGACCCGGCACGGCGTGACCTCGGCAGGGCCACGGGGTGGATCAACGAGGCGATCGCGGTGTCGGCGCTGCTGCCCGATCGCCGGGAGAGGGCGTTCAAGCTCGGCTTCGACCGCAACGGCCGCGCGCTGATCGAGCTGCGGCAGGGCCGGATCGAGGAGGCCATGCGCCTGGTGGAGTCGGCGATCGAACTCGCCGAGCGGGATCTGCCGCCGGAGGCGCATCCCCTGCACCGGATGGTCCTCTTCGCCAACCGGGCCCAGCTCCTGGCGCGGTCCGGCCGGAACGCCGACGCTCTACGGGACTTCGATCGGGCCATCGCGATCGATCCCGGCTTCCCCGACCACTACCTGGACCGCGGCAACCTGCTGCTCGCCATGGGCCGGCCGGACGACGCGCTCGCCGACTACGAGACCGCGATCAGGGTGAGCCCGCCCCTTCCGGAGGCGTACTACAACCGGGCCGAGCTGCACCTGTCCTGCGGCGAGCTGGATGGTGCCCGCGCCGATCTGGACCACGTGCTGGAGCTGGACCCCGTCTTCCTGGACGCCTACGTGAACCGCGCGGGTGTCCTGGCGATGCTCGACGAGCACGAGGCGGCTCGGCGGGACGTCGAAGCCGGCCTGGAGATCGATCCCGGCAACCCGCATCTGCACGGCGTGCTGGGCCAGATCGAGACCGCCGCCGGGAGGTACGCCGAGGCGCGCGCGGCGTTCGACGCGGCGGTGGCGCGGGATCCGGCGATCGGTGGCGCCTGGGCGAACCGGGGGATCCTGCGCTACCAGACCGGTGACCTCGAAGGCGCCGTGGCGGACCTGACGCGGGCCATCGAGCTGGAGGAGGACCCCGCGCTGTACGCCAACCGGGCCATCGCCCTGCGTGACCTGGGCCGGTTCGACGAGGCGAAGGCCGACCTGGCGCGGGCACATGAGCTCGACCCGACCACGGAACCCGCCGCCGAGGTGGAGAACTGAGCCGCCGCCCGACGAGCGGTATCATGCTCAGTTCGAGGCGAGAGCGCCAAAGAACCCAAGGATCAAGGCATGACTGCTGACTATGTGCTGACCCTCTCCTGCCCGGACCGCCCCGGAGTGGTCGCCGCCGTCTCCGGGTTGCTCGCCCGGCACGGCTGCAACATCACGGAGAGCCAGCAGTTCGGCGACCCTGTCGCCAACCGCTTCTTCATGCGCGTCCAGTTCACCGGTGGTCTTCCCCTCGACGACCTGCGTACGGCCTTCGCCGCGCTGACCCCGGAGTTCGGCATGGATCTCCAGCTGTTCGACCAGGCGGTCAAGCCGCGGGTGCTGGTGCTGGTCAGCAAGTTCGACCACTGCCTCAACGACCTGCTCTACCGGGCGCGCTCGGGGCTGCTGGACATCGAGATCGTCGCCGTCGCCTCCAACCATCCCGACCTGCGGCCGCTCACCCAGTCGTACGGGATCGACTATCACCACCTGCCGGTCACGCCGGAGACCAAGCCGCGGCAGGAGGCGGAGATCCTCGCCCTGGTCGATCACTATCAGGCCGACCTGGTGGTGCTCGCCCGCTACATGCAGGTGCTCTCGGAGGACCTGTGCGCCAAGCTGGCCGGACGAGTGATCAACATTCACCACTCGTTCCTGCCGTCCTTCAAGGGCGCGAAGCCGTACCACCAGGCCTACGCGCGCGGCGTCAAGCTGATCGGCGCGACCGCGCACTATGTGACGCACGACCTGGACGAGGGGCCGATCATCGAGCAGGAGGTCGCGCGGGTCAACCACACCCACTCACCCGACGACCTCGCCGCGATCGGCCGGGACCTCGAACGCCAGGCCCTGGCCCGGGCGGTCCGGTGGCACGCCGAGCATCGGGTGCTGCTCGACGGCCACAAGACCGTCATCTTCCCCAGGTAGCCCCGGCCCTCCCGGTCAGACCAGCCCGGTGTGCCGGGCCAGGAAGGCGAGCTGGTCCGCCACCAGCTCGACGGACCGGCTCACCGCACGCGCGCCGTGCCCGACCTCGGTCTCGTTGCGGAGCAGGACCGGCCGATCGGCGGCCTGGGCGTGCTGCATCGCCGCCGCCATCTTCCAGGCGTGCAGCGGGTGGACCCGGGTGTCGGAGCCAAAGACCGTGAACAGCGTCGCGGGGTAGGCGACCCCCTCACGGACGTGGTGGTACGGCGAGTAGCCCCAGAGCCAGCCGAACTCCTCCGGCACGTCCGCGGAGCCGTACTCGACGTTCCAGGTCGCGCCGAGCCCGAACTTCTCATAGCGGATCATGTCCAGCAGCGGTGCGGAGCAGACCACGGCGGCGTACAGCTCGGGCCGCTGGGTGAGCGCGGCCCCGACCAGGAGACCACCGTTGGAACCCCCGGAGATCCCGAGCCGGTCGGCTGTGGTCACGCCGGTGGCGATCAGGTGCTCTGCCGCCGCGTGCAGGTCGTCGAAGACGTTCTGCTTGTCGCCGAGCATGCCGTCACGATGCCACTGCTCGCCCTGTTCCCCGCCGCCGCGCAGCTGGGCGATGGCGTAGACCCCGCCAGCCTCGACCCAGGCCAGGATCGCCGCGGAGTAGCCCGGGGTCATGGTGATCCCGAAGCCGCCGTAGCCGTACAGGATGGTGGGCCGGGGGCCGGAACCGTCACGGGAGATCACCAGCATGTGGACCTCGGTGCCGTCCTTGGACCGGTAGACCACCTGCTCGGTGGTGACCGAGGGCACCTCCACCGCCCCCGGCGAGGCGGCCCAGAGCGTCGTCTCGCCCGTACGCGCGTCGAACCGGCGGATGCTCGGGGGCGTGGTGTTGTCCGTGTAGGAGAACCATGCCTCGTGGCCGCCCTCGGGCCGCTCGGTGATGCCGCCGATGGAGCCGAGCCCCGGGGTCGGCACCTCGCCGATCCGGACGCCCGTCTCCAGCGAGTGGATCGAGATCTCGGAGATGGCGTGCCGGGTCCAGCCGACGAGCATGACCGGCTCGTTCAGGTCGTCGAGGATCGCGAAGTCGGAGAGCACGGCCTCGGGGTCCTCGGGGATGAGGTCCCGCCAGTTCTCGAACGCGGGGGTCTCCGGGGACGTCACGCAGATCCGGGCACGCGGCGCGTCACGGTCGGTGAAGACGTACAGCCGGCCGTCGCGGCCGAAGTACAGGCCCGTCTGCGCGTCGACGTCCTCCTGGACGGTGACCAGTTCGGGCGCGTCGTACGGCGTGGTGGACAGGTCGGCCACCCACAGGTCGTTGCGCGGGGCCGTGCCGCGGGACGCGGAGACGGTCAGCCAGCGTCCGTCACGGGAGACCGAGACGTTGTAGTAGTTCGTCTTCTCCAGCCCGTCACCGAAGATCAGCACGTCGTCGTCGGGTGAGGTGCCCACCCGGTGCAGGTAGACGCGCCGGTGGAACTGCTCCTCGCCCTCGGGGACCTCGGACGGAGCCAGCTTGCGCACGTAGTAGAACGCCTCACCGCCGGGCAGCCACGCGACGGGGGAGTAGCGGCACCGGTCGATCGGGCCCTCGATGACCTCGCCGGTCGAGACGTCCATCACGTAGAGCCGCGACTCCTCGTCGCCGCCGACCGAGATCTGGTACGCGAGGCGCCGGCCCTCCTTGTCGGGCTGGTAGGAGTCCAGCGTTGTCAGCCCCGACGCGTCGAGCGCCATCGGATCGAGCAGCGCCCGCTCGCCCCGCTCGTCCGCGACGTACAGGACGGCGTGCTCCTGCTCCGGGGTGCGGCGCATGAAGAACCGCAGGTCGCCGCGCCACGTGGGCGGCCCGACCGAGCCGGACTTCAGCAGCGCGGCGACACGCTCGCGGAAGGCCTCGCGGCCCGGAAGCTCTGTGCTCTTGAAGAGGACGTCCTGCGCGTCCAGCCACTCCTTGGTGGCCGGATCGTCCGCGTCCTCCAGCCAGCGGTACGGGTCGGGGACGGAGGTTCCGTGCAGGTCATCGACGATGTCGTCACGCTGGGCGGGTGGGTAGGGCTGTCGGGTCATGCCTCGCACTTTAAGGCAGGTCGCCGACAGGAGCGTGCGGCTCGGCGGGAGTAAAAAGAGCCCCGAAAGGGGATAAACAGCAACAGGCGTCCCAATCGTGAACCTCGCTCGCGCTTTATGGGGTGGCGGATGGGCCGCAGCAAAGGCCACACTTTGGTGGAGGGCGGTGCCGTGGTGACCATCCGCTGGACCGTCCGGCGGAGGTCCCTGTGACGGAAGCACCCGGGTCCCAACCGACGGGACCACAACCAGGGCGCACAGCTGTGCTCCCGCGCCATCTCATCCCGGCTCCCGAGATGGCGACGGAGGTCGGCTGATGCGCCAAGTACTCCTTCTCAACGCCACCTACGAGCCGCTCACCACGCTGTCCCTGCACCGGGCGGTCATCCTGGTCCTGCGGGACAAGGCGGAGGTCGTGCACCGGGACGGCCGGGGCGCCGTGCTCCGCTCGGCGTCCCGCACGCTCGACGTCCCGTCCGTGATCCGGCTGAGACGCTATGTCCGCATCCCCTACCGGTCCCGTATCCCGCTCACGCGGGCCGCGCTCATGCGGCGGGACGACTTCCGCTGCGCGTACTGCGGCCAACGCGCGGAGACCATCGACCACGTCATCCCGCGCTCCAAGGGAGGCCCCCACACGTGGGAGAACTGCGTCGCCTCGTGTATGCCGTGTAACCACCGCAAGGCGGACAGGTTGCTGGAGGACCTGGGGTGGACGCTGCGCGTCGCCCCGGTGGTGCCACGCGGCGCCCATTGGCGGCTCATCGGAGCACAGCTCGACGGTGATCCGCAGTGGGCGCCCTACCTCGCCGAATCCGCCGCCTGACGCCGGATCCGGATGATCGACGGCCCGACCTGGACGTTCACCGCCGACGCGGAGGTGTACGCGGCGGCAGCCGAGCCCTGGCTGCTCCGTGACCCGGTGCGCAACACGGTCCTGCTGACCGTGCTCCGGGGTGTGCGGAGCGGCCAGTTCTCGGAGGATCCGCTCATGGCGTGGCGCACCGAGGGCGGCTCCGTGGAGGGGGCGGTCATCCATACCGCCCCCTATCCGCTGCTGCTCGGCGTCGTGCCCCTGGACGCCCTTCCGTCGCTGGCGACCGAGCTGATCGCCCTCGGCAGATCGCTGCCGGGCGTCACCGGTCCCCTCGACCAGGCGGAGGCGTTCGCCCGAGCCTGGTGGGAGCCGGAGCGGGGCCGCCGGTCCGAGCGCCTCTACCGGCTCGGTTCCCTCGTCCCGCCCTCCGTTCCCGGAGTCGCCCGTACGGCAGTCGCCGCCGACGCGCCGCTGGCGGCTCAATGGTTCCGGGAGTTCCAGGAGGAGGCCGACGTGAACGTGGCGGCCGATCCTACTCCCGTCGTCTCCGCCAGGATCAACAGGAACGAGCTCATGTTCTGGGAGGACGGCGGCCGTCCCGTCTCGCTCGCCGGAGTCTCGGCGCCCATCGCCGGAATGTCACGCGTGGGACCGGTCTACACCCCGCCGGCGCTGCGCCGCAGGGGATACGGCGCGGCCGTGACGCACGCCGTCACCCGTAAGGCGTTGGACGAGGGGGCCACCGAGGTTCTGCTGTTCGCGGACCTGGCCAACCCACGGTCCAATTCCGTCTACCAGGCGCTGGGCTACAAGCGGGTGGCCGACTACGCCAGTCTCCGCTTCCGCTGACGGCCCGGGGCTCAGACGGGCTGGGCCTCGCGCCGTCGGATGCCGGTCACCGCCGTGGCGCGGCGGTCGAGCAGCCCGGAGATCACGGCCACGCCGAGCGCGGTCGCGGCGAGCAGGGCGCCGACCCAGTTGGGTGCCGTGTAGCCGAGCCCGGCGGCGATGACCAGCCCGCCGAGCCAGGTGGCCAGCGCGTTACCCACGTTGAAGGCGGCGATATTCACCGCGGAGGCGAGCGTGGGCGCGCTCCTCGCGTTGTCGAGCATGCGCGTCTGGAGTGGCGCGACCGTGGCGAAGCCGAATCCGCCGAGCAGGAAGATCGTGATCATGGCGGGAATCCGTGCCTGCGACGTGAAGGTGAAGATCCCGAGGACCACGGCGAGACCCGCGAGGGTGCCGTAGAGGCTCGGCATCAGCGCCCGGTCCGCGAGCCGCCCGCCCAGCAGGTTGCCGATCACCAGTCCGGCCCCGAAGAGCACGAGCAACCAGCTCACCGCGCCCTCGGAGAACCCCGCGACCTCCGTCATCATCGGCGCGATGTAGGTGAACGAGGCGAAGACGCCACCGAAGCCGAGTACGGTGGCCGCGACCGCCAGCCACACCTGGGGATTGCGGAACGCGGCGAGCTCCGCGCCGACGCGGGCCGTCTCCGGCCGCCGGCCGCTGGGAACGAGCACCGAGATGCCGATCAGGCCGAGGACGCCGAGCGCGGTCACGACCCAGAAGGTGGCACGCCAGCCGAAGCTCTGCCCGATGAAGGTCCCCATGGGGACGCCGATGACGTTGGCCAGGGTGAGGCCGGTGAACATCAGCGCGATGGCGCTGGCGCGCCGGTCCGGCCGGACCAGGTCGGCCGCGACGACGGAGCCGACTCCGAAGAAGGCCCCGTGGGTGAGAGCCGCCACGATCCGGCCGGCCAGCATGATCCCGTACGTCGGCGCGAGCGCGGAGAGCGCGTTGCCCACGATGAAGATCGCCATCAGGGCGAGGAGCAGGTGCTTGCGCCGCATCCGGGTGCCCAGGACCGTCATCGGCAGGGCGCCCGCGGCGACGGCCAGCGCGTACCCGGAGATGAGATACCCGGCCACGGGGATCGTGACGTGGAAGTCCGCCGCGACGTCGGGCAGCACGCCCGCGATGACGAATTCCGTGGTGCCGATGCCGAACGCGCCGATGGCCAGCGCGATCAGGGCGAGTGGCATGAGGCCCTCCAGTGCCGTGCGACAAGTACAGGCGCCGACAATAATTGCATGCGCCTGATATTTGCAAACGCGGGCTATTGTCGTTGTGGGCTATATTCGGGACGGCGGCAACGGGAAGGGAGGCGCAGGATGGCGATCTCGGATGACGCCGTGGAGGCCCGCGCGCAGGGCTGGCGCGTTCTGGCGGCGCTGCACGCCCGGCTGGAAAGCCGCATCGAGCGGGCTCTGCAGGCAGGACACGGGCTGGGGGTCAGCGAGTACACCGTGCTGGACGTGCTCGCCCGGCAGGACGGCTGGCACATGCGCATGCAGCAGCTCGCGAACGCGGTGGTCCTGAGCCAGAGCGCGACGACGCGTCTGGTGTCCCGGCTCGAGGGCCAGGGGTATCTCACCCGCTATCTCTGCGACACGGATCGGCGCGGCATCTACACCGAGGTCAGCGAGGCCGGCCGGAGGCTGCTCGCCGACGCGCGCTCGACCCATGACAGGGCGCTGCGCGAGGCGCTCGACGAGGCGTCCGATCTGCCCGAGTTGCGGCCGCTGGTCCAGGCGCTGACCCGGCTCGACACCACCGCCTGATCGAGGCCGTACGCTACGGGCATGCCTCGTTATGACTATCGCTGCCGTGCCTGCGGATCGACCTTCGAACTGAACCGGCCCATGGCCGAGGCGAACGCCCCGGCGTCCTGCCCCTCCGGGCACGAGGACACGGTGAAGCTGCTCTCCACCGTCGCCGTCACCGGCGGTGCCGCCGCCCCGCGTCCCAGCGGTGGCGGCGGCGGTTGCTGCGGTGGCGGTTGCTGCGGCTGACCGGCCCTACGCCGCCTTGCGGCGCTGGAACGGGAGGTACCGCTCGGGAAGGTGCGGGCGGGAGGGGAGGTCGGTGGGCTCGACCGCGACGATGCGGTCGAACCGGAACGCCCGGATCCCACCGCGCATGCGGCACCAGCCCACGAGGTACCAGTAGTCGCGGTGCGCCAGGCAGGTGACCGGCTCGATGTCGCGCGTGGTCATCCGTCCGGCGGCGTCGTGGTACTGGATCCGGATCACCAGTCGGGCGGTGATCGCATTGGCGATCACCCGCGCGCGCCTGGCGACGTCGGTGGCGAGCGGGGTGGTCAGGGTGGTCAGGGTGGTGGCGATGACGTCGTCGTCCAGGTCGAGGTGCTGGAACGCGTGGCGCAGCCCGCGGCGGGCGGTGACGGACTGCGGGCCGGCCCCGAGGTGGGCCAGGGACAGGGCCAGTGCGGCGAGCTCTGCGGTCGTCAGGGATCCGGTGTTCCTAATGACGTTGGCCATACCAGAATTTTAGATCTCAGGACCGACATTTTTCGAACGCGTTGTCGGCGGCGACGGGAATGTACCTCCCAAGAGACCCCGTACAGCCGGTCACTGAACGCCGAAGGGGATCGAGGTGGTCGCCTCGATCCCCTTCGGATGAACGTGAGCGGTGATGACCTGACGCGGCCCTAGCGCGAGAGCTGCGAGAGATCGCGCGAGGCGCCGGTGGAGGCCGAGGTCGTCAGCGCGGCATAAGCCTGGAGCGCGGCGGACACCGGGCGCTGGCGGTCACGCGGACGGTAGCCGCCGAGATCGGCGAGCAGCTTCTCGCGACGGGCGGCGAGGTCGCTCTCGGCCACCTTCAGCTCGATGGACCGGCCGGGGATGTCGATCTCGATGAGATCGCCGTTCTCGACGAGGGCGATGACGCCGCCCTCGGCCGCCTCCGGAGAGGCGTGGCCGATGGACAGACCGGACGTGCCGCCGGAGAAACGGCCGTCGGTGATCAGCGCGCACGCCTTGCCGAGGCCCTTGCCCTTGAGGAAGCTCGTGGGGTAGAGCATCTCCTGCATGCCCGGGCCGCCCTTGGGGCCTTCGTACCGGATGACGACCACGTCACCGGCGGTGACCTTGCCGGTGAGGATGCCGTCGACGGCGTCCTCCTGCGACTCGAACACGACGGCGGGGCCGGAGAACCTCCAGATCGACTCGTCCACGCCGGCCGTCTTCACGATGCAGCCGTCCGGGGCGACGTTGCCGTACAGGACGGCGAGGCCGCCGTCCTTGGTGTAGGCGTGCTCGGCGTCGCGGATGCAGCCCTCGGACCGGTCGAGGTCGAGCGAGTCCCACCGGGCGTCCTGCGAGTACGCCTTGACGGTGCGGACGTTGCCGGGTGCGGCGTGCCAGAGCTCGATCGCGTCCTCGCGGACGTCGGGAGACGTGGGATCCCAGGCGGAGAGGTAATCGGTGAGCGAGGAGGCGTGGATGCTGTGCACGTCGCGGTGCAGCAGCCCGGCCCGGTCGAGCTCGCCGAGGATGCCGGGGATGCCTCCGGCGCGGTGCACGTCCTCGACGTGGTACTTGGCGGTCGCGGGAGCGACCTTGCACAGGCAGGGCACCCGCAGCGAGAGCTCGTTGATCTCCTTGAGGCCGAAGTCCACACCGGCCTCGCGGGCCGCGGCGAGCAGGTGGAGGATCGTGTTGGTCGAGCCGCCCATGGCGACGTCGAGGGCCATGGCGTTCTCGAACGCGTCGCGAGTGGCGATGCTCCTCGGCAGCACCGACTCGTCGTCCTGCTCGTAGTAGCGCCGGGCGATCTCGACGACCGTTCGGCCGGCCTCCTCGAACAGGGCCTTGCGCGCCTTGTGCGTGGCCAGGGTCGTGCCGTTGCCCGGCAGGGCCAGGCCCATCGCCTCGGTGAGGCAGTTCATCGAGTTGGCGGTGAACATGCCGCTGCAGGAGCCGCAGGTCGGGCAGGCGTTCTCCTCCATCTCGAGGAGGGTCTCGTCGCTCACGCTGTCGTCGGCCGCGGCGATCATCGGGTCGATCAGGTCGAGCTTGCGGCCGGGAGTCTTGCCGGCCTCCATCGGGCCGCCGGAGACGAACACCGTCGGGATGTTGAGCCGGAAGGCGGCCAGCAACATGCCCGGGGTGATCTTGTCGCAGTTGGAGACGCAGATCAGCGCGTCCGCGCAGTGGGCGTTGACCATGTACTCGACCGCGTCGGCGATGAGCTCGCGCGAGGGCAGGGAGTACAGCATGCCGCCGTGGCCCATCGCGATGCCGTCGTCGACCGCGATCGTGTTGAACTCGCGGGGGATGGCCCCGGCCTCGCGCACCGCGGCGGCGACGACGTCGCCGACCTCGCGCAGATGGACATGGCCGGGGACGAACTGCGTGAAGCTGTTGGCCACCGCGACGATGGGCTTCCCGAAGTCACTCCCGGCTACACCGGTCGCCCGGAGCAGGGCCCGGGCACCGACCATGTTTCTGCCGTGTGTGACCGTACGAGACCTGAGGGCTGGCATGACGTCGCTCCCATCGAAGACAGTGAGTCCTCAAATGGTACGGCCGCCGCCGGGGAAACCTGACCCTCAGCTCTCCGGATAACGGGCGGGCAGGACGCGCTCCGCGGCCCGGTAGATGGATTCGATCTCCGCCGTCGTGAGGGACTTCTCCCGCTTGGTGATCCACTTGCGGACCAGGCTGCCGGAGAAGACGTCCACCTCGCGCACGTTGAGGATCCGCCACGGGATGGCCGGCCCGTAGATCGCCAGTGAGGGGACCACTTGGATCTCGCGGCCGAGGGCCTTGCCGATCAGCTCGCTGGCCTGGGACGCCTCCCAGCGCGCCTCGTCGAGACGCGGTTTCTGGTTGAACGGCCCATGGAACAGCTTGCGGTGCGACTGCACCCGAACCGGCAGCCGCTTGTCCCACTTCTCGGAGTCGACGGCGTACACACCGGTCGGGCCGATCACGAGATGGTCGATCTGCGCGTCGCTGCCGGGGACGGCGCGGGCGTGGAGCGTGCGGTAACCGCCGCGTTCCAGCCGTTTGAGCTGGGCCTCGGTGCGCCGCTCCGCCGCCGAGGGACGCCGCCACGCCGGCACGGAGGAAACGCTCCTCGCGCGGTACGCGGTGTCGGCGATGGCTGCGACGATGGCGGCGGTGAGCCCGATGCGCCAGCCGCCGAGCAGGAACCCGACGACCACACCGGCGGCGAGGGCGATCAGAGCGCGCCGCCGAAGGTGGTGGTATTGGGGCTGCCGGACGAGACTCTTCAGCGAGGCCCGCTCCACCGGGGCGTATGTGGACGCAGGAGCTTCAGGCTGCGTCGAGGGTCGCTCTGACGACTGGTCACTCACCCAGATCGGTGACGTATCGTGACCGTCTTCTGGCGCTAGGCCGGTATCCACATCACTCACGGTAGTTGAGCTCTCGGCGGGTTGCCTAGTGTTGGGTGGTTCATACTTTTGTGGCTGGCTTCATCGGATTGGCGGGCCCGACAGATGGGTATCGTCTCTAGATATCTTCGCGCCGCGGGCCTACCGTTCGGTAGTGGCCCACATTCACGATCTTACTGCGCTGGAGCAGGCGGCAGCCGTACGAACCCGGGAACTGTCGCCGGTCGAGATCACCGAGCACTATCTGGAGCGAGCCGATCGGCTGGACGGCGAGGTGGGCGCCTTCGTCACCCTCACCGCGGACCGTGCTCTGGACGAGGCGCGCAAGCAGGAGGCGCGGGTCCTGGAGTCCACCGACCCGCCCCCGTTCCTCGGCGTGCCGATCCCCATCAAGGACCTCAACCTGGTGAAGGACGTGCCGATCTTCTTCGGCTCCGCCGCCTATGAGGGCTTCACCGCGCCCGTGGACGACAGCGTCGTCGAGCGGCTGCGCGAGGCCGGCACGATCATGCTGGGCAAGACGAGCACGCCCGAGTTCGGGCTGCCGTGCTACACCGAGACCGCCGTGAGCCCGCCGGCGCGTACACCCTGGGACCTGTCGCGGTCGGCCGGCGGGTCGAGCGGGGGCGCGGCCGCCGCGGTCGCGGCGGGTCTCGCCCCGGCGGCGCAGGGCAGTGACGGCGCGGGTTCCATCCGCATCCCCGCCTCGGTGTGCGGCCTGTACGGCATCAAGCCGACCCGGGGCCGCATATCGTTCGCGCCGATCATCCCCGACCTCGCGGGCCTCTCCACCAATGGCCCCATTTCTCGAAATGTCGCCGACGCGGCGGCGTTGCTGGACGTGATGGCCCACAACAATCCCGGCGACCTGTACTGGGCCCCGCCGCCGCAGCGCGGTTCCTTCGCGGCCTACGTCGGCGCCGACCCGGGCCGCCTGAGGATCGCGAGATACGCCACCCCGGTCGTGCCCGACGCGGACGTGCACCCGGAGGTGTTGGCCGCGTACGAGAGCGCGTCGGCGGTTCTCGAGTCGCTGGGACACGAGGTGGTCGACATCGCGCCGCCGTTCGGCCCCGACGTGGTGCCCGAGTTCGTGAAGATGTGGTTCACGTTCGCCTGCATGCACCCGGTGGCCGAGGGCATGGAGTCCCGGCTGCGCCCGCTCACCGCGTGGTTGCGGGAGCGCGGGTTCGCGACCCCGGCGCCGGACTTCCTCAAGGCGCAGTCCGCCCTGCAGCTCGCCACCCGTTTCGCGTTGCTCGTCACCGATGAGTACGACGCCGTGCTGACGCCCACCGTCACCCGGCCGCCGGCCCCGGTGGGCTGGTTCGAGGACGTGGACACGCCGGAGGAGACCTTCGAGCGGATGAAGCGCTTCGCGCCGTTCGCCGCCCCGTACAACATCAGCGGGCAGCCGGCGGTCAACCTGCCGCTGTACTGGACGCCGGATGGCCTGCCGATCGGCGTGATGCTGGCCGGCAGGTTCGGCGACGAGGGGACGCTCATCTCGCTCTCGGCCCAGATCGAGGCGTCCGTAGGAGGTTTCTGGGGCGAGCGCCGCCCGCCGATCTGGTAACACGCCGAGGGCGGCTCGACCCGCTCTCACGTGCGGAGTTACGTTGATGAGGTGCACAGTGCGCTTCAGATCGCCGGATTCCTCATCGGGGTGTCGATGGGACTGTTCCTGCTGATCACCGTGCTGGTCCTCGCGCTCGGGCGCCCGGCCAGGAGCCGGAGCGCCTCGGACGGGGTGGTCTGGTTCGGTGGCCCCGGGAAGACCGAGCACGGCGCCGACACCTCCATCCTCGTGCTCACCGGTCGGCCGCCGCACTGGCTGCCGTCCACCGACGTCCACTGGAGGGCACTGGCCAGGGCCGCGGAGCCGCGCGCCCATACCGGTGGCGCCTCCGCGGGGTGGTGATGGCCGTGCGGGCGCTGACCTCAATGCAGAACGACGACATCCGAGCCGCGCTGAAGGCCGCCGAAGCCCGCACCGGGCTGCGCTTCGCCGTCTACATCGGGCCGGCGGAAGGTCCGAGGCGGGAGTACGCCGAACGGCTCCACGCAGCGCTGGGCGAGGTCGCCGAGCGGGCCGTGCTCATCATGGTGGACGTGAACGACCATGGCCTGGAGATCGTGACGGGAGAGCGGGCCAGGAGGTTCATCCCGGACGGCGAGTGCCGCCTCGTGGCCGTCTCCATGGTGGGCGCCTTCGGCGCGGGCGACCTCGCCGGCGGTCTCGTCACCGGCATCGCCGGCCTCGCGGAATGCGCCGCGCGGGTCTAGCGCTCCTCGAGCAGCTTCACCAGGTGGGCCGACACGTCCGCCAGCAGCGTGGCCGGCCGTACGGGCGAGGCCGCGACGGCGGAGAACAGAGCCGGCAGGCCGGGCAGGGCGAAACCGTCCTCCTCGGTGGCCCGGTGACCGACGTCGTTCTTGTCCAGCGCCGAGCGGCTGCGCTGCCACGCGTCCAGGACCTCCTCGGGGGACGGCACGCCGAACCCGTGGCCGACCGGTGCCGCATGGCGCAGCCGTACGAGCGGGGTGTCGGCGAAGGCCAGCGCCACGCGGGCACGGAGCGCGAGATCGTCCGGGTCGGGCACCCAGTCCATGGCCGTGCAGGGTGTGCGGCATCGGGCGACGCAGGTGGCGAGGGCGCCGGCGACCTGGCTGTGCTGCCGGTCGAAGTAGGCGCGCCAGCCCTGGCCGGGTTCGAGCGCCACGCGGAGCGAGCGCTCGACCGCCGACTGCTCGGATCGGGTGTGGTCGCAGTCCCGGTCACCGATCGACCCGAACCTGCTGCCCGGCGCGCGCAGCCCCTCGGGCCAGCGCACGGGGTCGCCCGCGTGACCGAGGGCGGGCTCGAAGGCGAGCAGGGGGAGGTACTCGCTGGCGATGTGGACCGCCGAGATCATGGCGCTGAGGTCACGCCGCCTCCAGCGGATCTCGATCACTTCGAGGAGCAGCGCGTACGAGGGGCGCAGCGACTCCAGGGCGCCGCGCGGCTGCTCGCGGGGCGTCTGTGGCATGTGGCAGGCCCGGGCGCGGCGGCGCAGGTCGCCGGGGACGCTGCGGGCGTCGTTCCCGTCGGCGAAGTCCTCCGCGTCCAGGGTGAGCAACCGCTGGCCGAACTCGCAGACGGAGGCCACCGCGTCGGTGACCTCACCCGGACCGAGCACCTCGGGGACCAGCGCTCCCACATCACCGAACGAATACCGCTGCGCGAGCGCGATCAACAGGTCCCTGGCCGACTTCACCGAATCACCTTCTCATGGGCCGCCGTCACTCCTGTCCGGTGTCGAAGATCCGGACCTCTCCGAGGTTCTCCGGCGCGTCGATCCGGTGCTCTCCGGTGTCGTCGTACCTGGCCGTCCCATGCAGCCGGGAACGCTCGACGACCTCGATAGCGTCGATCCAGCCGAGCTTCCTGCCGACGCGGGCGCGCACCTTCTCGCCCTCCGAGAGGGGATGCCACATGGCGGCGCTGATCCCGTACGCCTTGACCTCGCGAGCCCGGCCGTCGTCGATCGCGCACCAGTAGGCGTACTTGGGGTCGTTGTTGCCCTTGGTGCCGGCCTGGAACCGGCGGAGCCGGACGATCTGGCCCTGGATCTCGGCCTTCCCGGTAAGGTCCATGATCGCGTAGACCAGGGGTACACCCGCCACGACGGCGCCGACGGCGAGGAACCCGGGCTGGACGAGCGCGTCCGGCCACAGGTCGAGGGCGGACAGGACCAGCAGCACGATCCAGGTCCAGAACCCGGCGAAGAAGCCCGCGACCAGAGCGTAGAACAACATCGGCAGCGGCTCCCTCGCCCACAGCAGGCGCCGGGGGTAGCGGACGTCCACCACGTGCCACATGCCCCCGTAGTCGGACCAGGCGCGCCTGTCGTCCGCAGGAACGCTGACCGGGAGACTGGTCACGGCACGCGGCGCGAGGCCGAGCGCCGCGGCGTAGGCGAGGTGCCTGCCCCAGATCGTGACCGATGCGGCGGGCTGCTCGGAGAACCTTCCGGTGCCGGCCAGATGCTCGCGCACGCCCAGCCACTGTCCCGCGGCCTCGGCGCCGCGCCGCGTCCCGCGCTCGCCGTTGAGCCGGCCCATCAGCGCCACGAGCGCGCCGAAGGCCAGGATGCCCGCGCCCAGCCCGCCGTCGTGCTCCTTGTCGCTCACCGTCACGGCGACGGCGATCGCCACAGCGGGTACGGCCGCCGCCGCGGTCAGCAGCACGGCCTGCGCCCTGCTCCACCGGGATCGGGACAGGCCCTCGGCCCTGGCCTCCGCGATGACCTTCTTGCGGAAGCTCTTCCGCCACCGGCCGAGGTTCCGCGAGCCCTCGGCGAGCGCGCCGGTCGCCACCACGCCGTCGACGGCGAGTGATCGGACGTGGTCGTAGACGAGCTTCTCGTACGGCCTCAGGTCGCCGGGGTCGCGGCGGAGCCGTACGAGGGAGAGTTCGGGGCCGATCTCCTCGATCCGTACGGCGCCCCTGGCGGCGAGGTCGAGCAGCGTGGCCGAGGTGGCCTCGTCGCACAACCGCCAGTCGCCCGTGATCAGGTCGACGACGGCGGGGGAGTGCGCGGCGAGCTCGGCGGTCGGCGGGACCGGCACGACGTCGGGGTTGCGGGTGGCGACGGCCAGCGCCGCCAGGAGCAGCAGCCAGAGCGCGACGGCCGCCGCTGCGGCCAGCCAGGGGAGCATGGCTAGAACCGCACCTGGACGGAGCCGCGCTCATCGCCGGGGGCCTGGAAGTACTCGCGGGCGGCGAATCCGGTCATGCCCGCGACGATGTTGGCCGGGACCGTCTGGATCGCGTTGTTGTAGGTGAGGACCGCGTCGTTGTAGTACTGCCGGGAGTAGGCGATGCGGTTCTCGGTGTCCGACAGCTCCTCCTGGAGCTCGGAGAAGTTCCGGCTGGCCTTGAGGTCGGGGTAGGCCTCGGCGAGCGCGAACAGGCTCTTCAACGCGCCGGAGAGCGCGTTCTCGGCCGCCGCCTGCTCACGGGGTGTCTGGGCGCCGACCGCCTGCGAACGCGCCGCGACCACGGCTTCGAGCGCCTGCCGCTCGTGCGAGGCGTATCCCTTGACGGTCTCGACGAGGTTGGGGATCAGGTCGTGGCGGCGCTTGAGCTGCACGTCGACCTGAGCCCACGCGTTGTCGACCGCGCCGCGTTTCCTGACCAGGCCGTTGTAGAGGGAGATCGCGGCGAGCACGAGCAGCACGGCCACGACGGCGACGACGATGAGCGTGATCACGGAGGGCCTCCTGGGGGGTCGGGCACACGGTAGACGCGGCTCGCCGCGCTGTAAACGGCTCGACTTCGCAATGTCACCCCCGGCGGCTTGCACCGCGCTTGCGCCGGGCTTTCACCCACCCGCCCGCGGCACGCACGCGAAAGGCCCCGGCGGTGAGGCCGGGGCCTTTCTACGTCGAACCGGCAGGCGGATCCGCGATCAGGCGGAGGCGTCCTTCGCGCGGGCGCGCAGCGCCCGGCTGATGCCGTCCGCACCTTCGAGGACCAGCCGGCGCAGGGCGTGCGGCGGCTGGTCCGCGGAGATGTAGTCCTGGGTCCGCGCCACGGTCTCCGGTCGGATCAGCATGGCCGGGTAGCAGCCGATCACGAAGTTCTGGGCGCTGTCGGACGTCCAGGACTTCCAGATGCGGCCGACCTCGTCGAAGTACTTCTCGCCGTACGGCTCGAGCAGTTCGACGTGGGCCGGGTCCATGAAGCCCGCGATCGTGGACCGCAGCACGGCGCCGCTCAGGGTGCCGCCGGTGATGGCCGACCAGGTCTCGGCCTTGGCCTCCGGCGTCGGGATCGCCGCCCGGCACATCGCGGCCGAGCGCTCGCCCTTGGCCGTGGCGTCCCGCTGGAGCTCGGCGTCGATGTCCGCGGCGTCGAGCACGCCGCCCGAGACCAGGGAGTGCGTCAGGGTCCAGCGCAGGTCGGCGTCGACCGCGAGCCCCTCGGGGGTGGCGGTGCCGTCCAGGATGCCCTTGACGAACGCCAGGTCCTCGGTGGAGGTGGCCACCGAGGTGAACGCGGTGACGTAGGCGAGCTGGTGGTCCGAACCGGGTGCCGCCGAGGCGATCAGGCCGCGCAGGGCCGTGGCCAGCTCGGTGAGGCCCTCCTCGATCCACGCGGGGTCGGCGTACTGCTGCACGGCGAGGCGGGCCTGGCGCAGCACGGCCTGCACGACCGTGATGTCCTTCACCGAGTCGATCCCGGAGACGACCAGCTTGACGTAGTCGCGGGTGGCCATCTCGGCGTCGCGGGTCATGTCCCACGCGGCCGACCAGCACAGCGCGCGGGGCAGCGAGTCGGTGAACGCGGTGATGCCGCCGTTGATGAGGGTCTCGAGCGACCGCTCGTCGAGCCGGATCTTGGCGTAGGTCAGGTCGTCGTCGTTGACGAGGACCAGGTCGGGACGGACCTCGCCGACCAGCTCGGGGACGGCCGTGCGGGCGCCGACCACGTCGAGCTCGACCCGGTTGGTGCGGGTGAGCACGCCGTCGGCCATCGAGTAGAGGCCGATCGCGACCCGGTGCGAGCGGAGCGTGGGGTGCTCCTGCGGAGCCTCCTGCAGCACGTCGAAAGTGAGGAACCGGCCCTCGTCGTCGGTCGTGAAGGACGGGCGCAGCGTGTTGACCCAGGAGGTCTCCAGCCACTCCTTCGACCAGGAGGACAGGTCGCGGCCGGAGGTGCGCTCCAGGGCCGAGAGCAGGTCCTGCAGGGAGGTGTTGCGCCAGGCGTGCTCGTTGAAGTAGTCGCGGACCCCGGAGAGGAAGTTGTCCAGGCCGACGTAGGCGACGAGCTGCTTGAGCACCGAGGCGCCCTTGGCGTACGTGATGCCGTCGAAGTTGACCTCGACGGCCTGCATGTCCGGGATGTCGGCGGCGATCGGGTGCGTCGAGGGGAGCTGGTCCTGCCGGTAGGCCCAGGCCTTCTCGACGTTGGCGAAGGTGGTCCACGCGCCCTGGCCCCAGCGGGTGGCCTCGGCCTGGCACAGGACCGACATGTAGGTGGCGAACGACTCGTTCAGCCAGAGGTCGTCCCACCAGCGCATGGTGACCAGGTCGCCGAACCACATGTGGGCCATCTCGTGCAGGATCGTCTCGGCACGGCGCTCCACCATGGCGTCGGTCACCCGCGAGCGGAAGACGTAGTCCTCGAGGAAGGTCACGGCGCCCGCGTTCTCCATCGCGCCCGCGTTGAACTCCGGCACGAAGAGCTGGTCGTACTTCCCGAAGGGGTAGCGGACGTCGAAGACCCGGTGGAAGAAGTCGAAGCCCTGCTTGGTGACCTCGAAGATGTTGTCGGCGTCGAGGTACTGGGCCAGGGACTGGCGTACGTAGATGCCGAGCGGGATGCCGTCGTGGTCGTCACGGACCACGGCGTACGGGCCGGCGATCAGAGCCGTGATGTAGGTGGACATGACCGGCGTGGGCGGGAAGTGCCACCGCCGGGACGCCTGCAGCACGCCGTGACGGCCCTCGTGCGCCTCCAGTTCCTCGACGGAGTCGGGCGCGCCGTTGGACACGACCTCCCAGTCCGCGGGGGCGAGCACGGTCAGCTCGAAGGTGGCCTTCAGGTCGGGCTGGTCGAAGCAGGCGTACATCCGGTGGGCGTCCGCCGTCTCGAACTGGCTGTGCAGGTAGACCTTCTGGTCCACCGGGTCGACGAACCGGTGGAGGCCCTCGCCGGTGCGCATGTAGGACGCGTCGGCGTCGACGCGCAGCTCGTTGTGCTCCGCCAGTCCCGGCAGCGGGAGACGGCCCTTCTCCTCGTCGTAGGTGCTCACGTCGAGTGCCACGCCGTTCAGCTTGGCCGACCTGACGTGCGCGCCGTGCAGGTCGATGAACGTGTCCGCCCCGGGCCGGTTCGAGGTGAAGTGGACCGTCGTGATGCTCTCGAACCGGTCCTCGCCCTCTGTCAGGTCGAGCTCGACCGCGTAGGACTGGACGGTCAGCAGCCGGGCGCGCTCCCGGGCCTCGTCACGGGTCAGATTGCCTGCCACATCCGCTCCTCATCACACGTCCCGCCGCGCCTTCGCGGGGGGATGACCTGATCCTGCCATGCCATGACGACGAAAATCGCCTTCAATTCGCCCGCTGGAATAGCCAGATCCGGTTTCCGGTTACGGACCGATGCAACCACATTGCCCAGTGAGAGGCTCGTTCATGTCTGACAGGAAGATCGTCGACTTCTGGTTCGATCCCTTCTGCCCGTGGGCCTGGATGACGTCTCGCTGGATGATCGAGGTGGAGAAGCTGCGCCCGGTGGAGACGCGCTGGCGCATCATGAGCCTTGCCGTGCTCAACGAGGACAAGGACATCCCGCAGGAGTACCGGGAGAAGCTCAGCAGGGCGATGGAGCCGGTGCGGGTGCTCGCCGCGGCCGCGGAGAAGTACGGTGACGAGGTTCTCGGCGCCCTGTACACCGAGCTCGGGACCCGGTTCCACAACGAGGGCAGGCGCAAGCGGCCGGAGACGTGGACGGACACCTTCGCGGAGTCGCTCACGGCCGCGGGGCTGGACCCCGAGCTCGCCGGGGCCACGGAGTCCGGGGAGTTCGACGACGCGATCCGCGCCTCCCACAACGAGGGCATCGAGCTGGTCGGCCAGGAGGTCGGCACGCCGATCATCGCCGTCGACGGTGTGGCGTTCTTCGGTCCGGTCGTCTCGCCCATCCCGCGGGGAGAGGACGCGGCCCGGCTGTGGGACGGCGTCCTGCTCGTGGCGGGCACGGACGGCTTCTTCGAGCTCAAGCGGTCCCGTACGCGCGACCCGATCTTCACCTGACCTCATATTTCGGGGTAATGCGGATTCTGATGTCCTTGTCAGGCTCTGTTGTGCTTTCGCGTTAGCCTGGACGCCGCGCCGGGGGCGCACCCTCACTACCTGACTGTTCTCGCGCAAGGATGAGGTTCATGCGTCAGCTGTACGTGAACGGAGCCTGGGTTTCGTCCACCTCGGGTGAGGGGGTCGATGTGATCAACCCCGCCACCGAGGAGATCGTCGACCGCGTCCCCGCCGGTTCACCGGCCGACGTCGAACCGGCGGTGGCCGCGGCCCGTGCCGCCTTCCCCGCCTGGTCCCGTACGCCCCCCGCCGAACGGGGCAAGATCCTCGCGGCGGCCGCCGGGCTGCTGAGGGAACGGGCCGACCAGGTGGCCACGACGATCGCCACCGACATGGGCGCGCCGTACCCGATCGCGTTGCGTGTGCAGACGCTGATGCCCGCCGGCGTGCTCGCGACCTACGCCCAGCTTGCCGAGGAGTACGACTTCGATCGGTCGAGGATCGGCAACTCTCTGATCGTCAAGGAGCCCGCCGGGGTCGTGGGCGCGATCACGCCCTGGAACTATCCGCTGCACCAGGTGATCTGCAAGGTCGCCCCGGCGCTGGCGGCCGGATGCACGGTCGTGCTGAAGCCGAGCGAGGTGGCCCCGCTCGCGGCGTACGCGCTGGCCGACGTCTTCCACGAGGTCGGCCTGCCGCCTGGCGTCTTCAACATGGTGAGCGGGCACGGACCTGTCGTCGGCGAGGCGCTCGTCACCCACCCGGACGTCGACATGGTCTCCTTCACGGGCTCGACCAGGGCCGGCCGGCATGTCGCGGCGCTGGCCGCCGAGACGGTCAAGCGGGTCGCGCTCGAACTCGGCGGCAAGTCGGCGAACATCATCCTCCCCGACGCCGACCTGGAGGCCGCGGTCAAGGTCGGCGTGGCCAACGCCTTCCTCAACTCGGGCCAGACCTGCTCGGCCTGGACCCGGATGCTCGTCCACTGGGACCAGTACGACGAGGCGGTGCGGCTCGCGGTCGAGGCCGCGCGCACGTACACAGTGGGCGACCCCTTCGCGGAGGAGACCCGCCTCGGGCCGCTCGTGTCCGCCGCCCAGCGCGACCGGGTGATCCGCTACATCAACAGAGGCCAGGAAGAGGGGGCCCGCCTCGTGCTCGGCGGCACCGACGCGCCCCTCGAACGCGGTTACTACGTCGAGCCCACGATCTTCGCGGGGGTGGCGCCCGGCATGACCATCGAGCAGGAGGAGATCTTCGGGCCCGTCCTGGCGATCGTTCCCTTCGACTCGGAGGACGAGGCCGTCCAGATCGCCAACGGCACGCCGTACGGGCTGGCCGGGGCCGTGTGGGCGGGCACCGAGGAACGCGCGCTCGGTGTGGCGCGCAGGCTGAGGACCGGCCAGGTGGCCGTCAACGGGGGCAGGTTCAACCCGCTCGCGCCGTTCGGCGGGTACAAGCAGTCGGGGATCGGGCGCGAGATGGGCGAACTCGGCCTCGAGGAGTACCTGGAGACGAAGGCGATCCAGCTCTAGGGGGTCTGCAGGAGGATCTTCCTGCGGTCGTCCTTGGGCAGCCTGTCCACGTAGAGCAGGCCGTTGAGGTGGTCGAACTCGTGCTGGAAGCAGCGGGCCAGCATGCCGCGGGCCTTGACGGTCACGGGCCGGCCGAGCCGGTCGAGTCCGCGCAGGGTGACACCGGCGGCCCTGGCGGTCGGCGCGTACAGCGGCTTGCCGGTCTCCCTGCCGGGAACGGACAGGCACCCCTCCTCCTCGACGACCTCCTCGGGGTCGTCGATCGTGAGCTCGGGGTTCACCACATGGCCCTTGCGGTTGCTGATGTCGTAGACGAAGAGCCGCTTGCCGACGCCGATCTGGGGGCCGGCGAGGCCCACGCCGTCGGCCATGTACATCACCGAGAACATCTCGTCGATGAGGCGGCGCAGCTCTCGGTCGAAGTCGGTGACCGGCTCGGCCGGGGTGCGCAGGACGGGGTCGCCCACATAACGGATCTCGCGCATGACTCTCCTGGTCTGTCGGCCTCCGCGTCGTCCCGGTAAGGAGTCACGGGGGTGATCGGTTGTTACTTTAGTGGAGGCCCCTGAGTCATGTCTCCGGCGAGCACCTGCGAGACTGAGGGGGTGCGTGTCTACATCGGTGCCGACCATGCCGGCTACGAGCTCAAGAACCACCTTGTCTCCTGGTTGAAGGAGCAGAACCACGAGGTGGTCGACTGCGGTCCGTTCGTCTACGACGCCGAGGACGACTATCCGGCGTTCGTGCTGCGCGCCGCCCAGGGGGTGGCGGGCGATCCGGGCAGCCTCGGCGTGGTGCTCGGCGGCTCGGGCAACGGCGAGCAGATCGCGGCCAACAAGGTTCGCGGCATCCGCGCGGCCCTCGCCTGGAACGACGACACCGCGAAGCTGGCCCGCGAGCACAACGACGCCAATGTGATCAGCCTGGGCGGCCGGATGCACCCCGTGGAGGACGCGGTGCGCTTCGTCGAGATCTTCCTCTCCACGCCCTTCACGGGCGCGGAGCGGCACGCCCGCAGGATCGCCCAGCTGTCCGACTATGAGACGACGGGCGAGTTGCCGCCGCTGCCGTAGCCGGCGTTACTCCCCCGGCCGTTCCTTGCCGCGGCGCACCTCGCGCCGCGGCATCTCGTCGCGCAGGAGGCGCCGCTCGGCGGCCTCCTGCTGTTCATCCGTGGGACGGGACACGTCCCGTGCCCGCATCGCGATGACCGCCGTGATCTGCAAGCTCTGCAGCGCCATGCGGCAAGCCTAGAAGATGAGACTGCCCCATGGGCGAGGCTCCCACGACATGGCGGTGGACAGCTCGCGCAGCGCGCCCTCGCTGTGCTCGGTGACCAGCCCCGCGGCCCCCACGGCGAGAAGCGGCCGTCCGCCCAGGTAGGCGGCGCCGAGCGCGGCGACGGGCACGGTCAGGTCGGCGGGGTCGCCGGTCCGTTCGCAGGACGCCTTGCCGGTGACCGGCCCCGGGCTCGCGACCAGCCGGTAACGACCCGCGTTCCACGGGCACAGCCGGTCCTCGACCTCGATCACGACGTCCACGGGCGCGGCGTAGGCGCGCCCGGCGAGCGCCCGGCCGACGTCCACGAGCCGGATCCAGAGGTCGTCCAGCCAGCCCGCGTTCAACTGCCGGGGCTCGGCCAGGAGATGCATGAGCGGATCGTCCACCGGACGGCCCCACGCGTGCAGCCGGACGCACAGGTCCCGGTCCAGCACACTGCGCCACACCAGCGCGTACGCCGCGGGATCGGTGGCGAACAGATCGTTCACCAGGACCTCGCCGTCGGGGACGTTGTGGTCGGTCCATCCGCCCTTGACGCGGAAGAGGGCGTAGCCCCGCGGCCCGGAGTCGTCCTCGACGATCAGGCAGCGCAGCGGGCCCGCGCCCCTGCGCTGGAACTCCTCGTCGCCGAGGACGTCGAGACGCCAGCGCGCGTCGGACCTCGCGTAGAGGCCCGGCCGGGTCGTCCGTACCGCCTCGAAGACCCGCTCCACGTCGGCGCGGGCGGCCTCGGCGGGTACGGCGAGGCGCACACGGAGGGAGGGGTCCACCGGCGCGTCGCGTACGAACGCCGAGCGGTGCGTCGGGATGTGGAAGAAGAGGTTGTCGGCGGCCCTGCCGTACCCGAAGCGGCCGTAGATGGCCGCCTCGGAGGCGTAGAGGGCGGCGACGGACTCGCCGCGCTCGTGCACGTCGTTCAGCTGGCGGGTCATCAGCGAGGTCAGGATCCCCCTGCGGCGGTGCGAGGGCAGCACCGCGACCGCCGTGACCCCGGCGACCGGCACGGGACCGCCGGGCACCGTCATCGTGAGGCTGGCCACGGCGGTGGCGCCGACGATCAGGTCTCCGTCGAAGGCGGCCAGCGAGCGCTCCAGCTCGAGGAACTCCCGAAACCGATCATGCTGGTCGGGAGACAGGGGGGAGTTGAAGGACTCCCGATCGACTGTGGCGAATGCCGGCCATTCGGACTCTGTGATGGGACGAATCTGGACAGTCACCCGCTCACAGTAGGAGCGTGTAAAGGGTGAGGGCCAGCGAATATCCCTCCGTGCTTAGTGATCTAGGCATTGGTCAAGTGGCTGCCCTCATCGCCGACGGGCGGATACAGTCGAGGTCATCATGAGTTCCCGTCGGGCGCCGCTCATCCCTCCACGGCTCCGTGCGTTGCTGGTGCGTGTGCCGCTTCTGGTGCCGCTTGTCCGCGTTCTAAGGAAGAGTTCGTCGAAGGATCGCCACCGCCTGATCATCCTCGTCGTCGCCACGCTGCTCATAGGCGTTCTCGACGTCGAGGTCTCCGCGCACTGGTTCTCGCCCGCCCTGCTGGTGCCCGTGATGCTCGTCGGCGGTCTCCAGCTCCGGCTGCGTAGCCTGGGCGTCCTGCTCTGCGCGGTCGTCGCCTCCCTCGCCTACATGGCGGTGGCCGGGGGCGTCATGCAGCTCGGGCCGGGGACGCTCATCACCGCCGGCTTCACCGCGGTGCTCGCCTGGATCATGGCACGTACCCGCGGCAAGCTCGGCGTCCAGGGCCTGCGCGGCGACGCGATGCTGCTGGAACTCCGTGACCGGCTCAAGCGGCAGAGCGAGTTGCCCCACCTCCCCAAGCACTGGGGCGGCAAGGTCGTGCTCAAGCAGGCCGGGGGCTCGTCCTTCGGCGGTGACTTCGTGGTGTCCGTACGGCAGGGCGACCGGGTGGAGGTGGCGGTCGTCGACGTCTCGGGCAAAGGCGTGGACGCCGGGACCCGCGCGCTGATGCTCTCCGGCACCTTCGGAGGGCTGCTCGGCTCCGTCGACGACTTCCTGCACGCGTGCAACACCTACCTGCACCGGCAGCGCGGCGACGAGGGGTTCGTCACCGCCGCCCACCTGAGCCTCGACTTGTCCACGGGGGAGTACGTCATCACCTCCGCGGGCCACCCGCCCGTGGTCAAGTTCGACGCGGGAACGGGCACCTGGCACGTCGCCACGGCCAAGGGTGTGGTGCTCGGCGTGGTGCCCGACCTCCATTGCGAGCCTGACAGCGGGGTGCTGCGCAAGGGCGACGCGCTCATGCTCTACACCGACGGGCTGATCGAGCAGCCGGGTCGCGACATCGACGCCGGCCTCGACCGCCTGCTCGGCGAGGCCGAACGGCTGCTGCCCACCGGATACCGCGAAGGCGCCCGGCAACTCGTCAACTCCATGTCGGCTGGGCATAACGACGACTGTGCCCTCGTCCTGATCTGGCGCCCCTGACGGCGGGGACGGTGGGCTACCCTCAAAAAGGCAACGCAGGGAAAGAAACCTTCTCCTCCACGGGGGTACGCGCTGATGAACTGGCTATTCTTAGCCGGATTCCTTGTCCTCTTCGGAGGGCTTCTCCTCTCCATCGCGTTGCACGAGATCGGGCATCTCGTTCCCGCCAAGATCTTCGGCGTCCGCGTCACGCAGTACATGGTCGGCTTCGGCCCCACGATGTGGTCCCGCAGGCGCGGCGAGACCGAATACGGCGTGAAGTGGCTCCCGTTCGGCGGATACATCCGCATGATCGGCATGTTGCCGCCCCGGCCGAACGACGACCCGACCAAGCTGCGCAGCGTCTCGACCGGGCCGTGGCAGGGTCTCATCGAGAACGCCAGGGCCGTCGCCTCGGAGGAGATCCGCCCCGGCGACGAGTACCGCGTCTTCTACCGCAAGCCCTGGTGGCAGAAGGTCATCATCATGTTCGGCGGCCCGGCGATGAACTTCGTCCTGGCCTTCGCGCTCTTCGCGATCGTCTTCATGGGCTTCGGCGTCCAGGTGTCCAAGCCGGTCGTGTCCACGGTGTCCCAGTGCGTGGTCCCGGCCACCCAGACCGAGCAGCGCGAATGCCGTCCCAGCGACCCGGTGACCCCGGCGGCCAAGGCCGGGCTGCTTCCCGGTGACCGCATCACGTCCGTCGGCGGCACGCGGGTGAGCACCTGGGAGGCGGCCACCGCGCTGATCCGCGCGCACGGCGCCGGCCGTACCGACCTGGGCGTGGTCCGGGGCGGGAAGGAGATCACGGTCGGCGTCGACCTGATCGCGCAGGACCGCCCGTCTGTCGATGACCCGAGCAAGATCGAGAAGAACGTCGGCTTCCTCGGCGTCGCTCCGACCATGGTGATCGAGAAGCAGGGGCCGGGCTTCGTCGTCACCCAGATGTGGGACTTCACCCAGCGCACCGCCGTCGCCATGGTCAACATCCCGAAGAAGATGGTGGGTGTCTGGCAGGCGGCATTCTCCGGGGAGAAGCGCGACCCGAACGGGCCGGTCGGCATCGTCGGCGCGGGCCGGTTCGGCGGCGAGATCGCCGCGTCGTCGGCGCCGCTGGAAAACAAGATCATCATTTTCATCAACCTGCTCGCCGGGCTGAACCTCGCGGTCGGCATGTTCAACCTCATCCCGCTGCTCCCGCTCGACGGCGGCCACATCGCCGGCGGTCTCTGGGAGGGGATCAAGCGCGGCTTCGCGCGGATCAGCCGCCGGCCCATGCCGGGGTACGTGGATGTCGCCAAGGCACTGCCGCTCACGTACGCCATGGCCGCCCTGCTGCTGGTCATGGGCGGGCTGCTGGTCTACGCCGACCTGGTCAACCCCATCCGCCTGTCCGGCTGACCGGTCGACTCGCCGCCCTCACGCCCGGCCCGGCGTGAGGCGCGGTCGAGCGGCGTTATGACGCGACCACCCGGCCATCCGTCACTCACCCCCGCTCGGGACGCACCGCCGTTACCTATAAGGTCGATCACAGTTCGTTAGGGGACAGGCCCAGACCCACCGCGTGAGGGAATTCGCATGGCCAGCATCCACCACACCACCATGACGCCCACCAAGCTGGAGCTGCTCACCGAGTGGTTGCCGAAGCAGAGCTGGTATGCGGGCGACGCGGGAACGCCCGAGCTGGCCAAGGCCGGTGGGTTCCGGTTGGACGATCCGGAGGGTGAGGTCGGGATCGAGCTCATGGTCGTGGTGGACACCACCGGGCAGGAGCCGGTGGCGTACCTGGTGCCGATGAGCTATCGCGGTGCGGCTCTGGAGGGCGTCCCCGGCGAGGCGCTGATCGGCACCTCTGAGCATGGGGTGCTCGGCCTTCGGTGGATCTATGACGGTGTCCACGACCCGGTGGTGATGGCGCAGTTGCGCGCGCTCCTGCGCGGCGAGGCGATGCCGCAGCACCAGAGCAAGAGCGACACCCCGGACTTGACCGTCACCGTGCACGGAATCGGCCCTGCCGACGGGATCGAGGTGCGGGTCAACCGCGTCCTACGGCCGGTCGAGGACGCGGACGGGTCGTCCGGACACCTCGTCGCCGGGTGGACCTGGCCAGACGGAACGGCTGCGCGCGGCGTGTTCGCGGCCGTTCCGCGGTGGTAAGTCCTCGACGCAGGCCAGAAGCCGGCCCCAGCGGACCTGGGAGGCGTTTGCCGCTTTTCATCGTTTCGCACTCATGTGCCCTAGATGTGCCCTGACACCTCAGCGGTTCATCGGGCGGTATTGGGTTAGGTCGTCGCGGAACTCCCGCTCGGCGATCTCATACGGCGCGAACTCGTCAAGATCCAGCGTGGCATATGTCAGGAAGCCGAATCTGTCCTCATCATGCTCATGGTCGTACGCAATAGCGTTTCCGTTGGCGTACACCTCGATCTGCTCGTGCACGTCGCCTTGGTCATCAGCGGCGAGGTAGTAGAGACAGGCGCCCCAACTGTCGTACTCATCCCCGCGCGACTCCATCCAGGGTCGGCGAAAGTACCGCATGCGGCCCATCATCAAACTTCCTGACGGTTCTCGGCGAACCCGCGCACTCGTCCCTGTCCTGATCTCTCGTCTGCCTTCGCCCCATCCGAAGGACAGCGGGCCGGCCGAAGAGCCGCACGCCCGCCGTGGCGAGGCGCGCGGCCCAGAGGGCTCACCCGAGCCGCCACGCATTTGCCCTGACGTCAGGGTCAAGGTTTTACGATCCGCTGTGCCGCTCCGGAAGCCGCGGTGTCAACGATGCGAAGGAACCACACGATGAAGTTCGGAGTCAGCTACAGCACGCCCTATTTCGGGGTCGACCCCGACAAGATCGTGGCCTTTGCCCAGCTCGTGGAGGAGTGCGGCTTCGAGTCGCTCTATCTGCCCGAGCACATCGTGCTGTATCCCGGCGCTGCTGTGGGGCCGTACGAGCTGCCGCCCACGCTGCCCTACGTCGATCCACTCGACTGCCTGAGCTTCGTCGCCGCGGCCACGGAACGGATCCTGTTCGGCACCGGCGTGCTGTTGTTGCCCTACCACCATCCGGTGATTCTCGCCAAGCGCCTGGCCACCATAGACGTGCTGTCCAGGGGCAGGATGCGGCTACTGACCGTAGGGCTGGGAGGCCTTCCTGGCGAGGCACAGGCGGTGGGCGTCGACTTCGCCACCCGCGGCCGCCGCGCCGACGAGGCGATCGACGTGCTGCGCCTACTGTGGGCCGGCGGAGAGGACGGCGTCAGCTTCGCCGGCGAGTTCTTTTCCTTCGAGAAGCTGGTCAGCTTCCCCAAGCCGCACCAGGTGACACGGCTGCCTATCCACATCGGGGGATCGAGCCGGGCGGCCGCGCGCCGGGCCGGGCACCGGGGCGACGGGTACTTCCCCGGTGGTGCGTTGGACGCGGAGGAGCGCGCCCTTCAGTGGGAGCTCGTTCGCTCCAGCGCCGCGGAGGCCGGCCGGGACCCGGACGCGCTGGAATACACCCGCTTCGCCTCCATCGACGTACCCGTCGAGCGGGTCGAGGAACTCGCCGCCCAAGGGGTCACCCGCATCGTCGTGAACACCGCCGTCACCGAACCGGACGAGCAACGTGAGGAACTGTCCGCATTCGCTGAGAAATTCGGCCTGCCCCGGTAGCGTGACCATGATCCTTTGTGCGTTCGCTTTGGAGATCTCATGTCGCAAGCAGCATCTGACGTGGAGCTGGCCCGTTCGCTGGAGGGCGGGTTCGTCAGCAGCCATGCCGACGTCAACGGGATCCGCCTGCACTATGTGATCGGTGGCCGGGGTGAGCCGCTGGTCCTGCTGGGCGGGTGGCCGCAGACCTGGTGGGAGTTCCGCAAGATCATGCCGCCCTTGGCGGAGCGCTATCGAGTGATCGCCGTTGACTTGCGGGGGATGGGCGGCTCGGACAAGCCCACCTCCGGCTATGACAAGAAGACGATGGCGGGCGACATCCACGCGCTGATGCGCCATCTCGGCCACGATGCCGTCAACATCGCCGGGCACGACATCGGCGGGATGGTCGCCTACGCCTTCGCGGCCAATCATCCCGCGAGCACGCGGCGGATCGCGCTGCTGGACATCGCTCACCCTGACGACCGGTTCTACGACTATTCCCTGCTGCCGCGCCCCGGGCGTCAGCAGATCGACGGCGACATCCATGCGGGTCCCGGACGTTTCCTGTGGTGGTTCGCGTTCAATCAGGTTCCCGGCCTGCCTGAACGCCTGCTCGCCGGCCGGTCACGCCACCTGATCGACTGGATGTGCGACTACTTGATCGACGATCCCGGCGCCATCAGCGACCGCGACCGCGACGTCTACGCCCACGCCTACTCCACCGTGGACGCGATCCGGGCCGGCAATGCCTGGTACCGGGCCTTCGGGCAGGACATCGCGGATGAGAAGACGTATGGTCCGGTGACCGTGCCGATCTTGGCCATGGGAGGCGGGGAGGGAGGCTATCAGCTGCTGCGGCAGGTGCTCGCGAACAAGGGGACCGACGTCGAGGTGGTCGAAGTTCCGGGCAGTGGCCACTACATCCCCGAAGAACAACCGGAAACGGTCGTCAAGCATCTGACGCGATTCTTCGCCTGAGGCGGCGCGGGCCGCTCAGCGGCACTCCCGGTGCGGCGGCGCGGAGCCGAGGGGGCCGCCGGCAGCGTCTAGTACATCGAGATGTGGACGTGGTCGTAGTGGTTCGCGGTGATACCGCCGCGATCGGACATGGTGCGCCACCCGGGGCTGCCGAGGTTGTAGATCCGTTGCTGCCAGATCACGTACTTCACACCCAGCTTGGAACCGTTCTTGATGGCCCAGACGGCGAGGCTGTCGCCGAGGGCCTTCATGCCCGGGCTCGGCATGGAGCCGCCCGAGCTCATCATGAAGTCACAGGCCCGGCCGAGCGGGTGCTCGCCCGAGGTGTCCACGCGGTAGCAGCCGACGGTGTAGCGCAGATCGAAGTGCTTACCGACCTCCGCCTTCATCAGGCGGGTCCGGGGCGTGATGTTGTCGCCGCCGGAGGGGAGTTCCGGGGCCCAGCCGCCGCCGGCGAGCTTCCCGGGCGCGATCGGGATGAGCTGGTCGAGCTTCTTCTTGATGTCGTCGATCAGGTTCTCGGCGGCCTTGCGCTGCCCGGCGACCTCCTGCGACCGCGTCTTGATCTGCTCGATCAGGGCCGCCGCCGCGTCGGCTGCGGCCTTGCGCTCCTTCGTGAGCGCGGCGACCTGCGAGACCAGTACGGCCTGCTCGTCCTGGATCTGGGTCAGTACGGCGGAGTTCCGCAGGTCAGTGCCGAGCAGGCCCAGGTCATGCGTCTGATAACGCACGCCGGCGATGCTGATCATCTGCTGCCTGGCCGCCTCGAAGTCGGATTCCGCCTTGGCCAGCCGCTCCTTGGCCGCTTTCTCGGACTCCTGCGCTTTGGCGAGCTCGACCCGCTTGGCGTTGTAGTCGGCGATCAGCTTGTCGACCTTCGTGCGCAGCTCGGCGAGTTGCTTCCTGAGCTGGCTCTCGCTCGGCTTGGGAGCGGCGTGAGCCCCTGAGGCCGTACCGAAGACGAGGGCAGCCGCGGCCAGAGCCGCGGCGGCCGCCGGAAACGCGCGGGGCAGAGCCCACTCCTCTCCATCTGCCGACCGGGTTAGCTGACGGGTTCGGGCTGGAGGAGCCCTGGCACTGGCGTGCCTTCACCCCAGGTGCACGGCGACCGTTCCCGGAAACGGGGGATGGATCGCCACAACGTCGTGGGTCCCCGGCTCCCGGGCGAGGCGCCCGGGATTAGGCGCACCGGCTGTGGCAGCCGGTGCGATGGATAGTAGTGGTAAAGCCCGGATCATTGCTACTCAAAGTTGCAATCCAGTAGTGATCAACTCGTTATCGGATATTCACGCAACATCCGGGCGGCGTCCTCGGGGGCCACGTCGTTGACGAACGCCCCCATCGCGGACTCCGATCCGGCCAGGTACTTGAGCTTGTCCGGCGCCCTCCGGATGCTGAACAGCTGGAGGTGGAGGTAGGCGAGATCGCGCCGATAGGTCACCGGAGCCTGATGCCAGGCCGCGACGTACGGCATGGCCACGCCGAACAGCGCGTCGAGCCGGCGCAGCACCCCGGTGTAGAGCGGCCCGAACGCGGCGCGCTGGTCCGGGTCCAGCGCGGGCAGGTCAGGCACCCGCCGGTGCGGGTAGACGTGGATTTCGAACGGATAGCGGGCGGCGGCCGGGACGAACGCCGTCCAGTGCTCATTGGACGCCACGACGCGGGGACCCGTCCGCTCGGCGGCCAGCACGTCGGCGAAGAGGTTCCCGCCCCTGTGCCGCGAGGCGACGCCGAGCATGTGGCGGGTACGCGGGGTGACGTACGGATAGGCGTAGATCTGGCCGTGAGGATGGGGGAGGGTGATGCCGATCTCCGCGCCCCTGTTCTCGAAGCAGAAGACCTGCTCGACGCCCGGAAGGGCGGACAGCTCGGCGGTGCGGTCGGCCCATGCCTCCATGACGAGTTCGACCTGCGCCGCGCTCAGCGAGCCGAAGGACGCGTCGTGGTCGGACGTGAAGCAGACCACCTCGCACCGCCCGACCCCGGGCCGCGCCGCGCTCAACCCGCCGGGATCGGCGAAGCCGCCTCCCAAGGGGTCGCCCCCCGTGGAACCGTCCCCTGAGAAGCTGAACGAGGGGAAGCGGTTCTCGAAGACCGCGACGTCGTAGTCGGAGGGGATCTCCGAACCGGGATGGGCCGGACACAGCGGGCACTCGTCGGGGGAGGGCAGGTGCGTCCGGGTCTGGCGGTGCCCCGCGATGGTGATCCATTCGTCCATCAGCGGGTCGTAGCGCATCTGCGAGGCGCGTGGACGCGGGGGTAGTTCGCGCGGATCGACAGCGCCGCGGTCCGCGTCGTCCCGCCGGTCGTAGTAGAACAGCTCCCGACCGTCGGCGAGGTGGGTGATCGTGCGCTTCACGGGGCCGGTGCCTCCCGCTCGTCGGCGCCGGGATCCGCCAGCACCAGCTCGCCCACGTGCTCCGACAGCGCCGCGCGGGCCTCGCCGGACAGGCCGGTGTCGCTGACCACGACGTCGGCCTGCTCCAGGCGGGCGATCGTGCTGATGCCGATCGTGCCCCACTTGGTGTGGTCGGCCAGGACGACGAGGCGCTGGGCGGCCCCGACCAGCTCGCGGTCGGTCTCGGCCTCCAGCAGGTTGGGCGTGGTGAACCCGGCCTTCACGCTCATCCCGTGGACGCCGAGGATCAGCATGTCGACGTTCATCGAGCGGATCGCCGCGACCGCGACCGGCCCGACCAGCGCGTCGGAAGGGGTGCGTACGCCGCCGACCAGCACCACGGTCTGGTCGGGCCGCCCGGCGCGGTGGAACACGTCCGCGACCTTGAGCGAGTTGGTGATGACGGTCAGTTCGGGCACGTCGGTCAGATGGTGCGCGAAGGTCCACGTGGTGGTTCCGGCCGACAGGGCCACCGAGCTGCCCGGCCGGACGAGACGCGCGGCGTGGCGGGCGATGGCCTCCTTCTCGGCCTGCTGACGGGCCGACTTGGCGGTGAACCCGGGTTCCTCCGTCGATCCCGCGCCGACGATCGTCGCGCCTCCGTGGACCTTCTCGACCAGTCCGCGGTCCGCGAGGGCCTCCAGATCTCGGCGTATGGTCATGTCGGAGACGCCGAGATCCCGCACCAGCTCGGCGACGCGTACGCCGCCGGTCCTGCGGACCCGCTCAAGAATCGCCTGCTGCCGTAGCTGGGCAAGCATCACCGCTCCAATCAACAGATTCCAACAAATTATGCCACATGGAGCGGGCGTCAATGTTGAATCATGGTGATATGAGTGGCGCGCTATACGGCACCTGGTGTGGTGATGAAGAGTGGGGGCGCTAGCCGTACGACGAAAGGCGGTTCCGCATGGGCAAGAGAGCGCGCAAGTCGAAGGCACGGAAGAAGAAGCAGGCGAACCACGGCAAGCGGCCCACCGGGCGTTAGCCGACCGGCGCCGCCCACAGGTGGGCGGCGAGGAGCAGCGTCTGCTGGTCGGCTCCGGCGGGCACGTGCCGGTGACCTCCTGTCACTCCGGCCTGCCGGTAGCCCTCCTCCTGCCGGTCACGCCGCGCGGCGACGACACGGGCGGAAGTCGGCGGCGGCGGCCGTCAGCAGGCCCAGGACCATGAGGCCGCGCAGCCCGATGTCGGGGAACCGCGTCATGGTGTCGAAGTACTGCTCGGCGGCGACCAGATCGAGCCCGTGCGACGCGACTGTGCTCATGTAGAGGCTCCTGGCCACGGAGAAGACCGCCGCGAGCGCGAGGGTGCAGACGGCGACGCCC
Organism: Microtetraspora glauca; assembly: GCA_001570385.1. Lineage (GTDB taxonomy): Bacteria > Actinomycetota > Actinomycetes > Streptosporangiales > Streptosporangiaceae > Microtetraspora > Microtetraspora glauca. The sequence continues at coordinate 14,168 of BBYL01000036.1, read as the reverse complement.
AGCCCCGCGCCCAGCGCGGCCCGGCGGCGGCTGCGCGCCAGGAGGAACCCCGCGGCGAGCGACGCCCCCGAAGCCACGGGGATGATCCAGCCGACCGAGGTGTAGGCGAACCGGCCGGAAGTGATCGCCCGCAGCCCCTTGCGCGCCACCCTGCCGGCATCGATCCACAGGCCCTGATAGACAGCGCTGCGAGACAGCCGCGGCATCTTCTCATCGACCAGGCTCCGGACGTGGGCCAGCTTCACGTCGACATCCATCGGAAGGCCCCGCTGTTCGAGCGCGGCGGCCGCCTCGTCGACGCTCCACACCTCGCTCGCCGTCCACACGGCCACCAGGGCGACCGGCGCGAGCCCGCAGCCCAGCGCGATGAGGATGATCGCGACCGCGGACGCGAAATGACGGCACGGCCGGTGCGACGCCGCGACCTGCCCGCGCGGACGGAGCTGCTCGGTGTGCTCGCCCGCGTCGCTCACCCCACTGCTCCCCGTCCCGTACGGCAGGTGTCTTCCGGGGAAAATACCCCCGGGATCGCGCCGAACCGGGAAAGGGCGGGTCAAGAAAGCGGCTCAGGGGAGGTGCTGCTCGACCCAGACGATCTTTCCCTGCGGCGTCGGGCGGGTTCCCCACCGGTAGGCGAACCGCTTGATCAGCAGCAGGCCGCGCCCGGTGTCGTCGTCCGGTGAGGGGGAGCGCGGCGCGGGGGCCGTGGAAGAGCCGTCCGAGACCTCGCACACCAGCGTCCGGCCGCGCAGCAGACGCAGCTCGATCGGGGGCCAGCCGTGCTTGAGCGCGTTGGTCACCATCTCGCTGACGATCAGTTCGGTGGTGTCCGCGAGGCTCGCGAGCCCCCACGCCGCGAGCGTGCTCCGTACGAACCTGCGGGCGGTGCGGACGAACCGGGGATCGTCGGACAGCGGGAAGGACGCCATCTCGTCGGGGTCGAGATCGCGTACCCGGGCCAGCAGCAGGGCGATGTCGTCACGCTCGTGCCCGGGACGCTGGCTGTTGATCGTCACGTCGCACATGTCCTCGAGGTCCTGGAGCGGCCCCGCGAGCAGGTGGCGCAACGCCATGATCCCCGCGTCGATGTCCCTGCGCCTGCTCTCCACCAGTCCGTCGGTGTAGAGAGCGAGGACGCTGCCGGCCGGGAGCGTCAGCTCACGCGTCTCCAGCGGCTCGCTGCCGATGCCGAGCGGCAGGCCCGGGGACATCTCGATGATCTCGGTGGAACGGTCCGGATGGATCAGGACGGGAGGCACGTGCCCGGCCCTGGCGATCGAGCAGTTCCGCGTGATCGGGTCGTACACCGCGTACACACAGGTGGCGATCTGCGTCGGGTCGAGGTCCTGGCTCATCAGGTTGAGCCGGAAGAGGACCTCGTCGGGAGAGAGGTCGAGGCTGGCCAGCGTGCGAGCGGCCGTGCGGAGCTGGCCCATGGTCGCGGCGGCCCTGGTGCCGTGCCCCATGACGTCGCCCACGACCAGGGCGGAACGGCATCCGGGCAGCTGGATCACGTCGTACCAGTCGCCGCCCACCCCCATGAGGTCGCTGGCGGGGAGATACCTGGAGGCGATCTCCATGCCGAGCGGCTGGGGCAGGTCGGCGGGCAGGAGGCTGCTCTGCAGCGTCAGCGCGGTGCGGCGCTCGCGCGTGTACAGGCGGGCGTTGTCGATGCAGACGGCCGTACGCGCGGCGAGTTCCTCGGCCACGGCGACGTCCTGCTCCTCGAACGCGGGGCCGCCCGGCCGCCGGGTGAAGACCGCGCATCCCAGCACCCGGCCGCGCGCGCTCAGCGGGACGGCGAGGAAGGAGGCACCGATGAGGAGCTTCGCGATGAGCGTCTCGCGGCCGAAGCCGAGCCCGATCAGCCGCGCCGTGTCGGGATCCAGCTGGGGGTACATGAGCGGCTTGCCGGTCGCCATGCACTGGGCCTGGGGAAGTGTCGGGTGATAGACCGTCACCTCGTCGAGCGGGATCGCCCGTACCCACTCGTGCGGATCGTCGTCGGCCACGCCGAGGGCCACCCGCCGTACCAGCGCCGTGTCGTCAAGCGGCCGGGACGGGAACTCACCGTCGACGACCAGCCGGTCCTGGATCAGGATCTCCGCGGTGTCGGCGAAGCGCGGAACGGTGACGTCCATGAGCTCGCGGCTCGTCTCCGCGAGATCCAGCGTGGTGCCGATCCGGCGGCTGGCCTCGTTCAGGAAGGTCAGCCGCTCGTTCGCCGAGACCGCACTGCTCCGGCGCCACGCGGACTGGTTCTCCTGGGAGGGGTCCTTGATTAGGCAGTTGCGGTTCAATCCGTTCTCCGGGGAGGCAGAAGATGTCCCCGAATCGTAAAGAGAAGATCCGCCGCATTTCAGCCGTTTGCCAGATGACGGTGAAGCCGCGTGATCACTCGCCGCGTTCGAGCGCGACCCGCTCCCGTACGGCGGGCACCACCTCCTCGGCGAACCTTCTGAGCTGGATCTCCTGATCACCCTCACCCCAGAAGACGAAGGTGTCCATGCCGTAGGCGACGGCGAGGTCGGTCAGCTCGTCCGCCCACTGGTCGGCCGGACCGTGAAGGAACCCCTCCGAGGAGCCGTCCGTGATCGTGCCGTTGACGTTGTAGAGCCTGCGGATCTCCTGAGGCCGGCGTCCCGCCGCGACGGCCGCCTCGTCGATGCGGGCGTTGAGCTCAGGCAGCCGTTCCGGCGAAGCCCAGCTCGACGAGGGCAGCCAGCCGTCCGCCAACCTCCCGGTGAGCGCGAGGGCACGGGGTCCGCCGACGCCCAGCCAGATCTCCATCGGATGAGCGGGGGCGGGCCCGCCCTTCGCGCCCTTGAGCCGGTAATGGACGCCGTCGACCCGCAGGTTGGAGCCCGCGCTCCACACCGCCCTGATGACGGAGACGGCCTCCTCCAGGGCGCCGATGGCGTCCTTCGGGGCGCGCCGGGGCCCGCCGTACGCCTCGATGGCGTCCCAGAACGCCCCGGCGCCGAGACCGAGCTCGACCCGCCCGCCGCTCAGGAGGTCGAGGCTGGCCGCGGCCTTGGCGAGGACGGCGGGCTGCCGCAGCGGAAGGCTGGCCACGTCGGGGAACACCCTGATCCGCTCGGTCCCGGCGGCGATGACGCTGAGCAGCGTCCAAGTGTCCACATACCGCTTCTGGTACGGATGGTCCTGCACGCCGAGCAGGTCGAGCCCGAGCCGGTCGGCGGTCTTCGCTGTCTCGATCAGGGGGTCGTCGACGTTCGGAACGAGGAAGTAGCCGAACTCGACTTCCCTGCCATAGTCACCCATGCCCGCCAGAACCGGGCCGGGGCCACCGTTGTTCCCGGCCGACCGGTGATCCAAGTGCCCTTGTTCCCGGCTGGCCGATGATCCAAGTGCCCCTTTGGTCGTTTCCAAGCGGCTGCTCCCAGACTGTGCGCCTTCGCTACAAGGAGGATGGACTGTGAAGATCGCACTGGTAACCGGGGCGGGACGCGGTATCGGCAGGGAGATCGCCCGGCAGCTGGCAGAGCAGGGGATGACCGTGTTCGCCGGGGTACGCGACGAGAGCCATGCCCCCGAAGGCACCCGTCCCGTTTTGCTCGACGTCACCGACGCGGCGGTGGCCGCGAACGCGGCCAAGACGATCGGTGAGGAGTTCGGGCGGCTGGACGTGCTGGTCAACAACGCCGCGGTGTGCGGCGACTTCGGCGTGTCCCCGGCGGACGCGACGGGCGAGCACATGCGGATCACTTACGAGGTGAGCGTGTTCGGCGTCGTCACGGTCACCCATGCGATGATCCCGCTGCTTCGGGCGTCCGGCGAGGGCAGGATCGTCAACATGACGACCCGCCTTGCCTCGGTCGCCCTCACCTCAGCGAGGGAGGGCCTCAACGCCGAGTGGCGGATGCTGGCCTACAACTCGGCGAAAAGCGCGCTCAACGCGTTGACGGTCCTCTACGCGAACGAGCTGAGCGAGTCCGGCATCCTGGTCAACGCCGTCGACCCCGGCCACTGCGCCACCGACCTGACCGGCCACACCGGCACCCGTATGGCGGCCGAAGGCGCGGCGGTGGCGGTGCGGATGGCGACCCTCACCGGAGACGGCCCGACCGGCACGTTCAGCTCGGAGGAGGGTCAGCTTCCCTGGTAACCGAGGCTTCCTCGGTGGCGTCGATCGCTGCTCGCGAACGTTAGGAGGGGAAGGGTAGAGGGAGCTCGAAGGCCCGATTTCGGAGATCGACCTTCTGGCTGGTCAGAGAGTCGGGGCGACAGGATTTGAACCTGCGACTTCTTGCTCCCAAAGCAAGCGCGCTACCAAGCTGCGCCACGCCCCGCGGCGTCGGTTGCGCGAGCGCTCCGGAACTCCGGTACGCTTACGCCCTGACGACCGGATGAAGTCTAGACCAGATGGAGACCGGCGCGCGCGGACGTAGCTCAATGGTAGAGCCCCAGTCTTCCAAACTGGCTACGCGGGTTCGATTCCCGTCGTCCGCTCTCATGATGAAGGCCCAGGTCATCCCGCTCGCGGGAGCCTGGGCCTCTCTTTATGTCCCGGCCTGTCCGCTCTGATGAGATTCCATGGGATTTCACCATCCGGCCCCGAGTCCGTCCGGGATGTGACCGGACTCAGGAGGGGCGAAGGCATGTGGACGGCGATCGCCGGTTCGCGGACTTCGTCGCTGACCGCGCCGTCGCGCCGCACGTCCCGCGCGGCGGTTCCGGATCAGTGGGCTGTGCGGAAGAGGGCCCAGACGGCCTTGCCGCCGTTGTCCAGCGCGTCCCAGCCCCACGCCTGGCTGTACGTCTCCACGATGTAGAGGCCCCGGCCGTGCTCGGAGATGAAGTCGGGTTCCTTGGGGGTGGGAACCTCATCGCTGGGATCGGCCACCGCCAGGAGGATGTCCGCCGAAAGGCGGACCAGCGTCAAGGTGATCGGCCGCTCGTCGGCGCCCTTGCCCGGATACAGGGCGTAGCGCACGGCGTTGGTCACCAGCTCGGACACGACGAGAGCGGCGTCGTCGCACAGTTCCGAGAGGCCCCACTCGTCGAGAGTCGAGCGGGTGACGTCTCTGGCGGTCTTCACCGAGTCGGCCTGCGGGCCGAGGGGGCAGATGGCGGTGTCGGCCTCGCCCGCGGACCGCAGCAGCTCTCCGACGCTCCGGCGGGGTAACTGGGCGGAGGGCATGGGCTTCTCCAACATCCTGCCCGTACCTCCCGCTTGCCGCTTTTGACGTCAGTGCACCATTAGCCCAATATGCACTACGCCATGATGGGACACCTGACCGGCCCCTGCAAGACCCAAATGCACGTGCAACTGCCTCGTGCAGCAGCACACGACGCTTTCCGGGGCGACACACGGGTCAGACCTTGTCATCGTGGCTGGAAGTGGTGACACTGTGTGGGCTGAGGTGTCGTCCAGATCTTGCCCTCGGCGCATGTCACGCTTCGAGTGAGAGGGAGGCGCCGTGACACAGACCCAGCCGGGCTCCGGGCCTACGGCGCTTCGAATCCTCCTCGGTTCCCAGCTTCGCAAACTGCGGGAGAACAAGGGCATCACGCGTGACGAGGCGGGCGACCTCATCCGCGGCTCCGAATCCAAGATCAGCCGGATGGAGCTCGGCCGGGTCGGGTTCAAGGAGCGCGACGTCGCCGACCTGCTCAGCTTCTACGGCGTGGAGGAGCCCGAGGCGCGGGCCGCGGTCATGGACCTGCTGGAGCGGGCCAACGAGCCCGGCTGGTGGCACCGCTTCAACGACGTGCTGCCGACCTGGTTCCAGGCGTACGTCGGGCTGGAGGAGGCGGCGACGCGGATCCGCACCTATGAGGTGCAGTTCGTGCCCGGCCTGCTCCAGACCAAGGAATACGCGCGAGCCGTGATCACCGCGGGCGCGGTCGGAGCCGCTCCCGAGGAGATCGCCCGTCGGGTGGATCTCCGGCTGGGGCGTCAGCGCGTCCTGGACGGCGACAGGGGTCCGATGTTCTGGGCGGTGATCGACGAGGCGGCCCTGCGCCGTCCGATCGGCGGCATCGAGGTCATGAGGGGCCAACTCCAGCACCTGATCGACCTGATGAACCAGACCAACATCACGATCCAGATAATGCCGTTCAGCTTCGGGGGACACGCCGCGGAGGGCGGCGCGTTCAGCATCCTGCGGTTCTATGACGCGGACCTGCCCGACATCGTCTATGTCGAGCAACTCGCCAGCGCGCTCTACCTGGACAAACGGGATGAAGTCGATCGATACGGCGAGGTCATGGAGCGACTCTGCGCCGTCAGTACGACTCCCGACGAGACCACCGGCATGCTGCGACAGATCATGCTCGACCTGTGATCAGTCGCTCCTAGGTGTGTCTCTGCTCTAGACTGCACCTTGGCGCTGGACACCCGCCACAGTGGAGCCTGCCCAGAGGGTCGTGCCAAGGCGGCGGTGCTTCGTGCCGCTCACGTGGGCGCGGCGCGCGTAACGTGCCGCGGTAGCCGTGCTTGGCGCGCCCGCGATCACCAAATGCTTGATCAAGGAGACCACCCCGTGAAGACCGCTGTCGAGGAGCTCAGCCCGACCCGGGTGAAGCTCACCGTCGAGGTGCCGTTCGAGGAGCTCGAGCCGAGCCTGCAAGCCGCCTACAAGAAGGTCGCCCAGCAGGTGCGTGTCCCCGGCTTCCGCCCCGGCAAGGTGCCCGCCCGGATCATCGAGCAGCGCTTCGGCCGCGCGGTGGTTCTCGAGGAGACGCTGAACGACGCCCTGCCCAAGCTGTACGGCCAGGCCGTGGACGAGACCGACGTGTTCCCGGTCAGCCAGCCGGAGATCGAGGTCACGAAGATCGAGGACGGCTCGCAGGTCGAGTTCACCGCCGAGGTGGACATCCGTCCGGCCTTCGACGTCCCGGCGTACGACGGGACCGAGGTCGTCGTCGACGTCGCCGAGGTGTCCGACGAGGACATCCAGACCCAGCTCGACGCCCTGCGCCAGCGTTTCGCCACGCTGACCGGCGTGGAGCGTGCCGCCGCGCGCGGCGACTACGTCGTCATGGACCTGCGTGCCGAGATCGACGGCAAGAACCTCGACGAGCAGCAGGCGTCGGACGTGTCGTACGAGGTCGGCGCCGGTTCGGTGCTCCAGGGCCTCGACGACGCCCTTGAGGGGCTGTCCGCAGGCGAGGAGAAGACCTTCCGCACCACCCTGGTCGGCGGCGAGAACGCCGGCGACGAGGCCGACGTGATCATCAACGTGAAGTCGGTCAAGGAGAAGGTGCTGCCCGAGCTGGACGACGAGTTCGCCCAGCTGGCCAGCGAGTTCGACACGCTGGACGAGCTGAAGGACAGCATCCGCGAGCAGGCCCGCCGCAACAAGCTGATCGAGCAGGTCATGCAGAGCCGTGAGAAGGCTCTCGACGCCCTGCTGGACCAGATCGACATCCCGCTGCCGGAGAGCGCGCTCAAGGCCGAGATCGACTCGCGCAAGCACAACCTCGAGCACCAGATCGCCGAGAGCGGCCTGAGCCGCGAGGCGTACTTCCGTCTCTACCAGACGACCGAGGACGAGCGCTTCGCCGAGTTCGAGGCCAACTCCGCCAAGGCGCTGAAGGCGGGCTTCGTCCTCGACAAGATCGTCAAGGCCGAGGACATCGGTGTCAGCGAGCAGGAGCTCACCAACTTCGTGGTGCGCCGCGCCATGCAGCTCGGTGTCGCCCCGAACACCCTGGCCCAGCACCTCGCCGACAACGACCAGCTCACGCTGGCCATGATGGAGATCGTCCGCGAGAAGGCCAAGACGGTCGTCGGCGACGCCGCCAAGGTGACCGACGAGGCCGGCAACGAGGTGGACATCAAGGCCATCTACGCCGAGCTCAACCCCGAGCAGGAGGGTGGCCCGGAGGACGAGGAGTCCGCCGAGTAGGCACCTGCCCGCAAAGCTCGACCCGACCCCCGTCACGCTCCGGCGCGGCGGGGGTCTGGCGTCCCCGCAGTACGGCTCCGTCGGCCCTCCCGCCCATGCGCCGTCAGCGAACAGCAGCGCGAGGGGGCATGAGCTGTCGACGCCGCGCGTTAAGGTCACAAGCAAAGCCAATCGACTTCGACGCATCGGAAGGTGACGCTGTGACCAGCCCGCCGACCTTCTTTCAGCCCACGAGCTTCGGCCCTGAGTCGCGCGGCCGTGAGAACGGTTCGTTCCGCCTCGAGGACCAGCTCTACCAGCGGCTGCTCCGTGAGCGCATCGTGGTGCTCGGCACCCAGGTCAACGACGAGGTCGCCAACCGGCTGTGCGCCGAGCTGCTGCTCCTTGCCGCGGACGACTCGGACCGGGACATCTGGCTGTACATCAACTCCCCTGGCGGCTCGGTGACGGCCGGCATGGCGATTTACGACATGATGGAATACGTGCCGAACAACGTGTGCACGGTCGCGATGGGTCTGGCCGCTTCCATGGGCCAGTTCCTGCTCTGCGCCGGGGCGCCGGGCAAGCGGTACGCGCTGCCCAACGCCCGCATCATGATGCACCAGCCGTCCGGCGGCATCGGCGGCACCGCGGCCGACATCGCGATTCAGGCCGAGCAGATGCTCTACGTGAAGAAGACCCTGGCCGAGCGGATCGCGTTCCACACCGGCCAGCCGCTCGACCAGATCGAGCGCGACTCCGACCGTGACCGCTGGTTCACGGCCGAGGAGGCCAAGGACTACGGCTTCATCGACCACGTCGTGCGTAGCGCACGGCAGGTGCCCTCTGAGGGCGCCGTCTCATGAGTGGAGCTACCGAAGTGAATGAGCTGATCCGGCCGGGAGACATCAACGGCCGTTACATCATCCCTTCGTTCGTCGAGCGTACGACGTACGGCGTGAAGGAGATGAACCCGTACAACAAGCTGTTCGAGGACCGCATCATCTTCCTCGGCGTGCAGATCGACGACGCCTCGGCGAACGACGTCATGGCGCAGTTGCTCACCCTGGAGTCGCTCGATCCCGACAGGGACATCAGCATCTACATCAACTCGCCGGGCGGGTCGTTCACCGCGATGACGGCGATCTACGACACGATGCAGTTCGTCCGTCCGGAGATCCAGACGGTGTGCCTCGGGCAGGCGGCGTCCGCCGCGGCGGTGCTGCTCGCCGGTGGCACGCCCGGCAAGCGATTCGCGCTGCCGAACGCCCGTGTCCTGATCCACCAGCCGTCCACCGAGGGCGGCGGCCAGGGCAGTGACATCGAGATCCAGGCCCGCGAGATCCTGCGCATGCGTGAGCTGCTCGAGGACATTCTCGCGAGGCACTCGGGCAAGGCGCCGGACGACGTCCGCAGGGACATCGAGCGCGACAAGATTCTCAGCGCCGAAGAGGCGAAGGCGTACGGGCTGGTCGACGACATCATCCCGACGCGGAAGAAGCGCGCCGCGGCGATCGCTTCCTGAGGAAGTCGAACGCACCGGAACGGTGCCCATTTGGGCACGTTCCGGTGCGACTCACCGCCAGGGGGCTCACTGAGGGTCCAGGAGACGGTAACGTCGATACCTGAGCGGGATGACGTTTTCGCACCGAGTCAGAGCGGGTGGCGGACGGAACTGACCGCGTCAGCAGGGCGGTCCCACGCAAAGGAGTATCTGGGGTGGCACGCATCGGCGACGGGGGAGACCTGCTGAAGTGTTCGTTCTGCGGCAAGAGCCAGAAGCAGGTCAAGAAGCTCATCGCCGGACCCGGCGTCTACATCTGCGATGAGTGCATCGATCTCTGCAACGAGATCATCGAGGAGGAACTCTCCGAGTCCTCCGAGCTGAAGTGGGACAACCTTCCCAAGCCGCGCGAGATCTACGAGTTCCTCGACGCCTACGTCATCGGTCAGGACAAGGCGAAGAAGGCGCTCTCTGTGGCGGTCTACAACCACTACAAGCGCGTCCAGTCCGGTGAGCGCGGCCGGGACGACGGCATCGAGCTGTCCAAGTCCAACATCCTGCTTCTCGGCCCGACCGGGTCCGGCAAGACGCTGCTGGCGCAGACGCTGGCCAAGATGCTCAACGTGCCGTTCGCCATCGCCGACGCCACCGCCCTGACCGAGGCCGGCTACGTCGGAGAGGATGTCGAGAACATCCTCCTCAAGTTGATCCAGGCGGCGGACTACGACGTCAAGAAGGCCGAGACCGGCATCATCTACATCGATGAGGTCGACAAGATCGCCCGCAAGAGCGAGAACCCGTCGATCACGCGGGACGTCTCCGGCGAGGGAGTCCAGCAGGCTCTGCTGAAGATTCTCGAGGGGACCACCGCGAGCGTGCCTCCCCAGGGCGGCCGTAAGCATCCGCACCAGGAGTTCATCCAGATCGACACCACCAACGTGCTGTTCATCTGCGGTGGCGCCTTCGCCGGGCTCGAAAAGATCATCGAATCGAGGGTCGGCAAGAAGGGGATCGGCTTCAACGCCATCATCCGCTCCAAGGAGGAGATCGACTCCTCGGACGTCTTCTCCGACGTCATGCCGGAGGACCTGCTGAAGTTCGGCATGATCCCCGAGTTCGTCGGCCGGCTCCCCGTGATCACCTCGGTGCACAACCTCGACCGGGACGCGCTGATCCAGATCCTCACCGAGCCGCGGAACGCGCTGGTCAAGCAGTACCGCCGCCTCTTCGAGCTGGACAACGTCGAGCTGGAGTTCTCCGACGACGCGCTCGAGGCGATCGCCGACCAGGCGATCCTGCGGGGCACCGGTGCCCGGGGCCTGCGGGCCATCCTCGAGGAGGTCCTCCTCTCGGTGATGTACGAGGTGCCGTCCCGCCAGGACGTCGCCCGTGTCGTCATCACGCGCGAGGCCGTCTTGGAGCACGTCAATCCGACGCTCGTGCCGCGGGACCAGCTCCAGGCGAAGCAGCAGCGCACCCCTCGGGAGAAGTCGGCCTGATCCGGCCTCCGGAGGCTGAACGGCCTCGGACTGCACGTAGTGGCGTGGGCACGGATACGGACGGCCATAGAATTGGTCACCGTGACAACGCCTGAACTGCCAACCCAGTACGCACCCGCCGACGTCGAGACCCGTAGCTACGAACGCTGGGTATCGGAAGGCTTCTTCACCGCGGACCCGGGCAGCGGGCGTGAGCCGTACAGCATCGTGCTTCCGCCGCCGAACGTGACCGGCTCGCTGCACGTGGGGCACGCCCTCGACCACTCGATCCAGGACGCGCTGACCCGGCGGGCCCGGATGCGCGGCCTGGAGACCTTGTGGGTCCCCGGAATGGACCACGCCGGCATCGCCACGCAGAACGTCGTGGAGCGCGAGATCGCCAAGGAGGGCCTGTCCCGCCACGACCTGGGTCGCGAGGCGTTCGTCGACCGGGTGTGGCGGTGGAAGGAAGAGTCCGGCGGGCGCATCCTCGGCCAGATGACGAAGCTCGGCGACGGCGTGGACTGGTCACGCGAGCGCTTCACCATGGATGAGGGCCTCTCCCGGGCCGTCCAGACCATCTTCAAGAAGCTCTTCGACGACGGGCTCATCTACCGCGCCGAACGCATCATCAACTGGTGCCCGCGGTGCCTCACCGCTCTCTCCGACATCGAGGTCGAGCACAGCGACGACGAGGGAGAGCTCGTCTCGATCCGGTACGGCTCGGACGAAACGGAGATCGTGGTCGCCACGACCCGGGCCGAGACGATGCTGGGCGACACCGCGGTGGCGGTCAACCCGTCGGACGAACGTTACGCCCACCTCGTCGGGCGGCTGGTGGAGCTTCCTCTCACGGGACGCCAGATCCCGATCGTGGCGGACGAGCACGTCGACCCGTTCTTCGGGACGGGCGCGGTCAAGGTGACTCCGGCCCATGACCCCAACGACTTCGAGATCGGCCGCCGCCACTCGCTGCCCTCGATCTCAATCATGGACGAGCGCGGTGTGATCACCACCCACGGTCCCTTCCAGGGACTGGACCGGTTCGAGGCCCGGCCGGCGGTGGTCGCCGCGCTGCGCCAGCAGGGCAGGATCGTCGCGGAGAAGCGGCCCTACCTGCATTCCGTCGGCCACTGCTCACGCTGCAAGACCGTGGTGGAACCGCGGCTGTCGCTGCAGTGGTTCGTCAACGTCTCGCCGCTGGCCAAGGCCGCCGGAGACGCCGTGCGGGACGGCCGGACCCGGATCCACCCGCCGGAGCTGGCCAAGCGCTACTTCGACTGGGTCGACGACATGCACGACTGGTGCATCTCACGCCAGCTGTGGTGGGGGCACCGCATCCCCGTCTGGTACGGCCCCGAGGGCGAGGTCGTGTGTGTGGGGCCGGACGACGAGCCTCCCGCCGGTTACGTCCAGGACCCTGACGTGCTCGACACCTGGTTCTCCTCCGGCCTCTGGCCGTTCTCCACGCTGGGATGGCCGGAGGCCACACCGGAGCTGAAGCGGTTCTATCCGACGTCCGTCCTGGTCACCGGATACGACATCCTCTTCTTCTGGGTCGCCAGGATGATGATGTTCGGTCTGTACGCGATGGACGGGCAGCCGCCGTTCCGTACGGTGGCGCTGCACGGCATGGTGCGCGACCAGTTCGGCAAGAAGATGTCCAAGTCGTTCGGAAACGTGGTCGATCCGCTCGACTGGATCTCCCGATACGGCGCCGACGCCACCAGGTTCACCCTGCTGCGCGGTGCCAACCCGGGATCCGATGTCGCCATCAGCGAGGACTGGGCGGGCGGGTCGCGCAACTTCTGCAACAAGATCTGGAACGCGACCAGGTTCGCGCTCATGAACGGCGCGGTCGTGGACGGCCTGCCGTCCGACCTCACCGCCGCGGACCGCTGGGTGCTGTCCCGGCTGCAAGCCGTGATCGCGTCCGTGGACGCCGCCTTCGAGGATTTCGAGTTCGCCAAGATCTCCGATGTCCTGTACCACTTCGCATGGGACGAGGTGTGCGACTGGTACGTCGAGCTCGCGAAGATCCAGATATCCCAGGGCGGGGAGGTCGCCGAGAACACCAAGCGTGTTCTCGGCCACGTCTTCGACGCTCTGCTTCGGCTGCTGCATCCGCTGGTTCCGTTCGTGACAGAGGAACTGTGGCGTGCGCTGGCGGGAGGGGAGTCGCTGGTCGTCGCCGACTGGCCGGTCGCGGTGCCCGACCTGGCCGATCCGGGAGCCGAGCAAGAAATCGCCGCTCTCCAGGAGCTGGTCACCGAAGTGCGGAGATTCCGCTCGGACCAGGGGCTCAAGCCCGGTCAGAGAGTGGCCGCCCGACTGGACCTTGCCGGTACGGCGCTCGCCCCGCATGAAGGGGCCATCCGGGCGCTGCTGCGCCTGGACGCGCCGGGCGAGACCTTCACCGCTACCGCGCGCATCGCCGTGGGACCCGTCGACGTCGAGATCGACACCGCCGGGGCCATCGATGTCGTCGCCGAGCGCAAGCGCCTGGAGAAGGACCTCGCCGCAGCGCGCAAGGAGCACGCCCAGGTGACCGGGAAGCTCGGCAATGAGCAGTTCATGGCCAAGGCGCCGGAGGACGTGGTGGCGAAGGTGCGCAGCCGGGCCGCCCAGGCCGAGGAGGACATCGCGCGCCTCCAGGCCCAGCTGGCCGCCCTCCCCAGCTAGGCTCCGCGACAGCTAGGTTCCGCAGCGGGCCGGCCCGCGCAGGTTTGAGTGACGCTGGAGTGGGAAAGACTCCCAAGTTGCCTCAGATGTGCGCGGCCGGTCCCGCGGGCTGGTAAAGTTCTCTCTCGCAGGGCTCACCGGCGCGTCTCACTCCCCTCGGGGAAATGAGTGCTACGGTTCCTGTATCTCCTCTCTCTGATCGGAATTCCGATTGTCCTGGCGTAATTCGACAGGATTGCGGAAGGCCAGTACGTTGGAGGGGTTGCCCCGGAGACGGGGCGGCTGCGATTCCTCTCGGGTTGCAGGGTTCGGGTCAAGTGTTCCGAAATGGGACGGTTTGACACGGATCGGGCGGCCTGAAAGAATAGCGAAAGTAAGAACAAAACAAAACGAAGCGTAAACGCTCCGGAGCGGATGGCTCGGTTTCGAGTCTGAGGTGATGGTGGTCGCGTCCGTTTCTTGAGAACTCAACAGTGTGCTAAAAGCCAGTGCATGATGCACAACCCCGTCCTATCCTGCGCTTTCGGGTGTGGGGGGATGGATTCCTTTGGTTGACATTCATGTTGAATGTTGGCCAGGAGAACTCGAAGACATTGTTTGGAGAGTTTGATCCTGGCTCAGGACGAACGCTGGCGGCGTGCTTAACAC
>BBYL01000035.1 GCA_001570385.1 Microtetraspora glauca | reverse complement strand
GCCGGGTCCCGGCGCTCCGGCCGCTCGGGCCGGCCCGGCCGCTCGGACCGGTCCGGCCGCTCGGACCGGTCCGGTCGTGCGGGCCGATCGGACCGGGCGGGTCGCGGGTGTCTCGCCGGCCGCTCGGACCGCGCAGGCCGTGCGCGGGGCGCCGTCACAGGGGAGGGGCTCGCCGTCGCGGTACTGCTGGGGGTGGGCGACGGCGAGCGTTCGGGTGGACAGCGCCGCCGCTGCGGGCGGGGATGGTGCTGGTGGTCAACCCCCGGAACCGGCGAGACGGTGGGATCGGTGGGTTCGGGCTTGCCGCTCGGGGAGTCCGAGGGGCTCGGCACTGGAGACGTCTCGCCGGACGGGCTCGGCGCCGGCTCCGTCGGAGAGGACTCCACTCTCGACGGGCGGGGCGTCGGCGTGGCCGGGGAGGCTGAGGGAGACGGGGTGGCCCGCGTGCCCGGCTCCGAATCCGGGCTCGTGCGTACGCCAGGCCCCGCGGACTCGTCGTGCGACCCGGCCGGACGCGTCGAATCCCGGTCGAGGATCGGGGTGAGGATCAGCGGCCGGTCCTGCGGCGTGGCCTTCCACGGCACCTTGAGGCCGGGAGGGTCGCCCGCGGCGGGGAAGGCGTCCGACGCGATGCCGACGATCCGGTCCTCCGGCCGGTCGGCGAACTGGTTGAACGACAGGAGGACGAGGCCGACCGCCGCCACCGTGGCCAGCGTGCCGCCCAGCGCGCGGGACCAGCCGCGGCCGCCGCCTCCCGAGGGGAACCCTGAGGAGGTGAGCCGTCCCACCCGCTTGGCGACGTACCTGCGGTAGGCGACCAGCTCGGGATCGGCGAAGCAACTCATCACCCGCACGCGTACGGTGTCCGGCAGGCTCGCCTCGGGAAGCAGGCCGAAGACCTTGGCCAGGGAGACATGTCGCACGCGATGGGCCGAACACGTCTCGCAGCGCGGGAGATGGCGGGCGATCCGCTCACGGGTCTCGGCGTCCAGTTCGCCGTCGAACCCGGCGAGGATCCTCGCCCTGCGAGGGCAGTCGTAGGGCCCTTTCCTCGCGAGGATCTCCACGGTGACCGCGTCGCTGAGGCGTTCCGTCGCGGCCTCCTGGAGGCCGTCGGCGTAACGCTGGCCCGTGCCGAGGACCGTCGCGAGATCGGGGCCGGTAAGGCCGTGCCTGCTGGCGAGTTCGAGGACCTCCCGGTCCTCCGGGCTCAGGCCGCGCGTGGCGTGCCAGGCGACGACCCGCAACTCCGCGTCGGCGGGGTCGGACAGCTGGGGCACGAGCACGGTGGAAAGGTCGGTGTCCGGCTGCTCGGCGCCCTGCGGCATGCGGCGGCGCAGGCACTCCCCTCTGGCCAGCGTGTACAGCCAGACGCGGAACCGGTCCGGATCCGCCAGCGAGCCGACCAGCGCCTCGGCGGCGATCAGCGTGTCGCGCAGGGCGACCTGCGCGCTGTCCGGTCCACCGAGCATGACCAGGCAGTATCGGTAAATCGCTTGGGCATACGAGTCGTACAGCGCGGCCAGGGCGCCCGGGTCCCGAGCCCGCAACGCCTCGACCAGTACGCGGTCATTCATATGACCGAGAGTAAATGATTAATAACTAGCAGTTCTACTGATTCCACTGAACGGACGCAAATGATATTGACGCGCCCGGCTTATACAATGGGATTTGCGTTTTGTACGGCTTGCGCCGGACGGGAACCGATTTATCTGACGCTTTGGATATTTCGTGACTTGTCTCGATAAGGGGGATTAGGCGGGAGAAAGGTGCAGCCCCGCACCGGTGCAACCGTCGAGCAGCGCGTCCAGCCCGAACGCCTCCACGGGACCGAGCGCCCCCGCCCCCTTCACGCCGTCGGCCAGGGCGGTGGTCGCCGCCCATGCCAGGATCCGGGCGGTGAAGTCGTACGGGTCACCCCCGTCGAGCTGGACCGAAGCCAGCAACCGGCCTTCCTTGTCGTACGCCTCCGCCACGGTCTGCGAGGAGATGTCGGGATCGGCCGCCTTCCCCCGATTGCCCAGGCGGATCACCCGGTCGGCCATCGCCTCGGTCACCCGCTTGGCACCGGGCAGCGCCGCCAGCACCGGGGTCGCCCTGGCCAGCACGCCCGCCGCCCGGGTCAGGCCGCCGAGCCAGCCCAGGTACACGTTCACCTCGCGGAGCCCCGGGAACGCCCTGGGCAGTGCGAAGTGCTCGGAGGCACCCATCGAGATGCCGTGGCGGCGGCGCCCGCCCACGTTGAACAGGCGGGTACGGCCGTGCTCGCGGACGATGCGCCCCTCGCGGAAGCCGTACATGGGCTCAAGGACGACGCCGAGCGCGGAGGCCCTGGTGCCGGCGCTGGCGCGCTTGGCCATGTTCCCCCGGACGAAGTAGCCGACGTCCACCCGGACCGCCTCGCCGCCGGCCTTGCGCAGCGCGAGAGCGGCGGCGACGTTGCCCGGCACGTAGTCGTACCCGAACGCCGTGATCAGAGCGGCCTGCCTGGTCGCGGCGGCCGGGCCGTACCGCTGGAAGATCCGCTTGATGAACGTCGGCTCGCCCGCGGAGTCGAGGTAGATCGCTCCCGTCTCGCTCGCCGCGATGACCGCCCCCTCGCCCCACCGGGTGAAGGGTCCGACCGTGGAGATCAGGACGTCGCCGGCGTTGAGCATCCGCTCCAGCGTCTCGGAACGGCCGGCGTCGGCGACCGCCGTGGGGAGCGCCACCGGCAGCGACGCGGCGAACGCGTCCAGCCTGGACTGGTCACGCCCCACCAGGAGCGGCCGGGCGCCCATCATGAGCAGTGCCTGCGCGGTGAGCCTGCCGGTGAATCCGGTGGCCCCGAACAGCACGATCCGGGAGGTGGTCATGCCGTTACGGTAACCCGCCTCCGAATTCAAGATCCATAGTGGGTCCGCTCCTATTCTGGGCTCCGGGACCGCCACCATGCCGTTCATGGCCGTCGGTCGCCGATCGGCGGATAGCCGCGATCCTTGGCGAACGGCTTGGTCGTGGGCTTGGTCGCGTTGACGGGGACCGTCCCGGCCGCCACCAGCTCCTCGTACGGCTTGGCCGTGGCGCCCCAGGTCCTGACCGACACGTCGGTGTCGGCGACCTTCCCCTTGATACCGTTCGCGGTGATGACGAACCGCCGGTCGCGCTCGGCCCGGACGTCGTCGACGAAGGTCGTGCCGCCGCCGAGCAGGGTGCCCGCGTCGTCACGGAGCAGCGCGGTGACGACCAGGCTGCTCGCGGCCTTGCGGAAGGGATCGGAGATGTACCCGGTGACGAGGTAGGACCCGGCCTCCAGCTTCTCCGTCGCCACGTCGGACACCGGGAACGGCCGGAACGCCGACGGTATCCGCGCCACCGGCCGCCACGAGGCCGGGCGGTACTCGATCTTCACCCGCTCGGGTTTGACCTTGGACACCGCCTCGCCCGTGAACGACAGGGAGCCGCCCGGCGGGATCGCGTCCAGTGGCTGCTCCATGCGCACGACCTCCTTGCCGGCGGCGTCGCGCGCGCTGATCAGAGCGACGGCGTTCTCCCCGAAGTGCCACCGGTTGGCGTTGCCGAGCACACCCGCCCAGGTCACGACGTAGCCGTTGTTCGACTTCCCGATCGAGGAGGCCTGCTCCTTCAGCGCGAGCGGGGAGAGCTGCTTCGTCTTCTCCTCGCTCGTGCTGCACCCCGCCGCCACGACCATGACGACGAGGGCCAATGCTGCTGCCATGCGGCTGCGCTGAGTCACTTAGCCGTCATAACCCGGTGAATGGGACGCCACCCAACGGACACGCGCGAGCCGTACGAACTCTTTAGGATCTTCTCCTATCTCGGGCGGACCACCCGGGTCTCGTCCCAAACGGGCTCGGGCGCCTCGTACACCCGCCCGTCCGAGCCGAAGACCAGGAAGCGATCGAAGTCCGCCGCGAACCACCGGTCGTGGGTCACCGCGAGCACCGTGCCGTCGAAGGCGTTCAGACCGTCCTGCAACGCCTCGGCGCTGGCCAGGTCGAGGTTGTCCGTCGGCTCGTCGAGCAGCAGCAGCGTGGCGCCGGACAGTTCGAGCAGCAGGATCTGCAACCGCGCCTGCTGCCCGCCGGAGAGCGTCTCGAAGCGCTGCTCGGCGATGCCGCCGGCGAGTTCGTAACGCGCGAGCACCTTCATCGCCTCGTTCTTGAGCCTGGCGTGCTCGGTCATGACGATCTCGCAGGGTGTGCGCTTCATCAGCTCGGGCCTGGAGTGCGTCTGGGCGAAGTGCCCGGGGACGACCCGCGCGCCGAGCCGCGCCACCCCCGTGTGCCGGACCGCCTCCCCGGCGACCAGCCGCAGGAAGTGTGACTTGCCCGAGCCGTTCGAGCCGAGCACCGCGACGCGCTCGCCGTACCAGATCTCCAGGTCGAACGGCTTCATCAGGCCGGTCAGTTCGAGGGTCTCGCAGATCACGGCGCGCTTGCCGGTGCGGCCGCCGCGCAGGCGCATGTTGATGAGCTGGTCCTTCGGGGCGACCTCCGGCGGCCCGGCCTCCTCGAACTTCCGCAGCCGGGTCTGCGCCGCGTGGTAGGCGCTGGCCATGCCGTCGTTGTAGGTCGCCTTGTTCTTCAACATGTTGACCAGGCGCTTGAGCTTGGCGTGCTCCTCGTCCCAGCGGCGGCGGAGCTCGTCCAGGCGCTCGTTGCGCTCTCTTCGGGCCTCGGCGTACGTGGCGAAACCGCCGCCGTGGACCCAGATGTTCCCGGATTCGACCGTGACGATCCGGTCCGCCGCATTGGCCAGCAACTGCCGGTCGTGGGACACCAGGAGAACCGTCTTCTGCGTCTCTCTCAGCGCCTGTTCCAGCCAGAGCTTGCCCGGCACGTCGAGGTAGTTGTCGGGCTCGTCGAGCAGCAGGGTCTGGTCGGGGCCACGGAGCAGCGCCTCCAGCACGAGCCGCTTCTGCTCGCCGCCGGACAGCGTGTTGACCTCGCGGTATTTGCACCTGTCGTACGGCGTGCCGAGGGCGGCCATGGTGCAGGTGTCCCACAGGACCTCGATGTCGTAGCCGCCGGCGTCCGTGTAGTCCGTGATCGCCTGGGCGTAGCGCATCTGGGTCTTCTCGTCGTCACGCTCCATCATCACGAGCTCGGCGGCGTCCAGCCGGGCCGCCGCCTCCCTGATCCGCGTCGGCGCGACGCTGAGCAGCAGGTCGTGGACGGACCGGCCGTCACGGATGCTGCCGATGAACTGCCGCATCACACCGAGCCCGCCCGAATGGGCGACGGTGCCCTCGACCGGTTGGAGGTCACCGGAGATGAGCCGCATCAGCGTCGTCTTACCCGCCCCGTTGGGCCCGACGAGCGCGGCCTTGGCGCCCTCTCCGATCCGGAACGACACGTCGTCGAGCAACGGCCTCCCGTCGGGCAGCACATAGGTCAGATGCCCGATCTCGACGTGTCCCACGGCGTTTCCCTCTCTCGCTTCTCGCGCAGGGTACCGGCCGGTTTCACAGGTGGGCATCCCAATTTCCCGGCCTCGGCTACCAGGCCGCGAGCATCTCCTGCGGCGACGCGTCGGGAGAGTCGGGGGCCGGAGAATGCGCGCCGCCGGCCTCCGGGCGGACGAGGACGGTCACCTGACCGTCCTCCCACCTGCTCAATGGGTACATATTGCCCATGATCAGGAGATGCCGTCCCGTGGCGTCGTAGCGGATCAGAGTCCACCGTGCGACCGTTCTGGCGGCGTTCTCCGCGCTGAACAGCGTGCGCGTCCTTGCGCCGTCGGCGACCGCGTACTCCTCGATGGAGAAGCGCTGCGGCGCCTCGCCGTCCGGCGGCGAGAAGGGGCCGCCGGGCGATCGCCCGGCGACGGTGAACCGCGCGGCAGCCGTTGAGCACCGCCGTACGCAGATAGGGCAGCAGATCATCGTGATCGGCCAAGCGCCGCCATCGACGATGGACGGCGGCGAAGGCGTCCTGCACGACGTCCTCAGCCGTCTCCTGGTCTCCCACCAGAAGGAAAGCGAAACGGACGAGACGGGGGTCGCTGCGCGGGTTGCCGCCGCATTCGCGGGTGAGCATCCCGTCTTCCTCGGGCGAGAACCCGTTCCGACCCTTCGGGAGACAGCAGGCATGGAATCAAGAGGACCGAAATGACCGCACAGCCAGTGGAGGCGGTCGAGATGGATGACGCCGAGCTGATCCGCCGCTCGCGTGATGATCCTGAGCAGTTCGCCGCGCTGTTCGACCGCTACGTCCACCAGATCCACCACTACGCCGCCCGGCGGCTGGGCCCCCAGGTGGCCGACGACATCACAGCGGAGACGTTCCTGACGGCTTTCCGCCGTCGCGACTCCTACGACCTGGCCCGCACGTTGGCCAGGCCCTGGCTGTACGGCATCGCGACCACCCTGGTCGCCAGACACCGACGCGGCGAGGAGCGGCTCCTGCGGGCGCTGAGCCGTACGGGGGCGGACCTGCCGCCGGAACCGATGGCCGACACGGTGATCAGCCGCGTCGCCGCGCAGGAGGAGGAGCGGCGGATCGCGAAGGCGTTGGCGGGGCTGTCGCGTGGTGACCGTGACGTGCTGCTGCTGGTCGCATGGGGTGACCTGTCCTACGAGGAGGTCGCGCAGGCGCTCGGCATCCCGGTGGGGACAGTGCGCTCCCGGCTGCATCGCGCGCGCAAGAAGGCAAGGGCCACCCTCGGTGGCAACCCGACCCGAGAGGAGAAGCAGTGAAGGAGATCAAGCAGTTCCGCGCGTCCACTCCGGCGATCACCCGCGAGGCAGAGGAGTCGGCCCGTGCCCGCCTCCTGCACGAGATCCGTACCCCGCCCGCGCCCGCGCGGCGACGCCTGCCCCGGCTGGCCTGGCGGGTCGCGCTCGTCGGTGCGTTCTCGGTGGTGATCGGTGTCGGTGCGGTCCGGTTGCAGGCGCCTCCGATGGCGCCTGTGGCGAGCGTCCAAGAGCTCAGCGAGCGCGCGGCCGAGGCGGCCGAAGCTCGCGGGGGGATGAAGCCCTCGCCGGGCCAGTGGCTGTACGTGAGGGAGAAGCTGGCCGCACCCGGCGACGGGTTCGGCGTGAATCTCGACGAACGCACCACCAGTGAGCAGTGGACCAGCGTGGACGGCAAGCAGACTGCCTGGTATCAGCCCAGCGGCGAACTGCTCGTTCAGGGCACCCATCCCGGAATCTCCGCAGCCGACCTGGCCGAGCCTCCCGTCACCCCGCAGGAGCTGCTCGGCCGGATCGACAAGGTCACGACGGAGTCCATGGCCGGGTGGTTCAACAGCGACGGCAGCCCTTATGAGGAGTCCAGGGAGCAACGGCTCTTCCAGGCGATCTACCAGCTCATGGGCGAGCAGGCGCTCAACCCGGAGGTACGCGCCGCCCTGTTCCGCGCGCTGCCCCTGATCGAGGGAGTGGCCGTGCGGCCGGATACCGTGGACGCCGAGGGTCGGCATGGGGTGGCCTTCAGCTACACCAACGACTGGACACGCTACGAGCTCATCCTGAGCCCGGACGATTTCCGCTACCTGGGAACGTACGGGGTCACTGTCACGGACCACACGATCAGGTACACGGACTCGGGCCCGGTCTTCGTACCGGCGGGCACCCCTCTCGTGCTCAGCGCTCAGTTGGAGACCCACCTCGTCGACAAGGCTGGACAACGCCCTTAGGGCCTGTATCGAGTGGGGATCACGGGTTTAGTTGGATCCGGAGCCAGACAGCAGCCCCGAGCGACCGCGATCACTCGGCAGTGGGCGGCGGGCGTGATGGCAGGATGTGAGGATGGCGGCCGATCAGCCGTGGGCGGGGCTTCACGATGACCTGCTGGCGGCGAAGACACTGGTGTACGACCCGAGTGGCTTTCTTTGCTCACAGCCGGTGCCCGAACCGGAGAGCGCCGAGTACGCAGCTCACGGGATCACGATCGACGGGTTGTCGGTCAGGTTCCGCGTGGCCAAGACCACCCCGACGAAGGCCGGCCAGTTCGTCACCGTGTGGCAGCGATCCGCAGAAGGCCCGATCCGACCCTTCGATGCCGATGAAGGGATTGATCTCTTCGTCATCAGCAGCCGCGATAGCGGACACTTCGGACAGTTCGTGTTCCCGCGAGAGGTGCTGTGCGAACGCGGCATCGTGTCTCGGGACGGCTCCGGCGGGAAGCGAGGCTTCCGCGTCTACCCGCCATGGGTGACCACGACCAATCGTCAGGCACGCAGCACTCAGGCATGGCAGGTGAACTACTTCCTGTATTTCACGGAGGACAGGCCTGTCGACATGGCGCGTGCCCAAGCCCTCTACCACCCGTAGGTGTGGGATTCGCCCTTGTCGCGGGTCCTGATCCGGTAGATCGTCTCGTGTGACGAGGGTCCAACTGACGGACGAAGAGTGGGAGTTCATCGAGCCTTACCTGCCAATAGGCGGGTTCGGCCCGTACCCTGAGCGGCTGCGACAGCAGTTCGAGGGCGTGCTCTGGCGGTTCAAGACGGGCGCGCAGTGGCGGGAGATGCCGAAGGAGTTCGGCGCCTGGCCGACCGTCCACAACCGCTTCCGGCAGTGGAGGGACGCCGGCGTCTTCGAAGCCCTGCTGGAGGGCCTGATCGCGGAAGCCGCGAAACGCGGTGAGGTGGACGTGTCCCTCGTCAGCGTGGACTCCACCACCGCCCCCGCCCACCACGATGCCGCCGGGATGCATCTCAGCCAGGACGTCGTCACCGCCCTGGAGAAGGCCGCCGAGCAGGAGGAGAAGGCCCGGCAAAAGGGGGCGGCCCGGAAGAAGGACAGGACGGGCAGAACGCCGGAGGCGACCCTGAAGGGGAAGAACGGCGACGCATCCGGCGCCGGCACAAACTCCGGCTGAAAGCCGCCCTGCTCGGACGATCGAGGGGCGGGCAGACCAGCAAGACCCACCTCGCCGCCGACCGCAAGTGCCGCCCGCTGGCGTTCGTCCTGACCGCGGGGCAGGCCGCGGACAGTCCGCAGTTCATCCCGTGCTGGAGAAGGTACGGGTCAGGGGGCCGGTCGGCCGTCCCCGCACCCGACCCGGCGCGGTCGCCGCCGACAAGGCCTACTCGTCCCGCGGCAACCACGCTTATCTGCGAAAACGCCATATCGAGGCGGTCATCCCGGAGAAGAGGGACCAGGCCGCCAACCGGAAGAAGAAGGGCAGCAAGGGCGGCCGACCCGTCAGCCACGACGCCGACCTCTGCAAGGAGCGGAACACCGTCGAGCGCCTGATCAACAAGCTGAAGGCCTGGCGAGGCATCGCCACCCGCTACGACAAGACCCCTGATAGCCACCTCGCCGGGCCTCCACCTTCGCGCCGCGATGATCTGGATCAAAGACCTCACCCGGACCATCCCTTGATCACAACCAAATACGCGCCCTAGGGCGCCTTGGCCGATCGACCCCCTTACAGAGCGGGAAGGGGTTGTATCTTGCACGTGGGCTGCCCGATCTCGACGTTTTCACCGGTGGTTCCCTCTCGCTGACAAGGCCGAACAGTTCCTGGCGCTCGCCGCCCGCGTAGGGTGCGGCCATGACATCCGTTGAGCGACTCGGCGCCGAACAGTACGTGTCGGTCGTGACATTCCGCCGGGACGGGACTCCGGTCGCGACACCGGTCTGGGTGACCCGCGACGGCGACGCCCTGGTCGTCTGGACGGCCAACGACTCCGGCAAGGTGAAGCGCATCCGGCGAAATCCGGACGTGACGGTGGCCCCATGCGACATGCGCGGCAAGCTGCGCGGTGAACCGGTGGCGGCCAGGGCCGAGGTACTGCCGCCCGAACAGAGCGACCACGTGCGCCGACTGGTGATCGAGAAGTACGGGCTGATCGGCAGGCTGAGCATCTGGGGAAGCATGATCCGCCGTGGCCGCGCCGGCTCCGTCGGCGTGCGCATCACCCTGCCTTCTTGACCTTTCCGGCGGCGGACGGGCGCGAGCGGGTCACACGACGCCGTTGATCGACACCGGGCACCGGCCGGTTCACAGGTGTCGAGGACCCGCCGGCCATCACCGATGCTTCGGTGCCGTCACCAGCGCAGCAGTGCGGCCACTCCGCCCTCCTGGGCGAGTCCGGCCGCGGCTTCGGGGCCCAGCATCGTGACCTTGGTTGCGTGCTCCAGGGCCAGCTCGATCATGCGCTCGCCCAGGTCGTCCGTCGTGCCCTCCTCCACGAGCTCGGCGGCGATGGGCGCGGCGCCCGCGTCCACAGCGGTGGCGGCCTTCCACTCCCCCGCCGCGTCGAGAAGCAGGTGCTCGACGCGACCCGCGCGCAGCATGGCGAGCGTGTCGCCGAGACCGAGCACCCCGTTGCCGCCCGACAGCGCCAGCTCGCGGGCCCGTTCCACCAGTGCGGCGTCACGCCTGGTACGGACCTCGGTGAAGGTGGGGCGTACGTACGCCAGGACCTCCGCGGGTGAGAGGGCGGGGTCGATGATGGCGTCGAGCAGGACGGTGTCCCGGCCCATGGGCATGGCCTCGCCGAGCACATCGGTCGCCCTGGGATCACCCGCGAGCAGGACGGCCTGCCAGTCGTTCCCCTCCGCCTGCTCGGCCACGCGCGGGGCCACCGTACGCAGGAACCTGATCAGGTGCTCGTCGATCCGCTGCTCGAAACGGTCGTGCTGGTCGACGGCGCGGCGCGAGAGTCCGGGCGTGGCGGGGCCGCGCTTCCTGCGCCAGTCCTCGGTGTCCAGGTCGAACCCGATCGGTTCGAGTTCCTCCGCCAGCCCGTAACGGCAGTCCACCAGCCGGACACCGTCGCGTCCCACCATGACGACCCCCGCGGGGGCGCCCTCCTCGACGGCGGTGACCCAGGGGCGCAGGTAGGCGTTCGGCTCAAGGACGGCCAGGTCCCCGACCGGGAGCTGCACCCACAAGGTGCGCACCTCATCGCCTGCCACCTGGGCGAACAGAGCGCGTCCCAGACCGGGTTCCGTCGGGTTGAGGAGCTGGTCGATCCGGGGTTCGAGCACGTCCAACCGGGCGAGGACCAGCTTGGCCAGGTCCTTGTCGACATGCCGGGCCAGGTCCCGGCGCAGCGCGGCGATCTCGTTGCGCGCCCGGACCTGCCACGCCGTCGTGCCGGGCTCCATCGTCGTGTAGAGCGACACCACCCCCACGTCGTCGCCGAAGGTCGCCAGTTCCCTGAGATCGGGCAGTTCGAAAGCCATGACGATGCCCCCGTACGCCTGGATGACCCAGTTTTCCGAAGCGTACATACAGGTCATCGCGGGCTGACGTGCCTCAACGGGCAAATGGAGCGGGGGTAGCGCGACCTTTACCCTGACGCCCTACCCGCGGTCCGGGGCGGGCGGGGTCACACGACCACGGTCATCGAGGTCTCGGTCACCACGAATCCGAGCCTGTCGTAGATCCTTCTGGCGGGGTTGGTGTGCGAGACCGCCAGCCCCAGGCCGGCGAGCCCGTCTCGGGCGGCCCGTACCTGAACGGCTCGCAGGGCGAGCGCGCCGATCCCGCGAGGCCCGCTGACCGGATGCCGGAACACCTGCGAGATCCACGGCTGGCCGCGCATGTCGTTGACGACGACTCCGGCGACCACCGTGTCATCGGCGTCCACGACCAGGACGCTGCAGGGAAGGACCTGCCCGATCAACCGTCCCTCCAGGAGCTTGGTCAGCTCCTCGCGCTCCCGCTCCACATCCCGGTCCGACCGGTGATCGGGATGTCCGGGCGGGTAGGCCGCGCGCACCGCGGGGAACACCTGCTCCGGATCGCGGTCGCACGGTACGAACCGGAACCCTTCGGGCGCTTCCACTTCGGCCGGGTCCGCGTCCTTCAGGTCGAAGAACATGACATGGGCGTGCCGCAGCAACCGGGCACCCCGTGCCAGCAGCTCTTCCGACAGCTCCGGGGGAGCCGAGACGGCCCAGCCGCGCATGCCGGACATGATGACCTCGACCGGATCCGGCCCGACCACCTCGACCATGTCCGCCCAGGGACGTCCGTCCCTGACACCTTCGACGTAGCTGACCGCGTTCGCCATGACCTGGCGTCTCTCGTCCATTCCGAGATCGTCACGTCGATCCCGTACGGCACGCAACCGAATTCCGAGGTCACGCGCCGTGCCGCCGCCTGTGGCGCACCACGCGCCACGCGACGAAGGCCGTGACCGCGACGGCGAGCACGATCCAGGCGTAGTTCTGGTAGCGCTCGATCACGCTGTAGATGACGCCGATCTTCTTCCCCGCGAAGTAGGCCACACTTCCCCACAGGCCGACCCACAGAACCGCGCCGATGGCGTTGAACATGAGGAAACGCCGCCACGGCATCCCGGTGGTTCCGGCGACGATGCCGTTGACCTGGCGTAGCCCCTCGACGAAGCGGGCGATCACCACGATCTTGCCTCCGTGGCGGAGGAAGAACCTCTCCGCCGTGTGGAAGCGCTCCGGTGTGATCAGGATGTAGCGGCCCCAGCGGTGGATCAGTCTTCGGCCCCCGAACCGGCCGATCAGATAGCCGATGTTGTCGCCGACGATGGCGGCCGCCACCGCGACGATGCCCACGAAGAAGATGTTCAGGTGCCCGGCTCCCGCGTAGACCGCGGCCGCGATGAGGATCGCCTCGCCCGGCACGGGGATGCCGAAATCCTCAAGCGCGATGAGCCCCCCGACAGCGGCGTAGCCGTACTTGTGCAGCAGGGGAGCCAGGTCGGCCAGTGGGCCGGGCAGCGGTGGGCCCATGCGAGCACTCTATGACCGCGCAGCTCAAGGGCCCTGCCGACGGGCGGAACACTCCGCTGGCACACTGATTCTCATGCAGAAGATTTCACTGGACGCGCTGGTTCACGAACATCTGAAGCACGCCGCGACCGCCTCGACGGGGCGCAGCGCGGAGACCGTGTACGGCGGGCACGAGCACGTCCTGCGCCAGACCCTGCTCGCCCTGACCTCCGGCACCATCCTCGCCGAGCACGAGAACCCGGGAGAGGCGACCCTGTTCGTTGTACGCGGGCGGCTGCGGTTGCACAGCGGCGACACCTCGTGGGAAGGGCGCACCGGTGATCTGCTGATCATCCCGGAGGCCCGCCACAGCGTGGAGGCGCTGGAGGACACCGCGTTCCTCCTCACCGTCGCCAAGCGCCCCTGAAGACCCCGCGCCCACGGGTTCACTCTCGGGTCGTCACCCGCCGGGGACACCGGCCGGCAGCGCGGGCACGAGCGAGCCATGGTCCGGATCGTCGGGGTCCGGCATCTCGACCCATCCCGACGGCCAGGTCGAGGTGCTACCGGCGTTCCGCCTCCAACGCACCTGGCCGAAGTCCGTCTCGTGCGTGAAATCGGCGCCCTCGAAGTACGCCGCCCCCTCGAAACGCGCCCCGTCGAACAGGGTCCTGCCCGCGAACACGGCCCGGTCGAAACCCGCCATGACCGCGAACGTGACTCCCTGGAAGTCCGCCCGCCCCGCGAAGGCGGCCTTCTCGAAGTACGCCAGGCCCTCGAATCCGACCTCGGCGAAGTCCGCACGGCCACGGAACCTGGTCTCGCGGAAATCCGCCCTGGTCCCGAACCTGACCCAGCCGAAATCCACCCGGCCGCGGAACGTGGCCTGCCCGAAGTCGGCCATGCCGTCGAATACGGCCAGGCCGAAGAAGGTCCTGCCGTCGAATCCGGCGTCACGGAAATCCGCCTTGGCCGCGAACCCGGCTCCTCCGAAGTCCGTACGGCCCGCGAACCGCGCCCCGCGGAAATCCGCGGCCTCCATCTGGCACGAGTTGAGATCGAATTCGACGAGATAGGCACCGGAAAGGCGGAGCTCGATTCCCGGCCAGAAACTCGCGAAAGGTCCGGGCCGCCGCTGAGCCTCGGTTCCTTTCTCAGCGCCTCTTCCGGTTGCGATACCGGTTCCCCTGCCCTTTCCGATGGCGGTTCCATGGTCGGTTCCTGTGTCGGTTCCTGTGTCGGTCCCTGTGTCGGTCCCTGTGTCGGTTCCTGTGTCGGTCCGCCGGAGGTGCTTCGTCAGAACGCTCTGGGCGGCCAGCCGTACCTGTAGTTCCTGCTGGTCGACGGGGTTGCGCTCCTCCGGCGCGCCCTCCCGTACGGGCGGCGGCATGCGGAGGTAGGCGCAGACGACATCGACGACCGTCTGGCGGTGTTCCGGATTGTCCTGTGCGACCCGCTCAAGGGCGTAGAGCCCCGCCAGGCGCACCGCCGCCTTCTCATGGCCG
This sequence comes from Microtetraspora glauca, assembly GCA_001570385.1. Lineage (GTDB taxonomy): Bacteria > Actinomycetota > Actinomycetes > Streptosporangiales > Streptosporangiaceae > Microtetraspora > Microtetraspora glauca. The sequence continues at coordinate 82,113 of BBYL01000035.1, read as the reverse complement.
AGCTGGTCGGCGGCCTTGGCGTACAACTCGGTCACGCGCTTCTCAGTCGCGTCGTACTCCTGGTACGCCTGCGCCCGCTCGCCCAGCCACTGGCGCCGGACCCCGAGCAGCAGCGCGACGGCACCGGCCGCCCCCGCCCCCACGGTGAGGCCCGTCTTGACCCCGTCAAGGCGTAACTCCACGCGTCTGGCCAGGTCCGGCGCCATGTCCGCGACGTGGAGGAGTACCGCTACCGACGCCCACATGGATAGCGCTATGAGGAGGATTCCGGCGAAGACCCACCACCAGGACAGGACGCGCAGCGGCCCCCGCCCCTCGCTCCGCGTACGGGCGACCGCCAGGCCGCCGCCGCATCCGATCAGAGCGGCGGCCGCGAGCGCGAGCACACCGGACGCGGGCACGTACGGCGCGAGGTCGGGGAGTCCCGCCCGCGCCACGGTGAGCGCCCCGGCGGCGAGCACGGAACCGGCGACGATGAGGACGGTCCCCAGCGACCGGCGCTTCATCGGCCTCGGCGACGGGAGCCGGCGTGTCAAGGAACGCCTTCCTGAGCGACTCTCGGTACGCCCGCCAAGGCGTTTCCCAGACCGGCTTTCGGGGCGTCTTTCTGGGGGCCTTTGGAGGCGCCTCCCGGGATGGCGACCCATGAGACGGCGGAACCAACCTCTCATGGGTTCACTTCACCCCATCTGACGGCTCCACGCCATCAAGGACGGCAATCCGCTTCATCTCGGCCGCTGTCGCGATTATTTTGGCCCGGCCAAATCCTGTAATGACGGCATATTTCGAGATATGAGCGTGATCACTGCTCGGCAGGATTCCCCTGTTCTTCTCACCGGACTGTCAAGGAAGCCAGATGAAGCGAGTAATCGTGGGCATATCGGCGGCCTCGGCCGCCGCGTTCGTGACCGCGGCCCCCGCCCAGGCCGCCCCCGCGGACCCGATCAAGGCGTTGAAAGGCCAGTTCGTCGCCGGCAAGGGGGTGAAGTTCACCGACCGGACCACGCTGACCGGCGACGGAACGAACGTCCTCATCCTGCGGCGTACCGGCTCCTTCCAGTTCGGCAGGTCCGGGATCGTCGCCTCTGACATCAGCGCGAAAGCGGGTGCCACGTCCGACGAGCCGGCCGCCGCCGCCGTCGCTCGGCTCACCCCCGAACGGACGATCCGGATCGGCACCACGAGCTACACCTCGGGCGGCGTCCTCGCCGAGAAGCTGCCCAAGGGCAAGGTCTGGTACAAGGATCCGCAGGGCATGGCCGCCGGCGGCAGCGGCTGGTTCGGCCAGATCGTGAACGTCGCCGAACCCGCGACCCTCCAGACTCTGCTCAGGAGCGCCAAGAAGTCGCACACCACCTATTCCGGGACCATCACGTTCGGCAAGCTCGCCAAGATCTCGCCCTGGTTCCGCGCCTCGCTGCGGATCTGGTCGAAGGACACGGCCGTGGCGAAATACAGCATCACCATGAACCGTGATGGGCTGCCGCAGCGCCTGACCACGTCCTATCCGGCCACGGGCCTGTTCGACAGCAACGGCTGGGAAGGCAAGACGATCAGCGTCGAAACCCGCTTCACCGACTGGGGCGGCAAGGTCTCCATCAAGGCTCCCCCCGCGAGCAAGGTCACCGCCAAGCTCGACGACGACTGACAGAAAGACCGGCGGACGGCCCCCTTCCGACGATCGGAAGGGACCCTCTGAACCGGAGCCTGACGATCAGGTTCTCGGCCAGTGGCGATCACCTCCGGTCGCGATATGTGAGGCGGGAATTCCAAGCCGTTCACTAGAGGGGTTCAAGCTCGCTGTCGCACAGTGGCGCGGAGGACAACCCGAGATCTCCGAAAGGAACGGGCCGCAATGGAGCCGATTTCCCGCACCACGCTCGACGACATCGCCCTCGATGGAGCGGAACTGGACGAGAGCCAGCTTCTCGGGATCACCGGGGGCTACCAGAAGCTTCCGCCGCACAGCTGGACCTCCGCGGACGGCGGAAGCGTCATCGACGACCTCGTCTAGGCGGCCCAGGCCCGAGAGCCGTCCCGGCGGCTGAGGACGTACGGGTGTGGGGGTGCCAGGCAGGACTCCCGCACCTGGTGTCTCGCAGACCCGTGACGAAGGAATGACGAGGAATCCCGTTGCCGTCACCTCATGTCCTTGTCCTTACGTACGACCATGAGGAGGATGCGCACGCTTCGCGCGTCTGTGATCTTCTCGTGGGGCGTGGGGCGCGGACCACGGTGTTCAACCCGGCGAGCTTCCAGAGCAGGTCACGGGTGGATCTGTGCTACCTGGACGGCGCGGTCGGCAGGCGCCTGCACATCGGCGACGAGACCGTCGACTTGGACACCCTCACGGCTCTGTGGTGGCGTCGGCCGATGCCTGTGGCCGCCGACCCCGTCCTCACCGACGAGACGATCGCCGACTACACCGTCAAGGAGTGCCAGAGCCTCCTCACCGGCCTGTGGGAGCATCTGAGCTGCCCGCAGCTTCCGGCGCGCGAGTCGGTTTTCCGGAGGGCCGGGCACAAGCCCTACCAGCTCGCCCTCGCCGCCGAGCTGGGCTTCCAGATCCCGGAAACCGTGATCACCACGAGCGAGGAGGCGTTCCTCGACTTCCACGACCGTCACGACGGCCGCATCATCACCAAGCCGCTGGACATCCCCTGGGTGGAGGACGCCGGGGGCGAGATCGTGATGAGCCGGGCCTGCGAGCCGGTCGCCGCCCGCGACGTGGCCTACACCGACGCGCTGCGGTTTTGCCCGGTCATCGTGCAGGAGCGGATACCCAAGCGGGTCGAGCTCCGCGTCACCGTCGTGGGGCGGCAGGTCTTCGCCGCCGAGATCCACTCCCAGGTCGCGAACCATGCCAGGTTCGACTGGAGGCGGTACGACATCCGCGTCACCCCGCATCTGGTTCATCGGCTGCCCGACGAGGTCGCCACCCGCTGCCTGGCGCTGACGGACCGTCTGGGGCTGCGGTACGGGGCGATAGACCTGATCGTCACCCCTGACGGCCGCTACGTCTTCCTGGAGATCAACCCCAACGGCCAGTGGCTGTGGATCGAGCACCTCACCGGCCTGCCGATCAGCCAGGCCTTCTGCGACATCCTGCTCGAAGGAGCCTGACCATGCCCGCCCCGCCCGATCGGCTTCCCGAGGCTCTGCTCTCCGATGCCCTCGCCTACCTCGGAGACGTGACCGGCCTCCAGCCCCGCGAGGCCAGGGGACATCTGGCCGCCCTGCATGAGCGGTACCCGGACGTGCCGATGAGGCTGGTGTGGCGCCGCGAGGCCGCCGACGAGTCCTGTCACTACGACCTGCTGATCAAGACAGCCGCCGGCACGATCTCGCTGGCGCTCGCCTCCAACCAGGTTCTGCCCTGGCCGATGCGCGGCAGCCAGCCGTCAGGGGACCAGGTCGTCGTCCGGATCAACGGTGTCGATGTGAAGATGGAGCAGGTGGTCTCCATCTTGGACGTGCTGTGGGACGACGTCCGGCTGGCCGAACGGCTGGTCAACGCTCACCTCGTGATGGAGGAGACCTCCAGCGGGCGGACGGAGCTCACGGACGGCGAGCTCCGACAGGCGATGGACGCCTTCCGCCGCGCGCGGGGCCTGCTGACCGTCCAGGCCACCCAGGAATGGATGGCGCAGCGCGGGCTCGCCCTCGCCGCCCTGGAGGAACTGGTCGCCGAACAGGCCGCGGCACGGCGGCTGCGCCGGAGGATCGTGGCCGGACGCGCGGAAGCCGTCTTCGACGCCCACCGCGACGATTTCGACAGGTTGCACGTCCTGCGGCTGCGCTACGCCGAACCGGAGGCCGCGCGGGCGGCGCTCCCGAGGCTGCGCGACGCCGCCGACCCCGTCGCCCTGGCCGCGAGGGAGGTACTCGGCAACGCGGCGACCTGCCAGATGGAGGAGGTGCGCCGCTGTGATCTGCCTGCCGGGGCCGCCGGGGCCAGGGCCGGGGATGTGCTGGGCCCCTTCCCCGCCGACGGCGGCTCCGCCATCGTGTACGTGCTCCAGGTCCGACCCGCGGTCCTGGACGAGGCCACTCGTGCCCTGATCGAGGGACGGGTCTTCGACGAATGGCTGGCCGAGCGGCGCGGGAAGGCCACCGTCGAGTGGCTCTGGGGAACGGTCGCCCGTACCGAAGCGCTCAACGCGGCGCTGGAGAACGCCCCGAGCGCCCGGTAGAGCCACGGCCGCCAGAAACGATCACAGGGCGTCTCCCGGTCGGAAAGGCCCTGGTCGTCGATGAAGCCGCCTTGGGAAATCGAACCCAGACCTACGCATTACGGCTCTCGTGATGGCGCTCTCGAGGTGTCCGCTGATGCCCGCGATCCCCGATCAGCGCCGTTCACTGCAACTGGAGCAGTTACCAGACGGCCAGCCCTACGCCTCATGCAGTGCAGGTATAGCCACTGTCGGTCCAGCAGAGGTCCATGGCTTGCACCGTGATCCTTATCGATCCGGCGGACGGATCCGACATGCTTACACCGACGACCCTGTCCCCCACCCTCTTGGCCAGTTCAGCGCCTTCCGTATCGCACCCACCGAGGCAGCCGTCCACCTCTGCAGCGTCGGCCCATCCCGCCTTCACGAACCCGGCATGAATCTCTTCCTCGGACATGCTCGGGTCCGCGTCGACGTACAGCCAGGCACCGTTATTCGCTGAGTCGCATCCGTTTATTTCAGCGATAGGCGGCCCTTGGCCCTTCCGGGGAAGCGCTGGAGCAATGGCGGCTCGGAGCATGGCGTTCTCTCGCTTGGCTCGGTCCAGACAGAGCTGTCCACCATCGCCCAAGCTGCTAGAACCGTCTCCGACGCATGCGGTCAGGCTGCTGATCAGAAGCGTCAGAACACCCAACGCCGAGATCTTTCTCAACGCCTCACGCATGTAAGGGTGGCGCAACGTCATCCGCGATCCAGCCGATCTGCCGGCGCTCCCCAAGCCCGTCAAGCAGTTCCATTCGGAATGGATCATTACACAGACGTGCTCGCCTCGCGCATGGCATGGAGGGTCGCTGACCTCTCAGTCGTACTCATCGAGCGGGAAGTCCAGTTCCTCGTCGTAGACCCCAGAGGCGGCCGTCGCCGACATCTTCGCCCGGACCCTCCACGAGGACGGCTGACGGACCCAGTGGGCCCTTCCTGGGAAAGGCATTTTACGTTCTCGGGGTGAGGCGTTTCCCTCGGGTGACTCTCCAGAACAACCATGCCTGAAGAGCGCCGCATGCCACGAAGAGAGCCCAGATGACCAGGGGGACAAGCCATCGGTGGTCCATCGAGAACCAGGAGTCCCACACAGCCTGCTGGCTCTTGTCGATCAGCCAGAAGAGCGGCCAGCCCAGTGGAACGACCAGGATGACCGGCCACAGGACCACGCTGTCCTTACCAGCCAGCAACCCACCCAAGCTGGTAACAGCGGCAATGGCAAGGACGCCTAGGTAGCCGCCCGCGAAGATCCTGGCCCCGCGCTCGTTCGTGTACCGCTGGACCACTCTGCCGCCCTCCTCCGATCGCTTGTTGGCGGAGGCGTTGGCAAGATCGTGGCATTGTCTGGACCTTAAAAGTACCCCTGACCGCAAATTTGCTGGTCAGGGGCCTCCTGGTGCAGAGCCGCCTTGGGAATCGAACCCCAGACCTACGCATTACGAGTCTCGTAAAGGCACTCTGGGATGTGTCCGCTGATGTCCGCCACACCAGGTCAGGGCAGGTCCCTCGTTGACGGCTCGCCGCTCTGCTCGGTCGTTGGATGCGGGCCGGTGGGATGTGCTTGTGTGAGGAGACGTTGCTGTACCGGCCGCTGTACAGCAGCCTGCCCGGACGCTTATCAGTTCTGCTCTTCGTCCCGTCGGGCCTGGGCGGCTTCCCACTCGCCAGGCAAGAACGTCTCTCCGCGGAATGTACAGACTTATCCCCGGTACGACTGCCTTTAGTCGATGCAGACCCTGTCCGTCTTATTGTTGATGGTCGAGGCCAGGTTGAACGCCGCGTTCCGGGGGACCGACCCCAGGTAGTCCCAGTAGCCCACCCAGTTGTAGAGATGGACCGCTCCGTTTCCCCTGTTGTAGATGGAGGAGATCCGGTCGTTGAGGCCCATCGTCCCCAGGTTGAAGCACTTACCGCCACTGGGCGCGATCCAGATCCTGTTCACTCCGTTGGCGCCGTCGTAGTAGCAGGAGTATCCCGACGCGCAATCCCATGAGAGGGCGCTGGCCGGGGCCGGGGCGATGGCCAAGCTCATTGTCGCGGCCGCAACCGTCGCCAGCAGCACACTGATCGTACGCCGTGTCGTCACTAAGATCACTTCCCTTTGGGGTTCGGTGAGGGGTGGTACATGGTCATTCCGCACCGGTGGGTTTTCGTTTGTCGTCCGTTCACTTCTTCCGAGCTCAGAGACATCCTGCGGCGAGGATTAAAGTTCCGTAACCTGTAAGGTTCGAGGGAGGAAGTCCGGGCGTCGGCCGATCACCTGGTTGTGGTCACTGGGCGGTCCCCGGCGGCGCGTCGCCGCGCGGCCTCGCTGGCTCCGATCCTCGGCGACGACACCGACACCCTGACCGCCGCCGCGTACCTGCGGCATGATTGGCGGGATGCGACTCCCCACGCCAGATGATCCCGAAATGATGGCAGTCGTCGATTAGTTCCTCATGCCGAGGCAACGGTATTTGAAGCTGCTTCACGGCAACTTTCTGGCGATGCCGGAACGGGAGCGCTTCCGATTCGGACACGAGTTGTCCGCCTCGGCGCGTCAGATCAGTGACCAGGAACTCTCATTGCTCCTGGACGGCGAATGGCGTTCGCGACTCACAGGGGCCTGGCTGATTGGCATCGATCGTCGCACGCAGTTCCACAGCCGCCTCCACACGATGCTCCTGGACAGCGAACTCGTCTATTCAGGTCAGGGATACTGCTTCGCCTTCGCCCGGTTCGCCAACGAATCCGCCGCCGCGTCGCTTGTCGCGTACCTGGACCGGTACCTCCCCGATCCAACCTGCTACTACAACCAGGACTGGGCGATGGGGGCGCTGCTCCATCTCGACGACAGACTAAGAACCGATCACGCAGCTCGCTTCCTCGCTCCTGATGGTCTGTGGGCACGATCGGCCGTGCGCGATCAGGACCCGGCGACGCTGAAGGAGAAGATAGACCGGCTGTGCGCCTTCGCGGAGACCATCGCCTCATGACCCGTGATTGTCGCCCGGTCGACGGAAGGCCGGTCGCTCCTGCGAACTCTATCGGCTTGGCCTGCTCCCACTTCAGTTCCTGGGCTTACGTGTGAGATTGCTGGACCATGCTCTAAAGCGTCGGCCCGTCGCTACCACTCTGAAGGATCCTTGAGAGGCTTTCGGCGCGTCTTGGGCTCACTTCCTCGATGACGGCCTCTTGGCGAGCCAGCGCGGCCGCCACCACCGCCTGTCAGGCTGGCATGTTGTGCTCTGCCACGTCACGAACCGGGAGAGGGGCTGTGCCATTCCGGTGAAGTCGGATGGTTTTTACGAGGGCCGGCGGATATCATGCATGCAATTGCTGGTGCAATCATCAGAGCCCCTGGGGATCTTCGACTTGTCGCGTTGAAACTGTCGCGCAGCAGGGAGTGCCTTGAATATGCGCCGGCCAAAACATCTCTCCGTGCGCCAGCGCGTCAATGTGACGCTCATCGGCACTGCCACCGCAGCGGCGACGTTCGCGGCGTCGGCGACCGGCCTGTATCTCCCCGATGATGACCCGAGTCCGACCCAGCTCGCCCTCGCCGCCCTCGCATCGGCGCTGACCGGGGGGCTCGCCGCCACACAGGTATATCGCGAGGCGCGGAGCAAGAGGGAATCCCGGCAGATGGCGCAGCTCACCCGGGATGAGGATGAATCCCGGGCCAGTGGCGGCCGATCTTTCCCCCTGCCTCCCGACGTGAAGGACTTCACCGGCCGGGAGGACGTGATAGCGCGCCTGAAGGGATTACTCCGCGAAGGCAGGCGTCGCAAGGGAACAGCGGTTGTCATTTCCGCCATCGCCGGCCAGGGGGGTGTAGGGAAAACCACACTCGCCATTCATCTGGCCCATACCATGCGCGAAGAATTCCCCGACGGCTACCTCTATGTGAACCTCCGCGGCGTGGAAGACCAGGTGCTCGACCCGGCCGAGGTCGCCGCCGGATTTCTGCGCGACCTCGGGGTCGCGGGAGCGGCGATCCCGGACGACACCGCCGAGCGGATCCGCATGTACCGCGACCGGCTGCATGGCAGGCGGATGCTGATCCTGCTGGACAACGCGGCTGAGGAAGCACAGGTCCGCCCGCTCCTGCCGGGCGCGTCCACGTGTTCCGTGCTTATCACAAGCCGACGTGACCTCAGGGCGCTCGAATCGGCGACCACCGTCCGGCTGGACGTACTGGATGAGCCGCAGTCTCTCGACCTGCTGCGCCGCATCGTCGGGGCGGCGCGCGTGGACGCGGAGCCGGACGCCGCCCGTACCTTGGTGCGGTTGTGCGGCCACCTGCCGCTGGCCATCCGCATCATCGGCGCGCGACTCGCCGCGCGCAGCCATACGAAGCTCGCCTCGTTCGCGGCCAGGCTGTCCGACGAGCACCGCCTGCTGGACGAGATGCGCGTGGGAGACCTGGAGGTCCGCTCCAGCTTCGAACTCAGCCATCAGGGGTTGACGGAGAAACGACAGCGGGTGTTCGAGCTCCTGTCACTGCTCCAGGTGCCCGACTTCGCTGCGTGGGTCGCGGGACCTCTCGCCGGCGTCTCCCCGCGAGAGGCGGAGGAGCTGGTCGAGGGCCTGGTCGACCGCAACCTGCTGGAGACCACGGGCCGCGAGGGGGACGGTGACGCCCGCTACCGCTTCCACGACCTTCTCCGGCTCTTCGGCAGGGAGAAACTCGCCAAGTCGACGCCGCATGCGGCTCAGAAGGAAGCACTGGCGCGGCTGCTCGACGTCTACGCCAACTATGCCGTACGCGCCGACCAGGGGCTCTCGCCTTCATCGGCGAACGCGGAGAAGGCCGACGACGGCTCGGCCGGTGAGTGGAGCGCGGAGGCGGTGGGTCTGGCCGGCCACCTCGCGAACAACCCAGCCGCCTGGTTCACCGCCGAGGAGGCGAGCCTCGTCGTGCTCGTGGCGCAGGCGCATGACAGCGAGCTCTGGCGTCAGACCCATGCCCTTGCCGAGCCGCTCTGCGACTTCTTCGACCGCCTCTCGCTCTGGAGGCCATGGACCGAGAGCTATACCCTCGCGGTAAAGGCCGCCCAGCGCAGCGGAGACCGGCGTGCGGAGGGATACCTGCGGCGCGGGCTGGGCGTCGCCGCGTGGGAACAGCTCGATCTCGACACGGCCGACCACCACTATGCCGAGGCGCTGCGAATATTCCACGCCATCGGTCAGCGGCGCGGCATCGCGGATGTCCTTTTCATGGCGGGTAACCTTCAGCGCCACCAAGGACGTTACGCCGAAGGAGAGGCTTCGCTGAAGAGTTCACTGGCCTCTTTCCGCGAACTCGGGCTGCCACTCCAGGAATCCATGAACCTGCACAGCTTGGCATACCTGCGGCGGGACCAGCTTCGCCTGGAGGAGGCTGAAACCCTCTACAACACATGCCTGGAGCGTTTTCGCGCCGCCGGCGAGCGCTATTGGGAGGCGCACTCCCTTCACGGGCTCGGCGATGTGCTGATGGACCTCGGCCGCACGGAGGAATCGGCCGCGTGCTTCACCGCGTGCGACGAGATCTACCGCGACCTGGACCATGTTCTCGGCGTCGCGCACACACTGCACAGCCAGGCACAACTCGCCATCGTCCTGGGCGAATACAAGGACGCCCGTCGCAAGCTCGAACTGTGCGTCCCGCTCTTCGAGCGCTATGGATTCCGTCTGGGCAGCGCCCAGGCGGTCTACCACCTGGGCGAGATGCACCGGAAGAGGGGCAAGCCGCGGGCGGCCCGAGACCGCTATCGCGAATGCCTCCCCGACATCCTCAAAACCCGGCACCCGCTCTCGGAAGCGCGCGTACTGCGCAGCCTTTCCCTCGTCGAACACGACCTGCGCGAGCAGGGGGAAGCCGAGCGGTACAACAGCGAGGCCGAGGCCATCTTCCGGCGGATCGCACTCCCGCCTCGCCCACTGGCCTGACGGCGGCGAAATCATGTCCCCCCGTCTCTGGAGCACCGCATTGACCGAGAAGGCTTCCCCGATCCTGGTGACCACGGAGCATGTACCACACCTGGAGATCGTCAAGGTGCTCGGGATCGTCATGGGCGTGACCGTGCGGACGCGCAACCTCGGCGCGCAGATGGCCGCCGGCCTGCGGACCATCATCGGCGGGGAGATGACGGCGGTCGTCGAGTCCCTGACGGCCAGCAGGGAACTCGCCATGGATCGACTGGCGGCCAACGCCTGCCTCCTCGGCGCCGACGCGGTGATCGGTGTACGGCTGGTCACCTCGGAACTGGGTGACATCTGGACCGAGTTCTGCGCATACGGCACCGCCGTACAGGTCAGGAAGACACTGCCCTGAACTGCCCGTCGGGGTCATATACCGCGCCCGGCCCACGGGTTGACCAGATGCGGGACGAGTGCCACCCCGAGTGCCCAGGTGGGCAGCACCAGGACCGTGCCCAGGATGAGCGGTGGCGCCCCCCACTGGTAGAGCCGCACGGTGTCCGTCGCGACCAGCAACTGGCCGTACGCGATGGTAAGCGTGATGACGAGCATCGGCAGGACCGCGGCGTCGCCGACTAGCACGCCTGCCATGCACACGCCCCACGGCGTCACCATGAATAGCGGGTCCAGCCACCGCCGGTAGTGCGCGACCAGCCCCGCCACCAGTGGTTTGTCCAGCAGATCGTCATCGCCGAGCAGATCGGACGTACGCCGGGCGGTCAGCCGCAACACGACGGGCACGATGAGCCCTGCCAGCGGCAGCGGCGACCAGGCGAAGCACGCCGCGAAGACCGGACCCGTCTCCTTGATGCACCCGCACACTACCGCCAGCGCGCAGGCAAGGAGCGGTTGCTCGTGCTGGAGCGCGATCGCGGAAGCCAGCGCCCACGCCATCGACGATCCGTCCACGAGCACGCCCCACCGCAGGTTGATCTGCCACAGCCCCGGCAACCCGACAACCAGCAGCCCGCCCAGGGCGCACCGGAGTGGATCGTCCACCCAGTGTGAGAGCCACATCGCGGTCAACGCCGGCAACGCCGCGACGTGCACCGCCGTCCAGCACCGCCACCTCGCGATGCTGTCCCGGCACACCGCCGGAGCGAGCCACCGCAGTCGGAACGGCATGGACACCGGGATCCCGGCGCCCATGGCCAGATACCGCATTCCGTCCGGCGACACGGTCAACGGCCCCACCAGCAGCCGCCACATCGCCATGCCCCCCGAAAGCCCCAGAACGATCAAAGGCCCCCACAAGGCTCCCGGCATCTCCACACCCACATCCGAATCCTCTCCCGCCCCTCCCCGCGGGACCAGACAGAGAACTCTGTCTGGTGCCGGAAGAAGCCCGCACTCCGGAGGTCGAAAAAGACGCAGTCCGGCAGATGAGGGTGGAGGCGGGCGCTGTGGGGGCGCCATCAACCTGAAACGCCCATAGACGGTCAGTGGATCACGACGCGATCAGTTGATGCTTTCAGGGTGGCCGCAGTGGCGTTCCCATTCCGGCGCGAGGATCGACATCACAACGTCGTCCACCCAGGCACCGTCATAGAACAGGACGTCACGGTGGACCCCCTCCTTGACGAAGCCGACCTTCTCGTAGGCGCGGCGGGCACGGGGATTGAAGTCGAACACGGTCAGCGAGATCCGGTGCAGGCCCAGCCGCTCGAACCCGTAGCCGACCATCAGCCTGACCGCCTCGGTGCCAAGCCCGCGGTTCTGGCCGGTGGTGGCGAGGGCGATGCGGAAATTGCAGCTGCGATTGCCATCGTCCCACTCGTTGAGCACCGCCTCACCCACACAGGCGCCACTCACCCGGTCGACGACGGCCAGGTCCAGCCGGTCCGGCTGCTCATTGCGGGTGCCGTACCACTCCCGCATCCGTCTCTCGGCTGCTTCGTCCCACGGCTCAGGATCGGCCGGGCCGTGAACGCTGCCGGTCAGCCGGCCCACCTCCGGATCCTGGAGTAACGCACGGAGGACAGGCGCGTCCTCTTCCAGCAGGAAAGGGCGCAGCGTCACCTTCTCGCCGACAAGCGTGGGCTTGGTGAAGAAGTCCGTTCGTGAGTGATTGTTCACCGGGCGATTGTCGACGCGAGGAGCCGTCACATCAAACGACTTTTCGAGCTGACGACGCGGGGCGGTATGGATCGGCGGCCGGTGCCACGGCGCGCCGGGCCGAGCGCGATCCGCCGCCACCGGGCGGCCACCATCAGCCTCTCGAGCATGCGTCTCCGACAACGCCATGCCCATTAATAGCCGCCGCGGTTGAGGGTAACCGCAACCAGAAACGATCACAGGGCGTCTCCCGGATGGGAAACGCCCTGATCATTGATGGAGCCGCCTTGGGGAATCGAACCCCAGACCTACGCATTACGAGTCTCGTGAAGGCGGTCTCGGATGTATCCGCCGATGTACACCACACCAGGTCAGCGCCGTTCACGAACCTGGATGGACACCAGCGATCAATGACGGAATGCAACTCGAACCGCAACCGGTACATGGGTGCGCTGGGTCATCGGAGGGGTCGTAACAGTTCGATGTGCGGTTCCGGCGGTGGCGGCATAGCTCTCCGTGGGTCGAGGAAGCGTCAGACCCTCGCCTCTTCCGCGATCTCGGCCGGGGGAGCCGAGGCCACCTTCGGTGCCCGGCGTCCGGGCATCCACCAGTTGGCCTTGCCGCACAGTTCCATCACCGCGGGGACAAGGATCATCCGGATGATGGTGGCGTCGATGAGCACGGCGACGGCCATGCCCAAACCTCCCTGCTTGACCGCGAGATCGGGGCCGAGCAGGGATGTCGTGAAGACGGCGACCATGATGGCGGCCGCGGCCGTGATGACCTTGGCGGTCTGTGCCATCCCGCGGGTAACGGCTGTCCGGGTGTCTCCGGTGCGCTCGTACTCCTCACGGACCCGCGAGATCAGGAAGACCTCGTAGTCCATGGACAGGCCGAACAGGACCGGGAAGATCATCATCGGTACCCAGGTCGAGATCGGCATGGTGGTGGGGAAACCGAGGGCCGAGCCCAGCCATCCCCACTGGACGACCGCGACGAGCACGCCGTAGGCGGCGCCGATTGACAGCAGGTTCATGACGGCGGCCTGCAGCGCGATCGTGACCGACCGGACCAGCGCGATCAGCAGCACCAGGGACACCGCGATGACGACCGCGATCATCAGGGGCAGGCGTGAGCTGATGTCATCGGCCATGTCGATCGTGCCGGCGTTCGGGCCACCGACGTAGACGCCTTCGCCGCCGGGTGCCTTGGGAAGCACGTCGTCGCGGAGGCGGTGCACCAGGTCCGCGGTCGCCTTGTCCTGGTATCCAGTCTTGGGGAAGGCCATGAAGATCGCGGCCTTCCCGTCCTTGCTGACCTGAGGCGGCGCGGCATAGGCGATGCCCTCGGTCATGCTGACTGCTTCGATGACGGGACGCAGATCGGTGCGGCCGGAGCCGACCTCGGTGGCGAAGATCAGGGGTGCGCTGTAGCCGGGGCCGAAGCCCTCGGAGAGAATCTCGTATGAGGTGTAGCTGCTCCTGTCGTGGGGCTGGACACTGGCGTCGGGGTTGCTCAGCCGCATCGACAGCGCGGGGGCGGCCAGCACCACCAGGACCCCGCCGGCCAGTATCGCGGCGACCAGCGGCTTGCGCTGCACCGCGCGAGCCCAGCGTTCGGCGATGGTGCGGCGCTCTCGGGACGCAGCACCGGCGGCCTTCTGACGCTGGGATGTGCGACGGGGCAGGCGCAGCGAGTTGATCTTGTAGCCAGCGAAGCCCAGGAACGCCGGCAGCAGGGTCACCGCGGCGATCATCGTGACCAGCACGATCACCGACGTGGCGACGGCTACTCCGGTCATCAGCCGCTGCCCCATGACGATCAGGCCCATCAGCGCGATCACGACCGTCGTGCCGGCGAACAGGACCGCGTGACCAGCCGTTGTGATGGCCTTGACCGTGGCGGTCTCGGGCTCGTCGCCGGCCTGCAGGCTGTCCTTGTAGCGGGTCACGATGAACAATGCGTAGTCGATGCCGACACCCAGCCCGATCATCGCGGCGAGGATCACGGTGAAATCCGGTGAGGGGACCAGGTACCCCACCAGCTTCATCAAAGCGATGCCGGCGGCGATCGCCAGCAGTGCGGTCACGATCGGCAGGCCCACCGCCACCAGTGACCCAAAAGCGATGAACAAGATCACCGCTGCCGCCACGATGCCCACGCTCTCGGACGAACCCTGCGGGGGTGTCTCGGCCTTTTCCGCCTGAGTCCCGCCCAGCGCCAGCGTCACGCCGTCATCGGAGGCGTTCTTGACCATGTCCACCAGGGGCTTGACTGCGGTCTTGTCCACCTCCTTCTGGGTCAGCGGGATGGTCGTACGGGCGATACGACGATCCTGCGTCACCAGGCTCTTGTCCTGATACGGCGAGGTCACCGGTCCTACAATCGGTGAGGTCGCAAGATCGGCGAGGATCTTCTCGATCTTTTGGCGGGCGGCAGGGTCGTCGATCCCCCTTTGTGCCTTGATCGCGAGAGTCAGCGTGTCCCCTTGCCGCTCGGGAAAGTGCTTCTCGATCAGCGCCTGCGCCTTCGCGGAGTCGGAGTCTCCGCCCGAGAAGTCGTTGTCGGGGGCGGCGCCGTAGGCGAAGCCGACGAACGCCACGGCGATCACACCGACGATCCAGGTCAGGAGGACCAGGCGGCGACGCCGGTAACAGAACCGGGCCAGTCCCGCTAGAGCTCCATCCCTACGGGGCTTCTCGGGTGGCATCATCTCTCCTTGAGTCGTTGAGCGTTGCGCTCAATACTCGTGATCAGCCCCCCCGGCGTCGTCGTGCAGCGGTAGGCTCTACGCCGACCCCGTTACCGCGGATGGTGTACTTTTCCTGCAGTACACGCCCGAGGTCGTCTCCGACGGGAACGTCGATCCGTCTCTGAGCTCGAGAACTGACATGGCATCGGGAGTGCGCAAGCCCAACGTCGCACATCCTCAAGGTCCACCGGATCATCTCGCGTGCCCTGGAGATCGCCATGCGCCGTGGCCGGGTCGGCCGGAACGTCGCCAAGCTCGTGGAGCCGCCGGGAAGCGGGTGATGTCGAGATCGGACCGCTGAGTCGTACCGACGTGCGGAAGATCCCCGACGCCGTAATCGACCGGCGCAACGGCACGCGGTGGATCGTCGGTCTCGCCCTCGGCCTCCGGCAGGATGAGGCGCTCGGGCTCCGCTGGAAGTACATGGATCTCGACGCACACAAGGTCAAGATCTGGTGGCAGATCCAGCGCACGATGTGGCATCACGGCTGCGGAGATCCACAGGTGTGCACGCAGGACAAGCACCGCGCGCCCCGCCCGAAGGACTGCGCCAAGCACCAACACCGGGAGAGCTGCGCGACGGACTTGGTGCCCCTCCTCAAGGCCCAGCGGGAAGCTCAGGACGCCGAGGAGGAAGCAGCCGGCGAGTGCTGGGAAGATCACGACCTTGTGTTCTCCCGGTCGGATGGACGCCCGATCGACCCTCGGCACGATTGGGAGGAGTGGAAGGCGATCCTCAAGGAGGCCGGAGTGCGGGACGCCCGCGTTCACGATGGCCGCCATACGGCCGGAACGCTCGTGATCGACATGGGCGTACACGTCCGTACCGTGATGGAGGTCCTCGGCCACTCCGATATCAGGGTCACCCAGCGTTACACCCACGTCGCCACCCCGATGGCCAAGGACGCGGCCCGGCAGATGGGGCGGGCACTGTGGGGGAAGGGCGAATCGCGAACTGCAACCCGAAACGATCACAGGGCGTCTCCCGGAAGGGAAACGCCCTGGTCATTGATGGAGCCGCCTTGGGGAATCGAACCCCAGACCTACGCATTACGAGTGCGTCGCTCTGGCCGACTGAGCTAAGGCGGCGTGCCGTATGGCAGCGTACAGAAGTCTACAGGCTCGCGGCCCCTTCTCGCGCCCACCTCCTCGACATCACGTGACCTTCGGGCACATGGTGCCCTCCTTGGGCGCCTTGAGCGAGATCAGGTAGTCGTCGACCGCCTTGTCCACGCAGTCGGATCCCGTCCGGTACGCGGTGTGGCCATCACCGTCGTATCCGAGCAGGACACCCGAGCTGAGCTGGGAGGCCAGCCCCTCCGCCCACTCGTACGGCGTGGCCGGGTCGCGTGAGGTGCCGACGACGACGATCGGCGGCGCACCCTCGGCTGTGATCTTCTTGTCGGTCCCCTTGGGCGCGACCGACCAGTACGCGCAGGGCAACGACCCCCACATCACGAAATTCCCGAAATGCGGGGCCACCTTCTGGGCCTCGGCGGCTCCCTTGGCGTACGCGGAGACCTCCTTGGGGTAGGGATGGTCCACGCAGTTGATCGCCATGTTCGACTCGGTCTGGTTGGAATACGAGCCGTCCGCCTTGCGGTCCAGCATCAGGTCGGCCATCCGCAACAGGTCGGTGCCGTCGCCGTTGAAGGCGTGCCCCAGGGCCTCGCGCAACACCGGCCACGCCTCCCGCTCGTACAGCGGTGTGACGATGCCGAGGACCGCCCAGGACTCGTTGATCTCGCGCCCGTCGCCGAGCGTGTTCTTCAACGGCTGTTCGTCGGCCTTCTTCAGCAGGTCGCCGAGCTCGGCCATGGCGCCCTCGACCGTACGGCTGGAGAAGGGGCAGGCGCCGTCCTCGAAGCAGTCCTGCAGAAACGCCTTCAGCGCGACCTCGAAGCCGACCGCCTGGGTCTCGTTGGACTTCAGCGACGGGACGGACGGGTCGACCGCGCCGTCGAGGACCAGCGCGCGGACGTTCTTCGGGAACAGGTCGGCGTAGACCGCGCCCAGATGGGTGCCGTACGACTTGCCGAGGTAGCTCAGCCCGGAGTCGCCGAGAACGCCGCGCAGCACGTCCATGTCCCTGGCCGCGTCGGCCGTGCCGACGAAGGGGAGCAGCCGGGCCGCCTTGGCCCCGCAGGCCGTCGCGAACGCCTCGGACCCCTTCTCGAGCGCCGCGACCTCGGCCGGCGTGTCAGGACTGGCGTCCAGGCTCACGAAGGCGTCGAGATCGCGTCCGGACATGCAGCGGACGGGGCTCGACTCGCCCACACCCCTCGGGTCGAAGCCGATGACGTCGAACCGTGCCCGTACCTTGTCGCTGAGCACCGAGCGCGCCGCGCGGGCGTAGTCGACGCCGGATCCGCCCGGCCCGCCGGGGTTGATGAGGAGGGAACCGATCCGCTTGCCGGTGGCGGGCAGCCGGATCAGGCTGATCCCGATCTTCTCCCCGGACGGCGTGGCGTAGTCGAGCGGCACCTCGGCGCGCGCGCACTGGAACCCGTCACCGCAGTCGCTCCAGTCGAGCTTCTGGCTGTAGAACGGCTGGAGCGCGGTCGTGGGCGCCTTCGCCTTCGCCTCTACCCCGGGTTTCCGCTCGTCCGTCGTGCACCCCGTGGCCACGACCGCGAGCGCCAGGAACGCCGCCAAGCCGCGGGTACGGCGCGAGTGGGAAGGGGGGACATGCCGTCCTGATCGGAGGATCTTCACGCTTGCGGCTCATACCTCTCGTCGTGGGCCTTGCGCGGGCCGCAGACCGAGGCGCGAGAGCACTGGCACCGGCGCCCGCCGTCGTCGAGCCGCACGGTGACGTAGTCGCCCGGCACGTTCCTGCCGACGACCTGGCCCGGCCCCTCGTCCGTCTCCACCCGGGAACCCGTCCTGGGGAAGCTCCGCTGCGCCTCGACGTACAGCGGGTGCTCGTATTTCAGGCAGCACATCAACCGCCCGCAGGCGCCGGCGATCCGGAGCGGATTGACCGGAAGGTCCTGATCTTTGGCCATCCGGACCGAGACGGGCTCGAAGTCCTTCAGGAAGGTCGCGCAGCACAGGTCGCGCCCGCACGGCCCGATGCCACCCTGTAGCCGTGCCTCGTCGCGCGGCCCGATCTGCCGCAGTTCCACCCGGGCCCGGAGGTTGCGGGCGAGGTCCCGCACCAGCGCGCGGAAGTCGACGCGCTGCGGGGCCGAGAAGTACACGGTGAAGACGTTGTCGGCGTCCACGTAGTCGACCCCGACGACCTTCATGGGCAGGTCGTGCCGCTTGATCAGGCGCTTGGACACGCTCCGTGCCTCGGCCCTGCGCCGGCGATTGGTCTCGTCCCTGCTCAGGTGCTCCTCGGTCGCGATGCCCGCGCAGACCGGCAGGCCGTCGACGTCCTCGCTGACATACTGCGGCGCCCAGATGCACTCGGCCACTTCCGGCCCGGATTCGGTCGGCACGAGCACTTTGTCGCCGACCTTGGGGGAATGCCCTCCGGGATCGAGGTAGTAAAGCCGCCCGTAGCGAGTGAAGCTCACCGCCATCATCATGCCCAAGCGCCCCGGCCTCCTCGATCTTGTACGGCTGCCGCCCGCCCCCACCCTACGCGGCATCGGCGCTGCGCCGTCAGGGCCTGGCGCCCACCGTACGGACGATGCGGGCGCTCCCGGTGGACCTCGCCCGGCTCCGACGGGGGACGCCGACCGGGCGAGCGTCGGCCAGGCTTCGCCGCGACCACCGTCGGCGTGAGCTCGACCCGGGCGTCCCATCAGCGAAAACGCGCCCATGACGGGTATCCACGCCAGGTGAACGCCGAACCGCCGCCGCTGCTGCTCGCGCTCGACCTGACGGGCACCTTCGCCTTCGGGCTCAACGGCGCGCTGACCGCGGTGCGCGCCGCCCGGCTCGACATCGTCGGCGTGGTCACTCTCGGCATGGTCACCGCGTTGGGTGGCGGGATCATCCGCGACATCCTGATCGACTCCTTGCCGCCCGCCACGTTCAGCGACTGGCGCTACCTCGCTGTCGCGGCCGCGAGCGGCCTGGTCGCGTACGGCCTCGGCCGGCGACTGGACCGGCTGGCCGGCCCGATCATCGTGTTCGACGCCCTCGGGTTGAGCCTGTTCGCGGTGACCGGGGCGAGCAAGGCGCTGGACTTCCGGCTCGGCATCGGACAGGCGATCATCCTCGGCGCGATCACAGCCGTGGGCGGCGGCACACTGCGCGACGTGCTCATCCGGCGGATACCCACGGTGCTGTACAGCGAGCTGTACGCCATCCCCGCCCTGATCGCGGCCACCATCACAGCGGTCACGATCAGCACCGGCGTCTACGGGATCCCCGCCGCGATCGGAGCCGCCGCCGTCTGCTTCGTCGTCCGGCTGGTGGGCGTCCGCTTCGGCCTCAACGCTCCGGGACCGCCGGGCGCATACGGCGGCGGTCCCGGTTCCGCGGACCGACGGTGAGTCAGCGGGCGAGCCACGCGAGAGCGGCGACGACCAAGGCCTGGGTGCCGGTGTCCAAGGTGAGCTGCGGGACCGGGGCGAACGCGGCGGAATGGTTCACCGGGATGTCCTGCGCCACGCGGCCGGCGGCCTCGGCCCTGCCGTAGGTCTCAGGGTCGATGCCGCCGATGCCCCAGTAGGTGTACGGGACTCCCAGGGCGTTCGGGATGTCGCTGAAGTCCTCGCTGGCGGTCTGCCGGCCCAGCGGCCCGGCCCGGTCGCCGAAGAACTCGCCGAACGCGGCGGCCACCCGGCCGGTGGTTACGGGATCGTTGTCGGTCAGCGGGAAGCGGTCGAACAGCTCGATCTCCGGAGCCTTCGGACAGTCCGACGCCTGGCACTCCGCGATGACGATGCGGCGCACCGCGTCCAGAATCGCGCTTCTGGTCCGCTCGCCGTAGGTGCGGATGTTGAGCTCCAGCACGGCGTGATCGGGGATGACGTTGCTCTTCGTACCGGCCTGGACGCTGCCGACCGTGACCACCGAGGTCTCTCCCGGCGGGGTCTCACGGGAGACGATGGTCTGCAGTCGGATCACGATCATCGCCGCGAGGACCACGGGGTCGACGGCCGCCTGCGGCATCGAGCCGTGGGCTCCGCGCCCATGCACGGTGACGCGCACGCTGTCGGCGGCGGAGAGCACCGGACCGGCATGAGTCCCGACGTGTCCGGCGGGCGCCGGCAGCACGTGCTGCGCGAGCGCCACGTCCGGGCCGGGAATCAGTTCGGCGAGGCCGTCGTCGAGCATGGCCCGCGCGCCGTCTCCGGTCTCCTCGGCCGGCTGGAACAGCGCCACCACCGTGCCCCGCCACCGGTCGGTCCCCTCGGCGAGTAACTGGGCCGCGCCGAGCAGACAGGTGACGTGCACGTCGTGTCCGCAGGCGTGCGCGACCGGTATCTCGCGCCCGCCGGGGTCCGTGACCGTGTCGGTGCTGGCGTACGGCAGGCCGGTCGCCTCACGCACCGGCAGCGCGTCCATGTCCGCCCGAAGCAGCACTGTCGGGCCGTCGCCGTTGCGCAGCACCCCGACCACACCGGTGCCGCCGACCCCCTGGTGTACCTGGCAGCCGGTCCGGCCGAGGCGCTCGGCGATCTTCGCGGCGGTCCGCCGCTCATGGTGGGACAGCTCAGGATGCCGATGCAGGTCCCGGTAAAGGTCTTCCTGCCATCCCCGCACGGACCCGAGACGGGCCGGCACCGATGACGCGGGTGACGTGGCAGCCATGACGCCCTCCTCGTGGCGGCGACACACATGCCCTCCTTCGAGGCTAGGCCCTCCGGTTCGGCCGGGCGGGAGCGCGTACGCCGTCAGGGCCTCAGCACTTCGACCTGTCCATCACACACGCGGTGTCGATGACATTGGAGATCCCGGGCAGGTGCTCCACAGCCCGCACCACCGCCTTGTGATCGGCCCCCTGCTTCAGCTTCGCACGGAAGGACTCCGGCAAATCCGTCGGTTTGATCACGCTGAGAAACTTTGAATCGGCGTTGTCGGCCCGGAAGTTCTCGTACGCCTCCATCTGGGTCTCGAACCGGACCGACTCGACCTCCGGCAGTGACTCCAGCACCTGCCGGATCCGCCGCCGATCGTCCTCGGTCGCCGCACGCTTCTTGCACACCGGGAAGGGGTCGTCCTTCTTGCACAGGAACACCGCGATGTTGTCCTCCCAGGAAGCTCCCCCCGCCAGGCTGAGTTGCGCCAGGCTGTACGCCACGGGACGGGCCACCGTCGCCGCCGGAGGCGTGGGGCGTACCACCAGGAAGACTCCGACGGAGACGGCGGCGACCACGACGGCGGGGACGACCACGAACCGGGAGACCCGTACGCGAGAGCGCCTCGACGGCGCGGCCAGCGGGCGAACGGAGCGGTGATCGGCCGTTCTCGCCGCTTCCGACAGGGCGTCACGCAGGCGTTGTTCGATCATGATTCCTCTCCGAGGATCCGGCCGAGGGCGGCGAGCCCCCGTGTGATGGTGGAGCGCGCCGTGCTCCCGGCGACGCCCATGGTGTCGGCGATCTCCTCGTACGAGAGATCGAGGTAGAACCGCAGCACGAGCGCCTCACGCTGCCGTCGCGGCAGGCCGCCCAGGGCGACCAGGACCTCCCGGCGGTCCTCACCGACCATCGCGACGCTCTCGGCCGACCAGACCGGCGGCTCGTACGGCACGGCCCGGCGGAAGGCGACGCTCCTGCGCCGCAGCACGGACCGGCAGCCGTTGAGCACGGCCGACCGCACGTACGCCAGGGCACGGCCGGGATCGCGCAACCGCCGCCGTCCGGCGTGGGTGCGCGCGAACGCCTCCTGGACGACGTCCTCAGCCGTGCCGACGTCACCCACCATGAGCAACGCCAGCCGTACCAGGCCGAGATGATGGTCGGCGAACAGCGCCGCGACGTCGACGCGTTCCCGGATCAAGGGCTCTCCATGGGAGAGCAGTTCGGCTTTCACACAACAGAGACGCGACCGCTGTGGCTTCTGCTGCTTGTGTTTCGGAAGAAACCCTTTTCCGCGCGGGTGTCCCCTCCCGCGGTGCCATGGTCATGCGCCCTCTGCGGCCCCGCATCGACGCGGCGGAAACAAGAACGGCCGGCCCCCGGGGAAGACACCCCGCGGACCGGCCGAACCGGCGACATACGGTTACCAGGCGATCCTGGAACCGAAGTTCACGAGGGCGTCGCCGGTGTCCACCAGGGTCCGGTAGCCCGAGCCGTCGACCGCGCCGATCTCGCCGTCCCGCGTGACGAGCATGTTCTCCCCGGTGCCGTCGATGTCGAGCAGCCGGAGTCCCGACGTGCCGACCTGGCGATGGAAGACGCCCAGCGGCCGCCCGTCGTCCGTGCTGAACGCGGCGAGGCCGGTGGGTCCCGACGACGGCGGCAGCTTCCCGTCGGCGAGCGCGACGTCCACGCCGCCCAGCGCGGCCACGATCCTCGTGCCGTCCGGGCTGATCTTCGCCCCGAGTACGCCCCCGGACGCGCCGTCGCTCTCATTGAGAAGCGAGAACGTGGTCGCCTTGTCCAGGCTGTCCCCCGGCGCGCCCGTGTCGAGCAACCCCACCTCGGGCGAGTCGGGACACACCTGAACGGTTGCCTTCAACTCGGCCGGCTCGGAAGGCTCAGCCGTCTTCCCGGCCGACGGCGCGTCAGCCGGTGTGGCGGGGACGGACTCCACCGCGAAGCGGCACCACGACAAGGACTCCTCGGCCGGTACAAGGCTCGCCGCGGCGGTCGGTATCGGACTCGGGAGGATCGTCGCCGGAGCGGTCGCCGTCGGATCAGACGTGACGACCGGCTCCGCCGGGATCGCGGTCACCGCTGCCGTGGGCACCGCGTTCACCACGGCCGGACCGGGGTCGTCCTTCTCGTCGCTTCGGATGCCCGGGGTGACCGTGACAGTGATCGAGACCGCGGGTGACGACGATGACGTGGCCTCCTCTTCCTTCACCGGGACCTCCGCCGTCAGCGTGGCCGACGGTTCGACGACGAGCGCGGGCTCCGCCACGGCGGCCACGCTCGCGACATCTCGCGTGAAGAGTACGAGGCGTCCGTCGGCCGTCATCGACAGGTTGGTCGCCCCGGTGCCGTCCTTCGCGGTCCAGGTACGGCTGTCGCCGGTCGTGGTGTCCGCCACCACCAGGCTCCCGGTCCCCGGCTCGCGGCCGCACGGCGCGGTGCCGTACGCCAGTTTGCTGCCGTCACCGCTGACCGCCAGAGACGTCGGCCTGGTGCCCTCGGGCGGCGCGAACGGCAGCGCGTCGAATGAGCCGATCTTCCCGGCCTCGTCCAGCACGAACCGGTACAGGCGTGGCCGGCAGTCGTCCGACGCGGACACCGCGTAGAAGAGGCGGTTGTCCTGGGCCGCCTGAATGCTGACGAACCGCTCCTTGTCCGAGGGTTCCGGAACGCGGGACGTCTCGGCTCCGCCGTTCACGCTCCGGACCGTGATCCCGTCCTCCCCCGCGTCCGCGAAGAACGTCGGCACGGCGGCCGGGCCCACGCCGGTCGCGGCGGCCTGGCCGAGGCCGCCGTCTCCGCCCCGCGCGACGGCCACGCCACCCGCGACCGCGACGGTCACGGACGCCGCCGCGGCGACCGGGACCAGCCAGGACCTTCTCGTACGGCTCCCGCCCGGCTCGCCCGACTCGCCCAGGGCGAGACCCGACGCGAGACCCGGAGTGAGACCCGGGACGTGATCAATGGTCTCGCCCACGGCCTGAGTGGCGTCGCGCAGGCGGTTGATGATGTCGTTCATCGTGCGTCCCCAAGCAGTCGGCCGAGCGCGTCCAGGGCTCGGGAGGTGGTCGACTTGACGGTGCCCCTGCTGATGCCCATGACCTGCGCGGTCTCCTCTTCCGAGAGGTCGCCGTAGTAGCGCAGCACCAGCGCCTCACGCTGCCGCCGGGGCAGGCGGTGCAGCGCCTCCATGACCTCGCGCCGTTCGGCCCCGAGGAGGGCGGCGGACTCCGCGGACCAGACCGGTGGCTCGTACGTCCCGGCGAACCAGGACGGCAGCCGCCTCCTGCGCAACACACTTCGTGCGTTGTTGAGCACCGCGGACCGCAGGTAGGTGAGGGCCTTGCTCCGGTCGCGCAGGCCTCCGAACCGGCGGTGGAGGCCGAGGAACGCCTCCTGGACCACGTCCTCCGCCGCCTCGCGATCGCCGAGCATGATCAGCGCCAGCCTGGCGAGGCCGAGCGCGTGCTCGGCGTAAAGTCCCGCGATCGTGTCATCCGCGGCTTCCGAGGTGGTCACCGACCCCCCGGGAGGTTTATGGAGATCCAGCGTTTCGGCCTGCATGTACCAGAGACGCCGGATCACCCGTCAGGTTGCTCGCGACACGGCCTGAATCGCGAGAGCGCTACCGCAGAAGCCGGGGATCCCGGAGCGCGAGCGTCATCGCCTCCACCGCGATCTGGGGGTTCACGTTGGCCGCGAGGCGCTCCCGGCAGATCATGATGGCTTCCGTACGGCGCAGCGTGTCCTCGGGGGTCGAGCCGCCGGCGAGGGCCTCCACCTCGCGCCTGCGGTCCTCGTTGGCCAGCTCCACGCCGGCTCCGAGCTGGACCGCGAGGACGTCCCGGTAGTACGCCACCAGATCGAGCAGGGCCACGTCGATCGAATCGCGCTTGATCCGGGTGGCGCGCGACTTCTGGAGGGTCTCCAGCTCCTTCAGCGCCCCGGCCCCGCCGCGGACCAGCCCCTTGTTGAGCCCCTTCCCGGTGGAACCCTCACCGTAGACCTTGCGCAGCTCGGCGGTCTCCGCCTCGTTGAGCGTGGCCGTCGCGGCGTCGGCGTCCTCGGTGGAGGTCTTCACCAGCCGCTCCGCCGCCGCGATGCACTCGCTCACCCCGCTCAGCGACGCGGGGATGGACAGCACCTCCTCGCGGCGCCGCCGTACCTCCTCGTCGAGGGCCAGCCGCCGGGCCCGGCCGATGTCCCCGCGGGCCGCCCGGGCCGCGAACCACGCGACGTCGTCCGGGACACCGTCCCTGGTCGCGAGCACGTGCGCGACCGCCTCGGTGGGCGGCGTACGGAGGGTCACCACGCGGCAGCGGGACCGGATCGTGATGATCATGTCGTCCGGAGACGGCGCGCAGAGCAGCCAGACCGTCCGGGGCGGCGGCTCCTCGATGGCCTTGAGCAGCGCGTTGGCGGCGGCCTCCGTCGCACGGTCGGCATCCTCGAACAGCACGATCCGCCAGCGCCCGAGCGTCGGCGCCCCCGCGCCCTTGAGCACGAGATCACGGGTCTGCCTGGCGCTGTAGGAGAGCCCTTCCGGCCGCACCCAGGTCAGGTCGGGATGGGAGCCGATCTCGACCTGGTGGCAGGAATCACAGTGGCCGCAGCCCTGGTCGGGGCAGAGCAGCGCCGCCGCGAAGGCGCGGGCGGCGTCGGATCGCCCCGACCCGGGAGGACCGGTGAACAACCACGCGTGGGTCATCCCGGCGCCGCGGCCACCCGCGAGGGCGTCGGCGGCGGCGGACACGGCCTGCCGCAACACGGTCGTCGCCCGCTCCTGGCCCACCAGATCCTCGAACACACCCACGGCCACAACCTACCGTGGGTTCACGGGCCGACTCGGCCCTTCCACGGGCGGCTGTCAGTCGCGGATGGCGGGGATGGTGCCGGTGGCCGCCTCGGTCTCCTGCGGCACCGGATCGGGCAGCACCTCGCGGACCCGGTCCTGGATGAGCCGGGAGATCTCGTTCTGCGGGAGCGTGCCGTCCACGACCAGGTAACGGTCAGGAGCGGCGGCCGCGAGCGCCCGGAACTCCCGCCGGACCCGCTCGTGGAACTCCATCGGCTCGGACTCGATCCGGTCGGCGGGCGAGGCCATCCGGCGCAACCCCACCGACGGGGGAACGTCGATGAGCACGGTCAGGTCGGGGAGCAGGCCACCGGTCGCCCAGGAGTTGACGCGCGCCACGTCCTCGGGGTCGAGCGCCCGCCCGGCCCCCTGATAGGCCAGCGACGAGTCGACGTAGCGGTCGCAGACCACCGTGGAGCCACGCTGGAGCGCCGGACGGATGACCTTCTCGACGTGCTCGGCCCGGTCCGCCGCGTACAGCAGGGCCTCGGACCGCGCCGACAACCCCTGGTGGGCGGCGTCGAGGAGGATGGCGCGCAACCGCATGCCGACCTTGGTCGACCCCGGCTCGCGGGTCTGCACCACGTCGAAGCCCTGGTCGCGCAGCCAGATGGCGAGCAGTCTCGACTGGGTCGTCTTGCCCGAACCCTCGCCGCCCTCGAAGGCGACGAACAGGCCGGGGCGCTGGTCGTCGTCCTGGACGACGAACTTCTCTCCTCGCAGCGCGGCGAACAGGTCCGCCCCGATCGGGACGCCGGGCCGGTCGTCCATGTGCCGCAGCGCGAGCAGGCCGACGATCACCGCGAGCAGCGCGCCCAGGAGCAGGACCACGTTCGAGCCGTCGAAGCTGTAGGTCATGCCCGCGACCACGAGGAGGTGCGAGCCGACGAGGCCGCCGAGCGCGGAGGCCAGCGCGACGACCAGGAGCAGCACCACCCTGGCCAGCGACTGCAGGAAGGAGAACGTACGGCCGCGCAGGCCGTCCTCGACCTCCAGGCCGATCAGTGTGTAACCGATGATCCAGGTGGTGCCCGCGCACATTCCCAGGAGCACGGTGAGCACGATGACGAGGGCCAGGTTATGGATGAGCGCGATGGCCGCGAGGGTCAGCCCGGCGAGGATGATGGTCAGGCCGAACATGCGCCGCCTGGACAGCTCCCCGAGCAGACGGGGGCCGAAGAACATGCCGATTCCCATGCCCAGGAAGACCGCGCAGAAGACGGCGCCGTAGCCCGCGTCGCCGCCCTGCAGGGCGGTCACGTACGCCTTGGCCACGCCGACGACCGCGCCCCCGGCGGCGAAGGCGCCCAGCATGCCGATGATCAGCCCGCGCACCACGCGGTTGCCGCCGACGAACCGCCAGCCCTCGACGACCTGCCGCAGCACGGACGGCGTGGACACCCTGAGGATGTGGTCCTTCGGAATGTCCCGCAGCGTGAAGATCAGGCTCGCGGAGACCAGGTAGGCCAGGGCGTTGACGCCCAGGGCCACATCGGTGGGCCTAACGGCGAACCCGGGGACGG
The DNA here is from genome assembly GCA_001570385.1 of Microtetraspora glauca. Taxonomy (GTDB): domain Bacteria; phylum Actinomycetota; class Actinomycetes; order Streptosporangiales; family Streptosporangiaceae; genus Microtetraspora; species Microtetraspora glauca. The sequence continues at coordinate 55,048 of BBYL01000035.1, read as the reverse complement.
CCGTGGTGAACATGCCCATGACCGCCGACAGGACCGCGAAGAGCGCGGCCGCGACAGGAGCCGTGCCGTACGTGACGAGCAGGTTGAGCTGGTTGGCCTCCTCCAGCCGCTCCTTGGGCACGAGGTTGGGCACCGTCGCGTCCTTGGCCGGCACCCAGAACAGGTTCGCGCACTCGACGAGCAGCGTCGCGATGATCACCCACTGGTAGCTCCCCACCAGCGGGATCGAGGCGACCACGGCGAATCTGACGAGGTCCGCGGTCACCATCGCCAACCGGCGGTCGAACCGGTCCGCGACCGCGCCCGCGAGCGGACCGAGAAGGATCGCGGGCAGCATCTTGGCGATGAACACACCGCCGATGGCGAGGCTCTGCGCCTGGTATCCCGATCCGGCGGTGAGGTTTCCCGCCAGGGCGGTCAGGGCGATGATGTTCAGCCAGTCGCCGAGGCTGCAGACCGACATGGCCGTCCACAGCCTGCGGAAGGGCGCGTTCGCCAGCACGTTCGGCGGCTTGCGTCGCCTGGCTGCCCGGCCGTGGGTGCTCATGATGTCAGCGTATCCAGGTGCTCGCTGGGCGGGAAAAGAGTACGAGGGGGCCGGTTTTCCGCCCGCTCGTCGCCTGAGGGTAGTACGTCCCGCCCTGTCCCGCAGGACGGACGCGAGATCGGCCGCCCACTTTTCCCGCCGACGCGCCCGTCTTCCCGCTCGGACGGACGGTACACGCCCGGAAATCAGGCCCTGAGCTCGATGAGGGTGATCTCCGGCGGGGCACCGACCCGGACCGGCGGCCCCCAGTAGCCCGCGCCCCGGGTGACGTAGATCTGGGTGCCGTCCACCTTGTCCAACCCCGCGACCACCGGCTGCTGCAGAGGAACCGCCAGGTTGAACGGCGCCATCTGCCCGCCGTGGGTGTGCCCGGACAGCTGGAGATCGACGCCGTGCCCCGCGGCCTGCCTGATCTGGACCGGCTGGTGCGCGAGCAGCACGACCGGCCGCGCGGTGTCCCGCCCGCCCAGGGCCTTCTCGAAGTCGGGGCCGTCCTCGGACAGCGTTCCGTTCAGGTCGTTGATCCCCGCCAGGTCGAGTACGGCTCCCGCGTGGGCGATCTCGACCCGCTCGTTGCGCAGCGACCGCACGCCGAGGGAGTTCAGCTCCTCGATCCACTCCTGTGGCCCGTTGGACGTGTAGTACTCGTGGTTACCGGTCACGAAATATGCCCCATAGCGGGATTCAAGGTGGCGCAACGGAGCCGCCAGCGGCCCGAGCTCGGCCACGGTCCCGTCCACCAGGTCGCCGACGATCGTGACCACGTCGGCCTGGAGACCGTTGATCATCCGGACGATGCGCTCGGCGTGGCCCTTCCCGGTCAACGGCCCGATGTGGATGTCGCTGACCACGGCGAGCCGCAGGCCGCTCATCCGCGGATCCAGCCGGGGCAGCCGCACCGGGATCCGCTCGATCACCGGGTCGCCCAGGGCCGTGCGCACGCCGTACCCCACCGTGGCCAGCGCCCCGACGCCCGCGACCGTGGCGGCCGTGCGCGCGATGAACACCCGCCGGTCGATCCCGGCCGGCTGCCGCCCGGCCCGCCGGGTCGCCAGTACGGCCACCGCCCGCGGGATCTCCAGGGCCACCGTGAACACGAGCAGGTAGAACATCACGGCCAGCCACATGTAGCCGGGCCACGCGATGACGTGCTCGAACGTCATCCCGAAGACCCGGCCTCCGGCGACGGCCAACGGCAGCAGAACCCCGAGCACGACCAGCGCCCAGGTGAACACCCGCCGCGGGAGGCTCCCCGGGCGGGTGGCCGGCCTGACCAGTCGCAGCCACAGGTAGACGTGCACGGCGACCACGACGACCACGATCGTGATCAGAAACCCCACGGTGTACTCCCCTCGCTCCGCTGCCGGACGATCTTACGAAGCGAGTCCTGAGAGCGCGCTGAGCCTACCCGGCCGGAAACCCGGTCAGGACTTGGCCGCGGGCTTCTTCGCGGGCGCCTTCTTCGCCCGGGTCGTGGTCCGCTTGGGCGCGGGGGCACGCTCGCGACGCTCCGCCAGCAGCTCGGCGGCCCGCTCGATCGTGATGTCCTCGACCGTGTCGCCCTTGCGCAGCGAGGCGTTCGTCTCGCCGTCCGTGACGTACGGCCCGAAGCGCCCCTCCTTCACCACCACGGGCTTCTTGGAGTTCGGGTCGTCGCCCAGCTCGCGCAACGGCGGAGCGGCCGCGGCCCGGCCCCTGCCCCGGGCCTTGGGCTGCGCGAACAGCTCCCTGGCCTGGTCGATGGTGACCGTCAGCAGGTCCTCCTCGGAGGCGAGCGACCGCGAGTCGGTGCCCTTCTTGATGTAGGGCCCGAACTTGCCGTTCTGCGCGGTCACCTCCTCGCCGTCGATCTCCCCGACGACCCGGGGGATCGCCAGCAGCCTCAGCGCGTCGTCCAGCGTGATGGTGTCCAGCGACATGGTCTTGAACAGGGAGCTCGCCCGCGCCTTGGGCACTTCGGCCTTCTTGGTGCGCTTCTTGCCCTCGGCGGGCGCCGGCTCCTCCGGCAGGATCTCCGTGACGTACGGGCCGAACCGCCCGCTCTTGGCCACGATGACGTTGCCGGTGACCGGGTCCTTGCCCAGCTCGCGGTCACCGCTCGGACGGGCGAACAGCTCCTCGGCCTTCTCGGCGGTGAGCTCGTCGGGCGTCATGTCCTCGGGCACGTTCACCCGGGCGCCGTCGCGGTCGAGGTAGGGGCCGTAGCGCCCGACCCGGATCACGATGTCGCTGCCCCTGATCGGGAAGGAGCTGATCTCCTTGGCGTCGATCTCGCCCAGGTCGGTGACCATCTCCTTGAGACCCTCGTCGCCGTCCCCGCCGAAGTAGAACCGGCGCAGCTCGGGCACCCGCTCCGCGCGGTCGTTGGCGATGTCGTCGAGGACCTTCTCCATGTCCGCGGTGAAGTCGTAGTCGACGAGGTTGCCGAAATGCTGCTCAAGCAGGTTGACCACGGCGAACGCGAGGAAGGACGGCACCAGCGCGGTGCCCTTCTTGAACACGTACCCCCGGTCGAGGATCGTGCCGATGATCGACGCGTACGTCGACGGGCGACCGATCTCGCGGTCTTCCAGCTCCTTGACCAGCGACGCCTCGGTGTAGCGCGCGGGCGGCTTGGTCGAGTGCGCCAGCGCGTTCAGCTCGGCCGCGGTCAGCCGCTCGCCCTCCGACAGGTTGGGCAGCCGCTTCTCGGCGTCGTCCCTGTCGGTCGACGGGTCGTCCGCGCCCTCGACGTACGCCTTGAGGAAGCCGTGGAAAGTGATCGTGCGGCCGGTCGCGCCGAACTCGACGTTCTCGCCGGAGCTGGACGTGCCGCCGACCTTCACCGACACCGACTCGCCGACCGCGTCCTTCATCTGGGACGCGACCGTACGCTGCCAGATCAGCTCGTACAGCCGGAACATGTCCCCGGCCAGCCCGGTCTCGCCCGGGGTGCGGAACTCCTCACCGGACGGGCGGATCGCCTCGTGCGCCTCCTGGGCGTTCTTGACCTTGCTGGCGTAGACGCGCGGCTTGTCCGGCACGTACGCGGAGCCGTACAGCTTGATGGCCTGGCCGCGGGCGGCGGCGACGGCGGTCTCCGACAGCGTGATGCTGTCGGTACGCATGTAGGTGATGAAGCCGTTCTCGTAGAGCCGCTGGGCGATCTGCATGGTGTACTTCGCCGAGAAGCCGAGCTTGCGGCTCGCCTCCTGCTGCAGCGTCGTCGTCCTGAACGGCGCGTACGGCTTGCGCGTGTACGGCTTGCGCTCCACCGACGTGACAGCGTACGACGCGTTGCCCAGGCGTCCCGCCAGCGCTCCGGCGGCGGCCTCGTCCAGGTGGAGGACGTCGGCGCTCTTCAGCGCGCCCGTGGAGGCGAAGTCACGGCCCTGCGCGACCCGCCTGCCGTCCACGGCGGTCAGAGTGGCGCTGAACCTGCGCGGATCCTCGTCCCTGCCCGTGTCGAAGAGTGCCTGCAAATCCCAGTAACTCGCGGCGGTGAACGCCATGCGATCCCGCTCGCGCTCGACCACCAGCCGCGTCGCCACGGACTGCACGCGGCCGGCCGACAGCCGGGGCTTGACCTTCTTCCACAGGACCGGGCTGACCTCGTAGCCGTACAACCGGTCGAGGATGCGCCGGGTCTCCTGGGCGTCCACGAGCCGGAGGTCGAGGTCGCGCGGGTTGGAGACGGCGTCCTGGATGGCGTGCGGTGTGATCTCGTGGAAGACCATCCGGTGCACCGGCACCTTGGGCTTGAGCACCTCGCGCAGATGCCAGGCGATCGCCTCGCCCTCGCGGTCCTCGTCAGTGGCGAGGTAGAGCTCGTCGGCGTCCTTGAGCAGCTGCTTCAGCTTGGAGACCTGGGACTTCTTGTCCGGGTTGACGACATAGAGCGGCTCGAACTCATGGTCGACGTTCACCCCCAGACGGGCCCATGCCTCTCCTTTGTACTTCTCAGGGATGTCATCGGCCCTCTCCGGAAGATCACGGATGTGACCGATGCTGGACTCCACGATGTAGCCGCGCCCGAGGTACCCGGCGATGGTCTTCGCCTTGGCAGGCGACTCGACGATCACCAGGCGGGTTGCGCCGGCGTTGCCGTCCTTGGCTGGCACGCTGCTTCCTACCTCGCTGTTCCCTGTCGTTCCCCGTGTTCCCAGTCGGGACCAGCCGCCCTCACAGCAGGGTCGGCTGATCCTTCGCCCGGCCCGGCCACGGGATCGTTTCGACGGTAACCCGTCGCCGGAAGTCCTTCCCCCTCGGGCTACCCGGTCCCGCCCCGGTGTGTAACTCACCTGGACCTTCTATCCACGAGGACGCAGAATAGAGCCAGGCGGGTTCCCCTAACACACCTCTCGGAGACTAATCGCTGTGCTGGACTACTCCTACAAGGACCTCTATCTGCCGTGCGGGACCTCACGTGAGGTCGCCAGGCAGGTTCTCACGGAGCATGCCGAGTACGGAAGCTGGGAACTGGACCGGCTGCGACTTTATCCCGACGGAAGCAGGCGCGTCCGACTGCGCCGCAAGATCATACGCGTCGTCCGCACCATGTGACCACGTCCGCGGATGGTCGGCATGCCTTCATCGGCATGGCTTGATCGGCATGGCTTTGCCCGCCCCGGGCCGCGCCCCCGGAGCGGGCAAGCTCTTCGCGGCTTCGCCGTACCGGCCTGGTGAGAGCGGCCTTGGGCCGATCCCACCAGAGGCGTGACGAAGCTTTTCCACTTCCTCCCACTCCGGGTGCATCACCTGGAGGGGGAGGAAGCGCCTCTGCTCACTCGCCGGGCTGTTGGCCTTGCCAGTCGCCTGGGCGATGAGCGCTCGTGGTCACCCGCACCGGGGCCGGATCGGCAACCGGTTGCCACCGCGTGCCCCGGGCGGGTGAGATGTTTCTTACCTCTCGCCGCGGAGGCGGAAGCGGCGCACGACCGCGAACATGGTCGCCGAGGCGGCGAACATGGCGCCCAGGGCCAGCGCGATGAGCGAGCCGGGGTTCATCCCGGTCACGCCGACCGGCTGCTCGGCGCTCATCAGGCCGAGGTCACCGAGCGGGAGCACGTCGCTCGCCCCACCGAGGGCGTTCGCTCCTCCGAGGCCGTTCGCCACGGGCAGCGAACCGACCAGGCCCGTCACCGGGGCGAGCGCCGCACCGGCGCCTCCCTTGCCCGCGGCGGGCCGGCTCGGCGTCAGCGCGGCGGTGGGGAGCACCCCGCTGTCCGCGGCGCCAGGGACCATCGGCAGGGTGGACAGCATCCCGCTGGTCTTCACCGGCACGGCCTTGCGCGCGCCCTTGTTCCAGGTGCCGTGCAAGGTCTTGCGGCCGTGCCACTGCCCGCCGCCCACGCTGGCGCCGCCGAGGCATCCGGCCGCGGCGTCACCGAGCACGGCCACGGCGTTGCCGCAGATGTTGATCGGCGCGGTGATCGGGGCGACGATCTGGTTCCCGCCCAGGATGCTGTGCGCACCGCTGGTGACGTTGCGACCCGCGCCGCCACCGGCGCCACCGCTGACCGAGGCGCCGCCCTTGCAGTTGGCCTTGGCGTCACCGAGCACGGCCACGGCGTTGCCGCAGGCGTTGATCGGCGCGGTGATCGGGGCGACGATCTGGTTCCCGCCCAGGATGCTGTGCGCACCGCTGGTGACGTTGCGACCCGCGCCGCCACCGGCGCCACCGCTGACCGAGGCGCCGCCCTTGCAGCCGGAGAAGGCGTCACCCAGTACGCCGACCGAGTTGCCACAGACGTTGACCGGCGCCGTGATCGGAGCGAGGATCTGGTTTCCCCCGAGGATCGAGGAACGACCCGAGGTGACGTTGCCGCCCGTGCCGGCCCCTGAGTTCTTCACGGACGTGCCACCGGCGCAACCGGCGCTGGCGTTGCCCACCGCGTTGCCGCAGGCGTTGATCGGAGCGGTGATCGGGGCGATGATCTGGTTCCCGCCCAGGATGCTGTGCTCACCGTTGGTGACGTTGCCTCCGGCGCCGCCGGGACGGCCGTGACCGTGCCCGTGACCGCGGTAGCCGTGCCCGCCGCCGTTGCCCGGGCCGCCGACCGAGGCGCCGCCCTTGCAGCCGGAGAACGCCTCGCCCAGAACGGCGACCGAGTTGCCGCACAGGTTGATCGGGGCCGTGATCGGGGCGACCACCTGGTTGCCGCCGAGGATCGAGGACCGGCCGGAGGTCCGGTTGCCGCCGGCCCCCGATCCGGAGTTCTTGACGGACGCGCCGCCCTTGCAGCCCGCGGTGGCGTCGCCGAAGATCGCGACCGCGTTGCCGCAGGCGTTGATCGGAGCGGTGATCGGGGCGACGATCTGGTTCCCGCCCAGGATGCTGTGCTCACCGTTGGTGACGTTGCCCCCGGCACCGCCGTTGCCGCGGCCGCCGTTGACGACCGACGCGCCGCCCTGCGACGTCGCGGACGAGTCACCGGCGACGGCGACGGCGTTGCCGCTGATGTCGATCGGAAGTGAGATGGGGAGGTTGAGCTGGTTGCCGCCACCGATCGAGCCGCTGCCCGAGGTGTCGGCGAAAGCCGTACCGCTGCCGAGGGACATGACACCGACGGCGAGAAGCGCCACGGGGGTCGAACCCTTCGCCCACGTTCGCATGATGGATGCTCCTAGGTTCTTTGGGGGATACCTGACAACTCGCGACGGAGGTCCGGGCCAGGGGCACAGCGGGGCCGTGGACCGTCACGAGGGATTTGGGAAAACTCGCGTCACCCGCACGGAGACGCTCAGGCGGCACGGCTCGGAGGAATCGAGGCCGTCGCAGGGCATGCTCCGCCACCGGTCCGGTGTTCGATGAGGTGGACCGGCGTGAACGCGGGATCAGTCAGGCGAGAAGGATGGGTCGTCCGCCGCTGTGCGCACGACCGGGGGAAGGACTGCCGCGACAGGCGCGGGCAGCGCCACGAGCCGCACGTCGTAGAAGGATCGTGCGACATCCCCGAACAGGATCGATCCACCGCTCCCTTGCGGAACCATGCCATGGCTCCCTGGGGTGTGGTCCGCGGTGGCCGGTGGTGGGAATCCGGGCGTCGACTGGCTGGTCAGCCCGTCGACCGTGCGCCCGGCCATCGCCTCGGCGTTGACCAAGGCATCGTCACTCGTGGGGAAACCGTCGGCTCTCGTGGAGGCACCGCCATCGATGACCGACCCGGTGACGACAGCTGAGGGGGCCGCGTCGGCACTGGCCGAAGCCGTGCCGAAGACGCCGAAGATCACACCGAGCAACCAGGCGACGGCGACGAATCCGCTCACGATCAGAAAGCGGACCAGCCGCGAGCCGGCCACGAACCGCGCCATCCGGCTCTTCCCGCCGGTCTCGGAAGCAGTCGCGGGCACGCACGGGTCGGCGGCGGGCATCTCTGCCCGCGACCGATCTTCCGCCGTGCGTGCCACGCGACCTCCCCGAGATCCACCGAGTCCGCCTTGGTGCGGATCAACCCCTCAACGCAGAGTTACTCTATCGATACGCCAAGTGATCGCAACCGGTTTCTCAGCAGTAATCGAGGAAACGGTCAAGAACCCGAACCCCGAACTTGAGCGAATCCACCGGAACCCGCTCATCGACCCCATGGAACATTCCGGAAAAATCTAGATCCGCCGGAAGACGCAGGGGCGCGAAGCCGAACCCGCGGATGCCCAGACGGCTGAACGCCTTGAGGTCGGTGCCCCCGCTCAGCGTGTACGGCACGGCCTTGGAGCCGGGATCCTCCTCCTGGAGCGCGTCGGACATCGCCTTGACCAGAGAGCCCTCGAAGGCCGTCTCCAGCGCGACGTCGTGGTAGACGAACTCCCTGGTGACGTTCGGCCCGAGGAGCTCGTCCACCGTGCCGAAGAACTCGTCCTCATAGCCGGGCAGGAAACGCCCGTCCACGTGCGCCGAGGCACTCTGGGGGATGACGTTGGCCTTGTACCCGGCGTCCAGCATGGTGGGATTGGCCGTGTTCCGCAGGGTGGCGCCGACCATACGGGCGAGCGGGCCCAGCTTGGCCACGGCCTCCTCCGCGTCCTCCGCCTTCAGCTCGATGTCGAACGCCTCGCGGAAGAAGGACTGGACGGTCGGCGTGAGCCGTACGGGCCACTGGTAGCGGCCCAGGCGGCCGATCGCCTCGGCGAGCTCGGTGACGGCGTTCTCGTCGTTGAGCATCGAGCCGTGGCCGGCCCGGCCCGTCGCGGTCAGCTTCATCCAGGCGATGCCCTTTTCCGCCGCCTCGATGAGATAGAGACGACGGCTGTCCGAGATGCTCACGCTGAAGCCGCCGACCTCGCCGATCGCCTCGGTGCAGCCCTCCAGGACGTCCGGGTGATGATCGACGAGCCACTGCGCGCCGTAGTTCCCTCCGGCCTCCTCGTCGGCCGTGAACGCCAGCACGACGTCTCTCGGAGGCTTCCTGTTCTGGCTGAGCCGCTGCCGTACGACGGCGAGGATCATGGCGTCCATGTCCTTCATGTCCACCGCACCACGGCCCCACACGCAGCCGTCGGCGATCTCGCCGCTCATCGGGTGATGCGTCCAGTCGGCCGCGTTGAACGGGACGACGTCCAGATGCCCGTGGAGCAGAAGCGCTCCCCGCCCGGAGTCCGCCCCTTCGATGCGGGCGATGACGTTGGCCCGCCCGGTGTCGGATTCGAGGATCCGCGGTTCGAGCCCCACCTCGGCGAGCTTCTCCGCGACGTACTCGGCGGCTTGGCGCTCGCCCGGACCCGCGTTGTCACCCGCGTTCGTGGAGTCGATGCGGATCAGGTCCCGGCACAGGCCGACGACCTCGTCCTCGCCGTTGAGCGGAGTCATGCGCCTCTCCCCGTGTCTGCCGTGCTTCGGTCGGTCACAGCGTGGTCCTCCTGTTCACGTACGGCTGGTGCCTTCCATCCTGCCGTCCGCTCGCGTCCCGGAGGAGTGGGCATGGGGGCGTCTGATTCTCGGTATGACCCACACGCCGGACAGTGCTAATCTGTGTGAGCCGACGCGGGATGACGGTCCCACGTGCAGGCACCAAGTCCGGGTGGCGGAATAGGCAGACGCGCTAGCTTGAGGTGCTAGTGCCCAGTGATGGGCATGGGGGTTCAAGTCCCCCCTCGGACACCAAGATCATTCATGGGGTTGCATGAATATGCAGGATTGAGTCAACGCTCGGGCGGTTTTGTCCGGGCGTTTCGCTTTTACTCGACCGGTTCAGTTACGGGTGTACTGCATAGTCCTCCATGGAGGTTCGACTCGCCGACCGCGTCACATCCTGATGACGATGCTTTCGCCTTGAACAACGGTCACGAGTGCGGGGACATCCGCCTGATAAGTGAGCGTCAGACCCATCGAGCGGCACAGGGCGACCTGTTCGGCGAGGACGCGCGGAACCTCGACCATCTCCAGATCGCTCCGTTTCGCCGACTCTGCGACTGCTCGGATGAGCAATGCACCCAGGTGCTCAGCCACCTTGTCTTCCCGGACGAAGACGTTCGGGTGATGCCCTTGACGGCACCGGTAGTTGGACCGGTTGTTGGTCCACGACCCTTCCAAGGACCGCTGGCAGAAGCCGCAGCGCAGCAGCCCTCTGAACGCATAGGTCCGTGTTGTGCCGAGGATCACAGGAGCGAACTGGGCACGGTCGAAGTCCCCGATGCTGATGATGGCGGGGTGAGCGGGATGCCGTGACCACACCCACGATGGCTCGGGATTGCCCCGCCTCACTTGGTGAACGCCCATAGCGATGTCACGGGGATCGACCAGCACCTCGGTCGTGCGTTGCTTGTTCCACACCTGGTAGCCGGTGTAGCAGGCGTTACGCAGGATCGACAGCACGGTGCCGACCGTCCACATCTCGCCAGAGCGGTGAGGATTCCGGGCGCGGTCGTGAGCCGACGGGCAGGGCACCCGGGTGGCGTTGAGGGTGGCGGCGATCCGCCCAGCGCCCAGCCCGTCGAGTCGAAGCATAAAGATCCTCTTCACCACCGCAGCGGCCGGCGGATCCAGAGCGAGCCGGTGGAGCCGTACCCCTGCGGCGGCCTGCTGGGGATTGGGGTGAAGTCCGGCGTCGGCCAGCCGATATCCGTACGGCGGGCGCCCTCCCAGGAAACGGCCTTCGAACTCGGTCTGGGCTGTCATCGCGGCGCGAACCCTGACCTGGATCCTGTGGCGCTCGGCCTTGGAGATCCCCGCGTACATGGACATGATGAGGTTGTGCGCCTCGGAGTCCGGATCGATGGGGCCACCGATCTCCGGAACCCACAGCGGCACGCCGAAGTGGGCGAACAGCGGGAAGGTCAGGACGTACTGGTTGTCGTAGAAGACCCGCTGCGGTTCGCCGATGACCACGGCGTCGAAGCCCCGTTCCGGATCGTCCAATGCGGCGAGCAGGCGCGCGGCCTGGGGACGCCGTGACCAGGCGACCGAGCGAGAGTACCCGATGTCGAAGAACTCGGTCACGATCGTGCCGTTGCCTTCGATCAGGCCCTCGGCTCGGGAGCGTTGCCACTGTTTCGAGGTCGTGGGATCTTGCAGGTCCTCAGTGGATACCCGCCCTGCGAACGCGAATCTGAGCACTCACCCATCGTGCTCGTCAAGGAGGTCCAGATACCCCTGAACGGCCTCCCACAGACGATGCTCCGGATAGCGGCCAGCCCCCCCGATGCTCATGACGCCACTCGTGCTCCCAGTACCTCGCGTGTACGGCACGCAGATGGCTCAGAGCCGTCCGAAGCTCCCCGACCACTTGAGCGCGTTCATCCCCTGGAGGCTGCGCCACCTGGCGCAGCCGGTCGAAACGGCGCTCGGCCAGCGCGTCGAGTGCGATCTCATCCGGACCGTCCAGAGACCAGAACCGAACCGGCCCGCTGATGACGTGGCTCCATACCGGCTCCAGGTGAGAGCGCCACCAATAGGCGACCCCGCCCTTGTCCAGCCGTAGGAGATCGGCCAGCCACTCGGTGCCACGCGGGTGCGACTCCCAGGGCACATCCTCTGGTGGGAGGTTCAGCACGAAGGCGACCTCCACGTTGTCGAGCGGATCGGCACCGGCGAGCACGTCGCCGAACACGTAGGCCTCGCACAGGAACGGCTCCTCCAAGCGGCATCCGCTTGGTCCGCTCACACGCCTCGGCGAGGATCCTCAGCCTCTCCACTGCTCTGCGGTATCGCGTCGCCCACCACCTCTCGCGAGCGAGCGTACGGCTTGGTAGAGGGCGGTATGCGGAGTCAGCCGGCCCAGAGGATGTCGACGATGCGCAAGGACTGGGTCTCCTCATCGAGGATGAACGTCAACATCCCTTGGATGTCATCTCCGAAGAAGGCATGTCCCACCGCGGACTGACCAGGACGCTCCGCGACCGCGTCCCACGGATTGCGGAGGAGTTCGATGAGACGCTCAAGCAGCGGGCCGTCGCGAACCTCCTCGGGAAGACCGTTCAGTTCGTACAGGGCGCGTCCATGGAAGCCATCGAACTTGTAGCTCACACCCGGCCTTCCCACTCCGGCGGGGTGTAGCGAGTGAACATCTCCGTACGCCCCTGGAGAGCGTCATCGACAGCCTCCCCGTAGCCGGGGCGGGTGTAAGCGATCGCACGCAGGCGCCACTGACGCAACAGCGTCTGTACCTGCTTGAAGCGGACCAAGTCGTGCGCGGCTTCCAAAGCCTCGTCATACTCTGACCGGAATTGGGCACGGTGCGACGGCGGAAGCGCCTCGAAGATCGCAGCCGGGTCCTCCCCAGGATCACGAGGCGCGACGGGTTCCAGAGGCTGAGCGGTCATACCGACCAATCTATCCTCCCGAGCACAGCGTCGCCGCGAACTGTAAATCAGCGCCACCGACGCGGAGAACGGTTGGGCTGAACCGCTGGTCGATCACGTCATGTCGACTTCGGCACGCCGCTGCTGGCCGTACGTCTGCGTGACGGCGCCCTGGAGATCTCCACGATGAAGCCGCCGAAGCCGAGCAGCCGAATGTCTCGTCTGACTGACGTCTGCGCGCTGGCGTCGGTCGAGGCATTGAAGCGCTACGTCGACGAAGGGACCGACAAGCCGGTCGCGCCATTGGCCGAACTCCTCGTCGAGTTGCTGATCTCCGAACCGGAGCTCTCGCCGCACGGACACGTACTTTGGTACATGCTGGGCCTGGCTTCAGCTACGGCAATCCTCTGTGAGGGGTCGTAGACGAGGTGCAGGCCCATCAGCGTTTAGAGGTCGCTTCGGTCGGCTGGACCGCCTCCTTCAGGACGTCTGTCATCTCGGACAGTCGTGGGATCAGCTCCATGATCTCCCTCTCGGTGGTCTCCCTCTTGCGATCGATGGCGCGTAGCTGTCCTTCCGCCTTGAGCCGCTCGGCCCGCGTCTCGGCCATCCACCTGCCGATCTCCTGGGGATCGTCGCCCGCGTACAGAGTCGAGCGGTAGCGGGCCATCCGGCGATCCCAGTCGTCGACGGTCCGCTTGGCCACCTCGATCGGACAACCACGGACACCTCCGTACACAGTCCGTGTCCGCTGCCTCGTCCGGTGGCCACGGACCCACCCAGTTCTCCCGAACTCAGCACCGAGGCGCTCACAGACGAGCATCTCCGCGGGCGCGGGGGCGATGCCCTGGTCGCATTTAGGCCACGCCCCAACCCGATACAAGTCGTATCCAAGGGGTGTTGCCTAGCCTCTCCCTGGACGCTAGACCGGGAGCGTCCAAGTATGAGATGCGTACGCAATATGCACCTCAGTTCTTCCCGGCTTTCCACGGCGAAGTATCAAGGAATTTCTCATGCAGATCGGATACGCAGTCCCGCAGTACGGCGCCTTCGCCGACCCGGATTTCATCCGGCAGGCCAGCGCGGATCTGGAGGCCATGGGCTATAGCAGCCTGTGGGCGGGTGATCGAATCATGCTGCCGCTCGCCCCCAGCGATCCCTACCCGGGAGGAGACGGCGAGGTCCCCCCGGCCTTCGCGACGTTCTTCGACCCGCTGACCGCATTGACGCTGGCCGCTGTCAGCACTCGGGAGGTCCGGCTGGGAACCAGCACGCTCAACGCGCTGTGGCAACCGCCGGTCCTGCTCGCCCGCATGCTGACCTCGCTCGACCTGCTCAGCCATGGACGGCTGGACGTCGGCATCGGTCTCGGCTGGCTGCGTGACGAATACACCGCGACCGGGGTGCCCTGGCAGGGGAGGGGAGACCGGCTCGAAGAGACGCTCGACGTGATGGAGGCCGTCTGGAGCAGTGAGGTGGTCGAGCACAAGGGCACTCTCTGGACCGTGCCGCCGTCGCACATCGACCTCAAGCCCTTCCAGCGGCCGCGCCCCCCGATCCTGCTCGCCGGTTACACGCCCTCGGCTCTGGAGAGGATCGGCAGGCGAGCCGACGGCTGGCTGAGCGCGGCGATACCCATGCCCTATCTGACCTCCCTGTGGGATATGGCGCTGCAGAGCGCGGCACGCGTCGACCGGGACCCGTCGGCCCTGCGAATGGTGGTGCGCGTCAATCCGAAGATCACCGATTCGCCCGCGCCCGACGACCAGGTGCCGCACGCCGGAACCGTGCAGCAGATCGGTGACTACCTGCTGACCCTCGCCCAGGCCGGTGCCCACGAGGCGTTCGTCGACCTGCAGACGACGACGTCCTCGCGCGATCAGTTCATGGACGTCGCGCATGAGCTCATCACCAGGCTGCACGCCGGCTGAGCTCGCGCGCCCAGCCCACGCTCGGCACCGTGGCACCGCAGGCGCATCCGCCCACCGACGCCGTCCTGACGTCGAGGAGCGCAGCAGGAACGTGGACAGGTTCGGCCAGCTCGCGTGGTTGATGATGCCGTAGTCGGCGCTCTCCCCCTCCAGCGGCTGTAGCAGGGGCGAGTTGGGCAGCGCGGTCTCGGCCTGGAACCAGCCGGCCGTGTACTCCCACACCTTCAGCAAGGTCTCGCGGTCGTCGGCGTAGAAGTAGTTGAACAGGAAGGCGTGGTCCGGGCCGTGGTCGACGTCGCCCAGCCGGGCCGCGTCGCGGCCCGCGATCTGGTGGGTGCGGCGGGCGGGCGACGGCGTGACGGTCGTTGACGAGCTTCACGAGGCGCCCCTTCAGCTGGGGTGGGCGTTCACGCGGCGTGCCGTCTGTTCAGGCCGGACAACCGCCAGGCCAGCCGGGTGCGGACGGCGGGGATGCGGCCGGCCAGGGCGAGGAGGAGATTGCGCAGCACGCGGCGGCCGGCGGCGGCGGTGGCCAGCTTGGTGAGCCGCCCGGCGAGGGCGACCACCTGCTCGGCTTGCGGGCGGCGGGTGGCGGCGTAGGAGTCGAGCAGGCTGTCCGGTTCGCCGTCGAGCACCCGGGCCAGCGTCTCGCCCAGGTGTACGGCGTCGTCGATGCCCAGGTTCATGCCCTGGCCGCCGGCGGGCGAGTGCACGTGGGCGGCGTCGCCGGCCAACAGGAGGCGACCCCGGCGGTAGGTGTCGGCGATGCGGTGGTGGACCCGGAAGCGCGAGCTCCAGATCAGCTCCTGCACCCGCGCGGGCTCGGCCTCGGGGCCGCGGGTGTCGAGCAGGTGCTGCACGAAGGGGATGCCGGGTTCCTTGGGGGCCTCGTCCACGGTGGCGACGATGCGGTGCAGGCCGCCGGGCAGCGGGGCGACGACGACCAGTCCGGCGGGCGAGAAGTACAGGATGACCTCGTTCTGCGGCACACCGCCCGACAGGCGGACGTCGGCCAGCACGAACGACTCGGCGTAGGTGCCGCCGGTGAAGCCGATCCCGGCGCTCTGGCGGACGGTGCTGTTCAGGCCGTCGGCACCGATCAGGTAGGCGGCTCGGATCTGCTGCCCGTCCTCCAGGGTGGCGGTGACGCCGTCGGCGTCCTGCTCGACGCGGGTCACCCGGGCGGGCCTGATCACCTTGCCGCCGAGCTCTTGCAGGCGGGCCAGCAGGTGGGCCTCAGTGTCGGCCTGGGAGATCATCAGGGTGTAGGGGTAAGCGGTGGGCAGGCCGCCGAAGGGCACCGGCACCAGCACCTGGTCGCGGTCGCGGATGGTGAAGACCGGAGTGGGGATGCCGTGCGCGGCCAGCCGGTCCGCCACGCCGTACGGCTCCAGGACTTCCAGGGTGCGTGCGTGCACGACGGCGGCGCGAGAGGTGTTGGCGCCCTCCGCCTGCGCGTCCACGATCATGACCTGCCGGCCGCGCTGGGCCAGGACGATCGCGGCGGTGAGCCCGGCGGGCCCGGCTCCGATGATGAGCGCTTCGGCGTTCACGTCGCCTCCTTGGTCAACGGCTGTGCGATCCGGAGCGTGCTCCCCTGCGGGCTTCCCTGATCGCCTCGCAACTGCTGGGGCTGGCCCTGTCCCGCTACATCCTGAAATTCCCGCCGATGGTGGCGACAACGGAGGAAGAGCTCATCGCCTGGCTGAGTCCCACGATCCAGCGCTATCTCACCGAGTGAAACCACAACGCCCGCCCATCGGTCCACGACTTAGCGGGGGGTGCGCCACCACGCCTGCACGGGAGGGGCGAGGTTTCAGGACCTGCGGTGCAGGCGCTGACTGCGGCGGTGTCCTGGCGCCCTGGCGATCGACGGCTCAGACGTGTTCAAAGCCTCGCTCGATGGCGTCAAGTGCCTGCCCAACGACATCTTTGACCCGCCGTTCAACCTCAGTCGGCTCCGCCCCACCGAGGAGTCCTCGCTGGAGGAGATCATGGCGGAGCACCAGAGCGCCGACCATCAGAGCCGCCCACGGCGCCGATCCGCTGGCGGCCGCCAGCGGATCCAACCACGACTGAAGAATCGCAGCGCGACGAGTTCTCAGCGTCGGAGAGTCGTATTCGCATTGGGCCCAGACACGCATCGCGTTCCACGAGTCGGTGTCGACCCCAGTCCACGGACACGGAGCGGTGAGCAGGGGGCCGTCGAGAATCATCGGCCGGAGAGTGGTTGTCGCCGACACCGACGCGCGGTGCCGAAGCGCGTCAACGAAGGCATCGAGGATCGCGGGCTCAGCGTCGAAGAACAGGTCTTCCTTCGCCCCGAAGTAGTTGGTCACAGTCTTCACGGAGACGTCCGCCGCCTCCGCGACCTGCGCCAATGTGACGTTCTCGAAGCCATCGCGCTCGAACAGCCGCGTCGCACGGTCTGAGATGCGTTGCCGGGTCTCTACGCGCTTGCGCTCCCGAAGGCCTCCATTTACCATGATGGTAAGTTTACCATGTTGGTAATTCTCTGGCTATCGCGCCACATGCGCCGCGGTGACCCGTGTCACAGGCCAGGTGCATGCGGCACCCCGATGCCATCCACGAGAAGGACTCATGAACGACCCATCCATGTGCATCGCCAGGGACCACTTCGCATCGACATCAGCCGGTCGCGATGTCGACTATCAGGTTCTCCTCCCGTCCGACTGGGAGGAGGGCGAACGGCTCCCGCTCGTACTCCACCTCCACGGCGCGATGTCGTCATCAGCGTCACTGGAACTCGCGAGGCCGTTCTACGAGGACCTCTTCCAGCGAGGCGAATTCCCTCGCGCTGTTGTCGCGTGCCCGAGCACTCCCACAGCTGGAGGTTTCTATATGGACTGGCCGGACGGAGCCTCGTGGGAGGCGTTGATCACCGATGAGTTCCCTGAGCATCTTGCGGTGAAGTATGGGCCCTTCACCGAAACGGCCCTCATCGGCGCATCGATGGGAGGCTATGGGGCCCTCAAAGTGGCCTTCGGTGATCCGGATCGCTTCGCGGCAATCGCAGCGATCTCGCCTGCCGTGTTCCCCGGCGAGACGCCGGAGGACGTTCCCCAGCCGAATCTCCCCTCTGTACTGGGTGATCTTCACCAGGCCATGGCGAACGGATCTGGCGACGCCGATACGTACGTCGGTAATTCCGTCTACGGGAGAGCACGTTTCAACGCCCACAGGATCCGCGACACTGCTCTTCCGATCCTGGTGGATTGCGGTGCCGCCGACGAGTTTCTCCTGCACGAGGGGGCGGACTATCTGCATGGAGTACTCACGGAGCTCGGCATCGCCCATGAGTTCCGGCTCGTTGAAGGCGCAGGGCACGTTGGGCCGGCGGCTGACGCTCGGACGCGGGATGCGATTCGGTTTGTCGGAGCTGCGCTCGGGCCTTTTCGTCGTTCAAATCACGGTGTTCACGCTGCGGGCGAACACCGCGGCTGATAGCGCCTGTCGGGGCCGATTCCTGACCAGCGCAGGCAGTTGGTGAAGCGACGGCGCCGCAAGGCCCGGCTGAAAGCTGCCGAGCTGGGCCGGTCGCGGGAGACAAGGCCTACTCCTATGGCCAATCGCGCCTACCTACACCGACGCCACATCAAGGCGGTCATCCCCTCAAGGGATGGAAGGAGCTGGCCACCCGCTACGACGCAACCCCGGCAGCTACCTCGCTGGCCTCCACCCGCACGGAGCCATCCTCCGGCTGCGCAGCCTGCCGGCCCCTCCCCTGATCCGAACTACGAACAGCCCCTGGCAGAGCCCGCTGTGCCGCGGTGATCGCGGTCCTCCAGGTCGTGGGGTTCGTACAGCACCGCGCGCCAGATATAGGGCTCTGCATGACCTCCCACGTAATCGCGGACCCCTCCACGCTCCGCTGCAATAGACGACATAACGCATGAAGGAGCCGGAAATGTTCTTTGAAACCCCTGGCGGAACCCGCCTGGCCTACCAGGACTATGGCCGGGGCAGGCCGATCGTCTTCATCGCCAGCTGGGCCCTGAGCAGCGACATGTGGGAGTACCAGATCCCCTTCTTCGTCGAACAGGGCTTCCGCTGCGTGGCGCTCGACCGGCGCGGCCACGGCCGTTCCGACCGCCCGTCGAGCGGCTACGACCTCAACACCAGCGCCGACGACCTCGCGGCCCTGCTAGAGCACCTCGACCTGAGTGACGTGATCCTGGTCGGCCACTCCGTCGGCGGCGCCGAGATCGCCCGTTATCTGGCCCGCCACGGGGAGGACCGCATCGCGCGCGCCGCGTTCATCTCCTCCACCTTGCCCTTCCTGAAGCTGACCGACGACAACCCGGAGGGCTTGCCCGAGGCCCGCCTGCAGGCCACCCTCAAGGCCTTCCAGACCGACCGCCCGAAGTGGTTCGCCCGGCAGGCGCAGGTGTGGTTCGCCACCCATTTGAACGAGATCTCCCCGGCCGCCGTCGAGCACACCATCAGCCAGTGCCTGGCGACCTCGCCGTGGGCCACCGCCAAGCTCTTCGAGGCCGCCTTCCATGAGGACCACCGGGCGGGGCTGCGCGAGATCACCATCCCCGCCCTGGTCGTCCACGGCACCGCCGACTCCTCAGCGATGATCGCCGTCACCGGCCGCCGCACCGCCAAGCTGATCCCCGGGGCGATCTTCAAGGAGTATCCGACCGCCGGCCACGGCCTCTACTTCACCCACAAGGACCAGCTCAACGCCGACCTGCTGGACTTCATCACGGCCTAGCGCTGGACCGCCCGGCCGACGCTCCACGGGCGCTTGGTGTTCCTGGCGGGCCAGGCGAGGCGGTGCGGCAGCGCTCGAACCGAAGCAGGGTGATCCTCGCGCCTGTACGACCCCGCCGGGTCCGGATCTCAGTGATCCATCGGATGACGTCTGTTCCGAATAGAAAATTTGTCTTGACGAAAAAAGTTGTCGGTGGGAGGGTGGGGAGGCACACGGGACAAGAGAGGCAGGGATCAGTGATGAGGAAGATCGTTGCGGGGCTGTTCATCTCGCTCGACGGCGTGGTCGAGGCACCGGACCAGTGGCACTTCCCGTACTTCAGCGATGAAATGGGCGAGGCTGTCGGCGGCCAGATGGCGGACACGGACACCATGCTGCTGGGCCGTCACACGTACGAGGCCTTCGCCGAGTACTGGCCGCACCAAAACAGTGACGTGCCCCCTGCCGACTTCATGAACGGGGTACAGAAGGTCGTCGTCTCCACCACGCTCGACAAGGCGACGTGGGAGCCGACCACGATCATCGGTGGGGACGTGAACGCTCAGCTCACGGCGCTCAAGGCGCAGCCGGGCAAGAACATCTCCATCACGGGCAGCCCGACCCTGGTGCGCACGCTGCTGCGCGACGGCCTGCTCGACGAACTGCGGCTGCTGGTGCACCCGATCGTGGTCGGCCATGGTCAGCGGTTGTTCGACGAAACGGCCGAATCGATCGGGCTCGCACTGGTGAGTTCACGGACCATCACCAACGGCGTGCTGGAGCTGGTGTACACGCCGGCGCCGATCCCGGCCCCGCAGTCACCCGAGGCCTGATCGTCCACCTGTTCACAGCGCCGGCGTGGAGATCACCGGGCCGATCTCCACGCCGAGTGCCTTCAATCGTCCAAGGTGAGCGGGCAAGCGAGCGGGAGCGGGATCACCCCTTCACCGCCCCGGCGATCATGCCCGTGCCCACCCGGCGCTGGAGGAACAGGAAGACGACGAGAACGGGCAGGGCGAACAGCGTGGCCGCGGCCATGGTGGCCCCCCAGTCGGCGCCGAACACGTCGCGGAAGGACGACAGCCACACCGGTAGCGTCCGCTTGCCCTGCTCTTTGATGATCAGGATGTTGACGAAGGCGAACTCGTTCCAGGCGGTGATGAACCCGAACAGCGAGGTCGCCATCAGGCCGGGCGCGAGAAGCGGGAAGATCACTTTGCGGAAGGCCGCCGACCGGTTACAGCCGTCGACCAGGGCCGCCTCCTCGACCTCGGCCGGGATGGCGGCCAGGAAGCCGCGGAGCGTCACGATCGTGAACGGTAGCGTGATCATGAAATACACGCCGGTCAGCATGGTGAGCGAGTCCAGCAGATCGCTGTCGCGGGCGATGATGAACATCGGCACGAGCAGCGCCTCCCAGGGCGCCATCTGCGCGGCGAAGACCGCCACGATGAACGCCCCCCTTCCCTTCCAGCGCATCCGCGCGACCGCGAACGCGGCAAGGAGCGAGACGACCAGCGCGATCAGCACGGCGGCACCGGTGACGATCAGGCTGTTGCGCCAGAACGTCCAGAACCCGTCCGCGCCGACGGCTGTGGCGAAGTGTGCGGTCGTCGGGTGAGCGGGCCACAGGGCGGGGGTCTCGGACTGGATGTCGGCGGTCGATGTGAACGCGGTGACGACCATCCAGTAGACCGGGAAGATCATCACGGCCAGGACGGCGAGGGCGGCCGCGTTGAGCGCGATCCGGCGCGGTCTCACGTCTCTGCTCCTTCCTGCTTGAGCATCCGCCGCAGGTTGCCGACCAGGGCGACGGTGAGGACGACGACGGTGAGCATGGCCACGGCCGAGCCGAGGTCATAGCGGTGCAGCGCGCGAGCGATCTTGAAGGCGTAGACGGGCAGGGTGGTCGTCGCGCCGTCGGGACCGCCCTGGCTGAGGACCCATATCTGCGGGAAGCATTTGAACACCCAGATCACCTCCAAAGACGTGATCAGCGCGAACATCGGGCGCAGGATCGGAAACGTGATCTGCCGGAAGATCTGCCATGCGCCGCCGCCGTCGATCCTGGCCGACTCGTAGAGTTCGACAGGGATGGTGGTCAGCCCCGCGTAGAGGGTGAGCGCGGCGAACGGCACCGACTGCCACACCACCAGGACGACCAGAACGCCGAACATGGCTGTACCGTTCGCGAACCAGGAGAACCCCCGGAAGGAGTCGAGTCCGAGGCTCGTGAGCACCCAGTTGACGACGCCGAGTTCCGACTGGAACAACCACTGGAAGATCGTGGTGGCGGCGATGATCGGCGTGGCCCAGACCAGCGCGAGCGAGCTCATCAGGGCCGTACGCATACGGCGGCCCAGCCGCACCAGCATCAGCGCGATCCCGGTCGAGATACCCACGATGAGGACCACATTGATCGCGGTCCAGACGAAGGTCCGCAGCACCACGGTCCAGAACTCGCCGGTGGCCAGTAACTCCCGGTAGTTATCCAGACCGACGAAGGCGGCTCCGCCCCTGATCAGCTCGCCCATCCTGAAGTGCTGGAAGGAGATCAGGGCCGCCCGCAGCAGCGGGTAGAGCAGCAGGAACACGCCCCCGGCCACGGCCGGGGCGACCAGCAGGTACGGCCACGGCCACGAATCGCGGCGGACTCCGTTGCGACCGGTAGGCGGCGCCGGGCGCCGGCGGCCGGTGTCGGCGTCCGGGGCGGGGGCGTGGATGGCGACGGGCACGACGCCCTCCCTCCAGGGTCGGGCGTCGCCCGGCGTTCCGGCCGGGCGACGCGAGGACGTTCAGGAGCCGCTGTTGAGCGTCGAGGTGATGGCCTCGGAGGTCTTGCGCGCCTCGGTGGCCGCGTCCTTTCCGGTGAGCGCCGCGGTCATGTACTGCTTGATGACCTGCGTGGCCTCCACCGCGGCCCAGTTGGGGGTGTTCGGGGTGGCCCTGCCGCCCGCGGCGCCCGCGGCCATCGCGGCGGTGCCCTCGTTCGCGTCGAGCACGTGCGCCAGTGACGTCTTGTTCGGCACGAAGCTCATCGCCTTGGCCAGCTCGGTCTGGAACTTCTCGCCGGCCAGCGCCTTGACCACCTCGTAGGCCGCGTCGTGGTGCTTGGACGCCTCGGGGATGATCAGGTCCGACCCGCCGGTGAACACGGCGCCGGGCTTGTCGGCGGTCTTGCCCGGGATCGGGAAGAAGCCCATCTTGTCCTTCATCCCGGGCGCGACCTCCAGCACTCGGGCGGCGCCGCCGGGCACGCTGATCATCTGGGCGACCTTGCCCTTCGCGAACACCTCGTGCTGCGGCGGGTTCGCCTCGTCGGCGTCTTTGGGGCCCTTGCCCAGCGCCTGGAGCTTCCTGTAGAAGTCGAGGCCGGCCAGCGCCTGGGGCGTGTCGAGCGCCCCCTTCCAGGTGTCGCCGTCCTTGACGGCGAGGTCGCCGCCCTCGTCCCAGATGAACCCGGCGAGCACGTACCAGGTCTGCCCGGTCAGGTAGATGCCCTGGTCGCCGCCTTCGTCGAGCTTGGCGGTGTCGGCCAGCCACTCGTCGCGGGTGTTGGGCGGGGAGTCGATGCCGGCCTTGGCGAACAGGTCCTTGTTGTAGATGACGACGCGGTTGGCGGCGTACCACGGGACGCCGTACTGCCTGCCGTCGATGTTGCCCGGCTGGGCCAGGCCGGGGATCCAGTCCGCGCCGCCCAGGTCCGCGATCTTGTCGGTGAGATCCGTGACGCCACCGCTGGAGGAGTACTGCGCGACCTGGGTGTTGCCGACCTCGATCACGTCCGGCGCGTCTGTGCTGGCCAGCGCGGCGGTGACGCGCTCGCCTATGCCGTCCCACGCCTGGATCTGGATGTCCAGGTCCAGGCCCTGATGCGTGGCCTCGTACTCGGTCTCGAACCGCTTGATGAGCTCGCCGGTGACGCTGCCGTCCATGATCCAGACAGTGAGCTTGGCCGGTCCCGCGCCGGTGGGGTCGGCGGCGGGCGGCTCGCCGGAACCGCAGGCGCTGACGCCCGCGGTCATGACGAGCGCGGCCGCTGCGGCAAGAAGGCGGTGCTTCATGGTGCTTCTCTTTTCGGGGGGTACGGCTGGCGCCGGTCTTCTCAGGGAAAAGGGGCGGTGCGGCTCGCGCCGGGCGGCGCGCGCCGCACGGCGACTCAGGAGTTGGGGACGGTGTCGCTGAACGTGGTGGAGGCGGCCCGGAAGGCGCCGACCCTGTTCTGCACCTCGGCGGGCGAGATGACCTCGCCCTTGCTGTAGTAGACCCAGTCGACCTGCTGGTGATAGGTGCGCGGAGCGCTGCCGCCCTGCAGGTCGATGAACCACTGGTTGAACATCAGCCACATCGGCGTCTCGGGGTAGTAGATGTCGCCGTGGTCGGCGAACAGACGCCCGTCGATGTAGTACTTGACGCGGCCTCCGGCGACCTGGATCACCAGGTCGTGCCACCCGGCGAAGCTGGCACGCTCCTCGGTGTGGGTGTTGACGGCCAGCCACGGGTCGTTGCGGTAGGTCTCCCAGCTGGTGGTGTACATGATGTTGCCGGGCTCACCCCACCCGCCGTTGGGGAGGTACTCGAAGTCGAGTTCTCCGTAGTCCGGGTCGAGGTCGTGGGCCAGCGGCGTGATGGTGAAGAAGGTCTGCACGATGTGCTCGCCGTCGGGACCGCTCACCGGGGCGTCACTGAACTTCACCCTGGCGGCGTAGGTGCCTTCGAAGAACTTGCGGTTGGCCGTCGAGAGCTCGGTGTGGACGGTGCCCGAACCGGTGCCGTCGGTCGAGGAGGCGAGCTGGAGCACCTGGTTGCCGCTGACCGTGGGGAAGGTCACGGCGGCGGGTGACCAGGTGGCGCCGGGCACACCGGGACCACCGGAGTTCGAGCGCACCGTCCAGCCGCGCTGGGCGAGGCGCGGATCGGAGGATCCGGTGTAGGCGAAGTCGTCGAAGAGCGTGCCCTGGCTGGTGCCGGGGTCGCCCGAGGGGCTGGCCGAGGGGCTCGGCGACGGATCACCGCCGGCCGCGGGGACGCCCCAGGCAAGCCGGCCGTCCACGTACACCGCCACCTTGTCCCAGTCGGCGTAAGCGGTCTGGGCTCCGAAGGAGTAGTCGTCGCTCTGGGTGAAGTTCTGCCAGTCGGCGCGGTAGAAACGCAACTGCAGGTCGCCGGTGTCGGCACCGGCCGCGAGGGATCCGGAGGTGAAACCGACCTCCAGGTAGCGATCGGCGGTCGGCACGGGGGTGGCGAGGTTCACGAACTGCCCCGTCACCGTGGAGCAACCGACCACGGCCCATGAGCAGGCGAAGCGGTAGGTCGTCTCACCCGTGAAGTAGTAGCGGATCTTGACCTGGTTGAGCGGGACGGGCGTGGTCCCGGTGTTGAGGAGTTTCAACCACGGCTCGGCCTGCGCGGTGGTGGCGCCGGTCGAACTGGTCCTGTACTGCAGCCGCACAGCCTGGGCGGCGGAGGCCGGCGTCGCCAGGACGATGCCGGCGAGGGAGACGGGGAGGGCTAAGGCCAGCAGAACCTTCAGGAAATGTCGGGACATGAGGTGATCTCCTTTTACGGGACCCCCGAGCGGTTGGACGGCATGGCGACAGCAGCCGCCGTCGATGATCGGCCGGGGCCGCGCGCCCCCACGGCGGAACGCGGCTCGCGACCGGAGTTCCCCGAGATTGGTCAGGCGCCCCGGCGAATCCGGCCGGCATAGCGGGCCTCGAGTGCGAGATTGTGCGCGTCGCCCTCGGGAACGTTCGCCGACAGGTACACCGGCGGCACCTGGCCTGCCGCGAGCAACTCGCCTACCGCCTCGGCGACGACGAGTTGGACGAGCAGGGCGGAGGTGATGGTGGAGACGGCTCCGACGGCTCCTCCGCCGGGCAGCGGGAGCACGGCGTCGCCGTACGGGGCCCGGTTGTCGAGGACGACGTCGGCGAGGTCGCACAGTTTGCGGCCCGAGGGGTGCTTCGGGGAGACCGCGGAGCTGTGCTGCAGGGAAGTGATCGCGATCAGGTCGTGACCGCGCTCCTTCACGAGGGTGGCGAGCTCGACGACGACGCCGTTGACGCCCGAGCTGGAGATGATGACGAACAGGTCGTGGTCCTCGACGGGCGCGACGTCCAGGATGCGGCGAGCGATGGAGGGGTCGCGCTCCAGGTCGTAGCGCTGGAGCTCCTTCGGGTCGGCGCCGCCGTACAGGACGATGTCCCTGAGCGCGAGCCGGTTGGTGGGCACCAGGCCGCCGGCCCGGCCGGCGATCTCCATGGCGACCGCCTCGGAGTGGCCCGAGCCGAACGCCTGGATGACGCCGCCTCGGCCGAGTGCCGTCGTGACAAGGCCCGCGGCCCGCGTGACGGACGCCGCCTGGTCTGCGGGAATGGTCTGCACCAGCTCGGCGATGTGCTCGGCGTAGCGGTGCGGGTCGATCGTCACGCGTCTCCTCCGGGAAGCCGGTGGCCGGTCACGGCCCTGAGCGTCAGGTCGAACGCCTGGCGGGTGCGCTCGTAGGAGCGCTGCGCGATCGAGACGTAGACGACGTCGAGGACGAGCAGCTGGGAGTGGATCGCGGCGAACCCATCGCTCCTGAACGTGGTCTCCCTGCTCGCGGTGGTCAACACCAGCTCGGCCACCTCGGCGAGCGGCGATCTCGGGTGCGAGGTGACCGCCACCGTGATCGCTCCGTGGCTGCCCGCCTCGGCGAGCACCTCGATCACCTCACGGGTCCTGCCGCTGTGCGAGATGCCGATGGCCACGTCCCGCTCGCCGAGCAGCGCCGCGTCGGTGAGCGCGCTGTGCGCGTCGGATCTGCTCCAGGTGGGGATGCGGATGCGCTGAAGGCGGTACTCCATCTCGCTCGCCACCGCCGCGCTGCTGGAGACGCCGAACAGCAGGACCCGGCCTGCCTGCGAGATCGCGGCGGCGACCTTCTCGACCGTGGCGAGGTCGAGCTGGGCCGCGGTCTCCTGGATGAGCCGGATGTCGTTCCCCGACACGACCCCGAGCACCCGCTCCAGGTTGTCGTCGGGCAGGATCTCCTGGCCGATGTCGGTCTCCCACGTCTGCTGGGCGACCCTGCCCTGCTCGGTGGCGATCGCCACCCTGAGCTCGGCGTAGCCGCCGAAGCCCAGCGCCCGGCAGAAGCGGGTTATGGTCGCGGTCGAGGTGCCGCTGCGCTCTGCCAGGTCGACGATCGTCGACCTGGCGGCCTCGCCGGGGTTGCTGAGGATCAGGTCCGCCACCCGGCGCAGGGCCTCGGGCAGCTCCGACCGCTCGGCTCGGATCCGGCCCAGTAGCTCCACTTTGCTCCTCCTCTCACCGTGCAATGAAAATTATGCTCAACATATAGCATCGTCAAGGGGAATAGGTAATAATTTTTGACATGAGCCTGGTTCTCGGCGTGGACGCGGGGGGCACGTCGTCACGCACGGTGTTGAGCACGATCGGCGGTGCCGTCGTCGGCCGCGGCAAGGCGGGGGGAGGCAATCCGATGGCGCTCGGGCCCGCCGACGCCTTCGCGCACGTGGGCGCGTCCGTCCGGCAGGCCCTGAGCGCGGCCGACCCGGAGGAGGTGAAGGCCGTGATCGTCGGGATGGCGGGATCCGGCCTGCTGCGCGAGTCGTCCGCCCTGGCGGCGTTCGAGCGGGCATTCGCTGACACCGGTCTCGCCTGTACGCCGCGGGTCGTGGGTGACGTCGTGGTCGCCTTCGCCGCCGGCTCTCCCTCGCCCTCGGGCACCGTGCTGATCTCCGGGACAGGAGCGATCGCGGCGAGAATAATCGCCCATGCGCCCGTGGCCCTGGCCGACGGATTCGGCTGGCAACTCGGCGACGAGGGATCGGCGTTCTGGCTCGGCCGGGCCGCCGCACGCGCCGCGATACGCGAGCTCGCCCGGGCGACCGGCCGGGCGGGCGCACCCCGTGTACCCGGTGCGCCCCGTGCGCCCCGTGCGCCCCGGATCGTCG
The DNA here is from genome assembly GCA_001570385.1 of Microtetraspora glauca. Classification (GTDB taxonomy): domain Bacteria; phylum Actinomycetota; class Actinomycetes; order Streptosporangiales; family Streptosporangiaceae; genus Microtetraspora; species Microtetraspora glauca. Next base: position 28,174 of record BBYL01000035.1, on the reverse strand, counting down.
GCGGTCTGACCGATCTCGTTGTCCGGCACCTCCTACCGGGCGACGCGGACCTGGACGGTGGCTGCGTCGACCGGCTTGCCACGGCGGTGCAAGGGGGGCCGCCCCTCGCGCTCGCCGAGCTGGCGCCGCTGGTCAGCAGGGCGGCGATCGACGGCGACCCTCGGGCGCTCGGCATCGTGGAGGAAGCCGCACGATGCCTGGCGCGCACCGCCCTGGAGGTCCACCACCCGGGCGACGGCACCCCCGTTGTCCTGGGCGGGAGCGTGCTGACGAGCAAAGGTCCCGTACAAGATGCCGTTCGGGACCTGCTCCAGCCGCAGGTGCCGGTCGCGGTGGCAGGGGACGGCGCTGGGGCCGCGGCGTGGCTCGCGCTGCGCGAGCTCGTCCCTCCGGCGGAGGCCGCCCGCCTGCACGCGAGACTCGCGTCGACGGGCAGGTGACGCTAGAGCCGTACGGTGACGGTCGAGGAGCCGCCGCCGTGGGCGGCGAGGCGCTCGAAGGTGAGGGTGAGTGTCGCGCCGGTCGCGGCGCTCGCCAGGAGCGGATCCCCGTGAAGCACCGCGGCGACCGGCCGATCCCAGGTCACGGTCAACTCGCTCAGGTCGCGCCGAGGGTCCGACACGGCCAGCGTTGCCGTACCGTCGCCTCTTTCTCTGACGAGGACCGCGCACGGGGCGGAGGCGGACAGGCCGCCGGCGGCTCCCTCGTTCCAGAAGTTGACCGCGGTGATCCCGAGGGACGGCACTTCCACACCCTGCGTGCGTGCGGTGTTGGCGAGCACGCGCGCCCAGCCGGTGTCGGCGGCGCGGGTCCGGGTCTCCGCGAGACTCGCCCCCGGCAGGAGGAGGTAGACATAGCCGGCCGAGCTGGGATCCACACCGTGGTCGAGCCAGAGAGTCGCATAGCTCCTGGTCACCGAGCTGCTCGCGCGTTCCTCGCACAGCGTCTCAAGGCGGGCGCCACCGGGCAGGACGTAGCCGCCATGTCCTTCCAGGTGGGCCCAGCCCGCCGCGTCGTCGACGGTGAGGAGCGCGTCGGTTCTGCGGTTGTCCACGATCGTCTCGACCGGTACGCCGTCCCGGCCGCTGATCGCGGCGCCCAGGCAGATCACGGCGTCATCGAGGAAGAACCACGACTTGAAGGCCTCCATCGTGCTCTCGAAGCCGTTCAGGTGCTGGCCGACCGTCGCGTACATGCCGTCGGTGGCGCCGCCCACCCAGCGGCCCGGCGGGCAGGTGTCGCCCCACCCCTCACCGGCGCCGTCGGCCAGCCGCCGGGTGGAGACGGTCGTGCCCGGCAGGCGGTAGGGGTCCACGGTGGACCAGAAGGCGTCGGAGTACTGGTCGCCGTGGCCCTCGCCCCACCAGTAGAGCATTCCTGAGCCGGTGTGCCAGCCACGCGGGTTCTCGCCGTTGCCGTGCTCGTAGTGGCCGATCCGGTAGGACGCCATGCTGAGCCCCGCGCACCATCCCGGGCGGCGATGGACGGCGCGGGCGCTCATCGCCATCAGCCGGTGCCCGACGGGTTCCTCGGCGGCGGGGATCGCGTCGTCGTCCAGCACCGCGGCGAGGCGGGCGTGAAACCCCAGATCGCTGCTCTCGGCCGCCTTCAGCATGGGTACGGAGGTGTTTCGCGACGCCCACCCTTTGACCATCCGCTGCCAGCGGTCCCGCTCGGCGGCGGTGGCCGCCTCTGCCAGCAGCAGGATCGAGGAGGCGATGCCGCGCCCCTTCCTGTGGTCGCCGTAGGGTTCCCTTCCGATCCCGCGCCCGCTGACCAGGTCCATGCAGAAGCCGTCGTGGACGACCGGCGCGAAGGACCGCTCGACCATGTCGAAGACGACCTGCCGGTTCGGGTCGGTGATCTCCCACGGCGAGCCGCGCACCACCGCGAACAGCGTCGCGAGGCCGGACAGCGTCACCGCCCCGTACCCGCCCTGGTAGGGGACGAAGGTGTGCTGGATGAAGGATCCGTCGCGGTAGAAGCCGTCGCCCTCGTGAACGTACGGGAAGACCGGGGAGAGCGCCGAGACGGCCAGCGCGGCCTTGTCCGGGTCGGATCTGAGGATGGCGCGCAGCAACATCACCGTGCACAGGTCCACCCGGTTCGCCCCGGTGCTGGTCCCGCTGTAGTCGTTCGGGCGGCATTCGGGGACGAAGTGGTCCACCGCGTCCCGCAGCGCGCCGCTCTACCGGTTCGTCAGATGGGGACCGATCAGTACAGCCGCGTCGAGGAGCTTCCTGGGCGTGCCGATCTGCCAGTCCCACCAGTTGCCGACCGGGTCCGCGCCCTCGGTGTACACCCGCCGCCGGTAGTGGTCGATGCCGGTGGCGACGGCCGCGGCCAGGCTCGCGTCACCGGTCAGGCCGGTCCCCTCCAGTGCGTACGCGCGGGCCATGGTCCGCAGCCGCGCCGGGGTCTCGGTGAGGGAGGGGCACGGCAGATCGGGCCAGAGCGACGCGTCGGCCGGCACCATGGCGTCCCGGTGTCCGGCCGCCACGGCCCCCAGCCTCGCCAGCCTGGTCCGGTACGGCTCGGCCTCCGCGTCGAACCCCGATCCCGCCGTCACGTCCCGCCAGCGGCGGCGTAGTCGCGCGAAGGAAGCGTCCCCAGGGTGCTCGGCGTGGACGCGCGTGACGCATGCCGAGACGAGCGCTCCGGCGGCGGCGACACCGCTGAGCTGGAGAAATAATCGCCGGGGATATCCGTTCACGCGTAGATTGTCACGCGGAAACCATCCCCGCGGTCCATCATCTCGTAGGAGGCGGCCGCGGCCAGGCCGTACCCGAGGTGGGGCGCCTGTGGTCAGCGGTCGAAGCCGGCGGCGACCGCTCTGACGGCCTCGGCGAGGTCGCGGCCGGAGGGCGCGCGCTCGGGGTCGATCAACCACTGGGAGAGCAGACCGCTGAGCAGCGTCTGGTAGAGCCGCCCGGTCACCCGCAGGGTCTCGGCGTCGGCGTCCGGGTCGAAGATCTCGGCGAGCCCGCGTCTCGCCTCCTCCAGCCCCGTGCCGAACGCCTCGCGCATCTCGGGCAGGTGGTCGAGCTGGGTGATCGCCTCGAACTGGGTGGTCCAGAGCGGACGCTGGGCCGCGAACGACCCGGCCACCCGGTCCCAGATCTCCTCGAACCGCTCCCGCGAGCCCGGGCGCATGCCCGTGTCGGTCCCGAGCGCGCGCTCCAGCTCTTCGCCCCACTCCCGCATGGCGTCGAAGAGCGCCTCGTTGAGCAGCGCCTTCGTGGACCGGAAGTGATAGCCGATCGAGGCCAGGCTGGTGCCGGAGGCCGCCGCGATGTCACGCGCGGTCGTGCGTGTGTAGCCCTTCTCGTACAGGCAGCGCTTGGCTCCGGCAAGCAGGTCTTCGCGATTTCCCATGCCCCGCACCCTACACCACCGTCTGAGACATTTGTACTAGACAGACTTCTGAGACAGTTGTACAGTCGGCGGCGTACGGACAGAGCGGATGAACCCGACAAGCCCGAGGGAGCCCCCCATGAAGACGGTCCTGATCTCCGGCGCGAGCATCGCCGGCCCCACGCTCGCGTACTGGCTGAGCGAGTACGGCTTCGCCCCGACGGTCGTGGAGCGCGCCCCCGCTCCGCGCGACGGCGGCTACAAGATCGACATTCGCGGCGTCGCCCTCGACGTCGTCGAGCGCATGGGCCTACTGCCCAAGGTGCGGGCGCTGAGCACCGACATGAAGGCGGCCCACTTCGTGGACGCCCACGGCAAGGTGCTCGCCACCATGGACGCCGAGCTCTTCGGCGGCCGCGAGGACGCCGACGTGGAGATCATGCGCGGCGACCTCGGCCGCCTCCTCCACGAGGCGACCGCCGACCGGGTGGAGTACGTCTTCGGCGACTCGATCACCTCGCTGACCGAGACCGACGACGGCGTGCTCGTCACGTTCGAGCGCGGTCCCTCACACGTCTTCGACCTGGTCGTCGGCGCCGACGGCCTGCACTCCAACGTCCGCGGGCTGACCTTCGGCGACGAGGGGCGGTTCGTCCGCGACCTCGGCCACCACATCTCGATCTTCACGGTGCCCAACCACCTGAACCTGGACCGCACCGAGATGGGCCGGGCCGTGCCGGGCGGCACGGCGCTCATGTACGCCACGGCGCGCGCCGCCGACGCCCGGGCGATGTTCCTCTTCGCGTCGGAGGGGCCGACCCGCGACCGCAACGACGTCGAGGGGCAGAAGACGACCGTCGCCGAGCGGTTCGCCGACCTCGGCTGGGAGGTTCCCCGGCTGCTCGACGCCATGGCAGACGCCCCGGACTTCTACTACGACTCCCTCAGCCAGATCCACATGGACACCTGGTCCAGTGGCCGGGTCACCCTGGTCGGCGACGCCGCCTACTGCGCGTCCCCGGCCTCGGGGCAGGGCACCAGCCTCTCCCTCGTCGGCGCGTACGTCCTGGCCGGGGAGCTGGCCGCGGCGGCCGGTGACCACACTGCCGCGTTCGCCGCGTACGAGCGCGAACTGCGGCCCTTCGTCACGGCCAACCAGGACCTCGCCGAGGGCAACCTCAAGGGCATGGTCATGAAGTCGGGGCTCCAGATCAGGTTCCAGATGTTCATGCTCCGCCTGCTGCCACACCTGCCCGGCTCCTCCGCCATGGCCAGGCGCATCACGGAGAAGATCCACAAGGCGGCCACCTCCGTCTCCCTCAAGTCGTACTGACCGGGCGCCCGCCCACGCGTGCTCAGTGCGTGTGCGGGTAGGAGCCGCTGCATACCGAAGGAGGGGTGGGCATGCCTGACCGTGCCGCGCTTGAGGAGATGCAGAAGGTCCTGGACGAGGTCTTCCGGGACCGCGACCGGGCCACCCGCCGCGAGGTGTACGCCTCGGCGTCCGCGAACGTACGCCTGTCGGCCGACATGCTGACGCATCTGAACGAGATGCCCGACCGCAGCTACAGCCGGCAGGAGATGGTGGACGCGATCAACAAGGTCATCGAGAGCCGCGGCGAGCAGGACGCCTTGGGGTTGCTGTGACATGGGGTCACGACCCGGCCGGTTCTCCCCTGCGCGCCTGCCAGGCGGTGTAGTGCGGCCGGTCCGCGAGAGACTCCCTGTGGGCGTCGGCGGCGAGGAGCACGAGCTCCTCGGCCCGGTGCGCGAGCGCGCCGTCGCGGCGCCAGGCGACCAGATGCCTGATCCACAGCGGCGTTCCCACGAGCGGGCGGACCACGATTCCCGCACTCGCCTGGAAGGTGGCCTGGCAGGGTGAGATCGCGTGCCCCCGCGCGATGAGGTCACCAATCATCTGCGGCTCGACCATGATGTGGGGCACCCTGGGGCTGAATCCCGCGTCGCTGCAGGTGGTCACGAAGCACTCCGGCCAGCCGACCCCGTCCGGCGGTGAGAGCACCCAGTCGTCGCCCGCCAGCTCGGCGAGGGACACCTCCTCCTTCACCGCGACGGGATGGTTCTCCGCCATCGCGACGAAGACGGGCTCCATCCCGACGGGCCGCATGCCGACCGAGGGCAACACCGGCAGCTCGTGGCCCGGATAGTCGATGAGGGTCGCCGCGTCCAGCCGCCGCGAGGCCAGGAGGTCCAGGAGCAGCCGCGGCGAGTGCTCGGTGTGCACGGTGATCGACACACCGGGGACGTCGAACAGGCGCTGGAGCAGGCCGCTGAGCAGCGGATTGGCGTAGCCGCCCATCCGGGCCACGCGCGCCTGCCCGCCGTACGGCAGGGCGCCCGCCGTCAGCTCGTCCACGGTGTTCACCGCGGACCTGGCGCGGGTGAGCACGAACTGCCCGAACGGGGTCGGCGTCACGCCCAGCCTGCCGCGCCGGAAGACCTGGCCAATATCTCTGGGATAAGACGTGAGCCCCTCACGTGCCGCATGCAAGGACACGTGCACCTACAGCGTGCAGGTGGCCGACTCCACCGACTTCGTCCGGAACACCGCCTACAAGGCGGACATCCTGAGCACGTCGATCACCTGGACGATCACGGCTGCGAGCAGTAGCCCACCTGGTACGGCTCAGTCCTCGGCGACCACGATGACGTGGTCGCCGTCGTCCAGGACCAGCGGCGCGCCCTTCGGCGGGTTGAGCGTCACACCGTACGCGGGGGGCTCGTCGCTGTGGCCGGCCCGCCGGTAGCCGATGGCGACCTCTCCCCTGCGCCGCGCCGACTCGATGACGGTCGCGAAGTTCGCCTCCACGCCCGGCAGCACGTAGTCCGACGCGGGCTTGAGATAGATCTCCGACCCCGCCGGGTCGAAAAGGTCGGCGAAGACCGCGTACAGGTTCCGGTTCTCGGCGAGCTGGGTCAGCATCAGGCAGATCAGCTTGCTGCTGACGATGAAGTCGTCGGCCTTGGTGACCTGGGCGACCTCGCGGTTGTTGTCGTCGTTCATCTCCGTGACGATCGAGTACGGGTCGCCCAGCCGTACCTCGATGTCGCGCAGGTGGAGCAGTGTCACCAGCGTGCGGTTGTCGGCGCGGTCCGGGTCGACGCCGTCGTTGGAGAGCACCACGATGTGCTGGTACGACCCGAGATCGAGGGACTCCAGCGACCGCCTGCTGGTCGGCTCGCAGGGCTTGAAGCCGACCACCAGGTTCTGCCGGGGCATCTCCACGGCGTACACGGGCCTGCGTGGCGCGGCGACGTCCACGGCGGAACCGGGCGGGGCGAGCCGGTCCAGCAGGGCGATGATCTTCGCGGCGCGGGCGTTCCAGCCGATCAGCAGCGTCCGGTCGGGCACGGGCTTCCGTTCGGGAGCCGTGGTGATGACCTCCTCGATGATGGGCGGTCGGTCGGCGGCCAGCCGGATGAGCAGGTCGTCCTCGGCGACCACGATCATGCTGTCGCCCGCGGCGATCGACGTGTCCTGCGGCGGGTTGACCAGCACCGGTCCGTCGGCCTTGTGCACTCCGATCGGCACGCCGAGCTCGTACGCGCCCAGCGCCTCGCCGTACGTCGTGCCGGCGAGGGCGGGCTCGGGCCGGAAGTAGATCTCGTTGCCCGCGAAGTCGAGCAGGTCGGTGCAGACCGTGGACAGGCCCGCCTGCCGATGGGACTGCACCACCATGCGGACGGTGATGTCGTCGGCGTCGATCACCAGCGCCGACTCTCCGGCGGCGAGCCGGGCCGCCGCGAGGTTCTCCGAGTCCTGGACCGCGGCCACGATGTGCGGGCGGGCGCCGGTCCACGGCCGGTTGTTCAGCAGCAGCAGGACCTTGATGACGTCGATGTCGGCGTCCTCGCCCTGGGGCGGCAACACCATGATCGATTTCGCGGTCTGCGGGCTGACGAGTTCGAGGTCCGCCCGCTTGAGCGGGTTGCCCGACCGGCAGATCACCCGCGTGTGGCCGGTGTCGGGCACCCGCATGCGGATCTGGTCCTCCATGCCGACCTTGTCGCGGTCGGCGAGGATCACCACGCACGAGCGCCGGGCGCTCTGGTTGGCCTTCACCAGCTCGCCGATCACCGTGAAGACCTGCTCCGACCAGCCCAGGATGATGGTGTGCCCGCGTTCGACGAGTTGTGAGCGGCCCTTGCGGAGCTGTTCGATCCGTGTCTCCAGGCCGGTCGTGAGCACACCGATGAGGGCACTGACGATGAAGATGCCGCCGACCGTGACCGTGAGCATCAGGCCGAGGAACACCGGATTGCCGGTGTCGCCGCCCATGGTGCCCGGGTCGAGGGTCCGCAGCAGGCTCATCCATGCCACGCCGATCCAGCCGTCGTTGAGCTCGGCGTCCTCGTTGGTGAGGAGGACGACCAGGATCGTCACCACCGCGATGAGCGCGACGGACGCCAGTCCCAGCCAGCCGATCAGCGCGGGGGTGCCCCGGTCCATCGTGCCGTCGAACCAGTACCGCAGGCGGGTCCGCAGTCTCACCCGCACCGGTCAGTCACGCTCCCGCCGTCAGCCCGCCGTCACCTCGGGCCAAACCCGCCCAAAATCGCGCAGATCACCCGGATAAACAGGAAGATAGCAAGTCGATCAGAAGGTCAGTTCGGCTCGGGTGCGCCCTGCCGCCAGTACCCCATGAACGCGACGCAGGAGCGGTCCACACCCAGTTCGCGTACGAGATGGCGGCGCAACTCCCGGACCACACCCATCTCGCCGGCCAGCCACGCGTAGAAACCGCCGCCCGCCTCCACGGGCACGTCCCAGAGCAGCTCGGCGTCGTCCGGCTCCTCCTCCGCGTGCTCGCCCGGCACGGTGCCGAGATCGCGTACGGCGTCGCGCACGGCGGGGATCAGGAACTCGCCGTGCCGTGCCGTACCGCGGGGCAACCAGGTGACCTCCACGCTCGACGGGACCCGCAGGTCGAGGACGTCCTCGGGCTCCGGCACCTCCACGAGCACCTGGGCGGGGACGCCGTCCGCCAGGGACTCGGCGATGGCGGAGATCGCCGGCACCGCGGTCTCGTCTCCGGCCAGCAGCAACCGGGCCGCGTCGGCCGGGGGAGCCCACTCCAGCCCGACCGGCGGGCCGGAGTACAGCGCGTCCGGGCCGACGATCAGCGCGGGACTGCCGGGGCACGCCTCGGCGGCCCACTGCGAGGCGACGCCCGAGGGGCCGTGCAGCGCGAAGTCGATGTCCAGTTCGCGGTTCTCCCTGCGCACGGCGCGCACGGTGTAGGTGCGGACCGGGTTCTTCCTGCCCTCGGGGAGCTCACGCCAGATCGGGAACCAGTCCGGCTCCGCGGGGAAGGTGTCCAACCCGACCTCCGGCAGCGGCACCACGACCTTGACCCGCTGGTCATAGCCGTCATGGCCGAACCCGGACAGATCGTCACCGGCGAACGTGACCCGCATGAAGGTCGGACTGAGGCGCTCGGTACGCGCGACGTGCAGGCGGAAGGGCCGGTAGGCGGCGGTCATGGAGCACTCCCCTTAGCTTAGGCAAGCCTAATTTTGATTAGGTTAACCTAGCCTTATCTTGACCCGCCAGGGAAGATCCGCCAAGCGGTAGGCAAGTGCGGGTCGCGGCCCTGCCGTCACCGGCGTGGGGCGCTTGCGCCGGATGCCGGTTCGCCGATGCTCGGCCCTATGACCACCACTGACGGATGGCATCGCGTCCGGAAGGCCGGGCGCCGGTGATCGCGGTGATCCTGGCCATCCTCGCGGCGGCCTGCAACGCCCTCTCCTCGGTGCTGCAGCGCCGCGCGGCGCGGACCGCCCCGGAGAGCGACGCCTTCAAGCTGTCGCTGATGTGGGACATGATGCGCAAACCGGTCTGGCTGGGCGGAATAGGCGCCCTGATCGGTGGCTTCCTCCTCCAGGCGAGCGCGCTGAACTTCGGGACTCTCGCCCTCGTGCAGCCGCTGCTGATCACCGAACTGCCGTTCACCATGGTCATCATCTGGCTGATGTACCGGGTCACGCTGAACCGGAACGTGTGGCTGGCCATCATCTCCGTGACCGTCGGACTGGCGGTCCTGCTCGCCTCCGCCCGCCCCGGGGGCGGGCACAAGGCGCCGACCCCCGGGGACTGGGCGATCATCACCGTGATCTGCGGAGGCATCGCCGCGTACCTGATCGGGATGGCGCGGGTCACCCGCGGCTCACACCGCGCGGCACTGCTCGGAACCGCCTCCGGCCTGGGGTTCGCCTTCACCGCCGCGCTGATGAAGGAAAGCACCCGCCTCTTCGACACGGAGCAGGCCGAGGTGCTGACCGCCTGGCCGGTCTACGCCATGGTGGCCGCGGGCATCTTCAGCGTGTACGTGCTGCAGAACGCGCTGCAGAGCGGCAACCTCGTCGTCGTCCAGCCGACCCTCAACGTCACCGACCCCGTGGCGAGCATCGCGCTCGGCGTCGGGCTCTTCGGCGAGAGCATCCGCCTGGGCGCCTGGGTCCTGCTCGAACTGCTCGGCGTGGCGCTGATCTTCTTCGGCAGCGTCAGGCTGGCCCAGTCGCCGCAGATCCGCCAGGACGACCTGATGGGGCCGAAGGAATGAAGAAGGACTCGGCCGGCGCGGCGGCGAACAACCCGGCTCCGGGGGCCGTGTGCCGCTCACGCTCGCTCTCGGCTGCGATCCGGTCGAGCGCGGCCAGCAGTTCGGCCGCGTCGCGGGCGTAGACGCTCAGCCCCGCGCGGGCCATCGCCAGCGCGCCGTCCCTCCCGTGCCCCGGGATCGGCAGATAGGAGATCACCGGCACCCGAGCCGCCATCGCCTCCCTGCACGTCAGCCCGGCCGCGTTGTCGATCACGGCGTACGCGGTGGCCATCAGGGCGGGCAGGTCGTCGCACCAGCCGAGCACCACCACGGGGCGCCCCAGGCGGCGGCGCAGGCGGCGGCGCAGCTCGCCGTTGCGCCCGCACAGGACGACGGGCAGGTACCGCCCCGACCCGGCCAGCACGCGAGCCGTCCTCTCGACGCCGCCCACGCCCCAGGAACCCGCCGAGACCAGCACCGGCCGCTCGTCCGCCCGCGGCCCGGCGATGGTCGCCCCGCGTGCCAGGAACTCCGGGCGGACGAGCGGCGCGTGCCACGAGGCGGGCCGTCCGGTCGCCGCCCGGACCGCGCGCGCGGTCTCCGGATCGGGGCACAGGTAGCGGTCGTTCCCCGGATGCAGCCAGAGCCGGTGCGCCGCGAAGTCCGTGAGCAGCACCGTGCTCGGCACCGGCAGCAGGCCACGCGCGCGGAGGTGCCCGGCGGCCTGCGCGGCCAGGTGGAAGGCCGACACGACCTCGTCCGGCGCCCGGCGGAGCAGCAGCCGCCGCAGCCGCGCCGCGACCAGGACCGTCAGGGGGGACGCCGACGGCGAGCCGCGCGACACGAAGAAGATCCGGTAGATCAGCGCGTACGACCAGGGGGCGGAGCGCATCATCCAGCCGTACCAGCCGCGCAGCGCGGCGCCCAGCCGCAGCGGGAGCAGCTCCAGGACGTCGGTCACCTCGGCGTCGACACCCCGGGCGGCGAGCCGCCTGGCCAGCTCGGTCGCGGCGGCGTCGTGCCCCGCGCCCATGCTCGCGCTGAGGATCAGGACCGTGCGCCGCGTTGGCATCGCCGCACCTCTCCCGCACACTTGACGGGGTGACCTGGGGAAACGGCGGGACGCACCGCATCGGACCGGCGCTCGGCGGCCTGGCCGGTCTGGCCGGGCTGACCCTGCTGCACGCCGGTCCCGCCGCGACGTGGCTGCCGGCCGTACGCCGCCTGCTGCCCGGCCTCGCGGGCGTGGGCGCGGACACCCATGTCGCCCTGACCTTCGACGACGGACCCGACCCGCGGACCACGCCGCGCTTCCTCGCCGAGCTGGAGCGACTCGGCTGCCGGGCGACGTTCTTCGTGCTCGGCGAGATGCTCGACCGCCATCCCGAACTCGGCCGCCGCATCGCCGCGGGCGGCCACGAGATCGGGGTGCACGGCTGGCACCACGACAACGCGCTGGTCGCCCGGCCGGGACGGATGGCGGCCGAGCTGGGCCGGGCCGCCGACCTGGTCGCCGCCGTGACCGGGGCGGCTCCCGGGTGGTACCGGCCGCCCTACGGCGTGCTCAGCGCCGAGACGCTGATCGCCGCCCGGCTCCATGGACTGCGACCGGTGCTGTGGACCGTGTGGGGCCGGGACTGGACACGCTCCGCGAGCCCGGACTCCGTGGTGGCGGCCATGACGCCCGGCCTGCGCGGCGGGGCGACCCTCCTGCTGCACGACACCGACCACACCTCGGCCCCCGGCTCCTGGCGTGCGGCCCTCGGCGCGCTGCCGCGGCTGGTGGGCGCCTGCCGTTCCGCGGGCCTGCGGGTCGGGCCCCTGCGGGACCACGGCGTCTGCTGAGCGCACGGGAGACACACCTCCGAACTCGCGATTTCCCGTTTAAACAACCATTTCGGCAAATAGCCACCGGTTAATTCACAGAAATGCGGCGGCACGTCCGGATAACAAATATTCGCCCAGCTCATGCCCGGCAAACCCCAATGAGCTGTGCGTCCGCGTTTATGGCCGCCCACGACGGACAGCCTCAATTTATGTCATCGGGGGGAGACGACGCACGAGACGTCGCACTCAAAGCGCGCCGGGAGAACTTCCCGGTCGCTTCCCGGCTGCTGCCACGGGGTCATCGCCATCACCTCCTCGCGGTGTACGGCTTCGCGCGGTTCGTCGACGACATCGGCGACGAACCCGGGCACGGCGACCCGCTGCGGCTGCTCGACGCCGTGGAGACCGACCTGCGCCGCCTCTACGCCGGGCGGACCCCGTACCTGCCCGCCGTACGCGATCTCGAAGCGACGGTCACGGCCTGCTCCATCCCGCCCGCGCCCTTCCACCGGCTGGTCGAGGCGAACCGACGCGACCAGACCGTCACCAGGTACAAGACGTTCGACGAACTGCTCGACTACTGCGAGCTGTCCGCCAACCCGGTCGGGCACATCGTGCTGCACGTGTTCGGCGTGGCCGCCCCCGACCGTCTCGACCTCTCCGACCGGATCTGCACCGCGCTGCAGATCATCGAACACTGCCAGGACGTCGGCGAGGACTACGCGCGCGGCCGGATCTACCTGCCCAACGAGGACCTCCAGCGGTTCGGCTGCGTCGACGCCGACCTCGCGGAGGCGAGCACTCCGGGGCGGTTGCGCGATGTGGTCGCGCTCCAGACCGAGCGGGCCGAGCGGCTGCTCCACGAGGGGGACCCCCTCGTCGCCTCGGTGAACGGCCTGGCCCGCCTCGCGATCGCGGGCTACATCGCCGGGGGCCACGCCACGGTCGCCGCGCTGAGACAGGCCGAACACGACGTTCTCGGGCAGACCGTACGGCCGCGCGGCACGCGCCTGGTGCGGGCGTGGCTGCGCATCCTGGCCAGAAGGGGGTTGGGCCGTGGGCGTCCCTGAGGCGTACCAGCACTGCGAGCAGATCATGCGGAAACAGGCACGGAACTTCTCCTACGGCCTCCGGCTGCTGCCGACGCCCAAACGCCGCGCGCTGAGCGCGGTGTACGCGTTCGCCCGCCGGATCGACGACATCGCCGACGGCGAGGGGACGGCCGGGCAGCGGCTGGCCCGCCTGACCGTGGCCAGGGAGGCGCTGGACGGCCCGCCGGGGATCCGGGACGGGAACAGCGACGATCTCGTCCTGATCGCGCTGCACGACGCCGCCCGGCGCTACCCGCTGCCGATCGCCGCGTTCGGCGAGCTGATCGACGGCTGCGCCGCCGACGTACGCGGCACGACCTACGCCAGGTTCGACGAGCTGCTGTCGTACTGCCGGTGCGTCGCCGGGTCGATCGGGCGGCTCTCGCTCGGCGTCTTCGGCACCGACGACCCCGAGGGGGCCACACCGCTGGCCGACGCCCTCGGGGTGGCGTTGCAGATCACGAACATTCTCAGAGACGTACGGGAGGACCGGCTGGCCGGGCGGATCTACCTGCCGATCGAGGACCTCGAACGGTTCGGCTGCACGCTCTCCCTCGATGGCGCCGGCAGGTTCACCGACCCGCCGCACCGGCTCGCCACGCTCATCCGATACGAGGCCGTCCGCGCCCGCGAGTGGTTCGCGGACGGCATGCGCCTGCTGCCCGCGCTCGACACCCGCAGCGCGGCGTGCACGGCGGCGATGGCCGGCATCTACCGGTGCCTGCTCGACCGCATCGCGGCGGATCCGGCCGTGGCGCTGTCCGCCCGCTTATCGCTGCCGCCCTGGGCGAAGGCCATGGTGGCGGCGCGCGCGCTCGCGGGGGCGGGCCGATGACGGGGGCTCCGGTAGCGATCATCGGCGGCGGTCTCGCGGGCATCGCCGCCGCCGTGGCGCTCGGGGAGGCGGGCCACCCGGCGACGCTGTACGAGGCGCGCCCGAGGCTGGGCGGCGCCACCCACTCGTTCGTGCGCAACGGCCTCGTGGTCGACAACGGGCAGCACGTGTTCCTGCGCTGCTGCACGGCCTACCGCGGGCTGCTCGACCGGCTCGGCGGCGCGTCCCAGGTGGACGTGCAGGACCGGTTCGACGTGCGGGTGCTCACCCCGGACGGGCGGTCGGCGCGGCTGCGGCGGTCCGCGCTCCCCGGGCCGTTCCACCTCATGCCGGCGCTGGCGCGGTACCCGCTGCTCGCGCCGGCCGACCGGCTGCGCGCGATGCGGGGCTCGCTCGCCCTGCGCCGGCTCGACCCGGCCGACCCCGCACTCGACCGGGTGGACCTCGCGACCTGGCTGGCCGCGCACGGTCAGGGCGACGCCGCGCGGCGCGTCCTGTGGGAGCTGTTCGCGGTCGCCGCGCTGAACGTGTGCGCCGGGGACGCGGCGCTCGGCCCGGCCGCGATGGTGTTCCAGACCGCCCTGTTCGGCCGGGCGGACGCCGCCGACATCGGCGTGCCCACCGTGCCGCTCGGCGAGCTGCACGGCACGGCCGCGCAGGCCGCCATCGCCCGCCACGGCGGTGCCGTACGGCTGTCCGCCAAGGTCACGGCGATCGAGCCGGGACCGGTGATCGTCGTGGACGGCACGCGGGTGAAGGCGTCGGCGGTCATCGTCGCCACGCCGCACGAGCAGGCCGCGGGGCTCGTCCCGATGGACGCGGCGCCGGACCGGGAGCGCTGGAACGGCCTGTCCGCCAGCCCGATCGTGAACGTGCACGTCGTCTACGACCGGAAGGTCACCGACCTGCCGTTCGCCGCGGTCGTGGGGTCGCCGGTGCAGTGGGTGTTCGACAAGACGCGGGTCGCCGGGCTGCGCGACGGCCAGTACCTCGCGGTTTCCGTCTCGGCCGCCGACCGCTGGATCGACACACCCACCGCGCGGGCGCGGGCCGTGTTCGTCCCAGCGCTGGAACGGCTCTTCCCCGGCGCGCGACGTGCCCGGGTCACGGACTTCTTCGTCACCAGGGAACGTCGCGCCACCTTCCGCCAGGGTCCTGGCAGCGGCGCGCTCCGCCCCGAGGCCGCCACCCGGTGGCCCGGACTGTTTCTCGCCGGCGCGTGGACCGACACGGGCTGGCCCGACACCATGGAGGCGGCCGTGCGCAGCGGACTCAACGCGGCCAGATTGGCCAGGCGTCATCTGGACACGGGGGATCCCACCACGTGGAGTCCCAACGCGGAGGCGGCCCGGTGAGGGCGGTCATCCCACCGACCGTCGTGGCCGCCCGCGGGCTGGTGGAGCCGGTGCTGCGCGACGCCGTGGCCAGGCTCGACCCCATCACGGAGCGCGTCGCCGCCTACCACCTCGGCTGGGCCGACCCGGAGGGGCGGCCCGTCACGCCGGGAGGCAAGGCCCTGCGGCCGGCGCTCGCCGTCCTGTCGGCCAGGGCGGCGGGCGCGGAGCAGTCGCTGACGGCGGCCGCGGCGGTCGAGCTCGTGCACGCGTTCTCGCTGCTCCACGACGACATCATGGACGGGGACCGGATGCGGCGGCACCGGCCCGCGGCGTGGACCGTCTTCGGCCAGTCGGCGGCCATCCTCGCCGGGGACGCCCTGCTGTCGCTCGCGGGGGAACTGCTGCTCGAGGACGGCTGCCCCGGACGGGTCCCCGCGGCCCGCTGCCTGGCCGCGGCGACCCGGCGGCTGATCGCCGGGCAGGCGCTGGACCTGGAGTTCGAGCGGCGCTCCGACGTGAGCCTGGACGAGTGCCGGCAGATGTCCACCCAGAAGACCGGCGCGCTGCTGGCCTGCGCCTGCTCGATCGGAGCCATGGCGGTGGACGGCCCCGACGCGCTCATCGCGGCGCTGGCCGCCTTCGGAGCCGAGGCGGGACTCGCGTTCCAGCTCGCCGACGACCTGCTGGGCATCTGGGGCAGCCCGGCCGCGACCGGCAAGCCGGTGTTGTCGGACCTGCGGGCCCGCAAGAAGTCCCTGCCGATCGTCGCCGCGCTCACCAGCGGCACCCGGGCGGGCGAACGGCTCGCCGCCCTGATGGCCGGCACGGAACCCCTGTCGGAGGCCGACCTGCGCGCCGCCGCCGCGCTGGTCGAGGAGGCGGGCGGCCGGTCCTGGGCCGAGACCGAGGCCAAGCACCGGCTCGACGCGGCGGAACGCCACCTCGCCGACGCCGACATGCCCTCGGCGGTCCGCGCCGAGTTCCTCGACATCGCCCACTTCCTGACGTCCCGGGGACACTGACATGACGACAGTCGCCGCTCCCAGTTCCGCCGCGCTCGCCCTCGACGCGGCCTGCGATCACCTGCTCGGCCTCCAGACGCCCGAGGGGTGGTGGAAGGCCGAGTTGCAGACGAACGTCACCATGGACG
This sequence comes from Microtetraspora glauca, assembly GCA_001570385.1. Classification (GTDB taxonomy): domain Bacteria; phylum Actinomycetota; class Actinomycetes; order Streptosporangiales; family Streptosporangiaceae; genus Microtetraspora; species Microtetraspora glauca. Next base: position 12,017 of record BBYL01000035.1, on the reverse strand, counting down.
CCGAGGACCTGCTGCTGCGGCAGTTCCTCGGCGTACGCACGGAGGAGGAGACGGCGGAGGCGGCCCGCTGGATCCGCTCCCAGCAGCGCGACGACGGCACCTGGGCCAACTTCCACGCGGGACCGGGCGACCTGTCCACCACCATCGAGGCGTACGCGGCGCTGCGGCTGGCCGGGGACCCGGTCGACGCGGCGCACATGCGGGCCGCGGCCGGGTTCGTCCGGGACTCCGGCGGGATCGAGGCGTCCCGGGTGTTCACCCGCATCTGGCTGGCGCTGTTCGGCCAGTGGCCGTGGAAGGACCTGCCCGTCCTCCCGCCTGAGATGATCTTCCTGCCGCCGTGGTTCCCGCTCAACGTCTACGACTTCGCGTGCTGGGCCCGGCAGACGATCGTGCCGCTCACCATCGTGAGCGCGCGGCGCCCGGTGCGGCCGCTGCCGTTCGGCCTGGCCGAGCTGCGGACCGGACGGCCCTCCCCGCGTGCCGTACGCGGCGGCTGGGACGGCTTCTTCCTCACGCTGGACCGACTGCTGCACCGGTACCAGAGGCATCCGATCCCGGGGCTGCGGCGGGCGGCGATCCGGCGCGCGGCCGAATGGATCGTGACGCGGCAGGAGCTGGACGGATCGTGGGGCGGCATCCAGCCCCCGTGGGTGTACTCGCTGATCGCCCTCGACCTGTGCGGCTACCGCCTGGACCACCCCGTCATGCGCAAGGGCCTCGACGGCCTGGACAGGTTCACCATCAGGGACGAGCGGGGCCGCAGGCTGGAGGCGTGCCAGTCCCCGGTGTGGGACACCGTTCTCGCGGTCAACGCCCTGCTCGACGCGGGCCTGTCCGGCGACCATCCGGCGCTGGTCAACGCGGCCGACTGGGTGCTCGGCGAGGAGGTCAAGGGGCCGGGCGACTGGAGCGTACGGCGGCCGTCGCTCGCGCCCGGCGGATGGGCGTTCGAGTTCGACAACGACGGCTACCCCGACATCGACGACACGGCCGAGGCGATCCTGGCCCTGCGCCGGGTGAAGCACCCGGACGCCCGCCCCGCCATCGACCGCGCCCTCCGCTGGGTCGACGGCATGGTGTCGCGGGACGGCGGCTTCGGCGCCTTCGACGCGGACAACACCCGCGAACTGTGCACACGCCTGCCGTTCTGCGACTTCGGCGCGGTCATCGACCCGCCGTCCGCCGACGTCACCGCGCACGTCGTCGAGGCTCTCGCGGTCGAGGAGCCCGCCTCCGACGTCGTACGGCGGGCCGTCGTCTGGCTGCTGAGGGCCCAGGAGGCGGACGGGTCGTGGTTCGGCCGCTGGGGGGCCAACCACGTGTACGGCACCGGCGCCGTGGTGCCCGCGCTCGTCGCGGCCGGGGTGCGCCCCACCGCCCCCTGCGTACGGCGGGCGGTCTCGTGGCTGGAGGCGCACCAGAACGACGACGGCGGCTGGGGAGAGGACCTGCGCTCCTATCGCGACCCCGCCTGGATCGGCCGGGGGCGCTCCACGGCCTCGCAGACCGCGTGGGCGCTCCTGGCCCTGCTCGCCGCCGGGGAGATCCGTTCACCGGCGGTGGAGCGCGGCGTGGCGTGGCTGGTCGGCGAGCAGCGTCCGGACGGCACATGGGACGAGCCCTACTTCACGGGCACCGGCTTCCCCGGCGATTTCTACATCAACTACCACCTTTACCGGCTCGTCTTCCCCATCAGCGCGCTGGGGCGTTACGTGCGGGCCGGTGACGAGGGGGCTTCGCCGTGACCGATCTGCTGATCTGCACCGCCCTGGGCATCGAGGCGAGAGCCGTACGTGACGGCATCCCGTCCTCGGCCGGCGGCGTGGAGGTGATCAGGACCGGGATGGGGCCCGGCCACGCCGCCCGCGCCGAGGAGCGCCTGGGCAAGGCCGGAGCGCTGGCCGTGACCGGTTTCGGCGGCGCCCTCGGCGGCGGGCTGCGGCCCGGCGACGTGGTGGTGGCGAGCGAGGTCCGGTTCGGCGGCCGGACCCTGCCCTGCCCGTCCGCGCCGCTCCTCGCCGGGGAACTGGCCCGCGCGGGCCTGCCCGTACGCGTCGGGCCGCTGGTCACCTCCGATCACATAGTGACGGGCGCGGAGCGCAGGCGGCTGGCGGACGAGGGGGCGCTGGCCGTCGACATGGAGTCGGGGCCGGTGGCGGCCGCCGCGGCGGGCCGGCCCTTCGCCGCCGTGCGGGTCATCGTCGATACCCCCGAAGTCCCGCTGCTGCGCCCGGCGACCATCCGCGGCGGCGTCCTGGCCTGCCGCACCCTGCGCCAGGTCGGCCCGCCGCTGACCCGCTGGGCGGCGGCCGGCGGACCGCGCCTGGTGCTGCTCGCCGCGCCCCGGTCGTTCTGCGCCGGGGTCGAGCGGGCCATCGAGATCGTCGAGCGCGCCCTGGACCGGTACGGTCCCCCGGTCTACGTGCGCAAGCAGATCGTGCACAATCTGCACGTCGTACGCGAGCTGGAGGAGCGCGGGGCCGTCTTCGTCGACGAACTCGACGAGGTGCCCGAGGGGGTCGTCACGGTCTTCTCCGCGCACGGCGTGTCCCCCGGCGTACGCGACGAGGCCGCGCGGCGCGGCCTGCGGGTGATCGACGCGACCTGCCCGCTGGTCACGAAGGTGCACGCCGAGGCGCGCAGGTTCGCCGCCCGCGGCGACCTGGTGGCGCTGATCGGGCACGCCGGGCACGAGGAGATCGAGGGCACCCTCGGCGAGATCCCGGACTCCGTCGTCCTCGTCGAGGACGTGGACGACGTGGCGGCGCTCCCCGACGGCCGGCGGGTGTCCTACCTGACGCAGACCACCCTCGCCGTGGACGAGGCGGCCGACATCGCCGCCGCGATCCGTGACCGGTTCGCCGACGCCGAGGGCCCCCAGAAGGACGACATCTGCTACGCCACCACCAACCGGCAGCACGCCGTACGCGAGGTGGCCGAGGAGTGCGACCTGGTGCTCGTCGTCGGCTCGGCCAACTCGTCCAACTCGCGGCGGCTGGCCGAGGTCGCGGGCCGCGCCGCCCCCGCCCACCTGATCGACGGCCCCGGAGACATCGCCCTGGACTGGCTCGCGGACGCCCGCGCGGTCGGGCTGACCGCCGGCGCCTCCGCCCCGCCCGCCCTGGTGGACGCGGTCGTGGCCGCCCTCGGCGGGCTCGGTCCGGTGACCGTCGAGGAGCGCAGGGTGGCCGAGGAGACCATCCAGTTCACGTTGCCCAAGGAGGTGCGATCGAGATGACGATGCCGGTTCGCCAAGCCCTGCGCATCGGCGGCTACATCCTCCGCCAGAGGCTGCGGGGGCGGGCCAAGTTCCCGCTCCTGGTGGAGTTGGAGCCGCTGTTCGCCTGCAACCTGAAATGCGCAGGCTGCGGCAAGATCCAGCATCCCGCCGACGTGCTCAAGCGGCGCATGCCGGTCGAGCAGGCCATCGCCGCCGTCGAGGAGTGCGGGGCCCCCATGGTGTCGATCGCCGGCGGCGAGCCCCTCATGCACCCGCAGATCGCGGAGATGGTGCGGGAGCTCGTCGCCAGGAAGACGTACGTGTTCCTCTGCACCAACGCGCTGCTGATCCCCAAGAAGATCGACCAGTTCGAGCCGTCGCGGTACTTCGCCTGGACGGTCCACCTCGACGGGATGCGCGAGCGGCACGACGCGTCGGTGTGCAAGGAGGGCGTGTTCGACGAGGCCGTCGAAGCGGTGCGGGAATGCAGGCGCCGCGGGTTCCGGATCACCACGAACACCACGTTCTTCAACACCGACAGCCCGCAGACCGTCATCGACGTGCTCAACTACCTCAACGACGACCTCAAGGTCGACGAGATGATGATCTCGCCCGGGTACGCGTACGAGAAGGCGCCCGACCAGGACCACTTCCTCGGCGTACGGGAGACCAGGGAGCTGTTCCGCAAGGCGTTCTCCGGCGGGAACCGGCGGCGGTGGCGGTTCAACCACACGCCCCTGTTCCTCGACTTCCTGGAGGGCAAGGTCGACTTCCCATGCACGGCGTGGGCCATCCCGTCGTACTCGCTGTTCGGCTGGCAGCGCCCCTGCTACCTCATGTCCGACGGGTACGCGGCGACCTACCGGGAGCTGGTCGAGGACACCGACTGGGAGTCCTACGGCCGGGGACGCGATCCCCGTTGCGCGAACTGCATGGCCCACTGCGGCTACGAACCCACCGCCGTGTTCGCCACGCTCTCCTCGCTCAAGGAGTCGCTCCGGGCCGTGCGCGGCGACTGACCGGCGTGCCGAAGACGTCGGCCAGTGCCCGGAACGGGCCGGGAGCGGCGCCCTTCAGCCGGGCGGGCACCCGCAGCCAGGCCGGAGCGAACGACTCGGGACGGCCGTGCTCGACGGCGGCCACGATGGCCCTGGCGACCCGCTCCGCCGGGATCGGCGTGGGCCACCGCCGGGTGTAGGCCGCGCCGCGCCGCGCGAAGAACGGCGTGTCCACCACGCCCGGCAGCACGACGGAGACGCCGACCCGGCGCAGTTCGTACCGCAGGCTCTCGGCGAAGGCGATCAGCCCCGCCTTGGTCGCGGCGTAGACCGCCTCGTCGCGTACGCCGACCGCTCCCGCGATCGAGGCCACGAAGACGAGGTGCCCCCGGCCGCGCTCGACCATGGCGGGCAGCAGCAGCCGGGTCAGCCTGATCGGGGCGGTCAGGTTGGCCGCGATCAGCTGCTCGGCGGTGCCGTCCGGCATCGCCGTGAGCGGCCCGGCCCACCCGCATCCCGCGTTGGCGACCAGGACGTCCACGGGGCCCGCGCGCTCGACCAGGGCCGTGATGTCCGTCGTGAGGTCGCCCCTGACGGCCAGCCCTCCGCTCTCCGCCGCGACGGCGTCGAGCCGCTCCCGGTCACGACCGGAGAGCACGAGGTCGGCCCCGGCCACGGCCATCGCCCGCGCGGTCGCGGCCCCGATGCCCGAGGACGCGCCGGTGATCATTACACGGGCACCCGCAAGTCTCATCGCCCGACCCCCCGTCGTCTCGGGGAGGTCGTTCCCCCGCGTTCGCGGGTTTACCTCCCGTCAGGGTGACGGCGCGGGCGACTTGGGATGCTCGATGATCGGCACGCTGGACCGCACCACGCTCTCCCCGGTGATGGCCAGGCCGTCGTCCGCCTTCCACGCGTCTAGAAAATGGGTCCCGGCCGGGACTCCGGTCCATTTGTGGTACTGCCAGGAGTTGCAGGCGAACCGCACCGTCTCGCCCTTCGGCCGCAGGGCGACCCAGTACGCGGCGACGCCCGGCGGGCAGGTCTTGTTCTCCCAGATCTCGATGTCGCCCGAGGCGTTCTGGGTCCAGGAGCGCGACGGAAGGCGTACGGCCATGCTCTTGGTCACCAGGTGCATGCCGTACTCCGGGACCACGTCGGGGGGCGCCGACGTCGGGCTCGCGATCACGGACACCGCCGCACCGGACAGCGCCGTGGGGACGGACGGCTTTCCCGTGGGCGGCCACAACTGCCAGATCACCCAGCTCACCGCGATCGCCGCCGCGCCGCTCGCGCCGAAGAGCACGGCCTTCTTCCGCCAAGGGGCCGCCCGCTCCTCGCCGGTGACGCCTCGCGCCGTGCCCGCCGGTCCCATCGCGAAGGCGGACTCCCGCGCCCGTGCGGCGTAGCGGTTGCTCGCCCGGATCCGCCAGGCCCGTTCCATGGCCTGCATCCGCTCCCGCAGCGCGTCGATGCGGCGCCCCAGGGCGAGGAGCTCCTCGGCCTGGGCGCTGGACAGGTCGAGCGCCTTGATGATCTTGTGCATCACGTCGGCGCCGGGCAGCTTGTTGCCCTTGGACAGCTGTTCGCCGCCGCTGAGCCACTTCGACACGGTTCCCTGGTCGGCGACCTTGCGGTTCGCCAGCACCTTCTGCGGCCATCCTCCGGTCTCAAGGACGCGGCTCAAAGCGGCGGAGGCGTCTTCGAGCGCCTCGATGAGGGCGTCGGCCAACTCCTCGAACGGAACCCGTTCGGCATCCACCCTGGCGATCCTCTCCTCAGATTCCGCGGCCTCAGGTTCCAGCCCGATAAATGATCTTATTTTCCGGCGGAGAAATCCACCCGTACAACCAGGTGGAAATTGGGCGTCTCGGGGATACGTACGACGCGCACGGATTCTGAACGGAGGGCCGAACCCCGCATACCGGGCGAGATCGCGGTTCCGCATTCCCATCTCTTCCCCGGCATAACGCTGCGGGCCACGCGACCCCCGAGAGCGGCCGGACGATCCTGGAGATCGAGCCGTACGTCACCGCCCACGGCACCGCCATTCCCGAACGGGCGTGGACCGTCAGGCCGATCGACGAACACGACGACGAGGTACACATCCGGCCGGGGCGTGCGTTTGAACAGTAAAGCCCTCACCGGCCGCGCACAGGTCCATATGTTCTCTCCCATGCGGCATCGAGCGACATTGTCATGCCCCATTTCGCGGCGACAACGATAGGGGGACAAAGACGCGTATCTCCCCCTTTTCTTCTGAGGAGTTCACCGGAGCTTCGTCACGGACGCGCTTCAGGGGCTCGCGGCGCCCAGCGACCTCGACGCGCCCGAAGGAGTCCCACGTTCGAAGGACTCCAGAGAAGTGGCACGGCCTTGGTTCTGAGCTGACCCCTCACCGGAAAAGAGGACGGCATGGACGAAATGGGGAGACGCCGGGCCATCTACCTCGGGGTTCTGGTCGCCGTCCAAGGGACGCTGGCGGCCTGCGCGGACACATCGGCGCCGGGGTCGCGTCCCGTCGCGGACGCGTCCCGGACACGCGGCGCGAACCGCACCCCCAGCCGCTCGCCCAGCCCCTCACCCAGTCCTTCGCCCAGCCCGGTGTTCCAGCCGGTCGCGGTTCCGACCCGAAAGCCCATCCACCAGATCAGCGAACTCAACCCGGCGGCGCCGCCGAACGCCATCGCCCTGACCATCGACGACGGGCCCGACCCGGAGTGGACGCCGCGCGTTCTCGACCTTTTGGCCCAGCACCACGTGGTGGCCACCTTCTGCGTGATCGGCGACGCGGTTCGCGAGCATCCCGATCTCGCGAAACGGGTCGCGGCCGCGGGGCACGCCATCTGCAACCACACGATGAGCCACCCGCAGCCCTTCGCCGGGCTGTCGTCCGAACGCATGAGCTCCGAGGTCGCCGGCGCCCACCGCGAGATCTGGAACACCACCGGCGTCACCACGCGGCTGTTCCGCGCGCCCGGGGGGTCCTGGTCGCCTGCCGTGCTCGACACCATCGCGAACAACGGGATGCAACCGCTCGACTGGGACATCGATCCCAGGGACTGGTCCCGTCCCGGCGCCTCAGCCATCGAGACGGACCTGCTGCGCGCCAAGCCCGGCAGCATCCTGCTGTGCCACGACGGGGGCGGCGACCGCGCCGAGACCCTGCGCGCCCTGTCGAACGTCATCCCCGCGCTCCAGAGCCGGGGGCTGACCTTCATCACCCTCTGACGGCCGCCCCCGGACCCGCGCCGCGCGGCCCATCACGAGCCCGGCTTGGTGCAGATGGCCCGTTTCACCCAGATGGCATGTTTCACGTGGAACCAAACCGGGAATGGCGTGCGCGCGCCGTCCCCCGAGATCAGTACGGTGGAGGTGTGCGCGCACGCCCCGTGTCTCCTCCGCTGCTGGTCGAGGAGCTCGCCGACCGGATCGCCTCGGCTCCGAGGCCGTCCTGGGTGCGCGTCGCGCTCGACGGCGCGCCGGCCACCGACCCGGGACGACTGGCCGACGACCTGGTGGACCCGCTCCGCCTGCGCGGACGGGAGGTGCTGCGGGTCTCGGCGTCCGACTTCCTCCGCCCGGCCTCGCTCCGCCTGGAGTTCGGCCGCAGCGACCCCGACGCGTTCTACACCGACTGGCTGGACACCGGAGCGCTGATCCGCGAGGTCCTCGGGCCGCTCGAACCCGGCGGGACCGGCAGAGTACTGCCCGCCCTCTGGGACAGCGCCCGGGACAGGGCGACCCGCGCCCCCTACGTCACTCTGCCGCCGGGCGCGGTATTGCTGCTGGACGGGACCCTGCTGCTCGGCCGCGACCTGCCGTTCGATCTTGTCGTACACCTCTGGCTTTCCGAGGCGGCACTCGCTCGACGCACCCTCGGCGAACACCGTTGGCGACTACCCGCTTACACTCGGTATGAACACGAAGCGAGACCGTCACAGGTCGCCGACATCGTCGTCCGCGTCGAAGACCCACGACACCCGGCTGTGGTCACCGAGCCCGGATCATGAAGTCTCGATCCGACCTGGCGCGTGAGCACCGGTATCCAGAAGGATGACGTTCGGGAATGTGGGTGAGAAAGGCGGCACGGGGAGATGGCTCAGATCGTCGGTGGCGGAAGCCCCGTCAATGACGCCGAGCGAAGGGTCATCGCCCATCTGCGGGACAATGCCCCACACGACTGGCTACTGCTCCACAACATCGAGGTGCCGCGCGGCGGCGACCTGTTCGAGGTCGACGTGATCGTGATCACCGGGCACTCGCTCTGCGTGATCGACGTCAAGGGCGCCCGCGGCCGGTTCGAGGTTTCCGGTACGCGCTGGTTCCCGCAGCGGGGCGGAGAGGCGTTCGGCTCTCCCGTGGCCAAGCTCCGCGGTACGGCCCGCGCCCTCAAGGGCGTGCTCCTCGACATCCACCGGGGCCTCGACCGCGTCTACGTCGACAGCGTGGTGGTGCTGACCGCGCCCGACGCCGTCCTCGTCGACCCCAGCGGCCGTGACGCCCGGCACGTCACCAACCTCACCGGCCTCATCGGGATGCTGGGCGACGCCTCCCGGGTCAGGCAGGGCTGCAGCCCGGACGCCACGCCGTACCGCACGGCGCTCATCGAAGCCCTCAACGGCACCGTACGCCGCTCGACCGCGCCGCCCAGGTTCGGCAACTGGAAGGTCGAGGAGCAGCTGGGCGGGGACAACCGGGTCACCGAATACCGCGCCGTCAACGCCACCGCCCCGGCCAGCGAGACCGTCCTGCTGCGGGTGTACCAGGCGGACCCGCTCGCCGACCGGGACCAGCGCGTGGCCGAGCAGCGGCGGATCGCCAACGCCTACCAGGCCCTCGCCAAGATCCCCGCGCACCCGTGCGTGGCGCGTTCGCGGGACTTCTTCGCCATCGACGACGAGAGCCGCTTCGTCCTGGTCCTCGACGACGTACACGGGCAGGCGCTGCACCTGCGCCTCGCCGGACGGATGCCCGCCACCGCCGCCCGGCTCGACATGGTGGACGACATCCTGAGCGGACTCGCCCACGTCCATGCCAACCAGGTCATCCATCGCGCGCTCAGCCCCGCCTGCGTCCTCGTCACCGACAGCGGTCAGGCGGTGCTCACCGGTTTCGACTACGCCAAACCCGGACCGCGCAAGCACACCGTCGCCAACGAGCTGCCCAACGTCCTGGACACGCACTACGTGGCCCCTGAATGCCGGCTCAGGCCGGATCGCATGACCGCCGCGTCCGACGTGTACGCCGCCGGAATCATCGCCTTCCAACTGCTCACGGGGCAGTTGCCCACCCCGGGTACGGACATCGAGACCGCCGCCACGGGCGTCGCCCCCGAGATCATGGACTTGCTGCGCCGGATGCGCGACGAGACGCCCGGAAAGCGCCCGGAAGCCGCGGAGGCCCTCACAGTGCTGCGCCAGGCACGCGACACCGGCAACACCTACCCGGCGCGTACGCAACCCCTGCTCCTGGACCGGCTGCGCGGCGCCCTGCGTCGTTTCACCCGCGACTAGCCGTTTCCCCCCGCGGCCTGTTGTCCGCTGCATCCTCTGTGTCGGCTGCATCCTTTGTGCCCGCTACGTGTATCTGCGTTCGCTGCCATCTATCTGCGCTCGCTGCATTCACCTGCGGCGGATCATCGAGCGCGTAGCACAAGAACGAAGCTCATCGCGGTCAGAACGACCAGGGCGGGTGCAGTCAGCTCGTCGAGATGGCCCAGCGCTCCAGCGCGCGGATCCCACAACCACAGATCCCACGGAGCGCAGATCTCAGAAGGGCGGGATGTCGTCGGCCGGATCCGATGGCGGGCAAGAGGCGCTCTCGGGTTCCGCTGGACTCGGCGTGAGTGTGGGTTCTTCCCACCACGCGGGTTCGTAGTTCCCTGTCGGCAGGAACGGGAGTTCGTCATTGGCGGGGTCGGTGATGCTGCCCGCGCCGTACCCGCTGACCGCGAGCCCGTGTGCTCCGCTTTCGCCTCCGAACCCGCTCACGATCTCTCTGCCGCCTCCGCCGCCGACCTCGCCGCCGCCGATCCCGCTCACGATCTCCCTGCGGCCTCCGCCGCCGACCTCGCCGCCGATCCCGCTGCCCACCTCCCTGCCGACCTGGCGGCCGCCCTCACTGTCCCCGTCGTCCCCGTCATGGCCAGCGGTTGAGAGGTCTGGCGTGCCGACCACCCGTCCCCCCACACCGCTGCCATCCGTTGTGGACGCACCCGCCTGCGACCCACCCGCCGTGGGCACGTCTGCCTCGGGTCCTCTTGTCTCGGGCTCGCCTGTCTCGGGCTCGCTCGCTGTGAACGAACCGGGCTCGACCCCGCTCGCTGTGAACGAACCGGGCTCGACCCCGCCCGCTGTGAACGAACCGGGCTCAACCCCGCCCGCTGTGGACGAGCCGGGCTTGGGCCTACTCGCTGTGGACGAGCCGGGCTTGGGCCTACTCGCTGTGGACGAGCTTGCCTTGGGTGCTCTTGTCTCGGAACCGCATGTCTCGGAACCGCATGTCTGGGCCCCGCTTGCCGTGGCACGTACCTCGCATCCGCACGCCTTGGGCCCGCTCGCCGGGTGGGTGTTGGCCGCTCCGCGCTCGTTGGGGCCGGCCCAGCCGTTGGGGGCGAAGGGCTCGGGCATGGGTTCGATGATCGGCGGCGGCTCGGCCGGGTAACGGTGGCCGGTCCGGCTGATCCAGGTCACATGCCCGGGGCTGGTCTGTACGACCTGCCAGCCGTTGTCACGCAGGTCGTGGTCGTGCGCGCACGCGGCGGCGAGGTTGTGTTCGGTGGTGGGGCCGCCGTGGGCGTACTGGCGGGTGTGGTCCATCTCCGACCGGGCGGCTGGTGCTCGGCATCCGGGGTGGGAGCAGACTCTGTCGCGGATCTCGATCCGTCGCCGCAGCCCTGCTGTGGGGAACCGCCGCCGCTCATCCCCGAGAGGTGTTCGGCCTCCGGCGGCCGAGCCTCCAGCATCGTCCCCGGCGCTGACCATTCTGGCCAGATCAGCACCAACCGCGTCACCGCCAGCGCCGTTACCCCCAGCGCTGTCGGCTCCCACCCCGTCAGCTCCACCGCCGCCGTTCTCAGCGCTGCCCCACGTCATGCCGCCCGACGCCGTACTGCCTGACGCCGTGGCGCCTGGCGTCATGCCGTGCGTGGTGGTGGGGCCCGTACGGCGTGGTTCAGGGCCACGAGGAATGCTGCGGGCGGCGGTCGTGGTCGGCCCCGTCCAGGGATGGCCGTATCCCCTGCTCCGCTCGGCCGTGTGGTTTGCGGCCTCGTCGTATTGGCGCATGATGTCGGCGATGACGCCGGCCCAGCCGCCCTGGGCGTAGATGTCGGCGTGCAGCTCGCGCAGCAGCGACAGCGGGAGCTGGAGCTCGACGATCCCGCGACGGCGAGTCGATCCGGATCTCCGGTGAGGATCCGTTTCCGGTTCGGTGTCCGGCTCGCGGGCAGGGGCCGCCCTTCTCCCGATCGCCCCTGAACGACCAGCCATGGCCGGAGGGCTGGAAGCCGAAACAGGATCGGACTCCCGCTCGCGGTTGGCAGTCGGGCAGGAAGCAGAAGCAGGACCCGGATCAGCCGGACGGAATGGAGGTGGGGACGGTGGATCAGCCGGACGGAATGGAGGCGTGGCCGCTGGATCAGCCGGGCGAGACGCGGAAGAGGTGCCCGGTCCGGCCGGATGGGATGGAGGGGTGGGTGCTGGATCGGCCGAGCGGGGCGCAGGGGCGGGTGCGGGGTGGCGGGGCCATCCCGCGGGGCGGCGTCGGGTGATCCCGGCGTGCAGGAGTTGGCC
>BBYL01000034.1 GCA_001570385.1 Microtetraspora glauca | reverse complement strand
CGTCGTAAGTATGAGCGGGCTGTTCATCAGCGGCGGGGGATCGGGGTGCGGCACGCCGACGGCTCGGCGAGCATCACCGGCCAGCAGTTGCCGGTGGATCAGGCGGCGGCCGCGATCGCCCGCGTGGATGCCATCGCGGTGCGGGCGAAGAAGACCGGCCTGCACGCTCCGATCGACCAGGTGCGGGCGGATGTGTTCCTGGGCCTGCTGGACGGCAGCATGTCCGGCCTGGACGACGATCAGATCATCGCCGTCCTGTTCGATAATGCCGCCCGCACACGGGCTGGTGACGAGGATGACTACGACGACCAGCTCTCCGACGATCCCTTCGACGTCACCGACCTCGACGACAGCACCGACCTCTACGACACCTGCAACGACACCGACGACACCGACGACACTGGGGACGCCGAGAACACCCGGCGCTCCGGCAACCTCCACGACGTCCAGCACGCCAACGGCGAGAAGAACGGCGACGTTGACGACACCGTCACCGGAGCGGGCCCTTCCTGCCCCGCCGAGTCCACCCGCGCTGGAACCGGTGCCGGAAGTGTCGCCCGTGCCCGGAGCGCCAACCTCGGCGTGAGCCCAAGCCCGACGAGCAGGTTCAGCGGAAGCCGCGACGACAGCCCGAAGCTCAAGAACGGCAGTGCGGTCGGCGCAGCCAGCGCATTGGGGACGGTCGGGTTCGCGGCCGGTGAGCTACGGGTCCAGGTCTCCACCCTGATGCACCTGGACGACCTGCCCGCCGAACTCTCCGGATGGGGACCCATCCACGCCCAACTCGCACGAAAACTCGCCAAACGACAGATCGGCGGGGAATGGCGGTTCGCCATCTGCGACGAACAAGGACAGCTCCTGCACGCCGGGATCACCCGGCGCCGCCCCGCGGGATGGCCCCGCCACCCCGCACCCGGCCCTGCGCACGGCCTCGGTCTCGGTCTCGGTCTCGGTCTCGGTCTCACACCCGGCCTACCCTCCCAACCCTGTGGGGACGGGAGCGATCCGGCGGGCACGGCCAGGGTAGGGATGACGCCTGCCCGCACACCGGCTGCCGGGCAGGAAGACGGCGACCGGCCGGGCGGGGCTCTTCGCGCGAGGCCGACGTCGGTTCGCCGTCGCGGGATCGTCGAGCTCCAGCTCCCGCTGTCGCTGCTGCACGAGCTGCACGCCGACATCTACGCCCAGGGCGGCTGGGCCGCCCTCATCGCCGACATCATGCGCCAATACGGCCAAGCCAGGGGGCAGGACTCCCACTCCCTATCCAGCCCTCGAAACGGCCACGGCAACGGAAGAGTCCACGGGGATGGAAACGCCGACGGCAGCGGAAGCCTCCACGGCGGCGGCGGCGGCGGCGGTGGCGGTGGCGGCGGTGATGGCGGTGGTGGTGGTGATGGCGCCGGGGGCGACAGCGGCGGTGAGAGCGCGAGTGTCGTCACCCCGACCGCCGAAGGCGGCAGCACCAGTGGCTTCGGCGCTGCCCAGTTCGCTGACGCCCAGTCCGCTGATCCTGGAGCTCGCGGTGCCACGGCTCGCGATGTTACGGCTCGCGGTGCTACAGCCCATGCTGCGCGGGACACGGTCACCGGCGGCCAGAAGGCTGCTGAGAATGAGCGGCGGCGGTTCCCCACAGCCGGGCTGCGGCGACGGATCGAGATCCGCGACAGGGTCTGCTCCCATCCCGGATGCCGTGCACCGGCCGCCCGGTCGGAGATGGACCACACCCGCCAGTACGCCCACGGCGGCCCCACCACCGAACACAACCTCGCCGCCGCGTGCGCGCACGACCACGACCTGCGCGACAACGGCTGGCAGGTCATCCAGACCAGCCCCGGACATGTGACCTGGATCAGCCGGACCGGCCACCGCTACCCGGCCGAGCCGCCACCGATCATCGAACCCATGCCCGAACCCTTCGCCCCCAACGGCTGGACCGGCCCCAACGAGCGCGGAGCGGCCAACACCCACCCGGCGAGCGGGCCCAAGGCGTGCGGATGCGAGGTACGTGCCACGGCAAACGGGGCCCAGACATGCGGTTCCGAGACATACGGTTCCGAGACATACGGTTCCGAGACATACGGTTCCGAGACATGCGGTTCCGAGACATGCGGTTCCGAGGCAGGCGGCTCCGAGGCGGACGGCTCCGAGGCGGACGGCTCCGAGGCAAGCTCGTCCACAGCGAGTAGGCCCAAGCCCGGCTCGTCCACAGCGAGCGGGGTCGAGCCCGGTTCGTTCACAGCGAGCGAGCCCGAGACAGGCGAGCCCGAGGCAGACGTGCCCACGGCGGGTGGGTCGCAGGCGGGTGTGTCCACGACGGATGGCAGCGGTGTGGAGGGACAGATGGTCGGCACGCCGGACCTCTCGGCTACTGGCCATGACAGGGACGACGGGGACAGTGAGGGCGGCCGCCAGGTCGGCAGGGAGGTGGCCAGCGGGGGCGGCGGCCACATCGGCAGGGAGATCGGCGGCGGAGGCGGCAGCGGGAGCGGCGGCCACATCGGCAGCGAGGTCGGCGGCGGAGGCCGCAGCGAGATCGTGAGCGGGTTCGGAGGCGAAAGCGGAGCACACGGGCTTGCGATCAGCGGGTACGGCGCGGGCAGCATCACCGACCCCGCCAATGACGAACTCCCGTTCCTGCCGATATGGACCTACGAACCCGCCTGGTGGGAAGAACCCACTCCCGAACCGCCGTCGGCAGAACGGGGACCTGTCACTCCGTCCGGCCTGCGACCTGACCCGGCCAACGACATCCCTCCCTTCTGAACATGCCCACGCCCGAGCGGCTGGTCAGCTGGCCTCCGATCAGCTGACCAGCAGGTCTCGGTCATCCGGCGGGGTTCCCCGCTCCCGGGGGTGGGACTCAGGGGACCGATGAGACTGAGCACGAACTGTCGGGGTTCATCGGAAGCGGGAAGCGGGCGTACGCACTCCTTCGCAGACAGCCTGCTGGAGCGAAGTGGCCCCGTCGCTACGACGGATCAGGTGGCCGCCGCCGCACAGCTGCCCCCGCCCTACGGCGCAGCAGCCCCCTCGGTCGTTCACGGCGTGATCACGCCTCCAACGATCCGGAAGCGCGCGTCAGGAGTATGGCCGTGCTGAATCCCGAGGCAGGAGATGGCGATGCGGGAGATGGCGATGCGGGAGAGCGGTCGGGAGCGGAGCGGAGCGGAGTGCGGGTGGTTGTGGAGGCGCGCGTAAGACCGTGCCAGCAACCACCGCGCCCGCGCAACGCCGCGCCAGCGGCTCACCGGAACGCCACTATCACGGCGCGCCGGAACAACTGCCCGCCGCAGCGCAGCGGCCGCATGTACATCAGACCAGCCACCGCAGTCCACCCAGGAACCCGAGCAGCACCTGTCAGCCGTCGCCGTTCACCGCTCACCGTTGACCGTTGACCGTTGACCAAGTCCGGTCACCCATAACACGTCACTCGGCAACCATCTGTCATCGCCTCTGTCACCGGGTCCTGCCATCGGGTCCCGCCGCCGAATCCTGTCCATATCGCGGCTCACCGGGTCCTGTCACCGGTCCCCCGACCCGATATGGTCGCAGGCCACCGGAGAACCATCAGAAAACCTTCAGGTAGCGGCGCATCCGGCGCTTGGCGCGGTAGCCGTATCGAAGCACCCGAGGCGGGACCTCCAGCCGGAGCCGGGCGCGGCGTCGTGCGGAGGCATGCTCCGCCCCGTCGAGCAGCGACCGGGCGGGAACGAGGCGTCCTTCCTTGGCGGTCGTGACCAGTTCGGAGATCCGGCTGAGCCAGTCACTCTCGGTGTCGTCGTGGAAGTAATTGGCCCGGCACCAGTCCCCGTCAGGTGTACGGAAGTCACCCTTGGCGAGGTCGTCGAGTGTCCCGAGGCAACCGCTGCCCTCGAAGACCAAGTTGATCATCTCGGCGCTCACCCCGAAATCCGACAGCACGAGGAGAGGCACCTTCCTGGCGATGGCCTCCAGAGCGGCGGTGGAGCTGACCGTGACGAATCCGGCAGCGCGGGTCAGGTGCTCATGCATCGGCCCGGCGGCGAACGTTATCGCGTCGGCTCGGACGCGTCCTTCTCCGGCCATCGCCAGCCAGAGTCGCTCGTAATGATGCCGCTCGTTGTGGGTCTGCCGTTCGGAGTCGCGTGCCCTGAGCTTGACCACGACCTCCAGGTCGGGACGGGTGTCGGCCAGCGCGGCGAGGGCGAGCAGCACGTTCTCGCGTTCCTCCCGGCGTCTCGGCACCTTGGCCTGGGTCGCGAAGATCACCTTGTCCCGTTCGGCCGTCCCGACGACCCCGAGGTCCAGGTACGGGAGCCGGGCCAGGGCCACCCCGCCGCCACCGCCGAGTTCGCGACCGAGGGCGGAGAACTCCCGCACCTCGCGGCCGCTGTGCACGACGAACAGTTCGCATCCGCTGCGGTACAGCCACGCCTTCTCCGTCGCCGGTACGGAGATGCCGGGCAGGCCGGACACGAACACCGGGCGTGGCCGCAGGTCGGAGAGGATGTCGGCGGCGAGGACGTCGACCACGGGGCCGGTGCAGGCCAGCAGCACGACGTCCGGGCGGAACCGCTCGGCCGTACGGCGTAGCCGCCGCGCCGAGAGCACCGGGGGAAGGAGGGCGCCCGCCGCCCCGTCCGTGCCCTCGTCGTCGTCCCCGCCCCTGCCCGCCTGGTCCGGCGGCGCGGTTTCCGTAGGCCTCGCGGCGGCCCCGCGCGCGAGCGCGGTGCCAGCCCCCTCCGCGCAAGCGGTGCCAGTCCCGTCCGCGCAAGCGGTGCCAGTCCCGTCCCAGCGGAAGGCGGGCGCCGTGGGTGCCGGGGAATCGGCTGGTCTCCCCGCTCGCCGGTCGATCCGCGTACCGCTCACCGCCGCCCGGATCTGGCCTTCTGACGGCGCGATCGGCGAGCGCACGACCAGCAACTCGGTGACCCAGTTCGGGGGCATGGCGTCGAGGAGGCCGGCGGCCCACTTCAGGTACGAGTCGGAGTCGGCCACGGCGAGCACGCGGGTCAAGGAGCAACCTTTCCAGGGACCGGGGTCTCCCCCGGAGCGGCACCATTGAGGTCCGGGGTCTCCCCCGGGACGACGTGGCGGGCACCGGCTCCGCCACGCGTCTGTACGGCATCGGCGCCGTCGGGAACGGGGCCACCGGCCGTCGCGGGAACGTCGGTGAAGAGCTGGAGATGCGCGCGGAGCGCGGGGTCGGCGGCCGAGGTCCACCAGTCGTCCGGCACGCCGACGGCTTCCACGCAGACACCACGACCCGACAACAGGACGCGAAGCGAGGTCACCGCCGTGGACGGCAGGCTGAGCACCCGGTGACCGGGGCCGAGGTCACGGAGCGTCATCTCGACGGGGGCCCCGGACTCGTAGACGGTGAGATCCGCGATCCGGCGGACGCGGTCCAGGTCGCGCGGGTCCTCCCTGCGGTGCGGGTAGTACGCCACGGGCTCGCCGATCTCCTGGAGCCAGCGCAGGTACCGGTCACGGTGGACGAGCCCGTTGCGGACGAGGGACGTCCCGAGCACCACCGTGCGTTCGGCGGGCGCGGGGCAGGCGGGCCGGGAACGCAGCCAGGCGAAGTCGTGCCCGACGAGATCGGCTCCCAGATCCCGTACGGCGCCCGCCAGCGGCTCCGGGACCGGGAGCGCGGTGAACACGGTCAGCCCGCGGCCGCGTAGCCGCATACCGGCGGCGGCCCCCAGCACCGTACGGGCGATGCCGGCCGAGGCGCGGGCGCGCAGCAGTGGCCGGCGCGTGGTGAGCAGTTCGAGGAGGCGGATCGTGGCGAGACCGTCGTCGACCAGCACGACCCGGCGGGGCCGGGTGGTGAGGACGCGCATCTGGACGCGGCCGGAGAAGGCGTCGCCGACGGCCCACACCTTGCCGGGACGCGGCATTCCCGCCGACGGTTCGGCGAGCCGCAGGCCGTCGGGGAGTCCGAGCCGGTCGAGTTCGCGCCCGGTGAGCCGCAGCGCGCGCTGGCCTGCCCTGGGCACGACGAGGGTGTCCTCGGCGAGGAGGCCTGCGTGCTGGGCCTCGGCGACGCACAGCAGTTGCAACGGGGATTCAACCCACGCGACGGCCGGTTCCCGCTCGATGGCGTGGCGCCGACCCGCGTTGCCCACGTCCGGTGAAGACACGTTCACGACGCCCACGAAGCTAGCCGCGGCAGGCTTCGCCTCACCGACACGCCCGCGAACGTCAGGTGAACAGGTGCGGACGAAGCCGCACGGGAACCGGGGACGTGAAATTGGGGATCGCGGATTCGATCTCCGCGCCATATGGTGTACCCCAATGGTGTACGAAACCGTTTCGTACAGTTGAAAGGGGCCATCATGTGGACCGTTGACGCGATGCCGGACCTGGCCGGCCGCACCGCGGTGGTCACGGGAGCCAACGCGGGCATCGGCTTCCCGACCGCGCTCGAACTGGCTCGGCACGGGGCCCGCGTGATCGTCGCGAGCCGTGACCAGGACAAGGGACGGGCGGCCGCCGCGCGGATCCTCGACCAGGCGCCCGGCGGGCACGCCGAGTTCGAACGACTCGACCTCGCCGACCTCGGCTCCGTACGCGCCTTCGCCGACACGATGAGGTCCCGCCTGGACGGGCTGGACCTGCTGATCAACAACGCCGGCACCGGCATGATCCCCCGGCAGACGACCGCCGACGGGTTCGAGATGCAGCTCGGCACCAACCATTTCGGGCACTTCGCGCTGACCGGCCTCCTGATGCCCCTGCTGCTGGTCCGGCCGGGCGCGCGGGTCGTCACGGTGGCGAGCGACGCCCACAAGTTCGGCACGCTCGACTTCGGCGATCTGGAGCTGCGCGAGGGCTACGGGCGGATGAGCGCGTACGGGAGGTCCAAGCTGGCCAACCTGCTGTTCGCGTTCGAGTTGCAGCGGAGGGCCGGTTCCCGGCTGCTCAGCGTGGCCACGCATCCCGGCGTGACCGCGACGAACATCATGAAGCTGGGGCCGCTGACGGGGGTGCTCAACGCGCTGCTGCGCGTCGCCGTACAGCCGGCGGAGGCGGGAGCCGTGCCCTCGCTGTACGCCGCGACGTCGCCGGACATCCGGGGCGGGGAGTTCGTCGGCCCCAAGCTGAAGAAACCCGCGATCAGCGCCGCCGCGCGGGACGAGGCGCTGGCCCGGCGGCTCTGGACGGTGTCGGAGGAGCTCACCGGCGTAGAATTCCGGGATCTCGTCTCGCGATGACCCCCCGGGAACACGGTCCAGGCACACGGACCCTGGGATACCGATCCTGGGGCACGGACCGGGAGCACGAGACGCGGCAGCAGACAGGGAGATCATGGAAACCGCCAACTCGCGCCGACTCGACCCCGCCCGCGAGCAGGCGATCCTGGACGCCACACTGGAACTGCTCACCGAGACGGGCTTCGACCGCATGTCCGTCGACCAGATCGCCAAGCGGGCCGGGGCCAGCAAGGCGACGATCTACCGGCGCTGGGCGGGCAAGGCGGACCTCGTCGTCGATCTCATCTGCAACCGGGTGGAGATCGACATCCCACCCGCCCCGGACACCGGGTCGCTGCGCGGTGACCTGCTCGCGGCGCTCGGCGCGATCTGCGACGCGATCGGGCGCAGGCAGCAGCTGATCATCGGGCTGGTCTCCGCGATGTTGTCCAGCCCCGAGCTCGCCGGAGCGGTGCGGGACCACATGCCGGGCCGGGATCTCTCCGGACTGGCGTACCTGCTGGGCAACGCCGTCGAGCGGGGCGAGCTGACGGGGCCGGTGGATCCGCGCGCGCTGTTCTCGGTCGTGGAGGCCCTGGTCTGGCGCCGGCTGATCGTCCTGGGCGAGCCGGTCGACGACGCCTTCATGGCCGAGGCCGTCGACCGGGTCCTGCTGCCGCTGGCCAAAACCTGGTCGGGCAGCATGGGGACATGAACACCATCACCCTCAACAACGGCGTCACCATGCCGCAGCTCGGTTTCGGAGTCTGGCAGGTGGCGGACGACGAGGCGGAAAGGGCCGTGTCCACCGCGCTTTCCGCCGGTTACCGCAGCATCGACACGGCGAAGCTCTACCACAACGAGGCGGGCGTCGGCCGGGCCCTACGGGAGTCGGGGATCCCCCGTGACGAGTTGTTCATCACGACCAAACTGTGGAACGACGAGCACGGCTACGACCAGGCGCTGCGGGCCTTCGACGCCAGCATGGACCGGCTCGGACTGGACGTGCTCGACCTCTACCTGATCCACTGGCCCGCCCCTTCGCAGAACAAGTACGTCGAGGCGTGGAAGGCCCTGGAGAAGCTGTACGCCGACGGCCGGGTGCGCGCGATCGGCGTCTCCAACTTCACCGTCCAGGCGTTGGACCGGCTCCTCGACGACACGGATGTGGTGCCCGCGGTCAACCAGATCGAGCTGCATCCGCAGTTCGCGCAGGACGCGCTGCGCGCCTACAACTCCGCGCACGGCATCGCGACCGAGGCGTGGAGCCCGCTGGGCCAGGGCAAGGGCCTGCTCGACGACCCGGTGCTGGCCCGGATCGCGGCCAAGCACGATCGGAGCCCGGCCCAGGTGGTGCTGCGGTGGCACATCCAGCTCGGCAACATCGTCATCCCGAAGTCGGTGACCCCGGAGCGGATCCGCGAGAACATCGACGTCTTCGGCTTCGAGCTGGACCCGGGTGACATGACCGCGATCGACGCGCTGGACGCGGGCCGCCGTCTCGGCCCGGACCCGGCGACCTTCGGCTGAGCCGGCCAGCCGACTTGGGGAAATTCGTCACGGTCTGCGCCCCACCGGGCACAGGCCGTACGTTTCCGCAGGTAGCGACAAGGTAATGATCTGTCCCATGCCGGTCCCCAGAAAAGCCCGCAGGTGGTGCCCTTGGCTCGCCGTGGCGCTCCTCATGTGCACGGCGTTCTCGGGTGCCGCCGCCCAGGGACAGCAGACGTCCTCGCGCGCCCCGAACATCGTGTTCATCCTCACCGACGACCTGGACACGACCGACCTCCAGCGGTTCCCCAACATCTGGAACCTGCTCGTACAGCAGGGCGCCGTGTTCTCGCGGTTCTTCGCGACCAACCCGTGGTGTTGCCCGTCACGGTCGTCCATCCTGCGGTCGCAGTACATGCACAGCCACCAGGTGGAGAGCAACCGCCCGCCGACGGGCGGCTTCCCGAAGTTCCGCCCCCTGGAGGAGTCCACGGTCGGCGTGTGGATGCAGTCGGCCGGCTATCGCACCGGACTTCTCGGGAAATATCTCAACAAATACCCCTTAGGCGCGTCGCAGGACTACATACCGCCCGGCTGGGACCGGTGGGCCGTCCCGGTCACCCGGCTCTACCAGGAGTACGGCTACGCGCTCAACGACGACGGGGTGGTCGTCCGACACGGTTACGCCCCCGAGGACTACCTGGAAGACGTGCTGAGCCGGAAGGCCGACGACTTCGTGACATCGTCGGGTGACCAGCCGTTCTTCCTCTACCTCGCCCCCGTGGCGCCGCACCAGCCGGCCAACTACGCGCCACGGCACGCGAACGCCTTCCTCGACGAACAGGCGCCGCGAACACCCTCGTTCGACCAGCTCGACATGTCGGCCGAGCCGTCCTGGCTGCGGGAGAAACCTCCGCTGTCCCCCAAGGTGGTGCGGCGGATCGACGAGCTCCACCGGAACCGGTTGCGCGCCATGCTCGGGGTGGACGACATGGTCGGCTCGCTCGTCTGGTCCCTGGAGCGCTCCGGCCAGCTCGACAACACCTACATCTTCTTCACCTCCGACAACGGCTTCCATCTCGGACAGCATCGCCTCCGGCCCGGCAAGACGACGCCGTTCGAGGAGGACATCCGGATCCCCATGGTCGTGCGGGGACCGGGGATCGCCCCGGGATCCACGATCGACCGGCTGTGCTCGACCGTGGACCTCGGGCCCACGTTCGCCGAGCTGGGCGGTGTGCTTCCTCCGTCGTTCGCCGAGGGGCGCTCGCTGGTCCCGCTGCTGCAGGGCCGTGACGTCGCGTGGCGGGACGCCGTCCTGGTGGAGTTCTACCAGCCGCCGTACGCGCCGTACGCGGCGCCGAGCTACAGCGTGTTACGCACGGACAGGTACAGCTACGTCGAGTACGGCACCGGCGAGCGGCAGCTCTACGACCTGGCCGGTGATCCGTACGAGCTGCGGAACATCGTGGAGACGGCGGATCCGTTCCTGGTGGGCTCGTTCTCGACGCGGCTCGCGCTGTTACGGAGCTGCGTCGGCGCGACGTGCCGGGTGGCGGACGCGGAAACCCGCTCCCTACTCAGAGCGGTGCCGCGCTAGGGGGCGCACGGCACGTCCGCGCCGGGTTTCGGGTCGCCACAAACCACGCGCCGCGAGCCAGACGGCCCGATGGTCACCCAGCGTGAATCCTGCTGTCAGGCCGCGCCTGAAACCGCCTCCGGCGGCGTTGACGGCATGAGTCGTTCCGACGCTCAGGCCGGCCACACCCGCAGCGGCGTTCACCTGCGCCATGCCGGTTTTCTGGGGCGTTGACACGGCCGCCTCCACCTCTGGAGACGTCGGCTCACTCCAGTCGCCGCCCCACCCCCGCCTCCCGGGGGCGGGGCGGCTCTCGCCGACCGCGCCGACGCCGTCGAGAGGCCCTTTTTCGGTCCGCCCACGGTACGCCTTCCGGGCGCGAGAGAGCGCTTCCACAAGGTCACACTCCGTGAGCCGTTTGGGTCGTATGTGATGGGAGCGCTCCCAAACCGCAGTATGCACCGTTTGTGGTCTATTGTCGCGTTCCAGGGATCAAATGGCGCCTGGAGTAACAGTTAGGTTTCGGCATATTGACGCTGACATTGCTCATGGAGCAACCTTCGTGGGAGCGCTCCCAACGTGCTTCTGCGACAGCGAGCACGAACCGTTCACGCGGGATTCCACCCGTTGGATCCAGCACACCGATCGCGGGCCTGTAGTCGGGGACCGGCCCGGGATGCACCTCCCATGACTTCGGGATACCACCTGAGAGGGGTCCGGAATGATGCACAACTCCCGCCGCGGCAGGCTGCTCGCGCTCGCCGCTGTGACGACGCTCGCCCTGGGCGTCACCGCGGCCTGCGGCAGCGACGACAAGCCGGCCGACAACGGCGGCGGCAGCGCCGCCGCGGCGGAGCCTGTCACCATCAAGGTTCAGACCTTCGGCGGTGGCAAGAACTTCGGCTACAAGGAGGCGATCGACAAGTGGAACGCCTCCCACAAGGACATCATCATCAAGGAAGAGCACCTCACCGACCAGTTCGAGCAGGTGTACTGGCCGCAGATGATCCAGTGGCTGCAGTCCGGCACCGGCGCCGGTGACGTGGTCGGCATCGACGAGGGCGGCATGGGCCTCGCCAAGGCGCACCCCGAGTGGTGGGCCGACCTGGGCGAGTACGGCCTCAAGGACCGCCAGGCCAACTTCGCCTCCTGGAAGTGGGACGGCGGCGTGGCCGCGGACGGCAAGGTGTTCGCCCTCGGCACCGACATCGGCGGCATGAGCCTCTGCTACCGCCGCGACCTCTTCGAGAAGGCCGGCCTCCCGGCCGACCGTGACGAGGTCAGCAAGCTCTGGCCGACGTGGGACGACTTCGTCAAGGTCGGCAAGGAGTTCCAGGCCAAGGTCAAGGACACGAAGTTCGTCGACGGCACCAACACGCTCTTCAACGTGGTCGCGGTGCAGGAAGCCGCCAAGAGCGGCAACGTCACCTACTTCGACAAGGACAACAACCTGATCGTCGACAAGAACCCGGCGGTCAAGACGGCCTACGACTTCGCCGCGAAGATCAGCCAGGAGGGCCTGACGGCCAAGCTGCGCAACTTCACCGACGAGTGGAAGACGGGCATGAAGAAGTCGCAGTTCGCGACGCTCGGCTGCCCGGCGTGGATGCTCGGCGTGGTCAGCGGCGACGACGCGGCCGGCCCCGACTTCAAGGGCAAGTGGGACGTCGCGGCGGTCCCGGGCGGCGGCGGCAACTGGGGCGGTTCGTGGCTCGCGGTGCCCAAGCAGAGCAAGCACCCGAAGGAGGCCGCGGCCGTCCTCGACTACCTGACCGGCCAGGAGGGTGAGGTCAGCGTCTTCACCTACGCCGGCAACATGCCGAGCAACTCCCTCGCCCAGCAGGACCCGGCGGTCCAGAGCGCCAAGAACGAGTACTTCAACGACGCGCCGGTCGGCGACATCTTCGCCAAGTCGGCCTCGTCGCTGCAGCCGGTCTTCCTCGGGGTCAAGCACGCCCAGGTGAAGAACGCGATCGAGTCGGTCGTGTCGGCGATCGACGACGGCTCCGTCCCTTACGCCCAGGGCTGGCAGAAGCTCGTCGACGACGCCGTGAAGGCGGCGGGCTGATCCCCGCTCGCTGAATCAGCACCGGCCCGCCGCAGCGGCACCCCGCCGGCGGGCCGGTCGCCTGCTTCCGCCTGAAAGGTAACCCATGAGCGTAAACGTCGACGCGGGACGGTCCACCCAGGCACCGCTCCCGCCACGGAGGGGGCACGCGCGGCGGCCGCAGGGCCGCGGCTTCCTGTCCTGGCTGGACCTGAAGGCCGCGCCGTACCTCCTGGTCTCGCCGTACTTCCTGCTCTTCCTGATCTTCGGGATCTTCCCGCTCGGCTTCACCCTGTGGTACTCGCTCTTCAAGTTCGACCTCACGGGAACTGAGGAGTGGACGGGGCTCGGGAACTACACCGCGCTCCTGTCCGACAGCGCGTTCTGGAACGCCGTCGTCAACACGCTGGGCATGTTCTTCATCGCGACCGTGCCGCAGATCCTGCTGGCGCTGCTGCTCGCGAACGCCCTGAACAAGCGGATCAAGGGCCAGCTGTTCGTCCGCATGGGCGTGCTGCTCCCCCTGGTCACCTCCGTCGTCGCGGTCGCCGTGGTCTTCACCCAGCTCTACGGCCGCGACTGGGGCTTCATCAACTGGATGCTCGACTGGTTCGGCGTCGATCCGATCGACTGGAAGGCCCAGCGGATCCCCTCGTGGATCGCCATCTCCACCATGATCGACTGGCGGTGGACCGGCTACAACGCGATCATCTTCCTGGCCGCGATGCAGACCATCCCGAAGGACCTCTACGAGGCGGCGTCCATCGACGGGGCCTCCCGCCGCCGCCAGTTCTGGCAGATCACCGTGCCCATGCTGCGGCCGACCATGATCTTCGTGGTGCTCAACTCCACCATCGGCGGTCTCACGCTCTTCGCCGAGCCGACCACGTTCTACGGCGGCAACGTCCACGGCGGCACGAACAGCCAGTTCCAGACCGTGTCGATGTTCATCGTCGAGCAGGGCTTCCGCGAGTTCGACTACGGGTACGCGTCCGGCGCCGCGTGGCTCCTCTTCCTGATGATCCTCATCGGGTCGCTCATCAACTTCCTGCTCGTCCGCCGGATCGGGGGCAAAAAGTGACCACGCTCACCGCGGGGAACCGGCCCCGCACCCAGCAGGGGCGCAAGAAGGCCGACCTGTGGTCGGCCACGCCGTGGACGAAGATCGTACTGGCCGTCACCATCGTCATCTCGGCCTTCCCGATCTACTGGATGCTCGTCATCGCCTCGCGTACCAACAAGGAGGCGACCGACATCCCGCCGCCGTTCCTGCCCGGCGGCAATCTGGGGCAGAACATCCAGCGGGTGCTCTCCAACGAGGACGCGCACTACCTGGCCGGTCTGACCAACTCGCTGATCATCGCCACCACGGTGACGATCTCGGTCGTGCTGATCTCGACCTTCGCCGGTTTCGCCTTCGCGCGGCTGCGGTTCAAGGGCGGCAAGGTGCTCCTGCTGCTCGTGCTCGTGACCATGATGGTCCCGCTGCAGCAGATGGGCATCGTGCCCCTGTACCGGCTCATGGTCAACCTGGAGTGGATCGGCACGCTGAAGGCGGTGATCCTGCCGTACCTGCTGAACGGCTTCGGGGTCTTCCTGATGACGCAGTACACCGAGCAGGCCGTGCCCAACGAGCTGGTGGAGGCGGCCCGCGTCGACGGCGCGTCGACGCTGCGGATCTGGTGGAACGTCATCCTGCCGGCCGTACGGCCGGGCATGGCGGTGCTCGGCATCAACACCTTCATGCTCACCTGGAACGACTTCATGTGGCCGCTCATCGCCCTGACTCCGGACAACCCGACGGTCCAGGTCGCGATCAACTCGCTGAACGCGAAGTACGGCACCGACTACGTGCTCATCTTCAGCGGAACGGCCATGTCCATCCTCCCGCTCATCCTGGTATTCGTCCTGTTCGGCCGCCAGATCATCGGCGGACTCATGGAAGGTGCGGTCAAAGCGTGACCACGCAGGAGACTCAGGCCGAGACCCGGCTCCCCGGGCTGATGTTCCCCACGGGGTTCGTCTGGGGCGCCGCGACCTCGGCCTACCAGATCGAGGGCGCGGTCACGGCGGACGGGCGGGGGACGTCCGTCTGGGACACCTTCGTCAGCAGGCCGGGGAGCGTCGTGGGCGGCGAGAACGCCGACGTCGCGATCGACCACTACAACCGCTACCGGGACGACGTGCGGCTCATGGCCGACCTGGGCCTGACGGCGTACCGCTTCTCCGTGTCCTGGCCGCGGATCCAGCCCGACGGGGCCGGGGAGATCAACGCCAAGGGTCTCGATTTCTACAAGCGGCTCGTCGACGAACTGCTCAGCTACGGCATCGACCCCTGGGTGACGCTCTACCACTGGGATCTCCCCCAGGCGCTGGAAGACGCGGGCGGCTGGCCCGCGCGCGACACGTCGAAGCGCTTCGCCGACTTCGCGGCGGTCGTGCACGACGGGCTCGGCGACCGGGTCAGGAACTGGAGCACGGTCAACGAGCCGTGGTGCGCCGCGTTCCTGGGGTACGCCTCGGGCGAGCACGCGCCGGGACGGCGCGAGCCGGCGGCGGCCGTGCGCGCCGCGCACCACCTGAACCTCGCCCACGGGCTCGCCGTACAGGCGATGCGCGCGCAGCGGGCCGACTCCCTCATCGGCGGGTGCGTGAACCTCTACGCGATCACCCCGGCGAGCGACAGCGAGGCCGACAGGGACGCCGCCCGGCGCATCGACGGCCTGCAGAACCGCTTCTTCCTTGACGCGCTGCTCACCGGCGCGTACCCGGAGGACGTACTGGCGGACCTGCGCGAGATCACCGACACCGGGTTCATCCAGGACGGCGACCTCGGCACGATCGCCGCGCCGATCGACATGCTGCTGATCAACTACTACAGCCGGTTCACCGTGTCGGGCGCTCCGGGCGGCGCGCAGTCGGCCGCCGCGGCGCCGACCGACTCGGGATCGCCGTGGGTCGGCAGCGAGCACGTCGGTTTCGTCAACGGCGGCCGTCCCGTCACCGCCATGGGCTGGGAGATCGACGACTCGGGCCTGAACGAACTGCTGGTCCGGCTGACGCGGGAATACCCTCCCATCCCCTTGATCATCTCGGAGAACGGCGCGGCCTTCGAGGACGAGCTCACGGCCGACGACCGAGTTCATGATCCGGATCGCCTCGCGTACATCGACGCCCATCTGCGGACATGTCATGCTGCCATCGAGGCGGGCATCCCGCTGCAGGGCTACTTCGCCTGGTCGCTGATGGACAACTTCGAGTGGGCATGGGGTTACGACAAGCGCTTCGGCCTGGTGTACGTGGACTATCCGACGCAGCGGCGGATCCTGAAGGACAGCGCCCTGTGGTACGCGGAGACGGCGCGTCACGGCGGGCTCCTGGGCCCAGCAGAATAGGCCCACAGGACCCACAGGACAGGGCCGGGAAATTCAGGAGGGGGCAACGATGAACGGGGACCGCCGACAGGGGGCGCGCCCGACTCTGGAGGCAGTCGCCGCCCGTGCCGGAGTCGGACGCGGCACGGTGTCACGGGTGATCAACGGCTCGCCGAAGGTGAGCGAGAAGGCCCGGGACGCCGTGCTTCTGGCGATCAAGGATCTGGGCTACGTGCCCAACCGCGCGGCGCGGGCTCTGGTCACCAACCGGACCGACACCATCGCGCTGGTGGTGTCGGAGTCAGAGCAGCGGATCTTCGACGAGCCGTTCTTCGCGGGCATCATCCGCGGGATCGGCTCGGCCCTCTCCGAGACGGGGCTGCAGCTCATCCTGACGATGGCGCAGAACCGCGCGGAGCACGACCGGCTGGAGGACTACCTCACCGGCCAGCACGTGGACGGCGTCCTGCTCACGTCCGTGCACGGGGCCGACACGCTGCCGGAGCGGCTGGAGGCCATGGGCGTCCCGACGGTGCTGGGCGGCCGCCCGGTCGGGCTCACGCCGTACAGCTACGTCGACATGGACAACCGGGCCGGCGCCCGGCAGGCGGCGAAGTACCTGCTCGGCAAGGGCCGCAGCAGGATCGCCACGATCGCCGGCCCGCAGGACATGGGCGTGGGTGTCGACCGTCTCGCCGGATACCGCGACGCCCTGCTGGCGACCGGCATCGGCGAGCGCGTCGCGTACGGCGACTTCTCCGAGGCGAGCGGCGCCACGGCGATGCGGGAGCTCCTCGAACGGCATCCGGACCTGGACGCCGTCTTCGCTGCGTCCGACGCGATGGCGGTCGGCGCGCTGCACGTGCTCAAGGAGCGCGGCCTGAGCGTGCCGGGCGACGTGGCGCTGATCGGGTTCGAGGACTCCCGGGTGGCGCTCCACACGGAGCCGCCGCTGACCAGCGTCCACCAGCCGACCGAGGCGATGGGCCGCCAGATGGTGCAGCTGCTGGTCGCCAGGATCAACGGCGACCCGCTGGAGCAGCCCGTGGTGATACTGGACACCCATCTGGTGATCCGCGCGTCGGCGTAGCGGCAGCGAGTACCGGAGGTTGGATGAGTCTGCGGTTCGGCGTCCTCGGTCCGGTCCAGGTGCGGCGTGACGGCAGGCTCGTCCCGGGTGCGCCCCTGCTCGGCGTGACCCGCGAGTGCCGGTTCCTGATCACCGGCCGGAGGGTGCTCGCCGCGCTCGACAACGTCGAGCATGTGCCCCTGGCACCGTTGGACGGCGCGGCGGCGTGCGAGCTGCTCGGCCGTCTCGCGGACATGCGCCTCGTCGAACCGGTCGCGCCCGACCGCTATCGGGTCGACGGCCTCACCCGCCTGTACGCGCGGGAGTAGGAGCCCCCGCGACAATCGACATACCACCGCGATACACGGCATCTTTGGTGGCGAAGCTTCCTACTTATGGTGCTGTCGGCTCACCATCTCGGTGATCCAGATGGGCGCGAACGGAGACGTGCAGCCAGGGGAAGTCGGGTAGTCCTTGAGCACCTCCAGGCGCTCACCGATGTCGATCGCACGGGTTCGGTGCTCGGCGTGGTCGATCCCGATCTGCGCCAGGCAGTGGTTCATCGCCCACTGCAGGCGATCCGGGGCGTCCTTCATCTCCGCCTCGATGACGTCGAGCAGTCCTGCGAGGTCGATGCCCTCGGGCCTCTTTGCCACGCGTTCGGTGGTCAGCGCCCAACCGGCGCTCGCAACCACCGGATCCGGATCGGCGGACCAGGACAGGCGCAACTCTTCGGAATGCGGGTTCTTCTTCACCACGTAGTTCACGAGCCAGTCGTGCACCTTGGGTGTGCGCGCCTCGCGCACCATGACGTCCAGCTCGTCACGCTCGAACGCCTTCGGGCGGCAGATCAGGATCGCCAGCAGTCTCGCCGCGGTGTCATCCGTCTCCCAGAGACGGCACGCGAGTTCCTGCTGCGTCTTCAGCCGCTTCGCGAGCGCGCGCAGCTTGCCGAGGTTCACACCGTGATCGTCACCGTGTTTCTCGTTCACCTCGCGTGCCCTCGGGTCCTCGAGCTCGGTCAGCTCGGCCATCACCTCGGCCACCATCGTCTCGGTCGGCGTCGTCTCGGCCACCTCAGCGCTCCTGTCCGTCACGTGCGAGAAATTCAGCCTACGAGCACTCGCATGTCAGCTCAGTCTTCTCAAAGTCGGCCATGCCGCTATCTTGGCCACCTGACAGCGTGATCAGCCGTGAAGTGGTGAGAACCACCGGTTTCAGAACACCGGCCGCCGGTCGTCGCGGGCGAGGGCGTCGCGGGTCCACGAGCCCAGCACCATCAGCGTCTTGGTGCCGGTGACGTTGCCGGCCCGGCGCAGGCGGTCGATGACCTGCTGGAGGTGCCCGAGGTCGCGGACCCGGACGTGGATCAGCGCGTCGGGGTCGCCGGCGATGGTGAACACCGCCTGGACCTCCGGCACGTCGGTCGCCGTACGGACGATCTCACTCACCGGGGTCGTGCCGGGGTAGCGCAGCTCGGTGAACGCCTCGATCCCCCAGCCGAGCTTGGCGTAGTCGATCTGGACGCTGAAGCCGGTGATGACGCCGATCTCCCGCAGCCGGTCCACCCGCCGCTTGACCGCGGCCACCGAGAGCCCGACCTCGACCGCCATCTCCGAGAAGGTCCTGCGCCCGTCCTCGCGCAGCAACCGCAGGATGCGGTGGTCGATGTCATCGATCTCGGACATGCGAAAACTCCTCGGGTCGGCGAAAGGAACCTTAGCGAAAGAGGCTCCTGCCGCAAAGAGTTTGCGTCTTTATGGCTTCTGGTCGGCTGATACTTGCGCAGCACCAGGACGCGTTGCTGTGCTTGGGGCTCCCCCGAACGACGACCGTCCTCCGGACGACGACCAGGAGGTTCGCGTGAGCCCCAATCCCGCCGAGGCGCCGGCCACCGTGCAGACGACTGTGTCACTCGAGGACAGGTACACGTCCGTTGACGGCCGGGTGGTCATGTCGGGCATCCAGGCCCTGGTCCGCCTGACGCTGGAGCAGCGCCGCCTGGACCGCGAGCGCGGCCTGAACACGCGTGTCTTCGTGTCGGGATACCAGGGCTCACCGCTGGGCGGGGTCGACCTGGAGATGGGACGGGCCGCGCGGTTCCTCGAACCCGCGGGCGTGGTGTTCCGGCCCGGGCTCAACGAGGAGCTCGCGGCCACGGCGGTGGCCGGAACGCAGCTCCTCGGCCAGGTGCCGGGGCGGCGCTACGACGGGGTGACGGGCTTCTGGTACGGCAAGAACCCGGGCCTGGACCGGGCCGCCGACGCCATCCGGCACGGCACGGTGGCGGGCACCGCCGCGCTCGGCGGCGCGGTCGCCTGGATCGGTGACGACCCGGGCAGCAAGTCCTCGACCGTGCCCAGCTCGTGCGAGCCGATGTGCCAGAGCCTGTCCATGCCGCTGCTCGCGCCCGGCTCGGTGGCGGAGATCATCGAGTTCGGGCTGCACGCGGTCGCCCTGTCCCGCGTCACCGGCCTGTGGACCGGCCTCAAGATCGTCGCCGACGTCGCCGACGCGTCCGCCACCGTGGACCTCGGCCCGATCCGGGACGGCGTCCCGGCGCCGGACCACCCCGATCGCGGCGGGTCGCCCATCCTGGTCGGCCCCGCCTCCCTGGACGCCGAGCACGACATGCTGACCCGCAGGCTGGAGCTGGCCCGCGACTACGCCCGTGCGCACGGCCTGAACCGGGTGATGTTCGGCGCCCGCCGCGCCACCCTGGGCGTCCTCGCCTCCGGCACCGCCTTCGCGGTGGTACGGCGGGCGCTGGCGGACCTCGGCCTGGACGATAGCGCGATGGAGGACCTGGGCCTGCGCCTCATCCGGCTCGCGATGCCGTTCCCGCTGGCCCACGACGAACTCGCCGCCATGACCGCCGACCTCGACCGGGTGCTCGTGGTGGAGGACAAGGTGCCGTTCCTGGAGGGGCAGCTCAAGCAGGCGCTCTACGGCGGCGAGCGCACCCCCGTCGTGGTCGGCCGCGAGCTGCTCACCGCCCGCGGCACCCTCGGCGCCGAGGACGTGGCGAGGGCGCTCGCCACGTGCGTCGGCGGGGACCGGCTGCCCCGGGCGGCGGCCGTCCGCCTGCGGTCCCTCACCCCCGCCACGCGGGCACGCCGCACGCTGCCGTTGATCGCCGCGCGCACGCCGTACTTCTGCTCGGGATGCCCGCACAACACCTCCACCCGTACCTCCGACACCACGCTGGTCGGCGTCGGCATCGGCTGCCACGCCATGATCGCCCTGGACGGCGACGGGCGCGGCGCCCGGGTCGGCATCACCCAGATGGGCGGCGAGGGCGCCCAGTGGTTCGGCCTGGCCCCCTTCACCGACGACCCGCACTTCGTGCAGAACCTCGGCGACGGCACCTTCCACCACTCCGGCTCGCTGGCCGTCCGCGCCGCCGTCGCCGCCGGCGTGTCCATGACGTACAAGCTGCTCTACAATGACGCCGTCGCCATGACCGGAGGCCAGCGCGCCGAGGGCCGCCTGGACGTCCCCGCGCTCACGAGGTCGCTGGCCGCCGAAGGGGTCCGCCAGATTGTGATCACCACGCCGGAGCCGGAGACCTACCGTGGGGTGCGGCTGGCGCCGATCGCGAGCGTCCGGCACCGCGACGACCTCACCGCGGCCGAGCGCGAACTCGCCGCCGTGGACGGGGTGACCGTGCTGATCCACGACGACCGGTGCGCCGCCGAGGAACGCCGGCTGCGCAAGCGCGGCAAGCTGCCCACGCCGACGGCGAAGGTCGTGGTGAACGAGCGGGTCTGCGAGGGCTGCGGCGACTGCGGGGACGTGTCGACCTGCCTGTCCGTCCAGCCCGTCGACACCGAGTTCGGCCGCAAGACCCGGATCCATCAGCCGTCCTGCAACTCCGACCTGAGCTGCCTCAAGGGCGACTGCCCCTCGTTCCTGCTCGTCGAGCCCGGGAAGCGGCGTACGCGGCCCACTCCCTCCCCGAACATGCCGTCCGCGAAGGTGCCGTCCCCGCCGGTGGCGCTGCCCGAGCCGGTCAGCAGGCTCGACGGCGGGCCGGTCCTGATCAGGATGCCGGGCATCGGCGGCACGGGCGTCGTCACGGTCTCGCAGATCCTGCAGATGGCCGCCCACCTCGACGGCCTGTACGCGGCCGGGCTGGAGCAGACCGGGCTGGCGCAGAAGGGCGGCCCCGTCGTCAGCGACGTCCGCATCTCACCGCGGCCGGTCACCGGCGCGCTGCGCGCCTCCACCGGCACCGCCGACGTGCTGATCGGCTTCGACCTGCTCGGCGCCGCCGCCGACGGCAACCTGGCCGTCGCGTCGCCCGAGCGCACGATCGCCGTGGTGAGCACGGCCGTCGTGCCGACCGCCGCCATGGTCACCGGACGCGCCGCCGTGCCCGGCTCGCCCGCCGACGCGATCGTCCGGGTCGAGTCGGCCACGCGCGGCGCCGACAACGTCTACCTCGACGCCCACGGGCTGTCCGAGGCGCTGTTCGGCGACCACATGCCCGCCAACATGCTGCTCGTCGGCGCGGCGTTCCAGCACGGCTGCGTCCCGGTGTCCGCCGAGTCCATCGAGCAGGCCATCCGGCTCAACCGGGCCGCCGTCGAGCAGAATCTCGCGGCCTTCCGCTGGGGACGGGCGGCCGTCGTGGACCGCGAGGCCGTACTGGCGGCCGCGGCGCCCGCGGCCGCGCCCGCGGTGGACGTCGACGCCCCGGGAACCGGCGATCTTGAGCGGGCGCTCACCACCCGGACCGCCGATCTGACCGGCTACCAGAACGCGGCCTACGCCCGCGGGTACGCCGACGACGTGCGCCGCGTGGCGGCCCTGGCGACCGAACGCGCGGGTGACGAGGCCGGGACGCGGATCGCCCTCGCCTACGCCAGGGGGCTGCACAAGCTCATGGCGTACAAGGACGAGTACGAGGTCGCCCGGCTGCACCTGGACCCGGTCGAGAAGGCCAGGCGGGAGAAGGAGTTCGGTCCGGACGCCGTCGTGTCCGTGCTGCTGCATCCGCCGCTGCTCCGGGCGCTGGGCATGAAGCGCAAGATCCGGGTGCGCCGGTCGGCGGGGGTGCTGTTCCGCGGGCTGCGCGCCGCCCGCGTCCTGCGCGGCACCGCGCTCGACGTGTTCGGCTACGCCAGGGTGCGCCGCGTCGAACGGGAGCTCGTCGGCGAGTACCGCGAGCTGATGCGCGACGCCCTCACCCGGCTCACCCCCGGCACCGCCGACGCCGTCGCCGGGATCGCGGCCCTGCCGGAGGCGATCCGCGGCTACGAGGACATCAAGCTCGCTCGTGTCGCCGAGTTCCGCGAGAGCGCGAGGACCGCCCTCGCACGGCTGGACGAGCCCGATTCGCATACCGTCTGATCCATAAGACCGACATTTCATCCCCCAGGAGTGACCGTGCCCGTCGAACGCCTGCTGCCCGACCAGGACGCCCGCGATCTCATCGAGCTCACGCGTGAGATCGCCGACAAGGAACTCGCCCGCCGGGTCGACGAGCACGAGCGCGCCGAGACCTATCCCGAGGGCCTGTTCGGCACACTCGGCGCGGCCGGGCTGCTCGGCCTGCCGTACCCCGAGGAGTTCGGCGGCGGCGGCCGGCCGTACGAGGTGTACCTGCAGGTGATCGAGGAACTGGCGGCCCGCTGGGCGGCGGTCGCCGTCGCGACCAGCGTGCACACGTTGGCCTGCTTCCCCGTGGCCTCCTTCGGCACGCAGCGCCAGCGGGAGCGCTGGCTGCCCGACATGCTGGCCGGGCGGATCGTCGGCGGCTACAGCCTTTCGGAGCCGCAGGCGGGGTCGGACGCCGCCGCGCTCGCCTGCAAGGCGGAAAGGACTGAGAGCGGGTACCGGATCACCGGCAACAAGGCGTGGATCACCCACGGGGGCATCGCGGACTTCTACGCCCTGTTCGCGCGGACGGGCGAGGGCGGCCGGGGCATCTCCTGCTTCCTCGCGCCCGGTGCCGCCGACGGCCTGGCCTTCGGCCGCCCCGAGGAGAAGATGGGCCTGCACGCCGTCCCCACGACCAGCGCGCACTGGAACGGCGCGCTTCTGGAGGCAGACCGGCTGATCGGCGAGGAGGGGCAGGGCCTGCAGATCGCCTTCAGCGCCCTGGACTCCGGCCGGCTCGGCATCGCCGCGTGCGCCACCGGCCTCGCCCAGGCCGCGCTCGACGAGGCCGTCGCCTACGCCAAGGAGCGCCAGGCGTTCGGCAAGAAGATCATCGACCACCAGGGGCTCGGTTTCCTGCTCGCCGACATGGCGGCCGGCGTGGACTCCGCCCGCGCGATGTACCTCGACGCCGCCCGCCGCCGCGACGCCGGCCTCCCGTACAGCAGGCAGGCGAGCGTCGCCAAGCTGGTCGCCACCGACACCGCCATGAAGGTCACCACCGACGCGGTGCAGGTCTTCGGCGGGTACGGATACACGCGGGAGTTCCGGGTCGAGCGTTACATGCGCGAGGCCAAGATCATGCAGATCTTCGAGGGCACCAACCAGATCCAGCGCCTGGTGATCAGCCGCCATCTCGCGCGCTGACCGCGAGGCGGCGGCACCGACGCGTCCGACGAGTACGGCGAGCACACGGTCGGCCAGCAACTCGCTGGTACACCCCGGCTACACGACGGCATGTATCCGCCGCGCTGTCACGCCTCCGAGGTGGAGAGCAGGCGCTCGGCCTCCTCGTCCGACATCCCGGCCAGCTCGGCGATCAGCAGGTCCTCCAGGGCCGACGCCAGCTCGGCGACGGTCCTGCTCTCGAAGATCGTCCGCACCGGCACCTCCACCCCCGTCGTACGGCGCAGCCTGGCCGCGATCCTGGTCGCGAGCAGGGAGTGGCCGCCCAGCGCGAAGAAGTCGTCGAAGGCGCTCACGGCCTCCACGCCGAGCAGTTCCTCCCAGGTGCCGGCCACCAGCCGCTCCGCGTCCGTGCGCGGGGGGACCTGCCCGGCGGAGGCCGCCCGCACCGGTTCGGGCAGCGCCGCCCGGTCGATCTTGCCGCGTGCCGTGAGCGGCAGCGCGTCGAGGGTCATCCAGGCCGCCGGGACGAGATGGCGCGGCAGCACGCGCGTGAGGTGCGCCCGCAGCTCCTCGTGCGCGGCGGTTCCGGTCACGTACGCCACGAGCTCCTCGGCGCGGACCGTCACGAACGCCTGCCCCACGTCGGGGTGGGTGAGCAGGCGGGCCTCGACCTCCCCGGGCTCGATCCGGAAGCCGCGTACCTTGAGCTGCTCGTCGATCCGGCCCAGGAACTCCAGCCTGCCGTCCTGCCGCCAGCGGGCCCGGTCCCCGGTGCGGTAGCGGCGGGCTCCCGGCGGGCCGCCGGGGTCGGGGACGAACCCGGCGGCGGTGAGGGCGGGACGGCCCAGGTAGCCCCGGGCCACTCCGGCTCCGCCGATGACCAGCTCGCCGACGGCTCCCTTCGGCAGCGGGCCGCCCCGCCCGTCGAGCAGGTGGACCGTGGTGGCGCCGACCGGCCGCCCGATGGGAGGCCGGCCGGCCGTGCCGGCGTCAGCGCCGTCACCACCGTCGGCGCCGCCCAGGCCGGTCGCGGTCGCGATGACCGCGGCCTCGGTCGGACCGTACGTGTTGACGAGCCGGACCCGCTCGCCTAACCCACTGTCGTGCCAGCGGGCCACGGCTCCACCGGACGCCTGCTCGCCCCCGATGATCACCAGGCGCAGCGACGGCGGCCAGGCGATCTGGTCGATCTCCTCGACCAGGTGGTGCCAGTAGGCGGTGGGGAGGTCGAGCACGCTGATCCGGCGTCCCGCCGGGGAAGCGAGCAGGTCGGGCAGTGTCGCCGCCCCCTCGGGCAGCAGCACCAGGGCGGCCCCGGCGGCGAGCGTGGGGAACACCTCTTCGAGGTGGGTGTCGAAGCTGAGCGAGGCGAACTGGACCACCTGGTCGCCCGGCGCCAGGCCGTACTCCTCCCGCATCCAGCGCACGCGGGCCGCTATGGCGCGGTGCTCGACCGCCACGCCCTTGGGCCTGCCGGTCGAGCCCGAGGTGGAGATGACGTAGGCGACGTCCATCGGCCCCACAGGCGGATCGGTCGGGGGATCGGTCGGGGGATCGATCGACGGGCCGGGCACGGCCCGCGGGTCGATCAGGGTGAACGTGCCCGGCAGGGGGCGATGGGTGATCACATGCGTCACCGCGCAGTCGCCGAGCGAGAAGGCGAGCCGCTCGTCCGGATCGTCTGGATCGAGCGGCAGGTACGCCGCCCCGGCCCGCCAGACGGCGAGGAGTGCCGTGATCGCCTCGACCGAGCGGGGCAGGCAGACGCCGACGAGGTCACCGGGCCGCACACCGCCGTCCCTGAGAGCGGCGGCGAGGGCTCCCGCCCTCGCGTCCAGCTCCCGGTACCTGAGCACGGTCTCGCCGCAGGTCACCGCCGCCGCCTCCGGCGTGCGCCGTACCGTCTCGGCGATCATCTCCGGGACGAGGGGGCCGGTCGCGTCCGCGCCGTCACCGGCCAGCGCGCGGATGTCCGCCTGGTCGGCGTCCGTCCAGATCCGCAGCTCCGAGATCCGCCGGGTCGGCTCGGCCACGGCGGATTCCAGCAGGAGCAGGAACCGGTCGGCGAGCCGGCGGAACGTCTCCCGCCCCGCCTCCCCGGCCTCATGCCGCGCCGCGTCGTAGCAGAAGGAGACGACCAGCTCCGGGCCGTCCCACCACGCCTCGGTGAGCAGGTCGAGCTTGGCCTGGCCGAAGCCGTCCGGGAACAGGCTCACGGCCAGCTCACCGAAGGGCCGGGTCGGTCCCACGTTCTGGTTGTGCAGGATCAGCATGGTCGGCATCAGCGTCTCGGGCGGATGCCCGATCCGCTCGAAGGGCACCGACGGCCGGCTCATCGCGCTCAGTGCCTCGGTCCTGGTGCGCACGAGCAGGTCGGTGAACGCCGGGTCGCCGTCGAGGTCGCCGCGCAGCACCACCGTCTGGGCGAGGTACCCGACGAGGGGCTCCAGCTCGACCCGATCACGGCCGGCGACCGCCGTTCCGACGAGGAGGTCGGTCTGGCCGGTGTGGCGGTGCAGCAGTACCTGGTAGGCCGCCATGAGCACGGTGAACAGGGTCGTCCGGTGCTCGCGTCCGAGCCGTTCGAGGCCGCGCGCCACGTCCTCCCCGACCCGGACGTGATGGAACGCGCCGTGCCTGGCGACGCCCTGCGCCGAGGTCGTGGCGAAGGGCAGCTCGGGCGGCGGCGGGTCGGCGAGCCTCTCCTGCCAGTACGGCACGGCGCGCTCGGCCCGGCGGCGCTGCCAGCGCGCGTAGTCCGTGGGCTGGACGGGCAACGGCCGCAGCCGGGGCTCCCGGTCCTGTGACCGGGCGGTGTAGCACTCGGCCAGATCGTCGAGGAGCACGTTCAGGGACCAGCCGTCGCCGATGATGTGGTGCATCGTGACGCACAGGACGTGGTCGTCCGGGCCGATCCCGATCACCGCGATCCGCAGCGGCACGCCCGCGGCGAGGTCGAACGGCGCGTTGACGCGTCCGGCCACCATGCGTTCCGCCTCCTCCCGGCTTCCCGCGTCGAGCCACTCGACCAGGCCACCGGCCGGACCGGCGGGGACGGCGACCGCCCAGGGCACGCCGTCCTCCTCGGTGAATCCCGTGCGCAGGCTCTCGTGCCGGGCGACGACCTGGGCGAACGCCTCCTCCAGGACCGCCGGGTCGAGCGGCCCGCGCAGCCGCCGTACGAGGTACATGGTGTAGGAGGCGTCGTCCGGATACAGGCGCTGGAGGAGCCAGAGGCGCTCCTGGGTCGGGGACAGCGGGGCCCTCATGCGCCCGGCGCCAGTTCGTCGAAGAGGGCCGCCAGGTCCTGCGCGCCGAGACCGTCGAGCTCGTCGCGCAGCGCGGCCACCTCGGCCAGGTCGAGGTCGTCGTCGTCGAGGCGGTCCATCTCCACGGCCAGTTCCGCGATCGTCGGGTGCTCGAACAACACCACGATCGGCACGGCGACGGTGAACCGCGCCTGGATCCTGGCGATGATCTGCGTGGCGGTCAGCGAGTGGCCGCCGAGCTCGAAGAAGTCGTCGTCGACGCCGATCGGCTCCTCGATGCCCAGCACGTCGCCCCACATCGTCACCAGCTCCTCCTCCAGCGCGGTCGCCGGAGGCCGGTACGGAGTGGTCCGCGCGCGGGTCCACTCGGGCGACGGCAGCGCGTTCCTGTCGAGCTTCCCGTTGGGAGTGAGCGGAAGGGCGTCGAGCACCACCAGATGGGCGGGCACCATGTACTCCGGGACGTGCCGGCGCAGCCGCTCCCGCAGCACCGGCCACAACTCTTCGGCGCCTCCATCCCCGTGGACCACGTACGCGACCAGGCGGGGCAGGCCGTCCGGGCCGTCGCACACGCCGACGGCGGCGTTCCCGACCTCGGGCGCGGAGCGCAGGACGCTCTCGATCTCGCCGAGCTCGATACGGAAGCCGCGGACCTTCACCTGCTGGTCGGCGCGGCCCAGGTAGTGCAGCCTTCCGTCCCGCATCCTCGCCAGGTCGCCGGTGGCGTACATGCGGGCACCGGGCACGTCGGAGAAGGGGTCGGGCAGGAAACGCTCGGCCGTCCGGGCGGGCATGCCCCGATATCCCCGGGCCACTCCCGCGCCGCCGATGTGCAGCTCGCCGGCCTCGCCCGCCGGTACGGGAATCCCGTCCGGGCCGAGGATGCGCACGGACGTCCTGCCGATCGGCTCCCCCAGGTCCACCGGCGCGGGCGACGGCGCGACCCGCCCGGCGGTGGACCACACCGTCGTCTCGGTCGGGCCGTACACGTTCCACAGCCGCGCGCCGTCGCCGAGGAGCGCGTCGGCGAGATCGCGGGGAAGGGCCTCCCCGCCGCAGAGGCGGGTCCTGATCCCCTCGGGTACGCCTCCGGAGTCGAGCAGGATCCGCCAGCTCGCCGGTGTCGCCTGCATGACCGTGACCGCCTCGGCGACGGCGCGGGACCGCAACGCGCGGCCGTCCGCCGTCTCGTGGGCGGAGGCCACGACCACCCGGGCGCCGCAGGCCAGGGGAAGCAGCAGTTCGAGGACGGAGATGTCGAAGGACAGCGTGGTGACCGCGAGCCAGGCGTCCCGCGGGGTCAGCTCAAGCAGGGACGCGAAGGACTCCAGCAGGTTCGCCACCGCGCGGTGCGGCACGGCGACCCCCTTGGGCCGTCCCGTGGACCCCGAGGTGTACATCAGGTAGGCGAGCTCGCCCACCGGCCCGTCGCCGTCCCTCGGGTCGTGGGAATCCCGCCGGCCTTCCGAATCCCGCCGGCCTTCGGATACCGCGCCGAGCGGGGTGCCGTCCGGGGAGAGTTCCACGACGTCGCGGATCCCGTCGAACAGCCGGGCGTCCACGGAGGGCTGGGTCAGCACCAGTTCCATGCCCGCGTCCTCGCGCATGAGGCGGAGCCGTTCCTCGGGGAAGGCCGGGTCGAGCGGCACGTACGCGCCTCCGGCCGCCCACACGGCGAGCATCGCCACGATCATGCCGGGAGACCGGTCGA
This sequence comes from Microtetraspora glauca, assembly GCA_001570385.1. GTDB lineage: Bacteria > Actinomycetota > Actinomycetes > Streptosporangiales > Streptosporangiaceae > Microtetraspora > Microtetraspora glauca. The sequence continues at coordinate 69,729 of BBYL01000034.1, read as the reverse complement.
GGCACAGCCCCACGGGGACCTCGGGTCCCACCCCTCGCCCGCGCAGCACCGCCGCGAGGCGGCCGACCCTGTCGTCCAGTTCGCGGAAGGTCAGCTCGCCTCCCGCGCCGCTCACCGCGACGGCGTCGGGGCTCAGGTCACGCCATCCGCGGATCAGCCCGAGCGCCGTCACGACACCGTCTACGACACCGTTTACGACACTGCTCACTTCACCGCTCACTCCACCGCTCACCTTCATGCGCCTTCCACGGTCGAACTCGTCACTTCCTCGTCACTTCGCGCTCAGCTCGGACAGCCGGAGGTCAGGGTTCGCTCCGGCCCGCCGTACGACGTCGCCGAGGGCCTGGGCGAACCTCCGCGCCGTCGTGGGCGAGAAGAGGTCGCCGCTGTAGTCGAGGACCCCGCCGAGCCCCTCCGGGCCGCGCCACATGTCCACGGAGATCTCGGCCTTCGTATGGCCGGTCGGCGGCGCCGGATGGTGCTCCGCCGAAAGATCGCCCATCGCCGTCCCGAGCAGGCCGCCCTTCGGCAGGTTGTGCAGGTTGAACATCGCCTGGCACAGCGGCGGCCTGCTGATGTCGCGCGGCACCCGGAGCGCGGCGAGGACGAGCTCGAACGGCGCGTCCGCGTGCCGCATGCCCGCCAGCGTGGTCTCGCGGGTACGGCCGAGGAACTCGCGGAAGGTCGGGTCCCCGGACAGGTCGGCGCGCAGCACCAGCGTGTTCCCGAAGTAGCCGATCAGCGGGGCGAGCTCGCTCCTGGACCGGCCCGCGACCGGTACGCCCACGCAGAAGTCATGCTGTCCCGCCGCCAGTCCCAGCATGGCCTGGTACGCGGCGATCAGGGCCATGAACGGCGTGCACCGCAGCTCCCTGGCCAGCCGCTCCAGCGGAGCGATCTCCTCAGGGGAGAGCAGGAGGTGTTCCCGGCCGCCGTTTCCCGTCCAGCGGGGCGGGCGTGGCCGGTCGGCCGGGAGGTCGAGCGCGGGCACGCCCGCGAGCTTCCCGGTCCAGTAGGCCAGACGCGCCGTGTGGTCCCGCTCCCTTTCCTGTACGGCGAAGCGCGTGTACTGCGTGGGCAGCTCCTCCAGCTCGGGTTCGCGTCCCTCGCGCCGCGCCGCGTAGTACTCGGCGAGCTCGCGCATCAGCACGTCCAGCGACCAGCCGTCGACCACGATGTGGTGCAGGACGATGCACAGCAGCGCGTCGTCCTCCCCCAGCCGCATCAGCGCGACGCGCAGCGGCGGTCCGTTCTCCAGGTCGAACGGCCGGTTGACGAACGCGGCCAGCGCGAGGTCCACGTCCTCCGGTTCCGGATCCGGGGTCCCGGGAGCGTCGATCCGTTCGACCGGCACCGGCGAGGGCGGCAGCACGATCTGCGCGGGTGTGTCGACGACCAGCCGGAACCTGGTCCGCAGCACCTCGTGCCGCTCGGCGATCCGGGTGAAGGCCGCCCCGAGCGCGTCCACGTCCACCGGCCCGCGCAGCCGTACGCACCAGGGGGTGTGGTAGCTGGTGTCCCGCGGGTCGAACCGGCTGAGGAACCACAGGCGTTCCTGGCCCGGCGACAGCGGCCACGCCCTCCCGGTGGACTCCCCCTCCGAGGAGCGGCCGAGGGAGCGGAGCAGCGCCTCGCGGCGGCCCGGCGGCAGGTCCGCGAGCCGCCTGAGCAGCGCCTCTCGGCGGGCGGGCGTGGTCACCTGTCCCGGCCCCTGACGCTCAACGGGCGCATGTCGGTCCACACCGTCTCGATGTGGTCCAGGCATTCCTGACGGGAGCCCTCGAACCCGGTCGCCGTCCAGCCGAGGGGCGGCTCGCGGTCGCTCCACCAGACGGAGTACTGCTCTTCGCCGTTGACGACCACGCGCATCTGGGAGTCGGTCATGTCACCTTCCGAGTCATCTCAAGTGGTGGGGCGCCGGTCGTCCGGCCGTCGCCCTCGGGCGGGCACACCCAGTCGTCGCCGATCAGGGTCCAGCCAGCGGGCCGCCGTACGGGGGCGACACCGCAGACCTCGGCCACCCGGTCGAGCGGCACCTCCTCGGTGACCGCCCGGACCAGCAGGGCCTCCAGGCCGAGCAGCATCCGTTCTGCCGTCTCCCTCGGCAGGTAGGCCGTGTCGACGAGGACGAAGAACTCGCATGTCGCCGTGGCCGCCCCGGTGGCGAAGAAGGCGCGCGCCTTGACCTTCGGGTAGGCGCCGACGAAGAACGTCCTGGTCCGTCCCGCCAGCGTGCTCAGCGTGCCGGGGTCCTCCGGGTCGGCGGGCGGCAGGTTCGGCCAGCGGCCGTCCGGCCTGATGTCGTTGAAGAACACGTCCAGGTCGAGTTCGGCGCCTCGTCGCCCGGCCGCCTCGTCCCGGACGGCCCGCACCGCGGACGGGTCGTAGTTCCCGTTCCGGTAGGTGGCCATCGCCTGCCGATGCCCCCGGCGTACGGCGTCCGAGAACGTGCCGGCGGCCAGGTCGATCACGAAGAGCCCGTCGAGCGCGGCGGGACCGGCCATGTCCCGGATCCGGGGGTCGTGCCGGTTGGAGACGATGAGCTGCAGAGCCGCCTTCCGATGCCCGGTCAGCGCGGCCAGCAGCGCGGCGCTCGCCACGGTCAGCACGCTTGAGGTGGTGACGGAGCAGCGCGCCGCCAGCGTCTCGGCGGCGACCGCCATGGCGAGCGACTCCATCCCGTACCGGACGAACCGCGGCTCCTCGGGCTCCCTCGTCGGGAAGTCGAACATGGAGCGTGGCGCGGCCACCAGGCCCGCCCGCCAGTGGCGCAGCGCCTGCGCGCCGCGCGCGGCCCCCGCGCCCTCCCTCTCGAACGCGGCCTGGTCGAGCGGCTGCCGTACGGGCTCGGGCAGGTCGTCACCGGCGAGGAGCCGCGGCCATTCGGCGGCGAGCAGGTTCAGCGACCAGCCGTCCAGCGCCAGATGGGACAGCGCCAGCGCGAGCGCGCGCGGCCGTCCGCGGACGAGCACGACGGCGCAGCGGATCGGCGACTCGGCGGCGTAGTCGAATCCCGTCGCGGCCAGGTCCGCGGCGAGGGCCCGCGCCGCGCTCATCGGCTTGGCGGCGGCCTCGTACACGCCGACGGTGAGCCGTCCGGCGCGGTTCACCCGCTGGACGGTGCCCTCCGGCGTCTCCACGTAAGCCGTCCGCAGGGTCTCGTGCCGCTCGACGAGACGGCGTACGGCCCGCAGGACGGCGGCGAGGTCGCCCGCGCCTCCGCCCGGAGCACTGATGGGCAGGGCCCAGGGCAGGTTGAAGTACGGGTCGCCGTCGTCCAGCCACCGGGTCGAGCTCCAGATCATCTGCTGTCCCCAGCTCAGCGGGTACTCGCCGCCCCGCGCGCCGGTGAACTCGACCGTCTCCGGGGCGAGCTCGGTCAGCCCGGGAAGGCCCTGGTGTCCGGTCATCGGCCGTCGAGCTGCCGGGTCAGGTGGTCGGCGAGGCCGTCTAGGGTGTCGAGGAAGGGGCCGTCCAGGTCGATGTCGCATCCGAACTCGGACTCGATCGCGTCGATCAGCCGCAGGTAGGTGAGCGAGGTGACGCCGAGTGCGGGCAGGCCGCTGTCCGCCGCGAGGATGTCGGCGACGGCGAGCTCCCCGTCACTGGCCTGGGACACCAGCTCGGCCAGGCGTTCCCTCAGCATGTCTCCTCCTTCATGCGGGCGATCTCCTCGGCGACCCCGGCGATCGTCGGCGCGTCGAAGAACACGTCGAAGGGCAGCTCGACGTCCAGCCGCTCGCGGACCTTCGCGATGATCTGTGTGATCGACAGCGAGTGGCCGCCGAGGTCGAACAGGTCCTCGTCCGGGCCGATGCCGGTGCGGCCGAGCACCTCGCACCAGATCTCGCCGACCTCCTCGACGTACGGCACGGCCTCCGTACCTGCCGCCTCCGTACCGGCCGCCTGGACCGGGGAAGCCTGGGGCGCCGGTGACGCCGCGGACACCCCCACCGGGGCGGGCAGCGGCAGATCGGAGATCTCCGCGTCGGTGTGGGCCGCGACCGCGTCGAGCAGGGTGAGCAGGTGACCGGTCACGGCCTCGCAGTGCGCCCGCCCGAGGATCGCCGGATTGAACTGGAACCGCGCGGCGACGCCGTCCGGCCCGTCCACCATCTGGAGGTGCAGGGTGCCCCGGACCGCCTGGTTGAACATCATCCAGTCGACGGACACGCCGAGACCGGGGAAATCGGGGACGTCCCCGACGCGCCTGCGGTAGCTGACCGAGACCGGGGTGAGCGCGGTGCGCGGGCTCACCCCGCCCACCGCGCGGGCGAGTGGGACCTGCCGGTAGCGGTAGACGGCGCGCAGCTCGTCCCGCACCGCGCGGGCCAGCCCGGCGAACGTGCCCGCGAACGCCCCCTCGGGCGTGACCGTCAGCGGCAGCTCGTTGACGAACAGCCCGATGTGGTCCCGCGTCCGCTCGGTGCGGGTGGAGACGTCCACGGCCACCGCCGCCCCGTCGTTCCCGTACGCGTGGAGCAGGGTGTGCAGCGCGGCCAGCACCAGCTCGAACCGGGTGACCCCGATCCTCTCGGCCGTCGCGGCGAGGTCCGGCCCGATGGCGAAGTCGACGGCCTCGCCCGCGGCGGCCCGGGTCGAGGGTGTGGTGAGCCCGGGGAGCAGCAGGTCCTGGCGGTCCCGCCAGCGGCTCCGCCAGAACCCGGCCGCCGCGTCGAGCCGCTCCGCCACCCGCGCGTTCTCCTCCGCGACGGCGTCGCCGTACGTGATGGGGAGGGGTGCCAGGGGCCTGCCCGCGTACGCGGCGGCGAGGTCCCGCACCAGGATGTCCTTGGACATGCCGTCGAAGACGGCGTGGTGGGCGACGAACACGAGGACGTGCCGTTCCGGGGCGAGGCGCAGGAGCGTGAAGCGGGCGAGCGGCCCGGTGCGCAGGTCCAGCCCGAGGCCCGTCTCGCGGTCGATCAGCCCGGCGGGGTCGCTCCCGGAGGCGTCCTGGAACCGGATGGGCGGGACCACGGCGGCGGGCACCCTCCCGAGGGCGCCGTCGCGTTCGACCAGGGCGACCGCGAGCGCGGGGTGGGCCTCGACGACCGCGCCGCACGCGGAGAGCAGCCGGTCGGTGTCGAGCGGGCCGTCGAACCACACGGCGAGCGGCATGTGGTAGACCCGGCCGCCCGCCCCCATCCGCTCGGTGATCCACATGCCGTGTTGCGCGAGGGAGGCCTGCTCTCCCTCGTCCACGAGCGTCAGTGACATCTCAATCGCCTTCCGTATGGAGCCTGGAGTCGCCGAGCAGCGCGGACAACTCCTTCTTGATCACCTTTCCCGACCGGTTCCGGGGCAGGTCGTCGACGACGAACACCCGCTCGGGGAGCTCGTGCCTGGCCACCCGGTCCATCAGGAAGGCGCGTACCTCGGTCGCGGACAGCCCGGCGGACCTGGGCACGATCGCGGCGGCGAGCGCGGTCCCGAGCACCGGGTGCGGGACGCCGAACACCGCCGCCTCCGCGACCCGCGGGTGCTCGTACAGCGCCGCCTCCACCTGCAGCGTGGAGACCTTGAAGGCGCCGGTCTTGACCACGTCGCTCTCCCGGTCCACCAGATAGAGGTAGCCGTCGGCGTCGACGTAGCCGAGGTCGCCCATCCGCACCCAGCCGTTCCTGAACGCCTGGGCGCTGGCGGCCGCGTCGCCGTAGTAGGAGCGGGTGGAGGTGGGCGACCGCATCCAGACCTCCCCGACCTCGCCGGCGGGCAGCGGGGTTCCCGCCTCGTCGGTGACGCGCAGCGCGCCGTCGAACGCGGGCCGCCCCAGGGCGGCGGGCCGATCCCGATCGAAGATCATGATGGTCTGGGCGGGCGCCGCCTCGGTGGACGTGTAGTAGTTGGTCACCGTCGCCTTGGGGAACGCCGCCGCCAGCCGCTCCGAGAGCGCGGGCGGCAGCGCGGCGGCGGCGGAGCCGAGCAGCAGCACGCTGGACATGTCGTGCCGCTCGTGCAGCCCCGCGTTGAGCAGTTCGATCGCCATGGACGGCACCATGAACACGGTGCCCGGCCGGTACGTCTCGATCATCCGGGCGAACCGGCCGGGCGTGAACCTGGCGGGTGTCAGGACCGCCGGGCGCGCGTCGAGGGCGTTCAGCAGCATGGTCTGACCGGCGTTGGTCCCGATCGGGAAGGCGTGCAGCAGGTGACGGGAGTGCCCGAACCTGCGGCGGTTCGGCTGGGTGACGCATCCGTACGCCAGGTTGGCGTGGCTGGCGCCGACCCCCTTCGGCCGTCCGGTGGTGCCCGACGTGTACAGGATCTGGGCCAGGTCCGCGGGCCGGACACCGGTTCCGGGACCGGTTCCGGGACCGGTTCCGGGACCGATTTCGACGTCCGCCGTGGCGGCGGCCCAGTGACCGCCGTCCGGCGGGGCGAGATCCCGGCCGTGCAGCACGGCGGAGGCCGCGCAGTGTTCCAGCATGTAGCGCGTCTCGGCGGGCGCGAGGCGGTCCGACAGCGGCACGGCGACCGCGCCCGCCTTGAGCACGCCGCAGAACGCCACGGCGAAGTCGATCCAGTCACGGCTGCCGAACAGCAGCGCGACCCGGTCCCCGTGCGCGACGCCGCGCCCGGCCAGCCCGCCGGCGACCGCCGTGGACCGCCGGTCCCACTCGGCGAACGTCATCGTCCCGTGGCCGTCGACGATCATCGCCACGCCGTCCGGCTCCTGTTCCGCGCGGATGCGCAGCAGCTCCGGAACGGTGTACGCGGTCAGGCCCCTCATGCGGGCACCTCCTTCGAGTCGCGCCGGGTCCCGCCCGGTACGCGGCCGCCGAGCGCCTGGACTCCGACCAGGTCGTCCGGCAGGGCGTCGGGCACCTCGGCGTCGAACCGCCGCAGCACTCCGGTCCGCATGGCGACGAGCGCGATCGTGGCGATGGCCAGGCCGAAGCAGGCGTACATGAGGCCGATCCCTCGCCCCTCGCCGGTGCCGAGCACCAGGCCGACCGTTCCCGCGAGCGGCCCGTCCGGGGCGAGCAGCGGCTCGAAGACCGCCGTGCCGTACGGCGCGACGAGGCCGAACCCGATCGGCAGCGTGGACCAGGCGACCAGCGTGTTGAGCGCGATGACCCGGCCGTGGAACCGCTGCGGCACCTTGACCTGGATGATCGTGGCGTAGACGCCGTTCAGCACGGTCAGGCAGAGCGACATGCCGAACGCGCCCACCGCGATCGTCACCAGGTCCGCGCGGAGCCCGGTCAGCAGGCAGAACACCGCCAGCGCGAGCGTGGCGACGAGCACTCCGTACAGGCGGCGGCGCCGCGGCCCGCCCCACGCGGTCATCGCCAGCCCGCCGAGGAAGACGCCGAGACCTCCGGCGAACGACACCCGGCCCACGTCGGCCAGCGACGCGAACGACAACACGAGCGGCGAGATCATCAGGAACAGCGGGGACAGGAACACGTTCAGCACCGCGAAGAAGACGAGCATCGCGCGGAAACCCTTGTTGCCCCACGAGTGCCGGATGCCGCCCGCCATCTCGGCGAGCATGCTCTCGCGGCGCCGCCACGCCATCGACGACGGGAAGCGCACGAAGAGCACGATCAGCGTGGCGACCGCGTAGCTCGCCACGTCGATCGCGAGGATGCCCTCAAGCCCGATCGCCGCCATCAGGCCGACCGCGATCAGCGGCACCACGAGCTGCGCGGTTCCTGTGACCATCTGCACGACGCCGTTGGCGTGGCCGAGGAAGCGCTTCGGCACGAGCTGGGGAATGGCGGAGCCGTACGCCAGGCGCTGGAAGGTCAGCGCGACGGAGAGGCCGACCAGCAGGGGGTAGACGTGCCACACCTGGAGGTTGCCGGTCCAGAGCAGGACGCCCAGTACGAGCTGGGTGCCGCCCGCGCCGATGTCTCCGGCGAGCATGACCTTCCTGCGGTCGTAGCGGTCCACGATCGCGCCCGCGAGCGGCGCCGCCAGCATGCCGGGCACCAGGCCGAGCACGGCGAACAGCGCGAACCGGGCGAGTGACCCGGTGGTGAGATAGATCCAGATGGGGATGGCGAACTCGGTCAGCGCGGAGCCGGTGATCGAGATGAGCTGGCCCGCCGCGACCAGGAGGAACCGCCGCATGCTCGGCGGCGGCCCCGACCGGGCCGCCGCGCCGTCCTTCGGCCGCGCCGGACCGGACGGTGCGCGCGACACGCCCTGCAGCCACCAGGTGCGCTCGTCGTCGTGTTCCAGCGGCCCTTCCAGCGGCGCCGTACGCCCCGAGGCGATCGCCGCGTGCGTGCCGGTGATGATCTCGGCCAGCTCGGCGGCGCGGTAGCGCATGAAGAAGTGCCCGGCCTCGTCGATCACCACGCAGGCCGCCGTGTCGGTGATCCGGTGCCACTCGCGGTAGCGCTCCTGGTAGAACTCGGCCGCCGGATCCCGCTCCCCCACCACCGAGATGATCGGCGCGCGTACTCCCGCTTCCTCCTCCTCGAAGAGCCGGGTGAAGTACCGCTCGGCCGCGCGGGTGCCCTCGCGCCGGTTCTCGACGATCAGCCGGATCTGCTCGCGGCCGAGATCCTCGACGTCGAGCCCGGCGGCGGTGAGGGCGTTGACCCGTCCCTGGTCGCTGGTCAGCCGGTCCATCAGCGTGCCGAGCCAGCCGAGACCACGACCGGGCTTGGCGAAGGGGAAGATGCCGCCGAGGTAGATCGCCTCCACCTCGCGTCCCGTCGCCTCCACCTGCCGGGCGATCTCGGTGATGAGCATGACGCCGAGCCCGCAGTGCCCGTAGAGCACGAGCGGCCCGGAGGCGCCGTCCGTGATCTCGATGATCTCGGCCACGCAGTCGCGTACGACCTCGTCGAACGGCCGGGCCTCCTCGCCCAGCTCGTGACCGGGTACGGCGACCGAGTACAACGCCCAGTCGGCGGGCAGCGCGTCGGCGAGCGGCTGGTAGACCACGGCGCTGCCCCCGCCGTACGGCACGCAGACGAGGGTGGAGGCGGCCTTCCTGGCGGGAGTGAGCCGGTGCAGCAGCGTGCGTGGGCCGGAGTCCCCGGTTTCGAGGAGCAGCGCGAGCTCGCGGACGGTCCGGTGCTTGAACAGGTCGAGCACGGTGACGGCGCGGTCCGGATACGCCTTGCGCAGCCGGGCGATCACCCGCATGGCCAGCAGCGAATGGCCGCCCAACGTGAAGAAGTCGTCGAGCGCGCCTGCCCGCTCCACGTCGAGCACGTCCGTCCAGATGTCCGCGACGGTCTCCTCGGCCGGCGTGGCCGGGGCGACGAAGAGGGCGGCCGGAGCCTCGGCGCCGAGCTCGGGGAGTCGGGCCCGATCGACCTTGCCGTGCGATTTGAGCGGCAGCACGTCGAGCCACGCGTACCTGACCGGGATCATGTAGGCGGGCAGCCGTTCGGCCAGCCAGGCGCGCATCTCGATCGCGTCCGGTCCCTCGGCCCGCGCGACGGGACGGTCGGGGACGGCATGGCCGACCAGATAGGCGACGAGCTGCTCGCCACGGGGTTCGACGACCGCCTGGGCCACGTCGGGGTGGTCCGCGAGCACGGACTCCACCTCGCCCAGCTCCACCCGGTAGCCGCGGATCTTGACCTGGAGGTCGCGGCGGCCGAGGAACTCCAGGTCGCCCGAGGGTGACCACCTGCCGAGATCTCCGGTGCGGTACATGCGCGCCCCGGGCCCGCCGTACGGGTCGGGGACGAAACGGTCGGCGGTCAGGCCGGGCTTGCCGAGGTATCCGCGTGCCAGCCGGTCGCCGCCGAGGTAGATCTCGCCGGGCACGCCGACCGGGACCGGCCGCATCCGCTCGTCGAGCACGTGCACCCGCGCTCCCGGAAGCGGGGACCCGATCGGAAGGCTCGTCGATGAGACCGAGGCCGCCGGGTGCGTGGAGACGGCCGGAGGCGGCGGAGAGGGCGTGACCTCGTAGGTGGTCACACCGACCGTAGCCTCGGTGGGTCCGTAGTGGTTGACCACCCGGCACCTGCCCAGCGCGGCCAGTTCGCCCGCCCATCCGCGCGGCGCCGCCTCACCGCCGAGGAGCAGGAGCTTCGCGGGCAGCAGTTCGGCGGGTTCGGCGTCCGCGAGCAGCGCGGCCAGGTGCGACGGAGTGATCTTGAGGTAGTCCACCCCGACCCGGCGGAACGTCTCCGCCAGCTCGGGCCCCGCCGTACGGGAGGGGACGAGGTGCAGCGTGCCGCCGGTCATCAGGCACAGGTAGAACACCGTCACGCCGAAGTCGAAGGCGAGCGACTGGAGCAACGCGAAGGACGACCCCGGCTCGACGCCGAGCCGTTCCCTGACGCCCGCGAGGTAGACGAGGACCTCGTGGTGCTGGACCCCCACCCCCTTGGGCCGCCCGGTGGTGCCGGACGTGTAGATCACGTACGCCAGGGCGCCCGGGGCGCCCCGGACGCCGTCGGCCTCCCGGCTTCCGTCCGCGATGCCGCGCGCGCCGCCGCTCCCCGTGCCACCCTCCGTGCCGTCCGATTCGTGGAGGACCGGGATCACGTCGTCGGGGAGGCGGTCGCGCAGGTCGGCGCTGGTCACCACGATCCCGGCACCGGCGTCGGCCAGGACGTAGGCGAGCCGCTCGGCCGGGTGCTCGGGATCGAGCGGCAGGTAGGCCGCGCCCGACTTGAGCACGCCGAGGACCGCGACCGCGAGCCCGGCCGACTGCTCCAGACAGATCGCGACCCGGTCGTCCGGCCCCGCGCCGAGCCCCCGCAGGCGGCGCGCGAGCCGCTCGGCCCGCAGGTCCAGCTCGGCGTACGTGAGCGAGACGTCGCCGGAGACGACGGCCGTGGCCGAGGGGGTGCGCGCGGCCTGTGCCGCGATCACCTCATGCAGCAGCACACCGTCGAACGGCGGGACCTGTGGGACCGGCGCGGACGCGCCGAACGCCAGCACTCGGCCGAGTTCCTCCGGAGGGAGGATCTCCAGTTCGGACGTCCGCGCTCCGGGATCGGCGACGATCGACCGGAGCAGTCGCTCGAAGCAGGCGGCCATCCGCCGGATCGTCTCGGCGGTGAACAACTCGGTGCGGTAGGTGATGTTCCCGCGCAGACCCTCCCCGGTCTCCATCAGGTAGAGGGCGAGGTCGAACCGGGTGGCGGACACCTCGATCGGGTACGCCGACATGCCCAGCCCCTGGGTGCGCAGCGGCGCCGACCGGTAGTTCTGCAGCGCGAACATCACCTGGAAGACCGGTGACCTGCTGACGTCGCGCTCGACGCCGAGTTCGCCCACGAGCCGGTCGAAGGGAAGCTCCTGGTGCGCGTAGGCGTCGAGCGCGGTCTCCCGCACCCGGGCGAGTAACTCAGTGAACGGCGGGTCGCCGGACAGGTCGGCCCGCATCGGCAGCGAGTTGATGAAGAGCCCGACCACCCGTTCCAGTTCCGGCAGGTCGCGTCCGGAGACGGGTGAGCCCACCGCGAAGTCGTGCTGCCCGGAGTAGCGGGAGAGCAGCACCTGGAACGCGGCGAGCAGCGTCATGTACGGCGTCGCGCCGTGCGCCCTGCCCAGTTCCGCCAGCGCGTCGCCGAGTTCGCGGTCCAGTTCCAGTCCGTGGGCGGCGCCGTCCCATCCCTGTTCGGGCGGACGCGGCAGGTCGGTGGGCAGCTCCAGCGGCGCCAGCCCGGCCAGCCGCTCCCGCCAGTAGCGGATGTCGTCGTCGTGGGACCGCCCCCGCTCCCAGAGCGCGTAGTCGCCGTACTGCGCCGGCGGTGGCGCGAGACCGGCGTCGGTCCCGGTCCGGTACGCCTCGTGCAGGGCGAGGAGCTCCTCCACCACGATGTCGCAGGACCAGCCGTCGGTGACGGTGTGGTGCATCGTGAGCAGCAGCGCGTTCTCGGCCGGGCCGAGCCGGACCAGGAGGGCGCGGAGCAGCGGACCGGTCTCGAGGTCGAAGGGCCGGTCCAGTTCCTCGCGCACCGCGGCGGTGTCGTCCGACAGCCGCAGCTCGACCACCGGCTCCGCGTCCACGACGATCTCGGGTGTGCCGTCGTCCGTGGTGACGAACCGGGTGCGGAGGCTCTCGTGACGCCGCGCGACGTCGATGAGTGCCCGGTCGAACGCGTCCTCGTCGATCTCGCCGTCCAGCCGGACGGCGAAGGCGACGGTGTACGCGGTGGTTCCCGGGGCGTACTGCTCAAGGAACCACAGCCGCTCCTGGGCGTGCGAGAGCGGTGGAAGGGTGCCGGGCGGGCGCGGCGGCACCGTCACGGTGGCCGCCTGCGCCACCTTCAGCCGCTGGGCGAGCAGTGCCTGTTTCGCCGGTGAGAGCCCGGTCCGCGTCACGATGCCGCCACCTCGGCGGATTCCAGCGTTCTTGACATGACATTCCCCTTGCGACCGGTTCCGCCAGTGCTGCCGCGCGGACGCGGCGAACGTGCCGGCGGCCGACGCCGACGACGATGCGTGACGGCGCCGCGTGGTGACGACGCGCTGACGACGTTCTGAACGGTGCGGTGATCAGTACGGTTGATCAGATGGACTGATGCTGGCGACGATGCTGACGGCGACGTTGACGGCAGACGTTCGAGGCAGTGCTGCGTGCGGGTGCTGCGTGCGGGTGCTGCGTGCGGTGGTGCGGTGGTGCGCCGTACCGACGACACCGAGTCGATCGCCGCGGCACGGAGGGTCGCTGCCGCTCGCGCTGTGGGACCCGGACGTCGGCAATGTGAGTGGGAACGCTCCCACGGCAGTGGAGGCTAGAGATTACGCCTTTGGTTCGTCAAGTGTCATGGATGTTTCAGTCCGTTATTACCGACTAAAGCCTAAAAGTGGTGATATTTCCGCAGTTCACGGAATGGGCAGGTGAAACAGCGAGCCCGCCTCATCACTTCGGGGATTGACAGCGATCTCTGTCGAATCTACGCTCCGGTGGGAGCGCTCCCAAGGACACGTGTGGCCGTGAACGGCCGTGCCGTGGTTGAGCGCGCCTTCGATCGCCGACGCCCAGGAGCGCACCACCCGTGATCGTCACCGCTGCACCGCCTCCGAGCCTGCGGCCACCCCCCTCGGATCAGGACCTCCGGTCGCTGCTGCTCATCCGGCACTTCGAGCTCGCTCTGCTCCGGCTTTTCGAGCAGGGAGCGGTCAGCGGGACGACGCACACGTGTCTGGGGCAGGAGTACATCCCCGTCGCGCTGACGCCGCTGCTCCGGGACGACGACTTCGTGTTCAGCAACCACCGGGGACACGGGCACTTCCTCGCCCGCCACGCGGAGCCGTACGGGCTGCTCGCGGAGATCATGGGACGTGAGGGCGCGGTGTGCGGCGGGGTCGGCGGCAGCCAGCACCTCTACCACCGGCGGTTCCTGTCCACCGGGGTCCAGGGCGAGAGCCTGCCCGTGGCGACCGGCGTGGCGCTGAAACTCGCCGGCTCCGGAGCGCTCGCCTGCGCCTACATCGGCGACGGCACGTGGGGGGAGGGCGCCGTCTACGAGGCGCTGAACATGGCCCTGCTGTGGCGCCTCCCCCTCCTCGTCGTGGTCGAGCACAACGGCATCGCCCAGTCCACTCCGACGTCCGCGCAGCTCGCCGGGACGATCGGCGCCCGGGCGGCCGCGTTCGGCGTGCGCCATCACCGGGTCACCTCCACCGACGTCGAGGAGATCCGGGCCGGCCTTGCCCCGCTGGTCCACGCCGTACGGGCCGAGCCGTCGCCGCTGGTCGTCGAGTTCGTCACGCACCGGATCGGCCCGCACAGCAAGGGCGACGACACGCGGTCACCGGCGGAGATCCAGCGGACACGCGAGTCCGACTGGTACGCCCGCTACGCCGAGGCCGACCCCGAGCGGTTCGGCCGGATCGACCGGGAGCAACTCGCGCTGGTGCGACAGGTCACCGCCGAGGTCACCGCCCGTCCCCTCGTGGTCCCTCCGCCCGCGTTCCAGGAGCGGCCGTGACGCGGGTCTCCGAGCACCTCAACCAGGCCCTGCACGACCTCATGGAGTCCGATCCGGCCGTGCATCTGCTCGGTGAGGACATCTCCGACCCGTACGGCGGGGCGTTCAAGGTCACCAGGGGGCTGTCCAGCCGGTTCGGCTCCCGCGTCAGGTCCACGCCGCTGAGTGAGGGCGCCATCGCGGGCGTCGGCGCCGGACTGGCGCTCGCCGGGGACAAGGCCATCGTCGAGATCATGTTCTCCGACTTCGTGGCGCTGGCGTTCGACCAGATCACGAACTTCGCCGCCAAGTCCACCACCATGTACGGCAGGCCCGTGCCCGTGCCGCTCATCGTGCGCTGCCCGACCGGCGGCAACCGTGGCTACGGCCCGACACACAGCCAGAGCCTGCAGAAGCACTTCATCGGGGTGCCCGGCCTCTCGCTGTTCGAGATGACCCCGTTCCACGACGCGGCCGAGCTGTTCGCCCGGATGTTCTCCCTGGACCGGCCGTGCCTGTTCTTCGAGGACAAGGTGCTCTACACCCGGCACATGTACCGCCTGGACGACCTGTTCAGGTTCGAGCTCGCCGGCGACACCGCACGGGTCTTCCTCGACGGTACGGCGGAGCCCGACTGCACACTCATCACGCACGGCGGGCTGGTCCACCGGACGCTGGACGCCATGCGGGCGCTGCTCCTGGAGGACGAGCTGGTCTGCGAGCTGCTGGTCCCCGCCCAGCTCTACCCGGTTCCGCACCTCCCCGACCTGGAGGAGGCGCGGCACGTCTGCGTGATCGACGACGGCACCGAGGGCGGCACGTGGGGCGCCGAGGTCGCGCGTGTGCTCTACCCGCGGCTGTGGTCCGGGCTGCGCCGCCCGATCACCCTGGTCAACTCGGCGGACAGCGTCATCCCCGCCGCTCCTCATCTCGAACGTGACGTGCTGGTGCAGGCCGGCCACATCCAGACCGCCGTACGCGAGGCCCTCTCATGAGCGATTTCCGGGTGCCGAAGCTCAACAACAACGATGCGGCGTACGTCCTCGTGGAGTGGCTGGCCAAGGACGGCGACGCCGTACGGGCCGGGGACCCTCTGGTCACGGTGGAGACCTCCAAGACGGTCGAGGAACTGGCGGCCGAGGAGGAGGGCGTGCTGCGGCGGCTCGTCCGGGAGGGAGCCGAGTGCGCCCCCGGTCAGACCATCGCCCGGCTGTTCGCGCCCGGCGACGAACCGCCCGGCGGTGATCCTCCCGCGGGCACGGGCGGGGACGACATCGTCATCACCGCGCCCGCGCGGAGGCTGATCGACGAGCTGGGCATCTCACCGGATCGGATCCGCGCGCTCGGCAGGAAGGTCGTCAGGCGCGCGGACCTGGAAGGGCTCGTCGCCGGCCCGGTCGGCGGGGCGACGGGCGAGCAGCCGCCGGATGTACGGGATGAGCACGACACGGGCGAGCTGATCGCGCTGTCCCGGGCGCAGCGGCGGACGGCGGAGGTCGTCGAGCGGTCACGCCGGGAGATCCCGTCGGCCTTCACCCTCATGAACGTCGACGTGACCGACGCGCTGCCGCTCACCCGTGACCTGACCCGGCGGCACCGGGTCCTCGTCGGGGTGCCCGAACTGGTCGTCAAGGCCGTGGGCGGGCTCCTCGACGTCTTCCCGCTCTTCTTCGCGTCGCCGGCCCCCGGCCCGCACGGTCTGCGTGCCCGGCGTGCGGCCGGCGCGGACGTCGGCGTGACGGTCGACGTGGGCAAGGGGCTGTTCATCCCGGTCGTCCGGGACGCGGCCGGCCGCTCCGTCGCCGAGATCGCGCGGGACCTGACCGGCTTCCGCCGTACGGCGCTCGAAGGGAGCTTCCGGGAGCGCGACCTCCGGGGCGGCGCGATCACGCTCACCCTGCACACGTACGACGGCATCGTCATGGCGGCGCCCATCGTCTTCCCCGGCCAGACGTGCGCGCTGGCGCTGACCGCGCCGCGTCCCGAGGTGGTCCAGGAAGGCGACGGCTTCGCCGTACGGAAAATCTGCGGATTGGGACTTTCCTACGACCATCGTTTCATCAACGGACGGGAAGCGGCGGAATTTCTCGGCGCACTCCGGATAGCACTGGAAAACCCCGGACATTTCAATACGTGAGAATTGGACCAGCCTGATGAATTCACCGGCGAGATTTCCATCGGACTTCGTCTGGGGCGCCGCCACCGCCGCGTACCAGATCGAGGGCGCGACCACCGAGGACGGCCGCGGCGTGTCCGTGTGGGACACCTTCAGCGCCGTCCCGGGGAACGTGCGTGACGGCGACACCGGGGAGCCGGGAGCCGACCATTACCACCGTTACGCCGAGGACCTCGACCTCATGTCGGAGCTCGGCCTGCAGAGCTACCGGTTCTCGATCGCCTGGCCCCGGATCCAGCCGTCCGGCTCCGGCGTGCCCAACCAGAAGGGCCTGGACTTCTACCGGCGGCTGGTCGAGGGGCTGGTGGAGCGCGGCATCCGGCCGATGGCCACGCTGTTCCACTGGGACCTCCCTCAGGAACTCCAGGACCGGGGCGGCTGGGAGAACAGGGACACGGCGGAGCGGTTCGCCGACTACGCCGAGATCGTGTTCGGCGCCCTGCACGTCAGGGACTGGGTGACGATCAACGAGCCGAAGACCGTCGTGGACTGCGGTTACCGGGAGGGCATCCATGCTCCCGGGGTGAAGGACGACGCGCGGGCGTTCGTCGCGCTGCACCACCTGCTGCTGGGGCACGGGCTCGCCTCGCGGCGCCTGCACGCCGGGCACCCCGGGCGGCGCATCGGCCCGGCGCTGAACCTGCACCCGTCCTATCCGGCCGATGAGAGCCCGGAGGCGCTCGCCGCCGCGCGCCACCGGGACGGCCTGGAGAACCGCCTGTACCTCGACCCGATCTTCAAGGGGCGCTACCCCGAGGACACCATGGCGTGGATCGCGGAGCGTGGCCCGATGCGCGACCACATCCAGGAGGGCGACCTCGCCACGATCAGCGAGCCGATCGACCTGCTGGGCGTGCAGTACTACACGCCGATCTTCGTGAACGGCGAGGGCGAGCGGGTCTTCACGCACCCGAGGGCGCAGGCGGAGTGGCTGGAGATCTATCCCGAAGGCTTCCACGACATCCTGGTCCGCCTCAAGAGGGACTACGGCGGCGTGCCGCTGGTGATCACCGAGAACGGCCTGGCCACCGTGGACGCCCCCGGCCCCGACGGGCGGGTACGCGACACGGAGCGGATCGGCTATCTGCGCGACCACCTGACCGCGATGCACCGTGCGATGGCGGCAGGCGCCCGCGTCGAGGCGTACCACGTGTGGTCGCTGCTGGACAACTACGAGTGGGCCGAGGGCTACAACCAGCGCTTCGGCATCGTGCACGTCGACTACGAGACCCAGAAGCGCACTCCCAAGGACAGCGCCCTCTGGTACCGGGACGTCATCAAGTCCGGCGAGGTGCGCTGACCCCGGGCCACCCGGGTCAGCCTCGGACGAGGCAGAAGGGGTGGCCGGCCGGGTCGGCATAGACTCGCCAGTCCAAGGTCTCGCCCGGGTCCAGGTCGCCCGGGTCCAGCGACGCGGCGCCGAGCGCGACGACCTGCTCGTGCGCTCGGTCGACGTCCGCGACATCGATGTCCAGGTGGAACTGCTGGGGAAAGGCCGGGTCCGGCCAGCGCGGCGGCCGGTACTCGGGCACGCGCTGAAACGCGAGAACCATTCCGGAGCCGGTGTGCAGCGTCGCCCAGTCATCGTCGAGCACCCAGCGGGGATCGGGCCGGTTCACCTCGCCGCCGAGCAGCGAACGATAGAAGCCGGCGAGCGCGAGAGGCTCGGGGCAGTCCAGCACAACGCACTGCAGGTGACCGATCAACGATTCTCCTTCGTCGGTGCGGCGATTTCGTCGGTGAGGCGAGATTAGTTAGTTGACTCTACCGCCAAAAGCAGCTTAATCTTACCCGCTATGGGAGCGCTCCCACCACTCCGGCGTATCACCGGCCATACGTGATGATTGGGCTCGCTTACGCTGATATGACCGTTCCCTGGCGAAAGGACATCCCCCGTGGCCCAGTACGAAATCCTCGGTGGCGGCTACCAGGCCGAGATCAGCCCTCGGGGCGCCGCCCTGCGGGTTCTCCGGCACGACGGCCGCGACCTGGTGACGAGCTGGCCTGAGGATGGGCCGATCCCCTACTACAGCGGCACCCTGCTCGCCCCCTGGCCCAACCGCGTCGCGGGCGCGGCGTACGACTTCGAGGGCGAGCACCACGAGCTCCCGGTCAACGAGCCCGACCGGGGGAACGCCCTGCACGGTTTCGTCGCCGACGTGCCGTGGACCGTGGCCGAGCTGTTCGCCGCCGAGGACGACCACGGCTTCGTCCGGCTCACGCACACCATCGAGCCGACGTCCGGTTACCCGTTCCGCCTGGCTCTCCAGGTGCGCCACGACGTGTCGGCGAGCGGCCTGGTCACCACGGTCACCGCGGAGAACGTCGGCACGAACGCCGCGCCGTACGGCTGCGGCCCGCACCCGTGGCTGCTCGCCGGTCCGGACGTCGAGGCGTACGAAATCGACCTCCCCGCCGGGCAGGTGCTGACGACGGACGAGTTGCTCCGCCCGCGTGCCCTGGAGGACGTCTCGGGCACGCCGTACGACTTCCGGCAGCCGCGCGCGCTCGGCGCCACCGCGATCGACCACGCCTTCACCGGCCTGACCGCGGGCCGGGTCCGGCTGCGCGGGCCGGAGGGCGGGGTGGAGATCTCCTGGGATCCCGCGGTGATGCCCTGGGTGCAGGTCTGCACGGGCACCGGACTCGGCCACCGGGGCGTGGCCGTGGAGCCGATGACCTGCCCGCCGGACGCTTTCAACTCGGGCACCGACCTCGTCGTGCTCAAGCCGGGGGACACGCACGAGGCCAGGTGGACGATAACGGCCTTCTGACCTGACAGCGGGAAACACAAATGGATAGCAAGACGAAGCGGCGGCTGTCCCCCGCCCAGCTCGACGCCCTGGTCCTCGACGCGCTCGGCACGGGGATCGTGTCGGCGGAGGAGCTCCCGGACGGGTTCGCCAACGCCGTGTGGCGCCTCGGCCTGGAGGACGGGCGCCAGGTGGTACTCAAGGTCGGCCCTCCCCCCGACCTTGAGCTCCTGACCTACGAGCGTGATCTGCTGCGGACCGAGGCCATGGTGTACCACCTGGCCTCCGGCTCCGGCGTGCCCCTCCCGGACCTGCTGTACGCGGGCTACGACGATCCCCTCGTCGGCGGCGACTACCTGATCCTGTCGGCTCTCGACGGCGTGCCGTGGAACCGGGCGACGCTCGGCCCCGACCACGAGAACACCCTCAGGTTCGAGCTCGGCCACCACCTCGCCCTGCTGCATACGATCCCGGGCGACGGCGTCTTCGGCTATCCGTACGCGGGCCTGACGGGGCCGAGCTGGCGGGAGGCGTTCCTCGTCATGGTGGGGGCGATCCTCGATGACGCCGTACGGTACGCGACGCCGCTGCCGGCCTCGCTCCTGGAGATCGCCGGCCTCGTCCACTCCAACGCGTACGCGCTGGACCAGGTGACCCGGCCCGCGCTCGTCCACTTCGACATCTGGCCGGGCAACGTGTTCCTGTCCGGCGTGGACGGTGGCGACGACGGTGGCGACGACGGTGGCGCGGGGGGCAGGCCGCGGATCCAGGCGCTCATCGACCACGAGCGGGCCTTCTGGGGCGATCCCCTCGCCGACTTCGTCACACCGACGATCTTCGCGGAACTGCGGGACGACGACCCGCTGCTCGCCGGCTACCGGGAGGCCGGAGGCACCCTGGCGACCGGCCCGGAGGCGCGGATCCGCGACGCCCTCTACCGGACCTACCTCTACCTGATCATGCTGGTGGAGAACGGCCCCCGCCAGTATCCGGAGGAGTCCTACGCGCCTCTCCGCACGCGCACGGCGGACTCCCTCACCCGCGCCCTGAACGTCCTGCGTTGACGTTCTCCGCCGCCATGCGAAACGCCTGTCTCAGCGTGCGCATGGCGGCCGATACTCCAGATCGGGCACGTACTGTCGCGATTCCTCCCGGCTGATCGGGTCTCCGGAGAGTTCACGACGCCGGGCCGGGTGCGCGGCCGGGGCACGCGGGTCGCGGAGCTGGCCGGGACTTCCGGCGTCCATGGTCACGAGTACGTTCATTTCGCCCTCATTACCCACATACGCCGTTTCCACATCAGACGCTTCAGAACACCTCACAGGAGACTCCGGGGGAGATCTCGAATCGATGTCGCGGCGAAACCACCGGCGAATGCCCCTCGACGTCATCAACGTGATCTCACTACGTGGACATGACGTCCGTCTTCACTGACCGTGTGCAATAGCCTGGTATGTCGTGAGCGCAATCAATCTCGATTCCTGGCGTGACCTGCCCGCGGCCCAGCAGCCGGACTGGCCCGACCGCGGCGAACTCGACAAGGTCGTGTCCGAGCTTCAGGGGCTGCCGCCGCTGGTGTTCGCCGGAGAGTGCGACCAGCTGAAGGCGAGCCTCGCGGCCGTGGCCCGCGGTGAGGCCTTCGTGCTGCAGGGCGGCGACTGCGCGGAGACCTTCTCCGGCGCCACCGCCGACAACGTACGGAACAAGCTCAAGACGCTGCTGCAGATGGCGATCGTGCTCACGTACGCCGCCAAGATCCCGGTCGTCAAGATCGGCCGCCTGGCGGGGCAGTTCGCCAAGCCGCGCTCCAAGAACACGGAGATCCGCGACGGGCTCGAGCTGCCCGCCTATCGGGGCGACATGGTCAACGGCTTCGACTTCACCGCCGAGGCCCGCACGCCGGATCCGGGCCGCCTGCTGCGCGCCTACCACTCCTCGGCCGTCACGCTGAACCTCGCCCGCGCGTTCGCCAAGGGCGGCTACGCCGACCTGCGCCAGGTGCACGCCTGGAACCAGGACTTCGTGGCCGAGTCCCCTGCCGGACGGCGCTACGAGCAGCTCGCCCGTGAGATCGACCAGGCCCTCGCGTTCATGCGGGCCTGCGGCCCGGAGCCCGACGAGTTCCACACGGTCGACTTCTACTCCTCGCACGAGGCGCTGATCCTCGACTACGACCGCGCGCTCACCAGGGTCGACTCCCGGACCGGCCTGCCGTACGACGTGTCGGCGCACATGGTCTGGATCGGCGAGCGCACCCGGCAGCTCGACGGAGCCCACGTGGAGTTCTTCAGCCGCATCCAGAACCCGATCGGGGTGAAGCTCGGGCCGACGACGACGCCCGAGGAGGCGCTCACGCTGGTCGAGAAGCTCAACCCGGACAACGAGCCCGGGCGGCTCACCTTCATCAGCCGGATGGGCGCGGGCAAGGTCCGCGAGGCCCTGCCGACTCTCGTGGAGAAGGTCACCGCGAGCGGTGCCACAGTGGCGTGGATCTGCGACCCGATGCACGGCAACACCTTCGAGGCGCCGAGCGGCCACAAGACCCGCCACCTGGACGACGTGCTCGACGAGGTGGCCGGATTCTTCGAGGTGCACCGCGCGCTGGGCACGCACCCGGGCGGCATCCACATCGAGTTCACGGGTGACGACGTGACCGAGTGCGTGGGCGGCGGGCACCCGATCGTGGAAGAGGATCTGTCGCTGCGGTACGAGACCGCCTGCGACCCGCGCCTCAACCGCAGCCAGTCGCTCGACCTGGCCTTCCGCGTCGCGGAGCTGTACCGCTCGCAGTCCTGAACCGCGGGCGGTCCTGAACCGCGGGTGGTCCTGAACCGCGGGTGGTCCTGAACGGCGGGCGCGCGGCTGTGAACGGTCGACACTGAGCCGCCGGTTCCGAGCGCACACTCATGAACCGGCGGCCCTCGGCGGGGCCGTGCGATCAGCCGTGGCAGGCCGGCCAGGGCAGGCCTGCCGTTCGAAGAGCCCGGCCGCGTCGGCGGCCCGGGACGCGCCTACTTCTGCTTCATCTCCGCTTCGATCTCGGCGCGGATGGCGTCCATGTCGAGCCCCCGAAGCTGCTTGATCAGGTCGTCGAGCGCCGGAGCGGGCAGGGCGCCGGGCTGGGCGAACACCACGATGCCGTCCCTGATCGCCATGATCGTGGGAATCGCCGTGATGTCGAACCCCTCGGACAGACCGGGCTGAGCCTCCGTGTCAATCTTGCCGAACGTGATGTCGTCGTGCTGCTCGGACGCCTTCTCGAAGATCGGGGCGAACGTACGGCAGGGGCCGCACCACGACGCCCAGAAGTCCAGCAGCACGATGCCCTTGTCGGCGATCTCGTTGAAGTTCTTCTCGGTTACCTCGATGGTCGCCATCGGCGACTCCTTTCGTCTGCGTCTCAGCGGGCATAACCCCTTGCCCACTGCCCAGCATTCCATCCGTGGCCGGACGGGTACATGACGGCTGGAAGCCTCCTTTTCGGGGACAGGAGACGCCATGACCACGCAAGCCTCGCGCCCGGCGCCCAAGGAGCGGATCCGGACCGGGGCCCGGCTCATCTCCTGGCTGGCCACCACCGACCACAAGGTGATCGGGCATCTCTACCTCATCACGTCTTTCTGCTTCTTCCTGATCGGCGGCCTGTTCGCGATGATCATCCGGGCGGAGCTGGCGGCACCCGGACTGCAGTTCGTGACCAACCAGCAGTACAACGAGTTCTTCACCATGCACGGCACGATCATGCTGCTGCTCTTCGCGACACCGTTGTTCGCCGGTTTCGCCAACGCGATCATGCCGCTGCAGATCGGGGCGCCGGACGTCGCATTTCCCCGCCTGAACGCCGTGGCGTACTGGTTGTTCCTGTTCGGCGGGATCATGGTGCTGGCCGGTTTCGGAACCGCGGGGGGCGCCGCGGCGTACGGATGGACCGGCTACGCCCCGCTGTCGCTCATCCAGTTCAGCCCGTCCCACGGCGTCGATCTGTGGATCATGGGCCTCGCCCTGTCCGGTCTCGGGACGATCCTCGGCGCGGTCAACTTCGTCACCACGATCATCGGGCTGCGCGCGCCCGGCATGGTGATGTTCCGGATGCCGATCTTCACGTGGAACATCCTGCTGACCTCGGTCATGGCGCTCCTGGCGTTCCCGGTGCTGGCGGCGGCCCTGATCGTCTTGGAGATCGACCGGAAGATGGGCAGCCGCGTCTTCCATCCGGAGACCGGCGGAGCGATCCTCTGGCAGCACCTGTTCTGGTTCTTCGGGCATCCCGAGGTCTACATCATCGCCTTGCCGTTCTTCGGGATCATCACCGAGGTCATCCCGGTGTTCAGCCGTAAGCCGCTGTTCGGCTACGTCGGCATGGTGGGCGCCACGATCTCGATCACGCTGCTGTCCATGACAGTGTGGGCGCACCACATGTTCGCCACCGGGCAGGTGCTTCTGCCGTTCTTCTCGTTGATGAGCTTCCTGATCGCGGTGCCGACCGGGATCAAGTTCTTCAACTGGACCGGCACGATGTGGCGCGGCCACCTGAGCTTCGAGACGCCGATGCTCTTCTGCGTCGGCTTCCTGGTGACGTTCCTGCTGGGCGGCCTCACCGGCGTCATCCTCGCCTCACCGCCGCTGGACTTCCACGTCACCGACACCTACTTCGTCGTGGCCCACTTCCATTACACGGTCTTCGGGACCGTGGTCTTCGCGATGTTCGCCGGTTTCTACTTCTGGTGGCCCAAGCTCACCGGGAAGATGCTGGACGACCGGCTCGGAAAGATCCACTTCTGGAGCCTGTTCGTCGGCTTCCAGATGACGTTCCTCGTCCAGCACTGGCTCGGCGTGGACGGCTTCCCACGCCGCTACGCCGACTACGCCGCGTCCGACGGCTTCACCACGCTGAACGTCGTCTCCAGTTGCGGGGCGTTCCTCCTGGGCATCTCGACCCTGCCGTTCCTCTACAACGTCTGGCGTACGGCACGGCACGGGAGACGGGTGCGGGTGGACGACCCGTGGGGGTTCGGCAACTCCCTGGAATGGGCCACGTCATGCCCGCCGCCACGTCACAACTTCCTCACCATCCCGCCGATCAGGTCCGAGCGTCCCGTCTTCGACCTGCGCTATCCGCGGGTTCCCGGCACGGAGCACCTGGACCGCGGCAAGCGGGACGTCATCGATCCCGGACGCCCGTGAATGTGGGTATGACTCCTCCATGCCCCCGAGCTTCCTCGACGTCGGCTGGATCACGTGCGCCCACGACGGATGTGCCGGCGCCGCCCATCAGCCGTACGGACGCTGCCTGGCCCACCTGGGCCCCGACGAGTTGGATTCGCGCCTTCGGGCCCTCTCTCCCGGGCAGGGCGTCGACCTGCGCGGCCCCCTGGTCGGCGCGGAACTGCTCGACCTCGTGCTCGCCGCGACCTGCCGATCTCTCGGCCGGGCCCGGTTCGACCTGGCGCGCTTCACCTCTCCCGCCCGTTTCGCCGGGGTGGAGTTCCTCGGCGACGCGTCGTTCGCCCGCGCCCGCTTCGACGGCCTCGCGTCGTTCTTCGGGTCCAGGTTCACCGGCAACGTCTCCTTCGCGGAGACCGCGTTCGCCCGCGAGTTGTCGATGCACGGCGCCCGCGTCCACGGCCACGCGTCCTTCGACCGGGTGAGGGTGGGCAGCGACGCGCTCTTCGGCGACGCGTGCCTGTCGTCCGCCTCCTTCGACCAGGCCGATTTCACCGGGTTCACCTCGTTCGACGGCACCCGGTTCCACGGTGAGGCCCGGTTTCGTGGCGCCAGATTCCGAAAGGCCGTCTCCCTGTCCAGGTCGGCCTTCGACGGCGCGGCCGCGTTCGAGGGCGCCCGGTTCGCCGGCGGCGCCTTCCTGTCCCCCTCGTCGGTCGCCGGGCGCCTTGTGCTCGCCGGGGCGCGTACGGACGGCAAGCTGGAGATCGACGCGTCCGGGTGCCTGATCGACCTGCGCAACGCCCAGGTCACGGGGCGCCTGGTGCTGCGGCTGGACGACGCCGACGTGGACCTGCGCGGGCTCGTCTCCCGCGGCCAGGCGAGCGTGGTCCGCCGCGCCGGACGGGTCCGGGTCCTCTCCCTGGAGCGGCTCGACGTCGACCGGCTCTCCCTGACGGGCGTGGATCTGGCCGGATGCCATCTGGCGGGTGTGCCCGACCCCGGGCGGTTGCGGCTGACCGGCTGCGTGTTCGCCACCACCCCGCGCGGGGTCCAGCTCCGGCTGAGCTGGCCGCCCGTGCGGTGGTGGAGCAGGCGGCAACTCCTCGCCGACGAGCACACGCTGCGGTTCGGCCCGACGCGGCGCGCCGTCGATCCCGGACGTCTGAAACATCTGTACGCGGGGCTCAGGGTCGACGACGACCGCACCGCGACCGACTTCGCGTTCGGCGCGATGGAGATGCGGCGGATCACCGCCGCCCGCCCGGCCACCCGGATGGCGCTGGGCGCGTACTGGCTGGTGTCCGGTTACGGACTGCGAACGGGCCGGGCGCTGGCCTGGTTCGTCCTCGTCGCCGCCGTCGCCGCCGGAGGCTTCCTGTGGTCCTCCTCCGCCCCCCAGCATGCCGCGCGCCGCCCGCCAGGACCGGGGACCAGCGTTCCCGCGCAGGAGCCGTCCCCCGGCACCCGCCACGGCTTCCCCGCGACGCGCGGCGGCCGTACCGGTGTCACCGCTCGGGCCGGTGTGCGCGCGAGCCCGCTGCGGGGGCCCGTACGCCGAGACGAGGACGACGGGCGTCCCGGCCGCTCCCCCGCCTGATCCGCCTGATCGGACGTCGAGCGCGCCGGCCGACGACCTCACGCGGGTGCCGCCCCTGGTGCTCGCCCGCTGACCGGCCGAGGGTCGTCCCGGCCCGCCCAACACCCGCCCCGAACCCGGCACCGGCCCTGCCGGATGCCAAGGTGGTCTCGTGACCTCGAGATCGCCTGCGGTGTCGTCAGCCCGACGACAATGCGCACGTCGGGGGCACTGCGGGAGTTCGGGAATACTGAGGGATATATGCACAAGGATCTCCTGCGGCTCGCCCGCGCGGAACCGGCCGTCCGGCGCCATCTGGCCGTCTGCCTGGCCGCCGCGGTCTTCGCCGGCCTGCTCGTGCTCGTACAGGCCGAGCTGCTCGCGGGTGTACTGTCCGGCCGGTTCGCCGTGGCGGTTCTCCTCCCCCTGGTCGTGGTCGTGCTCTTCCGGGGGCTGCTCGGCTGGATCCAGGGCGCCTCGGCCGGCCGTACGGCCACCGGAGTCAAGTCGGTCCTGCGCGCCCGCCTGATGAAGCGTTTCCAGGAGAGCGTGTTCGCGGGCCCGCGTTCCGGTGAGCTGGTCACCCTCGTCGGCCGTGGACTCGACGCGCTCGACCCCTACCTGGCGGGATACCTGCCCGCCGTCGCGGTCGCGACCGTCGTCCCGGTCGCGGTGCTGGCCCGGCTCTTCGTCGCCGATCTCGCCACCGGCCTGATCGTCCTGTTCACGCTGCCGCTCATCCCGGTCTTCGGGGCGCTGGTGGGATGGACCACCAAGACGGTGACCGAGCGGCAGTGGCGGGCCCTCTCCCGACTCGGCGGCCACTTCCTCGACGTCGTACGCGGTCTGCCGACGCTGCGGGCCTTCGGCCGGGCGCGGTACCAGTCCTCGGTCATCCGCGACGTGGCCGCCGCGCATCGGGCCGCGACCATGCGGACGCTCCGGGTGGCGTTCCTGTCGTCGCTCGTGCTGGAACTCGTGGCGTCGCTCTCGCTGGCCCTGGTGGCGGTCCCCGTCGGCCTCCGGCTGCTGTCCGGCTCCCTCGACCTCGACACGGCCCTGCTCGTCCTCCTGCTCGCTCCGGAGGCGTACCTGCCGCTGCGTGCCATGGGCACCAAGTTCCACGCGTCGGTCGAGGGCGTGGCCGCCGCGGACGAGGCGTTCGCCCTCCTCGTCCCGCCCGGCGAGAAACAGCCCGACGAGAAACAGCCCGACCAGGCGGCCACCGACCGGACACCGGCCACGCGGCCGGGTGTCTCTCCGGTGCCGGACCACGGTGTGCACACTCCCTCAGCGTCCCGCGCGCCGGAGATCAGGCTGGAGCATGTCACGGTCCGCTATCCCGGCCGCGACCAGCCCGCGCTCGACGACGTGTCGCTCGTCGTCGCGCCCGGCGAGCGGGTCGCGCTGGTCGGGGAGAGCGGCGGCGGGAAGAGCACGCTGCTGCACCTGCTCCTCGGATTCGTCACACCATCCGAGGGCCGGGTGCTGGTCGACGGGGTGGACCTCGCCACCCTCGACCTGGACGAATGGCGACGCAGGCTGGCCTTCGTGCCTCAGCGGCCCCACCTGTTCGCCATGTCCGTCGCGGACAACATCGGGCTCGGCGGCTCCGCCTCGCCCGACCTGATCCGTACGGCCGCCGCCGCGGCGCAGGCGGCCGGGTTCGTGGAGGCGCTGCCGGATGGCTACGAGACGGTGCTCGGCGAGCGCGGCGTGAACCTGTCGGCGGGACAGCGCCAGCGGGTCGCGCTGGCCCGCG
Source organism: Microtetraspora glauca (assembly GCA_001570385.1). Taxonomy (GTDB): domain Bacteria; phylum Actinomycetota; class Actinomycetes; order Streptosporangiales; family Streptosporangiaceae; genus Microtetraspora; species Microtetraspora glauca. Next base: position 42,443 of record BBYL01000034.1, on the reverse strand, counting down.
CGTTCTGCCGCCCCTCCGCTGAGGTCCTGCTGCTCGACGAGCCCACCGCCCGCCTGGACGGCCGCAGCGAGGCCGCCGTGGTCGAGGCCACCCGCACGCTGGCCGAGGGCCGTACCGCCATCGTGGTGGCGCACCGGCCCGCGATGATCGGCCTGGCCGACCGGGTCGTCCGCATCGGCGGGGGCCGGATCGTCCCGGACCGCCCCCAGGACCACGGGCAGGGTAACGGGCACGACAGCGGACATGATCGCGAAGCCGACGCCCTCGCGGCGGAGAGAGGCGATGCCCGATGAGCGCCCCCCATGGAGCCGGGCTCCGCAGGACGATCCTCGCCCCGGGGATGGCCCGCAGGCTGGTCGTCGCCGCCCTCGCGGGTTCCGCCGCCGACCTCGCCGGGGTCGCGCTGATCGCGTCGGCGGCGTGGCTGATCACGCGGGCCGCCGAGCAGCCGCCGCTGGCCGCGTTGTCGGTCGCGATCGTCGGAGTGCGCGCGTTCGCGACCGGCAAGGGCGTGTTGCGGTACGCGGAGCGGCTCACCGGGCACGACGTGGCGCTGCGGGCGCAGGCGAGCACCCGCGAGCGGCTGTACGAGTCGCTCATCCCCGCAGGGCCGCTCCGCCAGCGGGGCGCCGACCTGCTCAGCCGGATGGTGGACGACACCGAGGCGGTCCAGGATCTGCTGGTCCGCTGCCTGCTTCCCGCCGTCGCCGCCCTGCTCACCGGGGTCGCGGCCATCGTCATCGGGGCGTTCCTGCTGCCCGTGGGCGCGCTGGTGCTCGCCCTCGGGCTGCTGCTCGCCGGCGTGCTGCTCCCGGCCGGTACGGCCGCCGCCGCCCACCGCTGGTCGGCCAGGATCGCTCCCGCGCGGGCCGAGCTGGCCGCCCGGGTGGCCGACCTGGTCCACGGCGCGGCGGATCTCGCCGCGTACGACGCGAAGGGACAGGCACTTTCGGACGGTATGGCGGCGGAGGGCCGCCTCTCCGCGCTGGAGCGGGGCCAGGCGAGGATCAACGCCGCGGCCCTCGGGCTCGGGGTCCTCATCCAGGGATCGACCGTGGCGGCGGTGGTGCTGATCGCGCAGGCCGCCGGGCTCGGCCAGGTGGCCACCGCCGTGCTCGCGCTGACCGCGCTGGTCTCCTTCGAACCGGTGCTGCCGCTCGCCGCGGCCGGGGAGCGCTTCGCGGGGGTCGGCGCCGCGCTGCGCAGGCTGGCGGAGATCCAGGCGACCCCGGTCGTAGTGGCCGAGCCGGCCAGTCCCGCGCCCCCGCCCGAGGCCCCGATGACCGTCGAGGTGGAGGACCTGGTCGTCCGGCACGGCGACCGCGAGCCGGCGCTCGACGGGGTCAGCCTGACCCTCACGCCGGGCCGTAGGGTGGCCATCGTCGGGCCGAGCGGCGCGGGGAAGAGCACGCTGCTGTCCGCGCTGATGCGGACCGTGGACATCGAGTCAGGACATATCACGATCAATGGGGTCGACATCCGCTCCTACGCCTCGGACGACGTCCGGGCGGCGATGACCGGGCTGACCCAGGATCCATACGTGTTCCAGGCGTCGTTCCGCGACAACCTGCGGCTGGCCGGTCCGGAGGCGTCGGACGGCGAGCTCACCCAGGCCGTACGGCGGGCCCGGCTGGACACGTGGGCGGACCGGACGGGGTGGGACACGGTGCTCGGCGAGGACGGCCGCACGGTCTCGGGCGGCCAGCTCCAGCGCCTGGCGCTCGCGCGGGCCCTGCTCTTCGATCCGGCCGTACTGCTGCTCGACGAGCCGGCCGAGGCACTGGACGAGGAGACGGCCGACGCGCTGACCGCCGACCTGCTCGACGCGACGCGGGGCCGGACGACCCTGCTCGTCACCCACCGCCTACGCGGCCTGGAGCAGGTGGACGAGATCGTGGTCCTGGAGGACGGCCGGGTGGCGCAGCGCGGCACGCACGCGGAGCTGGTCTCGGCCCCCGGGTACTACCGGGATCTGTGGGAGTCGGAGACCCTGACCGCGTCGTCTCGGGCCTCGTCCCGCTGATCTGCCCCCGCCTCCGACGCTCGCCTCCTCTGGCCCTCGCCTGAGGGCACCACCCGTCCGGACACCAGTACGGGCGCCCCGTGCGGGGGCGCCCTGTACGGATGCCGTCCCCGGGCGGGGACGGCGGGGGGGTGTCAGCTCGTGCTGCTGTTCTCGGTCAGGGCGATGGTGGCCGTCGAGGGCCGGCCGTTGCGGGTGTAGGTCACGGCGATCTTGTCGCCAGGCTGGTGCCGGCGGATGACGCCCACCAGCGTCTCCGCGTCGCCGACGATGGTTTCGTCGATCTTGGTGATGAGGTCCGCCTCCTTCAGACCGGCCTTGTCCGCGGGGCTGCCCTTGGTGATCGAGGCGACGACCGCACCGGGCGTGTCGCCGGTCGCGTCCGCGACGCTCACGCCGAGGAAGGCGTGCGTCGCTTTGCCGGTCTTGATGAGCTGCTCGGAGACCATCTTGGCGGTGTTGATCGGGATGGCGAAGCCCACGCCGATGTTGCCGACACTGGAGCCCGAGGTGGCGATGGCGGTGTTGATGCCGATCACCTGGCCCGCCGCGTTGACCAACGCGCCGCCGGAGTTGCCGGGGTTGATCGCCGCGTCGGTCTGGATCATGCCGCCGATGGTCACCTGCTGGGCCGGCTGCTGCTGTTGCTCCTGCCCCCAGGGGAAGGGCTGCTGCTGCTGGTCCTGACTGCTTTCGGTGAGCGTGCGGTCCAGCGCGCTCACGATGCCGGATGTCACCGAGCCCTCCAGGCCCAGCGGGCTGCCGATCGCGAGCACGGAGTCGCCGACCTGGAGCTTGTCGCTGTCGCCGAGGCTGGCGGGGGTGAGACCCGAGACGTCGTGGACCTGGATGACCGCGAGGTCGGTCGCCGGGTCGGTGCCCTTGACCGTGGCCGACGCGGTCTTGCCGTCGCTGAACTTCACGGTGACCGACGCGTCCTGTCCGGCCTCCGAGACGACGTGGTTGTTGGTGAGGATCAGCCCGTCGGCCGAGAGGATGACCCCCGACCCCTCACCGCCGCCGGTCCGCGTCTTGACCTTGACCGACACCACCGACGGCTGGATGGCCTTGGCCACCGCCACGATGGTGTTCCCCGAGCTGTTGGACACGGGGAGCACCGGCGAGGAGATGACCGTCCCGCCGTTGTCGAAGCTGTTCGCGACGAAGGCCCCCGCGACCCCGCCGCCCAGTGCCACCGCGGCGAGGGCGAGCCCGGCCACCGCCTTCTGCCCACCGCTCCACGCCCGCTTCACGGGCTGCTGGAACGGGGACGCGGCGAACGCCGCCGTGTCACCCTGCTGCGGCGGGGGGTACTGGCCGTAGGCCCCGTACTGCCCGTGCTGGGGCGGGGTGCTGCCGAACTGGCTCCATCCGTGGCCCGTCGTGTTCTCGTTCTCGGGCGTCCGCTCCTCGGAGCTCATCGTCTTCCCCCTCGTGGCCGCTGCGTCTTCCGGCTCTCCCGCCGGTACACGTCCACGATGCCAAACGCCCTGTAAGGTCACGCTAAGCGATCAGCCACGTTCCCGGACTTCCAGTACTCGTCCCGCAGCAACCGCTTGTAGAGCTTGCCCGTGGGGTGGCGGGGAAGCTCGTCCCTGAAGTCGACGGACTTCGGGCACTTGTAGTGCGCGAGCCGCGATCGGCAGTACTCGATCAGTTCGGCCTCCAGCGCCGGTCCCGCGTCCGCGGGGTCGGCCGCCTCGACGACGGCCTTGACCGCCTCTCCCATCAGCGGATCCGGCACGCCGAAGACCGCCACGTCGGCGACCTTCGGGTGCAGCGCGAGGACGTTCTCCGCTTCCTGCGGATAGATGTTCACGCCGCCGGAGATGATCATGTACGACCGGCGGTCGGTGAGGTAGAGGAAGCCCTCCTCGTCCAGGTAGCCGATGTCGCCCAGCGTGGTCCAGCCCCTGCCCTGCGGATCCTGCACCGAGCGCGTCTTGCCGGGGTCGCCGTGGTACTCGAACCGCGGGCCGTCGGAGAAGTAGATCGTGCCGTGCCTGCCCGCGGGCAGTTCGTTCCCGTCCTCGTCGCAGACGTGCGCGACCCCCAGCAGCGGCCGCCCGACCGTCCCCTTGTGCGTGAGCCAGTCCTCGGAGCCGGCGTAGAGGAAGCAGTTGCCCTCGGTCCCCGCGTAGTACTCGTGGACGATCGGTCCCCACCACTCGATCATCTGCTCCTTGACCGGGATCGGGCACGGAGCGGCGGCGTGGATCGCGCAGGTCAGCGAGGAGATGTCGTAGCGCCCGCGCACCTCGGGGGGCAGGCGCAGCATCTTGATGAACATGGTCGGCACCCACTGCGCGTGCGTGACGCCGTACTCCTCGATGAGCCGCAGGGCCTGCTCGGGATCGAACCGCTCCATCACGACCACGGTCGCCCCGAGGCGCAGGAAGGACATGCAGTACCGCAGCGGAGCGGCGTGATAGAGCGGCGCGGGCGAGAGGTACACGCTGTCCGGGCCGGGAGCGAACAGGAACTGGATCAGCTGGAGCAGCGGACCGGGAGTGTCGAGCGGCGCCTTGGTCAGGACGGGCTTGACCCCCTTGGGCCGCCCGGTCGTTCCGGAGGAGTACAGCATGTCCGAGCCCTGGCACTCGTCCTCGATCGGGGTGGGGGGCCGGCTCGCGACGGCCTCCTCGTACGAGGTGAATCCGGGGGCCACGCCGTCCATCATGAGCCGGATCTCGACCTTGGGCGTGGCCTCCGTGACGGAGGTCGCCACCTCCGCCAGCCGCGCCGACGAGATGAAGACCCTGGCGTCGCAGTTGTCCACGATGTAGGCGACTTCGTCGCTCCCCAGCCGGGAACTGATCGCGGTGTAGTACAGGCCGGACCGGTGCGCGGCCCAGGCCACCACCAGGAACAGCGGATGGTTCTCCAGCATGAAGGCGATCTGGTCGCCCGGCCGCAGTCCCGCCGCGCGGAAGAGATGCGCGAGGCGGTTGGACTGCTCGTCCAGCTCTCGATAGGTGACCACGCGGGTGGTGGCCGGTCCGGACTGGGCGGTTCCGGCGGGTTGTGAGCTCGTACCGGCTTCTGGGCTCACGACGATCACTGCGGGCTTGTCGGGGGTGAGGGCGGCGACGGCTCCCGGGTGCATAGAACCGAACATTAATCTGCACGATCGAACCTGGGAAGTGTCCGCTCACTTCATCGCGAAACCCGCATAAGGATCGCGCAGGGGCGTGGCCCGGCCGGCGAAATCCTCCCTGATCGCCAGCATCTTCGGCCCCGGCGCGTAGAACCGCCCCTTGGTCTCGCCGTACGGCCGCAGCCAGTCGCGGGACACGAGATCGCGAAGGTCGCGTGCCGCCTGACCCTGGCTGAGGGACTCGTCGGACTGGTACATGCTCCTGCGCAGCCGCCGGGAGACGAAGCCCGGTAAAGGGCCGAGACGCAGCGAGGGTGCAGGTTCTCCGCGTCGGCCCGCTCCTCAAGGAGCATCCAGACCTCCCCGGCCTCCGCCAGCCGCCGCTGGACGCGTTGCGCCTGCATATGGTGGCAGCGCAGGACGAACCGCACCCACGGCAGTGTGTCCCCGTGCGGGCCCCAACGTTGACGGCCGACTTCACCCAGGACGTCGTAGTAGTCGTACGTCGTCCGCTGACACCATGGGCGAATCATTCAGTCAAGCAACCGAATGATTCGCCCATTTATGTCCGAGATATCAGCCGGGATCAGAAGGCGGGGATGACCGCGCCCTTGTACTTCTGCTCGATGAACTGCTTCACCTCGGGACTGGTCAGCAGCTTCGACAGCGTGACGATCCGCGGGTCGCTCTCCTGGCCCTCGGCCACCACCAGGCCGTTCGCGTACGGGTTGCCCTCGGCCTTCTCCAGGACCAGCGCGTCGCTCTCGGGGTTCAGGCTCGCCTCCATGGCGTAGTTGCCGTTGATGACCGCGGCGTCGACGTCCTCAAGCGACCGGGGCAGCTGGGCGGCCTCGAGCGGCTGGAACTTGATCGCCTTGGGGTTGCCGGTGACGTCACGCTCGGTCGCGGCGGTGCCGACGCCGTCCTTCAGCGTGATCACGCCGTTGTCGGCCAGCAGCTTGAGCGCCCGGCCGAGGTTGGTCGCGTCGTTCGGCACCGCGACGGTCGCGCCCTGCCCGAGCGACGCCACGTCCTTGACCTTCTTGGAGTAGAGGCCGAGCGGCTCCAGGTGCACGGAGGTGACGTAGCTCAGCTTGGTGCCCTTGGACGCGTTGAAGTCGTCGAGGTACGGCTTGTGCTGGAAGTAGTTGGCCCCGAGCTGGCCGTCCTGGAGCTGCAGGTTCGGCTGCACGTAGTCGCTGAACTCCACGATCTCCAGCTTCAGCCCGGCGGCGGAGGCCAGGTTGTCCGCGACGTACTTCACGATCTCCGCGTGCGGCACCGGGCTCACGCCGATCTTGAGCGGCTCGCTCGCGGCGGCCGTGCCCGAGGCCGACGCCGTGTCGGCCGGGGACGAGGACGAGGACGAGCCGCAGGCCGCCAGGCCGAGCGACAGCCCGACGGCGAGCAGGAGCCCGAACATCTTGCGCATGGTGTGACCACTCCTTGTGTGACGAAATCTGGGTGACGAAACGGGACCGCCCCGTCGAGCCGGGCGGCGGGAAGGGGAAAGGGCGTGAAGTCAGCGGTGGGTGAGCCGACGGCTGACGGCGTCGCCGAGGCTCTGAACCGCCTGCACGAGGACGATCAGCACCACGACCGTGACGATCATGAGAGCGGTCTCGAACCGCTGGTATCCGTAGCGGACCGCGAGGTCGCCCAGGCCGCCTCCACCGATCACACCCGCCATCGCCGAGTACGAGATGAGCGTGACGACGGTGACCGTGAGCGCGGCGATCAGGCCCGGCAGCGCCTCGGGCAGCAGGACCTTGCCCACGATCGTGACCCGGCTCGCGCCCATGGCCTGCGCGGCCTGGACGACGTCCCTGCCGACCTCGCGCAGGGCGGTCTCCACCAGTCGCGCGAAGAACGGCACGGCGCCGATCGTGAGCGGGACCGCCGCCGCGCCGGTGCCGATGGTGGTGCCGGTGATCAACCGGGTCACCGGGATGACGGCGATCATCAGCACGATGAACGGCAGCGAACGGCCGACGTTGACCACCAGGCCGAGGATCCGGCGGGCGACCGGAGCGGGGAACAGCCCGCCCCTGTCGGTGCCGACCAGCGCGACGCCGAGGGGCAGCCCGAACAGGACGGTGAACAGCGTGGACCAGACGACCATCCGCGCGGTCTGCCCCGTGGCCTCCCACAGCAGGGGGCTCATGTCCGACCAGGTCATCGGGAAGCCACCTCCACGAGCAGACCGCGGTCGCGCAGGTAGCCGAGCGCCGCGCCGGACTCCTCACCGGTCAGCCGTACGCGGAGCCGTCCGGCCGAGACGCCCGCGACGTCCTCCAGCGCGCCGCCGAGGATGTTCACGTCCACGTCGAACTTCCGTACGACCTGGGAGACGACCGGTTCGTCGGCGCGGCCGGTGTAGGTGCCGGTGAAGGTGATCGTCACGCTGCCCGGCTCCGCGGGCGGCAGCGGGAACAGCTCCTGGGTGAGCCGGGACCCCGGCCTGGCCAGGAGCTCGGGGATCGGCCCCGCCTCCTCGATCCGGCCGTCGCTCATGATGGCCGCGGAGTCGCAGACCGCCTTGATCACGTCCATCTCATGCGTGATCAGCAGGATCGTCAGCCCGAGCTCGCGGTTGAGCCGCTTGAGAAGGGCCAGGATCGACTGCGTGGTCCCCGGGTCGAGCGCCGAGGTGGCCTCGTCCGACAGCAGCACCGACGGCTCGCCCGCGAGCGCACGGGCGATGCCGACGCGCTGCTTCTGGCCGCCGGAGAGTTGCGCCGGGTACGCCTTCGCCTTTCCGGTCAGGCCCACCAGTTCCAGCAGCTCTTCGACCCGCTTGGCCCGCCGGTCGCGGGGCATGCCCATGATCTCCAGTGGAAAGGCCACGTTCCCGGCGACGGTGCGCGAGGACAGCAGGGCGAAGTGCTGGTGGATCATGCCGATGCCCTGCCGCGCCCGGCGCAGCTCCCCCTCGCCCAGGGCGGTCAGCTCCCGCCCGTCGACGGTGACGGCCCCCGCCGTCGGGCGTTCGAGCAGGTTGACGCAGCGCAGCAGGGTGCTCTTCCCGGCGCCGCTCTGCCCGAGCACACCGAAGATCTCACCCTTGCGGACGTGGAGGTCCACGCCGTCGAGGGCCACGACGGAGCCGTAGACCTTGCGCAGACCGGACACTTTGATCACGAGACTTCCCCAGGAACGATGACGACGCCGGCGACGGTGGACGAGCACGACCGGCGGGTCCCCGGAGGGAACGGCAGGTGGCTGAAACGGCGCAGGACGAGGAAGTTCGTGGGGGAATTCATGAACAGGCCTTCGGAGCGAGAAACGATCAAGGAATTGGGGCTCAGGCCGGGCGACAGCCGCACATCATGACGCCCCGCTCCCGCAGGGCCATGGCTCCGTCGCACATCACGTTCACGGTCATCACCAACAGAGGACCAGGGCGGTGAATTCCGATAATTCCCGACAATCAATGTGGTTTATCTCACATCCACGCCCTCCCTCCTGTGAGCCGGCCCCGCCTTCTCGCCTCGCCCCCTTGCCTCCCGTCCGCGCACGCGTACGGCTCGCGCCCCCAGGAGCGGGGCGCGAGCCGTACGAGATGGATCGCGGCCGATCAGGCGGCGGCGTTCCGGGCCACCGTCTGGGTCGCCGTGGCGGGCGTGAGCGCGAGGTCGAGCACCTCGCGGACGTCGCCGACCGCGTGGACGGTGAGGTCCGCCAGCACGTCCGCGGGCACGTCGTCCAGGTCGGGCTCGTTGCGCGCCGGGATCAGGACCGTCGTGATCCCGGCCCGATGGGCGGCGAGCAGCTTCTGCTTCACCCCGCCGATCGGCAGCACCCGGCCGGTGAGCGACACCTCACCGGTCATCGCGACGTCGTTCCTGACCGGGCGGCCGGACAGGAGCGAGGCCAGCGCGGTCGTCATCGTGACGCCCGCGGAGGGCCCGTCCTTGGGCACGGCGCCCGCCGGGACGTGGATGTGCACGGACCGGTCTTTGAGCGACCCGACCGGCAGTTCCAGCTCCACCCCGCGCGAGCGCAGGTAGGACAGCGCGATCTGGGCCGACTCCTTCATCACGTCGCCGAGCTGGCCGGTCAGCGTCACGCCGGTCGAGCCGGTCTCGGGGTCGGCGAGCGACGCCTCGACGTACAGGACGTCGCCGCCCGCGCCGGTGACCGCGAGGCCGGTCGCCACGCCGGGCACCGCCGTACGCTGCCGGGACTCGGGGAGGGACGACTCGGGGACGTGCCGCGGCCGGCCGAGGTAGGGCACGAGGCCGTCGCCGGACACCGCGACCGGGAGCTCGGCCTCGCCGAGCGCCACCGTGGCCGTGACCTTGCGCAGGATGCGGGCGATCGACCGTTCGAGCGACCGGACGCCTGCCTCCCGCGTGTACTCGCCCGCGAGCCCGCGCAGCGCGTCGTCGTCGATCGCCACGTCGTCCGGCGTCAGCCCGGCCTTCTCCAGCTGGCGGGGCAGCAGGTGGTCCCGGGCGATCGCCACCTTCTCGTCCTCGGTGTAGCCGTCGAGCGTGACGATCTCCATGCGGTCCAGCAGCGGGCCGGGGACCTGCTCCAGGACGTTGGCCGTCGCGAGGAAGAGCACGTCGCTGAGATCCAGCTCGACTTCGAGGTAGTGGTCGCGGAACGTGTGGTTCTGCGCCGGGTCGAGCACCTCGAGCAGCGCCGCGGTCGGGTCGCCGCGGTAGTCGGAGCCCACCTTGTCGATCTCGTCGAGCAGCACGACCGGGTTCATCGACCCGGCCTCGCGGATCGCGCGGACGATCCGGCCGGGCAGCGCGCCGACGTAGGTGCGCCGGTGGCCGCGGATCTCCGCCTCGTCCCGGACACCGCCGAGCGCGACCCGGACGAACTTCCTGCCCATGGCCCGCGCGACCGACTCACCGAGCGAGGTCTTGCCCACTCCGGGCGGTCCGGCCAGCGCGAGCACCGCGCCGCTGCGGCGGCCGCCGACCACGCCGAGGCCCTGGTCGGCCCGGCGCTTGCGCACCGCGAGGTACTCGACGATGCGGTCCTTCACGTCGTCGAGCCCGGTGTGGTCGGCGTCGAGCACCGCCCTCGCGCCCGCGATGTCGTACGCGTCCGTGGTGTGGGTGCTCCACGGGATGTCCAGGACGGTGTCCAGCCAGGTGCGGATCCAGCCGGTCTCCGGCGACTGGTCGGAGGTGCGTTCGAGCTTGGCGACCTCCTTCAGCGCGGCCTCGCGGACCTTCTCCGGCAGATCTGCCGCCTCGATCCTGGCCCGGTAGTCCTCCTCCTCGTCCGCGGGGTCGCCGTTCAGCTCGGCCAGTTCCTTGCGTACGGCGGCGAGTTGCTGGCGCAGCAGGAACTCGCGCTGCTGCTTCTCCATGCCCTCCTGGACGTCCTTGCGGATGGTCTCGGCGACGTCCATCTCGGCGAGGTGGTCGCGCGCCCAGCCGACGAGCCTCTCCAGCCGCTCGACCGGGTCCGGGCTCTCCAGGAGGAGCAGCTTCTGCGGTGTGGTCAGCCACGGGGCGTATCCCGAGCTGTCGGCGAGCACGGAGGGGTCCTCGATCTGGTTGACCGCGTCGACGACCTGCCAGGCGCCGCGCTTCTGCAGGATCGTGGTGGTGAGCGCCTTGTACTCCTTGGCCAGCTCGTCGGCCAGGGGACCGGCGGCGACCGGCTCCAGCACCGTGGCCTCGACCCAGAGCGCCGCGCCGGGGCCGGTGGTCCCGGTGCCCACGCGCATCCGGCTCACGCCGCGCACGACGGCGGCGGGCTCGCCGCCGGGCAACCGGCCGACCTGTTCGACCACGGCGGTGACACCGACCGCGCCGTACCGGCCGTCGACGCGCGGCACCAGCAGCACCTTGCTCTCGCCACTCCCTGCCCGTGCCGCGTCGATGGCCGCGCGGACCTCGGCGTCCGACAGGTCGAGCGGGACCACCATGCCGGGCAGGACGACCTCGTCGTCGAGGGGAAGGACGGGAAGGATCTCTGTCATCTGGTCGCTCCCAAAAGGTTGAGTTGTGCCGACTCAACTAACGAGAGCCTTCTTGTGTTCCCTTGCTTGCGCGAGTTCGCTGCGAGCGATCGTAATTGTGTAATCGGCCCGCTGCCGCCTACAGCGAGAGCACCGCCTTAACGAGGTCCACGTTGCCCGCCGCCAGGCGGCCGTCCGGAAGGGTCAGGCCGTCCTCCAGGCCGATGCGCACCTGATGCCCGTCGGCGAGCGCGGCCCGCAGCACCGGCCAGACGGTCGGCCCGTCGCCGTGGTAGAGCAGCGGGCACTCGACGCCGCCCTCCTTCAGGAGCGCGGCCATGGCGCGGGCGTGCTCGACCGCGGTCTCGGGGTCCTCGTCCATCGGCTCGATGAGGACACGGACGTTGTCCCGCAGGGTCGGGGAGGCGAGCAGGGCGGGCACGTCCTCCACGCTCCACACCGCGCTCTCCAGGATCATGCCGCGCGCGACGACCAACTCCGCCGTCTCCGCCGCCCCCTCCTCGCAGAACGCGACCGACGCGAAGTCCGGCAGCACGTTCCACGCCTTGACGCGGTCGTACCTCTCCGGGTGGCCGCCGGGGCAGGTCCACAGGCCGGTGGTGATGCCCACCACCGCACCGCCGGCGACCCGCCGCACCTCCGCGATGACGGCGTCCACGTCCTCGGGTGCGATGGACTGCTCGCCGCGGGAGTCACGCGGGTGCAGGTGGACCACGTCGGCCCCGGCCTCGATCACCTGCCGGGTCTCGGCGGCGATCTCCTCGGCGGTGACAGGGGTCGCGGCGTGCTCGGAGGTGGCGCGCCCGCCGTTGATGGCGGCTTTGATGAACACGATCAGCCTTTCATGAGGTCGTGCAGGGTGGTGGTGGCGCCGGTCAGCTCTCCGAGTGGTCTGCCCTGCCAGAGTTCCGCCACCAGGGCGGGCTCCTCCTTGTCGTCGGCCAGCGCCTCGTCGAGGACCGCCACGAGCCGGTCGGCCGGGGTGATCAGGAGCCCGTTCGCGTCGCCGAGGACGACGTCGCCCGGACGCACGGTGACGCCGGCGCAGCTCACGGGGATGTTCAGCCCCCCGTCGGGGATGCCATGCAGCTTGGTCGTGAGCAGCGACGTGCCTCGGGCGTAGACGGGGAGGCCGAGGGCGCGCAGGGCGTCGATGTCGGTGCACGTCCCGTCGACGACCGCGCCGGCGGCACCCCTGGCGGCGAGCGCGTTCACGACCACCTCGCCCAGGGGCGCGTGCCGCAGGCCGCCGCCGCAGTCCACGACGACCACGTCTCCGGGTTCCACGATGCCCGCCGCGTGGTGCAGCATCGTGGAGTCCGTCGGCGTGATCCGTACCGTGACCGCGCGGCCGACCACACGGCGGTCCCCGGCGAGGCGGCGCAGCTCAGGACCGGTGAAGCCGTCCTCCAGATAGTGGCCGAGCGTGGCGAAGTCCACCGCGCCGGCGCGTTCGAGCAGCGAGGGGTCGATCCGTCCGGGCAGGTCGCGCATGATGAGGGGCACGGAGCTCACACCTTTCCCACGATGATGCGGCGGTTGCGCAGCACGGGCACCGTGGCGCGGGCGTGGTCCAGCCGCTCCTTGGTGATCTCGACGGTCATCAGCGCCTGCCGCTCCTCGCCCAGAGCACCCCGGACCACGCCCAGCGGGTCCACGACGAGGCTCTGGCCGACGCAGTCCGGACCGCTGCGCGAGGAGGCCAGCACCCAGCAGGTGTTCTCGATCGCCCGGCAGCGCACGAGGGTGCGCCAGTGGTCCTCCTTGAGGGGCCCGCGTACCCAGGCGGCGGAGACCGCGAGCACGTCGGCCCCCATCTCCACGAGTGAGCGGGTGAACTCCGGGAAGCGGACGTCGTAGCAGTTGACCAGCCCGACGTTGAAGTCACCGATGCGCACGACGCAGGGCCCGTCGTCCCCGCGCATCACGTACCGCGACTCCTGGTAGGCGAACGCGTCGTACAGGTGCATCTTGCGGTAGACGCCGAGCACCTGGCCGTCCGCGTCCACGGCCGCGACGCTGTTGTACGGCAGGGCCGCTCCGCTGTCCTCGAAGCCTCCGGCGATCAGCGCGACGCCGAGACCGGCCGCGGTGGTGCGCAGGTGGCCGAGGAACCCGGACCAGTACGCGGCGGCGGCCTCCGGCAGCGACGCCACCGCGTCGGACGGGATCATCGCCTCCTCGGGGAAGATCACGACCTGCGCTCCCGCCTCGGCGGCCTGGCGGGCCATGTCCACGATTACGGCCTGATTCGCTGCGACATCCCCGCTCGGTTCGAACTGGGCGACGGCGACCTTCACTCTGGTTTCTCCTTGATCGTTCGTGTGCGGCGCTGCCGCGCTATTCGGCCAGGACCCGGGACCGCTGGGGCGACCAGCTGACGACGACCTCGTCACCGACCGCGACGGCGTCACCCTGGGCGCCCGCCACTTCGGCGACGAAGGGCAGCTCGCCGGGAAGCGCGCAGTGGTAGCGGACGCCGCTGCCCAGGTAGACCTCCTGCCGGAGAGTCGCCCGCAGCGACACGGCGCCGCTCTCCACCGGCGTGCCCGCGGCGGTGACACGGACGTTCTCCGGCCGCACGGCGAGGTGGACGCCGGTGCCGTCGGGCAGGTCCGTGCGCGGCACCGGGATCTCGCCGAGCCCGTCCACCGCCAGCGCGGTGCCGCCCCGGGCCAGCCGCCCGGACAGGAAGTTGGACGTGCCGATGAAGTTCGCCACGAAGCGGGTGGCGGGCGACTCGTAGATCGCCCTCGGCGTGTCGACCTGCAGGATCCGCCCCGCCTCCATGACCGCGATCCTGTCGGACATGGTGAGGGCCTCCTCCTGGTCGTGGGTGACGTAGACGAAGGTCACCCCGACCTCCCGCTGGAGCCGCTTCAGCTCCAGCTGCATGTCGGCCCTGAGCTTCTGGTCGAGCGCGCCGAGCGGCTCGTCGAGGAGGATCAGCGAAGGGTGCGACACCAGGGCCCGCGCCAGGGCGACCCGCTGCCGCTGGCCTCCGGAGAGCTGGCTGATCCTGCGCTTCTCGTAGCCTTCCAGCCGGACCAGGGCCAGCGCGTCCCGGACGGCACGCGGCACGGAGGCACGCGCCTTCTTGCGCACCTTCAGCTCGAACGCGACGTTCTCGTAGACGTCGAGGTGCGGGAACAACGCGTAGCTCTGGAAGAGCATGTTGAGGTCGCGCTTGTGGGCCGGCAGGCCCGACGCGGGCACTCCGTTCAGCTCTATCTCGCCCTCGGTCGGCGTCTCGAAGCCCGTGATCATCCGCATGAGCGTGGTCTTCCCGCAGCCGGAGGGACCGAGGATCGAGAAGAACTCGTTCTGCGCGATCGACAGGTCGACGCGGGAGACCGCGTATCCCTCGCCGAAGGACTTGGCCACACCGGTCAGCCGTACGGCCGGCGCCGTCGCCCGTGCCATCAGGACGCCCTGACCTTCGTCCAGCCCTGCTGGAAGTGGCGGATCGCCGGACCCGGGTCGAGCAGGAAGTCGGCCTTCGCGATGCTCTCGTCGGGCGCGTACACCGCCGCGTTCTTCAGCGCGTCGGTGTTCTTGATGTGCTCGCGGGCCTTCTCGTTGGCGCTGGCCGACGCGCCGTCGTCGGTGGCCTTCGCCGCGACCTCCGGGCGGAGCAGGTAGTTGATGAACGCGTACGCGGCGTCGACGTTCTTGGCGCCCTTGGCGATGGCCAGGCCGTCGGTCCAGATCGAGCCGCCCTCCTCGGGGAGGACGTAGTGCACGTTGGAGTCGGACTGCACGGCCTTGGCCATGGAGGTGCCGCTCCATGCCTGTGTGGCGCACGCCTGGCCCGTCGACAGGAGCTGGGCGTAGTTCGTCGAGTTGTACCCGGCGAGGACGGGCTTCTGCGCGAGCAGGGCGTCCGTCGCCCTGGCGATCTGCGCCTCGTCCGTGGTGGTGGCCCGCGATCCGGTGACCTGGAGCGCGGCGATGTAGCTGGCCAGCATGTTGTCGAGCATGTAGACCTTGCCCTTGTACTTCTGGTCGAAGAGGATCTTCCAGCTCGTCACGGGCTCCTTGACGCACGCGTCGGTGTAGGCGAGACCGGTCGTGCCCCAGATCCACGGCACGCTGTACTTGAGGCCGGGGTCGTAGCTCGGGTTCCGGAACTTCTCGGCGAGGTTGTCCAGGCCCTGGATCCGCGAGTGGTCGAGCGGCTCGATGAGCTGCTGCCCGATCAACTGCTGGACGGAGTACTGGCTGGGCTCGACGACGTCGTATCCGGACGCGCCGGTGCTCAGCTTGGCGGTCATCGTCTCGTTGCTGTCGAAGGTGTCGAGGGTGACCTTGATGCCGGTCTCCTGCTCGAAGCCCTTCACGACGGAGTCGGGGATCTCCCCCGCCCAGGCGTACACGTGCAGCGTGCCGCCACCGGAGGAGCCCCCCGAGGAGGAGTCCGACCCGCTCGCCCCGCAGCCGGTGGCGAGGAGGAAGGTCGCGGCCACCGCGGTGGCGAGGATGCTTCTACGCATGATGGTCCCTTTCGGAGTACGTCACTGCGGCGAGCGGTTGCCGCCGGTGAGGACCTGACGCATCTGCCGAACCCCGACGCAGACAATGATCAGGAAGGTGAACAGGACGAGGAGCGTGCCCAGCGCGTTGATCTCAGGGGTCAGTCCGCCCTTGAGCAGCGAGTAGACGCGCAGCGGCAGAGTGGTCGAGCCCACCCCGTTGGTGAAGGTGGACATCACGATGTTCCCGAAGGAGATCGTGAAGCTCAGCAGCCAGGCGGCCGCGAGAGCCTGGCGCAGCAGCGGGAACGTGACCTTGCGGAACGCCGTCCAGCCGCGGCAGCCGAGATCGGCCGCGGCCTCCCCGAGCGACGGGTCCAGCGATCCGTACGCGCCGAAGACGATCAGCGCCGCGTACGGGAGGGTCACCACCAGGTGGCCGAGGACGAGCGTGCCCATCCCCAGGCCGACGTGGAGCGCGCCGAAGATCGACAGCAGCGCCACGCCGAGCACGATCTCCGGCACCACCAGCGGGAGGAACAGCCCGGCCATGAACACGCCGCGGAACCTCGACCGGAGCCGGTTCAGCCCCATTGCCGCCAGCAGGCCGCACACCGTGGCCAGCGTCGCGGCGAGCACCGCGACCTCCACGCTGGTCAGCAGGGTCGCCAGCAGGTCGGTGTCCCCGGCGAGCTCGGCGTACCACTTGGTGCTGAAGCCGGTCCACCGGTAGGTGACGTCGGAGGCGTTGAAGGAGAGGACCACGACCGCGACGATCGGCACGTACAGG
Source organism: Microtetraspora glauca (assembly GCA_001570385.1). GTDB lineage: Bacteria > Actinomycetota > Actinomycetes > Streptosporangiales > Streptosporangiaceae > Microtetraspora > Microtetraspora glauca. The sequence goes on along the minus strand of BBYL01000034.1, from coordinate 26,108 downwards.
AACGCGATGACCCCGCGCGCCAGCCAGGCCGAGATCCGGTCCATCACGTGGACCCGTGGCTTGCCGCGCGTCATGCCTTCCTCCTCAACCGCCGGGTGACCACGCCGGCCGCCGCCAGGCACGCCAGGAGGAGCACCAGGAGCAGGACGGAGACCGCGGCCCCCATCGGCTGGTCGCGGAACTCCGTGTAGAGCGTGACGATCAGGTTGCCGACCAGCTGGTCCTTGCCTCCGCCGAGCAGCACGGGGATGACGAAGACGCCGAGGGTCGGCACGAACACCAGCAGGAACGCGGCGAGCAGTCCGGGCCGCGCGATGGGCAGCAGCACCTTGCCGTGCACCCGCCACCACCCGCAGCCGAGGTCGCGGGCGGCCTCGCTCAGCGAGGGGTCGATGCCGCGCAGTGAGGCGTAGATCGGGAAGATCGCGGTCGGCAGGAACGCGTAGACGAGGCCGATGAAGGAGGCGCCCTGGCTGGGGATCCATCCGGCCGGGCCGCTCGTCAGGCCGATCGCGTCGGTGACGCTGTTCACCGGCCCGCCCGGGCTGAGCAGGTTGATCCAGGCGAAGGTCCGGACGAGGAAGTCCGTCCAGAAGGGAACGATGATCAGGAGGAGCAGCCCGAGCTGCCGCTGCGGGGGCCGGCTCGCCACGTAGTACGAGACCACGTACCCGAGCACGAGGCAGGCGACAGTGGTGGCCGCGGCGACGCCCAGGCTGTAGCCGAGGACCTTCAGGAAGACGGGGTCGGCGAGCCGGCCGTAGTTGTCGAGCGTGAAACCGCCCTGGACGTTCCCGTACGCGTCGGTCCGCGCGAAGCTGTTGCGGATCACGAGGACCAGCGGCGCCACCACGAGGGCCAGGGTGACGACACCCGCGGGTGCCAGCATCGCGGCGGAGAGCGCCAGGCGCCGCACGCCCGGGGCGCCGGTCGTGCCCGGCACGGCCGTGGACGTCACGAGACGCCCACCGGGGCAGGCGACGTCGGATACATGAATCAGTCCTTTCTACGCTCCCGGGAGGAACACCGGCGGTCGGGCGGGGACGACCTGGAGCGGATGGGCACCAATGCTGGCCCTGAGTGGTCCTTGTCACCATAGGCGGCAGGTGCGATATCAGCGGAAAGGGACCGCTATTCTGACGAAAATCGCGCTAAGGGCGGGTTAACGCCTGGGAAATCAGCCGCCGAAGGGGCATGTGATGATCGACGACCTTGATCGGCACATCATCGACCAGTTGCGCGTCGACGGACGCCGCTCGTTCGGCGAGATCGGCCGTTCCATCGGACTGTCCGAGGCCGCCGTACGGGCCAGGTTCCGGCGCCTGAACCGCCGCGGCGTCGTCCAGGTCGTCGGCATGACGGACGCGGTGAAGATGGGCCAGCTGGAGGTCCACCTCGCGGTCAGGGTCCAGCACATCCCCGTCGCGCTGGTCGCCCGCGAGCTGTCCCGGATGGCGGAGGTGCAGTACGTGGCCTCCTGCGTGGGGCCCTACGACCTGATCGCGGACGTGCGGTGCCAGGACATCAGCCACCTCGCGGAGCTGCTCACCGAGCGGGTCAGACGGATCAACGGCGTCGAGCACGCGGAGGCGCTGACGGTCCTCGAAGTGCTCAAGGACACCTATCTCTGGGCCGGGTTCCGCGAGGTGCCGGTCAGGCCAGGTGATCAGATTCTTCCGCGGTGACGCCCCGGCCCACCGCCGAGGAGAGCCCGTTCCACGAGTAGTCCTTGAACAGCTCCAGCAGGAGGAGCACCTGGACGCCGGACACTCCGGGCAGCATGCGGATCTCATCGAGCAGGCGGACGAGCTGCGCCTGGTCCCGGCAGGTCGCCTCCACGAAGATGTCCTGGCTGCCCGCGCACAGGGCGACGTGGTTGATCATCGCCATGTCCGTCAGGCTCTTGGCCACCGCCCGGGGCGTGAGATCGCGCACCCGGATCATCAGGCGGACGGACTGGTGGCCGAGCGTGAGCGGGTTGCACAGCGCGACGATGCGCAGCAGACCGCTCTCCTGCAGGCGGCCGACCCGCTGGCGGACCGTGGCCTCGGCGATGCCCAGCTCACGGGCCAGCGCCGTGTACGGGGCGCGCCCGTCACGGGTGAGCGTCTGGATGATCCGGCGATCCAGATCGTCGATCACGTGTGCCTCCCGGTGGCCGTCCCGTCCCGTCACGTATCGGCATGTCAGCCTACGAGCCGTACGGCAATGGCCGGGCAGTGTGCGGAATGTCAGCCGTGTCCCCTATCTTCGCGATCAGCAACCGAAAGGAGCCGTCGTGTACCGGCAGGGAGACATCCTGATCGTTCCTGTGGCCGAGGAGGCCGTGCCCACGGAGGCGCGGACGCTGCCACCGCGGCCGCGAGACGCGCGTGGCCGCCTCGTCCTCGCCCTGGGAGAGGCGACAGGCCATGCCCATGCGATCCCCGGTCCCGGCACCCTGCTGCTCGATCCGAGCCCGCGTAACCCCGGCTTCCTGCACCTGCCCTCGGGCGGGCGGCTCGTGCACGAGGAGCACGACGCGATCTCCCTCCCGAAGGGGTGGTACCGCGTGATCAGGCAGCGCGAGTACGTCCCCGGAGCGTTCCGCGTGGTGGCCGACTGATGACGACCGATCTCACCACGTCCCTCACCACGTCCCTCACCACGTCCCTCACCACGGCCGAGGTGACCGTCACCTGGCGCAAGGCCGCGCTCGCCACCGGCCCCGCCGACCGTGCCGCCGCCGAAGACGGCGTACGGCGCGCCTACCGCGACGCCGGGCTGTCCGAGCCCGAGCACATCCTCTGGTTCGACTCCCCGGCGGCCGGAGCCGTCGCGGCCGCCGCGCTGTCCGGCGGCCCGGAAGCGCGCGCGGCGATCATCGCCGCAGGGCTCGACCAGGCCGCCGACCAGGTCCTGGCTCAGGTCGGTACGGCTCCCGCCGGCCGGAGCGTCCGTGACTCCGTACGCACCGGGCCGTGGGAACGCGCGCGCCGCGCCGTCCATGAGGCGCTCGGCCCGGCCGGCTGGTCGGGCGCCTGGGCGTCGAGCGGCGGCGAGCTGTGGCCCCCGGTGAACCGGCTGGTCCTCGAGATCCGGCGGGCGATCGCCGAGACGGACGAGTTGCTGCGCCGGGTGACGCTCGACGCCGTCCTCGGCCAGCACGACGCCGCGTGGCTCTGCGTCTTCGCGCCCGACGCCGGAGTGGTCCGCGAGATCCTGTCCGGAGTCGCCGAGACGGAGCGGTCCGCGCTCGGCGCCCTCTGCCAGGTCGCGCGGGCGGCCGGATGGTGGTGGCCGTTCGAACGCGTCGCGCTGCTGTGCGAGCGGCCCGTGGAGCTGCACCTCGACGACCTCGGACGCCTCCACCGGGCCGACGGCCCCGCGATGCTCTTCGCCGACGGCTTCGCGCTGCAGGCGTGGCACGGGATGCCCGTCCCCGCCGATTTCGGCGCGACCATGGCCACGCTGGACGCCGGGCGCATCCGCTCCGAGAGCAACGCCGAGCTGCGCCGGGTCATGCTGGAGCACTTCGGCTATGACCGCTACCTCGCCGACTCCGGCGCGTCCCCGATCCACGCCGACGAGACGGGCGTGCTGTGGCGGATCGCCCTGCCCGACGACGAGGACGTCCTCATGGTCGAGGTGGTCAACTCCACCCCCGAGCCGGACGGCACCCGCCGCACCTACTTCCTGCGAGTGCCCCCATGGGTCGTACGGGCGCGGCAAGGCGTGGCCTGGACCTTCGGTGTCACGGAGGAGGAGTACCGCCCCGAGCGCGAGACCTGACCACCGCCTCGCGACGCGCGTTCAGGCCCGGGCGGGCCGCCCGGCCGGGATCCGTTCGAGGATCCCGCCGGCGAACACGTCGTACAGGCCGAGCGGCTCCAGGTGGACGTACCCGATGTGGCAGTCGCAGGTGGCCGCGGGACACGGCCGGGGCCGCAGCGCCCGGTCGAACGACCCGTCGTAGAGGTTGCCGATCACCTCGGGGACGAAGTGGCACCGCCGGACCGTGCCGTCGCCGATCACCGAGACCACGGTCTCACCGGTACGGCAGGCCAGCCCGGCGCTCGCGTGCGCGAATCGGCTGTAGCCGAACAGCGGGTCGATCACGGCCCACTCCGCCGCCTCGTCGTCGGTGTACACGCGCCCCTCCTCGGCGTTCACCCACAGGTAGGTGCTCGCGGGCAGGTCGGCCCGCAGTCTGCGGGCGGTGCCGAGGTGGTCGGGGTGGCCGACGATGCCCACGCTGTGCCGTACGCCGTGTCCGGTCAGGTCGCGGCACTTGGCGAGGAACCGGTCGTAGGCCACCTGGCTCGGGTGACAGGTCACCCACAGCGCCAGCCGGGTGAGATCGGCCTCGTCGAGCCAGCCGGTGCGGCAGCTCAGGTTCGTCTGGATGACCACCCTCCGCACGTGGGAGAGGTGGCTGAGCTCGACCATGGCCTTCCGGTACCAGGAGCGGACCAGGCCCTCGCCCCATGGCGTGAAGAGCACGGAGACCGGATGATCGCGCCCGGCCACCCACGCCGTGAAGCGCTCCAGCGCCGCCCGGTCGGCACGCAGCCGCTCCGGACTGTCCCGCCGCTTGGCGAAGGGGCAGTACGCGCAGTCGTAGTCGCAACTCGCCAGCGGGCCCCGGTACAGGATCGACAGATGCCCATCCTGGTCACGACCCCCTGTGGGCCGGGTCTCCGACCGGCAGCGGAGACCGGGGTCCGAGAGCACGAGCGGGAGCCGGATCCTGTCGTTCACCGTTCCTCGTAACCGTCCATCAGCGCCACGACCCGGCCCGAGAACAGCGCGGGCCCGATGGCGTCGGAGTAGGCCAGCCCCTCGGCGGTGAGCCGCAGCCGGACGGCGTCCGCCTCCAGCCATCCCCGCTCGGCGAAGCGTGCGAGCTCCCCGCCGAAGTCCACGAGCACGTCGGCGTCGAACCGTTTCAGGTAGTCGGAACGGGAGAGCCCCTCCGCCTGGAGCAGCGACTGGATCAGATGCCGGCGCCGCCGCTCCTCGTCGTCCAGACGGAATCCGACGTTCGCCACCTCGAACTCCTCGCGCGGCAGCCGGACGTACTCGTCGATGATCGCCCGGACGTGACCGGCGCCCACGGCGTACTCGTAGGAGTAGTGCAGGTCACGGGTGTAGGAGCGGGCGCCGCAGCCGAGACCCACCATGCCGTCGGTCTGGCAGCTGTATTCCGTGGCGCCGCCGTGGCCGGGAAGGCGGAACATGCGCATCGAGACCTGCTCGTATCCGGCCGCCAGCAGGTGGTCGCGACCGGCGCGGTACAGCTCCAGCCGCTGGTCGTCCCAGGCCCGCCCCTGCCTCCCGAGCCCGGTCAGCGGCCGGACGTACAGGGGGTAGAGGTACAGCTCCTCCGGCCGCCAGGCGAGCGCGGCGTCGAGCGAGTACCGCCAGGAGTCCGAGGTCTGACCGTCGATCCCGTAGATCAGGTCGATGTTCAGCGCCTCGAACCCCTGCGCGCGGATCGCGGCCAGGGCCGCCTCCACCTCGGCGCGCCGCTGCGGTCGTACGGCGGCGCGGGCCTCGGCGTCGACGAAGCTCTGCACGCCGATCGACACGCGGGTGGTGCCCCGTTCGGCCAGGACGGCCAACCGGTCGGGAGTGGCGGTCGCGGGCGAGGTCTCCACCGCCAGCGGGACGGCCCGCAGGTCAGCCCCCATGATGCGTTCGGTCAGGTCGAACAGCCGGGTCAGCTCAGCCGCGCTGAGATAGGTCGGCGTGCCGCCGCCGATCGCGGCCGTGACGAACCGGGGGTTCTCCCCGAGCGCGTCGCGTACGGCTTCCGCCTGCCGTTCGAGGGCGGCCAGGTAGGCCGAGGTCAGCTCCTCGGGCGCGCCGGTCCGGGTGAACAGGTTGCAGAACCCGCACCGCATCTCGCAGAAGGGGATGTGCAGGTAGAGGAAGAGGGCGTCCGTCCGCTCCCCCGCCCACACGTCACGGAGCCGGGGGCGCGGGTCGAGCTCCCGGTAGGCCGTCTTGTGCGGGTAGGCGTACACATAGCCCTGGTACGGACGGCCGGTGCCGTCCTCGGTCTGGTTCACATCACTCTCCGGTCGGCGCGGGCGGCGTGGCCCGGTCAAGAACGAACTCCGCGTAGGGGACGGTCCACACCACCTCGTGCCCGATCCGATGGCCGGTGTGGCCGTCCTCGCCGTAGGCGGTGCCGTGGTCGGAGCAGACGATCGCGAAACACGGTCGGCGCGCCGTCATCAGGGCGAACAGCCGCCCGACGTGCCGGTCCACGTACTCCAGGGCGGCGGCGTGGCTCTCCCGGGTGTCACCGTGCTCGCGGGTCGCCCCGGCCAGGTGGAACCAGTTCGGCTGGTGCAGCGCCGACACGTTGAGCAGCAGGAACACCGGCCGCCCGGCATCGCGCAGCGCCCTTTCCGCGCAGTCGATCTGCCGCTCGAAGGAGCGCTCCGAGGTCACGCCGAACTCGGGCGCCCAGTGGCTCTCCGCGAACAACCCCGGCAGGGTCGAGCCGAGCGGGGTCAGCTTGTTGAAGAAGCCCACTCCTCCGACGCACACGGTGTGGTAGCCCGCCGCGGCCAGGCCCGACGGCAGATCGGGCGCGTCGAAGACCCAGGTGCCGGACGCGGTCGTCTCGCTGCCCGGGAACACGGCGGCGAACGGCCGGGGATGCGGCCCCGGTTCGGCCGGTGTGGGCAGGAATCCGGCGAGCATCGCGGCGTGCGCGGCGTAGGTGAAGCTTCCGGGGCTGTGGCGGCGTTCCCAGCGCCCTCCGGGAAGGACGCGGGCGAGATTGGGCAGCCGTCCCGCCTCGGCCAGCTCCGCCGCGACGTCGTACCGCAGCGTGTCGAGTGTCACCAGCAGGATGTCGTGGCTGCCCACGACCGTGTTCATGTCACGCACGCCGTCTCCTCCTCGCCCCGCTCGCCCGGCTCCTGCCGCGGCTCCGGCACCGATGACGCCGCGAACCGTCCTCCGAGCACGGCCGCGACCTGCGTGGCGTACGTGTCGAGGCCCGCGCCCGGAGTGCCGGGGAGACCGGGCAGGCCGGGCAGCAGGTCACCGAAGGCGTTGACCTCGGCGACGGCCACGGAGCGGAAGCCGGTCGCGACCAGGAGGTCGACGCCGACGGCCAGGCTGCGCGGGAAGCAGGCGGCGGCCCGCGCGCACACGTCCATGGCGTGGTCCCATCCCGCGTCCCCGAGCCTGCCCGCGACGGCGTCGAGATCGCCGCGGACACCGCCGAGGTGCAGGTTCGTCATGGGGCTGCGACTGGCGCGCACCACGGCGTGCGTCGGCGTCCCGGCCACGCACACCACGCGCAGGTCGAACGCCCGGCCCGCGATGGACGCCTTGGGAAACCAGCGCTCGACGTGCAGCCCGTCGGGAGCCAGCGCGCCGACGATCGCCGCGACGTCGTCCTCGGTCTCGTACGTCCGGATCCGCAGCGAGTTGTGCAGCGACGGGCCGGGGCCGAGGTCCGCCGAGGTCACCGCCTTGACCCGGGCTCCGTGCGCCTGGAAGGCGATCACGCCGGAGGCCGACGAGCCGTGGGCGGGCTTGACGAAGACCCGCGCCCAGCGCCGCCGCGCCATCGCCTCCCGCAGCTCGCCGTACGAGGAGATCGGGCCGGGCAGGGCGTCCGGGACGGGGACGCCCGCGGCCTGGAGCCGCCGGTGGGTCAGTCGCTTGTCGAACATCACCGCGATCTCGCCGGGGTCGCCGAGCAGGTGTGCCGACGGCGTGGCCTCGGTGAGATCGCGGACCCGCGCCAGGCCCGCCGTGAAGGTGCGGTACCACCGGGCGCCGCCCGCGACCCGGCTCGGATCGCCGGGGCCGCGCAGCAGGGCGTCGGCCCGCGCGTCCTCCCCGGGCGAGTCGATCCGTACCAGAGCGCCGGGCGGGATGGGCGCCTCACCCGCCGCGAGGACATCGCACCAGGAGATCACGATCGGCGTGGGCAGGCCGTGGCGGACCACCGCGTCGCCGAACATCGTCACCCTGCGGTCGCCGGGTGTGCCGACGACGGCGAACCGCGCCGGTCCACCGCTCATTCGTTCGGACCGCTCACTCGTCCAGACCGCTCACTCGTCCACCGCGACGTAGCGCCAGACCTCGCCGTCGCCGTCGTCCTCGCCCTGCTCCTGATCGGAGAGATCGACCTCGACGCCGGGCAACGCCTCCTGGACGCGCTTGATCATCTCGTCGCTCAGGTAGTGGTGGTGCAGGTCCAGCCGCCGCAGGTGCGTGAGCGGCTGGCCGGTGAGCAACGCCTCGGCACCGGCGTCGGTGAGCATGCCCATGGACAGGCTGAGCGTCTCCAGCCGGGCGACGACCGGAGCGGTCGCCACGGCGGCGGCGATCTCGTCCTCGATCTCGCTGTCCTGCAGCCCCAGGTAGCGCAGCGCGGGCAACCGCACGCCGGAAAGGATCTCCTCCATGTCGGCAAGAGTGGCGTCGCCGCCGTACTGCTCGACACCGAGCCACAGCTCCAGATGCTCCAGAGCAGGAAGATCGCAATTGCCCACCGCGCGGACGACGGCACCCGGCAGGCCACCGGTCTCCAGCCGGAGCGTCCTCAGCGACTCGTGCCGGACCGGGCGCAGCCCGAGCCCCGTGCCACCCCGCACATCCAGCCGCTCAAGCAGTGGGAACGCCTCAAGCAGCGGCGTCACGTCGGACTGGTGGATCCAGGAGATCTCACACTCCTCCATCGGCATCGCGCCAAGGAAGAGGGAACGCAACGCCGGAAAGCGTGCGGCGTTGTCGACCAGGAGACGAACCACCTCCTCGGAGGAGGTGTCGTACGCCTCCTGCCAGGAGCCGATCACGACGGCGGAGACCTTCGTCGTGTCCACCCGCTCCATGAACCGGGCGAACATGTCGGCATAGTCGCGGTTGGAATCGTAGACCTCGGCCGACAGCCGCCAGGCCACCGAATCCGGAGCCGGAAGGTCACCGGTCTCGTCATCCGGATCAAACTGCGTGACCTGAAGGCCCGCGTACCGATCCCGGTAGTCCCGGGTGTAGCCCTCGTTCTCGTCGTACTCCGCCATGCCGAACTCCTCGCCGGGGAAAGCTGCGGGACTGTCCTACCAGAGCGCGCCGACACTTCCCGAATCGGAGACCTCCCCCTCACACGGGCCGCGGCCACGGACCATGATGGGCCGTGTGGAACCTGACCAGATCCGGCTTCGGTCCGCCACGGGGCGATGGACCATCCTCGCGACCGTGCTCGGATCCGGGATGGCGATGCTCGACAGCACCGTGGTCAACGTCGCCCTTCCCACGCTCGGCCGGGATCTCAGGGCGGGCATGTCCGATCTCCAGTGGACGATCAACGCCTACACGCTCACCCTGGCGGCCCTGATCCTGCTCGGCGGCTCGCTCGGCGACCGGTTCGGCAGGCGAAGGATCTTCCTCGTCGGCATCGTCTGGTTCGCGTTGGCCTCGGCCCTGTGCGGCGTGGCTCCCAACGTCCCGGTGCTCGTGATCGCCCGTGCGCTCCAGGGCATCGGCGGCGCGCTCCTCACCCCCGGATCATTGGCGATCATCCAGGCGAGCTTCCCGCACGACGACCGCCCCCGCGCGATCGGCCTGTGGTCCGGCCTGGGCGGGGTCGCCGCCGCCGTCGGGCCGCTGGTCGGCGGCTGGCTGGTGGAGGCGGCAGGCTGGCACTGGGTCTTCCTGATCAATGTCCCGATCGCGGCCGTCACCGTCCTGGTCACCGTCCGGCACGTGCCGGAGAGCCGGGACACCGCGGCCTCGGGGCGTTTCGACGTCCTGGGATCGGCGCTCGCCGCCCTGGCCCTCGCGGGCGTCACGTACGGCCTGATCGAACCGGGCGCCGGGAGGGTCGCGCTGGTCGCCGGGTTGGTGCTGGCCGCCTGCTTCGCCGTCCTGGAGGTCCGGCGCTCACCGGAGGCCCTGGTCCCGGTGCAGATCTTCTCCTCCCGGGTCTTCACCTCCATCAACATCGTCACGATGATCATGTACGCGGCGATGGGCGTGGTCTTCTTCCTGCTCGTGGTCCAGCTCCAGGTCTCCTCCGGCTTCTCACCGATCGCCGCGGGATCGGCGATGCTGCCCGTCACGATCCTCATGCTGCTGCTGTCGGCCCGCGCCGGAGACCTGGCCAGGCGGGTGGGCCCCCGGATCCCGATGACCGTGGGCATCCTCGCGTGCGCCGCGGGGATCCTGCTGATGAGCCGCATCGGCCCCGGCTCCACCTATCTCGTGGACGTGTTCCCGGCGGCGACGCTGTACGGCCTCGGCCTGTCGGCGGCGGTCGCCCCGCTGACCGCGACGGTCCTGGCGTCGGCCAGGGAGCGGTACGCGGGCCTCGCCAGCGGCATCAACAACGCCGTGGCCCGCACCGGCAGCCTGCTCGCGGTCGCGGCGATCCCCCCGCTCGTCGGCCTGACCGGCAGCGCGTACAACTCTCCAGTGGAGTTCACCGCCGGCTTCCACACGGCGATGCTGGTCAGCGCCGCCATGCTGGCCGTCTCCGCCGCGCTCGCGTTCTCCGCGATCAGGACGAACGTGCTGGTGGTGGCTCCCGCGCCCGCCGGCCGTACACACTGCGGGATCGCGGCGCCGCCGCTCGAGCGCGCCGACTGATCAGACGACCGGGGCGGCGGGAGAGCGCTCGTGCGCCGTCCCGAAGAAGCCGATGTTCCGGTACGGCGACGCGGAGCCGCACGGGCTCCTATCGTGATCTGGTGCGCGCGACCATTCTGAGCGGATTTGTCATGGGCAGGTCTGTCACGAGCAGATTTGTCATGGGCAGGTTTGTCATGGGCAGATTCGCGCCCCGCCTCCTCGCCGGTGTCCTCGCCGCCACGACGGCGGCCTGTGCGGCGAACTCCGGCGCGGGCGCCTCCGCGCCTCCCACGCCGGTGGCCGCCTCGCCCGCGGGCCCGGGGCCGGTTATCGGCGCTCCCACGGCGACACCGGCGGCGAGCGCGCGGAAGGCCGCGAAGGCCCATGACTACAACGGCGACGGGTACGCCGACCTGGTCATCGGCGCACCGGAGGGAACGGTGAACGGTGCGAAGGGCGCCGGTCACGTGAACGTGGTGTACGGCTCCACGACCGGCGTGACCGGCGCGGACCGGCACGTCATCGGCAGGGGCGGCGCGGCCGTGAAGGGCGAGGGATTCGGCGCGACCCTCGCCTCCGGAGACATCGACGGCGACGGATACGCCGATCTGGTGATCGGCGCACCGGGCAAGGGCGGGCGGACGGGATCCGTGGCGATCGCCTTCGGCGGCGGACGGGGACTCACCGACCAGACCGTCACGCCGGCGCAGCCCGAGGGCACCATCGGATTCGGCGCCGCGCTGGCCGTCGGCGACTTCGACCACGACGGCCACGACGACCTGGCGGTGGCCACCTTCGACACGGTATGGGTGACCTCCGGAGGGAAGGCGGTCCGCGAGGGAACGGCGACCTGGAAGACCGTCATGGGCCCCACCGCCCGCGTCGCCACCCTCGCGGCCGGTGACGTCGACGGGGACGGGTTCGCCGACCTCGCCGTGGTCTACTCCGAGGACGACCCGGCCGACGAGGGCACCGGTGTGGTGTACCAGGGGTCGCGGTCGGGACTGGCGGGCCGCCTGCCCGGAACGTTCCCGGGCTGGGGCGTGGGCGACGTGGCGATCGGCGACCTCGACGGCGACGGCTATGGCGACGTGGTCGCGGGCAACGCCTACGCCGACGCCGAGGACGAGGGAGGCCAGATCTACGTCAGCCGTGGCTCCGCCGAAGGCCTGCGGGGCACGCGCGCGCTGTGGACGCTGACGTCTCCCGGCATGCCGCGGCCGCCCGCGGACACGAGCGGCTTCGGAGGGGCGGTCGCGGTCGGCGACGTCAACGGCGACGGGTACGCCGACGTCGCGGTCGGCGCGAGCGGCGGAGCCGGGGCGGCCTTCGTCCTGTACGGCGGCGAGGACGGGTTGTCGACGCGGGGCGCCCAGGTGTTCGACCTCCGGTCCGCCGGAGTCCGGGGTGACTTCCTCCAGGGGTTCGGCCAGGAGGTGGCCCTGGCCGACCTCGACGGGAACGGCGGGGCCGAGCTCATCGTCTCCACCCGCGCCGAGGAACGCGTGACCGTGCTCTCTCCCGCAGGAGGTCCGGAGCGGAGCGGCGCGGGCGGGGTGAGCGGGGTGGGGAAGCCCGGCACGCAGTTCGCCCCCGAGCAGCAGGGTGAGGGGTTCGGCCGTCCGCTGAACTGAACGCCCCCCGTCTGTGCCGACCGCCGACCGCTGCCCGCCTCAGGATGTCGCGAACACGCGGCCGAGTTCAGGTAGCCGACCCAGGGGGTTCATATCGTGGTGGGCCGGATGTCCGATTCACTGGGGACGATCCGGCCATGAGCGTCACTCGCCGCACCGTCCTGATTCCGCTGGTCACCGCCCTGACCGCTCCCTGGGTCGTCGGCCCGTCACTCGCGCTGCCCGCGACCGCCGCGTCCTGCCCAGCGTTCCTCGCGGTCGCCGCGCCGTACGCCACCGTGGACGGGCAGCCGCGCGCCGGGACGGTCACCCTGTTCCACGGCTCGAAGAAGGTCGCGACGCTGCACCAGGGCGCGGCCGGGGTCTCCGGCACACCGGAACGCGACGACGCGTTCGGATCGGCTCTGGTCAAGGGGGACTTCGACGGCGACGGGTGCGCCGACCTGGCGATCGGCGCGTCCGAGGAGTTCTCCGGTGACCGCGTGCCCGGGGCGGACGGGAACGGCGTCGTGCACATCCTGTACGGCACGCCGCACGGCCTGAAGGAGGTCGGGACGGTCGATGTCACCCTTCTCGGCCGGAAGTACGGCTCCGACCGGTTCGGGGCGGCCCTCGCCGCCGGTGACCTCGACGGGGACGGCGACGACGAGCTGGTCGTGGGCGTCCCCGGCCTCGACGGGGGCGGCGGTGTCGGGATCTTCGGCTCAGGGGGCGCCGAGCCGTACGGGAAGGGCCGGCTCATCACGCAGGCGACGAGCTGGGTGGGCCAGGAACCCGGGGAGACGGACCAGTTCGGAGTGGCGCTGGCGACCGGGGACTTCGACGGCGACGGGGACGACGAGCTCGCGGTGGGCGCTCCCGGGGACGGCGGCACGCGGTCCGGCTCGGGGGTGGTCACGGTCATCGACCCGCGCAAGCGGTACGCGGGGGTCTACACGCAGGAAAGCCCGGGTGTGAAGGGCGACGGCGAGAAGTGGGACGCCTTCGGCGCCGCGCTCGCCTCCGGCGACTTCAACGGCGACGGGCGGGACGACCTGGCGATCGGCGTGCCCGGCGAGGACCTGTCCACGGTGGTGCGCGGCATGGACTACGGCGACGGGGCGGTCAACGTCCTGTACGGCTCCGGCCGCGGTCTGACCGCCGTCGGCAGCGAGCTCTGGTCGCGGAACACCCTCAAGGGGACACCGCACTACTACGACAGGTTCGGCACGTCGCTCGCGGCGCGCGATCTGAACGGTGACGGGGACGACGAACTGATCGTGGGCGTTCCCGGCGAGGACGCCGTCCAGGTGCTCGCGGGTACGCGGTCCGGTGGGCTGACCCGCGAGAACGACGTGCTGGTGACCGGCCAGAAGGGCAGCGGCTTCGGCTTCTCGGTCGGGGTCGGCGACGGCGGTCTGCTGGTCGGGTCCGCGGCGACGGGCACGGTGACGCTGATCGGCACGGAGCGGAAGAAGGGCCCCTTCACCGGCCTGCTGCCCACGACCGCGCGAGTGCTCACCGGCGGCGCCGGAGCCAGGTACGAGAACGCCGGCCACACCGACGGGGCCGGCGCGGGCGGTGACGGTGACCTCTTCGGCTACGCCTTCGCCTGAGGTCCTGGCCTGACGCCCTCGCCTGGCGTCCTGGTCCCGAGGTCCCGGCAGGCTCCGCGCGAATGGAACGGGGTCAGGTGAGCTCGCCGTGGCCGGAGGGGACGGTGAACCGGGCCGACGTCCGCGCGGGAGCGCCGCGCCGCGAGACGTACTCCAGCGTGCGGAACTCGGCCCGCAGTTCCTCGGGCGTCACCCGGCACACGATGTAGCCGCGCCGCTGGTCGATGTAGGAGATGTGCGGGTTCTCCCGCAGCAGCTCGGCGACACGGGCCTCGTCGCGGTAGCCGTCGCCGTCGCTGGAGACCGACGAGGTGACGAGCTCGACCGCGACCGGGGCGGACGACGTGTCGTCGAAGTCGGGACGCAGCGACGCCGCGTGGTGCATGTGCGCGTCCCCGGTGAGGACGACGGGGTTGGCCGCGCCCGCGTCCCTGATTCCGGTGAGCAGCCGGGTCCGGTCGGCCGCGTACCCGTCCCAGCTGTCCATATTGAGCTCCTTGCCCGGTCCTTCCTTGAAGTCGCGCTGCGCCATCAGGACCTGCTGGCCGATGAGGTTCCAGCGGGCGTCCGACCGGCCGAGGCCGTCCAGGAGCCAGCGGCGCTGGTCCGCGCCGAGGATCGTGCGGCGTTCGCTCAGCCGTTCGTCGCATCCGGCCCGGTCGCCGTCGTCGCACGCCTGGTCGTCGCGGAACTGGCGGGTGTCGAGCAGGTGGAAGTCGGCCAGCGCGCCCCAGGAGACGCGGCGGTTGATCCGCATCCGGGCGCCTCGCGGCACGCTCGCCCGGCGCAGCGGCATGTTCTCGTAGTACGCCTGGAAGGCATGGGCGACCCGGTCGGAGAACTCCGGCGCGCCGGTGCTGGAGACCGGTCCCGCCCAGTTGTTCTCGATCTCGTGGTCGTCGAAGGCCACCAGCCACGGGGCGACGCGGTGTGCGTCCCGCAGGTCGGGGTCGCTCTTGTACTGCGCGTGCCGCAACCGGTAGTCGGCGAGCGTCAGGCAGGTGGTGCCCGCGAAGGAACGCACCGCGCCGCTCACCGCCGTGTACCCGTCGGGCCGGTACTCGTACATGTAGTCGCCGAGGTGCACGACCAGGTCCGGCTCCTGCTCGGCGAGCCGCCGGTAGGTCGTGAAGTAGCCGTGCTCCCAGTGCGCGCACGCCGCCACCGCGAAGGTCAGGTTCCCGGCCGCGGAACCTGACGCGGGCGCCGTGCGCGTACGGCCGACGGGCGACAGGTGGCCGTCCGCGCGGAAGCGGTAGAAGTACTCCCGGCCGGGTTCGAGTCCGGCGGCCTCGACGTGCACGCTGTGCGCGGATTCCGGCCGGGCCACGGCCGTGCCCGACGTGGCGAGGGTGGAGAACCGCTCGTCGGCGGCGAGCTGCCACTCGACCTCGACGGCGCGTCCGGGCATCCCCGCGAGCCCGTCGGGCGCGAGAGGGTCCAGGGCGAGCCGGGTCCACAGCACGACGCCGTCCGCCGTCGGGTCTCCCGAGGCGATGCCGAGCGCGAACGGATCCGCCCGCAATGTACGGCCACGCGTGGGCCGGGCCGACCCGGTGAGCATCAGGCCGCCCGCGCCGGCGGTCACCACTGACAGGAACGCTCTTCGTGACGTGTTCGTCTGCACACCCGGAGTGCAACCCAGCGGGTTTACACGCCGCGGCTGGCCCTGTGACCTGCGCGGGAACCCCTGATGAACAGTGCGGTGCGGCCCGCGTCAGACGTACGGCCGCAGGTGGTCGTTGGCCGAGCCGCAGCCCAGATAGTTCCGTACGGTGTGGAAGTCCAGCCAGTCGATGTTGCAGGCGACGTCGCGTTCGATCCCCTCGAAGTGGTCGCGCAGCCCCGGCGGGATCGCGGCGATGTCGTCCTTGTCGGCGATGTTGATCCAGCGGCCCACGCCGGGCGGCCGGGCTCCCCTGCCGTGGACGGGCACCGGAAGCAGGCGTTCGAAGACGACGTTCCGCATCGCGAGCGGGCTGCCCAGCGTGACGAGCAGCTCGGTGGACAGGTCGGGGTGGGCCCAGAACGCCTCGTAGGCGACGACGCTGCCGAGCGAGTGGGCGACGACGACCCGCGGCTGCCTGCGCCGGATGACGTCCGCGACGGTGTCCCTGGCCTTCGTCCTCGGGTCGCCGCCGCCGAGGTAGGCCGCCACCTCGGGGCAGAAGTCCTCGGCGAACCGCACCGCCTGGTCGCCCAGCCTGCCGAGCAGCCATTCGGCGAGCCGGTGGGCGATCCCGGTGAGCGTCTCACCCGCCTGGCTCGGCAGCCGCCCGTCGAGCTGCTTCGCCCAGTCGGAGAACACCAGCTTCGCGTCCGGCGCCATCTGCCTGACCGGTGCCGGAGCGGTCCGGCGCAGATGGTGGGCGTAGTACGCGATCTCGGAGAAGTAATCGGCGCCGCCGTACGGCGCTCCGCCGCGCAGCCCCTTGTCGAGGTAGCCGTTCCACTTGAGCCGCATGGTCTCGGCGGCCCTGCCCGGTGACCCTCCGGCCTCCTGGTAGTAGTGGTATTTGCCGATCCCGTGGACTCCGACGATCGTCGTCATGCTCGTGCCCCCGCCTCCACACTCCGTACCCCGCCGAACGTGGTCCGCCGAACGTGATCCGCGGGCGCCCGGGGATCGCCGAGGCGCACTCCGCCTGGTTCACTGGGATAAACCAGTTGATCGTGCCATGGGCGGGATCGCTACGCTGAACCACTCTCGACGCCATCCCGTCACCATGCCGAGGCCATCTCGACACCATCTCCGGCACCGGATGTACGCGACACGACGCCTAGATACGCCGACATATGACGACATAAGACGACTGAGAATGAGAAAGAGGAGACCATGCCAGGCCCGTTGCACGTCCGCGGCTCGGTCGTGATCCCGGAGGCGGAGCTCGGCTGGCGGTTCTCACGCTCGTCCGGCCCCGGCGGCCAGGGGGTCAACACCACCGACAGCCGGGTCGAGCTGAGCTTCAACGTGGAGACCACGACCGCGCTCGGCCCCGCCCTGCGGACCCGGGCGCTCGAACGGCTCGCCTCCCGGCTCCACGACGGCGTTCTCACGGTCGCGGCATCCGAGCACCGCTCCCAGCTGCGCAACCGGGAGGCCGCCGAGATACGGCTGGCGCACCTGATCCGCGAGGCGATCGCGCCGCCGCCCAGGCGACGCCGCGCCACCAAGCCCTCCCGGGCGTCGGTCGAGCGCCGCCTGACGGCCAAACGACACCGCTCCGATGTCAAGCGCCTCCGTCGGGGCGAGGAGTGACCACGTAGGCTGAGGAGATGGAACTCCCCCCGAGCGTGCGGGCCGTGCTCCTCGATAACGACGGCGATGAGGACCGGCTGATCCTCTTCCGGCGCACCGTGCCGGGCCGCGACCTCTACTGGTCCGTTCCCGGCGGCCACGTCGAGCCCGAGGACGCCACGCTTGAGGACACGCTCCGGCGGGAGATGCTGGAGGAGCTCGGCGCGACCGTCGACGCGATCACCCCGCTCACCACGCTGAGCTGCGTCCAGGAGAACGGCGTCAAGACCCAGCACGTGTACGGCTGCCGCCTCGTCACGATGGACGTGGCACTGCGCTGCGGGCCCGAGTTCTCCGACCCCGCCCGCGGCCACTACGAGGTGGTGCGGCTGCCGCTGCGAGCCGAGGAGATCAGCGCGATCAACCTGATCCCCGAGGAGCTGGGGACCTACCTCGGCGAGCACATCTCCCGGCTGCCCGAACTGATCGGCTGACCGGGGTCAGTACCGGCGGTCCTCCATCTCCCAGATGTGGTCGATGACGTGCCAGGTGATGCGGCGGACCGCGTAACGGACCGGCCAGCCGCCCGGCACGGCCGGGCCCGTCACGGCGTCACCCGGACGGACGAGGGTGTCCGCCAGTTCGGCGCGCATGGCGTCCCTGGCCTCCCGGTCGCCGTGGAACGGCTTGTGCCGTACACCGACCTTGCGGGCGTAGGCGCGTTCCGCCTCGACCACGTGGGCGACCATCGGGTCGCGGTCCCGGCCGCCGCCCCTCGGGCCCTTGCGCAGTTCCTCGGGTGAGACCGCGGTCACCTCGTCGAAGATCTCCCAGGCGGCCCGCATCAGCGCGACCCCGCGCCCGGCCTCCGCCGCGTCCAAGGGGGCGGCGTCGGCCTCGGGAACCGCGTCCGGGGCGCCGAAGTCCGTGGTCGAGGTCCCCGGAACCCGCTCGACCACGACCGGGTCCCCGGGCGAGAACGCCAGCCCCGCCCTCTCGGCGATCACGCGATAGCGCGGCGCGTAGTCGGTCAGGGCGTCCAGCGCCGACTCCTCCGATCGGCCGATCCGGCACCAGCCGGGCCAGTCGAGCGAGCAGGCGAAGACCTTCTTCGGTCCCAGCTCCAGGTAAACGTGGTTCATGGGGCCAGCTTCGCAGCCGATCCTGCCAGGCCGTGGCAGGAATCGAACGGCAACTCAGACGGCATCGATCAGGTCGGCGACCGAGTTGACCACCTGTGATGGGCGGAAGGGGAACCGGTCGATCTGGTCCTTCTGCGTCACTCCGGTCAGCACCAGGATCGTGTGCAGGCCCGCCTCCATGCCGCAGACCACGTCGGTGTCCATCCGGTCGCCGATCATGGCGGTGTTCTCGCTGTGCGCGTCGATCCGGTTCAGCGCGCTGCGCATCATCATGGGGTTCGGCTTGCCCACGAAGTACGGCTCGACACCGGTGGCCTTGGTGATCAGGGCGGCGACGGCGCCGCAGGCCGGAAGAGAGCCCTCGTTCGACGGCCCGACCGGGTCCGGGTTCGTGGCGATGAACCTGGCGCCGTTCTCGATCAGCCGGATCGCCCGCGTTATCGACGTGAAACTGTAGGTCCGGGTCTCCCCGAGCACCACGTAGTCGGGGTCGAGGTCGGTCAGCACGTACCCCGACTGGTGCAGCGCGGTGGTCAGCCCCGCCTCGCCGATGACGTACGCGGAGCCCTCGGGACGCTGGCTCGCCAGGAACGCCGCGGTCGCGAGGGCCGATGTCCAGATGGACTCCGGCGGGACGTCAAGGCCGGCGGCGCGAAGCCGTACGGACAGATCACGGGGGGTGTAGATGGAGTTGTTGGTGAGCACGAGAAAGCGTCGTCCCGTCTCGCGCAGTTTGGTGATGAACTCGTCGGCACCCGGCACCGGATGCCCCTCGTGAACCAGCACACCGTCCATGTCCGACAGCCAGCATTCGATCGCTTTACCCTCACTCATGCCTCCAGCATGTCAGGGAGCGTGCCGGGCCCGCGAGACGCGTGCGGGCAAGGGGGCGGGGGCCGGCGGCCGGACGCCACGGGGTCCGGAAGATCGTCGTTAACACGACTGACCCACCGGAAGGGTTGCGGACGTTTCCTACATCTGGGATAACGTGTCCCATCCCGAAAAACCATTCGAGGAGAGTTCACCCTGGTGTCCGTTTCCAGAGACCGAGGCGTCACCATCGCTCCGGGCACCGGTTACCGGCACCACCAGGCCGAATCCCCACGCACGGCCGGGCGCGAGCCGGCCGAAGGAACCAAGGAGTGCCTCGTGCTTCCACGATCAATCACGCGGCGCCGTATCGCGGCGGTCGGCGCGCTGGCCATCGCCGCGGGGCTCACCCTCTCGGCGTGCGGCGGCGACGACACCGCCGGGACTGACACCGCCGCTCCGGCACCCAGCGCCCAGAGCACGCTCGCCAAGCTCGTACCGGAGAACATCGCGGCGGACGGAAAGATCCTCATCGGCAGCGACGCCTCCTACCCGCCCAACGAGTCCGTCGACCCGGCCACCCAGAAGATCGTCGGCTGGGAGGTCGAGCTGGGCGAGGCGCTCGCCGCCAAGCTCGGTCTCAAGGCCGACTTCCAGAACGCCGGCTTCGACACGATCATTCCGGGCATCCAGTCCGGCAAGTACGAGCTCGGCGTCTCGTCGTTCACCGACAACCCCGAGCGCGAGAAGGTCGTCGACTTCGTGACGTACTACTCGGCCGGTGTCTCGTGGGCCGCGCTGAAGGGCAACCCCAAGGGCGTCAACCCCGACGACGCCTGCGGCAAGAAGATCGGCGTCCAGCAGGGCACGGTCGAGGTCGACGACATCAAGGCCCGTAGCGAGAAGTGCGTCAAGGACGGCAAGCCCGCGATCGAGCAGGTCGTGCGCAAGGGGCAGACCGAGGTCAACGCGGACCTGGTCTCCGGCAAGATCGACGGCATGCTCGCCGACTCCCCCATCGTCGGCTACGCCGTCAAGGAGACCGGTGACAAGCTCGAGGTCATCGGGCAGGTCTACGACGCGGCCCCCTACGGCTTCGCCATCGGGAAGAACTCGGGCACGATGAAGGACGCGGTCCTCGGCGCGCTCAAGGAGCTCATCGCGGACGGTACCTACACGAAGATCCTTGAGAAGTGGGGCGTCCAGGACGGCGCCATCACCACCCCGGTGATCAACGGCGCCGGCGGCTGATCCATGTCGGTCGGCGAAACAGAGCCGCGTCCCGCGGCGGTCAAAGCCGTACCGGTGCGTCACCCCGGCCGCTGGGTGGCCGGGGTGGCGGTCGCGGTGCTGGCCGCGATGCTGATCAACAATCTGGTCACCAACGAGGCGTACAACTGGGCCGAGCAGCTCAAGTACCTGTTCTCGCCCGCGGTCCTCGGTGGTGTGCGCAACACGATCTGGCTGACCGTCGCCGCCATGGTCGGCGGTGTCGTCCTCGGCATCATGCTCGCGCTGATGCGGCTGTCCGCCAACCCGCTGCTGCGCGGCGCGGCCTGGCTGTACATCTGGGTCTTCCGCGGCACGCCGCTGTTCACCCAGTTGCTGATCTGGGGCAACATCGGAGCCCTCTTCCCCACCCTCGGCCTCGGCATCCCGTTCGGCCCGGAGTTCGTCACCGCGCAGACCAACGCGCTGTACAGCGCGGCCGCGGCGGCGGCACTCGGTCTGATCTTCAACGAGGCGGCCTACATGGCCGAGATCGTGCGCGGTGGCATACAGTCGGTGGACGAGGGCCAGCAGGAGGCGGCCAGCGCGCTCGGCCTGACCAGGCCGCAGACGCTGCGCCGGATCATCCTGCCCCAGGCCATGCGAGTGATCGCACCGCCCACCGGCAACGAGGCGATCTCGATGCTGAAGAACACCGCCCTGGTCGCGGCCATCCCGTACCTGGAACTGACGTTCACCGTGCAGAACATCTACTCGCACACCTACCAGATCATCCCCATGCTGGTCATGGCCTGCCTCTGGTACCTGTTCCTTTCGTCGATCATGATGATCGGGCAGCACTACCTCGAGCGCTACTACGGCAAGGGGTACTCCCGGTGAGCGAACAGACGGACATGCCGATGGGCGACCTGATGGTGAAGGCCGAGCAGGTCTGCAAGAACTTCGGCCACGTGGAGGTCCTCAAGGGCATCGACCTGCAGGTACGGCAGGGCGAGGTGATGTGCGTCGTCGGTCCTTCCGGATCCGGGAAGTCCACCTTCCTGCGCTGCATCAACCACCTGGAGAAGATCGACGCGGGCCGGCTGTGGGTCGACGGGCACCTCGTCGGCTACCGCCAGCGCGGCGACAAGCTGTACGAGCTCCGCGAGAAGGAGGTCGCCGCGCAGCGCAGGGACATCGGCATGGTGTTCCAGCGGTTCAACCTCTTCCCTCACATGACCGCGCTGCAGAACGTCATGGAGGCGCCGATCCTGGTCAAGGGCGAGAGCCGGGACGCGGCCAAGGCCAGGGCCGAGCAGCTGATGGAGCGGGTGGGCCTGTCCGACCGGATGGGCAACTATCCCTCACAGCTGTCCGGCGGGCAGCAGCAGCGCGTCGCCATCGCGCGGGCGCTCGCGATGCAGCCCAAGCTCATGCTGTTCGACGAGCCCACCTCCGCCCTGGACCCGGAGCTCGTCGGCGAGGTCCTGGACGTCATGCGCGACCTGGCCCGAGAGGGCATGACCATGGTGGTCGTCACCCACGAGATGGGCTTCGCCAGAGAGGTCGGCGACTCGCTGGTCTTCATGGACGGCGGCGTGGTGGTCGAGCAGGGCGTCCCGCGCGAGGTGCTGGCCAATCCCCAGCACGCCCGTACGCAGGCGTTCCTGTCCAAGGTCCTCTGAACCGGTCCGAGCCGGCCGTGATCACGCGGGGTCCCTCCGAGGGCTTCGTGTGATCACGGCGCCGGCGGCCGCGTCGGCGGATCGCGGACACACCGTGACAGCAAAAAGACCGAGATATCCGAAATAAACGGAAAACCGCTCCGGTTGTTCGGGGCGTGACCACGGACATCATTCGCGGCGTCCCGCGCGGGACGGCCGACGCCCCCTTGTCGATCCTCGAACTCGCGACCGTCGGCGAGGGAAGCACTCCCGCCGACTCGCTCCGGGCGAGCACCGAGCTGGCCCGACGCGCCGAGGAGTGGGGCTACCACCGCATCTGGGTCGCCGAACACCACGGCATGCCCGGCGTGGCCAGCTCCTCCCCCGCCGTGATCATCGCCCATCTGGCGGCGGCGACGCGCACGATCAGGGTCGGCTCCGGCGGCGTCATGCTGCCCAACCACGCTCCGCTGGTCGTCGCCGAACAGTTCGGCACGCTGCACGCGCTGCATCCCGGCCGGATCGACCTCGGCCTCGGCCGCGCGCCGGGCACCGACATGGCGACCGCGAACGCCCTGCGCCGCTCCGCCGACATCGATCCGAACGAGTTCCCCCAGCAGGTGGCCGAGCTGACCGCCTTCCTCGACGGCGCGTTCCCCGAGGACCATCCGTACGCGCGGATCCAGGCGATCCCCAGGACCGACGACCGGCCGCCCATCTGGCTGCTCGGATCCAGCGGATTCAGCGCCAGGCTGGCCGGGCTGCTCGGGCTGCCGTTCGCCTTCGCCCACCACTTCAGCGCGGAGAACACCGAGCCCGCGCTCGACCTCTACCGGTCCTCGTTCCGGCCGTCCGAGGTGCTCGCGGAGCCGTACGCGCTGATCGGTGTGGCGGCCGTCGCGGCGGACACGGAGGCGGAGGCGCTCCGCCAGGCCATGCCGGGCGCGCTGTCGTGGCTGCGCATGCGCCGCGGCAAGCCGGGCCTGTTCCCCTCACCGGAGACCGCCGAGGCGTACCCGTTCACCCCGATGGAGACGGACTTCGTCCGCGAGCGGCTGTCCAACGTGGTGCACGGAGACGCCGAGGGCGTCCGCGCGGGTCTGGACGAGCTGCGCAAGCGCACCGGCGCCGACGAACTCATGATCACCACGATGGTGCACGGCGCCGAGGCACGGCTGCGTTCCTACGAGCTCATCGCCCGGGTCCACGGCATGACGGCATAGCCCGGCGGGCGAGGCGACGCGCCCGCCGGGGCGCAGGTCAGGACGGAGTGGGGGCGAGCGCTTCGAGCGCCTCCTCGGCCCGGCGCATCGACTCGGCGGGATCCGCGTCCGGGTTGCCGATCTCCGGGTCGAAGTTGAGATCGTGGAAGACCTCCGTCACGCCCTTCGCCCCGAGGGCCGCCACATCGGCGCGGATCTTCTCGTAGGAACCGGCGAGCGGCCCCTCGTCGGTCGCGCGTACCCGGGTGACTCCCCGGCAGACGAAGCGCAGCCTGCCGGGATCACGCCCCGCCTCGCGTGCCGCGTCCTTGACGACGGCGATCTGCTCGTCGATCGCGCCCAGATCGGCGCGGCTGGAACTGATCCACCCGTCGGCGATCCTCCCCGCCCTCCGGAGCGCCACGGCGGCCGTGCCCCCCATCAGGATCGGCGGCGCCGGGACGGGCTTCGGATCCTGATGAATGGGCGGCAGTTCGTAGAACTCGCCCTTGTGCTCCACCACGTCCTCCGTCCAGAGGCGGCGGAGGATCTCGACGTACTCCTCCCCTCGCCTGCCACGGCGTTCCATCGGCACGCCGGACGCCAGGAACTCCTCCGGAAGCCAGCCGAGGCCGAGCCCGACGTCGAGCCGCCCTCCCGACACGTCCTGGAGGGTGGCGAGCTGCTTGGCCATCAGAGCGGGAGAGACGAACGGCAGGTTCAGCACCGCGACGCCGAGCCGGATGCGGGCGGTGAAGCCCGCCAGGTAGGACAGGCTGACGATCGGATCCTGGACGCTCCGGTACACCGGCCCCATCGGGTGGCCGACCGGATAGAGCAACCGCTGGAAGGTCCACACCTCGTGGTAGCCCAGTTCCTCGGCACGGCGCGCGATGCGCTTCATGTTCCCCGGTGTCGCCCACGAGCCCGAGACCGGTACGGCGAAGCCAATCTTCATACAGGCACCATAGGCTGAACGCGTGATCGAACTGTCGGCACCGGCTCCGATCGCCTCGCGCGACGGAGTGTCCCCCACCGCCGGAGCGGCGGACGCGGCACCCCCGGACGGAGACCCGGCCGGCCCCCCGGACCCGGGCGAGGCACAGACGGCGGGGGCTGCCGGCGGGCGGTCCCCCGGAGGGCTCGAACGGCCTGCGGCAGGACTCGGACGGACCACCGCCGAACTGATCAGCGATCTCGTCCGGCTCGCACCTCACGAGGGCCCGGTGACAGTGCTCAAGCAGGGGTCCGGCGCCGCCGCGCGGGGCGACGCCACCGGAGTCGTGGTGGTCCGGGTGGGCGATGTGGTGCTGAAGGCGCATCCCGAGAGGACCTCCGAGGCGGACCTACGCATCCGGCTGGATGCCGCCGGGCGGCTGCCCGGCCTGATGCTCGCCCCTCTCCGCCTGGAGCGGCTGGGCACCCGGCTCGTCACGATCTGGCCGGCGGGCGAGCCGCTGACCCCCGCGGATCTGGAGGCCGGCGACGACCACGCCCCGTGGGAGGAGGGGGCGCGGCTGCTGGCCCGGCTGCACGACCACCCCCTGCCCGCGGGGCTCCCCCCGGACGGCGGTCACGCACGCCTCGTGCGCGCGGTCGCCGCACTCGACGGGCTGGACGACGCCCCGCCCGAGATCCGCGGCGCGTACGGAACGCTCCCCTGGAGCCACGGCGCCACGGGAGGACCTGGAGAGCTGGAAGGGCTGGGACACGCGGCGCGTCCGGGCCGTCCGATGCCGCCGGAAGGCCGGGACCCGGCCGGACGGAGCGCGCTGGTGCACGGAGACTGGCACCTCGGCCAGCTCGTCAGGATCGGCGGGACGTGGACGCTGATCGACCCGGACGATCTCGGCGTCGGCGATCCCGCGTGGGATCTGGCCCGGCCCGCCGCCTGGTTCGCGGCCGGACTGCTCGCCACCTCGGCATGGGACCGGTTCCTCGGGGCCTACATCGCCGCAGGCGGGCGCGCGGTCGGTGCCGACGATCCGTGGAGGGAACTCGACCTGCCGGCCCGGGCGTTGACCGTCCAACTGGCCGCGACAGCGGTCGCGACGGCGAGCCGCGCCGGGCGACCACTCGACGACGCGGCGCGGGCGCTGGTCTCCTCCTGCCGGAGGATCCTCGCGGCCGCGCCCGCATGAGGCGAAGCGGTCGCCTGGTGGCCCAAAGCAACACAAAGCAACACAAAGCAGCACGATGCAATACAAAGCAGTACGGAGCAGCAACGCGATCAAGGAGACGATTCCTGATGCAGTGCCCCAAGTGCCGCGGCAACATGCGGACGTTCGACCGCAACGGGATCCACATCGAGCAGTGTGACAACTGCCGCGGCATCTTCCTCGACTACGGCGAGCTTGAGACGCTGACCCGCCTGGAGACCCAGTGGGCGCAGCAGAGCTACGCGCCGCCACCGCCGCCCGCGCACGGAGCCCCGGGGTGGGGCGCTCCGCACGGCGGTCACGGCGGCCACTACGGCCACCGCCGCGACCGCAGCTGGGTGGGCATGCTGTTCTCAAGCTGAACGACCGGGAGCGGCAGGCCGAACCGGCGGGCCGAAGCCGGACCGCCCGGAGCCGATGGGTGCGAAGCCTGGCTCCTGGAGCCCGAGGGCCGCGATTCTCAGGGATCGCGGCCCTTGTCGTTTCCTCTCGCCGCGCTTCATCGCGCTTTCGGCCGGAGGCTCCGCTCCGACCTCCTCCGCCGCCTCGCGACCGGCAGCGTTGTCGGACACTCCCTAGTCGAGCCAGATCACGATACCGGTCAAGCCGTTGAGCACGGCCGCGGCACCGGCCCGTACGGCGCGCCCCGCACGCTCCGGGGTGAAGGTGGCGGGATCGTACGTCGAGGACATGCCGAGCCCCTCTCCGCGGAACGACGCACCGGTCCAGTCGGCGGCGGTGACGTTCGCCGTGGGCTCGGCCAGTTCGGCGCCGACCACGAGGAACTGCTGGTCGAGATGGTTGGGAGTGACCAGCGCCAAGGGGTCGATGAGGTCGTCGCCCGCGCTGACGATGAGGTCGGGCTTCATAG
>BBYL01000033.1 GCA_001570385.1 Microtetraspora glauca | reverse complement strand
GGTTCCCGCTGTGGACCTCCGATGTGGAACCCGGCGGCGTCCCGGACATCGACGCCGCCCGCACACACGTCCTACCCGCGGCCTACCCCTACGCCCGAACCATGCCGATCCTCGCCGATCCCGGCTACCAAGGAGCAGGTCACGGCGTCTACACCCCGTTCAAGCAACCCGCCGACGGCAACGTCCTCAGCATCGACAACCGCACCTACAACCACCTGATCCGCGCGCTGCGCTGTCTCGGCGAACGCGGCTTCGCGCTGCTGACCCAACGCTGGACCGCCTTGCAGCACACCACGCTCGGCCCCAGCCGGATCGGGGACCTTGCTCGGGCCGCCCTCGTCCTCGTCCATTTCGAGCACAGAAAGATCAGCTGAAAGTCGGTGAGAAAACGTCACTGGATCCGTGGCGGTGGCATCGGCGCTCGGGCAACGCGGCGCGGGCCTGTTCGCCGTGGCCGGCTACGAGGTGATCCTGCTGGTCGCGGCGGCGCTGGGCGCCATCTCGGTCCTTTACGGCCTGGCCCGGCCGGTGGCGCACCGGACGCGCCAGGCGGGCCGATCCGCCCCGAGTCCGGTCCCTTCGCCTTGATCATTCGCGAGTCCGTCAATAGCCTGCCGTGCGGATTCGGCGGACGACCTCCGATTGGCGGAACACGTGAAGACGACGATGACGATGGGCCTGTCGGTGGCGGCGGCCGCCCTCACCGCGGGCGCGTTGGTGAACGTGTCGCCCGCGGCCGCCTCCGGCGCGCGTACCGCGGCGGCCGCCCTGCCGTCCTGCCCGCAGGTCTTCGGACACGGCGGCTACCCCGAGGGCGCGAACGGCTGGGCGAAGGACCAGGTGCGCCAGCCCAACAACTATCGCGCCGTCGATGCCCAGAAGGCATGGGGGGCCGACGGTGTCGAGGCCGACGTCCAGCTCACCCGGCAGGGGACCAAGGCGGTGATGTGGCACAACACCTCCACCAACGGCCTGACCGGCGGCAAGCAGAACATCACCGACATCTGGTGGGCGGCGGGCACGGGAAACCTGAAGGGCCGTCGCATCACGCGTGGTCCGTACAAGGGCGAGCGGGTCTACTCGCTCCGGGAGTGGCTGGACCACGTGAGATCCCAGGGCCTGATCGCCCTGCTGGAGATCAAGCCGGAGACGAGGAGCATCCTCAGCGATCCCGCGTACGCGGCGAAGGCGTGGAAGGAGATCTCGGACCCGATCAAGGAGCGGCAGGGCTCGCAGCGGATCCTGGTCTACTCGCAGGACTCCTGGATCCAGGGGGAGCTGGCGAAGCGCCACCCCGGGCTCATCAAGGGATCCGCCGCCAGGTGGACCGACAGCGTGGCCTGGAACGAGCCGGTCCCCGCCTGGAGCGGCAACATGGCCCAGTGGCAGGCCGTACTCAAGCAGGCCCCGCGTAGCGTGATGACGAACTACACCAAGGACTACCGGGCCTGGCTGAAGGGCAAGTGCCAGTGATCGCACGCCGGGGCCGCACCCGACCGGCCCCGGGTGGATGTGAAACCGTGCGCCAAGGGTGCCCTGGGTGACCGGCCGTGCTGATTCGCCCACGCGTCGCGCCTCGCGATAGACACGCCATTCATCGCCATTATTGGACATCTGGGGATAAGAGTTCTATTTCCTGCTTAATGCCGTACAGGTGACGCGGTTTTCTGGGAGTTATCTATAAAAGACGCCAGAAAACATGACATCTCGACATGACAGGCTAATAGGATCACCGTTGATCGGTCAGCGCGCGATCGAGCGGGAGGAATGACTGTGTCCGAAGATTGGGACTCGGCCGAAGGCGGGCAGGAGCGGGCGCCGGCCGGCATCGAGATCGGCAAGCCGAGTGTCGCGCGGGTCTATGACTTCATGCTGGGCGGCAAGGACAACTTCGCGTCCGACCGCAAGGTGGCCGAGTTGGCCCTCCAGATCGCACCGGACGCCCCTGAGGCGGCGCGGGCCAACCGCGAGTTCCTGCGCCGGGTCGTGCACCACCTGGCCGCCGAGGCCGGGATCCGGCAGTTCGTCGACATCGGCTCCGGCCTCCCCACCCAGGGAAACGTCCACGAGATCGCGCACGCGGTGGACCGAGGGGCGCGGGTGGTCTATGTGGACAACGACCCGATCGTCCTGGTGCACGGCCGCGCGCTGCTGGCCAAGAACGACACCACGACGGTCATCCAGGCCGACATCAGGCGCCCCCAAGAGATCGTGGACCACCCGGACCTGCGGCGGCTCATCGATCCTTCCCGGCCCGTCGCCCTGCTTCTGTTCGGGATCCTGCACCACCTGAACGACGACGAGGACCCCGAGGGCATCGCCGCCCTGCTCAGGGACGCCCTGCCTCCGGGCAGCTTCGTCGCGATCTCGCACTTCCACAACCCCGGGGCGGCCCGGCCCGAGGTCGCCGAGCAGGCCGCCGCGGCCGAGAAGCTGTTCAACGAGAACCTCGGCACCGGCCGCTGGCGCACACACGACGAGATCCGCGCCTACTTCGGGGACTTCGAGATGCTCGACCCCGGCCTGGTACCGCTCGCCGAGTGGCGGCCCGGTCCCGACGACCACGCCGAGCAGGGGATCACTTACTACACCTTCGTGGGAGGCGTCGCCAGGAAGCCGGACGCCGATCCGGCGTAGGGAACCCGGGGAACGTGACGGAAAGCCGGCACACCGAACCCGCCCGAGGGCGGTCGCACCAGGGATTGCCTCCGGGACCTCCGCCGTCCGGGCGAGCGCAGTGGGCCAAGAAGATCCACGAAACAACCCAGTGCCCGTGACCGGCAAGGTTCGCCCGGAAGGAGCGGTGCACTAGATGTGGCGGATGACCCGGGCGGGGTTGCCGACGGCGACGACCCCGGCCGGGATGTCCCTGGTGACGACGGCGCCCGCGCCGATCACGCTGTTCTCGCCGATGGTGACACCGGCCAGCACGATCGCGCCGCCACCGATCCACACGTTGTCGCCGATCACGATCGGCTCGGCCGCCTCCAGCTTCGCGCGGCGCGCGTCCGGATCGACGGGATGCGTGGGCGTGAGAAGCTGCACGTTCGGGCCGATCTGGACGTCCGCGCCGATCGTGATGGGAGCGACGTCGAGCGCGGTCAGTCCGTAGTTGGCGAACGTGCCGGAGCCGATGGTGATGTACGTCCCGTAGTCCACGTACAGCGGCGGCCGGATGTGGGCGTCCGGCGCGATCGAGCCGATCAGCTCGTCGAGGAGGGGCCGGGCGGCCTCCTGGTCGGTCGGATAGAGCTCGCCGTACCGGTGGGCGAGGAGAAGGGCGCGCTTCGACGCGGCGGCCATCTCCGGATCGTCGGCGATGTAGAGGTCACCGGCCAGCATCCGCTCCCAGTTGGTACGGCTGTCGCCCGCGAAGTTGTCAGTCACGCGTACGAACGTACCGACGAGGGGCGGATCCTCTGGAACTCGTGTGCCTGATCCTGGCTAGGATCAGATCATCTGTGCCTGTTCTGATGGGGGATGGTGACCGAGCGCACGCATCCGGACGGCCGCCCGCGCAGTTCTCTGGCGGCGGCCGCGTCGGCGCTGTCCCAACTGGGACGGCTGCGTGACCTGCCGGTCGTCCTCATGCTGGCGTGGGTGGGCTGGCTGGCCATCCCATGGCCGTTCGGCGGTCCAGGCCAGGCTCGTGGTACGGCCGATCAACGCCTGAGTACGGGCGACCAACGCCTGAGCGCGCAGGATCGGCAACTGACCGCGGACTTCTCCCCGGATGCGACGCTCGGCACCGACCTCGACACCGTCTCCGATCCGGACGCGGCTGTCGCGGTGGGCTGGTCGTTGCCCGCGACGCCGGCCCAGCCCGTGCTTCTGGTCAAGCCGGAACGGCGCCCCACCGCGCCTTCGGGCGCTCAGGAGGCGAGTGCGCGGGAATCGATCGCCGAGGAGCGGGCGCGCATCGCCGGAGAGGTGCACGATGCGGCCGGGCACGGCCTCGCCACCATCGCCATGCAGGCCGGAGTCGCCCTGCTCATGCTGGACGAGCGGCCGGACAAGGTCCGCGAGTCGCTTGAGGCGATCCGCGCGACCAGTACGCGGGCACTCGACCAGCTCCGGTCCGCGCTCGATCTCATCGATCCCGTCACGGAGGATCATGACCTGTCCCGGTTGGTCGGCGGGGTGCGCGCGGCGGGGCTACGCGTGGATCTGGAACCGGCCGAGCCGAACGTGCCCGTTCACCTCCAGGACACGGTCTATCGCGTCGTACGCGAGTCGCTGACCAACGTCATGCGCCATGCCGGTCCGACCACCGCCCTGGTCCGCGCCGCCACCGGCCCGGCCGCGTTCGTCGTCGAGATCGTCGACGGGGGAGGCGGTCCTGACACCCTCGCCGAGGGCGCATCGGCCGACGCCCGGACCAGCGAGGCCCGAATGGCCGGCGGCGGAGTGGCCGAAGGCCGTGGGCTGGCCGGGATGCGGGCACGCGTGACGGACGCCGGAGGCGCGTTCAGCGCCGGCCCCCGTGAAGGCGGCGGTTTCCACGTCGTGGCCCGCTTCCCCCTGAACCTGGACGCCGTATGAGGAGGGGCGTCGCGTGATCCCGCCGACGGACCGGATCCGGGTGGCGTTGGCCGACGATCAGGCGGTCGTACGCATGGGGCTGAGGGCGCTCATCGAGCGTGAGCCCGACCTGGAGTTCGCGGGAGAGGCGGCGGAGGGAGCCGAGGCGCTTCGGCTGCTGCGCGACACCCGCCCCGACGTGCTCCTGCTCGACATCCGGATGACCGGCATGGACGGCATCGACACGCTTCGGGCCATCGCCGCCGACCCCGCGCTCAACACCACCCGGGTCGTCATCGTCACCACCTTCGCGGTCGATCAGTACGTGTTCGCCGCGCTCCAGGCCGGAGCGAGCGGGTTCGTCCTCAAGGACAGCGCTCCGGAGGAGCTCGCCCACGCGATCAGGGTGGTGGCCTCGGGCGAGGCGCTGCTCTCCCCGTCCATCACCAGGAAGGTCATCGGCCTGTTCGGCCGCCACGACGTGGCACCGGTCATGGGCCTCGACACGCTCACTCCCAGAGAGCGTGAGATGGTCGCGTGGGTCGCCACCGGCCGGTCGAACGACGAGATCGCCAAGGAACTGGTCATCAGCCCCGACACGGTGCGCACCCACGTCAGCCGTGCCATGGTCAAACTCCACGCCCGAGACCGCGCCCAACTGGTCGTCTTCGCGGTCAGGTCCGGGCTGACGATTCCTTGAGGAAACCCGCGTAGGTGCGCTGCTCCACCTGCGCCTCGATCTGCTTCACCGTGTCGAGCCCCACTCCGACCATGATGAGCACGGTCGTACCGCCGAACGGGAAGCTCTGCTGGGTCGCCGGATCGCGCAGCATCACGAACGCGACGATCGGGATCAGGGAGAGCGTGCCGAGGTAGAGCGCTCCCGGCGCGGTCAGCCGCGAGAGCGTGTACCGCAGATACTCCGCGGTGGGCCGGCCGGGCCGTACGCCGGGGACGAACCCGCCGAACCGCTTCATGGTGTCGGCCACCTCCACCGGGTTGAAGGTGATCGACACGTAGAAGTAGGTGAACGCCACGACGAGCAGGAGGTACGCCGTCATGTAGACCGGGTCGTCACCCGAGACGAGGTGACGCGCGATCCACTCCGCCACGGGGCCAGTGCCGCCCGTGAACTGCGCGGCCAACTGCGGGAGGAAGAGCAGGGACGAGGTGAAGATGACGGGGACGATGCCGGCCTGGTTGACCTTCAGCGGAAGGTAGGTCGAGGTACCGCCGTACATCCTGCGGCCGACCATCCGCTTGGCGTACTGGACCGGGACGCGCCGCTGCGCCTGTTCCATGAACACCACCGCCGCCACCAGGAAGACGCCCGCGAGCAGCATCGCCGCCAGCGCGACCGGGCTGAGCAGGAAGATGTTCGACATGTACGAGGGAAACGCGGCCACGACCTGAGTGAAGATCAGGATGGACATGCCGTTCCCGATCCCGCGATCGGTGATCAGCTCGCCCAGCCACATGATCACTGATGTGCCCGCCACCATGGTGGTCACGATCACGACGACCGTCAGCGGGCTCTGGTCGTGCAGCAGCCGCCGGTCGCAGGTCGGGAAGATCTGGCCCGCGCGGGCCAGGGACACCACCGTGCCGGCCTGGAGGAGGGCCAGCGCCACCGTCAGGTAGCGGGTGTACTGGGTGATCTTCGCCTGTCCCTGCCGCCCCTCCTTCCTGAGCGCCTCCAGCCGCGGGATCACCACGGTGAGGAGCTGGATCACGATGCCGGCGGTGATGTACGGCACGACCCCGAGGGCGAACACCGACAACTTCAGCATCGCTCCGCCGCTGAACAGTTGCAGCATGTCGACGAGCCCGTTGCGACTGCCGCGCAGGCACTCCTGTACCGCGACGAGGTTCACGCCGGGAGCGGGAAGGATCTGCCCGAACCGGAACAGCACGATCAGCGCCAGGGTGAAGAGGATCTTCTTCCGGATGTCGGGCACGCGGAAGGCACGTATGAGCACGGTCAG
The DNA here is from genome assembly GCA_001570385.1 of Microtetraspora glauca. GTDB lineage: Bacteria > Actinomycetota > Actinomycetes > Streptosporangiales > Streptosporangiaceae > Microtetraspora > Microtetraspora glauca. The sequence goes on along the minus strand of BBYL01000033.1, from coordinate 189,526 downwards.
CATGCGCCGAGTGTGGTCGCGTGGCCCCGGCTGGACATCCGCTCGCCGGAGGCTTCGCCGTACGCAGATCCGCGTAGCTTCGCAGGCCGCGCCGGGGCCGCCGGGGGATCGGGGCGGCCGGCTGTGGCCGGGGAGGGGGCGGGATGCGCTCAGTTGCCGGCCGTGGCCTGCACCTGCGCTGACGTCCGGCGGATCTCGGCGAGCGCGCGAGCGAGGTCCCGGGACGAGAGCCAGAGTTTGTACATGATCGCGACTTCGAAGACGAGCAGCAGCGCGGCCGCGCCGACCGTGACCGGGACGATGTACCCGAGCACCGGGCCGATGATGAACACCGCCATCTGGAACTCGATGCCGCTGATCAGGTGGGTGCGGACCCGATGGTCACGCAGCCACTCGCGTACGCCGATGTACCAGGCGAAGCGCGAACGGAACTCCTCCTGCAGGTCGACGACGCCCATCGTGCGGATCCTGATCTCGTCGGAGTCGAGGTCAGGGTCGAGTTCGGGATCGAGATCGGGGTCCTCGCGCAGCCGGTCCGGCAGGGCGGACGGGTCCGCGATGGTGGACTCGTCGTACGCCTTCTTCAGCGTGCGGCGCATCTGGCGTCGGACCTTCGCGATCTGGAGGGCGTCGACATAGCGCAGCATGTCGAGGAAGACGACCCCGATGCCGAGGATCAGGTAGAGCTCCTGCCCGGTCGCCTGGAACTGACCCCACATCAGGGCGAGAGCGCAGGTGAGCACCCGGATCCGGTCGAAGACGTAGTCGAGCCAGCCGCCCAGGACGGTCCCCGTCCCCTTGAGGCGGGCGATCTTGCCGTCCATGCAGTCGAGCACGAAGCTCAGGTGATAGAGGGCGGCTCCGACGATCAGCCAGGTCCGGTCCGCCGTCAGGAAGCAGCCGGCCGAGCCCAGGCCGAGGAGGAAGGCGCCCCAGGTGATCTGGTTGGGGGTGATGGAGGTACGGTTCGCGGTTCCGAGCACGAGGCGGCCGGCCAGGGGATCCACCAGGAACACCGTCCACCAGGCGTCCCGTGCCTTGTATGTCTGTGACCGTACGTCGTCCAATGTGAACTTCATGCAGAAAAACCCTCTTGATGTGGTTTCTGACTCAGAGCCGTTGTGACCCAGGCGATGCGCGCACGTTTCTGTCGCGACGGAATGCCGATTAATTATGCCAATTCCCGTAATGGTGGGATGGGTCGGGAATGTCAGAATTCATCGTCATCCAGGTCGTCCTCCTCGTCGAGGTATTCGTCCAGGTCACGCGCGTGCGAGTCGTCCCCCATGTGCGGGTCGTCGTCGGCTCCGAACAGTATCGCCATTTGCCGAAAAATCATCTTAAGCATCCAACTCGGCCTCTTGTGTGGCGTTTCATCGGACTCTTCGCCATCCATTCATTAGCTCACGGAATTTCGCCGCCCGCACGACGTTTCCGTGCGAACTCCCCCGCTTTTCCGGTGAACGCCTGCCGTACCGGTCCCACCGCGTCTGCCACGTAAAGCCGCGGACGGCTGCGGGAAGCCATGGCGAGATCATGGCGTGTCATAGCGGGGACGACGGGGCGGGGCGGGGCGACTGTGGACAGTCCACAACCTGTGGACAGCCCGAAGGCGTCGCCAGCGCCGTTCCCGCCGTTCCCGCGGTTCCCGCGGTTCCGGCCGGTCCGGCGGCTCCGCAGTGCCTGCAGTGCCTGCAATTCCCGCCGGTCCGGCTGTTCTCGCAGTGCGTGCCGTTCCGACCGTTCCCGCTGTTCCGCTTTCGGAGACGCCCCCGGCCGGTCAGTCGTGCTGAGCGGGTATCTCCGGCTCCTCGTCGGTCCAGCCGACCTCCTCGTAGGCCGTGACATTCTCGATGTCCACGGATCGGCCGTCCTTGAGCCGACCGACGCTCTTCGACCCGATGGCCAGGGGAAGCCCGCTCTTCGGGTCGATCACCAGTCGCACGTCGATGCCATCCTGGGGGCCGAGAGGCGAGTCCACGTGGTAGCTGAGCGCCTGACCGGTACGGCCGAGCAGGTCGGTGACCTCCCCTTCCGCTCTCATACCGGGCAGCGAGGCCAGGATCCGGTACGCGGAGGCGCGTACCTTGGGTGAGACCGGCAGGCCCTCGAGGATCTCCGTACAGCTCGACTGGAGCCGTCGCTCCATCTCCTGCTCCATGTCGATCACGGGGTACTTCTTCGCGAGCCGCGTGATGCGCGCTTCGAGATAGGCCCGGAGCTCTTGGGTGCCGCTCGGGATCGCGCGCAGTTCGGCCCAGGTCATCGACTCCTTCGTCAGGTGTCCGCCCGTGCCCTTCCAACCGCCGCGCAGCCGGGTCGCCACCGGCTCACCCGGCAGGCTCTCCACCTTCTCTCCCGAGTTGACGATGGCGACATCGTGGAGGTCGGCGAGGTTCACCGGATACTGCCAACTGCTGGGCGAGCCCGCCTCACGCCAGGCCGTCTCGTCCTGAGGGGTCGCGGGCCGCGCGCCGAGGTATTGGTCGATCCACCAGCTCTGCGCGCCCGGCCGTTGCGCCAACCACTGCTCATGGGAGGTGCTGCGCCGGATGAGGTAGCGACGGCCGGGTTCGGAGAACGTCGTCCCCCAGACCGTACGGGTCCGCCAGTAGGCGCCTTCGGCGGGGGTCTTGGCCACGGCGGTGGCGGCGGCGAGCAGGATCTGCCTGGCGGTCGCTTTCTGGCCGGGCACCGGGGAGGCGGACACGGCAGGGTCAGGGGCGAGCAGGACCGGGCTGTCCGGCGACACGATCGTGCTGATCACCACCACCACCGCAGCGGCGGCGGCCGCTCCGACCAGCCCGACCCCCACGGCCAGCCACCGCCTCGGCGCTCTTCTCCGTCGCTCCACCTGGGCCTCCGGAGAGGACATCGCGGCGAGGAGCCGAGACCGGCCCGCGACGACCGCTTCCAGTGAGGGCTTCGGCACCGCGAGCAGGTCGCGCACCGCCGCCAGTTCGTCCAGGCCCGTCGACTCGTTCAGTTCGCGCATGTCCGCCAGGTCGCCCCGAAGCCATCGCGGTCCGGGACCGCGAGGGGACCGCTCGTCGGGAAAATGTCGGTGCCGGAAGCCAGACTGGGCGCCATGAGTGTCGATGTGCGGCTGAGGGATGTCCACGAGGCCGATCTGGAGCTGTTCTTCGAGCAGGAGCACGATCCCGAGACGGTCCGGCGGTCAAAGTTCACTCCACGGGCGCGGGAAACCTTCATGACTCACTGGGCCACGAAGGTCCTCGGCGATCCCACCGTCCTGGTGCGGACGGTCACCGTGGACGGCGAGGCAGTCGGCAGCGTCGTGGCCTGGTGGGAGGACGGCAGGCGCTTCATCGGGTACGGCTTCGACCGCCGATACTGGGGCCAGGGCATCGGCACCAGGGCGCTGACGCTCTTCCTGGATATGGAGAAGGCCCGCCCTCTCTTCGCCGATCCCTTCGCCGGGAACACAGGCTCGGTGCGGCTGCTGGAGAAATGCGGCTTCCGCCGCACTGGTACGGTCCGGCACGGTGAGTACGAGCACATCATGCTCGTTCTCGGAGAAGACCGGCCTCGGCCCTCCGATCCGCGGCACACCCCATAGCGGCCCCACCGCCGACCCGAATGCCCGGTTCAGCCGGGGTGAAAGAAACGACCCCCCACCAGCCCCAGATCGACGCCCGCAGGACCCAGGCCCCGGACGCAGGACCCAAGCCCCGGATTCCGGCCCACCGTCGTCCACCGCGGAAATCATGGGAACGCGCATCCTCGACAGGTCGCTTCTGGTCGGCGCCATCAGGCAGTGATCACGGACGTTGGCCGTCTGGGCGTCCCCGGAATTCGGTCGACTTTCCGATGCCACCTCGGCGTGCTCGTATCACGACCCGCATTGTCCGCTTGATGACTTTTTCCGGCATTAGCGAGAAAGGCAGAGAAATGTCGAGGCAACCGCTCTCTGACAGTCAGCTCGCCGCGTTGATCGCCTGGGACGAAGAGTCTCACACCGAGCATTTCGACGCGATGAACCGGCTGTTTGAATCGTTTTCCTCCCCAGAGGAGATCACAGCTCTGGCGCGAAGCTGGTGGGCTGATCCGGATGAGCGGGTGCGAGCACTCGGATTCGACCTGCTCGCGGTTCAGGCGGTCGACTTCTCCTGGCACGTTCCGCCCCTGATCGAAGCGGCGAACGCTCTCCCCCTGGACACAACCCATGAGGACGTACGATGGTCCGCCGCACACGCGCTCGCCACGATCTGCGACGACGACCGTGTGCTCTTCCCGCTCCTGCGTTTCGCGGCCGACCCGGACTCCGATGTCCGCTGGCATGTGGCACGTGGGATTCCCGTCGGCGTCGATCCACTTCCCGAAGACGCGGTCCGGGTGCTGCTGGGATTGATGCGCGATCCAGATGACCACGTGCGGGACTGGGCCACCATGGCGCTGGGCGGCTGTGAGGAGAACGACACGCAGGAGATCCGAGACGCCTTCTTCGTACGCCTGGAAGATCAGGGAGCGGACACGGCAGGCGAGGCCGCGGTGGCACTCGCCAAGCGACACGACGCCCGGCTTCTGCCCGTACTGAAACGCCGGCTCGCTGCTCCAGACGTGGGCAACCTCTACGTCGAGGCAGCGGCGGCGCTGGGTGACCCACAACTCCTGCCGCTCCTGCGAAAGCTCAAGGCCGACGGTTGGCAGGATGACGAACCGCGGCCGCAACTCCTTGACGAAGCCCTGGAAGCATGCGCGCCGCGCACACCCCCGATCACCTGAGCATCCCGGAGCCGGGCCCCGGAGCGGGGCGCTGCCGGAGGCGTCTTGCCTGAAATGCGGCCCATGACAGGGGAGAGCCATGTCGATCACGCGTAGGGGTTGTGCCGCGTAGACGCCCGGCACATATCCGCGCCGATGTTCCGCGCCGTTCGCGGACGACCGGCACACAGAGCGAGGTCATCCCTGGCTTGTCCCTACGGGGGCGGCTTGGCGCTGTCCGGCGATCTTCAAAAGTCGCCCGGCGGTACCATCGAGAGGCCCTATGATTCCCGAATGTCTCTTAGATCCGCTATGCCGTTCCTGCTTCTCGGCCTTGTCGCCGGTTGCGGAATGCCCTTTGGGAGCGGCACGAACGGAATCGCCGCGCCGTCGGCAGACGCGATTCAGGGACGCTGGTGGACCTGGGCGGCCTCGGAAGGCGAGAGCACGAACCCCGTGATGGACACGACGGGGGAGTTCTGCGATCGAAACCAGCCAGAGGACATGTGGTTTCTCGCCGGGACATTCGGCGGTACCACGCAGCGGACGTGCAAGGTGCCCGCAGAGCGGCCGGTGGTGTTCCCGCTGGTGAACCTCATCGGCTCTGAGAGTTCGTGCATGGAGTTCATGGCGGACGCGGAGGGCAAGGCCACTCTTGACGGTAAGTCGGTCACGTCCGAACGGTTGGAAGAGGACGACGTTGTCGTGACCGGCGTGGCCGATAACCCGCTGACCGGCGAGGAGGAAACGGGCCTGACCTACGCTTGCGGCCTCTGGGTGCGGCTCCAGTCGCTGCGGCCCGGCCGCCACACGCTGACCATCCGCGGATCTTCCGGCGACTTTCGCGTGGGCGTTGACTACACGCTCATTGTCGGGACTGGGCGGCAAGCATGAGCGCACGCTGCGATTTCGGCTGCCGATCCCCTCGAACCGAGTGTTGGCCACGTACGAGGGAACGCACACGAGGGTCAAAACCGTCGGCGAATTCGTGGACTTCCTCCGCTGCCTGAGCGGCGACAATTCTCTGAAACCAGACAGAATCGGCGATGGAATAAGCGGGGGACGCGATCGAACCAAACGCATCACTGGTTCAGGTCGCACGTCGGATGAGAGCGGGCGACGGGAACCGAACCCCGCCGCCAGCTTGGGAATCGCATTGATCGTGCCCTGTAGAGATGTTGACCTCGTGGCCGCCGCGGAGGCGAGGCGCTCCGCCGTATGCGCCGGCGGGCCGGTATCCGCCCCACACCCGGCGGCCAACAGCCGAGCGAGGAGAGACCGGCCACACGCCGGCTGAACACACGATCTCCGGACGAACTGACTACGAGCAGATCGCGGTGTCGAAGGCCTGGAAGATGTGCTTGTCGTCCTTCGGAGTACCGGTGACGTAGAGGGTGACCGCGCGCCCGGCGCGGTCACGGCCGCTCAGCACCCGGGTGCCGGGCAGGCCGCCGTCGTGCATCCAGGCCGACCCGCAGGTCAGAGGGTAGGAGTAGAGGCCAAGCCCATAGCGGGAGCGGGGCGGGTCGTAGGCGGCGACCGCTCCGTCGAGCATCTTGGTGATCGTCGAGTTGGGGAGCGCCTGCCAGAAGCGGTTCAGGTCGTCGGGGGTGGAGATCAGCCCACCCGAGGCGCCGAACAGGTATCCGGGCTCCTGGGTGGTGTCGACCAGCTTGTCTTGCGCCTTGGGGTTGAAGGGATCGATGCCGTAGGTGTGCGCGTGCGCGCCCCGGATGCCCATCTCGCCCTTGCGAGGCCAGTAGGTGTGTGTGAGCGGTCGGAGCACGCCCTGCCGGGTGACCGTGCGGAAGTCCTTGCCCGTGACCTTTTCGATCAGCATGCCGGCGACCAGGTAGTTGGTGTTGGAGTAGAACCACTTCTCGCCGGGCGCGCCGACGGGCTCGGCGTCCAAGGCCAGGCGCAGGAAGTCGGCGTCGCCGCCGGGATTCGCGGGGTCGACCAGGTGCCAGTATTCGGGTAGGCCGCTGGTCTGGCGGAGCAGTTGCCTGACGGTGATCTGCCGGCCGTCGAGCAAACCGGGCGCGTACTGCTCGACGAGCGCGTCCAGGTCGATCTTGCCCTGGTCCACCAGGCGCATCACGGTGGCGGCGATCACCGGCTTGGTCACACTGGCGATCCGGAAGTGGGCGTCGGCGCCGACCATGGGTGTGCCGGCGCCGCGCTCGGCGGTGCCCGACGTCCAGGTGGTGACTCGGCCATTGGGCTCACGTACGGAAACCACGACCCCCGCCAACCCGTCCTGGGTGGTCAGCCGGGTCAGTTGCTGCTGGAGCGTCAAGGGCGGCGCAGTCGCTGCCGCCAGAGCAGGGGAGGCGGCACCAAGGAGAACGGCTGCGGCTGCGGCAAGAAGCTTGCGCATATTGAGGACAACTCCCTGTCGGTAAGAAGGATGTCCTCATTTTCTGGCGCGGAGGAAGGCGTGATCAGTCAAGCTGTCCGGCCTCTTGACGGTGGTGCCTGCCCTACTGGCGCGGGCGCGGCAGATCTTGTACAGGGATCTCGCGGCAAGGTCGTGATCGCCGGAGAGCAGGACCGAGTGTCTGGCGAGGGATCCGGCCCGGGATGAACGGTGACCATCGGCTGCTCTGGCGGAGTACGCGGTAGCCGACCTGCCCCTTCCGCGTCGGCGGCCGACATCTCTTCGCCAAGGCGGTCGCGTTCGTTGAGGCCCATCGGGGAGGAGGAAGGATCGCAACACCCAGTGCGACTCCGTAGGCCCGCTATGGCGTTTCGCCCAGCGGGTCTGCCGCTGCCCGGTGCTGTCTCAGCGAGATGTCGATCGCTGATTTTCTGTACGTTTCCTCATTCCATTAATTGCGGTCAGGCCGTTCTCAGTGTGGTTCCGCCGCGGTCTCGTGAAGACGCATGGGTGTTTTTTTCGGTGATAGGCCGGTGTATTTTCCGGCGAAGGCCAGGATATCCGCGGCCAGGGCGCGTTCTTTACTCGCGGGAGAGGCGGCGTGGGCGGTGTCGGGTTCTCGGCGCATGAGGATCGGGCGGTCACTTCCGGTGGCGTTTTGGAGGGCCGCACACATTTTGGTGACGTGGGCCTCTCCGGTCTGCAGATCGGTTACCGCGCCGGCGAGGAGGAATGCGGGATAGGGGGCTCCGGGCGTGATGTTGTGATAGGGGGAGTATGTGAGTAGCCATTGGAGCTGTTCGGGTCGGGAGGCGGTACCGAATTCATCCGTCCATGTGCATCCCAGGCCGAAGTGTTCGTAGCGCACCATGTCACATAGCGGGCCTTCGGCGATAACCGCGGCGTACAGGTCTGGTCGCTGTGTGGCGGCGGCGGTGACCAGTAATCCGCCGGCGGACTGGCCATAGATCGCCAGTTGGTCGCGCGTGGTTCGACCGGTGTCGATGAGCCAGGTCGCGGCGTCGTTGAAGTCGCTGATCGCGCGGTGTTTGTGTGGTCCACGGCCGGCGTCGTGCCAGGACTGGCCTTCTTCGCCGCCTCCGCGTACACAGGCGACCGCGTAGGTGCCGCCGGCGCTGACCCATGCGGCCGCCGTAGGGAAGAACCATGGGCGCATCGGCATGCCGAAGCTGCCATAGCCGTAAAGGAGGGTGGGGCGGGGGCCCTCATGTTCTTCCGCCGGGGTGAACAGGAACAGTGTGATCTCGGTGCCGTCGCCGGCGCGATAGCGAACGCTGCGGCTGCGGATCTCTGCGGTATGTCCGGCAAGTGTGGCGCCGGTTTCCTGGTCCGTCCTCCCGCTGGTGGCGTCGTAGCGATAGATGGTGGGGGGAGTGGTCGCGTCGCAGTAGCTGAACCACGCGTGACGTCCGTGCGGGATGTTCGTGCGCAGGGATGACACGACGCCCGCGCCGGGAAGGGGCAGACCGGTGAGCGGCCGGCCACCGGCCAGGTCGTGCAAGGTCAGGGTGGAGGTGCCGTGGCGGTCGCGTGCCACCAGCAGGAGGGGCCGCGGAAGTGCCGGGTCGTCCAGGACCAGACACTCGTCCAAGGGGGCCTGGCGATCTTCGGCTACCAGCGTGCGCCATGCAGCCGGGTCGGTATCGTGCCGGTGCGCCAGACAGATGCGGCCACACGGGGCCTGGTAGTCGGTGACCAGCAGCAGATTGTTGTCCGCGAGGAAGCGTGGGAGAACACGGGCCTGTGTGGTGCTTCCGTCCACGACCTTGACGAAATGCGGGGCTTCCTGATCGATGAGCTCGGCCACGTACACATCGTTGTGTGAGGCGGGCCCAGCTATCGCAGTGATCGCCAGATAACGGCCGTCGGCGCTGACTGTGAGCCCGTAATAGTGGTCTGGGGCATCGTCGCCGCCGAACACCACCGCGTCTGTCTGCCAGGGCGAACCGATCCGATGCAACCTCACCCGCCGATGCAAACGCATGTCGTCGGGCGCAAGTTCCTCATCAGGAACACGGCTGACGTAGTAGAACGCATCCCCTCCCGGCAGCCAGGCGAGCGAGGTGTTGCGGGCGCGTGGCAACGGCCCGTCCACCGCCTCCCCGATACGCACGTCCAGCACGATGATGTCGCTGCCGGGCTGCTCGGCGACCTCCATCTGGACAGCCACGCGTTCACCCTCGCGCGACGGCCACCAGGCGTACAGCCCGGTGTGGCCGGACGGATCGATCTCTGCCGGATCGACGAGCACCCGCCTGTTCCCCTCGGCGTCAACGACGAGCAGGCGCCGTTGCTCATCCCCACGGAGTTGCTCGGCAAGGAACATGACCGAACCACGCACCATCGGAGGCTCAGACACACCGAAGGATGACACCTGATCCAGCAAAGACGCCCACGATTGTTTCTCATGCCATTCGGCGCGATATCCGTGGAAGAGACGATCCTGGGCCGCAGCCCAGTCCCGTACGCGCGCATCATTTCCGTCTTCGAGCCATCGGTAGGGATCCGAAATCGGGAACCCGAACAGATCCTCCACTGTATCGCTGCGCCAAGCGTCAGGGTAAAAGAATCGCGCCACAAACGCCCCCCGATAAAACGCCCCGCCTGCCATAGGTCGAGGTACTGCGGCCTATACGTACCGCAGTACCTCGCCTCAATCAGCTATGACTCGCCGCGGAGAATGTCCGCCTGCCAGCCGCGTACGCCTCCAATTCGAGCAGCCGGGCTGGTCTGAGCATACGGCAGGAATCCGTTCATGTGAACCTCCCGGATCTGTCGATTCGCCCGTGGTGGGCGATATCCGACAACAACTATCCCCGCGCCCGGGATCGATAAACACAGGCGTCAGTTCTCGACAGTGAGCGCCAATTCTGGATCATCGGTACGTGCAGATCGGAAAAGCGGTCGGCCATATTGGCTGTCCTCCTTGCTAAGATTTCGCACAAGAGAAGAAGGCGTGCCGGAGTGCCATGTAAAGGTCGATCTCGCGTAAAAGTAATTCGCAGCCTTTCGAGATGAATCCCAGGGTTGACGGAGTTCTTGCATCCTGAGACCGATAATGCGGACCGGGCGGCCAGCCGCAAGAGGCCTCGTCCACGGCCACCGCGTCCGGGCGGGTACGCGGACGGCCGACCCGAACGCGGACCTTGATACGGGCCAGGACGGCGCGAAACTGCTCGCTTCTGCACAGCACATCGGAGTTCCAGATACCCCGCGGCCGACGCTAGGTAGTTGGAAGCACTCGTGACCCATCCGTCGTTCTGCTCCGGTTGAGAAACATCGCTGCTCAGCCGAGTGCGGTTGCGACGCCGGGGACGGGTTCGAGGCGGCCGCACTCGGCCGCGAGACGGGCTGACCGGCAAGGGCCACCTCTCTGCTGACCGGTGCTGCCGTCCGCTGACCTTCGTCGTGACTCCCGGCAGGCCGCCGACAGGCTGCGCCGGAGAATCCCGTCAGCCGGGCGGCGTGCCCGCGGCCATGGCCTTCACGTCCGCGGTCGTCACCGGCTTCCCGCCGACTCCCCAGTCGCCGCTCTTGACCTCCTCGAGGATGACCAAGGTCAGAGAGCGCATGTTCTCGCCCTCGATCCTGACCATCGCCTCGGTCAGCTTCTGCACGATCTCGGCCTTCTGCGCCTCGGTGAACACCCCTTCGATGACCTTCACATTGATGAGCGGCATGAGTCGCCTCCATTCGACGCGGTACGCCGGCCGCATCCAGACGCCCGGGACGTGAGCTGAACGGTCTCTTCCGGAAGACCCTCGGCGTGCGGTGCTCGCTCGGGAGCCGAGTTGTAGGTGTAGGAGATCAGGCTGGGTCTGGCCCTCGAGGAGCTGGTCATCGCGGTTCCCCCGTACAAGCCCCGCACCCGCTCGCCGACCGTTCCAGCCACCCGGGACCTTGTCTCTCAAGGCCAACATGCTCGCGGACGCCTCCGGCAAACGTGGCCGTTCGTGGCGCTCTTCAGCAGGCTGGGCAAGTCAAGAACGCCCGCCCGCCGTACAGAGAGCTCCCGCAGAGACCACTCGCGGTCGAACCCCTGCACCTGGATGACCTGCGTCCGGTCCGCCGTCAGCCGACCGGCCCAGACGATCCCCGCGTCACCCTCGGCGGGCGTCCCGCACAGGATGTCCGTCCAGGCGCACTCGACCGAGTCGTCCACCTCCGCGACCGACGCCCCCAACCGACGGGCGGCCGGCACGCCCTCGTGGGCGACGAGCAAAGCCGCTCGGACGGCAGATCCAGACTGGTGAGGTGTGACCACGTGAGGCGCTGTTGCTGTACGCGTTGCTGTACAGCAACCATCGTCCGATGGCCCGCCCCCACCCGTTCCCGGCCTGGCACGGGTTGTGCGCACGATGGAAAAGGACGGGAAGGCTGCTCATTGCGTCCAACACCACGCGATCGCCCAACGGCTCGTCGAGCCTGATGACGTCCTGGCCACGCTCCGTTATCGCGCGTCGCGTAGCTTGAGAATGTATGTCGCAGTAAGCGCAACGGCACGGTCTTCGTCATGTGACAGATCCGCCAGGGCACGTGACGCCGTGATTCCCGGGATATCCGCGAGCGCCTGTGTCAGCCGTCGACGTGCGGACGATTCAATGGTGCCGTGGGCGAGGCAGCCAACGAGCCTGGTAGCGATCTGATCCGCCAACGCGGGATCACTCGCCAGCGCGCTCAGTGCATCGGCTGCGTCGGCGTCGTTCGCCCCCTCGACGATCATGTCGATGAGCGTCGGGACCGCGTCGGCTACTCCACGTGCCGCGAGCGCCAGAGCCGCATACCTGCGAACCACGATGTCGGAGTCCGTGAGGGCGTCATGCAGCAGTGCGGTCGCCTCACCGTTCGGGATCTCGGCGATGGACTGGACGGCACGTTTCCGCACCTCGGCTGCCGGCGAGCTGAGGCCCTCCGCCAGCAGCGCCAATCCGCCGTCGCCCGATCGCGCCAGAGCCCATCGAAGGGCTCCGGCGACGTTCGGGTCCGTCTCGCTCAACGCTGCCTCGACCAGAGCTTCCACTGGCACCGGAGCCTCTTCGCCTGAGGACAAGGCCGCGCGCTGGCGCTTCCCAGCGCTCTCCGACCCCAAGGCCTGGAGGAGTGCAACGGTCCGGAGGACGTCCTCCCAGTCGGCGGGTTCCGCGGCACCGATCCGACGGAGTCGGGTGAGCAGCTCCGTCTCACTCGCAATGCGTTCTCGCGTCTGGCGGATGAGGTCGTCGACGAGCTCCGAGGGCGTGAAGCCGGGATCATCCAGCGCGCGCCCGACTTCATGCAGCGACAGCCCCAATGACCGCAAACTCTCGACATGGAAGATTCGCCGGATGTCCTCGCCGGAGTACTCGCGGTAGCCGGCCTCGGTACGACCCGTTGGCCGCACCAGGCCGAGCGAGTCGTAATGCCTGAGCATGCGGGCGCTGACCCCGGACCGTCGTGCCACATCACCGATCAACACTGCCTTCACCCCTCCTGGCTGGTCGTGCCGAGGGCTACGACGCGCTTCGCCTCCTCGATCGCGAACTCGAATCCGGCGTCCGGGTTGCGCGACAGCCTCTCCGTGGCGATCGCGTGCTGACGCACGCGAGGGTCGAGATCCGTCATCGCGGCGCGCAGGGTCGGCATGATCACCTTACCGAGCGCGATCAGCGCCCGGCTGAGGCTCAACTGCGTCTCACGCTCTCCGCGCCCGAGCTGTGTCGCCAACACTCCGGCCAACTCGGGTTTTTCACCCTCGGGCACGAGTACAACCGCTGCTCGCCAGGCGCTCCGCGCGACCTCGTCGTCGGCGTCGGTCAGAAGCGCCCGTGTGATCGCCGGCCACGCTTGCCGATCTCCGATCTTGGACAGCGTGTGCAACGCCTGGCTTCGTGCCTGCGCGCGCTCCGAGCCGAGTTCGTCGACGAGCTTTGGGACCGTCATTGATGATGAGTGGCGGGTGAGTGCCCACGTAAGTATTTCACGCACGTAAAAGTCGGGCTCGATCGCGCATCGTTCGATGAGCTTGTCGATGAACCGAGGGTCTGGGGTCGTGCCGACCGCCAGTGCTGCCTGCAGTCGCATCGACGAGTTGCTGTTCTCCAGCCCCTGGAGAGCGCGCATCGTGTTCGTGTCCTCTTTCGGCATGGTCATCGGGACCACCTCCTTGGCTGCAGTGAAGACCTTGTCACCGTGTCAAGGTCAAGCGGGGCCGCGCCGTGAGATGGCCAGGCACCCTCTGCCCACCAAGTCCGGTGCTTCAGGACAAGGGGATGCCGAGCCCTTCGAAATCGGGGTGAAGGCCATGGAAGCGATGGAAAGCCTGGAAGCGCAGCAAGAACTCCCCGGCGTATGGGGCGCGGAACGTATCGACAGTGGCGACGGGAACTCGGGAGGCCCTCCCCGGCCGGTCCGGCATGACCTCGATGATGCGTGCCGTTCAGCAGGGTGACCGCCGCGGGGTCATCCCCTCCTTGATCACCCATGGCAAAGAAGCCCACTTGTCCATATGATCGCCCAATGTCTGATGGAAAGTGCACCCACTGCGGCCACCAGGGCCTGGAGCCGGGCTTCCTAGCCGACCATCAACAGCCCGGCTTCGGGGTCTGGGTGGAAGGTGAACTGGAACGGGGAATATTCGGCGGAGCCAAGCTGATGGGCCGCCCCAAATGGCCGGTGGAGGCCCATCGCTGCCCGCAGTGCTACCACTTGGAGCTCTTCACCAGCCGCGAACTGTAACCCGTAGCGGACGCGGAAAACCGACGAGAAGCCCAGAAAGATCAAGCCAGGCCGGGAAGCGATCCCAGCCTGGCGTTTCTTCGCTGGAGCAGTGACGAAAGAACCCGCACTGTCAGCTTGGGAATCGCATGGATCACAGGTTGTAGGGTTCCTGATCTGGGCTTCGGGGCGGTCATGAGCGACCGTGATTGAACCCTCGTCGCCCCGATTAATGGCCCGCTAACGGCCCGGCGGTCACTCGTCCCACTCATCGTGATCTAGCACGAGGCTCACCGAACCAGGCGTTAGTTGTCCTGCTGATGCTTCTAGATGGAAGTGCGTGTTCAAGGGCGTATCGGACTCGGAGAGCGTGAGAAGGAGTTCAGCAAGAGCGCGAAATGCGATCTTGTCTCCCTCGATCACGACCTCGTTGTCGTATGTCCGGACGGTCAGTTGGTGATCCATGGGCCATGATCGTGGGGCTCTGTAGTCGCGGCATACGGGGGTGCGAGTGGTGGGAGGTTCAGCCATGTGGGGACGATCGTTCACGCCGTCAGTGTCCACGGTTATGCGTCCACACATACGACCGCCGACTGATCATCCCGTATGCCGTCGACCCGCCCGCAGGGGAAGCAGGGCGAACCCGGCTTGGTCGGCACAAGCTGACCGGTCTCACCTTGGCCCAGGTCGATGCCCTCTGGCAGGCCAAGCGGGAGAAGGGCTACAGCGCGGACAGTGTCCGGATCACGCGCGCCGTTCTCCACAAGGCGCTAGGCAAGCGGAGCGGGAAGTACTGGTTGCCCGGAACACCGCCCAACGCACCCGGGGTTCCGTCCTTCTCTTCGAGTAGCACGTCATGGTTACCGACTCCGCCGCATGCCCCTGCTTCCCCGTGCGCGCTGCACCGGCCAGCGGCCCCGTCCGTGTCGTTGGGAAACCGGTTCGGGTCGTGGTCCCGGAAGATCTTGACGATGGTGGATTCCATCTATCCACGGCCTGCCGGGGGATGTTGTCCGTCAATGGGCTGAGTGGCCGCGACCGTCCGCTTTTCAGGCGGACCAATCACCTGTCCGGCTGCTTCGACACGAGGTCAGAGTGCTGCATGGCCGTTGGCGTGTGCTTGTGGTGGCTGACGTTGTCGTCACGGTTGTCGTCAAGTACACCACCGTTGTCTCCCGCAAGAGGTGGCACGCGGGGGGTCGCGCCATGGATCTCCGCTCCTCACTCACCATCAGCCGACCGACCTCGGGCGCTCAGGAGTCTGCAGGGAGCAGTTCGATGCGGACCCGCAGGATGGTTCCGTCTTCGGTTCTTTCGGCGTAGACCGGGAAGAATCCGTCGCCCCAACCAGTCATGAAGGTCAGCACTTGGGCGCCGCCGACCTCGATCTGTCCGGCCTCGTGGGGCGAACGGTCGATCTGGCGCATGATCTGCCAGTGGTGAGAGTGGGGGCGGAAATCCCACGCCAGCCTCCGGTCGGGTCGGGCCTGCTTCCACCCCTCGATCTCGTGAATACGCGCAATCGCCTCATGGATCGGAAGGTCCAGCCATCCGTATTTGGACGGCTCATCGGCCACTGCCGACACCTGAAGGTCGACAGCGGCGAAGGGCCCGCTTGCTCCCCAGAAGACCGCGTCCGCCAACCCGTCCAGAGGCTCTTCATGGACCCATGAACTCAACCCGTCAGCATCGGCGAGCATGATGCGAGCCCAGTCGACCCCGACCTTCCCCAGCAAGTGCCGCTGGGCGACGGCGCCGTCGTTCACCTCGACGGTCACGCTCTCCCACCCGGCGCCAAAGTCGAAGGCTTTCTCATGGCCGACGACCGGCAGCGCACGTGCACGTGGGAGACCGCCCAACACGACCACGGGAACTCCCAGCATGAGGAAGGAGTCGCCGGCAACGCACCGCCGTACTCGCTCACGATGGGGAACCGCGGGCTCCACCAGGACGAGATCGGCACGGAGACCGTGAGATCGGCAATGCTCCGCGAACAAGGCAGTGAATTCGGCAACCCCATGCTCGGGAATGTCATACAACCAGCGACCTGGTTGCCGATCAAACGATGTCGCGGCCACGGTCGCATCAGGACCCACGATCTCGAGGTCCACACAGAGAAGCAGTTCGCCCTCGTCATTCGTGTATGACGGGCTGGAATCGCCGGACCACATCCCGAGATATCCCGTGTCCACGATCACCAACTCCCCTGAGGGGAGGGTGACGGCCCCAAGCTCGACCTGCTTTGCAGTCATGACAGCGACCGGTGGCGTCGAGACGTGAGGAGGGAAGGCCTGGGGAGAGGCCCGCCGTACATGACGTTCTCGCGTGGGTCATGTAGTCGCACAGCGGGAGTATGGCAGGGCGTGCCGACAGGGATGCTGCGGCGACTGTTCGAAGGGCACGCAACGGGCACGGCATGGCCGTCAAGACATGTGCTCAGTCCCACCAGTCGGCACCGGTCTGCCAGCGCTGAACCTGTCCCGCGTCAAGAAGTTGGCTCACGAAACCCGGTCTGAATGTTGGGGATGCAGACCTGGGTCGATGTAGACCTCGATCGGGCGATGCCCGCCGAGGGCCTCATGCGGACGGATATCTCGCCGGCCAGGACCGACAACACGATCCGGATCTTGTCTTCGACAGGGAGCTGCGGGGGACGACTCACGATGCGTCTCTCTTCCAGGCTCAGGAGACCCAACTAACTCCTGCGCCACTAAGTCTGACGCGCGACAGCACGACCCCGGTGCACATGGGTCGTGGCGTGCGATGCGTCCACGATCATCCGTCTCGTTGCCGCCCACCTACGCGAAAGCGCACCCATCTCCTGGATCGGAGCCGACCTGGATTTCACCGGGGTCGTCTTCGACAATGGCACCGACTTCACCGGTGCGGTGTTCTCCGATGGCCGGGTCTGGTTCGGCGGTGCGGTGTTCTCTGGTGGCCGGGTCTCGTTCAACGACGCGGAGTTTTCCGGCGGTCAGGTCGACTTCACCCGGGTAGCCGACTGGTCCCATCCTCCTATCGATCTTCCAGCTCAGGCTCCTGGGCTAGATCTGCCACCCCAGCCCGTCGCCAGATCGGTCGAAGAGGACACCGAGCAGACCAAGACAGGGGATGGAGCGGGGAGCCCGGAGCCGATGCCGTAGACCGTCTTCGACGCCTGTAGTGCCTCGGGGCCGTTGTTGGGTCCAGATAAGAAGCGTCATTCCCACGAACTACGATTCGGGCGCCCGCGCCTCGGTCAGGTTCGAGGAAACACATACGTCTGCCATTCGGCTTGCAAGGACCTGAGCAGTAGGCCTCGGCTGCTGAGAGCTTTACCGAGGGGACCGGGGCGGAGTGGAGCTGCGGAGTCACCCTGTTAGCAAGGGGCCTGGGTGATCTAGAAAGCAAGAAGGCCCGTTCCCAGGTTTTCCCTGGTGACGGGCCTTCTTCGTCTGGCGCGGCCGGGAGGACTCGAACCCCCAACCTTCTGATCCGTAGGTCCCCAAACGATCTTCAGGACCGTTCAGGATCGTTCGCCGCGCTGGTCGGCGGCGGCCCCGCTGTTCAGGTTCGTACGGCTCAGTTCGCGATCGTCCGCTCGGGTGGCTCCCAACCTGGCTCCCAAACCGGGGGGGTGACCGCTTCCTATCAGGACCGTCCAAGCCGTGATCAGGAGCCCCCGACCCGGTCCTGAGTGGTACTAGACGGACGTGGCTGTGAGCCGTTGTGTGCCTCTGTTGCAGTACTCGTTGCAGTACCGATGTTCCGTGATCATCCAGGACAACTCGAAAATCAGATGAGCATCAGACGCAGGAAGTGGGACGATCCGGAACCATGGCTAAGGGGACGATTCTCACGGACCTGAAGAAGGCAAGGCGTTCCGGTGAACCCGTAAGGGTCAGCCGTGAGATCGACTGTGCGGATCGACTTAATGCTTACGTGGTGGGCATAGGCCGCAAATGGGCACTGCTGCACACGATCTCTGACCAACTTCATCTCGACGGCTACTCGGCTGTACGCCTCCGCGACATCGAGCACGCCACACGCTCAGGCTGGAAGGGCTCGACCATGACCCATCACGCCCTTATCTTGCGCGGGGAGCACCCCCAGCCTTTGGCAGGGATCGACCTGGATTCCACCACGGGCCTGATCACAACGTTGACCAAGGCGTTTCCTCTCATGGCTGTCTACATCGAGAGGATCGACCCAGATGTCTGCTATATCGGTCGTGCTCGCGGGATCACTCGGAAGAAGCGACTGCGTCTCCAGGAGATCGGACCGGCGGCGGACTGGGCACTCACATGCTCCTCGGACAAGACGACGGACATCACGCGGATCGACGTCGGTGGCGGGTACATCGATGCGCTCCACGCAGTCGGCGGAGATCCACCAGAGTGTTGATTCTCGACGGTGCAGCGTCTCTTACCCGGAACGCACACCACCAGTTTGGAAGATTTCGGCTCATGATCCCCTGACGTGCTCCGGCTCTGGTCAGATGCCGTATGGCCCTGCCGGCGAGTCTCCGTGATTCCCCCTTGATCACCGCCCCATCGGACGCGGCGGGCACACGCGCCCGCCGACGACGGTTTTACAGGGCGTCGCGGTTGAGACCTCGAAAAGCTTGCTGACCTGCGGCCGAGCGGCGCCCCGGCCTTCTTCCAAGGAAGCGCGTTCCGGGCATATTCCGGATGTTGCAACCTACGCCTCCCACGCCGGAACCTGCGGATTAAAAGAAGTCGATTCGATCGAGGTCGAAAGCTCTGAGCTGGCAGTGTGGCGTTCTTGGACGTCCGCCGATTTCCGCCGTCGTTCGGCTTCTTGGCTGTACGCGTGGCTGCAAATCCCGCGAATCGCCATCCTGGGTTACTCGGGCCACGAAGACCATATCCGCCATAGATCGGCCGGAGATGTATCCAAGTCGCTCAGGAGCGTAATCAGGACAGCAGTGAGCCGCGAGAAGATCGCCACAGACGATCCCAGCTCGCCGTGGCAGGCGGCAGTGAGTCTTAAGGGCACTCCGAGCAAGTTCGCAGTTCTGATGACGACTTCCTCGTACTCGGGCACCAAGCCGTGAACGATCGTGTCGCATCCCGTACCCACATCAGGAAGATAAGGAAGCGTCGCCAGATCGAGCACAACGCCTCCCGTCGCCCGAATCTCGCCAGCCAAGAGCCCGTAGGAACTGGGGTGGCCAAGTCGACCGCGGAACTCGACGGCCAAGCAGCCGCCTGAGACAGGGAACGAGTCTGAGCCGCCAGACCAGACGGTCAAGCGGGTGAGACTCGGCTGCTTGTAGATAACGCGCAGCAACCCGGTGCTCATACGGACAGTCTCCGGAATCTTGGCGGGGACCCGCATGCCTTTCCCTCCTGATCTTCCCGTCTGCCTCGACCCACCGCGAAGCGGCAGCGGGCCAGCGACGGAGGGGCAAGCCCGTCTTCGCGTGTACGCGAGCCGGTCGCCGTTCCTCGGTCATGGGATGCCAACGGTCACAGACGGGCTTGAGCCGTAGGAGCCGGTCTGCTGGGCTTGCCTGGGTCGTGGCGGGCGGGACGATCAGGCTTCCACCTCAGCCAGCTACGGACATGGCTCATGCGCGTGCGCTCATCCCGGAGCCGAGGCCCCCGCCGGAGGCAAGGGCTCGTGAATGCAGAATCGCCCTATGCGCTGTGATGGATTGCGTCAGTAGGTGCTGTGGTGACTGCGGAACGCGGCGGCGGCCGGACCGTTCTGGCTGGAGATCCACTCGTCGAAGTCTTCGCGGCGATGGTGGGGGTCGGCGGGTAGCAGGCGGATCTGTGGATATTCGTCTATCCACCAGATGTAGAACTCCATCTGGGTTCCTTCGAGGGGCCAGTGGGTGGTGTCGCGGGGCAGTAGAAGGACGTCGACGAAGCCGCCGATTGGGAGGTCGACATCCACGCCGATGCCTATCGCGCCGGGGTGGGGAACCCAGACGACGGTGCCGCTGAGTCGTTGGGCGAGCTGCAGCCGGGCCCGTAACTGGTTCCAGACGTCTTGACTGGCCGGAAGGTAGAGGAGGCGCCCGTCTACGTGTCGCCATGGCCGCATGATGCAGCAGGATAGCGGCCCGCTATCCCGCCGCTGGCGGCCCGAGCTGCTGGCGGCCGGGACCGGCCCCCAGGCCGCATGCCCGGCCGCCGAGCGGGCGTAGGACCGCGAGGCGGCGCGGAGCGCCGCCGTCTTGACGTCCAAGGCGTGTTGGCCGGGACCACCGATGCGGATACCTGCATCCGGTACCTGTCGAAGTACCTGACCAAGTCCATCGGGGATGCGATCGACCCGGACGACTCCGCGCAACGGGAGCACGCGGAACACCTCGGCAACGCCCTCCGCTATGAACCATGCTCGCCTACCTGCCCGAACTGGCTTCGATACGGCGTCCAGCCCAAGGGCGCCAAACCGGGCATGGCCCCAGGCCGCTGCCGCGGCAAAGCACACAAGCCCGAACACCTCGGCTACGCCGGACGCCGCGTTCTCGTCTCCCGGAAGTGGTCGAACAAGACCCTTACCGAGCACAAGCACGACCGCCGTACCTGGGTCCTGGAAGCCCTCGGCCTCCCAGACGAACCCGTCGATCCGCACCGCTACGTCTGGCGGCCGGTCAAGCCCGGTGACCCCGGCCTCGACCCCATAGGCGTCCGGCTCCTGCGCTCGGTCCACGAACGCCAGCGCTGGCGCAACCACATGAACCAGCTCCAAGCCCAAGCAGACGGACAAGAACTTTCGGCAATCAGAGAGGAGGCAGCGTGACAGGTGATCTTTCTCCCTTGCTCGTCCGGCCGGAGAGGGCGGCGGAACTCCTCGGCATCGGCCGGACCAAGGTCTACGAGCTGATCCGCTCGGGGGCTCTCCGTTCTGTTCGCATCGGAGGTCTCCGCAGAGTTTCGGCAACTGCCCTCGCCGAGTTCGTCGTCCATCTGGAAGAGGAGGAAGCAGCGTGAGCAGCAGGAAACGCGGCCAGAACGAGGATTCGATCCACAAGGACGGCGACCGGTGGCGCGGTGCTGTCTCGCTCGGCTACGGCCCAGACGGGAAGCGACGCCGGAAGAAGGTGTCCGGCAAGACACGGGCCGAGGTCGTCGAGAAGATTCGCAAGATCAAGGAGCTCATGGCCAAGGGCCTGCCGGTCCCGGATGACAAGCTCTCGGTGGGTGACTTCCTCGATCGTTGGTTGGCGAACCTGCCCGGTCATGTCGCCGATTCGACCCTGGACGACTATGAGGACACTGTCCGGCTGCATCTCAAGCCGGGGCTTGGCCGGCACAAGCTGACCGGCCTCACCGTCGCCCAGGTGGATGCCTTGTGGCAGGCCAAACGGGAGAAGGGCTACAGCGCGAACAGCATCCGGATCATGCGCGCCGTACTCCGCAAGGCGCTTGGGCAGGCAGAGCGGGAGGGGCTGTTGGCTCGGAACGTCGCGGCGCTCTCAATGCCGCCGCGCATCCGGACGGAAGAGGGCCGGACGCTGACCGTGGACCAGGCGCGCATGCTTCTCGATGAGGTGGCAGAGCATCGAATGGGCGTGCTCGTCCTCCTGTCGCTCGTGTTCGGCCTTCGCCGTGGGGAAGCGCTCGGGCTGATGTGGAGCGGGTTCGACCTGGACGCCCGTACTCTCCGGATCACGCACGCGGTCAAGCGGATCAAGAACCGGGACCCCGACGCGTCCCGCAAGACCAAGCTCGTGATCAACGAGCTTAAGACCAGGAAGTCACGCCGGACGCTGTCCTTGACGCCCGAACTCGTCGATGCACTCAAGAGACACCGGAGCGCGCACAACAAGGAACGCCTTCAGGCGGGCGAGGAGTGGACCGAACACGGGTTGATCTTCCCCACAGTTTTCGGCAATCCGTCCGACCCGGACACCTTCTCGCACCTGTTCTCCAAGCTGGCCAAGAAGGCGGGGCTCGGGCACCGGCACCCGCACGAACTCCGGCACTCGGGGGCCTCACTCATGCTCGCCCAGGGGACCCCGTTGCACGTCGTCTCCGACGTCCTCGGCCACGCGAGCATCGCGATCACCAAGGACGTGTACGGGCACCTCATGGAGGGCGACAAGCGGGCGGCGACTGAGGCCATTTCAAGCGCCCTGCTGGGCAAACCGAAGCGGGTGGCTCCCAGGGTGGCTCCCAACGAGGGGGAAGAGATCGGGTGAGCCGGGAATACAAGAAGGTCCCTGGAGGCGTAATGCCTGCTCAGGGACCTTCTTTGTCTGGCGCGGCCGAGAGGACTCGAACCCCTAACCTTCTGATCCGTAGTCAGATGCTCTATCCATTGAGCTACGGCCGCTTGCGACGTCAGTAATCATAGCGGCTTCTGCGGCATGCTCCGAACTGGATTTGCGGCGTGCCGTCGCGGGATCGCTCCCGTACGCCGCCTCCCGGCCTTCCTTCGCCGTGCTGGCGGGGGTTCCGTACCTGGTCAGGCGTTGTACGGCGGGCTCAGGGCGGCGGGGCGAGGCCGGGGAAAACGGGACCGACGAGCCGCGGATCAGGAATCCTCGGCGGGGACGTACAGGGAGAGAGCCTCGGCGACGCAGGAGGGCCGGTCCGCTCCCTCGACCTCGATCGTGACCCGCAGGGTCGAGAGGGTGCCGGAGGGCGTGCCCTTCACGTCGAGGATCTCGGCGCCGGCGCGGATGCGCGCCCCCACCGGCACGGGGCGTGGGAAGCGGACCTTGTTCAGCCCGTAGTTGATGGCCATGCGCAGGCCATCGACCCGGTAGAGCTGCTGCATGAGGGACGGCAGCAGGGACAGCGAGAGGTACCCGTGGGCGATCGTGCCACCGAACGGGCCGTCCTTGGCCCGAGCAGCGTCCACGTGGATCCACTGGTGGTCGTCGGTGGCGTCGGCGAACAGGTTCACCTGGTTCTGGGTGATCTCACGCCATTCGGTGTAGCCGAGGTGCTCGCCCTTGGCCGCCTTCAGCTCGGCAAGGCTGGTGAAGATACGCATAAGCCAGCACTTTACGGTTTCCGAGCCAGGCCGCCCAAGGCGCCGTGGCGCATGACGCCCTGCTCGGCCCGGTCCATCGGCGACGGACGCCACTCGGTGAGCGGCACCAGGCCGGGCTCGACGAGCTCCAGTTCACCGAAGTACGTGAGGATCTCCTGGTGGGTCCGCCATCGGCCGCTGCCCAGCTTCTCGTGCAACAGCTTCTGGACCATCGCGGCCCGCCGGGCGGCACCAGGGTGCGCGGGGCCGGGGTTGTGGAGATGGGAGATGGCGAGGTGACTGCCCGGGGGCAGCGCGTCGCGCAGCCGGGCGGTCACGCCCGCGGGATCGTCCTGGTCCCCGAGATGGTGCAGGACCGCGAAGAGCAGCAGCCCGACGGGTTCACTGAAGTCGATGAGCCTTCGTACGCCGGGGTGGTCGATGATCTCGCTCGGACGGCGGAGGTCGGCCGCGACGACGGAGGTCGTACGGGTGGTTGCGAGGACAGCCCTGGAGTGGGCCAGCACCATGGGGTCGTTGTCCACGTAGACCACCCGGGCCTTGGGCGCGATGGTCTGGGCGATCTGGTGGACGTTCTCCCGAGCGGGCAGGCCAGAGCCGATGTCGAGGAACTGGCGGATGCCCGCCTCTCCGGCCAGGTAGTGCACCACGCGCCGGATGAACTCCCGGTTGGACCGGACCACCTGACGGGCGTCGGAGGCGATCCGCAGTGTCATCTCGGCCACCTGGCGGTCAGCGGCGAAGTTGTCCTTGCCCCCGAGCATGTAGTCGTAGACGCGCGCGACGTTCGGCCTGGACGTGTCGATGTCGGGCGGCGCGTGATCCTGGTCCCAGTCAGCCACGGCTCGTCCCTCTGAGACATCGATCAGTAACAGATCACCGCAAAGCGTAACGTGCCGGTGGCGAAATGTCCCGACTGAATATCGGCAGTCAATGGGACCCCGTGTCCGGCCGGCTCCGACGTCCCGAAGCTGTCCCCGGCCGCGCCTCGGCCGGGGTTCAGCCATGCCTGCCCTGCCACGGCCGGTGAGCCTCCCGTGCGGCCCGTGCGGCCCGGGCAGCCCGGACAGCCGAGGCGGCAGTGCGGCCAAAACGGCGTGGTGGCCGGGAGAGCCGACCACCGTGATCGACCTGTACGGCCGGAGCGGTCACGCGGGGACGGAGACTCCGACGCCGCCCCGCGTCTCCGCGCCGTACCGCTCCAGCTCCTTGGCGAGGTCCAGTGGCCTGACGCGCGCGCGGCCCGCGAGGGTCTCGTCGTCGATCAGGGCGAGCGGGACCAGCCAGGACACCTCGAACTCGAGCCCGTCGGGGTCCCTGGCGTACAGGGCCTTGGTCGTGGAGTGGTCCGAAGCGCCGACGAGCGCGCCCATCTCGCTCAGCTTCACCGCGACGCGCTGCAGCTCGGCCAGCGTGTCCACCTCCCACGCGAGGTGGTAGAGCCCGACGGCCGACCGGCCGGCGGGGGACGGCGCCGCCTGCGGGCCCAGCTCGAAGAGCCCGAGGTCGTGGTCGTTCGCCGAACCGGAGGCCTGCAGGAACGCCGCCCCGGGGCCGCCCATGACGACGCGGAAGCCGAGGGCCTCCTGGTAGAACGCGACGCTCGCCGAGACGTCCCTTACGTACAGCACCGCGTGGTTGAGTCGCTGAACCGGCATGGCCCCTCCCGAAAATAATTGAACTCTCAATTATTCTACGCGACGCGGCGGTCACGGAAACTGTCGGTGGCAGGCCGTACGGTTGCCAGCGGACTGGAGCCGACGGAGGGGGCGCTTTCATGATCGCTGACCGGGTCACCCAGGAGCACGAGGCCAATCTGACCCTGTTCCGGGTCGTCCACGAGGTGGCGGTGCGCCATGCCGGACGGCCGTTCCACGAGGTGCTGCCCATCCTCCAGGGGAGCCTTCCGCCCGTTCCTGGCCTGGACGAGCCGGAGGTTCGCCGCATCGCCGAGCAGATCAGCGTGGGCCGCGATCCCTCGGGCCTCTGAGCCGCCGAGTTCCGGTGCTCAGCCCGAGGTCAGGTGACGCGGGAGTGCGCGACGGAGTGTCCGGCGCGGGCGTGACATGCCGGGCTCGGCGTGGGGCTGGCGCGCGGAGCCGGGTCAGGCGTTCAGGAGCGCGGCGGGGTCGGCGATGACCTGCTGGATCACCTGCCCGGCCGCGCCCAGGGTCGCTGCCTCCGTGCCGAGCCGGGAGACCTCGACGGACGGCACGACCTCCCGCATCTGGCCGAGCCTGGCGGCCAGCGTCTCGGTCACCACGCCGCCGATCCACGGGAAGAGTGGCGCGTAGATCCCGCCGAGCACGATCGTGCCCGGGTCCACGAGATTGACGGCTGAGGAGAGGGCGACGCCGAGGGCCCACCCCGCACGCTCGCAGGCGGCCAGCGCGTCCCGGTTGCCCGCGTCGAGCTCCGCCAGAAGCCCGGCGATCCCCGCACCGAGTTCGGCGTTGGCGGCGGCCAGCAGGACGTCCTGCCCGGCGTACGTCTCAAGGCATCCGTGTCCCCCGCAGCGGCAGGGCGGGCCACCGGGGGAGACCACCACGTGCCCGAGCTCTCCGGCGAATCCGTGGAAGCCCCGGAACAGCTCGCCGCGTACGATCAGGCCCGCGCCGACGCCGATCTCTCCGGATACGTGCAGGAAGTCCGGATGTCCGGCGCCGAACCACAGCTCGCCCAGCGCCGCGAGGTTGGCCTCGTTGTCCACGCGCAACGGGAACGGCGTCCGCAGCAGCGAGAGCAGCGGCACGTCCCGCCATCCCAGGTTCGGCGCGCTGTGGACGGTGCCGGTCGCCAGGTCGACCGTCCCGGGAACGGCGAGCACCCCGCCGACCACGCGAAGCCCGCTGTCCACAGCTTCGTCCACAACCGAAAGCGCCAGATCCTGCAGTATCGCTATGACATCCCCAGGCGAGGTCATCCGGTTGTCCACAGGCTGTGTACGGCGGATCCGTACCGAACGGGAGAGATCGACGACGCGCGCGGCCAGGTAGTCGACGTTGATCTCCAGGCCGATCGCGGCGACCCGCCGGCCGCTGACCCGCACCTCCATGCCGGGGCGCCCGCGCTCACCAACCCTGACGACGCCGGTCTCGATCACCAGCCCGGCCTCGATCAGGTCGCCGACCAGTTTCGACACCGTGGTCTTGGCCAGTCCGGTGATCTCGGCGAGCGCGGCGCGCGTCACCGAGCCCCGCGCGCTGACCTCGCCGAGAACGAGCGCCAGATTACGCGCGCGCATCGCGTCGTGCCGGACCGCCTGTGTCATCGCACCCACTTGACCTGTCGCGCGGCGGACGGCCCTCTTGACCTGCCGCCGGTGACGCCGGATATTTAGTCCATAACTTAGACTAATTCGGAGGCGCCACGTGTACACACCTACCCCCGACGACCGTTTCACGTTCGGCCTGTGGACGGTCGGCTGGCAGGCGCGCGACCCGTTCGGCGACGCCACCAGGGCCCCGCTCGACCCGGTGGAGAGCGTCCACCGGCTGGCCGAGCTCGGTGCGTACGGTGTGACCTTCCATGACGACGACCTGCTGGCCGTCGAGCCGGACCGGGACCGGGCGATCGCGAACTTCAAGGGCGCCCTGGCCGAGACCGGACTCAAGGTTCCGATGGCCACGACGAACCTCTTCACCCACCCGGTGTTCAAGGACGGTGCCTTCACCAGCAACGACCGCGACATCCGCAGGTACGCCCTCAGGAAGGTCATCCGCAACATCGATCTCGCCGCCGAACTCGGCGCCACGACGTACGTGTGCTGGGGTGGCCGTGAAGGAGCGGAGTCCGAGGCCGCGAAGGACATCAGGGCCGCGCTCGACCGCTACAAGGAGGGCCTGGACCTCCTCTGCCAGTACGTCGTCGACAAGGGCTACGACATCAGGTTCGCGATCGAGCCCAAGCCCAACGAGCCGCGCGGCGACATCCTGCTGCCCACGATCGGCCACGCCCTCGCCTTCATCAACGAGCTGGAGCACTCCGAGCGGGTCGGCCTCAACCCCGAGGTGGGCCACGAGCAGATGGCCGGGATGAACTTCGCGCACGGCATCGCCCAGGCGTTGTGGCACGGCAAGCTCTTCCACATCGACCTGAACGGCCAGCACGGGCCGAAGTACGACCAGGACCTGATCTTCGGCCACGGCGACGTCAAGAACGCGTTCTTCCTCGTGGACCTCCTGGAGCACGGCGGCTACGACGGCCCACGGCACTTCGACTACAAGCCGCTGCGCACAGAGGACGCGGCGGACGTGTGGGACTCCGCCGCGGCCAACATGCGCACCTACCTCATCCTCAAGGAGAAGGCCGTGGCGTTCCGGGCCGACCCCGAGGTCCAGGAGGCCCTGGCCGGCTCCCGCGTGACCGAGCTGGCGCAGCCGACCCTGGCGCCCGGCGAGACCTACGAGGACCTGGCCCGGGACGACTTCGACCTGGACAAGGCGGCCGAGCGCGGCTTCCACTTCACCCGGCTCAACCAGCTCGCGCTGGAGCACATCCTCGGAGTGCGTGGGTGAGAACCCTCGTCGCCGGCGTCGACTCGTCGACGCAGAGCTGCAAGGTCGTGATCAGGGACGCCGAGTCCGGAGCCCTGGTCCGCCAGGGCCGCGCTGCGCACCCGCAGGGCACCGAGGTCCACCCGGACCACTGGTGGGCGGCGCTCCAGGAGGCGATCGAGCGGGCCGGCGGCCTCGACGGCGTCGCCGCCGTGAGCGTCGCGGGGCAGCAGCACGGCATGGTCTGCCTGGACGAGCGGGGAGACGTCGTACGGCCCGCGCTGCTCTGGAACGACACCCGCTCCGCGCGGGCCGCCCGGGACCTCGTCGAGGAACTGGGTGGTCCAGAGCGGTGGGCGGAGGCCGTCGGCAGCGTCCCGGTCGCCTCGTTCACGGTGAGCAAGCTGCGCTGGATGGCCGAGCACGAGCCGGAGAACGCGCGCCGCACCGCGCGGGTGTGCCTGCCGCACGACTGGCTCACCTGGCGGCTCGCGGGCTCCCCGGACACGATCACGACGGACCGCGGCGACGCGTCCGGGACCGGCTACTGGTCACCCGCGACCGGCGCGTACCGCACCGACCTGCTGGAGCTGGCGTTCGGCGCGGTCCCGGCCCTGCCCCGCGTCCTCGGTCCCGCCGACGACGCGGGAACCATCGCGGACGCCGGAATCGTCGAGGGCGCGGCGACCGTCGCACGAGCCGGAACCCGCGCTCCCGTACGGCTCGCACCCGGCACGGGGGACAACATGGCGGCGGCCCTCGGCGTGGGAGCGCGGCCGGGCGACGTCGTGGTGTCCGTCGGCACGTCCGGTACGGCCTTCGCGGTCGCGGACGCTCCGTCGAGCGACCCGAGCGGCGCGGTCGCGGGCTTCGCGGACGCCACGGGCAGGTTCCTGCCACTGGTCTGCACGTTGAACGCGGCGCGGGTGCTCGACGCGGCCGCCCGCCTGCTGCGGGTCGGCCCCGCGGAGCTCGACGAACTCGCCCTGCAGGGTCCTCCGGGCGCCGGCGGCCTGGTGCTGGTGCCGTACCTGGAAGGCGAGCGCACGCCGAACCTGCCGGAGGCGACCGGCTCGCTGCGGGGGCTCACGCTCGCCACTGCGACACCGGCGCACCTGGCCCGCGCGGCGGTGGAGGGCATGCTGTGCGGGCTGGCCGACGCCCTCGACGCGCTCGGCCTGGATCCGCGACGGGTGCTGCTGATCGGCGGAGGCGCCCGCTCGGAGGCGGTACGGCGGATCGCCCCCACGGTCTTCGGCCGTCCGGTGCTGGTGCCGGAGCCGGGGGAGTACGTGGCCGACGGGGCCGCGCGGCAGGCCGCCTGGTCGCTGGCGGGCGGGACGGAACCACCCGAGTGGGCGGCGGGGAAGACGGCGGTCTACGAGGCCGCGCCGACCCCCGGCCTCCGCGAGCGCTACGCGGACGCGGCGGCCCGCCCCTGAGGTGACCCTGATGCCGTCTCGGGGGGCGGCATCAGGGGCGGGTAGGGAGTTCTCCGGATGGTCGGCGCCGATCTTTCGCGAGATTCTCAAATCATGGTCAAGAGGCTCTATCCGATGATTGCCTGCGGCGGCATCGTGACCGCCGTCGTCGCGGCCGTCGTGGGACAGATCGATCCGGATCCCTACCTGGATCCGATCAACCTGACGCTGAGCGACTACGCCGTGCTCGATCGCAGCGGCGCGACCGAGGTCGCCATGGTCGTCCTGGGCCTGAGCTCGCTCGCGCTGCTCGCCGGGATGCGTGCCGTACGGGCGCCGGTCTCGGGCTGGCCGGAGCGGCTCATGCTCGTGTGGAGCCTCGCGCTCGTGGTCGCGGCGATCGTTCCCACGTCGGCGATCGCCGAGGGGATGACCTGGGCGGCGCAGGTGCACCGGTACGTCTCGGTGGCCGCCTTCGTCAGCCTGCCCGCCGCGACCGCCCTGCTCGTCGGCAGATTCGCCGCGGACGATCGCTGGAAGGCGGTCGCCCGCCCGGTCGAGTGGCTGACGCTGGCCTCGGGCATCGGGCTCGCCGCGATGACCTATCTCGCCCTGCCCGGTCACGGGCTCATGATCGGGCTCGTGGAGCGGGTGTTTCTGACCGTCGAGGTGACCGTTCTCGGGGTGCTCGCCGTACAGCTGGCACGGCTCGCGTGGAAGGATGCCTTTCTCGATCAGGCCGCGGCCGTCGGAAATATCGCCCGACGTGCTGACCAGGTGCTTCACCGGCTTCGTGGCATATAAGAGGTATATAGAAATTGGATCGGTTCACTGCTAGCCTTTCCGTCGATCTTTTAAAGATCGAGAAGAGGGCGTATGGCGGCGAGCAGGTCCATTGGATTCAAGATCACCCTATTGCTGGTGATCCCGTTGGTCTCGCTTGTCGCGCTGTGGATCTTCTCCGCCTCCCTGACCGTCGGTGACGCGTTCCGGCTGCTCAACGCCTCGACGGTCTACAGCAGCGTCGGCGAGCCCGCCCACGCGCTGGCCACGGAGATCGAACGCGAGTACCTGCTCTCCGCCCAATATCTGGCCTCCCGCTCGGACGTCGACCGGAGCGACATGTTCGCCCAGCGGGCCGTCGTGGACCGGGCGCGCACGCGGATGCGTGAGCTCGTCGCGGACGGCGACGCGGAGTCGATGCTCATCGACGCGAGCAGGAAGCCCTACGAGGACATGAAGAACGCGGCGGCCCGGCTCGACACCGTGCGGATGGAGTTCGACGCCGGTCAGCTCGACCTCGCGAACCTGGGCGAGAACTACGAGACCTTCCCCGACGCCTCGCAGCGCTTCTCCGTCGTCGCCGCCATGGGCACCGTCGTCACGACCGCACAGCAGGGCCGCAGCCTCGTCTCGATCGCGGGCGCCCAGCACGTGCTGGCCAAGGAGCGGGCGCTCGTGGCCGGCGTGCTCGGGCAGTCGAGAACGTTCACCGACGCGGAGAAGCTGAGGTTCGCCCAGCACGTCACGACCCGCAGGGTGCTCTTCGACCAGGGGATGAACGAGCTCGACGACGAGCTGCGCGCGCCGCTCGATGTCCTCGCCAAGTCGGAGGCGTACCGGCAGGTGACGAACCTGGAGGACCGCCTCCTCCAGGGCGAGGTCACCGGCCAGGTCTCGCCCGTCCTGTGGCGGTCCGTCGTCGACCGGGTGGACAACGCGTACACCAACGCGCTCAGCAAGGCTGGGGCGGTGTACAACGCGCGCAACGAGCCCGCCGCGATCGGCGTTTTCGTCCGCGCCGGCGCCGCCGGACTGCTCGGCCTCGTCGCGGTCATCGCCTCGCTGATCATCTCCATCCGGATGGGCCGCGGCCTCACCCGCGAACTCGTCGGGCTGAAGGAGGCCGCCACCGAGCTCTCGGACGTACGGTTGCCGCGGCTGGTCCAGCGCCTGCGGCGCGGCGAGAAGGTGCGCGACGTCGAGGCGGAGGCGCCCCCGCTGGAGCCGATCGGCAGCACCGGGGAGGTGCGCGACGTGGCCGCCGCGTTCAGCGCCGTCCAGCACACCGCGGTGGAGGCGGCGGTGGACCAGGCACGCACGCGCGAGAGCGTCGGCCAGGCGCTGCGCAACCTCGCCCGCCGCAGCCAGGGACTGCTCCAGCGCCAGCTCCGGCTGCTCGACGCCATGCAACGCCGCACCACGGACCCGAGCACGATGGAGGACCTCTTCCGGCTCGACCACCTGACGACCCGGATGCGCCGCCAGGCGGAAGGACTGATCGTCCTCGCCGGAGGGTCGCCCGGCCGTACGTGGCGCAGGCCCGTGCCCGTCGCGGACATGCTTCAGGGCGCGGTCGCCGAGGTGGAGGACTACACGCGGGTCCGGGTGTACCCCATGTCCGAGGCCGCGGTCTCCGGGAGCGCGGTGGCCGACATCATCCACCTCTTCGCCGAGCTGATCGAGAACGCCGCGGCCTACTCGCCGCCGCACACCGAGGTCTCCCTGCGCGGAGAGTCGGTGGCCAGGGGGTACGCGGTCGAGGTCGAGGACCGGGGGCTCGGGCTCTCCGACGAGGAGATCGACGCGATCAACCACATGCTCGCGAGCCCGCCCGAGCTCGACCTCGCCGACACCGACCGGCTCGGCCTCGTGGTGGTCGCCCGGCTCGCCTCCCGGCACGGGGTCCGCGTGGAGCTGCGTCCCTCGCCGTTCGGCGGAACCACCGCGATCGTGCTGCTGCCGGCGACTCTGCTGGCCGCCACGGGCGACGACGACCCGGAGCCCGTACGGCTCGGCATCCCGGAAGGAGCGGGCACGTGACCGATCACGAGCACTGGGACGAGGACCTGGTCGAGGACGGACCGGTCGTCCGGGCCTACGCCCTGACCAAGGGGCGGGTACAGCCCACGTCCGCGGCCACGCTCGATCTGGTCGCCGTGGTCGTCGCGACCGGCGCGGCCGTGCCGTACCACGCGGACCTCGGGCGCGAGCATCTGCGGCTGCTGGACCTGGTGCGGCGGGCCCGGCCGCTCGCCGACGTGGCGTCGGACGCGGGGTTGCCGCTCGGCGTCGTCCGCGTGCTGGTCGGCGACCTGCTGGACCACGGGCTGATCCTGGTACGGCCGCCGGCGCCGGAGGCGTCCCGACCCATGGAGAGCATCCTGCTGGAAGTGATCAACGGCCTGCGCGCCCTGTAGGCGCGCGGGCCGTCGCACGCGGCCTACTTGCTCTGCGCGGCCGTCAGCGTCTTGAGGGCGTGCTCGACGAGCGTGACGAGGACGACCTTGGCCGAGGCGCGCCGCCGTACGTCACAGAGAAGCACGGGCACCTCGGGGTCGAGGTCCAGGGCCACCCGGACGTCGTCGGGCTCGTGCTTGTCCGCGCCGTCGAAGCAGTTCACCGCGACGATGAACGGCGTCCCGCGCTGCTCGAAGTAGTCGATCGACGGGAAGCAGTCCGTGAGCCGGCGGGTGTCCGCGAGGACGACCGCTCCCAGGGCGCCGTAGGACAGCTCGTCCCACATGAACCAGAAGCGTTCCTGGCCGGGCGTGCCGAACAGGTAGACCACGAGGCCCTCGCGGATCGTGATCCGGCCGAAGTCCATCGCCACGGTGGTGGTGGTCTTGCCTTCCACCCCGTCGACGTCGTCGACGCCGACCCCGCGGTCCGACAGGACCTCCTCGGTGCGGAGGGGACGGATCTCGCTGATCGCGCCGACCAGCGTGGTCTTTCCGACGCCGAAGCCGCCGGCGACGAGGATCTTGAGGGCGACCGGCTCCTCAGAGGGCGCGAAGGCCATTGATCACTTCCTTGAGAATGTGCGCGCTGGGCAGCGGCGCCACTTGGGCGGGTGGTCGCACGCTGATCAGCTCATGGTCGTGCAGATCCCCGAGAAGGACGCGGACCACACCGAGAGGCAGATCGATCTCGGACGCGATGTCCGCGACGGACATGGGTTCCCTGGTGATCGCGAGGATCCGGCGTTGCTCCGGACCGACGCCGCTGTCGTCCTTCACCTGCCCGTCGGTGGCTGTCACCAACGCGATGAGGTCGAAGTCGTCACCGGACGACCGCGTACGGCCTCCTGTCAGCGCGTATGGCCGGACGATGGGACCGGCCTCCTCGTCAAGCCATTGCGGTTCCGTCACGCCTCCTCCTCGGGGCCCTCGATATCGGCGGGTTACCGGCGGGGGTTGGTCGAGATGTGCTGGCCGACACGCTTGACCAGCATGGCCATCTCGTAGGCGATGTGGCCGACGTCCGCGTCGGAGGCGGCCAGCACGGCGAGGCAGGTGCCCTGCCCGGCGGCGGTGACGAACAGGAACGCCGACTCCATCTCGACGATGGTCTGGCGCACCTCGCCTCCGCCGAAGTGCCGTCCCGCGCCGCGTGCCAGGCTCTGGAAGCCCGCGGCGACGGCGGACAGGTGCTCGGCGTCCTCGCGGCTGAGTCCCTGCGAGGCTCCGACGACGAGGCCGTCAGTGGAGAGGATCACCGCCTGGCGGACGGCGCCGACCCTGCTGATGAGATCGTCCAGCAGCCAGTTCAGTTCGCCGGCCGATGCCACTTTGCTGGTCATTCGTCACCCTTCTCGCCTTGCGTGTTACCGGAATTGTCGTCCGCGTCCTCACGGCCTCGTTGCGCCCCCTGCTGGAAGGCGGCGAACGTCGCCCTGACCTGCTCCGGCGAGCGTTCCTCTGTGACCGGGACAGGCGCGGACAGCGGCTGGGACCGCTCGCGGAGCTGGGGGGCGATGTTGGCCTGCCGGACCCGCCGGGGGAGGCCGGCGTGCGTGCCGCTCGCACCGGAGGCCCGGCGGCTGGGCAGCCCCGAGTCCTTGCCTCGGCTCGGCAGCCCCGGCTCGGAGCCGTTCTGCACGATGCTGAGGTTGCGCACCCGGCTCTCCTCGTGGCCGTCCTCGCGCGCCGCGGACGGTACGGGCTCGCCGCGCTGCGCGGCCGGAGTGAAGAACGGCGACCGGTCCGACGCCGGCGGGTTCGTCCCCAGACCCAGACTCGGACCCGGGTCCGTCGGGGCCGGAGCTGCGGCCATCGGAGTGGCAGGAACGACCGGGGCGTCCGGGTGTGTGGTCGCGGGGCCGCCCATGATGGCGGCCGCGGACATCGACCCGGTGACCGGGCCGGGCGTCACCGTGCCGGTGATGGCCTCCGACGCCACCGAGCCGGTGATGGCGGGGGGCACGCCGTCCTTGGCCACCAGCTCGCGTGGGATGAGGATGATCGCCGTCGTGCCGCCGTACGGCGAGGCGCGGAGCACCACGCTGATCCCGTAGCGCGAGGCGAGCTGGCTGACCACGAACAGGCCGAGGCGGTCGCTGTCGGCCAGGTCGAACTCCGGCGGGGTGGCCAGCCGCTCGTTGATCGTGGCGTACTCCTCGGGGGCGAGCCCGAGACCGCGGTCCTCGACCTCGATCGCGAGGCCGTTGGCCACCAGTTCGCCGCGTACCTGCACCCGGGTCTGCGGGGGAGAGAAGATCGTCGCGTTCTCGAGCAGCTCGGCGACCAGGTGGATCAGGTCGGTCACCGCCGAGCCGGCCAGCGACGCGTTCGGCATCGGCATCAGCGTGATGCGGGTGTAGTCCTCCACCTCGGCGATCGCGGCGCGTACCACGTCGACCACGGCCACCGGCTTGCGCCAGGAACGGCCGGGAGTGGCGCCGGACAGGATGATCAGACCCTCGGCGTGCCGCCGCATGCGCGTGGTGAGGTGGTCGAGCCGGAACAGGTCCTCCAGGCTCTCCGGGTCGCCCGCCCGGCGCTGCATCGTGTCGAGCAGCGTGAGCTGGCGGTGCAGCAGGCCCTGCTTGCGCCGGGCCAGGTTGAGGAAGACCTGGTTGACGCCGCGCCGCAGGGCGGCCTGGCCGACCGCCGCCTCGACCGCGGTGCGCTGCACCGAGCTGAAGGCGTGCGCGAGGTCCTCGACCTCGGACGACCCGTGCGCCTCGATCGGCGGCGCCTCGGTGTCGACGTCGACCTCCTCGCCCTTGCGCAGCCGCTCGACCACGTTCGGGAGGCGGACGTCGGCGAGTTCGAGTGCGGCGTGCTGGAGCCCGGCGAGGTCGCGCACCAGACGGCGGCCGAACCGGACGGAGAAGATGATAGTCGCGATCACCGCGATCAGGCCGACGCCGCCCGCGACGGCGATCCGGATCATGATGCCGCCCGCCACGGACGCCGCGCGCTCGCTGAGCGCGTCGGACGCCTTGATCCGGGCGGTGTCCAGGCTGGTGAAGAGCGCGTTCGTGGTGGACTTCCACCGGGCCGCGTCGGTCGGGAGCGGCCCGCCGGAGCGCACCTGGTCGACGATCCGATCCTCCAGGCCGGTGAACTTGTCGAACAGCTCGGAGGTCAGCACCTCCTCGTACGGCCGGCGCATGCCGCCTTCGAGGATCGGCCGGTTCTTCTGGTACAGGAAGCGGCGGGTGGCCACCCACTCGCTGAAGGCGTTGTGCTCCTGCTGGCTCATCTGGCCCCGGGCGAGCGCACCGCGGATCAGGGCGTCCTCGCGGGCGATCATCTCGTACGCGTTGCCCATCGCCTGCATGGCGCTGCCCTGCTCGTGGATCCCGAGATCGGGGACCGAGACCATCCGCGCGTAGACGGCGAACAACTCGTCCACGATCTGGTTGTACGCGGTGAGCGCGTCGAGCCGGGTGTACTTGCCGAGCGCCACGGACTCGCGGACGGAGGTCAGGCGGCCGAGCGCCTCCACCAGGCTGTCGACCGGGGCCCGCAGCTCCTCGCCCATGGAGTCACGGGCTTCGTCGTCGTTCGCGGCCTTGATGAACTTGTCCACGGAGGCGCTCGTCTTGAGCTGCTGCGCGCTGAGCGCGGTGGACGTGGTCTGGCCGGAGCTGAGCGTGTCGGCGGCGACGGCGCGCTCGGCCTGGAGCTGGAGGCCGAGGTCGGTGGAGGTCACGCCGACGGTGTCGTAGAGCTTTCCGGAGCGTACGAGGGCCAGGCCGTCGCTGACGGTCAGATTAAGGACAAACCCCCACAAAGCGCTCAGAGTGAGCAGTGGCAAGAGCAGCAATAAGAAGATCTTGAACCGAATCGACCGGTTTCTCGAACCCATGGCCACTCCTGCAGTGCGTGGAGGTCGCGCCGCATTTATGGGGAAATGCACCTCCGGAAGATCGCACAGGAGACTAGCACCGATACAGTTCGAGCGCATTGGAGGACCTGATGAATACTGTCATTACCGGGGCAAGCGACGGAATTGGGGCAGCGTCCGCGCTGGAGCTCGCCCGCAAGGGACACCAGCTCATCCTGGTGGGTCGAACCCCGTCCAAGCTGTCAGCGGTCGCGGACCAGGTGGCCGCGATCACGGGCAGTCGGCCCGGCACGCTGACCGGGGATTTCACCTCGTTCGAGGACGTGCGCCGGCTGGCCGCGGAGCTGCTCGACCGATGTGAGCGCATCGACGTTCTGATCAACAACGCCGGGGTCATGTCCACCAAGCGGCAGCACACCGCCGACGGACACGAGTTGATGATCCAGGTGAACCACCTGTCGCCGTTCCTGCTGACGAACCTGCTGCTCGACCGGATCAGGGAGTCCTCCGGCCGGGTTGTCACGACCTGCTCGCGCGCCGCCAAGACCGGCCGGCTCGACCCGGCCGACCTGTCGCGGGAGCGGCGCCGGTGGAGCGGATGGCTGCAGTACGGCGACTCCAAGCAGGCGAACGCCCTCTTCACGGTCTCCCTCGCCGAGCGCGGGATCGCCGCCACCTGCCTTCATCCCGGAGTCATCCGGACCGGGTTCGCGCCGGGAACGTTCCTCATGAAGTTGGTGCTCCATGTGCCGGGGATGGGGGAGTCGGTCGAGGCGGGTGCCGCCAGGATCACCCACCTCGCCACGCACCGGGACGGCGTCGACCATCCGGGCCGCTACTTCGCCGGGAACGTCCCCGTCACCGTGCCCGGCCAGATGGCCGACCCGGAACTCGCCGCGGCCCTCTGGTCCGCCAGCCTCGCCGCGACAGGGTCGGCGAACGACAGGTCCTCGGCCTCCGGGTGACGGAAGTGTTCGGGCAATGTTCGGCCGTCGTTGCCTGCCCGTGTGCGGGGGCCGTCGCTAGCGTCCGGCTCCGTGACCGTCCCCGCCGCTCCTCCTGACGCTCCCGACGCTCCCGCCGAAGCCTCCGGCACGCCCGCCGTCGCTCCCGACGCCTCGGCGGGCACCGAAGTCTCGGCCCGCACCGAGGCCCCGGTACGCATCGACGCCTCGGCCCGCAGCGAAGCCGCCGCCCGTGCCGGCTCGTCGGCCGTCCCCACCGGCTCTTCCCCGCCGGTCGCCGCCCCGGCCGCCCCGGCCGGTACGGCCCGCGTGCGGGACCCGTTCCTGGACAACGCCAAGTTCCTGGCCATGGTCCTGGTGGTCTCCGGGCACCTGATCGAGGACCTGCGTGACGTGGAGGTCGCGCATGCCCTGTACTTCTTCGGCTACCTGTTCCACATGCCGCTGTTCATCATGGTCAGCGGCTATCTGTCGGGAAATTTCGCCTTCTCGCCGGGCAAGGCGAGAAAGCTGATCAGCGGGCTGGCCGTGCCGTACGTGATCTTCGAGGTCGCCTACTCGCTGCCCAGGTTCTTCCTGTACGGCAAGCTGGAGATCAGCCTGCTCGATCCGTACTACCTGACCTGGTTCCTGATGGCGTTGTTCCTCTGGCGGTTGTCCACGCCGGTGTGGCAGCAGCTCCGGTGGCCGCTGGCGGTGGCGGTGGGGGTGTCGCTCCTCTCCGGGACGAGCGCGCTGCCGGACGAGCTGTCCATGAACCGCACGCTCGGGCTGCTGCCGTTCTACGTGCTCGGGCTGATGCTCAGGCCGCGGCATCTGGAGTCGCTCAGGAGGCCCTGGGCGCGGGCCTGCGGGGCGCTGGTCCTCGCCACGGGGGTGGGCGTGGCCCTGGCCGTCCATCGCGCCGTGCCGACCGAGTGGATCCGCTGGAGGCACGCCAACACGGTGATCGGCGTGGACGATCTGACCGGAACCCTGATCAGGCTCGCCATGCTGGCGACGGGAGCGCTTCTGGTCATGGCGTTCCTCGCGGTCACCCCGGCCGGCCGTACCTGGTTCACCGGACTCGGTGCCGCCACCATGTACGCGTACCTGCTGCACGGGTTCGTGGTGAAGGTGACCGAACGGTACAACGATGTTCTCGTCGCCCCGCTGGGTGTCGCCGTCATGATCCTTTTCGGGGTGGTCCTCTCGGCGGTCCTGTGCACGGCCCCGGTGCGGCGGCTCTTCCGGTGGGCCGTGGAGCCGGACGTGTCCTGGGCCTTCACCCGGCTCCGGCGCCCGGGGCGGGGCGGTCCCGGCCGGTCGGCGGGCGCGGTGTGACGCCATATTCCGCCGGAATCCCGATCGGCTGCGAAAATCGGGTGGTTTTCCGCGAGAATCCGCCGTTAAATCAGCGGGAAACGGTAAGCGCCGCAGAAATTCGCAGAACATAACGCTCACATCTCGATGTAAGCGGTTGTGTTGCGATATCGGAACGTTTCACGAGTGGTGTTCGTTGTCCGGGTCGATGGCATGTGGCCGTGGACGTCGCATGTCATCCGGGGCGGCCGTCGGTGGACGCGTCGCCGCGTGATGACGTACTGCACGAATTCGGGGTAACGTGCGCATTCGCGGTGCAAGTGAAGACGACGGGGTGACGCGGTGGTCGGCAGGCAGGGCAGGGTGACGGGCAAGATCGGTCCGGGCCTTGTCGGTGAAGTGATGGTGCCGATCCGCGGGGGTGTCGAAGCGTTCTACGCACATCCGAACCTTCCGGAGGAGGAGATCCCGGTCGGGTCGCTCGTTGTCATTGTCGAGTATTCGCCACCGCGTACGGTCTACGTCACGCGCGCGATCGCCTGACCCCCTGTTCCCCCCCTGGAAGTGGAGGCGTAGATGCCCACGGAATTCCTGGTTTTCGGCGGCGTGATCGTTGTCGCCCTCATCGTCATCATCCTGTTGTTCAAAGCCGTCTGGCGGGTGGCCGAGCCCAACGAGGCGCTCATCATCTCGGGCCTCGGCGCCCATACGAAGAACGAACTGGCCGACAGCCTCGGCTTCAAGATCATCACAGGTAAGGGAACCGCCGTGCTTCCGGGGTTCCAGACCGCCCGCCGGCTCCGCCTGGACAGCCGGGCGACCAACCTCCAGGTGTCCTGCGTGACCCAGCAGGGCATCCCCGTCCAGGTGCGCGGCGTGGTGATCTACAAGGTCGGTGACGACTTCAGCAGCATCGCGAACGCCGCCCGCCGCTTCCTCGACCAGCAGGACTCGATGAACGGCGCGATCCACGAGCTGTTCACCGGTCACCTGCGCTCGATCACCGGCAACCTCACCGTCGAGGACCTCATCCTCAACCGCGAGCGGCTGACCAGCGAGACGCGCAGCTCCGCGGCCGACGAGATGAGCAAGCTTGGCCTGGTCGTCGACTCGCTGCAGATCCAGGAGATCGACGACGAGACCGGTTACATCGTCAACCTCGGCAAGCCGCACGCCGCGAGGATCGCCGCCTCGGCCCGCATCGCCGAGGCGCAACGCGACCAGGAGGCCACCGAGGCCGAGCAGGTCGCCGCGGCGAGGAAGGCCGCCGCGATCCGGGAGTCCCAGATCCAGCAGGCCGGTTACCAGGCCGAGGTGGACCAGGCGGCGGCGAAGGCCCGGCAGGCCGGCCCGCTGTCGGAGGCCACCGCCCGCCAGGAGGTCGTCGTCCAGGAGACGAGGGCGGCCGAGCTGGAGGCCCAGCTCTCCGAGCAGCGGCTCCAGTCCCAGGTCCGCAAGCCCGCGGACGCCAAGGCGTACGAGACGGTGACTCTCTCGCAGGCCGATCGTGACGCCCGCATCGCCCAGGCCGAGGCCGAGGCCCGCGAGACGGAGCTGCGCGCCGCCGCCCAGGCGTCCCAGGTGAAGCAGGCCGCGGCGGCCGACGCCGAGTCCGTACGGCTCCGCGGCGAGGCGGCCGCGGCCGCGACCAGGGCGACAGGTCTCGGTGAGGCCGAGGCGGCGAAGGCGAGAGGTCTGGCCGAGGCCGAGGCGGCCAAGGCGAAGGGCCTCGCGGAAGCTGAGGCGGCCAAGGCGAAGGGTCTGGCCGAGGCCGAGGCGATCCGCGCCAGGTCCGAGGCGCTGGCCGAGAACCAGGAGGCCGTCATCGCCCAGCAGCTCGCCGAGAACTGGCCGCAGATCGTCGAGGCGGGCTCCAAGGCGTTCGGCAACGTCGACCACATGGTCGTGCTGAACGGCGCCCAGGGCATCGAGGAGATGCTCGCCAAGGCCCTCACGCTCGGCGGCACCGGTCTGGGCCTGGCCCGCACCCTGCTCGCCGGCGGCACCCCCGCGAGTCTCAACGGCGCCGAGCCCAAGAACACCGCGGACACCGCCTCCTGACCTCGCACGTTCACTGAAGGCACACGGCCGCCCCGCTATCAGCGGGGCGGCCGCTTTCGTTTTCCCGCCTCAGGTTCCGTTGCCGGTCTCGGCGCGGACACGGGGCATGAGCAGCACCGCGCCCACGATGAGCACGGCCACGACGAGCGCCGTGAGGAAGGCGTTGTGGACGGCGTCGTTGAGCGCTCCGCGGACGAAGGACGTCACGGCCGAGCTCACGCCGCCCACACCTCCCGCGCCCTGCCCGGTCAGCACGTCGCTCGTGGCGTCGACGCTCTTCGGCAGGTGATCGCCGCTGACCGAGGCCGGAGGGTGGGCGAAGCGGTCCGACAGCGTCGCGTTGGAGACCGCGCCCAGGACGGCGGCCCCGACGGTGCTGCCGATGGAGCGGAAGAACATGTTGGTCGCCGTGACCACGCCGCGGTGCTCCCACCCGACGACGGACTGCACGGCGACCATCGTCGGGCTCGATGTGAGGCCCAGGCCGACGCCGACGATCAGGCACGCGGTCGCGACCTGCCAGATGTGTGATTCCTGGCCGAGCACGGCGCACAGTACGGCCCCGGCCACGGTGACGGCGCCGCCGATCAGCGCGGTGTCGCGGAAGCCGATGCGCATGTAGACGCGGCCGGAGAGCGCCGCGGCGAGGGGCCAGCCGATGCTGAGCGCGGCCAGGGTGAAACCCGCCACCAGGGCGCCGGTGCCGAGCACGCCCTGCGCGTACGTGGGCACATAGGAGCTCAGGCCGATGGTGAGTGTGCCGATCCCCAGCGCGGCGAGGTTGGCGCCGGTCAGCACACGGTGGCGGAACACCCACAGCGGCAGGATGGGCTCGGCCGCACGGCGTTCCACGAGGACGAACGCGATCATCATGGCGGCGCCGCCCGCGAAGATGGCCAGGCTGACCGGCGACCCCCAGCTCCAGGCGACCCCTCCTTCGAGCAGGCCGAGGATGAGCAGGGAGGAACCGGCGGTGAGCAGCACGGCGCCCAGGTAGTCGATCCGGTGTGAGCCTCGGGTCACCCGCTCCTTGAACCGCCGGGCCAGCGTCCAGGCGGCCACAGCCCCGAGGGGCAGGTTGATGAAGAAGATCCACCGCCAGGACACGTACTCGGAGAAGACGCCGCCCAGCGTCGGTCCGACGACGGCCGAGACGCCCCAGACGCTGGCGAGGTAGCCCTGCACCCGGGCACGTTCCTCCACCGAGTACAGGTCCCCGACCATGGTGATGCTGATGGGCTGGACGGCTCCGGCGCCGATGCCCTGGATCGCACGGCAGAGGATGAGCGCCGGCATGCTCCAGGCGACGCCACACAGCACGGAACCGAGGAGGAATGCGGCGATGCCGAAGAACATCACCGGCTTGCGCCCGAAGACATCGGCGAGCTTGCCGTAGATGGGCACGGTCACGGCCTGCGTGAGCAGGTAGATCGAGAACAGCCACGGGAACTGCGAGAACCCGCCGAGATCGCCGACGACGGACGGCACCGCCGTCGCGATGATCGTGCTGTCCAGGGCCACGAGACCGGTGCACAGCATGATGGCGGCGAGCACCGGGCCACGCTCGGACCTGAACCCGATGCCGTCCTGTTTCTCGCCTGTCTTCGTGCTCACGTGGCCAAGCTCCCCTGGGCATGCTGCCGTTACGGGAGTGGCCAACCGTTGTCCGCTCCCGTACATTCCGAGGAACGCGATCTAGATCAGGACGTGCTGCTCCGGGTTGCCGGCGAAGCAGAACTGGGCGTTGCGGGTCAGCTTGTAGTCCGCCGCCTGCCAGGTGTGGGCGGTGGCGTCGGAGCCGCGCATGTAGATGAAGTTGAAGCGGTCGGCCGAGTAGATCCGGACGCCCTCCTCCTTGCAGCGCCGCACGAGGCGGGTGTCCTCGCCCGCGTTGACCGGCTCGAACGGCATCGACCGCAGCAGGTCCGCCTTGGCGACGATCGTGGCTCCCTGGATGAGGTGGGCGTAGCGGTTCTCCAGGCCGGGCAGGCGGAACACGGTGACGTTCTGGTCGGGGAAGTACGTGTAGTGCGCGCCCTTGCCCACCATCTCCGCGTCGGCGTAGTCGAACGCCCGCAGCAGGTCGGACAGGTAGTGCTCGCCGTAGATGTTGTCGTCGTCCATCTTGGCGATCAGCTCGCCGTCCGCGTGCGCGATGCCGTGGTTGAGCACCTCGCCGAGGGTCCAGGACGGGTCGGCGGTCAGCACCTTGACGCCGGGGATCCCGGCCGCGAGTGCCTTGTCGCGGACCACGCCGGGGTCCTCGGAGAGGCCGTGCAGCACGAGGATGAGCTCGACGTCGCGGTGCCGCTGCCTGGCGACCTGCGCGATGGCGTGTTCGAGCTGGCCGGCCCGGTTGGTCGGCAGCACCACCGACACCGAGCGGGACCGGGACGCCACCGGCCGGCCGAGGTCGGTGAGGATCTGGTCGACGCGGTGCGAGAAGAGGTGCTTGTCGAACACCTCGCGCATGGCCAGGTGCGCCTGGCGGGCGCGCAGCTCGGGGCTGTTGATGAAGTACAGCGCCCGGTTGTACGCCTCCTCCTGCGAGTGGGCGATCGGGATCAGCGAGCCGAAGGTCTCCTCGATGGCGCGTGACCACGCCGACAGCACGGTGGTCGAGCAGGCCGACAGCTCGAAGACGCGCCGCGCGCACATCGTCGGGGAGTCGATCACCGAGTTCACGTTCAGGAAGACCTTGTACATCTTGTACGCGGCCAGCATCTGCTCGTACGGCAGCTCGCCCACGATGTGCGGGCGGTACTCCTCGGGCCAGGCGTACTTGTCGTCCACCGTGCCGTTGCGGGCGAAGATGTGCAGGCCGAGTTCGCGTACGGGGGCGAGCAGCGTCTCCATCTGCTCGCGCCGCTCGGGGTGCTTGTCCCGGAAGTACATGCCGCCGAAGACGATGTCGTACGGCCGGCCCTGCTTGGTCTGGATGGGGTTGTGGATCCGGGGCTGGGCGGCGAACTGCAGCACGCCGACGCGGTCATGCCCCAGAATTTCCCGATATTTCGGGATCATGTCGCCGTCGCACGTGTACACGTAGTCGAACAGCTTTGCCGTGTCGATGAAGAAGTCGAAGTTCGGCGGGTCCTCCTTGTTCCAGAAGACCGTGGGAATGCCCTCCGACCGGCACCACGCGATGAGGTCGCGCAGCTCCTGCTTGGGGGCCTTCGTCCCGGTCATCTGGTAACGCCAGCGCCCCTGGTTGCCGTGCCAGGCCGACTCGCAGAACAGCACGTCGGGCCGGTTCTCCGCGAAGATCTCCGGCCAGTCCGTGAGCCCGAACTCGATCTGGTCCCACTCGTACTTGAACGCGAGCCGGGAGAAGTCGTCCAGGATGACGGCCACCTTGAGGTCGGGGCGCACCACCGGACCGTCCGGCCACTGCAACGTGGGGATCTTGACCTCGGGACCCTTGGCCTCGGCCTGCTCGGCGGCCTCGATCACCGACATCGGGG
This sequence comes from Microtetraspora glauca, assembly GCA_001570385.1. GTDB lineage: Bacteria > Actinomycetota > Actinomycetes > Streptosporangiales > Streptosporangiaceae > Microtetraspora > Microtetraspora glauca. The sequence continues at coordinate 145,963 of BBYL01000033.1, read as the reverse complement.
CCTTCGGGCTCTTCCCGGTCTTCATGGCCTTGCTCAGGTCGCGCGGCAGCCGCGCGAACCTGGCGGGCTTGGTGGCACCGGTGAGCGCCTGGGCGACGCGGTACGGCCGCTGCGTCTGGGTGGCCTTGAGCTTCCAGATGGCGTAGTCGGCCCGCGCCTCCTGGGTGGCCAGCTTCTTCTCCAGCTCGCGGATCCGCTGCTCGTAGCGCTCGACGACCTTGCGCTCCTCCGGCAGCCAGTTCACCGGCCCGAGGCGCTGGAATTTCGGCTCATCTGAAGGGTTCTGGTCAGACATGTCGCCCCCATCGCGTCCAGGAATGTGCCATCGTACGGCTTTTGCCGGGTCTATGACTGGCGATTGCGCCCCTGAGCGGCGGGGGAGAGGTTGTCCCCGCGCAGCCAGGCGGCGATGACCCGGGCGATCCTGGGCCCCGCCGCGCCATCCCAGAGCGGGGGAAGCTCGCCGCTGGGCGTGGCCGAGCCGTCCGCCAGCGCCTTCTCCGCGGCGGCGGGCAGTCCGGCCGGCGTGACCAGGCGGTTCGTGCCGTGCGTGACGGTGATCGGCCGCTCGGTGTTGGGCCGCACGGTCAGGCAGGGGACCCCCAGCATGGTGGTCTCCTCCTGCACACCGCCGGAGTCGGTGACGACCAGCGCGGCGCCCCGGACCAGGGAGAGGAAGTCCACATATCCCAGCGGGTCGATGATCTTCAGGTTCTCGCGGTCGACCAGCCCGGCGTCGGCCAGGCGCTGCCGTCCGCGCGGGTGCAGCGGGACGACGACCGGCACCTGCTCGGCGACCGCGAGGACCGCCTCGACCAGCTCGCGGGCCGACTCCGGGTCGTCCACGTTCGCCGGCCGGTGCAGCGTCGCGACCGCGTACCTTCCGGACACGCCGAGGCGCTCCTGGACCGGCGCGGGGTCGAGCTTGGGGAGCGCGGAGAAGAGGCTGTCGATCATGGGGTTGCCGACGAGGTGCACCCGCTCCGGGTCGGCGCCCTCGCGGGCGAGGTGCGACAGGGCGTCCGGCGAGGTGGCGAACAGGATGTCCGACAGCGAGTCGGTGACGACCCGGTTCACCTCCTCGGGCATCTCCCGGTCGAAGGAACGCAGGCCCGCCTCCACGTGCGCGGTCGGCACGTGCAGCTTGGCGCACACGAGGATCGCGGCCAGCGTGGAGTTCACGTCGCCGTACACGACGACCAGCGAGGGCCGGTGTTCGAGCACCACGTCCTCCAGGCCGGTCAGCAGCGCCGCCGTCTGCCGCGCGTGCGACCCGGAGCCGACGCCGAGGTTGGCGACCGGCTCGGGCAGGCCGAGGTCGGCGAAGAAGACGTCCGACATCAACGCGTCGTAGTGCTGGCCCGTGTGCACGATGCCCTGCCGCACGCCGATCTCGTCGAGCGCCCGCACGACGGGGGCGGCCTTGACGAAGTTGGGCCGGGCGCCCAGCACGTGCAGGACGAGGGGGTTGTCCCTCATTGACCTCGCCTTTCATGGTGGGACTGGGGCAAACGTTGCCTATGGTACGGTCACGCCGTGGTATCCGAGGCCAAGAAACCGTCCGTGTCAGCCAAGTCGGCGAGGGCCGGGATGGGCGGTCTGCTCCGCGGTTTCGTGAAGAATCCGGTGGTCGTCTCCCGCATCGTTGTGAGCAAGGTGAAGTCCGATCCCGTGCGGGTCGCGCAGGCCGCCGCCGAGGCGATGCCGAGCGGGATGCGCCCGATCATCGGCCGTGTCGCCTGGCCCGCCGCGCGGTACGCCAGGGTGACCGTGCGCAAGATAGTCCGGAGGATGGCCGACGGGCCGCTGGAGGCGGCGAAGGTCCACTTCGAGGCCGGGCGCATGACCCAGGCGATCAAGGTGCTGCAGCCGCACACCCGGTGGCCGTTCATCCGGCGCAGGATCGCCTACTACGAGGGTGAGATGGCCGCGATCGGCCCCGCCCCGATCCCGCCGAAGCCCAAGGTGATCATGGGTTCGCGCGAGGAGGGCCGGGTCCTCCACCTCGTCACCAACGCCCTGCCGTACACGCAGGCGGGGTACACCGTGCGGACGCACCGCATCGTCACCGCGCAGCGCAACGCCGGCCTCGACCCGCACGTCGTGACGAGCTGGGGCTGGCCGATGCTCCAGGGCCACACCGACGCCACGTCGTACGAGGAGATCGACGAGATCCCCTACCACCGGCTGCTGCCGAACGGGGGCGACCTGCCCTTCGAGAGCCGCGGGCGGATGATCCGCGGCGCCGCCCAGGTGACCGAGCTGGTCAGGAGGCTGCGCCCGCAGGTGCTGCACGCCGCGACCGACCACCGGAACGGCTCCGTGGCGCTCGCCGTACGGGAGCGGACGAACACGCCGTTCGTCTACGAGGTGCGCGGCTTCCTAGAGGAGACCTGGACGTCCAGGGACCCCAAGCGGATCGGCAGCGAGCGGCACATCATGCAGCGTGACCGCGAGGCGCACATCATGCGCGAGGCGGACGCGGTCGTGACGCTGGCCGAGACCATGGCGGCCGAGATCGTCGAGCGCGGCGTGCCCCGCGAGCGGATCCACCTCGCGCCGAACGCCGTGGACGACGCGCTGCTGACCGCCGACTACGACGGCGCGGCCTTCCGCCGGCAGTACGGCATCGGCGACCGCGAGGTGGTCATCGGCTCCGTGTCGAGCATCGTGGGCTACGAGGGCTTCGCCACCCTGCTGAACGCCGCGGCGCTGCTCAGGGACGCGGGAACGCCGGTCAGGGTGCTGCTCGTCGGCGACGGCGCGGAACGGCCGAACCTGCTCCAGCAGGTCGAGCGGCTCCGCCTCGGCGACATCGCGATCCTGCCGGGCCGCGTGGGCCCGGACGAGGCGCTCCAGGCGCAGGCGGCGATCGACATCTTCGCGTGCCCGCGCGAGGACCTCCGGGTTTGCCGACTTGTTACGCCATTGAAACCCGTCGAGGCGATGGCGCTCGGCAAGCCGGTCGTTCTCAGCGACCTGCCCGCGCTTTCCGAGCTTGTGGGCGGTGAGGGGGCCGGGATGCTGGTGCCGGCCGGAGACCCCGCCGCGCTCGCCGACGCGGTGGCCGCGCTCCGCGACGATCCCGAACGGCGCCGCGAGATGGGCGAGGCCGGAAAGGCCGAGGTGGCCGCGAAACGCACGTGGAGCAGCCTTGCCCGGACATACCGTGCGATCTACCAATCATTGACCTCATAATGGAAATGACGGGGAGTTCCGATCTACGGCATCAGGCACCGTTGGTGCTGACTTGAGATAGCCTTTGCCACCATGAAGTGTTGTTTCCGCCCCCAGGTCTCATCGTGAGCGAGCGAACCGGTTTCGATCTCACGGTCATCGGGCTGGGATACGTGGGTATGCCGCTGGCCAAAGAGGCCACGGCGGCGGGCCTGCGGGTGGCCGGTCTGGACGTCGATCCCCGCAAGGTCGACGCGTTGAACGCCGGTCGGTCCTACATCGACGACCTGACCGACGCCGACCTCGACGCGATGCTGGCCGGTGGCTTCACCGCCACGCTGGACGCCTCGGTGCTCGCCGAGTCGCGGACGATCGTCATCTGCGTACCGACGCCGCTGGACGAGGACCACCGTCCCGACCTGTCCGCCGTCGAAGGGGCGACGCGCACCGTCGCCCAGCACCTGCGGGCGGGCACGCTCGTCGTGCTGGAGTCCACCACCTGGCCCGGCACCACCGACGAGGTCGCGCGGCCGATCCTGGAGGGCGCCGGGCTCGTCGCGGGCACCGACTTCCACCTCGCCTTCTCGCCCGAGCGCATCGACCCGGGCAACACGAAGTACGGCCTGCGCAACACGCCCAAGGTGGTCGGCGGTTACACCGTCGCCTGCCGCGACCGCGCCGCCTCCTTCTACAGCCAGTTCGTCGAGCGGGTCGTCCCGGTCAGCGGCACCCGCGAGGCCGAGATGGCCAAGCTGCTGGAGAACACCTACCGGCACGTCAACATCGCCCTCGTCAACGAGATGGCGATCTTCTGCGACGAGCTCGGGATCAACCTGTGGGAGGCCATCGAGGCGGCCTCCACCAAGCCGTTCGGCTTCCAGAAGTTCCTGCCCGGCCCGGGTGTCGGCGGGCACTGCATCCCGGTCGATCCGTCCTACCTGTCCTACACGGTCCGCAAGCTCGGGTACCCGTTCCGTTTCGTGGAGCTGGCCCAGGAGATCAACGAGCGGATGCCGTCGTACGTCGTGGCCCGCGTGCAGCGGCTGCTGAACCGGGCGCGCAAGCCCGTGAACGGGTCCCGCGTGCTGCTGCTGGGCGTCACGTACAAGCCCGACATCGCCGACGAGCGTGAGACGCCCGCGATCCCGGTCGCCGAGGCGCTCCTGGAGCTCGGCGCCGAGCTGGTCTTCTGCGATCCGTATGTCAAGGAATGGACGGTCGAGGGCAGTCCGGTTCCGCGGGTGGACGACCTGGCCGCGGCGGTGGCCGACGCCGACGTGACCCTGCTCCTGCAGCAGCACTCGGCGTTCGACCTCGGTGTGGTGGAGGAACGGGCCCAGCTCGTGCTCGACACTCGCGGCGTTCTGGCCACGAGCGATCGCGTCGAGCGACTGTAGGAGGGGTCCGCGCGTGCACGTGCTCGTCATGACGGTGGTGCATCACCCCGAGGACGCCCGGATCCTGCACCGGCAGATCCGCGCGCTCGTCGACGCCGGTCATGAGGTCACGTACGCCGCGCCGTACTCCGCGCGCGGGGTGGTCCCACGATCCTGGGTCAACGGGGTGGATCTGCCGCGCGCCGCCGAGCGGCGCAGGTTCGCGGCGGTCCGTGCCGCCCGCAAGCTGTTCAAGAGCATGCGGGGCAAGATCGACTTGGCCCTGATCCACGACCCGGAGCTGCTGCTCGCCGTCGTCGGCGTGCGCAAGCGTCCGCCGGTCGTCTGGGACGTCCACGAGGACACGCCGGCCACGCTCTCCCTGAAACCGTGGCTGCCCGCGTTCTTACGCCCGCCGACCCGGTTCCTCGCCCGGCTCCTGGAGGGCGCGGCCGAACGCCGCCTGCGCCTGCTGCTGGCCGAGACCGCGTACGCGGGACGGTTCAAGCAGGCACACCTGGTCGTACCGAACGAGACCTGGGTCCCGGACACCGTCAGCCCGCCCGGCGACGACCGCGTGGTCTACCTCGGCTGGCTGTCCGAGGCGCGGGGCGTCCGCGAGGCCGTCGAGGTGGCCCGGATCCTTCAGCCGTACCGAGTGGTCGTGGAGCTGATCGGGTACGCCGATCCGCAGACCCGGCCGCTGCTCAACCAGGCCGTCGCCGAGGGCGTGCTCGAATGGCGTGACTTCATGCCGAACGACGAGGCGCTCAAGCGGCTCGACGGCGCGCTCGCCGGGCTCTCGCTCCTGCACGACGAGCCCAACTACCGGCACTCCATGCCCACCAAGATCGTGGAGTACATGGCGCACGGCATCCCCGTGATCACCACGCCGTCCCCGAGGGCGGTCGAGCTCATCGAGCGCTACCGCTCCGGTTTCGTCGTCCCATGGCAGGACCCCCAGGCGGTCGCGCGAACCGTCCTGTTCCTCAGGGACAACCCTCAGGAGCGGCACGGGCACGGCTCTCGGGGCTACGCCGCCGCGCGGGCCAACCATCACTGGCCGAACTCCGCCCGGCGTTTCGTCACGCAGCTCGAAGAGTGGGCCGGCGTCAGACGCTGACCGACCCCGTTGGGCGGGTTCGACTTATCTGGTCCTGAAACGATGGGCGGTAGTGTCCTGAAGGTGCGCTGGATCACTTTGTTTCTGGGCGTCGCGATACTCGCCGGTGTCGCCTCCGTGGTGATCGTCATGCGGCACGACCGGCCCGTGTCCCACGTCACCGGTGTCGGGAGCACCTCCTCGGCCCGCCCCTCCGGGCCGAGCTCCCCGACGGCCAGCGCGTTCACCGATCCGTGCGGAACGTTCGACACCACGACGCCCACGCCGTACGCGGTGACGGGCTACTGGCTCGTTCCCACGGCGGACCGGTGCACCTGGCGGCGCCAGCTCCAGGCGATCCACAAGGTGGGCGGTGACACCGTCGTCCGGCTCGGCTTCGGCCTGTCCCCCCGCCGGACGGACGAGGAGACCGGCCAGATCATGGACAAGGAGGGCGCCAAGGCTGACGCGCGGTACGGCGTCTGCAAGGAGAACGACCTCTCCTGCGTGCGGGCGGCCGAGAAGGACCTCGTCGCGGCCAACCCCGGCAATCGGATCACCTGGACGTACGTCTACCGGACCGACGAGCAGTTCGGCCAGGGGATCTTCCGCTGCCCGACGATGGAACGCAAGATCGTCGTCGGATCGGCGGTGTTCTACCGGCTGATCGCCCCCGAAGACGGTTCGGACGACGCGACCTGCGACTTCTCGTCCAAGGGGCGCAACTACCATATGATCCTGATCTCCGCGGGAGCCACGGACAGCCTGACCGAGTTGCTGGACCTCGGCGACCGGTTCGGCATCAGGGTCTTCCCCGCGCTGCCGCTCGCGCCTCGCGACCCGGCCAACAGCACCCGCGCCGACCCGCGGCACATCGGCACCCTGACCACCCTGACCCGGCGCGTCCTGCAGGACTACGGCTCGCGCTTCGGCGGCAGGGAGTCCCTCGGAGGCGTCTACCAGCCGTTCGAGCTGCAACTCCGCGACTGGCCCGACCCGTCCAAGGTCCAGACGCTCCAGGTCTACGCCGAGCAGCACCTGATCGTCGAGCAGGAGCTACCCGGCAAGCCGATCCTGGTCAGCCCGTACCTCGACGCGCGCCGCAAGGTGAAGTTCACCGCCACGCCGAAGCAGGTCGCCCGGGGGTTCAAGGCCCTGGCCAAGACCGGCGTGGAGATCATCGCGCCGCAGGACGGCCGCGGCACCGGCAAGGTCGGGTTGTTCTGGCCGAACTGGAAGAACAAGGACGTGGACGACCGCCTGAAGATCGTGAACGGCGTGGGCGAGTCCACGTACGCCTCCGCGTACTACGGCGGCACCCGCGACTACTACCGGGAGATGGCGCAGGCGCGGCAGGAACTCGCCTCCGAAGGCGTGGAGGTCCAGCTCTGGGCCAACGTCGAGGCGTTCGAGCCGTCCACGCCCGAGGAGTCCAACACACCCAAGTGCGGCACGCAGGCCACCCGCAGCCGTACCGACAAGTCCCGCCTGGACACCCAGGTGACGCTGGCCGGCCCGTACGTCTCGAAGATCATTTCTTACATGTGGAGTGACTTCTTCACCTGCGGCTCGCCGTCGCTCTCCGGAGAGATCACCGAGGACTGGGACCGCCCGATCGCGATCCAGGCGGTCAGGCAGGCGAGGCAGATCCAGGAGGGCCTCGAAGTCCGCGGCTACCACCTCGGATCGGCCAAGGTCACACTGAACTGGACCGGCCTGGACACCCCGCGCGTCGTCGACTCGGCGTCGGTCGGCTGGCATGACGCCACCCCGAACGAGGGCCTTCCGCATGGCGTCGAGAAGATCTGGATCCCGGTCGACTGGGCCACGGTGCCCTCGGACGTGTGGGTCCGGATCGAGATCAGCTCGCCCGACGGCCGCAAGGCCGCGGAGCCGGTGTACTACAAGAACACCGGCTGAGCGCCGTCTCAGTGATCGAATGGAGGGACCCCGGGATGTGCGGGTTCCGGTAGCGTTCTGTACATGATCCCGCGTATTCCCGTCAGCGTGGATCTCGTCGTTCTCACGGTGAGGTCGCAGGCGCTCTGCGCGCTGGTCTGGCGGCGGGACAGACCTCCATATGAGGGATGCTGGGCGCTTTCCGGAGGCTTCATCCAGCTCGAGGAGGACCTTCCGGCCGCTGCCGCCCGGGTGCTCGCGGAGCGGGCCGGTCTTCCCGGGGCTCCCGTCCACCTGGAGCAGCTCCAGACGTACGGGTACCCCGACCGTGACCCCCGGCAACGGGTGGTTAGCGTGGCCTATCTCGGGCTCGCTCCGGACCTTCCGGCCTCGACCGAGGCGCACATGAGCTGGCAGCCGGTCGACTCGCTGACCCGCATGGCGTTCGACCACCGCCGCATCATGCTCGACGGCATCGAGCGGGCCAGGGCCAAGCTGGAGTACAGCCCGCTGGGCGCCGCGTTCTGCCGTCCGCAGTTCACCGTGGCGGAGCTGCGCCGGGTATACGAGATCGTGTGGGGCAGACCGCTGGATCCGCGCAACTTCCACCGGAAGGTCACCAAGACCGAGGGGTTCCTGATCCCGACCGGCGAGACCACCACCCGTGACGGCGGCCGCCCCGCCATGCTCTACCGCCGCGGCCCCGCCCTGGTCCTGCACCCCCCGATGCTCCGGGTGTAGGACGACCCGACGCCGCACGCCGCACGCCGCACGCCGCACGCCGGCGATCCGGTGTGCGGCGCGGTCGGAGTCCGTGCCCGCCCTTGTGCGGGGCGGGATCAGGCCGGCCTGGTCAGCCGGACCTCAAGGGTGATGCCGTCGGCCCGGATGGCGCAGGTGCGGAAGGCGCTCTCGGCGGCGAGGCGCTCGAACTGGGCGTGCGAGTAGGCCCGGCGTTTGAGCATCGTCAGAGGCACCCTGGTCAGGATGGAGTTCAGCGGGCCGAGCTCCATCCTCGTGACTTCCTGGCCGATGTCGGCGCGGGACGCGTTCCTGTTCAGGTCGTGGATCACCGCCGTACCGCCGCCGCGGAGGACTCGGTACATCTCGTCCAGCGCGCGGACAGGCCGTCCGAAATTCTTGAAGGCGGCCTGGCAGACGACCAGATCGAAGGACTCGGCGTCGAAGGGCAGGTCGGCCGCGTCCCCCTGTTCGATCCGGACGGGCACGCCGGCCAGGCGCGCCTGCTCGGTCGCGAGTTCCACGAACGTGTGGCTGATATCCAGCCCGGTAACCGCGAACCCGAGCCGTGCCATCTCGACGGCCAGGTATCCGGGCCCCGGGGCCACCTCCAGTACGGCGGCTCCGCGGGGCAGGCCCGCGGTCAGCAGCGCGGCGTAGTGCCGGACGATCGCCAGTTGGGGGGCCGAGCCGCGCTGGCGGGCGTACCAGCGCGCCATCGCTCCCTCCATCATCGGAGCCTGGGAGCGGGTGGTGTGTGTCTTCTCCATGTTCCCTCCGGTTTCGGATGTTCTTCCGAACCGGCCCGGGAAGAGCCCGACTATTCTTACCGGTGCCACCTCGTGGCCGGACTGCGTTCCGCGGGTTTCGGTTCGAGGTCTCCCCGGCGGTCGTGTTGGCGCACGCCGCCGGGGTCCTGCCTTACGGTTCGGCCGGTGTCGCCCCCCTCTCCGCGAGCTTCGCGATCTCGGACGGCTTCCGGCCCGTCTCGTGCCAGTCGCGCCACAGCGCGAGGTCGGGAAACGTCCCGGAGACGAGCTCGTCGAGGAGTGACCGGGTCCAGGCCAGCTCGGCCTCCCGGATGGCGAGGTCGTACTCCGCCTCCACGAGGAACAGCCGGGGGACGTCGCGGCGGGATTCGGCCAACGCCTCCCGCTGCTCGGCGATCTCCGTCTCCAGCAGGTCGAGCCGCCGCCGGAGCAGGCTCGTCACCTCGTCGGGCGGGAGAACCCCGCACACCGAGAGCGCGGCCTCGAACTTCGGCTGCTCCCGGTCGGGTGTCGCGAGGAGGTCGCGGATCCAGTCAGCGAGCTCCTCCCGCCCGGTGTCGGTGATGCGATAGATCGTGCGCTCGGGGTGCGCGCTGTCGCGGACGCTGTCGGTCACCTCAAGGAATCCGTGTTTCTCCAGGTTGCGCACGACCGTGTAGAGCGAGCCCCATTTGATCCGCATGTCCCGGTCCTTGCCACGCGCGCGCATCAGGGAGGCCATCTCGTAGGGGTGCATCGGCCTGTCGATGACCGTCGAGAGCACGGCCAGACCGAGCATGTTGTTCACCTTGCGCCGTTCGGCCACGCCGCCACCTCATCCTGATACTCGTATGCGAGTATACGCAGACGAGTATCAGCGGGCAATGGGCCTGACGGCCGACCGCCGGCGGAGCGGAGCGGGCGGCGGCGTAGAGTCCACCCCCATGACCGTCGCGCGTTCCGTACTCCTGTTCGTTCTGGCCGCGATCCTGGAGATCGGCGGGGCCTGGCTGGTGTGGCAGGGCACGCGGGAGAGCCGCGGCTGGGCGTGGATCGGCGCGGGCGTCGTGGCGCTCGGCGCGTACGGCTTCGTCGCCACGCTCCAGCAGGACGCGCACTTCGGCCGCATCCTGGCCGCGTACGGCGGCGTGTTCGTGGCGGGTTCCCTGATCTGGGGCATGGTGATGGACGGCTACCGGCCCGACCGGTTCGACGTCATCGGCGCGCTGATCTGCCTGGCCGGAGTCGCCGTGATCATGTACGCGCCACGAGGGCACTGAGTCCCGGGACCCGCGCCCCCGCGTGCTCACCGCGCCGGAACATCCCGCGGCCGTTCGCGCTCGATGAGTACGGCCAGGCCGTCGAGCAGGGGCTGGAGACCGAACTCGAAGAACTCGTCGAGGTGGAGATCGTAGTCGTCGCCCAACCCTTCGAGGATCCTCGCGACCGTGGGATAGGAGCCTGACCCGAGGAGCGCGCCGAACGTGGGCTCCTGGGCGTCCATCCACTGCTGTTCGGACATGCCGGTCTCGGCCGCCGACCGGGCCTCGCGTTCGAGGTTCGTCGCGATGCCCTGCACGTAGCTGTAGACGAGCACGTGCATGTGGAACGTGGTGAACGCGTCGAGCCCGAGGCCGTCGAGGACGCGCAGCACCCACTCGGAGTGCCGCATCTGGTTCGGGAGGATCACCGGTCTCGTGAGCGAGCTGGTGTCCGGCAGCCATGGGTGCCGCCGGTACAGCTCCCACAACATGCGCGCCCACAGCTCCAGGCAGGCCCGCCACTCTTCCGGCGCCTCCTCGGGATACTCCGGCTCGTCGAAGACGGCGTCGGCCATCAGCAGGATGAGGTCGTCCTTGCTGTTGACGTAGCGATAGGGCGACATGGTGGCCACGCCGAGACGAGCCGCGATCCCGCGCATGGACAGCGCGTCCAGACCTTCGGCGTCGGCGATCTCGACGGCGGCCCGCACGACGCGCTCACGGGTCAGCTCGTGGTCGGAATCGGCGGCCGGTCGCCGCCGGGAGGACGCCGGGTGCGCGCCGGCCGCGCCGGTGGCCGCCGGATCAGGGGCGACGACGGTGCCGACGCGCGGTTCGGCGCGGACGAGACCCTCCTGGCGCAGGGTGTTCAGCGCCTTGGTCGCGGTGGCGAGCGCGACGTTCCACTCCCGCGCGATCTGCCGGGTGGACGGCACCCGATCGCCGGGGTTCAGCTCGCCGTCCGCGATGCGGCGCCGGATCTCGCTGACGATCAGCATGTAGGGCGGGTCGGTGGGCACCACGCACTCCCTTCTGTTCTAGTACAGAAGCATACCTGTACTAGCTCAAATGCTGCCAATTAAGTGCGTTGAAATGCTGTATGTACGATGTATATTCAGAAGCGCGTACAACGTACATGAACGGAGATCTCCCCATGAAGCACGTGCTTGTCTCCGGCGCGAGCGTCGCCGGCCCCGCGCTCGCGTACTGGCTGCACCGCCGCGGATTCGCGCCGACCGTGGTCGAGCGGGCCCCCGCGCCGCGCCTGGGAGGCCAGGCCGTCGATGTCCGCGGTGTCGCGCTCGGCGTCGTCGGCCGGATGAACCTCCTCGCGGAGGTACGGCAGGCGCGCACGCGCATGCGCGGTATGTCCATGCTCGACGGCGACGGCAACGAGATCATGCGATCCACCGAGGAGACGGTCTCCGGCGGCCGGCTCGACAGCGACGACGTCGAACTGCTGCGCGAGGACCTCACCCGGCTCCTGTACGAGCGGACCCGCGACGACGTCGAGTACGTCTTCGGCGACTCGATCACGACCATCGACGAGGACGAGCACGGTGCCCGCGTGGCGTTCGAGCACGGAGAGTCCCGCACCTTCGACCTCGTGGTGGGCGCGGACGGTCTGCACTCGAACGTGCGAGGGCTCGCCTTCGGAGCGGAGAGCCGCTTCATCCATCATCTCGGCACGCATCTGGCGATCTTCAGCATGGAGAACTTCCTGAACCTCGACAACTGGCAGGTCTGGCTCAGGGACGGGAACGCGGGCTTCGGCATCTACCCGGTGAAGGACAACACCGAGATCAGAGTCACGATCGGCTTCGAGTCGCCGTCATTCGACTGCGACCACCGCGACATCGAGCGGCAGAAGGGGCTGGTCGCGGACGGATGCGCCGGCCTGCGCTGGGAGACCCCCCGACTGTTGAAGGCCATGGCGGAGGCGCCGGACTTCTACTTCGACTCGATGGCCCAGATCCGCATGGACCGCTGGACGAAGGGCCGGGTGGCGCTGCTCGGTGACGCGGGATACTGCGCCTCGCCCTTGTCGGGCCAGGGCACCAGCCTGGCGTTGGTCGGCGCCTACGTGCTGGCCGAGGAACTCGGCCGGGCGGGAGGCGACCACTCCATCGCGTTCGCCCGATACGAGGAGCGCATGCGCCCGTACGTCGAGCTCAACCAGGCGCTCGCCACGGAGAATCCTGGTGGCCCGGCCTCCACCGAGTCCGTCGAGCGCGCCAAGAACGGGATCTCCCTGGACGCCTAGCCAGGACGCGGCGGAGCTGCCACGTGGCGGAGCAGGAACCGCGTGTCCGGGCGCACCGGGGCTGCGGTTCATCGGCATGGAGAACGGGGAGGTGGTCACATCTGTGAGCACCTGCGTTACGACGCGACAGGGCGAAGATTGACGGAAGGGGCACTGGCCAGGACTCGGCGATGGGGGACATGCTCAGTTCTTCGCGGGGTCCGTGGTTCCGGTGTACGCGGGTATGGGCAGCGGACGGTCACGCAGGAAGGCCATGAGGAGGTCCCGGTAGAGGTCGGGGCGGCCGTTGGCGATGGAGTGGCCCGCTCCGGGGATGTAGACGAGGGTGGAGTTCGGCAGCGTGCGCCGGTAATCGTCGGTGACCTCCCATTTCAGATAGTCACACTGGCCGCGCATGATCAACGTGGGCACACGGACACCCCTGAGCCGAGGCCGGGGGTCGGGCACGGTGGAGGCGTCCGCCGAGGTGAGCTGGTTGGTGTAGAAGCCGGGGGGATTGTCGTGCACGGAGGCGGGTGCGGCATCCCGGCAGCCGGTGGCGTCCTTGGCGGTGAGCAGCAGCGCGCGCATCCGGGCGTCGGCTTCGGCGTCGGGAACCAGGGCGTGGGCCGCGGCCGGGTTGAGCTGCAGCAGCAGCGCCTGGGTGAGCATTCTGGGGTCGTCGGTCAACTCGTCGGCGCGGGCCTTTCGTTCGGCGGGCAGGTCGTCCCAAGGCCCGCCCGGTCCGGTCGGGTAGGCGGGTTCCCAGATGGCGCCGGGCGAGGTGAGTACGGCCTTGGCGACGTGGCCGGGATGAGCGGCGAGGTAGGCGGCCGACAGGGTGCCACCCCACGACCTGCCGACGAGAATGATCTTTTGGGCTCCGATGGTTTCGCGGATCGCGTCCAGGTCGGCGACATGACGGGCGACGGTGTAGCCGGTGAGGTCAGCCAGGCGGGTGGAGCGCCCGGCGCCGACCTGGTCGTAGGCGTAGACGTCGAATCCGGCGGCCGCCAGTTCCTTGCCTGCTTCGGGGACGCCCTCACCAGGGGTGCCGGGGCCGCCGTGCAGGAAGATCACCGGTGTCGGTCTGGGCGTGCCGGAGGCGGGGACCTTGACGTAGGCGATTCGCGAGCCGGTGGGCAGATCCCAGTACGCGACGCCGGTGGGGACCGCGCCGGGTGTGGGCACGGGGAAGGGGCGGAAGACCGTGAACGCCACGAGCGTCGCCACGGCAAGGGTGTTCACGACGACGTACGGCACCAGCGATCGGGGCAGGCCGAGGCGTCGGAACGCGGGCCGCCCGATGAGCAGGCTCATCGCCGCGACCGCGGCCGCTCCGGCCCCGGCGAACACCGGCACACTGGCGGTGACGACGGCTGTGAGGAAGAACACGGCGGCCCCGGCCACGAGTGCCGCGATCTCGGCGGCGATCAGCAAGGCGACACCGTACAAGCGCTGAAATCTCATATCCATCACGCTAGGAATCGGTGTGCGGCCCCTCCTCCTGCGAGAGGCCGACCCGTACCCCCGCCGTGCGGCGGGGCTCAGCCGACCCCGGGACGGATCAGACCGGACTCGTAGGCGGAGATGGTCGCGTGCAGCCGGTCGCGGACACCCAGCTTGGCGAGGATCACGGCCACATGGTCCTTAACCGTCGCGGGGCTGATGCCGAGGCTGACGCCGATCTCCGCATTGGTCTGGCCCCTTGCGACGTACCTGAGCACCTCGGTCTCCCGGGGCGTGAGCCGGCCGAGTTCCGCCGCCCTGCCGGGATCGGGGGCAGAGGCGAAGCGGTCCAGAAGCCGTCGGGTGATGGCGGGGTCGATGAGCGCGTCCCCACGTGCGATCACGCGGACGGCGTCGGTGATACGGGCGGGTTCGGCGTCTTTGAGGAGGAATCCCGACGCGCCCGCGCGCAACGCGGCGAACACGTATTCGTCGAGGCCGAAGGTCGTCAGCACGACGATCCTGGTGCCGGGAGCTTCCACGGCGATCCTGGCGGTGGCTTGGAGCCCGTCCAGGACAGGCATCCGGATGTCCATGAGGGCCACGTCGGGCGCGAGCGACGTGGCCAGCGCCACCGCCGTCTCGCCGTCGGCCGCCTGGCCCACCACCTGGAGGTCGGACTCGCCGCCCAGCACTGCGGCGATGCCCGCCCTGACCACCGCCTGGTCGTCGGCGACCATTACCCGGATCATTCGGGCAGCCATACCCACACCGTCCCATCCTCGACGGGTGACAGACTGCCGCCACAGGCGTCGGCCAGTGTGCGCAACCGCTGTACTCCTGCCTGATCCGCGCGCCCGGTCACCGCGACACCGCCGGGCAGAAACGACACCGTGGTCACCGAGCCGGCCGCGGCGCCCACGAGCTCCCTGGCCACTGTGAAAACGCTCGCCTCGACGGCGGGGGCCAGAGGGCGACGGTCTCCGATGCAGCGCACGCCCGCGTCGGCGCGGGTCGCGAGGGCCGACAGCCCGACCAGGGTGGGTGGGAAATCCTCGCCGTTCATGGGGGCGCGCAGCTCGTCGAGCAGGTCCCTGAGCGCGCCGAGCCCTGCCCGGGCTTCGGCCAGCACCTGCGTCAGGCGGCCGGCGTCCGCCGCGGCGACGACGGCCTCGGCATGCCGCAGTGCCGTACGGCGCACGCCCGCGGTGACCCGCCCGCGCTCGGCGCGCACCATGGCCGAGGCACGGCCGCTGAGCAGGTCATGCTCCGCCTGCTCGGCCGCGCGCCGCCGGGTCCGTGCCGCGGCGACGGCCCGGCCCAGGGCCCACACCAGGACCGATGGGATCAGCAGGCCCAGCGCCAGTACCGCCCATGCGGCCGCCGGAGGCCCGGTGATCCCTGGCCCGAGGGCCAGTGCCAGGCCTCCGATCCCCGCCACGGCCGGCGGCGCGAGAAGTCCTCTGCCGCGCCCGCCGTACGCTCCGGCCGCGTAGACCAGCGCCAGCTCGACCCAGCACCCCCACAGGAAGAGATCGCCCGCCGGAGGTACGGACCAGCCGGCCGCCCGCGCCGCGAGCATCACCGGGTATATCGACAACGCCGCCGCGAGACTCCGGCCGGGCGTCCGCCTTCGCCACCACAGGGGTACGGCATGCACGGCGAACAAGGGCATCAACAGCGCGAGCTGCGCCTCGGAGGCCGCAGGGGTGTCGTCCGGCAACAGGTACGTCCCGATCGACAATGCGAGGGCGAGGGCCACCAGCGCCCCGTCCGAGGCCTGCCGGCCGCGCCAGACGGCTCGTCTCACCGGTGGGGCCTCGACGGCGTGGGGAAACTCCGCCACGACGGTCCATCCCGTACCGCTGGGGCCGGCGGTGAAGGTCCCGCCGCAGTCGGTCACGGCGGTGAGCAGCCCGGCCAACCCGTGCCCGCCGCCCAGCCCGACCACCCCCTGCCCGTCGCCGACCCCGTGCCCGCCCCGCGGCATTTGCCCAGAATCGCTGACCTCAACGCGCAGGCGGTCGCCGTCGTTCTCGACGCTGACGCGAACGTCCGCGCCCCCGGCGTACCGCATGGCGTTGGTCAGCGCCTCGCGGACCACCCGGTACGCCACCGCGGCGACCTGCGGCGCGGCGAACTCGGCACTCCTGCGATATCGCACAGCCGGTTCGGGCCAGGAGTCGATCAGGGCGTCGATCCTGAGGAGCTCCGCGTTCCCCGCGCCCGCGGTGTCCGTGCCGACCGCTCCGATGGCGACCAGGCTGTCCAACTCCGAGGCGGCCAGGCGGCCCGCCTCGGCGGCGTGACGCAGCGCCTCGGCCCGCAGCGCCGGTTCCGTCACGTGCAGCGCCGAGGCCGCGCCGACTGCGATGCCGGTGAGCCGGTGCGCGGCGGTGTCGTGCAGCTCGGCCGCCAACCTGAGCCGTTCCGCGTCCGCCGCCGCGTCCGGCACCGCCGACCGGCCCGCTCGGTACGCGTCCATAGCGGAACGCCGGGCTCGTCCACGCCTGCGGGACCGGCCCGACGCCCAGATCGCCGCCGCCGTTCCACCGCACAGGAGCGCGAGCCCCGCGATGGTCCGCGGAGACTCCCCGAGCGCGGCCGCGACACCCGCCGCCGCGGCGACCATGACCACGGCGACGACGGCGGCGACCCCGGCGGTGCGCCGTACGGCGACCCAGTAGACGATCGCCGCCGCCACGGGCGGCAGGACCCAGGGCAAGCCCTCCATGCCGCTCAATGGTAGGCGCGTGCCCGCCCTGTGAAATGGGCGACTTCGGCGCATCGTGGTTGCCCGGCGCCGGAGTCATGCGGGAGGTTGCTCAGTGGTCGAGGCCCTCCAGGAACCTGCGCCACAGCCGTGAGGTCCGGGCCTGACGGCTCAGGGACTCCGGGATCGTGGGCGGCGGACAGTTGCCCTGGAGTTCGAGCCGGGTGAGCGCGGTGAGGTCGCCCAGCCATTCGGGGATCTCGGCCAACTGGTTGTTCCGCAGGTTGAGCGTGGTGAGGGCGGTGAGGTTCCGCAGCGAATCGGGAAGGCCCGTCAGCCGGTTCTGGTTCAGGTAGAGCTCCTTGAGGCCGGTCAGGTTCCCCAGCCATTCGGGGACCTCGGTCAGCCGGTTGAGCCCCAGCCACAGCTCGGTGAGGCCGGTGAGGTTCTCCACCCATCGGGGGACCTCGTCCAGCTGGGTCCTGATCAACCGGAGATCGGTGAGCGCGGTGAGGTTTCCCAGCGACTCCGGGATCGTGATCAGCGGGTTGCCGTTCAGGTTGAGCGCGGTCAGGCCGGTGAGGTCTCCCACCCATCGGGGGATCTCGGTCAGCCGGTTGCCGCCCCCCAGGTCGAGCGCGGTCAGTCCGGTGAGGTTCGCCAGCGACTCCGGTACCTCGGACAGGTCGTTGTCGTTGAGGTTGAGCGTGGTGAGAGCGGTGAGGTTCTTCAGCGACCCGGGCAGGCGGGTCAGCCGGTTGCGCCACAGGGTGAGCGTGGTCAGTCCGGTGAACTCGCCCAGCCATTCGGGGAGCTCGGTCAGGTTGGTGCTGGTCAGGTTGAGCTCACGCAGGTGGGTCAGCTCGCGCAGCCGTTCGGGCAACGTCGACATGGAACACAGAGACAGGTCGAGCCGGTCGGATCCGGTCCGCAGGCACCGGTTCATCCGCAGCACGGCGGCTCTCGGGACCTTCGTGTCCCCCATCGTGATCTCCTTTCGCCCTTCTTCCGCCGGGCGGGGCTCGGCCCCGGCGGCGATCACGCTAGGGGACGGCACTGGAGAGACACTTGCGACGGGGGAGTCGTTCCCCACGCGCCCGTGCTCTTCGACCGCACGTACGGCGTGGAGGCCGTAGAACGTGGCAATGCGCGCCCGGGGCGGCGCTGACCGCTTTGGTAATTTCGTCTGCCATGGCGACCCCCGGATTGAGGATCCGATACGGAAAGCTCGACGACGTCGAGGCGGTGCTCCGGTTCTGGGCCGAGGCGGCCGAGGGCACCGATCGCCGCGACGACGCGGACAAGGTCGTCCAGCTCGTCGAACGTGACCCGGAGGCACTGCTGATCGCCGAGCTCGACGGGCGGATGGTCGGCACGCTCATCGCCGGGTGGGACGGCTGGCGGGCCCATCTCTACCGGCTCGCCGTGGACCCCCGTCAGCGGCGGAAGGGCATCGGCTCGCGGCTGATCGCGGCGGCGGAAGACCGGTTCATGAAGTTCAGCGCCTTCCGCGCGGACGCCATGGTCCTGCACGACAACGACCTCGCCCACCATGCCTGGTCGGCCTCGGGCTATGCCCCCCAACCCCAGTGGGGGCGCTGGGTGAAACCTCTGGCCTGAACGGTCATGTGGTCAGACCAGGCAGAACTCGTTTCCTTCCGGGTCGGCCATCACCACGTGATCGGGCTTGCCCTGCAGCTCGTCCTCGCGTATCACGGTCGCCCCGGCGGCGGTCAACCGCTCGACCGCCTCGATCACGCGCGGCCACCGTACCTCCCAGGGCGTGTCGCGGCCGCCGCCGACCTGTACGTCCAGGTGCAGCCGGTTCTTCACCACCTTCGATTCCGGCACTCGCAGAAAGGACAGGCTGGGGCCCGTCCCGTCCGGATCGGACAGATAGGCGCCCTCGTCCCACTCCTCCTCCGGAACGTCGTAATGCCTGAACCACTCCTCCCAGCTCCCGAACCCCGCCGGTGGGGGCTTCTCGACATATCCCAACGCCAGGGCCCAGAACTCCGCCAGTTTCGCCGGGCTCGTACAGTCGATCGTCAGGCTCCATCGGGTCGCCATGGATTCTCCTCGCGTCGGGGGGCCGAGCGGACCGTGCCGTGCCCCGGGATCCGGTCGCCGGGGACGTCGATGATCAGGCTAGGCGCGATCCGCGGATTGTGGTCTTCCGCAGGGTCATAGTGAGGCAAGACCGGGCCAGGTCGGCGGGCTTCATCATGGTGACGGGCGGGCCCGGTTCCTAGCGTTGACCAGGTGATCGAGACGATGGACGGCATCGCCGGCTGGGCGATGGAAATCATGGAGAAGCTGGGCGGCCCCGGAGCCGGTCTGGCGATCGCGCTGGAGAACCTGTTCCCGCCGCTGCCGAGCGAGGTGATCCTGCCGCTGGCCGGGTTCACCGCGAGCCGTGGTGATCTCAGCCTGGGCGGGGCCATCTTCTGGACCACCTGCGGTTCCGTGGCGGGGGCCCTGGTGTTGTACCTCCTCGGCATGCTGCTCGGCGCGGACCGGATCCGCCTGATCGCCGACCGGGTGCCGCTGCTGAAGGTGTCCGACATCGACCGCACCGAGGCGTGGTTCTACCGGCACGGCGGCAAAGCCGTGTTCCTGGGCCGGATGATCCCGATCTTCCGCAGCCTGATCTCCATCCCCGCCGGGATCGAGCGGATGCGGCTGGTGACCTTCCTGGCGTACACCACGCTGGGCAGCCTGATCTGGAACTGCACGTTCGTCCTGGCCGGCTATCTGCTCGGCGAGAATTGGTGGATCGTCCAGGACTATGTGGACGTCTACTCCAAAGGCGTCCTCATCCTGGTCGTGGTGGTCATGGTGGTCTTCGTGGTGACCCGGCTCGTCAGCTCCCGCAAGGGACGGCACCGGCTCGAGGGCGACGACGGCGAGGGGAGACAGGAGTGGGACGGCCGCTGACCTCCGCGTTCGCCCGCTGGTGCCGTACGCTCGCGGGCTTGGTGACCGGCACGTTCACCGCGGCGGTAGCGGCGGGCTACCTCGCGCTCGCGGGAGTGGCGCTGCTCGCGGGGCGGCTGTGGCCGAGGCTCACGCCGTACGTGCCGGCCGGGGCGCGACGGCTCGCCGAGCTGGAGCGACGCAGGGTGGCGGTGTTCCACGGGGTGGAGGTGCCGCCGGAGTACGAGGGTGCGCGGGCGACGCGCTATCTGGCCGCGCGGGTGCCTCTCGGGCTCCTCGGCGGGCTGGTGCTGGTCCTGCTGGCGTGGGGTCTCGTGACCGGGGTGCTGTTCGTCGGCGGCTGGCTGGCCGGTGAGCGGCCGGACGGCATCGCCCCGACCGCGCCGATCATCGCGTACCTGGTGGTCGCCGGCGCGGTCATGTTCTTCCTCGTCCTGCAGGGCATCGCGGGCGTCGGCGCTCTGGAACGGCGGCTGGCCCGCCGCCTGCTGGGCCCGAGTCAGGAGGAGCTGCTGCACAGGCGGATCGACGAGCTGGCCGCGAGCCGGGCCGGCATCGTCGAGGCGGTCGACGAGGAACGGCGCCGCATCGAGCGCGACCTGCACGACGGGGTCCAGCAACGCCTGGTCGCGCTGGCCGTACTGCTCGGCCGGGCCCGACGGGGACGGCGCCCGGAGCTTCTCGACGAGTTGCTGCGCCAGGCGCACGACCAGTCCAGGGAGGCGCTGCGGGAGCTACGCGACGTGGCCTGGCGGGTGTATCCGACGGCGCTGGACACGCTCGGGCTGGAGGAGGCGCTGTCCGGAGTGGCCGAGCGGTCGGCCGTGCCGGTCACGATGACCTGTGACCTGCCCGTACGGCTCCCGCCGAGTGTCGAGACCGCCGTCTACTTCGTGGTCTGCGAGGCGGTGACCAACGCGGCCAAGCACGCGAAGGCCGAGCGGATTACCGCGGATCTGATCGCAGGCGACAAAGTGGTGACTATGCGCATATGCGATGACGGCCGGGGCGGGGCCGATCCCTCCGGTACCGGCCTGGGCGGGCTGGCCCGCAGGGTGGCCGCACTCGACGGGCGGCTCCTGGTCGACAGCCCGCCCGGCGGGCCCACCGTGATCGAGGTGGCGCTCCCGTGCGGGTGATCCTGGCCGAGGACTCGGCGCTCCTGCGCGAGGGCCTGGTCCGGCTGCTCGCCGACGAGGGCCACGAGGTCCTCGCCGCGGTCGGGGACGGCGACGCGCTGGTCGCCGCGGTGGCGCAGGACCCGCCGGACGTGGTCGTCACCGATGTCCGGATGCCTCCCGGTCACGCCGACGAGGGCCTGCGGGCGGCGCTGGAGATCCGGCGGCGGCATCCGGGCGTCGGCGTGCTGGTCCTCTCGCAGTACGTCGAGAAGCGGTACGCCACCGAGCTGATCACCTCCGACACGGAGGGAGTGGGCTACCTCCTCAAGGACCGCGTGGCGCAGGTGGACGAGTTCCTCGACGCCCTCGAACGCGTCGGAGCCGGTGGGGCGGCCTTCGATCCCGAGGTCGTCAGGCAGCTCCTCGCCCGGACCACCCACGTCGACCCGCTGGCCGCGCTCACGTCCCGGGAGCGCGACGTGCTCGCGCACATGGCGGAGGGCCGCACCAACGCCTCGATCGGCGAGTCGCTGCACATCTCGCAGAGCGCGGTCGAGAAGCACATCAACTCGATCTTCGTGAAGCTGCGCATCGAGCACGTCAGCGGATACAGCCGCCGGATGCTCGCCGTGCTGCGCTACCTCGGGTCGTGACGCCGTCGGCCGTCCCCCTCAGTCCGCCATCATCAGTAGGGTATTTAGTGCATAAACAGACTGATTCGAGGAGGACGAGCATGTCGACGCCGCGTTTCAGGGCCGTACTCGACACCATGCCCCCGTACAAGCCGGGCAAGGCCGTCGTCGCCCCTGACGGCAGATCGTTCAAGCTGTCCTCCAACGAGAGCCCGTTCGGGCCGCTGCCGAGCGTCCGGGAGGCCATCGCCGAGGCCGCGACGCAGATCCACCGCTACCCCGACCCCGCCGCCGTCGCCCTCACCGAGGCCCTGGCCGAGCGGTTCGCCGTGCCGTACGAGCATGTCGCGCTGGGCCCCGGCTCGGTCACGGTGGCGCAGCAGATCTTCGAGACCGTCGGCGAGCCGGGCGCCGAGGCGATCTACGCGTGGCGCTCCTTCGAGGCGTATCCCCTGCTCGCGGACCTGGCCGGCATGACCTCGGTCCAGGTGCCGCTCGACGACGAGACGCACGACCTCGACGCCATGGCGGGGGCGATCACCGACGCGACCCGCCTGATCTTCGTCTGCAACCCGAACAACCCGACCGGTACGGTCAACCGCTCCGCCGAGCTGGTGAAGTTCCTCGACCGCGTCCCCGACGACGTTCTGGTGATCCTCGACGAGGCCTACCGCGAGTACGTCCGTGACGAGGACGTTCCCGACGGCCTGACGCTCTACCGCGACCGCCCGAACGTGGCCGTCCTGCGCACGTTCTCCAAGGCGTACGGCCTGGCCGGGCTGCGCGTGGGTTACCTGGTGGGGCACGAGCCCGTGGCCGCCGCCGTGCGCAAGACCACGGTGCCGTTCGCGGTCAACCACATCGCCCAGGCCGCCGCCATCGCGTCCGTCAAGGCCGAGAACGAGCTCCTGGAGCGCGTCGAGGCCGTGGTCAAGGAGCGCACCCGGGTCAGGGAGGCGCTGATCTCCCAGGGCTGGACGATCCCCCCGACCGAGGCCAACTTCGTCTGGATGCGCCTCGGCGACCGGACCCCCGATTTCGCCGAGTTCTGCGCCGGGTACGGCGTGGCCGTGCGGCCCTTCGGCACCGAGGGGGCGCGGGTCTCGATCGGCGACCAGGAGGCCAACGACACGTTCCTCGCCGCCGCCGAGGCGTTCGGCGTCTGACCCGTCCCGCGGGTCAGCTCGGCACGGCCTCCGGTTCCGATTCCGGTACGGCCGCGCCACGGCCGCGGCGCTCGGTGGACACCACCAGGGCGACGCCGATCACGATCAGCGCGCCGGCGCCGAGCATGCCCGCGGTGACGTTCTCCCCGAGCACGGCCACGCCGAGCAGCACGGCCACGACCGGGTTGACGTACGCGTACGTGGAGACGAGCGAGATGGGCGCGTTCCCCAGCAGCCAGACGTACGACGTGAAGCCGACGAGCGAGCCCACCACGATCAGGTAGGCCAGCGCGGCCCAGGACCGGCCGCTCACGGCGGCCGGGTCCAAGCGCTCGCCCAGCCCGGTGCCGATGAGCAGCAGCCCGGCGCCGCCGACGGCCATCTCGACCGTGCTCGCCGCGAACGGGTTCTTGGGCATGGGGATGCGCGCCGACAGGAAGGAGCCGAGCGACCACGACAGCGACGCGATCAGGATGACGGTGACCCCGATGGGGTTCGACCCGGTCGCGCCGCCCAGAGAGAGCCCGCCGACCCCCACGAACCCGACCAGCACACCGGCCAGCGTCAGCGCCTGCGGCCGGTCCCGGAAGACCGTGCGCAGCATGACGAGCCAGAGCGGGACGGAGGCGACGAGCAGCGCCGCCAGTCCTGTGCCCATGTGCTCCTCGGCGACCGCCACCAGGCCGTTGCCGCTGGTCAGCAGCAGTACACCCACCAACGCCGCGCCGCCCGCCTCCCGCCACGTCATGCGGAACGGCTCGCGTCCCCTGATGAGCAGCAACGCGGTGCCGAGGACCAGCGCGGCGGTGACGAACCGCAGCCCACCGCTGAGCAGGGTGGGCAAGGTCTCGATGGCCACACGGATGCCGAGATAGGTCGACCCCCACACGATGTAGACGGTCGTCAACGCCAGCCAGATCCTGATGCCATGAGTGTTCTTCCCCATGGCTCATGACAATAGCCGGACATGTCCTGACTCAGCGGTTGAGTTTTTCCACGATGAGCCGGTAGAGCTGGCGCGGCCGGCCCGGGGCGGGCGTACGGTTCGGCGGAAGCGGCCACGCGAGTCCCTCGTCAACCAGCGTGCGCAGCAACCGCCGGGCCGTGCGCGGCGTGACGCCGAGCATCTTGCCCGCGCTCTCGGCGTCCACCACCGTGTCGCCGCCCTCCAGCTTGGCCGCCAGCCGGGCGAGCACCTCGACGCCCTTCGGCTTGGCCATACCGGCCGTGTGCGGAGGCATCCGCGGCGGCGGGACCAGCGCGCGGCCCTCCCTGTCGACCGCGAAGCCCTGCGAGTTCTTCGCCCCCTGGCTGCGCCCCAGCGCGCCGCGCGCGTGCGTCTCGGCGTCATGGGTGGTACGGCCCATGCCCACCCCCACCTCGACGGCCAGGCCGAGCTCGTCCCTGATCTTGGCGGCGAACGGCAACACCCGGAAGCCGTCCGTCGCGGCCGCGATCGAGCCCCGTGAGGCCACCACCAGGTAGCTGTGGTCGTCGATCGGCCACACACTGGCATTGATCCGGTTGGCCTCCTGGACGAGCAGGCGGTGCAGCGACAGCCGCAGCTCGTCCCGCCAGTAGCGGGGCGCGGCCCGCCGTACCGGCTCGCGCAGCGTGGGGACCTCCACCAGCACGACCGTGAGCTGCGACTCCTCCAGCCGGTGGTGCGCCCCGAGCAGCGCCGCCGTGTGCAGTGCCGTACGGACCGCGGCCGAGGTGGGGCGGATCCGCACGACGGGCAGGCCCGCGGCGGACAGCCGGTCGGCGACCCCGGGAACGCAGGTCAGCGCCCCCGTCGCGGCCCCCTGCCGGATCAGGCGCTCATGGAACGCGGCGATGGTGCCGGTGGCACCGGGTTCGTCGCGGCTGTGCACCTCGCCGGAGGGCAGGCCCAGGTCGGTGTACGCCTCGTCGATCTCCGCCCGGGTGAGCACGTCCACGCTCACCCGCCGGGGGTCGATCCGCTCGTCCATCGCCGCCTGGGCGATGGCGGCGGCCAGGGCGGCGCCACCCAGCTGTACGTGGGTGGCGGGCATGGTGAGGACGCCCGCGCGGCGGGCGATCTCGTAGGGTGCGGGGCTGGAGAACAGGCAGGCGTCCACGTTCGGGCCGAGCCTGGTCACCTTGTCGGCCGCCTCCTGCTCGTCCCGGTAGGCGGCCGCCACCAGGCGGCACGGCACAGGCGCGGCCGCATGACCCATGAGCATCACTCGCTCGACCAGATCATGCGGCCCCACCACACCGATAGTGAGATCCGGAGTCATCGTGCCCAGGCGTGACCCGCGCGGATTCTCTTCCGTGCGCTCGACCAATGTCTGTCCCATCCGCGTGACCGTTTCCAAATTGGTTGAAGCTCTCTTTGGAACGATCGCGTGTGGCGGCCGTAATGTCACGCCCAAATTTGCCGGAATTCCGTTCTGCATACGGCCCGTGGAAGGCCAATCAGAACGTTTTGCCAGCTCAGCGGCACAAAATTGGGCCCAGGGATCAGTCTGCGGCCAAAGGGGAAATCTGGCGTTCCACATCTGCCCCGAGCGCCTGCATACGCTGCGCGAGATGAGCGTGACCGCGATCGATGAGATAACCCGAGTCGATTGTCGTCTCGCCTTCGGCGCCGAGCCCGGCGAGAACGAGCGCGATGCCCGAACGGAGATCGTGCGCGGTGACCTCGGCGCCGTGCAGCGGCGTCGGGCCGTGCACGACCGCCCGGCTCTCGTCGACCTCGATCCTGGCGCCCATCTTGTTCAGCTCGCCGGCGAGCGCGAAGCGCCCGTCGAAGATCCGCTCGTGGATGTAGCTGGAGCCGTCGGCCAGGCAGGCCACCGTCATCAGCGGCGACTGCAGGTCGGTGGCGAACCCCGGGTAGGTGTCGGTGATGACGTTGATCGGCCGGAGGGTGCGGTTCCTGCGGACGTTCAGCACCGCGCCGTCGGTGGCGAACTCCACGCCCATCTGCTCCAGCTTCCAGCGGACCACGCCGAGGTGCTCCAAGGAGGCGCCGACCAGGTTGACCTCGCCACCGGTGATCGCGGCGGCCATCGCGAAGACGCCCGCGTCCAGCCGGTCCGGCATGACGGTGTGCTCGACCGCGGTCAGCTCGGTGACGCCCTCGACCGTGATGAACCCGGTGCCGCCGCCGCGGATCTTGGCGCCCATCCGGGAGAGCATGGTGATGACGTCGAGCACCTCGGGCTCGAGCGCAGCGTTCTCGATCACGGTGGTGCCGCCCGCCAGGGTGGCCGCCATGATGAGGTTCTCGGTGCCGGTGTGCGAGGGGGTGTCGAGGTACAGCTTGGCGCCGGTCAGCCCGGCCGCCTTGATGTGGATGACGGTCTCGCCCTCGTCCACGACCGCGCCGAGCCGCTTGTAGCCGAGGTAGTGGAAGTCCAGGTTCCTGCTGCCGAGATTGCAGCCGCCCACGCCCTCGATGATCGCCTCGCCCAGGCGGTGCAGCAGGGCCGGGACGAACAACACGGAACCGCGGAACCGCCGCGCGATCTCCGCGGGCAACACCGGGCTGGTGAGCTGGGACGCGTCGATGACCAGCGTGCGCTCGGCCTCGTGGAACTGCACCTTGGCGCCGACCGCCTGGGCCAGCTCGACGGCACGGCGCACATCCTCGATCACGGGCACGTTGCGGAGCACCGTACGGCCCTCCGCGGCGAGCAGCGCGGCGCCGATCATGGGAAGGACGGCGTTCTTCGCACCCTGGATGAAGGCGGTTCCGCGCAGTACGTTGCCACCGCGCACGCGGTAACGGACCATGGATGGGACTCCTAAGTCAAAAGTCAAAGGTGGGGACTCGCATAAGGCGGCGGCGAGGCTGACCAGAGTAGCCGCTGGGACTGGCGTTATGCGGAGGAACTACCCGCGGAAGACGCGACCTGTCAGCCGCTCGTACGCCTCGACGTACCGCTGCCGGGTGCGCTCGACGATCTCGTCCGGAAGGGGCGGCGGCGGCTCGTCGGACGCCTTGTCCCAGCCGGACTCCGGCGAGGTCAGCCAGTCACGGACGAACTGCTTGTCGAACGACGGCTGCGACCGGCCCGGCTGCCACTCCTCCAGCGGCCAGAAGCGGGAGGAGTCGGGTGTGAGCACCTCGTCACCCAGGACCAGCTCGCCCTCGGCGTCCCAGCCCAGCTCGATCTTGGTGTCGGCCAGGATGATGCCGCGCTCCCTGGCGATCTCGGCGCCGCGGACGTAGACGTCGAGCGTGATCCGCCTGAGTCGCTCCGCGACGTCCGCCCCGACCTCCTCGACGACCTGCGCGTACGTCATCGGCTCGTCATGTTGTCCGATCGGCGCCTTGGTCGACGGGGTGAAGATCGCTTCGGGCAGTCGCGAGCCGTCGGTCAGCCCGGCAGGGAGGGACACGCCGGAGACCACGCCCTCGCGGCGGTAGTCGATCAGCCCGGAACCCGTGAGGTATCCACGCGCGACGCACTCCACCGGGACCATCCGCAGTTTGCGGCACAACACCGCTCGGCCCGCGAACTCGGCGGGCACGTCGGTAGAGACCACATGATTGGGAACCACGTCCGCGAGCTGTTCGAACCACCAGAGCGAGAGCTGGGTGAGGATCGTGCCCTTGTCGGGGATGCCGGGCGCGAGAACGTGGTCGAACGCGGAGATCCGGTCCGAGGCCACCATCAGCAGCAGCCCGTCCTCGGTCTCGTACAGATCGCGGACCTTGCCGGAGTGGAGGTGCTTCACTATGCCATTTTGCCAGTGGTTCAGACCTCTTTGACGACCACCCCCACCCGGGCTTCCTACGACTCGACGGCGCGGAGAGCGATGTCGGAGCGGTGATGCGAGCCGCGCAGCCGGATGTGCCCGACCGCCTCGTACGCGCGCGAGCGCGCCTCGGCGAGATCGCGTCCCGTGCCGACCACGCTCAGCACCCTGCCGCCGTTGGAGACGATCCGGCCGTCGGCGTCGAACGCCGTGCCCGCGTGCAGGACGTAGGCCCCCGGCACGTCCACGTCCAGCCCCTCGACGACGTCGCCCTTGACCGGCTCGCCGGGGTAGTTCTCCGCCGCGACGACCACGGTCACCGCGGCGCCCTCGCGCCAGCGGAGCGGCTCGTGCGCGGCCAGCGTGCCGGTGGCACAGGCCAGCAGCAGCCCGGCGAGCGGCGTCTCCAGCCGGTCGAGCACGACCTGGGTCTCCGGGTCGCCGAACCGCGCGTTGAACTCGATCACGCGCGGCCCCTTCGCCGTGAGGGCGAGGCCCGCGTAGAGCACGCCCGTGTACGGCATGCCGCGCGCCGCCAACTCGGCCACGGTCGGGTGCACGATCTCGGACATGACCTGCTCGGTCAGGCCCTCCGGCGCCCACGGCAGCGGCGTGTACGCGCCCATGCCGCCCGTGTTGGGTCCCGCGTCGCCGTCGCCCACGCGCTTGAAGTCCTGCGCGGGCTGCAGCGCCACCGCGGTCTCGCCGTCGCACAGGGCGAACAGCGACACCTCCGGGCCGTCGAGGAACTCCTCGATGACGACACGCTCACACGCCTGCGCGTGCGCCAGCGCCTCGTCCCTGTCCCCGGTCACCACGACGCCCTTGCCCGCGGCCAGACCGTCGTCCTTCACCACGTACGGCGGGCCGAACTCGTCCAGCGCCGCAGCGGCCTCATCCGCCGTGGCGCACGTGTACGCGCGGGCGGTCGGCACCCCGGCGGCGGTCATGACGTCCTTGGCGAAGGACTTGGACCCCTCGATCCCGGCCGGCTCGCTCGACGGGCCGAAGCAGGGGATCCCCGCCGCCCGTACGGCGTCGGCCACGCCCGCGACCAGCGGCGCCTCCGGGCCGATCACCACAAGATCGGCCCCCAGCGTGACCGCCAGCGCCGACACCGCCGCTCCGTCGGTCGGCGTCACCTGGTGCAGGGTCGCCACCCGCGCGATCCCGGCGTTGCCGGGGGCGCAGTGAACTTCCGAGACGGACGGGTCGAGCCGCAGCCCCCGGCACAGGGCGTGCTCGCGACCACCGGATCCAATGACTAGAACGCGCACCCGCTGAGTTTATGGGCGCTCGCTGTGTCTATTGGCGCTCGCTCCGCTCGCGCGGGCTCGGGGCACCCTTGAGACGGCGGCTTTCCTCGTTGCTCGGGACTCGTCCCTCGCTCCCCACTCGCTCGTGCCTCGCTCCCCACTCACTCGTCGGTTACTTCCCCGCCGCGCCCCTCGCTGTGTCTATCGGCGCTCGCTCCGCTCGCGCGGGATTGGGAGTGTTGAGGGGTCGGCTCGGGGTGGCTTGGAGGCTTTTGAGGGGAAGTACCTGATCGCCGGGGAGCGGGTCGCTATCCTAGAGACAAGCCAGCCAGTTGTGATAGGTTGGCCCAGCTTTGCTGTGTCTCGTGGCGATTGGAGGTGGTTCGGGGTGAATTCTGGTGATCCCGTCAGTACGTGCCCGCGCACGTGCGACGTGCGCATTCCCGACCACCTGATCTCTGAGCCCGAGGGGCAAGCTCACGCCTGAAAAAGGGGTGACATCGCGTCGCGCGTGGAGCGTGCCGGCCCGGGCGGGAAGGGTCCGCCATGCGCTCCTCAACGCTTTTTCCACTCATTTCCCGGCACGCCCGGGTGATTCCGCCACGACTGGCGAAGCCGGTGCCGGTGCCTGAGCAGCCGCCCGTCACCGGCCGCTGCGTGCCGCCGAGCAACTCCCTGCTGGAGTTCGGCGCGTACATCGGGGGAAGGAAGGTCGACGCCGACGGCATCGCCGAGGCGGTCCGCCTGGTCCGCGCGCACAACGAGGGCAACGCCACCCCCGACGCGTACGTCTGGGTCGGTCTCTACGAGCCCGCCGCGCCCGAGGTCGAATGGCTCGCGGAGGTCTTCGGACTGCACCCGCTCGCCGTCGAGGACGCGATCAAGGCGCACCAGCGGCCCAAGGTCGAGCGGTACGGCGACTCGCTGTTCGTCGTGCTCAAGACCGTGGCGTTCATCGACAGCCAGACGCCCACCGCCGCGAGCGAGATCATCGCCATCGGCGAGATCATGGTGTTCGTCGGCCCCGACTTCGTGGTCACCGTACGGCACGGCAGGCAGTGTCCCCTGGCGGACGTCAGGGAGAGGCTGGAGGACGACGCCAAGCTGCTCGGGCGCGGACCGACCGGGGTGCTCCACGCCATCGCCGACTACGTCGTGGACAAGTACCTGTACGTCGCCGACCTGATGCAGGACGAACTCGAGGACGTCGAGGCGGCCGTCTTCGCCGAGGTCAGCTCCCGGGACATCAACCGGATCTACCAGCTCAAGCGCGAGATGCTGGAGCTCAAGAGGGCCGTCGGCCCGCTCCAGACGCCGTTCAATTCCCTTCCGCAGCGGCGGATGATCCCCTCGGAGATGCGCGAGTACTTCCGTGACGTCGGCGACCACCTGTCCCGGGTGTGCGAGCAGGTGCAGGCGTCCAACGAACTGTCCGACTCCATCCTGCAGGCCGCCCTCGCCCGCTCGAACGCCCTGGCCAACGAGGACATGCGGAAGATCTCGGCCTGGGTCGCCATCATCTCGGTGCCCACGATGATCGCCGGTGTCTACGGCATGAACTTCGAGCACATGCCGGAGATCAAGACCGCCTGGGGCTACCCCGCGGTGATCGGTGTGATGGTCGTCGCCTGCACGCTGCTCCACCGCGCCTTCCGCCGCAACGGCTGGCTCTGAGATCGAGATACCCCTTGCGTCCGCAAGTCCCCTTGCGGGCGTCCGTAGATTGCTCGCATGAACACTGCCGAAACGACCGACTGGAAGAACATCGCGGCCGACGACTACGCCCTGCCGTCCGGCAGTCACCTTGACGGGCTGGTCGAGGAACTCGCCGCGGCCCTCCGGGATCCGGACCCGGAGGTCCGCGACGGCTACCCGTACATGGTTCTGCGGACCTGGATCGAGCGTGATGTGATCGGTCCTGAGCACCGTGCCGGGCTGGGGGCGGTGATGTCGGCGCGGTTCGACGATCCGGAGATCCAGGCCAGGACGTTCGCCCCCCTGGTGCTGAACATGATCGTCTCCCGGGGTGACTTCGACCATGAGTGGCTGACCACGTTCTCCCGCTGGTACCCCGCCGAGACCGACCTGCGGGGGTATCACGCCGAGTTGGGCTGGCTCCACGCGGCGGCACACGGCGCGGATCTGCTGGGTACGTTCGGCCTCCATCCTCAGGTGGCGCCGACGGCCATGCTCGACCTGGCCGTCGCCCGGTTGCTCGCGCCCACCACCTACCTCTTCGACCAAGAGGAGGACGACCGGCTCGCCCAGGCGATAGGCAGGGTCCTCACCCGGCCGGAGCTGACCGAAGAGCAGGCAGTCGCCTGGCTGGCTCCGATCGAGGCGGACTTCGCGGACCTGGGTGCGCCGATTCCCGCGTACGTGTCCAACTGCCTGCGCACCTTGCGGGGCCTGTACATCCTGGCCGACCTCGGCGTTCGACGGACCAGATCGCCGGAGCGCGTCCCGCTTCCCCATCGCGTCGCGATCAAGAACAGGCTCGCGGAGGTGCTGCGGCTCCACTGATCCGGCATTCCCGACCTGACGTCACCGAAGGGGCCGCGGCTAACGGGCGTCGTGGCCGGGGAAGCCGAAGGAGCCGAGACCCCTGATCGTGATGTCGATCGCCTCGCTACCTCGGGCTTCGCCGGCGTCCTCGAAGGAAGGTTGAGAAAGATAGCTCTAGTTATCATAGCTGGAACTATCATTGTCCGATGCAGTTCACGGGGAAGCCTGAGCGGCTGTTCGGGCGAGACACGGAGTGGCGGGAGCTGACCGAGTTCGCCGCCATGCCCGCCATCGGTGCGACGCTCGGCCTCGTCTACGGGAGGCGCCGCCAGGGCAAGACGTTGATGCTCGAACTTCTCGCCCGGCAGACCTCAGGCTTCCTCTTCGCGGCCACCCAGCAGAGCGAGACGCAGAATCTCGCCGACCTCGGTGCCGCGTACGGCGCCTTTCTCGGACTCCGGCAGCACGTCAGGTTCCCGTCGTGGCAGGAGGCGCTGGAGGAGCTGTTCAGGCTGGGCGAGGACCGTGCCGTCCCCGTGATCATCGATGAGTTTCCGTACCTGGTCGGCGCCACTCCAGGACTTCCGTCCTATCTCCAGCAGGCGCTCCGCCCACTTGGGTTCGCCAAGGAACGGACCCGCACCAGGATGATCCTTTGCGGCAGCGCGCTGACCACCATGGCCCAACTGCTCGGCGGCGGGGCTCCGCTTCGCGGGCGGGCGAGCATGGAACTGGTCGTCCGCCCGTTCCGGTACCGGGAAGCCGCCGCGTTCTGGCAGGTGTCGCACGATCCGGAACTCGCGTTCCGGCTGCATGCCCTGGTCGGTGGAACTCCCGCGTACCTCGAAATGAGCGGAGGGTCCTCCCCATCTTCGGCGGCCGACTTCGACGAGTGGGTGGCGCGCCGGTTGTTGAACCCCGCCTCGGCCATGTTCCGGGAGGGCGGCCTGCTCCTGCGGGAGGAGTCGTCCATCGTCGATCCCACCTCGTACGCGGCGACGTTGGCGGCTCTGAGCGCGGGAAACCATCGCCGCTCCGAGATCGCGTCGGCGCTGGGCCGCCCCAGTAGTGCACTCGGTCACCTGCTGTCCGGCCTCCGGGACATCGGCCTGATCGTCCAGATCGACGACGCGCTCAGGGAGAAGCGCAGCGTGTACCGGATCGCGGAACCGGTCGTCCGCTTCCACCAGCTTCTGGTCCAACGTCACGAGCCCGAGTTGGTGATCGGACGGGCGAGTCGGGTATGGGCCGACAACGCCGATACCGTTGCCGCGAAGATCTACGGGCCGCACTTCGAGGACCTGGCCCGTGATTGGTGCTTCGAGCACGCCGACTCGGGGACGCTTGGAGGAGTGGCGGCCAGGGTCCGCCCCACCGAGATCGCCTGCCGCGAGCACCGGCGGGGGCATGAGATCGACATCGTCGTCACGGAATCGCCCTCCTTCGCGGCGGACCGGATAACCGCGATAGGCGAGGCGAAGGGGACCGGTGCGGTGATGGACGTGTCGCACGTGCGGCGCCTCGAACATCTTCGCGGCCTGCTGCCCGCCGCCAAGGTCGGGTCGCCGCCCAAGCTGCTGCTTTTCAGCCGGTCGGGGTTCACCGACGACCTTCGCCGGGTCGCCGACGCACGGGCGGACATCGAACTCGTGGACCTCGCCCGCTTGTACGAGGGTTCGTAGTCGCTGCTAACGGGCGTCGTGGCCGGGGAAGCCGAAGGAGCCGAGACCCCTGATCGTGATGTCGATCGCCTTGTCGATGGCGGCCCGTACCTCCGGGGGAGAGGCTCCTTGGTCGACGCACGTCATGGCGGCGAGCCTGGCCGCGCCGACGATCGCGCCGACCGCCGAGGCGGCCTCGACGGGGTCGAGTTGGTCGGGGCACGCCTCGTGCAGGGCGCGGGCCACCCGGCGTTGCGTGTCGAAGAGCAGGTGCAGCGCCCGCGCCTGCAGTGAGGGGACGGACTCGATCAGGTGTGTGCGCCGCTGGGCCGCCTCGACGGACCTGTCCGCGTCCGCGAAGTCGCGGTCCAGGCTCTGCCGTGCCGCCCGGACGAGGAGATCCATCGCGGACTCCCCGGGCCGGCGGTCGGCGATCACGCGGAGGGCCTCGGCGACCCGCACCTCGTTGTCGAAGAAGACGACGTCTTCCTTGCTGGTGAAGTAACTGAAGAACGTCCGCGGCGAGACGTCCACGGCGGCGGCGATTTCCGCGATGGTGGTCGCGTCGTAGCCCTTTTCCTCGAACAGCCGCAGAGACGCGTCGACAAGCGCGTTGCGCGTGCGGATCTTCTTGCGTTCCCGCAGGCCAGGAGGGTGCGACATAGTCCAACTTTACGACATATATATCTTCATTCATTGCAACTTTGCATTAAATGTTGTTCCGTGGAATAGGTGCAGCGAATTCCGGCAGCTCTTCCACAAGGAGCCCGTCATGACCGAGGCCGCGACCCGTCCGGTGACCCTTCCCCTCGCGCGCGTACGCCCGTTGGACCCGCCGGAGGACCTGGCCCGCTGGCGTGAGGAGGACCCCATCCGCCCGCTGGCCTACCCGGACGGCCACCAGGGCTGGCTGGTGACGGGCCACGCGGCCGCTCGTGCCATCCTCGCCGACCCACGTTTCAGCACGCGCATCGACCTCCTGCACATGCCGATCCCGCAGCGGGCCGCGCAGTTCCGCTCGACCCTGCGGCGTCCGGGCTTCTTCCTGCGCATGGACCCGCCTGACCACACCCGCTACCGGCGCCTGCTGGCCGGCCAGTTCACGGTCCGCCGGATGAAGCGGCTGGAGCCGAGGATCGAGGAGATCACCCGCGATCATCTGGACGCCATGGAGGACGTGGGCGGCCCGATCGACCTCGTGCGGGCGTTCGCGCTGCCGATCCCGTCCCTCGTGATCTGCGAGCTGCTCGGCGTCCCGTACGCCGACAGGAAGAAGTTCCAGCGCGACTCCGCCGTGCTGCTCAGCCTGGACTCCACGGTCGAGGAGGTGGAGGCCGCGATGAACGACCTCCTCGACTACCTCGACGAGTTGGTGCGGCGCAAGCGGGCCGAGCCGGACGACGACCTGGTCAGCGGGCTCGCGACGGACACCGACCTGACCGACGAGGAGCTCACCGGCGTCACCACGCTGCTCCTCATCGCCGGCCACGAGACGACCGCGAACATGCTGGCCCTCGGCACCTACGCCCTGCTGCGCAACCCCGCCCAGCTCGCCGCCGTACGGGACAAGCCCGAGGTGGTGGAGGACGCCGTCGAGGAGTTGTTGCGCTATCTGACCGTCATCCACATCGGCCCGGTACGGGCGGCTCTGGAGGACGTCGAGATCGACGGTCGTCTCATCCGGGCGGGTGAGTCGGTGACGCTGTCGGTGTCGGCCGCCAACCGCGATCCCGAGCGGTTCCCGGAGCCCGACCAGCTCGACGTGACGCGGCACGCCGGCGGGCACCTCACCTTCGGCCACGGCATCCACCAGTGCCTCGGCCAGCAGCTCGCCAGGACCGAGATGCGGATCGCCTACCCGGCCCTGCTGCGCCGCTTCCCCGGCCTGCGCCTCGCCGTACCGCCGGAGGAGGTCCCGATGCGGACCAACATGGCGATCTACGGGGTGCACCGGCTGCCGGTCACCTGGTAGGAGGGGGACGACCATGAAGATCGTCGCGGATACCGGCCGCTGCATCGGGGCCGGGATGTGCGTGCTCGCCGTGGGCGAGGTGTTCGACCAGAGCGAGGACGACGGGACCGTCGTCCTTCTCGTCCCGGAGCCGCCCGCCTCGATGGCGGGCGCGGTCAGGCAGGCGGTACAGCTCTGCCCGTCCGGCGCCCTGTCCATCGCGGAATCGCCCGAGGAGGAGGAGCAGGACGCCGGGGACGGCTGACGGGGCTAGGCGACGGCGTTGCGGAGCGGGGGGATCGGCGACGGCAGGGAAAGCCCCCGGGCGGCCCACAGACGCCGCATCCGGTCCGGATAGTCGGTGACGACGCCCGCCACGCCCAGGTCGATGAGCCCGGCCGCCTCGTCGGGGTCGTTGACCGTCCACACCACCACCGGAAGGTCGCGGTCCGCCGCGCCGGCCATCAGTGCCCGGTCGACCAGCACGCGGTCGGGGGACAGCGCGGTGGCCCCGACCGCCAGGGCCGCGGCCGCCAGGTCGCCGTCGAAGTCGGCCAACTCCAGGCCGTTCATCCAGGTGGGGGTCATCGTCACCTGCTCGACCAGCGCGTACCGCCGGTCGACCAGCGGGCGCGCGATCTCGAGGACGCGCCAGTCGAAGCTGAGCAGGGCGGTGTTCGCGAGCCGGCCGTGCCGGTCGAGCTCCTTCACCACGAGCTCGGTGAACGCGTGCGGATCGGCCGAGAGGTCCGGGCGCTCAGGGTCGGACTTCAGCTCGACGTGCAACCTGACCTGGTCCGCGCCGTACGCGTCGACGAGGCCGAGCACGGCTCCGAGCGTGGGCATCCGGGTGTCCGGCAGCGGCACCTGGGTGAGCGCGAACGGGTCGTCGGGTCGCTTCGGCATCCGGATGCCGACGTCGAGCGTCCTGAGCTGGTCCAGCGTCAGGGAGCCGATCGGCTTGCCGACGTACGGGAACATCTCGTCGCCCGCCGTGGCCATCCCGGTGTCCGCGCTGGTCACCGGCGAGACGATCAGATCGTGCGTGAGCACGATCTGCCCGTCGGAGCTCAGGGCGACGTCGAACTCCAGTGCGTCGACCCCGAGTTCCAGCGCGAAGGCGAGCCCGGGAAGCGTGTTCTCGGGCCGCAGCCCGCGCGCTCCCCGATGGCCGTGTAGTTCAACGTGTCCGTGCACAACGGCGAACCCTACTGGGTGGGCCGGCGGTGCCCGAGCATCCCCACCCCCTCGGCGCGCATCCGCTCAAATGCCGCACAACCTGCGGGAGTGGGGAAACGCGCTCAGATCAGCGGGCGGATCTGGAGGGTCTGCGTGCGGCCGGGACCGACGCCGATCGCGGAGATCGGGGCCCCGCTCATCTCCTCGAGCGCCTTGACGTAATCCTGCGCCTTGGGCGGCAGGTCGTCGAACGTCTTGGCGCCGGTGATGTCCTCCTGCCAGCCGGGCAGCTCCTCGTAGATCGGCTTGGCGTGGTGGAACTCGGTCTGTGTCATGGGGATCTCCTCGTGGCGCACGCCGTCCACGTCGTACGCGACGCAGACGGGGATGCGCTCCAGCCCGGACAGCACGTCCAGCTTGGTGAGGAAGAAGTCGGTCACGCCGTTGATCCGGGTGGCGTACCGCGCGATGACCGCGTCGAACCAGCCGCAGCGGCGGTTGCGGCCGGTGGTCACGCCGTACTCGCCGCCGGTGGAGCGCAGCCAGTCGCCCATCTCGTCGGTCAGCTCCGTGGGGAACGGCCCCGAGCCGACCCGCGTGGTGTACGCCTTGAGGATGCCGATGACGCGGGTGAGCCGCGACGGCGGGATGCCCGAGCCGACGCACGCGCCGCCCGAGGTCGGGGACGACGAGGTCACGAACGGGTAGGTGCCGTGGTCGATGTCCAGCAGCGTGCCCTGGCCGCCTTCGAGGAGGACGACCTTGCCCTCGTCCAGCGCCTTGCTCAGCACCAGCGACGTGTCCGTGATGTGCGGCTTGAGCCGCTCGGCGTACGCGAGGTATTCGTCGAGCACCTTGACCGGGTCGAGCCCGCGCCGGTTGTAGATCTTGGTGAGGATCTGGTTCTTGTCGCCGAGGGCGATCTCGATCTTCTGCTTGAGGATGCCCGGGTCCAGCAGGTCCTGGACGCGGATGCCCATGCGGTAGATCTTGTCGCCGTAGGCGGGGCCGATGCCGCGCCCGGTCGTGCCGATCTTGGCCTTGCCCAGGTAGCGCTCGCTGACCTTGTCGATGGCCTTGTGATGCGGCATGATCAGGTGGGCGTTCGCCGAGATCAGCAGCCGGTCGGCGTTGATCCCGCGCTGGGCCAGCCCGTCGATCTCGCTGAGCAGCACGCCCGGGTCGACCACGACGCCGTTGCCGATCACGGGGACCACGTCCGGGGAGAGAACGCCCGTCGGCAGCAGATGCAGGGCGTATTTCTGGTCGCCGATGACCACGGTGTGGCCCGCGTTGTTACCGCCCTGATAGCGGACGACGTAGTGAACGTCGCCCCCGAGCAGGTCGGTGGCCTTTCCCTTGCCCTCATCGCCCCATTGGGCGCCTACGAGAACCACAGCCGGCATGGTCTGACTCCTGCACCACAAAACGAAAACCCCTGGCGCAAGCACGACAGGGGCCTCTTGCAAACAGAGACTACCTGAGCCGGTCGGAAAATGGGATCTCCGGGTCCTAAGTGGGCGGTCACCCCGCGTGTACGGCTCCCACCGGCTCGGGCAGGTCACGGCACTTCAGTGTCCGGCGAGCTCCCTCGCGGCGTCGGCGCTGCTGTCACGCAGGAACTGGGCGCAGCGCTCGGCCTCGTCCTTCTCCCCGATGGCCTGCGCGGCCCGGCTCAGCGCGTGCAGGCAGCGCAGGAAGCCCTTGTTCGGCCCGTGGTCCCAAGGGACCGGGCCGTGGCCCTTCCATCCGGCCCGGCGCAACTGGTCGAGGCCGCGGTGGTAGCCGGTGCGCGCGAACGCGTACGACGTGACGGCGTGCCCGGCCGCGAAGTAGTCGTCGGCCAGCGCCGCCCAGGCTTCCGAGTAGGCGGGGAAGCGCGCGGCCACGTCGGCCGCCTTGGCGCCGGCTTCGAGCATCTCTCGGGCCTCGGTGTTGTCCGGGAGGAGGGTGGGCGGCGGACCGGCCAGGAGGTTCTCATGCGATTCCATGTCCACAGTCTTACCTGTGGACAGCCCGCACTGTGATGAGCGGGCGGGGGCAAGATTGACGGAAATTCTCCGGGAAGTCGCCGCACGGAACGGAAGAACATGTTCCGCGCGGCGACGCCTGGTCAGACGTGTGGTCGACCGGGCTCCGGTCAGCGGAGCTTGGTGCCCGCCGACTTGAGGTGGCGGCAGGCCTCGGCGACCCGGTCGGCCATGCCCGCCTCGGCGGCCTTGCCGTACGAACGGGGGTCGTAGGCCTTCTTGTTGCCGACCTCCCCGTCGACCTTCAGCACGCCGTCGTAGTTGCGGAACATGTGGTCCGCGACCGGGCGGGTGAAGGCGTACTGCGTGTCGGTGTCGATGTTCATCTTGACCACGCCGTACGAGATGGCCTCGTGGATCTCCTCCAGCAGCGAGCCGGAGCCGCCGTGGAAGACGAGGTCGAACGGCTTCTCCTTGCCGAACTTGGCGCCGACGGCCTCCTGGATGTCCTTCAGGACGGAGGGACGCAGCTTGACGTGGCCCGGCTTGTAGACGCCGTGCACGTTGCCGAACGTCGCGGCCAGGAGGTAGCGGCCGCGCTCGCCCAGGCCGACGGCCTCGGCGGTGGCGATGGCGTCCTGGGCCGTGGTGTACAGCTTCTCGTTGATCTCGCCGACGACGCCGTCCTCCTCGCCGCCGACGACGCCGATCTCCATCTCCATGATCACACGCGCCGCGGCGCACTTCTCGATCAGCTCGGAGGCGATGGAGAGGTTCTCCTCCAGCGGTACGGCGGAGCCGTCCCACATGTGGGACTGGAACAGCGGCTCCTCGCCCCTGGCGACCCGCTCACGAGAGATCTCGATCAGCGGGCGCATGAAACCGTCCAGCTTGTCCTTCGGACAGTGGTCGGTGTGCAGGGCGACGGTCACGGGGTACTTGGCGGCCACCACCCGGGCGTACTCGGCCAGGGCGACCGAGCCGGTCACCATGTCCTTGACCGTCGTGCCGGAGAGGAACTCCGCACCGCCGGTCGACACCTGGATGATGCCGTCGCTCTCCGCCTCGGCGAAGCCGCGCAGCGCCGCGTTCAGCGTCTGGGACGAGGTCACGTTGATCGCCGGGTAGGCGAAGCCGCCCTCCTTGGCCCGGTCGAGCATCTCGGCGTAGACCTCTGGAGTCGCGATAGGCATCGGAAATTCATCTCCTTCTGAGACAGTTACCGGCGGTCGCAAGTATCCCGAAGCGTGTGCCGATGTGTGAAGCAGGCTCGGGGCCGCGGCCCGTCTTCTTTAAGTGTCGCCTCATATCCGACCGGTAAGCTCGGGGCGTGGACGTGATCCTGAACCTTCTTGACCCGCAGTGGTGGCTGACCATGCTCGGCGCCTTCGCGACGGTCGGCGTCATCGCGATCATCTTTGCCGAGACCGGGTTGCTCGTCGGTTTCTTTTTGCCGGGCGACTCGCTGCTGGTCGCGGCCGGGATCTTCAGCTCCGCCGCGGCGGCGCAGGGGCTGGGCATCGAACCCCTCTCGCTGCCGACCCTGCTCGTCGGAACACCGCTGGCCGCGATCCTCGGCGCCCAGCTCGGCCATTTGCTCGGCGCGCGAATCGGCCGCAAGCTTTTCGACAAGCCCGACTCCCGGCTGTTCAAAAAGGAGCACGTCGAAAAGGCCGAGCACTACTTCGAGAAGTTCGGCCCGGCCAAGGCCGTGGTCGCGGCGCGGTTCATGCCGATCGTCCGCACCTTCATGAACCCCGTCGCCGGTGTCCTGGAAATGGACGCGCGCAAGTTCTTCGTGTGGAACGTCGTGGGCGGCGTCGTCTGGGTCGAGGCGTTGTTGCTGCTCGGTTACTTCCTCGGCAGCAAGGTCGAGGGCATCGACAAGTACATCCTGCCCGGCGTCTTCCTGATCGTCGTGCTGTCGCTGGTGCCGATCGTCCGCGAGGTCCTGAAGAACCGCAAGGCCGGTGCCGTGGCGGAGCCGAAGGGGAAGCACCACGCGGGACGCTGACCCCTCTGGTGCATGAAAGAGTGATTAATCCCCATTTGGGTGCTGTTGACCTCTTCGTGGAGCCGCTACCCTCCGGTATGTGGGACGCCACAGGTCTGATCCGATGGGGATCGCCCGGCTGGTACTCATCGGCCTGGCGGTCCTGCTCGCGCTGGCTGTCGCCGGTGCCTTCGCCACCTCGTTGCTGACGGTCCTCGGCTCGGGAGACGCCGAGGCCGTCCCTTCCTCCTCGCCCCGCGCCTCCGGGGGTACGCCCTCACCCGCGAGCACCCGGACGGCGACCGTCCAGATCGTGTGCAGCGCCGACCGGTGCCCGGTCTTCGTCCGCATTCCCGGCGGAGACGTGCTGATGGACCGGGACCTGACCCGGGGCGAGCAGGCGTCCTACTTCGACCCCGAACTCGACGTGGTCCTCGGCGACGCGAGCACGGTCACGGTCCTGGAGAACGGGACCCAGCGTCCCCCGGGTGAGACCGGGGAGCGCCAGGCGTTCAAGGTGAGCCGTTCCCGCTGAGATCCGGCCGGGCTGAAACTTTCAGGCCGACGTGATCCCCAGATCGGCCAGGCCGTAGGCCGAGCGGTACGGCAGACCGGTGGCGGCCAGGTTCTCGTCGCCACCCCGGTGCACGATCGTCGCGATGCCCACGACCTCGGCGCCCGCCTCGCGCAGGGCCTCCACGGCGGTCAGCACGGAGCCGCCCGTGGTCGTCGTGTCCTCCACCGCGAGCACGCGGCGCCCCTTCACGTCCGGTCCCTCGACCCGGCGCTGCAGGCCGTGGGCCTTGCCCGCCTTCCGTACGACGAAGGCGTCAAGAGTCCGGCCCCGGGCGGCGGCGGCGTGCAGCATCGCGGTCGCCACGGGGTCCGCGCCCAGCGTCAGGCCGCCGACCGCGTCATAGCCGAGGTCCTCGGTCAGGTCGAGCATCACCCGCCCCACGAGCGGGGCCGCCACGCCGTCGAGCGTGATGCGGCGCAGGTCGACGTACCAGTCGGCCTCCTTGCCCGAGGAGAGCACGACCCTGCCGTGCACGACCCCCTTCTTTTTGATCTCGTCAAGCAGCTTCTCGCGGTCGTTCATGGCGCCCAGCCTACGAGGTCGCGGCCACCGGTTCGGAGGTAAGGACCCGTCACCGGTTTAGGCATCGCATGGTCGGCGGAATCATGTGCGGGACGACTCAGCGTAATCGTGGGGTAACAATGAGTGCGGGAATCCGGCAAACCGATGCAGAACTCCTGGACGCGGTGCGGGGCGGCAACGTGTCGGCCTATGCGCCGCTCTTCGATCGCCATGTCGCCGCGGCCCGCTCCCTGGCCGGCCAGATGGTCGAGGGCGAAGCGGAGGCCGAGGACATCGTCTCCGAGACCTTCGCGGCCGTTCTCAACGCGATCAGGAGTGGCGGCGGCCCGGAATCGGCCTTCCGCCCCTACCTCCTGACCGCGCTCCGCCGTACGGCCGCGGGCGAGACCGACGAGGACGCGCTCGGCACGCCGTACGTGGACCCGGCCTACGCCGGGCTGGAGCGCTCGCTCGTCGCCACGGCGTACTTCTCCCTGCCTGAGCGGTGGCGGATGGTGCTGTGGCACACCGAGGTGGAGACCTGCGGCGCGGCGGAGATCGCCCCGATGCTCGGCCTCTCCGTGAAGGGGGTCGCGACCCTCGCGTACCGCGCCCGCGAGGGGTTGCGCCAGGCGTTCCTCCAGATCCACCTGGACGGCGGTCCGCTGCCCGGCTGCCGGGTGATGGTGGAGAAGATGGCGGCCTACGTCCGGGGTGGCCTGACCCGGCGGGAGACCCGCCTGGTGGACGGCCACGTCGCCGACTGCGTCGACTGCCGGACGGTCTTCCTCGAACTGTCCGACGTCGTCCAGGGCCTGCGGGTCGTCGTCGGTCCGCTCGTCGCCGGCCCCTTCCTCACCGGATATCTCGCCGCGCTCCGCGGCGCCGCCACCGCGGGAGGCGGGGGACGGACCGGCGTCGTCCGCTGGGTGCGGCGGGTGCCCCTCGCGTACTGGGCCGCCGCGGCGGGCACGGCCGCGGCCGCGGCCGGCGGGCTGTTCCTCTCCGACGTCGTCATCGGTGGCGGCCACCCGTCCGCACAGGGCGTTCACGACGGGCGCGGCTCCTACGACGGGCACGGCTCCCGCGACGGCCGGGACGGGAGCGGCGGAGACCGCGGAACCGGCGGAATCGGCGATCATGGCGCGGACGGCGGGCACGGCCGCCCGCAGCCGGTGCCCTCCCCGCCCGTGGTGTCACCACCGGCGCCGTCTCCACCCGTGCCCTCCCCGTCCGGGCTGTCGCCGTCCGGGCTGTCCCCGTCCGGGCGGGCGTCGGCCGCGCGTTCCCCCGAGGGGCCGTCCCACCCGGGGGTTCCACCGCTCTCCCCGTTCCACCGCTCCTCGCCCGCCGCCTCGCCCGCCGTCTCGGTCTCCGTCTCGCCTGTGCCCTCGTCCTCGGCCTCACCGGCACCGTCAGGTGGGGCGCGGGATCCCGGAGAGACGACACCGGAACCGCCGGTCGTCGAGCGGCCCTTCATGTCCAAGGAACAGGCCCAGGCTCCCGTGCCCCGGGTGGCCCGGCTCGCCGCGACCGTCGAACCGGTCGGCGGGCTCGTGCGGGCTCGCCGGGGCATCGTCGCCGTACGGCTGCGCAACACGGGGAACGCCGCCTCGCAGGAGGTCGAAGCCGCCGTTGACCTGCCCAAGGGAGTCGTCCCCGCCACCGTCGGAGGACGCAGAGGACACGCGGCGTCGGCGGAGACGGCGGATGGCTGGGCGTGCCGTACGAGCGGGAAGGGGGTGCGGTGCGCGCACGACGCGCTCGCGGCGGGCCAAGCTACCTCGCTCTTCCTGCCGGTGAACGTGTCCGGTGACGCTCCGGAGGACCGCGGCCCGACCGTACGGGTCCGGGCGGGCGCGCTGCGGGCGGCCGCGACGTCGGCCAAGGGGGTCCGCGCCTCCGGTGCCACGGCACGCTTCGCGACCGACGGTCACGTGACCGGCCAGGCCGTCGGCAACGCCCTGTCGGGCTGTCCGCCGAAGCGGACCACGTGTACGGAGAAGGTCCTGGTGGATCTCGACAAGGACCCGGCGACGCGCAGTTCCAGCCCCGCCCGTCTCACGCTGCCGAGCCGGAGCCGGGTGCTCTGGGCCGGGCTCTACTGGTCGGCCGGTGGCGAGGGGACCGCTCCCGCCGGTGACGTCCGGGTCCGGGCGCCACGTTCACGGCACTATGTGACGGTGCACGCCGCCGAGGTGTCCCGGCGCACCCTTCCCACCGGGACCGGCTATCTCGCCTTCGCCGACGTGACGGGGCTCGTACGAGCCGGCGGGCCGGCCGGCGTGTGGTGGGTCGCGGACGCGTCGATCCGAACCGGTCCTTCG
Organism: Microtetraspora glauca; assembly: GCA_001570385.1. Classification (GTDB taxonomy): domain Bacteria; phylum Actinomycetota; class Actinomycetes; order Streptosporangiales; family Streptosporangiaceae; genus Microtetraspora; species Microtetraspora glauca. The sequence continues at coordinate 102,743 of BBYL01000033.1, read as the reverse complement.
CGTGTGTCCGCCTCCAGCGGCAGGGCCTCCGGCGGCAGGGACAGCAGGGCGTCGGACAGCAGGGCGTCGGACAGCAGGGCGTCCGACGGCGCGAAGGGTTCCGCCGGTTCCGCCGGGCGGGCCGGGTGGACGCTGGTCGTGGTCGCCTCCGACCCGCGACAGCCGTACGGGCAGGCGGCGGTGCTCGAGACGGCGTCGCTGCTCCGGGGAGGCGGGCCGCTGAACGTCACGCTCGGCGGTCTGGCGGCCGGGGGACGGCAGGCGAAGCTGGACGTTCTGACCTGGCCGGGGAAGGCCGGGCCCCGGCGCGACTCGGTCACGCTGCGTGGTCAGAGTCCGGTGCTCAACATCCTGACCAGGAAGGACGTGCTGCTATTCGGTGTCGCCGCGATCAGCGTTCCGGCCCTGCCATGACCCTGTCTTATACCGAATTGGGGGGAAGGCAAGACCAGGACAAACTGGTACGGTCTCCGTGAACGCTACGGCATCGGGGCCGGGGCACACGAGACCCCCATCGTGTCGGCGAGGCCTGAATCGTGCCGATTCACCCTCGCCGCTTCACCCGCTTGATTACCCTGAGATGGCCACGTAGGAAGGGCGGTGTCGCGTGGATCGCTGCGCGTTGTTCGTTGACGCCGGCTACCTGCTGGCGGACGGCGCCCTGGCCGCGCACGGAACCCGCCACCGAGAGGCCGTCTCCTGGGACTACCCCGGGCTGCTCCAGTTGCTGGCCGGTTTGTGCAAGGAACGCACCGGCCTTCCGCTGCTCCGATGCTACTGGTACGAGGCGACGGTCGAAGGCCGCCGGACGGCGGAGCACGACGCGCTGGCCGATCTTCCCGGACTCAAGCTCCGCCTGGCCCGCATCCGCCCCGGCCGGCGTGAGGGCGTCGACGCCCAGGTGCACCGCGACATGATGACGCTGGCACGCAACAACGCGATCTGCGACGCCGTGGTGGTCACCGGCGACGAGGACCTCGTCGAGGTCGTCAGCGACGCGCAGGACCTCGGCATCCGGGTGACCGTCATCCACATCGCCGTTGACGGCGGTTGGTCGGCCTCCCGCACGCTGCGCCAAGAGTGCGACGACCTCATCGAGATCGGTGGCGGCCACCTCCGCCCGTACGCCACTTCGAGCGCGAACGCCGATCCGGCTCCCGCCCACGCGGGCGGTCAGCAGCCCGCCCTGAACGGCCAGTCCCGGCAGAACGGCGCCGGGCAGCCCGCTAACGCCACGTTCGGTGTCGGCGGGTCGGGCGGCGGCTCGACCAACGGCGCGTCCACCAACGGACTGCCGGTGGGCGGCGGCGCGTCCACCAACGGCCTGCTGGCGACCAACGGCGCCTCCACCAACGGCCTGCTGCCGGGCGGCACACCGAACAACGGCCTGCTGGGCGGCGGCGCGTTGGGTGGCGGGGCAACAGGCGGTGGAGCAGCAGGCGGTGGTGCCGTGGGTGGTGGTCACGCCGCGCCCGCCGCGACTCCCTCCTCAGGTGCCGCGCACGCCCGTCCGGCCCAGCCGGTCCAGCCGGCCCTTCCCGCGTATACCGGTTACTCTCCGGAGCCGCAGCCCGCGCAGCTTCCCGCGCCGGCCCCGGCACCGCTGGCCGCCACGTCGCCCGCGCAGCCGTCGCCCCAGGTGTCTCCGCCGGCCCAGCTGCCCGCACCGACGTCGCCACCGGCGTCGCCGCCCGCGCAGGTCTCACCGGTGGCCCAGATCTCTTCCCTCGCGCCGGTCTCGTCGCCGCTGCCGGCGCCCCTCGGGTCGCCGCCCGCGCCGAGCACTCCGGCGACCCAGAACCATTACGCGGGGAACTCCCCGAGCTACACGAGCTCCTCGAGCTATTCGGGGAGCTCCGAGAACGCCTATTCCTCGCCCGGTCCAGTGCCGCTGGGGCCGTACACCGGACCGCAGCCCACCCAGCCGGCGGCGCACAGCGCGGGCGGCACGACCACGCTCGCCGAGTCGGTGCAGGCGGCGCACAAGGAGGGCTTCGACTTCGGGGAGTCGGTCGCTCGCGACGCTCCCGTCCTGTGGCTGGAGGCGGTGCTCGCCCGCAAGCCCCGGATGCCGTCCGACCTGGAGGCCCGGCTCCTCCAGGGCTCGTCGCTCCCGATCGACTTCCTCCTCCACGAGGAGGTCCGCCAGGCCCTGCGCCGCGGCTTCTGGGATGCCCTGGAGCGGGCGCGACGCTGAGCTGACCGACGAGCGAGTGGGCGACGAAGGAGCCCCGAGTGAGGACGGAAGCCAGCGGCTGAGGGCGCCTGCTCCCGCCGAGCGGAGCGAGGCCTTTGATGCTGAGCGGGCGCGACGCTGAGCTGACCGACGAGCGAGTGGGCGACGAAGGAGCCCCGAGTGAGGACGGAAGCCAGCGGCTGAGGGCGCCTGCTCCCGCCGAGCGGAGCGAGGCCTTTGATGCTGAGCGGGCGCGACGCTGAGCTGACCGACGAGCGGGTGGGACGCTGAGGTCAGGCGAGGGCGTCGAAACCGGCTCTGAGGCGGCCGACGCGTTCGGCGAGGTCGCTCATGTGGCCGATGAGGGGGGTTTCGCCGGTCTTGCCGACCAGTTCACGTACCCGGGCCAGTTCGTCCTCGACGGCGCTGAGCCGGCGGGACAGCTCGGGCAGCACCTCGGCCTGGTCGGCGCCGTTTCCTTCGGGAAGTTCGGAGGTCAGCCGCTCGCGGAGGAGGGTGGCCTGCTCGGCGAGCCGCCGGTTCATGTTGTAGAGCTCGACGAAGACGGCGACCTTCGCGCGCAGCACCCACGGGTCGAAGGGCTTGGTCAGGTAGTCCACCGCTCCGGCGGCGTACCCGCGGAAGGCGTAGTCGGGGGCGCTGTCGACGACGGTCAGGAAGATGATCGGGATGTTGCGGGTGCGCTCCCGCCGCTTGATGTGGGCGGCGGTCTCGAACCCATCCATTCCGGGCATGCGTACGTCGAGGAGGATGAGCGCGAACTCGGTGCCCAGCAGGGCCTTCAGCGCTTCCTCACCCGAGCGGGCCCGGACGGGGATCAGGTCGAGCGAGCTGAGGATCGCCTCCAGGGCGATCAGGTTCTCTTCGCGGTCGTCGACAAGGAGGATCTTGGCGCGGTCCGGCATCGATCAGGTTCCTTCGCGGGTCTCGGAGGTGGCCTCACGGCCGCGCAGAAGCCAGCCGCGAAGGCGCTCGAGCAGCCGGTCGACGTCGACCGGCTTGGGCACGTAGTCGGAGGCTCCGGAGGCGATGCTCTTCTCCCGGTCGCCGCGCATCACCTTGGCGGTCAGCGCGATGATCGGCAGGTCGGCGAACTGGGGCATCTGCCGGATCGCCGTGGTGGTGGCCCAGCCGTCCATCTCCGGCATCATGATGTCCATCAGGACGAGGGCGACGTCCTCGTTGCGTTCGAGCTGCTCGATGCCCTCGCGGCCGTTCTCGGCGTACACGACGGTGGAGCCGTGCCGCTCCAGGACGCTGGTGAGCGCGAAGACGTTCCGGATGTCGTCGTCCACGATCAGGATCTTGGCGCCGTTGAGCGGGTCGTCACCCTGCCAGTCCTGGCCGTTGAGCACCGGCGCGAGCTGGGGCACCGGCAGGTCGGTCGGCAGCGGGATCTCCGGGAGGATCTCGTCCCTCTCCCGCTCGATGAGCTCGTCGCCCGCGTTGTACGCGCCGCTGGTCGTGGCGCCGCCGTCTCGTGCCGCGAGCGGTCCGGAGTACGCCATGGGCAGGTAGAGGGTGAACGTGCTGCCCTTGCCCGGCTCGCTGTCGACGTGGATCTCGCCTCCGAGGAGGCGGGCGATCTCCCGGCAGATGGACAGTCCGAGGCCGGTGCCGCCGTACTTGCGGCTGGTCGTGCCGTCGGCCTGACGGAACGCCTCGAAGATGACTTCAAGCTTGTCCGGCGCTATGCCGATGCCGGAGTCGATCACCGAGAAGGCGAGGATGTTGTCCGACGCCTGGAGCGTCTCGTCGACGTACGGCACGTGCGCCGGAGCGTGGCTGACCTTGAGCCGGACCTCGCCCTTGGGCGTGAACTTGATCGCGTTGGAGAGCAGGTTGCGCAGGACCTGCTGCATCCGCTGCTCGTCGGTGCGCAGCTCGCCGGGCACGCTCGGATCGACCTCGACCGAGAAGGACAGTCCCTTGTCCTGCGCGACGGGGGCGAACGTGGCGTCCATGTAGTCGACCAGCTTGGGCAGTGAGAGCTGCTGCGGGTGGACGTCCATGCGGCCGGCCTCGACCTTGGACAGGTCGAGGATGTCGTTGATCAGCTGGAGCAGGGCCGAGCCTGCGCCGTGGATGGTCCTGGCGAACTCGACCTGCTGCGGAGTGAGGTTGCCCTCGGCGTTCTCCGTGAGCAGTTTGGCCAGCACGAGCAGGCTGTTCAGCGGGGTGCGCAGCTCGTGGGACATGTTGGCGAGGAATTCGGACTTGTAGCGCGAGGAGACCGCGAGCTGCTCGGCCCGCTCCTCCAGGGTGCGCCTGGCCTGCTCGATCTGGAAGTTCTGGATCTCGATCGCGCGGTTCTGCTTGGCCAGCAGCGCGGCCTTGTCCTCCAGCTCGGCGTTGGACCGGCGCAGCTCCTCCTGCTGGCGCTGGAGCTCGTCGGAGCGCTCCTGCAGCTCGATCGCGAGGCGCTGGGACTCCTTGAGCAGGTCCTCGGTGCGGGAGTTGGCGATGATCGTGTTGATCGTGACGCCGATGGTCTCCACGAGCTGGGTCAGGAAGGCGAGGTGCACCTCGCTGAACTGGTTGAACGAGGCCATCTCCAGGACGCCGAGCACCTGGCTCTCGAACAGGATCGGCAGGACCACGATCTGGGCCGGGGTGGACGTGCTGAGGCCGGTCTCGATCGTGATGTACTCGGCCGGGACGTTCTCCAGGATGATCTGCTGGGTCTCCAGGGCCGCCTGGCCGACGATGCCCTCGCCGAGGGCGAAACGCTGGCGGGGGCTCGACCCGGGCTGGATGCCGTACCCCGCGATCAGGGTGAGCTCGCCGTCCACGACCAGGTAGCACGCGCCGTGGCTGGCGGACACGAGCGGCGTGAGCTCGCTCATGATCAGCCGGGCGACCTCGATCAGGTCGCGGTGGCCCTGCATGAGGCGGGAGATCCTGGCCAGGTTGGACTTGAGCCAGTCCTGCTCCTGGTTGGCCTTGGTGGTGAGCCGCAGGTTGCCCACCATCGTGTTGATGTTGTCCTTGAGGTCGGCCAGCTCGCCCTCGGCCTCCGCGGTGATCGACTGGGTGAGGTCGCCGCGGGCGACCGCGCTCGTCACGGCGGCGATGGCGCGCACCTGAGTGGTGAGGCGACCGGCCAGCTCGTTCACGTTCTCGGTGAGGCCCTTCCAGATGCCCTCGACGCCCTCGACGCGCGCCTGGCCGCCGAGGCGGCCCTCGGAGCCGACCTCCCGGGCGACGCGGGTGACCTCGGACGCGAACGAGGAGAGCTGGTCCACCATCGTGTTGATCGTCGTCTTCAGCGCCAGGATCTCGCCCTGGGCGTCCACGTCGATCTTGCGGGTCAGGTCGCCGTTCGCGACGGCGGTGGTCACCTCGGCGATGTCGCGCACCTGGTAGGTCAGGTTGTTCGCCATCGAGTTGACGTTGTCGGTGAGGTCCTTCCAGACGCCGGAGACGCCGAGGACGCGGGCCTGGCCGCCGAGGCGGCCTTCGGTGCCGACCTCGCGGGCGACGCGGGTGACCTCGTCGGCGAAGGCGGAGAGCTGGTCCACCATCGTGTTCATGGTGTCCTTGAGCTCAAGGATCTCGCCCTGGGCGTCGACGGTGATCTTCTTGGAGAGGTTGCCCTGTGCGACGGCGGTGGAGACGGCGGCGATCTGGCGGACCTGTGAGGTGAGGTTGTTCGCCATGAAGTTGACGTTGTCGGTGAGGTCCTTCCAGACGCCGGAGACGCCGCGGACCTGGGCCTGGCCGCCGAGGCGGCCTTCGGTGCCGACCTCGCGGGCCACGCGGGTGACCTCGTCGGCGAACGAGGAGAGCTGGTCCACCATCGTGTTCATGGTGCTCTTCAGCTCAAGGATCTCGCCCTGGGCGTCCACGTCGATCTTGCGGGTCAGGTCGCCGTTCGCGACGGCCGTGGTCACCTGGGCGATGTTCCGCACCTGGTAGGTGAGGTTCTTGGCCATCGAGTTGACGTTGTCGGTGAGGTCCTTCCAGACGCCGGACACGCCCTTGACCTCGGCGCGGCCGCCGAGGCGGCCTTCGGTGCCGACCTCGCGGGCGACGCGGGTGACCTCGTCGGCGAAGGCGGAGAGCTGGTCCACCATCGTGTTGAGGGTGTCCTTGAGCTCAAGGATCTCGCCCTGGGCGTCGACGGTGATCTTCTTGGAGAGGTTGCCCTGTGCGACGGCGGTGGAGACGGCGGCGATCTGGCGGACCTGTGAGGTGAGGTTGTTCGCCATGAAGTTGACGTTGTCGGTGAGGTCCTTCCAGACGCCGGAGACGCCGCGGACCTGGGCCTGGCCGCCGAGGCGGCCTTCGGTGCCGACCTCGCGGGCCACGCGGGTGACCTCCTCGGCGAAGGCCGAGAGCTGGTCCACCATCGTGTTCACGGTGTTCTTCAGCTCGAACATCTCACCGACCGCGTCGACCGTGACCTTGCGGCTCAGGTCGCCGCGGGCCACCGCGGTCGTGACGACGGCGATGTCGCGGACCTGCGCCGAGACGCGGCCGGACATCGTGTTGACGGCCTCGGTGAGGTCGCGCCAGCTGCCCGACATGCCGCGCACGTTGGCCCGGCCGCCGAGCTTGCCCTCGGTGCCGACGTCCTTGGTGACCCTCGTCACCTCGGAGGTGAAGAGGGCGAGCTGGTCCACCATGCCGTTGACGGCCTTGCCGAGCCGCCGCACCTCGCCGCGGGCACTCCGTGAGATGTCGATGCGGCGGGAGAGGTCGCCCTTGGCGACGGCGTCGATCACGTCGGCCGCGCTGCTGACCGGGGTGACCAGCGCGTCGAGCAGGTCGTTGACGGACTCGACGTTCTCCGCCCACAGGCCGACTCCGGGGCCGGGCATGAGACGCTCGGCGAACCGGCCCTCGCGTACGACCTCACGCCGGACGCGTACCAACTCGTTCGCCAGGTGCTCGCGTCGGTCGGCGACCTCGTTGAGAAGGAGACGTATCTCGCTGAGGATGCCGGGAGGCGCGTGCGGCACACGACGGCGGAAGTCGCCGTCCCGCCATGTGACGAGCGTGTCGAGCAGCGGCTTCAGGTCGGACTCGGTGTAGCACCGCTCCGAATCTGCGGCCTCACCGTTGGCACGCGACATCGAGCCTCCTTCCCCTGCGGGATTTTCAGGTCCAACGAGCACGGTGGAACCGCAGCCGTGCCGAGCACGAACCTCATGCCAGTCTGTCACGTTCCGTGGCATGTAGTCGTCTGCTTGTTTGACGAGGGTCAGGTCGAAGTGTGATAACACGGAACCGGTGACAACTACCCCACGTGCCGTGCTCGCCGCGTCCTTCGCGCCGGGTGATGAGGCCGTACCAGCCGCGAGGCGGTTCACGCGTGAAGTGATGACCGCGTGGGCCGCCATGTCCGTGAGCGTCGACGCCGAGCGTCTCGCCGGCGACCTCGTCGAGGAGGCCGGAGACGGTCCTTTCGAGGTCATGTGGGTGCACCACGGTGACTCCGTCCAGGTGGAGGTGCGCGAGAAGGGTGAGGCGGATGCGGTCCATCCGCCCACGAACGCCGTCTCCTGGGGCGTCACGTTCAGCGGATCCGCCCGCACTCGCTGGGCGCGGATCGACCTGCCCGGAGGTGTCGGCCGTACCAGCGAGGAGTGGGTGGGCGAGGCGATGCACGGGCCGGGCTGGCTCGGCTTCCTCGCGGACGCCAGCGACCTGCTCGCGGGGACGCTCGACCCCGACATGGTCCCGGCGATCATCGCCCAGATCGTGGTGCCGAGGCTCGCGACCTGGTGTGCCGTCTACACCGTGGAACACGGCTCCGGCGACGTGGTGCCCGCCTACCTCTGGCACGCCGACGAGACGCAGATGGACGCGCTTCGTGACGAGCTCGCGGACATCGCCATGCCGCCGGGCGACGGACCCGCCGTGCTGCACGTGGGTGAGTGGCAGGCGCTGGCGTTCCCGCTGACCGCGCGCGGGCGGCGGCTCGGCATCATGTGCGTCGGCCGCAGCGACCGTTTCCCCGACGAGGTCATGCAACTCGCCGAGGACCTCTGCCGGCGGGCCGCCCTGGCGATGGACAACGCCCGGCTGTACGCCCAGCAGGCGGCGGCGAACCTGGCGCTCCAGCGCAGCCTGCTGCCTCCGGAGGAGCCGCACACACCCGGCCTGGACTCCCACGTCATCTACGAGCCCGCCGGGGAGACCAACGAGGTCGGCGGGGACTTCTACGACCTGTTCCCCGTCGGAGACGGCGTCTGGCGGTTCGCCATCGGCGACGTCTGCGGCACCGGCCCGGTCGCGGCGGCGGTCACCGGCCTCGCCCGGCACGCGCTCCGCCTGCTCGCCCGGGAGGGGTACGGCGTCGCCGCCGTGGTCGCCCGGCTCAACCAGGCGATCCTTGAGGAGGGCGACAGGGCCAGGTTCCTGACCCTGCTGCACGGCGAGATCACGCGTACGGAGGGCGGCCTCGACATCAACCTGGTGTCCGCCGGGCATCCCGAGGCGCTCCGGCTCCGGCCGAGCGGCGTCGTGGAGGCCGTCGCGTCCCCGCAGTCCCTGCTCGGCGTCTTCCCGGAGGCGGAGTTCCACGAGGAGAGCGTCCGGCTGGAGTCCGGCGACGTGCTGCTCGGGGTCACCGACGGGGTGACCGAGAGGCGGTGCGGCTCGCGGCTGCTCGACGACGACGGCGGGCTGGCCAAGCTGCTGGCGGAGTGCGTGGACCTGTCCGCGCGGGCGGTGGCCGAGCGGATCCGCCGTGCCTGCCAGGACTTCGCCCCCGAGCCGAGCGCCGACGACCTGGCTATTCTCGTTCTGCGAGCGCCCTGATCGCGAAGTCGATCTGGAGGGACATCTGCCGGATGCGCTCCTCCACCACGAGCGTGCCGTGCCCCGCGTCGTACCGGTAGGTGTGCGCGTCGTGCCCTCGCCGGGCCAGGGCTTCGAGATAGTCCTCCATCTGCCGGATCGGGCACCGGGGGTCGTTCTCGCCGACGAGGACCAGCAGCGGCGCCTGGACCAGGTCGGCGTAGGTGATGGGGGAGGACGCGGCGTACCGCTCGGGCATCTCGTCGGGTGACCCCCCGAGCAGCGCCCGATGGTAGGCCCGCAGCCGCTCCGCCTCGTCCTCGTACGCGGCGGCGTGGTCGGCGATGGGCGCGGCGGCGATGCCGGCGGCCCAGATCTTCGGCTGGGTGCCCAGGCCGAGGAGCGTGAGGTAGCCGCCCCACGATCCGCCGGCGAGGACGAGCCGTTCGGGATCGGCGACGCCCCGGCCGACCACCCATTCGCGCACCGCCGTCACGTCGGCGAGCTCGATGTGCCCGACGTCTCCGTGCAGGGCGTCGCGCCAGGCGGAGCCGTATCCGATGGAGCCGCGGTAGTTGACCCGGACCACGGCGAACCCGCTGTCCACCCAGGCCGCGACACCGGGCAGGAACGCGTCGCCGTCCTGCGCGGCCGGCCCGCCGTGCAGGAGGAACACCGTGGGGTACGGCGGGGCACCGGCCTCCGGCCGGGAGATCAGCGCGTGGATCCGGCCGCCGGGGCCCTCGACGTCGACGTCCTCGACGGGCACCGAGGCGGGCGCGGCCCGCCCGGGGTTCATCACCACGTGGCCGTTGCTCGACCTGATCACGGGCGGCTGGGAGGCGCTCGACCAGGAGTACTCCACGGTGCCGTCCGGGCGTGGGGCCGCCGCGTCGATGACGCCGCGCGGGCTGTCGATCGGGGTGAGCCCGCCGCCGGTGAGGTCGTACTTCAGGAGCTCCGTACGGCCTCGGTGGTTGTGCACGATGAGCAGGGCGCGGCCGTCGTGGTACCAGTCCGCGTCGATCTCCCCGGGCACCCGGAGCCAGATCTCCCGCTGCTCGCCGGTGGCGGGGTCCCAGATCAGCGGCTCGTGCCGGCCGCGCCGTTCGTGCAGGACGAGCAGTCGCCGGTCGCCGAGCGCGGGGGCGAACCGGACGCCGGTCACGCCCTTGCCGGTGCCGTCGTCCAGCTCGCCGACGGTGCGGCCGTTCGCCCTGACGACCCGCAGGGCGGGATGACGGGAGTCGCCGTGCTCGCTGTGGTCGATCGCGATGAGCGACCCGTCGAGGGACATCGCGGCCACGGAGGCGCGCTCGCCGTGCTCGTAGATCGTGACCGGGTCCTCCTGGTCGCGGACGAGCAGGACCTGGAAGCCGTCGCGGCCGGACCGCCCGACCGCCGCGCCGCCCGCGACGGACAGGCCGAGCCCGCCGGGGTGACCGGGGGGCGTGTCCACCGGGATGTCGGGGCCGCCGGAGAACCGTTGGCGCATCCACCCGCCGTACTCGTCGCCGTCGGTGTCGGCGAACCACCAGATCCACTGGCCGGTGGGGTCGATGGCCGCGTGCGTGGTGCCGCCGGGCCGGTCGGTCACCTGGCGGGTACGGCCGGTCGAGCGGTCCCAGGCGTGGATCTCCCAGGTGCCGGAGGCGTCGCCGCGGTACACGGCGTGATGTGGTGCTTGGCGGGCCCATGTCGGCAGGGTCATGCGTGGCGCGCGGAACCTGGCCTGCCAGCGCTCCTCGGCTTTCAAGCAGCCTCCCCTGGAATCGGTGCCGGCGGGGTCGCGTCAAGTATGTCCCGCGAATCTGCGGAATGGCCGGAGAACCGGAGGATCTTAAAGCGGAATTTCTGGCGAAATGCCCCTTTAGTCACTGGAGTATCAGGAGGGCTTTCGCGTCCATGTGGTGATCTGGAACGACGCGGTCACGCGTACCGGATCGGGCAGTGCGCGGACGCCCTCGGCCAGCGTGCCCGGGTCGGTGTGCCAGGCGCTCGGGCCCATCCCCACCACGGCCTCGACCGCCGGATGGGAGAGGTCGAGCGTGATCTCCACGTCCTCGCGTCCCGCCTTCGTGAACCGGTCGCCGAACGCCGCCTCCAGTCGCCGCTCCTTGTCCTCGTCCACCGACAACAGGCCGAGGCGCTCCACCAGTGGGCGCAGGTGGCCGGCGGCCGGCGTGACCACCACGAGCGTCCCCTCGGGCCGCAGGACGCGCGCGAACTCGGAGGGGTTGCGCGGCGCGAACACGTTGAGCAGCACGTCCACGCTCGCGTCCCGGACGGGGAGCGGCCGCCACACGTCCGCGACCAGGGCGCCGATCCGGGGGTGCGCCCGCGCCGCCCGCTTGATCGCGTGCCTGGAGACGTCGAGCGCGATGCCGACGGCACGGCCGGGAAGGGCGTGCGCGAGGTAGTAGCCGGTTCCCGCGCCCGCGTCCGCGACCACGGACGCGTCCGCGCAGAGCCGGGCGAGACGGCCGGCGAGCGGCGCGTAGTGGCCGGCGGCGAGGAAGTCCGCGCGGGCCGCCACCATCGCCGGGGTGTCGGCCGTGCCGGGGACCGCCGATCCCGTCAGCATGCTGACGTATCCCTGCCGCGCGACGTCGAAGCTGTGCCCGCGCTCGCACCTGACGGTGCCTCCGGCCAGTGCCAGCCGTTCCCGGCAGACCGGGCAGGTCAGGTGATCGATCACGTCGGCGAGCATGCGTTCCATCATGGCGTGCCCCGGTGCGGGGTGACGCTACGCCCGGGGCGATCTGTGGGCCTTCGTGCCGAAGTCGGCGTGGAGCGAGATAGATGAGCGAGATATGGGAGCGCCCTGATTCTCCTATCGTGTGGGCCATGGCGCATGAAGCGAGGATCGTGTCCGGTGTCGAGGTCATCCCGTTGTGTGATGCGGTGGGGCCGATGGGCTCGCACATCCGCAAGCCGCTGCCCGAGATGTTCCCCGGAGGATCGTTCGCGGACGGCGAGGAGTGGATCCTCCACTTCCACTGCTACCTGTTGCGGGCGGCCGGCCGTACCGTCCTGGTCGACACGGGGATCGGCGGAGCCGGGTCTCCCGCGGCGAGCTGGGCACCCGTGCCGGGACGCCTGTTCGAGGAGCTGTCCGCCCACGGCGTCGCCGCGGCGGATGTGGACCTGGTCGTCCTGACGCACCTGCACAGCGACCACGCGAGCGGCAGCGCCACCGGTGACGGTCCCGCGTTCCCCAACGCGCGCTATGCCGTACAGCGGGCCGAGCTCGACTGGGTGCGTGGTCCGATGCGCGACCAGGTCGTCGTCCCGCTCGGCGACTCGCTCCAGATCCTGGACGGCACGGCCGAGCTGCTGCCCGGGATCACCGCCGTCCACAGCCCCGGCCACACCCCTGGGCACCAGACGGTCGAGGTGGGCGATCTCGCGCTCAGCGGGGACGTGGTGCTCCATCCGGAGCAGCTGCGCGATCCCACGATCACCTATGTCTACGACGAGGATCCGGAACTGGCGGTGCGCAGCCGGGTCGCCCTCCTCGGCCGCGTCGCCGTCCTGGGCACCGGGCACTTCGCCGACCCCTTCGTACCGACCGGTGCCCCGGTCTCAGGCTGAGGCGGTGCCGGGGTTGGGGTTCAGGGCCGGGGTCGGGGCCGGCTGGAGGCGCCGGGCGCGCACGCGGTAGCGGACGACCTGCACCGCGCCGAGCAGCCAGATGGGGTACTGCACGGCGAACGCCCAGCGGTAGTCCCCGACCAGGTCGACGAGGACGCCGACCGTGGCGATCACCGTCATCGACGCCGCGAAGCCGCCGCTGTTGACGATGCCGGTGGCCACGCCGATGCGCTCGGTGGGATTGAACGTCCGCGCGTAGTCGAAGCCGATGGCCGAGCCGGGGCCGTTCGTCGCGAGCACGACCACGAGCAGCACGAGCACCCACTGCGGGGCGTGGCCCGGCCACAGCAGCACCGCGGTCCACGCCGCCGCCGTCGCGCCGATGACGATCAGCACCATCCGGGAACGGTGGAACGGGAACCGCCCGGCGAGGTAGCCGAGCAGCGGCCCGGCCGTCATCGACAGCACGGTCAGCATGGTGATCAGCAGGCCGGCGGCGTGCGGGGACAGCCCCTGGCTCTCGACCAGGTACGGATATCCCCACAACATCGTGAACGCGGCCGAGGAGCACTGGGTCGCGGCGTGGGTCCACATGCCCAGCCGGGTGCCCGGGTGGGCCCACGCGGCGCGCACTCCCATCCCCGCGGTGGTCGCGTCCGGTCTCCGGTCGCGCAGGAGGATCACCGCCGAGACGAGCACGAGCACGCTGAGGGCGGCTGCGCCGAGGAAGGTGGGGGTCCAGCCGTACGAGTGCAGTGAGCTGATCAGCGGCACCGCCGACACGATCGCGCCCACCTGGCCGAGCTGGGCGGTGATCTGCACGATCAGGGGGTTCCTGCGGGCCGGGAACCAGAGGTTCACGATGCGGATCACGCTGATGAAGGTCAGCGCGTCGCCGGAACCGATCAGGACCCGGCCGGCGACGGCTCCGAGCAGGCCGTCCGCGAGCGCGAAGACGACCTGCCCCGCGGCCATGACGGCCGCGCCGATGATGATCATCTTTCTGGATCCCAGCCGGTCGACCAGGACGCCGACCGGGATCTGCATGGTCGCGTAGACGAGCAGTTGGAGCATCGCGAGGAGGGAGAGGCCCGTCGCGCCGATGCCGAACCTGGCCGTCGCGTCGATCGCGCTCACGCCGAGCGACTGGCGGTGGAAGACGGCGACGATGTAGGCGAGCACGCCCACGATCCAGAAGGTCAGGGGCCGTCGAACGATTCCGAGGGCCCCCATGCCGCAAACTTTACCTAAACATGATTTTTCCGGACAAATTGGGGGTTGGATTGCCGTTTGTGGCGATGATCCGATAATCGTTACGGCTATGCGAATCATGACGGCTCTGCCGGTGCTCGCCCTCCCCCTCCTCGCCGTTCCGGCCCCGGCCCAGGCGGCGGCGCGGCAGGTGAGCGGGGCGACCTTCCTCGGATACGAGGGGACCGCGGCCATCGTCCACACGTACCTGCCGGGCAGGGGCTTCACGAAGACCAAGGTCGGCACCATGATCCAGATCTCGGCCGCGCCCGACGGGAAGAAGGTCGCCTGGGTCGACGACAACGGGCGCCTGCACGTGACCCAGGGAACGAGCGACACCGTCGTCGCCAAGGGCGCGGTCTCCGGCGTTCCGTGCGCCACCCCTGTCTGGTCCGCCGACTCCACCCGCATCGCGTACGCGATGACCGCCGCGGAGTCCATGGCTCCCATCGGGATCGTCGGCGCAGACGGCAAGAACCGCCGCAAGATCGGCAAGTCGTACGGGGTGTGCCACCTCGCCTGGTCGGCGGGGGGCCGCTACCTGGCCGGCTACGCCGGAACCACCGACGGCGTCTTCCTCCTCGACACCACCACCGGGAAGACCCGGCGGGCGGCGGGGATCAAGCTCGCGAACCACGTCCAGAGCCTGTCGCCCGACGGCCGCCGGGTGATCGTCAACAAGATCGGTGCGAGTTCCCCCGGCGGCGACGGCTCCTGGCCGCTGTGGTTCCGTCCCACGCTGGTCGACACCGTGACAGGGAGCACCATCAAGCTGCCGGTCAAGGGCAGCCTGATCGGCGCCACCTACCTCACGGACGGCAGGCTCGCGGTCCGGGTGAAGGGCACGCCCAACAACACGATCGTCGTACTCGGGACGAACCTGAAGGAGGTCCAGCGGATGGCCGAGCCCGCGCAGGCACGCAAGTTCGCCCTCCTCGGTCTGATGCCGTAGCCCGCCCGAGGCGTCAGCCGACCGGGGCCGGGACGCGGTCCCGATCGGCGGGCCGCTCCTCCTCCTCCTCCTCGCTTTCCTCGCCATGGGAGAGCTGGGGCAGCCACCGGAGCCAGCGGGGCAGGTACCAGTTCCAGTCGCCGAGCAGCTTCATGGTCGCGGGCAGCAGCACCGCCCGCACGATCGTGGCGTCGATCAGGACCGCCACCGCCAGGCCGACCCCGAGCTGCATGAACGTCAGCAGCGACAGCGTGGCGAACGTCGCGAACACCGCCACCATGATGAGCGCCGCGCTGGTCACCACGGCCGCCGTGCTCCTGATGCCGTACGCGACCGCGTCCTCGGTCCGCATGCCCCTGTCGTACGCCTCACGCACCCGGCTCAGGATGAAGACGTGGTAGTCCATCGAGAGCCCGAAGAGGATCACGAACAGGAACAGCGGCAACCAGTCGGTGATCGTCCCGGTGGACTCGAAGCCCAGCAGGCTCTCGCCGTACCCCTTCTGGAAGACCAGCACGAGCACGCCGTACGCCGCCGCGACGGACAGCAGGTTGAGCACGATGGCCTTGACCGCGACCACCAGGGAGCGGAACGAGGCCAGCAGCAGGAGGAACGCGAACAGCAGCACGAACCCGAACACGAGCGGCAGGCTCCGGGCCAGCTGGTCGTTGAAGTCCATCGAGCCCGCGGTGGCGCCGGTGACATGGGCGCCGGGGATGGTGGCGGGGATGACCTTCTCGCGCAGCGTGTGGATGGCGTGCTCGGACACGGCGTCGGTGCCGGTTCCCTTGATTCCGATGGCGATCCGCGCCACCGTCTTGTCCGGATTTATCGAGACGTTGAATGGTTCGTTCGCCTCGCCGGTGGCCAGCGCCCGCTTCCGGAACTCCTCGATCGCCGAGGTGACCTCGGGGGAGGTCGCGTCGGCCGCCTTGAGCACGACCACGGCCGGCTCGTTGCCGCCGGGGAACGCCTTGTCGATCCGCTTGAAGGTCTCCGCGATCGCGTAGTCGCCCTGGAGGTCGTCGATGGTCTGCGGGCCGGTCTTCAGGCCCACCGCGGGGATCGCCAGCGCGACGAGCAGGCCGCCGGCGAGGACGGCGGAGATCGCCGGGCGGCGCAGCACCGGGCCGAGGACCGCGCCCCAGAAGCGGCTCTCGCCGCCACGCACGCCGAGGACGCGCCGCCAGGTGACCCGGCCGCGGGTGACGGCGCGTACCGTGCCGTGGATGACCCGGGCGTCGATCTTGTCGCCGATCAGTGAGAGCAGCGCGGGGAGCACGGTCAGCGAGCCGACCACGGCCGTCAGCACCACGAGGATCGTTCCCTCGGCGAAGCCCATGAAGATGCCGTTGCCGGTCAGGAACATCCCCGCCATCGCCACGATCACGGTGACGCCGGAGACCAGGACGGCCCGGCCCGACGTGGCCGCCGCGATCTCCATGGCCCTCCGTTTGCCCCGGCCCTTCGCCCTCTCCTCCCGCTCGCGCATGATGTAGAAGAGCGAATAGTCCACGCCGACCGCGAGGCCGATCAGCAGCATCACGTTGCTCGTCGCGTCGTCCACGTGGAGGAGGTGGCTGGTCAGGGCCAGCAGGCCGGTGGCGGAGAAGATCGCCGTCATCGCCAGCGCGACCGGGACCACCGCGGCCAGCAACGCGCCGAAGGCGGCGAGCAGGATGCCGATGGTGATCGGCAGCGAGAGCCGCTCCGCGCGGACGAAGTCCTCGTCGATCGCCTCGCCGATCAGCTTGGCCGAGCTTGCTCCTCCCGCCTGCTCGATCCGCACGCCGGGATGCGCGGCCGCGACCCCGGCCACCGCGTCGAGTACCGGCCGGACCCGATCCTTGGCGGTCGCGCCCTCGCCCTTCATGTCGAACTGGACCAGCGCCGTCTTCCCGTCCTCGGTGACCGGCGACGGCTCCTTGTCGTACGGCGTGCGCACGTGTTCGACCTGGCCGGTGGCCTCGACGGCCCTTTTCACATCGGCGACGGCGTCGCGGAACCGCCGGTCCTTGATGGTCAGGGTGCCGCTCTGGAGGACGACGACCTCGCTCGCCACGTCCTCGAACCCGGCTCCGTCCAGGATCCGCGCGGCTTCGCGGGAATCGCCGTTCGCGTTCTCGTACGACTTCATCTTCGCGACGCCGACGGCGTTCCCGGCGAACACCGAGACGATCACGAAGGCGGTCCAGATGAGCAACGCCCACCATCTGTGGCGGGCGCTCCAGCCTCCGATCGAGGCGGCGAGGTTTCTACGGCGGCGCGTCGGCGTCTTCCCTGTCACAGGGAAACCGTAGGAATCGATAAGGCCGGAAACCTCCGGCCGGAAGACCAACCCGTGCTCCTGCCGTCGACGGAGCGGACGACACCCGGATCCGCCTCGAGAGCTACTGGACATCCCTGGGGGCCGCGTAGGGGACGACCTGCCGGGAGCCGGGGTGACGCCCCGAATCCGCAGCTCACCGGTGATCTGCCACCCCGAGAGGGTGACGATCTATGCTCGGGGGCATGCGTCCATTCCACTGGAGGGCCCGCCCGTGATCCCCGCTGACGTGTTCTACGCCGGGCTGCACAAGGTGATCGTGGCCGCCGGCGGGTTCATCACGGACCCCACCGGCCGCGTGCTGCTGGTCAAGCCGAACTATCGCGATCACTGGGGCTGGCCCGGCGGGCACGTCGACGAGGGCGAGTCGCCCGAGGCGGCCTGCGGCAGGGAGGTGCGCGAGGAGCTGAGCCTGACGCTGCCGGTCGGGCCGCTGCTCGTCGTCAACTGGGTGGAGCCGTTGGACGACCGTCCGGTCCCGCTGGTGCACTTCCTCTTCGACTGCGGCACGCTGGACGGCGGCGACGGCATCGTCCTGCAGGACGAGGAGCTCGACGACTTCGGGTTCTTCACCGCCGAGGAGGCCGACGCGCTGATGCCGTCCTTCCTCGTCGCCCGGTTCAGGGCCGCGCAGACCGCCCGTACGGACGGAACCGTCGTCTACCTGGCGCCCTGAGCCCGATTAGTCCGGTGTGTAGGGGAATGTCGTTGAAGGACGGCCTACGACGACGGGCGGGAATCGATGAACGAACTGAAGTACAGGGAGCAGTTGGAGCGGGTGGACGCCGATCTGGTGCGGTTGCGCCAGGAGGTGGTGGACATGCGCAGGGAGATCGGGGAGCGTGGGGCCGGCCCCACGGACGCCGCCGAGATGTCGGCCGTGATCACCCAGGTCGAACAGCAGGAAGCGTTGATCGAGGACCTCGAACTCAGACGTGAGCAGCTGCTCCGCCGCCTCGGCCAGGCGTGAATACTTCGATCGACGATAGTTTCGCCGGCGATAGCATCCCTCGAAGTGCCATTCAGCATGGCCGACTTCATCGGGCGGGACGCGGAGCTCGCCGCGCGGGCAACTCCCGCTGGTCGCGGTGTCGAGGAGCGGGGTGTCCTGCTCCGGCGTGACCGCGTACGGGCCGGATGACCTGGTCAGCGCCTGGCGGTGAGGTCCGGGGGAAGCTCGGCCGTGAGCTCGGCGAGGCGCATTTCGGCGGCGTCCCAGGCCGCGCGGTCTCCCCGCGGCTCGTACGTCACGAGCCGCTCGCTGTGGCGGACGAGGGCGCGGATGTCGGAGACCACGCCCTGGGCGCGGGCCTGGACCAGCGCGTTGCCGAGCGCGGCGGCCTCCACCGGACCGGCGACCACGGGAAGGCCGGTGGCGTCGGCGGTCATCTGGCAGAGCGGCGCGTTCCGGGCACCGCCGCCGACGACGTGGACGACGTCCACCTGTTGCCCGCTGAGCCGTACGGCGTCGCGGAGTGTCCTGCGGTAGGCGAGGGCCAGGCCCTCCAGCACGGTGCGTACGGCTTCCGCCCTGCCGGTGGGCGGGCGCTGGCCGGTGCGCGCGCAGAAGTCCGCGATCCTGGCGGGCATGTCACCCGGCGGCAGGAAGGCCGGGTCGTCCGGATCGATGACGGCCTCGAACGGCCGGGCCCGCCCGGCGGCGGCCAGCAGCGCGGGAAGGTCGCTCTCGCCCCACGCGCGCAGGCATTCCTGGAGGATCCACAGCCCCATCACGTTGCGGAGGTAGCGGATGGTCCCGTCCAGACCGCCCTCGTTGGTGAAGTTGGCCAGCCGGCTCTCCTCGGTGAGCACGGGCCGGGGCAGTTCGAGGCCGACCAGCGACCAGGTGCCCGAGGAGATGTAGGCGAACCGCCCGCCGGTCGCCGGGACCGCGGCCACGGCCGACGCGGTGTCGTGCGAGGCGACCGCGGTGACCGGGGTGGCGCCGGGCAGTCCGGCCTCGGCGGCGACGTCGGCGCGCAGCGTCCCCGCGGGGGCGCCGGGCGGCCGCAGCGCGGGCAGGATCCGGGACGGGAGGCCCAGCCGGTCGGCCAGATCGTGCGCCCAGGACCCGGCGCGCACGTCGTACAGGCCGGTGGTGGAGGCGTTGGTGACCTCGGCCCCGACGGAGCCGGTCAGCCAGTACGCCAGCAGGTCGGGGATCAGCAGCAGCGTCTCCGCCCGGTCGAGCAGCGGATCGGCGAGCAGCTGGTAGATCGTGTTGAACGGCAGGAACTGGAGGCCGCCGACCTGGTAGAGCGTGCTCGCCCCCAGCTCGGCGGAGACGCGTTCCATGATCCCGGCGGTCCGCTCGTCGCGGTAGTGCACCGGGTTGCCGATCAGCCGTCCTGAGGCGTCGAGCAGGCCGTAGTCGACCGCCCAGGAGTCGATGCCGATCGAGTCGACCCGCCCGGCCCGGCCGAGCCCGTCCAGCACGCCCCGGTACAGCGCCAGGACGTCCCAGTGGAGGGTCCCGCCGACGCGGACCGGCCGGTTGGCGAAGCGGTGCGTCTCGGTGAGGTCGAGCCGGTCGCCGTCGATCCGTACGGTCATCACTCGGCCGCTGGACGCGCCGAGATCGACAGCCGCGTGAACGCTCATTTCGTACCTCTCAGCGGGGGGAGCCGGTGGACTCGCGCAGGACGAGCTCGGGTTGGAACATGATCTGCTGGTGGGCGTGCGTGCCGGGGTTGTCGCACTCGTCGAGCAGCAGTTCGGTGGCGATCTGGCCGAGCCGGTACGTGGGCTGTCTGATCGAGCTGAGCGACACCGTGGAGGCGGCGGCGAAGTCGATGTCGTCGTAGCCGATCAGGGCGACGTCGTCGGGGACGTTCACGCCGGCGAGGAGCAGGCCGCGCAGTACGCCGACGGCGAGCAGGTCGTTGGCACAGAACACCGCCTCGGGGAGCAGGCCGGTGTCGAGCATGCGCTCGGCCGCCTGCTGTCCGGCGCGGGCCGTCATCGCGGGCGCCTCGACGAGTTCGAGCGTGCTGGTGGGATCGAGGCCGGCGGCGATCACGGCCTGCTCGGCGCCGAGCTTTCGCTCGCGGCACTGCCGGATGGTCAGCGGGCCGGTGAGGTGGCAGATCCGCCGGGCACCCCGGCCGAGCAGGTGCGCCACGGCCATCTGGCCGCCACCCACGTCGTTGACCGTGACCGAGCACTGGTCCGGGCGGTGCGCCGGGTGATCGACGAGGACGACGCTGATGTCCCGCTCGCGCAGCTGGTCGAACCGGGCCGGATCGTCGTCCGACGGCGTGATGAGGACGCCGCGCACGCGCTGCTCGGCCAGGACGCGCAGGTTGCGCTCCTCCTTGGCCAGCGAGCCGGCCGAGTTGCCCAGGATCACGGCGTAGCCGAGCGCGCTCGCGGTCTCCTCGACACCCGCCGCGACGTCGGTGAAGAACGGGTTGCCGATGTCCATCACGGACAGGCCGATGATCCGGCTGTGACCGGCGCGCAGCGTCGACGCCGAGCCGTGCCGGACGAACCCCAGCTCGCGGATCGCCTCCTCGACGCGTTTCCGGGTGGCCGGGGCCACCCGCTCCGGCCGGTTGAGCACGTTGGAGATCGTGCCTGGAGACACCCCCGCGCGCTGGGCGACCTCCTTGATGGTCACGGTGCCCAACTGCCCTCCTCCGATCGTGATCTATTAAAACGTGTTAGCCGGATTTGACAAGACCTTACCTGAACATGCAGGTCAGCATGGTTGCACGTATCCTGCATCGGGAGCTGGGTAACGCTCTGGAAACGAGCGCTTCATCTCCCATTGACAAGCTTCTAGCAGGGCGATTACCGTCCGGGGGCAGTTCGCTAAAACGTTTTTCTGGGAAGGGGTGGGCGCGGTGACCGAGCCGCCCGGAGGAGACGCGCCGCCCGTCCTGGCGCTGCGCGGGGTGAGCAAGGCGTTCGGTGCCGTGCAGGCGCTCCGCGACGTCTCCCTAGAGCTGTTCGCCGGGGAGGCCCACGCCCTCGCGGGTGAGAACGGCGCCGGGAAGTCCACGCTGGTGAAGACCCTGACCGGGGTGTACCGGCCGGACACCGGACAGCTTCTGCTCGACGGGGAGCCGGTCGAGTTCCACAGCCCGGCCGACGCCCAGAACGCGGGCGTCGCCGTGATCTACCAGGAGCCGACGATGTTCCCCGACCTGTCGGTCGCGGAGAACATCTTCATCGGCCGCCAGCCGCGCGCCGCGCTCCGCCGTATCGACCGCGGGGCCATGCACGGCCGCGCCGCCGAGCTGTTCAAGCGGCTCGGCGTGGCACTCGACCCCGAGCAGCCCGCCCGCGGCCTGTCCATCGCCGACCAGCAGCTCGTCGAGATCGCCAAGGCACTCTCCAGGGACGCCCGGGTGCTGATCATGGACGAGCCCACCGCGGCGCTGTCCGGCGCCGAGGTCACCCGTCTCTTCAACGTGGTCAAGGCCCTGCGCGAGCAGGGATGCGCGGTCCTGTTCATCTCGCACCGCCTGGACGAGATCTTCGAGCTCTGCCAGCGGGTCACGACCCTCCGCGACGGCACCTGGATCGCCAGCGAGCCGGTGGCCGGGATGACCCACGACGACCTGATCCGGCGCATGGTCGGCCGCGACCTCGACGCCCTCTATCCCAAGCTGGACACCGTCCCCGGCGAGGTGGCGCTCAAGGTTCACCGGCTCACCCGGGAGGGCGTCTTCACCGACGTCTCCTTCGAGGTACGGCGCGGCGAGATCGTCGCGCTCGCCGGGCTCGTCGGCGCGGGACGCAGCGAGGTCGCCCGCGCGATCTTCGGCGTCGACCGTTGGGACGCCGGGTCGGTCGAGGTGAACGGGCGCGGGCTTCCGGCCGCATCGCCGACCGCCGCGATGTCGGCGGGCCTCGCCCTGGTCCCCGAGGACCGGCGGCAGCAGGGCCTGGTGATGGAGCAGTCGATCGAGCGCAACATCGGCCTCACCGGTCTGAAGAACCTCCGCCGCGGTCCGGTGATCTCGCGGGCCGCCGAGCGGGACCGGGCCCGCGACTGGGCGATCAGGCTCCAGCTCAAGTTCAACCGGCTGTCGGACGCGGTCAACGTGCTGTCCGGCGGCAATCAGCAGAAGGTCGTGCTCGGCAAGTGGCTGTCGACCCGGCCGGGGGTGCTCATCATCGACGAGCCCACCCGCGGCATCGACGTCGGCACCAAGGCCGAGGTGCACCGGCTGCTGTCCGAGCTGGCCGCCGACGGCCTCGCCGTACTGATGATCTCCTCCGACCTGCCCGAGGTGCTCGGCATGGCCGACCGGGTGCTGGTCATGCAGGAGGGGCGGCTGGTCGCCGAGATCCCGCGGGACGCGGCGACAGAGGAGAGCGTGATGGCAGCGGCGACCGGGAGGGCTTCGTGAACGAGCACTGCAGCGGCGGGACGGGGGAGCGCGCATGACCGCCGTCACCGCCGGGCGCGGCGGCCGCAGCCTGGTCGACCTGGTGTTCCGGGCACGCGAACTGAGCATCGTGGCGGCACTGGTCCTGCTGGTCGCGGTGACCACCGGAGTGAACGGCAACTTCCTCTCCGGCCAGGGCGTCAAGGACATCTTCCTCAACGCGTCGATCCTGGTGCTGCTGGCCGTCGGCCAGTCCTTCGTGATCATCACCAAGAACATCGACCTGTCCGTCGGGTCGGTCGTCGGCCTGGTCGCCTTCACCGTCGGCGACTTCCTCGCCGCCGACCACGGCCGGGGGATCGTGTTCGCGGTCATCCTCGGCGTCGCGATCGGCGCGGTCTGCGGCCTGGCCAACGGGCTGCTGGTCAGCTTCGGCCGGGTGCCCGCCCTCGTGGTGACCCTCGGCACGCTGTACGTCATCCAGGGGCTGGACCACTTCATCGCCCACGGCCGGCAGATCAACGCCGTGGACCTGCCCCCCGCGCTGCTGTCGATGGGCAACGGCGGCGTGCTGGGCATCCCGTACCTCCCGCTGATCGCGGTGCTGGTGATGGTCGCGGCCGGCTACTACCTGCGCTCGTACGCCTCGGGCCGGGACTTCTACGCCATCGGCTCCAGCCCGGAGGCGGCGCGGCTGGCGGGCCTGCCCGTACGGCGCCGCGTGATGACGGCCTACCTGCTGAGCGGGGGACTGGCGGGACTGGCCGGGGTGCTCTGGCTGGCCAGGTTCGGCACGGTCGTCGCCGACGCGGCGGGCGGCTGGGAGCTCCAGGTGGTCAGCGCCGTCGTGGTCGGCGGCGTGGCGATCACCGGAGGCGTCGGCAGCGTGTACGGCGCGGCGCTCGGAGCGCTGCTGCTCACCACCATCACGAGCGCGCTGGTCGTGCTCAAGGTCGATCCGTTCTGGCAGCAGGCCATCACCGGAGCGCTGCTGCTCCTGGCGATCAGCGTGGACCGGCTGCTCGCCCTGCGCGTCGCGCGGATTCTACGGAGGAGGAACGCCCGGCATGGCTCCTGACGTGACGACAGGCGCACTCGGAGGCTCGCTCCAGCGTTTCCTCCGCTGGGACGTGCTGGTCGGCGTGCTGCTCGTGTTCGTGTTCGCCGGCGGCCTGACCGGATCGCCGCAGTTCGGCAACATCGACAACCTGTCCTTCGCCCTGGGCGACCTCGGCGAGATCGCGCTGATCGCACTGGCGATGACCCTGCTGGTGGTCGCCGCGGAGGTGGACCTGTCGGTCGCCTCGGTGCTCGGCCTGTCCAGCGCGCTGGTGGGCAACCTCTGGGACGCGGGATGGGCGATCGAGACGATCATCCCGCTGGTCGTCGTGGTGGGCGCGCTGTGCGGCCTCGTCAACGGGCTGCTGGTGACCCGCCTCGGGCTGCCGTCGCTCGCGGTGACGATCGGCACGATGGCGCTCTACCGCGGCCTCGCCTACGTCGTGCTCGGCGACCGCGCGGTGGCCGGGTTCCCCCAGCAGTTCACCGATCTCGCCGTGAACGACGTGCCCGGAACGTTCATCCCGTACCCCGTCATGCTGTTCGTCGCCCTCGCGGCGGTGACGGGGGTGGTGCTGCACGCCACGGGCTTCGGCCGGTCGCTGTTCGCCATCGGGGCGCAGGTGGAGGCCGCGCACTTCGCCGGCATCCGGGTCAAGCGGATCAAGCTCATCCTGTTCGTGGTGGCGAGCGTGGTCGCCGCGTTCGCCGGTGTCATCTACACCTTCCGGTACGGCAGCGCGCGTGCCGACAACGGCAGCGGCCTGGAGATGGCCGTGATCGCGGCCGTGCTGCTCGGCGGCGTCGACTTCGACGGCGGCAAGGGGACGCTCGGGGGCGTCATCGCCGGCGTGCTGCTGATCGGGCTGCTCCGCAACCTGCTGATGCTCAACGACGTGTCGACCGAGATCCAGTCCATCGTCACCGGTCTGCTCCTGGTGATCTCCGTGATCACCCCTCGTCTCGTGGCCGCCGTACGGCAACGACGGCGC
This sequence comes from Microtetraspora glauca, assembly GCA_001570385.1. Taxonomy (GTDB): domain Bacteria; phylum Actinomycetota; class Actinomycetes; order Streptosporangiales; family Streptosporangiaceae; genus Microtetraspora; species Microtetraspora glauca. The sequence goes on along the minus strand of BBYL01000033.1, from coordinate 78,286 downwards.
ACTCCGACGCTCACAACCCAGCCAACTCCTGAGGGATAGACGCATGTTCACTTCTTCGCGAAGGGTCGCCTCGGCCGCCGCCCTGGTCGGCCTGCTCTCGCTCGGTCTGTCCGCCTGCGGAGGCGGAACCACCAAGGACTCCACCGCCGCGCAGGGCGGGGGTGGCCAGACCACCGGCTCGGCTCCGGCGTCGGCCGATCCGAACGCCCCCATCAAGGAGGGCCTGAAGATCGCCTTCCTGCCCAAGCAGATCAACAACCCGTACGAGACGATCGTCGACAAGGCGGGCATCGAGGCGGCCGGCGAGTACAAGGGCGAGGCCAAGGAGGTCGGCCCGTCCGACGCCTCCGCCTCCTCGCAGGTCTCCTACATCAACACGCTGATCCAGCAGAAGCAGGACGCGATCCTGATCGCGGCCAACGACGCCAACGCCGTCTGCGGCCCGCTCAAGCAGGCCATGTCCAAGGGCATCAAGGTCGTCGCGTACGACTCCGACGCCGCGAAGGACTGCCGGAACCTGTTCATCAACCAGGCCAGCTCCGAGGAGATCGGCCGGTCCCAGGTGAAGATGCTGTCCGACCAGATCGGCGGCAAGGGTGAGATCGCGATCCTGTCCGCGACCGCGAACGCGACGAACCAGAACGCCTGGATCGAGTTCATGAAGGACGAGCTCGGCAAGCCGGAGTACAAGGACCTCAAGCTGGTCAAGGTCGCCTACGGTGACGACGACGACCAGAAGTCCTTCCAGGAGACCCAGGGTCTGCTCCAGGCGTACCCCGACCTGAAGGGCATCATCTCCCCGACCACGGTGGGCATCTCGGCCGCCTCCCGCTACATCTCCGGCTCGAAGTACAAGGGCAAGGTCGCGGTGACCGGGCTCGGCACGCCGAACCAGATGCGGGAGTACGTCAAGAACGGCACCGTCAAGGAGTTCGCACTCTGGAACCCGAAGGACCTGGGGTACCTGGCGAGCTTCAGCGCCGCCGCGCTGGCCTCGGGCCGGATCACCGGCGCCGAGGGCGAGAAGTTCACGGCCGGCAAGCTCGGCGAGTTCACCATCGGCAAGGACGGCGAGATCATCCTCGGCCCGCCCTTCACCTTCAACGCCGAGAACATCGACGAGTTCGACTTCTGATCCCGCGTACGGAACAGCGAGGAACGTGATCATGCAGCGCGTCTGCTTCCTGCTCAGGGTCCGGCCGGACCGGCTGGAGGAGTACCGCGAGCGCCACCAGGCGGTGTGGCCGGAGATGCGGGAGGCCCTGAGCGAGACCGGCTGGCACAACTACTCGCTGTTCCTCCGCGAGGACGGCCTCCTCGTGGGCTATCTGGAGACCGACGACTTCGAGGCGGCGCGGGCAGCGATGGCCGAGCGGGACGTCAACGCCCGCTGGCAGGCCGAGATGGCGCCGTTCTTCGAGGAGCTCGACGGCGCTCCGGACGAGGGCATGGTCGCCCTCCGCGAAGTTTTCCATCTCGACTGAACCGGGGGTTCGATGAGCGACATCAAGGCGGCGCTGCGGCAGCAGTCCATCGAGACGCCGTCGTGGGCGTACGGCAACAGCGGCACCCGGTTCAAGGTGTTCGCGCAGGAGGGCGTGCCGCGCGACCCGTACGAGAAGCTGGCGGACGCCGCCCAGGTGCACGCGTTCACGGGAGTGGCGCCGCGGGTCTCGCTGCACATCCCGTGGGACAAGGTGGACGACTACGGCGATCTGGCCAGGCACGCGTCCGAGCTGGGCGTGCGGATCGGCGCGATCAACTCCAACGTCTTCCAGGACGACGACTACCGGCTGGGCAGCGTCACCAACCCGGACCCGGCGGTGCGCCGCAAGGCCCTGGACCACCTGCTGGAGTGCGTGGACATCATGGACCTCACCGGGTCCGACACGCTGAAGCTGTGGTTCTCCGACGGGACGAACTATCCCGGCCAGGACGACATCCGCGCCCGCCAGGACCGGCTCGCGGAGGCGCTCTCCGCCGTGTACGACCGGCTGGGTGAGGGGCAGCGCTTCCTGCTGGAGTACAAGTTCTTCGAGCCCGCGTTCTACGTCACCGACGTGCCCGACTGGGGCACGGCGTACGCGCACTGCCTGCGACTCGGGCCCAAGGCCCAGGTCGTGGTGGACACCGGGCACCACGCGCCGGGGACGAACATCGAGTTCATCGTGGCGTTCCTGCTGCGCGAGGGGAAACTCGGCGGGTTCGACTTCAACTCCCGCTTCTACGCCGACGACGACCTGATGGTGGGCGCGGCCGACCCGTTCCAGCTCTTCCGCATCATGTACGAGGTCGTGCGCGGCGGCGGGTACGGCCCGGACTCCGGCGTGGCGTTCATGTTGGACCAGTGCCACAACATCGAGCCGAAGATCCCCGGCCAGATCCGGTCGGTGATGAACGTGCAGGAGGCCACCGCCAAGGCACTGCTCGTGGACGGCGACGCGCTGGCCGCGGCGCAGGCGGCGGGCGACGTGCTCGGCGCGAACGCGGTCCTGATGGACGCCTACAACACCGACGTCCGCCCGCTGCTCGCCGAGCTCCGCGAGGAGCAGGGCCTGGACCGCGACCCGATGGCGGCGTACGCCCGCTCGGGTTACTTCGAGAAGATCCGCACCGAGCGAGTGGGCGGCCGGCAGGCCGGCTGGGGTGCCTGAGAACACCGAGGCACCGCGGCAACCGTGACGCCTGAGAACACCGAGGCACCGCGCAACCGTGACGCCTGAGAACACTTTGGGGGATATTTCATGACTTCGCCGGTTGAAGAGCTGCTGAACCGGTCGCACGCACTCGGGGCCGACCCCCGGAACACCAACTTCGCCGGGGGTAACACCTCGGCCAAGGGTGTGGCCGTGGACCCGGTGACCGGCTCCGACGTCGAGTTGATGTGGGTCAAGGGGTCCGGCGGCGACCTCGGCACGCTGGCCGAGTCCGGCCTCGCCGTACTCCGGCTCGACCGGCTGCGCGCGCTGACCGGCGTCTACCCGGGCGTCGAGCGCGAGGACGAGATGGTCGCCGCGTTCGACTTCTGCGCGTTCGGCCTGGGCGGGGTGGCGGAGCCGGGCCGGACACAGCGTGGCGCGGCGCCGTCCATCGACACCGCCATGCACGGCCTGGTGGAGGCCGCGCACGTGGACCACCTCCACCCGGACGCGGGCATCGCGATCGCGACCGCCGCCGACGGCGAGGAGCTGACCCGGCGGATCTTCGGTGACCGGGTGGTCTGGGTGCCCTGGCGGCGGCCCGGTTTCCAGCTCGGCCTGGACATCGCCGCGATCAGGAGGGAGCACCCGCAGGCCATCGGGTGCATCCTGGGCGGCCACGGCATCACCGCCTGGGCCGACACCTCCGACGCGTGCCAGGCGAACTCGCTTGAGATCATCCGTACCGCCGAGGCGTACATCGCCGAGCACGGCAGGCCGGAGCCCTTCGGGCCGGTCCTGCCCGGTTACGAACCGCTGGCGGAGGAGGACAGGCACGCGCGGGCCGCCGCGCTGTTCCCGCTCATCCGCGGCCTGGCGAGCACCGACGCGCGGCAGGTCGGCCACTTCACCGACACCCCGGAGCTGCTGGAGTTCCTGTCCCGGGCCGAGCACCCCCGCCTGGCCGCGCTCGGCACGTCCTGCCCGGACCACTTCCTCCGTACCAAGGTCGCCCCGCTCGTGCTCGACCTCCCCGCGACCGCGTCGCCGGAGGAGGCCGCGGCCCGGCTCCGCGAGCTGCACGCGGTCTACCGCGAGGAGTACCGCGCGTACTACGACCGGAACGCGTCGCCCGACTCCCCGGCCATGCGCGGCGCCGACCCGGCGATCGTGCTGGTCCCCGGCGTCGGCATGTTCTCCTTCGGCAAGGACAAGCAGACCGCCCGGGTGGCCGGCGAGTTCTACCTCAACGCCGTCAACGTGATGCGCGGCGCCGAGGCCGTCTCCTCCTACGCGCCGATCCCCGAGGCGGAGAAGTTCCGGATCGAGTACTGGGAGCTGGAGGAGGCCAAGCTGCGCCGCCTGCCCGCGCCCAAGCCGCTGGCCGGGCGGGTGGCCCTGGTCACCGGCGGCGGGTCCGGCATCGGGGCCGCCACCGCGCGCCGCCTCGCCGCCGAGGGGGCCTGCGTGGTCGTCGCCGACCGCGACCTCGCCGCGGCGGAGAAGGTCGCCGCCGAGCTCGGCGCCCGCGCGTACCGGGCCGCGGACGTCGCGGTGGCCGTGGGTGTGGACGTGAGCGGCGAGGAGCAGATCGCCGCCGCGTTCGGGCAGGCCGCGCTGGCCTTCGGCGGCGTCGACCTGATCGTCAACAACGCCGGCCTGTCACTCTCGCGCTCGCTGCTGGAGACCACGGTCCAGGACTGGGACCTGCAGCACGACGTGATGGCGCGCGGATCCTTCCTGGTCTCCAGGGAGGGCGCCCGGATCATGATCGACCAGGGCATGGGCGGAGACATCGTCTACATCTCGTCCAAGAACTCGGTCTTCGCCGGCCCCAACAACGTCGCGTACGGCGCGGCGAAGGCCGACCAGGCGCACCAGGTACGGCTGCTCGCGGCCGAGCTGGGCGAGTACGGCATCCGCGTCAACGGGATCAACCCCGACGGCGTGGTCCGCGGCTCGGGCATCTTCTCCTCGGGCTGGGGTGCCAACCGCGCCGCCGTGTACGGCGTGCCGGAGGAGAAGCTCGGCGAGTTCTACGCCCAGCGGACCCTGCTCAAGCGCGAGGTGCTGCCCGAGCACATCGCGGCGGCGGTGTTCGCCGTCACCGGCGGCGACCTGTCGCTGACCACCGGACTGCACATCCCGGTCGACGCCGGAGTGGCGGCGGCCTTCCTTCGTTGAGCAACGGCGTTCTTCGCGCCGAGGACCGGGCGTTCTCCGCGCCGGTCCTCGGCGTGCCGGCGATCGTTCCTCGACGTTCCGACGCCATCCCCCGAGAGGACGTGCCATGACCATCGAGCTGGATCGGATCAGCCCTCCGCGCACGCGAGTAGGGCTGGTCGCCGGGGGACTCGGCGCGTACTGGCCGCAGTTCCCCGACCTGCTGCCGCAGTTGCGGCGCTCCGCCGACCGCGTGTCGGAACGGATGCGCGATCTCGGCTGCGACGTCGTGGACGTGGGCTTCATCTCCGACGCCCAGGAGGGCGCGGCGGCGGCGGAGCGGCTGCGCGAGGCGGGCTGCGACATCATCGTCGGCTTCCTCACCACGTACATGACGGCGACGATGCTCGTCCCCGTCGCGCAGCGCAGCGGCGCTCCGGTGCTGCTGATCAACCTGCAGCCGACCGAGTCGATGGAGCACGCCACCTTCGACACCGGGCAGTGGCTCGCGTACTGCGGCGCCTGCCCGCTGCCGGAGATGGCGAACGCCTTCACCCGCTGCGGCATCCCGTTCCGCTCGGTCTCCGGCTACCTGGAGGACGAGCGGGCCTGGTCGAAGATCGGCCGCTGGGTCAGGGCGGCGGGGGTGCGGGCGGCGCTTCGCCGCGGACGGCACGGCCTGATGGGCCACCTCTACCCGGGCATGCTCGACGTCGCGACCGACCTCACCCTCGTCACCGCCAACCTCGGCGGTCACGTCGAGGTCCTGGAGTTCGACGACCTCCGCGTACGGGTGGAGAAGGTCACCGACTCCGAGGTCACGCAGCGGATGGACCTGGCCAGGGACGTCTTCGAGCTGGCCGACACGGTCAACGAGGACGACTTCTCCTGGGCGGCACGCGTGTCCGTCGGCCTCGACCGGCTGGTGGACGACTTCTCGCTGGACAGCCTCGCGTACTACCACCGCGGTCTGGACGGCGAGATCCACGAGCGGCTGGGCGCCGGGATGATCCTCGGCGCCTCGCTGCTCACGGCCCGGGGTGTGCCCACGGCCGGCGAGTACGAGCTGCGCACCTCGCTGGCGATGATGATCATGGACCGGCTGGGCGGCGGCGGCTCGTTCACCGAACTGCAGGCGCTCGACTTCACCCGTGGACACGTCGAGATGGGCCACGACGGGCCGGCCCACCTGGCCATCAGCGCCCGGCGCCCGCTGCTGCGCGGGCTCGGCGTCTACCACGGGAAGCGCGGTTGGGGCGTGTCGGTCGAGTTCGACGTGGCGCACGGTCCGGTCACCGCGTTCGGGCTGCTGCACAAGCCCGACGGCAGGTTCGGTTTCGTCGTGTCCGAGGGCGAGGTCGTGGACGGCCCGCTGCTGCGGATCGGCAACACCACCTCGCGGGTCGACTTCGGCTGCGACCCCGGGGAGTGGGTCGACCAGTGGAGCGCCACCGGGATCTCCCACCATTGGGCGCTCGGCGTCGGGCACCGCGCGGCCGAGCTGCGCGCCGTGGCCGACCTTCTCGGCGTGGACCTGGTCGAGGTCGCTCCGTGATTTCGCGCTCTTCAGGAGTTCACCAGCTATGGGTCGCCGCAGCGTCCCGTAGCTGTCCCGTCGCTGGGTCTCGTAGCTGGGGCCGGGGGGTCCCGCCGGTGCGTCGTACCATTTCGCGTAGGGGGCGCGCAGGGGGAACGGTACGACGACCACCGGCGGGAAGGGGGCGCCATGACCCAGGCCCGGGAGGTTCTGGACAGGCATACGGCCGCGTTCAACGACCACGACATCGACGCGCTGCTGCGCAATGTCAGCCCGGCCGCGGTGTGGATCAGCCCCGAGGGCCCGGCGGAGGGACACGAGGAGATCGCCTCGTACATCGGGCAGTTCTTCGCCGCGTTCCCGGACGTCCGCGCGATCGTGTGGGAGACGGTCGACCACGGCGACCTCGCGGCCGAGGAGCTGATGATGGTCGGCACCCACGAGGGCACCTATCTGATGCCCGGCGGCCGCGCGGTCCCCGGAACGGGACGGCCCATCCAGCTCCGCTGTTGCGCCATGTGCACGGTCGAGGACGGCCTCATGGTCAGCATGCGCTTCTATTTCGACCAGCTTGAGCTGCTGGCCCAGCTCGGCCTCCTACCGGAGGCCGACGTCTGAGCGTGCCGACAGCTCGAACCACACGATCTTGCCGGTGGGCGTGGGGTCGCTACCCCAGCAGCAGGAGAGCAGGTCGAGCATGCCCAGCCCGCGACCCCGCTCGTCGTCGTCGTCCGCCTCGCGGATGCGCGGCGGGTTCCGGTCGGCGTCCTCGACCTCGCAGCGCAGCAGGCCCTCCGTGAAGAAGAGGGAGAGCTGGACGGGGCCGTGGGTGTGGCGCAGCGCGTTGCCGGCCAGCTCGCTGACGAGCAGTTCGGCGACGTCGATCGTGTCCTGCGGCAGGCCCCACGTGCTGAGGCGGGCGCGGGTCACGCGCCTCGCCATGCAGGTGGAGGCCAGGCGCTGCGGCAGCTCCCAGGTGGCGGTGAGCTCCTCGGGCGCACGCTCAGACTCGCGGGAGGGCCGGACGGCCTCGGTCTCGGCCTTGACCCACGCGCGGTCCCAGTCGACGGCCCAGGTCCGCCGTGCCGAGAACGCCGAAGTGGCCGGGGCGTTCCGCACGCCCGCGGCCGCGATGTCGATGGTCATGCCGCACACCCCGAAAGCTTCCGGTCGGCCGGGACACTGCGCCCGTCGGGCAGCAGCTCACCGCTGTCGTCGAAGACCACCACGCCGTTGCAAAGCAGGCCCCAGCCCTGCTCCGGGTGGTAGGCCACCAGGATGGCCGCCTCGTGGTCGGAGGCGGAGGCGGGAGGGCAGGAAGGCCGGTGCTTGCACATCATGTCGTCCTTCGGGAGATCCTCGCTGGTCGTGGTGGTTTTTCTTCCACCATCAGGATGCCCAAGGGAGCGACCACGTCGTGAGGGGATAAACCCCCATATGGGTACGTATTCTCCGCTACCCACTCGCGCTAACCAATGGTAATGCGGTCCCGGGGAGGGGAGGGGACCGCGGGGCGTCCCTTCGCCAGGCGGCGGCCGACCCGCTGCATCGGCAGCTCGACGAACCGGTAGGTCAGCCAGCTCACACCGCACACGGCGGCGAGGACGCCGAGGCCGAGCCCGAGTTGGACCACCACGGGGAACCTGAGCGGATCGCCCGCGACGAAGAAGAAGAGCCGCAGCAACGGCATGTGCAACATGTAGACCGAATAGCTGATCAACCCCAGCCAGGCCAGGCCGTACGGGAGGTGCCGGCCGCGCAGGGCGTAGAAGAGGCAGAACGTGCCCCCGGCCAGGGCGACCGTCATCAGGTTGGCCATCCCGTTCACGGTCACCGGCTTCATGAAAGGGGTCAGGCAGATCAGGAACGCCACCCCCAGTACGGGCCAGATCCCCGATCCCTGACCGCGCTCCCATCGGTGGATCACCGTGCCGGTGAACATGACCGCCAGGACCATCGCCCCCTGCCAGGGCACACGGCTGCCCACCACGACGAGCGCGATGGCGAGCGTGCCCAGGATCACCGCTCCCGCCGTACGGACCCTCCCGGAGCCGAACAGGACGCCGCCCAGGCCGGCCAGGAGCACCGCCAGCACGACGACGGGCACCACCGGACCGCCGAGCAGGCCCCGGGTCGGCATGGCGAAGGCCACCAGGACCGACAGCAGCCCGAACGCCAGGGCGAACAACCCGCTGCGCCGGTGCACGCCCGCCACGAACAGGGCGGTGACGAGGATGTAGAAGACCATCTCGTAGGACAGCGTCCACATCGGCTCGGTGAACGCCCAGGAGCCGGTGACCTCCATCAGCATCGTGATGTGCCCGACGAGGTCGATGTTCTTGCGCAACGGCGCGATCGAGGCCATCGCGAGGACGATCACGATGGTCAGGACGTACAGCGGATAGAGGCGGAAGACCCGGCCGATCCAGAACGCCCGCACGTCGCCCCTGCGCTCCAGCGATGCGGGGATGATGTACCCGCTGACCAGGAAGAACACCAGTACGCCGTAGTTGCCCAGGTTGAACCAGGTCGGTCGGACATCGGGCAGGAAACGGTACGTCATGTGTTCGAGGAGCACCGCGGTCGCGCCCAGCCCCCGCAACGCATCGAGCCACCTATATCGGGTTATGGGCGGCTGGTCGTCAATCGGCACTCATGTCACATTAAAGGATGTGCATTGTGCGCGCAGAGGGAGTTCCAGGTTCGACCGGATGTGATCCGCCGCCGGAGAGCGTTTCGTGGATCTCGGTCGCCAGGGCGACAGGCGGCGACGGGCCAGGAAGATCCACGAAACGCGGGAGTCGTGGCGCACCGGGCCGTGCGCGGCAGGGCGTGACCGGCCGGAGACGACCCGGCTAGCGGGTACGGCGCAGCAGGAGCGAGACGAAGCCGAGGACGCCCCGGTATCCCTTCAGCCACATGTCCCGGTGGTCGAGCGCGGCCTCGCGCGCCGCCGTGCCGTCGGGGCCGGGGTTCTCCTCGGCCCAGCGGAGCAGGGTTCCGGTCCAGGACCACTCGTAGTCGTCCCACTCCCCGAGCTCGCTGGTGTGGGCGTAGACGGTGACGTAGCCCGCGCTCTCGGCCCGCGCCACGGTCCCGGCGAGATCGGCGTAGTCATCCGGATCGTCGACCAGCGCGAGCGCCTCGGGGGTGGGCGTCCGCTCCCAGAATCCTTCACCGACCAGGGCGAGGCCGCCGGGACGCAGGTGGCGGGCGATCGCCTCCATGGTCGGGACGAGTCCGCCGAAGGCGTGCGTCGCTCCCGCGCAGAACACGAGGTCGTACGGGCCGTCGTCGCCGGTGAACTCCGTGGCGGACGCCTGGTGCAGGCGGATCCGGTCGGCCACCCGCCCCTCCTCGGCGGCCTCGGCGGCGGAGGCGAGGGCGTCGGCGGAGATGTCCACACCGTCGGCCGTCGCGTCCGGATAGAGCGCGAGTGCCCGTAGCGTCCACTGGGCCCCGCCGCAGCCCAGATCGAGGATCCGCGCCCCCTTGGGCAGCCGGGCACGGGTGAGCAGGCGGTCGATATGGGCTTCGCTGATGGGCGACGCGATGGGGTGGTCGTCGTGCGCGATGTGGCTGATCAGATCACGTTCCATCCGCAGACCTTTTCCTATGCTGCGCCCGGAACGCCACTGAATATCCCTTGTGGGCTATCGGTGCGGCTGTCGCCGGACTTCGGCGGCCGCGCCGACGCGCACCGTTCCCGGATCGGTCACCCGCATGATCACGCCGAACTTGTTCTCATGGGCCGTGATGAGATGCTTCTGCAGCTCCGGCCAGCGTTCCCGCCCCTGCGGATCCCAACTCGGTACGGCACAGCGGATGCAGGGCCCCGTGTGGTCGCCCGTCACCTCCAGGACGGCCCCGCCCACCGAGATCACGGTGCCCTCCGTGAACGACTCCTCCGCGAACGCGGGCGCGTCGGTGACCAGGTGGACGTTGGGGCGGAACCTGTCCAGCTCCACCTCCGCGCCCATCTCCTCCTCCAGGCCGCGCAGGGACGCCTCGAAGGTCACCAGCACCGTCGGGCCCCGGTCCTGCTGGCCGTCCGCCGCCCGGAGCGAGAGCGGTACGCCGTACGAGCCGGTCAGCTCGGCGGGCAGCTCGGGATCGTCCCACGCCCACGGCACTCCGCCGGGCGAGTAGAGCACCGGAGGCCCCGGCGGCTCGGGAGAGCCGTCGCAGGTCGCCGGGTACGCGGCCTCCCAGGCCAGCATCCCGGGCGACTGCCGTACCGTGAGCCGCCTGCCCGCGTGCGCGGGACGCTCGTCGATGAGCGCGTACGCCCGGTCGCCGGCCAGCCCCCGGTGATCCAGCAGCGCGGCGGCAACGCGCTCCCCGCGCAAGGACTTGACCGGCCAGCGGTACAGGCCGTCGACGGTTCCCCGATACATGCCTCGATTTTAGGGGCTGTCTGATAAATCGGACGTAGCGGTGTAAAGCCCCTGTTTACGAGAGGCGCTTGGCGAGGTCCCCGCAGCCTGGACCTCACGGTCCCCGCGAACGCCGGTGCTCCGTTCAGCGCCGCCGGGCGAATCGATCGGTCGCCTCGATGAGGCGGTCCAGGATGCCGGGTTCCGAGTAGGCGTGTCCCGCGTCGTCGACGATGTGGAACTCGGCCTCCGGCCAGGCCCGGTGCAGGTCCCACGCGGTCGCCGCCGGAGTGCACATGTCGTACCGTCCCTGCACGATGACGCAGGGAATGTGCCTGATCCGGTCGATGCCGCGGAGCAACTGCTCCTCCGAGAAGAAGCCGCCGTTCACGAAATAGTGGCTCTCGATCCTGGCGAACGAGACCGCGTAGTCGTCGTCGGCGTGCTTGGCGATGATCCCGGGATCGCGGTGCAGCGTGATGGTCGAGCCCTCCCACACGCTCCAGGCCCGCGCCGCGGGAACCCGTACGGCGGGATCGGGATCGTTCAGCCGCGCGTGGAAGGCGGCGATGAGGTCATGCCGCTCGTCCTCCGGGATCGGCGCGACGTAGCTCTCCCACAGGTCGGGATAGACCATCGAGGCCCCCTCCTGGTAGAACCAGCGCAGCTCGACCGGCCGCAGCGTGAAGACGCCGCGCAGCACGAGCTCGGACACTCGGTCGGGATGGCTCTGCGCGTACGCCAGGGAGAGCGCGCTGCCCCAGGACCCGCCGTACACCTGCCACCGGTCGATCCCGAGATGCTCGCGGAGCCGCTCCATGTCGGCGACCAGATGCCAGGTCGTGTTGTGCTCAAGGGACACCGCGGGATCGGACGCGTGCGGCCGGCTGCGCCCGCAGTTGCGCTGGTCGAACAGCACGATGCGGTACGCCTCCGGATCGAACTGGCGGCGGTGCTCCGCGGTGCAGCCGCCTCCGGGACCTCCGTGGACCATGACGACGGGCTTGCCCCGGGGGTTGCCGCACACTTCCCAATAGACCTGGTTGCCGTCGCCGACGTCGAGCAGGCCGGAATCGTGGGGTTCGATCGGTGGATATAGCGTCCTCATGAGCGGTCATTATGATCCGTCGTCACCCCGGGTCGGCGCTCGGCGGCACCGCTGTCCCACGATCCCTGTCACCACCACCTGCTGTCTCCCGGCTCGCTGTTCCCGCGAGCCGCTGTTCCAGGCGCGTTCCGGTGGCACAGCCCCGCCCTCGCGGCGATCAATAAAAGTTCAAGCGGGGGATACCGGGGACGCCACCGGGTAGGGCGGACAGACCGGATGAATCGCTCTTCGGGGGACGACATGAGGTTTCTTGTCCGGCCACACCAGATTCCCGTACGGCTGGCCACCGGGCTGTTCATGCTGAACTCGGGACTCAGTAAGGCGTCCGCGGACGAGGAGACCGCCGCCGGTCTGCACGGGATGGCCTCGGGGACCTATCCCTTCCTCAAGGACATGGACCCCATGTCCTTCGTCAACCTGCTGTCCAAGGCGGAGATCGCGCTCGGGGTGGCGTTGCTGGTCCCGGTCGTCCCGTCGGTTCTCGCGGGAGCCGCGCTCACCGCGTTCGCCGGTGGACTGGTGGGCCTGTACCTCAAGACGCCCGGTCTGCGGGAGGAGGGCAGCCTGCGGCCCACGCGGGAGGGGATCGCGATCGCCAAGGACACCTGGCTCGTGGGCATCGGCGCCAGCCTTCTCTGCGAGGAGCTCGGCCGCCGCGACTGAGCGACCCGAAGGGCCGGCGAGATCGATCCGAAGGGGTCAGCGGATCACGGCCCTCCTGCCACAACGACGAAGTTCTCCGATCGGATCGGCATGTGCCCCCTCCTGTACGCGGACTCGGGTCAGAGCCAGCCCGCGTCCTGGGCCACCCGGATGGCGTCGATCTTGTTGCGTGCGCCGGTCTTGGCGATCGCGCTGGTCAGGTAGTTCCGAACAGTGCCGGCGGAGAGGTGCAGGCGCCCCGCGATCTCTTCCGCCGCCGAGCCGTGGGCGGCCTCCTTGAGCACGGTCGTCTCCCGGGGCGTCAGCGGGCTCGCGCCGTACTCCATCGCGGACGCGACCAGTTCGGGATCCAGGACGCGCAGGCCCTGCGCGGCACGGCGAATGGCGTCGGCGAGCCGGTCGCCGGGGGCGTCCTTGACGAGGAACGCCTCGATGCCGACCGACAGGGCGCGCCGTACCTGTCCGGGCTGGCCCATCGCGGTGAGCACCAGGATCCGGCAGGAGGGCAGGCGGTCGCGCAGCTCGGCCGCGGCGGTGATGCCGTCCACGACGGGGAGGTCGATGTCGACGACCGCCACGTCCGGTCGCGCGCGGAGGGCCTCGGGGACGATCTCGTCCCCTCTGGTCACCTCGGCGACCACGTCGATGTCGGATTCGAGACGCAGCAGCGCCGTCAGCGCCGCTCTGATCATATGCATGTCCTCGGCGAGCAGCACCTTGATCACGCCGGCACCTCCGTTCCCGCCGCTCCGGGAGCCGGTACGGCCAGGGGCACCTCCATGACCAGGCGGAACCCGCTGTCGCCGACGCGCTCCGCGAGCAAGGATCCGCCGATCTGGGCGGCCCGCTCACGCAGCCCCGCCAGCCCGTTGCCGCCGCCACTACCGGCGGAGCCGCCTTCCCCCGGAACGCCGGTCTGCTTGGCACTGCCCTGCTTGGCACTGCCCTGCATGGCACTGCCCTGCATGGCACTGCCCTGCATGGCACTGTCCTGTTTGGCGCCGCCTGCCGAGGCGCCGGTTCCCGAAGCGCCGTCGTTCACCACCTCAAGGCGTACGGCACGGCCCCGGCGGGAGGTGCTGATCGAGCAGGTGGTCGCGCGGCTGTGCCGTACGACGTTGGTGACGCCTTCGCGCACACCCCAGGCGAGGGTCTCGCCGACGGCTTTCGGAAGCTCGATCTCGGCGAGGTTGACGTGGCAGTCGACGCCGGAGGCCTCAAGCAGCGCCGTGGCCCGGTGTACCTCCTGCGTCAGGGACATCTCCCTGAACCCGCGGGCCACCTGCCGTACGTCCTGTGCCGCGTCCCTGGCGACCCGGACCAGCTCGTCGAGCTCGCCGGAGGCCATGACGGGGTCACGTTCGACGAGCCTTCTGGCCAGGTCGCCCTTGAGCGCGATGGCGGACAGGCTGTGTCCGAGCCCGTCGTGGAGATCGCGGGAGATGCGCAGCCGTTCCTTCAGCACCGCGGCCTCGGCGAGATCGGCACGGGCCCGTTCGAGTTCCCTGGTCACGACCACGAGCCGGGTCACCGCGTAGATCACGAATCCGGTCACGAAAACCGTGATCGCGTAGTAGAAGCCGCTTCCCACGGTGCCGCCCGGCGTGACGGTGAACACCCAGGCGTGCACGGCCATGGCGCAGGCCACGATCGGCAGGGCCACGGCGAACCGCAGGCGGAGCAGCACCGCCCCCATGAGGATCGGAACCATCGGGGCGATCCAGTAGTGGCCGAACGCGAGCATCGGCGCGTAGGTGGCCACCGCCTGCACGAGGAGAGCGACCGGGAACCCCCGGAAGGCTCGTTCCCGCAGGGCCGCGCGTATCTGAAGGTAGTGGGGGACGAAGAACCCGGTCATCCCCGCCACCATGATCCCGTCGTACAGCAAGGAGCCGAACATCAGGACCGAGGCGATCATGGTGATCGTGAATCCCACCGAGATCGTGCCGACCACGGCGATGGCCAGGGTTTGCGAACTCATACGCATGACGTCCCGATTATGGCTGGATCGACTATGGCCGGCCCGATATGGGGCGGCTCGATTCGGGCGGCCCGAGTATGAACGGCCCGACTATGAGCGGCGCGGCTCCCAACGGAACCTGCGGCTGATGACCAGCAGCGCGATGGCGGCCCAGACGCTCAGGTTCAGCAGCGGAACCACCGCGGCCTGCAGGTCACCGGCGAACGTGCCGTCGGCGAACGTCGCCCCGCCCACCTTGACCACCGCGGCCGTGGGCAGCAGGTCGAGTACGGTCGACAGCCAGCCGGGAAGGAGCTGGTTCATCGGCCCGAAGGCGCCGGCGCCCAATCCCGCGATCATGAAGAACGGGATGCTCAGCGGCGCGGCCACCTCCGCCCGGGGGATCACCACGGTCCAGGCGGCGCCGAGCGACGTGATCACGGCCGCGCCGAGCACCACGAAGACCGTGAACAGGACCGGATCGCGCGGCGCGGTGGCCGAGGTGAGGTTCACCACCGCGACCGTGGTGACCAGTGCGATCAGCACGCTCTGGGCCATGATGTTGAGCAGTTCGCCGCCGAGAACCGCACCGTCGCCCAGCCCGGAGGCCCGCAGCCGCTTGAGGATGAGCTGGTCGCGCCGGGCGGTCAGCGAGACCGCGCTCTGGTTGAACCCGCTGAGCGTGAGGGACACCGCCAGCATGCCGAGCAACTGGGCGACGATCACCGAGGTTTCACCCGGGCGCAGCCGGTCCATCATGACCGGCAGGCCGATGCCGAGCCCCACCGAGGTCAGCACCGTCGCGGTCAGCGCCTGCTTGTCCCGCCAGTAGATCCGGCCGCCGAGGCGGGCGACCGCCAGGGTCTCGCGTACCGTCGTCATCGCGTCCGCTCCTTGCCTGTCAGGGTCCCGCCTACGGTCGTCATCGCGTCCGCTCCTTGCTCGCGAGGGTCTCGCGCACTGTGGTCCTCACGCCTTCTCCTTGCTCGCCAGGTCGAGGAACAGGTCTTCGAGCGTCGCCGTACGGACCTCCAGGCCGCGTAGCCGCAGCCCGCGCTCCCCGGCCCAGCCGAGCAGCGTCTGCGCGGCCACGTCGGGATCGGGGACACGGCAGACGACCGTGGTGCCCTCGACGGCCGTGACGTCCACGGGCAGGTCCCGCGCCTCCACCCCCGAAGGCAGCTCGAACGCCACCCGCCCGGTCTGGGCCGCCAGGGTCTCCGCCATGCCGCCGCTCGCCACGATCGCACCCTTGTCCATGATCGCCATGGTGGTCGCGAGCCGCTGGGCCTCCTCCAGGTAGTGCGTGGTGAGCAGGACCGTGGTGCCCCGCGCGGCCAGGTCGGTGACGACGTCCCAGGTGGCCTTGCGCGCCTCGGGGTCCATGCCCGTCGTGGGCTCGTCGAGGAAGAGCAGGTCGGGACGGCCGAGCGTGGCCAGCGCGAGGTCCAACCGGCGCTTCTCACCGCCGGAGAGCTGGCGCACCTTGGTCCCCGCCTTGCCGGTCAGACCGACCAGCTCCAGGGCCTCCGCGCGGGGCCGGGCGACCGGGACGAACTCCCTCCAGGAGTCGACGGTCTGCGCCACGGTCAGGTCGGGGAAGAACCCCGCCTCCTGCAGCATGATGCCGATGCTCTTGCGCACCTTGGCGCGGTCCTTGACCGGGTCGAGCCCGAGCACCCGTACGGTGCCGCCGTCGGGGCGCTGGAACCCGGCGAGGATCTCCATCGTCGTGCTCTTGCCCGCGCCGTTCCTGCCGAGCAGGGCGAAGATCTCGCCCTTGGCCACGCTGAAGGAGATCTCCCTGACCGCCTCGAAGTCCGCGTAGCTCTTCCTGAGCCCGTCCACCTGGATCGCTTCCATGGGTCCGATTCTTCGGATCGCCACAAGACGGCGGCAGTGAAAAATTCACGACTTCCGTGAGAGGACGCCCGGCAAAGAGACCTTCCGCCTCGGCGAGCCCCGGCCGGAGGTGGGTAGTCGTCGGCGTATGGCTCAGATCGGGTACACCATGATGACCGAGCAGACACCCCCCAGGCAGCTGGTCGACGACGTCGTCATCGCCGAGCGCGTGGGGTTCGACTACGCGGTGATCTCCGACCACTACTTCCCCTGGCTGGAGGAGATGGGGCACGCGCCGTACGCGTGGTCGGTGCTGGGCGCGGCGGCCGTCTCGACCCGGCGCCTGCCGCTCATGACGTACGTCACCTGCCCGATCATGCGGTACCACCCGGCGGTGGTCGCGCAGAAGGCGGCCACCGTCGGCGCCCTGTCCGAGGGACGGTTCACCCTCGGCCTGGGAGCGGGGGAGAACCTCAACGAGCACGTGATCGGCCACGGCTGGCCGCCGGTCAACACGCGGCACGACATGTTCCGCGAGGCCATCGAGATCATCCAGGAGTTGTTCGAGGGCGGGTACACGAGCTATCGCGGCGCGCACTTCGACGTCGACTCGGCCCGCCTTTTCGACCTTCCGGACGAGCCGGTGCCCATCGCGGTCGCCGCCTCGGGGGACCAGTCCTGCGAGATCGCCGCCGAGTACGGCGACGGCCTGGTCGCGACGGATCCGGACGCCGACCTGGTCGCGAAGTTCGTCGCCGAGGGCGGCAGGGACAAGCCGGTCTACGGCCAGCTGGCCATCGCCTACGACCCGGACCGGGGAGCGGCGGTGGAGCGGGCCCACCGGCTCTGGCGCTGGGCGGTGGCGGGCTGGAAGGTCATGGCCGAGCTCCCCGCGCCGGTGAACTTCGACGCCTGCGCCGCGACCGTACGGCCCGAGGACGTCGCGGAGAAGGTCCCGTGCGGCGCGGACGTCGACGCCGTGGTGGAGGCGGTGCGCCAGTACACCGACGCCGGGTTCACCCACGTCGCCCTGGTCCAGATCGGCCACGAGCACCAGAACGAGTTCTTCGACTGGTCGCACCGGGAACTGCTGCCCGCGCTCCGCGGCATCTGAGCGACCGCCCGCCCGCCGCCCGCGCTCAGGGGCCGATCAGGCGGAGTCCGGCCCACAGCCCGCCCACCGCCACCACCAGCGCCGCGGGAACAGTGAGGAGGCCGAGCCGCAGAAACCGACCGAGATCGGGCTCGTGGGCATGGGCGTGGAGCACCCGCCGCCACAGCAGGGTCGCGAGCGATCCCACGTAGGTGAGGTTCGGGCCGATGTTCACCCCGATCAGCGTCGCGAGCACGGGACCCGCGCCGCTCGCCGCCGTGATCGGCAGCAGGACGAGCACGGCGGGCAGATTGTTGAACAGGTTCGCGAGCACGGCGGCGATGGCGGCGACGGCCAGCAGCCCGAGCAGCGAGTCGCCCCCGGGCACCAGGGGGCGTACGGCACGGCCCAGCCCGCCGTCCACCACGGCGCGTACGACGACTCCGAGCGCGAGAACGAATCCGCAGAACGGGAGATCGGCCGAGCGGAGCACCGAGCGGACGGTCACCCGGCGTTGTCCGAGGGCCCGCGCGGCCAGCACGAGCCCACCGGCGAGCGCGGCCCAGGAGGGGTTGACGCCCACGGCGGACGCTACGACGAAGCCCGCGAGCGTCAGCGCGACCGTGGTGAGGGCGAAGATCGGGACACCGGGCCCGTCGTTTCGCGGCCGGTGTTCCGGCGGCCGCAGTTCGGCGGCGAAGAAACGGCGGAAGACGGCGTACTCCACCGCGATCGCGCCCAGCCACGGCAACGCCATGAGCGCGGCGAAGCGGGCGAACGACAACCCGCTGGCCGTGAACGCCAGCAGGTTCGTCAGGTTGGAGACCGGGAGCAGCAGCGACGCCGTGTTGGCCAGGTGACCGCACGCGTAGAGGTGCGGAGCGGGCCGTACCCGCAGGCGGGACGTGGTGGCGAGGACCACGGGGGTCAGGAGCACGACGGTGGCGTCCAGGCTGAGCACCGCCGTGACCAGGGAGGCCACCACGAACACCCGGAGCAGCAGGCCGCCTCGCCCGCGGGCCATCAGCGCGCCGGCGGCCTCGAACAACCCTTCCCGGTCGCACAGGTAAGCCAGCGCGAGCACGGCGGCCAGGAAGCCGACCACCGGAAGCAGGCGCAGCGCCTCCGCCCAGGCGGTCTGCGGGGATACCAGGCCGAGCGCGATCGCGAGGCCGGCGGCCGGGGCCGCGACCACGATCTCCGGGAGCCCCTTCGGCCGGACGATGGCGAAGCCGAGCACCAGGAGAAGCAGAACGACCGACGTCGCCTCCGCCATCGATCCCTCCTTCGCCGCGCGCAGGAGGACGTTACAAGGGCCGTCCCGTCTGATCATGCGTCGGGGCCCGGAGGGCGCACCCGGAGCCGTTCCGGTGCGGGGAGGAAGCAACGAAGAATTCGGCGCTCAGACCCGCAAGCGTTCAGGACTCTTGGGCCTGTGACATGGTATCGCCAGCATATGCTCAATCGTTCGCAAATCAGGAGGATCCATGGCAAATCGCCTATTTGTTGCCATTGCTGGCGCGCTGGTGGTGTCCGCGCTCGCGGGCGGCTGCGGGCGTTCGTCGTCGGGAGACACCGCGGGCGAGGGCGCGGCGGCGACGGCGGACAAGTCCGCCAAGGATCTGGTGCCCGAGGCCGTGCGCAAGACCGGCGAGCTGCGGGTGGCCACGTCCGAGGGTTACCCGCCGATGGAGATGTACAAGAAGGGCACCCAGGAGCTCACCGGTGTGGACCCCGACCTCGGCGCCGCCATCGCGGAGAAGCTGGGGCTCAAGTTCACGATCACCAACGCCGCCTTCGACGGCCTCATCCCCGGCCTGCAGGGCGGCCGCTGGGACATCGTGATGTCCTCGATGAGCGACACCGAGGCGCGGCGCGGCGCGGTCGACTTCGTCGACTACTTCAACGCCGGCGGCGCCATCATGGTCAAGAAGGGCAACCCCGAGGGCATCAAGACGCTCGACGACCTCTGCGGCAAGACGGTGGTGCTCGCCAAGGGCAGCTCCAACCTCGCCATCGGCGAGAAGCAGAACGAGAAGTGCACCACCAAGATGAAGATCATGCAGAGCGAGGACGCCCCCACCGGCCTGCTCTCGCTCGACTCCGGCCGCGCGGTCGCCACCATCGTGGACTCTCCCGTCGCCCACATGTACGCCAAGGACACCGGCAAGTACGACGTGCTCTCCGAGCAGTACGACGCCGGCCCGTGGGGCATCGCGATCGACAAGCGCAACACCGGGCTGCGTGACGCCGTGGCCAAGGCCATGGCCGAGCTCCAGGCCGACGGCGGCTACAAGTCCGTGCTGGACGAGTACGGCGTCGGCGCCAACGCGGTGTCCGAGGTCCTGGTCAACACGACGCCATGGAAGTGACACCGGCCGGGGGCGCTCCCGGATCGCAGGAGGGGCCGGCGGTCGAGCCGCCGGTCGAACTGCCGATCGACGCGGTGCGGCCCCCGCGCCCCGGTCGGCTGATCGGGGCGGCGGTCGCCCTCCTCTTCCTGGCCTGGCTCGCGTACACGGTCATCGTCAACGAGAACCTCCACTGGGACGTGATCGTCTCGTTCCTCGGTGACGGCAGGATCCTCGGCGGCCTGTGGGTGACGATCCAGCTCACCGTGCTCTCCATGGTGATCGGCCTGGTCCTCGGTGTGCTGGCCGCGGTCATGCAGCTGTCCGACAGCCCCGTCTTCCGCGGTACCTCGGCCCTCTACACGTGGTTCTTCCGCGGCACGCCCCTGCTGGTGCAGCTGATCTTCTGGTTCAACATCGGCCTGGTCTTCCCGTCCTTCGGGATCGGTGTGCCGTTCGGCGGCCCGAAGCTGGTCGAGTGGCAGGCGAACGAGCTGATCACGCCGTTCACCGCGGCGCTGCTCGGCCTCGCGATCAACGAGGGCGCGTACATGGCCGAGATCGTGCGAGCCGGCATCCGCTCGGTCGATCCGGGCCAGCGCGAGGCCGCCGAGGCGCTCGGCATGTCGCATCGGCAGGTGCTGCGCCGGGTGGTGCTGCCGCAGGCCATGCGTGTGATCATCCCGCCGACCGGCAACCAGTTCATCTCCATGCTGAAGACCACGTCGATGGTCTCGGTCATCGCCGGGGCCGAGCTGCTCACCGTCGCCCAGCGCATCTACCTGGGCAACTTCGAGGTCATCGCGATGCTCATCGTGGCGTCGATCTGGTACATCGTGCTCACCACGATCGCCAGCGTCGGCCAGCACTTCATCGAGAAGCGGTTCGAGCGCGGTCACGCCGCGCTGGGGGCGCGGGTCCGCCGCAACCTGCGGCCGTTCGCGAAGGAGCCGGCATGACGGCGGGGCAGGCCGAGCCGATGGTCAAGATCCGCTCCCTGCGCAAGCGGTTCGGCGCGGTCGAGGTGCTCAAGGGCATCGACCTCGACGTCCCGCACGGCCAGGTGGTGTGCGTGGTCGGCCCGTCCGGCTCGGGCAAGTCGACGCTGCTGCGCTGCGTCAACCGGATGGAGACCATCGACTCCGGCCGGATCTGGGTGGACGGCGACCTGATGGGGTACGCCGAGCGCGGTGACCGGTTGCACCTGCTGCCTCCGGCGGACCTGTGCCGGCAGCGCCGTCCCATCGGCATGGTCTTCCAGCGGTTCCACCTGTTCCCGCACCGCACCGCGATCGAGAACGTGATGGAGGGGCCGATCACCGTGCTGCGCACGTCGCGGGCCGAGGCCCGGCGGCAGGCCGAGGAGCTGCTGGAGCGGGTCGGCCTGGCCGACCGCGCCGACCACTATCCCGCCCAGCTCTCGGGCGGCCAGCAGCAACGCGTCGCGATCGCCCGCAGCCTGGCCATGCGGCCCAAGCTGATGCTGTTCGACGAGCCGACCAGCGCGCTCGACCCCGAGTTGGTCCAGGAAGTGCTCGCGGTCATGCGCGACCTCGCCGCGACCGGCATGACGATGATGGTGGTGACGCACGAGATGGGCTTCGCCCGGGAGGTCGGCGACCAGCTCGTCTTCGTCGACGGCGGTGTGATCGTGGAGCGGGGCAACCCCCGCGAGGTCCTGGCCAATCCCCGGAACGACCGTTTCCGCGCCTTCCTCGGGCAGGTGTTGTGAGCCGCTTCGACCTGCTGGTCCGCGGAGGCGTCCTGTTCGACGGTACGGCCCGGCCGGGCAGGGAGGCGGACGTCGCCGCGGACGGCGGCCGGCTGACCGTGCTCCCTCCGGGCGCCGCGGTCGACGCCGCGGAGGTGATCGACGCTCGCGGGCGGGCCGTCGCCCCCGGCTTCATCGACGTGCACACGCACTCCGACGGCGTCAGCCTGCTCGGCCAGGGCGACCGGGAGCTGGTACGCGCCTCGGTGCTCCAGGGCGTGACCACGGAGATCTGCGGCAACTGCGGATCGAGCCTGTTCCCGGCGCTGCCGGAGCGGCTGGCCGCCATGCGGGCGGACGCCCGCGTGTCCTTCGGCGGCGACGTCGGCATATATGAGGACTTCGAGGGATTCGCCGAGGCGCATGCCCGGGTTCCCAGGGCCAACCACCTCTCCTCACTCGTCGGCCACGGCACGCTGCGCGCCGGAGTGCTCGGCCCCGTGGACCGGCCCGCCACGCCCGCCGAGCTGGCCGCGATGTGCGACCTCCTCGACCGTGCCCTGTCCCAGGGCGCCGCCGGGCTCTCCACCGGCCTGATCTACACCCCCGGGACGTATGCGAGCACCGACGAGGTGGTGGCGCTGGCCGCCGTCGCCGCCCGGCACGGCAAGCCGTACGTCACCCACCTGCGCGACGAGATGGCCCGGGTGGAGGAGGCGCTGGAGGAGGCGGTCGAGATCGGCCGCCGCAGCGGCGCCGCGCTGCACGTCTCGCACCACAAGACCGCCGGCCGGTACGCCTGGGGCCGCACGGAACGGACCCTGCCGAGGATCGCCGAACTGCGGGCCGCCGGAATGGACGTGACCTGCGACGTCTACCCGTACACGGCGGGGAGCACGGCGCTGGCCGCGATGCTCCCTCCGTGGGCGAACGACGGCGGCATGGCCGGGCTCACCCGCAGGCTGGGCAGCCCGGAGGAGCGCGACCGGATGCGCCGCGCCATCGCCGAGGGCGTGCCCGGCTGGGAGAACACCGTCGGCAACGGCGGCTGGGACCGGATCTCGGTCGCCTGCGCGCCCCGCCACCCGGAGACCGAGGGCAGGACCATCGCCGACCTGGCCGCGACCGCGTCGGCCGACCCTCTCGACATGGTCGCGGAGCTTCTCCTCGCGGAGGGCGGCGAGGTGACGATCATCAGCCACTCCATGATCGAGGATGACGTCCGGCGGGTGCTGGCCGCGCCGTACGCGATGATCGGTTCGGACGGCGTGCCCAAGCCGGGCGGCCGGCCGCACCCGCGCTGGGCGGGGACGTTCCCCCGCGTGCTCGGGCACTACGTCCGGGAGCTGGGCCTGCTCACCCTGGAGAGCGCGGTGCACAAGATGACCGGGATGGCGGCGGCCAGGTTCGGCCTGACCGGGCGCGGCGTGATCCGCGACGGCGCGCACGCCGACCTCGTGGTCTTCGACCCGGACACCGTGGCGGACGGTGCCACGTTCGCCGGCCCGCTGCTGCCTCCGGCCGGTGTGGACGCGGTCGTCGTCGGCGGGGAGATCGTCGTCCGTGCGGGCGTGGAGACCGGCGCGCGGCCGGGAAGGGTGCTGGCCCTGTGACGGCCATGGAAGGAACTGGGATGATCGAGGAGATCGCCGCGTCCTGCCCGGGGACGCTCGCCGTATGCGTGCCCGGCCTGCTCGGTGTGAACGAGGACGTCGAGCTCCCGCTCGCCAGCACCGGCAAGCTGCTGCTGCTCGCGGCGGTCGCCCAGGGGGTGACCGCCGGTCAGCTCGACCCGCACGAGCCGGTCGAGCTGACCGAGGACGACTACGCCCGGGGATCCGGGCTGCTGATCGGGCTGTCCGCACGGCGGTGGACGATCGCGGACCTGGCCCTGCTCACCGCGTCGGTCAGCGACAACACCGCGACCAACGCGCTGCTGCGCAGGCTCGGCCTGGACCGGGTGGACGCGGTCGCGGCCGGGCTCGGACTGGGCAGGACCCGGATCCTGGACCGGATCCGGGAGCCCCGGCTGCCCGTCCACCCGCCGGCCTTCGCCCTCGGCACCGCCCGTGATCTGGCCGCGCTCGCCGTCGGCCTGGACGGCGACGATCCGTGGAAGCGGCTGATGCTCGGCTGGATGGCGCACAACACCGACCGGAGCCTGGTGCCCGCGCTGCTCCCGCACGAGCCCGAGGACCGCGAGATCCCGGAGGCCGTGCCGTACCCCGGGGTGTGGGTGGCCAACAAGACGGGCACCGACGCCGGGACCCGAGCCGACGTCGGCCTTCTCGTCGGGACCCGGCGGGTCGGCTACGCCGTGCTCGCCCACGGTCCCGCGGGGCGCGAGCACGACCTGGTCCTGGCCGTCCGTGAGGCCGGCCGCGTCATCGCCGGATTCGCGCACTGACCGTCGGTGCTGTCGGTGCTGTCGGTGCTGTCGGCGCCGACCACCGGCGGCGGCCGTCAGCGGAGCGCGATGCGCAACCGGGACGAGGCGTCGCGGAGATAGTCCAGGAAGGACCGGAGCGCGGGGTTGGGATTCGTCGGCCGCGCCGCCGCGCCGATCCTCCGGTAGAGCTTGGGCGCGTCCACCTGGCAGACCTGGATGCCGCTGGCGCCGTGCGCGCCGAGGCTCGGCACCAGCGCCACCCCCAGCCCCGCGCGCACCAGGCCGAGCGTCACCTCGTAGTGGTCGCTGCGGCACCGGATCGTCGGGCTGAACCCCTCAAGCGCGCTGGCACGTTCCAGCACCGAGACGGGAGTGTCCGTGCCGTACGTGGTGATCCACGGCTCGTCGGCCAGGTCGGCGAGGCGCACCCGGGGCCGCTGTCCCGCCGGGTGGCCGAGCGGCAGCACGAGCAACTGGGGCTCGTCGAACAGGTGGGTGACCTCCACGCCCTTGGGCGGCTTCCACGGGTCGAGCGCGTGCTCGAAGACGACCAGCACGTCCAGCGCGCCCCGCTCCACGTCGGGCAGCAGGTCGTGCGGCTGACCGAGCACGAGGTCCAGCTCGACGGCGGGATGCCGGGCGGTGAAGGTGGACAGCGCGAGCGGCAGCAGCCGGTAGCCCGCCGAGGCGAAGAACCCGATGCGGAGCTGTCCCGCGTCCGCCCTCGCCTGGGCGAGCAGGTCCTTCTCCGCGGCCTCGATGAGGTCGAGCACCTCGTGCGCCCGGGTGGCGAGCCGCCGCCCGGCCGCGGTGAGCCGCAGACTGTGCGCGGCGCGCTCGACCAGGCCGACGCCCGCCTCCTCCTCCAGCCGGGAGAGCTGGTGGGACACGGCGGAAGGGGAGAGCCGCAGATTACGCGCGGCTCCGGCGATGCTCCCCGTCCGGTAGACCTCGAGAAGCACCCGCAGGCGGTGGCTGCTCAGCATCCACCCAGTATGGGTGCACTATCGGAGCAGCCCGACCCCGCTGAACCCGTCGACGCCCGGCAGCTTGGGCAGCGCGGGCTCGCCCTCCTCGGGGCGCCAGTCGCCGGTCGAGACCAGGCCGGGCTCCACGAGTTCGAATCCGTCGAAGAACCGCAGGATCTGGGTGCGGGTCCGGGGCGTCGCGTTGCCGGCCGAGGTCGTGGCGTACAGCTCGCGGCCCTCGCGCAGCGCCTCCTCGTCGAGGTCTCCGTAGGAGAGGTGGCTGATCACCATGGCGCTCCCGGGAGCGAGCCGGTCGCGCAGGGTCGTGACCACCCGCTCGGCGATTTCGTCCTCGGGAATGAAGTGCAGCACGGCGAGCATGAGCAACCCGACCGGCCGGTCGAAGTCGAGGTGCCCCACGACCCGCGGGTCGTCGAGGACGGCCCCGGGATCGCGGAGATCGCCGTCCACGACGATGGTCTGCGCGTTGTCCTCCAGGAGGGCACGCCCGTGAGCGAGCACGATCGGGTCGTTGTCGACGTAAACGACGCGGGACTCGGGGGCGGCGCGCAGCGCCACCTGGTGCACGTTCTCCTGCGTGGGCAGGCCCGCGCCGATGTCGAGGAACTGGCGGATCCCGGTCCCGGCCAGGAAGCGTACGGCACGGCTCAGGAATCGCCGGTTGGCCTGGACGCCCTCCCTGACGTTGGGCGTGAGCTCGATGACCTTCTCGGCGGCCGCCCGGTCGGCGGCGAAGTTGTCCTTGCCGCCGAGGAGATAGTCATAGATCCGGGCCACACTCGGAATGTTCGGGTTGATCCCTGGGGGCGCCTGTTCCGTGCTCATCTGTTCCATCCCGCACCTGCTCGTCGTGATCCCACACGCTAGCCGATAGATCATGATTTACGCAGATAAAACAGGGATCATCGTTACATTTCGGTGAGGAGTCGCACAGCGTGAAGGATCTCGCGTCGCTGCCCGAAGGCGCCCTCCGATTCGAGGACGGCGTGCCTGTCGCCCTGCACGCCCCGAGCAGCGGGCTGACCGCGTTGCCGCCCTCCGTCGGGGAGCTGACCTCGCTGCGCCGCATCGACCTGGACGGCAACGCGCTGACCGTCCTGCCCGCCGCCCTCGCGGAGCTGCCCCGCCTGGAGGTCCTGACGCTCTACGGCAACCGCCTCGACGCGATCCCGCAGGAGCTCGGCCGGCTCGGCTCGCTGGAGCATCTCAGCGTCGGCGGCAACGCCCTCACGTCGGTGCCCGGCACGATCTGGGGGTTGACCCGCCTGCGGTCCCTCAACCTCGCGGAGAACCTGCTCACCGAGATCCCCGAGGCCGTCGGCGACCTCGTGGAGCTGCGGATGCTCGACCTCGGTCACAACCGGCTCGGCGGCCTGCCCGACAACATCGGCGACCTGCCGAACCTCACGGACTACCTCTACCTGAGCGACAACGGGTTCACGACGGCCCCGCGGTGGCTCGGACGGCTGGACCGGTTGGACTACCTCAACCTCACCGACAACCGGCTCACGGAGCTGCCGGACGCCATCGGGGACATGGCGGCGCTGCGCGAGCTGCGGATCTACAACAACCAGATCACCAGGCTGCCGGACACGATCGGGCGGCTGGGCCGCCTGCGCGAGCTGTACGCCATGAACAACCGCCTCACGGAGCTGCCCGAGTCCGTCGGCGACCTGAGCGCGCTGCGTCACCTGGACCTGCGGAACAACCCGATCCGGCGGCTGCCCGACGCGATCGGGAAGCTGACCCGTCTCACCCATCTCGACCTGCGCGCCACCCGGCCGCGAGAGCTGCCCGAGAGCCTGGCCGACCTGCCGTGCCTGGAGAAGCTCGACCTGCGCTGGACCAAGCTCGACCGGATTCCCGCCTGGCTCGGGGATCTGCGCGATCGGGGATGCGTCGTCCTCCTGTGACGGTGACCGACGCCCGAATAAATCGGTGCAGCCCGAAATGTCGGTCCCCTAGGGTCCGCATATGAACCACATCATGAGGGATCGGAACATCGATCACCGCACGCTCGCGGCAGTGATCGTCACCGTGCTCCTGTGGGCGTCCGCCTTCGTCGCGATCAGGAGCGCGGCGCAGCATTTCGCTCCCGGCGCGCTGGCTCTCGGACGGCTGGCCGCGGGCTCCGTGACCCTCCTCGTCATCCTGCTGGCCCGCCGCGAGGGGTGGCCGCCCAGGGCCGCCTGGCCCGGCATCCTGGCCTCCGGGATCCTGTGGTTCGGGCTCTACATGGTCGTACTGAACTGGGGCGAGCAGGAGGTGGACGCGGGCACCGCCGCCATGGTGGTCAACGTCGGCCCCATCCTGATCGCCCTCCTCGGCGGCTGGCTGCTCAAGGAGGGGTTCCCGCCGCGCCTCATGGCCGGCATGGCGGTGTCGTTCGCCGGGGCCGTCGTGGTGGGCGTCTCCATGTCCGGCGGAGGCCGCTCCTCCGTCCTCGGCGTCCTGCTCTGCCTGGTCGCCGCCGTGACGTACGCCGGGGGAGTCGTCTCCCAGAAGCCCGCCCTGCGGCACGCCTCCGCGCTCCAGGTGACGACCTTCGGCTGCCTCGTCGGGGCCCTGGGCTGCCTGCCGTTCGCCGGGCAGTTCGTGTCCCAGGTGGGAGACGCCCCACTGCCCGCCGTACTGAACGTCGTGTACCTCGGCGTGTTCCCGACCGCGCTCGCCTTCACCACGTGGGCGTACGCGCTCGCCCGTACGACGGCGGGGAACATGGGGGCGACGACCTACGTGGTGCCCGCCCTGGTCGTCCTGATGGCTTGGGCGTTCCTCGGAGAGGTTCCGGGCCCGCTGACCTTCGCCGGGGGCCTCGTCTGTCTGGTCGGCGTCGCGATTTCTCGCCGCCGGTGAACATGAGTTTTCCGACATATCCGTCCCGTACGCGCAAGCCGCAACGTTTCGGTGCTCCGTATGGAACGGCCACGAGCCGCAAATCAAAAGACTTGTAAAGGCATCTCTCAGTACTTCGTGTCTAGCCGGTGAAAAGGCCCGGCGGCGTGTCTCCTAGATAGCCGTATTCGCCTACTGCCTTGGAGGCCGAACATGAAGAAACTGCTGTACGTGGGTGCGCTCGCGCTCGGCGTTCTGGCGACCGGCTGCGGTGCCGGCACGGACAACACCAGCGGAGCCAGCCCGGTCGCCGGTGAGGAGACGTCGCCCGGAATGTCTCCCTCGGAGATGATGACGCCGATGCCCGCGGAGACGGGCCCGGCCAAGCTCGCGGTCATGACCTCGGGCCTCGGAAAGATCGTCGTCGGCACCAACGAGCACACGGTCTACCTCTTCGAGAAGGACAAGAACGGCAAGTCGTCCTGCACGGGCGCCTGCGCGGAGGCCTGGCCTCCGGTGGTCTCGCAGGGTAAGCCCGAGGCCGGCGAGGGCGTCAAGGCGAACCTGCTCGGCACGCACAAGCGCGCCGACGGCAAGATGCAGGTGACCTACAACAACCACCCGCTGTACTACTTCGTCAAGGACGAGAAGCCCGGCGACACCAAGGGCCAGAAGCTCAAGGACTTCGGCGCCGAGTGGTTCGCGGTGAGCCCGGACGGCAAGAAGGTGGGCTAGAGCCGGTGACCTCGGTTCCGAGGTTCCGGCTTCACGCGTCACCGGATCGGCCGTACGGCCGGATCACTCGTCGCCCCGGGCTCACCGGCCCGGGCGGCGAGCTCTGCGGAATCGCCCTGGCCGTGTTGGGTCGGCGCCGCGGGCCCGCCCGCGGACCAGCGACCAGGGTCGAACCGCTACCCTGACCGGTGATGTATCGATTCGTGTTCACGCAGGTCCTGAGCCGCTTCGACGCGGAGGACATCCACCATCTGACCGTCAGGGCGCTCCACCTCCTGGCGGTCCTTCCCATCGCCAAGCGGGTGTTGCACCGGCGGCTGGCCCCCCGTGACGAGGCACTCCGCGTCCGCGCGTTCGGAGTGCACTTCCCCGGCCCCTTCGGCCTGGCCGCCGGATTCGACAAGAACGCCGAGGCGTTCGAGGCGCTCGCGGCTTTGGGATTCAGCCACGTCGAAGTGGGGACCATCACCGCGCGGCCCCAGCCGGGGAACCCTCGCCCGCGCCTGTTCCGGCTGGTCGGGAACCGCGCGATCATCAACAGGATGGGCTTCAACAACGCCGGAGCCCGCGCCGCCGCGGCACGGCTGCGCCGGCCGCGGGGCCTCCCCGCGGTCGTCGGCGTGAACATCGGCAAGACCAAGGTGGTGCCCGAGGAGCGGGCCGCCGAGGACTACATGGCCAGCGCCAAGGAACTCGCCCCCCTCGCCGACTACCTCGTCGTCAACGTCAGCTCGCCCAACACTCCCGGCCTGCGCAACCTCCAGGCCGTCGAGCTGCTCCGGCCCCTCCTGGAGAGCGTCAAGAGCGTGGCGGGCCGTACCCCGCTGCTCGTGAAGATCGCTCCCGATCTGGCGGACGAGGACGTCGACGCCGTGGCCGATCTGGCGGTCGAGCTCGGCCTGTCCGGCATCATCGCCACCAACACCACGATCGGGCGGCCCGGCGTCGTCAGCGACGAGGCGGGCGGTCTGTCCGGGCGCCCGCTCAAGGCGCGGTCACTGGAGGTGCTGCGCCGGCTGCACGCCCGGGTGGGAGACCGGCTGACGCTGGTCTCCGTCGGCGGCGTCGAGGACCTCGACGACGTGTGGGAGCGCATCCTGGCCGGGGCGACCCTCGTCCAGGGATACACCGGCATGATCTACGAGGGCCCGCTGTGGGCGTCGCGGATCCACCGAGGGCTCTCCCGGCGGCTTCGCCGCCACGGCTACCGCTCGATCTCCGAGGTCGTCGGGGCGGCCGACCGCGTCACCTGAGGCCCTCGCGTCGCGCGCGGTTGAGGCCCTCGGGTCACCTGAGGCCCTCGCGTCACGCGCGCTTGGGCCCTCGCGTCACCTGACGCCGGGCCACCGCGATCCACTGAGGCCACCGGGCGGCCGGCCGCGTCGCCGGCCTCCGGGGCCACCTGTCACATGCTCGGCCGGGTGGAGTCCGCGGTGAGCGTCAGCTCGTCCAGGTGCCGCATGACGTCGTGGATCTCGATGACGCCCGGCCGATGGCGCCGCGCCCCGCCGCCGCGCTGCCACGGCCGGGGCCCCTCCAGCGGGCGGTACTCCACGCCGAAGGCGTCCAGCCGCTCCAGATGGCGGGCCAGGCGGTCCGGGAACGACGACGGCGCCGGCCCCCCGGTCCACCCGATCTCGGCGGCGGCGCAGCCCCGCGGCCAGGCGCGATAGTCGAGCGTCCGGCCGTCGGGGATGCGCTCGCTCCAGAGCTGGAACTGCAAGCCGGCGACCCGGGCGCGCTCCGCGTCGTCCCACGTCGCGGGGGCGGGCTCGAACGCCGCCACGTCCGCGACCGTGATGGTCTCGCCGATGGCCAGCGGCTCCTCGGCCGAGGCCGCCTCGGCGTAGTCGAAGTACATCGGGAAGACCGGCGTCGCGACCACCTCGTGCCCGGCGGCCGCCGCGCGGCGGCCCACCCCGGCGCCCCGCCACGGCATGACCAGCGTGTCCTCGCGCAGCATCCCGCTGACGAACGCCTCGTCCCAGACGACGGCCCGACTGCCGCGCTCGGCCAGCAGGTCGGCCAACCGGCGCAGGAACCAGGCGTGCAGGTCGGCGGGCGAGCCGAGGCCCAGTTCCGCCTGGTAGGCCGTGATCTCGGCCGACGCCGCCCAGGCGTCCAGCACGCACTCGTCCCCGCCGATGTGCAGGTACGGCACGGTGCCCAGGGCGTCGATGATCTCGTCGAAGACCGTGGCCAGGAAGTCCACGGTGGCAGGGAGCGGCGAGAGGATAGCGGGGGAGATGCCCCAGCGGTCCAGCACCCGGTGCGCCTCGCCCGGCGTCGCCCCCAGCGACGGGTACGCCGCCAGGATGGCCGACGCGTGCCCCGGCACGTCGATCTCGGGGACCACGGTGACCGCCCTGGCCCGCGCGTACGCGCCGATCTCGGACAGGTCCCGCAGCGTGTAGTAGCCGCCGTGCGGCACGCCGTCGTAGGTGGGCTCCTCCCCGTAGAAGCTGGTGACCGTCTGGGACCGGTGCGCGCCCACTTCGTGCAGCAGCGGGAAGGCCCGGCTCTCCAGCCGCCACCCCTGGTCGTCCACCAGGTGCAGGTGGAGTCGATTCAGCTTGTGCAGGGCGAGCAGATCGATCATCCGCAGCACTTCCCGCTTCGGCAGGAAATTTCGGGACACGTCGAGATGCGCCCCGCGCCAGGAGAAGGCGGGGGAGTCCTCGATCCGCCCGCAGGGCACCCGCCACTCCGTTCCCGGAAGCGGGACCGACCGGAACGCCTCCACGGGCAGCAGTTGCCGCAGGGTCTGCCCCGCGTAGAACGCCCCCGCCGGGTCGGCGGCCACGATCCGCACCTCGTCGGGCGTGATCGCGAGCGTGTACGCCTCGGCGCCCAGGCCCGGGTCCCGCGTCACCCGCACCGCCCCCGACGCGTCCCCACGCCCGAGATCGAGGACGGCGAGCGCGAGCCGTACGGGATCGACCAGGTCGGCGGGACCCGACACGGCGGCCCCGGGAGCGAACGCGAACGATCCGGGCGCGGTCTCGGCCAGC
The DNA here is from genome assembly GCA_001570385.1 of Microtetraspora glauca. Classification (GTDB taxonomy): domain Bacteria; phylum Actinomycetota; class Actinomycetes; order Streptosporangiales; family Streptosporangiaceae; genus Microtetraspora; species Microtetraspora glauca. The sequence continues at coordinate 46,884 of BBYL01000033.1, read as the reverse complement.
CGTGGGCGAGGAAGAAGCTGATCCATGCCTAGATCATGCCAAATCACCCATCCCGCGCCCATGAGCCGGGAGTGACAGGATCAGGACAGGTAGTTCGTGACGCCCTTGGCCAGCGAGTCCGCCGCCTGCTGGCGGAACGTGGCGCTCTTCATCCGGGCCGCGTCGCCCGCGTTGCGCATGTTCCCGACCTCGATGAAGATCTTCGGAACGCTCGAGAGGTTCAGCCCGCCGAGGTCGTTCCTGAAGTCCAGCGCGTTCTTCCCGATGTAGGTCGAGTACGCCTGGCCGGTCCCCGCGTGGAACGCGTTCCGGACCGCGATGCCGAGCTTCCGCGAGTCGTTCACCACGGGATCCACCGGCCCGTCGATCTTCTTGGGCATGATGATGTGGAACCCGTGGCCGCTCGCGGGCGCCCCGTCGCCGTGAATCGAGATCGCCGCGTCGGCCTTGGCCTGGTTGCCGATCGCCGCGCGCTGGGTGATGCACGGGCCGACGCTGGTGTTGTTCTTACGGGTCAGCTTGACCGTCGCACCTTCGGCCCGCAGCACCTTGGCCAGCCGGGTCGAGACGTCCCACGTGAAGGCCGCCTCGCTGTACCCGTCGTTGGTCGCGGTGCCCGTCGTGTCGCAGGGCTTGCGCTTGGTGAGGACGTTCACCTGCTTGTTGATGATCTCAGGATGCTTGTAGTTGCCGCCGTTGTGACCGGGATCGATCACAATGACCTTGCCCGCGAGAGGTTTTCCCGGCGGGCTGGGCGCCGCGGCGACCGGCTCGGAGACCTGCCCGGCGGTGACGGCGGCACCGGCCGTACGGCTCTGCGGCGCGCCGGCGGGGGCCACACCGGCCTGGTCGGCGACGGTCGAGCCCGCCGTGCCACCGCACGCGGCGACTCCCAGCCCGCACAAGGCCAGAATCGTTGCGGTAAGTGGTCGTCTGATCACGCTCGGATCCCTTCGCAGAAGTCAGCTCACCAACTTACGCGAGCGCCGGCGTGACGAGACCGTTATGTCGGTGATAGGCCGTGAAAGGGATCACCAGGCGGGCTCGGCGACCTCCTGCTTCTCCAAGAGGGCGGCCAGCTCGCGGGCGTCCTCCGCGTCCAGCCCGAGGACCACCCGGGGACGCCCCCACGGATGGTCGATCGAGTGGGCGACGTAGCTGGCCACGGACTCGCCGCCCACGTCGCCGCTCCGCCCTCGTGTCTCCAGCCAGTGCGCCCAGGCCCGTTCCAGCTCGGCAGCGGCCCGCTGCGCGCAGGAGACCAGTTCCGGATCACGCATGAATCCCCCCGTTGTCGCCTTTCCGGCCGCCCACCGAGCGACCCGCCGGGGGTCGGCGTCATGCGCAGAGTCAACACCCTCCGCGCGCCGGCGCCACGCCGGTTGACCTAGCTTTGGACATCGCTTGGAGCGGGCCCGGTGCTGTGCCGTACGACGATCTGCGGCGTGACCTCGCGCAGCCGGCCGACCTTGCCCGGTTCGGTGATGCGCTCGCTCAGCAGGGCAGCCGCGGACCGGCCCATGGCCCGGCGCGGCTGGTCGACGCTGGTCAGCGACACGTGGTTCACCGCGGCCAGATGGGTGTTGTCGTATCCGACGACGGACAGGTCCTCCGGAACCCGCAGGCCGAGCTCGCTGGCGGCCGTGAGCACGCCCATGGCGACGATGTCGTTGGCGGCGAAGACGGCGGTGGGCCGAGGTTCGCGCTCCAGCAGAGCCCTCGCCGCCCGCCGTCCGCCCTCCTCGGTGAAGTCACCGTGCTCCACCATGATGTACGGCGCGAGCGCGTGGCGGCGCATGGCCACCAGGTAGCCCTCGCAGCGGCATCTGGCCGCCGAGGAGGGCGTGCCCTCGATGTGCGCGATGCGCCGGTGTCCCAGTTCGACCAGGTGGTCGACCGCGAGCCTGGCGCCGAGCTGGTCGTCGTCGACGACGATGTCCACGCCGTCGAGTTCGACGTCGCGCTCGCCCACCACCACGGTCGGCGTGTAGGCGGCGGCCTCGGCGAGGGTGTTGCTGGACGGGGCCACGCCCAGCAGGACGAGGCCGTCCACGCGCAGCTCCAGGAAGGCCTCCACGGCCTCGTCCTCGAACGCCGGATCCCAGCGCCCGCTGCCGATCAGCAGTCGGAGGCCGTCGCCGTGCAGGCTCTCCTGCAGGCCGTCGAGGAACTCGGCGTAGAACGGGTTGTGCAGATCGGCGACCAGGGCGCCGACAAGATGGGTACGGCCCTCGACGAGGCTGCGCGCCACGGCGTTCGGGCGGTAGCCGAGCTCCCGGGCGGCCTGTAACACCGCTTCCCTGCGATGTTCGCTGACGTGCGGCGATCCCCGGAGCACGAGCGAGACCAGCGACTTCGAGACGCCGGCACGCTCGGCCACGTTTCGGATCGTCGGCCGTGGCCGCGGGCTGAAGCCATCGGGCAGTCCGGGGTCGGGTACGGACACCTCGATGTCGTGCCGGGCGGTGGTCTGTATGGACGGTCCTGACATGGTTCTCCCCACGATGCGCGGACGTGCACCTGACAGACCAAACGATCGAGAGGCCGGAAGGGTACGGGTTTCTCGCTGTAACGCGCGTACTTCCCTTTTGCTCCGGCCCCGCGGGCGGAACGGGCGCGCTGTCACGACGGCCTGCCATTCATGATCGAATCGAGTGATCGTCACCGCCGTGCTCCGCTAGTCTGCGGAGTGTGGGCGTGATTTCCCAGGCCGAAAAGAACCAGAAAGTCCCGGACAGGGTGGGTACACGACCGGCGCGTCGCCGGCTCAGCGTCGATCGGCGCCGTGAGGAGCTCATCACCGCCGCGCTGGAGTTGTTCAGCAGGCACGAGGCCGAAGACGTCTCGATCGACGATGTGGCCACCGCCGCGGGGGCCTCGCGAGCGCTGGTGTACCACTACTTCGGCGGCAAACAGGAGCTCTACGTCGCGTCGCTGCGCAGCGCGGCGGAGGAACTGGAGGCCCGGCTCCGCCCCGAGGGCGCGGAACGGCCCCTGGAACGGCTGTCTCGGGGACTGAGCCGATACTTCGACTTCGTCGAGGAGCACGCGGCCGGCTTCGCGGCGTTGCTCAAGGGGGGTCCCGCCAACAGAGCGGGTGAGGTCGGTGAGATCGTCGAGAGCGTACGGCGGCGCCTGCTCCGACTGATCACGGACGAGATGCGGGTCGCCGACCCGGGCCCGGTGCTGCGGATCACGCTCCGGTCGTGGATCGCCTCGGTGGAGACCGCGGGGCTCGACTGGCTGGAGCACCGCGACATGGAGCGGGCCGAGCTGGAACGCATGCTGGTGGACCACATGGTCGCCCTGCTGGAAGTCGCCGGGCGGCACGACCACCGCGTACGGGAGCTCATCGAGATGGGGCCGGCGTCCTAGGTGGCGCCGGTGAGTACCTGCCGGGGACGGTGGCGCCGGGCGGGCGGCGCCGATACGGCACCTCCCGTGACCCGTATCGGCCACGGGTGAGTGGTGCCGTGATGGACGCGCTCACATCGCTGGCGTGTCTGACGCGAGCGCGCCGTCTCCCCCCTCGACTGGCGGACGACGCCCGACCCCTACTCGGAGCGCTGCTGCGGAATCCCCGCCAGCAGCGCCCGGACCTCGGTCTCCCGGTAGCGGCGGTGCCCCCCGAGGGTGCGGATGGACGTCAACTTGCCCGCCTTCGCCCACCGAGTGACGGTCTTAGGGTCGACGCGGAACATGGTGGCGACCTCCGCCGGGGTGAGCAGTGGCTCGGCCTCGGGTGTACGAGCTGACATGTGTGCGGCCTCTCCTCCGTGTGGACCGGCGACAGCGATCCTGCGACTTATCCTGGCGCTTGTCACGGATGTCCCCCAATGATCCATAAGTGCGGTTTCGTGGATCATTTTCGGTATCACCCGATGTGACCATACAGCCACGTAATGCGATTGGCGAGCCCTTAGGGAGCAACGCCCCGACCACGTGGTGATGTCACGCTCGGTGATTCTAGCGACACGCTTCGTGGTATCGCAGTGAAAACGGCAAACTACTCAGTTCGCAGATGTGAGATCGAACATCCCATGACCTAATAGTGCAGGTCGGGGGTGGCGATATGGGCTTTAGTTGGCAGACTGGAGAGCCTGGATCGACCTCCAGCGGAGGACGACGCGCTGGTACATCGCGAAAGCAAGTTCTTCCTGACCGTTGTCCAAACCGGTGAGCGCGGCGGCCAACTCGGCGACCGACTGGTCGGCCTCCAGCGTCTCGTCGTCCATGAGGTGGACCAGCCCGCCGTAGTCCAACTCCACCAGCGAGTGGGGGTGGAACTCCTCCAGCCACCTGCCGACCTCTTCGAACTCGCCGAGGGCGGCCGTGTCCGGGGCGTGCCGTTTGATCACCCCGAGAGCCCTGGCCACCCGCCGGCGGGCCTGCGCCATCGACGTGACGTACAGCATGTTGCGCGCGGGGGCGGCCACGGCCTGCGCGCCCGGGTCGCCGCTCTCGGGCGTCTCCCCGCCGAGCACGAGCCACCGCTCCGTCGAGTCGAAGGGGACGAACCACGCCGTCGGCACGTGCCAGGTGCTGGTCTGGATGTACGTGCGCAACGACGTGCCGTCCCGCTTGAAACGGTCGAAGTCGTCGGCGGTCCGCTCGGCGATCGCCCGCGGCACGAACCGGTCGGCCAGTTTCACCGGCGTGCCGCCGCGGAACGAGGCGAACGCCAGCCAGGACCGCAGCCTGGTCTGCCAGGGGCAGACGTAGAGGACGTCCTCCACTCTGCGCAGGTAGGCGTTGGGGCTCTCCTGCTCCGGAGCGGGCGACGGGGGAACCCGGAGGAGCCTGTGTACGGCCTCGCCGTGCTCGACGCGCAAGGCCCCCGCCCGGCGCGGCCGGTCCCGGGACTCGGCGTATGCGGCCCAGATTCTCTGATCCCGGGGGGAGAAAGCGGCCAGCGGCTCATAGACGCGGAGGTAGGCGGCATAGGGCAGCACACCTGAATCGTGCCATGAGGCCGGGGAACATGGGAGAGCCGTCTCGGCTTTTCATGATCGTACAGCTCGGCGTGGTTAGGCTGAGAGCGGCCCGCTCGCGAACTCCGGCGCCGCCTTACCCGGCGCGACGCCGAGCCCCCTGAGCGGGCCTGCGGATCCGCCGCGACGAGGCGGCGGACAGAGGCGGTCAGGAGTCACCACCGTGATCGACGTCTTCGGGCTCTCCCACAAGGACAGCAGGCCCATCAACGTCACGACCGGCGCGGACCGGAACGAGTCCACGACGGAATCCCCCACCAGGCGAGGCCCGCGACACGAGCAGGTCGTGTTCTGCTCGGACGAGCGCAGCGGCCTCTACGCGATCATCGCCATCTACAGCACCGCCCTCGGGCCCGGGCTGGGCGGCACCCGGTTCTACCCCTACGAGAGCGAGCAGGCGGCGCTCGTCGACGTACTCAACCTCTCCCGCGCCATGGCATACAAGAACGCCCTCGCCGGGCTCGACCACGGCGGCGGCAAGGCCGTGATCATCGGTGACCCGTCCACGGACAAGACCGAGGCGCTCCTTCGGGCGTACGGGCGGTTCGTCGAGTCGCTCGGCGGCCGCTACTACACCGCCTGTGACGTGGGCACCTACAGCGAGGACATGGACGTCGTCGCACGCGAGTCGTCGTACGTGACCGGCCGGACCCCGGCGCACGGCGGGGCGGGCGACTCCTCGATCCTCACCGCGTTCGGTGTCTTCCAGGGCATGCGCGCCGCCGCCGAGCACACCTACGGCACGCCCACGCTGCGCGGCCGGCGGGTCGGCGTCGAGGGAGTCGGCAAGGTGGGCCGCCGGCTCGTCGACCACCTGATCGAGGACGGCGCCGAGGTGGTGATCTGCGACGTCAACGAGGAGGCCGTCGACCTCGTACGGCGGCGCCATCCCTCCGCCGACGTGGTCGCGGACGCCGCGACGCTGATCGCGTCCGACATCGACGTCTACGCGCCGTGCGCGCTCGGTGGCGCGCTGAACGACGCGACGGTCCCGCTCCTGCGCGCGGGGATCGTCTGCGGCGGTGCCAACAACCAGCTCGCCCACGCCGGGGTCGGGAAGCAGCTGGTGGAACGCGGCGTCCTCTACGCCCCGGACTATGTGGTGAACTCCGGCGGAGTCATCCAGGTAGCCGACGAAATCGAGGGTTTCAACATGGAGCGGGCCAGGGCAAGGGCGGCTCAGATCTTCGACACGACCGCGAAAATCTTCGCCCTGGCCGCCGACGAAGGCGTTCCGCCGGCGGCGGCAGCCGATAGGCTGGCCGAGCGCAGAATGTCGGAAGTCGGGCGGCTTAGGGGCATCTGGCTCCGCCGCTGACCATCGACGCCCATACGACGTACCGAGCGGCGCGCAAAACAGGTACGGTTATAGGCGAACGAGAGACTGGCGCCTAAAGTCAGGTGGCGCCAGTGCGCGGTGCGTTAGCGACGAGGGGTCCGGTGCGACCCCGCATGAGGGGGTCGAGCCAATGGGGCGCGGCCGAGCCAAGGCCAAGCAGGTCAAGGTCGCCCGCCAGCTGAAGTACAACAGCGGCGGCACTGATCTTGAGCGTCTGCGCGCGGAGCTCGGAGTCGTGGACGAGGGCGATTCCGGCCACAGTGACGAGCAAGACCCTTACGACGAGCTGGCTGATCGGTACGCCGATTACGCCGTCGACGATGACGAGGGCGACGGCAAAGACTCGTCCCGACGCCGTTAGCCGTTCCTGACAGCGGGCGAGGTGACACCACCCGGCGATGGCCAGACCACGCCGGGTGACTTCACGTTGTCAAGGGTCCGATCGAGCGCCCCGGTGATGCCGGGGCGCCTTTTGGCGTGTACGGCACGTCGCCGGTGCGCGAAGGACCGCCTGGCCAGGCGCGACGCCTGACCAGGAACGGGCTTCACCGGGTTCGGCTGTTTCAGGGCTCGGCGGCTTCAGCGGTACCGCGCGGCGCCGGTGCCGGGGACGACGTCTCCGAGCACCCAGGCGGGCACGCCCCGCTCGGTGAGCACGGCCACCGCCCGGTCGGCCTGATCGGCGGGAACGACGGCGCACATCCCCACGCCGAGGTTGAACGTCCGGTCCATCTCGGCCTGAGCCACGCCGCCGTGTCCGGCGAGTACCTCGAAGATCGCGGGCGGGGTCCACGAACCCCGGTCCAGCACGGCGTCGGCCGTACCGGGCAGGGACCGGGCGAGGTTGGCCTCCAGGCCGCCGCCGGTGATGTGCGCGAAGGCGTGCACCTCGACCTCCCGGATCAGCGCGAGGCAGTCCAGGGAGTAGATGCGGGTGGGTTCGAGCAGCTCCTCGCCGAGCGTGCGGGACAGCTCGGGAAGCTGCCGCTCAAGGTCCAGGCCGGCGGTCTTGATGACATGCCTGACCAGGGAGTATCCGTTGGAGTGCACTCCGCTCGACGCCAGGGCGAGCACCACGTCGCCGGGCCGTACACGGTCCGGGCCGAGCAGCTCGTCCGCCTCGACGACGCCCGTGCCCGCACCGGCCAGGTCGTACTCGTCGGGACCCATGGCTCCCGGGTGCTCGGCCGTCTCGCCGCCGACGAGCGCGCAGCCGGCGAGCCGGCACCCCTCTGCCACGCCGCCCACGATGTCGGCGATGCGCTCGGGCACCACCTTGCCGCAGGCGATGTAGTCGGTCATGAACAGCGGCTCGGCGCCGCACACGACCAGGTCGTCGACGACCATGCCGACGAGGTCGATGCCGATCGTGTCGTGCTTGCCGAGGCGCTGCGCCAGCATGACCTTGGTGCCGACGCCGTCCGTGGACGTCGCCAGGAGCGGACGGCGGTAGCGCAGGAAGGCCGAGGCGTCGAACAACCCGGCGAACCCGCTGGCGTCGTCCACCACCTCGGGACGCCGGGACCGGGCGACCCGGGACTTCATCAGCTCGACGGCCCGGTCACCCGCCTCGATGTCCACACCCGCGGCGGCGTAGCTGGTCATGTGTTCCCCTTCGTCAATCGTGCCCGGCCGTTCTTCCGGCGACCGGTCACAGCTGCCCTTCCAGGACGTACTTGCCGACCTGGTCCTGGTCGATCGCGATGGGGTACTCGCCGGTGAAGCAGGCACGGCAGAGCCGCTCAGCCGGGATCGTGGTCGCCTGGGTCAGCCCCTCAAGGGAGATGTAGCCGAGAGAGTCGGCGCCCAGGGAGGCGCGGATCTCCTCCACGGACAGCGACCCGGCGATCAGCTCCGCCCGGGTGGCGAAGTCGATGCCGTAGAAGCACGGCCATGCGACCGGCGGCGAGGAGATCCGCACGTGGACCTCCGTGGCGCCCGCCTCGCGCAGCATCTTGACGATGGCCCGCTGGGTGTTGCCGCGCACGATCGAGTCGTCGACCACGATCAGCCGCTTGCCCTGGATGACCTCGCGCAGCGGGTTCAGCTTGAGGCGGATGCCGAGCTGGCGGATGGTCTGCGACGGCTGGATGAAGGTCCGGCCGACGTAGGAGTTCTTCACCAGGCCCTGGCCGTACGGGATGCCGCTCTGCTCGGCGTAACCGATGGCCGCGGGGGTGCCGGACTCCGGTGTGGGAATGACGAGGTCGGCGTCGACGGGGTGCTCGCGGGCCAGCTGGCGGCCCACCTCGACCCGGGTCGCCTGTACGCCACGGCCGGCGATCGTGGTGTCCGGCCGGGCGAGGTAGACGTACTCGAACAGGCAGCCCTTCGGCGCGGCGGCGGCGAAGCGGCGGGAACGGACCCCCCGCTCGTCGATCGTCAGCAGCTCACCGGGCTCGATCTCGCGGACGAACGTGGCGCCGACGATGTCCAGCGCGGCGGTCTCGGACGCGACCACCCATCCGCGCTCAAGCCGGCCGAGGACCAGCGGCCTGATGCCCTGCGGATCGCGGGCGGCGAACAGGGTCGTCTCGTTCATCCAGACCAGGGAGTAGGCGCCCTTGACCTGGGGAAGCAGCTCGGCGGCCGCCTCCTCGATCGACTGCGCGCGGTCCTGCGCCAGCAGCGCCGTCAGCACCTCGGTGTCGGTCGTCGCTCTGATGACGTCCGGCGGGAGCCGCAGCGAGAGCTCCCCGGTGTTGATCAGGTTGCCGTTGTGGGCGAGCGCGAGGCCGCCCTGCTCGGTCGAGCTCAGCGTGGGCTGGGCGTTCTCCCAGACGCTCGATCCGGTCGTGGAGTAACGGCAGTGCCCGATCGCCACGTGACCGCGGAGGGTTCCGAGGATGGACTCGTCGAAGACCTGGGACACCAGGCCCATGTCCTTGTAGACGAGGATGCGGCTGCCCTCGCTGACCGCGATGCCCGCGGACTCCTGCCCGCGGTGCTGCAGCGCGTACAGCCCGTAATAGGTGAGTTTGGAGACATCTTCCCCGGGGGCCCACACGCCGAACACGCCACAGGCGTCCTTGGGTGCGCGATCCAGGGAATCGAGGTCATGGCTCAGTCGGCCGTCGCCTTTCAGCACATGCTTGAGTCTATTTCGGCCTTCTCCCTGCTCGCGCACGCGGGTACGGAAAGTCTCGGGGAAACGATCGACTGGGCTTTGCCGTGTCGCCCGGGTTGCGCCGCCGCCCTCCGGGAGAGCCTTGGGTCTCCGGCATGCCCAACTCTGGTCCGGGAGAGAGCGACCGTGACGACACCTGAGAACCCCGCGTGGGAGCCCGCGCGCGACCAGCGGCCCGAAAACGAGACCCGCCCGGACGAGCAGAGACTGGTCCTTCCGGTGAACTCATGGGACGAACCCGATCTTGAAGGCTCCTGGTGGGAGCCCTCCGGATACCGGGAGCCCACCCCGGCCCAGCCCGGCGAAAACCGGCCGTCAGCCTTCGGCGAAATCGCCGGCGAAGCGTCGCGTACGGACGACCGGCCGGTCTCCACCCCGGGCGCGGGTGACCTGAGTGGCACCTCTGGCTGGGGAGACCGGAGTGACCGGCGCCGCGCCGAGCCGGGCGAGCCGGACCTCGGCGAGTGGACCGACTGCGGATTCTCCGACGATCTCGCGGCGACGGACCCCGGCTACCGGTCGTGGGCGGAGCCGGAGACCACCTGGGAGAGCCTCAAGGCGTGGGCGGCACAGGATCCATTGGCGAGCGATTACCCTCCTGTCGCCCGCACGACCCCGTCTTCTGAGCGTCCGGTGACGGACCCCGGCGGGGAGGGAGGGGCGGCAAGCGTGCCACCGACGGCCATCCCGTCCCAGATCCCGCCCTCGCACGTTCCGCCGCCCCAGGTCCCGCCCTCGCACATTCCGCCGCCGCAGGCTCCGCCGTCCCCGTCCCCGGCGGCGTCTCCGGGGTTGCCGCAGGCGCCTTCGCACATTCCGTCGCAGGCCGGCCCGCAGGGACCGGGGGCGTACCCCGAGTCCTCGGCCGACTCCTCCACGGGATCGTGGAGCGACCCGTACGCGGGACCCCAGACCGGTGCGCACACGACTCACTATCCGGGAGCTCACTCGGGCCCCCAGACAGGTTCGTACGCGAGCCCGCCCATGGACGCTCCGCGGGTTTCCCCCACCGGCTCCGACGATTACACGGTGGCCTATCCGTCCGACATCCCGACGCCGGTGCCTCTGAGCGGATGGGCTCCACCTGTCCCGCCGGGCCCGTTCACCCCGCCGCTCCCAGCGCCCCCGGCGCCTCCCACGCCGCCGACGCCGCCGACACCACCGGCTCCGCCGCGCTCGGAGTCGCCGATCGTCTCCGCGGGCGGCTCCGGGGTGCTCCGTGACACGGACGCCTTCCAGAGCGTCGCCCAGGGGCGGCCGCCGACGACGAGCCCCGTCACCGGGGCGGACTCCGCGATCTGCGAACACTGCGGAATGCCGCAAGGGACCACGCGGTCCCCAGGAGTCACTCCCGGGGCAGCCGGGGTCGCCGCGACGACCGGGCCCCTCGCCCAACTGGGGCTGTCCGCCGGAGAGGACCGGGCCACCGGCAACGGCGCCGGCTCCAACGGCGGAGGCCACGTACAGGTGCTCAGGACGAGCACCCAGGACGAGCCGGTCAACTGGGGAGGCGGCGGGGAGGACTACGTCCGGGTCTACGGAAAGGACTCGGGCACTCAGGGCCCGGAAGAGCCGCAGGGCCGTCCGGGCGAGCCCGGCGAGGGAGTTCCGGGCGCTCCGCGACGGCCCGAGGAGGGCCGGCCCTCCTCGGAACGCTTCGGCGACCGGATCCCTCCCGGCAACGGCGGGAACCTCGCGGCCGACGGGGGCGGGCAGCCGCCCTCGGGCGACCGGCCGGTCTATCCCGGCGAGCCGGGAAGGTACGGCGGCGGCCCCGGGTACTACCAGCAGCCGCCGAAGCGGGGCGGCGGGCTGGGCACGGCCGCGATGGTGCTCGGCATCGTCAGCATCGTCCTGCTGTTCGTCTGCGGCATCGGTACGGTCACCGCGGTCGTGGGCGTGATCCTCGGCATCGTCGCGCTCGCGACCGGCTCCAGCAAGAGCCGCGCCGTCACGGGCATCGTTCTCAGCGTCGTGACGCTCGTCCTCGCCGCCGTGATCGGGGTCGTGTTCTACAACTGGTTCCAGGCCAAGGGGCTCGGCGAGTGTTTCGACATCAGGACGCATCCCACCCAGGCGTCGACCCAGCGCTGCATCGAGGAGAAGCTGAGCGGGTCCGCCCTCTCCGGCCTCACCGGCTGACGCGCCCTGACACACGGAAGACCCCGCCTGGCGTCGATCGCGGGCGGGGCCGGGGCGATCACGGGCTGGGGGAGCCCCCGGATCAGGGAAGCGGGAGGTAGGCCGACAGGTCGGCGCGCGACCCGCTGGCGGCGATCCGGCCCGAGGCCAGCGCGGTGTCCCAGGAGACGCGACCGGTGGCGAGCTCCAGCCAGGTGCGCGGATCGGTCTCGATGACGTTCGGAGGGGTGCCCCGCGTGTGGCGCGGCCCCTCGACGCACTGCACCGCCGCGTACGGCGGAACCCGCACCTCCACCGTCCGGCCCGGAGCGAGCGCGGCCAACTCGTCGAGCAGGTGCCGTACGGCGAAGCGCGCGGCGTCCCGAAGAGGGGTGAGGCCGCCCGCGTACGCCCCCAGCACGCTCGCCACGCAGGCTCCGGGAGCGGCCGAGTCGGGTCCGGCGAACGGCGGTTCCCCCAGGGCCGTGAGCTGGGCGTCGAGGGCGGCACGGACCTTCGCTGGGTCGAGTTTGCGCGGCGGCATCCGCCCATTCTCCCCGCACCAGTTGCACCCATTCTCCCCGCACCGGCTGCACCCGTTCTCCCCGCACCGGCTGCACCCATTCTCCCCGCACCGGCTGTGACCGGCCTCCTTGCGCCGGTCGTGACCGCTCTTCCCACGCTGGCAACGACCGGTCCTCCCGTACCGGTCGTGACCGCCTCCCTGGGTCGGTCGTCGGATGGGGGCGCGCGTAGGGGTTCATCAGCTGGGTAACTGGGGTTCACCTCGGGTTCGAGCGGCAGCCGTACCTTCCGACGGAGAGCCATCCCGAGTGCTCGACTACCGCTCGAAACCCCCATGGAGGAGCTGTGGCGAATCCGTCGCCGCGCCGGGTCCTTCCGCTGCTCGACGCCCCGCACAAGGGTGGCCGCAGTGCGATGACCTGCCGTTTCCGTTGTGGCAACGCCTGTGATCACGGCGTGCCGAACACCACCGACAACGAATATTTCGGCGACCTCGCCGCGGCCGCCGTCTCGCGCCGTGGCGCGCTGAGGGCGGGCGCGCTCGGCGCCCTGGTCGTCACGGCGGGCGCGGCCGGCATGGCGGCGGCCGTACCGGCCGCGGCGGAGCCCGACGCCTCGGCGGCGGCCTCCGGGAAGCACGGCAAGCCGGGGAAGGGCGGGCTGGCGTTCACGCCCGTCGCCCCGAACACCCAGGACGCCCTTGTCGTGGCCGACGGTTACGAGTCCTCCGTGGTCGTGCGCTGGGGAGACCCGGTGACGGAGGACGCGCCCGCGTTCGACTTCGACAACCAGACCGCCGAGGCGCAGGCCAGGCAGTTCGGTTACAACTGTGACTACGTGACGTTCTTCCCGCTCGGCCCGAACCGGGGCCTGCTGTGGGTGAACCACGAGTACACCAACGAGGCGTTGATGTTCCGCGGCTACACCGACGGTGGCGCCGCGCCGGTCGAGCAGATCAAGATCGCGCTGGCCGCCCACGGCGGATCGGTCGTGGAGATCCGCAAGAACGGCTCCTCCGGACGCTGGGAACTGGTCACCAAGGGCCGCCGTCGCTACAACCGGCGGATCACCGCCCAGACGCGCTTCACCATCAGCGGCCCCGCCGCCGGAGGCGACCTGCTGAAGACCGCGGCCGACCCGTCCGGCCGGACCGTGTACGGCATGCTCAACAACTGCTCGGGCGGCACGACGCCGTGGGGCACCGTTCTCACCTGCGAGGAGAACTGGAACCAGTACTTCGTCGGTGCCAACGGCGTGCCCGAGGAGCAGAAGCCATACCTGACGAGGTACGGGCTGAGCACCACCAGCGCGATCCCCAGCGGCAGCCGGCGGTTCGACCGCGTCGAGGAGCGCTTCGACCTGGCCAAGCACCCGCACGAGGTCAACAGGTTCGGCTGGGTCGTGGAGATCGACCCGTTCGACCCGACCTCGACCCCGGTGAAGCGGACCGCCCTCGGACGTTTCGCGCACGAGGCCGCGACCACGACCCTGGCCAAGGACGGCCGGCTGGTCGTCTACATGGGCGACGACGGCCGCTTCGAGTACCTCTACAAGTTCGTGTCCACGAAGCGGTACATCCACGGCTTCGACCGGCACAACCGGAGTCTGCTCGACGAGGGGACACTCTACGTCGCGAAGTTCACCGGGGACAGCCCCGCGGCCGAGATCGACGGCTCCGGCAAGCTGCCGTCCGACGGCGCCTTCGACGGCTCGGGCACGTGGATCCCGCTGGTGACCGGCTCGAAGTCGCACGTGCCGGGCATGACGGCCGAGGAGGTGCTCGTCTACACGAGGCTCGCGGCCGACAAGGTCGGCGCGACCAAGATGGACCGGCCGGAGGACGTCGAGCGCAGCCCGGTGACCGGGGCGGTCTACGTCGTGCTGACCAACAACAGCAACCGCGCGGCGGCCAACGTCGACGAGGCCAACCCCCGGATCGGCAACAAGCACGGGCACATCATCGAGATCGTGGAGGCGGGTGACGACGCGGGGCGTACCACGTTCGCCTGGTCGATCCCCCTGGTCTGCGGCGACCCCAAGGACCCGGGGACGTACTTCGCCGGGTTCGACAAGACGCAGGTCTCGCCGATCTCGTGCCCGGACAACATCACCTTCGATGCGGAGGGCAACCTCTGGATCTCCACCGACGGCAACGCGCTGGCCGCGAACGACGGCCTGTTCGCGATGCCGCTGCGCGGGGCGGACCGCGGCCACGTGCGGCAGTTCCTCACGGTTCCGTTCGGCGCGGAGACCTGCGGCCCGCTGATCAGCCCCGACCAGCGCAGCGTCTTCGTCGCCGTGCAGCACCCCGGTGAGATCAACGGCGCGACTCCGGACAACCCGTCCAGCAGGTGGCCCGACGGGACGCAGCCGCGTCCGTCCGTCGTGGTGAGCTGGCACAAGCAGGGCAAGAAGATCGGTTCCTGACGGCGGTCCTCCGTACGGCCGGCGCGGCGCGGCGCCGGCCGTACGGGCTTCCGGGCTCGCTCGTACGGGGTCAGCCGACGGGCTCGCCGACGGGAGCCTCGACCGCCGCCGCCGCCGCCGACGCCGACGCCGACGCCGACGCGGTACGGCGGGTGCGCAGGGAGTAGAGGCTGACCGGCACGCCGACCAGGATGATCGCCGCGGCGATGAGCAGGGTGAAACGGTACGCCTCCAGGAAGGTGTGCATGGGCGCCCCGGTCAGGGAGCTCTGCCGGTTGCTCATGATCGCCCCGAGGATCGTGATGCCGAGCAGCCCGAACACCTCGCGGGAGACGTTCAGCACGCCTGAGGCCACTCCGGCCCGGTCGGCGGGCATGACGTTCAGGACGACGTTGGTCAGCGGCACGAGCAGCCCCGCGCCTGCGCCGTACAGCAGGAACCAGGGCAGCAGGTCGAGGTAGCCGCTGTTCTCGCCCGCGCTGGACAACCAAGCGATCGCGACGGCCATCACGCCGAGCCCGGTGGCCACGGTGGGCGCGGTGCCGAACCGCGCGGCGATCCGGGGCGAGGTGGCCGCGACGGCCGCCGTGAGCAGGGCCATCGGCACGAACGCCGCGCCCGCCTCGATGGGGCTGAACCCGAGGGCGCTCTGCAGGTAGAGCGCGGTGAAGAAGTAGATGCCGAACACCCCGAACGACCACAGTCCCTGGGACAGCATGCCTCCGACGAAGACACGTACGCGGAACAGCGAAAGGTCGATCATGGGCTGGCCGGTACGGGACTCCGCGACCACGAAGGCGACCGCACCGGCCGCCGCGAGGCCGAACGCCCCGAGAATCGGCGCCGAACCCCATCCGCGCGACTCGCCCTCGATGAGCGCGTAGGTCAGCGCGAAGAGGGCGACCGCCGAGGACACGAGGCCGGGCAGGTCCAGGCCGGTACGGCGACGCTCCGCCCGCGGCACGCGGATCGTCAGGAAGCCGAGGATCGCGGTCAGGGCGCCGATCGGCGCGTTGATCAGGAAGATCCAGCCCCACTGGGCGTTCTCGCTGAGCAGGCCGCCGGTGAGCGGGCCGACGGCCAGCGCGAGGGCGCCCACCGCGCTCCAGATGCCGACGGCCGTGGCGCGCTCGCGCGGATCGGGGAAGATCGCACGGAGGATGGCGAGCGCGGTCGGGGCGAGCATGGCCGCGCCCACCCCCTGGAACGCCCGGGCCGCGATCAGCGTTTCCTGGCTGCCCGCCAGACCGGCCGTCACGGACGCCACGGTGAACACGCCGAGACCGGCGAAGAAGGTGGTCCGCATGCCCAGGACGTCGGCGAGCCGGCCTCCGACCAGCAGCAGCCCCGCGAACACCAGAATGTACGCGCTGACGATCCATTCCAGTCCGGAGATCGTGAGCCCCAGGTCGCGCTGGATCGTCGGTAGCGCCACGTTCACCACGTTGTTGTCGAGGTAGGTCATGAAGGTCGCGAGCGCGACCGTGACCAATGCCCACCATCTTCTCTGCATGCTGTCTCTCCTATACGGCGTACCTGTACGGCGTACATGTACATTGCATAGGAGAACTTGTACGTCGTATAGTTGTCAAGTGGGATCCGAGAAGCTGTCCAGGGAGACCCTCGTCGAGCGGGCCGTCCTGCTCGCCGACGCCGAGGGGCTCGAAGCCGTCACCGTCAGGCGCCTGGCCCAGGAGCTCGGCGTCACACCGATGGCGCTGTACTGGCACGTCAAGAACAAGGACCAGCTCCTCAACTGCCTGGCCGACCACCTGCTCGCGGAGGTCACGCCGGAGTTCGACCCGGCGGCGCCGTGGAACGTGCGCGTACGGGCGATGGTCGAGGCGCTGGTCGCGGTGATGCGGCGGCACCGCTTCATGCCCGGCCTGCTCGGGATGGTCGTGAAGGACGAGCTGGCCAGCTTCTCCCGGGCCACTGACACGGCGCTCGACCTGCTCCGCCAGGCGGGGTTCACCCTCCAGGAGGGGTACCTGGTCGCCACGTACCTGCTGCACGGGGCGATGATGCTCGTCGACCACGAGCCCGGTTGCCCACCCAGCGTGCCGCAGGAGCAGGCGGCCGAGTGGCGGCGGCAGAAGCGGCTGGCCCTGGAGTCCATGCCCGCCGACCGGTACCCGCGAATCGTCGAGTACGCCAAGACCGTCGAGGAGGAGATCGACGTCGAGCGTTACTACACGTTCGGCCTCGATCTGCTGCTGGGCGGCGTCGAGGCGCTGGCCGCCGCGCGGCGTTAGGCCATCGGGCCGGGCGGGAGGGTCAGGAGACGTCCGGCACGACTGTCCCGCCGCGGCGGGGTGCGCGGGCGAGCGCGGAGAACACCGTGCCGAGCACCGCCAGCCCGAACAGCACGGCGTAGGTGCGCCAGAAGCCCGTCATGAGCTGGTCCAGCGCCACGGGGCTCAGCCGTGAGAGCGTCCCCGCGTACACCTGGGAGCGGAGCTCCGGGCTGACTGCGCTGGTCAGGATCCCGAGCGTGAGCGCGACGCTGACCGCGACCCCCGTGTTCATGGCCATCAGGCGGAAGGCGTTGACCACGCCCATGTTCTCCGCCGGCAGCCCGCTCATGACCTGGGTGGTGTTGCCGGTGAGGAACGTTCCGCTGCCGCAGCCGGTCATGAACAGCCCCGCCGCCAGGATCCAGTACGGCGTGGCGGGGCCGGACCCGAGGAGCAGGATCAGCAGCCCGGCGACGCAGAGCACGCTGCCGCCGAGGGCCAGGGCGTACGGGCCGACCCGGCGGCCGAGCGTGCCCGACACCGGCGAGCCGAGGCCCATCCCGAGCGCCACGGGGAGCACGCCGAGACCGGCGGCCAGCGCGTCGGCTCCCCGCGCGGTCTGGAAATACAGTCCGGCGAGCAGGATGAGCGACGCCCGCGCCACGGCGTTGCAGAGTGTCGCGAGGTTGGCCATGAGGAGCACCCGCTCGCTGAGCAGGCGGAAGTTCAACACCGGGTTGACGGCCCGGCGCTCGGCCGCCACGAGCACCGGCACCAGTGCCAGCGCGATCAGCCCGGCTATCAGGCTGCCCTCGCTGACCGCGAACAGCGTCGCCGACAGCGCGGCGAACACGATCAGGTTGCCCGCGCCGTCGAGCGACTGGCGGGGGCCGGACACGGGCAGCCTGCGCAGGGTGAACATCCCCCAGAGCAGGGCGAACAGCCCGGCCGGCACGTTGATCCAGAAGATCCATCGCCAGCCGAGGGTGTCGGCGATGAGCCCGCCGAGTGTCGGCCCCGCGAGCTGGGCCACCGAAAGGACGCCGAAGTAGAAGCCCATGCCCTGACTCAGCCGGTCCGGAGGGAAGGCGTCGGTCAGGATGAGGGTCCCGTTGGCGATGATCATCGCCGCTCCGAGGCCCTGCACCGCGCGCAACGCGATCAGCAGACCCACGTCGGGCGCGAGACCGGACAGCAGCGAGCCGGCCGTGAACAGGGCGAACCCCACGAGGTAGACCTCTCGCTTGCCGAGCAGGTCGGAAACCCGGCCGAAGAACACCAGCGTCGCGGTGTTGGTCAGCATGTACGCCAGCAGGATCCAGTTCGACGCCAGCGGACCGGCGTCGAAGTGCCGTACGACCGCGGGCAGGGCCACGTTCAGGGTGCTGCCGCTCATGCCGATGAGCAGCATCCCGAGGGAGGTGACGGAGCAGACGCGCCAGGCGTACCGAAGAGCAGGGGCGTAATCCGGCATATCGGGCTCTAGCGGGACGCTCACCATGCCCGCGATTCTCATGTACGGCGTACGTGTGATGACAGGGCGATCCCGTATGGCGGGACCCGGACGCGGGATCCATCGGTACGGCAGAGACTGAAATAAACTTGTGATGTTTGGCCGGTCATCCTGTGGAACGGTCGAAACGTCCCTTCAGCACCAAGAGTTTTCGAGCACTCACTCTTGCTTTCAGAAGGGATGCCTCCGTGGCTATCAAGTTGCCGGGTGGACGCACGATCGGTGTTCTGACGGTCGGCGCACTCGCCGGATCGTTGTTCGTGGTGGGCGGCATGGCCAGCGCCTCCTCCGCGTCCTCGGCCTCCAAGGTCATCTACGGCTGTGTGAACAAGAAGACGGGTTACGTGCGGATCGTCAACGCGACGACCACCTGCAAGCCGACCGAGTACAAGACCTGGTGGAACCAGACGGGTCCGGAGGGTCCGGTCGGCGTCGGCGGCACCGGAGCGACCGGCCCGCAGGGTCCGCGCGGCCTCCAGGGGCCGAAGGGCGACAAGGGCGACACCGGTCCGGCCGGGCCGCAGGGTCCGAAGGGTGACACCGGCGCCCAGGGTCCGAAGGGCGACGACGGCAAGACCGGCGCCACGGGTCCGCAGGGTCCGAAGGGCGACGACGGCAAGGCCGGCGCCGCGGGTCCGAAGGGCGACACCGGCGCCCAGGGTCCGCGAGGTCTGCAGGGCGAGAAGGGCGCGACCGGCGCCACGGGCCCGAAGGGTGACACCGGTCCGGCCGGGCCGCAGGGTCCGAAGGGTGACCCCGGTACCGGCGGATCGGTCACGCCCAAGGTCGTGACGAAGGCGTTCGACTTCGGGCATGGCGGCTCCTCGTCGGTCTTCGTCTCCTGCGGCAGCGGCAAGGCCACGGGCGGTGGCTTCACCCTCGACAGCGGCAGCGCCTCCGGGCAGATCTACGAGAGCGCTCCGTCTCCGGCGACCAGCGGTTCCACGCCGACCGGCTGGAAGGTCTCCGGTAAGAACGCCGAGGGCACCGCGTACGCCATCTGCGTCTAGCCTGAGCCGCGTCGGAGCGAGTGAGCGCGGCGGACACCACGAGGCCCGCCGCCGCTCATGCCCGCGGACGTGAGCGGGTGGCGGCCCGCCGCCACAGCGAAGAAACGAGTGAAGGCCCTTCCGGACATCGGGTGCCGGGAGGGCCTTCATTCATGGGCGACGGTTTCGGGCCGCGGGCCCGGATCGGGTTCTCGCGCGTGGAGGGCGCTGCCGCCGGCCGGATCACCCGGTCCCTTCCGGTGAGAGCACGGACGAGGGGTGGTAGCGGCCGGACAGCCGGGCCAGCTTGAGGCTGAGATGCAGGCTCAGCCGCTCCACGCCGTCCCTCAAATCGGTCTCCGCCAGCTCCTCGACCCGCTGGAGCCGGTAGTAGAGCGACGTACGGTGCAGGCGCAGGCGGCGCGAGGTGGCCTGCGCGTTGCCGGCGAGATCGAGGTAGATCTCCAGCGTCTCCAGCAGCGGCCGGTGCTGGGCGTCGTCCAGCAGCTTCTCCAGGCCCGGGTGAAGGTTGCCACCGGGAATCCCGGTGAGCATGCGGTAGACACCGAGCCGGGTCCATTCCGCCGAGCGCCCGAGTTCCGGCACCTTCGCCGCGACCTCGGCGGCGTGCAACGCCTCCTCGTACGACTCGGACGCACGCGAGAGCGAGGGGCGCGGCCCGCCGATCCCGATCAGGATCGGCGCCCCCAGAGCCGCGCGCATCTCCTCGGGGAAGGCGGTGGTGCCCGCGGTGAGCAGGACACCGTGGTCGTAGCGCACCAGGTGCAGGGGATGATGCCCGGACAGGCGCCGCCGTACGGCAAGCAGCCCGCGCTCCAGCGTCAGCCGCAGCGCCTCGTCGGCTTCGGCGGACAGGGGCCTGGCGACCGCCACCGTGACCGGGGCGGCGGGAGGGAAGGCGCCCGCCTCGACGAGGGTCCGGGCGGCCTCGGCCTCCCCGCGCAGCAGGCCCGTGACGGCTTCGAGTTCCCGGCGCGAGGCCAGACCGGAGGCCAGGCTCTCGTGGAAGAGGGCGAGGGCCAGCGCGGGCACGGCCGCCGTGGTGACGGCGATCTCCGCCTCCGTCATGGCGGGGCCGACGTCGACGAACCAGAGGAAGCCCAGCGGCCGGCCGTCGTGCCGTACGGGGACGCAGATCCGCGGCAGCAGCCCCAGCTCGGCGGCGCCGGGTGTGCGCAGTGGGCCGGTCGCCTCGTGGATGCCTGCCGCCCGCAGGAAAGCGCGCACCTCCGGGGTGGTGTGGCGGCGCAGGATCGAGTCGCGGCGGACGTCGTCCATCGGCCCGTCCTGCACGCTGTAGGCGATCACGCGCTGGTGGCCGTCCTCGAGCAGCAGCGGCCGGCCGAGGCGCAGGGCGAGCTCGTCCACGATGCGCTGCAGATCCGCCACCTGGCCTCCATCTGGACATTTCAACATCTGTAGGAGGAATGTCCGTCGGTCTTCCCTACATGTGACCGATGATCTGCGTCAAGGCGGTATATAGCGTCTTGAAT
This sequence comes from Microtetraspora glauca, assembly GCA_001570385.1. GTDB lineage: Bacteria > Actinomycetota > Actinomycetes > Streptosporangiales > Streptosporangiaceae > Microtetraspora > Microtetraspora glauca. The sequence continues at coordinate 26,101 of BBYL01000033.1, read as the reverse complement.
CGTGAAAGCCCCCAAGAAGCTGCTCCAGTGCCTGCTGGCGGCCATCGTGCTGGCCCCGGCGGCCCTGGCGGCGACGCCCGCGTCCGCAGATCCCTCCCAAGATCCCGAGCATCCGTGGCGGCGTGACCACTGGCCCCAGACCCAGCCCTGGCAGCGGGACCAGCCCGACGAGTCGCAGGCGCTACGCGGCCGTCCCTCGCGGGTCGTCGCGCCCATCGATCCGCAGAACTGGAAGAACCCCGACCACATGACGTGGGCGGATTACACGAAGATTCCCGGCACGAACTGGGCCGACCCGGCCGTCAAGGGGTCCGCGCGCACCTTCAAGGGCGCGCTGGTGCTGCTCGACTACCCCAACCAGTCGTTCGTCGTCACCCGGCCCCAGGGCTCGACGGTCTTCGGCAACCCCAGTGCCGAGGCCAACAACATCCCCCGTGACCAGGTCGCCAGGTTCTACCAGGACTTCCTGAACACCCCCAACCAGCTCAACAAGGGACACACCATCCACGAATACTGGATGGAGGACTCCGGCGGCCGTTACGGCGTAGAGCTGACCGGATTCGGGCCGTACACCATGCCGGGCAAGTCGCACGAGTACGCCATGGAGTACCAGCGCGACGCCTGCCCGGCGGGGGACACCTGCACCAAGAACCTGCGCACGGACGGCAACGCCGCCTGGCTCGCCGACGTCGGCCAGGAGGTGGCCGACGGCTTCGACTTCGTCTTCTACGTCAGCGCCGGGCAGGACGAGTCGTCCACCTGGCAGGAGTTCGGCATGATGAAGTTCCCCACCAAGGAGGACGTCACCGACGAGTTCGGCCCGCCGGATCCGAACCTGCCCAACTGGTCGAAGACCCGCTACGTGGACTGGACCTCCTGGGCCTCGGGCTCCACGTTCTGGCCCAACGCCCGCTTCGGCATCGACTCGGTCCAGACCGAGAGCTCCGGCATGGGGGTCTACGCCCACGAGCTGAGCCACATCATGGGCATCGCCGACAACTACAACAACCCCTATGGCACCCCGATGCGCCGGGCGTACACCGGCATCTGGGAGATGCTCAGCCGCGGTAGCTTCAACGGGCCCGGTGGCCCGCACAGCCGCTGGCTGATCCCGCCCACGGCAGGCGCGTCGATGGGCGCCCAGCACATGCTGCGCAACAAGATCAAGCTGCAGATGGTGGACGAGCGGAACGTGCTGCGCCTGTCTCGTGACGCGCTCGACGACTCCGGTCTCGTCGTCGCCACGGTGACGGCCCGTGCCGCCGAACCGGGCAAGAACGGCCTGATGGGCGTCAACATCTCCTTCGACACCGGCGACAAGTCCACCGGCTCGTGCGACACGCGGACCGACCCGCTCTGCGACGGCGGCAACTACAACAACTACACGGTCGAAGTCGTCGACCGCATGGGGACCGACTCCTTCACCCCCGACTCCGGCGTGCTCCTGACCAAGACGAAGAACCAGGACAGCGCCCCGTTCGAGTGGGTGATCGACGCCAACCCGCAGGACATCGGGATGACGGACTACGTGCTGCCGGACGGCACCAAGGTCCCGATCACCATCGGCGACTACCGCCAGCTCTCCGACGCGCTCTTCCACGCGGGCACCGACTCGGGCAGCCAGTACGAGTATGTGGACCAGGCCAACCGGCTGCACTTCTACGTCATCGACGTGCGCCGCGACGCCAAGGGGATCCTGTCCTACACGGTCGCCATCCGCTCGCTGGACGGCGCGGGCCCGCAGCAGCGCGGCGTCAAGCTTCTTCCGGGCGCCGGCGTCCCCGCCGCCGAGAAGGGCACGTCGATGTGCCGGTTCCCGCTGTTCAACACCGGTAAGGCGGCGCCCGCCCAGGGGCAGCACCCCGAGGACGTCAGCGCGTACCTGAACAGCGACGTCTACCGGCTCAAGGCCGAGGTCGAGGGGGCGGGCTGGACCACCATCACGCCCAACGCGCTCGCGACCATCGACTCCGGAGAGCACAAGACCGTCACCGTGTTCGCCCAGCGGGCCGACGGGGGCAGCAAGCACGCCACCGTCAAGCTCACCGCCACCTCCGAGAGCGACCCCACCAAGACGATGACCGCCATCTGCCACGCCAACGGCCAGTAGCGGAAATCACGACCCTCTGAGAAGAAGGCCCTTCCGGATCTCGTGTCCGGAAGGGCCTTCGCCGTTGTGGCCGAGATCAGCCGAAGATCGCGGGCAGCGCTCCGGCGTGGGTCTCGCGCAGCTCCGCGACCGGGATCTCCAGAGTGCCCTCGACGACCAGCGAGGTGCCGCCGGTCGTGCCGAGGCCGTAGCAGGGGACCTCGTGCCGGCCGCACAGCTCGGCCAGCGCCTCGAACGCCTCCGGCCGTACGCAGACGAGCGCACGGGACGCGGACTCGCTGAACAGGTCGACGAACGCGTCGTCGCCGGGCAGCGAGACCGTGGCGCCGACGCCCCGCGCGAGGCACGCCTCGGCGAGAGCGATGGCGAGACCGCCGTCGGACAGGTCGTGGGAGCCTTCGAGCAGCCCCTGCTCGGCCGCCGCGACCAGGACCGACGCGAGCCCGCGTTCGGCCTCCAGGTCCACGGCGGGCGGAAGCCCGCCCAGGTGGCCGTGTGTCACGTGGGCCCACTCGGAGCCGCCGAACTCGTCGCGCGTGTCTCCGAGCAGAACCACGCGCAGGTCCCCGGCCGGGAATCCGGACCTGACCCGCTTGGCGACGTCGTCGATCACGCCGAGCACGCCCACCACGGGCGTGGGGTGGATCGCGGTGGAACCCGTCTGGTTGTAGAACGAGACGTTCCCACCGGTCACCGGCACGCCGAGGGTCTTGCACGCGTCCGCGAGGCCGCGCACGGCCTCCGCGAACTGCCACATCACCTCGGGGTCCTCGGGCGAGCCGAAGTTGAGGCAGTTCGTGACCGCGAGCGGCGCCGCACCGGTGACGGCCACGTTCCGGTACGCCTCGGCGAGGGCGAGCTGGGCCCCGGCGTAGGGGTCGAGCCTGGCGTACCGGCCGTTCCCGTCCGTCGCCAGCGCGATGCCCCGGGTCGTCTCCTCGGCGCCGGGCATGACCTCGGAGATCCGCAGCATGCCGGCGTCGGCGGGCTGGGCGAGGACGGTGTTGCCCCGGACGTACCGGTCGTACTGGGAGGTCACCCACTCCTTGGACCCGAGGTTCGGCGAGCCGAGCAGCCGGAGCAGGGTCTCGCGCAGGTCCTCGGGACGCGGGAGCCGCTCCGGGCCGTCGGCGTTGAGCGCGGCCTGGCCCTCGGGCTCGTGGAAGGGGCGCTCGTAGACCGGGCCCTCGTCGGCGGCGGTGCCCGGGGGAATGTCGACGATCGTCTCGCCGTCCCACGTCATCACGAGCCTGCCGGTGTCGGTGACCTCGCCGATGACCGTCGCGGGCACGTCCCACTTCTGGCAGATCGCCATGAACGCCGGGATGTCCTCGGGCGTGACGACGGCCATCATGCGTTCCTGCGACTCGCTCATCAGGATCTCCTCGGGCCGCAGCGTCGGGTCGCGCAGCGGGACGAGGTTGAGGTCGACGGTCATGCCGCCGGTGCCCTTGGCGGCCAGCTCGGTCGTCGCGCACGACACGCCGGCCGCGCCGAGGTCCTGGATGCCGACGACCACGTCGGCCTGGTAGAGCTCGAGGCAGCACTCGATGAGCAGCTTCTCCATGAACGGGTCGCCGACCTGGACGGCGGGCCGCTTGGCCTGCGACTCGTCCTCGAAGGTCGCGGACGCCAGCACGGACGCGCCGCCGATGCCGTCGGCGCCGGTACGCGCGCCGAACAGCACGACCTTGTTCCCGGGGCCGGGAGCGGTGGCGAGCTTGATCTGGTCCTTGCGCAGCAGGCCCACGCAGAGCGCGTTCACGAGGGGATTGCCGATGTAGCAGGGGTCGAAGACGACCTCGCCGCCGATGTTGGGCAGGCCGAGGCAGTTGCCGTAGTGGCTGATGCCCTCGACGACGCCCGGCAGCACCCGCCGTGTGTCCTGCTGGTCCGCGCCGCCGAAACGCAGCGCGTCCATGACCGCGATCGGCCGGGCGCCCATCGACATGATGTCGCGGACGATGCCGCCGACGCCGGTGGCCGCGCCCTGGTGCGGCTCGACGTACGACGGGTGGTTGTGCGACTCGATCTTGAAGGTGGCGGCCCAGCCGTCGCCGACGTCGACGACGCCCGCGTTCTCGCCCATGCCGACCAGCAGGGCGTCCGACTTCGGGGCCTTGGTGCCGAACTGGCGCAGGTGCACCTTGGACGACTTGTACGAGCAGTGCTCGCTCCACATGACGGAGTAGATCGCGAGCTCCGAGCCGGTCGGCCGGCGGCCGAGGATCTCGCACACCCGCTGGTACTCGTCCTGCTTCATGCCCAGCTCGGCGTACGGCATGGGCTCGTCGGGCGTCTCGGCGGCCCGCTTCACGGAGTCAGTCATCGAATACCTCCAGCGTGGAGACCCCGGGCTTCAGCTGTGGGGAGTGAAGTCACGCGTTCACCAGCTTCTTGAGGATGGAGGTGAAGAAGCCCCGGCCGTCCACGCTCGGCGCGCCGGTCAGGTCCTCGACCGCGTGCTCGGGGTGGGGCATGAGGCCCACGACGTTCCCCGCCTCGTTGGCGATCCCCGCGATGTCGTTGAGGGAACCGTTGGGATTGCCGCCGACGTACCGGAACACGACCCGCCCGGAGCTCTCCAGGGCCGAGACGGTGTCCGCGTCGGCGACGTAACGTCCCTCGCCGTGCTTGACCGGCAGCACGATCTCCTGGCCGGCCTCGAAGTCGGACGTCCAGGCGGTGGAGGTGTTCTCCACGCGGATGCCCTGGTCACGGCAGATGTAGTGCAGGCCCTCGTTGCGGGTGAGCGCGCCGGGCAGCAGGTGCGCCTCGCAGAGGATCTGGAAGCCGTTGCAGGTGCCGAGGACCGGCAGGCCCGCGCGGGCGGCCGGGATCAGCTCGTCCATCAGCGGGGCGAAGCGGGAGATCGCCCCGCAGCGGAGGTAGTCGCCATAGGAGAACCCGCCGGGAAGGAAGACCGCGTCCACCCCCTTGAGGTCGTGGTCGGCGTGCCAGAGCGGCACCGCCTCGGCTCCCGCGAGCCGTACGGCACGGGCCGCGTCCTGGTCGTCGAGTGTTCCGGGAAAGGTGACGACGCCCACTCGGGCAGCGTTCATGACAGGTCCCCCACGGTTCCCCTCCAAGGCATGGGCGCGCGCACGCCACCGCCTCTTCACGGGCGGCGGTCTGTGGCGGTACGCCTCAGGTTATCGGGTGAAGCCAAAACCGCCCTAGCTGAGGCGGGCGATCTCCGCGCGAGTGGCCCCTGCCGGGGGCGGACGGCCCGATCGGACGGCGGCGAACCGGCGGTCCAGGGTCAGCGGTCCAGGGTCAGACGGCGGCGAGCTGGCGGTCCAGGGTCAGGAAGCGCGCGACGGCGTCCTCGTCCCAGGAGAGCTCCTTGCTGAGCCTGACGGTGGTGCCGCGGCCCGGCGTGATGTCGAAGGAGATCTCGTCCACGACCGACTGCATGATGAGGATGCCCCGGCCGTGCTCCGCGTCTCCGGGAGGGTACTGCCGGGGAATGGTGTTGAGCCCGTGGCCGCAGTCGATGATCCGCACCTCGCAACGGCCCTCGCCGATGGCGACCGTCACGCGGTAACGCTCCGCGGGCCCGCCGTGCCGTACGGCGTTTGCGCACGCCTCCGAGGTCGCCAGGAGGACATCGGACACACAGCTCTCGGTCACGCCCAGCGACCGCAGCGCCTCGCCGAGCACGCGGCGGACCAGGGGTATGCCGATCGCATCCCTGGGTAAAGCCAGCGAGAACTCGATGTCCACCGGACCCCTCCCGGTGTTGAAGGTCACCGTGAAAGGCTTCCCCGAGGAATCCGGGCTAACCGCAAAATGACGCGCCTGTTATTCAGTGGTCGCGCCAATGTTACGTCTTAGGTGCTTTGTCGGTCTTTTGATGTGTGAAATGTGCTGTTTTACCGCTCCACGCGAACGGTGAAATCCTCGATCACGGTGTTGGCCAAAAGGGTTTCGGCCATCTTTCGGACCTCGGAGAGGGCGGCCTCGTCGGCCTCGCCCTCGATCTCCACCTCGAACCGCTTGCCCTGACGTACGTCCCGGACCCCGGAGAAGCCCAGCCGGGGCAGTGCGCCGGCGATGGCCTGGCCCTGCGGGTCGAGAATCTCCGGCTTGAGCATGACGTCGACGATGACGCGCGCCACTGATGTCCTCCTGGCCTGGTGTCCGGTGTCGCGGTCAAGCGTATCCGCAGGCGCGTGGTCTCACCCCCGGCGCCCCGGCGGGCGGCACCTTCCTCCGCGACGAGGGCGGGCAGCTCACCGGCGTGGTCCTCGACTCCGCCATGGAACTGCTGCTGCCGCTCGCGGTGGACATCGGCTGCCACGGCCCCAACTTCCACACGGACCTGCCGACCGAGCGGCTCCTCTCGTGGCTCACCTCGGCGGGGGAGACCTACCGTCCGCAGGGGTGACCACCGTGCGCGATCCCCAGGTCTCCCGGCGCGAGCTGAAGACCTACCGCGCGGCGGGCACCCTGCCGGTCCGCACGATCTGCATGCCCCCCTCGCACATGCTGGACGACCTGGACGGCGGATCGGCTCCCTCACGCCTGGAAGGCTGGCTGACGTGGTCGTCCCCGGCCGGGTCGTCGACTCACTCGGTGCGGACGACCTGGCAGGTGTGGACGCGTGGCTGACTATGATCGACGGCCGGGTGGTGTACCGCGCCGGCTGAGACCTGCCGGGAGTCCTCTCGCGCCCACCTGATGACCATGGTTCGCCCCAGGGGTTCGGGGAACGTGGAAGGGTGGGCGTCGAGAAGGGGCTTGCGCGGCGGGGAGTGGCCTCTGCCACGATGTCCGCATACGCGAGCGGTATCCACACCATGGACGCCGACCGCGTGAGGACCCGGCCGTGGACGGGTGGTGACCCCACACGCGTATGGCCCTAGACGCACAGGAGTGGCACGTGACAGCCGAAGCCCCTCGCGGTGCCGACGCACCCCCGGAGCTCATCCAACTGCTCACCCCCGAGGGCGAGCGGGTCGAGCACCCCGACTACGACATCGACCTGACCGCCGAGGAGGTGCGCTCGCTCTACCGGGACCTCGTCCTGGTGCGGCGCGTCGACCTGGAGGCGGTCGCCCTCCAGAGGCAGGGCGAGCTCGGACTATGGGCCTCCCTGCTCGGGCAGGAGGCCGCGCAGGTCGGCTCCGGCCGCGCGCTTACCGACGCCGACATGGCGTTCCCCACCTACCGCGAGCACGGCGTGGCCTGGTGCCGCGACGTCGACCCGGTGAAGCTGCTCGGCATGTTCCGCGGGGTCAACCACGGTGGATGGGACCCGTACGAGCACAACTTCCACCTGTACACGATCGTCATCGGCTCCCAGACGCTGCACGCGGTCGGCTATGCCATGGGCATCCAGCGGGACGGGGCGGAGGCCGCCGCGATCGTCTACTTCGGTGACGGCGCCACCTCCCAGGGCGACGTGAACGAGTCGTTCATCTGGGCGTCGGTGTTCAACGCGCCGGTGGTGTTCTTCTGCCAGAACAACCAGTGGGCGATCTCCGAGCCGCTGGAGAAGCAGACGCGCATCCCGCTGTACAAGCGCGCCTCCGGGTTCGGTTTCCCCGGCATCCGGGTGGATGGCAACGACGTGTTCGCCTGCCTGGCGGTGACCCGCAAGGCGCTGGCGGACGCGCGCAGCGGCCAGGGGCCCACCTTGATCGAGGCGTTCACCTACCGCATGGGCGCGCACACCACCTCCGACGACCCCACCCGCTACCGCGTCGCGGGCGAGCTGGAGGCGTGGAAGCTGAAGGACCCGATCGAGCGGGTCAAGGCGTATCTCTTCAAGAACCAGCTCGCCGACCAGGAGTTCTTCGACAAGGTCGACGCCGAGGCCGACGCCCTCGGCAAGGACGTGCGCAGACGCTGCCTCGAACTGCCCGATCCCGGCCCGGAGGCGTTGTTCGATCACGTGTACGGTGCGCCGCACGCGCTCGTGGACGAGGAGCGCGAGCAGTACCTCGCCTACCTCGCGGGCTTCGAGACGGGAGCCGAGCGATGACCACACTGACCCTGGGCAAGGCGATCAACGAGGGCCTGCGCCGTGCGATGGAGGCGGACGCCAAGGTCATCGTGATGGGAGAGGACGTCGGCAAGCTCGGCGGCGTCTTCCGTGTGACCGACGGCCTGCAGAAGGACTTCGGCGAGGACCGGGTGATCGACACCCCACTGGCCGAGTCCGGCATCATCGGCACCGCCATCGGGCTGGCGCTGCGCGGCTACCGCCCGGTGTGCGAGATCCAGTTCGACGGGTTCGTGTTCCCGGCCGCCGACCAGATCATCACGCAGCTCGCCAAGATGCCGCTCCGCTCGCTCGGCGCGATCAAGCTGCCCGTCGTCGTGCGCATCCCCTGCGGCGGCGGTATCGGCGCGGTGGAGCACCACTCCGAGTCGCCCGAGGCGTACTTCACGCACACCGCGGGGCTGCGCGTGATGGCCTGCTCCAACCCCGCCGACGCGTACACGATGATCCAGGACGCGGTCCGCTGCGACGACCCGATCATCTTCTTCGAGCCCAAGCGCCGGTACTGGGACAAGGCCGAGGTGGATCTCGCCGCTCCCGGTCTGCCCCTCGACAAGGCCAGGACGGTCAGGCAGGGCGCCGACGTGACCCTGCTCGCCTACGGCCCGATGGTGAAGACCTGCCTCGCCGCCGCGACCGCGGCCGAGGAGGACGGGCGGAACGCCGAGGTCATCGACCTGCGCTCGCTCAACCCGCTCGACATGGGCGTGATCACCGAGTCGGTCCGGCGTACCGGCCGCTGCGTGGTCGTCCACGAGGCCCCGGTGTTCAGCGGCTTCGGCGCCGAGTTGGCGGCCCGCGTCAGCGAGCACTGCTTCTACAACCTGGAGGCGCCGGTGCTGCGCGTCGGCGGATTCTCCACGCCCTACCCGCCCTCCCGGCTGGAGGAGCACTACCTGCCCGACCTCGATCGTGTCCTCGACGCGATCGACCGCGTCTTCGCCTACTAGAGAGGGAGGATTCTCATGCTGCGTGAGTTCAGGCTTCCCGACGTGGGCGAGGGACTGACCGAGGCCGAGGTCGTCAAGTGGCACGTCGCGGCCGGTGACACCGTCACGATCAACCAGACGATCGTCGAGATCGAGACGGCCAAGGCCGTGGTGGAGCTGCCCTCTCCCTACGAGGGCACCGTCTCCGCGCTGATGGTGGCCGAGGGAGAGACCGTCGACGTCGGCACTCCCATCATCTCCGTGGACGTTCCCGCGGAGGTGGGATCGGCCGAGGACCAGGCGCCCATCCCGCCCCCCGAGGGCGCGGTGGAGCCGGGCATGCACGGCGGGCCTGCTCCCAAGGAGGAGCGCAAGCCGGTGCTGGTCGGATACGGCGTGAAGCCTGGCACGACCACGCGCCGCCCCCGAAAGCAGCCTCCGGCGCCTGTCCCCGCGTCCGTACCGGCGTCCGTACCGGCTCCGACCCCGGCGCCGGTGGCCGCCCCCGCCCCCGTCGCGGTTCCTCCGCAGGTCGGCCGGGTGTCGGTGCTGGCCAAGCCGCCGGTACGCAAGCTGGCCAAGGACCTCGGCGTGGACCTGTCGACCGTGGCGGGCACCGGCCCCCAGGGATCGATCACCCGTGAGGACGTCCAGGCCGCCGTCGCCGCCCCGGCGGCGGTGCCGTACCAGGCGGCGGCCGTACCGGCCGGCGGGGAGGAGCGCATCCCGGTCAAGGGGGTGCGGAAGGCGACCGCGCAGGCCATGGTCGCCAGCGCGTTCACCGCCCCCCACGTCACCGAGTGGCTCCAGGTGGACGTGACCGAGACGATGGCGACGGTCCGCCGGCTGCGCGAGTTGCCGGACTTCGCCGGGGTGAAGGTCTCGCCCCTGCTGCTGGTCGCGAAGGCCCTCCTCACCGCTGTGAAGCGGCACCCGATGGCCAACGCCACCTGGACCGACGACGCGATCATCGTCAAGCGGTACGTGAACCTGGGCATCGCCGCCGCGACCGAGCGCGGGCTGATCGTGCCCAACGTCAAGGACGCGCACGCCATGTCGCTGCCCGAGCTGGCCCGGGCTCTGACAGAGCTGACCGAGCGGGCGCGCGCGGGGAAGTGCCCGCCCGCCGAGCTGACCGGCGGCACGATCACGATCACCAACATCGGCGTGTTCGGGGTGGACGCGGGCACGCCGATCCTCAACCCCGGCGAGGCCGCGATCCTGGCGATCGGCCAGATCAGGGACATGCCGTGGGTGGTCGACGGGCAGCTCGCCGTACGTAAGGTCACGACGCTGGCGTTGTCCTTCGACCATCGCGTGATCGACGGTGAGCAGGGGTCGTACGTGCTGCGCGATGTGGGCGCCATGCTGGAGGACCCGCTGCGCATGCTCGCCTGGGCCTGACGCCGGGTGCGTGAGGAGGCGACGTCCAGCGGGCGCCCAGCACCCCAAGTCGCCTCCAAGATCGCAACCAGTGAGTCTCAAGCACGACGGCCTAGCGTTCTGCCAGGTGCTCAGGTGGACGGGATCGGTGCGGATCAGAGCCCGCCCACCTGAGTGCCACGCGGACTCGCGCGGCGGGGCTTCACCCAGCCCCCTTTGGACGGCCTCGCCGCGCGGCACCGGCTCATCCGAGGAGAGACGTGAGCATCCCCCTACCCCTGATGCTGGGAGCAGGTGTCGACGACTTCGCTCAGGTCCTCTCCGAAGGCGTGGAACTGCTGCGCGGGTTGCACCGGCGCCGCACCGCCGTACAGGAGGCCCGGAACGCCGTGGCCGAATGGTCGGCCCGGTACCCCGCCGCGCAGGCGCAGCTCGTCGTCGACGTACGTCCCGGGAGCCCGGTCGTGGACTACGACCTCCTGGTGAACCATCCGCGCGGCGGCACTGTCGCGGTCAGCGTCCCCGTGGACGACGGCGTCCCCTGGTTGATCGACCACTCCACCCACTGGGCCGCCGGTTACCTGCTCAGCGTCGACCGGGTGCACGTCCCCGTGGCCGAGGCGCTGGCCATGACGCGTACGCTCGCGCGGCGCGACCAGACGGTGCACGACGAGATCATCGACCAGTGCCTCGTCCACAACGAGGTGCTCACCGACCACGAACCGGTGGGCGACGAGGAGCTCGCGGAGGCCGCCGAGGAGATCAGGCGGGCGTGGCGGCTCCACGACCGCGCGGCCACGCTCGCCTGGCTCGCCGAGATGGGCATGTCGGGACCCCAGTTCGAGGCGTTCATCGCCGGGGCCGCCCGGCGGCGGCGGTTCCGGCGCCGCAAGGAGGCCGAGCTGGCCCCCGCCTACCTCGACACGCACCGGCCCGACTTCGACCTGGTGCGCGCGTTCTGGGCGACCGGCGCCCAGCCGGTGAACGGCGAGTTGCTGCGCGGCCTCGGCGGCCTGCTCGGGTACGGCGAGGCCCAGGTGACGCTGGGCGAGCGCCGGGCCAGGGACCTGCCCGGCCCGCTGCGTGACGCGCCGGAGGAGACGATGATCGGGCCGGTACGCCACGGAGACGGCTATCTCACCGGCATGGTCGTGGAACGCCGGCCGGCCGGGGACGACGCGGCGACCATGGCCGAGGCCGGCGCGGCGGCGTTCGCCGACTGGCTGGCCGCGCGCCGGCGGGCGGCGTCGATCGAGTGGCACTGGTTGTGACCGGATGAACCGGTCGTGGCGTGGCGGTCTAGGCTGACGGGCAGTCACACCGCGAAGGGGAGATCATGATTCGGCACGTCGTGCTGTTCACCTGGACCGAGAACGCCACCGGCGAGCAGAAGGCGGAGGTCGCCGCGCGGCTGAACACCCTGCCCGGGATCATCTCCCAGATCCGAAGCTACGCCGTCGGCCCGGACGCGGGCATCAACGCGGGCAACCACGAGTTCGCCGTGGTCGCGGACTTCGACTCCGTCGACGACTATCTCGCCTACCGCGACCACCCGGCGCATCTGGCGATCATCGCCGAGCACATCAAGCCGATCCTCGCCTCCCGCGCCGCCGTGCAGTACGAGGTCTGACCGCGGGCCGGCCTCAGGGGTTCGGCGGGTGGTTCTCGTGCTCCATCAGGTGGTTCTCGGACGTGGCGCCCCTGCGGGAGCCGAGGACGATGCTGAGGAGCAGGCCCACGCCTCCGACAACCATGAAGATCACGCCGATCACGTCGATGTGCACGGATCGCCCGAGCACATCGGGGTCGATGGCGAACTTCAGGATCGCCCCGAGGGTGAGGAAGAAGAGGCTGACCCCGATGCCCATCGCAGACCTCCGGACGGTAAACAACGCGTATGCCATCCGTCATACCCGGCTCCGGGTGATCTCACCACGCCCGTCGGCGGATACACGACGATCGCGCGCCTCCTCTCGGAGAGGTGACGCGCGATCGGCTGTCTCACCGGCCGCGGGTGCGCGGCCGTACGGGCTCAGAAGGCCTGTTCCGGCAGGTCCATGAGGTCCTGGGCGGTGGCGTCGAGCACACGGCGCTCGGCGGCCAGCCGGGGCAGGACGGTCTGCGCGAAGAACGACGCGGCGGCCACCTTGCCGGTGTAGAAGGCGGTGTCGGCCTGGTCGGGGGCCTCCGGAGTGCCGAGGGCCGCAAGGGCCACCTCCGCCTGGCGCAGCAGGAGCCAGGACAGGACCAGGTCGCCCAGCGCCATCAGGAAGCGGGTCGTGTTGAGGCCGACCTTGTAGACCTCCTGCGGCGACTCCAGCGACGCGATGGCCCAGCCCGCCATCGTGTCGGCCATGGCCTTGACGTCGGCCGCCGCCTCGCCGAGCAGCGTGCGCTCGGTCTTGAGCCGGCCGTTGCCCGCCTCGGAGCCGGCGAACGTGACGATGTCGCCGAGCAGCGACCCCAGCGCGGCGCCCTGGTTCTTGAGGACCTTGCGGAAGAACAGGTCCTGGCCCTGGATCGCCGTCGTGCCCTCGTACAGGGAGTCGATCTTGGAGTCCCGGATGTACTGCTCGATCGGGTAGTCCTGCAGGAACCCGGAGCCGCCCAGCGTCTGGAGCGACCGGGCCAGCAGCTCGTACGACCGCTCGGAGCCGACGCCCTTGACCAAGGGGAGCAGCAGGTCGTTCATCGCCTCGGAGGCGTGGTCCCTGCGGCCCTCGGCCTCGGCGATCTGGACGGCGTCCTGGAAGGTGGCCGTGTAGATCACCAGCGCGCGCATGGCCTCCGCGTACGACTTCTGGAGCATCAGCTCGCGGCGCACGTCGGGGTGGTGGGTGATGGTCACGCGCGGGGCGCTCTTGTCGCCCGACCTGGTCAGGTCGGCGCCCTGGACGCGGTTCTTTGCGTAGTCCAGCGCGTTGAGATAGCCCGTGGACAGCGTCGCGATGGCCTTGGTGCCGACCATCATGCGGGCGTGCTCGATGACCATGAACATCTGGCGGATGCCGTCGTGCACGTCGCCGACGAGGTAGCCGATGGCCGGGTGCTTCTCGCCGAAGGTGAGCTCGCAGGTGGTGGACACCTTGAGGCCCATCTTCTTCTCGACGTTGGTGACGTAGACGCCGTTGCGCTCGCGCAGCTCGCCTGTCGGGAGATCGACCAGGAACTTGGGCACGAGGAACATCGACAGGCCCTTGGTACCGGGGCCGTGACCCTCGGGACGGGCCAGCACGAGGTGGAAGATGTTCTCCACCATGTCGTGCTCGGCGCTGGTGATGAAGCGCTTGACGCCCTCGATGTGCCAGGTGCCGTCCTCCTGCCGTACGGCCTTGGCCCGGCCCGCGCCCACGTCGGAACCGGCGTCCGGCTCGGTCAGCACCATCGTCGAGCCCCAGTTGCGCTCGACGGCGAGCTCGGCGAACCGCTTCTGGTCGTCGGTGCCGAGCTCGAACAGGAGCCGGGCGAACGCCGGGCCGCTGCCGAACATCCAGACGGCGGGGTTGGCGCCCAGCACGAGCTCGGCCACCGACCACACGAGGCTGCGCGGGGCGGGGGTGCCGCCGAGTTCCGGCTGCAGCTCCATCCGCCACCACTCGGCGTCCACCCAGGCCTGGTAGGACTTCTTGAAGCTCTCCGGCATCGTGACGGTGTGCGTGGCCGGGTCGAACACCGGCGGGTGCCGGTCGGCGTCCTCGAAGGACTCCGCCAGCGGGCCGGTGGCCAGGCGGTTCACCTCGTCGAGGATGCTGCGTGCGGTGTCCTGGTCGATGTCCTGGAACGGGCCGCCGCCGAGGATCTCCCCGCGTCCGAACACCTCGAACAGGTTGAACTCGAGATCGCGGATGTTGCTCTTGTAGTGGCCCATCTCGTGCGCTCCTAGAAACCAAGGCCGTCGGGGTTACGTACCGGTCAGTAACTCTAGAGGAATGCTACCCGCCAGTAACAGACAATATGCAAGCAATGAGGTGGTATGTCCCACAACGTGGACGGCGCGAGCCCGCGTGAGCGGAGCGAGCGCCAATGGACACAGAGCGCGACAGTACTGTGGGGAGCTGTGAGCCTTGACGAGCGAGCGGCCCGCTGGCGGGCCGACCTGACCTCCTGGGGCATCCCGGACGAGATCGTGGCGAAGGCGCCGGCCAGTCCGTGGACCCATCACGTCGCGCGCTTCGCGAGGAGGACGGACACGCTGCTCGCCGCTCCTCAGGGGCCGACCTACGAGCGGGCGCGTGAGGCGCTGCCCGAGGAGGGTTCCGTCCTCGACGTCGGCGCGGGGACCGGCGCGGGGAGCCTTCCGCTGCGCCCGGCGACGCTGATCGCCGTAGATGAGAACCGGGCCATGCTGGACGCGCTGGCGAAGCGCGGGCGCGAGGTCGGATGCGGGACGATCCGGTTGGTCGAGGGCCGCTGGCCCGACGTGGCGGAGCGCACACCCGCGGCGGACGTGGTCGTCTGCGCGCATGTCGTCTTCAACGTGCCCGATCTGGTGCCCTTCCTGGCCGCGTTGGACGCGCACGCGCGCCGCAGGGTGGTGCTCGAACTGCCTCTGGTCCACCCGATGAGCTGGCTGAACCCGCTCTGGGAACACTTTCACGGCCTGACCAGGCCGGATCGCCCGACGTCGGACGACGTTTTGTCCATTGTCAGGGAGATGGGCTTCGTGGCGGAGTCGGAGGCGCACACGGCGCCGGACGCGCCCTTCGAGTCGATCGAGGAGATGTCCGCGGGTGCCTGCCGCCGGCTCTGCCTGGACCCGGCGCGGGCTCCGGAGGTGGCGAGAGTGGTCGAGGAATTCGGGCTGTGGCCGCTTCCGCCACGCCGATTCGTCACAATCTGGTGGGATACCGGGAAATAAGCGGAGATATGTTACGTTCTCCCCTGATGGGCCTTATGGCCATCCCGGACGAGACGCGCCGTACCCGGAAAGCGAAGACGACGCACTCCCTGTCACCAGGAAGTCACGTCTCGTCCCAAGGGGGAACCATGGCCTGGATCCTGCTCATCGTCGCCGGCCTGTTCGAGGTCGCCATGGCGTACTCGCTCAAGATGAGCGACGGTTTCTCGCACGCGTGGTGGTCGGGCGGATTCTTCGTCTTCTCCATCCTCAGCTTCGGGCTGCTGTCGTTCGCGCTCAAGAGCCTCGAGGTCGGTACGGCCTACGCCGTCTGGACCGGGATCGGCGCGATCGGCACCGCGATCCTGGGAATCGCCCTGCTGGGGGACAACGCGTCCCTCCTGAAGATCGTCTCGATCGTGTTCATCCTCATCGGGGTCATCGGCCTCAACCTCGCGGGCGGCGCCGCGCACTGACCCGGCTCCTCGCGCGGCCGCTCTTCCGGCCCCGCGAGCCCGGCCAGTTCTCCCCGCCCGCCGGAACCCTCCGGGGCGTGTTCCCGCCTCGCCAGCGGTAACCGGCTTGACAGCTTTGGCGGTGTCGCGCTTGGCTGGGCGACATGATTGAGATCCACACGATGACCGTCGACAGCGCCCGGCCGTACGAGCTCGCCCAGTGGTGGAGCGAGGCGCTCGGCTGGCCGCTGGTCGATTCCGAGCCCGGTGACGACGAGGTCATGCTCGACCGGCCGGACGGGCCTCCCCACGTGCTCTTCATCCAGGTCCCCGAAGACAAGACGATCAAGAATCGACTCCACTTCGACGTGACCGGTACGGATGGGGCGACCCGGGACCAGGAGGTCGAGCGTCTGGTCGCGCTGGGCGCCAAGCCGTACGAGGACCACCGCAACCCGGACGGCACCGGCTGGGTCACGCTGCTCGACCCGGAGGGTAACGAGTTCTGCGTCTGCAGGAGCGAGGCGGAGCGCAACGCCTGAGGCGCCGTGCCCGAGGGCGTCACTCATCGGAAGAGGACGCCCGAGGACCGGCGTCAGCCGTTGCCCCGCGCCCGGCCGCGCATGGTCAGCGCGAGCAGCCCGGTGACCAGGTACACGAGCGCGCCACCCCAGAGCGCGTCCCACGCCGCGCCGAAGACGCCTTCCCTGTCGATGACGAGCTGCACCGGATACATCAGCACCGCGGTGCCGACGCCCGGATAGAGCGCGAAGCGCCACGGGTGGCGCAGTGACCAGCGCCGCGCCTGCTGGGTGACCCGATCGCCCTGGTCCGGCTTCGAGATCGCGCCGATGGCGGCCACCAGCGTGAAGACGCTGATGCCGAGGCACAGGGCCCACGTCAGGTCGGGCGGTCCCGGCAGGACGAGGCCCATCAGGAAGCTGGTGCCCGCGACCGCTCCGCCCGAGACCGCGGCGGCCTTCCAGGGCGCGCCGCGCAGAGCCGCGCCGGCCAGGGACATCTCGTCACGTCGAGTCAGTTCGTTCATATCTCAAGGCTGCAATCCGGCACGCCTCCGTGGCATCGGGGAAGCCCCTGAGCGCACCCTGAGCCGCCCCTCTGCCCTACCTCCGTCGCCGCTAGGCTCGGCCGTATGTCCGTTTCCTTCCGTACGGCCCGGCGCGACGACGTCCCGGCCATCCTGGCGATGTTGGACGACGACCCCATAGCCGCGGCCCGCGAGCCGGGCAAGGGAGTCGACCCCATGGCGGCCTTCGAGGTCATCGAGGCCGATCCGCGCAACGAGCTGCTCGTGGCGGAGGAGGACGGCCAGGTGATCGGGACGTTCCAGCTCACGTTCATCCCGGGGCTGTCACGGCGAGGGGCGGAGCGGGCCCAGATCGAGGCGGTCCGGGTGGCCGTGCCGTACCGGAACCGGGGGATCGGGCGCCGGATGATGGAGTGGGCCGTCGAGCGGGCACGCGAGCGCGGCTGCGGCCTCGTCCAGCTCACGACCGACAAGGCGCGGAGTGACGCGCACCGCTTCTACGCCTCGCTCGGCTTCACCCCCTCCCACGAGGGCTTCAAACTCCGCCTCTGACGTGGTTCCCGCTCGGATCTGGCGGCTCCGCACCCAACCTTGATGGGGAAATCGGGATGTCAGGAGCCGCCATCTGGGCGCTGATATCCGGTCAACGTTCGGAGACGGGCCGTTGGCTCGGATCGCCTGGACGCGACCCCTTCGGCGCCGGGGCGATGTCGACGAGGTTGTCGTGGTAGACGGCGCCGCGGCCCATGTCGGCGTCGCGCTCGTCCACCACGGAGTTGGGGTTCGAGCCGCCGGGACTGAGCTTGGGCCAGTGGCCCTTCGGCGCCGCGGCCACACCGGGCTTGACCCGGTCGCTGATCTCCGCGTACGCCGAGAACTCCCCGTTGTCGTTGAACACCCTGACGAGCTGCCCGTCGGTGAGCCCGCGCGCCTCCGCGTCCGCCGGATTGATCATGACCCGCGGTCCCTTGGACCGTCTGAGCAGCTCGGGGTTGTTGCTGAAGATCGTGTTGAGGAAGGTGTGCGAGGCAGGCGTGATCAGCGTCAGCTTCGTCGCCGACGCCGTACGGGCGCTGAGCGAGGGGACGTATCCCGCGACCCTGGGGAGGCCGTCGGCCTCGGCCCGCTCGGAGACGAACTCCAGCCTGCCGGACGGCGTGGGGAAGCCGTCGGTGAAGGGGACGAACGGGTCGTCGACCGCGAGCCGCGCCCAGCCCTCCTTGCGCAGCCGCTCCAGCGTGATGCCCGGCGTCCCGCTGAGGAGCTGCTCGGCCAGCTCCAGGTCGGAGTCGTACAGCGAGGGCTCCGTCAGGCCCATGTGCCGGGCCAGCCGGCGGAAAGTCTCCGTCGTGGACACGCACTCGCCGGGGGCCTCGACGGCGGGCTCGTTCCACATCACGTACATGTGGCCGTAGCCCGCGTGCAGGTCCATGTGCTCGGTCTGCATGGTCGCGGGCAGCACGATGTCGGCGTAGTCGACGGTGTCGGTCGGGAACTGCTCCATCACGACCGTGAACAGGTCCTCGCGCAGCATCGCCTCGCGTACGCGGTTCTGGTCGGAGGTCGAGCCGAGCGGGTTGGCGGCATAGACCCACAGGCACTTCACGGACTCGTCCAGGCCGTCGGCCAGTCGGGTCATCGTCAGCGTGCGGACCGGCTTCTCCAGCAGGTCGTCGCGCGGGTCCACGCGCAGCGGGAAGTGCGCGGACGTGGAATAGGACACGCCGCCTCCCGGATGCCGCCAGTCGCCCGTCACCCCGGGGATGCAGGCGATCGCGCGCATCGCGGCACCTCCGCCCTCGTGCCGCTGGATGCCCATCGTCGCGCGGATGCCGGTGGGCCTGGTGTGCGCGAGCCGTACGCCGAGTGCCCGGATGTCCGCCTCGGGCAGGCCGGTGATCTCGGCCACCCTGCTCGGAGGATATTTCTGGATCTCTGCCTTGAACTCGTCCCAGCCGAGGGTGTGGTTCTCCAGGTACTCCCGATCTTCGGCCCCTTCTTCCAGGACCACGTTGAGCAGCCCGAGGGCGAGGGCGCCGTCCGTCCCCGGCCGGATCGGCAGGTGCTCGTCGGCCTGGTCGGCGGTGCGGGTCCTGATGGGGTCGATCGCCACGACGTGCGCGCCGTTCGCCTTCGCGTCCTGGACGAACTTCCACATGTGGTGACCGCTGGTCAGGGTGTTGGTGCCCCACAGCAGGATCAGCTTGGACAACGCGAACGTCTCGGGGTCCATGCCGCCGGGGGTGCCGTTGACGTACGTGACGCCGAGGTTCCCCGCGCGTGAGCAGATGTTCAGGTCGTGCTGGGACGCGCCGAGGACGTTCCAGAACCGCCGCCCGGCCAGGCCGCCCTCACCCTGGATGAACCCCAGCGTGCCGGTGCCCTGGTACGGCCAGATGGCTTCGCCGCCGTGCTCGGCGACGATGCCCGTCAGCCGGTCGGCGATCGTTCGGAGCGCCTCGTCCCAGCTGATCCGCTCGAACCGGCCGGAACCCTTGGGCCCCACCCGCTTCATCGGGTGCAGGATCCGGTCGGCCGCTCGCGTGTGCTCCAGGTAGCGGTTGACCTTCACGCAGAGTGCGCCCCGTGTGAACGGATGATCACGGTTTCCGCGCAGGCCGACCGCCTGGCCGTCCCTGACCGTCACCTCCCACGAGCACGTGTCGGGGCAGTCGAGCGGGCAGGCACCCAGAACGCGCAATTCCATGGCGGTAACTTTACGAGCCCCCCTCAAGATCTATCAGCCGGTCGACGTTCGCCCGGTCGTCCTCGGCGGTGCTCGGCCCCGTGGAGAACCACGCGTCGAGGATCTCGGTCAGGATCTGGCGGGAGGTCAGCCGGAGGCTCAGCGCGAGAACGTTGGCGTCGTTCCAGGTGCGCGCGCCCGCAGCGGTGGCCGCGTCGACGCACAGCGCGGCGCGTACGCCCGGTACCTTGTTCGCGGCGATCGAGGCCCCGGTCCCGGTCCAGCAGCAGACGATGCCCTGGTCCGCCCGGCCCGCCGCCACGTCCCGCGCGGCCTCGGAGCAGCACCACGCCCAATCCGCCCGGCCACCTGGGGCCAACGCTCCATAGAGTGTGACTGAATGACCGCGCCGCTCCGCTTCGGTCACGATATGTGACGCTATGCCATCAAGGCTGTCCGAGGCGAGTGAAAGTCGCATGGCATCGATTGTGGACACTGAGTGCGAAGATCGCACAGAATCGCTGGTGGTGAGGGGCATAAAGGAGAAGAACACGACGATGGAGACTCCTGATCGCGGAGTCGTCCTCGTCGTCGAGCCCCTGCTGCCGCAGCGCATCCGCCGCCCGTCCGACGCCCTGCGCTTCCTGCTCACCCTGGTGGCGCTCGTCGCGGTGGTGCTGCTCGCCCTGGCGCTGCAGCGCACGCTCAACGGCCTGGAGACCGACGTCCAGGCGGGCACCGGGCGCGCGCCCGACGTGTTGTCGTCCGCATCGGGCCTGCTCGGCGGCATCTTCGTGCTGGTCGTACCGGTGGCGTTCGCCGTCGAACGGGTCTTCCACCGCGACGGGATGCGCGTCACCCAGGGGCTGATCGCCGCCATCCTCGCCCTACTGATCTCGTACTCGCTGGACGAGTGGCTGATCGGATCCGGCCCTCTCGAACTCAAGCAGCTCCTGACCGGCGGCAGGGACGTCGAGCCGCTCAACACCGTGCTGACCCCCGCCGTCGCGTACGCCACGGCCGTACGGATGTCCCGCCGGCCCCGATGGCGCGCGCTGATGGCGGCGGCGATCGTGCTCGACGTGTTCGCCCTGTTCACCGCGACCAGGGTGACCGCGCTCGGGGTGATGGTCACCTATCTCGTCGGCCTCGCCGTCGGCTTCGGCACCCTGTACGGCATCGGCAGCGCGAACACCCGGCCGCCGGGCAGCGCGGTGGTCGCCGCGCTGAGGCGCCTCGGCTTCGTCCCGGTGAGCGCGCGGCGGGTCGAGGACGACAGCTCGGGCAGCCGCCGTTACCTCGTGGGGCTCGCGGACAAGAGCCACCTCGACGTGACCGTCCTCGACCGTGACCGGCAGGTGGCCGGGATCGCCTACCGGCTGTGGCGGCGCGTGTGGCTGCACCCCGACACGAGACGACGGGCCATCCGCTCGCTCCGGGCCGAGCTGGAGCGCGAGGCCCTGATGGCGTACGCCGCCCAGGCGGCCGGGGCGAACCTGCCGCGCCTCCTCGGCACCAGCGAGGTGGGCACGGAGGCGGCGCTCCTCGCCTACGAGCACGTCGGAAGCCGCTCGCTGGAGGAGCTCAGCGACGACGAGATCGACGACGCGCTGCTCGCCCAGATCTGGGAGCAGGTGCGGCTGCTCCAGGCGCACCGGCTCGCGCACCGGCACCTCACCGGCGAGAGCATCCACGTGGACAAGGACGGCCGGGTGCTGCTGGTCGACGCGCGGAGCGGCGAGATCGCGGCCGGTGACCTGCTGCTCCGGCTCGACCTCGCTCAACTCCTGGCCTACCTGGGCCTGCGCGTGGGGCCGGAGCGCTCGGTCGCCTCGGCGGCGGCCGTGCTGGGCGCGGACACGCTCGCCGGGGCGCTGCCGCTGTTGCAGCGGATCGCGCTCAGCCGCGGCACCCGCGCCGCGGCGCGCAAGGAGAAGAACCTCCTGCCCGCTCTCCGCGAGCAGATCGTCGCGCTCAAGCCGCAGGTCGAGGTGGACGAGGTCCGGCTCGAACGGTTCCAGCCGAAGACCCTGGTGACGATCATCGCGAGCGCCATCGCCGCGTACATCCTGCTCTCCCAGATCAGCCAGGTGAACCTGTTCTCGGTGGTGACCAGCGCCAACTGGGCCTGGGGCGGCGTGGCTCTGGTCGGCGCCGGCCTGAGCTATGTCGCCGCGGCGATCATGTTGCGCGGGTTCGTCCCCGAGCATCTCCCGCTCGGGCCGACGGTCCTGGCGCAGTTCGCCGCGTCGTTCGTCAAGCTGGTCGCGCCCGCCGCGGTCGGCGGCGTCGCGATCAACACCAGATACCTGCAGAAACGCGGCATCCCTTCCGGCCCGGCGGTGGCGAGCGTGGGCGCGTCCCAGCTCATCGGCCTGATGTTCCACCTCATGCTGCTGCTGTTCTTCGGATACATCACGGGCACGCAGGCGGCGCCCTCTCTGACCCCGTCACGCGGGCTGCTGATCGCGCTGCTCGCGACCGCCGTGCTCTGCCTGATCGTGCTGGCCGTCCGGCCGCTGCGCCGGTTCGTGACCGTACGGCTGCGTGCGATGTTCTCCGGTGTGGTGCCCCGGCTGCTGGACGTGCTCCAGTCGCCGTCCAAGATCTTCGAAGCGGTCGGCGGAACGCTTCTGCTCACCATCGCCTTCGTGGCCTGCCTGTACGCGTGCGTCCGGGCGTTCGGCGGTGACCTGAGCTTCGCGGCGATCGCCGTGGTCTTCCTCACGGCCAACGCGATCGGCTCGGCCGCCCCCACACCGGGTGGTCTGGGGGCGGTCGAGGCGGCGCTCTCCGTGGGGCTGACGGTCGCCGGGATGGACAGGTCCGTCGCCCTGTCGGCTGTGCTGCTGTACCGGCTGATGACGTTCTGGCTGCCCGTCCTGCCCGGCTGGGCGTCCTTCGCCTGGCTGCAACGCCACAACGCCCTCTAGCCGTACGAACCCGTACGGCCAGAGGGCGCCCGGTCAGCCGTCGCTGGAGGCGGCCCAGAGGTTGATGCCGGCCTCGACGGCGTCCTTGTCGATGGCGTCCAGCTCGTCCTGCGTGAAGTCGAGGCCCTTCACCGCGTCGAGGCTGTCGTCGAGCTGGGCGACGCTGCTCGCGCCGATCAGGACCGAGGTCACCCGCCGGTCCCGGAGCGCCCACGCCAGGGCCATCTGCGCGAGGGACTGGCCGCGCCGGCGCGCGATCTCGTGCAGCGTGCGGATGTGCCGCAGCGTCTCGTCAGTCAGCAGTCCGGGGTCCAGGGACTTGCCCTGGGCGGCCCGGGATCCCTGGGGGATGCCGTCCAGGTATCGGTCGGTCAGCATGCCCTGGGCCAGCGGGGAGAACGCGATGCAGCCCACGCCCTCCTCTTCGAGGGTGTCGAGCAGGCCGCCCTCGATCCACCGGTTGAGCATGGAGTACGACGGCTGGTGGATGAGCAGCGGCGTCCCCATGGCCCGCAGGATGTCCGCGGCCTCCTTCGTCCTCTCGGGGGAGTACGACGAGATCCCGGCGTAGAGCGCCTTGCCGGAGCGCACGGCGTGGTCCAGCGCCCCCATGGTCTCTTCGAGCGGCGTCTCGGGGTCGAACCTGTGGCTGTAGAAGATGTCCACGTAGTCCAGGCCCATGCGCGAGAGTGACTGGTCGAGGCTGGACAGCAGGTACTTGCGCGAGCCCCACTCGCCGTACGGGCCGGGCCACATGTCGTAGCCCGCCTTCGTCGAGATCACCAGCTCGTCCCGATATTTCGCGAAATCTTCGCGGAAGAGGCGACCAAAGTTGATCTCCGCCGAGCCGTACGGCGGGCCGTAGTTGTTGGCCAGGTCGAAGTGCGTCACGCCCCGGTCGAACGCCCGGCGCAGGATGGCGCGCTGGGTGTCGATCGGCTTGTCGTCCCCGAAGTTGTGCCAGAGCCCCAGAGAGACCGCCGGCAGCTTCAACCCGCTTCTCCCGGTCCGGTTGTACGGCATGGGGCCGTACCGATCGTCGGCAGCGGTGTAGGTCATTCCGTCACTCCAGCTCTGTCGAGAATCCAGGACAGCGCGAAGGCCTCCTCGCGCCACGCGTCATAGCGGCCGCTCCTGCCGCCGTGGCCCGCGCCCATCTCGGTCTTGAGCAGGAACGGGCCACCCTGGGCGGTGGCACGCAGCCTGGCGATCCACTTCGCGGGCTCGTGGTACAGCACGCGGGTGTCGTTCAGGCTGGTGATCGCCAGGATCGGCGGGTACGGCCTGCCGTCGATGTTCTCGTATGGCGAGTACGACTTCATATAGGCATAGACATCCGGATTGTGCAGAGGATCGCCCCACTCGTCCCATTCGATGACGGTCAACGGCATCGACGGGTCCAGGATCGTGTTCAGAGCGTCCACGAACGGCACCTCGGCGACGATCCCGGCGAACTCCTCCGGCGCGATGTTGGCGACCGCGCCCATGAGCAGGCCGCCCGCGGAACCGCCCCGGGCGATGATCGCGCTGGACCAGCCCGCGGCCTTGAGATGCCCGGCACAGGCCACGAAGTCGGTGAAGGTGTTCTTCTTCCTGGTCAGCTTGCCGTCCTCGTACCAGCCGCGGCCCATCTCGCCGCCGCCTCTGACGTGCGCCACGGCGAAGACGAACCCCCGGTCGAGGAGCGACAGCCGGGCCACCGAGAAGTACGGGTCGATCGACGTCTCGTAGCTGCCGTAGCCGTACAGGAGGGTGGGAGCGGGCCGGGCGGTGCCCTTCCTCATCACGATCGAGATGGGCACCCGGGTGCCGTCCTCGGCGGTCGCCCACTCGCGGAACTGCTCGTAGTCCTCGGGGTCGTACCCGCCGAGCACGGGCCTCCGCTTGAGGAGGATCAGCTCGTCCGACGCGAGGTCGTAGTCGTACACCGACGGCGGAGTGACCATCGAGGTGTAGGCGAGCCGCAGCCGGGTGGCCTCGAACTCCGGGTTCCCCGACGGTGTCACCTCGTAGAGCGGCTCCGGGAACGGGATCTCGTACGGCTCGCGCGCCCCGCCCGGCAGGATCCTGATGCCGGTCAGCCCCTGGCGGCGGAAGTGCACGACGATGTGGTCCTTGAAGGCGTCCACGTCGAGCAGCCGGGTGTCCTCGCGATGCTCGATCAGCGGCGTCCACGTCCCGGGGTCGTCGATCGGCGCGGTGGCCAGCTCGAAGTTCCGCGCGTCGTCGTTGTGCAGGACCAGGAAGTGGTCGCCCGCGTGGTCGAGGTCGTACTCGACACCGGTGCGGCGCGGCCGTACGACGGTGAACTCGCCGGTCGGGTCGGCGGCGTCCAGCACCCGGACCTCGCTGGTGATCTTGCTGCCCGCGCTGAGCACGAGGTATCGCTGGCTGCGCGTCAGTCCGATGCCGACCCAGAACCGCTCGTCGTCCTCCTGGTAGACGAGGACGTCCTCCTCGGATCCCAGCGTGTGGCGGTGCACCCGATAGGGGCGCCACGCCTCGTCGATCGTGGTGTAGAAGAACGTCGAACCGTCGGCCGACCACGTTCCGCCATAGAAGATGCCCGGAATCTCGTCCGGGAGGAGCTCGCCGGTACCGAGGTCCTTGAACCTCAGCGTGAACCGCTCGTCACCGGAGAAGTCCGTGGAGTACGCCAGCATCGTGCCGTCGGGGCTGACCGCACTCGTCCCGAGTGCGAAGAACGGACTGTCGCCGGCCAGAACGTTCCCGTCCAGGAGGATCTGCTCGCCGGGAAGGGGCTCCCCGGCCGTCAGCGCGGGTGGATCGTCCCCGTCCGCCGCGACCCGGCAGTGGATGCCGTATTGCTTGCCCTCCTCGGTGCGCGAGTAGTACCACCAGGCGCCCTTGCGCGTCGGGACCGACAGGTCGGTCTCCAGGGTGCGGGCCTTGATCTCCTGGAAGACCGTCTCCTCGAGGTCCTTCAGGTGGCCGGTCACCTGCTGCGTGTAGGCGTTCTCGGCCTCCAGGTAGGAGATGGTGTCCGCGTCGTCCTTCTTGAACAGCCACGCGTACTCGTCGATCACGATGTCGCCGTGATGGGTGCGGGCGGCCGGAATCTTCTTCGCCACAGGTGGCATCTCGCTGCTCACGGGCCGAGTCTATGTTCGGGCCCGTGCGGGCCGCGGGGGTTCGTTTCGTACGGCTTGCGCCCACTTGATGGGCGCGGGGATGGCGGCCTGCTCGATCCGTACTCGGGTGCTCCGAATGACTGCTAATCTTTTGCCGTCGGCAACGCCCGGCACAACCCCTTCCGATCTCTTCGGTGATCAAGCATGGGCGAGTGCGGGAAACGTCGATATTCCCTTGAAACACGCTGGTTCTGAAGATTAGTTCGCGAGAACGTCTCTGGTCTGGTAAGTTAGAGGGGTTGCCCCGGAGACGGGGCGGCTGCGATTCCTCTCGGGTTGCAGGGTTCGGGTCAAGTGTTCCGAAATGGGACGGTTTGACACGGATCGGGCGGCCTGAAAGAATAGCGAAAGTAAGAACAAAACAAAACGAAGCGTAAACGCCCCGGAGCGGATGGCTCGGTTTCGAGTCTGAGGTGATGGTGGTCGCGTCCGTTTCTTGAGAACTCAACAGTGTGCTAAAAGCCAGTGCATGATGCACAACCCCGTCCTATCCTGCGCTTTCGGGTGTGGGGGGATGGATTCCTTTGGTTGACATTCATGTTGAATGTTGGCCAGGAG
>BBYL01000032.1 GCA_001570385.1 Microtetraspora glauca | reverse complement strand
GGATTGAGCACCGCATACAGATACCGGCCCGCCCGCGCGATCTCCGCCGGACCCGCCTGATCCGCCAACGCGACCAGAATCGACTCCGCCAACACGGCCTGCTCATCGGTCAACCGGCCGGTCGCCGCGCAGATCGCCGTCACATACCCCTCCGCCAGACTGCCGTCAGCGAACCGAGCCCGAACCACAGGCAGACGAGCCAGCTCGACCGCGAGCGCGACCAACCGCCCCGCCCCCGCGACGCTCATCCCCACCGCCGTACGCAACCACAACTTCGTCGACGCATGCCCATGCGCCCTGGCCTCACCAGCAGCGTGGACCCGCTCCACCCGCGCCGCGACCGCCGAAACCAGCCGATCCCGCGCGAACAACAGATCCTCTACCTCGGCCAGACACACAGGCGCGGACTCCGGCACCACCGCGAGCGCCAACGCGGACGCCGTCTCCCGGACCGACGCCACCAACGGCCACGACACCCGACCCGCACCGGGAGAAGAACCCCCAGAGGCGTCGCCGATGGTGATCTCGCGAACCGGGGTGTCGGAAGCGGCGCCCGCAGGAGCAGCGGTGCGTGAAGCCGCGGTCTCTGGCGCGGTAGTGATGGGCTTTGACGGCGAGGAAATGGGATCCCGATCGCGGAAAAGTGTGCCTTGTCGCGGCCATCCGGGGAGTGGTAGCGCCTTCTCGAGTGGAACCCAGCCGGAAGAAACCCGGCTGCCGATTTCATCCTTGCCGGGAAGAAAGTCGTCAATGGCCAGCACTGAAGTGCCGTGGGATATTTCAGGAATCCCGGCCGAGCTTGGCGCCGTTACTCGATCCCACCAATCCGCATCACAAGGGCCGGATTCGATGTGATCTGCCGGTTTCTCCGAATAGAACCCGGAAGGTCCGAAGAGCTCGACCACACCCCACCCCCGATCACGGATTAGAACGCCTGTATGAATAGTGCCAGACGGGCGAGGCGTCGGCAAGTCGAATTCGCAAATAATTTCGATGATGAAATTGCTATCTTAATTCGGGAAATATCGGATGCGATACGCAGAAAGTGAGCCGAATGTGCTGGATGTCCGGCACGTTCTGCATGTCCCGCACGTTCTGGCGTTCCCGCATGTCCTGCACACTCTGAATGTCCTGCACACTCTGAATGTCCTGCACACTCTGAATGTCCTGCACACTCTGAATGTCCTGCACACTCTGAATGTCCTGCACACTCTGAATGTCCTGAATGTTCTGCGTGTCCGGCACGCTCTTCATGTTCCTGCATGTCCTGCACATTCTGGGTGTTCTCGACATTGCAAATGTCCTGCACCGCCGGGTGTTCTCCACCTTCTGGGGGAAGGCGTAAGGAGAGGGACCCCATATGTCGCGCAAGGTGCGGCGGCACCCATCGTCGGCGTGGCTGGGACGTGAGATCCCTCCCCCGGCCACCCGACCCATGCTTGTCTTCCGGTGGCACCGGCGCCGCTGGCGGTTCCGCCGCCGCTGCCGCCTATACCAGCGCCGCTACCGTTGGGGTGGGCGGTGGCACGTCGCGCGTCAGGCCAGAACTCCTGACACAGCGATCAGCCGGATGAGGCGCCGTCAGTAGATGATGGCGGTGGCGAGGGCAATAAACGCCTCGTGCATGTCGTCTCGGATCTCCCAGCGGATGCTGCGCGCGGGGCAAGAGGCGGAAACGGACGGACAGGCGCATAGCGCATCCGCCCGCTCCAAGCCGTTGTCGTCGCAGTTCTTACCAACCGAGGAGCGTCGTCATCGCTGACCGACTGCATGAGGGCGCGACGGAGCAAGCGAGCGAGCAGGAGAAGATCGACATCGTCGCGCTGCCGCGCAATGCAGTTGTGAAGGGTTTCAGGGTGCTGACCCGCAGGCGGATGGTGGAACGGATGTCTCCAGAGGCAGGATGAGCCGGACCTCCGATCCGGATGGAGCCGGACTTTTTCGGCGGGGATTTTCGAGGCTGGTCTCTCTGTCACACGGTTACCTGCAGGTGTTCTGGTGTGGTTCGTGGAGCTTGAAAGTTCCCGGGGGAGTTCGAGCAGGCGGCGGGCCCGCGCCCAATGCTCCCGGGATTCTCCGCTGTTCCCGGGATCCGCTGTTCCCGGGATCCTCCGCTGTTCCCTGGTTCCGCTGTTCCCCGGTCCCTCCGCTGTTCCTGGAGAGCCGGGAACCTTCGCTCAGGCGGCCGGGATCGTGCACCGCCCACGCTGGGCGCATGTTCGGCTTTCGAATCCTCGCGGTCGGCTACGACACCTCCGACCACCTACACCCGCTCTCCGACGGGCTTCCGGCGGACGCCGGCAACGGCACGGCGGAGGTGCACACCCATGCCTGAAGCCAGGGCCTTCGACAAGGTGGACACCTCGTCTGCGGCGTTCTGGGCGCAGCCCGCGGCCGTTCGCGACGAATCCTTCCGTGAGCTGCGCGAAGAACGTCCCGTCTCGTGGCAGCGCCCCCATCGATGTGCCGTTCCCACACAGCGAGAGCGGATTCTGGGCGGTGACCCGCAACGAGGACATCCGGTACGTCAGCAGGAACAGCGAGATCTTCAGCTCGGCCAACGGTGTCTCGCTGGAGCCGTTCCCGCTGGAGGTCGCCACGCTGACCAGCTTCTTCCTCGCGATGGACCCGCCGCGGCAGACGACCTTCCGCCGACTGGTGAGTGCCGCGTTCACCCCGCGGCAGATCGCCCGGATCCGGAGCCAGATCGAGGCCAACGCCGAAGAAATCGTCGATCGATTCGCCGCCGCCCTGGCCTCCGGCGACGACACGGATGACGGGGTGGATGACGAGGTGGATTTCGTGTCCGGGTGTGCCGCGGCGCTGCCGATGCGCACCGCGTGGGAGATGCTCGGTGTACCGCCGCACGAGCGGGACAGAGTCGCCCGCGCCACTGAGGCGATCTTCGGTTCCAGCGACCCCGAATACAACCAGGGGCAGGACCCCACGTCGTTCTTCCTCGAGCAGGTCGCCTACCTGCACGGCCTCGGTGCGGAGCTCGCGCGGCAACGGCGGTGTGAGCCCACCGCCGACCTGATCACCGGTGTCGTCCAGGCCGAGATCGACGGGCAGCGGCTCAGTGAGGAGCAGGTCGGCGCGTTACTGGTGTTGCTCAGCACCGCGGGCCATGACACGACCAAGCAGACCGCCACTCACGCGATCAAGGCGCTCGCCGACCATCCGGAGCAGAAGCGGTGGCTGATGGCGGACTTCGACGGTCGCATCGGCACCGCTGTGGACGAGTTCGTACGCTACGCGTCACCTGTCATCCAGTTCACGCGTACCGCCATGGTGGACACGGTGCCGGGCGGCCGGCAGATCGCGGCGGGCGAGAAGGTCGCCCTGTTCTACCGCTCCGGCAACCGGGACGAGCGCGCCTTCGTGGAGCCAGCGGAGCTTCGGCTCGACCGGACGCCCAACCCACACGTGGGGTTCGGCGGCGGCGGAGTGCATCACTGCCTCGGAGCGCATGTCGCCAAGGCCCAGCTCACCGAGCTCCTGCGGCATGTGCTGCACCGCCTGCCCCGACTGCGGGTCGGCGAGCCCGCCTACCTCCAGAGCCACTTCATCAACGGAATCAAGCGCCTGCCCGTACGGGCAGGCGTCGCGGTGACCTGGCGGGGCACGCGGTGCCGGAACGACCCTGGGCGCCTCTTCTGGCGCCCGGGCATGCGGGGGCCGAGAGTTCGCTCGCCTCGAACGAACATGCTGGGCAAGGCGTTCTCGCCGACCTGAAGCCCTGGCCCACCTGAAAACAAGACGTGCTCGCCGACCTGAAAGACGACCTGCGGCAACGGTGCGATCACCAGACGGGCTGCGACCGCCGCGCGGACACGGTTCGACACCGCAGAGAGCGCTGAGGTGAAGGCCCCGGAAGGAGCCGCGCCGGCATGCCCTGAAGGGAACGGTGGGACGTTTGAGGGACGAGAGCCCGTCCCCGGCGGGGCACAAAGACCCTGTTTCGCACCGGCGCGCGCACAGAGGGTGGAGATATGAAACGAGCGGCCTCCGGTGAATGCGACGTCCTTCTACGTGACGGCGGGATCGCGCACGTGCGCCCACTGCGTCCTGAGGATCGGCCCGCCCTGCGAGCGCTGGTCGATCGCACCAGCGAGCGCTCGGCCTACCTGCGGTTCTTCAGCGGCGGCAGGGCCTCCGCCCATGTTTATGTGGACCGCCTGACCGAACCCGGCTTCCACGGCCACGCGCTCGTCGCGCTGATCAACGGTCGGCTCGTGGCCGTCGCCGAGTACGTGCCCGACGACACCGGCAAGGTCGCCGACCTCGGCATCCTCCTCGACGACGGCGTACACGGGCAGGGGCTGGGCACCCTCCTGCTGGAGCACCTGGCCCTGGACGCCACCGAGAGTGGTGTGCACGAGATGATCGCCGACGTCCTGGCCGAGAACCGGCCGATGCTCGAAGTGGTACGGGACCTGGGCCTGGAGGTCGGGCGGAGCTACGACGGCGAGCAGGTCCAGCTGCGCATCACGCTGCGGCCCACCCGGCGCCTCCTTGAGAAGGTCGAGGAGCGCGCGCACGAGGCGGAGCGGGCCTCGCTGGCCCGGCTGTTCTCACCGGAGTCGGTGGCCGTCATCGGCGCCGGCCGTGACCCCTCCAATGTGGGCCATCGGGTGCTGCGCAACCTCGTCGACGGCGGTTTCCCCGGGCCGATCTACCCGATCAATCCGCGCGCCGAGCGGCTCTGCGGGCTCGTCGCCTATCCGGATCTGGACAGCGTTCCGGGGCCGGTCGGACTGGCCGTGGTGGCCGTCCCGGCGGAGGCCGTACTGGACGTGGCCCGCGACTGCGCCCGGACCGGCGTGGGGAACCTGGTCGTGGTGAGCGCGGGCTTCGCCGAGACGGGCGACGCGAAGCCGGAGGCGGAGCTGCTGAGGATCTGCCGCGAGGCGGGGATGCGCCTGGTCGGCCCCAACTGCCTGGGCGTGGTCGACACCGGGTCGGCCCTCAACGCCAGCTTCCTGCCCAAGGCGCCCGAGCCCGGCCGCCTGGCCATGATGTCGCAGTCCGGAGCGGTGGCGGTGGCGCTGATCGACCGTGCGACGGAGGTCGGCCTCGGACTGTCCGGCTTCGTCTCCGTCGGCAACAAGGCGGACGTGAGCGGCAACGACCTGCTGGAGTACTGGGAGGACGACGACAGGACCGAGGTGATCGGCCTGTATCTGGAGTCCTTCGGCAACCCGCGCCGTTTCGGCCGGATCGCCCGCCGGGTCGGCCGTACGAAGCCGATCGTGGTGGTCAAGAGCGGCCGCAGCACGTCGGGCGACCGCGCCGTGCGCTCGCACACGGCGGCGGCGGCCACTCCGGACACGGCGGTGGACGCGCTGCTGACCGGCGCCGGGGTGATCCGGGTCGACACCGTCCAGGATCTGCTCGATACGGCGCGGCTCCTGGTCGGCCAGCCGCTTCCCAGCGGCGGGCGGGTGGCGATCGTCGGCAACTCCGGCGGTCCCGAGGCGTTGACGGCCGACGCCTGCGAACGGCAGGGGCTGGAGGTACCCGAGCTGTCGGTGGAGACCCGGCGGCGGCTGCGGGAGGGCCTGCGCCCCGGGGCCGCCGTGGGCAATCCCGTCGACCTCACCGCGGACGGCGAGGCGTCGGAGCTGGGCTTCACGCTGGAGACCGTACTGGCCGACCCCGGCGTGGACGCCGTCATCGTGGTCTACACGCCGCCGTTCGGCTCCGGCCGCGCCCGTACGGAGGCGGCGATCGATGAGGCGACGCGTGGCACGGACAAGACGGTGCTCGCCTGTGTCGTCGGCCATGACGGGCTGATCGGCGGCCGGGTGCCGACGTACGCGTTCCCCGAGCAGGCGGTGCACGCCCTCGCCCGCGCGGTTGAGCACGCCCGCTGGCGCGCCCTGCCGGACGAGCCGGAGCCGGAGACGGAGTCGGAGAAGGAACGACGCGCCGTCGCGACGGCCGAGGAGATCGTCGCCCGGGAACTCGCCCGTACGCCGGAGGGAGGCTGGCTCGACCACCGGACCGCGGCACGGTTGCTCGGCTGCTACGGCGTCGACGTGGTCGAGTCGATCGGCGTGGACGGTCCGGAGAGCGCGGCGGAGGCGGCGGCGATGACCGGGCTCCCCGCGGTTCTGAAGGCCACCGGGCCCGGCCTGGTCCACAAGAGCGACGTCGGAGGGGTACGCCTGGGACTGCGTACTCCCGAGGATGTGGCCGCGGCGTACCGGGACATGGAGCAGCAGGTCGGCCCCGGCATGACCGGGGGGCTCGTGCAGCGCATGGTGACCGGCGGCGTGGAGATGATCGTCGGCGGCGTCCGGCACGCGGCCTTCGGTCCCCTGGTCATGGTGGGGATGGGCGGGGTGACCGCCGAACTGCTGGCCGACAACGCGTTCCGGGTGCCGCCGCTGACACACGGTGAGGCCGCCGAGATGCTCAGGGAACTGCGCTGCTCTCCGCTGCTGTTCGGGTATCGGGGCCGCCCCGAGTCGGACGTCCGGGCGCTCGAGGAGCGGATCGTCCGGATCGGCCGGCTGCTCGACGATCTCCCCGAGGTCGCCGAGCTCGACATCAATCCGCTGATCGTCACCCCGCGCGGCGTCGCGGCGGTCGACATCCGGATACGGCTCGCGCCCACCGCTCCCCCGCCCTCGGCGTTCCGGCGACGGCTTCGCTAGTGCGGCCGGAGTGCGGCCGGGCCCGCGTACGCGGTAACCGAGGCGCCGGACGCGCGGGGGCCTACGCGAGAGAGGACCTTCGGCCACCGGGTTCGGAAGGCACCACCGCGACGGGGCACCGGGCGTGGTGCAGGGCGCCACGGCTCACCGAACCGAGCACCATCGCGCCGATCCCGCTCCTGCCGTGCGTTCCCACGACGAGCAGGGCCGAGTTCTTGGACGCCTCGACCAGCGCCGTGACCGGGTGATCGCAGATCACCTCGACCTCCGCCGGCACACTGGGATATCTCGCCCGCCAGGCGGCGACCCGGCCCGTGGCGAGGTTGTGGCGGAGTTGCTGCATCTCGTGCGGGTCGTAGACGAACCACCCGGTGTAGAGCTCGGGAGGCAACCGCCATCCGTGCACCGCGCGCAGGGGGCAGTCACGCGACCGCGCCTGCTCGAACGCGTAGGCGAGCGCGGGCTCGCACTCCTCCGATTCGTCGATGCCGACGACCACCTCGGCGCGGGTCGCCGTGTGGCCCGGCCGTACGACGACGACGGGGACGGACGTCCGCCCGGCGACGTACGCGCTCACCGAACCCAGCAGCATCCCGGTGAAGCCTCCCCGGCCGCGGCTGCCGACCACCAGTTCGGACGCTCGCTCGGCCTCGCCGACGAGGACGCGCGTCGGTACTCCGTTGACCATCCCGGAGGACACGTCGATGTCGGGGTGTCGCTCTCGCGCGATCTGCTCGGCCTCCCGGAGGAACTGGCTCCCCGCCCGGGTCAGGGCGTCGTCCAGGCCGGGGATCGGGTAGGGCGGGCTCGCGTACGGCAGGCGGTGTATGGCGTGGACCACCCGCAGGGGCGCCCCCTTCCTGACCGCGTCGTCGGCCGCCCACACGATCGCGGCCGAAGCGGCGGGCGAGCC
Organism: Microtetraspora glauca; assembly: GCA_001570385.1. Classification (GTDB taxonomy): domain Bacteria; phylum Actinomycetota; class Actinomycetes; order Streptosporangiales; family Streptosporangiaceae; genus Microtetraspora; species Microtetraspora glauca. The sequence goes on along the minus strand of BBYL01000032.1, from coordinate 100,809 downwards.
GTCGGTGCCCACGACGATCGGTTCGGCCATCTGCCCCATCTCCTCCTGAACCCATCTCCTTCCGGGCCCTCTCGCCGCGATCACCGCGCCCGGCATGCCCCGCACGCGGTCGCGCTCCTGTCAGGCGCCGTCGAGCACCTCGGAGACCGGACGCCGCGTCGTGCCGCCCACGTCGAGGGTGACCCCGAACCTCATGATCATCTGCGGATACTCCCCGGAGCACAGCTCCTCACGCAGGAACTCGCGCAGGTGGCGCATCTCCAGCGCCTGGGTGTGGAAGGCCGCGGTCACGTTCTCCCCGCACGCGTGCAGGAGGACGCTCTGCAGCGCCTGGCCCGCGCCTATCCATTCCTCCCGGGAGTCGCCCGGAGTGGTGAGCACCGCGACTACTCCGGGGGAGGTGGCGGCGAGGTCCGTGTCGCCGCCCCAGTTGTGGCCCCTGGCGTAGTCCCGCTGGGCGAAGTGCGGTTGGGTGCGCGTGGCCGAGCGCGGGTACGCGTCCGCGGGGACGCCGTCGCGGCGGCCGCTGCCGGGCGGCCGGGCCCATCGGATCAGTTCCAGGCTGAGCACCCGGTCCTGAGCCTGGACGTCCTGGGCCGCGCCGGTGAGCGCCGCGACGATCCGCACCGCCGCCTCAGACCGGATCGGGGTCAGCCGTGCGCCTTCGGCGGCGGCCTGCCGTACGAGCGTCTCGATGACGCGGTCGGGCACCGGCAGCGTGGTGAACCCCGCCCGGTGAGTACGGCGGCGCTCGATCTGGGCGTGCAGCGACAGCGTGTCGTCGTCCGGCCGGTTCGCGGGTTCCAGCCGGATCGTCGCCAGCAGCGCGGGGCGGTCGGGCTCGGGCAGGACCTTCACCCGCGACTCGTATCCCAGCGCGCGCAGGGCGAGGCGCACGTTGAACAGGGCGGCGCCGCAACTGATCAGCATCTGGCGGCCTTCGGGGTCGCCCACCCGGAGGCGCCGGTCGGAATCGGCCCGCAGGCTGATCTCGTCGCCGGACACCGCGAACGCCCACGGCTGGGTGTTGTGTATGGAAGGAGCCCAGACAGCGGCCTCCACCGCGGCATGGACGGCATGGCTGATCTCTTCGGCCGCACGAGCGTTCATGGCACCACCTCCGGGATGAGGCCAGCGCATCACACGCGCGCCCCTTCCGAGCAGGGCCGAAGGTCCCCGGTGACCGGCCCGTCCGACCGTGACTTCCGACACATCCCCGACCCGTGGGTCAGCGGCGTACGACGACGACCGGGCCCCGGGCGTGATGCACGACGGCGTGGGCGATGAAGCCGAGGCCGAGCAGCGAGCGACCTTCTCCCTGGGCTCCGACGATCGTCAGATCGTGCTCGGCAGACGCCTCGATCAGGGCCTTCGCGGGATGCGCGCGTACGACCTGCGAGACGAGGCGGACATCGGGCCGGGTCTCGCGCCACCCGGCGACGGCCTCGCCGAGCAGGGTCTCCTCCTCCTGCCCGACCGCCTCCACGTCGTACACGACGGGCAGCATGTCGCCGGGCCCCGTGCTGGTCGGATGGGTCCAGGCGTGGAGGAGGCGCAGGACCGCGCCGCGCAGCTCGGCCTCGCGGAACGCGAACTCGAGGACGGCGTCCTGGTCCGGCCGTCCGGTGACGCCCACGACGATCTCGCCGCGCCGGTGGGCGTGCGGCTCCCGTACGACGACCACGGGACACGACGCCCGGGAGGCGACGTACCGGCTCACGGAGCCGAGCAGCAACTCGGTGAACCCGCCACGCCCCCGGTTGCCCACGACCAGCAACTCCGCCGCCTCCGATGCGGCGACGAGCGTCTCCCCCGGGCCGCCGTTCACGATCTCGGTGGCGACCTGTACGTCCGGATGGCCGGCCCTGACCCGGTTGGCCGCCCGCTGCAGCAGTTCCTCGGCGGCTTCCGACTCCTCCGGGCCCCAGCGGCCCGGCTGCGGGGCCAGCGGGACGTGGTAGGACCACTGGAGTGTGACGTGGACGACCCGTACCGGCGTGCCGCGCAGTACGGCCTCGTTCCCGGCCCACTCGGCCGCGTGAAGCGAGGCCGCCGACCCGTCGACACCGACGACGATCGGATCCCTCATGGACGCCCACCTCTCCTCCGGAGTGGCTCGGGAGCATGGCGCCAACCCGCGTGTGTCAGTCCCCTCCCCCAAAGAGTCACAACAAATCAGACATAGAGCCAAGAAAGCCTCACGCGGAAATATCACCCTTTATGGTGTTTTGGCAGGCGACGTTGCGGGCAGCCGGACAAAGAGCAGGCGTCACGGAAACAGCAGCACCGTCTCAGCAGCACCGTCTCAGCAGCACCGAGTCAGCAGCGTGGAGCCAGCCATGGCCGAGAGCCGGAGCGAAACCCTGTGTGTCGCGTGGCATGGCGGTGACCGCTTCGACATCCAGATCCGCGGGCACTCCGTGCGGATCGACCAGCCGAGAGACTTCGGCGGAAGCGACACCGGTCCCACACCGACCGAACTGTTCGTCGGCAGCCTCGCCGCGTGCGTCGCGCACTGCGCCGAGCGTTACCTCCACCGATGCCAGCTGCCCGCCGGCGTCTCGGTCACCGTGCGCTACGACCTCGGCCTGCAACCGGCGCACCTCAGCAGGGTCATGCTGGAGATCCATGCTCCCGGCCTCCCGGAGGGACTGCGGGACTCCTTCACGGCGGCCGTACGGCACTGCCCGGTGTACAACTCCCTCTACATGCCGCCCGAGGTGACGTTCGACGTCCTGACCACGGATCACGAGGCCGTCTGCCATCACGCCTAGGCAGCACGTACCCGTTCAAGGTAGGCGACGAGGGCGACCATCTCGTCGGCGGGCCGGCCCGTACATGGCCGAGGAGCTCGTCGACCAGCCTGGCCCACTCGGTCCTGGCCGCCAAGAGCTATCGAACATCGAGATCATCTCCAGAATCATCATAAATTTATCCGAATCGGGCATCAACGCGCGGTCCAGCTGGTCCAGCAGTCCGCGGATCCGGTGCTTGAGCCGGTCGATCCATTCGGCCTGCTCCTCCAGCTCGCACAGCTGTGACGCAACGCGCACGGTCACCCCGCTGGCCCGTGCCAGCTCACCGATGCTCCACCGGCGTCCGGCGGCGTCATTCCCGATCACACGGGTAACGCTAGAACCTGCCGCTACGGCGGGTTCACGGCCGCGCCCCTCCGCCCGTACGGCCCGGCCGGCGGGCGGCGGCTCTGGCGATGTTCCCCGGCATGCGCCCGAAGATCAGCCCGTGCAGCGGGGTGATGGTCCGCCAGTACAGGTGGCCGAGCAGGCCGTGGGGATGGAAGATCGCCCGCTGGCCGTACACGGTGCGTCCCTTGTCCTCCTGGCAGGTCAGCTCCAGCCAGGCCAGGCCGGGCAGCCGCATCTCGGCGCGCAGCCGCAGCAGGGAGCCCGGCACGACCTCCTCCACCCGCCAGAAGTCGAGGGCGTCGCCGATCCGGAGCCGGTGCGGGTCGCGCCTCCCCCTGCGCAACCCGACACCGCCCATCAGGCGGTCGAGAAAGCCGCGGAGCCGCCACGCGACGGGCAGGGAGTACCACCCGTTGTCGCCGCCGATGCCCTCGATCACCCGCCACAGGCGTTCCGGCGGGGCGTCGACCGTCCGATGCCGCTCGTCCACGTACAGGCTGCCGCCCGCCCAGTCGGGGTCGGTGGGCAGCGGATCGCTCGGCGCGCCGGGCATCGACGCGGAGGACCAGCGGGTGACGACGTCGGCCTCCTTGATCCGGCGGAGCGCCAGGTCCACCGCCTGCGTGAACCCGATCAGGCCCTCAGGCGGGTCCGGCACATACCGCGCGATGTCATGTTCCCGGCAGATCGCCTCGCCCCGGAGCGACTCGACCAGCGGTCGCGCGATGCCCGCCGGGACCGGCGTGACCAGCCCCACCCAGTAACTCGACAACCGCGGCGTGAGGACCGGCACGGGCATGATCAGCCGGCGCGGCAGGCCCGCCACGGCCGCGTAGCCCCGCATCATGTCCGCGTACGTGAGGACGTCGGGGCCGCCGATGTCGAAGCCCCGGTGTACGTCGTCCGGCAGCGCGGCGCATCCGACCAGGTAGCGCAACACGTCGCGGATCGCGATCGGCTGCGTCAGGGTGCGCACCCAGCTCGGCGTGACCATGACCGGCAGCCGCTCGGTGAGGTAGCGCAGCATCTCGAACGACACCGACCCGGAGCCGATGATCACCGCGGCCCGGAGGACCGCCGTGCGGACGCCGGAACCGAGGAGGATCCGTTCCACCTCGGCTCTGGAGCGCATGTGCGGCGACGGCCTGCTCGGCGGCGTGAGGCCGCCCAGGTAGACGACGCGCCGCACGCCCGCCTCCTCGGCCGCGGACGCGAACACCCTCGCCGCCTCACGGTCCCGCGCGGCGAACGCACGGGAGGACCCCATCGTGTGGATGAGGTAGTAGGCGACGTCCGTTCCCTCCAAGGCTCGTACGGTCTGCCCGTGATCCGCGGCGTCCGCCTTCGCGATCTCCACTCTGCCGTGCCAGGTCTGGTCGCGCAGCCGGCGCGGTGTCCTGACCATGCATCGCACGCCGTACCCGGCGCCGAGCAGTTCGGGGACCAGCCGCCCGCCGACGTAGCCGGTGGCGCCCGTCACCAGGCAGCGGGTCGCCCGCTCAGGCCGGGACATGGTTGCGCAGGCCCAGCTCGTGGGGGTAGGGCGAGAGATACGTCTGGTCGCGCAGGTACGCGGCGCCAGCCCCCCTGGCATGGTGCCGGAGCAGGGCGAGCGGCACGCTCAACGCCACCAGGTGGGCCTGGTAGTCGTGGATGACCTCGTCGAGGTCGGCCCGCCGGACCGGGTCGAGGTGATCGCTCACCATGCCGAGGCAGTGCTGCAGCACGTTGACGTTACGCCCGATGGTCGCGCGTACGGCGAGCGCCGCGCGGAACTCGTCGGCGTAGTCGGCGGCGAGCCGGTCACCGGCGCGGACGCCCGCCTCGGCCACCAGACCGCCCATCCGGCGGTAGCCCACGGGGTCGTGCGCGAGGATCTGCAACTTGTGGCGGGAGTGGAAGGCCACCAGGGCGCCGGGACGCATCCCGCCTGCTTTGCCTGTTTCACCGGTGAGGAACGCGCGCAGCCGGGCGTGCGCGAAGATCCGCTCGATGAACGCCTCGCGCAGCACGTCGTCGTTCAGCCGCCCCTCGTCCTCCACGGGCAGGAGCGGGTGCGCATCGACGATCCGGGCGGCGAACACGCCCCGGTTCCGCCGGTCGGCGGCCGCGTCTCCCGCGTAGACGGGGATGCCGTGGATCCCGCAGCTCGGGCTCTTCGCCTTGAAGACGTAGCCGTCCACCTCCAGGGTCGCCGCCCTCGCGGTCCCCAGGGACGTCATCGGTTCGGTGAGATCCCTGCGGGTCTTCCGGGTGACCAGGCGCGGGCCGTCGGGAGAGCGTTCGAGCCTGAGCGTCTCGCGGGGCGTTCCGAGGCCGATCTCCATTTCAGGACAGAACGGCACCCAGTCCACGAACTCCGACAGAGGTCCGGTGAGGAGGCGGTCACGACAGTGCCCCCCGTTGAACCGTACGGGCTCACCGAGAAGGCAGCTCGACACCGCCACCCGCGGCCGGACGTGTTCGACGCCCGAGTCGGTGGTCGCTCCGACGCTCGCGTGCGTGCTCATGTTCATGTCGCCGCCGATTCCAGAAGTGCGGAAAGCCGGTGCAGGCCCCGGGTCGTACGGGCCTTGATCGTGCCGAGGGGGACCCGGAGGCGCTCGGCGATCTCCCGCTGGGTCAGATCGCCGTAGTACGCCAGCGCGATGGCCTGCCGCTGGGCCACCGGCAGCTCGGCGAGGGCCCGGCGGACCAGGTCGCGGTCGGCGAGGTCGTCCCCGGCCGCGCGGCCGTCCGTCGGCTCCGCGACTGCCTCGATCGGCACGGTACGCGGCGCGCGGGCGCGCAGATGGTCGACGGCCCGCTTGTGCGCGATGCCCAGCAGCCAGGCGGACAGGCTCCTGGCCGGGTCGAACCGGTGCCGGGACCGCCACACCTCGGCGAAGACGACCTGCGCCACGTCGTCCACGTCCTGCGCCGGAACCAGCCGCCGCAGGTAGGAACGGACCATCGGCGCGTACGTCCGGAAGCACTCGCAGAGCGCTCCCGGCTCCCCGCGCGCGAGAAGCGTCTCCATCGTCTCGCTCGTGTCGCCGCGTGTGTCGTCCATGTCGACGAGCCCCCGTTTTCGGACGTGTCCGCTGCGGTGCCCCCGGCGCTGCCGCCGTGCTCCCCCGGCCGTACAGAAAACTACTCAAAATCTATTCATAGGCAGGCGTGCTGAGACCCGTCAACCTCATCACGAGCATGAGGCCACCAAGAACGGGTCAAACCAGTGCGGCCATGACCTGGGAGACGGCCTCGTGGAAGGTGCTGACCCGGATCACGTGAGGGGGCAGCCCGTCCCACCAGCCGGTGCCGCCGACGATGATCCGGCCGGACGGGCGTTGTCTCGGCAGCGCGGCCAACGGAGCGGGGTCGCCGGTCTCGCGCATCTGCGACCAGACGACGACGGCCACCGGATGCAGACGGCGTACGGCCCCGGCGAGCGCGGAGGACGGCGTCCTGGCGCCGAGCATCCGCGTCTCCACCCCACGCTCGGACGACAGCGCCGCGGCCAGCGCGTGGATCGGCAGGCTGTGCTGCTCGTCCTCCGCGCAGGCGAGCAGGACCGGACGCGGATGCACCGGCCTGGCCGGCCGCGCGGACAGCGCGTTCAGCGCCGCCATGAGCCGGTCGGAGAACAGGTGCTCGACCTCGACGCCCCGCCCGGTCTCCGCCTGACCGCGGCAGATCGCGGCGAAGGCGGGCAGGACCAGCCGCCCCCACGTCCACTCGACGCCGTGCCGGGCCAGGGCGGCGCCGATGCCGTCCGCCACGGCGACGGCGTCCAGCGCCGCCGCCGCGCCCACCAGGCGGGCGGCGGTGGGAACACCCTCGCCTTCCGGCGCGCGCGCCCCCGCGAGAGCCGGTCCGGAACCTCGCCGGCCCACGACGGCGGGGGACGGCTCCATGGGCTCGGGCCGGGGAGCCGGGCGTGGCGCCAGCGCCGAGCTCGCCGCGTCGGCGGGCACGTAGCCGGCGCGGATCAGGCGGTGCATCTCCCGCAGGCGTCGCAGGTCGGCGGCGCTGTACCTCCGGTGGCCGCCGGGGCTCCGGCCGCTCGCGCCGATGCCGTACCGCAGGTTCCAGGTGCGCAGCGTGGGGATCGGCACGCCGATCATGCGGGCGACGGCGCCGATGCCGTAGCCGTGCTCACCCCCGTGCTCGTCCTCGATGACCGGTGTGCCGCCGGTCTCCGGTGTCCTCGGCGTTTCCTCGTCCATCGCTCCGTACCGTGCCATGCCGTGCCTGCCCATGCCGTCACGCGCCGTCTGCCGCTCCAGCGTGCCATCCGCGGGAGCACCCCCATGCCAGTCGATTCGCGTACGATCCCCGCCGCGGATGCAACCGCCGGGGCGCCGGCGCCGAATGCTTCGTCGATGGACACCGCGATTGTGCTGTTCACCAGGGACCTGCGCGTGCACGACCACCCGGCCCTGTCCGCCGCCTGCGAGCGCGGCGGCCGCGTGGTGCCGCTGTTCGTGCTGGATCCCGAGGTGCCCGCCGGCCACCGGACCGGCTTCCTGCTCGACTGCCTGGCCGATCTGCGCGAGTCGCTCCGGTCCCGGCACGGCGACCTGCTCGTACGGCGGGGCGACGTGGTGGCCGAGACCATGCGGCTGGCGCGTGAGGTGGAGGCCGACGCGATATACGCGAGCGCCGACGTCAGCGAGCTCGGGCGGAGCCGGGAGCGGCGGCTCGCCGGAGAACGGGTCGACGTCCGCCTGTTCCCCGGCCTGACTGTCGTCCCTCCCGGCGCGCTGACGCCGTCGGGAGGCGGAGACCACTACCGGGTCTTCACGCCCTATTGGCGGGCGTGGTCCCGCAGTCGGCGCCGCGCGGTGCTCCCGCCGCCGGCCCGCGTCCCGGTGCCGTCCGGCCTGGTGGCGGGCGACCTGCCCGACCATTCGTCGCACCCGGCCCTGGAAGGCGGCGAGTCGGCCGCCCGCGCCCGCATGAACCGGTGGATGACGCGGGGGCTGGACGGCTACGCGGACGGGCACGACGACCTGGCGGGCGACCGCACCTCGCGGTTGAGCCCGTACCTGCGCTTCGGATGCGTCTCACCGCTGGAGCTCGCCGATCACGCGGAGGCGGGGGCGGACGAGGAGCACGCGTTCGTCCGGCAGCTTTGCTGGCGCGACTTCTTCCACCAGGTGGCCTGGGCGTTCCCGCGGATCAACCGCGACGACTACCGGCCGGGCTCCCGGCGGTGGCGAGACGACGCGCACGCGGTGAGCGCGTGGAAGGAGGGCATGACGGGCGTCCCGATCGTGGACGCGGGCATGCGCCAGCTCCTCGCCGAGGGGTGGATGCACAACCGGGCACGCATGATCGTGGCCGACTACCTCGTCAACCACCTGGGCGTGGACTGGCGGGCGGGGGCCGCGCACTTCTTCGACCTGCTGCTCGACGGAGACGTGGCGAACAACTCCGGCAACTGGCAGTGGATGGCCGGCACCGGCAACTCCACCCGCCCCGGCCGCGTGCTCAACCCGGTGCGGCAGGCGAGGCGGTTCGACCCCGGCGCCGCCTACATCCGCAGGTACGTCCCCGAGCTGGCCGGTCTTCCCGCGATCGACGCGCGCGAGCCGTGGCGCCTGTCCAAGGAGGTCCCCGGCTATCCCGCCCCGCTGACCCCCGTCGAGTGATCGGCCCCACGGTCCGGTGACCGTCTGCGTGAACTCCATGATCCCGATCGCGGCCGCGGCGGAGGCCGGGGCCCCCTGACCGACGGGGACGCCGGCGCCCCAGGCTCCGGCGTCCCGGCTCCGGCGTCCCCTCGGCCCCTGGCCCGGGAGGATCGGTGTGGAGACTTGTCAGGAGATGCTGCGCCCCTCCACCGCGTCGAGCACCAGCGGGGCGGTCCCCGCGTCGCCGCGAAGGCCGAACCCGTAGCGGTACCCCGCCCGCACGTCCGGGTCGGTCAGCTGCGGGAGATGCTCGAGCGTGGCGGCGGTGAGCAGCTTCCAGCCGTCACCGGAGTCGGCGTACATGGCGGCCCGGTCGCCGACCAGCGACAGGGCGAACCGGCCGCCGTCCGGGATCGTCACGCCCTGCTTGACGCCGAAGACCGCGAGGCCGCCCGGCACCTGCGGGCCGCGCACCTCGAAGCCGGCGAACTTGGCGGTGTTGACGTAGAAGGCCGCCACGTCGGTCGTCCCGTCCTTCACCAGCCCGGCGTACACCGTGTCCATGTCCGTGGAGTTCCCCTGGAACTTCCTGATCGTGATCGCGGTGCTGAACGCCGGGTTGCGCGGCGAGACGTCCCCGGCGACCAGGCCGAACCAGCTCGCGGTGGGATGCTCCGCCGACAGCGTGCCACCGCCGACAGTCAACTGCGGCGTCTCCTTGTCCTCCGGCAGCACCCGGTGCGTCTGGTAGCGCGCCGAACTGTCGGTGTCGAAGGTGTCCGAGAACTCCCGGTTGGCGAACGCGTCCGGGTTGGGCGGCACGTAGGCCGCCGCCGCCGGCAGCCGCACCGTCACCCGGTGCGTCTCCCCGGCGTAGGTCGCGCAGACCACCGGATGGTTCCCGTCCACCGGCGAGTACGCGGTGAGTTTCGTGGTCGTCGTACGGCTCTCGCCGGTCCGCGCGCCGGTCACGCGGAGCACCGCGGGATCGACGGTCACGCTGTCACAACCGCCCAGCCTGATCGAGCCGACGAGAGGCAGCACGTCGTGGTCGGTCACGGTGAACGTCACCGCGGACCCGATCACCCCGCGCTCCGCGGCCGAGGCCGTGATCTCGACATTGCGGTGCCCCGCCGAGGGCACAGCCACCGGGGCCAGACTCAGCCGGTCGATCTCGTAGGAGCCCGCCCAGTCGGAGCCGACCGAGCCGCGCACCCACACCTTGACGCGGGAGATCGCGCCACGGCCCGCCCATCGGGACAGGTCGAGGGTGAGCCGGTTCCAGCCGCGGGCCGGGTCGATCGAGCCCACGCCCTCCGCGACCTGTCCGTCGGGACCGTAGACGCGGACCTTGGCCGAGAACACGTTCCCGGGCGTGAAACCGTCGTCGGCGGTCTCCGGCACGCGCACCGACACCGACAGCTGCGGCGTGCGCGAGGCGTCCAGCGCCTTGTCGAGCAGCAGGTCCGCGCCCTTGTACGGCTTGGCGTACATCGACCAGGACGGGAGGTCGCGATCGAAGCTCACGCGCAGCGCGTGTCCGCCGTCGACCGCCACCCGCTCGACGGCCGCGGCGTTGTCGGAGGGGCGCCAGCCGCCGGTGTCCTGCTCGAAGTCGGAGATCACGCGTTCCAGCGCGGGCTTCGCGTCCAACTGGACACCGACGGTGGACGGGACCTTCCGTGTCGCGAGCTTCGCCGGATCGAAGCCCGGGATGGCATCCTTCCAGTCCGCGATGCCGATGATCTTCTTGGCGAACTCGGTCACCTCGAGCGAGCGCTCGGTGTCGATGTACCTGAAGACGTCGTACAGCGGCTTGCGGTCGCCGGGGTTGGACGGGGACGTGTGCTCCTCGTCCCAGGTCCACAGACCGAGGCGCAGACCGCCCTCCTGCTTGTGGTCGACGTGCCGGTGCAGGATGAACGAGTCGATACCCTCGGAGAACGCGATCTTGTAATACGCGTACGCGTAGGCCGCGGCCTGAAGCTTGAGCGCGTCGTCGGTGTAGTCCTGGGAGTTCAGCCCCTGCTCGGACAGGATCACCCGGCGCGGCCGCCCGTCGAAGAGCAGACGCTCCTGGGCCAGATAGCGCGGCAGCACCTCGATGTTCTTGAACGTGATGCGCAGCGTGTCGAAGCCGTCGGTCGCGGTCTTGTCGTTCCAGAACGCCGGATCGAACAGGTTCTCCGGGTACGGATGGTAGGCGATGTACCAGTCGAAATCGCCCTGGGCCTTGGTGATGGCGTTGAGGCCCTCCACCACGTCCCTGCCCTTGTAGGTGTACGTCGGGTCGTCGCCGACGGCGCCGGTCCAGAAGTGGGTCAGCGACGTGTAGACCCGTCCGTTGGCGTCCGCCTTGCGCACGGCCTGCCAGGTCAGCCGCAGGGCACGGGCGTACTGCTCCAGGAAGACGCCCCGCTCCTGGCGCCCCATGTTGTACCAGTACTGCTGGGCGTCGATCTCGTTGCCGACGATCCAGCCCCAGGCCCTGCCGTACTTCGCGTCGGTGCGGGTGTAGCGCTGGGCGAAGAAGTCCATCGCGGCGGTGAAGTACTCCTCGCCTTGGGCGTTCTTCACGTTGAAGGCGTACACCGTGCCCTTGCCGATCTCCGCGTCGGGATGGATCAGCGTGGACGCCGCCGAGCCGGCCTTCTTGCTGTCGTAGACCAGGACGATCATGTTGACCAGGATCCCGTTGTCCGACAACGGCTTGACCTGCGCGTCCACGCCTGTGACCGCGCTCTTGTCGAAGTAGTAGCGCTTGCCCTGCGAGACGAACTCGATCGTCTTGCCGGGGTCTCCCGGCCCGGCCAGCATCACCGTGTCGAGGGCCAGGTTGATGGCCGCGTGGGCGGTGCCGAGTTCCTCGGCGTCGTCGGTCATCTGCACCTGCAGGCCCTTCTTGCCCGGCACCTGCGGGTAGGGGGCCTGGTTCGCCGCGGGGAAGCGCAGGTCGGTGGCGTAGCGCACGCCGCCGAGCACCTCACCCCCGTCGGCGACAGCGAGGAACTTGTCGTGCAGCCGGTCCTCGTCTCCGTCCAGGCGGGGCACCTCGGCGGTGAACGTGCCGTCGGCGGCCGCGTCGACGGTGGCGACCGGCTGCTCCCCGGCGCGGCTCTCGGGGTCCTGCCAGGCGTCGAGCGCGTACAGCGTCACCCGGCCGCCGTTCGACGCGCCGGTCACCACGACCGTGTCCTGTCCGACGGCGACGCCGGTGACGCCGAGGGCGGTCCGCGCGTGGGCGGGAGTGCTCACCGTCAGTCCCGAAAGGGCCAGGGTGAGCGCGAGGAGCCCGCCGCGCAGGCGCGCGGAGCGCGTGCGGACCCGTGGTGAGGACGAGTGTGTGTGCGACATTCCATCTCCTGCTCGGGGGGTTGGCGACAGGAAGTGATCGCCTGGTTACCTGGCCCAGTCCTCGTCACCCCAGTTGTTCTTCTTGATCCCGGCCTCGACGCCGCGGTCCCACCACTTCTGCAGGTCGGGCAGCTCCTCCTGCAGGGAGCGCTTGCCGAGCAGGAAGCCGTCGAACACCTCGCGGAAGGGGGAGCCCTCCGGTCCTCCGGGCAACCCGTGGACCCGGTAGATCTTGCCCCACTCGCCTTCGAGCAGGCCGGCGGTCTCGGACGACGGCTCCACGCCCTCGATCGCGGGCAGCCCGCCGGTGGCGTCCAGCCAGGGCTTGATCGCGGGCGAGCTCATGAACTGCAGGAACTTGATCGTGGCGGCGTACTTCTCCCCCTTGACCGTGGACGGGACCATGTAGCTGGTGCCGCCGACCGAGGCCCCGTAGCGTGCCGGGGCGTCCGTGGACACCGGAGTGGTGGCCTTGGTGATCGTCGGGAACGGCATGGTGCCGATCGCGAACTTCGCGTCCGTCTTGAGCGCCTCGACGGCGAAGTCGGTGCCCCACGACATGGCCGCCTTGCCCGTGACGAAGTCGCGGTAGCCGACGGTGGCGCCGCCGTCGGCCACGCCGCTCCAGTTCGGCGTGCCGTTGTCGAAGAACTCCTTGTAGAGCTTGAGCGACTCGGCCACCTCCGGCGTCTTGGCGGCGGTGAGCATGCCCTCCTTGATCGCCTTGGAGAGGGACTTCTCCGTCACGCTCGGCGCCTTGCCGGGCTTGCCGGTGACGTCGAAGTAGTTCCACTGGTCGTAGTACTTGTCGGTGAGCTGCGTGGTGATGGACTCCCAGGTCCAGCCGGCGGCGAGCGCGCCCTTGTCCAGCGCGACGGGGTCGTACCCGGCGGCCTTGAGCTTCGCGCAGGCGGCCCGGAAGTCCTCCCAGGTCGCGGGCGCCTGCTGGATGCCCGCCTTGGTAAAGGCGTCCTTGTTGTAGAACAGGCCGATCGCCACCAGGTTGAACGGGATGTACTCCAGCTTCCCGCTCTCCTTGCTGAGCGCCTTGGACACGTCGGGGCCGAAGTACTCCTTCCTGAAGACGTCGATCCAGCGCTGGTTGCCCGGCACGTACGGGTTGGGCTTCTGCAGCTCCTCGTCGAGCGCGTGCACCTCGTGGGCCTTGTGCGGCGGCTGGTTGAAGACCAGTTCGGGCGCGGTGCCCGCGGCGAGCTGGGACGTGATCGTCTGGGTGAAGCCGTCGAGCGGGAGCACCTGGGTGCGCACCTCGATGCCCGGCTCGCGCTTCTCGAACGCGTCGACGAGCGCCTCCCAGGCCGGACCGAAGCTGCTGCCGCTGGTGTTCCACTGGTTCGGACCGGCCAGCGTGATGGTCACCTTGCCCTGACCGGCCTCGCCGGTGTCGGCCTTCTTGTCGGTGCCGAGCAGCCCGCAGCCGCCGGTCGCGACCGCCAGCGCCGGCAGTGCGGCCAGCAGCGCGACGGAGGGCGTGCGCGTACGGCGGGGCGTACGTGAAGTCATGATGGAACCTGATCCTTTCTGGGGGGTGATGCTGATTGATACGTTTCAATCGCATGCTCGGCCGATGCCGGGCAGAGATCGAACCGAGGGCGGGTCAGAGGAAGCCGATCACAGGGGTCAGGTCACGTGGAGCGGGTCACGGGAGCGGGTCATTTCCCGGAGACGATCCCGCCCTGGATCCCGGCCAGGAACCACTTGGACAGGAAGGTGAACAGCAGCAGCAGCGGGAGGCTCGCCAGCGCGTACCCCGCGAACAGCGGCCCCCATTGCTGGGCGTTCTGGTTGGCGAAGAACGCGAGGCCCGCGGGAATCGTGCGGAACTCGTCCGTCTGCACGGTGAGAAGCGGCCAGAAGTAGTCGTTCCACACGCCCAGCACGGTCACCAGCGCCACCGTGCCGATGACCGGGCGGGCGAGCGGCAGCATGAGCGAGACGAACACGCGGATCCCGCCGGCCCCGTCGACCCGGGCCGCCTCGAAGATCTCCTCGGGGAGCTGCGCCATGTAGGTGCGCATGACCACGATCCCGAACACGGTGTTGCCGGTGATGTGCGGGATGATCAGCACGAGCCGCGTGTCGAGGATCTCCAGATCCCGCATCAGGATGAACAGCGGGATCAGGCTCGTGATGGAGGGCACCATGAGCAGCGCCGCGACGAGGCCGAACAGGACGTTCCTGCCGGGGAAACGGAAGCGGGCGAACACGTGGGCCGCCGCCGTGGCGAGCACCAGCGCGCCGGCGGTCGCGAGCCCGGCCACCACGAACGACGTGAACAGGTAGGGGCTGACCTTCTCCCAGGCGACGGCGTAGTTGCCGAGGTGGACCGGCCAGGCGGGTGTCCAGTAGCTCGCGTAGAACTGCTCGTTGTCCTTGAAGGACGCGACGAACATGAACAGGTAGGGGAACAGCCCGGCGAAGGCGAGGAGCGAGAGCAGTCCGCCGACGACCAGGTCGGTCCGGCGCGTGCGGCTCACCCGGTTCCGCGCGGCCGGTCGGGACGCCGTCCGTGCGCCCACGCCCACACCAGTGTCCGTGAACGGGGACGGGGACGGGGACGGGTCCATGTCCGGGGACGCGTTCGGGGACGGGGACGCGTTCGGGGATTCCTCACGCAGTGGCACCCTTGCCTCCTCTCTTGCCGATCAGCAGCGCGCCCACGCTCACCCCGAGTGTGAGCACGAAGAGGACGGTGCCGAGAGCCGCCGCGTACCCCCAACTCGTGTCCAGGAACGCGGCGTCGAGCATGCGCAGCACCGGGACCTGGGTGGCGTTGTCAGGGCCGCCCTTGGTCATGATGTGCGCCTGCAGGCCGTACTGGAGCACCGCGATCACCGCGAGCACCAGCAGCAGCTTGACGTCCCGCAGCATCATCGGCAGGTCGATGCTCCAGAACCGCCGCAGCCGACCCGCGCCGTCGACCGCCGCCGCCTGGTAGATCTCGGCGGGGACGTTCTGCAGGGCGGACAGGAAGACCAGGAACGGCAGGCTCGCCACCCACGGGAAGCCGACGGTCATCAGCGCGGCGAGCGCGGTGTCCGGGTCGCCGATCCAGTTGTGCGCGAGCCCGTCGAGGCCCACCGCGCGCAGGAAGCTGTTGATGACGCCGTCCCTCGGGTCGTACATGAACTGCCACAGCAGCACGTTGACCACGGCGGGGAAGGCGAGCGGAAGGATGAGCAGCGTACGGAAGACGAACCGCAGCCGCTCGCTCGACAGCGACATGACCAGTTCGGCGGCGAGCAGCGGGAACGCCCACATGAGGGTGGTCGCCCAGATGAAGATGATCCCGACGTTGCGGAACGACTCCCACCACACGTCGTCGCCGAGCATGGTGACGAAGTTCTCCAGGCCGACGAACGGTGAGCTGAACCCCGGCCGCCACTCATAGAAGGAGTGCAGCATCCCGCTCAGGGCCGGGTAGTACGCGAACACCGCGAGCACCACGAAAGTGGGCAACAGGACGAGGTAGACACCCCACGGGACGCGCCGGCGTCCGGGCGATGCCTTACGGCTGATCACGATGGAACGGCCTCTCCGCTAATCATGTGGAACCTCACGACGAACATGGAATGACCTCCGGCCCGCCGATCGGTTACCCAGGAGGCATTTGAACGTTTCAGGAGTGTTTCGAGTCTCGTCATCCCCTTCGCACGTGTCAATAGCCAGGGATAACGGTTTGTTCACCATGGGAGGGTGCGCGGCGTCGCCGCCTCATCCGGGTTCCGCATGGTGAAACGTTCAACTACCCGGGGCCCGGCGAACGCCCAGGACAGCGAGGCGGAGCGGCGGACTTCACCCGGGCTCCACCCCGCCACCCCGCCTCCCTATCAGACGCGGAAGGCGTAGGACCCCGAGCCCACCCGATAGACGGCACAACCGTCGGCGTGGCGGTCGAAGCGGACCCCCGCCGCCTCGGAGGCCGGGCGCCCACCCTCGGTCACCCGCGCCGGCTCCGTGGCGGGCACCCACACCTCGGCACGCGTGTTGGGCGGGACGGTCACGTCCAGGGCGAAGCCGCCGTCCTCCCGCCGCCATGCGACCTCCACCCGGCCGTGCCGGGTGCGGTGGGCCGTCGTGGCCCAGGTGATGTCCCCGCCGGGGCGCGGCCGTACCACGATGTCCCGGTAACCGGGAGTCGCGGGAGCGAGCCCGCCGATCGTCCGGTACATCCAGTCCCCCACCGCTCCGTAGGCATAGTGGTTGAAGGAGTTCATCCCCGGGTCCTGCAGGCCGCGATGGTGACTCCAGCTGTCCCAGCGCTCCCACATGGTCGTGGCGTCACCGTGCACGACCGGATAGAGCCACGAGGGGAAGCTGTCCCGCAGCAGCAGCCGGTAGGCCGTCTCGATGTGCCCGGTGCCGGTCAGCGTGTCGAGCAGGAACGGCGTGCCGAGGAAACCCGTGGACAGATGCCCGCCCCGTGCCTCGATGTCGCGGACCAGCCGCGCCGCCGCCCTGGGCAGCTCAGCGTCCTCGAGCAGGCCGGCGGTGATCGCCAGCACATAGGCGGTCTGCGTGCCGCTCGCGACCACGCCGGGACCCGTGACGAAGGCGGCGCGGAAGGCCCGTCGTACCTGGGCGTACAGGTCGAGGTAGGCCCGCTCGTCGTCGTCGCGCCCGAGGGCCGCGGCGAGCCCGGCGAGCTGCCGCGCCGACAGCGCGAAGATCGCGGTGCCGACGAGCCCCTTGGGGGTCTCGGCCCCGATGCTCAGCCAGTCGCCGAAGCCCTCATCGGGGAAGATCCCGGCGGTCGAGCGTTTGTGCAGGTAGCCGAGCCAGCGGCGCATCGGTTCGTAGTACCTGGCGACGGCGCCCGTGTCCCCGCGGAGGCGGTGCAACGCCCAGGGCACCATCACGATGGCGTCTCCCCAGCCAGGCGAGCCGGCCTCCTTGGGGTTGGGTGACAGGCCGCGGCCCGAGAGCACGTCGGGCGCGACGTGCGTGACGGCGCCGTCCTCGGCCTGCGCGTCCACCACGTCGGCGAGCCAGCTCTCCAGGAACGACCGGGCGTCGTAGTTGAACAGTGCCGTGGGCGCGAACGCCCAGATGTCACCGGTCCAGCCCAGCCGTTCGTCACGCTGGGGGCAGTCCGTCGGGATGGAGAGGAAGTTCCCTCGCTGGCCCCACACGATGTTCCGCTGCAGCCGGTCGAGGCGCTCGTCGGAGCAGGTGAACTCCCCCGCCGGTTCCATGGCGGCGTACGCCACACGGGCCCGGATCGCGTCCGCGGTGAGCGGTTCCCGCACCCCGGTCACCTCGACGAACCGGAAACCGTGGAAGGTGAACCGGGGCTCGAAGGTCTCGGCGTCCGCGCCGCCTCGCGGGAGGAACTCGTCCGTGGCGCGG
This sequence comes from Microtetraspora glauca, assembly GCA_001570385.1. Lineage (GTDB taxonomy): Bacteria > Actinomycetota > Actinomycetes > Streptosporangiales > Streptosporangiaceae > Microtetraspora > Microtetraspora glauca. The sequence continues at coordinate 83,321 of BBYL01000032.1, read as the reverse complement.
GCCGAACGCAGGTTGGCCAGGTGGAGCGTTCCGTCGTGGTCGAGGACCTCGGCGTGGCGCAGCACCACCGGGCGCGTCCGGTCGGCGCGTGCGGTCAGGCAGACCCAGCCGACCAGGTTCTGCCCGAAGTCGGCGATCCAGACGCCCGGCCGTGCCTCCCACACCGCCTTCGGCGCGAGCTCCTCGTGCACCCGGATCGGCGGGGCGACGGCGGCGGCCAGCCGCCCCGACGGAGGGCTCACGGGTACGGCGGGGAGCCAGCCGGAATCGTCGAACCCGGGCATCGTCCAGCCCGGCGGCTCGGCGGCCAGGTCCTGCCGTTCACCGTTCTGGAGATCGGCGTACCTGATCGCGCCGCCGCCCGCCCTCCAGTCGGGGTCGGTGCGCAACCGGGTCGTCGTGCCGTCGTCGTGCAGGATCTCCAGCTCCGCGCGCAGCGCGAGCCGCCTGCCGTACTGGAAGGAGCCGAACCAGCTGATGTTCCCGGCGTACCAGCCGTCCGCGAGCGCCGCGCCGAGCGCGTTGCGGCCTTCGGAGACCAGCGCAGTGACGTCGTAGGTCTGGTACGTGACGCGGTGGTGGTAGTCGGTCCAGCCGGGGGCGAGGTGGTCGGCGCCCACCCTCCGCCCGTTGAGATGCAGCTCGTAGACGCCGAGTGCGGTGGCGTACAGGCGCGCGCGACGAACGGGACGCGGCACGTCGAACTCGCGCCGCAGATAGGGGCTCGGCCGGTCGGCGACCGGCTCGCGCCCCCACGGCGGATCGCCGTGCAGGCCCGCCTCCTCGGCGAGCGACCAGCCGGAGTCGTCGAACTCGGGACGTTCGAAGCCGCTCTCCGGCCGCTCGACTGCCCGCCAGCGGCCGTTCGAGGTCACGGTCACGGCGGCGTCTCCGGCGACGGGGACGAGCTGGGGCAGCGCGGGACGGCCCTCCACCACGATCTCCAGCCGCGCGCACAGGCCGCCCGGCGTCCCGTCCCGCGCCTCGGCGGACAGCGCGAGCACGTTCTCACCGGAGGCCACCAGGTCGCCCGCGTCGGCGACGAAGGCGCCGTCCCTGATCTCCCCGGCGACCGGGAGGCCGTTGAGGTGGACCTCGCGGGCGGTCGCGCCGCCGATCACGAGCCACGCAGAGAGGGGACGCGCCCCGCCGGGCACGGTGAACCGGGCGCGGAACGCTCCGGTCTCGGACTCCGACGGCCCGAGCGGGCCGGCGACCCAGATGTACGGCACGTTCTCCAGGGACGGAAGCCGCTGGGAGCCGGGAACGCGGGGCGTACCCACCCAGTCCGCGGTCCACCCGGTCGCGTCGCCGATCCCGGTCTCGAACCAGTGCGCGGGACTCCACGCGGACCATGCCTCGGATCCCCCGGATTCCCCGGATCCCCCGGTCCCGGTGGGCCCACCGGTGACCCGCACCCGCCAGTGGTAGCGCGTGCGCGGGCGCAGGTCCGTCCCCTCGTACGGAATGTCGTATGTCGCGGACGACGGGACCACGCCGCTGTCCCACACCACGTCGGCGTCCTCGTCGAGGGGGTCGCTCTCCCGGCCGACGAGGATCCGGTAGGCACTCTGGACGCGGCCACGGTCCCCCGCCGGGGCGGCGAGCAACCAGGAGAACCTCGGCGCGGACTCGCCGAGGCCGAGCGGCTCGGTCCGCCCCTCCACCCGGGGATCGGTGACGATGAGGGTGGCCGCGGAGCCCTGTTCCATGTGTTCGCTCTCCTTCATGCCCTGCACCAGGGGAAACAAAATATTGAAACATTTCAACCCCGGGAACCGTAGACATCGCGACGACGTGGCGTCAACCCTCGGCGACGGCGCCCGGCCGACGTCAGCGTGATGTGACCGCCATCCGAGGGGTGAAGTGGGCACGATGTGGCCATGAAGTGGTCGCTGAAACATTTCAACCAGTAGACTGGCCTTTCATCGCAGGCGAGCAGAAGGGCTGTCCGCCGGTGTCCGACACCGACAAGCCGGGCGAGATCTCGGCGTCACGCCCCCGCCCCCGCACGAACCCGCGCCGCACTCCCGAGGCCGCTCAGAGCGGGGCGGCCGGTCGCCGCCGGCTCAGCATGGTCGACGTGGCGGCCCACGCGGGCGTGTCCATCGGCACCGTCTCCAACGTGCTCAACCGGCCGGAGCTCGTCGCGGAGCCCACTTTGCTCCGGGTTCGGGAGGCCATCAAGACGCTCGGCTTCGTGCCCAGCGCGCCGGCCCGGCAACTGCGGGCGGGCACGAGCCGCTCGGTGGGCATCGTGGTGCGCGACATCGGCAACCCGTTCTTCACCGAGGTGCTCCCCGGCATCGAGGCCCGGCTGTCCCAGGAGCAGCTCCTGCTCGTGGTGTGCAGCTCCGGCGACTCGCTCGAGAAGGAGGCCCACCACCTGCAGACCCTGGAGCAGCACCGGGTGGCGGGCATCCTCATCACCCCGGCCGGCGACGATGTCGGCCACCTCGTCGAGCTGCACCGTCGCGGCATCGGGATCGTGCTGCTCGACCGGCTCGGCGCCGGATCGCAGCTCTGCACCGCGGCGGTCGACAACGTACGCGGGGGCGAGCTCGCCGGGAGGCACCTGCTCTCGCTCGGCCACCGGCGCATCGGCTTCCTCAACGGGCCCTCCATCGTGAGGCAGTGCAGCGACCGGCGGCAGGGGCTGTTCCGGGCGATCCGCGACGCCGGGCTCGACCCCGAGGACGTGGTCACCGAGGTGTCGCTCCCCGCGCTCACCGCCCAGGGGGGAGAGACCGGGCTCGACGAGCTTCTCGCCAGAACACGGCCGACCGCGCTCTTCTGCGTCAACGACATGGTCGCGCTGGGTGCGCTCAGGGGTCTGGAGCGGCGCGGCATCGCCGTTCCTGACGAGATGGCCGTGATGGGCTACGACGACGTGGAGTTCGCCGCACTGCTGTCGCCGTCGCTCACCTCGGTGCGTCAGCCGAAGCACCAGCTGGGGCAGGCCGCCGCCGAGCTGCTGCTCACCGACTCCCGGGGGGACGCCAACCACTGGCACCAGGAGATCGTCTTCCAGCCCGAGCTGGTGGTGCGGGCCTCCACCTCCGCGCTCCCCCGCTCACGCGACCATTGACCCGACCACCCGGACGACCACACGGACGACCACGAACCTGGCCCGGGAGCCGGGCGGGCGAACATCCGGACGCAATACCTGGGGTGGAACACCTGGACGACCATCGCCTGAGCCCTGGACCCCCTTCGTAGCCCCTCCCACATACCCGATCTCCCGGGTTTGTCGTGATACGTTTCAACGTAGGCACCCCATGAGGCCAGGTCTTCCCGCGCTGGCGTGAACCTCGCCCGCCATGGCCGCCCGTACCATCCGGCGCCCGACTACTCGCATACTTCCCTGAACTGCATGATTACCTGACATGCGCGAAATATCAGGACCTGCTCTTGCCTCGAACCTCCCTCCGAGCCATCCTTGAGACGTTTTAATACCTCGGGGGCTCATCAGCTACAGGAGGTCCCGCATGGCGCGGGCAGTCCACCGCATCCTCATCGCTCTCGTCCTCGTCCTCGCCGCCCAGTTCGGCGTGGCCCCGTCGACCGCGCAGGCCGCGGACGCGCTCCCCTACCCCACCCGCTCCGACTACCGCATCAAGGGACTGCAACCGGACTTCTGGTCGAACAAGGACGAGATCTCCGGCAACAACACCGGCGGCGTCGCCATGAACCTCATCTGGGCGGAGTGGGAGCCGAGCGTCAAGGCTCCGCCGTGCGCGACGGGCCAGCAGGAGTTCGACGGGCACTGCTTCACCGTCGCCACGAACGTCGACTCCGCCATCAAGGCCTGGACAGACCGAGGACTCGTCGTCAGCGCGGTCGTGTACGGCACACCGGCCTGGGCCCGGCAGGGCCGGACCTGCACCCCGGCGGCCGCTGGATTCGAGAAGTTCTGCGTGCCCAACGACCCGGCCGACTACGCCCGCTTCGCCGGGATGCTCGCCCAGCGCTACGACGGGCAACACGGCAACGGCCGTATCGCCGACTTCATCATCATGAACGAGGTCAACAGCAACACCTGGTTCGACATCGGCTGCGGCCAGGGCACCGCGTGCGACACCACCGCCTGGCTGAACACGATCGCCGCCGACTACAACGCCGCCTACGACGCGATCATCGCCAGGCAGTCCACCGCCAAGGTGCTCATCTCCCTCGACCACTACTTCGGCACCACCTACGACCGGCCCGCGGCGAGCGAGGCGATGCTGTCGGGCATGACCGTGCTGAAGGGGCTGGCCGCGCGGGCCGGGTCCCGTGCCTGGCGGGTGGCCTACCACCCCTATCCGCCCAACCTGCTGAGCCCGGACTTCTCCGCCGACGACTTCCCGAGGGTGACCTACGGCAACATCGGCGTCCTGGTTGGCTGGCTGCGGCAGCAGTTCCCCGGCACCCCTTCGGCCTGGGAAGTCCAGCTCACCGAGAGCGGCGTCAACTCCCTGTCACCGTCCAGCGAGTCGGCCCAGGCCGCCAAGCTGTGCGACACGTTCCGCAACGTGCTCGGGACACCCGGCATCGAAAGCTACATCTGGCACCGGATGAGCGACCACCCCGACGAGACGGCCGCCGGGCTCGGCGTCGGCCTGCGCCGTACGGACGGCACGGCCAAGCCCGCCTGGTCCACCTGGGCCCTGGCCAACCGCTCCGACCTGTCGCCCGCTCAGCTGTCCTGCGGCTTCGAGGAGTTGCCGTACACCCGGCTCCGGCGCGGCTTCAGCACCAGCCGCGGCCATGTGGCCTCCTCCCGGCTGCTGCCGCCCGGGGTCACCCTGGAGCAGTCGTGGCGGCTGCTGCGCCGGCCCGCGTCCGGCACCGTGGCGCTGTACGAGTGCAAGGTCGGCAACCACACCATGCTCACCCGTGACGGCGGCTGCGAGGGGCAGTTCCCCATGGGGCCGGTCGGTCACGCGTACACCACGCAGGTCAGCGGCTCTGTGCCGCTCTACCGGTGCCGGAACACGGTGAACGGGGACCACCTGGTCACATCTCAGGCGAACTGCGAGGGGCTGACCTACGAGTCGCTGCTCGGCTACGCGATGACCTGACGGACCTTCACCGACGTCCCCGTACGCGGGCGCGAGCCGGGCGAACGACCGGCTCGCGCGCGTTCGGGTCCCGATCAGGCGGGCTTGACGGTGATGGCTCCGTTGCTCGTGGTCAGGTCAAGCTGGTGCTCGCCGGCGGGGTCGTCGGAAACGCCGATGTCCTTGCCGCCGTTCTGGGTCCGCGCGGACACCTTGTACCGCCCGGCCGGGACGGTGAGGGTGATGCCGCCGTTGGACGTCTCCGCTCGGACGTCCTGTGGAGTGACCAGGGTGAGGTCGATCGCGCCGTTGGAGGTTCGCGCCTGGACGCGCCCACCGTTCAGCCCGCGTCCGGTGATCCGGCCGTTGCTGGTCCGCGCGACGACCGCGCCGGTGACCCCGTCCAGCTCGATGGCGCCGGAGGTGGTGGTCACGTCCACCTCGCCCACATCGGTCAGGGCGACCGCTCCCGAGGAGGTTTCACCGCTCACCGGCAGTCCCGCGGGCAGGTCGACCGTGTAGTTCACCGAGCAGTGCCGCCCGCACCCCCCGAGGATCAGGACGCCTTTCTCGACGCGGTAGGTCGTCCCCTCCCGCGGGTCACCTCTGTACTCCATCAGGCGGCGGACGGACACCTCGGTGGCGTTCTTCCCCCCGCGCAACGTGATGCCGCCGGAGTCGTTGTCCAGCCGTACGGATGTGATCTTCTCCGACACCACGGCGTCGTCCTGAAGGGTCGACTTGGCCCTCAGGTCGCACGCGCCGAGCGCGCTCACGCAGATCCCGGCTGTCACGACGGCTCCGAGGAAGCGGAGCTGCTTGCGCATGGATGTCCCCCAATTCTGTGGAAGCCGCCGGTTCCGGCCCCTGAAGATCAACGGCTTGAACGAGGCTACGGCACACGCCGCGGCGACGACCATGGGGAATACCCCCGGTTCAGGCGACGGGCTAACCACCCCGCACGAGCTCCACGGCAGGCCACCCTCGCCATGACGTCCGGTTCCCCTCCGCACGCTCGGCGCGGTCCGGCTCTTCCGCCGCGGCCGGAGATCAGGCCAGTCCGTGCCGGGCGAGGACGCGGGCGGCGGCGCGCTCGCCGGACTCCAGGGCGCCCTCCATGCCGCTGTCCTCGACGCTCAGGTGCTCGCCGGCGAGTTGGAGCCGCCCGGTGTCGGTCTCGACGACGGCCGCGAGCGCGGCCATCTGGCCGGGCAGCGGCATGGCCCACGCGCCTCCGGCCCACGGGTCACGTCCCCACGAGACGATCCGCGTGATCTCGACCGCCCCCGCGGTCGCGGGGCGTACGCGTGCGAGTTCGTCGAGGACGATCCGCCGCTGCTCGCGCTCGCCGAGCGCGTCGAGCACGCGTGCGTCGCGGCCGGTGACCCAGACGGCCAGCGCGCTCGGTCCGTCGTCGGCCAGCCGCCAGGGCAGCAGCCGCTGGATCCGGTTCGTCGTCCACATCACGGGCGGCAGGCCGTCCTCCTCCCAGAAGGGACGGTCGGCCACGAGGTGGTACTTCGTCAGTGCCGGATAGGGCAGCTCGGCGACCAGGCGCGCCACCGGCTCGGGCAGCGCGGGCTCCACGGCGATCGAGCGCAGGCTCGTGAACGGGACGGCGAGGACGACGTGCCCCGCGGCGATCCGCTCGCCGTCGCCGAGCTCGACCACCATCAGGTTCCCGCTCTCGCGCACCGCGGTGACGGCGCTTCCGAGCCGTACCGGGGTGCGCAGGCGGGCGGCCATCGACTCGGGCAGGCGCGTGTTCCCGCCGACGATGTTCGACGTCTGCGGCGCGTGCCGCGTCGCCCGCTGCGCGGCCCGGAGCGCGGCCAGCGCCGACGTGCTCTCCAGGGTCTCGAAGGTGCCCGCGCGGTCGGCCAGCGCGATCGCGGCGTCCGAGACGCCCGTCGAGCGGAGGTGGTCCGTCAGCGGGACGTCCCACGTGGCCGCGCCGGGCGACATCCAGTCGCGGGCGCCGGTCAGCGGGTTCCCGCGGGCGAGGGCGCCCGCGACGATCAGGGCGGGCGGGAGCGCCCGCTCGGCTCCGGTGAGCGGGTTGCCCTCGCTCTCCGCCCAGGTCGCCGGGGTGCCGGTGTGCCCGCCCGCGACGATGACGTGCTCCCGCATGGACACGGTGACCGGCTCCTGTTCGAGGCCGGCGGCGCGGACGTGCGCGAGCAGCCGGGCGTACCCGTCGCCGATGTTGACCGCTCCGGCCTCCTCCACGCCGGTGGGCCCGTCCAGCGACCTGACCCGGCCGCCCACCCGGTCGCCGGCCTCCAGGACGAGGACGTCCAGGCCGGCGTCCTGCAGCGTGAGCGCCGCGTGCAATCCCGCGAGGCCGGCTCCGACGACCACCACATCGTGGCTGCTCCGCAAGGTCGGTCCTTTCACCGCGACGCTGTGGCGGCGCCGGAACAGACACCACCCTTGACTCGAATTCCGCTTGGCGGAATGCTGTTCCGGAACATAGTTCGCCGGAGTCATCAGCGTCAACATCTCGCGATCATCCGTCACCGCTGTGAAGGAGAACCCCATGACGACCGAAGCGCCCCGTATCGCGGAACTCGACGACCCGGCCCGCAACCTGGAGGCGCTGGTGCGCACCCGGGCCGGCACCGACGGCGGCGAGTACACGATCTGGTGGACCGGCGACGTCTACAGCCAGGTGCCCGGCACCGACACCCGCAGGCTCTTCGGTTTCGTCGGCTTCAACGTGGCCCGCGCCGTGGCGGTGGACGGCGGCTACGACCTGCTCACGCGGGAGGCGGCCTTCTATCTCGACCCGGTGACCCGCGAGATCATCGAGAGCTGGCACAACCCGTTCACCGGCGAGGACGTCGAGGTCCTGCACGTCTGGAACGACCCGGTCAACCAGCGGTTCCGGGTGCGGTCGCCGTACGGGCCGTGGCACGCGCCGTACACCGATCTGGGCGAGACCGTGGTGTTCAACCTGGACATCCCGATCAGCGCCCCGTCGGCACTGCCGGTCGCGGAGTGGCCGAAGAACTCCGCCGACGACGTCTACCGCGCGGTGGAGCTCTTCCAGTTCTACGCGCCGCGCGCGGAGGTGCTCGACCGGGGCGCCGCCAGCGCGCGGTGCGACGTGTCGTGGATGCGCCTGTCGGCCTGGCTCCCGTGGATGGAGATGGCGCAGCGCCCCGGCGGGCTGGTCTTCCACTGCCGCGGCACCAAGCTGGACAACTACGACGACCTGCCGTCCGGCGTGCGGGCCTACGTGGAGAAGCACCACCCCGAGTACGCCCACGCCCCTGAGGAGTTCAGCTCCCCGAACGAGACCAGCTGGACGTATTTCAAGAAGACGCGCCGACCGGCCTGAGACCGTCGCGCGGAGCGGCGCGGCCGCGCCGCTCGCGACGAAGGCCGGTACGCCCAGGGAGGATGGGGCGAACCGGCCTTCGCGTGCCCCGGCGATGCGGGGCGGCCCGTCCCGCCGGGTCAGCCCGCCAGGTTGGCGCCGAGGCCGCGCAGCACCCCGGCGGCCTGGGTGACGATCCCGTCGATCAGCTCCTCGCAGGAGGGCAGGTCGTCGATGAGCGCCACGACCTGGCCGGAGGCCATCACGCCGAGGTCCGGGCGGCCGTCGACCATGGCCGCCTTGAGCAGCATGGGCGTGTTGGCGGCCATCAGGACCTGGGACCAGGTGAGTTCCTTGCCGTGCCTCATGGCCAGCCCGTCGCGGATCATGCCGGGCCAGGACATGCCCGAGACGCGGCGGAACTTCGCGGCGTTGCGCACCGCGCGGATCAGGCCGGACACCCGGCCCGACTGCTCCAGGCCGTTGACCAGGGGCGTGCGGAGCACCCGGTGCGGCATGCCGTCCACCTGGCGGGTGACCACGGTCTCCGACGTGCCGAGGTAGGTCTGCTTGACCGCGTCCGGGACCGAACTGTCCTTGGTGAGCAGGAAGCGGGTGCCCATGGCCACGCCGGCCGCGCCGTACGCGAGCGCGGCGGCCAGGCCGCGCCCGTCGAAGAAGCCTCCGGCGGCGATCACCGGGATGTCGACCGCGTCCACGACCTGGGGCAGCAGCAGCGTGGTGGCGACCGCTCCGGTGTGGCCTCCGCCCTCACCGCCCTGGACCAGGACGGCGTCGGCGCCCCACGCGGCGACCTTCTCCGCGTGCCGCCGCGCGCCGACCGACGGGATCACCACGATACCGGCGTCCTTGAGCTTGGCGATCAGCTCCTGGCGGGGTGCCAGCGCGAACGAGGCGACCTTCACCCGGTTCCTGATCAACAGGTCGATGCGGTCGCCGGCGTCCGAGGCGTCGGCGCGCAGGTTCACGCCGAAGGGCGCGTCCGTACGCGAGCGGACCTCCTCGATGGCGGTGGCGAGCTGGTCGAGCGTCATGGTGGCCGAGGCGAGGATGCCGAGGCCGCCCGCGTTCGCCACCGCCGAGACCAGCCGCGGACCCGCCACCCAGCCCATGCCGGTCTGCACGACGGGGTGGCGCACCCCGGTGAGCCGGGTCAGCGGCGTGTCCAGGACCTGCTCGATCACGCCCGGACCTCCCGGTCCCGCAGGCTCCTCGGGTCGAGCACCTCGCGGATCAGCCGCAGCTCCTCGTCCGTGGGCTGCCGCGTCTCCGGCACGTCGCCGTCGATCACGAGGTCGAACCCGGTGGCGGCGGCGACCTGCTCGACCGTGACCCCGGGGTGAATCGAGAGCAGGCGCATCGCACCGTCGGCCGTGCCGAAGTCGAACACGCCGAGGTCGGTCACCACGCGGCCCAGGCCGTGGAAGCGGGACGCCGCCGGGCCCAGCTCGGCCGCGCGGTCGTATCCGACGCCGCTGACCATGTCCACCTTCGGCACGAACACCCGGGTCGAGTGCCTGGGGATCCAGTAGCTCGTCGGGTTGCAGATCGTGTTGCCGGGGGCGCCGCGCACCCCGAGCAGCTGGGACGTGGGCCGCTCCCACGCGCCGACGGCCGAGATGTTGCTGTTGCCGTACCTGTCGATCTGGGAGGCGCCCATCATGACGTGCCGCCGCCCGTTCTGCACCAGCCAGAGGTGGTCGCGGAACGGCATCCAGCCCTCGACCGGGCCGGCGGGCGCGCCGAACGGCACCGGCTCCGCGGTGAGCATCGCCCCGCCGTCGGTGGTCAGCAGCCCCGGCTCGAAGGTGAGCCGGGCCAGCCGGGCGCCCAGGATCGAGCAGGTGCCCATCGCCGCGGCCAGGATCTCGCCGTCGCCGCGCCACGCCTCGGCGCAGGCCACCACGCAGATCTCCGCACGGGTCGCGCTCATCGTGCCTTCCCCTCCTGCTCCTCGTGCCACCGCTGGACCGCCTCCTGGTAGGCCGTCTCGTCGCCGCTCAGGAATCGGTCGGCGAACGCCGTCCACGCCTCGGGGTCGGCGGCCGAGCTCGCGTAGTGCCGCTGGAACGCCTCATCCCGGGTGCGGTCGGGCCCGCAGTCGGTGAAGTGGCCGCCGTTCGGCGTCTCCACCACTCCCGCCGTGTGCATGCGGCTGACGAGCAGCGTCTGCGGCGGGCCGTCCAGCTTGCCGGGGTCCACCAGGCGCTCGCAGCTCACGTAGCAGCGGCCCGCCGCCTTGGCGAACAGGTCGTCCATGTACGGGTCGGGGCCGAGGTACTGGCCGTTGCCCCGCGTGTCGGCCCGGTCCATGTGCACCAGGGCCACGTCGAGCGCCAGCGCGGGCACCGCGAGGAGCTCCTCCTGGTCGTCGTACGGCGAGCGGACCGTGCGCAGGTCCGGGTTGACCCGTGTGACGTCCGAGCCGAGACCCGCCCTGGTGGGCAGGAACGGCAGCCGGTGCGCGGCGGCGAGCAGGCCGAACATGAACATGCCCTCGTCGTACTCGGCGAACTCGATCGTGCCGTTCTGCCTGGCCGCCCTGAAGTGGGGCTCCAGGGGGACGGAGTCGAGCGTCACGAACGGGGCGATCACCTTGCGGACCTTGCCCGCGGCACACAGCAGGCCGACGTCGGCTCCGCCGTACGACACGATCGTCAGGTCGTCGAGCGACGAGCGGTAGATCGCGCGGACCAGGGCCATCGGCTTGCGCCGGGAGCCCCAGCCGCCGATGCCGATCGTCATGCCGCTCTCCAGCGACCCGACGATCTCCTCGATCGTCATGATCTTGGTGGTCATCTAGGCCCCCTCGGAGACGAAGCTGTCGCGGTGCCGGTCGCCCGCGCCCATGAGGTTCAGCTCGAACGTGAAGCCCTGCTCGAAGCGGTAGCTGCGGTGGACGTCGACCGGGTCGATGCCGTTCAGCGACTCCTTGGCCCGGCGGATCACGTAGGGGTCCTTGTCGGCGATCTGGGCCGCGACCTCGAAGGCGGCGTCCCTGAGCCGGTCGCGCGGCACCACCTCGAGCACCGATCCGAACGCGTGCAACTCGGCGGCCGTGACGTTGCGGCAGGTGTACACCATCGCGCGCATCAGATGCTGCGGGACCAGGCGGGCCAGGTGCGTGGCCGCGCCCAGCGCGCCGCGGTCGACCTCGGGCAGCCCGAAATAGGCGTCATCGGAGGCCACCACGACGTCGGCGTTGCCCACGAGGCCGATGCCGCCGCCGAGGCAGAAGCCGTGCACGGCCGCGATCACCGGCACCTCGCACTCGTACACCGCCGAGAACGCGGCGTAGCAGCCCCGGTTGGCGCCCACCAGCGCCTCGAACCCGGAGGTCGCCTGCATCTCCTTGATGTCCACCCCGGCGTTGAAGCCGCGCCCCTCGGCGCGGAGCACGACGACGCGGGTCTCCGGCTCACGCCCTGCCTGCCGTACGGCGTCGGCCAGGTCGAACCAGCCGCGCACGGTCAGCGCGTTGACCGGCGGCGCGTCGACGACCACCTCGGTGATGCCGTTGCCGTGGTTCCTGGTGGAGATTCCCATACGCTACCTTTCCACCAAACATTTGTTAGAAATGACGGTAGCAGAAGGTACCGTGCCTGGACACGGTCCGCCTTACCCGACCGCCGCCGCCGGCAAGGAGAGCTGAGAATGATCTGCAAGGACCGCGTCGTCATCGTGACCGGCGCCGGGCGTGGCCTCGGCCGCGCACACGCCCTGGAGTTCGCCCGGCAGGGCGCCAAGGTCGTCGTCAACGACCTCGGCGTGAGCCTCTCCGGCGAGGGCGGCTCTGACGCGCCCGCCCAGCGGGTGGTCGAGGAGATCCGCGCGCTCGGCGGTGAGGCCGTCGCCGAGGGCTCCGACATCGCCACCGACGCCGGGGCGCAGCGGCTGGTGGCCACGGCGCTGGAGACCTTCGGCCGGCTCGACGTGCTGGTCAACAACGCGGGCTTCCTGCGCGACCGCATGCTGGTGAACCTGTCCGAAGAGGAGTGGGACGCCGTGATGCGCGTCCACCTCAAGGGCCACTTCCTGCCACTGAAGCACGCCGGGCTGCACTGGCGGGCGGAGTCCAAGGCGGGCCGGCGGCCCGACGCCCGGGTGATCAACACCTCGTCCGGCGCGGGCCTGCTCGGCAGCGTGGGCCAGGGCAACTACTCGGCCGCCAAGGCGGGCATCGTGGGCCTCACCCTGGTCGCGTCCGCCGAGCTCGGCCGGTACGGCGTGACCGTCAACGCCATCGCCCCGGCGGCCCGTACGCGGATGACCGAACAGGTCTTCGCGGCCACGATGGCCGCGCCGGAGGAGGGCGCCTTCGACGCGATGGCGCCGGAGAACGTCTCACCGCTCGTGGCCTGGCTCGGCTCCGCCGAGTCGAAGGACGTCACCGGCCGCGTCTTCGAGGTCGAGGGCGGCCGCATCTGCGTGATGGAGGGCTTCCGCCACGGCCCGTCCACCGACAGGGGCGCCCGCTGGGACGCCGCCGAGCTGGGCCCGGAGATCGGCGGCCTGCTGAAGGAGGCCGCCAGGTCCGAGCCCGTCTACGGCGCCTGACGGCCGGGCCGCACCTTCGCGCGGCGGCCCGGGCGGGCGCGCCACAGGCTCGCCGCGCCCAGGGCCGCGGCGATGCACGCGATCGGGACCGCGGGCAGCATGTAGCGGTGGTCGAAGTCGAGCGCGGCGATCGGCCCGACGAACAGGAACATCGCCGCGGCCCACGGCAGCAGCGCCGGACGCCGCCGCCCGATCGCGCCGAGCCCGCCGAGCAGCAGGACCACGCCGAACAGCGGGCCGTGCAGGACGTTCGGATAGCGGTACGCCGTGAAGAACGCGTCGTAGGGCGCGACGGACGCCATCCCGCGGATGGCGGGGTCGTACTCCACCCGAACCTGGTGGATGAGCGGGAACGAGGGCAGCGGCCACGAGCCGACCGGAAGCGACAGAGCCGGGACGACCCGCTTCGGGTGGCTCACGGGCGTCCACGCGAAGGCGAGCGACGCGTCGGAGACGACCTCGCGCAGGTAGTCGAGCGGCTGGGCGGCGATGGCGCGCAGCGCGAACGACCTGGCCAGGTCGTTGTGGGAGAAGCGGTCGCCCGGCAGCCGGTTGAGCGAGGCGTCCGCGGCCCACACGTACTCCCCGGCGGCGTCGACGACGGTGCCGTTCGGGCAGAGCCGCGCCTCGTCGGCCGGTGGCTTGATCTTCGAGCAGTCGGCGAACGTCATGGTGCGCGCCCACAGCGCCACGCCGTCCGAGCCGCTGAGCGCGAAGCGCCCGTGGTGCTGCTGATACCAGCCCGCGTAGGCGGCGAGCGGCAGCGTCCCGGCGACGGCCAGCGCGACCACGTGCCGCCAGCCGACCCGCCGCAGGACCAGGTAGAGCACGAACAGGGCGAGCAGCGGCGCCGCGGCCGTCCGGGTGAGCCCGGCCACCGCCAGCAGCACCCCGGCCACGGCGGCGGACCGCACCGAGGGCTTCGCCCGCCACATGAGGACCGTCAGCGCGGCGATGACGAGGAACGTGACCTGGGTGTCGGAGAGCACCGCGTGTTCGAGCCGCAGGAACGACGGGTCGAACAGCACGGGCAGCGCGGCCAGCGTCGCGCCCCACGCGGGCAGCGAACGGCGGCGCAGCAGGAGATAGATCATCAGGCCCATGCCGAGCCCCATGACGTGCTGCACGCCGACCACCAGCTCGACACTGTGGAACGGCCGGAGCAGCCGCAGGAAGAACGCGTAGCCGGCGGGATGGAACGCGCCGCCGGGCTTCAGGTGGACGGCCGTGTCCAGGTACGTGAACGAGTCGTACCAGTAGAGCTGGGCGGTGTTGTAGCCGAGCATGACGACGGCACGCAGCGCCGCCGCCAGGCTGATCACGACGGCGAAGAGGCCGTGTCCCGAGCTGAGCGCCCGGCGCGTGCGGTGACGCGCGCCGCGACCCGCCGTGACGGGTTCGAGCTGGACGCCATCCGGTGAGGTGAGCATGGACGGTCCCCCGGTCCAGGGCCGGGCGGTTCCCGGCATCGGAGGAGAACTGAAGTGGATGATCGATAAACTCGCCGTCACCTGATCCGGTTACGTCCGCGTTATGGCGTTGATGACATGGTGGCGCGATTCGCTGGCAGTTCGACGAGCAGTTCGACGGCATGGCATGGCATAGGGGGCACGTTGCGAGTACTGGTCGCCGAGGACGAGCGGATGCTCGCCGACTCGATCGCGGAGGGGTTGCGCGGGGAGGCGCTCGCCGTGGACGTCGCCTACGACGGGGAGGCGGCGCTGGAACGGGTGCGGATCCACGACTACGACGTGCTGATCCTGGATCGGGACCTGCCGGGCGTGCACGGCGACGAGGTGTGCCGGGCCGTGGTGGCAGACGCCGCGGCCGTGCGCATCCTCATGCTCACCGCGTCGGGTGACGTGCGCTCCCGGGTGGCGGGCCTCTCCCTCGGAGCCGACGACTACCTGCCCAAGCCGTTCGCGTTCGAGGAGTTGGTGGCCCGGGTCCACGCGCTGGGCCGCCGGGTCCGGGCGGCCGATCCGCCGATCCTGGAGCGGGCGGGCATCCGCCTGGACTGGGCGCACCGGCAGGTGTTCCGGGACGGGCGCTACGTGCCGCTGGCGCGCAAGGAGTTCGGCCTGCTGGCCGAGCTGCTGCGCGCCCGCGGGGCGGTGGTCTCCGCCGAGACGCTGCTGGAGAAGGTGTGGGACGAGCACATCGACCCGTTCACCAACACGGTGCGCACGACGATGATGAAGCTGCGCCGCAAGATCGGCGACCCGCCGGTCATCGAGACCGTCACCGGAGTGGGGTACCGGATCCCATGACGAATCCCATGAAGAGCGGTGTCCGGCTCCGGTTCGCCCTCGCGTGCGGCGGAGTCTTCATGCTCGTCGGCGCCGTCCTGGTCGCGGTGCTCGCCTTCGTCGTACGGCAGACCCTGGAGCCCCGTAACGGACTCAGGCAGCCGCAGTGGATCCGCGTCGCGGGCAACACCTACTGGCCCCCCACCGAGCAGTACTACATCGCCGGCCAGCGGGTCGCGCAGGTCAGGCGCGTCTACCAGGCCGACGCGATCAAGAACGTGCTGGTCTGGGGCGGCGTCGCGGTCCTCGCCGGCGGCGGGCTGGCGGCCGCGGCCGGCTGGCGGGCCGCCGGATGGACGCTGCGCCCCGTCCGGTCGGTCACGGCACGCGCGCTGCTCGTCGCCCAGAGCCACGACCTCGCCGAACGCATCGCCCACAAGGGGCCGGACGACGAGATCAAGGAGCTGGCCGACACCGTCGACGTCGTCCTCGCCCGGGTGTCCCGCTCGTTCGACGGTCAGCGGCGGTTCATCGCCAACGCCTCCCACGAGCTGCGCACCCCGCTCACCATCAACCGCACCCTGGTGGACGTGGCGGTCCGGCGGTCCGACGCGAGCGAGGACGTCAAGCGGCTCGGCGAGTCCCTGCTGGTGGTCAACACCCGGCACGAGCGGCTGATCAACGGCCTGCTCGCCCTGGCCGAGGGCGAGCGCGCCGTGCTCGACCGGCGTCCGTTCGACCTGGCCGACGTGGCCGAGCACGTGCTCGACCTGGCCGCCGAGGAGGCGAAGGAGCAGGGGGTGACCATCCACCGGCTGCTCGACCCCGCGCCCACCGCCGGTGAGGCGGTTCTGGTCGAGCGGCTGGTCCAGAACCTGGTGGAGAACGCGATCCGGCACAACCACGCGGGCGGCGAGGTGTGGGTGTCCACCCGGCGGCGGACCGACCGGGTCGAGCTGGTCGTGTCCAACACCGGGCTGCCCGTGCCGCGGTACGAGATCGAGACGATCTTCGAGCCGTTCCGGCGGCTGCACGGCGACCGGCTGCGCTCGGACCGCGGCAGCGGCCTCGGGCTGTCCATCGTCCGGGTCGTCGCCGAGGCCCACGACGGCACCGTGACCGCCGAACCGCGCGAGGAGGGCGGGCTCACGATCGCCGTCGAACTGCCGCAGGAGAGCGTCTGACGTCCCGCCACCACCCGGGCGACGGTGGGCTCGGCCTTCTGACGCCGATCTGACGTGGGACCCCGGCGGCGGTGGCCGCCGGGGGGCAGGAGCTCATCGGAGGGGGCGGAAGAAGGCCCTGACATCCTCGACGAGCAGGTCGGGTGCCTCCATCGCGGCGAAGTGGCCGCCGCGGTCGAACTCCGACCAGTGCACGACGTTGTGTTCACGCTCGGCGATCCGCCGGACCCCGGCGTCGCCGGGGAAGACGGCGACGCCGTGCGGCAGCGCGGAGTACTCGGCCACCGCTCCCCAGCCTTTCTGCCCTTCCTTGTAGAGACGGGCGGCCGAGGCGGCGGTCCGGGTGAACCAGTAGATGCTCACGTCGGTGAGCATCTGATCGAGGTCCACCGCGTCCTCGGGCAGTTCGCGGGCCGGGTCGGTCCATTCCTTGAACTTCTCCACGATCCACGCCAGTTGCGCCGCCGGCGAGTCGTGCAGCCCGAACGCGAGGGTCTGCGGCCGGGTCGCCTGGATGATCGCGTAACCGGCCCGGTCCTGGTCCTGGTACTGGCCGAGGCGGGCGAGTTCCGCATGGGTGAGCCCCTCGAACTCGGCCGGGTCACCGGTCGGGAACCCGAGCGCGCCGTTGACGTGCACGCCGACGACGTTCTGGGGCGCGGCACGACCGAGCATCGGCGAGATGACCGCGCCGCTGTCGCCGCCCTGCGCGCCGTATCGCCGGTAGCCGAGCCGGTCCATCAGCTCCGCCCACGCCCGCGCGACCCGCTGCAGGTCCCAGCCGGTCTCGGTGGTGGGTCCGGAGAAGCCGAACCCGGGGATCGACGGGGCGACGACGTGGAAGGCGTCGGCCGGGTCGCCGCCGTGCGCCGCCGGGTCGGTGAGCGGGCCGATGACCTTCAGGAACTCGGCGACCGAGCCCGGCCAGCCGTGCGTGATGATCAGCGGCAGCGCGTCGGGTTCGGGCGAGCGGACGTGCAGGAAGTGGATGTTCTGCCCCTCGATGCGGGTCGTGAACTGCGCAAAGGCGTTCAGCCGCGCCTCGGCGGCACGCCAGTCGAAAGTGGTGCGCCAATACTCGGCCAGTTTCTTCGCGTAGCCGACGGGGACCCCGTAGGACCAGCCCACACCGGGCAGTTCGTCCGGCCAGCGGGCCGCCGCCAGCCGGCCATGCAGGTCGTCCAGCTGCGCCTGCGGGATATCGATCCGGAACGGGGTAATTTGCAGGCTAATTCGCAGTTCGTCGTTCATGTCTGTCACGGTAGATGCCGGTTAGGACAGCTTTAGTCCTAGGATTGACGGCATGCTGGAGACATCGGCACGGCTGCTGCGGCTGCTGTCGCTGCTGCAGACCCCCAGGGAGTGGCCGGGCGCCGAGCTGGCCGAACGGCTCGGGGTCTCGCACCGCACGATCCGCCGCGACATCGACCGGCTACGCGAACTCGGCTACGTCGTGCACGCCACCGCGGGCACACCCGGCTACCGGCTCGGCGCCGGCGCCGGACTCCCGCCGCTGCTGCTCGACGACGACGAGGCGGTCGCGGTCGCCATCGGGCTCGGCACCGCCGCCGTCTCCGGCGTGACGGGCATCCAGGAGACCTCGGTTCGCGCCCTCGCCAAACTCGAGCAGGTCCTCCCGTCCCGGCTCCGGCACCGCGTCGGCGACCTGCGGTCGGTCACGGTCCCGCTGGCGGGCCCGGCCACAGCCGTGGACCCGGCCGTGCTCACCGCGATCGCCGCGGCTGTCCGCCACCGGGAAAGCCTGCGGTTCGACTACCGCTCCCACAACGGCACCGAGGACCGCCGCACCGCCGAGCCGTACCGGCTGGTGAACTCGGGCCGCCGCTGGTACCTGGTGGCGTGGGACGCCGGCCGAGACGACTGGCGCACGTTCCGCGTCGACCGACTGCGCCTGCTCACCCCGAACGGGCCACGCTTCACGCCCCGCGAGCCGCCCAGTGCCGACCTCGTCCGCTACATCTCCGAGCGGATCTCCGTCGGCCCCTACCGCTACCGCGGCCGGTTCACGGTGCACGCCCCGGCCGACGTCATCGCCGCCCGGATGCCGCCGACAATGGCGGTGGTCGAACCGGCCGACGACGGCACATGCGTCCTCAACGCCGGATCGAACTCCCTTGACGAACTGGCCATGTGGATCGCGCAACTCGGCGTCCCATTCCAGGTGCACGAACCGCCCGAACTCGTTCAGCACATCCACGCGCTCGGCACCCGCCTCATCGACGCGGCCCGGCCTCACCCGCCCACCTGAGCGCGCCGCACGCACTCGACGCACGCGTGCGTGACCGCTGCCGGCGCGGGTGGTCGCGCGCATCGGCGTCCGGATCGAGCTCAGACGCGGGACAGCTCCGTCTTCTGCACCTTGCCTGACGCGTTCTTCGGCAGGTCCTCCACGATGACGACCTCGCGGGGCACCTTGAAGTTCGCCAGAAAGCCCCGGCAGTACGCCACGAGCGCGTCCGGCTTGAGGTCGGCCCCCGGGCGCGCCACCACGTAGGCCCGGCCGACCTCGCCCATCCGCTGGTCGGGAACGCCGATGACGGCCGCCTCGGCGACGCCCTCGTGGCGGGCGAGCACCTGCTCGATCTCGGCCGGGTACACGTTGAACCCGCCGACCACGAACATGTCCTTGGAGCGCCCCGTGATGGTCAGGTTGCCGTGCTCGTCGAGCCGGCCGCGGTCGCCGGTAACGAGCCAGCCGTCCCTGATCGCGGCGGCCGTCGCCTCGTCGTCGTCGAGGTAGCCGAGCATCACGTTGTAGCCCCGGACGAGGACCTCGCCGTCCTCCCCCGCCGCGACCGGGCGGCCGCCGCCGTCGACCACTTCGACCTCGACGCCGTCGATGACCCGCCCGGCCGTGTTCGCCACGGTCTCGTCGTCGTCGTCGAGCGAGCAGGAGGTGACCGTGCCGCACGACTCGGTCAGCCCGTACGCGGTGACGACCTGGGGGAACAGCTCGGCCCGCATCCGCCGGACCAGCGTGACCGGCACCACCGACGCGCCGGTCACGGCGAGCCGGAGCGAGGACAGATCGAACCGCTCCCTCTCAGGCGCGTCCAGCATCGACACGTAGATGGTCGGCGCGCCGGGCAGGACGGTGATCCGCTCGGACTCGATCAGCCGCATCGTCTCGGCGACCTCGAACACGGGCTGGAGCACCATCGTGGCACCCTGCAGCAGGCAGGCGAACAGGCCCGCCTTGTAGCCGAAGGAGTGGAAGAACGGGTTCACGATGAGGTAGCGGTCGCCGTGGCCGACGCCGGTCCGGCCGCACCAGGACCGGTAGGTGCGGACGTTCTGCTCATGCGTGCACATGGCGCCCTTGGACCTGCCCGTCGTGCCCGAGGTGAACAGGATGTCCGCCACGTCGTCCGGCGACACCGACGCCGCCCGCGCCGCCGCCCCCTCGTCCGTGACGGACGCCGCCCCGGCGACGAAGTCCGCCCAGGAGGTCGCGCCGGTTCGCGGCTCGGCGTCGTAGGTGACCACGGTGTCCAGGTCGGGCAGGTCGGTCAGGTCGGTCAGGCCGGCGGCGTTTTCGGCGGAGGCCCCCAGCATGGCCAGATAGCCGTTGCCGAGGAACCCGTCCTCGACGAAGAGCATCCGGGCCCGGCTCCGCCGGATCAGCCACCGGGCCTCTTCGCCCTTGTACCGGGTGTTGACCGGAACCACGGCGGCGCCCGCCGCGAGCGCGCCCAGGGCGGTCACCATCCAGCGCAGGCTGTTCGGCGCCCAGATCACGATCCGGTCACCGCGCCCGACTCCGAGCGCGACGAACGCCTTCGCCGCCTCGCGGACCCGCTCCCCCAGTTCCGCGTACGTCACCCGGACCGGGCCGTCCACGACGGCCTCGACGTCCGGGAACTCGCGTACCGCGCGCTCCAGGACAGCCGGAATCGTCAACGTGTCGTTCTCGATCATGAGCTCCCTGCCTCGGTGGGGATCTGTCGTGTCCCGGTGATGACATGCCGCGATGACCATCGTGTCGCCCGGATCCGCCCCCGGCCAGGGCCGTCCCGGTGGGCGGTACAAGACCCCCGCCGCGACGGACCCGGCCGTACCCTCCGGGGGATCGGATTGACGTCGACGAGAGGAACGCGATGAACGCGACGGTGGACCTGAGCGGCCGTGCCGTACTGGTGACCGGGGGCACCAAGGGCATCGGATTCGTGATCGCGGAGAGGTTCCTGGCCGCGGGCGCCGATGTCGCCGTGTGCGGGCGGAACGAGCCCGACGTCCTGCCTCGCGCGGGCGGCAGGACGGCGCGGTTCTTCTCGGCGGACATCCGGGACGCCGCGGCCGCCGCCGGTCTGGTGGACAGCGTGGTCGGCGGCCTCGGGCGGCTCGACGTGCTGGTGAACAACGCCGGAGGGTCCCCGGATGCGGACGCGGCCACGGTCTCGCCCCGTTTCGTGGAGCGGATCGTGGACCTGAACCTGCTCGCGCCTTTCTACGTGGCGCAGCCGGCCAACAAGGTGATGCGCGAGCAGGAGTCCGGTGGCTCCATCATCAACATCGGCAGCGTGTCGGCGCACGACCCGCAGCCCGGCACCGCCGCCTACTCCGCCGCCAAGGCGGGACTGCTCGTGCTGACCCGCGCGCTGGCGCTCGAATGGTCGCCCAAGGTGCGGGTGAACCACATCACCACCGGGCTGATCCGGACCGAGGCGGCCGCCCACGTGTATGGCCCGGACGAGGGCGCCGCGGTCGCGGCGGTGATCCCGATGGGCCGGATGGCGGTGCCCGCCGACGTGGCGGACACCTGCCTCTACCTGGCCAGCGACCTCGCGTCCTATGTCACGGGCGCGGACATCGCCGTGCACGGCGGGGGCGAGTTCCCCGCCCGCTATCTCGCGACACGGACGGCTACGCCGTGATGTGACACGGACGGCTACGCCGTGACGCGGAACGACCGCTACGCCGTGACGCGGAACTGGGCCCGGCCACCTGAAAGCGCCGTCCTGCCGTCGGCGGTCACCTCGAAGTGCACGGTCGTCCCGTCCTGCCCCGCCTCCCCGCCCGTCCAGCCGCGCGCGTCCAACCGGTCGCCGGGGAAGACGGGGGAGGCGAACCGCCCCTCCAACTCGACCAGATCCGCGGGATGCGCGCCCGCGGCCGCCGCCAGCGGCAGGGTCACCGCGGCCAGCGTGCACAGGCCGTGCATGAACGGCCGGGGCATGCCCGCCGCCTTCGCCGCCTCCGGGTCGATGTGCATGTGGTGCCGGTCGCCCAGCAGGCGGTACAGCGCCGCCTGGTTGGACGCGGTGCGAACCTCCAGCTCGAGGTCGGCGGGCGTCTCGCGCGGCTTCGGCCGTGAGGCGCCACGGTCCCCGCCGAACCCGCCGCGGCCGGGCGCGAACAGCGACCAGGTGGCGAGGAAGTACGCGCTCTCCACCTCGACGTCGAAGACCGCCGCGCTGCCCTTGTCCCACACGTCCGCGACCCGCGCCGTCATCGTCAGCTCGCCGGACACCGGGAGCGGCTCGCGTACCAGCAGCCGCTGGGAGCCGTGCACCGCCGTCGTGATGTCGAACGCGCCCAGCGAGCCGAGGGCGTCAGGAGCCCACTGCGCCTGCGTCAGCGCGAACGTCGGCAGCACCCGGAGGCGCTCCTCGAACACCAGGTCAAGGTCGGTCGCGGCCGCGCCGACGGCGAGCGCGTAGAGGATCACATCCCGCTCGTCGTAGGCGACCGTGCGCTCGCCCAGGCTGTGGCCGGCCCAGGCGCCCGCGTTCTGTTCCCCCACGTCAACCGTTCCCGTGCTCATTCGTCCACTCCCAGAACCAGACCGCTGGTGGGCACGCCCGTACCAGCGGTGACGATCACGTTGTGCGTCTCGGACGACGGCTGGTTCACCGACGTGCCGCGGACCAGCCGTACCGCCTCCGCGACGCCGTTCATACCGTGCAGGTAGGCCTCGCCGAGCTGGCCGCCGTGGGTGTTGCACGGCAGCCGCCCTCCGACCTCGAGGTGCCCGTCGGCGATGAAGTCCTTGGCCTCTCCCCGGGCGCAGAAGCCCAGCTCCTCCAGCTGCGGGAGCACCAGAGGCGTGAAATGGTCGTACAGGACGGCCGCGTCGATGTCATCGGGACGCAGGCCGCTCTGCGCGTAGAGCTGATCGCCGACCAGGCCCATCTCCGGGATGCCGGAGACGGAGGGCCGGTAGTAGCTGGTCATCATGTGCTGGTCCTTGCCCGAGCCCTGCGCGGCGGCCCGGATGATCGCGGGCGCGTGCGGCAGGTCGCGGGCGCGTTCGGCCGAGACCACGACCAGCGCCTGGCCGCCGTCAGTCTCCTGGCAGCAGTCCAGCAGGTGCAGAGGTTCGGCGATCCAGCGCGACGCCTGGTGCTCCTCCAGGGTGATCGGCCGCTGGTAGAACCACGCCGCCGGGTTGTTCGCGGCGTGCCTGCGGTCCACCACCGCGACCCGCCCGAAGTCCTCGCTGGTCGCGCCGTACTCGTGCATGTAGCGGCGGGCGAACATCGCGACCCACTGCGCCGGCGTGGAGAGGCCGAACGGCGTCATCCACGAGTACGCGGCGCGGTCGGCGCTGGTGTCCATCGCCCGGTCCGCCTGGCCGAGGCCGTACCGCTCTCCGGACCGCTCGTTGAAGGCGCGGTAGCAGACGACCACGTCGGCGACGCCCGTGGCGACGGCCATCGCGGCCTGCTGGAGCGTGCCGCAGGCCGCGCCGCCGCCGTAGCCGACGCGGGAGAAGAACCTCAGCTCCCCGATGCCGGTGTTGCGCGCGACGTGGATCTCGGCGTTGGTGTCGGCGGTGAACGTGACGAGGCCGTCCACGTCGGACGGCTTCAGCCCGGCGTCGGCGACGGCGGCGAGCACCGCCTCGCAGGCGAGCCGCAGCTCGCTGCGCCCGGAGTCCTTGGAGAACTCGGTGGCGCCGATGCCCGCGATCGCCGCGGCACCGGAAAGGGGGCTTGCGCCGTTCACGCGTTCTCTCCCTTCGGGAGCCGTACGACGACGGTGCCCGTCACGTGGGGACCGAGCGCGTTCACGCCGCGCACGGAGACCTCGACCCGGTCGCCCGCGTCGTCCTTCGCGGTGACGCTGCCGGTCAGCACCATGGTGTCGCCGGGGTAGTTGGGCGCGCCGAGCCGGATCCTGATCGCGGTGACGACCGCGGCGGGGCCGGCCCAGCGGGTGACGAACCGGTCGACCAGGCCGTTGCTGGTCAGGATGTTCATGAAGATGTCCGCGGAACCGCGCTCGACCGCCAGCTCGGGGTCGTGGTGCACGTCCTGGTAGTCGCGGCTGGCGATGGCGGTCGCGACGATCATGGTCCTGGTCAGCGGGATCGACAGCTCGGGGAGCTCGTCGCCCACCGCGACCTCGTCGTACGTCCGGCTCGCCGCCCGCCCGGTGGGCTTTCCCGTGGACGCGGTCATGACACCACCGGCCCGGCGGCCAGCACCGCGCCGAGGCGGGCGAGGTCCGCGCTGGCACCGCCCAGGGTGCCCGAGATCTGCTTGCCCCAGAGGAAGTAGCGGTGCACCGGATAGTCGATGTCGACGCCGATGCCGCCGTGGACGTGCTGGACACGGTGGACGACGTTCAGCCCGGCCTCGCCCGCCCACCACTTGGCGACCAGGACGGCGGCCGCGGCGGGCTCGCCCTCCTCGATCGTGGTGACGGCCTGCCAGAGGGCGACCCCCATGGCCTCGATGTCGATGTAGCAGTCGGCGAGCTGGTGCTGCACCGCCTGGAACGTGGCCAGAGGCCGGCCGAACTGCCTGCGCTCGCTGAGGTAGCCGGCGGCGAGCCGCAGCGCGCCCCGGGCGACGCCCAGCTGTACGGCGGCCAGCGCGACCGAGGCGTGATCGACGGCCCACTCGAGGACGCCGGAGCCCGGCGTGCCGACCGCCCGCGCGGGCGCGTCGTCGAGGGTCAGGTTTCCGCTGAGCTCGTGGGTCGTGGTCTCCGCGCGCTCCCAGGTGACGCCGTCCGCGTCGGCGGCGACCAGGAACAGGCCGGTGCCGGTCTCGGTCCGGGCGGCGACCAGGACGTGGGCGGCGCCGAAGGGCGCGGGGACGACCGCCTTGACGCCGGTCAGCCGCCAGCCGCCGCCGTCCCGCCCGCCGTCCTGCCCGCCGTCCCGCCTGGCCGCGCACCGGGGGTCGCCGGGCGCGTGCGGCCCGAACTCCTCCAGCGCGACGGTGAGCCGCGACGATCCGTCCACGGCGCCGGGCAGCAGGCTCGCGCGCTGCTCGGCGGTGCCGTACGCGGCGATCGTGAGGGCGCCGACGGCGTTCGCCCACAGCGGGACCGGGGCCACGGCACGGCCCTGCTCCTCCAGTAGTACGCACAGCGCGCCGAGTCCGAGCCCGGCTCCGCCGGCCTCCTCGGGCGCGGCGATGCCGAGCAGGCCCGCCTTGCCCAGCTCGGCCCACAGGCTCTCGTCGAGGTGCGACGGCGAGTTCTCCACCTCGCGCACCCGCTCGGTGGTGGCGCGGTCGGTGAAGATCTTCCGCGCCAGGTCGCGGACCGCTTCGAGCTCTTCGTCAAGGGTGAAGTCCATCAGTGACCTTCCTGGGCGACCGGCCGGAACACCGGAAGCGACAACTCGGGATCGGCGTCCAACCAGTCGAGGACGACGGGCATGTCGATCTCGACCTCCTCCGGGGTGACGCCGACCAGGTTGGTGATCAGCCGGGTGCCTTCGGCGAGTTCCACGACCGCGACGATCATCGGGAAGTCGAACGCCGGATGGCGGGGGTGGTGGTTGACCACGAAGCTGTAGACATGCCCGCGGCCGGACGCCTGAACGGTGTCCCACTCGAACGAGCCGCACTCAGGGCAGCAGGGGCCGGGCGGGTGGCGCAGCGTCTCGCACGCCGCGCACCGCTGGATCACCAGCCGGTGCTCGCGCGCCGCCTCGAACCAGAACGTGTTGTCCCTGTTGAGCGCCGGGCGGGGCCGCAGCGCCCTCGGTTCCGGCTTCTCGTTCCGCTTTTCCGCGGGCTTCTCCTTCGGGCGGAACCGCAGGGTGCGCCAGCGCTGGACGGCCACGATCTCACCGTCCTGGTCGTGGTACGTCTTCAGGGTGGTCACGAAGCGTCCCGTGCCCAGGCCGGTGACCTTCTCCGGGGAGATCGACTCGACGACCTCCCGCATGCCGATGTGGTCACCGGGCACCAGCTCGCGGTGGAACTCGAACTCGGAGTCGGTCGCCACCACCGAGGTGTAGCCGCCCTCGGCGAGCAGGGCGACCAGGTCGTCGAAGCCGCCGCCGCCCTTCGGCGCGGCGGTCGCGGCGTACCCGCGCATCGTCCACGCCTGGACCATGGAGGCGGGCGCGACGGTCCCGTCCCTGCCGGTGGCGCGGGCGGCCGCCTCGTCCAGGTAGATCGGGTTGTCGTCCTCCATCGCCTCGACCCAGTGCCGGATCATCGGCTGGTTGACCGGGTCCTGGCCGGGCCTCAGCGGGTTGATCTCGCGTCCGACGAAGGCCCGCAGCCGGTCCTCGTACGCCTCGTTCATGCGCCGCGTCCCAACCGGGGAAGGCCGAGCCCCTGGGTGGCCACCATGTCCCTGAGGATCTCGTTGACGCCGCCGCCGAAGGTGTTCACGATGCCCTGGCGGGACAGCTGCTCGATCTGCCCGGCGAGCACGGCTCCCGGCGACTCGGGGCGGATCCGCCCGGCCGCGCCGAGGATGCCGGTGAGGGTGCGCTGCACGTCGATGTGGGTCTCCGTGCCGTACGCCTTGGCCGCTCCGGCGTCGGCGCCGGACAGGACGTCCCGCGCCACCGCGCTGGTCATCTTCCAGTTCAGCAGGCGCATCGCCTCCAGCTTGGCGTAGGTGCGGGCGAAGTCCCGCTGGACCCACGGCAGCTCGATGGTCCCGTTCTCCTTCGCCCAGGCGAGGACGTTCTCCCAGAGCTGGATCATGCGCCCGCCGAGCGCGGCGAGGCCGATCCGCTCGTGGTTGAGCTGGTGCGTGATCAGCCGCCAGCCGCCGTCGACCTCGCCGACCACCTCGGTCGCGGGCACCCGGACGCCGCCGTAGTACGTGGCCGTGACCACCATGCCGCCGACGGTCTGGATCGGGCTCCAGGAGAACCCGGGCGCGTCCGTCGGGACGATCAGGATCGAGATGCCCTTGTGCTTGGGCGCGTCCGGGTCGGTACGGCAGGCGAGCCAGACGTAGTCGGCGGTGTTCGCGCCGCTCGTGAAGATCTTGCTGCCGTCGATGACGAACTCGTCGCCGTCCCGGACCGCGCGGGTCGTCAGGGACGCCAGGTCGGTTCCGGCGTCCGGCTCGGTGTAGCCGATCGCGAAGACGATGTCACCGGACAGGATGCCGGGCAGGAAGCGCTTCTTCTGCTCCTCCGACCCCTTGCTCATCAGCGTGGGGCCGACCGTGTTGACGGTGACGAACGGGAACGGCAGCCCGGCCCGCTGGACCTCGTCGAAGAAGACGTACTGCTCCTCGATCGAGCGGCCCTGCCCGCCGTACTCGGTGGGCCATCCGATCCCGAGCCAGCCGTCGGCGCCGAGCCGGCTGACCACCTCCCGGAATCGGTCGCCTCCCACGCCCTGTTCGCCGACCCGGCGGCGTTCGTCCTCCGGCATGAGGCTCGCGAAGTAGCCGCGCAGCTCCATGCGCAGCTGTCGTTGCGCGGCGGTCTCGCGCAGATCCATGTTCCGCTCTCCTACGTGGTTGCTGGGCCGTGACGGGGCTACGGCAGGAATCTCTGGCGTCCGTTGGCGTAGAACTCCTCGCGCAGCGCGGTCCTGTCCTCTCCGGTCATCAGGGTGTAGTGCGGCTCGCCGCGGCCGACCCAGCGGTACACCGTGTCCCCGGTGTCCTCGATCCGCCAGCCGTCGTGCTGCATCTCCTTCTTGCGGAGCTTGTTGGACCCTGTCGCGGGCAGCGCGTGCGACACCCGGACGTAGCGGGGCGCCCCCTTGGTGCCGAGGTCCGCCTGTTCGGCGAGGAACGCGGGCAGGCCGAGGTCCTCGAAGCCCATCCCCTCGGGAATCTCGATCGCGGCCATCACCTGGTCGCCCGATCGCGCGTCCGGCACCCCGAACACGGCGGCGGCGACGATGTGGGGGTGGCGGCGCAGGACCCGCTCGCTCAGGAGCGCGGAGATGTTCTCCCCGTCCACCCGGATCCAGTCGCCGGAACGCCCGGCGAAGTACATGTAGCCGGCCTCGTCGACGTAGCCGAGGTCGCCGGTCCAGTACCAGCCGTGCCTGACCCGCTCCGCGTTCGCGGCGTCGTTCTTGTAGTAGCCCTCGAATTTCGCCGCGCCCTCGGTGTTGACGATCTCGCCGATCGCCTCCTCCGCGTTGGTCACCCGGCCGTGCTCGTCGAGCACCGCGCGGGGACGCGGCTCCCTGGTCTCCGGATCGACGACCACGACGCCGGCGTGGGCGGGGCGCCCCAGCGCGGCGGCCGGGCCCTCGGGCGCGAGCCGGATCATGCCCGATCCCTCGCTGGACCCGTAGCTCTCGATGAGCCGGCAGCCGAAGCGGCGCAGGAACTCGGCCTGGTCCTCGGGCGACGCCTCGGTCCCGAACGCGTGGGTGAGCGTGTTGTCCGCGTCGTCCGGCCGTTCCCGCGTGGCCAGCACGTACGCGATGGCCTTCCCGACGTACGTGAAGAACGTGACGCCGTAGAAGCGGACGTCGGGCAGGAAGCCGGACGCGGAGAACTTCGGCACGAGGGTGACGCACGCGCCCGCCGTCAGGGACGGCGCCCACAGCGCCATCACCGCGTTGCCGTGGAAGAGCGGCATGCAGCAGTAGGTGATGTCGTCCCTGCCGACGCCGTACTTCTCGCAGTTGGAGTAGCCCAGGTCGGTCAGCCGTCCCTGGGAGCAGATTGCGGCCTTGGACGCGCCGGTGGTACCGGAGGTGAACAGCAGCAGCATCCGCGTCTCCGCCGTGATCCCGGGGTCGCGTACGGGATCGCACGCGTGCGCCGCGACCTGCCCGGCGTACTCGTCGCCGTCCACGAGGAGGAAGCGGTCGCGGTCCACGCCGATGTCGAGGCCGTCGAGCAGCTTCAGCCCGGCCTCGTCGGTGATGACGAGCTGGAGATCGGTGTGCCTGACCTCCTGCTCCAGGTACGCGCCGCGGCGGGTGGAGTTGATGCCGACGATCGAGGCACCGCTGAGCGCCGCCGCGCCGAGCCAGAAGACGTACTCCGGCACGTTGTCGAGCAGGACCCCGATGTGGAACGGACCTTCGATCCGCAGCGCCCCGGCGAGGGAGGCACGGGCGGCGCTCTCGCGCACCACCTCGTCCCAGGTCCAGGTCCGCTCGCGGGTCCGCAGGCCCGGGCGGTCGTCCCCCACCCGGTCGAGCAGCAGGTCGGCGATCGTCTCGTGTCGCACTGTTTCGGTTCTCTCCTCAGGACTGCGCGTTCCGTGCGGACGGCACGGGCGGCTGCGCGATCAGGGGGCCCGTGAGCACGCAGTGGGTGCCGCCGTAGATCGCCGTCATGCACTTGTTGCAGTGGATGCACAGGGACGTGACGCTGTCGTCGGCCTTGATCCTGTTGATCAGGTCCGGCTCCCGCAGCAGCGCGCGGGCCATCGCGACGAACTCGAAGCCCTCGCTCATCGCCTGGTCCATGACCTGCTTGTTGGTGATCCCGCCCAGGAGGATGAGCGGCATCTTGACCGCGGCGCGGATCTGCCGGGCGTCCTCCAGCAGGTAGGCGTCCTTGTACGGGTAGGCACGCAGGAAGTGCTTGCCGACGATCTTGACGCCGAGCTTCACCGGCTGCTTCATGACGGCCGCGAACTCCCGCAGGGGCGCGTCACCCTTGAACAGGTACATGGGGTTGAGCAGCGAGCTGCCCGCGGTGAGCTCCAGGGCGTCGAGGGAGCCGTCCTGCTCGATCCACTGGGCGACCTTGATCGCCTCGTCGAGCCAGAAGCCGCCGGGCACGCCGTCGTCCATGTTGAGTTTCGCGGTGATCGCGATGCGGTCGCCGACCGCGTCGCGGACGGCGCGGGTGATGTCCCGCGACAGCCGGGCCCGGTTCGCAAGGCTCCCGCCGTACTCGTCCTTGCGGTGGTTGACCTTGGGGCTCAGGAACGAGCTGGCCAGGTAGTTGTGCCCGAGGTGGATCTCGACGGCGTCGAACCCTGCCTCGATGGCCATGGTCGCCGCGTGGGCGTGGGCGGCGACGATGCGGGTCAGGTCGTCCCGGGTCGCGGCCTTCGTGAAGCTGGTGGTGGTGGCGTGGAAGTTCCGGTTGGGCGCGAGCGCGGGGAGCCTGTTGGACTTGGGGTTGGCCACCGGACCCGCGTGGCCGATCTGCGCGGCGACCGCGGCGCCTTCGGCGTGCACGGCCTCGGTCAGCTTGCGCAGGCCGGGCAGCGCCTCCGGAGTCCACAGGATCTGGCGCCGGTCGGTCCGGCCCTCGGGGGCGACCGCGCAGTAGGCCACCGTGGTCATCCCGACTCCGCCGGCCGCGTGCCGGACGTGGAACTCGATGAGCTCGTCGGTGACGAGGCTCTTGCGGCTCAGCCCCTCATAGGTGGCCGCTTTGATGATGCGGTTGCGCAGGGTCACCGGACCGAGCTTCGCCGGAGCGAGCACGTCCGGCACGTCGTGGGCCCTGGGCGTTGTCTGAGTCAAGGGGGATCCTCCGTCCGGACTCCATCACGGGAGCACGGCTGACGTTAGTGAGCGGAGGATCCCCCGTCCCCGGCCAATCCCGCTGAACGGGAGGGTCACGGGGCGCGGACGCGCCTTGGAAGACGTCTCAGAGACGGCGGTCCCCGATCGCGGCCGCGATCTGGTCCGTGTGCGCCTGCCCCTCAAGGAGCTGGCGGAGCAGCCACAGCCGCAGCACCCGCGCCACCGCGGCGGCGAGGTACAGCGCGGCGCCCATCACGGTGAGCGCGGCGAACGCGGTCGCCAGCACCTGGAACGAGCCCACGTTGCGCAGGTCGTCCTGGGCCAGCGAGTTCACGTACGAGATGAACCCGCCCACGACGCCGGCGATCATCAGGAGCACGCCCAGCACGCGCGTCCACGCATCCCCGCGTGACCCGTCCGTCTTCAGCTTCATGTCCGCCACGTCCGACGTGAACTTCTCACGGCGTTCCTCGGTCAGCATCGCTCAGCCTCCTAGATAGCTGCTTGAGAGTTGGTCCTCGATCTCGTCGGGCCGCCCGACCGAGACGACGCGCCCGTGCAGCATCAGGGCGGCGGTGTCGGCGATGGGCAGCACGGCACGGGCGAACTGCTCCGCCACCAGGACGGACAGGCCCTCGGCGACGAGCTGCGCGACGGTGTCGTACATCTGCGTCACGATCATGGGCGCCAGTCCCATGGACAGCTCGTCGAGCAGCAGGACGGCCGGGTCCGTGCCGAGGGCGCGGGAGAGCGCCAGCATCTGCTGCTGACCGCCCGACATCGAGCCGGCGAGCTGGTGGCGCCGCTCGCCGAGGATCGGGAAGCGGGAGTAGGCCGCCTCCTCCATGGCCGAGAGCTTCGCTCCGGTGCCAGTGCCGACCCAGAGGTTCTCCCGCACCGTGAGGTTGGGGAAGATGCCCCGGCCCTCGGGGATGGAGCACACTCCGAGCTGGGCGGCGTCCTCCCCCGATATGCCGTTCATCCGGCGGCCGGCGAACCTGAGCTCGCCGCCGGTGAGCGGCAGCAGGCCCGCGCAGACCTTCATGGTGGTGGACTTGCCGCCGCCGTTGGGGCCGAGGAGCGCGACGACGGAGCCTGGACCCACCTTCAGGTCCACGCCGTGCAGCACCTCGATCGGGCCGTAGCCCGCGCGTACGCCCGCGAGTTCGAGGAGCGGCGCCGGTTCCGCGTTCTCCCCGGTCAGGGGCGCCGTCTGTCGTGCCGCGCTCACGCCGTGACCTCCTCGGTGCCGATGTACGCCGCGATGACCTCGGGCGACTCCTGGATCTCCTTCGGCGTGCCGGACGCGATGACGGCGCCGTAGTCGAGCACGTGGATGGTCGAGCAGAGCTTCATCACCAGCGGCAGGTCGTGCTCGACCAGGCAGATCGCCAGCCCCTCGGCGGCGAGGCCGGCCAGCAGCCCGGCGAAGTCCTCGGTCTCCTGCTCGGTCTGGCCGGAGGCGGGCTCGTCCAGCAGCAGTACGCGGGGCGAGGTCATCAGCGCCCTGGCGACCTCCACGACCCGCGCCCGTCCCGTCGGTACGTCGGACATCTCCAGGTGGGCGATATCGCCGAGGCCCGTACGCGAAAGGACGCGGTCGGTCTCCTTGTCGACGTCGACGCGGTGCCGCGTGTTGGCCCGCAGGATGTCACCGGCGACCCTGACGTTGTCCCGCACCGAGAGCGACAGGAACAGCTCCAGCCGCTGGAAGGTGCGGGCCATGCCGAGGTGCGCCCGCCTGGCAGGCGCCAGCCGGGTGATGTCGGCCCCGTCGAGCAGGACCCGGCCCGACGCGGGCTTCTGCAGTCCGGTGACAGTGTTGAACAGCGTGGTCTTGCCGGCGCCGTTCGGCCCGATCAGCCCGGTGATCCGGCCCTCGTCGACACCGATGCTCACGTCGTCGACGGCGGTGTTGCCGCCGAACCTGACGGTGATGCCCCGGGTCTCAAGCAACGACATGGACGTCTCCCTCCTCGGCCGCCCGCGGGGCCGGGACGCGCGGGGCGCGGTCGACGCCCGAGGGCAGGCCGAGCTCTCGGTCGAGCCGGCGCCGCAGCTCCTCGGTGTACGGCTCGTCGATCCCCTCCAGTTCCAGCGGCGTGCTCCTGCGGCGGGCGAGCTCCTCCTCGGAGAGCACGGCCTCGGGCATGATCATCTTCCCGAAGACGGGCAGCATCATTCCGAGGCAGGCGCTGAGGATCGCGAACCACCAGTTGCCGATGACGCCGGTGAGGGTCAGGACGTACAGCACGGCCTCGGCGACCGCGCCGCCGATCAGCACCGGCCTGGCCTTCCGCAGGGACCGGTAGCCCTCGATGATGTCGTGGACGGTGCCGCTGGGGTTCTTGCCGACCCCCATGCCGATCAGCGCGGTGGCGACCATCGCGAGCTGGCCGAGCGACTTGTAGATCGTCTCCATCGCGGGAGTCGCCGCGGCGAGGTCGTTGAAGGTGCCCACCATGATGGTGAAGCCGACGCCCGACATCAGGCCACCGAAGAGGGCGCCGCTGATGTAGCCGATGCCGCCGACGACGGTGAGCATCACCAGGCCGAGACTGGCCATGACGGCGAAGTTCTCCCCCGCCACCGAGCCGCTCGCGCTCGCCATCAGCACCCCGCCGAGACCGGCGATGGCCGCGGAGATCATGAACACGCCGAACTTCAGCTTGACCAGGTTCTGCCCGAGCATCGCCGCCGCCGCCGGGCTGTCCTTCATCGCCGCGAGCCGCCTGCCGTACCCGCTGCCGCGCAGCGCGACGAGGCCGACCGCGATCAGCGAGAACAGGGCCGTGGCGGTGAGCAGGAACGTCTCGGGGTCGCGCAGGTCGAGCGGGCCGATCTTGAGCGGCGGGACGATCAGCGTGCCGTTCGGGAAGATCGAGAAGGTGCGGCCGAAGAGGGTGTGCTCGACGGTGTCGCGCAAGACCATGGTGGACAGGAAGACGCCGAACGCCATGGTCGCGAGCGCCAGATAGAGGCCGCGCAGCCGCAGCGCCGGCAGCGCGACCAGCCCGCCCACGACGGCGGTGACCAGGACGGCGAGCAGGATGCCCCACAGGGTGAGGCGGGCCGCGAGGCCGGTTCCCGAGACACCGAAGTGGAACGCGACGATCGTTGCGACCGCGCCGAACGAGAGAGGCGCGAGGTTCAACTCTCCCGCGTAGCCGGTCAGCACGGTGAGCGACAGCGCGATGATCGCGAACGTCATGCCCAGGGCGAACGTGGTGACCGACGTCTCCTCCATCAGGAGCGTCAGCAGGAAGACCACGGCCACGAGCACCGCGCCCCACACCGCCGCCTTGCGCACGGTCGGCACGCGGTACCGCTCGCGGGTGCGGATCGCGGCCCCGCGCAGCCGGTCCTGGGGAAGCACGATGAGCACGACGAACAGGATGATCATCGGGAGCGACACCCGGAAGTTCCCCGACCACGTCCAGTCGGTCGGGAAGTACGCCATGACGTACGTCGCCGTCATGCCGAGGACCATCGCGCCGACGAAGGTGCGGGGGATGCTGCGCAGCCGGCCGAACATCGCGGCCGCGAACGCGTCGATGACCAGCAGCGTGAGCGCGTTGGCCTCCAGGGCGCCGCCGCCGATCGGGGTGATCAGGACGCCGGCCAGCACGGCGAGGGTCGAGCCCATCGCCCAGGAGAGCGCGGCGACGCGGTCGGGGTTGTGCCCGCATCGCCGGAGCAGGTCGGGGTCGTCGACGGCGCCGCGCATGACCACGCCGACGCGGCTGCGGGTGAAGAGCAGCCGCAGGCCGACGGCGATCGCGGCCGCCACGACGAGGCAGATGATCTCGTGGACCCGGATGACCACGCCGGCGAACTCGATCTTCGCGCCCGAGCCGAAGAACATCTCCATGATCCGCGCTTCTTCGGGGTGCCAGATCCACTGGGAGAGGTACAGCATCCCGAGCAGGATCGCGACGGTGACCACGATCTTGGTCACGTCCGCGGTGTCCCGCAGCCCCTTCATGATCAGGGCGTGGAGTATCGCGCCCATCGCGGGGCCGACGACGCCCACCACCACGACCAGCGACAGCCACATGGGCCAGCCCCAGCCGTACGTCAGCTGCCAGTAGAGAAACGTGCCCAGCATGGCCTGCGCGCCGTGGGCGAAGTTGAAGATCCCCGAGGTGTTGTACGTGAGGACCAGGCCGGAGGCCGCGATCGCGTAGACCGACCCCAGAACGAGCCCGAGGATCGTGAAGGTCAGGAACGTGGTCATGGTTGCCCTAGGTGAGAGTGGCAGGAACGGGCTGGAGGCGGGCCAGGGGGACGGCCCGCCTCCAGCGAGGGATCAGACCTGCGGCTTGATCACGTTGGGGTGGTCAGGAACGTGGTGGCCACCCGGTCCTCGTCGAGCTTGGTGCCCCACGTGGACGGGTCGGTCTTGAGCAGGTTGTCGTCACCGCACTCGAACTCGCCGACGTTCGCCGGGGCGACCTGCTTGTACGTCGAACCGGTGAGCTTCACCATCAGCGTGCAGGTGGCCGGCTTGTTGCC
The DNA here is from genome assembly GCA_001570385.1 of Microtetraspora glauca. Lineage (GTDB taxonomy): Bacteria > Actinomycetota > Actinomycetes > Streptosporangiales > Streptosporangiaceae > Microtetraspora > Microtetraspora glauca. Next base: position 48,791 of record BBYL01000032.1, on the reverse strand, counting down.
GCCCGGGTCGGTCGGGGCGTGCAGGCCGCCGCCGGTCCACTCGTGCACCTGCGAGAGCTTGTTGACCATGCACTGGCGGGTGAGGTCGGAGCCGCAGTCCCTGGCCGCCGTCGCCCACAGCAGGAAGGCCGAGGTCGCCTGCATGCCGAGCAGGGCGACCTTGCCGCCGTCGGCGTTGACAAGGTCGAGGTACTTCTTGACCGCGGGCACCTTGTCGGCGTTCTCGAACGGCTGGAAGATCAGGCCGGCGTGGATGTTGTCGCCCACGCCCTGCGTGTTCCACTTGGCCACGGCCGAGCTGTACCAGGTCGCCTCGAACACCAGCGTCGGGTGGGCGCCCACCCGGTCCAGGGACTCAAGGAGGCTGAACGCCGCCGGGTCGGGCGACTTCGACGTCCACAGCGCCTTGACGCCGCACGACTTGAACTTCTCCGCGAACGGCACGTAGCTCGGGTCACCCTCGGCGTTGAGCTGGACGCCGCACTTCTTCGGCGTGACGTCGATGCTCTTCAGCGCGGACTCGATCTTCTTGCTGCCCGCCATCACCGCCGGGGAGGTGGAGGTGATCAGGTCCATGCCCGCGGCGAAGTCGGGGAACTGCTTGGCCGCCAGGCGCAGGGGCGCGACGTTGAAGTAGTCCACCGGGTAGGGGACCGACTCGAACTTCATCGGGCCCATCGCGGCGTTCGGGCCGACGGTGAAGCCGGCCACCGTGGGCAGGTTGCAGCCGACGCGGTACTGCTCGGCCGACTCGTCCATGGCGAAGCCCTGGCCGACGAGCATGAAGTCCTGCTTGCACGCCTTCTGCATCACGGTCGCGGCCTGCATGTACGCCGCGTCGTACTGGTTGCCCTTGATCTGCCGGCCGTTGATGCCGCCCTGCGCGTTACACCACTTGATCATGGTGCTGACCGCGTCGCCCATCTCCTTGGAGAGGCCGGGAGCCTTGGGGAAGCCCCGGTCGTCGCCGTAGCCGATGGTGATCGTGGTGTCCGTGACGCCCTGGTCGGTCGCGCCCTTGGCGTCGCCCTTGCCGCACGGCGACTCCAGCGTGCCGAACATCTCCTTGGCGCCGGAGTCCGCGGCCGCCGTCGCGCCGCCGTCGCCGGTGGCACCCGGTACCGCGGCCGATCCCCCGCGCTCGCTCGCACACCCGGTGGCCAGCACCGTGAGCGCGACGGCACTCGCCGCCACGCGGGCGATCGTGTTGCCTTTCATCCGGACTATCTCCTTTCACCGACCGCCATGCGGCGGCCGGGGACCTGGGGGGTGAAGGTGGGATTCGTCCCGACGGGACTCATCCGAAGTTGGCCTGTCCGCCGTCGAGTGGCACGGTGGCGCCGGTGAGATAGCGCAGGTCGGGGCCGACCAGCGCGACCACGGCCCGCCCGATGTCCCGCTCGCAGTCGCCGACGTAGCCGAGCGGGATCGTCCGGCGGAACTCCTCCGCCTCGGCGGGGTTCGCCTCCATCCATCGCTTCAGTCCGGGCGAGAGCGCGTGCGGGGCGATCGAGTTGGCGCGGATGCCGTCCACGCCCCATTCCGCGGCCACCGTCCTGGTCAGCGAGCGGAGCGCCTGTTTGGCCGCCGCGTACGCGCCGTAGGTCGTGGGATCCCACCGGACCGTGGCGGAGGTGATCAGGTTGACGATGCTGCCGCCGCCCCGCTCCTTCATGTGCGGGTGGCAGGCCCGCATGAACGCGAAGGCCGCGAACGGCCCGCTGCGGAAGCCCTTCTGGAAGGCGGCGTCGTCCATCGACAGGAGCGGTCCATACGAACCCGAGTACGCGTTGTTGACGAGGATGTCGACTCCGCCGAACCGCTCGACCACCTCCGCGACGACGGCGGGGACGGCCTCAATGTCGCTCACGTCGCAGAGGAAGGGTTCGGCCTCCGCTCCGCGTTCCCGGATCAGACCACAGGTCGCGTCCAGCTTCGGCAGGGTCCGGCCGAGCACCGCGACGGACGCGCCTTCCGAGGCGAGTGCGAGCGCGATCCCCTGTCCGACCCCCTGGCCGGCACCGGTCACGATGGCGATCTTCCCGTCGAGGCTTCCCATTGATCTCCCGTTTCACCCGGCAATGGCCGCAATAGTGATGTGACCCAACCCACCCCGAGTAGGCAGTCCCGCTCACCGGGAGCAACTCTTCGACGACGGTGCGGACGCCGCGCGGGGGTCCCGGTGACCGGGAGGAGGCGTCCGGAGTTCTCTAGTCGAGGGTGATGTCGACCCGCTCGATCGTGCCGCGGGTGAAGGGGTAGGACGCGGGATACTCGCCCACCGGAGACCCGGTGCTCAGGCCGATGTCGAACGTCTCGTCGATGGAGAAGATCGCGGGAGGCGTCACCGCGATCCGGTCCTCCCCCGCCGGGACGCCGTCCACGACGAGGGTGACAGTGCCCCCCGCGGCGATCCCGCCGTCGTAGGAGAAGGCCACGTCGATCGTGTGCCGTCCGGCTCCGAGACCGTCCTCGCCGGTGAGCCTCAGGCACGCCATCGCGAAGGTGCGGTAGACGAAGACCGGCCGTCCGGCGTCGTCGAGGTGGAGCGACCAGCCGGCGGCGCGTCCTCCCATCGTGGCGATCACGCCGTACGCGCCGGGGGCGTCGACACGGATCACGGCGCGCAGGGACCAGGACCTGCCGACCACGCGCGGGGCGTTGGACTCCGGGATGCCGACGGCGCCGGGGTGGTAGGTGAACCGCCGCCTGCCGCGCGCCAGGTTGGGCATCCGGGTCCGCGCGACGCGCGCGTCGCGCAGCGGCAGGATGCCGGCCCGCGCGGCCTCCTGTTCGAAGAGCGCCCGCATCCTCCGGAGCTTCCCGGGCTCGGCGGCGGCCAGGTCGTCGGCCTGGCTGAAGTCCCGTTCGAGGTCGTAGAGCTCCCAGACGTCGTCCTCGAAGGGCCGGTCCGCGCCCGGCCGCCCGATCGACCACGGCAGGCCGCCGTGGTGGGCGGAGGCCATCCACCCGTCGCGGTAGATCGACCGGTGCCCGTACACCTCGAAGTACTGCGTGGTGTGCCGCTCCGGCGCGTCCGCGTCGGCGAAGGTGTACATCAGGCTGGTGCCGTCCATCGGCACCTGCACGACGCCGTCCACCTCCGTGGGCGGCTCGATCCCCGCCGCCTCGAGGATCGTCGGCGCGATGTCGTTGACATGGGAGAACTGCGCGCGCAGGCCGCCCCTGTCGGCGATACCGGCCGGCCAGGTGAGCACCAGGGGGTTGCGCGTGCCTCCGAGGTGCGAGGCGACCTGCTTCACCCACTGGAAGGGCGCGGTCAGCGCCCACGCCCACCCCACCGGATACTGCGGGTAGGTGTTCGGTCCGCCGATCTCGTCGAGCAGGTCGAGCTGGGAGGCGACGCTCTCCGGCAGTCCCTGAAGCGCGCCCATGTAGTTCACGCTGCCGGGGACGCCTCCCTCGGCGCTGCTGCCGTTGTCCCCGACGACGTAGAAGAACATCGTGTCGTCGAACCGCCCGCTCTCCTTGAGCGCATGGACCAGCCGCCCGATCTGCGCGTCGGTGTGCTCGAGGAACCCGGCGTAGACCTCCATCAGGCGTTCCGCGACCGCCTTCTCCCCGTCGCCGAGGCCGTCCCACGCCGGAATCTCGCCGGGCCGCGGCGTCAGCTTCGTGTTCGCGGGCACGACGCCGAGCCGCTTCTGCCGTTCGAGTGTCTCCTCGCGCAGGACGTCCCAGCCCCGGCCGAACCTCCCCCGGTACTTCTCGCTCCACGCTCCGGGGACCTGCAGCGGCGCGTGGGTCGCGCCGGGGGCGAGGTAGAGGAAGAACGGGCGTCCGGGGGCCAGCGACGTCCGCAGCCGCAGCCAGTCGACGGCCCGGCCGACCAGATCCTCGGTCAGGTGGTAGCCGGGCACGTTGGGCCGGGCCACCGGGGTCGTGCCTTCGTAGAGCGTCGGGTCGTACTGGTCGGTCTCGCCGCCGAGGAAGCCGTAGAACGTGTCGAACCCCTGCCCGGTGGGCCAGCGGTCGAACGGACCGACCTGGGTGGACTCCCACGGCGGGGTGAGGTGCCACTTGCCGAACGCGGCCGTGCCGTAGCCGTTCCGCCGCAGGACGGTGGCGACGGACGCGGCCTCCGGCCGGAGCACGCCCTCGTATCCCGGGTGGCCGTTGGCCGAGTTCAGCACCGTACCGACACCCGTGACGTGCGGGTCCCTGCCGGTGATCAGGGAGGCCCTGGTGGGTGAGCAGATCGCGGTCGTGTGGAACCGGTTGTAGCGCAGCCCCTCGGCGGAGAGCGCGTCGAGCACCGGCGTGTCGATCGGACCGCCGAAGGTCCGGGCCGCCCCGAAACCGACGTCGTCGAGGAGGACGACCACGACGTTGGGACGCGTGGTTCCCGTCGCGCTCGTCGCCGTCCCGTCGATTCCGCCCGGAGCCCGCCCGCTCGTCACTCGACCTCCCGATATCGGTAAGGCACGTGTCTTACGGCAAGATAAGACATGTGCCTTATCTGATCAATAGCCTCTTCCCCGAACGGCGTCTCCCGTGACTCCGGACGAGACGGGCGCCGACGCGGCTCTGGGCCAGGACACCCGGATCCGGCTGATCGAGGTGGCGGAGCGGCTCTTCGCCGAGAACGGGATCGCCTCCGTCTCGCTGCGCACGGTCGGCGTGACCGCGGGCCAGCGCAACAACTCGGCCGCCCAGTACCACTTCGGCTCCAAGGACGGGCTGATCGCGGCCATCGCGCGGCACCGCTCCGCGCCGATCACCGAACGGCGCATGGAACTGGTCGAAGAACTCCGGGCGGCCGGCGAGCCGCCGGGCGTCGAGGCGCTCATCCGGCTGCTCGTGGCCCCGCTCGCCGAATCGACGACGGGACCCGGCCGGCAGAGCTGGTATCTCCGCTTCCTCGCCGGCGTCATCGACCATCCGATGATCCAGGACCCCCGGGAGTACGGCGGCCAGAAGCATCCCGGCATCGGGTACATGCTGGCGCAGCTACGGCTCCGGCTGCCCGGCCTGCCCCAGGCGGTGTTCGAACGCAGGACCCGGTGGATGGCCGTCATCGTGATCCGGGTTCTCGCAGACCACGAGCGCCGGCGGTCCTCACCCGCGGGTCCCACCGCCACTCTCGACGAGGTCGTCTCCGATCTCACCGTGAGCATGGCGGCCCTGCTGCGGGCTCCGTACGCGCCGGGCGGAGACTGAGAGAATATTCGTATCGCAGTCCCGGTGACCGGGAAGACCCGTTTCGCGGCGCGTGCGGAAGCCAGAATGGGCGGCCAACAAGACGGATTCCCGCCGGCACGAGAGGCAATCGATGTCCACGTCGACAGATCCGAGAGCGGCAGCGTTTCAGGTCATGGCCCGCCTGACCGGTCCCGGCGGCGATTTCGAACTGGCCGAGGAGGACGTCCTCGGCGCGCGCATGCAGGTCTACAAGAACCGTGCCAGGTCGCTCGGACAGGTCCTCGCCGACTCCGCCCGGTTCGGCGACCGCGACTACATCGTGACCGCGAGCGAGCGGCTGAGCTTCACCGAGCACCTCTCCCAGGTCGCGTCGCTGGCCACCGCCCTCCGCGACGAGTACGGCGTGCGCCCCGGCGACCGGGTCGCCGTCAACGCGGCCAACTCCCCCGCCTGGATCCTCTCGTTCTGGGCCACGGTGACGCTCGGCGCCGTCGCCGTCGGATACAACGCCTGGTGGTCACGCCGGGAGGTCGCGTACGCGCTGGACCACACCGAACCCACCGTGGTCATCGCGGACGCCAAGCGCGCCGCGCTGGTCGAGGGCGACGTCACCGTCCTGACCGTGGAGGACGACATCCCCCGGCTGGCCCGCCTGCACCCGGACGCCGTCCTCCCGACCGCCGACGTCGCCGAGGACGACCCCGCCGTCATCCTCTACACGAGCGGGACGTCGGGACGGCCGAAGGGCGCGGTGCACTCGCACCGGAACGTGACGTCGGTCATCGAGTACCACCGGATGAACGACGCCATGATCCGCGCGTTCGGTGGCCCGTCCGACCCCGCCGACCGGCGTTATCTGCTGGCCCTTCCGCTGTTCCACATCGCCAGCCTGCACAACCTCGCCGTGCCCCGACTGGCGACCGGCAGCGCCGTGGTCATGCACCAGGGCGCCTTCGACGTGGACCGCGTGCTGCGGCTGATCGAGAAGGAGCGGGTCACCAACTGGGGGGCCGTGCCCACGATGGCGCACCGGCTGATCGAGCACGGCGACCTGTCGAAGTACGACCTCTCCTCGCTGACGGCCTTCGCGCTGGCGTCCGCGCCGTCCTCGACGGCGTTCAAGGAGCGGCTGCGCCAGGCGTTCCCCCCGGCCAAGGACGCCCTGGTCGACAGCTACGGGCTGACCGAGACCTCGACCGCCGTGGCCGCGGCGACGCCCGCCGACCTCGCGGAAGCGCCCGGCACGCTGGGCCATCCCATCATGACCGTACGGGTGGAGATCCGCGACCCGCTGGGCGAGCCGCTGCCCGAGGGCGAGGAGGGCGAGATCTGCGTCCGCAGCCCGTTCAACATGCTCGGCTACTGGAAGGACCCGGAGGCCACCGACCGGACCATACGCGCGGACCGGTGGCTGCACACGGGCGACATCGGCGTGATGGAGCAGGGGCGGGTCCGCCTCACCACCCGGCGCTCCGACCTGATCCTGCGCGGCGGGGAGAACGTCTACCCGGCCGAGATCGAGAACGTCCTGGCGGAGCATCCCGCGGTGCTGGAGTGCGTCGTGATCGGCGTCCCCCACCCCGACCTCGGCCAGGAGGTCATGGCCGTTGTCGTCACCGACGGCGAGCAGCCGGTCAGCGAGGACGACCTGCGGGCCCACGCCCAGGGGGAGCTGGCCTACTTCAAGGTGCCGTCCCGCTGGCGGATCACCACGGAGCGGCTGCCGCGCAACGCGACCGGCAAGGTGGTCCGCAGTGACGTCGAGAACTCCGTGAGCGACCGCTCCTCATGAGCGATCCGGCCGGAAACCCGGCGGAACCCCGCCTCGGCAGCGGGGTTCCGCCGTTTCCGGTCAACCCCTGCCGGACGTACGGACTCACACCGGCCACTCGAACGGATTGAGTAGCCGCGCTCCCGTACGTTCGAAGTCCTCGATGTTCCGCGTGACCACCGTCCACCCTCGCACACGCGCTGTCGCGGCCAGAAGTCCGTCGACCACCGGCAACGCCGCCCTCGAATTGAGCGCACCCCATTCCTGAGCGACCCGCAGATCGACGGGCACTATTCGCTCGCTGACGTTGTGCTCAAGACGTACGAGCCAGGACTCGAAGACTCCGGCCTTGACGGGATCTCGATCGCGCACCCGCTCCATCCCCAGGGATACCGAACGCTCTCACGCCCGGGGCCTGCCGCTACGGAACCCGCGGGCAGGCGGTGTCAGCGGACGGCAACGTCAGCTTCGTCAGATATCGGTCGGCGTACCCCGTCACGCACGTGTCCTTCGCCCGCAGATAGACGACGTGCACAGGGCCGTCATAACGGACGGCGACCGAGCCGGGGATCTTGCTCACCAGGAGTTCGGTGACGGAGAAGTCGCGGTCGCCGCCCAGTCCCAGTACCGGAGGCAGGCCGACCGGCAGGGGGCGCGGCGGGTTCACCGGACGGTGCCGCCAGCCCGAGCAGGCAAGGGCTTCCAGCCCGATGCCGACCCCGCCGCCGAAGTCGCGGGAGATCCGCTCGCTGTAACGGCGGTCGCTGACCAGCGCCTCGTACCCCAGTCTGACGAGGCCGTCCGGGCATCGGGTCGCCGCCGCGCCCGGCGAGCTCCAGCTCGCGGAGACGCCCAGAATCTGCTCGCCGAACCAGGCGAAGTCGCCCTTGCTCGCCTTGAGCAGCGCGCCGGCGAACTCCGGTGCCTTCTCCGGAATGGGGAGGACCAGCCGGGCCAGCGCCTTGAGGTGCAAATCGGTCAGTCTGATCTCGCCCAGCCGGGCGGAGGCGTACGTGACGGGCCCGCGGCCGGTGCTCTTGATCAGCTCGCGCCAGAGCCTGCGCACGTTTCGCCCCCGCAGGACGCACGCGTCGTCACCGGCGCACCAGGTGGTGAAGCGCTTGAACGCCGCCTCGGTGGCGCGGAGTTGCGCGCGTTCCATACCGCGCCAGCCCACCGTCGAGTCGGGTGTGCTGTCGAAAACCGCCGCACGGACGTGCCCCGGGTAAAGCCGCGCGTACGCGGCGGCCGGAACCCCGCCGTAGGAGAAGGCCAGCATGGTGAGCCTGTCCTGGCCGAGGGCGATTCGGATCTCCTCCATGTCCCTCGCCACCGAGTCCGAGTCCAGGTGGTCGGCCAGACCGGTCGTGTCGTCCTGACGACACCGATCGACCAGGCGTTCAAGGCCGGCAGCCTGCGCCTCGTACGCGGCGCGGTCACGCGGGTCGTTGAGCGGCAGCCCGGGAACCCCGCACGAGGGCGGCAGATAGCGCCCTGCCACGCTGGTGCGGGGGTTGTAGCTGACGACATCGAAATGCCGGCGCAACGTCGTGAACGACTCCGGGGCCGAGAAAAGGACGCCTTGGATCCCCGGACCACCGTCGGGCACGACGAGAACGCTGCCGAGACGGAGTGACGGATCGGTGGCGGGCAGCCGAGCGAGGTCCAGCTTGATCGTCGCTTTGCCGGGCGCGGACCAGTCCGCCGGTACCTCGATCGCGGTGCATTCCATCCGCGCCGGGCCTTGGCCGGAAGGGCAGGCCCTCCAGGTGAGGGTCGGCGCGGCCTGGGCCGCCACCGGCAGCACGGCCGGGCCCAGGAGCGCGGACAGGGCCGACAGGGCAACCGGCACGGTCTTCACCCGATATGCGGAGCGGATCGGCGCCCGTCTGAGCGGCCGTTTCGTTCGGTTTGTCATGCGCTCACCGTAGAGATCATGACTGACCCGGCGACATGGCCGAGGCATCCCAAAACAAGGTGAGGCACACCTCACCTTCGTGCGTGCCCTCAGCCCCACTGGAACCCCGAGGCTGTTACTACCGGCGCAGGTCCCAGCCATGATCTCAATGTGTCACTGGAGTACCGGTGACGGCCTCGGTGAGGACGGCGTGCACGGCGGTGGCGACCCTGACCGGGGAGTAGCGGGCACGGACCGCGGCGTAGTGGCGGGCCACGACCTCGGCGTCCGGGCCGGTGGTCGCCAGATCGACGAGGCGCGCCCGCAGCTCGGTGACGTCGCCGTACAACACCGCGGGGTCGTCACCGGAGACCTCGGGATAGGAGCCGATCCGAGGAAGCAGACAGTGATTGCCGGTGGCCATCGCCTCCAGCGTCGCGACGCCGAGGCTCTCGTGTGTGGCCGTGCTGATCTGAAGGCCGCTCTGCCACAGCGCCGCGTAATAGTCGTCGATCGGCAGGTCTTCGCCGCAGACGACGCGGCCAGGATGGGCCGCGGCCAGCTCCCGCAGCCGGCCCGCCCAGGGAGAACGCTCGGGAAAGTGCCGGGTCACCAGGATGCGCGCGCCGGTGCGTTCGAGGATCTCCTCCGCCGTGTCGAGGAACACCCCCGGCTGTTTCGCGGAGTTCGGCGCATGGTTGAACACGATGGTCGTGCCGTTCCGCGTCCCCGGCCGGCGGGCCGCGTCGATTCTTTCCAGGTCGAGCGGCAAGCCCACCACACGCACCTTTCCGGCGAGTTCGTCGGCCGCTTTCTCGCTGACCGAGGAAACGCCACCGAGAATCGTCCTGCGCATGTAGTCGCTGACCACCAGAACACGGTCCGCCGCCATCAGGTTGCCCAGATCCGCCCAGCGCAGGTTCGGATAGTGCTCGAACCGGAAGAGATCTGTCTCGTCCCAGTGACTGCCGTGCGTGTAGGTCACCAGGGGCAGCGAACGGGTGTCGTCCAGCACCCAGCGCAGATCCGCGGTGAACGGCCATAACGCGTGGAAGGCCAGGACAACGTCGTAATGTCCGCGGGCGACCGCCTTCTCGACGGCCGCCAGAACCTCCCCCGTCCACACCGTGAGTCGCCGGGCGTCCGATGTGATGACGTCCACATGGAGGCCGAGCCCGCGCAGGCCCGCGACGAGCGCGGCGGAGGAGGTGACTCCGTATCCCATCGCGCCACTGACCTCGGTGGGGCCGGCGTCGGCTGGATGGAGATACGTCGCGACAAAGAGGATTCTCAACCGGCGCCTCCTATGGGAGATTTCCCTTGTCGGATGTGCGGAACATTCAATTGGATCGGATCCTCAATGTCGATATTTGATGATCTGCACCAGAAACGACCCGCGGGGGCACGCCTCTTCGTCGACCGGCACACCCCATGCCGTGAGTTCGCGGAACGCGTCAACAACGATCCGGCACAGCAGATCGTCCAGGTGTACGTCGGTGTGGGCGGCAACGGTAAGAGCGCACTGCTCCGCACCCTCCAGAACCGGTGCGCCTACCGCATTCCACGCGAGCAATGGGAAGAGATCCACGCATACCCCGACGAATTCTTCGTCGACGCGCTGGGCCGTTCCCCCGGCGCGACGAAGGTGCCGGTGGCGCTCCTGGATTTCGGCGCGCAACCGTCCGGTGTGAACCGGCCCCAGGAACCGCTCAGCGCGTTGTTCATGCTCAAACGGCAACTGGCGGAGGCCGGAGTCCGGACGCCCCGGTTCGACTTCGCGGCCGTCTCGTACCTGCACCGGTCCGGCGCGGACGTCCGGGCGCTCATCGCCGAGTTGTTCCCCCGGTCGGAGTTGTTGTCGGCGGCCAGCATCGCCGACGTCTTCCTCCAGGTGCCGGTGGTTCAGCTGGGCACGGCCCTGTTCGAGTGGATGAACCGCAGGCTCGACAATCTGACGGAGCAGCGGAAACTGCGCCGCCGGGTGCCCCCGGAGGTGGTGACCGAGGTGCTCGCCCTCGCTCCGGAACCCGACCTCATGGAGGCCCTGCCCCGGCTCTTCTGCGAGGACCTGCGCGCGACCCTGACCGGCCGCCGCGCCCCGCACCGGATCGTTCTGCTCTTCGACACCTACGAGGCCGTGGCAGGGGAGGGCGCCCGGTCGCGGTTCAGCAATGTCGGCGGTCCACGCTGGATCAGGTCACTGCTCGGCAACCTGCCGCTGGCCGACGGCGCCATGGCCGTGGTGGCGGGCAGGGCCGCACCCACCTGGTCCCAGGCGCTCGTCGAGCCGATCCCCGAGCAATACGTCAAGATCGACGCCTTGGGGGCGCTGCCCGACCGGTTCGCCCGGGTGTATCTGGAGGAGGCGGGCGTGACCGACACGGCACTCCAGCAGGCGCTCCTCTCCTACGCCACCGACGAACCCGGGCTGGTCCATCCGCTGCTGCTGGGCCTGTCCACCGACGTGGTGCTCACCGCCGTCGAACGCGGCCGGAGCCTCCAGCCCGTCGACTTCCCTTCCGCCCCTGAGCTGCGGGACAAGGAACGGGCGCTGGCCGCCCGGTTGCTGTCGCGGATCAACGACGACCTAGAAGAGGCGGTGGCCGCGGTGTCGGCCGCCCGGTCGTTCGACAGCGACCTGTTCTTCCATCTGGGAGCGCGGATGGACTTCCCCGCGACGATGGCGGTGTTCCGGCGGCTGACCGCGTTCTCCTTCGTCACCCCGGTTCCCGGGGAACAACGGTTCGTCCTTCACCAGCTGCTGCGCCGGGCCATCGGGAACATCGCGCCGGAACTCGTAGCCCACGCTCACGAGGTGCTCGCTGACTACTATGAAGCGGTGCCGCGACCAAACGAGTTCACCGGGCGGGTGGAGCACATCTACCATCGCGCCCGGCTCGATCCGGCCGGCGGGGTCGAGCTGTGGCTCGCCGAGATGGACCGGGTGCTGGCGCTCAGCCGGTTCGACCTCTGCAGATCCCTGCTGAACGTGCTCGGCGACCTCGACATGCCCTCCGCCGAGGTCGCGCGGGCCTGCGACTACCAGGTGGCGCGGGCCGAGATCGCCCTCGGCCGCTGGGAGGAGGCCGAGGAACGGCTGCGCGCCCTCCCCGCGGAGGCGGCGCTCACCCATCTGTTGATGGGCGAGCTGGCTTTCGTCCGGGGTGACTTCGACGGCGCGAAGCGGCTCGCCGACCAGGCGTTGGCGGCCGGTGGAAGCGGGGCGGCCCGGCTGCCGTTCCTGATGTTCTCGGCCAACATGATGCTCTTCCTCGGTCGGTTCGAGGACGGCAAGCGCCTGTGCCGCGAAGGACTCGCGATCATCGGACCCGAGGGCGACGGGAACGCCGCCGTCCTCTGGCACTCGCGCCTCGCGTCCATCGAGTTCTTCTCCGGGGAGATCGAGGCCGCCAAGGAGCAGCTGGCGCTGGCGGCGCGGCGGTTGGACGCCGTCCCCGAGGCTGACCGGGACCGTCAGGCCGAGGCCGGGCTGCGGCAGGAGGAGGCCGTCGTCGCCGAGGCCGAAGACCGGGCCGAGGACGCGCTGCGGGGGCAGGCCGAGGCACTGCGCATCCGCCGCGAGATCGGCGACGTCCGAGGGGTGGCCCACGGCCTGAACGGGCTGGGACTGGCGGCGCTGCAGATGGGCGACGCCGCCCAGGCCGAGGAACGATTCGTGGAGTCCGCCGTGCTCGCCCGCGACCTCGGGGAACGCCTGCTGTACGCCAAGGCGACCAGAGGTCGCGCGGAGGCCGCCACCCTGGCCGGCCGGTTCGACGAGGCCGACGAGTTCGCGGCCACGGCTCTCGCCGGGTTCGAACGCGCCGAGATCCCGTACGACGTCGTTCACGCCTGGATCACCCAGGCCCGGGTGCATCGGGCCCGTGGAGACGAGCGTGCCTGGCTGACGCTGGTCGACCGAGCCCGGCGGGAGATCGAGAAGGAGGGCTTCGGCAGCCTGTACGCGCGCTGCCCGGAGGTCCGGCCGCCCTCGGCCGAGCGCATCGGGCGGGCGATGACGGCGTTCGCGGCGGGCGACGCGCTCGGCGTCCCGTGGGAGGGCACGGCCCCGGGCGCGATCGACGCCGGCCGGGTCACCGAGCTCCCCGCCCCGGAGTGGGGCTGGCCACGCGGCTCGACCTCCGACGACACCGCCCAGATGCTCCTGGTCGGCGAGCTGCTCGCGGAGACCGAGGGGCACCCGACGACCGAGGCGTTCCTCACCCGGCTCGCCGCCGCGGAGAGCGAGATCCGCGGCATCGGCCCGACCACCCGCCGTGCGCTGGATCACTTCCGCGAGACGGGTACGCCGCCCGGGCCGGCCGCCGGCGAGCGGCCGACCAACGGTGCGGCGATGCGCATACTGCCCGTCGGCTGGAGCACTCCCGCCACCGACCCCGACCTGCGCCGCCACCTGGTGGAGACGCTGTCGATCGCCACCCACCGGGCCCCGGAGTCCATCGCCGCGGCCTGCGTCGTCGCCGCGATGGCCGCCTGGGCGATCGAGGGTGTGAGCCTCGCCACCGTCCTCGCGGCGGCCGAGACGGAGGCCGGCTGGGTCGCCGATCGGTACGGCGAGCCCACCGCCGTACGCGCCGCGCTGGCCGGAACCTGGGCTCCCCCGGCCGACGGTGTCACCCTCGACGCGCTGGGGACGGCCGCCGCCGTGATCCACGTTCTGGGCACCACGACGGACCTGGACTCGGCGTTGCGCGCGTCCGTCCTCCTCGGCGGCGACACCGACACCGTCGCCGCGCTGGTCGGCGGAATCCGCGGCGCGATGGCTCCCGACGAAGTCGACGGCCTCACCTGGCTGCCCCTGGTGGACTTCCCACGGCCTTCCGATCTGGCCGAACGGCTGCACCGGCTGCGCGTCGCCCGGTACACCCGGTGATCGAGGAGATCGCCGGCGGGATCCGCGCGGCGGCCCGGCCGATCGCCGTACTCGCCGGATCGGGGGTGTCGCAGTCGGCGGGGGTGCCGACGGGGCAGGATCTGTTGCGGGGGCTGGCCCGGCGGCGTGGTGAGGACGCCGACCCCGATCCGGTCGCCTGGTACCTCGGGGCGCTCGAAACCTTTCCCGACTACTTCGGAATGGTCGGGGACGGTACGGATACCCTGCCTGATTCGATCTTCGACCGGCCCTCGACCACGCCCGCGCATCGGGCGATCGGGCGCATGGCCGCGGCCGGCCTCGTCGGACCGATCCTCACCACCAACCTTGATCGCCTGCTGGAGCGGGCGCTGCGCGAGGCGGGGGTGCCCTTCGACGTCGCCTACGATCTCGACGCGCTGGCGCGGATCGGCCTTGACGGGGTGGTTCTGCTCAAGCTGCACGGTGACTACCGGGACATCGGCATCCGGCACACCGCGCGCGCCGCGCACTCCTACCACGGCGTGATCGACGACCTGCTCGACCAGGTGTTCGCTGGCTTCGACCTGCTGGTCTGCGGCTGGTCGGCGAGCTGGGACGTACCGCTCCGCCGTGCGCTGCGACGGGCGGAGCGGGGGCGGATCTGGTGGCTCCAGTGCGGGCCGCCGTCCGAGGCCGCGCAGCGGATCTTCGCGGTGCGGCGTCCGACGGTGGCCGCGGTGGAGGGCTCGGACGAAGGGCTGACGGAACTCAGTGCACTCCTGCTCGGTACAGACCGCGACGCACGATGTGATCCGCCACCGGATCGGGCACCAGATAGCGGATCGGTTGGCCACGGCTGACCCGCCGCCGAATCACCGTGGAGGAGATCTCCCAAACCGGGACGTGGAGCAGCGTCACGCGGTCGCGGAGCGGCAGAGCGCCATCGGCCAGTTCGTACCCCTGCCGCGAGCAGAACACGAAGTGCGCCAGTTCCTTGAGGGACCATGCCTCGTGCCAGGTGCCGATCGACCCCAGGACGTCGGCGCCCGCGATGAAGTACAGCCGGGCTCGGGGGCCGTACAGGCGCCGCAGCTCGCGGAGCGTGTCGACGGTGTAGGTGGGACCGGCCCGGTCGATCTCCATCCGGCTCGCCGAGAACCGGGGGTCGGGCGCGACGGCGAGCTTCGTCATCGCGTACCGTTCCTCGGCGTCCGAGACCCCGCGCGGGTCCTTCTGCCAGGGGCTTCCCGCCGGGATGAAGACGACCTCGTCGAGGCCGAGTCGGTGGGCGGCCTCGCTGGCCTTCAGCAGATGCACGTTGTGGATCGGGTCGAAGGTGCCACCCATGATGCCCAGGCGGACAGTCATGGCTCAGTATCGATGTCCGCCGCCCCGCCCGCAGTTGCCTTTCACGATACGAAAGTGAACCGGCCCCGCGCTCTTCAGGGTGATGGATGAGCTGCCACATATCGAAGAACGATCTTGCAAGCTTCCAGCGATCAACCAGGAGCCGGCGCCAGGCCTGTACGGTCATGCCCCTGGCGCCGAGCCGATCGAGTGAGATCTGCACTTCTGGGTGGACATCACCCTGGCGTCACGATCGGCCGGGGCACGACGAGTCGGCTTGTGCTCGCGTCGGTGATCTTGCCAAGGGTGCGCCAGGCCACTGTGGGGTGCCCCTCGCCCGCCAGGCTGCCGAAAACACCGCAGCCTTGACTCTTTTCCTCCTCGCGTGGTGCCGTCAGTCGAACCAGACGACCAGACGCACGCCGTCAGGCGCGAACCGCTGCGCCAACGCCCGCATCACCTCGAAGACGTGTTCCCACCCTGTGTCCGGGCCCAGCACGTCCAGTCGTGTCACCGGGCCGTAGTCGAGTGTCGCCCCGGCAGCCTCCCAGCGCCCTGCCGGGGCCTCGATGGGCGAGGCGCCCAGCGGTGGTATGCCGTACTGCTCGACAACCTCGTCGGGCCACTGGTCATCGATCCGATACCGCTCGATCACCCAAGGTCGTGGGAGGATCTCCAGCATCCCCCGTGCGGCCGGACGGACTGTCATGTCCAGCTCACGAAGCTCCGCCCACGAAACCCACGTGCAGCTGTCTATGGCGCTATCGAGCCGTGCGTCTCTCTCGTAGTCGGTACGAACGGATTCCGACACGTCGGCCGGGAGGCCACGCTCGGCCGCGACCGGGGTCCAGCCAAGCCAGTTACGGACGCCGAAGAGACAACCGAACGCCGCGTAGTCACTGCCCTCATAGAGCAGGTCAAGGCGCATGCACACCGCCCACGGCTCCCCCTCATGCCAGTCCTCACCGGCGGACGGGTGACGAACCTCGATGAAACCGTAGATGTCGGTGCCCACGGTGACAGGGTAAACGGATCCAGATCACTGCCGCCTGCCCAGATGATCACAACCGAGAGAGAACCACTGTACGTATTGATCAGGAAGCGAACACGATCACGACAGGCGAGCAACCATCGTGATCAACGTGGGGCGCGGGGCATCGTCGAAGCGATCATCAAATGATGAAAGCGATCAACTCGCCACGACCACAGTGGGCACACCGTCCCCATGCATCTGCTTGGCAAGACCTACCAGATGGGCCGGTTAGTCCAGCCTCGATGTGAACGGTAAAGCACGCAGCCGCCCAAACCGCGCCACGGAATCGCTCGTAACGCTCTTCGACCAGCTCTGGAGCTGGCCTATCCATCCGGCGTCGCGGAAGGACGAGGGGGATGTTGTTCATCTCCTGCAGCCCGTGTTTGAGCATCGGCCCGTCGATCTCCCGCAGGATGTCGGCGCGTACCTCGATGGTGTAGTCGGAGCGGATGCCGAGGATGTTCTGGTCGTAGGCGGCATGGTGGATCTTGCACAGAGCCAGGCCGTTGGAGATCGCGGGGACACCACGGACATCGCGGTCGGGGATGATGTGCGCGGCATCCAGCAGGGAACGGTGGCGTAGGCGGCACATGGCACAGCTGGTCTCGTACGCCTGGATCACCCGCTGCCGGAAGACCGGCTGGTGGAGCCGCTGCCGGGTGATCCGTTCGGAATAACGGCGCTCGATCAAGCTCACCGGACCGTCCACGGACAGGTGCCGCTGGGCCTCATCCAGCGCGACCGCGACCTGGGACAGCCTCTCGTCGACGGCGACGATCCAGACTGGGAAGAACGGCAGATACAGGCCCCGCTGAACGCCGAAGAACCACATCAGGGGCACACCGAGTTCGTGGGCGCGCCGCAGGCCGACGTTCGTGTAGTGCCCGGGGTTGCCCTGGAACTTGTAGCGCAGCAGCCCGTCCTCGCCGACCGCGTCTTCATACGGAGCGCGAGCGCCGTCGGAGGTGTAGGTCGTCAGTATCGACAGCGCGGCTGTGAAGCCTGGAACTGTCGCTCTCTGGTCATCTATCCGAGCCAGCCATGCCCTGTTGAGTTGGCGGCGCTTCCGAAGTCCGTCCGAGCTAGGGTCCCTCCATGGGAAGGTCTTTCATCGAGTACAAGGACCGGGGGTTCTGGACGGTCGACGCCTACGTCAGGTTGTATCTCCGCCTGCTCTGCCTGGAAGTCGACGCTCTTCCCGAGATGCCCGACTGGTTGGCCAAGGCCCGCGAATACTGGCATCTCCAGGCGACCGATGAGGCCTTCCACGGATGGATCGGGCTCAGGCTCGACGAGTACGTCGGGGACGACACGGTTCGCGCGGGTGAGCTCCTGGAACTGCTGGATCGGGCGAGGCTCCATGCGCTGTCCTTCGGCCGTTACGCCCCTGTGAGCCTGCTCGTCTTCTGCGGGTTGGCCGAAGAGGGCGAGTACTCCACAGAGGAAAGCCTTGTTCACACCGAAGCGGTGGCGGCGTGCGGCGACGCCATCTCCCGGCTGCTGAAAGGTGAGATCACCTGGGATGCCGCCACATCGCCGACGTTGGGGAATCTCGGCTGGGGCTGATTCCGGCCCCACCGTCACGGGCGAATCCATCGACTCGATCGTCGGCAATGACGCGATCTCACGATCCAGTGACGTGAAGGTGAACTACAAGTCCACCTCGATCGACGGGAAGAAGATCGACTACCTGGTGTCGATCTCGGACCCGACCACGCCGATTCCAGTCCCCACCACAGAGCCAGCCCGTCTCCATCCCCGACTCCCACCGCCTCACCGAGCCCGTCGCCCACGGCCATCCCAGGTCTGGTCGCCGCGTACGGCATGAACGAGGGCACCGGCACGACGGTGGCCGACCTTTCCGGCACGGGGAACACCGGCACCGCGAGCGGCACGAGCTGGGCAACCGGCAAGTACGGTCAAGCGCTGTCCTTCAACGGCACGTCCAGCAAGGTCACAGTCCCGGACTCGACCTCCCTGCGGATGACCAACCGTTTGACACTGGAGGCATGGGTACAGCCCGCCGCCTTGGGGGCTGAGCGTCCTGCTCTGGTGAAGGAAGCGGCTTCGGAATCCGTATATGGGCTGTTCCCGGCGCTAGAGATTTGTACTGCTGACCCCCTCGTGTGCTGGTTCTCGCCCACGTACAGCTACCTTCCCAGCTCAGAGGTGAAGCAGAGCGGCTCCGGCTTCTACGCCACCGGAACCAGTTCCCTGGCGACCGGGTCGTGGAGCCACATCGCCAGCGTCTATGACGGTGCGACGATCAAGACCTATGTGAACGGTTCACAAGTCGCAAGCACCAACGTCTCAGGCGCCATCGACACGAGCACGTCGCCGCTCCGCATCGGCGCCGACACCATCGCAGGCACCTATTTCAAGGGCCTGATCGACGAGGTCCGGGTCTACAACGTCGCCCTGACCCAGGCGCAGATCCAGAGGAGTAATTGTCAAGACCTGTGGATCAGTTGAGTTCAACCTGCCTCGGGTGAGCTGATCGCCGCGACGAGCAATGATCGAAACCTGTGGATCGTCGGGAAGGGGTGTACCTTCCCGGATCATCCGATGAAGGTTTCGAGATAGGCCGACGCGCCAACGTCGGTCGGAAAGGCACACCCGTGCCGCTCACCGTAGTACCAGATTTGCCCGCAGACGACGGCAACCCGGCGTCCAGCTCTGCGGCGCTGATCGACCAGATCGTCCGAGACGGCGCTCGCAGGATGCTCGCTGCCGCCCTGCAGGCCGAGGTCGACGCCTACATCGCCGCATTCGCCGACCAGCGCGACGAGGACGGCCGCCGTCTGGTGGTGCGCAATGGCTATCACCAGCCGCGCGAGATCCTCACCGCCGCTGGTGCGATCGAGGTCCGCGCGCCGCGGGTCAACGACAAGCGCGTCGATGAGGTGACCGGCGAACGCCGGCGGTTTGCCTCGGCGATCCTGCCCGCCTGGGCGCGTAAGACCCCGAAGGTCACCAAGGTGCTGCCCCTGCTGTACCTGCACGGTCTGTCCTCGGGCGACTTTGCGGCCGCGCTGGGGCAGTTCCTCGGCTCGCCCGCCGGGCTGTCCGCACCGGTGATCACGAAGTTGACCGAGCAATGGAAGGCCGAGCAGCGGGCGTTCGCCGCCCGGGATCTGTCCGGGGTGGACTACGTCTACCTGTGGGCCGACGGTGTGCACGTCAACATTCGGCTGGAGGAGCACAAGCTGTGCTTGCTGGTGATGATCGGGGTGCGGGCCGACGGGCGGAAGGAGTTGATCGCGCTGGCTGACGGCTACCGTGAGTCGACCGAGTCGTGGGCGGATCTGCTGCGGGACTGCGCGCGGCGCGGGATGCGCGCTCCGGTGCTGGCCGTGGGTGACGGCGCGCTGGGGTTTTGGGGTGCGCTGGGTGAGGTGTTCCCGCAGGCCAAGGCTCAGCGCTGCTGGTTTCACAAAATCGCCAACGTGCTCGGGGCGCTCCCGAAATCCGCCCAGCCGGGCGCCAAGAAGGCCCTTGCCGAGATCTGGAACGCCGAGGACAAGGACCACGCATTGCGTGCGGTGAAAGCGTTCCAGACCGCCTACGGCGCCAAGTACGGCAAGGCCGTCGCGAAGATCACTGATGACGTCGACGAGCTCCTGCGTTTTTATGACTATCCGGCCGAGCACTGGGTGCATCTGCGCACGACCAACCCCATCGAGTCGACCTTTGCCACGGTAAGACATCGAACCAAGGTCACCAAGGGGCCTGGGTCACGCGCCGCCGGGCTGGCCATGGCGTTCAAGCTGATCGAGTCTGCTCAGGGCCGCTGGCGTGCGGTCAACGCCCCTCATCTGGTCGCGCTGGTCCGCGCTGGCGCGACCTTCATCAACGGCAAGATCGTCGAACGCCCGGAAGGGGTCGCGGCATGAGCGGCGAGGCCACCACCGGAATGCTGCACCACGTCGAGATCTGGGTCCCCGACCTGCAGCGGGCCATTGCCAGCTGGCAATGGCTGTTGCAGGTGCTCGGCTACGTCGAGTTCCAGGACTGGAGCGATGGCCGGAGTTGGCGTCTGGGGGCCACCTATCTGGTCCTGGAGCAGTCACCCGCGCTCAGCGCCGATCGGCACGACCGCTGCCGACCGGGGCTGAACCACCTGGCCTTTCACGTGGAAAGCCGTGCCCAGCTCGATGCTCTGGTCGAGCAGGCACCCGCACACGGGTGGACCTTGATGTTCCCCGATCGTCACCCCTACGCCGGGGGCGAGCAGCACTACGCCGCCTACCTGGAGGACAAAGACGGCTTCGAAATCGAGCTGGTCGCCTCCGACGTATCAGCCCAACCTTGACGACCGCACTCAATCGATCCACAAGTCTTGACGATTGCTCAGATCGGCAAGGTCTCGGCCTGTGAGGAGTTGTGCGGCCCGGTTGCTGTCCAGAAGCCACGTTCATTTCACGAGGGCGCCCGGTAGTGGTCCATGGAAAATCTCGGGGGTGAGGACGACACCAGTCAGCAGGGCGGTCAGCACGAATAATGACCCCTCGTCGTCCGGGAAATCGAAATCTCCATCGGGAGCAGTGTCCGGATCGAACCCGGCCGCACGCATCTCCTCGACAAATCGATCCGGTTCGTCCCCTTCTCGTAGGTACGCGGCGACAGGGTCGAACGAGGTCATCAACTGCCCGTCGATCACGTGCTCGAACCCGCTCCACCCGTTGACGTTCTCGAAAATCATAATTGTCTCGGTCTGCGCGGATAGAGCATCGATGACCTTCGGGTCGACCAGACTGCAGTCGGCCACCTCGATGATTATGGTCCAATCGCCTGACCGCCAGGCCCGGACCGCCTCGGGCAGCGGGCAATCCTCGTTTGTGAAGAGACGGACATCAGCCTGCTGCGCACCCAGCCGGCGCAACGCCTCAGCCTCGTCGACGCCTCGGACAAAGGTCAGGCTCCACGCATGCCCGAGAACGATGTCCTCCTCTAGCCAATCGAAGTCGGCGCGATTCAGCTCGACCAATGTCCCTTCCCCCTGCTCGTCGCTCCTGGTAGCGCTGGACAAGTTAGTCGAACGACCTCCGGGGAGGTTAGATCCGCTGGGGTCTGCCTGCAACGCTGGCCGCACAGTCAGGCGCCTGCCTGATCTCGAGGCTCGGATGGGCCACGACAGCGACCGGGCGGCGCTGATCTACCAGCACGCCACCCGCGACGCTGACCAGAAGATCGCCGACGCGCTGAGCGCCCGCGTCGAAGCCGAGCGGAAGAACGACGAAGAGAGGTCGGCCGATGCGCCGGTCTCCAGGAGTTAATGGCCCGCTAATGGCCCGAACGCCGCTCCTCTTGATCGAGGAAGCGGCGTTTTGGCTGGTGGACCTCCGTAGAGACTTTGAGAACACCTGCCAAGCCCACGAAACAGTGCATTTCCGCTGGTCACGAGGGGACTACCGCACCCAGGTGAGGGCCTCCGAACCCCCAGTTCGGGACTCCCGGGGGCCGATCGTGGGTGCAATTGGGAAAGTTCAAACATTTCTCACCCCCGCCCAGGTCAAGGCTCTGGTGGCCTCCTACCGGGCCGGCGCGAGCACCACCGAGCTGAGTGAGTCGTTCGGAATCCACCGCAGGACCGTCGTCGCACACCTGCATCGGCAAGATGTCCCCCTCCGCCGCGACGGGCTCCCAGCGAAGCATGTCAAGACCGCAGCGAGGCTCTACGACGAGGGGTGGTCGCTGGCTCAGATCGGAACCAAGTTCGGCACCACTGCGAACACGGTCCGGGTCGTCCTGCTCGCGCAGGGCGTCGAGACGCGGAAGCCCTGGGAGCGCACGAGGCAGCGGCGCCTGGCGCCGGACCTTGGGCGTCCTCGCTCTGACGACTGACACGCGCGTTGGCATGAGCCACCGTCTTTCATCGGTTCACGCGCCTCGCTACCCGTCGTGGCGATCCGGCTTGGTCGTCGCCAGCGGGGACACCTCACCTGCAGCCAAGAGTCGCCCTAGGTTGGCAGCGACCGTGGCCCTTGCCTGCGAAGGCTCCATCCCCCACAGCTTGGCCAGGCGTTCGATCGTGTCCCCGACGTCGCGCGGCATGAGTGCTCGCTCTTCGCGGGTTGCGAACGGCCCGTCTGTCTCGGTGAGCACTCGGTCTTGAGGGAGCGTGGCCACCAGTTCGCGACCCCGAGCGGTCGTCAACATCGGCGTGCCAATGCTGAACCAGCAACCCTGCCCTATGGCCGCCTCGGCTTGGCGAGCAGTGCCCGTGAACCAGTGAAGTACGGGGATTCCGGCATCGGGATTCGCCTGCAATGTGTCCAATACAGGCCGGACGGCACCTCGGCTGTGGATGGACAGGATGCGCCCGCCAGCTTCAGCACATGATCGAAGGATGTGGGTGAATGCCGCCGCCTGTGACCTTCGCGTGTCAGCGAAACGGGAACTGCCATCGAGACCAACTTCGCCGACGAATGGCGTCGTGGCGACGAGTTGGTCGAAGAGAGCCAACTCGTGGCTTCGTTCGTGTGCAGGCTCTGGGTGAGCCGACTGCTCACGTCGCGCGAGGCGATGGCCCCGGGGACTCCCCCCGGGGCCATCGGCGTTCTTACCGCGTTACCGTCCATAGGCGCCAGCTGCGTCACTCCGTAGCCGCGATCGACATCGCTTGGCGAGCGCAGGCGTTCAGGATCCGCAGCGCAATGCCTGAGTGCCGCCCTCGATAGCGACCATCATGCGACCGCGGAGCTTCTCGACCAGTCGCGGTGCGGCGTCGCGGGAACGCCAGCAGCCGGTCGATCCGGCTATGCCCAGGAGCTGTGGACATCGACGATGTCACGTCGCCTCTCGGCGTCACCAAGCAGACCATCTACTCGTGGCGGACGACGGGCTACGGGGCCGCCGGCTCGCACAGTCAGCTCCGCGGGTGGTGGTCAGAAGATCTCGAACAGGCCGGCCGCGCCCATGCCGCCGCCGACGCACATCGTGACGACGCCGTACTTCGCACCTCGTCGCCTGCCCTCGATGAGGACGTGCCCGGCCATGCGCGCACCGCTCATGCCGTAGGGGTGGCCGATCGAGATCGCCCCGCCGTTGACGTTGTACTTCTGCGGGTCGATGCCGAGCGTGTCGCGGCAGTAGAGCGCCTGGACGGCGAACGCCTCGTTGAGCTCCCACAAGTCGATGTCGTCGACGGTCAGGCCGTGCTGCGCGAGCAGCTTCGGCACGGCGAAGACCGGGCCGATACCCATCTCGTCCGGCTCACAGCCGGCGACAGCCATGCCGCGGAAAGCGCCGAGCGGGATCAGTCCGCGGCGGGAGGCCTCGGCGGCCTCCGTGACGACGGCGGCGGAGGCGCCGTCGGACAGCTGCGAGGCATTTCCGGCCGTGATGGAGAAGCCCTCGGTGCCGTCCTTGGCCAGGACCGCGCCCACCTTCGCGAGGTCCTCGATCGTAGTCCCAGGGCGGTTGCCTTCATCCTTGGCCAGGGTAACCTCCTGCGAGCCGACCTGGCCGGTCGCCTTGTCCTTGGTGAGCATCGTCGACGGCAGGGGCACGATCTCGTCGTCGAAGGCACCGGCCTCCTGCGCGGCGGCGGTCCGTCGCTGCGACTCGAGGGCGTACTCGTCCTGCTGCTCGCGCGAGATTCCGTAGCGCTTCGCAACGATCTCGGCGGTCTCGAGCATCGAGATGTAGGTCGCCGGGACGTGCTCGAGGAGCCAAGGGTCCTGGGCACGGTAGGTGTTCATGTGCTCGTTCTGCACGAGCGAGATCGAGTCGACACCACCACCGACGGCGACGTCCTGGCCGTCGAGGAGGACCTGCCTGGCCGCGGTGGCGATCGCCATGAGGCCGCTCGCGCACTGGCGGTCGACCGACATGCCGGCGACGCTCGTGGGCAGCCCGGCCCGCAGCGCGGCCTGGCGGCCGATGTTCATCGCGGTCGAGCCCTGCTGGAGGGCGGCGCCGACGACAACGTCCTCGATGCGCTCGCCTTCAACGCCAGCACGTTCGACGGCGTGCCGCACGGCGTGGCCGATGAGCTCCTGGGCCTGGGTGTCGTTGAAGGCACCGCGATAGGCCCGGCCGATCGGGGTACGGGCGGTGGAGACGATGACTGCTTCACGCATGGTCACTCCTGAGCGGTCGAAGAGGGCGGGGCGAGGCTGTTGGTCAGGCGCGCTCGGTCAGCTCGCGGGGAGGTCCACCAGCTGCGCGAGGTCGCTGCGGTGCCGGTCGGGCGTGCCGAGGGCGAGCTGGTCGGCCTTGGCCCGCTTGAGCCGGGTGTGTGCCGGCGCCGATGGCGACCCGCTCGTTGTTGAGGGTCGTCGTCGCGACTGTCCACCCCTGGCCGACCGCGCCGACGCGGTTGCCGTCGTGGACCCGCACCCCGGCGAGGAACACCTCGTTGAACTCGGCCTCGCCCGTGATCTGACGGAGAGGGCGCACCTCGATGCCGGGGTCGGTCATGTCGACGACGAAGTAGGTCATGCCCGCGTGCTTGGGCACCGAGGTGTCCGTGCGGGCGAGCAGGATCGCGAAGTCGGCACCGTGCGCGCCCGAGGTCCACACCTTCTGCCCGTCGATGACCCACTCGTCGCCGTCCGGGACCGCACGGGTGGCGACAGCGGCGAGGTCGGAGCCGGCGCCCGGCTCGCTGAAGAGCTGGCACCAGATCTCGGTGCAGGCGAAGAGCGACCGCAGGTGGCGCTGCTGCAACTCCTCGCTGCCATAGGCGAGCAGCGTCGGCGCGGCCATGCCGAGGCCGATGCTGTTGCGTGCGACGTCCGGCCGGGGAGCACGTGCGGCCTCCAGGAGGGCATCAACCTCCAGCTGGCGCCCGCGCGCGAGGCTCAGTCCGCCCCTTCCCTCGGGAAAGTGGACCCAGGCGAGCCCGGCGTCGAACTGCGCGCCGAGGAAGTCGGCAGGTCCTGTCGTGGTGGGTTCGTGGCTCGCGAGGAGCTGCTCGACCCGCTGCTGCAGATCAGTCACGCTTCGTCATCCTCCGGATCTCGTGGGCGAGGGCGTTCTTGTGCATCTCGTCGGGCCCGTCGGCCAAGCGCAGCGTGCGGACCTGGGCGTACCACTCAGCGTGGGGGAAGCCCTGGCTCAGGCCGCCGGCAGCGCCGGATGACGATGGCGACGTGCCCTTGACCTGCATCGCGGCCCTCATCAGTCGCAGGGCCCGCCTGCGACGTAGAGGACCTGTCCCGTCGTGAAGCCGGCGCCCTCGCTGACGAAGAAGGAGACGGCGTGCGCGATGTCCTCGGGCCGACCGGTCCGCGCGACCGCGGCCTGTGCGGAGGCGGCGCTCTTGAGCTCGTCGAAGCTGATGCCCGTGCGCGCCGCGGTCGCGGCGGTCATCTCGGTCTCGATGAAGCCGGGCGCTATCGCGTTGACGGTCACCCCGAACTTGCCGAGCTCGATGGCGAGGGTCTTGGTGAAGCCCTGCACGCCGGCCTTGGCGGCGGAGTAGTTCGTCTGCCCGCGGTTGCCGAGGGCCGAGGTCGAGGAGAGGTTGACGATGCGGCCGAAGCCCTCCCGCGTCATGTACGACTGGCATGCCTTCGCCACGAGGAAGGCGCCGCGCAGGTGGACCGCCATGACCGTGTCCCAGTCCTCGACCGACATCTTGAAGATGAGGTTGTCCCGGATGATGCCGGCGTTGTTGACCACGACCGTCGGGGCGCCGAGCTCCCCGGCGACCCGCTGGACGGCGGCCTCGACCTGCTCCGGGTCGGAGACGTCCGCCCCTACCGCGAGCGCTCGGCCTCCGGCGGCGGTGATCTCCTCGGCGACGGGCGCGCAGGCCGATTCGTCGAGGTCGATGACTGCGACGGCCATCCCGTCGGCCGCGAGCCGCCGGGCGACACCCGCGCCGATGCCTCGAGCCGCGCCCGTGACGACGGCGACGCGGACGCGCTGCTGTCCAGTTGTCATGTGAGAGCTCCTGTGGTCTCGGCTGCCTGGAGCCTCGACCGTACTTGAACCCGGCTTCACATTCAACTACGTTCGAGACAACCCGCAAGTGACTAAGGAGCTCACCGTGACCCAGACCGCGCAGCACCGACCGACCTCCGCGCAAGACCTTGAGGACCTCGTCGGCGTCGAGCTCGGCCCGACCGAGTGGCACGTCGTCGACCAAGGGAGGATCGACGGTTTCGCCGACCTCACCGGCGACCACCAGTGGATCCACGTCGATCCCACGAGAGCGGCGGACTCCCCCTTCGGCTCGGTGATCGCACACGGCCTCTACAGCCTCTCGCGCACACCGGCGTTCCTCGAGGAGCTCATGGCCTTCGACGGCTTCACCCACAGCCTCAACTATGGCTACGACAAGGTCCGCTTCATCCACCCGCTGCCGGTGGACTCGCGCATCCGGATGCGCGCGACGATCACCTCGGTCGAGGAGACAGCGCCCGGCGCGGTCAAGGTCGTCACGACCCTGGCCGTCGAGGCCGACGGCATCGACAAGCCGATCCTCGTCGCCGAGTCGATCGGACGCTTCAGCTCCTGAGCCCCCCCGACGACACGACGGACGCACCGCGGACAGCTGAAGAAGTTGCTCGACGAGGGGGCCCGCGGTCACGGGAC
The DNA here is from genome assembly GCA_001570385.1 of Microtetraspora glauca. Taxonomy (GTDB): domain Bacteria; phylum Actinomycetota; class Actinomycetes; order Streptosporangiales; family Streptosporangiaceae; genus Microtetraspora; species Microtetraspora glauca. The sequence continues at coordinate 22,177 of BBYL01000032.1, read as the reverse complement.
GAGCAGGACTTTGCCGGTGACAGCCCGCCCCTCGAGGGAGGTCAGTGCGGTCGCCGCGTCCTCGAGCGGATGGGTGGCCCCGACGACGGGCCGCAGCGCGCCGCTGCGCAGGTGCGGCAACATGGCCTCCCACTCCTTGCCGACGTGGCCCGGGCGGGGCATGGCGTACGCCCCCCAGCCGACGCCGACGACGGAGATGTTGTTGAGCAGCAGTCGGTTGACCTTGACCTCGGGGATCTGCCCGGCGGTGAAGCCGATGACGAGCAGCCGGCCGTGCTCCCTGAGCGCCCGCAGGGAATCGGTGAAGCGGTCACCGCCGACGGGGTCGACGACGATGTCCACGGCGGACTTGCGGACCGTATCGAGGAAGCCTTCCGCCATGACCACCTCGTCGGCCCCGGCGGCACGCGCGACTTCTCCCTTCGCCTCGGTGGAGACGACCGCGATGACCTTGCCGGCACCGAATGCCTTGGCCACCTGGATGGCCGCGGTCCACGATGCCGCCGGCGGCACCGTGGACGTGCACGGTCTCACCCGGGGCCAGGTGGCCGCGCTCGATGAGGGCGAAGTAGACGGTCGCGTAGTTGAAGGTGAAGGATGCGCCTTCCTCGAAGCTCACCTCGTCGGGCAGGACGAAGGTGAGGTCCGGCCGGGCGAGAGCCTTCTCGGCGAAGCCGCCGAGAAGGGTGGGCGCGGCGACCCGGTCACCGCCGGCCAGACCGCTCCCCTGGGGAGCCGACCGGACCACGCCCGCGACCTCGGCTCCCGGGACGAAGGGAAGGTCAGGCCTGAGCTGGTAGAGCCCCCCGGGTCTGCAGCGGCTCGGGGAAGGCGACCCCGGCCGCCTTGACATCGATGGTCACGAGCTCGTCGTTGCTCGGGTCGGGCAGGTCGACGACCTCGACGGCCTCGGGTCCGTCGAGGGAGGAGATGTGGATGGCGCGCATGGGAAACCTCTCGTTGGACGCTGGCTGAGGTGCGGGAAGCGGTTGCCGAGGAGCTTGCGAGGCAAGCGCCTCGAAGGGCCGCGGCTGAGCCTCGAAGCTCGCGGTGCAGAACTGGTGAGATCACGAGCCAAGCGACCTTGTCCGGGGCACCGGCGACTCCGTCATGCCGGGCATGCCCAGGGCGCCGACCTGAGGGATGACCCGGGTGGACGAAGGCAGCTCAGTCGACCCGCAGCTCGGGCGTCGTGAGGCCGAGGGCATTGGTCCACAGCCGGGTGGCGGTCTCGACGAGTTCGTCGACATGGTCTCCGCCTTCGAAGGCGAAGACATCGTGGGCTAGCCGGGCGACCATGCCCGAGAGTGCCTTGGCGGCCATCGACGCGTCGACGCCCCGGTCGGCCAGGCCGCGCTGCTGCAGGTCGGAGATCGCCCGGGCGTTGCGGTTGACGAAGGCGGCGGACCGGGCTCGGCGCATCTCCCGGAAGCGGGGATCGACCGCGGCCACCTGCTGGAGGAGGAGATTGAGACGCGCATTGCGCCGGTAGGCCTCGAAGTAGGCTCGGTTGCTCGCCGCGATGATCGCCACGGGGTCGTCCGTGGCCTCGATGCGCCCAGTGCCTGGGTGGAGCATGTCGCTCTGCGCTTCGTGTAGGACCGCGGCGAAGACCTCATCCTTGCTGTCGAACCAGGTGTAGAAGCTGCCGATCGAGCATTTGGCCTCGGCAGCGATGTCCACCAGCCGCGAGTCGACGTACCCGTCGCGCTCGAAGACGGTGCGGGCGGCCGTGATGAGGGCGGCTCGGGTGCGCTGGCCGCGCGCTGTCTGGGGCTGAGTGCCGAGCCGAGCGGCGTGGACGAGATCCGGGATCTCGTCGACGCCGCGCTCGGACTCGGGCTCGTGAGCGGGCATACCTCGTACACTAATGGCGACGGCCCTCGCCATCCGAGCCAAACGCCAGCTTCACTCGCCGGCTCCGGTGGGTTGAATCTCGAAGATGTGACCCACGGCCGGATCCACGGTCCCGTCGTGCAGTTGGGCGATAACACTGGGGGCGTCGACCAGGCCGCGGTGCTCCTCAAGACGCATCCACGGGTTGCGGATGTCGGCGACACGCTCGGTGAAGCTGAGCTCGTCACGCTCGTATTGCGCCATGAAGGCGCGCGCCTGCCCGGCCGCCTTGTACGCGTCCAGTTGCGTGGCGGCGAAGAAGAACTCCGGTTGGGGACCGGGAAGGTTCTCGTCGGGCGCAGCGGGGTCGGGCAGCTGCACACCTTGGGTCGAACCGACAAGGCAGTCGTAGACGAGGCTGTCGCCGAAATGCTCATGGACCCGACGTCGTAGCTCCGGATCCGCCGCCAAGTCGACGTAGAGGGTCGGTACGTCGCGGTCGACGGAAGCGAGATCCCCGTACTCGGCGATCCGCTCGTAGCAGCCGAGCTGCCTCACGAAGTCGCCATTGCGCGCTGAGGTCAGGCCGATCTTCACCACCGAGGCGTCGCCGGCGATGCAGTGGGCGATGCCGTAGGCCGTCTTGCTCGATGCGCTGGAGATGACGATCTGGCCGGCACCGAAGTAGTTCCGTTCGCGCAGAAAGTCCGCGGCCGTGTATGAGGTGATGAAGAGCGGACGGAAGATGGACACGAAGCTGTCCGACCGGGCCGAGCCGGCTTCAGCCTTGATTTCGTAGACGTTGTAGACCTTGGGAGTCCCGGTTCGGTGCGCAGCCGCGTCGACAAAGCTGCGTGTGGTGATCGCGGTCGGCCGCATGACGAGCTCGTTCGACAGCGGGAAGTAGCCGAAGACACGCGTGCCTTCGACGATCTGGTCCACGCGTGATTCCGTGACGTGCGCGAACCCCCATGCCGGCATGCATCCGTGGTCGGTGTCCGCGGCTGGGAAAAGGTTCCAATAGCCGAGCGCGTCGCCGAACACCGCATAACTCATGTTGTTCGTGGTCAGGGCCACGCGCTCGATCTCGACCCGGACCCACCCCTTCTCGAGTTCTGGCCGGGGAAGGCTCACGATCCGAGCGACGCCAAGGTCGCTCTTGAGGGACTCGACGCGTACGACATCCGACATGACAGGTGCCCTTCTGGTGGAGATGGTCGTGGGAGGTGCGTCAGAGGTCTTCGCTCAGTGCAACGTGTGCGTGGGCGACCAACTGGTCGACCGCCTCGGCCGGGATCATCCCGACGGCGGTGAGGTTGCGCGGATCGTCGAGCTGGCGTCGCCGTATCCCCTCGAGGATGATTGCGAGCTTCCATAGTCCGAGCCCATGCCAGAAGGGGACGGAGGTGACATCTCGCCCGGACACCTGCGCGTAGTGCTCGACGAGTTCGTTCCGGGAGGCGAAGCCCTCGACCGTCGAGACGGCGGAACGAATCGTCGGCGGGTCACCGGCCTGGGGCCAATAGGCCAGGAGCGTCCCGAGGTCGGCGAGCGGGTCACCGAGAGTGGCCAGCTCCCAGTCGAGAATGGCTCGCACCCGTGCACCGACGGGATCGACGATGACATTGCTCAGGTGGCTGTCACCGTGGACGAGAGTGACCTCGCCCGGCTCGGGCTCGTGCTCATGCAGTCTCGTGGTGAGACGGTCCAGGTCGGCCAGGTCCCGCGTGCGCGAGAGCTCCCACTGGCCCGCCCACCGCTTGAGCTGCCGGGCCGCGTAGGGCTTGTGGCTCGCGAGGTCGGCCAGGCCCACCCGCTCGAGGTCGGTGGCATGGATGCGGGTGAGGGTATCGCCGAGGGAGAGGCCGAGGGCGTGCCGGGCAGCCGGCGCCAAGCCCTCAGCGTCGCTGCGGTCCTCGAGGACGAGCCCGTCGACGAAGGAGACGACGAGCACCGGCCGGTCGGCGACCGCCGGGTCCTCGCACAGGCCGTGCACGACCGGAAGGGGGACGTCGCCCGCCTGCAGCGCCGAGAGGATCCGGTGCTCCCGCGCTACGTCGTGGGCGGAGGCGAGCAGCTGCCCCATCGGGGGGCGTCGCAGGACCAGGCGCGATCCCTTCGCGTCCGTGACGAGGTAGGTGAGGTTGGACTGGCCCAGTCCGACCCTCTCGTAGGCCAGCGGAGGCGTGAGGTCGACGCGCTCGGTGATCCATGCGGTCATCGCCGCCGTGTTGATGCCCTCGATCACTTCTGCCTGCCCTGCTCCGAGCTGCGCCGACGATACTCGCGGCGGGCGATCGTCACCTTGTGCACCTCGTCGGGGCCGTCGGCCAGCCGCAGGGTGCGCATGTGGGCGTACCACTTGGCCAGCGGGAAGTCGTCGCTCACGCCCCCGCCGCCGTGCACCTGGATGGCGCGGTCGATGACCTTGAGCGCGACATTGGGTGCGGCCACCTTGATCGCCGCGATCTCGGTGCGGGCGACCTTGTTGCCCACGGTGTCCATCATGTGCGCGGCTTTGAGGGTGAGCAGGCGCGCCATCTCGATCTCGATGCGCGCCTCGGCGACCCAGTCCATGATGTTGGACCGGTTGGCGACGGGCTCACCGAAGGTCACCCGGGACTGGGCCCGGTCGATCATCAGGTCGAGGGCGCGCTCGGCGACGCCGATGGCGCGCATGCAGTGGTGGATGCGCCCCGGTCCGAGGCGGGCCTGGCTGATCATGAAGCCGTCACCCTCCCCGGCGAGGAGCGCGGTGACGGGCACGCGCACGTCGGTGAAGGTGACCTCGGCGTGGCCCTCGCGGTCCATGTAGCCGAAGACCGGCAGGCCGCGCTCGACCTTGACGCCCGGAGCGTCGATGGGGACGACCATCATCGACTGCTGACGGTGGGTCGGGGCGTCCGGATCGGTCTTGCCCATGACGATGAGGACCTTGCAGTTCTTGTGCAGCGCGTTGGAGGTCCACCACTTGCGGCCGTTGATGACGTACTCGTCACCATCGCGCTCCATGCGCGTCTCGACATTGGTGGCGTCGGAGCTCGCGACGGTCGGCTCGGTCATGGCGAAGGCGGAGGCCATCTCGCCCGCGAGCAGCGGCTTTAGGTACTTCTCCTTGTGCTCGTCGGTGCCGAAGAGCGTGAGCACCTCCATGTTGCCCGTGTCGGGCGCATTGCAGTTGACGGCCTCGGGTGCGATCTCGATGCTGCGACCGGTGATCTCGGCGAGGTGGGCGTACTCGAGGTTGGTCAGGCCGGGACCCCACTCGGGATGCGGGTGGAAGAGGTTCCACAGACCGCGGACGCGCGCCTCCGTCTTGAGGTCCTCGAGGACCTGTGGGTGGTGGTTAGCGTCGCCGGACGCGCGCATCTGCTCGCGATAGACGCTCTCCGCGGGGTAGACGTGCTCGTCCATGAAGGCGAGCATGCGGTCGCGGTAGTGCTGTCCGCGTTCACTGAGTTCGAACATCGCGTCGTCCTTGGTTCGTAGGAGGAAAGGGGGGTCAACGGGAGGCGGTCGTGGGGGCGGGAAGGGAGAGCGCCTCGCGGATGCGGGGCAGGGACTCGTCGGCGGTGCGGTGCAGGATCCCCCGGATGCCCAGGCGGGCGGCACCCACGAGGTTGTGCTCGAGGTCGTCGACGAGCACGCACTCGCGCGGGTCGACGCCGAGCCGCGCGCAGGCGATGCGGTAGATCTCGCGAGAGGGCTTGCGCACGCCCACCTGCCCGGAGATGACGGTGACGTCGAACAGCTCGTCGAGGTCGACGCGGGCGTAGCAGTCGCGGCCCAGGGAGTTGGAGACAAGCGCAACGGGGATCCTCGCGGCCCGCGCCTCCCGGACGAGGTCGACCATCGGCTCGTCGAGATCGAGATGCGTGGCGAGACCGGCGAGGAGGCCCCGCGGCTCGACCCGACCGCCGGACTCGACGAGCGCGGCGGCGAAGGCGTCCTCGAAGCCTTCGTCGTCAAGCCGGCCCCTCTCGTGCGCGACGAGCGCGGCGCGGGCCCCTGCGTGGGTGGCGAGCACCCGCAGCGCATCGTCGGGATCGAGGCCGGCGCCCGCGCCGAGCGCCCGGAAGGCGCGCGCGATCGGGACGGTGAGCACTCCCCCGAAGTCGATGAGGAGGGCGCCTACGGGGGGTGCCACGGCCTCAGTCGGGTCGGGCGATGTCGTCGTCATGAACTGGCTCCTCTGAACAGCGGGCACACACAGATATACTTGAACACAAATTCAGATTCAAATCGTTGCTCTCCCCGATCCACATTTCTTCGGGACGTGCGCACTCTTCTCGGTCAAGCCCGCGCTGGACCCGCATCCACACGCCCCACTCGGTCACCGCGGCGTGCGCCGGCGTCGGTCGGCCTCATCGACCTCGACCACCCGCAGGTAGCCGGCACAGCCGCCGAGATCCGACGGGAGCGCCACCCATCCGACAGTCCCCGCCTGCGTAGCCGAGCTCGATGCGACGTCTCGTGAGGTTGGTCAGGACGTGGTGATCGTGGCGTCGGCGGCCACCGGCGAGCGGGGCGGGCGGACTCCGCCGCGGAGCAGGTCGTCGCGGCTGATCTCGCGCTTGAGGATCTTCCCGGTCGCGCCCTTGGGCAGCGCCGGCACGACCTGGTAGACCCGCGGCACCTTGTAGGCCGCGAGCTGCTCGGACAGCCAGGTGCGGAGCTCGCCAAGGTCGATGTCCTGCCCGGCGCGCGGCACGACGATGGCGGCGACCTCCTCTCCGAGGCGCTCGTCCGGCAGGCCGACGACCGCGGCCTCGAGGATCGCGGAGTGGGTGTAGAGGACCTCCTCCACCTCGCGCGGGTAGACGTTGTAGCCGCCGCGGATGATCAGGTCCTTCATGCGGTCGACGATCCATAGGTGCCCGTCGGCATCCATGCGCCCCAGGTCGCCGGTGAGGAACCACGGGCCGTGCATCACGGCCGCGGTGGCGTCGGGACGCTGCCAGTACTCACGCATCACGCACGGGCCGTCGATCGCGACCTCGCCGACCTCGCCGACGGCCACGGGGTTGCGCTCGGGATCGAGGATAGTGATGAGCACGCCCGGCAGGCCGCGGCCGACACTGCCCTCCTTGCGCGCGCCGTCGATCTCGTTGAACGTCGCCGCGCCGGTGGTCTCGCTCAGGCCGTAACCGTCGAGCACGGTCGCACCGAACCGCTCACGGAACGCCCGAGCCACCTGCAGCGGCATCGCCGCGCCGCCCGAGCACGCCACCCGGAGGTCCGCGAAGTCCTCGACGCCCAGGTCGGTCTCGGCGTGGAGCATCTCGTTCCACATGGTCGGGACCCCAGCCAAGACCGTGAGGCGGTGGTTCGCGGCCATCTCCAGCAGCCGGGCCCCGTGGAAGGGCCGCAGCACCGAGAACGACCCGCCGGCGTTGTAGATGGAGGCCATCACCGCGGCCTGGCCGAACACGTGGAAGAGCGGCAGCGCGGTGCCCATCCGGTCGTCGCCGGTGAGAGGCAGCGCCTCGGTGAACATCTCGCCGGTCACCAGCAGGTTGTGATGGGTCAGCACCGCACCCTTGGGCCGGCCGGTGGTGCCGGAGGTGTAGAGCAGTACGGCGGCGTGCTCGGGTTCGACCTCGGCGGGGTCCGGCACCCCCGCTGCTGGCTCGCGCGGGTCGGCGTCGCCGGGCGCGAGGACCCACACCGGGATCCCGTTGCGCTCTGCGGCGCTCGTGATCGGCTCGGCCGTCTCGCTCCAGCCGACGGCCAGCGTGCAACCCGCGTCGTCGATGAAGTACCCCAGCTCGCGGGAAGTGCTGAGGGTGTTGACCGTGACCGCGGTGGCTCCGAGGGAGAGCACCGCGTAGTAGACGTGGACGAACTCGGCGCTGGTCGGCACGACTATGAGGACGCGGTCGCCGCGGCCGACCCCGCGATCGGTGAGCTCGTAGGCCGTCTTGGCGATGTCGTCGCGCAACTGGGCGTAAGTCCAGCTGCGCTGAGCCTCCCTGAGCGCGAGACTGTCGGGTGAGGTCATGGCGTGTCGCCAGATGTGAGTAGCAGCGTTCATGTTCGAACTCCTTGCGAGGGCGGACTTTGTGGACCCCTCGGCGTGTCCGCAGTCGAGGCGTCGTTGGCACACCTGAAGCCGACGTTCGCGGATGTCGAGTCCGGGAAGTTCGACGAGCGCGCAGAGACGCGGTACCGGTAGCAGTAGCTGTCGTGGCACAGGTAGGAGCCACCTCGGAACACCTTGCGGTCCCCTGCCGAGGGGCCTGGCGGGGCCGTGGTCGGCGAGCGCTGGTAGTAGTCAGGCTGGAACCAGTCGGCGCACCACTCCCAGACGTTCCCGACCATGTTGTAGAGCCCGTAGCCGTTGGGCCGGAACGACTTGGCTGGAGCAGTTGTCTCGTAGCCGTCCTCCGCCGTGTTCACGTGCGGGAAGTCGCCCTGGAAGATGTTGCACTGCCATCGAGCACCGGGCTTCAGGACGTCCCCCCATGGGAATCGCGAGGCGGACAGCCCACCTCGTGCGGCGTACTCCCACTCCGCCTCGGTGGGCAGCCGCTTCCCGGCCCAGATCGCGAACGCATGTGCGTCGTTCCACGTGACGTGAACAGCGGGATGGTTCGCCACCGCCACCGAACCGCGCCCTTGGGGATGCCTCCATGAGGCCCCCCTCACAGCGACCCACCAGGGGGTCTCGGCGAGACGGTGCAGGACATCCTGCGGATCTGCCCGAACCGCCGCGTGGAAGACCGCCGAGACTCCGAGATCCTCGGCGTCTGTGACATAGCCGGTGGATTTGACGAACGTCGCGAACTGACTGACCGTGACAGTGCTCTCGTCGAGGTAGAAGTCGTCCAGGACGACCTCGTGCACAGGAACCTCACCGTCAGCCACGTAGCCTTCGCCGTGCTCGTCCCCCATCCAGAACCGTCCACCGGGGATGAGCACCTGGCGGCGGTGGGAGCGAGGACCAGGCCGTACAGCGGGAGCACCGGCGCCCGATCGTCGCTCGACGACATCGCCGACCGCTGGGGCACAGCAGGCGGGTCGTCCCGAGTCGCTGTTCCGGTCGTTCATCGCACATGCCCCGAGAACTGGCCTCTCTGTGGATCCGTGCGGATCCCGCTCACTGAAGCGCCGCCTCGATCTGCGCGTTCACCGCGGGAGGCGTGGGTGCGGCGTCACCGCTGATCGAGATCCGCACCCAATGGATCTCCCCGGAGAACGAGCCGTCCGGCTCCCGGTAGTCATCGATCACAGGTGAACCCTCGAGGTCGCCACCGACGTCTGTGCTGCCGCTGGATCCGGTGTGGAACGGCACCGTCCGCTCGATGCGGCCGTTCGCGACCTCGTGGCCGTCCACGATGAGGCGGCCCGTTCCCCCCCGTCCGAAACCAGGCGCGTCGTCGCACTCGAACTCGTAGCGGACCTCGTGCACACCGGGCCCCAGCCGATCCTGGGCGCACACGTCGTAGCGTTCGCGGGCGAACCAGTTGTACGAGTACTGCGGAATGCCCTCGTTGAGCCACAGCGTCCATCCGCCGAACCGCCCGCCTTGCGAGAGGATGGCGCCCTCTCCACCGTCCTCACCGACAGTGATCGAGGCGTGGACGACATGCGACTTGTTCTTGACGTTGGGCACGGCCGCTTCGTGCAGCCGACGCATTCCCCGCCGCAGGACCATCTCTGTGCGTCCCTTGAGCAGGTCGGGGCGACCCGCGATGTCGGAGTTGAACCGCTCCACCCGGCGGTCGTCCAGCGGGAGCACATTGTTGGCCTTCGCCTCTCGCTCGAAGACCGCCTGCAGCTCCGCGAGCTTCTCCGGCATCTCCTCGGCGAGGTCGTGTGCCTGGCTCCAGTCCTCGGGGCTGTACAGCTCCCACCGATCCTCGGCGAGGGGGATCGCCTTAGAGTGATCCCACGGGGTCACGTGCTTGGTGCAGGCGGTCCAGCCCTCATGATAGATCCCACGGTTCCCGAACATCTCGAAGTACTGCGTGGTGTGCCGCTCCGCGGCCTGAGGGTCGTTGAACGAGTAGAGCATGCTGACGCCGTCGGTCCGCTGTTGAGTCGTGCCGTTCACGCTCTCGGGCAGCGGGAGCCCTGCCGCCTCCAGCACGGTAGGCATCACGTCGATGACATGGTGCCACTGTGTGCGCACCTCGCCTGTCTCCTTGATGCCTCGGGGCCAGTGGACGATGGTGCCGACTCTGGTGCCGCCCCAGTGCGAGGCGACCTGCTTGGTCCACTGGTACGGCGTGTTCGTGGCGTGCGCCCATCCGGCCGAGAAGTGATTGTAGGCGCGTGGCCCTCCGACCTCGTCCAGCATGTCGAGCATCGCGTCGGGGGAGTCGTGGATCCCGTTGAGGCTGGCGATCTCGTTGAGGGTGCCGTGGATGCCGCCCTCGGCGGACGCGCCGTTGTCGCCCATGATGTAGATGAACAAGGTGTTGTCGAAGGCATCCACCTCCTTCACCGCCCGGACCAGCCGCCCGACCTGTGCATCCGTGTGCTCGGCGAAACCGGCGAACGCCTCCATCAGCCGAGCCGCGACCGTCCGCTCGTCGTCCGTCAGGTCCTTCCATGCGGGGATCTCGTCATGACGTGAGGTCAGCGGACAGTCGGGCGGGATGACTCCGAGCTCCCGCTGGCGCGCGACGATGCGCTCGCGCTCGGCGTCCCACCCTTCGTGGAACCGACCGCGGTACTTCTCGATCCACTCGCGGGGCACATGATGCGGAGCATGTGTCGCGCCGAACGAGAGATAGAGGAAGAACGGCTTCTGCGGGGCCAACACCTTCTGGGTCTGGACCCATTCGATCGACTTGTCCACGATGTCTTCACTGAAGTGGTAGCTCGCGTCCTTCGGCGGCGAGACCGGCGTGGTGCCGTCGTACAACAGCGGGGCATATTGGTTGGCCTCCCCCGCGACGATGCCGTAGAACCGCTCGAACCCCTCACCGGTGGGCCAGCGGTCGAATGGTCCGACCGGGCTGATCTCCCACGGCGGTGTTTGGTGCATCTTGCCGAACGCCCCGGTGTTGTAGCCGTTCAGGCGGAGGACCTCGGCCAGGGTCGCGGCACTCCTCGGTCGCACTGAGGTGTAGCCAGGGACCGGCGTGGCGAGGTTGGTGATCGAGGCCATGTTGACGGCGTGATGGTTGCGACCCGTCATCAGAGCCTGACGGGTCGGACTGCAGAGAGCCGTGGTGTGGAATCGCGTGTACCGGAGCCCTGAGTCGGCCAGCTCCTCAGCAGTCGGTGAGTGGGAAGGTCCACCGAATGCCGATGTGGCACCGAAACCCATGTCGTCGATCAGCACGATCACCACGTTGGGAGCGCCCTCCGGTGCCGCAACCGACTCGAGGTTCAAGGCGCCAGAGCGAGCCGGGAGCTGTTGCAGCACCTCGTCCGGAATGGGGAGAACCGTGCGGTCGAACTTGGTCACTGGGATGTACTCCTTCTCGTCGGGCCGGCGACGCCTGTCGGAAAATGGCAAGCAGCGGCGTGGCTGAGGGAAATCGGAGTCAGCTCGGGCTCCGTGGTTCTGCAGATGTCGCCCGCGCCCGGGCAACGCGGCGCGAACAGGCACCCAGCAGCAGGGTCGCCTTGGGACGCCTGGACTTCGATCGGGCGCCGAGTCGCCGAGCCGGGCTCCACACCAACCTCCAGGACCGAGTGCAACAAGAGGGAGGTGTAGTGGTGCTGGGGGTTCTGGAAGATCTGGTCGGACTCCCCCGTCTCGACGATCCGTCCCTTGTACATCACGGCCACCCGGTCACTGACGTGACGGACGACACCGAGGTCGTGGGAGATGAACAGCGTGGTGAGGGAGAGCTCCCGCTTCAGGTGGTCCAGCAGGTTGAGGATCTGGGCCTGCACCGACACATCGAGGGCAGAGACCGCCTCGTCACAGACGAGGAGCTCCGGGTCCGTGGTGAGCGCCCGGGCGATCCCGACGCGCTGAGCCTGTCCCCCTGAGAGCTGCCGGGCCGACCGGTCGCCGAACCGTGCCGGGTCGAGGCCGACCAGGTCCAAGAGCTCATCCACCCGCGTGCGGGCCTTGGAGCTGGTCCAGCGGGCCAGACGCAGCGGCTCGGCCACCACCTGCCGCACAGTCCACCGAGGATTGACAGAGTTGTAGGGGTCCTGGAAGACAAGCTGCATCGACGAGCGTGCTTCTCGCAGCGCACGGCCGCGGAGGGTGGTGAGCTCCACACCGCTCAACGCGACGCTGCCTGCGGTCGGAGGCCTGATACCGAGGACGGCACGCGCAGTCGTTGACTTGCCGCACCCGCTCTCTCCCACGAGCCCCAATGTCTCCCCACGGAACACTGTGAACGAGACCCCGTCCACCGCGTGGAAGGCTCGCTTCCCACGGCCGTAGAGCTGTCGCAGGTCCTTGACCTGCAGGACCACCTCACCAAGCTCCTGGTGGCCCGCCCGGGCGCTCATCTCGACTCCTTCCCGACGGGGTGCCAGCACTCGAAGACGTGGCCCCCGGCAACCTCGCGCGTGGCTGGCTGCTGCTTGCACTGACTCGTGACGAATCGACACCGTGGGGCGAAGGCACATCCGCTGATACCAAGCGCGAGGTCCGGAGGACCGCCAGGGATCGTCTGCAACGCCCCCCTGCCTGCGCGTGCCGACGGCAAGGACTCCAGCAGGGCCTGCGTGTACGGCATCTCGACGTCTGCGAACAGCTCGGCTGCCGGTGCTCGCTCCACCACCCGTCCGGCGTACATGACCGCGACATCGTCGGCGTAGTGGGCCGCGACGCCCATGTCGTGGGTGATGAGCAGCACGGACATGCCACGGGAGCGCTGAAGGCTCCGGAGCAGATCGAGGATCTGGACCTGGGTCGTCACGTCGAGCGCCGTCGTCGGTTCATCCGCCACAAGCACCTCCGGCTCGGCGGAGAGGGCCATGGCGATCGCGACCCGCTGACGCATCCCTCCCGAGAGCTCGTGCGGATACTTCTTCGCGACACGTGCCGCGTCAGGCAGCTTGACCGAGTCCAGGTGTTCCAGCACCTTGGACCGCACGGCTGAAGGACGGCGCTCGGGAAAGTGGATCTTGATGGCCTCACCGACCTGGTCGCCGATGCGTCTCGTGGGATTGAGCGCTCTGCTCGGGTCCTGGAAGATCATCGCGATCCTCCGTCCCCTGATGCTCCGCATGGCCGACTCGGACTTGCCCAGAAGCTCCTCCTGGTGCAACCGCATCGATCCCGGACCGATGCGCGCACTATGAGCCGGGAGCAGCCCCATCAGTGCGCGACCAGTGACCGACTTGCCCGACCCGGACTCTCCGATGAGGCACACCATCCGGCCGGCGCGCACCTCGAGGCTCACCCCACGCAGTGCCCGAACCTCCCCCCGCGGAGTCGAGAAGGTCACGTGCAGGTCCTCGATCGCGACCACCACGTCACTCATGCGGCGCCCACCTTCCGGTCGGCGCGCGTGCGCAGTCCCTCTCCCACGAGGTTCAGGTTGAGAACGGTCAGGAACAACAGGATCGCGGGCACGAAAGCAACGTGGGAGGCCATCCCCAGCTCGGTCTTGCCGTCCGCGAGCATGTTGCCCCACGTCGACTGCGGAGGACGCACACCCAGACCCAGGAACGACAGGCTCGACTCGATGACGATCGCGGTGCCTGTCGCCAGGAGGCCGTAGGCCAACAGGGACTGGAGCACCAGAGGAACGATGTGTCGCCTGAGCGTGTAACGCACGTTGGCTCCCGCCAAGGACGCAGCGACGACGAAGTCACTGTTGCGGATCTTGATGGCGTTGGCGCGAGCCAGTCGAACGTAGGCGGGAACGGTGTGACAGCAGATCGCCAGCACGATGTTCCGCACGCTCGGGCCGAGGAATGTCGCGATCGCGAGTGCCAGGATCAGCGAGGGGAACGCCGAGAAGATCTCCGTGAGCCTGCTGATGACCGCGTCCACCTTCCCACCGAGGAAGCCGGCAGTCACTCCGAGCAGGCCCCCGACGATGAACCCGATCGCAACGGCGGAGAACCCGACGAGCAGTGAGACCCGTCCGCCGTCGAGCGCTCGGGAGAGGACGTCCCTCCCCAGACCGTCGGTCCCCAGCAGGTGACCCGGGCTCAGCGGAGCGAGGCGTGCTTCAGCGAGCGTCTGGCGCTCAGGGTCCGGGAGATCGAACAAAAAGGGGCCGAGAACGACGGCAAGGACAAGAAGTACCAGCGCTCCCGACGGCACGAGCATCGCACGGTTCTGGGCAAGCATCGCGAAGACGCCGGTGGATCGTGCCGGCATCGCCATCGTGGTGTCACCCATGCTGCCTCACTCGCGGGTCGATGAATCGGTAGAGGAGGTCGACCAGCGCATTGATCAGCACGAAGGAGACCGCAATGAACATCACGATTCCCTGAACGGTCGTGGCGTCTCGCTGGTAGATCGAGGTCACCAGCAACTCGCCCAGTCCTGGCAGAGCGAACAGGTGCTCCACGATCACGGCGCCACCGAGCAGCACGCCGAACTGGAGGCCGACGATCGTCACGAACGGCAGGAGCGAGTTGCGCAGGACGTGCCTGATCATCACCGACCGCATGGGCGCCCCCTTGGCCCGAGCCACGAGGGGGTACTCCTCGTCACTCAACTGGGCCACGAGGTCCGACCTGAGGACTCGCATAAAGACGGCTGCCTCGACGAACAGCAATGACGCCACCGGCATGACCAGCGTCTGCACATGGGCCACAAGCCCCTCCGACCATGAGTTCCATCCCGTCGCCGGCAGCCAGCCCAGCTTCACGGAGAAGACGTAGATGAGCACGATTCCTGCCAAGAACGGCGGCGCCGCGATGCCGGCGTAGGCGCCCATGCTCAAGACCTTGTCCTGCCACCGGTTCCGGAAACGAGCAGCCACCAACGCAGTCGGGATGGCCAGCAGAACCGCGGCCGACAGGGTCGCGACAGCCAACTCCAACGTGACCGGCAGGCGGAGCCGGATCAACTCGGTCACCGGGTAGCCCAGCGTGAGCGAATCCCCCAGATCGCCTCGCACAGCGCTCGAGAGCCACTCCCAATACCGAGAAAGCAGCGGGGCATCCAGGCCGAGCTCGGCTCGCAACGCCGCCTTGGCCTCGGGGCTGGCCCCCTCCCCGAGGACCGTCGTCGTGACGTCTCCGGGGAGGAGGTGGAGGACCACGAAGGAGACGACCGTGACTCCGAACACCACAATGATCAGCTGGCCAGCTCTCAGAACGAGATAGCGCACCATGTGCCCTCCAGGTCAGCTCGGGATGTCACTGGGTCACGTAGGCATCACGCAACACGGTGCGGCCGTCAGGGGCGTCCGGGATGCCACCGACGTAGGAGCGCCACGCCTGGGGAAGGTCGTTGGAGAAGAGCCAGCACATCGGGGTCGCCTCCGCCAGCTTGTCCGAGATCTGGGTATAGATCTCCTTGCGTCGAGACTCGTCCGTCGCCTGACGCCCCTCGGCGACGAGCCTTCCGACCTCCGGGTCCGCATAGCCGGTGGTGTTGAGGAACGCGCCCTCAACGAAGAAGTTCGCGACGTTGCGATCTGGCTCGACATCGCCCTGGTAGCGATACGGCATCGCCTCGTACTCCCGACGCGTCGCCCGCTCGATGGCCGTCGTCGACTCAACTGCCTCGCCCGTGACGTGGATCCCGGCGGCTTGCCACTGCGCCATGATGGCGTCCCCGAGAGACTTGTAGACGGACGCGACGGTCAGCGTGACATCGAGTCCTCCAAGTTCCTCGACCAGCTTCTTGGCGCGGTCGAGGTCGTAGGACACATGCCCCTCGGGAGTCTTCGCAGGGCCGAAGGGATGCTCCGGCCCGAACGGCGAACTGATGTCGGTCCGGTAGACCCCGAGATACACGGCCTGATTGATCGCGTCAGCGTCAGTGGCGGCACACACCGCCTCACGTGCTCGGACATCGTCGAACGGAGCGCGCGTGTTGTTCAGCGAGATCAGGCTGTTGCCGAAGCCCGACGGATGGCTGATCACGACGGAATTGTTGGCCTTGGCGCTCTTGATGCTCTTCGGGTCGATGTTGTGGATGACGTCCACGGCGCCCGACGTGAGGCTTGCGTACCGCGCCTGCGCGTCAGGAATGAACTTCAAGGTCACCTTGTCGAGGTAGGGCCGCGCGGGGTCGTAGTAGTCGTCGAACCGCTCCAGCTGCAGCTCGTCGCCCGGGTTCTCGCGCACGAACTTGAAGGGCCCAGCACCCACCGGATTCTGGTCGATCTTGTCGCCGTACTTCTTCAGAGCGGTCGGCGAGACGATCCCGGACGCCACGCCGCCGAGCCCGAGCCGGAGAAAGGCGACGTCCGGGCGCTTCATGTTGATCTGGACGGTGCGGCCATCGACCACCTCGACAGTGTCCACAGATGCGAAGTAGACCGCGCTGGTGGAGGGCGCCTTGGGATCCCGGACACGGTCGAGACTGACCTTGACAGCCTCCGCGTCGACAGGGGTTCCGTCGTGGAACGTGGTGCCAGGACGCATCTTGACCGTATAGCGCCGGCCGTCGTCGGACATCTCGACGGACTCCGCGAGCCCGGGCTCAACAGTGCCGTCGGGGCGGGCGTACACGAGCCTGTCATAGATCGCCTGACTCGCGGTCCAACTGCTGAGAGTGGTGGCATCGTTCGGATCAGTCGTCCAGGCGATCTCGGTGGCCACCGTCAGCGCGCCGCCCCGCTGCGCCTCCCCGCTCGGGGTCCGGTCGGCACTGTCGGCTCCTCCACCGCATGCGGCGAGTGCCAGTGAACCCGCGACGACGAGCGGCGCGAGGCGATGCTTGGGATTTCTCAACATGGGGTTCCTTCCGGGGCACCTGTGGGGTGCAGCTAAGACTGATGCCGAGCCCTCATCATGTGTCGTGGGTCACCGGGTTCAAACATGAACTCATATTCAAGTACGGACGTCAAGGGCTGCTCGCGGTTGTCTCGGATTCGAGAGACTCGTATTGAATCCGGACTCAAGTGCGTCTAGCGTCACATACCCCTCAACTTCACCGGAGTCCCCCCATGCCTGCGCGCCCCCTCGACTCCGCGCGCGCCAACCTGCGGCGCAGTGCGCGTGGTCACTCGTGGCGTGACCTCGGGCTACGACGCCGAGCATCCGCTGCACTGTCGTCGTACCTCCCGGAACTTGGGATCGATGGCGGCGGCCCGCTCCAGGATCATCGTCAGCTTGCCGTTGCGGCAGGAGGTGTCGACCTAGACACGACTGCCGGCCTTCGGGTTGCGATCGGACTCCAAAATGAAGTCGAATCCGGATTCGATCCGCTGCCGCGACGGATCGAGAAGGGAACCCCGATGACGACCATCGAGACCGGCACGGACCACCTCCTGGCCAGCGTTGAGGGGGGCGTGGGCACCCTCACGCTCAACCGGCCCGAGCGCCGCAACGCGCTGTCCCAAGAGATGCTGGAGGCTCTGGGCCGGGCGATCCCTCTGCTGGACCAGGATCCCGAGGTGGGCTGCCTCGTGATCACCGGTTCCGGTGGCGCCTTCTGCTCCGGCGGTGACGTGCTCGACTTCCACGACCGTGGCGGCGAGGGCGGCGGGGGCGGATGAGATCGACCCGACGGCCGCCGCGGAGCAGCTCGAGCACCAGAAGCTCACCGCGGGCGCGCTCTACCGCGCCCGGACCCCTGTCGTCGCCTCGCTCCCCGGCGCCGCCGCGGGCGCGGGCCTGGGCCTGGCGCTGGCCGCGGACCTGCGCGTCGGAAGCGCTCGCGCGCTCATGGTCACTGCCTTTGCGTCGGTCGGCCTCTCCGGCGACTTCGGCGTCGCCTGGCTGTTGCAGCGACTCGTCGGCCCGGCGAAGGCGCGCGAGCTGCTGTTCCTCAACCCGCGTGTGGACGCCCAGGCGGCAGCCGACCTCGGCCTGCTCGACCGGCTCTGCACCGAGGAGGACCTCTCGGCCACCACCACTGCCCTCGCCAGGCAGCTCGCCGACGGGCCGCGGGGAGCACTCGCCGCGATCAAGCAGAACCTGATCGACGCCGCCGACCAGACACTCGAGGACTCCATGGCCGCCGAGATCCGCCGCCACAAGGAGTGCGGGATCACGGCCGACCATATCGCCGCCGTGGCCGCCTTCGCCACCAAGCAAAGGGCGGTGTCCAACCGGTCATGAAGCGACCAGGCCGCACCTCGGCAGAATCGCGGACGGACGAGACTGCGCAGCCGAGAGGCAAGGACGGCAGGTGGCCGGGCTGGGTCTACGACGAAGGCGTGGAGCCCGACTACCGGTTCAGCTTTGCCAAACGAGCGCACCTTTCTCGCCTGGGTCCGCACCTCTCTCGCACTGCTTGCAGCCGGGGTCGCCCTCGACGTCGTCGAGCTCTCGATCCCGAGCATCGTCCAGTACGCGATCGCCATGCTCCTGGCGGCCCTGGGAATGCTCTCTGCGCTGGCGGCCTGGATCCGATGGGCCCGAGCCGAACGAGCTATTCGTCGTGGCGATCCTCTGCCGCACTTCGGTTTCGGCGCGTTGTTCGGCATCGTCGTGGTCGTCGCGGCAGTGGGGCTCATGGCTGCAGGTCTCGACGACACACCATGAGCCGAGCAATGGGCGATCCCGGAGAACCGAACGAGCGCACCGCTCTAGCCTGGCAGCGCACCTCGCTCTCACTCGTGGCCGGCGCGGCGATCATGGCCCGGCTCACCGCCGACTCCCTCGGGCTGGCGGCGGTTCTTCCGCTGGCGGCCGCACTCATGCTGGGTCTCTGGGTCTTCGCCGAGAGCCGAGGGCGCTACGACCACGACGCCGGAACCCGCGACCGGGCACGCCCCCGAGGTGGACGCGCCCCCCTGAGCCTGGCGATCGCTACGGCATTGATCGCCGCCACCGAGCTCGCCTCGCTCACGAAGGGAGCTGACCAACGAAACAGTGCATTCCCGCTGGTCACGGGGACACTACCGAACTCAGGTGAGGGCGGTTGAACCCCCTGTTCGGGACTCTCGGGGGCCGATCGTGGGGGCAGTTGGGAAAGTTCAAACATTTCTGACGCCCGCCCAGGTCGAGGCGCTCGTGGCCGCGTACCTTGCTGGCGCAAGCACCACTGAGTTGAGCGAGACGTACGGAATCCACCGCAGGACGGTCGTCGCTCACCTGCATCGGCAGGAGGTTCCGCTAAGACGCGACGGGCTTGCCGCCAGGCACACCAAGGCTGCCGCTCGGCTCTACAGCGAAGGCTGGTCCTTGTCACAGATCGCCACCAAGTACGGAACGACCGCGAACACGGTCCGGGCCGTCCTGCTCGCGCACGGAGTAGAGATGCGGAAGCCCTGGGCACGCGGGCGACTGCGACCAGCGCCTGACTCCGCCGACTGAGGTCAGCGCCGAGGTGACTGCGCGGCCGTCCTGGATGACCTCCGACCGGGCGCGACACCTGACCTCTCGACGAGCCCCGAACACCCCGTAGAGCTGCTGGCGCAAGGTGGTCGCGACCTTCCTGAGACCAATGTGACGGCCACCTCCTACAGGGGGCATGACGAAGTCATACCCCCTGAGTTCAGCCGGTGGCGGCCAGGTACACGAGCACCGCGCGCACCCGGCGGTGGACCCCGGGATCGTCGGGGCCGAGGTTGAGTTTTGTGAGCACGGCGGTGATGTGTTTCTCGACCGCCCGCTTCGACAGCACAAGCTGCTCGGCGAGCGCCGCGTTGGACATCCCAGTGGCCATGAGCCCGAGCACCTCGGTCTCGCGCGGGGTGAGGCGCGCGAGGGGTGACCGCTCACGCGCGCTGCGCGCCTGCACCAGCGCGTCGACGACGCGGGGGTCGAGCACCGAGCCGCCTGTCGTCACCGCCGCGATCGCCTGGCGCAGCTGGGCGACGTCCCCCACCCGCTCCTTGAGCAGGTACGCCCGGCGCGCAGCGGTCGGCTCGAACAGCCGCAGCGCCCAGTCCGGCTCGACGTACTGCGACAGCACGACGATCCCGAGATCTGGTTGGGTGGCCGCGAACTGCTCGGCAGCGCGGATGCCCTCGTCGCCCTGCCCAGGCGGCATCCGGACGTCGGTCACCAGCACGTCGGGCCGGTGCTCATCGACGACCGCCAGCAGCTCAGGCAGGGAGGCCGCCGTGGCCACCAGCTCAAGGTCGGGCTGGGTGGCCAGCAGCAGCTTGAGCCCCTCCCGGATGAGGTAGCTGTCCTCGGCCGCGACGACACGGATCATGGATGCACGCTAGCGCCGGGCGGCGCCGCCCGCGGTGACGGAGCCCATTCGCGGCCAGGCTGCGGCCTGCGTCAGCGCCATCACCAGGGCAGCGCCCAGGTAGAAGTACCCGATCGAGCGCTCGTCGACGTACAGGACGACGAGCGCCGTCGCCGCGATGGGCACCCACGTCGCCGCCCATGCCCAGCGTTCGCCCGGCCGGTAGGCGACCAGCACCACGACAAGCCCCAGCAGGTTCATCGCCGCGAGCCCGACGAACATCAGGCGATCGGTATCGGACTCGGCGAACGCGAAGAAGCCAGTGCCGTGGTTGACGGCAAACGCGGCCAGCAGGCAGGCGAGGAGCACCCACCCGAGCCGGAACGCCGCGTCTGCCATCGCCCTCACCTCCGCTCAGGCTTCCACCGGAAGCGCCGTCTCGTCCAAGTCTCTCGTAGCCGACGCCCGCCGCAGGAGCTGGAGGCCGATGGTGACCAGCGCGACGGTCAGCACGACGTCGGTCGTGATCACGACGACGTCGATCCGCGCCGGGCCTCCGGTGACGAAGAGGACCCCGCCGAAGGCCAGCAGCCCCGCGGTCCAGTTCGCCACCACCTTGGTGCCCACAGCAGCCACCCCATCAGGATGCGCCCGAACGGCGCCATCCATCCCCAGGGCAGATAGGCGAGCACCCCGATCAGGTCCGCACCGTCGAGGTCCGGGTCGTTGATGAAGTCGGTGCCGTACCTCTCCGTGTACATGGCGGTGATGTTGAAGCTCATTCCGCCGATCCAGCCGGTGAGCGCGACGGCGTTGACGATGGGCGCGGCACGTGGCGCCAGCGGTTCCGCGAGCCGGCAGATGCCGATGGTGGCGATCGCGATGCACGACCAGACTCCGATGGTGCCGCCGAGGACACCGTCGTTGACCTCGTTGCCGGCTGTCAGGTAGGCGACGCTGCTGAGCAGCAGCAGGACCGGCCCGGCGATCGCGGCGATGCCGGAGATCCGGGCGAGGGTGCGTGGAAGCGAGTTGTCGGCCATGGTGGACACCTCCGGGTAGATGGGAAACGTGCTTCCAATCTCCGACGTGCTCGCTCGAGATCACACCGTGCCGACCAGCCGATCGTCGGTGTGGCCAGCCGCACGATGGTGGTTCGGTACAGCCGCTGTCTGAGGCCGATCCGCGGGTCGATACTTGATGTCATGGAGTCGTCACGGCGAGCGTCGGGCCGGGTGACGTTCGCAGCCGCGGCGATCACGATGGTGACCGCCCTACCTAGCGGTCGGCTCATTGGGGGTCCGCGGACGATCGTGGGACGTGCAGTACGGGCTGTTCATCTTCCACAACGCCCCGAATGCCCTGTTGCTGTCCTGGCTCGGACGCCTGGTGATCCTGCGCACACCCGGCAACAGGATCGGCCCGATCATGATGGTGATCGCCGGGCTCGGCGCCGCGCACTATGCGGTCGCCGCCTTCGCAGACCTGGAGATCGTGCGCTGGGGGTACGACGCCGCGATCACCAGCGACCACCCACTGATCCCCGCTGAGATGCCGCTCTCGGCCTCGGTGCCGTTCTGGATCATGAACTGGCTGTGGCTGCCCCAAGTCGTGCTACTGCTCACCGTGCTGCCCGTGATCTTTCCCGACGGCTCTCTTCCCGGTCCGCGCTGGCGGGTCGCCTTCTGGCTGGCAGGAACCGGCGGCGCTGTCTTCATGGCCGGATTGGTGCTGGACGCATGGCCGACTTCGCAGTTCGGCACCGCGACTCCGACCCACCCGGTCGTTGGGACACGTGAAGCCTCTGGTTCCGAAGTTGATCTGTCACAAGACCACTTCTTGTCGGGTGGCCCCGAGGGATTTCACCTCGGGGCTCCCACAGATCCCGGCGTGAACCTCTCGGTTCACCGGGCTCCTGTCACTCTGGTCACCAGGCGTGCGGGACCGAAGGTGTCCATGGCCAGTGCGCGAACATGCGGGGACATCGCTGTGTGATTCCCCGCCAGCACTCCAGGGCCTTCTTCTTAGCTTGCAGCCGTTTGTATTTGTTGCGGATCCAGCGCATCAGGTAGGCGTTGATGCGCGTCAGAAGGGGATACAGAGCGGAGCGGTAATACGCGCCGTAGTACTGCATCCAGCCGCGCACGATCGGATTGATCCGTCGTGCGAGGTCGGTGAAGGTATGGCCGGTGC
>BBYL01000031.1 GCA_001570385.1 Microtetraspora glauca | reverse complement strand
CCTGTTCGCCGCGTTAGACGTGGGCAAGAACAAGATGTACGGGCACATCAAGAAACGCAAGCGACGCGGCGAGTTCCTGGAGTTCTGCCGCTACCTGCGTAGCCTCTACCCTCTCGAGGTTCGCATCGCGATCGTGTGTGACAACTTCAGCCCGCACCTGACGACCAAGAAGGACAAGCGAGTCGGCCAGTGGGCGGAGGCGAACAACGTCGAGATCGCCTACACGCCCACCAACTCCTCCTACTTGAACCGGATCGAGGCGCAGTTCACCGCGTTGCGCGAGTTCACTCTCAACGGCACCGACCATGCCAGCCACCGCGAGCAGGGCAGCATGATCCGCCGCTACATCGCCTGGCGTAACCGCAACGTCGATAACCCCCGCCTACGCCGGATCGTGAAGAGGGCAAACGTGGCCTGACACGGCACTAGGGTCTGCGGATGATCCACTCGGCCACGGCGAGGTTGATGATCCATCCGGCGGCCACGAGCAGGGCTCTGGGGATCTCGGTGAGGGGGCCGACGAGGAGCATCCAGGGAAGCTGGGTGAACGCCTGGGTGCCTGCGGCCGTGCCGATCGCGTAGGCGCGGATCATCCAGGCGCGGTGGCGGCGGAAATCTCTCCGCCGGATGGCGGCGAAGCCGAGCACGAGTGAGGCCGCCATCGCCGTGCCGAACACGAGCCGGAACACCGCGAGGAGATCGCCGTCGCCTTCCGGGCGAGGATAGAACACGGTCATCCACAGGCCGGAGAGTGCGGCGACAAGTCCGCACAGAACGAGAACCCGTCCTGCCATGCGGTGCCAGCCCGGCCTCCGACGACGGAATTTCTTCGCGAACTGGAAGGCGCCCACCATGCCGTAGAGCGACGCTCCGATGATGTGTAACACCACGGGTAGCGGTGTCGCGAAGAATCGCGCGTTAGCGGGGGTGACCGCCGCGTCACCCGCCAATTCCCCCAGACGCAGCGCACCGGCGACCACCGGAATCACGCTGAGCATGATCAGGCCGGCGGGCCCCATCCATCCGGGGACTTTGGCGTCCCGTCCGCCGGGCTGTACCTTTCGGGGTTTGGTGCCCCTCACACTGCTTTCGGTCATGAGGGGATCGTGGCTTCTTCGCCCATGTCCGCTCATCACACGAACGGCCCGATTCAGGTCAGCCGATCGTTCAGCGATCAGGCGTACTTTCGGCCGATTCGGTGGTCTGGCCGCGTTTCTTAGCCTTTTAACTGCCTCCGCACCCGCACTGACTCGCATAAGGAGATGGCGATGAAGGCGTTCGTCTCACGCTCGTACGGGCCACCCGATGTCCTGACGCTTACCGAAATCCCCGTCCCCGTTCCTCGCGACGACGAGGTCCTGGTCCGGGTACGTGCCAGCTCCGTCAATCCGTACGACTGGCATAACATGCGCGGCGAGCCGTACCTGGCCCGCCTGATGCCCGGCGGCCTCGCGCTCCGCACCCCCAAGATCACGATCCTGGGCGCCGACATCTCCGGCCAGGTCGAATCCGTCGGCAGAAACGTCACGGAATTCCGCCCCGGCGACGACGTCTTCGCCGTCATCAGCGGTGGCGGCTTCGCCGAATATGTCTGTGTCCGCGAATCCGACCTCGCCCCGAAGCCGGAGAACCTCTCGTACGAGGAGGCCGCCGCGGTTCCCATGGCCGCCAACACCGCGCTCCTCGCCCTGCGCGACGAGGGTCATATCCTGCCCGGCCAGCGTGTTCTCATCAACGGCGCGTCCGGTGGGGTCGGCACGTTCGCCGTGCAACTCGCCCGCGCCCTCGGCACCGAGGTCACCGGCGTCTGCAGCGCCCGGAACGTGGACCTGGTCCACTCCCTTGGCGCGACCAAGGTCATCGACTACACCACCCAGGACTTCACCCGCGAGACCCAGCGCTACGACCTGTTCCTGGACATCGCCGGCAGCCGACCGGTCTCCGTCGCCCGCCGCACCCTGCGCCCCAAGGGGGCCTACGTGGTGGTCGGCGGCCTGCCCGGTCGCTGGATACAACCCATGGGCCACGTGCTCTCCGCCCTGGCGGCATCCCGCTTCGCCGGCCAGCGGATATCGGTGGCAGACGCCCTCAAGTGCCCCAGCCCCAAAGAGAACCTGCGGACGTTGAGCGCGTTCCTGAACGACAAACGAGTGGTCCCGATCATCGACCGTCACTACCCCTTCGAAGAAATCCCCAGGGCGATCGGCTACCTGGAGGAGGGCCACACCCCCGGCAAGGTCGTCATCTCCGTCTGAGCGGCGCTTTGCGTGCCCTGCCGCGGCTTCTCGTTCGGTTGTTCCTTGTTTTTCGCGAGTACGCCCGCCGAGGGCCACCTTCGTCATCTGGGGTTGTCAGGCGAACTGCCGGTCAACTGCTTGAAGGCCGTCAAGCCACGTCAGGCAAACAGGCGGAGCCGGGGAGTTCCGTTCGCGGCTCGGCTTCACGCCCGCCGGCGAGGTGCTTTCACACCACGGCGAGCCTTACGCGAACCAGATGATCGCCTGCCCATGCGTCCGGGTCCAGGCGAGCGGCGTCCCGTCCAGCGCGAGCACGTTGTGCAGCGCCGCCCCTGGCGGCTTCGGCAAGGCGTCATAGGGCAGCACGTCCGGGGCCTCGTTCGAGACCCAATGGCCGGGCAGCCCGCGTACCACCTCGGCGAACGCCTCTCTCCGAGGTATCGGCACCTGGTACAGCACGGAGGTGTGGAACACCACCAGCGTCGCGTGGGCCGGCGCCTGTGCGGCCAACGCAGGAAGATCGTCCACCAGGTCGCCACGTACGAGCAGCGGCGGCTCGGCCGCGGCGACGGCCGCCGCGGCCCGCAACCGTGCGCGGCGGTACGCGTGCTCCGGCCAGATGAGGGCGTCGAGCCACGCGACGTCCGCGGGATCCGCCACATCCAGCGGGTTCAGATCCAAACCGGCCCGCCACACCACATCGGGTACGCGGGTCGGTGGCACCACCCCTGTCGCCGCGCACTCAAGGACCGGTTCGCCGGAGCCGATCACATGGTCGCCGTAGCGGTAGGCGTACCGGTCGGGGTAGAGGCACAGCCCGGCGGAGGCCCCGACCTCCAGCAACGCGAGCGGCTGCGGCAACGCGGCCAGCACCGGCAGCAGTACGGCACACCGCCCGGCCTCGTTCGTCTGCGTGGCCCTGGTGCCCATCTCCGCCTCGATCGCCGCCCAGTTCCCCACCGTGTAGTCGTGGAACGCGGCCGGATCCTCGACGGGGCCCGCGAGGAAGCGCACGACACCGAACAGCAGGTTCGGCTGCCGCTTGATCGGCGGGAGCGTGTCGAGCAGGGCGAGCACCTCGTCGTCCCGGGAGACCGCCAGCGCCAGGCGCTCGTAGGTCGGCGACGCTCCGCGCGCCTCGTACGCGGCGAACTGGGCGTACTTCGCGGCGGTCGTCATGCCCCAATGATCGCGCCCCGTCATCTCCCGCACCATGACGAGGCGGCGGCATCAGACCCGTGCTCTGCGCGATCAGCCGTCCGGTCCGCCAGCCGAGGGCCATGAACCTCGGAGCCACGGTCTTATCCGAAAGCGACTCTCACTGACCGCCGGGGCCGGCCCCGATCCAGCCTGCCGCGCCCACGCAAGCCTCGTTGCCCTCGGGGTCGGCCAGCACCCAGTGCGACGGTGCGTAAGCGTCGGATACCAGGCGGCCGCCGGCGGCGATCGCCGCCGCTATCCGTGCCTCGGCCTGGTCGTATGGCACCCAGACATCGATGTGGACCCGGTTGCGCTGCGGGCGTGGGGCGTCCATCTGCTGGAAGTAGAACGGCGCCCCACGGCGTTGCGGGTCGATCAGGTCTTCGGGGCTGTTCGCGCGGTCCTCATAGCCGAGCAGCGCACGCCAGAACGGCACCACGTCGGAACCGGCAAGGGCATCGATGGTGACCTGGACGGTCTGCACAGCCGACGGATCAGCAGGGATGTGCAGCGTGCGGGCCACTTCCGAGATCTGCCGGGCCAGCTCGACGTCCTGCTCGCTCAGCCCGTAGAAGTCCGCAATCGTGATCAGCCGTACGGTCACGCCTCCGTAGCGCAAGTCAACGTCAGGATGACCACTCCCTACGCCGGGCAGCGCGCTGATCGCCTGCACGAACGTGGCCCCGGCCGTGAACGACCCGGTACGGAAGTAGGCACACGCCCCCTCACCCAGCACACGCCAGTCCTCCAGGCCGTCGATCTCATGAAACTGCTGCGGCCTGATCCGGGGGATTTTGTCGTCAACGTCAGTCATCTGGGCAGCGTAGCCAGGCCCGGCAAGCTACGTTCCCTCAGGCTTCGGAACTACTACGGGAAGATCTCCGGTGAACGCTCTTCCTGGTGGATCGCCTGGTGGTTTCTCGGTACGGTCGCGGCGCGGCTGGTCATCGTCTGGCTCTACGACGGCGACGGCGGGAGCGTGTTGTCGGCGGTGGTCTTCCACGCCATGGTGAATGTCACGCAGTCGGTGCTGCCGGGCTTCACCTCGAACACACTCCTCGTCGCCTGCACCGCGCTGGTCACCACCGTGCTGGGCGTGGCACGGCTCACCATGACCCCGAGACGCTGTTCGCCGTCACCGTGACCGTGGGCGTTTCGAACTCAGAGAGTTCAGCGCGGGGTGATATGGGGAGGAGATGTCAGGAGCTGCGCGGGGCCACCAGTCCGGATTCGTAGGCGAGGACCACGAGGTGGGCGCGGTCACGGGCATGGAGTTTGACCATGGCCCGGTTGATGTGGGTCTTCGCGGTCAGCGGGCTGATCACCATGCGGTCGGCGATCTGGTCGTTGGACAGGCCATGCGCGACCAGGACGACGGCTTCGCGTTCGCGGTTGGTCAGCGCCCTCAGCACCGTGTCGGCGCCCGGGTGAAGCGGCTGGGAGACGTAGCGGTCGATCAGCTTGCGCGTGATCGACGGTGCGAGGAGGGCGTCACCGCGTGCGGCCACGCGGACGGAGTGGAGGAGGTCCTCCGGCAGGATGTCCTTGACGAGGAACCCGGCGGCGCCGGCGCGCAGCGCGTTGAAGACGTACTCGTCGAGGCCGTAGTTGGTCAGGATGACGACGTGCACCCGGTCCAGGGCCGGGTCCGCGGCGATGCGCCGGGTCGCCTCGATGCCGTCGACGACCGGCATCTGGATGTCGATGAGCACGATGTCGGGCAGGTGCTGCTTGGCGAGGGCCAGGCCCTCCTTGCCGTCGGCTGCTTCGGCCACCACCTCGATGTCGTCTTCGAGGTCGAGGAGCGCGCGGAATCCGCTGCGAATGAGCGGCTGGTCGTCGACCAGCAGGACACGGATCATGGCGTTCGGTCCACTGGAAGCTCGGCTTGGACGGTGAAGCCGCCCTCGTCGCGGGGTTCGGCGCGCAGGCGGCCGCCGAGGGCGGTGACGCGTTCGTGCATCCCGAGCAGTCCGATGCCGGGCATCGGGGCCGTGCCCGGCGCGGCCTTGCCATCGTCGTCGACGCGTATGGCGAGGGCGTCCGGACGGTAGTCGATCCGGACCGAGGCCGTGGTGGCGGCGGCGTGGCGGGCCACGTTGGTGAGCGACTCCTGAACGATGCGATAGGCGGTCCGGTCCACCGCGGCCGGCACGTCGCATCGTTGTCCTTCGAGTGTCAGCGTCGTGTCCAGCCCGCTCGTGCGTGCCCGTTCCACCAGTTCCGGTACGTGATCGAGGCCATGCGGCGGGGTCGTGTCGTCGTCGCGCAGCGCCTCCAGGGTCGCTCGCAGTTCCCGCATCGCCTCCCGACCGGCCTCCTGGATCGCCAGCAGAGCCTCCGGAACCTGCTCACCGCGCTTGCGGGCCACGTGGACGGCGACTTCGGCCTGCACCTTGATGACCGAGATCTGGTGAGTGAGCGAATCGTGCAGTTCCCGCGCGATGTGCAGCCGCTCCTCGTCGGCGCGGCGTCGCGCGGTCTCCTCCCGGGTGCGCTCGGCCTCGTCCGCCCGCCGCTCGGCCTGCCGCAGCGCTTCCCCCGCGGCACCCGCAGCGATCAGCCAGGCCACCTCCAGGGCGCCTCGGGCCCGCGCGAACGCCTCACCCGTGTCGTGTAGGCCCGAGGCCAGGGCCGCGAGCGGGAGAGCGGCCAGCAGGGTCACGCTCGCCGCCGCCGTGACGATGCGGTGTCCCGCCCGCACGGCGGCGTACACCGCGAAAAGGTACGCGACGGCAGGCACGTCGAAACCGGCCGCCTGGTAACCCACCGTGCACAGCCCGGTGACAGCCAGGACGGGAACCGGAGCGCGGCGGCGCGCGGCCAGCGCCAGGCCGCCAGATGTCAGTAGCGCGTAGCCGAGCAGGTCGAGGTTCGTGGCGGAGTGCTGCCCGGACAGCCCGGTGACCAGCAGCGTCGCCGCCACGCAGACGGCGATCGCCCAGTCTCTGACACCGGCCCGGACACCGGGCCGTCCTGTGCTCATGCGCGCACTTTAGCCGGATGCCTGCGCGGGCGACTCCTGCGCGCGGATGATCGGCCGGCTACCGCACACGCGGTACCTTCGCGGCTCCTGCGGCGTCCGCGGTAGCCGGCTGCGGCATCGGCGGCAGCGCGAATTGCCTGCGCCCGCCAGACGACCGGCGGTGGGTCAGGCGGACATGATCAGGCGACATTCACTCGCAGGAGGAGAAGGAGCACCTCATGCCAGTCCGATTTGTGCTTGCCGTGGCCGGAGCCGCCCTGATCAGTTTCGGGCTTGCCGCACCGGCGGCCGCGCACGTCTTGGTCCAGCCGGACCCCGCCGCCAGTGCTTACACCTTGACCGCCGGGCGTCTCTGGTCCTTGGTGGCCGCGCTGCTGGGACTGGCCGGTGCGGTCATCGGTGGGCTGGCTCTGGCCCGCTCCGCCGGTCGTAACGGCACCGGAAACGGGCGAAGGGGCGCCATCGTGGCCCTGGCGGCGGGGCTGGCCGGCGCGGTCATCGGCGGGCTGGTTGTGGCCGCCGCCGACGGTGGTCCCGGCACCGGCTACGGAATAGTCGGGGGCTTCGTGGCTCTGGCGGTTGGGCTGATCGCCATGGTCCTCGGCGGGCTGGCTCTGGCCCGCTCCCGCCGCACCGTCTGAGCCGTCACGCCGAGGCTGGCCGGTGACGGTCTGCGTGTGCCTTGCCGCAGATAACAGGGCCGCTTCACGCGCCACCCCTAAGGCGAGGCCGGGCCGCGGTCACGGTTACGCGAGCCGGCTGACAGGAACATTTGTTCAAGCCGCCGGCGCTCAGAACGGCGACAGTGGGCCCATGATTCCCTCCCCGAGGGTCGATAGCCCCGCAGGTTGGACGACGCCGTTCCGCGGTCTCCTGATAGGGAGCCGGACGTGAGAGGCGCGGGAAGCCGCCGAAAGCGCTACATCATCGCGTCAGCCATCCTCCTGGCAGCCGTCGAGCTGCTCCTGGCGAACGCGATCGTTGTGTCACCGCGACGTCGCGGGCAGTCGACGACTATCTGAACCAGCGCGCGCTCCCCGATCGACTGACGGTTCTCGGCAAGCCACTGCTGGTGATCTTCGGCACGGAAGACCGGAGATGGCGATCCTCGTCCGCCGCCGAATACCGCGCCATTCCGGGCGCGAGAGTCGAGTTGCTGCCCGACGTCGGACACTCACCGATGCTCGAGGATCCGCCGCGGACCGCCACACCCCTCCTGACCTTCACCGCGATCCACGCCGCGCAGGCGGACTGAACGAGACGATGAGCTCCACGGCCACGATCTACGGCTGCTGTACGAGGCTGAATCAGCTGTTCAGGAAGAGTTCCTGAAGGAGCGTGTGGCCCGGCATGGCCTGGGCCGGACGCACGCCCACCGCGAACATCTCCGGGTCGTCGAACACGGGTTCTCCACTGGGGCGGCGTGTGTACGGGACGCGCCCGTAATCCACGCCGTCGCTTTCGTCGAAGCTCATCCAGGTGATCGTTTCCTGCTCCCCTTCGCGTAGAGGGTGGTTGGACACGGCGCGGCTGTAGACGGTGTCAGGTGTGGTGACCCATACCAAAGGGACGGCGAAGACCCATCGCGTTGCCTGGATTTCCTGGGCTTTGGCGGCTGCTCGCGTCTCGAACGAGGTGGCGCCCTGCGGATCGCGGAGGTAGTCGTAGTCGCTGAGCACGAGCTTCCACTCTCCTTCGAGAGCGACGATCGCGGGGCAGTCCCGGGCGGCGATGTTCTTTTGGAGACGCTCGACCACCTCGAAGAGCAGTGCAGCCGTCTCGTCGTTCATCGTGTCCTCCGAAGCTTGCAGTCCCCAGAGCCTGCCGTGGCGCGGAGCAACCTCGGAGCTGGTCAGACTGTCTTGGCCAGGATGTGCCGGTCGAGGAACTCTCCAGGGCCCGGATGGAACCCGCCGGTTCTCCTCCACCGCGGCGTGTCGGACCCGCGCCGGAAGATGCCCACCTTCCGGCGCGGGCCGACGCCCGCAGGTCGCGCATGGGGACTGTCAGACTTCTTCCACGCTGCTCGGCTCACGCCGGGACAGGTCGATGCCGAGTTCTTCAGCGGCGCGGAACACGTCCTCGTCCGTGTCGCGCAGTTCGATCGACATGCCGTCGCTCGACAGGACCTCGACGTTGAGGCAGAGCGACTGCATTTCCTTGATGAGGACCTTGAACGACTCGGGGATGCCCGGCTCGGGGATGTTCTCGCCCTTGACGATGGCCTCGTAGACCTTCACGCGGCCGAGAACGTCGTCCGACTTGATCGTCAGCAGCTCCTGAAGCGCGTACGCGGCGCCGTAGGCCTCGAGGGCCCACACCTCCATCTCACCGAAGCGCTGCCCACCGAACTGGGCCTTACCGCCGAGCGGCTGCTGGGTGATCATGGAGTACGGGCCGGTCGAACGCGCGTGGATCTTGTCGTCGACCAGGTGGAGCAGCTTCAGGATGTAGATGTAGCCGACCGAGATCGGGTGCGGGAACGGCTCGCCGGAGCGGCCGTCGAACAGCCGCGCCTTCCCGCTGCGCTGCACCAGCCGATCCCCGTCCCGGTTGGGGACGGTGTTGTCCAGGAGCCCGATGATCTCTTCCTCGTGGGCGCCGTCGAAGACGGGTGTGGCCATGTTGGTGTGCGGCTCGACCTTGTCGAGGCCCTTGTCGCGCAGCCGCTCGGTCCAGGCCTCCTGGATGCCGGTGACGTCCCAGCCTCTGGCGGCGATCCACCCGAGGTGGGTCTCCAGCACCTGGCCGACGTTCATTCGGCCGGGCACGCCCAGCGGGTTGAGGATGATGTCGACCGGGGTGCCGTCCTCAAGGAACGGCATGTCCTCCACCGGGAGGATCTTGGAGATGACGCCCTTGTTGCCGTGACGGCCGGCCAGCTTGTCACCGTTGGTGATCTTTCGCTTCTGGGCCACGTACACGCGGACCAGCTCGTTGACCCCCGGCGGGAGCTCGTCGCCCTCCTCGCGGCTGAACACGCGGACGCCGATGACCTTGCCGGACTCGCCGTGCGGCACCTTCAGCGAGGTGTCGCGGACCTCACGGGCCTTCTCGCCGAAGATCGCGCGCAGCAGCCGCTCCTCCGGCGTCAGCTCGGTCTCACCCTTCGGGGTGACCTTGCCGACGAGGATGTCACCGGTCGTGACCTCGGCGCCGATGCGGATGATGCCGCGCTCGTCGAGGTCCGCCAGCACCTCCTCGGACACGTTGGGGATGTCCCGGGTGATCTCCTCGGGGCCGAGCTTGGTGTCGCGGGCGTCGAGCTCGTGCTCCTCGATGTGGATCGAGGAGAGCACGTCGTCCTGCACCAGACGCTGGGACAGGATGATCGCGTCCTCGTAGTTGTGCCCCTCCCACGGCATGAACGCCACCAGCAGGTTCTTGCCCAGCGCCATCTCGCCCTTGTCGGTGCAGGGACCGTCGGCGATGACCTGGTTCACCTCCACCCGGTCGCCCTCGGCCACGATGGGCTTCTGGTTGAACGAGGTGCCCTGGTTGGAGCGCTTGAACTTCGCCACCCGGTACGTCGTCCGCGTGCCGTCATCGTTCATGACCGTGATGTAGTCGGCGGAGACCTCCTCGACCACGCCCGCCTTCTCGGCGCTGATCATGTCGCCCGCGTCGGTCGCGGCGCGGTACTCCATACCGGTGCCGACCAGCGGCGCCTCGCTCTTGAGCAGCGGCACCGACTGGCGCATCATGTTCGCGCCCATCAACGCCCGGTTGGCGTCGTCGTGCTCGAGGAACGGGATCATCGCGGTGGCCACCGACACCATCTGGCGCGGCGACACGTCGATGTAGTCGACCTCCTCGGCACTGGCGAGCTCGGTCTCGCCGCCCTTGGTGCGGACCAGGACGCGCGACTCGGCGAACGACCCGTCAGGGTTGAACGCCGTGTTGGCCTGCGCCTTGACGTAACGGTCTTCTTCGTCGGCGGTCAGGTAGTCGATCTGGTCAGTCACCTTCCCGTCCACGACCTTGCGGTACGGCGTCTCGATGAAGCCGAAGGCGTTGAGCCGACCGTAGGAGGCCAGCGAGCCGATCAGACCGATGTTCGGGCCTTCAGGGGTCTCGATCGGGCACATCCGGCCGTAGTGGGACGGGTGCACGTCGCGGACCTCGAAGCCGGCCCGCTCACGTGACAGACCGCCGGGGCCCAGCGCGTTCAGACGCCGCTTGTGCGTCAGACCGGCCAGCGGGTTGATCTGGTCCATGAACTGCGACAGCTGCGACGTACCGAAGAACTCCTTGATCGACGCCACGACCGGGCGGATGTTGATCAGGGTCTGCGGCGTGATCGCCTCGACGTCCTGCGTGGTCATGCGCTCGCGCACGACGCGCTCCATGCGGGCCAGGCCCAGGCGGACCTGGTTCTGGATGAGCTCGCCAACATTGCGCAGGCGGCGGTTGCCGAAGTGGTCGATGTCGTCCGTCTCGACGATCACCGAGCCGTCGGGGCCCATGCTGTCCTCGCCGGCGTGCAGGCGCACGATGTACTCGATCGTGGCGACGATGTCCTCGTCGGTCAGCGTGCCCTGGGTGATGTCGGCGTCGACGCCGAGCTTCTTATTGATCTTGTAACGCCCGACCTTCGCGAGGTCGTAACGCTTGGGATTGAAATAGAGGTTCTCCAGCAGCGTCTGCGCGGACTCCTTGGTCGGAGGCTCACCCGGACGCAGCTTGCGGTAGATGTCGAGCAGGGCGTCGTCCTGGCCGGAGGTGTGGTCCTTCTCCAGGGTGGCCCGCATCGACTCGTACCGGCCGAAGCGCTCGAGGATCTGCTCGTTGGTCCATCCCAGTGCCTTGAGAAGCACGGTGACGGGCTGCTTGCGCTTGCGGTCGACGCGGACGCCGACGCTGTCGCGCTTGTCGATCTCGAATTCCAGCCAGGCACCCCGCGACGGGATCACCTTGCAGCCGAACAGGTCCTTGTCGGTGGCCTTGTCGACAGAACGGTCGAAGTAGACGCCCGGCGAACGGACGAGTTGGGAGACCACGACACGCTCGGTGCCGTTGATGATGAAAGTGCCCTTCGAGGTCATGAGCGGGAAGTCGCCCATGAACACCGTCTGACTCTTGATCTCACCGGTGGTGTTGTTGATGAACTCCGCCGTCACGAACATCGGGCCGGAGTAGGTCATGTCCTTGTCTTTGCACTCATCGACTGAGTACTTCGGCGGCTCGAACCGGTGGTCGCGGAACGACAGGGACATTGTCCGCGAGAAGTCCTCGATCGGACTGATCTCTTCAAAGATCTCTTCGAGGCCCGACTGGGCCGGGACGTCCTTGCGCCCGGCCCGGCGAGCCGCCTCGACCCGGGCCTTCCACTTCTCGTTTCCGAGCAGCCAGTCGAACGACTCGGTCTGCAGGGCCAGAAGGTCGGGAACTTCGAGCGGCTCCTCGATGCGCGCGAAAGAGACGCGACGGGGACCAGCGGGTACGGCGGAGGCGCTGCGCGAGGCTGCCAACGGATGTCCTTCCGGAGAGCACGGATGGAATCAACTGCGCGCACGCCAAACGCCCCGGGCGAAATCCGAGGGCGTAAACAGACGGCACGAGGGAGCAGCGTAACGCAAATGGCAAACGTATGTCCACGCGTACTTAAAGCGTCAACCTCAATGCCGGGTTCAGCTTCCCACAGCCTGAGTGGCCTCGTCAACTTCTTACGGTCGCGGTACGCGTCGACGTGTGCCGATCGCAGCCGGGCGCGCAGGGGTCACCCGTGATCGCCGCGGCCTGATCAACTGGGGCCGCCGGGCCGGCGATCCAGCGGGACCTCAGCACGCCGCCGCCGTTCTGTGGAGCAGGGGTTCGGCGGCGGTACGCAGTTCGTCACTGAACGGCATGGGCCGCAGTGTGGCCGGGTCCAGATTGACGTTGACGCGATAGCCCTCGGCGTGCACCACCGCCCGGTCGGCCGACAGCACGCGGAAGCCGTAGACGCCGCTCGTGCGGCCCATGCGCTCGATCCAGAAGTGCACCAGCGGCTCGCCCGCCCCCGCGATGGGCACGTGGTAGGTCACCTTGAACTCGCGCACGGCCAGGAAAACGTCTTTGAAGGCCGACCGGGCCGGATCCGGCGCCCAGCCCAGGCGCTGCCAGTACGCGCCGATCGCCCGCTCGACCAGCAGGGCGTACCGGGAGTTGTGCAACAGGCCCATGGCGTCGAGATCGTCGAAATGCACCTGGACCGGTTCGTGCACGCCGTCTTCAGTCATGATCAATCCTCCGGGAGAAGTGTCGGGTCGGGGCAGAGCGTGCGCAGGCGTTGCAGCACTGCGCGGCGGGAGTGGACGAGGGAGGCCGGCCCGTCGTGCAGCCGGGAGTGGATGATCACCATCTCCCCGAGCGCGTCGATCTCGTACGCGAGCTGGGCCGCATCCACGCTCTCGGCCAGCTCGCCCAGCGCCATGGCCTGTGCCACCTGCCGCCGGATGAACTCCTGCCACTCGCGCAGGGCGCGCGCGACGCGATCGCGCACCGCGCCGGGACGGTCGTCGAACTCGGCCTGGACGGCGAAGAAGAAGCACCCGCCGGGGAGCACGCCCTCGCCGTAGAACCTCAGCCGCGCCTCGTGCAGCGCGAACAGCCGTCGCACCCCGGCCGGCGCCTGCATAGCGGGCGCCACCACCCGCTCGGCCCACTGGCGGCCGGCCCAGTCCACGGCGTCGAGCTGTAGTTGCTCCTTGTCACGCCAATGGGCGAAAAATCCGGACTTGCTGGTGCCGGTCGCCGTCGCCAGCCGTCCCAGGGAGAGTCCGTCCAGCCCTTCGACGGAGGCCAGGCCCACTGCCTGCTCGAGGATCGCCTCGCGGCTGCGCAACCCGCGCAGCCGCCGACCGTCTTGTGTCATGGGCACAAACTACATTAACGACCGATCGTTTGTATATCTGAGATATGCGGGCAGCCCGAGCGCGCCCTCGTACGGGTTTCGTCGCGCGCCTACGACCGGCGTCGATGTCATCACCGCCACCGGCACCGCTTGACCTGCGCTTCCAGGATGACCACGACCACGGGAGCGATGTCCCGGAACGCTGTTGGATCAGGAGGAGAGTCTTGCCCAGGTCACTGCGCGACTCGATCGCGGCGTGCGCGTCCGCTGCGGCCACCGTCCATCGTCACCTCGAACGCGGCCCGGCCGATCTCTCCACCGACTTCCCTGCGCTCGGCTCGTGCCACATCGGCACAGAGAAGCCGGCAACCTCAACTTGAGTTGAGGTCAAACCATCCTGCGGCGCAGTACACGACTTCGACCTGATAGCGCTCTTCGCCCTCGTGCACGTCCACCGAAACCTCGATCAGCGGTCTTCGCTCCATGGATCGCTGCGCAGTTCGGCCACGCTGCGCCGCCACCGCACCTGCTGCCCGCGATCGGCCGGGGCCCCGACGGCCGTCATCGACATGACCACCCAGCCTGGGTTCGGCCGCAGTTCCCCGGTCAGACCGTCCCTGTCGAAGGCGCGGAACTGGTGGCACGTCAGTCCCATCGCTTGTGCTTGCACCGTCAGGTGTGCCACGGCCTGTCCGA
This sequence comes from Microtetraspora glauca, assembly GCA_001570385.1. Classification (GTDB taxonomy): domain Bacteria; phylum Actinomycetota; class Actinomycetes; order Streptosporangiales; family Streptosporangiaceae; genus Microtetraspora; species Microtetraspora glauca. Next base: position 107,989 of record BBYL01000031.1, on the reverse strand, counting down.
GGTCGTAGTCGGCGAACTCCGAAAAGACCAAGTCGGTGTCGTCGACGAACCGCCGAGTCAAATTCACGATCAAGAGCCCTGCGTTCGATGCCCATCGCGCCGAGCTACGTGCGAGAAACCGGGTGACCCGCGCATGGTCCGGCTCACCAGGACGGACCGGGAAGAATCCCCACGGCTGGGAGTTCCCCGCAGAAGGCGCCCACCGCGCGGCCTCCAACAGCAACCCGAGCATCTCATCATCGATGACGCCGGCCGGGTCGAACTGGTACGGGCTGAACCGATCCGCCAGGAGCGGATGCAGATCCAGCCGGAGATCTTGATCCATGGTCACGAACCACCACAACTCCCCGGGCCACGTGTCTATGCCGTCGCCCGTGGTCCCGCCGAAACCCCGACGATCGCCCTGCCGGCGTACCTACTCGGGGCGATCGACGGGCGGAGACTTCTGGCTACGAAGGTGGATCCGGGAGCCATATGTCAGTCGGTTTGAGAGCCGCCGGCCCGGCGACTGGTGTGGGCGACGCGGCGCCAGGCGATGCGCGCGACGACGGGGACGCGACTGTGTGTGGCGAAGCAGGTGGTCAGATCGAGCAGGAATCGAGAAGCGCGGGTCACGGAGCCGCACCTAGCCTGATGGCCATGGACATCACCATTCATACGAGCTTCCTCCCGCATGACGACCCTGACGCGTCCCTGGCTTTCTACCGCGACACCCTTGGCTTCGAGGTCCGCAGCGACGTCGGACAGGGCAAGATGCGCTGGATCACGGTCGGCCCTGTCGGCCAGCCCGACACGTCCATCCTCCTGGCGCCGCCGGCCGCCGATCCCGGGGTCACCGAGGACGAGCGCCGCACCATCGTCGAGATGATGGCCAAGGGCACCTACGGCTGGATCCTGCTGGCCACCCGGGACCTCGACGGCACTTTCGAGAAGGTGCAGGCCGGCGACGCCGAGGTCGTCCAGGAGCCGACCGAGCAGCCGTACGGCATCCGTGACTGCGCCTTCCGCGACCCCGCGGGCAACCTGGTCCGCATCCAGGAACTTCGCTGAGCCGTCCGGTCATCGATTCGGCCATGATGGCCGGCGTCGCGACCACGTGCGAAGAATACGGCGGCCGGCGCTTCCAGGCCGCTGTCCTCGACCGCCCCCTCGGCGGCCGCACCATCGCAGAGGTGCTCGCGATGTCGGCCGCCGAGGCCGGCAGGCCGGTCATCGCCATCGAGCGCCCCGCCGCCTCCCTCGGCATGCGACCCAGGTGCTCGCGAACATCAATGAGAAGGAGTTATCCCATGTGTCACCCCTCGTGGGGGCTCGCACGCACCACGGCGCACCGCCTGAGCGACCTCGCCCGACTGCGCCGCGTCCGCGACCGGATCGACCGGGAGTACGCGCAGCCTCTGAACGTCGAGGCGCTCGCCCGCGGCGTGAACATGTCCGCCGGGCACCTCAGCCGCCAGTTCCGGCTGGCCTATGGCGAGTCGCCGTACGCGTACCTGATGACGCGTCGCATCGAGCGCGCGACGGCGCTGCTGCGTCGCGGCGACCTCAGCGTCACCGAGGTCTGCTTCGCGGTCGGCTGCTCATCGCTGGGCACCTTCAGCACCCGCTTCACCGAACTGGTCGGCATGTCGCCCAGCGCCTACCGGCGCCGCGCAACGGGCGCTACGGCGGGGATGCCGCCGTGTGTCGCAAAACAGGTGACAAGACCGGTCAGGAATCAAGAAGCGCCGGTCGCCGAGCCGCAACTAGCGTGATGACCATGGCATCCATCGAATCCGTAACCCTCGACGTGGCCGACCCCACGGCCGCCGACCGCTTCTACACCGCCGCCTTCGGTCTGGACACGCAGATACGCCTGCGGGCCTCGGAGGCACCCACAACCGGCTTCCGTGGGTTCACGCTGGCGCTCACGGTGTCCCAGCCGGCCACCGTGAGCAGCCTCATCGACGCCGCCCTCGACGCCGGCGCCACGGCTCTGAAGCCTGCCGCGAAGTCGCTCTGGGGCTACGGCGGTGTCGTACAAGCCCCGGACGGGACGATCTGGAAGGTCGCGACCTCGGCGAAGAAGGACACCGGCCCTGCCACCCGGCAGATCGACGAGATCGTGCTCCTGCTGGGAGTCGCGGACGTGGCCGCGAGCAAGAGGTTCTACGTCGACCAAGGCCTTGTCGTGGCGAAGAGCTTCGGCCGCATGTACGTCGAGTTCGCCGCTGGGTCGAGTCCCGTCAAGCTGGCGCTGTACAGGCGCCGTGCCCTTGCCAAGGACGTCGGCGTCTCTCCCGACGGCACCGGATCGCACCGGCTCATGATCGGTGGCGATGCCGGGCCTTTCACCGACCCGGACGGGTTCGCATGGGAGGCCGCGTCGCCGGCACTCACGCCCTGACGTGTCACCGCCCCCTGCCCTGCCTGGTCGCCGACCACGAGACAGCCGCCGGTCTCGGGGCGGTGCCGGCTGCCGAGCGGATACATACACACGTACGCCGAACCGGCCGATGACCGACGGAGCCCGTCCCCTGAAGGAAGGGCTCTTCACGAAGTGACTGGAGGAAGCATGACGGGCGCGCCGCCGCGCGGACTTGAGGAGAGGCTGCGGGACACTCGCGCGAAACTGGAGAGCGACGTCGATCTCTGGGTCGCGACGTCGGGCTCCCAGGGCGGCGTCCACCTCATCCCGCTCTCGTATCTCTGGGACGGGACCGCGCTCCTCATCTCGACGCCGCGCGCCTCGGTCACCGGCCGCAACCTGCTGGCGGACGGCCGGGTGCGACTCAGCCTCGGGCCGACCCGCGACGTCGTCATCGTCGACGGCACCGCCGAGCCGGTGGACATCGCCGACCTCGCCCCTAAGACAGGCGACGCGTTCGCGACCAAGACCGGTTTCGACCCGCGCGAGCTCGACGAGCCCTACCAGTACTTCCTGATCCGGCCGCGGCGCGTCCAGGCCTGGCGTGAGGCGAACGAGCTGCGGGGACGCGACCTCATGCGCGACGGCCGCTGGCTCGGCTGACCGCCGCACCTGTCGGCTCGCCGGGAGGAACCGCACCCTGCGAGTGCCGATCATTCTCGGTCGCTGCTCGGTGGTCACTCGTTGACCGCTCGCGCGTGCCCCGCTTGGTCGCGAACACCCAGCGGTTGCTCGCCAGGGCGTCGTTCGGTTCGGGGAGCGGACCGCGGCCGTGCTGACGGGCGAAGTCGAAGGGCGTGTGGATGGCGGTGGACCAGCCCCGCGCCCTCAGGGAGCCGACGGAGTCGGGGCGTGGCTCCCTGTCGAACAGGGCGAGCAGGTCGACGCCGATCTGTTGTCTGGTCGCGGCGTAGACGGGGTTGGCGCGGACCTCCGGAGACTCCGTCCCGAGTTTGACCTCGAAGGCCAGCGCGCTTCCGTCGGCGCTCAGGCGGTCCACGGTCTCGATGAGACGACGCTCGGCGGCCGACGGGAGATAGAGCAGCAGGCCCTCGGCCAGCCACGCGGTCGGCGCGGTCAGGTCGAAGCCCGCGCTCACCAGCGATCGAACCCACGTATCGCGCAGATCGGCCGCGATCGGACAGCGCGTGGCCGCCGGGATGAGGGCGAGGCCGTCGAGCACGTCGCGTTTGAACGCCAGGACGCCGTCGCGGTCGATCTCGTAGACGACCTGACCCGGCGGCCAGTCGAGCCGGAAAGCCCGCATATCAAGGCCGGCGCCGAGCAGAACCACCTGCCGGACGCCCGCGTGGGCCGAGCGGATGAGGAAGTCGTCGAGGACTCGGGTACGCAGGCCGAAGTACCGTCCCAGCCTGCCCCACAAGGGGTTCGCGTCCCCGTCCGGCACCTCCGCAGGGCGGACCGGCCACGCCGCAGACGCCTCTGCGGCGCGGACGAAATGCTCGGCGTAGGTGTCACTCGCCAGGGCATCGGGCCGGTGGGTCTCGATCGCCCGCGCGGCGGCGACCATGAGGGCGGTCAGGCCGACGCCGTCTTCGACACCGGTGTGCTGTGCGTCCGGCACGCGTTCTCCTCTTCGGCGGGCGGCCCCCACCGGTCCGGGTGGTCGTGGGTGGTGATGTGGGCTGGAAGCCCTTCTGGAACGCGCCATGCCCTCCACCGGAGTCACGAATCCGCCACCAGGACCGGCTGCCCCTCCGGCTCCGTCCAGCACGTCGAGCAGTGTGTCCACCACCGCGGTCCGATCAGCCCCGGACCGCGACCAGATGGTCGCCTGGAATTCCCGTCTTCTCCGGGCCGTAGTAGTCCCTGATGCCCGCGGCCCAGACCGCGACCTCGATCTGGTCGTCGTCCGACGGCTGGAACGCGTCGAAGAGCGCGTCGATGTTCGCCCGCTCGAAGCCGATCGCCGTCATGAGCGCCACGAAGAGGTCCCGCTCGATGAGGCCGTCGCCGTTCGGGTCACCCAGCGCGGCCAGGGACTCGGCGAAGTCGGTGAGCGCCGCGTCGAAACGTTCCGGGGAGAGGACGCACGCGGTGTACTCCTCGAAAGTGACCCGGCCGTCGCGGTTGGCGTCGAGTTCGGCGGCCAGGGTTGTCCAGTAGCGCCGGAAAGCGGCGAGCATGGCCGCCTTGGCCGCTTCGTCGGAGCCGGGGGACGCGGCGACCACTCGGGCCGCCATGAGGTCGAAGTCCTCGGCTTCGAGGCTGCCGGTGCCGTCGGCGTCGAGCAGGGTGAAGATGAGCTTTACTCGATCGATGGCCGCTTTCTGCATATCCTGTCGCCTTTCTTTGGCCGCCACTCGCAATGAGGGCCGCAATCAAGATTCCGACCGGAAACTACTATGCCAGACCATGACTCGCACGCCTGTTACGCGATTGGCATTTGGATAACCTAAATGCGACCAACGGGGCGTATGGAATAGATGCCAATCAAGCCTCAAATAGCCTGCGGCATTTCGGCGAGTTCGCGCCGTAGTTCCGGCCGGCCACCCATCGAAGGGCGCAATGCGAAATACACCAAATTTCCTGATATTTTCGGAATTATCGCTCCAGTCTCGTGAGCGTGGATCCCACCTGTAGCCGCAGGGCTACTTTTCGATGACTCTCCGGGACGGAGACGACGGCCGGATCGCTCTCGCCTACTGATCGCTGAGCCCGGCCGTGGGCCACCGCCGCAGCCTGAACGCGATGTCCGAATACCGCCGAGGTTCCGTGCCAGCGGCTGTGTCGGCTCCAGGGAAGGGAGGACGCGATGAGCATCCACACGATGACCGGCGACCCGATCGGTGAGCTGCCGCTGGTCGGCGAGCACCCTGCTGGAGCAGCCCGACGAGTACGCCCGCCGGCTCGTGCACCGGTGTTTCGGGGCAGCGCGATCTCAGAGCCAGCCCGCCTCGGTGGCGATGCGGACCGCGTCCAGCCGGGTGCGGGCGTTCAGCTTGGTCACGGCGGAGGCGAGGTAGTTGCGCACGGTTCCGTAGCTGAGGTGCAGGTCCTTGGCGATGTCCCGGGGCGCGGCACCGGCGCCGGTCAGGCGCAGGACGTCGGCTTCACGATCGGTCAGCGGGTTGGCGGGAACGTCGAGCGCGGCGTAGGCGAGTTTCTGGTCGACGACCCGGCCGCCGGCCGCGACGTCGCGGATGGCGTTCACCAGGTCCTCTGGCCGGGAGTCCTTGAGCATGAAGCCGGACACGTGCGCTTGCGCATACTAAGCGTGATAAACAACGCAGGTGACGGGGGCGAAAGGGAACGGGTGGCCACGGCTCAGCCCGTCTACCAGCTGGATGCTGGTGCTTGGCTACGTCGCCCTGCTCGTCCCGACACGGTTCACGATCATCGTCGCCATGGCGAACATCCGAGGGCAGTCCTCGCCTCCCATCCTCGGGATCTGCCTGAGCCTCATCGTGGCCGTCGTCGGCCTCTTCGCACTCGTCGCCCGGGGCGGGCGCCGCGCCGTTCCCGTACTCGCGGTCGCGACCTTCGGCCCCTACCTTCCCTTCCCCCATGCTGTGGGGACCCATAGCGGGGCCGCTGGCCGCCGCGATGCCGCTGAGCGTCGCGGGTCCGGCGGGATGGCTGCTGTTCGGGATGGTGCTGCTGGCCGACACGTCGGTGGCGGGCGTGCTGCACGGCCCTGACCTCGCCACAGTCGTCAGCTTCACGATCGTCGACATGAACGTGGGGCTCACGCTGTTCGCCCTGGTGCGACTGGCCGTGCTGCTCAGTGAGACCCAGACGGCCAACCGGCAGCTCGCCGAGCTGGAAGCGGCGAACGAGCGTCTGCGTGCGGCCGGTGACCTGCGCCGGGCCATCGGCGTCCGGCTCGCTCACATCCTGCGCGCGTCCCGCCGGAACCCGCCCACCACCGGCACGCTCGCCGTCATCGCGGACATCTCACGCGAGGCTGCCGCGGAGGCCAGAACGGTCGCCGCCACCCCCGGCGAACCGCCGGCCACAGCCCGGACCGACCTGCCGGACGACACGTCGCGCCTCTCGCGGTGGGCCCTCGCCGCCATGACCGTCAACGTGTCTGTCATCGCGCTCACCAACGTCGCCGACAGCGGCACCGCGGATCCGGGTCGCTGGGCCGTCGCCGCCGTGGTCGCGCCACTGGCTGTCGCGTTCCAGCTCTACCACGGTTTCCCCAGGGCTTCGGCTCCCTCCGCTTGGCGGTGGACGCTCCCGCTGCACATCCTCATCGTCGGCGCGGCCACCCTCTACGTGGGGAACGGCAGCATGTCGGCGCTGGTCGGCATGTCCGTGGCCAACACCCTGCTGTGGCTGCCCGCACGCTGGTCGGTGCCCGTCGTCGCGGTCGTCGCCGTCGGCACCGCGTTTCTGCTGCAGCTCTATCCAGAGGTGGGCGGATATTCGCTCTACCAGGTCGCGTCGATGATCACGATGGCCATCGGGGTGTTCGCGTTCAACCGGTTCCCCGAGGCGGCCGGACGCTTGCGCGGCCTGCGCATGCAGGTCGCCAGGAGCGCCGTGGTCGCCGAGCGGCTCCGGGTGGCGAGGGACGTGCACGACCTGCTCGGTATCACCCTGTCGGCGATCACTCTCAAGGCCGAGCTGGCCCTCCGCCCCTGGAGGAGACCCTAGTCGCCCTTGGCCGAGGCGAGCCCGATCGGCGTCGTGGTGGGTTCGGCCGGTGGCGGCGCGGCCTTGGCGTTCTCGAAGTACATGCGGATCGCGGAGCCCGCGGTGCCGGTGAGCCAGTAGAGCGCGACGTTGGTGAGCACGAAGTCGTCGTCGAGGTCGTGGTCGAACAGCTGGGCGTTCCAGCCCAGCAACCCGACCGGCGAGTCGGCGAGCGCGTGGGCCAGCGTCTGCGGCTGCTGCGAGTGCAGCGTGTTGAAGGCGCCCATCTCCTCCCAGAACCGCTGCAGCACCCCCATCGCAGCCTGCTCCTCCTCGGTCATGTCCACGAACTCGGCGGGGTCACCGGAGGGGAAGGAGAAGACCTGCGTGACGTGCACGCCCACGACGTTGGAAGGAGCGATGCGGCCGATCTCCGGCGAGACCATCGAGCCGGCGTCGTTGCCGACCGCGCCGTAGCGGTCGTATCCGAGGCGTTCCATCAGCTCCGCCCATGCCTGGGCGGTGCGTACGGTGCCCCAGCCGCCCTCCGTGGTGGGCCCGGAGAAGCCGAACCCGGGGAGCGACGGGATCACCAGGTGGAAGTCCTCGGACAGCGGCTCGATGACGTCGAGGAACTCCACGATCGAACCGGGCCAGCCGTGGGTGAGGATCAGCGGCAGCGCGTCCTCCCTGGCGGCGCGTACGTGGAGGAAGTGGATCCGCTGCCCGTCGATGTCGGTGGTGAACTGCGGATAGGCATTGAGCCGCGCCTCCCAGGCGCGCCAGTCGTAGCCGTTCCGCCAGTACTCGGCCAACCGCCGGACCCGGCTGACGCTCACGCCGTAGGCGTCGGAGACCTCGTCGGTGAAGCGGGCGAGGTCCAGCCGCGTCTGGAGGTCGTCCAAGGCCGCCTGGGGGATCTCCACACGGAAGGGAGTGATGTTTGAACTCATGCCTCCATGCTGGAGAAATGCCGTCGCCGCGGGTAGTTCACCGTGCACCGGTCCACCGTGCAGATTGCACGACGCGCTCCCGACCACACGGCGATCTCCCCGTCAACCCCCGTGCGGACGCTTCATGCCGCGCTCGATGGCCTCGATGATCCGCGGCCGCATCTCGGCGGCGCCGATGATCGCGTCCACCGAGCCGACCTCGACCGCGCGCTGGATGCTGTGCACCCGGTCGAACTCCGCGGCGACCTCGCCGAGCTTCTCCGCCCGTACGGCGGACTGCACCTCGGCGAGCTGAGCGTTCAGCGCCGCCCGCTCGGCGCCGCTCGCCGCCGAGACCTGCGCCTGCAGCTCGGTCACCCGCGGGTCGGTCGCGGTGCGGTTGTTCACCTCACCGGAGAACACCACGGCCGCCGCCGGGGCGCCGCCGAGCACCGACGCGAACGAGCCCTCCAGCGCCAGCACGGTCATGTTCGGGTTCAGCGCCTTCGAGAACACCACGAACGCGCCGCCGTGGTACCGCGAGATCACGCAGAACACGATGGGCCCGCGGAAGTTCACGATCGCGCGGCCGATCTCGGCGCCGTACTCCAGCTGCAGCTTCCGCATCGACTCCGGCGAGCCGTCGAACCCCGACAGGTTCGCCAGCACCACCAGCGGCCGGTTGCCGCTGGCCGCGTTGATCGCCCGCGCGGTCTTCTTCGACGACCGCGGGAACAGCGTGCCCGCGGTGTAGGTGTCCGGGCCGTCGGTGGGCGGGAAGCCACGCCGCGGCACCGCCCGTGACTCGATGCCGAGCAGGCACACCGGCATGCCGCCGAGATGCACATCCTGCACCACCGCGGTCTCCGCGTCGGCCATGCCCGCCCAGCGTTCCAGCACCGGGTGGTCCTGGTCGGAGAGCGCCCGCATCACAGTCCGGATGTCGAAGGGCTTCTTGCGGTCCGGGTTGGCCTCGGCGGAGAAGATCTCGCCTACGGTGGTGAAGTCGCTGCCCTCCACGGCATGCAGGAAGTCGGAGATGTCGCGGTCGACGGGGTCGGTCGTCCTCGCCCGCCGTGGCGCCTCCTCACCGGGTGCGACGTACGTGTGGTCGTAGTGCGACATCAGCACGTCCCGGGCGGCGGTCAGGTTCGGCGCCCAGTACTGCGCCTGCCCGTTCGGGCCCATCACCCGGTCATAGCCGCCGATGCCGAAGTTGTCCTCGGCCGACACGCCACCGGAGAAGTCGAGCGACTGCTTGCCGGTGAGCACCATCGCCGAGTCCGGCGTCATCACCAGGATGCCCTTGGTGTGCATGAGCATCGTCGCCTCGGCGTTCCAGTACGGCTGCGCGCCGACGTTGATGCCCGCGACCACGATGTTGATCTCGCCGCCGTCCTGGGTGAACTCGACGATCCGCTTGAGCGCCGCGGCCACCCAGTCCATGTTCTCCGTGCCCGAGCCCATGGAGATCCGGGCGCCGGAGGACAAGGCGTACCACTCCAGCGGCACCCGCATCCGCTCGGCCAGGTCCAGCGCGGCGATCACGCGGCGGCACTCCGGCTCCGACAGCGCGCCGAGCGACTTCGTCGGGTCGCCCAGCAGCACGACCCTGGTGACGCCCTGCGGGTGCCGCCGGGTCGGCGTGGCGACCACGCCCGCGACGATCGCCGCGGTGTTGCGCCCCTTCGGCCGGGCGACCGGCACCAGCGCGTGGTCGGCGTCGAGGTCGTGCTCGACGAAGTCGCCGAGCAGCCCGGTCAGCTCGTACGGGTACACCGTGTTGCGGCTGCTCGCGCGCAGCACCTTCTGCCGGTAGTCGTCGAGCGGCTCGACCGGCTCGAGCGGCGGCTCGCCGACGGTCAGCTCGGTGCCGCCGGTGGCGTCGAAGGAGATGCGCACGGCGATCTTGGTCAGCTCGCCGGTCGTCCGGTCGCGCTGCCGCGCGATGAACAGGATCTCCTCCAGCCCGGCGCCCGCGGTCGTCGGCAACACGCGACCGGCGATCATCTCCAGCTCCGCCCGGGTCATGTCACTCGGCGGCCAGACGTAGACCACGATCCGGTTGGTGGTGAAGCGCTTCTTCGACGGTCGTCGCGACTGCGCGCGGCGGATCGAGTCGAGGCAGGTGGCGATCGTGTCCTCGGCCGTCGGCAGCGCCACCAGCCTGCCGTCGTGATCGCGCAGCTCGGTCAGGTCGCGCACCTGTGCGAACACGACGAGGCGGTCGTCCGACGGGTTCTCCCGCGCCACGCACTGGAAGAGGTAGACCTCCTCGTCCGACGACGGCAGCCGCGTGAGGTCGAACTTGAACAGCCGCTCCAGCTGCATCCGCTCCGCGATGTACGGGTGCAGGCCGCGGATCAGCCGCTCCTCGGCCATCCCGGTGGCCGACGGGCGGAACGTGAAGTGGTGGTGCATCACCGCGCCGCCGCTGCCCGCGACGGTGGTGGTGAGTCTGCGGACCTGGTCAGGGAGCGGGTGCGCGCTGACGACCTCGTGCAGCGCGGCCGCCATCGCTTCGGAGTCCTCCGGCTGCTTCTCCCAGGCGAGATAGATGTCGGCGTCGATGGCGTCCTCGCCGCTCGCCAGCTCCGCGAGCCCGCGCAGCACGCTGCCCAGCGCTTCGAAGCTCACCGCGGAGGAGACCACGCACGAGCCCGCCCGCTCGGCGACCACGAACCTGCAGCCCGCGGCCTCGCTGGTGCGGACGCCGGTGAGACCCTTGTTGCCGTAGTACCGCCGGGTCAGCACTTCCAGCATGACCGCGTTGTCCAGGTTGCCCCGGGCAAGCCGCTGGCCGAGCAGCCGCACCAGCGGCTCGGTGCTGCGCACCATCTCGGCGACGCGCTCGGCGCGGTCCGCCGCGTCCGGGTGCGCGTCCAGGTGGCGCAGATGCTTGCGGACGTCGGCGTAGACGCGGGCGCGGTTGCGGCGCAGCAGCGGCTGGCCGAACCAGGTGAACACCACGCCGCGCGCGAGGTCGGAGAGCATGGGGAAACGGACCTGCGTCGCGGCCACCAGCCGCTCCAGCGCGAGACCGGCGGGCTCGCGCAGCGTCTCGTCCGGCGGCGACTCCCGCAGCCACTCGCGCAGCAATGTCGCGACCACCGTGGCGTCGGCGGACGCGCGTTGCTGGGCGAGGAAGATGCGGAACACCGCGGCTTCGAGCTCGGGGGAGCGCTCCAGCTCGGTGACTCCGTAGTGCGCGAGTGCCTTGGCGAGCTTGGCCTGGAACGCCTCCGGCAGCCCGGCCCGCTCGACGTCGAGGCTCTGCAGGTAGGTGTGGAAGTACTCGCGGGCGCTGTACACGTGGCCGCCACTGCCACCGCCGCCGTCCTCGCCCGCCGGCCGGTTGCGGCTCAGCTCGGCGAGATCGGCGAACACGTCGACGAGTTCGAGCTCCTCGGCCAGCGGCCGATGGCCGTCCTCGGTGGCCGCCCGGCGCGCGGCGAGGTAGTCGTCGAGCACCCCGCCCTCGTCGTGCGGGTCGACGTCGAAGCCCAGCAGCAGGCTACGCAGGTCCTCCTGGCCACGCCTGGTGCGCTCCCGCGCCGGGACCCTGCCGGGTGCGGCGGGCAGGTCCAGCGCGACGGACTCGGCGGCCGACGCGTCCTCGGCCTGGGCGTCGTCGTCGGCGAGCGGCTCCAGCCGCAGCAGCGGTGCACCGGTCTCCACCTGGCTGCCCACGGAGACGACGCTTTCCTTCAACCGCGCCTTGAACGGCGCCCGCAGCACCGTCTCCATCTTCATGCTCTCCAGCACGAGCACCGGCGCGCCCGCCTCGACCTCGGCGCCGACCTCCAGCGGCGTGGCGACGACCAGCGCGGGCGCGGGCGAGCGGACGACGCCGCCCTCGTCGCGGCTGACCCGGTGCGTCACGCCGTCCACCTCGACCAGGTGGATCGGCCCGTGCGTGCCGGTGAGCAGGCGGTACCGGCTGCCGTTGACGACGATCCGCCCGGTGTGCCGGTCGAAGCGGTCGAGCTCGACGTCGGCGATGCGGGCGTCGTCCCCCGATTCGATGCCGACACGGAACCGATGCGCGCCGACCCGGGCGACGCGCACGCGGTAGCCGACGCCACGCAGCTTGAGGTCCAGCGGTCGGCCGCTCTCGTGCTGCACCTGCGGTCGTCCGCCGAACGCCGTCGACAGCAGCCGCTGCCGCTCGACGCGTTCCTCCTCCTCGTACGCCTCGATGGCGGCGGCCGCCAGCGCGACGGCGGAGTGCCGGTTCGAGACGAGCCGGCCCTCGCCGCGGACGCGGTCGATCCAGCCGGTGTCCGCGCTGGCGTCGATCACCTCGGGCTGGTCGAGCAGGTCGAGCACGAAGCTCTTGTTCGTCGCGCCACCCTCGATGATCACTGTGGTCTCGGCCATCGCGCGGCGCAGCCGGCCCAGCGCCTGCTCGCGGTCACGGCCGTGGGCGATGATCTTCGCGATCATCGAGTCGAAGTCAGCCGGGATGCTGTCGCCCTCGCTGACACCGGTGTCCACGCGGATGCCGGGCCCGGCGGGCAGCACCAGGCGCGCGATGCGGCCCGGGGCGGGTGCGAAGTCGCGGTCGGGGTCCTCGGCGTTGAGCCGGGCCTCGACGGCGTGGCCGACCTCTCCCGGCTGGGTGCCTTCCAGCTTCCCGCCGTTCGCCACGTGCAACTGCAGCCGGACCAGGTCGGTGCCAGTGGTGATCTCGGTGATCGGGTGCTCGACCTGCAGCCGGGTGTTGACCTCGAGGAAGGCGAACAGCTTCTCGCCGGGGTGGTAGAGGAACTCGACGGTGCCGGCGCCGCGGTAGCCGACGGCCAGCGCCAGCCGCTCGGCCGACGCCTTCAGCTCGGCGGTCTGCTCGGGAGCCAGTACCGGGGAGGCGGACTCTTCGATGATCTTCTGGTTGCGCCGCTGCACCGAGCAGTCCCGGACGCCCAGCGCCCATGCGGTGCCCTGTCCGTCGGCGATGATCTGGACCTCGACATGCCGGGCGCCGGTGACCAGACGCTCCAGGAAGACCACGCCGGAGCCGAAGGCGCGCAGCGCCTCCTGGCTGGTGCGTTCGTAGGCGTCGGCCAGCTCCTCACTAGAGGCGACCATCCGGATGCCGCGTCCGCCGCCGCCCGCGGTCGCCTTGAGCATCAGCGGGTAGCCGATCTCGTCGCCGGCGCGCAGCGCCTCATCGAGGGTCGCGACCTCGCCGCGGCTCCACGGCGCGACCGGGACGCCGACCTCCTCGGCGATCAGCTTCGCGCCGATCTTGTCGCCGAGCTTGCGCATCGCTTCCGCGCTCGGCCCGACGAAGGTGACGCCGATCTTCTCGCACAGCTCGGCGAACGCCGGGTCCTCGGCGACGAACCCCCAGCCGACCCACGCGGCGTCGGCCCCGGTCTCCACCAGTGCCCGCTCCAGGACGGCGTGGTCGAGGTACGGGCGAGCCGAGGCGGGGCCGAGCGAGTAGGCGACGTCCGCTTCACGGACGAAGGTCGCGTGGCGGTCGGCGTCGGTGTAGAGGGCGACCGTCTCGATCCGCGTCCCGGTTTCCGCCGAAAGGTCCCGCACCGCGTGGATGAGCCGCATCGCGGCCTCTCCACGGTTGACGATCGCGACACGACTGAACACCGGCTGAGCCTCCCAAGTTTCCACGGGCAGAAGGCGACGTCCGGGTCTCGGAGCGTCGCCTGCACCTGTTTACACCCTCCTTGATTACCGGTGGCTACACCAATGGTCCGCATCGCGCGTCCCGGAGCTGTTGCGTTGTGGAAACCCCACAAAAGGACCCCGGGCCCTGTCACGAAGTCGACGACCTCTCCTGCGCGCGGGCGTCCTGTACGACATAGTCGCGGAGTGTGATGTTCCCCGCGGTCTTGCGGGCCATTTTGGAGGCCATGTTCTTCCCCGGCAGGTACGGCATGACCTTGTAATACCGATTGAGGATCGAGGCCAGGAAGCGGCTGCTCGGGACGATGAGCTTGGCGACGCCGTCGCCCATCTTCTGGCAGCCCTCCGCGTACGCGCGCATCTCCTGCTCGTAGCGGGCGAACGCGACGCGGTGGTCGCCGCGCGCCGCGGCCAGCTCGCCCGCCAGCACGTACGCGCCGACCAGGGCGAGGCCCGTACCCATGCCCGACAGGGAGGACGGGCAGTAGGCGGCGTCGCCGACCAGGGCGACGCGGCCTCGGCTCCAGGCGTCCATGCGGACCTGGCCGACCGAGTCGAAGTAGAAGTCGGGCGCCTGTCGCATGTCGTGCAGCAGCCGGTCGCTCTGCCACCCGTTTCCGGTGAACTGCTCGGCGAGGATGGCCTGCTGCCGCGCCACGTCACGCCGGTCCAGGTCCAGCTCCGGCGAGCCGAAGTAGAAGACCGCCTTGGCCTCGGTGTTGTGACGGGCGCTGTACATCGCCACCAGCTTGTTCCCGGTCCGGTACGCGTGGCCGGTGTGGTCGAGCCCGAGGTGGTTGGCGGTGGTGAAGATCGCGCAGTAGACACCCAGGTGCCTGACGTGGTTCTCCTCGGGACCGAAGGTCAGGCGGCGGGTGGTGGAGTGCAGGCCGTCGGCGCCGATGACCAGGTCGAACCGGCGCGGCGCGGCGCGTTCGAAGGCGACGGCCACCCCGTGGGCGTCCTCCGTGAGCGAGGTGATGGAGTCGCCGAAGATGTACTCGGTGTGTTCCTTGGTGGCGTCGTAGAGGATGCGGGCCAGGTCTCCGCGGAGGATCTCGATGTCTCCGGCGAACAGGTCGGCGGGCATCTCCGCCTGCGTCTTGCCCGCGCTGTTGACGTACGACATGGAGCCCATGCCGGTGCGGGCGCGTTCGATGTCGTCCAGGATGCCCATCCGGCGCAGGATCGACAGGTGTACCTCACCACGGAAGTCGACGGCATAGCCGCCGTCGCGCAGCGCGGGGGCGCGCTCCACGATGGTGGGGGTGAAGCCGTGGCGGTGGAGCCAGTAGGCGAGCGCTGGGCCGGCGACGGAGGCGCCGGAGATCAGTACGTTGCGGTTGTCCATGGCCGAGAGCCTGCCGGGGAGGGCTCACCGGAGGCTCACCACCGGCTCACCGCCTCGGCGAGGGCCTCGGGGAGACCCAGCAGGCGCAGCGCGTCCGGGGTCGAGGACCCCAGCGCGGTCGCGTTCTCGGCGGCTTGCCGGTAGCGCGTCCTGGCCGTGGTGTGGTCGCCGCGCGCTTCGGCGACACGGCCGAGCCCGGCGAGGGTGCGCACCCGGTTGCCGAGGCTCTTGATCCAGTGCGGGTCGATCCGTTCGACGGCCTCGGTGTACAGCCGTTCCGCCTCGTCCAGGTCTCCTTCCTGCAGGGCGATGTCACCGAGCCCGCGCAGAGCCGCCGCCAGGCAGGTGGTGCTGCCGGCGCGGCGGGCCAGGTCGGCGGCTTTCGCATAGTCGGCGCGGGCCGCCTCCGTGTCGGCGGCGGCGAGGTGGTCGGCCCGGTTGACCAGCAGGTCGGCGGAGTCCTCCTGCGCGCCGAGCTGGTCGGTCAAGGTGAGGGCGTGATCGGTCAGCGCGATCGCCCGCGCGCGGTCGCCGCGTCCTGCGGCCAACCCGGCGAGCATGTCCAGAGCCAGTGCGGTGCCCCATCGGTCACCGAGCGAACGGAACTCCTCGACGGCCGTGCCGAACACTTGCGCCGCCGCCGCGGCGTCCCCCTCGCCCATGGCCCCGAAACCGGACATGTAGTGGGCGACCGCTCGCGCCCACGGTTCGGGGCAGTCCCGCTGAGCCAGGAGGAGCGCGAGCGCGCCCTGCATGTCGCTTTCCCGCGGGTCGCCGTCGCTCGCGTTCCGCAGCATCCACAGCAGCAGGGCCGCCGGGTAACGCCCAGGCCGGTCGCCGGGCCACGCGGCGGCCAGGGCCTTCCCCGCCGTCGCGCGGTGGCGCCGCCACGTCGCCCGGTCGGACGCGGCCAGCAGCACGCTGGTCACGTACTCCTCGCCGAGGCCGGCCGGGGGTGTGTCGCCGATCATGCCGAGCAGCCTGATCGCGTACGGTGCCGCCGTGGCGGACGCGCCGCGGATCCACAAGTAGGCCGAGGCCGAGGCGAGCAGTTCCACAGCCGTCGCGACGTCCGACGTCTCGATCGCCCAGCGCACAGCCGCCAGAAGGTTGTCGTGCTCGGCTACGACGACCGGTAGCCATTCCAGTTGTTCGGCTCGCCGCAGGTGCGGGTCGGCGGTCCGCATCACGTCCAGGACATGCCGAGCATGCGCGCGCCGTGCCGACTCGCGTTCACCCGCTTCGTCGAGCCGCTCGACGCTGTAGGCGCGGATCGTCTCCAGCATCCGGAAACGACCGCGAGAGACCTCCAGGAGCGACTTGTCGACCAGCGATTCCAGTGTCTCGCCGTCCGTGCCGCACACCCGCCGCGCGGACTCCGCCGTCGCGCCTCCGACGAAGACGGTGAACCGCCGTGCGGCGCGTTGCTCGGGCTCGGACAGCAGGTCCCAGCTCCACGCGACCACCGAGCGCAGTGTCCGGTGTCGCCCGTCGGCCGGGCGGCTGCCGCGGGACGCGACCCCGAGCCGGTCGTTCAGCCGTTCCGCGAGTTCGTCGAGGTCCAGCGAGCGCAGCCGCGCCGCCGCGAGTTCGATGGCCAGCGGCAGGTCGTCCAGGGCCGCGCAGATCGGCCGTACACGCTGGGGATCGGCGGCGAAACCGCGCCGCACGGCGCGGGCCCGGTCGGTGAACAGCCGCACCGCCGCGTCACCGTCGAGCGGACGCACCTGGTGCAGGTGCTCGCCGATGACGCCCAGCGGTTCGCGGCTGGTGGCCAGGACCCGCAGCCGTGGGCAGGCCGCCAGCAGCCGTGCCGCCAGCGCGGCGGCCTCCTCGACCAGGTGCTCGCAGTTGTCGAGTACGAGCAGCAGCCCCCGGTCCGACAGCGCCGCGATCAGGCGATCGACCGGCGTCTGCGGGCCGTCCCCGACCCGCAGCCCGCGCTCGCGCAGGCCGAGCGCGCCGAGCACCGCCCGCGGCAGCCCGGCGCCGTCGCCCAGCGCCGCCAGCTCCACGAAACACACCGCGTCGGCCGCCGCCCCGGCGACCTCGACCGACAGCCGGGTCTTGCCGACGCCTCCGGGGCCGATCAACGTGACCAGGCGGGCCGCCCGCAGGAGATCGGCGACCTCGGCCACCTCATCGGCGCGGCCGACGAAGGAGGTCAGCTGGGCGGGCGGCGCGGTCGGCGCCGGCGACGGATCGACGCTCAGCAACTCCCGGTGCAGCGCGACCAACTCGGCCGAGGGATCGGCGCCCAGCTCCTCTGCCAGGTGCCGTCTGGTCTCCTCGAACACCACCAGTGCCTCGGCCTGCCCGCCCTCGGCGAACAGCGCCCGCATCAGCAGCCCGGCCAGCCGTTCACGGAGCGGGTGGCGGCCGACCAGCTCGCGCAGCTCCGGTATGGCGGCGCGCTGCTCGCCGAGCCGCAGTTCGCCCTCGATCCGGTCTTCCAGCGCCGCGAGGCGCAGCTCCTCCAGCCGCACGGCGGCGGCCTGGGCCGTCTCGCTCTCGGCGACCCCGGCCAGCGCGGGTCCGCGCCACAGGTCCAGCGCCTCGCGCAGCAGTGCCACCGCCCGTCCCACCTCGCCGTCGCGCGACGCCGCCCGCCCCTGCCCGGCCAGCCGCTCGAACCGGCAGGCGTCCACGTCGTCGTCCGCGACCACGATCCGGTATCCCGCCCCGGCCCGCTCGATCGCGCCCGCCGACCCCAGCGCGGCACGCAGCCGGGACACCTGGGACTGCAGCGCGTGCGCCGACAGCGCGCCGTCCGGGTCGATCTCCTCGGTCAGCCGGTCGGCCGGCACGACCCGACCGGGGCGTACCAGCAGTAGCGCCAGCAGCGCGCGCCGCGCCGGTCCGCCCAGCGGGACCTCGGTCCCGTCGTCGTGCCACGCCCGGGTCTCGCCGAGGATTCCGAACCGCATGCCGGCGATTATCCACCGGCGTCCGCGCCGCACCAGTGGGGCCGGGCGCGGCTCAGCCGCGTATGCTCTCGCCGCTCGGCTCGTCCAGCGGGGTCAGCTCGGCCGAGGCCGCGTCGTGGTCCATCCCGGTCGCCTCGAGCAGATCGACGGCGATGGAGCGCAGCTGCGCGATGATGACGTTCGCGGAGAAGCCCAGGTTCTTCGGCCGCTCCCGGGCGGCGACGGCGAGCAACGCCTGCCTGGCCAGCATCGGTTCGCGCCCGGCCCCCAGTTCGAGCTGAAGCAGCAGCGCCGCCTCCGAGACCTCGCGCAGCAACTCGGCCAGCGCGGCCGGCGGCGGGCTGGACTCCCCCAGCGCCGCGAGCGTGCGGCGGACCAGCACCCGCGCGTTGCGCAGCGCCAGGTCCACCGGTACGGCGGCGGTCTCGTACCTGGCCAGTCTGGCCCGGTGATGCCAGCGCAGCGGCGAGATCCTGATGATCTCCTTGCCGTTCTCCAGCGCTGCCGCGAACTCCTCGACCGCCGTCTGTGTCCTGCGTCCGCACTCCAGGGCCTCGGCGGCCAGGTCCATATCGCCCTTCTCGATCGCCTCCGCCGCCTGCTCCAGGACGGTGGAGAAGGCGTCGAGCACGCCGGACAGATGCTTGCCCGCGATGGTGAGCGGACTGGCGGGCAGCAGCGCGACCACCGCGATGCCGATGACGCCGCCGGTGAGAGCGTCGGCCATCCGGTCCAGCCCGCCGACGTCCTCGCCCGGCACCAGCATGGCGACCAGCACCGCGGACGACCCGACCTGCGACACGAACAGCTCACCGCTGTTCAGCAGCCCCGCGACGCTCATCGCCAGCGCGATCACGAGCGCCATCTGCCAGGGGCCCGAGCCGATCCAGGACACCAGCAGGTCGCCGATGCCCACGCCCAGACTGACGCCGACCACCAGCTCGACCACCCTGCGCAGTCGCTGCCCGAGCCCCACACCCACGCAGATCATCACCGAGATGGGCGCGAAGAGGGGGTGGGCGTGGCCGAGCAGATGGACGGCGACGATCCAGGCCAGCGCGGCGCCGACGGCACACTGCGCGATAGAGGGCACAATCAGGCCAAACGTACCCAGCCGTTTCCTAACTTGATCACTGAGCCACGTTCGCACTCCTCCACGATGGCGGATCTTTATGACATTGGGATCACATTTGCCCTGAATTCTTCTGATTCGAACCATTCGGCGAAGGCCAGGGTGGGCCACGACCTCGTGCGGGTGCAGGTGGCCCCCAGAGCTGGGCGCCCTTCGGGCCGATGAACCCGAGCCCTCGTCCCCGGTCAGTGCGATCTGACTGATGGTCTCCGCCCTCTTCGCCGGTACAGTCGGCTGCATGTACTCGACGCGGGTCACTCAGCATGTGAACGCGCCGCGTTCGGCCGTTTACCAGGCGCTCGTGGACGCGGACGCGATCGCAAAATGGCGGGTACCAGCGGGTATGAGCAGCCACGTCCACGAGTTCGACGCTCGCGAGGGCGGCTCGTTCCGAATCTCGCTCACGTACGACGAGCCGGGACCGACCGGCAAGTCGGCGTCGCACACCGACACGTACCATGGCCACTTCGCGGAGCTCGTTCCGGACGAGCGAGTGGTCGAGGTGTTCGAGTTCGAGACCACGGATCCCGCCCTGCGCGGGACCATGACGATGACGACGACGCTTACCGACGCCGGTGGCGGCACCGATGTCGTCATCGTCCACGACGGAATCTCCGACGCCGTGCCCGCCGCCGACAACGAGACGGGCACGCGGATGGCGCTGGCGAACCTGGCCGCGCTCGTCGAGGAGGGCCAGACATCAACTCCCGCCGAAACCACGAGGTAGGCCGGAACACGTCAGCGCCGGGCGTCCGGACCGCATGGTCCTCGGACATCTTCGGCTTCCTCCTCGGCCAGGTCGTCCGGCGCATCACCGGGATCACTCCGGGCGCGTACTTCCGCCAGGCCGTGGGCGACCCGCTGGGGCTGCGGGCCTGGATCGGCCTGCCCGCCCGGGAGACGGACAGTCGTGCCCGGCGCGACCCCGGCAAGGCGCCCGACGACGCCCTCCGCCTGCTCCTTGCCTGGGCCGCCCCACCTCCTGTACACGATCGGCACGCCGCCGTTCCCTGCCGATGACTGGTGATCGTACGATCCGTCCCGTGTTCTGCGCCGATTTCCCCGTGACTCCCGATGAGTAGTCGAGGCCTTCCCGTCACGATCGTCAACGCGTGCCTGAGGGACGGCCGTGGCGGCAGTCCCACTGCGGTGTTGGACGAAACGGCCTTGAGCGACAGCGAGCGCCGGAAGGTGCCTGAACCCTTGGGGGCCTCGCACGCCGTCTTCGTCTCCATGGAGCACGACGGACCAGGCCGTCCCTCGGCCTCGCTGCGCTTCTTCACCTCCGAGGGAGAGTTGCCCGCCTGCGGTCATGGGACAGTCGCCGCTCTGGCCTTCCTCGCCGAGCGCGCCGGGGGCGCCGGGGGCGCCGAGCATCGCATGAGGATTCGCGTGTCCGGGCGCGCATTCACCGGCCGGTCCTTCAGGAACGGAAGTCAGATCACGGCCGTCTTCGATCCGGGCCCCGTCGACCTGCGCGAGCCCACCGCGGCCGAGCGTGAACCCGTCCTCGCCGCACTGGGTGTCACCGCCGACACGCTCGCTGCCGGTATCCGGGTCGCCTCGCTGGGACGGCCCCGGCTGCTCGTCCCCGTCTCCACACGGTCCGTGCTCGCCACTCTGGCCCCGGACCTCGACCGGCTCCGTGACGCCTGTGACCGTCTCGGCCTGCTGGGCTGCTACGTCCACTCCATCCCGACGGCCGACGGGCGCCTCGCCGCGCGCATGTTCGCGCCGTCGATCGGCGTCGTGGAGGACATCGCCAACGCCAACAGCACCGCCTGCCTCGCCGCCCACCTGGCCGGTCACGGCATCACCGACATCACCGTCGACATGGGCGACGCTCTCGGGAGCCCCTCCACCATCACGGCCACCGCGCAGCAGAGCCCCACAGGTCCAGTCATCCACGTCGGCGGCACCGCCACGCTGAAAGGACTCATCCACCGGCCCTGGGAGTGACGAAGAACCTCACCAGCATGATCGACGCCGTCAGGCCGCCGCTGTCTGGTCGATGGCGAGCCGGTCCGCGCATCGCCGGGAGCCCGCCCGCTGCGGTGACTCCCCGCTTCCGATGTCAGCCGTGCCTGGTCAGGCGCGGCCGGCACTTTCCCGCGCCGGGGATTACTGATGGAGTGGACAGGGTGAGCAGGGGTCACAGGTCGGTCCCCCGCACGGCCGACATCGCGCTGGAGGCGTGGGCGGACAGCCGGGAGGAGTGCCTGGCCGAAGCGGTGCGGGCGCTGGTGGAGACCTTCGCCGACATCGGCGAGGCGGTGCCGGACGGCAGCGTCATGATCGCTCTGGCCGAGGAGACCGACGAAGGGCTTCTCGGCGCGCTGCTGGACGAGGTGGTCTATCAGGTCGAGGTGCCCGGTCGGGTGGCGGTGGACGTGTCGATCGACGAGCGAACGGGCGTCACCCGGGGACAGGTCGAGATGCGGCTGGCGACTGTCCCGGTAGGGACGGTCGGCCACGTCGGCGGGTCGCCCACGGCGGTCGCGGTACTCGGGCTGCGGTTCGGCCGTGAGGCCGGGATGTGGCACGCCCACGTCGTGGTCGACGTCTACCCGAGAGACCGTACGTTCCGATGAAACCGCTCGTTCAGATGAAGCCGGCGTCGCGCACCTTCATGGCGACCTGGACACGGTTGTCGGCCGCCAGCTTGGCGAAGATCCGTGTGATGTTCGCCTTCACGGTCGCGACGCTCATATAGAGGCATTCGGCGATTTCTGCATTCGAGCCGCCCTTGGCCACTTCGATGGCGACCTCGCGCTCGCGTTCGGTGAGCGTGGCCAGCTCCCGCCGTGCCTCCACCTGCCGCGGTTCGCGCGCACCGGCTGCCGCGGCGATCACCTGACGGGCGACGCTCGGTGACAACACCGGCTCCCCCTTCGCTGCGGCGCGAACGGCCTCGATCATCTTCGGTGGCGGCGTGTCCTTCAGCAGGAACCCGTCGGCCCCGAGCCGCAGAGCCCGCAGCACCATGTCGTCGGCGTCGAAGGTGGTGAGCACGAGGATCCGTGGCGGCTCCGGCCGCGCCAGCAGCAGTTCGGTGGTGGTCAGCCCGTCCTGGTTGGGCATCCGGATGTCCATCAACACGACGTCGGGCCCGAGGTCCCGGATCACGTCCATGGCCTGCCGGCCGTCCTCAGCCTCGCCGACGAGGTCCAGGTCGGGCTCGCCGCCGAAGATCAGGCGCAGCCCGGTTCGCACCATCGGATCGTCATCCACGATCACCAGTCGAGTCACGATGTGCAGCCTCCCATGGCAGCCGGGCGTCGAGGATGAAGCGTCCATCCCGGGTGGCGTGGCGGAGGGTTCCGCCGGCCATCCGGGTTCGTTCGGCCAGGCCGACCAGACCCAGCCGACCACCGGGCCCGGCCGCCGTCCCGTACGGCGCCGGATTGCTCACCCGGATCCGCAGGCCGTCACCCGGGCGCCCGCCGAGCACGGCCGTCACCCGGCTGCCCGGCGCATGCTTACGCGCGTTGGTCAGGGCCTCCTGCACGATCCGGTACGCGTGCCGACCGGTTTGGGGCGGCAGCAGTTCCCGGTTCTCTATGGTGTCGTCCACCTCGATCCGCTGGCCGGCCGCGCGTACTTCGTCGAACAGGGCGTCCAGGTGGGCCAGGGTCGGCTGCGGGGCCTCGGGGGCGTCGTCACGCCGGAGCTTGCCGAGCACGGTGCGCAGTTCGTTCAGCGACTGGTGCGCGTTCTCCTGTATCGCCAGCGCGATCTCGCGGGTCTCCTCGGCGGTGAGGTCCGTCCGGTACGCCAGACCGCCGGCGAGCATCGACAGCAGCGAGATCCGGTGTGCCAGGACGTCGTGCATCTCATGGGCGATCGCGACCCGCTCTGCCAGCTTGGCCTGCTCGATCCGCTGCAGCTGTTCGCGCTCCGCGGCCAGCACCGCCTCTCGTTGTGAGGCGGCCAGGTCGCGACGCCCGCGCAGGTAGAGGCCGAAGAGGGTCAGCACGCCGAGGACGGCGGTTCCGGTCAGCATCGAGACGATGGTCGCCTGGTTGACGCCGTACCAGCTGGACCGCACGGCCAGGCACAGCCAGGACACGACCGCGACCGGGACGAACTGACGCCACCGACGACGCGTCCCCAGGGATACGTACGCGACCTGGGCGGGGCCGGTCGCCGTGGTGGAGAAGGCGGTCAGCAGGGCGGTCGCCAGCGCGGTCTGCCACGGCCGGCGCCGCCGCCCGCGCATCAGAACCAGCCCGATCAGGCCGAGCCCCACGTCGACCAGTGCCGCTGGGAGCCGGTCCCGCTCCCCGGAGACGATCACGGCCAGGACGACGCCGTAGAACAGCATCGGCAGCACGGCACACAGATAACGCAGCGCGACGCCCGGCCGGTCCAGGGGCGGTCGGTTCTCCGTATGGGCGTGCACGGTCCACAGCCTAGGGACGGCCGGGCCGATGCCTTAGCGACCTGGGTCGACATCCGGCCGGCCTCAGGTCGAGAACCGAGGCGTCATGTCCGGCCCTCCGTCCGGCGGCCGTCGACCTGGGTCCGATGTCCGACGGCCGCGCATCCGGTGAGCTGAATCCGTGATCGAGTTCAGGAACGTCAGCAAGATCTACAAAGGAGTGAAGGCACTCGACGACGTGTCCTTCACCGTAGGAGCCGGGAGCGTCACCGGTTTCCTTGGGCCCAACGGCGCCGGAAAGTCGACCGCGATGCGCATCCTGGTCGGGCTCTCCCGCGCCACCGCGGGCTCGGCCACCCTGCTGGGCCGGCCGTACACCGAGCTGGCCTGCCCCGGTTTCCATGTCGGCACGCTGCTCGACGCCGGCGCCCAGCATCCCGGCCGCACCGGGCGGGAGATCCTGACCCTGGGCGCGATGATGCTCGGCCTGCCGAAGTCGCGGGTCGACGAGGTCCTCGACCTGGTCGGGCTGACCGGCCGGGAGAGCGGACGGACAGTCAGCGGCTACTCGCTCGGGATGCGGCAGCGTCTCGGCGTCGGCCACGCCCTCCTCGGACGGCCGAAGGTGCTCGTCCTGGACGAGCCCGTCAACGGTCTCGATCCGCAGGGCATCCGGTGGATGCGCGGTCTGCTCCACGGCCTCTCCGACTCGGGATGCTCCGTGCTGCTCAGCTCACACCTGCTGCACGAAGTGGAGCAGGTCGCCGACCATATCGTGATCATCGGCCGGGGCCGCATCCTCACTCAGGGCACCGTCGACGAGCTCAACCGGGGCCAGAGCCTCGAACAGATCTTCTTCGAACTGACCGCGAACGCCGATCGGAGCACGACGTGACCGACACCGGGATTCCCCCGACCACGAGCACCGTGAACGGCACCACAACGGACGACGTCCCGGCCATCGGCTCGCAGTACACGGACATCCACCGGCCGCCGATCCCCTTCCACCGGCTGCTGACGGTCGAGGCGCGCAAGCTCTTCGACACGCGGACCGGCACGATCATGACGGTGATTCTGGGCATGGTGACGGTCGTGGCCATCATCGGGCGCGGTGTCGCCGTGGGTCCGGAGCTGCACACGTTGGTCGGCACCGCCGGAATCGGGTTCGGGACGTTGCTCCCTGTGCTCGGCATCCTCACGGTCACCGGCGAATGGAGTCATCGCACCGCCCTGACCACGTTCACGCTCGAACCCCGACGCTCGCGGGTGATGGCGGCCAAGTGCCTGCCGCCGTTGATCACGGCCGTGGCGGCCTCTCTGCTCGCGATCCTGATCGCGGTCGCGGTGACGGCCGTCGTCGCCGGGGTTCAGGACGTCCCGGCCACCTGGGAGATCGCGCCTCTCGCCCTGCTGGGCTGGACCGGGACGAACGTTCTCGTGGTCGCGACGGGGCTCGCCCTGGGCATGCTGTTCATGAACGCGCCGGCCGCGATCGTGGTCTGCTTGTCGGCTCCGGTCCTGTGGGCCGTAGTGAGCAGGCTTGGCGCCGCCGGCGAGATCCTCGCCGAATGGTTCGACCTGAACACCACCGCCACTCCCCTGATGGACGGCGGCATGACCGGCGGCGACGCCGCCCGGCTGGCCACGTCGACGATCCTGTGGATCGTCATCCCGATGACGGCCGGCATGGTGCGAGTGATCCGCAAGGAGGTGAGCTGACACGGGTCGCAAGGCCGTCCGAACGCGTCACACCGTCACCCTGGTCGCCCTGCGCGGCGATCTCGGTGTTCGACAGGCCTCGCGCCACGTGGAGACCACCTCATGCTCGCGTGCGGTGAGAACCCGCACGTTCCGCTCGCGCGCGTCGCCTGCCGGAAGGTGTACCGCGAACCGCTCCAGCAGGTGGCGGGTCGTGTCGGGACGCGAAGGCGATCACGGGACCGGGACAGGCGCGAGGCAATAGCCGAGTTGGCTGTACAGCTCTAGCTGGTCGTAGTAGTCCCGATCGGTGATGATGAGACCGTTTTCGGTCGAGCACGCACAGGCGCCGCGGACCGCGATGCGACGGCCGGTTCCTTCCACCACGCTGCCGTCCGGCAGGAGGAAGGGGCCCGTGTGGGTGCCGACGAGCGTGTACTCGGTGGCCGCCGGCTCGTCAGGGGCGAACTTGTACCATGCCGCGATGAGCAGATCCGGGAAGCCCTCAAAAAGGTGTTCGAACTGCCAGGCGATCTGCTCATGCCCTTCCGCGACGCCCACTGGGGTGACGTAGACCGCATTCGGGCAGTAGCACTCAAGCACTCGATCCAGATCGTGGTCATTTATCGCCTCAAACAGCGCGTCTTTGAGCTCTCGAGCAGTAGCCACGGCCATCGCCCCCTCGCGGATACATCCAAGCTATCGCCTGGTATCGCGACCGCGCCCGGGCGCTGGGGCCGACAGGGTCGCCTGCATGAACTCCTTCATCGCTCACTCACAACCAAGAGAGCCGCCTCCGGCAAGGGCGCTCCGACTCCGGGGTGATCGCCAAGGGTCTATTCGACGCCAGCCGTGCCCTTCTGCCGACACTCATGATCTTGATCACTGTGCCGCGCATGGCCAGCGCCCACTCCGACGGCGCGGGCGCCGTCATCCGCGGGGCCGGGAGGCGTAGGGCAGCAGTGCCATCTCGCGGGCGTTCTTGATCGCGCGGGCCAGCTGCCGTTGCTGCTGTACGGTGACGCCGGTGACCCGGCGGCTGCGGATCTTGCCCCGGTCGGAGACGAACCTGCGCAGCAGGTCGGTGTCCTTGTAGTCGATGTAGCCGACGCCCCGCAGCGGATTGCTCTTCTTGCGTGGGGTACGGCGGGGCTTCATGCGATCTCCTTCAGGTCGAGGATGGGGGCGAACGGGTCGTCGTAGTCGGCCCAGGCGCCGGGACCGGCCTGTTCCTCCTCCCGGGTGAGCAGGCAGGCGTCGAGCAGTTCGTGAATGTGCTCGCGGTCGAGGTCCGGGCCGGTGAAGACCAGGTGCTGGACGCGGTCGCCGCTGACCGGGTGCCAGTCCAGGGTGGCGGCCACGCGGCGGGCCGGGGAGATCCCGTCCCAGGCGGACTCTGGCAGCGCGGTCAACCAGGGGCCGGCGTCCTCCACCGAGACGACTCCCGCGACCGCGTCCCAGGCGAGCAGCTGCTCGTGCCTGGTCGCCAGCCAGAACCGGCCGCGTGAGCGGACCGATGAGGTGACCAGCTCGTCCACGGCCTCGAACAGGCGGGCGGGGTGCAGCGGGCGCACATGGTGCCACACCACCGTGGTGATCTCGTCGTCCTGGGCGTCGCAGGGGAGCTGGGCGGTGGCGGGGTCGACGCGTTCGGCCAGCTCCGCGGTGCACAGTGCGGCGCCGGTGAGGTGGGGCAGCGCGGTGAGCTCGTGGATCGGCGTGAAGGGCGCGAGGTGGCCGAGCACTCCCCGGGAGAGGTCGGCGTCCTCCTCGTCGCCTCCGTGCAGGACCAGGCCGGTGGCGTACTCCAGTTGGCGGGCCAGGACTTCGGCCAGGTATCGCCGGTCGCCTCTCGCCGCGGGCTTGCCGATTTCGGACAGGCGATCGCCGCGGGTGATGTCGACGGGCATGCGTTCGGCGTCCAGCGCGGTGAGCACGGAGGTCAGGCGCAGGATGCCACCGGCCTCGTCGCAGTCGATCGCCTCGGCCACCGAGCGAGGCTCGACCGAGTCCCACAGGTCGACGATCAGCAGCGAGGCCGTCGCGGCCAGCCGTACCAGCCGCGGGAGCAGGTCCTCGCGAACGGTGCAGGTGACGCAGCCGTGTGCGAGCCGCACGTCGGTCACGTCGAGCACACCCGACCCGGCGCGGACGACTCGCCGGACACGATCCAGCGTGACTGCGCACAGGTCGTGGTGGACGGCGACAGATCCGGGGTGCTCCGTCAACAGCCGGTCGACGGTTGCCGTGCGGGCCGAGGCGTGCAGGCCCGCGACGAGGACGACAGGGGTGGACACGACACCTCCAGTTGCGGGAATGAAAACGGTTGTCGTTATCATTACACATCTCGCAACGAGAGAGGATCCGATTTGGCCAGGAACGAGCTACGCCCGGTGATCAAAATCCGATCGACCGCCGGGACCGGCTACACCTACGTGACCACGAAGAACCGGCGCAACGACCCCGACAGGCTCACGCTCCGCAAGTACGACCCGATCGTCCGCCGACACGTGCACTTCAGGGAGGAACGATGAAAAAGGGCATCCACCCCAGCTATCACCCGGTCGTCTTCCGGGACCCGAGCGCGGACTTCGCGTTCCTCACCCGGTCCACGATCACCAGTGACACGACCATCGAATGGACGGACGGCAGCACCTACCCGGTGGTCGACGTCGACGTCTCCTCCGCGAGTCACCCCTTCTACACCGGCCGCGGCCGCGTCCTGGACACCGCGGGCCGCGTCGAGCGGTTCAACCGGCGCTACGGGAGGGACTGATGTCCGCCCGCTGCCAACTGACCGGCGCCGGGCCGGTCTTCGGCAACAACGTCTCCCACTCCCACCGGCGCACCCGGCGGCGGTGGGACCCCAACATCCAGCGCCGTCGCTACTGGCTGTCGGGCGAGGGCAGGTATGTCCGGCTGACGCTCAGCGCCCGGGCGATCAGAACCATCGACAGGATCGGCATCGAAAGAGCCGTCGCCCAGATCCGCGCCCGAGGGGAGCGGATCTGATGGCCAAGAAGAGCAAGATCGCCGCCAACGAACGGCGGAAGGAGGTGGTCCTGCGTCACGCCGCACGCCGGGCCGAACTGAAGGAGACCATCCGCACCGGCACACCGGAGCAGCGCGCGCGAGCCGTACGGGAACTGGGCCGGCAGCCGCGTGACGCCAGCGCGACCCGCGTGCGCAACCGCGACTCCGTCGACGGCCGTCCCCGCGGCCATCTGACCAGGTTCGGGCTCTCCCGGATCCGTTTCCGGCAGATGGCCCACCGGGGCGAGCTCCCCGGCGTCACGAAGGCGAGCTGGTAGCCATGGCCGTGCCCAAGCGCAGGACCTCCCGCAGCAACACCCGGCATCGGCGCAGCCAGTGGAAGGCGACCGTTCCCGACCTCGTCCCGATCACCCTGAACGGCCGGGATCTCCTGGTCCCTCGCCGTCTCGTACGCGCCTACCAGCGGGGGTTCATCGCGGTTCGATGAAACGAGCCAGCCGGATCGCCCGCTGCGGCGTGACATGCCGGGCGCGGAGCCGCCGCGGGCGATCCGGCCACCTCGGTGTCTCCCCTTCTTTCCTAGAGTGACCGCGTGAGCCAGAACGAAGCGACCGAGATCCAGTTCCGCAGCGACGTGACCGTCGAGCTGATCAAGCATGCGGCGTCCGACGCCGACGTGCTGTGGGCAGCCCGGGTGTCGACCAAGGGGGAGAGCTCTCTGGAGGAGATCCAGGCCGATCCGGAGCGCTCCCGCGGCCTGATCAACTTCCTGATGCGGGATCGGCACGGCACGCCGTTCGAACACTCCTCGATGACCTTCTATGTACGGGCGCCGATCTTCGTGTTCCGGGAGTTCATGCGGCACCGGACGTTCAGCTACAACGAGGAGAGCGGCCGCTACCGGACGCTGGAGCCGGTCTTCTACGTGCCCGCCCCGGGCCGCAAGCTGGTCCAGATCGGCAAGCCCGGCAAGTACGAGTTCGTCGACGGCACGGAGGAGCAGCGCTCGCTGGTCGCCGAGACCACCAAGGAGAGCTACCGCCAGGCCTACCGGGCGTACGTGGAGATGTTGGAGGCCGGTGTCGCCCGCGAGGTGGCGCGTACCGTGCTCCCGGTCGGCCTCTACTCCTCGATGTACGCCACCTGCAACGCCCGCGCCCTGATGAACTTCCTGTCGCTGCGTACCAGGCGCGAGGATTCGGCCTTCCCGTCGTTCCCGCAGCACGAGATCGAGATGGTCGCCGAGAAGATGGAAGCGATCTGGGCCGAACTGATGCCCCTCACCCACGCCGCCTTCCAGTCCTCCGGCCGCGTCTGTCCCTAGGGGTTCTGCCGCCGCGACGGCCGCGACGCCGGGCTCCGGTTCACGGAGGTGGTGATGTCGCCATCCCCCTGGCTATTCATCGTCGTACTCGTCGATCCATACGCCCGCTCCAGCCTTGTGGAGGAACCTGATGGCTTCCTCGTTGAGGAGCAGCCCAAATCTGGTGGAACCCGGTCCCGGCTCGAATGACCGGAACATGACGAGGTCGGCTTCACTGCCTTGCGCCGTCAGCTCTCCGATTCGCTCGCCTGCGATATTCGGTCGGCCCAGCAGGGCCTCCACCCTGATCGTCGAGCGAAGCGGTCTCCGGAAGACCTGAGTCCGCGATCCACTCATGGCACGGCGGTATCAGGCGCCCGCTCCGGCTGCCTCGCCTCGATTCCCTGGCTTCGGTCCGGCTGGGAGTGATCCCCAGGCGCTTGGTGATCTGCTCGGGGGATAGATGATTGGACCGGATCATGAAGTACACACGTTGCTCGATGATCACATGAGCAGGGTAGGTGCCTCAGTTGTCCGCACGGGATCGTCTTTGACGGATGAGGCGCTTCACGTCCGGCGGAGCCTAGTCGATCAAGGCCAGGAGACTCCGATACAGAGCCGGTCCGTCGCGATTCCTGATGCGATCGGCCTGCCCAGGCCCCACTCCCGGATGTTGCCCGAGCACGTGGGCGGTGCGACGATGACCGTGGTCGGAGAACGTTCAGGTCGCCGGCGGCTCCGGCATCATGTCCATGAAGTAGTCGCCGAAGCCGACACGCACCTGGACCACCCGGCCCCAGGCGAAGTCCACCCACCACTGCCCGTACGGCCAGTGATTGACCACGTGCGCCCCGTCGGCGAGACGCGCCGGTCAGCCCGTATGCGTGGACGACGGCGACGCCATCCGGCAACGGCCGGCCGCGGGCTCCTCGGAGGTGAGGCAATAGACGCTGGACACGCGGTTCGATGACTGGTTCGCCTGGCTCTTCCTGGCCCTGACGATCGGCGGCTTGCTCGCCCTGCGCGTCAGGACCGCGCCGACTCGCCTCGGGTCGGGAAGACATCCCGTCACGGTCCGGCGTATTACCGGCTCTCGCATGGCGTAGTCGATCCACGAGAGTCATCTGCCGGCGGGCCTTCAAACACGCTCATAACCAAGCAAAAGCCGCAATTCGCGCCACCCATAAAAGGGTTTTGGGATAGTTTGCCCCCTTGTTCGCACTACCCGATCATGGAGGTAGACAGATGGCTGACGGGCTGACCCGACGTGATTTCGGCCGAACGGTGGGCTTGTCCGGGCTCGGGCTGGCCGGCGCCGGGCTCCTCACCGGGCAGGCGGGCACGGCGCACGCCGCCGCCGTGCCGTGGAGGACGACCGGCACCCTGGGCGCGGGGCTGAGCAGCTTCGACAACACGATGAAGGCCTTCATGCAGGCCAGGAACATCTCCTGCGGATCCCTGGCCGTCGCGCGCAAGGGCAAGCTCGTGCTGGCCCGCGGGTACACCTGGATGACCAGCACGATACTGAGGACCCAGCCGACCTCGCTGTTCCGGATCGCCAGCCTGAGCAAGCCCATCACCGCGGCGGCCGTCCTCAAGCTGGTGCAGGACGGCAAGCTCAGGCTCACCGACCGGCTGCCCGACCTGCTCACCCTGACGCCTCCGTCCGGCAAGGCGCTGGATCCGCGGCTGGCGAACGTGACCGTGCTGAGGTTGCTGCAGCACCTGGGCGGCTGGGACTCGTCCGTCACCACCGACCCGATGTTCAGCGACCTGACGATCTCCAGGGCGCTCGGTGCGGCGCTGCCGGTGGGCCAGGCCGACATCATCCGGTACGCCAGCGGCCTGACGTTGAACCACAACCCCGGCAGCACCTACGCCTACGCCAACTACGACTACATGCTGCTCGGGCGGATCATCGAGAAGGTCAGCGGCATGCCGTACGCCACGTACGTGCAGCAGAAGATCCTCGGTCCGCGCGGAATCACCCGGATGAGGCTGGGGCGCACGCTCAAGGCCAACGCCGTCACCGGCGAGGTGCCCTACGTCTCGCAGTACTCCGGAAAGACGGTGTTCGACGCTTCCGGCGCGTCCGTCCCGGCCCCGTACGGCTCGTTCAGCCTGGAGAACATGGACGCGCACGGCGGCTGGCTCGGCTCGGCGGTCGATCTGGTCCGGTTCGCCGGGATCTTCGACGCCGCGAGCTCGGTGCTCACTTCGACGTCGATCTCCCGCGCCTTCGCCCAGCCCGAGACCGGCGTCAACGACGGCGGCTGGTGGTACGGCTGCGGCTGGTCGGTCCGCAACGTCACCGGCGGCCGCAACACCTGGCACACCGGCAGCCTCCCCGGCACGTCCACCATCCTGGTGCGGCGGTATGACGGGCTGACCTGGGCGGCGCTGTTCAACCAGCGTGACGACGCGTCCGGCCTGAGCTACTCCGACATCGATCCGGCCCTGCACAAGGCCGCCAACGCGGTGACGACCTGGCCCACCGGCGACCTGTACGGCACGTACCTCTGACGGGAGCGCCAGGGGCGGTGAGGAGATCATGAACGGCGTCGCCGGACACCGCGCGCGAATCGCGTGGGTGGGGTCACTCGCGGTCAACACGGTGTTCGGGTACTTCGGAACCATCCCGCTGGGTTTCGTGTGGATATTCCTCGCCAATTACCCGCTGGCGGCCGTCGGGCTGACGCACCGCGATCCGACCGACAACGACGGAATCTTCCCCTGGCTGATCGTCCTCAGCGTGGGCTGGGGGTTCATCGCCCTGTGGGCGTTGGTCAATATCGCGATTCGGAGGTTCTCGAGACTGCGTGCACGGCCCTACTGGACGTTCAGTGCGGTCGTGGCGCTCGTCCCGGTCGTCGTGTTCGCGATGTTCCCCGATGCGTGGGCGGCGCTGCGCTGGTACTGAGCGCCTCCACGTCGCGTCACCGTTAGGTGTCCGCCGCGAACTATTGAGAAGAATTCTTTGCATTGATACCTTCTCATCATGTCCACGTATCAGCGGCGCGAACTCGCCGACGTCGAAGCGTTGAAGGCGCTGGCCCATCCGCTCCGCCAGCAGCTCCTGACGCGGCTGCAGCGGCGGGGCGCGGCCACCAGCGCGATGCTCGCCACCGAGTTCGGCGAAGACCGCGGTGCCACGAGCTACCACCTGCGCCAGCTCGCCCGGTACGGGTTCATCGAAGAGGACACCGCCCGGTCGGAGGGGCGACGGAAGTACTGGCGATCCATCCCCCAGGACCTGCGCCTGCCGGGGTCGGGCACCAGCCCCGAGGTCGATGTCGCGGCGCGCGAGCTCGGCAGGCAGTGGCAGGAACGCGCTGAGCGCGAGCTCGCGGCGTTCCGCGCCAGGGAGGACGACTTCGGTGCCTTCAGCGACGCCGCGCTCAGCTCACTGGGAGGCACCACCCTGACCGCGGCCGAACTGGCGGAGTTCACGGAGGAGTACGTCGACCTGCTCAACCGCTGGCGCCGGCAGCCCGAACACGCGCTTCCCGGCGCCCGGCACATAACTGTGGTCTTCCACGCCTTCCCGACTCCGGACGAGAGCGCGTGACATGAGCGTCACGGGACCGCAGACCCCATCTTTATGGCGCAACAAGGACTTCCTCGCCTTGTGGGGCGGCCAGATCGTCTCCACCCTGGGTACCCGGATCAGCGCGACGGCCCTTCCGCTGCTCGTACTCGCCGTTACCGGATCACCGGCGAACGCCGGACTGGTCGGCGCGGCGGGGTCGCTGCCCTACCTGCTGATATTTCTGCCGGCGGGCACACTGGTTGATCGCTGGAACCGGCGGCGCGTCATGTTGGTCAGCCAGATCACCGCGTGCGTCGCGCTCGCCAGCATCCCCGTGGCGCTATGGCTGGACGTGTTCACGATTTCCCAGCTGACGATCGTCGCCTTCGCCCAAGGAACGTGTTTCGTCTTCTACGACCTGGCGGAGGAAGCGGCCCTCCCCCGGATCGTGCCGCCCTCTCTTCTCCCCTCCGCGATCGCGCAGAACGAGGCCAAGGGACGCGGGGCCTCCCTGGCGGGTCCCCCGCTCGGCGGGCTGCTGTTCGGGCTAGGTCACGCCATACCCTTTCTGACCAACGCCCTTTCCCACATGGTGGCCATGATCGGGCTGTTGTTCGTTCGATCGGATCTCCAGGACGAGCGCTCCGCTCCCCGTGACTCGTTCTGGAACGAGACCAGGGCAGGACTGCGGTGGTTGTGGCGGCAGCCGCTCGTCCGGGCCGCGGTTCTCCTGGTGGCGGCCAGCAACATGATCTTCTCGGCGCTCAGCCTGGCGCTGGTCGTCCTGGCCCGCCGGCAGGGCGCCTCACCCGCGGAGATCGGCCTCATGCTCGGCGTCTACGGCGGCGGGGGGCTGATCGGCGCCCTCGTCGCCGGTCGGCTGCACTCCCGGTTCTCTCCGAAGACCGTCATCATCGGGGTGAACTGGATCTGGGCCGCGGTGTTGCCCGTGCTGGCGGTGGCGCCGAACCCGCTGTCGCTGGGCGTGGTCGCCGCCATGACGTCGGCGATCGGTCCCATGTGGAACGTCGTGATCGGCACCTACCAGTTGACGCTGGTGCCGAACGACATGCTGGGGCGCGTCGGCAGCGCGTCCATGACCCTGGCATGGGGTGTCATACCGCTGGGATCGCTGATCGCGGGCTTTCTCCTCGACACGCTCGGCCCGGTCGGCACGATCCTGGTGCTGGCCCTGGGCATGCTGCTCACCGCCGTCGCCGCGACCGCCAGCCCGGCCGTCCGCCACGCGCCACCGCTGCCCGCCGCGCCGGCCGCTGTCCACATCACGTAGTCACCAGGCCGGCGGAGGAACGGCCGGGCCGCAGCCTGGCAGTGCCCTCCGCCGGATTCTCGTGCAGCCGTACTCGGCCCCGCGCGGCCCGATGCCAGGCACAGCCCGCTCAGGCCGCCGGAGCATCCGTCAGAGATCCAACCCGACCAGCAGCG
The DNA here is from genome assembly GCA_001570385.1 of Microtetraspora glauca. Lineage (GTDB taxonomy): Bacteria > Actinomycetota > Actinomycetes > Streptosporangiales > Streptosporangiaceae > Microtetraspora > Microtetraspora glauca. The sequence goes on along the minus strand of BBYL01000031.1, from coordinate 73,635 downwards.
GGTCGTGGTCGGAGGAGCGGAAGGCGTCCGGAGCGTACAGGTACGGCGGGTTGAACTCGGTGTTGTAGTCCATGAACCGGCCCTCGTCGCTGTTGATGTGCCAGATGGTCGCGCCGCTCACCAGCTTGCTCAGGTTCCGGTCGGCCAGGGCGTGGTCGATCTCGCCGGAGAGACCGTCGAAGACGTAGCTGTAGCGGTCCTTCGCCGAGACGTACTTCTTGCTCAGGCTGGTCAGACCGCCCCGCTCCAGAGCGTGGATCGGGTCCTCCTCGCCGTACGCGTTGATGTCGCCGAGAACGAGCGCGTTCCGCGGCTTGAGGGTGTCGATCAGGGCCAGCAGAGCCTGGGCCTGCTTGACCCGCTTGGCGTTGTAGCAGCTCTGCCCGTCACCCTGGTCGGCGTCGGCGCCGGTGGCGTCACCGTCGACGTCGGTGCAGCCCTTCGACTTGAAGTGGTTGACCAGCACGGTGAAGGTCTGGCCGTTCCCGCTCGCCTTGCGGAACGTCTGGACCAGCGGCGGCCGGTTGAAGATCGGGTCGGAGGAGGACAGCGCCGCGCCGACCGGGGTGACCTTGGCCGGCTTGTAGATCAACGCGGTCTGGATCAGGTCGGTGCCCGGGTTGGGGTGGGTGATCGCCTTGTAGGTGCCCGCGCCGACCTTGGCGTTGAGGGCGTCGACCAGGGCGTTCAGCGCCACGTCGGAGTTGCGCTCGACCTCCATCAGCCCGGCCACGTCGGGGTCGAGGCCCGTGATGGTGGCGACCAGCTTGGCGAGCTGCCTGTCCCTTTCGGTGGTTGTGGTGGCGCCCCGGGATTTGAGCGTGGTGAACCAGTTGAGGGTGTTGAGGCTCGCGACCCGGACGTTGCCCCCGACCTTCGCGGGCTTGGCGGGACGCGGGTTCTCCGGCTCGAAGACAACCGGCTGGGTCGGCTGGACCCGGTAGACCCCGAAGCCGTAGGTAAGCACCCCGGTCAGGTCCTTGACCTCGTCGCCGATCCGGACGGTGTCCGACCCCTTGGAGTGGTACGGCAGGGTCGCCGGGTTCTGCGTGTCGGAACCGTCGTCGAGCAGGATCTTCCGCCGCGCGTCCTTCTCGCTGTCCACACCCTTGTGGTCGGTCGGCTGCCACAGCCGGCCGCCCTCCGACAGGGTGATCTCGCCGAACCGGCCGAGGTTGTAGATCTCCGAGGCGGCCAGGTCGTCCGTGAAGGTGACGAGCATGCCCTCGTACCGCTCGAAGGAGATCCCCTTCTTGAGCGGCAGCTTCACCTTGGTCGGCTTGATGGTGCCGGTGCCGCAGACGTTGACCGCGGTGGCCGGCGAGACCTCGGTCAGGCCGTTGAACTCGATCACCTTGCCGGAGACGAGCACCCGGTCACCGGCCTTGACCAGCGAGGGGGAGAACACGAACAGGCCCTCGGAGGTCGCCGGGTCGTTGTCCGGCGTGGGGTCCTGGATGTAGAAGCCGTTCAACTGGCCGGCCCCCTGATAGGCGCCGGTGACGATGCCCTCGACCCGGACGTCCGTCCCGGCGAGCGGGCTGACGTCGCCGTTCCCCTGCACCTGCGCGATCCGGTGCGTGATCGGGGTGTCGCACGTGGCGCTCGGCGTGGGGCTCGGCGTGGCGCTCGGGCTGGCCGAGGCTGACGGGGAAGCCGACGGAGAAGCCGACGGGGACGGCTCGTCGCCACCGCACGGCGCCGGCGGCGTGGCGGCGTTGCGCGGGGCGGGGACCGCGGCGTCGAAGTCGGCGCCGTTGTCGCCGCTGTCAGCGCAGCCGCCGCTCTTGCGGATCGCGGCGGTGGTGTTGGTGAGAGCGGGGGCGGGGGTGCCCTTGAAGAAGTTCGCCGCGCCGTACCCGACGAGGTCGGCGACCAGCGCCATCTGGTCGTCGGTGCAGGGGGTGCTGGAGCCGTTGCAGACCAGGCCGTCGGCGGAGCGGACCAGCGCCACCTTGCCCGCCGTGCCGCTCAGGTTGCTGGTGCCGACGTCGTCCGGCGTGGGCAGCGAGCCGCTGGCGGTGGTACCCGCGGCCAACTGGACCAGGTGGTACTGGCCAGGGGCCAGTGTTCCGGAGAGGCTCGTCTTGTTGGCAGAGAAGTTTCCGGTTCCGCTGGCGCTGGTGTACTGCACCGACCAGCCGTCCAGCGAGACGGAGGCGGCGCTGCGGTTGAAGAGCTCGACGTAGTCGTTGGTGAAGGGGGCGCCGGAGTTTCCGCCTCCGCCGTATACCTGGCTGATGACAACGGTCCCCTGCGCCGCGATGGCAGGGGTTGAGGGGAGGGCGGCGATCGAGCCGACGGTGACGCCGGCAGTCACGATGATCGCGAGCGCCCGGGGCATTGCACGCATGGCCCGAGAGATTAAAGCGTGCGGGGTTCAGATATCGCATCTAATGCGTGGATAAATCATGAATTCGAAATATCGACACTTCCTGTCGATAGAAGTACTGATGATCTGGCGTCATGTGACGTGGCGGGGCGGTGGACCGCCCACCGTCGGCCCTCGCCGCCGCGCCACCGGCACGTCATCGCCGAGTACGCGGTACGGCCGATCCGTTTTCACGGCGGCGACCGGGAATCCGGCGAGCCACCTTGAACGTCCGCGCCGTCCGAACTAATCGTGTTCGGCGTTTTCCGGCAATGACGAGGCGCCGCACATTTGGTCGGCGGGGCCCTGTTCGAGGTGGTCTTCATACACCCCGACCTTGAAGGTGATCAGGTCCAGGCATCGGGTCAGCTTGTCGATCTGGGCGATCACGTGTTCCTGGTGCCGGCGCAGCAGCGCGAGTCGCTCCTTCTCGGTGCCAGAGCCCTGCCTGACGAGGTCGGTGTACTGGCGGATCGCGGGCAGAGGCATGCCGGAGGCGCGGAGGATGACGCAGAGCCGCAGCCACTCCACGTCGTCCTCGTTGTAGAAACGACGCCCACCGGGTCCACGTCGTACGGGATTGGCCAGGATGCCTTCACGCTCATAGAAGCGCAGCGTGTGCACGCTCAAGCCGGTGCGTTCCGCGACCTGTCCGATGCTCAGATCCTGTGCGACCTCAGGCATGCCCCCCAGAGTAGGGGGTTGCCCTAGAGCCGACTCTAGAACCTAGAGTTCGGCGCATGATCACCCCCACCACTAAGGGAGCATGAGCATGCACTACCGCGTCCTCGGCGGGACCGGCATCGAAGTGAGCGTCCACTGCCTCGGAACCATGATGTTCGGCGCTGTCGGCAACCCCGACCATGACGAATGTGTCCGCATCATCCACTCAGCCCTCGACCAGGGGATCAACTTCGTCGACACCGCGGACATGTACTCGGCGGGCGAGTCGGAGGAGATCGTGGGAAAGGCGCTGCGCGGCCGTCGTGACGACGTCGTGCTCGCCACCAAGGTGCATTTCCGGATGGGCGTGGGCCCGAACCGCGGCGGCAATTCCCGTCGATGGATCATCAAGGAGGTCGAGGAGAGTCTCAAGCGCCTGCAGACCGACTGGATCGACCTCTACCAGATCCATCGTCCCGACCACACGACCGACATCGAGGAGACGCTCTCCACGCTGAGCGACCTCGTGCACCAGGGCAAGATCCGCGCCTTCGGCTGCTCCACGTTCCCGGCCGATGAGATCGTCGAGGCGCATCACGTCGCCGAGCGCCGTGGCCTGCTGCGCTTCAGGACCGAGCAGCCGCCGTATTCGCTGCTGGCCCGGGGCGTCGAGACCTCCGTGCTGCCGGTCTGCGAGCGTCTGGGAATGGGTGTGCTGACCTGGAGCCCGCTGGCCTCGGGCTTCCTGACCGGCAGATATCGCAAGGGGCAGCCCATCGATCTCGCCACCGGTCGCGCGGCGCTGACGCCGGCGCGCTTCGATCCTTCGCTTCCCGTGAACGCCTCCAAGCTGGACATCGTCGAACAGCTCGTCGAGGTCGCGGACGGCCTCGGCTGCTCACTACCCGAGCTGGCCGTGGCCTTCACCGTGGCGCATCCCGGCGTCACCTCGGTGATCGTGGGGCCGCGAACGATGAACCAGCTGGAGGCGCTGCTGAAGGGCGCCTCGCTCACCCTCGATGACGCGGCTCTCGACCGGATCGACGAAATCGTGCCGCCCGGGACGAACATCTACCAGCCGGACGGCGCGTGGCGCCCGCCGGTGCTGGCCGACACCGCCCGCCGTCGGCGCCCGATCGCCGACCGTTCCGCGGCCTAGCTGCGGAACGGCTGTCGCTGACTGCCGATCATGTCAGAGGGGCGCAAGAACTCGGCCCAGAAGTCACCAGCAACGAAAATCCCAGCTGGGGTCGTGGAGGTTGTCCTGAATCTCAACGATGATCGGCTGACGCTGGTCGAAGGTGAGCGGGAAGGACGGCGTTGTCGACGGTGTCCACCCGATGACCTCGACCCCGCCACCCTCGATGCCGATCTTCGCGGCCCCATAGTGGCGCACGACCTCACTCACCGGGAGTTTGGTCTGCAGATTGAAGCGAAGACGGTAATCGCAGTGGTTGCTGTTGCCCCGTAGCGCCACCGACATCTGCACCTCGTGATCACTGAACTCGGTCCCCGGTGGGAGGGGATAGCTCTGGAAACGGTCGGCAAGGCCGTCCAATTCACGGTTGTGAAGCCACTGCGGCATCGAGATGAGGACGAAGAGCAAAAGGAACGGCATCACGATTGCCGCCAGGCATCCCCAGCGCCGCTTCACTGTCGCCTCCGGCGGCCGTACACCTTGCGCGTTGTCCTGTGGAGCGATCGGCATGGCTTACATACTCGTGCGGTAGGCGTGTGATGTTCAAGAGGAAAAGGACCGTTCAGCCATCCGGCGGATGGATCGGCCAGGAAAGAATGCTCGGATGCCTAATTCAAGCGCAGGCGAGCCCTCCCGTGCGGACTACCGACAGGGCTTCGGCCCGGTCATGAAAACCACCTATGATCCTGACGCCGACGACGGTGGTCCGTACTCAGGAATCACAGTCACACAAACCGGACCTGTCGTTGCGCACGCTGCTCCGAATGCGTGAGGCGTCATTCTCTCCTGGAGCCGTGAGCGTACCTCGTCGGGAAATGCGCTCACGGAGAATCACTCGGTTCCGCGAAGAGCCCGGTCAGCGGATCCGGGGGACGGTGTTCGACGAACAACGGCGTTCGACGAACAACTGACCGTCAGTCCATACGGCCGACGGCTCCGAGGATCCCGGCTCTGGCGAGGTCGACGGGGACGTCTCCGGGAGGCCGCCAGGCCTGCACCTGGACGATGCCGGGATCCAGGAGCGTCAGCCCGGTGAAGTACGACGTGATCTGCGGGAGATCACGACCGGCGATGCCGCCGGAGGTCGTGGTGGAGTAGACCCGCTGCCCGGCACTGACGGCCGTCTGGTCGCCGTCACCTCGGTAGACGTGCGAGAGCACGAGATGGCTGCCGGGAGTCAGGCGGTCACGGACCTGACTGACTATCTGGGCGGCGGCCTCGTCTTCCTGGACGAAGTGCAGCACCGCGAGCAGCAGCACGGCGAACGGCCGGCCGAAGTCGATGTGGGCACGCACCGCCTGGTCATCGAAGATCGCGCTCGGGCTCCGCAGATCGCCGGGCAGCACGATCGTGCCGGGATCGCCGGCCAGGAGCGTTCGGGCGTGGACGAGGACAGTGGGGTCGTTGTCGACATAGACGACGCGGGCGTCGGACGAATAGCGCTGGGCGACCTGATGGACGTTCTCCCGGGTCGGCAGTCCGGCGCCGATGTCGATGAACTGCCTGACACCGGACTCCGCCAGATGCCGTACGGCCCGGCCGAGGAAGCCACGGTTCTCCCTGGCCATCTCCCTGGCGTCGTTGCCCATTCGCCGGCCGATGGCGATCATCTTTTCCGCGGCTTCGCGATCGGAGGCGAAGTTGTCCTTGCCGCCCAGGTAGTAGTCGTACATGCGGGCGACGCTGGGAATGCCGGGGTCGACCCCTGCCGGCACCTGCGGAAAATCGTCCATTCGCCTGCCTTTCGCTGGATGATCTCCCGGGATGAATCGTATGCACAGAATGCGGAACCCGCCGCTCGTTCAGCGGGGACCATTCAGCCTTTGGCTTTCTCGACGGCGTCCATCCAGGCACGCCGCCTGTTTACGACGAAGCGAACACGATCCCCGTCATCCATGACGACCTCGAGACCGTTCGGGACGACCAAAAGCGTGTTGACCGGCCCGATCGACGCGATCTGACGCAAGGGCCATGCCCAAGCGCCTCGTTGAACGTTCACCGCGTGGGAGCGGAACACGAGCCAGTTGCCGGTCAGCCAAAGGCGGCCGCCAACCGCTTCCGGCCCCCGCCACAGATTCGCCGCTCCGCTGTGCACGACCATTTCGCCAGGAGCAGGGACAATTTCCGTATCGCTGAAGATCTTGCTCATTTCGTGGCCATCCACACTAACTCTCTTACGCCGCCCCGATCATGACCTCAATAGTCGGCCGACCTAGATACTGGAAGTTATGGGAAACAACTGGAATTCACTGGTTTCCCGTGGGACAGCTGGTAGGGTGCGTGACCGTGGAGCTCGACGACCTGGAGGAGCGCATCACCGAGCTGCGCGGGGAGATACGCCTCGCGAAGGCCGGTGGTGACGACGCGAAGGTCCGGAGGCTGCGAGCGGAGTTGCGCAAGGCCGAGCGCGCCTGGGACGACGCCCTGGAGCCCGACTTCGAGCCGGACGATGTTCCGCTGCTGCCGATCCGCGAACAGGTCCACCAGGCGCTCACTCTGCTCGGCGTGCCCTCGGCCACGAAGATGATCGTCGCGGTCAACGAGGCGTTCTTCGCCGGACGGGTCACCACCACACAGCTGACCAGCCTGCGCCGGGACGAGGAGAAGTCGTTCCGCTCCTCGCCCTACGCCCGGCCGTACTATCTGTGCCCCGCGCTCACCGCGGAGCTCCTGTCCCCGGCGCGCGGCCTGCTCGCGATCAGCACCTGGCCGATGGACGTACGGATCATCGGCCCGCTCAGCCCGCGCACCGGCTTCCTCACCTCCGCCATCCGCGTCGCCGAGCACATCACCAGGCTCACCGGCGCGGGCGGGGACGCCTCCACCGAGGCGTACCGGCTGTTGACGAGGATGGCGCGGAACATTCCCGGCGCCACCGAGGGCTTCGGGCGGGCCGATCCCGCCCGGGTGATCAGCGCGGCCGACGCCGAGCTGGTCGTCCACCTCGAGAGCGACCGGCGGCACAGACGCGAGGCCGCGGAACGCGCCACCGCACGACTGAACGAGGTCACCCGCCTGTTCGGGGCCGGGCTCAAGACCGCGTCCCGATCCGCTTCCTAGACCGATCCCAACCCCACGAGGACCGAGTGAGCACGCCCAATCACCGGCTGGACGCCCTGCGCGGCGACGCCGCGCCCGTCGACCACAACGCCCGCACCATCGCGGCCCTGGCCGGCAACCCCGGCTGCGACCGGCGGGCCGTACTCGACGCGGCCGGGATCCACAAGCAGAACACCGCCGTCCATCTCGGCCACCCCGCTCCTTTCGGGCAGTCCCCGTTCGCCCTGGCCCGAGCGAGGTCCTTCGAGGAGCTGGTGAAGGCCGACGGCTGCGCCCACCTGCTGCGGCTGCTGCGCGACACGCTCGGCCTGTCGATCCCCGAGGTCGCCTACACCGACATCGCGGACGTCGGCGGCAACGCCGCCCACCAGCTCAGGCACACCCACACCCGGGCCGAGCTGCGCCGGGCCGCCGAGGACGACGAGCGGAGCTGCACGCTCTTCGACCACCCGCTGCTCAAGCTGCCGGTCGCGGGCCACGAGGTCTACCTGGAACCGGCCGTCATCGCCTTCCAGATCGGGGGCCGCTTCCACATCGTGGAGATCAAGTCGTTCGCGATCATCGACGAGACCGCGGACTCGGCACAGGTGGCCGCCGCGTCCCGGCTCTCCGCGCTCTACGTGTACGCGCTGAAGGCGTTGTTCGAGGCCGAGGGCATCGATCCCGACCGGGTGTCCCATGAGGTCGTGCTGGTCTGCCCCAAGGACTTCGCCAACCACCCGACCGCGACCCTGCTCGACGTACGCCAGCAGCTCGCGTCGCTGCGGCGGCAGTTGTCGCGGCTCACCGGGATCGACCGGATCCTCGACCGGCTCCCTCCCGACCTCTCCTTCACCCTGGACCAGTCGCCCGCCGAGCTGGCGCGGGCGATCCGTACGGTCGAGGCCCGGTACGCGCCGGAATGCCTGTCCAGCTGTGAGATGGCGTACTTCTGCCGTGCCGACGCCCGCGCCTGCGGCTCGCTGGACGCCCTCGGCCGCACCACCCGCGACGACCTCGGCGGCCTGGAATCGGTCGACGCCGTACTCGACCTCGTCGGCGGCGACCTCCTCGCGTCACCCGAGCACGCCGAGATCCTCGGCCAGCTCCGCCACGTCGGCGCCATCTACGGCGAGCACACCGAGGCGAAAGCGGTCGCATGGGCATCGTGACCTCCTACGCCCGCGCGCTCGCCGTCCGCGAAGGGCGTGCCCAGCCGATCGCGACCGTACGGCACCTGCACCTGTCGGCCCGGCCCATGGTGTTCATCCCGCTCAAGCTCGCCGGAGAGGCCGCCGCGCCGCTGGGCGCGATGGTCGGCACCGATCCCGCCGATCCCCGCCTGCTGGTCGTCCCGCAGCCGCGCAACCGGGACCTGCGGTTCGCCTTCATGGCCGAGCTCGCCCAGATCATGCTTCCGTACATCGAAGGGTTCGCCACCGCGACCGAAACGGTCACCGGCAGGAACGAACGCGAGCGCTACCTCGACGCCCCGCAGATCCTCGTACCGGGAGGACGGGCGATCGAGTTCGTCAGGCTGCTCGGCCGCTCCACCCGGTTCCGCCGGACCGACGGCCCCTACCCTGTCGATCCCTCCGTGCCCGTCCTCGGCCAGTGGCTGACCTTCCTGTACGAGCGCACCGAGTTCGCCGGATCGTCGGCGTTGGTTCCCGTGACCGAGGCGCTGGCCCTGCACTGGGCGACCGGGCAGAGCCCGCTGGAGGACGCCAACCTCGCCACACTGCTCGCCTGGATCTCCCCGCCGCCCGGTCTCACCGGCCAGGAGGCGGCGGCCGCGGCCGAGAACCCCCTCGACTGGCCGCCGGCGGGCCCCGACACCGACCCCGGCTTCGACGCCCAGGTCCTGCAGCACGCGATCCGCGCGTACGACGCCTCCGGTTCGCCGGCTCTGGTCCGCCAGGCCCTGCGCACCCAGCTGGAGCCGACCTGGCGACTCATGTGGCAGGCCGTCGATCAACTGCGCGGCCTTCCGGAGGCGGCGAGCGTCGCCGAACGGTGGGCCTTCGACAGGGACCAGTACACCCGTGAGGTCGCCCGCCTGGCCGACGGCGGGCCGCCCCGTGGCCGCCGCGACCAGGCCGGACCCGCCGCGATCCGGCTGTGGGACATGGAGGCGGCGCAGCAGACCTACGACGCGCAGCGCGCCTACGACGATCCGCTGGTCATGACCGAGCACCGCGCGACCGGCAAGGCGTTCACCGGCGAGGCGGTCCATGTGGACGCGGATCGCAGGATCCTGCTACCCGGAGGGAAGAAGCCGGTGCCCCGACCGCTGGTCACCGTCCGCACCGGCGATCCGGTACGGCTCACGCCCGGCAAGAAGGTCTTCTCCGTGCACCGCCGCAAGCAGTCCGCGGAGATCGTCGAGATCGACGGCGACATCGTCGTCGTCCAGCTCAACGACCAGCTCGCCAAGGGGGCGGGCGTCCCCACCGCAGGCGACGCGGTCTGCTTCACCGAGCTCGACCTCGGCGGGCGGATCCGGCCCGGTTTCCCGACCGGCGAGGAGACGCCGTGGACGCACGGCGGCCCGCCCGCCGCGTACGTGCCCACTGACGAGGACGCGGTGGAGGCCTGGTCATGACCGTTCCCTTCTCCGCCGAAAGCGCCACCGAAAGCGCCGCCGCGGCCGCCGACCGTGCCACCGCCGCCATCCTGGCCGACTTCACCGGCGGCGGGCACCGGGGCGTCATCGTGGACTCCCCGCCCGGAGCGGGCAAGTCCACCCTCGTCGTGACCACCACGCTGGAACTGGCCCTGGCCGGGGAACGCCTGATGATCGTCGCCCAGACCAACGAGCAGGTCGACGACCTGGTCGACAAGATCGCCACGAGGGCACCCGCGATCACCGTCGGCCGCCTGCACAAGGACGGCTTCCAGGTCCCCGAGCGGGTACTCCGGCATCCCGGCGTCACGGCGTCCAAGAAGATCGACGACGTCGCGTCCTGCGCGGTCGTCCTCGCCACCGCGGACAAGTGGGCCTACGTGTCCGGCCGCACCTGGAGATGGGCGATCATCGATGAGGCCTACCAGATGCGCTCGGACAAGCTGCTGGCCATCGCCGCGCTGTTCGAGCAGGCGCTGTTCGTCGGCGACCCGGGCCAGCTCGACCCGTTCTCCGTCGTCGACACCGAACGCTGGGCCGGCCTGGCCTGGGACCCGATGCAGAGCGCCGTCGCGGTCACCGCCCGGCTCAACGACCTTCCCGTCCACCGGCTGCCCGTCTCCTGGCGGCTGCCGGCCTCGGCCGCCCCGCTCATCTCCGAGGCGTTCTATCCGTTCACTCCGTTCCGATCCGGCACGACGGGCGCGGACCGCGCGCTGGAGTTCACCGCCGCCGGATTCCCCGTCCCCTGGGACCACACGCTGAACGAGGCCGCCTCCACGGGCTGGGCGCTGCACGAACTGCCCAGCCGCCACACCGTCCGGACCGACGCCGACGCCGTACAGGCGTGCGCCGGGCTCGCCACCCGGTTGCTGCAGCGCGGCCCGATCGCCCACGACGAGCACGGCTCCCACCACGTCGACGCCACCCGGATCGCCATCGGCGCCGCGCACAACGACCAGGTGGCCGCCATCCGCGCCGCGGGCGTCCCCGCGGGGATCACCGTGGACACGGCCAACCGGCTCCAGGGCCGCGAGTACGACGTGACCATCGTCCTCCACCCGCTGTCCGGGCGGCGCGACGCCACCGCGTTCCACCTCGAGTCCGGGCGCCTGTGCGTGCTGGCCTCGCGCCACCGCCACGCCTGCGTCGTCGTCGCCCGCGCCGGGATCCCCGAGCTCCTCGACGCCCATCCCAGCACGGGGAGGGTGCGGCTCAACGTGCCCGTCAAGTTCCCCGACGGCTGGGAGGCCAACCACGCGGTCCTCGCCCACCTCGCCGGCCACCGCGTTCCAACCTGATCGTCGGGCTGCTCAAGCGCAGCCTCCGCGACTCCGGCGCCGATCAGCCGTCGAGGTCCGGCGGGCCGTCTCGCTCAGGTCCGGTAGGCGGCGAGGAACACGCGGACCCCTTCGTCCGCGAAGTGCTGGAGTTCCGCGGGGGTGTACTGCTGTTCGTCCCCGAAGAACATGGCCTTGTCCATCGGCTGGGACAAGATCAGCCAGGCGAAGTGGCTGGCGGCCAGGGGCGGATCGTCGATCCGCAGCAGCCCCCGGTCCGCCAGCTTCTGGAAGCAGTCGGTGAACGCGTCGATCGTGCGTCCCGGCGCCCGCTGGTAATAGTCACGCGCCACCGCCGGGAAGCGGCCCGCCTCGGCGATGAGAAGCCTGCGCAGCTGCAGCGTTCGCGGCTGGATGACCACGGTGATGTATCGGCGGGCGAGCTCACCCAGGTCCTCCTCCAGGTCCTCGGTGCCGGCGAGCTGGGCGACGACCTCGGTGAACTCGCCGACTCGGTCGGTGGCGCCGAGGATGATGTCGCGGAACAACTGTTCCTTGTCGGTGAAGTTCTTGTAGACGGTCTGCTTGGACACCGCGGCAAGGGCGGCGACCTCGTCCATGCTGGTGCCCTGATAGCCGTTACGCAGGAACAGCCCGGTGGCCGCCTCCATGATCGCCCTGCGTTTGCGGGCTGAACGGCCCTCCACCTGCGGCGTCGTCTGTGCCACGTCTGTCATCGTCCGCTCCTCTCCTCATTTTCAGTTTAGTACTAGACGGCTCAGTACTCAAACAAGTACTGTACGGTCCAGTACCGAACGAGCTCGAAAGGAAACGCCATGAACAAGGTCATCTCCACGGACGGGACCCCCATCGCGTACGACCGGATCGGCTCGGGACCGGCAGTCATCCTGATCGGCGGCGGACCCACCGACCGATCAGCGAACGCGCCGGTGGCCGACCTGCTTGCGGGCGACTACACCGTGTACAACTACGACCGGCGCGGCCGGGGCCAGAGCGGCGACGCCGCGCCGTACTCGGTGGACCGCGAGTTCGAGGACATCCAGGCCCTGATCACCGAAGCGGGCGGATCGGCGATGGTGTACGGGACCTCCGGCGGCGGGATCCTCGCCGTCCAGGCCGCGGCTCGCGGTCTGGCCATCACCAGGCTGGCGCTGTGGGAGGTGCCCTACATCCTCCCCGGCACCCGCCCGGCCGTCCCCGCCGACTATCGCGACCAGCAGTTCGCGCTGCGCGAGCAGGGCCGTCACGGCGACATGCTCGAACTGTTCTTCCTGGAGGCGGTGCTCATGCCCGCCGAGTTCGTCGCCGGAATGAAGGCCGGCCCGTTCTGGGAGGCGATGGGCTCCACCGCGCCCGCCCTGGCCTACGACGCCGAGGTCGCCGGTGACTTCTCCCTGCCCGCCGACCAGTTGGCCTCCATCACCGTCCCCACGATCGTGATCGACGGCGGGACGATCCCCTGGGTCAGCACCGCCGCCGAGGCGATCACCGCGGCCCTGCCCACCCCCCAGCGCCGCACCCTGCACGGTCAGCCCCACAACGTCGACCCGGCGGCCATCGCCCCCGTCCTGGCGGAGTTCTTCGCCGCCTGAGACCGCGTCGCCCAGGCATCCCCAGAGGCGCCACCCACCGAGGAGAGGTCATGAGGAAGATCGTCGCGCAGCTGTTCGTGTCCGTGGACGGTGTCATGGAAACACCTGAGGACTGGCACTTCCCCTATTACAACGAGCAGATGGGCGAGGTGGTAGCCGCACAGTTCCACGAGTCCGACATCCTGCTGCTCGGGCGGACGACCTACGAGGTGTTCGCCGCCTCCTGGCCGCAGCGCGGCAGCGAGATGCCGCTGGCAGAGCGGATCAACACGATGCCCAAACTGGTCGCCTCCACGACCTTGGACACGGTGCGGTGGCACAACACCACCTTGCTCGGCGGCGACGTGGCCGCCGAGCTCACCAAACTCAAGGAGGAACCCGGAAACAACATCACCATCAGCGGCAGTCCCACCCTGGTCCGGTCACTGCTGCGTGAGGGCGTCCTGGACGAACTCCAGCTGCTGGTCCACCCCATCGTCCTGGGCCGCGGCCGGCGCCTTTTCGACGACGACCGGCAGACGCCGTTGCGGCTGATCGACTCAGCGACCTTCAGCACCGGTGTCGTTCATCTGACCTATCAGCCCGCGCTCCACCCGTAGAGAGGCGACAGTGATGAGATTTCGAGTCACACTCGAGCTGTCCGGCAAAACCGCCACGGGGTTCCAGGTGCCCGACGAGGTCGTCGCCGACCTCGGAGCGGGCAAGCGGCCCCCCGTCCGCGTCACCATCAACGGTCACACCTACCGCTCGACCGTGGCGTCCATGGGCGGCAGATACATGGTCGGGATCAGCGCGGAGAACCGCACACACGCGGGGGTCTCCGCTGGCGACGACGTCGTGGTGGACCTCGAACTCGACACCGAACCCCGCGAGGTCACCGTGCCGGCCGATCTCGCCGAGGCCCTCGACCGCGACGCCGAGGCCAAGAGGTTCTTCGACACGCTCTCCTATACCAAGAAGCAGTGGTTCGTTCTCTCCGTCGAGGGAGCCAAGAAGCCCGAGACCAGGCAGCGGCGTCTCACCGAGACGATCGCCCTGCTCCGGGACGGGCGTACCCGCTGACGGAGCAGGGCGCCGCGTCAGGCTCGTAGAGCTCTTCGAGCCCCTCCAGATCGCGGGCGTTGACCCGCTCGACGAAGAACGGCTGGAGATCCTGCGGCCGCAGGGCCTTCCGCCGCACCTGCGAGTTGACCGGGGCCAGGGATTGAGCGTGCTCAGCCATCATCACGCGCTAATTCCTATACCTTTGCCGCGATTCGCCGCCCGAGATTTCGGCACCCGCTCGTGCCTCGAACCCGGCCACATGCCTCACCCGGCGTCCTGGACGGCGGCCAGGTTGAGGATCTCGTTCTTGTCGCCCAGCTCGATCGTCTCGGTCATGCACGTCGTCGCGCCGGGGGACGGGGTCGCCCCCGCCGACGCCATCAGCTTCCGGTCCTCTTCTCTCATCGGGACGCAGGTCCTCTTGGTCTTGGTCTCGCCCGCGTTCCAGTAGAAGACCAGGGTGGGCGACGACGAGACGCCGCTCCCGTATGAGCCACCGGCCCCGTCCTTGGTGATCGCGCTGATCCCGGCGACCTTCCCGGTGTTCAGGTCGTAGAGCGCGGGACGTCCCTCGCTCAGCTGGACGAAGTGGCCGCCGTGGATCTCCAGCATGTGGGCGCGTCCGGGCAGCTGCTTTCCCTCCGTGCCGTCGGGCCGCATGGCGAAGACCTGTCCGTCGGATCCCTCGGATCCCTCGGATCCGCCGGAGGTGCCAACGCACCACTCGGTGGCGCAGCGCAGGCCCGTCACGCCGGAAGGGGCGGTGATCGATCGTCGGGCGCCGGTCTCCAGGTTGACCAGCAGGCTCTGGTTCCTGTTCCGCTGCTCCTCGTCGGGGCCCGCGTCGCCCGGCACGTCACGTGCCCACGGCCAGGAGTACAGCCACAGCCCGTCCGTTCCCGCGATCCTCTCCGGCGCGCCCCCACTGATCGGCATGCGGTACACCCCGCCGGAACGGGGCGACCAGAGGACGTGGTCCTTCGTTACCCCGATCCTGTCCACCTCGGCCAGGCCCCCGCCCACCTCGCCGACGCGGATCGGGTCCCCGCCCTGGCGGGGGGCGGCCCAGAGGACGGCCCACGCGACGCCGTCGTTCGGCTTCGTGCCGTACCAGGCGATGTAGTCCTGGCCCACTTCGGCGTGCTGCTCGAAGTAGCCCTTTCCACCGGGAACTATCGTCGTGAGCACCCGTGCCTGCCCGGTCCTCGTGTCATAGACCTCGAAACGACCCGCCTTCTCGAACGACGCCTCCGCGATGAGCAGGATCTCCGTGGGGCTGAGCGCGGTGACCGGCCGGTACCTGAAGCCGTCCGCGGCCTTCTTGGGGATCGTCGACACCGCCTCCGGCCACACCTCGCGGGCCGGACTCGGCCGCCCCTCGACGGTGGCGGGATCATCGACGATGCCGGGAGCGGCCGAGGCCATCGGCCCGACCTCGTCCGTACGATCTCCACCGCGGACGACGGCCGTCCCTCCCAGGACGACGGCGACGACCCCGGCGACGGCCAGGGCCGACTGGTAGCGCCTGCGCGTCCTGCGCCTGCGACGGGTCACCAGGCCATGGCCGAGATCGACCGGCGGGGGCACGCTGTTCGCTGCCTTCCTCAGCGTGCCGACGAGGTCCTGTTCGGTTCTCACACTTCCTCCATGTGCATCGCGCGGCGCTGGATCCGCAACTTGTCGAGGGCACGCGAGACCTGGCTGCGTACGGTCCCCGGCGAGATGCCGAGGATTCTGGCGATCTCGACGTCCGGGAGGTCCTCGTAGTAACGCAGCACGAGCACCGCCCGCTGTTTCGGCGGCAGCCCGCCGATCTCGGCCCACAGCCCCGCGTCGCCGTCGAGCCGCACGTCGGTGTAGCCGTGTTCGGGTGTGTCGGCCACCAGGCGTTCTCGCCGTCTTCGCCGCCACCAACTGATGTGCTGGCGGGCCATGATCGTCCGCACGTAGCCCTCGGGGTCGTCCTTGCGGACCACGCGCTGCCAGGCGTCGCCGAGCCGCAGCAGCGCCTCCTGCACGAGGTCGGCCGCGTCGTCCGCGTTTCCGGTCAGTACGACGCCGTAGCGGAACAGCGCGTCGCCTCGTGCCCGGACGAATTCGTCGAAGGTGTGGTCCACGATCCCAGGGACGTCCGGTCACCGCGTTTCGTTGCACCGTAATCAGATCGCCACGATCCACCTAAGCCGGTCGTCGCCGTCCGTTTTGCCGGGTATCGCTCGCTAACGAGGTGATCTCATGGCGGAACCGTTGGCCCCGCTGCTGCCCGGCGGCGAGCCGGTCGAGTCGCTGCTGCGCGCCGCGCAGTTCTTCACGGTGGGCACGCCGTCGACGGACTACCGCGAGGTGCACCGCGAGGACGGCCGTGAGGCCGAGGAGTTCTACCGCGAGCGGTGGCGCCACGACAAGGTGGTGCGGTCGACGCACGGGGTGAACTGCACCGGCTCGTGCTCGTGGAAGGTCTACGTCAAGGACGGGATCATCACCTGGGAGACGCAGCAGGTCGACTATCCCTCGATCGGGGCGGACTCACCCGAGTATGAGCCGCGCGGTTGCCCGCGAGGGGCGGCGTTCTCCTGGTACACCTACTCGCCGTCCCGGGTGCGCTACCCGTACGTGCGCGGCCCCCTGCTCGAACTGTGGCGGGAGGCGCGGGAGCGGCTCGGCGACCCCGTCGAAGCGTGGGCGGAGATCACGGGCGACCCCGAACGCGCGGCCCGCTACAAGAACGCGCGGGGGAAGGGAGGGTTCGTCCGCTCGTCCTGGTCCGAGGCGAGCGAGTTGATCGCCGCCGCCCACGTGCACACGATCAAGACGTACGGCCCCGACCGGGTGGCGGGGTTCTCCCCCATCCCGGGGATGTCGCTGGTCTCCTACGCGGTGGGGACACGATTCCTCTCGTTGATCGGCGGCACGATCCTGTCGTTCTACGACTGGTACGCCGACCTTCCGCTCGCCTCGCCGCAGGTCTACGGCGACCAGACGGACGTGCCGGAGTCTGGGGACTGGTGGAACGCCTCCTACCTGATGATCTGGGGGACCAACCTGCCGATCACCCGTACCCCGGACGCGCACTTCATGACCGAGGCGCGCTACCGGGGCCAGAAGGTCGTGGTGGTCTCCCCGGACTACTCCGACCACACCAAGTTCGCCGACGACTGGCTGGCCGCCCGTCCGGGCACCGACGGCGCGCTGGCCATGGCGATGGGGCACGTCGTCCTGTCCGAGTTCTTCCGCGACCGCCAGGTGCCCTACTTCACCGACTACGTCAAGACGTACACCGACCTGCCGCTCCTGGTGACGCTGGCCGAGCGCGGCGACGCGTACGTGCCGGACCGGTTCCTGACCGCGGCCGACCTCGGCGACGCGAGTGAGGGCGCGGCGCACAAGATGGTGCTGCTCGACGCGGCGGACGGCACGCCGAAGGTGCCGGGCGGCTCGCTCGGCTTCCGCTTCGGCGAGGAGGGGAAGGGCCGCTGGAACCTCGACCTGGGCGGGATCGATCCGGTGCTCACGCTGTACGGCGGGCACACGGAGGCCGTTCCCGTCGATCTGCCCCGCTTCGACGTCGGCCCGACCGAGGGCGGCTCGGCCGTACGCCGCGGAGTGCCGGTGACGCGGGTCGCGGGCCGCCTGGTGACGACGGTCTTCGACCTCGTGATGGCGCACTACGCCGTGCGGCGCGACGGGCTTCCCGGGGAGTGGCCGGCGGGATACGACGATCCCGAGCCGTACACCCCGGCCTGGCAGGAGAAGATCACGTCGGTGCCGGCCGCGGCGGCGGCCCGGGTGGCCAGGGAGTTCGCCCGCAACGCCGAGACCTCCGAAGGCCGGTCGATGATCTGCATGGGAGGCGGCACCAACCAGTGGTGCCACTCCGACCAGACCTATCGGGCGTTCCTCACCCTGATCATGCTGTGCGGCTGCCAGGGCGTGAACGGCGGCGGCTGGGCGCACTACGTCGGGCAGGAGAAGATCCGCCCGCTCACCGGCTGGGCCCACCTCGCGTTCGCGCTCGACTGGCAGCGCCCGGCCAGGCAGATGGCCGCCACGCCGTACTGGTACATGCACACCGACCAGTGGCGGTACGAGACGTTCGGCGCGGGAGAGCTCGCCAGCCCGCTCGGGCGCGGACTGTTCGCGGGGCGGTCCTTCGCCGACTGCGTCGCCCTGGCCCAGCGGCTGGGCTGGACGTCCGCGCAGCCGGCGTTCGACCGCAACCCGCTCGATCTCGCGGACGAGGCCGCGCGCGCCGGCCGCCCGGTCGGCGACCACATCGTGGACGAACTGCGATCGGGGCGGCTGCGCTTCGCCGCCGAGGACCCCGACGACCCGCGCAACTTCCCGCGTGTGCTCACCCTGTGGCGGGCCAACCTGTTCGGCTCGTCCGGCAAGGGCATGGAGTACTTCATGCGGCACCTGCTCGGCGCCGACGACGCCGTCCGGGCCGCGGAGTCGCCGCCGAGCGTGCGCCCGGCCGAGGTGACCTGGCGCGACGAGGCACCTCGCGCCAAGCTCGACCTGCTCGTCACGCTCGACTTCCGGATGACCGGCACCTGCACCTACTCGGACGTGGTGCTGCCCGCCGCGACCTGGTACGAGAAGTACGACCTGTCGACCACGGACATGCACCCGTTCATCCACTCCTTCAATCCGGCCATCGCCCCTCCATGGGAGGCGCGGTCGGACTTCGAGACGTTCGCGACGATCGCACGGGAGGTGTCGCGGCTCGGCGCCGTCCACCTGGGCACCCGTACGGACGTGGTCGCCGCGCCGCTCATGCACGACACCGCGGACGAGCTGGCGCAGCCGGGCGGCCGGGTGCTCGACTGGAAGGCCGGGGAGTGCGAGCCGGTTCCCGGCGTGACGATGCCGAAGCTGGTCACGGTCGAGCGGGACTACGGCGCCATCGCGGACAAGCTCGCGGCGCTCGGCCCGCTCGTCGACACCCTCGGCACCGCGACGAAGGGGATCTCCTGGGTGCCCGCCGCCGCCGTCGAGCAGCTCGGGCAGGACAACGGCCGGGTGCGAGCCGGAGCGGGCGACGGGCGCCCCTCGCTGGCCCGCGACGTGCACATGGCCGAGGCGATCATGACGCTCTCCTGCAGCACCAACGGGCAGGTGGCCGCCCAGGCGTGGGAGGCGCTGCGGGAGCGCACCGGGGTGAGCTTCGCCGACCTGGCGCGGGAGAGCGCGGGCCGCCGGATCACGTTCGCCGACACCCAGGTACAACCCAGAACCGTGTTCGCCTCCCCGGAGTGGTCGGGCATCGAGACGGGCGGACGCCGCTACTCGCCGTTCGTGCTGAACGTCGAGCGCAAGAAGCCGTGGCACACGCTGAGCGGGCGCATGCACTTCTTCCTCGATCACGACTGGCTCGTCGAGTACGGCGAGATGCTGCCGAACTACCGGCCGCCGCTCAACTACGCCCGGTTGTTCGGGCCGCAGGGGATCGAGGAGGAGAACCGCCCCGAGGTGACGGTGCGCTACCTCACCCCGCACTCCAAGTGGTCGATCCACTCCGAGTACCAGGACAACCTGCACATGTTGCGGTTGTTCCGCGGCGGCCCGGTCATCTGGATGAGCGATCGGGACGCCGCCAAGATCGACGTGGCCGACAACGACTGGATCGAGGCGTACAACCGCAACGGCGTGGTCGTCTGCCGGGCCGTGGTGACCCACCGGATGCCCGAGGGCACGGCGTTCATGTACCACGCCAAGGACCGGAACCTGATGACCCCCCAGTCGGAGATCTCCGGGTGGCCCGGCGGGGCGGACAACTCGCTGACCCGGGTGCTCGTCAAGCCCACCCACATGATCGGCGGGTACGGCCAGCTGTCGTTCGCGTTCAACTACTACGGCCCGGCGGGATTCCAGCGCGACGAGCTCGCGGTCATCCGCAGGCGGTCGCAGGAAGTGCGGTTCTGATGCGCATAATGGCGCAGGTCGCGATGGTGATGAACCTCGACAAGTGCATCGGCTGTCACACCTGCTCGGTGACCTGCAAGCAGGTCTGGACCAACCGGCCCGGCCTCGAATACGTCTACTTCAACAACGTCGAGACCAAGCCGGGCGTGGGATACCCCAGGGGGTACGAGGACCAGGACCGGTGGCGGGGCGGCTGGACCCTGGACACGAAGGGACGGCTCCAGCTCAAGGCGGGCGGCCGGGTGCGCCGCCTGCTGCAGATGTACTACAACCCCGACCTGCCGTCGATCGACGACTACGGCGAGCCGTGGACGTACGACTACGGCACCGTCATCGACGCGCCGCTCGGCACGCCCAACCCCAGCGCGCACTCGATCTCCACGCTCACCGGGCGGGGCATGCGCATCCGGTGGGGCAGCAACTTCGACGACGACCTCGCGGGCGCGCCCGAGCACGCGCCGAGCGACCCGAACCTCGCCGGGATCGAGGAACGGGTGCGGATGGAGTTCGAGCAGGTCTTCATGTTCTACCTGCCGCGCATCTGCGAGCACTGCCTGAACCCGTCGTGCGTGGCCTCGTGCCCCTCGGGGGCGATGTACAAGCGGGCCGAGGACGGCATCGTCCTCGTCGACCAGAACCGGTGCCGGGGCTGGCGGTTCTGCGTGTCGGGCTGCCCGTACAAGAAGGTGTACTTCAACTACAAGACCGGCAAGGCCGAGAAGTGCACGTTCTGCTTCCCCCGGATCGAGGCCGGCCAGCCGACGATCTGCTCGGAGACCTGCGTCGGCCGGCTCCGCTATCTCGGGCTGCTCCTCTACGACGCGGACGCGGTGCTCGGCGCGGCGACCACCCCCGACCCGCAGGACCTCTACGAGGCGCAGCTCTCGGTGTTCCTCGACCCCGAGGACCCCGCGATCCGGGCGGAGGCGGCACGCCAGGGCATCCCGGACGACTGGATCGAGGCGGCCCGCCGCTCCCCCGTCCACGCGCTGGCCGTACGCCACCGGGTGGCGCTGCCGTTGCATCCGGAGTTCCGTACGCTGCCCATGGTCTGGTACATCCCGCCGCTCTCGCCGGTCGCCGACGTCGTGCACGCAGAGGGATACGACCACGCCGACCCCGACCGGGTCTTCGCCACCATCGACTCGCTGCGCGTACCCGTCGAGTATCTGGCCAACCTCTTCACCGCGGGCAGGGCGGAGACCGTACGCCTGGTGCTGCGCAGGCTCGCCACGGTGCGTGCGGTCATGCGGGCCGTACAGCTCGGCCGGGACCCCGGCGAGGATCTGCCGCGCTCGGTCGGCATGACCGCGGAGGACGTCGACGACCTGTACCGCCTGCTGGCGATCGCCAAGTACGAGGAGCGCTACGTCATCCCGCAGGTCCACGCCGAGGACGCCGGCGCGCTGACCGCCCAGCACCAGCAGCTCTTCTGCAGCCTCGACGGGGAGGGCGGCCCCGGCATGGGCGGTCAGGGGTACCCGCCTCCGGCGGGGAGTCCGGCCGGGGGACCGCCCATGTTCCGTGGGGACGACGGGCGGCCGCGCGCCAACCTGCTCGGCTGGGACGGCACCGGCGACCCGTCGCGCCTGTTCCCCAGGAAGGACCCGTTTCCCGGGAAGGACCCGTTCCCCGGGGAGGAGGCGCCATGACCGGCGCGGAGCACGCGTTCAAGCTCGCGTCGGTGCTGCTGCAGTACCCGACCATGGCGCTGTTCACGGGCATCGACCGGCTCGACGAGGCCGGACGCGCCGCGCCCAGGGCGGCGCGCGAGGAGTTCGCCGCCTTCCTCGCCTGGCTGCGGGCGACCCCTCCGGGCGAGGTGGCCGGGCACTACGTCGACACCTTCGATCTGCGCCGCCACTCCGCGCTCTACCTGACCTACTACCGGTACGGCGACACGCGCAGGCGCGGTACGGCGATGCTCGCGTACAAGGCCGCCTACCGCCGCGCGGGGTTCCACCCGCCGGACGCCGAGCTGCCCGACTTCGTTCCGCTCGTGCTCGAATTCGCCGCGCTCAGCCGGGAGGGCGTCGCGCTGCTGCGCCGCCGCCGCGCCGACCTCGACCTGCTCCGCCGGGCGCTCGGCTCGGTGGACACGCCGTACGCGCACGTCGTGGAGGCGGTCTGCGCGCTGCTGCCGAAGCTGCGGCGCGGGGAGCTCGAAGCGGTGCGCGCGCTGTGGGAGAGCGGCCCGCCCACCGAGGAGGTCGGCCTGGAGCCGTTCGCGCCGCCGGAGTATCTCTCGGGACAGGAGCGACGACCATGACCGACGCGAGCACCCTGGACGTGTTCTGGTGGGTCGTCCTGCCGTACGTCGCGATGACCGTCTTCGTCGTCGGCCACGTCTGGCGGTGGCGGTACGACAGGTTCGGCTGGGACTGCTACTCGACCGAACTCCTGGAGCGTCGGCTGCTCAAGTGGGGCGCGCCGCTCTTCCACTACGGGGCGTTCGCCGCGATCCTCGGCCACGTCATGGGGATCCTCGTGCCCGCGTCGGTCACCCACGCCATCGGCATACCGGAGGTCGTCTACCGGTGGTTCTCGGCCGTGGGCGGCGCGCTGGCCGCGCTCGTCGTCATCGTGGGCATCGCGATCCTCGCGAGCCGCCGGATGCTGGTCCCGCGCGTCAAGGCCACCACCGCGACGATCGACTACGTGGCGCTCGTCATGCTGCTGATCATCGTGCTCACCGGGGTCGCCCCCACCATCGGGTGGAACCTCTTCGGTCCCGGATACAACTACCGGCTCACCGTCGGCCCCTGGTTCCGCGGCCTGTTCACCGGATCGCCCGACATCGGGGCCATGACGACCGCTCCGGTGATCTACCAGCTCCACGCGACGGCCGCGTGGGCCCTCTGGGCGGTCTGGCCGTTCAGCCGCCTGGTCCACGCCTGGAGCTTCCCGCTGTGGTACCTGTGGCGGCCGTTCGTCGTCTACCGCAGCCGGGGCGCCATCGTGCCTCCCGAGCCCGGCACCACGGGCCGCAGATGGCGCAAGATCGGCGGGCCGGCCTGAGGTGCGCCGCCCGAGCCTGAGCGACGTGCGGGCGGCGGCGGTCCGCGACCTGTCCCCGGCCTACTTCGCCATGGTGATGGCGACGGGGATCGTGTCGATCGACATGCGCGCGATGCGCCTGCCCGCGCTGTCCGCCGCGTTGCTCTGGGTGGGAGCGGCGGGCTACGCCGTCCTGCTCGTGCTGTACGCGTGGCGGCTGCTGGCCTGCCGGGCGGAGATGGTCCGCGACCTGCGGGACCCCGGGCGGGCGTTCGGGTTCTTCACCTTCACCGCCGGCACGAACGTGCTCGGCACCCGGCTGGCCATGGAGGGTCGCACCGGCACCGCCGCCGTGCTGCTCGCCGTCGGCGCGGCGAGCTGGGTCCTCTTCAGCTATCTCGTGCCGTGGGCCGCCCTGCTGAGCCGGGACGGGACGAAGGCCATCGCGGGGGCCAACGGAACCTGGTTCGTCTGGGTGGTTGGCGGACAGTCCGTCGCGGTGCTCGCCGCGACGCTGGAGCCCGCCGCGAGCGGGTGGCGGGACGAGCTGGCGCTGCTCGCCGTCATGACCTGGTCGATCTCCATCTGGCTCTATCTGGCGATCGCGATCGTCGTGGCGTTCCGGTTGATGCTCTTCGAGATGGGGCCCCGCGATCTCACGCCGCCCTACTGGGTCGCGATGGGCGCCACCGCGATCAGCGTCGTCGCCGGAACCCAGATCTCGAACATGAGAGGGGCGTCCGCGGCCGCGGTGGCGCACGACCTCTCCGTGCATGTGAGCCTGCTCTTCTGGTCGTTCGGAAGCTGGATCTTCGTCGCCCTGATCATCGCGGGCTGGTGGCGGCACATCTGGTCCGGCGTCCCGCTCAGGTACGGGCCGGGACTGTGGAGCATGGTCTTCCCTCTCGGCATGTACGGGGCCGCGTCGCACAACCTCGGGACCGTCGCCGGTCTGCCCATCGTGGTGGCCATCGGTGACGTCGAGGTGTGGTTCGGGCTCCTGGCCTGGCTGCTCACCTTCGGCGCGATGGCGGTCCACCTCGCCGGCGGGTTCCGCGCCCTCGGGCGGCCACCCGATCAGGACGGCCGGACGACCGGCTGACGCCGGCCGATGTGTACAGGTATGAGGTGATGGATATCCGGGTCAGCGGACTCGGCCTGGTTTAGTCTCACGGTCGTGACGATCAGGAACTCGCATTGCTCCTTCTGCGGCGCGGCCTTCGCACCCGACCAGGCGTGGCCGCGCTCATGCTCGGGCTGCGCGAACACCAGCTACCTCAACCCGCTGCCGGTCGCGGTGATGGTGCTGCCGGTGGACGACGGCCTGCTGGTGGTGCGCCGTGACGTCGAGCCGCACCGTGGCGGTCTCGCCCTGCCCGGCGGCTTCATCGACATGGGCGAGTCCTGGCAGCAGGCGGCCGTCCGGGAGCTCCGCGAGGAGACGGGCGTCGTCGTCGAGGCCGACGACGTGCGGCTCTTCGACGTGCTCAGCGCTCCCGACGGCACGGTGCTGGTCTTCGCCCTCGGTCCGCGTACCGGCTCGGCCGGTCTCCCGCCGGTCGTCGCCACGGCCGAGACGTCGGAGTGGCTGCTGATCGACGGACCGCGGGAGCTGGCGTTCCCGCTGCACACCCGGATCGTCTCGGAGTTCTTCCGGTCGCGCCGCGAAGCGTGACCGCGAGCGGTCAGGACGGGGTCCAGTACTTCTGGAGGATCCGCTCCAGCCGCCGAACCACCGGAGTCCACGTGCCGGGCAGCGTGTAGCGGCCGGCGCGGTGGCCTCGGTACGCGAGCGTGTACTTGATGAAGTCGGCTCCCGGCGGCCGCGCCTCGGAGCGGCCGACGCGCAGATGCCTCAGGTCCGCGCGCAACCCGCGCATCTCACCGCCGGTGAGGCATCGGGCCGCGGCCGGTCCCGTACGGCGGCTGAGCCGGACGCATCCGTCGGTGTACACGGTCACGCGGTCGTCGAGGCCCGCGAAGCCGCCCTGCTCGCGGAGCTGCACCAGGACCTTCTTCTGCGCGGTCACCGCCTGCGCCGACGACGTCATGGACGCCCCAAGAACCAGGACGAGTGCCGCCAGAAGCGCGATTCGCCACATCCTCATACTTCTATGACGTACCGGATCGGCGATCGGCTCACGCCCGCGTGTCGCGGAACGCGAAGGGGCCCCGAGTCAAAGGGTGGGGCTTGCCTCACCTTTTTCTGGGATGTCCTGGTCATGTCGTCGAGCGATACCGATCTCTACGGTTGACGTATGACCACTCCCTGGGACCGGATCCGCGGCCACTGGTCGACGCGGACCTGGCTCCGCACCATCCACGTGACAGCGGGCGTACCGATCGCGCTCCTCGCGGCGGAGACGATCGTCGGGCTGGCCGCGCTGTCGATAGTGCTGATCTGGACCGTCATCGTCCCCCTGATCGCGCTGCTGGTCCTCACCCGGATCGTCCCGCTGCTCACCTGGCTGCAACGCGCCCGGTTCGCCGCCTTCCTCGACCAGGACATCCCCCCGGTGCCGCGTCTCCCCTGGGTCGGGAACCCGCTCAGGCAACTGCTCCTGGAGGCGCGGTCGAGAAGCATGTGGCGGCAGATCGCCTATCACCTGGTGGTCGCACCGCTGGTCGGCGGAGTGGGGTTCCTCGGCGGTGTCGTCTCGTGGTCGGCGTGCCTCGTCGCGGCCGTCGTCGCCGTCCAGCTTCAGATGGCGGGCGGAGGATGGATCGCCGCGCTGCCCGCGGCGGGCGCGCTGCTGCTGTTCGTGGCGGTGCCGTGGCTGCTCCGGGGCATCACCGCGCTCGACGCGGTCGCGGCCAGGTCGCTGCTCGGCCCCAGCCGGAACGACGAGTTGGCCCGGCGGGTGGAGACGCTGCGGGAGAGCCGGGCGGAGGTGGTCGAGGCCGCCGACGCGGAACGCCGCCGGATCGAACGCGACCTGCACGACGGCACACAGCAGCGGCTCGTGTCGCTCGCGCTGAACCTCGGCATGGCGCGTGCCACTCTCACCGACCTGCCCGAGCCCGCCCGCCAGGTGATCGTGCGGTCGCACGACGACGCCAAGCAGGCGTTGAAGGAGCTGCGCGACGTCGTCCAGGGACTGCACCCGGCCGTACTGAACGACCAGGGTCTGGACGCGGCGCTGTCCGGTCTCGCGGCGCGGGCCCCCTTCCCCGTACGGCTCAGCGTCGACGTGTCCGAACGCGCCTCTCCCGTGGTCGAGGCGGTGGCGTTCTTCGTCGTCTCCGAAGCGCTGACCAACATCGCCAAGCACGCGCGGGCCTCCGGCGCCGACGTCACGGTACGGCGCGACGGCGACGTGCTCCGCCTCGTCGTACGCGACGACGGCCGCGGGGGTGCCGAGCCGTCCAAGGGGTCGGGCCTGCGCGGCCTCGCGCAGCGGACAGGATCTGTGGACGGGACCCTGCGCATCGAGAGCCCGAGCGGTGGTCCGACGACGATAGAGGTGGAGCTGCCGTGCGTGTAGTGCTCGCCGAGGACTCGGTCCTACTCAGGGAAGGGCTCGTCTGGGTCCTCGGGTCCGCCGGCATCGAGGTCGTGGCGGCGGTGGCCGACGCCGAGGGGCTGCTGCGTGCGGTGGACGACCACGAACCCGATCTCGTCGTCACCGACGTGCGGATGCCGCCGTCGCACACCGACGAGGGCCTGCGCGCGGCGCTGCTGCTGCGGCACCGGCGGCCCGAGTTGCCGATCCTCGTGCTCTCGCAGTATGTCGAGGAGCGCTACGCGACCCGGTTGTTGTCCATGGCGACGACCGGCATCGGCTATCTGCTCAAGGACCGGGTGGCCGACGTCGCCGAGTTCCTGGACTCGCTCCGGCGGGTCGCCGCCGGCGGCACGGCCCTGGACCCCGAGGTGGTCGCCCAGCTGTTGCTGCGCCGGCACAGCGATCCGCTGGACCTGCTGACCCGCAGGGAGTACGAGGTGCTCGCGCTGATCGCGGAGGGACGGTCCAACGCCGGCATCGCCGAAGCCCTCGTCGTCTCCGAGAGCGCGGTCGGCAAGCACATCAACAACATCTTCGCCAAGCTCGGCCTCTCCGGCGTCGAGAAGGACCACCGGCGGGTGCTGGCCGTACTGCGATTCCTGAAGGTTTGAAGGGCGACATGATGCGAAGAAACGTGCGTACCGGATGGATCGCCACCGGCGCGGCGCTGACCGTGTCCGCGGTGGTGGCGATGGCGCTGGGAGCGTGGTACCGGCTCCCCATTCCCCACGGTTACGACTTCTCCTTCCCCGGCTCCTACGACTCGTCGGTCCTCGATCAGAGCGCGACCGAGACGAGGACCGTGACATACGCCGTCACCACGCCCCAGATCATCGTGGACGTGCGGGGCAGGGTCGACGTGCGGGTCGCTCCGGGCGTCCCCGGACGCCTCACTGCCAAACGGGAGACCACCTGGCACAGCGGGCCGCCTTCGATCAGCGAGGCCTGGGAGTCGGGCAAGACATTGCGTGTCAAGGTGACCTGCCCGGGAGAGCTGGGGGATCCCGGCTGCCGGACCGACTACACCCTGAGCGTGCCGCCCGGCGTCGACGTCCTGGTGACGACACCCGACTGGACCATGCCGTGCCCGCCGGCCGCGACCGAGGTGACCTGCGGCCCCGCGTCACGCGACCCGTCACCGGAGGTGCCGCGGTGAGATCGGTGTGCGCGGGCGAGCGCATTTGTCTGGCTTATGCCGACAAAAGCCGACATTCGTAAGAATGGGCACCGGCCGGTTTGTCATGGGGTAAGTTACCCGATCATGGATCGGCCGTTCGAGCAGATGCCGCCGTACCGGCCGGCGTCCGCGAGCCGTCGGGCTGGAGGTCGAAGGGCGTGAACGCGGACAGAGCCGCGTGGGAACAGCGCAGCGCGCTACGGGTGGTCTCTCCTGTTCAGCCGCGCAAGCTGGCGAAGGTTCCCTTCGTCGAGCTGGCTGACGGGCGGCTGCAGGGCGTCGTGTCGAGCGGTTCGGACATCGAGCGGGTGTACGTCTCGTCGTTCACCGCCGGCACCCACGCGTACAGCTGCAGCACCAACAACAACCGGCCGTGCGGCGCCCTGCCGTCGGGCAGCTCGCCGTGCAAGCACCTGCACCTGCTCGCCGCCGAGGCCGTGCTGCAGTACGGCCTCGATCGGGTGGCCCGCTACCTGCGCGTCGACGTCGGCGACGGCGCGTCGTCCGGCGCCGACCTGGTGAGCCGCATGGACGGCCAGGTCGAGCGCGCTCCGGCGGCCATGGTGTTCAGCCGCTTCCTGCGCCACCTGAACTACCTTGAGGTGCCCGACACGACCGTGCCCATCCCCGAGATGCACTGGTTCCCGGCGTTGGGGGCGGTCCGCTGATGATTGGCGTGCAACTCGGCGAACTGCTCGACGCTCCCGTGCCCGGGGTCGACGAGGCACTCGACCTGGTGGCGGGCTTCGACGACGCCCTCGTCCACGGATTCGCCCGGCTCGGTGAGGATCGCGCCATGGCGCTGTCCGCGCTGGCCGGCGCCCTGGCGGCCACGCCGCTCGGCGTACGGGCGGGCGAGGCGGCCGAGAAGATCATCGCCGGTTCGGCCACCGACGAGCATCTGACCACGCTGGCCGGCGGGCGCACCGCGTTGTTCGGCGCGGTGCACGACGCCCTGCTCACCCGCCTCGACACCGCGCTGGGACGGACCAGGGCGGCATGGGAGGAGTCTCCATCCACGACGGCGCCGAGCGCGGACAACCTGCTCAGCGGGTGCCGGTCCTGGCTGAACGAGCTGGCCATCACCGGGTGGCGGGGTGTCGGCCACGACCTCGTCTCCGCCGCGGACCAGACGATCGAGGCCCTGCTGGCCGTACCCGATCTGCGCCGGCAGGCGGTGCTGCTCGACGGCCTGGCGGCCGAACTGCGGGCGTCGAGCCCGGTCGGGACGATGGATCGGCTGCCCGCCCGGCGCTGGGCCGACCTGTGGACGCGCGCCCTGCTGCTGTCGCGGCCCGGCGGCGGGCACAGTGGTTCCGAGCCCTCGGGATCGGTGTCGGGACGGCTGCTGATCCTCGGCGTCGACGTCCACGAGCACGGCACCGCGGTGCAGATCCAGGTCCACGGCATCCTGGAGTCCGCCGGAACGCCGCCCCGGCTGGTGCGCGCGAGCGTCGCCGCCCCGAAGGTGGACACCATCGTCGGTCCGGCCCTCTGGCGGCTGCTGCACCGGTACCCGGTGCTGCTCGGCGCGCTGGCCGAGCAGCGCAGCCTGGACATCACGGACATGCCCCTCCTGGACAGCGGCGATCTGGTGTGGCACGACGACCGGGCCGGCGCGGGCGAGCCCGCCGACCCGTTCGCCACCGCGCGGGTCCTGCTCGCCGGCGCGCTCGCCCCCGCGGTGCCTCCCCTGGACCGCCATCCGGTACGGATCTCCGAACCCGTGCTGGTGGAGGGCTACACGACGGCGACCGAAGGCGGGGCGGTCACGCTGGATCTCGGCGGGCACATCCTCGCCGTCGACGTCGACCGGCTGCCGACCTGCGGCCCGCTCACACCAGAACTGGTGGCCGCCTCCACGGCGTGCCTCGGCCTGATCCGCTGGGACGGCGGCTGGACTCTGCAGCCCCTCGCGGTTCAGGCGACGGTCAAGCGCAAGCCGGTGACGGCGCACAACGGCGACTGGGCGCTGGGCCCCACCGATCCCAAGGTGGTGAAGGCGGAGGCCAAGGCCGGTGACGCCGTCGCCGTACTGCGCGAGCGAGCCGGACGGCTCCTGAGACGATGAGCACTCCCCTGAACGACCCCCGGATCGACTCCCGGGTCAGCGCCGACGAGAACCGGCGTCAGGTGCTCTACTGGCGCCTGCTCGCGCGGCTGTTCGACCCCGAAGAGCAGCCCTCGTTGGAGACGGCCAGCGTGGCCATCGTCGACGACCTCGGGTTGCCGCCCGCGCTGCTCGATCCGTCCGTGTCGGTGGACAACCTCGTGCAGCGGTTCCCCGACCTGGGCGCCGAACTGCGGGGCCTGATGGTGCGACAGGACGACGCCTCGGAAAGCGACGCCCCGGAAAGCACCCCCGCGTCCTCCGAGGGTGTCGGTACGGACGAGGTACGCCGGGCGGCCCTGGTGTCGAAGCTGCTGCTCAACGTGTTCTCGACCGGGACGGGCTCCGTCACCGCCACCGAACTGGCCCGCTGGCAGCAGGACGCCGGATGGTTCGAGCAGGCGCTCGGCTGCGAGCCGGGCCAGCTGCGCTCCCACCCCGGCGGGAACGAGCTGGCCGGTGTGCTCGCCGGGCTGGAGGGCGACCTCGTCCGCCGGATGCGGCTGCGCGAGGTGCTGGCCGACCCGGCGCTGGCGAGGCGGTTGACGCCGAGCATGTCGCTCATCGAGCAGTTGCTACGGGACAAGGCCAACCTGTCGGGGATCGCGCTGGCCAACGCCAAGGCGCTGATCCGCAGGTTCGTCGACGAGGTCGCCGAGGTGCTGCGCACCCAGGTCGAGAAGACGAGCGTCGGCACCATCGACAGGTCGGTGCCGCCGAAGCGGGTGTTCCGCAACCTCGACGTCGAACGCACGATCTGGAAGAACCTCACCAACTGGAGCCCCGAGGACGAGCGGCTCTACGTGGACCGGCTGTTCTACCGGCACACGGCCCGGCGGACCACCCCGGCCAAGATGATCGTGGTGGTCGACCAGTCGGGGTCGATGGTCGACTCGATGGTGAACTGCACCATCCTGGCGTCGATCTTCGCCGGGCTGCCCAAGGTGGACGTGCACCTGGTCGCGTACGACACCCGGGCGATCGACCTGACCCCGTGGGTGCACGACCCGTTCGAGGTGTTGCTCCGCACGACGCTCGGCGGCGGCACCGACGGCACCGTCGCGATGTCCATCGCCCGGCCCAAGATCACCGATCCGCGCAACACCGTGATGGTGTGGATCTCCGACTTCTACGACAACCGATCGTTGCTGACCGACTTCCAGTCGGTGCACCGTTCGGGGGTGAAGTTCATCCCGGTCGGCTCGGTGAACAGCTCCGGGCACCAGAGCGTGGACCCGTGGTTCCGCCAGCACCTCAAGGACCTGGGCACGCCCGTGATCTCGGGCCACATCCGCAAACTCGTGTTCGAGCTGAAGAGCTTCCTCACCTAGGAGACCCGCAAGTGACCGATGACCTGCTGCGTGCCCCCGCCGAGGTCAAGTACGCCGAAGAGCTCGACTGGCTGGAGTCCGTCGACGACGGTCCCAAGCCGTTCTCGTGGCGGCTCAGCCCCCGCATGGTGCGGCTGTTCGTGCTCGGGTCCGAGCGCTCCGACGGGCTGGACCGCGAGATCTCGCAGAAGTGGTTCGGCGACCGCAGCTTCGTCGAACGCAGCATCGTGACCCTGGCGTCGGATCGCGGCCTGCTGCTGATCGGCGACCCGGGCACCGGGAAGAGCTGGCTCGCCGAGCTGCTCTCGGCCGCGATCTGCCGCACGTCGACCCTTGTCGTCCAGGGCACCGCGGGCACCACCGAGGACCACATCAAGTACTCGTGGAACGTCTCCATGGTGATCGCCCGCGGGCAGTCCCGCGAGTCGATGATCCCCTCACCGATCATGACCGCCATGGAGCAGGGCATGATCGGACGCTTCGAGGAGCTGACCCGGGCGACCAGCGACGTGCAGGACGCGCTGATCTCCATCCTCTCCGAGAAGTACGTGTCGATCCCCGAGCTGGACGACGACAGCATCGTGTTCGCCCAGCCCGGTTTCTCGATCATCGCAACGGCCAACAGCCGGGACCGGGGCGTGAACGACCTCTCGTCGGCTCTGAAGCGGCGGTTCAACTTCGTCCGGATCCCCGTGGTGACGAACCGGCGCAGCGAGGCGGAGATCGTCCGGTTCCGCACCACCGAGCTGCTGCGCCGCCACCAGATCGAGCTGGACCTGCCGCCCACGCTGCTGGACATCCTGCTGCAGAGCTTCGCCGACCTGCGCGCCGCGGCGGCGTCGGCCACCAGCGACGACGAGAAGCTGGAGTCGGCGCTGTCCACGGCCGAGCAGATCGGCGTGCTGGAGGACGCCATCCTGCACAGCCACTTCTTCGGCGACCGCACGCTGCGCGCGGAGACGCTGGCGGGATCCCTCGTGGGCTCGCTGGCCCGCCGCAGCCCGGAGGACCTGGCCATCCTGAACAAGTACTGGCACGGCGTCATCGAGCCCCGCAGCAAGCAGGACGGCGGCCCGTGGCAGGACTTCCTCGAAGGCGGCCGCCAGGCGATCGCCACGCTCTCCTGACCACTCCTGGGCAGTTCCACCCGAACGGGTCGGGCTTCCCGCTCTCCTCCCCTGTCTGAACGCGGGGGTCTCCACGCTCAAGGAGATTCGATGAGCCAGGGCACCTTCGGCGCGCTGCGCGGGCAGTTGCTCGACGCCGCGGCCGCCTTCGCCGACGCTCCGAGCGCCCTGGCCGACATCCTGTCGGGCATGGTCGACGACGTCGACCGGGCGCTGGGCGAGGAACTCGAGATCTTCCCGGTGTGCCACCACTCGCCGGCCTCCGCGCTGGCGATGGTGCGCCGCCTGCGCGAGAAGCAGCCCAAGGTCGTCTACCTGGAGCTGTGCGAGGACCTCCGGCCGCTGCTCGACGAGCTGCGCAACTGCCGCCTCCCCGTGGCGTTGCAGGCGTTCGCGTCCGACCTCGACGGTTTCCCGCCGGGTTCCGGGCCGCTCAGCGTCGTGGCGCCCATCACCGAGGCGTCGGCCGAGTACCAGGCCATCGCGTACGCCCTCGACACGCCGGGCGTCGAACTGGTCCTGGTGGACCGCTCGGCGGACCACGTCTTCCAGTGGCTGCCCGGCGAGCGGCCCGCCGAGCCCCAGGCGGCCCCGGCCGACGACGACACCGCCGGACACGACGAGGACGCGGCCCTGCACGGCGACGCCGTGGGCGTCGAGATCGGTGACCTGCGTCCCCGCTTCGCCGAACTCGAAGCGCACCTGCTGCACCACGGCAAGGTGCGGCACTGGTCCGAGTGGTGGGACCAGTACGTGGAGCAGCCCCTCGCGGGCGCGGACTACGACACCTACCGCCAGGTCATGGTGCTGATCGGCAGCCTGTTCCGGCGCCTTCGCCCGGCCGAGGACGACCGCTCGTCCCGTGACGAGGACCGCGAGCGCTACATGTGGACCCGGATGCGCGAACACCTCGCCACGTCCGGCGCCGATCCGGCCGACTGCCTGTACGTGTGCGGCGCCTACCACGCGGCCAGCCGGGTCGAGCAGTTCGGCCTGTCGTCCGACGTGCCCTACGACATCAGCCCCCGGACCGGCACACGCTGGCTGTACGGGCTCATCCCGTCCAGCCAGTCCGCCATCGAGGCGCAGTTCGGCCTCGCCTCCGGCTCGGTGTCGATCGCCGCGGCCACCTGGAGCAAGGCGCTGACCCGCTGGGGCGTCACGTCGTTCCGGCTCGACGGCCAGAAGGGAGCCGCGAAGCGGGCGAAGCGCGCGCCGCTGCCTGCGCCCGCCCCGCAGGGCCCGGTCACCGACCGGTTGTCCGGCTTCCTGGCGAACCCGCCCACGCTGGACGGTCTCGACGAGGCCGAGCTGCTGGGCTGGTGCGTCGACATCGTCCGCCTCGCCCGCCGCAACGGCTATCTGGCCAGCACGGCCGACGCCATCGCCGTGTTCGAGACGTCCATCCTGCTCGCCGGGATGCGCAACCGGGCCCGGCCCACGCCGTACGACTTCCAGGACGCCGCGGTCACCTGCATCGAGAAGGACGTGGTGCCCGGCCGCCGCGACGTGCGCCGCCTGTGCGAGATCCTCCTCGGCGGCGACCGGATCGGCCAGGTCGGGTACGAGGCCCTCCCGCCGCTGGCCCGCGACGTGTACGACCGGCTGGAGCCGCTCGGCGTCGACCTGGAGAAGCGCACGATCCAGCGGGCGCTGCTCGACCTCGCCGCGAACCCTGAGCTCGGCCCCTGCTCGCACCTGCTGTGGATGCTCCGCCGCCTGCTGCCGGAGGACGCGGTACGTCCCATCATGGGCGAGCGCCGGCTGGGTGAGCGGTCGATCCAGGAGAGCTGGGACCTGGCCATCGGCCGCCACCAGCGATCGATCATCGAGCTCGGCTACGAGGGCGTCACCGTCGAGCAGGTGCTGGAGCAGCGGCTGCGCCGTACCGTGTGGGCGCCCAAGGCGACCGCTGCCGTCGCGCTCGCGGCCGTGGAGGACTCTATCCTCTATCTGGGCAGCCGCCGGTTCACCGAGGAGCTCGGGGCGCGGGCCGTGGAACTGCTGTCCGCCGAGCGAACGGTGGACGACGCCCCCGACGTGCTGCGCCGGATCCGCCGCCTGCTGGCGCATTACCGGGCCACCGAGCCGGCGTTGCCGGAGTGGTGCGAGGCGTTCGTCACCGCCGGATACGCGCACTACTGCACGCTGCTGCCGACCGCCTTCGTGGACGAGGAGACCGGGGTCCGCCAGGTGGCCGCGATGCTCGGCTTCCTGTTCTCCATGGAAAGCCTCGCGCTGGCTCTCGGCTGTGACCGCGCCCAGCTCGAACTCGCCGTACAGCAGTCGCATCCCGCGGCGCCCGCCAAGGTGGCGCTGCTGTGGGCCGCCCGGTTCCAGCTCGGCCTGATGCCGCTGGCCGAGCTGCGGGAACAGTGTGACGAGCTGCTGGCCAACCCGCTCGTGATCCCGGCGTTCCCGCTGTATCTGAGCGGGTTCGTGCAGGCGCTGGAACCGGCTCCGGCGCTGACGCCCTTCGTGGTCGAGCTGATGTCCAAGGCGTTCGGTCGGCTGCCCGACACCGTCCTGCTCCCGTGGCTGCCCAAGCTGATCACGACCCTGCGGGACCAGGCGCCCGAGCTGGTGCCGGTGCTCGTACGCGAGGCGGGCCGCACGTTCCCTGCCGCCCTGCCGGCCGTCGACACGTGGGTGCCGCCGTGGTCGGCGCGGCCGCGTTCGGGCCCGGACGCGGCGCCGGGGCGGGCACCCGCCCTGGCCGCCGGACCGGTGGCCGACCTGCTCGCCGGCAATCCGGCGGCGTGCGACGCCGTCGCCGCGCTGCTCGGGTGCGACGGCGAGTGGCGATCAACCGTCCAGGCCGGTGACGGGCCCGGTCACGGCGAGGTCGGCGCGCTGCTGGCCCTTCACCCGGAGACCGCCGACGCCGTCGCGGTCCTGTTCGATCACCGGACGGTCGCCGCGTCACGGTGACGCGGGCCCCCGGCCCGCGTTCCCCGAAATCCGCGTTCCCCGAAATCCGTTAGCGGCGGAAGTCGTCCGGGTCATCGTGAACCTGAGGGGTTCTCTTCCCGACTGTGCTGGGTGACGGGAGGACATGATGACCGACGAGTTGCTGGTGGTGCGCTGCCAGCTCGGCGAACGCGCGGCGTTCACCGAACTGGTGGCGGCCTGGCATGTGCCGGTGTGGACCTACGTACGGCGCATGCTCGACGCGGAGCGGGCCGACGACGTGGCCCAGGAGATCTGGCTGGCCGTGATCCGTGGACTGCCCCGGCTGCGCGATCCGGGCAGGTTCGCGCCCTGGCTGTTCACCATCGCCCGCCGCGCGGTGACCGATCGGCTCCGTGAGGAGTACGCCAGGGCCGAGGCGCCGACAGGGGCCGAACCGACCGCCGACGATCCGGTTCAGGCCGTGGTCGACCGCGCCGGACTGGTCTCCGCGCTGTCGGACCTGCCGGTGGTCGAGCGGGAGATCCTCGTCCTGTTCTACCTGGAGGACCTGTCGCTGGAGGACTGCGCGGAGATCTGCCAGGTCCCGGTCGGCACGGTCAAGTCCCGGCTGAACCGGGCCCGCCGGATGTCGCGCGACCATCTCATCCAGAAGGGATACCTGCCATGAACGATGAGCCACGCCTTTCACCCGAGGAGATGCTCGAACGGCTGGCGCCGACGCTGTCACCGCGGGCGCGGATCCGGGGCGTCGCGGCCCTGCTGGCCGGGCTCGCCGGAGCGGTGTTCGTGGGAGTCCTGTGGGCCGGCGAGCCCGGCCCGCTGCCCGGCCGTACCCACCTCGCCTTCACCGCGCTCACGGTGTTCTGCCTGGCATGGGCCGGTTACGGGGCCTGGGCGATCACCCGGCGGGCACCGCTGTTCGCCCTGGACCGGGTGATCGCCGCCTGGCTCGCGACGACCGCCTCGACCGTCATGACCGTGGTCCTGGCGGTGGCCGCCGTCCAGCGCGGGACCGGACTGGTGGCCTCACTGGTGACCGGCGCCGTCCTCGTCGTGATCGCGCTCGTGCTGGCCGTACGGGCCCATGCCCACCGGGCGGCGTTGCTGCGCCGTAAGCGTGAGCTGACCGGCGGGGAATGAGCGACGGACCCCGGCAGCCTCGACGTCTTTCCGCCGCCGAGCGCCGCTTCAGTCGGCGAGACTCCGGCCGGCTCGCTCCGTGGTCGTGGTCAGCCGGCGCAGGGCCAGGAGTCCGCCGACGGCGGGCAGCAGGGCCAGGCCGACGGCCACGGGGGTGCGCTGCGGGTCGCGGGCCGTGGCGATGACGGTGAACAGGTAGGCGCAGCCGTGGATGGGTCCTGCCAGCGAGGAGATGGCGGGCAGGTGTGCGGTGGCGAGGTTGCCCAGCAGGACGAGGAGCGAAGCGAGTTCGACCGCGGCGGCGATGCGCAGGGGCTGTCTGGTGCGGTTCACGGTCACACTCCTGTGGTCGAGCCGGGTCGGATGATCATGAGGATCGTCACGACGGCCCAGAGCACGTTGAAGAGGCCGGTGAACATGGCCAGGCGCGCCGTTGCGCCCCGTTCCACCGAGGTGCCGGCGCGGTCGAGTTCGACGAGTAGTCCCTCCTGGCCCGGGAGGACGAGCAGCGCGAGGACCCCGGCCGCAGCGGCGGTGAGCCCGATCGAGGTGATCAGCCACGCGTCGGTGAGGACGCCGAGGCTGCTGGCGGTGGCGAAGCCGAAGACCGGGACGACCAGGCCGACGACGGCGTACACGCGGCAGACGCGGTGCAGGAGCCGGGCGGAGGCGAGGGAGGGGGCGTCCGGTCCGGCCGACTGGGCGCGGCGCACCGCCGCGGGGAACATGCTGGCCGCCACGGTCACCGGACCGATGGCGATGATGGCGGCCAGCACATGGACGGAGAGCAGGAACTTCGTCACCGGTCGGCTCCGGTCCCCGGGCCGCGGTCGGACCGCACGACGGCGGCCGTCCCCGCGCCGTACAGAACCCCGTAGGGGGCGATGACATCCAGCGGGTCGAAGTCGTCGAACAAGACGAACTGCGCGCGCATCAGTGCGCTCCTCCTCAACATGCTCGGAAACGTGCAGCGCCAGGCTAGGGCGACCGGTCACCGGCTCCCATGGGCCGAATCGACAACTTCCACCGGATTCTCGCCACCCGGTATGGTCGGCGAAAACGCGCACACCACTTCTTTGACCTGTCCGTTTGTGATTGGCGATTTCTCGCTTACCGTGTCCCCATGCACACGGTGGCGGTCCTGGCCCTGGACCATGTGGTGGCGGCCGACTTGGCGACCCCGATCGAGGTGTTCGGGCGTGCCCGCCTGGCGGACGGGCGCCGCCCGTACCGGGTCCAGGTCTGTGCGGCGACGCCGCGGGTGCCCGGCGACGCCTTCACGATCATCGCCCCACACGGCCTCGAGGCGCTGCGCGAGGCGGACACGATCATCGTGCCGGGATGCTCGGAGCACGCCGCGCCGCCCGGCCAGGAGGTGCTCGACTCCCTGCGCGCGGCCGCGGCCGCCGGGACCCGGATCGCGTCCATCTGCGTCGGAGCGTTCACCCTCGCCGCGGCCGGACTGCTGGACGGGCTGAGCGCGACCACGCACTGGGTGGCGGCCCACCGGCTGGCCGAGATGTTCCCGCTGGTCGATGTGCGGCCTGATGTGCTGTACGTCGACAACGGCCAGATCCTGACATCGGCCGGGGCCGCCGCCGGCCTGGACCTGTGCCTGCACATCATCCGGCGGGACCTCGGCTCGGCGGTCGCCGCGGACTCGGCCCGGCTGTCGGTGATGCCGCTGGAACGGGAGGGCGGACAGGCGCAGTTCATCGTGCACGCGCAGCCGCCGATGCCCCGGGGTTCACTGCTGGAGCCGGTGCTGTCGTG
Organism: Microtetraspora glauca; assembly: GCA_001570385.1. Lineage (GTDB taxonomy): Bacteria > Actinomycetota > Actinomycetes > Streptosporangiales > Streptosporangiaceae > Microtetraspora > Microtetraspora glauca. The sequence continues at coordinate 35,802 of BBYL01000031.1, read as the reverse complement.
GATCGAGGACAACCTCGCGCAGGAGGTGACCCTGGCGGCGATGGCCGCGCGCAGCGGGCTGAGCGAGAGGACCTTCAGCCGCCGCTTCCGGGAGCAGACGGGCACCACGCCGCTGCAGTGGTTGTTGCGGGCCCGGGTACGGCGCGCGCAGTTCCTGCTGGAGACCACCGACCACGGCGTCGAGCGCATCGCCGCACAGGCCGGTTTCGGTTCGCCCACCGCCTTCCGTGAGCGCTTCAAGCGCGTCGTCGGCGTCACACCGCAGTCGTACCGCTCGTCCTTCCGGACCGACGCCTCCTGACAGTGGCGATACGGACGCCCGTGCCCCGTCGATTTATGTTCAGACTCTTGACATAAACCGACCCCGACGCCCAAACTCGGGCGTTATCCCCGTAACCGGCGGGCCGAGCGTCGGCTCGGCATGCGTCGGCGACAACATCGGGCGTCGCGAAGGAGCCCCATGTCCGCATCCCCCCACCGTTCCCCCACCCGATCGAGGAGCCGCTCGATCGGGGTCGCCCTGTCCGCCGTACTCGCCGCGGCGATGCTCGCGCAACCGGGCGTCGGCATGGCCCGGGTGTCCCCGTCGGCCACCCCGTCCGCCACCCCGGCGGCGACCGCCGTGGCGGCTCCGGCCAACCTCGCGCTCACGGGCACCGCCACCGCGTCGAGCGTCGAGCTCGACCGCCAGGACTTCGTCGCCGCGCACGTCAACGACGGCGACACCAATACGCGGTGGTCGTCGAAATACCAGGACGACAACTGGGTGCAGGTCCAGCTGGCCCGACCGGCCACGGTCGACCACGTCACGCTCACCTGGCCCAACGCCTGCGCCCGCGACTTCGCCCTGCAGACGTCGGCCGACGGCGTCACCTGGACCGACGTCACCCGGCTCCAGCGCGACACCTGCCCCCGCACCGACATCATCGACGTGAAGTCCCCCGCGCCGGTGTCCTACGTCCGCATGCGGGGCTACCAGCGGTGGGCCGCGTACGGGTACTCGATCTCCGAGTTCGAGATCTGGGACGGCCCGCCCGCGCCGCCGCAGCCGACCCTCGGCCTGCTCCCGCGTCCGGTGTCGGTCGAGACGCACGACGGCACGCCGTTCACCCTGCACAAGAACACCCGCATCGTCGCGATCGGCCAGGGCGCCGACGGCCCGGCGCGGTACCTGGCCGGGATCCTGCGGCCGTCCACCGGTTACCGCCTGAACGTGGTGGGCCAGGGATGGGGTCCCGCGCCGATCGTCGTCGAGGTCGGCGCGGGCAAGGCGCCCGCCGGCCACGCGGACGAGGGATACACGCTCACCGTCGAGGCCGATCGTGTCCTGATCGGCGCCGACACGCCCAACGGCGCGCTGAACGGCGTGCAGACGCTGCGCCAGCTGTTCCCGCAGTGGGTGGAGTCCGACACCGTCGTGTCCACCGCGTGGACGGTGCCCCAGGTGACGATCAGCGACTATCCCCGCTTCGCGTACCGGGGGATGATGCTCGACGTCGCCCGCAGCTTCTACCCGATGGACGAGGTCAAGGCGTACATCGACGCGGCGGCCCAGTTCAAGGTCAACCGTCTGCACCTGCACCTGACCGACGACCAGGGCTGGCGCATCGCGGTCGGCACACCGGACGACAACCCGTCCGGCATCGACTACGGCCTGCTCACCGGGATCAGCGGCGGCACCGCGATGACGTACAACGGCAACGGCCAGCAGATGGGCACCGAGCTCGGCGTCACCGGCTTCTACACCAGGGCCGACTACGCCGAGATCGTCCGCTACGCCGGCGAGAACGGCATGACGGTGGTCCCCGAGATCGACCTGCCGGGCCACACCAACGCCGCGCTGCACGCGATCCCGCAGCTCAACTCCGCCGGCGCTCAGCCCCGGCCGCAGCCGGGGGAGGCGACCGTGCCGCACAACGGCACCGGCTCCGTCGGCTACTCGTCGCTCGACGCCGGCAGCGACGTGACCTACGAGTTCGTACGGAACGTCCTGGCCGACATCGCCGAGATGACCCCGGGGCCGTACCTGCACATCGGCGGTGACGAGGCGCACGTCACCAGCCACGCCGACTACACAAGGATGGTCGACGCCTTCACGGAGACCGTCGCGTCGCTGGGCAAGACCGTCGTCGGCTGGAACGAGTACGCCGGGACCGCGCTCCCGCGGGACGGCGCCGTCGTCCAGTTCTGGAACGGCGACAGGAACGCCGTGGCCGGCGCGGTGAACAACCGCGGCGCCAAGGTGATCCTCTCGCCGGCGGCCCACACGTACGTGCCGCAGAAGCAGGACGCGCGCCAGCCGCAGGGCGGCACCTGGGCGTGCGGCGGGGTGTGCGGGCTGGACCGCCACTACAACTGGGATCCCGGCACGTTCATCCCCAACGTCACCGAGTCCAGCGTGCTGGGCGTCGAGTCGGCCCTGTGGGGCGAGTTCATCCGCCGGGTCGGCCAGGCGCAGTACTACAGCTACCCGAGGCTCATCGCCACCGCCGAGGCGGGATGGACCCCGCAGGCCCAGCGGAACTACGCCGACTTCACGACCCGCCTGTCCGCGATGGGCGGCCGGCTGACGGTCCAGGGGACGAACTTCTTCCCCACGGCCGACGTCCCCTGGCGCATGGCGGCGCTCGGTGCGCCGGTGACCGTGAAGGGCGGCGCGCCGGCCGGAGCCACCTGGACCGTCACCGCGCCCGGCGTCGCCTCCACCGCCCTCACGGCGATCGTCACCTGGAGCGACGGCGTGACGGAGCGGCTCACCCCGACGACCGCCCGTGAGGCGAGCATCCCCGAGATGCGGATCAACGACGCGTTCACCGTGGTGTCCGACCGCGCCTTCGGCAGTCCGGGAACGTACACCGGCACGCTCTCGATCGGCGTACCCGGCCGGGCACCGGTCGAGGGGACGCTGACGGTCACCGTACGCGGCGCCGCCTGACGCGGGTCGCTCTCCTCCGGTCACCCACCCCGGTCACCCACCCCGATCGCCCGCCCCCGGTCACTCTCCCCGGGGGCGGGCGATCTCAGCGCTCGTCGACGACCTGGCCGTTCAGGGCGGTGCCATCCTTGGTGAGTGCCATGGTCAGCGGCGCCTCCGGGAAGGTGGGGAGGGCGGCGAGCGCGGCGCCCATCTGCGCGCCGGTCTCCCAGTGCCAGGTGTCGGTGTAAGTGCCGTCCTCGAGCTGGATCAGCACGACGTGGGTGAGCCCGGGGTGCCCCTCCCGGACGGTCGCGATCAGCGAGCTCCGGCGGGCCAGGAACTCCTCCAGGTCGGCGTCGGCGACGGAGTAGCGGTGCGAGCGGACGACGGACATGTCGGTGTCTCCTTGTGTGTGGGGGGCGCGGGCTTACCAGCTGCCGGCGATCTGCCGGATCGGGGCGTTCAGGCGGTTGAAGAGGTTGGTGACGGCGGTCATCAGCAGGATCGACGCGAGCTGCCGCTCGTCGAAGTGGTCGGCGGCGTTGTCCCAGACCTCGTCGGGGACGGCGTCGGCGCGGTCGGCCAGCCGGGTCGAGGCCTCGGCCAGCTCCAGCGCGGCCCGCTCGGCTTCGGTGTAGTACGGAGCCTCGCGCCAGGCGGCGACCAGGCCGATGCGGTCGTCGCTCTCGCCGAGCTTGCGCAGGTTCTTCAGGCCGGCGTCGACGCAGAAGCTGCAGCCGTTGATCTGGCTGACCCGCAGATGGATCATCTCCATGAGCTCCTGGGGGAGCCCCTGCGACTGGGCGGCCTTCATCAACTCCATGATCGGCTTCATCGCGGCGGGGATGATCGTGGCGGGGTTCTTCATCCGGGCTTCCATCGTGTTTCCTCCGTCTCGGTTCGTGTGAGATCAGAGTGGCTGTCCGGATTGATACATTCGCTATGCGCGCACGATGCGACGGTGATGGGGGGACGATGCTGCGCTTCACCCTTCTCGGCCCCGTCCAGATGATCGTCGACGGCGCGCCGCTGACGGGTATCGCCCCACGTCACCGGGCTGTACTGGCCTACCTCCTGCTCAATGCCGGCCGCGTGATCAGCATCGAGCGGCTGATCGACGCGATGTGGGGCCATGACCAGCCGGACACCGCCCGATCGCAGATCCATGCCTCGATCACCGCGATCCGCAAGGCGCTGCGTGGCGCGGGAGCCGGACACCTCCTTGAGACGCGGGCCGGCGGCTACGTCGCGCAGCCGGAGCCCGGCCAGGTCGACGCGCAGGAGTTCACCGAACTGGTTGCCGCGGGTGAGCTGCGCGAAGCCCTGGATCTGTGGGGCGGCGAGGCGCTGGAGGATGTGCACGCGCATTACGTCAGCGGCGTCCGGGAGCTCTGGACCGACCGGCGCCTGTCGGCGTACGAGCGCCTGGTGGAAGGCGAACTGGCCGCCGGGCGGCACGGCGACCTGCTCGACGAGCTCGCCGCCCAGGTGACCGCCAACCCGCTCCGCGAGAAGCTCAACGGCCACCTCGTCCTGGCCCTGCACCGGGCGGGGCGGCAGGCCGACGCCCTGGCCGCGGCGCGTTCTTACCGTACGGCTCTCGCGGACGAACAGGGCCTTGACCCCGGACACGCCTTCACCGAGCTGGAGCGGGCGGTCCTGGTGGATGATCCGGCCCTGCGCCTGGCTGACACGGCACCAGTGGTTTCCGGCCCGCCGCGTCGCTCCACCTTCCTGCCCTATGACATTCCGGATTTCTCCGGACGGACCGCCGAGCAGGAGTGGCTCGTGGGCGAGCACCACGGTTCGGCGGTCGTCACGATCGACGGCATGGCCGGGATCGGCAAGACCACGCTCGCCGTCCACGTGGCCCACCGGCTGGCCGCCCGCTATCCGGACGGCCGGCTCTTCATCGACCTGCGGGCCCACACCGCGGGCCGGGAGCCGGTCGACGCCGCCGCCGCGCTGGAGGCCCTCCTCCGCCAGCTCGGGGTGCCCGCCGACCGCATCCCGGTCCCATTGGTCGAGCGGAGCGCCCTCTGGCGCGCCGAGCTGGCCGACCGCCGCGTGCTCGCCGTACTCGACAACGCCCTCGACGCCGAGCACGTGCGCCCCCTGCTGCCGGGCCACTCCGACACCCTCCTCCTGATCACCAGCAGGCGGCGGCTCATCGACCTGGACGGCGCCCACGCGCTGTCGGTCGACGTGCTGGGCGAGGAGGACGCGGCCCGGCTGTTCGAGCGGATCGTGGGCGAACGCGCTCACCACGAGCCGGACGCCGTACGCGAGGTGCTGCGCCTGTGCGGGCACCTCCCTCTCGCCATCCGGATCTCCGCCGCCCGTCTCCAGCACCGCCCGCGCTGGACCGTGTCCTATCTGGCGGGGCGGCTGCGGGACCATCGCCGGCTCCTGGACGGGGTGTCGGCGGCCTTCGCCCTCTCCTACGAGCAACTCCATGAGGCCGAGCAGCACATGTTCCGCCTGCTCGGGCTGGTTCCCGGGCGCGACATCGACGCCTGCGGCGCGGCCGCGCTTGCCGGGATCTCGGAGGACGAGGCGGAGGAGCTCCTCGAAGGCCTCCTCGACGCCCACATGCTCCTGCAGCTCGAACCGGGCAGATACACCTTCCACGATCTGCTCCGCGAGCACGCGCGCTCGATCGCCGAGGACGACGGCGCCGTCATGCGGCTGCTCGTCCACTACCTGCACCGCTCCCGCGCGGCGATGGACCGGCTCTTCCCGCACAGTGTCAGCCAGCGGGAGGGCATCCCCCAGCCGGCCGCCCCGATCGCGCCCGTCCGCGACGCCGCGGAGGCGATCGCCTGGCTCGACGCCGAGCGTTCCAACATCATCGCGACCGCCGTCCACGGACCGGAGATCTGCCTCGGCCTCCTGGCTCTGACGATGCGCCCCTACCTCGACGGGCAGGCGCACCACGACGACGCGCTCACGCTGCACACCCTGGCGCTCCAGCGCAGCCGCAAACTCGGCGACCGCGAGGTCCAGGCGCGAGCACTCACCGACCTGGCATGGACCTACTGGCGGCGCGGCGAGTACGAGCGAGCGGAGGAGCACGCCCACCAGGCCCTCGACGGGTGCGAGGAGGACCACGAACGGGCTCGGGCACTCCTCACCCTGGGGAACGTGGCCCTGCGCCGACGGCAGGACACTCAGGCGGAGCAGTACCTCAAGCAGGCCCTCGGCCTCACCCGGATCGGTGCCGACACCTGGGCCGAGGCGCACGTGCTCGGCCTCCTCGCCCTCGTCCTCGACCGGGCCGGCCGTCCGGAGGAGGCCCGGCGCCATCTCGACCTGGCACTGGCGCTCCACCGCAAGGTCGGCAACCCGGCCGGAGAGGCGGTGACCCTCAACCACCTCGGCGTCGTCCTCCGGCACCAAGGCGAGCCGGCCCAGGCACGCACCCGCCACGAGCAGGCCGCGGCTCTCCACCGCACGCTCGGCAACACCACCGACGAGGCGGCCGCGCTCAACGGGCTGGCCGAGGCGGCGGGCGACCCGGCTCTGGCGGTCGAGGAGCACACGGCCGCGCTCGCGCTCGCCGACCTGACGCGCAACCGGCCGGAGCAGGCGCGTGCTCACGATGGACTGGCGCGCGCCCACCTCGCACTCGGGCGCTCAGAGCAGGCGTGTGAGCATGGGCGGCTGGCTCTCGGCCTCTACGGGGAACTCGGTGTTCCGGAGACCGAGGAGGTCCGCGCCTTCCTGGAACATGCCGGAGAGTCCGCGAGGTAGAGCGTCCCGCCCCGGACAGATGATCAATCGTCCTCGGCGTGCAACCGGAGGAAGTCGTCGAGCGCGGCGCGGTAGTAGGCGAGGTCGTCCTCCAGCCTGGCCCGGGTGAAGCGGGCGGGCTCCCGCTCGTACGCCTCCCGCCCCGCCTCGGTCCAGAACGACGCCTCGGGCAGCGTGTCGGCGTCGTCCGGGACGAACTTCAGCGCCTCCGCCACCGCGTCTGCCGCGAACCGCCAGTCCGCGACGATCGCCTTGTACTGCTCGTCGGAGGAGGGATCGACGGCGAAGAACAACGACGCCTCCAGCGCCCTGCGCGCGTACGTCGTCCCGACCAGAACCCACTGGCCCGGGTCGATCAGCTCCGAGACGCCGGAGCCGAACGTGAGATCGTCCCGCCGCGCCTCGGCCTCCGCGGCGTACGGCACGACGACCTCGGCGTCGTCCAGCCTGACCCGCCAGCCGTCCTCCTCCTCGGTCAGCACGGCGTGCTCGGCGGCGCTCCGCTCGTCGCCGAGAACGGTCAGGTCGAGATAGACGTACGCCTCGACCAGCGAGCGGGCCGGGTCCCCGCCGTACCCGCCGGCGCCGTTCCCCTCCGGCTCAGGCATGCTGGGCCGCCAGGTCACGGTAGGTGTCACGGACGATCAGCAGCCGGTCGAGGTGGAAGCGCCCCGGCTCCGCCGCGCGGACCTCACGCCCGCGCTCCGACCAGAAGCCGTCGTCGGGCACCTCCTCCTGGCCCGGCGGGATGAACTTGACGATCTCCTCGACGGCCGCGGCGGCCACCGACAGCGTCCGGTGCGCCTCGGCCCGGTCGTCGACCGGCACGTTGCCGGCGGTCAGGTCGGCCACCCACATCCACTCGCCGGCGTCGATGAGCTGGGAGGACTCCTTGCCGCCGAACGTCGGATAGCCCGCGGGCATGACGGGCCGCTCCGGAAGGCCGAACAGGAACTCGCGCTCCGCGCCGCAGCCGTCGCAGGTGCCGGCGTAGCGGTCGGCGAGCTCGCCCTCCACGTTGACCAGCCCCCTGCCCCACTCCGTCTCCACGGAACCGCACTGCTTGCACGGATGCAGGTCGAGGTAGAGATGCGCCTCGTCCCTGGTCCGTGCCACCGCGAACGCCATAGCCGTCCTCTCCTTGGAAGTCCCCATCATGCCTCGACCATGGACAGGCCCGCGCGCCGACCGCAGGCGCACGGCTCGCCCGCCGGGCAACGGCACTCCTCGCCGTCGTCCTCCAGCGGGTCCCAGCCCTCGTCGTCGTCCTCCGGCGGCTCCCAGCCGGTGCCGTTGCTGATGAGGCGTGCCCTGTGCAGGTACTCACTCGCCCCGAGTGGCCATCGGCCGTCGACCAGTGCGGTGACCCGGTCGAGCAGGGGATCGGGCGCCAGCCCCCGGAACCGCTCGGCGCCGCCCGCGTCCAGGCCCATCCGCTGGGCGACCCCGATGAGGACACGCATCCTCGCGGGGAGCTGCGGGTGCGTGGCCGTGTTCACCTGGCGGACGGCCTCGCTCAGCTCGCCGAGGGCACGGGCGTCGGCGACGCTGAGCCGGCCTGCGTTCGGGTCGCCGGACAGGACCGTGGGACTCCTCGGCAGGCCGGACGCCTCGGCCACCGCTCCGGCCACCATCGCGGCGGCCGCCCGCTCGTTGGCGCCGATCGTCAGGTGCGGATCGACCTGGTAGACGAGCACGCCGTTCTCGGCCGGTGTCCCGGCGGGCGCCACCCGCACCGTGACGGACGCCCCGCCCGGGGTCGTGATCTCGATCAGGCCGTCGCCGAGCCGGCGTACCTCGGCGTTCAGTGCGGTCGCGGCCCGCTCGACGGCGGCCACCGCGGCGAGTTCGGGCAGCGGGACGGAGCGGGCCTGGCCGGCCTCCGGCGCGGGCACGCCGGGAGCGGCCTCGCCGCTGAGCAGATCCGCGATCGAGACTCGTTCGGGTCTCGCCTCGACCGCAGTGGGCCCGGACGCCCAGGGCGGCGCGGGCGGGGTTTGCCCGCGCCTCGTGATGTCGTCCGCGACGGCCTCGATCGCCTCGGCGATGCGGGCCCTGGCCGCCGGATCGGTGGTCTCACTCCACTTGCGGGAAAGGTGCGCGTGCTCGTTGAGGCGCGGGGTGAGGCAGTGGTCGGTGCCCTCCTCGTGCGCGTGCTCCGGCAGCGAGGGCCGGATCACCCCCTGCGGCGCGCCCGCCGCCTCCGCCGCGTGCCGGTCGGCGACGTGTGAGATCTCGTGCACCAGGACCGAGGAGACCACGGCCGGGTCCGTACGCGGGGCGATCGTGATGATGTGCGGGTCCTCGGGCGTCCCGGAACGGTACGACGTGTAGCCGATCCGGCCCTCCCCGGGATCGCCGACGACGACGCGGGCGTGCTGCACGCCGTGCGCCGGCGTGGTGACCTTGACGACCGCGCCGTCGAGGTCGGCGGGCGGCGCGTCCGGCGTGATGGGCACGCCCTGGTCGGTGGTCCAGTCGAGCGCGGTGACCCCGCCGCCGAAGTCGGCGACCGAGATGTTCTGGCCGACCAGCTCCGTCACGGTCAGGTCCGGCACCCCCGCCGGCCGGGCCTGGGTGTCGAACGGCGTGCCCGGCAGCACCGGCGACGGCGCCCCGGATGCGCTCTGCCCCACGCTGCCGCCCTGCGACGCCGCGCCGGGCGTGGCCGCCTCCGACGGCCAGGCCGGATCCGGCGCCGCCGGCCGGATGTTCTGGCCGGCCAGCGCGGCCGTCACCCGATCGGTCAACGTGCCCGGCAGCTGCGGGTCCATGAAGATCTGGCGCAGGTCGAGGCCCGCCGTCGCCGCCGCGTCCAGCGCCTGGGGCGGCAGCGTGGCGACCGCCTCGGCGAACCCTCCGTCGGGCTTCACGCTGTGCAGGGAGCCGTCCGGGGCGGCCAGGTAGACGTCGACCCCCTGTCCGTTCGGCACCCGGGCCCGGACGACCGCGCCCTGTTCCCTGGCCTCGACCCGGGCGTCCGTGAGTTGGTGGATCAGGCTCTCGCGACCGGATTCGGGAGTGAAGTCGGAGGGCCGTCGCGCCGAGTCGCCGAAGTCCCATTGGGGCCGTACCTGGATCCCGGCGTCCATGCGGGCCTGCATCTCCTTGAGGTCGGCCTCGAACATGGTCACGTACACCTCGCCGGAGGCGGCGGAGGGCAGCCTCACCGGGTTCCTGAAGGGAGCCTCGGTGCCGTCGGCCGACCGCGTCTTGCGCTGGAACGTGAGGTCGTAGTCCACCCGGACCCGGACGGTGACGACCTTCGCCTTCTCGAACGTGCTCGCCTCGTTGCGCAGGCCGCTGCTGTCGGTGACACCGTCCGACGCCTGCTCCCCCACGCTCGCCGAGAGGTGGCCGAACTCCGTCTGCCCGCCCACTCCGCTGCCGATCGGGAGCAGCCGGCCGCGAGAAGTCGAGGTGGACGAGGTTCGCTGGACGCGGTCCACCACGCCGAGCTCGGCCTCGACCGGGGTGGTGGTCCCGTCCGGGTGGACCACGGCGGGGCCGGACACCACCTGGAGGTCGGACAGATGGGCCTCGACGCGGACGTCCACGCCCTGGCTCATGTTCCCCTTGCGGTTCATCCCCTGGGTCGGGGCTCCCTTACGGATCGTCGAGACCAGCTCGTGGCCGCCAGGGGAGGCCATCCGCCTGAAGGCGGCGGCCAGCGATATGGGCGAGAGCCGGGCCTCCAGTTCCGCCATCTGTTCCTGGGTCGCGGTGGTGCCCGACATCGAGCGCAACTGCTTCTGGATCGCGTCGAACAGGCTGGGGCGGTTGCCCTGGGCGTCCTGCACCGAGGTGACGTAGTGGGCGGGCGGCAGCTCCACCCGCCTGGTGTCGGTGATCCTGGCCGGCTCCGCCGTGCTGTCGTTCACCGGCCTGGTCATGCCGATCGGCATCCGCCGGACCATAGTGGCGTCGAACGTCATCGTGGCCCGGCCGGTGCCTCGGCCCTTGATGCGATTGAGGACACCGCGCGTCGGCTTGCGCCCCGGTCCCATCCGCACCGGCGTGCGTTCCACCTCGATCACCATCTGGTACCGCTGCTGGACCCGGTCCACCCCGCCGAACTGCGCGATGCGCTGCAGCCTGGTGACCTGCTCCGTGCTGGAGGCCCCGTACGAGCGGCCCCGGTCGGTGCCGACGTTGCCGTCGACGCCCTCGCCGGACTCGTCTTCCGAGGCCGACAGGCTGAAAGAGTGCGAACCGTTGTACGCCCCGGAGTCGGAGACCTCTCGGTAGAGATAGTCCTGCTGGATCAGGCCGGCGTCGTAGGTGCGCCCGACGAGTTCGGCGCTGCCCGGCACCGGAACCAGCTTGGCCCGGACCGTGACCAGCTCGGCCCGGCCGCTCGACGGGTCGGCCAGGGTCTCGTAGGTCTTGACGTAGCCCCGCGGGCTGAGCATCTCGTTGATGTGCCCCCGGACCCGGTCTTTGTCGAAGTCGACGTCGAGGCTCCGGCGCATGACGGGGCTGCTGTCGATCGCGCCGGGCGCCGCCTCGCCGATCGCGGCGCGCACCGCGTCCCGCACGTTGACGGGGCCGGCCTTGGCCATCACGGTGAAGCTCTCCACCGCGGCGAATCCCACGGTCCCCTCGTACTGCGGAGCCACCCTGACCGCACGCAGTCGCTGAGTCAGCTTGGCAGCTTCGCTGAGCGCCCGATCGAGCCGCTCCTGCTCCGCCAGGCCCTTGGGGTCGGTGTCCACCTGCTCCAGGCCGCTCACCTTCTTGAGCGCCGGCAGCAGGGAGTCGGCGGTGTGCCCGTCGGCGAACGAGACGTTCTCTCCCGCGTCGCGTGCGTGCTTCAGATCGAGCAGGTACTTCTGGAGCAGCGAGGTCGCGAGGGTCCGGTCGAGGGTCAGGCTGCCGTTCACGAACCTCTCCACCGCGTCGGCCACCTGGATCAGCGGAAGGTCGAGCTTGCGGTTGGCGTAGAAGGTCAGCGCGTCGTACTCGGGGATCGAGTAGACGACCGGACGGCCGTTCAACGACGCGTTGCCGGTCGTGGCCTTCCCGCTGCCGCCGAGTTCGGTGAAGTCGGGGGCGTTTTCCTTGCCCTCCAGGGTGAAATCGACGGCGCCGCGGAAGATGTACTGCTTGCCGGTTTCGATGATGAGTTGTTCCCGGCCCCAGATGTCGAGCTGGCTGTGGGATCGGGAACTGCCGCGCGCGCCCGTGTGGCCGCCGGTGCCGCCCTGATGGGAGGTGCCGTGCCCGTCCGAGTCGGAGATGCCGTGCGTCGAGCCGCCGGATCTGCCCCAGCCCTGCCCCCAGTTCACGCCGGCGCTGCCCATCATGAAGTTGATGTCGCCGACCACGAGGTCGGCGACGCCGACCAGGGACGACTCACCGAAGCTGCCCTCGATCGTCAGCGACGCCTCCGTCGGCAGCGCGCCCTGCGGCCGGACGCCGACTCCGGTGAAGTACGGCGAGTGGCGCCACTCCGGATGCGCGATGAGGTTGCGCACATTACTGAACGCCGCGAAGTGGTGGTACGCGACGGAGTCAAGGCGCATGCTGCGGGGCAGCACGGCCTTCACCTGGTCCAGCATGCCGGTCGTGTCCATGTGCAGCAGCGTCGCCCGGCTGAGCACCTCCTCAGAGAGCACGCCCACGTTGTGCGGCTGATAGGGCGCCTTCTTCAGCGGGAGCAGGTCGGCCGCGAAGACCAGCCGCGCGCTGCCGTCCGCCGACACCGAGTGCACGACCTCGTCGTCCACGACGATGTCGACCACCAGTTTGTGGGGCACGTCGAAGAGGGCGACCTCGCCGGTGCTTTCCACGAGCGTCACCCCGAAGTCGCTGCCACCGATGCTGGAACCGATCGAACGGGTGTAGTTGCCGGACTTCTTGCGCTCGTGCGTTCCCGTCAGCCCGTCCTCGCCCTCGGGCGGTCCCTCCGACGTCTTGTACGGCACGTCCACGTTGCCGGTCCAGCTGCGGCCGCTACCGCGACCGGCGGTGTCGCCCCCGATGTCGAGGTTGACCACGGCCTCGGTGTCGGTACGGCCGAGATAGGTCGCCGCGTCGTGGTCCTGCTCCAGCCGGACACGCAGCGTGTACGTCCGCGACGACTGGCCGAAGCCGTCGCGGGTCAGGGTGATGGGGATGCCGTCCTGGGCCGCCTGGTCGTATCCGGTCTCCAGGCGCTCCGGCGTGAGCTGTTCGAGCACCTCGCGCAGGTTCGCCATCTGCCCGGCCCGCCGTATCGGGAGCCGGGAGTACTGCGGGACACCGTTCTCGAACTTCGGGACGAGGCCGAGGTCGGCGAGCTTGTCCAGGACCTGTTTCCTGGCCTCGTCCACGCCGGTCAGCCGCTGGACCAGCGCCGGTCCCGCGCCGCGCATCAATTCCTCGGCCGCCTGGTTCGCGGACGCCGTGGGTGTCTGACGGCGCCCCTGCTTCGGCGGCCGGAGCCAGGACGGCAGCGCCTTCTTCCGGCCCGGCGGTCGCGATCTTTCCGGGTCCCCTCTGAGCATCTGGTTGCCCTGGCGATCCAGCTTGGGCTTGCCGTTTTTCCGCTTGAGTAGCGCGTTCTCGTCGACCGGCAGACCGTACCGGTAGGCATCGGTCTCCGGCATCCGGAACAGGCCCTCACTCGTGCCCGGCACCGTTTTGAGCACCCTCCCGTCGGCCAGGACGATGGTGACCTCGTGCTTCAGGGCCAGCTCATATCCCTGGGTGTGTCCCGTGTAGCGCTGGACGCTGGGGTGGATGGCGTTCCCGTTCACGAACGACGACTGCGAACGGGAGACTCCGCGCCCTGCCCCGGCGGTCACGTCGACATCGCCGTAACCGCCGGGATCCGGAAGCCCGCCGATCGCGTCGCCGAGGATGGGGACGGGCAGGGGGCTGACCCCCGCGGAGAGGGATCCGTTGAACGACTCGCTGCCGGTGGCGTTGGAGAAGCCCACCCGCAGCCGCTCCTGCCAGTGGTCACGAGTCGGCGTCCCGACCAGGACGGCGCTGTCCCTGTCCACCGTTGTCTTGATCGTCACGGTGGCCACCGGCCGGCCGTGCCCGTCCGTGATCACACGAGTCATCCCGTAAACAGGATCGGTCGCCTCCCCGAGCCTGCCGGGCAGCTCGTGGTCGATCATGTTGATGATCTGCTGGCGGGCGATGCCGCCGATCCTCGTCTCCCCCTCACGGAGCCACTCCACTCCCGCCCGGCTGCGGACCCTTCCCAGCCCCTCGTGGAGGCGCCCGATGACATCGACGGCGAGCTGGTCCAGCCCCGTCAGGCCGTTGACGAAGTGCTCGGGCAGTTGGTTGCTCTTCTTGCCGGAGTCGATGGTCTCCGTCCTCGCGGGAGGCCCGACGGTGTAGGCGTGCGAGACCCAGATCCGCTGTGAGGGAGCGTCCCCCGGAGCCCCGGAGTCGATCGTCGCCACCTCCTGCCAGGTGCTCTGCCGGCGGGTGCGCACGCTCACCGACCAGGTGGCGGCGGCGTCGAACAGCAGGGACTCTCCCCGGTTGTCCTCGACCGCCCCCGCGAGGGCGAAGTCGGCTGCGCCGGGACCGCGCGACCACGAGCGCCCGAAGGAAAGGTTGACCCCCACATCACCCATGAGTTCGAGCGCGGATCGTACGTCCTCGTTGGGGACCATGGAGGCGAGCAGCTTGGGGCCGAGCGGCACCGACAGGCTGCCGCTGCCTCCCTCGGTGGTCCGGGTCGTCCGGCCTCCCTGCGGCATGACGCCGAGCATGATCTCCGAGGCCACGATCTCCGGATCGATGATCTGGACCATGTCGGAGAGGCTGAGCCGGATCTTCAGCTCCACCGCCGTCCTCCCGGTGCCGATACGGAGGAGCGCGCCGTCCGGTGAGACGGCCTTCCGGAAGTCGGCCCGGAGGATGTGCTCCAGTTGCCGGGAAGTGAACCGGCGCGGGGAGTTGTTCTCGGCCAGCACCTTGTTGATCGCGTCCGTCAACGGCGTGAGATGCGCCAGGCTGCGGGTCGGCAGCGCCGAGGGCAGCGACTCCTTCGGCGGGAGGGCCGTCTTCACCGACCCCAGGTAGTCCTCGTGCCGCGTACGGGCGTCCGCCAGCAGACTGATGAGCCTCGACATGGCCAAGGTCGCCTCGTGGCCGTTCGGCGACGCCGCCAGTCGCACGAGGCCGATCACCTGCCCGTAAGCCTTCGTCGCCGCCTCCGCCTTCTCCCCCGCCTCCCTGTACGCATCGGCGATCCGCAGGTGCCTGGCTTGCTTGGGCCGGTGCTGCGTCTCTTCCTTCTCGTGCTTCTGCCTGCGCGCCTCCTTGCCCTGGTCGCGCATCGTGGCGGCTTCGGCGGCCTTGGCCTTGGCTTTGTCCGCCTCCTCCTCCGCCTTGGTCGCGGTGTCCTTATGCGACTCTTCCTGGTTCTTGAGCTCCCCCTCGGCCCGGGCCAGATCGTCGGCGACGCGCCGCAGCTCGGCCAGGTACGGCTTGGCCCGGTCCGGAAGCTCCGTCCTCGCCACGGCGGGATCGTCGACCAGCCGCCGCAGCTCGGCCAACGCCGCCTCCGCCACAGGGGGCGCGTGGACCCGGCGTACGGGAGGCGTCACACCCCAGGGCGCCGGTGGGGGGATCTGCCCGTGCCCGCGGAGGTCGCGGGCCACGCCGTCGAGATCGATCTGAATGTCCTGGCGCTCGTCCGCGGACGTCGCGGCCTGCCATTTGCGGACCAGGTAGGCGTGCTCGTTGAGCCGGGCCGGCACGCATCCGTCGACGTGGTTCTGCTGTCTGCCCCGGCGGAAGAGCGTCCTGCGGATGACACCCTGTTCCGGCCGGCTCAGCGCGTGCAGGGTGTCGGTGATCTCGTGCAACCAGACGCGCGGGAGCTGGTCCGGGGCGATATGCGGCGCGAAGTGGACGACATGGTCGCCGCCCCCGCGGTTCACCTCGGTCATGGCCATGAGGCGGGAGTCGAGGCCGCCGACCACCAACCGGAAGCGCTGCGTGCCGTGATTGGCGGTCTCCACCACCAGAGTCGTCTCGTCAGGGGACCAGGCCCAGCTCGTCACCTCATCACCCTGGAAGTCGGACGCCACGAGCTTCCCGACCTCGGCGCGGATCTCGTCGTCGGTGAGGCGCTGGTTCGGGCGGCCGTCAGTGACATAACGGGTGTCGGCGATCGGCCGGGACGTGACGGTGCCGGGGCGGCTGGTGACCGGCTCGGGGGCCGGCGAGGTCTCCTGGCTGACGGCCATCGCCTGGCTCATGACCAGGATCGCGTTGCTCCGCAGCGTGGCCGCGTCCTGCCCGCTCACCGCGGCGGCCTCAAGGACGGATCGGACGGCACGCAACATCCTCGGCGTGATCACATAGTCGCCGGACGCGTCGGACACGAGATGCCCGCCGTCCGCCAACAGGACGGCCCCCGGGGCCAGGCGGTTCAGCGCGTAGTCGAGCGCCGCGTTCGCGCGCAGGCCGATGGGCTGCCCCGGGACGAGGTCGGCCGCGTACGTGTCCTCGGGCGCCGTGTCGCCGGGCCCCATGTCGGCGGCGAGCTGCTCGTCGATCAGGGCCAGCGCCTCAGCCTGCAGCGCCTCGTCGTCCTCCACCTGCGCCGAACGCCGCGCGGCACCGTCGACGATCCGAGCCACAGCGGCGGGAGAGACGCCGATGCCCGCTCCCTGAAGCGGCACGATGAGGCCCCCGTCGGGGAGCAGCACGGTGCCCGGATGCGCGTCGAGCAGCGCCCGGACGACCGCCTCCCTGCCCCGCACGACATGGCGGTCCGCCTCCTCCTGGGCGAGCGTGCTCGGTGCGACCTCCCCCGATGCCGTGTCCGGTGATGTGTCCGGTGATGTGTCGGGCGCGGGCCGGGCATCCGGCGCGCTGTCCGGAGCCACCGCCGCGTCAGTGTCCGGGGCCGTGCCGCTGTCCGGGGCCGGAGTGGTGTCCTGGGTCGCGCCGGTGTCGGTGGCGGGTGCGCCGTCGGGCGAGGTGTCCGTCCTGGTCTCCCCCGTGCCGGTACCCGTGTCGGACGCCGCCGGAGCGGGGTCGGACCGCTGGCCGGGATCGGCGTCCGGCTGGGTCTCGGGCGCGGCGGGTGACACCTCGGGCTGGGTGCGGGCCGTGGAGTCCGTTCGGGAGTCGGGTGCCACCGAGGGCGCGGTGTCCGGCCGCGCGTCCGGCGTGGTCACCGCCGCCTGGTCGGTGTCAGTGGTCGGCCGGCCTTCGGCGTCGGGCTTCGCCTCGGCGTCGTTCTGGCGGGTTTCGTCGTCGGGCCGGCTTCTCTGGTTGCCGCGCCCTTCCGCGTCGGCGGCGGACGGGGACGCGGCGCGGCGGCCGCCGTCCTCCGCGTCGGCGGTGACCGTGCCCGTACGCGACGCCGTACCGCCTCCGGACGGGGTGGACACGGAGGTCCCGCCGCGCGTCGCACCTCCGGAGGACCGGCCGCCGCCGGCGGCGGCGCCCACGATCGGGCCTGATCCGCCACCGGTGCCTCCCGGAGTACCTCCGGTGCCGGTGGCGTCGCCGCCCGACCCGCCGAGGCCCGGGTCGATGGTGAGACCCATCCGGCGCGCGTCCGACTGGGCCGCCATGTCGTACGCGGAGGCGAGGGCCGTGCTCGGGTTGGCGAGCGCGGTGTAGACCTCGGGGTTGAAGGGGCTGATCGAGCCGGTGCGCCCGACGCCTCCGAAGAACGCGCCGCTCATGGACTCCATCGTGAACGGATTGCCCCACTGGTCGTAGACCAGGCCGTTGGCGAGGAAGCTGCCCGCCGGTGAGGCGACGACGTTGCTGAGGCCGGTGTTCAGCGCCCGCCCCCCGAAGCCCGGTACGTCACGGGTGAACTTGGAGATCGGGCCGGAGACGCCCATGCCGGCCACCGCACCGGCGCCGGCGCCGATGAGCGCGGCCTTGGACTTGTCCCAGTCCCACTCCGTACGGGTGCCCTCCCTCATCTGCAGGTACTGGGCGGCGGCGTCGATGAAGAACTCCTCGCCCATCTCCTCCATGAGCTCCCGGCCGAGCGGGGAAAGGAGCAGCCGGGCGATCAGGCCTTTGCCCGTCGGCCCGCTGAGCGCGGCGATCTTGGCCGCGCCGGTGGTGCCGACCTGCCGGCCCGCGATGGCGGCCAGCCGGGCGAGGATGCGGCTGATCGCCGCGCGGCCCGCCGACGCGTACGGGCCGATGAGCGGTGCGGTCGAGCCGGCGGTGAAGAAGGCGACGTAGAGCGCGATGGCGATGGCGATGGCGGTGACCCAGAACGCCACGTTGACGGAGAACTTGGAGTACTGCGTCTCGACGGCGAAGTTGCTGGCCTTCGCGGAGTAGCCGAGCGCGCCCCGGGAGATCGCGGGCAGGCCGCCCTGCCTGCCGAACAGGTTCTGCGCCCGGGTGACGAAGTCGGCCGTCGCCGGGGCCTGCCAGCCGGACACGACGGTGCGGGCCGCCTTGCCCGCGGGCTCGCTGTACGGCGTGAGCCCGACGGCCAGCGCGTCCCATGCCTGGGCCAGCTCCGACAACTTGCTCTCGCTGGCGTCCGGCCACTTCTGCCCGGCCGACAGCAGCGGGATCAGCGTGTAGACCACCCAGTCGGGCAGCTTGTCGGTCTCCCAGGCGGCCGTGACGTCCCTGTCGATGCGGACCGCGGCGCCCTGCCTGGTGGCCCCCCTGCTCTGGTTGACAGTGCTGGGGCCCGTGTTCGTGTTCGTGGCCATGCCGCTCCCGCTCCGCCGCTCCGACCCTGATCCACGCCCGTCGCACCCTGCTCAGGGCGTCTCGGACAATCGCGCGTCAGACCTCGCGCACTGTGCCCCGGGCCAGGTCCTGCGTGTGCGCCTCCTCGACGGTGAGCGAGTTCTCGAACGTCGTGCGCAGCCTCGGGCCGACGTCCACGATCTCTTTGACGACGGCCTTGCCCTTGTCGATGAGGGCCCCGGGCCCGCCGCCCTGGATGTAGGAGTCCCGGAACGAGTGGCCCTCGCTGCCGCCTCCCCAGGGCGCGGCGGCGTGGAGCTCGACGATCCTCGCGATGAGCCCCGGGAGCGCCTTGTCCAGGTCGCCGGCCATGGCGCTCCACTGCGACAGGCCCTTGTCCACCGCGGACTTGTTGATGGCGAGGCCGTCGTAGGTGTTGGTCATAGCCTTCCGCCCATCTGGTCGGCGAGTTGGGTCATCACGGTTTCGAGGTCGCCGTCGAGGTGGGCCTTCATCTGGTCGGCCGGGATCAGCGGCTCGAAGACCTCGATGATCTGCTCCTGTACCCGGGCCGCCGCCCGATGGACGGTCTCGGTGATCGCGTCGGCCAGGCCGCGGGCGTCCGGGCGCCGGTAGATGCGGGGATCGATGTCGAGGCGGATCAGCTCACCGCGCGAGCCGACCGTGACGGACACCAGGCCGTCGCGGGACTTCTCGGACACCTGGATGTTCCTGGCCTTGGCGTGCAGCTCGGCGCCCTCGTCCTGGAGTCGCAGGAAGGTCGTGCGCAGCTGCTCCGTGTAGGCCCGCAGACCGGCGGCGTGCGTCTCGGCGTCGGACTCCATGGCACCCCCAGAGCCAGGTCACATGTATGTCTGTGGCATCACACACGTTTCTCGCTAGTTTCCGACAAGTGAACATCATTCGACAAGACTGCGGCTGAAATCGTTGATCTTCAGCAAAAGTTCACAAGTCCAGCGAGACCTTGCGTTCCCGGAGCTCGCCGACCTCGGCGCGCGGGACCCACGCGCGGTAGACGCCACGCTCGATCCGCTCCAGGCCGAGCGCCACCGCTTCGGGCGCCGAGCCGCCGAGATACTCCAGCAGCAGTTCGCCCTCGCGTTCGGCGTGCACGTGGAACTCGGTGTCACGCCACCGGCAGACCGTCGTCACGAAATGCACGGACTCGCACTCCGCGGCCGGAACGGTACGGACGTGGCACCCGGGCTCGACCTCCTCGAAACCCTCGGCCGGCTCGTCACGGCGCAGCCGTACCCACGTCTCCAGGGCCGACGAGTCGGGGCTGCACGGGTAGTCGGCGCCCCGCCAGCGCGCGCGGTAGGAGTGCCAGGTCATGGCATTTCCTCCCGGACCGCGACCAGCAGCCAGCGCCGCAGGTCACCGTGATAGTAGGCGCGTCGATGCTCGGTCCCCTCCGCGGTCAGCTCCCAGATCTCGGCGCCGTGGGTCAGCCCGACGCCGTACACCTTGTACTCGCGGATGACCTGGTCGACGTTGGGCGCCAGGCCGAGCCCGACGAACGGCGGCTCCTCCACGACCCAGCCAGCCACCGCGTCCCGCCCCTCCTCGTTCACCCCGCCGTACGGCGTGCGGTACAGGCCGAGCCCGGCCGGGCGCCAGCGCAACAGGGTGAGCCCGCCACTCGCGGTGAACGCGTCGGTCTGGCCGAGCGCCTCGGCGAGTACGGCGGGCGTGGCGATGTGCGAGACGTCAAGGGCGTGGTGGCAGTAGCCGGAGATCCGCGGCTCCCCGCCGGACAGCAGTTCGGGGAGCTCGGCCGGGCGCAGCAGCTTCTGCATCACGGGAACGCCGGCCTCGGGCGCGAGCGCGAGATCCTGTGCCAGCGTCGGAACGGCGAGCCTGGCCACCGTCCCCGACTCCAGCAGGAACCCCACCGGCAACCCGGGATTGATCGCCAGGCCCCAGCGGGGATCGGGCCAGCCGGCGGCCAGCTCCACCATCGAGGCGATCCGGTGGTACTCGGTGACGCCCCCTGTGGCCAGCACCATCGCCTCGGCCGACGTGTAGGCCACCAGCCAGGTCCGCTCGGTGTCCGTGGCCGTCGGCCAGGCGGCCGGCTCTGTGCCCTCGGCCGCGGCCCGGCTGATCGGCAGCACGAAGTCCGCGTCCTTGAGCATGCTCAGGCACAGTGCCGTACGGCCCGCCTCGAACGCCGCCCAGAGCGCCTCCTCGAACGGGCTGGACGGCGGCACGGCCGGCACGAAAGGCACGGAAGGCACGGAAGGCACGCCATCGCCGGAGTCGTCGGCTCGCTGCACGCTGATCACAGTAAGCCAAACCCCCTCAATCGCCCCATCTCGCGGGTTCCTCGGGCCAGCGCGTGGCCACAGCCGACGTCCGATCCGGTCCCAGGCCCGGTCGGCCGGAGCCGCGACCGGATCTGACAAGGTGGACGGATGACGGTCCGCGGGGTGCTTTTCGACATCGACGACACGCTGTTCGACTACTCCACCTCGGAGCGGGTCGGCATACTCAAGCACCTGGCGGCCGAGGGGCTGCTTGAGCTGTTCCCCTCCCCCGCCGACGCGGCGGCGATCTGGCGGGAGATCATGGAGGAGGAGTATGCCCGGTTCCTCGCCGGCGAGCTGACGTTCGCCGGACACCAGCTCGCCCGGACCCGGCGCTTCCTCGCGCACATCGGGCGACTCCCGGCCGACGGCATCTCCGACCAGGCGGCATCGGCCTGGTTCGAGGGATACACGAAGTTCCGGACCGCCGCCTGGGCCGCCTTCCCCGACGCGGCCCCCGCGCTCGCCTCGCTCGCGACGCGGTACCGGCTCGGTGTGATCTCCAACTCCTCACTGGCCCACCAGCGTGACAAGCTGCGCGCGATCGGGCTGCTCGACCACTTCGGCGACGCGATCCTCTGCTCCGACGATCATGGAGCGCCCAAGCCGGATCCTGGCATCTTCCTGGCCGGGTGCGCGCTCCTCGGCCTGCCGCCGCAGCAGGTCGCGTACATCGGCGACAAGTACGACATCGACGCGTGCGGCGCCAGGGACGCGGGCCTGCGCGCCTACTGGCTCGACAGGGCCGTCACCGGAGCCGTGCCCGGCGGCGAGATCGCGGATGGCGTCACGGTGATCGGATCGCTCGACGAGCTGGTGACCATCCTGACCACCATCTGAGCGCGGACGGATCACGCCCGGGTGGGCCGCCGGAAGCCGGTGTCCTGCATGGACAGCCGGTGGGCCGGGGCGCGTCCGGGCGGCTGCGTGGGCGGCTCTCCGGGGGAGATCGGAGGGATCCGGTGACTGACCGGCGCGGCCGTGGAGACGGTGTCCGGCCGCCCGTGATGGACGATCGTGAGCGGTTCACCGGCGAGCAGGGTGTAGGTGGCGGTGTCCCGGTTCACCTTCACCGTCAGCCGCCGCCCCAGCAGGGACACGGTGAAGGAGAGCTCGGTGAGCCCCGACGGAAGCCGGGGCGCGAAGCACATGGTGCCATCGTGGTGGCGCATGCCCGCGAGCCCTTCGACCAGGGCGATCCAACTCCCGACCAGGGACGCGATGTGCAGCCCGTCGCGGGTGTTGTGCTCGACGTCCTCGAGGTCCATCAGCGCCGCCTCGGCGAGATAGTCGTAGGCGAGGTCCATGTGGCCGACCTCCGCCGCGATCACCGCCTGGGTGCAGGCCGACAACGACGAGTCCCGTACGGTGATCCGCTCGTAGTAGGCGAAGTTACGGGCCTTCTGCTCGGGCGTGAACGCGTCGCCCCTGCGGTGCATGGCCAGGACGAGATCGGCCTGCTTGACGACCTGCTTGCGGTACAGGTCGAAGTACGGGAAGTGCAGCAGCAGAGGGTACTGGTCGGGCTTGGTCGCGGCGAAGTCCCACACCTGGTGGTTGGTGAAGTCGTCGGCCTGCGGGTGGATCCCGAGCGTCTCGTCATAGGGCACGTACATCGCCTGGGCCGCGTCCCGCCAGCCCGCCGCCTCCTCCTCGTCGACGTGCAGTTTCCTGGCTTCCTCGGGGTGGCGCTTGCACGACTCGGCCGCCGCGAGCAGGTTCCGCTGGGCCATCAGGTTCGTGTAGACGTTGTTGTCGGCGACGGCGCTGTACTCGTCGGGGCCGGTGACCCCGGCGATGCGGAAGGCGCCGTCGGCGTCGTGGTGTCCCAGGGAGCGCCACAACCGTGCGGTCTGGACGAGGAGCTCCAGGCCGACCGAGGTCTCGAACGCCTCGTCCCGGGTGATGTCGAGATAGCGGTTGACGGCGTCGGCGATGGCGGCGTTGACGTGGAAGGCCGCGGTCCCGGCGGGCCAGTATCCGGAGCATTCCTCCCCGTGGATGGTCCGCCAGGGGAAGGTGGCCCCTTTCATCCCGAGCTGCCGGGCGCGAGCCTCGGCCATCGGCAGGGTGCTGTGCCGCCAGCTCAGCATGTGGGCGACGGCCTCGGGGAGGAGATAGGTGAGCACCGGCAGCACGAACGCCTCGCTGTCCCAGAAGCAGTGCCCGTCGTAGCCGCTGCCGGTCAGCCCCTTGGCCGGGATGCCCCTCCCTTCGCCGCGCGCGGTGGCCTGGAGCATGTGGAACAGCCCGAACCGCACCGCCTGCTGGATCTCGGCGTCCCCTTCCACCCGGACATCGGCACGGGCCCAGAAGTCGTCCAGGTAGCTCCGCTGCTCGGCGACCAGCCCGTCCCAGCCGGTCTGGCGCGCGCCGGCGAGCGCGGCGTCGGCCTGGTCACGGACCGCGGGGCGCGACCGCGCGCCCGACCAGCCGTACGAGACGAACTTGACCAGCCGCAACGGATTCCCGGGCGAGATCGAGGCCGTCACCGTCACCCGGCCGAGGTCGGGAGAGCTCTCCGCGACGACGCCGGTGCCGGGCGGCCCGTCGATGACATGGTCCATCGACACCGCGACGCACAGGCCGCTCTGACGGGTGCGGTGCACCAGCACCGAGCGGGCGTCCCAGGCCGCGTTCTCGCAGGCGACCAGCGGCGCCTCCAGCGCGGTGGCGACCCTCGGATCGCCCGCCACGCGCGGAAGCTGCTCGTTGGCGACGAGCTCGGACTGCACCACCACCCGCAGCTCCTCGTCCACGGGCTCCACCTCGTACCAGACCGCCGCGATCGCCCGCTGGACCAGCGACACCAGCCGGATCGAGGACACCCGCACCGTGCACCCGTCCGGAGACTCCCATTCGGCGGTACGGCGCAGCACACCGGCCCGGAAGTCCAGCGACTGCTCGTGCGCGCGCAGCCGTCCGTAACGCACGTCGAACGGCTCGTCGTTGACGAGCAGCCGGATCACCTTGCCGTTCGTGACGTTGATGACCGTCTGCCCCGACTCGGGGTAGCCGTAGCCGGCCTCGGCGTACGGCAGCGGCCGCAGCTCGTAGACACCGGACAGATAGCTGCCGGGCAGGCCGTGCGGTTCCCCCTCGTCGAGGTTGCCGCGCCAGCCGATGTGCCCGTTGGACAGCGCGAACAGCGACTCGGACTGGGCGAGCACGTCCAGGTCCAGCCCGGACACCCGCAGGCACCAGGGCTCGCAGGCGAACGCCGGATGCTTGATCATGATCGGTCCATCAGCTCGGAGAGGTCGGACACCACCACGTCGGCGCCGTGCTCGCGCAGCGCGTCGGCCTGCCCGGCCCGGTCCACCCCGACCACGAAGGCGAACCGCCCGGCCCGCCCGGCCTCGACCCCCGCCAGCGCGTCCTCGAAGACGGCCGCCTCGTCCGGCGCCACTCCGAGCGCCCGCGCGGCCGCCAGGTACGTGTCCGGCGCCGGTTTGCCCGCCAGGTGGTCGCGGATCACGGTGCGGCCGTCGACGCGTTCCTCGAAGAGGTCCTCGATCCCGGCCCCGGCGAGCATCTCGCGGCAGTTGGCGCTCGACGACACCACCGCCCGGTGCAGCCCGGCGTCCCGCACCGCGCGGACGTAGCGGACCGATCCCTCATACACGTCCACGCCGTCCTTCTTGACCCGGCTCAGCACCAGCTGGTTCTTGCGGTTGCCCAGGCCGTTCACGGTCTCGGCGTCCGGCGGGTCGTCGGGGGTTCCGTCGGGCAGGTGGATGCCGCGCGAGGCCAGGAACGCCCGGGTGCCGTCGGCCCTGGTCTTGCCGTCCACGTAGGTGTCGTAGTCGGCGACCCGGTCGAAGGGGACCATGGGCTCGCCGGTCCGCTCGGCCCGCGCGCGCAGGAACGCGTCGAACATCTCCTTCCACGCGGCGGCGTGCAGCCCTGCCGTACGGGTCAGGACGCCGTCCAGATCGAACAGGCAGGCCCGCACCCGGTCCGGCAGGCCCAGCGTCTTCGCGGCAGACAGCTCCATCCTTGGGTGACCTCCTCGACCGGCCCGAACTCGACCGTCCGGAACTCGGCTCATCCGGAACCCGGTTTTCCTCCCCCCTACCCGCAAAGAGGCCGATCATCGGACTCACCGCCACGGCCTATGGCGAAGGGTCCGGCTCCGTCCCCCGGGGCAGCCGGACGCTGACGATCAGGCCGCCTTCCGGGCGGGGCCGGGCGGTGACCGTACCGCCGTGGGCGTCCACGATGGCGCGGACGATGGACAGGCCGAGCCCGGCGCCGCGCGCCGAGCGGATCCGTTCCCCGTGCAACCGGCGGAACGGCTCGAACAGGTCGTCCACGTCGTACGGCGGCACCTGGGGCCCGGTGTTCTCCACCGTGACGACCACCCCGTCACCGTCGTCGCCACGGTGGTCGCCACGGTGGTCGCCACGGTGGTCGCGATCGTCGCGGACCGTGAGCCAGACCTCGCCGTCCCTGACGTTGTACTTGACGGCGTTCTCCAGCAGGTTGAACAGGCAGCGTTCCAGGAAGAGCGGGTCCCCCTGGACGACCGCCGGGCGCAGGTCCTGATGCACGGTGACCGCTCTCTTCCGCGGCGCGAGGTCGAGCTCGTCCAGCACGGTGTGAGCGATATGGCGGAGATCGACCGGTTTGCGCACGGTGAGTTCCTGCTCCGACTGGGCGAGCAGCAACAGGCCGTCGATCAGCCGCTCGTACCGGGCGTTCGTGCCGAGCAGCGCGCGGGCCAGCGCCTTGAGGTCCTCTGAGGCGGCGGGCTCCTCCAGCGACACCTCCAGGACCGTACGGTTGATCGCCAGCGGGGTGCGCAGCTCGTGCGAGGCGTTCGCGATGAACCGGCGCTGGGCGTCGAACACCCGGTGCAGCCGGTCGAGCATCCCGTCGAAGGTGTCCGCCAGCCGCTTGACCTCGTCCTGCGGGCCGCGCAGCGCGATCCGCTCGTGCAGCGTGCTCTCCGAGAGCCGCCTCGCGGTCTCGGTCACGCGGTCGAGGGGCCGCAGCGCTCGGTCGGCCACCAGATAGCCGAGCACCAGCGCGACGATCCCGATCAGGATCATGATGAGGAGCGAGGACCGCAACATCTCGGACAGCACGCCCGCCGCCCGCTGCTCCACCTCCGTCTTCACCGTGCTCGTGAAGATCTGACCGCTGATCTTCGTCGGCACCATATCGGGCAGCGCGGGAGTGATGTCCGCTTTCGCGAGCCGCATGACGAACTGCTGGTCCAGCGCCCTGGCGGTCAGCAGGTAGGTGGACCAGAGCAGCGCCGAGCCCGCGACGAAGAACAGCCCGCCGTACAGCAGGGTGAGCCGCATGCGCAGCCCCAGCCTGTTCCAGGGGAACGCCGCGGCGAGGACGCGTCGCGGCCGCGAGGTGCCGGACGCGCTCACAACCGGTACCCCTTGCCGGGCACGTTCTCGATCAGCGGTGGCGTGCCGAGTTTCCTGCGCAGCGAGGTCAGCGTCACGCGCAGCACGCCCGTCCCGGTGTCGGCGTACTCGTCCCAGACGGACCTGCGCAGCTCGGGGGAGGAGACCAGGTTCCCGCCCGCGCGTAGCAGCGCGAGCAGCACGTCGAACTCCTTGCGGTTCAGCGTGACCTCCCGCCCGTCCCTGGTGACCGTACGGCGTGCGGGGTCGAGCCGTACGCCGGCCCGTTCGAGCGCGGGCGGCGCCGCCCGGGGCGAGCGGCGGGCCAGCGTCCGCACCCGGGCCACCAACTCAGCGAACACGAACGGCTTGACCAGGTAGTCGTCGGCGCCGATGGACAGCCCGTCCACCCGGTCGCGTACCTGCCCGGCCGCGGTCAGCATGAGGATCCGGCTCGCCCCGCTCGCCGCCGTCAGCTCCCGGCAGACGTCGTCCCCGTGCACCTCCGGGAGGTCACGATCGAGGACGATGACGTCGTAGTCGATGTACGCGGCCAGTTCCAGCGCCTCCTGACCGTCGTACGCGACGTCCACCGCGAGCGCGTGCAGCCGCAGCCCACGCGCGACGGCGTCGGCCAGTTGTTCCTCGTCCTCGACGACGAGCACGCGCATCCGCACCTCCCGGGACTCGCCTGAAGCGGCACACCGAGACTGACCGACCACGTGTTAGCCGCGGGTAAGGCGAGCCACCCCCAGATCCGCGCCCGTCCAACGCCTGTCCGGGCTTATCCGCGTTTAGCACCGGTCCCGCTGAAGTTGGGCCGCGCCCCGGGCGAAGGCCCCGCGGCACGAAGGAGTGAACCATGAACATCCGGCTACTCGCGGTCACCGCCCCGCTGGCGCTGGCCCTGGCCGCCTGCGGCACCACCTCGGAAGGGGACGGCATCGCCTCGGCGGGTGGCGGAACGTCCGCCGCCAAGCCCTCCGCGTCCGCCTCTGCCTCGCTCGACCCGCACGATGCCCAGCTGAAGTTCGCGCAGTGCATGCGGGAGCACGGCATCGACATGCCCGACCCGGGCACGGACGGCAGGATCCGCGTCCAGATTCCCAAGGGCATGGACAAGGGCAAGGCGGACTCGGCGATGAAGGAGTGCCAGCCCATCATGGAGAAGGCCGTCGGCGACAAGGTGAGAGCGGACGATCCGGAGATGCGTGACCGGATGCTGAAGCTCGCCCAGTGCATGCGGGAGCACGGCATCGACATGCCCGACCCGACCGACGGCCGGGTCCAGATGAAGATCCCCGAGGGAGGAGAGCAGAAGCTCAAGGCGGCGGAGGAGGCGTGCAAGGAGTTCGCGCCGAAGTTCAAGGAGAAGCCGTGAGAAAGCTCCTCGCCGCCACCGCCGGCCTCCTCGCGATCGCCGCCGCCTGGACGGTGGTGTCCCTGCTCGACGGCGGCGGCACGGAGGCGGCGGCGCCGGCCACACCTCCCACGACCGCCACGGCGGCGATCACCCGGCAGGACCTGGTGGACACCAAGACCGTCGACGGCGCGCTCACCTACGCGGGCGAGCGCCAACTCAGCACGGACGCGTCCGGCACGGTGACGTGGGTGGCCGCCGAGGGCGCGGTGATCCGCCGTGGACGGCCGCTTCTCAGGGTCGACCGCAAACCGGTCGTGCTCATGTACGGCACGCTGCCGCTCTACCGCCCGCTACAGCAGGGCGTCTCTGACGGCCCGGACGTCGAGCAACTGGAGCGCAACCTCAAGGCCCTCGGCTACGGGGACGACCTGACGGTGGACGACCACTTCAGCTACGCGACGTACCTGGCCGTCAAGGCGTGGCAGGACGACCGCGGGCTGCCGGAGACCGGCCGGGTGGACGCCGCGCAGGTGGTGTTCCTGCCGTCGGCGGTCCGGGTGACCGACGCCAAGGCCGAGGTGGGCGCGAAGACCGGCCCCGGCCGGTCGGTCCTCACGGTCAGCGGCCTGCGGCGGCTGGTGCACGTCGATCTGGACACCGGTGACCAGACGCTGGCCAGGAAGGGGGCCAAGGTCACCGTGGAGCTGCCCGGCGGCGAGCAGATCAGCGGAAAGATCACCTCGGTCGGCACGGTGGCCAGGTCCAGTGGATCCGGCCAGGGGGAGGGCGACGGGACCACGACCGTCGACGTCGACATCACCCTGGACAAAACCCCCAAGACCAGGCTGGACCAGGCGCCGGTCGAGGTAGAGCTGGTGAGCGAGCGGCACAAGAACGTGCTGGCCGTACCCGTGGAGGCGCTGCTCGCGCTGCGCGAGGGCGGCTTCGGCGTCGAGGTCGTCGAGAACGGCGCCACCCGCCTCGTGGCGGTCGAGACCGGCGCGTTCGGCGGTGGCATGGTGGAGATCACCGGCACCGGCCTGGCCGAGGGCATGCGGGTGGGGGTGCCCGCGTCATGACCGAGCCGTACGTCGTGGAACTGCGTGACGTGACCAAGGTCTACGCCGGGAACGTGCAGGCGTTGCGCGGGGTGGACCTGGCGGTCGGGGGTGGCGAGCTGCTGGCCATCGTCGGCCCCTCCGGGTCGGGCAAGTCCACCATGCTCCACATGATCGGGACCCTGGACCGGCCCACCAGCGGCACCGTACGCATCGCCGGGCACGACGTCGCCGACCTGTCCGACCGCGAACTGTCCGCGCTGCGCGCGCACCACCTGGGGTTCGTCTTCCAGCGCTTCCACCTGGCTCCCGGCATGACCGCGCTGGACAACGTGGCCGACGGCCTCCTCTACACCGGGATCCCGCTGCGGGCCCGGCGCGAGCGGGCCGCCGCCGCCCTGGAACGGGTACGCCTCGGCCACCGGCTCGGGCACCGCCCTGAGCAGCTGTCGGGCGGCGAGCAGCAGCGGGTGGCGGTGGCCCGCGCGGTCGCCGGCGACCCGCCGCTGCTGCTCGCCGACGAGCCCACCGGCAACCTGGACTCGGCCGCCGGCGCAGAGGTGCTGCGGGTCCTGCGCGACCTGCACGCCGCCGGGACGACGATCGCGGTCATCACGCACGACATGGAGATCGCCGGATGGTGCCCGCGCCAGGTCCGGGTCCGCGACGGCCGGATCGTCGCCGACGAGGGTTCCGGTCGCCGGGCCCCCGCGGAGATCACGATCGGAGCCCGCGAATGACCCGCCGGCCGGCGCCCGCCCGGCTCAGCCCCTCCGACGTGCTGCGGGTCGGCGCGGCCGGGTTGCGCACCCGTCCCACCCGGGTGATCCTGTCCGCGCTCGGGATCGCCATCGGCATCGCCACGATGATCGCGGTGATCGGCATCTCCTCGTCCTCGCGGGAGGAACTGCTCCGCCAACTCGACCGGCTCGGCACCAACATGCTCACCGTCTCGGCCGGCCAGACCCTCTTCGGGGAGGAAGCCAAGCTGCCCGTCGACGCGGCCGCCATGGTCAGGCGCGTCGGCCCGGTCCGCACCGCCGCCGCCACCGGCTCCGTCGAGGCGACCGTACGGCGTACCGACCAAATCCCCGAAGCGGTGACCGGCGGCATCTCCGTCCAGGCCGCGACCGTCGACCTGCTCACCACACTGGAAGGACGCGTCGTCAAGGGAACCTGGTTGAACGCCGCCACCGAACAGCGGCCCGCCGTCGTCCTCGGTTCCAAGGCCGCCGAACGGCTCGGCATCACCAGGACCGGCGTCCAGGTGTGGATGGGCGACCGATGGTTCACCGTCATCGGGATCCTGGGCCCGATGCCGCTCGCCCCCGAGATCGAACGGTCGGCACTCATCGGATTCCCCGCCGCCGAGAAACACCTGGGCTTCGACGGTCACCCCACGACGATCTACGAACGATCGGCCGAGGAGTCCGTGGAAGCCGTCCGTGCCGTGCTCCCCCGTACGGTGAACCCGGAGAACCCGGAGGAGGTCAACGTCAGCAGGCCGTCCGACGCCCTGGCCGCGCGCGCCGCCGCGGCGGGCGCCTTCACCAACCTGCTGCTCGGGCTCGGCGGCGTCGCCCTGCTGGTCGGCGGCGTCGGCGTGGCCAACACGATGGTGATCTCGGTGCTGGAACGCCGCAAGGAGATCGGCCTGCGCCGCTCCCTCGGCGCCACCAGAGGGCAGGTACGCGTCCAGTTCCTGGCGGAGTCCCTGCTGCTGTCGGCGCTGGGCGGCATCGCGGGGTCGGTGCTCGGCGCCCTGGCCACGATCGGGTACGCGCTGTCCCGGGACTGGCCACCGGTCGTGCCGCCATGGGCGATCGGCGGGGCGATCGGCGCCACACTCCTCGTCGGCACCGTCGCCGGCCTCTATCCCGCGATGCGCGCCGCCCGCCTGTCCCCGACCGTCGCGCTGGCCACCACCTGACGGTCACGCGTCAGCGCCCGGCCCCGGACCTGGACCCGGGGGCGAGTTCACCACAGATCGCCGAAGCCCGGTCCCAGCGAGGCACGGACCGGGTCGGACAGATCGTCCCGGTACCAGAACAGGGCCGTGTCGAACGTGTCCGGCACGCCCACGCCGTCGGACGTCGGGTCCGGTTCCGGCGCGGACGTGCCGGACTGCCGCATGGCGTCGGTGTCCGCCGGCCGCGGATCGCCCTTTCCGGCTTCGGCCGGGAGAACCACCGTGACGTTCTGCGTTATCGTGCACACCTTGGCATCACGGCACAGGGCGTTCTGGACGCTGGTGGCTCCGCCGATATCACTGGTCGACGTGTGCTGGAAGCCGCGATTCTTCGTCGGGCTCCTCACCGCGGAGATGTTCTTGTTACGGCTGCCGTTTCCGGTGTTGTTCTCGTCCCCGCCGCCGCCATCGCGCCCGGAGCTCCGGTCAGCCGGGGAACGCTCCGCTTTCGCATACGCGGGAAGCGGCGCGATGCCGGCGATGAATGCCGTCGAAACGGAAGCGCCGACGAGAAAGAGAACGGCAAGGCTCTTCTTTCCGCTGAGCGTCCGGCCGGCCTGCTGACAAATCATCGATGTCGCCCTCTGCTGAATTCCGGACGAGTTCGGGCCGTCTTCGGGGCCGGAACCGTTTCGCCAGCGTACCGAAAAGGGCGTACCCCGATCCGGGCGCAGATGACGAGGAGGACGGTTATTACCGCATCATTACCGTGCGCTCCGGCGGACGATGAGCGTCTTCATCGCCTGTGGAACGCCTTGATCCTCTGGAAGATCTTGCAGCCGCGGCCCCGCTTCCTGCAGAGGGCCGACTGTGTGTTGTTGCTCTCGCCGGTGTTCGACACCTGCTGCACTCCGCGCTGGATGGTGGGGCTGTTGATCGAGACCGAAGTGTTCTTGTTGCACTTGCCGTTGCCGGTGCGCACGACGATGGGACCACGGTCGCCGGCGATCGTCGTCACCCAGGCGGCGGGACGGATCGCCGTCGCGTTCGCCCCCTCGTGCGGCCACGCGACGGCCCCGAACATCGCGACCGCCGTCACAGCCAATGCCGGTGCCCATATCCTGCGCCCCGAAATGGCGTGCGTTTCTCCCACGCGGCGGCGGATCATCTCGTCGCACACCTGCCCTTCAGTCATCGGCACGACGGAGACGTTCTTCTCCGGAATAGGCGACGTCAGCCTGTGTACCCCGGGGCCGGGCACCGACCACGCGTGCGATGACCTTAAAACTGGGATGATTACCGTCTCTTGCCAAAACGTCGAGATACGGCCCGACACCGAATAACGAAATATCGCGAAATTTCGGCTATCCGGCGGTCGGCACGTCAGTGGCCGTACCCGGCCTTCCTGGCCTGGACGATGGCCTGGGCCCGGTCGGCGACCCGCATCTTGGCGAAGACGTTCGACACGTTGTTGCGCACCGTCTTCGGCGACAGATGCAGGCGCTCGGCGATCATCCCGTTGGACAGCCCGGCGGCGATGAGGTCGAGCACCTCCCGCTCACGCACCGTGAGCTCGGGAAACGCCTCCTCCCGGGACGGCTGGGAGGAGGCGAGCCTGGCGAAGTAGCGGGTGACCCGCCCGGCCAGCGCGGGACCGAAGATCACCTCTCCGCTCGCGACCGCCGTGATGGCGCGCATGATCTCCGTCTGGTCGGCGCCCTTCAGGAGGTATCCGCGGGCTCCCGCCAGCATGGCGGCGAAGACGCTCTCGTCGTCCTCGTGCATCGTGAGGACGAGCACGCCGGTCTCCGGGCACGCGGCCACGATCCGCTCGGTGGCCTGCACGCCGTCCAGTCGGGGCATCCGCAGGTCCATCACGACGACACGCGGGCGCAGCTCGACGGCAAGGGCGACCGCCTCGTCCCCGTCGGCGGCGGTGCCGACCACGTCGACGTCACCGGTGGAGGCCAGCATCATCCGCAGGCCCTCGCGGTACACGGGGTGGTCGTCGGCGAGCAGCACCCGAGGCGTCACAGCGACGCTCCCGTCCGCGCCGGGAGCACCGCGTGAACCCGGGTCCCGCCCCCCTCCGGGGTGCTGACCGCGCACCGGCCGCCGAGTTCCTCGGCGCGCTCCCGCATGCCGACCAGGCCCACCCCCACCAGGGCGCCCGGCCGGATCCCCCGCCCGTCGTCGACCACCTCGACCTCCAGTTCGTCGCCGCTCGCGGTCAGGCGCACCTCGCAGGTCACGGCGCCCGCGTGCCTGGCGACGTTGACCAGAGCTTCGCAGACGATCCGGTAGGCCGCCACCTCGGCCGCGGCGGGCAACCCGTCCATGTCCCCCAGCGCCTCGACCCGTACGGCGAGCCCTCCGGCGCGGAACCTGGCCCCCTCCTGCCGCAGCGCCTCGGCCAGGCCGAACTGGTCGAGGGCCGGTGGGCGCAGGTCGTGCACGAGGCGCCGCACGTCTCCGATCACCGTCGCCAGGTCCCGCCGCACCTGGTCCAGCGCGTCCCGGGCCGCGCCGACATCGCGTACGGCCAGGTTGCGCGCGGCCTCGACCTTCAGCGCCGCGGCGGCGAGCGTCGGGCCCAGCCCGTCGTGGAGATCCCTGCGCAGCCTGCGGCGTTCCTCGGCCACACCGGTGACCAGGCGCTCGCGGCTGTGCTGCAGCTCCTCCGTCAGCGCGGTCGCCCGTACGGCCGCGGCGGCCTGCCGTACGACGTCGGCGAGGAGCCGCTGGTCGGCCTCGGCCAGGGGCGCCCCCCTGCGCGGGGCCAGCGCGAGCCGCCCGATCGGGACCTCCCGGTAGGCGAACGGCAGGACGAGCATGCCGTCGCGGGGCGTCCCGTGCTCGACCACGACGGTCTGGCCGTCCGCCCGGTCCAGCTCGACCCGGACGTACGGCGAGCGGAACGACGCCGACACCGCCCTGGCCACCTCGAGCAGCAGCTCGTCGGGGCCCACGGAGTCCTCCAGCCGCCGGGCGAGCACGGAGACCACGTCGTACGGCTCGCTCCCCCCGGCGAGTACGCGGTTCACCCACCGGCGCGCGCGGGTGCGCAGCGGCGCGTAGACGACCGCCACCACGGCCGCCGCGAGTACGGCCGCGACCGGCTCGTCGATGAGCGCACCGAGCCCCACGAAGACCGGGACGTCGATCACCACCACCGCGACCGCGAGACCGCCGTACAGGAGGGTCCAGTTGAGCACCGGGTCGATGTCGTACAGCCGGTACCGGCCGACCGCCACCAGGACGGCCGCCGCGATCGCGACCATGGAGACGACGAACGCGAGATCCTGCGGCAGGCCCCTGACCAGCATGGGTATCAGGGTGAGGACCCCGTTCAACAGCGCGGCGAGCAGCATCCAGCGGAGCTGCGCGCGGCGCACGCCCGAGGACCCTCTGAACCGCCACGCGAACGCCGCGACCGGTACGAGGAGGCTCGGCACGAGCAGGACGGGCGCGACGGCCATGGCCGCCCGCCAGATGTCGTCCGGGATCGGGGGGAGCGGGAGGTCGATCCCCGGCCACGTCCTCGCCGTGGACTCGATCCGCCAGGGGAGCGTGAGGAAGACGAGGATCGCCAGACCGATGGAGCCGAGGGAGAGCGACGCGGCCCATCTCCAGCGCGGCGACGGCAGGCGGCCGTCGGGGAAGAACAGCAGCACGAGCGGCGGGACCAGGTTCAGCAGCGGCCCCAGCCGCGCCGCGGCGTACACGGCCACCGGGGTCAGCGGCAGCGTCCCTCCGTGCCCGGTCAGGGACAACACCGCGTACGCGGCGGCGAGACCGTTGGCGCATGCCACGGCGCCTCCGCCGATCAGGAGCCAGGTCATGAGATGGCGGGGCAGCCGGAGGGCGAGCACGCCGCCGGCGGCCGCGAGGGCCACGCCGGGGACCGTGGAGGACCAGACGGCCCAGTCGAACGGCTCGGGTCGCGGTCCGGGACCGGCCGCCATGTCGGCCCATGTGGCGAGCGCGGCGGCGACGACGGACAGCGCCGCGACCACGATCGCGGCCGACGCGGTACGGCGGGGCGCTCGGGAGATCTCGTGGTGGATCGCCGGGGGAAGCGCGCGGGGAAGGCCGGACACGACACTCAGCGTGCCACGCGGCCCGCCGCGCCGTCACGGGAGCGGTGTCCCCGTCGATCCGGGACACGGGTCCCTGACCGGGGCGGGCCGGCCGGGACGCGGCGCGTGGCACTGCTCACTGGCCGCCCGGGACAGGTCGCGGGGACGGTGGGAACCCCAGCGATCGAGGAGGACGACCATGGCCGTGCACATCCAGCCCAGCAACGTCAACCCGGAGGACAGCTCCAGCCGCCCCTCGGCGGCGGCGCCCGCGATCTCCCCGGGGCGGGTTCGCCTCGCCGGGGTGCTGCTCGCCGTGGGCGCGGCCGCCTGGGCCGCCGGCACCGTCATCGTCGGAGACAAGATCCAGGAGGGCATCCAGACGCTCGACAGCGTCACCGGCATGCTGTTCGTCGTGGGAGTCTTCGCCCTGGTCGAGGTGGTGCTGCGGACCCGGGGGACGGGCGACCGCTGGGGCCGGGTGATCCCGGCCGGCCTGCTCGTGCTGCTGCCCGTCGCGTTCCTCGTGAACGCGTTGTCCTTCGGGTACGCCACCTACGACGACTTCCCGCCCGCGCTGCTGATCCTCGACGCCAGCTGGCCGCTCAGCCAGATCGGCATGCTCGTCCTGGGCGTCGCGGTCGCGGTGACCCGGCGCTACCAGGGGGCGCTGCGCTGGCTGCCGCTGCTCGCGGGGATGTGGTTCCCCGTGTCGATGGTGGCCCAGATCGTCGGCGGCTCCACGGTGTCGGTCTACGTGAGCGCGGCGTGGCTGCTGGGCACCCACAGCCACATCGGGATCCGGCTCGCGGCGTCTCCGCGGATCGTGTGACGCCCTCTCCCCGGGCTGGGTGCGGGCCCGACCGCAGGGGGACGACGCGGGTCGAGAAATGCGTGAAGTCACCACCACGGGTCGCCGTGTCGCCCGGTACGACTGCCGGCCCCCCTGTCCGCGGGTCCAGCAGCGGTCCGTCAGCAGTTCGAGATCGAGATAGGCCTTACGGACGGACTTCGATCTTGACTGAGACAGGGCTCCAATGTGCTTCTCGGACTGCTTCTCGATCAGGGGCGCAGCAGAGTGCTGTGCG
Organism: Microtetraspora glauca; assembly: GCA_001570385.1. Lineage (GTDB taxonomy): Bacteria > Actinomycetota > Actinomycetes > Streptosporangiales > Streptosporangiaceae > Microtetraspora > Microtetraspora glauca. The sequence continues at coordinate 293 of BBYL01000031.1, read as the reverse complement.
AATCACAACCACAGAGGCGCCAACATGAGGCGCCTCAGAAAGAGGAACTCGTGGCTATCAAATTGCGAGGTGGACGCAGCGTCAGCCTCGTGACCATCGGTGCGCTGGCCGTATCCGTCTTCACGATCGGCGGCGTCGCCACCGCTTCGTCGGCTGATGAGAGCGCCTTGTACGCCTGCGTCAACAAGAAGACCCGATACATGCGTCTCGTCGGCGTCACCACGACGTGCCGCCCGACCGAGACGAAGGTCTCCTGGGGCAAGGAGGGGCCGCAGGGCCCGGCAGGTCTCCAG
>BBYL01000030.1 GCA_001570385.1 Microtetraspora glauca | reverse complement strand
CCACGAACTGGCCCACCAGTGGTGGTACGGCATCGTCGGTGACGACGAGTACACCAGCCCGTGGCTGGACGAGTCGTTCACCGACTACGCCACCGATCTCTACAACGGCATCTCGGGCACCAACTGCTGGAACAACGTCACCTGGCAGTCGTCGGCCGAGAAGATCAGCAACTCGATGGCCTACTGGGACGCCCACTCGAGCCGGTACGGAACCGTCGTCTACACCTACGGCAAGTGCGCGCTGCACGACCTGCGGCGCACGATCGGCACCACGGCGATGGAGAACCTGCTGAGGAACTACGCCGGCGCCCACTGGTACGGGATCTCGACCACCGCCGAGTTCAAGGCCGCCGCCCAGGCCGCCACCTCGGTCGACCTGTCATCGTTCTGGACCACCCACCGCATTGACGGCTGAGCGAACCCGCACGCTCACGAGTCCGGGCCTCGACCGGGGCCCGGATTGGCAGTCGTGATCCATCGAGCCCCCACCTGGTCACAGCGCCGACGGAGGCCAAGGCTGCCGGGCCAGCACACTACGGAGCCGGCGGATCGACGAGGGCAATCGGTGTCACCCTGACGCCCCCGGCGGAACCCGTGGGCGGTCAGGGCGTCGGTGTAGGGCAGCGTGAGCGGCATCAACGCCTGGAGCTCGTCTCTGAGCCCGGCCGGATCACTCAACACTACGAATCCCCCGCGCGGACACGGACGGAGATCATTTTGTTAGGACCTCTTCGTCACCATGCGGCGGGCCCGGCGGGGTTTCGAGGTCAGCGGCTCCCCGGGTGCGCCCGCGGCGGCCGGGGACGCGGCTGTACGAGCCCCGATTCGTACGCTGCGACCGCGGCCTGGAGCCGGTCGCGCACGCCGAGTTTGAGCAGCACGCTCTGCACGTGGCTCTTCACCGTGGTTTCCGCCAGGTGCAGTGATGCCGCGATCTCGGCGTTCGACAGGCCGCGGGCGACCAACAAGAGCACGTCCGTCTCGCGTGCGGACAGCAGTTCGCGCAGGTCCCTGCCGTCCGTGGGTGTGGGCGCAGGTTCGACGGCCATGCGTTCCAAGAGGCGGCGAGTGACGGATGGGGCCAGCATGGCCTCTCCGGCGGCGATTACCCTTACGGCCTCGACGAGTTGATCTGCCGTCGAGTCCTTGAGCAGAAACCCCGACGCGCCCGCGCGCAGGGCCTGGACCACGTAGTCGTCGAGGTGAAACGTCGTCAGGATCACGATGCGCCACGGCACCGGGGTCTGTGTGCCGAGCAGCGCGCGGGTGGCGGATACACCGTCCAGCCTGGGCATGCGTACGTCCATGAGCACAACGTCGGGGCGCAGCCGCCGGGTTGCCTCGACCGCATCGGCTCCGTCGGCGGCCTCGCCGATGACGTCCATGCCTGGTTCGGAGTCGAGGACCGCGCGCAGCCCGGCGCGCACGAGGGCCTGGTCGTCGGCGATGAGGACCTTGATGGTCATGGCGTCCCCTCTTCGGGCGTGGACAGCACGGCGCGGATCTCGAAGCCCCCGTGCGGGCCCGGTCCGGCGTGCAGGGTTCCGTCGTACATCGCGGCCCGTTCGCGCATGCCGACGAGGCCGTGTGCGGCGGCCGGGGCGGGTCCGTCGGGGCCACGGCCGTCGTCGAGGACGGTGACGATGACCGCGCTGTCCGTGCGGGCGACGGTGACGTGGGCGGTCGCGGGTCCGGCGTGTTTGAGCGTGTTGGTGAGGGCTTCTTGGACGATGCGGTACACGGCGAGTCCCACGCCCGAGGGCAGCGCGCGCGGTTCGAGGTCGAGGCGCACCGGAAGACCCGCGGCTTGGACGCGTGCCACCAGTTCGGGCAACGCGTCGAGGCCGGGCTGGGGTTCGAGGTCGCCGTCGTCGCCGTCCGGCCGCAACACCGCCAAGACGCGCCGCATCTCGGCGAGCGCCTCGCGGCTGCTGGCCGAGATGGTGGTGAGGAACCCCGGCACGGCTACGGGGTTGGTGCGAATCGATCGACCGGCCGCCTCCGACTGCACGGCGATCAGACTGATCGAATGCCCGATGACGTCGTGCAGTTCGCGGGCGATGCGCAGCCGTTCGTCGGCCACGGCGCGCGCGGCGCGTTCGCCTTCCTCGCGCTCCAAGCGGGCCGCGCGTTCCTCGAGTTCCGCGACGTATGCGCGGCGGGTACGCACCGCGTACCCCGCCACCCCGGCGACCGCGACGATCAGCGCCATGGCAACCGATCCCATCCAGCCGTCACCGGTCGGGCCTCTCTGCGATCCGGGCAGTGCCGTGGTCCCGACGAGAACGACTGCGGCCCCCACCGCGCCCGCTCCGGCGATCCCGGGCGTGGCCGACCCGTAGACGGCGGTCGCGTACGCGGCAACTGCCGTGCCGGTAACGGCAGGCAGCACAGGAATGCCGGTGGCGATCATGAAGGCCCCGAGTATCGTGCAGCCTCCGAGGACGGCGCCCGGCGCGCGCCGCCGCCACAGCAGGACGAGTACAGCCTGCGCCAGCCCGCCCAGAAGGGGGACATAGTGCGGCAGCCAGTGCGGGATCCTGTCGGTGGTGCTGACGGAGACACAGCCCAGGACTGCCGCCGCGAGCGCCGCGTCGGTGGCCGCACCACGGGGTCCGCGGTGTCTGACAGTGCTCAGCATGGACGCCCCTTCACGCATCGCGCTTGCGCACACGTACCGTGCCGAGGGCCGCGATCGCGACGACCCATGCCACGAGCCCCAGGACACCGACGCCAGGTCGTGCCAGATCAGGCGGCAGGTGGCCGTGGTGCCATACCGACAGGCCGAGGTTGGACGGCAGGTACGGCACGGTGAGCCGCCACAGGAACTTGTGCGGAAGGTTATCGACCATGGTCGGAAGGACGAGGAGAATCGCGAAGACCCCGGAGACGGCGACGGCGGTGTTGCGCGCCAGGACGCCGACGAACATGCCCAGCAGGGCGGCCAGGGTCAGGTAGAGCCCGCCACCGAGCACCGCCCGCGCCGCACCCGGGCTGCCGAGGCCGACGTGCGGCGCCGCCCCGGCCAGGCGCCCTTGGCCGAGGAGGAACGCCGCACACGTGATCGCGGTCGCGGCGATCCACCCGATGACGCCGACGAGCAGCGCTTTGGCGGCGATGACCAGTCCGCGCTGTGGGGTCGCGGCGAACGTGCCGCGGATCAGGCCGCAGCCGTACTCGCTCGTGATCACCAACGCGCCAAGGGATGCGAAGAACACCGGAGTGATCTGCAGAAACCCGAGATTGGTGTCGATCGGATCGAACGCCCGGTGGCGTTCGGCGGGCAGTGCGTCCCAGCGCGCGTGGAAACTCGCGCAGACGAGCACCGCGAGCCCGATGCTGAAGACTGCCGCCGCGAGCAGGGCCGTCGGAAGCGAGCGCAGCGAACGCACCTTGATCCATTCGGCGACGACCGCGGCCCGTAGCCGTGCCGACCTGGCGGCCGTTCGGCGCTCGATGACTGCGCACATCAGACATCCCTCCTGCGGAGCATCACCAGCGCGGCCGCCCCCGTCGTCGCCACGTACAGCGCCAGCAACGCCGTGCCCTGCCATGGGCCGAGGCTGTTGCCGCTGCGTACCACGTGCAGCACCTGGGAGCCGGCCACGGCAGGCAGGTACGGCAAAATGCCCTCGGCACCGCGTCCCGGCAGCATGGTCAGGACCGACGGCACGATGAGCAGGATCCCGAAGAGCGCGGTCAACGCCAGCGTGGTCGAACGCGTCAACACCCCAAGACCCATGCCGAATACGGCGATCAGCATCAGGTACAGGCCGACGCCGAGCACCGCGCGCAGGACTCCGGTCTGGCCGAGCGTCGCGTGCGGCACGGGCTCGGTGAACTGGCTCTGCCCGACCGCGAACGCCGCGAGCGACACCGTGGCCCCGAGGAGTAGCACGACCGTTGCGAAGAGCGCCGCACGGAGGGCCAGCACTTGCCCGCGCTGCGGCGTCGCGGTGAACGTCGCGCGGATCAGGCCGGTCTCGTAGTCGCCCGTCACGGTCAACACTCCGAGCGCGCCGATGAGCAACTGCGCCAAATTGGCGCTCTGCAGGCACGCGTAGGTAGGGTCGAACGACGTACGCTCCGAGGCGGCCATCTCGTGCCACTCCGATTGGTAGCCTGCACCGAGGAGCCAGGCACCGAGCAGCATCGCGACGGCAGTTGCCACCAGGGAGACCGGAACGGAGCGCACGGACCACAGTTTGATCCATTCGCTGCGCAAGGTCGCGCGGACCCGCGTCCCACGCGGCGCGGAACCCGTGAACGTCGGAGAGGCGCTCATGCCGGTACCGGTGCCCGGTAGGTGACGCTGTCCTCGGTGAGCCGGAAGTACGCCTCTTCCAACGACGCGGTGACATCCCGCAGTTGGTGCAGGACGTGGCCGCCGGCCGCGGCCGCTTCGCCGATCCGCACCGAACCGAGGCCCATGACCAGCAGCATGCCGTCCGCTCCGGCCTCGACCCGGCCGCCACGGGCGCGCAGATCGTCGGCGAGGCGGAGCGGGTCGGCCGCGCGTACCTCGACGCGACCGGCGGAGTGCCGCGCGATCAGTTCGTTCATTGCGGAGTCGGCCAGCAGCCGACCCTCACCGATGATCAGCAACCGGTCGGCGGTGAGCGCCATCTCGCTCATGAGGTGGCTGCTGACGAGCACCGTCCGGCCCTCGGCGGCGAGCGAGCGCATCAGCGTCCTGATCCACAGGATGCCGTCCGGGTCGAGCCCGTTGACCGGCTCGTCGAACAGCAGTACGCCCGGGTCCCCCAGCAACGCCCCGGCGATCCCCAGCCGCTGCGACATGCCCAGCGAGAAGCCGCCCACCCGCTTCCGCGCCACTCCGGTCAGTCCGACCGTCTCCAACACCTCGTCAACGCGGATACGGGCGATGCCGTTCGCCGCGGCGAGGCTGCGCAGATGGTTGTACGCCGACCGGCCCGGGTGCACCGCCCGCGCGTCGAGCAACGCGCCCACCTGGTGCAGCGGCCAGACCAGGCCCTGGTACTCCCGGCCGTTGACCTTCACCGACCCCGACGTGGGTCGGTCGAGGCCGAGGATCATCCGCATCGTGGTCGACTTGCCTGCGCCGTTGGGGCCCAGAAAGCCGGTGACGTGCCCGGGTTCGACCCGGAAGTCGAGCCCGTCCACGGCCGTCGTGTCTCGGTAGACCTTCGTGAGTCCGCGCGCTTCGATCATGCGCTCACCGCTTCTTTCATGGCAGCGACGCTACGAATGGTCGCCGGGTCGCGGCCTCGGTCGCGCGGACGAGAAATCGGCACCGCGGGCACGCGACCTCCTCCTCAAGGAGGGGGCCTCGCACCGCGCCTCGGACTCAGCTCTGCTGGAAGGCGGCGAGTGGGACTGCTGCGCCGAACACCAATCGCCGGGGACGTACCGGGTTCAGCTCGGCCAGGCCAATGTCTTTCCCGTCGGTGGTTCAGAGGCATACGCGAGATCCCCGGGGCACGGGCCCCGGGGATCTCGGGACGGTCAGGCCAGGTTGGCGAAGGTGGACCTCGGCGGACAGGGGACGTAGACCCCGTCGCAGGCGGAGTCGTGGCTGCCGCCGCCCCCCGAGGAATCAGTGGGCGCAGGCGGAGGAATGTAGTAGTCGAAGATGCCACCGGGGCCGATGCCGCCGGGGTTGTCGTATCCATCCGGGACGACCCCGCCGGGGCGACGGGGCGTCAGCACGCCGGACGGCGCCGGCGAGGTGGTGGTGGTGCCGGCCCGGTTTTCGTAAATGAGTGTGTACCGCGTCCCGCTCCCCAGGTCCCCGCCCCACTCGACCCGCGTAATGGTGCCGTCGCCGTTCTTCTTATCCCAGTGATGGCGCCCTCAGCAGACGTTCGGCGTGTTGCCGCCGGGTGTTACGGGGTGGTCGGATTACTCCGATGATCTTGTGTCAACGGCCGCGGGCGAGCTTTCCGGGCATCCGGCAGCGGCCCCTCGCACACGCGGAGCCGGCGGAAAATCCGGTTGATCGCGCGACGATCGGGCGGGCAGGCTCGCCGCACGGCTCAGAGCACGGCGGACGGCGCCCCGAAGGGCGCGGGGGTGGAGCGCGTGGAAGAGCACAGGCGAATGGCACGCGGGACCGTTCGGGCCGGTGGTGCACGAGCCGCCTCAGGTCGCCTGGGCCGGGTGGGACAGTGTCCCCACTAAGGCCGCGGTCGGGAGCAGATCGCTGAGCTGAACGGGCGGCTGCCGACGCTCATCGCCCGCCTTCGAGCTGGAAGTCAAGGTCGACCGCGTGTCCGCTGAGTGTGCCGGTGGCGTGGCCGGCCCCGGTCCCCAGTGCGATCCGTACCTGCAGCCGGCCCGGCGCCACGCCGGGCCCGGAGAGCAGCAGCGTGCCGGTGAGCTGCTGACCGGCGCCGGGCGCCAGCGTCCCGGAGACACTCGCGTCGCGCACCACGCGGACCGCCGTCAGCGTGATCGCGCCGGGTGTCGCCGTGTCGGCGGCGTAACGTCCGCCGCGCAGGCCGTTGGCAGCGCCCCATGCGTGGACCACTCCGTTCTGTTGCGCGAGGTCCTCGGCGGTCGCGCCGACGAGCCCGAGCGCGCGGCGTACCGTGGGCGTCGCGGCCGCGCGCGCCGGCGGGAGCTGCGCCGCCGAGACCGCGGCGCGGCCGGGCACCGGCGGCGGGTCCTGGTAGCGGAACGCGCGCGGGTAGTCGTGGCACATGACGGCCGCGAAGGTGGGCGCGTTGAAGGCGGGATTCTGCGTCAGCCCGGCGACGTCGAGCATCACGAGCGAGGCGAGGCGTTTCAGCGGGTCGAGGTCCCCGGCCGCGGCGTTCGCGAGCGCGGAGGGCAGCGCCGCCGACAGAGACCGCTCGCCGCGCGCGTAGACGACCGATGCGAGCGCGGCCTCGTCGAGTGTCGCCTGATAGGTACGCGAGCCGGTCGCGACGGTGAAGTGGACAGGGTGGCTGCGCAGCCGCGCGGCGATGGCGGCCGGGGCCGCGGCGGCGTGCGCGAACAGCGCTCGGGGTATGGATCATGAAGTTGGAATTCGCCTGCTCGGTGCTGTCCTGCCCTGGTAGGCCACAGGGTGTGGCTATTTGGTTGCCGGGCACGCCTTGGGATCCAGTCCGTGGAAGAGCACTCGGACGGTGGCACACGTCGCGGACGTCGTTGAAGAGCTTCGCGTCGTGGTCGCCCTCGCCGACGAGGGCGACGCCGAGACGGGAGCTGGACCGGGGGCTCCTCCGGCCGCCAGGCGGCGACCACAGGTCACCGGGTACGGCGAGGTGCCAGAGCAGCTGTCGAACTTTGGTAACACCCTCATATCGACTTTGGTGCTTGATTCCCGGCGATTCGCAGGATCTTGACGTCGGTCGCGAGGAGGGCCACCCAGCGAGTGGTTTCATCCCGATTGGGGAGGAGCCGCGGGAGCACCGCTGGAAGGGTCGGCGGAGAGATTCCTCAACCCGGAAGGCGATCATGTCGATCCTCCGATCTCCCAGGTCTTTGGTGCTGCCGATGGTGGCCGCGCTGGGAATCCTGCCGGCCACCGGCGCCGTCGCAGACACGACCACCGGTACGGCCGCCACGGCACCCGCGATCTCTTGGGGGGCGTGTACCGGATTGCCCGTGTCCACTGCGGGCCTGGAGTGCGGCAAGCTGACCGTGCCGCTCGACTACGGCAACCCGGCCGCCGGGACCGTCGACGTCGCGGTGATCAGAGCGAAGGCCACCGGCACCAGATCGGCTTGCTGGTGATGAACTTCGGCGGCGGCGGCAACGGCGTCATCAACCTGGCGGCGAGCCACCAGAAGTACGCGGCCCTGCGCGAACATTACGACCTGGTGAGCTTCGACCCACGCGGCTCGGGCGGCACCTCCCAGCTCGCCTACGAGCGGTTCCTGACCTGGTGCGTCAAGAAGGGCTGCGGCCTTGGCAAGGACACCAAGGAGGTCAACAGCGCCATCGAGGGACTGGTCGAGCGGCTCAAGCGCAAGCCGCTCATGGTCGGCGACCGCCGGCTCGGCGCCAGCCTGGCGATCGCCACACTGCAGGTCGCAGGCAGCGGAGAGCCGTACTGGAAGGAGCTGGAAGCCAGACTCGCCCAGGCGATCAAGGGAGACGGCGATCCCTTGTTGAAGCTGGCCGACGCGATCACCGGACGCCAGAACGGCACCTACAATTCCTTCGGGGTCTTCGGCTCGGCCCCGTACGGCAGCGCGGTCTACTGCCGCGACCGCGAACGACCCGCCGTACGGGACCTGCCCCGGATCGAGGCCGAGCTGACCCGCATCTCCCCGATCTTCGGTCAGCTCAGCCCGACGACCGCCTTCCTGATCCCCTCCTGCGCGCAGTGGCCGGTGCCCGTCGACCCCGAAGGCCGCACGGTCAGGCACACCGGCCCGGCCCCGATCATGGTGATCAGCTCGGAGAAGGACACGGCCGCACCGACCAAGGAGGCGGCGAGCCTGACCAGGCAGCTCACCAACGGCGTGCTGGTCACCTACGGAGGCGACCTGCACGGCGCCTACCCGGCCGGCGGTCCCTGCATCACCCGTGTCGTCGAGGACTACATGGTGAACGGCAAGGTCCCCGCCAAGGGAACCTCCTGCCCCGCCACCTGATGGCAATACCCTGACACGTTTCGTACCGGCATCCCCCTACGGTACGACGCGGCACCGACAACGGCCCAGGGATCAGGGGTTCCGCTGTCGCCGCCGAAGGCGACCTCAGGTGTTGGCCCGCAAGATCAAGATCCAGACCTCTTCGTCGTACACGGCGCAGATCAGCGTGAACTCTCTCGTCACGACCTGGTAGCGCTGATTCACACAGAGCACCTTGGTCGGCACGGGTGGAGCGGACCCCTAAGGGTGATCTCGGAGATTCCCCTGGGCCTGGCTCGCGGCCATTGCCGCCGCACGAGCGGGATTGGGAGCCTGGGCGGCATGGAAAGCGCACTTCACCTCTACGCGCTCCTCCTTCTCGTCACCGTTCCCCCGATGATCCCGAACTCCGCTCTGCTGGCAGGCGCGGGCGCGCTCGCCGCCACGGGCAGCCTCAATCTCCCGCTGCTGGCCACGATCACCCTGGCCGGGACGGTCCTAGGCGACCTGGCCGTCTACGGTGTGGGCAGGAAGTGGAGCGGACGTGCCACCATATGGCTGTCGCGCAGCCCGAGGCGCCGCTCGACGCTGGCGTGGATGACGGACCGCATCCAGCAGTACGGCGTTCCGTCCGTGATCGGCGTCCGCTTCGTCCCAGGAGGAAGGGGGATGGGCGCGATCACCGCAGGGATCGTCGACCTGCCGTTCCGCAGGTTCCTGCTCGCCGCCTGCCTCTCCGAGATCATCTTCGTCACGTGCACCATCGGGCTCGGCTATCTCGGCGGGCGGCTCGTCCCGAGCGGCGGGCCCACAGCCCTGCTGATCGGACCGGCGGTGTCGCTCCTGGTCGCCGGGGTCACCCTGGTCGTCCAGCGGTGTCGCCGCCCGGCCTGACCAGCTCGCTCTCGGCAGTCGGCGCGCAGCCGGATGGGTCGCACCTGGGTACGCTGACCTGGTGACGCAGGGCGAGAATCTCGACATCCTTGTCACGATCTCCCAACGGCAACAGCCGCAGCGCGGCGAACGCGTTTGTGACAGCGAGGCAGGCCAGGCGAAAGAGCACGGCCGAATATCATGCCGCACTCGCGTCCTCTCCCTGATGGCCGGAGATCACGCACGTCAGGCAACGCCATGGCCCAAGGCCATGACCTGGGCGGATGACATTATCGGCAGGCGCAATGTCGGCGGCGAGCACCAGGACACCCGGGACGACGCATGCTGGGAGGGGTCAGTGCCAGGTGGTGCACCGGCGCGGTCCAGGTTCGTCGATCACCGCAGCAGTGGCGGCGCGACCTCGCAGGGTTGACGCGACGTATGCTCGACCTCGGTAGGGTGCGTATCGAGATCGAAAGGGATCGGAATGGGCAGGCGCGCAGTCGGTGGGTCGGATCCGCGGGTGATCTCGAGCGATCTGCGCGCGCAACTGGTGGAACGAGCCGGGGTGATGTTCCGGCTCAACGGGTTCGCCGGGACCAGCGTCGACGCGATATGCGCCGAGCTCGGCGTCTCGGGGCCGGCGCTCTATTATCACTTCGGGTCGAAGGCCGATCTGCTGTTCGAGTGCTTACGTATGCCCATGGTGGACCAGATCGCCCGCTGCCAGCAGGCCACTCTCGCCGAACCGCCCGAGAGACAGTTGCCGAAGTTCGTCGAAACCCACGTTCAATGCGTGCTCGCTCAGCCTTATGTTCGCGAGCTTCGCGGAAACTCCGCGGTCAGCATGGGAGTTCTGGTCGAGTCGCTTCCCCCGCCGCAGCGACGCGAGGTCCGGTCCCTGATGCACCAGCACGTGACGGATCTCAAACAAATCATCACGTCCGGGATGGCCAAAGGCGTGTTCCGGATCGTCGATCCGACGGCGGTATCGTTCGCCATCCTCGGGATGGCCGACAATGTGATGTGGGTTCAGCCCGATGGCCCCCTGACGAAGGATTCGGTCGCGCGGATGTACGGCGACCTGGCGCTCGCGATGGTGGCGAGCGCCAAAGGCTGACTCCGTCAGCGTATGCCCTGCCGCCTCACGACGATGGAAGCCACGCGTCCAGGTCCAGTGGCGCGACCAACCGTGAGGGCAGTTCATCGTCCAACTTCTCCAGCGTCCAACGGCCGCGGCTCCACAGTTCGTGGACGATCGTGGGCAGCGAGGAGATGATCAGATGTTCGCCTGTGATGTGGAAAACCTGGCCGTTCGCCCGGCACCGATGATCGGCGAGCCAGGCGACGAGCGGGGAGACATTCGCCGGGTCCATCTGATCGAAGCCTGAAGCGGCGTCATCAGGTGCGGTCCGCATCGCGTCCGGCTCCGTGATCCGTGTCCGTCCGCCCGGGGAAACGACATTCGATCGAACGCCGTACTGCTGGGCTTCCAGGGCGACAACTCGTGAGAGCGCGAGCACACCCAATTTCGCGGTGGCGTAGTTGGCCTGCCCGAAACTGCCGGCGAGCCCGGCCACGGAGCTCGTCATGACGACGGAGGCGTCGGCCGGGTTCCCGGCCTTGGCCCGTTGCCGCCAGTAGGCCACCGCGTGTCGGGTCGGTGCGGCGTGTCCTTTGAGGTGAACGCGGATCACGTCGTCCCAGTCGGCTTCGGTCATATTGGCGAGTGACCGGTCGCGGATGATCCCGGCATTGTTGACCAGAATGTCGAGGTCACCGAAGGACTCGACGGCCATCTGAATCAGATCGGCCGCTTGAGACCAGTCCGATATGTCATGGCCACTGGCCACGGCTTGTCCGCCGAGGTCTCGAATCCGCTGGGCGACCTCCTGTGCCGGTGTCGGATCCGCTCCGGCGCCGTGTACGTCTCCGCCGAGGTCGTTCACGACAACGTTCGCCCCCTGTCCGGCGAGTTCTAACGCGTGCGCGCGGCCGAGACCCCGCCCTGCGCCGGTCACGATCGCGGTTCGCCCCTTGAGACGTGTCATCGCGGAATCCACCCTTCGTTGTTCTAGCGGCGTTGCTTAACGATCGTTAAGACGGTGCATGATGGCGCACCTAGCACAGCTCGGTCAAGAGTCAACAACTCACCTGGTAGATCGCGTTCACCTGCTATTCGAGGTCCATTGACTTCTAACGATCGTTAAGGTTCACTTCCTGGGGAGATCGCATGAGAGGCATGTCTATGTCGGTGAAATCCCCGCTTCGACTGGCTGCTGCGGCCGCTGTCGTCACTCTGGCCGGCGCGGCCTGTTCGGGCGAGTCGACAAGCAACGCAACGAAGGGCGGTGGATCCGAGCTCGCGGCGCCCGGCGGCACCGTCACCTACCGAATGGCAGGCGCACCCGATTCGCTCGATCCATTCAAGACCGTGACCGGCACGACCACCCCGATCACCTACGCGACGTACGACACGCTGGTGCAGTACAACCCGAAGACCAAGGCCTACATCGGCGTGGTCGCCAAGTCCTGGGAGGTCACTCCCTCGTCGATCAAGTTCCAACTGCGGTCCGACGTCAAATGCCGAGACGGCTCCGCATTCACTCCGACCGATATCGCCGCGTCTCTCAAGGCCTACACGGACCCTAAGACCGGCTCCCCCTACGCGACGCGCTGGCTGGGGAAGGCACCTTTGACCTTCACCGCAGACGACGCCGGCTCCACCCTGACCATCACCGCGGCCGAGCCGTTCGGCGCGCTGCTCGCCGGTCTCAAGATGGTGCCACTGGTGTGCCCAGCCGGGCTCAAGGACAGAGCGAAGCTGGCATCGGGCGCGGAGGGCTCAGGTCCCTATGAGCTCGCGGACAGCAAGCCGGGACTCTCCTACACACTCAAGTTGCGGGACGACTACACCTGGGGACCCAGCGGCATGACGTCGGGAGCGCCAGGCGTGCCGGAGACCATCGTCCTGAAGGTCATCAACAGTGATGCCACCGCGGCGAACGAGCTGCTCGCCGGCACCATCGACGTCTCCGGGCTCGGCGGCGTCGACGCACAGCGCGTCCAGAGCAACAAGTCCATCGCCAAGACCGTCGTCGCCACCCAGGGACAGTGGTCCGTGGTCGGTAACGAGGCGGCCGGTCACGTGACAGCGGACCCGGAGGTGCGACACGCACTGTTCCAGGCGATCGACCGGAGGGCCCTGCTTCTCGCCTACCTCGGTGCCACGGCTTCCGACGTCGAGCTGGGGACGAGCGTCCTGCCGCCGAACATGCCGGGGTACGACGCAAGCACCAAGGAGCTCGTGCCCCAGTTCTCGCCGGACGCGGCGAAGGCCACGCTGTCGGCAGCCGGATGGACCGAGTCGGGCGGGCATTGGACCAAGGATGGCAAGGTCCTGCAGGTGCGCGTCATCGGTGCCGGGTGGGGGAACGCGAACGAATATCTCGCCTCGCAGCTCAAGAACATCGGCGTTGACGTCAAGCTCTCCGTCACCGACGACAACGGGTGGCTCGCCGACCTGTCGAGCGGAAACTACGACATCACGATCTTTCCGATCGACAACTCCATCGAGGCGCCGACTGGCGTGATGTCGTTCTACGTCGGCGCGCTCCCGCCGGCCGGCACGAACTTCATTCGCAACGGCGACGCCGAACTGTCCGCGCTGGCCGACAAGGCGGCGGCCTCGGTCGGGGCCGAGGCGGACAAGCTCTGGGCAACCGTCCAGACGAAGCTGCTCCGCAATTACGACCTGCTGCCATGGCAGGTGCCGGTCACGTCCATCTACACGTCCCCGAAAGTCACTCTGCAGATCAACGGCCTGCCGAGCACTCTCGCGATCCGCCGTACCAAGGGCTGACCGGAGATGAAGGCAACTGGGCAACGGACATCGTTTGGAGCGGCCCGTGGCTGAAGAGGCAGCCGTCGTCTCCCGCCCGACTCAGCAACTGTCGAGTCGGGCGGGGTGGAGCGACATCAAGGCGCGTCACCCGTGGCTGGTTTTCCTGCTCTCCCGCGTCGCACGGCTCGTTGTCGTTTGCGCGCTGCTGCTCGTCGGCACTTTCTTGATGGTTCGGCTGATGCCCGGCGACCCGGCTCGGCGGATCCTGGGCCTGCAGGCCACGCCGGAAGCCGTTGAGCTCACCCGGCATCGCCTCGGGCTGGACAGGTCGCAGTTCGAGCAGTTGTGGTCGTACTGCAGGAACGCCCTGCACCTGGACTTCGGCGAGTCGTTCAGCCAGGGAGTGCCGGTACGGGAACTGATCGCCGAGCGCTTCCCAAAGACAGTGGAGCTCGCGGCGGCGGCCACGATGGTGCTGCTCATCGTGGGCTTCGGGGTCGGCACCCTCATGGCTGTTCTCACCCGCGACGGGCGACGGCCCAGACTGGACGCCACGTACGGCACCAGCATGGGTGCGCTCAGCGCTGTCCCCGACTTCGTGCTGGCCGCACTGTTCGCGGTGGTCTTCGGTCTCTACCTCAAATGGTTTCCGGTCGCGGGGGACAACGGTCTGTCGAGCTTGACGTTACCCACGTTGGCGGTGGCCATCCCAGGCATCGGGTTCCTGTCGCGAGTAGTGCGCGCCGAGGCCCTCGACGTCCTCTCGCAGAACTATGTCCGAACCGCACGAGCGAAGCGGCTGACCAGTTGGCGGATCTACGTCCGGCACGTGATGCCGAACGCCGCCTACGGTGGCGTGACCCTCGCCGGCGTCTCCTTCGCCTCGCTCGTGGGGGGCACGGTCGTCGTCGAGCAGGTCTTCAACTGGCCGGGCATGGGATCCGCGCTGACCAGCGCGGTCGTGAACCGTGACTACCCGGTCGTGCAGGCGGGGGTGCTGCTCCTCGGTGCCACTGTCGTGATCGTGAACACCCTCGTCGACGTCCTGCTCGCGATCGTCGACCCCGGCGCGTTGCGGGAGAACTGATGCGCAACAAATACCTGCACGCCCTTGTCCGGACACCCAGCGGAGCGATCGGGGCGCTGACCCTCCTCCTGATCATCGCCCTTGCCGTCGTCGGGCCGCTTCTGTGGCACGACGCGGCGCAGGCAGAGAATGTGACCAACCTCAATCTCGGAGTGTCCCGAGATCATCTGTTCGGGACCGACGGGTTGGGCCGTGACGTCTTCGCGCGCACCATGGTCGCTACACGTCTGTCGCTGCTCCTGGCCGTCGGCGCGGCGGTGGTGGGAGCGATCCTCGGCTATGTCGTCGGAATCGTGATCGCCGTTCTGCCCGCCCAGCTTCGACGCGTGTGTCTGGCCGCGGTCGACGTTTCGTTGAGTTTCCCGGTGATTCTTCTCGCGATCGTCTTCGTCGCGATGTTCGGAGGCGGCACGACGAGCACAATCGTGGCAATCGGCATCGCCTTCGCACCGCCGCTCGCGCGGCTGTCGAGCAATCTGGCGCTTGCCGAATCGCGCAAGGAATACTTCCGGATCGCGCGAACCCTCGGTGTGCCGACTCGAACCCTCCTCTCCCGCTATCTTCTCGCGAACATCGCTGAACCGCTGTTGTTGACGTTCTTCTACGCCATCGGCTCAGCGCTCGTCGCCGTGTCCGCGCTCTCCTTTCTGGGCATCGGCGTCCAACCGCCCAGCTACGACTGGGGAGTCCTGCTCGTCAACGGCTTCACGCTGCTGTACGTGCAGCCGGCTGCGGCCCTGGGTCCGGCAGCCATGATCGTCGTTACCGGTATCGGCCTGGCTCTCGTCGGCGAGGCGTCGGCCCGGGCCGCCAACCCCAGACTCACCGGGGCGCGACGCCGCACGGCAGGCGACGACGCACAGAACGCGCAGGCAGCCGCCGAACCGACACCCGATGACCCAACGCCCGACGACCTGGTGCTCGACGTCCGGGGCCTCCGCGTCGCGTTCGACACCCCCGCCGGCGAAGTGGTGCCCGTACGCGGCATCGACCTGCGGATACGCAAGGGAGAGGTGCTCGGCCTGGTCGGCGAATCCGGATCCGGGAAGAGCATGACCGCCCTGGCCATCGCCGGCCTGGCGCCCGCCAACGCGCGGGTCACCACGGAGCGTTGCCGCTTCCTCGGACATGCCGGGACTCCCGCGGGTCTCAGGTCGCGGCGGATCGGGCAGCGACTCGCCATGGTCTTCCAGGACCCGGCGACGTCGTTGAACCCGGCCATGCGGCTCGGCACGCAGATGACCGAGGCGGTTCGCGCCGGCGGCGTCGGCCGCCGCGAAGCCGTCGAACGCGCGGTCGAGCGGCTCACAGACGTCCGTATACCGGCGCCCGCGAGTCGGCTTCGCGACTTCGCCAATCAACTGTCCGGCGGTCAGCGGCAGAGAGTCATGATCGCGATGGGCCTGATGACCGAACCGGCGCTGATCGTCGCCGACGAACCCACCACAGCGCTCGACGTCACCGTACAGGCGCAGGTACTCAGTGTGCTTCGCGACGTCAACGTTCGAAGCGGAGCCTCGGTCCTGCTCATCAGCCACGACATGTCGGTGATCGCCCAGATGTGTGCCAAGGTCGCCGTAATGTACGCCGGAGCCATCGTCGAGTACGGCGACACAGCCGACGTCGTACACCGGCCGCAACACCCCTACACCCGGGCGCTGCTCGCGTCGGTCATCACGCTCGACCACTCCGCGGAAAGCGAGGCGCCGGCCGAACCCGGTGGCGTCGCACAGTCGGCCGACGGCCGGAACAGGCCGGGCGGGTGCAGCTACCTGGCCCGCTGCCCCATCGCCTCCGAGCGCTGCGCGGACGAGATTCCGCCGCTCATGCAGGGCGCGGCCGGCGAGGTCGCCTGCTGGAATATGGCCAACAAGGAGCAGTTGGTATGACAGCACTGGAAGTAACCGACCTGCGCGTTCAGTACGGCCGGGGAGCGCGCGCCGTCCGCGCGGTCGACGGAGTCAGCCTCGCGGTCCCATCCGGTGGCACCCTCGGACTCGTCGGCGAGTCCGGAAGCGGCAAGTCGACGGTCGCCCGCGCGCTCGTCGGGCTCACCCACGGCAGCTTTCAGCGCCTGGTCGTCGCCGACGCCGAGTTCAGTAGCTGGTCACGCCCAGCGGAAGCCCGGGTTCGCCGTCACGTCCAGTTCATCACCCAGGATCCGTCGTCGGCCTTCAACCCGCGATCCACCATCGGCGCCTCCATCGCCGAAGTGCTCGCCTCGCCGGTAAGGGAATCGGCGAGCGGGACGGCGCGCACCCCGGCCGAGCTGCTCGAACTCGTAGCTCTCGACACCGGCGTGGCCCGGCGCTACCCGCACGAACTGTCGGGTGGGCAGCTCCAGCGCGCGTCCATCGCGCGCGCCCTCGCCGCCAGGCCGAGCGTTCTGATCGCGGACGAGATCACGTCCGCACTCGACGTCGGAGTCCAGGCCGGCATCCTCCGCCTCCTCGGTGATCTGCAGAAGGAGCTGGCGCTCTCGATCGTGTTCATTTCACACAACCTCGCGGTGACCCGGCACATCAGTGACCAGGTCGCCGTCATGTATCTCGGCAGAATCGTGGAGGCGGGCGACTCGGAGGAAGTCCTCGTACAGTCGCGCCACCCCTACACACGCGCGCTCGTCGACTCCGTGCCTCGCCTCAAAGTCGGCGCGCCGTTGCGACTTCCGATTCAGTCCGAGCCCCCGGACCCACGGCACCCGCCCGCCGGATGCCGCTTCCATCCCCGCTGTCCGGTCGGGCCGCAGACGAATCCGGAGCGGACAGACTGCATCGAGCACGACCCCGGAACGATCGCAACGTCCGCGAGCGATGCCGCGTGTCACTACGCGTCCCAGGCGACCCGAACGATCGCGGCGCAGGACACCCCGGTACCCGGGTGAGCCCAGACCGGCCGACGCCAGGAAGACGGGGAATCCGGGCACGCCGCACCCATGGAAACACGAAGGGACACAATGACAGGGCTCAAAGCACGCCCGGCCTATATCGCGGGCGTCGCCGAAACGCCGCTCGGCAAGGTGCTCGACCAGACCGAGCTATCGATGGTCGCGCTGGCCGCCAAAGAGGCGCTCGGAGAGGCCGGAATGACCATCGCGGACGTGGACGGCCTGTTCGTCAACTACATGGGCGAGGAGGGCACGGTCCAAGTCGGCGAGTATCTCGGAATCGAGCCGCGGGTCGCCGACTCCAGCGATCTGGGCGGAGCCGCCTTCGAGGCGTTCGTCCATCACGCCATGCTGGCGGTCGCGGCGGGAGAGTGCGAGGTCGCGCTGATCGCGTACGCGTCGCGGCAGAGAAGCCGGCGTAACCGCCGCCCTCCCGTAGCCGACGCGGCCTCGCTCACCGCGCAGTTCGAGCACCCCTACGGGCTGCCCGCGCCCATTGGGCACTATGCGCTCATCGCGGCCCGCCACATGGCCCAGTACGGCACCACATCAGAGCAACTCGCGCAGGTCGCCGTGGCGGCGCGCAAGTGGGCGGCGCTGAACCCGAAGGCGTGGATCAGAACGCCGTTGACCGTCTCCGACGTGCTCGAATCACCGCTGCTGTCCGACCCGTTGCACACGCTGGACTGCTGCCTGGTGACCGACGGAGGAGGAGCCGTCGTTGTCACGACACCCGAGCGGGCGCGCGATGCCGCCAAGCCCGCGGTGCGCGTCCTCGGGGTCGGGCAGAGCCATACCCACTGGCACATCGACCAGATGCCCGATCTCACCGTCAGCGCCGGCGTGAAGTCGGGTGAGGCCGCGTTCCGGATGGCCGGGATCGTCCCCGCGGACGTCGACGTCCTCCAGCCGTACGACTCGTTCACCATCACCGTCATCAAGGCGCTGGAGGACCTCGGGTTCTGCGAGCGAGGCGAGGGCGGTCCATTCGTCGAGAACGGCCGGCTCGAACCGGGCGGTGACCTTCCGGCGATGACCTCCGGAGGCGGCCTGTCGTACAACCACCCGGGCGCGCTCGGCGTTCTTCTTCTCGTGGAGGCGGTGCGTCAGTTGCGCGGCGAGGCGAACGACCGCCAGGTCGCCGACGCCGAGATCGCCGTGGCGCACGGTGTCGGCGGGTTCCTGTCCACTTCTTCGACGGTGGTGCTCGGTCGTGACTGATCTCTACTACGGTGATCCGCTGTCCCGGGCGTTCTGGGACGGGGCACGCAACGGAGTCCTCGTCCTGCAGCGATGCGCCGACTGCGGCCGGTGGCAACACTATCCGCGCCCGCTGTGCCTCGGTTGCGAGTCGACCTCGCTGGAGTCCGTACCCGCGAGCGGATTGGGAACCATCTACTCCTGCACGACGGTGAGGATCTCCGCGAGGCCCGGCCTGGAGCCGCCGTACATCGCAGCCATCGTTGAACTGGATGAAGGACCAAGAATGCTGACAAACGTTGCCGGAGACACCGCGCGAATCGGCGATCGGGTACGAATCGGCTGGCGCCACCGCACCGACGCGCCACCCCTGCCGATCTTCACGGTTGACGCCGATGCGTGAGCCGAGCCCGACGACCTCAGGACCTCTCGCCGGAACCGTCGTCGTGGAACTCGCCGGCATCGGTCCCGGACCGTTCGCGACCATGCTGCTGGCCGACCTCGGCGCCGACGTCATCCGCGTCGACCGCATCGTGCCCGGCGGCCCGCAGTTCCAGCAGGGCTACCGCAAGGACGTCGTCAACCGGGGTAAGCGTTCAATCGCGGTGGACCTCAAGAACCCTGACGGCCGCGGCCTCGTCCTGGACCTGATCGAACGCGCGGACGTACTCGTCGAGGGGTACCGGCCCGGTGTGGCCGAGCGGCTGGGCCTCGGGCCCGAGGACTGCGCCGCCCGCAACCCCCGGCTGGTCTACTCGCGGATGACCGGGTGGGGTCAGGAAGGCCCGTTGTCGCAGGTGGCCGGCCATGACATCGGCTACCTGGCTCTCACCGGAGCGCTGTGGGGGATCGGGCGCGCCGACGAGGCGCCGGTGGCCCCTCTCAACCTGGTCGCCGACTACGCCGGTGGTTCACTCTTCCTCGTCATGGGCACCCTCGCGGCGCTCATCGAGGCACGAGCCAGCGGGGTCGGCCAGGTCGTCGACGCGGCGATGGTCGACGGTGTCAGCGTCCTCACGATGATGATCACCGCGCTGTCCGAGATGGGCCTATGGGACCCGACGCGCCGGGGAGCGAACGCGTTCGACTCCGCCGCTCCCTACTACGACGTCTACGAGTGCGCCGACGGCAAGTGGGTCGCCGTAGGCCCACTGGAGCCGCACTTCTTCGCGGAGATGGTGCGGATCACCGGCTTCCGCGAGGGCGACGACGACCGCTTCGTCCAGCCGCCACCGGCCGAGTGGCCGGCCCACAAACACGAGTGGGCGGCACTGTGGCGCACCCGCACCCGGGACGAGTGGGCCTCCCTGCTCGGTGGCACCGACGCCTGCGTGCAGCCGGTCCTCGACTGGCAGGAGCGCGCGCGGCACCCTCATCTCGTCGCGCGCGGCACCTACGTCGAGCTGGACGGCATCGCGCAGCCGGCGCCCGCCCCGCGGTTGTCGCGCACGCCCCTGTCGGTGTCGGGACCCCCTTCCTACCCCGGGGAGCACACACGCGAGATCGCCAAGGAGCTCGGACTGACCGACGACCAGATCGGCGCGCTCGTGACCGCCGGCGTGGTGAGCGCCGGATGAAGAATGCACGAGTGGTGCGGGACGGGACCCGGCGCGTTCTGACCGGTCCGGCACGCCGGGCTGTGTGCTGGGCCGATGACGGGCGGCATCGGGGTGCTGGGGGTTGCTCAGCTGTCGCCGGTCGCGTCGAACCGGCCGGTCCATAGACAGGCTGCGGCATAACCGAAGAGCTCGCCCCGGGGTTCGCCGGTCTGCACCCGGGCGAGCGCGAAGCCGCCGAGGGTCGCGGCCAGCATCCTTGCCAGGTCGATAGCCGGGATCGGCAACGACTCGCCGGCCGCCGCGGCGTATCTGGTCAGCTCGTCGGCGAGCTCCTGCATCTGCGCGCCGTAGCGACGCTGCGAGTCCGCCTCGATGGCGCTGTCCCCGCGTGCCGTCAGCCGCAACTCCATGGACAGGTCGAGGGCCGTCTTCGTGGTCGGCTGGTTCGTCATGTCGGCCCAGTGCAGGCCGAAGGCCTCGAGTGCCTGGATCATCGGCGTGCCCAGGGGGGCCGCGTCGGTCAACCGGGGGATCCGGTTTATCTCGTCGAATGCCTGGGCGAACAGTTGGCGCTTGCCGCCGAAGATCGAGTAGATCGATCCCGTCGTGACGCCGGCCCTCTCGGCCACCGCCTCCACGGAGGTGGCCAGATAGCCGCGTTCCTTCGCGATCTCGCGTACCGCCTCGATCAGGGCGGCGCGCGTGGCGGCCTTGGCCGCGGACCTTGCCGGCCATCGGGTCGAAGTCGCATCGCTCATTTGGCGGCACCCCTTGATTAGTTCCGTAACGACACTATTATAACTTCATTATAGCCCACTACTGGAGGGTCCATGACGCGTCAGGTCACCCCCGAAGACCTGTTTCGCCTGCGGTTTCTACGCGGCGCCGACCTGTCGTCGGATGGCAGCCGTTCCGTCTATGCGTTAACCCGAGTGGATACGGAGACCAATACCGAACACGTCGACCTCCATTTGCTTGACGTGGCAAACGGCACATCGGTACGACTCACTCACAGCGATTGTGTGAACACGGCCCCGGCCTTCTCGCCGGACGGCACACACATCGCTTTCATGTCCACCCGAGGCGGCACGCCGCAGCTGTGGTTGCTGCCGGTCGCCGGCGGCGAGGCCCGGCAGATCACGAACCTCTCCCAGGGGGTGGGCAGCGGTGCGGTGTTCTCCCCGGACGGGAGCAAGATCGCTTTCACCGCCGGGCCGGCCGGCACGTCTCGGGACCCGAGCGCCCCGTATCGCGTGACCCGCACCGTATGGCGGCAAGATGGGATCGGCCTGGTCGATGACGCGCTTCAGGACATCTACGTTCTCGACCTCACCACGGACGCCGAACCCCAGCGGCTCACCTCGGACGGATGGATGAGCAGCGCTCCGAAGTGGACCCCGGACGGACAGGCCATCGTCTTCGTCGCCGGGCACAACCCGGATTCCACCAAGCCGGACTCCCGCCTGCACCGGGTCACCCTCGGCGGTGAGGTCAGCGATGTCACCGGTACGGATGACGAGGTCGTCGTCTTCACGCACACCGTGACCGCCGACGGCAAGGTCGTCTACCTGACCGGTTATGAGGCGCACACCAAGCCGGGCGTCCGCCCGTCGCTCTACATCGTCGATCCGGCCACCGGGCAGCGTGAGAAGCGGGGCGCCGACATCGCAGGTCACCTCGGCGGCCTGATGCAGACCGACAGCCCATCCGCCGGCTTCGTCGCCGGCGTCGTCGGCGGCATCGTGCCGACCGAGGACGGTACGGCGGCGCTGCTGCAAGTGCAGGCCCGCGGCGCCGTATCGCTCGTACGGATCCAGCTTTCCGGTCCCGAGCGGCACCAGGTCATCGTGACCGGCGATCGGGTCTGCACCGCCGTCGGAGCGGCCGGCGGCAACGTGGTGTTCGCCGCCTTCGGCTTCACCGAGCCGGGCGACCTGTACGTCGCCGACGCCGACGGCCAGAACGAGCGGCGGCTCACCCGGACCAACCATGCGCTGCTGTCCGAGCTCGCGCTGCCGACCGTTCATCGGCTGTCTTTCCGCAGCAAGGACGACGCGGAAGTGGAGGGCTGGTTCCTCTGCCCGGCCGACGCCCAGCTTCCGGCGCCCACCGTGTTGGCGATCCATGGCGGTCCGCACGCGGCCTGGGGTTACAACTTCGGGTTCGACTCGCTCATGTTCAACGGAGCCGGGTTCGGCGTGCTGCAGGTGAACCACCGCGCCTCGACCGGTTACGGGGACGACTTCGCCACCGCGATCCACGGTGACTGGGGCAACCTCGACTACGCGGACCTGATGGCGGGTGTGGACCACGCCATCGAGCTGGGCCTGGCCGACGCGGACAGGCTCGGCGTGTGCGGGATCTCCGGTGGCGCCAACCTGACCGGCTGGGTCATCGGGCACACGGACCGGTTCAAGGCGGCCTGCCCGGAGAACCCGCTGTTCAACTGGATCAGCTTCTTCGGCACGAGCGACGTCGGCGCCTGGATGGGCGTCTCCGAACTCGGTGACACCCCGTTCGAGCTGCTCGAAACCTACGCACGCTGTTCGCCGATCACCTACGCCAAGAACTGCACGACGCCGACGTTGTTCCTGCAGCACGAGAACGACTACCGCTGCCCGGCCGAGCAGACCGAGCAGTTCTACACCGCGCTGCGGATCGCCGGCGTTCCGGCCGAGATGCTGCGCTTCCCCGGCTCCAGCCACGGTGGCTCCGTCATCGGCCCGATCGGGCACCGCCGAGCGCAGAACGACGCACTGCTCGACTGGATGAGCAGGTACGTGCTCGGCAAGGAGGCCGAGGTCACCGAAACGGTCCCCCACATCGAGAGGAACAGCGCGTGAGCACATCCGTCCGTACCGTCTTCACCGGTGGCGACGTCTTCGACGGGACCGGTGCCGCGCCGAGTCCCGCCGATGTCGCCGTTCAGGATGGCCGGATCGTCGAGGTGGGTCAGGGGCTGGACGGTGACGTCGAGGTCAGCGTGGCCGGCCGGACACTGCTTCCGGGGTTCATCGACTGCCATGTGCATGTGACCCTGGAAACGATCGACCTGATGACCCTCATGCAACAGCCGTACGGGTACGGCCACTACATAGCCGCCGACAATCTCGCCAAACTGATTTCGATCGGCATCACCACCGCCCGGGACGCGGGTGGCGCCGATCCGGCCGTGAAGCAGGCCGTCGCCGATGGGCGAATTCCGGGTCCGCGGCTGCTGATCGCGATCCAGATGTTGAGCCAGACAGGCGGGCACAGCGACGGCTGGATGCCCTCGGGCCAGTGCATGGCCTCGCTCGGAACCGGAACGGTACCCGGTGTTGGCAGCAGCGTGGTGGACGGCGTCGAGGAGATGCGGCGACGGGTGCGCGAGCTGGCGCGTGCGGGTGCGGACCAGATCAAGATCGCGACCTCCGGGGGAGTCCTGTCCCCTGGGGACGATCCCCGCCATTCCAAGCTGCTGCCGGAGGAGATCGAGGTGGCGGTGATCGAAGCGCGCGCGGCGGGAATTCCGGTGATGGCACATGCCCAGGGAACACAGGGCATCAAGAACGCGGTCGAAGCGGGTGTGCGGTCCATCGAGCACGGGATCTACCTCGATGAGGAAGCGGTCGACCTGATGCTCAAGCACGGCACGTATCTCGTGCCGACCCTGCTCGCGCCGCGCAGCGTCATCGAGGCCACCAGCAACGGAGTCGCGATCACCGACTCCTCGCGGCAGAAGGTGCACGAGGTCATCGCCCACCATCAGCGCTCCTTCAAACTCGCGGTCGAGGCCGGCGTTCGGATCGCGATGGGCACCGACGGGGTCGGCTTCCCGCATGGCAGGAACCTTGAGGAGTTGGAGTTGATGGCCGCGGCCGGCATGCCCGCGGCAGACGTGCTGAAGGCGAGCACGAGCACGGCCGCGCGGCTTCTCGGGCTCGACGCGGAAGTCGGCACCATCGAGCCGGGCAAGCAGGCGGACCTGGTGGTGGTGGACGGAGACCCCCTCCAATTCGCCGACCTGACCCAGCGGATTCGCGCCGTGTACCAGCGAGGTGTACTCGTCGCGTCCCACGGCTGACGCCACGACGCGCGTTCGCCACTGGACGATCGATTCCGACGTTCCGGCGCGGAGACGCAGAGAGGGTCTCCATGATCCGGTCATGCTGACCGGGTCATGGAGACCCTTTTCACCGCGATCCACGTGAAGACCGGCTGATCGAGCCGGTCAACGCCCCTCGGGAACGCGCAGATGCCAGTCCGTGTCGCGTTGGAAGGCGTCGACGACCTTCAGCACCACGGCGTCGCCGAACGGCCGGCCGGCGATCTGCAGCCCCAGCGGCAGACCATCACCGTCGAATCCCGCGGGCATCGAAGCGGCGGGATTGCCGACGGCACTCCAGTACGGCGTGTAAGCCGATCTGATGCCGTGGGTCGGGTCCATCTCCGCGATGTACCGCAGCGAGACCGCGCCTGTGACCGCGGTCGGAGTGAGCACCACGTCCACCTCGGCGAACAACCTGGCCAGGGCCTTTCGCCCGAAGAGGCGGACCCGCTGCGCCTGCACATAGTCGGCGCCGGTGTATCGCGTTCCACAAGCGAGGACAAGACGCGTGGTGGCGCCGTAGTCCCGCCACCGCCGTTGGAGGTCGGGCCGGTGGTAGGCGAACGCCTCACACAGCAGGACGACGATGAGCGCGGTGGCGAGCTCGTCGTAGTACGGGAGCTCGATGTCGACGACGCGCGCGCCCCGGCCTCGCATCACCTCGATGCCGTCACGCAGGACCTCCGGCAGAGCCGGATCCTCTTGGTCACCTGCCACGCGGAAGAGCCGATCCACCCCCACGGTCAAGCCGGACAGGTCTCCATCGAGGTGGCGCGCATAGTCAGGTACGCGACGGCGGACGGAGGTCGGATCAGACGGGTGGTGTCCGGCGATGACCCCGAGCATCAGCGCACAGTCACGCGCGGACCTCGCCATGGGTCCGACCGTGTCCAGGCTGTGCGCGAGCGGCACACAGCCGGACTTCGGCACGAGTCCATACGTGGGTTTCAGCCCGGTGACCGCGCAATAGGCGGCGGGAGCTCGAATGCTTCCCGCCGTGTCGGTACCGAGTGCCGCCGGCACGATCCCCGCGGCGATGGCGGAGGCCGACCCGGAGCTGGAGCCTCCCGTGTATCGCTCCAGGTTCCAGGGATTGCGCGGCACCGGCGCCCGCTCCTCGTCAGGCGGGCCGACGGCGAACTCCATCGTCGTCGTCGTGGCGAGCATGATCGCCCCCGCGTTCCGCAGCCGCTCGACGACCACGGCATCGGTCCCGTCCGGAGGCCAGTCGAGAATCTCGCTCCCGGCTGTCGTGTGCGCGTCGGCGAGCTTGAAGATGTCCTTGACGGCCACGGGGACACCGCCGAGCAGGCCGATGTCGAGGCCGGCGGCCTGCCGTTCATCGACGTCGGCCGCCGCGCGTTCCGCGTGTTCGGTCAGCCTGGACTTGAGCGCGTGAAGATCCGCGTCCACCCGATCTGCTCGTTCGAACGCCTCCCGGACGAGGTTCAGGCTGGTGATGTCACCAGCCTGAACGCCCTCGGCGAGCTCAGTGAGCGTGCGCGGCGACGCATCCGTCCCTCTACTCATCGGCGGTACTGAACGGGTCGGCTCGGAACACCGATCCGGAGATCTCGTCCGCGTCCGTCGCGATGGTGAACAGGACGTCTGCCGCCGCCCGGGCCTCCGGGTAGCCACGAGAGACGGCCGCGATTTCGTGGGCCGACGGCCTCAGACCGGCGAGCCCGAGCAGGCAAGCAGCGACTCCTCCGCAAGGGTGATCAGGAGCCATTGGTCAGGCGTTCGCCGGCGAGTTGCCTGCGCCGGATCTTGCCGAGGTCGTCGCGGGGCAGGACGTCGACGTACTCGAACGTCTTGGGGGTTTTGTAGTGGGCCACGCGGTCCCTGCAGTGCCGGCGGAGTTGTTCTTCGCTCGGTGGCCGCTCGGGGTCGGCGACGACGATGGCGTGCACGCGCCGGCCCCATGCTTCGTCGGGCAGGCCGATGACGACGACGTCGAGGACTCCGGGATGTTCGCTGAGCGCCACCTCGACTTCGGCGGGGTAGACGTTCTGGCCGCCGGTGATGATCAAATCCACGCGGCGGTCCGCGATGAACAGGTATCCGTCTTCGTCGAGCCAGCCGAGGTCGCCGACGCATACCGCGCCGTCGCTTGTGGCCGTGGCCGGCTCTGCTCCCCAGTAGGTGTAGTTGTCATCGGGGTTCTGTGTGAAGCCGGCCGGCGGGCGAAGCCAGCGGAGGTAGATGTTGCCGATCTCGCCGGGAGCCACCGGAGCACCTTCGTCGTCAAGGATGCGCACTTCCGTCAGTTCGCCGCCTCTGCCGACGCTGCCGGGGTGCGCGAGCCAGTCCTGACCCCAGATGAACGTGCCGCCGGCACTTTCCGATGAGCCGAACGCCTCCACTACACGGTCGGGTCCCAGGAGTTCCAGCCAACGCCGCTTGACCCATTGGGGGCATACCGCGCCTGCGTGGTAGAGGGTTTTCACGCTGCTGAAATCCCGGGAGTCGAGATCGGGTACCCGAAGGAAGCGCTGCATCTGGGTGGGCACCATCACCATCCAGGTGATCCGATGGCGCTCGATCATCTCCATTGCCAGCCGCGCGTCGAATCGTTCCAGCAACACCACCGTGCAGTCGTGGAACAGATTCTGGTAGGTCTGCAGGAAAGGCATCGCGTGGTACATCGGGCTGGCCACCAGGGCCGTGCCGTGCGGTTCCCGTCCGAAGATGTCCCGCTCGCCGGGTTCGAGTGGTACGGCGACCATGGGCGTGGGGTTGACGAGGATCTTCGGCCGTCCAGAGGAACCACCGGTGGCCAGCGCCGTACCGGGGCGGGGCACGACGACCGGCAGAGCGTCGGCGCTGTACTGCTCGGCGTTCATCAGCTCGGTCCGGCTGATTCCCGGCAGTGCCCACGCCTGGGTGTCTCCGACGACGAACAGTTCCCGTCCGGATTCCCTGGCCGCCGCCAAGGTCAGCTGACGCTCGTGTTCGGGCAGGGTGGAGTTCATCGTCAGTACGCACGCGCCGAGCTTCCAGGTGGCGAACGACGCGACCGCATGCGCGATCCCGTTGGGAAGGGCGACCAGTACAACACTGTCCGGACCGACCCCTGCCCGCGCCAGCCTGCGTGCGGCCTGGTTGCTGCGCCGCTCGAGCTCACCGAAGCCGATCACGGTCTCTCCACCGGCCTGGTGCGCCACGATCAGCGCCGGCTTGTCAGGAGCCGACGCGGCCAGCATCGCCAACCGCTGCCCGTACGTCACAGCAGTGGCACCTTCGAGTGCGGTCGTTGTCGTCACAATTCCTCCGGGTCGATCGGGCGGCGCCATCGATCCTCCGCCCACGGTGCAGTAGCGTCATTGTGGTAATAGCGTTATAGTACTGGCGTTACGAGATGGTCAATCCCAACGAAGTCAGGCGGATGGTGAGCCATGCGGGACGCGGTGATCGTGGAAGCGGTACGGACCCCGGTGGGACGTCGCAACGGTGTCTTGTCGGGGGTTCACCCGGCGGATCTCTCGGCGCACGTCCTGCGGGCCCTGGTTGCGCGCGCCGGCGTGGATCCCGCACATGTTGACGATGTGATCTGGGGCTGCGTCGGGCAGATCGGTGATCAGGCGTTCAACATCGCGCGGACCGCCGCCCTGTCGGCGGGCTGGCCGGAGGCGGTCCCCGGGGTCACGGTCGACCGGCAGTGCGGCTCGTCACAGCAGGCGATCCACTTCGCCGCCGCCGGGGTCATCGCGGGTCACTATGACCTGGTGGTGGCCGGTGGCGTGGAGTCGATGTCACGGGTACCGATGGGTTCGTCCTTCGCCGGCGGGTTCCCCCTGGGTTCCGACTACCGCGCGCGGTACGGCGACACCATGCCGAACCAGGGTGAGGGTGCCGAGATCATGGCGGAGCGGTGGGGCCTGTCGCGTCAGCGGCTCGACGAGTACTCGCTCGCGTCGCACGAGAAGGCGGCGGCGGCGCAGGACACCGGCCGGTTCGACGCCGAGATCGCGCCGGTGACGTTGCCGGACGGCACCGTGGTGTCGGCGGACGAAGGCGTACGCCGAGGCGGCACGCTGGAGGGACTGGCGGGGCTCAAGCCGGCGTTCCGGCCGGCTGGCCGGGTCACGGCGGGTAACTCTTCGCAGATCTCCGACGGGGCGGCGGCGGTGCTGGTGACGACGTCCGAGACGGCGGCCGCGCTGGGGCTGACGCCGCTGGTCCGGGTGCACACCGCGGTGCTCGCGGGAGACGCGCCGATGCCGATGTTGACCGCGCCGATCCCGGCGACGCTGAAGGCGCTGAAGAAGGCTGGGCTCTCGATCGGCGACATCGGCGCCTTCGAGTGCAGCGAGGCCTTCGCGTGCCTGCCGCTGGCGTGGCTCGCAGAGACCGGGGCGGACGAGAAGGCGCTGAACGTCAACGGTGGCGCGATCGCGCTCGGCCACCCGCTCGGCGGATCGGGGGCACGGCTGGCGACGACGCTGATCCATCACATGCGGGCGGAGGGCGTGCGGTACGGCCTGCAGACGATGTGCGAAGGCGGCGGCCAGGCCAACGCGACGATCTACGAACTGGTCTGATTCCGACCAGGTCCCCTGTATTTCAACCGAACAATGGACTGGAAGTTGGAACTTATGGCTTGTCGGGTCAATCCCCGTGGAGGGGCAAGCGGAAGTGGGACGCGAGCATGAGCCAGATGCGCATCGCCGTGATCGGCGCCGGGATCATGGGCAGCGGCATCGCCCAGGCGACGGCCACCCACGGCTACCGCACTTACTGCTACGACCTGTCCGAAGAGCAGATCAAGGTCGCGCGGGAGCTCGTCATGGACGGTCGCTACGGACTGCACCGGGCGGTGGAGCGGAACAAGATCTCCCCCGAGCGGGCGCGAGCCGCGCAGGAGCGGCTGTCCTTCGGCACCGATCTGGCTGAGGCGCTGGATTCGGCCGATCTGGTTGTCGAGTGCATTCCGGAAGACCTGGGTCTCAAGACGCGGATGTTCAGACGTCTGGATGAGATGGCTCCACCCGAGGCGATCCTGACGTCGAACACCTCGGGTCACCCGATCTGTGCGCTGGCGGGGGCGACAACGCGCCCGGAGAAGGTGATGGGGTGGCACTGGTCATCGCCGGCGCCGGTCATGCCGCTGGCAGAACTCGTCGTGACGCCGCAGACCAGCCAGGAAACGGTCGACGCGGTCGTTCAGGTCGCGGCGGCGTGCGGCAAGAACCCTGTCGTGGTCAAAGAGAACCCGTTCGTCTGGGGATTCGTCGGCAACCGTGTGCTGACGGCCATGGTGCGTGAGGCCCAGCGAGTGGTCGACGAAGGGCTGGCCACCAAAGACCAGGTCGACCAGATCGTCGTCGACGGCTTCAGATGGCCGGTCGGTCCCTTCGCCCTGGTGGACGGGTCCGCGAGCGGGTGGGGCGAGAACCGCTCATCGACCGCGCCCCCGAAAGACGCCCCTTGGAAGCGTGGCTGACGATTCGGAGTGTCCTGTGACCGATGTGATACGTGCCGCCGTACCCGACGACGTGCCCGACATGATCGTCCTCCTCCACGAGGCTTTCACCGTCGCCTCCGGCACCCGCGGCGACAACGCCGATCTTCGTCTCCAGGGGCGTTACGTCCTCGAACGCGACGGCATCGTGTGCGCCACAGCGGTGGCCACTCCCCTCGGCCAATACTTCGGCGGCCGGGAACTGAAGGCCACCGGCGTCCACAGTGTGGCCGTCGGCACCGACTACCGCGGTTCGGGCGCGGGCAGTCTGCTCATGGACGGCATGCTCAAAGAGATGTACGCCGACGGGGTAGCGGTCTCGACCCTTTTTCCCAGCGCGCCGGCGGTGTACCGGAAGGCCGGCTGGGAGATCGCCGGCGACCATCGCACCTACCGCGCGCCGCTCGAGGCGCTGCCGGTCACCAAGGGGTCCGAGGCCCTGGTCAAGACCTGGACCTACGACGACCTGCCGGCGATCGTCGACTGCTACAACCGATTCGCTGAGACGGAACAAGGGCTGTTGGCCCGGTCGCCGTACTGGTGGGACTTGCGACACCCAAAGGACGCCGACTGGACTTCCGTCTTTCGCCGGGCGGTGTGGGAGGACGGTCGGGTCACCGGCTATGTCGCGTACCGCAAGCAGTCAGCTGGTAAGGACCTGCCCCACTACTTCGATGTCGAGGTGAGTGAGGTCGTCTGGACCACCCCTACGGCATCGGCCGCACTGTTGACCCACTTCGCGAGGCACAAGGGCCTGGGACGCGACCTGCTGTGGTCGGGCCCGCCCCGGGACCCCTGGTTGAGCCTTCTGGGCGGCCTGGTCGCGCGCGTCGAGTTCTGCTACCCGTGGATGCTGCGCATCGTCGATGTGGCCGCGGCGCTGTCGGGCCGCGGGTACCCGACATGGGTCGACGCGGCTGTCTGCTTCGACCTGACCGACCCGAATCTGCGGGAGAACACTGGTCGCTGGCTGCTGAAGGTGTCCGCCGGCAAGGCGACGGTCGAAGCCGGAATCACCGATGACGATGTGCCGATCGTGACGCTGGGATCCTGTGAGCTGGCAGCTCTCTACTCGGGCTGGGCGAGCGCCCGTGACCTGCTGCGCGCCGGGCGGCTCGCGATCAGCGCCCCGGAGGCGGTCGACGCGCTGGACCGGATCTTCACCGGCCCTCCCGCCTGGCTGCCGGAGATGTTCTAGCGGCACAGGTGCGGAGCTGGGCATTGTCCTTAGCCTGCCGGTCCGGATCCGCGGCCTGCGGGTCATGGTGGGGGCGGATCTGCCGGACTGGTTCTGACTTCGACACTCGTAGAACCCGCGCCCTCCGTTTTCCGTCCCGAGTCCATAGAGATGGACCGACCCATCACATAAGGCCCGCCCATGAGAGGAAGCGACATGCGCGGCAGCGCCACCTGGGACCTGGTCGAAGAGTACTTCCGCCGGTTGCACGAGCCGGTGATGGGACAGCCGCACAGGCTGCTGGAGCCGTCCTGCTCCGCCGACGGGTCGCGGATCGCCGTGACCGGCCTCGTGTACGACGAGCCGGCCGGCCTTCCGCGGCAGGCATGCTTCCTGGTCGACGGTGCGGACCTGCGGCCGCTGACGGGGCCGTCCGGTTCCTCGCGGCAACCGCGCTTCTCCCCGGACGGGGCGACGGTGGCGTTCCTGTCGGACCGCGCGGAGGCTGGCCGGTTCCAGCTGTACCTGCTCCGCACAGGTCAGCTGGGTGAGGCGGAGGCGACCCCGGCCGTGCCCGGGACGGTGGAGTACTGCTCCTGGTCGCCGGACGGCACAAAGGTGCTGCTCGGGGTGGCGGGGCTCGGCGCCGACCTGGCTAGTGATCAGGGGAGCGGCACGACGTACAAGCCGAAGGAGCAGCTGCCGGACTGGCACCCGCGCGTCGAAGTCGGCGTGAGGGAGGAGTCGTGGCGGTCGTTGTGGATCCACGACGTCGCGGCAGGTACGACCACCAGGCTGTCGCCGGAGGGGCTCAACATCTGGGAGGCGGTCTGGCTCGGCCCCGACGCGGTCGTCGCGGTCACCAGCCCCGCTCCGGACGAGGGCGCCTGGTACACGGCCGTGCTCTCCCGACTGGGCCTCGACGGGGCGGTCACCGAACTGGCCCGCTCGCAGGTGCAGCTCGGCTGCCCCGCGGCCTCGCCTTCCGGAGGACGGCTGGCGGTGGTCGAGGCGGTGTGCAGCGACCGCGGGGTCGTCGCGGGTGACCTGCTGGTGAGCGCTCCCGGTGCCGCCTTGCAGCGGGTCGACACCGGTGGGGTGGACGTCACCTCGACCCAGTGGATCGACGCGGATCGCCTGGGAATCGTGGGGATCCGCGGCCTGGAAACCGTCGCCGCGGTGTACGACGCGGTGGCCGGGAAGATCACCGAGCTGTGGTCGAGCACGGACACCAGCTGCGGCACGCGCTACCCGGAGGCGGCCTGGTCCGCCGACGGCCGCGTGGTGCTCGTCGAGGAGGGCTACTCGGTGCCGCAACGGGTCGTGGTACTGGGCGAGGAGCGGGTCGAGCTCGCGGGGATCCGGCACCCGGGCACCGAGTACCTGCTGTCGGTCGCGGGCAAGGCCGAGACGGTCACCTGGTCCGCACCCGACGGGCTGCGAATCGAGGGGATCCTGTGCGTCCCTGCCGGGGACGGGCCCTTCCCGCTCGTGGTGAACATCCACGGTGGCCCCGTGTGGGCCTACCGGAGCCAGTGGTCGATGTCCTCCCCCTGTACCCCGCTGCTGGTGGCCCAGGGGTACGCCGTCCTCAACCCCAATCCGCGGGGCAGCTCCGGCCGCGGGCAGGACTTCGCCCGGCTGGTGTTCGGGGACATGGGCGGCGAGGACACGGCCGACTTCACGTCGGCGATCGACGCCCTCGTCGAGCGCGGGATCGTGGACCCGGCCAGGGTCGGCGTCATCGGCGGGTCGTACGGCGGCTACATGTCCGCGTGGCTGGTCACCCAGGACCGGCGCTGGGCCGCCGCCGTACCGGTCGCGCCTGTGACGGACTGGTACAGCCAGCACTTCACTAGCAACATCCCCTACTTCGACGCGCTGTTCCTCGACGGGAACCCGGAAGTCCCCGGCGACAAGTTCCACTCCAGAAGCCCCGTCACCCATGCCGGCAAGGTGCGCACCCCGTGCCTGAACATCGCCGGCGCCCTGGACCGCTGCACGCCCCCGACGCAGGCCCAGGAGTTCCACCAGGCGCTGCTCGCGCACGGGGTCGAGTCCCAGCTCGTGATCTACCCGCAGGAAGGCCACGGCGTCCGTGCCTTCCCGGCTCTGATCGACTTCTGCACCCGCGTCGTGGATTGGTTCCAGAAGCACATGCCGGCCCGCGGCTGACGCCCGCGGGGGTGGTGGCGCGACGTGGATGAGCTGCAGCGGGTCGCGCAGGCGCTCGCAGACCGGATCAGCCTGGCGGTGGCGATCGACGACCCTCAGATGAACCTGATCTGTCACACCGCCCACGAGGCTTCGCCATGCCGTCGCGGCCGACGTCTCAGGTCGCCCCCACCGGCTCGGATCGACCACTGCCCGACGCACAGATGCACCGACCCCCCGTGGAGGCCGCATGCCCCCGACGACCTCACCACGCATCAGATCCCGAGGCGCCCGAATCCGGCTGGCGGCCGCCGCGATCTCCGCCGCCGCGCTGCTCGCGGCGTGCGGCGGGCGAGAGGCGAATGCCCCCGCCGGACCGGGTGGTTCCATTGGGACCGCCCCGTCCGGGCCCGCCGACCCGGCCGCCACGCTGAGGTTCAGCTTCGGCACCGACGCCGGCAAGAACTACGACCCGGCGGCGATCGACCGGGCGGGGATCTCCCGGTCGATCCTCGGCGGGCAATGCATCGTCAGCCCGCAGATCTTCCCCCGTGGCTACTGGGCCGCCGCGCCGAATCTCAGCGCGAACGCGTCCACCTTCGACGTCACCGCGGCGAAGCGGAAGCTCGCCGACGCCGGCTTCCCGAACGGGTTCGCAATGTCGATGACGGTGGTCAACGGCGCGCCGTACTCGACGGTCGCCGAGGCGATCGCGAGCCAGTTCGAGCAGATCGGCGTGAAGGTCGTCCTGCAGATCGCCGAGCCCGCCCAGGTGATCGCCGCGTTCACCGGGCAGAAGTCGGCGGACTCCTACGTCGGGCTTTGGCCGGGAGCGGTCGACCTCGCGCGGACCGTCGCGTCGCTCTACCTGCCGACGGGGACGTTCAACCCCGGAGCCGCCCAGGATCCCGAGATCGTCCGGCTCGCCGGCGAGGGGCTCGCGGCGCCCGACGACACCACCCGCGCCGGCGTCTACCAGCGGCTCTCCGCACGGGCCGTCGACCAGCACGTGCACCTGCCGATCTGCAGCGCGCCGTCGGTGATCATGGCCTCGGCGAAGGTGCGGGGCCTGAGCTCGACGATCTCGGGCACGCCGGACCTGCGCGCCGTCGAGATCACCAGGGGCTGAGTCGCGATCCGTACGGTGGCGGCCCGCCTGGCGACGCTGGTCGTGCTGGTCTGGGTCGTCTCGCTCGCGGTGTTCGCCCTGGTGCTGCTCATCCCCGGCGACCCGACCACCACGCTGCTCGGCGACAACGCGACTCCGGAGCAGGTCACGGCGTTTCGGACGAGCCTCGGTCTGGACGACCCGCTGCTCTAGCGGTACTGGCGCTGGCTCAGCGGGGCCCTGCGGGGCGACCTCGGTACGTCGATGCTCTCGAGCTACCCGGTGACGCAGGCGATCGGCGACCGGATTGGCGTGACGGTCTCGCTCGTGGTGAGCGCGCTCGTCCTCTCGGTCGTCGTGGGCCTCGTCATCGGCGTGCTCGCGGCCGTCCGGCAGGGCGGGTGGTTCGACCGGCTCACGCTGCTGGGCAGCTCGATCGGGATCGCGATGCCGAACTTCTGGCTGGGGCTCGTGCTCGTCACGTTCTTCGGCGCGGAGCTGGGCCTGTTCCCGACCAGCGGCTACGCGAGCCCGCTGCTTCCCTGGTCACATGCACTCAGAGCCGCGCAGGCGGCCCCCGGGTGCATCATCCGGAGAAACGTGTCCCAACAAAATCCATGGAGAACTGGAATGAGATCAAGGAAAACGTCTACAACGACTCGCTGAACAATCCGGAACAGTGCGAGAATTCGCAGCTGGTGATTTCGCCGGTGGCGATCCGGACCGCACGCGCATTCGTCGCCTGGACCCACCGCTACCTCGCCCCGCCGGTCGACGCTGAGCTCATCACCTACACCTGCGCGGACGAGCCTGGCACCAGCCTGCGCGCCGCCGGGTACCGCCAGATCGCCCACTGCCCGCCCCGGCCTGGCTGGGACACCCCCAGTCGTCCCCGCGCCTCCCGAGGAGCCGACAGCCTCGCCCGCGTCCTGTGGGAGGTTACTGCCCCCGGAGGGCGCCCATGAGCGCCATGCGTGGGCCCTACCAGAGCGATGAGCACGCGGCGATCTACCACGGTGACGCCCGACAGGCGCTGGCCGAGATGCCCGTGGACTGCTTCGTCATCAGCCCGCCCTACTGGAGGCAGCGGCACTACTGCGACGGCCAGCACGGCCAAGAGGCCATCCGGCCGCTGCGGGCGACGCTCTTCGCTGCCTTCACGATCGACATCCCGTTGCGGGTGATCGCCATCGGCTGCTGCTCTGGTGGCAGTGAGCTGGACCCCTTCACCGGCAGCGGCGCGACCCGCATCGCCGCCCGGCAACTCGGCTGCAAGTTCTCCGGCATCGAACTGAACGCGGACTACCGCGACCTGGCTCGCAACCGGATCGCCAACAGGAGTCAGGGTGTCTGACCAGCAACGACAGGCCTGCTCAGGGCCTCCCAACTCACCTGGCGGCGTGTCCGGCAGCGTCACCCACCCACCCGCATGGCGTCGAACCCCGAGATCAGTGGCGCGGCGGGCGGGCGCATGACAAAGCGCTCTACCGCGTAACCGATGCCATGCGCCTACTCAGCATGAGCCGAACCGTGATCTACGAGCAGATCCGATCCGGCCGATTGCGATCCGTCAAGAAGGGCCGTACCCGACTGATCCCGGCCCTGGCCATCACCGACTACATCGCCCTTCTGGAACAGGAAGCGAGGAGCACATGACCGTACGACGCAGCCGGGGGGACGGCGGCCTGCACTGGGACGAGCAGCGCCAGCGCTGGATCGCTTCGGTCACCCTCGGCTACTCCGCTGCTGGCAAACGCATCGTCAGGAAGGCCAGCGGCAAGACGAAGACCGAGGCCAAGGCGAAGCTCAAGGAAATGCTTCGCGATCAGGATGACGGCCTCGCCAGCGGTCCGGCGAACTACACCGTCGCCGACGCGGTCACCAACTGGCTCACCTACGGCCTGCAGGGACGGGCCGCCGAGACCGTGGCCAACTATCGGACCTTGTCCGAGAAGCACATTGTCCCCTCGCTGGGGACACGGAAGCTGCGGGAGCTCAGCGCTGAAGACGTGGACCGCTGGCTCATGAGCAAAGCCAGGACGCACAGCACCCGCACCGTCCGCCTGCTTCACTCGTGCCTGAACCGTGCGGTGACATTCGCCCAGGCGCGGGACAAGGTCAAGCGCAACGTCGTGGCCCTATGCGATGTCCCAGAGGGGCAGGAAGGCCGTACCTCCAAGTCGCTCACCCTGGAGCAAGCGGCGGAGATCCTTGCCGCCGCCGAAAGCTCGCGGCTGTACGCATACGTGGTGCTGTCCATCCTTATCGGGCCCGCACCGAGGAACTCCGCGCGCTCGTCTGGGCGGAGGTGGGATCCCAGTAACGGAACTCCCGCATGGATCGCCGTCTGGCGCTCCGTACGGGAAGGAGGCGACACCAAGACCAGGAAGTCTCGCCGATCCCTCGCGCTCCCCAAGAGTTGCGTGGAGGCGCTCCGCGCCCATCAGGCGCAGCAGGCGAAGGAACGGCAGGACGCCGGAGCCAAATGGACCGAAAGCGATCTCGTCTTCGCTTCCAAGGTCGGCACGCCCTTGGACTCGCACAACGTACGGCGCGCGTTTCGGAAGATCGTGAAAGACGCGGGATTGAAGGCCCAAGACTGGACGCCTCAGGAGATGCGGCACAGCTTCGTATCGCTGCTGTCCGACTCCGGCGTTCCGCTGGAGGACATCGCCCGGCTCGTCGGCCACAGCGGCACAGCCGTGACCGAGGCTGTCTACCGCAAGCAGATCCGCCCGGTCCTGCTCGGCGGAGCCGAGGTCATGGATCGCATCTTCTCCTGACGAAACCGGTCACGCCAGGGGGCGCTGACGCAGGTCATCCTGGCGTGCCGTGCGAACCGCAACGACGTCGTCGGCCTTCACCGCGAAGGCGATGCTGTCGGACGTGTTTTCCGTACGCTGACGTTGTGCGCACCGGTTCGCATCAGACTCGTTTGATCGTTGTACGCGGGAACTCCGGCTCCGGGAAGACCAGTGCCGCCCGCGCCGTACGAGCGGCCTACGGCCGCGGCCTGGCGCTGGTGAGCCAGGACACCATCCGACGGGAACTCCTGCGGGAACGGGACGTTCCCGGGGGAGTGAACATCGGGCTCATCGACACCGTCGTCCGATACTCGCTCGATCACGGATACAGCGTCCTGCTCGAAGGAATCCTCACCGCCGGCCGGTACGGGACGATGCTCCAGGCCTTGCGCCGTGACCACGCCGGGATGAGCGCCTTCTTCTACCTGGACGTGTCCTTCCCGGAAACCCTCCGTCGGCATGACACGCGGCCGCAGCGGCTCGAGTTCTCCCCGGATCAGATGCGGGAGTGGTACCGGGAACGAGACCTGCTGCCGGGCCGCTGCGAGACGGTGATAGGCGAGGACAGTTCGCTCGACGCGACGGTTCAGCGCTTGCTCCGTGCGGCCTGGCCGGCGTCGGCGCGGATCGACCCGTGACCCGCCTCGTGGCGGCGGTGTGGTTCCGGTTCGGCCCGGCAGCAGATTGAACCTGCCGCCCCTTTGCACGAAAGCATCGGCCGACGGCCGGTCAGCGAGGCCGTCGCGAAGGAAACGGCCTCTACGAGTAGAACCCCTGTTACTACGGGGAATGCGGCGCGACTGTCACCCATCTCCGTGTCATCGGTGACAGTCACTCAGTTAGTCACTCAGCAACAGAAAGGGGTGCCACGTGATCTCGTGACACCCTATCCGACCTGCGTAAACGCGGTCGGGACGACAGGATTTGAACCTGCGACCCCTTGACCCCCAGTCGCGTACAGACGTTCATTCGTCACCTTGAGTAATCGTGGCGAGTGAGAGAAACTCCAGGTAGACCGCGTGATCGCGATGCCGGGCCGTCCCAGTCAATGCCACCGGCTCGCACACAGTCCACGGTCAAATGACGGTCGGACGATCTTGGAGGCAAGCATGGGCTTCTCGCGCAAGCGCCTCGGCATCAAGGGCAAGCCGAGGTACACCGCTTACTACACGGACCTCCGAGGTCGAGAACTCTCCGCGGGAACCTTCTCCAGTAAGAAGGAGGCTGACAAGGCCTGGCAGCAAGCCGAGGCGAAGGTCGCAGAAGGCCGAGCAGGCGACCCCGCCCGAAGCAAGCAGTCTTTCCGCAGGTACGTAGAGGAGGAGTGGCTGCCGCATCACATGATGGAGGCCACGACCCGGGAGGGGTACACGTACTCGATCTACGCGCACATCATGAAGTGGTTCGGGCCTATGCGCATGATCGAGATCCTGCCGAGCGACGTACGCGCCTGGGTGAAGGACCAGCAGGACCGGGGCCTCTCGCCCGCCACCATCCGGCTCAACAAGTCGATCCTCAGCGGCATCTTCACCACGGCGCTGAACGACCAGGTCACCGTGCTGCATCCGTGCAAGGGCGTGAAGACGCCGACCGTGCCCAAGAAGCCGCTACGCATCGTCTCCCCTGAGGAGTTCGACCAGTTCTACTTCGCGCTGCCTACCGAGGAGGCCCGCCTGCTGGCCGAAACCGCCATCGAGAGCGGCATGCGCTGGGGCGAACTCACCGAGCTCCGCGTCAAGGACCTTGAACTCATCAACTGCATCGTGACGGTGAGTCGTACGGTCGTCGAGATCAACCCCAAGCACCATCCGGAGGGCAAGCGCTTCCTGATCAAGGAGTACCCCAAGGACAGGGAGTTCCGCCGCTTCAAACTGACCCCACAGATGGGCGCCAAGCTCGCGCAGTACATCAAGGACACCAAGCTGCAGCGCGACGACCTGCTCTTCGTCTACCGCCCCGAGGAGCCCGCGCCGCAGACACAAGCACAGCCGACGGAGCACCTGGGTCTGACGGAACCGAACGCGGCCGGGCGGCGGTATCGGCACGGGACACTCAGTGCGTACTCCGCGGGACGATGCCGCTGTCAGCACTGCAAGAACTCCTACGCGGTCTATCGGGCAGAACGACGAGCCGCCGGCAAGGACGAACCGCGTCAGGCTCGTCGGTGGGACACCAACGGCCACATTCCGCGCCGTTGGTTCCGCGACCAGGTATGGCGGCCCGCGCTGGCCGCCTCGGGCCTGGAGTTCAAGGTCAAGATGCACGACCTCCGCCACGCCCACGCATCCTGGCTCCTCGCTGGCGGCGCCGACCTTCAGGTCGTCAAGGAACGCCTTGGCCACGGCAGCATCTCCACGACCGAGAAGTACCTTCACACGCTTCCGGACGCCGACCAAACCGCGCTCGACGCCCTCGCCCGTACTCGGTCCCGATCTCGGCGATGATCTGGCCGGGACACGACTGTGGCCCGCTCAGCGTCATAGCCCCAGGTCGTCGCCCCAGTGGCCAGAGGGTCTTCTTTCGCGATCTACATTGTACAGATGCCCGCCTGAAGAAGCCGGAGTGCTCACGCGCATGCGCCAGAAGCTCAGCATTCATGGTGCCGTCAGATGCCTTGCCAACCTGTCCCGGCAGCACACTTAATGCGCCCCGGGGAGATAGGCAAGGACGATCTGACCGTTGGAGGCGTAGCCAGCGATCATGGGGGATACGGCGCTGTCCACGATCACGTTGACGAGGCGAGACGAACCGCGTGACCCTGGCTCGATGACAGCGTCGACCAGCGCGCTTTGGGCCAGCACGGTGCTCTTACGATCGATGCTCTCCTGACCGGGCAAGTAGATGACCTGCACCCGCTGGCCGGATTCGAGCTCGGCGGGGAACTGGCCAAGTTTGAGGGCCAAGCCGACACGGGCCCTACCAGGGATGATTTCTTCGCTCCCCGCGGCGGTCATCTGCTTGGTGAGAAGGGTGCCTGGTAGCAGGGTCACGCGGGCCAGGCGCTGGGCGTATATCGTGCGCTCTGACCAGGGCAGGTAGCTGATGCCGGTGTCGGCTATCCGGACTTCTTCCAGGCCGGCGCGGTCGAGCGGCTGTCCGGCGGTGACCTGTTGAGTGATGCGGATTGCTGAGACCCGCGCGCTGCTGTCCAGCATGAGTACGGCCGTGGCCGATGCGCCGCAGAGGATGAGCAGGACGGCCAGTACGGCCAGGGCGGGCTGGCGTTGACGGGGTGACGCGGGCAGCCGGCGAGAGTCCGGTCCGGACAGGGTAGCGGGCCATTCGCCAGAGGTGGCTGCCGGAGGCTGATCGCCTCGATCAGATGTTGAACGGCTCCACATGATTGAAGCTCCCGGAAGTCACACGTGCCCTGCGATGCGCGACGATAGTGAACGAACGGCGGAATTGACGCCATTATCGACGGAGAGGCAAAGGGCTGTCACACGAACGCTGAAAGGGATGACGGATTCATCACGTGAGTCGCGGTTGGCGTTGCTGAACGTTGTTGCATCTCTCGATTGATGCGATATGGGTAGATATTTGTAATCAGGGTGCATAAATCGGCGAATCGGACGATTGGCCCCTCGGCACTGTCGAGATTTCGGAACGTTGTAGCCGTATCCGATGTGAGGGCGGTGGTCGACTGCATAGTGTCCGCGCTACTCTCGGAGAGTTTGCTTGCACGCTAAGTGGCGCTCAACTACTTTCCGTGACATGTTTACGCGTCGCTCCGTTGCGATATCGGCTGCTCTTGTCGCTGCAGCCTTGCCGACCAGGCCCGTTCTCGCCAGTACTGGACCGTGGAGCGATTACTACAGCGACGCGGCCATGGTGACGGTAAGCGCTGATCGCAAACAGGTCCGCGTGTGCGACCTTGATGCCCGCGATGATCTGCATTTCAAAGCGGAATTCGCCACCGACAATCCGATTGATCCGAGAATCTACACGGTCAAGGCGCCCCAGGGAGGGTGCGATAGCGACCGGACATACATAAGCAGGGTAAAGGTGTTCAAACTGTGCGTAGGAAGTGTGCGCATTAGTGAAGTCGTCTGGGATCGCTGCAATTCACCCGTTTGGCTGAGTCGCTCTTCATGACTCGGTGTGAGGTGGAACGCCATATGCGGTGATCTTCGGTAGGGCGATGCCGTGGAGCGCTCGTTGCGTCGACGTCGCCCCTCTGTCAGGAGGCACTCAAAGGAGCTCTTCATAGATCTTGTCGATGCGAGATGCGGCGAGCAGTCTCGGTTGGACGCCGAGGGTGCGTCCGATGAGGTGATCGCGGTGCCGTTGTGGACCTTGATGGGGAACATGGGGCGGGTCGCGGAAGAAGTCGATGAGCTCCCCGCGGTCCGGCAGGTCAAGCTGGAGTTCTCGACCGCGGCGCCGCTGAAGCCGAGGTCCTTGGCGCCCGAACTGGTTCGATCGCTCAGGCGTTGAGGGTGGCATCCGGTCGAGGGCCGTCGTGGTGTGCCCTTCAGGCACGTCATAGTGTCGGCAGGCAGACGTTGCCTCAATGGGTCAATCCTTATTGCCTTTTTAGGTCTGTCTATTTATGGGATTCAAGATGATAACGAGGTGATTGACAGGCCGGTCGCGCGCAGTCTTCGAGGGTTAATGTGCAGTGCACTGTTCGCTGATCACTTGGATTGCTTCACGTGCGATCGGATCCTGGTTTCGGTGCGCGTGGTCGAAGAGGTATACGCATGGGGCTTCTTGATCGACTTCGCGGTGAGCCTGACCGGCGGCGGGCATCCGAGGCCAATCCGGGAACTGGATATGGCGGAGGTCAGAGTCAGGCGCCTCCCCGCCACGCCTCCCATGGCCAGATGGCGTATACCCAGCAATCTCCTCCGTCGCTTCACGCAGGACCTTGGTTGCCGCCGGGTTTCGGGATCAGCATTGCTGGACTGAATATCGTCGGTGGTCTGCTGTATGTGGGTGCTGGGCTGCCGTCGGCGTCCGGAGAGATGGTCGAGCCGGCGCTGATCGACCCGCGCTTGCCGGTGGACAGACGTCGACCGGACTGGACGGGTCAGGGCTTGGACTACTGGCCGTCCTACGCCTCGATTCCACCTGAGTCACGTGCCGCCTATCTGTGCTGGCTCGCCGACGGGCGGCGCTATCCCCATGCACCCATCGGCTACGTCTTCCTCTACTTCTACGGTCTGGAACGGCGTGCTCTGCATGACGCGCGTATGGATCGCTCCATCGCTGCGCATGAACTGCCGGCCATCCTTGGGGAAGTCCGCCGGCTTCTCGCCATCTACGGTGGGAACGGTTCCTTCCGGCGCTATGCCGGCCAGTTCGAGCAGGTCCTTTCCACGCTGGTTTTGACCGGTCAGGGCCTACGAGCCAGTGCCGGGCCCGTTCCCGCTGCTTCCCGAGAGATGCAGCCGTTCACGTTGAGGTTGGGTCTGGGGGAGTTCGCTGCGCAGGGACAGCCGGTCCCGGCCGAGTGGGCATTGACCTGGATCCGGTCCCACCCCGACTACTATCTCCGCACTCCCGCCACGCGCTGCGTGAGGGAGTTCGACGCACTGTTTCGGTCTCGCTACGGGGCACGTCACGGTGAGGGACTGGTGGTACGGCCGGGGCGTAAGGAAATCTCTCTGGACTATCAGCCCGCCAGCGCGGGTTTTCAGGGATCTCCCGCGTTGACGCTTCCCGGCGTTCCGGATGTGCTGACGATGGCCGCGGCGACCCGCAAGCTTGTGGCCCTGGCCGATGAGTGCACAACGGAACTTGATGCCTACAGCCGCTTTCTCGGCCGCTTCCCAGACGGGCACATGACAGTGCAGGCTCAGGCGCTGCTACCGGCGGAGTTGCTGGACATCGGTTCGGGTGGCGCTGGCCAGGTTGTGGAGTGGGCGCGGGGCTGGCTTGGAGCTCAGCAGGTTGCTCTTGTCCCGGCGGAAGAGTTCGCCGCACTTCTGTGCGCCCCTCCGGCCAAACCGACAAAGAAGGACGTCATCACGCTGGCTCAGCTGCTGGGTAGGGCGGGGATCGGAATCGAGCCCGACCCGCGGGTGGGCGGCCCGGTTCAGCCGACCGGCATCATGGCGCTGTTCGCGGCCCCGGACGGCCCTACCGCCGCCGCCTCCGACGCCTACCGGGCGGCGACGATCCTCCTGCATCTGGCGGCGGCCGTCAGTGCTGCCGATGGTGAGACCTCAGAGGCGGAGCAGAGCCATCTCAGTGATCATCTCGAACGTGCGCTCCACCTGACACCCGACGAACGTCGGCGCTTGCACGCTCACCTGCGCTGGCTCATCGCCACGGAGGTCAAGCTCACCGGCCTGACCCGGCGGCTGGCGGAGATCGACGAGAAACAACGCGCTTATGTGGCGGAGTTCCTCACCGGAGTGGCCGCCGCCGACGGTCACATTTCGGCCGAAGAGATCAAGACGCTCACTCGTATCTACCGTCTGCTCGGACTCGACCCCGCCCTGGTGAAGTCCGTCCTGCCAGCGAGTGCCTCTCCGGCGCCGGCTTCCGGTCCGGTGGTAGTCCGACGAGCGGAGTCTGAAGCGGGCTACGCGATTCCCCGACCTGCGGAGGCCCGGACCGCCCCGGACTCCGTCCAGCTCGATCACGACGCGATAGCGGCCAAACTCGAGGAGACCGCTCGGGTGGGGGCGTTGCTGGGCTCTATCTTCGCAGAGGAGGAACCAGATCAGCGCCCCTCGCCGCCGCCTCCTGCGGCTGATCCGGTGGCCGGCCTCGATAGCGGGCACTCAGGGCTCGTACGCGCACTCGCCACCGCAGAGGAGCGGTTGTCACGCGGACAATTCGAGGACTTGGCGGCGGGCTGGAATCTGTTGCCTGATGGGGCACTGGACCGAGTCAACGAAGCCGCCTACGAGGTGGCCGGCGAGCCGTTACTCGAAGGAGACGACCCGATCTGGGTCAACCGACACCTGCTGGGAGAGATGCTGACGTGACCACGACGACCCCGATCCGCCCTCGCGAGCGCGACGCCCTGATCCAGTCGCTGCGGGCAGGCGTAGTTCCGCGCGTGGGGCAGCGGCACGTGCAGGTGGGCCGCGCCCCTGAGGTGGAAGCACTGGTGACCGACATCGGCCGAATCGCCGACGGCGGCTCGGCCGTGCGTTT
Source organism: Microtetraspora glauca (assembly GCA_001570385.1). Lineage (GTDB taxonomy): Bacteria > Actinomycetota > Actinomycetes > Streptosporangiales > Streptosporangiaceae > Microtetraspora > Microtetraspora glauca. The sequence continues at coordinate 80,753 of BBYL01000030.1, read as the reverse complement.
CATCATCGGCGACTTCGGTGCGGGCAAGACTTTCTTCCTGCACCTCGTGCGGTCCGTCGCATTAGAGAAGAAGCTCGTCACCGTTCACGCCGATCTCAACCCCGACCGCCGCCTGCACTCCACCGGTGGCCAGACTCGTAGCCTCTACGCCGAGCTGATGCGCAACATGGCCACCCGCGCCAAGCCGGACGGGGGAGCGCTTTCCGCGGTCGTCGAGCGGTTCGTTTCGACGGCACTGGCCGAGGCACAGCAGGCCGGTGTCGACGCCGGGCAGGTCATCCGGATGCGCTTGGCCCATCTCACGGAGATGACCGGGGGCTACGACTTCGCCGAAGTCGTCGGGGCCTACTGGCGAGGGCACGACGTTGGTGATGAGCAGTTGAAGGCCGCTGCCGTACGCTGGCTTCGCGCCGAATACTCCACCAAGACGGAGGCCAGATCCGCGCTCGGCGTTCGGACGATTGTCGACGACTCGACCTTCCATGACCATCTCAAGTTGATGAGCCGGTTCGTTCGCCTCGCCGGATACGACGGGCTGCTCGTCTGCCTGGATGAGATGGTCAATCTCTACAAGCTGGCGTCGACGCAGGCGCGCAACGCCAACTACGAGCAGATCCTGCGCATCCTCAACGACACCCTGCAAGGCACGGCCGCGCACCTGGGTTTCGTCTTTGGGGGAACCCCTGAATTCCTCGCCGACACGCGCCGTGGGCTCTACAGCTATTCCGCTCTGCAGTCCCGGCTGGCGGAGAACTCCTTCGCCGCGGGCGGTCTGGTGGACTATTCGGGGCCGGTCCTTCGCCTCACCGCGCTGACACCGGAGGATCTCTACGTTCTGCTGACAAAGATCCGCCACGCTTACGCCTTCGGTGACCCGTCCCGCTATCTGGTGGAAGATGGCGCACTGCCGGCCTTCATGCACCACTGTGCCGCCCGCGTCGGCGAAGCTTACTTCCGCACGCCACGAACGACGATCAAAGCCTTCTGTGATCTGCTGGCCGTACTGGAGCAGAATCCCGGCGTGGACTGGCGGCAGGTCCTTCCGTCGGTTGAGCTTGCCCATGAGAGCAACCCCGATCTGGCCCCGCTGGAGGAGGAAGAACCAGCCTCTCTCGCATCGGCCACCCAGCCAGGAAGCGCAGGCGATGACGACCTCACCTCCTTCCGGCTCTAGTGCCTTCGAGCTGCTCCACTCCAAGATTCAGCGGTGGATCTGGAAGCAGGAATGGCCGGAACTGCGTCCCGCCCAGGAGGCGGCAGTCGCTCCCGTGCTGGCGGGGGACACCGACGTGCTCATCGCCGCCGCCACTGCCTCCGGTAAGACCGAGGCCGCCTTCCTGCCGATCTGCTCGGCACTCACTGCCGATCCGCCACAGAGCTCGGGGTTCGCCGCGATCTATATCAGCCCGCTCAAGGCGTTGATCAACGACCAGTACGGCAGGCTCGATGAGCTGTGCGAGCACCTGGACATCCCGGTGGCCCGCTGGCACGGTGACGTCGGCGCCAACCTCAAGAGCAAGCTCATCGACCGCCCCCGCGGAATCCTCCTGATCACCCCCGAATCACTGGAGGCGATGTTCGTTCTGCGTGGTTGGAAGATGCGCGATCTGGTCGGTGTCCTGCGCTACGTGGTGATCGACGAGCTGCACTCATTCATGGGAACCGAGCGTGGCGCCCAACTTCAGTCCCTCATGCACCGGCTTGACCTCGCCGCTCACCGCCGGGTTCCGCGGGTTGGACTTTCGGCCACGCTAGGCGATATGCGAGCCGCGGCGGACTTCCTCCGCCCCGGAAACGGCGATCAAGTCACTACGATCGTTTCCAACGCCGATGCTCAGGAGCTCCAGCTGCAGTTACGCGGCTATGTCGAAATCCAGCCCGGTCTCGACGTACGGAAACGGGCCACTGATGCGGATGCGGAGTGGGGCGCGAACAACGTGGCCTCAGGTGATCGGTTCGATATCGCCGACCACCTGTTCGCGACGCTGCGTGGTTCCCACAACCTGATCTTCGCGAACTCTCGCGGTGCGGTGGAACAGTACACCGACCTCCTCAGTCGTCGATGTGACCGGTTGGGCGTGCCGAACGAGTTCGTGCCGCACCATGGAAACCTCTCCAAGGACATCCGCGAGCACGCCGAGTCCCGCCTCAAGGATCGGAGCCGGCCGGTCACCGCCGTGTGCACCTCCACGCTGGAGATGGGCATCGACATCGGGTCGGTCTCTTCCGTAGCCCAGGTCGGTGCGCCTCCTGGTGTGGCTGCCCTGCGCCAGCGCCTGGGCCGTTCTGGACGACGTGGGGGGCCGGCGATACTACGCGTCTACATCAGCGAGCCTGAGCTGACTCCCACGCTGCATCCGGCCGACGAGCTGCGCGCGCAGCTCGTGCAGACCGTCGCGACGATCGAACTCCTGCTTCGACGCTGGTACGAGCCTCCGCATGGCAAGGCGTTGCACCTGTCCACACTGGTTCAGCAGATTCTGTCGCTCATCGCCCAGTTTGGCGGTATTACCCCGAATGATGCCTACCGAACGCTCTGCGTGCAGGGTCCGTTTCGGGCGGTCGACGGAACGACCTTCGCCGCTCTGCTGCGGGACCTTGGTGCGTGCGAGCTCATCCGGCAAGAGAACGACGGCATCCTCCTGCACGGTGAGTCAGGGGAGAGGCTCGTCAACCACTACACGTTCTATGCCGCCTTCGCCGCGCCCACCGAGTACCGCATCGTGAACGGGGGAAGGACCCTGGGCAGCCTCCCGATCGAGCAGTCACTCCCCGAAGGCGCTCTGCTGATTTTCGCGGGTCGTCGTTGGCGGATCCTCACCATCGACACGCATGCGAAGGTCATCGAGGTCGCCTCAGCATCCGGCGGTCGTCCGCCGACTTTCGCCGGAACCGGGCCTGAGGTTCACGACCGGATCAGGACCGAGATGCGGCGTATCTACGAGGACTCTGCTGTCCCGGTGTACCTGGACGCGACTGCTCAGAAACTCCTGGAGCAGGGCCGTGCCGCCTACCGCCGCTTCGGGCTGGGAGACAACCCGATCGTGGGGTACGGGAACGACACGCTGCTCTTCCCGCTCCGAGGGGACGCGATCATGACTACCCTCGCGCTGGCCATGCACGCCAAGGGGGTCAGCGTGGGCCGGCAGAGCATCGCACTGACCCTCTCCGGAGTCTCGCCGCAGGCCACCACCGATTTACTGACGGAGTTGAAGGAATCCGAACTTCCCGGGGCGGTCGATCTAGCTCGTCTGGTCCAGGAGAAGAGGATCGACAAGTACGACGAAGTTATCGGCGAGGAGCTCCTCGCCCGGTCCTACGCCGCCCGCCAGCTCGACCTTCCCGGCGCCCGGAAGACCATCGCTCGTCTCGCTGAACAGGCCACCAGCGCCGGGCCTGCGCAGCTTCAGATCGCCAAGTCGTCCGTGCGTTCAACGAGGCGCCATCGCATTGGGTCGCTTCCCTACGCAGTCATCGATGTCGAGACCACCTCGATCGACGCGCGCAAAGCCAGGATCGTAGAGATTGCGATCATCCGCCTAAGGCCAGACGGCTCCGAGGAGCGTGTCTACGCCACCGTTGTTGATCCTGAAACGGATCCAGGGCCCACTCATGTTCATGGTCTCGCTACCGCAGACCTGACCGGGGCACCGCGTTTTGTGGATATCGCCGGTGACGTCGCCGCGCTGCTCCATGGAGCAGTCCTGGTCGCTCATCACGCGCGCTATGACATGGAGGTGCTGAGCGCCGAGTTCGCCCGAGTGGGGATGGCTCCTGATGACCTGCTCTCCCTCTGCACATTGACTTTGTCCCGCCGCTTCGGATCACCGGCGAGATCTCAGCGGCTCGCGGACTGTGCTCAAGCAGAAGGAATCGACGTCGTAGGGGCACACACCGCTGAAGGCGATGCGCGTGCCTGTATGAAGCTGCTGCAGATCTACATCAAGCGTGCAGCAGAGCAGAACCTCCAGTGGCTCGACGAGATCGGCGCCGTCGGCGCGCTTTCCCGATCCGCTTAGGGGTCCCGGCAGGAGAGCAAGATATTCGTAATGTCCCGTTACCTCTGAATCCGGCGGGCTTCAGAGGGGGACATTAGTGATCAGAATCGCCCGCTCCCGCAGCTGACGCGGGGTGGGTTCTGATCAATTGGGACCGGGCGCGGTCCTTTCGGGGGTGGGACTACAGCATGGGCGAGGGGGCGGAAGGCGGGCCGAGCGTCGGGGCCAAGCAGGTCCGGCAGCGGCGGCGGGAGCGACAGGCGACAGCGAGGCCGCATGTGGTGAAGTTCGTGCTCACCGATGAGGAGTACGCCGACTTCCGCAACGCGGCGCAGCGGCTCGGGCTCGCGCATGGTGCGTACGCGGCAGAGGCGGCGCTGGCGGCGGCGCGGATGGCGAACCCGCCGATGCCGGACCCGCTGCGCGAAGCTCTGATCGAGTTGATGCACGCGTCCGGGCAAGCACGCCGGATCGGCGTCAACCTCAACCAGGCCGTCGCGGCGCTCAACGCCACGGGTGCCGATCCGGGGAACCTCCTCCCGTACGCCGCCGCCTGCCTGAAGGCGGTGGAGCGGTTGGACGATGTCGCGGAAGCCGTACGGAAGCGGATCCGATGATCGGAAAGGTGATCCGAGGGAGGCACGTCGGCGGGCTGGTCTACTACCTGTACGGCCCGGGCAGGGCGAACGAGCACGTCAACCCGCACATCGTCGCGGGGTGGCGCCATCCGGCGGAGTTGGAGCCGGCGCTCCGGCCGGATGGCGGGCGGGATTTCCGGAATCTGATCGGATTGCTGAACCAGCCGGTCGCCGCGCTCGGGGACGACGGCTACCGGGAGCCGGTCTGGCATTGCGCCGTCCGTGCCGCTCGTGAGGATCGGATCCTGGACGACGACGAATGGGCTCGGGTCGCGTACGAGATCATGAACGCCACCGGGCTGGCCCGGGACGGCGATGATGACGGGGTGCGGTGGGTCGCGGTACGGCATGCCGACGACCACATCCATATCGTGGCCACGCTCGCCCGCCAGGACGGGACCAAGCCGAAGACCTGGAACGACTTCTATCGGGTACGGGAAGCGTGCCAGGCGGTGGAGCGGCGCTTCGGGCTGCGGGTGACGGCGCCTGGCGATCGTACGGCGGCTCGCCGTCCCACGCGGAGCGAGACCGAGCAGGCTCGCAGACGGCGATGGGCGGAGATTCCTCGTACAGCGCTACGACGGCACGTGGTTACGGCCGCCGCGGGCGCGGGTTCGGAAGAGGAGTTCTTCCGCAGGCTGGAAGCCACCGGAGTGCTGGTACGTCAGCGGATCAGCCACCGGAATCCGGGCGAGGTGACCGGATATGCGGTCGCGCTGCCGGTCCATCTCAACCGGCAGGGGGAGCCTGTCTGGTTCGGCGGAGGCAAGCTCGCCGCCGACCTCACTCTTCCGAAGCTCCGCGCGCGATGGCGAAGCGGAAATGAGGCCGGCGACCAGAATCGTCGCGGGCACGACATCAGTGTGGAAGAGCGCCGCGAGATCTGGGATCAGGCTGCTGCGGTGGCCGGTCGGGCCGCCGACCACATCAGAGCATCCGGTGACCCGAGCGCGGCGGCCGACCTGGCCGGGGCCACCTCCGATCTGCTGCATGTCGCGGCGGACCTGCTCAAGGATCGCCGGCTGAGAGAGGCCGCTGAGGCGTTCGATCGGGCGGCCCGTGAGCCGTACGCCCGTATCCCGCGCGCTACGCCGACGGGGCTCGGACTTCGAAGAACCGTCCGGAGACTGGCCAGGTCGGGGGCGACGCGGCGTGGAGGCGTGCTCGTCGCCAATGTCGCATCCCTGGTGAACGCGGTGGCGGAACTGCGCATGCTGCAGGGCCGGGCCGCGCAGGCGGCGGCAGCGCGAGCCGCGGCGCGGTGCTTGAGCGAGGCATCGGTTGTGGTACGGCCCACGGCGGGCTTGTCCGCCGTCGATTTTCCCGGGCGTTTCACGCCGCCCTCCGGGCCGGTTCTGCGGCCTTCCAGCCGTTTTGCCGGACCTCCGGGGCCTGCCACGTCTCGACGTCCCAGCCGGTAGGCAGGAGATCATTCTTTACCCGCTCGACTCACAATCGATCTTACAGAGATCGACTGCGACGGTTGCGTAATGTGGTTGATCGATTTCTCTTGGTGATCGATCTGGGGGTGACCTATCGTGCTCGCCACGGAGCTCTTTCCGATCCGTCTGCGGTGTTCGGTTACGTCGGCAGGCCGCTGGACGGTCGTTAGCATGGTCACGGTCGCGGCCCTGGCCGGTCCATGGGCATCGCCGGTACGCGCCGACGCCGGATGCGCGCACGTGAAAGGGAACGCGGCCCAGTACATCGATGCTGAGAAGCTGTGCGCGGACATGCAGCAGGAGCTGCGGAGATGGCTTCAGACGGGTAAGCAACTCGACTTCGGCCAGGCGCTGCGGAACTCCGTCAAGGGGAGCGCCCCGCTTGTGATCACGCCGCGACAGCAGGCGGTGCCCGTCCTGCCCACGGCGGCTCCGCCACAGGTGCCGGTGACCGTCACCCCTAAGCCCGTTGCGCCGCAGATCGTCCCGACCGAAGCCAGCACGCCGCAGATCGTCCCCACCGAAGCCAGCTCGCCGCAGCCGGTCAAGTCCCCTCAGGTGAGAAAGTCGCCCACCAAGCAGGGAAAGAACGAGCGTGCGAGAAGCCGTAAGCCAGCTCCTCGCGATCGGGAGGCGAATCCCCAGGACTTCACGGTGATCCCGGTGGCGAACGAGCCGGAACGGGTGCGGCACGTCGAGCTCCCCACGCGGAAGGCCATTTCCGGAAGGGCTCATGACGTCGAACACCCACCGGCTGCCGACGTGCGGACGCGACCCTTTCGTGATGCATCATCTCGTGATGCCTCGTCGAAGACACGCCCTGGGACGCCTGCTGGTGCACTGCCGGAGCGAGCCCGGTCTGCGTCGGGTGAGCAGGAGACGTCGTCGATGCTGCCCCTGACGATCCCCACGGGGGTAGTCGCCATGTTTCTTGTCGTCATGACCTATCGCAGGCGACGGCAGCTTGCGGGGAGCGCGACGACGTGGTGGCGCAGGACTCGCCTGACTCGCGACGCCGACCGGCTGATCCGCCTCAGTGCCGCCACGCACGAGCCGTCGGTGACCGTACGGGAACGAGGACAGGGCAAGGGACAAGAAAAGCTCGGCTCCCAGGGGTGGCACGCTTCGTTTGGCGAGGTGGCCTTTCATGATGAGGAAGCCGACCTCGACCCCATCATTACAGTGCATGCCCGTCCCGAGGAGCACGGCGTCGTCCCGTGGGTGGAGACCGCGACAGAACCGACCGCCGGGCAAGAGAGCAGCCCTGGCGGGGAGTCGACGGCCCCGGACACCACTGGTAGTCGGGACCGAGCGCAGGAGTTGGAGATCATCCAGGTTCGAGAGGCCGCGCGGGAGCACGTCGTCCCACAGGAGCCGATCGAAGCGCCGAGGCCCGACATCCCGCCATCGCGGGTCCTGGCTGTCGAAGAGGAAGCAGTGGGCGACCAGGCCCCTCACCACGAGGAACCGCCGCAGATGTATGCCCTTCCTGAGGAAGGAACCGTCGCCGAGGACCTCTCCCAGGAGCACGCCGTCGAGCGAGGTCAGGAGCCCTCGAACCTCAGCTACGCGATCGCCCTGTCCGCCCTGTACGGCATGGGCCTGACCGGTCCCGGGACCGATGACGTCGCCCGCGCGATGGTCCTGGAGCTGTTGGCTGTACGGGATCTCACGACTCGCGTGCTCATGCCGCGTGACGACGTGATGCGCCTGTTCGGCTCGTACGCGGCGGAGGTCGAGATCCCGGGCTTGGTGGTGCTCGACTCACTCGAAGACGTGATGACCGAGCTGGAGGTGGAGATCGTCCGGCGGTCGGGGCAGCGGACCGACTCCGGGGTTCCCGAGGGCTTGTCATGGCTGTTCGTCGTGGCCTCGGTCGGAGCGGCGCGGGAGCGGCTGCATCGGATCATCGAGGGCGGCATGGAGGACCTGATTCTCGGCATGTTCCTCGACGCGTGGCCGTCCGGGATCACCTGCGCGATCGACCGGAGCGGACTGATCACCTACATGGAGGGGCAGTCGGCGCCACCGTGGGCCGGACGCCGACTCGCGCTCTGCGACAAGGACGAAGCCATCCGTAGACTGGCGGAGCTCACGCCAACGACCTGATCAGAGCGTCGTACACCGGTGCGTCCGCCATGCCGGGCTGAAGCTCGGCTGCCTTGCGCCAGCCCCAGCGCCGGTATGCGGAGTAGGCGACGAGGTTGTCCGGCCTGACCAGGAGCGTGGCCCGCTCCTCGGGGCGTCCCTTGAGCAGTTCGTCGTGCAGCGCGTGCGCGATGCCCTGGCCTTGGTACGGCTCGGCCACCATGATCTCGGACAGTGCGAAGGTGCGGTGGCCGTCCTCGTTGATGAAGCCAAGCGGTACTTCGGTGCGCAGCCCGTTCCACCAGGCGGTGGCGGCCGGAAGCGGCCAGCCGAAGGTCTGACCGACGGGGGCCGCGTCGGCTTCAGCGATGACCAGCTCGAAGCCGTCTCTCATCGTGTAGAGGTCGAAGCGTCCCAGGAACCGTTCGACCGTGTAGAAGGGGTCGCCCGCGGCGATCCGCTCGACATAGGACCGCTGATAGATGTCGGCGACGGTCTTTACGGCTTCGCGTGCGGCTTCTCGGTTGAGATGCGTGAAGGTGAGCGGCATGAGACGAAGCTACGCCGCGCCTGCCGTGTCGTACGAGGCCCGGAACTGCTCGGCTTGCTGGTCGCGTGAGCGCTCCGCGAGGCCGCGCAGTGGCGTCAGCTCACGAAGGATGCGGCGTGACCGGATACCGGTGGACAGCGCCTGCGTTCCATGTGCGAACGCCGCGGCTTCGTCGCCGCCGGACAGGTGCGCCATGGCGAGCCGGGCTCGATAGTAGGTGCGGTTGCGCTGGCCGAGCCAAGGTTCGGCGACCACTTCGGCGAAGCGCTGCACGGCCCGTCCCGCCTGGCCCAGATTGACGGCGGCCATCCCCTCGTTGCCGGTCAACTCGGCGGGGTCCACGAAGCGGACCCATGGCGGGTCGTCCTCGTGCGGGCCGCGCTCCAGCTCGCGCCACGCCCTGGTGATCGCCGAGCGGTAGGCGAGCTCGTCACGCAGCATCGAGTACGCGAACGCCTCCCGGAGTGCGAGCAGGGCGTGGACGCGCGGGGTCGCCCACCGCCGGGAGGACGCCTCCGCCGCGGCGACGAACCGCAACGCCTCGCGTGCCCGGCCGGGTTCCGCACGGGCCAGCCGTACGGCCTGCAGTGCCGAGTTCGACGCCACGTGAACCAGAAGGACCGGGTCGTCGGCGTGGGTGGCGTAGAGGTGGCCTTCGCCGTACAGCTGGCGGGCGAGCTGCTGATCGTCGGAGTCGTAGGCCAGCCAACCTGCGCACACGCACAGCTCTCCCGCCACGGACAGCAACTGGCGGCCGATCGACTCGGAGAACTCGGCGTTGTCGAGCAACGCGCGTACGCGCGACAGCTGGAGGAGGGCAGTCCTGATCAGGACCGAACCGCCGACCTGCTGGTCCTGACGATAAAGCCGGTCGATGGACTCGCGCAGCAGGCCGATCTGCTCCGCGTCGACGCGGGCCGAAAGGTTCCATGCCAGGCCGGCCATCACTCCGCTGGCGACGAGCCCGGCGAGCTCCCGCCTGGTCAGATCCATGTCGTCTGTCTCCTCAGTGAACAGGGGCAGCAGAGCCGTCCTCGGCAGGCCGACGGTGTCCGCGAAGCGAACCAGCTCGCGCACGTCGTAGAGCGTGTCGCGCTCGCCTCGTTCCACGCGGGCCACGGTGCTTTGAGCCCAACCGACCAGGTTGGCGAACTCCAGCTGGCTCAGCTTCATCGACTTTCGGACCGTGGTCGCGAAGGCGGCGAGGTCCCGGGCGGCCAGGGCCTGAGTAAGGCTGTCGAAGTCCCAGGTCGGCGCGGCTGCGCTGCGGAGGCAGGCACCGCACATCGCCTCCTGGCTGTACCGGCTGAGCAATGTCTTCCGGCAGACCGGGCACAACCGGCTCTGGCTCATCCGCCTCGCGTTCCTTCCCACAGGCCGGTTACTCACCGTAGATACGGCAGTACTGGCGCGCTATGCCAATCTGACATCGGCACTCGATGACACTTCGGCGTTTCGGCGCCTCAGCGGACTCCTCGACGCTGGGCGCGTGATCCCGGAAATGCTCGTGACGCACTCGCAGACGATGAGGCTGCTCCGCGATGCCCTGACAGGGCGCGGCGTCGTCACGTACGACAGTGACGCCACGACCGCAAGGTCGGGCGCGGCCATCCTCAGCCTCGCCCAGGGGGTGGTCGTCCGGATCGATGATCGGTGGATCCGCTGGACGAATCCGGCACATCGGTGGCAGGTCCACCCGGCACAGCACCCTCGTGGGGCGGCCCGGCTGCTTGCCGCACAGCTTGGCGGTGACGCGTTCCTGCGCTTGCGTGTGGAGTTTCCCAGCTGGACGATTCTCCGGATCGCGGAGGCCCGGATCTGCGCGGTGCCCATGGAAGCCCCGGCCCTCCCGGCCGTTGAGACGTACTCGGTCGACGACCTGGCCGTACGGCTCCGCGTGATCGAGGGTGGGCGCCGATGCTGATGGAGTATCACGGCATCCATGTGGCTCCCCTCCAGGCCAAGCACGAGCGGCTCGATTGGCGCATGCCCGCCGCCCGCGCTGCCCGGGTTCGGGTACGGCTCCACACCTGCGAATGCAAGGCGACGCTGTACGAGCTCTGCCAGGGTGGCGGTCTGATGTTCGTACGACGGACCGTTCGCCGCTCCGACGGCCCCGTCGTGCATGAGACCGAGTGGCTGCGGACGGCCCTGATGGAACGACTCTGGCAGCGGATCCTGCTGGGCGAGGCACGCTGATCACCAGCGCCGCACCCGTTTGGGAAGCATGAACGCCGCGAGGAGCGCGGCGGGCCAGCCGATGCAGGTCAGTCCGCCGAGGAGGTTGAGCGCGATCAGCAGCCCGAGGGACTCCACCCCGCGAAGAACGCCGATCACGCTCGGCAGGATGTATGCCGCGATGAGGACGAGAATCAGCAGGATCCAGAAGGCGTAGCTCTCCACCACGTCCAACATGCTTCCGTAGTCGGCTGATTACGGTTTGAGGTTTCGCGCAGGTCGCTGCGTCGGCCGGGCTGCCTGTGCGGCTTGCGGGGCATCTGTCGTGCGGATCGCGTCCTTGATTGGAACCGGGAAATCCTGCGTGCCGAGCGTGACGGCGGTGGACAGCTCCTTGCGCGCGGGTGCGGGGTGGCCGGTCCTGGGATTCGGCACGCGGGCGAAGAACGGAGCGGCCTTCCGCATCGCCTCGACGGGCTCGACTCCTTCGGCTCGTAGCCGGTCATAGCGGCTCATCCCATATGGGTGAAGTTCGCGCAGCCGCTGCTCACACCTCAGCCGTGCCCGCTCCGCCGCCGGGTCGCTCGGTGCGTACGGCACCGCCGCTCCCCATGCCCGCGATGTACCGACGAAGTCCGCGGCCCGCAGCCATCGGGGATCGCTGGCGGGCGCCCACTGAAGCCGGGCGGCTTGATAGGCGACCTGCTGCCGGGAGCGGAGCGCGGCCGTGGCCTGGCGGTCCTGCTCTGTCTGCTCGCGCAGACGCTGGGCTTTGATCTGCGTGAGCACCTGGCCCGCAGCCGCGGCCACCGAGGTCATCTGGACCGTACGTTCGACTCCTTGAGCGGCGGCTTCACGGAGTGGGTCCGCGTAGTGATCGTTCATTGGGATTCCTTCCTTTGGGACGTGTGATGGTGGCACCGAAGGCGAGCGGTGCGGGAAAGTCGCCGCCGGCCAGGCGCGAGGTGACGCAGTCCGTGACGGCTTCGGTGACAGTTGCGTGGTCGAAACCGAGGCGTTCCGCCACCCGAGCGATCTGCCGGGCGACGTCATGAGGCGCCATCGCGGCGACGGCCGCACCGGCTGAGTGGAGGGCGCCGACGCGGCCTTCGGCGTACTCAAGGGAGCGTTGCCACCGGTCGATCGCGGCATCGACGACGAGGTCGGCGAGGGGGCGCGTCTGTTCTGTGAGGATCGTCGCCAGGGCGGCCGGACCGTCTTCAGTGAAGATTCCTGCGGGATCGCGGTCGGCCGAGAGCATGACGGCGTCGGCCGTACAGATGCCTTTGAACAGGGGGTAGGAACGCGCGGCGGCTGCCCGGCCCGCCTGGTCACCGTCGAAGGCGAGCACGACACGGCTGAGATCGAGCGATCGGGTGAGCACACGGACATGGTCGGCGGTCAGAGCAGTGCCGCAGAGGGCGAGACCGGTCAGGCCTTCCCCGCCGGTCAAGGTGACCGCGATCGCGTCGAGTGGCCCCTCGGTGATGACCGGGATCGTGTCAAGAGTGAGCGCGTGCAGGCCGAAGAGGGTCTGGCGCTTTCGGTAGATCGGGGTCTTCGGGCTGTTGAGGTAGCGGGGCTCGGCGTCGAGGCTGCGTCCGATGAAGGCGATCGTGGTGCCGTCGTGGCTCTTGATGGGGAACATCGTCCGGTCACGGAAGAAGTCGATGAGCGTTCCCCGGCTGGTCCTGCGGGCCAGACCTGAGCATTCGATCGCGGTGTCGCTGAAGCCGAGGCCGCGGAGGTAATTGGTGAGGGCCCGCCACTCGCTGGGCGCGTAGCCGATGTGCCATGCGCGCTGGGTGGACCTGTCGAAGCCGCGTTCCGCCAGATAATCGGGAACCCAGCTGGAGCTGTGGCATGCGAGGAAGAAGCGTTCGGCCTGCTGGTGGATCGGGATGAGCACGCTCGGCTCCCTTCTCTGCGTGTGCTGTCGGCGGTTTACGCGGGGTCGCGGCGGAGGCCGATCGTGGTGGCGAGCCAGCGGAGCCGTTCGTTGGCGATCCGATGGCCCTGGGCACGGAGCTGGGCGGCGAGGTCCATCTGGCTGAGCCGTACACCGCGCTGCTCGGCCTCGCCGACGATGGCCTGCGCCGCCTGGATGAGCTGGTCATCGGCGTCCTGTTGGGGGAGCGGCGTGGCTCCTGGCATCGCCGCTCCCGCGAGCTGGAGCCGGATGGCGATGCGCTCGGACAGCGGCGCCTTCCAGCGCCACAGCCATCGGCCGTACGTGTTCTGAAGGGTGGAGACCGCCTGGAGGTGGGCGTATTCGAGCTGAAGGCCACGCGGGTAGCTGGCGATGTTCCACAGCACCATGCGGCGCCACATCGCGCAGCTCGATGCTGGGGCCAGCAGCCAGCGGGAGAGCGGTACGCGCTCGCGGCGCGTGTCAGATGTGAGGCCGATCCAGCGGCGGATGAGGTGACGGATGCCTTCGACGACGGTGACGAAGAGGATGGGCATCGCCACATGCATCACGCTGGCTGTGAGGTCGCCATCGGCTGCGGCGATGTTGAGGACGACCGTCGCGGCGATGAAGCCCCAAGCCACCCATCGGAGCATGGGCCAGGAGAGGTCGGCGAATTCCATGAGCAGGTCCCAGGCCAGGAGCGCCAGGATGCCGACGTCGATGCCGATGGGGACGATCCACGCGTGGCCGCCGAACCACGGCTCTGCGAGGTTACGGAGTGTGGTGAAGGAGCCGATTCCTCCGAGTACGGCCAGCGCGAGTACGAGCGGGGCGACCGCGCAGCTTGCCACGGTGGTGGCAAGGGTGAGATTGCGTGTCGTCATCGCGCTTGGGCGGTGAGATGAGCTGCTGCCGCCGAGATGCCGGTGTCATCGGCGAGGGAGAGGATGATTCCCTGGCGCGTGACGTAGGCATAGACGCCTTCGGCTCCGGCGCAGAAGACCGTCTCGTGGCCGACCTTGAGCGCCCAGCGGTGGTCGCGGTAGCGGACGAGCCGGCTGGTGCAGTGCCTGCGGTCGAGCTCGTCGCCCAGACGCTGGAGAAGGCGGTGGCGTGCCCTGATCTCGTCAGGTGCTCGCGTCTGCATGGCTGGCATCGGTACCCTTCGAGCAAGGAAGCGTGTTAGCCATCAACTCAAGTTGATGGGATGCGAGCAGGATAGACACGGAGCGTTACCGTCTGTCAACAATGATGGATGAAGGTCGAGCTTCATTGCTTAAAATTGATGAGATGTGTCATGGCTGACGAGCCGCTGGGCGTGGCCAGTTCTCTCGCTAGCAAGATCGAGTGGCTGATCCAGAACCGCTGGCCCTCGGGGAGTCGGTCTCCGAAGAACAACGTGGAAGTCGCGGCGGCGATCTCCGAGGCGACAGGGGAGGAGCTCTCGTCGACCACGATCTGGAAGCTGCGTACGGGACGGTCCGACAACCCGCAGCTCAAGACGCTCAAGGCGTTGTCGACGTTCTTCGGCGTGCCGATCGGCTACTTCGGTGACGATGACGAGGCTGATGCGACCGCTGACCAGGTCGCGGCGTCATCGCTGGTCGGTAGGTCAGGGCTGAATCGGGAAGCGCTGCGCGCCCTGGTCGAGATGTCCGACGGAGGCCGCCAACTCGTCGCCGACTTCATCATCAGCGCCGCCCGCCTAGAACGCGGCCGAAACACCCCCACAACATGATGGGTGTGGGGGTGTCGAGATGAATTACGTTTCTTTGCTGAGCTTGCCCTGTGCGTGATGTGGAAGGTGTGGAGGCAGAGGGAAGTCACGGGCTCCACAAGTTAGTGGCTTCGTCGTAGAGAACCTTCGCGTCAGCGTCGAAGTATGGGCCAGACCAGGTGTCATAACGGCTGTTGCCGTCAGCGTCTCGTACACGGCTGATGACAGTGTTTAGAAGTCCAACGCGGAGAAGTGGGTCGTCATTGCTGTTGTACTGAAAGAGGAAGGGCCCGCCGTCGGCTCCTGGTGTCATGGCGCAAGTCTGGCTATTGATCGCAGGGCCCCATCCGATGTGCCAGTCTGCCCCTTGGGAGGCGGAGAACATTCCGGTAGTCCCATAGCACCACTTCATGGTCCAGCCGCTATAGACCTTGTCTCCGTCGAGGTGTGGGGCGTGAGGATATGCGAATACGTAGCCAGTCACATCGATTGGCTGGTCCCAGGTGAGACCTTGTCCGCCTACGAAGTCGCCTATGCGAAGGCCGCTAGGTTCTCCGGTCTCACCATCTAGGCGTGATACGTTAACAAAGGCGTAATCATAGTCGGGGTCTTCGTAGTTGACCCAGTCATACCAGACGGTGACGCGGTAAGGGGCCCAGTTCCCATATGGCCATCTGATCCCGCCATCATTGTAGCTTGGCACGAAAGCCCAGTATTTGTAGGCATTTCCCGTGGCGGGATCGATGATGCAGTGCGCGGCTGTAGCGACAAGATTCTTAAAATTGCCAGTGACGACGGTGCCGGAACAATAGACCCACTCGTCTGTCGCCTCTTTGTAGATGAAGACCTTGCCCACTGTGATCGGAAGGTTGACGCTGGCGGCCAGAGGGGCGATTGCCCGAGTGGAAGGCTCGGGGGTGGGGGAAATTTCCACCTTCTTCCCGTCGACGGTGGTTGGGGGTACGTAGCCAGGAGGTCCGCTAGGGCCGGCCTTCTTGGCGCTTCTGTCGCGCCGTGGAACGACTACGAGCGGTTTGGCATCATCCATCGCCTTGGGTGTCAGTTTCTTGTCGATCTCGAGTGCTCGCTGTTTGAGGCCTGCGATGCCCCCGGGGACGGTCATGCTGAGCGCTTTGGGCCGCGTTGGGGCGGCATCGGCGGGACTGGGGGCTGTGGTGAGGAGCGCGGCGATGAGTGTGCTCGCGAGTGAAGCCCATGCGACGCGTCGCAGTGAGAGTGCCATCGGTCTCCTTCGGCCCCGCTCGGAGGCGCCGCAAGATTGCCCTGAACAAGGAAGATCGATTCGAGATGATGACTGGTGCGACCGTCAAGGTCAAGAGGCGCTCTTGACAGAGGGAGTGGCGGATCTCGTCCTATCGAGCGGGTGCTACGCGGCGATGAAGTCCTCTGACCTGCGTAGATGTGGCGGCTGGCCCCAGCCCCCACCCTCTGTTGCCGAAAGTTTACAAAACTTGATCTCCATCCACACTTGACTTGTTGATGGGGTGATCATGTAAAAAGCGTCTGGATCTTGCATCAAGATCTAGAGGGTTTGGATGGCTCGATGGCACGAGCCGTGCGTCCATGCGCCTCTCGTGTGGGTTCACCTGGAGGTGTGGCGCGTGGGGCCTATTGCGCGGCGAGCTCGTGTTCTGGCTCTGGCGATCGGCGTATGCCTGACGGTCCTGGTGTCTGGAATCGGTGTCCCAGCCGAGCTCTTCCAGCCGGCAGCAGCGGCGGCGACCGATCCAGCCCCCGACGCCACGGATGAGCCGGTCCCGCAGCGGGAGGTGCGAAAGCGTGCCGCAGCCAAGGGCGTCGAAGATCGCGCGGATGCGCCTAAGGCGTCGAAACCGAAGTGGCCGGACACCGGCCGGTCGGACGTTTCCCTGAGCGCGGTAGCAAAAGACGTGGGAAGCCTTCCGGTGAAGATCGGCCAGGTGGCCGATAGAGCCAATGCCGGTGGTGAAGCCCCAGCTGGTGAAGACGCAAGGGTCCGAGTCGAAACGTTGCCGCAGGCCGTTGTGAGCAAGCTCGGCGGTACCGGCCTGGCCGTGCGGTTGTCCCGGATCGATGGGGAATCCGCGCCGGTCGGTGCGCGAATGACTCTCGACTACTCCGCGTTCCGATACGCACACGGTGGTGGCTGGGCTGATCGCCTGCAGCTGGTTCAGGTTCCCGCGTGTGCGCTGGTCGCGGGCACGCCTGAGGGCGCATGTGACCGCAGGGGTGTGGTCGTCCCGTCGGTGAACGACGTCAAAAGCGGAACACTGACCGCTGAGGTGGATGTCCTTCCCGCGGGTGGTGCCGTGACGGCGGGCGCCTCCCCGTCTCCCACGCCAAATGCCGCCTCAACCGGTAGCGAATCATCGTCCAGTGCGGAGACCGGTTCGGTCTTCGTTCTTGCGGCGGCTGCATCAGGTCCTACAGCCGGCAACTTCGCCGCTACAGACCTACGGCCTCAAGCCTCCTGGGAGGTCGGACCCCAGTCCGGAGGTTTTTCCTACAACTACCCGATCCCCGATCCGCCGTCGGTGGCGGGAGGTGATCCAGGCCTGTCGATCAGCTATGACTCCGCGCGCATCGACGGCATGACCAAGGTCACGAACAACCAGGCATCGTGGGTCGGCGAGGGCTGGGATCTCCCGGTTGGATATATCGAGCGCCGCTATCGTTCGTGCTCGTCCGATGCCGGATCCGGCAAGAACCCCAACCAGAAGGGGTGGGGCGATCTGTGCTGGGAATCGCCGGAGGAGAACGACGGCGATTCGGCCACCAACGATGCGACAGCCTCCGACTTGTTCATCAACTTGGGAGGGCAGGCAAGCCGCCTGCTCAAGACGCCGTCGGGATACAAGACCCAGCAGGACTTCGGGTGGAAGATCGAGAACCTCACAGGCGGCGACCAAGGCAGCGAGTACTGGCAGATCACCACGCAACAAGGACAGGTGTATCGGCTGGGATATAGGGCCGACTCGATCTGGCGGGTGCCGTACGTCGGCGATGACGCGGGGGAGCCATGCCGGGACCGGTACAGCACATCCAGCACATCGGCGGTCACCTGCTCCGGAATTTGGCGCTGGAACCTTGATCAGAGTCAGGACGCGCAGGAGAACGTCACCACCTACTACTGGACCAAGGAAACGAACCACTACACGCAGTCCAGTGGTGCGAGTCTCATCTATGATCGCGGCGGTTTCCTGGACCGGATCGAATGGGGTTCCAACACGCAGGTCGCAGGCAGCCGACCCACCTCGAAGATCGTTTTCAATTCTGACAGCCGAATGATCGGGCTGGACTCCGACATCCCTGATGACCTCGTGTGTTCTCCCGCTCCCGGTGGCGGCCCGGTGACATGCGAGCGCCCGCAGGGCTCTCCGACGTTCTTCATCTCCAGCAAGCTCGCGAGTATCGACACCTATGCCTGGAACGACACGATTCCGGGCTGGGACAACGTCTTGCGTCTGACGCTGGAGCACAAATACATCTACACCGAAGGCGACTCTCCGACAGCCGTGTTGTGGCTGGACTCTATCGGTCAGACCGGCCTGGTCGGTGACGATGCGAACGCGATCACGCCGCCGGAGCAGAACTTCAACGCTGTGATGCTCAGCAACCGGGTCGACACCGGCCGGATGCCGGATGGGGAGATCAACGATGTGGTGAAGATGCCCCGCATCGGATCCGTCGTCAACGGTTTCGGCGGCCAGACCCTTGTCAGCTACAGCCAGCTCCACCCCTGCGTGACCGGTTATCAAGCGACGCGGATCGCCTGGGATACGAACGTCACCGACTGCTATCCCGTCTACGACGGACGTGATGTGTTCTCCCGACCGCACTTCGCCGTCTACCGCAAGCACATGGTCACCCAAGTGACCGAGCAGGACCTGGTCGGCGGAGCGCCGGACATGGTGACCACGTACGAGTACGTCGGCACTCCGGGGTGGGCCAAGGAGATCAACTACAACACGCGCGCCGACCATCTCAGCTGGAGCGAGTTCCGTGGCTACGGGACCGTGCGCGTCATCAAGGGCAGCGGGACGGATCCGGAGGGCTTCACGGTCAGCAGTTCCCAGTTCTATCGCGGCCTGTACGACGACACCTTGGCCAATGGCAACAAGAAGCAAGTCAAGATCACGGACTATGACGGAAACAGCTGGAACGATGAGGTAACCCTGTCGGGGCAGACGTTGGAGTCGCGGACCTGGCGGTTCACCACGCCGGACCCTCTGAACACCGACCCCGCACTGCGCGGCATGGCCGAAGCCGGATCCACGCGGCACGAGTACTGGCAGCAGACCACGGCGAACGGGCCCGGCACCCTGGATCCGGTCATGGTCCGTCCGAGCCGGGACCAAACCCGCGAAGTGCTCTCCGACGGCACGTTCCGTACGTCCGCCAGCACGACGGCCTACGACTCCTACGGATTGCCCACTCAGACCGTGGACTTGGGTGATCTCAGTGTTTCGGGCGATGAGACCTGCGCTACCACCAGTTATGCCCGAAACACTGCTGGCGGCCAGTGGATGATCGCGTTTCCATCCGTGGAAGAGGAACGTGAAGGAAGCGAGTGCAGCGGGCGCCTTCTCTCCCGCCAGGTCACTCTCTACGACGGCGGCTCCGACCCCGCGACGAACACGCCGAGTGACGGTAACCCCACGGAGGCGCGCGCCTGGAGCGATGCGGACCACTTCACCGCGGTGAAGATGGCGTACGACGGCTATGGTCGTCCGACATCGTCCACGAACGCCCTGGGCAAGACCTGACCAGCCAGAAACTGCTGTCGGGTACGGGGAGTTCGGCCAAGTGGTCCACGGCCTATTCGTTCCTCGACGGGTTCGGACGCGACCTCGAGTCTCAGCAGACCTCCCCGGCGGGCGGCCGGATCGTCCAGGTCACTAAGTACGACGCGCGCGGCTTGGTGTCGGCAGCATCAGACCCCATCTACAGCAGTGATGACGCCGGCTCGGGCCTGCTCAACCCGGCTTGGTCCAGCGTGCCGTCATGGACCAGCAACGTCTTCGACGGGCTCGGCCGCCAGGTCGCCCAGGTCGACAACAGCTACGGGAACGAGCTGCGCCGTACGATCACCAACTACTACGGCGATCACCACGAGGTGGTTCCGCCGTCTGGCGGCAAGACCGTCTACCACACCGATCTCGAAGCTCGTGTAACCAAGATCGAAGAATGGGTCGGCTCCACGACGCAGCAGGCTGTCGGACCGAAGGCGCCGGACGACGCCGCATCCGGCACATCGAGCGGAGCGAAAGCCTCATCCAAGGAAGCGGAGCCTGAGCCGACGTCAAGTAGCGCCGAGACGTCCAGAGAATCCTCTGATCGCGATGCCGAAGCGGGCACAACGAAGGCGGAGGCCGCGACGGACGCGCAGGCGGCGCTCAAAACCGCAGCCAAGCATGGCAAACGGGTACAGGTCGACGCGGCCACGACCGAGTCTTCGGTCATGTACGCGAACCCGGACGGCAAGACGTTCACGACCGAGATCACTTCCGGCCCGACCCGGGTGCTGCAGCAAGGCGAGTGGGTGCCGATCGACACCTCCCTGGTGGAAGCCAGCGGGGTGCTCCGTCCGAAGGCCGCGGTCGCGCAGGTGGAGTTCTCCGCCGGCGGAACTGGTGCGTTCGCCAAGATGACTCGCAAGGACGGCACGGTCTTCGCCCTCGAGTGGCCGACCGCGCTTCCCCGACCCAAGGTCACGGGCAACACCGCGACCTATGACCTCGGCGACGGTGCAGAGTTGGTCGTCATCGCCTTGCCGACGGGGTTCCGGCACGATGTCGTGCTGCGTCAGCGGCCCGCGAAACCGGTGGAGTACCGGCTGCCCGTGCTGACCAGCGGTCTGACCCTGGCGGTGGCCAAGGGGGGCGGCCTGACGCTGACGGACGCCAAGGGCAAGATCGCGGCCTCCGCGCCGGAACCCGTGGCCCTGGACGCCGACGCGGTCAAGAGCAGGGTGCCTGGCGACGGCAAACGAGGCAAGATCACCACCAGCGTGGTCACCGAGAACGGCCGCCAGGTGCTGGTGCTGCG
This sequence comes from Microtetraspora glauca, assembly GCA_001570385.1. Taxonomy (GTDB): domain Bacteria; phylum Actinomycetota; class Actinomycetes; order Streptosporangiales; family Streptosporangiaceae; genus Microtetraspora; species Microtetraspora glauca. Next base: position 60,182 of record BBYL01000030.1, on the reverse strand, counting down.
GCCCGACTTCGCCTTCCTCTCCGATCCGACCACTGTTTACCCCCTCCGTGTAGACCCGACGACCACACTGCCGGTCAACGACGACGTGGACGTGAGCAGCATCTTCGGCGGCGGGTATCCGGCCAACCCGACCTTCCTGGCGGGAACCCAAACCGGCAACGCAAAGACCCGTGTCTATCTACGGTTCAACACCTCATCGCTGACGGGTTCGACGATCAGCGACGCCAAGCTGGAAGTGATGAACATCGACGCGCCCACCTGCGGCACGTCGGTCGGCGCTGGCATCCAGGCCCGCCGGTTGACCAGCGCTTGGAGCGCCTCGACGCTGACGTGGGCGAACAAGCCCACCGACACGACCGAGGACGCCGTCACCACCACCAAGGCGTTCCAAAACGGCTGTGGCACCGGCGCCGGCTATCTGGATTGGACGATCACCGGCATCGTGGCCGACTGGGTGGCGGGCGCCGCTAACCACGGTGTGGCGTTGCAGTCTCCGTCGGAGACCAACACCGACAACTGGCGGGTGTTTACCTCCTCGGAGGAGAGCGGCGAGTTCAACAGCCCGCCCAAGCTGACCGTCACCTCCAGCGGGCCCGCCTCGGCTCCCACCGTGAGCGCCCTGTCGATCACGCCGTCCAACGCGGGCGCGGTCACCTCGGTAAGGCCCACCCTGCACGCGACCGTGTCCGACACCGCCGCAGGCAGCCTTCGAGCCGACTACGAGATCGAACACGATCCCGCCTACACGCAGGAGGGCACCGGCCGGATCTGGTCGGGCTCCTCGGCGGCGGTGGCTTCCGGTTCGGACGCGCCGCTGGCCGTACCGGCCGGACAACTGACCGACGGCTGGCACCTGCGCTGGAGGGCACGCGCGGCCAACCCGAGCGCCGCCACGACCTCGGCGTGGTCGGCCTGGCAGACGGTCACCGTCACCGTGCCCGATCCGGTGGCCGATCAGCTTCAGGTCACCCCGTCCCAGACCGCGGGACAGGTCACCACCGTCACGTCGTTGACCCCGACGTTCGGGGCTCGCGTCACCGATCCGACAGGCGGGATGGCCCGCGCCGAGTTCCAGGTCGAGCACGACCCGGCCGACACGGCGCACGGAACCGGCAGCATCTGGACCGGCACTACGGCCGATGTCGCCTCCGGAACCCAGGCCAGCGTCAGCATCCCGGCCGGGAAGCTATCCGATGGATGGCAGGTCCGCTGGCGGACCCGGGCCGTGGCGGAGGGCACGAACACCTCGGCCTGGTCGGCGTGGCAGACCTTCACCGTGGACGCGCCCAAACCGGTGGTCAGCCAGCAGCAGGTCACCCCCTCGCAACTGGTCGACGGCAATCTGGTGACCCCCAGCTTGACGCCGGCGCTGGCCGTGATGGTCACCGATCCTGCTGGTGCACCGCTACGCGCCGAGTTTGAGGTCGAGCACGACCCGGCCGACACCGCGCACGGCAGCGGGAGCATCTGGACCGGATCGGTGGACAACGCCGCCTCCGGCACCAAGGCCTCCGTGACGGTACCCGCGGACAAACTGTCCGATGGGTGGAAGGTCCGCTGGCGCGCCCGCGCGACCAATACCGGCCAGTCGCTCTCATCGCCGTGGTCGGCGTGGCAGACCTTCACGGTCGACGTGCCCAAGCCCACGGTCGGGCAGCTCCAGGCCGTTCCCTCGACTCAGGTCGGAGGAGAGACGGTCACCTCAACGCTGACCCCCGAGCTGCGCGCCACCGTCACCGAGCCGGGCGGAGCCAGTGTGCGGGCCGAGTTCGAGGTGGAGCACGACCCGGCAGCTCCCGGCGGGCAGGGCTCCGGCCAGATCTGGACCGGCAATGTCGACAACGTCGCCTCCGGCAGCCAGGCCACGATCTCCGTACCGGCAGGGAAGCTGACCGACGGGTGGAAGGTCCGCTGGCGGGCGCGCGCGGTCAACACCGCGACGACGACAGCCTCGGCCTGGTCGGACTGGCAGAATCTGACAGTCACGCTCGCCCCGAGCGGCGACGAGCCGGGAATCGACCTGCTGCAGGTCACCCCCAGCACCGTGCAAGACGGCGTCACGGTCACCTCTTCGGTGACGCCGTCCCTTGCGGGCCGGGTGGTCAACCCGGCGGGCGGAATGCTGCGCGCCGAGTTCGAGGTCGAGCACGATCCGGCCGACACCGCGCATGGGACCGGCAGCATCTGGACCGGTGCGGTAGACGATGTCGCCGCCAACAACCAGGCCGTTGTGGCCATCCCTGCCGGCAAGCTCTCGGACGGCTGGAAGGTGCGGTGGCGTGCTAGGGCCGTGGCTGGCGCGACCACTTCGGGCTGGAGTGACTGGCAGTCGCTGACTGTAGACGTGCCGGACCCGGGTGTCTCCCAGGTGCACGTCACCCCGGCCAAGGTCATCGATGGAAACACGATCACAAGCACGCTTACGCCGACGCTGCACGCCACGCTCACCGATCCCAGCGGCGGCACGCTGCGCGGTGAGTTCGAGGTCGAGCACGATCCGGCCGACACCGCGCATGGGACCGGCAGCATATGGACCGGCGCGGTAGACAACGTCGCTTCCGGCGGGGACGGCACGGTGATTCTTCCTGCCGGGAGGCTCTCCGATGGCTGGAAGCTGCGCTGGAGGGTCAGAGCCGTCGCTTCCGGGGGTACGTCCGCGTGGTCGGGCTGGCAGACATTCGGCGTGGACCTGCCAGACCCGGAGTTGGGTGCCCTGGAAGTCATCCCCTCCGAGGTCGTCGATGGGGTCAGGGTGAGCTCCACCTTGACGCCGCAGCTGCTGGTCCACGTCACCGACCCGGCAGGGGGAGCGCTACGGGCCGAGTTCGAGGTGGAGCACGACCCGGCCGACATCACGCACGGCACGGGGGCCATCTGGTCCGGCGCAGTCGACAACGTGGCGTCCGGGACCAAGGCGGCGATCGTAGTGCCTGCCGGGAAACTGGCCAATGGCTGGAAGGTCCGCTGGAGGGTCAGGGCCGTCGGTTCCGGGGGAACGTCCGCGTGGTCAGGCTGGCAGGCGCTGACCGTGACCGACGTCCCGCAGGTTCCCACCATCGAGAATCCCCGAACCCAGCCTGCGTCAGGTGGTGTAACCATGACGCTGACACCGGCACTGATGGCAAAGGTGACCCTGCCCCAGGGCGGACAACTCGGTGCCGAGTTCGAAGTGGAGCATGACCCCACCGACACCCAGCACGGCAGCGGACAGATCTGGACTACAGCCGTCGAGGGTGTCACCTCGGGCGCCAACGCCGCGGTCACCATCCCAGACGGGAAGCTGAGCGACGGATGGAAGATCCGCTGGCGGGCGCGTGCGGTCAAGGGCTCGAACCGCTCGGACTGGACGCCGTGGCAGGTTGTGACCGTCGCCGCCCCTGACTTTCACAGCACGACATACGAGTACGACCTCAAGGGCCAGTTGATCAAGCAGACCGATGCGAACGGCAACGTGCGCACCTTCACCTACGACCTGCTCGGCCGGAAACTGACGACACATGACCCAGACGCCGGTGACGGTCAGATCAGCTATGACGAGGCCGGGCGGGTGACCTGGTCAACTGACGGACGCGGGCAGAAGATCTCCTACACCTACGATGATCTCGATCGTAGGACCGCCCAGTGGGCTGGCGAGGCCAGCTCTGGCACCAAGCTCGCCGAATGGGTGTATGACACTCTGGCCAAGGGAGAAGTGACCTCAGCCACCCGATTCACGGGCGGCAAGGCGTACACCACCAGGGTGACCGGCTACGACGCCATGACGCGGCCGACCGGGTCCACGCTGTCCATTCCCTCAGTCACCGGTGAAGAGGCACTGGCCGGCGACTACACCTTTACCAGCGAGTACAACACCGCCGGCATCCAGTACCAGATCGGCATGCCGGCCGCGGCCGGTCTCCCGAGTGAGACAGTCACCTCGAGCTTCACCGACCTCGGCTACGGGTTCGGGCTGACCTCCAACCTTGGCGGCGGGACCACCTACGTCAAGAGCACCAGCTACTCGGCGACCGGGCTGCTCAACGGCCGCTCATACGGCCCCAATGAGCAGGTCAAGCGGAGCATGTTGTGGGACATCACCACTGGTCGGCTGATGAATGTCACCACCCTGGCCAAGGCTGACACCGCGACTCCCGTCACAGCGCAGAACGACGAATTCTCCTACAACATCGACGACACCATCAATCGAATTCTTGACAAGACGTCCGCGGTGAGTGGCGGCACCCCTGGCCAGGCCGAGTGCTTCACCTATGACGGGCTGCACCGGTTGTCGGCCGCCTGGACCACCACCGCCGAATCGTGCGGCACCAGCGCGGCTTCAGGTGACGGCCTGGGCATCGACCCGTACGCCCATTACTACACCTACGACGCGGTCGGCAACCTCCTCACGCTCACTGATGACGGTCAGACCTCGACCTACCGCTACGCATCGGCGGGTGCTGCTTCCGTACGGCCGAATGCGGTGACCTCCATCGATCGACCGGGTGGAAGCGACACCTACAGCTACGACGACTCAGGTCAGATGACCGGCCGGATCGTCGCAGGGAAGGATGCCACCCTCCAGTGGGACGAACTCGGCCAGCTCACCAAGGCAACTGTCGATGGCAGCGACACCACCATGGTGTACGACGCGGACGGCAACCGCTTGATCCGTCGTGACGGCGCCAAGACCGTTCTCTATCTAGGCTCTATGGAGCTTGAGCTGGCGGCGGGAACGCTCACGGCCAAGCGCTACTACACCGCACCGGACGGCTCCGTGGTCGCTATGCGCAGCGGCAGCGGCTCTGGTGGCCTCACTTGGCTCGCCTCCGGCCTCCATGGTTCCGAACAGATCGCGGTGAACGATGCCGACGGGCAGGTCAGCCGGGAACGCTATCTCCCCTTTGGGCGGCGTCGTGGAGCGGACGACCTGCCGTTCACGGATCGAGGATTCCTCGGGAAGGTCGAGGATGACTCGACCGGTCTGAGTTACCTCTCCGCCCGTTATTACGACTCCTCTATCGGCAAATTCATCTCTACTGACCCGCTTATGGCCGTTATGGTCCCCCAGATGGCCAACCCGTACAGCTATGCGGCCAACAATCCAATCGGTATGTCGGACCCGACAGGTCTCATGCCCGAAGATTACGGGCGCGGCCAAAACGGCGGAGTCAAGGGCTGGCGAGAAGACACTGCCGCTGCCAAGGCCGGACGCAAAATTCGCCCCCACGACCACTACAAGCCAGTGGGGAAGCATTCGGCAACTAAGCCAAAGCGGCGTGCCAACGCAGCGGGTAACTTCGCCGGCGGTGCCTTCAAGGCAGGGTGGAGTATGCTTTGCATTCTTTGCCAGGCAATTCTGGGTGATCTTAACGATCGCGGCGTTGGCCCCACGTGGGATGGGCTTGCTGATAAGCCTTTGGAGGAGGCTGGTGTCGACAGCGGATCGGGCTGGTATCAAGCGGGCTACTGGGGCACGACTATTGGTTCGTCTTTCATCGGAGGGGGTGCTGCAGCAGGCGCAAAGGCCGCAGGGGCAGGCATAAAGGCTGCAGGGGCAGGTATAAAAGCCGCAGGGCGAGGCATAAAGGCCGCAGCAGGCAGATTGTTCGGTCGGGGATGCCCGGGCAATAGCTTCACGCCTGACACCGAGGTCGTGATGGCGGACGGTGCTGGCAAGCCGATCGAAGAGGTCGAAGTCGGAGACGAGGTGATCGCCACCGATCCGGAGACCGGCGAGACGGCGGTCAAGCCTGTGATGGCATTGATCACAGGTGAGGGTGACAAACATTTAGTCCAAATCACGGTTGACACAGACGGTGATCAGGGTGACAAATCCGGCCTAGTCATCGCTACCGATGGACACCCTTTCTGGGTAGCCGAACTGGGTCAGTGGGTCGACGCCAAACATCTCGACCCCGGCATGTGGCTCCGCACGTCCGCTGGCACCTACGTTCAGGTTGAATCGATCAAGAAATGGACCGCTCACCACCAGCGTGTCCACAACCTCACGATCGCCGACCTCCACACGTATTACGTGCTAACTGGGGCCGCGCCGGTCCTGGTCCACAACTGCAATGGTGCCGAAATAGCCCTCAAATACAAGAACGGTTGGACAGCTGAACAAATGGCAGCTGCTGATGCGAAAGTTGCCGCGCTGAACCATCAGGCCAATAATGGAGGACTCTTCGTGACGGACGCCGCTTCGGCACGCGGCTCGACCAGTGCAGCTGACCTGTGGCGGGGGGCGGGTAAAAATATCCCCGAGAACGCGGACATTGACCATCTCGTCGATCTGCAACTGGGTGGGGCGGACAATGTTAGTAATCTGTGGCCGCTAGACTTCTCTGTGAACAGAAGCCTTGGCCCGCAGATTGATCGTCAAATCAAGAGGCTGGGACTAAGGATCGGTGATCAGGTCTGTAAGGTAACAATCGCCCCTAGGTGTTAGAAACGTAGATTTGGTAGGGTGATTTGTAATGACGGAACGCGAAATATCACGTTTGGTGCGGACTAATGCGGGAATGTGTGCGCTTTGGCGGCCCGAATCATTCGAATTCGAAGAATTTGAGGAGTGGGAAGATTGGGCTACGGACAATCGTAATCTCGTTGATTCGATGATTTCTGGGGATTTCGTCCCGATAAATGTCGGCGGTGATGGTGTGTTTCAGGTTTCCGTTCGCTGGGGCGAGAACGTTCGACTCGCGGAAGATGAGCACCGATGCCTTCTTGTCTCATCTGATCCTTACCTGCTCTTGTCCGAGGGCTGGTTTGTGGTAGGCGGGCTGGAAGATGTGGGAGACGTTGCTTTTAGCTCGGCCAACAGGGTCTATTTGCCTCGGGGCCGGTATGCGGTCAGAGTCCATCTGATCGACTGGAAGATCGATCCAGCTTCAGTGGATGCCGGAGGACAGCCTACGCAGGCAGCCCTGCCCGACTTCGTAATCCTGATCGCATCAGAATCGGGTGGGCCTTACCGAACTAAAGTGCAGACCTTTGAGAGAAGGTAGCAACAACATTCGGCGAGCAGCGCGGAGCCGTGTTCGTCAGGGCTGGGAGGGTGTCTGGCGGCGATTTAATGGTTTCAGTGGCGCTCCGGCCAGGTATGAAGTGCTTCGATTGGCGTTTTCTCAGCGTGATCTACTCGGACAGTAGGGCTTTCCTGGGCAGAAACGATCACACGCGGGCAGACACGCGGACGAACAGAGGGCGCCGGAAACAGGCGTGGAGCCTTCGGTAGAAGAGGTCTCACCACAAGATCGTCCGTCTACCAGAAGGCTCCACGTGATCACCTATCCTGCCATGCTCGGGGAACCAAGAAGTGCACCAGGGCGCTGACCTGCTGGTTTCAAGCCGTCTTCGTCGTCGCCTGGTTCCGGCAGCGCCCCAACCTAGCCCTGCACGGCAAGGCGTTCGGCCTCTCCCAGGCCACCGCCTACCGATACTTGCACGAGGCCATCGACGTCCTGGCGGATCAGGCACCCGACCTGCACTCCGCCCTTCACCGTGCCGCCGGCGAAGGACTGCCGCACCTCATCCTGGACGGAAAAGTCTTCGACGCCACCGATGCTGCATCAAGACCATGAAAGGCGCACAGATCGACGCCTGGTATGCCGGGAAGACCTCCGATTTCGGCGGCAACGTTCAGGCGCTGTTCGCCCCAGACGGGTTCCCGCTGTGGACCTCCGATGTGGAACCCGGCGGCGTCCCGGACATCGACGCCGCCCGCACACACGTCCTACCCCTACGCCCAAACCATGCCGATCCTCGCGATCCCGGCTACCAATGCTCGCTAGGTGTCTGAGCGAGCCGACCCTATCCGCCTGGCGCGCCGCGCGACTGCAGGCCCGCGCACAAGCCGGCATCAACGTCGCCGACCCACCCACCATCTTGCGCCACATCTTCGACGCGATCATCTTCCTTGAGAGGATCGAGTCATGGCAGCCAAGTCCCCCTATCCCGCAGAGCTGCGTAAGCGCACGGTGCGGATCGTCGCCGAGGTCCGCCCGGACCACCCGACCGAGTGGGCCGCGATCAACGCGATCAACGCGGTCGCCGCGAAGCTCGGCATCGGCACCGCCGCTGACCTGTCCGACAGAAACCACTCCAACCTGGCGAGACGCGTAACCGACAATCAATCATGAACTACGCTTTTCGGACGCCCTCTCAGATTCTTTCTTCCGGCCGGATAAGGGCTTCGACGTGGACAGTGCTGACGGGCTTGGTCCAGTGCCAGACTTCTCCGGCCGCGTTGAGCTTGCCGGTGAGCTTGCCGATTAGGTGGTGCTCTTCGGCTGGGCTGAGTCGTTTCCCTGCGATGAGCTGGGTGTACCGCACGGTGTCGACGATGGCCGACTTCACGCGCTCGTGTGCCAGGTAGATGTCGAGGTCACGTTCCCAGCCCTGCGTATATCGTGGCGGCATGGCGCTCACCCAGCCGTCGAGCACGGCCTGGCGCTCGTCGTCGTAGTAGCTCATCTTGTGGAAGTGGACGGCGAGCTCGTAGACGGGGTCGCCCCACAGGGCGAGTTCCCAATCGAGGAAAACCACATGTCCGTCGCGAAGGATCATGTTCTTGCGGTGGACGTCTGCGTGGACCAGCACGAACGGCCGTGGCGTGAGTTCCGACCAACGCGCGAGCACCGGGGCCAACGGGTCGTCAGGGATGCCAAGCGCGGCGAACAACGAGCGATAGGGCTGGCGAAAGGTGTCGTAGACCCGTTCCGTCACGTCGGACAGCTGTCTCGCGAACGCGGGTGTGTCGGCATCGGCCGGCCACGACGGTGGCAACCCCGGCAGCCGCTCCAGCGGGACCTCGGCGAGCTGGGCGAACAGCTTGACCACGTCACGCAATACGGCAGGTGGGACGCGGCTACCACGTGGGGCGATGTCGTCGAGGACGTCTCCGGCGATGAACTCGTGCACCTGGAAAGGCGGTTCGGGCGAGACGTGCAGCAGCTTCGGAACATGGGCGACATGCGGAGCGATGGCGGCCAGGACATCCTGCTCGGGCCAGATTCGAAGATCCATGCTGTCCGCTCCGGCGATCGGGATGCGAACGATGACCGGCCCGGTTGCGGTCTCAACCCTGATGTTGTCGTTGTAGAAGCCGCTGGCCCCGTTCCTGGCCTGGACAGCGGTGTTATAGAGGTCATTCATCACGTGAGCAGCCCCCGCAAGTGATGCTTCATCCGGGTCTCCAGCATGTCCAGAGAGTCCATTGCCTCGATGGAGGCTCGGGCTTCCTGGGCTGCCAGGCTGACCGCCTCATCCTGGTGTCCGAGTATGTCGAGCAGGTATTCGGCCACGATGAGCAAGGTCGGGTAGACCTCGACGGCCACCAGTTCCTCTACGGCCCAGCGGAGTGAGCTGACCGCCGCGTCGGCTTGATCCAGTCGAGTGTGGAGGCTGGCCCGGATCAGTTCGGCTCTGGCCCGTCCGGATCTGTAGCCTGCCGTTTCCAAAGCCCGGCATGCATGGTCGAGCGACGTATGCGCGTGATCGAAGCGTCCGAGCGCCAGTTGCGCCTGGCCGAGGGCGGTGAAGGCTTTGCCGGCCTCGTGCAGGGCGCCCAGGTCGGTGTTGGCCTCGATCGCTTCCTGCGCCACCGTGATGGCGGAGAACGGGTCGGTCCAGGCGAGTAGTTCGGCCCGGTTGGTCTTGATCAGGGCTGCGCCGACGACCGTTCCCGCCTGCCGATAGCGCAGCTCCGCGTCACGGAGGTGCCGTTCTGCCCGCTCGAAGTCATAACTGAAGCGCGATGCCAGGTGCAGCAGTCGTGCCAGGTCTCCTCGGAGAACATGGGCGTCGGTAGGGCTGTCCGCGATCACCTCGTCGGCCAGGTGGAACGCCCTGCGGAACCTGCCCTGGGCCATGTGGAGGTCCGCGCTCCACAGACCTGCGGGATAGCGCTCGGGGCCGTCGCGACCTTCCCAAACGGTCGCGTAGATGTTCAACGCCTCGGAGGTGGCTCCGCCGATGCGACGACCGTGACCTGCCGCTACGGCAAGACGTGCGCCGGCACGCGTGGTCAGTGACCACGATCTGTCCGGCGTCAACTCGTTGATCTTCTCCGCGTCTCCCAGCAGCACCGCCGCCTCGGCGGCCAGGCACCGCGCGGTCTGATCCAGAAGATCGTCGGGGTCGCCCTGATCGAGGAACTCCTTGAGATCGCTGACCAGGCCGGACACCCCTTGGGAACCGCCTAAGTCGGCGATCTGGTCGGCGTAGTCGAGTAGCCGGTCGCTGGACAGGACCCCTGCGCCGAGGCCGTGGTAGGCCGCCTCCCGCAGCGCCGTCGGGGCATCGCTCTCATGAGCGCGCTCGCTCCACAGGTCATGCAGGACCCGGTGGGTCTCCCGGGTGACCGTCGGCGACAGCCGTACCCGCAGGACACTGGCCATGAGCTGGTGCAACTGGTGACGGTCCTCCGGCGCCGGATAGACGAAGGAGTACGACGTCAGCCTCTCCCAGGCGATCTGACCGGCAGGAAGATGGAAGGCCTGGGCCAGCCGGTTGAACAGCTCGAAGTCGAAGGTGCGCGCGATGCCCAGCAGCTCCAGATAGCGGCGCTCGTCCGGGTCGACGTGTTGCAGGAAGCGCTGCATGATCTCGTCCTGAGAGACCACCTGCCTTTTGCTCTCGCTGTCGACCGCGAGATGCAGATAGAAGGGCACGCCGATGCTCGCCTGTGCGATGACCTCTCGCATGTGGGGATCGGTGACGCCGCCGTCAGTCAGCAGTTCCATCCGGGCTTCCATCGGAAGCCCTTCCAAAGGGAGCTCACGGATGATGTCTCCCCAGTCGGAGGCGTACTGCTGCCAGGGCAGCGGCTCCCGGCTGGCCACGACGACGAGGCCGCGGTCGAGCTGGGCCACCAGATCCCGCAGCCACACATCGGAGGCCGCCTGGCCGAGCGCGTCGTAGGCGTCGATCACGATGAGGTACGGCCTGCCCTTGCGGCCGGCGCGCAAATCTTCAGCGAACAGGTAGGTGACCGCGTCGACCAGATCCGCGCCGGGAAGCTGGTCGAGCTGGCTCAGCGTCTCGTCGGTCCGCAGGTGACGCCGTCGCTTGCGCGCGTCAGCTCCTCGGTCCAGCAGCTTGACCAGGCCTACCGCGGTGGCGAACACCGGGACCCCGGCGGCGGTGTCGAGCACCTCCGTGAGGACCTCGCTGGACTCGACGAAGGGAAGCTCTCGCCTGGTCAGCCCGAGGTGCGGGTGCAGCCGCTGCCACAGCACCGCGTACGCGATGTCGTATCGGTCGAACCGTACGCCCTGGCGGCCGAGTTGCATGCGGAGCACGGCCAGAGCGTCCTCCTGCTGGCGGTGTGCCGGGACCTGGAGGTCCAGCGTGGCCACCATGCAGGTGTCCTGCGCGCGCTGCTCGAACTCCCGCAGCAGGCGCGACTTTCCGATCCCGCCCACACCGGTGACGTTCAGGACCCGCGGGCCGTGGCCGACCTTGCCGAGCTCCTCATCGAAGATCGCCCGCTGGTCCTCGCGGTTGACGAAACGGCGATGCAGCGCCGCGACCCGACGGAATCGGGGTTCGAGGGCCATCCGACCTCTTCCTGTGAGCACGACCATCCCGGGCACACTCTCGCCCGGTACGCCGAGAATGTGGTGGCACATGCGGCGCCGCCGCTCAATTCCGGGCAGCGGAAGACGCCGATGACTATCAAAGATCGGCTCATCGCCCGAGGTCAACGAGATCGTGAATTAGGACATCCGAAAGTGGCTCGACCGGGATGCATCACGCGAATAATTCCTGGCTTAATTGCCTTCGGGATGGATGGTCGAGGCTATAGACCGAGGCGAATCTTGTGGAGTTCCTTGTGCAGGTCCTGCCAAGGGAAGGTGGCTGCGCCGGGCGCGCCGGAGTTGGGCGCGGGGAGCCGATCGGGGTCGAAGATGATCGACACGCCGCAGCGGCGCAGTACGGCAATGCTCGTGGAGAAGGCGGGGTGGCGTGCGAGCGCTTGGTTGGGCCAGGGGACAGCCACGATCGGCAGTCCGAGTCCGATGGCCTCGTTCAGCAGCCCGAGTGCCAGGGTGTCGCTGATGCCCTGGGCCCACTTGTTGATGGTGTTGAAGGTCGCCGGTACGACGGCGATGGCGTCGGGCGGAGGCAATACGTCGGGTTCCTCGGGGCGCTTGTAGTCGCTGCGTACCGGGAAGCCGGTGGCCTCTTGGAGACGCTCGGCGTCGATGAACTTCGTGCCCGAAGGCGTCGTGACCACGCAGACCGTCCATTGATCCGCCTGGGCGTGCTCCACGAGGGTGGGCAGGTCCCCTGCGGGACGACCACCACATGCGATCACGTACAGCACGGGCTTCGCCATATGTCGCCGATCTCCGTCCTCTGACGCTTACCGAGAGCTACGATCCGTTGACTATCGGGTGAATCTGACGTGTTCTGAGGCGAACACTACGTCCCAGGTGTGAGGTCGTGCCATGGCGACTGAGCCGATAGAAGACCGCGGGCTGGACCGGCGCGTCGGGCAGCGCGTTCGAGCGCTGCGGCTACGCAAGGGGCTCGGGCTCCGAGCGTGCGCCGAACTGTGCGGGCGAACCGAAGAGTGGCTCCGGCAGGTGGAGAGAGGCGAGCAACGGCTGGACAAGCTCTCCACCTTGGTCAGCCTGGCGGGCGTACTCGGAGTGCGGGACCTCGGGCTCATCGTCGAAGAACGTCTCCAGGGGATGACGTGCGTGGTCAGCGACGGCAACCGGCTCCGGCATGAGGCCGTTCCCGCCATTCGCAAGGTGATCTCCACGCCTATCTATCCGATTGAGACGATCAGCGAGACACCCGCCAAGATCGAGGGCATACGGCATCGCCTGACCATGGCCTGGTCGATGTGGCACGTGTCCGCGCGGCCGTACACGGCGCTGGGCGGGGTAGCACCCGGGCTACTCACCGACGCGCTGGCCCTGCACCGAACGGCGGAACCCACGGAACGCCGGAAGACGTGGGCCATTCTGGCCGAGGCGTTTCAGCTGGCCCAGCGTTTTCTCTACTGCGTCGGTGAGCCGGAGCTCGCGGCGCGAGCGGCGGATCGGGCGTTGCTGGCGGCCGACGAGACGGACAATCGCGTGTTGATGGCGCTCTCCGCGTGGACGTCCACCATGGCGGCCCTGGGCCGTAGCGAGATCGAAGAAGCACGAGACGTAGCGGAAAGCGCCGCGCACCATCTGGAACCGGAACTTCCCTCGTCGAAGGCCGCCTTGTCAGTGTGGGGCTCCCTGCAGCTGTTCACGGCGATGGCCCATGCGAAGAGCCGGCGACCCGCGGACGCGTGGCGGCATTGGGATCGGGCCAATGACGCGGCGACCGCGCTCGGGCCCGCCCACCACAACCCCTTGACGATGTTCGGCCAGGCGAACGTGGGCATCTACGCCGTCGCCATCGAGGTGGAGACGGGGCGTTCGGGGGCGGCGGTCGACCGGGCCAAGGCCATAGAGATTTCTACGATTCCCTCCTCCAACCGGCGGGCACAGCACCTGCTCGACCTTGCCCGCGGCCAGTTGCGGCACAGGGACTCCGATGGAGCCCTGGCATCACTTCGGCTGTCCGAGACGTATTCGGTGGAAACGCTCATGTTCAGCCCGCCGGCCAAGCAGACGATCGTTGAGATGATCGAGGCGAGCCGTCGGCCTTCCCCCACGTTGCTGGATCTGGCCGTGCGAGCCCGCGTGATCGCGTAGCCGGCACCCCCAACCGCTGCTTGGGTTCGCGCTCCGCGGGTGGACCTACGGTCACCGCATGAACCGAGATCTTCCCGATCCGAGAGCCATAGATCGAGCCCTGAAGACCCTCGCGTCGGAACTGGAGGCCCGGCGGTTCGCCGTACGGGTTCGCATCCCTGAGGGGCGTCCGCCGCACCTTCTCGTCATCAATCCCGAGGCCCCCGTCCTCTCGGAGAACGTGCTGGTCGCTCCGGACCAGGCCGGGGAGCTGAACTACTGGTTTCCCTGGCCGGCACGGATCGCCTCGGTCACGGATGTGTCCGATGCCGCAGACCATGTCGAGAACGTCCTCGCCGAGGTGGGGCGGGGGACGGGCGAGGTGGCCCGCCCGGGGCCGATAGGCGGTCGTGCCGTCAGTGAGTCGCCATGATTCTTCACGAGACGGAGACACCCGAGCCGGTACGCATCCGTGACGGCGTACGCGTCGCCCCGGGAGAGACGGATCTTCCACCGCCATTCCACGGCGTCCATGTCGCTCCCTTGCAGAGGGAACGTGACGAGATCCACTGGCTCCAGCCGACTCCGCGCTGCACTCGTGTCCGCGTTCACGAGCACACCTGCGAGTGCAAGGCGACGATCTACGAGCTGTGCCAGGCCGGCGGCCTGACGTTCATCCGCCGCACCGTCCGAGGACCTGATGGTCCGGTCGTCCACGAGGGCCCCTGGCTCATTGCCGCGAAAGCCGAACGGCTCTGGCAGCACCTGCTGCTGGGCCAGGCCCGATAGCTCCCCTTTCACCCCCATCACCACGCGAAGGAGTACGAGCAATGTCCCCGAACACCCAAGCGCGCACCGGGTTCGGCGTGGAGCTGCCGGTCGCATTCGACCCGCGCTGGAACCGCATCCCCGGCATCACCGTGAACGGCACCGCCATCGAGATCGAGCCGGAGAAATACTTCTTCCGCTTCGAGACCTCCACCTGGCTGCTGTGTGACTGGCGGATCGTCAGCAGCGAACTCCTGCCCTCCGAGGAGACCTTCGAGACGGCCGTCGAGCAGCTCGCGCTGGACTTCGTGAAGACGTACGGATTCTCGACCTCCGACGCCGGACTCGTGCTGTCCACCGCCTGGGACGTCTACGACTACCTCTTCCGCGACGAGCACCTGCCCGCCCTCGGCCTGCCCCACGTCACCACCGACCACCTGCGGATGCTCCGCGAGGCCGCGACCTTCATGGCCCTGAACAAGGTCGAACTTGACGGGCACATCTCCAACGTCGGCCCGTGCTGGTTCCTCTCTGCCGTCACGAGCGTCGTCTTCGACCTGTCTGAGGAAGAGGCCAACATGCTGGACAGGGTCGGCACCTGGTTCAAGGGGGACCTCCGCATCGAGTCCATCAAGGCCCACGCCGCCCTCGGCGTCCTCGGCGGGCGGCTCGTCCACGGCCGCCATCTCCTTCCCGGCCAGTCCGGCGGAGCTTGCGTGCCGTACGGCGCCTCGATGGAGACCTTCGGCGCCGAGCTGACCGGCGTCCGCCAGGAATGGCTCGCCAGGGCCTTCGACCGCGGGGTCACCTGACCGGAACTACGAGCCCGTGCGTGCGCGCAAATCCGAGACGCAGCCCAGGCGACTTCATGTAGCTCGGGTCGCATCAGAGCCTCCACCGAACCCGGGGGATTCAGTCGATATTCGGATGCGTTCGTAGGTTGTGAACCGGACAATGCACCGGTGGGTGACCTCGACTTCTTCGTCGATCTGATGATCACGGGTACGGTGCTGGGCGTTGACCACACCAGCGAACTCGCAGACGTTGAGGAGGCACTCGGGCACGGCCACACATTCGAGGCGCCGTCGGGGATGCTCTCCGACTTCGGTCTGGTCGAGTTCGGCTGGTGGCGGGACCGCCCACAGGACGAGTGGGCGGTCACCTACTTCGGAGCCCAGGCCCACCGGCTGCCATGGCTTACCAGTGGCAACCAGGTCGAGACCGCCCTCGTGGACGGCTACGGCTGTTTCCGGCCCCGGCTTGACCTCGGTGAACTGCACGATGCCGTACAGGCGCGTGGGTTCACGCTCCAGGAGCGCCCCTCCTACAACGAGGGCTGCGTCGAGTACTGGGAGCCCTCATCGAGGATGGGACTCGTCGCGGTGTCGGACCCTGACGAGTGTGACGAACTGCCGGGGACCGTACTCACGATGCTCGGACCAGGAGGCCCGCATGAGTGGCTGTCCTTTCAGGGACGTGAGCAGGCGTTCAAGAGCTACGCCGTCCACGTGCTGACTCTGTCCGAACCGGAACTGGCCGCCTGGCTGGACAAGCGCGAACCTGATGCGGAGCCCTCGCGAACCGACTGGTGGACCTGTCTTCGAAGCGTGGTCGCTCGGCGTATTGGAGGGACCACTGCGGAGAACGCGCGGTGGCGGCGCCTCGGCATCCTTCTCGATCGTCATGCGGCCGAGCGGGGTGTCGACGCTGCGGACGAGGCGGCCGTCAACCTGATCACTGCGCTCGCTGAGGCTCGGAACGTGAGCGTGGCGGATGGGCTGCCGACGATGGATGAGGCGATAGAGCATTGGCTGGCGGCCACAACGACTCTGGCGAATGCCGCACGCCTGTGCACTGATCGGCCTCTCGACCCGACCGGCATTCGGCTTTCCCGCCGCCTGCGCAACCAGATTCACGTCGTCCAGCCCTGCGTGCCTGCCATCACCTCCACCGTCCTGGCTGACGAACTCCGGGGCTGGGTCGAACTCAAAAGCTCGCTGCTCCGGCTGCCTGTCTAGGACAGCGGGATATGACGGCAACGCCAGTCACGTGAGCCTCTCACCCGGGAAAGGCTCTCCAGCGGCATGCCATGGGCGGACAGCATGTTCTTCCTCCCGCGAACCGGTCTTCCATCGGATTGATCGCCTTAGTGGTCGGCTCCGGAAGTCCTTCGGGGGTTGACTCCGGAGCCGATGGTGTGCCTGGCGTTTGGTCATGAGCTGAGGGGCATCAACGGGGCGAAGGTGTGGTGCTGCCACACGAGCCGTGAGGTCTCCTCCGGGTAGGGGGCGACCTTCGGCTGCGCGTCGTAGACCTGCGCCAGGCGCTGTTCCGAGTCGTACGCGGGCCACCCGGGGTCGCCGTCGACGGCGAACTGCGTCCATGCGGCACGCATCTGTGCCGACAACGCTTCCGCCTCGGGGGACGGGCCGTCGCCGATCAGAGCGGCGGGCTGCCCGCGGTCCAGGTTGCCGAAGACAAGCGGTACGTCGAGGCCATGACAGGCGCCGAGGATGCCGCCCATGCCCGGGGCGGGCCAGGTCAGCTCGTAGACGTGCGCCCGGCCGCCGGCGTCGTGGTGCGCCTGGGCGAGGTGGAGGCTCGGCATGCGGAACAGCCAGTCCGAGTTGACCACTTCGTGCAGCTCGTTGGGGCCCGCGCCGGGAAAGCCCTCGCGGTAGCAGCGCGCGCCGTCCGGGCCCGGGGCGAGGATCCGCAGGGCCTGTTCCGCCTGCTCTCGCGTCACCTGCCCGAGCAGGCCGTCGAGCAGGCTCAGCAGGCGATGCTCGTCGCGCGTGTGCCCGACGAGGAGATCGATGCCCCTGCCCGCGCCACCGGCCAGCGCCTCCCAGGGCGTTACCGGCAGGGAGTGCCCCTCGACCACGGGCGCGAACGTGATCGACCGGTACGCGACCGGGCCCCAACGCTCCACCAACTCGGGCAGGCGCGCGGTGACCGCGTACCCGGCAGCGGCCAGCACAAGCGGGTCCACCGAGGACAGCTCGGCGGCCGTGGGCTGCAGGCCCACCTCGGACGCACACACGGAGGCGATGTCGGCGGCGAGTTCCGGCGTGAAGAACGTGCCCGGCACGCTCTGTGCGACGGCTCTGCGAAAGAGCCCGGTCGCACTGGGCATCGCCAGCAGCGCGGCGACGGAACCGGCGCCCGCCGACTCGCCGAAGACGGTGACGCGGCCGGGGTCGCCGCCGAAGGCCAGGATGTTGTCGCGCACCCACTCCAGAGCCGCGACCTGATCGAGCAGCCCCCGGTTGGCGGGCGCCCCCTCGATCTGCGCAAAACCCTCCATCCCGACGCGGTAGTTGAAGGTCACCACGACGACGTCGCCTTCCCCGGCGAGACGGGAGCCGTCGTACTCGGGGAGGCCGGACGTGCCGATCATGTAGGCGCCGCCGTGGATCCACACCATCACGGCACGCCCCGCACCCGGGTCCGGCTCGGGCGTCCAGACGTTGACCGTCAGCCAGTCGTCGCCCTGCGTGTCCTGTGCCGCACCCATGGCCTGCGGGGGTGGCGGGCCGAAGTCCAGGGCGGGCCGCACGCCCTCCCAGCCCTGCACGGGCCGCGGCGCGGCGAAACGGAGCGCACCTACGGGCGGTTCGGCGAACGGGATGCCGCGGAAGACGGCCACACCGTTCTCCTGGCTGCCGCGCAGCGTTCCGGCGGTGGTGTGGACGAGCAGGGGGCGAGGCTCGGACGAAGTCTGGGGCATGACCGGATCATCCCCTCGGGCCGCGCCGCGTGCCATGCATTTCTATTTATGGCCCGAGCAGGCCACTAAGTGGTCGCGTCCGTAAATCCCTCGGGGGTTAAGCAGCAACGTTGAGTACGTCAGGCTGTCGCTCGCAGTGATTGTGCTGCTGGGAGTTGAACTCTTTCTGTTCGTGGCGCTCGATCCGGGCCATCAGGTCCTCGAGGTCGGCTGGGGAGGACGCTCTCGGCGGCCAGTTGCTCGTGGGGGTATTTCCTGGGGGCTGGCATCGTGTCGTGATTCTCCCTTCCGCCAGCAGATGATGCTGGCTTCGGGGCCTCCACGAAAGCCGGAGCGGTTCACACTCCGGTCTCGTCGGGTAGCTGGCAGGCCAGGGCCTTGATCTCGGCGCGTTGAACCGGGATGAACGTCGACGGCCGGCCGGAGCGGGGCCGATCAGCCAGGCTTTTGAGCCCGTCGCCGCTGTTGTAGCGGCCTCGCCAGAGTCGGACCGTGTCCACGGTTACCCCGCGCCGCCGGGCGATTTCAGCATTGGAGTAGCGGTGGCCGGCGTCCAGGACGATCCGTACGCGGATGACCTGCTGGCAGGGGGCGGTGTGGGAGTAGGCGATCTGTTTGAGCCACCGCCGTTCGGAGGCGGTCAGGGTGATCGGGCGGGCGCGGCAGACGGGCAACCGGGGGGCTTTCTACGGTGGATCGTCACGATGACCCGTCGACTTTGCCCGGTAACCCGCCGATTATGGGCGAACGACACGCCGAGCGGGCAAGGAACTGGACACGCTGGCACGATAGCGGTCATGCCCGCCATCCCCGCCTCCACCGAGACCTCCCTGGCCCAGCGACTCGCGCTGCACGCCAAGCAGCGCTGGCCGCAACTGACCGGGATACATGTGTGCTACCACGGCCAGTTCGGCTACGTCGAGGGTGAACTCGCTGACAGAGAGCGGCTTCCGCTGATGCGGCTGCGCTACGGCGGCTTGGCCCACCACTGGGGGCTGGCCATCCACGCCCCCAGCACCGGCGGCTATGAAGCCGCGATCTGGTTCACCGGTAGTCCACAGGAAGCCTTGGACCTGGTCTGCGACCTCTACGTCGCCAGCACCGACTCCTGATCATCGATGTACGACCAGGGCCGAGCCGTCAACCCCCGAGGGAATTCCGGCGGGGACCACTTATGGAACCGCCACGTACGTGCATCGCACAACCGGGTTTTCCGCCCCCGAGAGAACGCGTCCGGGCGTCCTTGATCATTAGTATGGGCGGGTGCGTACGGTGGACGATCTGCGGCGGCGGTGGCTGGATGAGCTGCCGAAGGTGATGACGAGGCCGGGCATGTGGGCCGCGCTTGCGGCCGTGAGATGGAGACCGTCGCCCGGACGCTCCTGGGGAATCTCTGTTTCCTCGACGAACGTGATCAGGAGTACGAGGACGTCAGGGAAGAACTGCGTAGGTATGGCCAGGTAGGCGTGCAGGGGCCCTTCGACGCTCGCTTCGGAACGGAGCACAGTTGCGTGGATGAGGTCGCGTCCGTCTTCGCCGAGCGTTTTCACCGGCTCGGCTACCTCACCGTCGACCGGACGCTTGAGGCGCCGGAGTGGGGCGAGCTGATCGGCCAGGTGCGGGATCGGTTCGATGGACGGGACGTGCGGCGCGGTGAGGTGGAGGCGGCCTACGGTAGGCCGAGCCTGGTCATCGGAAAGCGGGTGCTGTGCTACGCCTCGGCGGGCTCGGACGGGTGGGTGTTCTTCGACTGCTTCGCCGAGAGCCAGGCCGCGTACGTGCCCGGAGTCGGGCGTTACGAGTACTCGGCCGATGAGGATCCGCTGGTGCGCGACGTCAGGATCCCCGCCGGTGACTTCGAGAGCGGGCTCATCCTGACCTTGTACGGGAAGGTGCTCAGGTGGGGGCCGGGTTGGTGGATTCACCACCCCCAAGCCGGTGCCTCACCGACAACCTAGTGTTAGTGACCGCATAGGTTCGCCGGGTCGGTGGTCGCCTCGTCAGCCGGGGAGCGAACCGTGCAGGTGCCTTCTGCGTGGCGGTGTCGCCCTAAAGAACAGGGATTGCTTCGGGGTGCATGGCTCAGGTTGGCTGGACCGCATGGCTGAACTGCGTACCGATCGCCTTACCCTCCGTCGATGGCGCGACTCTGACCTTGAACCGTGGGCAGCGATGAATGCCGATCCTGAGGTTCGGCAGCACTTGGGCGACCTGCTGACCCGCGAGCAGAGCGATGCTTCCGTGGCTCTGTTCCAGGCCGAGTTCGATCAGCGAGGCTACGGGTGGTGGGCGGTTGAGGTGCAGGCCACGCGCGAGTTCATCGGCTTCGCGGGCTTGGACCAGGTGGATGACGGCATGCCGTTCACAGGAGTGGAGATCGGCTGGCGGCTCGCCCGCTCGGCCTGGGGGCACGGCTACGCGACCGAGGCCGCGCTGACAGTCCTGGCCCACGGCTTCGACACCCTTGAACTTCCCGAGATCCTCGCTGTCACAACAGCCACCAATCTCCGTTCCCAGGCGGTGATGCGCCGGATCGGCATGACCCGGGACCCGGCCGACGACTTCGACGACCCCACCGAGCCCGAAGGGCCACTGCGTCCGAACGTGCTGTACCGCATCGCCCGTAGTACGAGGATCTGACGTTCTCCGCCAAGGCGGCGTCTGGGTTCCATGGCGAGCCGGTCTCACCGCGCGTCAACCTGGCCGACTTCCCGGAGCACGGCTCGTGTCTCGTCCGATGGACGATGACCTGGCCGAGGTAGTGGCGGGGGCCATGGCCGGGGCGATGGAGAGGTCGAGGCGAGATTCGGATACGGCGTCGCGGGTGCTCAGCCACCTGAGCCATAGTCGGGCGCCTTCGCGTTCCCGGAGGGTTTGCCGGGAGTAGGTGGCCGGGTCGCGGCGCATCTCCAACAGATCGACTTCTTGCCACAGTGCAGGCCGCTGGCTGGGATCGGCGGCGTGGAAGAGGGCTTCGCCAAGTGCCCAGGAGGCGCGGACTCTTGATGAGGTCAGCCATCCATAGGATTGCACCAGATCTTGGGGCAGCCGCTCGGTTCGCATGGCGCGGGTGACGTCGCGCCGGTCGTGTTCGGCGATGACGGTGAGCGCGTCGAAGACGCGCAGTACGGATCGGAGGGCCGGCACCATGTCCCTCGTGGTTGGTGCGATCACTTCGGGCGTCTTCATCGGCATGGCGTTGCGTCGAGCGGGAGTCCACATCGAATCGGCGTAGAGCAGCCGCCCGAGGCGTACGACCACCTGGTCCAGGTGTTGCTGGCGCGTTGACCCGTTGGCGGTCTTGGAGGGAAGGTGTCCCTCCCAGGCTTGCCGTACGCCCTTCCACATGGCGTGCATGCCGTCGATGCCGTTGGTGGCGCGCTGCAGTGCCTTCCCCAGGCTGTGCTTACGATCCGGGTTCAGCTCGTAGGCGCGGCGAGTGAGCTCGGTGAGAAGCCTCGTCCCGATGTGGGTGATGACCGAGGCGGCGAGAGCCGTACGCTGCCACTCCCGCGGGCCAGGCTCGCTGCCGGCGTCGAGGTGGCAGAGGGCGCGCAGCGCATCGGTGTCGGCGGTGATGCCCGCCCGCAGCTCGTCGGGCGTCTCTGGCTGGTGCGGGAGCGGCTGGACGATGGCCGGGCGATTGAGCGGAATCTCTCGCAAAGCCGCTGAGCCGTCCAGCGTGGATGCCGCGATGAGAACGGGTGCGCGGAGCAGCCCTGATGCGAAGCGGACGTCGGCGGCGTGGGCGAGAGCCGTACGGTCCAGGATGGCCGACAGCGCCAGTGCATGACCGGCCACGTCGCGCACGAGCCGGTCTCGGACCTGCTGACTGGCGATGACGGTGGTCCAGTCGGAGCGTGCACCGGTCCCGTCCGCGCTGAAGTGCGTGGCAAGCACGTCTCCGGCGGCGCCCCAGGCGGTTGCAGCGGCCGATAGATGCATCGGGAGCGGGTGCGAGGAGGCCGCGTGGTTCGGCTCCCACCGGGCGAGCAGGTGAGAGGCTTCGCGGATCGGACGCGCGACCTCATCGGACCGGGCGAAGTCGCGGGCGCAGCGCGTCAGCGTCGCGGTGAGCGACTGGGCGGCGTTGAAGACGCCTGTGGAGACGGTCACGTCGACCTCGCTACGTGCATGCAGATCGGCGATTTCCATGTGGGTATGGGCGCCGTCGATGAGGTCGCCGAAGGTGACGGTCATGCCGCCGTCAGGTCCCGGATCCGGCCTGCGTTCGCCGCGGCGTTGAGCAGGGCGAGCTTCGCGGCTGGCTCGGGGTACCGCTTGACGACGTCAAGCAGCAGTTCGCACGTCAGAGCAGCGAGTCTGTTGACCCCGTCGAGGTCGGCGTGATGGCTGCCGTCGTCCTCGATCTCCAACTGCTCGGTCCACGTGGCGATGAGGCTGGGTACGTCTCGTTCATCGATCTGCGCGGTGAGTTCGGCAAGCCCCTCGATGGCTTCTTGCCCCGCATACGCGTAGCAGGCGTGCAGCTCGGGTGGGCAGCTGTCCTCCTTCGCTTTCAGGGTTGCGGCGATGATGGCGAACGTGTCCGCCGCCGCGGCGGTGACCGACGAGCGGTCCGCGTAACGCAGGGTGCCGAGGCCGTCGTAGTAGTGGTTGAGCACGTCTCTCTCCTTCCGCTGCTGATGATGCTGGCGGCGTTCACCGCCTGTACCTGTCGCAGAACGCGGTTCTGTGGACGATCAGCCGATTGTGGACAAGCCGTCACTGGACGGGACCTCCGCAGGCACCGACCACCATCCCGGAGGGGCGGGTTCGACGGTGGCCAGGTGCGGTTCGAGGTGCTCGTCCTCACTGCACTGGTAGAAGGGGCCGCGTGCGCCGAGCAGGATCGGGAGCTGGTGGTCGAGGTGGTCGCGATACCAGACGCCCATCCCGGTGCCGGGTTCCAGTCGCAGCGTCTCCCAGGCGTGCCAGAGCGCGGTGAGGCGCGAGATCGCTTCGGCGTGCTTCCACCATTGGGCACACCATCTGAATTCGCCGCCGAGCGTCCGCCGGTACATCGGCACGAACCGCTCGGTCACCCACTCCTCCACCGAGCCGTACATCGGTTCGTTCATCTGCCCGCACCTTCCATGATCAACTGTTCGAGCGAGTCCCGGCAGGCCTGGATGCGCGCCGCGTCGCGGCTTCGATACCAGGGCAAAAGCGAGATCAGGGCCGGACGGCCGCCGGTGGCCAGCAGCAGCGCCGTACCTGGCGTCAAGGCGCGGATCGCGGCCGGTTCGAGGATGTCCTGCCGCCGCAGCGAGACCTGCTCGGAGGCGCGCCCGTCGCCGTACGAGACCGAACGCACCGGTACGTCGTGCTGGCCGACGAGAGTGGCGAGGTCGCGAGCGAGGCGAGGGGAGTCCACTCCGGCTCCGATGACCTTGCAGGTAGCGGCGCCCCACAGGGCGGCCATGCCCGCTTCGCCCCACACCGTGACGCCCTGCTCGTACGACTGGAGGATGGTCACCGGCACGATGCCCCGGGAGCCGAGGTGGCTGTACAGCTCGGGCAGGTCGGCGATGCGGCAGATGTTGGCCGCCTCGTCCAGCGAGACCACCATCGGTGGGTCGAGTCGCCCGCCCATCCGCTCGGCCCGCCGCTCCGCCGCGCGCATCGCCGCGTCGGTCAGCGCGGCGATCAGTGGAGCCGCCGCCGACCGGGACTTCGACAGCAAGTACAAGGTGTCGCTTCCGCAGGCCAGGCCGGACAGGTCGAGGCTCGGGAGCGACGACGGTGTCACCCAGGAGATGATCGCTTCGTCGCGCAGGGCCTTGGTCGCCGTGCGCGCGGTCTGGTAGATGCCGTCCCGCGTCTCCACCGCTCCGTTCTGCGCACCGCGCAGCGACGACGCGAGCAGCGCGAACCCAGCCGCGTCCAGCAACTCGACCGGGGTCGGTACGGCCGGCGCGTCCAGCCACCTGGCGACGTCGCGGAGCGTACGCCCGGAGGTGGCGGCGGCGAGGAACAGCGTGCAGAGCAGGTCCTGAGCCGCCGGTCCCCACAGGTCGCGCTTCTGGCCGTCGTCGACGGTGAGCACGAAGTGCCCGGCCAGCCGGTGCGCGTCCTCCACATTGCGGAGATCGCGGAGCGGATCCCACCACCAGGCCTGCTCCTGGTAGGTGATGCGCTGCGGGTCGAACAGCCACGTCGTCCCACGCTCGGCGCGCAGTACGGCGGTCGCCGCCCACAGGTCCGCCTTGTTGGACGTCGCGATGACCGGGCCCGGAGCCGACAGCACGTACGGGATGCTCAGGCAGGTCGTCTTTCCCGACCGCGGCGCCATGAAGGCGACGATCGTGTCCTCCCACGAGGCGTACAGCGTGGGGCCGCCCCGCATCAGGTCGCCGAGCGCGAGACCGATGTCTCCCGGAGCCGGCGCGCCCGTCAGCGTACGGCGCAGCTCACGCGCCTTGAGGGCCGCGGCCTCTGGTCGCAACGAAGCCAGACCCGGATTGTCGGCCAGTGCGGCGACCGGGTCGCCGGGATCGGGAAGGCACCGAACGATCAGCCACCAGCCGCCCACGACCGCGGCCACCGCCAGCGAGACCAGCAGTACGGAGACGACCACCACGGCGGCGGTCGGGGTTCCGGGCCATGCGGCAGCCGTGCGGCCGGCGACCACGTCGGAGACAAACGCGAAACCGAAGTCGCTCACCCGGCCGCCGAACAGACGACTCCCGATCCAGGCCGCCATCCAGATCAGCCAGAAAAAACCGATGACGCCCCAACAGGCGAGCAGAAGCGCCCAGCCACCGGTCGCCCCATGCAAGCCGGCGCGCGGTCCGATCGCGCGGGTCACCGGATCGCCTGGTCGGTGTCGTAGAGCTCGCGCTCGATGCCCACGAGCGACAGCTCGACCGGGATGCCGAGCCGGTCGCCGGTCTTGATGAGGTACTTGCCACGTCCTGGGTGTCGGGCTCCGGCCTGCCAGGAGTCCGGCGCGGACCACGAGGCCACCAACTCCTGCTCGGGCCGGGTCAGCCGGGTGATCTCGCTGACCCGAGCCAGCTCGCGCGGTGGCAGTCCGGCCAGAACGGTGATGGCGCTCCGATCGATGAAGCCGCGCGCCTTGGCCCGATCCTCCTCGGTACGGAGCGCGTCGAGGTCGGCCAGCGAATGAGTGATCATGATGGACGCCATGCCCTTGGCGCGGTTGAGCCGGGTCAGGCTGTCGGCGTACTCGACCAGGCCGGGTGCTCCGCGCAGAGCTCGCCACAGCTCGTCCATTACTCCGAGGTAGGAGCGTCGTGGCCCGCCCGCCGCTCCGTCGACCATGGCGAAGCCGTACGCCCAGGTGCACAGCATCGCGGCGGTGAGCAGTTTGTCGCCGGCTGCGCCGACGCGGGAGATATCAACGGAGACGGCGGGCGCGTCGAGGTCGATCGGGCACGTGGTCGGCCCGTCGAAGACGCCCGCGAGCGAGCCGGTGCACAGCAGTTCCAGGGTGAAGACCAGGTCGCTGACGCGGTCGCGATATCGCTCCGGCTGCTCCGCGCGTGCGGCCGAGCGGATAGCCTCTGGTCCTTCTTCCAGTACGGCGAGCACGTCGGGGATCGTCGGTTCGGCCAGGCGCTCGTCGAGCAGGTCGATCGCGCGGCCGAGGATGACCTCCTCGGCGTTGCTGACCGGGGCCTCCCGTACCAGCGTGCAGAGGGCCATGAGCAGGGAGAGCCGCCGACCGCGGACCTCCCAGCGGGTCCGCTCGGCCTCGGCTCCGCGCAGGTTGCGCACGGCGGCGCTGAGCGGGCCGGTGTCCAGTGGGTTGATCCGGTCGAGCCCGCGCCCGACCCGGATGACCTGCCCGCCGACATGCTCGACGAGCATCGTGTAGTCCGGCTTGGTGTCGCCGAGGATGAGCGCGGTCGAGCCGAAGGCGATCGAGCCGGTGATCAGCCGCTTGACGAACGTGGACTTGCCGGTGCCGGGCTGGCCGAGCACGAAGACGCCCGGGTTGGTGACCAGACCTGCGCGCAGCCAGGTCAGGGGATCGAGGCAGACGACCTCGCCGAAGAGCTGGTGGCGGCCGATCGGGGTGCCGACGGCGGGCGAGCCCGAACCGGCGACGAACGGGAACAGTCCGCAGACCTGCGTCGTGGTCGCCTGGAACTCCGCTCCTGCCTCGACGTGCACCGCGCGCCCGCCGTACGGCTCCCGCCAGCCACGCGACGACGTCATGATGACCTCCTCGCCAGCTCGGCGGGGCACACGCCGCAGGGCAGCGTGGTCGCGAACCCGGCGGACTGCCCGGCCCACAGGCGGCGCAGGCGGATACGCGATCCCTCGGCGGCCGCTTCGGTCGCCGAGACCGCGCGGGGCAGGTCGCCGAGGTTGGTGACCGTGGTCGTGACGTAGAGGGTGACCAGCGTGACCCCGGCTCCGGTGGCCTCCTCGGCGGCGGCCTGCCGGGCCCGTGCCTGGTCGAAGGCGTCACGGGCGGTCTCGTCCCGGCCGGTCCTGCGGCGGTAGTGCTCGCGGAACGCGGCGGCGTTGACCTCGTCCTCCAGGACACGGGTGGCCTCGGCGGCTGGTAGCGGCCGGTACTGCACACTCACCCGCTTGGGGAACGGACCGGGGGCGACCAGGCGGCTGAGCACGTCGGCGGGGACGTTCTGCCGGGGCGGCTCATGCCAGGCCCAGCTCACGCTGACACCGCTGTCGTGCCGGTAGTGGTCCATGTGCTCTTCGGCTCCGATCGGACCGGCGTCCGCCCAGGTCAGGTCTTCAGCCCGTACGGCGTCGGCACGGGCGGCGGGGTCGAAGGCGCAGCGGATGACCCTGGCCAGTTCGGTGGCGGTCGCTCGTCCGGTTACTGTCACGCCGCAGGCGCCGAGCGCGGAGGCCAGGCCGTCCAGGGTGCGGCTCAGCTCGCCGATCGCGGAGGTGAGGTCGTTGACGGAGGTGGGGGAGCGGGTCGGGTCGAAGGTCACGCTGACGTAGGTGTTCACGTCGGCGGCGGTTCTCGGCGCGGTCTCGACGAGCTGCTCGATGAGGCGGACTGCGGCGGCGGGAGCGCCGGGGGAGAGGGCCTGGCCGACGGTGTCGGACAGTGTGGACCCTGACTCGGGCGCGGTGTAGATGGTGACGGTCACCCACCGGACCGCGGGCAGGTGGCCGAGCGAGGCGAGCCAGCCGCCCCAGTTGGCGACCCAGGTGTCCGCATCGCTCCGCTCCGCCAGCCAGGTGGACGCCGGGACGACCTTCAGCGTCGCGGTGAACAGGCCGGTGCGGCGGTCCCAGACGACGCCGTAGTGCTGGCCGAACCCGTCGTCGGCCGACAGGAGCTGCGTGGTGGCCAGCACTCCTGGGAGCCGGAACGCGCGCGGGTGCGCGACGATCGCACCTGACTGGTACGTCGTGTGGCCGCGCGCTTTGCCGTACGACCAGCGGATCTGGCGGAGGATGAGGTGCCCGACCGGCGTGCCACCCACACGAAGCAGGACGAGCGCTCCGGCGAGGATCGCGGGCGGCCCGGCGTAGAGGGTTATCCGAGGATCGATCGAGACGGTCAGGATCAGGGTCGCGACTGCTCCCAGCAGGATGAGCGTACCCGTCGTGCCCAGGCCGAGCAGGCCGAGGCCGCGCCGCCTGCGCCAGCCGCCGTACGTGCGGACCTCCGTCATGATGTCCGGTCCTCTCGCATCGTGGCCGCGGCCTTGCGCGCGCCGGTGGCCAGGCCGTTCACCACGGTGACGGCGGCGGCACCCGCAGGTCCGGCCGCGCTTCCCGCCGCTGCTGCGCTCCCGCCTGCCTTGGCGCTGGTCGCGGCGGTGGTTCCGGTTGTCGTGCTCGGGCTCGCCGTAGCGCCGGCCGCCGGTGTCGCGCCACTGCCGCTCGCCGTACTCCGGGAGTCGCCTGGAGGCGGAGTGGGCGCGGCACCGCGCGTCGCTTTCTCGCCGCCGAGCTGGCTCGCCAGGAAGCTCGCGTGCGCGTTCGCGTCCGCCGCCTGCGCCGGGGCCGCCGTGCGGAACGCGCCGACGGCCACCGCTCCGGCGACGCTCGCGCCGAGGATGCCGCCGCCGCTGCCCGCTGCTGCGAGGGAGCCGGTCGTCCAGGTGAAGAACTTCATCAGCACCGGCATCGCGATCAGTGACATGAGCATCATCGCGAACCCCATGAGGGTGGTTCGCGGGTCCTTGCCGTCGCCGATCATCGTGAACGTGGTCGCGTACACGGCGGCAGCGGCGGGCTTGTAGAAGATGAGTGCCAGCATCCAGCCGGTGACCTTACGGAACCAGGGCTTGGTCAGCGTGGTCATCGAACCGGATGCGGCGAGGGGCAGCAGTCCGGCGAGGATGATGAGCGCCGCTTCCCGGAACAGCATGAGTACGGCCTGCAGTGCGGCGACAAGGATCGCGATGATGCCGAGTACGACCACGACCCCGGGAGCTGCCGCGCTCAGGCCGAGCACGGTGGTGAGGCGCTTGCCGAAGTCGCCCTGGGCGGCGGAGTCGAGCACCCAGCTCGACCACGAGTCGCCGGCACTTACGAGCATCGAGGCGGTGAGCACGCCGACCGTCGAGGTCGCCGTGAGGACGACCAGACCGGAGCCAGCGTCGACGAGCGGGCTCGCCTTGCGGGTCAGCGCCATCTTCGCGCCGGCGCTGATCAGGCCGAGTACGGCCACCGCCGCGGTGATCGGGAGCGTCCACTGGCGGATGCGGTCCACGGCGGATTCCGTGGCGAGATCAGGTGAGGGGATCTTCACCCACCATGAGACGGTGTTGCCGACCACCCACGCGACGGCGTCCTGGATGGACTTGGCGATTTCACCGAGTACGCCGTTGGCGGCTCCGGCGGCGAGTTGCCCCGCCACCTGTTCGCCGACGACGCAGACGGGAGAGATCAGGGAGGAGCACGGCATGATCGGTCACTCCTCGAACATGGTGTAGCCGTCGAGCTGCTTGAGCTCGGATGCCGCGTTGCCCCAGTCGCCACCGAGTGGGGCGATCACGCGCCAGTCGCCGTCGCGCCAGATGAGCTGGACGCGGGTCGAGGCGCGTACGGTCGTCCCAGCGGCCGAGGGCCCGGCGCTGACGATGTCCACCGTTGCCGCGTCCGGGGTGTAGCTCTCCCAGCGGTACGCCTCCTCGGTCACGTAGGCCTGCCCGAGCGGACTCCCCGCCGGGAGGCCGGCTTCGCGGCGGCTTTCCTCGTACTGCTGGCGCGTCTTGTCGAGGAGCTGAGCGGCGTCGGAGCCGGTGACCTGTCGTGTGATGGTGGACTCGAAGACGTCTGGTCCCCATTGGGCGTTCGCGCGTACCGCGATGTGCAGCGCGGCGAGCAGCGCTCCCTGCCGGGTGCGGGCGAAGCCCTCGGCATGGTCGTTCTTCAGCGTGTGGGGTCCATCCGCGCTGGACAACGGGAGCCGTACGCCGTGGAAGTCCTGCCAGGTGAGCGGGGCCGTCGGCGCCGGAGTCGAGGCAGTGTGAGAACACCCGGCGAGCAATACGGCTGCCGCAGCCAGGGTCGCGGCCCTCATCCGAGGAACATTCCGACGATGCCGGATGCGGTGGCGGCCAGGCTGAGCCCGCCGAGCACCCAGGGGATGCCGGAGGCCCCGTCGGCCGCGAATGAGGAGCGGTTCTTGCGGCCGATGGCCATCTGCGCGCCGCAGATGAGCAGACCGGCGACGCCGGAGACGATGACGCCCCACTTGCCCCAGCCGAGGATCGTGTTGATCGGCTTTTTCAGGCCGGGCGGCGCGATCGGTTCCGGGTTCGGGACGGGCACGGCCTGGGCCATGTCGAGCACCGTGTGGATCAGCATCACTCGCCCCCGAGACATCTTTGACGTTGAGTAGCGTGATCGACACGTTACGTGGGCAAGATGTGGAGCGCAAGCAATGTCAAACAGCTTCATCAAGCGTCAGATATTCACATGGCGTGCTGTCGTAGCTTCGCTGGGGGAGACTTGTCGGGGAACCGCCGACCAGGAGGAGTGACCATGACCGAGCCGCTCGGCCGTGACCCGGATGTGCTGACCACCAAGGAACTCGCCGCCAAGCTCGGCCTGTCGGCTCAGACGGTCCGGCGGATGGCGAACGCCGGTCAGATCCCCGCGCTCCGGACCGGAAAGGACTACCGGTACTCCTGGAGTGCGGTCCTCGACGTGCTGCGACAGCCCCATCCGGTAGTTGGGGGCGACGAAGATGATCAGCAGGGCAGGCCGGGTGCCGGGCGGGTCGCCGCACGGCAGGCACGGGAGCGCGCCGAGGAGCTGTGATTCCGGGCGGTCCCGTTGATTGCGCGGCTTGCGGCCGGTGGCCTGTGCCTCGCGATTGGGCTGCCGCTGGGGTTGGTCCTGTTGGTGACGGCGGTGGGCGGCTCCGAGGGATGCGGAACGGGTTCGTCGGGCGACATCCCGCCTGATTATCTGCGGCTCTATCGGCGCGCCGGCGAGGCGTACGGGATCCCGTGGCAGGTGCTGGCCGCGATTGGGAAGGCGGAGAGTGACCACGGTCGGGCAGTTGCTGCTTCTGGTGTGAACGCGGCAGGGGCGATGGGGCCGATGCAGTTCCTTGGCTCGACCTGGTCGGCGTACCGGGTGGACGGCAACGGCGACGGGCGGGCGGACGTTTACGATCCGGCCGACGCGATCCCGGGGGCGGCGCGGTACCTCAAGGCGAACGGCGCTCCGGAGCGGATGTATGGGGCGATCTGGCGGTACAACCACGCGGACTGGTACGTGCGGCACGTGCTGGGCTTCGCCCGCCGATATTCGGCTGACGTGGGGGAGGAGTTCTGCTCGCTTCCTTATGCGCCGAGCGCGGTCGCGGGCCGGGTCATCGCTTACGCGCGGACGCAGCTCGGCAAGCCGTACGCCTGGGGTGCGGAGGGGCCTGGAGCGTTCGACTGCTCGGGGCTGACGATGCGCGCCTATCAGTACGCCGGGATCGCGATCCCACGGGTTGCCGCTGATCAATGGCGGCAGGGGCCTTCGGTGTCTCGTGGTCAGGAGCAGCCGGGAGACCTGGTGTTCATGCGCCCGGAGTCGGATGGCCCGGGGCACGTGGGCGTGGTCGTCGCACCCGGCCAGATGATCCACGCACCGCAGACCGGCGACGTGGTGCGTTACGCGTCGTATGCGGATCGGTCCGATGTCGTCGGGTTCGCCCGCCCGGCACTTCTTTCGGAGGAGAAGAGATGAAGGGTTTCACCCTGGCGGAGCTGCACGAGCTGCCGGCCACCGTCGATCTGCTCACCGCCGCTCGGGCGCTGGGGCTGGGCCGGACCAAGGCGTACGAGCTGGCCAAGAAAGGCGAGTTCCCGTGCCGGGTCATCCGTGTCGGCGTCGCCTATCTGGTCCCCACGGCTGAGCTCCTCAAGCTCCTCGGCGTCGACCCTCCTACCTCGCACAAGAGCTGAACGAGTGGAGCTCGCCAGCGGGAGGGGGTGTCAGATGGCCGGATTGGAAGCTCGGGCACGGCGGCACAACGACGTTCGGTCTCGTACGGCGAAACCGCGCCCCGCAGGGCCTATTCGATGCGGAAGCGAACGCCGCCACGCGCTTCTGCCGAGAACGTTGTGGGGCAGACTCGATTCGTCAAAAACGAGTATTTGATCACCTTCTGTCGGCAGGCTCGTCTCTACCCCCTGTCTACGGGCTATGTCGGATCCGAACGTCGGGCTGGTGAAGATCATGTCATTCGCCAAGGAACAGGCTGCAGTATTGGCGCTTACCAAGGCCACCCCTGGGCCTTGGCATCACACTTCTCGCATCATCCAGGCCAGCCGCAGCGCTCTGCGCCTGATGGAGGGGGACTTCAGCGGCCTGGACGAGGACGGGCTCACTCACGCCGCTGCTGTCGTCTCCCGGATCCAGCCCGGTGACCTCGCACGGGCTGAAGCGCTCATCACTGAGATGCGAGCACAAGACGTGCACTTGGTCACTGTCCTGGAGCAGGAGTATCCGTGCAACCTCGAGTTCACTTACAACTTCCCGCCCTTCCTCTGGACGCGCGGGCAGTTCATGAGTGACGATCGCCGATCGATTGCCGTTGCCGGCGAAGGCAAGCAAGTCCTTGATCGGGCCCGTCATGCGGCCCGTGCCGTGGCCGAGGCGGGCTTCACCGTCGTGGCCGGCATCTCGTCAGAGATTGAATCCGCTATCCATAGATCGGTTCTCGCCGTCGGCGGCCGTAGTATCGCGACCTTGACTCACGGCATCACAGCACCGATGGATTCGCCACCGAACGCAACTGTGGCAAAGGAGATAGCCCGCGCAGGCGTATTGGTCTCGCGGTTCTGGCCCACGGCCGAGCCGACCGCCGCGGCCATCTCGCTATCGCGCATCGTGACCACCGGATTGGCTGCAGCCGTCTTCATCCTGAACGGGGAGGAGGGGAGTGGAGCGGCTATGCAAGCCGAGATCGCGCTCAATCATGGCAAGCATGTGTTCGTGCCCCATTCGCTTCACCAGGAACAGCTATGGGTTCGCCGTCTGGCGTACCGGGGAGGGATCACTGTCGTTAAGGGTATTGACGATCTGTTGATCGAGGCTGTCAATCTAGTAGATGTGACTCGTCAACCAACCAGATTCTGACTATGGGTGACCCCCGAGTGATAACGGATCGGTTCACCCATCTGTATCGGAATGTTCCGGCAGCGCGCCCCGGAGTCTGCCGGATCTGCCACTCGGGGCCAAGTGACTGCTATACCACTGGCGAGCCCTATCCTATTTGTTTGAGCTGCCGTCGAACCACGGCGGGGCTTTACCGCCACACCGATTATGTGGTCCCCATCTCCTTGTGCGTCAAGGAAGAAGATCAGCTATACGACATTGTGTCCCGATACCGAGATCCATCTCCTCAGAGCAGTGTGGATCGAACGATATTCTTGGCTGCCACAGTCGCTCGCTTCTATCAGGTTCACCGCTCCTGTCTGGCCAGGCTGGCAGGTGGCGGCTTCACGCTGGTGGCTACGGTCCCCAGCATGCGATTGGAACGGCAGGCCCAGGAATCAGCCCCCATGGCGCGGGTTGTCGAAATGGTCACCGCCCTACAAGAGCTTCACAAGACCATCCTGATGCCTGTCTATGGACGCGCACCGTTTCTTGCCGCTAGAGAGTCCGACGACCGCGCATTCCAGACCACCTGTCGTATCGATGGTGAGAGGGTGCTATTGCTGGACGACCTTTTCGTCTCCGGCGCACACGTCCAAAGCGCTGCTTCGGCGCTGTATCGGGCAGGGGCTGCAGCCGTGGTCGCGCTCGTTATAGTACGGTTAGTCGATCCAGGATCTAATGGAAACGCCAGGCGAATTTGGGAGCAAGCCGCGGTGGAGCCGTTCAGCTTCGAACGTTGCTGTGCCTGCGATCTGGCAGCGGGACCGTTCGCACAGCCTGCGTAAACCGGCTCGTAGACGGTTTCCACCTCAGGAGATGTCATTGCCGTTCATGGCCTGCCACGTCGACGGAACGCTCGGTCGCGGAGATCGGCAACGTGCTGCCGGGTGGGCTGGGAAGGTAGCGGGCTCGGGCTTTGCTCGGCCCAGTCTGCTCGTGCTCGATTCGTTCCGGTAGCGAGCCGTCGGCAATCTCCAGCGCCCAGGTGTGTACGGCGTCAAGGTGGGACGGTTCCAGACCGGTCATGGGGTCGGGCTGGATGAGGAGCGTTGGGGTGCCGAACTGGGTACGGTGAGCGGCCCAGGCGTGGTCGGTGGGAGTGAAGTCGTCGTCGATCCAGGCGGCTGGAGCGGAGCCATCGGGTGACGGGGTCGCGTTTCCAGAGGTAGCCGTTGGGGTGGCTGGTGGTGATGGCCGGCCGTCCGAGCTCGACATGGGGTAATGGGGGAAGTCCGAGTTTGGGGCCGATGAGGGTGCTCGCGTCGCCGTGCCAGCTCGTGCACCAGACCGGAGTGACAGGGACTTCCTGGAACAGGTTCGTGAGCATGGGGCCGTGGGCCGGGTTGAGCCAGATCGGGACCGGCTTGGCGGCGTCGTACCCGGTCGGGATGACGAGGTGTCGGACGTGGGTGGCGGGGCCGTTGCCGCGCTGTCGGGGGAAGGGGATGAGGACGCCGTCGATGTCGATCAGCAGGTAGGCGATGGTCATGGGGGAACTCCTGGCGGACGTTTCCGTGCGGCGATGAGCAGGGTTGCCGGGCCTTCGAATGGATTGGTGAGGTGGTGCTGGGTTTCCAGGTCGAGTCCGGCTTCGGCCAACAGGAGCGGCCAGGCGGACGCGGGCGGTTCCCAGCGCTGGATGGGCGCCCGGTCGCCGAAAGGGAGGGTGAGCTGGTTCGAGCGAGCCCGGCGGTCGGGTGCGGGACGCTGAAGGCGAGCAGCCCACCCGGCCGGAGCGCTGCGGCGATCGCCGGGAGCAGACGCTCAGGTGGTGCGAACCCCACCGCGCCGAAGACGGAGTAGCAGACGTCGCACCCCACCTCGCCGAGGAAGTCGATGGCGTCGGCCACGTGAAGCTGATGCCGACCAGATGACCGTAGCGATTGCGGGCCCGTTCGATCTGCGCGTTGGGCGATGTCGACGCCCGTCACGATGGCGCCAAGCGTGACGAGGTGAGCGGTGTGGTGGCCGGGGCCGCAGCCGAGATCGATCACCGTGCGGCCGGTGAGATCACCGAGGATCTCCGCTCCCGGCCCGACACCGGGATGCTGGCCCCAGTGCATCTCCAGCGGCGGTGGAAACGGTCCGTGGGGTTCGGTGGCCTGGCGCTGGCGGGCGTGTTGCTGCCAGGCGGCCCGGTTCATGGTGTCGAGCAAACGTACGGCGTCTGCGAGGTGGCGGCGGACGGCCTTGAGGTAGGCCGGGTCGGTGGCAGGGTCGGCGATCCAGTGCACGGCCTGGTCCATGAACCATTCGGTGATCCAGACGCGGTGCCAGCCCAGGGCCCAAGCTTCGGCGCTCAGCCCGCCGCGTCGCGCCTGAGCGTCCCGATGGCCGCCGGCCGCTATGTAGGAGTCGATCAAGCCGCCGACCCGTGCGGGATCGGCCGCTTCGAGAGTGCCGGGCCAGGAGGCCAGGTCGAGCAGGCCGGGGCCGTTGAACGCGCGGGCGAAGTCGAGCAGCCGCCATCCGGGCTCCCCGGTGTGCAGCGATGTTGCCACCCCTCGTAGGGGCGATGAGGACCACCGTCACCGCCGTCATAAAGCCGTCCGAGCACTAGTTGCGACCCCTCGTAGGGGCCGATGAGGACCGGGAGCGTGCCGCGTGAGCCGGACCGCCGTCCTGTTGCGACCCCTCGTAGGGGCGATGAGGACACAGGTATGGCGGCCTGCCTGGCGTCGCCTGGTGGGAGTTGCGACCCCTCGTAGGGGCGATGAGGACCGGGAGCGTGCCGCGTGAGCCGGACCGCCGTCCTGTTGCGACCCCTCGTAGGGGCGATGAGGACTTCCGCCCTGATCAGCCGCGCTATGAACAATCGCGTTGCGACCCCTCGTAGGGGCGATGAGGACGGTGGACCCGGCCGATGCACTCGAACGGGGCGCGGGTTGCGACCCCTCGTAGGGACGATGAGGACACCGGACCTTCACCGCCTACGCCAAGGACATCTACGACAGTTGCGACCCCTCGTAGGGGCGATGAGGACACTGCGGACGCCGGGCAGCTCGGAGACCAGAGCGGCAGGTTGCGACCCCTCGTAGGGGCGATGAGGACACAAGGGGGAGACGGACCCCCTCGGCCGGCAGCCCGGGTTGCGACCCCTCGTAGGGGCGATGAGGACTAGCGCTAGCCACACAACAGGGCACACACCCCAAGTTGCGACCCCTCGTAGGGGCGATGAGGACGCTCCACGCCGTACGCGGCCCACCAGCCGACCGAGCGTTGCGACCCCTCGTAGGGGCGATGAGGACCGCGTACCGGATCGGTGACATGTGGGTTTATCCGGGTTGCGACCCCTCGTAGGGGCGATGAGGACTCACCTCCTATCCGTTGAGCCGGTAGTACGTCAGCGTTGCGACCCCTCGTAGGGGCGATGAGGACAAGGTGCAGTTGTGGGGTGGCGAGCCGTTCAGCCTGTTGCGACCCCTCGTAGGGGCGATGAGGACGCGCGGGCGCGGGTGCGCCTGCTCGCCGGTCCCCAGTTGCGACCCCTCGTAGGGGCGATGAGGACTGTACTCACGCACGAAGCTACGGAAGCGGGGCAGGCGTTGCGACCCCTCGTAGGGGCGATGAGGACTGGTGGGTATCGTAAGCCAAGTGCTCCCGCTCCCGGTTGCGACCCCTCGTAGGGGCGATGAGGACAAAGCTCAAGCTGACACTCAAGAATGGCGCCCTGAAGTTGCGACCCCTCGTAGGGGCGATGAGGACTTGTCCTCTCGAACGCTTGCAGGTGTGTCACACCGTTGCGACCCCTCGTAGGGGCGATGAGGACCCCACGGTAAAGGCGCAGGTCAATGGCCTGGTTACCGTGCGGTTCGAGCGGTGGTTTGCAGTGAACCTCCGGTTGCGCAGGAAACCCGCGAGGTCTGCTGCAAATTCCATGATCGACAATGTCGTGCTGGTCAGAGAATATCGCTGGGAGCGGGCTGGGCGATGCCCCATTCCTGGCGTTCCGGAGTCGTTCCTGGCGGGAACGTGAAGACGAGCACGCTGTCGTATCCGGCGTCGATCACATCCTCGACCGCGTGGCGGAACCGCCGTAGCTGTGCCGGGCTCAGCGCGCCCTCGAACACGCTTCGCTGCACATGGTGGAGATACTGGCGGCACAGTCGCAGGATGGCGGCGTTGCGCTTCGCCAGGGTGTCGTAGACGACCACGACGTACACGTGACCTCACCACCAGATTTTGAACGGCTTGTACGGCGTGCCTTCCAAGCACGTACGAGTGAGCTGGAGGGCTTCGAGATACAGCAGCTCGTCGTATGCCACGTTCCGGCCGAGAGAGCGGTGTTGAATGGTCACCGCCAATTCGTCACGGACGGTCTGCACTACCAGCTTG
This sequence comes from Microtetraspora glauca, assembly GCA_001570385.1. Taxonomy (GTDB): domain Bacteria; phylum Actinomycetota; class Actinomycetes; order Streptosporangiales; family Streptosporangiaceae; genus Microtetraspora; species Microtetraspora glauca. Next base: position 23,111 of record BBYL01000030.1, on the reverse strand, counting down.
CGACCCGATTCACTCAGCATCGCTTGGTTGACATCGACATCGAAATGGACCGGTTTGAGTTGGCCGCGCCCGGCGAGCCGGAGCAGCAGCCGTTCGGCGAAGAGAGGCTTGAACACCTCGGAGAGGTCGAGCACAAGGGAGTGCCGCTGGCGTTCCATGGTGCTGTGCAGGAAGGCCACCCCGGAGTGCAGCGGAGTGAGCCGGATCGCCGACAGCAGCCGAGCGTAGACGATGCCGTTGACGTAGCTGATGAACGCGTTCCCGGCGTTGAGCGGTGGGCGGCGGCTGCGGCCGTCGAGCCGGAGCCAGTCGGGAAGCCGGGTGTCCAGCACCGCCCACGCCGCGCGCCGGAAGGTGCCTTCGGCACCCATGAGTTCCTCGCGGGTCGACGATGCGGCGACGGAGGTTTCCAATACCGCCATCGGACGGGTGAGCAGCTTGCGATCGATCACCCGGCGCACATTCGCCGCCGCACTCACCACGATCGTCCGGGCGACGTCCAGGGAGGCCACGGGGTCGCCGGCCAGCTTGGCCTGGGCGATGACGGTCTGGCCGGAGGTGCTGCTCTCGGAGGTCAGCAGCGAGCCGGCGTAGTCGCCGTAATGGCTGAGGAAGTGAACGTTGACGCGGTACTGGTTGAGCAGGCTGATCACGGCGGTGTTGATGTCGACCGGCTCGCACGCGACGATGTCGCGGACATCGGTGATCGGGATATGCACGGGCGAGCCGTCGACCCGCTCGATTCGCAGGGACTGGTCCTTGCGCCGGATCCGGCAGGGAGTGGTGAGCCAGTACGTACGGGAGGCAGTGGGCATCTACTCGTTCCAGCAGTAGTCGATGTAGGAGCATCCCCGGCAGGCCGAGCGGGCGAGAAGCGGTGGTGAGGAGACCGCGGAGACCACGGCCAGCACCTCCACGATGTCGGCCTCGGCCTGTTTCGCCGTCTCTGCGGTGTAGGGCAGGCGCCGCGTCCGGCGGGTCTTCGGGTAGTGCAGGACCCCGCCTTGGGCGGCGATGCCGACGGCATGCAGCCGATAGCAGTAGTGCATGGCCTGTGCCTCGTCGGCCTGGCTGGGCTTCGATGACGACTTGACCTCGTGTACCCAGGCAGCTCCGTCGAGGTGATCCAGCTTGGCGGCGCCGAGATCGACCGGAGAACTACGGGTGTAGGAGGTCTCGTGGACGGCCTCACCCATCTGCACCGCGGAGTTGAGATGCTCGGGGCGAACCCCGCGTGCGTAGAGCCAGAGCTGGCGACGGCAGTGGTAGAGGTATTTGATGTGCACCCCGCCCACGTCTTCGGCTCCGATCACAGCACCTCACCCGCCTGGTAGACCTGGGCCACCCGCCCGTGGACCTCGCCCAGCCCCAGCCGCTCGTCGTACTCCGCGTCGATGATCCGTACGCCGAGCCGCTTCTCCCAGGTGGTGAGGGGAGCGGCCCAGTGCGGCATCGGGATCAGGTACCGCTCGGCGAGCAGGCGTCCCGCTGCCTTGTGGCCGGTCGCCAGATCCGCCTCGTACGCGTCGCGATCCCGGTCCAGGACCGCCTCCGTGCCGTCGAACAACTCGTCGAACCGCTCGGCGAGCTCGTCCCGGCTGACGAAGGGGTGGGCGAAGCCCAGGAACGCCTCCGTGAATTCCGTCTGGTGCCGCAGCACCTCGTCATGCCATTCCTGGCCCCACACGGTGTCGTACACCTCGTCGAGCCAGAGGCGGGCATCCGCCTCGTCGACCGCGCACCCGTCATGACGGGTGAGGATGTGCCAGCCGGTCTCGACGGGAGTCCTGGGATAGACGCCGTCGGCGAACTCCTCGCCTCCCTTGCGCCGCGGAGCGAAGGCGGCCGCGTGCACGATGACATCAGCGGGTGGTCGCGCGGCGATCCGGTTGACTCGGCCGAATCGCTGTAACAGAGCCTCCAACGGCGCCGCCGACGTGAGCAGGCAGTCGAAGTCCACATCCAGGCTCACTTCGACGACCTGGGTGGCCACCACCAGTCCCGGCAGGCGGTCCCGGCCGACGCCGAATCGCTCGGCGATGGCCTGCTCCAGAGCTGATCGGTCCATTCGGCGGAACCGCGAGTGCAGCAGGAAGGCGGCGTCGGCTTCCGGTTCGAGTTCGGCGAACAGACGCTGGGCGTCCGCGACGTTGTTGGCGACGACGAGCACCGAATCGCCGGCCGCCAGTCTGCTCCGGATCTCCTCGACCGACTCCGGATCGGTCAGGTGCCGCTCCCGAAGGCCGAGCCGATGCCGAAGCGGCGCGCCAACGGCGGAGGCTTCGATCAGGCGGACGTCCTGATCGAGCAGATCGCGGAACAGCCGGGCCAGCACGCCGGGAAGCGTGGCCGACAGTACGGTGAGGCGCCCACCGAGCCGTTCCCACAACCGGGCGCTCGCGAGGATGTACCCGAGCCGCCGAGGATCGTAGGCGTGCAGCTCGTCCAGGACGAACACCGAGTTCGCGGCGTCGATCAGTGTTCCGGAATGAGCCGGTCCCGCCAGCACGCCACGCAGGATCTGGTACGGGGTGCCGACCCGCACGGTCTCCCGGAACAGCCGGGTCGCCGCTGCCCGCGACACGGCCTTCTTCGCCGCCTCGGCGTGCTCGTCCTCGCCGTCTTCCGGGCAGATGGCCCTCGCCAGGTGGTACGACGCGGCCCGTGAGTGCATGACCCCCACCAGCGTGTCGTCCTCCAGGAGCCCGCCGAGTCGTGCGGCCATGGCGTTGATGGACGCGAGATAAGGCAGGGTGAAGAAGACTCTCGGGACGCCGCCCGTACGACGGGTGATCTCGGCCGCCTGCGTCGCCGCCCAGAGGAGTCCGGCCTCCGTCTTTCCCGAGCCGGTCGGGGCGCGGAGCAGGAGGTGGCCACCTGTCTCCGCCGCCTCGGCCTGGTGCGGGCGGAGGCTCTGCCCCTTCTCGGTGAACGCCTTTTCCAACAGCGCTCGGAACCGGATGCCGATGGGCTGGCGGGTGTGGAGAGTGCCGTGCGCGGAGGAGACATGGTCCGCCAGCGTGACGGCACCCTGCAGAAGAACCGCCGCGAGACCTTCGTCGGGGTGCGCCGGAAGCTCCCACCTGTCCAGCAGCAGGTCGAACATCCGCCGGGCCTCGCCGACCACGTCGAGTTCCTCCGGCGAGAGGGAGGCCGCCGGGAGCCCGGCCCGTTTCGCCGTACGGGCCAGCCAGCCGATGAGTTCGACCGCGACGGAGTCAGGGAGGGGTCGCAGGCGGTCGCGCCACTCCGCGTCGGGAGCGCCGCCGTACAGCTTGATCACTGGACCGCGTCCGCCTTCAAGCGACCGATGGTGAGTGGCCACCCCGGTAGCGACCCAGGTCAGTAGCCGCTCATCCTCGATGAGACAGGGAAGGAAGCCCAGGGAGACGACCTCGTGCCGCTCGCCCCACGACTGGGTGGTTCCCCTGAGCATGGCCTGGAAGCCGTCCGGGATCTTCCCGGCGTCGTGGCAGAGCGCGGCCAAGGACACCGCGGTCCAGAACTGGCCCTGGGTTACCTGCTCCACAACGGCGATGTCTCCCACCCGCCGCCGAAGTGCGAGGGCGCCCTCCAGGGTTGCGGCCAGATGATCGATGAGTCTTTCCACCGGGTTGCTTTTGGCCAGCATGTCCCGCAGCTCCATGTCACCCGCTTCCCATGAGTTGCTCGGGATGGACCGGGGGCAGCAGAGCCACTGCCCTGCCGTCCTCGTCCGCCCAGGTGGAGGCGACCATCACGTCACTTCGGCCGGCCGCGTCGAAGTGATAAGCGTCCCAGCGGGTCCGATGCCGGTTCAGCGAGACCGCGGTCGGCAGCCGCAGCAGCGTTCCGGCGGGCAGGGGAGTGGTCCCCTCTGGAAGTACGGCGTCGCGCTGGCGGCCGGGGCCGTGGCGAAGGACGACGCGGCGGGTCATGAGTCCGACCAGGTCCTGGCTCCTGCCCAGACGCAACGGCCAGACCGGCCTGCGGAGCCTGCGCTCCCACACGTCGAGGTCTTCTATGAACCAGGCTGTGAGGGTGACGTCGGCCAGGAACTCCCGTTCGCGAGGTGTCGGATCGGCCTTCTTACCCGTGGCGTCCAGCGGATGGTACGTCTCCAGGTCGACTCCCTTGCCGCGCGCGTGGAAGGCCATGGCGAACCGTGTCTCCACATCGACGGCGTGCCAGCCCCCGGCCGCCGCCGCGAGCATGCCGCCCACGGTCGCGGGCGGTGGGCAGGGCAGCGCCACCTGCACTCCCGCGTACAGCGGGTTGCGGAAGGAGACGATCGGCGCGGTGACCGTCACTCGCAACGCCTCGGTCGTGGTCATGCCTTCGGATCCTCGAACCAGGTGTCCCGCTCACCCCGCTCGATCTGCTCCGCCAAGCCACCGAGCAGCACACGAGGGTGGTCGATGACCAGATTTCCGGCGGTGATCAGATCGGCGAGATCCGCGCGGGTCCGATCCCGCTGTTCGCCGAGGAAGCCCGGCGCCCAACCGAGCAGCACCGGCCCGTCCAGCTCGTCGGACCAGGCCTCGATCTCGGCGCGCAGGACACCCGCGTCGAACAGCGCGCGCTCGCCCCGGACACTGAGAACTCGGGTGAAAGGATTGATCCCGCCTTTCACCGGCGCGAGGAGGATGATCGCTGGGGCGCGGTCACCGTAGTGCATCGACTGCTTGGCCCCGCCACGTATGGCGGTCAGCGTGCGCAGCAGCAGAGCGGCCCGGCGGCGTCGCTCCTCGATCGTCAGCCGCAGCGCGGAGCAGCCGCGGAAGGTGACCGGCTCGGCTCCGTTGTCCGCCGCCTCCTTGGCGGCAGGCTCGGGCAGGGCGATCTTCAACCCGGCGCCGTCGATCTCGAACACGCCTATTCGAGCCAGGTCGAGCAGCACGTCACCGGCCAGTTCGGCACTGTAGAACTCGTGGCCGTGCAGCACCGGGTTCTCCCCGGCCGCGAAGCCGCGGCTCATCGTCCCGAAGTCCCGCTCAGGGCGGCGCGGGGCGACCGACACGAACGTTCCCGTGGCGAGGACCGTGTCCCGCTGGCACGTCTTGGTCTTGTCGCCCTTGACCGCGACCATGTAGCCGAACAGGTCGTCGTCGAGGTACAGGTCAGGGCGGCCCTGCGTGTACGCCTGCTGCTTCTGGCCACTGCCCGACCGCACTACTGGTGAGACCGGTTCCGAGGCGGGCAGCGAGTCCCGCAGCCAGCGGCGGAACGCCTGCGCCGATACGTACGGATGGGTGTCACGCCCGACGCGCAGTTGCTTCACCGTGGCGACGTTGTCCTCGCCGAGGCCGTTGTTCGGCGCGCCGGCCACAATATCCAGGACGACCTTACCGACCAGGTAGCTCATCTCACTCATCGCCCTTCATGTAGTCGATGTCCTCGGGGTGCTCTTTCTCCTCGTCCGCCATCGCGGCGGCGACCTCGGCCCGATCCGCGGGCGTGAATCCCAGCTCGTGCAGCCGCTGGACCACCGAGACGATGAGCAGTTGCCGGTGGAACCACGCCTGCTCCACCTCGGGGTCGAAGAGCAGCCGGAACTGGTTCTCGGTGATCAGCGGGCCGCCGATCCCACTGTCCTGGTCCAGCAGGGCATCGACATTGCGGCGCATCAGCCAATGCCGCATCCGCCTGGGTTCCTTCAACGTCGCGTTGAACGCCCGGAGCTGCCCCGCGGAGTTCTCCGCGTTCAACCAGGCCGCCACCTGGGCTCCGGCGGCCTTGATCTCGTCGATCTCGTTCTGGTTCATTCGCATCACCTCGATCACGAAGGAGAAGCACAGCTCGGCCAGCTCGGCGGTGTCCGTACGGATCACGCCACGGCCGAGATGCGCGGTCAGATATCGGCTGCACGCCTGGGCGATCTGCTCCGGCGCGCGGAAGGCGTTACGCGCCAGGCCGAGGGCGCCTGGCCGGTCCCCCGTCGCGTGGGCGCGGAGCAGCGCCGGGAAGCCGCGTTTGCGCGGAGGCCGTGACGACCGCCGCAACCATTCGGCGATCGGCCGATCCAGTGACTGGATCTCCAGCGTCTGGCCGCGGTTGTTGTTGCTGAAAACCAGCAGCTCCACTCCGGCGGTCAGCCGATCCTCGTAGTGGCGCAACGCCTGGAGAGCCATCACCTCGTTCGAGAGCACCTTGCGGGAGTCGGCCCTGCCCAGGGCGATCAACTGCCGGTTGCGCTCGACTCGACGGGACAGCGTTCGCGCCATGAATCGCTCGTCCCAGCTGTGGAGAGCGGTGGACGGCCCACCCGTCAGGCGGCAGCCGTACGGCAGGGCGTAGAAACTGCACAGGCACGGCCAGCACAGCGCCATCCCGGCGTGCCCGCGTGGCGTGTTGTTGCGGTAGAGATCGCTTTCCGCCAGGGGGACGTCGACCTTGCCGTAGTACCCCACCGCGTCCCGCCCGCACAGCACGCATGCCGCCTCCGGCCAGGCCGATGGATCCGGACGCTCACGCCATCGCCGTACGGCATCACGGATTGTGGGGTCGTCCTTCTTCGCGTTGCTGAGATGGTTCATCTTCGAGTTCGGGAAGAAGGACATGCTCGTCTTGAGCCAGAACCCCTGGTCGCTCTTCGTGTCACGCACGAGGGCAGCGGCAACCGCGTCCCGGGTCACCGTTTCCACCGCTGTGGCGAAGCCGTCTGATGTGAGGCCCTCGACAGATGACGCCTTGGCCAGGGCCGCCAGGGCGTACGCGCCGATCCGCTGAAGGGGATGCGCGGTCAGCCTGAGCCGCGCCTGATCGCCTGCGTCCACATCCCGTGGATCGGGTTCGTTCATGCGGCGATCCAGCCGAAGCCGGCGGCGTTGGCCTGTCCGAGGCCCCAGCTCCAGATCGCCTGGAGCGTTTCCGGTGGCCCGCTCAGCTCTACCTCGACGGGCGCTCCGGGCTTCGCCCCGTGGCCCACGGAGAACGACCTCTTGGAGCCGATCCAGGTGATCGCCGTCAGATATATCTCCGGGTCGAGACCGAGTGTCTCGGCCTTCCGGCGGAGGTTGCGCTGGAAGAACACCGGAAACTCGGGATCGGTCGGCATCAGCCATGCCTGCCGGGTGCTCCGCGTCCCGTCGGTGTCGCGTCCGGTGCCCTTCATGACCACGGGAGTGGTTGTACGGAACCGGCCCCGGCCTGACCGGAACTCCGGAGGCTCGGCGATGGCCACGTTCAGGACGCGGAAGGCCGCGCCGCCCCAGTCGAGCAGCTCCCGCTGCTTGACGCCCTGAGCGAGCGCCGTCACCACCTCGAAGAGCGGGCTGCCGAGCTCCACGAAGCCTCGCCCTCCCGCGGCGTACGCCCCCCTGCGTCGCGTGGCTTTCGGGAACACCGGGGCGCCATGCCCCAGCGGCACCATGCCGTACGGCCCGGCCCCCTGGTGATGCAATTGCCGTCCGATGTCGGGTGCCGTGTGGGCCAGCAAGTCGTACGCCAGGGACCGTCCCGGTGCCAGCACCTTCGTCCACGCGAGCTCGGTCGCCGCTGTGGTGACCTCGATCCGCAACCTCACTGCTCTGCCTCCCGCCTGCTCGCTATTCACCCTGTACAGATGGACGACGACTTCGGAGCGAAGGCTGACACCTGTTAACGCAGGTCAGGACATTGGGGAGTCGAGGAGCTGTCGAGTGGTGGTCTTGAGCGAGGGCCTCGGGCTAACCTGTGTTCGAGACGTTGCCAGTCTGGTTTGTGATCATGTTTTTGCAGCAGACCTCCCGGGTTTTCCGCACGACCGGAGGTTCACTGCAAAACGCCGATGATTCTGGCCATTCTCATGCTCGTTGACCTGCGGCTTTACCGTGGGGGGGGCCTCATCGCCCCTACGAGGGGTCGCAACTTCGCCAGCTCGGGCCGGTCGGCCGGTACCGAGCGGGGGGTCCTCATCGCCCCTACGAGGGGTCGCAACCTTGAGTATCATCACGCGGGCGGAGTGGGGCGCGTGGGTCCTCATCGCCCCTACGAGGGGTCGCAACTCAAGGTGTGGAACGCCGCGGCTGACGCGCTCGGCGGTCCTCATCGCCCCTACGAGGGGTCGCAACTCCATGTCCGGCCAGGAGATGTCGATCGTCGTGTCCGGTCCTCATCGCCCCTACGAGGGGTCGCAACCACTCAACAGTGCGGAAATACATGCCTTCAGGCGTCCTCATCGCCCCTACGAGGGGTCGCAACTTTCCGGGTCTGAGCAGGGTGCAGGGCACGAACTTCCGTCCTCATCGCCCCTACGAGGGGTCGCAACTGGTCACGGTGATTTCTCCGATTCGAGAGGTGGGGGTCCTCATCGCCCCTACGAGGGGTCGCAACGTCAGACGTGGCTGGGCCTCACCGGCATTGCGACGGTCCTCATCGCCCCTACGAGGGGTCGCAACAGCGTGAGCCACGTCCCGGCCCTGCTGGCGCTCTGGTCCTCATCGCCCCTACGAGGGGTCGCAACTCGAGCTTCTTGGACTTCTGGAACGCCTTCACCTGCAGTCCTCATCGCCCCTACGAGGGGTCGCAACCGCCTCCGCCGGACTTCATCCGGAACCAGCCCGCAGTCCTCATCGCCCCTACGAGGGGTCGCAACATCCGCCGGTTCGGGATGGGCGTCCCGAATGTCGAGGTCCTCATCGCCCCTACGAGGGGTCGCAACATCACGTAGCCGAGCCTGCGTAGCCGCTGCTGCCGTCCTCATCGCCCCTACGAGGGGTCGCAAGGTGAGCGCCGGGGCGGCCAGGAGCGTGGCGAGCTCGTGTCCTCATCGCCCCTACGAGGGGTCGCAACATGCGGCAGCACACTTTCCCCTGCCGCTGCTCGCGTGTCCTCATCACCCCTACGAGGGGTCGCAACGTGTGCGGCGACGCTCGCGCGACGGGGATCACCAGTCCTCATCACCCCTACGAGGGGTCGCAACGAGATGCGCGTGCTCATGGACTACCGCGACAAGACGGTCCTCATCGCCCCTACGAGGGGTCGCAACATGCGGCAGCACACTTTCCCCTGCCGCTGCTCGCGTGTCCTCATCACCCCTACGAGGGGTCGCAACGTGTGCGGCGACGCTCGCGCGACGGGGATCACCAGTCCTCATCACCCCTACGAGGGGTCGCAACAGGCCGGTCTCTGCGCAGAACTGGAACCACCGCCGGAGTCCTCATCGCCCCTACGAGGGTCGCAACCCGAATTTCCCGCGGCGATTCTTGGAATAGATCGCCTGTCCTCATTGCCCCTATGGGGGTTGCAACATCTCCGTGTAATACTCCGAAAGTTGCTACTTGTTACCATTTCGTCGCTCTTTGTGTCGTCCATCTGTGTCGGGTGAAGGTGGAAAACGGGGCGGAGAGGACGAGTGGATGGGGCTTTCCCGGGCTCAGACGACGGGCAAGGCGAGAACGGCGGTGGAGGGAACATCCCGCTGGGCGGTGGCGGCCCTCGCGGGTGTCGCGGCGGCGGTCGCCGCCGGCACGGTGCCGGATGTGATCAAGAGCTGGCTCGGCGATCAGCGAGGGTTCCTCACCGCGCTGTGCGTCGTCTCGGCGGCGGTGTTCGCGGGCATCAACCTGTGGCAGCAGCGCAGCAAAGGTGTGGGCATCGTGATCGCCCTGCCGAGAACGAACTGGCGAGCGCCGTGGAGCACCCAGTGGGCCGCCGCTGCCGTCGCCCACGCCAGGCGACATCATGACTCCTGCTTCACCGTACGGCGGGACATCGTCGCGGCGACGCCGGAAGACGACGCGGAGGCGAAGGCCACCGCGCGAGAAGCGCGCGTGGACGCCATCGAGTTCGCCTGCGAGTTGGTGAACGTGCGGCTCACGGAGTTGGCCGAGGCCGATCCTTCGACCCCGGTGTCGCTCTATGTCAACGCCGCGCTGCCCGACGCCTTCGAACTGGGCGCGAGGTTCAAGTTCAATGTGCACCGGAGGCTGCGCGGCGTCGGCGCATCCCCTCACGACGACGCGTCCGCTGACGATCGCAATGCGATCGCCGATGTCGTCCTGCCGCAACGCGCCGAGTTCGCCCGTACGGACTTCTTCACGGCGGTACGGATCAGCGGCCGGTTGAAGGATCCACTGACCCCTGCGGAGGCCGTACGTGCGGCGAAGCTGGCCACAGTGATCGAGGAGCCGGAATTCGGCGACGTGCCGGACGGGGGAGCGGTCGCGCTTGTGGTGCACCTCGCGGACAACCCGATGATGGTTGCCGAGGCGCTGCGCGCGGCGCGCGAGGGCTGCCTGGACGTCAATGGGCGCTGGGAGCGCTGCCGTGCGGCTCTGGTCGTCGACGGCGGCCCGGCCAACATCCCCGAAAGCACCGGAGACTTCGAGCTCGTTGTCCGGCACGTCTACGGGGCGTGGTCGGCGTGGATCGAGGCTCGCCCAGAGTACGTCGGCCTGTGTCCGCGCCTGTTCATCACTGCTCCGGCCAGCGTCGCCTTCGCGCTCGGCTGGTTGATGGGTCACAAGGTCACGCCGGTTCCGCACCCCTATGAGGCAGGAGAGCCATGTACGTCGTCGTGATCGGTACGGCGGGCAACCAGCGGTACATCTTCTCCTCGCGCAAACGGCAGGAGATCGTCGGGGCGTCGGATCTGATCGCACAGGTCAACGGCTCCTGGGCCGACGAGGCGATGGCCCGCGTGTTCCCCGGGTTCGACAGGAGCTGGCGCATCAAGGACGGCCACGCCGCGGAACTGATCACCGCCGGGGCGGGAGCCATCACCGTGCTGGTTCGGGACAAGGACGCCGGCCGGAGCCTGGTGACCGAGCTGACCGGCCGAGCCCTGCGCGAGGCCCCCGGTCTGGACGTCTGCGGCGTGGTGGTCGAGGCGGTGGGGCCGCTCGCGCACGACATCTCGGCGGCACGCACCGAACTCGCGGCGGTGCGCGAGTCCAGGCCGGGCCCGCAGGCGAGGTTCCTGCGGCTGCCGCTGGTCGAGGACTGTGCCTCCACGGGACTGCCGGCGATGTCACTCCATCGTGAAGGGCGGGACGAGCCCAGCAGAACCAGGTCGGCGGCGTCCATGGCCAAGCTCGACCACTTCCAGCACGCGCTCAGCCGCCTGGCCGAGGACGCGCAGACCGACGTCGCCACGACGAGAAAGATCGTCGACAGGCTGGGGCTTGAAGCCGACTGGGTGGCGGTGGTGCACGCGGACGGCAACGGGTTCGGCGACATCTTCCGCGGCCTCGGCGACAGGCTCGACGTGGCGGATGCCGTCAACCGGGACGGAAAGTACACGGAAGCCCTGCGCACGCTGTCCCTGGGGGTCGATGACTGCGCGAAAAGGGCCTTCCATAAGGCATTGACCCGGACCGCGGCCGAACACGCGTCCGTCACGGTGAACGGCATGCCTCCCGTCCTACCTCTGGTGCTCGGCGGTGACGACCTGACCGTACTCTGCGAGGGCGCCGTGGCCCTGCCGTTCGCCCGGCATTACCTGGAAGCGTTCGAAGAGGAGACCGCGAGCGATGCCCTGCTCCGCCCGATCCTCGACAAAGCCGACCGCCCCTGGCTGGGGGCGGCGGCCGGGGTGGCGATCGTCAAGCGGAACTACCCGTTCAGGTTCGCCTATGACCTCGCCGAGGAGCTGATCACCGCCGAGGCCAAGCAGGTGAAGGCGTGGGGGTCGGCGCTGGCGTTCACCGTGCTGTTCGAGAGCTCGGCACCCGATCTCGCGAGGATCCGGAGCTCGTCCACGCTGGCGGGCGGGACCGTCGCGTCGGCGTCGCCGTACCTGGTGGGGCGGGGAAGCGACGACCCCCGCGCGGAACGGCGGCGCTGGTCGGACCTCCTGCGCCGGGTGGACGCGCTCCAGCGAACGGATGCCGAATCGGGTGAGCTGCTCATCCCGAGCGGTGCGGTGCACGAGCTCCGCGAGGGGCTGTGCCTGGGCGCGGAGGTGGCGGACGCCCGGTTCACCTTGCTCCGCACGCGCTTCAGCGGATCCCCGGCCCGGTTGGCGGCGCTGGCCGAGTTGGAAGGGGACCCTGGGCGGCTGGTCTGGCGCGATCACAGCGATCACGCCGCCCATGCCGATCACGCCGACCACGGTGACCTTGTCAATCACATCGACCGCAGTGATCACATCGACCGGGGCGGTCATGAGGAGAGGATGGTGACGGGTCTCATGGACGCCGTGGCCGCGCTGCCCTTCCTGCCCATTCGGGGAGCAGCCGGATGAATGTCGAACTCGAACTGCTCATGCTCAGCGACTGGAGGGTTGGCACCGGTACCGGAGTCCCCGGCTACGCCGACCGGCTCGTCCAGCGGGAGGCTGGAGACGCCTCGACGGCGCCCGCCGCGCCGATCGTCCCCGCGAAGACCCTGATCGGCGTCTGGCGGGACTCCTGCGAGCTGGCGGCGCACGCGCTCGACAGCGGCCCTTCCGGTATCTGGCACGACTGGCTGGACTTTCTGTTCGGCGGCCAGTACAGCGCCGACCGCCGCCATGCCGTGCGGCCCGCGGCCCTGGCTCTTGACGGGGCCTTGCGTCTGCCGGGTCGGCTTCCCGAGTTGCTGCGTACCCGTCCGGAGGTGGCCTGGGCCGCGACGTTCCGCAAGCCGGGAGTGGCGATCGATCCGAGGACGGGCACCGCCGAGGCCGGGATGCTGCGGTTCGAGGAGATGGCCAGGGCAGGTGTCACGCTGACCGGCCGCGCGCGGATCCGAGGTTTCGACGAGCTGGATCAGGATCAGCGGCATGCCGCCGTGGGCCTGCTGGCGGCGGGCGCGCGGTTGCTGGAACGGATCGGGGGCAAGCGGCGTCGCGGCTCCGGCCGCTGCCGGCTGACGCTGCGGGGCGTGGAGCCCGACTTCGCCGTGCTCGCCCGGGCGGACATCGCACCACCTCCCGCGGCCATGCCGTACCGCGTGGCCGATCGCCCGGCCCCGGTTCCCGTACCGGGCGGCCGTGAGTGGGAATGCGCGGAATTGGTCATCACCGTCGAGCAGCCGGTCCTCGCCGCCGCCACCATCCAGGGCAACCTGGTCCGGGGTGAGGCGTTCATCCCCGGCTGGTGCCTGATGCCAGAGGTGGCCAGGCGGCTCGGGGGACCGGCACACGCTCTCGTCCGTACGGGAGACCTCCTTGTCACGGCCGCCACCCCGCAGTCACGCGGCGGAGTGCGAACCCTGCCCGTCCCCAAGGCGTTCGTGCACGCGAAGGGGACCAAGGGCGTCGTCGCAGGAAACCGGGTGGCCGGAGACGCGGCTGTGGGCAAGTCGTACCGGGAAGGCCATGTCGTCCCGGAGGGCGAGGAGGCGGGTACGGTCGTCAGCCCGGACTTCACCCTTCGCATGCACAACACCATCCGGGACGACATCCAACGGCCGAGCCGGGACGTCGGCGGGGTCTACATCTACAAGGCACTGGCCGCCGGATCAGTGCTCCGCGCCGAGGTACGGGTGCGAGCGGGCCTGCTGGAGCCGGGCTGGCAGAAGCGGCTGACCGGACGGTGGCGGGTCGGCCGGTCAGCGAAGGACGACTACGGCCAGGTGCGGGTAGAAGCACGTCCGGGCGTCATGCCGAGCGGTTCTCCCAAGAGCATGCGTGGAATGTCGAGTGGGTCCTCTACGGAGGAAGGCCACAGCGCCACGCCCAGCGGCGCACATGGGGAAGGGAGCCTTCTTCGCGTATGGCTGCTTTCGGAGCTGCTGGTCAGGGACAGCAGACTGAGATTCAGCACCGACTCCGGCGACGTCGGGCGGGCACTGGAGCAGGCCCTCGCAAGAGCGGGTGCATCCGGAGTGACCCTGAGTCCGGTGACCGAGCAGCAGGACGGCCGCATCGCCGTTGCGCTCGGTGCGCACAGGACGGAGAGCTGGCACCGGGGCTGGGGGCTGCCTCGACCCACCCTGTACGGCCTCGCCGCAGGGAGTTGCCTCACCTTTGAGGTTTCCGGCGGTCCTATTCCCCCTGAGGTTCTGGACGAGGTACGCGCCGCCGGGATGGGGGAGCGTCGCGCCGAGGGCTTCGGACAGGTCGAGATCGATCATGACCTGCTGCTTCGGAGCGTCGGCGACATGCCTGCCCAAGGCGTTCCCGATGGCGAGCCGGCGTCGGACGTGTCGCCCGAGCCGATCATGCAGGGCGAGGACGGCCACGCCGAAGGGAGGATCTTCGAACGTGCGGCCTGGCGCGTGGAGATCCACCGGACCTGCGAAGCCGTGATGGCGGCCCGCGACCGACGTGCGGAGATCCTGCCGGTCGAGGTGACTCCCACCCAGCTCAACGGGCTGCGCGAGGTCGTCAGGGAGCCCTCGATGGAAAGAGCCCGCAACCGGCTCGCCTGGCTCACCCGGATCAAGGCAGGTCGCCCGTCCTGGCCGAGAAAGAAGGCGCAGACGCTGGCCGATCTGCTCGACCATCCCGATCGGATCTGGACCATGCTCGGCCTGCCCGAGGAGAGGCTCACCGTGACCGCCGACGGCGCCGCCGCGCTGCGCACGGAGCTGCACGACGAGGCGGTGCGCGTCCTGCTCACCGCCTGCCTGGCGGCGCACAGCCGGGAACGGGCGGAAGGAGACGCGGAATGACACGCAGAACAGGCCGGCACGTGACGAGCCGGGTTCGGGCCCGCGGCTGGCTGCGCACTGAGTCGCCGGTGCACGTCGGAGGTCTCGGTACGGACCCCTCGGAGCCGCTGCCGATCGCCCTGGACGGCCTGGGTCGTCCCTACGTGCCCGGCACGACACTCGCCGGAGTCCTGCGAAGCTGGTCGCGGGGTGCCGCCCCGGACGCCCTGCTGCCCGACCTGTGGGGGACCGCCGGGGAAGACAGCGAGGGCGGCGCGAGCCGTGTGATCGTCGCCGACGCTCTGGTGACGTCCGACACCCGGCTGGACGATCACGGTCTGCCGCTCAGCCCGCTCAACCGTGCGTTCTTGGAGTTCCGGCCCTCAGTCGGCATCGACCGGGTGACCGGCACGGCCGCCCCGGAGTTCCTGTACGGCAGGCAGGTCGTCCCCGCCGGTTACCTTCTACGGCTGGAGATCGACATCGAGTCGGCCGCCGATTCGGACCCGGCCGTGGACGAGGCCCGGATGGGGGCCTTCCTCGCGGCGCTTTCAGCAGGGGAGATACGGATCGGCGCGGCAACCGGTCGAGGGCTCGGCTCCGTGCGGTTGCTCGACGATCCCCTCGAGGTCACCGTAGAAAGGTTCGACTCCCCGCAGGGGCTGCTGGCCGTTCTCAGAGGTGATGCCGCGCGCGTCCGTTCGAAGACGTCACTGAGTGCCGTGGAGCCGGAGCTGCCGACCAGGCGTGAGTTCCTTCACGTCCAGGTCGTCTGGAGGCCGCTGGCGCCGGTGATGGTCCGGGCGACGCCGAGCGGGCTGTCTGTCGACACGTTGCCGCTGACCACCCGGGTCGATCAGCGTCACCTGACTCTGGTCCTGCCGGGCGGTTCGCTCAAGGGGGCGTTGCGAGCCCACGCCGAGTTCGTGGAACGCACTGCGAGGTTCACCCCCGACGGTGCTTCGGAAACCACCGCCTCGCACGGCGCGTCAGGAGCCGCCACCCCTCGGGCCGCCTCGGAAGATCCCGCCGCTAGGCACAGCGCAGCGTTCCGGGCGCAGCTCGACCAGCTGCCCGCCGTACGGGATCTGTTCGGCGCGGCACGCGACGACGTCAGGGACCGGAGGGCGGGAGCCTTGCGGGCTGAGGAGTGCACCGCACTGATCACCATCCCCGAAACGCTGTGGCAGACCGTCACCGGGGCCGATCCCCTGCCGATGGCGTCTCAAGGCGAGCATGCGGAGTTGCCGGCGGCGGTGCGGGACCGGCTGGACGACCTCGGCATGGCTCAGGCCGACCACGTCGCCCTGGACCGGTGGACCGGCGGCGCGGCCGACGGACGCCTGTTCAGCGTGGTCGAGCCGCACTCGGTCGAATGGGAGCCGATCAGGCTCTCGATCGACCTCACCCGGCTGGCCGACGGCCGCGAGCCGGCGCTGGCCCTGCTCCTGTTGACCCTGCGCGACCTGGCCGAGGGGCGCGTCCTGCTCGGGGCGTCCGTCAACAGGGGGTTCGGCGACATCGAGGTCAGCGAGATCACATTAGTCGGCGGACCGTGGCCGAAGCAGGTCACGCTGCCCGAGGCACTGGACGGGCCCGAGATCTCAACCATCGCTCAGGCGTGGACGGACTACCTGGCACAGGAGGTGTCATGACGACCTTGTACGGCGCCGCCGCCACCGGCGTCACCCTGCCAGAGGCGCTGGAGGCCGCCGGGCTGGACGGCGGATGCGCCCTGCTCACCACGCCTTCCGCGTACCGCGTGGCCAGGGTCGAGGGCGGTGATTGCGTCACCGCGTCCGGCCTGGTCGATCTGTCCGTCGTCTACGAGGCGCGGGTCTTCACCTCGGAGGCGGAGCTGCGCTGGGTGGAGTCCGGGTACACGGTCCTGCTCACAGAGGACGAGTACCTGCTGCCGGACTCTTTCGGCGAGCGGGTGGATCCGTTGCCCGCCATCGCGACGATGGACGCCCGCTATCTCGTCTGGGGCGCGGTGACCGTGTCCGGATCCGGCTGGACCACCGTTGCCTCTTCTCGTGTCGGCACCCTGGCCGTTCCCCTGCTGTCCGTCGGAGAGGGCGACCGCGTACGGCTGGCCGCCCGCGAGTACGTCGTCGCGGACTGTGAGCACGGCAACGCCTATGTCGCCGAGGAACGCCTGATCGCGTTCGAACCCTACGCAGTGGAAGGGGCCGCGTGATGACCGGCGAGTTCCTGAACCCCTACACGTTCATCCCGGCGTTTCCTCGCGAGGGACTGCCGGAGCCGCTCCGCGACGGACCGCCGCCCGCGCGCGACCTGCTGCGTCCCGGCTGCTGGACCGGCCGCATCGGTGTCACCCTCACCGTGCAGACGCCGCTGCTGCTCCTCGACACCGCGCGGAAGACCCCACTGTCGGACGGTGGAAACGGCGCGGAGGGCCATTTCGTCTATCCCGTACGGCTCCGCGACGGCCGCCCGCACTTGCCCGCCACCTCGGTCAAGGGCATGCTGCGCGCCGCGTACGAGGCCGTCACCAACTCCCGGTTCGGTGTCTTCGAAGGCCACGACAGCCGGCTCGGCTTCCGTCGCGACGCCGGATTCGCCCTGGGCATGGTGCCCGTGTACATCGCCGCCCAGGGAGTGCTGTACAAGTTCCAGCAGGCGGTGCTCAGGATGTACGACAAGGACGGGGTGAGCATCTACCCGAAGGATGGCCAGGAGGCGCCCCGGCATCTGGAACGGCTCCGCGCCCTGGTCAGACGAGGGAAGAACAACCAGACCGAGGTCGTCCGGTTCGTGCGAGAAGGCGCCAAAGAGGTGCTGGCGCGAGAGAGCGGCGAGCGGATCGTCAACGGCGTCGCCTTCGTTACCGGCCCGAACATCGAAGGCAAGACCTGCGAGCGCTTCTTCTATCTGGAGCAAGGCCAGAAGCCCAAAGCGCTGGAACTCGCCAGGCCGTGGCATGCGCTGGAAAAGCAGTGGAACGACCTGATCCGTGACTACCGCGGAGTGCACGACGAGGCCGAGCTGTTCGGACGCCGTCGCGCGGACGGCACGTCCGCCGGTCCGGGAGAGCGGATCGGCGACGGCCCCGGACAGCTCGCATGGAGTCCGCACATCCATGAGGACGACGTGACGGTGTTGAGGCGGGGCTCGGTCTGCTATGCCCGTCTGGAGGACGACCAGGTGACGGCGCTCTATCCCGTGCTGGTGCCCCGTGACCTCTATCCCGTTTCCCCGCGAGAACTGCTGCCGGAATCGCTGTTGCCGGCCTGCCGCTACGACAAGCTGTCACCGGCCGATCGCGTGTTCGGTTGGGTCGCTCCGAGAGGTTCCGGCGTTCGTCCTGCGGCCTACCGTGGCCGACTGCGCATCGGTCCGGTCGCTTGCGAGCAAGGCGCGGATGAGGCCGTGGAGCGGTTCGACGGAGACGGCCTGCCGATCTCGATCCTCGGGCAGCCCAAGCCCCAGCAGGGACGTTTCTACCTCGCCGAGTCGGCCGACCAGCCGGATCGGCCGGTCAGAGACGGGACGCCGAAGGAGAAGCTCTACCAGTCCGGGCGTGGCCTGCGCGGCAGGAAGGCGTACTGGCATCACGCCGGGCTCGACCCGCGCCAGCACTGGACCGAGGGACAGGGGAGGTGGGACCCCACCCAGGTCCGGGTCGGCTCTCACTACCGTGAGTACCGCCGCTCCCGGGCTGCTTACGATGACAAGGGCCTTCCGACTCCTGACAAGAAGCGGTACTGGACGACGGACGCCGAGCAACGCGATACGCAGAACCGCTCCATCAGGGGATGGGTGCGGCCCAAGACGACCTTCCGGTTCGCCGTCGACGTCCGAGACCTCGACGCCCACGAGCTCGGCGCGCTCGTCTGGCTGCTCACCCTCCCGGCGGGGCACTTCCACCGACTCGGTCTCGGACGCCCGCTCGGCTTCGGCAGCGTACGGCTCGACATCGACGTCGAGAACACCCGACTGCACTCCGGTGAGCAGTTCGCCGACTATTACCGGTCGTTGTCCACGCCTCTCTCTGACGGTGACGGAGCCAAGATCCTGGAGGCGGCGCGCGAAGAGTTCGTCCGGCTGGTGGAGAGCTCCGATCAGCTGGTCACCGTAAGGGAGGCCATGCTCGCCGTGGCGCGCGGCAACCCCGAACTTCCGGTGCACTATCCCCGTACGCGTCCGGAATGGTTGCCGGAGAACGTCCCTGCTCCGCCGGATCCGCGGGGGTGGAACTACAAATGGTTCACCGAGAACGAGAGACCCGAGCAGGGCAGGCCCGTTTCAGGGAGAGGACGCGCGCTGCCCGGCCTGGGGAACACCGGTGCGCCGCTTACCACGTACCTCTCCGATGAACAAAGAGGGGGGGCGCGATGACGGCCGTTCTGGACCGTCCGGGCGACGCAGAAGCCGCTAAAGCGTAATTAATCCCTCATATCTTCTGATATTAGGCATGGCAGAAAGGGCAGGGTGGTGTGGTAGTTCGCGACTTTGTCAGTGATGCTCGCGGGTGATGGGTTAACGTCAACCCGGTTGATTCCGTTACGGCCTGCCATGTGGAAGGCGTTGTCGTGGAGAAAACCGAGGGCGTGCTGCTCGTACATGCGGTGGGCGGCGGGGATCTGGGATTCCCGGGAATGCGAAGCTTCGACGGATTGCTACCCGATCTCGATGGTGATCCGCAGGGCGAGGGCAAGGACCGCCGCCCGCTCAGGAAGGTGTTCGAGGGGCTCGCCTCCGCCGACATCCCGGTCTCCCTGGTCGTCCTGCTCGGGACCACGACACCGGGCGGGCCGGGAGACCGGACGTTCGCCGAGCACGCCGACGAGATCCGGGCACGGCTCACCTCCGAGGCCGGGCTGTACGGCGTGCGTTTCGACCCGGCGGCGGTCTCCGTCGTCAGGGTGGAGGCGCCGACCCTCGGGGAGGGCTCGGAGGCTCTGCGGCGGTGGCTCCTGCGTCGTTCCCCCACCGACATACTGGTCACGTGCGGTTCCGGAGCGTTCGCGCTCAGCGCGGGCGCAGTGTGTGCCGCACTGGCCGCCCGCCGTCCCGCGCAGATCATCCACATCGACACGCCGCGACGGCCGTACATGCTCGACGGGCCACGAGACATGGACGCGCGGCTGCAGTCCTGGCTGCTCCGCCATCGGTTCTGGGACGCCCTCGCGGAGGTGGACCCCGCCAACCGCGAAGTATGGGAACTGCTCGCCGCCCGGCAGGCCGGGGACACCACCTACGCCACCGCCATGCGGGAACGCTCCAACGCGGACACCGGCCATGGCATCTCCGACGGCCAGATCGGTAAGTTCACCGAGACGTGGCCGACCGCGCAGGCGGCGCTGTTCGAGCGGATCGGGCGAGGGGAGGCCGCGGACTACGGGCTGCTCCGTGCCTGGTTCGCCGGGCGCCTTCGCCGACTTTTCGATCGGGAGGAGAGCACCCTACCGAGCCGAGCCCGCGATCAGATCAGACGGCTCATCGACATGCTCACGTACCGAGGTGACGGGGAATGCGGCCTGGCCGGGCACATCCGCATGACCGCCCGACAACTCTGGTCGGCGCCGGCCACCGGATGCGGGGCGATGCTCAAGGACGACGCGCTGATCAAGCTGTACACCGCGGCATCCACACACCGGGCACACCTGAGTCCGGAACGGCTCGCGGTACCGCTGCCCTCCACCTTGCTGGACGCCGCCGACCGGTGGGAGAAGGACGACCAAGGGGTCAAGCTGGTCTCCCGCACCGGTATGACCGGATGGCCGGTGCTGGGCAGTGGGGACGTTCTCGGGCTTCTCGCCGTCGGGCTGGACCACGATGGCAGGGAGACCGAGGACCGGCTCGCCGTACAGACGGTCCTCGCCGAGCTGCGGAAAAGACGCGAGTCGTTGCCACGCCGAGGCGTCGTACGGCTGCGGTTGCTCGCCACCGCCGAGGCTCAGAAGCGGGCCCACATGCTGGCACGCTGGGCGGCTGAGGATGGCGATGCGGATGTGCGGGTGATCGCACCTGTTTCCGCCGACTTCGAAGCGGCCCGGGACGCCATCGTCGCCGGGCTCGCCTCCGAGGCGGATGCCACCGGCAAGTGGGGGTCGCGGAGTCTGCGCGATGTCGACGAGCTGGTGCTGGTCCTCAACCCGGGGCCGCCCTTGACGAACTACGGCATGATCGCGGCGGGCGTTGAGTGGTCGCTGACCGCCGCCTGCCCGCTGTGGGTGACAGAGCTGATCCGCAGGCGCGACGCGGCATCCGAACTTCGCGGTGGTCAGCGGGTGCTGGCGCGCCTGGGCGCGGACCGCATGCTGGCCGGGCTGGCGGTGAGCGCCGTCAGGCGACTGGACCTGCGGACCGCTCGGCGTCTCGTCGGGCGCGGCTCGGACACATTGCGTGACGTGATGCCATTGCTCGCGGCATTGGAGAACGACCTGTTCGGCGCCGCCGGTGATGACTGGCCGGCGGCCGAGCGTCTGGCCGCGGCCAGGCGGCGCCTGACGCTGCTCGCCGAGATCTGCCGTGACCAGAGACACCGGGTGCCGGTGGCGTATGTCGCAGTGGAGACACTCCGTCCGGCGCTGTTCTCGTGGGGGCAGTGGGACGGGCTCCGTACCACGAGGCCCGCGCTGAAGGAGCTGGGAAGGCTCGCGAACGAGTCGATCCAGGGGCATGCCCTCGATCGGCAGGGCCGGGGACGTCCTCGCACTGCCCGCTCTGACGCCGATGTGCGTGAGGTGCTGCTGCGTGCTGTGCGTGATTTGGGTGGACCGGCCAGAGGCGATGACGCGCTCGTTTTTGAGCACAAATCGGTGGTCAACGCTCTTGAGGTGATTTATCGGGAAAGCGCTTGACGATGGCTGGGCACGTTGGCAGCCTTGTCTCGTTCAACGGCAGGACGCCTGCGAGCTTGAGTGGTTCATTCCGCTCCCTCTGAGGGCCTCGGACTTCGAGGCCGATGTCGCGAGACCGCGTTTTCGAGCGCGTTCTCCTGTGATGCCTCGGAGGGGCAATTCTCATGGACCTCGCCGCCGTTGTTTCAGCATGCGAGTCGACCGCCTTCCACGCGTACTTCTCACTGGTCTCACCAGCGCTCAGGGACGCCGCGCGCGGGCCGTTGCGCCGCGCCCGGCACAACGGAAGGTCATGCAGCGGAGTCGACCGTACTCGTTGGTGTGATGAGTGCGAGCAGGTGATCGCTGACCACCTGCTCGACGGGTACGCCAGGTTGCGCAAGGCCCTGGCGGGAGTACCACCTCGCACACGGACGGGGGACACGGTTCGCGAGATGGAGTCAGCCGTTCGATGGCTGACCTCATCCGAGGCAGTCGGGGACAGACTCGACCTCGTGTCTCGCCAGATGCGGAGACGGCCCAGCGAGGAGGAGCCGCCCGGAGTCCGCGCGGCCCGCGCGCAGCTCGTCCATCACCCCCTACTCAGCCTCGAAGCACGCGTACGCCGTGCGGACGCGATGAGCCGCGGCGCCTCGGCCAAGCCTGAGCGCGATCTCCGGACGTCCGACTGGGCGAAGCCGCTTCGCGGGAACGTGGTCGCTTTCCAGCTTCTGGAGGATGCCGTAATCAGATTGCGGAACGGGGGTGTGGATCCCTACGACGTTTCCTGCGGCCTGCTCGAACGCTTGTGTCTGGACCTGCCCACGGCCAGGCGCATGTTGCGCGACTCCCTTGACCGGCTCGGCGCGCTGCGCCCGGGCTTCTACGCGGCCAACGTGGCCGGATATCTGGGGCAGGAAACACTGCTTCCGGGCAGCACTTCCCAGCAGGGGCCGGAGGAGCTGTTCATGCTCGGCGAAGAGAAGGATGCGGCACGGCGGACGCTGGGCAAGCTGCTCACGGGCGGACCGGTGACCACGCGCCCGGCACGCGCGCGGGGGCGCTATCAGGATCTGCTCGCCCGGATCTGCGCTGATGTTCCTCCGAGCGGTACCGAGTTCGTCGCTTGGATCATGCATGAATTCGGGATCACCATGACGGCTGCCGAGCTTTTCTTGCGGCGACTTGTCCGTCTGGCCGCGCTCGCGGACCCGGACTGGGTCGCCGATCAGTGCCACGGGGCCGGTACTAGGGCGTGTCCCGTGATCTTCGGTGCCGGTTTGGTGTAGATCATCAGTGTGGATGAGGAACGCCTGAAACGTCACGATCTGACCGATGAGGAGTGGGCGCGGCTGGGGCCGTTGCTACCAGTGAGCACGGGCTGGGGCGCGCGGTGGAACGACCACCGGACTGTGCTCAACGGGATCTTCCACCGGACGCGGACAGGAACCGTGTGGCGGGATCTGCCGCCGTGTTACGGGAACTGGAAGACGGTCTACAACCGGCATCGCCGCTGGTCATTGGACGGAACGTGGGAACGGATCCTGGATGAGCTGCGGGCGGGGTGTGACGAGGCCGAGGGGGATGATTGGACGGTGAGCGCTGACTCCACGGTGGTGCGTGCCCACCAGCACGCGGCCGGGGCGCGGCACGCCCCGGCCGTCGATATCCCTTCAAGGGGGCCGGAAAAGATCACAAGCGAGTGACGTCGGGCCGGGAGGCGTTGGGCCGATCCCGGGGTGGACTGTCCACCAAGATTCACCTGGTCGCCGATCGGCGATGCCGTCCGATCGCCCGGCTCACCTCTCCCGGCCAGCACGGTGA
>BBYL01000029.1 GCA_001570385.1 Microtetraspora glauca | reverse complement strand
GGGTGAGGTTGGGGCGCTGCCGGAACCAGGCGACCACGAAGACGGCTTGAAACCAGCAGGTCAGCGCCCTGGTGCCCTTCCTGGTTCCCCGGGCCGCGCGTTCCTGTCGCAGCAGTTGTGCGACGAAGCGGATGAGGTCTCGTGAGACGTCGAGCATGGCAGGATAGGTGATCACGTGGAGCCTTCTGGTAGACGGACGATCTTGTGGTGAGACCTCTTCTACCGAAGGCTCCACGCCTGTTTCCGGCGTCCTCTGTTCGTCCGCGTGTCTGCCCGCGTGTGATCGTTTCTGCTCAGGAAAGCCCTACTGTCCGAGTCGATCACGCTGAGAAAACGTCAATACAGCACCCTCGTGAACAAAATCGCCGCGGCGAAACCGGACGCGGTGTTCAACACGCTGAACGGCGACAGCAACGTCGCGTTCTTCAAACAGTTGAAGAGCACCGGGATCACCGCCGAGCAGATGCCCGTCATGTCGGTCTCGGTGGCCGAGGAAGAGGTCAAGGGCATCGGCGTGGACAACATCGCCGGCCAGCTCGTCGCCTGGAACTACTACCAGACCACCGACACCCCGGCGAACAAGACGTTCGTCGCCGCCTTCCAGGGCAAGTACGGCGCCGACAAGGTGACCTCGGACCCCATGGAGGCCGGATACAACGCGGTCTACCTCTGGGCGGAGGCCGTAAAGAAGGCGGGGACCACCGAGGTCGAGGCCGTGCGCAAGGCCGCGGGCGGCATCGCGCTGGACCGCCCCGAGGGCCTGGTCACCGTCGACGGTGACAACCAGCACATGTACAAGACGGCACGCATCGGCCTGATCCAGCCGGACGGCCAGATCAAGGAGGTCTGGAACTCCGGACAGCCGATCAAGCCCGACCCCTATCTCACGACGTACGCGTGGGCCGGCGGGCTGGCCTGATCCAAGGAGCGGTCCCGGCAGGGCGTGAGCCGCCGGGACGCACCACAGAACGGACTCCGGAGAGCGGCCGGTGAACATCCACGGAAGGAACCGGGCGCGACCGCCCTCCGGAGCCACATCACAGCGACCACGCATCGGCCGGGAGCAAGGGAAACGATCATGGATTTCGCGCAGTCGAAGGTTTTCGGCGGCGACGGGGCGTCCGCGCGGGCACGCGTGACCGGCCACGGGAAGGCGGTGACATGGGAGGAGCGCTGAACCAGCTCCCGATCGGGCTGTCCATCGGAGCGGTCCTGCTGCTCATCGCGCTCGGGCTGACGTTCACGTTCGGGCAGATGGGCGTGATCAACATGGCGCACGGCGAGTTCATCATGGCCGGGGCCTACACGGCCTACCTCCTCCAGGACGTCGGATTCCCCATCGCGCTGCCGGCCGCCTTCCTCGTCGCCGGGCTCATGGGACTCGCCCTGGAACGCGTGGCGATCCGGCACTTCTACGGCCGGCCGCTGGACACGTTGCTGCTCACCTGGGGCGTCAGCCTCGTGCTCCAGCAGGCGGCCCGCGACCTGTTCGGTGCCCCCAACGTGCAGGTGGTCTCACCCGGCTGGCTGCGCGGCAGCGTGGGCGTCCTGCCGTACAACCGGCTGTTCATCATGCTCCTGGCCGCGCTCTCGGTCGTCGCGATCTGGGCGTACCTCAACCGCAGCGCGCCGGGCCGCCGGATGCGGGCCGTCATGCAGAACCGCGGGCTCGCCGCCACGACCGGGATTGACACCGGACGAGTCGACGGACTGACGTTCTTCATCGGCTCCGGACTCGCCGGGGTCGCGGGTGTCGCGCTCACCCTGATCGGCCCGGTCGGGCCCACCCTCGGCACCTACTACATCGTCGACGCGTTCCTCGTGGTGGTCGCGGGCGGCCTCGGCCAGCTCAAGGGCGCCGTACTGGCCGCCGCCGGCCTGGGCCTGCTCAACTCCTACGCCGAATTCTGGACCAACGCGAGCCTGGCCAAGGTGATCGTCTTCGTGGCGATCATCGGGTTCCTCCAGTTCCGGCCGCAGGGCCTGTTCGTCCTCCGCTCCAGGGCGCTGACATGACGGCCGGGGGAGCCGACGTGACGGCCAGAGGAGCCGACGTGACGGCCGAGGGCGCCGACATGGCCGCGACCGCACCCGTCGTCGTACGGCAGGCGCCGCCCGAACCGGCCCGGCCGCGGTGGAGCCGCCTCGGCGGCCCGGCCGCCTTCACCGCGACCGCCGTACTCGTGCTGGTGGTGGCTCCGCTGCTGCTCGAACCGTTCCGGCTGGGGTTGCTCGCCAAGTACCTCTGCTACGCCATCGTGGCGCTCGGCATCGGACTGGCCTGGGGCCAGGGCGGCATGCTCACCCTCGGGCAGGGGGTCTTCTTCGGCCTCGGCGGCTACGCCATGGGCATGTACCTCAAGCTGCACGACGCGGGCGGGGACCTGCCCGACTTCATGGTGTGGAGCGGCGTCGAGAAGCTGCCTGCGCTGTGGGCGCCGTTCGGCAACCCGGTGTTCGCGCTCGCCATGGCCGTCGTCGTGCCGGTGCTCGTCGCGCTGGCGCTGGGCACGCTGGTGTTCCGCCAGCGGGTGCGCGGCGCCTACTTCGCGATCCTCACCCAGGCGCTCGCCGCCGCGCTGGTGATCCTGCTGGTCGGGCAGCAGGGGCTCACCGGCGGGACCAACGGCCTGACCAACTTCTTCGACATCTTCGGCAACGACGTCGCCGCCGACACGACCCAGCGCGGGCTCTACCTGACGGTCGCGATCGTGCTGGGCGTCCTGTACCTCGGGGCGTGGCAGCTCGTCCGCAGCAGGTTCGGGCGGCTGCTGCTGGCGATCAGGGACGGCGAGGACCGGGTGCGCTTCCTCGGCTACGACCCGGCGACCGTCAAGACGGTCACGTTCGCGATGTCGGCGGGCATGGCGGGCATCGCGGGCGCGCTGTTCGTCCCCGTCGTCGGCATCATCTCGCCCGCGCTGCTCGGCGTCGTACCGTCCCTGGAACTGGTCGTGGCGGTCGCCGTCGGCGGCAGGTACGCGCTCGCCGGGGCGGTCCTCGGCGCGGTCGTCATGGGGTACGCCAGGACGTACTTCAGCGAGGAACTGCCGGACGCCTGGCTCTACCTCCAGGGAGCCCTGTTCATCCTGGTCATGACGCTCGCGCCCAAGGGCGTCGCGGGCCTGGCGTCGGGTGTCGCGGCGGGCCTGCGCGGCCGCCTGGCGCGCGGAAGGGCGGCGGCGTGAGCGAGCGAACGGACGGGCACCGCGTGTCCCGCCACCGCGAGTCCCTGGGCGAGGGGGAGTCATGAGCGCTCTGCTGGAGATCCGCGGGCTCGACGTGGTCTTCGACGGCTTCCGGGCGATCAGCGGCCTGGACCTGTCGGTCGAGCAGGGAGAGCTGCGCTTCCTCATCGGCCCCAACGGCGCGGGCAAGACCACGCTGATCGACGTCGTCACCGGGCTCACCAGGCCGGCGGCGGGTACGGTGCGCTTCGGCGGCGAGGAACTCGTCGGCCGCAGGGAACACGAGATCGTCCGGCTGGGCGTGGGACGCACCTTCCAGACCTCGGTGGTGTTCGAGGAGCTCACCGTCCTGGAGAACCTGGACCTCGCGGCGTCGTTCCGCCGCCCGCTGTGGTCGCTGCTGCGCCGCCGCCGAGGCGCCTCCCCGGCGGTGGAGCGGGCACTCTCGACCACCGGACTGTCCGGCCTCGCCGGTCAGCGCGCGGGCATCCTGTCGCACGGGCAGCGGCAGTGGCTGGAGATCGGCATGCTGATCGCCCAGGAACCGCGGTTGCTGCTGCTGGACGAGCCGGTCGCGGGCATGTCACTGGACGAGCGGGCCCGCACCGGCGAGCTGCTGACCGAGATCGCTCGCGACCACACCGTCATCGTGGTCGAGCACGACATGGACTTCCTGCGGCGGTACGCCTCGCAGGTGACGGTGCTGCACGAGGGGGCCGTCCTGGTGGAGGGGTCGGTGGAACAGGTCCGGGCCGATCCACGGGTACAGGAGGTCTATCTGGGCCGGGCACGCGAGGAGGCAGGCGATGTTGTCCGTTGAAGGACTCGAGGCGGGGTACGGCACGGCGCGCGTGCTCTTCGGCGTGTCCCTTGAGGTCGCACCGGGGCAGCTCATGTGTGTGATGGGCCGCAACGGCGTCGGCAAGACGACCCTGCTCAACACGATCATGGGCGTGCTCCCGGCGACGGCCGGATCGGTGACGTTCGACGGCAGGGACGTCACCCGCCTCAGGCCGCACGAGCGCGTACGGCTCGGCATGGGCTACGTTCCACAGGGTCACGAGACGTTTCCGCAGCTCAGCGTGATGGGCAACCTCCAGGTGGCGCTGGAGGCGGCGCCGCACAAGGACGGCGGCGCCGTGGACGAGGCTCTGGAGGTCTTCCCCGGGCTGAAGCCGCTGCTGAAGCGCCCGGCCGGGTTTCTCTCCGGCGGCCAGCAGCAGCAGCTCGCCATGGCCAGGGCCCTCGTCGCCCGGCCCAGGCTGCTGATCCTCGACGAGCCGACCGAGGGAATCCAGCCGTCGATCATCATCGAGATCGAGGAGACGATCGAGCGGCTGCACCGGGCGGGTCTGGCCATGCTGCTCGTCGAGCAGTACCTCGATCTCGCCCTCCGGCTGGCGGACCGCTTCGTGATCCTCGACGCCGGTCATGTCGCGCGTTCCGGCCCGGCGCGGGAGCTCCAGGGCGAGGACGTGCACCGTCTCCTCGCTGTGTGACGAGCCGTGTGATCGGCCGTGTGATCGGCCGTGTGATCGGGGGTGCGATGAGCCGTGTGATCGGCGGGTCGATCGGCGGGTCGATCGGCGGGTCGATCCACCGGCCGGTCACGGCGAACTCGCTCGGCTCAGTGAGGCATTCAACCCTCTTTACTAGTAGGAATTAAGGGACTTATGCTGCGGGCGCCGCGTCCACCCCCCGATCCCGAGGAGCGCTGCCGTGTCCGCGACGACACCACCACCAGAGCCGGCGGCCGTACCCGACGAAGCCCGGCCGCACACACCTCCCGAACCAGCCTCCGAACCAGCCTCCGAACCAGCCTCCGAACCAGCCTCCGAACCAGCCTCCGAACCAGCCTCCGAACCAGCCTCCGAACCAGCCTCCGAACCAGCCTCCGAACCAGCCTCCGAACCAGCCTCCGGAACCGCCGCTGACGTACCTCCCGAGGCGGAGGCGGTGACTGAGGCGGCGGCTGAGGAGGCGGCTCAGGAGCGGGCGACGGCCGCGCCCCGGCCGGAGCGCACGCCCGTCCTCGACTGGGTCGCCGTCGGCGTCGCCGCGGTGATCGTGGTGGCCGCGATCACCGGCCTCCTCCCGGAGGTGAGCTGGTGACCACGGACACCGTCGCCCCCGCCGCGTCCGGGAACGACCTCGCGGCCAGGGCCGCCGCCCTGATCCCCGGCCTCCTCCTGCTCGCGGCCATCGGCTACGCGGGCAAGCTCGCCGAGACCGGGGTCAAGCAGCTCGCCGAGAGCACCGGCTGGTCGTTGCCGAACATCGAGTACGTCCTGTGGGCGATCCTCCTCGGCCTGATCATCACCAACACCGTCGGCGTCCACCGGATCTTCCGGCCGGGGATCGCGACGTACGAGTTCTGGCTCAAGCTCGGCATCGTCCTGCTCGGCGCCAGGTTCCTCCTCGGTGACGTGCTCAAGCTCGGCGGCGTCAGCCTGGCGCTCGTGGTCATCGAGCTGTTCGTCGCCATCGGCGTGGTCGTGCTGATCGGGCGCTGGTTCAAGCTCGGGCCGAAGCTGATCTCGCTGCTCGCCATCGGCTCGTCCATCTGCGGCGTCTCCGCGATCACCGCGGGCAAGGGCGCCATCGACGCCGACGACGAGGACGCCTCGTTCGCCATCGCCGCGATCCTCGCGCTGGGCGCGTTCGGGTTGTTCGCCTATCCGGCGATCGCCCACCTGATCGGGATGTCCACGCACGAGTTCGGCCTGTGGGCCGGTCTCGCCGTGGACAACACCGCGGAGGCGACCGCCGCCGGCGCGCTCTACTCCGACGAGGCCGCCAAGGTCGCGGTGCTCGCCAAGTCCACGCGCAACGCCACGATCGGCTTCGTCGTGCTCGGCTTCGCCCTGTTCTGGGCGGCGCGCGGCCAGGCACGGGCGGTCGGCAGCCGGACCCGCTTCCTGTGGGCCAAGTTCCCGAAGTTCGTGCTCGGCTTCCTCGCCGTGTCCGTACTCGCCACGGCCGGGCTGATCGCCAAGGCGGACCTGACCTCGCTCGGCAACCTCTCGCGCTGGGCGTTCCTGCTGACCTTCGCGGGCGTCGGGCTGAGCACCGACTTCCGGGCGATCCGCCGCCAGGGACTGCGGCCGTTCGCCGTAGGTGCACTCGCCGAGGTCACCGTCACCGTCGTGACGCTCGGCCTCGTCGTCGCCGCCTCGGCCTGGATCGGCCTCTGACCCGCGCCGATCCCACGAACTCCGGTGCCGTACGGCCGGCGCGGGCCGTACGGCACCGGATAGGGGGGGCCGGTCGTGGGAGTGCGCCCGCGGCGCGGTCCACGACCGGGACGTGAACGCGGCCAGGAACATCCTCGCCGCCGGGCTGGGGCGGAGAGGCGAAACGCCTGTGGAGCTGGGGTAAGACCTCAACGGATTCCTCCGGGCGGGCGAGCGGCGACGAAGCAGGAAGGCCGACCTGTGAGGGTTGGAATCCCCTTCCATCAGGGAGAGGCGGATGTCAACCCTTGATCTGCCGGATGATGCTCTCGTCGCCGATCTCGCCGTCGCGGGCCAGCAGGAATGCCTTGCTCAGGATCAGCGCGAGCCGGCCGTCCTCCTCGAAGGGGAGGAACACCCGTTCGGCCTCCGAGCCCGGCGCGCTGACGACGCACAGGTACACGTCGCCGGGATCCATGAGGATGTTGGCGCTGCCCAGGTGGATCTTGTACGTTCGCAGGTCGCCGCGGACCACCAGGTATCGATCCGTCAGGGTGCAGCGGTCCGCGATCGCCGTACGGGGCAGGAGGCGGGCCAGCGCGTCGCGACGGACCTCGGCAGAGGGCGGCAGCGCGCCGAAGGCGGCCGTGCGCCAGTAGTCATAGTGGCGCTCGGTGCCCCGGTCGGCCCAGCCGGGGTCGGCGGCGATCGACGTGACCGCGACGAACAGGTCCACGTCCCGCATCGCCTCGCTGAACACGAGCGGGGGCACCTCGGCGAGCGCCGCCCGCCGCCACTCGCCGTCGGTGTTCCGATGGAAGCGGACCTGGTCCGTCGCGGCGTGGTCCCCGCCGAGACTCTCGTGGAAGAACGACGCCCGCCAGCGCCCTCCGGCGAGCACGCGCCGAGCCTCGCCGTCGCCGCCGCCGTCCCACGGGCCCAGCAGGTCGGCCGACCAGGCGCGCTGCTTGAACAGCGCGTACAGCGTGCGGTAGTCCACGACGTGGGCGGCGAACCGGTTGGAGTAGACGCCGGTCTCCTCCTCGGCCGGAGTGAGCAGGTAGACCTCGCGGAACGCCTGCTTGAACGGCTGCCTGACCCGCTCCCCGGTGATCCGCTCGCGCCAGGCGCGCACCTCGTCGAGGGGCGCGCGGGCCGGATGCCACAGCCGCACCGGAGCGTCGGGCGGTGGCTCGGGCCCGGTGGTTCCGGTGATCCCCGTGATTCCGGTATCGCCGAGCGTGCTCCGCCAGTGCCCCGGAGACACCTCGATCTCCCAGATCAGCCGCCGTGCGACCGTCCCGGCGATCGGATGCTCGGCCATCCGCTCACGCCAGGTCGCGTACGGATGACGCGCGTCACCCGGGTATCCCGCCTCCAGCGCACGGACCAGTGTGGTCAGTTGCCGGCGGACCTGCCCGGTGAGGTCGCGCAGGCGCTTGACCTCGTCGGGATGGTCCCGCCGCACCGCCGCCGGAGCCGCCTTGAACCGCTTCTCGCCCTGCCACCACGTCAGCTCGACGTCGTCGCCGATCGAGATCATGGCCGTGTGCTCGCCGAGGGGCACGCGGAGCCGTCCGCCGGGTTCGAAACCGAGGTCCGGCATCCGGAAGGCCACCTCTACCCGATCGGCCAGCGCATGCTCGATCCGCTTGAGCATGCGGTCAAGCTGCTTTGGCACGCCCGCGTGTCGTGTCAGCGCACGCGCGGTGCGCAGCGCGGAGATGGCCTCGGGTGTCGGGAAATCCTCCACCGCGCGGCCGATCTCGAACAGCAACCCCTGGGAGGGCAGGGTCTTGGCCGCCGTGGGCGCGACCGCCACACCGCGCAGCAGCCGGTCGAGCAGGCCGGGCAGCCACGGCTCGTCCCGCCACAGCGCCAGCCGCACGGCCCGGCCGAGCGCCGCCTTCTCCGCGTCGTCGAAGGCGCGGTCGGCCCGGTACGGGATCTCACGCGCGTGGATCGCGGCGATCCGGGCTTCGGCGGCCTCCAGCGCCGTGCGGGCGAAGGCGACGTACTCCGGGATCGCGGCCAGCCGCTCCCAGGTGTCCGGCAGCGGGGGAAGGGAGTTGTACGACCTCTCCTGCAGAGCCTCCACCAGCAGGGCCCTGCGCTCCGCGTCCCAGCCGAGGAGCAGATCGATCTCGTCGAGCGCGATCGGCCCTCTGCCCTCCTTGAGCACCGCGGCCACCTCGTCGTCCAGCCCGGCGAGCCCGGCGACCGCCAGCAGCGCGTACGCATCCCCGGTCCGCTCGGCGCGGAGGTGGAAGCGCACCAGCGTCCGCGCGGATTCGGTGAGGTCGGCGAGCGGCGGGCCGCCGGGACAGCGCGGCAGCGACGCCACCGCAAGGGGCAGGTTGGACCAGTTGCGCGCCTCCAGCCCGTCCACCAGGGCCTGGAACAGATCGGCGCACGCCTCGGGCGTGAACGACGTCCGGCGCTCCTTGGCGGCGCTCTCGACCGCGAACCTCGCGGACATGGCCGTGCCGACGATTTTCGTCGTCCGGTAGGCGACGGGGAGCAGAGTGCCCAGATCGAAGGCGGTCAGCTGGGACGAATGCGGCCAAGGGTCCGGATTGTCGGTACTCGGGTCGGTCATGACCGTGTACAGCAGTTGTGCCGACGGGGAGAGTCGCACGCGGGTCACCCCTTGATCCGGCAGGCGAAGGACGGGGCGGCGATGACGGCGGTGCCGTGGGCGAGGAGGAACGCCGCGGACGGTTCGATCGGCGACCTGCCGCCGTCGCCGACGCCGACGAATGGCAGGAGGACCCGGAGGCGGTGGCCGCTGACGCCCACCTCAGCCTCCGACCAGGGGAACGAGCTTGATGAAGGACACCACCGGGTCGGCGGTCAGGTCGATCTCCACGTCCAGATCGTCGATCTGCCGCTCACCGATCAGCAGGATGAACCCGTTGCGGGCGAAGGCCGCCTCCGCGGCGTCGGCCTGCCGCTCCCAGTCGAGCCTGCGGGCGGCGCGCATCCGGTAGCCGTTCAGCTCGGCCTCGGCCTCGCTCGGCTTGACCAGACCGCGGAAGTGGTGCGACGGAGCCGCGTTGTACCGGGCGACCTCCTCTCGCACGCGCAGCCGTACCAGTTCGCGGGCGGAGATCCGCTCCGGCAGGCCGGGCAGGACGAACTCGTCCAGAGCCCTGCCGGTCGCGGTCTCATCGCGGAAAGTGACCAACGCCATCGGATGTCCTTTGATCGCCGGGGTGATGCCGAAATTCTTAGCAGCCGGGCACGACAGAACCGCGACACCAGAAACCCGCCCCGAGATCGTCACCGTAGGGGCGGGACCGCGTTCTTGGCCCGCTGGAGGGCGATGACCGGCCAGAAGGCACCGCCGGGCGGGGGCACGAGCCCGTAGGCCGGATCCTTGGGGCCGGAGGTGCCGCGCGTGCAGGTCCCGTTCGATTTCGTGGGGTCACGAATCCACAGATAGGCGTCGGCCAGGCGGCTCGCGGTCCCGGTGGTGGGGCGGATGCCCATGCCGCGACCGGGAGGGTTGCACCAGGTCTGCGGGTCCTTGTACGTCCCGGCCCGCGGCTCCCATTCGCCCGTGCCGTTCCGGCTCGTGTCGA
Source organism: Microtetraspora glauca (assembly GCA_001570385.1). Lineage (GTDB taxonomy): Bacteria > Actinomycetota > Actinomycetes > Streptosporangiales > Streptosporangiaceae > Microtetraspora > Microtetraspora glauca. Next base: position 121,329 of record BBYL01000029.1, on the reverse strand, counting down.
TCACGAAGTGGGGCAGTCCGGCGGTGTCGTCGGCGACGGCGTCGACCTCGGCGTCGAGACAGCGGCCCGCCCCGCTCGCCGCGATCACGTGCACGCACTTGGCGAGCTTGGCGCCGTACGCCTCGACCTGCTCCGTCGGCTGGAACCCCGACGCGTTGAGGTAGTAACCGTCGGCCTTGTCCAGTCCGGAACTGATCAGCCGGGTCGCGGCGTTCTTGAGTGACGGCCAGTACTCCTGGCCGCCGTCGAGGTAGACCGCGGTCCTCGGCAAGGCGCCGAGGCGCTTGACCGCTTCGGAGAGCTGGTCGTAGCGCGCCTGCTCGCCCTTGTCGCCACCCAGGTCGCATCCCGGCGTGCCCGGCACCTTGGAAAGGCTGTTGGGTTCCAGGACGACCACGGCCGCGCGGTCGCCGATGGCGGTGGCTATGGCGCCGATCCACGAGGAGTACGCCCGGGAGTCGCGCAGGCCGCTGGAGTGGCAGTCCCGCAGCGGGATGCTGTCCGTGACGAACACCGGAACCGCGTCCTGCTTCGCCGCCACGTCGAGTGCCGCGTCGGTGACCCGGGCGGCCTCGGAATCCGACATGCCGCTCAGCCACACGGACTGCGGAACCTTGGCGAGCGCCCGCATGACGGCCGCGTCCCCGGCCCGCCCGGACGCCTCCCAGATGGACGACTGGCGGGCGGCGTCGTTGTCGGGGCTCGCGTAGAACCGTACGGTCCGGGCGCCCAGCGGGTTGCCGGCCTTCGTGCCGTCGTTCGCGCCGTTCGACGTGTCGCCGGGCTCGCCGTCCGTGCCGCCGTCGGGGGACGTGTCGTCGTTCACGGCCGTCGCGGGCGTTCCCAAGGACGCCTCCGGAGACGTGGTGGAGATCGCCTGCCGCTGTGCCCCCTTGTCGCCGTCGGCCGGCGGGGTCCGCACGGCGATGATTACCCCCGCCGTCACGATCGCGACGACCGCCGCTCCCACGCCCACGAGGGCTCCGGTGCCGCGTCTCGCGACGACGGTGGCACCGGTGCCACCGTCGTCGCCCGCGCCATGGGCGCCACCGGTTCCATCCGTACGGCCGGTGCCCCCAGTGCTCTCCGCGTACGCGGACCGGTCGGGGCGCATGACGGGAACGGCCGATCCGGTGCCTGGGGACGGGAGGGCCTCGGCGGGGGGCGATGAAGGCCGCTCCGCCGTACCCGACGGCGTGTCCCCGGTGGGGGTGTGGCCGGTGAGGGTGTCGACGAGCTGTTGCGCGGTGGGGCGCCGGGCGGGGTCCTTGGCGAGAGCGCGGGCGACGACGGCGTGGAGGGCGGGTTCGAGTGCGGTGAGATCGGGTTCGTGGTGGACGATCCGGTACAGGACGCTGGGGAGGGAGCCGTCGCCGAAGGGTGCGCGGCCTGAGGCGGCGTAGGCGATCAGGGCGCCCCAGGCGAAGATGTCGGAGGCGGGGGTGACGCGTTCGCCCCGAGCCTGTTCGGGCGCCATGAAGGAGGGGGTGCCGACGATGACGCCGCTGGTGGGGGCTCCGGGTTCGGCGAGTTGGGCGATGCCGAAGTCGATGACTTTGGGGCCGAGGGGGGACAGCAGGACGTTGGCGGGCTTGAGATCGCGGTGGATCACGCCGGCGCTGTGGATGGCCTGGAGCGCGACGGCGACGCTGACGGCGAGCGTTTCCAGGCTGGAACCGGTCAGCGGGCCCTGTGCGCGCAGGGCCTCGTGGAGTGTGGGGCCGGGGACGTACTCGGTGACGAGGTAGGCGGTGTCCCCGTCGACGTCGGCGGCGAGGACGGGTGCGGTGCAGAACCGGGCGACGCGTTGGGCCGCGGCGATTTCGCGGGTGAAGCGGCGGCGGAAGTCGGGGTCCGTGGCCCACTGGGGGTGGATGAGTTTGACGGCGACGTTTCGGCCGTCGGGTGCGCGGCCGAGGTAGACGGTTCCCATGCCGCCCTGGCCGAGTCTGCGCAGCAGTGTGTACGGTCCGGCCTGCCGCGGGTCCCCGTCGCGTAGGTCGTGGTTCGCTGCGGATTCGTCGTGGTTTCCACCGTTTGACACCACTGCGGGATCATAACCAGTCAAACGGGGACCTTCCAGGCGTTCAGATATGGAGCTGCCACGCGGTCCAGGTGTCGAGGATCCGATAGCCCATCAGTTCGTTGATCGCCAGCATGTGCGCGTTGGAGTCGGCGTTCCAGGTGACGATGCGTTCGACGGCCGGCTCGCAGGCGTGGAACCAGGCGGCGGTGGCCAGCTTGAGCACCGTCCCGAGCCGATGACCGCGATGTGCCCGGATCACGCCGGTGTCGATCTGCCGCGCCCACCCGCGCGCGTCGTCCGTGTCGACCAGGAGCCGGGTGAACCCGGCGGGCTCACCGCTCTCGGCATGCCTGGCGATCATGGTGTAAGGCGTGAGCCCCGAGCTCACGACGCCCTGGTCGAGGGTGCGGAGCCGCTCCGCGGTCCACCGGTGATCATCCATTTCGAGATCGCCCAGCGGCTCGTCGTTCATGGACGTCATCAGGAGGGCCATGTCGTCGAGCAATTCCTCACCGGCCGGTCCGGTCCAGCGTTCGAGGGAGTACGCCCGCGCGTGTCGAGCGGCGTCGGCCCGCATGAGCTCGTAGGACGCCCAGTCGACCGCGCGCAGGTCGAGGACCCGGCGCGCCTCCGCCGTGGCCGGGGCGAAACCGCGGGCGCGAGCGAAGTCCGCGCCCGGCCCGAACGCCACAGTCTCGCCGACGAGAAGACGGCGGCCCTCGCCCCGTGCCCGGTCGATCACGCGGTCGAGCAGCGCCCCGCCCAGCCCATCGCGCCGCCGGTCGGGATGGACGGCGAGAAATCGCAGGCTGGCCACATGGGTGTTGTCCTCTTCGGGGTAGTACACCGTGCAGCCGCCGACGATCTCGCCGTCCACTCCGACGACCCAGGTCTCCGCGCGCTCGCCCGACCAGCCGCCTTCCAGCTTGGACGCGAAGTGGCGCCGCGACGTCGGCGCGCCCGGATCTCCCAGGGCCTCGTGCACCGCGTACAGACCGGCGACCAGACCGGCGACGCGGTCACCGGGGTCGGCGAGATCGAGGCGCTCGATGTGCATGTTCACCAGACAACAACACCGCCCGGCCGGTGAGCGAACGATTTATCCGGGCTCGAATGGCCGCCCAGGGCCGAGGGGCACGAATGGTCCCGGATTGCGCGGGTTCCCCGGATTCCGCGGACGGGTCCGGTCGTCCCCGGGACCGCGGTCATTGCTCGTAGTCCTCGATCTCGCTGACGGGCCGGGGGACGGCGAAGTCGGGATCCTCCCCGGCGTTCCTGCTGGCCCGGCGCCGCCTGAGCAGGTCCCAGCACTGGTCGAGGCCCTGTTCCAGCGTCCTGATCCGCTCGTGCTCCTCGTCCGTGGTGACCTCTCCCGCCGCCAGCCTCCTGCGCAGAATGTGCTCCTCCTCGATGAGTTCGCCGATGCGGCCGAGGATCTCGTCGTCCTTCATGCCCAGCCCCCTCTCACCCGGTTTCAGGCTACGCGGTGACCACCCGCGGCGTCCGATTCATTCATCACCGTCTGCTAGTGTGCTTGACATGCTGCGCGGGCTTCTTCTTATCCGCCGCGGCGAGGGCCTGTAAGAGGCCGGCTCCCTCGCCGCGGAGACAGCCGTGCGCGTCGGCCGCCCCAGGTCTTTTACCGGTGGCGAGCCCTTCTCCCTGATCGGGATGTTCGTTTCTCCATGCTCGTGCCGGCGTGTCCTACGAGGAGCATGATGTACCCGCAACAGCAGTCCAGCCCCATGCCGTACCACCGCTACACGCCGTTCGAGCCGATCCGGCTGGCGGACCGCACCTGGCCGGACAAGGTCATCGATAAGGCGCCGCAATGGTGCGCCGTCGACCTGCGCGACGGCAACCAGGCCCTGATCGACCCCATGGACGCGCACCGCAAGCTCAAGATGTTCGAGCTGCTGGTACGCATGGGGTACAAGGAGATCGAGGTCGGCTTCCCCGCCGCGTCCCAGACCGACTACGACTTCGTCCGCCAGATCATCGAGGAAGACCGCATTCCCGAGGACGTCGTCATCCAGGTGCTGACCCAGGCGCGGCCCGAGCTGATCGAGCGGACCTTCGAGTCGCTGCGCGGCGCCAAGCAGGCCATCGTCCACCTGTACAACTCGACCTCGACGCTGCAGAGGCGGGTCGTGTTCGGTCAGGAGAAGGACGGCATCACGGCCATCGCCGTCGAGGGCGCCAAGCTGTGCAAGAAGATGGCCGCCGAGATGGACGGCACCGAGATCTACTTCCAGTACTCGCCGGAGTCCTTCACCGGCACCGAGCTGGAGTACGCCGTCGAGGTCTGCAACGCCGTCAACGACGTCTGGCAGCCGACCCCCGACCGCAAGGTGATCGTCAATCTGCCGGCCACGGTCGAGATGGCCACGCCGAACATCTACGCCGACCAGATCGAGTGGGTGAACCGCCACCTGGCGTACCGCGACTCGATCGTGCTGTCGCTGCACCCCCACAACGACCGCGGCACCGCCGTCGCCGCCGCCGAGCTGGGCTACATGGCCGGGGCCGACCGCATCGAGGGATGCCTGTTCGGGAACGGCGAGCGTACCGGCAACGTGTGCCTGGTGACGCTGGCGATGAACCTGTTCTCCCAGGGCATCGACCCCGAGGTCGACATCTCGGACATGGACGAGATCCGGCGCGTCGTCGAGTACTGCAACCAACTGCCCGTCCACCCCCGTCACCCGTGGGGCGGCGAGCTGGTCTACACCGCCTTCTCCGGCTCCCACCAGGACGCCATCAAGAAGGGGCTGGAGCACCTGGAGCGTGACGCGGCCGCCGCGGGCACCCCGGTCGACGAGTTCACCTGGGCCGTGCCGTACCTGCCGATCGACCCGAAGGACATCGGCCGCAGCTACGAGGCGGTCATCCGGGTCAACAGCCAGTCGGGCAAGGGCGGTGTCGCCTACATCATGAAGGCCGACCACCAGCTCGACCTGCCGCGCCGCCTGCAGATCGAGTTCTCCCGCGTGGTCCAGGCCCAGACCGACGCGGAGGGCGGGGAGGTCACCCCGGCCGCCATGTGGGAGGCGTTCACCGACGAATACCTGCCGAACCCGGCCAAGCCGTGGGGGCGCCTCGGCCTGCTGGCCCACCGCGGGTCCTCGGGTGTGGACGACAAGGACATGATCAACGCCGACGTGCGCGTGGACGGGCAGATCCGCGAGATCGAGGGTGTCGGCAACGGCCCGATCTCTGCCTTCTGTGACGCGCTGCGCGGCATCGGCATCGACGTACGGGTGCTCGACTACACCGAGCACGCCATGAGCGCGGGGGCCGACGCCAAGGCCGCGTCGTACGTCGAGTGCGAAGTCGGTGGCGAGAACGGCCCGCGGACTCTGTGGGGCGTCGGCATCGACGCCAACACCACCACCGCGTCCCTGAAGGCGATCATCTCCGCCGTCAACCGCGCCTCCCGCTGACACCCCCGTACTGATCGCGTGGGAGAACGGGCACGACCTGCCCCGATCCTTCGATGATCATCGGAGACGTCTGGTTCCGTCTTCGCCCACAAGGCTTCGACCACCCTGCCGCGAGGGGCGGCATCCGTGCGACCCACGGATGCCGCCCCTTTCCGTTTCGTACAGGAAGGCGGGCATCACGCCGTACGCGGCGGCATGCGGAGTCACCGCATCAGCCAGGTCTTTCCGTGTGGCGAGCCGCTGATCGAGAATGTCCGCCACGACATGCGAGATGTGCTGGCCGTCGTGGCGATCCGCGAGCAGATCGCCGACCAGACGTGCGGGTGCGGTCACCGGGAGCTGATCACACCACACGATCTCGTCGTGCCCGATGGATGAGGTGTGGATCGTCACGTCGCCACGTCGGGACCGCTTGCGCTTGGGACTCGTGAACTCGTGGAGTTCGCCGGTGAAGTCGCCCACGCCGAGGACGAGCGCGGCACTGCCGTGGGAGACGACGCCCGAGTCGATACCCCGGGCTTCGGCTTCGGAGCCGGGGGCGAGCTGGAGCCATGCCGCGCGAAGCTCGGTGAGCCGACCGGGAGGGGAGCCGGGCAGGCGATAGACACCGAATGCGACACGATCAAGAATCCCGTCGTTCGTCAGGCGCGTCAGCTCCACTGCAGTGACTCCGTTGCGCGCTGCCTGTCTTGCTGTGACGAGACCCCATCGGGGGCGTCAGGCGGGGAGGCCCAGGAGGCGGGCGAGGCCGGTCATGTTGTGCTCGAAGAACTCGGCACGATGTTCGATCGTGTTGTTGAACTGGCCGAACAGCTCGAAGCTCACCATGCCGTACAGGCCGGTCCAGGCCGTGACCGCCCGGCTGATCACGTCGTCCGACGCCCCGGGGATGAGCGTACGGACCGCGTCGGCGTCGGAGGAGATGATCGCCGGCGGCTCGGGCAGGATGGCGGGCGGGTTCAGGCGCCCGGCCGCGACGGCGTCGCCGATGATCTGGCCGAACACGGCGGTGTCCCGCGCCGCCGGGGCGATGGTGTCGTCCGGGGCGCGGTAGCCCGGCACCGGCGACCCGTAGAGCAGGGCGTACACATGCGGGTGGGCGAGCGCCCATTCGCGTATGGCGCGGCACACCGCGAGCCAGCGTCCTGTGAAGTCGTCACGCGCACGGGTCGCCTCGGCCTTCTCGACGGCCTCTCCGAGTGCGTTGTAGCCGTCGATGATCAGCGCGGTGAGCAGGTCGTCCCGGCTCGGGAAGTAGCGGTAGATCGCGGAGGAGACCATGCCCATCTCCCGTGCCACGGCGCGCAGGGACAGGCCCGTGGCTCCGTCGACGGCGAGGTGACGGCGGGCGACGTCGGTGATCTCCCTGATCAGCTCGGCTCTGACTCGTTCACGTGCGGTACGGCTCGCGCTCATGTCCTGGAGGCTATCAGAGCGGCGGCAGGATTCGAGAGCACTGCTCTTGACGGCACTGCTCTAATGAGAGAGCATTGCTCTCGAACGAGAGCGATGACTCAAGGAGTTGCGATGCTGACCGTGGCCAAGGGAGCCAACCTCGCCCTGATGTTCTTCCTGGAGCTCGGCGTGCTGATCGCGGTGGGGTACTGGGGGTTCACCCTTGGCGCTCCTCTCGGGCTCAGGATCCTCGTCGGCCTCGGCGCTCCCGCGATGTTCGCCACCCTCTGGGGACTCTTCGCCGCGGCCAACGGCGCGAGGTTCCCCTTGCACGGCCTCGCCAGGGCCGCGTTCGAGATCGCGTGGTTCGGAGGCGGCGCGGTCGCTCTCGTCGCGTCCGGGGTCGCCACCGGGGGTGCGGTCTTCGCCGTCCTCTATGCCGTCAACGCCGTCCTCCGCCTGGTTTGGGATCAGGTCTGAGCGACGCCGACCCGTAAGAGACCGAGAGCAGGGAGAGAAGTCATGGGCAAGCACGTCATCGTCGGCGCCGGTCAGGTCGGCGGCAGGGTCGCCGAGACGCTCGCGGCGGCGGGTCACGAGGTGGTCGTGGTCACCCGCTCGGGCTCGGGCCCCGACCGGGCCGGGATCACGCGGGCCGCCGTACCGGCCCAGGACGCCACGGCGATGCGGCGCCTGGCGGAGGGTGCCGACGCGCTCTACAACTGCGCGAACCCGAAGTACCACCGCTGGGCGGAGGACTGGCCGCCGATCGCGGACTCGCTGCTGGGAGCGGCGGAGGCGACGGGAGCGGTCCTGGTCACGCTGGGCAACCTGTACGGCTACGGCCCTGTGGACGGCCCGATGACCGAGGACGCGCCGCTCGCGTCCACCGGGACCAAGGGCCGGGTACGCGCCGAGATGTGGAAGCAGGCGCTCGCCGCCCACAGGGCCGGTCGGGTACGGATCACGGAGGTGCGCGGCTCCGACTACTTCGGCCCCGGCGCGTCGGACCAGTCGTTCCTCGGGGACCGTTTCCTCGACCCGCTGCTCACCGGACGGCGGGCGATGACCCTGAGCGACCCCGACATCCCGCACAGCTGGACCTACCTGCCCGACGTCGCGGCCGCCCTGGTCACGGTGGCGACCGACGAACGTGCCTGGGGCCGCGCCTGGCACATCCCCACGAGCCCGGCGCTGAGCATCCGGGCACTGGCCGAGCGCCTGTGCGATCTGGCCGGGGCCCCCGGTCCCCGGCTCGTACGACTGCCCGAATGGGCGCTCATGGCCGCGGGCGCGGTGTCGCCGTTCCTCCGCGAAATGAGGGAGACCCGCTACCAGTTCGACCGGCCCTTCGTCCTCGACTCGTCCGCCTTCACCGCGACCTTCGGTGTCGCCGCCACCCCGATGGACGGGGCGCTGAAGGAGACCGTCACCCGGTGGCGGGCCCGCTGATCACGTGGGCACGGGCGCGTACCAGGGAGGGCCGGGCGAGCGGGGAGCGGACAGCGAGATCCGCGCGACAGCGCCGCATATCGCCACGCTGACCGGGACGCCCATCGCGGCGGGGATAGGGCGGGGGCGAATCCGATCGCATCTCAGGCCACCCCCCACGACGGCCGGGCGCGCCTGGTGCCCGTCTCCTCGATGCGGCGCAGGGTGGCGAGTTGCTCGCGCAGGGCGTCGAGCCCGGCGGGTGTGATCCGGTACGGCCTGCGGCGTTCGATCACGGGTAGCGGCTCGATCCACCCGCGTTCCTCCAGCCGCATGAGCGCGCCGTAGAGGGTGCCGGGTTCGAGGGCCGTGCCGGAGAACTCCTCGATGTCCTGGATCATGCGGTAGCCGTGCTTGTCGCCCTCGGCCAGGCTGACCAGCACCAGCAGGGCGACGTCGGTGAAACGTCCCAGATCGGGTTGACGGCGTGCCATGATCACCTCTTTATTCAGTTTCACTTAGTAAGTCGAAATTAGCAATACCGATAGGCTCCGGCGCATGAGAATCGGGATCATCGGGCTCGGGGACATCGCGGAGAAGGCGTACCTTCCGGTGCTCGCGACCACGCCGGGGATCGTTCCGCACCTGTGCACCCGGAACGAGGACACCCTGGCCAGGCTCGGAGCGGCGTACCGGATCGATCGGCTCTTCACCACCGTCGGCGAACTGGTGGAGGCGGGGATCGAGGCGGCGTTCGTCCACGCCGCGACGTCCGCGCACGTGCCGCTCGTCGAGGCGCTGATCGAGGCGGGGGTGCACGTCTACGTCGACAAGCCGCTCGCCGACAACCTCCCCGACTCAGAGAGGCTCGTACGGCTCGCGCGTGACCGGGGCAGGTCGCTGATGGTGGGGTTCAACCGCAGGTACGCCCCCGGCTACACGGCCCTGCGCGACCTGCCGAGAGACCTGGTCATCCTGGAGAAGAACCGGGTGGACGCGGCCGCGGACCCGCGTACGGTGGTCTTCGACGACTTCGTCCATGTGGCCGACACGCTGCGGTTCCTCGCGCCGGGAGAGGTCACGGACGTTCGGGTGCGCACCCGCGTGCGGTCCGGGCTGCTCGAACACATCGTGCTGGAGCTCGGCGGCGACGGCTTCACCGCCATCGGGGTCATGAACCGCGTCGGCGGCTCGACCGAGGAGACCTGCGAGGCGATGGGCGGCGGGCGCAAGCGGCGGGTGATCGATCTCGGCGACGTGGTGGACCACGCCGGGGGCGAGACCCTGTCCCGCAGGCCGCCCTGGACGCCGGTCGCGCGCCAGCGCGGCATCGAGCAGATCTGCCACGCCTTCCTGGACGCCGTGCGCGAGGGCCGTACGATCTCCGCCGAGGACGCGCTCGTCACCCACGCCATCTGCGAGGACGTCGTCGCTGCCGCGCTCGCCGACGCCGGTCTTCTGGCGAACACGGGCTGATCCCGTCCCCAGGAGGAGACGGGATCAGCCCGGTCGAGGATCAGTCCGGTCGGGGATCAGCGGGAGGAGAGGTACTCCTCGCCGAGAGCCCGCAGCCGGGAGTGCGCGGACTCGTAGATCTCGGGGCGGCCGAGGTAGGCCTTGGGCAGCTTGGCGACCATCGTGTAGTTCGTGTCGCACACGTTGCCCACCGGCGCCTCGCCGCCCTGGCTGACCAGTTGGTACGCGTCGAGCTGGTCGAGGCCGGTGAGCGAGGCCGCCCAGGTGACGAGGTCGTGCTGGCTGATGCGGTACGCGTCTTCGAGCGGCCGGGCCGAGCCCGTGGACATCAGGTGGTCGTCGTCCTCCAGACGCGGCCACGGCGTGGCGACGCCCTTGATGAGCTCGACGGCGACGACGGTGTTCATCGCGGCCTCGACGGCGGTGCCGCAGACCTCGCCGTGTCCCTGGCGGCAGTGCCCGTCGCCGATGGCGAACAGGCCGCCCGCCACGTTGACCCCCAGGTAGACCGTGACGCCGGCCCGCAGCTCGGGGGTGTCCATGTTGCCGCCGTGGGCGTCCGGGGTGATCGTCATCCGCGCCTCGGAGGCGGCCGGAGCGACGCCCACGGTGCCGTGCATCGGGTCGAGCGGCATCTCCACGCTGAAGTCGCTGTTCCGGGCCTGGTAGCGGACGGTCCGCTTCTCCACGTCCACGTCGTACATCCAGACGACCTCGTCGAGGGGAGGCTGGAGCATCGCGGTGGTGTGGGTGCCGGTGAGCGCCCCGAAGTGGGGGAACGTCGTGGAGACGGCCCAGTCGCGGGCGGGCTCGATGGAGACGAAGTGCAGGGCGAGAGTGTCACCGGGCTCGGCCCCCTCCACGTGGAAGGGACCGGTGACGGGGTTCAGGAAGGGGAACTCGCACACCTTCGACGGCAGGTCCTCGGGGCCGCGCACCCGCCCGCCGAAGCAGTCCTCGGTGAAGAGTTCGAGGACCGTGCCGGGGGCGATTCGGGCCACGGCGGGCCGTCCGCCGAAGGTGTAGGCCAGGTCCTCGGCCTTGGGCCGGAAGGAGACGACGTTCACTCGGAGACCTCCGTCTCGTCGGGAAGGGTGGGGCGACGGCCGATGAGGATGAAGGTGATCAGGATCAGCACGCCGAGTGCCAGCCAGGTCAGGCCGACCGCCTGGGCGGCCACCTTGGCGTTGATCACAACGTACAGCAGGATCAGGAAGCCGATCGCGGGGGCGATCAGGTGCCGCCACCAGTCCCGGCTGCGCTGCCGTACGACGTAATGGACGACGACGGAGACGTGGAGCGCGAGGAAGGCGGTCATCGCGCCGAAGTTGATGAGCGAGCTGAGCTGCCCGATCCCGTCATCGCTGTTGGCGAGGATGAGGCCGAGGACCAGCGAGACGGCGGCAGTGAGGAACGTGGCGTTGACCGGCACCTTGTGCTTCGGGTGGATCTTGCCCAGGAACCGTGGCAGCAGCCGGTCGCGGGCCATGGCGAACAGCAGGCGCGAGGTGGCGGCCTGGGCGACGAGGGAGTTGGCGAAGCCCCAGGCGACCGCGGTCGCGACGGCGGTGAGCACGCTCAGCCAGTGTCCTCCGGCGTACTCGGCGACGTCGTAGAAGGCGTTGTCCCCGCCGTTTTTGAGCAGTTCCGCGCGGTCCGGCGCGAGCAGCGCGGCGACCCAGGTCTGGGCGATGAACAGCGCACCCGCGAGCATGAGCGCGGCCACCATGGAACGGCCGAGCTTGCGCGCGTCCTCACGGCTCTCCTCGGCGAGCATCGAGATGCCGTCGAAACCGAGGAAGGACAGCACCGCGACCGAGACGGCTCCGAACACGAGCGGCCAGGTGAACGTCGACGAGTCGAAGATTGGGCTGAACGCGTCTCCGTGTCCCTTGCCCTGCGCGAGGGCGACGACGCCGACGACCAGGAAGATCGCCAGCACGATCAGCTCGGCGACCAGCATGATCTTGTTTATCCGTGCGGTCATCTGGATGCCGAAGTAGTTCACCGCCGTGTTGAGGACGATGAACATGATCAACCAGGCCCAGACGGGAATCACGGGCACGAACGACGCCATGGCCGCGCTCGCCACGAGATAGAGCAGCGCGGGCACGAGGATGTAGTCGAGCAGGATCACCCAGCCGGCGAGGAAGCCGACCGGGGCGGCGATCCCGCGACCCGCGTAGGTGTAGACCGAGCCGGCCATCGGGAACGCCTTGGACATCTGCGCGTACGACAGGGCGGTGAAGGCCATCGCGACCATGCCGATGACGTACGCCAGCGCGACCATGCCGCCCGAGCCCTGGAAGACGCCGCCGAAGATGCCGAACGGCGCGATCGGCACCATGAAGATCAGGCCGTAGATGAGCAGGTCGGTGAAGCTCAGCGAGCGTTGTAACTGCTGCTGGTATCCGAAACGCTCCACGCCGTTCGCGGCGCTTTGCGATGACGCGGGCGAGGACGGCGCCGCGGAGGGAGACGACATCAGAACTCCTTCGAACGCTGGGGGCAGAGCGTACGATAGGACTAATCCTTGAAAAGGAAAAGATTTCGTTTGAAAATTTCTTTGTCGGTGGCGTGACCGTGGCGGTCAGGAGGGGAAAGCCCGGCACGGCCCCTGTTCACAGGACGGAGTCACCACGCGGTTCAGAGACCGGTTCGTAGGAGTTCGCCGGAGGGTGCACAAGGACGGTTCGCAAGGACGGTTCGCAAGGACGGTTCATCAGAACGGTTCACAGGTTCACCGGGCAGGGGAGGAGGTCACGACATCGAAGTCCAGCCCGTCGGCACGTCCCAGATAGACGCGCTGCCACACGTGCCGGTCCCGGAGGGTGAGCGGCCCCCTCCCGGTGATGACCGTGGTCCCGTCGGCGACCGCCTCGATCGCGGGCACAGCGAGGGAACCCGCGCGGGCGGCGAGCGCGGCGAGCATGAGAACGCCTTCGTAACACCCGTGCCCGTGCCCGTTGAGCAGCGGCGCGGCCGGGCCGAACCGTCGCGTGTAGCGCTCCTGCAGCCAGAGGTTGTCGTCCGTGGTGATGCCCCCGAAATAGCCCATCGCGGTATAGAGCTCACCACTGGAGTCGCCTCCGATGGCCAGCAGGCCGTGCTCCTCCAGCGCGCCGCAGAGACGGGCACAGTCCAGCCCGCTCGCCGCGAACGCCCGGTTGAACTCGATCAGGTCGCTGCCGATGAGGTTGAGCAGCACGACGTCCGGCCGTACGGCGGCGAGCTCCTCGATCAGCGGCGCCATGTCGCGGGTGCCGGCGGGGAGGAAGCGCTCCCCGACGATCCGCGCCGAACAGGACATCAGATGGACGCGCGCGGACGCGTGCACCAGGTACGGCCAGATGTAGTCGTTGCCCAGCAGGAACCAGCGCCTCGCCCGCCGGTGCCCGATCAGCCAGTCGATCCCCGGGGCGACCTGCGAGGACGCGGGCTCTCCGAGGAAGTAGACCCCGGGGGAGCGGGCACCGCCCTCGTACGGAGGCGTGTAGACGAACGGGGCCGCGCCGCGAAGCGCGCGCTCGATCCCGACGCGCACATCGCTGGCGTGGGTTCCGACCACCGCCTGCACGGCTCCCGCGCGCACCAGCCCGGCGACCTCGGCGCCGACCTCGGCGGGGCTCCGGCCGCCGTCGATCAGGACCAGCTCGACCGGCCTGCCGAGCATCCCGCCCGCGCCGTTCACCTCCGCGGCCGCCAGCACCGCGCAGTTGATCGCGCACGGTCCGACGAGGCCGAGCACGCCGGAGACGGGCACGACCAGGCCCACGCGGAGCGTGTCCGCCCTGAGCACATGCGCTTCCAGGGGATCGATGACCATCGTGGCGGGATCGATCACGAGGGAAGAGTATCCTCCATCCGCATCCGCGCAGGGAAGCGGAAAAAGCACAAGAAAACGCAGGAAGGGAGTGGTTCGTGGCCATGTCGGGATCGAGCCTCCTCACGCACGAACCGAGCGTTCCGTGATGACGGCCGGATCCGGTGACGCGAGCCAGGTCAGGCTTCCCTCGGAAGGGGCGGAGGCGCCGGTGACCTCCTCTGGCCTGGAGTCCTCGCTCGCGTACCTCCTGAGCCGTGCCGAGCGGGCGGTCAACCGGAGCCTCGGGGCCGCGCTCGCGAGCGAGGAGGTCTCCGTCGAGCAGTGGCGCATCCTCCAGGCGCTCGCGGACGGGCGCGGCCACTCCATGGGCGGTCTGGCCGAGGCCGCGCTGATGCCGCACCCCACGCTCACGAAGGCCGTCGATCGGCTCGTCGAACGCGCCGTCGTCTATCGCGGTCACGATCCCCTCGACCGCCGCAAGGTGGTGGTCTTCCTCGCGGATCGCGGACGCGAGCTCCTGGCCCGCCTGGAGGCGGGGATCGCCGAACACCGCCGTGCCGTCCTCGCGGCGTACGGCGCGGCCCGCACCGAACGGCTCATGCGCGAACTCGACCATCTGGCACGCTCCCTCGGCGGCTGAGCCGCGCGGGGGCGGAGATCTGTCCTGGACGGCACCTCCGTCCGCGAATGTCGGGAAGCGTCCTCTCGCGCGCTCGCGTCCGGCGCCACGCCTGCAGTAGACCTGTAGGCGTGGCACAACTGGTGATCGGCCCGCTGCTCCGTCATGCCGACGCGGCGAGCGCGACCATATGGGTGGAGACGAGCGAGCCGTGTGCGGTCACGGTGCTGGCGGGCGAAACGCGCTCCGAGGAGCGCACCTTCACCGTCCACGGGCACCACTACGCGGTCGTCGACGCCGCCCTCCCGGAGGTCACGCCGCCCGGCGGCACGCCGTACCGCGTGGAGCTGGACGGCGAGGCCGTGTGGCCGCCCCCGGGCATGCCGCCCACCGTCGTCCGGCCGCTCACCGCCCTGCGCCGCCTGGTCTTCGGCACCTGCCGGACCAGCGTCCCGCACGACGGTCCGTACGTGCTGACGCACGGCGTGGACGTCCTGCGCGCCCACAGCCTGCGGCTCATGGAGTCGGGTGAGCTCCCGGACCTGCTGGTCATGCTCGGCGACCAGGTGTACGCCGACGAGCTCTCACCGGACATGAAGGACTTCGTCGCCGCCCGGCGGAGTGACGGTCCCGGGGAGGTCGTGGACTTCGAGGAGTACGCCGAGCTCTACCGCCGGGCGTGGTCGGACCCGCCGGTCCGCTGGCTGATGGCCACGGTGCCCACCCTGATGATGTTCGACGACCACGACATCAGGGACGACTGGAACACCTCGGCCGCGTGGCGCGAGCGGATGGCCGGGGTTCCGTGGTGGCGGCGGAGGATCGTGTCCGGCCTCGGCGCCTACTACGTCTACCAGCATCTGGGCAACCTGACCGCCGAGGAGCGCGGGGCGGATCCCGTGCTCGCCGCGCTGAGGGCGGGCGACGACGGCGCGGCGCTGGACGCGTTCGCCGCGCGGGCCGACGCCGAGCCCGCCTCCGTCCGCTGGAGCTACCGCAGGGACATCGGATCCAACCGGGTGATCATGCTGGACAGCCGGTGCGGCCGGGTCCTCACCCCTGGCGCGCGCCGGATCATGGACGACGACGAGCGGGCGTGGCTGGAGGAGTCGGCCACCGGCGACGTGGACCACCTGATCGTCGGCTCGTCGCTGCCGGTGCTCCTGCCCACGGGCATCCATCACGTCGAGAGCTGGAACGAGGCCGTCTGCGACGGCGCCTGGGGCCGGCGGGCCGCCCGGTGGGCCGAGCGTCTGCGCCAGCTCGTCGACCTGGAGCACTGGGCGGCGTTCCGCGGATCCTTCGAGCACCTTGCCCGGCTGCTCACCGGCGTCGCCTCGGGTGAGAGGGGACGTCCGCCGGCCACCGTCCTCCTGCTGTCCGGCGACGTCCACTACTCCTACCTCGCCTCGGTACGGCCGAAGCGAGGGAGACGCGACGGGAGAGGCCGGATCCACCAGATCGTCTGCTCGCCGATCCGCAACCCGCTCAGCCGTACGCTCAGGCTGGCCAACGTGGTCGCGTCCTTCGCCGTGGCGGGTCCGCTCGGGAGCCTGCTGGCCCGGGCGGCCCGCCTGCCGAGGCCGCCGATCCGGTGGCGGCTGGCGGCCGGGCCCTGGTTCCAGAACGCGCTGGCCACCGTCGACCTCACCCCGGACACCGCCACCGTGACCTGGCGGACCCACGACGCCGAGCTGGGGGCGATCAGGCTGCCCTGAGCTCCTCCAGGGCGGCGGCGAGCTGGTCCACCGCCCAGCCGAGGTCCTCCCGGGAGACGACGATCGGCGGCGCGAGCCGGATCGTCGAGCCGTGGGTGTCCTTGGCCAGCACGCCGCGGCGCATCAGGGCCTCGCTCACCTGGCGGCCGGTCCCCAGCGAGGGGTCGACGTCCACACCCGCCCACAGGCCGCGCCCGCGTACCGCCACGACGCCCGAGCCGACCAGCTCGCGCAGCCGCTCGTGCAGGTAGTCGCCCAGCTCCCGCGCCCTGGCCTGGTACTCCCCGGTGCGCAGCAGCCTGATGACCGCGCTGCCGACCGCGCACGCGAGGGGGTTGCCGCCGAAGGTCGAGCCGTGCTGGCCGGGCCGGATGACGCCGAGGACGTCCGCGTTCGCCGCCACCGCCGAGACCGGCACGACGCCGCCGCCCAGAGCCTTGCCCAGGACGTAGATGTCGGGGACGACGCCCTCGTGATCACAGGCGAAGGTGTCACCGGTGCGGCCGAGCCCGGACTGGATCTCGTCGGCGATGAACAGGACGCCCCGCTCGGAGCACAGGTCGCGCACCGCCGAGAGGTAGCCGTCCGGCGGCACGAGCACGCCCGCCTCGCCCTGGATCGGTTCGAGCAGCACGGCGACCGTGTTCTCGTCGATCGCCTCGCCGATCGCCTCGGCGGAGCCGTACTTCACGAGCCTGAACCCCGGCGTGTACGGCCCGAAGCCGTCGTGGGCGTCCGGGTCGGTGGAGAAGCTCACGATCGTGGTGGTGCGACCGTGGAAGTTGTCCTCCATCACGATGATGTTCGCCTGCTCCGCGGGGACACCCTTGACCTCGTATCCCCATTTGCGCGCGACCTTGATGGCCGTCTCGACGGCCTCCGCGCCGGTGTTCATGGGCAGGATCATGTCCTTGCCGCACAGGTCGGCGAGGCCCGCCGCGAACTCCGCGAACTGGTCGTGGAAGAACGCCCGGCTGGTCAGCGTCAGCCGGTCGAGCTGCTCACGGGCCGCCGCGAGGATCTCGGGGTTGCCGTGGCCGAAGTTGAGCGAGGAGTAGCCCGCCAGGCAGTCGAGGTACCGCCGGCCGTCGACGTCGGTCACCCAGGCGCCCTCGGCCGAGTGGAGGACGACCGGCAGGGGATGGTAGTTGTGCGCGCTGCGGCGCTCGCTCAGCTCGATGAGGTCCGTGGCGTTCCCTGCGGCGTTCGCTGCGGCGTTCGTGGTGGCGTTCATGTCGGCGTTCATGTCGGCGTTCATGTCGGCGTTCATGCTGCCGAGACCTCCCGGATCTCCAGGGTGCAGCACTTGGGGCCGCCGCCCGCCTTGCGCAGCTCGGACAGGTCCACGGGGACGACCGTGTAGCCGAGGCGCTCCAGCTCCAGCGACAGACCCGTCGCCTCGGCGTTGATCACCACGTTGGCGCCGTCGCTGACCGCGTTGAGCCCGAGGACCGCGGCGTCCTCCTCCGTGGCGATCACGGCGTCGGGGAACATGCGCCGCAGCACGTTGCGGCTTCCCTCCGAGAACGCCCCGGGGTAGTAGGCGACGTTCTGCCCGTCCAGCGGGAACAGCGCGGTGTCCAGGTGGTAGAACCGCGGGTCGACCAGCCGCAGGGTGACCACCGGGCGGCCGATGAACTCCTGGGCCTCCACATGCGCCGCCACGTCGGTGCGGAATCCCGTGCCCGCGAGTACCACGTCGTCGAGCGTGAGGAAGTCGCCCTCGCCCTCGTTGGTGTGCGCCGGCTCCATCGTCTCGAAGCCCCGGTCGGCGAACCAGCGCAGGTAGGCCGGGCCCTCGGCGGCGCGCTCCGCGTGCGTGAACCGGGCGCCGTAGACCCGGCTGTCCACCACGAGGGCGCCGTTCGCGGCGAAGACCATGTCGGGAAGGCCGTCCACGGGGTCGATGAGGCTCACCTTGTGCCCCAGCTCCTCGTACGCCCTGCGCAGCCCCTCCCACTGCTGTACGGCTCGGGCCGCGTCCGCGCCCTGGTCCGGGTCCATCCACGGGTTGATCGCGTAGGTCACGGCGAAGAACTCGGGACGGCACATCAGGTAGTGCCGTGCCGTACCCGTCCGATCGCCGCCCGTGACGGCGGGCAGGGTCGCAAGAGCCATGCGGAACTCCAGGGAGAAGGTGGTTGACTGCTCCTCAGCCTAGAAACCCGGACATGTCGGGCCAATGCCGCGCCATTGCGCCCTGGCGTGGATCGGTTGCGTTATTCCCTGTTTTTGTGGCGATCCGTTAATCGGCCGCCGGTCGCCGTCCGGCCGCCCGTCAGGGTTTCTCGTCGATCAGCCGGGACAGCACGATCGAGCTCTTGGTGCGGACCACGAACGGTTCGGCGGCGATGCGCTCGATCACCCGCTCCACGTCCCGCACGTCGGTGGCGCGGATGTGCAGGAGCGCGTCGGCCTCGCCGGTCACCGTGCAGGCCGACACCACCTCGGGGTGCCGCGCGATCGCCACGCCGATCTCCGCGGGGGAGGTCTTGCCCCGGCAGAAGAGCTCGACGTACGCCTCGGTGGTCCAGCCGAGGGCCGACGGTTCGACCCGCGCGCTGAACCCGGTGATCGCGCCGCTGGCGAGAAGCCGGTCGACCCGCCGCTTGACCGCCGGGGCGGACAGGCCGACGTGGGCTCCGATTTCGGCATATGTCGCCCGGGCGTCCTCCACGAGGACGCCGATGATGGCGCGATCCAATCCGTCCAACTTCACGCGGACCTGTATATCGTGTGCCGGGCCGGAACCGGTGATCGGCGCCATGGACCGCCGGACGGTCCCGCACTCCGCGCACAGCCTGGAAGAGGGTGGAGAGGCCGGCGGGACGTCCTGTCCAGGCTCACGCCTTTCCGGTATGTTGTCGAGGCCGTTCGCGGTCTGTTCGCCGGTTCGTACGGCTCGGCTCCCGTTCTCTGGGAAACCGCGGTGTCGCTGGTGATCGCCCTTGCCGGTGTGGCCGTCGGCGTACGGGTCTTCCAGAGCGAGAACGCCTGAAACCTGCAGAATCCAGCCGGAACCGCGACGCAGCCTTGAAGTGATTTCTGCGAGCGACCTACGGTCAGGAGGTCACAATGGGTGACGTGGCGGACGTCAATTTCACTCTCGTCCAGCTGCGTTACTTCGTGACCGCGGCCGAGTTGGGAAGCATGACCGCGGCCAGCCGGGAGCTGATGGTGGCGCAGTCGGCGATCTCGGCGGCCATCGCGCAGGTCGAGCGGGAGCTCGGCGTCCAGCTGCTCATCCGGCACCATGCCAGGGGTCTCTCGCTCACCCGCGCCGGGGAGCGCTTCCTCGTCGAGGCGAGGGACTTCCTCTCCCACGCGGCCGCGCTCGCCGAGTCGGCTCGCGGCCTCGCGGGCTCGCTGACCGGCGAACTCGCGGTGGGCTGCTTCACCACGCTCTCGCCGTTCTACCTGCCCCGGCTGCTCCGCCGGTTCGCCGACCGCCACCCTGGCGTGCGGGTCACCCTCTCGGAGGGGGAGGTCTCGGCCGTCCAGCGCGCGCTCGTGGACGGCCGCTGCGAGGTGGCCCTGCTCTACGCCATCGACCTGGCACTCGACCTCGACGTCCGGGTCCTCACCCGGGTCAGGCCGTACGTCCTGTTGCCGTCCGGTCACGCCATGGCGGAGGCGGAGGCGGTCTCGCTCGTCGAGCTGGCCACCGAGCCGATGATCCTGCTCGACCTGCCACACAGCCGCGACTACTTCCGCGCGCTGCACCCGGTCGAGCCGCGCGTGCGGTTCCGCAGCTCCAGCTACGAGACGGTGCGGGCGCTGGTCGCCGGAGGCCACGGCTACTCCATACTCAACCAGCGGGCCGCGACCGACCAGACGTACGACGGCGGATACGTCGTCGCCCGGCCGATCAGCGATGAGGTCCCGCTCCTCGACATCGTCCTGGCCTCGATGCGCGGTGTGCGGCTGACCGCCCGCGCCACCGCGTTCACCGAGACCTGCGAGGAGTTCTTCGCGAGCGTCTCCTGACCCTCCCGGCCGGGATCACCCGATGTCGGCGAGGATCGCCTCCAGGTAGGCCCGCGTGCTGGACGCCGGGCGTGCCTCCACGCACAGCGTGTTCATCACCTGCATGTACGCGTCGGTCTCCTCGGGTTTGTCCAGGTAGAGCGCGCTGGTGAGCTGTTCGAGGTAGACGACGTCGGGCAGCTCGGACTCCTCGAAGCGGAGGATCGTGAACGGCCCGCCGGCGGCGGAGTGCCCGCCCCGGTCGAACGGGACGACCTGCAACGTCACGTTGGGGTTGCGGGTGGCCTCGATCAGGTGCTCGATCTGGCCTCGCATCACCTCGGCGCCGCCGATGGGACGGCGCAGTGCCGCCTCGTCCACCACGGCCCACAGCCGGACCGCGTCCGGGCCGGTCAGCCGCTCCTGGCGGCGCATCCGCAGGTCGATCCGCCGGGAGATGTCGTCCTCGGGGGCGCCGGCGTTGCCGAGCAGGATGACCGCCCGCGCGTAGTCGGGGCTCTGCAGCAGCCCCGGCACGAACTGGAGCTCGTAGGTCCGGATGACCGAGGCGGCCTCCTCCAGGCCGACGTAGACCTCGAACCAGTGCGGCAGGACGTCGTTGAACTTGTGCCACCATCCGGGGGCGTTGGCCTGCCTGGCGAGGTCCAGGAGCGTGGCCCGCTCGTCCGGATCGGTCAGGCCGTACAGCGTGAGCAGGTCGGCGACGTCGCGTTCCTTGAAGCTGACCCGGCCGAGCTCCAGGCGGCTGATCTTGGCGTGCGAGGCCCGGATGGCGTGTCCCGCCTCCTCCGGGGTGATGCTCTTCGCCCGCCGGAGCTTGCGGAGCTGGGCGCCGAGCAACATGCGCAGGACGGTCGGCCCGCCTCGCGGGCGCCCCGTTAATCGGGGATCGGCGTGGGCGACCTGCAGCGATTTCACATGGACTCCATTGCGCTGACGGATTCCTACGGTGTTTCTACAGCGGTTCCTACGGCGGTCGACTTCCGACCACAGTCAACCAGTGTCCCATTGCGTCAGAGTGACGAGTAGAGGATCGCGGTTCCGGACGGACAACGCCATGGTTACGGCAAATCAACGCCGAACATCTCTAAGTTCGTACATTTGCGAGTGGGGGCGCGCTTGCCTTCTTAAGGTGCAGGGAACGATAGACGGCGGCAGCGCACTCATGTGACACCCGACTCGCGTAGGGATCCGATGACCGCAGATCTGGCAGGCAGGAGAGCCGGCGCCGCACCTTCGTGGGCAACGCCGGCCTTCGGTCCTGACAGCCCGGATCCGGCCTCTCCGCCGCTCGCTACCTGTGCGCTCCAGGGCGAGACCGCGTCCGCCTCCGTCGCCCGCGACTTCACCGCGCACACGCTGGGCGGGTGGGGCCTGCCGGGCCTGATCGACGACGCCCAGCTCGTCGTGTCCGAACTGGTGACGAACGCCCTGCGCCACGGGCTCGCCACCGGCCTGGAGGCGCCCATCCAGCTGCGGCTGCTCAGCCAGGGCGTCCACGTGCTCTGCGCGGTGCGCGACCCCAGTGAGCTGGCGCCGCAGCGGGGCCCGCAGAACGACGAGTTCGCGGAGACCGGCAGGGGCCTCTACCTGGTCGAGGCCGTGAGCCTCACCTGGGGCTGGATCCTGATCAGGGGCAGCGGAAAGATCGTCTGGGCCGTCCTCGACCACCCCGCTTGACAACGCCGCCCACCGGGTCCGGCATCGCCGTACCTGATGGGGCGTGCCACCATGATGGCCGCCGCGCTAGTGATCACCGGAGCCGGCCGCCGGGTCCGGACAGTCCGCGGCCCCGCGTGATCGGTTGATCGCGCGGGGCCGTCGGTAAGGCGTGCGGGCGGAGCCGCGGGGATCAGCCGTGCTCGGCGTCGCCGGTGACCTGCTCGGCGGCGTCCTCCGGGGACTGCTCCAGGTCCTGGTCGGCGTTGGCCTGCGCGGACGCCTTGTCCAGGCGGACCCAGCTCACCACGCTCTCGACCGAGAACAGCACGAGCAGGTAGGCCGTGAGGATCGACGCCACCAGGGTGAGCTGGTCGGCGGCCGCGCCCACGCCGAGGATGAGCAGGCGGACCTCCCAGCCGAGGCCGGCCTTGAAGATCCAGGCGGGCGGCCAGATGCTCTGCCGCGTCCGGTACACCGTGTCGTACGTGTGATAGCCGATCACGTAGAGGAGCACGAAGAGCAGCCACTTGGGCGTGCCGGCGGCGAGCCCGAGCAGGATGATCGTGAGGAACTCCGCGCCGCGCAGCAGCGGCGGCGTCAGCCAGTCGAGCCGTCCGAGGTGGTCACGCGGCGCGCTGGGGACGACCAGCGCGACCAGCACCAGCGCGGGGACGATCAGGATCGGGCCGTCCTTGAGCGAGCCGGTCACGGCGAGCGCGATGATCGCGAGCAGCGCGGCGAGTACGGCGGGAACGGGCGGCAGGCCCCGGCCGAGACGGCCCTTGAGCACGGCGACGAGCGGGCCGTCGTCGCGGTAGGCGAGCAGCCGCTCCGTCTGGATGCGGCGCCGCTCCTCGTCCGGGTCGGGGGTGGGGGTGACCTGTGGCTGGGTGATCATGCGAGTGACCTCAGGATGCGTCCGGTGAGGGTGTAGGTGGCCGCGACGCCGCCCCAGATCACCAGCGTGAGGAAGGTGACGCGGGGGTCGAAGAAGGCCGCGGTGATCGCGATCGCGGCGAAGCGCTCGCCGATCGGGAACACGATCATCTTGCGGGCCCAGTGCATGGGACGGAACTTCCCGGCCTTGGTCCAGAGCTTGAGCAGGCCGCGTACGCCGGTGTTGCGGCTGTTCCTGCGTTCCTCCAGGGCCGTGCGCAGCGGGCGGTCGTCGGCGACGTGCAGGTCCAGTGTCGGGAGCGGAACGGGAGCCCTGCGCCGGTTGGCCGCGCCGAACGAGAAGTCCAGGAGGTGCTTGACGGACTGGAGCCCGATCGCGGCGAGGGCGAGTGTCCACACTCCCTCGCCGTCGCCGAACTGGCCGGAGACGGTGGCGCCGACCGCCAGTCCGACGAAGACGGCGTACTCCTTGAACCGGTCGAACGTGGCGTCCAGCCAGGCGCCGAGCACGCCGAACTTCCTGGCGTACCTGGCCACCTGCCCGTCGACGCAGTCGAAGACGAACGCGAAGTAGATGAGCACGCCGCCCGCGATCCACCCGGCCCGCGTGCCGGTGGCGAACGCTCCCGCCGACAGGAGGCCGAAGAAGATCGAGATGAGCGTGATCTGGTTCGGCGTGAGCCCCCGGCGGGCCGCCCACCGCGCGATGAACCGGGAGTACGTGCTGACGAAGAACGTGGTGAAGAAGCCGTCCGCGCCCTTCACCGCGTTGTCGAGGCGGGCCCGGTCCTCGTCGAATCCGGCGAACTCCCTCTCGACCTCGGCCGTGTCCTGCGGCGTGTGGAGGCGGCGGTAGAACAGGTCGCGGCGACCCCGGACACCGATCGACACGCCACGCCGGACCAGGCCGAGGACGAGCAGCTCGGTGACGTCGTCCTCGGGACCGAACAGGTGCGCCATGCCGGCCAGCTCGCGGGCGACCTCGGCGAGCACCGCAGCGTGCCGCTGGTGGAGGTGGATCGGTCCGAGCAGCGCCGCGTTCGGGCGGGTGACGGCGTGGTACGACGTGCCCACCGAGATGACGCGGCCCCGGCCGGCGCGGGTGCGCTGCGGCAGACCCTCAAGGACCTGCCGCCCGATCTCGGGCTCCGCCTCCTCGATGGGCGGCGGCTCGGGCGCGTTCTCGTCGCGCTCCTCGCGCAGGATCAGCGCGATCGCGGCCCGCTTGGCCTTCGTGATCTGGTAGATCAGCTCATCGTGGATGAGCGAGTTCGCGGGCATGATGAACACGTTGTCGGTCGTGTGCTCGACCGCGTCGGCGAGCGCCCACAGATCTTCCGCGACGCCGGCGCTCTCGACGACCCGGCCGCCCTGCTCGCGGTAGGCGGCCGCGTCGCCCGGCCGGGCGATCGTGATCGGCTGCGAGCCGAGCGAGGTCGCCTGCCCCAGCAGTCTGCTGTACGCCGTGGGGGCTCCGGGGAGTGACGTCAGCTTCAGGTCCGTCGGCAGGACGGGCCGGCCGCCGGATCCTGGCGGCTGAGAACCGATCGGGCCGGGCGACGAGCCCAGCAGGACCACGAGGGTCATGGCACCCTTTCAAACAGCGGGGGGCAGGGCCTTTATGGGAGGCGCGGGGAAGTCCGCCAGGGGGCAAAGCTTAGTGACCTTTCGGTCAAGTCGGTGCATCCAGGGTCGCGGGACCGTTCCGGAATGTCCAGCTTGACGGCGATGTGCGGTCAGCGCCGAGTCCGCATCATTACCGAAATTTCACCGTTTGTGATCTCAGGGAGGAGTCAGCGGGAGGTCATACGATGGCCCAGTGAGTCTGTACCGTGACGAGGGCGTCGTGCTGCGCACCCAGAAGCTGGGCGAGGCCGATCGCATCATCACGATCCTCACCAAGCGCACAGGAAAGGTGCGCGGCGTCGCGAAGGGCGTGCGCAAGACCACCTCGCGGTTCGGCGCCCGGCTGGAGCCGTTCACCCACGTCGACCTGCAGCTGCACGTCGGCAGGTCGCTTGACATGATCACCCAGGTCGAGACCATCCGCCCGTACGGCGAGGCGCTCGTCAGCGACTACCCGCGCTACACCGCCGGGACCGCCATGCTGGAGACCGCCGACCGGCTGACCATGGGGGAGAAGGAGCCGGCCCTGCGCCAGTTCCTGCTGCTGGTCGGGGGGTTGCGCACCCTCGTCGAGGGCGAGCACGAGGCCCGGCTGGTCCTCGACGCCTACTTCCTGCGCTCGCTCGCGGTGGCCGGATACGCCCCCGCCCTGTCCGAGTGCGCCCGCTGCGGCGCCGAGGCCGTACGCGCGTTCGCGATCGTGGCGGGCGGAGTCGTGTGCGGCGGCTGCCGGCCCTCCGGGGCGGCGGTGCCCGCGGCGGAGACGATCGCTTTGATGATCGCGTTGCTGCGCGGAGACTGGCCCATGGCGGACGCGTCGGAGCCGCGGCACCGCACCGAATGCAGCGGCCTCGTGGCGGCCTACCTCCAGTGGCACCTGGAGCACGGCATCCGCTCGTTGCGCCACGTCGAGAGGGACGCGGGGCAGCCACCCGTCCGGGTCTTCGGGGCGGAACCCGCACAGAACTCTCACATCTTCCGCGCCTGAGGACCCCGCCGCACGGAATACGCTCGTGGTCATGGTTCGTCCTCCGACTCCGCATCCCTCGGGCGCGACCCCGCCCCCGATCCCGCGCGACCTCGTGCCGCGCCACGTCGCGATCGTCATGGACGGCAACGGCCGCTGGGCCAAGGCGCGTGGCCTGCCCAGGACCGAGGGTCACAAGATGGGTGAGGCGTCGCTCTTCGACGTCATCGAGGGCGCGATCGAGCTCGGCATCCCCTACCTGTCGGCGTACGCGTTCTCCACGGAGAACTGGAAGCGCTCGCCCGACGAGGTGCGCTTCCTCATGGGCTTCAACCGCGACGTGATCCGCCGCCGGCGCGACCAGCTCCACGCGATGGGGGTCCGGGTCCGGTGGGCCGGTCGTCCCGGGCGGCTGTGGAAGAGCGTCATCTCCGAGCTCCAGGACGCCGAGGAGATGACGAGGAACAACACGACCATGACGCTGCAGTTCTGCGTCAACTACGGCGGCCGCGCCGAGATCGTGGACGCGGCGGTCAAGCTCGCGCGAGACATCGCGGCCGGCCGGGTCAAGCCGGACAAGGTGTCGGAGAAGTCCTTCGCCCGCTATCTCGACGAGCCCGAGATCCCGGACGTGGACCTGTTCGTCCGCTCCTCGGGGGAGCAGCGCACCTCCAACTTCCTCATCTGGCAGGCCGCGTACGCCGAGATGGTCTTCCTCAACCAGCTCTGGCCCGACTTCGACCGCCGCGACCTCTGGCAGGCCTGCGAGATGTACGCCAAGCGCGACAGAAGGTACGGCGGAGCCGTTCCCAACCAGGTCTGACCGGCCTCGCCGCCGCTCGGCGATCCGGTGAGACCTCGTGGTCGCATGAGCACGGCCGCCGTGTGGTCGTTCCCGGGCTCGCGGAGTCCCAGAAGATCGCGTGGTGGCCGTGGCGGCTACGGGGTCATGGTCATGATGAGGGACCGGGTCGCCGTCGCCTCGACTCCCATGCCCTCGGCCGCCCGATGTGGCGACCGCTCACGTGGCTCAGGACCTGGAGATCGTGGCGTATCCCCCCGCGCCGCTCTTGAGCACGGCCACGAGGCCGTACCACCCCGCCTGCCGCGCGGTGAAGGTGAGCTTCCCGTCCTGGCCGTCCCCGACGTACGCGTACGCCAGCGCGTTGGAGCGCGGTTGCACCCAGGTGCCCGGATCGGAGCCGGAACCGAAAACGAGGAGCTCCGCCTGTCCCCAGTACGGACGGTCCCGGCTCCACCCGGGGGTGAAGGTGAAGGTGGCGGTCTCCCCCTCCTGGAGCCAGGTGTCCCGTATCTCGATCGGGCGCCACCTGTCGGTCAGCGTGGTCGTGGACTCGCCGGGCTCCAGGATGTTCTTCCCCTGGGCCAGCATGATGATGAACCTTTCGTCACCGCTGTAGCGGGTGACCTGGGGGTAGTAGTCGCCCGCCGGACGCTGGTTCCCGTCGACGACGACGAAGTCGATGGTGCCCGGTCCGTAGTAGCTGTACGCCAGCGGGGCGGTCAGGCCCTCGTCGTCGTAGAGCCGCAGGTCGTGGTCAGCGTTGTTGGTCGAAAGGACCGCGACGGCCGACCAGTAGGGCGTTGTCGTGTCGTACCGGAAGGTCCTCGTGGTCGAGGCCGCGCCCGGGAGCGGCGTGTAGTCGGCCAGCCTGGGCCGGTAGCCGTAGTCGATGGTGTTCTGGTAGAGGGAGGCCAGCGCGCCGCCCTCTGAGACGTCGAATCCGTCGGCCTTCCGGTGGTCCCAGAACTCCCGGAAGGTGTTCGACACGTGCCGGTTGAAGGTGGCCCACACGTTTCCGAACGGTGCCTCGCCGTAGGTGTCGAAGCCGTCGGCGTGGTCGTCGGTGATGTCGATGAGGGCGCCTGCCACCCGGGCCTCGACCTCGTCGCCCCACTGGTCGGTGAGACCCCACGTGGGCTGGTCCTCCAGATCGAACGGCGTCACATACGGGATCTCCGAGCGGAACACCGGTTCGCCGACCACGGTGGCCGCGAGCCAGTCGGCCCACCCTTCGACCCAGGCGCAGCCGGCCGAGCTTCTCGTGTTGGGATCGTGCGGATCGCAGCCGGGCGTGGCGGGATAGCGATCCTCGTAGACGTCGTCCATCAGGGCGTGTCCGACCTCGTGCGCCACGACGAACGGGACGTCGGGGGCGAGAGACGACAGGTAGACGCTGTCGCTGGACGGCGAGTAGTAGGTGTACTGCGAGCCGGGATACCAGTAGAGCGTGACCTGGCGGCAGACGGCGTCGTCGGCGTCCCAGCACAGTGTGGGGAGGCGGTACCAGACGGCCATGGCCGCCTCGAAGGCGCGCGGTACGCGCATGTCGAAGTCGCCGGCCGGCTGGAGGGTGCCGAAGTCGACCTTGGTGCCGTCTTGGACGTTGTCCGCCTTCCCCGCCTTGAAGGGGAAGGCATAGCCGCCCGGCCGGTCGTTGGAGCTCACCCGCGCCAGGTCGTTGGCGGAGGTGAACCTGACCCACACGTCGACCGTGTCGCCGGGCTCGTCGGCGTCGGCGGTGCCGAAGCAGACCCAGTAGTTGCCCTGGCTGTCGGTCAGGCCGGTGGCGAGCAGGTCGTCCTCCGAGCCGGTGTCGGCGTCCCAGATCTCCACCCCGAACATGCGCGAGGGCCGGGTGACGCCCTTCTCGTCGACGTACACCCAGCGGCCGGTCGCGCACGCCTGGCCCGGGCCGGCCGTCAGGGCCGGTTTCCCACTGGCGGCCGCCGGAGCCTGATCGCCGTCGGGAACCGTCGGCTCGGGTTTCCCGTCGGGAGCCGCCTTCCTTTCCCGGGCCCGCTCCCGCGCGAGAGCCGCCTTCTTCTCCTGCGCGGGCTCCAGCGCGGGCACCTCGACCCGCACGCCGGGATCGGCCTTCGCCACCCCGAATTCGTTCCGTACGGCGACGCCGAGCCGCGCGGCGGTGTCGTCTCCGCCCACGGTGAGCGCCACGACGTCGGAGGCGGCAGAGGCGCCGCCGGATTCCGCCTTCCCGCGGTCGGTAGCCGGGTCGGAAGCCCGGTCGGAAGTCGGGGTGGAAGCCGGGTCGGAAGCCGGAGGAGCGTCGTCGGGTTTCGCGGCCTCGTCGCCGGGCGTCTTCTCGCGAGTGTCTCCGACCGCGCGGGCGACGATCTCCACGGGTCCGGCCGCATCGGCGGTGATCTTCGCCTTGTAGGTCGTGGTCCGGCCCGCCTTGAGCGTGGTCGTCAACGCGCCGTGTCCGGCTTCGGTGGTCATCCCGTCCGGGGTCGCACGCCAGGTCAGCGCGGCCGGAAGGTCCACCTCGACCCGGATGTTCTCGAGGTCCTTCTCGGCCTTCACCTCGACCGTGAGCGTCGTCTCCTCCCCGACCCGGGGAGCCCGGTCCACGGTGGCCTTGATCGCCAGGCAACTGGCCCATTCATGCTTCTCGGACGGTTTGAGCGTGCACGGTTTGGCGGTTCGGCGTCGTGGCGGTGTCGCACGCCCCTTGGTCTGGTCTTCCAGCGGTCCGCGGTTCTCGGGCACTCGGAGCAACTGCGCGGGCATCGGGTCCGGCAGCTTCTTCTCCGGTGCCTGTGCGGTTGAGGGATCGGTGGGGGCGGCGGCACCGGCTCCGGTGGCCGCCCCAACTAAACAGACGAGGGTGACGGCGGTTACCGCCGCCAGTCTTCTGGTAAGCAACGTGGCTCCCTGATGGAACGGAATGGTTCGTCCGACAGGGTGACGTCGTGCACTTGAAGTTCTCTCGGAGCTGTTTGGTGCTCGTTTGGGGCGACTGTCCCGGTTGTCCTAGGACAACCGGGAACCAGGACCGCGACCGGATCCGCCGGACCCGTTTCGCGGCGGACGCCGTGTCACCGAGTACGCGCCGAACGCCGCGCCGAACGACGCCCGGAATACGCCCGGACTACGCCCGGCGGCGGGCGCGGTAGGCCGCGACGTGCATCCGGTTGCCGCAGGTACGGCTGTCGCAGTAGACCCGGGAGCGGTTGCGCGACTCGTCCACGAACACGTGGGAGCAGTCGGGGGCGGCGCAGGTGCGCAGCCGTTCCCGCTCGTCCTCGACCAGCACATGGGCGAGCGCGACCCCGCAGTCGGCGGCCAGATGCTCGGCCAGCGACGCTCCGGGGGCGAAGTAGTGGACGTGCAGCGAGAAGCCGTCGTGCTCGGCGAGGCTGGGGGTGATCCGCGTACGTCCGAGCATGGTGTTCAGCAAAGAGACCGCAGTGTCGCGGTCGGGTGCGACGAAGACCTCGTGGAAGGCGTCACGCAGCGCCCGCACGTCGGAGAGGTCGTCGGCGCCCAGGTCCTCCACACCGCTGATCACATGCCGCCGGACGAACGCGCGCAGGTCCTCGACGCTCTCCAGGCCCTCTCCGGTGCCCGCGGCGGGCGAGGTGTTGATCAGATCGACCACGGTGGCCAGCGAGTGGACCATGTCATGGCTGAAGGGCACGGCATCTCCCTACGTCGGCGGGGGCAGCGTACCTCGCGGAGGGCGCCAGGGGGCGGCCGAGCGAATGGATCGTCATAAACCGGTCAGCGGCTCCCGGCGGCGGCCGTGCAGGCGGAGCAGGTGCCGAAGACCTCGACGGTGTGGGTGACCTCGGTGAAGCCGTACTCGGCGCCGACGGCCTCGGCCCAGCGCTCGACGTCGGGCCCGGCCACCTCCACGGTGCGCCCGCAGCGGCGGCACACGAGATGGTGGTGGTGGACGTCGCTCTCGCAGGCCCGGTAGACCGACTCGCCGTCGTCGGTGCGCAGCATGTCCACCCGGCCGTCGTCCGAGAGCGACTGGAGCGCCCGGTAGACGGTGGTCAGGCCGATCTTGGCGCCGTCCGCCCGCATCTTCGTGAAGATGTCCTGGGCGCTCCGGAAGCCCTCGCAATGCCGGAGGGTCTCGTGAACGGCGTCGCTGCTCTTGCTCATGGTGTGGGCTCCCAGGTACGGCTTCGCCGTATGAATCTACCTATCCCGAGGGACAGCACAAATCCGGCGAGCGCGATCAGCACGATCGCCGATCCCGGAGGCACGTTGATGTAGAACGCCGAGGTGAGGCCGCCGACGGTGGCGACCACGCCGAGCGCCGTGGCGAGGGCCATGGTGCCGCGGAAGCTGCGCATGATCTGCTGGCTGGTCGCCACGGGGACGACCATCAGTGCGCTGACCAGGAGCAACCCCACCACGCGCATGGCGATGACGACCGTGAGGGCCGCGGTCACCGCGATCAGCAGGCTGAGGAAACGCACCGGAAGGCCGCTCGCCCGGGCGACCTCCTCGTCCTGGCAGAGCACGAACAGCTCGCGCCCGAAGATCGCGACGACGGCGAGTACGGCCACGGCCAGGATGCCGATCACCCACACGTCCTCGGCGGCCACGGTCGCGATCGAGCCGAACAGGTAGGACGTCAGCGTGGAGTTGCTCTTTCCCGGCGCCAGGTAGATGAGCAGGACGCCGCCCGCGATGCCGCCGTAGAACAGCAGCGCCAGGGCCACGTCGCCGCTGGTCCGGCCGCGGGCCCGCACCACCTCGATGGCGACGGCGCCCAGGGTGGCCACGATGACGGCGGTGAGCACGGGCGCGGCGCCGGTCAGGAACCCCAGCGCGACGCCGGTCAGCGCCACGTGCCCGATGCCGTCGCCGAGCAGCGCGAGGCGGCGCTGGACGATGAACGTGCCGACGACGGGGGCGGCGAGGCCGACGAACACGGCCGCGATCAGCCCCAGGATCATGAAGTCGTACTCGAAGATGCCGCTCATGCCTCGCCCGCCGCCCTGGCCTCGCCGACCGAGGACCGTGATCCGATGACGTCCGGCCAGCCGCTCAGCGGGCCGGTGTGCGCGTGGGCGTGGGGATGGACGTGCTCGTGACCGGGAGCCGCGCCCGCGCCGACCCCGGCCATGGTGGAGACCGGAGGCGCGCCGTCGTGCGCGACGCGGCCGTCCCGGAGGACGATCGCGCGGGTGATCAGCGGTTCGAGCGGGCCGAGCTCGTGCGCGACCAGGATGACCGTCTTGCCGCGTTCCCTCAGCTCGGCGAGGGTGCCGGCCAGCAGTCGCTGGCTGTCGGCGTCGACGCCCGCCGTGGGCTCGTCCATCACGAAGACGTCGGGCTCGCCGGCCAGCGCGCGGGCGATGAGCACCCGCTGCTGCTGCCCTCCGGAGAGCGCGTTCACGGGGTCCGCGCCCCGGTCCGCGAGGCCCACGGCGTCGAGGGCGTCGGCCACGGCCTGCCGGTCGGCGGCGCTGGTCCGCCGGAAGCGGCTCTGCCGGGCGATCCGGCCCGAGGACACCACTTCGCGGACCGTGGCGGGCACCCCGCCGCCCACGGACAGCCGCTGCGGTACGTATCCGACCCGCCGCCAGTCGCGGAACCTCGCGGGCGGCCTGCCGTACAGCAGGACGGAGCCGCCGGACAGCGGGACGAGCCCGAGCAGGGCGCGGACGAGCGTGGACTTGCCGGAGCCGTTGGCGCCGAGCACGACGACGAATTCCCCGTCCTCGACGGACAGGTCGACGCCGCGCAGGATGGGCCGCCCGTCGAGGGTGACCTCGCCGCCGGTCATCGTGAACGCGGCAGTCATGGCGCGATCACCCTTCCAGGATCAGGAGCACCCAAGCGCGGTCCTCAGCGTTTCGAGATTGCGGCGTGCCGCGGAGAGATAGTCTCCGTCGCCGGGCGCGCTCTCGATCGGATTGAGCACGGCCGTCTTGGCGCCGACCTCCTTGGCGAGGATCTCGGCCACCTTCGGGCTGACGAGCTCCTCGGTGAAAATGGTAGTCACATTCTTCTGCTTGGCGACATTCGCCACCTCGGCGAGGCGCGTGGGAGAGGGCTCGGTCTCCGGGTCGATGCCGCTGACGGAGATCTGCTCGAGGCCGTAGCGGTTCGCCAGATAGCCGAAGGCGGCGTGACTGGTCACGATCGCACGGCCGGTGCACGTCGCCAGGCCCTTGCGGTACTCGCCGTCCAGGGTGGTCAGCGCGGCGGCCGTCGTGGCGGCGCGCTGCTTGTACGCGGCGGCGTGGGCGGGGTCGGCCTTGGCGAGTTGGTCGCCGAGCCGGGTGGCGACGGTGGCGAAACGGCTCGGGTCGAGCCAGATGTGCGGATCGTAGGAGACGTCGGCGTGGTCGTCACCGTGCCCCTGTTCCCCGTGTCCCTCGTCGGCCCCCGTCGCGGGGAGGGTGGAGATCGCGGTGGCGGCGTCGAACGCGCTGTCGGACGCGTGCCCGTCCACCGCCTCGTCGACCGCCGGCTGGACGCCCTTGATGTAGACGACCAGCGTCGAGTCCTGGATGTCCGCGACCTGGCGGGCGGTCAGCTCCAGGTCGTGCGGCTCGGTGCCCGGCTTGGTGAGCCCGGTGACGGAGACGTCCGCACCGCCCACCTGCTGCGAGATCCACTGGAGGGGGTAGAAGGCGGCCATCACGGCGGGCTTGCCGTCACCGGTGGCGGCGTTACCCGCGCCGCAGGCGGTGACGGCGGTCGTCGCGGTCAGGAGGGCGCCGGTGAGGATGAGGGAGCGCGTACGGGACATCACGCGACAATTATCGGGCAAAATGAAAACGGTTGTCAAAACCGTCAGAACAGCCCGAAGCGGGTCGCGGCCAGTAGGACGAGGAACGTGACCAGCGCCACCCGCAGCAGGCGTCCGCCGGCGCGGAGGGACGGCCAGGACATGTAGGCCAGCCACAACACGAACGCCAGCACCGGCAGCACGGCCAGCCCGCCCCGCCAGTCCGCCACCACGACGCCGGTCAGCATCAGCGCGACCATGACGACCGGGATCACCCAGCGGGGGAGATGGAAGAGGAACACGAGCACGGTCGCGCTCCTGCGCTCCACCGCACGCCGCAGCCCGGTCGCGCCCGGGGTGAAGAACTGCTCACCCGGCGGGAGCGGGCGCTTCGCGCCCTTGCGCAACGGACTCCGTGCGGGATTCCGCGCCGAGTTCCGTGCCCCCGAGTTCTGGGCCGCGTCACCGGCCGGCTTCCTGGCCAGGGGATGTGCCGGAACCCTGGCCCCACTCGGCCCGCCGGGCCCCTTGCCCTGTCCTGTGTCACCTGCCACGTGTCGAGCCTAGTCACGCGGACCACCCCGGCGCACCTGCTCACTGTCCGGGGCGTGGCATGCTGGGCCGCATGCTGGCCCTGATCCGTTACTCGGTGCCCGCCGCGCAGGCGGACGACTTCGCCTCGCAGGCCCGGGACATCCTCGACGTGCTCGCCGTACAGCCCGGATACCTGCGCGGGCAGATCGGCAGGTCGGTCGACGAGCCGGACCTGTGGGCCCTGGTCAGCGAGTGGGAGGGCGCCGGGTTCTACCGCCGGGCGCTCGGCGCGGCCCGGATGGCGATGTACCCGCTGATGACTTTGATGATCAACGAGCCCAGCGCGTTCGAGCTGATCGGGGACGCGCGTGTGGACTCGGCACGCGTACCGGATCAGACATGAACGAGCGGAGCGAGTGAATCGATGGGCACAGCGCGCTTCGCGCGGTGCCAGATCGCGCGTCTTCGACACGACCAGACTCCGAGCCGCCGGGCGAGGAGGAGACATGAACGAGCGGAGCGAGTGAATCAATAGGCACAGCGCGCTTCGCGAATGCGACTCCGAGCCGCCAGGCGAGGAGGAGATATGAGCGGGCGACGCCGGGATTCCCCTAAGCTTGGATGAGATCGAGCAGGTAGCGGGCGCGAAATCCGCCCGAGACGGCGGGCAGCCCGTTGGCCGCGGCCCCGCGCGTGCGCGCACGATCCCAACCCGACACCCAGCCGGATGGAGTTCTCACCAATGGCACGTCGTACCGACGTCATGGAAACGATCGTCAGCCTCGCCAAGCGCCGCGGGCTCGTCTACCCGTCGAGCGAGATCTACGGAGGCCTGCGGGCGTCGTGGGACTACGGCCCGCTCGGTGTCGAGCTGAAGAACAACGTCAAGCGCGAGTGGTGGAAGACCGTCGTGCAGGGCCGCGACGACGTCGTCGGCCTGGACTCCTGCGTCATCCTCGCTCCCGAGGTGTGGCAGGCCAGCGGCCACGTCGAGACCTTCAGCGACCCGCTGACCGAGTGCCAGTCCTGCCACAAGCGCTACCGCGCCGACCACCTCCTCGAGGCGTACGAGGAGAAGCACGGCAAGGAGCCCGCGGGCGGCCTGGCCGACATCACCTGCCCCAACTGCGGCAACAAGGGCGCCTTCACCGCGCCGAAGCAGTTCAGCGGCCTGCTCAAGACGTTCCTCGGCCCGGTGGAGGACGAGTCCGGCCTGGCCTACCTCCGGCCGGAGACCGCGCAGGGCATCTTCATCAACTACCTGAACGTGCAGCAGTCGGCGCGCAGGAAGATCCCCTTCGGCATCGGCCAGGTCGGCAAGTCGTTCCGTAACGAGATCACCCCGGGCAACTTCATCTTCAGGACCCGCGAGTTCGAGCAGATGGAGATGGAGTTCTTCGTCAAGCCCGGCACCGACGAGGAGTGGCACCAGTACTGGATCGACGAGCGCCTGCGCTGGTACGTCGATCTGGGCATCAACAAGGACAACCTCCGGCTCTACGAGCACCCGAAGGAGAAGCTGTCCCACTACTCCAAGCGCACGGTCGACATCGAGTACCGCTTCAACTTCACCGGCTCGGAGTGGGGTGAGCTGGAGGGCATCGCCAACCGCACCGACTTCGATCTCACCGCGCACGGCAAGGCGTCCGGCACCGACCTGACGTTCTTCGAGCAGGAGTCCGGCGAGCGGTACGTGCCGTACGTCATCGAGCCCGCGGCCGGTGTGGACCGGGCGACGCTGACCTTCCTGCTCGACGCGTACACCGTCGACGAGGCGCCCAACGCCAAGGGCGTCATGGAGGAGCGCACCGTCATGCGCCTCGACCACCGGCTCGCCCCGGTCAAGGTCGCGGTGCTGCCGCTGTCCCGCAACGCCGACCTGTCGCCGAAGGCCCGCAACCTCGCGGCCCAGCTGCGCCGCCGCTGGAACGTCGACTTCGACGACGCGGGCGCGATCGGCCGCCGCTACCGCCGCCAGGACGAGATCGGCACGCCGTTCGCGATCACGGTGGACTTCGACACCCTTGAGGACAACGCGGTGACCATCCGCGAGCGCGACACCATGGCGCAGCAGCGCGTCGCGCTCGACCAGGTCGAGTCCTACCTCCGCACGCACCTCAACGACTGAGCGGCGACCCGCCGCACGAGGGAGAGCACCCGCCGGCCCGGCCGGCGGGTGCTCTCCCGTTTCTCCTGCCCCTTCAAGCCCGGTACGGCTGCCGCCCGCTGTACGGAGAGACCCGGTTCAAGGACGGATCTGGCCGGTGATGGTCGGGTCGGTGATCGTGGTGTCCCTGGCCAGCATCATCGCCTTGCTGAGGATGACCGAAAGCACGCCGTCGCCCTCGAACGGCAGGAACACCTCACCGGTGCCGGGTCCGGGTTCCTGCTTGGGGACGATGCACAGGTACTGGTCGTTGGGGCTCATCAGGATGTTTCCCGACCCGAGGTGGATCTTGTAGGTGCGCAGCTCACCCCGGACATGCAGGAACCGGTCGTCGAGGGAGCAGCGGTCGGCCACGGCCAGGCGCGGCAGGAGCCGGGAGAGCACGTCATGGCGGGTCCGCGCGGTGACGGACAGCTCGCCGAAGCCGTAGGAGGTCCAGTAGCCGTGGAACCTCCCGTCAGGTCCGCCGTCCTGCCAGGTCGGATCGTTGCCCACGCTGGCGACGCCGACGAAGAGGTCGATGTCGCGCATGACCTCGCTGAACACCAGTGGCGGGATCTGGTCGAGCCGCAGCGGCCCGACCCGGCCGGGGCCGCTGTGCAGCCAGGCGGCGTACCCGCCGTGATTCTGCTGGGCGTGCGGCGGATAGAACCGCACCTGGTCCGTGCGGACCCGCAGATAGGCGCCTGAGTCGGCGAACTCGGCGTCGTCGAAGTCGACGTCGGTCCAGAACTCCGCGCGCATCCCCCAGCCGGGCAACTCGCGGATGGCGGGCGGGAAGTCGCCGTCGACGGCCATACGCAGTTCGTTGCTCCAGCCACGGGCGGTGGCCAGGGCGTGGAACTGGTGCTGGCGCAGCACGTGCGCGGCGAAGCGGTTGGAGTAGTCGCCGGTGGTCTCCTCGGCCGCGGTGAGCAGGTAGACCTCCCGGTGCGCCTGCTTGAACGGCTGCGTGATCCGATGCCGTTCCAGCCAGCTCCGCCAGGCCAGAACCTCGGTCACGTCACGGCCGATCGGATGCCAGAGCCGAACCGTCGCGCCCGCCGCCGAATGGGCCTGGGTGTCGGTCACGCCGCGCAGACTGCCGTCGGCGTAGCCGTACGGGACGTCGTCGACCAGCCAGATCAGCCGCCGGGCCAGGGCGCCGACCAGCGGGTGGTCCAGATAACGCTCCCGCCAGGTCTCGTACGGCCAGACACGCTGGGCGAGGAACATGTGATCCAGGCGTTCCGCCTGGGCGGAGAGCATCTTGGTGATGTCCTTGACCGCGCCCCTGAGTTCGGCGAGCTTCTCGGGATGTTCCCGCCGGACGCTCGCGGGCGGCGCCTTGACCATCGTGCCCTTTGCGTTGCGCCAGCTCAGAACGGCCTTGCCTCCCGTCACGGTCAGTTCGGCGGTCGCGTCCCCGACGATCTCCACGCGACGGCCGACCTCGGTGAGCCCGTAGGACGGCACGGCGAGTTCCTCCACCTCCGCCCGTGACAGGCCGAGTGCCTTGGCCTTCGCGTCGAGGGTGCGGTTGAGCACCTTCAGCGTGGGCTTGTGGGTGACCTTCATGGCCAGCCGGGCGAGTTGTCCCAGCGCGTCCGTGCCGTCCAGGCGCGACAGCGCGGCGATCGCGGATGTGGCGGTCGCCGGGTGGCGCGGTCCGACGCCGGGCATCTTGAGCAGAGCCGTCTCGACGAGACCGCCGAGGAACCGCGTGGTGTCGGGCCGCGCGGGCAGGAACCCCAGCAGCCAGATGAGCCCGCGCAACGCGGAGGCGTTGTAGGGGTCGACCCAGTGGACGCCGCTGTTGTCGGCGATCATCGGCCGGGGCCGCCCGACCAGGGTGAGCCAGTCGGTGATCCTCACCCGGGCGGTCTCGGGCCCGATCCGGTCCAGGAGGGCTCGGCCCGTGCGCTCCCACCTGGCCGACGGCTTCGAACTCGACGCTGTCAGAGCGTGCCTGAGCAGCGCGGTCCAGTGCTCGTCCAGGTCTTCGGCGAGGATCCGGTCGGCCCATGGCTCACCCACGTTGAGGAGCGGGAACTCGTGCTGTGCGACAAGGGAGGGCAGCGTCGTCTCGAACCGCCAGCCCGCGACGGCCGTACGGCGAAGGGTCGCGAGCACCTCGGGTGCGAGGTCGTTGCCGGCATCGAGCCAGCACTTCACGATCCATGTGAGCCGCCCGTGGCAGTAGACCTCACGACGCGCCGCCCGCGCGAGGAGCAGCCCTGCGGCCTCCGGAGTCCACGAGTCCGACACCTCGTCGGTGATGATCACGACCATGCCGTCGACCAGCTCGGCTTCCTGGTCCGGGCGGGACAGCAGGCGGGTCGCCAGCTCCACCCGGGAGGGAGCCGGCATCTCCTTGAGCGTGCGATAGACGACCTCGCCGAGGCGGCCGTAACCCCAGAAGTCGTAGCCCAGCTGATCGCGTTCGAGACGGACCAGCTCGTCGGCCAGCTCCGCGATCCGGCCCGCCTCCACCAGGGCGGTCACCGCGGCGACACGCTCCTCGTAACGCTTTCGGTCGGACGTCGGCTCCCCGGCGGTGGAACCGGCGTCAACGAGAGCGACCTCACCGACCGGCTCCCCGGCGATCGTGAGGTGCCCCCCTCCGCATCGATCGTCTGCCGTCGCCCCATCGCCATGATCCACAGTCATCATGACCGCGCACCGTAGCGAGGCCGAGCGACATTTCTTCCCCGCCGTCTTCCTGGCCGTCTCTCCTGCCGTCTTTCGGCCGTCTTTCCGGCCGGAGCCGGGCCGGGTCAGCCGCAGACCAGGCCCTTCGGCGGGACCTTTCCGTCCAGCAGGTAGGAGTTGACCGCCTTGTCGATGCACGGGTTGTTCTGTCCGTAGGCGCCGTGTCCCTCGCCCTTGAGCGTGAGCAGCACGGCGCTGCGCAGCTGCTCGGTCAGCCTCGGCGCCCACTGGTACGGCGTCGCGGGGTCGTGGGTCACGCCGACGACCACGATCGGGTTGGCGCCGGAGGCGTCGATGTGCCTGTTGCTGTCCTCTCCCGGGACGGGCCACACGCTGCAGATGCCCGAGCTCGCCGCGGTGATGGCGAAGATCGGCGACTCC
Source organism: Microtetraspora glauca (assembly GCA_001570385.1). Lineage (GTDB taxonomy): Bacteria > Actinomycetota > Actinomycetes > Streptosporangiales > Streptosporangiaceae > Microtetraspora > Microtetraspora glauca. The sequence goes on along the minus strand of BBYL01000029.1, from coordinate 82,960 downwards.
TTCTTGAGGTCGCGGGCCGCCTTCTCGGCCTCCGCGATGCTCGGCCGGGCCGTGGTGTCCGCGCACAGGATGGCGGGCAGCGACATCTGCAGGGTCGAGTACGAGCCGTCCGGCTGGCGCCCGCCGTACTGGTCGGCCAGGGCCAGCAGGCCGCTCAGGTCGCCCTTCATGCCCTGGTGCAGCGCCTCGGTGAGCAGCGGCCAGGCCATCTGGCTGTAGAGCGCCTGCGCGATGGCGGTCCTCGCGACGGTCGAGGTGACCTCACGCCCGCCGGCCTTGCCGGGGTGCGCCTCCAGGCGGTCGATGAGCTTGAGCACTGCCGCGTTCGCCGCCGTGGTGGTCTTGCCTAGCGGGCAGCCGCTCGCCTGCCCCACGCAGGCGGTGAGGTAGTTCCCGTACGCCTTCTGGAAGCCCCTGATCTGGGTGCGGGCCGTGTCCAGCATGCCCACCGACGGGTCGAGCGCGGAGTCGAGCACCATGCGGCCCGTCTCCTTGGGATGCAGCGTCGCGTAGAGGGCGCCCAGGTGCGTCCCGTAGGAGAAGCCCAGGTAGTTGAGCTTCGGGTCGCCGAGCGCGGCGCGCATGGTCTCAAGGTCGCGTGCCGCGTTCAGCGTGCCGACGTACGGCAGGATCGGGCCGGCGTTCTGCTCGCAGGCCTTGGCGAAGCCCTTGAGCAGGTGGGTCTCCTCGACGGTGTCCCCGCTGGGTTCCCTGGCGAGGTACCTCTCCAGCTCCGCGCTGTCCAGGCACCTGATCCCGCTGCTGCGGTCCACGCCGCGCGGGTCGAAGCTGACCAGGTCGTAGCGCCTGTTCAGGGTGGAGAAGGCGCCCGCGGCGTCCAGCAGTGTGGACACGCCGGAGCCGCCGGGTCCGCCGAAGTTGAAGACGAGCGAGCCGACCCGGTTCTGCTTGTCGGTGGCGGGGCGCCGTACGAGCGCGATCCCGAGCGTCTCACCGCCCGGCTTCGCGTAGTCGAGCGGCACCTTCAGGGTCGCGCACTGGAAGCCCGCGGAGGCGGGCACGCCCTCGCACGGCCCCCAGTTCAGGGACTGCGGCGACGGATCGATGCTGGAGACGCCGTCCACCCGTGAGGGTGTGATCTGCGTCCTGTCCGAGCCGCAGCCCGTCGCGGCGAGTGCCACGATCCCCGAGATGGCGATATGCCAGAACTTTGGTGACATGCGAACACCCTCCGCTACAGGTCATGTTCGGAGGGTTGGATCAATCCTAGGCGCCCTCGCCCCGATGTTCGCGTTACCCGGCCTCCCGTGTTCGACACCGTGTCCCGTCCCGCGAAAGGCGTACGGCATCGGAAAGGGTAATGGTCTACACCAATTAACGCCGGATGAACGATCTCCAATGTCGTGTGGAATTGGTTTATACCACTCCTTGATGATCTGAGAAAATCGATCATTTTTAATGTGACGTGGAGTGGATTAGACCTCCATGTGCCCATCTACCTGCGTAAACACGTTATCTCTTGACGGGTGATGTTTCGTCGTGTTGTTGGTCGGTACAGTGCGAATGCGGACGAACCCGTGTAATTGAAGTCGCCGAAGGAGCTCGCGTGCGCAAGTTTGTTTATGACTTCACCGAGGGCAACAAGGATCTCAAGGATCTGCTCGGTGGAAAGGGCGCCAATCTTGCGGAAATGACCAATCTTGGTCTCCCGGTACCCCCCGGCTTCACGATCACCACTGACGCCTGCCGGCACTACCTCGCGGGCGGCGACGTGCCGGACGGCTTGGCCGCCGAGATCGCCGCCCACCTCGACGCGCTGGAGACGACGATGGGCAAGCGTCTCGGCGACGCCGCGGACCCGCTGCTCGTCAGCGTCAGGTCGGGAGCCAAGTTCTCCATGCCGGGCATGATGGAGACCGTCCTGAACATCGGCCTCAACGACGTCTCCGTCCTCGGCCTGGCCAAGCAGGCGGGCAACGAGCGCTTCGCGTGGGACTCCTACCGCCGGCTCATCCAGATGTTCGGCAAGACCGTGCTGGGCATCGAGGGCGAGCTGTTCGAGCACGCGCTCGACGAGCTGAAGGGCTCCCGCCAGGACACCGACCTCGACGCGACCGACCTCCAGCGCCTCGTCGAGACGTACAAGGGCATCGTCCGGGCGGAGAAGGGCCGCGACTTCCCCGCCGACCCGCGCGAGCAGATGGAGCTGGCGATCAGGGCCGTCTTCGACTCGTGGAACGCGCCGCGCGCCGTGCTCTACCGGCGGCAGGAGCGCATCCCGGCCGACCTCGGCACGGCCGTCAACGTCGTCGCGATGGTCTTCGGCAACATCGGGATGGACTCGGGCACCGGCGTCGCCTTCACCCGCGACCCCGGCTCCGGACACCAGGGCGTGTACGGCGACTACCTGCAGAACGCCCAGGGCGAGGATGTGGTGGCCGGCATCCGCAACACCGTGCCGCTGCAGGACCTGGAGCGGATCGACCCCGACTCCTACCGCGAACTGCTCGACATCATGGGCACGCTCGAGAACCACTACCGCGACCTGTGTGACATCGAGTTCACGATCGAGCGCGGCAAGCTGTGGATGCTGCAGACCCGGGTCGGCAAGCGCACGGCCGGCGCGGCGTTCTGCATCGCCACCCAGCTCGTGGACGAGGGCCTGATCGACCTCGACGAGGCCGTCACCCGCGTGTCCGGCGACCAGCTCGCGCAGCTCATGTTCCCCCGCTTCTCCGCCGCCGCCGACAACACCCGGCTGACCAAGGGCATGAACGCCTCTCCCGGCGCGGCCGTCGGCAAGGCCGTGTTCACCTCGGCAAGGGCCGTCGAGCTGGCGGCGCGGGGCGAGGCCGTCATCCTCGTCCGGCGGGAGACCAACCCGGACGACCTCGCCGGCATGATCGCCGCCCAGGGCGTGCTCACCTCGCGCGGCGGCAAGACCTCACACGCCGCGGTGGTCGCCCGCGGCATGGGCAAGACCTGCGTGTGCGGCGCCGAGGAGCTCGCCGTGGACACCCGTGCCGGATGCTTCACCGCGCCCGGCGGGATCGTCGTCAACGAGGGCGACGTGATCTCGATCGACGGCAGCAACGGCGTCGTCTACCTCGGCGAGGTGCCCGTCGTGGCCTCGCCCGTGATGGAGTACTTCGAGGGCGGCCCGATCGAGGACGAGCTGGTCGCCGCCGTGGACCGGATCATGCGGCACGCCGACTCCGTACGGCGCCTCGCCGTACGGGCCAACGCGGACACGCCGGAGGACGCCGCCCGCGCCCGTGCGTTCGGGGCCGAGGGCATCGGCCTGTGCCGTACCGAGCACATGTTCCTCGGGGACCGGCGCAAGCTCGTCGAGGACCTGATCCTGGCCTCCTCGGACGAGGAGCGGCAGGCGGCGCTCGACGCGCTCGAACCGCTGCAGAAGGCCGACTTCGCCGGGATCTTCGCGGCGATGGACGGCCTGCCGGTCACGATCCGGCTCATCGACCCGCCGCTGCACGAGTTCCTCCCCGACTACACCGAGCTGGCCGTCAAGGTCGCGCTGGCCGGTGACGCGGCGGAGGACAAGGACCGCAGGCTGCTCGACGCCGTGAAGCGGCTGCACGAGCAGAACCCGATGCTGGGCCTGCGCGGTGTACGGCTCGGCCTGGTCATCCCCGGCCTGTTCGCCATGCAGGTACGCGCGATCGCCGAGGCGGCCAAGGAGAGCGCGAACCCCAGGGCCGAGATCATGATCCCGCTGGTCGGCGCGGTCCAGGAGCTGGAGAGCGTGCGCGAGGAGGCGCTGCGCATCCTCGCCGAGGTGGGCGTGGACGCGCTGATCGGCACGATGATCGAGGTGCCGCGGGCGGCGCTGACCGCCGGGCAGATCGCCGAGGCGGCCCAGTTCTTCTCCTTCGGTACCAACGACCTGACCCAGATGACCTGGGCCTTCTCGCGGGACGACGTGGAGAGCGCGTTCTTCGGCAAGTACCTGGACCTCGGCATCTTCGGCGTCTCGCCGTTCGAGTCGATCGACAGGGACGGGGTCGGCCGCCTGATGCGGATCGGCGTGGAGGAGGGCAGGCGCACCCGCCCCGACCTCAAGATCGGTATCTGTGGCGAGCACGGAGGCGACCCCGACTCCGTGCACTTCTGTCACGAGATCGGCCTCGACTACGTCTCGTGCTCGCCGTTCCGCGTCGCGGTCGCCCGTCTCGAAGCGGGCCGCGCCGCCCTCACCTCCGACGGATCCGACACCCGCTGACGCGCGACCGGACCGGTTTGGCAGTCGCCGGAGGAGCGGCCGTCTTCCGGGTATCACGTGAGGTCAGGTCGGGTCAGCTTCGCGTGATGACCACGTCGTCGACGGCGGCCTCGATGAGGCTCGGCTCGGCGGCGTCGGCGGCGTCGATGACGATCCGTACGGTTTGACCGGCGTAGGAGGAGATGTCGGCGGTGGCCCTGGCCCACGCGGCGGCCCGGTTCGTCGGCGAGCCGACCTGCCGCAGCACCGTGGTCGTGGTCGAGCCGACCACGCGGACCCGGAAGTAGTCCGCGTTCGTCGCGTTGTTGAGGTGGGCGAGATACCAGCTGAGCGCCAGAGTCAGCTTGCCGGAGGAGGGCAGCCTGATCGCCGGTGACTGGATCGTGGTGACCCCGCCGTCCAGGTCCCAGGTGCCGGCCTCGAACCCGGCGAACGGTCCGGTGACCAGGTCGTAGCTCCCGCTGGTCGGGGTGCCGAGCTGGGTGGCGACGCCGTTCGCGCTGGTGGCCTCCGGCCGGGCGCGCATCCACTGGCCGAAGGTGGCGGTGTCGGTGAGGGCCGGGTTGGTGATCCAGCCGGTGAGCGTCTCGAAGTTGTCGGAGAAGACGGTGGTGCCACCGGGCTGCGTCGGCGACACCGTCGGGGTCGGGGTGGGGGACGGTGACGGGCTGGGCGTGGTACCGCCGCCGAGCCTGCCGGTGTAGAGGAGCCGGTTCGGCGAGCCGGCTCCCGGATTGGTCACCTTGTTCGTGGTCGCCTGGGAGACGATCGCCGAGGCCACCTGCGCGGGGGTGGCGCCGGGAGTGAGGCCCAGGATCAGCGCCGCCGTGCCGACGACGTGCGGGGTGGCCATCGAGGTGCCGCTGATCGTGTTCGTCGCGGTGCCGCCCGTGTACCAGTCGGAGGTGATGGACTCGCCGGGTGCGAAGACGTCCAGGCAGCTGCCGTAGTTGGACCAGGACGGCCGGCCGTCGTTGGAGGACGTCGCGCCCACGGTGATCGCCTCGGGGAGTCGGCTCGGCGAGCCGGAGCAGGCGTCGGTGCCGTCGTTCCCGGCGGCCACGCCGTAGGTGACGCCGGAGGCGATGGACCTGGACACGGCGCTGTCCAGGGCGGTGCTCGAGCCGCCGCCGAGGCTCATGTTGGCCACCGCCGGTTTGATCGCGTTGGACGTCACCCAGTCGACGCCCGCGATCACGCTGGAGACGGCGCCGTTGCCCGAACAGTCGAGCACGCGGACGCCGACGAGCTTGACACCCTTGGCCACGCCGTACGTGTTGCCGCCGATGGTGCCGGCGACGTGGGTGCCGTGACCATGGCAGTCGGTGGCATCGGTGTCGTTGTCGACGAAGTCGTATCCACTGCTCGCCCGGCCGCCGAAGTCGCTGTGCGTGGTCAGGATGCCGGTGTCGATGATGTACGCGTGCACGTTGGACGCGGTGGTCGGATAGGTGTACGTGCCGCTGAGCGGGAGCGCCGGCTGGTCGATGCGGTCCAGACCCCAGGTGGCGTCGCGCTGGGTGTCGTTGACGGTGATCTTCTGGTCCTGCTCCACGTACCGGACGGAGCTGTCAGCGGCCAGCTCCACGGCGTTCGCCTGAGTCATCTTGACGGAGAAGCCCATCATGACCTTGCGGAAGATGTGCCGCAGGGTGCCGTGGTGCTTGGAGGAGAGGTCGCCGGCGATGCGGACCGCGCCGCGCCTGCGGTTCTCGCCGGTGTTCTTGAGTACGACGATGTACTGGTCGGGGATGGCATCGGGGGAACTGGTGCCGCGGATCGTGTCCGAGGGGGCGTGCGGGCGCGCGACGGCCGCGGTGGCCGCGGTGGCCGTGCCGGCGCATGTTCCGGTGAGCACCATGGCCGACGCGGCTCCCACGGCCGTGAGCCGCAGGAGCAGGGGGACCGTTCTCATACTGGTGGCCTCCAGTGCAGAGGGTGACTGTTCGGCCACTGATGGTTATCGCGCGGTTGCTCATCGGCAAGATTGCGAAACTCGTCATACAGCGCAATATGGTGAGATTGGCAGTCAACAATTCAGGGTTATGTCACCTCGGGGACAGCATGGATTTCCGTCGCGGAGCCCCTGCTCCGAAGGGGCGGGGACCGGCCGCCCTCCGTTCGGGCAGTGCGCTCCCCGCCCGCCGTGAGCAGGCTGAACGGTGAAATGGGTCGATCATCGGCGTGTCTGGTCCGTGTCGTCCGTGCCATCCGGAGCGGTCGGCAAGATGGGTTGACGGCATTATTGACAGAAATGCGGTCAGTGATGTAGGGCTATGCGCTCGGCGCTCCACCGCGGCCGGCGTCGCCGCCCGGCCGAACCCGTTCCGCAGGTGGGCCCGGACCGGAGGCACTACCGCCCCGGCGTGCCACTGGCGAGGGCCGTCGACTGGAGCACCGGTCACTGATGGTTTTAGAGGCGTTTATCGTGAAATGAGGCCCAAAGGGGTACTCTCCTCCTCCCCGATGCCGGGGAAGGAGGACAGATGAACCGCTATGACGAGCACGACCAGGCACGATGGGTGCCCGAACCCCCGGGCGACCCCGAACGCGGCGCCTTCGAGCGGGACCGCGCCCGGGTCATGCACAGCGCGTCCCTCCGAAGGCTCGCGGCCAAGACCCAGGTGGTCACGCCGTCCGACCACAGCCTGCACAGCAACCGCACCCGGCTCACCCACTCCCTGGAATGCGCGCAGATCGGCAGGGAGATGGGCAAGATCCTCGGCCGGGACCCCGACCTGGTCGAGACCGCCTGCCTCGCCCACGACCTCGGGCACCCGCCGTTCGGCCACAACGGCGAGGTCGCGCTGAACGAGTTGGCCGCCCCGTGCGGCGGCTTCCAGGGCAACGCGCAGAACCTGCGGCTGCTCACCCGGCTGGAGGCCAAGGTGCTCACCGAGGACGGCCGCAGTGCCGGACTCAACCTCACCAGGGCGGCGCTCGACGCCGTCTGCAAGTACCCCTGGACGAGCGACACCTGCCGGGTTCCCGGCGTCCCGCAGGCGCGCGACGGCCGGCCGTACTGCGTCTACCCGGACGACGCCCCCATCTTCGCCTGGGTCCGTGAGGGCACCCCTGACTACCGTGTCAGCTTCGAGGCGCAGATCATGGACTGGGCCGACGACGTCGCGTACTCGGTGCACGACCTGGAGGACGCGCTGCACTGCGGCCACGTCACCCCGGAGGCGCTCCGCGACCCGGAGGAACGCCTGGAGGTCTGCCGCCTGACCCGGGAGTGGTACGCGCCCGACGCCGACCTCGCCGAGCTGGCGGAGACGTTCGCGCGGCTGGTCACCGATCCGATCTGGCCGGCGAGGTTCGCCGGGCCGTTCGTCGGCGGCCTCGACGACCTCGCCTCGCTCAAGCGCCTCACCAGCTCCCTCATCGGGCGCTTCTGCAGGTCAGCCCAGGACGCCACCCGCGAGGCGTACGCGTACCGGCCCGAACCCCCGGCCGGACGGCACTCGGCGGACCTGGTCGTCCCCAGGACCACGCGGCTGGAGTGCGCGCTGCTCAAGGGCGTGACCGCGCACTACGTGATGTCCCGCGAGGCGCACCACGCGACCCAGGCCCTCCAGCGGGAGCTCATCGCCGAACTGGCCTCGCTGATCGCGGCGGGCGCTCCCGCGACCCTCGAACCCGCGCTGCGCCCCGCCTTCGAGAACGCCCCCGACGACGCCGGACGGCTGCGCGCCGTCGTCGACCAGATCGCCTCGCTCACCGACGTGTCGGCCGTCGCCTGGCGCCGGCGTCTCGCCTGAGATCACGCCGGGCAGGAATCCGGCCCCCGTTCCCGGGCACCTGGTACGAGATCCGGCGCGTTCCGTTCGACGCCGGGCGATCACAGGCGGATACTGCGCGAAAGCCGGGAGTGAGGGGTGCAGATGTCGACGTACGCGATTGTCGGAGCGGGCCTGGCGGGCGCGAAAGCGGCCCAGACGCTCCGCGAGGAGGGCTTCACCGGCGAGATCGTGCTGATCGGGGCCGAGCAGGAGCGCCCGTACGAACGTCCGCCGCTCTCCAAGGGCTATCTCAAGGGGACCACCGAGCTGGCGAAGGTCTACGTGCACGACCCCGGCTGGTACACCGAGCACGACGTGCGGCTGCTCCTGGGCGTCGCGGCCACCGCCGTCGATCCCGACGGGCACACCGTCCATCTCGCCTCAGGCGAGCGGCAGCCGTACGACAAGTTGCTGATCGCCACGGGCGCGACGCCGCGTCCGCTGCCGGTCGAGGGCGCGGACCTGGAGGGCGTGCACTATCTGCGTACGCTCGCGGACAGCCAGGCGCTGCGCGCCGCGTTCGCCCACCAGGGGAACGTCGTGATCATCGGTGGGGGCTGGATCGGGCTGGAGACCGCCGCCGCGGCCCGTGAGGCGGGATGCGCGGTGACGATCGTCGAGCCGGACCCGGCTCCGCTGTACCGGACCTTCGGCCCGGCCGTCGGAGAGATCTTCGCCGAGCTGCACCGGCGGCACGGCGTCGACCTGCGCCTCGGCGTCTCCGTGGCGAGCCTGGGAGGGACGGCGCACGCCCGCACGGTGGTCACGTCGGACGGTCAGGCGTTGCCCGCGGACGACGTGGTGGTCGGCATCGGCGCCGCTCCCAACGTCGAACTGGCCCGCGGCGCGGGGCTGGAGGTCGCGAACGGGATCGTCGTGGACGCCTCCCTGCGCACCTCGCACCCCGACATCTACGCCGCGGGCGACGTCGCCGAGGCGATGAACCCCCTGCTGGGCCGCCCGATCCGGGTCGAGCACTGGGCCAACGCGCTGAACGGCGGCCCGGCCGCGGCCCGCGCCATGCTCGGGCACGACGTCGTCTACGACCGCGTGCCGTACTTCTTCACCGACCAGTTCGAGCTGGGGATGGAGTTCTCCGGCGACATCACCGGCCACGACCGGGTCGTCTACCGGGGGTCGGTGGACAGCCTGGAGTTCATCGCCTTCTGGCTGAAGGAGGGCCGGGTCCTCGCCGGGATGAACGTGAACGTGTGGGACATGACCGAGAAGATCCAGGAGCTGGTGCGTGCCGGGTACGGCGGCACCGCCGTGGACCCGGCCCGGCTCGCCGACCCGGCCGTCCCGCTCGACGACCTCCTGGCCGGCTGACGACGGAACGTCTCGCCCGGCCCCCTGCCGGCCGCCGCGTCCGGTGACCCGCCCACCCGATGTCGCCCGGCTGCCGTGCCCGGCGACCCGCCCGCGCGATCCCGCCCGGCGACCCGCGCCGGGCGGGTCAGCCCGGAGTGACCACGGGGGGACTCTCGTCGGACTCGTGCCGCTTGTTGCCGGTGGACGGCTTCTTCGTGGCCGGAGGCTTCGAGGCGCACAACCGGTCGCAGGCGGGCAGCTTGCCGACCCGCTTGCGCAGGGCGAACACGGCCTTCTTCGGGGACAGCGTGCGGTTGCCGTTGTACCAGGCGTCGAGGTAGTCCCAGGGTTCGACCATGCCGCGCCTGATCCACCAGTGCTCCGGCGCGGCCGGCCAGGAGATGGCGAAGTAGAGGTTGCTGGCGGTGTCGCGGGCGTTGCCCGAGTTGCCGAGCCGGCCGAGCGGCTGGCCGGCCTTGACCTTGGCCCCCGGCCGCACGCCCGGCTCGATCGAGTCGAGATGGCCGCCCAGGTAGAGCACGCCGTCCTCGCCGACGACCGTGACGAAACGGCCCTCGCGGTCCTGGCCGCGGTCGGTGGACGGCAGCCACCTGTTCTGCACGTTGACCTCGCGGACCACGCCGTCGGTGGGTGAGACGAAGGTGCATCCCTTGCCCGCCCAGATCGTGGTCTTCGGCAGCACGAGCAGCTGCCGCGCGTACGACACCCGGCACCCCTTGACCGGGAACGCGTAGGTGAACGCCGACACCTTGGGCGGCGGGAGCCGTACGGGCTCGGGGCCCGTGGGCGGGACGACGGAGCGCATGTGGGCGCTGTCGCCGCCGAGGGCGCCGCTCGGGGAGGCGCTCGCGGCGCCGTCCGGCGAGGCCGAGGGTGGCTCCTCGGCCCTGGGGACGGGCGGCATCGTGCTCACCCCGGCCACTCCGGCCGGTGCTCCGCACGCCGAGGCCAGCCCGGTGGTGGCCACCGCGGCGGCCACGACGGCGGCCAGTCTGCCCGATCGCATGATCTCCACCCGCTCGACGTTAGCGAGATACGACGATTCCTTTGTAACCGACCTCGTTTTCGGTCACGACCCGTTACCGAAATACGGTCTCGGGAAGGCCCCGCCCACGACGTCGCTCCAAGGGCCTAAACTCGCGAGCGTGGCAGGGCGTAGCGGTGCAGGGCGGATCAGCGACGAGGACATCGCGCTCGTACGGGAGCGTTCGCCGATCGCCGACGTCGTGGGGGAGCACATCCAGCTGCGCAACGCCGGCGGCGGCAACCTGAAGGGACTGTGCCCCTTCCATGACGAGAAGTCGCCGTCCTTCAACGTGACGCCGGCCCGCGGCTACTACTACTGTTTCGGCTGCGCCGAGGGCGGCGACGTCATCACGTTCGTCCGCAAGATCGAGAACCTCTCGTTCTCCGAGGCCGTCGAACGTCTCGCGCAGCGCGCCGGGATCCAGCTCCGCTACGAGCAGGGTGGCTACGTCCCCGGGCGCGAGCAGGGCGAGCGGGTCAGGCTCATCGAGGCCCACCGCGCCGCCGCCGAGTTCTACGCCGAGCAACTCGCCAGCCCCGACGCGGCGCCCGGCCGGCGGTTCCTGTCCGAGCGCGGCTTCGAGCGGGTGGACGCCGAGCGGTTCGGCGTCGGGCACGCGCCCGCCGGGTGGGAGGCGCTGTCCCGGCATCTGATGGCGCGCGGGTTCACGTCCCAGGAGCTGATCAAGGGCGGGCTGGCCAAGGAGGGCCGCCGGGGGCCCATCGACCGGTTCCGTGGCCGGCTGGTCTGGCCGATCAGAGACATCACCGGCGACGTGATCGGGTTCGGGGCGCGCAAGCTGCTCGAGTCCGACGACGGTCCGAAATACCTCAACACCCCCGAGAGCCCGATCTACCACAAGAGCTCCGTGCTGTACGGCGTGGACCTGGCCAAGCGGGAGATCTCCCGCCGCTCCCAGGCGGTCATCGTCGAGGGCTACACCGACGTCATGGCCTGCCACCTGGCCGGGGTGCCGACGGCGGTGGCGACCTGCGGCACGTCCTTCGGCGAGGAACACATCAAGGTCCTACGGCGCCTCCTGCTCGACCAGGCCGAGTTCCGCGGCGAGGTGATCTTCACGTTCGACGGCGACTCCGCCGGGCAGAAGGCCGCCCTGCGGGCGTTCCAGGACGAGCAGAAGTTCGTCACCCAGACGTTCGTCGCCGTGCAGCCCGACGGCCTCGACCCGTGCGACCTGCGGGTGAAGCACGGCGACGCCGCGGTCCGGGACCTGATCGCGAGCCGGGAGCCGCTGTTCGCGTTCGCCATCCGCAGCGTGATCTCCCGCTACGACCTGGCCACCAACGAGGGGCGGCTCGGCGCGCTCGACGCGGTCGCCCCGGTGGTCGCCTCGATCAAGGACCCCGGGCTGCGCAAGACGTACGTCGTGGACCTGGACCGCTGGCTCGGCTTCATGGACGAGGGGTTCGTCATCGAGCGCGTCCAGCAGGCGATCGGCCAGGGCGGCCAGGGCGGCCAGGGCGGCCAGGGTGCTCGCCCCGGTCAGCCCGGCCGGCACGACCAGCAGGGCCGGTATGACCAGCAGGGCCGACATGATCAGCAGGGCCGGTACGGCCAGCAGGGTGGCCGGCCCGGCCAGAGCGGCCCGTACGGACGGCAGCAGGGGCCCCAGCACGGGCAGCACCGCCAGGGACAGCAGTACGGCGGGCCTGAGCAGGGGCGGGCCGGCCGGCAGGAGTCCGTCGACCCCGTCGCCAAGCTGGAGGCGGAGGCCCTGAAGCTGGCCGTCCAGCGGCCCGCCCTGCTCGGACCCGAGTTCGACGCGCTCGGCGCCGACGCGTTCATCCGGCCCGAGCACGCCGCGCTGTACGGCGTGATCACGGCCGCGGGCGGCACCACTTCCGGCGGCTCCGGAGGGCAGGAGTGGGTCGACCGCCTCCTCGGGGCGGCGAACGACGAGTTGCGCCCGGCGCTCACCCGGTTCGCCGTCGAGGAGCTGCGCACCGAGACCGGCGGCGAGGAGCGGTACGGCGCGGCCGTGCTCGCCCGGCTGCTGGAGACCGCGGTCGGCCGGTCCGTCACGCAGATCAAGGCCCGGCTCCAGCGGCTGAACCCGGTGGAGGAGCAGCAGGAGTACAACCGTCTCTTCGGCGAGCTCGTCGCCCTCGAACAGCAGCGACGCGTGTTGCGTGAGCGCGCCGCCGGGGCATGAATTACTTTCCTTTCCAATCCTGACAACGGGTAAACGTTGATTTAGATTGCGATCGGGTATTGACTTCTGCCTTACCTTGAGTTCCAAAAATAGGCCTGCCGCTTTGTTGTGCTCATACCGCAGACTGTGATGCGTGGGTGCATCGGTGCTACCAAGTGGGCCGCCATCGGTAGACCAGGTGGCGGACCTCGTCGCGAAGGGAAGGGAACGCGGAAGCGTCACGGTCGACGACGTGGCCGCCGCGCTCGACAAATCCGAGCTGCCGTCCGACGCGCTGGAGCGCGTCGTGCGCATGCTCGCGGAGAACGGGGTCGAGGTTCTCGAACCCCAAGGCGAAGACGAGCCGAGCAGGCCGGACGACGACGACGCCGGCCGGCGGGCTCCGACGAGCGACCTCGTCCGCATCTACCTGCGGGAGATCGGCCGGGTTCCGCTGCTGACCGCCGAAGAGGAGGTGGAACTCGCCAAGGCGATCGAGGCCGGTCTGTTCGCCGAGGACAAGCTGTGCGACGGCGCCGCGGTACGGCTGGGCCGTCCCGAGCTGGAGGATCTGGTCTGGGAGGGCGTGCGCGCCAAGCAGCGCCTGATCGAGGCGAACCTGCGGCTCGTGGTGTCGATCGCCAAGCGTTATGTGGGCCGCGGAATGCTCTTTCTGGATCTTATCCAGGAAGGCAATCTCGGCCTGATCCGCGCGGTTGAGAAATTCGATTACACCAAGGGTTACAAGTTCTCGACCTATGCCACATGGTGGATTCGCCAGGCGATCACCCGGGCCATCGCGGACCAGGCCCGGACGATCAGAATTCCGGTCCACATGGTCGAGACGATCAACAAATTGGTCCGGGTGCAGCGGCAGCTGCACCAGGATCTCGGCCGCGAGCCCGCCCCCGAGGAGATCGCGGCGGAGATGGATCTGCCCATCGACCGCGTGGTGGAGATCCAGCGGATCGCGCAGGAGCCGGTGTCGCTGCAGTCGCCGATCGGCGAGGAGGACTCCGATCTCGGAGACTTCATCGAGGACGCGGACGCGGTGGTGCCGATCGAGGCCGCGGCGTTCATCATGCTGCAGGACCAGCTCGACGACATCCTCGCGACCCTGTCGGACCGCGAGCAGCGGATCATCCAGCTCCGGTTCGGCCTGTCCGACGGCCACCCCCGCACGCTGGAGGAGGTCGGCCGGGAGTTCGGCGTCACCCGCGAGCGGATCCGGCAGATCGAGTCGAAGACGCTGGCCAAGCTGCGCCACCCGACCCGGGCCCAGATGCTGCGCGACTATCTCGAGTGATGGTCCGCGACCGGGCGCCGGAACGTGTGTCACCGGGCGCCGGGTCGGTGCGGGGTCCTGCGGGCCGTGCGGGACCCCGCGGCCGGGGCGTCATATTCGGTGATTTCTGGTCTTTGTGGGATTAGTCTGGATCGATGGAGGGGCGTCCCGCTGTTGACGACGCCGCGCTCGGGCGTGCCGCCCTGGCCGTGCTCGACGCGAACTGGACGGGCACCTCCACCGTGCCCGCCCCCGGCATCTACCCCCACCAGTGGAGCCTGGACTCGGCGTTCGTGGCGATCGGCCTCGCCAGGCGCGACACCGCACGGGCCGGTCAGGAGCTGCTCTCGCTCTTCACCGGCCAGTGGCGCACCGGGATGGTCCCGCACATCGTGTTCCACCACAGCGACGGCTACTTCCCCGGACCGTCCATGTGGCGCTCGGAAGAGGTCCCGGACGCGCCGCGCGGCGCGCTCACGTCCGGGCTGACCCAGCCGCCCCTGCACGCGTACGCCGCCTGGTGGATCTGGCGGCACGCCGCCGACCGCGAGCTCGCCGCCCGGTTCGTACGGCGGGCGTGGCCGTCCCTCGTGGCCCAGCACGCCTATCTGCGGAGCAGGGACGCCGGAGGGCACGGGCTGGCCGCGATCGCCCACCCGTGGGAGTCCGGCATGGACGACAGCCCCGCCTGGGACGCGCCCCTGGCGAACCTGCCCGCGGGCCGGTGCGGCACCGGCTACCACGACAGGTACTTCTGGCTCGCCGTCCAGTGCCGGGATCACGGGTACGCGCCGTCGTACTTCCGGGAGGAGCATCCGTTCGCGGTCGAGGACCCGATGTTCAACGGCATCTGGCTGCTCTCCTGCGACGCCATGGCGCGGCTCGCGTCCGAGGTCGTGGGAGCGGACCCGGAGCCGTTCCAGGAGGCCGCGGCGCGGATCAGGGGCGCCCTGCTCGACCGGTTGTGGAACGGCGCCTTCTACGCCAGGGACCTCCGTGCCGACCGGCTCGTCCCGGTCTGCACGATCGGCGGTTTCGGTCCCATGCTCGATCCCGAGATGCCCCACCACGTCATCGCGGCGCTGACCGCGCTCCTTGAGTCGACCAAGTTCATGGGCGCGGCCGGATATCCGGTACCGAGCTGCGAGATAAGGGCGCCGGAGTTCGACCGGGCGCAGTACTGGCGCGGCCCGTCCTGGATCAGCACGAACTGGCTGCTCAGCCAGGCCGCCGCCGTACACGGTCTGGACCGGCTGCGCGAGCTGCTCGTGGCCAGCACGCTGCGGCTGGTCCGGCAGGGGGGATTCCGCGAGTGCTTCGATCCCTTCGACGGGACCGGGCACGGCTGCAGGGACTTCTCCTGGTCGGCCGCGCTCACCCTCGATCTGCTCGGCAGATAGCCTGCGGCTGTACCGATCGTCGCGTTCCCTGGCGGTGCCCGTTGGCTGGATCATCCTTCTCCCGCGCGTTCTCCGGTCTCGCCGGTGCCCTCTTCGGCGAGCGGCTGCCGTCCGAGGTCCGTACGGCACTCGCCCTGGAACCGGGCGAGCGGGTGCTCAGCCACGCGCGTACGGCAGACGAGGGCACGGCCGGAGGAAGCGGCGAGGGCACCGTTGGGGGAACCGCCGGAGGAACCGCCGGGAGAAGCGGTGGGAGCGCCGGTGCGGGATACGCGGTCGCCACCACGCTGGCCCTGCACCTGCCCGGCGGGCACAGGCTGCCCTGGC
This sequence comes from Microtetraspora glauca, assembly GCA_001570385.1. GTDB lineage: Bacteria > Actinomycetota > Actinomycetes > Streptosporangiales > Streptosporangiaceae > Microtetraspora > Microtetraspora glauca. Next base: position 67,451 of record BBYL01000029.1, on the reverse strand, counting down.
ACATGGTGGACAAGGCGACGTGGGACGAGACCGGCCTCACCGTCGCCATGACGGACGGCGAGATCCACCGCGTGCCGCTTCCGGAGCCCGGCCTGCTGCCGGAGACGATCCGGGAGCGGGTCACCTCGTCGATCGTGGCGAGCAAGCACGTCCCGCTCGACGCGCGTGGGGGAGTGCGGCTGGTCGCCAGGCGCGTGCCGGGGGCGGAGGAGCCGCACTGGGAGTTCGTCTTCGATCCCGGTCTCGATCCCGGCGACCCGGGACTGCGCGCACTCGCCGAGCAGGCGCTCGAGGAGGTGCGCCGCAGCCTCGGTGTCTGAGGCGCCGGGGCTGTCGGGGCGACACGCCGCCAGGCGACATCGATCGAGTGGTTCGGCGCGACACGCCGTCAGGCGAGCCGCCGGTCGAGTCAATCGGCGCGACACGCCGTCAGACGTGCGCGGCGCGCGATCTGTCGGCGCCGCGCGTCGTCGGGCGGTCACCGATCACGGTCGCCCGCGTGACACGCCGAAGGCGGTCACGTGTTCAGGTCGTTCCGGGGTCGGGCCAGCCGGCTCCGCTGGGCACCTTCTCCGCCGACCAGGGCTCGTGCTCGGGCTTGCGCATGAACGGGACCTTGCCGCCGAACTTGTCGCCCACCATGCTCTTGGCCCTGTCCGCGACCTTGGCCGCCTGGGCGCCCACCAGGCCCGCCGCCTCCTGGATCGTCGGGCTGTCGGACACCCGCTGTGCCAGGCGCTTGATCTCCTCGTACCGCTCCCGCCCGGCCCGTGTGCCCAGGACATAACCGATGGCCAGCCCGGCGGCGAACATCACCTTGTAGCGCATCATCCACCTCCCCACTCAATGTCTCCGGCCTCCTACCCTGGGGGCCACGCTCTATCCAAGCGCAACCGATGTGACAGGAACCCCTCGGAGTGCGCTAATCTAGTTCCGCGCCGCAAGGAAAGCCGAAAGGCCGGAAGGCGGGGCGAACAGCAATCCCGTGTAGCTCAATCGGCAGAGCAGCCGGCTGTTAACCGGCAGGTTATAGGTTCGAGTCCTATCGCGGGAGCCACTGGCTCCGAGGCCGGGTGACCGAAAGGTCGCCCGGCCTCGTCGCGTTTGTGGCCCCTTCTTCCTTTTTGGGGGTCGATCAGGCCGCCCCACTGGTGTAGAACATAGTTCTGTACAGGGAGGCCGACATGCTGGTGCTGTCCGAGAACCACGACGCCGTGCGGGTCCTGAAGTTCAACCGGCCGGATCGGCTGAACGCCTGGACTCCCGAGATGGGGCGGCGCTACTTCGATCTGCTCGAAGAGGCCGAGCGTGATCCCACCGTCCGGGTCATCCTGGTCACCGGCGTGGGGAAGGGGTTCTGCTCCGGCGCCGACTTCCAGGCGCTCGCCGCGATCCAGGCGGCCGGAGTCCGCTCCGGCGACCACGCGGGTGACCACGCGGGCGACCGGGACGAAGGCCGCGTGGGCGGAGGCTTGGGTAACCGGGAGGACGGCCGGGACGAAGGGCGCACCGGCCAGCGGGCGGGCTTGCCCGATTTCGAGCCGGATCCCCGGCCCGCCACCTTTCCACTGACGCTACGCAAGCCGGTCATCGCCGTGGTGAACGGCGCCTGCGCCGGGCTGGGCATGGTCTACGCCCTCGTCTGCGATCTCGTCTTCACCGCCGAGGACGCCAAGTGGACCACCGCCTTCTCCCGGCGTGGGCTCATCGCGGAGTACGGCCTGGCCTGGGTCCTGCCCAAGCTCGCCGGGCAGGCCAGGGCCATGGAACTCCTGCTGTCGGGCCGGACCTTCACCGGCTCCGAGGCGTACGCGCTGGGCCTGGCGTGCCGGGCCGTACCGGGAGAGCGGCTTCTCGACGAGGCCCTGGCGTACGCGCGGGAGCTGGCGGCCACCAGCTCGCCCACGTCGATGGCGGTCATCAAGCGGCAGGTGTGGGGCGACTGGGAGCGGCCTCTCGACGAGTCGAGGGACCGGGCCGTGCGGCTCATGATGGAGTCGTTCGGCGGGCCCGACTTCGCCGAGGGCGTCGCCGGCTTCCTGGAGCGCCGCCCGCCGCGTTTCCGGCCGCTGTGAGCGCGCCGACGCCTCAGGCGGAAGCCGCCCGGCATCCGGCCCCGGAACCGGTCCGATTCAGCGGAGGCGGCGGGCGCCGGGGGCGGGGGTCGCCTCCAGGAAGGCGGGAGCGGCCCAGCCGCGTGCCTCGTAGGCCCGCAGAACCTCGTCCCGTACGGCCGGGAGGCGCTCTTCGGGTACGAGGGCGATGGCGGAGCCCCCGAAGCCGCCTCCGGTCATCCTGGCGCCGCGCGCGCCGCCCCTGACCGCCGCCTCGACGGCCACGTCCAGCTCGGGGCACGACACCTCGAACTGGTCACGCAGGGAGAGGTGTGAGGCGTTCAGGAGCGCGCCGATCTCGCGTACGGCTCCCGCCCGCAGCAGGCCGATCACCGCCTCGACCCGGTGGTTCTCGGTGACCACGTGCTGGGTCCGCTTCCGCTCGTCGCCGCTCAGCCTGGCCAGTGCCCCGGCGAGGTCGGTGACGTCCCTGAGCGCGGGAACGCCCAGCCGCTTGGCGGCGTTCTCGCAGTCCTGGCGGCGCCGGGCGTACTGCCCGTCGGCCAGTTCGTGGTGGACGCCGGTGTTGATGATCAACAGCCGCAGGCCGTGCGCCGCCAGGTCCAGCGGGACGGCGCGGCTGCCGAGGGAGCGGCAGTCGAGGAACAGCGCGCGGCCCTCCTCGCTGAGCGCGGAGGCCGCCTGGTCCATGATCCCGCAGGGCATGCCGACGAAGTCGTTCTCGGCCCGCTGCGCGATCTTCGCCAGCTCCATCCTCGGCAGGGCCAGGCCGTACAGGTCGTCGAAAGCGAGCGCGGTCGCCACCTCCAGCGCGGCGCTGGAGGACAGACCCGCGCCCCTGGGTACGTCGCCGTCGATCACGATGTCGGCGCCGCCGACCGGGTGGCTCGCGCGGCGCAGTGCCCAGACGACTCCGGCGGGGTAGCGGGCCCAGCCGCGGGTCTGGTCGAGGTCCTCGACGACCTGCTCCTCGCCCGGCGCCTGGACCGACGCGAGCCGTACGACGCCGTCGGGGCGGGGGCTGACGGCGGCGGTCACGCCCCACGGGACGGCGAAAGGCAACACGAGGCCGTCGTTGTAGTCGGTGTGCTCGCCGATCAGGTTGACCCGGCCCGGCGCGTGCCAGACCCCTGCGGGGTCGCTCCCATAGGCCGCACGGAACACCTCAACAACACGCATAATCGAACACTCCTCAACAAACGGCTTCCACGTAGGTTAGCGAGTCCGCGTCCGTGTGCCAGCCTTAACGGTATGGACGTTCCGGCAGGTCTGGCGGGATCGGCGAGCAGCCCGGCGGCGTGCGTGCCCTCGCCGATCGAGGAGGTGCGCGACGAGCGTCTCGGAGCCGTCCGGTTGCTGCTCAAGCGCGACGACCTCATCCACCCCGAGATCTCGGGGAACAAGTGGCGCAAGCTGAAGTACAACCCCAGATCGGGCTGGGTGCTCACGTTCGGTGGGGCGTACTCCAACCACATCAGGGCGGTCGCGGCGGCGGGCGCGGCCTACGGCTTCGAGACGATCGGTGTGATCCGCGGCGAGGAACACCTGCCGCTCAACCCCTCCCTGGCGTACGCGGTGGGCCGGGGCATGCGGCTGACCTACCTGGACCGGACGGCGTACCGGCGCAAGCACACGCCCGAGGTGATCGACGCGCTGCGGGTCGAGTTCGGCGACTTCCATCTCCTGCCGGAGGGAGGCAGCAACGCGGCGGCCGTACGTGGCTGCGCCGAGATCCCCCCGGAACTGGACACGCAACTGGACGGGGGATACGACCTCGTCTGCTGTCCGGTCGGCACCGGCGGGACGCTCGCCGGCATCGCGGCCGGCCTGCCGTCGGGCCGGGAGGCGGTCGGCTTCTCGGTGCTGAAGGGCGGCGAGTTCCTGACCGGAGAGGTCGCCCGGCTCCAGCGCGAGGCGCTCGGCCGGGTCACGGGCGGCTGGCGGGTCGAGTGCGGTTTCCACTTCGGCGGCTATGCCCGCTCCACACCGGAGCTGGAGGCGTTCGCCTCCGACTTCGCCGTACGGCACGGGCTCCTTCTCGACCGGATCTACGTGGCCAAGATGATGTACGGGGTCTACGCCCTGGCGCGTGACCTCGCGCCGGGCACGGTCGTCGTCGCCGTGATCACCGGCTGATCATGAAGCGGCAGGGGCCGTACCGCTTCCGGGGCCGGAGAGGTACGGTCGGCGCATGACTGAGCTGATCCACGGCGACCGGCCGCACGAGGAGTACTGCACGGCGATCGAGGCCGCCACGGCGCGCCTGGTCGCGCTCGTGGAGGAGGCGGATCCGGCGGCTCCGGTCCCCACCTGTCCGGGATGGACGATCGCCAAGCTGGTGAAGCATGTGGGGATCACACAGCGCTGGGCGGAGCACCTGGTGCGTACCCGTGCTCCGGAGCGGCTCGGGGCGCGTGACGTCCCGATGGACCGCCTGGGGGAGGGAGACGACCCCGCTGCCTGGCTCGCGGCGGGTACGGCGCGACTGCTGGCCACGTTGCGCGCGACCGCGCCGGAGACGCCGCTCTGGTCCTGGGGCGGCGACCGGCACGCCCGCTTCTGGTCCCGCCGGATGCTGCACGAGCTGCTGGTCCACCTCGCCGACGCCGAGCTGGCGCTGGGCCGCGAGCCCGCGATCGACGCGGGGAGCGCGATCGACGGCGTGGACGAGTTCCTCGGCAACCTGCCGTACGCCGCGGAGTGGGCGGAGCGCGTCGGACGGCTCAGCGGTGACGGTGAGACGCTGCATCTGCACGCGACGGACGCCGACGGCGAGTGGATGATCACGCTCCGGCCCACCGGATTCACCTGGGAGCGCGGGCACGGCAAGGGCGCGGTCGCGGTGCGGGGAACCGCGAGCGACCTGCTGCTGCTCGTCTATGGGCGGCTGCGGCCGGACGCCGGACGCTTCGAGGTCTTCGGCGACGATCGCCTGCTCGCCCACTGGCTGGAGAACTCGGCGATCTGAACCGGCCGTGCGCGGAAGCCGTGGGCATGCGCCGTGCGCGGAAGCCGTGGGCATGCGCCGACCGCTCAGCCCTGGGCGGCGGCCAGCCACTCCCGTGCGCGGTCGATGTCCCACCCCGACAGCCCGTTCCGTGGATCGACCTCGATCAGCAGGAAGTCGCCGACGTCCGGATGTTCGGTCAGGTACTCCCAGTCGGCGGGGCTGAGCTCGTCGTCGAACCACACGAACGGGCGGCCGCGGACGTACTCGGCCACCGGGCCGGTCTTGAAGTGTTCACCGCGCGCCGCGCCCGCCCCCGCCATCACCTTGATCACGGGCATCCGGGGCAGGCCGATGAGCGGGCCGATCTCCTCATTGGCGTTCTCCTCCCAGGTGGTGGCCCAGACCAGCTCCGCGCCGGTGTCCTCGGACAGGGAGAGCAGTTCCTCGCCGTGCCGTACGTCCAGAAGGACCTGGTAGGAGCAGCCGTCGACGACGCATTCGTGCCGCGCGAACCGCGAGGACGGGCGGCGGAACGGGTTGAGCACCCCGTCCACGTCGAGCAGCACCAGGGGACGGGCGGATGTCGTCACGAACTCCTCCAGAGCGGGCGGTACTGCCTGACCAGTACACGCTACTCAAAGGACTCGCTCCTGGGACATATGTCATTTCCTGGGGCATGTGTTCCACAGGACGGGTCTCCCCGGGTGACGCCCGTCCGCGCGATGCCGCATGACGCACGGGACCACCGGTCGGAGGGTGACGGGCCTCCACGGGGGAGGCCCGGTTGCCGCCGCGTTCACCCCTTGCGCGGCTCACCCCGGTAGGTGCCGAACGACCAGAGGTTGCCCTCGGGGTCGCGGACCGTGAAGTCGCGCGAGCCGTAGTCGGTGTCGTACGGCTCCTGGACGAGCCGCGCCCCCGACGTGATCGCCCGCGCGTGGAGCGCGTCCGGATCGTCGGTGACGACATACGCGCCGAACGTGCCGGGCTCCAGTGTCCACTTGTCGTCCGGCGTGTCCCGGACGGAGCCCAGCATGATGCCGCCGCCGAGAGGCCATGACAGCTGGGCGTGATCGACCCGCTCGCCCTCGCCGTACACGGCGGTCTCCTCGAAGCCGAACGCCTCGACGAGGAAGCGGATCAGGCCGCGCGCGTCGCGGGCGCGCAGCGTGGGCCAGACCTGCGGTGATGGTGTGTTGTCTGTCATGTGAACAAGTCTGTCGCCGCGCCCGGGGGCAGGGCTTGGACGTTTCGGAACTCCTCGGCGAGCCAGCGGCTCGGGGAGCACCCGGCGAGCGCGCCGAACTCGCGGGCGAGATGGGCCTGGTCGTAGTAGCCGCAGGTCGCGGCGAGCGAGGCCAGGGCGGGAGGTGAGCCTCCGGCGGTCAGGCGTTGCAGCGTACGGCGGGCATGGTCGAAGCGCACCACCCGGGCCGCTTCCTTCGGGCTCAGGCCGATCTCCTCGCGGAACCGCCGCCCCAGGTAACGGGTGCTCCAGCCGACCTCGCGGGCCAGGTCGGACACGCCGACCCCGCCCGAGGCCGCCAGCAGCCGCCGCCATGCCCACGCGACCTCGGCGGGCATGGCCGCCGCGGCGCCGAGCGCCGTGCCACGACCTGAGCCCAGCATCGAAACGAGTACCGAGTCGAGCACGGCGAACCGCTCAGGCCATCCGGTCGCCGCGAGGAGGCGCTCGCGCAACTCGTCCGCCACGCCGCCGAGCACGTCGGCCCCGTCGAGGTCGATGCCGGACAGCTCCCCGGCGGGCAGGCCGAGCAGCGCCCGCGCGCCCAGCGGTGTGAGGGCGAGCTGGATACCGGACTGCCGGCCGTCATGCGTGATCAGCGCCGGCGTGCTGTGCAGGCCGCCGACGAGCGTGTCGTACGTCCCCGGAGGGGCGAGCCGGTCCGGGTGCGCGGCCACGACCAGCGGATCGTCCAGGGTGACGATCATCGTGAGATACGGCGAGGGCAACCCGCGGTGCCTGGCCGGGGGGACGCCCGCCTCGCGATAGCCGATGTACGCGGTGACGAATCCCCGCAGGGACGGCGCGGGCCGCCTTCCGGCGAACTCGGTCGTCGGCCCGCTGGTGTCCGGATCAGCCATGGTCGCTCCTCCCCGCCCACCAGTTTCGCCGATCGGCGCCCCGTGTTCCCAGCTCCCGCCGGGCCCGGCAAGGCCACCGAGCGGATCCGGCCGGGCTCGGGCCTACGCTCCCGAGCCCGGCCCCGGACGAGGAGCGGGCCCCGGACGATCCGGCAGAACCGAGCTGTCCCCTTCCCCGCCGGTCCGGGGCGCCGTCCTCCGGGCCGGCCCCCAGGCCGGGAACGCGCGGGTCCCGGCTGGGGTGACATCAGGGATGGGCGGCGGATCCGGGGTGATCCCGGACACTCAGACCACCGCCCCCGATCCCTGGCGCGACGAGGCGGTGCGCTTCCTGACCGGCTGCGGGGGAGGCGCCGAGCTGCGCCGCTCGAACTCGACGGCGAGCGGGGCGGCGACGAAGGCCGACGAGAACGTGCCGACCACGACACCGATCAGCAGCGCGACCGCGAAGTCGGTGAGCGAGTCTCCACCGAGCAGCGCGAGCGCGGCCAGGATGAACAGCGCGCCGAGACCCGTGTTCACCGTGCGTGGCACGGTCTGCACCACCGCCGAACCGGCGATTCGCTGGAAGGGGGTCTTGGGCGACGCGCCCCACATCTCGCGTACCCGGTCGAAGACCACCACCTTGTCGTTGACGGAGTATCCGATGATCGTGAGCACCGAGGCCAGGAACACGCCGTCCACCGGCTTGCCCAGCCAGGCGAACGCGCCGACCACCATCGCCACGTCCACCGCCAGCGCGAGCACCGCGGCCGTACCGAACGACCAGCGGAAACGGAACGCCAGGTACGCGAGCTGCGCGGCGAGGGCCACGCCGAGCGCGATGAGGGCGTTGCGCCGCAGCTCGTCACCGAGGCTGGGCCCGACCAGCTCGTCGCGCTGCTTGGTGACCTCACCTGCCACATTCGCCAGCGCCGCCTCGATCTTCGCCGCCTCATCCCCGCTGATCTGGCCGGTCCTGACGGTGATGCCGTCGTCCGAGCTCTGGACGACCGCGCTGGGGAAGCCGGCGTCGGCGACGGCCTGCCTGGCCGTGTCCGCGTTCACCGGCGTGGAGGTGGCGTACTCCGCGAGGCGGCCGCCGGTGAACTCCACGCCGAAGTCCAGCCCGCGGACGAACAGCCCGGCGATCGCGAGGGCGGTCAGGATGCCCGTGATGCCCAGCCACAGGCGTCCGCGCCGCATGAGGTCGGGGTTCTTCCTGTTCAACCAGGAACGCAGTGCGCCGACCGCGCCGAGCCCGGACAGCCGCGGCCGCGAGTTCACCGCCCGGCGCCCGACCGCCCACTGGGCCAGCACTCGCGTGATCAGCATCGCCGAGACGAGCGAGGCCAGTACGCCGATGGATAGCGTGACGCCGAAACCACGCACCGGGCCGGACGCCAGGAAGAAGAGCAGGCCGGCCGCGAGCAGGGTGGTGATGTTGGAGTCGGCGATCGCGCTCCACGCGTGGTGGAAGCCCTTCTCCAGCGCTCCGCGCAGCCCCTTGTGCGGCGAGGCGCCGTACTCCTCTCTGGCGCGCTCGAAGACCAGCACGTTCGCGTCCACCGCCATGCCGATGGCGAGGACGAATCCGGCCAGGCCGGGCAGAGTGAGCGTCGCGCCGAGGGCGACCAGCGCGGCGTAGGAGATCAGCGCGTAGCACGCCAGGGCGACCGTGGCGAGGAGCCCGACGAGCCGGTACGCAAGGGCGAGGAAGGCCGCCGTGAGTACCACGCCGATGATCGCGGCCTTCGCGCTCGCCTCGATGGCGGCGGCGCCGAGCGTCGGGCCGACCGTGCGCTGCTCGACGATCTCGACGGGCACCGGGAGTGCGCCGCCCTTGATCAGGAGGGCCAGGTTCTGCGCCTCCTCGGTGGTGAAGGATCCGCTGATCTCGGTGGTCCCGCCGGTGATGCCGACACCGCAGCGGACGGTGTCGTTCACCTGTGGGGAGGAGATGACCTCGTCGTCGAGCACGATGGCGATCCGCCGCTTGGGGTCGCCCGAGGGAGCGCAGGCCGCCTCACCGGTCAGCTTCTCCCAAGGGCGGTTGTCGCGGAAGTCGAGCGAGACGAACCATCCACTGGCCCGTTGGGCGTCGATCCCGGCCTTGGCGTCCTTCACCGACTCGCCGGTGAGCCCTGCCGGACCGAGGAGCAGCTTGCGGCCGTCCTCGTCGGGAAGGATCCGCTCGCCCTTCTTCGGCTTGGCCGAGTCCTCGGGATAGTCGAGCACCTGGTGGAAGGTGAGCTGCGCGGTCGTGCCGATGGTCTCGGCCGCCTTGCGCGGATCGAGCACGCCGGGCAGTTCCACGATGATGCGGCGCTCGCCGGAACGGGCGAGCGTGGGTTCGGCGACGCCGAGCGCGTCCGCGCGGCGGCGGAGCACCTCCAGCGTCCGGTCGGTCGCCTCGGCGTCCGCCTTCGTGGTGGGGGAGTCCTTGGTTTCGAAGACGAGTTGGGTGCCGCCGCGCAGATCGAGACCGAGGCGCGGGGACATGGTGAGGGCGAGGACGAGTGATGTCGCGATGACGGCGAGCGCCGCCAGCGCGCGTACCACTGGGGCACGCGACATGAGAGCCTCCACAGGCGGAGTGGGATGACGCGCCGCGTAGGCGCGTGAAGGCATACCGAGATCGGGACGCGGCGCACGGAATCCGGTGCGTGGAATCCGGCGTGGAATCCGGTGCCTGGAAACCTGTGTGGAGACCAGCGCGTGGAGTCCTGCGTGTGGAGACCAGCGCGTGAATCCTGCGCGTGTGGAGACCAGCGCGTGAATCCTGCGCGTGGAATCCGGTGCCTCAGGCGTCAACCGATCGGAAAGGGCGCGCGAAAAGAGCGCGTGCAGGCATACCGGGATCGAGAGCGGGTGGTCGTGCGCTCTCAGCCTGTGGTGGGTGGCGCGCGGCCCGGCGAGACGCCGGGTGCGGCGAGCGGGTCCGCGCCGCCGTCCGGCGGCAGGACGGCGGTCGTGACACGGGAAGTCGTCGTGGGACGGCGCCGGTCGACGAGAAGGGCCGTCTGGCCCGCTCCCATGGCGCCGCGCTTCGCTCCGATGACGGCCTCGTGGCGCGGCCGGCCGGAGAGATCGTGCGAGGTCGGACCGTGGTCGTGCGGCTGCGGCGGTGCGGCGACGTGGTCGTCCGGACCGCTCGCCACCGTGTCGTACGGCCCGGCTGTGATCGTGTCGTACGGCCCGGCCGCGAGAGTGGTGCGCGTGCCGGCCTCATGGTCGTCCGTGTCGGCCGCCGTGGCGGACGAGGGCGCGGACGCGATGAGAGCGGAGGGGGCGGACACCGCGAGAACGGCGGCCTGCGGCAGCGCGCCGAGCACGCCCGCAGCGGGGACGCCGCTGACCAGCAGCGGGAAGATCAGGCAGATCAGCCACCTGGCGGGTACGGCGAGGAACGACGACCGTTGGCGCACCGCTCCTCCCCTCCCCCCGCGTAGATGTTCCGGTCAGCCTAGCCAGGTCTGGGAGTGGCCGAGAGCCGCAACGCCGCCCGGCCCGCGTGGAGGGCGGAGAGGCGCCTGGACCGGAGACGGCGATCGGACGAGAGCCGCGTGAGCAGGCGGGTGCCCGATTGATCGGAAGGGTCGTACAGTTCCCCCATGTCTTTGCCTGAGATCCCGGCCACGACGAAGGCGGGTCACGTAACCGTCAGCAGGGTGTTCATGGCATTGATCATTCTTGTCTCAGCGGTGGTGGGTGGCGTGGCGGCGAGCTTCCTGCCGCTGGGCGATGTCCCGTTGGCCATCGCTGAGGGATACGTCCAGCTCACCGTTGACGGCTCAGGGACGTTCCAGGCGGACAGCGGTCCGGCCGCCCTGGTCCCGGCCGATGCGTGGTGGACGGACAGCGACGGGCGCGATCACGTCGGGGGCCGTCCCTCGTGCCTTTGGGACGAGCAGGACAAGGGCAATGAGAACAAGGGGTCCCGCGTTGAGGCCGGGTACAGATGGATGAAGACGCCGAGCGGTGGCTCCTATCCCTTGGTCGCGTGGCTCAAGTGCCCGTAGCCCGTGGAATCACGGAATCCGCGGAATGATCTCAGCGGCGGGAGACCCACGGCAGGACTGTGCCCGGCGGGAGCCGCCAAGGACCGGAGAAGCGCACGCGCGGTGAAGCCGCCGCAGGAGCAAGGCGCAAGGCGCAAGGAGCAAGGGGCGGGGCGCAAGAGTAGGGCGTAAGGGACAGGGCACAAGGGGCAGGGCGCAGAGGTAGGGCGCAGGGAACGAACGCGGAGCGGAGGGGGAGGGATGAAGGTCGTCGTCCTGTCGGACACCCACGCGCCGCGCCGGTGGAAGTCGTGCCCGCCCCGGGTGGCGGAGCGGCTTCGCGACGCGGACGTGATCCTGCACGCCGGGGACGTGTGCGTGCCCTCGGTGCTCGACGAACTGGCGGCCTATGCCCCCGTCCACGTCGTCAAGGGCAACAACGACGTCCCGGACCTGGTGGCTCCGGAGACATTGGAACTGGATCTCGGCGGCGTGAGCGTGGCGATGATCCACGACAGCGGCCAGGCGCGCGGGCGGATCACCCGGATGCGCCGCAGGTTCCCGTCCGCCGATCTCGTGATCTTCGGGCACTCCCACATCCCGCTGGACGAGACCGAGGAGGGACTGCGGGTCTTCAATCCCGGTTCGCCCACCGACCGGCGGCGCCAGCCGTACGGGACCCTGGGGGTGCTCCTCATCGACGACGGGTCCCTCGTCGAGGCGACGATCGTGCCCGTCACCTGACGTGCGACCCTTCGTGCAGTCGAAACGCAGGAGACGCGCCCGGCGACGGTGGGGACGACCTGAACCGTGATGGCCGCCCACAGCCGTGCGACTCGGCCTGTCACCAGGCGGCGGTGGAAGTGCCGGCAACCCTGCCGTCTGCAACCAACCCTGGCCTGCAACCAACCCTGCCGTCTGCAACCAACCCTGGCCTGCAACCAACCCTGCCGTCTGCAACCAACCCTCGGCCTGCAACCAACCCTGGCCTGCAACCAACCCTGCCGTCTGCAACCAACCCTCGGCCTGCAACCAACCGTGCGGCCTGCAAGGGTGCCGCCTACAACCGTGCGGCCCGGCGCTCCCTAGCGGAAGATCGGGAACGCCGGGCCGGACGGTGGCTCGGTGGTGTGGTCATGGCTCGTTGGGCATGTTCGTCCAGCCCTTGCGGTCGGCCCTGCCGTACCAGCCGGACGCGGCGAGGGTCCCGCCGTCCACCGGGATGGTGTGGCCGGTGACGAACCGGGCCTCGTCCGAGGCGAGGAACGCCACGACGGCCGCGTAGTCGTCGGGCTCCCCGAACCGGCCGAGCGGGATCCAGGTGCGGAGCAGTTCGGGATCGCGCCCGCGCAGCATCGCGGCCGCCGGGGTCTGCGGCGTGTCGGCCAGGTCGGGCGCGATGGCGTTCACCCGGATGCCGTACTGCCCGACCTCGACGGCAAGGCTCTTGGTGAACGCCGACACCCCGGCGTTGTACGCGGAGTACACCGCGTGGCCGGGAATGCCGCGGAACGCCTCGACGGTGGAATTGTTGATCACCACGCCGGAGCGCCGCTCGATCATCACGGGGAGCAGCGCGTGGCTCATCGCGAAGACGTGCAGCAGGTTCAGCTCGTACAGGCGCTGCCACTGCTCGGGCTTGCTGTGGAGGAAGGTCTTGGACGCCGGGCGAAAGTCGCCGACGTTGTTCACCAGCACGTCGACCCGGCCGCCGCCCGCGTCGAGAGCGGTCTCGACGACCCGCGTGACCGTGTCGTCGTGGGCGGCGTCGCCGATCACCGTGACGCATCGGCCTCCGGCGGCCTCGATCTCGGCCCTGGTCCGCTCCGCGGCCTCGCCGTCGATGTCGTTGAGTACCACCAGGTCGCCCGCGGCGGCGAGCCGGCGGCTGATCGCGCCCCCGATGCCGAGCGCGCCGCCGGTCACCACGGAGACCCGGGCCGGTGCCGATGGGGTGCCGCTCACGATCGTCCTCCTCGTTCCCCGCCGTTCCACCGGCGTACGGGCCGTGTCTCGATCCAGTCGATCCGCAGCGCGCGGTGCCGGATGCGCCAGCCGTCGTCGTCGCGCCGGTAGGAGTCGGTGTAGCGCAGGTGCCACACCAGGTCGGACACCTCGCCGGGCGCCCGTTCCGTCAGGTGGTGGGCGACGCAGGCGATGTGCCCGGTGGCCGTCCCGGCGCCTGGGCCGGCGTCGAACACCTGCCCGGCCAGCGCGTGCAGGGTGACCGGGATATCGGCCAGTCGCGCCATCGCCGCGCGGATCTCGGCGCGCCCGGTGGCGGTCCGTACGGGCCCGAGGGCGTGCGGCGGCTCCGGGAGGACGAGCACGCCGTCCTCCGTGAACAGGTTCACCAGGCCGTCCAGGTCCCGGCGGTCGGTGTACAACGCGTACCGGGCCACCAGGTCGCCGAGCTCCACCCGGTCGCCGGTGGTGAGCGTCATGCGCCGGCCAGCCCGAGGCGGTCGGCGCAGGCCGACAGATCGTCCTTGGCCCGGGCGAGGTCCGGCGTCGGGTCGGCGGCGAGCACGATCCGGTCGGCGCCGAGGGCGGCGAGGGACTCGGCCTTCTCCGCCGTGATCCGGGTGACCAGGTGCCCGAGCGAGAGCTCCAGGGCGTCCGGGTCGCGGTCGTTCTTCTCCGCCTCCTCGCGCATGATGCCCACGAGCCTGCGCAGCTCGTCGCCGGCCAGGCCGAGCGGCTGGAGTCCGTCGCCGCGCCGGCCGGCCCGCCGCGCGGCGGCCACGCTGTGCCCGCCGATGTGGATGGGCACGCCGCCCTCCCGCGCGGGCTTCGGGTAGCTCATCGCGCCGCGGAAGTCGAAGAACTCTCCGTGGTGCTCGACGCCGCCGGGCGAGGTGCCGGCCCACAGCTTCCGCATCACGTCGATCTGCTCGTCCGCACGACGGCCGCGCGCCTCGAAGGGGGCGCCGCACGCCTCGATCTCCTCTTTCATCCAGCCCATGCCCACGCACAGGCGGAGCCGGCCGCCCGACAGCGCGTCGATGGTGGCGAGGCGCTTGGCCAGGACGACGGGGTGGTGGTTGGGCAGCACCAGGACTCCGGTCGCGAGCCCGATCCGGCTGGTACGGCCGGCGAGGAAGGCCAGGAGGTCCAGCGGGTCCGGGATGTCGCAGTCGTCGGCGAGCTCCATCTTCCCCGACCTGTCGTACGGGTAGACGCTGGAGTAGCCGGTCATCACCACCGCGTGCTCGACCACCACGATCGACTCGAATCCGCACGCCTCGGCATGCTGGGCGAACCCGCTGATCCATTCCGGATCCGCGGTGGTGTCGGCGGCAACGGGGGCGATGACGGCGTACCTCATGCGCGGCAGGCTATGACCTCCGATCACGCCGGGACCGTGCCGCTCCCGTTGAACGGGACCACAGCCGGCCGCCGCCCCGACCTGCGGCCGAATGGATCGCGTTCTCGCAGGTCAGGCGGTGCTATCCGGTGTGATGGCCGTGTAGGCGAGGGTGGCGCCGTGCCGTACGAACACGGGGTCGGGGGTGTGCCACGCCTCGTCGCGCAGCGGCCGTTTGACCACCTTGCTCGTGGCCGTGCGGGGCAACTCCGCCATGATCCGGACATACCGGGGCACCCACTTGGTTCCGAGGTCCGGCTGGCGGCCGAGGAAGTCCGCGAACGCCTCCGCGTCGAAGGCGCGGCCGTCAGCGAGTACGACCGCCGCCATCACCTGGTCGCCCACCTCGGCGTCGGGAACGGCGTAGACCGCGACGTCCGTGAACGCCTCGAAGCGGGCCAGCAGCCGCTCCACGGGCGCGGCCGCGAAGTTCTCCCCGTCCACGCGCAGCCAGTCGCTGTTCCGGCCCGCGAAGTACCAGAACCCCTGGGCGTCGCGGTAGGCGAGGTCACCCGACCACACCCAGCCGCCCCGGATCCGCGCCGCGGTGGCCTCGGGGTTCTTGTAGTAGCCCTCGAACGCGGCGGCTCCGACCGTGTTGACGATCTCCCCGATGGCCTGCTCGGCGTTGAGGAGAGCGCCCGCCTCGTCGAACTCCGCTCGCGGGCACTCCTCCAGCGTCTCCGGATCGACGACGACGGTGCCCGCCTCCGACACTCCCAGGGAGCCGCGCGGCGTGCCCGGAACGCGGTTGAGCCGCACCTCGCCCTCGCTTGAGCCGTACGAGTCGATGACCGTGCAGCCGAAGCGCCGGGCGAACTCCTCGATGTCGCGTTCCGCGGCCTCGTTGCCGAACGCGATGCGCAGCGGGTTGTCGGCGTCGTCGGGCCGCTCGGGCACCGCGAGGATGTAGTTGAGCGGCTTGCCGACGTAGTTGAAGAAGGTCACCCCGTGTCTGCGGACGTCGGGCAGGAACGCGGACGCGGAGAACCTGCGCCGCAGCACGACGCATCCGCCGGAGGCGACGGCGGGCGCGATGCCCGCCATGATCGCGTTCGAGTGGAACATCGGCATCACGACGTAGAAGACGTCGTCCGGGCCGAGATCCCTTCGCTGCCGCTGCTGGAGGGCGATCCGGCCGAGCCGGGCCTGGCTGCAGATCACCGCCTTCGGCGCGGACGTGGTCCCGGAGGTGAAGATCAGCGAGAAGTACGTCTCGGGAGGCACCGCGCCGGCCTCGGAGCCCAGAGGCGCGGTTTCCGCGAGGGTCGTCGCGTACGCGTCCGAGTCGGTGACCAGCACCCGGTCCCGGCAGTCCAGCGCGAGTCCGTCGAGCAGGTCCTGCCTCCCTGTCTCGGTGACGAGGAGCTGGCAGTCGGTGAAGTTGATGTCTCCGGCCAGTTCGGAGCCCCGCCGGGTCGGGTTGACCCCGATCACGGTCGCCCCGGCGAGGGCGGCGCCGAGCAGCCAGAACAGGTGCTCCGGGGTGTTCTCCAGGAACAGGCCGACGTGCCAGGGGCCGGGCTTTCTGAGGTCGCGGGCGAGCCCGGCCCGCAGGCGGGCCTCGGCGACGATCTCCCGCCAGGTCCAGCACCGGTCCTCGAACTTCAACCCCGTACGGTCGTCGTCCGCGCGGGCCGCCACCAGTCCGGCGAAGGTGATCCGGTCGGCGGGCCGGTCGTCGGAGAGCAGGGCTCGGGGGCTGTCCTCTGGCACTGGCGCTCCTCGCGTTTCGGGAAGATCTGGTACGGCACGCACCGCCGTTTCAGCGGTCCTCACGTCGATTACCAGGCAGTATGTGATCTTGTGTGGCCCATGTCTCACTCAGTGGGACATAGCGGAACTCGTGATGATCTGTCCTGATTGCCTCGCTTCCTGTCCGCCCGTATGCGCGATTTCCGGGCGGCCAATAGGAGGAAGCGATGAAGCCTCGAAACACGACGTGGTTGCGCCCGGCCGCCGGACTGCTCGTCGTCGCGGCGCTCACGGCGGCGTGCACGTCATCCCCCGGAGGCAAGAACACCGCCGCGCCCGGCCAGACCACCAAGCCGTCACCCTCCACCTACCAGGTGGGAATGATCGGCGACGACTCCGGCGGCGAACCGGTGAAGGGCGGCACGCTGACGTTCGGCGCCTACGCCGAGGCCGCCGTGCTCGACCCCGCGCAGACCATCGTCGCCGGTTCCACCGGCGGCCTGGAGATGGCGGCGATCTACGACGTGCTCATGCGCTGGGACAGCACGGCCGGTGAGGTGAAGCCGCAGCTCGCGAAGGGGCTGGAGGCGGGCGACGGCTACAAGAAGTGGACGCTCACCCTGCGCGACGGCGTCACGTTCAGCGACGGCACGCCGCTGAACGCCAAGGCCGTCAAGTGGAGCCTCGACCGCTACGTCGAGAAGGGCGCGGACGAAGCACGGCTCTGGAAGGACAACGTCGCGTCCGTCGAGACGCCGGACGACTCGACCGTGGTCTTCACGCTGGCGAAGAAGTGGCCCACCTTCGCGTACATGCTGACCACCGGCCCCGGCATGATCGTCGCCAAGTCGTCGGACGACGGCGGCACGTTTACGCCCGTGGGAGCCGGGGCGTTCACCTTCGGCACCTACGCGCCGCACGAGGAGACCGTGCTCAACGCGCGTGCGGACTACTGGGACGGCCGCCCGAACCTGGACAAGATCCGGGTCATCTACATGACCGACCCCAACGCCCTGCTGGACACCCTCAGATCGGGCGGGGCACAGGCCGCCTTCTTCCGTGACCCCGCACTCATCGACAAGGCGCTGGGCGACGGGTTCCACGGGTACATGAACCTGGTCGCTCTGGGCAACGTCGGCGTCATCAACGCCTCCGAGGGCCGACCGGGAGCCGACCCGCGTGTGCGCCAGGCGCTGTTCCACGCGATCAAGCCCGAGGTGATCTACCAGCGCTCCTACAACGGAGCGGGCGTCGCCAGCAACGAGGTCTTCCCGGACTTCTCACGCTGGCACACCGACAACGCGTCCCTGGCGTACGACCCGGACAAGGCCAGGGAACTGCTCAAGCAGGCGAAGGCCGACGGGTTCGACGGGAAGATCACCTATCTCGGCCGCCAGGATCCCTCCGCGCGAGCCACCGCGTTGGCGATCAAGTCGATGCTGGAGAGCGTCGGCTTCCAGGTCGAGCTCGACCTGGTCCGCGCCGTCGCCGACCAGATCACCAAGGTGGCGGTCAACAAGGACTACGACGTGGCCGGATGGGGCATCAGCTGGCGCGAGGCCGGGCCGTACGGGCGGATGTTCGCGACCCTGCACAGCAAGGGCAACCTCAGCGTCGGCATGCACACCGGTCCGGAGATGGACGCGCTGATCGACGAGTTCCAGGTCGCGGAGACCGAGGACGAGCAGCGCGCGATCATGGGCCGGATCCAGAAGCAGTGGAACACGGACGTCCCCGCGCTCGTCTACGGTCCCACTCCCGAGTTCCTCGCGTGGCAGAAGAACGTCCACGGCGTCGAGGGCAGCGTGAACAGCATGATCCTGCTCGACGACGCGTGGATCGCCCCGGCCGGCTGACCGGGACCCGGTCGGTGGAGCGGCCGCCCGGCCTCACGGCGGGCCCGGTGACCGGCGGGCCCGGCAGCCAGGCCGGCCGGGCGGCCCGCTCGTGACATCCCCTGCGACATGACCCTGCGACATGCCCGCGACACGAGTTCGTGACGCGGCGAGGAGACGTGACGAGGAAAGGAGGGCGACCGGCATGGCACGCGGTGTGCTGAAACGGCTGGCCGAGATCGCGGTGGTCCTGTTCGTCGTCAGCGTGGGCACCTTCGCGCTGGTGGACCTGACCCCCGGAGATCCCGCGATCACCGTTCTCGGCGAAGGGCACACGCCCGCGGAGTACGCGGCGTTGCGCGAAGAGATGGGACTGAACGACCCGTTCCTGGTGAGGTACGGAAGCTGGCTGGGGTCGGCGCTCCAGGGCGACCTGGGCGCCTCCCTCATCCCTCCCAACAGCGACGTCGCCGAGCGCATCGCCGCGGCCCTCCCGGTGAGCGCGGAGGTGGCCGTCCTCGGGCTCGTCATGGCCCTGGTCGTCTCGGTGCCGCTGGCGATGTGGTCGGCCTACCACGCCGACGGCAGGGTGGACCGGATCATCAGCGCCGGAACGTTCGGCGTGCTCTCGGTCCCCAGCTTCCTCGCGGGCCTGCTGATCATCATGGTCTTCTCGAACCAGCTCGGCTGGTTCCCGAGAGCCGAGTGGGTACGGCTCGGCGAGGGCCTCGGCGGCAACCTCTACCACGCGTTCCTGCCCGCGCTGACGATCGCGCTGGCCGAGACCGCGATGTTCACCAGGATCCTGCGCGGCGACCTGATCACCACGCTCCAGGAGGACTTCATCCTCGCGGCCAAGGCCAAGGGGATGCCGGCGGCGCGCGTGCTGTTCAGCGACGCGCTCCGGCCATCGTCCTTCTCACTGATCACACTTCTGGGCATCAGCCTGGGGCGGCTGATCGGGAGCACCGTGATCGTGGAGTACCTGTTCGCCCTTCCCGGCATGGGCACGCTGATCATCGGATCGGCGGACAAGGGCGACTTCCCCATGGTGCAGGGGGCCGTGCTGGTCATCGCGCTCATCTACGTCCTGGCGAACGCGCTGATCGACCTGTCGTACGGCTACCTCGACCCACGGATCAGGCGGGCGCATGTCTGACATCGTTGAGAGCACCGGCCCGGCGGAGGGCGGCTCCCGTCCCGGCGACGGCGCGGACCACCTGGACCACGTGCGCCCGAGAGGTGTAGCGGGCACGGCGGGCAGAGGGAGCACGGGGGGCAGATGGGGCACGGCACGCGGGCCGCGACCTCGTCACCTGTCCTGGAGCGGGCTCGGCCTCGCCGTACCGGGCATCGCCCTGACCGCCGTCTCGCCGACCGTGCTGCCCGCGCCCGGCTGGGTGTGCTTCCTCGCGTTCGCCGCCGGACTCGCGGTCGCGTACGCGGGTGTCGCCCGGCTCTGCCGGGGTGCCTTCGGCGGCTCCTTCGACCTCATGTTCTGGCTCTGCCTGGTGTGGCTCGTCGTGCTGGTGCTGGCGGCGCTGCTGGCTCCGGTCCTGCCCCTCGGGGAGTACCGGGACATCGCGAAGACGATCGAGGCGCCCGCGATGGCACCGCCCGCCCTGTTCTCCGAGCATCCGCTCGGGACCAACAACTTCGGGCTGGACCTGCTGGCGCGGATCGTCTACGGCGCCCGCGCGTCGCTGCTGGTCTCGATCGGCGCGGTCGCCATCGGCATGGTGGTCGGCGGCGCGATCGGCATCCTGGCCGGGTTCTTCCGGAGACTGACGGACACCGTCGTCGGCGTGTTCACCAACTCGCTGCTCGCCGTACCGCCCCTGATCCTGCTGATCGCGCTGGGCACCGTGCTGGAGCCGAACCTGCGCAACATCGCGATCGCCCTGTCGCTGCTCGCCCTGCCCAGCATGATCCGGATGGCGCGGGCCGGCACGCTGACCTTCGCCCAGCGGGAGTTCGTGCTGGCGGCGAAGGCGATGGGCGCCTCGCGGTGGCGGGTGATGGTCCGGGAGCTGCTGCCCAACGTCCTGCTGCCCCTCGCGTCGTACGGCATGGTCATCGTGTCGGTGCTGATCGTGGCCGAGGCGTCGCTGAGCTTCCTCGGCCTGGGCATCCAGCCGCCGGACCCCTCATGGGGGAACATGATCGCCGAGGGCGAGGGCAACGCCTTCCAGGACCATCCGCACATCGTGCTCGTTCCCGGCGTGACGCTCTTCCTGACCGTCTTCGCGTTCAACCTCATCGGTGAGAAGGCGAGGAAGCGGTGGGACCCCCGCCAGGCGAAGCTCTAGCAACGCGTCGCGGATCCGCGCCGAGGCGTCGCCCGGGCGACCGCGCCAGGTCGAGAAGATCCGCCGGACACGGCCGAGGAGTGTCATGAGTCAGAGCCCCCTCCCCGCGGACACGCGGCCGCCCGCCGGTGACCCGGCGCCGCTGCTGGTCGTCGACGACCTGCGCACCGAGATCCACACCCGCCGCGGGGACATGAAGGCGGTGGACGGTGTCTCCCTCACCCTGAACGCGGGGGAGACGCTCGGGATCGTCGGCGAGTCCGGGTCGGGGAAGTCCGTGCTCGGCCGTACGATCATGGGCCTCTACACCACCGGCGCCACCATGACGGTCTCGGGCCGCGTGCTCATGGACGGCACCGACATCCACGCGCTCACCGACGCCGGGCGTCGTGAGCTGTGGGGATCCGACGTCGGCATGGTCTTCCAGGACCCGATGAGCGCGCTCAACCCGGTCAAGAAGATCGGCCTCCACCTGACCGAGAGCCTGCGCAGGCACGGCGGGCTCTCCCGGGCCGCCGCCCGGGCCCGCGCCGAGGAGCTGCTCCGGCTGGTCGGCATTCCCGAGCCCGGACGCCGCCTCGGCCAGTACCCCCACGAGCTGTCGGGCGGCATGCGCCAGCGGGTGGTCATCGCCATGGCGCTGGCCAACGGGCCGAAGCTGCTCATCGCCGACGAGCCGACCACCGCGCTCGACGTCACCGTGCAGAAGCAGATCCTGGACCTGCTCGGCAGGCTCCAGGCCGAGCTCGGCATGGCGATCATCCTGGTCAGCCACAACCTCCAGGTCGTCGCGGGCCGGGCGAACCGGGTCGCGGTGATGTACGCCGGCCGGATCGTGGAGCTCGCCGACGCGGACGCCCTGTTCGCCGCTCCACGCCACCCGTACACCGAGGCGCTGCTGTCGGCGGTCCCGCGCCTGCATCACCCGCCGCACTCCCGGCTGGAGGCGATCGACGGCTCGCCGCCGGACATGGTCGCGCCCCCGCAAGGATGCCGGTTCGCGCCGCGCTGCCGTTACGCGGGGGACGACTGCCGGCAGGTCTCCCCGCGACTGCTCTCCGAGGCCGGCGGCGACGCGGCGCGCGCGTTCGCCTGCCATCACCCCGTCCGCCCCGTCAACGCAGGAGGATCATGATGGCCGGTACCGGCACCGCGCACATGCGCTCCGGCCAGGATCGTGTCCTGGTCGTCGACGACCTGGTCGTGGAGTTCCCCGCCGGACGCGGTCAGAAGGTGCACGCGGTCTCCGGGGTGAGCTTCGACCTGCTCGACGGCGAGACCCTGGGCATCCTGGGCGAGTCCGGCTGCGGCAAGTCGAGCGCCGGACGCGCCGTGATGCAGCTCCCCTCGCCGAAGTCAGGCTCGGTACGGCTGGACGGGACCGAGCTGACCGGGCTCACCCCCAGGACGCTGCGCACCCGGCGCAAGAAGATGCAGATGATCCTGCAGGACCCCGTCTCCTCCCTGAACCCGCGCCGCAGGGTCAGGGACCTCGTCGCCGAGGGCCTGTCGATCTGGGGGACCAGGCCGAGCAGGGAGCAGGTCGAGTCGGTCCTCTCCTCGGTCGGGCTGGATCCCGCCGTCGTCTGGGACCGGCGGCCGCACGAGCTCTCCGGCGGCCAGTGCCAGCGGATCTGCATCGCCCGCGCGCTCATGCTGGACCCGCGGGTGCTGATCTGCGACGAGCCCGTCTCCAGCCTCGACGTCTCCGTGCAGGCCCAGATCCTCAACCTCCTTGAGGAGACCAAGTCGCGCTACGACCTGAGCATGATCTTCATCGCGCACGACCTCGCCGTGGTGAAGAACATCAGCGACCGGATCATGGTGATGTACCTCGGCAAGGTGTGCGAGGTCACGCCGTCCGCGCGGCTGGCCGGGTCGGCCCTGCACCCCTACACCCGGTTGCTGCTCGCCTCCGTGCCCGAGGCCGACCCGGCCACGGACGATCAGGCGGCTGACGGTCGGGCGGCGGGCAGTCGATCACCGGGCGGCCTGGCGGAGCAGGGGGAGAAGTCCGTCGAACTGCCGTCGCCGCTGAACCCGCCCAGCGGCTGCCGGTTCCGTACGCGCTGCCCGCTGGCCACCGACCGCTGCGCGGCGGAGGAGCCGCTGCTGCGCGAGGTCGGCGACGGACACTATCTGGCCTGCCACAACATGGGGAACTGACCCAGCACCACGCGCTCAGGGTGAAGTCGTCCGCCGAGCCGGGGTCGCCGTCCCGCGGTCGGCTCGCCCTCGAAATCGGGGTGATCAGGTCGACTCGAGCGGGAGCGGATCCGCGTCATGGGCGAGGATCGCCGCCTGCACGCGGTTGGCCAGGCCGAGTTTCGCGAGCGAGTGGCTGACGTGCGCCTTGACGGTCGCCTCGCTCATCGAAAGCCGGCGGCCGATCTCCGCGTTGGAGAGGCCCTGGGCGAGCGCCCGCATGACCTGACGTTCACGGTAAGTCAGTACGGCCAGGCGCCTGCGGGCGACGTCCGCCCGTGACGGTCCCTTCTCGACGAACGAGCTGATCAGCCGCTTGGTGACGGTGGGGGAGAGCATGGCGCTGCCGGCGGCGACCGTACGGACCGCGGAGGCGAAGTCCCGTGGAGGCGTGTCCTTGAGCAGGAAGCCGACCGCGCCCGCGCGCAGCGCCAGGTGGACGTACTCGTCGAGGTCGAACGTGGTCAGCATGATCACCTTTGGCGGGTCGGGCAACCTGCCGATCTCCGCCGCGGCGGTGAGGCCGTCCATGCCGGGCATGCGGATGTCGATGAGGATGACATCGGGGGCGAGCCGGGTGACCGCGCCGATCGCGCCGGCGCCGTCGCACGCCTCACCGACCACCGTGATGTCGCCGGTGGCCTCCAGAATCATGCGCAGGCCCGATCGGACGAGGGCCTCATCGTCGGCGACGACGACGCGGATCATGCGGGCGCCTCCACGGCCTCGGGCGTACGCGGGGATCCCGAGGCGGGCAGCCGCCGTGCCGTGTGCGGAGGTCCCGTCGGAAGCCGGGCGAGGATCCGGTAGCCGCCACCGGGCAGCGGTCCGGCCTCGAACTCGCCGCCCGCGAGCGCGACGCGCTCCCTCAAGCCCGTCAACCCCAGCCCGGCGCCGGGCAGCGGTTCGGCGGGCAGTGGTTCGGCGGGCGCGGGCGGGCCGTTGTGGACCATCACCTCCAGCGCGCCGGGGAGATACCGGAGGAAGACGTCGGCGGAGGTGCCGCCGGCGTGCTTGTGGACGTTCGTCAACGTCTCCTGGACGAGGCGGTAGGCGGTCCGCTCCACCATGGCAGGCAGCGGACGCGGGGTGCCCCCGTCGTGCCGCTCGACGGAGATGCCGAGCGATCTCGACTGATCGAGCAGCCGATCGAGGTCCGCGAGCATGGGCTGCGGAGCGAACGGGACACGGTCGTCGACATCGAGGACGGCGTCGCCGCCCGCCGTCGTGCCGACGTGAGGTGAGCGCAGTACGCCGAGCACCTCCCGCAGGTTGATGAGCGCCTCCCGTCCGATCTCCCGGATGAGGACGGCCGCCTGCGCGGCGCGCTCGTCGGAGGTTCCCACCTCGAGCGCACCGGCGTGCAGCACCATCAGGGACACCCGATGCGCGACGATGTCGTGCATCTCACGCGCGATCCGGGTGCGTTCCTGCGCCCGGGCCCGATCGGCGCGGGCCCGCTGCTCGTGTTCGAGCCGTTCCGCGCGCTCGCGCAGTGCCACGACCACCTGCGTGCGGGCGCTGACCCACAGCCCCCCGACCAGCGGCAGCGCGACCATCGCCGCGAAAGGCATGACGCCGTCCACCGCGGCCTCCGCCGGGGTGAGGCGGGAACCCCGGACCACCACATCGACCACGGCCGACCCACCCATGACGGCCACGGCTCCCGCGACGTAGGCGGCGACGTCGGCCCGGCGGCGCAGAACGACGCCCACGTGATAGGACGCGACGATGACGGCAGGCCACAGCCCGAACGCCGTCCAGCCCGCGGCGGCCAGGACGAACAACGGCCACCTGACACGCCGGACGAGCACCGCGGCCACCGCCGACGCCGCAACCAGCAGGAGACGCCCGGAGTCGTCCGGCAAGGAGGGGGCGGCCACGGCGCCGTCCACGGAGATCCATGAGAACAGGAGGACCGCGGAACCGCGGACCCAGGGGCCCGCCCGATCGATCAGGCGGTTGATCCGCCTGAGGGCCTGGTCGCCGATCGGTGCCGCCTCGCTGTACTCCACGCTCCGAGCGTAGGGCGGCCTCGCGGTACGCGCCCTCGACGATCGTCGCGGCGACCCCCTACGAAAGTCTCGGTTCCGCGGTGATCTTGTGGCCGATGCGCCGCCGTCCGCGTGCCACGAGAGTGGCCGCCATGCCAACGACGATCCTTCGCGGCGCGCCGGCCGCCGCCGTCGCGCTGCTCGCCTTCGCGACGCCGGCCGCCGCGGCCGGTACTGCCGCCCTGCCGACGGCCGCGGTGACCAGTGTGGTGACCACTACGGCCCCCACTGCGGCCCCCACCGTGCCGACCGTTGTGCCTTCCGTCGCGCCGGACACGACCTTCGCGCTGCCCAAGCCGACCGGCCCGTACCCGGTGGGCACGACCACGCTCCACTTGGTGGACGACTCGCGCCCGGACCCGTGGGTACCCGAGGAGAAGGCACGCGAGCTCATGGTCTCGCTGTGGTATCCGTCGAAGGCGTCCGGCGGACGGCGCGCTGCCTACATGACCCGTGAGGAAGCGGCCCTGGTGCTGAAGGGGCTGGAAGCGCGCGGCGCGGCCGAGGACGCCGTCAGGTTGAGCGGGACCCGCACCAACTCGTTCCTCGACACTCCGCCGATCGGCCGCAGGCGCGGCCTGCCCCTCGTCGTGCTGTCGCCGGGGTTCTCCGTCCCCCGCTCCTCGCTGACGGCTCTGGCCGAGGACCTGGCGAGCAAGGGGTATGTCGTGGCGGGGATCGATCACGTCCACGAGTCCTTCGGCACGACACTTCCCGGCGGGCGCACCGCGACCTGCGTCGCCTGCGCCTCCGAGGACGACGACGATTTCGGTGACAAGACCACCCGGGGCCGGGCGGCGGACGTCTCCTTCGTGCTCGACCGGCTGACCGGGCAGCGTCCGGCGTGGAAGGGCGGCGAGCTGATCGATCCCTCCCGGATCGCGATGGCGGGCCACTCCATCGGTGGCAACAGCGCCTCATGGACCATGCTCAGCGACTCCCGGGTGCGCGCCGGGGTCAACATGGACGGCACCTTCTACGTCCCGATCCCCGAGAAGGGTCTCCGGCGCCCGTTCCTCATGCTGGGCGCCGGAAAGATCCACGAGCCCGGTGGGCTCGACGTCTCCTGGGGGCGCGACTGGCGCCACATGACCGGCTGGAAGCGCTGGCTCACCGTCGGCGGCATGGAACACGTGTCCTTCTGCGACTACCCCCTCTTCGCGGAACGGCTCGGCATGAAGACGGAGTCCTCGCTTTCCGGTCCCCGTTCCGTGGAGATCGTCCGCACGTACGTCGGCGCCTTCGTCGACCTGCACCTGCGTAAGCGGGCTCGGCCGCTGCTCGACCGGCCCTCCCGGAGCTATCCCGAGGTGCGGTTCTGGCGCTGACATCCCGTCCCGGCCCGACCGATGGCCGGCCACGACGTACCCATAGGCCACCGGCCCGTACCGCTTCGCCGCGGCCGTCGAAGACTTCCTACACTGACCACCAACCGTGGCCGGTCGTATGACACCCCTCAGACCGAACGGCCGCATGTCACGCTCTGCCGCGAACAGGTGGTGCCCATGCCCAGCCCGCGCCTCCTGTCCGGCAGCCTGGCGCACCTGCTCTCGGACAATGCCCTGGAACACCTGCGTGCGGCCGGGATCGCCCGTCATGCGGAACTGTCCACATCCCCTGAAGGGCTGCGCGGGCTGCTGACGCGACGAGGTCTTCCGGTCCACGAGGCGCTCGTCAGCCTGGAGGCACAGGCCGGCGGCGCCGCGTTTCCCGGGGGCCGGGTGCTCGGGGCCGCGTGTTTCCTCCGGGCGTGCCCGTCGCTCCGGCTACGCGATCTGCCGGAGATCACGGAAGGCACAGCCCTTCCGATCTACGGCCTTCCGGACCACCTGGCCGAGTGGGAATCGCCGTTCGGCCTCATGTCGGCGTCGGGGGCCATCTCGCTGTTCGACGCTCCGTTCGGCCCGGTCCTGGCGTTCTCGTCGCTGGAGCACTTCTTGGAGGTCCTGGCGCTCGCTCCGTTGTCCGGCGGGCTCCACACCTTGCGGGTGAACGCCCTGTGCGGCGAAACCCTCGCCGGTCTCGTCGGAGCCCTCCCGCACGCGGCAGCCATGGGTGAGTACACATCCGGATGGATCGGCACGGGCGTTTGGGTCAAAGAGCTGAGAATCGCGCTACCGGACGGCCGCGACTGGTCGGGCCATCACGGCACGTTCATCAGCACCGAGCACACGGATCTCCTCGTCGACACTATCGATCTTCTTCTCGAACAAGGTTTCAGGCTCGGCTACCAGGGCCCCTCGTCCGAGCCGCAACCGGGTGAGCCGCTGGTCCTGTCGTTCGTCGACGAAAATCCGGAACTGGGCTATCGCACTCGCACGCGTGTGAACGTGTGGGGCCGACGCCACGCATACAAGATCTCAACTCAGCCCGAGCCCACCACACACCGTGAAACGACGACGAACCGACCCCAATCTCACTGAGCCGGCAGCGCCTCGATCCGGTTGTGCGCGCCCAGTTTCTCCAGGGTGCGCTGCAGATAGGTCTTGACGGTGTTCCGCGTCAGCCCGAGCGCCTGCGCGATCTGCGAATTGGTCTCACCCATCGCGACCCGCCGGAGGATCTCGTACTCGCGTCTGGTGAGGCCGTGCTCGCGCAGCCGGAGGTTGACGTTGCCGATGTTCCACTACAACGGCTGGTGCACCGCGTGGGCCATGACGGCGATCGGCGGGCGGCACGTCTGCCTGCCCGCCGTGGACGGCGAGACGATGTGGCGGCTCATCGACGATGAGGGGGTCACCCACCTCAACGCCACGCCGACCGGGCTGGTCACCATGGTCAACGCCGGGCGCGCGCACCCGCTCGGACGGCCGCTCGTCGCCACCACCGCGGGCGCGCCGCCGAGCCCCACGATCATCGCCCAGATGGAACGGCTCGGCGCTCGGGTCGTCCACGTCTACGGGCTGACCGAGACGTATGGTCCGTACTCGGTGTGCGAGCCGCAGGACGGCTGGCCGGACCTCGATCCGGACGAGCGGGCCCGGCTGCGCGCCCGCCAGGGAGTCGGCATGGTGCAGACCGACGGGCTGCGCGTGGTCGACGAGCGGATGCGGGACGTGGGGGAGCGGCCCAAGGCGTTCGTGGTCCTCCGCGACGGAAGGGACGCCACCGGCCCCGAGCTCATCGAGCACGTACGCGCGAGGCTGGCGCGGTACAAGGCGCCCGACGCGGTCGAGTTCGTCGCCGAACTACCCAAGACGTCCACCGGAAAGATCCAGAAGTTCCAGCTGAAGGACAAGGAGTGGGCGGGCCGCGACCGCCGGATCACCGGCTGACCGCAGGTGGCACCGGAATCCCTGTTCCGAGCTCGCGAAGGACGGCGCGTCAGGGAGTCTCCGGGCCGGTGGGCGCGAGGTGCGAACGGGCCGGTCCGGGGTCGTTGAAGACGATGTGCGGCTGGTTGCGGGCCTGGTTGAGCGCCCACAGGCCCGCGGCGTCGGCGAGGGTGAACACGAGCACCACCAGGGCGGCCAGGATGAGGCGGCGTCTGCGTTCGCGGCGCCGCCACTCGTGCTGCACCCGCTGGTAGGCGTCCGGAGCCGCCCGCACGCCGCTGGCGAGCGTTTCGAGGACCTCGCGAAGCTGGTCCTCGGTGCTGGCCGGGCCGGTGGTCATCGTCGCTCCCGCATGATCTTGGTGAGGGTGGCCATGCCGCGGTTCGTATGCGCCTTGACCGCGCCACAGGAGATGCTCATGGCCGCGGCGATGTCGCTCTCCCGCAGCCCGAGCCAGTAGCGCAGGACCAGCGCCTCGCGCTGCCGTACCGAGAGTTGCCGCAGCGCGTCGATCAGCGCCTTCTGGTCGTCGCGGAGCAGGGCGACGCTCTCCGCCGACCGTTCCAGGTCGGTGCTCCATTCCGCGTGCTTGCGTACGACCTGGAGATGGCGCAGCCGCATCCGGGTGAGGTTGCAGACCACCGAGCGCAGGTACGGCAGGGCGGCGTCGGCCGTGCGCAGCCGGTTCCAGCGGCGGTGCAGCTCGCAGAACGCCTCGGCGACGATGTCCTCGGCGTCGTCCGCGCCGAGCAGCACGGCCAGCCGGAGCAGGCCGGTGTAGTGCGACTCGAACAGCCGGGTCAGCGCGGCCTCGCGTTCCATGCCCGGCGGCACGGGCGCGGCCGACGGTGTCGAGGGCGGTGTCGGCGGTGCCGACGGCCGGGTCGCTGGTGTCGGCGGTGCCGACGGCGGTGGAGTCGGCGGCGCTGAGGACAGTGGTGTCGGCGGTGGCGTCAACGGTGCTGTCATCGGGCGTGTCCCGGTCATCGGACCGTCCCCGCTTCCGGTGGCGTGCGGACCGGTTCGTCCAGCGGTGGCGGACGGGTCCCGCAGGTGCGGTTGATGAGCGGTGTGAGGGCCACGACGACGGCGAGGTTTAGCGCCAGCGCCACGACCGCGGCGTACGCCTGCACCCCCTGGCCGCCCAGACCCACGGGGACCAGCGAGGAGAAGCCGCTGTAGACGACCATGAGCGTGCCCGCGGCCATGCCGGCGCCCCACCCGACCAGCAGGGCCCTGTGGTGGAGCCGCCGGGTGAACAGTCCGATGGCGACGGCGGGGAAGGTCTGCAGGATCCAGACCCCGCCGAGCAGTTGCAGGTTGATGGCGTCCTGGTCGCGCAGCCCGAAGACGAAGACGACCGCCCCGATCTTGGTGCTGAGCGAGACCAGCTGGGCGATCCGCGTCTGGTGCTTCGGCGTGGCGGTCGGATGGAAGCACTCGACATAGATGTTGCGGACGAACGTGGTGGCCACCGCGATCGACATCACCGCGGCCGGCACCAGCGCGCCGACGGCGAGGGCGCCGAAGACCAGGCCGGTCAGGGCGGCGGGCATCAGTTCCTTGACGAGCAGCGGGACGGCGGCCTCGGCGCTGCCGGACGGCGCGTGGATGCCGGCCGCGAGCGCGGCGACGCCCAGCATGGCGAACATCGCCAGCACCGCCGTCCAGGCGGGCAGCGCGATCGACGCGCGGCGCAGTGTGTCGGCGCTGGACGCGGCGAACGTCGCGGTCAGCACGTGAGGGTAGAGCAGCAGGGCCAGCGCCGAGCCCAGCGCGAGGGTGGCGTACACCGCGAACAGGTTCGGGTCGAGGCTGAGCGACGCCGCGGGCACCGCCCCCGAGGAGAGCGCGCGCTCGGCGCCGTCGAACATCGGGCCGGGCCCGCCGAGCCGGTCGAGCACGAGGAAGGACACGGCGAGGGCGGCGCAGAAGATCGCCACGCCCTTCATCAGCGAGATGACCGCCGGGGCGCGCAGGCCGTGCCGGTAGGTGGCCACGGCGAGCACCGCGAACACGCCGACCAGCGCGAGATCGCCGAACGCCCCGCGCGGGTAGAGCCCGCCCGCCGACAGCACCGCCCGGATGCCCACGAGCTGCAACGCGATGTAGGGCATCGTGGCCAGCACTCCCGTCACCGCGACGACGAGCGCGAGAGCCGGAGAGCCGTACCGTCCCCGGACGACGTCGGCGACGGTGATGTGCCCGTGGCGGCGTGCCTCCGACCAGAGCCGCGGCAGCAGGACGAAGGCGAGCGGGCACACGATCACGGTGTACGGCAGCGCGAAGAACCCGATCGCCCCGGTGCCGTACACCAGTCCGGGAACGGCGGCGAAGGTGTAGGCCGTGTAGATCGTCCCACCGAGCAGGAACCAGGTCGTCGGGGTGCCGAACCGGCGATCCGCCAGCGCCCAGCTCTCCAGCGTCGGCAGTTCGGGAGGAAGGCGGAACCTGCGGGCGGCGACCGCGAGCAGCGAGGTACCACCGAGCACAGCGAGGAACGTGGTCGCACTCAACGGCTCGATCATCGGCCACCGTCCATAGAAGCCCGGCAATTACCTTCATGTTGCGTGGA
Organism: Microtetraspora glauca; assembly: GCA_001570385.1. Taxonomy (GTDB): domain Bacteria; phylum Actinomycetota; class Actinomycetes; order Streptosporangiales; family Streptosporangiaceae; genus Microtetraspora; species Microtetraspora glauca. The sequence goes on along the minus strand of BBYL01000029.1, from coordinate 37,025 downwards.
GTCCCCGATTGGTTGACACGAAATCTCCTCGAAAAACGGGGTAAACCAACTCGCTCGTGTCGGCAACCCTGCATCAGACCGCGGAAACTCTCGGGAGGGCACGATGGTGAAGCCGAATTGGACGGCACGGCGCGCCGCCGCCGCTGTCTGCCTGGCCATTCCCGTACTGGCGCTCCTGTGGGTGCCGTGGTATCCCCACGATGCGCCGCATTTGGCCGGAATGCGGTTCTTCTTCTGGTATCAGCTGCTTTGGGTACCAGGAAGCGTGGTGTTCATGGCCGCCGCGTACGCGCTGCGACGTGATCGTCCGCCGGGCGATCATTCCGGGCGCGATGACAGCGGCCTGTAACGCACGATGAGCGTCGTTTGTAATATCCGCCTCGCGCGGCGTGGATATCGCGAATGATCGCTGGTCGTGAACGCGGCGCGCGTCACCCCGTAATGGTGGCGCGCGTCGCGGATAATGCGGCTCGGTCCCTTCCTCGGACCCTGAGCTGATCTTTCCCGGCAATCACGCGTGTTTTGTCCTGCTTGTTTTCAGGAGGATCATCCATGTCCAAAATCGGCTCGGGTGGCGCCAGAGTCACTCCCAAATCGCTCCTCGTATGGGGCGCGGTCGCGGCGGTGGGCGCGGTGGCCTGGGGTGTTCTCGCCCTGTCCCGTGGTGAGAAGATCTCGGCGATCTGGCTGGTGGCCGCCGCGCTCGGCTCCTACGCGATCGCCTACCGCTTCTACTCCCGTTTCATCGCCCGCAGGGTGCTCGGTGTCGACGATCGCAGGGCGACCCCGTCCGAACGGCTCGACAACGGCGTCGACTTCCATCCGACCGACCGGCGCGTACTTTTCGGCCACCACTTCGCCGCGATCGCCGGCGCCGGCCCCCTGGTCGGCCCGGTCCTCGCCGCGCAGATGGGCTACCTGCCGGGCACGATCTGGATCATCGTCGGGGTGATCTTCGCCGGGGCGGTCCAGGACATGGTCACCCTGTTCTTCTCGATGCGCCGCGACGGCAAGAGCCTCGGCCAGATGGTGCGCGAGGAGATCGGCCCGGTGGGCGGGACCGCCGCGTTGGTCGCGGTGTTCGCCATCATGATCATCCTGCTCGCGGTGCTCGCGCTCGTCGTGGTGAACGCGCTCGCGCACTCGCCATGGGGCACCTTCTCCATCGCGATGACCATGCCCATCGCCCTCTTCATGGGCGTCTACCTGCGCATGCTCCGGCCGGGTAAGGTCATGGAGGCCAGCGTCATCGGCGTGGTGCTGCTGCTGCTGGCCATCGCGGGCGGCAACTGGGTCCAGAACTCGGCCTGGGCCGACGCCTTCACGCTGAGCCCCCAGACCCTCGTCATCTGCCTGGTGGTCTACGGCTTCTTCGCCTCGGTGCTGCCGGTGTGGATGCTGCTGACGCCGCGCGACTACCTGTCGACGTTCATGAAGGTCGGCACGATCGGACTGCTCGCCGTCGGCGTGGTCGTCGCTGCGCCGCACCTGCAGAACGAGGCGATCACCAAGTTCGCGCTCAGCGGCACCGGGCCGGTCTTCGCCGGGTCGCTGTTCCCGTTCCTGTTCATCACCATCACCTGCGGCGCGATGTCGGGCTTCCACTCGCTCATCGCCTCCGGCACCACGCCGAAGATGCTCCAGAAGGAGTCGCAGGTCCGGCTGATCGGCTACGGCGCGATGCTCATGGAGTCGTTCGTCGCCATCATGGCGCTGATCGCCGCGTCCGCGCTCGAACCCGGCCTCTACTACGCGATGAACGCGCCCGTCGCCCTGCTCGGCACCACTCCCGAGAGCGCGGCGGCCGCCGTCACGAAGCTGGGATTCGTCATCACCCCGGACAACCTGCGCGCCGCCGCGGCGGCGGTCCAGGAGCAGACCGTGATCGCCCGCACCGGCGGCGCCCCCACCCTCGCCGTAGGAATCTCGGAGATCCTGTCCGGCATCTTCGGCGGGGCGGGGTTCAAGGCGTTCTGGTACCACTTCGCGATCATGTTCGAGGCGCTGTTCATCCTGACCACCGTGGACGCCGGCACCCGTGTCGCCCGCTTCATGCTGCAGGACTCCCTTGGCAACCTGTGGAAGCCGATCGGGCGGGTGAGCTGGAAGCCCGGCCTGTGGGGCACCAGCGCGCTGGTCGTGCTCGCCTGGGGCTACTTCCTCTACACCGGCGTCACCAACCCGCTGGGCGGCATCAACCAGCTCTACCCGCTGTTCGGCCTCTCCAACCAGCTCCTGATCGCGGTCGCGCTGACCCTGGCCACCACGATCCTGGTCAAGTCGGGCAAGCTCAGGTGGGCGTGGGTCCCCGGCATGCCGCTGCTGTGGATCGTCGCGGTGACGATGACCGCGAGCTGGCAGAAGGTCTTCCACGACGACCCCAAGATCGGCTTCTTCGCCCAGCGGGAGAAGTACGCCGACGCGCTGGCTGCGGGCAAGGTGCTCGCCCCGGCGAAGAACCTCGACCAGATGCACACCGTCGTCGTGAACTCCACCGTCGACGGCGTGCTCGCGGCGATGTTCGCGGCGCTCGTCCTCCTGGTCATCGGCAACGCCGCGGTCGTCTGCTGGCGGGCGGTACGCGCCCGTGAGCCGCTGCCGATCGCCGAGGCGCCATACGTCGAGTCCACCATCGTCGCGCCGTCCGGACTGTTCTCCTCCGCCGCCGAGCGCCGCGAGCTCGCGTACGCCGGAGTCGGCGCCACGGCCGCCGGTGGATCGGTCGCCGGTGGATCGGAGACGGGCGTCGGTCATGCGGGCGCTGGTCATGCGGGCACTGGTCACGCGGGCTCTGGTCACGCGGGCTCCGCCGGTACGGGAGGGGACGGCGCGGACGCGGGCGCCAGGGAGGCGGAGACGCCGTGACCCCGCGATCCCTGCTGCGCTTCGCGCGGTGGTACGTCCGCGAGATCACCGGGGTGACCGAGTACGACCGGTACCTCGACTGGCACCGCGCCCACCCGCACATGCCACTGCTCTCCAGGCGGGAGTACGAGCGGATGCGCATCGACCGGCGGGACGCCGACCCCGGCGCCAGGTGCTGCTGAGAGATCCGCCGGCACACGAAACCACGCGAAATCGTACGAGACGCACGAGACCGCACTGACAGCCATCCACACGGTCCATCCACACGGCCCACCGAGAAGGCCGATCCACACGGCCCACCGAGAAGGCCGATCCACATGGACCACTGAGAAGGCCCATCCACACGGCCCACCGACACCCACAACCCACAACCCACGGCCGTCCGCACCCACACCCACAGGGTCCGCTGACAGCCCATCCACACACCCCACCCATCGACGCGTCTCCCGCGACCGATTGACCGGCCACCGTCCGACCGGCCGTCCCACCGGCGGCCGGTCGGGCGCCACCGTCTGTCAGACCGGCCGTGCGGGGGACGCGTCGTCCCCTACCGCGGATCCCTACCGGCGATCCCTACCGCCAGACCGCCAGACCGCCTGCCCTACCGCCAGGCCTGACCGGCCCACCGGCCCACCGGTCCACAGAAGGAGCGCACGGACCGTGGACGAAACCGCGGATGGAACACCGAGGAGAACGACGTGACAGACCCACCGTTACCGCATGTCCGGACACCCCGGCCGCGCAGTCCGGGCCCCTGGGCTCGCCTGGGCGCCACGGCGCTGCTGGCGGCACCCTTCCCTGCCCTGCTGTGGGTCGGTGGATACGCGCGAACGGGCCCGTGGTTGCTCGGTTTCCCGTATTTCTACTGGTATCAGCTGCTGTGGGTGTTCCTGTCCTCCGGCATGACCTGGTGCGCCTATCTCCTCATGACCCGTACGGGTCGCTCGCCGGACCACACGCCCGGCGCGTACGGCGGGCCCGACGAGGACCGAAGGTATGGCGGATACGGCACGTCCAGCGGGCGGAGTCAGAACCCCGAGGACCGCGGATACGGCGGGTACGCCGGTCGCGGCGGTCGCGGCGATTTCGGGGAGTACGGATTCGGGGACCACGGCGAGCACCGCGAGAGGTTCCGATGAATCTGGACACCGTTGACTGGACCGCACTGACGATCCTGGTGACCTTCTTCTTGGTGGTGACCGTCATGGGATTCACCGCCGTACAGGGGCGCCGGGGACGGCACACGGCGGGACCGATGCACACGCTGGACGAGTGGGGGTTGGGGGACCGGGGCTTCGGCACCCTGTCGTCCTGGTTCCTCCTGGGCGGCACCATCTACACCGCGTACACGTTCATCGCCATACCTGCGGCGATGTTCTCGACGGGCGCGGTGAGTGGGTTCTTCGCCGTGCCCTACACCATCCTCACGTATCCGCTGATCTTCATCGTGATGCCGCGTCTGTGGTCGGTGGCCCACCGCCGCGGCTACGTCACGCCCGCGGACTTCGTACGCGGGCGCTACCAGAGCAGGAGCCTCGCGCTGGCGGTGGCCGTGACCGGACTCATGGCCACCCTGCCCTACATCGCGTTGCAGCTCGTGGGCATCCAGGCGGTGTTCGAGGTCATCGGCCTCGGAAGCAGCAACGCCTTCGTCAACGACCTGCCGCTCGCCGCCTCCTTCACCGTGCTGGCCGCCTTCACGTACTTCAGCGGCCTGCGGGCGCCCGCGCTCATCGCGGTGCTCAAGGGCGTGCTGCTGTGCCTGGTGGTCTTCGTGGCGTTCGCCTATCTGCCCCACAAGCTCGGCGGATTCGAGGCGATCTTCACCTCGGCCGGCGAGAAGATGGCGGCGGTCGATCCGCAGACCGGTCAGGCCACCGGTGTCTTCGTTCCCGGCGAGACCGGTTTCTGGGCGTACGCCACGCTGGCCCTCGGGTCGGCGATGGCGCTGGTGGTCTACCCGCACACGGTCACCGCGGCGCTGGCCACGCGGAGCCGCGACGTCATGCGCCGCAACGCGGCCCTGCTGCCCGTCTTCACGCTGGTCCTCGGGCTGTTCGCGCTGCTCGGGTTCTTCGCGGTGGCGGCGCGTGTCCGGCCCACGGGGCTGGACGGCCTGCCCAACCCCCAACTGGTGGTGCCGGAGCTGTTCGCGACCCAGTTCCCGAGCTGGTTCGGCGGCGTCGCGATGGCCACCATCGCCATCAGCGCCCTCGTGCCCGCCGCGATCATGTCGATCGCCGCCGCGAACCTGGTGAGCCGCAACATCTACCGCGAGCTGGTCAACCCGGACGCGACCGCCCGCCAGGAGGTACGGGTCTCCAAGGCCGCGTCGTTCCTCGTCAAGTTCGGCGCGCTCGCCTTCGTCCTGTTCCTCGACAGGAGGTTCGCGCTGGACTTCCAGCTCCTCGGCGGGATCTGGATCCTGCAGACCTTCCCCGCGATCGTCTTCGGGCTGTACACCCGCTGGTTCCACCCGGCGGCGCTGCTGGCCGGCTGGGCCGCGGGCATGGTCTACGGCACTCTCACGGCGTACGACATCGTCAGCCCGCGGACAGGGAAGCACTTCGGCGGCTCGCTGGCCGAGATCCCGTTGCTGGGCGACGGGCGCCTGGGCTACATCGCGCTCACCGCCTGCGCGTTGAACGCGGTCGTCAGCGTGGCCGTCACCATCCTGCTGCGTGCGGCCGGACTGCCCAACGGGCGCGACGGGACGGCCGCCGGTGACTACCACGCCGACGCCGGCGACCCGCATGTCGAGCCGATCAGGGAGCTCACCCGCTGAGGCCCGCCGGCGCGGGGGGAGCGGATCGTCAGTCCGGCCCGCGCCTGCGGTAGGCGCGTTGCCGGCAGGCGTGGGAGCAGTAGACGCGGGGACGGCCCGACGTCGTCGACTCCAGCGGCCCGCCGCACACCTCGACACGCGCACGCCGGTCATTACGGTGTGTCCGGCCAAGACCGCTCGTCAGGAGCACGGCCCGGACGGGTCGTCTCCGGTCACTACGGAGTGTCCGGTCACGGCGCGAGTGCGGCGAAGCGGTCGGTCGCGGCGATGAGAGCGTCCCTGACACCGGAGTGGCCGGCGCCGTGCGCCGCGTCGTCCACGAGGACGAGCGTCGCGTCGGGCCAGGCGCGGGCGAGTTGCCAGGCGATGTCGGGCGGTCCGCTGATGTCGCGGCGGCCGTGGACCAGGACCCCCGGGATGCCGGCCAGCCGGTCCGCGTCCCGGAGGAGGGCGCCCTCCTCCAGCCACGCGGTGTTCGACCAGTAATGCGTGACCAGCCGGGCGAAGGTCATCCGGAACGACGGGTCCTCATAGCGCGGGTCGGGCCGGTGATCTCTCACGGTGGCGACGTGGGTGTCCTCCCACGCGCACCAGTCCCTGGCCGCCTTCTCGCGTACGGCGGGGTCGGGGTCGTGCAGCAGCCTGCTGTACGCCCCGGCGAGGTCGCCGTCACGCTCGCCCTCCGGGACGCCGTCACGGAAGCGTGCCCACTCCTCGGGGAAGACCCGGCCCATGTCGCGGGTCACCCACTCGACCTCCCGGCGTGAGGTCGTGACGACGCTGAACAGGATCATCTCCGAGACACGTTCGGGGTGCGTCTCGGCGTACGCCAGCCCGAGCGTCGAGCCCCACGAGCCGCCGAAGACCAGCCAGCGGTCGATCGCCAGGTGCGCGCGCAGCCGTTCGACGTCGGCCAGCAGATGCGCGGTCGTGTTGGCGGACAGGTCGGTGTCCGGGGCGTCGGCGCGCGGCGTGCTGCGCCCGCAGCCGCGCTGGTCGAACAGCACGATCCGGTACGCCTGCGGATCGAAGTAGCGCCGCCACCCCGGGGTGCACCCGGACCCGGGCCCGCCGTGCAGCACGACGGCGGGCTTCCCATCGGGATCGCCGCAGGTCTCCCAGTGGACGAGGTGACCGTCGCCCACGTCGAGCATGCCGCTGTCGTACGGCTCGATCTGGGGATAGATGCTCATGCGATCTCCTTCCGCAAAATTATGACAGGGCTGTTACATTAGCGGCCATGGAGAGCATGCCGGAGCGCGCGGCCGTCGGGACGTTGCTGCGTCACGTACTGGAACTGCTCGACGGCGACGTGGCCAAGGTGTACGACGAGCTGGGCCTGCCCGGCTACCGGCCCCGCTTCTCGCCGTACGTGCGGGCGCTGGTGGCGGACGGCCCGGCGTCGATCCGCGAGCTGGCCGGGAAGGTCGGGGTCACACACTCGGCCGCCAGTCAGACCGTGGCGCAGATGACCCGCTCCGGCCTGGTGGCCGTCGAACCCGGTGCGGACGCCCGGCAGCGGATCGTGCACCTCACCCCCAGGGCCCGCGAGTCGCTGCCGGTGATCGAGGCGGAGTGGGCGGCGACCGAGGCCGCCGCCAGGGGGCTGGACGCCGAGTTGCCGATGCCCCTCGCCGACCTGCTGACGCAGACCGTGCTGGCGCTGCGGCGCAAGCCCTTCCGGCAGCGCATCGCCGAGTCCGGACTGGACGTGACCCCGGGGGAGTAGGGGATCAGGCGAAGCCGGCGAGCTTGTAGAGGACCAGCGATCCCGCGACCGCGACGTTGAGGCTGGCTCCGGTGCCGATCATCGGGATCTCCACGACGGCGTCGAGGAGGTCGAGCGCTTCGGGCGGGATGCCGTCGCGCTCGTGGCCGAGGACCGCGACGGTCGGACGGCGGGCCATCGGCAGGTCGGCCAGCCGTACCGCGTTCTCGGCGAGTTCCACGCCCAGAACCCGGGTACCGGCCGCCCTCTGCTGGTCGAGCCACCTCAGCGGCCCGCGTACCCAGTGCACGCAGGCCGGACGGCGAAGCGTGTTCCCGCGATCGAGCGCCTCGGGCACCCACGGCAACCGGGGTACGGCCAGACAGGCCCCGGCGGCGTCGCACGTGCGGAGCAGCGTTCCGAGGTTGGCTCCGTGCATGGGCCACAACGGCGCGACGCACAGATGGCCGAGGCAGCGCTGGGGGCGCCGGCGGCGCTGGGTTCGCAGATCTTCGCGGGTACTGACGCGTATCGCGGGACCGCTGACGACCGGGCTCATGACAGGGCGCGGAAGGCTCCCGCGAGGAGAGGAATGTTCATCGCGACGGGCGCTTTCAGCGGCGCGCCCAGACCATCGACGAGATCAGGGATGTGTTCCGACTATAGACCGAAGATCCACACTTGGCCACGCCCACGCCCACGCGCAGGCTCACGGCCACGCCCACGCCCACGCGCAGGCTCACGGCCACGCCCACGCCCACGCGCAGGCTCACGGCCACGCCCACGCCCACGCCCACGCGCAGGCTCACGGCCACGGGCACGGTGATGGTCACGGTGATGGGCACGGTCACGGCCATGGGCGCAGCACGGCGTCGGACCGCGTACGACCGGCCGGCCGGCGCCGTCGACATCGGCGTGGCGAGCGTCGGGCGGAACCCGGCCGCCCGGGTCGCCGCCGATGGAAACTTTCAGACCCCCTAGTCGTGGATTCGCCTCGCGTACCAGCTCAGCGTCATGGGCTTGAATACGGTTCGGCCACGCGCCTTGTGTCGCGAAATATTTCGGATGAACATCCGGAATGTTTCATATCTGCGCACTCCTCCACGCGAACGCACCCCCCTAGTCAGGAAGGACAGCGGATGAGGGTGAAAGCTCGGGCGTTGGGCGCGGTGATCGCGACCGTGCTGCTCATGCTCACGGGCCTGGTCATGGCCGTACCGGCCTCCTCGGCGTCGCTCACCGAAGTGACCGGCTTCGGCACCAACCCCACCAACCTGCGGATGCACCTGTACGTACCGGACCGCCTCCCCGCGCGTCCGGCGATCCTGGTCGCGGTGCACTACTGCACCGGCTCCGGCCCGGCCTTCTACTCCGGCACCCAGTTCGCCTCGCTGGCGGACCAGTACGGCTTCATCGTGATCTATCCGTCGGCGACCAGGAGTGGTTCCTGCTTCGACGTCTCCTCCTCGCAGGCGCTGCGCCACGACGGCGGCAGCGACCCGGTGGGCATCGTGTCCATGGTCAGGTACGTCCAGCAGCGCTACACCACCGACACGTCCAGGGTCTACGTCACCGGGGCGTCCTCCGGAGCGATGATGACCAACGTCCTCCTGGGCGGCTACCCCGACGTGTTCAAGGCGGGGGCGGCGTTCATGGGCGTGCCGTTCGGCTGCTTCGCCACGACCGACGGCTCCAGCTGGAACAGCACCTGCGCCAACGGCAACCTGATCAAGACCCCGCAGGAGTGGGGTGACCTGGTGCGGGCCGCGTACCCCGGCTACAGCGGGGCCCGGCCGCGTATGCAGGTCTGGCACGGCACCGAGGACTCGACGCTGCGCTATCCCAACCTCCAGGAGGAGATCAAGCAGTGGACCAACGTCCACGGGCTCAGCCAGACGCCGATCCTCACCGACCAGCCGCAGCCGAACTGGACGCGTACGCGGTACGGAAGCAGCGGGGTGAACGCCCCCGTTGAGGCGATCAGCGTCCAGGGCGTGGGGCACAGCCTGCCCACCAGCGGCATGGAACTGGCCGCCATCCGGTTCCTCGGCCTGGACACCACCAGTGCGTCACCCAGCCCTTCGGCGAGCCCCTCGGCGAGTCCGTCACCCTCGACCAGCCCCTCGACGTCGCCGACCGGGTCCGGCCCGTGCCGGGTCACCTACACGATGAACAGCTGGAACACCGGCTTCACCGCGTCCGTCACCATCGCCAACACCGGAAGTTCGGCGATCAACGGGTGGGGCCTGTCGTTCACGCTGCCCGGCGGGCAGAGTGTCACCTCCGCGTGGAACGCCACGGTGTCACCCTCCAGCGGCCAGGTCACCGCCAGGAACCTCTCCTACAACGCGAGCATCCCGCCGGGCGGCTCGACCGAGTTCGGCTTCCAGGCCACCCACACCGGCAATACCGGTAAGCCGACCTCGTTCTCGCTCAACTCCACGACCTGCGTCACCGGCTGACACGCCCCTGCCGTACGGTCCGCGGCGTGGCGGCCATCGGGTCGCCACGCCGACGTGCGAAGCCGGCGCGGCTCGCACGGATGTCCGCGGGTCCCTTGGTCAGGGGACGCGGATGTCCGCCGGTCCCGTGGTCAGGGGATGAGGAGGACGCGGCCGAGCTGCGAGCGGCTCTCCAGGATCCGGTGCGCCTCGGCCGCCTCGGTCAGCGGCAGGCGGGCGTGCAGCGTGGCGCGCAGCCTCCCCTCCACCGCGTGGCGTGCCGCCTCGTCCATGTCCTCGCGCGCCTGCTTGGGCGCGGCGGCGCGCCAGGCGAGCAGCGAGAACCCCGTCACCGACCTGACCGCGAACAGGCTCATCACGGGGATGTCGGTGACCTCGCCGCTCGCCGCCCCGTAGACGACGGCCCGGCCGAACGGGGCAAGGAGGTCGAGGCTGCTCCTCAGGACGCCGCCACCGACGGAGTCCAGGACGACGTCGACACCGCCCGGCGCGATCTCGCGTACCCGCTCGGGCCAGTCCGCGGCGGAGTAGTCGACGGCGGCGTCCGCGCCGAGCGCGCGGGCGAAGTCGAGCTTGGCGGGGGAGCCCGCGGTGGCGATCACCGTGGCGCCGGCGATCTTGGCGAGTTGCACGGCCAGGTGACCGATGCCTCCCGTGGCGGCGTGGACCAGCACGGTTTCGCCGGGAGACAGCCGGGCGGTGCGCAGGGCGCCCAGTGCCACCGGGGCGCCCATCGGCAGCATGCTGGCGGTGGCGTCGTCGATCCCGTCCGGTACGGGCGCGAGCCACTCGGCGTCGGCCAGGACCTGATCGGCGAAGGCGTCTTCGGCCAGCGTGGCGACCCGCCGCCCGACGAGGTCGGCGCCGACGCCCGGTCCGACGGCGTCGATCGTGCCCACCACGTCGCCGGTGAGCACGGCGGGCAGCTCCCGCCGATAGATGCCGCCGGTGTCGGGCCCCTGGCGGAACTTCACGTCGACGAAGTTGGCGCCGATCGCCTCGGCGCGGATCCGTACCTGCCCGGGGCCGGGGACGGGAGGCTCGGCCTCCTCCATGACGAGTACCTCGGGGCCTCCGTAGGCGTGATAGCGGATTCGGCGCATGATGTCCTCCAGAGTTCGCAATAAACTGGACCGACGGTCAAGATGGGCGAGAGCGTACTTGACCGACGGTCCACTTGTCTATGTGGAAGAGGTCCTTATGGCTGAGGGGCGTCGCGAGCGCGCCGACGCGGCACGGAACCGGCAGGCGATCCTGCGGGCGACGGAGGAGCTGCTGGCTCAGTACCGGCCGGAGCAGGTCTCCATGGAGCGGGTCGCCGCCGCGGCCGGAGTCGGCAAGGGCACGGTGTTCCACCGTTTCGGCAGCCGGCTGGGGCTCATGGTCGCGCTGATGCAGGAGCGCGCGTACGCGTTGGACGAGGCCGTCACGAACGGACCACCGCCGTTGGGCCCCGGTGCTCCGCCGGAGGAACGGCTCATGGCCTTCCTGGACGCGGTCGCCGAGCTCGTCGGCCGCAACAAGGGGCTGCTCGCCGCGCTCGGTCACGCCGCCACCGCGTCCAGGCCGGAGTGGAGGGAGCAGGGGGCACAGGCGGGCCAGGTCGAGGACTGTGCCCAGGGGTCACCGGACGACCATCCCGTCTACCGGTTCTGGCACGGCCACACCAGCACGCTGATCGCCGAGCGGCGACCGGAACTGGACGCGGAGCTGCTGGCCCACATTCTGCTGGGCAGCCTGCAGAGTGAACCGGTCCTGAGGTTGCTGGAGCGCGGGGAGTCGGCGCGGCTGGCCGCGTCGCTACGCGTCATGGCCGCCGCGATGCTCGCGGCCCCTGCCCCCTCCTGACCCGGCCAGTACAGGGCGCCGGGCCGGTTCAGGGCGCCGGGCCGGTTCAGGGCGCCGGGCCGGTACTTGGTGTCTGGCCGGCACAGGCGTTCCGGCGGGTTCGCGGCGGCGCTCGACCCGGCCGGACGATCAGGTGGCGGCGTCGTCCGAGACCGGCGCGCCGCTCCCACCCCTCGCCTTGTGCACCCAGGCGCGGGCGAGCTCGGGGTCGTCGCGGCGCGCGGGAGACGGGATGACGGTCGCGGTGCGGCGCGGGCCGTCGCCGGTGACGACGTCGTCCCCGTCGACCCACCAGCCGCGCTCGATGAGCTGAGCGCGCCGCCGGCGATAGGCGACCTGGAGGGCGTCGCTGCGCAGGTGCAGCTCGTCGGACAGGTCGAACGGCAGCAACTCGGGGCGCTGCGACTCCACCACCGGCCGGTCCTGGAGCAGGATCCGCTCGATCCGTCCGCGCGCGTTGCCGTCCGCCCAGCGGCCGGTGAGGAAGTTGCGAAAGCCCAGGATCTTGACCAGCGTACGGTCCTGCGAGATCGGGATGTTGAAGTCGTAGAGGATCATGTCGCCGAACGGGAGCCGGATGTGGATCTTGACCATGTTCGGCAGGTACCAGCCGTTGGTGACCGTCACCTGTTCGGGCCTGCTCCGGTGGCGCGCGAGGACGCCCCACAGCCCCCTGGGCGGTGCCGAGCTGAGCCGGATGTCCGCCACCGCCGACCAGTCGTCCAGGGTGATCGTGTAGTCGGGGATCTCCGGCCTGTCGGGGTCGCCGAACGTCGTGCCGTGCACGAACGGGATGTGCGCGGAGTCCACGACGTTCTCCAGTGTCCGCTCGTAGTTGGCGGCGAACTCCATCTCGACGTGGACGGCGTGGAAGGCCGGGTCGCCGTGCTCGGGGATGTGCGGGATGGGCGGCCGCTCCTCCTCGGGCAGGTCGCCGAGGAACGCCCACACCATGCCGTACCTCTCGACGGTCGGATAGGAGTCGACCCGGGCCTTCCCGGGAATCCCGCGTCCCGGCGGATTGGCGGGGATCCGCACGCAGGCGCCGCCGGGCTCGTACTCCCAGCCGTGGTAGGGGCACGCGACGGTGTCGCCCTTCACCGTGCCCATCGACAGCGCGCCGCCCCGGTGCACGCACAGGTCGGACAGGCAGACGACCTCGCCCCTGCGTGTGCGGTACAGGACGAAGTCCTGGCCGAGGCAGGTCACCTTCGCCGGCCTGCGCCCGACTTTGTCGCCGAACTCCACCGCGTACCAGAAGTTCTTGAGCATGGTCCCGCCCCCCGCGTCGACGCGCGGCCGTCGAACCGTCCGAGTACGGCTCGCGCCCGCGTTGCTTCCTGACACAGGTGTGTTCGCAGGAAGACGGTCGTCAGTTGCCCGGAATCTCGAAGAACATCCAGGCCGGCGGGATCAGGCGGTCGCCACGGCCGCCGAACGGGATCGGCGGCCCCCGGTCCCAGGAGGAGGCCGCCGCGTTGAAGCCGCTCCCCGCGCCGCGCCCGCGCTCGATCATGATGGGTGGCGAGGCCCTCGTGCCGCGCCCGCTCTTCACGTACTCGCGCCGACCGGCGGGCGCGCCGGCCGGAGGCGTCCTGCTGAGCCGTACGAACAAGAGAGGGTGGTAGAGATGATCACAGTCGACGACGTGCGTCGGATGGCGCTGGCCCTGCCGCGCACCTCGGAGCATCTGATACGGGACCGGATCAAGTTCCGGGTCGGCAGGATCGTCTATCTCGCGATCTCGCCCGACGAGACGACGATGGGGTTCGCCTTCCCCAAGGAAGAGCGCGCGGCGCTCGTCGCGGCCGAGCCCGGGAAGTTCCACATGCCGCGCCCGTCCGATGAGCGGTACAACTGGGTCCAGCTCACGATGGCGGCGATCGACGCGACCGAGATGCGGGAGATTGTCATCGACGCGTGGCGGATGGCCGTCCCCAAGAGGGTGGCCGCCGCCTACCTCGAGAGCATCTCCCGCCGGCCGGGCGGCGCCTGAGGCTCCCGGAGCCCGGCCCGTCGCCGGAGCGCGGTCAACCGCTGGGCGCCGGTTGGAGTGCGGTCAGCTGCTGGGCGCCGGTTGGAGTGCGGTCAGCCGCTGAAGGTCGGTTGGAGTGTGGTCAGCTGCTGGAGGTCGGCCACGAGTCCGGCCAGTGTTTCCGGAACCAGCGAATAGCAGATGGTGGTGCCTTCGCGCCGCGTACGCACCAGTCCGGCCTCACGCAGCACCTTCAGGTGCGCGGAGATCGTCGGCTGGCTCACGGAGAACTCGTTGGTGAAGTCGCACGCGCAGATGTCGGACTCGACCGCGAGCCTGCGCACGATCCCGAGCCGCACCGGATTGGCCAGCGCGCGAAGCACCGCGACGTCCACGGTCTCCACAGCGTCCACGGTCTCCACGATGGACAGCGTATCGTCTCCGAACTATATAGTCTGAACCCTATATAGAAGGAGAACGATGGATCACCTCGACGAAGCACTGGTCCGGCTGGCGCCCACCGGACCCGAGTACCGCGGCGGCCTGTCCAACCACGGCCCGATGGTCGCCGAGGCCCTGGTACGGCTGGGCGCGGCGGAGACGATCGCCGACTGGGTCTCGGGCTACCTGCCCCGGCTCGACGGCGGGCCCGACGCTCGCGGCCGCGTCACCGACTGGCGGGCCGCGCTCGGCGACCGGCGCAGGGTCGGCGACTGGACCGCCTACTTCACTGAGCGCCTGACCGAGGCCCCGTGGCGTGCGGTGCTGGCCGAATGGTGGCCGCGGCTCACCCCGGGCCTGGCCGCGGGCGCGACGCACGGCGTGATCCGCGCCTCGCACGCCGTCCGGGCGCTGGCCGAGCAGGAGACCCCGCCGAGGTTCACCGAGCTGGCCCAGGCGCTGGCGTACTGGGCGGCCGGATACGTCGAACTGCCGGGGCGGCCGCTGACCGGCGGTGTGCGGACGCTGGAACAGGCGGTCGCCGTACTGCCGATCCTGGAACTGGCGCCGACCGAGCTGATCGTGGCGCACCTCGCGCACCTGCGGGACCTGCCGGAGTTCGCCGGAGTCGTCTCCTCGCTGCGCCCGCCCACGGACGTCGCCGCCGACCTGACCGAGCTGACCCGGGTGTTCGCCGGGGTGTTCCTGACGCACGGCAGGCACGCGCCGATCGACTTCATCCACGCGGTGACGGCGCCGGTGGCGGTGTCGTCGGTGCTGGACCACCTGCCCAAGGAGCTCTGGCGGCCCACGTACGACGCCCTGTGGCAGGTGGCCGCCGCGCTGTACAGCGGCTTCGCGTATCAGGGCACGGTCGAGCCGCTTCCCTCCGATGACCCTCCGGCGCCGGGCGAGCTGGCCGGGAGGGCCGCCGAGACCGGCGACGCCCACGCCATCAAGCTGACCGAGGCGGCGCTCCGCCAGCACACGAGGACCGGCGATCCAGTCTTCCTCCATGCCGCCGCCCGCTCGGTGGAACTGCTCCGCTGACGGCACACCCACCACCCGCCGTCCGGGCGGCCTTGAACCTGCCCTCGATCATCGAGAAGCGCCGCCGAGCGTCGGCACGGCGCCGCACTCGGCCCACTCCACGCCGACCCCGCGCAGTCCGGCGGACCAAGGCCCCGTCAGCTCGGCGAGCCCGGCCGCGTCGGGCGGGGTGCGCCCGAGCCCGATGGCGAACCGGGCCCGTCCCTGCCCGGCGTCGAACGGCTGGGGCCAGGCATGCGCGTCCTGGATTCCCGCGCGTTCGAGAGAGGCGAGCAGCGCCCGCATTCGGCCCCGGACCCGCCCCAGCGTCACGCCGAACTCCTCCGCCCGCCCGGCCCGTACGGTCACGACGGCCCACGCGGCGTGCCGCCGATGCAACGGCGGCGGCGACAGCAGTTCCGCCAGGGGATCGCGGCCGGCCTCCGCCGCCGCCTCCGTGGTCTCCCAGGCGTTGTAGAGCTCCCGCGTCAGAAGATCCCGCCAGCCGGTGCCGACCTGCTCGCTGCACAGGCGGACCGGGGCCGTGGGAGTCATGATCTGTACAGCCGCGCCCCAGCCGTCATCCGGTGGTGTCTCCCGCCCTCGGCGCGGTGCCGTACCAGGTCGCGGCGGCGTTTCCTGCCCTCCGGCCGGTGCCGTGCCAGGCGGGGGCGGTGTCTCCTGCCCCGCGCCCGAGGTGGCCTCCGGCCACAGGCAGACCGGCCGCCGCCAGTCCCATGCCGCCCACATGCCGAAGAAGTGGCCGAGCAGGTCGCCGGGCGGGAGATCCCCGGCCTCCCGTACCGTTCGCGCCGCGAGGACGGCCCAGGCCAGGCCAGGAAGGCCGCCGAACGGAGCCGAGTCCAGCCCGCGCGCCTTCGCCCATGCCTTCACCTCACGGGCCAGCCGGGTGAACGCGGCAGCGTCCACGCCGACGGCGGCGAGGACGGCGTCGGCGTCGCTGATCGCGCTCAGGGCGATCGCCGCTTCCTCTCCCAGCTCGGTACGGCGGGCCACCGCCTCGGCCGGGGGCATCCCGGCGGTCGGGACGACGACCAGATCGACGTCCAGACCGACGTCGAGACCGCCGACCCGCGTCCGCAGCCCGGGGACCCGGGCGCCGACCACGCGCCGCGTCTCCGTCGCCTCCGGCAGCGCCGCCGCCACGCGCGCCTCGACGTCCGTGAGATCGGGCTCACCGGGCAGCGCCACGACCAGGTCGAGGTCCGCACCGGGCAGCGCGCACCCCAGCCGGCGCGATCCGGCGACGTGGACCACGCCTCCGGCCAGCGAGACCCGCAGCCGTTCCACGACGTCACGCGCCGCCGGTCCCCCGGGGACCCCGATGTCCTCGACCGTCCCCTGTCCGCCGGGGCCGCGACCGGCCGCTCGTGGCACGTCGCCGGGAGTCCCGCCTGCGCGCCCGGCCGGGCTGTGTGGGCCGGGTTCACGCGTGTTGTCAGTGATCCAGCGCACGTCGCCGGTTCCCAGGGCGACGGTCGCCCGGGGCCGCATCGGCTCCTCGCCTCGGCGGGACAACAGGACCAGTTCGTCGACACGCACCGGCCCGCCGCCGAGTCGTGCCGCGCACTCGTCGATGAGGCGCTCCGGATCGCGGGCCCTGCCGAGCGTGAGGTGCGGCGTGTAGCCCTCCGCGCGGCCCCGGCAGCGGGGGAAGGCACGCTCCAGCGCGTCGCGCAGTTCCGCCCACGGCTCACGCCCGGCGGAGGCCGGGTCCAGCCAGACCGTGGAGCCGTCACGGTGACGGAAGGCGCGCACGCCTTCGAGCAGTGCGGTGAACGGAGCGGTCGCGGCCGCGGCGGCCGCCACGAGAGGCGCCGCCTCCTCGAAATCGGATTCCGGTACAAAACCGAACATCACCGTGACATGCGGAGGCCACCTGCCGACCTTGGGGTCGTGTTCCTCGCGGATCTCCTGGATCGCGGGCCAGAGCTCCTCCGGCGGGATCCACGCCACCGCCGTCCGCGCGGTGGGCCGGGCGTCGAGAACTCCGGCCCGCGTGCCCTGCCCGTACTCGTTCTCGCCGGCGACGATATCCACGGCGACGCCGTAGTGATCCGACACGAACAGCCCGCCCGGCGTCGCGGGGGAGTCGCCCCGCAGAACCGCCGCGCCGGCCCGCAGGTCGTGACCGCGCAGCAGTACGCGGTCGAGCCGGGACGCGCGGCCGGAGAGCGAGGAGACGGCCGCCAGCGGATTGGCCCGTGGATCGAAGGTCGGCGTCTGGTCGTCGAGCCCGTGCACCTCGGTCCAGGCGTCGCGCAGGCCGAGCACGTCGGCGGGCCCGCCTCCCCCGTCGTTGAGGTCGCCGAGCAGGATGACGTCACCCTCCACGCCGCGTAGCACCTCGGCCAGCCGGTCGAGCTCGGCCCCGCGCCGGGCCGGGCCGTCCTCCGAATGGTCGCTGGTCAGATGCGTGCCGGCTACCACGATCGGCCCCGCCGCGGACTCCACCGCGACGGCGACGATGGCCTTGTGCGGGCCGAGGGCATGCCGGCCCGCCTCCCGCACGGGCAGGCGGCTGAGCAGGAGGAGCCCGCTGTCGTCGACGTCCCCGCCGCGCGGATCGGAGCCCAGCGTGTACGCGGAGCGAACCCACGGCGCCCGCAGCAGCATGTCGAGCAGCCCGGTCTCGACCTCCTGCAACGCGATGACGTCGGCGTCGGCCCGTTCCAGCGCCTCCAGCAGCAGCGGCCTGCGCCCGGCGGTGTCGATCAGGTCGCTGTCGTAGCGATCCCACAGGGTGTTCCAGGTCAGCACACGCAGGCGCGCCCCGGACGCGCCCGGCATGTGGGGCATCCCCGCCTGTACGGCCGGGGCCGGACTCCAACCGGTGAGCGGGTCCCACACGTACGGCACGCACGCGGTGAAGGACGGCTCCCGCAACCTGCGCGGTTCCCGTACCCGGCCCGCCTGGGACGAGTCGAGGAGGTCGAGGCCGGAGGCCCGATCCCAGACCACCTCGCCGTCCGCCTCGACGAACATGATCCGGTGCCAGGGGATGTCGCCTCCGGGCACGAACGCGGGCAGCGGCACTCGCGTGGGAGCGGCCGCCCGCACGTTGATCCCCAGCACGAAGCGCGCCGGATCGAAGCGCGGATCCCAGCGGACCCGGTGATAGATCTCTTCGCTTGTTCGCATGGGCTCAGTCCGTACTGTCGAGGGCTCCGGCGGTGTCGTGGACCCGTCCGTCCGGCCCGGCGTACCAGGTGCGGTGCGCTTCCCACGGGAAGGGCGGGGCGAAGCGCCGGAGCTGGGCCGAGAGCACCTCCGGTGGTACCGGGTTCGCGCGGCCGCTGTTGCGCAGCGCCAGCTCGCCGTCGGGCACCAGCATGACGACGTGCGTCGTCAGCGCGTCGCGACGGCGGGCCACCGCGTGCACCAGCGAGCGTTGTCGCCGGTTCAGTGCCGTGGCGTCCCAGACGATTGTCCCGCCGCCGGCCAGCAGCTCGTCGAGCAGGTGCAGGCCCTCGCGGAGGATCGCGGGATTGGCCCGCTGGTCGGACCGGGATCCACGGGCCGCACGGAGGTCGTCGAGCGAGACGACGGCGTCGGCGCGGGTGGCCGGGCGGACGCCTCCATCGGTGCCGGCGTTGCCTGTGGTGCCTGTGGTGCCTGTGGTGACGAGGTTCCTGGCGAAGGTGCTCTTCCCCGTGCCCGACGGCCCGACCATGATGACGAGCCGGGGAAACGCGCCCGATCGCCACCGCCAGGTCGCCGCCACGGCCTCCTCCGGTGAGGAGATCCGGCCGAGTGCGTAGGCTTCCCGGGCCTCGGCCCAGCATCGGTCCGCCGCGTACGGGCCGCATCCGCCGAGCGCCGCGCGCAGTCCCTCGCGCAGCGGGCGCAGCGGCGCCTCGCCGAGCAGCCCCGCGTCCTCGGCGTGGAGCTCCGACCACGCGATCTGCTCTCGCGCGGCGAGGGATCCGTCGTCGTGGCACCCGGCCAGGGCGGCGGCGGCGACCGCGTGCAGGACGCCCAGGTCGGCGGCTCCGGCCAGCCGTACCAGCCCGGTCCTGCGCGCTTCCTCGGGGTACGGATCGCGCAGGCGGGCGTGCAGCCCGGCCAGATCGGCGACCCGCCGCGCGAGCCCCATGCCGAGGGGCGCCACCAGCCGGGCCGCCAGCCAGGGCCGCCGTGCGTCGTCGAACAGCGCCGCCAGCACGCCCGCCAGCCGGGCGTCCCCCGACCGTCCCAGCACGTCGAGCCGTGCGGAGACGTCGGCGACCGCCGCCTCGGCCCGCTCCATGAGAGCCCGCTCCGGTACGGCGGGCTCGACGGAAGGCGCGGTGGCCTGGCGGAGCTCGTCGATCGCCGTCCCCAGCGCGGCAAGGAGCGACGGCACGGCGGGACCGGCCCCCGAACGAACCTCCCACAGCGCGGCGGCGGGGCCCAGGCCGTTCGGCACGACGGGCGCGAGCATCCAGTGCTCGTCGGTCGTTACATGCGCGGAACGCACCCATTTCGCCACGCGATGGGCGAACTCCTCCCGCCGGAACCCTTCGACGGTCCGTACCACGTATCCCTCGTGCCGCGCCGTGTCCAGGCGCAGGGCCCGCAACGCGCGCTCGTCGCAGACACCGCGCCACAGCACCGCGGGGACCGGGACTCCCAGCCGCCGGCTGAAGCGCACGGTCTCGTCCCAGTCCAGGCAGCGGTCGCCGTCCCACACCGAGAAGGCGTAGAACCAGCTCTCCAGATCGTGGTACGCGAGCGAGTGCCGGGCGTAGAGGTTCTCCCCGCACACCCGCCAGGCCGGCGGGATGTGCCGGGCGATCCTGCCGTGCAGGCCCTTGATCCACGCGCGGGACGGATGGTGCGCCGAGTCGAGGGAACGGGCGTGCAGCCCGTCCGAATACATGGTCGTGTTCTCGCCGTCGAGCTTCTCGGTGACGACGACCTCGCGTCCCACGAGCCCGGACAGGCCGCCGGCGCGCACGTCGTCCGTCGTCGCTCCTGGCGACCAGGGCAGATGCGGGGTGCGAGGGTAGTGGACTCGCATGTTGTGCCCCCTGTGACGACGTTGTGCCCCGGTGACTGTACGAGAGGGGAAAAGGGCGAATCCATCGATTAATCCGCGGCCAGGTGACCTCGCCCGCCGTATGTCCAGGGCGACCACCGGATCGGGCCAGCGTGGAACCGTACGCGATGGTCCCGGCGCGGGGCGGGCCGAGCAGGGCGGTGAGCAGGTTCTCGTGCATGGTGCCCGGGATGTCGGCATCGGGGGAGTTGTTGCCTACGGCCGTCTTCGGGGCGGTCTTCAGGACCTTCTATCGGGCGTCGTATTCGCTGCGGGCCCGATCGATGTCGTCGATGTGCTCCAGCGCCCAGTCCATGAGCGCCCACACCGTGGTGAGCAACGTCCGCCCCAGCGAGGTGAGCGCGTAGTCGACCCTGGGCGGCACGACCGGATGCACGGTGCGCAGGACCAGGCCGTCGCGTTCCAGGCCGCGCAGCGTCGCGGTCAGCATGCGCTGGCTGATGCCCGGAACCGCGCGCTTGAGCTCCGTGAAGCGCCGCCCTTCCTTGCCGAGTTCGGCGACGACGGCCAGCGACCACTTGTCGCCGACCCGGTCCAGGATTTCCCGTACGCGGCATGTGGCGTCGTCGCGGGCCGCCATGAGCTCGTGGGTCCGATCGCCGATGGACGGGTGGGTGTCTGCGGTCAAGGTTCTCTCCAGGTAACCGAGGCAGGAAAAGGTGCCGTCTTCCGCTCCACGTCCATGGTTCCTGAGAATGAGGCCAGTTACCACACATCCGGTTAGTTCCTGAAAGGAACCGTTATGACGGTACAAGCCCCCACCATCGACGAGGCGTTCGCGGACCCGGCGGGCGAGGATCGGCTCGGCCGCGCCGCCGCCGCTCTGCGCGACCACGGCTATGCCGTACACCTGGTGGACACCGCCGCCGAGGCGCGCAAGCTGGTCGCCGACCTGGTACCACGGGACCGGGAGGTGTTCACCGCCTCGAGCGAGACGCTTCGGCTCTCCGGCATCGCCGAGGACATCGACGAGTCCGGTGAGTACCAGTCCGTGCGGGCCCGGTCCGGTGACCTGGGTGACGACGTGCAGGCCAGGATCCGGCTGGGGGCGACTCCCGAGGTGGTCGTCGGCAGCGTGCACGCCGTCACCGAGGACGGTCGCATGCTCGTCGCCTCCGCCAGCGGCAGCCAGATCGCGCCGTACGCCTCGGGCGCCCGCCAGGCGGTCTGGGTGGTCGGCGCGCAGAAGGTGGTGCCCGACGAGGAGACGGGCCTGCGCCGCATCCGCGCCTACAGCCTGCCAAGGGAATGGCGCCGGCTGCATGACCTGTACGGGCAGACCTCGTTCATCGGCAAGATCCTCATCTTGGAGCGGGAGGCCATGCCCGAACGGGGCACCGTCGTGCTCGTCCGCGAGGCCATCGGCTTCTGATCGACCCGCAGGTCACCCTCCGCCCGGCGCTCGGCGCGTCGGGCCGCCGGGAGTGGAGTCGGGCGGCGGCCTGCCGACAGACGGGGACAGCGCGCCGCGCAAACGAGGTCGGCGCAGATCAGGCCGGGCATCGCTTGAGCAGGGGTTCGTTCGAGCCGGACCGCCGGGCAGGTTCCGGCGCGGTGCGGGTGCCGTGCGGATGCGGTGCAGGTGCCGTGCGGGTGCGGTGCGGGTGCGGGTGCGGTGCAGGTGCGGTGCCGCAATTCGGTTCGTTGTCAGGCCGGTATGGCGCTACGTTGCGAGGCATGACTGACAACCGCGTTCCTCCCCCTTTCATCGGCGATGAGCGGGCCATGTTGAACAACTGGCTCGAATGGCATCGCGGGACCCTCGCCGTGAAGTGCGCCGGTCTGTCGGAGGAGCAGCTCCGGGAGCGCTCGACGCCGCCGTCGACCATGTCCCTGCTCGGCCTGGTCCGCCACATGGCCCATGTGGAGCAGGTCTGGTTCAGGAACGTCCTCAACGGCGAGGGCGCCCCCCGCCTGTGGGGCAAGGACGTCAACCCGGACGCGGACTTCGACGAGGTGGACACCGCCTCGGCCGAGGAGGCCTTCGCGGTCTGGCAGGCCGAGATCGAGCACGCCCGCGAGCTGTCGGCCGGAGTCCCGCTGGACGCTGTGGGCAAGAGCCAGCGCCACGGTCAGGACTGCTCCCACCGGTGGATCCTCGTCCACATGATCGAGGAGTACGCCCGGCACAACGGCCACGCCGACCTGCTGCGCGAGCGCGTCGACGGCGCGACCGGCGAGTAGGTCACGGGCGGCGAGTAGGTCACGCGCGGCGCGATCATATGCTCGACGCGGTTCAGGGGCTGACGGCGGGCACGAGTAGCCCGGCGAGGACGGTCACCCGCCTTGATGCGGTGAAGGGCCCAGAGCGGGGGCGAGCAACCCGGCCAGGTTCGTGTACGGCACGGTGATCGCCTGGCCGTTGCAGGACATCGGATAGCCGAGCTTCCACAGCGCGAGGGTGAAGGTGACGCCCTCGGCCGTGGGGAAGACGTCCACCACGTGCTCTTCGGGCTTGCCGGAGAAGATGTCCTTGGGCTGAAGTGGCCGGGTGTCCGGAGGACTCTCCTCGCAGAGCCTTCCACCCGGCCCGGACCTGGTGAGCACCCGCGCGAAGTCTGTCGTTCCTTCCGCCGTGCGGACCCGAGGCGCCAGCAGATCCCGGACGGTCAGTTCGCGGCCCGTCGCGAGGTCGATGACCAGCGATGTGCGGGTCATGAAAGGGACACGACCCAGTTCCGGGGCATCGGTGGAGAAGCGGTAATAAGCAGAGACGACCCGCGGGCCGCGCAACCCTACCGTCGCCGTCGAGCTCAGGGTCGACCCCTCTCTCACCTCGCCCATGGGAAGGTCCTTGAGGTCGTCCTGGAAATCGTCGAGGATCTCCTCCGCGGCGCCGCGCAGCCTTTCATTGATCTTCTGGGAAAGGGCCGGATCGCCGATTCCGCTCACCTTGACGTACTGGAGTCTCTGTTTCAGGTCGAGATCGACGTAGAGCTTCTTGGTCGTCACGACCTCGGCCGTGACTCCCGGACGGGCATCTCGTTCGGGCCGGCCGGATCGTTCTGATCGTTCCGGCCGAGCGGATGGCGCGGGGCCGGGTCCGCTGTTCTGGCAACCGCTCAGCAGCAGGGCGGCGACACCGGCCACGGCGGCGACTGCGAGCAGGCGGCGAAACGGCACGGTGCGATCTCTCGGCGCGACCTCCCGCCGCGGCCGGTTCATGTGGCGCGGTCGTTCGGGGGAGGACCGCACCTGTGCACGACCGGACGCCTCGATTCCCGAGCGCGGGTCACGACGTCCGGCCGGGCGGGAAACGGCTCGCGGGAGGCAGACGTTCACCCGCACACCGACTGGGCTTTGCTCATGGGAATCCAGGCCGGAAAGTCGGGTGACGTGGTCGGACCCGAATAGAAGATCTTGCTGACATAGCGGCTCCGATAGGCCGAGCAGTCCAGGAGTGCGAGCGCGTACTCGCCCTTTCGTACCTCGGCCGTCACCTTGAACGGCGGCCCGTCTTCGGGGACGATCTGCTCCGCCGGCTTGCCGTCGACGATGAGTTCGAACCTGAAGCGATATTCGCAGTACTTCTTGGACGTACGGGCGGCCAGGCGGAACGTCGTCTGCTCGCCCTGCTCCAGGGTGTACTTGTGGTCGGCGAAGTAGTCCCCGTACAGCATGGGCGGGCCGTCGTTGGGGTCAGGCTTGGCATAGTGGGCGATCGGCGACGTCTCGTCCAGATCGAATCCGATGCGGACCGTGTCGGACGTTCCCTGCGGCCCCGAGAAGAACACGGTGCCCTTCAGCGGCTCGTCGCACTGCGAGACGGTGCGCACGTTGGTGATCCGCACGGGTTTCGGATGGTTGCCCGTCAGTTCCAACTCGACCGTCGAGGAGGTCGCCTCGACCGCGCCGGCGGCCCGCATCACAGCGTCCGCGCGTTCGTCGGCCACGTACCCGCCGAATGCCTTCATCTCACCGTTGATCCGGGCCACGGTCGTGGCGTCGACCACCGCGCCCGAAATCCAGGTGGCGTCGTTACTGCGGTGTATCGGCGTGACCTTGGTGACGGTGATGGGCTTTCCCGTGGGGGTGGGGACGGGCGTGTCGGTGGGGGAAGGCGTCGCCGCCGCTGTCTCGTCGAGCCCCAGGGCCTTGTTGGCCGCGGTTTCCGCCACGTTCTGGATCACGCCTGTGATCGCGGCGCCGATGGCCGCCAGAGCCGCCGCTCCGATCGCCAGCGCCTTCTTCCTCCACCAGGGGGTGCGTCCGGCGGGAGGCTTCTTTCCTGAGCGTTTCCGCTTCTTCGGCTTCTTTCCTGACACGAGTTCCTCTGTCGTTGTCAAGATCTGGATGCCGCGTCATGATAGCGAGATCGTCGGCCGGGCCGCCAGAGATCGACGGCATCGGGGCGTGATCGCGATGGAGGAGCGGTCTCCACCGTGGCGGGCGAACACATCGCACCCGGTCTGGCGCATCACGACACGCTACGAAACATCGCGACACGCTCCGCCGTGTTCCGGTACGTGTCTGCACACTTCGCCGTGTATCAGCACACCTATCCATAAACCGACCGATTCTGGCGGGTGGATCGATGGGGGGCCGGGACGGCGATCGTCGTGAACCGTCGAATCGCGCGATCCCGGAGTGATCGCGACGGGTATTCCGTACCGATACCCTTCTGGTTGGAGTCCCATATTTGCACTTGAAATACTGTGATCAATGATGATTGGTCCGGCTTTCAGGGATTTGCGGGATCGAATGCTGACTGTCCGAATTCTCTGCTCCGGGAAATCGATATCGGCTCGGTGGGGCATCGCGGTGGGACCGCCCCCGGTCCGCGCTTCCTCGCTCGCCGTCGCCGACCACGTAGCCCCCCGACGCGATCGAACGGGCGCGGGAGAGCCTGAGTATGCGCAGCTCGGACGGCTGTCGAGTGCGTGTGATCGAGGTGCCGTACGACGTCGAGGCGGCATGAGCCGTCCGGTCGGCCGGCGATTGAATCCGCCCGTAAATCCGACCGTAAATCGATGGGGAAATCCGGTCCGCCGAGTCAGGTGTGACTGGAGAGAGAATCCCGCTAGATCACGCTATTTCGATGTCGCGGCGGATGATAACGATATATTTCCGAACGGAGTAGGCACGGCCGCTGGGGGGACGACAAGCTGTGCGGATCGGGGGGAGAGAATTCACGTGCAACCGAGCCTTGCGAAGGCGCATAAGGAGAACGGGCTTGATCCGTCTACTGCTAGCCGAGAACATGCACCTCGTCAGATCGGCCCTCGTGGCGCTGCTCTCCACGGAGGACGATCTGGAGGTGGTCGCGGAGACCGGCCAGGGCACCGAGATCGTCGCACTCGCCCAGGAGCGACGGCCGGACGTCGCGCTCCTCGACATCTGCCTTCCCGGGATCGACGGCCTGACGGCCGCGGCCGAGCTGTACGAACGGGTGCCTGACTGCAAGACGGTGATCCTCACCGGGCTCGGCACCCCGGCGGCACTGCGGCGGGCGCTGGGGGCGCAGGCCCGCGGCTTCATGGTCAAGGACGCGTCGGCCCAGCAGCTCGTCGACTGCGTACGCAGGGTGTCGCGCGGGGAGCGGGTGATCGACCCCGAACTGGCCCTCGCCGCTCTCCACGCCCCGGAGAACCCGCTCACCTCACGGGAGCTCGACGTCCTCCAGGTCGCCGCCGAAGGGTCCACGGTGACGGAGATCGCCGACCGGCTGTTCCTGTCGCCGGGAACGGTACGCAACTACCTGTGCCGCATCCTGCCGAAGGTCGGCGCCCGCACCCGCGTGGAGGCGATCAGGATCTCTCTCGAACGCGGCTGGTTGTGGCCGGAGACGGGCAGCGACATCGGCATGGTGCGCTACCGCCCCTGATGGAGGAGCCCGGTGTGGGCCGCGAGGAAGGCGAGCATGTCCGCCGCGAGCGCGGTGGACCGGCTCGCCGCACGGGACCCGTGGCCCACGTCGCCCTCGTGCCGGAGCAGGATCGGCCGGTCGCCTCCGGTGGCCCACTGGAGCGCGGCGCACATCTTCCGCGCGTGCGCGGGGTCGACGCGGGTGTCCCCGCCGAAGGCGGTGAAGAGCGTGGCGGGGTAGTCCGCGCCCTTCCTGACCCGGTGATAGGGCGAGTAGGCCAGCAGGGAGCGGAACTGGTCGGGGTCCTCGACCGAGCCGTACTCACCCCGCCAGGCGGGGCCGAGACCGGAACGCTCGTAGCGGACCATGTCGAGGAGCGGGGCGGAGCAGACGGCGGCGGCGAACAGCTCGGGGCGCTGGGTCAGGGCGGCGCCCACGAGCAGTCCGCCGTTCGACTCGCCCCAGATCCCGAGCCGGTCCGGGGTCGTCCACCCGTCGGCGATCAGCTTCTCCGCCGCCGCGACGAAGTCGTCGAAGACGTTCTGCTTGCGCTCCAGCATTCCGGCGCGGTGCCACTCCTCGCCCTCCTCGCCGCCGCCCCGCAACATGGCGACCGCCACCACGCCGCCGGCCTCGGCCCACGCGAGCGTGTCGGCGGCGTACGCGGGGGTGAGCGACACCCCGAACCCGCCGTAGCCGTAGAGGATCGCCGGCCTCGGCCCGTGCAGACCGGCGCGCGCGATGACGACCATCCGCACCCTCGTGCCGTCCGCCGACACGCAGTGCAGCCGATGGCTCTCCACCCCGGCCTCGCCCGCTCCGGGCCGGGCCGACCGGCGCGGTACGGCCGCCGGTCCGGGACCGGGGACGCTCCAGGGCACGGTCTCGCCGGTGCGGGCGTCGAACCGCCACACGGCGGGCGGTGTGACGTGGTCCGTGTAGGTGAACCACGCCTCGTGGCCCCGCCGTACCGACAGCGGACCGACGGTCCCCGCTCCGGGGAGTGGCACGGAGCCGAGCCGCTCGCCGGTGACCAGGTCGAGGACGTCGATCTCGCTGATCGCGTGCCGGATCCGGGTGACGAGGAGCAGCGGCCGGCCCGGCGCCGTCCCGTCGAGGACCGCGAAGTCGGCGAGCACCGCCTCCGGGTCGGCCGGGACCAGGTCCTTCCAGACGTCGGGGGTCGCGGGATCGCCGACGCACAGCCTGATCCGGGGGGCGTCGTGGTCGGTGACGACGTACAGGCGCCCGTCGCCGCCGACGGTCACCGCGGTCCGGGCGTCCGCGTTCTCCTGCACGACCCGCAGGTCCGGCCGCTCGGGACGGCCGGCGGACAGATCGGCCAGCCACAGATCGTTGCGGGACGCGGAGCCCCGGGACGCCGACACGACCAGCCACCGGCCGTCGTGGCTGATCTCCAGGCCGTAGGACGTGACCCCCTCCCGGGCGAAGACCAGGACGTCGTCAGGGACGCCGACCCGGTGCAGGAAGACCCCGCGGGGCTCGTTCCGTACGTAGAAGAAGCCCGTCCCTCCAGGCAGCCAGGCCACGGGGGAGTAGCGGCTGCGGCCGATCGGCCCGTCGACGACCCGCCGCGTGCGGACGTCCATGACGTACAGCTCGGCCCGCTCGTCCCCCCGGCGGGAGATCTGGTACGCCACCAGCCGGCCGTCCGGGTCGGGCTGCCACGCGTCGAGCGTGGTGAGACCGGTCGGGTCGATCGTCCACGGGTCGAGCAGGACCTCGTCTCGCCACGGCGCGTCGGCCAGGCCGGGCGTGGTCACATGGAGCACGGCGTGCTCCTGTCCGGCCGTACGGCGGAGGAAGAACGCCCGTTCGCCCCGCCACAGCGGCGCGGTGGCCAGACCGGCGTCGGCGAGCTCGGTCAGCCGCGCACGCAGGCGATCCCGGCCGGCCAGTGTGGCGGCGTGCGCGCGCCAGAGGTCGTCCTGCGCGGTCAGCCATCTGATGGTCTCGGGGTCGGCCGCGTCCTCAAGCCGGCGATAGGGGTCCGGTACGGCGACGCCGTGCAGCCGGTCGACGACGGGCTGGCGCTCCACATAGGGATATCTCATGACACCTGCTTCACGTCGGGATTCCACTGGCCGATCAGATCGGTGTAGAGCGGAGAGACGGCGACGAGTTCGTCATGCGTGCCGAGTCGAACCCGGACGCCGTCCATGAGCAGCACGTGCCGGGCCCGCAACGCCGAGGTGAGCCGGTGCGCGACGACGACGAGGGTGCCGCCGCGCCGGGCGAACGCCGTCTCCGCCCGTGCCTCGGCGGCCGGGTCCAGATGACAGGTCGCCTCGTCCAGGATCACGAGACGGGCCGGAGACAGGTAGGCCCTGGCCAGCGCGACGAGCTGGCGTTCCCCCGCCGACAGGGTCGCGGGATTGATCTCGGCGGAGAGGCCCCCGAGCCTGCGGGCCAGATCCGTCATCCCCACCTCGTCGACCGCTCGCTGTACGGCGTGTGGTGAGGCGTCGGCGAGATAGGTGAGGTTCTCCATGAGGGTGCCGTGGAAGACGTACGCCTCCTGGGGGATCAGGACGCGGGTGGCCGGATCGAGGTCGCGGGCGGGAACGCCGCCGACCCGGATCTCTCCCGAGCACGGCGCGAGCGATCCCGTGATGAGCGCCGCCAGGGTGGACTTGCCGAGACCGCTCGGCCCGACCACGGCGAGATGGCCGTCCTCCGGCAGGGACAGGTCCAGGCCGGAGATCACCGGTTCCGCGCCCGGCCCGTACGCGAACGTCACGCCGCGCAGTTCGACCCGCGTGCCGCTCGGCCGCGCGTGTCCCCGCGCGGGAGTCGGGACCTCCGCCGTCTCCCGGATCCGGGAGACGGACGCCATCAGCTGCACACCGCTGACGCCGAGCCCCTCGACGAGGCCGCCGAGCGCCGGGGTGAGCGACTGGACGACGTAGGCGAGCGTTCCGATGACGGCGCCCGCGCTCGCGCCGAGCCCCGGCGCGAAGGCGAGTACGAGAAGGACGGGCAGCCAGCCCGCGACTCCGAGCGACACCGTGCGTACGGCCATCACGCGGGCGACCGAGCGCGCGGCATCGGCCTGCGCCGCGATCCGGCGGCCGACGTCCGCGGCGACCCGGGCCTCGGCGCCGCACGAGGCGATGTCGCGCAACCCGCCCGCCATGTCGCTCACCGATTCCGCCAGGCGCTCGTCGGCGATGAGGAAGGCGCGCTGCCGCCGGGCCATGGCGGGCAGCGACATCAGGAAGACCGCCAGCCCCGCGGCGAACGGCGGCAGCACCAGCGGCACCATCTCCGGAAGCAGCGTGAGCATGCCCAGGACGACGCTCACCACGGTGAAGGCGAACGACCGGACCACCGTGATCACAGCGGCGAAGGCGTCCCTGGCCAGCTCGACCTGGAGAGTGGAGCGCGCGACCGACGCCGCGCCCGGCCGCCAGGGAGGGGCGGCGGCACGGCGCAGCGTGCCGCCGACCACGTGGGTCAGCAGCTCGTCGCGGAACGGCTCCGCGATCGCGGCGACCGCCAGCACGACCTGCCGCGCCCCGACCGCCGCAACCAGCCACGCGCCGCCGAGCAACGCCAGCCAGGCCAGGCCCGTCAGCGGCTTTCCCTTCGCGAAGCCGTCCTCGATCGCGCGGGCGATGGCGTGCCCGATCAGGAACGCGGGCAGCGCCTCCGCCAGCGACCATCCGGTGAGGCGCACCAGCCGGTACGGCTCCCGCGTCAACGCCCGCCAGATCATGAGTGCTCCGCCCCTGAGTGATCCGCCCACTCCGTGGGCGTGTCCGGGACGCGTACCTGGGGCGAATTCGGTGTCGGGCTCGTGGCGGGAGCCGGTTGGGAGGCGCGTGCCCGGGATCGAGTGTGGTCTGTGACGGAATGCGGGGCCGGTTCGGAGACGTGTGCCTGGAAGACGGCGCGATAGCCGGGGTTCGCGGACCACAACACCTCATGGCGGTCGAAACCGCGCAGCCGTCCGTCCTCCAGCCAGAGCACCGCGTCGGCCCGAGCCGCCGTCGCGACCCGGTGCGCCACGACCAGCCGGGTCCGCCCGCCCAGTTCCCCGGTCAGCGCGGCGCTGACCTGACGCTCGGTCAGGGTGTCCAGGCTGGAGGTCGCGTCGTCCAGCACCAGCAGACGGGTGCCCTGGGCGAACGCGCGTGCCAGCCCGATCCGCTGCCTCTCCCCGCCCGACATCGGCGCGTCCCTCAGCGGTGTCCCGTATCCCTGGGGCAGCCGCCGGACGAACTCGTCGGCGCACGCCGCCCGCGTCGCGGCCAAGACGGAGGCAGAGGCGGAGGCGGAGACGGGAGTGGAGGGAGCAGAGGTGGGAGCGGAGGTGGGAGTGGAGGCGCGGGCGGGCCGGATCCCGAGGCCGAGGGCGATCGCGTCGCCGATGGTGTCGCCCACCAGGACCGGCCGCTCGAAGGCGTAGCCGACCGCCCGGCGGAGCGCCGTGCGGGAGAGTTCCCGCACCGGCACCCCGTCGAGCAGCACGGCCCCCTCGGACGGATCGGCCAGCCGGCCCGCGAGTGCCGCGAGCGCCGACTTCCCGGAGCCGGACCTGCCGACAACCGCGATCGCCGACCCGCCCGGTATGACGACGTCGAGGTCGCGCAACCCGTTCGCCGCCACACTGCGAAACTCGAGCGTGCCGGGGCCGGGCGGCAGCTCGCGTGTTCCGTAGGGCAGGGGAGGCTCCTCCGAGAGCTCCCCGACCCGTCCGGCCGCCGATCGTGCCCTGGCCAGCCGCCCGATGTATCCCAGCGCCGAGCCGAGCCCCGCGCCGAGCACCACGTACCTCGCCGCCGCGTACAGCTCGCCGACTGTGAGATCGCCTCCGGCCAGGCGCAGCCCGCCGACGACGAGCACGGCCACCTCCAGCAGCGGTACCACCACACCGGTCTGGACTCCGGCCCGCGCGTTCGCCCGCCACAGGTCCATGCCGTACGCGCGCAGGCGGGGGAGCGGCGCGAGCACCCGCGCGATCTCCCCGTCCGTCGTGCCGGCGGCCGCGATCGTGCGCGCGCCGGACAGCGCGGTGACCAGACGGGCGGCGATGCCGCCCTGGACCTCCTGGTACGCGGCGACGACCGCGGTGGTGTCCCGCAGGAAGGCGCGCAGGACGAGCAGGATCACGACGAGCCCGGCGACGAGCGTGAGCGTCAACACCGGGTCGATGAGCGTGAGGGCAACGAGGCCGCCGGCCGTCGGGACCAGCAGAGACGCGCCGGTGATCACCGCCTCCGGGGCGCGTCCGGTCTCCTCGGCGTTCATGCCCAGCCGGGTCGTGAGGTCGCCTTCGGGGAAGCGGCGGGTCATCGCGGGACCGGCGCCGAGTACGTGCCGGGTGATCCGGCGGCGCAACCACGCCGACGCGTGGGCGCTCGTCGCGCCGGCCGCCCATACGCGCAGGCTGTCGCAGGCGACGACCCCGGCGAGGACGAGGACGCAGCCGGTGAGGGACGTCGTGAGCGATGCCGTGAGGGAGTCCGTGAAGGAACCGCTGGGTGATCCGGCGGCCCCGCCCGTGGCCAGGCCGTCGACGGTCCTGCCGATGACGTACGGGAGAGCCAGCTCGAGGATCGATCCGCCGACAGACGCGACGGCCAGGACGAACAGCCACGGGCCGCCGTGCCGGATGGTCCGGACCACGAGCCGATCTGCCGCCTCCATCCGTCCTCCTCGTCGTCGTCGTGCGTGAAGCCCGTTCGCCAGTGCGTTCCAGTTCGTCCCAGCGCGGGAAAGTTCGTGGGGGAGTGCGTGGGGGAGTGCGTGGGGAGCGGGTGGGGAAGTGCTTGCGGCAGCGTCCGATATCCCGTCCGCCGGTTCGTAACATCTCGCCCGCCGTTACGCCCGCCGTCTCGGGTGCCAGTCCGTACGACGTTCCGTACGACGTTCCGTACGACGTTCCGTACGACGTTCCGTACGACGTTCCGTACGACGTTCCGTACGACGTTCCGTACGACGTTCCGTACGACGTTCCGTACGACGTTCCGTACAGCGTCCCGTGCGAGCGGGAAGCGCGCCGAGCGCGTGGCTCGCCGGGCGGGGACTTCCCGAGCGATCAAAACTCTTCGGGCGCGGATTCTCACCCGCCTGATCCTGGGTCGGGCCCTGGGCGCAGTGCCCAGGGCCCGAGTGGTCGCCATGACGGCGACCGTCATATGACCTGCCTCTAGTGGCAGAGGACGAGGCTGAGGTTGCTCGGCCTGCCGGACTGGCAGGTCAGCACGGTCAGCGTGCTGCCGCCGCCGTGACCGCCCCCACCGGGGGTCTCCATACCCTGAAGATCGAGGAGAACCATTTGTCTACACCTCCTTCCAAGATCGTTCGGACGGGAGCCGCTGGCCAGGCGGCTGGCTGAAGGGGAGGAACACCGGTTCCTCGTGCAGGGCGGCGCCCAGGGCGAAGAGGACGCCCGCCGTTCCTGTGGAGAAGTCCATCGAGAGCCGCAACAGCTGGTCCCCGGGGAAGGCCACGCCTTCGCCGTACGGGAGCGTGTGCCAGCGCAGCCCGCGGATCTGCGCGCCGAGCCCGGGATCCGAGCGCCGGATCATGGCCAGTGACGCGATCACGCCGGCCCGGCCGGTGAACAGGCCAGGCTGCACGAAGTACGCGGACCGGGTGACCGCGAGCAGGTCGTCCAGATCGCGGCTGAGGCCCTCATCGGGATGATGGGTCAGATATCGGGCCAGGACCAGGCCGATGCCGACCGAGCCCTCGTCGAGATAGGGCAGGTGACGCCAGCCCTGGTCGACCTGGAGGGATCCGTCCGCGGCACGCACGCAGCGCCGCAGATCCTGGCGCAGCGCGACGCGGGCCAGCTCCAGCAGCGCGGCGTCGCCGATCCTCTCGTACGCGTGGAGGAAGAGCAGCGCGGGCCCCGACGAGCCGAACATCAACCCGGCGCGGGGATTCGAGCCGCCGCTGACGTCCGGCACGTCGTCCGCGCCGCCAAGCCGGCCGGCGCACGCGTGGACGATCTCGTACGCCTTGTCGAGGAGCTTCCCCTCGCCGGTCGTCTCGCCCACGTGCAGCAGGTTCAGCCCGATTCCCGCCAGTCCGGAGTACAGGCCGAGCCCGAGCCCTTCCCATCGCTCCCGCAGGCAGATGTCCATGACGTCGAGGGCGTCCTGCCGGTGTCCGAGCCGTTCCAGGACGTGGGCGACACCGTGCAGCCCGTCGTAGAAGCCGATCGCGGTGCCCGATCGCGGGGTGACGGCCCGCTTGCGCAGCCAGTCCTCGTGCTCGGGGAAGCGGCCGGCCCCGGTCTCGGCCAGAGCGTGGAGCACTCCCGCGGCGCCGTGGGCGAGGTTGAGCCCGCCACCGGGCCGGAACTGCGCCACGTCTCCGGGGAAGAGCCGGTCGTCGCGGTCGGGGGTGGCGGAGGCCAGTACGGCACGGCGCAGGGCGTCGCGGATCTCCGGCCAGTCGCCGGGATCGGGCGGCTCCGCCATGTCACGGTCGTCCGCGATCGTGTGCGCGGCCTCTTCGACGACTGCCGGGGGGACGGGGAACGTCTCGGTGACCAGGCGGGCCAGATGACGAGCCTTCCCCCGGTGCATCGGCACCATGATGGTGGTCTGAGGAGCGAACATGCCCAGCCTCAGGCAGGCCAGCGCGTACTGGTCGCTCGCCGTGCCGAGCCGGTCGGACGGCGCGGCGTAGGCGGGATGGCCCAGCGCCGGGCGCGCCCGGTCCTCGGCGAGCGTGGCCACCTCGAAGTCGATCAGCACCAGCCGGCCTTCGTCGGTCACCAGGATGTTGTTCGGATGGAGGTCACCGAACACGACTCCGCGTTCGTGCAGGGAGCTGACCGCCCGCTCCACCTTGGCCACCATGTCCAGCGCCCATTCGGTGTAGCCGGCCAGCGCGTCGGGGGCGAGATCGGTACGGGTGAGCGGATAGCGGTGGACGAGGAGCCGCTGCAGGGGGTTGCCGTCGACGAACTCCTCGACCAGGAAGTGGTGTTCTCCGATGGTGAAGTGGTCCAGGAGCGCCGGCACCGACTCAAGTCCGGCGAGCCGCCGCAGGATGTCCCGCTCATGTTCCAGGCGGGCGACCGCGTCACGTCCGGCCGCGTCGAGCCCGGCATGCGGCCGCGCCTCCTTCAGCACCACGCGCCGACCCGTGGACAGGTCCTTGCCGAGGTACACGCCTCCGCCGTTGGAGAAGTGCATCACGCTCTCGATCTCGTACGGCAGGCCCGCGGTGGT
This sequence comes from Microtetraspora glauca, assembly GCA_001570385.1. Taxonomy (GTDB): domain Bacteria; phylum Actinomycetota; class Actinomycetes; order Streptosporangiales; family Streptosporangiaceae; genus Microtetraspora; species Microtetraspora glauca. The sequence goes on along the minus strand of BBYL01000029.1, from coordinate 2,828 downwards.
GACGGCGTTGCGGGCGGCCAGGTGGGGTTCGAGAAAGGCGGGGAGCTCGATCCAGGAAGGAACGGAGAAGGTGGATCCGCGGACGTCGGGGACGAGCCGGCCCTCGCCGTCCTCGATGGCGAGCACCATCTCGCCGCCCGCGTTCAGGCAGCGCCGCTCGGCGAATCCGCCGTACCGGACGAAGAGCGGGCCGTCGCCGTAGCGCAGGTCGCTGAGGATGTACGGACCTTCGACTCCGCGCAGCAGCTCGTCGAGCTCGCTCAGCACCAGCTCCAGCTGGGCCTCGTCCTGCGGGTAGATCGTGACCAGCTTTCCGCTCGACGCCCGCGACGCGGCCTTGGAGTTGTGCATGACCAAGACGGACTCGCTGCGCAGGAACTTGAACGCCACGTTCCTGGGCAGGCAGTAGTCCCACACTGTCCGGACCGCGCGTTCCGCGTCGGCCAGGCACGCGGACACATGGATCTTCCACCCCTGGGAGGGCAGCCGGTCGACATCGACCGGCGCGTAGTACATCCACGTGTCCGTCGCCTGATGAAACCAACTGTCAGGGACTTCCAGTGACAAGACGGAAAAACCCGAAGAATCAGCAGTCTTCTGATCAAGTGTGTCATAGAACAACGAATCAGCCAGACAGTAAAGCTCGTAATCATCCATATGCCGCCATCTCCCTGTTTATCGCTAAAGAGAGAATGGCGAATGGTCACGCGTCCGGTCTAGTTACACGGTTCATCGATGGCATGTGCGTTTCTCATCAACGCGACCGGTACGGCGTCATCTGAGCTGCTCAGGGATTTCGACCGAGAGCCGGAACCGGTCGGCCGAGTCCGCGATGACCTCGACCGTGCCACCCACCATCGTGGCCCGGCGGCGCAGGCCGGCCAGTTCCCAGTCGTTCTCCGAGCCCTGGGCCGGATCCACCCCGTCGTTCTCGATCGTGAGACGGACCCGGTCGCCGTGGCGGGACACCTCGATCACGCAGATCCGGGCCTTGCTGTGCCGCAGCACGTTCGCGATCGCCTCGCGGACGATGACGGCCAGCACCTTGTCGGCCGCCGTGGCGGGCGCGAGCTCGGCTCCCACGATCCGGCAGTCGATCCCGAAGACCCTCAGTACGGCGCGGGCGTGCGAGAGCTCCGTTTTCAGGGAGATCTCGCGATATGTCCTGGCGATGTCGCGGATCTCGCTGGCGGCCTGGTGGATCGAGGTGACGAGTTCCGCCAGCTCGGCCCGCAGCGAGGAACCCTCATCCGCCAGGCGCCGCGCCATCTCACCCCGCAGCGCGGCCAGCCACAGCCGGCTTCCGATGAGGTCGTGGACGTCGTCGGCGAACAGCTCCCGCGCCTTGATGACAGCCTGGCGCGCGATCTCCGCGGCTCTGGCGTTCAGCTGCTCTATGCGATGGAGAAGAACAATCACCGTACACAAGAACAGAATCGTTAATAATGCCAGAACCATCAAAATCGCGTCAGGCACACGCGGGCCCTCCCTGCTCACGCCCCGGGAACGACCTTGTTATTTTAGGTTGCGGCATCTATGAAATGCCGGACTTCACGGTTATTTCAGAGAGATAACCCGTACGGTCAGGTTCACTCGCCGTTGCGGCATCGAATACCGCCAAAACGCATATATCGCAGTATTTGGTGATTGTCGCGCACGGACCCCGCCGCGCGGCGAACGCGCTTCCCGCACGACGTGTCCACTCCGACCACGGGTTTCGGTACGGTCCGGCGTTCGGTACGGCCAAGGCGTTCGGTATGGCCAAGGCGTTCGGTTCGGCCAGGCGGATTGGTACAGGCAAGGGGTTCGGTTCGGCCAGGTCCGGTTCGGCCAGGTCCGGTTCGGCCAGGTCCGGTTCGGGCGGAAGTGCGGTCCGACCAGGTTTGGTTCGACAAGAACGCGGTCCGGCCAGGAGGGCGGTCGGTATGGGCGTTCTGGGGTGCTGTCGAGGCCGCTCGGGCGGTGCCCGCGACAGGTTCGCCCGTAAGGGGCCCCTGGTTTCACGCGACTCTCGCGTGCTGCGGGGCTTTGGCTCGAAGGTTGCGTGTGGTTCGGCGTGGGGCGTTCTGGGGCACCGGAGAGGGTGCTCGGGCGTGTCCGCGGCGGGCTCGTCTCTGAGGGGCCGCCGGGTTTCGCATGGCTCCCCGGCAAAACACGGGCCCTCGGGCGGGGCTGGGTAAGAGGCCAGGTCTGCATGCCGGTGTGGATGCCTGGTCTGGATGCCTGGTCTGGATGTGATCTGGACGTCAGCCGCGGATCTCAGGCGATGTTGCGCGTATGAAGCGCCCGTGCCCGACGGAACTCTCGCTCGCTCGAAAGTGACATTCGACAGCTCGCGCACAAAGAGTACATGTGTGACTACCGAGAGTTGTTTATAGAACGTGTGAGCGATATGTTTGCGGTGGGCTAAGCGACCAGAGAGGGAAGGGAGGCGTAATCGGATGATTGTTTCGGGTGGCGTGCTGCTGTCACGTCACGCGGAGGGCTCAGAGGAGTCATGTGGGCTGCCGCCGTCCTCCTTGGGGCGGCGTGCGCACCGGCGGCACAGGCCGCCGGCCGGGGCCGGTCGTTTCGCCGGTGACGCGTACGGTGCCGTGCTGTTGCTCGACCGTTCTCGTCTTCGCCGGCCGGTTTCGCCCCCGCCCGCCGCCGGCCGGCCTGACCTCATCGCTGCTGCGGAGTCCGGTCCTGCCGGACAGGTGATGGCAGGGGCAGGCCGCTGGTTTGAGCGGTCGCGGCCGGTAAGGGAGGCGAAGGAGGCGACGGAGGCGAGGGAGGCGAGGGAGGCGAGCGGGGACGCGTCAGCCTGGGACGGGATGTGGCAGGAC
>BBYL01000028.1 GCA_001570385.1 Microtetraspora glauca | reverse complement strand
ATTGAGCACCGCATACAGATACCGGCCCGCCCGCGCGATCTCCGCCGGACCCGCCTGATCCGCCAACGCGACCAGAATCGACTCCGCCAGGCCGGCCTGCTCATCAGTCAACCGGCCGGTCGCCGCGCAGATCGCCGTCACATACCCCTCCGCCAGACTGCCGTCAGCGAACCGCGCCCGAACCACAGGCAGACGAGCCAGCTCGACCGCGAGCGCGACCAACCGCCCCGCCCCCGCCGCGCTCATCCCCGCCGCCGTCCGCAACCACAACTTCGTCGACGCATGCCCATGCGCCCTGGCCTCACCAGCAGCGTGGACCCGCTCCACCCGCGCCGCGACCGCCGAAACCAGCCGATCCCGCGCGAACAACAGATCCTCTACCTCGGCCAGACACACCCCCGCGGACTCCGGCACCACCGCGAGTGCCAGAGCGGATGCTGTCTCCCGGACCGACGCCACCAACGGCCACGACACCCGACCCGCAGAACGGCCGTCCGAACCGCCGCCGTTCAGGCCTGGGCCAGGAGATCCACCAGCATCGGACCCGGCCCCACGGGGCTCAGCTCCACCAAGCTCAGCTCCACCAAGCTCAGCTCCACCAAGCTCAGCTCCACCAAGCTCAGCGCTGCTCCAGCCGGCCCCCTCCAGGTGGAGGTCACATGATCCGGCACCGGCACTATCAGAGTCGACCCCACGGGGCTGGGTTCCATGCGGATCGGCTCTATGCGGCTCGGCCCCACGGGGCTGGGCCTCATGTGGTTCGGCGCTGTTCCGACCGGCCTCGTTCAGACTTGGCCTACACGATCCGGCACCGCCAGCATCGGGCTCGGCTCTGCGAGGCTCAACTCCAACAGGCTCGGTGCCTTTCGAACCGGCGTCGAACGGACCGGAGCTACTCGCTCCGCTACGCATTCCGGTGCCATCGGGCTTGCTTCCATGAGGCCCGGTGCTGCTCCAACCGGCATCGTTCGGGTTCGGGCCACGAGGTTCAACGTCATCGGGCTCGGCACAGCCATGATGAGCACAGCCAGGCTGAGCACAGCGAGGCTCGGCACGGCAAGGCATGGCTCCGAGAGGCTCGGCCACGCCGGGCTGGATGCCGGTCGAACCCGCAGCGTTCGAGCGTGAGCCATGGAATCGGGCGGCCCCGGAAGCCGCGTCACCGCAGTCCGCGTCGGGAGCAAGGGCTGAACTGCCCTCCGACATCCAGGCCTTGGCCCACGAGGCGACCTGCTCCCACTCGGAGCCATGCGAACCGACGCGAGCAGGGCGCTCGTTCCGCGAAAAGAACTCCAACGACCCGAAGAACTCCGCCACGCTCACCCCTCCCGATATTCGAACGCGTATATGAATGATGCCATACTCGAACGTTCATTCGCAATGAATTTCGCGAGGAAGTTGGCGCTTTGATCGGTTATGAAATTGTGTGATATTTCCATTGTGGGGGATTGTTGGGGATTGGTGGAAGGTGTCCGATAAGTGTTATCTGTCTGCTTGCCGATTGGCACCCCATGGCTCTTGTTTAAATGGATTGATCCCATTCCGAGTGCTTGTCGGCCCGGAGGGTTCGGTTAAATCGTAAATGTCCATTGATGGTGCGAGGCTTTGGCATGCCCTTTCGCCTCGTCCTGTTGTGCGCCTCCCGATGTTCTTCTCAAAGGATCCAATATTTGATCGGCTGAAATTCCGGAATATGTTCTTCGCGGAACACAGATGTCCGGGTCTATTGGCAAAGGTGTGGGGTGGTCCCAGAGGGGGTGCGATGCCGCTGTGGTCCGCCCGGCAATGGCTGTGGTCGGCGACTCCCTCCGATGGGCGGCGGGAACGCTGCGCTCCCTGACGGTTGGAGGCGCCTTCGCCGTAATCCGGTCCCTGCTTGTGCGTTTGGTGCGTTCCCGCCAGGTATCGGCGTGGAACGACGGCGGTGGTGCGAGAAGACGATGCCGGCGTGAGGCGGCAAGGTGATCCGCTCCGGGTGGTGTCGGAGCACGCTCTGGGGATGTCGTTCAAGTGGGCCACGCTTTCGCTCGGTCGTGAATGCGGGTGTCAATGAGCACTCCGAGCGGGGTCTCCTCCTTGAGTTCCCCAGGACGGACTTACTGCCGAGAAGCGGATCCTCAATGCCGGACATCGGTCCGATCTCGGACACCCGTCAATCCGAATCACTTCCAGATTGTGTCCGTGGCGTCAGGCGGGTGTTTCGACTCCTGCGGTAGTGGAAACTATGCGGACTAATGCCTCACAAGCGTGGAGTGTAAAAGTCTCTGAACACCCCATGTCATCAAGGGGTATTTACGACATCGCCGGAATATCGCTGTTTGTCGCGCTCATTTTTGACGCTCTGGTAATTTCCTTGCGATGCTCCTGATCAATGTGCGGGTACTCACGGTCCCGTCGCTTCGACAGTAAACACCTGTGACCTCCTGCGCATTCTCCATGTCGTCATGGTGGATTTGCGATTCGAAGCCGACATGTCCGGTAAAGCTCCACGCGAGTCCTTTCAGGAGAATCTGTGCAAGGTTTTTCTCGACGTGCGCCGCTGGTAGCGGCGCTCGCCCTGGTCGCAGCGGCACTCATGGGTGTCCCGGCCCAGGCCGAGGCCACCTCCTCGGTCGTGGGCACCCGGCCATCCGCTCTGCCGCGGCCGGAGAGTACTCCCACTCCGGCGCCGGTGGCCGCGCAGGCACCGACCGCCGTGGGACAGGTCTGCGGCCCGCCGTACGTTCAGGGAAATCCGAACCTCGGCCCGCTGTACCTCCCGCGTCAAGGATGGATCGCCCGGATTCTCCGGGGCTACGTGCCTCTCGGCGGGCTGCCGCCGCTGGCGTTCGTCTACCGCTACTGGAACGACACGGACAACGGGTGGCGCTATCCGCCGGACTTCGGATTCGCCCACTCCGGCGGGTACACCAACGGTAGGCCACTGATCTCCGCTACGGCCCTTCCCGTGGGCACGAGGCTCGACCGGTTCGGCGGCGAGAACGGTTCCTTCCTCGCGCCGTACGGCACGCCGTACGTCCGGCGTTCTCTTCCGCCGAGCAATCTCAACACCTTCGCAGGCGACCCGCAGCATGTGTGCAACTACCACGCCTACGAGGTGATCAAGCCGTTCAAGGCCGATGCCGGACCGGCCGCCTCGGCGTTCCAGCAGCAAGGGGTCGGGACGCAGTACCACCTGCTCAGCAAGCACATTCCCGAGGCGCCCCAGACGCCGGCGGAATTGCCGGTGAGCTGGCTGGTCGCCAACGGATACCTCAAGCGGCTGAACTGATCCTCTGCCTCGCGACGACGCTGTGCCCTCCCCGTCCCTCGACGGCAGGGAGGGCACAGCCCTAATCAGGGCAGCCCTGCCCGAAACAACCCGGTGGCGCGCAGGCCCGTGCCGTGCAGTCCGCGTCATCGTCACAACCCGCGTCATCGTCACAACGTTCTGATACGACTCGCCGACCTCACATGATCGGCTGGAGTTCCACCAGCAAGCGGGGGCGTGACCGGGCCGCCGCGGCCCCGGGCGGGACCGGCGCATCCCTGTCCGGGCTCATGCGACACAGTCCAGTACGACTAAGTCCCGAGCAAGTCCCGAGCGGCCACGTCCAGCGCCGTCGACTCCTGTGCGGGGAAGTCCTGTACAGCACGGCGACGTGTTGGGCGAGGCAGCGTGCGGTGTTCGGCTGGGCATGGTCCGGTCCGGCGCGGCCGCGTCCAGGGAGGGCGGCGCCTCGCTAACGGATCGCCGCCCGGCGCAGCTGGTCCGTGATCGGCGGGGCGCCGAGGCGGTTGTCGATCTCGATGTACGGCACGGCCGGAGGCTCGTTCACACGAATGGCCCGGAGATACTCCTCGAACCGGTCGAGCTTCTGGCCGTCCCTGTCCAGCCCACGCTCGGTCAGCCGCCTGCGCAGGGTGGGGCCGTCCGAGCGGACCCACAGGAGACGGACCGGAGGGCCGCCCAGTTCGGCGACCCAGTGCCGCCAACGGTCGGCGTCGTGCACCTGTGAGGTGAACGGCCCGCTGAGCATCACCGGGCAGCCGTGCGCGCGGATCTCGTGCGCGGTCGCGGTCAGACCGTCGTACTCGTGCCGCTTGACGTGCTCGTCGTACCACGGGCCCTCCCGCTCGCCGGGCGGCTTGCCGTACGCGGCGAGAGTGGCCTCGACGAAGGTCCCGTAGACCGTGTCCTTGTCCAGCAGGGCGGGCACGGGGTCCAATCGGCGCAGAAGCGCCGAACAGACCGTCGACTTGCCCGCCCCGGGAGGTCCGGACACGATCCAGACGGGTGCCTTCATACCTCCATCATGTCCGGCGATCCCTCAGAACCCGCAGAGCTCCGAGAGCGACTTCGCGGCCTTGTCGTTGGGTGTGGGGGTGGCCGTGTGGGCCGGCCTGCTCGCCGACGCGCCCACCGACGGGCTGGCCGACACGCTCGCGCCCGGCGAGCCGGAAGCCGAGACGCCGGTGCCGCTCGGGCTCGCGGTGACACCCGCGGCCGACGTACGGCTGTCCGCCACGGACTCGCGGATGGCGTTCAGGCTCAGCTTGCGGATCTTGGCCCAGTCGGGGTTGCCGGTGTAGATGACGGGCGGCACGAACTGCAGGCTGGTGATCTTGGCGTCCTTCACCTTCAGGCCGAGCGGGACCAGGTGCTCCAGGAGGTCGCGCGGGATGTCGGTGCGGAACATGTGCCGCGCGGCGGCGGCGATCTTGTTGAAGTTGGCGAGCACCGTGGCCGGGCTGGCCTGCTGGGCGAGCGCGCCGATCACGCAGCGCTGGCGGGCCATCCGGGAGAAGTCGTCGCTGTTCACCCGCGAGCGGCCGTACCAGAGGACCTCCTCGCCGTTCAGCGTGCGGTAGCCCGCCTTGATGGTGCCGGCGGTGCCGTAGTGGCCGCCCCACTTGATGTCCTGCTCGACCCGGATGCGGAGCCCGCCGATGGCGTCGACCAACCGCGCGAAACCGAACATGTCGACCATCGCGTAGTAGTCGATGTTCAGGCCGAGCGTGTAGCCGATCGCGTCCTTCAGCGCCTCGGGGCCCCGGTTCTTGCCGCCCATGAGCTGCGGGTTGTTGTCGGCGTAGTACCAGACGGCGTTCAGCAGGCCCTGGCCTTCGGCGTTGAACCCGTTGGGGAACTGCTTGTGCATCGGGCTGCTCGCGGGGAACCGCACGTACTGCAGGTTGCGCGGCAGACTGAACAGGACGGTGTTGCCGGTGGCGAGGTTGACGCTGGCGACGGTCATCGAGTCGGTGCGCACGCCCTCGCGGTTGCCCGCGGCGTCCGCGCCGATGAGGAGGAAGTTCACCCTCTTGCGCCCGTTCCAGGGGTCCTCCGCCCTGATCGGGGAGGGGCTCGGGCCGCCCGGGTTGGGCACGAAGACGTCGTCCAGGAAGTCGTTCGCGGTGTTGACGGTGCTCGCGGTCAGCGCGAAGGGGGCCATCACCGAGACGCACAGCACGCCGACGACGATGCCGGAGACGATCTGCCCCTTGCGGGGCAGGCGGTCCGGGCGGAGCGCCATGTACGACATGGCGATCAGGCCGAACCAGGCGAGGGCGCATGCCCCCGACGCGATCGTGATCGTGGTCAGGGTGCTCGGCCGGAGCGCCGCGCCGGCGTTCCACAGGAACTGCACGCCGTAGGCCACCGCCGCGATCAGGATCGCGCCGAAGACGGCCAGCAGGATGAAGCCGGTACGGCGCTTGCCCGCCCGCAGATGGGCCGCTCCGGGGATGATCGCCGACAGGGCGGTCCAGCCGATGAGGGACCTGGTGGTCACCGGCTTCCCGTATCGCGGCCCCCCTCCCTTGCCCTGGGGGGCACGGGGCGCGTTCTGTGGGCCGTCGGCCCTACGCGGCGGACCGTCGCCGTTGCGCTGGGCGCCCTGACCCTTTCCGTTGCTCTTGCCGTTGCCGGGAGGCCCGTCACCCCTGCGGGGCGCGCTCCCGGCCCCGCGCGGCGGAGCCTCGCCGCTACGCGGCGGGGCCGGGGGCTGCGGTTCTCCGGTTCCGCGACCGGCGGGTCCGGCGTCCTGCTGGGAGGCCCGCGGCCTGCGCGCCGGACGCCCCGGTTCCCGGCCCGTCTCCCGACCGGGACCACCCGGCTCCCGTCCGGAGCCGCCTGGCCCTCGTCCGGGTGTGCCCTGCTCTCGTGCGGGGCCGCCCGGCTCCTGCTCGCGCCGCCCCGCCTCCCGCCTGGGGTTCGCCGTGTCGCGCTGGGAGCCGCCCGTCTCCCGTCCGGGGGTTCCGGTGCCGCGACGTGAGTTGTCCGTCCCGCGCTCGGAGTTCCCGGCCCCCCGCTGGGCGTTTCCAGCGGGGCGTCTCCGGGGGCGCGGTTGTGACGGTCCCTCCGGACCGTCGCCGGCCTCGTCCATGGCGTCCCCACGGCGCATGGTCAACCGCTCCCGTCTCGACGGCAAATGCCCGGTATCTGAAGTTGCAGGAATTGACGACGGATTCTAGCCCCATATCCCTACAAGGCTGACAGAAGCCAAATAAGGGACTATGAGACCGAGGACGCACCGACGGCCCAGGTGTTGCACTGGTAGGCATTCTGGCGCATGTATCCCTGCCGGAACCACCCGTAGTTACTGGCGGTGCTGCCGTGATCGCGTGGCCCGCCGGGTGGGTCGCCGAGATGGTTGTAGGCCCACAGCAGCGAGTTGCGCTGGGCCGCGCTGATCGGGTAGCTGGCCGCCACGGACCGCATGAACATGCCGCCGAAGCAGGTCGCCTGGAGTTCGTGCCGGCGCGTCAGAGCCAGCCGCGTGTTCTTCGACGAGGTCGCGAGGTAGTGGCTCCACCACTGGTCGGAGATGCCGGTGAGGTTCTGGATGTGATGGCCGTACTCGTGGGCCATCATGCTGATGATGAGGCCGTGCCAGTTGCCCAGCGAGCCGTACTCCTTGGTCATGGCGGACGTCGAGGCGTAGATCGTGCTGTTGCGCGGGCAGTAGTACGGCACGTTGCTTCCGGGAGACGGATAGTCGCCGCACGCGCCGCGCCCCTTGCGGGCGGCGATCATGTACCCGGGTGCCTGCCAGGTGATCCCGACGCGGTCCAGGGCGGGTCCCCACGCGTTCCCCATGCACTTCCCGGTCTTCAGGATCAGCGCCTTGAACTGGGCGTGGTCGTAGATGTTCGCGTTCCCCGCCGGGCATCGCGTCGTCGGCAGGGTGCCGGCGAGGTAGAGGCTGTTGGCCTTCAGGCTCTTGTTGACCTGCCGCACCGGCTCCGAGGTGGGCCGTGACGTCGGCTGTGAGGTCGGCCGTGATGTCGGCCGTGACGTGGGTCGGGTGGTCGGGGGAGAGGTCGGCTCGTCGTGCGGCGGAGGCGAGTAGGTGAACGTCGGCAGCGCGATGGGCGTGGTCGAGCTCTCGTGCCCGGACTTCTTGAGCAGCGCGGCGCCGACGAAGAGGACCACGAGGGCGAGTGCCATCACGCCCAGCAGTCCGCCGACGATCGCGCCGGCACCCGACTTCTTCTTCCGCGGCTGCCAGGTGGGCGGCGTGTAGCGTGGCGGCCCGTACGGGCCGGTGGGTCGCTGGGGACCCGGAGGATACGGCGGGTTCGGATGCGGCGGTTGCGGGGACCAGCCCTGCGGGCCTTGCGGCGGCCCCGGCGGCATCCCGCGGGGCGCTCCCGGTGGCGCTCCGTACGGCGGACCCTGTGGCGCTCCGTACGGCGGACCCTGCGGCGGAGGTGGGTACGGTGCCTGACCGCCCGGCGGAGGACCCTGCGGCGGAGCCTGAGGCGGGGGCGGCGGATAGGGCGCGCCCTGCGTGCCTGGAGGTGGTGGCGGCGGGAACCCCGAGGGTTGCCCCGGGTACGGATTCCCGCGCTGAGGCGGCGGTGGAGGGTACTGCGTCGCCAAAGTTTTGCCCCCTTTTCCGGATATGGGGCAAAACCATACTGATTTCACACCTGTCACGGATGTCGCAGTAAGCGGGAGCGGAGGGTAATCGCCCGAGGTGATCTCTGCGATGTTCCGGAATAGCCGGGCCTTTCTGCCCTAGCTTTTCTCGCATGAATCTGCAGCAGCTCCGTTATGTGGTCGCGACTGCGGAGCACCGCACCATGACCGACGCGGCCCGGTCTCTTTACATCGCGCAACCCGCACTGTCCCGCGCGATCCGGGACCTGGAACGCGAGCTGGGCATGACCCTCTTCGCACGCTCGGGGCGGGGCGTCGTCGTGACGGCGCAGGGACGCAGGGTGGTCAAGCTGGCCCGCGAGGCGCTCGACGCCGTCCATGAGATCGAGTCGCTGGCGGCGAACACGCACGCGGCCGGGGCCGAGCTGCGCATCGCCTCCACGCCGAGCCTGGAGCCCGGCCTCGCCGGGCGGCTGCTGCCCGCCTACGCTGCGGAGCATCCGGGCATCCGCGTGCACATCGTGCGGTGCGACGGGCGTGACAGCGTGGTCAGCGCCGTGCGCGAGCAGCGCGCCGATCTCGGTCTGACCGACCTGCCGGTGCCCACCGATCTGGTGACCCATCCGGTCGAGCGGCAGGAGATCGTGTTGATCTCACCTCCCGGATCCGGCCTTCCCGAGCCCGTGCCGCTGGCCCGGTTGACCGGCATGCGCCTGCTGCTGCCCACCGCCGGTAGCCCGCGCCGCAGGGAGTTCGACCACATTTTCACGACGTACGGCGTCCGGCCCGTCGTCGCGGCCGAGTCCGACGACCGGACGGGCTGGCTGGACACGGTGCGGGAGGCGGGCGTGCACCTGCTCTGGTACCGCGCGATGGCGGAGCCCGCGGCCCGGGCCGGCCTGGAGGTCCGTTCCCTGAGCCCTGCGCTGAAGAAGGTCATCGCGGTGGTCCACGCCCGGCGCAGGCTCCCGGCCATGGCCCAGGACTTTCTCGCCCTCGCGGAGGGCGGCTCCGCCGCCTAGTTTTGGAGCGCTCCAAATCCCGGATCCGTATTGATCGCTTATTCAGGTCGCAGAGGTAATCTGGCCGGGATGTCTACTCTGCGGCTTCGCGGCCGGGCCTTCGGCCCCGGTGACTACGCGATCATGGCGGTGGTCAACCGCACACCCGACTCGTTCTTCGACAGGGGGGCGACGTTCGGGTTCCGCGCGGCGCTCGACGCGGCCTCCCGCCTGATCGACGAGGGGGCGGACATCGTCGACATCGGGGGCGTCAAGGCCGGGCCGGGTGACGACGTGGACCCGGCGGAGGAGATCCGCCGGGTCGCCGACCTGGTGGCCGCGGTCCGGGCCCGCCACCCCGACGTGATCATCAGCGTGGACACCTGGCGGTCCGAGGTCGGAGAGGTCGTCGCCGAGGCGGGCGCGGACCTGCTCAACGACACATGGGGCGGGGTCGATCCCGGTCTCGCCGAGGTCGCCGCCCGGCACGGCGTCGGACTCGTCTGCGCGCACGCCGGACGGGTCGAGCCGCGGACCCGTCCGCATCGCATCGCGTACGCGGACGTGGTGGCCGATGTGATCGACTACACCACGGGGCTGGCGGAGAAGGCGGTCTCGGCAGGGGTGCGCGAGGACGCGGTCCTGATCGACCCGGCCCACGACTTCGGAAAGAACACCTGGCACTCCCTGGAGATCAGCCGCCGCCTGGACGAGATGGTGGCCACCGGCTGGCCGGTGCTGGTGGCCGTGTCCAACAAGGACTTCGTCGGTGAGACGCTCGGCGGCCTGCCCGTCGAGGAGCGCCACGCCGGGACCCTCGCCACGCTCGCCGTCTCCGCACTCCAGGGGGCCCGGGTCTTCCGCGTTCACGACGCGGCGAGCGCCCGCGCCACCCTGGACGTCGTCGAGCGCCTGCGCGCCTGACCCACCGGCCCCCGGGAGGGCAGGTGATCAGGAGTAGATGCCGGCCAGGAACCGGACGAGCACCGCCTCCCGGACCTCGGCGGGCAGCGCGTCCAGGACAGCGTTCACGACGGCCATCTCCTTCGGACCCTCGCCGCCGAGCTCGATGCCGACCGCCGCGGCCATCTCGGCGAAGGTGGCGTCGTCGAGCGCGTCCAGGTCGATCGAGGCGATGAGCTCCGGCAGGCCGTCCGGCACCACGGCGGGGCCTGACCGCCGCGCCGCCTCCGCGGACTCGGCGATCACCTCCAGCATGGCGTCGACGCCGAGCAGCGTGACGCCGGTGACGGTGATGTGGATGTTGGCCGGGATCCCGGCGTACGAGAGCTGCGGCTGGAGGAACCAGCCGCGCCTGCGCGCCTCGTCGGCCAGCACGAACACGTCGATCCCGCCGTCAGGCTCGGCCGCGATGGCGACGAGCGAGGACTCGGGACGGCCGAGGACCCGCAGGCCGGGGATCGCCGCCACGCCCTCGACCAGCCGCCGGGTCGCCTCCAGGGTCGTACGGCCCAGCTCCAGATAGCCGTCCCGGCCGAGTGACTGGAGGGTCGCCCACGCCCCGCCGAGCGGGCCGGCGGAGCGCGAGCTCTGCACGGTGGCGTTGATGATCGTGTATCCGGGCCAGGCGGCGGACGCGAAGTAGGCGCGGCGGCGCAGCTCCTCGTCCCTGAAGAGCAGGACGGAGGCGCCCTTCGGCGCATAGCCGAACTTGTGCAGGTCGCAGGAGAGCGACGTGACACCGGGAACGCCCAGGTCGAACGCGGGGATCTCCGCCCCCGCCTCGCGCAGCCACGGAAGCAGCCAGCCGCCCACGCAGGCGTCCACGTGGCAGGGCACGCCCCGGGACGAGGCGAGCGCGGCGACCTCCGCGACGGGGTCGATCACGCCCTGCGGATAGGACGGCGCGGAGACCACGACGAGGATCGTCCGGTCACCGATCGCGGCCTCGACCGCGGGCACGGAGACGCGGAACGTCACCGGGTCCACCGGTACGGGGACGACCTCCACGCCCAGATAGTGAGCGGCCTTGTGGAACGCGGGATGCGCGGTCACCGGGAGCACGAGCTGCGGGACGCCGCTGTCTCCGCTCGTCCCCTCGCCCGGCCCCGCGCCCGCTCTCTTCGCGCGCCAGTGGTCGCGGGCCGCCTTCACCGCCAGCATGATCGACTCGGTGCCGCCGCTGGTGAAGATGCCCAGGGTGGACCCGTCGCCGCCGAGCAGGTCCGCCACCGCGCCGACCACCTGCTTCTCCAGCGCCACCATGCTCGGGAACGCCGTCGGGTCGAGCATGTTCACCTCGAGCATCTCGGCGTACACCCGGTGCGCGGCGTCGTGGATCTCGGGGCGGCCGGTGTCGTACACGTACGCGGTCACCTTGCCGCCTCGGACGGGCAGGTCGCCGGCCTTCAGCTCGGCCAGCTCGTCGAGCAGCTCATGAACCGGCCGGCCGTACTCGGGAAGCATCAGATCTCCTTGGGGGACGGAGAGCGGAGGGGAATTCCGATGCTAGAGAAGGTACTCGGCGGGCGGCTCCCCGGGGAGACAGAGCTGGCGGTGCCACAGCCGGTGCATGTGACGGCGGAACCGGCGCAGTGTCTGGGGATCCGAGGCTCGGCGCAGCAGGCCGTCGGGGCCGATGAAGCCACCGCGAACGAACCCGTGGGCGCACCAGATCACGGTCCAGATGCTGAATTCGATGTCGATGTCCACGTCGGAGTCGCACCGGGCGAGCGAGTCCCGCAACAGGTCGCCGACCACGACGATGACCGGCTGGACGTACCGCTGCTCGAAGTCGGTGACGTCGACCGCGTCGGCGAGCCAGCGATGCATCCAGAGCGCGAGGTTGTCCGGGTACTCCAGGCAGAAGTCGAGATACCTCTCCAGCAGCGCGTGCACGGACCCGGTCTCGCGGAACTCCCGTACGGACTCCTCCAGCATGGCGCGGTGCCGCCGGAAGGCGAGGTCGAGCACCGCGAGGTAGATGTCCCGCTTGCTTCCGGCGACCGTGCCGAGCGTGGCCAGATCGAGCCCCGACGCCTCGGCGATGTGGTGGAGGGTCGTGCCGTCGTAACCGAGGGCGGCGAACAGGCGCGTCGCGGCGTTGACGACGAGGTCGGACTGCGCCCCCTCGTGTGGCTCGCTGCCCTGGTATGTCATGAAACGGGACTACCCTTCGCGACCGGAGTCAACCTGACGGCGACGGGCTCACGAGAGGCGGGCTGGGAAGCGTCGTGGCGACGGAGGCCATCTGGACCGGGACGTCCCGCACCGTCACCGCGCCGGCCTTCCTGAAACGCATCCGCAGGGTGACGTACTGGCCGACGGTGAGCGGCCGCTCCAGGTCGCGCAGGGTCACGGTGAACGGGCCGGTGCCCACCCAGACGAGTTGCAGCACGGGTATCGGGATCTCGGGTTTCGACATGTCCACCGTCTTGGCCACGCCCTCGGCGGTTATCTGGACCAGGCTGTCCTCCGTCTTCCCCGCGTTGATCAGCGAGAAGTAGACAGGAACGGAGGCGCCCGCCCGATCCTGGGCGGTCGGAGCGGGGCCGACGATGGACGCGTTCCTGATCTTGATCTCGCCGACCTGCGTGTTGGCGCCCTCGGTGGTGGGGTAGTACTCGGGCGTGACCGGCTCGGTGCCGCAACCGACGCCGGCGAGTGCCAGGACCGCCGCCGCGGCACACCGCAACCACCCGCGCGACCGGTCACGCGGCCTTTCATGAACGCACGACATGAGCCACGCCCCCGCACACTATTTGTGGTCACTCGGATACATAACGTATACAACGCCGGGCTGTGCGGGCGGTGCGGCCCGGCGACCGAGGCGGAGCCTTTACCCGAGTCCTCCCCGGGTGGCGCGTCCGGCGGTTGCCCCCGGTCCTGCCTGCGGCCCCGGGGCCGGTCGCGACGCCCGTCCGGACGCCGCGAGGGGCAGCCGGACGACGGCGCGCAGGCCCGGCGCGGCGTCCTCCAGCTGGACGCTCCCGCCGTGGGCCCGCACGGTCTCGCGAACGATGGCGAGACCGAGTCCGGCGCCGCCGTCGTCCCGGCTTCTGGCGCTGTCCAGGCGGGTGAACCGGTCGAAGACCCGCTCCCTGTCCTCCGCCGGGATGCCCGGCCCGTCGTCGGTCACGGTCAGCACCGCCATGCCCCCTCCCGCGTCCCCTGCGGCGCTCTCCTCCGAGCGCAGCCCGACGACCACCGTCGAGGTGGCATGCCGTACGGCGTTGGCGACCAGGTTGGTGAGGACCCGTCCGAGATCGAGGGCGTCGCCGTACACGGTGATCCCTGGGGCGAGTTCGCCGGTGACGCCGTGCCGTTCGGCGGCCCGTCCGGCCAGCGCGGTCAGATCGACCGGCTCGCGGCGGGCGGGCCGCCCCTCGTCGAGGCGGGCCAGCGCCAGCAGGTCCTCGGCCAGCCGGGACAGCCGCATCGTGTCCTCGAGCACGCCCTCGGCGGTCTCCCGCCACTCCTGGCCCTCGGGGTGGCTGAGCGCGACCTCCAGTTGCAGCCGGATGCTGGCCAGCGGGCTGCGCAGCTCGTGGGAGGCGTCGGAGATGAGGGCGCGCTGCCGGGCGTCGGCCACCTCCAGCCGGGCCAGCATGTCGTTCAGCGTTGTGGCGAGGGAGTGCACCTCGTCCCGCGCCTCGGGCACCGGGAGCCGCCGCGCGCGGGCCGTCCCGCTGATCTCGGCCGCGCCCCTGCGCAGTAGCGCGATCGGCCGCAGGGTCCGGCCGATGACCAGCCAGGACGCCGCCGCGAGCAGCACGAGCAGCAGTGGCGTCCCGACGATCAGCACGTGCCCGGTGGTCTCCAGGCTGCTCTGGACCTCCTTGAAGGATCGTGCGGCGACGACGGTGCGGCCCGCGTCGGCGCTGAGGACCCGCGCCCGCAGCGGGCCGGGGATCCCGTACGGCCTGCCGTCCAGGAACAGGGGCGTCCCCGAGCGCATGGCCGTCTCCCGCTGCTTCCAACCGAGCAGCGGGACCAGCCGATCGGTGTTCGGCGTGGCGTTGACGATCCGCCCGGTGGCGTCGAGCACCTGGACGATCGTGTTGTCCGTCGTGACGATCTGGTCGCCGAGCCGCCCGGCGTCGGCCAGCGCGACCACCTCGCGGGCGCGCTGGTACACCTCGTCGTCGATCGTCCCGGCCAGCGCCCTGCCGAGGACGCCGACGAACACGTACGCGGACACGGCCAGGGCGAGGGCCAGGATCGCCGAGGCGGTCGCGGTGAGCCGGAACCGCAGGCTCCTGCGCCGCCACCATCCGGCGGGGAACCGCCCGGGGCCGGTCCGGGGCGGCTCAGCCGCCATCGCTGACCAGCCGGTATCCGGCGCCGCGCACCGTCTGGAGCGCGTTCCTGCCGAACGGGGTGTCGATCTTGCGCCGGAGGTAGCCGACGTACACCTCGACCACGTTCGGATCGGTGTCGTAGGTGTCCCACACGTGTTCGAGGATCTCCGTCTTGGACACGACCTCGTCGTGCCGCCGCATCAGGAACTCCAGCAGCGAGAACTCGCGGGGCGTCAGCTCGACGGCGGTCTCCCCGCGCGCGACCAGGCGGCGGGCCGGATCGAGGGAGAGGTCGCCCGACCGCAGCACGGCGGGCCGCCGCCCGCCACCGCGCCGCAGCAGCGCGCGCAGCCGGGCCACGAGCACCACGTACGAGAACGGCTTGGCCAGGTAGTCGTCCGCGCCGAGGTCGAGCCCGTCGGCCATGTCGTACTCGCCGTCCTTGGCCGACAACATCAGGATCGGCACCCAGTTCTCCTCCGCGCGCAGCCGCTTGCACACGTTGTAACCGGACAGCTTGGGCAACATGATGTCGAGCACGACCACGTCGTACTCGCCCGTACGGGCACAGTGCAGGCCGTCCTCGCCGTCATGGGCGAGATCGACCGCGAATCCCTCGGCCTGCAGGCCCCTTTTCAGGGCAGCCGCCATCCTTCGTTCGTCTTCGACCACCAGAACCCGCATTGCCCCATCTTGGCGCCTGTTGCCTGAGACCTGGCTGAGAGCCCTCTCAGCTCGTCTCAGCGTCGGCTCAGGTTCGGTCGCGCAGGCTACGGACATCGGGCCCGTCGAGCGGACCCGGTGAATTTCATCCGTTTCACCCGTTTCGCGCGGAACGCCGGGCGATTCACCAGAGTGGAGGCATGACATGCGGAATGGAGCACGTGCGGTGAAGTGGGGAGTGCCGATCGTCGCCGTCGCGGTGGTGGCCGGGGTCGCGGTGGCCGGGCCGGTGATCGCGGCCGTCCAGGGCGACCCGTCCCTGCCGGAGCGTACGGCGCAGGAACTGCTCGCCGACGCCGCGCGGACGTGGCAGTCGGGCACGGTGCGGCCGATGTCGGGGACGATCGTGGAGACCGCGTCCCTGGGCCTGCCCTCCCTGCCGAACATGGGCGGCGGCGCCTCGCCCTTCTCTTTGCTGGCCGGCTCCCACCAGGCCAAGGTCTGGTACGGCGGGCCCGAGCGGATGCGGCTGATGCTGCCCGGCGAGATGAGCGAGAGCGATCTCGTCGTGAACGGTGACCAGGTGTGGTGGTGGGACAGCGCCGCCAACACG
Organism: Microtetraspora glauca; assembly: GCA_001570385.1. Lineage (GTDB taxonomy): Bacteria > Actinomycetota > Actinomycetes > Streptosporangiales > Streptosporangiaceae > Microtetraspora > Microtetraspora glauca. The sequence continues at coordinate 118,597 of BBYL01000028.1, read as the reverse complement.
GCCACCAGGGTCAAGGGGGGACCGGCCGCCGGCAGGCCGGACGCCTCGCCGTTCCCGAGCGCGATCACCCCGCAGCAGGCGGCGGAGGAGGCGCTCAAGGCGGCCGGAGGGAACACCCGGATCACCGTCGGGAAGGACGCGACGGTCGCGGGCCGCGCCGCCTACGAGGTCGTGCTGACGCCCACGGACGGCGGCTCGCTGATCAAGGACGTGCGGCTGGCGATCGACGGGGAGACCTTCATCCCGCTGCGCGTCCAGGTGTACGCCAAGGGGACCGCCGAGCCGGCGTTCGAGGTGGGCTTCGACACCGTGACCTTCTCCCCGCCGGCACCGGAGAACTTCACCTTCACACCCCCGCCGGGGGCGAAGGTCGAGGAGGCGGCGGTGCCGTCCTTCACGCGGCTACCGCACGGGAAGGACGAGCACGAGGCCGACGCGCCGCGCGTGGTCGGCGAAGGCTGGGACCGGGTGCTCGTCGCGTCCGTCCCCAAGGGCTTCGGGCAGGACCCGGCCGGGACGACGGGCAAGACGACCGGTGAGACGACCGCTGAGACGACCGGCAAGGAGAAGTCCTGGCGTGATTCGGCGGACGGCGCGGCATCGCTCGCGGACGGCCTGCTGAAGTCGGCGACGCCGGTGAGCGGGGAGTGGGGGAGCGGACGCCTGATCCGGACGAAGCTCGTCACGGTGCTGCTCACGGACGACGGGCGACTGGTCGCAGGCGCGGTCACCCCCGAGGTCCTCTACGCCGCGGCGGGGCAGAAGTGAGCCACGCGCGACGGTCTCCGGTGAGGCACGCGGCGGGACGGTCGGCGGGATGAGCCCGGCGACGAAGGCGGGGGCGCCCAGCGCGGCGCCCCCGCCCCCCACCGATGAGAACGTGACAGGGATCGTGACGGACCGCGCGACTGAGAGCACTGGCGAGAGCACCGCTGAGAACGCGATCGTCACGACCGGGCTGACCAAGCGGTTCCGCGGCGGTCAGGTGGCCGTGGACGACCTCGATCTGGTCGTCCCGCGCGGGGCGGTCTTCGGCTTCCTCGGGCCGAACGGTTCGGGCAAGACGACCACGATCCGGATGCTTCTCGGGCTGGTCACCCCGACGTCGGGCGCCTGCTCGGTGCTCGGCGAGCCCATACCCGCGGGGATCTCCAGGGCGCTGCCGCGGGTCGGCGCCCTCGTCGAGGGGCCCGCCTTCTATCCCTACCTCACGGGCGAGGCCAACCTGCGCCGGTTCGACGCGGCCGATCCCCGCTCGGACCCGCGTACGGTGCGGCGCCGTGTCGGCGAGGCGCTCGACCGGGTGGGGCTCGGGGCCGCGGCCGGCAAGCGGTACCGGGCCTACTCCCTCGGCATGCGCCACCGCCTGGCCATCGCGGCGACCCTGCTGGGGCCCAGGGACCTGCTCGTCCTCGACGAGCCGACCAACGGCCTCGACCCCCAGGGCACCAGGGAGGTACGCGCGCTGATCAAGGAGGTGGCGGCGGACGGGACCACGGTGTTCGTGTCCTCCCACCTGCTGTCCGAGGTGGAGCAGATGTGCACCCACGTCGGTGTCATGCGCACCGGGCGGCTCGTCGCCCAGGCGCCGATCACGGAGCTGCGCGCGGGTACCGCGCCCGCGATCCGGGTCGAGACGCCCGACGCGGGCGAGGCGGTGGCCGTACTCGCCGGGCTCGGCCTGGCGGGCGCGGTCCACGCCGACGGGGTGGCCACGGCCGCGCTGGGGGACGCCGCCCCCGAGCGGATCTGCGCCGCGCTCGTCCGTGAGGGTGTCGCCGTACGGGGCTTCGCGGTGGTGCGGCCCAGCCTGGAGGACGTCTACGTCCGCCTCACCGGGGAGGGTTTCGATGTCGAATCATGAACCGTCGGATCGCGCACGTCGACCGTCGACGGCGGTACTGACCCCGCCGGACCAGACGCCGGACCGGGCGCCGGACCAGGAGACAGCACGGGTGGCGACAGAACGGGCGGGAGCCGTACCGGACCGGGGGCCGGGGCGTCTCCGGGCGGCGGCGCGGTTGCTCGGAGCCGAGGCGGCGCTGACCTTCCGCAGGCCACGGCACCTGGCCATGCTCGGGGTGCTCGCCGTCGTGCCGATCCTGATCGGGGTGGCGGTGCGCCTGGTGGCCGGGGACGGCGTGACCGAGTCGATCGTCGCCCAGGTGGCGGGCAACGGCCTCGTCCTCACCTTCGCCGCGTTCTTCGTCATGCTGCCGCTGATCCTGCCGCTGGCGGTCTCGGTGGTGGCGGGCGACGCCGTGGCGGGCGAGGCGAGCCAGGGGACGCTGAGATACCTGCTCACCGCCCCGGCCGGACGCGGCAGGCTGCTGGCGCTGAAGTACGCGAACGTGCTGCTCTTCTGCCTGGCCGCGTGCACGCTGGTCGCGGTGTCCGCGCTGGTCGCGGGCTTGGTGCTGTTCCCGTCCGGGCCGGTCACGCTGCTGTCCGGCACGACGGTCCCCTTCGCCGAGGGCCTGCTGCGTGCCGGGGTGGCCGTGCTGTACGCGTCGGCGGGGATGGCGGCGCTCGGCGCGCTGGCGCTGCTGTTCTCGACGCTGACCGAGAATCCGATCGGCGCGATCTCCGCGACCGTGGTGCTCGTCGTGGTGTCGGAGGTCCTGGTCGCGATCCCGCAGCTGTCGGCCCTCCGGCCGTTCCTGTTGACGTCGTGGTGGAACGCGTTCGACGGGGTGCTTCGCGCGCCCATGGACACCGGGCGCATGGGGACGGGGCTGCTGGTCTTCGCCGGCTACATCGTGATCTCCGGTTCGCTCGCCTGGGCGCGGTTCACCTCGCGCGACGTCACGTCCTGACGCCAGTCAGGACGGGCGTATGCGGTTTTGAGGATTTTGTCGCTAATGTTGCCGCCAACCGCGGGGCGCCCGCACCCCCCCTCAGGGCGCTCCCACACGAGGTGGTGGTCATGCGGCACTTCTTCGGGTTGCTCGTCGGCGTGCTTCTTGCGGCGGCCCTTCTCTTCGGGGGCGGCTGGGCCGCCCAGGAGGCGGTGCGCGGGGCGGCCCAGAACATCGAGCCCTTCAGGGACTCCCGGATTCTCATCGCCTTCGGTGTGCTGGCCGTCGTGGGACTGCTGCTCGGCCTGGTGCTGGTCGGCCGGATGTCCCCGCTCGCGGCGTTCGTGCCGTCGATGGCGCTGCTCGCGTGGACCGTCGTCTACGCGCTCGACGTCAGCCGCGCGGCCGGCCTGGCCCCGACCGCGACGTCCCTCCACAAGGAGGTCGTCCAGGCGGGGCACGGCATGCTCGCCCTCCTCTCCACCGGCGTGTACGGCATGCTGGGCGTGGCCCTCTTCCTGCCGGTGCTCATGCCGTCGCGATGGGCGGGTCCTCCCCAGGATGATGAGGACGAGTTCGAGGAGCAGGGCTACTGAGATAGAGGTGGGCGACGACGTCCTCGATGGACGTCTCGCCCGGCACCGTCGCGCGCAGCTCGTCCACCGTGCCGTCGAAGGCCAGCCGCCCGTGGTCGATCAGCATCACCCTGCGGCACAGCCGTTCGATGTCGCCGAGGTCGTGCGTGGTCAGCAGGACGGTCGTCCCGTGCTCGGTGTTGAGCTCGCGCAGGAACGCGCGGACTTCGGCCTTGCTGACGATGTCGAGCCCGATCGTCGGCTCGTCCAGCACGAGGACCGACGGGTCGTGCAGGAGCGCGGCGGTGATGTCGCCGCGCATGCGCTGGCCGAGGCTGAGCTGGCGGACCGGCGTTCCGAGGAAGTCGCCCAGCCCGAGCCGTGTGGTCATCTCGTCGAGCCGCTCCCGGAACCTGGCTCGATCTACTTTGTAAAGGAGCCGGGCCAGTTCGAAACTGTCCCGCAGCGGGAGGTCCCACCACAGGGTCGTGCGCTGCCCGAACACCACGCCGATCTCGCGGGCGAGCGCCGTACGGCGCCGGGACGGGTCCAGCCCGGCGACGGTGACCCGGCCCGAGGTCGGCGCGAGGATGCCGGTCAGCATTTTGATCGTGGTGGACTTGCCCGCGCCGTTCGGGCCCAGGTAGCCGACGAACTCCCCGGCCCCAACGCGGAAGGACAGGTCGCGCACGGCGTGCACGGTCGTGCCGCGGACGCGGAACGACCGGCCGATGCGGTCGACGTCGATCATCTGCTCTAACTCCCTGTCGATCGGTAGCGGCGGACTCCGGACCGCCAGGCGAGCGCCGCGACGGCGGCCATCGCCGCCGCGGCGGCCGGTGAGAGGAAACGCAGCCAGTACGGCAGGCCGAGGGGATCCTCGCGGCCCAGTACATACAGGCCGGGCTGCCAGTTGACGAACGCCAGCGGCAGGACGTAGGTGACACCACGGACGAGGTCGGCGCCGTACACGCTGAGGGGGTACTGCGTGAGCTGCGCTCCGCCGTACGTGAAGGCGTTCGCGATCTCGGGAGCGTCGGTGAGCAGGAACTGGAGCGCCCCGCCAAGTGCCCAGATCGACGTGAAGATCACCAGCCCCGAGAGGACCATGACGGGGATCATCCAGGCCCGGGTCACGGGCACGTCCAGCCGGGCCAGGCCGATCCCGAGGACGACCGCCGCCTGCAGCACCCGGCCGGCGCGGTGCGGGGTGAACCTGTCGGCCGTGATCTGGACGAAGGTCCCGACCGGCCGGATCAGCATGGCGTCGAAGGTGCCCGCCCTGATGTGCTGGCTGATCCGGTCGGCGTTGCTGAACAGCAGGTCGGCGAGCGAGAATGCCAGGCCGCGCCGTACAGGAACATGACCTCGGACAGGCCGAGGCCGCCGAGCGTCGTGGTGTTGGCGAAGATGACCCAGATGACCGCGACGTCCAGACCGGCGGTCACGCAGCCGCCGACGGTCATGAGGGTGAACGAGACGGGATAGCGCGCGGCCGCCCTGGTCCACGTCCAGATCAGCAGGAGGTAGACGCGCATCGGCTCTCACCCACCATCGACGACCACCTTCCGCCGTGCCGCCCGGGTCAGGAGGGCGCCCAGGCCGAGCAGGACGGCGGCCCACATCACCTGGAACCCCAGCGCGCCCGGGATGTCGGCCTTGCCGAGATAGATGTCGGCGGGGACCTGGACCATCGCCGACCAGGGGAGGGCTCGGGCGAACGTGCCCAGCCAGCCCGGGAAGATGACCAGGGGGAGCATCAGCCCGCTGAAGAACGTCGTCAGGACCAGTGACATGACCGCGAGGCCCCGGTCGTCGCGCAGCCAGCAGGTCGCCAGCGCGACGATGTAGCGCCAGCCGAAGCTGATGACGACACCGAGCGCGAAGCTCACCGCGAACGCGGCCCACACGGTCGCCTCGCCGGGGAAGCCGATCCCGAACAGCAGCGCGCCGGCGATGGTCGGCGGGACGCTCCGTACGAAGAAGAGGAACCCGGCACGGCCCAGGTCCTCCGACAGGCTCCACAGCAGAAGGGGTGCCGGGCGCACCAGGTCGAGGGCGATGTCGCCGGTGCGGATGCGCTGGGTGATCTCCAGGCCGCCGCCGAAGACCTGCATCGGGCCGATGTACGCCTGGGTGAGGAAGCAGAAGGTCACCGCGTCGGTGACGTCGTACCCGCCGAGTGCGGGACGGGCCTGCCAGAGGGCGATCAGCACGTACGCCCGCAGGACCCCGAAGACCGTGTTGGTGAACGCCCCGGCCGCGGCGGCTCCCCAGTAGGTCGCGTGCCTGCGGAAGCTATATCGCACAAGTTGGGCATAAAGGGATAAGAGGTGCGATTCGGTGAGGAACCTCCGATGAAGTGTGGGCACGAACGACGAAACTTAGCGTCCCGCTGGAGAGCGGGCAACGGATTTAACGATCGACCAACCGGTAGACGAAGCGCAGCCCCGACCATGTCTCGTCGACGGCGCAGACCTTGTTGTCCACCAGTCCCCGCTCGAGGCCGTATTCGCGGACCGGGCCTCCGGACAGGTCCGTCGCGACGCCGCTGGACTTCTTGGGCCAGCACACCCACAGCCCGCCGTCCCTCGCGAGCCGCCCGGCGGCGCCGGGGAACTCGTCCAGAAGAGTGGCCATGTCCGGACAGAACAGCAGGATCACGTTGTACGGCTCCGGCCCTGCGTGGTCGTCGATGCCGAGCCCTGAGGGGGAGTTGATCATGAGTACCCGGTGTCCGGGCTTGATCCCCAGTTTTCTGGGCAGAGGGGTTCCGGAATATCCCGACATATAGTGAAATCCTTCCGGTCGGCGCGGTCTCCGTCCGCAAGAGCGGTAGTCCGCGGCAATCATCCCAGCAGACGGGAGTGGAGGTCAGCGTGAAATCGGAGATCGATATCGACATCCATCCCGGCTACCCCGTCAGCTGGCAGGCCGCCGCTTTCAACGGGATCATGCGGGGTACGGCCCGCCCCATCTCCGCCGTCCTCCTGCGGCACACGGCCGGAATGGCGCTCGCCAGCAGGTTGATCGGCCTCGGGCAATGGGTGCCGGGACGTCTCCCGCCGGAGGCCTCCACCGTCCAGGCCAGCTTCAACGGCTGCTCGGGAGAATGGGTACGAGGCGGCCCCGGCCTGGACGAGACCAAGGTGCTGCTCTATTTCCACGGCGGCGCCTACTTCATCTGCTCGGCGGCCACCCACCGGCCCATCACCTGGCGGTTGTCGGCGGCCACCCGGCGCCCGGTGCTCGCGCTCGACTACCGGCAGGGGCCGGTCCACTCCCTCGCCGAGTCCCTCAGCGACGCCCTCGAGGCGTACGAATGCCTGCTCGATCGGGGCTTCGCGGCGAAGGACATGCTGCTGGCCGGGGACTCGGCCGGCGGGCATCTGACCCTCGCCACGCTGCTGGCCCTGCGGGACCGGGGCGTTCCGCTGCCCTCCGCCGCCATCTGCCTGTCGCCGTGGACCGACCTGACCGACGGGTGCCGCAAGGACAACCGCTGGCTGGATCCGATGTTGCCCGCGGGCCGGGTGGACTGGCTCGCCCGGCAGTGGACGGAGGGCCTCGACTGCCGTGACCCCCTGGTCTCGCCGGTGTTCGGGGACTACACGGGCATTCCTCCGCTCATGATCGTGACCGGCTCGACCGAGATCCTGCGGAACGAGGCCCGCCGGGTCGCGCTCAGCGCGCGGGAGAACGGCGTCCCGGTGACCTACGAGGAGTGGCGCCGCATGCCGCACGTGTTCCCGATCCTGGCCGACGTGGTGCCCGAGGCGCGGATCTTCTTCCGGCACGTGTCGCGCTTCCTCAACGCCGTCGAGGTCCGGGCCGGAGGCTCCGACACCGCCGCCGCGTGACCGTCCCCGCCCCGTGAACACCTGAGAGACGTGAGTAGGGCCCCGTCACCTGCCGTCAGATCCCGGGGGTGACCTGCGGCGCCGTGACGGGGCCCTCTCATCGACCTGGTACGGGTCCGCCCGCCCCCGGAGGGAGGCGGACGTCACCCGATCCCGCTGGTTAGTGAGCCTGCGCGAACTGCTCCTCCTCGGTCGAGCCCTTCAGGGCCGTCGTCGAGGAGTCCGGCGCGATGGCCGTGCTGACCAGGTCGAAGTATCCGGTGCCGACCTCGCGCTGGTGGCGGGTGGCGGTGTAGCCGCGGGACTCGGCCGCGAACTCCTTTTCCTGCAGCTCGACGTAGGCGCTCATGCCGTCCTCGGCGTAGCCGCGGGCCAGCTCGAACATCGAGTAGTTCAGCGAGTGGAAGCCGGCGAGCGTGATGAACTGGAACTTGTACCCCATGTGTCCGAGTTCCCGCTGGAACTTGGCGATCGTGGAGTCGTCCAGGTGCTGCTTCCAGTTGAACGACGGCGAGCAGTTGTAGGCGAGCATCTGGTCGGGGTACTGCGCCTTGATCGCCTCGGCGAACGCGCGGGCCACGTCGAGGTCGGGCGTGGAGGTCTCCATCCAGAGCAGGTCGGAGTACGGCGCGTACGCCAGGCCGCGGGCGACGCAGGCGTCGACGCCGTTGCGGACGCGGTAGAAGCCCTCAGCGGTGCGGTCGCCGGTGCAGAACGACTGGTCGCGGGGGTCCACGTCGCTGGTCAGCAGCGTCGCGGCCTGGGCGTCGGTCCGCGCGACGATCAGCGAGGGGACTCCGCAGACGTCGGCCGCGAGGCGGGCCGCGTTGAGGGTCTTGATGTGCTGCGCGGTGGGGATCAGCACCTTGCCGCCCAGGTGGCCGCACTTCTTCTCCGAGGCGAGCTGGTCCTCCCAGTGCACGCCCGCGGCTCCGGCGGCGATCATGCCCTTCATCAGCTCGAACGCGTTGAGCACCCCGCCGAACCCGGCCTCGGCGTCGGCCACGATCGGCGCCAGCCAGTGGGGAGCGTTCGCGTCGTCCTCGGACCAGGTGATCTGGTCGGCCCGCAGCAGGGCGTTGTTGATGCGCCGCACGACCGCGGGCACCGAGTTGGCCGGGTAGAGGCTCTGGTCGGGGTACGTCTGGCCGCCCAGGTTGGCGTCGGCGGCGACCTGCCAGCCGGACAGGTAGATGGCCTTCAGGCCGGCCTTGACCTGCTGCACGGCCTGGTTGCCGGTGAGCGCGCCCAGGGAGTGCACGTACTCCTCGGTCTGCAGCAGGTGCCACAGCCGCTCGGCGCCGAGCCGGGCCAGCGTGTGCTCCTCCTGGACGGATCCGCGCAGCCGCACCACGTCCTCCGCCGTGTAGGTGCGCTGGACGTCCTTCCATCGGGGGTTGGTGTCCCAGTCGTCCTGGAGCCGCTGCGTGGCCGCCTTGAACCGGTCCGACATTGTCGTCACTCCCTTGTTGCTGCCGCCCACTACAGGACATTTGCCCTGTTTGATGCGTTCTGTCGTCACCTGGGTGCTTGGTTCGAGTTTGCGGCGATGTCGGGAGTTCCAGCAAGGCGAGATCGCTGTGAAAGACGGCAGATTTTTCGACAGGACGAATACTGGCGGGTATTCAGAAGAGAAGAAACGCGGACTTTTCTCTATGGACTAGACCAATGACAGTCGCCCCTCCGGGCTCGCGGCGGCAGGAGCGCCGAGGGGGCGCGGGGGGATGCGCGAGGGAACGGAAGCCGCACCGGCGGCGCGGCTCCGCCGAGCGCGGAGCACGGGTCTCGCGGCGGTGGAACCAGTACGGCGCGGAGCCGCGGACGCTCTGCGACGCCCCGGAGTGGAAGAAATCACGAAATTTCGCATATGATCGCGGTATGGCATCCTTGCTTGGCGAAGAACCGCTGTCTTTGACGCAGGAGCTCGATCTCCTCGCCTTCGGTCAGCGGCTCAAGCATCTGCGCAAGCAGCGTGGCCTGACCCTCTCCGAGCTGGGGGAACGCGTCGGGCGCGCGCCGAGCCAGCTCTCCCTACTGGAGAACGGCAAGCGCGAGCCGAAGCTGTCGCTGCTGAAGTCCCTTGCCGCCGCGCTGAACGTGCCGGTCGAGGAACTGCTCCGCAGGCAGGCCCCCAACCGGCGGGCCCAGTTGGAGATCGCGCTTGAGGAGGCCCAGCGGGATCCGATCTACGCGAGCCTCGGGCTGAGCAGGCTGAAGGTCTCCGCCCGCGTCACCAACGACGTGCTCGAGCACATCCTCGGGCTGTACGAGGAGCTCAAGGCGCGCCAGGCCAAGGGGACGGCGACGCCCGAGGAGGCGCGGGCCGCCAACGCCGAGCTGCGCCGCAAGCAGCGTGAGCTGGGCAACTACTTCGAGGAGATCGAGAACGCCGCCGCCGAGTCGCTGGCCGCCGTGGGCTACCGCACGGGCGCGCTCTCGGAGAGCACCGTGCAGGCGCTCGTGTCCCACTTCGGGTTCACCGTCCACACCGCGCAGGATCTGCCGCGTTCCGCCCGCTCCGTGACGGACCTGCGCAACCGGCGGATCTACCTCAAGCGCGAGCAACTCGGCATGCACACCCCGCGCACCGTCCTCCTGCAGACCCTCGGCCACTTCGCGCTCCAGCACCACAAGCCGCGCGACTTCGCCGACTTCCTCCGCCAGCGGGTGGAGGCGAACTACTTCGCCGCGGCCGTGCTCGTACCGGAGGCGGCGGCCGTGCCGTACCTGCGGGAGGCCAAGCAGGACCGGGCGCTGTCGGTGGAGGACCTGCGTGACGTCTTCGCCGTCTCGTACGAGATGGCGGCGCACCGGTTCACCAACCTGGCGACCAGGCATCTCGACCTCGTCTGCCACTTCGTGCGCAACAACGCCGGAGGCATCATCTACAAGGCGTACGAGAACGACGGCATCGTCTTCCCCGCCGACGAGCAGGGCGCCATCGAGGGCCAGCGGATGTGCGTGCAGTGGTCGGGCCGCCAGGTGTTCCTGTCACCCGACCGGTTCTCGGTGTACTACCAGTACTCCGACTCGCCCACGGGGACGTACTTCTGCGTGGCCCACGTGGACCCGTCCCAGGGCAAGGACTACGCGATCACCCTGGGTGTGCCGTTCCGCGAGTCCCGCTGGTTCCGCGGCAGGGAGACGACCAACCGGACCAGGTCCAACTGCCCGAACGGCGAGTGCTGCCGCCGGCCGCCCTCCGAGCTGGCCCAGCGCTGGGAGGGCTACGCCTGGCCGTCGGCGCGGGCGAACTCCCACGTTCTCGCGGCCCTGCCGCCGGGCTCGTTCCCCGGCGTCGACGAGGCCGACGTGTACGCGTTCCTGGAGCGGCACGCCGCGTCCTGATCCATCGGACCGCCCGGCCGGAGCCCATGTACCCCGCCGCTCAAGGCTCCGGCCGGGTCCCGTCAGTCCAGGGCGGAGCGGACGAGATTCACGAGGCTCTCGCGCATCGCCTCGTGGTCGCCCGCCGCGTCCTCGCCGAGGAAGATCCGGCCGAACTGGGGCATCGCGGTGGGCCATATGGCCATTCCGACGAGCGTCATCAGTGTGCGCGCGACCTCCGGCGACGGGGCGCGGCCCATCCCATCGGCCAGTGACGCGGTCTTCCTGCCGCATTTCTCCACCCGGTACTCCTGGCCGGGCAGCAGTTCCTGGCCCCGGTAGTGCAGCGCCTCCCACATGAGCAGCCGGACCAGGTCCGGATGGTCGCGGTAATAGTCGAACAGCCGCCCCACGTAGTCGCCCGCGTCCTTCCCGGGCATGGCCACGGCCTCGGCGAGCTCGTCGAGCGCGGTGACGATGACGGCGTCGAACAGCTTCTCCTTGTTGCCGAAGTGGCCGTAGATCCGCTCCTTGTTCACCCCCGCGCGCTCGGCGATGGTGTCGACGCGCGCGCCGGCGACGCCCTTCGCCGCGAACTCGACGCGGGCGGCGTCAAGGAGGGCCGTCCTGGTCGCGGCGGTCGAATCCTTGGGTGACATCTGAAGAGGCCTCTTCCCGGGAGGTGCTGCCGTGGCGGGTCTCCAGGATACGGCCGGAACCCCGAACCATGCCACCAACTAGTTGGTTGACATCCAACTAGTTGGTTGGCTACCTTCCCGGCATGACCTCGACGCCCCTCCCCGCCTCCCGCCCGCCCAGCTCGCCACCCACCTCGTCACCCGTCCCTTCACCCGCCGGACCGGCCGTTCCGGCGCCCTTCGGCCGTACGGTGCTCGTTTTCGTGCTGACCGGCCTGCTCGCCACCGGCCATCTCTACGGCGTCATCCCCCTCTTCGACACGATGTCGAACGACTGGGGCACCTCGGCCACCACGCTCACCTGGCTGGTCAGCGCCTTCGGCTTCGGCTACGCCTCGGGGTTCCTGGTCTTCGGCCCGCTCTCCGACCGGTACGGCAGGCGCCGGGTGATCGTGGCGGGCATGGCGGCCACCGCGCTCACCACGGCGCTGGTCGCGGCGAGCACCGGAGCGGGCACGGCCATCGCCCTGCGCTTCGTCGAGGGCGCCACCACGGCGGCGTTCGCGCCCGTCGCCTTCGCCTATATCGCCGAGCGGATCGAACCCCGGCGCCGCGGCGTCACGATGACCTCCGTGACCTCCGCGTTCTTCGCCTCGGCCGTGATCGGCCAACTCGCCGCCAAGGCCGTCGCCGACCTGGCCGGGTGGCGGACGGTGTTTCTCGTCGGCGGCGCCGCCTTCGCCGTCATGGCCGTGGTCCTCGCCAGGGTGATGCTCCCGGACACCGCGACCGGCGCGGTCGCCAACCCCTACGCCGCCGTCCCCGCCCTGGTCCGTGACCCGCGGCTCGTGCTGCTCTACGCCGCCACGCTGGTGATCCTCGGCGCGTTCGTCGCGATCTACACCGCGCTCCAGCTCGAGGGCCCCGCCGAGATCGCCGGGAACCCCGCCGCGCTGCTGGCGCTCCGGGCGACCGCGCTGCCCGCGTTCGTCGCGATCCCGTTCGTCACACCGTGGCTGGCCAGGATCGCCTCCGGTCGCCGGGCCGGCCTGGCCCTGGTGGTGGCCGCCGCGAGCGCCGTCGTGATAGCGGTGACCGCCTCGGGCGTCGTCGGGCTGGCGCTCCTCCTGGCCGTGTTCGCCTTCGCCATCGGCATCGCCGCGCCCAGCGTGATCGAGACGGTCGGCGGCCTCGCGGGGCGGGCGCGCGGCACCGCGGTCTCCCTGTTCACGTTCTTCCTGTTCGTCGGCGCGAGCCTGGGACCGCAGGCCGCGTCCGCGCTGGCTGAGCACGGTTTCGCCGTCCTGGTGGCCGCCGTCGCCGTGGCGCTCCTCGCCGGCGCCGCCCTCATCCTCACCGCATCCGCGATCCGGGCGCGGTGACGCCCTCCGGCGGGTGCGGTACGGCCGCCGCCGCCCGCCCGGTACGGGACGCCATAAGGTGATGAGTGTGGACTGTGGCGTAGAGAAGAGGATCGTGCGTGCTGCCTGAGGTGGAAGCCTGGCTGCACGGCCGTATGACATCCTCGGCCGACTGGCCCGTCAGGGCTCTGATGGACGCCAAGGGCGCCACGAGGATCAGCGTCGTGCTGCCGGCCAGGAACGAGGCCGAGACCGTCGGTGAGATCGTCTCGGCGATCCGGCGGGATCTCGTCGAGGCGGTCCCGCTGGTGGACGAGCTCATCGTCATCGACTCCCGGTCGACCGACGAGACGGCGGCGCACGCCGTACAGGCGGGGGCGAAGGTCTTCGCGCAGGACGAGATCCTGTGCGACCTGCACCCGCTCGACGGCAAGGGCGAGGCGTTGTGGAAGTCCCTCGCCGTGAGCACCGGAGATCTCATCGTCTTCGTCGACGCCGACCTGCGGGAGTTCCGCACCTCGTTCGTGACCGGCCTGCTCGGGCCGCTGCTCGCCGACCCCTCGATCGTGTACGTCAAGGGGTGCTACGACCGGCCGCTGTCCGAGCTCCAGGGCGGCGGCGGGCGGGTCACCGAGCTGGTGGCGCGGCCGCTGCTCAACCTGCACTGGCCGCTGCTCGCGGGGTTCGTGCAGCCGCTGGCGGGCGAGTACGCCGGGCGGCGCAGTGCCCTGGAACGGGTGCCCTTCGTCACCGGGTACGGCGTGGAGCTCGGCCTGCTGATCGACCTGCTCGACCTGGCCGGACTGGACGCGCTGGCCCAGGTCGACCTCGGACGGCGGGTGCACTCCCACCAGTCCACCGAGGCGCTCGGCGGGATGGCCGGACAGATCATGTACACCGCCTGGTCGCGGCTGGAGCGCCAGAACCACATCGTCTCTCTGCACTCCCCCTCTCCCGCGCTCACCCAGTTCAGGCGCGGCGTGTCCGGACACGACCCCGTGGTGCGGGACGTCGCTGTCGCGGAGCGCCCGCCGATGGTGACCATCCCGCACTACGCCGGCTCATCGTAGGCGTCCCGGTAGGCGGCCTGACGCGCCGTGATCGACTCAGCGGGCCGGACGTCGGTCGACGGACACGCGGGTTGAGCCGGGTTCCTCGCGCGTATCCGGCCGCGGCCGACAGTGGTGATTCCAAAGTGTAGTCGCCTGATTACAGGGTAAAAGTTGCCGCGGCGGGTCATTGCGTGAGGTGCGACATGGTTTCCCATGCGCACTTTTGAGGTTCGGCGAACGACGGGAGCGGCGATGTTCTCCTCCTCACGGTGGGCGGTGTGAGAGGCCTGCCCCATCATGTGGCATGCGTCATGGACGGAAACGGCCGGTGGGCCGCACAGCGGTCGATGCCCCGCACCGCGGGGCATCAGGCGGCCGAGGCCGCCGTGATCGATGTCATCGAGGCGGCCCACACGGCCGGCGTCGAGTGGTTGAGCCTGTACGCCTTCTCCACCGAGAACTGGCGGCGGCCGGCCGCCGAGGTCGACGTCCTGCTGCGGCTGGTGCGGCGCGCCATCCGGAAACACGCCCTGGCACTGCACACGCGCGGGATCCGATGCCGCTTCCTGGGGGTCACCGACCCCCGGATCCCGCCGCCGCTGGCCCGGGACATCGCCGACCTGATGGCGCTGACCCGCGACAACCGGCGGATGACATTGACGGTGGCGTTCGACCACGGCGGACGCCGCGACATCGTCGAGGCCGCCCGGTCGCTGATCCGCGACGGGGTGCCACCCGAGCAGGTCACCGAGGAGAGCTTCGCCCGCTATCTGCCCCATCCCGACATGCCGGAGGTGGACCTGGTCATCCGTACCTCCGGGGAACAGCGGATCTCCAACTTCATGCTCTGGCAGGTGGCCTACGCCGAATGGGTCTTTCCCCGCGTGCTGTGGCCGGACTTCCGCTCCGAGCACTTCTGGGAATGCCTGGACGTCTACCGACGGCGGGACCGCCGGTTCGGCGGCGTACAGGTGCCGACCGCGACAGGAAAGGGACTTCGATGAGCTACGCCGCACCCGCCGGGACCGATGACGGCAGCATGCCCGCGGACCCCGACGACCCGCTCGGGCCGGGATCGATGCTCCACCCGCTGGCCCATCAGACGCGCTGGGGGCTGGTGGCGTCCCGAGCCATCGTCCTGGAGGCCGCGCACCCCCAGATCGGCGCGGCGCTGATGACCAACTCGACCTTCGTCGCGCACCCCTGGCGGCGGCTGCGCAACACCGTGCTCAGCGCACAGCGGATGTTCGACCCCGACGAGCGGGTGCGACAGCGGGAGGCGGCCCGGCTCAATCGCCTGCACGCGCGCATCACCGGCACCGACGCCGAGGGCCGCCCGTTCAATGCGGCAGATCCCGAGGCGCGCGCCTGGGTGGTGGCGACGCTGTTCGAGTCCACGGTCACGATGTGCAGGCTGAGCGGCGAGTCCCTCGACGGCCCCGCCCTGGACCGGCTGTACTCCGAGTTCCTGGCGTTCCTCGCCCTGATGGACCCAGGCGGAGGGGAGCTTCCGCCCACGCTGCGGGAGTTCTGGCGCTATTACGAACTCATGATCGAGGAGCGGCTGGAGAACACCGAAGCGGTCCACGTCATCCTCGACCGCCTGTTCGCGCAGGTACCCGCTCCACCTCTGCTTCGCGACCGCCCGGCCTTGTGGGCGGCGGGCAGGGCGGTCGCCGGCCCCGTGGCCACCGCGATCACCGTGGCGTCGCTGCCCGAACCGCTTCGCGCACGCCTGGGGCTTCCCGAGTTGCCTGGCGCACGCATGTTGATTCACACCACGTACCTGTCCACAAGGCTCGCGACGCAGCTGCTGCCGCAGGCGTGGACACGGCTGGACACGGTCATGGACATGCTCGACCCGACGTACTCTCCCCGACCGGGCAGCGACGCGCTGACAGAGCTGCGCCGCGGCGCGGCGAAGGCGGGGGCGCTCCTCCGCCTCCTCACGCCCACCCCGAGGACGGCCGCCACCGGCGACTCGACGCTACGGTCCGCCTCACGGTTCTTCTCCGAGGTCCTGGACCAGACCGGCAACGGCCACCTCGACTGGCCCGACCTCGCCGCGATGGCCCGGGAGATCGCCACCCGTCTCGACCTGGCGACCGAGGACGAGGACCGCCTGTTCACCGCCTTCGCCGACTGGTGGCGAGAGCTGCAGAAAGAGCTGGACACCGACGGTGACGGACGCATCACCGGCCACGAGTACGCCGCGGCGACCGCCGCCATGACCAGCTCCGCCCTCATCAGGGTCGCCGACGTCCTGTTCGACGTCACCGATGCGGACGACGACCAGGTCATCGACGCGCGGGAGTACCGGGTCCTCTTCCGCACGGCGTTCAATCGCGACCCGGGCGACGGAGACGAGCGACTGACCCGTGCCGAGTTCGTCCGCCGGTTCCTGAACTTCATGGCCGGCCGCCGGCACTCAGACGCCTACGACCGGTTATTCGCCCAATCCTGACCGCGTCGCCGCCTCGCTGGGCGGGTGTCGCTCCGGGCCGCGGTCGGCGAAGGGCGCGGATGAGCCGGTCCGGTCGATCTTCTCGAGGCGGGGAGCGGTGCGTTCGTCCCGCAGGGAGAAACGGGGTTCCGGGCCGCTTGCCGGGAATGCTACTCGCCGGTAAGTTTGCTCGCCGGCCGGTGCTACGGTTGGTGATCTCACAGCCCGGCCCCCATATCTCGACCCCTGTGGAGAAGTGCGATGAGCGACGGCGCGACGGGGTTCTGCCCCGAACTGAACGACGACATCCGCGAGGTACGTGACTGGGTGCGCGAGTTCGCTCGTGACGTCGTGCGCCCGGCCGGAGCGGAGTGGGACGAGCGCGAGGAGACCCCCTGGCCGGTCATCCAGGAGGCCGCCAAGATCGGGCTGTACTCCCTGGACTTCTTCGCTCAGCAGTGGTTCGAGGAGTCCGGGCTCGGGCTGCACGTGGCGTTCGAGGAGCTCTTCTGGGGAGACGCCGGCATCGGCCTGTCCATCGTCGGCACCGGCCTCGCCGCGGCCGCCCTGTCCACCGGCGGCACGCCGGAGCAGATGGGGGAGTGGCTGCCCCAGATGTTCGGGACCCCCGACGACGTCAAGGTCGGCGCGTTCTGCGCCTCCGAGCCGGACGCCGGGAGCGACGTGGGCTCGATCAGGACCCGCGCCGTGTACGACAACGGCGACTGGGTCCTCAACGGCGTGAAGACCTGGGCGACCAACGGCGGCATCGCCAACGTGCACATCGTCGTCGCCTCCGTCGATCCCGAGCTGGGGACCCGCGGGCAGGCGTCCTTCATCATCCCGCCGGGCACCCCGGGACTCTCGCAGGGGCAGAAGTTCCGCAAGCACGGCATCCGCGCCTCGCACACCGCAGAGGTCGTCCTGGACAACGTCCGCGTTCCCGCTTCGTGCCTGCTCGGCGGCAAGGAGAAGCTCGACGCCCGCCTCGCCCGCGTGCGCTCCGGCGCGCGCGGCGGCGAGCAGGGCGCCATGCGGACCTTCGAGTCCACCCGGCCGCTGGTGGCCGCCATGGCGGTGGGCACCGCTCGCGCCGCGTACGAGTACGCCAGGGACTACGCCCGCGAGCGCGAGCAGTTCGGCCGCAAGATCGGCGAGAACCAGGCGGTCGCGTTCCTGCTCGCCGACATGGCCACCCGCGTGGATGTCGCGCGGCTGATGACCTGGCGCGCCGCGTGGATGGCCCGGCACGGGCGCCCGATGGATCAGGCCGAAGGGTCGATGAGCAAGCTGGTCGCCAGCGAGGCCGCGGTGTGGGTGACCGAGCAGGCCATCCAGATCCTCGGCGGCGCCGGATACACCCGCGAGCACCCCGTGGAGCGCTTCCACCGCGATGCCAAGATCTACACGATTTTTGAGGGTACGTCCGAGATCCAGCGTCTGATCATCGGCCGCTCCGTCACCGGCCTGCCCGTCCGGTAGCGAGGCGCCGTCGGCTTTCGGCCAGGAGCGTGAAGGATCCGCTGATCAGGGTGGGCAACTCGTTCGCGGCGTGCGCCTCGTCGTAGGCGGCGCGTGGGTTGGACGTCAGTCAGGGCGGTGACGACGAACGTCCGGCCCTCGGCGGACCGGGCGAGGAAGCCCATCGTCAGGAGCCCGACCTCGGAACCGCCACACGATTGCCGCCTCACGGCGCGCTACGAACTGACGGTTGCGCGGCTGCTGACCCACGACCTCGGCCCGGCCTCGGCTCTGGTCGGGAAGGCGCACGAGGACGACCTGGACCGGCGTGGCCGGCGTCCGGGCGGGTGTCAGAAACGGGGGCTCATTGGCGGCTGAGGTATGTGAGGGCTGCGAGGACGCGGCGGTGGCCGCTGTCGGCCGGCGAAAGGCCGAGCTTGGTGAAGACGTTGCCGATGTGCTTGTGGACGGCGTTTTCGGTGATGACGAGCCGGGCAGCGATTGTGGCGTTGTCCTTTCCCTCGGCCATCAGGGCGAGCACTTGGCGTTCGCGCGGCGTGAGGGTGGCGATCGGGTCGTGAGCACGCCGGGTGAGGAGTTGCGCGATCACCTCGGCGTCCATGACGGTGCCGCCGGCGGCGACCCGCCGCAGCGTGTCGATGAACTCGCTCACCCGGCTCACCCGGTCCTTGAGGAGGTAGCCGACGCCGCCGCGTTCATCGGAGATCAGCTCGCCGGCGTACTGCTGCTCGACGTACTGGGAGAGGACGAGCACGGGCAGGCCGGGATGCCGGCGGCGAGCGTGAAGGGCGGCGCGGATGCCCTCGTCGCGGAAGGTTGGCGGTAGCCGTACGTCGACGATGGTGATGTCGGGTCGGTGTTCGGTGACGGCGGTGATGAAGCCGGGGGCGTCCTGGGTGATCGCGGCGACGTGGAAGCCCTTGGCGGTCAGCAGGAGTTCCAGTCCACTGGACAGCAGGACGTTGTCCTCGGCGATCACGACGCGCATGGCAGGCTCACAGTGATCGTGGTCGGGCCGCCGGTGGGGCTGTGGATGTGGATGGTGCCGTCGAGTGCCAGGACGCGGTGGCGGATTCCGGCGATGCCGGTGCCCAGCGTATCGTCGGCGCCGCCGATCCCATCGTCGGTGACCTCGATCGACAGCCGGTCACCGACGCGTGCGACGCGGACGGTGGTCCGGGTGGCCTGGCTGTGCTTGGCAGCGTTGGTGAGCGTCTCGGCGATGGTGAAGTAGGCCACGGCCTCGACCGCGGCGGGGATCGTGCCGAGGTCGCCGATATCGAGGGTGGTATCGATTGCCGATCGGGTCCCCAGGGCGGTCAGCGCGCCGGCGAGGCCGCGGTCGGCGAGGATCGGCGGGTAGATCGTCCGGATCACCGCACGAAGCTCCGCCATGGCCTCCTCGGTATTCTCATGCGCCTCCCGCAGGAGTCTGCCCACCATCTCCGGGTCCTCGCCCAGCGACTCACGGGCCACGCCCAGCCGCATCGCGATGGCCACCAGCCGAGCCTGGGTGCCGTCATGCAGGTCACGTTCGATCCGGCGGAGTTCCGCGCCGTGCGCGTTCATAGCGCCGGCCCGCGTCTCGGTCAGCGTCTCCACACGGTGCGCCAACCGCTCCGCGGCCGAAGGGGACAGCAACGCAACACAGATCCGGGCGTGCAGGCGCGCCAGGAGTGGAACCAGCCAGTAGGTCAGGGCCGCGAAGATGACGCACTGTACGGTCCCCAGGGTCAACGCCGTGCCCCACCCGGACAGTGGAACACCGGCGGCGAAGCCGCCCGCGCGGGTGCCGGCGGGCAACGCCCACCACAAGGGCACCGTGACGGCCGTGGCAACCGCGTTGCCCGCGCACACCACCACGACGAGCCCGAACGCCAGACTCGTCACGATGAACGTGCACAGCCACCCGAGAACACGCCACGTACCGACACGGACGGGACCAGAACGCGGAGAAAGCAGCAACCGGTCGGCGCGGCGACGATGCCAGGACGCCCAGGCGCGGGCCATCATCGGGACGATGAGTACGGGCAGCGCGAACAGGGCGACCGCAGCGGTGAACAGGCTTCCCAGCAGATAACCCAGACCGCGCCACATCGCCGAAAGCCGACTCGCCCCATGGTGGTTCATCCGCACAAGTCTGAGCCATGGCGACCGAGCCTGGCACTACAGCCCGCTACCCCTTTTTCTCACTAGTGAGCTGTATCGTCCGCTTCCCCCGCCAGACCTAGCGTCAACGCCATGACGAGTTCACCGATTCATTCACCGCGGCGGCGCGGCCGGTCCATCCGACGGAACCTGGCTCTGGCCGCCATCGTGGCCAGCACCCTCTCTACCATCGTGCCCGGCGCGAGCGCCGCCAGCCAGCACGACGACCAGGCCCAGCTTCGGCGCGACGCCGCCGCGATCATCGCACTCGGCGTGACGGGCGTCCAGGCCCGCTTGATCACCTCTGCCGGCCGGAATCTGACCGCCAGCAGCGGCATCGCCGACCTGATGACCCGGCGGCCGGTCCCTCGGAATGGCTACTTCCGGATCGCCAGCGTCACCAAGACGTTCGTAGCCACCGTGATCCTCCAGTTGGCCGGCGACGGCAGGCTCTCCCTGGACGACACGGTCGAGCGATGGCTGCCCGGCGTGGTGTCCGGAAACGGCAATGACGGCCGCGCGATCACCATCCGCCAACTGCTCCAGCACACCAGCGGCATCCACGACGACTACGGCGACTACACCTCGGCAAAGAACTTCTACCAGCACCGATACGACACCTACACGCCCAAGCAGACCGTCGCCCGGGCGATGCGCCACCGCCCGGACTTCCAGCCCGGAAAGGACTGGAGTTACTCCAACACCGGCTACGTCCTGCTCGGCATGATCATCCAGCGGGTCACCGGGCACCCCTGGCATGAGGAGGTACAGGATCGGATCGTCCGGCCGCTCGGCCTCAATCACACCTTTTGGCCGGGTACTTCACCCAAGCTGCCCCAGCCGCACGCCGAGACTTACCAGAGGTTCCAACCCGGCGAACGGCTCGTGGACGTCACCGAGCAGGTCGGCCTGGGCAACAATGGAGAGGCCGGACTCGTCTCCACGACCGCCGATCTCAACCGATTCTTCCGCGCCCTGCTCGGCGGCCGACTCCTGCCCCCGACGCAGATGGCGCAGATGAAACAGACCATTCCAGTCGGCAAGGAGTTCGAACCGCTCATGCCGGGCGCACGTGACGGGCTGGGGGTCTTCTCACGCCCGCTGTCGTGCGGCGGCAGCTACTGGGGCCATGAGGGCGGCGACTCCGGCTGGATCAGCGCCGTCGGTGTCACCGCCGACGGCCGGCGCAGCGTCACGGTCTCGTTGTCGGGCGTACTCGCCGAATCGGCGGACCACGTCATGCGCGTGGAACAGGCTGTGAGCAAGCTGGTCGACGACGCGCTGTGCACGCCCCCGAACGCCGGCAGGGGCGCGATCACCTCCTGAGCGCGCGGTGGCTCCAGCGGCCGCAGCGGCCCGCGGGTCGGCCTCGGTGCGCAAGACGAGCGGGCGGCGCCCCGGCTTCCGTCCTGGAAGGAGAGGGGACGGGGAGCACATGGTTCACCTGGCCCCGGCGAAGGTCACCCGGATCGAGTACAGGTCGCCGCCGATCTCGCTCTCGGCCGGGCTGCCCTCGTAGTAGCCGGTGATGCCGTAGCGCGGGTCGGTGAACCAGATCGTGCCGTCCGAGCGGACCACCACGTCGTTGGGGATGTCGCTCCACACCAGATACCGTCCGGCGGGGAAGTACGCGGGCCCTTCGGTCTTGCGGCCGCCGCTGTGGAGCACCTCCACGTAGTCGTCGCCGCCGTCGTAGCCGAAACGCTCGTCGAGAACCTCGAACTCGGCCCGGAATCGCTCCATGACTGAATCTCCTTCGATAATATTGGCATTATGCCAAACGGAATTCAGTTGGACGAGGTCGATCGCACGCTCGTGGCCGAACTGCAGCGCGACGCCGCGCAGTCCTACGCGGCGCTGGGGCGGGCGGTCGGGCTGTCGGCCGGGGCGGTGCACGAGCGGGTGCGCAAGCTGCGCGAGCGCGGGGTCATCCGGGCGACCACGGTCGAGGTGGATCCTGTGGCGCTGGACCGGCCGGTGCTGGCATACGTGATGGTCGGCGCCGACGCGTGGATGGGGGAGTCCGGGGGTGCCTTCGCGGGGATCTCGGAGATCATGGAAGCGCACGTGATCGCGGGGGAGGCGTCGGTGCTCGTCAAGGTGCGTACGGCGACCACCGAGCAGCTCCAGGACGTGTTGCGGCGGATCTACGGCATCCAGGGAGTGACGAGCACCCAGGCGATCGTCGTCCTGGAGACCTTCTTCGAACGCCCGGTGCGCCCCTGACCGACCGACCGGCCGGCCGGCCACACGAAGGTAGGGACCGTCCGTGCCGAAAGTCGGGGAGCGCCGTCCCGATCTTGATCGGGCGGACGCGGAACGCCGAGACTCGATCGCCATGGAGGACATGCTCACCGAGGCCGCCCGCCGCCTCGGCGTGACCGGGGCGCAGGCCGCCGTGATCGCCGGGGGCGAGCCGCGCGTGGCGGCGGTCGGGACGGCCAACGCCGAGCTCGGCATCCCGATGGACCCGCGCACCCTGATCCAGATCGGTTCGACCGCCAAACTGCACACGGCGGTGCTGGTGATGACCCTCGTGGACGAGGGCCTGGTGGACCTGGACGCCCCGGTCAGGCGCTACCTGCCGGAGCTGCGGCTGGCCGACGAGGAGGCCGCCCGCTCGGTGACGCCGCGCCACCTGCTGTCCATGACCAGCGGGATCGACAACGGCCGCTACGACGACGACCACGACGACCCCCTCGGCTACCTCTCGACGTTCGCGGACCTGGACATGTTGTTCGCGCCGGGGGACGGCTACTCGTACAGCAATGCCTCGACGGTCGTCTCCGGCGCGCTGGTCGCCCGGATGACCGGGCTGAGCTGGGACGAGGCGCTACGGCGCCGGGTGTTCGAGCCGCTCGGCCTGCGGGACCGCGCCACGCTGTGGGAGGAGCTGCCCTACCACCGGATCGCCGTCGGCCACGCGCCGGACGGCTCGGTGGTGCGTCCGTGGGCACTGGCCCGCGGATCGGGGCCCGCGGGGAGCACGCTGTGCTCGACGGCCGCCGACCTCGCCCGGTTCGGCGAGTTGTTCCTGCGCGACGGCGGCGGGGTGCTCTCGCCCGGTGCCTGCGCCGCGATGCAGGTCCCCCAGGTGGCGCTGCCGACCAGGCGATTCGCCGACGAATGGTGTCTGGGGCCGTACCGGCGGGACTTCTCCGGGCTGGAGGTCTTCGGGCACAGCGGGACCAACCTCGGCGGCTCCTCGACGCTTCTTTGGTCGCCGTCCACCGGCACCGTCGTCGCGGTGGTGTGCAACACACCGCACGCCGGTTATCCGCTGGCCGCCGAGGTGGCCGCGCACGTGCTGGGCTCCGTCCCGGAGGACGTCGAGCCGGTCACGCGGCAGACCGCCGACCCCGGCCGGTACGAGGGACGCTACGCCGCCTGCGACCTGCGCTACGACGTGACCTCGGCGGACGGCGTGCTGACCGTGACACTGGAGGAGGCGGCGACCGGTCGGTCGAGCCCGCCGGTCGCGCTGCTGCCGCTGGACGGGGACCGGTTCCTGCCCGAGGTGGACCTGTCGGGCGGCCGGGGCTGGGATCTGGCCTTCGTGGTCGAGGACGGCAGCGCCGTACGCCTGGTCAGCGGGGCGTTCGCCGCCCGCAGGGTCCGCTGACCCCGCTCCGGGACCAGGCTCACTCCCGAGAGACCAGGCCGGCGTCGTAGGCCAGCAGCGCCGCCTGGGTGCGGTTGGCGCAGCCCAGCTTGGCCAGCAGCCGCGAGACGTATCCCTTGACCGTCGTCTCGCTCAGGAACAGCCGGGCCCCGATCGCCGCGTTGGACAGCCCCTCCGCGAGGCAGGTCAGCACCTCGGTCTCCCGCTCGGAGAGCCCGGCCACCAGCGCCCGCGCGGTGCGCCTGGCCGGCTCGCCGGGCGCGAAAGCCGAGAACAGCCGCCTCGCCATGGCCGGGGAGATGACCGCGTGCCCCTCGGCGGCGACCCTGACCACGCCGGCGAGGTCCTCGGGGTCGGTGTCCTTGAGCAGGAAGCCGAACGCGCCCGCGCGCATCGCCCGCACCGCGTACTCGTCGAGGTCGAAGGTGGTCAGCATGATGATCTTCGGTGGGCCGGGCAACGCGCAGGCGCGCTCGGTCGCGGCCAGGCCGTCCACGCCGGGCATCCGGATGTCCATCAGCACGACGTCCGGCGACAGGCGGACGATCGCCTCGACGGCCTCGGCGCCGTCGTAGGCCTCGCCCACCACCTCCAGGTCGTCGGCGCGCGACAGGATCGCGCGCAGGTGGGCGCAGACCATGCGCTCGTCGTCCACCAGCAGAACCCTGATCATCACGCCTCCCGCCTGCCGGGCAGCGCCGCCAGCAGGCGGAAGCCGCCGTCCTCGGTCGGGCCGGCGGAGAACGCGCCGCCGACCAGCTCCACCCGCTGCCGCAGCCCAAGCAGCCCGGTGCCGGACGGCGGCAGGTCCTCGGGCGGCGGCGCGGCCGCCGCCGGGTTGCTCACCGCGACGCGTACCCCGCCCTCGTGGCGGCTCAGCCGTACGCGCACGGGGGCGCCGGGGGCGTGCTTGCGCGCGTTGGTCAGCGCCTCCTGCACCACCCGGTACGCGGTGCGGCCGAGCGGCGCCGACACCTCGATCCCCTCGTCCTGGTGCAGCGACACGCGCAGCCCGGACTCGGTGACGAGCCGGGAGACGTCCAGCAGGCTCGGCGGGGGAGCGAGGTCGGCGGGCTCGCTGTCGTGCAGCACCCCGACGACCTCGCGCAGCTCGCCGAGGGCGCGCCGGCCCGTCGTGCGCAGCTCCTCGGCCGCGGCGCGCACCTCCGGGGTGGGCGCGGCCATCCGCAGCGACCCCGCCTGCAGGACCATCAGGCTGACGTGGTGGGTGACCACGTCGTGCATCTCGCGGGCGAGCCGGGTGCGCTCCTCGGCCCTGGCCTGCTCGACCAGCAGCCGCTGCTCACGTTCGGCGCGTTCGGCCCGCTCGGCGAGCGCCGTGTTGAGCCGCCGCTGGGTGTCGGCGTACAGGCCGAGCAGAGTGGCGGGCACCACGATCAGGCCGCAGATCGAGGCGATCTGCAGCAGCGTGGTCAGGTCGCGGGCCTCCCACAGATGGCACAGCACGAGCAGCGCCAGCGCGGACACCGCCAGCAGCAGGCGCCGGTCGCCGCGATGGGCGCCGAGCGAGTACAACGCGAACGGTATGGACAGCGGCACCTCGACGGAGCAGAGCGGGATCGTGGCCAGGACCACCGCGAGGGGGAAGCGCCGCCGCACGAGCAGGAGCGCCGCGCCCGCGATCTGCACCCAGATCCCGTGCCACCGCACCTCGGGGACCAGCGCCATCGGCACCGCCCCGTTGATCGCCAGGTCGCTGCCGACGCCCACCACGCCCACCGCCGCGGCCAGCGCGACGTCGCCGGCCAGCCTCCTGACCCCCGCATCCATGCCGGCAACGCTACCGGCGCGGGCAGAGGGGGCGGATGCGACGAAAGTAGGTTCCAGCCCCCCACCTTTCCCATCGGTCCCCACCCCAACGGCCCTCGTGCGCCGCCGCCCCGGCGCGTGATCATCGTTCGGCATGAACGATCCTTCACGCTCAGCCGATCCGCTGAGCAGGCAGGACGCCCGTGCCGTGCTGGGCGTCACCGGTGGGAAGGGCGACACCGCGCCGCTGCTGCGCACACTCGGGGAGCACGGCGTCGGGCTGTCCTTCATGGCGGCGCTGACCGTGCTCGCGGTCGTGGACAACTTCCAGACCCAGGCGTTCGGCGTGCTCGCGCCCGAGGTCGCCGCCTCGTTCGGGATGAACGCCGGTTCCCTGTCGGGGATCGTCGCCGCCCAGGGCGTGGCGGCGGGGGTGGCGCCGTTCGCGGTGGCGGCACTCCTGCGCCGCTATCCGCACCGGGTGCGGCTGGCCGTCGGCACCGGGTTCGCCTGGAGCCTCACCACGCTGTTCACCGGCTCGGTGGTCGGGCCGGTCTCACTGGCCGCGCTCATGGTGCTGAACGGCGCGAGCACCGGCACCGTGGCGCTGCTGCACCCGCCCCTGCTGATGGACGCCTACCCGCCCGCCGCCCGGATGCGGGTGATGTCGCTGTATTCGGCGTCCTCGCCGCTGGCCGGGATCCTGGCACCGCTGGTCATCGCCGGGCTGGTGTCGTGGCTCGGCATGGACTGGCGGGCGGTGTTCGCCACGCTCGGCGCCGTGTCGTTGGTGGCCTGCCTGTACGCGCTGCGGCTGCGTGAGCCGGAGCTCGGCCGCTGGGACGTGGCCGAGCTGCGGGCCAGGTCGGGGACGGCGGCGGAGGCCCCGGCCCAGGAGCACCTGCCCGGCTTCTGGGGGACCGTGCGGAGGGTGCTGCGCGTCCCGTCGGTGCGGCGGATATGCGTCGGCTTCACCGCGATGGGCGCGCTGGCCGTGCCGTACGGCGTGGTGGTCTCGACGCTGCTGGAGCAGGACTACGGCCTGACGCCCGGCCAGCGCGGCCTGTTCACCAGCGCGGGCGCCGCGGTTTCGATCGTGGCGCTCGCGGCCTTCGGCGGCCGGGCGGAGGCGGCCTACCGGGCGGGGCCGGCGCGCTTCATGGCGCTGTCCGGCGGCACGCTCGGGGCGGCCGCGGCGGCCTTCGGCCTGTCGGCGGTCGCGCCGAACCTGTGGGTGATGCTCACACTGCTCGCGCTGGGCCAGGCCCTGCTCGCGGTGATCGGGCCGTGCCTGTTCATCGGCGCGCTCTCGGTCGTACGGCCGGCGGACCGGGCGCACGCGATGGCGGCCCTGGGGCTGATCATCGCGCTCGGCGGGCTGATCGGGGCCGGGCTGCTCGCGCTGTCCACGGCGGCGCTCGACCTGCGCGGCGGGCTCCTGCTGCTGCTCGTCCCCGCGGTCGCCGGGGCGTGGTTCGTCGCGACCATCCACAAAACCCTCATGGGCGATCTCGACGCCCTGATCGATCACGCGATTGGAGAGACCGAATGATTGAGGCGTATCGCCGTGCCGAGGCGCTGCATCCGTCGCAGGAGCCGAGGCTCGTGCACCGGGCGGCGATCACCCCGGTCTGGGAGGACGGATCGTTTTCCTACCAGGTGAGCACCCCCGACGGCCCCTCACTTGTCCGGATATTTCCGGATAAACGGAAGCGGGTGGAGGAGGGGGCGCCTCCGGCGGCGGAGCCCGTGCTGCCGCCCGAGCTGACCGGCGTCCAGACCTCGCCGGACGGACGCCACGCCGTCTCCGTCGAGGACGGGAACCTCGCGGTGAACGGCGTGCGGATCACCCATGACGGCACGGAGGGCCACGCGTACGGCCTGCCCAGCGACCAGAACCGGCTGCCGATCGTGGTCGCCCAGGCCGGCATGACCACGCCGCCGCTGCTCGTCTGGGCCCCGGACGGGCGCAGGTTCGTCACGCTCCGCGTCGACCAGCGGCATGTGCCCACGCTCACCCTCACCCAGGCCTGCCCGCCGGACGGAGGGCCCCGGCCGCTCGCCCACACCCTGCACTACGAGATGCCGGGCGACCCGCTCCCCACCTTCCAGCAGATGATCTTCGACGCGGAGACGGGCGACCGGGTCGACATCGCCATCGAGCCGCTCACCTTCACCCATGACGCGCCGCTCGGCGTCGGCAGGGTCTGGTGGGAGGACGACGACACGCTCTGGATGCTGTACGGCACCCGCGGCTATCGGGCCGCCGTGCTGTACCGGATCGACGCCAGGACCGGCGAGGCGACCGTGGTCCTGCGGGAGCACAGCGAGACGGTGATGTACTCCGCGCCGACCATCGTGGAGGCCCCGCTGGTGAGCACCCGCGGCGACGAGGTGCTCTGGTATTCCGACCGCTCGGGCTGGGGTCACCTCTACCGATACGCGGGCGGCGAGCTGAAGAACGCCGTGACCGAGGGCGAGTGGCTGGTGCGCGATGTGCTCCGGGTGGACTGGGACGCCCGCGAGGTGCTCTTCATGTCTGGCGGACACGGCTCCAACCCGTACGACCGGCGGCTGTGCCGGGCCGGCCTGGACGGCGGTGGCGTCACCGTGCTCACGCCCGAGGACGGCGACCACCACGTCCAGGTGTCGCCCGACGGCCGCCGGCTGGTCGACACCTACGCCACACCGGGAATGCCGAGCGTCACGGTGCTGCGCGACGCCGACGGCGCGGTCGTGATGGAGCTGGAGCGCGCCGACCTGAGCGCGCTGGAGAAGGCGGGCTGGCGGGCGCCCGAGCGGTTCACGGCCAAGGCCGCCGACGGCGTGACCGACGTGCACGGCCTGCTGTTCCTGCCCGGCGACTTCGACCCGTCCCGGCGCTACCCGATCCTCGACTCGGTCTACAACGGCCCCCAGATCCCCCGGCAGCTCCGCACCACGCTGCGCGGCCACTCACTCGACCCCTGGCTGCTCGACCCCGCGGCCGGGGCGGCGTCGCTGGCCGCGCTCGGCCTCGCCGTGGTGGTGCTCGACGGGCGCGGCACGCCGTACCGGGGCAAGGCGTTCCAGGACGCCTCCTACGGGGACCCCGGAGTGTCGGTGGGACTCGCCGACCACGTGGCGGCGATCACCCAGCTCGCGGCCGAGCGGCCCTACCTCGACCTGGACCGGGTCGGGATCGCCGGCCACTCGGGCGGCGGCGCGGCCACCGTCCGGGCGCTGCTGACGCACCCGGAGCTCTTCGACGTGGGCGTCGCCTCCGCCGGCGACCACGAGCACAGCGGCTACTACGCGATCTGGAGCGAGACCTACCAGGGGCCGCCGCCGCAGGACTACACCGCCGACTCGCTGCTGCCGCACGCCGAGCGGCTGAAGGGCAAACTGCTGATCCTCTTCGGCGAGATGGACGACAACTGCCATCCCGCCCTGTCGCTGCGCCTCGTCGACGCGCTCATCCGGGCGGACGCCGACTTCGAGATGCTCATGGTCCCCAACGCCGCGCACGGCTACATGCACGCCGAGGCGCACGTGCTCCGCCGCCAGTGGGACTTCCTCACCCGGCACCTGATCGGCGCCGAGCCGCCGGTCGGGTACCGCATCGACCCGACCTTCGGAGGAGCCGCGTGACCATCGAACCGCGCGACCCGCTCGACCCGGACGCCCTGCGTGCCCGCCTGGGCGAGCTGGCCCGGCAGCACGGGATCACCGGAGCCGCGATCGCCATCGCCGCCGGCGACGAGACGGCCGAGGCGGCGACCGGCCTGCTCAACACCCGCACCGGGCGGCCCGCGACCACCGACTCGCTCTTCCAGATCGGCTCGATCGCCAAGGCGTGGACGGCGACCCTGATCCTCCAGCTCGTAGGCGAGGGACGGCTCGACCTCGACCAGACCGCGCAGTCCGTGCTGCCCGAACTGGGGCTGCCGGAGCCGGTGACGATCAGGCAGCTCCTCGCGCACACCGGCGGCTTCGAAGGTGACGTCTTCGTGGACACCGGTCGGGGCGACGACGCGATCGAGAAGCTGGTCGCACTGCTCAAGGACGTGCCGCGGCTCTCGCCGCCGGGGGCGGTCTGGTCCTATAACAACGCCGGATACGTCGTGCTCGGGCGGATCGTCGAGGTGCTGCGCGGCGTGCCGTACAACACGGCGCTGCGCACCCACCTGATCGCCCCGCTCGGCCTGACCCACGCCGCGACCTGCGCCGACGAGGCGATCCTCCACGATACGGCGGTCGGGCACGCGGACGGCGAGCCGGTGCCGGTCTGGTCGCTGATGCGGTCGAACGACCCGGCCGGGGCCAGCCTGGCGATGCGCGCCGGCGACCTGCTGGCCTTCGCCCGTGCCCACATGCGCGGGGACCCGGCGTTGCTGCCCGTGTCGTCGGCGCGGCTGATGCGGGAGCCGCAGGTCGCGCTGCCCGATCTCGGCCGTCCGGGCCACTGGGGGCTCGGCTGGGAGCTGCCGCGCTGGACCGGCGGAACGGTGGCCGGGCACGACGGGTCCACCCCGGGGCAGGCCGCGACGCTGCGGCTCGTGCCCGACGCGGGAGTGGCCGTGGCGCTGCTGACCAACGGCGGCGACCCCGACCCCCTGCGCGCCGGGCTGGTCGATCCGATCCTGCGCCGCCTGGCCGGGGTCGTGCCGCCGGAGCCGCCGTCGCCCCCGGCCCCTCCGCTGCCGATCGACGTCCCGCGCTACGCCGGCCGGTACGTCTCGGACGTGATGGCGTGGGAGGTGGCCGGGGACGAGGCCGGACGGCTGTGGGTGACGGTCACGCCGCTCGGCGTGATGGCCGAGCACGGCGGGCCGCGGCGGTTCGAGCTGGCCCGGCTGCGCGGCGACACCTTCGTGTTCGCCGAGGCCCGGGGCGGCGTCCACCCGGCGGTCGCCTTCGTCGGTGATGGCGACGGCGACCGGCCGCGCTTCCTGCACACCGGACGGTTGAACGTCCGCACCTGACGCTGCGACCCCCGGCCCAGCGGCCTGTGGGCGGGCCGCTGGGCCGGGGTTGCGCGTGCGCGACCGAGAACGGCCGGATCATCACCGACCGGGACTACTACGACCAGCTCGAGCTGTACTGCCAGCTCGGCTCCCACCTCGAACCCGACCTGGCGGCCTGATCCGGCGCTGGGTGGCGCGGATCAGGCGGGCCCCGGCGGGCTCAGGACAGGTCGAACTGGTCGTCGCGCCACTCGCCGGTCAGTCGCGTGTCCGCGTGCCGCTCCTCGCGGGCCCGCAGTTCGACCCGGCGGATCTTGCCGGAGATCGTCTTCGGCAGGTCGTAGAACTCCAGCCGGCGGACCCGGAGGTAGGGGGGCAGATGCTCCCGGGCGTAGGCGAGGATCGACCGCGCCGTCTCCTCGCCGGGCTCGTGACCCGGTGCCAGCACCACGTACGCCTTCGGAACGGCCAGCCGGACGGAGTCAGGAGCGGGAACGACGGCGGCCTCCGCGACGGCGGGATGCTCGATGAGGACGCTCTCCAGCTCGAAGGGGCTGACCTTGTAGTCGGAGGCCTTGAAGACGTCGTCGGTGCGCCCGATGAAGGTGACGTAGCCGTCGGCGTCCCGGCTCGCGACGTCGCCGGTGTGGTAGTAGCCGTCCGCCATCGCCTCGGCGTTGCGCGTCTCGTCCCCTTGGTATCCGGTCATGAGGCTCAACGGGGACCGGGACAGGTCCAGGCAGATCTCTCCCTCGCCCTCGCCGGAGAGCCGCGCACCGGTCGTCGCGTCCACGAGAACGACCGGGACGCCGGGCAGCGGGCGGCCCATGGATCCCGGCTTGACGCGCTGGCCGGGTGAGTTGCCCACCAGCGCGGAGGTCTCGGTCTGCCCGAAACCGTCCCGGATGGTCAGCCCCCAGTTCTTCTCGACCTGGCTGATGACCTCGGGATTCAACGGCTCGCCCGCGCCGACCACCTCGCGAAGCGCTCCGGGTGACTCGGACAGGTCGGCGTTGATGAGCATGCGCCACACCGTGGGAGGGGCGCAGAACGTGGTCACGTTCTCGGACCGCAGCCGCGCCAGCAGCGCCACCGGGTCGAAACGCGCGTAGTTGTAGACGAAGACGGTCGCTTCGGCGAGCCACGGCGCGAAGAAGTTCGACCAGGCGTGCTTCGCCCAGCCGGGCGAGGAGATGTTGAGGTGGACGTCTCCGGGTCGCAGGCCCAGCCAGTACATCGTCGACAGGTGGCCCACCGGATAGGACACGTGGGTGTGCTCGACGAGCTTGGGCCTGCTGGTCGTGCCCGAGGTGAAGTAGAGCAGCAACCGGTCCGTGCTCGCGTTGCCCGGGTGCGGAAGCGGGGCGGCGTCGAGCTCGTACGCCGCCGCGAGTTCGCTCCAGCCGTCGGCCGTTCCTCCCACGACGACCTTCAGGTAGCCGCCGGGAACGGCCTCGAATTTCGCCGTGTCCGCCACATTGCAGACGACCGCCTTCGCGTTCCCGCGGTCGAGCCGGTCGGTGAGCTCCGCAGGACCGGCCGCCGTGGTCGTCGGCATGATGACCGCGCCCAGCTTCATGACGGCGAGCATCGTCTCCCACAGCTCGACCTGGTTGCCGAGCATGATCACGACGCTGTCGCCGCGGCCGACTCCACCGGCCGCGAGATGACGGGCCACCTGGTCGGACCTGCGGCACAGCTCGGCGAACGAGTACGCGGCGCGGCTCCCGTCCTCCTCGACGATCACCAGGCCGGTGCGCTCGTTGTCCCGCGCCCACGTCTCGAACCAGTCGTGCGCCCAGTTGAAGGTGTCGCCCACGTCGGGCCACGAGAACCTCTCGACGGCGTCGCCGTATGAGGTGCGCAGGTCGAGCAGCTCGTCTCGCGCGGCGCGCAGTGCGGATGTGGGGTCGATCGACATCGCGGCCTCCTTGGTCGTCCGCCGCACATGGTGACCCTGATCGTCCCGCCGCGACACCCCCCGATGGGGGGTCACGGGATGAGGCCGTGGCGACGGGCGGCGACGACGGCCTCGTGCCGGCTGTGCGCGTCGAGCCGGACGAGGATGTCGCGCATGTAGCTCTTGACGGTCATAGGTGAGATGCCGAGTTCCGCCGCCACGCTCGGGTAGGTCCGTCCCGTCGCCACCATCGACAGCACGGCCAGCTCGCGAGCGCTGAGCGCGGGCACGTCACCGGACGTCTCGCCGGCGGCTCCGGACACCTCCGCCAGCAGCTCGGCGATCCGCCGGCGGAGCGCGTCGTCGGACGTGCTCCGCAGCAACGCGTGCAGGCCGGAGTGGACCGTGCGCAGCCTTTCGACCGCGCTCGCGTGCAGCCTGCCGACCGACTCGACGTGGGCGGCCACGCGCCGGTCGATCTCATCCTCCATGGCCAGCCGCCGTGCCAGCGTGCGGGCCGCCGCCGTGGTCGCGGTCTTGAGGCGGTCACCCAGTCCCGGACTCTCGCGAACGGCGGAGTAGATCACGCCTCGGACCGTCCTGCCGACGAGCACCGGCGCCGCGACGGTGGCTCGGATCCCTTCGGCCAGGACGGGGACGTCGTAGTCGTGGGAGATCTCGCCGGCCGTGCGGTAGTCGTCCACGCCGACCACGCGGCCCTCGCCCCAGGCACGGCCTCCGACCCCGGCGCCCGAAGACACCGCGAGCCCGGACAGGAGGCCGGTACGGGTGCCGTCGAAGTGCTGGAGGCGCAGCCGGCCGTCCGTGACCGGGCCGCCGAAGGCGATCGGGGCGCCCGTGGCGTCGCGCAGTGAGCGCAGCTCACGCCCCCATATCCGCGGGACGTCCGAGGACGTGGCGGTGCCGAGCCTGACCATGCTTCATCTTGCCCCGATTCGTGCCCGGAAGGAACGTCGTCGACGGGCCGCTTCTCCGTGGATCACGTGCGTCGCCGGTCGACCCGTGTCGTCGAGGGCGGCGGCGTCCGGGGCGCGCAGGGGCCGTGTGCGCAGGGTCATGAGCGTGCCGAACGGGATTGACCTCAAGCATGGTTGAGTTAGCAGAGTGAAGTCATGATCTTCACCGAGGCCGAGCTGCGGTATCTCGTCGAGCATCCATGCCGTCCAGAGAGATGACGGTCAGGCGGCGCGCGGAGATGCGGCTGACGCCCCTCCCCGGCCGTCCGGCTCATCGGCCCGACGCCCCTCCAGCGCGGTGCCGGAGGGGATCGCCCGACTCATGAGCGAGCCGTACGCGCTCAGGGCTGGTGGATGGTGGTGAAGCTCGTGCCTCCGTCCGTCGACTCGTACACGGTGCCGTCCATCGAGGCGGCGAGGAGGCGCTCCGCCGAGACGGCGGTGAAGGCGACGGCCTGCATGGGCAGGCGGCCTCCGGCCTTCCAGGTGGCGCCGCCGTCCGTGCTGGAGCGCACCTGGCCGTCGGGCGCCACACCGATCAGGCCGTCCTTGTCCGTCACGTCGAGGAATGACAGCAGCGGCGCGCCCTTCAGGAGCCGGAAGGTCCGGCCCGAGTCCGTGCTGATCTTCACCCCGTCGGGTGTGGTGGCGTAGACGGTGCCGGGCCTTCCGGTGCCCGCGCCCAGGTCGAGCAGGTCGAGCCGGGCCTCCGGGGTGAGCGTCGCGCCCTCGCCGCGCCACACCTGGCCGGTCTGCGCGTCGTAGCCGTACACCCTCGTGCCCGCGACCTGGAGCGCGTGGAAGTCGGCCTTCCCGGCGAGTGCCACCCGCTGCCACGTGGCTCCGGCGTCCGACGAGCGGATCAGGCCCAGGTGCGGGGGCCGCCCGTCCGCGATGTCCTCGGCGGACGGGTGGCCGCTGGCGTAGAACGTCCCGGGGCCGGCGACGGTGAAGCCCATGTGGTCGGCGTCGCGGTCGCCGACGCGGCGCAGCGTGCCCCCTTCGACGGTGAACAGGCCGTAGTGTCCCGCGACGTACACCGTGCCGGTGGCCGGATCGACGCCCAGCCCGTGCACGTGCCCGACGCCCGGGTCGGCGGCCCGCGACGTGCTCTGCCGCGTGCTCTGTCGCGTGCTCTGTGGCGCGTCCTGCGGGGACGACTCGTCCGCGCCGCAGGCGGTCAGCACCGCCGCCAGTAGCAGTGCCCCGGCGGCCAGGCCGAACTTCTTGATCATCTCAAGGCTCCCTTCAGGCCTGGTAACCGAGCAGGGTCATCATCCCGGCCTCGGCGTGGTAGACGTTGTGGCAGTGGATCATCCAGAGGCCGGGGTTGTCCGCCTCGAAGTCGGCGTTCACCGTCGCGCCGGGCAGCACGATCGCCGTGTCCTTGCGCGCGCCGCTCTTCCCCAGGGCGAAGGTGTGGCCGTGCAGGTGCATCGGATGCCACATCAGGCTCCGGTTGACGAAGGAGAGCCGCACCCGCTCGCCCGGCCGGACCGGTTCGACGACCTTCGGATCGAACGCATTCCCGTTGATCGCCCAGTCGTACTTCGCCATGCTGCCGGTGAGCGTCAGCGTGATCGTGCGGTCCGGTGTCTTCCCGGCCAGCCGTACGGCGTCCGCCGGGACGAGCGCGTCGTAGCCGACGAGACGGCCGTCCAGTTCGGCCGGTCGGACATCGGCCCGGGGCGCGCGGGCGCTCGCGGCGGTGCGGACCAGAGCACGACCGAGGTCGCGCTTGCCCTCCGCCAGCGCGACCAGGGGGAACACCCCGTCCTTGAGGGTGACCAGCACGTCGTACCGCTCACCCATCCCGATCAGCAGGGCGTCGGTCTCCACGGGTGCGACGGCGTAGCCGTCGGTGTGGGTCACGGTCATGGCGTGACCGCCCAGCGCGACCCGGAACGCCGTGTCGCCGCCCGCGTTGATCAACCGGATTCGCAGCCGGGTACCCGGCTTGGCCGTACGGGTCTCCGGTGACGCCGGGATCTTTCCGTTGACCAGGAAGTGCGGGTAGTAGACGTCCCCGGCGTCGCCGCCCAGGAGGTCGCTCTCCGCGTTCATCATCATGTGCGGCCACTTCGCGGAGGCCGAGGGGGTGGGGGTGGGCATCGCCATGTCACCGTGGCCCCCGTGTCCGCCGGCAGCGCCGCCGTCGGACGTCGCGCCGGACGCGCCGTGCCCGCCGTGCCCGCCGCTCGGGGTGCTCGCGGCGTGGCCCATGGCCGCCATGGAGGTGAGTTCGGCGAGCACCTCGTCGGGCGTTCCGGTGACGCCGTCCAGCCAGTCGTCCAGGACGACGACCCATTCCTCGTCGTAGCTCAGCGGCTCGGCCGGATCCTCCACGATGAGAGGCGCGTACAGCCCCCGGTCGAGCTGGGGGCCGTGGTGCGGATGGAACCAGTACGTCCCGGGATGGGAGGCGGTGAACTCGTAGACCAGCTCGCCGCCCGCGGGAATGGCCGGCTGGGTGACGCCCGGCACGCCGTCGGCGTCGTTGCGCAGGGCGAGGCCGTGCCAGTGCACGGTCGTGTCCTGGGGCAGCCGGTTGGTCAGGCGGGCCCGGACGACCTCACCGGCCCTGACCCGGATCGGCTCGCCCGGGAGGCGGTCGCCGTACATCCAGGTGCGTACGGCGGGGCCGCCCAGGTCGGCGTGGCCCTCCTGGGCCAGCAGGTGGAACTCGCGTACCCGGCCGGGGCGCCGGGCCGCCTCGGCGGCGCGCACCTCGTTCCCGGTGGGCCGGACGAAATCGGTGCTCTCACGGGAGCACGCGGAAGCAAGGGCTCCGCCCGCAGCGGCGGCCAGGCCGGCGCGCAGGAAGAACCGTCGATCGATCGATGGCATGGGAAATTCCGCTCACGGTTCGCAGCTGAATGAGGATCCTGAAGGACCCGGGCGAGGTGGCGGGGCGTCCCGAGGACGGCCGCGTGTTCGCCGGGCCCGGTGGGAGCCTCTATACGCGCAGGACCGTGACCCGTTGGAGCGACAGCGCGAACGGCGACGGCGATCCGCGTACGGCGGGCAACCGGGCCGGGCGCTCCCGGACGTTGGCGGCGTCTCCGGACGGGCGGCCCAGGACGATCAAACCCAGCGCCACGGTGACCAGCACGGCGGCGACCGCCGTCAGGCACTGCACGAACGGATTGGCGCCGCTCGCCCCCTCGTGGACCGCCGCCACGTTCGGCAGAGCCGTGACCGACAGGCCGGACGATGCCGCGGGGATCCCGTGCGCCGGAGTGATGTCCGCGAAGGACGCCGCGGGCACGCCGTGCGTGGAGGAGTGCGCAAGAGGCGCCCCGGACATGGGCATTCCGCAGAAGTGCGCGGTCGCGTAGCTCAGGCCGACGCCGAGCAGCACGGACGCGAGCAACACCAGCTTGGGCAGCACCACCGCGACCGCGCTCCTGCCGGTCTCCCGCCGAGTGCGCACCGTTTCACACTACCGGCGGCACACCCCGCCCCCGGACCCGCCGCCGGTCGCGCGATCGACGGGCGTCCCTGGGCGTTGGGGTCCGGGACGATCAGGAGCCGCACGAGAGGCGGATCGGGGGCGACAATCCGGGGATGCTCCGGGACATCCGGCTCCGGCGCATCCGGCTGCGGGCATCAGGCTCAGGATGAACCGTGAGACCGCCCGGAACCGGGGCTGGGGGAGCGGTCGGTCAGCCGGGTCGCAGGACGTCGAAGTCGCCCAGCGAGATCGTGATCGTGAAGACGCGCGAGGTGATCCGCCAGCCGTCCGTGGTGCGCGCCCAGCGGTCGTCGTACTCGCCGAAGCATTCGTACGAGCGGCCCTCCCACGGGCCCGCCCCTTGGTGGTAGACCCGCGCGTACGTCAGGGACCTGGCCCGGTCCCCGTCGACGGCGACGCGGTGGTTGCCGAGCAGGTGCTGGGACGGCCCGCATCCGCCCAGGTGGCTCCGGACGGTCCGCACGATCTCCGCCCGTCCGGTGCGGCGGTAGCCGGTGGCCGTCTCGGTGAAGGCCGCGCCGACGCGGTCCCAGTCGCGCCGGTCGAGCGCGGAGGCGAGTTCGGCCAGCCGTTCGACGATCTGGTCCCGGTCGGTGCGGTCGCGGGTGTTCCCCTCGTCGGCGGGGGCGGAAGCGGGGCCGGGGGACGTCACACGGTGCTCCCGCGCTCGCCGGTGTGCGAGTCGGCGAACGTGCTCGCGAGCAGCTCCGGCGACTCGGGACGGCCGTCGAGCACGCGGTTGGTCCGGGTGGTGACCCGCCATCCGTCCGCTCCCCGGCGCAGCCGCCAGTGGTTGGCCGTGGCGCGGCGCAGCGTGAACGCGCCGGACGCGGCGTCTCTGACGATCATGAGGGTGTAGCCGACCGCGACCGCGTCGTCGCCGTTCACCGTGACGTGCGGCGCCCCGACGAAGTGGGCGCAACCGCCCGAGATCCAGCGCTGGTGCGCCTTCGACAGGACCATGGCCGTGATCTCGTCGCGCCCGTTCATCAGCAGTTCGTCGACGTCGTAGACGCCGTCGGCCTCCCACAGCGCCGCGACGGCGTCCGCGCTGCCGCTGTCCACGAGCGGGCCGTACGAGAGGATCAGCCGGGTGATCGCCAGCTCGTCCTCGATCGCGCCCAGGCGCTGTTCGAGCCTGGCCAGCCGCTGCTCGGTGTCGCTCATTCCGCGCTCCCGTCCTGGGTTCCGAAGCTGATGCCCATGCCGATGCCCAGGTCGCGCAGCGCCTGGAGCTGTTCGACATAGTTCTCGGCCGAGGCGGCGGGGATGGTGACCCCGGCCACCGTCGCGCCCGCGTCGCGTACGCGTTCGAGGGCGCGTGCCGCGATGTCCGGCGCGCCGATCGGGTCGAGCGCGCGGCCGGTGGCGAGGACGACTTCGAACCCGGCCGGGAGGTCGGCCTCGCCGACCATCTCCGAGAGCCGGTCGAAGGGGAGGCCGAACGGCACCCAGCCGTCGCCGTACGTCACCGCGCGGCGCAGGGATCGCGCGGTCCGGCCGCCGATCCACATCGGCACCCGTTCCTGCCGTGCGTGCGGCTCGACCACGAAGCCCGAGAAGTCGTAGAACTCGCCGTGGAACTCCGGCTCCCGCTGGGAGAGGGCCGCGCGGAGGGCGGCGATGGCCTCGTCCGCGCGCGGTCCGCGCCCCTCGAACGAGGCGCCGAGCAGCTCGAACTCCTCCTTGAGGCTGCCCACGCCGAGGCCCAGCGTGAGCCGTCCTCCGCTGATCCGGTCGAGCGTGCCGTACCGCTTGGCGACGGCGAGCGGGTGGTGGTAGCCGAGCACCAGCACCTGCGTGGCGAGCCGGATCCGGCGGGTACGCGCCGCGAGGTAGCCGAGCGTGGCCAGCGGGTCCCAGTAGGTGCCGCCGCGCTCCTCGGCGACGGGGGCCGGGATGGCCACGTGCTCGCTGCAGGTCAGATGGTGGTAGCCGAGCCGGTCCGCGGCCTCGGCGATCAGCCCGATCTCCTCGATCCCGGCTGAGCGCTCCCACTCGGAGTGCACGCCCGGTAGCTGCACGACCACCGGCGTGACGATCCCGATCCGCATACGGCAACACCTTTCGCTCCTGGAACGGTTCCTTCCTAACGGGAGGGCGAGCCGGGCGGCAGACGCGGTCCCGGTCAGCGGAACCGCACTGAAACGATTGTCAGGAACTCGCCGCGACCTCGACCCGCGCGGCACGGCGGATCGGCCCCGCACGGGTCGGGAGCATGCCGGGCACGCCACCGGAGGTGGGCCGGAAGCAGGCCGGAACCTCGACCGCGCGCGGCGGAAACCCGTCCAAGTCGGGGCCGCATCCCCGGGGACCTCGGAGGACCGGTCATCCGACGACATCCGGGATAGCATCTCGCCCTTCCGCGCGGCGCGTCTCGTTGCTACATTCGCGTTAACAAGAATTCATTTCAGTTTTGGCCAGGAGGACTCAATGACCGCTCTCAGTCCTTCACCGGAGATCGCGGCACCGGCACGCCGGGAGCTGCCCCCGTCCATGGTCGAGCGGATGACTCTGATCATGGATGCCTTCGCCGGCCGCTCGACCCGGCTGACCCTGGAGGACGTCGCGCGCTGCACGCACCTCCCGCGCTCGACCGCGCACCGCATCCTCGACCAGCTCGTCCGTCTCAACTGGCTGGAGCACACCTCGTTCGGCTACCGCCTCGGACAGCGCGCGCTGGGACTCGGCGGCAGGGACGGGAGCCACGGCGAGATCCGCGAGGCGGCCGCGCCGCTGCTGCACGAGCTCCAGATCAAGACCGGGATGGTCGTCCACCTCGCGGTCCTCGACGGCGCGCAGGTGTTCTACCTCGACAAGGTCGGCGGCCGGTTCGCCACCTCGGTTCCCTCGCGGGTCGGCGGCCGGGCCCCCGCGCACTGCACCGCGCTCGGCAAGGCCATCCTGGCCTGGCTCGAACCGGAGCAGGTCGAGTCCCGGATCAGCGGCTTCATCAGCCGGATGACGAACCGCACCATCGGAGAGATGGGCACCCTGCACCAGGAGCTGCACCGCATCCGGCAGCGGCACGGGCTGGCGTTCGAGCGGGGCGAGTGCTTCCCGAACATCGCGTGCGTCGCGGGGGCGATCCGCGGCTATGAGGGTCCGGTGGCCAGCATCTCCCTGGTGGGCGACACCCGCACGCCGCTGGAGAAGGTCGCGCCGTTGGTGATCGACGCCGCGCGGCAGGCATCGCTGTCCCTGTTCCCCGACCTGGCGACCCCGCGCCGGGCCCGCCTCATGATGGCGGTGCCGGACCAGACGTGGTCTTCGGCGACGATGAACCGGCTCCTGGAGACCGGCCAGAACGGCGACTGGATGTGACCACCCTCAGGGGTGACCCCGGACTCAGGGGTGACCCCGGACCGGGGCTACCCCCAGTGGTCGCCCCACCCCCACAGGTTCGGCCCGATCTGCGCCTGCGGCTCGTCCTCGTCGATGCCGAACCGTCCCCGGTAGAAGATCATCGGCCGCTGCTCGGTGACCGTCTCGACCTCCAGCACCCGGCCGATCACCACGTCGTGGTCGCCGGCGACGTGCACGTCGTGCACTTCGGCGTGCACGCGGAGCAGCACGTCCCGCAGGGCCGGAGCACCCCACCGGGAGCGATCCCATTCGAGCCCCTCGAACTTGCTGCCCTTGCTGGAACCGAATCGGCGGCAGACGTCGACCTGCTCCTCGCTGAGGACGTTCACGCAGAAGCGCCCGGCGTTCCGGATCCTCGGCCAGGCGCGGCCGTTGTGGTCGGCGCAGAACAGCACCA
The DNA here is from genome assembly GCA_001570385.1 of Microtetraspora glauca. Taxonomy (GTDB): domain Bacteria; phylum Actinomycetota; class Actinomycetes; order Streptosporangiales; family Streptosporangiaceae; genus Microtetraspora; species Microtetraspora glauca. Next base: position 78,460 of record BBYL01000028.1, on the reverse strand, counting down.
GCGGCGGCTCCAGCGACACCGACGCGAACGACTGGCAGGCGAAGCCCACCGCCTCGCCGTCGTCGATTCCGGTGACCACGGTGACACCGCTGGCGAACGCCCCCATGGCGCGCCGCAGCTCCAGCGGCGTGGGTGGGGCGACGTCGACGGGTTCCGTCGAGAGCGGGGTCTCGGTTGTCATGGGTTCCCCTCGTGTGTCACGGCGGTTTGCGGTGGCTCAGGAAACGAACGTAAGCCGCACCGCATGCCGTGCAGAAGACCATCCCGATGAGTGGAAGGTCACAACGGCCGTGGACGGCGCCTCCCCGGGACGCCGTACCGGGGGTCCGACGTCTCGCTCATCGGGATGGCCGGGGTCGGGACGGGCCGCCGCTGGCTACCGTCCCAGCAAGCTGACATTCCTATGACCGGAGCGGATGATGACCACGGAGCTGACCTACGAGTCGACGCTGCGCGAGCTCGCGACAGACCAGGGAGTCCTGCGATATCACGAGGCCGGAGACGGCCCGCCGCTGCTGCTGCTGCACGGCTCCGGCCCCGGCGTCACCGGCTGGCGCAACTTCCGCGGCAACCTCGCCGTGTTCGCCGAGCACTTCCGCTGCCTCGTCCTCGAGTTCCCCGGCTTCGGCGTGAGCGACCCGACCGACGAGCACCCGATGATCGCCGCGAACTCCGCGGTGGTCCGCTTCCTCGACGGGCTCGGCCTCCACCAGGTCGACGTGATCGGCAACTCCATGGGCGGCATCATCGGCACCCAGTTCGCGATCAGCCATCCTGACCGCGTCCGCCGGCTGGTCACCATCGGCGGGATCGGCAGGAACATCTTCAGTCCCGGACCGGGCGAGGGCATCAACCTGCTGATGGAGTTCACCGAGAACCCCACCCGCGAGGCGCTCGTCCAGTGGCTGAACTCCATGGTCTACGACCCCGCCCTGGTCACCGAGGAGCTGATCGAGGAGCGCTGGGCGCAGGCCACCGACCCGGACACGCTCGCCAGCGCCAGGAGGATGTACGGCAAGGCCGCCATGGCGGCGCGCGCGAGGGCCGCGGCCGCCTCGGACGCCCCGCCGTACTGGGCGATGTTGCACAAGGTCAGGGCGAGGACCCTGCTGACGTGGGGCCGCGACGACCGGGTCAGCCCGCTCGACATGGCGCTCGTGCCGATGCGCACCATCCCCGACATCGAGGTGCACGTGTTCCCCAACTGCGGGCACTGGGTGATGATCGAGCAGAAGGAGGCGTGGGAGAGCGCCGTCCTCGCCTTCCTCACCCGGAAGGACAACGCATGACCGCCGAATGGGACGACGAGTACGACCTCATCGTCGTCGGCAGCGGCGGTGGCGGCATGACGGCCGCGCTGGCCGCCGTCGACTGCGGGCTCTCCGTCCTGGTGGTCGAGAAGGGCAGGATGTTCGGCGGCAGCACCGGCATCTCCGGCGGCGGCATCTGGATCCCCAACAACCCGACCCTGCGGGCCAGGGGCCACGACGACAGCCGCGCGTCGATCCGGCGGTACCTCGACCTGCTCACCGAGGGCCGGGTGCCCGCGGCGCGGCTCGACGCGTACGTGGACAACGGTCCGGCCGCGATGGCGCTGCTCGGCAAGAGCCGGTGGATGCGCTTCTTCTGGACCAAGGGGTACGCCGACTACCACCCCGAACTGGAGGGCGGCCGCCCGCTCGGCCGGTCGATCGAGGCGATCCCGTTCGACACCCGCAAGCTCGGCGAGGACGAGAAGTTCCAGCGCCCCAACAGCATGAAGGGCCCGCTCGGCCTCTGGATCACCAGCAAGGACTACCACGACCTGGCCATGGTCAAGCGCACCTGGCGCGGGCGGTGGGCCTCGGTCGTGGCCGCCTGGCGGGTCTCCTCCAACGTGATCCGCCGCCGCCACATGGCGACCGGCGGGCGGGCGCTCGTCGCCCGGCTGCGGATGGCGCTCAAGGACGCCGGTATCCCGCTGTGGCTGCGTACCTCCATGACCGAGCTGGTCGTCGGCGACGGCGGCCCGGACGACGGCAGGGTCACCGGCATCGTCGCCGAGCGCCGGGGCGAGAAGGGCACGGAGCCCCGCACCGTCCGGCTGCGCGCCAGGAAGGGCGTGCTGCTGGCCACCGGCGGCTTCGACCACAACCCCGAGCTGCGCGCGAAGTACCTGCCCGAGGGCGGCCGGGCCGACTTCAGCATGGGTGCGCGGGAGAACACCGGCGACGGCATCGTGGCGGGGGAGCGGCTCGGCGCCGCCCTCGACTTCATGGACGACGCCTGGTGGATGCCCGCCGTACGGCACCCGGCCGGGGCGACGATCCCGCTCGTCTCCGAGCGGTGCATCCCGCCGTCGATCATCGTGTCGGCGGAGGGCAGGCGCTTCACCAACGAGTCGTCGCCGTACGTGAACTTCGTGCACGACCAACTCGCGGGCGGGCACGTCCCGGTGTGGTTCGTGATGGACGCCAAGGCGCGGGCCCGCTACCCGTTCGCGCAGATCCTCCCCGGGATGCCGATCCCGAAGGAGTTCTACGACCAGGGCCTGGCGTTCCGCGCCGACACGGTCGCGGAGCTGGCCGGGAAGATCGGCGTCCCGCCGGAGGCGCTGGCCGAGACCGTCGAGCGGTTCAACGGCTTCGCCAGGAACGGTAAGGACGAGGACTTCGGCCGGGGCGACAGCGCGTACGACCGCTACTACGGCGACCCCACGCTCAAGAACCCGAACATCGACGTGATCGACCGGGCGCCGTACTACGCGTTCCGGATCGAGGCCGGGGACCTCGGCACCAAGGGCGGGCTGGTCTGCGACGAGTACGGCCGGGTACAGCGGGAGGACGGTTCGGTGATCGAGGGCCTCTACGCCACCGGCAACACGTCCGCGTCGGTGATGGGCAACGAGTACGCGGGTCCGGGCGCCACCATCGGTCCCTCGATCGTCTTCGGATACATCGCCGCCCGGCACGCGGCGGGAGTCACGGCATGACCCAGCCGGGATCGCTCGAAGTGCGCGTCGTCGAGGTCATCCGCGAGACCGCGGACGCGCACTCGCTCGTGCTCGAACCCACCGAGGGTGGCCGGGACCGGTTCGGTTACCGTCCCGGCCAGTTCCTCACCATCCGGGTGCCGACCACGCGCGAGGGCGGGGCGGCGCGCTGCTACTCCCTGTGCAGCTCGCCGGTCCGCGACGAGAAGCTCAAGGTGACCGTCAAGCGGGTCAGGGACGGCTACGCGTCGAACTGGATCTGCGACAACGTCACCGAAGGGGACACTCTGGAGGTGCTGCGGCCGTCGGGCACCTTCACCCCGGACTCGCTCGACGAGGACTTCCTCCTGTTCGCGGGGGGCAGCGGCGTCACGCCGGTCATGTCGATACTCAAATCCTGCCTGTACGGCGGGACCGGCGCGGTCACGCTGATCTACGCCAACCGGGACGAGGACTCGGTCATCTTCCGGGACGAACTGGTCGCGCTGGCGACGGAGTACGGCGACCGCCTGACGGTGGTCCACTGGCTGGAGTCCGTGCAGGGCCTGCCCACCGCCTCCGGACTCGCCGCGCTGGCCCGGCCGTACAGCGGCCGGCAGGCGTTCGTGTGCGGTCCCGAGGCGTTCATGAATCTCACGGTGTCCGTGCTCGCCGGCCTCGGCGTGCCGGGCCGGCGGGTGCATGTCGAGCGGTTCTCCTCGCTCGCGGGCGACCCGTTCGCCGGGTCCGGCGTCGTCATCGAGGCCGACGGGCCGGTCAGCGAGGTCGAGGTCGAGCTGGACGGCGAGACGCGGACCGTGTCCTGGCCGCGAGGCAACCGCCTGCTCGACGTGCTGCTCGACGCCGGCATGGACGCGCCGTTCTCCTGCCGCGAGGGTTCGTGCAGCGCGTGCGCCTGCGTCCTCCTTTCGGGTGAGGTCACCATGGAGCACAACACGGTCCTTGACAAGCAGGACCTCGCCGACGGCCTGATCCTGGCCTGCCAGGCGATCCCGGTCAGCGAACGGCTCAGGGTCACCTACGACGCCTGAGCCGCCCGCTCTCCGGTCTCTCCACGGCCGTTTCCATCGGATTCACGCCCGGATTTTCGCCGGATTCCCACTGAGCGGGAGACGCGGCGCCACCGGCGATCCGTGACTGGAACCTTTGACTCAGGAGCCCTGCCGACCCGAGCACGGGCCGACGACCCAGGAGGATGTGGATGTTGGAGGCGGCACAACGCGTGTCCGCGGCCGACCGGCTGTGGGCGGCACAGCGGGACCGGGAGCCGATCGCTCCGCTGACCGAGTCCCTCCCGGACATCGACGTCGTCGACGCGTACGAGATCCAGCTGATCAACATCCGCAGGCAGCTCGCCGGCGGCGCCCGGGTGTACGGGCACAAGGTGGGCCTGTCCTCCCTCGTGATGCAGCGGATGATGGGCGTCGACGAGCCCGACTACGGGCACCTGCTCGACACCATGGTGCTGTCGGAGGACACGCCCATCGAGGCCGGCGCGTACTGCTACCCGCGGATCGAGGTCGAGATCGGCTACGTGCTGGGCGCGAGCCTGCCGGGCGAGGGGTGCACCGAGGCGGACGTGCTCGCCGCGACCGAGTACATCGTGCCGAGCATCGAGCTCATCGACAGCCGGATCACGGACTGGAGGATCGGGCTCGCCGACACCATCGCCGACAACGCGTCCTCGGCGGGCGTGCTCCTCGGGGCGGCCCGGGTGAGCCCCAGGGACCTGGACCCGGCCGACATCGAGGCCGTCCTGTACTCCGTCGGCACGTCCGACGGCATGTCATGCAGCACGTCCGGCGCCACGGAGATCGCGCGCGGGAACACCAACGCCGTCCTCGGTGACCCCACCACCGCCGTGGCCTGGCTGGCCAGGAAGGTGGCCTCCTTCGGAGTGAAGCTCGAAGCCGGGCATGTGATCCTTCCCGGATCCTGCACCCGCGCCGTGGACGCGCGCCCCGGCGACACCTTCCGCGCCGAGTTCGCCGGGCTCGGCTCCGTGACCGCTCGATTCGAATGAGGGTGAGACTGTGACCAAGGCGACCGCCGCCATCGTCGGCTCGGGCAACATCGGGACCGACCTGATGTACAAGCTGCTCCGATCAGACCTGATCGAGCCGCGCTGGATGATCGGCGTGGATCCCGACAGCCCCGGCCTGAAGCGGGCGGACGCGCACGGCCTGACCACCTCCGCAGACGGGGTCGACTGGCTGCTCGCGCAGGACGAGCGGCCCGACATCGTCTTCGAGGCCACCTCCGCGTACGTCCACAAGGTGAACGCGCCGAAGTACGAGGCGCTCGGCATCCAGGCCGTCGACCTGACCCCGGCCGCGCTCGGCCCGGCCGTCGTGCCCGCGGTCAACCTCGGCGCCCACCTGGACGCGCCCAACGTCAGCCTGATCACCTGCGGCGGCCAGGCCACGATCCCGATGGTGCACGCGGTCTCCCGGGTCACCGAGGTCGCCTACGCCGAGATCGTCGCCAGCGTCGCCTCGCCGTCGGCCGGTCCCGGCACGCGGGCCAACATCGACGAGTTCACCAAGACCACCAGCCGCGGCATCGAGACGATCGGCGGCGCCGCCCGGGGCAAGGCGATCATCATCCTCAACCCGGCCGAGCCGCCGATGCTGATGCAGGACACCGTCTTCTGCGCGATCCCCGAGGACGCCGACCGGGACGCCATCGCCGCCTCGATCGCGGACGTGGCCGCGACCGTCGCGTCGTACGTGCCGGGCTACCGGCTGCGCGCCGAGCCGCAGTTCGACGACCCGACGCCGGTGAGCGGCGGGCTGGCCCGGGTCGCGGTCTTCCTGGAGGTCGAGGGCGCCGGGGACTTCCTCCCGCCGTACTCCGGCAACCTCGACATCATGACCGCCGCCGCCACCAAGGTCGGTGAGGGCTTCGCGCAGCGCATCGTCTCCGAGCGTGTGCCGTCCTAGTCACGTCCCCCGTCACCTCCTCGTCACAAGGAGACCCTTCCATGCCCTACAGCGCCGACCTCGACATCCGGGTCACCGACTCGTCGTTGCGTGACGGCTCGCACGCCAAGCAGCACCAGTTCACCGTCGAGCACGTCCGGTCCATCGTCGGCGCCCTCGACGACGCCGGTGTGCCGGTCATCGAGGTCACGCACGGCGACGGGCTCGGCGGCTCGTCGTTCAACTACGGATTCAGCCACACCCCCGAGCAGGAGCTGATCAAGACGGCGGTCAAGACCGCCAAGCGGGCGAAGATCGCGTTCCTCATGCTGCCCGGCCTGGGTGTGCAGGACGACATCCGCGAGGCCGCGGGCAACGGCGCGAGCGTGTGCCGGATCGCCACGCACTGCACCGAGGCGGACATCTCCGTGCAGCACTTCGGGCTGGCCAGGGATCTCGGCCTGGAGACCGTCGGCTTCCTGATGATGGCGCACAGCCAGCCGCCCGAGGTCCTGGCCAAGCAGGCGCGGATCATGGCCGACGCCGGCTGCCAGTGCGTGTACGTCGTCGACTCCGCCGGTGCGCTGATCATGGAGCAGACCGGCGACCGGATCTCCGCGCTGGTGGCCGAGCTCGGGGCGGATGCCCAGGTCGGCTTCCACGGCCACGAGAACCTCGGCCTCGGTGTCGCCAACTCCGTGCTCGCCGTACGCGCGGGCGCGCTCCAGATCGACGGCTCGACCCGCAGGTTCGGGGCCGGAGCCGGCAACACCCCCGTCGAGGGGTTCGCCGCGGTCGCCGAGAAGCTCGGCATCCGCACCGGCATCGACACACTGAAGATCATCGACGCCGCCGAGGACGTCGTACGCCCGGTCATGGACGGGGAGTGCCTGCTCGACCGGCTCTCGCTGACCATGGGCTACGCCGGGGTCTACTCCAGCTTCCTGAAGCACGCCGACCGCCAGGCAAGGAAGTACGGGGTTTCGGGCGCCGAGATCCTCATCGAGGCCGGGCGGCGCAAGCTCGTCGGCGGCCAGGAAGACCAGCTCATCGAAATCGCAGTCGCACTCGCGGGGAAGCGGGAACAGGCATGACCAACCAGGTACTCGAGGCGATCGTCCAGCGCGCCGACGAACTCAGCGCGCTCGGTCTGTCCAACGAGAAGCTCGGCCGGCTGGACGACCAGGCGGCCAAGGTGCTGCGCGAGTCGGGCGTCATCCGGATGCTCCAGCCGAAGACGTACGGCGGCCTCGAGTTCCATCCCCGGGACTTCGCCGAGACGGTGATGAAGATCGCCAGCCTCGACGGGTCGACCGGCTGGGTCTCCGGCGTCGTCGGCGTGCACCCGTGGGAGATGGCGTTCGCCGACCCGAAGGTGCAGGAGGAGATCTGGGGCGAGGACCAGGACACCTGGATCGCCTCGCCGTACGCGCCGATGGGCATCGCCCGGCCGGTGGACGGCGGGTACGTCTTCAACGGCCGCTGGCAGTTCTCCTCCGGCACCGACCACTGCGACTGGATCTTCCTCGGCGGCTTCCTCGGTGACGAGGAGGGCAAGATGGCCCACCCGCCCGTCTCACTGCACCTGATCCTCCCGCGGTCCGACTACCAGATCGTCGAGGACTCCTGGGACGTGGTCGGGCTGCGCGGCACCGGCAGCAAGGACATCATCGTCAAGGACGCGTTCGTCCCCGCGTACCGCACCCTGGAGTACAGCAAGGTCGTGGACGGCTCCGCGGCCAAGGAGGCGGGGCTGACCAACCCGACCTACCACCTGCCGTTCTCGGCCGCGTTCCCCCTCGGCATCACGGCCTCGCTGATCGGCATCTGCGAGGGCGCCCTCGCGCACCACATGGCCTACCAGAAGAGCCGCGTCCAGGTCACCGGCACCAAGATCAAGGACGACCCGTACGTGCTCTTCGCGATCGGCGAGGCGGCGGCGGAGATCGCGGCGGCCCGGTCCGCGCTGCTCGACAACGCCTCCCGGATGTACGACATCGTGGCCTCGGGGCGCGAGGTCACCTTCGACGAGCGCGCAGTCGGCCGGCGCACCCAGGTCGCGGCGGCCTGGCGCGCGGTCCGCGCCGTGGACGAGATCGTGGCCCGCTCGGGCGGCAACGCCATGCGCATGGACAACCCGATCCAGCGCTTCTGGCGGGACGCGCACATGGGCCTGGCACACGCCATCCACGTGCCCGGCTCGGTCTTCCACGTGTCCTCTCTGACCCAGCTCGACATCGAGCCGCCGCACGGCCCGATGCGCTCCATGATCTAGGGAGCGCACCGGGCCCAGGGGCTCAGGAGGCGTCGAGGTCCGGCTCCCACACCACGCCGTTGATGTGGGAGCCGCCGTCGACGAACAGCGTGTTCCCCGTGAGATAGCGGGCGTCCTCACTCGCGAGGAACAGCACGACGGGGGCGATGTCCTGCTCGGGGTCGCCGATCCGCCCCATCGGGTTGCCCCGGTCGGCGGCCGTCGCCAGCTCCGGGTTGGCCGCCATCCTGCGGCGGAAGGCCGCGCTCTTGGCCCCGGGGCAGACGGCGTTGACGACGACGCCCGTGGGCGCCCACTCCCGCGCCGCCGTACGGGTCAGCGCGCGCAGCGCCTCCTTGGCGGAGTTGTACTCCAGGGTGCCCATGTGGGCGTTGACCCCGTTGAGCGAGCACATGTTGATCACGCGCCCCCAGCCCTGTTCCCTCATGTGCGGAAACGCCGCCCGCATCGCCCAGAACGGGCCGTAGTAACCCATGGCGAAACCACGGTCCAGCTGCTCGTCCGTCTTGTTCTCGACCCGGCCGACGCCGCCGGTGCCGCCCCAGGCGTTGTTGACCAGGACGTCGATCCGGCCCCACGTCTCCACGGCGGCGGCCACCATGGCCTCCACCTGCTCCCTGTCGGTGACGTCCGTGCGCACGAAACGCGCGTCGGCGCCGAACTCCTCCACCAGCTCCCGGGTGGTGCTCTCCCCGGTCGCCTCGTCGATCTCCGCGACGACGATCGCCGCGCCCTCGGCGGCGAACCTCCGCGCGACGCCCCTGCCGATGCCGTCGCCCGCGCCGGTGATCACCGCCACCCGCCCGGCCAGCCTGCCGTACGCCTCCGCCTTGTCCTGTCGCATCGTCATCCCTGCTCTGTGATGGTGGTTCTGTCAGTCACCGAGGCTCGCGACCAGCTTGGGCGTCCAGATCACCCTGCCGAGGAACCGGTCCGCGTCGGGTGAGGAGACCAGCCAGACGATCGCTCTCCCCGGCGCGTCCTCCGGAGTGGGGTCGAACCCCTTGTCCGCGATCGAGCCGGTGCCGCCGCGCGCCGAACCCGCCTCTGTGATCACGAAGCCCGGGTCGAGGTTGAACGCGCGTACGCCGTGCTTCAGGTACTCCGCGTTGATCGCGCCGGCGAGCCGCCCGAACGCCGCCTTCGACGCGGAGTACGCGACGCCCCAGCCGCCCTCGCCGGGCGGTGCGGGCGGGTCGGTCGTCGCCGAACCTGAGCACATGTTGACGATCGTGCCGCCGCCTCGCTCGACCATCCCGGGGAGCACCGCCTGCAGCAGCACGATCTGGTTCAGGTAGTTCCCCGCGACGGTCCGGGCGGCCACGTCGACGTCGAGGTCGAGGAAGCGGTCGTGGTTCCCGGCGATGTGCGCCACCGCGTTGTTGACCAGCACGTCGACACGCCCCCACTCGCGGAGCACCGTGTCCGCCGCCGCCCGTACGCTGTGGCGGTCGAGGAGGTCCATCCGGATCGGCAGCGCCCGCCCGCCGAGCGCCTCGATCCGCGCGGCCGTCGTGCGCAGGCTTCCCGGGACCGCGATCCGCTCCGGACCGTCGTCGCTGTAGCGAGGAGGGATCACCCCCTGCCCCTCCTCGACGGTGCGGGCGGTGAACGCGACGTCGTACCCGGCGCGGGCGAGGGCGAGGGCCGTCTCGCGGCCGATTCCCCGGCTCGCTCCGGTGACCAGTGCCGTCGGGCGTCCGGCCGGGGTTCCTGTCGCTGACGCCATCGGGTCGCGCACCTCGTCAATCGTTCGGTCGTTCGGGGGACCGGTGGGGTCTGCCGGTGGGGAGCTCCAGGCATGGTGGAACGCCCGCCCGGTGTCATGGGGTACGGATCTCGCTCAGCGGGAGCCCGTCATCCGCCGCGTTCACCCGGCCGAGCCTGCGGACTCTCACTGAGCGGGAGAGCGAAGGCGGTACGGCGGCGGCTCTGTCACCTTTGGGGGCAGAGAAGACCGCCCCGTCCGGGGGCGAGAGGGACCGGAGGGCTTCCACGCCCGACCAGGGCACCGGCAGATTGGATTGAGGACTGTGACGCAGATCCGAGGGCTGGGCTATCTCAAGGTCCAGACGCGTGACATCAAGCGCTGGCGTGAGCTCGTGATCGACGGCCTCGGTTTCGCCGAGGGAACCGGGCCTGACCCGGACGGCCTGTACCTGCGGATGGACGAGCGCCAGGCGCGGCTCATCGTGCTTCCCGGCGACTCCGACCGGGTGCTCGCCGTCGGCTGGGAGGTGCGCGACCAGTTCGCGCTCGCCACGGTGGGCCGCGCGGTCGAGGCCGCGGGCACCGCCGTCAAGGTGCTGTCGGAGGCGGAGGCCGCCGAGCGGTCCGCCGAGCAGGTCATCGCCTTCGAGGACCCGGCCGGGACGCCGGTCGAGGTCTTCTTCGGCCCCGTGCTCGACCACAGCCCGGTGCTCACCGGCAGGGGCCAGCGGTTCGTCACCGGCCCGCAGGGCATGGGCCACGTGGTGCTGCCCACCACCGCCATGCAGGAGACCGTCTCCTTCTACACGGAGGTGCTCGGCTTCCTGCCGCGCGGCGCCATCAAGGTCGGCGGCGGCAAGGGCAGCGGGCCCGTACGGCGGGTGCGCTTCATGGGGGTCAACCAGCGCCACCACAGCCTCGCCGTCTGCCCCGCGCCGCACGGCGAGGAGCCCGGCCTGGTGCACCTCATGATCGAGGTCGACACCCTCGACGCGGTCGGGATGGCCCTGGACAAGGTGCGCCAGCTCGGCTTCTCCATCTCCTCGACGCTGGGGCGGCACACCAACGACAAGATGGTGTCGTTCTACGTGCGCGCTCCCGGAGGCTGGGACATCGAGTACGGCACCGAGGGCATGCTCGTCGACGAGACGTACTACACCGCCGAGGAGATCACCGCCGACAGCTACTGGGGGCACGACTGGTCCGGCTCCGAGCCGCTCGCCGCTTTCATCCCGCGGTCCTGAGCGAGAGGCGAGTCGATCGACATGCGGACTCCGCAGCGTGACCTCCGGGTGGTGTCGTGACCTCCCCGTCCCCGGTCCGGCAGGTCCAGCCGGTCCCGGCGGCCTCGGTCGCCGGCTTCGACCATGAATGTGATGTGCTCGTCGTCGGATTCGGCTGCGCCGGCGCGTCCGCCGCGTTCGAAGCCGCCACGGCGGGCGCCGAGGTGCTCGTGCTCGAACGCGCGGGCGGGCCGGGTGGCTCGTCCGCGTTGTCCGGAGGCGAGCTCTACCTCGGCGGCGGCACGGCGGTGCAGAAGGCGTGCGGCTTCGAGGACACCGCGGACGACATGTTCGCCTACCTCAGGGCCGCGCTCGGCCCGCACGCCGACGAGGAGAAGCTGCGGCTCTACTGCGACGGCAGCGTCGAGCACTTCGAGTGGTTCCGCGACCGCGGGCTGACCTTCAACGAGAGCTTCTACGACGCGCCGAGCTGGATGCCGCCGACGAAGGACGGGCTGATGTGGCTGGGCGAGAACGCCTGGCCGTACAACACCGTCGCCCGCCCGGCGCCGCGCGGGCACCGTCCGGCGACCGAGAGCTTCGGCGGCTGGATGATCATGGAGAAGCTGGTCGCGGCCGCGAAGGAGGCCGGGGCCGCCTGCCACGCCGACACCCTGGCCACCAATCTGGTGACCGACGACACCGGCCGTGTCGTCGGCGTGATCGCCCGCCGTTACGGCGAGACCGTCGCCTACCGGGCGCGCAAGGGCGTCATCCTGACCACCGGCGGCTTCGTCGACTCGGAGGAGATGCTCTGGGAGCACGCCCCCGTGCTCATCGGCCACGGCAAGGTCAGCGACGGTCTCGACGACGGCAGCGGCATCAGGATGGCGGCGGCGCTCGGCGCGGCCACCCGGCGCATGTCGGAGGTGGAGATCGCGCTGACCGTGCTGCCCGCGATGATCACCCGGGGAATGCTGGTCGACGGGCTCGGCCGGCGGTTCATCAACGAGGACGTCTATCCGGGCCTGTTCAGCGTCGCCGCCGTGCTGCACCGGCCGGGGCCGTACTGGGCGATCATCGACGAGGCGGGCTACGAGGACATTCCGAAGCGGGACCTGTGGGGTGTGCGCCCGCAGTTCGTCGCGGAGACGCTCGCGGAGCTCGAGGAGTCGCTCGGCATGCCGCACGGCGCGCTCGAGTCGACGGTCGGCGTGTACAACCGGCACGCGGAGCAGGGCGAGGACCCCTACTTCCACAAGGACGCCAAGTGGCTGCGGCCGCTCCGGCCACCGTACGCCGCGGTCGACCCGCGCTTCGGGTTCGCCTCCGGAGATCGGGAGAGCGCGGGGTCCGGCACGGGCGTCGCCGGGTTCACCCTCGGCGGGCTGCACACCACCGTGGACGGCGCCGTGCTCGACCAGTCGGGCCTCCCCATCCCGGGGCTGTACGCCGCGGGCCGGGCCAGCTCCGGCATCCACGGTGAGGGCTATATCAGCGGGACCTCCCTGGGCGACGGCACGTTCTTCGGCCGCAGGGCCGGGCGCGCCGCCGCGGGAGAGGCGTGACGACCATGACGAAACCCGGCGGTGGACGCTGCGCTTCCGCCAGATCAACCTGATCGACGACACCGCTCCCCGAGGGCGCCGTCGGCAAGGGGGTCGCACTCGCGCGACCGAGGTGCTGCCGCGTGACTGCGGCACCCCTCATCCGGGATGACGAGCTGGTCGGCGTCGAGGGAGGGCTGACCTCGCGGCGACGTGGACGACGGGCGGACGGCCAAGCGCCCGCTGCTGTCGCCTGTGAGGCAGGTCGGATAGTGCGGTCGCGCGCTCACCCCGTGACCCCTCCGCCGGCCTCCCCTCCCTGGTCATGCGTCTGGCTGTGCAGCTGGGCCCGCAGCCCCGCCAGCAGCGCGAGCAGCCCGAGCTCGAAGGCCGAATCGGCCCGTCCGGAGGCGGGGGCGGCCTGGACGGCGGCGGCGAGGCGCGGGTGGCGGGTGGCGTCGGCGGGCATGTCGATCATCTGCTCGGGAGCCGCGAGGTCGAGCGCCGAGCCCAGGATGAAGGCCTCCAGCATGCTGAGGATCCAGATCGCCTGGTCAGGGTGCCAGCCCGCGTCCTCCAGGGAGGCCACCACCAGTTCGTACTGGTCCAGCACCTCCGGGGTGCGCACGGGCGTGGTGGCCAGCAGCCTGACCGTGTTGGGGTGTTCGGCGAACGCGGCCCGGTAGGAGCGCGCCCACTCCGCCAGCGCCTGATCCCAGGTCAGGCGCCCGAGGGATGACCAGTCGATCTCCGCCGCCAGCAGGACGCGCACGCCGTGGACCACCTGCTCTCGGCTGTGGACGTGGTTGTACAGCGACGGCATCCGCACGCCAAGTGCTTTGGCCAGTCTGACGAGGCTGAAGGCCTCGGTCCCCTCCCTGTCGATGAGATCGAGGGCGGTCCGGTAGATGGCTTCGGCGCTCAGGATCGCGCGGCGGGGGCGGCCGGCCGGTCTGGTGTGCCTGCTCATGACATAGCCAGATTAAGGGTCTTCCCGGACGAGGTGGGACGGAGCTACTCTACGCAAAACTACACCCTAAAGTTTTAGGGAGAGCCAATGTCCTCACCCCCCGCCCTAGAACGCGACGCCATCGGCACCTGGGACCTGGTGTTCTTCGTGGTCGCCGCCGCGGCACCCCTCACCGTCATGGCCGGTATCGCCCCCATCGGCCTGGCCGTCGCCGGACCCGGCGCGGTTCCCGGATATCTCATCGCCGGACTGGCCCTGTTGCTCTTCACCGTCGGTTTCACCTCGATGAGCCGGCACGTCAAGAACGCCGGAGCCTTCTACGCGTACATCGCCGAGGGCCTGGGCAAGCCCGCCGGCGTCGGCGCGGCGCTGGTCGCGCTGATCTCCTACAACGGCATCGGCATCGGCCTGTACGGCGCGTTCGGGTTCTTCGCCGCCACCACCGTCGCCGACCTGACCGGGCTCGACCTGCCCTGGTGGGCCTGGGCGCTGGCGGCGGTCGCGCTGGTCTGGTTCCTCGGCTTCCGCCGGGTCACGGTCAGCGCCAAGGTCCTCGGCTTCGCGCTGCTGGCCGAGGTGCTCGTCCTGGCCATGCTCGCCGTCGCCGTACTGGTCAAGGGCGGCCCCGAGGGGTTCGGCATGGCGTCCTTCGCCCCGAGCAACGTCTTCACCGGCGGCCTCGCCGGGGCGCTGGCGGTCACCTTCGGCGCCTTCATCGGCTTCGAGGCGACCGCGATCTACGGCGAGGAGGTCAGGGACGCCGGACGCGCCGTGCGCCGCGCCACCTATATCGCCGTCGGCTTCCTCGCCCTCTTCTACACGTTCATCGCCTGGATCGTGGTCACCGCCTACGGCCCCACCGTGGTGGGCGCCAAGGCCGCGGAGAACCCCGGGCTCGTCTTCGCCGCCACCGACCATTACGTGGGCACGCTGGCGGTCGACGTGATGAACATCCTGATCGTCACCAGCTCGTTCGCCGCGGTGCTGGCATTCCACAACGCGGCCAACCGCTACTTCTTCGCGCTGGGGCGCGAGCGCGTGCTCCCCGCGGCCTTCGCCCGCGTCCACCCGCGTACGCGTTCGCCCTGGGTGGGAGGGGTGGTCGGCACGGCCCTGGCCGTGGTCGTCGTCATCGCTTTCGCCGTGGCCGGCCTCGACCCCTTCACCAACCTGCTGGTCTGGCTCAACACACCGGGCGTCATCGGAATCATGGCGCTCCAGGCGCTGTGCTCCTTCGCCGTCGCGGGCTTCTACCGAAAGCGCGCCGATCTGTCCGTCGGCACCTGGACCCGGCTGATCGCCCCCGTGCTCGGCGGGCTCGCCCTGACCGCCGCCTGCTGGCTGGCGGTGACCCACGTCGACCTGCTCACCACGGCCGGCACGACCACCAACCTGGTCCTCCTCCTTCCGCTTCCCCTCATCTTCCTGGTGGGCGTGCTGCTGGCTCTGCGGCTGCGCGCCGTCAACCCGAACGCCTACGCGATGCTGACGACGATCAACGTTGAGGAGACAACATGACTCGCTCTGACTGGTCCGACGAAGAACTCGGAATGCGCCGCGGGATCACTCGCCGCGACTTCCTTGACGGGGTGGCGGTCTCCATCGGCGCGGTCGCCGCCGGATCACTTCTCGGTGGTACGGCGTCGGCCGACAGCCGCGGGTCGTATTACCCGCCCGCGCTCACCGGCATGCGGGGCAGCCACGACGGCTCCTTCGAGATCGCGCACTCTCTCCGCGGCGGCACCTTCTGGGACAACGCGGGCAGCCCCGACTCCACGGGCGAGAGCTACGACCTGGTGGTGGTGGGCGCCGGGATCAGCGGGTTGTCCGCCGCGCATTTCTACCTGCGCGACGTCAATCCGCGGGCGAGGATCCTGATCCTCGATCCGCACGACGACTTCGGCGGGCACGCCAAGCGCAACGAGTTCCGGGTCGGAGGCAGGACGCTGATCGGCTACGGCGGCTCACAGTCGATCGACGCGCCCAGCGCCTATCCGGCCGAGGCCAAACGCCTGTTCACCGACGTGGGCATCGATGTGCAGAAGTTCTTCACCTACTTCGACCGGAGCTTCTACCGGCGCAACGGCGCCGGCGGCCGGGCGGTGTTCTTCGCCAAGGAGCAGTGGGGCCGCGACCACCTCGCCGTGGGAACCTCGGCCGCCCAGCTCCTGGCCGACGCGCCCATGGACGCCGAGGCCAAACGCCTGCTCATTGAGGTGCTCGACACCCCGAGGGACTACCTGCCGGACCTGACGCCCGAGCAGAAGGTGGAGCGGCTGGGGCAGATCAGTTACGGCACCTACCTGAGCCAGGTGGTAGGGCTGACCGGCGACGCCTACCGCTACCTGGAGGGCTCGACCCTCGGCGGGGCCGGGGTCAACGTCGACCAGTTCCCGTCGCTGGACGCCGCCGCCCAGGGCTACTCCGGCATGTCCGGGCTCGGGCTGGACTTCTCTGGCGGGCCGTGGCCCGGACTGAGCAAGTCAGGACAACGGTTCTGGGGTAACGAGGATCCTTACATCTTCCACTTCCCGGACGGCAACGCCTCCGTCGCCCGCGCGCTGGTGCGCAAGCTCAACCCGCGGGTGCTGCCGGGCTCCACGATGGAGGACCTGGTCACCTCCCCGTGCGACTACAGGAAGCTCGACAACCCCGGCTCCCGTACCAGGATCCGCCTGAACAGCACCGTCGTCCTCGCCAAACACCGCCCCGACGGCAATACTCTCGACGTCGCCTACGTCCAGGGCGGCAAGCTCTACTCCGTGCGCGCCGGCGGCGTCGTGCTGGCCTGCTGGAACGCGATGATCCCGCACATCGCGCCCGACCTGTCCGACGCGCAGAAGGCGGCCGGCCACCAGGCGGTCAAGTACCCGCTCATCTACGCCAACGTCGCGCTCACCAACTGGCGGGCCTGGCAGCGGCTCGGTGCCTCCGGCATCTCCTTCCCCGACGGTTACTGGAAGAGCGCTTCCCTGGACTTCCCCGTGAGC
Source organism: Microtetraspora glauca (assembly GCA_001570385.1). GTDB lineage: Bacteria > Actinomycetota > Actinomycetes > Streptosporangiales > Streptosporangiaceae > Microtetraspora > Microtetraspora glauca. The sequence goes on along the minus strand of BBYL01000028.1, from coordinate 61,853 downwards.
ATGGGCGAGTACCGCTTCTCCGCAGGACCCGACGACCCGATAATCGTCCACTTCGCCACGGCCCTCACCAATCCAGGGTTGAACCCGCAGGCGGGGGCCAAGGCCGGTCGAGGCCAACTCGCCCGCACCCCGTTCGCGGAACTCGAACGCTCCATCCGCGACATGCTGGCGCGCACTCTGGGCACGCACGGCTTCGACCCCGCCACCGACATCGCCGGCCTGACCACGAACCGGTGGGCGCACGGCTACGCGCGCTACTACGGCCTGCCGTTCGACGCCGCCTTCTGGCCGGCGGGGCCGACCCCTGCGGACATCATCGGCACGCCCGTCGGCCGCATCACCGTGGCCACGACCGACCAGGCCAACCACGGCTTCGTGGACGGCGCCATCGAATCCGCCTACCGGGCGGTCCAGTACCTGGGAGGACATCTGTGACATCCCGCGGGCACGCCGACCTCGTCCTGACCGGGGCGGCGGTTTATACCCAGGACACGCGTCGGCCCAGGGCGGAAGCCGTGGCGATCTCCGACGGGCGGATCGCCGCGGTCGGCTCCGCGGAGGAGGTCCGCTCGTGGATCGGCCCTCGCACCGAGGTCCGCTCACTCGACGGCCGCATGGTCATCCCGTCCTTCCAGGACGCGCACATCCATCCGCTGATCGGCGGACTGGAGATGCTGCGGTGTGACCTGACCGGCCTGACCCGGCGCGAGCAGTACCTGTCGGCTGTCGCCCGCTACGCCACCGATCATCCGGCTGCCTCCTGGATCACCGGGGGCGGCTGGATGATGGCCGCTTTCCCCGGCGGCACCCCCCTTGCCGCCGATCTCGACACGATCCTCCCCGACCGGCCGGCCTTCCTGCTCAACCGTGACCACCACGGCGCCTGGGTCAACTCCTGGGCCATGGAATTGGCCGGCATCAGCGCCGTCACCCCGGATCCGGCCGACGGCCGGATTGAGCGCGACGCGAGCGGCAACCCGACAGGCGTGCTCCACGAAGGCGCCATGCACCTGGTCGAGAGGCTGATCCCGGCACCCGGCCTCGACGAGCAGGTCCAGGCGCTCCTTGCCGCGCAACGCCACCTGCACGCGTTCGGCATCACCGCCTGGCAGGACGCCCTCGTCGGCGCATACGCCGGCTCTCCCGATCCGATCCCCGCCTACCAGGAGCTGATCTCCCGCGGCCTGCTCACCGCCCGCGTACGCGGTTGCCTGTGGTGGCGCCGCGACCAGGGCATCGAGCAGCTCGACGATCTCCTTCACGTACGCGCGACGGTCGGCCCCGGCCTGTCCCTGGACGCCGTGAAAATCATGCAGGACGGGGTGTGCGAGAACTTCACCGCCGCCACCCTCTCCCCCTACCTGGACCGGCACGGTCATCCCACTGCCAACCACGGCATCTCCTTCTTCGACCCGGCCGAGCTCGCCGAGGTCGTGACCCACCTCCACGGCACCGGTCTGCAGGTGCACTTCCACACCATCGGCGAACGCGCCGTACGTGAGGTTCTCGACGCGGTCGAGGCCGCATTGGTCCGTTATGGCCGCCGCGACCTGCGTCACCACCTGGCCCACATCCAGATCGTCCATCCCCACGACCTGCCCCGCTTCACCATGCTCGGCGTCGGCGCCACGATGCAGCCGATCTGGGCCTACCACGACGACCAGATGACCGACCTCACCCTGCCCTTCCTCGGTGAGGAGCGAGGCCGCTGGCAGTACCCCTTCGCGGCGCTGGAAGAGTACGGCACCCGCCTGGCCATGGGCAGTGACTGGCCTGTCTCCTCACCGGACCCGATCCTCGGCCTCCATGTGGCGGTCAACCGCACCACCTACAACCCCGGGGCCGATCCGGCCCGGCACGCCCATCGGCCCTTCCTGCCTGAGCAGCGCCTCACTCTCGCCGGCGCGCTGCGGGCGGCCACCGTCGGATCGGCCTATGTGAACCACCTGGACCGGGTCACCGGCACCATCGAACGAGGCAAAAAGGCCGACCTCGCCATCCTGGACCACGACCTCTTCACCCGCCCCGTCGAGGACATCCACACCGCCTCGGTGCTCACCACCATCGCCGGGGGAGTCGTGGTCCACGACTCCGGCCGCTAGTGCCGCGTCAGCTTGGGTTTGCCCTGTTTCCCCCACAGCACGTCCAGAGCGGGCGCCGTGAACTTCCGCCGCACCAGGTCCGGGGCGGCCGGAGGCTGACATGGGCGTCCTCGGCAACTTTCCCAAGTCCCAGGGCTACCTGCTCAACTACCGCATCGAGGGGCTGCCGCGTGAGTTGTTCGCCCTGTACGACGCGGGCAGGCGGCCTGGCGCCGACGAGGCCGGGCGCAGGGCGTTCGGCATGTGGGCGCAACTGCGGCTCAGCCTGGGCGACAAGGGCGGCCACGAGTACCCCGAGGAGGTGCTCCGGCTGGTGCGTGAGGTGGCCGATGGCGACATCCCCTGGACGTTCGAGGACGCGCGCGTCCTGTGGGAGATCGCCGACGCGCTGTCGAGTTGCGGTCACACCGGGCACGCCGAGCTGTACCGGATTCCGCTGGCCGCCATCGCGGCGCTCGGATACTCCGAGCGCCGTCAGATCCTTGGTGACGCGCCGCCGTGGCACCCGGCTCACCGCAGCCCGGGCCGGGCCGCGTTACGCAAGGACCTGGAGCGCGTCCTGACCGAGCCCCCAGAGCACGGGCCGGCTGGGGTCGTGCGCAGCCTGGTCTGGGACGGCGACCCCATCGCCCGTGCCATGGCAGGGAAGTACGCCGCCCGGCTGGCTCACCCCGCCGTGCTGCCCCTGCTGAAACACTGGCGCAAGGCCAAGGCCCACAGGCCCAGCGAACCCTGGCTCGCCAAGGTCCGTACGCTGCTCACTGACGACGGCGTGGCAGTGCTGCGCGAGATCCTCTCCCGCGTGGCCACCCATCGCGAGAGCCGCGAGCCCGGCGGCAGGGTCTTCCTCGCCCGCCACACCGCCCTCCCGCTGCGCGGCATGCTGTGGACCTGTGAGGTGATCGACGCGCCCTGGGTGTCCACGCTGCTCGGCGACGTCGCCATCAACTGCGGCATCGGGCGCAACGGCACCGGCGGCGCTGCCGTCTGCCGCAACGAGAGACTGGCCAACGCCGCACTGAACGCGCTGGCCAAGCGGGGCGGCCTCGACACGGTGGGCGTGCTCGCGCGCGTGCGAGCCAAGCTGCGTAGACCGGCCCTGCTGGCAAAGGCGTCCGATGGCCTCGACGCGGTGGCCGTACAAGAGGGGCTGAGCCACGAACAGCTCGTCGACCGGACGGTCCCGGCCTTCGGGCTCGGCCCCGACGGGGTCCGGGAGGAGCAGGCCGGCGACTGCGTCGTCCGGCTCGACGTCGACGGGCCGGTGCTGCGGTTCGTCAACGCGTCCGGGCGCGTCGTCAAGTCGGCGCCCCAGTCCATCCGCAGGGACCCCGTGCTCGCCGATCTCAAGGCCACACTGAAAGACCTCAAACGCACGCAGGCCGCCGAGCGGTTGCGCCTGGAGCAGATGCTCATCGTCGAACGCGAGCTGTCCTGGCAGGAGGCCGAGCAGTACTTCTTCGACCATCCGGTCACCGGCCCCTACACCCGCGCCCTCATCTGGCGGCTCCCCGACGGGTTCGCCGGGCTGCCGGTCAGGAGCGGCGGCGACTGGGCACTGGTCGACGCGAGCGGCAGATCCGTGCGTCCAGGCGCCGACACACCCGTCCGATTGTGGCACCCTATCCAGGAGAGCGCCGAGGGGGTGCGCGGCTGGCGCGACCACCTGCTGAAGCGGGGGATCAGGCAGCCGTTCAAGCAGATGTTTCGCGAGGTCTACCTGCTCACTCCCGCCGAGGAGCGCACCCGCACCCACTCCGACCGTTTCAAGGGCCACTTCGTGCGCTACGGGCAGGCCAAGGCGCTGCTGGAGCAGCGCGGCTGGAGCGGGCTGTCGATCGGTCACTGGGACTACGAATGCGGCGGCGACATAGGGGCGGCCGTCAAGACGCTCGCCGGCTGGCAGGCGAGCTGGAGCATGCGGGTCGCCTCCGACCCCCAGCGGGACGCCTGGGGCACGGCCTCCTGCGCCGCCACCGACGCGATCCGGTTCCGCCGCGCGGATCTTCCCGGCGACGCGCCGCTCACCGAAGTGCCGCCGCTGGTGTTGTCGGAAATGCTGCGCGACGCCGACCTCGTCGGGTCCCTGGGACTCGACCAGCAGGCGGCGGCCGGGCACGACGGCTACTGGAAGTCGTACGGGTTCGGCGAACTGAGCGAGACCGCTCGTACGCGGCGTGACGCGCTGGCCCGGCTGTTGCCCCGGCTGAAAATCGCCGACCGAGTGGAGCTGACTGACCGGTTCCTGCGCGTGCGCGGGCAACTGCGCACCTACCGGATTCATCTGGGGTCGGGCAACATCCTGATGGAGCCGAACGACGCCTACCTGTGCATCGTCCCCGGCCGCGACCGCTCCGCCTCATCGGTGTTCCTGCCGTTCGAGGAGGACGGCGGAATGTTGTCGGTCATCTTGTCGAAGGCGTTCCTGCTGGCGGACGACACCAGGATCAGCGATCCCAGCATCACCCGCCAGCTTGTTGCTCCCTAGAGCCTGTACGGACCCTTCGCCATGGCGCGTGGAGACCTCACCGACGAGGAGTGGTCCTTGATCGAGCCTCACTTGTCGCTGGGCGAGTGAGGGTCGATCCCGGATCTGCGACAGCAGTTCAACGCGGTGATGTGGCGGTTTCGTACCGGCAGCCAGTGGCGGGACCTGCCCGCCGCCGAGTACGGGCCCCGAAGCCCTTCCGCCCCGGGCCTTCCTCGACCCTGCTGACCGAGTACGGCACCCCGTGGGGCATGCGCGAGCAGTGACCGCACGGGTCCTTTGTCGGGACGCCCAAAGTTCCCCGTGGGGCCTTGGCGGCTTCCACGCTGACAGGCGATGTGTAACACCTGTTTCATCGTTCGCATGCTGGAACAGGAGATATACGCGCTCGACGATCCCGAGGCGCTGCGTGGCCTGATTCGCGACCACGGCTGGGCGACGCTCGTGACCGTCTCGGCGGAGGGCGAGCTCGTCGTCACGCACCTTCCCGTGATCCCCGATCCGGAGACGCCCGGACCCGCCGTCGTCGGGCATCTCGCCCGTACGGACCCGGCCGCGCGCGGGCTGGGGGAGCGGCCGGTCGTGCTGGTGGTCCAGGGCCCGCACGGGTATGTCTCGCCCGCGTTCTACGAGGCGGGGCCGTACGTCCCGACCTGGAACCACGTCACCGTTCACCTGCACGGAACACCGCGCCCGCTCGGTCCCGAGGAGACGTACGAGGTGCTCTCGGCGACCGTCGATCACTTCGAGTCCGCGCGGCCGGAACCGTTCCGGATGGCCGATGTGGAGGGGTACGCCCGGCGGATCGCCCCCGGAACCACGGGGTTCCGCCTGGTGCCGTCGAGGCTCGTGGGCAAGGCCAAGCTGAGCCAGGACAAGCCGGCGGAGATCGTCGAGCGGGTGATCCGCGCCCTGGACACCGACGACGTCCACCGCAACCCGGCGCTCGCCGACGCGATGCGCGCCGTGAATGGCGCGCCGTGAACGGGGCGCCATGAGCGGGCGTCGCGGCCGGCTGACCGCGTGCACGCGCCCGTGAGGACGGCGCCCCCGAGGAGGTGCCCGCGAGGACGGCGCGAGGGGTCGGGCACGGTGCCGTAGGGTGATTTACTCCCCCGTGTTGAGGAAGGGGCGCTTATGTCCCAAACCGACCTGATCCCCGACGGCACCATGGCCCGTCCGTACCGGCCCTCGCTCGGCCAGGTGCTGGAGACGCTTGGCTCGCACGTGCTCTCCGCCGTCCACGTCCCCGACGCCGGCCTGCCGATCGGCGAGCCCGTCGTGCACGACCCGGACGACCAGCTCGACGACCGTCCCGCGGGTGTGCTGCTCGCCGTCGGCGCGCGGCCGTCCGCGCCGGAGACCCGCGATCTCGTACGGCTGGCGGGGGCACACGACTACCACGCGGTCGTCATCAAGGACCGGGGCGCCGAACTCGGCGAGCTCATCGACGCCGCCCGCGAGGCGGGGGTGGCGCTTCTCGTGGCGTCGGCGCGGATCCCGTGGCGCCAGCTCGACGCGCTGCTGACCGCCGCGATCTCGGGGCCGGGAGCGGCCACCGCGACGTTCTCCTCCGTCGGCATCGGGGACCTGTTCGCCCTGGCCAACGCGATCGCCACCACGATCGGCGGGGCGACCTGCATCGAGGACGCCGAGGGCAACGTGCTCGCGTACTCCAACGTGCGGGGGCAGGAGATCGACGAGATACGCAAGCAGGGCATCCTGGGGCGCAAGACGCCGCAGCGGCCGACCAACCGACTCGAGTACAGCCGGGTGTTCCGCGCCGACGGGCCGGTGCGCTTCCCGAGCCTCGGGCCGGGGCACATGCGGCGGCTGGCCACGGCGGTGCGCGCCGGAGCCCGGCTCCTGGGCTTCATCTGGGTGCTGGACGGCACGCCGCCTGTCGTCCCCGGGGCCATGCGGCTGCTCGGGGACGCGGGCCGGATCGCGGCGGCGCACATGCTGCGCTCGCGCGACCCCGGCGACCCGTGGCGCTGGCAACGGGCGGAGACGCTGCGACTCCTGCTCGACGGCGACGTCTCCGAGTCCGTCGCTGCCGCGCGGCTGGGACTGCCCGCCGACTCGTCCGTGGCGATCATGGCGTTCGCCCCCGCGCGGCCGGTCCCCGAACCGGGAGCCGCCGAGGCCGCCGTCACGACCGTCGTCGACCTGGTCAGCCTCGCGTGCGAGGCGTGGCACCACGAGGCCGTCTGCACCACGAGCCGGAGCGTGCTCTACGCCCTGGTGCCCGTGCCGGAGGGCACGCCGCTCGCCCGGCTGGTCCGGTTCGCCACCGACACCGCGGCCTCCGTGCGCAAGGCCGCCGGGATGGACCTGCACGTTGGCATCGGCCCCCTCGCGGCGAGGCTGGAGCAGGTCCCGGAGTCCCGCCGGCTCGCCGACCGCGTCGTCCGCGTACTGGCCGAGACCGCGGGCGGCGCCACGCGCGTCGCCACCGACGAGCAGGTGCGCAGCCGGATCGCCCTGCTCGACCTCGTCGACAGAGGCGACACCGCGGCCGAGCGGCTGCTCGAACCGGTCCGGCGGATGCTGGAGTACGACGCCGTGCACTCCAGCGTGCACGCGGTGACGCTGCTGGCCTACCTGGACGCGTTCGGCGAGGCGGCCAGGGCCGCGGCCGAGCTGTCGATCCACGAGAACACGCTGCGCTACCGCGTCCGCCGCCTGCAGGAGCTGTTCGGAGTGGATCTCGCCGATCCGACCGAACGGCTGGTCATCTGGCTCCAGCTCCGCCTGCTCCACATGCGTGCGGAGTTCTCGTCGATGCCCACAAGAGTCCAGGGATGGAACGTCCGTTCTCAACGATGAGTGATCGCGGGGACACCGCCTAGCGTCTGCCATATGTCCTCTCCTTCGGCGCCGTCGACGCCTCCCGTTGCCCCGTCCGTTTCCTCGGTCGTCTCCTCGCCCGCGCCTTCGGCGTCCGAGGAGCGTCCCGGCCTGGTGCTGCGCAACGCCAGGGTCGGGCTCCGCGGCCCGCTCCGGCACATCCTGATCATCGGTGGGCGGGTGGCCGCGGTGCTCGACGAGCCGCCCGGCTCCGCCCAGATCGGCGACCTGACGGCCGGCCACACGCGGGCCGGAGCGGTCGAGGACGTCGATCTGGAAGGCGCGACCGTCCTGCCGGGGCTGTGGGACGCGCACGTGCACTCCGTGCAGTGGGCGCAGGCCCGCCGCCGGATCGACCTCGGCGGCGCACGCTCCGCGCGAGAGGCGGCCGAGCTGGTCCTGCCGCACCTGCGACCGTCCGGGCCGGCCACCGAAGTGATCATGGGGTACGGCTTCCGCGACGCACTCTGGGCGGACGTGCCGGACAGGTCGCTGCTCCCCGATGCCCACCCGGTCGTGCTGATCAGCAACGACCTCCACACGGCCTGGCTCAGCGGCGCCGCGCTCGCCCTCATCGGCAGAGGCGACCACCCGACCGGCGTCCTTCGCGAAGCGGAGTGCTACAACGCGCTGGTCGCGCTGCCGCCACCCCCTCGCGAGCTACTGGACAGGTGGGTGGCCGAGTCGACCGTCGCCGCCGCCCGGATCGGGGTGACCGGCATGCTGGACTTCGAGCTGGCCGACAACGTCACGGACTGGCTGCGGCGGTTCCGTGAGCAGGAGGTCGCCGTACGCGTCGCCTGCTCCATCCCGCGCAGCGGCCTCGACGAGGCGATCGCCCGTGGGCTGCGCACCGGCGACACGGTGGCGGGCTCGGGGGGATGGCTGGAGGTCGGTCCGGTCAAGATGTTCGTCGACGGCTCGCTCAACACCCGCACCGCCTACTGCGACGACCCGTACCCCGGCTCCGGCGACCACGGGCGGCTGGAGACGCCACCGGCCGAGCTGGCCGCGATCATGGAGCACGCCGCCCGCCACGGCCTGCACCCCGCCGTGCACGCGATCGGCGACCTCGCCTCCTCCATCGCGCTCGACGCCTTCGAACGCGTCGGCTGCCCCGGGCGCATCGAGCACGCGCAGCTCGTCCGCGCGGCCGACTTCGCCAGGTTCGCGCGGCCGGGCCTGGTCGCCGGAGTGCAGCCCGCGCACGCCCCGGACGACCGCGAGGTCGCCGACACCCACTGGTGCGGCCGGACCTCCAGGGCCTTCGCGTACGCCGACCTGCTCGCGGCGGGCGCGACCCTCGAACTCGGCTCCGACGCGCCTGTCGCGCCGCTCGATCCCTGGGACGGCATCGCCTCGGCGGTGACCAGGACCGACGACGAGCGCCCGCCGTGGCATCCCGAGCAGGCCATCTCGCTCAAGGACGCGCTCGCCGCCGCCTCCAGGGGACGCTCCACCGTACGGGAAGGGGAGCCGGCCGACCTGATGATCCTTGAGCGCGACCCGTCGCTCCTCGCGTCCGGGGAACTGCGCCGCCCGAGCGTGCTCGGCACGCTCGTGGGCGGCCGGTGGACCCACCGGACAGTGGGCCGATCAGTGGGCTGATCAGTGGGCTGAACAGCGGGACGGGATGCCCGGCTCGCCGGGAGGTGCCGCGGCCACCCGGCGAGCATTTACAAAACGTCCAAGCCATTGACCAACAGTCTAAATCTTGGATAGCCTCGGCCTTCACGGGGCTCGCGAGGCGAGCCCCGTGAAGCGCCCAGAACGCCCAGGAGGTCGGCATGGAAACCGGATTTCTCGCACTGCCCGAGCCGTTGGCGCCCTTCGCGCGCTACGTGCCGTGCCGGTGGAGCGGTGACGAGCTGCACGTTTCGGGGCAGGTCGCGGCGCGCGAGGGGGAGTTCCCGCTACGTGGCCGCGTCGGCGCGGAACTCACGCTGGAGCAGGGCCGGGCGGCCGCGCGGCAGTGCGCGCTCAACGTCCTCGCCGCGTTGCAGCGCGAACTGAACGATCTGGCCAGGATCCGCGCGCTCGTCAAGGTGACGGTGTTCGTCGCGACCGGGCCGGACTTCCTGGAACACCACCTGGTGGCCGACGGCGCCTCGGAGGCGTTCATCGAGGCGCTCGGCGACGTGGGCGAGCACGCGCGGTCCGCGGTGGGCGTCGCGCGGCTGCCGATGGACTCCCCGGTGGAGATCGAGGCCACCGCCCTGGTCGGCTGACCGCCCGGCGCCGTTTAGGAGGAATGATGGACGCAACCCCCAAGCACCTGACCATCATCAACGGCCGCCTGTTCCTACCCGGCGCGTCGACGGGACCCCGGCCCGACGACGCGCCCACCGCCCTGGTGATCGAGGACGGCAGGATCTCCGCCGTCGTCTCCGACGCCGAGGCGCTGCGTCTGCGCCATCCCCGCGCCCAGGTGATCGACGCCGCGGGCGGGTCCGTCCTCCCGGGGTTCGACGACGCCCACATCCACGTGATCCCCGGCGGCCAGTGGGACGGCCTGCTCGCGCTGAGAGGTGCCGCCACTGTCCCGGAGCTGCAGGCGCGTATCGCGGAGTACGCCGCGGCGCACCCGGAGCTGCCGTGGATCTGGGGCGGAGGGTGGCACTACGCCGCCTGGGGGGACGCCAGGCCCGCCAAGGAACTGCTCGACGCGGTCCTGCCCGACCGCCCGGCCATGATGACCTGCATGGACGGCCACAGCTACTGGGTGAACTCCGCCGCCCTGCGCGCCGCGGGCATCGACCGCCACACCCCCGATCCCGTCAACGGCACGATTGTGCGCGATCCGGCGACCGGTGAGCCCACCGGGTGGTTGAAGGAGAAGGCGGGCCAGCTCATCTACCAGGTGATGCCCGAGCCGACCCACCATGACCTGAAGCTCGCCCTGCGCCGGGCCGTACAGGTGCTGAACGCGTCCGGGTTCACCGCCGTGCAGGACGCCCGGACCGATCCGCGCGAGGTGCCGGTGTGGCGGGAGGTGCTGGCCGAGGGCGGGCTGACGCTGCGTTCGAGGATCGCCCTGCCCATGGCGCCCGAGCAGTCGCTCGCGGACTGGCGGACGACGTTGGACGAGCATGCCGAGCTGGTGGCGCCGCTCCGCGGCGGCGACTGGCTGACGAGCGGGATCGTCAAAGGCTTCGTCGACGGCGTGATCGAGAGCCGGACGGCCGCGATGCTGGCGCCGTACGAAGGCGAGGAGAGCAGCGGCGTGCCCGCCTTCGAGCCGGAACAGCTCACCGCCTTCACCGTGGAGGCGCACCGGCGGGGATGGCAGGTCCAGCTGCACGCCATCGGCGACCGCGCCGTCCGCATGGCCCTGGACGCGTTCGAGGCGGCGGGGCGGCGCCGGCACCGCGTCGAGCACGTCGAGGTCATCCATCCGGAGGACGTCAAGCGCTTCGCGGCACTGGACGTCGTGGCGAGCATGCAACCCGCGCACGCCTTCTCCGCTCCGGACCGGGCGCACGACTGGCACGGCGTGATCGGACCGGAGCGCGCGGCCGCGAACTGGCCGATGTCCGCGATCCACGCGTCGGGAGGGGTCATCGCGCTCGGGTCCGACTGGCCCGTGGTGGACTTCGACCCCTTCATGACACTGCACGCGGCGATGTCCGCGGACCACGCGCTCACCCTGCCGCAGGCGCTCACCGCGTACGGGCGCGGGGCGGCCTACGCGGCGTACGCCGAACACCGGCGGGGCGGTGTCGCCGTCGGGATGGACGCCGACCTCGTCGTGCTCGACCGGGACCTGCTCGACAGCGGGGACGTCCGGGGGACCGGAGTCGTGGCGACGATCGTCGACGGCGTCGTGGTCCATCGCACCGCCCGTTGAGGGGCGGATCCGAACGCAGGCGCCTCTCGTCGAGGCGCTCTGCCACATCAGTCTTGGGAGTTGGCATGGAGTACGACATTCTGCTGCGCGGCGGTCGGGTGATCGACCCCGCCGCGGGCATCGACCAGGTCGCCGACGTGGCGGTCGCCGGGGGAAAGGTGGAGGCGGTCGGCCCCGATCTGGCCGGACACGCCGCCACGGTCATCGACGTCACCGGCCGATACGTCATCCCCGGTCTGGTGGACCTGCACGTCCACATCCCCGACCATGCCGGCGGCGGTGCCGGGCACGCCATGCTGGCCCGCGCGGGCGTGACGACCGCCCTCGACCTGTCGGGCCCGGTCACGGGCGTCCTGACCGCCGCCGCCAAGTCCGGCGTCGGGCTGCACATCGCGGCGGTCGAGGCGTTCCGTCCGGGACAGCAGCTGCCCGCGCGACCGACCAGGGCCGAGATCCGGCGGGCCGTCGAGCGGGTGCTCGCCGCGGGCGGCATCGGGGTGAAGCTGCACGTCGACAAGGGCTGGGAACCCGAACCGGCCGGGATGATCATCGACGAGTGCAACCGCGCGGGCGTGTGGATCGCCAGCCACTGCGGCACCACCGCGACCGGGAGCGACATCATCGGCCTGCGCGAGACCCTGGAACTCGCGGGGGACAACCGGCTGCACGTCGCCCATGTCAACAGCTACTGCCGGGGCGACGTCGAGGACGCGGGAGCCGAGGCGTACACCGCCGTCGAGCTGCTCCGCAAGTCGCCGCACGTCTTCGCCGAGTCGTACCTGGCGGAGATCAACGGGTCCAACGGCACCTGCGTCGACGGCCTGCCCAAGAACAGGCGCGTCCGCTCCTGGCTGGAGGGAGCCGGCTATCCCGGCACCGAGGACGGCCTGCGCCGCGCGATCCGCGAGGGCTGGGCCCACGTCACCCGGATGGAGCCGGACAACGTGCTCCTGCTCTCCGGAGACGAGGGCGTCGCCCTCTGGGAGGAGGCGGAGACGCGGATGCCCATCTGTCTGCCCGTCAACCCGGCCATCTCCCGGCTGGTGCTCGGCTCGTCCAGGAAGGCCGACGGCGACTTCGACATCCACGCGCTGGCCACCGACGGCGGCGCCTACCCCCGCAACGTCACGGTGTCCGCCGGCCTGTCGATGGTCGAGTGGGGCCTGCTCACCCTTCGAGAGTTCGTCAGCAAGGCGTCCTGGACGCCGGCGCGGATCCTCGGGCTGCCCGGCAAGGGACGTCTCGTGGACGCCGACATCGCGGTGATCGACCCGGTGAGCCGTACGGTCACGAGCACGATCAGCGCCGGGCGGCTGATCTGGCACCGGGGCGCCGTCCTCGGCCGCGGCACCCACTTCCTCAGCACCGAACGCGGCGCGGCCGCCGCCCGTGAGGCGTGCGGCCTCCACGAGCTCCTCGAACCGGCGGGCAGCGGTTTCTACACCGGCGACGGCCTCGCCGCCTGAGCAGGGCCGGAGAGCAAGACAGCCAGGGCTTGATACAGCCAGGGCTTGAGACAGACAGAAAGGGAACGCAGCGCATGACAACCGCCTCCGAACTGCTCGCCTCGCTCACTGAGACCACCGAGAAGCACCGCCTCGACATCGGGGTGCCGGGCGTCGCGCTCGGCGTGGCCGCCGGTGGTGAGGTCGCCTCGACCGGGCTCGGTGTCACCGGCGTGGCCGATCCGCTCCCGGTCACGACGAACACGCTGTTCCGCCTGTGCTCCATCACCAAGATCTTCGCCGCCACGCTCGCCATGACCCTGGTCGAAGAGGGCGTGCTGGACCTCGACGTGCCGGTGGTCGCCTACTATCCGGAGCTGTCCCTCGCCGACGCGGACGCCCGGGCGTCGGTCACCATGCGCCACCTGCTCACGCACGCCAGCGGCCTCGAAAGCGAGCTGCGCGGCGACCTGGAGACGTTCGGACGCAACGCTGACGCTCTCGACCGCGTCGTGTCGGCGTACGGCTCGCTCCGCCAGTTCGCCCCGGCGGGTGAGATCTGGGGGTACTGCAACACCGGTTACTGGCTCGCCGGTGCCGTGCTCGCGCGGCTCGCGGGGACGTCGTTCGAAGACGCGGTGTCGCGGCGCGTACTCGAACCGCTCGGCATGACGGGGAGCTGCTTCCTGGCCGAGGACGCCGTGCTCGGCCGGGTCGCGCTGCCCCACCGCCGCGTCTCTGCGGGCTCTCCGGAGCACGTCCCGATCCCGTCCTTCGCCTTCCCGCGAGCGCGCGTGCCCTCCGGAGGCGTGATCGCGGGCGTGGACGACCTGCTCAAGTTCGCCGGTCTCCACCTCGGGAACGGCCCCGCCGTCATCTCGGAGGCCGGCCGCGCGGCGATGCGGGAACCCCTGATCCCGGGTGACTTCGCGGGTGACCACCAGGGCCTCGGCTGGATGACCTCCACTCCGGGCGGCACGGCGGTGGTCGAGCACAGCGGGTCGTACAAGGGGTACTGCACCAGGCTTACCCTCCTGCCGGATCTGGGAGTCGCCGTGGCCGTGCTGACCAACAGCGACGACGGCGGCCGCCTGTGCCGCGCGGTCAAGGAGGCCGCCCTGGAGCTCCTGACCGGGTGGCGGCCCGCCGAGGTGGAGTACGCCGACCTCGGCCCCGACGTCCTCGCCGCGTACGCGGGCGACTACGCGATTCCGGGCGTGGACAGGATCCGGGTGTCTCCGCACGAAGGCGGTCTCCGCCTCGAGCTGGTCAAGAACGCGGCACCGGCCGGGGAGTCGCTGTCCCGGGCCACGTCCGAGACCGAATTCGAGATCGTCCACGGGCCGAGCCTCGGATCACGGCTGGTCTTCTTCCCCGGGTCCCCTGTGATCAGGCTCGGCCTCCGGCTCGGGGCCAGGCTGTCGTGACGCCTCCAGCCTCCCCGGGCGGGCCGGGCTTCGGCGCCCGGCCGGCTCCCGAGCTCGCGGCCGCGTTCGCCGATGTCAGGACACCGGCGCTCGTCGTCGACGAGGCGGCGATGGAGCTGAATCTCCGGCTCATGACGAAGCTCGTCCAATCCCCGGACAGGTGGCGGGCCCACGTGAAGACGGCCAAGGCGCGCTGGGCCATGGAGCGGCTGATCGCGCATGGGGTGACCCGGTTCAAGGCGTCCACCACCGCCGAGCTCGCCACCCTGCTCTCCCTCGACGTGGCCGACGTACTCCTCGCCTATCCGGCGGTCGGGCCGACACAGTGGCGGGCGGCCGAGCTCGCCTCCGCCCACCCGGGCGCGGCGGTCTCCGTGCTGGCCGACAGCGTGGCGGGGATCCGCACCTGGCGGCCGGGACCGGTCGGGGCGTACATCGACGTCGACACCGGAATGGGCCGTACCGGCGTGCCCGTAAACGATCACACTGCCGCCTTCGCCGTGGCCGACGAGCTGGCGCGGCGGGGGATCCCGCTGCGCGGCCTGCACGGTTATGACGGGCACCTGGCCGACCTGCCCACGCCCGAGCGGGAGCGGATGGCGGCCGACGGCCTGGCCGCGATGACGGATCTGGCCGAGGCGCTCCAGGCCGCCGGGCACGTGATCGGAGAGCTGGTCGTGGGCGGGAGCCACACGTTCCGGGAGATCCTGGCCACGCGCACGCCGTGGAGCGACCGGGTGACCGTCGGCGCCGGCACGGTGGTCTACAACGACGCCCGCAGCCTGGCGAGGTTCGGCGACATCGGGTTCACGGCCGCGGCGGCCGTGCTCACACGTGTGGTGAGCCGTCCCGCGGCGGGACGGGTGACCGTGGACGGGGGGCTCACCGCGATCCAGGTGGACGCCGGCCGGCCGCACGCGGAGAGCGCGGGCCTGGTGGCGGTCTCGGCGGCGCAGGAACACCTTGTGCTGTCCTGCGCGCCGGGGGCCGAACCCGAGATCGGCGAGCTGGTCACACTGGTGCCGCGCCACGTGGACACGGCCGTCAGCCAGTTCGGCGAGATGCACGTGATAGGCCCGGACGGCCGGGTCAGGGTGGAGCCGGTCACCGCACGCCACCACGAGTCCGCGATCGTCCGATGAGCGTGAGGCCGCGCCCCCGATCTCGCGCGCCGTGCCCGGCCGCCGGCTCCATGATCAGGATCCGGGGGACTCCTCCTTGAGACGGGTGATGTAGTTGTAGACCGACTGGCGTGACATCCCGAGCCGCTCCGCGACCATGGGGACGGCCCGGCGCAGCTGGAACAGACCCCGCTGGTCGAGCTGGCGGAACACCTCCGTCCGCTCCGCCACTGTGAGCCGGGTGAGCGGGTGGCCCAGGGCGTCCTCCACCTCGGCGAGCACCCCGTCGACGACGGACTCGATGTCGGTGCCGAACGTGGTGGAAGGGGACTCCAGCGGGTCGAGGTCGCCGGCCATCTCGATGAGGAGCCGACCGGCCGCGCGCATCTCGGTCACGTCCAGGTTGACGCAGACGGCGCCCACCACGTGGCTGTCGGACGTGCGCAGCAGGATGGTCGACGATTTGATCACGCGGCCGTCGGGAAGCCGCGTCACATAGTTGAGGTCGTCCTTGGCGTCGTCGCCCTGCCGCAGCATGCTGAGGCCGATCTGGCTCATGGCCGACCCCACGCGGCGGCCGGTGACGTCACCGGCGACGGCGATGACCGAGTGCTCCAGGCGCCGGTAGTCGTGGAGAACCACCTCGCACTTGCGGCCGAACGTGGCCTGGATCCCGTCGACGACCGGACGCATGGCGGCGAACAGCGCGTCGGCTTCCACCGACGGGTCGACGGCCGAAGGTTTCTGGCTGATCGGATTGTCCTTTCTCGCTGGAACCTCGCTGGAATCTTGCGGGAATGTCGCTGGTCTATCACCGGAATCGCATTGGGATCAGTGGAATGCGCCCGGACGGGCCGTGCGGGCCCGGCAACGAGAATTTTACGATTAGTCGAACCCATTGACAACAGGTCCAAATCCGGCCTAATTTGCGGGCTACCAACCGAATCCCCCCACCTCGCGCGAGCTGTCTTACCTTGTCAGCCCCCTGACGGCGGCCGGCGATGAGAAAGGCGGAACAATGTCGGGTCCCTTGGTCGCCGAACGACTGAGCGTCGGTCACGATGGCCGCACCATCTTGGCCGATGTCGACTTCACCCTCCCCGCGAGCGCGGTCACCGTACTCGTCGGCCCCAACGGCTGCGGAAAATCCACCATGCTGCGTACGCTCGCCGGCCTCCAGCGGCCGACCGGCGGGCAGGTACGCGTCCTGGGCGACCCCCTGGACAAGCTGAGTAGAAGGGAGCTGTCCCGGCGGCTGGCCTTCCTGCCGCAGACCCCCCTCGTCCCCGCCGGGATCACCGTACGCGAGCTGGCCAGGAACGGCCGCTACGCGCATCGCGGCGCGTTCTCACGGCACACCGCCGAGGACCTGGAAGCCGTCGAGTGGGCGCTGCGCGTCACCAACGCGCTTCCGCTCGCGGAGAAGAGGATGAACGAACTGTCGGGCGGCGAGCGGCAACGCGCCTGGCTCGCCGCTGTCCTCGCGCAGAAGGCGGACATCCTCCTGCTCGACGAACCCACCACCTATCTCGACCTGCGCTATCAGGTCGAGGTGCTGGAGGTGGTGCGGGCACTCGCCCACGAGTACGGCATGGCCTGCGGCCTCGTCCTCCACGATCTGGGGCAGGCCTCGTCCTACGGGGACCGGGTGATGCTGACCGCCGGGGGAGAGATCCTCGGCTACGGCGAACCGGCCGAGGTGCTCACTTCCGAGAGCATCGCCCGCGCCTTCGGCCTCGACGTCAAGGTCGTCCACGACCCCGAGACGGGCGGGATCGCCTGCTTCCCCCGCACCTCACCCAACTGATCCGCGGGGCCCACCCGTACGCCCCACTCGCACGGCCGGCCCTCACGGCCGACCACGACCGACCACGACCGACCACACGGAATGACCCCCCACCAGCTAAGGCAGACGACGATGCGCAAACCCGCCATCCTTCTCAGCACCGTGGTCGCGGTGCTCGCCCTCGCCTCGTGTGGCTCCCCAGCCGCCACCACCGGCCAGTCCGGCGCCGCCCCGGCCCCCGGCGCGGCGAAGATCACCATACAGGACGGCTTCGGCCCCGTGGAGCTCGCCGGCCCCGCCACCCGCGTCGTCTCCCTCGAATGGACCTACACCGAAGAGCTGCTCGCTCTCGGCGTGGCCCCGGTCGGCGCCGCCGACAAGGCCCTCTACAACGACTGGGTGACCGCGGGCCCGCGCATCGCCGAGTCCACGGTCGACGTCGGCACCCGCCAGGAGCCGAACCTGGAGACCATCGCCTCGCTCAAGCCCGACCTGATCGTGGGCAACGCCGACCGGCTCGCCAACAACATCGAGAGCCTCAAGGCCATCGCCCCGGTCGTCGCCTTCCGCTGGAACGATCCGGCCAAGGGACAGCTCGCGGTCATGAAGGAGTCCTTCACGTCGCTGGGCACGGCCGTCGGGAAGGACGCCGAAGCCGCCAAGGCGCTCGCGGGGCTCGACGCGACCGCGGCGTCGGCGAAGGAGAAGCTCTCCGCCGTGGGCGGGACGTTCGCCCTCGCCTACCCCGCGGGAGGTGCCGGCGCCGCGACCGTGACGATCTTCGCCAAGACCTCCCTGGCCTCCCAGATACTGGAGCAGGCCGGCATGAGCAACGCGTGGACCGGCAACGCCGATTCGGACGGGCTCAGCACGGTCGGCGTCGAGGCGCTGACCAGACTGCCCGCCGACGTGAACTTCCTCTACGTCTCGCCGTCCTCCGACGACACCTTCCTCAAGCTGGCGGACAACAAGGTGTGGACGGGACTGCCCTTCGTCAAGGCGGCCCACACCTACAAGCTCGACCCGACCCCCTGGTTCTACGGCGGTCCCACGTCGGCCGAGCAGCTGCTCACCCAGACCGTGGCGACGCTGGTCAAATGAGCGCCGTCCTCGCATCCGCCGCCCCCGCCCCGATGCGACCCGCCCGGCGGCCGGCCGCCCCGGTCGCCTGCGGCCTCGCCCTCGTCCTGCTCGCCCTCGTCTTCCTCTGGCACCTGGGCCAGGGCGCCTCCCACCTCGGTGTCGGCGACGTGCTCAGGGTGCTCACCGGCGGCGGTGACCAGCTGGCGGACGACATCGTCTTCAGCGGACGACTGCCCCGGACCCTCGCGGGACTGGTGGCGGGACTCGCCCTGGGCCTCGCGGGAGGTCTGGTCCAGGGCGGGACGCGTAACCCGCTCGCGGCTCCCGACACGCTGGGCGTGAACGCGGGCGCCTACCTGGCGGTCACGGCCGCCAGCGCGACCGGACTGAGCGTCGGCGTGCTCGGCACCGGCGCCGCCGCCCTGGCCGGAGCCGTCGGCGCCGCGGCCCTCGTGTACGCGCTGGCGGGGCGGTCGCTGTACGCCCCCGGGCGGGTGCTCCTGGCCGGCACGGCCGTCGCGCTCGCGGCCACATCCCTCGCGCTGATGCTGCAGATGCTCGACGAGCAGACCGCTCGGGGCACGTTCTTCTGGGGCAACGGATCGCTGATCCAGACCGGGCTGACCGTCCCTCTCTGGACCGGTGCGGCGACCCTCGTCCTCGCCATGGCCATACCCGGGCTGGTCCGCCCGCTCGACCTGCTCTCCCTGGGCGACGACACGGCGGAGGCCATGGGGATCAACGCGGGACGCATGCGCCTCTACGTCCTGATGCTCTCCGTCGCCTTCGCCGCCGTCGCGGTGACCGTCGCGGGACCGATCGGCTTCGTCGGCCTGGTGGCCCCGATCATGGTGCGGATGGTGGGCGTCCACAGGCACGCCTGGTTGCTCCCCCTCTCCGGCTCGGTGGGCGCGCTGCTCGTGCTACTCGCCGACGGCGCGGGACAGGCCCTCCAGACCGCCGCGGGCGGCGAGATCCCTGTGGGTGTCGTCACCGCGCTGGTGGGCGGCCCCGTCTTCCTGGTGCTGGTCCGCCGGTTGACCACGGGCGACGCCGAGACCGGGGCCTCGGTCACCGAGGCCAGGCCGCTGACCGGCAGGCGCTACGCCACGGTCGTGTCGGTGGCGGCCGTCCTGCTCGTCGCCGCGATGCTCGTCGGACTCTCCGTCGGCACGCTGAGCATCGACCTGTCGCAGATGCTCAACCCCGATCCGCTGATCCAGAGCGTCCTGTCCCAGCGGTTCACGCGGGTGCTCGCCGCGGCCGGCGGCGGAGCCTGCCTCGCGGTGGCGGGCGGCACCGTACAGGCCGTCATCCGCAATCCGCTCGCCGAGCCGTCCCTGCTGGGGGTCACCGGTGGAGCGGCCATCGGCGCCGTCACAGTGATCACGATGGCGTCCACCGCCCCGCACTGGATGATTCCGGCGGCGGCGTCGCTCGGCGGCTTCCTCGCCCTCCTGCTGGTGATGGCCGTGGCCCGGCGGAAGGGCACCCTGGATCCAACCCGTGTGGTGCTCGTCGGCATCGGCCTGGCCGCGGCCACCTCGGCGGTCGTCCAGGTGCTCGCGCTGCGCTCCACCATGACGATCGGCGCGGTGCTGACCTGGCTGGCGGGCTCCACCTACGGCCGCGCGGGCGAGGATCTGCTCTGGTTGGTCGTCCCGCTGGCCGTCACGGTGCTGCTCGTCATCGGCACCCGGCCGCTGGACATGCTGGCGCTGGGGGAGGACCTGCCGCGCGCTTTCGGGCTCGGGCTGGGCCGGGTCCGGCTTCTCGTCCTGATGGGCGCGGTGGCCCTCGCCGCGGGAACCGCCGCGACGATCGGCGCGGTCGGCTTCGTCGGGCTGATCGCGCCGCACCTCGCGCGGGGGTTCGTCGGCTCCTCGCACCGGCGGATGCTGCCCGTGGCCGCGCTGCTGGGGGCCGCCCTGGTGGTCGTCGCCGACACGATCGGCCGTCTCGTCATCGACCCGCGGCAGATCCCCGTGGGTGTGATGACCGCGCTGGTCGGGACCCCGTACATGATCTGGCTGCTCCGCTCGAACCGGAAGGTGAACCGTTGAGCCTCGACCCCGGCGATTTCCTCGCCGTCGCCTGTCAGATGGACACCGTGGACGGCGCCGTCGGCCAGAACCTCAAGCAGATGGTCACGATGATCGACTGGGCCATGGAGGGCTACTCGGCCCTCGGCGTTCCGGTCCGGCTGATCGTCTTCCCCGAGCTGGCGATCCACGGCTCGGTCGGCGCGACCTACGCGGACAAGCGGCGTCACGCGATCGAGCTTCCCGGGCCGGAGATCGAGGAGCTCGCCGAGAAGGCCAGGACCCACGGCGTCTATCTCGTGGCGGGCACGGTCTTCGAGTACGAGCCGGAGTACGACGCGGTGTTCAACACGCTGGTGATGCTCGCGCCGTCCGGGGAGATCGCGCTCCGCTACCGCAAGGTCAACGTCTGGTATCCGCTGGAGACGACCCAGTCGCCGATCGACCTGCTCGGCGAGGGGTACGACACCGCCAGGTTCCCGTTGTTCCCGGTCGCCCACACCGAGATCGGCACCATCGGCGGGCTGATCTGCTACGACGGATTCTTTCCCGAGGTCACGCGGCAGCTGGCGGCCGAAGGCGCGGAGATCTTCGTGCGCGCCTCGGCGATCATGGACCCCTGGGGCTCCGGGCCGACCGGCGCGAGCGTCATGACCGACCGGATGCGTTCCCTGGAGAACCTCGCCTACACGGTGAGCGCCCAGCGCGGGTCCAGCCCGCGGACGGGGCCGCCGTTCTCGTGGCCTGGCCGCAGTTCGATCGTGGACTTCGAGGGCCGCGTGCTCAGCGAGGCGGAGCGCGGCGAGGAGATCATCATGGCCAGGATCGACGCCAACCGGGTGCGCGCGTACCGCGAGTCCGTACTCGGCGGCAACATGCCGGCGCACAACCGCACCGAAGCCTACGACTACCTGACGAGGCCCGGGCCCGGGCCTCGCCCGCGGCTCTCCACGGGCCGGACGGTGTCCGAGACGGAGCACTTCGCCACCGCCCGCGAGCAGAACGACGCCTACTGGGCCGGTTACTACGAGCGCGATCCCTTCTGGAGACGCCGGCGCGACCTGGCGGCCCGCGAGAGGGACGCCTAGCAACCGCGTTGTCTCACCCGAATTCGATAGAGGAGTGCGATGGAGCCACACGGCACGCCGACGGGCGCGATGCGGGAGATCACGGATCGAGCGCTCGACACCGCCGCTAGCGCGGGCGCCGACTACGCGGACGTGCGCGTCGTACGGCGGGTGGAGGAGTCGGTGACGGTGCGCACCGGCCGGGTGGAGTCCATCGCCTCGGACGAGAGCCAGGGCGTCGGCGTCCGGGTGTTCGCGTACGGGGCGTGGGGTTTCGCGGCGACACACCGGTATGACGCGGACGCGATCGACCGGGCCGCCGACGAGGCGGTACGGCTCGCGAAGGGCGCGGCGCCCTCGCTCAGGCACCGCGTCAGCCTGGCGGAGCGCCCCCGCGCCTACGGCACGTACGCCACGCCGGTGCGTGAGGATCCCTTCGCGCTCCCGCTGGAGGTCAAGGTCGCCGACCTGCTCGACGCCGACGCCGCGCTGGCCGTCCCGGGAGTCGTGTCGACCGCGTCGACGTACGCCGCCCAGCGGGAGTGGAAGACCTTCGCGGCGACGGACGGCAGCCTCACCGAGCAGGTGTTCACGCACGTGGGGGCGGGCATCGAGGCGCACGCCGTGAAGGGAAGCGAGCACCAGCGGCGCAGCTACCCCGAGGCGCGGGGCGGCCGCTGGCAGCAGGCGGGATACGAGTTCATCCGCGAACTCGACCTGAAAGGGAACGCGGCCCGATGCGGAGAGGAGGCCGTCGCCCTGCTGTCGGCCCCGCCGTGCCCCGAGGGCCCCGCCACGGTCGTCATCGACCCGAGCCAGCTCTACCTGCAGATCCACGAGTCGTGCGGGCACGCCACCGAGCTCGACCGGGTCTTCGGCGCGGAGGCGAGTTACGCGGGAACCAGCTTCCTGACCGCGGACCTGCTGGACTCGCGCTTCAGGTACGGCTCAGACCTGGTCACCCTGGTCGCCGACGCCACCGTGCCCGGCGGCCCGGGATCGTTCGGCTGGGACGACGAGGGCGTGGCAGCGCAGCGGACCACCCTGGTGGAGAACGGGATCCTCACCGGCTATCTGACCTCGCGGGACACGGCTCCCCGCATCGGCAGGGAGTCCGGCGGCACCGTGCGCGCCGAGAGCTGGAACCGGCTCCCGCTGGTCCGCATGACCAACGTCAACCTCGTGCCGGTGCCCGGCATGAGCCTCCAGGACATCGTGGCCGACACCGACGACGGCCTCTACCTGACCCAGAACCGCAGCTGGTCGATCGACGACCGCCGATGGAACTTCCAGTTCGGCACGGAGATCGCCTACGAGATCAAGGGCGGCAGGCTGGGGCGCATCCTGAAGAACCCCGTCTACTCGGGGATCACCCCGGAGTTCTGGCGCTCCTGCGACGCGGTCGCCGACGAGCGGAGCTACGTCATGTACGGCAATCCCAACTGCGCCAAGGGGCTTCCGCCGCAATGCGTGCAGGTCGGCCACGGCACGTCGGGCGCACGGTTCCGAGGCGTGCGGATGGGGGCGGGACGATGAACCTCGAACGGTACGCCGAGCGGGTACTGGACACGGCGCGCCGGCACGGCGCGACCGACGCCGAGGTGAGCGTGGAGGCCCGGGTCTCCGCGCTGACCCGGTTCGCCAACTCCGAGATCCACCAGAGCGTCGCCGAGGACACCGTGCGGGTCGGTCTCCGCTACGTCCACGGCAGGCGGTACGGCATGGCCGCCACGGGACGCCTGGACGACGCCGCGATCGAATCCCTCGTCGAGCGCGCGTCGGCGAACGCGCGCAGCACGGCCGAGAGCCACGACTGGCCCGGCCTTCCGGAACCGGGTCCGATCCCGGAGGTGACGGGAGCCTATGCGGCCTCGACCGGCGAGACCACAGCCGAGCGCCGGGTCGAGACCGTACGCGATGTCGTCGCCGCGGCGGACGCCGCCGGCGTGGCCGCGTTCGGCTCCTTCTCGACCGGCGCCGTCACCACGGCAGTGATCAGCACCCGGGGCGTGCGGGCCGTGCAGGCCAGGAGCGACGCGTGGCTGGTCACCGTGCACATGTCGCCCGGCGGCGGCACCGGCTACGCCGAGACGTGCGCGGTGGACGTGGCGGACGTCGACGGCGTGGCCCTCGGCCGGGAGGCGGCCGGCAAGGCGCGCGCCGACGATCACGCGGTCGTCCTCGCGCCGGGGGAGTATCCCGTGGTCCTGGAGGAGTACGCCGTGGTGGACCTGCTGGCCAAGCTCGGTAGGTGCGGCTTCAACGCGCTCGCCGCGCAGGAGGGGCAGTCTTTCGCGGCCCCCGGCCTCCGCATGGCCAGCGACCTCGTCACCGTCTGGGACGACGGCACCGACCCCGCGGGGCTTCCCACCGCCTTCGACCACGAGGGCGTCGGGAAGGAGCGCGTCAGCCTCATCGATCGCGGCAGATGCGTGGGGCTGGTCCACGACACCCGCACCGCGGCCAGGGCCGGAATCAGGTCCACCGGGCACGCGCTGCCCGCGCCCAACCCGGTGGGGCCCCTTCCGACGAACATGTTCATGGCGCCGGGCGCGTCGTCACGGGAGGAACTGGTCGGGCGGCTGGACCGGGGGCTCCTCGTCACACGCTTCTACTACACCAACCCGGTGAACCCGAAGCGCGGAATCGTCACCGGGGTGACCCGGGACGGCGTCTTCCTCGTCGAACACGGCGAGATCGTCTCCCCAGTCCGCGACCTGCGCTTCAGCGAGAGCTACCTGGACGTGCTGCGGGGCGTCTCGGCGGTCGGCAAGGAGCGCAAGACGCTGCGCGGCTGGTACGGAGGGGTGTCGGTCCTCGGCGACATCACCGTTCCCGCCGTCCTGGTGGACGGCTTCCGTTTCTCCGGGTAGTCGTGATGCCGGGCAGCGGCTCATCGGGCTCCCCGAGATTCCCGTACGGCACGAGCCCACTGGTCGCGGCGCGCGTCCGGTTCCTCCAGCGCGCAGTCGCCGCATTTGCGGCCGTCCCCTGCCCGGTAGTAAAGGCAGCAGCTGCGGCGGACGAAGAACGGGTGGCCGGGCTCCGGTTCCCCCAGCTCTCCCTTGTCCCGGATGAGGCCCAGGTCGAGCAGCTCGCGGGCCAGTGCGAGGGCCGCTCCGGTGAGCTCGGGACGCACGCGGGCGAGGGCGCGGACGGTCCCGGCCAGCGAGGAGGCCACGTTGCCCCACAGCAGGCCCGGAGCGATCTTCACGACTCCCTGGACCGCCTCGGCGAGTGGTTCCAGCAACCCGGGTACCACGGTGTGGTACATCCGCTCGGCTGTCCGCGCCGGGTCGCGGATCTCCCAGCCGGCGAGATCGGTGGTGCGCAGCGGCGACGGCACACCGTCGGGCGCAGGCCGCCAGTGGAGGCGCCCCGGGTCCAGCTCGACGAGCAGGCCGTGGGCGACCGCTGCGCCGAAGAGAGGCGAGCACAGCCGGGAGGCGAGCTTCTGGAACAGGATCGAGGCGGCCACCCGGGCCTCGGTGGTGCGCAGGCGTTCGGCGACGTCCCCGATCCGCTGTTCCAGGGCGTCGGCATCGGTGAGGAGGTCGGTGAACGGGCGCCATCCGGACTCGGCCCGGCCGACGCCGAGCTCGAAGCGGTCGCCCATGGAGGAGACGTCGGCGACCGCGTGGAAGACGGCCGAGGGAGGGGCGGGCGGCGGGCCCGCGTGGAGTCGTGCCGGGCGCGAACTGCGCTGGTCCATCGTCACACCGCCGGTCAGGTCCGGGCCGCGCGTCCGCGCGGCGGTTGGGCGATCATGGAGCCCTCAGCGGCGGCCGCTGTTCGCGAGGCCGCCGCTGAGGGGGCATTGGAGCCGCGGGCGGTGGGGGATCACCGGCCCGCCGGGTCAGCCGATGAACGTTCCCACCAGGCTGCCCACGCCGTAGGTCACCGCTGTGGCGAGGGCGCCGAGCGCGAGCTGGCGCACTCCGCCGTACAGGGGGGACCTGGAGGTGAGCACGGCGACCAGCGCGCCGGTGACGAAGAGGGCGGCCGCGGTGAGCACGACCACCGCGAGCACCGACGACATCCCGATGAGGAACGGCAGCACCGGGATCAGCGCTCCGAGGGCGAAGGCGAGGAACGAGGAACCCGCGGCGACCCAGGGCGAGGGCAGGTCGTCGGGGTCGACGCCGAGCTCCTCACGGGCGTGCACCCGCCAGGCCACCTCGTCGTCGTCGTGGAGCTGCCGCGCGACCTCCGCGGCGAGCTCGGGTGTCAGCCCCCGGGACTGGTACAGCAGCGCGAGCTCCCGTTGCTCGGCCTCCGGGTTGCGCGCCAGTTCACGGCGCTCGATGGCGATCTCGGCCTGGGTGAGCTCCCGCTGGGAGGCGACCGAGGTGTACTCGCCCGTCGCCATCGAGAAGGCGCCGGCGGCGAGCCCGGCGAGCCCGGCGATCACGACGCCGGTGCCGGTGGCGCCGCCGCCGATGACCCCGGCGAGGAGGGCGGCATTGGAGACCAGTCCGTCCATCACCCCGAACACCGCGGGGCGCAGCCAGCCCCCGGTGACGTCGCGGTGGTGGTTGTGCAGTTCTACGGCCTGCGCGGTCATCGGCTAGCTCCTCACATCGATCAGAACGCTGGCAACGAAGAACAGGAGCAGCAGCACGCCGCCCGCGATCGCCGCTCCGGCGGCGGACACGCCCGCGAGCACGACTACGAGCGTCACGGCGAGCGCCGCGACGACCGCGGCGGCGATCTTCCAGTCGTCGCCGATGATGAAGTCGTACCAGAACTGTCCGAATCCCTTGACGAACCTCATCGGGCGACCTCCGGCTTGAGACGGGGCAGAACCTTGACCAGCAGGCGCGAGGTCAGGAGCCAGCAGGCGATCAGGGCGAGGATGGCCCAGTCACCACCCGGCCACTCGAGGCTCTCGCCGCTCTGCGTGAAAACGCCCAGGCCCTCCACGGCCCAGTACGCGCCGAAGCTGGCGAGCAGCAGGCCCACGCCGTACTTCAGGGCGTTCTCGGGGATCGCCGCGAGCGGACGGTGCAGGATCACGCCGGCGATCAGCACGAGGAGACCGGCGACGGCCGCGCCGCCGATCGCCGCGGGCATGTTCGCCGCGCTGAGCCCGAACGTGATCACGACGAAGACGACCTCGACGCCCTCGAGGAACACGCCCTTGAACGACACCACGAACGCGAACGTGTCGATGCCGAAGCGGCTCTGGCGGGTGGCCTGCCGCGCCGCCTCGGTCTGGGCGGCGTACTCCTCCTCCTCGTCGTGCATGGCCTTCAGACCGGAGGACCGCAGGACCGCCTTGCGCAGCCACTGGAGGCCGAAGATCAGCAGCAGCGTGCCGACGACCAGCTGGAGGAGTGATTCGGGCAGCCAGGTGCCCAGGGCGTATCCGGCGGCGGCGGTGAAGGCGGTCAGCGCCACCAGCGCCGCCACGGTGCCCGCGATGGCCGAGCGCCAGCCGCGTGTCACACCCATGGCCAGAACGATGGTCAGGGCCTCGACGAACTCGACGAACGAGGCGGCGAAGGTCGAGGCCACCAGGCCCCATGTTGCGCCTGTCACGGCGGCTCCTTCTTGTAACAGATGTTTCAATGCATCATATGCTTCATCACGCATATCCGACATGTCAACTGGGTAGCCTTGGATGCCATGACGATCGACGAGCGATTCCTGCAGCTCGTGTACCGCGTGCCCTCGACGACCTCGCGCGCTCGGGTGGCGGTGTGGCGCGAGCTGAAGCGCCTGGGCGCCCTCTACATCCAGCAGGCCGTGTGCGTGCTGCCGGACCGTCCCGGCGTACGGGAACGTCTCGACAAGGTCCGCGAGCGCATCGACGAGCTCGGCGGCGAGAGCATGATCTTCGTGCTGACCGCGGTCGAGGAACGCGAGTACCAGACGCTGGTCGAGTCGTTCCGCGAGAACTCGGCGAAGGAGTACGCCGAGATCGTGGAGGAGTGCGAGACGAAGTTCTTCAAGGAGATCGAGTTCGAGCGGTTCCGCGAGAACTACACGTTCGAGGAGACCGAGGAGATCCGTCAGGACCTCGAGAAACTGCGGCGCTGGCTCCGCAAGGTCGAGGGACGGGACTGGATGGGCGCCCCCGGCAGGGAACTGGCCCACGAGAAGGTCGCGGAGTGCGAACGGCTCCTCGACCAGTTCGAGGCCGATGTCTACGAGCGTGTCGGCGACCCGGGGAAGGTCTGACGGGCGGCGCGGCTGGTGGACACGCCACGACCCGGCATTCGATCACTGGCCGTCTCACCACCCGCGAGGTGGACGATGGCTCGCTCCCTGCCGGTGCTCATCGCGTCGCCGGCGGCGGCCCGGTGTTCCCGGCTTCCTAGGTATACCGGCCACGGAGGTTGGTGACAGGCGGGGCGACCGCGGAGGGTTGAACCGGTTGCGAAGGTGAGGGCTTTCATGGCTCGGTGTGCGGCGACCAAATCGCAGCACCGACCAGAAAGCCCTCAACGCCCCACGCGGTGCGGACACACCGAATCTGCGGTTGCCGCGTACGCGAAAAGGCAGCCCCACCACAGAGGGTGAGTCTGCCTTTTCGCGCGACTACTGGTGGGGTCAGGACATCTCGACGCACGCGTTGAGGTGCCCGCCGCCCAGCTTCGTTGGATTTACGGCCAGTACCACCGGGACCCTTCTACTTGGTTCCCCAGCCGGGCGAATGGCACGCGGGACCGTTCGGGCCGGTGTTGCAGGGCTCCGGGGCCCCGACCGCCAAGGCCGGGAGGGACAGTGTCCCAACGAAGGCCGCGGCCAACAGCGCGACGGTGATTGCGGGACGGAGACGGCTCACACGGGCTCCTGTGGTGGGGTCGCGGTGTACGCGAGGTGCGGATCATGCGTCTGTGGCGGCCACCGGATGCCCCGATATCTCCGACGCCGCACTGTCGATTGTCGGCCAGTGACGGCGATCCGGGCTCCTCCCAGAGGGTGATCGTCTGCGGCCCAACGGACGACCGCGACGGGCCGGGTGGAGGATGCCACCGACCTTGTCCGTGTGCTCCACGTCGACGTTGGCCGGCGGTATCCGTTGGATTTTCCGCGATTACTACAGGGCGCCTCGTCGCCACGACGGCCGGTCGGTACGGTGGCTCCTCGGAAGGGCACTACTCGCCGGCGGCGATCGCCGCCGGGCCGACCCGCTCGCCGGCGAACTGGGCCGCGTACAACCGCGCGTAGGCGCCCTGGCGGGCGAGGAGCTCGTCGTGGGTTCCCTGTTCGACGATCCGCCCGGAGTCCATCACGAGGATCAGGTCGGCATGGCGGATCGTCGACAGCCGGTGGGCGATGACGAAGCAGGTACGTCCGGCGCGCAGCGAGGTCATGGCCCGCTGCACCAGCACCTCCGTCCGGGTGTCCAGCGCGCTGGTCGCCTCGTCCAGGACCAGGATCGCCGGATCCGTCAGGAACGCCCGCGCGATGGTGACGAGCTGCCGCTCGCCCGCGCTCAGGCCGCCGCCCTCGTCGTCGATCACGGTGTCGTAGCCGTCGGGCAGGGTGCGGGCGACGTGGTCGAGGCCGGTGGCCCGCGCCACCTCGACGATCCGCTCGCGCGGCACGTCGCCGGCGCCGTAGGCGATGTTGGCGGCGAGTGTCCCGCCGAACAGCCAGGTCTCCTGCAGCACCATGCCGATCCGGGCGCGCAGCTCCTCCACCGGCATGCGGGCGACGTCCACCCCGTCCAGGGTGATGCGGCCGCCGGTGACCTCGTAGAACCGCATCAGCAGGTTGAGCAGCGTGGTCTTGCCCGCTCCCGTCGGCCCGACGACGGCCACGGTCCGCCCGGGTTCGGCCACCAGCGACAGGTCCTCGATGAGGGGCCGGTCCGGGGCGTACCGGAAGGAGACGTTCTCGAAGGCGACGCGGCCGGCCGTCTCCGCCCGGTGCGCGTACGGCGTGGCGACCTCGCCCCCGCCGGCGCCCTCGTCAACGCCCTCGTCGGCGTTCTCGTCCTCGTCCAGCAGCTCGAAGACCCGCCGCGCCGAGGCCAGCACCGACTGCAGCAGGGCGGACATCGACGCGGCCTGGTTGATCGGCTGGCCGAACTGGAAGCAGTACTGGATGAACGCCTGGACGTCGCCGATCGACAGCGCGCCGGCGGCGACGCGCAGCCCGCCGATGACCGCGACGAGCACGAAGTTGACGTTGAGGAGAATGGTCGTCGACGGCCCGGCGAGGCTGGAGACGAACTGCGCCGCGAACCCCGAGCGGAACGCCGCGTCGTTGTGTTCGGTGAAGGTCTCGAGCGCCTGCCGCTCCCGGCCGAAGACCTTGACCAGGGTGTGCCCGGTGTACATTTCCTCGATGTGCGAGTTGAGCCGTCCCGTGGCCGCCGCCTGCTCCGCGAACCTGCGCCGGGCCCGCGCGCCGACGGCCCTGGCCGCCACGGCCGACAGCGGCACCGTCACCAGCGAGATCAGCGCGAGCAGCGGCGAGATCCACACCATCATGGCCAGCACGCCGACGAGCGTGAGCAGCGCGTTGACGAGCACGCTGAGCGCCTGCTGCAACGTCTGGGAGACGGTGTCGATGTCGCCCGCGGCCCGGGAGAGGATCTCGCCCCGGGTCCCCCCGTCGAAGTACGCCAGCGGCAGCCGGGCCAGCTTGGCCTGCGCCTGCTCCCGCAGCCGGAAGACCAGCCGGTGCGTGACCGTGACGGTCAGCCGCTGCTGGGCGAGCGCGAAGCCGAACGCCACCAGATAGCAGGCCAGCGCGGCCAGCAGGATCCGGCCGACCTCGGAGAAGCCGATCCGGCGGTCGCCGGCCGCGGCCGTGACGATCAGATCGGTCGCGGCGCCGAGCAGCCGGGGCACGGCCACGGTCAGGGCCACGCCGCCGACGCCGAGGGCCAGCGCGGCGACCACGAGCGGGCGCTCGGGGCGGACCACCCGCAGCAACCGCAGGACGGTGCCGGGCGTCTCGTCGGACTTCATGCCGCCTCCTCCTCGGTGAGCTGGGAGAGCACGATCTCCCGGTAGGTGCCGCTGGTCGCCATCAGCTCGTGGTGGGTGCCCTCGCCGGCGACCCGGCCCTCGTCGAGCACGACGATCCGGTCGGCGTACCTGATGGACGGCACCCGCTGGGCGACCATGAGGACGGTCGCGTCCCGCGTCTCGTGGTCGAGCGCGTCGCGCAACGCCCGCTCGGTGACGGGGTCGAGCGCGGAGAAGGGATCGTCGAACAGGTAGACGGCGGGCCGCGCGACCAGGGCCCTGGCGATGGTCAGCCGTTGGCGCTGCCCGCCGGAGAGCGAGCCGCCTCCCTGGCCGACGGGCGTGTCCAGCCCCTCGGGCAGCGCCTCGACGAAGTCGCGGGCCTGGGCGATCTCCAGCGCGTGCCACAGCTCCGCGTCGGTGGCCTCGGGATCGCCGTACCGCAGGTTCGACGCGATCGTCCCGGAGAAGAGGTACGGCCGTTGCGGCACCAGCGCGACCGCGCGCACCAGATCCTCCGGCGCCATCTCCGCGACGTCCAGGCCGCCGACGCGTACGGCACCGCCGGTCGGGTCGAGGAGCCGGGGGACGAGGTTCAGCAGCGTCGTCTTCCCCGCGCCGGTGGAGCCGATGATCGCCGTGGTCTCGCCCGGCCGGGCCATGAGGCTCACGCCGCGCAGCACGGGAAGTTCGGCTCCCGGATAACGGAGCTGTACGTCGCGGAACTCCAGGAGGCCCCGAGGGGGTGAGCCGGGAAGCGTGGGAACGGACGGCGGGGAAGCCGCCTGTGTGGGCGGGGGCGTCACCGCGAGCACCTCCTGGATCCGCCCGGCGCTCACCTGGGCGCGCGGCGCCGTCAGGAACGTGAACGTCGCCAGCAGGGCGGAGCCGAAGATCAACATGAAGTAGTTCAGGAAGGCGATGAGCGTCCCGACCCGCATCGATCCGTCGTCGACCAGGTGGCCGCCGACCCAGATGAGGGCGACCCCGGACAGGTTGGAGACCAGCATCCCGGCCGGGAACAGCGTCATCATGAGCCGGGAGGCCCGGACGGACATGTCCATGAGCCGGGTGTTGGCCTCGGCGAACCGGGTGCGCTCGTGCCGGTCGCGGGCGAAGGCGCGGATGACGCGGACGCCGGTGATCTGCTCGCGCAGCACCCGGTTGACCGTGTCGATGCCCTCCTGCATCCCCTGGGACGGGACGCGCGTCCGGCGAAGGAGCACGCCGAGGGTGACGAACAGCGAGGGAAGCGCGACCAGGAGCAGGGTGGACAGGCGCGTGTCCTGACGGAGCGCCATCACCACGCCGCCCGCGCACATCATGGGGGTGGCGGCCAGTCCGGTCAGCGACATGAAGACGAGCGTCTGCACCTGCTGGACGTCGTTGACGGTCCGGGTGATCAGGGATGGGACGCCGAACCGCCCGACCTCGCGGGCGGAGAACGCCTGGATCCGGGTGAACACGGCGGTGCGCAGGTCGCGGCCGACGGCCAGGGCGATCCGCGAGGCGAGGAAGCCGACGGCGGCGGAGCACAGGACCTGCGCCGCGGTCCCGGCCAGCATGACGCCGCCGGTGCGCAGGACGAGGCCGGTGTCTCCCTTCAGTACGCCGTCGTCGATGAGGATCGCGTTCAGGGTCGGCAGCACCAGGGCGCCGACGGCCTGCGCGATCTGCAGCACTCCGACCAGGACGATCGATCCGAGGTGGGGGCGCAGGTCGGTGCGGAGGAGCCGGATCAGCATGGTCGGCCCGCTCAGCTCGCGTAGGGGCGGGCGGTCCGGGCGTCGCGCAGCGCCCTGGCGTACCAGGTGAGCTGGTCGAGCATGACCTTGGCCGCGGCGTCACAACCCGCGGAGTCCTTCGGCCAGTGCCCCTCCGCGTCGAACATCGTCCACGGGCTCTGGAAGGCGACGGAGTCGCGTACGGTGACCGCGTGCAGCTCGGCGAAGACCAGCCGGAGCTGCTCGACGGCCCGCAGCCCGCTGGACATGCCGCCGTAGCAGACGAAGCCGACCGGCTTGGCCTGCCACTCCGCGTGGTAGGTGTCGATCATCACCTTCAGGGCTCCGGGGTAGGCCCGGTTGTACTCCGGCAGCACCACCACGAAGGCGTCGGCGGCGGCCAGCCGGGGCTGGAGGGCGGTCACCTCCGGCGGCCGCTCACCCCCGAAGTGGCCTTTCAGCTCTCCGGGCAGCCGGGTCTCGACCAGGTCGATGACGTCGAGGGCGACGTCGTCGCGCTTCCCGGCCTGACCCACGAGCCAGCTCGCGATCACGGGCGCGATCCTGCCCTCTCGGACGCTGCCGATGATCACTGCGACGTTCAACGGGTTCTCGGGCATGGCACAGCCTTCCTCTCTTCGCGGCGCCTCAGGTGCGTACGCCGTACAGAAGCGGTGACAGCGTACGCATAGCTGCGTACGCTGTACAAGTCCGGATACGATGTACACAGATGACGGAGGGAAGGAGAGCCGGATGCCCGAGAAGGATCAGGCAGGGAACGGCGAGGCCGAGGAGTACGCGTCCATCTGGCAGCGGCTCGAGCGCCCGGCGAAGCCGCCGCGCACGACGTTGACCCACGAGCAGATCGCGGCGACGGCGGTCGCCATCGCCGACGAGGAGGGGCTCGACGCCGTCTCGATGCGCCGACTGGCCGAGCGCCTCGGCGTCGCCACCATGGGGCTCTACCGGTACGTGCGCGGCAAGGACGACGTCATCGAGCTCATGGTGGACGCGATCTACGGCGAGGAGGGCATGCCGGAGACCGCGCCCGACTGGCGGGCCACCCTGCGCGGCGCGGCATGGGGGCTGCGGGGACTCATACTGCGCCATCCCTGGCTGGTCCAGGTCACCGCCTCGTCGGGCCCGCTGACTCCCAATCTCGTGGCGCGTACCGACCGGCTGCTGGCCTCGCTGGAGTCGCTCGACCTCGACGCGGACACCCGGATGGTGGTGGTCACGACGGTCGCCTCCTTCGTGAGCGGAACGGTCGGGGCGGACGTCGGCCTGGACCGGCTCATGCGGCGCGAGGGCGTGGCGAGGATGGACGACCTGCGCGCCCTCTACGCATCGCGGATGATGTGGCTGCTGGGCTCCGGCCGTTACCCCGCCTTCGAGAACTACATCCGGCAGGGAGTCAGGAAGGACGAGAGCGAGTGGCGGTTCGAGCTCGGGCTCGAATGCGTCCTCGACGGCATCGCCGCCCGCCTCGGGATCTGACCCGCACGGAGGAATATCACTCTTTCTCAGGATCGAGGTGGAACACTCGCCGTCATCCGGACACGTAC
Source organism: Microtetraspora glauca (assembly GCA_001570385.1). Classification (GTDB taxonomy): domain Bacteria; phylum Actinomycetota; class Actinomycetes; order Streptosporangiales; family Streptosporangiaceae; genus Microtetraspora; species Microtetraspora glauca. The sequence continues at coordinate 28,376 of BBYL01000028.1, read as the reverse complement.
CGAGGTGGAGGAGCACCCGGCGAGAGGGAGCAGCGTGGGCCGCCCGGAGACGAGACAGCGCTTCGAGGAGATCTATCTGGCGTACTACGCCGACCTCCTCGCCTACATCCGGCGGCGCACGGAGTCCCACGAGGACGCCGCCGACGCTCTCGCCGAGACTTTCGCCACCGCCTGGCGCCGCCTGGCGGACGTCCCGGACGGCCACGCCGCCCGGCTCTGGCTGTACGGCGTGGCCAGGCGCGTGCTCGCCAACGGCCGCAGGACCGCGACACGCAGGAGCGCCCTGGTGGAGCGGCTCGGCGCGCAGCTCGCGCGGTGGGCCGAGAGCGCGGGCCCGCCGGACGACGATCTCGACGCGGTCCGGGCGGCCTTCCGGCTGCTGGACGCCGACGACCGCGAGGTGCTGGCGCTGGCGAGCTGGGAGGGCCTGACCTCCGAAGAGGTCGCGACCGTCCTCGGCTGCTCGCCCGGCGCCGCCCGCTCCCGGTTGCACCGCGCGCGCAGGCGCCTGGCGCGGGAGCTGTCACGCGCGGGCGTCGACGTGGCGAGGTATGGCGTGCGCGCCCTCGCGCTCGTGGGGAGGAAGGCATGACCACCGACGCCCGGCTCGACCGCCTCGTCGAGCGGATCGCCCCCGACCCGGGTCCCGGGATGACGCCGCTCGCCCTCGACCTGCTGGACGAGATCACCTTGGTCGCTCCGGCCGCGCCCGCCCGGCCACGCCGGTGGCGGTCACGGTTCATGCGAAGCGGCGAGCGGCGGCCTCGCCTGATGGCGGCGGCCGGCGCGGTCGCGGCCCTGCTGGCGGTCACGGCGGCGCTCGGAGTCACACCCGCCTCCGCCGCGCTCGACATCGAGCGCGAGGGCGACGAGTACGTCGTCACGGTGAAGGACCTGTTCGCCGAGCCCGCGATGTACCAGCGGGAGCTGCGCGCCCGGGGGCTGAACATCGAGCTGCAGGTCATCCCGACCTCGGCCAGCGCCATCGGGCAGGTCCTCGTCCTCGACGGCACGCGCACCGGCAGCGCGGTCACCCGCATCCAGGCCCCAGGGGAGTGCCGCCGCTCCTTCGGCTGCCCGATCGGCCTGCGCATCCCGGTGAACTACCGGAAGGACGTGGTCGTCTTCCTGGGGAGGCCGGCCCGCGCGGGGGAGCGTTACGGCCTGATGACCCCGATCGACTCTCCCGGCGAGCCGTTCCACTGCGTGGACTTCATCAACAAGACCGTCGCCGAGGTCGAGCCCATGCTCCGGGCGCGTGGACTGAAGGGCACGTTCACCGCGTACCAGGCGAAGACGGTGCCCGGCGACTGGTACGTCTACGCGGGGACCCTTACCGCTCCGGGTGAGGCGCTCATGGTCACCAATCCGGTGCCCAACCCCTCGCCCCGGCCGATCGAGGCCTTCTGCCCTGACGGACCCGACGGTCCTCTGAAAGCCCGTGACGCCCTGACGCCCTCTGACGGCCCCGATGCCACCGAGAGCTTCTGATACCCGAGGTCCCTGACGGATTGATGTCCCTGGCGGGTTCCGACATCGCCTGATCCCGCCCGAGCCGTCCTGAACTCCCTCGCGAGAGGCCGCGGACGGCCCTCGTTCCCGTGCCATCCGCCGCGCGGCCCTTCGGCATGCGCGGATTCCCCTCCGACGATCGGATTCGCCATGCCCGCCGGACTCCGTATGCCCGCTGGATTCGGCGTGCCCGCGCTCGGTCCTACCGCCGCCCGCCTCCGGACCCGGACCGGCGCGCTGCTCGCGCGCCACCGGACCTTCGCCGTCGTACTCGCGCTCGCCGCCGCGCTCAGGGTCGTCACCATGCTCGGCTATCCGCCGGCCCGGCTGTACTGGTACGACTCCTTCACCTACCTGGACAATGCCGTCCACCTGCGGCCGTCGTCCACGTTCCACCCGATCGGCTATCCGCTGCTGCTGCGCGCTCTGCTGCCCTTCCACAGCGTGACGGTCGTCGTCGCGGTCCAGCACGCGATGGGCCTGGCCACCGGCCTGATCGTCTACGCGCTGGCCCGCCACAAGGGGCTGCCGGTCTGGGGAGCCGTCCTCGCCACCGTGCCGGTCCTGTTCGACGCGTCGTTCCTCAGGCTTGAGCACGCGGTGTTGTCCGACACGCTGTTCATCCTGCTCGTCGTCGCCGCCGTCGCGGTCCTCGCCTGGCGGGAGCGGCCGTCCCCGAGGTGTGCCCTGGTGGCCGGGCTGCTGCTCGCGGGCGCCGCGCTCACCCGGACGATCGCGCTGCCGCTGCTCCTCCTCGTCCTGCTCGTGCTCGCGCTGCGCCGCGTCTCCTGGCGCGCCGTGGTCGTGCTGGCACTGGCCGGGATGGTGCCGCTCGCCGGCTACGCCGCCTGGTACGGCGCGACGCACGGCAAGGTCGCGCTGAGCGGCGCCGACGGGGTGGCGCTGTGGGCGCGCACGATGACCTTCGCGGACTGCGCGGTCGTCCAGCCCCCGCCGGAGCTGGCCCCGCTGTGCCCGAACGGCACCGTCGTGGACGCCGCCTCCGAGTACGTATGGGCGCCGGGGGCCTCGATCAACCTGCTGCCCGGCGGCCGGTTCGCGCACAATGAGCGGGCGCGCGAATTCGCGTTGCGCGCCATCGCGGCCCAGCCGCTCGACTATCTCCGGGATGTGTTCGCCGACACCTCCATCGCTTTCCGCTGGACGCCCGTCGCGCATCCGGCGCGGACCGTCCCGGCGTTCGGGTTCGCCCGGGGGATCTGGTCGCTGCCCGACCAGCCGCTCGTGGCCGAGGTCCGCCGGACCTACGCGTCCGACATCGGCGCCATGCGTTCGGCCGGACCGTACGCCGACGTGCTCATCGTCTACCAGCGTCTCGCGTACCTGCGCGGTCCCGTGCTGGCGGCGATCCTGCTGCTGGGTGCGGCCGGGGCGGTCCTGCGGCCCGGCCGGGCGGCACTTCCATGGGCCGTGGCGATGGGGCTCCTGGTCGGGCCGGTCGCCGCGCTCGACTTCGACCACCGCTACGTCCTGCCCGTCGTGCCCGTCGCCTGCGTCGCCGCCGCCCTCGCCGTACGGCCCGCTCGGCCGGGCAAGGGAGACAAGGAAAAGGGAGGAAGAGGTGTGGGGGTCGGCAGCCTGGAACGCCAGGAGGCGGCGGGTCCTCAGGGGGACCGGCCGCCTCCTCATCACCTCACGGCCTCATGAGCTCACGGCTTCATGGTCATGGGCGAGCTGGATTCGCGTGGCGGGCTACTCCGAGGGGAGCAGGCGCTTGGTCGCCTCGTGCGCGCCCCTGACGAGCTTGGCGCGCGGGAACCGGCTCCGCTTCTCGGCGGCCTCCTGGTTGCCGCCCGCGACCCAGACCGGGCCGTCGGCGAGGTGCGCGAGGCCCTCCCTGGCCACGTCGTCGGGCTCGGCCACGTTGAGCCCCGGCAGGTCCATGCGAAGGCCGGCCCGCTCCATGGCGGGGGTGCGGGTGACGCCGAGGACCAGTTCGAGCACGTGGACGCCGTGCTCGCCGAGCTCCAGCCACAGGCCCTCCGCGAAGACCCGGCTGAACGCCTTGACCGCGGAGTAGACGCTGATGTGCGGCTGGCCCATGTAGCCCGCCAGCGACCCGACCAGCATGATCCCGCCGTGGCCGCGCTCCTTCATCAGCGCGCCGAAGTGGTGGGCCAGCGCGAGCTGCGCCGTGATGTTGAGGTCGATGACGCCCTGGACCCGGTCCAGGTCGCCGGTCACGAACTCGTGGCCGTAGGTGTTGGCACCGGCGTTGAAGATCAGCAGGCCGACCTCCAGCTCGTCGGTGACCGAGCGGATCACCTTGAGCGCGTCCGGGGTGAGCAGGTCGAGCTCGATGGTGCGGACCTCGACCCCCTTCGCCCGGACTCGCGCCGCCGTCTCCTCAAGCGGGCCCGGCTTGCGGGCGATGAGCACGAGATTGATCCCGGCGTCCGCGAGTTGGTACGCGAACGACGCGCCCACTCCTTCGGAGCCGCCGGCGATCACGGCCCACGGGCCGTACACGTTCTTGTCGGTCATCGTCTTTCTCTTGTCCTCACAGACCGTCGTCGGGCACCGGGATGGCGCCGTCGAGCACGGCCTGCCTGATGGTCTGCCGCAACGCCTCGCAGGCGGGGAACTGGTCGCCGTTCGGGCCGCCGCCCGGAGTGGACGCACGCCGCTCCAGGCAGGCGTCCACGGCCTCCTTGTCCCACTGGATGCTCGTCTGGTGCCAGCTGGACTTGCGCACCTGCACGCGGGTGCCGCACTGGTGGCACCGCAGCGGCAGCATGGGGGCGCCGTCCAGCAGGCGGTTGTCCTGGCGGATCGTCATGCGGGCTGGCCCTCGGCCCGGCGGGCGAGGTTGTCCTCGACCTCCTTGCGCCACGCCTCGACCGGGCGGGTGGTGTCGAGCTCGTACTCGAAGCGCTCCACCATCTCCGGCGTGACGTCGGCGACGTCCACGTAGAACTGCTCGTACCAGCGGCGGAGCTGGTAGACCGGCCCGTCCTCCTCGCACAGCAGCGGGTTGTCGATCCTGGTCTTGTTCTTCCAGATCTGGATGTCCTGGTCGAAGCCCCTGAGGATGAAGTCGCCCAGCTTCCTGGCCATCGTGTCGGCGGCGTCGCCCTCGAGCGCGTCGCTGCGCTGCACGATGATGCCCGAGTGCAGCACGAACGAGTGCGCGTCGATCGGGTAGTGCGCGTTGATCAGGACGGACTTGATCTCCATGTTCGTGTAGTGGTACGTCAGGTCGTCGACCATGAACGACGGCCCGTGGTACGACGCGACGGAGGTGTTGCCGGTCATCTGCGGCTCGCCGTCCTTCGCCGGCGGACGGGCGTCCGGACGGCCCATGCCCTTCATGATCTGGGTGGCCGTGTGCCCCTCGAAGATGTTCTTGAAGTACGTCGGGAACGAGTAGTGCACGTAGAAGAAGTGCGCCATGTCGACGACGTTGTCCACGACCTCGCGGCAGTTCGTGTGGACGATCGTCTCCGACCAGACCCAGTCGGTCCAGTCGTCACGGGTCGCACCCTCGATGCGGGGGATCGTCACGTCCGCCGGCGGCGGGTTGCCCTCCGGGTCGTTCCAAACGAACAGCAGGCCGTCCTGGTCCATCGTGGTCCAGGCCGCCGTACGGGCGCGCAGCGGGACGCGGCGGGAGTACGGAATGCTCTTGCACTTGCCGTCGCCGCCCCAGCGCCAGTCGTGGAACGGGCAGGCGATCTCGTTGCCCTTGACGGTGCCCTGCGACAGGTCCCCGCCCATGTGCCGGCAGTACGCGTCGAGCACGTTGAGCTTGCCGTCACCGCTCTGGAAGACCACCAGCTTCTGGCCGAAGGCATTGACGGTGTGCGGCTTGCCGTCCTTGAACCCGCTGGACAAGCCCAGGCAGTGCCATCCTCGGGCGAATCGTGTAGGCGCGGCCTCGGCCTCGATCGCACGCACATCGTCGTGTTCGGATTCGACTGCGGTCACTGTTGACCCCACCCTTCGGGACGCAGGTTCTCTCGATGGGAAAGGTAGGTCGCCGACGGCGGGGACGGACCCGGAATCCCAGTGGGCGGGATGCCCCGGGTCGTGTTCATCCATCCCGGCGCACCATCATGGTCTGCATCCCTATGACGACGACGAGCGTGACACGGAGACGCAAGCCATGAGCAACGAGGTCCTGGAGTCGGTTCGCGCGCTTCTGCCGTACATCGCGGGGCGGGCGCGGTCCACCGACGAGAACCGGCGGGTTCCGGCGGAGAGCATCCAGGAACTCGTCGAGGCCGGGGTCTTCCGCATGCTGCAGCCGCGAAGGTACGGCGGCGCCGAGAGCGACCCGGTGCGGTTCTACGAGGTCGTGCGCGAGATCTCCGGGGCGTGCGGCTCCACCGGATGGGTGGCCTCCGTGCTCGGCGTGCACCCGTGGCAGCTCGGCCTGTTCGCCGAGGCCGCCCAGGACGAGGTCTGGGGCGTCGACCCCGACACGCTGGTGGCCTCGTCCTACGCGCCGGTGGGGCGGCTGATCCCCGTCGAGGGCGGATACGAGCTGTCCGGGCGGTGGAAGTTCTCCTCCGGATGCGAGCACGCGCAGTGGGCGCTGATCGGCGGCCTGATCGTGGGCGCCGAGGGACGGCCGGTCGACTTCATGACCGTCCTCGTCCCGCGGTCGGACTACGTGATCGAGGACGTCTGGGACGTGATCGGGCTGCGCGGCACCGCCAGCAACGACATCGTCGTCGACCGGGCCTTCGTGCCCGAGTACCGCACGATGCGCAACTACGAGCAGGCGCAGCTGCGCGGCCCCGGGCAGAAGGTGAACACCGGCCCGCTGTACCGGATGCCGTTCGCGACCGTCTTCACCTCCGCGATCACGGGAGCGGTGGTCGGCGCGGTCGCGGGCTGCTACACGTCCTACATCACCGCGATGCGCGACCGGGTACGGCTCAGCCTCGGTGGCGGCCGCTTCGCCGAGGACCAGTTCGCCCAGGTGGCGGTGGCCCGGGCGGCGTCCGAGATAGACGCCGCGATCCTGCAGATGGACCGCAACGTGCGGGAGGTGTACCAGCACGCCGTGGACGGCGCGGAGATCCCGATGGAGCTGCGGTTGCGGGCCCGCCGGGACCAGGTGCGCGCCACCGAGCGGGTGCTTGAGGCGATCGACATCCTGTTCAAGACCGCCGGCGGGAACTCGCTCCAGCGTGGCAACCCGATCGAGCGCGCCTGGCGGGACGCCCACGCGGGCAGCGTGCACGTGGCCAACGACGTCGAGCGCGCCCTGGCCCTGTACGGCAAGGCCGAGTTCGGCCTCGCCGTCGAGGACAACATGATCTGAGCCGCGGACACTCCCTACGGCGCGGTCGCGAACCAGTCGGCGAACCCGCTGGGATCGTGGCGCCCCATGTTCGCGTGCTCGAACATGCCCCATCCGACCGCGCCGTCGCAGGTGGCCCGGGCGACGTGGTCGACGGTGGCGAACGGAAGCCGGGCCGCGATCGCCGGGTCCTTGAGCTGGTACTTCGACGAGTTCGACCAGCCGCGGCCCTTCCACTGGCCGTGCGTCCAGTCGGGGTCCCCGCCGTACCCGGCGCCGACGCTCAGGGCGATCGACGTCAGCGTCTCGACCTCGACCAGCAGGGGGACGCCGGCGGGTGTGGTCAGGTGCAGGCGCGCCGACTCCGGATGGCGCGTGCCGCGGGCGTACGTGATGTCCACCCGGGGCCAGCCGAGCTGCTCCACGCGGCCGTCCGGGAAGACCCTCGTGGCGTGGTTGAGGGTGCGGGTCCCGTCGGCCGCCTCCTGCACGATGACGAGGAGGCCGAAGTCGTCGAAGCGCAGGGGGGCGTACAGCCACCAGTGGCCGGCGAGGGGCTCGTCGGCCGTCCTGCCCGCCGGATCGGCGTCGCCGACGGGACGGACGCCCCACGAGCGGTCGCGGCTCCCGACCCAGACGTCGGGATCGACCCGGAGATCCCCGCCGTCGACGCTCAGGGTGCCCGACCACGCCCCGACCTGCGCGAACCGGGTGGCGTCCAGGATCGCCTTCGGCCCGGACATCAGGACGTGCCGGTCCTCCAGGACCGCGGGGAACGTGCCCTCCCAGGTGAGGTCGAAGCACAGGGAGCGGTCGGCGGGCTCGCAGACCACCCGGATCTTTCGCAGCGGCTCGACCACCTCCACCCGGTAGCCGCCGACCTTCGCGTCAAGGGCACGCTCGTCGAGGGCGTCGGAGAAACGGACCGCCCACTGCTCGTCTCCCCGCCGTACGGTGGCGAAGGCGTCGGTCACCCCGAGGTTCGGGTAGACGCCGAGACCGGTGACCAGGAACACGTCTCCGGTGCGGTCGTGGGCGTTGAAGTAGCACCGGTCGTAGAAGTTGCGGTCGGTGGCGGCGACCTGGGCCATCGACAGCGGCGACTGGTGGATCGGGTATTCGTCGAGGGGGGCCGGTCTCATTCATCTCTCCCAGGAGTAGGTTCCGGTCACGAGTTCCCGAAGCGCGGCGTGATGCAGGACGTACTCGTCCGGCGTCGCCGGGGTGGTCTCCTCGCCGAAGCGGATGGCCCGGCGCTTGATCTGGGACATGACGATCGCGTGCCGCAGCGCGGCGTACGTCAGGTAGAAGTCGAGATCGCGGACCCGGTGGCCGGTGAGCCGTTCGTACTCCCGGACCACGTCGGAGCGGCGGCAGAAGTCCGGCAGTCCCGGCGCCTCCAGCATCTCGGCGATGTCCTGGAAGAACCGGTGCAGGAAGACGAACCAGCCGAGGTCCACCTCGCGCGGTCCCAGGGCCGCGATCTCCCAGTCCAGCACGGCGACGGGCCGCGTCCCGCGGTAGACCACGTTGCCGACCCGCGCGTCACCCCACAGCAGCACGGCGGGCCCGGGGTCGGCCGGCCAGTTGTCCTCCAGCCAGGCGAACGCGTCCTCGATCACCGGGATGCGCACGCCGTCGGATCGGCGGGTCCACTCGTAGTAGGCGCGTTCCCGCTCGACATGGCGGCGCAGCGGGTCGTCGCCGGCCTCGGCGGCCAGATCGGGGAGCAGGTCGGCGGCCCGGTCCAGCCCGTGGATTCCGGCCAGGACCTCCACGCTCAGGTCCTGTAGCTCGCGGCGCTCCCGCGGGTCCGCGTCGCGCAGCCACCCGTCGAACACGTACGGCGGGTTGTCGACGGGGACCCGGCCGTCGACACGGCTCATCACGAGGAACGGCACGCCGAGGACGTCGCGGGACTCCTCCAGCCAGTGCACCCGGGGGACCGGTATCCCGGTGTGCCGGGCCACCACCCGCATCACGTCGAACTGCCGGCGGACGTCGTAGTCGGGGAAGACGGGGAACGCCGCCGGCTGCGGGGCCAGCCTGGCGACCAGGCCGGCCCTGGTCTCCTCGCCCGCGACGATCCACTCGGCGTCGAACAGGACGGAGACGCTGGACATGCCGGAGTGGGCCGGCCGGGTCAGCCCGCTGAGGCGGACGGGCCGGTCGGCTCCCAACCGCTCGGTCAGCCAGCGGGCGAGGGCGGCGCGCAGCGCGACGAGGTCCGTCGTGTCGACGGTGATGACCCGTCGCGCCGCGTCCGGTACATCGTCCTTGGTTGGGGTCTGGGTGGATTTATTCGCGTCCATGATGACTCCTTTCGAGAGCTATGGGTCATGGCGCGTCCGGCATCCCCCGAGTGGTGGTTCACATGGTCGTCAGCAGGTGCTCGCCGGGGTCTTCCCGGCGCGGATGGAGGTGATGAACCCCAGCGCGTCGTCGAAGGAACGCGCGATGGCCCCACGGTGGTCGACGCCCTCGTAGACCTTGTAGGTCACCTTCCCGGCCTTCGCGCACATGTCGGCGACCATCAGATCGGTGGTCGCCTTGGACACGAGGACGTCCGCGGTGCCCTGGGCGACGAGCGTGGGCACCCGCAGCGTGAGACCGACAGGTTCCTGCGATCGCAGGTAGCGCGTCAGCGGCCCGAGGTCCGCGCCGGGAACGAACACTTTGTCCACCGGGATTCCCGCGGCGACCTCGCGGACCTGTGCCTGGCAGCCCGTCCTGCCCGCGGTGAGCAGGGGCGCCGCCTCCTGAGTCAGGAGCTCGTCCGGCTTGACGGACGGGTCGGCGGCGGCCGCGCCGATGAGGAGCGTGGGCAGGAAGGCCACCGCGTACTCGGCGCCCGGCTGGCCGGACTGGATGTACGGCGCGGTCTGGCTGAGCCCCCACCCGCCGGGAGCGATCGACACCGCGCCGCGGAGCCGCACGTCCGTGCGCCCGGCCTCCGCGACGGCCGAGAACAGCGCCGCGTGGCCGCCCTGGCTGTGGCCGACCGCGAACCAGTCACGGCCGATCCGCCTGTCCGCCCTGCGTGCCGCGCGCACCATGTCCAGCACCGTGTTGGCGGCGCTGCGCCCGTTCATGTACGGGTGCTCGCCGGGAGTGCCGAGGCCCTCATAGTCGGTCTGTACGACGGCGAAGCCACGGGCGACCCAGGCGTCCAGCGTGGTCGCGGCGATCGACACGTAGTCGTGGGCGGGCCCGGTCGGGGTGTCGGCCGAGGGGGCGCACACGTCCGCGGTGCCGGTCGTCCCGTGCGCCCAGCTGATCACCGGCCAGCCACCGGGAGGCGGCGGCGTCCTGGGCACCGCGACCGTGCCGGAGACCGTGACGGCCTTGCCGGTCGCGCCCTCGGACACGTAGGTGACGTACCAGTTGCGCGCCGCGCTGGGCAGGGCCGCCGCGTTCGTCAGCGGGCGGATGCTGACGATCTTGCCGCGCAGGCCGGGAGCCACGCCGTCCGCCGCGGCCGTGCCCGCGCGCGGCGCGTCGGCCTCGGCGGCGGTCCGCGCGCCGCCCGTCACAGTCACGGCGGCGAGGGTGGCCAGGGCCAGCGCGGCGGCGCGCCGGCGGCGGGACAAGGAGGGGGGTGTCATCGGGTGCTCCTCGATCAGGGGTTGTCGGTCTCGGTCATGTCCCCGACCGCGCGGTAGGCGAAGACCATCGCCGAACCGATCGGTGTTCCGGGGCCGGGGTAGAAGCGCCCCGCGAAGGAGGCGCTCGTGTTCCCCGCGGCGTACAGGCCCTCGATGGGGCGGCTCTCGGCGTCGAGCACGCGGCCCTCGGTGTCGGTGCGCAGCCCGCCCTTGGTGCCCAGGTCGCTCAGGACCAGGCGCACGGCGTAGTACGGCGGGCGGTCCACCGGGACCAGGCACGGGTTCGGCCCCCGGTCCCCGTCGTCGGACCGGTCGGCGAAGAACAGGTCGTACGGGTCCTCGCCCCGGTGGAAGTCCGCGTCCACACCGGCACGGGCGAAGCCGTTGAACCGCTCGACCGTGGCGGTCAGGGCGTCGGCGGGCAGGCCCAGCTTCTCCGCCAGCTCGCCGACGGTGCCGGCCTGGACCCAGTCCGCGCCGGGGCCGCCCGGCACCGAGATCGCGGGGAGCCGCCCGCCGGACCGCGAGTCGAAGACGAAGTACGCCGGAACCCGATCCGGCGCGGCGGCCATCTCCCGGCCCATCCGGTCGTACGGGAGCGACTCGTTGGCGAACCGGCGGCCCGAGGCGTCGACCACGAGGCCGCCGCCGAAGCCCAGCGTGAACGAGGCGGCGCCGCTCGCGTCCTGGACTCCCGGGCACCACCATGCCTGGTCCATCAGGTCCGTCGCGGCGCCGACGGCGGTCGCGGCCAGGATCGGGTCGCCCGTGTTGGCACCGGACGGCGCCATCGACCAGCCGGCGGCGCCGGGGACGCCGTGCTCGGCGCGCATCTCGTCGTTGCCCTCGAAGCCGCCCGCCGCCAGCAGGACGCCGCGCCGCGCGCGGATCCGCACCGGGCCGTCCCCGGTCTCGGCCTCCACGCCGACGACCCTGCCGTCCTCGACGACGAGGCCGGTCAGGCGGGTGCCGGTGCGCACGGTGCCGTTCCCGGTGTTCGTCAGCGCGAGCAGCAGCCGCCCGATGAGCGCGCGGCCCTGGGAGAGCGGCGCGTCGCGGTGGCCCTGCCCGGCCCGGTCGCGGTCCACCGGGGGGCGCACCAGGGAGGCGAGCCCGCCGAGCCGTTCGGCGGGCAGGTCGAGCGGGACGAAGGAGCGCCCCATGTCCATACGGCCGGGCGCGGCGAAGTAGTCGGGGAAGGGGCGCCACTCGAACTCGATCGCGGGATCGCGCTCGAGGAACTCGGCGACCTCGGGCGCGGTCGTCAGGAACGCCTCCTGCCGCCCGTCCGTGTCCTCGCCCAGCAGGGCGCGCAGGTAGGTGCGCGCCGACTCGGTCGAGTCCCCGATGCCCGCCCGCTCCTGGATCCGGGTACCCGGCAGCCAGACGGCGGCGCCGGCGTACGAGGAGGTGCCGCCGAGCAGGGAGGTCTTCTCCAGGACGGCGGTGCGCAGGCCGCGGGACGCGGCCGCCAGTGCTCCGGTCATGGCGCCGGCTCCGGAGCCGGCCACCACCACGTCGTACTCGTCGTCCCACAGTCCCGAGGCGGCCATGCCACCGTCCTTCCGCTGAACACTCGCAGCTGTCCGCCTCAGGCAACAGCAGGACGGCGGGACGGTGGCAGCCTCATCCCACTCACCGGTATGGACGGGTTCACGTAGCCGCCCGAACCCGTGTGTAATCTCTTGTCGAACCGACCAGGGGGAAGACAGCGTGCCGAGAATCGCCGAAGCCAGGCCGCCGGCCGAGCCGAGCTCGCCCGAGCAGCGAGCCCGGCATGTTCGCATCCTGCGGGCCGCCGCCCATCTCGCGGCCGACAAGGGCCTGGAGCGGGTCCAGATGCACGAGGTCGCGAAGGCCGCGGGCGTCGCGATCGGCACGCTGTACCGCTACTTCCCGTCGAAGACCCACCTGTTCACCGCGGTCATGGCGGAGCAGGTCGACCGTTTCAACGACAACGTCACCCGCCCGAAGCCCGGCGTCAGCCCCGAGGACGCGGTCGGCGAGTTGCTGGTGAGCGCGAGCAGGCAGCTGCTGCGCAGGCCCGCCCTGGCGACCGCGATGCTCCAGTCGGCGAACGCCGCCAACGCCGCCGCCGTGGCCGACGCGGGCCGGATCGACAACACGTTCCGTGGCATCGTGCTGCGGGCCCTCGGGATCGACGATCCCACCGCGCAGGACGTCACGCTCATCCGGCTGCTCATGCAGTGCTGGTACGGCGTGCTGCAGGTCACCCTGAACGGCCGGGCCTCGATCCCGGACATGGAGGACGACATCCGGCTGGCCTGCCGCCTGCTGCTCGCCCCCCGCTCCAACGCCGGCGACGGCTGAGCCGCCCGTCGGCAAGTACGGGAGAGGGGACGCCCCGGCCGGGGCGCCCCCTCTGTCGGTAGTGACGCGGAACGGGATCAGTCGAGCGCGTCGGCCAGGGCGCGGAGCGCCTGGGCGAGCGCGGCCTGCGCGGCGTCGGAGGTGTCGAGCTGGTTCGCGACGGCCCTCAGCTGCGCCACGGCGGCGTGCTTCTGCGGCCCGTCCTTGAACCGCTCGGCCCGGTCGACGAACTTCTTGACGTTGTCGGCGGTGTTCTTCTTCATCGTGCCCGCGCGCAGCGCCTGCGCGTAGCGCGCCCGTACGACCTCGAAGCCGGCCGGCCAGATCAGCTTCGGCTGGTGCTGCGCGTTGAACCGGTCGAGAGTGGCCGTGGCCGCGGCGTCGATCTCGGCCTGGTCCAGGTACTGGGTGGGCGTCAGCGAGAACGAGTCGAACCCGCGGGCGATCTCGCTGCCGTAGATGTGGCCGTTGTAGTAGTAACCGGACCAGAATCCGCCGGTGACCAGCGAGGTCGCGCTGACGGGGCCGCGGTCGAAGTACGCGATCTCGTGCGGGTTGGCCGAATCGGTGAAGTCGAACACGGAGATGCCGCCCTGGTACCACGCCTGGACCATGATGTCGCGGCCGGGCACCGGGACGAGCGACCCGTTGTGCGCCACGCAGTTCTCCTGGTTCGTCTGCGAGACCGGGAGCTTGTAGTAGCTGCGGAACGTCAGCTTGCCGTCGACGATGTCGTAGATCGCGTTCGCGCCCCACGACGGCTGGTCGGTGGGCCGGCACCGCGCGCCGGTGCCGCCGCCCCACTCGTCGGTGAAGACGACCTTGGTGCCGTCGTTGTTCAGCGTCGCCGAGTGCCAGTAGGCGAAGTTCGGGTCGGACACCTCGTCGAGCCTGACCGGGTTGGCCGGGTCGGAGATGTCGAGGAGGATGCCGTTGCCGGCGCACGCCGCCGCGGCCAGGCCGATCGCGGGGTAGGCCGTGATGTCGTGGCAGTGGTTCGTGACCGGGCGCGGCGACCAGGACGAGCCGGACGGGTGCTGCGCCGTGGGCGGGGTGTTCTGCAGGCCGTCGATCGCTCCGGTCTCCCGGTCGGCGAACAGCCGCGGCGCGTTCACGACCGCCGCGTTCTGCGGCGCGGCCAGGGGTACCCGGATGACCTCGATCCGCCACAGGGACGTGTTCGGGTCGGTCGCGGCGGTGTTGGCGCAGCCGGCCAGCTCGGCGCCCGAGCGCACGCCGGCCGTGCCCGAGACGTAGACGTAGACGTTGTCCGGGTCGTCCTTGCCGGTCACGAGCGTGTGGGTGTGCGACCCGCGGCAGGTCTGGACCGCCGCCACCTGGACGGGCTTGGTGATGTCGCTCACGTCGAAGATCCGCACGCCACGGAACCGGTCCGGGTTGACCGTGCCGCTCGCTCCCTGTGTGCCGCAGTCCAGCCGGCCGCGGGTCTCCTCGACCGACATGAAGAGCAGGTTGCCGTAGACGGACATGTCGCCCTGCCCGCCCGGACACACCACGGAGGTGGTCAGCACCGGGTTCGCGGGTGTGGAGACGTCGTAGATGTTGAAGCCGTTGAAGTTGCCGACGAACGCGTAGTCGCCGCTGAACGCCATGTCCGAGTTGGCGTACGACAGGTTCCCCGGATTGGACGCCTGGACGAACCCGTCCGGCTTGTCCTTGTGCGCGAGGAGATCCAGCCCGCTGGACGCCTGCTGCGCGTTCAGCCATCCGGCTCCGAGCCCGGCTCGGGGATCGGTGTCGGCGGCCGCTGTGGTCGTGGTGGTGGCGGTCGTTGTGGTGGTCGCGGCGTCGGCCGTCATGGCGGTGGCGGGCGACAGGCCCACCAGCGTCGCCCCCGCGACGATCACCCCGAGTTTGCGTAATCCAGCACGTCCCCAGCGCGCGGTACGGTCATCCGGCATGGGTCGCACCCCTCCTTTTCCGGTCTTGCTGGCGTGACCCGGCAACCCCGCGCGGGCGATTTCCCAGCAGACCCTGACAGGACGCTGAGAGATCTACGCGGCGTTGGGTGGACTGTAACCAAAGAAGGAGTAAATGTGCTATACCCTGTCACACCTTCCAAATGCGGATAGATCATCAGTAGTCGGAAGCGAGTGCACGTAATGATCTCGTTGACCCCGTTCCGGCATATTCTTCCTCCCCTCCTGATCGCCGCCACGCTCTGCGGGTGCACCGCCGAGGGCCCGAAACGGACCGTCGTCCAGCCCGGCCCGCCGGGAGCGTCCAGCAAGGTCCTCTCCGTCGACGACGTGGGACAACCCGACAGCGCGAAGTACACCAAGGCGGATGTTCGGTTCGTCCAGGGGATGATCCGCCACCACGCCCAGGCGCTGCGGATGACCGGCCTGGTCGCCGGCCGCAGCACGAGCAAGGACGTCCCGCTGTTCGCCGAGCGGATCACGGTCTCGCAGGAGGACGAGATCGCGCTGATGCTGCGCTGGCTGCGGGCACGCCTCGAGGAGGTGCCGAACAGCACGGGGACCGGCCACGATCACGGCGGGCTCATGCCGGGGATGCTCACCGAGGAGCAGTTCGCCGACCTGGAGAAGGCCGAGGGCGCCGCGTTCGACCGGCTCTTCTACGAGTTCATGATCTATCACCACACCGGTGCCATCCAGATGGTGGAGGGGCTCTTCGCCGACGGCGGGGGAGAGGAACCGGAGGTCTACCAGATCGCCACGCACGTGGACGCCGACCAGCGCATCGAGATCGACCGCATGCGGAGGTTGCTGGCCGCAATGGGGGCCGCCGGGAACGGATGATCCACGGCCGCGGCCCCGCCTCCCGGTGACCGGGATCACCTTCCCCGCGCCGCCCGCCGTACGGATAGCGTGCCGGTCGGCCGGGCGGCGCACGGGCGCGGACGCCCAGGAGGGCTCGGAGGGGCAGGGGCAGTGAACCGTTACGACGGCGTGAAGGTCCTGATCACCGGCGCGGGGTCGGGCATCGGCCGCGCGACCGCGATCCGGCTCGTCTCCGAGGAAGCGGCGGTCTTCGCCGTCGACCGTACGGAGGACGGCCTGGCCGAGACCGTCAGGTCGGCGAGCGGGCCGGGCCGGATCGTCCCGCACGTCGCCGAC
Organism: Microtetraspora glauca; assembly: GCA_001570385.1. GTDB lineage: Bacteria > Actinomycetota > Actinomycetes > Streptosporangiales > Streptosporangiaceae > Microtetraspora > Microtetraspora glauca. Next base: position 12,555 of record BBYL01000028.1, on the reverse strand, counting down.
GTGACGGACGAGCCGGCGGTCGTCGAGGCCGTGCGCGCCGCCGCGGCGGAGCTGGGCGGGATCGACGTCCTGGTGAACGTCGCGGGGATACACAAGACGACGCCGATCGACACGTTGTCGGTCGAGGACCTGCACCGGTTGTTCTCGGTGAACCTGGTCGGCACCGCGCTGTTCTGCCGGGAGGCGCTGCGCCACCTGCCCGACCGGACCGGCGTCATCGTGAACATCGCGTCCTCCGCCGCCACTCAGGGCAACCCGTACATGACGGCCTACTCCGCCTCGAAGGGGGCCGTACTGGCCTTCTCGCTCAGCCTGGCCGCCGAGGTGGTGGGGCGCGGCATCCGGGTGGTCCCGATCTCGCCCGGAACCGTCGCGACCCCGCTGACGAGTGGGAACGTCATCCCCGACGGTCTGGACGCCCGATATTTCGGGCGGATCCGGTCACTGCTCGGCAGCGCCGCTCCCGAGCAGATCGCGGGGGTCATCGCGTTCGCGGCCTCCCCCGACGGCGGTTACATCACCGGCGCGGAGATCCGGGCCGACGGCGGCTCGGGCGCCTGACCCGAGCGCCCCGACACCAGAACAAGGAGCGACCACGTGACACGAAAGATCGCCGTGAGCGGTTCGGCCTCGGGCATCGGCAAGGCGCTCGCCGAGCTGCTGCGTGAGCAGGGCGACGAGGTGATCGGCGTCGACCTGGGGGACGCCGACGTGTGCGCCGACCTCAGCGGTCCGGAGGGCCGGGCGCTGGCGGTGGAGTCGGTGCTGCGGCTGTCGGGCGGCGTGCTGGACGGGGTCGTCGCCTGCGCGGGCGTCTCCGGAGTCACCACGCTGACGGTCCGGGTCAACCATTTCGGCGTCGTCGGCCTGCTGGAAGGGCTGCGCCCGGCCCTCGCCGCCGCTCCCGCGCCGCGCGCGGCCGTGGTGGGCTCCATCTCCGGCACCCAGCCCGTGGACCCCGGCGTGGTGGCCGCGTGCCTGGAGGGCGACGAGGACACCGCGGTCGCCCTGTCGGAGCGGGCCATCGAGCGCGGAGAGGGCCGCCGGCTCTACCCGTCGTCGAAGTCCGCCCTGGCGAAGTGGCTGCGCCGCGAGTCGGTCACGCCCCTGTGGGCGGGCGCCGGCATCCCGCTCAACGCGATCGCCCCCGGCGTCGTGCTCACGCCGATGTCGGCGCCCCTCTTCGAGGACGAGGCGATGCGCAAGGCCATGGAGGCGGCGGTGCCGATGCCCCTGAACGGGCACGCCACGGCCGAGGTGATCGCCGAGGCGCTCGCATGGCTCGTCAGCCCGGCCAACACCCACATGACCGGGCAGGTCATCTACGTCGACGGCGGAGCCGAGGCCACCCTCCGCGGACCGGACGTCTACTGACCCGGAAACGGGGCCGGGGCCGTCTCCCGATGGGAGGCGGCCCCTGCCGTGCGGGGGGGGGGGGTCACTTGGACGCCGCGGCGTTCTGCACTCCCGTCATGTCGAGCTGGGCCACGCTGTAGGCGGCGTAGTTCTGGTACGGCCCGCGGCCGCTGAAGTACGGCGTGAGCTGCGCGTCGAGCTCCTCGGTCGAGAAGACGCCGTCGGCCGCGGTGAACTTCCGCTCGACGGTGGGCGCCGCCATGAGCGCGACCATGTCGCCGTACACCACGAAGACCTGTCCGTTGATCTCGTCGGCGGCGGGGGAGGCGAGGTAGCTCACGAAGGTGCCCACCCGCTCGGGAGCCAGGATGTCCAGGCCCTCGGCGGTGTTCTCACCGACGGCGAACACGTGCGCCGTCATCCCGGTGCGGGCGCGCGGGCAGATCGCGTTGGCGCGCACGCCGTACCGGGACAGGCCCTGGGCGGTCGAGAGGGTCAGCGCCACGATGCCCGCCTTGGCGGCCGAGTAGTTCGGCTGGCCGGCGGAGCCGAAGAGGAACGCCTCGGACGAGGTGTTGACGACCCGCCCGTAGACGGGGCCGCCGGCGGCCTTGCTCTTCTCGCGCCAGTACGCGGCGGCCGCGCGGGACACGGCCGCGTGGCCCTTGAGGTGGACGCGTACGACGTCGTCCCAGTCGGACTCGGCCAGGTTGAAGAGCATCTTGTCGCGCAGCACGCCCGCGTTGTTGACCAGGATGTCGAGGCCGCCGAACGTGTCCACCGCGGTCTGGACGAGGCGGTCGCCCATGGACCACTCGCTCACGTCGCCGGTCACCGCCACGGCGTCCCGGCCGAGCGCCTTGATCTCGGCCACGACCTCGTCGGCGGCCGGGCCCATGTCGTTGACGACGACGTTGGCGCCGCGCGCGGCGAGCGCCAGCGCCTCGCTGCGCCCCAGTCCGGCGCCCGCGCCGGTGACGACGGCGGTCCTGCCCTCCAGGCTGATGTTCGGGCTCATGTCCTTGCTCCTGTCACACGCGGTCGATCAAGCTTCGAGGGCCAAAATTAGTACGTATTCTAGTTTTGGCCAACGGCGTCGTCCCGCTCAGTGGAGGAGATCTTCCGGCCGTCAAGGGGGCGCGGCCACTCAGTGGGATGGGGTCGTTGTAGCAAACAAGAATTGATTCTAGTCTCTCGCCATGACGTTGAACCTGGCGACTCTGTACGAGTCGGTGGCCGCCGCGATTCCCGATCGACTGGCGCTGGTCTGCGGTGACCGTCGGTTGAGCTTCTCCGAGCTCGACGAGCGTGCCAACGCGCTGGCACACCATCTGAAGTCGGCCGGAGTCGAACCGCACCAGCATGTGGGCCTGCACATGCTCAACGGCGTCGAATTCGTCGAGGCGCTTCTCGCCTGCCTGAAGATCCGGGCAGTGCCGATCAACATCAACTACCGCTACACCGACCACGAGTTGCACTACCTGTACAACGACGCGGATCTGGTGGCGATCATCATCGAGCAGGAGTTCACGCCCGCCGCCGCCGGTCTGGCGGTCCGGTGCCCGAAGCTGCGGCACGCGGTGGTCGTCGCGTCCCCCGCGAGCGACTCCGCCGCGACCCCCGTGACATGGCCGGACCAGGTCGGCGTCATCGGCTACGACGAGGCGCTGGCCGCGCAGCCCGCGACCGCGCCCATGGTGGCCGAGCGCACGGCTGACGACCACTACGTGCTCTACACCGGCGGCACCACCGGGATGCCCAAGGGCGTCGTGTGGCGGCACGAGGACTTCTACTTCGCGGCACTGAACGGCGGCAACCACTACGGCCCGCCGCACCGGACGGCGGAGGACCTGGCGGCGGCCGCCGCCGGAGGCGCCGCGCTGAACTACCTGATCACCGCGCCGCTCATGCACGGCGCGGCCTCCTACACCCTGTTCGCCAGCCTCCTCGGCGGGTCGCCGGTGATCCTGATGCGCCGTTACGACCCGGTCGAGACGCTGCGGCTGATCGAGAAGGAGCGCGCGATCGTCGTCACCGTGGTCGGCGACGCGATCGCCCGCCCGCTTGTCGACGCCATCAGGGAACACGGCGCGGAGTACGACCTGAGCTCGATGAAGGTGCTCGGCTCCGGGGGCGCGCTCCTGTCGCGGTCGGTCCAGGAGGAGGCGGTCGCGCTCATTCCCGGCCTGTACATCAACGACGGGTTCGGCGCCTCGGAGTCCGGCGTGGACGGGAAGCTCCAGGTGGGGCCGGACGGCGTGATGCGGCTCGCCCCGAACCCGCGGGTCGCCGTCGTCGACGAGCGCCTCCAGCCGCTCACGCCGGGCTCGCCGGACATCGGGCTCATCGCCAGGACCGGACACGTCCCCCTCGGCTACTACAACGACCCCGAGAAGACCGCGAGGACGTTCCCCGTCATCGACGGCGTGCGCTGGGCGGTGCTCGGCGACATGGCCAGGGTCGAGGAGGACGGCAGCACGATTCTGCTCGGCCGCGGCTCGGGCTGCATCAACACCGGCGGCGAGAAGGTGTTCCCCGAGGAGGTCGAGCAGGCGCTCAAGTCGCACCCCGCCGTCATGGACGTGCTGGTAGCCGGGGTGCCCGACACCAGGTTCGGCGAGCGGGTCGGCGCCGTGGTCGAGATGCGCGACGGCGTCGCCGCCCCCGACGTGGAGGAACTGCGCGCGCACTGCCGTACCCAGATCGCCGGATACAAGGTGCCGGCCTCGCTCGTCGTCGTCGACCACGTCGTGCGCTCGCCCAGCGGCAAGGCGGACTACCGGTGGGCCAAGCGCGTGCTCTCCGGCGAAACCAACTAACCACAAGGAGAAGTCAATGGCTGAGGCCGTCATCGTCGAGGCCGCGCGCACGCCGGTCGGCAGGCGCCGGGGCGTGCTGTCCGGGCTCCACCCCGCCGCGTTGCTCGGGCGGGCACAGAAGGGCCTGCTCGACCGCGCGGGCGTCGAACCGGACGCGATCGGCTCGGTGATCCACCAGGTGATCGGCGGGTGCGTCACCCAGGCGGGCGAGCAGTCGAACAACGTCACCCGGCAGGCGTGGTTGTACGCCGGCCTGCCGTACACGACGGCGTGCACGACGATCGACTGCGCCTGCGGGTCCTCCCAGCAGGCCGTGCACCTGATCGCGGGCCTGATCGCGTCCGGCGCGATCGACGCCGGCATCGGCTGTGGCGTCGAGTCGATGAGCCGGGTCTTCCTCGGCCAGGCGCTCACACCCGAGACCGGCAGCCCCTTCCCCGACGACTGGTCCCTCGACATGCCGGACCAGTTCACCGCCGCCGAGCGGATCGCGAAGAAGCGCGGCATCACCCGCGCCGACGTGGACGCCTTCGGCCTGGAGTCGCAGCGGCGGGCCGCGCAGGCGTGGGCCGAGGGCCGGTTCGACGGCCAGATCATCCCGGTCGAGGCCCCCGTGATGGGCCCGGAGGGGCCGACGGGGGAGACCGCCACCGTCACGCGCGACCAGGGCCTGCGCGAGACCAGCCCGGAGGCACTGGCCAAGCTCGCCCCCGTGATCCCCGACGGCGTGCACACCGCCGGGAACTCGTCGCAGATCAGCGACGGCGCGGCGGCCGTGCTCCTGATGAGCGCGGACAGGGCCGCGGCGCTCGGCCTGCGGCCCCGGGCCCGCATCGTCGCCTCCGGGATGGTCGGGGCCGACCCCTACTACCACCTGGACGGCCCGGTGCAGGCCACCGAGCATGTACTCCGCGCGGCCGGGATGTCCCTGTCCGACATCGATCTGGTCGAGATCAACGAGGCGTTCGCCTCCGTGGTGCTCTCGTGGGCGCAGGTGCACAAGGCCGACATGGACAAGGTCAACGTGAACGGCGGCGCCATCGCCCTGGGACACGCGGTCGGCTCCACCGGGGCCCGCCTGATCACCCAGGCGCTGTACGAGCTCGAACGGAGCGGGAAGTCCACCGCGCTGATCACCATGTGCGCGGGCGGCGCCCACTCCACGGCAACCATCATCGAACGGATCTGAGAGCACCATGACCATCGGACTCACCGAGGAGCACCGCGACCTGCGGGACTCGGTCCGCACCCTCACCACCCGCCACGTGACGCCCGAGGCGGTACGCAGGGCCGTGGACGCGAAGAAGGAGGAACTGCCCGAGTTCTGGCCGGTGATCGCCGAGCAGGGCCTGCTCGGCCTGCACCTGCCCGAGGAGTCGGGCGGCGCCGGCTACGGCCTGCTGGAACTCGCCGTCGTCGTCGAGGAACTCGGCCGCGCCATCACGCCCGGCCCGTTCCTGCCCACGGTCCTCGCGAGCGCCGTCCTCGATCGCGCCGGGCACCGCGCGCACCTCCCGGGGCTCGCCGAGGGCACCACGATCGGCGCCGTCGGACTGAAGCCGGGCGGCCTCACCCTCACCCGCGGCTACGCCGGACGGCTCTCCGTCTCCGGAGAGTCGGATCCGGTCCTGGGCGGCCATGTCGCCGACCTGTTCGTCCTGCCCGCCGCGCTTGCGGACGGAGACGGCACCGCGTGGGTGGTGCTGCCTCGCGCCGCCGTCGAGACGACCGACCTCGCCAGCCACGACCTGACCCGGCGGCTGTCGCGGGTACGCGCGGAGGACGTCACCGTCGCGGAGGACGACGTCCTGACCGGTCTCGACGCGTACGGCGTGCTCGACCTGGCCGCCGTGCTTTTCGCCGCCGAGGCGTCCGGTCTCGCCGACTGGGCGACCACGACCGCGGCCGAGTACGCGAGAGTGCGGCAGCAGTTCGGCCGCCCGATCGGCCAGTTCCAGGGCGTCAAGCACCGCTGCGCTCGGATGCTGACCAGAGCGGAGCAGGCGAGGGTGTGCGCGTGGGACGCCGCGCGCGCCGCCGACCCCGGCACCGACGCGCGCGAGGCGGTGCTCGCCGCGGCGGTGGCCGGCGCGACCAGCGTCGAGGCGGCCTTCTCCACCGCCAAGGACTGCATCCAGACCCTCGGCGGCATCGGCTTCACCTGGGAGCACGACGCCGGCCTCTACCTGCGCCGGGCCCAGAGCCTGCGGCTCCTCCTCGGCTCCACCGCGTGGTGGCGGCGCCGCGTCGCCCGGCTCACGCTGGACGGCGTCCGCCGCACGCTCGGCATCGAGCTGCCGCCCGAGGCCGAGGCCGTACGCGCCGAGATCCGGGCCGAGCTGGAGCCGGCCCTCGCCCTCGAAGGCGCGGAACGGCTCACCTACCTGGCCGAGCACGGGTACACGGCGCCGCATCTGCCGAAACCCTGGGGCAAGAGCGCCGACGCCGTCTCCCAGCTCGTGATCGCCGAGGAGATGCGTGCTTCCGGGCTGCGTGCCGCGGACCTGATCATCGGCGCCTGGGTGGTGCCGACCCTGATCGCGCACGGCAGCCCCGAGCAGCACGAGAGGTTCCTCCCGGCGACGCTGCGCGGGGACTTCCTGTGGTGCCAGCTCTTCAGCGAGCCCGGCGCGGGCTCCGATCTGGCCGCGCTCAGCACCCGCGCGGAGAAGGTGGACGGCGGCTGGAAGATCAGTGGCCAGAAGGTCTGGACCTCCATGGCCCGCGAGGCGCGATGGGGCATCCTGCTGGCCCGCACCGACCCCTCGGCTCCCAAGCACAAGGGCCTGTCCTACTTCCTGCTGGACATGTCCAGCCCCGGCATCGACATCCGGCCACTGCGCGAGCTGACCGGCGAGACGCTGTTCAACGAGGTGTTCCTCGACGACGTCTTCGTCCCCGACGACATGCTGGTCGCCCAGCCCGGCGACGGCTGGAAACTGGCCCGCACCACGCTGGCCAACGAGCGGGTGTCCCTCTCGCACGACTCGTCGCTCGGGAGCGGCGGCGAGGCGCTGCTCCAGCTCGCGAGCACCGCCCCCGACGACATGGACGACGAGCGGCTGACCCGGCTCGGCGGCATCCTCTGCGACGCCCAGTCCGGCGGGCTGTTCGGTCTGCGGACCACGATCCGGTCGCTGTCCGGCCGGCAGCCGGGGGCCGAGTCCAGCGTCGCCAAGCTGATCGGAGTCGAGCACATCCAGGAGGTCTGGGAGACCGCCATGGACTGGGCCGGCCCCGCGTCCCTGTCGGACGAGGAGGGGGAGGAGGGCACCGAGCGGCGTGGCGCGCGGAGGAACGCCACCTGGATGTTCCTCAACTCCCGGTGCATGTCGATCGCGGGGGGCACCACAGACGTGCAGCTCAACATCATCGGTGAGCGTCTGCTCGGCCTGCCCCGCGACCCCGAGCCCGTGCCCGCCAAGGCGTGAACCCCCGGACGCGAAGGAAGACCCCAATGAGCAACAGGACGTTCGTCATCGGCGTGGGGATGACGAAGTTCGAGAAGATCGAGACCCGTGACTGGGAGTACCCGGCCATGGTCGCGGAGGCCGTCGGCACGGCCCTCGCCGACGCCGGGATCGGCTACGACGCCGTGCGGCGCGCCGCCGCCGGCTACGTGTTCGGTCCCTCGACGGCCGGTCAGCGCGCCCTCTACGAGGTCGGGCTGACCGGCATCCCGGTCATCAACGTCAACAACAACTGCGCCACCGGTTCCACGGCGCTGATGCTGGCCAGGGAGTGGGTGCAGGCCGGCCTGGCCGACGTTGCGCTCGCGGTCGGCTTCGAGAAGGTGACCAAGGACGCGCTGAACCCGTCGGGCGGCATGCCCAAGGTGACGACCGTGGACCGGCACCTCGAGGTGCTGGTCGGCACCCGCGGCTGGGCGAACGCGCCGATGACCGCGCAGTTCTTCGGCAACGCGGCCCGCGAGCACATGGAGAGGCACGGCACGACCGCCGCGCAGATCGCCTCCGTCGCGGTGAAGAACCACCGGCACTCGGTGAACAACCCGTACGCCCAGTTCCGGGACGAGTACACGCTCGACCAGGTGCTCGGCGACAAGCCGATCCACGACCCGCTCACCCGGTCGCAGTGCTCGCCGACCTCCGACGGCGCGGCTGCGGCCGTCATCGTCAGCGAGCGGTTCGTCCGCGAGCACGGTCTGGAGGGCCGGGCGGTCGAGATCCTCGCCCAGGCGCTGACCACCGACACCGAGGAGGCGTTCGCCACCCGGTCGCACATCGACGTCGTCGGCACCCCGATGACCCGCGCCGCCAAGGAGTTGGTGTTCGCCGAGGCCGGGCTCGGGATCGACGACGTCGACGTGATCGAACTGCACGACTGCTTCTCGATCAACGAGATCCTCACGTACGAGGCGCTCGGCATGTGCCCCGAGGGAGAGGGCGGCACGCTCGCCGAGTCCGGCGCCACCACGTACGGCGGCCGGTGGGTCGTCAACCCGTCGGGCGGCCTGATCTCCAAGGGACACCCGCTGGGGGCGACCGGCCTGGCCCAATGCGCCGAACTGACCTGGCAGCTGCGCGGCGAGGCGGGCGCCCGCCAGGTGGACGGCGCCAAGGTCGGCCTGCAGCACAACCTCGGGCTCGGCGGCGCCTGCGTCGTCACCCTGTACGGCGCGGGCACGCTGAACGGCTCCGACACAGGAAAGGAGGGCTGAACCATGCCGATCGACGTCGACAAGGCGCTCAGCGCGCCGCCCTCGGTCCGCGAGATCAGCTGGACCGGCCGCGACGTGCTGCTCTACCACCTCAGCCTGGGAGCGGGCGGCACCGACGCCGGCCCCGAGCTGCCCTACACCTACGAGCGCGGCCTGCGCGTGCTCCCGACCTTCGCGATGGTCGCCGGGCAGGGCGTCTCCGCCGGGGACCGTGGTCCCACGGCGATGCACCTGCCCGGCGTCGACATCGACCTGCGCCGGATCCTGCACGCGGGCCAGGGCCTGACGGTCCACCGGCCGCTGCCCGCCTCGGGCACCGCCACCGTCACCTCGCGCGTGGCCCACATCTGGGACAAGGGCAAGGCCGCGGTGATCGTCATGGAGCAGTCCGCGGCCGACCCCGACGGCGGGCCGCTGTGGACCACCACCATGCAGATCTGGGCGCGCGGCGAAGGCGGCTTCGGCGGCGACCCGGGCCCGGAGACCCCGTGGGCCGCGCCGGAACGGAAGCCCGACCACGTGCTCGACTCACCCACCACCCCCGGGCAGGCCCTGCTGTACCGGCTCAACGGCGACCTCAACCCGTTGCACGCCGACCCGGAGTTCGCGCGGATGGCCGGTTTCGACCGGCCGATCCTGCACGGGCTCGCGTCGTACGGCATCGTCGCGAAGGCCGTCGTGGACGGTGTGCTCGACGGTGACGTGTCCCGGCTGACCGGCCTGTCGGTGCGGTTCGCCGGGTCGCTGTTCCCCGGCGAGACGATCCGGACCACGGTGTGGCGCGAGGGCGACCGGCTGGTGTTGACCTCGACCTGCCCGGAACGCGACGACGCGCCCGTTCTCACGCACGCGACGGCCACGGTGTCGCCCGCGGTGTCGTCCGCGGCGGCGCCGGAGGTGACGGCATGAGCGAGAGACTGGAGGAGCTCACCGCCAAGGCGAACAACAAGGGCGTGGACGCGGCCGTCGCCGCCGCCCGCCGGGTGATCGCCTCGCTGCTGCACGCCGGTGACGGCTCCGACGCCGAGATGACCGAGGTGGCGGACCGGTTGAACGCCGTCGCCGACTATCTGGACGAGCACGCTCCCGGCGTCGAGGAGCGGATGATCGACATGTGGCGGGGCGAGGGTGTGACCCGGCACGACCCGGTCACCGGGCCGGAGAACGCCATCGCGCCGCCGCTCCCGCTCACCGGCAAGGACGACGGCTCGATCGAGGGGGTCGTCGTCCTGGGCATGCCGTACCAGGGGCCGCCCGGGTTCGTGCACGGCGGCGTCTCGGCGCTGCTGCTCGACCACACGCTCGGTGTGGCGAACGCCTGGGGCGGGCCGTCCGGCATGACGGCCGAGCTGACCCTGCGCTACCACCGGCCGACGCCGCTGTTCGAGCCGCTGACTGTGACGGGACGCCAGATCTCCGTGGACGGCCGCAAGATCCGCACGACCGGCACCATCTCGGCCGGCGGCGAGCTGTGCGTCAGCGCGGAGGGCCTGTTCATCGCCAAACACCTCCCACGCCCCCGCTGACTCTCAATCAGCGGGTCCGGGGTTCGAGTCCCTGGCGGCCCCTCATCCTGGCCGCCGGACACGACCTCAAAGTATGGGTTCTTAAACTCCACTAATACTTTCAATCGGATGCCGGTCGGGAGTCGAGATAAGATCCAGTCGCTGCCATCTCCCGAGCCTCGGCTAAAGTATCTAAGCGCACTATCCAGTCTATTAAAGGGAAGCTTCGAAATGTCCTTAATATTTCCATTGAGGTGATCTCAGCGAAATAGTTCGGGCGATTGGGGACTTCTCGGACGCTGTCCGTGGCGTTCCGGACCTTTCGGGAGGAGTCGCCGAAGGCCGGAAACAGACGCGGAGCCCCCGGTAGAAGAGCTCTCACCACAAGACGCTCAACCCACCGGCAGGCCCCACGTGATTGCTCATCGTGCCACGCTCGATGTCTCCCGCGCACTCGTTCAGTTCGTCGCACGGCTCCTGCGCGACGAACGCCGCCTGCGCGGCACCCCGCAAAACAGCCGCGCCCTGAGCCCGTTCCGGCAGGCGGTCATGGTGCTGCGCTGGTTCCGCGGCGAACACGACATCCCCAAGCTTGGCCGCGATCACCGCGTCTCCCGCGCCACCGCCTACCGCTACCTTCACGAAGGCATCACAGTTCTCGCAGCTCAAGCACCTGATCTGCATGAGGCCCTCGGCCGCGCCCACGCCGAGGGACTGGCATATGTCATCTTGGACGGCACCTTGATCCCCGTCGATCGCTGCGCCGAGCAGACCGTCAGCGTCAAGGGAGGATTCATCGACGCCTGGTACTCCGGTAAGGCCCATCAGCACGCTGGCAACCTCCAGGCACTGTCGGCGCCCGGCGGGCTTCCGCTGTGGATCGCCGAGGTCGAGCCCGGCTCCGTACACGACCTCACCGCCGCCCGCGCACAGGTGCTGGGCGCGCTGTACGCCGCAGCCGCAACCGGCCTGCCCACCCTCGCCGACAGCGGATACGAAGGCGCCGGGATCGGCATTCATACGCCGATCAAGCAGCCCAAAGACAACCAGATCCTCAGCCCGGACAACCGCACCTACAACCGGCTCCTACGCGTCAGGTGTGCCTGCCGTGCTCGAGACGGAGGATGACGAGCGCGGCTGCGACGATCGCGCCGATCCGCCAGGGATCGAGACTGACTCGCCGTAATGCTTTGAATGTGGTCTTGAGCAGGGAGTTCGCCCGTTCAGCGATGGCATGCACGCCGCGGATGACCTGGTTGTATGCCTTCTGCTCGTCAGTGAGCTGGGCGTTCTTGGGTTTCTTGACCGGGGTGCGGATGGCCGGGCTGAGGTTCTCATAACCCAGGTCGGTCAGGGTGAGGTGGCCGGTTTCTGCGGCCGCCCGTTCCAGTAGGGGCAGGAGTCCTTCTACGGCTTTCGCGCAGGTGGTGTCGTGTTCGCGACCGGGCCGGACGTGCGAGGTCCACAGTGGGAACCCGCTGGGATCGGACAGAACCTGAATGTTGCCACCGTGGTGTTTATGCTTCCCGCTCCACCAGAGGTCTGCCCCGTTGGGGCCGGGCGTGCTGATCCGGTCGGTGCGGATCACGGTGCCGTCCAGGTTGAGGTGTCCCGATTCGGTGGCTTTGGCCTCCGCCAGTGCTGCGGCCAGGTCGGACGCTTGAGCTGCGAGGACGTCGATGCCTTCGTGCAGGTAGTCGTAGGCGGTGCTGCGGCTGATGGTGTTGTCGGCGGCCAGTTGCCGTATGCGGGTGCCGTCCAGAAACCAGCGCAAGACCAGCACGGCGTGGTCGAACGGGCTGAGTGCGCGGGTGCCGCTCCGGGTGCCGAGTTCGGTACGGCGGGCGGTGAGCAGCGCCGACAGGTACTCGACCGTCTCCCGGTGGATCTCCAGGGTGGCGGTGTATGTGACACTGGAAGACACGTGAAGCCTCTGGTTCCGAAGTTGATCTGTCGCAAGACCACTTCTTGTCGGGTGGCCCCGAGGGATTTCACCTCGGGGCTCCCACAGATCCCGGCGTGAACCTCTCGGTTCACCGGGCTCCTGTCACTCTGGTCACCAGGCGTGCGGGACCGAAGGTGTCCATGGCCAGTGCGCGAACATGCGGGGACATCGCTGTGTGATTCCCCGCCAGCACTCCAGGGCCTTCTTCTTAGCTTGCAGCCGTTTGTATTTGTTGCGGATCCAGCGCAT
>BBYL01000027.1 GCA_001570385.1 Microtetraspora glauca | reverse complement strand
CGGCAAGCAGGCCTTCACCCACTACGACTACGACGTCTACGAGGACGGCGACCGCGACTACGCGTTCGTGACCGTCTACAACGGCGTCCTGCCCGAAAGCGCGAGCCACACCAAGAACTACGCCAAAACGTTCGAGACCAAAGCCGAGGCTCAGGAGGACGCGGCCAAGATCAAGGCGGACAAGACCACCGCTTGGGCGAACGTCCGCATCGACCGTGTCGTCACCGACAAGGCCGGCGCCGACCCGGCCGGCTCCGAGGTCGAGAAGGCTCCCGCCACCGCACACCAGATGGTCGATGCGGGCATCCCTTGGGCTTACCTGTTCAGCAGGACGAAGACGCAGGCCGATTTCACCGCGAAGAAGGCAGGCACCGGCATCGAGGAAAGCTCGATCACCGAGGCCGAGTGGAACACCGCGGTCGCCGACGCCATCCTCGGCACGAACCCCGAGGGAACCTACGCGCTGAGCAAGGACGACAAGACCATCTACTTCAGGCACAACAATGTCTTCAAGAAGCGCACCTTGTGGATCGAGTTCGATGTGGACTACACGGTCCGTGCCGAGATTCTCGCGATCGGCCTGAAGGACGTCGGTCGTCTCGGTGACAACGTCGGCGGCCAGGGGCTCGCCTACAACCAGAAGGTCGGCAAGCCGGTCTTCGTGTTCGGCTACCCCAGCGGATCGCACCCCGACGGCAACCACGCCTACACCGGCACGACCCTCAAGTGGACCTACGGCAAGACCTTCGCCGTCCAGGCCCCCGCCATCAAGGGCGAGGAACTCCTCGGCACCAAATCCTCCTTCACCGGCGAGGGCGCCCTCGGCTCCTCCTGGCTGATCAACTACAACAACGGCCGCCGCCTCGGCTACCTCAACGGCGTCACCATCGGCGTCTCCGACACCGACGGCAACAACCGCTACGACACCAGCTTCTCGCCCTACTTCGACGGTGAGCTGTACGGCGTCTACAGCGCGGCCAAGAACCTCTGGTCCGGAAAGATCGTCTAAGCGTGTCCAAGCGTCGTACGACGTGATGCGGTGCCGGGCATCACCACCCGCCCGGCGCCATCCCCATCGCGGAAGGGCCCGCCCGGGCTCTTCCGCACCTTACTTATGCCGACCGCGATCGGCGGCTGCCGGCGTCGGACACCGAACACAGAGATCGGGGGCCTGGACGGATGCGACAGACCGCCCGAGAAGCCGCTGGGAGCCATCGTGCTCAAGGGGTCCGAACCCCATCGACGAGGAGGAGCCCGCGATGATGTCGGCACCGCCGGAGCCGGAGTGGGAAGCGCTGTGGGAAGCACTGTGTGCCGAGGCCGAGGCGGTTCTGGACGCGGACGCCGTGCGCTACGAACAGGAGTGGCTCCCGGACGCGCTCGCTCGAGTCGCCGAGTGGCCGACAGAGGTGCGGCGCTGCCCGGACCGCTGGTTCACCACGCGACGGGATCGGGTGGATCTGCTGCTGGCCCTCGGACGTGTCGACACGCAGGTCTTCTGTGCCCGACCACCGATCCGGTCCGACGTTTCCTGGGCGGTGGCCACATCCGAGGGGCTCGACATCGAGCTGCCCGGGGACGAGGACGGCCCGTGCCAGCTCGCCCTGCAGGTCGCGCGGTACGTGCGTGACTCGCTGAGGCGGCTGGAGGCGGAAGGGGCGGCGGTGCTGCATCGGCTGGCAGAGCAGCGTGGCCCCAGGGACCCGTTCGACGAGGGCGGGCTCCACCGGTTCGAACCGGGAGCGACGCGCTACGACTTCTCCGACTCCGTGGCGGTCAGCGCCACGCCGCCGCGCTTCAGCCTGAGATACGACGACTGGGCGCACATGGTCAACGGGTGGCCGTACGGCGAGTGGTGGGTGGACTTCGCCTGGGGCCGGATCGTCGAAGTGCGCGTCGGCCCCGACGACTGCTCCCTGGACATGCTGCCAGATCCGCCGCTGGTCGCTCCGTCGCTCACGTATTCGGCCGATCTGCCGCCCGCCTGGCACGACGCGTACGGGACACCGACGCTCAGCGGCGATCTGGTGCTCGCCGCGTGCGGCTGGGGGCGAGGTACGGCCGGCGAGACGGGCCCGGCGCTGGTCGCGCTGGACGCGGCCACGGGGGTGGAGCGGTTCCGCCTGCGGATCCCGGTGGCGCGTCCGGGTGCGACAGATTGCCAGGTGGGCACCCCCTACCCGCTGCCGGACGGTCGCATCCTGGTGCCGGTCTACCAGTGGGACGCGTCGCTGGTCGTGTACGTCCTCGCCCCCGACGGCGACATCGTCCGTGTCGACGATCTCGGCGCGGGCCGGGAGGTCGAGCTGTGCGTGTTCGGCTCCGACCTGAGTGTCAAGCTGTGGCAGGAGCCGATCATGGCGGGGCAGGACTCCTATGTCGCCTCGTGGGTCTACCGGGCGCGCGCCTACCGCATGCAGTGCCGCGACCTGGAGACCGGCACGCTGAAATGGGAGGCGCCCGAGCGGGTGCTGGCCCGCGTGGCCGACGCCGTCGTCACCGAGACCGCCCCAGACGGCGACGGGAGCGACCACGGTGCCGTGCTCGTCAGGGCGATCGGCGACGGCAGTGTGCTGTGGCGGCTGCCGCCACGCCCGGTTCACCCCGAGCGCTCCTTCTCCATGGGCACCATGACGGTACGGTCACTCAACGCGGAACGGTCAGTGGTCCTGGTGGACCGGCAGCGTCGCATGACTGCGGCCGCGGCCCGCGAGGAGGGAGTCGCCGAGCTGGCGATGGCCTCCTCTCTCGATCCCGACGAGGTGGACTTCGACGAGCTCGAACGCCGGTGGGATCGGGAGCACCCTCCTCCGGGAGAGGAACTCGCCGGATACGCCATGGCGGACGGCAGGGAACTGTGGCGGTTCGAGATGTGCGGCGTCGTCACGTCGATCGCGTCCGTCTGGGCGTCTGTCTTCGCGGTGGTCGTCGACGACGCAGGGCGCCCCCATCTGGAGTGCGTCGACGTGGACGGGGCCGTCCCGTGCCATGCACCCCCGGTCGATCTGGCCGACGTCCCCGGACTCACCGTCGGCTCCGGCCCGGTCACCGGTCCCCGAGCCGACGGTGACCTCGACGGCGACGTGAACCGCCGGTCGCGCGAGGCCATGCGCTCAGCGCCGATCATCACCTATGTCGACACCAATCGGCTGCTCCTGGCGACGGACACCGAACTCGTCTGTGTGTCGACCGCCGACCCACGAAACATCTTCTGGCGCCTTCCCCTGCCCGACAGCCCGCGAATCACCCGCCCCTCGCCCCTCGATCGCCGGATCGCCACCGCGTCGATCAGTTACGACCAGGGCCGTGTTTACGTCCGAGAACACGCCACCATGTGGACGTTCGAGTGACTCCCGGCCCCTCGTGGACGCCTCCCGGGTCTCCGGCCCCATGACCGTCCGCGTCATCCTCCGTCGGGGTGGGTGTCGCGGCCGAGATGGTTCAGGAGGGTGCTGAGCACTTTCGGCTCCCCGCGCGGCCAGCGTTCGGCCGACTCGCGCAACCGCCGGAGCTCGGGCAGTGCCACCTCCAGCCCATCCCATCCAGTGATGGCCTCCAGCAGCCGCTCCACCTCATGCGTCTGCGGCTCGGCGGCCAGACGCGTGCGTACGGCGGGGATCAGCTCGTCGGCGAACCGAGCCGCCGCAGGCAACAGGGACATCAGATACGGCGAGTTCTCCATGGTGCGCGGCCCGTCCAGCCTGAGTGTCATGGACTCCTCGCTGATCATCCGCCGCAGCGGTGGCACGCACCTGGCGTCGCGCTGGGTGATGAGGACGCAGAGTGCCATGCCCTCCAGTTCGGGTACGTCGAGCGCGGCGGCGACCTGGTCGAGGTAGCGCGCGGTGGCCGCATCGTTCTCCGGGTCGCCGAGCCAGCACACGATGCTTCGCATGGCGCCCAGCCGCGCGTCCGTCTCCGGGTGCCCGAGCAGATCGCCGACCAGCGGGCCGAGCGGCGCGCCCAGTCCCGGATGATGGCGGTTCAGGTCGCCCGCGGAGTAGCACAGGCAGTCGGCCCACCCGCTGTGGACCTTCCCTGCCCGTGTCAGGGTCAGCATCATGGTCAGCCAGCGGGCCAGCGCGTCGGGGAGCGGGCGCAGGCTCATGGTGATGACGTCTTCGAGGTGGTTCCACTCCGGTTCGGTCCAGGGCAGCTCCTCCACGTGGGATTCGACGGCGTCGTCGGTGAAGCCGATCGTCAGCGCCTCGATCACGTCGTCGCCGAGGTCGGCGCCCGCGGCCGGGCCGTCGCGGAACCGCCCCACCCCGCATGGCCGCATCACCAGGCCGAGCGCGGCACCGCACCGCGTCAACGGCGGATGATCGCGCGTGGTGAGCTCGCGCAGGTACGCCCGCTGTTCGGGGAACCGGCCGAGCGCGATCAGGAGGGTGAGCGTGGTGGGCGCGTCGGTCTCGGCCTCGATGCGGGCGCGTAGCGCGGCGGGCAGTTCCGCGTCGGAGCAGTAGGTCAGCACGAACGCGGCCGCCCTCCGGATCGACGTGCTGGGGTGCTCCAGCCGGGCCAGGAGCGCGGGTGTCCCGGCTTCGGCCACGGTCTGCAGCCAGTCCGCCCAGTCCTCGGACATGTGCCGCGGCAGGTCCTTGGGCACGAACCTCAGTCCGAGCTCGTCGGTGAGCGCATCAAGCCTCACGGCGGCCTTCGACCCCGGTTCGTCCAGCATGGATCCGAAGTCCAGGATGACGTCGAACCAGTCGAAGCTCATCGCGCTCTCCTCCTGCCATGTGATCGCGATCGCTGGAAGGTGCGGAAGGGCCCGGGCGGGCCCTTCCGCGATGGGATGGTGCCGGGCGGGTGGCGATGTCCGGCGTCGTCACGTCGATCGGCGCCGGCCGGGTCCCCGTCCGGATGGCGTGCCGTCATCCGGTCGTTCTCCGACGCCGGAACACGCGGGTAACGAGCGCGGGACCGCTTCCCTGGCCGTGGAAGACCACGACGAGGTCACCCGGACTCACCTTGGCGTTGCGATGCCACATCCTCTGCGAGAGGGCCGCGGTCACCACCGTCGCGTCGAGCACCCTGACCTGGAAGCGCAGGTCGTACCTACCTTTGGGTCCGGGCCAGAGCGCCAGGACCACACCGAGCGTGTACACGTGCGAGCCAGACGGGCGGGCCAGCTCCGCGGCGGCCGAGCTGCCGGACCTGATGGCCTCGAAAGCCGTGCGCAACTCCCTGTCCGTCCATCGCGGGGGCCGGAACTTCGGCGCCTTCCGGGCGTACAGGTAGGAGCCGATCGGAATCGCCAGCGCCACGACGATGGCGGCGTATCTCGCCCACTCCCCCACGGTCACACTCCTTCGTTCCCTTCGGCCGGGGCAGGATCCGGCGCCGTCATGCCGGGAGCTCCCCCGTTCGCGACATCGAGCAGGAACCGGACGAGCGCCCGCACCTCGGGCGGCAGGCTGCCGTCGTGATACCAGTAGGCCCGCCGCTCGCCGTATCGTTCGACGTGCAGCTCATAGAAAGCCGAGTCGGGCACCGGTGGCGGGAGCAGGCCACGAACGTTCTCGGTGGGCAGTGCCCTCACCAGCGCGTCCAGCTCACGTGCCCGTTCGGCGGGCAGGTGGAAGCCGTCCACCGGGATGTCCCGATCCAGGGGCGGCATGCCCCCGGAGAGACGGAGGCGAACCCGTAGCGTCCTGTCGTACACCGCGATCGTCCCTCGTTCCATCGCTGGGTCGTTTTTCTCCGGGCGCCCCGCTGGGGCGGAAGGGCCTGGGCGGGCCCTTCCGCGATGGGATGGTGCCGGGCGGTGGTGATGTCCGGCACCGCATCACTCCGTATGACGCTTAGACGATTTTTCCGGACCAGAGGTTCTTGGCCGCGCTGTAGACGCCGTACAGCTCACCGTCGAAGTACGGCGAGAAGCTGGTGTCGTAGCGGTTGTTGCCGTCGGTGTCGGAGACGCCGATGGTGACGCCGTTGAGGTAGCCGAGGCGGCGGCCGTTGTTGTAGTTGATCAGCCAGGAGGAGCCGAGGGCGCCCTCGCCGGTGAAGGAGGATTTGGTGCCGAGGAGTTCCTCGCCCTTGATGGCGGGGGCCTGGACGGCGAAGGTCTTGCCGTAGGTCCACTTGAGGGTCGTGCCGGTGTAGGCGTGGTTGCCGTCCAGGTGGGCGCCGCTCGGGTAGCCGAACACGAAGACCGGCTTGCCGACCTTCTGGTTGTAGGCGAGCCCCTGGCCGCCGACGTTGTCACCGAGACGGCCGACGTCCTTCAGCCCGATCTGGTAGAGCTTGCCGGTGACCCTGTAGTCCAGGTCGTAGTTCGCCCAGTACGTGCGGGTCACCCACCGCGTGCTGGCGCCGATGCCGCGTGTGAAGCGGTAGGTCTTGTGGTCGTCGTCCTCGCCCGGCTGCCAGCCGGGGGGCTCCTGGTTCGCGACGTCGTCGTCCACACCGGTGCCGGGAGTCCACGGGCCGTTGCCCGCGCGGGGGAGGTTCGGGTTGAGTCGTACGAATTCGGCGATGTCGATGTTCCAGACCTGCACGGATTCCGGTGTGCCGACCGGGACCACCTTGCGGCTCCGTACCTCGGCGACCGTGACGGAGGCGCGCACAGTAGAGGGCGATGACTCCAGCTCGGCCTTCTTGTTCTCGGCTTCCTTCTTGGTGTCGAAGGTCTCCGAGTAGTCGCGGGTCTTGGTCACGCTCTCGGGCAGGACACCGTTGTAGACGGTCACGAACGCGTAGTCGCGGTCGCCGTCCTCGTACACGTCGTAGTCGTAGTGGGTGAAGGCCTGCTTGCCCACGTAGATGCCCCACGGGGTCTTGCCCTGGTAGTAGCCGGGGATGAAGACCCACTTGTCGAGGGTGGCCTTGTTCGACTCGGTGTCGTAGACGCAGTGGCCCGCGGTGGCGACCAGGTTGCGGTAGTTCGCCTGCACGGAGGTGGCGGAGCACCAGTGCGGCTTGTGGTCGGCGCCGATGAAGAACACCTTGCCCGTGGTCTTGGGCAGGTTGACGTTCTTGGACTTGGCGGTCGCCTTCTTCTCGTCGCCGATGGCGGGGACGACGCCGGGTTTGCTGTCGGGGGCGGGGCCGCCCTTGGAGACGTGCTTGGCGACGACCTTGGTCTCGACGTTGTACGGCGTGGCGCCGATCAGGTTGGCCTTGTTCTCGCCGTACCAGAACGTGGCGACCTGGCGGGCGGCCAGGTTGGTGTTGGCGAGAGGGGTGGCGGCGACGTCACCGGCGGCCTGTGCGGGGGAGGTGACCGCGGCGGTGGCCAGGAGGCCGGCCGCAGCACCGCCGGCGGCCAGGATGCGTTTCACGGGGGTCGCTCCTTGGTGGAGAGGGGGGATCGCGGACGACAGAGGCGCTAGTGCATCGCCGATCCGCTGGGATCACGGCGTCGCTCATGTCGTACGACATCTTATGATTGCATAAGACGTCATATGACATTAGTGAGCGCCCGTCGATCTGTCCACATCCATCCGATCAACCTCCGCAGCCCCCCCTGTGGTGCTCCCGCCCGCGGAGCCCGAGGCGTGTCTTCAGGGCCCGGACCTCGACGAGCCCTCCGCACGTTCACAGGGCAAAAGCCGATGCCGGAGCGGTGCCGGTCTGGGTGCGCTGGGGCGCACCGGAAAACGCCGCTCGATGTCGTCAGCCGACGATGTCTTCGTGCGACAGCGCCGACAGCGCGCGCACGGCGCGCAGAAAACCACGCCGATCGGCCGGCGGCAGCATGGCGAGCAGACGGTCCTCGTTCGCCTGGATGCCGGCCTGTGCCGATCTGCGCACCCTGCGACCATCCTCGGTGATCAAGAGCAGCCGGGCGCGACGGTCACCGGGGTCCGGCGTACGAGAGATCAACCCGGATTCTTGGAGTTTGTCGAGTGTGCTGATGATCCGTGTCTTGTCGGCGCCGATCGCCTCCGCGAGCGCGGCCTGCGTGCGCACCGGGTTGTCGTCAAGCGCGCTGAGCACGACGTAGCCCCACATGGAGATCCCGTGCCTCGCCAGCACCGGCAGTTCCGCGGCGATGAGAGACCGCACCAGGGGCTGCAGCATCGCGGCGAGGTCGCGGCGGTCGCCGTCCTGACCCGTCACATGGTCAAGATACCTGTTGACAGATGATAAGCGCCTGTTGATTATAAGCACATGCATATGAATTCCGGGGCTCCCGCCATGGGGGCGAACCCGCGCGAACCCAACGCGCTGACGACCGGGGTCGATCTCGTCGCACTCAACGCCCGAGCGGTCCGCACCAGCGTCGACGTGGCCGCACAGGCGACGGCCGCGGACATGGACCGGCCGACGCCATGTGCCGGATGGACGCTGCACGACCTGCTGACCCACATGACCACGCAGCACTACGGCTTCGCGGCGGCGTCCAGGGGCGAAGGCGACCCGGCGTTGTGGAAACCGCGCCCTCTTGGGGACGACCCCGTCGAGGCCTACCGGGTCTCCGCCCGGCACGTGCTGGCGGCCTTCGCCGCCGATGGCGTCCTCGACCGGATGTTCCCGCTGCCGGAGGTCGACGCCGGCAGGCCGTTCCCCGCGATGCGGGCGATCGGCTTCCACTTCATCGACTACGTCGTACATTCCTGGGATGTCGCAAGGACGTTGGGCATCACCGTGGGGTTCGAGCCGGAACTGCTCGACGTCGCGCTCGTCGTGGCCAGGGCCGTACCCGTGGGCGACGCCCGTCTCGCGCCCGGCGCCGCCTTCGCGCCAGAGGTCTCGTGGTCCGGCGGATCACGTCTTGACGAGATCGTCGCGATCCTCGGCCGCTCTCCGGCCTGGCCCCGGTGAACCCGCCGGAACAAGGGCCGTTTGCCGCTTTCCGCACATCTTCCAATTCCGTCCCAAAGGAGCGTTCATGAGCACAGGTGTCAGGCTGATCCGCAACGACCGGCTCACGCAGAATGTGGACTACGCCTACGCGGCGGTCGCCGACACGCCGGTACGTGCCATCTGGGTGGCGGGGGCCTGTCCCCTCGACGCCGAGGGCAAGACGGTCGCGGTGGGGGACTACGCGGGGCAGACCCACCAGGTGATGCGCAATCTCGTCACGGCACTCGACGGGGCGGGAGCGTCGCTGACCGATGTCGTCAAGACCACCGTCTATGTGGCCTCCTCCAAACAGAGTGACCTGGTCGAGGCGTGGGAGGTCTACCGCGACTACATGGGCGCACATGACGTCCCCAGCACACTGCTCGGCGTGACGGTGCTCGGTTACGACCACCAGCTCGTCGAGGTCGAGGCGGTCGCCCTGATCACCGATGATCGCCGAGCACCGGGACGCGTTGGATAACGGATGCTGCGCGGATTCTGGACGTTCGTCGCTTTTATGACGAGGTCACGGGTGGTCACTGACGAGGTCTCTGGTTCGACGATCATCGGCCCGGCAGAGTCGTGGACATCCGCAGAACCGAAAGGATCCTGATGAAAACCCTTGCCCTCTTGTCCGCGGCTGCCCTGACGACCACGCTGCTCGCGACCCCGGCGCACGCCGCCGTCACGCAGTGGGGCGCCTGCTTGCCCGGCCAGGGCGTCGATCCCCGACAGGAGTGCACGACGATCGAGGTGCCGATGGACTACTCCGCCCCCGGCGGTCCGTCGGTCACGCTGGCGGTGTCGAGAATCAAGACGGCTCGCCCGGAGGTCCGCCGTGGCGTGTTGCTGATCATCCCGGGCGGTCCCGGCAGCCCGGGGTTGAACCGGCCCAGCACCCTGGTCAAGAAGCTGCCCCAGGAGGTGCTCGACCGTTACGACATCATCGGGTTCGACCCGCGTGGCGTGGGAAAGAGCTCACCCGTCTCCTGTGGGCTCGCGCCCGCCGACCTCTCCCTCACACGGCTCAAGCCGTACCCCGACGCAGACGGCGGCATCGCCGAGAACGCGGCGTGGTCGCGCCGGATCGCCGAGGCCTGCGCCCGCAACGGCGGGCCGCTGATCCGGCACATCAGCACCCGCAACCACGCCAGGGACATCGACCGGATCCGGGCGGCGCTCGGCGAGGAGAAGATCTCCTACTGGGGTGTCTCGTACGGCACCTACGCGGGCGCAGTCCACGCCACGATGTTCCCCGCCACCACCGATCGAGTGGTCCTCGACAGCAATGACGACCCCGATCCACGCAAGGTGTCGCGCCAGTGGCTGGCCAACTACGCCGTCGGTGTGGAGGACAGTTTCCCCGACTTCGGAGCCTGGGCGGCTGCGCGCGACAGCGACTACGGCCTCGGCGCCGACGCGGCCGCTGTGCGCAAAACCTTCCTCGATCTCGCCGCCCGGCTGGACCGCGAGCCGCTGGCGTGGCCGGGCGCCAAGCCGGAGCAGCTGTTGACCGGCAACCTCCTGAGGGAGACCCTTCTCAACGCGCTCTACTCCACGGCCAATTACCCGATGCTGGCCGGGCTCATGAAAGCCGCGCTGAACCGTGCCGAGCTGCCCATGCCGAACCAGCCGGAGGAGGCCGCTCTCCAGAACACCGCCGCGCACGCCGGTGCCACGATGTGCAATGACATCGAATGGCCGAACTCCATCGCCCGGCACGAGCAGCAGGTCAAGCGCAACCGGGCCGTCTACCCGCTGACCGCGGGCATGCCGGTCAACCTCGGGCCGTGCGCGTACTGGCCGTTCAAGCCTGCGGAGCAGGCCACGCGGATCAGCTCGCGCGGCCCGGCCAACGTCCTGCTGATCCAGAATCTGCGCGATCCGTCCACGCCCTACAGCGGGGCGCTGAAGATGCGCGAGGCGTTCGGGCAGCGGGCTCGCATGGTCGCCGTCGACTCCGGCGGTCACGGCGTCTACCTCGCCAACGGCAACGCCTGCGGCGACCGGACCGTCACCGACTTCCTCGTCACCGGCCACCTGCCCGCGCGCGACCGGAACTGCTGATGACTCGGCCATGACACACGACGGCTCGGTTCTGGCGGAAACCATGGCACCGGCGTGAGGAACATCGCCCCCATGTGGTGACATAGCGATCCACCATGATTCTGGAGGGTCGCTGTGTCGCGTCGTGCACGCTGGATCGTCATCGCCGTGCTCGCCGGATTCTCCAGCGTCTACGCGCTGGCCGCCCCCTCTGGCGTCCTTCTGGCGGGCCCGATGTTCGCCATGCAGCTGCCGTACGTTCTGCTCGTAGCCGGTCCGCACGAGGTAACGGAAGGGATCATCCAAGCGTAGGACAACGATCATTCGTGAGACTCAACGGGTGCTCTCTTCGGAGGCGGCGGCGGTCGCGACATCTCGTGCATACGTATGCCGCGCGCGCAGCAGGATGAGCCCGTTGGCCACCAGTGGCGCCAGCATGATGAGGAAGGCGTATTCCAGGCCGCTCACCCGGCCACCGGGGGCGCTGAACATGTCTGCGACGAACCCGAACACCACGGGGGCGCCCGCTTCCGCCGTCCTCCGCAGCAGCGTGCGGGCGCTCTCCGCTCGTCCCCAGAGCCGGGAGTGCATCACATCGAGGCGTGCGGCGTCCAACGGGGGGTTGGCCGCCGCCAGCGCGAACGCCGCGGCCATGAACAGGGGGATCGCCACCGCCAGTGACGTGGTCACTACCGCGGGCAAGAACAGCGCCACCGAGATGATGTAGGCCGACGCGGGCACGAGGACGCGCGCATTGGGATGCCTGTGTCGCATGAGCCGGTCGGCCAAGCGTCCTCCACTCAGCACCCCCGCGAGAGCACCGAGACCAACGATCGGGATCAACCCGCTCACCGCTACCTTGCCCACGCCGTAATGCCCGCTGATGAACTCGACAGCGAACGTGCTCAGCCCGGCGAAGAAGAAGTAGCCGACCGCCGACGCGACGATCATCACTCGGTTGGTCGGAATCCGTAGCGTGTAGACCACTGCGCGCCACATCGACATCCTCGCAGTGTCCTGGTGCAGGACCAGCGCCGGTTCAGGGGCGATCGCTTGCCGCTTGACAGCTACGTGCGCGAGGTCGTCGTGCCCGGCGTCGTCTCTTTCGTCGTCGCTCCGTCTGTGCAGCCGATGCCGTCCTCCCTCCGGTTCCACGGGGGAGACTTCAGCCCTGGCAGACGCGATCGGAGCAGCCGACTCGCATTCGGCCGCTGATCCGGGCCGCCACTGACGAGCCCCGACCACCGTGTTCAACTCGTCCGGCCTGGTCGCGCCGCTGTACGCACTACCCGGTACGCGTCGGCGAACACGCTGGTAGGCACTCCATGGATTCCGAGTCGTGCCACATATTCACCGGTCTCGTCGAGGAGCACGGTGCCGTCAAAGCCACAGACGGTGACGAAGCCGCGCGCTTCGATGGCGGCGTCCACGCTCTCCTATACATTGATCACGACGATGTCCAGCCCCGTCCGGGCTCCCCCGCCGATGCCAGCCGTCGCGGACACGCCCGGCACAGACATCCGCATCGGCTACACCCGCTGATCGCACATGCCCCAGGAACTCAGTCGCAACTCGACGCACTCACGGCACCACGCCTGCCGAAAACCTCGTCCGTGCAGTTCAAGCCGCATGTACGCACTAATGAGGGACGCCGCCGAGCCTGTCCCGTAGGCGTACCTTCAGGTCAACGATGCGCTCAGGAGCAGATCGTCTCGCGAGGGTGACACTACGACTTCTATGCATTAACGCTTCCGCCGCGCCGCCAGATCGCCATCTCCAGCGCATCCAGCGGCAGATCGGTGCGCAGATGATCGGCCAGCCGCCAGCCGACGATCATCCGCGAGTACACGTCGATGACGAAGGCGGCGTAGACGAACCCCGACCAGGTGGGGATGTAGGTAAGATCGGCGACCCACAGCCGGTTGGGTGCCGTGGCGGTGAAGTCACGCTCGACCAGGTCGGCAGGCCGCAGGGCTTGCGGTTCGACGATCGTGGTCTGCTTCTTGTGGTCACCGCGGACCGCGCCGGTCAGTCCGAGTCGGCTCAACAGCCGGGCGATCGTGCAGCGGGCTGCGTCGATGCCCTGGCGGGTGAGTTCCTTCCACATCTTGCGCACGCCGTACACCTCGAAGTTGTCGTTCCAGACGCGGATGATCTCAGCTTTGAGTTGCTCGTCGTGGACCGTCCGGGCCGAGGGCCGGCGCGTCTTGGCCGCGTAGTAGGTGGAGGTCGCCACCTGGAGTACGTCGCAGATCGGCTCGGCCCCGAACCGGTCGCGGTGTTGCTCGACGAAGGCGGCTATCTGGGCGGTCGGGGGTCGAGTTCCTTCGCGAAAAAAGCGGCGGCCTTGAGGATGTCGTTGGCCCGGCGCAGTTCGCGGACCGCCCGCTCCAGTTCAGCGATCCGCTGGGCGTCCGTGCTGGAGGTGCCGGGCCGTTGTCTGTCGTTGATCTCGGCCTGGCGGACCCAGCCGCGTAGCGCCTAGCGGTGCACACCGAGTTGGTCGGCGACCCGCGCGATCGCGCCGGTGACTTGTCCGGTCTGCTGCCGGATTTCAAAGAGCATCCGCACCGCGCGCTCGCGGAGTTCTTGGGGGGTACTTCCTTGGGGCCGGCATCGCGCGACATTCTCCCTTCCACCAGCAGGATCATGCTGGCTTCAGCGCCTCCACGAAACCCGGCGAGGTTCACTATGGTCCAGCTTGTTGCCTGTGGCTGAGAGGAAGAGCGGACCAGGTGCGGCGCCGCGTTCAGCGAGATAGCCATCAATCCGCTCGCGCACACCACGCGCAGGATCACCGCGACCTCGAGGCCGGCGATCGCCTGGTGGTCGGAAACCAGGAGCGCCGCCATGTAATAGCGGTCGCGGGTGCAGCTCTCGTCCACGTAGGCCAGTGGCATGCCAGATAGCGTGACAGCTTTATACTTCTTCCCCCATGACTCAGGCGGCGGAGCAGGCCGATGACTAGGCACATCTCGCCGTGCTCGGCCGCACCTCGAAGTTCGAGCGAGACATGAGTCTCTGGGCGAAGTTCTCGCTCGGCTTCACTTACCTCTCGCCGGTCGCCGGCACAACTCCGGCCATCCGGTGACCGGCCAAGGGTCGTGCCACACGACCGCGCGAGCGGGGCCAGGGCGAGTGTGTCGGGAGGGACCGGATGAGCGCGGAACTGGAAACCGAAAGGACATGCACGTCTTCGGCGGCGAGAGGTTGGGCCGAGGTCGTCGCCTCAGTCGCGACGGAGCTGCTCTCCGAGGTGCCGCGCCTTGCCGACGAGCTGGTCGCCGAACTGCTGGTCCGCTTCCGTGACGACCTCGTCCGTGACCGGCAGGAGACGGCCGCGCTCGAGGCGAGTGTGGCCGACAACCTGCACACGATGTTCCGCATGCTCACCACCGGGGTTCCGAGCGCGAGTCTCACCGTGCCGCCGAGCGCCCTCGCGTGGCCGCGCCGCCTGGCCCACGACAGGGTGTCTTCGCACTCTCTCCAGCGCATCTACTACGTCGGGCACCAGCTCATCTGGCAGCGGTGGGTGTTCCCGCGCCTCGTCGCCGCCGATCTCACTGCGGCCGAACTGGCGAGGGCCGCCGAACTGGCCCAGGCGGAGCTGTTCGAGTACCTCGACCGCGCGGCGCAGCAGGTCCTCATCGAGTACGAGAACGAGCTGGCGGCGCAGGGACTCGGGATGCCCCGAGCGCGGGAGGAGACAGTGCTGGCCCTGCTGGCCGGACGCATCCCGACCGATCGGCAGCTCGCGGAACTCGGGTACCCGTTGTCGGCGACCCACCAGGCGCTTATCGTCTGGCGAGACTCGCGCGTGCGTCCGACCGTTGCCGCGCTCCACCCCACCAACGTCACCGAGCGTCTGTGCCAGGCATCGGGCCGCCGCTACCTGATCATGGACCGCGGCCCGAACGAGACCTGGGCCTGGATGGAGTCGCCGTCAGCAGCCGTCGCGCAGCGCCCCTCCGGCCCCGGCGTGGGGCTCGACGAAATCGGTGACGTGCACGTGGCGATCGGTCAGCCCGCGAGCGGTATCGCCGGCTTCCGTGACTCCCATGAGGACGCGGGCCGCGTGCAGGTGACTGTGGCCCAGGCCCGTCGGCGCGGCCCGTCCATCACCCACTACGCCGAGATCGCACTCGTGACGCTGTTGACGGCCGACCGGAAAGCTGCTGCCGATTACGTCCGCCGGCAGTTGGGCGAACTGGCCGCTGACAGCCCTGACATGAGGCGGCTGCGCCGGACGATCAAGGTCTTCCTGGACAGCGGGAGCGGTCACGCCCGAACGGCTGAGGAACTCGGCATCCACCGCAACACCGTCCGCTACCGCATCCAGCGGGCCGAGCAGCTCCTCGGGCGTCCCGTGCAGGACATCGGACCGGAGCTGTACAACGCCCTGCTCATCACGGAGTGGCTGGGGCAGCGAAGCATTTCCTGACGACTGTGCTCGGTGCACAAATCGGGGTGCGAGGTCGTGCAGCGGGGCCGATGCCGCACGGGTCACAGCTTTCTAGGGTTCTCGCATCCCACCCGAAGAATTGCGAGGAGACGGCGCATGCCTCTACGCAATCCCACCGACTACGCCGACAAGTCAGCCGACTGGATGTCGGCCTTCACCGCGCTGCGGATTCCTGAGCTGCGTGAGCTGACCACCCCCGAGGTTCTCGAGGAGCACCGGCGGGACCCCCGCGGCATTCACGCCGACCACAGCGACGCGCTGCAGCAGCTGCTCAACTTCGCGCGCGGGCTGCCCATCGACGCGAAAATCTTCGTCCGCATGGTCAAGCCGTTCGAGGAGTACCGGCTGGGCACGATGGCCGCGCGCGGTGTCGCAGCCACGGACATCGACGGGCACGTGTACCGGACCGAGGCCGAAGCGGCCCACGCCGCCTTCGTCCTGCGCCTCACCAACCAGGGGGTTCTCCAGTGACCGGCTCGCGCATCGGCATCCGCGGCTACACCGACACCCCGAGCGTCGCTCCTGGGGAGACGGTCAGCTTCCACCTCAGTGCCGACAGGGCCGGCCAGACAGACGTCCGCCTGGTCCGGCTGCAGCACGGCGACCCGGACCCATCAGGTCCCGGGATTCGGATCACCCCTGTGCCGGCCGAGGTCGACGGGGTCGTCGACGTGGCTCCCCGGTTCACCCAGCACGGCTCCTTCGTCACGGTCGACGACAGCCGGGGAGCGCTGGCGGGAGCCCAGGGGCTGACCGTCCACTGCTTCCTCTGGCCGACGACTCCGGCGAAGGAGCACCAGGGAATCATCGGGCGCTGGTCGGAGGCCGAGCGCAGCGGCTGGGCGCTCACGATCGAGGACGGCCGTCCCACATTCACCGTGGGGGACGGCGAGACCATGGTCAGCGTGACCGGCGCGCCGGTCTTCCCCGAGGTGTGGTACTCGGTGACCGCCCGGTTCGACCCGGCCACCCGACAGGTGACCCTGCACCAGCGGTCGGTGGTCAACTCGGTCAACAGCCGGCTCAGCACGATCGTCGACCTGGACACCGACGCCGACGCGGCCGCCACCTGCACGGTGTCGCCGGCGGCGCCCGCCGTCCCCCTGGTGATGGCCGGCCTGTCGGCGGGCGCACCCACGCCCGAGCGGGTCGTGGGCGCCTACAACGGCAAAATCGACTCGCCGGCGGTCTGGGACCGCCCGCTCGACGACGCCGACGTGGCCCGCCTCGCCACAGGGGAGGACATGTCGGTCCCGGCGTCCGCTCGCTGGGACTTCGCGGCCGGCATCACGAAGGCCGGCATCGCCGACGACGTGGCCCGCGACATCAGCGGAAACGGTCTGGACGGGCGCCTGGTCAACCAGCCGGACCAGGCGATGACCGGCTGGAACTGGACCGGCGAGGAGGAGCACTTCGTCCACGCCCCCGAGCAGTACGGAGCCCTGTGGTTCCATGAGGACAGCCTGGCCGACTGCGCCTGGCCGGTCACGACGACCTGGACGGTGCCCGAAGGCATGCGCAGCGGTGCGTACGCTCTCGAGGTGACGACCGAGGACGGCAACGAGGACCACGTCACCTTCTTCGTCATCCCCCCTCGCGGTACGGCCGAGAACAAGATCCTCCTGCTCGTTCCCACGTTCAGCTACCTGGCCTACGCCAACTCCCAGGTGATGCAGAACGCCGTCATCGGGCAGAGCGTGATGGGCGTCCTGACCACGCTCGACGATCTCGACCTCGAGCTGCACGAGAGCCGGTACGGCTACGGGTTGTCGACGTACGACTACCACGCCGACGGCCGGGGCGTGCAGTACAGCTCCTGGCGTCGGCCGATCCTCAACATGCGGCCGAAGTACCGTCACGAGTTCGGTTCGGTCTGGCAGTTCCCGGCCGATCTGCACCTGATCGACTGGCTGGAGTCCAACGACTTCGGCTACGACATCGCGACCGACCACGAACTGGCGGCCGAGGGGCACGCGCTCCTGGCACGCTACAACGTCGTGATCACAGGGACCCATCCGGAGTACTACTCCGGCCGAATGCTCGACGCGTGGGAGGCCTACCTCGCAGGCGGCGGGCGGGGGATGTACCTCGCCGGCAACGGCTTCTACTGGACCGCCACCCAGCACCCCGCGAAGCCGTGGCTCATCGAGGTCCG
This sequence comes from Microtetraspora glauca, assembly GCA_001570385.1. GTDB lineage: Bacteria > Actinomycetota > Actinomycetes > Streptosporangiales > Streptosporangiaceae > Microtetraspora > Microtetraspora glauca. The sequence continues at coordinate 126,460 of BBYL01000027.1, read as the reverse complement.
CAAGGGCGAGACCGGCGACCAGGCGTGGCGGGGGCGTCCCGGGGAGCTGTTCCACAGCACCACCGGCGTCCGCGGCGGCCTATGGCGCATGAAGGGGCGCGCCCCGCAGAAGCTGTTCGGCACCGGCTACGGGGCCCATGGGCTGGATCGGAGCACCGGCTACCTCCAGCTCCCCGACGCCCGGGACAAGCGCGCCTCGTTCGTGATGGAGGGCATTGACCCGGACGAGATCATCGGGCACTTCGGGCTGGTCAACAACGGCGCCTCGGGGCTGGAGATGGACCGCATCGACTACGCGCTGGGAACACCGCCCAACGTCCTGCTGCTTGCCAGCTCCCGGGGACACAGCGCCAACGCCATGATGGTGCCGGAGGAGCAGTACTTCTCCCATGCCGGGATGAACGGGCGTGAGGATCCCCTGGTCCGCGCCGACATCGTGGTTTTCACCACCAAGAACGGCGGAGCTCAGTTCAGCACGTCGTCCATGGCCTGGTGCGGAAGCCTCTCGCACAACGGCTACGACAACAACGTCTCCCGGATGACTGCCAACGTGCTGCGGCGTTTCGCGCAGGATGGGCCGATCGAGCCGATCGACTGATCGAAGTGCTCCGACGGGACCGCACCCCCGCCTCCAGGGCGTGTTTCGGAGTCTGGGGCGTGAGGGTGTGTCGTGATCGCTAAATAGCGAGGTCTCCGGTGTGAGGGTTTATCGACCAAGAAAGACCTTAACACCGGAGATCTTGTGACCACCCTAGCGGTGACGAGGCGGTTTGACCTGACCGACGAGCAGTGGGCCCGGCTGGAGCCGCTGCTGCCCGCGGGCAACAGACCGGATCGGCCATTGTTATGGACCAAGGGCGTTTACCGCGGCCTGAGCGAGAGCGCTTCGGTGACATCCCCTCGGGTGGTGTAACTCCAAGCTGCTGAAGCAACTCCCGGTCCAGAGCCATCGTGTGACGGTCAGCGAGTACCCGCCAAGGTTCTTGCGAAGGACATCACACGATGGCTCTGGACCGGCCTGCCCCGCTCGAGTTGCTGGAGTCTCTGACAGGCCGTCGACGGCCTGTCGGTAGGTCCAGCGGCGAACCCCGTCTCGGGCAGCGGCGACCTGCCCATCCGCGTCCTGCCAGGACGCGCGCTTGAATTTAGGAGTACACTTTTAAGAACTGTACTCCTAAAAGTAGAAGGTCATGATGTCGTTGCCGCGACCAGCGGACATGTTCGACCGTGAGTGGGAGTGGGCGCAGCTCTCGCGGTTCGTCGCCAACGACGCCCAGGGTGCCACGCTCGGCGTGGTCGCCGGACGACGCCGGCAGGGCAAGACGTTCCTGCTGGAAGCCGTCTGCGAGGCGACCGGCGGCTTCTACTACGCCGCCACCGAGGCCGTGCCCAGGGCGGAGGCGCTGCGCCAACTCGGGGAGGCCGTCTCCGCCTTCGCCGGGACGCCGGGACGGGTCAGGTTCGAAAACTGGGAGGAGGCGATCGACGGCCTGCTCTCCCTGGGGGCCGAGCGGACCGTCCCCGTCGTCCTGGACGAGTTCCCCTACCTGGTGCGCGACGCCAAGGACTTGCCGTCGGTCATCCAGAAGGCACTGTCGCCACGCCGCGAGCAGCGGGGGGTGTCCAGGTCACGTCTGCTGCTGTGCGGGTCGTCGATCTCCTTCATGGGCGGCCTGCTCTCCGGTCAGGCGCCGCTGAGTGGGCGAGCGGGGCTGGAACTGGTTGTGCCCACCTTCAACTTCCGGCTGGCCGCCGAGTTCTGGGGGCTGGCGGCCGAGCCTTGGTTGGCGGCCCTGGTCTACTTCGTCGTCGGCGGCACCCCCGCCTACCGCACCGAGTATCTGGCCGGGGCCGCCCCGGCGGGCCTGGCCGACTTCGACCGCTGGGTCGTCGAGTACGTTCTCAACCCGGCCAGTCCTCTATTCCGCGAGGTGCGTTTCCTGCTCGCCGAGGACCCGACGCTGCGCGACACCGGCCTGTATCACACGGTCCTGGCCGCGGTCGCCGAGGGTAACGCGACCCGCAGCGGCATCGCGGGCAGAATCGAGCGCAAAGCCGTCGATATTTCCCACCACCTGACCGTGCTGGAGGACGCCGGCCTCCTGGTGGCCGACCCGGACGCCTTCCGCCGGAACCGCTCTGAGTACCGGATCACCGAGCCACTGGTCCGCTTCTATCACGCGATCATGCGCCCCTACTGGGCGCAGTTGGAACGGGTGAGGCAGGGGCGTACCGAGCGGATCTGGCGTGCCGTCCAGCCTCGCTTCCGCAGCAACGTGGCGGGGCCGGTGTACGAGCGAATGTGCCGGGTGTGGTGTGAGGACTTCGCGTCTGAGGAGACCCTGGGCGATATGGCCGGAAGAGTCCAGTCCGGGGTGGTTCACGACGCCACCACCCGCACGGGCCACGAGGTGGACGTCGCAGTCCGTGGCCCTGACGGCGCACTACTGGCCATTGGGGAGGCCAAGTGGGGGGATGTTGTGGGGCTCGGGCACTTGGAGCGGCTGGAGCGGGTGGCGGCGCTACTCGCGGCCAGGGGCGAGGAGCCGGGGCGGCTGCTGCTGTTCAGCGGGACGGGGTTCATGCCGGCGTTGCAGGAGGCCGCGGCGCGCAGCGGTGGGCGGGTGCAGTTGGTGGGACTGGAGCGGTTGTACACAGGTTCGTGACCCCTGTCCAGGGGTCAAGCGCGGTACGGCACCCAGGCCGCACGCCCGGACGGCGGGCGGAGGGCCGGAGGTGTGGCGGCGCGCCGCGGTCCTTGAAGGCGGGCCGGCGTGTGGTCGGCATTCCCAAGAGCATCGTTTCGGCGCTGCGCGAGCACATCGCCACCTACGTTCAGGACGAGCCGGGCGCGTTGCTGTTCCCTGGCGCGAAGGGCGAGCCGCTGCGGCGGAGCGGCTTCAACACCCGCACGCGCTGGGTGGACGTGGTCAAGGAGATAGGTGTGATCCCGCACCGCGTCAAAACCCATCGCACAGGATTGAGCCGGACGTTTTCGAAGCGTCTACACGGCTCGGCGATACTCGTTGATCAGCCCACCACACACCTTCCTGGCCAATCCGATCTTCCAAAACGCGTTCCCACCGTAAATATCCCTAGCGCGACCCCTTCAGGGAAGAGAATATCAAGATAACGCCGATAATTACTGCCGGCAATGAACTCGCGAATACTCCAATAATTAGCGGTCGCATATGAGGATCGCCTACGCTCATCATTGTCATGGAGCATCCGATAAGCAATCCGCCCACGAGGCAGAGCAAAACTCCGGCGACCCTGACTCTCATGCCGACACCACATCTCTGTATGCGACGTCATCGTGACGCCACTTATCCATGAGGAATCCCGCCCACCCCCGAGCCTATTACTATCTTGATGCCTTTCCCATCCTTATGATGGCCCGCGCCTGAGCGCCTGCGAAAACGCGTCAGCCGAGCTCTACGGGCCCGGCTGACGGCGGTTGGGCGCTTACTCGCTCAGGTTGAAGGCTCGGACGGTGGTCTGCTTGATGGTGTTGCCCGCCCTGTCCCAGGCTTTGACCTTGAGGGTCACGGCGCCCTTGGTGGCGTCGAAGGCGGGGTAGCGGGTCCTCGCGGTATAGGTGCCGTCCCTGTCGCTCTTGACGGAGACGGGTGTGTAGGTGGCGCCGTCGTCGGTGCTGGCCCACGCAGCGCCATCAGCTCCTGTACGGCCAGCGGCAGCCCCGACGACAGCTCGTGCAGATGCGCGCCGAAATCGGCGGTGACGCCAGCCTCGCCGAGGATCGCCGCGGCCAGATGGACGCGAGTTCGGGCAGCAGACCGCGTAGCGCGCCCGCGACCGGCGACAGCTCGGCACGCGCCAGCGAGTCGCCGCTGCCACGCAGCGCCTCCACCACGGGCCCCAAAGGGAACGGCTCCCTGATGCGCCGGGTGCCGCCGCGCAGCAGCAGTCTGCCGGCCATCTCGGGCCGCGCTGCCAGCCCGGCCAGCAGCCTGCTCTTGCCGATGCCGGCCTCGCCTTCGAGCACCACCACGGCGGGCGGCATGCTCACCGCCGCGACCAGGCGCCGAAGCTCCTCCTCGCGCCCGATCAGGACCGGGGAGATCACCCGTCCCGTGACCGTGTCGCCGTCCGCCATCGGGACCGCCTCCGCTCACCTCGCCCATGCTGTCCGACATGAATCATCACAGTTGCGATCATTCATACAGCAGACGCCCACAAGGGCTCATGGGAGCGCTCGTACGACGAGCCCTTTCAGCTTGGGCAACGATCCTCATCGACGAGTCGCAGGCGGGGATCGCCACCTCGTCCCCGCACCCGGCCGGGCGCGGTTGCCCGCGCCCTGGCGGGCCATCAGCGCGTGGCGCGCTTCCGGTGGACGACGACGTCGTCTCCGCGTCCCGGGTAGGCCATGATCAGCAGTCGCTGCACGTCGTCTTCGCCGCCCTGGGACCCGCGCATCGCGTAATGCACCCGAACGCGATAGTGCCCCGCGCCCCGGACGGCGAGGTCCGGCAGCGGCACACCACCCAGCGGGTCCTGGAACACCAACTCACCGGCGCTGCGATAGCCCGCCTCGACGACGTGGTCCCACCCCCTCGACTCCACCGGCGGGCGACGGCGGTAGGTCTCGGTCGTGACGCACAGCGTGACGTCGGGGTGGGTGTGCACGACCAGATGTCCGGGCCCCGCGCTCAGCACGTCGTCCTCGTACGGCAGATCGCCCCCCGGGTCGCCCTCGGCGGTCTCCGGTTCGTACGCCTCCAGGTCACCGTAGTCGGTCCATGTCGGCTCAGGCCGGACGACCACCGCCACCGGCGTGATCAGCGGGCGGTGACGGGGTGCCTCCGCGCACTTGCGCCGCTCGGCATCCTCCCACTCCTGGAACTCGCGTTCCCGTCGCTCATTCGCGGCCCTCATCGTGGCGGCGGCACTCGGGCAGATGTCCGCGAGCAGGTAACTCAGGTCGCGGACCGCCACGCCGTCCGTACGCCGGACCCGGGCGAGCTCGGCCGGGTCGTCGCGGGTGTAGACGTCACACAACCGGCGGCCGTAGTCGACGACGAAGCGGTCCGGGACCTCCGGGGCGACCTGGAGCACGCGCGACTGGCGCACCTGGCAGACGAAGGCCGCCTCCGGCGCCGGCTCGGGCTGCTCTCCCCCGCCCCGCGAGCCGCCGAGCGGCGCGCAGCCGTCAGCGGCGGTGACCCGGCCGCCCGCGTGGTCGGCCGCCGGCAGGAAGCTCAGCAGCCCGGCCGTCGCCGCCGCCGTCACGACGCCCCAGAGCCGGGAGCGCCCCACCCCGCCGGCCAGCCACATCAGGAGGAGGGCGGAGGCCGCGTAGGCCACGCCGAACCACAGCGGCGAGACACCGGCGGGGACATCGCCCGGCTCCATGGCCGAATAGTCGGCATAACGCCGGAGGAAGGCTCCGGGTGCGAAACCACCGGCGAGCGCGGCGGCGACCCCGGCCGCGGCGGCGGCGAGCAGGACCCAGGCCGCCACCCGGAGCAGGCCGGGGGTCCTCCGCAGGACCGCGACGAGCACGAGGAGCGGCAGCCCGCCCATGTCGACGAGGAGGTCGACGACCCACGAGAGCATGAGCTCCGCGAGATCCGGGCCGTACCCGAAGAACATCGTGGTCCAGCTCCCCGCCGCCCACCGCGGCATGTCGTACCAGAAGGCGACGACCACGGGCGGGAGCGGTAGCACGATCGCCGCCACGGCGGCGAGCCGGGAGCGGAGCGGCGGCCCGGCCGAGCCCCGCGTCACCGTGGATGCCGCCGTGCCCGGCGGGCTGCCGAGATCGTGCGCGGAACGCGCCTGCCACACCGCCATGAGCGGGTCGGCCACCCGGCCAAGGCCGATGAGCAGCACCGACATCTCTCCGTACCAGGCCAAGGAGAGGTGGAAGATCAAAGACGCGATGAGGAAGGACACCACCAGTGAGGCGGCCCCCGTCCACACCGTGGCACGCGCCCACCTGCCGTCCCGGGCCTGGGCGAGGAGGGTCAGCGCCACCCACAGCGCCCACGACAGCCCTCCGAGGCCGGCGACGGCCGAGATCTCCCCCAGAAGCCGGACGCCCAGCGCGTCGGCGGCCGTGCGCGCGATCCAGCTCACCACCACGAGCGTTCCGGCGACCAGCGCGACCGTCGCCATCGCGCGGGACGCGCCGCGCAGGACCAGGAAAAACAGCACCACGAGCACGAGCCGCGCGGCGGCGCCGGCCAGCTCCGCCCACCACGGCAGGACCACCGGGAACAGCCCGAGGACGGAGTAGGCGGCGCCCAGGTACAACATCACCCGGAGCGCGCGGATCGCGCCGCCACCCGCCGTCACCGGTCCGCGCACCCGCCCGCGCAGGATCTGCCACAGCGCCCAGCCCTGGTACGCGGCGACCAGCACGAGGGGCACCACCGGCCACCACGGGACAGGCCCCATGCTGAGCGGGATGCCGTACGCCACGAGGCGGACGAGGGGGACGCCGTCGCCGGTGGCCAGCGCGACGACACCGAGCACGACGGCCGCGCCCACGTGGAGGGCGGCGGCCGGGGCGGCGAACCACCAGAGACGATGCCGGCGCAACGGGGACATCCTTGGGGGGTGACGAGGCCCCCGGGCCGGCGGAGCACACGACCCCGGGGGGCGGCCCCGAGAAGCCGGGGACCGGGTCGTCAAAGTACTAGATCACGCCGACAAACCCGGAGCCGAAGACCCCGTCCCAGTGCGGCCGGCCTTCGCGCCGGCGAGACTCGCTCCGATGACGACGATGCCGGGATCGGCACTCAACGTCATGCTCCTAGACGATCTCGAGGTTGGCCCTCATGCCCATGTCCTCATGTTCGGCGTTGTGGCAGTGGAAGAGCCGGTCCGACCGGAAACCTTCCTCACCCTCACCGGCCCACTGGCGGCCTACAAGCGAGCCGCCGCCGTCGCTGATCACCGCGGACGACTCCGCGGTCGGTACGGCGGCCGCGGGCCTGACATCCCCGGTAGCTGCGTCGTCGTACTGGTAGCAGCCAAGATTCCCCACCGATTGAAGGGATGGGTACCGATGCCCACGCAACGCGAGGAAGACGAAGCCAGGATCAGGCAGCAGGTCGACAAGATCGTCAAAGGAATCCGGGCCAAGGATCTCGAAGGCCTGAAGCAGCTCTACGCAACGGACGTCGTGTCCTTCGACGTCGAGCCGCCGCTGCAGCATGTGGGGATAGCGGCGAAGTTGAAGAACTGGGCGAAGGCGTTCACGTTCTTCCAGGATGTGAATTATGAGGTTCGCGACCTGACCGTCACCGTGGGCGATGAGGTGGCATTCGGGCACGCTTTCGGTCGGCTCAGCGGCACGCTGAAGAACGGGACGGCGACGAGCGGGATGTGGGTCCGGGGCACCTTCTGCTTCCGGAAGCTCGACGGCGATTGGTTGATCGCGCACGACCAGGTTTCTGTGCCGTTCGATATTGCAAGCGGCAAGGGAGTGGCCGACCTCGAGCCCTGACGAGTCGCAGAAGTTCGCGCGAACCGCATCGCCCCAGTCCCAGTGCGTAAGCTCCTCGGTTCCTCGGAGCAACGAGCTCGTCTCGGGTCGGAGACGCGGAGGATGTCGGCTGTCTAGCGCTGCTTGAGGCGGAGTGCTTCTTTGCGGGTCTCGGCCTGGATGGCCCGCTCGCGCTCCAGCCACGCTGGGTTCTCCGCTTTCAGCGCATCGATCTCAGCGGTGGTGAGCGGTCCGGTGATCCCGCCTCTGGCCAGGCCGGAAATGGAGACCCCGAGCTTGACGGCGATGACCTGCTTGGGGTGCGGGCCGTTGCGGCGCAGGTCAGCGAGCCAGGCGGGGGGCGTCGACTGCAACTCGTTCAGCTCGTCCCGGGAGACGACACCCTCCTGGAACTCGGCGGGAGTGGCCGAGAGGAGGACACCCAGCTTCTTGGCCGCGGTCGCGGGCTTCATCGTCTGGATGGTCTTCGGTTTGGGCGAGGTCATGGCGCCAAGACTAGTCAGTCGGAACGGGTTCCCCTGACATCGGTACCCTGAGGAAGTGACTGATGGGGAGACCGGGAGGGTGTTCCGGCTGGCGTACGTGCCCGGGGTGACACCCGCGAAGTGGGTCAACGTCTGGACCGAGAGGATGCCCGGCGTGCCGGTTGCCCTGGTCGCGGTTCCCGCCGCCGAGGTGGTGCCACTCCTGCGGGATGGCGGCGCCGACGCCGGATTCGTCAGGCTGCCGGTCGACCGGGACGGGCTCAGCGTGATCCCTCTCTACGTGGAGACCACGGTGGTCGTGGTGCCCAAGGACCACGCGGTGACCGCCGCTGACGAGGTGACCACCGCCGACCTGACCGACGACGAGGTGTTCCATCCTCTGGACGACACCATCGAGTGGACGGTCCGCCCCGGGCTGCCCGCGTTCACCCGCCCGGCCACAACGGCGGACGCGGTCGGGCTGGTGGCGGCCGGCACCGGGCTTCTCCTGGTGCCGCAGTCGCTGGCACGCCTCCATCACCGCAAAGATCTCACTTATCGGCCGGTGGCGGACGCGCCGCAGTCTCAGGTCGCGCTGGCCTGGCCCACGGACGCGACCACTGACCTGGTGGAAGATTTCATCGGCATCGTCCGCGGCCGGACAGTGAACAGCTCGCGGGGCCGTACCCCCGCCTCCCCTGCGGAGAAACCGGCTCAGCGGCAGGCGCAGAAACCCGCGCAGAGTGGCTCCGGCCGCCGGGCCGTACCGGCCGGCCGTAGAAGGAAGGGCCACCGGCCTCGGTGACCTGCAGCCCCGAACCTCCGGTTCGGACCGGCGATAAACGTGAGACCCGATGCGCCACGCGCCCGAGTAGGGCCGCATGTCACAACCTCCGGTCGGTGGGTTCACCGAAGACCATGGTGTGCCCGAGTGGCCAGCCGGGATCGCCGGTGCGGGCGAAGCGCACCCAGGCGGCGTGCATCGCGTCGGCCACGGCCTGCGGCGCGCCTGGCCCTGTGGTGCGTTCGACGCCGGGCGCGTCGAGCACGTCGAAGACGAAGGGCAGGTCGAGGTTGTGCACCGCGCCCACGCGTCCGCCGCCGACCGGGCTCTCGACGGGCGACTCCCACCGGAACTCGTAGGCGTAGGCGGGCCTGGCCTCACGGATCCAGCGCGTCTCGCGGGTGAACAGGTGCTGGGTGACGGCGCGTCCGACGCGCTCGGCGGGCGTGAGGCCGGGTTCGTCGACCTGGACGCCGAGGTGGTCGAGCGCGGCCTGCGCGGCGGCCTCGTCGAGGTCGGCGGCCAGGCGGCGGACGAACACGTCGGCCTCCTGGGAGGTGCAGCCGACCAGCAGTGGAAGGTGCCCGCTCGCGCCCGCGCGCAGGGCGGCCAGCGGGACGGCCGGGATCAGGTCGCCGTCGACGACCGGCTTGACCGGCACCGACTCGTTCAGCCCGCCGGGGTCGCCGGTCAGCGGCGGCGGCTGTTCGGCGACGAGCGCCTCGGCGGACAACCCGGCGAAGGAGGACCTGGTCGGGTCGATCCCCAGCCGGGCGGCGAGCGTCTTGGCGTAGTCGCGCGCCTCCTGCTCGGTGGCGACCAGGTTGGCCGAGCCGCTCATCACGATCGCGCGCCGGAACAGCCCTTCGGCGCGGGGCATCGTCAGCAGGGTGGCGACGGCGGCGCCGCCCGCCGACTGCCCGGCGATCGTCACGTTGCCGGGGTCGCCGCCGAAGGCCGCGATGTTGTCGCGTACCCATTCCAGCGCGGCCAGCCAGTCGAGGACGCCCCGGTTGAGCGGGGCGTCCTCCAGGGCCAGGAAGCCCTCGAAGCCGAGCCGGTAGTTGACGGCCACACAGACCACGCCGTCGCGGGCGAAACGGGTGCCCTGGTGCCAGGCCGCCCCGTTGCCGCCGATGGAGAACGCGCCGCCGTGGATCCAGACCAGGACGGGCAGCCCGGCCCGGCCGGTCTCAGGGGTGCGCACGTCGAGGTTGAGGCAGTCCTCGCCGACCTCGAAGACGTCGGGCGCGTACAGGCCGATGTCCTCACCGGCCGCCTGCGGGGCGGCAGGGCCCCGCGTGACGGCGGGCCGTACGCCGTCCCACGCGGGTGGCGGGACGGGCGCGCCGAAGCGGTGCTCGCCGAAGGGCGGGGCGGCGTACGGCACGCCGAGGAAGGCGAGCACACCCTCCTCGGCCCTGCCCTCGACCAGCCCGGCAGTCGTTCGTACGATCATGCGCGGCGCCATCCGGCCGTCCCTTCGACGATTCTGATCGCCGCCCGGGTGAGCGGCTCAAGGCTGGCCTCGTGCACCTTGTCGAGGGTGTCGGCCGAGTCGAACAGGTACATGGGGGCCGACAGGAAGTGCACGAGCGGCACCCCTTCGGGGTGGAAGAAGGCCCCGTCGGTGGGCGGCATCGGGGAGAACACGTCCGGCGGCAGCACGAACGAGCGTCTCAGGTCCTCCGCGACGAGGGCCGCCGCCACCAGGCTCTCCAGCTCCGGCTTCCTGGTGGTGAACCACCAGCCGGGTTCGGGGTCGCCGGTGGGCACCAGTTCGCCGTCCACGACCACGCACCGCCGGGCGGCGTGCTCCAGGTGGAGCTGGAGTACGACGTCGCCCAGCAGGCCGCGGTTCTCCTCGATGAAGGCCCGGGTGCCCGCGGCGTGCGCCATGTGACCCGCGGTCAGCAGGAAGATCAGGTTGTGCGGCCGGTCCCGCTCGGGCACGCCCGCCCAGTACTGGGCGGCGGCCAGCACCAGCGCGATCCCCGAGGCGTCCTCGACGGCCGAGGCCCAGGGCGCGTCGTGGTGCGAGCCGATGATCACCCACTGGTCGGAGCGGCCGGGGAGCGTGCCGATCACGTTGTGCGAGACGGCCGGGCCCGTCTCCGACTCGACGGTGAGCGTGCCCGTGCAGGGGCCCTCGTCGACCAGGTCGAGCACCCGCCGCGAGTCGCCGCCCGACAGCCAGACGGCCGGGAGGTCGCGGTGCACGGCGTCGTAGGGCACGTAGTAGTCGCGTGTCTCCCACGGCACCCCGGTCAGCGCCCCCGCGAAGGCGGCGGCGCCGCCGTCCATGACGCCCTGGATGACGTCGAGGTAGTCGAGCTGGAACGGCAGCGTCTGGACCAGCTCGTCGAAGACGCCCTCGGGGTCGTGCGCGGCCGTCGCCAGGTCCCTGACGTAGGACTGCGGCAGCTCGGTGAAGGTGTACTCGGGCACGACGATCGCGCCCGGCACGACCTCGCGCCTGACCGGCGCGCTCACGATCGCCTTCGGCGTGGTGTACGGCAGGGCGGACGCCGCCACCCGCACGACTCTCGACGGGTCGGCGTCCAGGCGCACCACCAGGGCCGCCGTCACCGGCCGCCAGACGGGCAGCTCGACCGGCGCCAGCCGTACGTCGTGGAGCCCGAACTCGGTGAAGCGCTCGGCGGCCCACGCGGCGGTCCAGTCGTCGGCCGGGTAGCCGGGACGCCTGATGCCCCGCGAGGTGACCGTCTCGATCCACTCCATCATCCGCACAGCGTCGGGGACCATGTCCGGGATCATCGTTTCAGCCCTCCGAAGGTGAGCCCCGCCACGTAGTAGCGCTGCAGCGCCACCATCAGGATGAACGGCGGCACGGCGGTGACCAGTGCCGCGGTGGTGGTCAGGTGATAGGTGACGCCGACCTCGCTCTGGAAGTTGGCCAGCCCCACCGGCAACGGCCACAGCTCCTGCTCGTTGGCCACGATCAGCGGCCACAGCAGGTTGTCCCACTGTGCCAGGAAATGCACGAGGAACAGGGTGATGAGCGCGGGCTTGAGCAGCGGCACGGCGATGCGCGCGAAGATGCGGAACTCCCCCGCGCCGTCGACCCGCGCGGCCAGCAGCAGCTCCTTCGGGATGCCGAGGGCGAACTGCCGCACCAGGAAGACGCCGAACGCGCTGATCATGCCGGGCACCATCATGCCCTGGAAGGTGTTGACCCAGCCGAGCTCCTTCACGATGAGGAAGACGGGGATGACCAGGACCATCGGGGTGAGCGCGAGCGTGCCGATCACCAGCGCGAACAGGACGCGGCGGCCGGGGAAGGACAGCTGGGCCATCGCGTATCCGGCGGCGGCCGAGAACATCACGTCCAGGACGCCGGTGCCGACGCACAGGACGAGGCTGTTGCGCAGGTAGGTGGGCAGGTTGCCCTCGCCGAACAGCACCCCGATGTTCTCGGGCAGGTGGAAGCCGTTGAAGACCAGCCCGCGCAGGTCGGTGTCGTCGGGCGCCGAGGCGACGACGAGCATGGCGTAGACCGGCAGCAGCATGAACCCGACCGCGACGAGCAGCCAGACGGCGCGCAGGATCGTTCCCGCCCTCATTCGTCGCCTCCCTTCAGGAACCCGAACTGCAGCGCCGAGACGATCACCATGGCGACGAGCAGCACCATGCCCATCGCGGCGGCGTAGCCCATGTGCTCGTAAGGGAAGGCGTTGGCCCAGATGTAGTACGGCAGCACCTGGGTGGCGTCGGCGGGCCCGCCGCCGGTGAGCAGGAAGGCGGGCACGAACGCCTGCATCGATCCGGCCACCGAGATGACCAGGACGAACAGCAGGGTCCTGCGCAGCAGCGGGAGCGTGATCCGGGTGAACGTGGTCACCGCCCCCGATCCGTCGATGGCGGCGGCCTCATACACCTCGCCGGGCAGCGCCTGCAGCCCGGCGGTCAGGATGATCACGAACAGCCCCATGCTCTTCCAGACGACCATCACGACCAGGGCCCAGATGGCCAGGTCGGAGCTGGTCAGCCAGGACTGCGGATCGATCCCGACCAGGCCGAGGAGGGTGTTGGCCATGCCGTGGTCGGAGTAGATGATCACCCAGACCATGGACGTGGCGGCGAGCGGCATCACGGCCGGAATCATGACGAGCGCTCTGAGCCAGCGGTTGAGCCGTCCCGGCTTGCTCAGCGGCACGGCCACCAGCAGGGCCAGCACGATCGTCGGGACGACCGTGCAGACCGTGTAGACGACGGTGATCCACGCCGAGTTGAGGAAGCCGGGGTCGGCGAACATGCGCTCATAGTTGGCGAGGCCGATCCAGTTGGGCGTCCCTGCCATCTCGTAGTCGGTGAAGCTGAGATAGATGGCGGCCAGGAACGGGACGAGCCAGAACACGACGAAGAAGACGGCCACCGGAAGGGTCAGCGCCACGCCCGCCGTGGCCTGGGGCCGGGCTCTGACCCTGCCGAGCACGCTCACAGGACCAGTCGCACGGTGGAGTCGAAGGTTGCCGCGGCCTGGGCGGGGCTCGCCTTGCCGTGGGCGACGGAGTCGACGGCGCTGGCCGCGGCCTTCGCCAGTTCGAGGGTGCCGGGGATGATCGGGCCGAAGTCGACATGCGGGATGCTGTCGGCGACGATCTTCATGATCTCGGACTTGCCGCGCGGCCCGGCGTCGCGCCAGCCCTTGGTCGGGATGATGATGCCGTTGTCGAGGTTGGCGGTCACCGACGGGGCGCCCTGCAGGTAGTTGACGAGGTGCCAGGCGGTGAACTGGTTGGGCGAGTCCTTGGCCACGCCCCAGCCCCAGGTGTAGGCGGGAACGACGGGCGGGCCGCCGGCCCAGGTGGGCATGGGCGCGACGCCGTACTGCTTGCCGAAGGTGAGCGTGTCCTTGCCCAGCTTCTCCAGCGCGGGGCCGAGGAAGGCGCCGCTGACGACCATGGCGGCCTCGCCGGAGTAGAACAGGCCGAGCGCGCCCAGCGGGTTGGAGAGCGTGGGGTTGCCGATCCCCGCCATGTACGTCAGGGCGCCCCGGCCCTGCTCGGTGGCCAGCGACGCCTTCGCGCCGCCCGCCGCGACGAGCTCGCCGCCCTTGCCCTGGATGAGGGCGGTCAGCATCATGAGGGCCCACTGCGGGTCGCCGTAGAGCCACTGCAGGCCGACCCGCCTGCGGTCCTTGGAGGTGAGCTTGGCGCTGTACTCGGCGACCTCCTCCCAGGTCACCGGGGGCTTGTCGGGGTCGAGTCCGGCCTCCTCGAACCGGTCCTTGCGGTAGTAGAGCATGCAGGGGTTGAAGTCGATGGGCACGCCGTAGGGCACGTCCTGGTAGGTGAGCGGGGTGGTCGTGCCCGGCTCGTAGTTCTGTAGCGGGAGCGCCTTGGTGTCGACGGGCGCGAGCCGCTTCTTCTTGGCGTGCGCGGGGAAGCTCCAGTGGCCGATCTTGAAGACGTCGGGCGGGGCGCCGCCGCTGAAGGCGGTCAGCAGTTTGGCGTCGAGCTGGCCCACGGGCAGGTAGAGCAGCTTCACGTCGACCTGGAACTCGGCGATGTAGCGGTGCACGAGCTCCTGGAACTGCCCGCCGGTGTCCTGCGAGCCGTGCAGCCAAACGGTGACCTCGCCGTGCGGCCTGCCGTCCGCGGCCTGCTGCCGAGGCTGGTCCTTGCCGCATCCGGCGAGCAGGGTGAGCGCGCCGACGGCGAGTAGCCCACGCCGCGTCAGATCCGCCATGGTGGTTCTCCTAGGTGAGGTTCTTGAGGGCCTGGTTCTGCCAGGCGGAGTTGGTGGGGAGTTCGGCGGTGCCGCCGGCGAACGCCCCGCGGGCCTGGGTGTCGGCCTGGAGGCGGTACCTCAGCCAGGCGGTCACGTAGCCGAGGAAGGCCCCGCCGGTGTTCTGGATGTCGTTGTGCCCTGCGCCCTTGAGCAGCGCCCTGCCCGCTCCCGCGGTGGCCTGGTCGTAGTAGCCCTGCACGGTCGCGGCCGAGGAGATCAGCCAGTCGTTCGCGCCGCTGAGGAAGAGCACCGGGCAGGTCAGGTCGGCGACGGAGAACTCGTCTCCTGGGCTGGCCATCCACTGCGCGGGCACGGCGATCGGCACGACGGTCTTGATCAGCCCGGCGGAGTGGTTGGCCGCGTTGATGGATCCGCCCGCGCCCTGGGAGTGGCCGACGGCGGCGACCTGGGCGGTGTCCAGCTTGCCGTGGAAGACGCTGGCGGGGTCGGTGTTGAGGCCGATGAGGTGCTGGGCGGCGGCGAGGATCTCGGCGCCGGTGCCCGTGGTCGTGTCGGTGGAGGCGACCACCGCGAAGCCCCACGAGGCGAGGTGGTTGAGCAGCCCCGGATAGTTGTCGGGGGTGGCCCACGAGCCGTTGCCCCATGTGACGATCGGGTGGGTGACGCCGCCCGAGCCCAGGGTCTGCGGGTAGTAGAGCCGGTGGCCGCCCGAGGTGCCGGTGGCGACCGGCCACGGACCCGCTGCCTTGTAGATCGTTTCGATGGTGGAGGCGGCGTTGGCCTCGGTGGTCCACGACAGGAATCCGGCCGACATGAGGCCGAGCGCCCCTGCCCGCAACGCCTGCCGACGGGTGAAGTTCTCCATGGTCACCTCGTAGGGGGGATTTGGAGACGTGAACGTCTCCTAAGAGAGGGAAGTACGATCGGTGAGCGATGTCAAGACATGAACAGAAGGAAGTTCCGGCGGCCCAGCCACTCCCCAGGGGGCGGCACGGACTCTCGCCCGACACGGTGCGCAACTCCCAGCGAGACCGCCTCGTGGAGGCCATGCTGAGGCTCGTCGCGAGGCGTGGATACGCCGCCACGAGCGTGCCGGACGTGATCGCCGCCGCGCGGGTGTCGCGCAACGCCTTCTACGCCCAGTTCGCCGACAAGGAGGCGTGCTTCCTCGCCGGATGTGAGCGCGACCTGCCCGAGATGATCGACTCGATCTACACGGCCGCGTCGGGGGCGGGCGACCGCTGGAGCGAGGCGCTCTGGCTGGGGATGGCCGCCTACCTGCGGTGGTGGCAGGAGCGCCCGGAGTACGCGCAGGCGTACTTCGTGGAGTTGCCGAGGGCGGGTGAGCGGGCCGTCGAGCAGCGTGACGCCGCCTACCGCCCCTTCCTCGACATGCTCGGGGCGCTGGCCGCGCGGGCCAGGCTGGAGGATCCCTCGCTGCCGCCGTTGCGTGCCGCGGTGCCCCGCCTGATCGTCTACGGGATCACCGAGTTCATCGCCTCGGAGGTGCGTGAGGGCCGCGTCGCCACTCTGACGTCGTCGGCCGGCGACCTCTACCACTACACGGTCGCCCTGCTCGCCGGCCCCGATCACGGCAACGCGACCACCCCTTCCGCCTGAACCAGCCAGCCTTCGGGGAAGCACTCCTCCGCCGCCATGTGGGCGACGGCGGCCAGCAGGCCGCCGTTGCCCGGCAGGTAGAGGGGCAGCAGGCCGGGCCACTGGTGGTTGTGGCCGCTGGCCAGGTAGGTGTTCTTCGGGGCGTCCATCAGCAGCGCGTCCACGGCGGTGTCAGGCTCGCCGAGCCTGGCCGCGCACATGGCGAGCATCGGATAGTCCCAGCCCCAGGTGCTCTCCAGGTCCCAGTCGGCGAGCACGTCGTGCAGGGTGGCCCGCATGGTCTCGGGGTCGATCAGCGGGGTGGGCGGCACGAACCCGAGCGCGCCGGTCATCGAGGGGTGGTCGGTCCTGATCGTGTACGGCTCCACGCCGATGGCCGCGTAGACGCCGTCGCGCACCAACGGCCGGGCCAGGCCGTGCAGGACCCGCGCCCACTCCGGGTCGGGATCGAGGCCGAGCAGGCACCGCCACCGCTGGGCCGTCTCCAGCCCCCACCACCAGTAGGCCAGCTCGAACGTGGGATCGCGCACCGACCGCCTGGACTCGTAGTAGGACTCCTGCGCCGGGACCAGCGGCGGCCCCAGATGCCCGCCGCCCGCGAAGGAGGCCATGAACTCGGCCGTCTCGAACACCAGGTCCCGGTAGTCTTCCAGCGCCCCCGGGCGGACCCGGCGGAGCAGCTCGGCGAAGTAGATCAGGTGCGGCTGCTGCCAGACGATGAAGGCGCCGATCTCGCTCGGGCTCTCCCTGCCCTCCGGCCCCACCTGCTTGGGCCAGCGGGCGCCGCGGAAACCCTGCCGGCCGGCCGTGGCCCTGGCCCGCGGCAGGATCGAGCGGTACCACGGCAGGCTCCGCTCCAGCAGCTCGGGCCTGCCCCACAGGGCGAAGTGGGCGGCGTGCCACCAGTGCATCTCCAGGTGGAACTTGCCGCTCCAGGAGTTGACGGCCAGCCCGGTCTCCTGCGGCGGGGTGGAGCCCGCGCAGTTGACCGCGGTGAGGTACTGCGAGAGCACGACCCGGCGTTCGAGCTCGGGCGCTCGCGGGTCGGTGCTGCCGTCGAAGCTCACCGCTCCCCCGCTCGTCCAGAACCTCTCCCAGTGGGCGGCGGCAGCCGTACGGACCTGGGAGAAGGACGGGAGGGCGACGCGGACGGGGTGGCGCGCGAACTCGACGACGAGCTCCAGCTCATCGCCCTGGATCAGGTACACGTGACCGCCGCGCGACGTGAGCCGCGCCGGCCCCGCCCACTCGGCGGCCACGTGGTATCGGTCCGCGTCCAGGACGCGGGTGAAGTCGCAGCGCGAGCCGTACGGCGTGCGCGTGAGCGCGTGCGTGGTGGTGTGCCTGTCGGGTTTGTCCCAGTCGGCGGTGGTGTGCCAGCCGTCGCTGGCGTAGGGGAAGGCGATCCTGATCCCGCCGCCCACGACGCGGATGGCCAGCAGGTCCCGCTCGGGGTGACAGACCGTCTCCACCTCGTACGGCAGGCCGCCCAGCTCGAAGGAGCTGGACAGCGTGCCGGTCCACAGGTCGAGGGTCTGCGCCGACCGGCCGAGCGGGGCGGCCTCGTCGACGTCGAGGCCGATCCGGCCGAGATGCAGGCGGTGCGGGTTCACGTGCAGCCAGCCACCCGCCTCGGTGGCCGGATACAGGTCCGGATAGCCGACTCCGTCGTAGTCGGTGAACGCGTCCTCCAGCACGTGGCCCTTGGGATTGGGCATCGTGTGCCAGCCCCACTGCGCCTGCGTGCCCAGCGGCGCGAAGGTCTGCAGCCCGGTGGCGTCGGCGGTGAAGGCGAACTCCCCGTTGCCGACGGTGAGCGGGCACCCGGCGTCGGCGATGGTGTGCCGACGCACGAGCGTCCTCCTGTCGATGCTCACGCACACCCCGGCGTGCCGGAGGCGCGCTGCTGGCGCATGGCGGTCACGTCGCCCGCGACGGCCGACTGGGCCATCGGGCCGAGGTCGAGCACGACGTCGGTGAAGGCGAGCGACGCCTTGCGCATCGCCGGCAGGTCGATCGCCTCGGTGCCGAACTGCGGCGAGAACAGCGTCTTGGGCGCGGCGATGGGCGAGATGACGGGCAGCAGGTGCTGGTTGTACGGCGTGCCCTCGCCACCGAAGCCGCAGTGGTGCGGCACCGTGGCGAGGTCGGCCGCCGACAGGCCCTTGAGGATCGCGGTGCGCTTCACGTCCCAGTACTGGATGTGGCCCTTGACCAGTTCGCGCAGCGGCGTGCTCTCGCTGACGGGGACCATCAGCAGTTCGGTGAGGGTGGAGTTGGCGACGAGCTGCTTGCCTGGCAGGCCGTTCGGCCGGGCGACCGCGTCGTAGCGCTTGGCGCCGAGGTGCTCGAGCACGACGACGGAGGAGACCCCGCCCTGGTCGTACTCGGCGTCGAGCTGGGCGGCGAGCTGACCCGCGCCGCCCTCGCGGACGCTGGGGCCGGTCAGGTGCTGGTAGAGGTGGCCGGTCACGAACGCGAACTGCACGGTGCGCGGACGGCACTCCACCGGTAGCGACGACAGGTAGCGGGCCATCTCGATCATGGTGAGCGGCCCGTTGTCCCACACCGGGCTCATGCCGTCGGTGTGGCTCTCCACGACGATCTTCTGGGCGCTCCCGCCGGGAAGCGTCGCGAGCAGGGTGCGGGTCGTCGTCGGCGTCCAGGCGGCGTTCACGGTCAGCGTGGCCTGGACCGGCTGCCCGGCGGCCAGCGCGTCCTTGATCTGCTTGCCCTGGTCGGCGCCGACGTACGCGCCCGGCACGCCGTACGGCAGGCCCTCGTAGGGCGCGTACATGCCCTGGATCTGCGCGTGCGGGAGCTGGCTGACCTCGATCACGCCCACCGCGCCCGCGGCGGCGGCCGCCTTGAGGTCGGCGTCGGCCGCGGCCGGGGCCTCCATCGACTCCGAGCCGAGCAGGTTGATCGTGAGGCCCGGGTCGTACATGGAGTAGCCGAGGCCACCGAGCGGATAGAACAGCAGGTTGGGCAGGCTGGTCCACGGCAGGTCCCTGACGACGATCTTCCCGGCGGCGTTGGCCGCGGTGATGTTCGTCCCCGCGGCGAGGTGGACGAGCGGCGCCGAGACGCCGCCCGCGCCGGTGGAGGAGGAGAACGGCACGGGGGCCGCGACCTGCACGGCCGTACCGCCGACGGTCAGGCCGGTACCGAGGCTGTCCCAGCGGTCGATGGCGTAGGGCAGGGAGGAGAACTGGAGGCCGGGGATGGCCGCCATCTCGTCCTCCAGCCAGTCGACGTAGTCGGCGTGCGCGGTGGAGCCGGTCGGCCTGGGGCCGAACGCCTCCTGCTGCTCGGCCAGGGTGCTCAGGCGGGCCTCGGAGGCGAACGCGGCGGGGTCGACCCTGACCGGGCAGGCCAGAGCGGCCGCCTGGGCGAAGGCCGGTTGCGCGGGCGCGACCAGCGGGAGGAGAAGGGCGAGGAGAGCGAGTCGTCTCACGTGGGGGGTCCTTCCATCGAATCGTTTTAATACGTGGTCCGCGACAGTCCCCCGACATGCGGCTGGTTCTCAGGGGCGAGGCGGTCCTGTGGTTCCGCGGACGATCAGCGTGGGCGACACCGACGACGTCACCGAACGCGTGCGTCCCTCGATGCGTTCGACGAGCAGGCGCGCGGCGGTCGCCCCGATCACGTGCCCGTCCTGGTCGACGCTGGTGAGCGAGATGCGGTTGAGCGAGGCGATGCCGATGTTGTCGTATCCGGCGACGGAGAGGTCCTCCGGCACCGACAGGCCCGCCTCGTCGGCGGCGCGCAGCACGCCGAGCGCCGCGATGTCGGCCCCGGCGAAGATCGCGGTGGGCCGGTCGTCGCGCGCGAGCAGTTCCCGCGCGCCCTCGAAGCCGCCCTCCTCGGTGAAGGAGGTGGCCAGCACGTCGTCGGCGAGTCCGTGGGCGCGCATCGCCTGGCGGTAGCCTTCGGCGCGCACCGTGTGCGGCAGTCCCTGGGCGCGGGCCCGCTCCAGGTGGGTGATGTGCGCGATCCGGGTGTGCCCGAGCCCGACCAGGTGGTCGACCACGAGCCCCGCCCCCATCACGTCGTCGTCGACGACCGCGTCGTAGGCCGCGGCGCCGCCGTGCCTGCCCACCACGACGACCGGGGTGGCCGTCGCGATGGCGGCGAGTTCGGCGTCCGTCATGACCGGCGAGATCAGGATGAGCCCGTCCATGCTCCGGTCGATCATGGCGTCGGTCATCCTGGCCTGCGTCTTGGGCTCTATCCCGCCGGGTCCGAGCAGCACCTGGTACTCGGTGTCGGCCAGCCGGCCGGTGACGCCCTCGATGATGTCGGGGAAGAACGGGTTGCGGGTGTCCGAGAGCATGACGCCGAGGGTGTAGGTGCGTCCGCGCAGGGCGCGGGCCGCGGCGTGCGGGCGGTAGCCCAGCTCGTCGATGGCCTGCGTCACCTTGGCCTGCATCTCCGCGCTCACGCCGTAGGCCCCGCGGACCACCTTGGACACGGCGGCCGTGGAAACCCCGGCTCGCCTGGCCACATCGGCGATCGTCACCCGTCCGCTCGTCACACGCCGTCCTTCATAGAGCTTTCGTAGAACGAACTACACACTTTTCTGAAACGTGAGGCTAGCCCGTCACCGCTACTTAGGTCTACCTCTTGACGGGCGATTCTCTCGTGCCCTAACAATGGAGAACGTTCTACATAATACTCCCCAACATGAACAGGAGCACGGGCGTGAGAGCACCATCTCGTCTGCTCGGCGCGGCGATCGGGGCCGCCCTCGCCCTGTCTCTCTCCGGCTGCGGGTCGTCCGCCCCGGAGGGGACCGGTCAGGTGAAGCTGACCCTGTGGCACAACAGCGCGGACCCGGCGCCGCTGCTGGAGATGTACAAGAAGTTCGAGAAGCAGTCCGGCCACAAGATCGAGCTCGTGTCGATCCCGTCCGACGGCTTCGAGGACACCACCCAGACCAAGTGGGCCACCGGCGACCGCCCGGACATCCTGGAGTACCACGCGACGACGAGCGGCCTGCTCGCCCTCAACCCGGCCGAGAACCTGCGCGACCTGACCGGCGAGGCGTACATCGCCAGGTCCGGCGACCTCTACCAGTCCGCCGGGTCCGTCAACGGCAAGGTCTACGCCGCCATCACCGGCTTCCCCCAGGTCTTCGGCCTCTACTACAACAAGAAGGTCTTCACCGCGGCCGGGCTGACCCCGCCCACGAACTTCGCCGAGCTCGCCGCCGCCTGCCCCACGCTCAAGGCCGCCGGGGTCACGCCGGTCTTCGAGTCGGGCGGGTCGATCTGGCCGGTGCAGATCCTGCCCATCCTCTACCTGGCAGGCGCCAACCAGTCCAACGCGTACGGCAAGGCCATCGCGGGCCACAGCAGCACGCTGGCCGACGCGGGCTCGCCCTTCGTCGCCGGCCTGACCGCCTACGCCAAGCTGAAGGCCGACGGCTGCTTCAACAAGGACATCGTCACCGCCAAGTTCGAGGACTCCATGAAGGCCCTCGTGACCGGCAAGGCCGCCATGGTCGCCCAGCACTCCGACATGCTCCCGGCCCTCCTCGCGGCCGCGGGCGGCGACCAGAAGACCGTCGACGAGTCCGTCGGCTTCGTCGGCCTGTCGAGCGACAAGCCGCTCGCGACCTACGCGCCCGGCCCGATCGGCACGTTCTACCTGCCCAAGACCGGTGACGCGGCGCGGGAGAAGGCGTCGCTCGACTTCGTGCGCTTCATGACCGGCCCGGCCTACGCCGAGTACGTCACCGCGTCCAAGACCTTCCCCGTGTTCAAGGACGTGCCCAACCCGCAGGGCGTCTCGTCCGTGCTGCAGGACGTCAAGAAGGCGTACGACACCGGCGCGGTCATCGCCTTCAACTCCGACATCCCCGGCATGGGCGGGCTGGCCCAGCTCATGTCCGAGCTGATCGCCGGGCAGAAGGATCCGCAGAAGGCGGCGACCCAGCTACAGGGCCAGGTCGAGCAGGCGGCCAAGGCGGCAGGGCTGCCCGGATGGTGATGCGGAACAGGGCGGCCTGGCTGCCGTGGGCACTGCCCGCGATCGTGCTGGTCACGGTCTTCTTCGTCGCCCCGTTCCTGCTCAACGTCCGGTTCGCGTTCTCCTCCTGGACGAGCTTCCGAGCCGAGATCACCTGGAACGGGCTGGAGAACGTCCGCACGCTGATCGACCAGGACCTGCTGGCCAACGCGGTCACCGTGACCGTGCTGTACGCGATCCTGTGCATGGCGATCCAGAACACGGTCAGCCTCTCGCTGGCCCTGGCCCTCCAGCGGACCAGCGGGATCAACACCGTCTTCCGCTCGGCGTTCTTCCTGCCGACGCTCATCTCGCCACTGGCCGCCGGATACATCTGGCGCGGGCTGCTCGCCCCCGACGGGGCGATCAACTCCTTCCTCGGCGTCGAGTGGGCGTGGCTGGGCGAACCGTCCACCGCGCTGGTGGTGGTCGCGTTCATCGACGCGTGGAAGTGGAGCGGGCTGATCACCCTCGTCTACATCGCGGGCCTCAACTCCATCCCGAAGTCGCTGCTGGAGTCGGCGAAGGTCGACGGGGCCGGGCCGTGGACCCGGTTCCGGCGGGTGGTGTTCCCGCTGCTCGCCCCGGCGCTGACCTTCAACGTGGCGGTCACGCTGGTGGGCGCGCTCAGCGCGTACGACGTGATCGCCGCCACCACCGGCGGCGGGCCCGGCGACCACACGCGGGCCCTGAACGTGGTGATGCGCCAGCAGTGGGGGCAGGGCTTCTTCGGCTCCGCCAGCGCGCTGGGCTTCACCGTGACGCTGTTGGTGATCGCCACCGCCGTGCCTCTCGTGTGGTGGCTGCGGCGCAGAGAGGTGACGGGATGAGAGCGGTCCTCAAGTACACGGCGCTGACACTCTTCGCGATCCCGTGGGTGCTCGTGCCCATCTGGCTCGTGGTCGTCAACTCGTTCAAACCCGCGGGCGAGGCAGCCGAGCTGGGCCTCGGCCTGCCCAGGACGTGGGCGATCGCCGAGAACTACGGCATCGTGCTCGACCGGGGCGGCTACCTGATGGGGCTGGTCAACAGCCTCAAGGTGACCGTGCCGATCGTGGTGGCCGTGGTGTTCCTCGGCGCGGCGGCGGCGTGGGCGTTCGGGCGCAGCCGGTCGCGGTGGTTGCAGGCGGCCTACTTCGTGATGGGGCTGTCGATCCTGCTACCGCCGTCGATCATCCCGACCGTCTACCTGCTGCGCGCCCTGTCGCTGGACGGCGGCTCGCTCGGCTACGTGCTCACGATGACCGGCTGCCGCCTGGGCATCGTGATCTTCCTGGCGACCGGATTCGTCCGGGCGTTCCCCCGCGACCTGGAGGACGCCGCCGCCATCGACGGCGCCTCCCGCCCGCAGGTCTTCGTCCGCATCCTGCTGCCCCTGCTGCGGCCGGTGCTGTTCGTCGGCAGCGTGGTCCTGATCATCAACGTCTGGAACGACTTCTTCTTCGCCCTCTTCCTGCTCCAGGGCAGCGCGAACGCCACGCTGCCGCTGAGCCTGTTCCAGTTCGCCTCCGGCACCTTGCAGAGCCTGAACTGGAACCTCGTCTTCGCCCACGTCCTGCTCACCACGCTGCCCCTCGTGGCGGTGTACGTCGTCGCGCAGAAGCGCGTCCTGGCCGGTCTTACGGAAGGTGCATTAAAGGGATGACCACTCACGGCATCGCGCTCGACTGGGTCAGGCGCGAGATCAAGGAGGGGCGGCTGCCGTGCGCGGTGTTCGGCGCCGCCACCTCCGACGGGATCCAGGTGCTGGAGGCATTCGGCGAGCACGACGGCCGCGCGACCAGGACAGAGGACCACTTCGCGCTGTTCTCGGTGACCAAGCCGCTGATGGGGCTGGCCGCCCTGCGCCAGGTCGAGCGCGGGTTGCTGTCGCTGCGCCGCCCGCTGCGGGACGTACTGCCGAACTTCGCGCGGCCGGACGTGACGCTCTGGCACCTGCTCACCCACACCAGCGGCATCGCCGAGCAGACGCTCACGCCCGACGACCTGCTGGAGCACCTCGTCACCGCGCCGTCGATGTTCGAGGCGGGCACGCTCAGCCAGTACTCCAACCTGGCCTTCGCCGGTATCGCGGAGATGGTCCGCGACGTCACGGGCCGCGACGTGGCCGACGTGATCGACTCCGACCTGAACACGCTGGTGCCCGGCGGCGGGCGGATCACGTTCGACCCGGCGTGCGACGCGGCCGAGGTCCACGGCATCGAACTGCTCGGGCCTGGCTTCGACTTCGACAAGTTCATACGGCTCCGCCACCCGGCAGGGGCGCTGTTCTCCCGCGCCGAGGACCTCCTGGCGCTGGGCGGGGCGCTGCTGCGCGGCGACCGCGAGCTGATCCACCCGACCACCCTGGCCGCCATGACCACCCCGCAGACGACGGGTCTGGTCAAGCTGCAGCCCGACCCGGTCAACGCCGGGCAGGACTGGGGCCTCACCTGGAACCTGCGCCACTCGGCTCCCGGGCTGCTCGACCGGCGCCTGTACGGGCACGGCGGCGCCTCGGGGTGCCAGTGGTGGATGTACCCGGAGCAGGACGCGTGCTTCGTGCTGCTGATCAACGTGATGGCGCCGAGCCTGTCCGGCGTCGACGTCGACGGTCTGCACAACGCCTTCACCACCGGGCTCGATGCGTGAACCGGGATTCGGGGGTGCTCGGAGTGCAGGTCTCAGGCGCGCAGGCGCCGTTCATCCGTTCGGCCCCGCCCGGTTCACGGGCGGGCCTGACGTGCGGTCTGGCGGATCCGGTGGGCGTGGACGAACCGTCGCCCCGGCTGTCGTGGAACGCCCGGCTGCTCAGGGAGGCCACCCTGGTGGTGTCCTCGGACGGGCGCGAGGTGGGGCGGTCGCCCGTGCCTGCCGGATCGCACTACGCGGACGTGCCGGATGAGTGGCTGGCGCCGCTGACGCCGTACACGTGGAGTGTGGAAGGACACGCGACCGGCGCGTTCACCACGGGCCTGCGGGCGCGCGGTGGGTGGGACGCCCCCTGGCTGGCGGGCGACCCTCGGGCGGCGGTGAGCCTGCGCGGGTCGTTCACGTGGCGTCCCGCTCCCGGGCGCGCCTGGCTGGCCGCCACCGCGCTGGGCGTCTACCGGGCGCTGCTCAACGGGGTACGGCTGGGCGAGGAGGAACTGGCCCCCGGCTGGACCGACTACGGCCACCGGACGCGCTATCGGCTGCTGGAGCTCACGGAGCTGCTCGTACCCGGCGAGAACGAGCTGGAGCTGTGGCTCGCTCCCGGCTGGTACGCGGGTCACGTCGCCGGCGGAGGCCCGCGCCGCTACGGCGACCGGCCCGCCGCCAGCGCCCAGGTGCTCGTGCGGGACGACGACGGGGTCCGCCGCGTGTTCGCCACGGACGCGGCCTGGACCCGGCGGGATCTCGGCCGCCCGCGCGCCGACCTGGTGATGGGCGAGACCGTCCAGGCCCCCTCCCGGCAGGTCGGACCCGCCGAGACGACGGCCGCCTCGGAGATCCTGGTGGAGGCCGACCCCGCTCCCCCGGTGCGGGTGATCGGCACGGTGCCCGCCGTGTCCGTGACCGAACCCGCGCCGGGCGTCCAGGTGGCCGACTTCGGGCGGAACGTCGTCGGGCGCGTACGGCTGCGCGTCGACGCGCCGGGCCCCGTACGGATCGTGGTGCGGCACGGGGAGGAGCTGACCGCGACCGGGCGGCTCTACACCGACAACCTGCGCACCGCGGACCAGCGTGACGAGTTCGTCCTCGGCCCCGGCTCGCACGTCGTGGAGCCCGCGTTCACCCTGCACGGGTTCCGGTACGCGGAGGTCACCGGCTGGCCGGGCACGCTGACCCCGGACGACCTGGAGGCGGTGCTGCTGTCCTCCGCGCTCGCCGTCACCGGCTCGCTGACCGTGAGCGATCCCGCCGTACGGCAACTCGTCGCCAACATCGGCGCGTCGGCGGACGGCAACCTGGTGAGCGTGCCGACCGACTGCCCGCAGCGCGACGAGCGGACCGGCTGGACGGCCGACATCTCGGTGTTCGGCTCGACGCTCAGCTTCCTGCGGCACACGCAGGCGTTCCTGTCCGGCTGGGTGACGACGCTGATCGACGGGCAGCGGGCCGACGGCGCGGTCCCGCATGTCGCGCCGGTCCTGCCCGAGTACGGATACGACTCCCCCGTGTGGTCCGACGCGCTGGTCGAGGTGCCGTGGCTGCTGTGGCGGCGCTACGGCGACGACCGCACGCTGCGCCGCGCGTACGACCCGATGCGGCGGTGGGCCGACTACTGCCTGGCCCAGGCCGAGGACGGCATCAGACCGGGCAGGGCCCTGGGCGACTGGCTGGCCCCCGGCACGGTCGAGACGCCCAAGAGCCTCATCGCCACCGCCGCCCTCGCCCGCAGCCTCCGCCTGGTCGCACACGTGGCCGACGTGCTCGGCGAGCCGCACGCGCCGGAGTACGGCGAGGCGTTCACCCGCGTGTCGGGCGCCTTCCAGCGGGCCTTCCTCAGCGGGCCGAGGCTGCACACCGAGACGCAGACCGGCTACGCCGTCGCCCTCGCCTGGGACCTGGTCCCGCCCGAGGACCGGGCCGCGTCGGCGCAGGCGCTGGCCGAGCTGGTCCGCGCCGACGGACACCGGCTCATGACGGGCTTCGTCGGCACCCCCCTGCTGCTGCCCGTGCTGTCGGAGACCGGCCACCACGACCTGGCGTGCCGGATCTTCAACCAAGAGGGCTATCCGTCCTGGCGCTACCAGCTCCGCGCCGGGGCGACCACCATGTGGGAGCGCTGGGACGCCTGGCACCACCGGCACGGCCTGCAGACGCCGGCCATGAACTCCTTCAACCACTACGCCTACGGCTGCGTGGGCGACTGGCTGTTCCGGCACGTGGCGGGCCTGGGCGACGACCCGCGCGGGACGGGTGGCGGCTTCGGCGAGCTGCTGCTGCGTCCCGGCCCCGTCCCGCTGCTGCGTCAGGCGCACGCCCGCTACGAGAGCGCGTCGGGGACCGTCGAGTCGGGCTGGCGGGCCGGACCCGACGGGGTCCAGTTCACGTTCGCCGTCCCGGAGGGCGTGACCGCCCGCGCGGTGCTGCCCGTGCGCGGCGCGTGGGACGGGATGACCGTCAACGGCACCTTCCTCATGGGTCTCAGCGAGCAACTGCCGACCACCAGGCTGGCCGACGGGGGCTGCGCCCTGAACCTGCCGCCGGGCCGCTGGTCGTTCACGGCCCCTGCGGCGGCCACGGCCCACCTCCTCCAGGAGTGGGACGACCTGGGCTAGTGAGCTACTTGTGAGGCTCGCGGTCGCGGCTCGGTTGGGCATGGCACGGGGACGGTGACCAGGTGGCGGGGCCGATTCGTCGCCGACCGACTGGACGGGCTGGGCGATGGGCCCCGTCCCGGTGTCTACCCCGCACCCAGTGCCCGGCTACGCGTTAGCCGGGCACTGGTGTGAACGGCATCCGCGCCACCCTGCTCGCTGCCGGCTGAGTTCCACGTGCGCTGAATAACCGCCCGGCGCGTCTTAATCACCCGGAGTGCGGAACTTATCGACATCCTTTTCCCGGTCCCACCCCAGCCATGCAAGGTAGTTCACCGAAGACGCCACCGCCAGAATCACACCAAGGCGAGCACCCGCCCCGAGGCGACGAGCATGGGATGCTCCCTCATTTGCCACAGTCCCCCACTCTTGCGACGGATCCGATCGTCCGCAGCATATGTGCCGCGTAATTGGCTCATCGGGATCAAGGGCGGCGCTCCGCACCGCCTCGCGGCCCCCTCTGCCCGGCGAGACCACCCGACTACAGTTCGTCGTGCGCTTCCGCATTCCGTCGAGCCTCGCGCTCCGCCCATTCACGACGCTGAGCCGCGCGCTCCGCCGTCACACGCACATGCAGACTTGAATTCCGTCGCGCCTCATGCCTGATCGCCAGCCGAACCGCCCAGTAGATGAGAAAGAACAAAACCACTGCCGGAACGGCCCAGGCCACCAGCAGATAAAGATATGTCCCAACCATCTATCGACCCTCCGCATAGGGGAGAACAAGTGTCCCCGATTTGCCATTCAACGTCTACCGGCAGCCCGGCGAGCTGCGCCGGCCGCGAGGCGGACGGCTGTGAAAGCTCCGCTGGTCCGGGGACGTGGCGACCCGAACCGGACGCGAAGGGCTCACCCGCTGCCGGACAGGTACGAGTTGCCCGGGGGACGCCCGCATCGCACCGCGAGACGAACGTCAACTACCAGCAAGGCGTTAAGGGAGTCCCGGCGTTCCGGAAGCCGCCGGGCTCTCCGCTCGGAGAGCGGTGGCCAGGAGGGCGCGGGCTTCGGCCTCCGGGGGGAGGCCCGCGTTGTCACCGTACGTCGCGACGATGGCGGCGGCCAGGTGGGTGCCGATCCGGGCGGCCGCCTCGGGGGGTGCGCCGCTGAGGCGGGCTGCCAGGTAGCCGCCGAGCATGGCGTCACCCGCGCCCACGGGGTCGAGGACGGTGGCGGCGGCGCTCGGCATGTGGCGGGGGGCGCCGTCGGGGCCGGCGTACCAGACCCCGTCGGGGCCACCCTTGAGCAGGACCTCGTTGACGCCGGCTGCGTGTGCCGCGGCGAAGACGTCCTCGGGGTGTGTGGCGCCGAGCAGGTCGGCGGATTCGTCCTGTCCGAGGGCGAGGAGGCCGACGCGGTCGAGCATCGGGCGCAGGACGTCGGCGATGCGTTCGGTCGGGGCGAGGTTGGGCCGGAAGTTCGGGTCCAGGACGACCATCGTTCCGGCCCGGTGGGCGCCGTCGATCAGGGAGCGGACGAGATCCAGGGGTCCCTGCCCCAGCGCGGCGGTGATGCCGGTGAAGGCGACGGCGCGGGGGCGGCACGCCAGGACCCGGGCGGCGTCGTCACCCCCGAGGGCCGCGGCGGCGGAGCCGCGCCGGTAGTAGTGGACGCGCCGTCGGCCGTCCGGGCGGACGTCCTTGAAGTACACCCCGGTGGGACGCTCCGGATCGACCTCGACCAGATCGGCGGCCACACCCAGGGCGCGGGCCTCGGCGACCACGCGGAGCCCGAACGGGTCGTCGCCGACGCGAGAGGCGAACGAAGCGCGCAGGCCCAGCCTCGCCACCGCGGCGCAGACGTTCAGTTCGGCCCCCGCGATGTGGACCTCCAGGTGATCCGCCGAGCCCAGTGCGTCGCCCGCGGGTGGTTGCAACAGCAGCATCGCCTCTCCCACGGCGACGACGTCGGGCGAGGTCACCGGGTGTCGGCGCAGGTCATCGGTCACGCTCATGGTGCTCCTCGATAGGGGTACGGCGTCGCTGATAGCAGAAATGGGGGCGTCCTCTCCACCCCTTCATCGAGACGCGGCGGCCCGGCCAAGTGCGGTGGGAGTGCTCATCGCCCGGACTCGCCGAGGTGTCCGAGCGCGCGGCGGATATCGTCCACCGCGTCGACCAGCGCTTTCATCGGCGTCCGGAACGTCAGGGCGCTGATGCTCACCGCGCCCGAGGGGATGATCCGCGAGGTGACGTACACCGGTAGGGCGAGGCAGTTGATCCCGACCTCGTTCTCCTGGTCGTCGACGCCGTAACCGCGCTCGCGGGTGGCCTCAAGCTCGCGGTGCAGGCCATCGACCATGTACACGGTCCGAGCTGTCCGACGCGCCAGCGGCGCGTCGGCGATCCACTGCTCGACCGCCTCCCGCGTGTCCAGTCGGTGGGCCAGCAGCAGCTTCCCGACGGCAGTGGCGTGCGCGGGGGCGCGGCCGCCGATCGTGGAGGCCAGCCGGACGGCGCCGCTGGGCGGGTCGACCTTGGCGCGGTAGACCACCTCGCGGCCGTCGAGCACCGCGTAGTGCGCGGTCTCGCCGAACCGGGCGGCCAGCGTCTCGAGCACCGGGCGGATGCGTACGTGCTCGGGGCGGGCCTCGTGGTGGGCGAAGGCCATCCGGAGGAACTCGTCGCCGAGCATGTAGCGACCGCGTACGTCCTGGTCGGCCAGACCGGCTCGGCGCAGCGCGCCGAGCGCCCGGTGCACGGTCGGCTTGGGGCTGTCGATGACCCGGGTCAATTCCTCCAGCCCGATGCCGTCCGGGTGGCGGGCCAGTTCCTTGAGAACCGCGAGGACCCGGTCCGACCCGACGAGACGGTTGTCGTCGGCCCGCCCCGTGCCGCTGTCTTCTGGGGCTGTCGCGTGATTCGGCGGCCGCGTATCCTTCATCGCGTTCCAAAAGATAGACTAACGTATCAATTATTGGAAGGCGATCTTCTGTGCAGCTCCGTAGCGCCCAGTGGTGTGCGGGCCAGGACCGTAACCCCTACATCCACCGGGCATGGACGCGTCGCGGTGGCTCCGACCTGGACTTCCTCATTCGCTCCAGCGACTCGGGGGTGAGCCGTGAGTCGCACTGACCGGCGCGTACGGCATGTCCCGAACCGGCGCCGCGACGACGACCTGCTGTCACCCGATGCCGGGCTGCTGGCCGCGCTGGAGGAGGCCGCGCCGGGCGCGGTCGCGGCCCGCGCCTCCGACCGGCTGTCGTTCGCCCATGACGCCTCGCACTATCTGCTCGTCCCCCGGGCAGTGGTGACCCCGCGGGACCCGGCGCAGGTGGCCGCGCTGCTGCGGGTCGGCGCCGCGGGGGGCGTGCCGCTGACGTTCCGCTCCGGCGGCACCAGCTTGTCCGGCCAGGCCACCGCCGACGGTGTGCTGGTCGACACCAGGCGCCACTTCCGTGGGATCGAGGTCCTCGACGACGGCGCGCGGGTCCGGGTGCAACCCGGCGCGACCGTGCGCGCCGTCAACACCAGGCTCGCCCGGTACGGACGCAAGCTCGGGCCCGACCCGGCCAGCGAGTCCGCCTGCACGATCGGCGGCGTCGTCGCCAACAACTCCAGCGGCATGGCCTGCGGCACCGAACTCAACACGTACCGGACGCTCGAGTCCGCGCTGCTCGTGCTGCCCAGTGGCACGGTGATCGACACCGGCGTGCCGGACGCCGACGACCGGCTGCGCGCCCTCGAACCAGACATCCACGCCGGGCTGGCCCGGCTGCGCGACCGCGTGCGCGGCGACTCGGCGTCCGTGGCGACCATCGAGCGGCTGTACGCCATCAAGAACACGATGGGCTACGGCGTGAACTCCTTCGTCGACCACACCCGCCCGGTCGACATCCTCGCCCACCTGGTCATCGGCAGCGAGGGCACGCTCGCCTTCGTCGCCGAGGCGACCTTCCGCACCGTCCCGGCGCACCACCACGCCGCCACCGGACTGCTGCTGTTCCCCGACCTCGCCGCGGCCACGGGTTCACTGCCGGCCCTGGTCGAGGCGGGCTTCGCCACCGTCGAACTGCTCGACGCCACCAGCCTTCGCGTCGCCCAGCGCGACCCGGAGGCGACCGCGGAACTGCGCGGCCTGGCCGTACGCGACCACGCGGCGCTGCTGGTCGAGCACCAGGAGCCGACGGCCGAGGCGCTCGGGGAGCGGGTCGCCGGGGCCGGGCCGGTGCTGCGCGGCCTGCCGCTCGTCACCCCGGGCGCACTGAGCGGCGACGCCGCGACGCGGACGGCCCTGTGGCACATCCGCAAGGGCCTGTACACGACCGTCGCCGGTGCCCGCCCGTCCGGAACGACCGCGCTCCTGGAGGACGTCGCGGTCCCCGTGGGCCACCTGCTGGAGACCTGCACCGAGCTGACCGGCCTGTTCGACCGGCACGGCTACACCGGGAGCGTCATCTTCGGCCACGCCAAGGACGGCAACATCCACTTCCTGCTCAACGAGGACTTCGACCGCCCGGAGAACCTGTCCCGCTACTTGGCCTTCACCGAGAACATGGTCGACCTCGTTCTCGGCCAGGACGGCACGCTCAAGGCCGAGCACGGCACCGGCCGCATCATGGCCCCGTACGTCCGCCGCCAGTACGGCGACGAGCTGTACGACGTGATGTGCGAGGTCAAGCGCCTCATCGACCCCAGCGGCCTGCTCAACCCCGGCATCCTCCTCAACGAGGACGAGTCCGTGCACATCAGCCACCTGAAGTCCACGCCCACGGTCGAGCCCGAGGTGGACCGCTGCGTGGAGTGCGGCTACTGCGAGCCGGTCTGCCCCAGCAAGGACCTCACCACCACGCCCCGGCGTCGGATCGTGCTGCGCCGGGAGATCACCCGCGCCCGTGAGAGCGGCGACGCCGAGCTCCTGCGCCGCCTGGAGGAGGAGTACCGCTACGACGCCGTGGACACCTGCGCCGTGGACGGCATGTGCCAGACCGCCTGCCCGGTCCTCATCGACACCGGCGACCTGACGCGGCGGCTGCGTGCGGAACAGCACGGCCGTGCCGCCCAGCGGACCTGGCGGAGCGCGGCCCGGCACTGGGACGGCGCGACCCGCGCGGCCTCGGTCGCCCTGACCGCCGCTCGCGCGGTGCCCCCAGCGCTGCCCCGGGCCGCCACCGCCGCCGGGCGGGGCCTACTGGGCGCGGACACGGTGCCCGAGTGGTCGCCCGAACTGCCCCGCGGGGGCACCCGGCGCCGCGCACGACCGTCCCAGGCGCCCGCGGCGGTCTACTTCCCGGCCTGCGTCTCCACGATGTTCGGCCCGGAGGTCGACGGGGGCGTGCGCGACGCCTTCCTGACGCTGTGCGACCGCGCGGGCCTCGCCGTACGGGTGCCGGAGGGCATCGCCTCCCTGTGCTGCGGCACGCCGTGGAAGTCCAAGGGGCTCACCGAGGGCCACGCGGCCATGCGCGACCGGGTCGTTCCCGTGCTGCGCCACGCGACGGAGAACGGGGCGCTGCCCGTCGTGGTCGACGCGTCCTCCTGCACCGAGGGCCTGACCCACCTGCTGGCCGCCGAGGGCATGGAGGTCGTGGACGCGGTCGCGTTCGTGGACGCCGCCGTCCTGCCGCTGCTGCCCGCGGCCCGGCGGATCCCGTCGCTCGTCGTGCACCCCACCTGCTCCTCCGCGCGGCTCGGCATCGACCCCGCGCTGCTGCGGGTGGCCGCCGCCGCCGCGGAGGAGGTCGTACGGCCGGATGACTGGGGGTGCTGCGCTTTCGCCGGCGACCGGGGCCTGTTGCACCCCGAGCTGACCGCCTC
The DNA here is from genome assembly GCA_001570385.1 of Microtetraspora glauca. Classification (GTDB taxonomy): domain Bacteria; phylum Actinomycetota; class Actinomycetes; order Streptosporangiales; family Streptosporangiaceae; genus Microtetraspora; species Microtetraspora glauca. The sequence continues at coordinate 93,350 of BBYL01000027.1, read as the reverse complement.
GGCCACGGCGGCGGAGGCGCGGGACGTGCGGGGGCGTCCGGCCGCGGCCCACGTGTCGCTCAACCGCACCTGCGAACTCGGCATGAGCCGGGCGACCGGACAACCCTACCGGCACGTGCTCGAAGTCCTCGAGCACACAACCCGTCCGCTACCCACCTGATCCCCGACCCCGGCGGAAGGACCATGGCCACGGAGTAAGAGGCCGGTGGGACCTGGACCGTACGGATGCTCACCCGTGCCCGAGCGGTGCCGGGGTGGTTCCCTCGGCGTATGGCCATGGTGGCTACGCACGGAACTGCGGGGCATCGCCCCCGACCCCAGGATCGCAGCGCGGCGGCACAGCGTTTCGAGGCGCATGCGCTCGCTCGGGCACGGTCGCGCAGGCGCCCGTGAGGCGTAGGACTTGCTGAATCCACGCTTCGATCGGATCCGGCGCCGCAAGCGCGACATTCACCATGTGGTTCCCCCGGCTGACTGATAAGGGCAATAAGGGCTTCCCGCTGCGCTGCGGGCGAAAGTGATCTATCCGAGCACTGCCCCCGTTCGGCGGCGGCAACACCGGACGCGCTACGGAGAGTGACTGCCCATTGTGGATCGTCATTAACGGGAGTTCCCATACAGCGACGATCTGGAGACCCTGGGCGGGGTGATCTTCGGGATCGCCGCCGCCGCTCCGTGTGGGGCCACCCTTCCCGGGTAGCGGCCGAGACCAGGGGGTGGCGCACATGAAGCGGAGAAGGTCCCGGGTGGTGGTGGTCACCGGAGCGAGCACCGGCGTGGGCCGGGCGACCGCCCGCGCGTCCGGCGCGCGCGGCGAGCCCAGTCGAACCGCGGCGTGTTTCGCCGCCGCCCCCGCGCGGAGCAAACGCCGCTGACGACGTCCACGCGACATGATCCTCACGGTGCTGCTCGGCCTGATGGCGGCGGCCCTCATCGGGGTTGGCTTCATGGCCCAGCAGCACGCCGCGTACGCCGAGCCGCTCGGCGAGATCCTTCATGTGCGTCTGCTGCTGCACCTCATGCGCAGGCCCCTGTGGCTGTTCGGCATCGGGGCGATGGCGGGAGGGCAGATCCTCGGGGCGCTGGCGCTGCAGCGGGCCGGCGTGGCCCAGGTCGAACCGCTGCTGGCGACCAACCTCATCTTCGCGCTCGCGGTCTCCGCCCTGGTCTACCAGGAGCGCCTCGGCCGCGGGGAATGGCTGGGAGCGGTGCTGGTCAGCGGCGGGGTGGCGGTCTTTCTCGCGTCCGCGCGACCCCATGGAGGCAGAGTGCCACACCCCTCCTCGATGACCTGGATCGCGGTGATGGCCGTGCTGGTGGTGACGGCCGGTCTGGTCGTGGTCGCGCTCCACACCGGCCTCAAGACGCGGGCGATGCTGCTGGCCGCCTCCGCGGGCGTGCTGTACGGGCTCCAGGACGCTCTGACCCGGGGCTCCCTGCTCACCCTCGAGCACGGGACGCAGGCGCTGGCCACCAGCTGGCCGCCGTACGCGCTTCCCATGGTGGCGGTGCTCGGCATCCTGCTGAACCAGAGCGCGTTCGACGCCGCGCCGCTGCGGATCTCGCTGCCCGCCACCACCGCGGCCGAGCCGATCACCGGCATCGTGCTGGGCGTCGTGATCTTCAGTGAGCACCTGCGGGTCGACGTGGTGGCGCTGGCCGGCGCGGTCGCGGGCCTGGTCGCGCTCGTCGTGGGGATCGTCATCCTCGGCCGGTCGCCGTTCCTGGCCAAGAGCGACGCCGGGCGGCCGGGCGCGGAGGGCCGATGATCGCGGTCGTCTGCGCGCTGCTCGCCGCGGCCAGTAACGCGGCGGCGTCCGTCCTGCAGCGGCGTGCGGCGCGCGACGAGCCGCGGCACCGGGCCCTCAGCCCGGTCCTGATCTGGGACCTGATCCACCGCCCCGCGTGGCTCGCCGGGGTGGGCGCGCTCATCGCCGGGTTCGTCTTCCAGGCGGTGGCCCTGTCCGCCGGGCAGCTCGCTCTGGTGCAGCCTCTCCTCGTCACCGAGCTGCCCTTCACCATGATCCTGATCGCGCTGGCGTCGCGGAGCGGCCTCGACGCGCGGGCATGGCTGGCCACGGGCCTGCTGACGGCGGGGCTCGCGACCTTCCTCGCCACGGCCGCGCCACGGGGGAAGGGCGCCGTCGTCACGCCCGCCGCCCAGGTGCCGGCCGCCATCGTGACGGTCGCGGTCGTCGCCGCGCTGGTCGTCGCCGCGCGGCTCCTCGCCGCCGCCCCGCGGGCGGCGGTGCTCGGGGCCGCCGCCGGCATCGGCTTCGCCTTCACCGCGACCTTCATCAAGCAGACCACCTCGCTCTTCCAACGGGATGCGTCGGCGCTCGTGACCTCGTGGCAGCCGTACGCGATGGTCGCCACCGGGCTGTGCAGCTTCGTCCTCCTCCAGAACGCGCTCCAGAGCGGAACCCTCCTCGCCGCCCAGCCGGCGCTGACCATCAGCGACCCCGTGGCGAGCGTGCTGTACGGCATCACGATCTTCGGCGAGGAGATCAGGACCGGGGGATGGATCGCTCTGGAGGCGGCCGGCGTCGGGCTGATTCTCTACGGGAGCATCCTGCTCGCCCAGGGGCTCGCGAAGCGGGAGCGGGACGGGCACACGGGTCCATGAACGGCTGGAAGGCTCCTCTCTGGGGACACGGGATGCCATGACCACTCACGCGACGCGTCGTCTACAACAAAGGCGGGTCGGCGCCTGCCCGCAACGGCATGTTCGTCGCCGTCGCCGTGCGCGTGGAGGCGGTGGAAGGGCCAGACCACACGCCGCCGCGGATGATGCAGGCTGGCTTCCAGTGGCGGGGCGGCGAGGAGTCCTTCTTCGCGTCGAACGGTGAGATCCCGCCGTGGAACGGTCCGGTGAACCAGCCGACCGTCACCCGTGACTTTGCTCCGGGCGATCCTGAGATCGTCTATGTCACGTTCGATGTGCCCGCGCGCGGCGGGACGCTCGTGTACATCTCCCCGGGCGGCAAGCGCGCCCGCCGGGCGATTCCGAAGGCGCAGGGAGGGAAGGGGCTGGCTCAATTCCTGCGCTTCATCAAGACGAACGGCCTCACACAGTCACCCGACCGGCGGTGATGTCGTCGAGCCGCCGGGCGAGCCGGGCGCGGGTTTCCTGCTCGCGCAGCAGTTCCTCCAGCTCGCGGGACGACGGCGCCCAGGGCGAACGCCGCCCCGCCCTCCGGAGGGTCGGACGCCAGGTGCACGGCGAGGAATCCGTCGCGGCGCCTCCGTAGGATCACGCTCATGCCCCCTCGATCGATCGCCAGACTCCGCAACGCCGGTGTGACCACCGCCTGCGTCGGCGTTCTCGCCGTCATCCTGATCGTCCTGAGACAGACCCCGTTGCTGGCCGAGTTGCTGGGCTTCTTCTCCAATGCCTTGAGACGCATGAACTCGTCGCCGGTGGAGCCCGAGGTGGCGAGCGTCGTCATCCTCTGCGGGGCCGGTGTCGCGGTGCTGGGGATCGTGATGGTGGTGGCGGCCACGGTGCTCCAGGCACGCGCCGCGCAGGCCGGAGCCGGGCCGGAGGCCGAGGTGGGGCAGGGAGAGCCGGACGCCGAGACGGAGCAGGAAAAGAAGGAGGATCAACCGGTCGGCGACCAGGGCTGAACCCGGGTGAACCTGGCCGAACCCGCGTGGCCACGCGCCGGTGAATCCCCCGGCGGCCCGGCCGCGAAGGGGCGTTCCGCATGTCCGGGGTCGAGGAACGACGGGACAATCATCAGCGGCGAGATGGATCATGGTACAGATGGTCACCGCGATCTGCGGAAACATACAAGATTGCGGTATCTCGCCGGACTATCCCGCCAGCCGGACTCGGTCGACCAGTCAGGTGTTGGACGCGATGATGCCGGCGACCGAGCCCACCAGACCCACCACGGCTACCGCGCCGGCGGTGGACATGAACGGCCACAGCGTGTTCACCGGTGCGAAGTACACCAAGACCATCAGCGCCAGTCCCAGTATGAGCAGGCCGCCAAACGTGTCGCTGAGGTGGGCCAGCACGCCCTTCACGTCCCGCAGCCCGGCCTTGTCGCCTTCGGGGGTGATCCGGGCGGCGTAGACGTCGCCCGGATCCGCTTTCCTGTGGGCGCTGACCTGGACCGCCTCGCCGGTAGCGTCGTAGACGAAGGTTCCGTAGCAGAACCGCCCTCGCTTGGGGCGGTAGGAGAATCTCCCGCGCTGACACCCCAGCACGGTCGCGGTTCCAGTCGCGGCGCTCTCACTGATCGCCAGCCGGACGTCGGGCATCGCCCAGACGGTGGCCGCCGTGGTCCATCCCACGCCGGGGATGAGCACGGCCCCGCGCACATACCAGTGGCGGAGCTGTTCGGCGTTGCCTCTGTTCCGGTCCGCGCCGCCGTCCTTCCGCTCCAGCACCTGGGCGACGGCCTCGGCGATGTCCTGCGGGGTTACGCCGTCCGGGACGTTCACGTCCACGCTGGCCTCGCCGCAGAGCTGTGACTTCACCGACAGCGTCATCGCGAGCGGGTTCGCCGCCACCAGCACGGTGCTGTACTCGAACAACGCCAACTCGAAAATGTGGCGGATGCCCCTACTGTCGCGCTTGGAGCGGCCGGGGACGACGGCGTATCCAATCGACCACTCGCACTGCTCGCGGAAGAACTTGACGTTCTCGTACGCGCGGCGGCCCTCGTCCGTGCCCAAGTTGAACTGGCCCTTGATGAACACCGCGCCGGCCTCGGCAGGCCACCGATGACCTGCTCCACAAACCCCACGGGATCTGCGAGCCACAGCCCGTACCGGGTGCCGAGTTCGTCCTCCGCCGCGGCGAGGATCTGCGCCAGATCCCCCACCGCGAGGGACGCGAGCGTCGGCCGACGCACATCCGGCGGCAACGCCATCAGGTCGTTGAGGATCCGCGACGCGAGCTTCGACTTGCCCGGCCGCTCGCTGGCGGGGGCGGGCAGAGTGAGCGCGCTCATGCGCCACCCGTGCAGCCGACCCGCCACATGCAAGGCGACCGCGCGCTGCGCGTCCACGACATCGCGGACGTGCAGCCCGATCACGTGCCCGCAGCAGGGGCAGGCCGCCCACGCGTCGATCAGGTCGCGATCCTTCACGACGCGGGATCATGTGCGGCCGGACGTGCTTAGGTCATAGGCCAAGGCTCCTCGGCCACCACGGCGTACCCGTTGGACCAGCCAAGGAACTTCGCGAACGCCTCCGCCCGGGTGTCGCCTACGGTGATGACGAAGGACGAGAAGACGTCCTCGGCGGCGGCCGTGTCCGTGGTGACCGTCCCGTCGTCGTTCAGGGCGATGCGGCCGTGGTTCTTGCCGCTCAGACTCTTCAAGTACAGGTGCTTCACGATGTTCCCTTCTCCGCGTGCTCGGCCAGCTTGTCGAGCCGGGGTTGACGTTCTCCCACCGGTCGAGACGGCCGAGCTCCTCGAACCGTCGCCGCACCTCGGCGAGGTGTTCCCGGGTCGCTGTGATGTCCGCCGCGGTGAGGTCGTTGCTCTTCCACTCCCCCCGCATGTCCAGATAGTGCTCGGTGAACAGGCTCAGCTTCCGCACCTGCGGCAGCCCTCCCGGGACGGGCGGGTCGAACGCCGAGTTCGCGTGGTCGATGCCTGTCACCTTCTCCCCGTCCACGAGCCAGTTGGCGATCGTCCGGTCGTGGTTGGAGATGAGCACGTCCAGCAGGCCGATCCGTTTCCCTTCCGGGGTGAACGCCGCCAACTGCATGTCCTGCTCGTGGTGGCCGTCGACGTCCATCGCCATCGGCGCCGACCCGAACTGGAGGAACACGACCCGGCCGTCCCCGTCGGGAGGCCGGTGCGCCGCCGGCACCCGCGCGTCGACGGCGTACCCGACGAGCGCTCAGCTCCTCCCGGTCGGCCATGTCCTCGCTCGGCAGCGACTTGCGGATGCCGAGCCCGCCGCTGGCGAACTCGACCCGGTCCACGGTCGCCGTCGCGCCGAGCCCGATCTCCCCGTACGACGCCACCCCGGAGGCGACGTCGTCGACGAGGGTCTTCGCCGCCGTCGGGTACGGGGTGTCGCCCGGCTCTGGCCTCGGGTTGGAGTCCGGGATGCCGTCCGGCCGGGCGAGAACCGGGTCGGACAGGCGACCCGCCAGGGAAGGTGTCGACGGGGATCCAGCCGTGCCAGAAGCGTTGGCCGGGCTTCGGGGTCCGCTTCTCTGCGAGGATGACGGCGGTGTAGGTGGCGCCGTCCCGCGTCCAGGTGATCGTGTCAGGTTCCACCGGACCCGATCTATCTGGGCGAACGTCCTACCGTCTGCCGTCAGGATTGCCGAGCTCTACCGCTGCACGCGAGCCCAGCGCCTGATGCGGCTCGCCCGATTCCCATCAGGGGGCGATCACATTCGGTTCGGGCTGGTCGGGTTTAACACGGGCCCAGTTGCCGGTCTTCGTCAAGATTCCACCGAAGTAGACCACGTCGTAGGCGTGGGGGATCACCGTTGTGCCTAGCTCCTCTTCTGAGAGCAGGTCCGCGGACACCCGGAATGGCTGGCCGTGGTCGTCGATGACTTGCTGCACTTCCCTGTCTCCGTCGACTACGGTCAGCTCTAGGCGGAACTCGCAGTAGTGCTTGAGCGTCTGTGCCCAAACCTCGAACACAGCCTCTTCGTCGTGCTTCAGGGAGACGGTCTTCTTCGCGAAGTAATCCCCCCTCATCTCCAGCGGCCATCCAGGGAGACCGTTCGAGTCCAGCTTGATGATTTGAGCGCGCGGGTTTGGTCGGTCGAGGTTCAGGCCGACGCCGATGAGCGTGTCTTCCCCTGCGGTGATGTTACTCATATAGGTGCCGGTGAGCGGTGCCATGCACTTGCTGAGCGCCCGCATGCCGGTTACCCGCACACGCTTGTCGCGGTCGCCGCGTACGACCAGCTTGATTGTCGTCACCTCAGGGTCCACAGCTCCTCGAGCGCGCAGCCACTCCTCCTGTCCTCTGCCTCCTCTGACGCTCTTGTTGAGGGTGCGTAACTCGGCCCTGCTGAACATGACGCGCTCAGCGAAGATCCACGACCAGTCATCGCCCACGCGCTCCGTTCTGGCCACGACCACCTTCACTGGAGGTGTGGTCGGTGATGGGCTGCTTGATGCGGGCGTCGGCTGCGGTGTCGGTGTCGACGCTATGGAGGGGGGCGGTGTGGGTGTCGACGCTGCGGAGGGGGGCGGCGTGGCGGAGTCGCCGAACGGCTTACTAGCGATCGCAGTGAGGACGGCGACCAGGACCGGCGTGATCACCGTGACGCCGACCCACGTCGTCGCCCGCTTCCACCGAGGAACACGCCCGCCTCGCGCTGGCCTGGGCCTGCCTTTGAGCCGGGGCCTGAACTTTGGGCGGCGCTTCCCGCTACCCACGGTCGTACCTGTATCTCATGCGGCTGACCGATCCAGGATTAGATCAACGATGGTTGTTGATACTCCCTGAGTGCACGGCAGTCAACGCCCCGAGGCGAGCGATGCGCCCCCTCTCTACAGCTACCGCTGAGAGTTCAGCTCTGGCTGGTCCACCAGGCTTTGAATGCGTCCCGGTCGAACCGGCCATTCGGCAGTTTCACCTCGTCCGGGAACCGGTCCTTCGCGCGCGCCCACCGCACGCGGGCCGCGGACCCGGTCGACGGACAACCCGTCCCAGGCCGAGGAAGACGCCGCAAGCCGGCTTGCGGCGGACGCGGCGGAACTGGTGCGCCAGGAGATCACGCAGCTTCGCGCTGAATTGGCGGCAGACACGCGGCGTGCGGGTGTCGGCGGCGGCCTGCTGGCGGCAGGCGGCGTCTTCGGCCTGCTGGCACCGCACGCGAGCTCGGTCGCGCTGCTCCGCGCGCTCGAATCGGTAATGTCTCCCCGACGCGCTGCTCTCGTGCTGTCCGCCGGCTACCTAACCGCGGGCGCCGTGCTCACACTGTCGGGGGTGGGACGGCTGCGTGAGACAGGCGTCGTCACCAGGCGAGCGGTGTCGCGGGTGAAGCAGGACGTGAGGGAGGCCGCCGGGGCCACACGCCGCCCTGCAGTCGAAACCCGTTGAGCTCACGAATCGCCCAGCCGCCGGCGCATTCGCCAGTGCCATGGTCGCCGCCCGCGCCGTCACACGGGGCGGAGACCCGCCTTGCCGGGCATATCGCTCGATTACGGTACGAATCGGTTGGGTAGCAGACTGCCATGACCTGCCGTTACGCCGCGGTCGGGGCCGGGCGGAGCAGAACGGGGAGTGTGGATGCGCACCCTATTGGTCAACCCCAGCGGCCTGATGTACTCGGAGATCTTCCTTCGGTTGGAACCGTTGGGCCTGGAACGGGTGGCGGCCGCGCTCCGCGCGGCGGGCCACCAGGTGCGCCTTCTTGATCTACAGATCTTCTCCCATTGTGACCTGCGTCGGGAACTGGTCGACTTCGAACCCGAAGCCGTCGGATTCGGTCTGAACTACCTGCCCAACGTGCCGGAGGTGCTCGATCTGGCCCAGCGCGTCAAAAGCATGTTCCCGCGCTGTTTCGTGTTCGCGGGCGGGCACAGTGTCTCGTTCATCGCGCCGCACGTCATCGCCCAGTCCAACGGGGCCCTGGACGCGATCCTGCGAGGTGAGGGCGAGGTCGGGACGCCGTTGCTGCTGGACGCCGCTCGCGACGGAGGGCTTCTCGAGGTGCCGGGGGCCGTGACCGCCGACGGCTTCTCCCGTAAACCGCCGCTCCTCCTGGACAGCCTGGACGAGCCGCGACCGGCGCGGGACCTGACCCGGCGCCGAGACAAGTACTTCATCGGAGTACTCGACCCCGCCGCTTCCGTCGAGTTCACCCGCGGCTGCCCCTGGGACTGCTCGTTCTGCAGCGCCTGGACCTTCTACGGCCGCAACTATCGGAAGTTGTCGCCGGAGGCGGCCGCGGAGGACGTGGCCTCGATCCGGGAGCCGGGAGTCTTCATCGTCGACGACGTCGCCTTCATCAGGCCCGAGCACGGCGACGCGATCGCCGCGGAGCTGGAGAAGCGCAAGGTGCGGAAGGAGTACTACCTGGAGACGCGCGCCGACGTGCTGCTGCGCAACCCGGAGGTGTTCCGGCGATGGCGGCGGCTGGGGCTGAACTACATGTTCCTCGGCATGGAGGCGCTGGACGAGGAGGGACTCGACCTGTATCGCAAGCGGACCAGCCCCGACCAGAACGTCAAGGCCCTCGAACTCGCCCGCGCGATGGGGCTCACCGTCGCCATCAACCTCATCGTCGATCCCGCCTGGGATGTCTCGCAGTTCCAGATCGTACGCCAGTGGGCGCTTTCGGTACCCGAGATCGTCAACCTCACCGTCATGACGCCCTATCCCGGGACGGAGATCTGGCACACCGAATCACGCAAGCTCACCTCACGTGACTACCGACTGTTCGACATCCAGCACGCCGTGGTCCCGACGACGCTTCCCCTGCGCGAGTTCTACCGGGAACTGGTGAAGACCCAGGCGGTGATGAACCGCAAGCACCTCGGCGTGGCGGGCGCGGCCAAGACGATGGGGATCATCGGCCGCAACCTGCTGCGTGGGCAGACCAACTTCGTCAAGGCGATCTGGAAGTTTCCCTCCGTCTACAACGCCGACCGGCAGCACGGAGATCATCTCCGTGAACTGCGCTATGAGCTGCCGGTACCCGACCAGCGTGCCGTCCAGCAGGCCGACCGGCGGGAACTGTACATCCACCAGCGGCCACAGTGAGCCCACCCAGTCCTACGGGGATACGCGGCTGTTGGCACCAGATGATCGACGGACTCCCCGAACAGCAGGAGGGGGCGTTCATCGCCTGCAGCCTGTGGCTCGCGCCGCCGCCTCAGAAGAGAGCACCCGCTAACGGCGATCAACTCAGGTCGCGCCGCTGCCGAAGTGTTTCACGATCCGCTTCCGGAGCGCCGCCGCGTCCGCGTCGTTGAGTTCGTCGAGGATCGTCAGGGCTGCCTGCCAGCGGTCGCGGGCCTGGGCGATGTCACCCGTCGCGGCGTATGTGTCGCCGAGGTGGGTGAGGGCGGCGGCTTGGAACGAGCGGGCACCCACCTCCTGGAACAGGGCGAGGGCCTGCTGGAAGCAGTCGATCGCTTCGTCGAAGCGGCCGAGGTGGTGATGGGCGTAGCCGAGGCTGTCCAGCGTGCCCGCCTGGCCGTACCGAGAGCCGATCCGCCGCTGCAGGATGAGAGCCTGCTCGCCCGAGGCGAGGGCCTCGGCGTAGTCCCCCACACGGGCGCGACACCAGCCGACCATGTTGAGGGCGTTCGCCTGCCCGGTGACGTGGTCTGCCGATCGGAACAGAAGCAGGGCCTCCGAGGCGTGGTCCAGCGCCGTGCGGTAGTCGCCCTGTCCCTCCAGCGCCAGTGCGAGACTGATGTGCACGTTGGCGCGGGCGGTGTCGTCGCCGTGTCCGGTGGCCAGTTCCAGTGCCTCCCCCAGGTGGGCACGCGCCTCATCGAAGCGGCCGAGCTGTGCGCAGGCGGTGCCGAGGACGCGGAGCACCCTGATCTGGCTGGTCCGGTCGCCGAGACGCCTCGTGGCCTCCAGCGCTATGCGCTGTACGGTCATACGGTCGGTCCAGTGCCCCCGGCGTTCCAGGAACTCGGTCGTGGTCCAGGCCAGTTGCCAGGCGTGGACGTCGAACCCTGATCGGTGCGCGTGCCGCACGGCCGCGAGCAGGTTCTGGTGCTCAGCGGCGAACCAGTGCGTCGCCCGCTCGGAATCCGGCACCTCACCCCGTGTCACTCCCGGCCCGGGTTGCGCCACCACCACCGGGTCGCGGTGAGGGTTGAGCGACATGGCCGCCGTCTGGGCGGTGTGCAGGTAGTGGTCAAGTAGCCGGTGTGTCGCCGCGTACCCCTCGGCGGCATCGTCCCGCCGGGAGAGTTCGGCGCTGTAGGCCCGGAGCAGGTCGTGCGAGGCGAACCGGCCGGGCCGGTGCTCGGTGACCAGGCCCGCCGCGGTCAACTCGGCGAGCAGGCCACGCGCCGTCTCCGACGTGACCCCGGCGAGGCTCGCCGCGGCCGCCGTGGCGATGTCGGCGCCCGCGGTCAGCCCGAGCAGACGGAACATGCGTGCCGCGGCAGGCCCCAGCGTTCGGTACGACCAGGAGAAGACCGCGCGGACCTCGCCGGCCTCGTCCCCTGCGCTGAGGAGGTCGAGCCGCCCGCGCTCGTCACGCAGTTCGTCGGCGAACACCGACAGCGGGGAGGCTGGATGTCCGGCGGCTCGGGCGGCCACGATCGCCAGTGCCAGGGGCAGCCGTGCGCACCAGGTGATGATCCCGTCCACCGCATCGGGTTCGGCGGCGGCGCGCTCGGGGCCCAGGCGCCGCGCCAGCAGTTGCCGCGCTTCGCCGGCGGCCGGCGGAGCCAGGGCGAGCGGATGGGCGCCTTCCACGGCGACGAGGCTGGTGAGCTGGTTGCGGCTGGTCACCAGCACCATGCTGCCGGGTGCCCCGGGCAGCAGTGGTCGTACCTGCTCGGCGTCGCGGGCGTTGTCCAGCACCACCAGCATTCGGCGCCGGGCGAGCAAACTGCGGTACAGCGCCGTCTGCGTGTCCACGTCGGACGGCAGGCTCGAGGCCGGGACGGCCAGGGCGTGCAGGAACCCGCCAAGTGCCTCGCCCGGTGTCATCACCGGCCCGTTCGCGGCGAATCCGCGGAGGTTGACGTAGAGCTGGCCGTCGGGGAACCGTGCGGCGGCCCTGTGGGCCCAGTGCACCGCCAGAGCCGTCTTTCCCACGCCCGCCGTGCCCGACAGCGTCGCGATCAGGACCGCGGTGGGCTGGTCGGCAGCGCGGGCGATGATCTCATCAAGTTCGGCGATCTCGGTGCCGCGCCCGGTGAACCCGCGCACGTCCAAAGGGAGTTGCGCCGGTGGCGTGGTCCGTACGTCCGCGGTCGCCGGTGAAGCCGTGCCGGTTTCGGCCGCCGTCGGCGGTGTGGCTGCCGGTCCGGACTCCCCTCCGTTCCCGCGCAGGAGCGCCCGGTGCAGCTCGCGCAGTTCCTTTCCCGGGTCCAGGCCGAGCTGGTCGGCCAGCCGTCGCCGAAACGTGTCGTAGCAGTCCAGAGCCTCCGGGATGCGTCCGGCGGCGTGCAGAGCACGCATCAGCGCCGTGACCAACGGCTCCGCCAAGGGGTTCTCCAGCAGCAGGTCGGCGAGCGGCCCGATGACCGTGACCGCTTCGCCCAGGCGTAGTTCCGCCTGCGCCCAGCGCACCGCCGCGTCGAGGTGCTGCTGGTGCCATGCCTGTCGCACGCGGTCCACCCAGTCGCCTTCGATGCCGCAAAGGGGGGTGCCCCGCCACAGGCCCAGAGCCTGCCGCAGCAGCCCGGCCTCCTCCGTCTCCGCGCATTTCCCGCTTCGCGCCTGTCCGACGAGGCGCCTGAAACGATGCAGGTCGATGCTGTCGGGATCGACGTCCAGCACGTACCCTCCGCTGCGGCGCCTGAGCTGCGCCGATGCTTCCTCGCCGGCGCTCACCTGCTCCAGCACCCGCCGCATCCTGGCCAGGTAGACATGGAGCGTGTGCCGTGCCCGCTCCGGCGGAGCCTCGCCCCACACCCGATCGACCAAGGTCTCCGCAGGCACCGGCCGTGGGGTGTCCACCGCCACGGCCGCCCACACGGCCCGCTGCCGCGGAGGTCCGAGATCCACCGGCCGGCCTGCCGTCCACAATTCCATCGGGCCCAGCATGCGTAACTCCACGATGTTCTCTCCCCCGTAACCGCGAGCTCTGCCGGTTCTCACGTCGACCAGGTGATTAAGAAATCTGCAGGGTTTTGGCCACTTTCCTGGCCGATGCTGAACCCGTGATCACCCCCGTGTCAACCGGGTTCACGGGGGACGAAGTATGGACCGAACCGCCCGGAAGCGTGATCGGCGACTTCGGTCCGAAACGCGAAGGAGAGCATCGTGAGCCGTCTCATCGACCGGATGATCGATCGGATCGTCCCCAGGACCACCGCGTCCGCCTGTGACTACCGCGACGTGTGCAACGCGGCCGGCCACCCGGGCCTCTGGTGGCGCGAGTGCTGTGCGCAGACCGGCTGCAAGTGGACCTACGTCGGCTCCTGCTGACCGGCGGCCGTGACGACACCGGGTGGCGGCGCCATGCCGCCACCCGGGCTTCCCGCGAGGAGTGACATGGGCATGGAGTACGTGAGGGCGGCGTGCGCCACCCTGATCGCTGTGGTCTTCGCGGCCTCCGCAGTGTCGAAGCTGCGGGATTTCAGGGGGTTCGCCCGATCACTTCCAACGCTCGCCCCGGTCAGGGCCCGCCTGGTCCGGCCGCTGGCCCTGGTCGTCGTCGCTGCGGAGACGGCGACCCCGATCCTCCTGGCGGTGCCCCGGGCGGCCTCGTACGGCTTCGCGCTCGCGTGCGCCCTGCTCACCGCGTTCACCGCCGCGATCGCCGGCGTCCTACGACGGGGGCGGCAGGCTCCGTGCCGGTGCTTCGGCGCGTCCAGCGAGCCGGTCGGTCGCCGTCACCTCGTCCGTAACGGCGCGCTGTTGATCAGCACGGTCCTCGGCGGGCTCGCGCCACAGGGCCTTCCGGCTCCGGCCGGTCTGGCGGTGGCGGCCACGGCGGGTGTCGCCGGAGCGATCCTGATCATTTCTTTCGACGACGTCGTCGACCTGTTCGCGAGGAGCTCCTGATGCCCTACCTTGCCGCCGCCGTGGTGTTGCTCGGTGTGCTGTGCCTGCTGAACCTGTCGCTCGTGATCGGGGTCCTGCGCCGGCTGAGAGCGCAGGCCGTCCAGACGGGCGTCGCAGCGGGGGCGCCGCCCGCGCTGGGACCGCGCTCTTCCATCGGGGAGTTCACCGCCGTCACCACTGACGGCGAACTGGTGTCCGCCGCCACCTTGACCGGGGTGGTGGGCTTCTTCTCCTCCGGCTGCGAACCCTGCCATCGGCTGCTGCCGCGTTTCGTCGAGCAGGCGCGGAAACTGGGGCGCGAGAACGTGCTGGCGGTGTTCGGCGGCGACGACGAGGCGGCGGTGCGGGCCCTCACAGCTGTCGCCCGGGTCGTCGTGGCCGACCGCGACGGCGGAGCGGTGGCGCGCGCGTTCCAGAACACGTGGACCCCCATGCTGTATCTGATCGGCGACGACCACAGGATCGTCGCCGTGGGCACTCGCATGGAGGAATTGCCCCTCCCGGACCGGTACGACATGGCCGCGGGCAAGGGGCGGCGGTGAGCGCCGTAGCGAAGAGGGATCTGCGCATCAGCCTGCGAGAGCAGCGCGCCTCCATCGCTGAGGCCCTCTCGCTCATCTGGCGGGCGGCATCGGTGGACGTGACGGTACTCCTGCTGCTGACCTTCGTCGCGGCCGCGGCGCCGATCGCGACCGCGTGGCTGACCAAGCTGGTAATCGACCGGTTGACGACTCCGGGCGGCGCGGTCGCGGAACTCGCGCTCGGACTGGCCGTCACCGGACTGGGAGCCGCCGTCCTCCCGGCGATGCTCCGTCACCTCAGGGCCCACATCGGCCGGGCCGCCAACCTGGCCGCCACCGAGCGGCTGTTCGTGGCGGTCGGACGCCAGGTCGGGCTGCGCGCCTTCGAGGATTCGGCATTCCATGATCGCCTCCGGCTGGCCCAGGGGGCCACCGGTCGCATCGCCGAGTTGGTGGACGGCATCGGTAACGGTCTCGGCGGCGTGCTCTCCCTCGTCGGTTTCGTGGCATCCCTGCTCATCCTCAGCCCGGTGATGACCACCGTGGTGCTCCTGGCCGCCCTTCCCGCCCTCGTCGCCGAGCTGTATCTCGCACGGCGCCGAGCGAGCACGGAATGGAACATCGAGAAGTACTACCGGCGGGAGTTCTTCTATATCCAGCTGCTCACCGGGGTGGCCGCGGCCACGGAGATCCGCCTTTTCGGCATCGGGGCGTTCCTGCGCGCCCGGATGATCGGCGAACGACTGTCGGCGGACGCGGCGATCCGGCGGATGGACCTGCGGGAACTCCGTACCCAGGCCGGACTGACGGTGCTGAGCGCGGGGGTGGCCGGGGTCGGCCTGTGGTGGGCGATCGCCGCGGCACGGCGCGGCGAGCTGAGCATCGGAGACGTCTCCATGTTCCTCGCGGCCGTCGGCGGCGTGCAGTCCGCCCTGGGGACGCTGAGGTCGTCGATTACCGGCTGGCAGGCGAGGCTGCTCGCCTTCGCCCACTACATCGCCGTCGTAACGGCCGAACCGGACCTGCCGCACACGGAGCAGGGGCACGCACCGACGCTGCGGCAGGGCATCGAACTGCGGGACGTGTGGTTCCGCTACAGCGACGACCATCCCTGGGTCCTGCGTGGGGTGAACCTGACCATCCCTCACGGATGCGCCGTCGCACTCGTCGGGCTGAACGGCGCGGGCAAGAGCACGCTGGTCAAGCTGCTGTGCCGGATGTACGACCCGACCCGAGGTCAGATCTTGTGGGATGAAACGGATCTGCGCGACATCCCCCCGGCCATGCTGCGCGAGCGGATCAGCGCCGTGTTCCAGGACCACATGAACTACGACATGACGGCCCGCGACAACATCGGCCTCGGCGACCTGAGCGCACGGCACGACCAGGGACGCATCGCGGAGGCGGCCGCACGTGCCGGGCTGCACGACACGCTCGCCGCCCTTCCCCGAGGTTACGACACGCCGCTCACCCGCATCTTCGTGATCGGGGACGACAAGGATGATCCGGCGACCGGCGTCGTCCTGTCCGGCGGTCAATGGCAGCGGCTCGCGCTCGCCCGGGCCTTCGTGCGAAACGACAGGGATCTGATGATTCTCGACGAACCGAGTTCCGGCCTGGATCCGGAGGCCGAACACGAGATCCATAGCCGCATGCGGGAGTACCGCGAGGACCGGACCAGCCTGCTGATCTCTCATCGACTCAGCGCCGTCCGCGACGCCGACTACATCGCCGTCCTCGACGACGGACGGATCACCGAACACGGGTCGCACGACGTGCTGCTCGCCGCCGGCGGCAGCTACGCCAGGCTCTTCCGGCTCCAGGCCGCCGGATACCAGGAGGCTCTGTGAAGCTTGCTCTTCCGGCCGCCGGGATACTGCTGACCGTCGGCCTGCTGGCGCTCTGGGCCCGCCTCGGCTTCCTGGCCACGACCGTCCGCGGTACGAGCATGGAACCGACGTTGCGACCGGGCGACCGCCTGCTGGTCCGCAGGACGAAGCGCGTCCGCGCGGGACAGATAGTCGTCTTCGTCTACTCCGGCGGGCCGCACACCGACGAGCCCGTACCCGAGCGGGACCGCACGCTCCTCATCAAGCGGGCCGTGGCCGTGCCGGGTGACCAGGTGCCTGTCGAATGGGAGCATCCGGATGTCCACGAAGTGGCAGGCACGGTGGTGCCGCGCGGAGCTCTCGTCGTGCTGGGCGACAACCGTGCGACCAGCTGGGACTCCCGGCACTACGGTCTGGTGCGCCACGACCGCTTCGTCGGCGTCGTGATCCGGCGGCTGCCCGGACGGGAACCGTCCGAAGGGGATACGGCGCACGGGGCCATGGCGCGATTGCGCCCCGACCACCTCGCCGCCCGCGGGCAGTGATCGCCCGGCGAACGTGGCGAGGCCGAGTGTGATGGCCACGGGCCGGTCCATCGAAGGATTCGCCCGCCGTACGGGAGCCGCCCCGCTCTATGAGCAGGCCTAGGCCCGATGTGCTTCCCCCCGGTCTGGCTCGATGATCTGCTTGGGAACCCGCTGTGGCCCCACCGTCCACGGCCAGAGTTTCTCGGGGTTGCGTACCGCCCAAATATGCTTGATCCGGTCGCCTGGCACGTCGAACGCCGCCACCGTCACGGTGACACCATCCAGCTGGGCGACCAGACCGGGCTGACCGTTGACCGTACGCTCCAAGATCGTCAGGTTGGGTGCCCGGTTGGTGATAGCGATGATGTAGCGGGCGATCTGCTCGCCGCCTTCGATCGGGCGGAGTACGGCGCTGACCAGGCCGCCGCCGTCGGCGATCATCGTGGCGGCGGGGTCGAGGAGGCCGATGAGGGCGTCGATGTCCTTGGCCTCCCAGGCCCGCTTGAAGTCCCTGACGAGACCGGCCCGCTGGGCGGCCGGAGCCACGGGAGCCCGCGACGCGCGGATGCGACGGCGGGCCGAGGAAGCCAGCTGGCGACATGCCGCCGGGGTACGGCCGACGATCTCGGCCACCTCGGCGAAGGAATACCGGAACACATCGTGCAGGACGAACGCGACACGCTCGGCCGGGGTCATCGACTCGAGCACGACCAGAAACGCCATGTTGATCGACTCATCGAGCGTGACCCGGTCGACCGGGTCGACCATGCCACCACCCCGCCCATTGATCCACTCCGTACGCTCGGGCAGCGGCTCCGGGATCCACTCGCCCACATAGCTCTCGCGCCGGACCCGTGCCGAGCCGAGCAGATCCAGGCAGATGCGACTGGCCACCTTCGTCAACCAGGCACCGGGAGATTCGATAGCCTCCTGCTCCAGCCGGGACATGCCGTACCAGCGGGCGTACGTCTCCTGGACGACATCCTCGGCATCGGCCAGGGAGCCCAGCAACCGGTACGCCAGATTGATCAGCTGACGCCGCTCGCTCATGATCACGCTCAGGCCCGGATCGAGCCGGCCGTGTCCCGGCTCGGATGGGACGGTCATCGAATCCCCGACTTTCCCTCTGGTGCATCCGCTCTCACCAGATCGACGAGACGACGCACCGAAGTGTGAGGCCGGCGCGTCGCCTCACATTCCCCGCAGGTGTGCCGTCGGACTACTGAGACACCGGGTCCCCAGCCTCGGACACCGCTGAGATTGAGAAGGGAAACCCTCGCCATGCCCACGCGCACGACGACGAAGCAAGGCAACCTCATGTTCTTGCGTATCGCGATCACCCTGCAAACCGTGGCCGTCTTCGTCCAGGCGATCACCGCGGGGCTTTTGTTGTCCTCACCCCACGGTGGGGCGCTGCACAGTGCTGGGGCGTACACAGCGTTCGTCGTGACGCTGGCGCACCTGGTCGTCGCGATCTTGGTGTGGCGGCCGGGCGGCGGCTCGCCCCGACCCATCCTGTACGCGGTCGGGTTCTTGGGGCTCGTGCTGGCGCAGGTGGCGCTGGGCATCGCGCATGTGAAGACCCTGCACGTCCCATTGGGCGTCCTGATGTTCGGCATGAGCGTCCTTCAGCTCGTCTGGATCTGGACCGGCCGCCGCACTCACCTGGCCGCTGCGGCATGACGGTCAAGGGGTCGCCTCACATTCCCGGCGGTTGTGTCGTCGGATTACTGAGACAGCATCCAGCACGCGGGAAAGCTCACCGACCCCGGCCAGTATGCGAACAGCCGTCGACAGCTCGGTCGAAACGCGTGATCGTCCTCGCGGCCGGCCGCATCGTGACGGCCAACCGGGTCGCACGCCTCGAACCTCGCTGAGATCGAGAAGGGAAAACGTCGCCATGTCCACGCCCACGACGACGGAGCAGGACAACCTCCAGTCGCGTCTGCCCGACCCCATCCAGCTCTTCCCCGAGATGGCGTCAATCGCCGGAGCCATGTCCAAGGCCATCCGGAACGGTGCGATCCCGGAGACCACCATCGGCCTGGTGCAGCTGCGCGCCGGGCAGATCGTCGGCAGCACGTACCACACCGTCCGGCAGACCGGCCTCCTTCGCAAGGCCGGGGAGACAGAGGAGCGCATCACCGCGGTGGCGTCATGGCAGGACGCCCCCTACTTCACCGACGCCGAACGGGTCGCACTGGAGCTCGTGGAAGCCGTCCTCACCCCGAACCCGTTCGGGGAGCGCGTCCCCGACGAGTTGTTCGCCAAGGCATCCGCCCACTATGACGACAAGGCGCTCTGGACGCTCACCCTGGCGATGAGCCAGATCTGCTTCTTCATCCCCGTCGCTCTCATCGGCAAGCCGATCCCCGGTAAGGCCCTCGGGAAGAATTACAGCAGGTAACGCCCGACTGGCTCAGGATGAGGACATGGCAACTGTTCCTCACCCTGAGCACGCCGGCTCTGCGCAAAATCCCACGTGGCCGATCCGCACCAGGTCCGGCCGCCTCGCTCCCAAGAAGGCCCCGGCACCCAACACCAGCAGGACAGCGACCTGAAAGGTCCCCTCGCCCAACGGTGACATCTCTACAGGCTCACTCGATTCCGAGGTTCGACCTGCAGCGACACCGGCCGCCCAGACCAACAACGCCGCGCCGGTTGACGACCCGTACCGTGCTGCGGGGCGAGCTCTGCCTCGGAGGATCTCCGCCTGAATTCCGATCGAGGTTCCGCGGGCCGGCCCTCGTCATGACATGCTCCGCCGGCCCTTCATATTCGGCACGATGGATACTCCCCCATCTGCTTGACCCATGGAAGGCGCCTGTGGACGACGACCTCCCGTACGCCATGACTCTCAGCCCTGCCACCGAGCCGATCGACGAGTTCGTGACCAAGCTCGGCGGAAATCCCGTCTGGCTGGAGGCACCGCAATGGCCGGTCTGCGTCCGGCACGATCGCCCGATGGCCTTCATCGGCCAGTTCCGCCTCCCCGGCAGGGAGCCCCGCATGGCCTACCTGTTCATGAGCGAACATTGCGAAGGATCGTGGGATCCGGAAGCGGGCGAGAACGCGCTCATCGTCCAGCCCGGCCGTCTCCCGCCCTTCATCCAGATACTGCCCGGCTTCACCGGTCCAGACGGGATCCGTGGCGATGTCCACGTCGATCTCGACGAGGTCGACCCCGAATGCCTGAAACCATGGGAGTCCCGAATCATGGGGCAACCTGCGTGGCTGCAATCCGAGGAGTATCCACCCGGCGCCTGGTCGTTCTTCTTCCAGCTCAACGAATCGGACTGCGACTGCGCGAACTTCGGCGGCGGCGTGGGTTACGGGTTCCTCAGCGCGGACGAGCTGGAGGGCCGTTTCCTCTGGCAGTGCTGAATCCCGAACTCCCGACGCCATCCCGCCCGACGGCGCCGAACCCGCGCCGTGTCGGAGCCGTGGATCCGCCCGTCTTGGGACGGCGACTGCTCATGCTCGTCGAGGGGGCGACCTGCGCCTGCCGGCAATCGTGCCCCGGCATGTCCCTCCCTTTCTCCGCGAGGGTGGTCGGCCACTGCGGCTCCCTCGATAGAGTTGGGTCGCCTCCAGCGCCCCATCCGCCCCACCCCGGAAAGGCCAAGATCACCCGTGGCTGATTCGTTCGTTCACCTGCATGTTCACACCGAGTACTCGATGCTGGACGGCGCGGCGAAGATCGGCAAACTGGCGTCGCGAGCGGCTGAACTGGGGATGCCTGCGATCGCGATGAGCGATCACGGCAACATGTTCGGCGCCTACGAGTTCCAGGCCAAGATGAAGGCCGCCGGGGTGAAGCCGATCATCGGGATCGAGGGCTACATCAGTCCCGAGTCCCGCTTCCACAAGCAGCCGGTGTTCTGGGGGGAACCCCACCAGCGCAAGTCGGATGAGCGGACCGGGCTGGGCGGTGACGTGTCCGCCAGCGGCACCTACCTGCACAAGACGATGTGGGCGATCAACGCCCAAGGTCTGCGCAACCTGTTCAGGATCTCTTCGCTGGCCTCCCTCCAGGGCCACATGAAGAAGTACCCCCGCATGGACGACGAGCTGTTCGCGGAGTACCACGAAGGGATCGTCGCCACCACGGGCTGCCCGTCCGGCGCGGTCCAGACCCGGCTCCGGCTCGGCCAGTACGACAAGGCGCTGGAGCACGCCGCCAAATATCAGGACATCTTCGGGCGGGACAACTACTTCCTCGAGATCATGGATCACGGCGGGATCCCGATCGAGACGGGCGTCCGCAAGGACCTGCTGCGGATCGGCGAGACGCTCGGCATCCCGCCCCTGGTCACCAACGACTCCCACTACGTCACCGAGGACCAGTCCACCGCGCACGACGCATTGCTCTGCGTCGGCACCAACTCCCAGATCAGCGACCCCAGTCGGTTCCGGTTCTCCGGAAACGGCTACTACGTGCGCTCCGCCGAGGAGATGTGGGCGCTCGACCCGAACTCGGAGACATGGGCGCAGGGCTGCAAGAACACCCTGTTGATCGCCGAGCGTGTCGAGCCCTATGACGAGGTGTTCGCCCACCGTGACCTTGCCGCCAAGTTCCCGGTCCCCGATGGGGAGACCGAGATGAGCTGGCTCCGCAAGGAGGCCCACCGTGGCGCGGTCCGTAGGTATGGCGACCCCGTGCCGGCCCATGTCATGGAACGGATCGACTACGAGCTCGGCGTCATCGAGGGCATGGGGTTCCCCGGCTACTTCCTCGTCGTCGCCGACATCTGTAAGTACGCCCGCGACAACGGCATCTGGATCGGCCCCGGCCGAGGATCGGCCACCGGATCGATGGTGGCCTACGTCACCGGCATCACCGAGCTCGACCCCATCGAGCATTCCCTGCTGTTCGAGCGGTTCCTGAACCCCGAACGTATCTCCATGCCCGACGTCGACCTCGACTTCGACGAGCGTAGGCGCGGTGACATGATCCGCTACGTCACCGAGAAATACGGCGAGGACAACGTCTCGCTGATCATCACCTACATGACGATCAAGTCGAAGGCGGCGGTCAAGGACGCGGCCCGCGTCCTCGGCTACCCCTTCATGGTCGGCGAGAAGATCACCAAAGCGTTTCCCCCCGCTGTCATGGGCAAGGAGATCCCGCTCACCGGAATCTTCGACGAAAAGCACCCCCGGTACCCCGAGGCGACCGAACTTCGCAAGCTGTACGAGGAAGACCAGGACGTCAAGCAGGTCATCGACACCGCACTCGGCCTGGAGGGACTGACCCGAGGCACCGGCGTGCACGCCGCGGGTGTCATCCTGTCCTCCCAGCCCTTGATCGATGTGATGCCGATCTTCATGCGGCCCGACGACGGCGCCCGCATCACCGGCTTCGACGGGCCCAGCAGCGAGAACATGGGCGCGCTGAAGATGGACTTCCTCGGCCTGCGCAACCTGACCGTCATCGGTGACGCCGTCCAGAACGTCAAGGACAACCGCGGCATCGACCTGGACATGCTCTCCCTGTCGCTGGACGACAAGAAGACATACGAGTTGCTGGCGCGCGGCGACACGCTTGGGGTGTTCCAGCTCGACAGCTCGATGATGCGCGACCTCACCAAGCTGATCGCCCCGGCCCGATTCGAAGACATCTCGTCGGTCCTGGCGCTGGGCCGTCCCGGTCCGATGGGTGCCAACGCCCACACCAACTACGCGCTGCGCAAGGCCGGACAGCAGGAGATCACACCGATCCACCCCTCGCTCAAGGAGTCGCTTGAGCCGATCCTGGGCACCACCTACCACCTGGTCGTCTACCAGGAGCAGGTCATGGCCATCGCCCAGCAACTGGCCGGCTACACCCTCGGCGGCGCCGACATCCTGCGCCGGGCCATGGGCAAGAAGAAGAAGGAGGAGATGGACAAGCAATGGGCCACCTTCTCCTCCGGAATGGTCGACAAGGGATACACCGAGGAAGCCGCCAAAGCCGTCTGGGACGTACTGGAACCGTTCAGCTCCTACGGGTTCAACAAGTCCCACACCGCCGGCTACGGTCTCGTCTCCTACTGGACCGCCTACCTCAAGGCCAACTACCCGGCCGAGTACATGGCGGCCCTGCTCACCTCGGTCGGCACCAACAAGGACCGGATGGCGCTGTACCTCGCGGAATGCCGCCGCATGAAACTGAAGGTCCTCCCGCCCGACGTCAACGAATCCGGGCTGCGTTTCAGCGCCGTCGGCGATGATGTCAGGTTCGGGCTCGGCGCGATTCAGAACGTCGGCGAGAACGCCATCAACGGCATCATCACCACCCGCACGTCAAAAGGCGCCTACACCGACTTCAATGATTTCCTGACGAAGGTGCCGCAGGTCGTCTGCAACAAGCGCACCATCGAATCACTCATCAAAGCCGGCGCGTTCGACGGGCTCGGCCACCCGCGACGTGGCCTGGTCCACATCCACGAGCAAGCCATCGACGCCGTCATCGACGTCAAGCGGAAAGAGGCATTGGGCCAAGACTCCCTGTTCGGCGCGTTCGACGACGATGACGACGGCGGAATGAACAGCGTCTTCCAGGTCGCGGTTCCCGAGGGCGAGTGGGACAAGAAGACCAAACTGTCATTCGAGCGGGAGATGCTCGGACTCTACGTCTCCGATCATCCGCTCAACGGAGCGGAACGCGTGCTTGAACGCAATCGCGACCTGACCATCGCCCAGGTGCTCGACGGCCAGGCAGGGTTCGGCAACGTCCGCATCGCCGGAATCATCTCCGGCGTCGACAAGAAGGTCACCAAGAAGGGCGACGTGTGGGCCATCCTCAAGATCGAGGACCACGACGCGTCCATCGAGGTCCCGTGCTTCCCCCAGACCTACCAGTTGTACGGGACCAACCTCGCGCCCGACCTGGTCGTCTCCGTCACCGGGCGGATCCGCTCACGCGGCGACGGTGACGATGCCACCGTCTCGTTCAACGCCACCGACATCGCGTTCCTTGACATCTCCGGGATCCAGACAGATGGACGCGAACCCGTAGTGATCTTTCTTCGCGAGGAACGCGTGAGCAAAGACCTTGTCAGCGAACTCAAACGCATCTTGACGGTGCATCCCGGTGACACACCGGTCCGTCTCCGTCTGGAACGCCTCAACCGCAGGATCAGCCTCGTCGAGCTGCCCGACTATACGGTGAACCTCAACAACGGAGCATTCGCGGGGGACATCAAGGTCCTTCTGGGCGCGAACGCGCTGGTCGGGCCATGACAGATCCAATGCTCCCTCTCGGTCCGTCGAGGTTGTCCTGCCGAGCGAGCCTCCCGAATGTGGACGGTGCGGCGGAGAGGGCACCCTGTGCGCACGTGTCCCGCACGATCTGGTGAATACGGGCACCGAACCCGCATAGGGAGCGTTTTCCACCTGAAGTGGCAGGTCACGAGCCCGTTGCGGGTCAGCGGTCTTGATCACAAATAGAGAAGCTCCTGGTAGGTGGGTTGTCGATCAAGGACAACGCCACTCCAGGAGCGTCGAGTGCTGTTCTGCCGTGCCGCCCTGCCGTTGGCACGTCGCACCCTGGACCACGTGGCACCCTGGACCACGTGGCCGGAGTGATCCGCCGCCATCGCCGTGCCGTCGGTACGCGCCGGCGCACGCACCCGGGCGACACGACCTGCTCGCCCCGGTGCACCTGCGTTAATCAGCGATAGCGGCGTCCGGATTACCACTCCGGCCTGATTCAGGGCGCAGCGTACTGATCGTGCCTGGCATACAGCTCAGTCCATTCCTCCTCGGTGAGTTGGCGGCCGGAAGCCACGATTTCGGCGAGTTCCTCGAAGTACGCCTCCCGGGGTGCACCCGGCGTGAACAGCACCAGCATGGAAGCAGGTGCATCGGAATTGTTGCTGAAAGCATGGATACCGCCCGGCGGCACGTACAGGAAGTCGCCCGGTGTCGCGTCCATCCATCGCTCGCCGTTGTACAGCGAGACGGTGCCCTCCAGCACGAAGAACGACTCGGAAATGGTCCGGTGAAAATGGGCGCCGGGGCCGTTCGGGATCGCGGCCATGTCCCATCGGTAGAGACCGAATTGGCCGTCCGTGCTCGCCCCGGTGGCCAGATAGCCGACCCGGGACTTGACTCCGATCGTGAGGTCCGGTGGCGCGTCGGCCGACCGGAAGGTTGCGCTGGTGATCCCGTGATCGTTCAAGTATCGCGGTGGCGGATAGGACATCGGTACCCGGCTCCTAGGGGTGGATCGATGTGAGCGGCATGACGCTAGGTGACGAAATGGCCCCGTCGGCAGATCCAATTCGTGCCTGTTTGATGGCGCCAAGATCCGACAGGCGGGTGGCCGGCCTGCGTAGCGGCGCGAGCCGGGCACGAACACATCTCCGCCACGCAGTCCATCCCGCAGGCACAAGATCACGAGTAGTTCTCTGAAGTGGCGGAGCGCGGCGCTCTCCTCGGGCTTGGGGGGCTTGGCCAGGTAGCCGGCGCACACCGACTGCCACGGACAAGATCTTTCGGCAACTCGGCCTGAGGCCTGAAGGGAGGGACCTCCCTTGAATCCACTGCCCACCGTCTCCGAAGCAGCTCCGGGAGGGCGGCCTGATGGCCAAGGGCAACAGCCGACGCACTGGCGACCTCTATCTGTGGTTGCTCAAGAAGCGCATCACGCCGTGTCTCGGCGGGGTCCGGCTCGGCAAGCTGTCCACAGCGATGAGTCGGCAGTGGCGGGCCGACCTCCTTGGTAACGGTGTCTCGGTGTCGATGGCGGCCAAGGCGTATCGGCTGCTGCGGGCGGTGTTGATGACGGCTGAGGACGATCAGAATTCCGGCCAATCCGTGTGCCGGATCCGCGGCGCCGGCGACAAGCACCCGGAAGAGCGGCCCGTGCTGACCGTGGCTCAGGTCTTCGAGCTGGCGGACTGGGTAGGCCGTCGCCCGGTCGGCAACGTCCGCAAGCTCAAGAACGGTGCCTACCGGCTGCGCTTCCAGCGGCACGGTGAGATGCGAACCCATCCCGAGGGCTTCACGACGAGGGGCGATGCCGAGCGGGCGCTGTGGAAGATAGGCATGGATGGCCGGGCCGACTTGCACGCAGGACCGGTGGTTCCGCGCCTTGGTGGGAGCGGCTTCAACACCCGCACGCGCTGGGTGGACGTGGTCAAGGAGATAGGCATGCCGGGCCTGCACTTCCATGATCTCCGGCACACCGGCAACATGCTCGCGCCGAGTCGGGTGCGGGGCTCAAGGTCCTGATGGCCCGGATGGGGCACGACAACATGCGCGCCGCGATGATCTATCAGTACGCCGTACAGAGGGCAGACCAAGTAAGCCAGAAAAGGGCACGCCGCAGGTCAGAACCGGCTCTGCCCGCGCCGGCCTGGGCCGCCCAGGTGTCCCCCTGGCTCCCGCCACGGTGGCCCGCCCCTGTCATGCCTGTACGGCTACGCCCTGCGCCGACCCGGTCGACCGGCCCGAGGTCTCCACCGTCGGCACCACCCGGGCCCGCACCGTGGAGGAGGCGACCGCGCTGATCGCTATCCGGCCGACGCCGCGGTCGTGGTGCTGCTCAGCGTGTGCGCGGTCCGTGTCGCGCCGCTCTCGATGCCGGGGAGGCGTGGCCGAGGTCCAGGAACTACTCGGCCACGCCTCCCCAGCCACCGCCCAGAGCGACAACCGCGGATGCCGCAAGCTCGACTCCCACGCCACGTACCGGATGGCCTCCACCCTCGGTGGGGGTACCTGATCCCGTCAGGGGCAGTCGGTGCGGTCGGCCTGGTAGATCCGGCCCATCGTCGATCTGGACGGTTTCCATGAAGGCCGCGCCTTTGTGCTGGGTGAAGACGATGGCGTACTTACCGCCGCACATCTCGCGCCAGCCGGTGAGGGCGAGTCGTTGCCGGCTCGGCTACTGGCCGACCTTCGCGCACGTCGCCCAGGCCCGGACCCGAACCACCTCGTCGCTCACGTTTCTTACACTGAGGCTCCAGTACCTGTTGGATGTGTCGTTACCCGCATTCCAGATCCGGACCTCGGCATCACTGTAAAGGTCTAGCTTCTCCTCAAGCAGCGTGTACCGGCCCCCGATGGCGATCTTGTCTGACGGGCACGCCGCGAGGGCGTGATCCCCGCGGCCAGGGGCGATGGACACCTCCGGCCCCATCACCGTCTGCACCTCCGACAGACCGGGAGCCCCGCGATCCCCCTGCGATCCCTGGGCGCCGGTGTCTCCCTGCGGGCCTGCGGGGCCAACTGGCCCGGACTGGTTCCAGGTGATCTCCTGTTCACGGGCCCCGCAGCCGCCTTCGCTGGTGGGAGTCGCTGTGGGCCTTATCGTGGCGACCGACTGCGGCGCTGTCGACTCCGGCAGGGCCCCCTGGGGGATTCTGACCATCCCGTCTTCCCGCACACACGCAGTGATCACTCCTGTGGCCGTGTCCTGAGTTGAGGCCACGGCCATCCCCGTCGCTCCGAGACAGAGTCCCGCCAGCACTCCGGCCGTCAAACCTACGCGAGCGCGCATGACATGTCCTCTCGTTGTGGTTACGGGCACATCATGATCAATTGAACTTGTAGGAGGCTAGTACGCCGCTGGGAGCTGTTTAGGGTTCGGATTCAGTGCCCATGTACAAACTGATCGCTAGCGCTCCGGCCCAGGGTGATCGCGGCGAGCGAAATATCCGTCAGGACGGCGACCTCCTCGCCATCCACAGTGACCTGCGCGAACAGGTCCGCCAGACCGAAGGACGCGAAGCGGAATCCAGCGCGGGGATTGGGGACTCCCAATCGCTGCGGGTGGCCGAGACCGTGGGCGCCGACAGTCGTGGGTAGGACGCGGGCAAGAAGGTGCAGGGCCGGAAACGGCATGTGGTCGTGGACACGCTCGGCCTGCTGCTGGTCGTCATGCTCACCGCGGCCGGTGTCCAGGACCGCGACGGTGCCCGGCCGCTGCTGGAGCGGACGCCGTCGTGGATCTGCTGGCGTCGTCGCTGCGTACGCGACCACGAGCGCTTATCCGAGCACCACGAGGCCATGGTTCTCTGGTCAATGATCATTCTTATGGGGCGGCGGCTCACGCGGGCCCGCTCACACAAGCTGTCCTGATGATCGGTTTGCACACAAGCACTAAGGGCGAGACCGACGCCGAGATCGCCGCCGGTTTCGGCGTCGAGCGTAGCGGTAGCTCAGAATAATCAGTTGAACGAGTGAGTACTCGCTCATTAGCCTCGTCCGCATGACAAAAAGGCGAAGGGTGCCGGCTATGGCGCCGGAAGACCGCCGTGTCGCACTCATCGCCGCCACGATCCCCCTGCTGCGCGAGTACGGCACCGCGGTAAGCACCCGCCAGATCGCCGAGGCCGCTGGCGTGGCCGAGGGCACGATCTTCGGCGTCTTCCCCGACAAGGCCTCGCTGCTGCGGGCGGCCCTGATGAGCGCGTTCGACCCACAGCCGGCGGTGGACGCTCTGGCGGCCATCGGCACACAGGTCGAACTGCGCGCGCGGCTGCGCGAGGCGGTCACGACGCTGCGGACAGGGATGAGCGTCAACGCCAACCTCATGGCCGCGCCCAGGGAGCTGATGGCCGACGACGCCGAGTTCCACGAGCGGATGATGGACGGCCGGCGTCGGATGCTGGCCGGGCTCGCCGCCCTGGTCGAGCCCGACCGCGACCGGCTGCGCCGCTCCCCTGAGGCCACGGCACAGTTGCTGCTCATGCTGATCGCGGTGAGCGTGCACCGCGGCTTCGGCCAGGGCGGCGAGTTCGGAGACATGGACGACGAAGAGATCGTCTCCGTTCTGCTCGACGGGCTGCTCATGCGGCCTTCCCCACCCCTTCGACAGGAAGCACCTCTTGATGCTGCTCCGCCTCCTGCGGGTTCAGCTCAGGCCGTACCGGAAAGAGATCACGCTCGTCGTGCTCTTCCAGTTCGTGCAGACGCTGGCCACGCTTTATCTCCCCACACTCAATGCTGACATCATCGACAACGGCGTCATCAAGGGCGACACCGGGTACATCGCGCGCATCGGGCTGGTGATGCTCGTCGCGACGCTCGTCCAGATGGCCTGCTCGATCGTGGCCGTGTACTACGGCGCCCGGACCTCGACGGCCCTGGGCAGGGACCTGCGGGCCGCGATCTTCCACCGGGTGCAGGGCTTCTCCGCCTCGGAGGTCAACAGGTTCGGCCCGCCGTCCCTGATCACCCGGACCACCAACGACGTGCAGCAGGTCCAGCTGCTCGTGCTGATGACGTTCACGATGATGGTGGCCGCACCGATCATGTGCGTCGGCGGCATCGTGCTGGCGCTGCGCCAGGACGCGGCGCTGTCGTCGCTGCTGGTCGTCGTACTGCCGGTGATGATCGTCATCGTGGGCCTGATCGTGATGCGGATGCGCCCGCTCTTCCGCACGATGCAGGAGCGCGTCGACCGGATCAACCAGGTGCTGCGCGAGCAGATCACCGGTATCCGGGTCATCAGGGCCTTCGTCCGCGACCGGCATGAGCGCGAGCGCTTCGGTGTGGCCAACGACCAGCTGACCGATGTGTCGCTGCGGGTCGGGCGGCTGATGGCGTTGATGTTCCCCTCGGTCATGCTGGTGGTGAACCTGTCCAGTGTCGCCGTGGTGTGGTTCGGCGGCCACCGCATCGCTGACGGAACCATGCAGGTGGGCGCGCTGACCGCGGTCATCTCCTACCTGATGCAGATCCTCATGTCGGTGATGATGGCGATGTTCATGTTCATGATGATCCCGCGGGCCGAGGTCTGCGCCGAGCGCATTGAGGAGGTGCTCGACACCGAGCCGACCGTCCACCCGCCGGCGAGCCCCATCACCCCGGAAAGGCACCTCGGCGAGCTGGAGCTGCGGTCCGCGGACTTCCGCTACCCGGGTGCCGAGGAGCCGGTGCTGTGTGGCGTGAGCTTCACGGCGCGGCCGGGCCGTACCACCGCGATCATCGGCAGCACGGGCAGCGGCAAGACGACGCTGCTCAACCTCATCCCGCGCCTGTTCGACGTGACCGGCGGCGAGGTGCTGGTGGACGGCGTCAACGTGCGCGACCTCGACCCGGCCGCGCTCTCCCGAGCGGTCGGCCTGGTCCCGCAGTCGCCGTACCTCTTTTCCGGCACCGTCGCCTCCAACCTGAGGTACGGCAGGCCGGACGCGACCGACGAGGAGTTGTGGCAGGCCCTGGAGGTGGCGCAGGCCCGCGAGTTCGTCGAGGCGATGCCCGGCGGCCTGGACGAGCCGATCTCCCAGGGCGGCACGAACGTCTCCGGCGGCCAGCGCCAGCGCCTGGCCATCGCCAGGACGCTGGTGCACCGGCCGGAGATCTACCTGTTCGACGATTCCTTCTCCGCTCTCGACTACGCCACCGACGCCCGGCTGCGCGCCGCGCTGGCCGAGGAGATCACTGACGCCACGATCGTCATCGTGGCCCAGCGGGTGAACACGATCCGCGACGCCGACCGCATCCTCGTACTCGACGACGGCCGCGTGGTCGGCAGCGGCAGGCACGCCGAGCTCATGACCACCTGCCCGACGTATCGGGAGATCGTGCTGTCCCAGCTCACCGAACAGGAGGCCGCGGCATGACCGAGCTCGTCGAGGTCGTCAACAGGCACAGCACCTTGGTCATGAGACCGACGAAGGAGGTCTCATGACCACCCAGGCTCCCCCGCGCCGCCCGCAGCCCGGTCCGGGCCCGGGCAGGATGATGTCCGGGCCCGCCGAGAAGGCCCTCGACTTCGGTGGGTCGCTCCGCCGCCTGCTGTGGCTGCTGCGCCCCGAGCGCGCGCTGCTGGTCGTCGTTCTGACCCTCGGTACGGCCAGCGTCGCGCTGACCGTCACGGGTCCCAAGATTCTCGGCCACGCCACGGACCTGATCTTCTCCGGCATCATCGGGGCCCAGTTGCCCGCGGGGATCACCAAGGAGCAGGCCGTCGCGGGACTGCGGGCCAAGGGCCAGGGCACGTTCGCCGACATGGTGTCGTCGATGAGCGTGGTGCCCGGCCACGGCATCGACTTCACCGCGCTGGCCCAGGTACTGGGCTGGGTGCTGGCGATCTACCTGGTGGCGGCGCTGCTCGGGATCGTGCAGTTCCGGCTGACCACGATCGTCGTGCAGCGGGCGGCGTCCCGGCTGCGCGAGCGGATCGAGGCCAAGCTGGCGCGGCTGCCGCTGAGCTACTTCGACGGCCAGCCGCGCGGTGAGATCCTCAGCCGCGCCACCAACGACACCGACAACATCGCGCAGACACTGCAGCAGACGATGAGCCAGCTCATCTCGTCGGTGCTGACGGTCGTGGCGGTGCTGGTGATGATGTTCTGGATCTCGCCGGTCCTGGCGCTCATCGCGCTGGTCACGGTGCCGCTGTCGGTCTACGTCACCGCGGCCATCGGCAAGCGGTCGCAGCCGCAGTTCATCAAGCAGTGGTCGTCGACGGGCAAGCTCAACGGCCACATCGAGGAGATGTACGGCGGGCACACGCTGGTCAAGGTGTTCGGCGGGCAGAAGGAGGCCGCCGAGACCTTCAGCGAGCACAACCAGGCCCTGTTCACCTCCAGCTTCCGCGCCCAGTTCATCTCCGGGGTCATCCAGCCGGCGATGATGTTCATCGGCAACCTCAACTACGTGCTGGTCGCCGTGGTGGGCGGGTTCAAGGTGGCCTCGGGCTCGATCTCGCTGGGCGACGTGCAGGCGTTCATCCAGTACTCGCGGCAGTTCAGCCAGCCGCTGACCCAGGTGGCCGGGATGGCGAACCTGGTGCAGTCGGGCGTCGCGTCGGCCGAGCGGGTCTTCGAACTGCTGGAGGCGGTGGAGCAGTCCCCGGAGCCCGACGAGCCCGCGCGGCCGGCACGGGTCAGGGGGCGCGTGGCGTTCGAGAACGTATCCTTCCGCTACGCGCCGGACAGGCCGCTGATCGAGAACCTGTCCCTGACCGTGGAGCCCGGCCAGACCGTGGCCATCGTCGGTCCCACGGGAGCGGGCAAGACGACGCTGGTCAACCTCATCATGCGCTTCTACGAGGTGACCGGCGGCCGTATCACGCTCGACGGTCTCGACATCGCCGAGATGTCCAGGGACGAGCTGCGCGCCAACATCGGCATGGTGCTGCAGGACACCTGGCTGTTCGGCGGCACGATCGCGGAGAACATCGGCTACGGGGCGGAAGGCGCCACGCGCGAGCGGATCGAAGCCGCCGCGGAGGCCGCCCACGTGGACCGCATCGCGCACACGCTGCCCGACGGCTACGACACGATGATCGACGAGGAGGGCGCGACGGTCAGCGCGGGCGAGAAGCAGCTGATCACGATCGCCCGGGCGTTCCTGTCCGAGCCGGCGATCCTGATCCTGGACGAGGCGACCAGCTCGGTCGACACCCGGACCGAGGTGCTCATCCAGCGGGCGATGAGTTCGCTGCGAGAGGGGCGCACCAGCTTCGTGATCGCCCACCGGCTGTCCACGATCCGCGATGCCAGTCTGATCCTGGTCATGGAGAACGGGCGGATCGTCGAGCAGGGCACGCACGAGTCGCTACTCGCCACGGGCGGCGCCTACGCCCGGCTGTACTCGGCCCAGTTCGCCCAGGCCGTCGCGAAGGTGGACTAGAGCTCGACCTCGGACGGCTCGCCGCAGCCGAGCTTGGCCACCCGGCGGAGCTTGCCAGGGTTGACCAGGGTGTCCCAGCAGAGTCTCGCTGGGCGGCGCGCGGTTGCGTCCACGGGAGTGGACGCAACCGCCGCGGACGCGTGGGCCGTCCGGGACCGCGGGAGATGCTCGGGGCACCGCCCGCCGCTTGCGTTCCCCGGCCGACCACTCGTGGGTGGGGCTCGCGCGCCCAGCCGCCCGCTCCGCCGCCCCCCGGTATTCGGCGCCCGCAGTGCTCCAAATAGAGCGACATCGGCGAAATTTCGACTTATCGGCGACATTCGTGGGGGGGTCCATGAAGCGACCTACGTCCGTCAACAAACGAAAAGAAATCAGCAAGATCCGCTAATCTCGGTTTCGGTTCCCACCGAAAGGGAGAGGCCAAGCGACATTCGGAGTAATTCTCGAGCGGTTATCAAGGTTGGGCATTTTCCACCATCATCCGATTCGAGAATTATTACGCCGGAACGCGAGACCTTCCAAGGAGAACCAAGTTGCTCAAGTCCAGCAAGCTGGCCGGAGTACTCATGATCAGCACTGTGGTGGCGGGAGCCGCCGTGGCCATGAGTGGCGTCGTCACCCCCGCGTTCGCGGACGGTGTCCCCGTCCCTGTGGTCACCGGCCACCATGGTGGCGTCACCGGCCCTTCGGGCAACAGGAACAGCAACCACAACCGGAACCGAAATAGGAACCGGAACCGGAACCATGAGCACCAGCAGGGGCGTCAGCATGAGCGCCAGAGGCAGAACCAGGAGGTGCGGAACATCGTCGTGACGCCGCACAGGCCGCGGGTCCGGACGCGGCCGACCCCGCCGACGCTGCCCCCGCCCTCCGTGCCGCCCACGCGGCCGACGCGGCCCACGCCCCCGGTGACGACAACGCCGCCGACAACCGTGACGACAACGACACCGTCAACAACGTCGCCCCCGGCGACCACGGTCACTCCTGACCCGCCGCCGACCACCACGGTAGTCACCACCACCGGTACGGGCACCACCGGGACCGTCAACACCGGTACCGTCACCACGGAGACCGTCAGCACGGAGACCGTCAGCACCGAAACTGTCACCACAGATACCGCCACCACGGTCGTCGGGGGGACTACCGCGACCTGCGCCTGCGGGCTCGGCATCGCCGGACTTTCCATCGTGGCGAACGTGGGGCTTTCCGCCGGCGCTTCCCTCGACGCGGACGTGAACACCGCCTGGGTTCCCGTATTTCTCGTCGATGAAAGCCCTGCGGCCATCGCCGCCGCGGCAGACGTCAGGGCCGACCTCGGAACGCTTGTCACGGCAAATGTCGGCACCGATCTTGGACTGGGTCTCGGGACGGACACCTGCGTCGCGCTCTCCTGACAGAGATGATGGAGGTGAGTACCTCCCGCCGGGCCTGACCCTCGGTCCGTATGCAGCGGCCGTCCACTCAGTCGGTACGGCCGCTGCATGGGCTCTTTGAATATGTCCGGGCCGCAGACGACGCGGCTCCGCCGACTCGATGCGGGGCGGCTCAGCACCCCGGGCGTCCACACCATCCGCAGCGGCGCCCAGTAGTTCGGGATCGCGCCCCAGACGCGGTCGGCTTTGCGTCGTTCGTCAGCCACACGACCCCGCGGCCCCATGTGCGCCGGACACCAAGCGCGGCAGACCAGCCGGTTTCGGCGAGATGGCCGTCCTGCTCACGAAGGCGGCGGCCGCACCGCGGGCTGGACACCACCCTTGCGCGCTCAAAGAGCGGATCGCGCGAGCAGGTGCGTGAGGGCCGTGGTGATCCGATGTCGGTCGGTGTCCGGTATGGCCGCTCCCAGGGCCTCGAGCCTCGCGCAGATCTCCTCGTGGACCTTTTCGCCGAGTTGCGCGCCCTCGGTCGTGAGGGAGACCTGGCAGGCCCGGCGATCCCGGGGGTCGGTGACTCGGGTGAGGAATCCTCGCCGCTCCACCCGGTCCACGAGCCCGGACAGGCTCGACTTCTCCAGGTGGAGGAGCCTGCTGAGCTCGGTCATGCCGATCGGGCCCCCGGTCAGCATGCAGAGCAACTGCGCCTGCTGAGGGGTGACGCCGTACTCGCGGCTCACATCGGCGAACACGTACTGCACCACATGCGACATGCGCACAAGCGCGGTGGCGAACGTCAGGTCCGCGCCCATCTCTGTAGCCGTCGTGCCGGTCACCTTGCCACCGTAATCGACGACGGTTCGTACTGCCAACTAATAGCTCGTCACGGGGCTGCGGCGCACGCGTTGGCGGTGTCCTCGATATTCACCCTCATCACCGCGATCGTGGCGGCGCTGCCGGTCTACCTGCCACCCACCGGTCGAGCGCGTAGCGGCGACCGTCCCTGAGACGGCCGCCGTGGACGCCGTGACGTCCTGAAACTGTTTTGGGCACCGACTGGCCCGGCAGCCACTTCGACCTCGAACGGCCCGCGCGATCGAGGCGCATCACGGGACAACGGCCTGCTCCAGGCTGAGCGCGGCGATCAGCCGTATCCTCGGCGCCGATCTGGAGTCCGAGGAGGTCTGCGTCTCCTGGAGGTCGCCCTGATGGCCCTGGACGCCATCCGCGGCTGACGCTCCAGGGTCTCGGCCGGGTCAGCCGGTGACCTCGGCGGTGGTGGCGGTGGCTGACGTGCGCGTGGGCGTGAGGAAGCGCGAGGCGAGCAGGACGGTGCCGACGCACGCGAGCTGGAGAAGCGGGGCCACGACCGGCGCGCGCAGGGCGAGCAGCCCGCCGAGTGCCGCGCCGCCGATCAGTCCGAGCAGCAGCAGCGCGCTGAGCTGGACGTCGCGCAGCGGCTTGCCCGCCGTCAACCGCATCACCAGCGTGGTCAGCGTGCCGGTGAGGTACGTCGTGGAGAGGCCAGGCACCCCGAACCGCTGCACGCTGCTGCTCTGGATGCCGAGCGCGCACGCGTTGAGCGCCAGCAGGCCGAGTGCCCCCGCCTCCGACACCTCGCCGCCCGCGAACATCCAGAACGCGGCGTACAGCACGAGCACGGCGAACTCGACGGTGAGCGCCCGGCTGATCTGGGCGGGCCAGACCGGGTCGTCGGGACGGGCGCTGCCGGCCAGCCGATGGCCCACCGCGCAGCCGATCACGAAGCAGATGATCGCCGTGCCGGCGTGCAGGGCGAGCGACCCGTCCCCTTGAGCACCCGAAACGCCGAGGAGCACCATGTTCCCGGTCATCACGCTGGTGAAGGCACCGCCCAGGAGGAGCAGGCCGATGGCGTCGGTCGCGCCACTGTTCAGGGAGAGCAGCACGACCAGCAGGTCACGCTTGCGGGAAGCATCAGACAAGAGAACTCCTAGGGGATTCAAGGCATGAGGTTACACACGCCCGAACCAACCCAGGAGGTGCCGATATGTCCTGTATCGCGTTCCTCGCATCGACGTTCTGTCAGCGCGGGCGCGACGCGCTACCGCCGGCCGGGTGCCGCGGCATCGCGGGCGTCGATGCCGCCGGACATGATGGTGCGGATGTGTTTGTGCGAGGTGATCCGGTGGTGGGTTGAGACTAGGGACATGGAGTTCTTCTGCTACCACCGCGACCGGCCCGGCTCCGTAGCGCTACGCGATGATCTTCTGGAAGAGCATTGGTCCTATATGGACCGGTACGCAAAGGAGATGATCGCGCGGGGCCCGACCCTCGCCGACGACGGCGACACACCCACCGGCAGCGTGCACATCGTCGACCTGCCCGATCCCGTCGCCGCCCGCGCGTTCGCCTTCGACGAGCCGAACTACCAAGCCGGCGCGTACCGGGACGTGCTGCTGCGCCAGTGGCGCAACACGCTGGGGCGCACCATGTGGGACTTCCCCGGCGGCCGGACCGGCGGCAACCGGTACCTGGTACTCGGCCTCGGCACGGGGCAGGCCGCCGACCTCGTCGTGCCGCCCGACCAGGACGACCTGATCGCGTATGGGCCGCTGCTGTCCGACGACGGCACCGCGTGGCTGGGTACGGCGGCGCTGGTCCGGGCGCCGGACCCGGACACGGCACGCGCCATCCTGACCCCGGACCGGTACGCCGACATCGAGGTGCACAACTGGCGGTTCGGCGGACGGCCGTCATGAAGACCCGGACCACCTCTCGCCGCTCCCGTCCGGGTCACCCGCCGAGGCCGAGATCGCCCATGCCCACGACCCGCGCGGACGAATAGTCGGCACCCGTGTGCCGGTACTCCCTCGGGAGTTCGCCGACCCGACAAGGCCGGCGAACACGGCAGGTCAAGCACCTAGGCGAGATTCGTTGTCTGGCACGAGACAACAGCCGCGGGGGAAGCGGTCAGGGTGTGACCGCTTCCCTGGGCAATATTGGCGTCATGCCGAAAACCTCAGCGCGACTGCTCTCGCTGCTCTCGCTGCTCCAGGTACGCCGGGACTGGCCGGGGGCGCTGCTGGCCGAGCGGCTGGACATCAGCCCGCGCACCGTGCGCCGCGATGTCGACCGCCTGCGCGAGCTCGGCTATCCCATACTGTCCACCAAAGGCCCCGACGGTGGATACCGGCTCGACATCGGCACCGAACTGCCGCCGTTGCTGTTCGACGACGACCAGGCCGTCGCCCTCTCCGTCGCACTCCAGATCGCGACCACCACCGGCGCCGGCATCGAGGAAGCCGCGGCGCGCGCGCTGAACACCGTCCGGCAGGTCATGCCCGCACGGCTGCGCCGCCGCGTCGACACCCTCCAGGTCACCGCCGTCGAACGGCCCACGGCCCGACCGAACCCGCAGGTCGACAGCGGCGTCCTCATGACACTCGGCACCGCCGTCCACGCCCGCGAAGTGCTGCGCTTCGACTACGCCTCCGCATCCCCACCAGAGGTGGACGACAACGGCGCGCAGACCGCGCCGCGCCGGGTGGAGCCCCACCACCTCGTCACCTGGGGCGGACGCTGGTACCTCGTCGCCTGGGACCTCGACCGCGACGACTGGCGCACCTTCCGCGCCGACCGGATCATCCCGCGCACCCCTACAGGGCCCCGCTTCACCCCACGTGAACTGCCCGGGGGGAACGTGGCCGCCTTCGTGACCAGCAGATTCCGGGGCTCCGACGGGTCCGGCGACTGGCCCTGCCGCGGCGAGGTGATCCTCGACCTACCCGCCGCCACCGTGTCCCGGCACACCCGCGAGGGAATCGTCGAGGAACTCGGCCCGGACCGCTGCCGGCTCGTCCTGGGCTCGTGGTCATGGCCCGGCCTGGCCGCCACCATCGGCAGGTTCGACGCCGACATCGAGGTCATCGGGCCGGCCGAACTCACGGCCGCCTTCGCGCACCTGGCCCGCCGCTACGCCGACGCGGCGACCGATGGAGCCTCCACACTCACCACGCCGCCCTCGGGCCGATGAGCGTCGGGCACGTCGACCATGGCGTCAGGGTCACGCGACCGGCGCCCCGCTGAGCGCACGCTTCAGCCGTGCGGCGACGGCCATGGCGGGCCACAGGCGGGTGGCCAGGTTCCGCGCCATGATGCCGCGTCGCGTCGCGGGGACGAGGAGCGCCGACGCCTGTCCGATGTTCCGTTGCTTGGGGTCGACCAGGCGTCGGTGCCCGGTCTCGTATCGGCGGAAGGCCGCTTGGGGGTCGTCCGGGGCGGCGGCCAGTTCCGCGGCGAGCGTGTACGCCCCCGCCATGGCCAGGGTGGAGCCGTCTCCGAACAGCGAGACGCAGGACGCGGCGTCGCCGAGGAGCGCGACCCGGCCGTTCCACCAGCGGGGCAGGCGCACCTGGCTCACCGAGTCGAAGTAGAGGTCGTCGGCGGCACGCACACGCTCCAGCAGTCCCGGCGCCCGCCAGGCCACGTCCGCGTACGCGTCGGCCAGCATCCGCTTGTGCTGCTCGATGTCGCGATGGTCAAAGCCCGGCTTCGCCGGGCTCCGGTAGAGGAAGAACGCGAGGTCGCCGCCGGGCGTGGGACTGACGGCGACCGCCTTGCCAGGCGTGTTGTGCATGAGGACGTCCCGGCCGGCCCCGGCTCCACCGCCGAGCGGCGTCGTGGCGACGTAGAGGCCCATGTGGTGGACGAGCCCGCTCTCCTGCCCGAACGCCAGGCGCCGCGTCACCGAATGCAGGCCGTCCGCCCCGATCACCACGTCGAAGCGGCGGGGCCCGGCGCGGTCGAAGGTGACGTCGACCCCGCGCGCATCCTGGTCGAGGGTCGCGATGGAGTCGTCGAACAGGAACTCGGCGTGGTCGCGGCTCGCCTCGTACAGGATCGACGCGAGGTCGCCGCGCGGCAGCTCGACCTCACCCGCCTGCTGCACGGCGCGCATGTCCATTCGGCCGACACACCTGCCCGCCGCGTCGACGAAGGTGACGCCGGTCGTGCCGGTGGCCGCCTCGCGCAGTCGGGGCAGGATGCCCATCCGTCCGGCGACGTCCACGGCGGGTCCCCTGACGTCCACCGGGTTCCCGCTGGAACGTAGCCTCTCGGCGCGTTCGACGACGGTGACACGGAAGCCGTTCCGGGCCAGCCAGTAGGCCAATGTCGGCCCGCCGACGCCGGCCCCTGAGATCAGCACTGTCCGCTCGCTCATGGCACTCCACTAACCGGATGATTTTCCTCCACTTGTCTTTACGGTAACCTAAGCGGAGGAAAATCGTCCAATTTCCAGTCGAGGTGGCAGTGAAGACGGGGAGCCCGCAGGACACGACGGGGCTGCGCGCCGACGCGCGCCGCAACCGGGACCTGATCGTCGCGGCCGCCAGAGAACTGCTCGTGGAACAGGGCGCCGACGTGCCGCTGGAGGATGTGGCGCGCCGGGCGGGCGTCGGCATCGGCACGCTATACCGCCGTTTCCCCGACAGGGACGCGTTACTCCGCGCCGTCTTCGAGGAGGGGCTTCGCCGCATGGCGGACCTTGCGGAGACCGCCTGGCGGGAAGAGCCCGACGCCTGGCATGCGCTGTGCCGCTTCCTGCGCGCCTGCACCGAGCTGCGGCTGGGCGTGCTGTCGGCGAAGCTCGAGCCGCACCTGCACCAGCGGCTCCGAGCCGGCCCCGGCCTGCACGAGATACGGCAGCAGGTGATCGCCAGCGTGCTCCGGATGACCGAGCAGGCACAGACGGAGGGCGCGCTGCGCGACGACATCGGTCCGGGCGACATCGCCCTGCTGATGACCCTGCACGTCTACACGCCGCCGAGCATGTCCGACGAGCAGGCCATGGCCCGCGTGGTGGAGATCATGCTGAACGGCCTGCGCGCCGATGCGGGATCACCCCTTCCCGGGCCCCCGCTGACCGGCGACGACCTGCGCCGCTACACGGCCGTGGAGCGACCTCCCCCCACCCACGCGCGGCAGGACGAGTAGCTCCCGGCCTGCGCGGATGACTATCCGGCGCTCGCCGTGTCAGCGCGTGTCCAGCCGGGCGGCGCGGGCCAGCAGGTAGCGGCGTTCGGGGAGGCTGGTCGTGAGCCGGGCCGCGGTGCGGTAGTCCGCGATCGCGGCCGCTCTGTCTCCGGCTTCCTCACGAAGGTGCCCGCGCACCGCGTGCAGCCGGTGATGGCCGGCCATCCGCTGGTCGCCGGCCACCGTCTCCAGAACGGCCAGACCAGCTGCGGGGCCGTTCAGCATCGCCACCGCCACCGCGCGGTTCAACGTGACCACCGGGTTGTCGGCGAGCCGATCGAGCACCTGGTACAGGGCGACGATCTGCGCCCAGTCGGTGTCGTCGAACCGTCCCGCCTCGGCGTGCACGGCGGCGATGGCGGCCTGCAGCTGGTAGGGACCTGGCCGTTTGCGCGGCAACACGGCGGTCAGCAACGCGATGCCTTCATCGATCATCTCCCGGTTCCACCGGCCGCGGTCCTGCTCCGCGAGCGGGACCAGTTCGCCGTCCGGGCCGGTGCGGGCCGGGCGGCGGGCGTCGGTGAGCAGCATCTCGGCGAGCAACCCGCTCACCTCAGGCACATCGGGCAGCAGCCGGTGCACCATCCGGGCCAGGCGGATCGCCTCGGTGCACAACTCCCCGCGGTGCAGCGACTCGCCCGCCGTGGCGGTGTAGCCCTCGTTGAAGATGAGGTACAGCACGTGCAGGACGACGTCGAGGCGACGTGCCCGATCCTGGTCATCGGGCATCCGGAACCGGCCGCCCGCTTCCAGAATGCGTTTCTTGGCGCGGGTGATCCGCTGCGCGAGCGTCGCCTCGGGCAGCAGGAGCGCGCGGGCGATCTCGGCGGTGGTCAGGCCGCCGACGGCCCGCAGGGTGAGCGCGACCTGCGCGGGGGGATTCAGCGCGGGGTGGCAGCACAGGAACAGCAGCAGCAGGGTGTCGTCGCTGTCCCCGGCGGGCGGTACGTCGGCCGCAGGGGACAGCAGGTCGGCGGGCAGCGCGCGGAACGCCTCTTCCTGCTCTCGTCGGCGGCGGGCCTGCTCGCTGCGCAGCAGGTCGGTCATGCGGCGGGTGGCGACCGTGGTCATCCAGCCCGGCGGGTTGTCCGGCAGGCCCTGGTCCGGCCACTGGGTCGCGGCCGCGAGCAGCGCCTCCTGAACGGCCTCCTCGGCGAGGTTGAAGTGGCCGTAACGGCGGGTGAGCAAGGCGAGGACCTGCGGCGCGAGCTCGCGCAGCAGGTCCTCCATCCGCTGAGGTGTGGTCACATCTCCCGACCGGCGTCGTCCATGATCGGCCGCAGCTCCACCCGGCTCTGTACGATCGCGGCGAAGCGCGCGGCCAGCTCGACCGCCCGGTCGTGTGATGCCACGTCGATGATCCCGAACCCGGCGAGCACCTCCTTGGCCTCGGCATGCGGTCCGTCGGAGGCGACGGGCCGCCCGTCACGGATCTCCACCGTCATGGTGTGCGAGGGGTCGGCCAGCCCGAAGCCGGTGACCATCTCGTCGGAGGCCGCGAGGTCGGCGTAGAACTCCGACATGGCGCGGAAGTGCTCGGCGACCTCCTCCGGAGACCAGGTCGCCTCCTTGGCGCCGAGGCCGAGGGTGTCCCACGCCGACGCGTCGCCGAAGGTCATGATCATGTACTTCATCGGGTCGGTTCCTCCACCCGCGTCATGTTCGACTCGTAACCTCCGCCCGGCCACTGCCAGGCACCGGTGTTGCGCACACCGTCGACGTCGAACCGGCCGACGAACTTGGCCGGGGAGTCGACGCCGCCGTACCAGATCGTCAGAGTATCGCCGACGAGCTCGTATACGTACTCGAGAATCTCGCCATTCTCGCTGAAAAAGTGCGAACGTAGCTGGCCGCTTTCGGCGTGGAAGCCGATGTACTCGACCCCGCGGGTGACCTCGTCGTCGTGGACGAGGGCGACATGCTGCACCAGGAAGCCGCCGCCGTCCATCCACTCGTAGCGGACCGTACCCGACATGCCGGGTCCGTCCATGGCCCAGGTGCCGACGAGCGGCTCCAGGCTGCGCAGAGTGTTCGTTGTCGCGTTCATGGTGTTCTCCCTCTGATGTGAAGGCCGCTGCCGTGCTCTCACCTCCTCTGTCGGAGACGTACGGGCGGTCTCGACAACTCAGCCGGAAATTTCTTCGTCCCGTGGCGACAAGGTTCAGCCGGGTGGAGAACGAACCGGGATCGCACGGTGAGGTGGTCGGGCGGCGCGGAGTTCGGTGGCGTCGCGACTCAGGCACCACCGTCACACCCCGCCCTGCGGCTCCCGAACCAAGCTAGGGACCTGGGGCGAGTAGGCGACGCAGCGCGGTCGGCGTGTGTTCCAGGTGCTCGCGGACTGTACGCGTGAGGTGCGCCTGATCGGCGAAGCCGAGGTCGGCGGCCAGTTCGGCGAGGCTGGATTCGCCCTCCGCGAGCCGATCCATGACCTGGCTGACGCGAACGCGATTACGGTAGCGGGTCAGCGATACGCCCATATGGTGCGAGAAGACCCGGCTCAGCCGGTACGGCGAGACCCTCAGAAGCCCGGCCAGCGAGCACAGCCTCGCCGCCTCCGGCGCCTCCTCGATGATCGCCTCACGGGCCGCCGCGACCAGTGCCCGGTCGGCGGGCCTCGTCCGTCCGGCCGGCTGTCCGGCCGGCTGTCCTGCGGCCACCGCGACGAGACGGAGCAACTCCTCCGTGAGCGCATAGTCGATGTCGCCGCCGCCCGCGGCGGCGAGCAGACGACGGTGAGCCAGATCGACGCGCGCCTCCACGTACACCGCCCTGCCACCCGCGAGCCCCTCCCAGAGCCAGGGCGCGAAGCTCAGCGAGGTGCAGACGTCACCGCCGGCGGGGTGCGCGAACCGTTCCTCCTCCCCCGGGGCGCCCAGGTAGGCCACCGTCGAATCCAGGTCGGCGTCCGCCCCGTCGGCCCACCGCCGGAACCTGCCACGCC
This sequence comes from Microtetraspora glauca, assembly GCA_001570385.1. Lineage (GTDB taxonomy): Bacteria > Actinomycetota > Actinomycetes > Streptosporangiales > Streptosporangiaceae > Microtetraspora > Microtetraspora glauca. The sequence continues at coordinate 50,919 of BBYL01000027.1, read as the reverse complement.
GTACGAGCACCATTCGGTGGTCATCGCGCGTCTCCGGCTCCGACCATCGGGTGTGGTCGGCGCGGCAGGCCACCGTGGTCACGGTGAACTCCGGCCGGGCGGCGAGGGTCACGGCTGACAACACGCCGCGGAGACTACGCCGAGGGTACGACAGAACGACCCGCAAGGATCTTCAAGACCCTTCGGTACGCGAGAGCGGATGCTGGGCGGGCAGGAAACGACATCCAAGGAGTCATGAATATGGCCGTCAACGCGGAGCTCACCGCGATCATCATCGACTGCGCCGCCCCGAAGGCGCTCGCCGAGTTCTACGGGAACCTCACCGGCTGGGAGATCACCCACAGCGACGACGATTTCGCCTATCTGGGCAGTGGCCCGATCCAGCTCGCCTTCCAGCGGGTCGTCGGCTACCGGGGGCCGGGATGGCCGGACGCCGCCAAGCACGCCCACCTCGACTTCAAGGTCACCGACCTGGAAGCCACGACCAAGGGCCTGCTCGCGCTCGGCGCGACCATGCCCGGCTACCAGCCCGGCGAAGGGCAGTGGACCGTCCTCGCCGACCCCGAAGGACACCTGTTCTGTATCGCCGCGGCCTGACCAGGAGTACCAATGGCCTCCATCCGTAAGGAATTCATCGTCAATGCCACGCCCGACGAGGTCTGGGACGTGCTCGGCGACTACGGTGCGGTGCACGAACGCCTCGCACCCGGTTTCGTCACAAATACGCAGCTGAGCTCGGACACCCGTACCGTCACCTTCGCCGACGGCACCATCGTCCACGAACGGCTCGTCGACCTCGATCACGACAACAGGCGCGTCGCCTACACCGTCGTCGGCGGGAGCTTGCATCCCTCCCATCACCACGCCTGGATGCAGGCGCTCCCCGAGACGGGCGGCCGGACCAGATTCGTCTGGCACACCGACATCCTCCCGGACACGCTCGCCCCACCGATCACCGAGTTCGTCGAACACGGCTCGACGGTCATGCGCGAGGCCCTGGAAACGGCGGCCGGCGCCCGGACAGGGCCGGTGCGCACCTCTCCCTGACCGGCCTGAACACGTGGAGACCCGTGGATCCAGCGGATGTAGGAGAGGAGATGGACGAACCGGAACACCGTTGAGTGAGAGCGTCTGGCCGTGACGCTGTCCTACGGAGCCTGGCCAGGCCGCCCTCGCGACCGCCGACGCAGGGATCGTCGTCGCGCGCGCGGCCTGCGCCCTCGCCCCCGCGGCGGCCCTAACGGATCGCGGCCGACCTTCTCTCCTGCGCTATGTCACATGGCAGAAGCAAGGTGATGTCGAACGCATAAAGGGATCTTGTCGGCTATACGGACACTCCTTGAGATTTGCGGATATTCCGTAAAACTCTGGAGGCTCTCAGTGCCACAATTACGAGCAGCCCTCGTCGCCGTCGCCCTGATCGCGATAGGCGCCACCCCGGCCCAAGCGAGCACCGCCCCCGCCATCACCGTGGAGCAGGGGCGCACCCAGCCGGTCTTCTCCTACGCCGACGCCATCCGCGAGCACGTCTACGTCGAGTCGTCCGTCGACAGCGACTCCGACGGGCGGCTGGACAGGGTACGCGTCGACATCATCAGGCCCAAGGAGTCAGGTCCCGGGCTCAAGGTGCCGACGGTCATCGACGAAAGCCCGTACTACGACAACTCCGGCCGAGGCAACGAGTCCGAGCGCAAGGTCTACGACCCGACGGGAAACCTCGCCAAGTTCCCGCTGTTCTACGACAACTACTTCGTGCCGCGCGGATACGCGGTGCTCAACATCGACATGATCGGCACCACCAAGTCCGACGGCTGTCCTGACGTCGGCGGCAGGGCCGATGTGCTGGGCGGCAAGGCCGTCATCGACTGGCTGAACGGACGCGTCACCGCCTACCACGCCGACGGCAGCCAGGCGTTCGCCGACTGGAGCACCGGCAAGGCCGCGATGATCGGCAAGTCGTACGACGGCACGCTGGCCAACGCGGTCGCGGCGACCGGCGTCGAGGGACTGGAGACCATCGTCCCGATCTCCGCGATCAGCTCCTGGTACAAGTACCAGCGCTCCAACGGTGTGATCTACAACTTCAACTACATGTCGTACCTGTCACGGGTCATCGACACCGACCCGGCCGCCAAATGCGCCGCGGTACGGGCGAAGCTGGACATCGACGCCGACGACAGCACGGGCAACTACAACGCCTTCTGGGCCGAGCGCGACTACATCGCCGGCTCGCTGGGCGACGCCTCGAAGGTGCGCGCCAGCGTCTTCGCCGTACACACGGTCAACGACCTGAACGTCAAGCCGGACAACTTCTCCACGTGGTGGCAGGCTCTGGCGGACCGGAACGTGCCGCGCAAGATCTGGCTCGGCCAGTACCAGCACGTCGACCCGTTCGACTTCGAGGGACGCCGTGACCTGTGGGTCGACACGCTGCACCGCTGGTTCGACTACTGGCTGCAGGGTGTGCAGAACGGCATCACGCAGGAGCCCCGCGCCGACGTGCAGGTCGGCCCGACAGAGTGGATCACCCAGCGCGACTGGCCGGCGCCGTCCGCGTCGACCAAGTTCTTCCGCCCGGCGGCCGACGGCTCGCTCGACCTTTCCCCCGGGAAGAACGGCGAGACCGCGACCTTCACCGACGTACGCCAGTCCGAGGACGCGATGGTGGCCGACGTCGGCACGCCCAAGCCCGGCCGGGTGGCCTTCACCACCGGTGAACTGCCCCGGGACCTGCGCATGTCCGGCACGCCCGAGGTGGACCTGCGGGTCTCGCTCGACAAGCCCACCTCGAACCTGACCGCGCTTCTCGTCGACTTCGGCGAGGCGACCCGGGTCGACTGGCGACGCGGACAGGGCGTCACCACGCTCACCGGGGAGAGCTGCCACGGCGAGAGCACCGCCTCCGACGACGCCTGCTACAAGACAGTCGTCACCAACGTGGCCACCCGGCCGCTGGAGGTCGTCGCCCGCGGCTGGATCGACGTGCAGAACCGCGACTCGCTCAGCGAGTCGTCGCCGCCGGCACCCGGGACGTGGGCCCAGGTCAAGTGGAAGACCCTGCCGCAGGACTACATCTTCACGAAGGGCCACCGCATCGGGCTGGTCATCGCCGGAACCGACTCGAACTACAGCGGCGAGCGGGCCACCGGCACGACCGTCACCATCGACCTGCACAAGAGCAGGGTGGAGATCCCGCTGGTGCTCGGTGTCGGTCACTCGCTGAACAACGGTGACCTGCCGAAGGACAAGGGCACCTGGCACGGCCCCGGCCAGATCGACCTGCCGGTGCCGGACAACCGCCTCTACTGATCCGCTGAATCACTGATCCGCTGAACGCGCCGGGACGACGGTCCCGGCGCTGATCAGGAGTCAGCGGTTCACGCTGCCGGTGAGCGGAGCTGGTGAGACGCCCGGTGGGAGAACGATGTCGATCACTCCGCTCCCCCACCGGGTGCCATCGCGTTCCGGCTACTTCAGCCTGATGGTCGTGAAATGGCTGCTGCCGTCATCGAGTTTCAGCTCGAACTGGCGGCAGGTGTTGGACCAGCCGCGGCCGGTCTTCCACACGTAGTTGCACCTCGACCTGGTAGGTCGCCTTCTGGTCGGCGGCGTTGCCGGCATTGTCGGCGGCCTTCACCGTGAACTCGTGGAAGCCGACGGTGGAGGTGTCGAGCGGGCTGACATCGGGCACGGTGCCGGTTCCGGTGCAGGTCACCACCCCGGACAGGTTGTCATCACACCGGACCTGGGACACGCCTGCCCGGCTTCGATCGGTGCTGTCCCCGTACCCACCGTCTCCAAGCCAGTCACAAGTACGAGGCGATACCTCTGGGCGGGCGAAGAACCGTCCCCTCATCCACGTCCTGGCAGGTCCCACGCGCTGAAAGTGGGGGAGCATCCATTCGACCGACGGCATGGCGACCGCCTGGGACAAGGCAGGTGCTCGCGCTGGAAGACCGTCTACATCCGGGGCGGCTGACTGGGGCTGAGGTGCTTCGCACCGGCTCCACTCCGGCCGTGACAGGGAAGCAGGCTCGCGATTCGACCGCCCCGTCACGGCGTACGGGTGCGTCTTCACTTACGCCGCCACCTGCTGTGGCAGCTGCTCGACGGTCTGCTACTGGGCTCCCTGTTGATGAACAGGCGCGGCCCCTGGACCTGCTCATGCTGATGAGCCGGCGCGGTTTCGCGCTGTCCACGATCGCCACCGTAGGCACCCGCTCGACGACACCCCACACCGGGCACGGTCACAGCGCGATCGGTGTGCCCCAATCCGCGCAGGTCGCTTCATCGAACGAATGAGTGATCTCAACGTCAGCCCGTCCCTCCTTTCCCATGGCCGGCGCGGATCCCATGACGGAAGCGGCGCTGGCAGCGAGCACGGAGCCCGAAGGCGCGGCAGAACGGGCGATCTCCGATAGCCGTCGGGCCCAAGTCGCCGACAAGTTACCCACAAGACGCGCGATCAAGACTCTCCGTGGCTTGAAAATCTGAACAACTTCCCGCCATCGGGGTGATCTTGGATGGGAACGAGCACAAATTGACCACTGATGTGACACACGTCGAGTTGGGCACGACGGGGCGGCAGGGGGAGCCGAGCCCGGCTGAGCGGAAAGGCGCGACCGAGAGGTTCGACGCACCAGCTCGAGTCCACGAGGCGATAGCGGCCCAGAGCCGGCGTACCCCGGACCGCATCGCCGTCGTGGCGGGCACCAACCGACTCAGCTACGCCGATCTGGATCGCAGAGCCGACGACGTCGCACGCGCTCTGGCCGCCCAGGGCGTCGGACGCGGCCAACTGGTCGGAGTCTGCTTGGATCGCGGTGAGTGGTTGGTTCCCGCGCTGGTGGGGGTGTGGAAGGCGGGAGCGGCCTACGTGCCGCTTGACCCCGCCTACCCGGCCGAGCGGCTGCGGTTCATGGCGGAGGACTCCGCGGTCGCCGCGGTGATCACGTCGGCCGCGCTGCGGGAGACCGCCGTACTGACCGGAGCCGAGACCATTCTCGTGGACGACGTGACGCCGGGCGACGGGGAACCCGGCGTCGCCGGGGACCCGAGCGACCCGGCGTACGTCATCTACACCTCCGGCTCAACCGGAACGCCCAAGGGCGTGGTCGTGGAGCACCGCAACAGCCTGAACCTGCTGCGCTGGGAGGCGTCGGCGTACACCGCCGAGGAACTGGGCGGCATGCTGGCCGCCTCCTCGGTCTGTTTCGACGCGTCGATCACCCAGATCTTCACGCCGCTGGTCGCGGGTGGAACGGTGATCCTCGCCGACAACCTGCTGGCGCTGCCAAGCCTGCCGGCGAAGGAGGAGGTGACCACGGTCTACGGGGTTCCCTCCGCGCTGTCGGTGCTGCTGCGTGAGCCGCTGCCGAGCGGGGTGCGCGCGGTGTTCTCCGGAGGCGAGCCGCTGACCGGCGCCCTGGTGCGGCGGATCTACGCCAATCCCGGAGTGCGCCGCGTGCTGAACCTGTACGGCCCGACCGAGTGCACCACCGCCTGCGCCGCCGTCGAGGTGAGCCGGGACTACGAGGGTGAACCGCCGTTGGGTGACCCGATGGCCGGTGCGGTGCTCTCGGTGCGCGATGCGGACGGAAACCCCGTCCCGGACGGAGAGCTGGGCGAGCTGTGGATCGGTGGGCCGGGGGTGACCCGCGGCTACCTGGGGCGCGAGTCGCGCGCGTTCCGCACCGATCCCGACGGCAGCCGGGTCTACCGCAGCGGAGATCTGGTCCGCCGGGTGAACGGCGAGCTGCGCTACGCCGGCCGGGCCGACGACCAGGTCAAGATCCGCGGCTATCGGGTGGAGCTGGGCGAGGTGGAGGCCGCGCTGGGCCGCCACCCCGCGGTACGCCGGGCCGTCGTGCTGGCCGCGACCGACGACGACGGGATCGCCTACCTGGCCGGCCACGTGGCAGCGTCCGGGGTGAGCGAGCCGGAGCTGCGGGACTGGCTGCGCGCCCGGCTGCCCGACCACCTGGTGCCGACCCGGATCGGCGTGACCGAGGATCTTCCGCTCTCCCCCACCGGCAAGGTCGACCGGGCGGCCCTGCCCAGGCTCGGCGCGTACCGGTCGGTCGACACGGCGCCGGTCGCGCCCCGCACCGACGACGAACGCCTGGTGGCCGAGGTGATCGAGGAGGTGCTGGGCCTGCCGGGGGTCGGCGTACACGATCGGTTCACCGACCTGGGCGGGCACTCCCTGTCCGCGGCCAGGGTTGTGATCGAGCTGTCCCGCCGGCTGGGGCACGCCGTGCCCCTTGCGGCCTTCCTGACCGCCCCCACCGCGGCCGGCCTGGCCGCCGGGCTACGCCAGGCCGGACCGGAGGTGGTCCGGCAGAGCGGCCGGACCCGGTATCCGCTCACTCAGATGCAGCGCGAGTTCTGGACGCTGAAGCAGTTGCACCCGCGCAGCCCGGTCACCACGCTGGGGATCCGGCTGCGCGTGCGCGACCTGCCCGACGCCGCGCCGTTGAGGTCGGCCCTGGACGCGGTGGTACGGCGGCACGAGGTGCTGCGCAGCACCGTCGCCGTCGACGAGAACGGCGTGCCGTACGCCGTGGCGCACCCGCCCGCGCCCGTGCCCTTCGTCGAACACGCCGCGAGGCAGGACCCGCGGACGGTGGCCAGGGCGGCGGCGGCGCACGTCTTCGACGTGACGAGCGAGGTGCCGCTCATGCGGGCCCACCTGTGCCGCCTGGACGACGGGGAGGCCGAGCTGGTGGTCGTCGTGGACCACATCGCCTTCGACGGCGGGTCGGTCGGGGTGCTGATGGGCGAGCTGGCCGCCGAGCTGGCCGGCGAGCCGGTCACCGGGCCGGCGGTCCAGGTCGGCGACGTGGCCGTGCGCGAGCAGGAGCAGCCGGATCTGGAGCAACTGCGCGAGTTCTGGCGGGACGAGCTGGCCGGCGCGCCGGCGGCGGGCCCGGCGCCGGCGGACCTGACGACGAGCAAGGTGGTCCGGCCGCTGCCGGCCGAGTTCGTGACGGGTGTGACGGCACTGGCCCGGGAGTGCGGCGTCACCCCGTTCGCGGTGTACCTGGCCGGTCTGGCCCTGGCCGCCGGCGAGCCGGACACGCTGGTCGGGGTGGTCGCGGCACGGCGGGCCCGGCCGGAGCTGACCGAGGTCATCGGCCCGCTGGTGGACACGGTGCCGGTGCGGCTGCGGCCCACCGGCGCGCTGAGCTTCCGGACCCTGGTCCAGCAGGCCGCCGAGTCCACCACGAGGGCGCTGGTGCACCAGGAGGTCCCGCCCGCCGACCTGCCCCGGACCCCGGTGCTGCTTGCCATGCAGCACGCCGAGGTGCCGGTGCGCCAGGGCAACCTGGAACTGCTCACCGACCTGGGATCGGGAGCCGCGGGCCACGAGCTCAGCGTGCTGGTCAACCGGACCGCGGACGGCGCCGAGTTGCACCTGGAGTACGGCGACGCCCACCTCGATCCCGCGCGGGCCGAGGCGTACCTGGACCGGCTGACGGAACTGCTGCGGTGCGGGCTGGCCGACCCGGACCGGCAGCTGTCCGCGTTCGAGCTGGTCACCCCAGTCGAACGCGCGGCCCTGCTGGCCGCCGCGGCTGGGCCGCGGCTGCCGGAGTTTCCGGAGACGGTGCCGATGGCGCTGGGGCGGCACACGGCCGGGACAGCGGTGGTCGGCCCGGACGGCGCCCGCCTCGACTACGCGGAGCTGGAGGAGTGGTCCGGCCGGGCGGCGGCCGCGCTGGTGCGGCAGGGGGTGGCGCCGGGCGAGGTGGTCGGGGTCTGCCTTCCGCGGGACCATCTCCTGCCGGCGGTGCTGCTGGCAGTGTGGCGGGCCGGCGCGGCGTACGTTCCGCTCGACCCGGAGCACCCGATTGAGCACCTGAGCCGGCTCACCCGGGATGCCGGAGCGCGGGTGGTCCTCACCCGGGGCGGCGTGACCGTTCCGGGCCTGCCCACCCTGGACCTGGACCACCTGGTGGCCGTCCCCGGCGAACCTGTGAAGCTGCCGCGGGTGGGGGCCGACGACCTGGCGTATGTCCTCTACACCTCCGGCTCCACCGGGGCGCCCAAGGGCGTCGAGGTCACCCACGGCAATCTGGCGGCCTACGTCTCCGGGCTGGCGACCGAGCTGCGACTTGGGCCGCGGGATGTCCAGCTGGCCGTGGCGCCCCTGACCTTCGACACCTCCGCGTCGGAGCTGTGGGTTCTCTTGAGCGTCGGCGGCACCTGCGTGATGGTGGACCGGGCCACGGCCGTGGACGGGCACGCGCTGGCCGAGGTGATCGCGGCCAGCAAGGCCACGGCGATCGACCTGGTGCCCACCACGTACCGGATGCTGCTGGCCGCGGGCTGGGCCGGAGAGCCGGGCCTGCTGGCCATCTCCGGAGGGGAAGCCCTGGATCCGGCCCTCGCCGGGGAGCTTCTGCCGCGGGTCGGCGAGCTGTGGAATACCTACGGTCCCACCGAGGCCACCGTCGCCTCGATCCAGCACAGGCTGGGTGCGAACGAGACGGGCCCGGTGCCGATCGGGCAGCCGATGCCGGGCGAGCGGGCGTACGTGGTCGACTCCGAGCTGCGGCTGGTGCCGCCGGGAGCGGTCGGCGAGCTGTTGCTGGGCGGCGCCGGGGTGGCCCGGGGCTACCGGGGCCGACCCGACCTGACCGCGGCCGCGTTCATCGACGACCCGTTCGTCCCCGGCGGCCGGTGTTACCGGACCGGAGACCTGGTCAGATGGCGGCCGGACGGGACGCTGGAGTTCCATGGCCGCAGGGACCACCAGGTGAAGGTACGCGGATACCGGATCGAGCTGGGCGAGGTCGAGGCGGTGCTGCACGAGGTGTCCCAGGGGGCGGTGACCGTGGCCGGCTCGGACGCCCAGGCGCACCTGATCGGTTACGTCGTGCCGGAGACGACGGATGTGGCCGCCGTGGAGCGGCATCTCCGGTCGCGGTTACCCGGCCACATGGTGCCGAGGCGGTGGGTCGCGTTGCCGGCCCTGCCGGTCCTGTCCAGCGGCAAGGTCGACCGCGCGGCCCTGCCCGAGCCGGTCGACGCGCCGGAGGCCGAACGGACGGCCCCCCGCACCGATTCCGAACGCCTGGTGGCCACCATCTGGGGCGCGGTGCTGGATCGTCCCGCCGTGTGGGCCGACGACGACTTCTTCGCCCTGGGTGGGCACTCCTTCGCCGCGACCCGCGTGGCCGGCCGCATCCGGGAGGCGCTGGGTCTGGCCGTTGCGGTGCGGTTGCTCTTCGAACGACCGGTGCTGGCCGACTTCGCCGCCGAGCTGGAGAGGCTGCTGGTCGCGGAACTGACAGATGGGAACGACGCATGACCGAGGTTAGTCAGGACCGGATCGCCGCGTTGCTCCGGTCACGGTTCGCCGCCGCCCAGGCCACGGCCGAGACCTTCACGACGGGGGGCATTCCGGCCCTGTCCGCGGCGGACATGCCGCTGTCCCCGGCACAGCAACGGCTGTGGTTCCTGGCCCAGCTGGAGCCAGACACGCCCGCCTACAACGTGCCACTCGCGCTGCGGCTGGCCGGTCCGGTGGACGTCACCGCACTCACCACCGCGGTGGCCGACCTGGCCGATCGGCACTGGATCCTGCGCGGCGTCGTCGACGGCGCGAGGGTGCGGCCGACCGACGGCGTGCCCATCTCCGTGGTGGACGTGGAGCCGGCGGAGCTGGAGCGGGAGCTGGCCGACCGGGCCTGGCGCCCGTTCCGGCTGGATGCCGAGCCGCCCATGCGGGCCACGCTGTTCCGGCTCGGCGGGGACGAGCACGTCCTCGCGCTGAACCTGCACCACATCGCCACCGACGCCTGGTCGGAACGACTGCTGCTCCAGGACCTCTCCGCCCTGTACGCCGCCCAGCTCGGCCTGGCACCGCAGCCGGAACCGCCGGCCCTGCAGTACGCCGACGTGGCGGCGTGGGAGGCCGAGCAGCCCGAGGCCGACCTGGAGTGGTGGACACGGCATCTGGACGGCCTGCCGCCGGTGCTGGACCTGCCCACCGACCGGCCCCGGCCGGCCGCCCCCACCTGGCAGGGGGCTGCGGTCGGGGTCGAGGTGCCCGAGGCCCTGTCCGCCAAGGTGCGCGCAGTGGCGGGCGCGACGCCGTTCATGGTGTTCCTGGCCGGCCTGCAGGCGCTGCTGTCCCGCCTGTCCGGCAGCGACGACATCGCCGTCGGCGTACCGCACGCCGGCCGGCACCACCCGGACGCCGAAGGAGTGGTGGGCTGCTTCATCAACACCCTCGTGATGCGCGCCGACACCTCCGGCGACCCCACCGGCGCCGAGCTGCTGGCCAGGGTCCGTGCGGCCGCACTGGACGCGTTCGCCCACGCCCGTACGCCGTTCGAGCGGATCGTGGAGCGGCTGCAGCCGGAGCGGAACCTGTCGGTCACCCCGCTGTTCCAGGTGATGCTGAACGTGTACGACGCCGGCCCGCCGGTGAAGCTGCCCGGACTGGAGGTACGGGCAGAACCGCTGCCGTCGCCGGCGGCGAAGTTCGACCTGAACCTGACACTCGGCGACGACGGGAGCCGGTTCGCCGGTGAGCTGCGCTACCGGACCGACCTGTTCGAGGAGGCCACCGTCCGGCGGCTGGTGGACTGGTACCTGGCGCTGCTGGACGGGATGCTCACCGAGCCCGACGCGCCGGTCCGGCTGCCCGCCGGGCCCGACCTTCACGGCCCGGCGAGGGAACTGCGGACGGATGTGCCGTTGCACGAACTGGTCGAGCGGGTGGCCGACGCCCACCCCGGCGCGACCGCGGTCGGCTCCCTCGGCTACGCGGAGCTGGATCGGCGGGCCAACCAGGTGGCGCACTGGCTTCTGGCCCGCGGGGTGCGGCCGCAGGAGCCGGTCGGGGTGCTGCTGGAGCGACGTCCGGACCTCGTGGTCGCCCTGCTCGGAGTGCTCAAGGCAGGTGCGGCCTACCTGCCGCTGGATCCCATCTACCCGGCACGGCGAACCGATGCGGTACTGGCCGCCGCCGGCGCCCGGATCGTGCTCACCGAGGCCGAGATCGCCGCCGCCGCGGGCGAGTCCGGGGACCGCCCGGACGTGACCGTGGCGCCCGACCATCTGGCGTACGTGATCTACACCTCCGGCTCCACCGGGGAGCCCAAGGGGGTCGCGGTCGAGCACCGGCAGATCACTCACTACCTGGGCGCGGTGGGCGAACGGATCCCCGCCGGGATGGCGTCCTTCGCGCTGGTGTCCACCGCCGCGGCCGACCTGGGCCTGACCAACATGCTGTGCGCGCTGACGTGGGGTGCCACCCTGCATCTGATCGACCACGAGACGGCCACCGACCCGGTCGCGTACGCCGCCTATCTGGCCGCGCATCCGGTGGACGCGGTCAAGATGGTGCCCAGCCAGCTGGAGCTGCTGGGCATGGACGCCTTGCCCCAGAAACTGCTGATCCTGGCCGGGGAGGCCGTGCCCGGGGATCTGGTGGAGCGGGTACGGGCGGCGCGGCCGGACCTCGAGGTGCAGATCCACTACGGGCCCACCGAGACCACGGTGTCGGTGCTGGGCTGCGACGTGACCGAGGTGGAGCCCGGAGTGGTGCCGCTCGGCCGACCGCTGCCCAACGTGCGCTGCCGGGTGGTGGACCCGGCCGGGCGGTCGCTGCCGCCCGGCGTGCCGGGAGAACTGTGGATCGGCGGGCCCAGCGTGGCCCGCGGATATCTTGGCCGACCCGACCTGACCGCGCAGCGGTTCGTCGACGGCTGGTACCGCACCGGGGACCGGGTGCGGGTGACTCCGTCCGGTCTGGTGGAGTTCCTGGGCCGGATCGACGACCAGGTGAAGGTGCGCGGGTTCCGGGTGGAGCTCGGTGAGGTCACCGCTGCGCTGCGGGCCCTTCCGCAGGTGGCGGAGGCCTACGTGCAGCCGGTCGGCAGCGGGGCCCGGCGGCGCCTGGCCGCCTGGGTGACGCCGTCCACGGTGGACGCGGCGCAGGTACGGGCGGCCCTACGGGAGCGGCTGCCCGATTACATGGTGCCGACCGCGATCGGCGTGCTGGACGCGTTACCGCTCACCCCGAACGGCAAGGTGGACCGGGCGGCGCTGCCGGTCCCCGAGGCCGGACCTGCGGTGCGGGTGCCGCCGGGCACGCCGCAGGAGCGCCTGGTCGCCGAGATCTGGGCCGAGGTGCTTGACCTGCCTCGGGTGTGGGCGGACGACGACTTCTTCGCCCTGGGCGGGCACTCCTTCGCCGCGACCCGGGTGGCCGGCCGGCTGCGGGACAGGCTGGGCGCACCGGTCCCGGTGCGGCTGCTGTTCGAGCATCCGGTACTCGCCGACCTGGCCGCAGCGCTCCCCCGTCCGGGTTCGGCGGCCGGGGCGCGGCGGGCACGGTTGGACGGGCCCGCCCCGCTGTCCGGGGTGCAGGCCCGGCTGTGGTTCCTCGCGCAGCTGGAGCCGGAGAACACGGCGTACAACGTGCCGATGGCGCTGCGGCTGCACGGGCCGCTCCAGGTGGAGGCGCTGCTGGGCGCGGTGCGTGACCTGGCCGAGCGGCACCACGTGCTGCGCAGCGTGATCGACGACTCCGGCGCCGAGCCGGTTTCCGTGGTACGGCCCGCCGGAGACGTGCCCGTGTCCACGGCGGACATCGACAGGTCAGAGGTAGAGGACGCACTGGCCGCGCAGCTGTCCACACCGTTCGCGCTGGACCGGGAACCGCCGATGAGGGCGGTGCTGTTCACGGTCGGCGACGAGGAGCACGTGCTCTCGCTCACGTTCCACCACATCGCCACCGATGCCTGGACCCGTGGGCTGCTGCTGGCCGAGCTGTCCGCGCTCTACACCGCCCGGCTCGGCCTGCGCCCGGCGCCGGAGCCGCCGCAGGCCCAGTACGCCGAGGTGGCCCCCGTCCCCGACCTCTCCGAGCTGGATTGGTGGGCCGAGCGGTTGCGCGGCCTGCCACCGGTGCTGGATCTGCCCACCGACCGGCCGCGCCGCGCGGTGGCCGCCTCGGGCGGCGCCTCGGTGGACCTGGAGTTGCCGGCGGAGCTGAGCGAGCGGGTCCGGGCGGTGGCCACCGCGTACCGGGCGACGCCGTTCATCGTGCTGCTCGCGGGCCTGCAGGTTCTGCTGGCGCGGTTGTCGGCCGACGCCGACATCGCGGTCGGCGTGCCGGTCGCGGGCCGGGATCACCCCGACACCGAGGGAGTGATCGGCTGCTTTCTCAACACGGTGGTGGTGCGGACCGATGTGGGCGGCGAACCGACCGGCCACGAGCTGCTGGCCCGGGTCCGGGAGGCGGCGCTGGGCGCCTTCGCCCACACGAGCGCGCCGTTCGACCGGGTGGTGGACCGGCTGCGGCCTGAGCGGAACCTGGCCGCGACCCCGCTGTTCCAGGTGATGTTGAACTACTTCTCCGAAGCGGACCGACCGGAGTTGCCCGGTCTGGATGTGGCCGAGATCCACCTACCCGAGCAGACGGCGAAGTTCGACCTGAACTGGCAGGTGGTCGACAGCGGCCCCGGCCTGCCGCTGCGCGGCGAGCTGGGCTACCGCACGGACCTGTTCGAGGCGGCCACCGCGTCCCGGTTCACGCGGTGGTACCTGACCCTGCTTGACGGAATGCTGGCCGACCTGGACGCGCCCGTGGGCGCGGTGCCGCTGGAGCCGGTGACCGACCCGGTCCTGGCAGGCGACCCGCTGCCGCCGACGGCGGACACCCCGGTGCACCGGCTGATCGAGCGCTGGGTGGACGCCACCCCCGACGCGCCGGCCGTGGTGGGTGCGGACCGCAGCCTGACCTACGCCGAACTGGAGACGGCCGCCAACCGGATCGCCCACTGGCTGCTGTCCGCCGGCGTGGGCGCCGACGAGCCCGTCGGCGTACTTCTGGAACCGGGGGCCGACCTGGCGTGCGCCCTGTTCGGGATCCAGAAGTCAGGCGGCGGCTACCTGCCCATGGATCCCGGATATCCCGCCGCGAGGGTCGCCGCCATGCTCGACGCCGCCGGGGTGAAGGCCGTGGTCACCACCGCCGAGTTCATGAACCGGATCGGGCCGGACCGCCGCGTGCTGGCCATGGACCGGCTGCCGTCCCTGCCGTCGGCCCGGCCGGAGGTGGACGTGCGGCCCGAACACCTGCACCACGTGATCTTCACCTCCGGATCCACCGGGACACCCAAGGCCGTGGCCGCCGAGCACCGCAGCGTGACGAGCTACCTGGCCGGCATGCTGCCGCGGATCGACGTAACCGGAGGGTCGTACGCGGTGGTGTCCACCCCCGCCGCCGACTTCGGGCTCACCTGCGTGTTCGGCGCCCTGACCACGGGCGGGACGGTGCACCTGGTACCACGGGAGACCGCGATGGATCCCGCCGCGTTCGCCGACTACCTGGCGGCACACCGCATCGACGTGGTCAAGTGCGTGCCCAGCCACCTGGAGCTGCTTGCCTCCGGCGGCGACCTGGCCGCGGTGCTGCCGGAGAGGCTGCTGATCCTGGCCGGGGAGGCGTGCCCGTGGGACCTGGTTGAACGGGCCAGGGCCGCCCGGCCGGGACTGCGGATCCAGAGCCACTACGGGCACACCGAGTCCACGATGATCTGCCTGGTCTGCGACACCGAGGAGATCCCCGTCGAGTACCGGACGGGGATCGTGCCGCTGGGCCGACCCCTGCCGGGGGTTCACGGGCACCTGGTGGACTCGAGCATGCGGCCGGTGCCGGCCGGCGTACCGGGTGAGCTGGTGGTCGGTGGCCCAGGGGTCACCCGCGGCTACATCGGCTCGCCCGAGCTGACCGCGGAACGGTTCGTGCCCGATCCGCTGACCGGGCAGGGGCGCTGCTACCGCAGCGGCGACCTGCTGCGGGTCACGGCCGACGGGCGAGTGGAGTTCCGCGGCCGAGCCGACGATCAGGTCAAGGTGCGCGGCTACCGTGTCGAGCTGGGCGAGGTCACCACGGCGTTGCGCGCCCTGCCCCAGGTCACCGACGCCGTGGTACTGCCAGTGGGAGAGGGGAAGGCTCGGCAGCTCGCCGCCTGGGTGACGCCGGCCACCGTGGACGTGTCGGCGGTCCGGTCCGCGCTGAGGGAACGGCTGCCCGACTACATGGTCCCGGCACAGCTCGTCGTGCTCGACCGGCTCCCGCTCAACCCGAACGGGAAGGTGGACCGGGCCGCACTGCCCGAGCCGCGGCCGGAGGCCGCCGTGTTCGTGCCGCCGTCCACGGCCGGCGAGGAGCTGGTCGCCCGAGCGTGGGCCCAGGTGCTCGGCGTGGCCGAGGTCGGGGCGCACGACGACTTCTTCGCCCTCGGCGGGGACTCCTTCGCCGCGGTGCGCGCGGTCAAGGAGATCGGCCACGGCCTGCGGGTGATCGACCTGTTCACCCGGCCCACTGTCGCCGAGCTGGCCGCGTTCCTGGATCGCCGGGACGGCGGCGGGCTGCTGCACCGCCTGGGTGGTGGCCGCACCAGCGAGTTCACCCTGGTGTGCGTGCCGTACGGCGGCGGGTCGGCGGCGGTGTACCAACCGCTGGCCCGGGCCCTGGGCGAGGGGGTGGAGGTGCTCGCCGTGGAGTTACCCGGCCACGATCCGGCCCGGCCGGACGAGATGCCGCTGCCGATGGAAAAGCTGGTGGAGGACCTGGCCGCGGAGGTGGCCGCCACCGCGTCCGGCCCGATCGCGATCTACGGTCACTGCGTCGGTTCCGCACCGGCCGTGGCCCTGGCCCGCAGGCTGGAGGCGGACGGGGTCCCCGTTCTGGGAGTGATCGCGGCCGCCGGCTTCCCCAGTGCCCAGCTGCCCGGCCGCCTGGCCCGGCGACTCTTCCGCGGTGACCGCTGGGTCTCCGACCGGATGTTCCAGGACGCGCTGCGGGCCACGGGCGGGCTGCTGGACGACATGAGCGAGGCCGCCAAACACGCCGCGGTGCGGGCGATGCGCCACGACGCCGACCAGGCGCAGGAGTGGTTCGGCCGTGAGCTGGCCGGTGCGGGACCGCTGCTGCGCGCCCCCATCCTGTGCTTGGTGGGCGAACGCGACCGCGCCACCGAACTGCACCAGGAGCGGTACGCCGAGTGGGCGGCCTTCGCGCCCAGGGCGGAGCTGGCCGTACTGCCCCGGGCCGGCCACTACTTCCTGCGGCACCAGGCCGAGCCGCTGGCCGACCTGCTCATCGGATACCTGCGGCGCTGGGCGTCCGGGCGGTTGCCCGACCCGGTGCGCCCGCCCGGCCGGACCGGCCGGACCGGCCTGCGCCCCTTCTACACCGTCGCGGGCGGGCAGTTCGTCTCGGCGGTGGGCACAGCGCTGAGCTCCTTCGCCCTCGGCGTCTGGGCCTACCAGAACAGCGGCCGGATCCTGGACCTTGCTCTGGTCGTGATGTTGTCCCAGATCCCGACCGTTCTGCTCACCCCGCTGGGGGGCGCGCTGGCCGACCGGGTGGACCGGCGCCGGATCATGCTGGCCTGCGACGCGATCTCCGCGCTCGCGATGGCGGCGCTGGTCCTGCTGCTGATCACCGACCGGCTGGCGTTGTGGAACGTGTGCCTCATCGTCGGTGTCACCTCGCTGGTCACCGCCTTCCAGCAACCCGCCTACCTGGCAGCGATCGCGCAACTGGTGCCCAAGCCGTACCTGACGCAGGCCAATGCCGTGGCCAACCTGGGTTTCGGGGTCGGCAACGTGGTGGCGCCGCTCGCCGGCGGCGCGTTGATCGGCATGTTGGGGCTTTCGTCGGTGGTGGCCATCGACGTGGCCACGTTCGCCATAGGAGTGGCGACCCTGCTGGCGGTACGGTTCCCCAACCGGCTGTTCCACCGGCAGGAGGAGACGTTCCGGACGGCGTTGACCGGCGGCTGGCGCTTCCTCCGCCGGCGTCGGCCGCTCCTCGTGATGGCGCTCTACTTCGCAGTGGTCAACTTCTGCACCGCGCTGATGTGGGTGCTGATCACCCCGGTCGTGCTGGCCATCGGCTCACCGGCCACCCTGGGGACGGTGACCGCGGTCGGCGGCCTCGGCGCGGCCGTGGGCACCGGTGTGGTGCTGGTGTGGGGCGGGACCCGGCGCCGAGCCACCGGCATGATCGGCTTCGTGATCGGATCCGGGATCGGCGTGGTGCTGATGGGCGCGTGGCCGGCGGTGTGGCTGGTCGCGGCCGGCCTGTTCCTCCGGCTGGCCTGCATGAGCATCGGCAACGCGCATTGGCTGTCCATCATCCAGGTGAAGGTGGGGCCGGAACTGCAGGGCCGGGTTCTGTCCGTCAACGTCATGCTGGCCACGGCCATGCAACCGCTGGGTTTCCTGGCCGCGGGCCCGCTGGCCGACTGGGCCCAGCCGTACACCTCCGGCCCGGGCCGGGGTGCGGCGATGGTGCTGCTGGCCAGCGGCGTGCTCCTGTCGGTCTGGGGACTGCTGGGGCTGCGTCACCGCCCGCTGCACCATCTGGAAGACCTGGTTCCCGACGCCGCGCCGCCGCCCGAGGCAAAGGCCGACCTCGACGCGATCCAGGCGGAGGTATTGAACGGATGAGCATGGTCGAGACCCTGGTCACGGAAGCCGACATCACCGCCGCGACAGCCCGGATCGCGCCGTTTGTGGGGCGCACGCCGCTACTGCGCCTGCCCGGCGAACGGCTCTGGGTCAAACCCGAGAACCGGCAGCCCACCCGCTCGTTCAAGGTGCGCGGCGCGTTGAACGCCGTGGGACAACTGGCCAAGCGGGGTGTCAACCACGTCATCGCCCAGTCCTCGGGCAACCACGCCCAGGCCATCGCGTACGCCGCAGGCAGGCTGGGCCTGCGGGCGACCGTGGTGCTGCCCGACACCGCGCCGGAGCTGAAGGTGACCGCCGCCCGCGCACTGGGCGCCGAAGTGGTGATCACGCCGCCGCCGCTGCGGGAGATCACCTGCACGGCCCTGGCCGACCGGCTCGGGGCCACCATCGTCCGGTCCGACGACTTCGACATCATCGCCGGGCACGGCAGCGCCGGGACGGAGATCGGCCGGGATCTGCCCCATGGCGGCACGATCCTGGTGCCAGTCTGCAACGGCGGCCTGCTGGCCGGGGTCGCGGTCGCGGCCAAGGCCGTCGACCCGGCGATCAGAGTCATCGGCGTCGAGCCCGAGCTGGCCGCCGACGGCGTGGCCAGCTTCCGCTCCGGCCGGCGCACCGCGTGGTCGGTGGAGCAGACCTACCGCACCCGTGCCGACGGTCTGCGTGCTCCGGTCGTGGGCGCTCTGGCCTGGGAGCACATCCACCGGTACGTGGACGACATGGTCACCGTGAGCGAGGACGGCATCGTGGCCGCCGTCGATCTCCTGCGGCAGGAGCTGGGAGAACGCGCCGAGCCGAGCGGCGCGGTGGCCACCGCGGCTTACCTCACCCACGGCGCCGCGATACCGGCCGGGCCAGTGGTGGCCATCCTCTCTGGCGGCAACGTGGCAGACGGATCCTGAGCCGGGGCGACGGCCGCGTCCCTCAACCGGACCGCACACGAATTGTCGGTGCCGCGCGGCACGATGAGGCGGCCTGCCCGCCCAGTCCGGGGCCGAGGGAGCAGACAGTCTCCAGATGGCCCAGCAGCGCGTAGACCGAAGCCGTCCACACGCCAGGGACACGGCGCACAGTGTCACCGACCCGAATCGCTCCGCCGGTGTTCCCGCCGGGAAGTCGTTCCCTTTCGCGCATGCCGCCATCCTCATGTACGGAATCGGCGGCGGAAGGCGGGAGGGGCGGGACGCCCGCACGCCGTTGTGTGGGCGTCCCGCCCGGTCGTCACCGGTGGGCCGGGACGGGGTGCCGTCCCCGCCCACCGGCGGAAGGCGCCGCCGGGAAGGTGTCCCGGCCCGGCGTCACTCGTGCGCGTGCTCGTACGCGGCGGTACCCCGCTCGGGCACGTCGCTGGTCAGCACCGCCGCATACGGGGCGTCCACCCCCTTGCCCCGCGGGTTGTCGACGAGCCCGGCGCACTGGCCGGCCCCGGTGACCCCGTTCGGCACGCCCGCGTTGGACGGCGCGGGCGTGTTGCCGCTGCAGGCCAGCGCGCCGCGTACGGCGGTGCCGGTGACGACCAGGGCGTCGACGGTGGTGTTGCCGGTCAGGCTGACCGAGCCCCTGAGGTCGGAGCCCGCGACGATCAGCTGGCCGGTGGTGCCGTGGATCGCGACCGAGCCCTGCACGGTCGCCTTGAGCAGGTGTACCTCGGCGGCTCCGGCGGCGTTCAGCGATCCGCTGATCGTGCCGCCCTTCACCACCAGGGACGCGCCGGAGCCGACGGTCACGCCGCCGTGGACCTGAGCGCCGTCCAGGCAGGTGACGCCGGACCGCAGGGACAGCGTCCCGTTCCGCGTGCCGGTGATCGTGACGGTGCATTCCGGCGGTGCGGCGAGGGTGGTCACAGTGAAACTCTTCGGCGTCCCGTGGTTCCCGCTGGGGTCGATCGACCGGTATTCGACGGTGTGCCTGCCGCGCGGCAGCCTGCCGTACGTGAGGCTGTCGATGACCGTGCCCTTCTCGGTGAACAACCACGGGTCGTCGGCGGACGTCGGCCAGCCGAAGTAGTTGAACCAGCCGTCGCCGTCCACCCGGGACTCGCGCACCACGTATCCGTCCCGGTCGTCCGTGCCGGTGAGCCGCATGGTGAACGGGCCGTTGAACACGTAGCTGTCGCCGGACTTCACCAGCGGCTCGGACAGCTCGTACGCGGTGGTGGGCAGTGTGTTGTCCACAGTCCAGGTGCGCGTGTCGCCGCCGGCGGACGCGGTCAGCGTGTGGTTGCCGGGGGCGAGGTCGAGCGCGGACAGGTCCAGGTGGGCGTCGGTCTCGCGGAGGGTCGCGCCGTCCAGGGTCCAGGTGACCGAGGGAACGGCGTCGTCGGAGTGGGTGGTCTCGACGTACACGACCTCGTCGCGGGCCACGGCGCGGTCGGTGGGGGTGGACGAACGCAGCCCGGGGGTGACCTCGGTGGGCGTGGTGGTCACGCCGGTGTCAACCGTCCAGGTACGGCTCGCGCTGAGCGCGCCGGCCCGGATGGCGGGGTCGCGGACGAACTCGGTCGGGTCGGCCACGGTCGCCTTCACCGTGTGCGTGCCGGGCGTCAGGTTCAGGGTGCGCAGGTCGAGCTCGTCAGAGCGGCCGGGCACTTCGGCGCCGTCGACGCTCCACGTGATGGTCAGCGCGTGGCTGTTGGGGTGCAGCGGTTCCACCCAGAGCACCCGGTCGGCGCCGACCTTGGCCGCGGTGGGTGTGCTGTCCTGGATCAGGCTGGTCTTGGCGGCGATCCGCTGGGTCATCACCTCACGGCTGACCTGGTCGTAGTAATAGCCCAGCGTCCGCATGATCGAATGCTCGCTCGGCCGCCAGACCTTGCTGCTGTAGTACAGGCCGCCCTCGTACCTGCCGATGGTGCCGCCGGCCTCGCTCGGCTCGCCGAGCCAGCGCCACCACTTCTTCTGCTGGTCCTTCATCTGCTGCTCGGCCAGCAGGGTGTGGTGCGCCGAACTCGGCTCCCCGCCGGTGTACGGGCCGCCTTCCACGCCGCGGCTGTAGTAGGTGTACTCGTCCTGCAGGCCGCCCAGTGAGTGGCCGATCTCGTGCGGCGCGATGAGGGCCGACATCGAGTTGTGCCCGGAGGAGGTGGCGTACGTGCCGCCCGCCCCGCCGTACGTCCCGCTGTTGGCGAGGGCGAGGATCTGCCGGTTGGCGCTGCTCGTCCCGGCCACCATGTTGGCGTACTTGTTGGCCGCGGTGTTGCTCATGGTGATCAGCCGCTGCACGCTGGAGGCGCTGCATCCGCCCCAGAAGGCCATGCTCAGCGGGGTGTTCTTCTTGCCGGAGGCCAGGTCGGGGTCGCAGCCGATGCCGGACTCGCCGGACACGATGTCCACCCGGTAGACGTTGAAATAGTTCCGGTATGACTTGTACGGCTCGATGGACCACATCACGTTGAGCTGCTGGTCGGTGTCGGCCGCGAACGCGGACAACTGGCTCTCGGTGTAGCCGTCGCCCATGATGATCAGGTTGAACCGCTTGGCGGGGTCACCGGTGACCTGGATCGGGACCACGGTGGCGCTGCCGACGTCGGCGGCGTGCGCGGGAGGGATGGTGATCAGAGCGGCGGCCAGGGGGAAGGCCGCCAGGGCCGCGAGCGGCCTGCGTGCACGCATGGGGAGGGAACCTCCAGAGCGAAATCGGGGGCGTGCCTGCACTATCGGGCTTCGCCGCCCCGAGGGCACATCTCATGTCGGGATAACTCCGGATTTATGGCTGCAATCTGGAGGTAGGTGTCATCCGTTGCGTTTTGCATAATTCTCGACATATAGCCCCTCGCTGACCTGGGCGAACAGCCCACGCGGACCTGGACGACGTCCGCCGCGGGCCGTCGGCGGCGCCGGCTCAGGGACGGCTCAGCTGCGGACCATTCCGATCAGGCGGTCCAGGGCTCCGGGGCCCCGGCTCAGGCCGTCGTGGGCGTACTCGTTGGTGATCCAGTACGTCAGACCGCCCACCATCTCGGCCGTACGGAGCGAGTGCTCTCGCTCCACGTACATGTCGTCGTGGTAGATCACCGCCGCCACGGGCACCGTGTTGCGGGCCAGCCGGTCCAGGTCGTACAGGTCCGGCCAGGAGGAGTACGCGGCGAGCCTCTCGGCGTACGACCGCAGCGGCGCGAGCGCCGGGTCCTCCTCGAACAACCACGGGAAGATCATCTCCCCGGTGAACCGGACCGGCCCGCCGCGTTCCAGGTCGAACTCGGGGAACTCGCCGAGCGCGCGCTGCGCCGCCCACGCCGACTCCTCGCCCTGGCAGTAGATCGCCTCGTGCAGCAGGGCGTACAGCGGATGCTCGGCGAACGAGACCACGGCGTCCACCCGGCGCAGGAACATGTCGGACAACTCGCCGTTGCCGGCGAACGCGTCCTCCAGCAGGTGGTGGAGCGTGTCCAACCGGCCCTGCTGCCCGAAGGTGATGCCCACCGTCTGGAAACGGCGCGGGGTGAGCCGGTCGCCGCCGGGCAGCCGTACCTCGTGCTCCCGCAGGTGGTTCACCACCCTGGCGGCGGCCTCCTGGTCGCCCGGATAGCGCGCGAAGAACCGCTCGTTGTGGGCCAGCACCCGGGGGTAGGCCGCCAGATAGACCTCGTACGGGGAGGCGGTCAGCGACGGCAGTCCGCCGGCGATCATCACCTCGCGCAGCCCGTCCGGCGCCAGGGACAGGTAGGTGAGGGCGCAGAACCCGCCGAAGCTCTGGCCGAGCACGGTCCACGGGCGCTCCCCGGCCAGATGCGCGCGGAGCAGCTCGGCGTCCCGGACGATGCTGTCGGCCCGGAAATGGCGCAGGTAGCCGACGGGGTCGTCCAGGCCAGTCAGGGTCTGCCGGGTCGCGGGCGTGCTCAGCCCCGTGCCGCGCTGGTCGACCAGCACCACCCGGTAGTCCCGGCTCGCCCGCTCCAGCCAGCCGGGGAACGCGCGCGGCGCCCGATGGCCCGGACCGCCCTCCAGGTAGACCAGCCAGGGCAGATCCGCAGCCGCCCGGTCCGCCGCGACCACCTCGCGGGCGAACATCTCGATCGTCCGGCCGCCGGGATCGTCGTGATCGAGCGGAACGGCGATCCGGTGGTCCGTCAGGACGTATCCGGAGTGGCGATGGATCACAGGCATGAAAGGTCCCCCCTGTCGCTGCGGTGTACCGACCACGATGCGTGAACTATGAAATGCGGCGCTAATCCTGAACGGCTATAGTGCACGCGTTATAGGGGCGAAAGGAGGAGCCTGAGTGCAGGTAGAGCTCCGCCATCTTCGCGTGATCTGCGCCATCGCCGACGCCGGCAGTCTCAGCAGGGCGGCCAACGCCGTAGGCGTGTCCCAGCCCGCGCTCACCGCCCAGCTCCAACGCGTCGAGGGCGCGCTCAGCGGCCAGATCTTCCGGCGGGGCCGCCGGGGCGTCACCCCGACCCCCTTCGGCCAGTTCGTGCTCACCCGCGCCAGGTCCATCCTGCTCGCCGTGGACGAACTGGTCACCGGCGCCGGCGCGTACGACGGCCAGTCGGACCTCGCCCGCATCGGCGGGTACGTCACACCTCTGCTGTCCGGCCTGGTCGCCCGGCTCTTCACGATGCCCGGCCTGACGATCACGGTGCACACCGAGTACTCGCCCAGGCTCCTCCTCGACCTGCTGGCCTCCCGCCGTCTCGACGCGGCCACCCTCGTCGACTATCCGGGCAACGAACTGCCCGCGGCGCCCTCGGTCGGCATGCGCCTCGTCGCCACCGAACCGGTCTTCGTGCTGATGAGCAGCGGACACCCGCTGGCCGGGCGGGAGGAGGTCGAGTTGGCCGACCTCGCCGGGGACGACTGGGTGATCTCGCCGCCGGACGGCGTCGGCTGGCCGGAATGCGTCTACTCCGCCTGTCAGAAGGCGGGCTTCGTCCCTCGCGTCCCGCACAGCATGACCGAGCACGCGATGATCAGGCAGCTGGTCGCCGGAGGCCACGCGATCTCCCCGTGCCAGGCCACGGTGCAGGACGGCCCCGGGATCGTGGTGCGCCCGCTCGCCGGCACTCCGCTGTGGCTCAGGCACCTGGTGGCCTGGCGGCGGGACGGGCCGCTCGCCCAGCGGGCCGAGGAGCTGGCCGAGGTCGCGGCGCAGGCGCACCGCGAGGCCATCGCCGACCGCCCGCACTACGCCTCCTGGATCGCCAGGAACGGCGCCGCCCAGACCCCCGGCTGACACCCCGGCCCCGTTCGGCCGGCGGAGCGGGCCGCGTTCATGGGATGCCCCGCCGAGATCGCGAATCGCTTGTTTCGCCCTGTCGACGAACGAGCCGGAGCGCCCTCGGCCGGCCCCGGGTCACCCAGAGGAAGACGAGCACGACCGCGACCGCCGCGGGGCCCGCGACCGCGAGGTGGGCGGTGAACCGCTGAACGATCTCCGGGGCGACGTGGTAGCTGAGGGTGACCAGCGTCGTCGCCCAGGCGCAGGCCGTGGGCAGACTCGCGGTGACGAAGGTGCGGTACGGCATGCCGGCCCAGCCCGCGAGCCTGGGCGTGAGCGTGCGTGCGCTGCCGAACCACTGGCCGGCGACCACCGCCCGGCGGCCATGCCTGCCGAGCAGCTCACGCGGCCGGTCCCAGCGGCCGGGAGCGAACCGGTGGAACGAGGCGGCGCCCACGCGGCGCCGTCCCCACATGTAGGAGATCTGGGTGCCGGTCACCGCCGCCGCTGCCGCCACCCCGACGGCCGCGCCCAGCGGCACCACACCCAGATGGGCGAAGTACCCGAGCGCGACGAGCACGCTCGTCCCAGGGAGGGCGACGCCGACCAGCAGCCCGGCCTCCGCGACCAGCAACACCCACGCCGCGGCCAGCAGCAGCGGCGGGGAGAGCTGACCCAGCAGATCAGACACGGGTGACCGGCCTCCGGCAGACGTATGCCATCCCGGGCGGCAGGTTCCGCCAGACCGGCCCGGTGGTCAGCACCTCGTCGAAGGCCGACCGCAGTCGCCGCCGCAGGGCCCTGGCCCCCGCGAGCGGTACGGCGTGCAGGTAGGTCACGGTCGTGAACGCCCCCCACGGAGCGAGTGCCCGGCCGACCTCGCCGAGGATCCGTTCCTGCCGCTCACCGGGGAACAGCGACCACGGCAGCGTGCTGACCACCGCGTCCACCCTCTCCACCCCGGCCCCGGCCAGGAGTGCGCCGAGGTCGGCGGCGTCGCCCTGGATGGTCTCCATCCAGGGCTTGGTCCGGCGCAGGTGCGCGGCCAGGTCCGGCTCGATCTCGACGGCGAGCTGCCGCGAGCCGGGGGCGAGCCGCTCCCGGATGGCCTCGCTGATCGGGCCGGTACCCGGACCGAGCTCGACCACCACCGGCGTGCCGCGCCTGGGCACCACCGCGGTCAGAGCCCTGGCCAGGGCGGGAGAGCTCGGCGCGATCGCGCCCACCACACCCTGCCTGCGCAACGCGACCGACATGAACGCCCGCAACTCCGGGGCCGACGCCGTCTTCATGACCCCAATGAGATCGTCACGCGGGTGCCGCCCACAGGACACCGGGACCTAGTCCTCGGGGTATGCCTGGCTCTACCCCGGGAGTGGACCCCGCCCGCTGGGACGCACACCCGCGTAGGCCGTACCGTCATGGGATGCAGTCATCGGCGGCCTGGCGGGCCCTCACCCGGTGGGACCTGTTGCGGACCTCCTGGCCTTGGCGCTCGGTGGCCTACCTGGTAACCGGCGTGCTCCTCGGCGAGGTCGTCCTGGTGGCGTTCCTCTTCACGCTGTTCGTCAGTTCGATCCTGGCGCTGCTGCTGGTGGGCATCCCGCTGCTGCTGGCCCTGGGGTTCAGCGGGATACCGGTGGCCGCGTTGGAACGCCGCCGGCTGCGGATCATCGACCCGGAGACTGCCGACACGCCGCACCGCCGACCGGACCTGCCGGGACTGCGCGCGTGGATACGCCTTCGCCTGCAGGAGCAGGCCACCTGGCGGGAGCTGGCCTACGTGGTCCTGCTGGTCACCGTGCTCTGGCCGATCGAGTTGCTGGCGGTGGTGTTCGGCCTCGGCGGACCGGCGTCGATGATCCTGACGCCGGTCCTGCGCGCCCAGATGGGTGAGGTCCGGGTGCTGAAGTTCTGGCTGGTCAACACGGAGCTTGAGGCCTTCGCGGCACTCGCGGTGGGGGTGATCTGGCTCGCCCTGGCCCTCTATCCGCTGACGCTGCTCGCCACGGCCCACGGCATGCTGGCCAGGCTGCTCCTCGTGTCCCGGGAGACGGACACGGGACAGCGGCTCGACGAGCTCACCCGGTCCAGGACCCGGCTGGTGGAGGCGTTCGAGGTCGAACGGCGGCGGATCGAGCGGGACCTGCACGACGGCGCCCAGCAACGGCTGGTCGCGCTGACCATGACGCTCGGCCTGGCCAAGCTGTCGGAGGGCGCGGAGGCGTCCGACCTCGTCGACAGGGCGCACGAGCAGGCGAAGCTCGCGCTGGCCGAGGTCCGTGACCTGATCAGGGGGATCCACCCACAGATCCTCACCGACCGGGGACTGCCGGCGGCCGCCGCCGACGTCGCCGACCGCTCACCGGTGCCCGTCGAGGTCACCATGGCGCTTCCCGTACGACTGCCCGAGGTGGTGGAGTCCGCCGCCTACTTCGTGATCTCCGAGGCGCTGACGAACGTGGCGAAGCACAGCGGCGCCCGCGAGGCCTCGGTCACCGGGCGCCTGGACGGCACGCGGCTGGTCGTGGAGATCCGCGACGACGGCGTGGGCGGCGCGGGCATGACGGAGGGCACCGGCCTGGCGGGGCTGGCCGACCGCGTCTCGGTGGTGAACGGCAGACTGATGCTCTCCAGCCCGCCCGGCGGGCCGACCCTGCTACGAGTGGAGATCCCTTGCACGTCGATCGCCCCCTCTCGATAGTCCTCGCCGAGGACGGCGTGCTGCTCCGCGAGGGGCTGGCCGGGCTGCTCAACCGGTTCGGGCACCGCGTGGTGGCCACCGTGGGCGACGCCGGAGGGCTCGTGGAGGCGGTGCGCGCGCACGCCCCGGACATCGTGGTCACCGACGTGCGGATGCCGCCCGGCTTCACCGACGAGGGCCTGCGGGCCGCGGTGGCGCTCCGTTCTGCGGACCCGCGCCTGCCGGTCCTCGTGCTGAGCCAGTACGTCGAGCAGACCTACGCGAGCGAGCTCCTGGACTCCGGCGATGGCACCGGAGTGGGCTACCTGCTCAAGGATCGGGTCGGCGACGTGGAGGAGTTCGTCGACGCGCTGCTCAGCGTCGCCGCCGGCGGAACGGTCGTGGACCCCGAGGTGGTCAGGCAGCTACTGCGCCGCCGGCGCGACCCGCTGGAACGGCTCTCCCCCCGCGAGCGGGAGGTCCTCGCGCTGATGGCCGAGGGGCGGTCCAACGCGGCCATCGCCAGGAGCCTGGTGGTGTCCGAGGCCGCCGT
Source organism: Microtetraspora glauca (assembly GCA_001570385.1). Classification (GTDB taxonomy): domain Bacteria; phylum Actinomycetota; class Actinomycetes; order Streptosporangiales; family Streptosporangiaceae; genus Microtetraspora; species Microtetraspora glauca. The sequence continues at coordinate 24,013 of BBYL01000027.1, read as the reverse complement.
CGGCAAGCACATCGGCAACATCCTCACCAAGCTCGACCTGCCGCCGGCCGAGGAAGACCACCGTCGGGTCCTCGCGGTCGTGACCTACCTGCGGGGGTAGGCCCCGGCCCGTGACGCTCCGGCGCTGGTCAGATCCGTGGGGGGAGCGGGCCGAACAGCCAGTTGCCGTGGGCATGCGCGTCGGGGCTGCGGAAGAACTGCTCGTTGGCCAGGTGCAGTTCCTGTCGGCTCAGCGAGCCGTTGGCGTCCAGGTCGAGACGCTCGAACGCGATGAGACCGTCCGCCTCGGACATGCGGAAGGCGCTTCCGGCCATTCGGAGGTACTCGGTCCGGGTGATCCGTCCATCTCCGTCAGTGTCCATCAGGTCGTAGAAGGCGTCGGCGACCGGTGCGACATGCGTGCGGTACCCCTCCTCGGGCTGGGTGACGAACCGGTCGAATCCGGCTGTGAACTCTCCCAGATCGACACGTTCGTCTCCGTTGACGTCCATGGGAAGTGTCACCTCGTCCCACAGCCTCGCGTACCGCTCCCGGACCCGCCGCGACTCGGTCGAGCCCGGCGCGAACCCGAACGCGTTCACCAGCCGGTCGGCCGAGGCGGTGTAGTCCATCTTGTCGACGGCCCCGTCGTCGTCCACGTCCAGGAGTGCGAACAGATGGGCCATCTTGCGCTGCTGCAGGTCGTTGAGCATGGGGCCTCCCGAGTTTCGATTACCATGAGCGTTCGATACATTACTATGCGTTGCCGCCTACAGGAAGGTCGCTTGGTGAACGTTCAGGTGATCGACGGGGCCAACGGCTTCGTGGGCTCCCATCTGACCGGTGCCCTGCTCGCCCGGGGTGACGAAGTGATCGCCCTGGCGCGCGCGTCCGCGAAGGTGGTGCGCCGCCGAGTCGCGGACGCGCTGCTCTGCCTCGGCTTCGACGAGTCCCTGGCGGACCGGCTCCGGGTGCGCGGACTGGCGTTGGACGAACCCGACCTCGGCCTGCCGGTGGCCGAGGTCTTCGCCGAGCGCTGCACCTTCTGGCACACCGCCGCGCTCGTCACCTTCTTCCCGCGCCGCGAGGAGGACCTCCTGAACGTGAACGTGGCGGGGTCCGCGAACGCGCTGGCCACCTACGAGCGGCACGCCCGTCCGGGGTCGCGCTACATCTTCATCGGAACGGCCTACCAGTGCGGGCTCGACACCGAAGGGCCCGTTCCCGAGGACTGGCCCGCGCACGCTTCACCGGACCGGTTCCGGAACTTCTACGAATACTCCAAACGCGAAGCGGAGATCGCGCTGGCCCGGTCGCGGTCCGCCCGTGAGGGCGCCGTCCTGGTGGCACGGCTCGGCGTGATGGTCGGCCACTCCCGCACCGGCCGAGCGCTGACCGACTACGGCCTGTACGACTTCCTCCGGGTGATGGCCTTCTTCGCCCGACGCACGCCCGGTGAACGGGTCCGCCTCCCCTGCCATCCGGACGCCAATCTCCATCTGACGCCCATCGACGCCACGGTCTCCCGGTTGCTCTCGCTCTCCGGCGGAGACCAGGATCGTCCGATCTTCCATGTGGTGAACGGAGGAACCGTGCCGGTCCGCGACCTGTTCGACGTGATCAACGCTCGGCTGCCGATCGAGCTGGTCCCCGCCACACCCGAGCAGATCCTGGAACGGCCGTTCAACCGGTTCGAGGCGGTGGTCAACATGCGGGCCAAATACACCGCGACCTACTTCCGGCACCACTACGACTTCGAGTGGCGTGACCCGGCGGCCCCGCCCGTTGTCACTCCCGCGGTCCTCGACCGGCTGGTCTCCTGGTACGTCCGTGAGGGGTTGCCGGAATGACCGATTTCGTGGCACACATGCGGGACCGCCTCAGCGATGATCGGGGACTGGTCTTCGTGCGGGACAACGGCGAGCCGGCCCGGCTCACCGTCACCGAACTGGATCGGCGGGCCCGTGCCACCGCCGTATGGCTCACCGAGCGCGGCATGACCGATCACCCGGCGCTGCTTCTCTATCCGGCCGGGCTCGACTTCACCGTCGCGTTCCTCGGCTGTCTCTACGCCCGGGTGCCCGCGATCCCCGCGCCTTTGCCGGACGCGGGCGCACCTCACTCGGGCCGCGTACGGACACTGCTACGGGACGCGGGTGCACGGCTGGTCCTGACCGATTCGGCGCACGCGCCCGAACTGTCCGGCCTCTCGGCCCGCGTCGTCGACCCCTCCGCCGATCCGGACGCCTGGACCCCGCCGGTCCTGAGCGCCGACACCGTCGCCTACCTGCAGTACACCTCCGGCTCGACCAGCGAACCGCGCGGAGTAGAGGTCTCACACGGCAACCTGCTGCACAACCTGGAGTTGTTTCGCTCACTGGCCGGAGCGGAACCGCCACGGAGTCTGGCCGGATGGCTGCCCCACTACCACGACATGGGTTTGGTCGGGCTCCAGTTGCACGCGCTGTACGTGGGCGCCGACCTGGTGTTCATGTCGCCGACCGCGTTCGTCGCGCGGCCGGTGCGCTGGCTGGAGCTGATCAGCCGATACGGTGCGGAGTGGACCGTATCCCCGGACTTCGGATACTCCTGGTGCACCCGCAGGATCACCGATGAGCAACTCGCCGGTCTGGACCTGTCCACGTTGGCCATGGCCCTCAGCGGAGCCGAGCCGATCAAAGCGCGTACGCTCGCCGAGTTCGAGCGGAGATTCGCTCCTGCCGGTTTCCGCCCGACCGCGTGGAATCCCGGCTACGGCCTGGCCGAGTCCACCCTGATGGTCACCTGCGTACCGCGCGGGCAAGGCGTGACCGTCCACAGGTTCGCCCCCTCCGCGCTGGAGCGGCATCAGGCGATTCCGGATCCCGACGGGGTTCCCCTGGTGGCGTGCGGTCCGGTTTCCGGCCTCGACCTGCGGATCGTCGATCCGGGCTGTTCCGCTCCCGTGCCCGATGGCAGGATCGGGGAGATCTGGGTGGCGGGCCCGAGCGTCGCCCTCGGTTACCGAGGCCGTCCGGAGGAGACCCGCGCCACCTTCCGCGCGGGTGGCGGCCGTTGGCTGCGCACCGGTGACCTGGGGTTTCTGCTGGATGGGCAGCTCTACGTGACGGGGCGGATCAAGGACGTCATCATCGTCAACGGTCGCAACCTCTATCCGCAGGATCTGGAGGAGGCGGCCTGCCGGGCGAACCCCGCCGCCGGACGAAGCGCCGCCTTCGGCATCCGCCGGCCGGACGGCGGGGAACACGTCGTCCTGATCCAGGAGGTGCGCCGAGGACGTTCGACGGTCCTCAGCGAAGTGGCCGACCGGGTCATGGATCTGGTGGCGAGGGAGTTCGGCGTCCCGCTGAGCCTGATGCTGGTGGCCCGTGGCGCCGTACGGCAGACCACCAGCGGCAAGCTCCGCCGTCGGCACATGAGGGAACTGTTCCTCAGTGGGAGCCTCATCCCGTTGCACGCCGAGTTGGAACCCGCGGTGAACGATCTGCTGGCGACCGCCTCATGAGCGTGGTCGCGGATCCGTGAAAACCTGTCTAACGCCGGGAGAGGCCGTGTCCGATCATGACTTGCGCCGATGGCTCACCGAGCGGGTGGCCGGCTACCTCCAACGGCCGCCCGCCGAGATCGATCCGACGGTCAAGCTCCGCACGTATGGCCTGGATTCGATCCACGCGCTCAGCCTGTGCGTCGACGTCGAAGAGACCGTCGGCCTGCTGGTCGAGCCGACCCTGGCCTGGGACCACCCCACGATCGACGCCATCGCCGCCCACCTCACCGAGCTCCTGTCCCAGGACCGGACGAGCGAACCCCGGGGACGGCCGGCGGACACCGCGTAAGGCGAGCCTGTGCGTGCCGGAAACTCGGCGGCCGATCTCGTGGCCGGACTCGACGGCGAGTTCCGCCTGCTTCGTGAACGTCTCGATCGAATGAGCCAGGGGCTACCCGCGCACCGGGCCGGGGGCGGTCACGGCGAGGCAGGACGTCGAGGTGCTCCGGGCCACCGATGAACTGGTGTCGGCCTTGAGGATCTCTCAGCCGATGGAAGGCGCGACCTTGACACTGGCTGTCATGAGCTTGCCCATCAGGTCACGCAAATCTTACGGCGCAATGCGCAAGTATTTGCAAGAATACGCTCGCCAGATACAGCAAGTTTTGCGGTCGCCATTTACGCAGGTGCGCGCATTCAACGCCGTCCCTGACCAGCGACGCACCTCTCAGAGATGATTCCGTCAGTTCGTAGACTTTTTGCGAAATGAAGTTGAAACATTGCGGATTCTTATCTGCCATCTTATGGTTCGGGCAGCAGCGCCTGATCTCACCGTTCAAGGTGCCCCGCCGTGAGTAGGCGCCACTCTGTCAAGTTCGAGGTCGACGAGAGGTAGCACCCCCCATGAAGCACTCGCCTCCCCTCTTACGCCTGATCGCGGCGGTACTCGCCGCCGCCCTGGTCATGGTCGGCTGGCCCGCCTTGCCCGCCTCCGCTGCCGCTGACCCCAACCTGGCCGCGGGCAAGGTGATCTCGGCCAGCAGTTCCAAGAACGAATACGTCGCGGGCAACGCGGGCGACGGCAACCAGTCCACCTACTGGGAGAGCGCGAACAACGCGTTCCCGCAGTGGATCCAGGTCGACCTGGGCGCGGCGGTCAGCGTCAACAAGCTGGTTCTCAAGCTGCCGTCGAGCTGGGAGAGCCGGACGCAGACGCTCTCCGTGCAGGGCAGCACCGACGGCACATTCACCACCGTCGTGGCCTCCGCCGCGCAGACGTTCAACCCGACCGCGACGATCACCTTCAACGCCACGACGACGCGCTACATCCGGCTGAACATCACGGCCAACACCGGCTGGCCCGCCGGTCAGCTGGCGGAGTTCGAGGTGTACGGTCCGGACTCGGGTGACACCGAGGCGCCGACCGCGCCGGGCAACCTGGCCTACACCCAGCCGGCCGACGGCCAGATCAAGCTCACCTGGACCGCGTCCACCGACAACGTCGGCGTCACCGGCTACGACATCTACGCCAACAACACCCTTCGGGGCAGCGTGGCCGGGAATGTCCTGACGTACACCGACACCCAGCCTGCGACGGCGACCGTCTCCTACTACGTCAAGGCCAAGGACGCCGCCGGAAACCAGTCACCCGCCAGCACCACCGTCACCCGGAACGGCACCGGCGGCGGCTCGAACATGGCCGTGGGCAAACCCATCACCGCCTCCTCCTCCGTCTACACCTTCGTGGCCGCCAACGCCAACGACAACAACGCGCAGACGTACTGGGAGGGCGCGGGCGGCAGCTACCCGAGCACGCTGACCGTCCAGTTGGGCGCGAACGCCGACATCTCCTCCATCGTGCTGAAGCTCGACCCGTCCAGCGCGTGGAGCACCCGTACCCAGACCATCCAGGTGCTCGGCCGGGAGCAGAGCGCCTCCGGGTTCGCCAACCTGGTGTCCGCCGCGGCGTACACCTTCAATCCCGCCTCGGGCAACACGGTGACGATCCCGGTCACCGCGAGGGTGGCCGACGTCCGGCTCTCGATCACCGCCAACAGCGGCGCGCCCGCGGGACAGGTCGCCGAGTTCCAGGTCATCGGCGTCCCCGCGCCGAACCCCGACCTGACCGTCACCTCCATGTCCTGGTCGCCCTCGGCGCCGACCGAGACCGACACCGTCACGATGTCGGCCGTGGTCAAGAACATCGGGACGGCACCGTCGGACGCGACCGACGTCGGTTTCTACCTCGGCGGCACCAAGGTCGGCACCGCGAACGTCGGCGCGCTCGCCGCGGGCGCGTCGGCCACCGTGTCCGTGAACATCGGCACCCGGGACGCGGCCACTTACACGGTCAGCGCCAAGGCGGACGAGGCGGGCACCGTCATCGAGCAGAACGAGACGAACAACAGCTTCGCCAACCCCACCCCGCTCGTCGTCAAGCCGGTGGACAGCTCCGACCTGATCGCCTCGCCCGTGGCCTGGACGCCGGGCAACCCGGCCAACGGCAGCACGGTCACGTTCTCCGTCGCGATCAAGAACCAGGGCACGGTCGCGTCGGCCTCCGGCGCGCACGGCATCACGCTGACCGTCACCAACGACGCCGGCACGGTCGTGAAGACGCTCACCGGCTCCCACAACGGCGCGATCGCTCCGGGCGCCACCACCAGCCCGGTCTCGCTCGGCACGTGGACCGCGGCGAACGGCAAGTACACCGTGAGGACGGTCATCGCGAACGACGCCAACGAGCTGCCGGTCAAGCAGGCCAACAACACCACCAGCCAGCCGCTGTTCGTCGGCCGCGGCGCCAACATGCCGTACGACATGTACGAGGCCGAGGACGGCGTGGTCGGCGGCGGCGCGAAGGTCCTGGGCCCGAGCAGGGACATCGGCACACTCGACGGCGAGGCGTCGGGGCGCCGCGCGGTCCAGCTGAACCAGAACGGCGCCTACGTCGAGTGGACCACCAAGGCCCCCACGAACACGCTGGTCACCCGGTTCTCCATCCCCGACGCTCCGGGTGGCGGAGGGACCAACTCCACGCTCAACATCTACGTCGACGGCACCCTCCACAAGGCCATCGACCTGACCTCCAAGTACGCCTGGCTGTACGGCGCCGAGGCCAGTCCGGGCAACTCGCCCGGCGCCGGATCGCCGCGGCACATCTACGACGAAGCCAACGTCATGCTCAACGCGACCATCCCGGCCGGGAGCAAGATCAGACTGCAGAAGGACCCGGCGAACACCAGCACGTACGCGATCGACTTCGTCAGCCTGGAGCAGGTCTCCCCGATCGCCAACCCGGATCCGGCGCACTACGCGGTGCCGACCGGCTTCACCCAGCAGGACGTGCAGAACGCCCTGGACCGGGCCCGGCAGGACACCAACCTGGTCGGCGTCTACCTGCCCGCGGGCAACTACCAGACGACCGGCAAGTTCCAGGTGTACGGCAAGTCCGTCAAGGTGATCGGCGCGGGCCCCTGGTACACGAGGTTCCTCTCCCCCACCACCCAGGAGAACACCGACGTCGGCTGGTCGACCCAGGCGTCGTCGAACGGCTCGACGTTCGCGAACTTCGCGTACTTCGGCAACTACACCAGCCGCATCGACGGCCCCGGCAAGGTGTTCGACATGACCCGCGTCTCCAACATGACCATCGACAACATCTGGGTGGAGCACCAGGTATGCATGTACTGGGGCGCGAACGTGGATCACCTCACGATCAAGAACTCCCGGATCCGCGACACGTTCGCCGACGGCGGCAACTTCACCAACGGCAGCTCGAACAACCTGGTCACCAACGTCGAGGCTCGTGCCACCGGTGACGACAGCTTCGCGCTGTTCGCCGCCACCGACTCCTCCAACACCGACCAGCAGGGCAACGTCCTGGAGAACCTCACGTCGATCCTGACCTGGCGGGCCGCGGGCATCGCCGTGTACGGAGGGCAGAACAACACGGTCCGCAACGTCTACATCGCCGACACGCTGGTCTACTCCGGCCTCACGATCAGCTCGCTCGACTTCGGCATACCGATGCGGGACTTCGGCCCGGCGCAGACGAAGTTCGAGAACATCTCCCTGGTCCGGTCCGGCGGGCACTTCTGGGGCGCGCAGACCTTCCCGGCGATCTGGATCTTCTCCGCGTCGAAGAAGTTCCAGGCGATCCGGGTGACCGACGTGGACATCGTCGATCCGACGTACAGCGGCATCATGTTCCAGACCAACTACGTGGGAGGGCAGCCGCAGAACCCGGTCACCGACACGGTGTTCACCAATGTCTCGATCTCCGGCGCCCAGAAGAGCGGTGACGCCTACGACGCCAAGTCCGGCTTCGCCATCTGGGCCAACGAGATGCCGGAACTCAACCAGGGGCCGGCCGTCGGCTCGGCCGTCTTCAACAACCTCAAGCTGACCAACAACCACACGAACATACGTAACCTCACCAACTTCGCCATCACCGTCAACCCGTAACGGACGCGTCAGCACTGGCGGCTGGGCCTTCGGCGCAGCCGCCAGTCGCATGCTCCAGCTACTGTTCTACGAGGTCGTGGGCGAGCAGCGCGTCACGCGCCGGCGAGCCCCCCGGTCTCCAGCAGCCGCCCGCCGGACAACTCCAGCCAGCGGTCCACCTTGATCTCCGTGAGAAAGCGCTCGTCGTGGCTGACCACCACGAACGCCCCCTCGTACGCACCGAGGGCACTCTCCAGCTGCCCCACGCTGACCAGGTCGAGGTTGTTCGTGGGCTCGTCGAGCAGCAGAAGCTGGGGCGCCGGCTCCGCGCACAGCACGCACGCCAGCGTGGCGCGCAGCCGTTCGCCGCCCGACAGCACCCCGACCGGCAGGTGGGCGCGGGCGCCCCGGAAAAGGAAGCGGGCCAGTAGGTTCATCCGCTCCGCCTCCGGCATGCCGGGGGCGAACGCGGCCAGATTCTCCGCCACGGTGCGCCCGACGTCGAGCAGGTCCAGCCGCTGCGACAGGTAGGCCACCCGGCCGTCGGCCCGCCTCGTCGTGCCGCCGTCGGGCTCCAGCTCGCCGCCGATCAGGCGCAGCAGGGTGGACTTGCCCGCGCCGTTGGGGCCGGTCAGCGCGACGCGCTCGGGTCCGCGGATGGTCAGATCGATGCCGGGCTCGGCGAACAGGCCGCGGGCCTGCAGGTGTTCGCCGAGGAAGACCGTGCGCCCCGCGGGGACGTTGGTCCCGGGTAGTTGCAGCACGATCTTCTGGTCGTCGCGCAGGGCGCGCCCCGCCTCATCGAGCCGTGCCTTGGCGTCGCTGACACGGGCGGCGTGCGTCTGGCCCGCCCGCCCGGCCGACTCCTGGGCGCCGCGCTTCATGTTCCCGGCGAAGATCCGCGGCAGGCCGGCGCTCTTGAGGTTGCGCGCGGCGTTGCTCGCCCGGCGCTCGGCCCGCTCGCGGGCCTGCTGCATCTCCCGCTTCTCGCGCTTGAGTTCCTGCTCGGCGCTGCGCACGTGCCGCTCGGCGGCCTCCTGCTCTGTGCGTACCGCCTCCTCGTACGCCGTGAAGCCGCCGCCGTAGAAGCTGACCTCGCCCCGGTCCAGCTCGGCGATGCGGTCCATGCGGTCGAGCAGGGCCCGGTCGTGGCTGACCACGAGCAGGCAGCCGTTCCAGTCGCCGAGCACGGCGTACAGCCTGCGGCGCGCGTCGAGGTCGAGGTTGTTCGTCGGCTCGTCGAGCAGCAGGACGTCGGGCCGTTTGAGGAGCTGCGCCGCCAGGCCGAGCGACACCACCTGGCCGCCGCTCAGCGTGCGCAGCGTACGCGCGAACTCGAGGTCGCCGAGCCCGAGCCGGTCGAGCTGGGCCCGGGTGCGCTCCTCGATGTCCCAGTCGTTGCCGATCGCGGTGAAGTGCTCCTCGCTCGCGTCCCCTGACTCGATGGCGTTCAGCGCGGCGATCACGGGGGCGATGCCCAGGACCTCGGCCACGGTCAGGTCGCCAGCGAGCGGCAGGCTCTGCGGAAGGTAGCCGAGCACGCCGTTGACGGACACGCTGCCGCCACCGGGCCGGTACTCGCCGGCGATCAGTTTGAGCAGCGTGCTCTTGCCCGCGCCGTTCGGGGCGACGAGGCCCGTACGACCGCCGCCCACGGTGAAGGAGAGGTCACTGAAGACGGGCGTGTCGTCAGGCCAGGAGAAGGACAGGTTGGAGCAGATGATGAACGCATCGGACATGCGAGAGACCTCGTACGTACGTGATCCGGGCGCCGAAGACGCCCGGCGGCGGGACAGGGATTCGGGGAACGACGACGACGGCCACATCGGCGGCGGTCATATGCGCCTGCCGGGGCCGATCAACCTCCGGTATCACCCGGAGATGTCGTCGTCACCTGCCACGTCTGGTCTCCTAGCTTCCGATCACAAGCGTTTCACACCATATCAGCCGTCTCCCGCCCGACAGCAAAGACGATCTTGTGTAGGGCGCCACCGCCGCCCGCCTCGCCACCTCGACCAGTGGCGACACCGCGGGCGCGGGCGCCACCTCATAACCGTGTTCGTCTGCCGTGTGTCTCACGCTCGAGGCGGACGGTCGGTTTCCTTCCCTTGATCGTGGCTCGACGGAGGGCGGCGATCACCTCGTTGGCCGCGGCCTGCGGCACCTCCACCAGCGAGAATCGGTCGGCGATCTCGATCGCGCCGATGTCGCGCCCGCTCAAGCTCGACTCGCCGGCTATCGCGCCGACCAGGTCCTGCGGCCGGATTCCCGCCCTGCGCCCCAGGTTGAAGAAGAGGCGTGCCATGCCACCCGCCGGGGCGCGAGGGTATCGCGCACCCTCTGAGGCGTCCTCCCTCTGCCCTCGCCGCTTCTCCATGGTCCGCGGGGCCACCTCGGGAATCTCCTCCTCGTCGAGCGCGCCACCACTGGACTCGTGCGCCAGCTTGACGGCGGCGAGCGCCACCTCCATGAGGTCGAACTCATCGGCGAGCGACTCGACCACCACGTGGAAGGGCTCCAGGTCGTCCTGACGGAGGCATTCCTCCAGCGCGGCGCGGGTGAGCTCCATCCGGCGGGCGTGCAGGTCGGCGACCGTCGGCAACCTCTCCACGGGGATCCGCTGTTTGGTCACCCGTTCTATCGCCTTGAGCATGCGGTGCTCGCGCGGCTCCACCAAGGTCAGCGCCGCTCCCTCGCGGCCGGCGCGGCCCACCCTGCCGATGCGGTGGACGTACGCCTCGGGCGCGGACGGGACGTTGTAGTTGACGACGTGGGTGAGCTGTTCGATGTCGAGGCCTCGCGCCGCCACGTCGGTCGCGACGAGCAGATCGGCGGTCCCGGCCCGCAGCCGCGACATCACTCGATCACGTTGCTCCTGCTCCATCCCACCGTGCAGCGCCTCGGCACGGTAGCCGCGCCCGTTCATGGCTTCCGTGAGCTGGTCGACCTCGTCACGGGTGCGGCAGAAGATGATCGCGGCGGTCGGCGCCTCGATGTCGAGCAGGCGTCCGAGCGCCGCGGGTTTGTGCGCCCTGGCGACCAGGTACGCGCTCTGCTCCACCAACGGCGTCGCCTGGCGCCCCTCCGCCGCGGGGTGCCCCATTTCTATCCGGACCGGGTCGTGCAGGTGACGGCGGGCGATTCCATCGATGCGCGGCGGAAGCGTCGCGGAGAACAGCACTGTCTGACGGTCGTCGGGAGTCGCCGCGAGAATCGCCTCGATGTCGTCGGCGAATCCCATGTCGAGCATCTCGTCCGCCTCGTCCAGCACGACGGTGCGCAGACCCTCCAGGTTGAGCGTCGTCCGGCCGATATGGTCGAGAGCTCGTCCCGGTGTCGCGACCACGACGTCCACCCCGCGCTTGAGCGCCTGCAGTTGCCGACCGATGGGCGCGCCGCCGTAGATCGGCAGAACCCGGGTACCCAATATGCGGCCATACCGATGGAACGCCTCCGAGACCTGAACGGCCAGCTCACGGGTGGGCACAAGCACCAGCGTCACCGGCCCGGTACCACCACCGGGGTGGAGCATCCGTTGAAGCACGGGCAACGCGAACGCCGCGGTCTTCCCCGTTCCCGTCGCCGCCTGCCCGAGCAGATCACGCCCCTGCACCAACGGGGGAATCGCCGCTTTCTGGATCGGAGTGGGCTCTTCGTATCCCAAAGCGGATAGCACGTCCAGGAGCTCAGATCGGAGCCCCAGATCGGCGAAGGTGGCCTCACCGCCGGTTTCTTTCATGGTCATCGCCGACTCCTCAGGAACTCCCACACCTATTTCGACTCCTCTGCTGCCGATCATCTTCCGGAAGGGCGCTCGGGCCTCAGGCCCGTGCCCCCGTACATGGTGTCAGGCCGGTGCGGGGACAGCAGAGTGCGGATGTGAAACCCAGCCCCGTCCGGCACGGCAGTCGTCGCCGTCCCGCCGTCCGCGACACCGCAGCTCTACCCTTGCGAAGCGCCGGGGAACGTCGCTCGACCGCCGGTCACGCATCACCGCCCCCGCTCTGGGGTACCCGGAAAACATGATGAAGTGGGGCAAAAGGGATGACATGCTCGTCCACGAAGAGGAACCGTTCAACGCCGAGCCGCCCACACGCGCCCTGGCGGAGCGGCCGACCACGCCGCTGGACGCTTTCTACAGCCGCAACCACGGCCCCATCCCCCACATAGACACGGCCACCTGGCGGCTGGAGGTGGACGGGCTGGTCGAGCGGCCGTTGCGACTCTCACTGGAGGAATTGCGCTCCCGCTTCCCGGAACGTGAGGTGATCGCGACACTGCAATGCGCGGGCAACCGCCGTGCCGAACTGATCGCGGTCCGTGACATTCCAGGCGAGGATCCCTGGAGATCCGGCGCCATCTCCACGGCTTCCTGGGTCGGGGTGAGCCTCGCCGACGTGCTCACCGAGGCGGGCCTGCGCCCCGGGGCCGCGCACGTCTCCTTCGCGGCGCCGGACGTGGCACGGGAGGCGGACCCGCCCCAGCCCTACGGAGGCTCCATCCCCCTGGCCAAGGCCACCGCGGGCGAGGTACTGCTGGCATGGGCGATGAACGGCCACCCCCTGCCCGCCGCCCACGGAGCCCCGCTCCGCGTGATCGTGCCGGGCTGGATCGGCGCCCGCAGCGTGAAATGGCTCGACCGCGTCACCGCCCAGGCCGAACCCTCAGGCAACTACTTCCAGGCCGTCGCGTACCGCATGCTGCCCCCCGACGCCGACCCGTCCCGGTGTGGCCCGGGGTCCGGCATCCCCCTCGGGCCGGTCGCCCTCACCTGCGACATCCTGCTCCCCGAGCACGGCTCCCCCGTATCTCCCGGACCGACCGAGATCACCGGCTACGCGCTCGCGGGCGACGGCCGCGGCGTCGCCCGCGTGGACGTCTCCCTGAACGCCGGGCGTACCTGGACCCAGGCGAAACTGGACGCGCCGGCAGGCCCCTGGGCCTGGCAGCACTGGCGCACCACCGTCGTCCTGCCCGAGGGCGAGGCGGACATCGTCGCCCGCGCCTGGGACTCGGCGGGCACCACGCAACCCGAGTCACCGGCGACACTGTGGAATCCCAAGGGCTACGCCAACACCTCCTGGGGGCGCCTCCACCTCACCTGCCGCCGCTGACCCCGGCGGAACGGGGCCGACCGTCCATTCCGGGCCGGTGGCGGTGTCTCTGACGGACACGCCTCCCGGCGGTGAGCGGCCCCCGCGCCTTCCGAGGCTCGGCAGCGCGTTCGCTTATCTGTGAAGTACTCCGAGAATCCGCCGGCACATGTCGGCGCATTGGCGTGTGGCCTCCGCGCACATCTGGCAGTGGGCGTGGTGAGCGGCGTGCCTGCTGCACAGCGCGTGGCTACGTTCGCAGGCCAGCAGGCAGGCTTCAACCTGCGCACTGATCAGGCCGTTGTCGGGGCCGCTGCCCCGGGTCAGCAGGCGGCGTGTCGTGCCTACGACGTCGGCGCAATCCAGGTCCCGGCTGATCGCCGGCGCCATGTCGAGCGCGTCCTGTTCGCCCAGCATGCCCATGGCGCATGCGGTCACCACCTCCTCGCATTCCTGGAGGGTGTCCACGGCATTGGCGAGGACGTCGCTGCTCAGCCCGGCCTTGGCGGTCATCGTGTCGAACAGTTCGCGAGTGTGAGGCATGGTCTCTCCTCGTCCCTCGTGCGAGGCGTCGTCCACTTTCCACGCTAGTCCCGGTTTCAATGCATAGGGGCGATCGGGATCATCCAGGTATGTGCTCATTGATTCGGATTTGCGGTGACATGACGACCTGATGCCCGAGGTGATGGAGACGCGGGACACCCGCATCCACCGGCCCGCCGGTCGTGGCCGGCACGGCGTCCCCGTCCGCCGCATCGGCACCGCCGGTGACGCACGGCTGGGCTCGGCCCGCTAGAGGAGCCGCCTGATCTCGCCGTACGTGCGGTAGAAGCCGCCCCTGCCGGAGGGGCGTACGCCCTCCACCAGGTAACGGGCGCCGGCCTCACGGATGTCCTTCGGGAACTGCACGTTCCACGCCTCGTAGCCCGGGGTGGCCACGTGGACGCGCAACCGCTCGCCTTCGCGTACGCACTCCACGACCACGCCGTCGCCGGCGTGACTGACGGTCTCCAGCACGACCGACGGCTCAACCACCGGCAGCGACGCGGCGGCCTTCACATCGACCGGCTCGGGCACCGTCCCCTCACGCGCGGCGGCGATGGCCGTCTCGCTCGCGTCGATGCAGGCCAGGGAGCCGTCCGTGGTGACGATGTAGAGGCGGTCGTCGAGGAACTGCATGGAGAACGCCGACCCGCAGCCGGTGCCGAGCTTCCACAGCCGCTCCCCGGACGCGGCGAAACAGTACACCGAGGAGTGGCTGTCGCCCGCGAAGACGTAGCGGCCCCCGGGCGAGGTCGCACAGGAGTAGACGGGCCCGTCGCACCTGTACACGGCCTCGACGCGGCCGTCGCTCTTGGCCAGGCGGTGGACGGCACGGCGAGCGGTCGCGGCGTAGACCGCGTCCTCCTCCTGCCAGCCGAACAGCACCTGGTCGGCCGACGAGGTGTGCCAGACGAGGGCGCCGTCGGAGGCGTCGTAGCGGGCCACACCACCGGAGTGGCCGTGGTAGACCGCGTCCTCGTCGCACCGGACCATCCAGGCGTAGTCCCCCTGGCCCGTACGCGCCCACTGGAACTCGTCCTCGTAGTCGATCGTGGTGATCCGCCCGGCGCGGTCGGACACGCCGAGGACGCCGTCGTGGATGTCGAGCCAGTAGATATCGACCTCGGCGGCGATCTCGTAGGCCGCCCTCGGCACCTTGCCGCTCAGGTCGTACACCTTGCCGTCGTCGCAGCCCGCGTAGATCCAGAAGTCGTCGGCCACGATGCACTTGACGCCGTCCGGGAGGCGGAAGCGGCCGGTCACGATCCCGGAGTGCGTGACGGTGTACACGTCGCCGCGCTGGTTCCCGACCCAGCAACGCTCCTCGTCCACGAAGATGCCGAAGGCGGAGGCACCGCTGTCGAAGCGCCACAGGACCGGCGCCTGCTGCGCCGTGGAACGGGTGCTCGCGATGGTCCTGTGAGTGACCGGCCTGCGCTGGCGCACGCCGCGAACCGCCGAAGCGTAGCCCTTGCGCACCTTCTCGTTGATCTTCTTCGCCGCCGCGGCCCGCGCCTTCTCCTCGGTGGGGAAGTCGGTGACCTTGGTCTGGCCCGCCTCGCCGATGCGGCCGTACGTGATGGTCACCCGCGTTCCGGAGACGATGGTCTCGTAGAACTTGTGCGCTCCGCCGCCGTCCTCGGACAGCTCAAGGTAGGTCATGTCCGCCTTCTCCAGATAAGACCGGCTTGATCGATTGATCGGGAGGTTAGAGGACGGCGGCGACAATTCGCGGTGAGCGATCGGGTCGGCGACTCTCACCTGCGGTGGCGCCGGATCAGTACGGACACGTTCACCGGCTGTCCGTGCTTCGCCTCACCAGAGCCCGGCGCCGGAGCCTCCGGGAAGCGGGAGCGTGGCCACCACCTGCGTCCCCCGATCGGCCTCGGTGCCGGTCACGGCGGCCTCGGTGATCAGGCAGGTGCCGCCCAGCTCGGCGGCGCGTTCGCGCATCGAGGTGAGGCCGACCCCGGATCGCCGGATCCCGGGCAGCCCCTTGCCGTCGTCGCGCACCCGCACGACCAGCGTGTGCTCCGAGCGGGCCAGCGTTACGGTGGCCCGGGTGGCGTCGGCGTGCTTGCGCACGTTGGTCAGCGCCTCCTGCGCGATCCTGTAGGCCGCCACCTCCACCGCCGCCGGCAGGTCGCGGGTCTCGCCCTCCACCTCGACCTGGACGGACGGCCCCGGCTCCGCCGCGAGCGCGCGCACCGCCCCGGGCAGGCCGAGGTCGTCCAGGCTGGGCGGGCGCAGGCCGTAGACCAGCTCGCGGACCTCCTTGCTGACCGAGTCCATGCTGCTGCGCAGGTCCCGCAGCATCCCGTCGGCCGAGGACGGCGCGTCGCGCAGGCGCAGCCGGGCCATGTTCAATGTCATCGACATGCTGGCGAGCGCCTGGCCGAGGCCGTCGTGCAGGTCGCGGCGGAGCCTGCGCCGCTCCTCCTCGCGCGCGCTCAGGATGCGCTCCCGGGAACGCTGCAGGTCGGCCGCCAGCAGTACGGCGTGCGCGACGTCCGCGACATACACAGTCGCCGCCCCGATCAGCCGCTCGGTGTAGGCGGCGGAGAAGCGGCGCGGTCCGGGCGGCCCGATCAGCATCCGGCCGACCGGCTCGCCGTGCCACACCAGCGGCACGACGCGCGGGTCCGGCCCGGCCGCGCCCAGCTCCACCCGCATGCCCGACGTGCCGACCTCGACGACGACGCCGGTGACACCGAGGCCGTCGTGCACCACCGCCGTGACAGAGGCCAGCGCGTGTACCGGCTCGGTCTCGCCGACCTCGCGGGCCAGCCTCCTGGCCAGTTCCTCGGGCTGGCCGTGCTTGCCGTACAGCATCACGTCCGTGAGGCGGCGCAGGCGCGTGCGCAGCGGCTCGAAGAAAGCGCCCGCCGCCAGCGCGGCGACCAGCCCCGCCACCTGGTCATAGCCCGACACCAGCAGCGCGGCCAGGGCGCCGGTGCCGAAGTACACCGCGCCGACGGCGGCGATCAGGCCGGCCGCGATGACGGTCCGGCTGATAACGGTGTCGATGCCGTACAGGCGGTACCGCAGCACCGCGAACGCGATCGCCACCGGAATCAGCCCGGTCCAGACCGTCGCCGGCAGCCAGTAGTCGTTGCCGAGCAGCACGAACAGCGCGTAGATGACGAACGCGACCAGCGGCCAGGCGATCTGCCTGCGCGCCGTCGAGGACGCGCGCCGCAGCCGTGCCACCAGGGAGAGCACGGTGAGCACCATGCAGGCGTTGACCAGCAGGGTCAGTGAGCCCATCAACGCCGTGTGGTAAGGAGCCAGGGCCTCGATCGCCAGCGGATTCGGAATGACCGTCGGCCAGCGGTACGTGCTCGCGGGCGGCGTCGGCCGCACGATGTTGCACGCGCCGTAGGCGACACTCGCGACCACACTGGCGATCGCCACCGGCAGCCAACGGCGGGAGGGCAGGCGGTCGTCCGGCGAGAGCAGCGGCACGAAGGCGGACAGCGTGCAGGCTCCGACCGTCCAGCCCACGATGGCCAGGATGCGCAGCCACCCCGCACTCTCCAGGTGGCCGGCCGACGCCTGCATGAGCTGCAGCCCGGTCATCATCAGGTTGACCGCGCAGGCGAGGCCGCCGACACACATCAGCCAGGCCAGCTTCAGGCGGGGACGGTACGCGATCAGGAACGCGCCGATCAGGGGGAACATCAGGCCCGCGCCGTGGTCGGGCGCCATGAGCGGCCACGGCGCCCACTCCTTCGGCAGCGAAAACTGGATCACAGTGCCGCCCACGGTCAGGGACACCGACAGCGCGGCCGACACGGCGGATACCCCCCGCGCCCACGCCACCCGCCGGGCGTCCCCGCCTGCTGCCTTCACTGCTCGCATCCCCCGCAGAAACCTCACCGCCCGTAGCCGGCGAGTCGACCCGTCCGAACCCGTAGGCGATCATCACGAGCCGCGCCCGGTCCAGCAGGCCGGGACGGTCCGGCGGCACCCCCACCGCCTCTGGCACGATGGCCTCCGCCGTTCCACGGCCTCGACCGACGTGCCGGATCGTCGGCCCCCTGCGGGTGCCGATCATTCATCCGTCCAGGTCAGGCCGCATGCCGGTACTCCCTCTGAACACCGCCGAGTTTCCGGCGGTGTCATCGGGATGGCCGACACACAGGGCGGGAAGCGGCCCCTACACGAATTTCGGTGACCGCTGTGACCCACGAGTTCAAGGCGCTCATTTTCGCACATTTCATGCCATAACCGGATCATGCGGGTCGCGGTGCTGCACCTCGGCCGCGTGTTCCGCGAGACGCCGCGGCGGCGAGGAACGCGAGGTGGCCATGCCGCCTCGGGACGCGCCTCCGGAGCCGTGCGGGCTGGGCACCCGGCGGCACCGCGCTCACCCCTCCTTGGGTATCGCGGCCAGGTTGAGAACGTCGTAGTCGTCGCCCGGCTCGACCGTCCTCGTCCTGCATCCGGTGGCCTGAGGGGCCGGAGACGGGCTCAGCTCCGGCCGTCCTTTCCGCTGCTCGCCCGCCGCCGGGACGCAGGTCCGCTCCACCTCGACGCCGGCCGCGTTCCAGAAGAAGACCTGGGTGGGCGACGACGAGGTGCCCTGCCCGTACGAGCCCGACCTCCCGTCCGGGCTGATCGCCGTGATCCCGCCCGCCTTCCCCGTGACGAGGTCGTAGATCATGCTCGTCGTGTCGCGGTACACCTCGACGAAGCGGTCACCATAGATCTCCGGTTGCGTCATATGCCACGGCACGCGCCTGCGGTCCGAACCGTCGACGCGCATGGCGACGGCTTCCCCGCCCTGGCGGCCGACGCACCACTCGGAGGAGCAGCGCAGACCGGTGGTGCCCGGCGGCGGGGTGATGGTCCGCCGCGCGCCGGTGCGCAGGTCGACCAGCAGGTTCTGGTTGGCGGCGATCTGCCCCGTCTCGATGTCGCTCTCCGCCGGCACATTCCGGGCCCAGGGCCACGACGCCAGCCACAACCCGTCCGTTCCCGGGATCTTCTCGGCCTCGCCTCCGCCGATCGGCATGCGGTAGACGCCGCCGATCCGGACCGACCAGACGACGTGGTCGCCGGTCACCCCGAAGCGGTCGATCTCCGCGAGATCGCCGGTCACCTCCCCGACCCGGATCGGGTCCCCTCCCTGCCGGGGGACCACCCAGAAGTCCGCCCACCTCTCCGGAGTGCTCGGCCTCCTGCCGTACCACACGATGGAGTCCTCACCCACCTCCGCGTCCTGCGCGATGTACCCCTCGCCTCCCGGCGCCATCGTGGTGAGGACCCGGCTGCGGCCCGTCTTCGTGTCGTAGACCTCGAGCCGCTTCGGCCTTTCGAGCGACGGCTCCGCGGTGAGGAGGATCTCGGTGGGCCCGAGCGCGGTGACCGGGCGGTAGGGGAATCCGTCCGCGGACTTCTTCGGCATCGACGCGACCGCCCCTGGCCAGACCGTACGCGCGCTCTCGCCCTGCCGGGCGGCATCGTCGGCCGCCCGCTCCGGCGCACCGGAGGTCGCCGACGCCGCGGCCGGTCCCGCGACGTCCGTACGCTGCGCGGCGCGGACAACGGCGGTGACCCCGAACGCGACGGCCACGATCCCGGTGACGGCCAGAGCCGCCCACACGCGCACGCGGTGGCGCGGGCCGCGGTCACGGCGCCGGGCGAGGGTCTGGCCAAGCTCGGCCGGTTCCGGTGCGCTCTCCGCGGCTCTTCTGGCCGCTCCGACGGGGTCCTGCTCCGTGCTCACCCGACTGTCATTCCTGTGCCGAAAGGGCGCCTCGGCCGGCGAGGCCGGGGGTCTCCTCCTGGCCGAAGGCGATCACGATGTACCTGCCGTTGGCGTAGCTGACCACAGGCCGCTGGAGCGTCTCACCCACCCGGCGGGCGACCGCCTGGAACAACTCCACCATCTCCTGCGTGTCGGCGCTCACTCTGAACCGTCCGTTGGCGACGAGTTGCTGGGCGACGACGGAGGAGAAGTTCGCCTCGGCCCGGACCTTCTCCTCCACGCTCAGAGGGGTCCGCCGGGGTGCGGGTTGTGCGCCGAGGGGATGGGTCATCCCTGATCTCCTTAGGATCGCCAGGCCGGGCCTCCCAGCATGCCATTCGCGCCTCCCGCGCTGGAACCTCCGACCTGCGCGGTCGGATGGGCAGGTTCCCGGCCGGCGGTTACGCCGATCTGGATGTCGGAGTACGCCACGAGACCGTCTCCGTCGACGGCGCCCCTATCCGCGTCGATGATCACGACCGCCCCGGCCACGATGCCCGGCAGAGCCGGTCCGGCAGACTGTGCGGGTGCTGGATCCCACGCTTTCAGGCGAACTCGACACCGTTCCCCGCTACGACCGCTTCGCCACCGTCGACGAGGTCCACGAGAGCCTCACCGCGCTGGCGGCCGCCCATCCCGGGACCGCCACGCTCCGCCGCGTGGGCACCTCTCGGCTCGGGGAGCCGATGCTCTGCCTCACCGTGGGCGAGGGCCGGAACCACGCGATCGTCGCGGCCGGACCGCACCCTAACGAGCCCATCGGCGGCCTGACCGTCGTCCATCTGGCCGGCCGCCTGTGCGCGGACCCGGACCTGCGCGGGTCGTACACATGGCACATCGTCGGCTGTCTCGACCCCGACGGCACCCGGCTCAACGAGGGCTGGTTCGCCGGGCCGTACACGAAGGCGCACTACGGCAGGCACTTCTACCGGCCCGCGGGCGCCGAACAGGTCGAGTGGACCTTCCCGTTCTCCTACAAGCGGGCGTACTTCGACCGGGTCATGCCCGAGACGCTCGCGCTGATGCGGCTGATCGACACGACCCGGCCGACCTTCATGACCACCCTGCACAACAGCGAACTGGGCGGCGTCTTCTACTACCTCTCGCGGCCGGAGCCCGCGCTGCAGACCGTGCTGACCGCGCTCCCCGGCCGCTACGGGCTGCCCCTGCACGCGGGCGAGCCCGAGCACCCGGCGATCACCCGGATCGGAGAGGCCGTCTTCCTCAGCCCCCGGATGGAGGATGTCTACGACTACACCGAGGCGCTCGGCCAGGACCCCACTCCCCTCATCACGGGGGCCGCGAGCGACTCCCACGCGGCGCGGCACGGCACGCTCTGCATGATCGCCGAAATGCCGTACTGGATCGACCCGACGGCGGGCGACACCACGCCGACGGCCCACGTCTACGCCGACCTCGTCCGGACGCAGGCCGCCGACCTCCGCTCCGCGCACGCCGTCCTCGACGAGGCGCTGAACGGCGTGGCCGGCGACGTGGTGAGCGGGTCGCCCTTCCTGCGCGCGAGCCGGCACTTCATCCCCCTGCTCGCCGAGATGGCGACGGCGGGGGAGCAGCGGGCCGGCGCCCCCGAGAACGCCCGTCAGGCCACGGCCGCCGAGTTGTCGTCGCGCCGGGGCCTCGTGCACAGCTACCGGCTGCGCTTCGGCGGCATGCTGCTGCGGGCGCTCGAAGGCGAGGTCGCGATCGGGAACGGCACGCCCTCCATCCGGCGGCACCTGAGCGCCCTGTCCGAGACGTACGACGAGTGGTGCGCGGACGCCGAGGCCGGCACTCCCAGCCAGACCATCCCGATCGAGCACCTCGTGGCGCTGCAGTACGGCGCCGTCCTCGCGGGGGCCGCGCACGCCGCCAGGTGACCGGCGGCGCACTGCGGGGTGGCCCATCGACATCGGCGGGATCTCAGGGAACGAGCAGGCCCCAGTAGACCGCCCACGGCACGAACGCCGCGGCCGATGCGAGAACCAGGCCGAACCGTGCCCGGTCTCCCCACCCGAGTTCGCGGCGGTGGCGCCAGGTGGTGGTCGCGGTGGCGACTGTGGCGGCGACCGCGGCGAGGTTGTGGCGAACTCCGGGGATGAAGCGAATGGTGTGATGAGCTTCAGGACGACGTGCAGGTGGTCCCGTCCGCCCGGACATTCGGGTAGCCGGGGTACGCCCACCGGCATACGTTCGTCATGCTGATCGGGGTTCCACCCGGGGCCGTAGCACCACCGCGGGCGAACGACTTCACCGAGCGGCCCACATCGGCCGGCTCCGTGACCACAGGCACCGCCTGAGCCCGCTCCTCGCGGCCCGCGCTTCCGATCAGCCGCAACAGCGAATAAGAGGATCATGAAGAACGAGTACGAGGCCACGTTCCTGTCCGTCGACGTTGCCGACCTCACGTCCAAGCTGGCCGCCCTGGGCGCCACCCAGGCGTTCCCGCGTACCCTCCTCACCCGCAGGATCTTCGAGAGCGACGTCCTCGACGACCGCCAGTGGCTCCGCCTCCGCGACGAGGGCACCCGCTCCACGCTGACGCTCAAGCAGGTCACCGATTCCACCACGATCGACGGCACCACCGAGATCGAGACCGAGGTCACCGACCTGCACGCCATGGCCGACATCCTGCGCCGCGTCGGCCTGCGCGAGGTCCGCTACCAGGAGAACTATCGAGAGGAGTGGCGCCTGGGCGAGGTCGCCTTCGACTTCGACACCTGGCCCGGCCTTCCTACCTTCATCGAGATCGAAGGCCCCGACGAGGCATCGGTCCGCCAGGCAGCCGCCTTGCTCGACCTCGACTACGCCGACGCCCGGTTCGGCAGCGTCGACGAGATCTACAAGAGCGAAGCCGGCCGCGACATCCTGGCCGAGCGCACCCTTCTCTTCGCCGACGGCGAGAACGACGGAGCGCCCTCCGCGACGGACCAGGAACGGCCTGGTTGAGCAGGTACAGCCACTACCCGTCCGGCGCAAGTGTTGGAACGGCACCGTCGGCCGCCGTGAACGACCGGTCGTCGGTGATCCCCACAGCATCGATCATCCCCGCAGAAGGCGGGCGGGCAGCGAACCCGCCAGGGGGCGGGCGGGCAGCGAACCCGCCAGGGGGCGGGCGGGCAGCGAACCAGCCAGGGGGCGGCCGGATCCGCGTTCTACCGACATCCGCGGCGAGCGGTCCGACCTCCGGGGATGATCAAGTGGTAGGAGGAAGGACGTGCACGCGTCTGTGCGAGCATCGTGGCCATGAGCGATGAGTGGAGACCACGGTCCTGGCGCATGCCCAACGGCGGAACCCTGGTCGAGGGGCCGGCGTTCCCCTTGCGCCCCACTGGCCCGGACCTCCGCGGTTCCGAAGGCGAGTCCCTGACCGAGGAGCGCACCTACTACCGGCTTAACCCCGAGGGGAGGCTGGAGGGGAGCTTTGAGGCGATGGACTGGTCGCTGGAGTACGAGCAGGGCGTCCAGACCTACCACGTCGAGGGGAGCGCGCTGCTCCGTCTCTACGCCACCTACGACTGCTACTCCGACGAACGCGTGCACCGCGCCGATGTCGAGCGGGAGGGCCTGGTGCCCCTCCCACCCGAGGAGGCCCCCTCTGCCGGGCAGGTCCGCGCCCTCGCGGCAGAGAACCGGGAACGGATGCGGGCCGAGGGGCTGCGGACGAGGCATCCGGACTGGCCGGACGGAGGATGCCGTTAGGTCCTGTTTCTCGGATCTCCTGACGTGATCACGGTGTCGTCTTCACCCTGGGTGGCATGGGTGGCCGAGGAGACTTAACCAACGCGGAGTGGGAGCGGCTGAAGCCGTTGCTCCCATCCGCAGGGACACGCGGTGGCCGGTGGAGTGAGCACCGCATGGTCATCAACGGTGTGCTGTACCGGGCCCGGACCGGAGTGCCATGGCGGGACCTGCCGGAACGCTTCGGGCCGTGGCTGACGGTGTACAAGCGGCATCGCCGCTGGTCGGCAGATGGAACCTGGGAGCATCTGCTCGCGAAGGTGCAGGCCGCCCAGGATGCTGAGGGCGGCATCGACTGGGAGGTGTCGGTCGACTCGACCACGGCTCGGGCCCATCAGCATGCGGCCGGAGCGCGGAAAGCGCCCCCGCCTGCATTCCCTGCGGTAAAGGGGGCACGCGGCGGGACAAAGCGGGGCGATCCGGTGTGGGAGAGCCTGTCCGTCCGCCTGGCGGAGGTGGTCCAGCAGGTGAATGTCTAGGGCGTTCACGCGGAGGCTTCACCACGAAGATCCACCTGTCCGCCGACGGTCGTTGCCAGCCGCTCTCCTTGGTTCTCACTCCGGGGCAGCATAGCGACAGCCCGCAGTTCCAAGCCGTGCTGGAGAAGGTCCGGGTGCCCCGGATCGGGCTCGGCCGTCCTCGCAGCCGGCCGGACAGCGTCAGCGCGGACAAGGCCTACAGCTCACGTGGGAACCGCTCCTACCTGCGGCGGCGCAAGATCCCGCACACCATTCCCGAGCCTCGTGACCAACGGGACAATCGCCGCAGGCGCGGCTCGGCCGGTGGACGCCCGACCGGGTTCGACAAAGAGCGCTACAAGAAGCGCAACGTTGTCGAGCGGGCGATCAACCGGCTGAAGAACTTCCGAGCCGTGGCCACCCGCTACGACAAGCGCGCTTACATCTACCTCGGCACCGTGACCGTGGCGGCTCTGGTGATCTGGCTCCGCACGTGATCCAAGAACCACCCTCTAGG
>BBYL01000026.1 GCA_001570385.1 Microtetraspora glauca | reverse complement strand
CCCCCGCCCATGCCCCTGCCCGCCCCGGGTGCCGCCTCCGCGACCGCCCAGGGCGCCGGGTCCGCGCCCGTGCTGGGTGTCGGGTCCGCGCCCGCCGCAGCCCAGAGGGGTACGACGGGCGCCGCCGCGCGGCCCGCCGCCGACCGCGCGCTTCCCAGAGGGGAGCGGACGGCCGCCGGAGCCGCCGGATACGGCGAGCCCGCCGTGCCGCCCATCGGCCCCGACGCGCTGCGCAAGCTGCGCAGGCTGGCCGCGTCCGCCCAGGACGGTACGGGGGAGCGGGAGCGGGAGCGCCGCGTACGGGAGCAGCCCGTGCGGGAGCTGGGCCTGCCGGCCGCCGATCCACGGACGCATGGCGCCGAGCGTGGCGCCGTTCCGGAGAGGGAGGCATCCGAGGGCGCCTCACCCCGTCTCCCACAGAAGGTCTGGTCCTCGACGGCGACGCCCGCCACCGACGGCCACGCGACCGTCGGCCACGCGACCGTCGGCCACGCGACCGTCGGCCACGCGACCGACGGCCACGCGACCGACGGCCGCGCCACGGACGGCCCTGCTTCCGGCGCTTGGGCGAGTGACGGTCCCGCTTCCGGCGGTCCGGTGTCTGGCGGTTCGGCGTCCGCGTTCTCCACGTCTGGCGGTTCCGCTCCTGACAGCCCCGTCAGCGATGGATCTGAGGCGGAGCGGCCCGCGCATGAGGCCCCGAGGCACGCTCGCGCGGAGCCCGTACGGGAAGAGCCGTGGGATGCCGCGCACGAGCCACCGAGACACGCCCGCCTGGAGGCCGTGTCCGAGGCCGGAGAAGCACGGGAGTCCGAGCACGAGCCGCGGACGCAGGCCGACGAGGAACCGGCGGTGCGGCCCGCGCCGGAACCGGTGACGCGGCTCGCCGAGCGGCGAGCGGAGCCCGCGCGGGATCCGGTGGGGCAGGCGGCCGAGGAGACCGCGACAGCGCCTGCCGTCGAGCCTATGACGCGGGCGCGGGTGGAGATCGCGCGCGAGAGGGCGGCGCAGCCGGTGGGCCGATCCGAGGCCCTTCGCGAACCCGTCAGCGAGCCCGCCAGAGAAGAATCCGTCAGCGGGCCCGCCAGAGAATCCGCCAGCGAACACGTCAGGCAGCCTGCTCGCGAACCTGTCCGCGAGTCTGTTCGTGCGCAGGTCGGCGAATCTCCCAAGGAGCACGTCAGGGAGCCGGTCCGCGAACCTGTTCGTGAGCCCGTCGGTGAGTCTGCCAAGGGGCACGTCAGGGAGCCGGTCAGGGAACCCGTCCGCGAGCCGGTCAGGGAACCCGTCCGCGAGCCGGTCAGGGAACCGGCGGACGCCCCGCCGGTGCCCGTCTCGATCAGGGCGGTGGCGCCGGGCGACGAGCCCAAGGTACGCCGGGTCGAGTCGGTGGTCGGCAGGGACACCTCGGGCGGGTGGCGCAGGATCGCGCAGGTCGTCGTGGGCGGCGGCGGAGGCCGTACCGACGGGATGGAGATCGACGAGGCGCGGGCCCGCAGTGTGCTCACGGGAAGCAGGCGGATCCTGGTCCTCGGTTGCACCGGCGGCGCGGGCCAGACGACGACGACGCTCATGCTGGGCCACACCTTCGCCAAATACCGCGAGGACCGGGTGCTCGCCCTGGACGCGAGCACGGGAGCCCAGACGCTCACCACGAGGATCACGGCGGACTCGCCAGAGACGCTGAGCTCGTTGCTCGCGGGCTCCGGAGGGGTGAGCGGCTACCTCGGCATGCGGTCGTACACGACACGCTGCGACTCGGGGCTGGAGGTGGTCGGCGCGGACTCCGACGCCGGAGCGGCGCAGCGCCTCGAAGCCGGATGGCCGCGGATGCTCTCGGCGCTGGACCGCCACTACCGGCTGATCGTCGTGGACCCGGCGGCGGCGCTGGCCGCGCGGCTCCTGCCGTACGCCGACCAGCTCGTGCTGGTGGCCCCGGCGAGCGAGGACGCGCCGGACGCGGTGGCCATGACGTACGAGTGGCTGGACGGCCACGGCTGCTCCGAGCTGCGGCGCAGGGCCGTCATGGTCGTCAACGGCGTGAGCAGGCGCAGTGCGTCCGACGTGGAGCAGGCCGAGGCGGTGGCCAGGGGACGCTGCCGGGCCATCGTTCGCATCCCCTGGGAGGACGAGCTGTCCCGTCAGGGACCGGTCGATCCGGCCCGCCTCCGGCCCGGGGGGCGTAGGGCGTACGTGGCGCTGGCGGGTGTGATCGCGAGCGGGCTGGCGGCGAACCAGCACAAGCAGGAGGTGGCCAGGTGAGGGAGCAGTGAGCGCCGAGCGAACCCGACGAGCGAGTGGAGCGGCCCGAGTGGGACGGGCCGCCCGCATGGCGATCGAGGAGTGGTGAGCGACCTATGAGCGCGGCGCGAACCCGACGAGCGAGTGGAGCGGCCCGAGTGGGACGGGCCGTCCGCATGGTGAGCGACCTGTGAGCAGAACGCGCAGCCGTCTCGCGGTGCGGTACTTCGACGATCGTGTCCTCCTCACCGACTCCTCGGCGTGGGCGTACTTCCGGCTTCCGACGGTGAGCTACGAGTTCGTCACGCCCGAAGAGCGCGAGGCGCTGGCGACGAACATCACGATCGCGCTCGCCGCGATCAGGATGCCCGACGCCGAGGTGCACCTGCGGGTCGCCCACCGGACCTACCCGGCGGCGGAGTGGGCCATGGCCCTGAACGCCACGTCCGACGAGGGGTCGGGCTGGCGCGACTACCTGGAGGAGATGTACCGGCACGTCTGGGCGAAGGACTTCTGGAGCAAGGAGATCTACCTCGGCGTACGGCTCGGCCGGCGCGGGGCCCAGCTCGGGACGGGGGCGCTGGCCCAGCTGTTCGGCTTCTACCTGCGCAGCGAGAAGGCGCTCGGGATGGAAGACGACCACGTGCCCGATCGGGAGATCGAGCGGTGGACCGAGCAGGCCGAGCGGCTCGGGCGCGCGCTCGCCTCCAGCTCGCTCTACGCCCGGCACGCCACTTCGACCGAGATCGCCTGGTTGTTCCAGCACGCGGTGTCCGGCGCGCTGGGCGATCCGCCTCCCTCGGCCACGCCGCGACGCAGGTGGGGCAAGGGCGAGATCGAGTCCCTGGTCGAGGGTCAGATCCACAACGGCCGTTCCCTGCTGCGGATCGAGCAGCCGACGGGCGACTCGTTCACGGCGCATCTGTCGTTCGCCAGGTTCCCCGACCTGATGCCGTTCCCGGACGGCGAGCCGTGGCTGCACTTCGCCGACCAGATGCCGTTCCCGGTGGAGATCTCCAGCAGGATGCGGCTGATCCCTCCGGTGATGGCGAGCAAGGACGTGGCCAGGAAGCTGGCGCACGCCCGTGACATGGACATCCACATCCGTGAGGCGGGAGCGGAGGCGCCGCTCGCGCTGGCCGAGCAGATCGACGCGGCCCGGATGCTGGAACACGGCATCACCAAGGAACGGCTCCCCTTCGTGTACGGCTGGCACCGGCTGAGCGTGAGCGCCCCCACCGAGGAGATCTGCGTCCAGCGGGTCGAGGCGATCGTGGAGCACTACCGGGATCTCGGCATCGACGTGGTGAACTCCACCGGTGACCAGTTCTCGCTGTTCTGCGAGGCGCTGCCCGGCGAGAAGGTACGGGTCAACGCGTACGCCCAGCGGCAGCCGCTCCGCACGATCGCGGGCGGGATGGCGACCGCCACCGTCGACCTGGGCGACCGGGTGGACGAGTCGGGCGCGGGCTGGCTCGGGCCGTACGTCGGGGAGACCTTGGGGCGGGCGCGCAGCATCGTCCACTTCGACCCGCTGGTCGCGGCGACGAGGAACCGCCCCACGGCCATCGCGATCACGGGGGAGCCGGGCGGTGGCAAGACCACCCTCGCGCTGCTGCTGATCTATCAGATGGCGCTGCGCGGCGTGACCGTCGCCGTCATCGACCCGAAGGGCGACGCCGAGTCGCTGGTGCGGCTGCTGGCGGACCGCGGCCGCCGGGCGCGGATCATCCCGCTCGGGTCGGCGGCGCCCGGCCTGCTCGACCCGTTCTCGTTCGGCGACGACATCGCGGCCAAGAAGACCATGGCGACGGAGACCCTCCGGCTGCTGCTGCCGCGGATGTCGGAGGAGCGGGAGTCGGCCATGATCCAGGCGGTGGCGGCGGTCTCCAACCAGCCGGACCCCTCGCTGGGCAAGGTCGTCGACCATCTGGAGCGGTCCGAGGACCCCGCCTCCAAGAACCTCGGGGCGGTGCTCCGCTCGATGTCCGAGATGCATCTGGCGCAGCTCTGCTTCGACCCCTCGGGCGGCGACCAGATCGACACCGAGGGATGGACGACGGTGTTCACCCTGGGCGGGCTGACCCTGCCCGACGTCGCGACCGCCCGTGACGACTACTCGTACGAACAGCGGCTCTCCGTGGCCCTGCTGTACCTGGTGTCCCAGTTCGCCCGGCGGCTGATGAACGGCCTGGACCGCCGTACACCCAAGGCGATCTTCCTGGACGAGGCGTGGGCGATCACCTCCACGCCCGAGGGGGCCAAGCTGGTGCCCGAGGTGTCGCGGATGGGCCGATCCCGCAACACGGCACTGGTCCTGGTCTCGCAGAACGCCGGTGACCTGCTCAGCGAGCAGGTGACCAACTGTCTCTCTTCGGTGTTCGCGTTCCGCTCCACGGAGCGGGTGGAGGTCGAGCACGTGATGGAACTCCTCGGGGTCGACGCGTCGGAGGAGCACAAGGCGGTGCTGCGGTCCCTGGGCAACGGGGAGTGCGTCTTCCGGGATCTGGACGGGCGGGCCGGCCGGATAGGGGTGGACCTCATCTCGGAGGAGCTGCTCCGCTGGCTCGACACGAATCCCACCCACGACAAACCGAACGAGAAAAGGCATGATCTTCTTGGCGGGGGCGCCGACAAGTCAGGGGTCGCGCAGGAGGTGCGGTCTTGAGAATGCGCGTGAACGGTCGCGCTCGCTCTGGTACTCGGCGCAGGCTCGCCCTGCTTCTCGTGGTGTTCGCGGCGTTCCTGACGCTGCCCCTGGTGCTCTCCGGCACGGCCAGTGCCGCGGGCCCGTGTGATCTCTCCCCGGCCCTCGCTCCGGAGATCGTCGACGGCGGCGTGGACGGTCTCGTCAAGGCCCCGCCGCCGGACACCGGCGACACCGGCGCCGCGACCGGCGCCAGTGCCGGGGCGGGCGCGGAGCCGGCAGCCGCGGCCGAGCAGGCTCCGGCCACCAACTACGCCCGGTACGGCATGGCCGGCCAGTTCTGGCACACCTACGACCTGGGCTGCTCCGACGTGACCGCCGTGCTCGGCAACTCCTGGGCGAACGCGATCTTCTCCTGGGCCAAGGCGATCGACCGCCTGACGATCACCACCTACCAGGCGGCGGCGTCCGAGGGGCCGATCCAGCCCATCAAGGACGTGGTCGACGACATCGTCACCAACCTCGCCAACGCGATGTACTGGCCGTACCTGCGGCCGATCGTCATCCTCGGCGCGATCTGGCTCGCGTGGTACGGACTCATCCGCAAGCGGGCGACGACGACCACCGAGGGCGTCATCTGGATGGTCCTCGCGGTGACCGTGGCGATCTGGTTCTTCAGCCGTCCCGGGGACTTCACCGGACTCGGCAAGGTGGTGACCGACAAGACTGGGGAGATCGTCAACTCGGCGTTCTCCGGGTTGCCCGGCGCCGGGGGCGCGTCCTGCCTGCCCGCCAAGAACGCCGGTGACGCGGAGCCCAAGGCCGGAGGGTACGCCCAGCCGGGTACGCCGGGGGTGGACCAGAACGCCGACGCGCTCTGGTCCACGCTGGTGTGCAAGCCCTGGCTGATGGGCGAGTTCGGCACGGCGGACGCGAACGCGCCGATCGTGCAGACCATGGCCCCCAAGCTGCTCGACCTCCAGGCGATCGACCGCGAGGAGCAGGCGGCCAGGCAGATGCCCGGCACCGACGCCCACCAGAAGCGCTTCGAGGAGGAGATCGCCAAGCCCCTGGAGAACACCTCGGTGTTCTTCCTCTTCCAGGGGAAGGACTGGACCAGCCGGCTGGGCATCGCGATCGGCGCGTTCATCGCGGCCATGGTCGCGGGCCTGCTCATCTTCCTGGTGGCGGTGTCCCTGCTGGCGCTCAAGGTGGGCTTCCTGCTGCTGTTGATCCTCGGGCCGGTCTTCCTGCTGATCGGCGTCCATCCCGGGTCGGGGCGGATCATCGCGATGCGGTGGGTGGAGATGGTCGTCGGCACGCTGCTCCGCCAGGCCGTACTGGCGCTGGTGCTCGGCGTGCTCGTGTACGGCTACTCGTTGATCATTTCGACGAACCTGCCGTGGAGCATGCAGATCCTGTTCATGGCGTTGCTGACGATCGCGGTGTTCTTCTACCGGCGGCCGTTCCAGCACCTGTTCGCCTCGATGGACGGTCACACCCTCACGACCCGGATGCTCGGCGACGCGGCCAGCGCGCCCACCCTCTCGCGTGCCGCGAACGCGCTGCCTCCGGTGGCGGCGAGCCGGGTGGGACGGTGGGGCCTGCGCAAGGCCGAGCCGGTCATCGGCGCCGCCGCGATGGCGGGCACCGCGGGCACCGCGGCGGCGGTCGCCGCCTCCTCGGTGGCGCAGGGCAAGGTACGCGGCGAGGAAGGGGCGGCCACGGCTGTTCCCTCCGGGGTCAGGGCCGGGGGGCAGCCGGTGCCGCTGGAGACCGACGCGCAGGGGCCGGGGCGGCGCAAGGCGACCACGGTCCCGCGCCAGGGATCGGCACCGCCGCTCAACCTTTCCGGTGTCCGACCGGCGACGCCTGTGCGCATGTCGTCGGGTTCGAGCTCCGGCTCGGGTTCCGGCTCGGGGTCGGGGTCGGGCGGCGGCTGGTTCAGCGGCCGTTCCGGCGGCTGGGCCTCGCGGCCGTCGAGCGGCTCCGGCGGGTCGGGCGGGTCCGGTGGGTCGGGTGGCCGCAGGTCGGCCAGGACGGGCTCGTCCGGCGGGTCGGCCCCCAGAGGCGGCTCCGGCGGGTCGCGCGGCTCCAGCGGCTCCGGCGGTTCGGGCGGTTCGGGCGGTTCGGGCGGGTCGAGCTCCCGAGGCGGCTCCGGCGGCCGGTCGTCGGGAGGGGGCCTGTTCGGCGGGTCGAGCGGATCACGGTCCTCCGACGCGCCCCCGCTGTGGTTGTCGAGCCGAGGCGACAGCGGGCGCAGCCCCGATGACGCGCCCGGTCCCTTCTGGGCGAAACCCTCCAACCCCGACAAGGAATGACCATGAAGGGTAGGGACGGCCGGCGGGGGCTCGCCTTCGCCGGGATCGTGGTCGTCCTCGCCGTCGTCGGCGTCTATCTCACGTCCGCGGGCCCGTCGGGCGGCGACGCGTCCGGCCAGGACCCGGGCGGGCCGACCAGGGCCACGGGCCAGATGCCCGGCCGGGGTCCGACCACCATCCCGAGCCGGGTCCCGAGCCAGGTCGCCACCACGCCCGCCGCCTTCGACGTCTACTCCTATCTCCCGCTGTCCAAGGCCGAGCTCGGGGCGGCGGCCGATCTCGCCCGCCGCTTCACCGAGTCGTACGGGACCTTCAAGCACGACGACGACCCGGAGGCGTTCGCGAAGCGGCTCGGGGGGTTCTCGACCGTGGAGTTCGGCGCGGACCTGACCCGCACGCTGACGTCGCCCGCGCTGGTGAGCCACAACCGGTCCGACGAGATCGTGTCGCGTTGCTCGGCGACGGTGAGGTCCATCCGGGACATGACCGCCAACATGGTCACCCTCGTGGTCGGCTCCGTCCGGCAGATCACCGCCAAGAGCGGCGACAAGGAGCAGCGTGACGAGTTCGCGGTGACCGTGATCAAGGTCGGCTCCGACTGGCGGGTGTACGACCTGCAACCCGCGGACGCCGGCCAGGACGGGGACACGTCGCCGTGATGCCGCCCAAGGCTCTGGCGGGGAGGCTCTCCTGGCGAGGGCTGGCCATCGCGCTCGCGGTCCTGGTCCCGTTCACGCTCTTCGGCTCGATCATGCTGATGACGCCCTCGCCGTCCATCCTGCTGGGCGGGGGCCTGGGCGGCGCGGACTGCGCCGAGGCCGCCACGGCCACGGACCTGTCCGACGTCGCCCGCAAGGACATCCCCTCCGACTATCTGGAGCTGTACAAGAAGTACGGCGAGCAGATCGGCGTCCAGTGGAACGTGCTCGCGGCCGTGGGCAAGCGAGAGACCGACCACGGAAGGTCCAAGCTCCCCGGGGTGCGGGACGGCACCAACTACGCAGGCGCCGCCGGGCCCATGCAGTTCCTGATCAGCACCTGGGGAGGCAAGTCCAGGATCAAGATGGGGACCGAGTTCAACGGCTACGCCTCGGACGGCGACGGCGACGGGTACGGCGACGTCTACGACCCCGCCGACGCGATCCTGGCCGCGGCGAAGATGCTCAAGCGCAACGGTGCTCCCGACGACCTCAGACGGGCGATCTTCGTCTACAACCGCGCGGACTGGTACGTCGACCAGGTCCTGGCGATCGCCAGGCGCTACGCCGCCACGG
Source organism: Microtetraspora glauca (assembly GCA_001570385.1). Lineage (GTDB taxonomy): Bacteria > Actinomycetota > Actinomycetes > Streptosporangiales > Streptosporangiaceae > Microtetraspora > Microtetraspora glauca. The sequence goes on along the minus strand of BBYL01000026.1, from coordinate 132,243 downwards.
GCGGCATCGACACCCCCAACCCCGCCTGCGACACGGCCGACGCCCCGAGTGACGTCGTACGGAAGATCCTGGAGTACGCCCTCGCCCAGCGCGGCAAGCCGTACCTGTGGGGAGGTACCGGGCCGGACGCGTTCGACTGCTCCGGGATCATCTACATGGCCTACCGCAACGCGGGCCTGACGATCCCTCGCACGACCTTCGGCCAGTGGCCCTTCGGCGTACGCGTCGAGCCGGGCAGCGAGCAGCCGGGAGACCTCGTGTTCTTCAACGCCGGGCCGGGCACCGGGCCGGACCGGCCGGGACACGTCGGCATGATCGTGTCGGCCGGGAAGATGATCGAGGCCCGCTGCACCCGATGCGGGCCCATCAAAGTCACCACATATGCCGATCGTGGGAATCTGGTCGGGTTCACCCGTCCCCTCCAGAACGCGGATGTGCTGGAGCAATTGAAAAGAGCCGCTCTAACGTAAGGACCATGGACCACATCGTCGTCGGGGCAGCGATCATCGAGAATGGCAGACTCCTGGCCGCGCAGCGGGCCGATCCGCCCGAGCTGAAGGGCGGCTGGGAGTTTCCCGGCGGGAAGGTCGACCCGGGCGAGAGCGACCACGACGCCCTGGTACGCGAATGCGTCGAGGAACTCGGCGTCAAAATCGCCGTCGGCCGCAGGGTCGGCGGCGAATGGCCCCTCTCGAACGGCTACATCCTGCGGGTTTGGCTCGCCACCATCGCGTCGGGCGTTCCGGAGCCCCTGGAGCACCTCGCCCTGCGCTGGCTGGGCCCCGGGGAGTTCTACGACGTCGCCTGGCTCCCCGCCGACCTGCCGATTGTCGGCGCCGTCGAGGGTTTGCTCAATGGTTCCTCGTAAGATGTCTTTACTGTTCCTTTTGCCTAAGTAGAATTCCGCTTTAGTCAAAGGCGGATGTGACGGAGGCGGCAGTGAGCGGAAGCGCACGACTGAGGGCCGCCCTCTCCGCTGTGATCATCACGCTTTCCGTGCTGGTCGCCGTGCCGGTCATCGCCGCGCGCGCGGACGACAAGATCGAGCCGTGCGACGTCGGCCAGACGTGCCAGCCGGAGGTCACGGTGACGGTCACCGAGACGCCGGGAGGATCGACCCCGAGCCCGACCGGCAGCCCGGTGGTGACGGCGACGGTCACCGTCACACCGACACCCAGCCCGTCGCCCACCCCCTCGCCGTCCCCCTCACCCGTGCCGAACACGATCGAGACCACCTCGGCTCCGCCGATCATCGACCCCGTCGAGACGACGCCGGAGCCGACGCCGGAGGACGAGGAGCCCCAGGTCTCCCTGCCGGAGGCGAGCAGCAGCCCGACCGAGTTGTCCGTCCCGCAGACGGACTTCGGGGACCCGACTCCTGATGGCGCGGCGTACGAGCTGCGCAACGCGGCCCCCGAGTTCGACCAGGTCACGCTGAGTCACAAGCTCGCCGTGCCGGCCGCGCTGCTGGTGCTTCTCGCCCTGTTCGGCTGGCTCGTCTTCGAGGGCAGGCTGCGGCGGATGGCGCACGCGGCGGCTGTGAAGAAGGCGGGCCCGGTGAGCGCGCCCCAGCCGGGCCTCGCCGCCGCGGGCCCGGCGTACGCGCCGATGGTCGGCTTCGTGCCCGTCCCGGTGGCGTATCCGCCGACCTACGGCTACTCCTACATGGGCGAGCAGCCGTACGGCTACCCGCAGGGCTATCCGATGGCCGCACAGCAGCAGGGCTACGGCGTGCAGCCGGCGTACCCCGCTCAGCAGGCGTACCCCGGTCAGCCGGCGTACCCGGGTCAGCAGGGGTACCCGGCTCAGCAGCCGTACGGCGTGCAGCAAGGCTACGGAGCGCCCCAGGGTTACCCGCAGCAGGGTTATGGTGCCCAGCAGGCGTACGGGGCGCCACAGGGCCAGCAGGTGGACGCCTGGAGCTTCGCGGTGAACGAGCCGGACCCGGCGGCGGCCCCTCGCCCGGACGTCCCCGGCGGTGCGGCCCCTCGCCCGGATGTTCCTGGTGGCGCGGTCCCCGGTGCGGCCGGTCCTGACGGGACCGCGGTGTATCCGATGCCGTGGCCGGAACAGGGCGCCCAGCCGCCCGGCCAGGGCGCCTGACCCAGGCGGCCGTACCCTCCGGGCGATGACCGGTGCCGGAGCGTGAAGGATTAGATGCCGCCGGGCCCGCGTGCGCTGGTCACTGGTCCTGCGGGTCTTCGGGGGACGTGGCGGGAACGACGCAGGACAGGGCGCGGCGCAGGATGGCGGCGAAGGATTCGGTGTTGCCGGGCGCGAGCCAGTGCCGCCCCGCCACGCGGATGGCGCCGGCGACCGCGGCGGCCGTGACGGCGGGGAACAGGTCGCGTCCGGCGTCGGTGCCGGTGCGTGCCGCGATCGCCTCGGCGAGCGGTCCCTCCGCCATGGTGAACGCCTTCAGCGCCTCGCCCTCCAGCTCGGGCGTCGACATGATCATGCGTAGGCCCGCCTTGTCGGGCTCAGGATCGGTGTAGAGCTCGATCACGGCCGCGATGACGGCCTGATCCAGCGGCTCGTCGGCGGGTCGGGAGCGCAGTGCCTTCCCCGCGCGCCTGGACTGATCAGCCTGGAAGGAGCAGATCGCCTCCTCCCTGCTGGAGAAGTAGTTGTTGTAGGTGCGGGGGGAGACTCCCGCGGCCGTGGCGATGTCGTGGACGCGCACCAGCGCCAGCCCGTGGGGGCCCTGCTCGATGGCCAGGCGCAGCGCGGCGTGGCTGATCGCCTCCCGGGTGGCCTGCTTGTTGCGCGCCCGGAGGTCCATGGCATCGTCACTCATGAGGAGACTCTATCCGACGTTGCGCGTTGCGCACTATATGCGTGACGCGCATGTTGTGAGCAGGGTGCGACGAGACGCCTGGCGATCACGCCTGGAGAGTGTCAACCATCTGGCGTGCGCCGGGGCGGCGATTCCCTCGTATCTCCGAGCCAGGAAACTCCGACACCGCCGGCTTCGGCATCGTCAAGATCCTGCCCACATGGCGACGGCCGTCCGCGCGGGACGCGCGGACGGCCGTGTACGGCTCCGGAGAGCCCCCGCTCAGCTGGAACGCTTGAAGATCTTGTTGCCCAGCCAGACCAGGGGGTCGTACTTCCGGTCGACGACGCGCTCCTTCATCGGGATCAGCGCGTTGTCCGTGATCTTGATGTGTTCCGGGCAGACCTCGGTGCAGCACTTGGTGATGTTGCAGTAGCCCAGGCCGTGCTCGTCCTGCGCGGACTCCTTGCGGTCGGCCACGTCGTACGGGTGCATGTCGAGCTCCGCGATCCGCATGAGGAAGCGCGGGCCGGCGAAGGCCTGCTTGTTCTCATCGTGGTCACGGATGACGTGGCAGACGTTGTTGCACATGAAGCACTCGATGCACTTGCGGAACTCCTGGGACCGCTCGACATCGACCTGCTGCATGCGGTACTCGCCCGGCTTGACGTCCTTGGGCGGAGTGAACGACGGGATCTCGCGCGCCTTCTGGTAGTTGAACGAGACGTCGGTCACCAGGTCCTTGATGACGGGGAACGTGCGCATCGGGGTGACCGTGATCGTCTCGGACTCCTCGAACGTGGACATCCGCGTCATGCAGCCCAGCCGCGGCTTGCCGTTGATCTCCATCGAACACGAGCCGCACTTGCCCGCCTTGCAGTTCCAGCGGACCGCGAGGTCGGGAGCCTGTGTGGCCTGCAGCCGGTGGATGACGTCGAGGACGACCTCGCCCTCGTTCACCTCGACGGTGAAGTCCTCCAGGCGGCCCTCGCCGCCCTCTCCGCGCCAGACGCGGAACTTGGCCTTGTATCCCATCACGACTCCTTGACCGCGTCGTACTCCGCCAGCTCGTCCTCGGTGAGGTACTTGCTGAGCTCCGTCCGATCGAACAGGGCCAGCAGGTCACCGCGCATCGACGGCTGGATCCGCTCCTCGACGCTCACGGCCGCGCCGTCCGGCGTCGCCGAGCAGACCAGGAGCCTGCGCCGCCACTCGGGCGACATCTTCGGGTAGTCGTCCCGGGTGTGCCCGCCCCGGCTCTCCTCGCGCAGGAGAGCGGCGCGCGCGACGCACTCGCTGACGAGCAGCATGTTGCGGAGGTCGAGGGCGAGGTGCCAGCCGGGGTTGTAGATCCGGCCGCCCGGAGAGGCGGTGTGCGTCGCCCGCTCCTTGAGCTTCTCGACCGCCTCCAGGGCCTCGGAGACCTCCTCGGCCTTGCGGATGATGCCGACGAGCTCGTTCATCGTCCGCTGCAGCTCGTGGTGGACCTCGTAGGGGTTCTCGCCGCCCGACCGCTCCAGGGGCGCGAGCGCCTCGGCCCGCGCGTCCTCGACCGCCGTCTCCGCCACGACCGGCCGCTTCGCCAGGCCGTTGACGTACGAGGCGGCGCCCTCACCGGCCCGGCGGCCGAAGACCAGCAGGTCGGACAGGGAGTTGCCGCCGAGGCGGTTGGAACCGTGCATGCCGCCGGAGACCTCGCCGGCCGCGAACAGGCCGGGCACGGACGCGGCGCCGGTGTCGGCGTCAACCTCCACACCGCCCATGATGTAGTGGCACGTCGGGCCGACCTGCATGGGCTCCTTGGTGATGTCGACGTCGGCCAGCTCCTTGAACTGGTGGTGCATCGACGGCAGCCGCTTGATGATCTCGGCGGCGGGCAGTCGGCTGGAGACGTCCAGGAAGACGCCGCCCTGCGGTGAGCCGCGGCCCGCCTTCACCTCGGAGTTGATGGCCCTGGCCACCTCGTCACGCGGCAGCAGCTCCGGAGGGCGGCGGTTGTTCGCCTGGTCGGTGTACCAGCGGTCGCCCTCCTCCTCCGTCGTGGCGTACTTGTCCTTGAACACGTCCGGCACGTAGTCGAACATGAAGCGCCGGCCCTCGGAGTTGCGCAGCACGCCGCCGTCGCCCCGGACGGACTCCGTGACGAGGATGCCGCGCACCGACGGCGGCCAGACCATGCCCGTCGGGTGGAACTGGATGAACTCCATGTTGATCAGCTTCGCGCCCGCGAGCAGGGCGAGCGCGTGGCCGTCACCGGTGTACTCCCAGGAGTTGGACGTGACGACGTAGGACTTGCCGATGCCGCCGGTGGCCAGCACCACGGCCGGGGCGTCGAAGAGGATGAACTTCCCGGTCTCCCGCCAGTAGCCGAAGGCCCCGGCGATCGCGTCGCCGTCCTTGAGCAGCCGGGTGACCGTGCACTCGGCGAAGACCTTGATGTACGCCTCGGGATCGCCGTGCAGCTTCTCGTCCTCCTGCTGGAGCGCGACGACGCGCTGCTGCAGGGTGCGGATGAGTTCGAGGCCGGTGCGGTCGCCGACGTGCGCCAGCCGGGGGTACTCGTGCCCTCCGAAGTTACGCTGGCTGATCTTGCCGTCCTTGGTGCGGTCGAACAGCGCGCCCCACGCCTCCAGCTCCCAGACCCGGTCCGGGGCCTCCTTGGCGTGCAGCTCGGCCATCCGCCAGTTGTTCAGGAACTTGCCTCCGCGCATGGTGTCGCGGAAGTGCACCATCCAGTTGTCGTCGGGGTTGACGTTCCCCATCGCGGCCGCGGCGCCGCCCTCGGCCATGACGGTGTGCGCCTTGCCGAAGAGCGACTTGCAGACGATGGCCGTGCGCTTGCCCTGCTGCCGCGCCTCGATCGCCGCGCGGAGTCCGGCGCCTCCCGCGCCGATGACGACGACGTCGTATTCGTGACGCTCGATTTCCACTGTGATCCCTCGTTAGGCGAACGGGAAGTTGATGATGCCCTTGGCGACCAGCCGCACATAGAGGTCGGCGATCATGACCGAGAACATCGACGCCCAGGCGAATTGCTGGTGCTTGGCGTTGAGTTTCGAGACGAAGGTCCACGCCTTGTACCTGAGCGGGTGCTTGGAGAAGTGGTTCAGGCGTCCCGCCGTGATGTGCCGGCAGGAATGGCAGCCGAAGGTGTAGGCCAGAATCAGGATCGCGTTGACCAGAAGGATGATCGACCCAAGACCCACATGTCCCCAGTTGCCCTCTTTATCCCTGAACGCGAGCACCGCGTCATAGGTGAGGATAAGTCCGATGATCACCGCGAAGTAGAAGAAGTAGCGGTGGATGTTCTGGATGATCAGCGGCAGGCGCGTCTCACCGGTGTACTTCCCGTGCGGCTCGGCCACCGAGCAGGCGGGCGGCGACAGCCAGAACGAGCGGTAGTAGGACTTGCGGTAGTAGTAGCAGGTGAGACGGAAGCCCCCGGGCAGGCCCAGGATCAGCAGCCCGGGGGGCCAGGTGTACCAGTCGCCGATGGGGGCCAGACCGAACAGGCGTGCCCCTTCGGGACACGCCGTCGCCAGGCAGGGCGAGGCGAAGGGCGCGATGTACGGCTCCGCCAGGTAGCTCTGGTCGAAAATCGCCCAGAACCCGTAAATAAGGAATGTCAGCAGCCCGGTGAATGTCAGCGCGGGGGCGAGCCACCATCTGTCGGTGCGCAGGGTGCGTACCTTGAGCTGGGCGCGCTGCTTTCTGGCCGGGTTTTCGGCCGTTGTCTGGGTCATCAGAGACCTCTCCACCTTCCGCGGACCCTGTTGTACGCCGAGGGGGTCCGGGTGTTCATTCGTGTCGCGCCGGCCGATGCGCCACAGGTGTAACAGCGAGGTGTGTAACAACGCCGACGCGTGTTGGTGGGGGATACGTTACGACGCTGACAGGGCAAAATGTGAGAAGGGTCACCCCCTATTTCGGCAAGAGAGTGTGATTGTCGTCACGTCTCGGGGGTGCTCCGGCAGTATTCCCCCACTTGTCCGGATTTATCGGGCGCTCTGGAAGACTGTCCCCTGACCAAAGGGGAGGTCGAGGCTGGAGTGACCCGAGAGAAACCGTCGCTCGCGGGGGCCGAACCGGTTCCGCGGCTCGCCCGGCTGACCGTCGCCGTCACGCTCACCGGTTTCGCCGCCGTGTACGTGCTGGCCGCCGACGGCGTGGCGGAGGCACTGCTGGCGGTGGCGATCCTCGTGCTCCAGCTCGCGTACGTCGTTCCCCGGTGGCGGCGCTTCCGCGGCCCGGCGTTGCTCGCCGTACAGGCGGTCCTCGCGGCGGTGGCGGTGCTCGGTCTCGGCGTGTCCGTCGGCGTGCTGGGGTTCCTGGCCGGTTCGTTGCTGCTGGTCTCGGCGTGGCCCGCGGCGGTCCTCGTCGTGGCCGGTGCGGCCCTCGTCCAGGCCGTGCGCTCGGCGGACACGCTCATCATGATCGACTCTACGATCAGCACGCTCCTCACCGCCCTGGTGATCTACGGCCTGACCCGGATGGCGGACCGGGTGGACGACGTCGCCGCCGCCCGGCTCGGGCTCGCGATGGCCGCCGTCGCCGAGGAGCGCCTCCGGATCGCCACCGAACTGAACGAGGGGATCGGCCGAGGGCTCGACGCCATCGAACGCGGCGCGAGCCGGGCCATGGGACGTACGGAATCGAGCGGCCAGGAGGCCGGGAGCGCGGAGGCGATCGACCCCGCGGCGAACAGCATCCCGGGGAACAGCTCCGCGAAGATCGGCCCAGTGGCGAACAGCTCGGAGGCGGACGGCTCCGAGGAGATGAAGGAGACGATCGGGGAGGTCGCCGCGACGGCCCGGCGCTGCCTCGCCGACGCGCGGTCGGCCGCGGCGGGATACCGCGCGCTGTCGCTCGCCCCGGAGGTGGCGACCGCGCGGGCGCTGCTGTCGGCGGCGGGGATCGAGGCGGTGGTGCGGATCGGCCACACCGAGCCGCTCGGGCCCGCCGGTGCCCTGCTCGCGACCGTGCTCCGCGACGCCGTCACCGACGTCGTACGGCACGGCACGGCCGGGCACTGCGTGATCGAGACCGCCCACCGCGACGGCATGGTCCGGCTGCGCGTGACCAACGACGGCGTGCGCACCGCGGGCGCGGGCGTCGAGGGACTCGACGACGTCATCGACCAGATGGCGGCGGCCGGGGAGGTGCGCGCCGGGCTCGATCCGGACGGCCGGTTCACGGTCGAGGCCGCCATCCCGGCCACGCCGCCCGCCCCACCACCGCCGGACACCGCCTACCGGCTGTCGATCGGCCTGCTCGCGACGGTAATCGCCGGATTCTGCGTGAAGGCCCTGCTGCTCGTCCCAGAAGAGCTGGTGCTTCCGGCGGCGGCGTGCCAGGCGGTGATCGCGTTCCTCCAGTTCCGGTCCGTACGCGGGCGACGTCCGTACGCGCTCGTGGCCATGGCCCTGCTCACCTATCCGCCCCTGTTCGTGTTCGACCGGGTCTGGCTGGGGGTGGCCGGTTTCCTGGCGGGGCCGCTGCTGCTCGCGTTCCGCCCGGCGGTGGCGTGGCCGCTCGTCATGGCCGTCATGGCGAGCGTGGCGGCGATCGGGGCCGCGTTGGGGTTGCCCGCGGGGATGGTGGTCAACTACACCGTCAGCACGCTGGTCACCGGGCTGGTGATCCATGGTCTGGTGCGGCTGGCCCGGTTCGTCAAGGAACTACAGGACTCGCGGGAGGAGCCGGCCCGCGCCGCGGTCGTCCAGGAGCGGCTGCGCGCGGCCCGTGACCTGCACGATCTCCTCGGCCACAACCTGGCGGCGATCCTGCTCAAGTGCGAGCTGGCCCGCCGCCTGGCGGACGCCGACCCGGAGCGGGCCCGGCGGGAGATCGCCGATGTCATGGCGATGGCCGAGCGGGCGGAGGCCGACCTGCGGAGCGCGTCGGGCGACCACCGCGAGATGTCATTGGAGGAGGAGGCGGACTCCGCCCGCTCCGTGCTGACCGCCGCCGGAATGGAGGTCCGGCTCTCGCTCGGCCACGGACCGCTGCCCGGCCCCGCGGAGACCGTACTCGCCACGGTCCTGCGCGAGGCGGTGACCAACGTGCTCAGGCACAGCTCCGCGCGGCGATGCCACATCGAGTCCGGAGCCTCCGAGGGCGTCGTACGGCTCGGCGTGGCGAACGACGGGGTGGGCCCGAACGCCGGGCGGACCCGGCCGGGCGCGGGCATCGGCAACCTCACCACCCGGATGGCCGCGCTCGGCGGGGAGCTGACGGCCAGGGCGGACGGGGACGGCTGGTTCCGGCTGCTGGCCGTCCTCGATGTGAGTGCCCTCCTAGATCCAGCCGGACTCCTGGGCGACGCGGACGGCGTCCGTGCGGTTGCGGGCGCCGAGCTTCGCCACGATCGCGGTGAGATAGTTGCGGACGGTCCCGGCGGTGAGGAACAGTTCCGCCGCGATCTCGGTCGCCCCGGCGCCACCGGCGGCCAGCCGTAGCACGTCCGCCTCGCGTGGCGTGAGGGGGTTGTCGGCGAGGTCCCAGGCGGCGACGGCCAACGAGGGGTCGAGGACGCGGCCTCCCGCGGCGATCGCGCGGATCGCCGCGATCAGGTCGTCCGGCGGCGCGGTCTTCAGCAGGAACCCGTTGACCTGGGCGCTCAGCGCCCGGCGCAGCTGGCCCGGCCTGCCGTGCCCGGTGAGCATGAGCGTGCGGCACTCGGGCAGCTTCGCGCGTAGCTCGGCCGCGGCGGCGAGGCCGTCCAGGCCGGGCATGTCGATGTCGAGCACGGCGACGTCCGGCCGGTGCCGGAGCGCGGCGGGCAGCACGGCGTCGCCGGAGCCGACGGCGTCCACCACCGTCAGGTCGTCCTCCAGTTCCAGCAACGCGACGAGTGCTCCGCGTACGACGTGCTGATCTTCGGCCAGCAGAACCCTGATCACGGCAACATGTCTATCAGTGTCCGACTCATGACGTCGTCATGGTCGACTGGTGATCGGCTCTCTGGTTCGCGTTCTCCCGCTTCAGCAGGCTGAACACCATGGACGACGCGGTACGGCTGGACGCCGTGAGCAAGGTGTACGGCAAGGGGCAGGGCGCGGTGGCCGCCCTGCGCGAGGTGACGATCGGCATCCCCCGCGGGGGCTTCACCGCGGTGATGGGGCCGTCCGGCTCGGGCAAGAGCACGTTCCTCCACTGCGCGGCCGGACTGGACCGGCCGACCTCCGGTTCGGTACGGCTCGGCGACATCGAACTGGCGGGGATGGACGAGACGCGGCTGACCGAGCTGCGCAGGGAGCGGGTCGGCTTCGTGTTCCAGGCGTTCAACCTGGTGTCGTCGCTCACGGTGCTGCAGAACATCACGCTGCCGCTGCGCCTCGCCGGGACCCGGGTCGACCGGGCCTGGCTGGACGAGGTGGTCCGCCGCGTCCGGCTCGACGGCCGTACCGGGCACCGGCCCGCCGAGCTCTCCGGCGGGCAGCAGCAGCGGGTGGCGATCGCCAGGGCGCTGGTGACGCGGCCCGAGGTGGTGTTCGGCGACGAGCCGACGGGCGCCCTCGACATGATGACGGCGCGAGACGTGCTCACCCTGCTCCGGGAGGTGGTGGACGGTCTCGGCCAGACGGTGGTGATGGTGACCCACGACCCGCTCGCCGCGTCGTACGCCGACACCGTGCTGTTCCTCGCCGACGGGCGCGTCGTCGACACGATGAGCGCCCCGACGGTCGACAGCGTCGCCGACCGCATGACCCGGCTGGGAGCGTGGGTGTGATGATCGGGTTCGCGCTGCACACCATGCGGAACCGCACGGCCGGCTTCGCCGGAGCGTTCTTCGCGCTGCTGTGCGCCGCCGCGCTCGTCTGCGCCTGCGGCGCCCTGCTGGAGACCGGACTGCGCGGCCAGGTTCGGCCCGAGCGGTACGCCGGCGCTCCCGTACTGGTCGCCGGGGACCAGAACGTGCGCGAGACGATCCTCAAGCAGAAGGGGGAGGGCGAGGTCAAGACGAAGGTCAAGGCCAAGCCGCTGTCCGAGCGGGCCTGGGTGCCCGCCTCGCTCGCCGGTCGGCTGGCGGGCGTCCCCGGAGTTCGTTCGGTGGTCGCCGAGGTGACCTTCCCCGTCCACGCGGGTGGTGCCCGGTACGCCGGCCACGGCTGGGAATCGGCCGCGCTGACCCCCTTCACCCTGCGTGAGGGACGCGCCCCGGCGGCGCCCGGCGAGGTGGTCGCCGACGCCGCGTCGGGGCTGGCCGTCGGCGGGCGGCTCACCGTCGAGACCGGGGGCGCGTACCGCGTCGTCGGCGTGACGGCGGAGGCGCTGGACAGCCAGGCCACCCTGTTCTTCGGCACGGCCGAGGCCCGCAGGCTGGCCGGGCTGCTGGGCGGGCGCGCGGACGACATGGTCAGCGCGATCGGCGTGTTCCCCGAGGGCGCCCCCACGGTTGTCCTGGAGGGCGTGAACGCGGTGCTGGAGGGCACGAACGCGCTCGCCTACACCGGGGACGACCGCGGCACGGTCGAGTTCCTCGACGCCGAGAAGGCCAGGGTCAAACTGATCAGCCTCGGCGGCGCGCTGGGCGGCACCTCGCTGCTGGTCGCGGTCCTCGTGGTGGTGGGCACGTTCGCGCTGTCGATCCAGCAGCGCCAGCGAGAGATCGCGCTGCTGCGCGCGGTGGCCGCCACGCCCCGGCAGATCAGGACGATGCTCGGCGGCGAGGCCCTGCTCATCGGCCTGGTCGCGGGCCTTCCCGGCACGGTGCTGGGGGTGGGGCTGGCGTTCTGGCTACGGTCGCGGTTCGTGGACCTCGGCGCCATGCCGGCGAACCTCGACCTGGTGCTGAGCCCGTTCCCCGCCTTCGCCGCGTTGGGGGCGACCGTGCTGGCGGCGTGGGCCGCGGCCAGGATCTCCGCTCGCCGTACCGTCAGGATCCGCCCGGTCGAGGCGCTGGGCGAGGCCGCGCTGCGCCGGTCCGGGCTGCCGTGGGGCCGCCTGGTCGCCGGGCTGCTCTGCCTCGGCGGCGCCGTCACGCTCACGCTGGTGCTGTCCACGCTGTCCAGCGAGGCCGCCTCCAGTCCGGTGACCATGCTGACCGCGCTGGTGTGGACGATCGCGGTCGCGCTGCTCGGCCCCGTCATCGCCCGGGTCGCCGTCACCGTGCTCGGGGCGCCGATGCGCGCCTTCCGGGTGGGCGGCCACCTCGCCGCGGCCAACCTGCGCGCGGGCACCGGCCGGCTCGCCGCCGTCGTCACCCCGCTCAGCCTGATGGTGGCGATGACCTGCACGATCCTGTTCGTCCAGACCACCATGGGGCACGCCGCCGAGACGCAGGCCCGAGCGGGGACCCGGGCCGACCACGTCCTCGGGCCGCGCGTCCCAGAGGCGGCCGCCGACGCCGTACGGAAGGTGCCCGGCGTGGTGGCGGTGACCGAGGTCCTGCGTACCTCGGTGCGGGTCGGCCTGGCGAAATACGGCGCGCAGGGCGTGACCCCCGCCGGTCTCGCGTCCACCATGGACCTCGGCGTGCTGAAGGGCTCCCTGGATCGCATGGGCGACGGCACGCTCGCGGTCAGCGAGACCGCGGCGGATGGCCTGGGCGTGTCCGTGGGCGACCGGGTGGCGCTGACGCTCGGCGACGGCACACCGGCGACGCTCACCGTCGCCGCCGTCTACACCCGCGGCCTCGGCTTCGCCGATCTCACGCTGCCGCACGACCTGGTCGCCGCGCACGTGGACGACCCCCTGGCCCGGACCGTGCTCGTGGCCGCCCCGTCCGTGGACCGGGCCGTGCTGGCCGCCGCGCTGCGCGACCATCCGGGCGTGGGCGTGCTGGACCGGGTCGAGGCGATCGTCACGCCGGCGGGCGCCGAGGTCAACTACGTCGCGATGGGCCTGATCATCGCCTTCACCGCCATCGCGGTCGTCAACACGCTCGTGATGGCGACCACCGACAGGGCCCGCGAGTTCGCGCTGCTCCGCCTCGTCGGCACCACCCGGCGGCAGATCATGCGCATGCTCCGCTGGGAGACCTTCGCCGCGGTGCTCGTCGCGGTCGCACTCGGTACGGGCGTCGCCCTGGTGACGCTCGCCGCGTTCGGCGCGGGGATGACCGGATCGGCCACGCCGTACGTGCCGCCGGTGACCTACCTGGCGGTCGTCGCGGCGGCGGCGGCGCTGGCCCTGGCCGCGACCGTCGTCCCCGCCCGGATGGTGCTTCGCGACCGGCCGGCCGACGTCATCGGGGCGAGGGAGTGACCGGGATCAGAACCGGTTCGCGGTGGAGGGCAGTTTGACCACGGTGACGAAGAAGTCATCGATCTGACGGACTACCCGGATGAACTGGTCGAAGTCCACCGGCTTGGACACGTACGCGTTGGCGTGCAGGTGGTAGCTGCGCATGATGTCCTCCTCCGCCTCGGACGTGGTGAGCACCACGACGGGGGATGCTGCGCAGCTCCGGGTCATCCTTGACCTCGGCCAGCACCTCCCGGCCGTCCTTGGCTGGTGGATTGTCCGCTTCGCTCAGCAGTTCCTCAACGAGGAAGGCGTCACCAGGATCGTCCTCTATCAGCAGCAGCGTCAGCATTTGGGGCAATGCCGCAACCATGCCTGGTGAGAGCGCGGTCACAAAACGCCTCTCTATTGCTATGACGGATAAATCTTGCCAAGAGCATGAACATTATCCGGTCAATGATTGCGGTCGAGTCTGCTATCAGACAATTTGTCAGTCCGAGCTGATGAGCTCGATGCCCTGGGGGAGGCTGCCGTCGTGGGCGGCCTCCGCGAGGTAGTAGAGCAACGTCGCGCGGAACGCCTCGGCCGCGCGGGTGGGCTCGACGTCCTTGCGGTGGGCCAGCGCGATGGTGCGGCGCAGGCCGGGGGGCGCGAGCGGCGTCCCCGCGAGGCCGGGCCGCCCGTCCAGCACCATGGACGGCACCACCGCGATCCCGAGACCCGCCTCGACGAAGCGCAGCACGGCGTCCATCTCCCCGCCCTCGACGGCGAACCGCGGCTCGAACCCCGCCTGCCGGCAGGCGGTCAGCGTCGCCTCGCGCAGGTCGTAGCCGCGCCGGAACATCACCAGCGGCCGCCCGCGCAGGTCCTCGATCCGCATGTACGGCCTGCGCCGGCCCGGGGGAGAGGCGACGACGAGGTTCTCCCTGAGGATCTCCTCGGTCACCAGGGAAGGGTCACTGCTCTGCAGCGGCAGGATGATGAGCGCGAGATCGAGCTGGCCCCTGGCCAGGTCGCGGACGAGGTCGCGTGAGCCGCTCTCCTCCACGAGCAGTTCCACGCCGGGATAGTCACGATGGAACCGGGCGAGGGCGTCGGCCAGCAGCCCCGCGCACAGGGACGGCGTGGCGCCGAGCCGTACCCGGCCCCGGCGCAGACCGGCCAGCTCGGCGACCTCGCGGCGCGCGGTCTCGGCGTCGGCGAGCATGCGGCGGGCGAGCGGCAGCAGCGCCTCGCCCGCGGGCGTCAGCGTCACGTTGCCGCGGGCCCGGCTGAACAGGGGCGCGCCGAGCTCGGTCTCCAGGGTCCTGATCTGCTTGCTGAGCGAAGGCTGGGCAACCCGCATCCGCTCGGCGGCATGGGTGAAGTGCCGGGTCTCGGCCACCGCCACGAAGTACGCGAGTTGCTGGAGCTGCACGCCTCCCTAGCGTACGGCTGTGAGATTTGTCGCATCCGGCCGAGGTCGCCGGAACGCGTAAGCCGTACGGGCCACAGGTCATAGCCTGCGGCTATGGGGACGACGCCCGCCGCGACTTGGACTCTCCTCGGAACCCGAACCTAGCGTGAGCAGCTGTGACAGCCACGATAGACCGGGGAGCGGCCACCAAGCCGGTCGCACCCCACGCAGCGCAGACAAGTCCCCCCACACGCCGCCGCCCGGGCCTCTTCGCCTCGTCGAACGGCAAGAAGGCCGTCATGGCCGTCACGGGTGCGATCCTGGTGCTCTTCCTCGTCGGCCACATGGTCGGCAATCTCAAGTCGTTCTTCGGAGCGGACTCCTTCAACCACTATGCCGAATGGCTGCGGACCGTGGGCTCGCCCGCCGTGCCCAACCGCGTGCTGCTGACCGTCGTCGAGATCGCTCTCGTGCTCGCGGTGGCCCTGCACATGTGGTCCGCCGTGTCCCTCGCCCGCCGCGCGTCCAAGGCCCGGCCGGTGAAGTACGCCGCCAAGCGGAAGTCCCAGGCCAACGGGTACGCCACGCACACCATGCGGTACGGCGGCGTCATCATCGTGCTGTTCGTCGTCTGGCACCTGCTCGACATGACGTTCGGCGCGGTGAACCCCGAGGGCTTCGACGCCGAGCCGTATGACCGGCTGGTCGCGGGCTTCGACCCGTCGCGCTGGTGGGTGACCCTCTTCTACGTCGTGGCGATGATCATGGTCGGCCTGCACCTGCGGCACGGCCTGTGGAGCGCGTTCCAGACGCTGGGCCTGGCGAGCGGCCGCAGCTACGGGAAGCTGAAGGCGGCCGCCGCTCTGGTGTCGCTGGTTCTCGTGGTCGGTTTCCTCGCCGTGCCCGTCGGGGTGATGATCGGAGTGATCAAGTGAGCGAGCAGGAGACGCACGGCTACAAGGTCGGCGAGCCCATCAAGGACACGAAGGCGCCCGAGGGGCCGATCGAGGGTCGCTGGGACAAGCGTCGTTTCTCGGCGAAGCTGGTCAACCCGGCGAACAAGCGCAAGATCAACGTCATCGTGGTCGGCACCGGGCTGGCCGGAGGGTCGGCCGCCGCCACCCTCGGCGAGCTCGGCTACAAGGTCAAGTCGTTCTGCTACCAGGACTCGCCCCGGCGCGCGCACTCCATCGCCGCGCAGGGCGGGATCAACGCCGCGAAGAACTACCGCGGTGACGGCGACAGCATCTACCGGCTCTTCTACGACACGGTCAAGGGCGGCGACTTCCGCGCCCGCGAGTCCAACGTGTACCGGCTGGCGCAGGTCAGCGTGAACATCATCGACCAGGCCGTGGCCCAGGGCGTTCCCTTCGCCCGCGAGTACGGCGGCCTGCTGGACACCCGCTCCTTCGGTGGCGCGCAGGTGTCCCGTACGTTCTACGCCCGCGGCCAGACGGGCCAGCAGCTCCTGCTCGGCGCCTACTCGGCCCTGGAGCGCCAGATCGCGGCCGGGACCGTCGAGATGCACACCCGGCACGAGATGCTGGACGTGGTGGTCAGCGACGGGCGCGCCCGTGGCGTCATCGTCCGCGACATGGTGACCGGAGAGATCGAGACCCACCTGGCGGACGCGGTCGTCCTCGCGACCGGCGGGTACGGCAACGTCTTCTTCCTGTCCACCAACGCCAAGGGCTGCAACACCACGGCGATCTGGCGGGCGCACCAGCGCGGTGCGATGTTCGCCAACCCGTGCTACACGCAGATCCACCCGACCTGCATCCCCGTCAGCGGCGACTACCAGTCGAAGCTGACGCTGATGTCGGAGTCGCTGCGGAACGACGGCCGCGTGTGGGTGCCGCTGGCCAAGGGCGACGCCCGCAAGCCGGCCGACATCCCCGAGGATGAGCGCGATTACTACCTTGAGCGGATTTATCCCGCTTTCGGAAACCTCGTTCCGCGTGACATCGCCTCCCGCGCCGCCAAGAACGTCTGCGACGAGGGCCGCGGCGTCGGTCCCGGCGGCCTGGGCGTGTACCTGGACTTCGCGGACGCCATCACCCGCCTCGGCCGTGACGCGGTCGAGAAGAAGTACGGCAACCTTTTCGAGATGTACGAGCGCATCACCGGGGAGAACCCGTACGAGGCGCCGATGCGCATCTACCCCGCCGTGCACTACACGATGGGCGGCCTGTGGGTGGACTACGACCTGCAGTCCACCATCCCCGGCCTGTTCGTCATCGGTGAGGCGAACTTCTCCGACCACGGCGCCAACCGCCTCGGCGCGTCCGCGCTGATGCAGGGCCTGGCCGACGGCTACTTCGTGCTGCCGACGACCATCGGCGACTACCTCGCGGGCGCGACCGCGTTCGACGAGGTGGACGAGGAGGCCGTGACGCAGGCGCGCGAGGCCGTCCAGCAGAAGATCGACAAGCTGCTCAGCGTCAACGGCACGCGGACCGCCGACTCCTACCACCGCGAGCTCGGCAAGCTCATGTGGGACTACTGCGGCATGGAGCGCACCGAGGAGTCGCTGCGCAAGGCCCTGGAGCGGATCCCCGAGCTGCGTGAGGAGTTCTGGAACAACGTGAAGGTGCCGGGCGACCCCGAGGGCCTCAACCAGGCTCTCGAGCGCGCCGGTCGGGTCGCGGACTTCTTCGACCTGGCGGAGCTCATGTGCATCGACGCGCTTCACCGTACGGAGTCCTGTGGCGGCCACTTCCGCGCCGAGTCCCAGGACCAGGACGGAGAGGCCCTGCGCGACGACGACAACTTCGCCTATGTCGCCGCCTGGGAGTGGGGCGAGGACGGCCCGACCCTGCACAAGGAAGTGCTCGACTACGAGTACGTCAAGATGACCCAGCGGAGCTACAAGTGAGCGCACCCGACGCAGTGAGCGGAGTGAAAAGCGCCGCGCAGCAAGCTTTTCGCGTAGCGAATGAGGAGTGGTGAGCGAACGATGGGCATGAACCTGACACTGAAGGTCTGGCGTCAGAACGGCTCGTCCGACGAGGGTCGGATGGTGACCTACAAGGTCGAGGACGTCTCGCCGGACATGTCGTTCCTGGAGATGCTGGACGTACTCAACGAGCGGCTCATCCTGGAGGGCGACGACCCGGTCGCCTTCGACCACGACTGCCGCGAGGGCATCTGCGGCATGTGCGGCATGGTGATCAACGGGGTCGCGCACGGCGAGCAGCGCGCGACCACCACCTGCCAGCTCCACATGCGGCACTTCGAGGACGGCGCCGAGATCACCATCGAGCCCTGGCGCGCGGCGCCCTTCCCGGTGGTGAAGGACCTCGTCGTGGACCGGTCGGCGTTCGACCGGATCATCCAGGCCGGCGGCTTCATCAGCGTCCCGGCGGGTTCGGCTCCGGACGCGCACAGCGTCCCGGTGAAGAAGGACGACGCGGACGCGGCGTTCGACGCGGCCACCTGCATCGGCTGCGGCGCCTGCGTGGCCGCCTGCCCGAACGGGTCGGCCTCGTTGTTCACCGCCGCGAAGATCACGCACCTGGGCCTGCTGCCGCAGGGTCAGCCGGAGCGCGACTCGCGGGCGAAGGCCATGGTCGAGCAGATGGACATGGAGGGTTTCGGCGGCTGCACCAACACCGGTGAGTGCACCGCGGTCTGTCCGAAGGGCATCCCCCTCGACACGATCGCCCGGATGAACGCCGACTACCTGAAGGCGTCCAAGTAACGAGACCGGAGTGCCGGGGTGACGGTCCGCCGTCGCCCCGGTCCGTTCCCGCGGGGCGCGAGCCGTACAGACGATGTACGGCTCGCGCCTTTTCGCGTTCCAGGGGACGCGCGGCGGTTCTTCGGTGGGGGTTCATGTCGGTCGTCCTCTGTTCACGGATTTCTCAGGCCAGATGATTATCGGATGTGAAACTTCCCCTTGGGGAAGGCTGTGAAGTGCGCATTTCTGCCGATCTTGAATGCTCTGACCTGCGGCGATGAATATCTCATGAGCCGGAGGTGTCGTTCTCTGAGGAATTAATGAAGAATGTGGGCGGCGCTTTTCCCGGTCCTGTGGATGTACGTTTTTCGGCGAGCGAGACCGGCGGCACCTGGAAGGCCGACTTCTCCGGTACCGGCACGAAGGCGAAGTCCTCGGGGACCGCCTATGTGAGGTGACTCCGCCGTCTGGAGCGTCAGCAGGGGATGGACGCGGCCCCGGCTCCTTGAGGGGGCCGGGGCCGCGTCATTGGTCTCTGGCGTCCGGGACGTAGCGGCCCGCTGTAGGGGCGGTTGGATCAGCGGGTCGGCCACAACTTCACCGTGTCGTCGTCGCTGCCGGTGGCGATGGTTCTGCCGTCCGGGCTGAAGGCCACCGTTTCGACAGTGCCTGTGTGGCCGGTGAGGGTGGCAGTCGTCCTAAGGTCGGCCACGTCCCGCAACTCCACCGTGTTGTAGCCGCCGGTGGCGAGGATTCCGCCGTCCGGGCTGAAGGCCACCGTGTAGACCCCTCTGGTGTGGCCGGTGAGGGTGGCGATGCTCTTACGGCCGGCCACGTCCCACAGCCGCACGGTGTTGTCCTGGCCGGCGGTGGCGAGGGTTCTGCCGTCCGGGCTGAAGGCCACCGAGAAGACCTCCCTGGTGTGGCCGGTGAGGGTGGCGATGGTTCTACGGCCGGCCACGTCCCACAGCCGCACGGTGCTGTCGTCGCCGCCGGTGGCGAGGGTCCTGCCGTCCGGGCTGAAGGCCACCGAGTAGACCCAGCCGGTGTGGAGCGTGGCGATGCTCTTACGGCCGGCCACGTCCCACAGCCGCACGGTGTTGTCGTCGCTGCCGGTGGCGAGGATTCCGCCGTCCGGGCTGAAGGCCACCGACAAGACCCATCCGGTGTGGCCGGTGAGGGTGGCGATGCTCTTACGGCCGGCCACGTCCCACAGCCGCACGGTGTTGTCGTCGCTGCCGGTGGCGAGGGTTCTGCCGTCCGGGCTGAAGGCCACCGAGGAGACCCATCCGGTGTGGCCGGTGAGGGTGGCGATGCTCTTACGGCCGGCCACGTCCCACAGCCGCCCAGTGCCGTCGCGGCTGCCGGTGGCGAGGATTCTGCCGTCCGGGCTGAAGGCCACCGAGGAGACCCATCCGGTGTGGCCGGTGAGGGTGGCGGTCGGTGCGAAGTCGGGGATGCCGGTGGAGAGAGCGATTGTGACCGGTACGCCGATGGCGGTGACGGCACCGAGTCCGGCCAGGAGCAGGACACGGCGCCGGGGCATCCGCCGATCCGCGGCGGGGGTCGGCGCTGCCGCAGTTTGAGAGGTCACCTGGCTGCTACCTCGGCCTTCGGCCCGGACGTTCCGGCGTCGCCCGGCCGCGTCCGCGCCAAGATCGTCACGGACGTGGTTCCGCCATCGTCGGTACGGCTGTCCGGGGCACCGAGCACGGCCGCCAGGTGGTGCATTGTGTTGGCGCGCATGCGGACCAGCTTCATCGGGGCGTCTTGGACGCCGCTTGTCTCGTGCTAGAACGCCTGCTCGGCCGTTGTCCGGAAGCCATGGCCCGCTACCGGATTCGTCCGCAGTGCCCCGGCCCGCGCCCGGTCGGCGCTCACGCCTCGCGTACGGGAGCGTCCGGGGTCAGGATGCGCTCGACCGCGTCCGCGACCAGATCATCGACCTGTGATCCGGGAAAGATGTCGGGCAGGGTGAGCCGCTCCAGGATCAGCCAGTTCAGCGCCATGTAGAGCAGCACCACCGTGGTGGCGTCTCCCGGCATCCCGGACTCCAGGTGGAAGCCGATGTTGGCGTCCAGGTCGGCCCGGATCCTGCGGGTGAGCACCGCGCGTAGTTCGGGGCGGCGGGTGGCTTCCAGGCGCAGCTCGATCAGGGCCAGGTAGCCCGCCGGGAAGTCGGTCAGGCGGCCCACCATCTCGCGCATCAGCGCGGTGAGGTGGGCGCGGTCGCGTGGCCCCTCCACCACCTCGGCGAAGGCCGACGCGTCCGGCTGCCACCGCTCGTAGACGCGTGCCCCCGCCTGTGTCAGCAGGTCGTCGCGGTTGGTGAAGTAGTTCGACGCCGTGCCGTTCGGCACCTTCGCCTCGCTGTCCACGGCGCGGAAGGTCAGTCCGCGCGCGCCCTCGCGGGCCAGGACCTCGATGGCGGCGTCGACGAGCGCCGCCCGCCTGGCCGGATTCTGCCGCATCGCATCTCCAACGATCTCGGTTGACACCACTCTGGATGTAGTACTACGGTCTAACCACTCCGAGCAGAGTACTACATACGTAGCGACGAAAGGCCCCGTATGCGAGTCGAGTTCACCGCACTGTCCACCGCTTCCACCGCTTCCGCCGCGATGGCCGCGCCGGGTTGGAGGGGGACACCGACGCCAATCCCGCCGCAGCCCCGGCACGACCGCCGCCAGGCTCCGAGGCCGCGATCCGTACCCCGGCCGAGGCCGCTGCCCAAGCCCGGCGGAGCCAGGTGAGCGGCGGTCGGGTCCACCGCTCACGCGACCGCTGAGAACGCCACCGAGAACGACCCAGGAAACGACGTCGGATTCGGCACAGAGCCCCATATGGGGCTCCACCAGAAGACGACACCTGACACGACACCAGAACGACACGGAAAAGGACCAGATGCGAAAGCTCACGTACTACGTCGGCATGACCATCGACGGCTTCATCGCCGCCCCGGACGGCAACGCAGACTTCTTCCCCGTGACCCAGGACGTCGTGGACTTCATCCGCGACGACTATCCGGACACGCTGCCGAGCCATCTCCGGGCCCAACTCGGCGTCGACGACGGCAACCGGGACTTCGACACCGCGGTGCAGGGACGCCTCACCTACGAGCCCGCCCTGGCAGTCGGCGTGACCAGCCCGTACGCGCACCTGCGCCAGTACGTGGTGTCCCGGAGCATCACCGACAGTCCCGACCCGGCGGTCGAGATCGTCACCGGCGATCCGCTCGCCAAGATCCGCGAACTCAAGGCCGAGGACGGCAAGGACATCTACCTGGCCGGCGGTGGTCGCCTCGCGGGCACCCTGCTCCCAGAGATCGACGAACTGGTCATCAAGCTCTACCCGGTCGTCGCCGGATCCGGCATCCCGTTGTTCACCGCCGACTTCTCCCCGGCGTACTTCGACCTCACCGGTACCCGCGTCCTCGAAAGCGGGATGGTCGTCCTCACGTACAAGAGGAGGTGATCGGGGCTCATCAACCCCGGCCCGTCAGAGGGGCATGACCTGGCACGGGACCAACCGGCACGGCCCCTTCGCGGGTCCCGCCCGTCCGGCGCACATGATCCCGGCCGCGTCCCGGCTGCTAGGGTGCCGGACATGGGTTGCACATGCTTCATGAGGCTGCGCCGCGCCTAGCGGCGGGCTGACCTCACTGTTCACCAGCTCCGCCGCACATCGGAGTCATCGCCGGTGCGGCACCGCATGCTGCCCGGCTCCGATCTTCCAGCGCGGAGCAACCCATGTCTCACCCCTATCAGGGCGGCCGGCACGAGCTCGGTCAGAACTTTCTCGTCGACCGTTCGGTGATCGCCACCGTCGAACGACTCGTCGCGCGTACGAGCGGGCCGATCGTGGAGATCGGCCCCGGAGACGGCGCCGTGACCCTGCCGCTGAGCCGGTCCGGCCGACCGATAACGGCGGTGGAGATCGATCCGAAGCGCGCACGGCGGCTGGAACGGCGCACCCCGGAGAACGTGGTCGTCGTCAACTCGGACATCCTGCGTTTCCGGTTCCCCAGGCACCCGCACGTGATCGTCGGCAATCTGCCCTTCCACCTGACGACCTCGATCATGCGGCGGCTTCTCACGGAAGACCGGTGGCACGCGGCGGTGCTGCTGGTGCAGTGGGAGGTCGCCCGGCGGCGGGCGGGAGTGGGAGGAGCCAGCCTGCTGACCGCGAGTTGGTGGCCGTGGTACGAGTTCGAGGCGCACTCGCGGGTTCCGGCCCGATCGTTCCGGCCCGTGCCCTCGGTCGACGGCGGGCTGCTCACCATGGTCCGCCGGGCGTGCCCGCTCGTCCCCGACCGCAGGCCGTACCAGGACTTCGTCAAGCAGGTCTTCACCGGACGAGGGCGCGGACTGCGCGAGATCCTCGACCTGACGGGCCGGGTCCACCGTACGGCGCTCCGCGACTGGCTGCGGGCGGATCGTGTGTCCCCGTACGCGCTGCCGAAGGATCTCACCGCCGACCAGTGGGCCTCCCTGTGGCGTCTCACCCTGGCCGATGCCGCCGACCGCCCATCGCCGATGCGGCGCGCACGACGCTGATTCCGGTACGGAGGCGTCTGCCGCCTCACGTCGTCCGGTACGACCACGATCCCCTAGGACGGGCCCCGCCGGCTTCGGTCGGCGCGGGCGCCTTCGCCATCGCCCCGATGGAGGACCATGGTGGGCCGGGTCTCGCATCGCTAGGGTGAGGAGATCACCGCGCATGGAGGAGCCGATGCCCGCTGGCCCGCTGGAGCCGGGAGACCCGCGCGTGCTGGGGGAGTTCGAGGTCGTCGGGCGTCTGGGCGAGGGCGGGCAGGGGATCGTCTACGAGGGGCGGACCCGGTCCGGCGAGCGGGTGGCGATCAAAGTACTTCGCAGCGGCGCGGATCCCGCCTCGCGCCGCCGGTTGGCCAGGGAGCTGCAGTCGGCACTGCGGGTGGCCCCCTTCTGTACGGCCCGGGTGCTGGCGGCGGAGACCGACCGGCCCGTCCCCTACGTCGTGAGCGAGTTCATCGCGGGCCCCTCACTGCAGGATCGGGTGCGTGAGGAGGGCCCCCTGCGTGAGGGCGACCTCGATCGCCTGGCGGTCGCCACGGCTACCGCGCTCGCCGCCATCCACAGCGCGGGAGTCATCCATCGGGATTTCAAACCGGCCAACGTGCTGCTCGGCCCGGACGGCCCACGGGTGGTCGACTTCGGCATCGCCCAGTTGCTCGACGCGAGCACGATGCCCTCGGCCCTGTCCGGCACCCCGCCGTACATGGCTCCCGAGCAGTTGGGCGGCGTGCACGGATCGCCCGCGGCCGACGTGTTCTCCTGGGCGGCGACCATGGTCTACGCCGCCACCGGCCGTGCGCCGTTCGGCAGCGACACCGTCGCCGCGGTCTTCAGCCGGATCCTCAACGCCGAGCCCGACCTCACGGACGTTCCGTCGCCTCTGCGGGAGACGCTGGCCGTCTGCCTCGCCAAGGATCCCGGGGTACGCCCCTCCGCCCGGGAGCTCATGATTCGCCTGGTCGAGCCCGGAGCTCCGACCGTCACGGTCCCCGACGTCGGCCCGGTGCCCACCGCCTACCTGCCCGCTGACTGGGGTGACCGGGCGGATCAGGTTCCAGCTGCGGCCGGTCCTGGGCCGACCGGACCGCTTTTAACCGATTCGTCCGGAACGCAGAGTCCGGCCGGCTCCGCGTACGGCCTGGCACCCACCCGCCATCTCGGCCGTTCCGACACGGCGGTGCGGGAAACGGCGCCGCGGCACGGCGAGCCGGTGCCCCGGCAGGGGCGGCGGCCTGCCGTACTGATCGCGATCACCGGTACCGCCGCGGCGCTCGTGACGGCGGTGGCGCTGTACGCCACAGGGACGCTCGGTGGCCCCTCCGACCGCGACGGCGACGGCAACGGCGCGGCGAGGCCGGAGGCCGCTGCCGACACCGGTGGGGACTCCGGATCACGCTCGGTCGCAGGCGGGCAACCTGCTTCCGCGCCACCGTCGACGCCGCCCTCGGCCCAGCCGGGAGGCGGAGTCCCGGAGGCGTTCGCCGGAACGTGGACGGGCCAGGTCGTCTCGCAGGACGATCGGCAGAAGACCGCCGACGTCACGCTCACCCTGCTGCGTGACCAGCCGACGGGGACGTGGCGGGCCGGCGCGTGCGAGCAGCAGGTCACGCTGACCCGGGTCAGGACCGGGAACGTGCTCGACCTGACCCGCGTACAGCGGAATCAGTGTGTGGGGGGAGACATGACCCTCACTCTGAAAGACCGGGCGACCCTGGACTTCGTGGGCCAGGAGGGCGCGAGCGCGCTGGAGTATCGCGGGAACCTGTACCGGTCCTGACGCGGGACCGGCCCAGGCACGTGACCACGCTTCGCACCGCCACCGGACGCCCGGTCGACGCTCAACCCGCCCGCGCGATCTGGAACGAGTAGGCCCCGGTCTTCGCCGCACCTGATCTGACCACGAGCGCGTACCGGCCGTCTCCATTGGAGAGCGGGATGTCCGACTCGTATCCGCAGAGTGGGACGGGCTGCCGTGGGCCGGCGATGTTCTTCTCCGCGGCATCCGTGAGCTCCAGCTCGATGGCCGTGCACGCCCCGGCCCCACCGAGGATCTTGATGGCCGAGGCGCCGTCCGCGTCGAACTCGAAACGGTCGATGCGTCCTGGGACGTCCAGCCGTCCCGCGCCGTCCGGGCTGCCCTCGCCGATCTTCAGGCCGATCGTCGCCGGGAACGTGCGGACCTTCACCGTCGCGATCCTGAAACTGTACGGCCCGATGACGTTCGTGTTCCCGAAGACCTCCAGCCGGTGCTTGCCCGCCTTGGTCAACGTGACGACCGACGTGCCCCAGCTGAGAGCGATGCCGGACGGGCTGACCGGCTGGTCGTCGACCTCGGAGAACACCTGGAACTGGATGTCGCCGCCGTTCATGTCGGTGACGTAGAAATCCCTGGCGTCGCCCAGGTCCAGGGTGAACGTGTCCCTCTGCCCGGCGCGGGTGAGCTCGGCCGCGACAGTGCTGCCGTCGACGAGGGCCCCACCCGGCCGAACATCCGTCTGGGCCTGGGCCGGGTCGCCCGTCTCGGTCGTGGTCGCGGCCGGCTCGCTGTTCTCCGTGGGGCGGGTGGTCTCGGTGGTCGGGGTGGTCTCGGTCGCCGTGCTGGTCACGCGCTCCGGAACGGCCTGATCGCTCCGGAGCGCGTCAACGCCGGAACCGCATCCGGTGATGGTCAGGAGCACGAAGGTCGCGCCGGCGGCAAGCCGGCGGGGCACGCTGAGGCGTCCAGTGGGGGAGGCTTTCATGCCAGCCATTGTGCGAAGCCTGCTTGCAGCCAGCTTGCCGTTGTGGATTCCGGTTCTCGAAACCCGCTGGCGCATCGCTGCTCCGGAGCGCGCAGACCGGGATAAAACGGATCTTCCTCCCCTCGCCGACACCGCGGGAAGCTCGGGTGCGGCGGATGGGGGACACGGCCGCGGCGACCGGTTTTCCACACAACCGGCGTTCTCCACAGAACGCGACTCGGGAAGGGAGGGCCGGCCGCCGCGCTGCCAGCCTGGGCCTTCGTCGTCCAGTGGAGGTGCCCATGACCGCCAAGATCCTGCTGCCGGTGGCCGCCTCGGTGAGCGTCGCCTATGTGGTCGCCGCTCCCGATGAGCCCGTTCCCGCCGCTGCGGTCACCGAGCTGGTGGAGGCCCTTCCTCCTGGCGTCGAGCTGCGGGTCGAGGAGATCGACGGCGCTCATCCGTCACTCGCCCACGCGATCCGGGTGCTCTCCTGCCCGGACTGCTCGCCCGACGTCGATCCGCTCGTCGCTGTGCTGCTGGAGATGGCGAAGGGGCATCTCCAGATCACCTGCACGGCTCCGCCGGGGTGGCCGCCCGACCACCTGCACTGGTGTGCCCTGGCGACCGACCGCCTCGCGGACCTCACCCGAGGGATCCGCCTCGATCCGCGCCCCCCGCGGTTGCTGCCCGATCAATGGCGTTCTGAGCCGTTCCTCTCCCGCGAGGATTTCGCGGTGGCCACGTGGGTCTCCGTCAGCTTCACCCCCGGCGACGACGACCGGTTCGGCATGCGCACGACGGGGCTGTCCCTGCTCGGCCTGCCCGAGCTCCGGACCACACGGCTCTCGGAGAGGCATCTTCACGGCTGGTTCCATCTCTTCTACGGCCTGGCCCACGTGCTCGCCTCGACGCTCTTCGCTCGGCCGCCCGGTCGCCGAGACATCGAGATCCCGGTGGAAGAGGTGGTGACGACCACCGACGCCAGGGCGGCGCATCGTCTGCCACCGCCCGCGCGCCGGAGGCGGGTCGTGGTCCGGCTGCGGTACGACCCGCGCACCCGTGATCTCTCCGTTCTGGCTCCCGCCGAGTTCGCCGGCCGGGAGGTTGAGTGGCGCGACCAGGTTGCGGCCGCGATGTGCGGCTGATGCGGTGATGGAAAAGATCACGGGCCTGCCAGGTGCTGTGGCCCGCTCGTCCTTGGGGTCCCGGGCCTACCAGCCCAGACAGGGGCCCGGTCGCCGCACTGGCGACGGCCCCCGACAACCGGTCAGGAGGCGCGGGGTCGGCGAGCGCTCGGCGCGAGCAGCCGTTCCAGTTCGATACGGAGGGTGGCGATGTCGATGCCCGAGGAGCTGATCACCCGCGCACCGAGCCCCTCTGCCTCCCGTAGCAGGCCGAGGAGGATGTGGCCGTCGCGGATCTCCTTGCTTTTCAGGGCGATCGCCTCGCGCAGGGACAGTTCGAGGGCCTTTTTCGCGCCCCGGTCGAAGGGGATGTGGCGGCCGCTGAGCAGCAGGCCGCGATGGTTTCGGCTGGGTGCCCGGTCGAGGGCGCCGGGCCCGAAGGTCGCCTCGACTCTTTCCCGTACGGCCGCCAGGTCGATGCCGATCGTCTCCAGAGCGTCGGCGTCCAGGTCTCCGCCACGTTGGTCCGGTCCGGGAAGGGCGCGCAGTGTCGCCGTCTCGGCCCGGTCCAGGGTGAGGCCGTGCTCGTTCAGGATCTGTGCCGACAGTGTGTCCGGATTCCCGAGGAGGCCGAGCAGCAGGTGCTCGGTGCCGATGTGCCGGTGCTGCAACCGCCGGGCGTGCTCCTGCGCCTGGGTCACCGTCTGCCGCGCGTCGTTGGTGAACCGTTCGAACATCGCTACTTCTCCCGTCTCAGTAGTCCACGTCCGCCCGCGTACTTCTTGTGGACGGCCTGCCTGGTGACGCCCAGCAATGTGGCGATCTCCTGCCAGGACCAGCCCTGGGTCCGTGCGTTCTCCACCTGAAGTGCTTCAAGTCGCTCGACCAGCACCCGCAGGGCCCGGACGGCCCGCAGTCCGATGCCGGGGTCGCGGCTGCCGGCATCGCTGGCCAGCTGCGCCGTATCGTTCATGATGTCAACCTAGGTTTACATCGTTCGCGTGTCAACCCAGGTTTACATCCGGCCTCGCGACACGCGGGCACGAAAATCGATTGCCGAGCCTGGGACCGGCCTGTGAGCCTTGAGGACGTCATGCTCTCCTTGCCTGTCGCCGACCCCGGCATTCCCGACGCCCGAAGTCCCCTCCGCTACCTGTGGTGGGTCGCCCGTGCCCAGCGCGCCCCGCTCCTGATCGGCATCAGCCTCGCCATCCTCTGGTGGCTGGGGCAGGCCCTCGTGCCCGCCGCGCTGGGCAGTGCCATCGACGCGCTGCTCTCCGCGGACACGGGCGGTCTGGTGCGCTGGTCCCTCGTCCTGCTCGGGCTGGGCGTCGTCCAGGCCGTCGCCGGCGCGATGCGGCACCGGTTCGCCGTGTTCACCTGGCTGGCCGCCGCCTACCGCACGGTCCAGGTCACCTCACGGCAGGCCACCCGGCTGGGCGCGACCCTGCCCAAACGGCTCTCGACCGGTGAGGTGGTGAGCGTCGGCAACTCCGACATCGCTCACATCGGCAACGCGATGGACATCCTGCTGCGCGGCACGGGAGCGGTCGTCGCCGTCGTCACGGTGACGGTCCTGCTGATCACGAGGTCGCTGCCGCTCGGGCTCATGGTGCTGATCGGCGTGCCGGTGATGGCGGCCGCGGTGGGCCCGCTGCTCAGGCCGTTGCACCGCCGACAGCACCAGCAGCGTGACCTGCAGGGCGAGCTGGCCACACGGGCGGCCGACATCGTGGCGGGTCTGAGGGTGCTTCGTGGCATCGGCGGCGAGCGGGTGTTCGCCGACCGCTACCGCGAGGAGTCGCAGCGGGTGCGGCGAGCCGGGGTCGGGGTCGCGTCGGTCGAGTCGGTGCTCGAAGGCGCCCAGATCCTGCTGCCCGGACTGCTCATCGCCTGCGTGACCTGGCTCGGCGCGCGGTTCGCCCTTGCCGGCGAGATCAGCGCGGGTGGGCTCGTCGCCTTCTACGGCTACGCGGTGTTCCTCATCGCGCCGCTCCGGACGCTCACCGAGGCCGCTGACAAGATCACCAAGGGGCACGTCGCGGCCCGCAGGGTCTGCCGGATCCTGTCACTGGACCCCGAGCTCTCCGGCGGCGACGCGGCCGTGCCTTCGGGCGGCGACCTGCACGACGAGGAGTCCGGTCTCACGGTGCGGCGAGGGCTGCTGACCGCCGTGGCGGCGGCGGTGCCCGAAGACGCGATCACGATCGCTGACCGGCTCGGGAGGTACGCGCCCGGAGAAGTGACGCTGGGCGGCAGGCCGCTGGCCGATCTGCCGATCGCGGAGGTCAGGCGGCACGTCCTCATCGCGGACAACGCGGCCAAGCTCTTCACCGGCCGCCTGCGCGACGAGCTGGACGTCACCGGCACGGCTTCGGACGAGTCCGTGCACGAAGCCCTGGCCGCGGCGTGCGCGCAGGACATCGTGGAAGCGTTGCCCGACGGTCTGGACGCTCACGTGGCCGAGTCCGGCCGCGAGTTCTCCGGCGGCCAGCAGCAGCGGCTGCGCCTGGTCAGGGCGCTGGTCACCGATCCCGAGATCCTGGTCCTGATCGAGCCGACCAGCGCGGTGGACGCCCATACGGAGGCGCGGATCGCCGAGCGGCTGGGCCGGGCGCGCGCGGGTCGCACCACCCTCGTCTGCACGACCAGCCCCCTCGTCCTCGACCACGCCGACCTCGTCCTCTTCGTGGAGGACGGCAAGGTGCGGGCCGAGGGCACCCACCGGGAGTTGCTCGCCGGGGAACCCGCATACCGGTCCACGGTCACCCGAGGGGAGGAGTAGTCGATGGCACGCGAGATCCTGCCGGTCGCCGACCAGGCGCAGGTGCGCGCCTACGCGCGGCGACTCACACTGAAGTACCCCCGCGAGCTCACGCTCGCTCTGGGCCTGCACGCCCTCGCCGCCGTGGCGGGGCTGGCCGCGCCCCGGCTGCTGGGCGGGCTGGTCGAGGCCGTCAAGGACGGCACCGACACCGTCAACGTCGACACGGTCGCCCTGGCCATCGCCGGATTCGTGGTCGCGCAGGCGATCCTGGTCAGGTTCGCCGTCTACGCCTCGTCCCAGCTGGGCGAGAAGGTGCTCGCCGAGCTGCGTGAGGACTTCGTCGACAAGATCCTCGCGCTGCCGCTGTCCACCGTCGAGCGGGCCGGGTCCGGTGACCTGCTCACCCGCACGTCCCGTGACGTGGACGCGCTCTCCCGCAGTGTGCGGCACGCCGTCCCCGAGACGCTGATCGCGATCGTCACCGGGGCGTTCATGGTGGGCGCGGTCCTCGTGGTCGGGCCCATCCTCGCGGTGCCCTCGCTGCTCGCCGTGCCGCTGCTGTGGATCGCCACGCGGTGGTACCTCAACCGCGCCAGAGACGGCTACCTGCGGGAGAACGCCGCGTACGCCGATATGACGGAGGGGCTGGCCGAGACCGTGGACGGCGCGCGGACCGTGGAGGCCCTGGGCCTGCGGGACCGCCGCCACCGCAGGACGGACGGCGACATCGCCCGCTCGTGGAAGGCCGAGCGGTACACCCTTGGCCTGCGCATGGTGTGGTTCCCCGCCGTGGAGTTCGGCTATGTGATCCCGGTCGTGGCCACCCTGCTCATCGGTGGTCTGTTCTCCATGGAGGGCTGGGTGTCGGTGGCTCAGGTGACCACGGCGACGCTCTATGTGCAGCAGCTCATCGACCCGCTGGACCGGCTGCTGTCCTGGGTGGACGAGCTCCAGGTCGGTGGGGCCTCGCTGGCGCGCCTGCTCGGCGTGGCCAACGTCAAGGAGGACCGCGTGGCCGGGGCCGAACGGCCCGACGGTGAGGAACTCCGGGCGTCCGACGTCCGGTACTCCTACCGAGAGGGACGCGACGTGCTGCACGGCATCGATCTGAACGTGCGCCAGGGCGAGCGGCTCGCCATGGTCGGCCCGTCAGGCGCGGGCAAGTCCACCCTGGGCCGGCTGCTCGCGGGCATCCACGGCCCGCGCACCGGCACTGTCACCGTGGGCGGGACGCAGCTGGTCGAGCTGCCGCTCGACGAACTGCGCGGCCACGTCGCGCTGGTCACCCAGGAGCATCATGTCTTCCGGGGAACGCTGCGTGACAACGTGCTGATCGCGCGTCCCGACGCCTCCGACGGCGAGGTGCGGCGCGCGCTGGCCGCGGTGGACGCGTGGGAGTGGGTCGAGCAGCTCGATCAGGGACTGGACACGATCGTCGGCTCCGGCCGCACCGCGATCTCACCGGCGCAGGCGCAGCAGCTCGCGCTCGCCCGTCTCGTGCTGGCCGACCCGCACACGCTTGTGCTCGACGAGGCGACCTCGTTGATCGACCCGCGCGCCGCGCGCAACCTGGAGCGCTCGCTGGCGGCCGTCCTCGAGGGGCGGACCGTGATCGCCATCGCGCACCGGCTCTACACCGCGCACGACGCCGACCGCGTCGCCGTCGTCGAGGACGGCCGGATCAGCGAGCTGGGCTCGCACGACGAGCTGGTCGCGGCGGGCGGTGCCTACGCCGCGCTGTGGCAGAGCTGGCATGGCGGAGGCGTCGCCGGGCCGGTCAGGGAGCCTTCCTGAGCCGGTCAGCGCCCCGCCTTCCATCGGTTTCCGCGGCGACCTCGCCGTCGTCCTCGGACTGTTGGAGCTTGGTCAGAGTGAGGACCTGTCCGGCGACCGACCGTGCGGTGCGGGAAACCCGCCCCGCGGCGTTCACGTACGCGCCGCCGTTCGCCGGCCTGGCCCGGAAGGCGGCGCCAGCACTCGGCGTAGCGCCCGGAGATGTGGTTGGTGACGGCGAGGGTTAACGGTGACGCTAAGGGCGGAGGGGTCAGACGATCCCGCCGTTGGCGCGGATCACCTGGCCATTGATCCAGTGACCGCGCGGGCCGACGAGGAAGGCGACGACCTCGGCGATGTCGGCGGGAGTGCCCAGACGCTCCAGTGGCGGTTGGCGGCTAGCCGGGCGACGGTCTCCTCGTGCAACACGTCCAGGGCGGTCAGGTCCAGCTCGGCGATCGGGGCCAGGTGCATCCGGCCGGCGGCGTGAACGACGACGTCGATGCCGCCGAAGGTGGACTCGGCGGTGTCGAACAGTGCGGCCACGGCCCGCTCGTCGGCCACGTCGGCCACGTCGGCACTGAGTGTCCGCGCGGCCGGGCCGCGCCGTACGGCATGGCCGCGGGCCGGGGCACGCCCCGAGGACGCGGCCATGCCGTCAGGTCGACGCCGCCTGGTCAGCCCAGGGCCTTCTTGAGGAAGTCGACCTGGAGGAGCAGCAGGTTCTCCGCGACGACCTCCTGCGGCGTCATGTGGGTCACGCCGGACAACGGCAGGACGGTGTGCGGGCGTCCGGCGGCGAGCAGCGCCGACGACAGCCGCAGCGTGTGCGCCGCCACCACGTTGTCGTCCGCGAGGCCGTGCACGAGCAGCAGCGGCCGCTCCAGCTTCTCCGCGTCGGCGAGCAGCGAGGACGCCTCGTAGTGTCCCTCGTCCGGGTGGCCGAGATACCGCTCGGTGTAGCAGGTGTCATACAGCCGCCAGTCCGTCACCGGGGCCCCGGCGATCGCCGCGTGGAACACGTCCGGGCGCCGGAGGACCGCCAGCGCGGCGAGGTAACCACCGAACGACCAGCCGCGGATGCCCACCCGCGACAGGTCGAGGTCGTACTCGGCCGCCGCGCCGTGCAGCGCCTCCACCTGGTCGTCGAGCGTGACGGTGAAGTCGTGCAGCACCTCGCGCTCGAAGGCCGGGCCGCGACCGGGAGTGCCCCTGCCGTCCGCCACGATCACCGCGAAGCCCTGCTCGGCCCACCACTGGGACTCCAGGAACATCCGGCCGGAGGCGAGCACGCGCTGGGCGCCCGGGCCGCCGTACGGGTCCATGAGGACCGGCAACTTCCCGCTGCCCGGCTCGTACCAGGAGGGGAGCAGCACGGCCGTGGCCAGATTGCGCTTGCCGGTGGGGACGAGCGAGACGCGCAGGTCGATGCCGGGCCGCTCGGCGTGGGAGTCGATGTGGCCGCACGGCCGGCCGTCCCGGAAGATCCGGGTGACCGAGGTCTGGCTCTCCAGCGTGGCACCGATGATCACCGTCGTGCCTCCGGCGGACGTGCCGCTGTAGACACCCGGCTCCTCGGGGCTCACCCGCGCGAGCACGCCCGCCGAGCAGGTCCACACCTGGACCTCGGTGGGGTCGGCGCTCGCCTGGAACAGGATCGTGTCCCCGTCGACGGCCAGCACCGAGCGCACCTGCAGGGTCGGGGGCGTGACCGGACGGTCGCCGACGATCAGGCGCCGCCCGCCCTCGGAGTCGGCCACCCAGACCAGGGTGCCGTCGGACAGGTGGTCGGGGACGCCGGGGACGATGTCCACCCAGGCGGGGTCGACGTCCTCGCGGACCGGCGCGAGGCCGTCCGTGACCGTGAGCAGGCGCAGGGCCTTCTGGTCGCGCGGCATGGTGACGATCGCCAGGCCGTGATCGTCCCAGAGCGCGGTGACGAGGTACTCGTCGTCGAACGGGACCGGGGTGCGCGAGCCGTCCAGCCCGAGAACGAAAAGCTCGGTCCGGGCGTTGGGCGTGCCCGCCGCCGGATAGGCCACGGTCACCGGCTCGGACGCCGGGTTGGCCGGGTCGGCGATGTGCCAGCGCGTGACCGGGGCCTCGTCGACCCGCTCGACCAGCAGGGCGTCACCGTCGGGGGACCACCAGTAGCCGCGCATCCGGTCCATCTCCTCGGAGGCGATGAACTCGGCCAGGCCGTAGGTGACACCTTCCTCGGCGGCGAGGACGACGTCCTCGTCCGCGCCCAGGTCGCGCACGTGCAGCGCGCCCCCGGTGACGTACGCGACACGGGTGCCCGAGGGGTTCAGCCTGGGGTCGATCACCGGCCCCGGGGTCTCCAGGTGGCGTACGGCTCCCGCCGCCAGATCGACCAGGTAGAGAGCTCCGGACAGGGCGAAGACGGCCTGCTCGGCCGCGGAGTCGGTGGCGTAGGCCACCACGCCGCCCGCCGCCTCGCGGGACCGCTCACGGCGGGCGCGCTCCTCGGGCGGGAGGTTCTCCTCTCCGGCGCCGAGCGAGAGGGGGTCCACGACGAGCCGCTCGGCGCCGGTCGCGACGTCGAACTCCCACAGGCACGTCACCGGGTCGGTGCCGGACCTCGACCGGAGGAAGATCACCCGACCGCCGTCGGGAGAGATCGTGAAGCCGCGCGGGACGCCCAGGGTGAAGCGCCGGGTCCGGGCAAACAACCGGGGAAAGCTCTCAGTCATAGCTCCCCATCCTGCCAGCTAGGCTCGGAGCATGACTGACCGGCGATTGCTGCTCGTGCACGCCCATCCCGACGACGAGTCGATCGGCTCGGGGGCGACCATGGCCAAGTACGCCACGGAGGGCGCCCATGTCACGCTGGTGACCTGCACCCTCGGCGAAGAGGGTGAGGTCATCCCGCCGGAGCTGGCGCACCTGGCCGCCGACAGGGACGACACGCTCGGGCAGCACCGCATCGGCGAGCTGGAGTCGGCCTGCCGGGCGCTCGGGGTCAGCGACCACAGGTTCCTCGGCGGCCCCGGCCGCTGGCGCGACTCCGGCATGATGGGCGCCCCCACCAACGACCGGCCGGACTGCTTCTGGCGGGCCGATCTCGACGAGGCGGCCGCGGAGCTGGTCGCGGTGATCCGCGAGGTCCGGCCGCAGGTGCTCGTCACCTACGACGAGAACGGCTTCTACGGCCATCCCGACCACATCCAGGCGCACCGCGTGGCCCGGCGGGCGTTCGAGCTGGCGGCCGACCCCGCGCACCCCGGCGGGGAGCCGTGGCAGATCGCCAAGTTCTACTACACGGCCATGCCGAAGTCGGTGATGAAGCGCGCCGCCGAGGCGATGCGCGAGGCCGACATCGAGTTCTGGGGCGAGGACGTCGACGCCCTGCCGTTCGGTTGCGCGGACGAGGAGGTGACCACGGAGATCGACGCCCGCGCCCACATCACGGCGAAACTGGACGCGATGCGCGCGCACGCCACGCAGATCGCGGTCGACGCCCCGTGGTTCGCGCTCTCCAACAACGTCGGCCAGGCCGCGCTTGGGATCGAGCACTTCATTCTCCACGCCGGCGTTCCCGGCCGCCCCGGTGTCGGCGCGCCGTACGAGGTGGGAGGCATCGGCGAGCCGTACAACCGTGAGGATGATCTCTTTGCAGGCATCGACTAGTCCCCCGCCGGAGCAGGGGGAGTCCCCCGCCGTCATCGGCGCGGCCTACGGCATGCTCTTCGTGCTCGGGGTCGTGCTCGGCGTGGTCGGCGGTTTCGAGCACTCCTGGTACGCCGGGGACGTGCCCGTCGCGGCGATCGTGTGGTTGCCGATCCTGTTCGCCGTGCCGTACGCCATGGGGCGGCTGATCGGGGGCAAGATGGGCGCGCTGCTGCCCGCCGCCGGCTGGATGTTCGTCTCGTTCTTCCTGGCCAGCAAGCAGGCCGCGGGAGACCTGGTCATCGCCGCCGATCCGGCCGGATACTGGTATCTCTACGGAGGGACGGCGGCCCTCGTGGTCGCCATCATGGTCACGCGATCCCAAGGTTCGTGGCTCCTGAGGCGCTGAATGAGACCGTATGAGATGGCACCGGTTCCGGCAGGTCGTCAACGTCGTCAACCTCTCCACCCCCGTCGGCCTGCTGATCGCGCTGATCGGCGGGGCCACTCCGCGTAAGGGCGAGCACGGGCTCATCCTGGCGCACGGCTACCGCATCCCGTTTCCGGTGGCCGGCGCGTTCACGGTCGGCAATGTGGTCCTCACCAAGAACCAGGACGGCTACCTCGTGGGCGAACTGCTCGCCCACGAGTCCCGGCACGCCACGCAGTACGTCCTCTGCGCGGGGTTGCCGATGCTTCCGCTCTATGTGATCGCGGCCGCCGTCTCGCTGGTCGTCTGCGGTGATCCCGCCTCGTGTAACGTCTTCGAGCGGCTGGCCGGACTCGAGGACGGAGGCTACGCCCGGCGCCACCCCTGGTGGCGCCGGCCGGCTCGATGAACGCCGGCGTGATCCCGCCCGCGCCATCGCTCAGGCCAGCGTCCGCGCCATCGCTCAGGCCAGCGCCCGCTCCAGCGCGTCGAAGGAGCGGTTGAGCAGGGCGATGTGGTCGTCGAGGACGTCCTCCGGACGATCGCCGGCGAGCGTCCGCCGGAAGCTGATCGAGTAGGTCGCGCGGAAGGCGGCGACGACGAGCGCCGCGGCCACCCGTGACCAGGGCCCCTTCGGGTCGGCCTCGTCCAACAGCGTCGTGAGCAGGGCCTCGACCTCGTCGAGGAACTCTCTGACCCGGGCCCGCAGGGCGGGAGAGTCCACCACGACCCGCAGGAAGTGCTCGTATCCCTCGCCGATCCCGCCCAAGGGATGGCGTTCGCGCGGCAGACGCAGGGCGGCTTCGCGTAGCGCGGCCAGCGGCTCCACGCCCGCCGGACGCTCCCGGACCGTTCGGACGATCAGGTCGGCGGCCTCCGGCAGCCGGTCGAGGAAGAGGTCCTCCTTCCGCGGGAAGTAGTTGAAGACCGTCTTCGTGGAGACCCCGGCCGCTTCGGCGATCTCGGCGACGGTGACCGCGTCGAAACCCCGCTGCATGAAGAGCCAGGACGCCATGTCGGAGATGTGCTGCCGCGACTCCTGCTTCTTCCGCTCCCGCAACCCGCTCATGCGAGAAACTATAGTTGAAGAAAAGTTTTAGTGAGAGTATGTTTTTAGTCACGGTAGCAATCCCATCGAGGAGGAGCACATGCTGTACGACGCGGACGTCGTGGTGGCCGGGGGCGGCCCGGTGGGGCTGATGCTGGCATGCGAGCTGCGGCTCGCCGGGGCGTCGGTCACCGTGCTCGACCGGCTGACCGCGATCGACCCCACCATCAAGGCCGGATCGCTCACGGTCTCCACTGCGGCGGCGCTCCACCGGCGGGGTCTGCTGCCGCAGCTTGAGGAAGCACAGCGGAACAACCTGCGGGGGTTCGCGCCGAGTGCGAAGGCGGGGCCGAAGTTCATCGGCCACTTCGGCGGGATCATGCTCACCTCGGAGCATCCCGACAGGTCGCGTGACACCGGGGAGCACGGCCCGGCGGCCGGCATCACCTTGGTCGCCCAGCAGCAGGTGGAGGCGATCCTCGCAGAACGGGCCGCGGAACTCGGGGTGGACGTACGCCGCGGTGTCGAGGTGACCGGCATCGCCCCCGACGACGACGGCGTCACGGTGACCACCGACCGGGGGCCGGTCCACGGCCGATGGCTGGTCGGCTGCGACGGAGGGAGAAGCACCGTCAGGAAGCTCGCCGGGTTCGACTTCCCGGGCACGGAGCCGGTAATCACGGCCTACCAGGCCCTGGCCGAGATGGAAGGCACCGAGGCGCTGGCGATGGGCTGGCACGCCACCCCGACCGGCGTCTACGCGTACGGCCCGCAGCCGCGCCGCATTCTGGTCGCGGAGTTCGGCGGCACGCCCGCCGACCGCGACGCACCCGTGACCGCCGCCGAGCTGGAAGCGTCGATCAGGCGCGTCACCGGAGTGGACGTCGTGGTCACCGCGGTCGACACCGTGACCAGGTTCACCGACAACACGCGCCAGGCGAGCACGTACCGGCTCGGGCGGGTGCTGCTGGCCGGGGACGCCGCCCACGTCCACCCGCCCTTCGGCGGGCAGGGGCTCAACCTGGGCGTGGGGGACGCGGCCAACCTGGGGTGGAAGCTCGCCGCGGTGATCCGAGGGGATGCCCCGGACGGGCTGCTGGACACCTACACCACCGAGCGGCACCCCGTCGGCGCCTGGGTGCTCGACTGGACGCGCGCCCAGATCGCCATCATGCGGCCCGACCCGCACGCCAGGGCGCTCCGGCAGGTGGTGGCCGATCTGGCCCGGACGACCCACGGCACGACCTTCCTCGCCGGCAGGCTCTCCGGAGTCTGGCAGCGCCACGACATTCCGGGCGACCATCCGCTGGTGGGCACGAACGCGCCCGACCTCGAACTGGCCGACGGCTCCCGGCTCGCCGACCACATGCACGACGGCCGGGCCCTGCTGCTCGACCCGTCGGGCGAGCTGCGCGCCGTCGCCCACGGGTACGACGACCGCCTGAAGGTGACCGAAGGGCCGCTCGGCCTGCTCGTCCGGCCCGACGGGATCGTCGCCTGGGCGAGCGAGGACGGTGCCGAGCCGTACGCGCTGGAGAAGGCCCTGTCCACCTGGCTCGGCGCCCCCCGCTCACCGGCCGCCGCCTGACGAAGCGCCCGCCGGGAACGGACCCTCCAAGGGACACGACCACGACACCGATCGAGGTGGACGGCGGTTGTCAGACCTTCCCGATGTCGGAGGACAGGTCCAGGCCCAGGATGTGGTCGAGGTGCAGGAAGGTCTCGAACCGCGAGCCCGGCGCCACCGAGTCGTCGATCTCCAGCTCGCGTACCAGCCGCACGGCGAGCGGCGTGTCGAGGTCGTCGTCGAACGCCTCCCGGATGCGGGCGGCCCGCTCCCTGGCGATCGGCCCGCTGGGCGACTCCGCCCACCGGGCGACGCGTCCCCGCCACCGCCTGACCGTCCGGTCGGCCGATCGCAGCAGGTCCCAGGTCAGGTCCACCGGACCGCGGTAGTGATGCTCCAGGAGCGCAAGCCGTACGGCCAGCGGGTCGAGGCCGGCGGCCTCCACGTCGGAGACCAGCGTGTCCGCGGGATCGCCTCCCTCGAACAGCAGCGGCCCGCCCACCACCCGGTGCCGGCCGTCAGGACCGCCGGGGCCGAGCACGAGATCGACGGGCTCCCCGGCGTACGGCAGAGGCGTGGACAGGTGGATGTTCAGCGCGAGCGGGCCCGGCTCCCCGGCGTCGCCGTGGGTGAGCACCCGCAGGCCGTGTCGCTCGATCACCCGGCGTACGAGGTCGGGCAGCAGGTAGGACAGCGGGCCCGGCGGTGTGGAGACGTACATCCGCAGCGCCCGCGCCCCGGCGGGGGCGACCCGTTCGACGCTGTCCCGCAGGGTGTCATGGAGCCGCAACATGCTCCGAGCCTAGCCAGGCGGGCGTGATCGACCAATCCGCTGTGATCGTGCTACGTATTTGCGGTGAAATTTCGCAATACCGTGGCCATCGCCGCCCTGACGGCAGCGGCAACTGCCGCGATCCCCGCCGCGGCCCACGCTTCGAGCGCGGCGGATCCCGCCGACGCTGTCGCGAAGCAGTTCGGGACAGGCCGTGGGGTGCAGCTCTCCGAGACCTCCACGATCACATTCGGCCGCGAGATCATCTCGTACCGGGTCAAGGGGGCT
Source organism: Microtetraspora glauca (assembly GCA_001570385.1). Taxonomy (GTDB): domain Bacteria; phylum Actinomycetota; class Actinomycetes; order Streptosporangiales; family Streptosporangiaceae; genus Microtetraspora; species Microtetraspora glauca. The sequence continues at coordinate 93,526 of BBYL01000026.1, read as the reverse complement.
TTCGGGTTCGGGAAGTCCGGGATCGCCGCGGCGGACGTCACCCGGGTCCCGACCGTGGACGGCAAGACCGGGGACAGATTCCACTTTCGCGTCGTCGGTGGCGTGACCTACGCGTACGGCGGGGTCTGGGGCGACGAGTGGACCAAGGTGAACCAGAAGTACAAGCCGCAGGAGTTCTCCGAGCAGAACATCGACGTCTTCGAGCGGGCGACCCTCAGGAAGCTCCTCACGACGGCCACCAAGCATGCGCCCGGAGGGAAGGTGGGCGGCGTGCGGACCACCGCCTACTCCGGCACCGTCGATTTCGGCGCGATGCATGCTGTCTCACCCGCCTTTCGCGCCGAGTTCGGCAAGCTCACCGCGAAAGAGAGGAAGACCAGGATCACCTGGCGGCTGTGGGTGGACGGCAAGGGCCTGCCGCGCCGCCTGACCACGTCATGGAAGCGCGGCCCCAGTGACGACTTCCCGATGGACACCGGCTCCGCCGTCACCACGAACTACGACGCCTGGGGCTCGAAGGTGACGGTCGCCTCCCCGCTGGAGTGATTCAGGAGTCGAGGAAGTTCAGGATGTCCCGGTCGCCGCGGTCTCGCAGCCTGGCCATGATCTCCTCGCGCGCCGCGCCCTCGGGGAGACCGATGCGGGCGCCGATGAGCCGCAGGCCCTCCGCCTCGGAGGCGACCGGCGCGGTGTAGCCGATGAGATGCAGGGCCCGGTTGAGCGCGGCCAGCCCCGGCGTGGCGGCGGGCAGGAAGCGGGTCAGCAGCTCCCCGCCGTCGGAGACGGTGAGGAAGACGTGATCGCCCTCCGAGGCGTTGTAGCCCGCGAGCACCGGCCGGATGGACCCCATCGTCGGCTGGTTGTGCCAGCTGATCACCACCTCACCGGACGGCGTCGAGGCGGTCAGCTGCCCGCCCGGGGCCATGCCCAGGTGCGCGGCGAAGCCGGTCGGCAGCGGCGACCCGGAGCCGCGCAGGTGCTCGGGGTTGACGTCCACCCGGTGCCACCAGCGGCCGTCCCTGCTGCGGAAGCAGCGACGGGTCATCGACACGTCCCGGCGCGGTTGGTACGGCTCGGCCTGCTCCTGCCCGGCCACCCGGATCCAGCCGCGCTGCGTGCGCTCGAACCCGGGGCCCCCGGCGTACGCCCGGACAGAGCTCTCGCTCACCTCGTACCGGGAGGTGAGGCTGCTGACGATCGTGCTGACCGACGCCTCGCCGCCCGCCCGCTCGATCTCGCGGGTGATCATCTCGCGGATGCCGAGGTACTCCTCCCCGCCCCAGCGCCGCAGGCCGTACTTGTTGCGGTCGAGGCGCAGGAACCGGTCGTCGGCGGTGAGCTGGTTGCGGATCCCGACCAGGCTGTAGTCCTCGCCGATCCGCGACTGGATCTCCTCGGGCGAGAGCGCGGTGCCGGCCACGGCGAGCACGGCCTCGGCCTTGTCGTTGACGCTGCGCGGCCACGGGACCACGTGTCCTTCCAGCACCCGCAGGTGCGGGACGGCGGCGAGCCAGCGCTCCGCCACGTCCTCGCGGATGCCGAGCTGGGCGACCAGGGACACCGCCTCGCCCAGGGGACGCGGGCCGTCGGCGAAGAGCTGCCGGGTCTTCTCCCGTAGCTCGTCGGCCCCTCCGGCGACCAGCCAGCCGTCCACCTGGTCGTAGCCGGTGAGCAGGGTGCGCAGGAAGCGCCATGTGGGGATCCCCAGCGTGGCGAGCTCGGCGCGGTGCCACGGGACCGCCGCGGCGAGGTCGTCGGCGGGTACGGCGGAGCCCAACCGGCCACGGAGCCAGGTGAGGTGCGCGGTCAGCGGGCCCGCCTCGGGTGAGGTGAGCCACGACTCCACGTGGTCACGCAGGTCGCGCTCGATCTGCCGGATGCGCTCGCGGGTCACCGAGAACCGCTGGGCCAGCTCGTCCAGCGTCACCCGCTGCTCGGCGTAGAGCCGGTCCCTCGCGATGGCGCGCTGCCGGTCGTCGAGCCGGGCGAAGACCTCGTCGATGATCTCGGGGATCGGGCGCTCGGGCAGCGCCGGCGCGACGGGGGCGCCGGACGGCTCCTCGGCCGGCTCGGTCTCCAGGAGCCTGCCGATGACGTCCGCGAACAGCTGCTGGACGGCCTCGCGCGGGCCGGGCGTCTGCAGGCTCTCCTGCGGATTGGTGAACCTCAGCAACGGCAGGATGTCGCCGAGCGCCAGGTGTCCCCAGCAGGCCGTGGTGAGATCCACCAGCCGGGAGACGACCCGCTCGATCCCCACCGCCGCACAGGCCCGATCGAGGGGAATCGCCTGCCACCACGCGTCTGGAAGACCGGGGTCGCTCGCGATCGGCTCGACCTGACTGGGTGCGGTCCAGCGCAGGGGAGGCACGATGTCGCTCAGGCTAAGGTTCATGCAGGTCCAACCGGCAAGGGGAATATATCCGCAGTTCAGACTAGGGGATCAGGCAGGTAGGAAGGGACTCGCTCGTCCGGTGTGGGAGACGTAGAGCATCTCGCTGGCCCGTGTGCACGCCACGTAGAGGAGCCCCCGTTCGCGTTGCAGGTCGTGCGCCCGTGCCGTCGGATCCTCGGCGGCCGGGGTCAGTGCTTCGGGTGCCGGCACGATTCCGTCAGCCACGCCTATCACGGCCACCCGCCGGAATTCCAGTCCCTTCATCCCGTGCAGCATGGTCACCTTGACGCTGATCCCGGCCTCCTGCAGCGCCGTACGCGCGGCTCTGACGAGGTCGGTGGTGCGGGCAGCCACGGCGATCTGGTCCTCGGGGACGCCGTCGGCGAGCCACGAGGAAAGGTGGGACACCAGCCCGGCCAGCTCCGCCTCCTGGGAGACGTATCCGAGGACCGTGGGGCGCGGCCCGTGCTGCAGCGCCCGGTAGCCGTGCAGTTCGGCGATGCCCTCCACGAGGCCGTCCGCCGGCCCGCCGCCGCGCAGCCGGATGCCGAAGGACAGGATCTCGTGCGGCAGCCGGTAGGAGATCTTGAGGTGGAATCTCCGCGTGGGGATGCCGAGCCCGGCCAGCGCGACACGGGTGTCGAACATGCGCTGGTGGGGGTCGCCCACGATGAACATGTCGTTCGGCGCGAGCGGCACCGCCGCCCGCAGCAGGCGCCACTGCGCCGGGTGCAGGTCCTGCGCCTCGTCCACCACGATGTGCCGGTACGGCTCCCTGCCCGGTGCCTCGTCGCCCAGCATGTCGCCGGTGGACCGGCCGAGCAGTTCGGCGGCCTCGGACGCGAGCTGAAGGAGGGTCCGGCGGCCGGACTCCCGCAGCCGCTCGGTGACGTACTGGACGGCACGCCAGACGGTGGCGCGGATCTCCGGTGACAACTCGACCGTACGGCCGGAGCGCGGGGCGGCGAGGTACTCGTCCAGGGTGCGCAGGTTCTGGGAGAGGATCACCTGCTCCCACTCGCGCAGCAGGAACGCGGCGGCGAACCTGCTGCCCGCCGCCTCCTGCCACAGCGCGGCCAGGTCGCCGGTGCCGACCAGGGTCGGCGGGCGGCCCTCGGCCTCGGACACGATGCGGTGCGCGAGCCGGTCGACGTTGCGCACCTCGATGCGCTCGCGCACGGTCTCGTCGTCGACGATCAGATCCAACCGGGCGGCCAGCTCCGAGGCCAGCGCCTGGGAGAAGGTGACCAGCAGGACGGGCCCGGCCGCCGCGCGGGCCAGGTACGCGGCCCGGTGCAGGGCGATGACCGTCTTGCCGGTGCCCGCGCCGCCGGTCACGAGCGTAGGCAGGTCGTACTGCGGCCAGTTGGCGTACGTGTGCTGCGGCGGATAGAGGAATGTGGCCCAGTGCGGGGCGTTGAGGATCCGGTCGAGTTCCTGCTGGCTGGTGGCGAAGGCCGCCCTGCCGGGGCTGCGCCGCAGCGCGGCGAGCAGGTCGTCGGGGTCGATCTCGCCCGGCTCCATGCAGCGGCAGCCGTCCAGCTCCGACCAGGCCGCCGCCAGCGACCCGCCCTTGGCCAGCGCCATGAGCGGGGCCAGCTGGCTCTCCGGCAGGAACGGCTCGATCCCGGTGAGGTGCACCTCGGAGGTCATCAGCCGCAGCAGCGGGAGAAGCGTCTCGTCGATGCCGATCTCAAGCAGGTCGTTGTCGCAGAACGTGCCGAACAGGCGGCGGTCGGTGCCCCGCGACGCCCGGCGCAGGGCCGCCTCGGACTGGTCGATCGCCTCGGCGTCCCACACCTCGACGACCCCGATGGCCGTGTTGACGCCGACGCGGTGCCGCTGGGCGTAGGACCACGCCTCGTCGTCGGGCAGCACGGTCAGCAGCCAGTAGGTGTCCTCCTGCCGTACGACGACACCCCGGTGGCCGGCGGACAGGCGCAGGGTGGCCACGCGGGGGTCCCGGCCGTTGCGCACCCGCTCGGGGTGCGGCGCGGCGAGGGAGTTGTGCAGGAACCGCCGCAGGGCGACGGTGGCGTCCCGGCGGGCCGGGGTGTCGAGGGCGCCGAGCTTCTTGACGAAGTCCGGTGAGATCGCGAGCCTGGGCATCTCCGGCTAACCCAACAGGGACAGGAGGTCGCGGTCCCCTCGCTCCCGGAGGCGGGTGAGGAGCTCGGTCTGGCCGACGGGACCGGCGAGGCCGATCCTGGTGGCGATGACACGGCCCGCCTGCTCGCGGGTGCCTCCCGGCGCGGTGTAGCCCACCAGCCGGAGTGCCCGTGAGGTCTGGTCGCCGCCGCTCGCCGCCGGCAGGTGCCGTACCCGCAGCATCCCCTCGTCGGAGAGTGTGAGGAAGATGTGGCTTCCTTCCTTGGCCGCCATCTCCGTGAGGATCGGTTGGAGTGATCCGAGAGCCGGATGGGCCTGCCACGAGAACGTGACGTCCCCTGTGGCGCTTCGCACGGTACGGCTGCCGCCCGGGGAGAGCCCGAGATAGGCGGCGAACCCGCTGGGCAGGGAGATCTCCGCTCCTTCCAGATGCTGCGCGCTCACGTCGACCCGCAGCCACCAGCGCCCGTCGGGCTGGCGGAAACAGCGCCGGGTGAGCGCGACGTCCTTCAACTGGCCTTGCTGTTTCGCCGGTGAGTCCGGCGGGGATCCGGGCGGTGTGCCCGGAGAGAAACCTGGAGAGAACCCCGGCGAGAAGTGTGGTGCGAGGCCCGGGGCGGGATCCGGAACCGGCCCGGGGACGAGCGCCGGGACACTCGGCGGAAGGCTCGGGGTCGGGCCTGCGGCCGATGCGGGCGGAAGGCCCGGGGTGGGGGCCGGGCGGGAGCCGTTGCCGCTCTGGATGCGGAGCTGGGGCACGTTCTCCAGCCACTCCTTCGCGACCTCGGGATGGATCCCGAGCGAGGCGACCAGTTCGAGCGCGCGGGCGATCGTGGGCGGACGCTCGGCGCCCAGGATGAGGGCGCGCGTCCTCTCGTGCAGATCGTTCAGGTCACCGGCCACCACCCAGTCTCCGGAGACCCGGTGGTCCGGCAGCGTGGCCAGCACGAACTGCCAGGCGGGCACGTCTAGGGAGGGCAGGTCGTGCCCGTGCCACGCCGCGGCCTCGATGAGGCGGGACTTCGGCGCCGCGACGCCCAGCGTCTCCGCGACCCGCCGAACGTGCTCGCCGTACGGCACGGCGTCCGGCCCGGCCAGCCACGCGGCGAGCTGCTCGCGCAGCGACGCCTCCACGGCGCCGATGGCCTCGACGGGGACGGCCAGCAGCTTCGCCAGCTCCTCGACGGGGGAGGGTGTCTCGCAGAAGACCCGGTTCTGGGCGACCATCCAGGTCCTGTCGTCGAGACCGGCGAACGCCGCGTCGATCAGGGCGGGGTAGTCGGGCTCCTCGGCGGGCGGGCTTGCGGAGGAGGCCTCCGCGACGGCGGGGTTTTCCCGCAGAGCCGGGCTTTCCAAGAGGACGGGCTTTTCCGGCAGGGCCGGGCTTTCCGGGAGGGCCGGGTTTTCCGGGAAGGCGGGTGCGACAGCGCCTCCGGGACGGATGCCCTCCGGCTCCGGCAGAGCGTGTGAGCTCTCGGGCAGATCGTCCGGCCCGTCGACCGGGGGGAGCGGGCCCTCGGCCGGAGGGAGTTCGGCCGGAGGGAGTTCGGCCGGAGGGGCCGTGTTCTCGGCCGGAGGCGTCTCAACGAGAGGGGTCTCGGCCGGAGAGGCCTGGTTCTCGGCCGGAGTGGCGTCGACGGCAGGAGTCTCGACCGGGGAGGCCGTGTTCTCCGCCGGAGCGGTCAGAGGCGGCTCGCCCGGAGGGATCGTGTTCTCGCCCGGAGGGATCGTGTTCTCACCCGGGGGGACCGGGCTCTCGGGCAGGGCCCGCGCCACAGGACTTTCCGGGACGGCCACCGACGCGGCGAGGACCTCGGGCACGGCACGCGCGGCGGCGGCGACCGTCCGGCCCGGTGGCGCGAGCCGTACGAACACGGCCGTGAACAACGCGGTCAGGACCGGGCGGGCCCTGATGAACGCCTGGTCGGACAGCTGGCGGGCGGACAGCGAGAGCAGGCCCGGCCAGGACCCGGCACGATCCAGGGCGATAGCGACCTGGGGGTCGTCCGCCTCGTCCGGGTCGAGCACGTGGAGTGCGGGGAGCACATCACCGACGGCCGCGGCCGGCCACTGCTCCAGGGCCAGCTCCGTGACCAGCTCGCCGAGCGCCTCGGGACCGAGGACGGCGAGTACGCGGGAGACGGGCAGGCTACGCCACCACGCCTCCGGCAGCGCGCCCGCAGAGGCGTCCTGCGCGGCGTCCGGAGGGACGTCCGGCGAACGGGGCGGCGCGGTCAGCGTTCCGATGCGGGCAGCGTCACTCCAGCGCAGCGGTGGCACAAGGTCACTCAGGCAGAAGTTCATCGCTTTCCCATCAGTCTGTACAGCCAGACCATAGTCTGACAAATCCCCTGCCACAGCGGGAGTTTCGTCAGCGACGAACAGCGGCGAAACGGAGACGTACGTAGTCGGCCACCCATCCGGACTCCCGCCTGAGCGCGGGGGCGGCGAGCTCGTTCACCCTGCGCAGAAGCGGTTCCACGAGTGCGGGCGGCACCCCGTCGAGCAGCGATCCGGCGAACATCCGCACCCAGTCGGCCGCGCCGCCCGGACACTCGTCCAACGGGGTGGGGCGGTCGACGTACTCCAGGATGCGCACCGTGAAACCGCCCTTCTCCAGCCGGAGGGCGTACTCGGCGGGGGTGGGGAAGTACCACGGGAGCTCCGGCTCGCGCAGCCCGTGCTCCCGCCAGGCGGTGCGCATCGCGGACGTCAGCGTGGCGCAGTTGCCCGCGCCGCCCAGCTCGGCGACGAACCTGCCCCCCGGGCGCAGAGCCATCCGCACACACGAGATCACGGCGTCGGGGTCGCGGCTCATCCAGTGCAGCGCCGCGTTCGAGAACACCGCGTCGTACGGCTGGGCCACCGTGAAGTCGTCGCCGTATCCGATGGTGAAGTCCAGGCCGGGATATTGCGCGATGGCCGTCTCGATCATGGCGGTGGAGCCGTCGATGCCCAGGACGCTCGCGCCCCGCTTGGCGATCTCGGCGGTGAGCACGCCGGTGCCGCAGCCGAGGTCGAGGACACGCTCACCCGGCTGCGGGTCGAGCAGCTCCACCAGCGGCACTCCCTGGGCCGACACATAGCCGAAGGAGCTGTCGTAGGCGCGAGCGTTCCACCGCGTGAGACTGGGGGTTTCGTATCGCAAGATCGGCTCGCATTCTCGTGTGTGACACACTTTACGGCGTCGCCGAACTCGCGACCGCTATGAGCCGATTTGCCGGGCCCAGTGCTTCTGCAGGTAGGTCTTCGCGGCGTCCTGCTCGGGAATCGTGAGGATCACCGGTGTCCCGACCGCCTTGGGCAGCTTGCCGGCGGCGTCGCGGTCGAGCGTCTTGCGCATCTCCATGGCCTCCATCCGTACCGGGCGGGCGTACCCCCGGAGATAGAGGTTCTGGCCGTCGTCGGACAGCAGGAACTCCTGCCAGAGGCGGGCGGCGGCCGGATGCGGCGCCTTCTTGTTGATCGCCTGGACGTAGTAGGAGGCGAGGACCGCGTCGTGTGGGATCGTCACCAACCAGGTCGGCTTGCCGTTCTGCGTCGTGGCCGCGGAACGCGCCAGGTTCAGGTAGTCCCAGTCGACCACCGCCGTGGCCTGCTCGGGGGCGGCGAGCGCGCCCGACTTCTTGATCCCGGCGAAGAAGTCGACTCCGCGGGCGGGGTTCGTCTTGCCCTTCCTGAGTGAGGTCGCCATGACCCCGCTGAAGGCGGACGCGGTGCGCAGCGGGTCACCGGGGAGGGCCACCGTGACGCCCTGCTTGTTCAGCGCCGCGTAGGACGCGGGCGCGGCCATCTTGCGCGGGTCGTAGCCGATGGACATGTAGCCGCCGTACGCGGCGTACCAGAGCCCCCCGCCCTCCTTGAGGTCGTCGGGGATGTCCTGCCAGCCCGCCACCTTGTACGGCGCGAACTTCTCGGCGTTGGCCACCGCCACGTCCAGGTTCAGGTCGAACACGTCAGGGGGCGTCTTCGTGGCCGCCGCGGCGACCTGCTGCTGGCTGTTGGCGTCGGGCCGCAGCTCCGTCACCTTGATGCCGTACTCCTCGGAGAACCGCTCGATGATGTGCCCGTAGTTGACCCAGGTGTGCGGCAGCCCGATGACGGTGAGCGCGCCCTCCTTGCGGGCGGCGGCGACCAGCCCCTCCATGCCGCCGAAGCCGTTCAGGCCGGCGGCGTGCACGTTCGCGGGCGGCAGTTGCTTGGGCTCCTGCGCCGAAGCGGAGCAGGCGGCGGCGACGGCCGAGACGAGGAGGATCGCGGCAACGCTGGCACGTTTGGTCACCCGCCGAATACTGTACGTGGTGCTCCCGGTGGTCGAGGAGGCACGCGCGGGGTTTACCGAGCACGCGCGGGATTTACCTGGGCGGTACCACTTTGGCCGCGACCAGGCTCTCCTCCGCGATCTCCACGAGGGTCCCGTCCCGCTTGCGCACGGCCAGCACGCCGCCGCTCCACGCCTCCAACACGCCGACGGCGTCGCCGAAACCACCGGGCACCACGCGCCGCGTGGTCACCCTTTTCCCCACGTCAGCCGGGGTTATCGCGACGACGAACCGGGCTCCGAACCGAGGGGTCACGCCGATTGTCCCCCTCCCGTTTCAGCCAGTGGGTGGGCAACGCAATACTAGGTCTGAACAACCCGCGGTCGAATCGTGCCAACCAGAAGGAGCCCGAAGGTGACGTACGTCATCGCGCAGCCTTGCGTGGACGTCCTGGACAAGGCGTGCATCGAGGAGTGCCCCGTCGATTGCATCTACGAGGGCAACCGGATGCTCTACATCCACCCCGACGAGTGCGTGGACTGCGGAGCCTGTGAGCCGGTCTGCCCCGTCGAGGCGATCTTCTACGAGGACGACCTTCCCGAGCAGTGGAAGGACTTCTACAAGGCCAACGTGGAGTTCTTCGAGGAGCTCGGCTCCCCGGGCGGGGCCTCCAAGGTCGGCAAGATCGAGAAGGACCACCCCGTCGTCGCCGCGCTTCCGCCGCAGGGCGAGGACCACTGACCAGGGGAGACTCCGCCCATTGAGCGTCCAGGCTCGATGGGCGGATTCGTGATGACTAGGGGGCACCTTTGATCTCGTTGCCGGACTTCCCCTGGGATCGGCTCACGCCGTACAAGGAGAGGGCGCTGGCGCACCCGGATGGGATCGTCGACCTCTCGGTCGGCACTCCGGTCGACCCGGTGCCCCTCGTGGCGCAGAAGGCTCTCACCGAGGCGGCCGACAGTCCCGGCTACCCGCTGACGTACGGCACGCCGCGGCTGCGCGAGGCGGCCGCGGGCTGGTTGGCGCGCAGGCACGGCGTCCGGGTCGACGCGGCGGACATCCTGCCCACCATCGGTTCCAAGGAGCTGGTGGCCTGGCTGCCCACCCTCCTCGGCGTACGGCCCGGCGAGCACGTGCTGTTCCCCGAGCTGGCCTATCCGACCTACGACGTGGGCGCCCGGCTGGCCGGGGCCACGCCGTACGCCACGGACGGCCTGCTGGCGCTCGGTCCCGAGCGGGTCCCGCTCGTCTGGGTGAACTCCCCGTCGAACCCGACCGGCCGGGTGCTCCCGGCGGAACACCTCCGCAAGGTCGTCGACTGGGCGCGCGAGCGCGGCGCCGTGGTCGCGTCCGACGAGTGCTACCTGGAACTCGGCTGGGAGGAGAGCCCGGTCTCGATCCTCCACCCCGACGTCTGCGGCGGCTCGCACGAGGGACTGCTCGCGGTGCACTCGCTGTCGAAGCGATCCAACCTGGCCGGTTACCGCGCGGGCTTCGCCGCGGGGGATCCGGCGCTGATCAAGCGGCTCCTGGAGATGCGCAAGCACGCCGGGATGATGATGGCCGCTCCCGTCCAGGCCGCCATGGCCGCGGTACTGGACGACGACGCGCACGCCGACGAGCAGCGGGAGCGGTACGCCCGCCGCCGCGCCGTGCTGCGCCCCGCGCTCGAAGGCGCGGGCTGGCGGGTCGAGCACTCCACGGCCGGGCTCTACCTGTGGGCGACGGACGGCAGGGGCTGCTGGGACCAGGTGGAGGCCCTGGCCGGGCTCGGCATCCTGGCCGCGCCGGGCGACTTCTACGGCGTGGCCGGTGCGAAGCATGTCCGGATCGCGGTGACCGCCACAGATGAGCGGATAAATGCGGCTGTGCTCCGCCTCCAGTAGGATCGCCCGGCATGACGGCGACGGCAGTGGTGGTGCTCACCTTGAGCGTCGTGACACTCGTCGTCGTGCTGGGCGCGTTCCTCACCACGACGAGGTCCGGGCGGACGCGGACGCCGCCGGCCAGAGCGGTCCAGGCCCCCGGCCCCGCGTACTTCGATCCCCGCACCATCAAGGTGACCGACACCGTGCACTGCGCGGGTGTCCGCTTCCGCGCCATCGGCGCGCTCCATCTGTCCCGGCAGGGCGAGCAGCGGACCGAATACCTCCTCGACGAGGGCAACCGCCGCTACCAGTGGTTGTCCGTGGAGGAGCGCCGAGAGCCGGGCGCCGACGGAGCCGGACATCTGGAGGTCCTGCTGTGGACCACGGTCCCCACCGAGGGCATGGTGCCCGCCAAGAGCACGCTGATGATGGAGGGTGCGGAGTTCTCGCCCGTACAACGCGGCACGGTCGCGTTCCGCGCCGAGGGGACCACTGGCCTGCCCGACCGCGGCCTGCTGGACTTCGCCCACTACCGCGCGAACGACGGACGGCTGCTGGCCTTCCGGCGGGTCCAGGGCGGCACGTGGGCCGCCTCGTACGCGCATCCGCTGCCGCCGGGGTCGATCACGGTGGAGCGGCCTTCGTGAGGTCTGTCGAGTGACGGGACATGTCTCACGTACGGCGCTGGCCATCGTGGCCATCGTCGTCGTCCTCGGGGGAGGCATCTTCTTCGGCGCCTACTACCTGCTTGGGCGCGCCAAGCCGTTCGCACTCGGGGAACACTGCAAGATCACCACATCGGACGGCACGCTCGACCTGGACATCGACCAGTCGGAGATCGCCGCCACCATCGCCGCCGTCGCGGCGCGGCGCGGACTGCCCGAGCGGGCCCTTCAGATCGCGTACGTGACGGCCATCCAGGAGTCCAAGCTCGCGAACCTGCCCTACGGCGACCGCGACTCGGTGGGCGTCTTCCAGCAACGGCCCTCTCAGGGATGGGGCACCCCCGCGCAGCTCCAGGACCCCGTCTACGCGACCAGGAAGTTCTTCGTCGCCCTGGAGAAGGTCAAGAACTACCGCAGGATGTCGCTGCACGAGGCGGCGCAGGCCGTCCAGCGTTCCGCGGACGGCTCGGCGTACGCCCAGCACGAGATGCAGGCCAGGATCCTGGCCGGCGCGTTCTCCGGGCGTGTCCCGAAGGCGGTGCGCTGCTGGTACCCGCCGCCGGAGAAGCCGGTCGACTTCCGTCCGGAGGAGGCGCGCAAGCAGTTGCGCCGCGAGTTGGGCGACGACACGGCGGCCAAGCGGGCCTGGCTGGTCGCCGGCTGGTACGTCACCCACGCCCAGCGGTACGGCCTGCGCGAGATCCGGTACGACGGACTGTCGTGGACGGCCGCCGACGGACACGACGGCTGGCTGGCGTCGGAGAAGGCGTCCGAGGCCAGCAAGGTCCGGGTCCTCTGAGGGATAGGCTCGGTGACCATGCGGCTGGACATGGATGTGGACCTGAACGACGACGTGACCGCGCTGACGGCGCGTCTGGTGGACATCGAGTCGGTCAGCGGAGACGAGAAGGCGATCGTCGACGCGATCGAGGAGGCGCTGCGTCCCCTGGGGCACCTGTCCGTCGACAGGGACGGTGACGCCCTCGTCGCGCGTACAGCCCTCGGCCGCGCGGAGCGGGTCGTGATCGCCGGGCACGTGGACACCGTGCCCGTGGCGGGCAATCTGCCCTCGCGGGTGGAGGGCGACCTCATCTACGGATGCGGCACCTCCGACATGAAGTGCGCCGTCGCCGTCATGCTCAAGCTGTGTCTGCTGGAGACGCCGAACCGCGACCTCACCTTCGTGTTCTACGACTGCGAGGAGATCGAGGCCGAGCGCAGCGGGCTGCTCAGGCTCACCCGCAACCATCCCGATTGGCTGACCGGCGACTTCGCGGTGCTGATGGAGCCGACGCACGGCCTGATCGAGGGCGGTTGCCAGGGCACGCTGCGGGCCGAGATCTCCACGCACGGGGTGCGCGCCCACAGCGCCAGGTCGTGGCAGGGCGCCAACGCCATCCACGCCGCCGCGCCGGTCCTCGACCTGCTCAACGCGTACGAACCGAGGCGTCCGGTCGTCGAGGGCCTGGAGTACCACGAGGGCCTCAACGCGGTCGCGATCCGCGGCGGGGTGGCGGGCAACGTGATCCCCGACGAGTGCGTGGTGACGGTCAACTACCGCTTCGCCCCCGACCTGTCGGTCGAGCAGGCGCAGGACCACGTCCGCGAGGTCTTCGCCGGGTTCGAGGTGCGGTTCACCGACGCGGCCCCCGCCGCCCGGCCGGGGCTGACCCATCCGGTGGCGGCCCGCTTCGCCGAGGCCGTCGGCGGCGTCCCCAGGGCCAAGTACGGCTGGACCGACGTCGCCCGTTTCTCGGCGCTCGGCATCCCCGCCGTCAACTACGGTCCCGGCGATCCGAACCTGGCGCACCGGCGCGACGAGCACGCCGAGCTTTCCAAGATCATCGAATGTGAAGCGCGGATGACCGCCTGGCTGTCCTGATCCACCCGCGCGGATCTGTTCGCGCGGATCTGTTCGCGCGGATCTGTTCGGCCGGATCGGCGCCGAAATGAAGAAAGTGGCTTTCCTCGCCGGCCATTTGGCGGGGAAAGCCACTTTCATCCCGAGCAGCACCCTCGCCTGTTAGACGTGGCCTGGTTGAATCCCGGTTCCGCGATTTTTCAAGATTATTTTGACTGCTGGGCTAGCGTGATCGACATGACTACGATCCGCCGGGAACGCCGCCAGGGCCCCTCCGTCCTCCGCGGCAGCATGGTTACCGATTCCACCTATGACCAGCGGCTTCTCGACCGCAGAGGGCCCACGGACTGGCTTCACATGGACCCGTGGCGGGTGCTGCGCATCCAGTCGGAGTTCGTCGAGGGTTTCGGCGCGCTCGCCGAACTCCCGCCGGCGGTCACCGTCTTCGGCTCCGCCCGCACCGGCCGTGATTCCAAGGAATACGAGATGGGCGTGCGGCTCGGCCGGGCGCTCGCCGAAGCCGGTTTCGCCGTGATCACCGGAGGCGGTCCCGGCGTGATGGAGGCGGCCAACAAGGGCGCCCTGGAGAGTGGCGGGGTCTCGGTCGGCCTCGGCATCGAGCTGCCGCATGAGCAGCACATGAACGAGTACGTCGATCTCGGCGTCGAGTTCCGCTACTTCTTTGTGCGCAAGACGATGTTCGTCAAGTACTCCTCCGGATTCGTGACCCTTCCCGGCGGGTTCGGGACGCTCGACGAGCTCTTCGAAGCGCTCACCCTGGTCCAGACGCGCAAGGTCACCTCGTTCCCTGTGGTCCTGATGGGCACCGAGTTCTGGGCGCCGCTGATCGACTGGATCCGCACCACGCTCGTCACGGCCGGCAAGGTCTCCCCGCACGACGTCGACCTGATCCAGATCACCGACGACCCGGACGCGGCGGTGGACATCATCGTGGCGGCCGACCGGCAGCAGCAGGCCGGTACGGCGCGGCGCGAGGAGGTCGCCGCCCGCCACACGGTCGGCGACGCCCAGTAGCCGGGCCCAGCAGCCGGGCACAGTACCCCAAGCCCAGTAGCCGCGCCCGTGCCCGGCCCAGTGAGTCCGGCCCAGTGAGTCCGGCCCATCCACGGGTTCGTCCCGAACTCGGTCCGGCCCCTGGCTCTAAGGTGGAGTGATGTTCATCTGCGTGTTCTGTTCCTCCAGTCAGAAGATCGACCCCAAATACGTGGATCTCGCGACGGAGGTGGGAGAGGAGATCGCCAGGCGCGGCCACGGGCTGGTCAGCGGGGGAGCGATCGTCTCCTGCATGGGAGCCGTCGCGCGGGCGACGCGGCGGGGCGGCGGCCGCACCGTCGGCGTGATCCCCAGGGTGCTGGTGGACATCGAGATCGCCGACACCGACTCGGACGAGCTGATCGTCACTGACGACATGCGGCAGCGCAAAGGCCTCATGGACGCCAGGTCCGATGCCTTCCTGGTCCTCCCCGGAGGCATCGGCACGTTGGAGGAGCTCTTCGAGATCTGGACCTCCCGCGTGCTGGGGATGCACGAGAAGCCGCTGGTCCTGCTCGACCCGTGGGGGCTCTACACGCCGCTGCGCGAGCTGGTGGACGGCCTGTACGACCAGGGCTTCACCCGGCCGGGCGTCTTCGACGCCATCTCCTGGACGGCGGACGTCCAGGAGGCGTTCGACCTCCTGGAGAAGCCGGGCCTGGAGCTCCGCCCCACTCCGGAGGAGCTAGGCGAGGCCACGCCGAGTTAGGGCCGGAGGCCGCCGTCCGGCCAGAGAGTCGGTCATCTCGACCGCGAGCCGTACGTCCCGGGCCGTCTCCGGGGTCGTGCGGAACACCCGCGCCCCTGCCCAGGCGAAGACGGCGGCCGTCGCGACCGCCTCGGTCGCGTCCTCGGGCAGGGTCACGGCGACCGTAAGGCCGGCCCGGACGAGGTCCGACACCTCGGCCACGGAGCCGGCCCACGCCCATCCCGGGTCGATCGCGTCATCGGGGCCGAGTACCACCGTCATACTTTGATGCTCCCACGGATGGGACTTGTGGCACGATTCGTATGTGCTGGTCGTTCTCGTCCTCGCGGCGCTCGCCGTCGTAGGCTGCGCGGTAAAGGTTTCGCAGGGCCATGGCGGCGCGCTGGCCGAGTTCACGCCAGACACGCCACCGCTCGTCCTCCCCGCAGGGCGGATGGACGCCGCGGACCTGGCCGGGCTGCAACTGCCGATCGGTCTCGTCGGCTACCAGACGGACGCCGTCGACGCGACGCTCCAGCGGGCCGCGATCTCGCTCAGCGAGCGGGACGCCCACATCGCCGCCTTGGAGCAGCGCCTCGCCCAGGTGCTCGCGGAGCGGCTGTACGGCCGCCCTGAGGACTCCTCCGAGCCCGCCCGGCCCACTGATCACGTGGAGCCCGCGGACCCCGCCCACGACGCCCACGAGCCCGATCACGCGGACCCCGGCGAAGCCGCCGCTGCCGAAGCCGCCGGGAAGACCGAGAAGATCGGGAAGGCCGGGACGACGGAAAGCGCTGGAGAAGCCGACAGCACGAAGACATCCGACAGCGCCCACAACGCCGAAAGCGTCGAGCCCCGCCCCCAGGTCGCGACGGCGGCCGCCAACGGGGCCTGGGAGGACGCATGATGATGAGATGCGCGTGGGCCACCTCGGCGCCCGACTACATCGCGTACCACGACGACGAGTGGGGCCGACCCGTCCGCGGCGACGACGGCGTCTTCGAGCGGGTCACGCTGGAGGCGTTCCAGTCCGGTCTGTCCTGGCTGACCATCCTGCGCAAGCGGGAGAACTTTCGCGCGGCCTTCGCCGGGTTCTCCATCGAGAAGGTCGCCGCGTTCGACGAGTCGGACGTGGAGCGGCTGATGGGCGACGCGGGCATCGTCCGTAACCGCGCCAAGATCGAGGCGGCCCTCGCCAACGCGAGGGCCGCGCTGGACCTGCCCGGCGGGCTGTCCGACCTGGTGTGGAAGTACGCCGATCCGGCCGCGCCGGTGCCCCGCACCGGCGCCGAACTCCCGGCCCGTACGCCGGGATCCACGGCACTGGCCAAGGAGCTCAAGAAGAACGGCTTCCGCTTCGTCGGGCCGACCACGGCCTACGCGCTCATGCAGGCCATCGGGCTGGTCAACGATCACCTGGCCGGCTGCTGGGTGAGGGACGCCGTCAACGCCCCTCAAAGCGAGGCCGCTCCTTGTTGAGGAACGCCTTGGTCGCCGCGGCGTGGTCGGCCGTGGCCGCGCACTCCTCCTGAAGGTCCGCCTCCAGATCCAGCGCCTCCGACAACGAGTGCGAGGCGGCGTAGTCCAGCGCCTTCCTGGTCGCCGAGTACGCCCGGGTGGGCCCCTGCGCCAGCCGTACGGCCAGCTCGCGGGCCACGGTCATCACCTCGTCGGCGGGGACGACCCGGGAGACCAGGCCCAGCTCCAGCGCGCGGCCGGCGTCCACGACGTCGCCGAGCAGGAGCAGCTCACGGGCCCGGGCCGGCCCGATCAGGCGCTGCAGCGTCCAGGACGCGCCCGAGTCCGGAGCGAGGCCGATCCCGGTGAACGCCATGGCGAACTTCGCCTTGTCCGAGGCCACCCGGAAGTCGCACGCGAACGCCAGCGCGGCGCCCGCGCCGGCCGCCACCCCGTTGACCGCCGCGACGACCGGCTTCTCCATCGAGGTGAGCGCCCGCACGATCGGGTTGTAGTGCTGCCGTACCGTGTCGGCGAGTCCGAGGCCGCGCTCCAGCAGGTCCGCGTGCTCACGCAGGTCCTGCCCGGCGCAGAAGCCGCGGCCCCGGCCGGTCAGCAGCACCGCGCGTACGGACACGTCGTCCCTGGCCCGTTCCACGGCGGCGAGCAACGCGGACTTCATCGAGATGGTCAGCGAGTTCATGGCGTCCGGACGGTTCAGCGTGATCGTGGCGACTCCGTCGCCGAACTCGTAGGAAACCTCGTCGGCGACGTCATCGGTGGCGGTCATCGCATCTCCTTCGGTGTGGAGTCCCCGGCCTTCGGCCCTGAGGAGGAAACGCGGCATGGTGCCGCGGGTTGTCGGCTGTCGTGGCGGCTGTCCGGCGGCGAGAACCAGGCCGCGGGACCTACCGCCGGGCTGGCGGAAAGTGAAGCCTGTGAGGGCTGCGCGGGACCGTCGGACGGTTCCCCGTCCCTCGTCCTGACCGCGACGGCGACCGCCGGTGAAGCGGGAAACCCGACCCGTGAGGGTTGGAATGCTCCGGCTTCAGCCGTGGGGAAAGACGTCAAGTGCTCCATCCATGTTCTGGTCGATGAACGCGGTGGCGGCCGGCAGCAGCCGAGCGGCCTCCCGCTCAAAGTAGAGGCGGGCCTTCTCTCCCGGCCACGCGGGGGGCAGGAGTTCGGCGGGCAGCCCGGGATCGCGGAACAGGAAGTTCCGCCAGCCGTGCAGAAGCCTGCTCCGGACCGCGAAGACCTGGTCGTCGGACGCGCCGTCGGGCAGCGAGCCGACGAGGACCTCCGCGTCGGCCAGCCACTCCTCGTACGCCCGGCCGATCGCGTCGAGATCCCAGGCACGGGCCACCAGCTCCCGCGGATCGCCCGCGAGGGTGGCGTCGAACCTGTCGGCGCTGATCCGCAGCGTGTCCAGTTCGGGGGAGGGACGGGGGCCGATCCAGGTGGTCTCCGAGAGGGGTGCGTAGCCGAGGAACGCCAGATCCGCGCGGAGCCGCTCCCGTCGCGGCCGGTCGCGTACCGGTTCGAGAACCAGCAGGTGCCACCGGCCGGACCAGCTCACCGGGCCCACCCGGTAGACGCGCGCCACCGCCTCGTCGAGGCGGTTCACGCCCTTCGGGGTCAGCGCGTACCCGGGGCCGTGGGGCAGCCGCACCGGAGCGAGCCAGCCCTGGCGGACCATCCGCGATATCGCGGTACGTACGGCCGGAGCGGCGATGCCGAGAGGTGCGAGCAGCCGGACGAGGGCGGCCACGGACGCGCGAGCGCCGCGGGTACGGAGATGGTCTCCGTAGAGATCGAAAAGCGCGGCTCGGGCGTTCATCCCACCCAGTGTGCTGTCAGGATCTGCCGTCGACAATGCATATCCGACGTCCTTTGATCGACTGTACGGGGCACGGTCGTTACCTTTTTAAGCTCAGAGGCGGGATAATAGGCCATCACACAAGACGTGAATAAGCCGGCCACCCCCGGGCAGCCGGCGACGTGGGAAGGGATGCACGCATGGCGGCGATGAAGCCGCGGACTGGCGACGGTCCGCTGGAAGTCACCAAGGAAGGCCGGGGCATTGTCATGCGGGTCCCTCTCGAGGGTGGCGGCCGGCTCGTCGTCGAGCTCTCGGCGGATGAGGCCGGCGCCCTTGGAGACGCACTGAAGAAGGTGGTCGGCTGACTCCCAGCCGACCTGTTCGATTTTCGGCCCTGGCGGCGGGGATGTTCCCGGTGCCGGGGCCGCCTTGTTGGAGGTGCCTGTGCCGATAGAGACCACGCCGACCTTCGCCGCCGAGCCCGCCGTCGACGCACAGTTCGTCGCCGTGCCGTTCGGACGCGATCTCGCTCCTCCGGCGGAGCTTCCCCTGCCGGTGGACGCGCTGCTGGCCCATTACGAGGCCAAGGGGGATCCAGGAGAGGTCGTCGAGGTCCCGGTCGCGCTCGGCTCGGGCATCCGCCGCGTCCTCCTGTACGGCATCGGCGCTGGTTCGGCCGCTGACCTGCGCAGAGCCGGCGCCTCCGTGGTCAGGAAGATCAAGGGGGGCGCGACCGTCTGGATCCGGGTACCGGAGGTCACCGACGCCGCCGCGCTGGCCGAGGGCGCGCTGCTCGCGTCGTACACGTTCCGGATCGGTGCGAGCCGTACGCCGCCGAAGATCGTCTTTGTCGGAGGGGACGAGGAGGCGCTGCGGCGGGGTGAGACGATCGCCCGCGCGACGTCGCTGGCCCGCGACCTGATCAACACCCCCGCGTCGGTCAAGTCCCCGGCCTGGCTCGCGGAGCAGGCGCGGTCGGTCGCCGCCGATGCCGGGCTGGGGTTCCGCGAGGACACCGAGCTCGTGGACTTCGGCGGCATCCGCGCGGTCGGACGGGGTTCGGCCGGCCCTCCCAGGCTGGTGGAGATCTCGTACGCGCCTGAGGGGGCGACCCGGCACGTCGTCCTCGTCGGCAAGGGCATCACGTTCGACACCGGCGGTCTGTCGCTCAAGCCCGAAGAAGGCATGAAGACGATGAAGACCGACATGGCCGGCGGGGCGACCGTCATCGCCGTCATGGGGGCGCTCGCGACGGCCGGCGTGCCCGTGCGGGTCACCGGCCTCGTGGCGTGCGCGGAGAACGCGTTCTCCGGCTCCGCCCAGCGGCCGGGTGACGTCATCACCCAGTACGGCGGGCGCACCGTCGAGGTGCTGAACACCGACGCGGAGGGCCGGCTGGTGCTGGCGGACGCGCTCGCCTACGCCGACGCGGAGCTCGCTCCCGACGCGATGATCGACATCGCCACCCTGACCGGCGCGGCCAAGGTCGCGCTCGGGCTGCGGCTGGGCGCGCTCTACGCGACCGACGACGCGCTGGCGAGCGCGCTGCTGGCCTCGGGGGAGGTCACCGGCGACCGGCTGTGGCGGATGCCGTTGATCGACGACTACCGCGCCGACCTGGACTCGGACATCGCCGATCTGGCCAACGTCGACAGGCGGATGTCGGGGTCGGCGGGATCGGTCGCCGCCGCCCTCTTCCTCAGGGAGTTCACGGGCGGCCGGCCGTGGGCGCATCTGGACGTCGCCGGGCCCGCGCGGTCGAGCGCCGACGACGGCGAGATCACCAAGGGTGGCACCGGGTTCGGCGTACGGCTGCTGCTGCACTATCTGACGTCAGTGAATCAGCTCACTGAATCAGCTCACTGAATCAGCTCGCTGGACAGCTCACTGGGACAGCTTCACGGCGGCGAGCAGGCCGTCGCCGAGTGGCAGCATCAGCGGGCGGAGCCGGTCGTCGGAGCGGACCAGCTTGCCCAGCTCCCGGACGGCGACGGTGTCCGGGTCACGCTGGGTGGGGTCGGCCACGCGGTCGTGCCAGAGGGCGTTGTCGAACGCGACGATCCCGCCCGGGCGCAGCAGCCGTACCGACTCGGCCAGGTAGTCGCCGTACTCCTGCTTGGCGGCGTCGCAGAAGACAAGGTCGTATCCCCCGTCGGCGAGGCGGGGGAGCACGTCGAGGGCGCGGCCGCCGATCAGGCGGATCCTGCTGCCGGAGAAACCGGCTTCCGCGAACGTCTTGCGGGCCAGGCGCTGGTGCTCCGGCTCGGAGTCGACGCTGGTCAGCGTGCCGTCCGGGCGCATGCCGCGAAGGAGCCACAGTCCCGAGACGCCGCAGCCCGTGCCGACCTCGACCACCGAGCGGGCGTTGATCGCGGTGGCGAGGAAGCAGAGCGCCGCCCCGCCCCCGGGCAGGATCGGGGGCGCTCCCACCTCGATGCCGCGCCGGCGCGCGGATTGCAGGATCTCGTCCTCGGGGACGAACTCCTCCGCGTAGGCCAGGCTGGCCGGGGTCGTCGCCATCGGCCTCTCCTTCCCTCCTGCATTTTGTCGCAGCCTAGGGGAGTCGGGGTCGAACGGGAACTCACGCCACAACGGGGACGTTGCACGCTTTGAACGGTCTTTGTAGAGACCGCTCGATCGCGGTGCGCAGGAAGGGGCGAAACCAGGCACTATGGCTGTAGCGACGATCCTGCAGAGAGGACTCCCGGTGGACGACCACGACCACCAGGCGGACGCCCCCGTGTCCGACTGGACGCCTCCCACCTGGGAGGAGGTCGTCAGAACGCATTCCGCTCGGGTCTACCGGCTCGCGTACCGCCTCACCGGCAACGTGCACGACGCCGAGGACCTGACACAGGAGGTCTTCGTCCGGGTCTTCCGTTCGCTGTCCAGCTACACGCCGGGCACCTTCGAGGGCTGGTTGCACCGGATCACCACGAACCTCTTCCTCGACATGGCACGGCGCAGGCAGCGCATCAGGTTCGAGGGGCTGGCCGACGACGCCGCGGAGCGGCTGCACGGCCGGGAGCCGTCGCCGGCGCAGGCGTACGACGACGCCCACCTGGAGCACGACATCCAGGCGGCGCTCGACGCGCTCGCGCCCGAGTTCCGCGCGGCCGTGGTGCTGTGCGACATCGAGGGACTGTCGTACGAGGAGATCGCGGCGACGCTGGGAGTGAAGCTCGGCACCGTGCGCAGCAGGATCCACCGGGGTCGCGCCCAGTTGCGCGAGGCGCTCGACCACCGCGCCCCGGGAGCGAACAGGAACGGTGACCAATTCCCCCCTTCGTTCAGCAAGGAGGGTGCATGAGTCATCTTGGCGAGCGCGTTTCCGCGCTCATCGACGGCGAACTCGGTCACAGGGAACGGGAGCGGGCGCTCGCCCATCTGACCTTCTGCGCGGACTGCCGTGCCGAGGTCGACGCCATGCGCGCGTTGAAGAGCCGGTTGCGGTCCATCGAGCCGCCGGCCATGCCGGTCGATCTCACCATGTCCCTGCTGCGCATGTCAGAGCCGGGAGGGCCGATCCCGCCGCGCATGCGGCCGTTCCCGGACCATCCGGCCTTCGCCTCCACCAGGCTGCCGGCGATGCAGCACGGCATCGCGCCGCTGGACAACCGCCCCCGCCTGGGCGGCGGGCACTCGGGTCCCGGGCGGCCGAGCCGTACACGCCGGGCGGGATACGTCGCGGTGGGGGTCGCCTCCGCGGCGGTGGCGCTCGGTACGATGTTCATCGTCGGCGGCACGGGGGCCCAGCAGACCCACAACCCTCCGGTGCAGTTCGTCAACCCGCAGCAGAACATCGCACCGCCTCAGACGAGCCCGACGCCTAGTCCGTCGCCGAGCTTGCGCTCCCACCTCGCTCGATGACATTCGAACGCAGGAGGGACCGCGCGGATGACCGACGACACGAGTGCGTTCGACCCGCCCGAGCGGCCTGACTTCCTTCCCGCGCCCTACCAGGCGACCGGCCTGGGCCCCGGCTGGGGGCCTCCGCCGCCGTATCCGCCCGTTCCGGCGCGTACGGCCGGTGGGCCCCCTGTGCGCCTGTATCTCGCCCTCGCGGTGGTCATCGCGCTGGTGGCCGGGGCGGCGGGGAGCTGCGGCACCTACCTGCTGACCAGGCCGCCGTCCGGCACCGACCCGTCGTACCGGCTGAGCGCGGTGCCCACCGGTTCGACCTCGCGGGCGCCCGAGTCCGTCGCCGGGGTCGCGTCCCGGGTGCTGCCGAGCGTGGTCTCGCTGGAGGTGAAGGGCAACCAGGAGGCGGGGACCGGCTCGGGCTTCGTCATCCAGGGCGGCTACATCGTGACGAACAACCACGTGGTCGCGGTCGCCGCCCAGAGCGGGGAGATCCGGATCCGGTTCAACAACCGCAGGTCGTCCAAGGCCCAGATCGTCGGCCGCGACCCGAACTCCGACATCGCCGTGGTGAAGCCGGAGGAGACGTTCGGGGCGCCCGAGATCACCCTGGGGAACTCCGACGGCGTGGTGGTGGGCGATCCCGTCATCGCCGTCGGCTCGCCGCTCGGCCTCACCGGCACCGTCACCACCGGCATCGTCAGCTCGCTCAACCGGCCGGTCGAGGCGGGCGGCGAGACCGGCTCCGACTACGCGCTGATCAACGCGATCCAGACGGACGCCGCGATCAACCCCGGCAACTCCGGCGGCCCGCTCGTCAACGCGTCCGGCCAGGTGATCGGGGTGAACTCGGCCATCGCCACGCTGGGCAGCGGGGCGCTGCTCGGCCAGCCGACCGGCAGCATCGGCCTGGGCTTCGCGATCCCCATCAACCACGTGAGGAGAGTCGCCCAGGAGCTGATCACGACGGGTGCCGCGCGCACCTCCCGGATCGGCATCACCATCGACCAGGAATACCAGGGCCAGGGTGTGCGGATCGCCTCCGGAGCGAACCGCGGTGAGCCCGCCGTCACCCCGGGCGGCCCGGCGGACAAGGCGGGTCTGAAGCCCGGTGACGTCATCCTCGAGGTCGACGGGCAGCCCGTGGGCGACAGCCGCGAGCTCATCGTGACGATCCGCAGCAAGGCGCCCGGCGACCGGATCGCGATCAAGTTCCAGCACGACGGCGAGGACAAGACCGCGACCGTCACCGTCGGTGCGGCTCCGGCCGTGACGGCACGGCCGTCGTAATACCACTGCGGTGCTATTAGTCTGAAACCAGCTGTTCCTGGAAAAGGAGATCACCTGTGTTCGGACTGGGCTGGCCAGAGATCCTGGCACTCGTGGTGATCGCGCTGCTCGTGTTCGGCCCGGAGAAGCTGCCGCAGGCGGCCCAGCAGGCCGGGCGTACGCTCCGGCAACTGCGCCAGATGGCCAACAACGCCAAGGCCGATCTCGAGGCCAACCTCGGGCCCGAGTTCAAGAACTTCGACCCCGCGGACCTCAACCCGAAGACGTTCGTGCGCAAGCATCTGCTCGACGACGTCGAGAACGACTGGAACGCGGCGCCGGCGGCGGCAGCCGTCCCCATCGCGGCCGGGGCGGTGTCTCCGGGCGGCGACCTCGGCTTCGGTGAGATCCCGCCGTACGACACCGAGGCGACCTAGGCCGGACGTTCCCCTATCGAACACCGGCTACGGGCTCGGCGTACAGGCTCCGCACGCGGGCAGGGAAACGACTCGGGCCCGCTCACGGTCGTGAACGGGCCCGGGGCGGGGTGATGAAATCAGCGACCGGCGGGAGAGATGTCCAGCTTCAGCCCCTTGAGGCTGGTGGACTTCTTGCTCAGCCCGGCTGCGATCCGGCGCAGCTCTGCCGCGGCCGGGGCGTCGGGGTCGGTCAGCACCAGGGGCTTGCCCTCGTCGCCGCCCTCGCGCAGCCGCATGTCGATGGGAACCTGGCCGAGCAGCGGCACCCGGGAGCCCAGGATGCGGGTCAGCCCGTCGGCCACGCTCTGGCCGCCGCCCTCGCCGAACACCGAGATGCGCTCGTCACAGTGCGGGCAGGGCAGCCACGCCATGTTCTCGATGACGCCGGCGATCTGCTGGTGGGTCTGCGCGGCGATGGAACCGGCCCGCTCCGCCACCTCGGCCGCGGCCTGCTGCGGGGTGGTGACGACCAGGATCTCGGCGGACGGCATCCGCTGGGCCACGGAGATCGCGATGTCACCGGTGCCCGGGGGCAGGTCCATGAGCAGGACGTCGAGGTCGCCCCAGAAGACGTCGGCGAGGAACTGGTGCAGCGCGCGGTCGAGCATGGGGCCGCGCCACACCACGGGAGTGTTGCCGTCGGGCTTGAACATGCCGACCGAGATGACCTTGATGTCATGCGCCACCGGCGGCATGATCATGTCCTCGACCTTGGTGGGCCGCTGGCTCACGCCGAGCATGCGCGGCACGGAGTGGCCGTAGATGTCGGCGTCCACGACGCCGACCTTCAGGCCGGAGTCGGCCATGGCGGCGGCGAGGTTCACGGTGACGGACGACTTGCCGACGCCGCCCTTGCCGCTCGCGACGGCGAACACGCGCGTCAGTGAGCCGGGCTTGGCGAACGGGATCTCCTTCTCGGGAGCCCGGTCGCCGCGCAGCTTGGTCTGCAGGGTCTTGCGCTGCTCGGCGCTCATGACGTCCATGTCCACGTGGACGCGCGTCACACCGTCGATCTTCGAGACGGCGTTGGTGATGTCCCGGGTGATGGTGTCCTTCAGGGGGCAGCCGGCGACGGTGAGGAACACGCCGACGCGCACCACCCCGTCAGGGGAGATATCGATGCTCTTGACCATGTCAAGCTCGGTGATCGGCCGGCGGATCTCCGGGTCGTTGACCGTCGCCAGCGCCGCCGTCACCAATTCTGGGGTCGGTGCCATGGATCCATGCTATGGAGTCGGCCACTGTCCTCCGAACACCGGGAGCGGCACTTCACCGTCGCGTGTGCCGTACCGCGGGGGTGTGCTGGTGAGGCGGGGGGCCGGGGTGGCGGTGGGGCGGCAGTGAACGGGTGCCGCACGGCGGCGGCGGGACGGTGGCCTACTGGTTCCTGGAGCCGCCCAGTTCCTCCTGGAGCCGCTGGAGCTCCGACCGGATGTAGTCCCTGGTCGCCGTCTCCCCGATGGCGATCCGCAGCGCGGCGATCTCCCTGGTGAGGTATTCGATCTCGGCCTGGTTGCGCTCGGCCGCCGTCCGGTCCTGGTCGTACTGGACGCGGTCCCGGTCGGCCTGCCGGTTCTGGGCCAGCAGGATCAGCGGTGCCGCGTACGACGCCTGGAGGGAGAGCATGAGCGTCAGAAAGATGAACGGATACGGGTCGAACCGGAACGGCGCCACGGCGTTCCAGGCCATCCAGACGGTGACGAACACCGTCATGTAGACGAGGAAGCGGGCGGTGCCGAGGAAACGGGCGATCTGCTCGGAGAGCCGCCCGAACGCCTCCGGGTCGTAGTGGGGACGGAGCCGCATGGTCACGTCCCGCGGCTGGTCGAGCCGCTCAGTCATTTCTCTCCCGCCAGTCTTCCGGCAGCATGTGGTCCAGGACGTCGTCCACCGTCACCGCTCCGAGCAGCCGCCCGTGCTCGTCCACGACCGGCGTCGCGACGAGGTTGTACGTCGCCAGCAAGGAAGCCACCCCCCGAAGCGGGAGGTCGGGCCTGATCGGATCGACGGTGTTGTCTACCACGCCGCCGAGCATGGTGGACGGAGGCTCTCGCAGGAGCCGCTGAAAATGGGCCACGCCGAGGAACCGGCCGGTCGGCGTCTCCGTGGGCGGGCGGGCGACGAAGACCTGGGCGGCGACTGCCGGGGTCTGCTCCCGCTGCCGGATGTGCGCCAGCGCCTCCGCGACGGTCGCGTTGGGCGGCAGGACCACCGGGTCGGTCGTCATCATCCCGCCCGCGGTGTCCTCGTCGTAGACCAGCAGCCGTCGTACGGGCGCGGCCTCCTCGGGCACCATCAGGCGGAGCAGGGCCTCGGCCTCGTCGGCGGGCAGTTCCTGGAGCAGGTCGGCCGCGTCGTCCGGGCTCATCGCCTCCAGCACGTCGGCGGCCCGCTCGGCGTGGAGCTGGCTCAGCACGGTGACCTGGTCGCGTTCCGGCAGTTCCTCCAGCACGTCGGCGAGCCGGTCGTCGTCGAGCGCGGCGGCCACCTGGGCCATCCGCTTGCGCGGCAGCTCGTGGAGCATGTTGGCGAGGTCGGCGGAGCGCATCGCGTCGAAGGCGGCGAGCAGGTTGGCCGCGCCCTGGTCCTTCTGGACCACGCCGAAGCCCGTGACCTCTTCCCAGTCCACGATGAGGGTCTCGCCACGGCGCCTGGACCCGCGTCGTACGGCGACCTTGCCGAGCACCCATTCGGCCGGGCGGGCCTGCTCCATGGCGAGGTCGAGCACGGTGACCTCCTCGCCCTGGTAGCGCACGGTCAGGTCGAGCATCTCGCCGATGGCGAGGGTCTCGGACTCGCGCTGCTCGAACCTGCGCATGTTGAGCTTGCCGGTGAAGATGACGGCCCGGGACTCGACGCTGGTGATGCGGGTGATCGGCAGGAACACCCGGCGGCGTGGCTGGATCTCGACGACGAAGCCGTGGACACGCGGTGGGAGAGGGCCGCGAATCCCGACCACCACGTCCCGGATCCGGCCGATCTGGTCACCGGCCGGGTCGAACACCGCGAGCCCGGCCAGCCGGGCCACGAAGATCCGATCCACCTTGCCAGATTACGCCGGGATGCGCCGGACGGCCTGGTATGACAGGATCAAAAGGGGCTAATGGTAGTTACATGGGGTGGTGGGTGTGAGGGCGGCGAGCTTGGCGATCGCGGTCGCCTCGGCGTGCTGTTTCGGCTTCTCCGGGCCGATGGCCCGATATCTGGGAGCGGCCGGGCTGACGCCGATGGAGGCGGTCTGGGTGCGCATGGCCGGGGCGGGACTGCTCCTGGTCGTCGCTCTCGTGATTGTACGGCCGAAGGCCCTTCGGATCCCGCGTGACCGGCTGCTTTTCGTCGCCGCGTACGCGTTGATCGCGGTGGCCGCCGTCCAGGGCCTGTTCTTCTTCGTCATCACCCGGCTGCCGGTCGGCGTCGCGCTCCTCCTGGAGTACACCGCCCCGGTGCTGGTCGTGGTCTGGGTGCGTTTTGTCCGGGGCCTGCGGCTCGCGCGGTCGGCCTATCTGGGCGCCGTGGTCGCCGTGGCGGGGCTGGCCGTCGTGGTGGAGGTCTGGGACGGCATCCGGCTGGACGCGCTCGGGCTGATGGCGGGGCTCGTCGCCGCCGCCTGCTGCGCCGGATATTTCCTGATGAACGATGCTTTCTCGGATGACGACATGGATCCCCTCGGGCTGATCGCCTGGGGCATGACGGGCGCGGCCGTCGCGCTCCTGCCGCTCTCGCGCCCCTGGAACATCGACTGGGCGGCGTTCGGCCGGACCGCGACGGTGGGCGGTCACACCCTGCCCGTGCTGGGCGCCGCGCTCTGGCTGATCCTGGTGGCGACGGTCGCCGCCTACATCACGGGAGTGATCGCGGTCCGCCGCCTCTCGGCCGCCGTCGGCGCCACCGTCGCCACGCTGGAGGTCATCGCGGGCGCCGTCATCGCCTGGTTCCTGCTCGGGGAACGGCTCGGCGGCGCCCAGATCGTCGGAGGCGCCGTCGTCCTCGCCGGCGCCCTGCTGGCCCAGTCCGCCGCCGCACGGCCGAAGACCGACCCTGCCGTACTGCTCACGCCGGAGGCGTCAACCGTACGATGACGGACCCGGCGGCCCAGCGGTCGGTCAGCGTGGTGGCGTCGGGGGCGTTGAGACGCTCCTTGGCGAGCGCGGCCACCGCCTCCGGAGAGCGGGACTGGTCCACCACCTCGACCGAGGCCGTGAACCTCACCAACTCGGCGCCGTTGTCCTTGCTGCGGAGGGTCACCTCCACCTCGGACGCCTCCGCGAGACCGGGCAGTTCCTGCTCGCCTCCGCCGGTCACGAGGTAGATCGCCCCCTCGTGCCACACATGCCAGGCCAGGCGCGGTCCGGCGGCCAGGGTCACCCACAGCACGCCGGACTTCTTCGCGCCCTCCTCGATCAGAGGGGCGTTCACCTGCCGGACCGCCCGGTGAGCTTCCAGGCGGCGGGCAGCAGCCCGGCCGCCACGGCGATCTTGACGGCGTCGCCCGCGAGGAAGGGCACCACGCCGGCGGCGAGCGCGGGCGCCAGGCCCATGCCGGTCACCGCCATCAGTACCGGGACGCCGAAGGCGTAGATCACCAGGTTGCCGAGGATCATCGTGCCGGCCGTACGCGCCGGGGTGCGGTCACCGCCGCGCTCGGCGAGCCTGCCGACGAGGGCGGCCGCGACGACGAAGCCGATCAGGTAGCCGAAGGTCGCGCCGCCGGGGCCGTGTCCGCCGCCCGTGAACCACGGCACTCCGGCGATGCCGGCCAGCACGTACAGGCCCATGCTGAGCGCCGCGCGGTTGAATCCGAGCGCCGCGCCGACGAGCACGACGGCGAAGGTCTGGCCGGTGACCGGGACGGGCGAGCCCGGAATGGGGAAGCTGAGCTGGGCGGCCAGGCCGGTCAGCGCGGCGCCGCCGAGGACGAGGGCGGCGTCGCGGACCCGGGCTCCGGGGATGAGATCGGACAGGACGGCGGGGCGCACCCCGGTGGCGATTTCAGTCATCGCTTTCTCCCTCAACGCTCGTGGACGGTGCCATTCTTCGCGAAAGACGCGCCGATGGCCGTACAAGGCCGGTGCCAAGAACGCGGCACCTCCTTTGTAGCGATCGACCATGGCCCCGCTAGCGTGTGGCCATGCGTGCTCGACGTTCGTGCCTGGCCGTGCCCGGCAGCAATCCGCGTTTCATCGAGAAGGCCCAGGGTCTGGCCGCCGACGAGGTCTTCCTCGACCTGGAGGACTCCGTCGCGCCCGCCGCGAAGGAGAAGGCGCGCGAGAACGTGGTCGCCGCGCTGCGCGACGGCGACTGGACCGGGAAGACGATCGTCGTCAGGGTCAACGACCTGACCACGCAGTGGACCTACCGCGACGTCATCGACGTCGTCGAGGGTGCGGGCGATCGCCTCGACTGCGTCATGCTGCCCAAGGTCGAGGACGCCTCGCACGTGGTCTGGCTCGACACGCTGCTCACCCAGATCGAGAAGGCGCACGGGCTGCCCCGGATCGGCATCGAGGCGCAGATCGAGAGCGCCCGCGGTCTCGTCAACGTGGACGCCATCGCCGTCGCGTCCGACCGGCTGGAGACGCTGGTGTTCGGCCCCGCGGACTTCATGGCGTCCATCGGGATGAAGACCCTGGTCGTGGGTGAGCAGCCCCCCGGGTACGGCGAGGGCGACGCCTACCACTACATCCTCATGCGGATCCTGATGGCCGCCCGGGCCAACGACCTGCAGGCCATCGACGGGCCGTACCTGCAGATCAAGGATGTGGACGGCTTCCGCCGCGTGGCCGGAAGGGCGGCCGCGCTGGGCTTCGACGGCAAGTGGGTGCTGCACCCCTCCCAGGTGGAGGCGGGCAACGAGGTCTTCTCACCGTCGCAGGAGGACTACGACCACGCCGAGTTGATCCTTGAGGCGTACGACTACTACACGACCGTGGAGCGGCGCGGGGCGGTCATGCTGGGCGACGAGATGATCGACGAGGCGTCCCGCAAGATGGCCCTCGTGGTGGCGGCCAAGGGGCGTGCCGCGGGTCTGGCGAGGGCTCGGACCTTCGAACGGCCGACAATGGAGTAATGACCGACCCGCAGTGGAACCCGGCCGCCGAATGGAAACCGCCCTCCCAGGGTGACCCGAACGCGCAGGGGGGACCACCCGCGGACCAGCCTCCGCAGGGACCGCCCCCGCAGCAGGGCCCGGGACAACCCGGCCCCGGGCAGCAGAGGCCCGGAGCACCCGGTCCAGGGCACGAGGGCCCAGGTCAATGGGGGCCGGGGGAGCACGGCCCGGCACAGTGGGGTCCGGGGCCGTGGGGTCCGGGGGGACAGGGCCCGGGGCCGTGGGGTCCGGGGCCGTGGGGTCCGGGGCCGTGGGGTCCGGGGCAGCACTATCCGGCCGCGCCGTACCAGTGGGCGCCTCCGCCGCCCCCGGCTCCCTGGGCCATCGGTCCGTCACCGGGCACCCGCTACGACCGGCTCGCCCGTACGGCACTGCATCGCTGGTGGCGGCCGATCGTCGGGACGCTCGCCATCGTCGCCGGATACCTCGTGGTGTCGGTGGTGGCCGGGATCGCCGCCTGGCTGGTGTCGATCCTGGCGGGCGTTCCGATGGTGCTGCAGGGCACCCAGATCTTCGCGGACCCGCTGCTGACGCTCGGGTTCAATCTCGGCCTGATCGCCCTGGCGATCCCCCTGGTGGCCGGGGCGGCCTGGGCGGTGCAGCGGCGGAGGCCGGGCACGCTCTCGTCGGTCGCCGGGCGGCTGCGCTGGGGCTGGCTGTTGTCGTGCGTCCCCATCGCGCTGGTCGCCGTGATCCTCGGTGAGATCGCGCAGCAGCTGACGTTCCTCGCGACCGGCGTGTCGACCGGGTTCATGTGGGTGGGCTGGGACCGCTTCCTGGCTCCATTGATCGTCATCCTGGTGCTGGTGCCGTTCCAGGCGGCGGCCGAGGAGTACGTGTTCCGCGGCTGGATCCTCCAGGCGTTCGGGGCCTACCTGCGCAACCCGGTGCCCGGCATCGTCGTCGGCGCGGTCGCCTTCGCCTCGCTGCACGGCTACACCGACTGGGGCATCGCTTACGTCTTCGGGTTCGGTGTGCTCATGGGGTGGCTGGCGATCCGCACCGGGGGCCTGGAGGCGCCCATCGCGTTGCACTCCGTCAACAACGTGTTCGCCTTCGGCATGACCGCCGCCGCGGGCGGCCTCCAGAACGCGCTGCAGCAGGGCTCGGTGCCCTGGCAGTCGATCGTCGGCACGGTCGTGCAGTTCGCCGTCTTCACCGTCGCCGTCGTGATAATCGCCCAAAGACGATCAATTCAGACTCTGTCCCGATAAATCTCACTAGAGAGGTATGGTCAGCGCGGCGTTCGCTGTGTTGGTCTTTAGAGGTGATCGCCAGCCGGAGACCGGGTATCAACATGCTCGCGTCCGCTTCGCCGTTCTAGTGGAGGCACGGAGCGTGAATTCGGACCCCCCTTCACGCGATGAGGAACACCCGGCGACGCCACCGGCGATCCCGCCCATCCCTGAGGGCCCTCCACAGGGCTCCTCGCCATGGGCGCTGCCTCCGTTCGGTGCCCCCGTACCCGATGAGACGCCCCCGCCGCGCCGCACCGGGCGGCGTCCGTACTCCGACGAGCCCGACACTCCCGACACGCCCGCCAGGCCCCGGCGCCTGGTCGACCGGCCGGACAAGCTCGTCGCCTCCGGCCGTGCCACCCCCCAGGAACCGGCCGAGCCCATACGGGAGCGGGAGACCGGACACACCGGACACACCGGACACACCGGACAGGAGCAACAGCCACACCCGGAGCAACCGGCGCAGCCCGAGCCGGTGCGGAGGATCGGCGCCCCGCCCGGAGGGCGCCCGGCCCGTCCTGACGTGCTCGTGGCCACCGGCCCACCCCGCGCCGGCGGCGGCCGGCACCATCACCACCGGCGGCGGAGCGAGCCCAAGCGCCCGTTCCGCGTCCGCAGGTACGTCGCACCGGTCCTGGCGTTCGCCCTGCTGCTCGCGGCCGCGTTCGGTGTCGCCCGATGGGTGTCGGGACCGTCGGCGGGCGGCCTGCTTCTCGCGTCGGGCGACGGCCAGTCAGGGGACACGGCGTTCCCGGCCCCCGGCCTGCCCGGCAACGGCTCCAGCCAGGTGCTCAACGCGGTCACGTCGGCGGACTCCACGGTCGTGGCCGTGGGCAGCGACATCAGCGGCCCGGTGCCGCGACCACTCTTCCTCGTCTCCACGGACGGCGGCGGGAAGTGGGAGCTGGGGCGGGTCGTCGGCCCGGCCGGTTACGACATCGTCGGCGGAGCGGTGGGCCGGGTCGTGGGCGGCGGCGGACACTGGCTCGCCGCGGGTACGGACGCGCCCGGGTCCGCGGGACCGGCGGCGCGCGGCATGTGGGTCTCCTCCGACGGCAAGACCTGGACCGCGGTGGATCCCGGCCGGTTGACCGCGTTCTGGAGCCAGGATCGGATCACCGACCTGGCCAGGACCGCCACCGGCTTCGTGGCCGTGGGCACCGCGACCCTCCGGGACGGTACGGCCGGCCCGGTGGCCTGGGTGTCGCCCGACGGGCGGGGATGGACCCGCGTGGACACCGGCCAGATCGGCACTCCCGACAAGGTGCGCGGCATGCGCGCCGTCGCCGCGCGCGGCGACCAGGTCGTCGCCTTGGCCGACCCCGGCGAGGGCGACTCCGCCTCGGTGGTGCTCCGCTCGGCCGACGGAGGCAGGTCCTGGCTCCGTACGGCCGTCGCCCTCGCGGACGTACGGCCGGAGCCGGGAGCCCTGGCGGCCACGGGCAAGGGCTTCGTGCTGGTCCCGACGCGACAGCGGTCGGCTGCGGGCGAGGTACGGGTCTTCTGCTCGGGCGACGGCGCCAAATGGGAGCAGTGCGGCACCATCGGGAAGCTCGGCCCCGAAGGCGCGGGCGTGCGGGGCCTGGCCTCGTCCGCGGCGGGGATCGCGGCGGTGACGGAGTCGGCCTGGGAGCGGTACGCCCTCTACACCAGCGCCGACGGGCGCAAGTGGACCAAGAGCGCCGACCTCGGCGAGATCCCCGGGACGCTGCGCGGGCTCACCATCACCGACGAGGGCGTGCTCGTCGCGGGCGGGGACAAGCGCGGGCCCGGAGACGTGGAGAACCTGCCCGTGCTCATGACGGCGAGAAAGGGCAAGCAGGCGAAGGCCGTACCCCCCGGGGAGATCGCGGGGCTGACGCGGCTGGCCAGGGAGACGACCAACCTCGCGGCGGCGGGCGGCCTGTTCGTCGCCGTCGGCTCCGGCGGCGGCGACGCCGGCATCTGGACCAGCGGCAACAACGGCGCCAACTGGAAGAGCCTCACCTACCCCGATCTGCTCGGTGGTTCGGGACGCCAGGCGCTGAGCGCGGTCGCCCACGGGCGGAAGGGATGGCTGGCCGTCGGCACCACCACCTCCGACCCGGCGGTCACCCGGCCCCTCCTGGTCACCTCGGCCGACGGCAGAACCTGGAAGCCCGGCCCGGCCCTCGACGTGCCGGCGGGCCACTTCCTCCTGGCGCCGAACGCGGTCGCGGCCGGGCCCAAGGGGTACGTCGTCGCGGGCGAGGACCGCGGCGCGACGGGAGTGCTTCCCGCCCTGTGGTTCAGCCCCGATCTCAAGCGGTTCACGCGGGCGGCCCAGGGCGCCATGCCGACCGGGGGCGCGGGTGTGCGCATCGCGGACGTCACGGCCACGTCGTCCGGGTTCATGGCCGTCGGAGGCTCCGGCACCGCCGACCGGGAGACGGGCGTCGTCTGGGTGTCCTCGGACGGGGTCGAGTGGACGGCCAGAGGCCGGGTGCTGCCCGACGACACCCGCTCGGCGGGGCTGCGCCACGTCGTGGCGCGGGGGAACGAGGTGATCGCGGTCGGCGTCGCCGACGGCGGCCGTCCCTTCGCCGCGGTCTCGTCGGACAACGGGTCCCACTGGGAGTACGCGTGGCTGCCGGTGGAGGGGGCGGCCGCCGTGCTCGACCTGGTGGCGGCGGACCAAGGAGTGGTCGCGGTGGGGGCGCACGGCCCGGCCGGCGAGGGGGACAGCACGGTCTGGATCTCCGGCGACGGCCTGGACTGGACCCGCCACACGCTCACCGGGGACGGCCTCGGCGGTGCCGGGGCGCAGTGGCTCGGATCGGTCGCGGTCTCGGGGAACCGGGTCGTCGCCACCGGCCGGTCGGCGACCTACACGGAGGACCACCTGACGATCTGGCGGAGCACGTTCACGTCGTCGGAGGACCGATGACCTTCCAGGAGACGAGTGCCTCCATCAGGCCGTCGGTCAGCGGAAGCCGTACCAGCTCGGCGAGATCGCACCACCGGGCGTCGGCGGCGTCGTCGCCGGGCGACATGCGGCCGTCCGAGGCGGCCACCAGATAGTCGTGGATCTCGTAGGTCACACCCGCCGGCCCGGGACGCCGTACGGTTCCGGCCAGGGAGCCCACCGTGCCGTCGAGGCCGGTCTCCTCGCGCAGCTCGCGCCGCAGCGCCTCGGCGTCGGTCTCGCCGGGTTCGACCCTGCCGCCGGGGAGGGACCACAGGCCCTCACCGGGCGGATGGCCCCTGCGGACCAGCAGTATCCGTCCGGCCGGGTCCAGGACGATCGCTCCCACGCATCTCACCACATACAGAACATTACGACCGGATAACCCAGAGGTCCTTGACGCCAGTGGTTCACGGAAGCACCGTGGGTAGTTGTGAGAGCCGCGCCTTCCTGTCCGCGGTGCTTCGGGCCGCTGCATGAGCCGAGCGTCTGGAACAGCTCCTGGCGCTGCGACTTGCACGGCGACGTGCTCCCGCTCCAGCCGCCCCATCGGCCCTCACGGGCCGCGCTCGACGCGCTCAGGCAGGCGTCACTGGTCCCCGTGTGGTTGCCGTGGCCGCTGCCCACGGGCTGGCTCGTCACCGGGTTCGCCGAGGTGGGAGACGACCGCACCGGCGGCCGGGCCAGCGTGGTCGCCCTCTCCGGCCCTTCGGTCACGCACGGCCCCGCCGACCTGCTGATCGTCGCCGAGGAGCCCGGTGTGGGCCTCGGCGCGGCCTATGCCGGGCTTGACGGGCCCGACCCGGGAGGTGAGTTCGACGCCGGCCCGCCACACGCGAAGATCGAGGTACGCGGGCATCCCGGCGCGCTGTGGTGCCTCCTCAAGGGGGTACCGCCCGACCGCGCCGTGTACGTGGGGGAAGCCCTCGGCAACTGGTTGTGGATGATCGCCTGGCCGGCCGAAGTAGGCTGTTTCATCCCGCTCGCCCAGCTCTCCCTGCGCGACCTGCGTGACAACGACCAGGAACTCGACCTCCCGTACGGTGCCTTCTCCCCTCGCCTCGACGACGAGCCACGAGAGGCATGAGCTAGTAGGGTTCTGAGACGTGACAGCGCGTATCGAACGAGTGGTGACCTCCGGCGTGGTCGAGATCGACGACGCCGAGCACAAGGTTGAGAACAACACGTGGATCGTGGGTGACGATGAGGAGGTCATCGTCGTCGACCCGGCGCGGGACGCCGACAAGATCCTCGAAAAGGTGGGCGAGCGCGAGGTCCTCGCCGTCATCTGCACGCACGGGCTGCCCGACCACGTCGGCGCCGCGATCGAGGTGGCCGCCAGGGACGAGGCCGTCATCGCCCTGCATCCCAAGGACAAGCGCCTGTGGCGCCAGACCTGGGAGGAGACCTGGCCCGACATCGAGATGGAGGACGAGGGCCTGTTCGCCGTCGCCGACGTCGAGCTCGAGGTGCTCACCACGCCCGGCATCACCCAGGGCGGCGTCTCGCTCTACTGCGAGGCGCTCGGCGCGGTCTTCACCGGCAAGTCCCTCCAGGCCGACGGTCCGGGCAGGCTCGGCGGGGAGTACCCCGCGCTGGCCGACCAGCTCACCGCCATCGGCGAGCGGCTCTTCACGCTGCCGCACGGCACCCGCGTGCTGCCCGCCCACGGCGAGGAGTCCACGATCGGCGATCTGGAGCCCCAGTTCGACGGCTGGCTGTCCGGCTCGCTCACGGGAGGCGACGAGCAGCACCGGGAGTCGCCCCTCGTGGATGGCACCGGCGCCTCCGGCATCACGCTGAAGCTGGACGACGAGTAGCCGCTCCCATGGAACAGCTGGGATTCGAGGGCATGCCGCGTCGGCTGTACGCGTGCACGCCCTCACGGCTGAACTCGTGGCTCGACTGCCGCCGCCGCTACCGCTTCACCTACCTGGACCGGCCGGCGCCGCAGAAGGGGCCTCCCTGGGCGCACAACAGCGTGGGGGCCTCGGTCCACAACGCGCTGGCCGGATGGTGGCGGCAGCCGTACGAGCGGCGCACGCCGATGACGGCGGCGACCCTCCTCACCACCGGGTGGATCACCGAGGGGTTCCGCGACCAGGAGCAGTCCACGACGTGGCGTGATCGCGCCCGCGAGATGGTGTCCGGATATGTCGCGGCACTGGATCCAGCGGACGAGCCGGTCGGCGTCGAGCGCACGGTGGCCACCCGGACCGCCGTCATCGCGGTCTCCGGGCGGATCGACCGGCTCGACCGGCGCGGCGACGAGCTCGTCGTGGTCGACTACAAGACCGGTCGCCGGGCGCTCGACAGCGACGACGCGCGCTCCTCGCTGGCCCTGGCCCTGTACGCGATCGCGTCGTCGCGCGTGATGCACCGCACCTGCCGCAAGGTGGAGCTGCACCACCTGCCGACGGGTTCGGTGGCCGAGTGGGAGCACACCGACGAGTCGCTCGATCGGCATCTGCGCCGGGCCGAGGAGATCGCGCTGGAGGCGTCCGAGGCCGACGAGGCATACCGCGCGTGGTCCGGCGCCTCCGGATCCCGTACGGCGAGCACGGACCCGGTGCCGCCGGAGGTCGACGCGCTGTTCCCGCCCAGTCCCGGCCCGATCTGCTCGTGGTGTGACTTCCGGCGGCACTGCCCGCAGGGCCTGCAGGCAGGACAGGAGCGCAATCCCTGGGACGGCCTCCACTAGGTGGCGCCTGACAAGGTAGGTCGTGCCTGGCAGGTCACGGCCTGCTGCGCACGGCCTGGGGCGCACGGCCTGCTGGGGCGTGTCGGGTGCTCCCCGGCCGGTGAACGCCCTGCTGGGCCC
The DNA here is from genome assembly GCA_001570385.1 of Microtetraspora glauca. Classification (GTDB taxonomy): domain Bacteria; phylum Actinomycetota; class Actinomycetes; order Streptosporangiales; family Streptosporangiaceae; genus Microtetraspora; species Microtetraspora glauca. Next base: position 56,645 of record BBYL01000026.1, on the reverse strand, counting down.
CTCCCGGGGCCCGTCAGGAGTGGTGCAGGATCTCGCTCTCCGCGGCGTTCCAGAACCGGGTGAGCGCCGCGGCCGTCGTCTCGGGAGCCTCGACGGCCGGGGAGTGGGCGGCGCCGGGCACGACCACGCATTCGGCGTCGAGCCGGTCGGCCATCTCGGCCTGCAGGAGGGGCGGCCAGCCGTCGTCGTGCTCGCCGTACAGGACGAGGATGGCGAGGCCGCTCTCGGCGAGTTCGTCCACGCGGTCGGGGGCGTCGAGCACCTCCCTCGCCATGGCGAGCAGCCCGGCGGGGGAGTGGGCGAGCAGCCGCTTGCGCAGGAAGGACACGATCTCGTCGGGAACCCCCGCCCTGAGCGCCTCCGGCTCCAGCCGGTTGGCCCAGAGGTACTCGACGCCGTACTCCGGCAGCTCGGTGAGCATGATCCGGCCCGTCTTCTCGCGGGGTCCGATGATCCCCGCGGGACCCGAGCTCATCAGCGTGTACGACGCGAGCTTGGCGGTGCCGTCCAGGGCGGCCTCACGGGTGATCAGCCCGCCGAAGGAGTGTCCGAGCAGGTGCACGGGCTCGCCCCCGCCGACGGCGTGGGCGACCAGGTCGATGTCGGCGCCCAGGGCCGCGCAGGTGTACGCCGAGGGATCGTCGGGCCCGGGTGTCTCGTACTGGCCGCGGATGTCGACCGCGACGACCCTGCGGCCGGCCTGGGCGAGAGTCTGGAGGACCGAGATGAAGTCCTCCTTGCTGCCGGTGAATCCCGGGACGAGGAGGGCGGGCCAGCGTTCGGGGACACCGCTGACGGGCTCCGCCGAGAGGACCGCGAACGTGCCCGCCGGCGTCTCGATCTGCTGGGTGGTGACACCCGGGGGCAGCGTCAGGAATCGCGGCGTACTCACGTGGCACCACGATACCCAGCGATGCTGTTGGCGACACCGCCAACAGCACTTTGCCGGTTGTGACCCATAACTCCATGCCTCCTACAGAGGGTTTACCCACTGCCGGATGGCGGTCTCCCGTCCCCGGCCGGCGGGCCGGGGACCGGTCTGTCTCCCGTGGCTATCCGCCTCGCCGTGACCGCGCTGGGCGGCGACGCTGGGCCGCGCGCTCCGTCGCCGCGGAGGGCGCGGGAATGTCGTCCTCCGTCGCGAGGTCGGGAGATCGGAACACCACGACGAACGGGCTCGGCGGGATGATCCGCTCCGGCTGCGGCTTCGGCTGGGGCAGCGGTTCGGGCTCGAGTACGGCCAGCGGCTCGGGCACGAGATCGCGCTCAGGCACGAGATCGCGCTCGGGCACGAGGTCGCGCTCGGGCTCGGCGTGCGGCGTGGGCACGGGCCGGATCTCCTCGACGGCGGCGGGGACCGCCGTCTTCCGGGTCTTCCGGGTCTTGCGGACCTGGTCGACCTCGCGGACCTGCTCGGCCTCGCGGACCTGCTCGGCCTCGCGGACCTGATCGACCTCGCGGGTCTGCTCGACCTCGAGAGCCCCTTGTGGCTCGCGTGCCTCGACCGCCGCCTCGGCCTCGGCGCTGCGGCCACCGCGGGTGCGGCGGCGCTCCCTCGGCGTACGGGCGGGGCGCTCACGGCGCTCCTCCCGTCCGGGCCGGTCGCCGCGACCGCGAGAGCGAGTACGCCCGGTCTCGCCGAGATCCTCGATCTCCTCGGCGGCCAGACCGGCGCGGGACCTCCTGGCGTGCGGCAGCACGCCCTTGGTGCCCTCGGGGATGCCCAGGTCCGTGTAGACGTGCGGCGAGCTGGAGTAGGTCTCGACCGGCTCGGCGAAGTCGAGGCTGAGCGCGTTGTTGATGACCTTCCAGCGGGTGAGCTCGGTCCACTCGACGAACGTCACGGCGACGCCGGTGCGCCCGGCGCGGCCGGTCCGGCCGATGCGGTGGACGTAGGTCTTCTCGTCCTGCGGACAGTCGTAGTTGACCACGTGGGTGACGTCGTCGATGTCGATGCCGCGGGCCGCCACGTCGGTGGCGACGAGGACGTTGATCTTTCCGTTGCGGAACGCGCGCAGGGCCTGCTCGCGCTGGCCCTGACCGAGGTCTCCGTGCACGGCCGCGACGGCGAAGCCCTTGTCGTCGAGCTGCTCCGCCACCATGTCGCAGGCGCGCTTGGTCTCGCAGAAGATCATGGTCAGGCCGCTCGTGGTGCTCTGCAGCAGCCGGGCCACGATCTCGATCTTGTCCATGCGGTGCGTGCGGTACACGAACTGCGTGGTCTGCGGGGTCGCCTCGGCCTCGGCGTCGTTGTTCTCCGCGCGGACGTGGATCGGGCGGTTCAGATAGCGCCGCGACAGTGCGACGATCTCGCCCGGCATCGTGGCGGAGAACAGCATGGTCTGCCGCTTCTCCGGGACCAGCTTGATGATGCGCTCGATGTCGGGAAGGAAGCCCAGGTCGAGCATGCGGTCGGCCTCGTCCATGACGAGCATGGTGATCTGGCCGAGGTCGAGGTGCTTCTGCTTGACCAGGTCGAGGAGCCGGCCGGGGGTGCCCACGATGACGTCGACGCCGCTCTTGAGGGCCTCGATCTGCGGCTCGTAGGCGCGGCCGCCGTACACGGTGAGGATTCGGGAGCCGAGCTTGCCCGCGGCGAGGACGAGGTCTTCCGTGACCTGCAGGGCGAGCTCTCGGGTGGGGACCAGGACCAGGCCGCGCGGCTTCTTGCGGTTCTTCCGCGGCTTGCCCACGAGCTGCAGCATCGCGACGCCGAACGCGTAGGTCTTGCCGGTGCCGGTGCGTGCCTGGCCGATGACGTCCTGCCCGGCGAGTGCCAGCGGGAGCGCCATTTCTTGGATCGGGAACGGTGAAGTGATGCCCTCGGTCTCGAGCGCATCGGCGATCTCTGGGATGACTCCCAGGGCTCGGAACGTCGTCAGTGTGACCTGCCTCAGTCGTTGGCGAAGGCGGCCCACCGGAACCAGATCGGCCGGAACTCTCCCAGGCCGTGTTCTCACGGATGTGGCGCCCTCGGCGTCATCAGCGACCGCGGCATCCAGTTACTGGGGGTCTGGAGCCGGACGGCCCAGATCAATACAGTGCGGTCGCACTTTCGCGAACCAGTCTACTCGATACCACAACATGGAACCGTTTTCTCCGTGTTCCCGATGTTCGGTCAAGTGTTTTCGCGTGATCGTTTCCTCCGGGCGCGCGTCGGGTGGGGCGAAACCGGCCCGCGTACGACCCGCGTACGCTGCACCCATGAACGAAACCCCTCCAGGTGTCGTGGACCTGCTCGGCGTGCTCGCGTACGCGGAGCTCACCGCGTTCCTCCGGCTGGCCGAGGACGCGGCGCTGCTCGCGCCTTCGTTGACCGACCGTGCCGCACTCGGTGACGTGGCCGCGGCCGAGTACGGGCACTTCCGGCTGCTGCGCGACCGGCTCGCCTCGCTCGGCGTCGACTCGGAGGAGGCCATGGCGCCGTTCGTCGACGCCATCGACGCCTGGCACGAGCAGACGAAGCCGAGCGACTGGTACGAGGCCCTGGTCAAGGCGTACGTCGGCACGGGGATCGCCGGTGACTTCTACCGCGAGGCCGCCCGGCACGCCGACCCCTCCGTCACCGAGCTGGTGGAGGAGGTACTGGCCGACGAGGTGCGGTCCGCGTTCACCGTGGATCGGGTGCGTGCGGCCATCGAGCAGGATCCGCGGCTGAGCGGCCGGTTGGCGTTGTGGGCCCGCCGGATGGTCGGCGAGGCGCTCAGCCAGGGGCAGCGGCTCGCGGCGGCCCGCCCCGACCTGGCGGTCCTGCTGGTGGAGCCGGGAAGCGAGGACCTGGCCGAGATCGGGCGGCTCTTCGCCCGCCTGACGGAGGCGCACGGGAAGCGGATGTCCGCCCTGGGACTCACGCCGGGCCCGTGAGCGCCGGGCCCGTGAGCGCCGGGCCCGTGAGCGCCGGGCCCGTGAGCGCCGGGGCCGTGATCACTGGGCGCGTCGAGCGTGTGGGACCGGACCTCTGGCCATCGATCCCGGAGCCGCCGGGGCCGGTACCGATAGGGCAGCCGGTCCGCTGATCGAGCGGCGTGAGGACGCCAACGGTTGTAGCGTGCGAGGCATGAGCGCCTCGCGCCGCTACGGCAGTTCCTTGACGAGATGTGGGCCGAACCGCTGGACGACACGCGCTGTGTTGCGCAGGGGCAGCGCGGGCTGTCCCACCATCAGCCGCAGGCGTGACGAGGCGCACCGCATGGCCGTGGTCCGCCGTCCTCCCGGGTGCGCGTACGGGCCGCGCTGATCCGAGCGGCGCAGGAGACCACCGTCCCCCGCCGCGCCGCGACGGGGGACGCGACTCGGAGGGCCGGCCTAGAGTGTCCCGCCGAAGCCGATCGTGCGCTGCTCGTCCTCGCCGACCTCGACGAAACCGAGGGCGGACACGGGCACGACCACTCGGCGCCCGTTCGTATCGGTGAGCGAGAAGACGCCCTTGTCCGCGGCGAGAGCCTGGCGGAGCTCCTCCTCGATCTGCTCGGCCGACATGTCGGTCTCCACGACGAGCTCGCGGTGCACCGACCGAACAGCGATCTTGACTTCCATCGGGCTCCCCTTTCCAGAGGGCTGCGTCACGCAGCGCCTCACCCCCATCGTCGCCGTCCTCCGGCGCGGTGAGCCCTCTGATCGCGTCAAGCGAACAGGAAATCCCGCGCGTTCAGCCGGTCCGGGGGAAGCCGCTGATGCCGCGCCAGGCGAGGCGGGCCATCAGCTGGGTGGCGGCCTCCTTGGGGATGGAACCGTGGCTGCTGAGCCAGTAGCGCGCGCTGACCTCGGCCATGCCGACCAGGCCGACCCCGAGCAGGTGCGCCTCGTCGCTGGAGCAGCCGGTGTCCTCCTGGATGACCTGGCTGATCGCGTCGGCGCTCTCCCGCAGGGACCGCTCCATCCGCTGGCGTACCGGGGCGACGTTGCGCAGATCGGACTCGAAGACCAGCCGGAACGCCTCACCCTGGCTGGACACGAAGTCGAAGAACGCCCCGATCGCCGCCTGGACCCGCTGCTTGTTGTCGCTGGTGGACGCGAGGGCCTCGTGGCACCTCGTCACCATGTCGTCGACGTGAAGATCGAGCAGGGCGAGGTAGAGCTCGAGCTTGCCGGGGAAGTGCTGGTAGAGCACCGGCTTGCTGACACCGGCCCGCTCGGCGATCTCGTCCATGGCCGCCGCGTGGTAGCCGTTCTCCACGAACACTTCCTGCGCCGCGCTCAGGAGCTGACGGCGGCGGGCCATACGGGGCAGGCGGGTGCCCCGGGGCTTGGCGTCCGGGGTAGCGGTCACGGCACTCTCGTCTCCTTGTTGCGGGAACTCGCCCATCCTACGTGTGGGTAACCAGGTCAGCGGTAGTCCTCTTCGCCGTACTGCTCGACGACGCGTTCCTGATCGGTGGCGTCGGCGGCGTCGGCCTCGATCGGCACCTGCTCGGGCCAGCGGGGTTCTTCCGCGGACTTCAGCCGCTGGAGATCCTCGACCGCGTCCTCTTCCGGCGTCTCGCTCGAGATCTCCTCAGGCGGGATCTCCTCGGACAAGGTCTCCTCAGGTGTCTCTCCGAGGGAGTCCATCTCGGACATCTGCCGTCCTCCGTTCCCGGCCCCGTCGACGCCGCGACAGGTCCAACACTACGGCCACGGGCCGTACCGGCTAAGTGGTGGAGGCCCGGAACAGGTCTCCATGCCGCTCGACCCGGTCCAGCACGTCTCGTGCCGTGTAAACGAGCTGTCCCGGGTCCGTACAGGCATCCACCTCTGCCCACGAAAGCGGGGTCGACACGGTCGGGACGCTGCCGGCCCGCAGGGAGTAGGGGGCGACGGTGGTCTTCGCCGGGTTGTTCTGGCTCCAGTCGATGAACACCTTCCCCGGCCGTTCCCGCCTGGCCATCACGCTGGTGACGAACGTGTGCTCGCGCTCCAGCCGCCGAGCGAGTTCGCGGGCGTACGCGTTCGTGTCCTCGTCGCCGTTCCACGGCACGTAGAGCTGCATGCCCTTGCTGCCGCTGGTCTTGGGTGATCCCTCGCGGCCGTCCTCCTTGAGCACCTCGCGGAGCAGGAGGGCCACCTCGCAACACTCCACGATCGTCGCGGGGGCGCCGGGATCGAGGTCGAAGACCAGGGTGTCCGGTGGCAGCGGGTCTCCCTCCTCGGAGACGCGCCACATGGGGACGTGAAGTTCCAACGCGGCGAGGTTGGCGTAGTAGACGAGCGTCGCCAGGTCGTCCACGATCGCGAATTCGATCTTCTCTCGCCCCTTCGAGCTGCCGGGGGCGGGCAGGGTGGCCGTACGGACCCAGTCGGGGGTGTGGCCGGGCACGTTCTTCTCGAAGAAGAACTGGCCGTCGACGCCGTCGGGGTAGCGCTTGACGGTCAGCGGGCGGCCGCGCAGGTGGGGGAGCAGGGCCGGGGCGATCCGGGTGTAGTAGTCGATGACCTCGGCCTTGGTGAACCCGGCGTCGGGGTAGAGCGTCTTGCCGAGGTTGGTCAGCACCAGCTCCCTGCCCTCGACCTGGACCCGTACCTTCCTGGTCACAAGCGCACCTCCGAGGCGGCCGATAGGGCACCGCCATAGTGGGTACCTGCCCAACAGGTAAGTCCTTTGAATCCCGAGATGGTGTAGTTCGAACAAAGAGACGAGAATGTGGCTATGCGCAGCATCTGGAAGGGCGCCATATCGTTCGGGCTGGTCACCATTCCCGTGAAGCTCTACTCCGCGACGGAGCAGAAGGATGTCGCCTTCCACCAGGTGCACCGGGAGGACGGCGGGCGCATCAAGTACAAGCGGGTGTGCACGGCCGACGGCCAAGAGGTGTCCTACTCCGACATCGCCAAGGGCTTCGAACTGCCGAGCGGCGACATGGTGGTGCTGACCGACGAGGACTTCGCCGACCTGCCGCTGACCACGTCCCGCCGGATCGACGTACTGCAGTTCAGCCCCGCCGAGCAGATCGACCCCATCTACTTCGCCAAGTCGTACTACCTGGAGCCGGAGGCGCAGGGGGCGAAGCCGTACGTGCTGCTGAGGGACGCGCTGGAGCGCTCGGGCCAGGTGGCGGTCGTGAAGGTGGCGTTGCGTCAGCGCGAGTCCCTGGCGACGCTCCGCGTCCGTGACGGCGTGTTCGTGCTGGAGACGATGTTGTGGCCGGACGAGGTGCGCACGGCGGAGTTCCCGTTCCTCGACGAGGACATCGACGTCCGCCCGCAGGAGCTCAAGATGGCCGAGTCCCTGATCGAGACGATGGTCGCGGACTTCGATCCCGGGGAGTACAAGGACACCTACCGCGAGGCGCTCCAGGCGACCATCGAGGCGAAGATCGCCGGCAAGGAGGTGGTGGCCCCCGAGGCTCCCGCCGAGGAGGCGCCCGCCGTCGACCTGATGGCCGCGCTCCGCGCCAGCGTCGAGGCCGCCAAGAAGGAACGCGAGGGACGCGCGCCGGCCAGGAGGGCGGACGGCGGGAAGGCCGCAGGGAAGGGCGCTGGGAAGGCTGCGAAGAAGGCGGACACCAGTGCCGAGGAAGAGGAGAAGGCGCCTCGCAAGCGCGGGGCACGCCGCTCCGCGTGATCCCGCTCCGCGTGAGCCTGGGGCCGTGTGACCCTGGGCCGTGTGATCCAGCGCGGCGTGACCCTGGGCCGCGTGATCCCCGGCTGGTACGGGTTCGCGTCTGGAAAACGAACTGCGTGACGTCCGGACGGGAAAAGAGATGGCCATCCGGCCGGATCAACCGGGCCGGATGGCCGTAGTGGGTTGGAAGGCGAGGACCCGCGGGATCTCACCCGTGGCGTCCGCCTTTCTGCGCTGGATGATGAATCTCATCGTGTGGGCGAGGAAGCAGACGTGTTCCTCGTCCGTGTGGTGGCGCCTCTCCGCGTGCCTCCCGTCCAGGATGAGCGGGTATCACGGTGAGGTGGCCGACGGAGGTCGGCTCAGCCGGCGGCGACAGGCGTGAGGGGCGCCGCGGTGGTCGCGTCGGTCGGCTCAGCGCGCTCTTCGCGAACATCCCTGGGCAGACGGATCGTGATGTTGTTGATCACGTGCTGGCGCTGCCGCTGGTGCTGCCGCTGGTGCCCGCGCTGGTGCTGGCGGTTGCGGTTGTGGTTGCGGTTCCAGTTGCGGTTGTGGTTGCGACCTGCGCCGCCCCAGTTACCGCAGCCGCAGCCGCCGGTCTGGACGACGGCGGCGCTCGCCGTGGTCGCGGTGGTCGTGGCGCCGAGGGCCACGGCTCCGCCGGTCATTGCGGTGCTGATCACCAGCCCCGCGATGGCGCTCTTCAGCATGGACATTGCGCTTCTCCTTTGAAAGGAATTGATTTTCCTCCACATTTGGGCATTCTCTGGATTGCCGCAGACAATGCCCGAGAGATCGTCCTTTGTGGATCATCTCTGTGATGTCTTGATTGCCTGACCGGCCAGGTGGTAAACGATGGAATTGGTCTTTTATGGTGTGCTTGCCGTTTCGTTGACGACGTCCGCAATGAGGGATTTGCTGCGTAGCGAGGGGAAGGTCGCCGGTGAGTCGTGCGGTCGATCGGGGCACATGTGGGATATCTCTCCGGCCCGGTGGAATTTCGCGATGAACGCGGCGCCGAGTGAAATCCGGCGCGGTTCCGTGTCGCCGTAGATGGGGAAAGGCCCGTCCGATCGGCGTGGCGCCGGCCGGACGGGCCTCGGTGTTTCCGGAATGGTGAGCCCTCGGGCGTCCCGGTGGTTGTCACCCCTTACCCGGCCCGCTTGTCCGCGCCGGTGTCGTGGATTCATCCTCCGATGCGGACGACAGGTGAACGGGGCGGGACGATCATCCGTCGATAGCTCGCGGTCTCACGGTTTGGTGGATGCGCCTACTTACTGCTGGTTGGCGGTGCCTGCGGCGTTGCCGGTGCCCCCGGTGCCGCCGTTGGCGTTGGAGTTGGTGCTGTTGGTGACGCTGCCGCCGTTGCCGCCGTTGCCGCCGCGGGCCAGAACGAGCTGGGCGAGGATGTCCTCGGCCCGCAGGCCGCGCTCCTCGCGCTCGCGCTCCCGCCGCTGCTCCGGCTGGCGGATGCGGATGTTGTTGATCACGTGCTGGCGCTGACGCTGCTCTTCGCGCTGGTGCTCGCGCTGGTTCTGGTGGTTGCGGTTGTGGTTGCGGTTGTGGTTGCGGTTGCGGTTGCCGCGACCCCAGCCGCCGCCGCCCCAGCCGCCGCCGCCGCAGCCGACCTGGACGACGCCGGCGTTCGCGGCGGTGGTGGTGGTCGCCGCGCCCAGCGCGACGGCTCCGCCGGTCATCGCGGTGCTGATGGCGAGAAGCCCGACGAGGTTCTTGAACTTGGGCATTGCGTTTCTCCCCCGAAAAGGAATCGTTTCCTCTTGACGCTCTGACATCTTCGCGAAATCCCCCGAAGACGCCCCGGATGCCCTTGATGTGGCATTTCCGTATTGTCTTGATTTCCAGATGAGTGGGATGACAAACGCGACCGTTCCGGTCTTAGCCAGCTCTTTTCATTTCATTGGGCGCGTCGATCGCGACATGTTTCCCTCGATGGCGCGGGGCCGTTCACGAGGGGATTCCGTCGCATACGTCAGTGCGGGCATTTGTGCGGCTTTTGTCCCCTCTTCTTGGGGTAACAGAAGAGGTGAACGCGAAAAACCCTGCCCGGCCCGCACGAAGCGGGCCGGACAGGGTGGTGTTTTTCGGCGAGGGGCTGAGTCGCGCCCTCGCTGTCGGCGCCGTAGCCGGTCTGACCCCCGGGACCTTTCGGCCTTCCGGCCTCCTCGCGTTCCTCGTGAACGCGGCCAGGAAGAACCGCGTCCCGGGTGGGACGCGGAGACCGTGGAAACGGCTTTCGGATGCCGCGGCGGCCTGCTGCCGCCGGTTTTCAGAAGATGAGACCGGCCTGGCGCTTGTCGCTCGGTGGTCTCACGGTCGGAGAATGCGCTTATTTACTGCTGGTCGGCCGCGCCCGCGGCGTTGCCGTTGCCGCCGGCGCCGCCGTTGGCGTTGGAGTTGGTGCTGCCGGCGATGGCGCCGCCGTTGCCGCCGTTGCCGCCGCGGGCCAGGACGAGCTGGGCGAGGATGTCCTCGGCCCGCAGGCCGCGCTCCTCGCGCTCGCGCTCCTGCCGCTGCTCCGGCTGGCGGATGCGGATGTTGTTGATCACGTGCTGGCGCTGCCTCTGGTGCTGGCGCTGGTCGTCGCGCTGGTGCTGACGGTTGCGGTTGTGGTTCCGGTTCCAGTTACGGTTCCGGTTGCCGCGACCCCAGCCGCCCCCGCCCCAGCTGGCGAAACCGCCGGCCTGGACGACGCTGGCGTTCGCGGCGGTGGTGGTGGTCGCCGCGGCCAGCGCGACGGCTCCGCCGGTCATCGCGGTGCTGATGGCGAGAAGCCCGACGAGGTTCTTGAACTTGGGCATTGCGTTTCTCCTGAAAGGAATGGGTTCCTCGTGGCGCTCTGACATCTTCGAGATCTTCTCTGAAGAATATTACGAACGCCCCTAGGCGGGTCATTTCCGTATCGTCTTGATTTCCGGAATTTGGGACGGCAAACGAGGTCATACGCTTCTTAGGCGGTACTTTTCGTCCTATTGGGAGTGCCGCGTGGGCGGATTGTTGCCGCGCGGATGATGGTGTGATTCCCGGGCGCCTCTATCACGTACGGGCGATGCGCACGTATCAGCGGATCGCGGCGCGTCATGGTCCGCGGCCGAAAGGGCCAGAAAATTGAAATCCTGTCCGGCTCGCATGGCGCGGGCCGGACAGGGTGATGTTTTTCGGCGAGGAAAGCGAGGCGCTTCGCTTACGGACACTCTCGCTTTTCGCGCCGGATCCCGTTCTCAACGCCTGGGACCGGCGTGGTCCCTTCCGGCCTGCCCGTGCTCTCCGTGAACATCGAGCAGGAAGAACCGCGTTCCCATGAAACGCGGAAAGCGTTGAGACGGCCTTCAGGCGCGACGGCGGCACATGCCGCCGGTTTTCGGAAGGTGAGACCGGCCTGGCGCTTGTCGCTCGCTGGTCTCATGGTCGGTGAATGCGCTTATTTACTGCTGGTTGGCCGCGCCGGCGGCGTTGCCGTTGCCGCCGTTGCCGCCGTTGGCGTTGGAGTTGGTGCTGCCGGCGATGGCGCCGCCGTTGCCGCCGTTGCCGCCGCGGGCCAGGACGAGCTGGGCGAGGATGTCCTCGGCCAGCACGTCGCGGAGGTCGCGGCCCTGCTCGCGCTCGCGCTCCTGCCGCTGCTCCGGCTGGCGGATGCGGATGTTGTTGATCACGTGCTGACGCTGGCGCTGCTGCTGGCGCTGGTGCTCGCGCTGGTGCTGGCGAAGGCGGTTGTGGTTGCGGTTCCAGTTGCGGTTGCGGTTGCGGCCCTGGCCGCCCCAGTTACCGCCGCAGCCGCCGCCGCAGCCGCCGGTCTGGACGACCGCGGCGCTCGCCGTGGTGGCGGTGGTCGCTGCGCCCAGCGCGACGGCTCCGCCGGTCAGCGCGGTGCTGAGGGCGAGGAACCCGATGAGGTTCTTGAACTTCGGCATTGCGTTTCTCCCTTGAAAGGAATTGATTTGCGCCGACACTCCGACATCCTCGAGGTTCTTCTCAAGAGAATGTCTGGATGACCCGTGGTGGATCACCTCTGCGTTGTCATTGGTTTCCGTCCATGTCGGACGGCAAACGATGGTTGGCCGCTCTTAGTCTCTGCTTGTCGCTCTATTAATGAAGTGAGACAATAGAAGGTGATTTGTGGCCGATGTGCCTTATGTCGGATTTGGTCAGGGTGGATTTCCGCCGGAAGGTCCGGAGATGCATCCGACTCCGTGTCATCCGCGTGCGTTCCCCGTCGATGAAACCCGTATGGGCGGGGTGAAAAAGAAATCCGGCCGGCGGGATGCCGGCCGGATCGGTGCGTTTTCAGTTGGGTGTCGTGACGGCTCGCGACCGCGAGAGCGGCCGTCCGCCGCCAGAAACCGGCGTCCGCCTCTCGGAGGAGGAACGGACATCCCGTCCACGTGTGGCGCCACGGGTCCCGGGCGTGGGATCGCGCCTCCGGCCGAAAGACGAGTGGCCGCTTCCCGGTCCGGCCCACGTGCCGAGGCCGGGCTCAGTCGAGGACCCTGAATTCGCGAAGGATGTCCCTGCCGTTGTTGCTGGACGTCGTGGTGGCGGTCGGCGGGAGGTTTCGGTCCTCCGGGACCACGACGTCGTTGATCAGGAACTGGGTCTGCTCCTGGTGCTGGTTCTGCTGGTTGTGCTGGCTCTGGTGCTTGTTGTTCGTGTTGCGGTTCCAGCCTCTGCCGTTGCCGCCGCAGCCGCCGTTGCCGCAGCCACCGGTCCGGATGACGGACGCGCTCGCCGTGGTGGTGGTCGCCGCGCCGAGCGCGACCGCACCGGCGGCCATAGTGGCGCCGACGGCGAGAAGCCCGGCGAGCCTGTTGAACTTGGGCATTGCGTTTCTCCTTCGAAAGGAATCCGTTCGCCCCCCGTTTCGACTTTCTCGGATATTTCCAGAGTCGCTGCGGCGGACGGCGGGGTGACCTCGTTGATCACTCCTGCGGGTCTGTGATTTCCTCCCGTATCTAGCGGCAAACAGTAATTGACTGCTCTTAGTTGCAGCTTGTCGCTCTATTACTAATGTTGAGTTGATAAATTTCGATTCGCGGGTATTTGTGCGATATGTCCGAGTTGGTGTGATAACAAAAATCCGGCCGGCGGGATGCCGGCCGGATGGGCCGCGTTCTCGGCGAGGGCCGCGGACGTCGCCGCCCCCAGCGGAGCCCTGCCACAGGCAGGGCTCCGCCTCTCCTCCGGGAGCGGGATGTCCCTCATCTAGCGTGCCCGCGCTCCCCGTGACCGCCCTCGCCTCCTGCTTTGAGGCGTACGGGGCCCGGTGGAACGCGGGCACGCGGGATCATTCCTCGACGCCGACGACGTCCGGCTCTTTAGAGCTCGTTCGTGTTGGACAGGATCTCGGGCAGGTCGTCGTCGAAGTCGTCGTTCCGGTCCACCCGGATGTTGTTGATCACGTGCTGGCGCTGCGTCTGGTGCTCGCGCTGGTGCTCGCGCTGGTTCTGGTGGTTGCGGTTGTGGTTGCGGTTCCAGTTGCGGTTGCGGTTGCGGCCCTGGCCGCCCCAGCCGCCGCCGCAGCCGCCGCCGCAGCCGCCGGTCTGGACGACCGCGGCGCTCGCCGTGGTGGTGGTGGCAGCGGCGCCCAGGGCGACCGCTCCGCCGGTCAGCGCGGTGCTGAGGGCGAGTAGCCCGACGAGGTTCTTGAACTTGGGCATTGTTGTTCTCCCTTGGAAGGAATTGATTTGCCCCGACACTCTGCAGCTCTCCGAATTCGGAGAATATGCGGATGACCCTTATGCGGATCATCTTCGCGCCGTTTTGATTTCCTGCCACGTCGAGAGATAAACGGCGATCGGCGGCTTTTACCCTCTGCTTGTCACTTTATTGGAGACGTTGAGCGATTAGTGCTTCTTATGTAGTGAGATGTCGCTGATGTCGCAATTGTCGAGATTGATGGGTATTGCTCCCTTGGGAGTGGCGACGGCCTCGTAGGCTCGGATGGTAGGCGGCGGCCACTGCGCCTGAAGTGCGGCGGGTCTGGAGCGCCAAACGAATACGCGCGAAACGCGAAAAGGCCATCCGGTCGGCAGCGCTGCCGACCGGATGGCCTTTTCGCGATTCGCTGTGGTGAGGGCTCCCGCGATCTTCCCTCGCGGGAGCCCTCGCATCATCGTGGGCAGAGGATCACGTTCACCTCACAGTGAGGAACTCACGTGATCCACCTTGCTCTGGCGTGTCGGCCGCCCGCCGAACCTCGCGTTCCGGAGAACCGAGATTCCGGTAGAGCGTCGGTACACGTCGCCTCGCCTGCGCCCTCCGTGATTAGAACTCGTCGTCGAAGCCCCGGCCGCGGTCGATCCTGATGTTGTTGATCACGTTCTGGCGCTGCGCCTGACGCTGGTTCTGGTGGTTGCGCTGGTGCTGGCGGTTGTGGTTCCGGTTCCAGTTGCGGTTGTGGTTACGCCCGCCACGGCCCCAGCCGCCGCCGCAACCGCCCCAGCCGCCGCCGCAGCCGCCGCCGCAGCCGACCTGGACGACGCCGGCGTTCGCCGCGGTGGTGGTGGTCGCAGCACCGAGCGCGACGGCTCCACCGGTCAGCGCCGTGCTGACGGCGAGACCCGCGATGACACTCTTGAGCTTGGGCATTGTGTTTCCCCCTTGAAAGGATGGTTGCCCCGTTTTTCGACATTTCCCAAATACTTTGGAAAACGGCTTGGATAGTCCGTGAATGGTCCATCCTGGTTGTCATGATTTCCGGGTAGCCTGCCCGATAAACGGCTATCGTGCGCTTTTACTCCTTGCTTGTCGCTTTATTGACGATGTTGAACTCTTATTGCTAGTTATGCTGCAAAATGTCCCTCTATGTCCGGTTTGTGGCTGTGCTGGCCGGAGGTGGCGATATCGTCGGAACATCGTCGGAACGGCGGGCGAACAGGGGAGGTCGCGTGGGTGTCGAGCCGATTCCGGACTGGCCGGGCGAGCTGATCGAGCTGGGGAACACGCGGATCCACGTGCGGTCCACTCCCCGTGGCCCGGCCGAGGCCGGGGTCTTCGTCCACGGCCTGGCGGGCTCCGCGACGAACTGGACCGACCTGATGGGCGAGTTGGCGGGCGAGGTCACCGGATGGGCGCTCGACCTGCCCGGCGCGGGTTACTCGCCGGCGCCCGCGGACGGGGACTACTCCGTGGACGGCCACGCCCGTGCGGTCATCGCGCTCATCGAGCACCTGGGCGGCCCGGTCCACCTGTTCGGCAACTCGCTCGGCGGCGCCGTGTCCGTACGCGTCGCGGCCACCCGGCCAGAGCTGGTCAGGTCGCTCGTGCTGGTGTCACCGGCGCTGCCCGACCTGCTTCCCCGGTACGGCCCGGCCCGCGTGGCCGTCTCCGCGGCGCCGCGCCTCGGAGAATGGGCGGTCCGGCGGCTGAGCACGGTCCCCGCCGAGCGCAGGGTGCAGGCGACCCTCGGCATGTGTTACGCGGACCTGCGCAGGGTCCATCCCGAACGCCTGAGGCTCGCGGTCGAAGAAGTGCGGCGGCGGGACGCGCTGGCCCACGCCGGCCAGGCGCTGGTCGGCTCCGCCAGGGGCATCGTCGGCGAGTACTTCCGTACCGGCCCGGAGAACCTGTGGCGGCAGGCCGCGCGGGTGACGGCGCCCACGCTGGTCATCCACGGCCGGCGTGACCGGCTGGTCGACGCCCGGATGGCGACGCGCGCCGGGCGGACGTTCCCCGATGTGCGTCTCGTCACCATCCGGCACGCCGGGCACGTCGCCCAGATGGAGTTTCCCGAGATCGTGGCGCGCGAGGCCAGGCGCCTGCTCGCCGAGGCACGCGTCCACGCCGGTTGACCTCTCGATTGGGGAATGCCGGAGGCCCCCGGCTAGGTTGTCACTAGATGCTTGTGATGACCCCCTGAAATGGGAGTGGGACTGTGTCGTTGCCACCACTGGTAGAGCCGGCAGCAGAGCTGACCGTCGACGAGGTGCGCCGTTATTCGCGCCACCTGATCATCCCCGACGTCGGGATGGCCGGGCAGAAGCGGCTCAAGAACGCCAAGGTGCTCTGTGTGGGCGCCGGTGGCCTGGGTTCCCCGGCGCTGCTGTACCTCGCCGCGGCGGGCGTCGGCACGCTGGGCATCATCGACTTCGACGTCGTGGACGAGTCGAACCTGCAGCGGCAGGTCATCCACGGGCAGTCCGACGTGGGCCGCCTGAAGGCCGACTCCGCCGCGGCGAGCGTCCGCGAGATCAACCCGCTCGTCAACGTGGTGATCCACAACGTGGCCCTCACCACCGACAACGTGATGGACATCTTCTCCGGCTACGACCTGATCGTGGACGGCACCGACAACTTCGCCACCCGTTACATGGTCAACGACGCCGCGGTGCTGCTCGGCAAGCCGTACGTCTGGGGATCCATCTACCGCTTCGACGGGCAGGCCAGCGTGTTCTGGGCCGAGCACGGCCCCTGCTACCGCTGCCTCTACCCGGAGCCCCCGCCTCCCGGCATGGTTCCCTCCTGCGCCGAGGGCGGCGTCCTCGGCGTGCTGTGCGCGTCGATCGGCTCCATCCAGGTCAACGAGGCCATCAAGGTCATCACCGGCATCGGCGAGCCGCTCGTCGGCCGTCTGATGATCTATGACGCGCTGGAGATGAAGTACCGCGACGTCAAGGTTCGCAAGGACCCCGAGTGCCCGCTCTGCGGCAAGAACCCCACGATCACCGAGCTGATCGACTACGAGGCGTTCTGCGGCACCATCTCCGACGAGGCCCAGGAGGCCGCTCTCGGCTCGACGATCACCGCGGCCGAGCTCAGGGACATGAAGGAGCGCGGCGACGACATCTACGTGATCGACGTCCGCGAGCAGAACGAGTACGAGATCGTCAACATCCCCGGCGCCGTGCTGATCCCCAAGGGCGAGTTCATCAACGGCTCGGCTCTGGAGGGCCTGCCGCAGGACAAGAAGATCGTCCTGCACTGCAAGTCCGGCGCCCGGTCGGCCGAGGTCCTCGCGATCCTCAAGAACGCCGGCTTCGCCGACGCCGTCCACGTCGGCGGCGGCGTGCTCAGCTGGATCAAGACGGTCGACCCCTCGCTTCCCACCTACTGACGGCCACTCGCCCGGCCGCCGTCCTCATGATCAGGACGGCGGCCGCGGTGTGGTCGTTTCGTCTTTTTGAAGGATTTATGCCTGGGTGGGGTTAAGGTCGCTGACGTGAGTGGGACACGGACGTGGCCGGCGCTGATGGTGGCGTCCGCACTCACCGTGATCTGCGTGATCATCGCCGGAGTCGCGGGGAGCGCGGCGGCCGGCGAGCTCACCAGGGGCCCGAGCGCCGGAGAGCTGCGGCAGGCGTCCGCCGCCGAGGTGGCCCGCCGCTGGGAGCTCTGGCCCGCGGGCCGGATCTTCCCCGCGACCCTCGGTTACACCGGCGAGCAGGGCGGCCGCGAGAAGGCCAGAAGAGTCGGCGTCTCCTCACGTACCGACTGTGCCGCCTCCGTCGACGCCCCCCTCCGCGCCCCGATCCGCGCCGCCGGATGCCGGGCGGTCCTGCGCGCCACCTACCTCGACGCCCTCCAGGGAATCGTCATCACCGTCGGCGTCGCCGCGTTCCCCGACTCCGTCTCCGCCTCCGCCGCCGAGGCGGCGTTCCCCAAGGGCGGGAAACCCTCACCGGGGCTGCGCGCCCTCGCCTTCCCCGGAACCGTGACCGACCGGTTCAGCGCCGCCAGCCGCCAGGCCGGTACGGCCAGGCAGGCCGGGCCGTACGTCATCCTGACCACGGTCGGGCAGGTGGACGGGCGGCCGGCGCGCTGGGTGGGCAAGCAGCGGCCCACCATCTTCACCTTCACCGGCGATCTGGCCGCCCAGATCGCGACGGCGCTCACCGCGCCCGCCGCCCCCGACTGCGAGGCGAAGGAGTGGCGATGCTGAGGCCGCGCGTCCTGGCCGTGCTCGCCGCGCTCACGGTCGCCCTGCTTCCCGGTACGGCGCGCGCCGACGACGTGCGGGCGAGCCAGCACCCCGTGTTGCGGACCCTGGACCTCGCCGAGGCGTGGCGCCACACCAAGGGCGAGGGCGTCACCGTGGCCGTCCTCGACTCCGGAGTGGACCCCCGGCACCGGGACCTCGCCGGATCGGTGGTCATCGGCAAGGACTTCACGGTGGGCGCGAACCCCAGAGGTGTCGCCCCCACCCGCCTGCACGGCACGTACATGGCGTCCCTGATCGCGGGACACGGGCACGGCCCCGGGCGCGAGGACGGCGTGATCGGTGTCGCGCCGGACGCGAGGATCCTCTCCGTGCGGGTGATCCTCGAAGACGAGGAACCCGGTTTCCGGACGTTCAACTCCGATGTGCGCTACGAGGGCGTGGTCGCCAAGGGCATCAGGTACGCCGTGGACCGCGGCGCCGACGTGATCAACCTGTCGATCTCGAAGGACCTGCCGACCGAGGAGGAGCGGGACGCCATCCGTTACGCCATCTCCAAGGGCGTGGTCCTGGTCGCGGCGGCGGGCAACGAGGGGGCGGGGAAGCGCGACGCCCCCTACTCCTATCCGGCGGCCATCCCCGGCGTCATCTCGGTGGCCGCGGTCACGCCCGCCCTGCGCCGGGCGTCGTTCTCCAACCGGAACTCCTCGGTCATGGTCGCCGCGCCCGGCGTGGACATCCTCGGCGCCGGTCCGGGCGACGAATACTGGGTGGGCCGCGGCACCTCCCAGGCGACCGCCCTGGTCTCCGGCGTCGCCGCGCTGATCAAGGCGCGCCATCCACGGATGTCACCCGCCCTGGTCGCGCAGGCACTCACCTCATCCGCTTCCACCCGGAACAGGTACAACACCGGCACCGGATTCGGTGTGGTCAACGCGAACCGGGCCCTGACGACGGCGGCGGCGCTCGCCCGGCACCGGGCCACGGCGTCGGGACCGGGCGTGCAGGACCCCTCCCGGAAGGTCGGCGCGAAGGAGCGCGATCCCGAACCGGTGGCGGTGGTGCGGCGCGACCAGCGGGCCATCGTCGTCTACGCCGCCGTCGCGATCGGCGGCCTCATCGGTGCCGGCACCGGCCTGGTCGTCCTGGTCCTTCTCGTACGGCGGGCCAGGCGTGAGGACGACGACACCCTGGTTCCGCCTGCTCCTTGGCGTACGGAGCCTCAGACGTAGCATCGAGGTATGTCGCCCGACCAGCCGGGGAAACGTCCCCGCGCGCACCGCTGGCCCGCGTCCGCGCGGAGGGCGGAGGCGGCCCAGGCGGCCGCGGCGCGGGCCGAGCTGGCGCGCGGCGTCAGGCTCCGCTCGACGTACGTCGCCATCATGGGCGTCGTCCTCGCCGTCGCCGCCGTGAACGTTCTGCTCGGGGCGGTCGGCGTGCTGCGGGAGACGCGCTCACGCCCGCTGACCGGCGCCGAGCGGGCCAGATACGCCCAGGAGGACGTCGCCCGCCGATGGCGGGCCTGGCCGGTCGGGATGGTCTTCCCCGAGGAGCTCGAATACGCCGGGCTGGGCCGCGCGCAGCAGTTCGCCCGCCGGGTGGGGATCGCGCCCGAGAGCGCCTGCACTGGCGCGGTCGACGCGCCCGTGGCCTCCGTCCTGCGCAGATACCGCTGTGTCACCATGCTGCGGGCGACGTACGTGGACCAGACGGCGACCTTCGCCGTCACGGTCGGCGTGGCGGTGCTCCGCGACGAGCAGACCAGGGTGGACGCCTCCGCCAAGCTGCCGCAGGACGACCGGGTCGGCGTGCGGCCGGTCGCCTTCCCGAACACGGTGACCGACCTCTTCGGCGCGGCGCAGCGGCAGCGTACGGGTTGGGTGGGGGCCGGGCCGTACATCGTCTTCTCCTCCGTGGGGTACACCGACGGTCGAACCCGTGACTCGGTGTCCCCGGAGGAGCAGTTGAACAGCGAGATGTGGCCGGTCGCGCAGTCGATCGCCGCGCGCATCGCGCGTTCCCTGGCCGAGCCGCCCGACGTCCCACGCTGCACCCAGGGGAACGTGTGCTGAGGCGCGCGGCGCGGTGCGCCGCCGTCCTGTCGGTCCTGCCCGTCCTGTCGGTCGTGTCCGCTGCCCCGGCCCTGGCGGCGCCAAGCGGCGACCGCGTGGTGCTCGACGCCGTCAACGCCGAGAAGGCGTGGAAGGTCACCAAGGGCGAGGGCGTGATCGTCGCCGTCCTCGACGGCCGGGTGGACGGCGGCGCGTCCGAGCTGAAAGGGCGGGTCGAGCAGGGCCCCGACATGACCGGCACCGTCTTCGGCCGGGCGAAGTCGTCCCCGGGGGAGGCCACGGCCACGGCGTCCCTGATCGCCGGCGACGGGAGCGGCGGCGGCGCCTGGGGCGTCGCGCCACGCGCGCGCATCCTGTCCATCCCCGTGATCTCCGAGACTCTGCCCGGCGACTTCGTCGATCCGCAGGCGGAGCCGGGAGCCGCGATCGACAGCCCGCTCGCCCGGGCGATCCGGCACGCCGCGAACAACGGGGCGAGCGTCATCAGCGTCCCCACGGGCTCCTATGCCGTGGGCAGGATGGACCGCGACGCGATCTCGTACGCGCTCTCCCGGGGCGTGGTGATCGTCTCGGGCGTGGGCGACGGCGGGGACTACTGGCGGTTCCCCGCCGGATATCCGGGAGTCGTCGGCGTGGCCGCGGCCGGGAAGGACGCCCCCACCAGCACGAACCTGTCGGTGCTCGTCGCCGCGCCCGGCGTGGACCTGCCCGTGGCCCTCCCGGACGGCCGGCACGGCCACAGGACGGGCAGCGGCCCGGCCAGCGCGATCGTCGCCGGCGTCGCCGCCCTCATCAAGGCGCGCTACCCGGACCTCAAGCCCGAACTGGTGACCCGCGCCCTCATCACCACCTCGCGCCGCGGGGCGCCCGGATACGACAAGAAGACCGGCTTCGGCGTGGTCGACGCGGCGGCCGCGCTCGCCAGGGCGGGGGAGTTGGGCGGGTACGCCCGTACGGTGCCGGTGGAGGAGGATCTGCACTTCGGTGACGGCAGGCTCACCCCGGGGCCCGCGCGCCCGGGACCGGATCCCGTTAGGCTCTGGATCTACGGCATCGGCGTCCTTCTCGGCGTCGGCGCCTTCGTCGCGGCGGTCGTGGTGCTCACCCGCCGGTGATCACGTGTTGATGGCCGTTCGGCTGCGTTTCGGCTGCGGTATGGCCGATCTCGGCACTATCGGGCACAGGCGGGGGCAAAGGTTCGCTAAGGTCGCGGCTCATGGGGTACGAGCTGCGCGTCGAGCGGGAGTCACCGCTCGCCTACGCCGAACTCGCGAGCGTGATCTCGGCGGAGGCCGGATACGAGCTGCGCGGGTCGCAGGAGGCCGGCGAGGTTCTCGCGTGGCACGGCGACGCCGTGCATCCGGTGGCGACCTGGTCGGGCCGGCTGTCCGGCCAGCCGGGGTCCGACTGGCATGTGGCCCAGCTGGCCCGGCTCTCCGATCTCGTGGGCGCCAGCCTCATCGGCGAGGACGGCGAGGCGTACGGCATCAGGAACGGCATCGTCGAGCAGATCAACGGCACGTCGAGCTACGAGTTCGGGAAGCTGGAAGAGATCATCGCCGCCGGGCCGGCCGAATGGAGCACCTGACCGGCTACGCCGAGCGGGTGCTCGAGGTGGTCGAGCGGATCCCACCCGGCAAGGTCATGCCGTACGGCGACATCGCGGAATACCTGGGGGAGGGTGGGCCGCGGCAGGTGGGACGCGTCCTGTCCCACTGGGGCGGCGGCGTTCCGTGGTGGCGTGTGCCCAGGGCGGACGGATCCCCGCCCGCGGGGCACGAGAGCGAGTGCCTTGCCCGGTGGCGCGAGGAGGGCACGCCGCTCCGGGGAGACCGAGCTGACATGAGACGCGCTCGATGGGACGGACGCGCTCGCTGACCGCTTACCATTTCTAGAACACCGGTCTCCGAAGGGTGGTGCCTCCCCTATGACACCCGCGCCCACGAGCGACACCGTCGCCGACCGATTGCGGGCTGTTCAGGAGCTTTATGACCGGGGTGAGTCCATAGGGGCGCTGGTCGCCCTGGTCCGGGAGGCGGGCCTCGGGCCGGCGGAGCGCCGCGGCGTCGATCGCGAGGCGCTCGCCGGACCGCTCGGACTGCGACTGGACGCGGCGGCCAAGCGCGGAGCCGCGCGCCGCCGCGAGGCGATCTCGGTGCTGCGCCCCTATCTCGCCGAGGTGGACCCCAGGGTCAAGCGGGACCTTCCGGTCGGCCGCCGGGCCGGATACCACCTGGTCGAGACCCGTGACCCCGAGGAACTGGCCGAGAGCGACGCGCTGGCCAAGCTGGCCGCCGCCGCGGCCGAGCCGTCCCGGCGGGTCCGCAAGGGGTTCCGGTGGTACGCCGACCTGCCCGTCGAGGTGGACGACAAGCTGCTCCGGCTGCGCAGGGCCGACCTCGTCCCGGTGACGCAGATCGACGACATCTCCTGGGTCGGCGGCCGGCTGCGCATCACCGGCCACGCCTACCTCGCCGGCCTGTCCGTGCGCAGCCGCCGCTTCAACCACGCGACCGTCGTGCTCAAGGGCCCCCGCTGGCTGCCGCGCGTGACGCTGAAGACCCGCCGCGTCTACCGGCCGGAGGCCACCCACGCGGCCAAGGAGCCGGGCTGCAACTACGACTGGGCGGGGTTCACCGCCGAACTGCACCCGTTCTCGCTCCGCTGGCGGGCCGCCCTGCGGGCCGTGGTCCGCGGCGGCAAGCGGGTGCTCCGCCGCCGCAACACGGTTCAGGACACCACCACCTGGCGGGCCGAGATCGCGATCTGGAGCCGCATGGCCCGGGCGACCGGCACGCTCCGCGGCCCGGCCATCGGCCGTACCGAGCGCCCGGCCGGCCTGCAGGTCAAGCCGCGCTGGTGGGTGCGCCCCGTGTGGACGTCCGACAAGTCGCTCCAGGTGGTCCTGCAGCCGACGAGAGCCGAGCTGACCCGCGTCCGGCTGGACGGCGACAACGTCGTGCTCACCGGCTTCATCCCCGGGCATCCCGTCGCCAGGGGCAAGGCCCGGGTGGGCGGCCACCGGATGGCCGCCGAGTTCGCCCCGGTCGAGGGCGGCAGCGAGTTCACGCTGGCGCTGGGTGTCCAGACGCTGCTCAAGGACCGCGACGCGCGCCGGTTGTGGGTCGAGCCCAAGGGAGAGCCCGCCGCGGCCGTGATGCTGGAGGGCGGCGAGGAGACCCGGCTCATCGTCGGCGACCGTGAGATCACCGTCCAGGGCGACCGGCGTGACCGGGTGGTCATCTCCGGGCACAAGATCCTGCCCGTGATCACCTCGGCCGAGTGGCAGGACGACGCGCTCACCCTCACCGGTACGTACCCCGACCCCGATCCAGGTCCGCGAGACCTGCTGTTGCGGCACCGCGGCGGCCTGATCATCCGCGTTCCCCTGCGGCGTGACGGCGAGGAGTTCTCCGTACGGATCGCGCCCGGCGCGATGCCCAGGTTCGGGAGCACCGTCCCGCTGGCCGAGGGCGTCTGGAGCATGTCGGTCGCGCCGCCGGGCAAGCACGGCCCCGCCATCGCCCCGACCCGCTTCGACCACGCGGGGCTGGACGCCCTGGACGAGGAGCAGCGCACCGTCGACGGCCGCGTCTACCGGTTCGTCGCGACCCGTTACGACGTCCCCGTGCTCGTGGCGGCCGAGGACCGGCCGGGTGACGAGCGCAGCGCGGCCGGAGTTTGGGCGCTGAGCCGCAACTTCTACCCCGCGGAGCGGGCGCGGCCGCTGCGCGAGGCCGCGGTCTACGTCTCCTACGACGGCAGGTCCTACTCCGACAGCCCGCGGGCGATCTATGAGGAGCGGCTGCGCCGGGGCGACGACAGCGAGCACATCTGGGTCGTCAGGGACGGCGCCTTCGTCCCGCCGGGCTCGGCCGACCTCGGCCTCGGCGGGGACATCGTCCCCAAGGTCGTCAGGGAGGGCAGCCGGGAGCACTACGAGGCGCTGGCCCGCGCGAGATACGTCGTGTCCAACGGCTTCCTGCCGCCGTGGTACCGCACCCGTGACGACCAGGTGTGCGTCCAGACCTGGCACGGCACCCCCGTCAAGCACATCGGCCGCGACCTGCCGCACATGCGGCGCGAGCCGAGGCCGCCGGTCTGGCACCGCCAGGCCGTCGAGGTGCGCGGATGGGACGTCCTGGTCTCGCAGAGCGCCTGGGCCTCCTCCGTGATGCGCAAGGCGTTCGGCTACGAGGGAGAGATCCTCGAGAGCGGATACCCGCGCAACGACGTGCTGGCCGGGGACCGCGAACCCGCGGCCGCCGCGATCAGGCGCCGGATAGGCATCCCCGAGGGTAAGCGTGTGGTCCTCTACGCGCCGACCTTCCGCGACTACGACCGCAGGAACGCCTCGGTGAAGCTGGACCTCGTCGACGCGCGACGCGCCCTCGGCGCCGACCACGTCGTCCTCGTACGCGGTCACGCGATGCAGGCGTTCCCGCACGTGCCGTCCCTGGACGGGTTCTCCATCGACGTGACCACCTATCCCGACATCGCGGACCTGCTCCTGATCGCGGACGTGCTGGTCACCGACTATTCCTCGACGATGTTCGACTTCGTGGCGAGCGGGCGGCCGGTCGTGCTGTTCACGCCGGACCTGGACCGCTACCGCTCGGCCCGCGATCTCTACCTCGACCTGGAGTCGCAGCGGCCCGGACTCCGGCTCGCGACGTCTCCGGAGGTCGTCGAGGCACTGCGGTCGATCGACTCGGTGTCGGCGAAGCTCGCCGACCGATACGCCGCGTTCGTCCGCACCTACGCGCCGCACGACAACGGCAAGGCCGCCGCCCGCCTCGTCGATCACGTGTTCTCCTCCTGACCCTGTGCCCAACGGGGCACGATCAGTCCCCGTGGTCTGGTGGAATGGCGTGTTATGAGTTATCAGCTGGTACGTCGTGGGGCGGTTGGGCGGCATGCTGCCCCCGTTCTCGACGAGCACCAGCGCGCGGTCGTCGAGCACGGGTCCGGCCCGCTGCTCGTCCTCGCCGGGCCGGGCACGGGCAAGACCACCACGATCGTGGAGACCGTGGTCGACCGGATCGAACGGCGCGGCGTCGATCCCGAGCGCGTCCTCGTCCTCACTTTCAGCCGCAAGGCCGCCGGTGAGCTGCGGGAACGCATCACCGGCCGGATGCGCAGGACGACCAGGACGCCACTCGCCCTCACCTTCCACAGCTACGCGTACGCGCTGCTGCGCCGTGAGGCGGTGCTGGCGGGCGAGCCGCCGCCCCGGCTGCTGACCGGCCCGGAACAGCTCCTGGAGGTCCGCAGGCTGCTCCACGGCGAACTGGAGGACGGCGCGCGGCACTGGCCGTCACGGATGCGGGAGATGCTCGGCACCCGCGGGTTCGCCGAGGAACTGCGCGACTTCCTGTCCCGGGCGGCGGAGCGCGGCCTGGACGGCGACGCGCTGATCCGGCTCGGACGCCGGCACGGGCGGGAGGACTGGCAGGCCGCCGGGCTGTTCTCCTACCGCTACCAGGACCGGTTCGACCTCGACCCGGTGCCCTCGCTCGACTACGCCGAGCTGATTCGCGCGGCCGCCGGCCTGCTCACCGACGGCGACGTACGGCGGCGCGAGCGCGCGGCCTACGACGTCGTGTTCGTGGACGAATACCAGGACACCGACCCCGCGCAGGAACTCGTCCTCCAGCAACTCGCGGGCGACGGGCGCGACCTGATCGCGGTGGGCGACCCCGACCAGTCCATCTACGGGTTCCGTGGCGCGGACGTGCGGGCGATCCTCCGGTTCCCGGAGCGATTCCGCACCCTGGACGGCCGCGAGGCGCCGGCCATCGCGCTGCGGGTCTGCCGCCGCAGCGGCCCCGAACTGCTCGACGCGTCCAGGCGGGTCGCGGCGCGGCTTCCCGCCACCCGCACCGGCCATCGCGACCTGCGGCCGGTGACCGGAGCGGAGCCGGGCGGCGTGCGCGTCCTGATCGCCGACAGCGCCAGCCAGGAGTCCGCCGTCGTCGCGGACACCCTGCGCCGGGCCCATCTGCTCGACGGCGTGCCCTGGTCCCGGATGGCCGTGCTCGTGCGCAGCGCGGCCAGACAGATCCCGGTCCTGCGCCGCGCGCTGGTCACGGCGGGGGTGCCGGTCGTCGTCGGCGGCGACGAGGTGCCGCTCATCCAGGAGCCCGGGGTACGGCCCCTCATCACCCTGTTCAAGGTCGCGGTCCGGCCCCCCGCGCTCGACGCGGCGACCGTCGAGGAACTCCTCACCGGCCCGCTGGGCGGCACCGACATGATCGGCGTCCGGAGGCTGCGCCGCGCCCTGCGGGCGGAGGAGCACGCCGAGGCCGCCGACGAGCAGACGTTGCCGTTCGAGCCCCGATCCTCGGACGAGCTGCTCGTGGCCGCGATCCGTGAACCTCAGACGCTGATCCCGGTGGAGCCGCACGTGGCCGCGCCCGCCGAGCGTGTCGCCAAGCTGCTCCAGATCGCGCGCTCCGCCGTACGAGACGGGCCGGAGGCCGTGCTGTGGGCGATCTGGCAGGCCAGCGGGCTCGCCGAGCGATGGACCGAGACCAGCATGTCCGGCGGATCCAGGGGAGCCCAGGCCGACCGCGACCTGGACGGGGTCGTGGCCCTGTTCGACTACGCCGCCCGCTTCGTCGACCGGCTGCCCAAGGCGGGCGCCGAGGTCTTCCTCGACGACCTGATCTCGCAGGAGATCCCCGGCGACTCGCTCGCGGAGCAGGCGCCGGACGGCGAGGCCGTACGCATCCTGACCGCCCACCGGTCCAAGGGCCTCGAATGGGACGTCGTGGTGGTTCCCGGCGTTCAGGAAGGCGTGTGGCCGGACCTGCGGCTGCGCGGTTCCGTCCTCGGCATCGAGACGCTCGTCGAACTGGCCGGAGGCACGGCGCCGGACACGGCCGCGCTCGACACCGGCGCCGCCGCGGCCGCCCTCGCCTCCAAGCTGCTCGCCGAGGAGCGCCGGCTGTTCTATGTCGCGGCCACGCGGGCGCGCCACAGGCTGGTCGTGACCGCGGTCGGCGGCGAGGACACCGACGAGCGTCCCTCCCGCTTCCTGTCCGAGCTGCTGCCCGGCGGCGCCGAGCCGGTGACCATGGACGACAAGGCGCGTTGGCTCAGCATGCCCGCGCTCGTCGCCGACCTGCGCGCGGCCGTCTGCGACCCGACGAAGCCGGAGGCGCTGCGTCGGGGCGCCGCGACGCACCTCGCCCGGCTGGCCCGGGCCGGGGTGCCGGGCGCGAGCCCGCACGACTGGTACGCGCTGACCCCGCTGTCCGACGACCGCCCGCTCGGCTGGCCGGACGACATCGTCCGCGTCTCGCCGTCCGCGGTGGAGAACTTCACCAAGTGCGGACTCCGGTGGGTCCTGGAGACGGCCGTGGGCGCCGGGAGCTCCAGCGTGACGCAGAGCCTCGGCACGGTCATCCACGCGATAGCCGTACTCGCGACGGGCGACGACCCGGACCTCGGAAAGCGGCTGGACGAGGTCTGGGGGCAGTTCGACTTCGGCGGGGTGTGGTTCAACCGCAAGCAGCGCAAGGTCGCCGAGCAGATGGTCGAGCGGTTCCTCCAGTGGCACAGGAACAACGAGCGCGACCTCGTCGCGCTGGAAGAGCCGTTCACGGTGACGCTGCCCGACGCCGGCGTACAGATCAAGGGCCGGGTGGACCGGGTCGAGCGGGACAAGGACGGCCGGGCCGTCATCATCGACATCAAGACCGGCGGCACCAAGCCCAAGGACGGCGAGCTGGACCGGCACCCGCAGCTCGGGGTCTACCAGCTCGCCACGCTGCTGGGCGCGTTCAAGCGGCACGGCCTGGTCGAGCCGGGCGGGGCCGCGCTCGTCCAGGTGGGCAAGGCCGCGGGTGTCAAGGGCGAGGCCAAGGAGCAGGCGCAGGGAGCGCTCGGCGAGGACGCGGATCCCGGTTGGGCCGAGGACCTGGTCACGACCGTCGCGGCCGGCATGTCCGAGAAGGTGTTCGTCGCCAAGGTGAACGACGGCTGCCGCACCTGCGCCGCGAAGATCTGCTGCCCGGTCAACGACAGCGGAGGTCAGCTGTGCTGAGCCCGGTCGAGCTCGCCGGGAAGCTCGGCATCCTTCCCCCCACCCCCGAACAGGCGGCCGTGATCGAGTCCGGCCTGGAGCCGATGGTCGTCGTGGCCGGCGCGGGATCCGGCAAGAGCGAGACCATGGCCGGCCGGGTCGTCTGGCTGGTCGCGGCGGGCCTGGTCCGGCCGGAGCAGATCCTCGGGCTGACCTTCACCCGCAAGGCCGCGGCGGAGCTGGCCGACCGGGTGCGCAGGCGCCTCGCCGGGCTCGCCTCGGCCGGTCTGGTCCCGGCCGAGCTGCTCGACGCCGAACCCACCGTCTCGACCTACCACGCGTACGCCGCCCGGCTGGTCACCGACCACGCGCTCCGCGAGGGGCTGGAGCCGACGATGCGGCTGATGACGCCGGCCGTGGCATGGCAGATGGCCGCGCGTGTCGTCGGCCAGTACGACGGCCCGATGGACCTGGTCGACCTCGGGCCGCCGAGCGTCACCGCGGCGGTCCTTGAGCTCGCGGGCGAGTTGGCCGAGCATCTGCGCGGCCCGGGCGACGTCCGCGAGGTGGGCGCGTGGCTCCGTGAACGCCTCGCCGCCGTGCCGGGGAAGGCCACGCTGCCCCAGCAGCGGCCGGTACGGACCCAGGCGGTGCGCGAGCAGCTCCTGCCGCTGGCCGAGGCGTACGAACGGGTGAAACGCGCCAGGGAGGTCATCGACTACGGCGACCAGATGGCCCTCGCCGCGCGGATCGCGGCGAACCACCCCGAGGTGGGCGCGTCGGAGCGGTCACGGTTCTCGGTCGTGCTGCTGGACGAGTACCAGGACACCAGCCACGCCCAGCTCGTCCTGCTTCGGGCCCTGTACGGCGGTGGACACCCGGTCACGGCGGTGGGCGACCCGTGCCAGTCGATCTACGGCTGGCGCGGCGCGTCGGCGGGCAACCTGTCCCGGTTCCCCGAGGACTTCCCGACGGCGGCGGGAGATCCCGCGCCGGTCCGTCAGCTCTCCGTCAGCTTCCGCAACGGCGAGCGGGTGCTCGACGTGGCGGCCAAGATCCAGGTCCCGCTGCGGGACGGGCGTCGCGGGAGCGTGCCCGTGCTCGTGCCCGGCTCCAACCGGGTGGATCGCGGCCGGGTCGTCTGCGCTTTCCACGAGACCGCGGAGAACGAGGCCGCCTGGATCGCGGACGGCATCGCCAGGACGCTCGGCGCGGAGCAGGCACCCGACGGCCTGCCCTGGGCCGAGGGCGAGCGGGGGCGCGCCCTGCAGGCCAGGGACGTGGCGATCCTGGCGCGCAAGCGAGCGCAGTTCCCCGCCCTGCGCCGGGCCCTCGAAGCGCGGGGCATCCCCGTCGAGGTGGTCGGGCTCGGCGGCCTGCTGACCGTCCCCGAGGTGGCCGACATCGTGGCCACGCTGCGCGCGCTCTACGACCCGACGGCGGGTGACGCGCTCGTGCGGCTGCTGGCGGGGCCACGCTGGCGGATCGGCCCCGCCGACCTGAAGGTCCTCGGCGACCTCGCCCGCCGGCTGAGCCAGGAGAGCAGGCGGGCGAACGACCCGCTGGAACAGGTGATGGCCGACCTGGAGAGCGAGCGTGGCAGCCTGATCGACGCGCTCGACGAACTGCCCGACCGGCCGGAGTGGCTGGAGCCGTTCTCGCCGCTGGCCCGGGTCCGCCTGCCCGCCCTGGCGGGCGAGCTCAGATCGTTGCGCGCCCGCGCGGGCCAGCCGCTGCCGGACCTCATCATCGAGATCGAACGGCGGCTCGGCCTGGACGTCGAGGTGGCCGCCAGGGGCGGCAGCGCGCTGGCGGCACGGGCCGACCTCGACGCGTTCCTCGACGCCGCGGCCCGGTTCGCGGGCGACGCGGAGGACCCGACGCTCGGCGCGTTCCTCGCCTACCTCAAGGCGGCGGAGAGCGAGGAGTTCGGCCTTGAGGCCGGGCGGGTCGGCGAGACCAACAGCGTGAAGCTCATGACCGTCCACGCGTCCAAGGGCCTGGAGTGGCCGGTCGTCGTCGTGCCCGGCCTGTCGCAGATCACCACCCAGAAGGGCGGCCTGGCCAAAGGCAGCGTCTTCCCCGCCACACCGGTCACCAACTCTCGATGGACGGAGAACCCACGCAAGCTGCCGTACCCGCTGCGTGGCGACGTGTCGGACCTGCCGGAGCTCGCGGGCCTCGACAAGGACGCGATCGCCGAGTTCGACGAACGTTGCCGCGACCGTGACCTGCTGGAGGAACGCCGCCTCGCGTACGTGGCCGTGACCCGGGCGCACTACCTGCTGATCGCGTCGGGATACCGCTGGGGCACCTCGTCGAAGCCGCTCGAACCCTCCGACTTCCTGACCGAGATCCGCGACGCGGGCGCCACGGTGACGCACTGGGACGAGAGCGACGCGGCGCAGAACCCGCTGCTCGCCGAACCCGCCGAGGCGTCCTGGCCGTCCCTGTCCGTACGCGACGCCGTGCTGGAGGGCGCCCGCATGGTCGAGGAGGCCATGGAACGGGCGCTCGAAGGGGTCGACGACCGTACGCCCGCCAGGGGCGAGCGGATGCGGGCCTGGGAACGTGACACCGAGTTGCTGCTCAGGGAGCGCGAGCGGCGTAGGGAGGCGGCGGTCGTCGATCTGCCCGCGCGGCTCTCGGTCTCGTCACTCGTCACGCTGGCCGGGGACCCGTCGGCGCTGGCCCGGCAGGTACGGCGTCCGCTGCCGAGGAAGCCGGCGCCCCTTGCTCGGCGGGGCACCGCGTTCCATGCCTGGTTGGAGTCCCGGTGGGGGCAGCAGCGGCTGATCGACGACTTCGAGCTGCCCGGCGCGTCCGATGACCTTTCCGACGCCGACGTCCAGCTCGCCGAGCTGCAGGCGCGGTTCGAGGAAAGCGTGTGGGCCTGGCGGGAGCCGCTCGACCTGGAGGTTCCGTTCGAGACGATGATCGCGGATCGCCTGGTCCGTGGCCGCATGGACGCGGTCTTCACCGACGGCGACGGCTATGTGGTGGTCGACTGGAAGACCGGTGAGCGCCCGCGGGGCAGGGCCGCCAGGACCGCCGCCGTCCAGCTCGCCGCGTACCGTCTGGCCTGGGCGTCGCTCGCCCGGGTGCCGCTGGAGAAGGTCGGGGCGGCCTTCCACTACGTCCGCTCGAACGAGACCGTGCGGCCGGTCGACCTGCTCGACGCCGAGGGCCTGGCCGACCTGATCCGCCGGATTCCCCAGCTGGATTCGTGAGGCGGGGTGCCCCCGGGAGTCAGCCGAAGATCAGTGACGTGTCGAGCTTGATCCCGAACGGCTCGGGCAGCTCCAGTGCCGGTCGGCTCGAAAGGAGGGCGGGAGAAGGCTCTCTACCGCAGGGTGAAGAGACCCTGTCCGGCGGCTCCGGCGAACGCCGGCGTCAGGCGAGGGGGTTGGCCACGGGGACGTATCCGGCGGACCGGTCGGCGTCCCTGGCCCAGCGCACGCCGAGGTTGGCCTTGGCGGGCAGCGGCGTGCCCGCGAGCAACTCTGCCAGCAGGGGCGGCGAGCCGTGCCCGGCGGCGTACGCCTCGATGACGTCCCTGGTGATCGACCAGAGCCGGGGCAGCGTGTCCCCGCCCGCGTGGTCGGCGACGGTGGCGGCGATCTCGGCGAGGTGGTTGACCAGGAGGCAGTAGACGACGCGGTTCCAGCCGCGCTCGGCGTCGTAGGTGATCGCCGAGGCCACCGCGGGGGGCAGACCCGACACGTCGTGCCGGTCCCTGACGAGCTTGGTCCCCTCCATGTCCCGAAATATGGCTTCAACGGGGAAGCCGTGGTGATCGACCCCGAGCAGCACGTTCTGCAGGTGGGGTTCGAGGACGACCCCGTGCGTGAAGTACGCGTCGAGCACCGGCGGCGCCACGCGTTCCACATAGGCGTGCCACCAGGCCAGGGGGTCGGCCGCGCCGTACGGAGCCGAGGCCGGTGTTCCCGGGTGCCCTCCCTGAAAACGCCCGGTGTGGGCCCCGGAGCGGTTCCCCATGCCCGGCACGGCAGCGGCCGGCGCTCCGGAGTGGTTCCCTGTGCCCGGCACGGCAGCGGCCAGCGCTCCGGCGAGGACCGGGGTGACGCCCGGACCGCACACCTCCCACGGACCCGGCCGGAGGATCACGCCGAGCCCTTCGAGTAACCGGACGCCGAGGTCCGCCGACCGGTAGCCGGGCTCGGGCAGCCGCCGCGTGCCCGGGAAGTCCGCGGCGAGCCGCGCGAACACCGGGCCGAGCCGCTCGCTGAGCTCCACCGCCCCGATCAGCTCATACCAGGCGTTCTTCCGTACGCAGTTGGTGATCCGCACGTCGAGGCTGAACTTCAGGCACAGCCCGGAGCCCGGGTCGTACACGGTCCGGACCGACGAGGTGGGGATCACGGGCCGGGAGCCGTCTCCCAGATCGACGAGCCGTCCGTCGGACAGCGGGCCGCGCAGTTCGTCGGCGAGAAGGTCGAGCTGCCACGGGTGGGCGGGCAGCAGGACGTATCCCGGCGGTGCGGAGCCGAGCAGGCCCAGCGCGCCGGTGTCGCCCCGCCCGGCCACCAGGTCGGCGCGTACGCCGAGCAGCCGGAGCGGGAACTCCACGTGCGCCTCCGGCGCGTAGCGCAGCCAGCCCGAACCTGCGCGTGCCTTGGGGGAGGGGTGGAAGGGGTGGCCCGCCACCAGCGCCTGCTCCGAAGCGAGCCACGGATCGTCGGGGGGCCTGGCACGTTCGCGGGCGCGCAGCAGCGCCGTGACCGCCTCACGGCTGTTCGCCACCTGCCCGGCGAACTCCTCGTTGCCGCCGGGGAGCTCCTGCTCGACCAGCTTGACCAGCATCTCGGAGCTGAGCGGCTGCCACACGCCGCCCGCGAGCCACTCAGGCGGGCCGTCGAAGCGCAGTGCGATCCCGCCGTGGACTCGGGCGCGCAGCAGGGTCCCGGCCACCCGGAGCAGCAGGTACGGCCCGGCCGGCCAGACCTGACCGCGCGGCCCGGCCACCTCGCGGACGCAGCAACGGAGCAGCGCGCCCAACGTCACCGCCTCCGCGACGGCGCGGCGGTCCTCCCCGGCGGTCGAACGGCCCTCGTCCACGGACGGGCGGCCTTCTCCCGCGAACGGGCGACTCTCTCCCGCGGATGGACGTTCTGAGGCGGGCGGCTGGTTCTCCGCCGCGGGCACGGCGCTCATCGCGGGAAGCGGAGGTAGTTCGGCCCGCTGGTGCCGTAGAACTTGTTGACGTCCCTGGCTCCCGACCGTTCCTTGTCCACCAGGGTCGCGGCGGTGACCATGGACTTGCCGACCAGCCGGGCCGCGTCCAGGGTCCTGGCCCGCAGCAGACGGGCCATCGGGTGCTCGCCGAACTCCGAGAGCGCGTCGTCGAGCGCGTCACGGACCAGCCCGGACGCGTCCTCGACCGCCCCGAACACGATCGCCGCGGCGGCCAGATGCAACGTGATCGTCACGAACACGTCGGCGAGGGAGTGCGGGTCGTCGGTCAGCATCCGCTCGTCGGCGAAGGCCGGTACGGCGAGCCCGGCCGAGCCCAGGCGGTCCGGGGCGGCGAGGAGCCCGTCGTTGTCCTTCACCATCAGCCGCATGGTCCCGTCCGCGAACACCAGCGACAGGTTCTGCTGGTGGGCCTCCAGCGCGATGCCGTACCGCGCGAAGAGCCGGACGTTCCACGCGAAGAGGATGGCCAGGTAGTCGCGGAGGAGCGCCCGGACGTCACCCGCGTAGAACCGGGCGGCGATCTCGGGCAGCACACCCGGCGCGGCCAGGGCCGCCACGGGGACGATCTCACCGGGGGGCAGCCTGCGGATCATCCAGCCGAGGTACTCGTGGCCCGCGTGGCCGTGGAGCTGCTCGTCCGCGAGGACCACCGGCAGGTCCGGCTCCCGGCAGAGCACCTCGCGGAGCAGCGACTCGGCGAGCGCGCCGTCTCCCAGCGTGTCCGGCTTGATCGACCGCCGGTTCCGCAGCCCGAGCGTGCTCGTCGGGATCGGCAGTTTGAGGTGCAGCCGTTCGCCGGCCACGACCGTGCGCATCGACAGCGTGGGCCGGACCCGGAGGTACGGCAGGCCCGCCACGATGACGCCGGCGATGCCGGTGACCACGGGAAGCGCGAGCGGATGCACGGGGAAGAGCCGGTGCGTGTCCGCCAGCCGTTCCGGGAGCCCCACCTCGGCCATGCCGGGAAAGAAGAGTCCAGGGCTGGTTTCCGCTTCGGAGGAGAGCGTGACGCGGTCCCGGGGAACCGCGGCCCAGCGGAGGTCGAACGCGGGCGCGAACTCCGGAGCGTACGCGAGCAGGCCCTCGGCCGGGACGCCGAGGCGGCAGCGCGCGGTCGGGTACACGGGATGGTCCACGGCCGCCGCGAGCGCCTCGTACCGGATCGGGCCGTGTACGCGGGCGGGCGCCTGCGTCCCGTGGCGGTCGTAGAGCTCCAGCGCGGCGAGGGTCTCGTGGCATTCGGTGGCGAAGGCCGCGACCCCCGGGGCGTCGGCGGGCGTGGCGACCGCCTCCAGCGTCTCCAGCACCTCCGCCAGGGTGAGCGTCACCCCGGGGGCGATGGAGAAGTCCTGGAACAGGCCGCCGGGCGCGAGCCGTACCCTCCGGCCGGACGCGAGGACGAGGGCCACGCCGTCCCTGCTGTGTTCCAGCCGGGACGCCATCCCCGCGAAGTCCTCGCGGAGCAGCGCGTTCAGCACCCTCCTCGCCAGGTACGGCTCCCGCCCCACGGGGTGGAGCCCGGGTATCGCGTTCATGCGATCACCCAGGGCCGGCCGCCTCGGAAGGAGGCCACGGCGGCGTCGACGCTCGCGCGGTCCGGGCCGACCGCGCGCAGCAGGCCGAGATAGTCGCGGTTGGTGCGGGTCAGCTCGACGCGCTCGCCGACCCGCCGCAGCGGTCGATGCCACAGGCGCACTCCGTCGTGTTCCCGAGGTCCGTCCCACGGGCCCTCCCACGGACCCTCCCCCGTCGGAGGCGCGGCGGCCACCACGCCGGAACGGTCGGCGACGAGGCTCACCACCGCGCCGTGCCCGGCGACGGTCGCCTCTCCCCGCTCGGGCAGCGGCTCGCCCGCGTGCACCCGGAGTATCCATTCGAACAGCGGCACGCCGATCAGGTCGGCGAGGAGGAAGTCGCAGTTGTCGCCGATCACGCGGTAGTTGACCTCGATGATCCGCGGCCCATCCCGCGTGACGACGTATTCGGTGTGGCACGCGCCGAAACCCACGCCCAGCGCGGCCAGCGCGGCCAGCACGTGCTCGCGCGCGCCGGGGGGAGGCTCCGGATCCCAGTCGAGCCGCTCCTCGACGAAGTGCGGCAGCGGGCCGAGCGTGGTGCGGAATCCGCCCAGTACGGTCAGGGTGCGGCCGTCGCCGAGCGTTTCGAGGGTGTGGAGGGGGCCGTCGAGGTACTCCTCGGCCACCAGGACCTCGCCGGGCCGCCGCGTCCTGATCCCGGCGACGGCGTCGGCCAGTTCCTCGGCGTCCCTCGCCAGGACGACGTCCTCGCTGGCGACACCCATGGCGGGCTTCACCACCGCCGGGTACGGCACGGCGTCGGGGAGGCCGCCCCCGGGCGTCAGCCGTACGGACCGGACGGTCTCGAGCGGCGTGAGCCGGTGGCGGGTGAGCGCCTTGTTCTTGGCGGTGACGCAGGCGCGCCAGTCCTTGCCGGGGAGGCCGAAGTACGCGGCGGCGAGGGCGGTCTCCGCCTGGATGTGGTCGGAGTTGGAGAAGATGGCGCCGGGCGCGTGGTGCCGGGCGATGGTGTCGATCACCGCTCGGACGTCACGGACGTCCGTCTCGATGGTCTCGAACCCGGGATATCCGCCGGGGTGGTCGGTCAGGATCGTGACGTCCCAGCCCAGAGCCTCGGCCGCGGGTAGGAACCCCCCGGTGACCGAGTCGGTCGGATTCAGCGAGGTGAGGTACAGCCGCACGCAGTGACCCCCGAAGGTAAGGCTAACCTAACCCGGTTCATCCTAGCCTTCGAGAGATCGTTTTGGCGGCGAATGGAAAGATAGGCGAGTGGAATCGACTGACGTGCTCATGGGTCCGCTGCTGCTGTCGCGCGGGGTCGTCGACCGCTCGGCCGCGCTGCGCAACGACGAGAACTGGCTGCGGCGCGTGTGGGCCGACGACGCGACCCGCGTCCTTCTCGTCCACGAGGGCGAGACCCTGATCCGGAGCAGCGGCGCCGAGGCGAGCCTGACGCTGATGTCACCGGCCGAGGCTCCCGAAGGGCCGCGTTACCTGCTCGGCGTGGACGCCGCCGGCGTGCCGTACTTCGCGGTCAAGGCGCCGCTCACCGCCGGGAGCCGGGCGGGCGATCCGATGGGCCTGCGCCGGGCGGGGGCGCTGCTCGACGACCGGGACGCGGGGTTGTTCGTCTACGCCGTCGCCCTGGAGGCGTGGCACGCCGGGCACGAGCACTGCCCGCGCTGCGGAAGCCGTACGGACGTCGCGGCCTCTGGCCACATGCGGATCTGCCCCAAGGACGGCAGCCAGCACTTCCCCCGCGTGGACCCGGCGGTGATCATGCTGGTGCGCGACGAGGCCGACCGGGTCCTGCTGGCCAGGGGGCCGCAGTGGCCGGAGGGCCGGATGTCGGTGCTCGCCGGGTTCGTCGAGCCGGGCGAGTCGCTGGAGCAGGCCGTCCTGCGCGAGGTCCTCGAAGAGGTCGGCGTCGTCGCGGCCGCGCCGCGGTACATGGGCAGCCAGCCGTGGCCGTTCCCCCGCAGCCTCATGGTGGGGTTCTTCGCCCAGGCGCTCTCCACCGACCTCCGGCCGGACGCCGACGAGATCGCCGAGGCCCGCTGGTGGTCCAGGGACGAACTGAGCGCGGCCGTGCGGTCGGGGGAGCTGGGCCTGCCACCCCAGGTCTCGATCGCCCGCAGGCTCATCGAGACCTGGTACGGCTCGCTGATCGAGACCGACTGACCCGTTCGACGTCCGGTTCCGGGATCGACACGACGGTCGGTTCCGGGATCGACACTGACCCCCCGGTTCCGAGGGTCGTTACGGGCGTGGTTCCGGGATCGTGCGGGCGTGCCGGTTTCGGCGGCGGGTCAGCAGGCGCCGGTGAGGTGCCGCCGGACCTCGGCCACCGAGGGGTTCGTCATGGTGTGGCAGTCCGCCACCACGGTCGGGACGACCTGGTTGCCGTTGTTCACGCTCATCACGAACTCGGCGGCGTCCGGATGCCGCTCGATGTCGATTTCCTGGAAGGTGATCCCCTCGCGGGTGAGCTGGCCCTTCAGCCGCTTACAGGGGCCGCACCAGCTCGTCGTGTAGACAGTGAGCGCCATCTTCGTCCCTTCGTGTGACATGAGCAGTCATTGACAACACGGACGACCACTGCTCATGTTCCCGCTGGGGCATGCCGGTCAGATCACACTGCCCGGCGAACTCGGACCTGCGGCCCAGACGTGCGGCCCCCGACCCTCGACTCGGATCTGCGGATCAGAGATGCGGCTCGAAGGTGCGGCTCGGGCGGCTCACTTGGCCAGGCGCGCGGCGATCCACGACTGGACGCCCTCGGCCACGCCCACCTCGCGGTAGAGCGGCGCGCTGTGCTGGGCGCCGGGCATCGTCCGGATGGTCATCTTCACGCCGACCTCCTCGAGCGCCTGCTTGAGCAGCTCGCTCTGGTACGGCGGCACGAACTCGTCCAGGGAGTGAACGGTCAGCATCGGGGCGTCCGACGCGCTCGCGTGGAACGCCACCTCCATGCTCGACCAGATCTTGGGGCACTGGGTCGGCCCGCATCCACCCGCCAGGGCGACCGTGGCCTTGCGCAGCTTGCGCTGGTAGGCGTCCCCGCCCTCGTCGCCGTCGGTGAACGCGGTCAGCGGCGAGATCACGGGCGAGACGCCCACGACGCCGCGCAGCCCCGGGAGGCCGTTGCCGTACGTGCCGACCGCCGCGGCGATGTGGCCGCCCGCGGAGAAACCGAGCACGACGTAGCGGTCCGGATCCATGTTGAACACCTCGGCGTGCCTGCGCACGGTCGCGATCGCGTCGAGCGCGTCGCTTCGCTGCGCGGGCCACGGGGCGTCACCGGAGAGCCGGTAATTGATCGTGATGACGGTATAGCCGAGCTGGGCGTAGCTCCGGCTGATCGAGGTCGTGTACTTCTTGTCGCCGCCCGACCACCATCCGCCGTGGATGATGAAGACCGCCGGGCGCCGCTCGCCCGTGGAGTGCCACCAGACGTCCATCCGCTGCCGGGCGTGTGAGCCGTACGAGAAGGTGCGGACGGTGGTGTCAGAGGACAGCGGCGTGGCGGTTACCGTGGCCGTGGGACTCGGACTGGGACTGGGCGACGGCGTGGGGTCGTCCGCTGCGGCGTCGGCACCCGACGGCGCGAGCAGAACGGCAGCGAGGGCAAGGGATCCGACACCTACCGCTGTCCTTCGCACCGCTCGTTCCTCCCCGGAGCCAGGGTCGCCCCCTGTGGGGAAACCACGCTGTCTCTGTTAGTTGCTGGAAGGATGATGCCAGTTCATCCGTCCGCATCGCATGTTGGGAGCGTTACGTGGACGTCCTCGCGGGACTGGATCCCGAGCAGCGCGACGTCGCCGAGGCGGTGCGCGGCCCGGTGTGCGTGCTGGCCGGCGCAGGTACGGGCAAGACCCGGGCCATCACCCATCGCATCGCGTACGCCGTGGCGTCGGGGGTGGTCGAGCCGCAGTGCGTGCTGGCTGTGACGTTCACCACACGGGCGGCGGGTGAGCTCAGGCAGCGGCTGCGCCGGCTCGGCGCGCCGGGCGTGCAGGCGCGCACCTTCCACGCGGCGGCGCTGCGACAGCTCAGCTACTTCTGGCCGCGCGTGATCGGTGGGGACACGCCCCAGATCGTGGAGTCCAAGCTGCCACTGCTGGTCGAGGCGTGCCGCCTGGCGAGGAGGAACCCCGACCGCGGCGAGTTGCGCGACGTCGCGAGCGAGATCGAGTGGGCCAAGGTCACCCAGATCGGGCCGGAGGACTACCCCGCCGCGGCGCTCAAGGCCCGGCGCACCCCGCCGATCGCCCCCGAGGAGGTGGCCCGGCTCTTCGAGGCGTACGAGGACCTGCGCCGCCGCCGCAACCTGATCGACTTCGAGACGATCCTGGAGCTGACCGCCGCGGTGATGACCGAGCACCGCGAGGTCGCCGCCCAGATCCGCCAGCAGTACCGCTACTTCGTCGTGGACGAGTTCCAGGACGTCAACCCGCTGCAGAAGCTGCTGCTCGACACCTGGCTCGGCGGCCGGGACGACCTGTGCGTGGTGGGCGATCCCAACCAGACCATCTACTCCTTCACCGGCGCGACACCGCACTACCTGACGAACTTCGCCGTCGAGCACCCCTCGGCCAAGGTGATCAGGCTGGTGCGCGACTACCGCTCCACCCCGCAGGTGGTCACGCTCGCCAACCGTGTCATGGCGCGCTCGGCGCACCGGCTCGAACTGGTCGCGCAGCGCCCCGACGGGCCCGCGCCCGAGTTCACGGAGTACGACGACGAGCCGGCCGAGGCGCTCGGCGTCGCGCTGACCGTCAAGAAGCTCATGGCCGACGGCGTCCCCACCCGGGAGATCGCCGTGCTCTTCCGGGTCAACGCCCAGTCGGAGGCGTACGAGCAGGCGTTCACCGAGTCAGGCGTGCCGTACGTGCTGCGCGGCGCCGAGCGGTTCTTCGAGCGGCCCGAGGTACGGCAGGCGGTGGTCCTGCTGCGGGGGGCCGCCCGGTCGGCGAACGACGAGGAGCCACTCGCGCCGGGCGTCCACGCGATCCTCTCGGGCATCGGTCTCACGCCCGAGCCGCCCGGCGGCGGCAAGGCCAGGGAGAAATGGGAGTCACTCAAGGCCCTCGCCGATCTCGCCGAGGACATGGCGGCCGAGGGCGCCAACCTGCCGGCCTTCGTCGCCGAGTTGGAGCGCAGGGCGATGGAGCAGCACGCGCCGCCGGTCGAGGGAGTGACGCTCGCCTCGCTGCATGCCGCCAAGGGGCTCGAATGGGACGCCGTCTTCCTCGTCGGGCTCACCGACGGCATGGTCCCGATCGTGTACGCCGAGACTCCCGAGCAGGTCGAGGAGGAGCGGCGGCTGCTCTACGTGGGCGTGACCCGGGCCCGCGAGCACCTGCACCTGTCCTGGGCGCTGGCGCGCTCCCCGGGCGGCCGCAGGTCACGCCGGCCGTCCCGGTTCCTCGAAGGACTGTCCCCGCGTACGGCGACCCCGCCGCCGGTGGAGCGGCGTTCCCCGGCGAGGAAGGCGGCGCTGCCCGTCCAGTGCCGGATCTGCGGCAAGTCGCTCGCGACGGCCGCGGAGCAGAAGCTGGGCCGCTGCGTGGGCTGCCCGGCCGACTACGACGAGGCGCTGCTGGAGAGCCTCAGGTCCTGGCGCACCTCCGTCGCCAAGGAGGCGAAGGTCCCGGCGTACGTCGTCTTCACCGATGTGACGCTCCAGGCCATCGCCGAGCGGGTGCCCGTCTCCGAGGACGACCTCCTGCGGATAGCGGGGATAGGACGGGTCAAACTGGACCGGTATGGTGACGCTGTGCTCGACCTGTGCCGTGCCGCCGCCGGGGTGACCGGCGAGTAATGGGAGGTTCGCTGTGAACTCCGCCCTCAAGGAGCTCCTCGACCTTCTCGATCTTGAGCAGATCGAGCTGGACATCTTCCGGGGCCGCAGCCCCGAGGAGCGCATCCAGCGTGTCTTCGGCGGGCAGGTCGCGGCGCAGGCGCTGGTGGCCGCGGGCCGTACGGTGCCGCCGGACCGCATGGTCCACTCGCTGCACGCGTACTTCATCCGGCCCGGTGACCCGGCGATCCCG
This sequence comes from Microtetraspora glauca, assembly GCA_001570385.1. Lineage (GTDB taxonomy): Bacteria > Actinomycetota > Actinomycetes > Streptosporangiales > Streptosporangiaceae > Microtetraspora > Microtetraspora glauca. The sequence goes on along the minus strand of BBYL01000026.1, from coordinate 16,301 downwards.
ATCGTCTACAACGTCGAGCGCGTGCGCGACGGCCGCTCCTTCACCACGCGCCGGGTCGTCGCCATCCAGCACGGCAAGGCGATCTTCACCATGTCGGCCTCGTTCCACGTCGACGAGCCCGGCGTCGCGCACCAGGCGCGGCCGATGCCCGATGTGCCCGCCCCCGAAAGCCTGCCGACGTTCCAGAGCCGGATGCTCGCCGCTTTCGGCGACGACACGCTCTGGCGCGAGTGGGCCGCCAAGCCGCGGCCGGTCGACTTCCGCTATGTCAGCGCCCTCCCGTGGGAGGCGCAGCGTGACCCCAGCCTGGTCAGCACGGAGAACAACGCCTGGTTCCGGTACGACGCGGAGCTTCCCGACGACCCGCTGCTGCACGTGGTGCTGGCCGCCTACGCCTCCGACTTCACCCTCGTCGACACCGTCCTGCTCGCGCACGGCATGGCGTGGGGGGCGACGAATGTCAGCGGCGCCTCCTTGGACCATGCCATGTGGTTCCACCGGCCGTTCCGCGCCGACGACTGGCTGCTGTACGCCCAGGAGTCGCCCTGGTCCGGTGGCGCGCGCGGTCTCGCCCGCGGAGAGATGTACACGTCGTCAGGGCAGCTCGCGGTGTCGGTGGTCCAGGAGTGCCTCATCCGCGTCAGTTAGTGCCCCTCCCGTCCCGTGCGCGTCCTGTGCCAGGGCTCCGGAGGCATCCGGACGAGCGCCGGAGCGGCCGCATGCCGGGCCGAAAACCGCGCCCGGCCACGCCGACCCGAGGGGCGGTCCCGGGCCGCGTACGAGGTCGGTGCTAGCCTGACGGCCAGTGTCGCGAAACCGTGAAAATCGCAGGTAGAAAATAGGTTGCCGGGTTCCCGGTTTCGCATTTAGGGTCATGAAAGTCGGTCGGGCGGCCCAGCCCGACCATCGCATTCAAATGGAGGTGAGTCCTGTGGAGAGCACGATCATGTTTGCCACCCCGTGGCTCGCTTCCGCACGCCCGGCCGCCGATGTCGCGCCAGTCGCACTGATGCGCGGCAAGGCCGCTCGTGCCGAGGCTCTGCCCGGTTCGGCTGCCTTCGGCGTTCTCGCCGACGTGCGCCGTGGCATCCCCGCCTACCGTCCGTCCATCACGGAGCGGCCGATGGGCGCTCAGCAGACCAGCCACACCGCCAATGGTGGAGTGCGCGGTTCGCGTTACGCCTGGAGAGAACCAGTCACAACCTGACTGGTCTTCCTCTTCAGGCCGCGGATCCGCACACAGGATCCGCGGCCTTCTTGTTTTGCCCGCCAGGTTCCGCCCACCACAGAGGACAAACCAGCCCAAGAAACCAATCAAAGAGGTGACGCAGATGGCGGCCCCGGTCATGGACCTGATCGAAGCCGAAATCCCCTGTCGTACCGAGCCCGACCTGTGGTTCGCCGAGTCTCCGGAGGACGTGGAGTTCGCCAAGGCGCTCTGCGGAGGCTGCCCGATCCAGAAGGCCTGCCTGGCCCGCGCGCTGGAGCGCGAGGAGCCGTGGGGCGTCTGGGGTGGCGAACTCATCCTGCGGGGGGCCATCGTCCCCCGGAAGCGGCCGCGCGGGCGCCCCCGCAAGACTCCGGTCGCAGCCTGAACACCACCGCACGCAGCACTACCCCTGAAAGAGGAGAAGAACCGATGAGCATCAACCCCACCGCCGCCATGTATATGCATCAAGAACTGGTCGACGAGCGAATACGCGGCCTCCACCAGGAGGCCGCCGAGCAGCGACTGGCCAGTCGGATCCAGGACGTACGGAGGGCGCGCCGCAAGGCCGAGCGCGCCTCCCGGCGTCTGCTCGCGGCGCTCGCGCGCGCCTGACCGCTCCACCTCTGGGAGCCCGCGTCACCGAAGGGCGGCCGAGACGGCCGCCCGGCGCACGGCGGAACATGACCGAGGCCCGGGCCGTTCGTCGGCCCGGGCCTTCGTCGTCCGTACGGCGCCCGGCCAGGTCAAGCGACAGAAGATCTTGCGCCGGGACCGGACCGGACCGCGCCAGGGCCTCCGGAGGGCGGGCTGGCACCGGAGCGCGTCAGGGCCTCCCGGAGGGCGGGCTGGGACCGGAGACCCCGCCAGGTCAGACGGCGGTGAGGGCGGTGTCCTCCTCCGGCTCCTCGTCGGAGAAGCCCGGGACCCAGGTGATCACCTCGTCGCGGAACCTGGCGGTCGTGCCGAGCTGGCACAACACGCCCACACCGGCCGCGTGCACACGGTGGATCAGCACATACGACGGGGGAAGGTTGAGCTGGCGCACCACGTTGCCCGGCCGCAGGTCGGCCACGGCCGCCGCCTGTCGCTGGAGCCATTCGCGGCTGAAGGTGAACTCCTCCACCCGGGTGGGTTCGACGTAGGGGGCGAGGAACGCCCGCAGAGCGTCCACGTCGACGTCGATGTGCGGCCGGATGAACCCCTCGTCGCGCAGCCCCTGGACCACCGCCTCCATGTCGCCCTGGTTGAAGATCCGGGTCAGCGTGCCGAACATCCGGGGATAGCCGTCAGGAAGCCGGTTGACGGCACCGAAGTCGAGCACCCCCAGGCGCCCGTCCTCCATCATCCGGAAGTTGCCGGGGTGCGGATCGGCGTGCAACATGCCGACCCGCGCGGGAGAGCAGAAGAGGAAGCGGACCAGCAGCAGCCCGGCGAGGTCGCGCTCCTCGGTGGTGCCGTCGGTGATGATCCGGGACAGCGCGCTGCCGGACATCCACTCCGTGATCAGGATCTGCTCGTTCGCGGCGATCACGTCCGGTACGAAGAAGTCGGGATCGTCGCGGAACTCCTGGGCGAACGCGTGCTGCGCCTCGGCCTCGCTGAGGTAGTCGAGCTCCTCGGCCACCCGCTCCCTCAGCTCGCTCAGCACGGACTTCACGTCCAGGCCGGGCAGCAGCGCCCCGAAGAGCTTCCCGAGCCGCGCCAGCTGGTTGAAATCGGACAGCAGCGCCTTGCCCGCGCCGGGGTACTGGATCTTCACCGCCACGGGACGGCCGTCGTGCCACACCGCCCTGTGGACCTGACCGATTGAGGCCGCCGCGGTCGGCGCGTCGTCGAACTCCAGGAAGTTCTCCCGCCAGTCGTCGCCCAGCTGCTCCGCCAGGACCTTGTGGACGACCGGAGCGGGCAGCGCGGGAGCGGCGTCCTGCAGCCTCGTCAGCGTCGCGCGGTACGGCCCGGCGATCTCCGTGGGCAGGGCCGCCTCGAAGATGGACAGCGCCTGGCCGAACTTCATCGCGCCGCCCTTGAGCTCGCCGAGCACCTTGAAGATTTGCTCTGCCGTACGCTGCTGGATCTCCTGGGCGACGATCTCGGCGGACTTGCCGCCGATCCTTTTCCCCAGGCCGAGTGCGGTCCGGCCGGCGAACCCCAGGGGAAGGGCGGCCAGCTTCGCCGAGCGCGTCACTGCACGTCGCGGAAGGTCACTCACGCGACCATTGTTAGCGAATTCCGACGGTTTCGACTACAACGACATCTCGGATGGCGGTCGTAGGCGCGCCGCCGCCAGTCCCAGTCGGGTGTTATCTCCAGTGTGTCGTTGCTCACAGCCGCGCCTTCGAGCCAGGCGAGCGCCTGCCCCGCGGCCTGTGCGGCGACCAGCGCGGAGAGGGCGGCGTCGCACGCGATCTCTCCCGCGGGGAAGCCGCCGATCCGGGCCTGGACGGTGGGCCAGGAGGGGTCCCGGTCACGCCGGAACAGATCGCGGCAACGCAGGCACGGAGTGACTCCGGGGATCACCAGCGGCCCGACACATCCGCACCCCTCGTACGCGCTGACGAGCAGGTGCGGGATGCCGGCATCGTGCAACTCGCGCACCAGAAGAGAGTCGAGCGGCTCGACCGGGGCGAGGATCACCAGGTCGGGACGGCGGGCACCGTCGGCGGGGTGTGAGGCGGTCCTGCCGGTCCAGGCGTTGACGCCGGGGGCCAGTCGCCGGGCGACCTCGACCGCGCCCTCCTCGCGACTCGTCCCCACCTCCGGCCGCCCCAGCCCGCCGGGCGCCACGTCCTGGGGCCGGGCCGTGCCGGCGTCGACGACGCAGAGGTGACCGACGCCGGAGGCGGCGAGCAGGGAGGCGACCTGGGCGCCCACCCTGCCCGCGCCGTACACCCGGACGTGCGCCGCTCTCCTGCGCCGCAGCCCGGCGAGCCCGCCGTCCGCGGACGTGAGGGAGAGCCGGTCACGCTCGGGACGGAGCAGCTCGCGCTCCTCGCGGGACAGCGCGGAGAGCTCGCCGGGCCGGGCGGACGCGTCCTCCACCAGGCCGTGCCGTACCAGCAGGGCGATCACCTCGCGGGCGGCGCCGGCGTCCAGGCCGCTCGCGGACACGGCCTCATCGAGCGTGCGGGTGCCGTCGAGGCTCTCGACGAGCCGGCGCACGGCGGGTTCCAGGTCCGTCAGGACGGTCGCGCGTGCCGGGTGGACGCCGAACTGGAGGGTGCGGCCGTCTCTTTCCACGCGGCGCAGGGCGGTCTTCAGACGAGGTCTCATAGCAGCGTGAGATTAGTCACACCAGGTGAGGCCGTGTTTGTGCCCTGTGGATAACTTCTGTGGCCGGTGGGAAACGCGGGGTCCGCGTTTCCCGTACGGTCGGCCGGTGTTCGCCTGATTGACCAGGGAGAACGTCATTGACCCCCTGTGGAAACAGGCAGTTGTCGGCTACCTTGCATATGTGCCCCCCGAGACAGTCGAGGTTCGTCGGAGCACACGTCGGCGGCGAACCGTTTCCGCGTACCGCGATGGTGACAAGACCATCGTGTTGCTTCCTGCCGGTCTGAGTACGACCGACGAGGAGCAGTGGGTGCGCCGCATGCTCGACCGGCTCGCCGCGAAAGAGCAGCGAAGACGCCTCAGCGACGACGATCTGCTCGACCGCGCGAGGGAGCTGTCCACCCGCTATCTGGACGGCAGAGCGCTGCCCAACAGCGTGCGCTGGGTCGAGAACCAGCAGCACCGGTGGGGATCCTGCACACCGGATCATGCCACGATCAGGTTGTCGACGCGCCTGCGGGGGATGCCCGCGTGGGTCGTAGACTACGTGATCATGCACGAGCTGGTCCACCTGCTGGTCCCGAGCCACGGTCCCCGCTTCTGGGCGCTGGTCGAACGCTACCCCAAGGCGGAGCGCGCCCGTGGCTTCCTGGAGGGTTTCTCCATGGCGGCCAGCGGTTCCGCGGAGGAGTGTTGACCCGCGTCGCGGCCGTCCTCGTCACCCCCGGCATGGCCGACGGGGCGCCTCCCGGAGTCGATCCGGCCGAGTTCCTCATGGCCGTCGCCGAGGACACCTACGAGATGGTCGCCGGTCTCGAACTGGTCGAGCCGGTCATCCTGTCCGCCGGAGTGCCCGGACTGGACGAGATCGCCTGGCCGGGCACGCCGGTCCTGTCCATCGGCTCGCCCGCCGAGGCGTTCGCCGCCCTGTCGTACGGCACCGAGGGGGTCGTGGTCAGCGCCGACGCCCCGGACCTGCCGCCCCTGCTGATCGGCAAGCTCTTCCGCGCGCTGGGCCGGGCCGAGATGGCGGTCTGCCCCGCGGAAGGCGGGGGAGCCGTCGCCGTCGCGGCGCGGCTGCCGCTGCCGACCTGGGCGGACCCCGACTTCGACGACCCCGACCTGGTCGGACGGCTCCGCCGCCAGGCGCCCGGCCCTCGCATGGTCGCCACCGGCCCCGGCTGGCACCGGCTCAGGAAGCCGGTCGACGTGGCGCGGCTCGACCCCGGCCTCGAAGGCTGGGACAACACCCGGGCGCTCCTCGGCTAGCGCTCCTCCCGGCGGCCCTCGCCGGTCAGGGCAGCCGCAACTCGGCGAACAGCGCGCGGTGGTCGGTGCCCGGCACGTCGTGGACGCTGACGCCGACCGCCGACGCCCGTTCGTCCACGAGCACGTGGTCGATGGTGATCAGCGGAGGAAGGCGCCGGTTCGCGGGCCAGGTCGTGCGCAGCCCGGTCCCCGTGGCGTCGGCCGCGTCCAGGTACCCCCGGCCGAGCACCTCGCGCAGGGCCGCGTGGTCGAGGCTCGCGTTGAAGTCGCCGGCGAGGACGCGGACCGTTCCCGGGACGGCCGGGGGCAACGAACGCAACGCCTCCTTCCAGGTGGCGACATCCGGCCCGAGAGGCGCCATGGTGTGCACGTCGACGAGTTCGACGGTCTGCCCGCCGGGCAGGGAGAACCGGACGTACGGCATGTGGTGCCCGTCCGACGGAGCGAAGTCGGGCAGTTTCGTCAGCGGATAGCGCGAGTAGATGCCGCTGCCCGACGCGCTGTACTCCTGCTGCAGGTGGCTGTACGGCATGAGCGTGCCCAGCCCGGCCGCGTCCAGGGCCTCGACCGCCCGCGGATCCAGTTCCTGCGTGTTGAGGATGTCCGGCCGCAACCGGCGGACCAGGTCGATCACCGTACGGGCGTCGCCGCGCCCGAAGAACAGGTTGATCGTGAGGATCCGCAGGGACGGGCCGGTCGCCGCCGGGGTGTCGCCGAACGCGCGGGGCAGCACCATGAACGCCAGCAGGGTGGACGACGCCGCCGCGACGGCGACGACGGCCCGGCCGCGCGACCCCAGCGCCAGAAGGGCCGCGAACAGCGAGAACAGCGCCACATACGGCGTGGCCGTGATCAGCTCGGTGAGGACGGGGCCGTCGACGCCGGCCAGCCGGACCAGCGCCCATACCGCGCACGGCACCACGGCGATCCAGGCCAGCGGCCTCGGCAGCCGCCGGCGGCGCCGGGGAGTCGTGATGACGCCGCCCACGTCGACCTGAGTCATGTCGCCGACCCTAGCGACTGGAACCGCAAGGCCGCGTAAGTCAGATGTGCGGATCCTGTGCAGACCGGGCGCGGGCGGCGAGCCGCCGGGTCGCCTCGTCGCTCGGCTCGGGGATCTGCTCGATCGGGAACCAGCGCAGGTCGAGCGACTCGTCGCTGATCACCGCCTCGGCCCCGGGCGGGGCGACCGCGCCGTACTCGACGTCGAGGTGCCAGCTGTGCGGCGGATGGCACCAGACCTGGTGCCGGTCCAGGGCCAGCGGCCCGGGCAGCAGCGTGAGGCCCGTGATGCCGGACTCCTCGGTCGCCTCCCTGAGAGCGACCTCGGCGAGCGAACCGTCCGTGACCTCGCAGTGGCCGCCCATGGGCAGCCACATCCCGGCTTTCGGATGCAGGGTGAGCAGCACCCGGGCGCCGTCGTGCGAGATCACCGCGGTGGTCGCCGTCAGGTGGCCGGCCGCGCAGCCGCGCCACATGGCGTCCTCGTACGTGTCGAGGTGCTCCAGGAACTCCTTCCTGAGCAGCTCCTCGTCCGCGGTCGGCGCCGTCCACCCGGTGAGTACGGCGTGCGCGTCCCGGTGGAGGCTCACTCCTCGTCGTCCTTGGGCTCCTCCAGCGCGGACAGGTCGAACCTCGCCTCGCCCTTGACGAAGGAGTCGGGATCGGCCAGGTCGTCGGCGGTGGGCATGAGGTCGGGGTGGTTCCAGACGGCGTCCCTGCCCTCGACGCCACGCTCGGCGGTCAGCGCCTTCCAGAGAGCCGCGGCCTCGCGCAGCCGCCGGGGGCGCAGTTCCAGGCCGACCAGGGTGGCGAAGGTCCGCTCCGCGGGCCCGCCGGTCGCGCGGCGGCGCCGTACGGTCTCGGCGAGCGCGGTCGCGGAGGGCAGCTTGCCCTCAGCGGACTCGTCCACGACGGTGGCCACCCAGCCCTCGACCAGCGCGAGCGCGGTCTCCAGGCGGACCAGCGCGGCCTTCTGCCGCTCGGTCTCCTCGGGCTTGAGCAGCTCGCCGCCGCCGAGGATCTCCTGAAGCTGCTCGGGGTTGTTCAGATCCAACCCTTGGAGCTTCCCTTCGAGGGCGGAGACGTCCACGGTGATGCCCCTGGCGTACTCCTCGACGGCGCCGAGGAGGTGCGCCCGCAGCCACGGGACGTGCTGGAACAGCCGGTGGTGGGCCGCCTCACGCAGCGCGAGATAGATCCTGATCTCCTCGGCCGGCGTCTCCAGGCCCTCGCTGAACGCGGCGATTCCGCCGGGCAGCAACGCGGCCGTGTCCGACAGCGGCAGGCCGATGTCGGAGGAGCCGACGACCTCGCGGGCGAGCGTGCCGAGCGCCTGGCCGAGCTGCTGCCCGACCATCATGCCGCCCATCTGCTTGAGCATGCCCATGAGCGGCCCGGCCATGGCCTGCGCCTCGGGGGGCAGGCCGGTGGCGCTGAGCGTGCCGCCCATGGTCTCGACCATGCGGGCGGCGATCGGCTCGCACAGCTGCTTCCAGACCGGAACGGTCTTCTCGATCCACTCGGACCGGCTCCACGCCTGGGGGCTCGTCACGCCGCTGGGCAGCGTGGTCGCCTCGTTCAGCCAGAGGTCGGCGAGATTGAGGGCGTCCACGATCTGTCGTCGCTCGCCCTCCATGACGCTCGGGTCCCCTTCGGCGACCACGGCGTGTCGTGCGATGTTCTTGGCCATGTCCCAGTTGACAGGCCCGGCGCTCTGCGGGGCGGACAGCATGTCCGCGAACTGCCGCATAGCCGCCGCGATCTGCTCCGGGCTGCCGAACATGGCGAACGGGTTTTCGTTGGGGTCATTTTCACGACCTGGCAGGTCAGTCACCGCGCCACCTCGTGCAGGATGGAGGAGTCCACATCCGCCACGTTATCCGCCGTGGGGCGGATCAGTGCAAAGTGAGGACCTCGTGCCAACCTCGAAACGCCTTCGTCCGCCCGTAGTCGCCGTCACGGGCGCCGCCTCCGGTCTCGGCAGGGCGTTCCTCGCGAAAGTCGCCTCGTCTGCGGATTTCCGCCGCGTCGTGGCCATCGACGACCAGCGCGGAGATGTGCCGGATGTCACCTGGCGTGTTCTCGACATCCGCGATCCGCTCTTGGCGAACCGCATATCCGACGTCGACGTCCTGGTCCATCTGGGCGGCGACTATTCCCTGGACTCCGATCCGGACGAGCGCCGGGCGTACAACCTGCGCGCCGCCCAGACCGTGCTCACCGCGTCCGCCGCGGCCCGGGTCCGCCGCGTCGTTCTCGTCACCAGCGCGATGGTGTACGGCGCGGCCGGCGACAATCCGGTGCCGCTCGCGGAGGACTCCCCGGTCGCGGCCGAGCCCGACACCGGCGTCGTCGGCGATCATCTGGAGATCGAGGCCCTGGTGCGGCGCTCACTCCGCTCGCATCCCGGTCTCGGGGTCACCGTGCTCAGACCCGCCGCGCTGGTCGGCCCGGGCATCGACACGGTGATCACCCGCCACTTCGAGGCTCCGCGCCTGCTCGTCGTCAAGGGATCGCTGCCGCGCTGGCAGTTCTGCCACATCGACGACCTCGTGTCGGCACTGGAGACGGCCGCGCTCGGGCACGTCAGCGGGGTCGTTGCGGTCGGGTCGGACGGATGGCTGGAGATGGAGCAGGCCGAGGAGATCTCTGGCCTGCGCCGTTTCGAGCTGCCCGCCGGATTGACCTTCGGTACGGCCCAGCGGCTGCACCGGCTCGGCATCACCCCGGCCCCGGCGACGGACCTCCACTACGTCGTCTATCCGTGGGTCGTCGACTGCGCCGCGCTGCGCGCCGCCGGGTGGAAACCCGCGTGGACCAACGACGCCGCCCTGCAGGAACTGCTCGACCAGCGCCAGGGCAAGCACGCCGTGGTCGGCCGCCGTCTCTCCGGCAAGGACGCCACCCTCACCGCGGCGGGTGCCACCGTCGCCGTCATCGGCACCGCGGCCATCGTCCGCGCCGCGAGGCGCAAGCGCCGCGTCTGACCCGGCCGGTACGGCGCCGCCCGTGTTCCGCGGGCCGGCGCCGTACTAACCTCGGGGACGTGGACGTCATCCGGTTACTGGCCATTCGTGACACCCCGCTGTCTGTGGACGAGGTGCTGAGCGCGGTCGAAGACCACGCGGCCGGCGGCACCACGATCTTCGTGGGGACGGTCCGTGAAGAGGATCAGGGCAAGCAGGTGACGCTCCTGTCCTATTCGGCCCATCCGTCCGCCGAGGAGGAGTTGCGAAGGGTGGCCGAGAAGGTCGCCGCCGACTTCCCCGTGACCGCGCTGGCCGCCGTGCACCGCGTCGGCGACCTCCAGTTGGGGGACATCGCGGTCATCGTGGCCGTGGCCTGCCCCCACCGAGGAGAGGCGTTCGAGGCGTCCCGGAAGCTGATCGACGACCTCAAGCACCAGGTGCCGATCTGGAAGCACCAGGTTTTCACCGACGGCGCCGCGGAGTGGGTCGGCGCGTGCTGACGGCCGTGCTGATGTGCGGGGCCGTCGGTCACAGCACATAGAGTCTGACCATGTCCCGACGCGCTCTCACCTTGCTGGTGGCGGGTTTCCTGACCGTGATCCTCGCGGTCGCCGCGGCGTTGCTGCCCGTGCCGTACGTCGTGCTGAGCCCGGGGCCGACGGAGAACACGATCGGCGACGTCAAGGGCAAACCCGTGATCACGATCTCGGGGCACACGACCTATCCCACCGACGGCAAGCTGAGCATGGTGACCGTCGCGTACCAGGGTGGGCCGAGCAACAGCATCGACCTGCTCACCGCGCTGCGCGGCTGGATCGACCCCACCATTGCGGTCGTCCCGGAGGAGACCATCTTCCCGAGGAAGACGACCGCCAAGGAGGTCGAGCAGCAGAACACCCTGCAGATGACCACCTCGCAGGAGGACGCGACGATCGCGGCGCTGCACGCGCTGAAGATCCCCGTTCCCGAGGTCGTCTCCGTGGCCGTCGTGGAGAAGGGGCTGCCCGCGGACGGCAAGCTGCAGGTGGGTGACGAGATCACCGCGGTGGACGGCGCGCCCGCCACTGACCAGAACACCGTCGCCTCGGCCGTGCGGAAGCTCAAGCCGGGCGAGCAGGTCCGGCTCACGGTGAACCGGAAGGGCACCTCCACCGACGTGGTCCTCGGCACCGTCGCGGGCAAGGATGGCAAGGCCAGGGTCGGCGTGACCATGGGGATGAGGTACAAGCCGCCCTTCAAGGTCGACATCAGCGTCGGCGACATCGGCGGCCCGAGCGCCGGCCTGATGTTCTCGCTGGGCATCTACGACAAGCTGACCCCCGGTGCCCTGACCGGCGGCAAGTCCATCGCGGGCACGGGGACGATCACCCTGGACGGCGCGGTCGGCCCGATCGGCGGCATCGAGCAGAAGATGGTCGGGGCCAGGAAAGCGGGCGCGACGATCTTCCTCACCCCCGCCCTCAATTGCCCGCAGGCCGTACGCGCGGTGCCCGACGGGCTGCGCCTGGTCAAGGTCGAGACCCTCGAAGGCGCCATCAAGGCGATCGACGCGCTGCGCACCGGCACGGGTGACGTCCCAGCATGCACCAAGAACTGAAATCACGACCGGCCGTTTCGCGGTGTAGGTTGCCAGGCACGGACCGTTGTTCTGAGACAAGGGGTTGGCGTTGAGCTTCCGGAGCCCCGGAGCCGGTCGGGCGATGCGCTTGCCCCGCCGGCCGCGACTGCTCATTCCCGTTGTGATCGCTCTCGTGGCGATCGTCGTATTGTTCTTCATCTTCACCGCGATATTCACCGACTTCCTGTGGTACGACTCGGTCGACTTCTCGTCGGTGTTCTCGGCCATGCTGGTGACGCAGATCCTGCTGTTCGTGGTGGGAGCCGTCCTCATGGCCGGCATCGTCGGGGGCAACATGGCCCTGGCGCACCGGACGCGACCGATGTTCGGCCCCGGCATGTTCGGCTCCCCGCAAGGGGCCGACCGCTACCGCCTCGCCGTCGATCCGCACCGCCGGCTCTTCTTCTTCGTCGGCATGGGCGTCCTGGCCCTGTTCACGGGCTCCTCCACGGCCGGCCAGTGGAAGACGTGGCTGCTGTTCGCGAACTCCACGCCCTTCGGCAAGAAGGACGAGTTGTTCCATCTCGACATCGCGTTCTTCATGTTCACCGTCCCCTTCCTCAGGACGGTGCTGAACTTCCTGTTCACGGCGATCGTCCTGTCGATCGTCGCCGCGGCGATCGTGCACTACCTCTACGGCGGCTTCCGGATCGCCTCGCCCGGCGGCGTGCACGCCTCCAGGGCCGCGCGGGTCCACCTGTCCGTGCTGCTCGGCGTCTTCGTCCTGCTCAAGGCCGCCGCGTACTGGCTCGACCGCTACGACCTCGTGTTCTCCACCCGCGGCATCGTGGACGGCGCGTCCTACACCGACGTCAACGCGGTGCTCCCGGCGAAGGGCATCCTGGCCGTCATCGCGCTGATCTGCGCGCTGATCTTCTTCGCGGGGATCATCCGGCCGGGCGGCATGTGGCCGGGAGCCGCCTTCGGGCTCCTGGTCCTTTCGGCCATCCTCATCGGCAGCGTGTATCCGGTCCTGGTCGAGCAGTTCCAGGTGCGTCCCAACCAGCAGGGCAAGGAAGGGACGTCCATCTCGCGGAACATCGCCGCGACCCGTGAGGCGTACGGCGTCGCCGACGCGGACGTCGTCACGTACGACGCGCAGGCCACTCCGCAGAAGGGGGCCGCCACCGACGAGACCGTCGCGGGCGTCCGGCTCCTCGACCCCACGCTGGTCGCCAAGACCTTCCAGCAGAAGCAGCGCATCCGCGGTTTCTACGACTTCCCCGAGCAGTTGGACGTCGACCGGTACAAGGACGCCGACGGCGTCGTACGCGACCACGTGGTCGCCGTACGTGAGATGACCGGCCCGCCGTCCGATCGCAACAACTGGATCAACCGGCATCTCGTCTACACCCACGGATACGGTTTCGTCGCCGCTCCCGGCAGCGAGGTGGACAGCGAGGGCCTGCCGAACTTCGACGCCAAGGACATGCCGGTCTCCGGCTCGCTCGTCCCGAGCGCGGGGCTGAAGGAGCCCCGCGTCTACTTCGGCGAGCAGTCGAAGGACTACGCCATCGTCGGCGGCAAGGAGAAGATGGAGCTCGACTACCCCGTCGACGGGACGACGGGCCAGGAGAACACCTCCTACGCCGGCAAGGGCGGCGTCCCGGTCGGATCGTTCTTCAACCGGCTGCTCTACGCCGCGAAGTACGGCGAGATCAACATGCTGCTGTCCGGCGACGTCAACGAGCAGTCCCGCATCCTGTACGACCGGACTCCGGCCCAGCGCGTCGCCAAGGTGGCGCCGTTCCTCAACCTCGACTCGGATCCGTACCCCGCGATCGTCAACGGGCGGGTCGTCTGGATCGTCGACGCGTACACCACCGCGAACGAGTACCCGTTCTCCCAGAGCAAGAGCTTCTCGGACATGATCCGGGACACCTCGACCAACCCGGGAGTGATCGCGCCGCAGCCGCGTGACCAGATCAACTACATCCGGAACTCGGTCAAGGCCACCGTGGACGCGTACGACGGCACGGTGACGCTCTACGAGTGGGACACCGAGGACCCGATCCTGAAGTCCTGGGAGAAGGCGTTCCCCGGGATCATCAAGCCGAAGGACACGATCGAGCCCGAGCTGCAGGACCACCTGCGCTACCCCGAGGATCTGTTCAAGGTCCAGCGTGACGTGCTGTCCCGCTACCACGTCACCAACCCGGAGTCCTTCTACGGCGGCCAGGACTTCTGGAACGTCCCCGACGACCCGTCGGCCAACGAGAAGAACGTCAAGCAGCCGCCCTACTTCCTGTCGGTCAACATGCCGGGGTCCAGCGGCCCTGCGTTCTCGCTGACCACGACGTTCGTGCCGAAGCAGGGGCCGAACCTCGCGGCCTTCATGGCGGTCGACTCCACCGCCGGGCCCGGCTATGGGAAGCTGCGGATCCTCCGGATGCCGGCGAACACCACGATCGCCAGCCCCGGCCAGGTGCAGAACACGTTCACCAACCGGTTCGCCGGCGAACTGAACATCCTCGGGCTCGGTAAGGCCCAGATCGTGCACGGCAACCTGCTCACCCTGCCGTTCGCCGGCGGGCTCGTGTACATCGAGCCCGTGTACGTGCAGACAGCGGCCGGGGCGGGCCAGGAGCCGTACCCGATCCTGCGGCGAGTCCTGGTGATGTTCGGCAACAGGGTCGGCTCCGCCGACACCCTGAAGGACGCGCTGAACCAGGTGTTCGGCACCACGGTCGAGCAACCGGCCAAGCCCGACGAGAACACGCCCCCGGAGGGTAAGCCCGCGGCCGATCCCAGCCTGAAGGGTGTGATCGAGAAGGCGCAGGCCGCCTATGACGACGCGCAGAAGGCCCTGTCCGCGAAGCCGCCCAACTGGACCGCGTACGGGGACGCCCAGAAGCGACTCAGCGACGCCCTGAACGAGCTCCAGGCGCTGCAGAAGGATCAGCCGCAGGCCACGCCGTCACCGACGCCGTCACCGACGCCGTCCTCGACCCCGTCCGAGCCGAAGCCGTCACCTTCGGCGTCGGCTTCGAAGAGCCCATAGCGGCGGACCGATTTGCTTCCACCTCGCGTGCCGGGTAATGTTCTTCTTACCGACGCGGGGTGGAGCAGCTCGGTAGCTCGCTGGGCTCATAACCCAGAGGTCGCAGGTTCAAATCCTGTCCCCGCTACTGATCGAAGGCCCTGGCCACCGGGAAACCGGCGACCAGGGCCTTCGTGTTTCCTTGAATGTCACCTGTCATGCCAGGACGGTCCGCGCTCCGCCGGAGGTTTCCCACCGCACAGGGGGAGCGGACGCGGCCCGGCAACCGTAGAGGGATACGGCCAGGCAACCGGAGCGGTTTGTCTGGAAATTGCGCCATTTGTCCGGATGGTCATTGACGGTGATTCACGCTCGCGGGAGGCGGGTGAACCTATTGGTTTGCTCCTCCCTTCGCACATGGGTAGTCTGTAGACACACACCGACGCGGGGTGGAGCAGTTCGGTAGCTCGCTGGGCTCATAACCCAGAGGTCGCAGGTTCAAATCCTGTCCCCGCTACTGATCGAAGGCCCTGGTCACCGGGAAACCGGCGACCAGGGCCTTCGTCTTTCTCGATCTCCGTTTCTCTGCGGTAGGGCGGCTCGGGGGTCGCCGATCACCGCGGCAACGTACGGCTCACGCCGACGCAGCTCCTCGACCTGCCGTTCGGCCGCGACCGGCGCGCGGGTGTCTCGTCCTCGACGAGCGGGATCAGCGATTGGGCCGTCTTGGCGTCGGACAGGATGCGCCGGGCCTCGGCGTCGTCGGCCGGCAGTTGCCCGTGCTTGTCGAGTTCGTGCACCAGGAAGGTCATCGGTGCGGGATCACCCGCGTTCGACGCGGCCACGGTGGCGCGCGCGGCCGTCAGCAGGCTGAGGTAGTAGGAGCGCAGGGTCGCCTCGCGCACCCGGGCCTGCTCGAGGTCGTCGAGCAGCTCGCTCGCGATCTGCAGCAGGTCAGCCGCGTGCCGGGCCTCGGCCGTGATGTGTGCCCGGATGTCGTCGAACTCCGACCGCGTCATTATGGCTACCTCCACCGGCGAGAGCCCGGGCGGCCGGGATGGCGCCAAACAAGGACTCCCACTCTGCTTTCGTAAGGCGTGGCGATTGCGGACGGCTTGACGACAGGTTGCGATGCGGACCTCATCACTGATGCCGCTCTCCTCGTCCCCACCCCGTGCCGGCCTCGTTGCCGTAGTGCTACTTAGATGCTTGAGCAGCGGATCTGGTTGTCCCCGCTGAACTGCCCGTTTTCCCGGGTATCGCTGCGGACGCTCCGGGAGTTACCGGTCCGGCGGTCCTCGTCGGCATATCCACCGATATCCCCGCGCCACCGTCGGGTTGGAGCGTGGCTGGCGCGGCATGGCCGGCCGAAGGGAGGCGGCGCCACTCCCGGCATCGGGTTGTGACGGAATGCGTCTCGATCACTCCGGAGAGGCTGCTAGTCTTCTCGAGTCGGCGCAGCCCGGCGCCTTCCCTCCCCTTCCGCTTGGCGGTTCAGGCATGGGACGGCGTGGGCTAAACTCGACAAGCCTCCTCAAACGATCAGTTTCTGGTAGTTGGTTCGCGAAGCGGACAGGAACCTGGTAAGTTAGAGGGGTTGCCCCGGAGACGGGGTGGTTGCGATTCCTCTCGGGTTGCAGGGTTCGGGTCAAGTATTCCGAAATGGGACGGATTGACACGGATCGGGCGGCCTGAAAGAATAGCGAAGGTAAGAACAAAACAAAACGAAGCGTAAACGCCCCGGAGCGGATGGCTCGGTTTCGAGTCTGAGGTGATGGTGGTCGCGTCCGTTTCTTGAGAACTCAACAGTGTGCTAAAAGCCAGTGCATGATGCACAACCCCGTCCTATCCTGCGCTTTCGGGTGTGGGGGGATGGATTCCTTTGGTTGACATTCATGTCGAATGTTGGCCAGGAGAACTCGAAGACATTGTTTGGAGAGTTTGATCCTGGC
This sequence comes from Microtetraspora glauca, assembly GCA_001570385.1. Classification (GTDB taxonomy): domain Bacteria; phylum Actinomycetota; class Actinomycetes; order Streptosporangiales; family Streptosporangiaceae; genus Microtetraspora; species Microtetraspora glauca. Next base: position 31 of record BBYL01000026.1, on the reverse strand, counting down.
TCAGGACGAACGCTGGCGGCGTGCTTAACAC
>BBYL01000025.1:19717-143030 GCA_001570385.1 Microtetraspora glauca | reverse complement strand
ACCCGCGCCGTTGGGGCCGAGATATCCGAAGACCTCGCCCGGATGGATCTCCAGGTCGAGGTCGTGGAGGCCCCGTCGTCTCCCGTAGAACTTGGTCAGTCCTTCGGTTCGCACCACCGCTGTCATGACCGGCATGGTCCTCCCGCGTGCGGGCGGAGGAAATGCCCGTCATCGGATATCTGGCGATGTGTTCTTTTCGCGGTTCCGGCAACGCATGGTCATCCGCGCGGCGACCGCGAGCGCCGCCGCGGCGAAGGACACCGCGCGGGCCAGCCGTACGGCGCGGCGGATGTCCGGGACTGCGGGGCGCGGGCCGTCTCCGAGCTCGGGCCGCTCCTCAAGGCGCCCGCCATAGTCGTTGACGCCGCCGAGCCGTACGCCGAGGGCGCCCGCGAAGGCGGCCTCGCACCGGCCCGAGTTGGGACTCGGGTGGCGGTGCCCGTCGCGGCGCAGCGCGGCCAGCGCACGGCGGGGAGAGCCACCGGCGACGGGCGCGAGGGCCGCGGCGAGCAGCCCGGTCAGCCGGGCGGGCACGAGGTTGGCGGCGTCGTCGAGCCGGGCGGACGCCCAGCCGAACCGCTCGTGGCGCGCGGACCGGTGCCCGACCATCGCGTCCAGCGTGTTGACCGCCCGGTAGCCCAGCAGGCCGGGCACCCCCGCCACCGCGCCCCAGAAGAGCGGCGCGACGACGGCGTCGGAGGTGTTCTCCGCGATCGACTCGACGGTCGCCCTGGCGAGCTCCGGCGCGTCCAGTCGGGACGGGTCGCGCCCGCACAGGTGCGGGAGCCGTACGCGGGCGGCGGGCAGGTCGCCGGATTCCAGGGACGCGGCCATGTGCGCGCCCTCACGGCCGAGCGTGGTCCCGCCGAGTACCGCCCAGGTGGCGGCGGCGGTGACGGCGGTACGGGCCACCGGCCGGTGCCGGGTGAGCCGCTCGGCCACCACCCCGATCCCGGTGACCGCGCCCACGCACAGCGCGGTGAACAGCACACCGCGTGTCCTCGAATCCGCGTATATCCGTTCTTCCAGTGCCGCGGCGCGGGTGCCGAAGACGGCGACCGGATGCCCTTTCCTGGGGTCGCCCACCAGGGCGTCGACCGCGACCCCGAGTGCCATCCCGGCGGCCGTGTACCTGTCCGTGCGTGTCACCGGGGCATTCTCTCGTGATCGTCGGACCAACGGGATTCGAGCCGGTTCATGATCCACCCGGAGGCCCGCGAGTCGGGCGACGCGGTGGGCGCCCTGTCCTGCCGCCTGCCGGCCGGGGAACCGGACAGCGCCCGGCGAGTGCTGATCATCGGAAGGCGGCGACGTTGGTACGGGCCCAGTCGGCATACGTACTGGGCGCTCGACCCAGCACCTTCTCGACGTCGGGGCTGACCCGCCGCTCGGCCGGGGTGGGCGCGCCCAGGATGGCCAGGGTCGTCTCCACCACGTCCGCCGGCATGAAGCTCAGCATCTGCGCTCGCGCCTGCTCCAAGGTCTGCTCCACGAACCGGACCGTCTCGCCCAGCGCGGCGCCGATCGCCTCGGCCTGCTCCCGGGGCGTTACCGGGGCGGGGCCGGTCAGATCGTAGATCTGCCCGGCGTGGCCGTCCTCCCGCAGCGCCGCGGCGGCGACTTCGGCGATGTCCCCCGGGTCGATGGCCGGTAGCCCGATGTCGGCGAACGGCGCGGCGACGGTCCGATCGGCACGCACCGACGCGGCCCAGGCATAGGTGTTGGAGTCGAAGTTGCCGGGCCGCAGGATCGTCCAGTCCAGGCCCGACTCTCGCACGGCCCCCTCAATGGACAGCCCTCGCACTCCGTGCGATGCCGACTCCGGCCGGGTCGCCACTCCCAGCGAGGACAGCAGCACCACCCGCTCGACGCCGCCGGCCTTGGCCACGTCGAGGATGTCGCTGACGTTCAGGGTGTGAGCGCTGGCACCACCATCATGCAGGAACAGGGCATCGGCGCCGTCGAACACCGGACGCAGGCTCTCGGCGTCGGCCAGGTCCGCCTGCCGGAACTCGACACCCTCGGGCACGTTTGCTTCCGCGATGTTCCGGGACGTGGCGGTCACCCTCTCGCCCGCCACCGCGAGCGCCCGCACGAGCGGGCGCCCGGTGTTTCCGGTGGCTCCGGTTACAACAATCATGGCCGGTCTCCTGCCGTTCATCCGCTCGAACGAGCGGCTTCTTCGCAACGCAGGGACGTTAACATCCTCGATATAGTAGATACCTACAGGAAAGTAACTATCTCTGAGAGGGCATCCGTATGGGTGACACGGCATGGACGCTCGCGACCGAGCAGGCCGACCCGGCACAGGCCTGCCCGATCGCCCCGGTGGTCGACATCGTGTTCAGCCGGTGGACCACTCCGATCCTGTGGACCCTCAACCAGCACGGCCGGCAGCGCTTCGTCGAGCTGCAACGGCAGATCACCACGATCACCCCGAAGGTGCTGACCCAGCGCCTGCGGCAGCTCGAACGCGACGGCCTGGTCGTGCGCACGTACCACCCGGAGGTGCCGCCCCGGGTCGAGTACGAGATCAGCGAACTCGGCCGCAGCCTCGCCCCGCTCTTCGCCCACCTCGCCGAATGGGCCGCCACCAACCTCGACCAGGTCGATCGGGCCCGGCGCGACTACGACAACGCTTCGACCCACTAGTACTAGACGAGGTGGCGGCGGAGTTCGTCCTCGTGGGCGTCGAGCCAGGCGCATGCCCTCCGGATGCGCTCCCCCGCGCCGCCGGCCCATCTGCGCGCCCAGTCGCCGCCGAGCGTCTGGGCGCGGGCACGGGTGGCGACGTACGAGCGACCGAACCTGGTCCGCGCGGTGTCCACCAGCCGCAGCCGATCCCGTACGGGAAGGCCGTACGCGTCGCAGAAGAGCCGCATCCTGGCTCCGACGTCCAGCGTGCGCTGGAGCGGGTCGCGGTCGATCGGATCGGCGATCGGCGCCCAGTGCCGCAGGGTCGTGACCACGTCGAACAGCCGGGTCGTCGGCCGGGCCAGGTCGAAGTCGATCAGCGCGTACGGAAGCATCCGGCCCGACGGCCCGGCCCGGAAGACGACGTTCTCCGGAGTGACGTCGCAGTGGCCGACCAGTTCGGGGCGCTCGTCCACCTGGGATCCCTGCTCCCACACCGCGCCCGGCGGAGGGGTGAAGCTCTCGGCCGCGTCGTGGAACCGGCGCAGCAGGCCGGCCAGCGCGACCAGGGTCTCGTCGGACACCGCCCACGCGGGCAGCGGCCGGGTGGCCGTCTCGCCCTCGACGAAGGTGAGGATCTCCCGGTCTCGCCCGTCGACGCCGAGCACACGCGGCGCCCCCTCGAACCCCACGGCTTCCAGGTGCGCGAGCAGCGCGTGCACCGAAGGAGAGGACGCTCCCATGCAGCGCCGCACGGTGGCCCCTACCCGGACGATCCTCTCCTCATCGGTCTCGAAGGCGATCTCGACAGGGGCCGTCCGGACGAACATAGCCATCGAGGCTAGTCCTACCGATCCCGTCGTGTACCGGTTTTCGGCACGAATATCGGGTGGCCGGTGGTCGTACGCATGGTGCCGACGCGGCGATCGCACGTCCCCTTCACCGACGTTGGGATAATGTCAACAAGTCGGACATTTAACGTGGGACTGTGAGCTGATGACCGAGCACTGCTGCGCGCCTGGCCGTACCGCGGAAGGGCGGGAGGAACCACGAACGGTCGCCCTCTCGCCCACGCCGCGCCGGGTGAGCGGGCTGGTCGCCCTGGACGGCGGGACGTTCCGGATGGGGACGGACGACCGCGAGGGTTTCCCCACGGACGGCGAGGGCCCGGTCCGCGCGGTGACGGTGCGGCCGTTCCGCCTGGCGCGCACCGCGGTGACGAACGCCCAGTTCGCGGCGTTCGTGAAGGCCACCGGGTACGTCACGGAGGCCGAGCGGTTCGGCTGGTCCTACGTCTTCCACCTGCTCGCGCCGGGGAACGCCCGCCGCCACGCGCCCTCCCCGGAAGGGACACCGTGGTGGCTCGCCATCGAGGGCGCCGCCTGGCACGCGCCGCAGGGGCCGGGCAGCACGGTCGACGACCGCAGGGAGCACCCGGTCGTGCACGTGTCATGGGAGGACGCGCGCGCCTACTGCGCCTGGGCGGGCGGGCGGCTGCCCACCGAGGCCGAGTGGGAGTACGCCGCCCGGGGCGGGCTGGACCAGGCACGCTACCCGTGGGGCGACGAGCTCACGCCGCGCGGGCAGCACCGTTGCAACATCTGGCAGGGGCGCTTCCCCACGCACAACACCGAAGAGGACGGCCATCTCGGCACCGCTCCGGTCAAGACCTACCGGCCCAACGGGTACGGGCTGTACAACATGGTGGGCAACGTGTGGGAGTGGTGCGCGGACTGGTTCGCCACCGACCACCTCTCCCGCCCGCTCGACGATCCGCGCGGACCGGAGACGGGGACCGCGCGGGTGTTGCGCGGAGGCTCGTACCTGTGCCATGACTCCTACTGCAACCGGTATCGCGTGGCCGCGCGGAGCGCGAACACCCCGGACAGCAGCTCGGGGAACACCGGCTTCCGGATCGCGGCCGATCTTTGATCAGGAGGCGTGACGGAGCAGACGAGCCGCCCCGAACGACCCGAACGACCCGAACGACCCGAACGAGCATGGACACCACGGACGAGTGAGCACCGGACACGTGAGCACGGACAAGCCCGCCGACGCGCTGCGGCGGCTCCGCCGCGCGCACGAGGACGCCGTCCTCGCCACGCTGCGCTCGGCCGGTGCGCTGAGCCGCGCCCAGCTCGTCCAGCAGACCGGACTGTCGCGCACCACGCTGTTCGCGATCATCTCCGACCTGATGGAACGCGGAGCGGTGGTGGAGATCGACGCCCCGGCCACCGAGCCGCGCGGCCGGGGGCGTCCCGCCGCGCTCGTCGCCCTGAACCCCGACGCGGGCCTGTTCATCGGGGTCGATCTCGGCCGCAGGCGGGTGCGGCTCGCGGTCGCCAACGTCGCGCACGAGGTCATCGTGACCGGCATGGACGACATCCCCGCGGGTGCGGGCGCGGAGCGCCAGGCCGAGGCCGCGGTACGGCTGATCAGGAGGGTGGGCGAGGAGCACGGCGTACGGCTCAGCGCCCTGGAGGCAGTCGGCCTCGGCCTCTTCGGCATCGTGGACGACCCGTCGCTCCCGGCCAGCACCGTCCCCGCCCGGTACGCGCCGATCACGCGGCTGATCTCGGAGGAGTTCGGCGTACGGGTGGCGGTGGACAACAACGCGCGGCTGGCCGCGCTGGCCGAGAACACCTGGGGAGCCGCGCGGTCGGTCGGCGACATGGTCTACGCGCGCTGGTCGGTCGGCGTGGGCGGCGGCTTCATCGTGGGCGGCCGCCTGCTGCGCGGCGCGCACGGGGCGGCGGGCGAGATCGGCCACGTCTCCCTGGACCCCGAGGGCCCGGAGTGCCACTGCGGCGGGCGCGGCTGCCTGGAACGCCGGATCGGCAGCCCGGCCCTGCTGGAGGCCTGCGCCGCGCGCGGCGTCGCCGTGTCCAGCCTGGACGAGCTGATCGCGGCGGCCCAGGACCGGGTGCCCACGGTGTGCTCGGTGATCTCGGACGCGGCGGCCGACCTGGGGCGGATCCTGGCCGACACCGTCATCCAGCTCGACCCCGAGCGCATCGTCGTCGGCGGCGAGTTCGCCGCGCTCGGCAGCCTGGTGCTGGATCCGATCCGCGCGGCGATCGACCGGCTGGCGCTGCCGAACGCCCGCCGCCGCATCGAGGTGTCGCCCGCCGATCTCGGCGTGAACGCGTCCGCGATGGGCGCCATCGCCTTCCTCCTGAACGAGGAGCCCGCGCGCCCGCGCCTCTGACCGCCTCCCCTCGGCCATTTCTCCACGTTTCGGAAGAACTGGCCTGCTCAACATAGCCTGTAATCCGGTCAAAGGATCAAGAATCCCCCCTTGCCAGCGCCGAGGCGGACCATTAACGTCAACCCTCAGGAAAAAATGCCCGATCGGAGAGCGAGTGTCCGCACGCAACGTCCTGTTCCTGATGACCGACCAGCACCGGGTCGACACTCTGGGCTGCTACGGCAACCCTCTGGCGCGCACCCCCGCCCTGGACGGTCTGGCCGCCGAGGGCACCCGGTTCGACCGCTTCTACACGCCGACCGCGATCTGCACCCCGGCGCGCGCCTCCCTGTTCACCGGCCTGCACCCGTTCCGGCACGGCCTGCTGGTCAACCCCGAGCGCAACGGCGGCGCCCGTGACGAGGTCGCCGACGAGCACCCCGTCCTGGCCGCGCCGCTGCTGGACGCGGGCTACAACATGGGCCATGTCGGCAAGTGGCACATCGGCCGCGAGCGCGGCCCCGAGTTCTACCGGATGGACGGCGAGCACCTGCCCGGCGCGCTCAACCCGTTCCACCACCCCTCCTACGAGCGATGGCTGGCGGAGAACGGCCACCCGCCGTTCGCCGTACGCGACGCGATCTTCGGCAAGGCGCCCAACGAATCCGGGCGCGGCCATCTGATCGCCGGCCGGTTGCGGCAGCCGGTCGAGGCCACGGTCGAGGCGTTCCTGGCCGACCGGACGCTCGACCTCCTGGAGCGCTACGCCCGCGACTTCCACGACAGCGGCCGCCGTTTCGTGCTCTCCTGCCACTGGTACGGCCCACACCTGCCGTATCTGATCCCGGACGAGTACTACGACATGTACGACCCCGAGCAGGTACCGCTGCCGGCCTCCATGGCCGAGACGTTCGCCGGCAAGCCGGACGTGCAGCGGCGCTACGCGGAGTACTGGTCGGCCGACCACTTCGACGCGGACGCCTGGCGCAAGCTGATCGCGGTCTACTGGGGCTACGTCACGATGATCGACGACCAGATCGGCCGCCTGCTCACCGCGCTGCGCGAGCTGGGCCTCTGGGACGACACCGCCGTGATGTTCACCGCCGACCACGGCGAGTTCACCGGCGCGCACCGGCTCAACGACAAGGGCCCGGCGATGTATGAGGACATCTATCGCATCCCAGGCATCGTGCGCGTGCCCGGCGCCCCGGCCCAGGCGGTCGACGAGTTCGTCACGCTGATCGACCTCAACCCGACGATCCTGGAGCTCGCCGGGCTGCCCGCGCAGAGCCCCTGCGACGGCCGGAGCCTGCTCCCGCTGATCCACGGCGAGCGGCCGGACTGGCCGCAGGAGGTGGTCGCCGAGTTCCACGGCCACCACTTCCCCTACTCCCAGCGGATGATCAGGGACCGCCGGTACAAGCTGGTGTTCAACCCGGAGAGCGTGCACGAGCTCTACGACCTGGAGACCGACCCGCACGAGCTGCACAACGTCTACACCGCCCCGTCCTACGCGGACGTACGGCGGGACATGACCACGCGGCTGTACCGGGAGCTGCTGCGGAGGGGCGATCCGGCCTACACGTGGATGAGCTACATGGCCGACATCGGGGGCGGCCGCGCCGCCGACGTCGACGGCGTGGCCGACGAGGTGGCCTGACATGGCCGAACACACAGCCGGAAGCAGAGCAGGAAAGCGCCGCTCCACGGTGCCGCTCACCATCGGGTCGGGCCTGCTCGGGCTGGCCGTCTGGGTGCTGCTCGCGAACAGCGGCATCCAGGGTTTCCCCGGCCCGCTGGAGGTGGCCGAGCGCGCCGTGACGTCGATCGGCGACGGCACGCTGTTCGGTGATCTGTTCGCCAGCCTCCGCCGGGTGCTCACCGGGTTCGTGCTCGGGGTCGCGCTGGCGGTGCCGGTCGGATTCCTGATGGGCTGGTATCCCCCGGTTCGGGGCCTGATCGAACCGTGGTTGCAGTTCTTCCGCATGGTGCCGCCGCTGGCGATCATCCCGCTGGCGATCGTGCTCATGGGCATCGGCGAGACGCCGAAGATCTTCGTGATCTTCCTGGCCTCGTTCCTGTCGTCGGTCGTCTCGACCTTCCAGGGCGTGGTCTCCGTGGACTCGACGCTGATCAACGCGGCCCGGGTGCTCGGCGCGAAGGACGGCAGGGTCTTCACCGGAGTCGTGGTCCCCGCGTCCACGCCGTTCATCCTCGTCGGCATGCGCATCGGCCTCGGCGCCTCCTGGGCCACGGTCGTCGCCGCCGAGCTGATCGCCGCCCAGGAGGGGCTGGGTTACCGGATGCAGCAGGCCCAGCTGTACTACGACCTGCCGACGATCTTCGTCCAGCTGATCGTCATCGGTCTCGTCGGCCTCCTGATGGACCGCCTGCTGCTGCTCGCCGAACGCCGCCTGACGAGCTGGCAGGAACGGAGATGAGCCCAGTGACTCCCAAGATCGAGTTTCGCGACGTCTCGCACGGCTTCGACCTCGGCGGCGAGACGTTCGCCGCCCTGGACCACGTCAGCCTGGACATCGCCGACGGGGAGTTCGTCACCGTCGTCGGCCCCTCCGGCTGCGGCAAGAGCACTCTCATGAACATCGCGGCCGGGCTGCTCGAGCCCCGCGACGGCCAGGTCCTCGTGGACGGGCGGGCGGTGCACGGCCCGAGCCCGCAGCGCGGCGTCATCTTCCAGCAGTACGCGCTCTTCCCGTGGATGACCGTGCGCAAGAACGTCGAGTTCGGGCTGAAGATCGCCGGAGTCGGCGCCGAGGAACGTCGCCGTACGGCGGAGCGGTTCATCGACATGGTCGGCCTGTCCGACTTCGCCGACGCGCTGCCGAAGACCCTGTCCGGCGGGATGAAGCAGCGCTGCGCCATCGCCAGGGCGTACGCGGTCGATCCCACGATCCTGCTGATGGACGAGCCGTTCGGCGCCCTCGACGCGCTCACCCGGGTGCAGCTCCAGGACCGGCTCCTGGACACCTGGAGCCGGGAGCGGCGCACGGTGCTGTTCATCACGCACGACGTCGACGAGGCGGTCTACCTGGCCAACCGGGTGATCGTCATGGCCGCGCGGCCGGGCCGCGTGCACCGTGTGATCGACGTCGACCTGCCTTATCCGCGTACGGAGGACATGCGCCTGTCGCCGGAGTTCGCCGAGCTCAGGCGGGAAGTCTGGCACTCCGTCTACCACCAGCCCTCCCCCATCGAAAGGACGTCGCCGTGAAGCGACCTCGCCGGCTGATCGCGGCCTTCGGCGCCGCCGTGGCCCTCCTCCTCCCCGTCACGGCCTGCGGCGGCTCGTCCTCGGACTCCGCCGAGGGCGCGACCGAGGTCACCTTCGGCTACATCGCCGACTTCTCCGGCGTGGCGTCCCTCGCCGCCGCCGACAAGCTGGGCCTGTGGAAGAAGCAGGGCCTCACGCCCAGCCTGAAGGCGTTCACCAACGGGCCGCTGCAGATCCAGGCGCTCGGCGCGGGCGACCTCGACTTCGGCTACATCGGCTCGGGCGCCACCTGGTTGCCCGCCTCCGGCAAGGCGAAGATCATCTCGGTCAACATGCTCGGCCAGGCCGACCGGGTCATCACCCGCCCCGGCTCCGGCATCACCTCGATCGCCGAGCTGAAGGGCAAGAAGGTCGGCGTTCCCGAGGGCACGTCCGGTGACATGATCCTCCAGCTCGCCCTCAAGGAGGCCGGGCTCGCGCCGACGGACGTCCAGAAGGTCTCCATGGACGCGAGCACGGTGGTCACCGCGTTCTCGTCCGGACAGGTCGACGCCGCCGCCATCTGGTACCCGCTGATCGACACCATCAAGAAGAACGTCCCCGACCTGGTCGAGCTGACCAAGAGCGAGGACTTCTATCCCAAGCTCAGCTTCCCGAGCTCCTTCGTCGCGCGGAACGAGCTGGTCAAGGACCAGCCGGAGACGGTCACCAAGGTGCTCAAGGTCCTCCAGGAGGCCAACGACTGGGTGGCCGCCAACACCGCCGAGGCGGAGCAGCTGTCGGCGTCCTTCCTGAAGGCGCCGGCCGAGCAGTTCAAGGGCGCCTCCTCCGTCACCAAGATCCTGACGACGGCGGAACTCGCGAAGTTCAGCGCCGACGGCACCGTCGCCGGCTGGTACAAGGGGCTGGCCGACATCTTCGTCACCATGGGCAAGATCACGGAGTCTCCCGACCCCGCCACCTACTACACCGCCGACCTCTACCAGGCCGCGGCGGGCGGCGGAAAGTAGCCGTCGGACACGGCGAGCGAACCGCGGCGGGCCGGTCTCCCTCGGGGGCCGGCCCTGCGCGTGTTCCCGGACCTCCCCGGGAGACCGGCCCGCCGGATGACCGCGTCCTCGCCCCGGGGAACCGGCACAGGGGGTGAATCGACTCTCCTCCCGAACGTCACCATCCGTGATCGGCGGATCTCCAGATATCCGGACTGTCCCGCCCCTGCGTGGGTAGCATGGTGAAGATGTTTGTCCTGTCATCCGGTCAAGGTCTCCCCCAGTTAGGCGAACTCGCCCTGGCCATCGTGCTGTCCGCCGCCATCGGCCTCGAACGCGAGCTGCGTTTCAAGAACGCCGGGCTGCGCACCCACGCCCTGGTCGGCCTCGGCTCCGCGCTGTTCATGCTGGTCGGCAAGTACGGCTTCTACGACGTGCTGGGAGAACACGTCTCCCTCGATCCCTCACGCGTCGCCGCCCAGGTCGTCTCGGGCATCGGGTTCATCGGCGGCGGCCTCATCTTCGTCCGGCGCGACGCCGTACGCGGGCTGACCACCGCCGCCGTGGTCTGGGTGACCGCGGCGATCGGCATGGCCTGCGGCGCGGGCCTGCCTGTCCTCGCGGTCGCGGTCACCGCCGGGCACTTCCTCGTCATCCTGGGCCTCAACCTCGTCAGCCGCCGCCTTCCCCCCGGCGGCGACAACGCGTCCTACCTGCGCCTGGTGTACGTGGACGGGACCGGCACGCTGCGCGACGCGCTCGTGGCGTGTACGCGGCGCGGTTTCGCGGTGACCGAGGTCGCCGCCGAGAGAGCGATCCACGGCGACATCGCGGACCTCGGCCGGGCGGACGGCCGGGAGCGGGCCGAGCCCGGTCCTCCGGGGGGACGCACGGTCTCGGTCACTCTCGGGCTGCGCGGCACGGGCTCGATCACCGACCTCACGGCGGAGCTGAGCGAACTCCCCTCCGTGCTCGCGGTGAACTCCGGCGACGGCGTCGACCACGACTAGGATCTCACCCGAACCGGCGCCCGTACGGACGTGGCACCCGCCGGGCGAAGTCTCGGCCGGACCAGCATGATCCGCGGGGACGGCCACATGCCCGGGAAGGGACAACGCGTGGATGACTTCGCCTGCAGAGGCCCCCGGACGTGAGCCGCCGTGTGAGGATCCGCGTCTGAATTCGCCGGACGCCTCGGCGTGGACAGCCTTGACCTGCTGGAACGGGTCGAGATCCTGGAGCAGCGATTCCAGCAGCCCTTGACACAGAAAGGCAAACGATGACCGCACGACTCATTCAGCCATCCGGGCGCGGCTTCCTGCTGTTCGACGCCCATCCCGGGGGATGCGCACGGATCGTCACCGACATGGCGGCACAGGTTCAACCGGTGACGCGATCGGGTGAGAGGGAAAGGCCGGTCGCCCTGATCATCGGTTCCTCCGCCGGTTACGGACTGGCCGCCACAGTCGCGGGCATCGCCCGGTACGGCGTTCAAGGGGTGGGCCTGTGCTTCGAGCGTCCGCCGACCACGCGCCGGACGGCGACGGCGGGGTGGTACCGCACCATCGCCACGGCCACGCTCGCGCAGGAGACCGGGAGCGATTTCGCGTTCGTCAACGGGGACGCCTTCACCGACGCCACCAAGGACGACGTCCTCGACCTGGTGTCCAAGCGGTTCGGAGGCATCGACTATCTGATCTACAGCGTGGCCGCGCCACGCCGCACCGACCCGGTCACGGGCGCGCTGCATCAGTCGGTGATCCAGCCGATCGGGGCCGAGCACGTCACCAAGACACTCGAATTCGACGGTGACGGGACACCGCACCTGAAGGAGATCCGAGTTCAGCCTGCGACGGATGCGGAGACGGCGGACACGGTCAAGGTCATGGGCGGTGAAGACTGGGCGCGCTGGGTGGACGCACTGGAGGCGGGCGGTCTGATCCGGCCGGGCTTCACCACTGTGGCCCTGTCCTACATCGGTTCACATCTCACCTCGGCCATCTACCGGGCCGGGACCATCGGGGCGGCCAAGCTGCATCTTGAGAGGACGGCATCCGTCCTCGGGGACCGGTTGGGCGACTACGGGGGTCGTGCCTTGACCTCAGTCAACGGCGCGGCGGTCACCCAGGCGTCAACGGCCATCCCCGGCATCGCCCTGTACGTGAGCCTGCTGCGGGATGCCCTCGGTACGGGCATGTCGTCGCCGCTCGCGCAGTCCGTCGACCTGTGGGACCAGCTCACCGGGACCGCCCCGCTCGACACCGACGAACAGGGCCGTATCCGCCTCGACCGCTGGGAGCTGGACGAGGCGGCGCAGACGGCGGTGACCGAACGGTGGGAGGCGGCGACCCCCGACACCATCGGGGACCTCGCCGACACCGGCTGGTTCCGGGACGAGGTCCGGCGGCTGTACGGCTTCGAGGTGCCGGGCGTGGACTACTCCGTTCCGTGCGAGCCCGATCTTCCCTGGCCCGCCGTCTGATTGTGTGACGCCGCCGGTGCGGGACCCGCCACCTGGGCAGGTCCCACCCGATCAGGAGGACGCGTGATCGCCGAGTGACCGCGTCCAGCGGTGTGAGCAGCGCATTCGCCCCGCCGCCCCTATGCGGAACGCAAGATCCGATGCCAGGCGGCGGATCGGCTCCGTGGGTGGCCAGACGGTGATCGTCAGGAACCCCGTGGGCTCGTGCTGATCATGCCGCATCGGTGACATGAGGCCGCGCGGTCTCGGGCCGCGGCGTGAACTCGTAGGCCGCCTCGTGGCGAGACAGGATGTTCCCTGTCCCCCACGAAAGGCCATCCACGTGTCATGGTGCGCGCGATGACCGCGATCCCCACAGACCGGATCCGTGACTCCGACCTCATCGGGGAGTCCCGGACCGATCCCGAGGCGTTCGCCGCCCTGTTCGATCGCTATTCCGGGATGCTGTACAGATATGTCTCCCGGCGGCTCGGTCCCGAGGTCGCCGAGGACCTGGTCGGCGAGACGTTCCTCGTCGCCTTCGCCCGGCGGGACCGCTACGACGGGGCCTATCCCGACGCCCGCCCCTGGCTGTTCGGCATCGTCACCAAGCTCGTCGCGCGACATCGCCGCACCGAGTCCGCCCGGTACCGGGCGTTGCTGCGCAGCCCTGCCGAGGACGTCGTCGACTCCCCTGCCGACCGGGTGGCGGCGGGGGTCACCGCCAGGTCCACCCGCCCGGCGCTCGCCCGCGCCCTGGCCGGGCTCGCCTCGCGGGACCGTGACGTCCTGCTGCTGATCGCCTGGGGCGACCTGTCGTACGAGGAGGTCGCGCGGGCCCTGGACATCCCGGTCGGCACCGTGCGCTCCCGTCTGAACCGGGCCAGGAAGAAGGTCCGCGCCGCGCTCGGCGACACCAACCCGATGCACGAGGAGGAGTGACCATGGACGATCTGAAGCTGCTCCGCGACCTCGGCCGCGAGCTGGAACACGAGCCCCCTGCCACGCTCGCGCGCCAGCGGGGGCGCCTCCTCGGATCCTCGGCGCACGCACGGGCGCACACACAGGGGCCCGATCAGGCACATGTCCGGGCTTCCGGCCGGGTGAACCGCCGGACGCGCACCTGGGCGATGCTCGCCCTGGCAGCCGGTCTCACCGCCGCCGTCGTCACCGTGCCCACCGTGCTCCTCAACCGTTCCTCCATCGTGGGCAGCGACGTAGGAGTCCGGACCGGGACGGGCGGGAGCGCGCCCACCGGGCCGCTCAACCTGCTGTTGATCGGGTCCGACACCCGGGCCGGGAGCAACGGGAAGTACGGTCGGCGCATGGGCGACCAACCCGGGCGGAGCGACACGCTGATCCTGGTGCACCTGCCCGCCGACCGGAAGAGCGCCGAGGTCGTCAGCATCCCCCGGGACTCGATGGTCGTGATTCCCGATTGCCGGGCGAGTGACGGCAAGGTGATCGCCTCCCACGTCAGCATGATCAATTCGGCCTATGCCGAGGGCGGTCTCATCTGCGCGCGCAGGACAGTCGAGAGCCTGACCAAGGTGCGCATCCATCACACGATCTCGATCGACTTCTCCGGCTTCAAGCAGGTGATCGACGCCGTCGGAGGCGTGGAGATCACCGTGCCGAAGGCGGTGGACGACCCCAAGGCGAAGCTGCGCCTGCCCGCCGGTCGGCAGATCCTCGACGGCGAGCAGGCCCTGGGTTACGCGCGGGCCCGCTACGCGCTCGGCGACGGGTCGGATCTGATGCGGATCAAGCGCCAGCACACGCTCATGCGGGCCGTGCTGAAGAAGGCGAAGGACCTGCCGTCCGACCCGGCCAGGCTCGCGACCTTCGTGAAGGCGGCCTCCACCTGGATCACGACCGACTCCGGTTTCGACATGCGGACGATGTACGACCTCGCCCGCGGCCTGGCGGGGGTGAAGCCGAGCGCCACGACGTTCACGGCGGTTCCGGTCGTGCCCTATCCGCCCGACCGGAACCGGCTCTCCTGGAAGCAGCCCGCCGCCGACAAGCTGTTCGAGCGGTTCAGGAGCGCCGGCGAGTAGGCCCTTCCCCGTAGGCGATGGCCGAGGAAGGAGCGATGCCCCGCGGAGCCGGACTGGACAGTGCCGGACAGCAAGGAAGGATCCGGACCGCGGGGCGCACCGCCGTCCGCGGGCGCGGCTGCACGTTGTCGTTGATTAATATACGCAATTGCGAGTTATTTGCAATAACTCACCTGGTCGTTCTACCTTCGCCCCATGAGAAGTGCCTTGACCCGGCTCGCGGCCGCCGCGATCGTCGGGCTGTCCGCCGCCGCCTGCTCGGCCGCGCCCGCCCAGGAACGGCCCGCGAACGCGGACACGTTCGTCGCGGGACTCGGCTCCGAACCCGATTCACTGAACCCCGTCATGGGATACGCCGCGGACGGCGGGTCCCTGATGTTCGACGGCCTGGTCAGCCGGAACGCGGATCTGAGCCTGCGGCCCGCGCTCGCCACGAGCCTCCCCGAGGTCAAGGGCACGACCGTCACCTTCACGCTGCGCACCGGCGTGACCTTCCACGACGGCACTCCGCTCACCGGCGCTGACGTCGCCTACACGTACCGGTCGGTGCTGGACGACAAGAACAACTCCGGCATCCGCGGGGACTACGCGGCCATCGAGTCCGTCGAGGCCCCCGACGCGACGACGGTCGTGTTCCACCTCACGTACCCGTACGCGCCGATCCTGCAGCGGGCGACGCTGGGCATCGTGCCCGACGGGAGCCTGGAGCGGTCCGGGTTCGAGGCCAGGCCGGTGGGCACCGGGCCGTACCGGTTCGTGTCCCGGACGCCGGGCGACAAGATCGTGCTGGAGGCGAACCCCACCTACTGGGGCGGCGCGCCGACGATCAAGAAGCTTGTCCTGGCCTTCTCCTCCGACGACAACGTCCGGGCCACCCGGATGGCGGCCGGCGAGTTCGACGCCGCCGAGCTGCCGCCCAAGGCCGCCGCGCGGTTCGAGAACACCGACGGCCTGACCGTCCACCGGGTGCCGAGCGCCGACTATCGGGGCGTGATGTTCCCCCTGGACGAGCCGGTCACCGGTGACCTCGCCATCCGCAAGGCGCTCAGCCTCGCCCTCGACCGGGCGGCGATGGTGAAGACCATCCTCGCGGGAGCCGGCCGTCCCGCGTTCGGGCCGATCCCGCCGGGAACGACCTGGCACAACCCGGCCGTCGAGGGTTCCGGCACCCCTGACCAGGCCGCGGCCGCGCAGGTGCTGGACCAGGCCGGATGGGTCCGGGGAGCCGACGGCGTCCGTGCCAAGGACGGCACACCGGCGACGTTCACGCTGATGTACCCCGCGGGCGACTCGCTGCGCAAGGAGCTCGCCCTCGCGGTCGCCTCGGACGCCAAGAAGATCGGCGTCGACGTCCGGCCGACCGGCCTGGACTGGGACGCCATCGAGCCCCGCATGGGCAAGGACGCCCTGATCATGGGGATGGGCACGCCGTTCGACCCCGACTACACCAACTACGAGACGTTCCACTCGCGCTTCTCCGGCCAGGGCTTCTTCAACCCCGGCCACTACAAGGTGCCCGAGGTCGACGCGCTCCTGGAGAAGGGCCGCGAGGAGACCGATCCCGCCGCGCGCAAGCAGGCCTACGACGCCCTGCAGCAGCGCGTACGCGACGACGAAGTGTGGGCGTACCTGGTCTTCCTCGAACACGTCTACGTCGTACGCGGTGAGTGGACGGGCATCGCCCCCAGCGTCGAGGCGCACGAGCACGCCGCCGGCGGCCTGTTCCGCAACCTCGCCGAATGGAAGCCGGCCGCGTGATCCGTGCCCTGGCCCGCATGGTGGCCTGGCGGCTGGTCTTCGTCGTACCGCTGCTGCTCGCGGTCACGATCGGCATCTTCGCGCTGGCCAAGGCGTCGCCGTTCGACCCGGTCCGGCAGTATCTCGGCGACCGGGCGCTCACCACGAGCCCCGAGATCACCGAACGGATCCGGGCCAACTGGGGCCTGGACCGGCCACTGGCCGAGCAGTACCTCACCTGGCTGGGCAACCTGCTCCGCGGCGAGCTCGGCGAGTCGCGGAGCATGCACCTGCCGGTCGCCCAGGTGATCGGCGACCGGCTCGGCTGGACCCTCCTCGCGGTCGGCTGCGCCCTGGTGCTGATGCTGGCGGGGAGCCTGGCCGTGGGCGCCCTGGCGGCCTGGCGGCGCGGCTCGTGGCTCGACCGGGCCATCACCGGCACGGCCTACGCCAACGAGGCGGCGCCCGTCTTCTGGACGGGTCTCCTTGTGATCTGGCTGTTCGCGGTGAAGCTGCGCTGGCTGCCCTCGGGCGGTCTCACCGACGCCGCCTCCACCACCACCTCGCCGGGTGACGTGCTGCGGCACATGGTGCTGCCGGTGACCGTGCTGGCGTTCTCCCAGTCCTCCTGGCTCGTGCTGTACGTGCGCGAGTCGCTGATCGCCACCCTGCGGGAGGACTTCGTCGTCGGGGCCAGGGCTCGCGGACTGCGCGAGCGCACCGTGATCCTGCGGCACGCGCTGCGCTCCGCGCTCCTGCCGTTCGTCACGCTGCTCGGCGCGCGCATCCCCGAGTTGGTCACCGGGGCGATCCTGGTCGAGTCCGTCTTCTCCTGGCCCGGAGTCGCCTCCGCGTCCGTGCAGGCGGCGCTCTCCGCGGACTTCCCGCTGCTGGCGGCGCTCACGCTGCTCGCCACCCTCGCGGTGGTCCTCGGAAGCCTGGCCGCCGACGCCGCGTACGTCTTCGTCGACCCGCGCGTGCGGGTCCTGGGGGTGAGCTAGATGGCGACCGTGACGCGCCGGAGGCACGACCGGTCACGACGCCTGGCGGCGGCGACCCTCGCCGTGCTCGGGGTGGCCGTGCTGCTCGTCCCGCTGTTCGCCCGGCTCGACCAGAGCCAGGTGGACCTGCACTCCGCCTCGCTCCCGCCGGGGCTCGCGCACCCGTTCGGCACCGACGAGATGGGCCGCGACGTGCTGCTCCGCGTGGTGTACGGCCTGCGCGTGTCCATGCTCGTCGGCCTGGTGGCCGCCGCCGTGTCGGCGACGGTCGGCACGCTGGTGGGGCTCGCCGCCGGAACGCTCGGCGGGGCGGCCGACCGGTTGCTGATGCGGATCGTGGACGCCTTCAACTCGGTGCCCCACCTGCTGTTCGGCATCTTCATCGTCGCGCTGTTCTCGCCCGGCGCGACCGCGGTGGTCGTCTCCGTCGGGCTCACCCACTGGATGACCGCGGCCAGGATCGTCCGCTCCGAGGTGCTGACGCTGCGGTCCCGCCCGTTCGTGGACGCCGCGATCTCGATGGGCTCCGGGAGGGGGCGGATCGTGCTCCGGCACTTCCTGCCCCACCTCGGCCCGCACATCGCCCTGGCGGCGGTGCTCATGGTGCCGCACGCCGTCTGGCACGAGACCGCGCTGAGCTTCCTCGGGCTCGGTCTGCCCGCCCATCTCGCCTCGCTCGGCAACATGATCAACGACGGCGCGCGGTCGCTGCTCGCGGGCAACTGGTGGCCCTCGCTCTTCCCCGGCCTGTTCGTCCTCCTGCCGACCCTGGCGATCTCCTCGCTCGCCCAGCACTGGCGCGACCGGAGCAATCCCCGCCGGAGATCGGAGCTGCAGCTATGAGGTCACCTTCCCGTCTGCGCGTCGAGGGCCTCACGGTCCGCTTCCGTCTCCCCGACGCGACCGTACGGGCCGTCACCGGCGCGTCCTTCGAGGTACGGCAGGGCGAATGCCTGGCCCTGGTCGGGGAGTCCGGCTGCGGCAAGTCGGTGATGGCCCACGCACTGCTCGGGCTGCTTCCCGGGAACGCGGAGGTCGAGGGATCCGCGTGGCTGGAGACCGGCGACGCTGATCCCGTCGACCTGATCGCGGCGCCGGAGGCCGTCCTGGCCCGCACGGTGCGCGGCCGCAGGATCGGGCTGGTCCCGCAGAGCCCCGCCACGCACCTCACCCCGGTCCGCACGGCGCGCGCCCAGCTCGCCGAGGCGCTGAGAGAGCTCGGCAACCCGGCGAGCGCGGACGACCTGGCGGAGCGGGCCGGCCTGCGCCCGGCCGATCTCGACCGCTACCCCCACCAGCTCTCCGGCGGCATGGCGCAGCGGGTCGCCAACGCGCTGGCCCTGGCCGGCGATCCCTGGCTGATCCTCGCCGACGAGCCCACCAGCGGCCTGGACCGGCCGCTGGTGGACGCGACCATGGACGAGCTGCGCCGCCTGGCCGACGACGGGCGGGCCGTCCTGCTCATCACCCACGACCTGCGTGCCGCCGAGCGGGTCGCCGACCGGATCGCCGTCATGTACGCGAGCCGCGTCGTGTCGATCACCCGGGCGGACGCGTTCTTCGCCGGGCCGCGTCATCCGTACGCGGCGGGGTTGCTGGACGCGCTGCCGTCGCGCCGTTTCACGCCCATCCCGGGCCGGCCGCCCGAGCTGACCCGGCTCCCTGACGGGTGCGCCTTCCTGCCACGCTGCGACCGGGCCACGCCCGCCTGCGAGCGCACGCCGGAACTCGCCTGCGCCGACGGGCAGGAGGTGGCCTGCCATCACCCCTTGGACCACCCCTTCGACCACCCCATCACTCCCCCGGAGCATCCTTTGGACCGCAATGCTGCGCGCTGACGGCGTCACCGTCTCCTACGACCGCCACCGCGTGCTCGACCGCGTGTCGGTGGACGTGCCCCCCGGGGTGGTCACCGGGCTCGCCGGGCCGAGCGGGTGCGGCAAGTCCAGCCTGGCCCGGGTCCTCGCCCTGCTGCTGCGGCCCGCGGCCGGGCGGGTCAGCGTCGACGGGACCGACGTCCGCCGCTGGCGGCACCGCGCCGCGCCCGCCCTCCGGACCAGGGTCGCGCTGATCTTCCAGCAGCCCCGGCTCGCCGTCGATCCCCGGTTCACCCTGCTCGACGTCATCACCGAGCCGTTGCGGGTGGCGCGGCAGCCCCTGGACCGGGCGGAGCGGCTCGCCGAGGAGATGGGCCTCACCCCGGACCTGCTCGTACGGCGACCGCACGAGGTGTCCGACGGCCAGTTGCAGCGCGCGTGCGTGGCCCGCGCGCTCGCCCTGCGGCCGCGTTACGTGATCTGCGACGAGATGACCACCATGCTCGACGCCTCCACCCAGGCCCACCTCGTCGCGCGGCTGGAGGACTACCGGCGGGAGTCGGGGGCGGGCGTGCTCGCGATCAGCCACGACACCGAGTTGCTCGACCGGTGGTGCGGGACGGACTCCTCCATCCGGCACCTCGAACGGCTTTGGACCCGTACGTAGGACCTTCGGATGCATGACCAAGGTCCCTGCCGCCACATGGGCCAAGCACGAGAACGTTTGGGGGGAAATTAGGAGGAGACCCACCGTGAACGCGCTGGACCTGTCGCGATGGCAGTTCGGTATCACCACCGTCTACCATTTCATCTTCGTTCCCCTGACGATCGGCATGGCCGTACTGGTGGCGTCCATGCAGACCGCCTGGCACCTCAGCGGCAACGAGACCTATCTGCGGATGACCAAGTTCTTCGGGAAGCTCTTCCTGATCAACTTCGCGATGGGCGTGGTCACCGGAATCGTGCAGGAGTTCCAGTTCGGGATGAACTGGAGTGACTACTCCCGCTTCGTGGGTGACGTCTTCGGGGCACCGCTGGCCATGGAGGGCCTGCTCGCGTTCTTCCTCGAATCAACCTTCCTCGGCTTGTGGATCTTCGGCTGGAACCGCCTGTCACCCCGGCTGCACCTCGCCACGATCTGGCTGGCGGCCATCGGGACCACTCTCTCGGCGTACTTCATCCTGGCCGCCAACTCGTGGATGCAGCACCCCGTCGGCTACCGCATCAACCCCGAGACGAACCGGGCCGAGCTGACCGACATCTGGGCCGTGCTCACCAACTCGACCACCCTGGTGACCTTCCCGCACGTCCTCTTCGGCGCGTTCATCACCGCGGCCGGGTTCCTGATCGGGGTCAGCGCCTGGCACCTCGCCCGCGGCAACGAGACCGGCCTCTTCCGCCGCGCGATGCGGATCGGCCTGATCGTCTCGCTCGCGTCGGGCATCGGCGTGGCGGTCACGGGCGACGTCCAGGGCCGCATCATGACCGAGCAGCAGCCGATGAAGATGGCCGCGGCGGAGGCCCTGTACGAGACGTCCGGGCCGGCGTCGTTCTCCCTGTTCACCCTCGGCACCCCGGACGGCGACGAGGAACTGTGGAGCCTGCGCGTGCCGCACGTGCTGTCCTTCATGGCGACCGGCGACCCGAACGGCACCGTCGAGGGCATCAACGACCTGCAGAAGGAGTACGTCGAGAAGTACGGACCGGGCGACTACCGCCCGTCGATCCCGGTGACGTACTGGACGTTCCGGTTGATGATCGGGTTCGGGGCCCTCGCGAGCCTGCTCGCGCTGGTCGGCCTCTGGCTGACGAGGAAGGGGCGGACACCGGGCAGCCGCTGGTTCTACCGGGCCGCGCTCGCCTCGATGGCGCTGCCCTTCCTCGCGAACGCCGCCGGATGGATCTTCACCGAGATGGGCCGCCAGCCGTGGACGGTCTACGGGGTGCTGCGGACCGCGGCCAGCGTCTCCCCCGGCGTGGACGTGACCACCGTGGCGATCTCCCTGACGGCCTTCACCATCGTCTACGCCGTACTCGCCGGGATCACCGCGTTCATCATGACGCGGCACGTCAAGGCGGGACCGCCCGACCTGGAGGCGCAGAAGGAACCCGCCGACACCACCGTCCCCGCCCTGACCTACTGAGGAACACGTCATGGAACTCACCACCGTCTGGTTCATCCTCATCGGGGTGCTGTGGATCGGCTACTTCGTGCTGGAGGGCTTCGACTTCGGTGTCGGTGTACTGCTGCCGATCCTCGGCAAGGACAACACCGACCGGCGCATCATGATCAACGCCATCGGGCCCGTCTGGGACGGAAACGAGGTCTGGCTGCTGGTGGCCGGCGGAGCGACCTTCGCCGCCTTCCCCGAGTGGTACGCCACCCTGTTCAGCGGGTTCTACCTGCCGCTGCTGCTCATCCTGCTGGCGCTGATCGTGCGCGGTGTCGCGTTCGAGTTCCGCGCCAAACACGACTCCGACCGCTGGCGCCGCGGCTGGGACCAGGCCATCTTCTGGGGATCGCTGCTCCCGGCCGTCCTGTGGGGCGTCGCCTTCGGCAACATCGTCGCCGGGGTGCCGATCGACGCCCAGCACGAGTACACCGGTAACCTGCTCACCCTGCTCAACCCGTACGCGCTGCTCGGCGGGCTCGTCACACTCGGCCTGTTCCTGCTGCACGGGGCGGTCTTCCTGTCCCTGAAGACCGACGGTGACGTGCGGACCCGCGCCCGCGCGCTGGCCCTGCGGATCTCCCCCGTCGTCGTGGCGGTCGCCGCGGTGTTCCTGGTGATCACCCAGCTCACGCACGGCAAGCCGATCACCTGGGTCACCACCGCCCTGGCCGCCGTGGCGCTGGTCGCCGGGGTCGGCGCCGCGTTCCGCGGCAGGGAGGGCTGGGCGTTCGCCGGCACGGCCGTCACCATCGTGCTGGCCACGGCCACGCTGTTCCTCGACCTGTGGCCCAACGTCATGCCGTCCAGCACCTCCGCGCTGTACAGCCTCACCGTCACGAACGCCGCGTCCTCGCCGTACACGCTGACGGTGATGACCTGGGTGGCGGCCATCTTCACCCCGGTGGTGCTGGCCTACCAGGGGTGGACGTACTGGGTCTTCCGCAAGCGCCTCACCCGTACTCCAATCGCCCAGTGACCGGGTCGGCCTGCGGAACAGAGGGCCGGGAGATCACCCTTCGCGGGTGTCTCCCGGCCTTCGCCCTGTCCGGAGGTGTACGGCGGCCGGATCACGGTGATCAGGGGCTGACCCTGCTCCTGGCGTCCTCCACCACGGCCTCGGCCCGGTCCCGCGACTCCCAGCCCCAGGTGTCCGCGCTCTTGCCCGGTTCCAGGTCCTTGTAGACGTCGAAGAAGTGGGCGATCTCGTTCAGGACGTGCGCGGGGACGTCGTCGCTGTTCTGGATGCCGTCGTAGCGGCAGTCGTCGGCGGGCACGCACAGCAGCTTGGCGTCGGGCCCCATCTCGTCGTGCATCCAGAACACCGCGACCGGCCGGACGCAGATCACGCATCCGGGGAAGGTGGGCAGGTCGCCGAGAACCAGCGCGTCCAGCGGCTCGCCGTCCTCCGCGAGAGTGCCGGGCAGGAACCCGTAGTCGTAGGGGTAGACCGTCGCGGTGAACAGCATCCGGTCCAGCCGGATCCGCTGCCGCTCGATGTCCATCTCGTATTTGTTGTGCGACCCCCGCGGCGTCTCCACCATGATGTCGAAGCGCACCTCATGCCCCCCTTCCGGGGACAGCCACTCCTTCAATCGTACGGCTGAGCAGCGCGAACGGATCGTGGCTCCCGGTGGGCGACCAGCACCGCGTGGTGTGCCGTACCCTCGGGGCCGTCCGGATCGGCGTGCACGGTCGCGGCACGCAGCCGGGGCAGGCCGTGGATGAGCCGGTGTTCGGCCTCCACCGCGACCTCGTGCGCCTCCACCAGGGTCAGGCCGGGGTCGAGCACGATCTCGACCTCGGCGCGCAGCGCGTGACCGACCCAGCGCATCCGGACCGCGCCCGCCCGCCGCACGCCCGGGACCTCGCCGAGGACACGTTCGGCCTCCTCGACCAGCGCCGGATCGACGGCGTCCATGAGCCGGTGGCAGATCTGCCGCGCCGCGTCCCGCAGTACGAAGCAGATCGCCACCGTGATGAGCAGTCCGACGACGGGGTCGGCCAGCGGGACGCCCAGCGCGGCACCACCCGCGCCCGCCAGCACCGCGAGGGAGGTGAAGCCGTCGGTCCTGGCGTGCAGGCCGTCCGCCACCAGCGCCGCCGAGCCGATCTCCCTGCCCACCCTGATGCGGTAGCGGGCCACCCACTCGTTCCCGGCGAACCCCACCAGCCCGGCGGCGGCCACCCAGCCCACCGCGCGCATGTCGTGCGGCTCGGCCAGCCGCCGGAGCGCCTCGTACCCGGCCAGCGCCGCGGAGGCGGCGATGATCAGCACGATCACCACGCCGGCCAGGTCCTCGGCCCGGCCGTACCCGTAGGTGAAGCGCCGGGTGGCCGCGCGTCGCCCGAGCCAGAAGGCGATCCCCAGCGGGACCGCGGTCAGGGCGTCGGCGACGTTGTGCAGGGTGTCGCCCAGCAACGCGACCGATCCGGAGAACGCCACGATGACCGCCTGGGCGGCGGCGGTCACCATCAGCACCGCGAACGAGACCGCCAGCGCCCGCATGCCGCGCCCGCTCGACTCCAGCGCCGCGTCGGTCTTGCCGGCGCTGTCGTGGCTGTGCGGCGCCACGATCCGGGCGAGAACGGCGATCCGGCCCGCCCACGACCCGAGTCCGCCACCGCCCGCCGCCCCCCGATGCCCGTCTCCGTGCCCGTGCCCGTGGCCGTGGCCGTGCCCGTGGCCGTGGCCGTGGGCATGGGTGTACGGAATCGGGGGTTGATCAGGTGAGATGCCGGAATGGTTCCGCTCGGACATGGCTTCTCCGCTTGCGTGGGACGGCTCTCCGGCGGAGTATATGTATTCATGTACGCACGCGACAACGAATCAGGTACGACCTTGTCGCAGGAGCGACCTGACAGCGCCAGGGTGGAGGCGGCCGTCGCCGCGTTCCGCATGCTCAGCGACGCCACCCGGCTGCGCCTGATGTGGCTGCTGGCCTCCGGCGAGTACGACGTCTCATCGCTGTCCCGGACGCTGGAGGTGGCGCGCCCCTCGGTCTCCCAGCACCTGGCCAAGCTCCGCATGGCCGGTCTGGTGCGCACCCGGAGGGACGGCCGCCGGGTCCTCTACCGGGCCAGGGACGCGCACGTCCGCACACTCATCGCCGAGGCGCTCTCCCACGCCGACCACGAGGTGTCCGGCGCGCCCCGCCACGACGACTGAGATCCACGCGCCGTCTCCACCCGCGCGCCGTCAGGTCACGACCATCCGCTCACGACCGTCCGCTCAGGACCGGCCGGTTGACGCAGCCGACCCGCCAGCCCGCGCGGGTGGCGCTCAGTTCGGTGACCGACAGCGGGGCGAGGTCGAACAGCGCGCCCGAGCCCGCGGGCAGGCCGAGCGCGTGGCAGAGCGCGGCGCGGATCGGACCGGCGTCGCAGCAGGCGACAGCGGCGCCGTCCAGCTCCGACTGCCCCGCCAGCCAGTACGCGACACGGGCGGCCAGCGCGGCCGGGCTCTCGCCTCCGTGCGGGGCCGCGTCCGGGTCACGCTGCCACTGGAGCAGCGCCTCCGGCTCTTCCACCGCGACCCGTTCGTACGGCAGGCCGCTCCACCGGCCGTGATCGGCCTCGGCGAGGGCGGCCACCACGATCGGAGCGGGCCGGATGGCCTCGGCCGTCTGCCGGGCGGCGGGTTCCGGCCCGCTGTAGTGGTCGAATCGGGCGGGCAGTCCGGCGACGTGCCTCACCTTCGCCAGGGCGGCGTGGTCGGCGTCCTGGGCGGAGGGGAAGCACGCCGCGCGCATGCCCGGCGTGCTCGCGTGCCGCAGGAGGATCAGGCGGCGCATCCAGTCTGTCCGAAGGTCGGGTCAAGCACGGTCAGGTCAGCACGGTCAGGTCGGCACGGTCAGGTCGGCACGGTGACCGCGAGCGACCTGCGGCGGACGCCTCGCTCGGCGGCGACGCCGTACAGGACGCCGATCGCCGACCAGAGCACGAGTTGCGTACCCAGGGAGGAGAGGCGGAAGTCCCACAGCAGGGTGGCGGGGAAACCCGCCGGGACCTCGTTCACCGTCGGCAGCAGCAGCCAGGCGGCGATCACGGGGGCCAGGAAGCCGACGGCGCCGGCCAGATAGCGGTGTTCCGGCACTTTGCGGGCGGCGGCCACGGCCAGCGCCACGGCCAGCAGGCCGATGGCGACCATGACGAGGTAGTAGGTGGTCCGGCCGTTGATGGTGTCGGGGTCCCCGACGGCCGGAGGGTTGGCGGGGTACTTGACGAACGGAACCAGGACGATCGCCACGAAGGCGGTCGCGGCCATCGTGCCGGACAGGGCCGCGTCGGTGCGGGGACCGATCCGGCCACGCACCCCGGCGTAGACGAGGGCGAAGATGCCGCCCACGGCCATGCCGTACAGGGCGAGGGCGAGGAACAGCCCGGCCTGCTGGCCGGACCGGCTGACCAGTTCCTCCTCCGCGTGGGAGTGTTCGGCAGCGGCCTGGGCGTGACTCGCGGCCTCCTCGAGGGCGATGGCCTGGTTGACGTGCGGCTCGCCCACCAGGTAGGCGAAGACGGCGGCGATGAGTCCGGCGGCCAGCCCGACGAGCAGGCCGCGGACCAGTAGCGTGCGTATCATCGCGCGCCCTAATGGCAGGGAACGCCGAGCAGGTGCCGCCCATCGTGCATCAGTTCGTGCAGATAGTTACCCGCCTGCGAGACGGCCCCCTGGTCGAACGTGACCAGATAGGCCACGAGCAGGAGCAGGGGGACCGCCACGAGGAGCCAGCGTCCCAGGCCGGCGAGTGGAACGGGATGCGACGTGGTCAGTTCACTCATCGGTGCCTCCTTGGGATGGCGCCTCCGTTGCCGGAGGACCGGTGTCCCAGGTGACCCGGATTCGGAGACCAACGCCCCGGCCGCGCGGGCGCGGCCGGCTCCGGCATCCCACCGGATCTCCCTCGTACAACTTACGGATCTTCCGCGAGCGTAACCTTTCGCGAAGTAACAATCAATATCGTGATCTTTGTCCGAATTAAGGCGAACCCGATATCGCGTCCGCTAACCGACCGTTTCCGGGCGCACACGATCCGGATAGGACGCGGCGAGGAACCGCCCGGCCCGATCGAGCCTCCGTACGGCGAGAGCCGAGACGAGACCGGCGATCAGCAGGAGCAGCCAGGGCAGGGCGGGGAAGCCGCGGGCGTCCCCCACGTCCATGGCCCAGCCGCTCGCCAGGTTGCCGAGCAGGATGCCGATTCCCGAGAAGGCGTTGTAGAGCCCGTAGTAGGTGCCGGTCAGCTCCGGCGACCCCAGCGTGGAGATCATCGCCATCTCGAACGGGAAGATCAGCATCCCGGCCGCGGTGAGCAGGATCGCGGTGGCGACCGCGGGCGCGACCCCCAGCCCGTACGGCAGATCGCCGGGACGACCGGCGAACTGGGCCGCGAGCAGCACGGGCACGAAGCCGACGCCCATCACCGCCAGGCCGCGCACGATGGCCTGTTCCGGTCGCCATCGGCGTGCGGCGAAGGCGGTGAGGCGGACCTGCCCGGCCACGGCCAGCAACGCCATGAAGGTGTACATCACGGCGATCGCGGCCTGGCCCCCTCCCGCCCGGCGCAGCTCCAGCGGGAGCCCCAGATATACCTGGTAGGAGAGGGCGTAGGACACGAACATCGCGGCCGAGAAGGCCACGAACGGCCGGTTCGCGAGCACCTCCTTCCAGTCGGCCAGCACCGGGCGGCCCGCCCCCTCCGCCGTACCGCGGCGCGAGGGGAGCCTGCGGGCCTGCAGCAGCGTCAGCACCGCGAAGACGACGGCGGCGGCCACGCAGGCGAGCCGGAAGTCGACCGCGACGAGCAGGACGCCGACCAGCGGCCCGGCGAGGATCCCCGCCTGGTAGAAGACGTTGAAGAGGGCGAACGCCTCGACCTTCCGCTCCCCCGCCTCGACCGCGACGTACGCGCGGACCGCCGGGTTGAACAGCGCCCCGGCGAGGCCGGTCAGCACCGACGCGGCGATGAGCGCGGGAACCGACGAGGAGACGCCGAACAGCGCGAACCCGACGGTGCGCAGCCCACATCCCGCCATGATCAGCGGCTTGTAGCCGTACCGGTCACACAGCGTGCCGCCTACCGGGAACATGCCCTGCTGGCTGAGGTTGCGCAGGCCGAGCAGCAGCCCGGTCAGCCAGACGGCCAGGCCGAGCCGCCCGGACAGGTGATCGGCGAGGTACGGCACGAGCATGTAGAAGCCGAGGTTGATGCCGAACTGGTTGACCAGGAGGAGCCGCACGGCCGGGCTGAACGACGCGTACCCGGCTCTCATACGGCGGCTCCGAGCGGGTCGACCACGGTCGTGCACCGGGTCCAGCGGGTGACCTCCCGCTCGGCGGGATGGGAGATCTCGTCGGGATGCTCGGCCGGGGCGCCGGCGAGCAGGCCGTTGGCCGCGCAGAAGTCGTCGTCGAAGACGGTGTTCCAGTACCGCCACGGCCCGTCGGGGAAGACCGCCACGATCGAGGTGCCCCGGGGTGCCGTCCTGGCCACCCAGTCGGCGACCAGGGCGACCGCTCCCGCGCTCCACCCGCCGCAGGCGTAGTGGGCGGCGGCGAGCGCCCGGCAGGTGTGCACGGCCTCGGCCGGGTTGACCCAGTGGACCTCGGAGAACGCCTGGTAGTCGACGTTCCGCGGATGGATGCTGCTGCCCAGGCCGCGCATGAGCCGGGACCTGGCCGGCTGTCCGAAGATCGTGGAGCCGACGGTGTCGACGCCGACCAGCGCGACGTCGGGGAAGGTCCGCCGCAACGCCCGGAAGACGCCGGCGCTGTGCCCCCCGGTGCCCACCGAGCAGACGAGGACGTCGATCAGCGGCAGCTGCGCCACCAGCTCGGCGGCGAGCGTGGCGTAGGCCGCCACGTTGTCGGGATTGCCGTACTGGTCCGGGCAGTAGGCGTCGGGCAGCTCGGTCAGCAGCCGCTGGACCCGCTCCCTGCGCGCCTCCTGCCACCCGCCGACCGGGTGCGGCTCCGTCACGATCTCCAGGCGGACCCCGTACGCCCGGAGGAGCCGCGCCATCAGCGGTTCCAGGCCGGGATCGGCGACGAGCGTGACCGGGTGCCCGTGGACGATGCCGGCCAGGGCCAGGCCGAGGCCGAGCGTGCCGCTGGTGGACTCGACGATCGTGCCTCCCGGCACGAGCTCGCCGCGCCGCCGGGCGCAGCGCACCATGTGCAGCGCGGGGCGGTCCTTGATCCCGCCGGGGTTGAATCCTTCGAGCTTCGCCCAGAAGCCCCTTTCCTGGGACCGCGCCGGAATCCACGTGACCGGCGTGTCGCCGACCCGGACCCGTGAATTCCGCGTGGATGGAATGGACGGAATGCCCTCGAACGCGGGCAGCGTGGAACTGACAAGAGATTTCACTGGTACCAACCCACCAAAGGTCCGCGGCGCCTCTCCTTGAGGCGCCGAACATTTCTGCGTGCCCTTTTCCGCGGGAAACTCGTGCCGCGCGGAACGGTGGGTCTATATGCGCAGCACGCAGAGCGCCAGGCGGTTTCCCCGGCACGGTACGCGGAGCGACGGCGGAGGGCCGGACCGGACGGAGGGACGCGGCCCGACCGGAACGGCGGGCACGACGGCGACCTCCGCGTGGAGCGGATCGTGGCTGTCCACGGCGCGTGTCCACAGCCCGGCGCTCTCGTCGCAGCACTCCGAATGGTGGGGCGAGCCACCGCACGCGCCGCCGTCCGGGCAGTCCGTGCCGGCGGCGACGTGGTGATGGTGACCGCGGTGTCCCTGGTCGAGCGTGCAGCAGGACGCGGCGTACAGGGAGAAGAGCCCGAGGGCCGCCACGATGACGACGAACATCCGGCTCAACCGCGCGTACGCCGGGCCGCCCGGCGGCATCGCCGAGGCACCCCGGAAGGTCCTGTTACACATCGCGAGGAGTGTGCCCAGGGTTCTTCGCTTTCCATGCGGATGAGGAACGCCGCAGCCCGATAATTTACCTGTTCATCGGAGATGGTCAGAAATATTCATATCGAGCTGGTTATCCGGCGAGAAATCCGGTCGGGCGGATCAGGCCGTGAAGCGCCGGGCGACGTCGTGCAGCGCCAGGGCCAGGAGATCGACGTCGTCGCGTGAAGTGAACAGCGCGGGAGTCACCCGGACGCAGTCGCCCCGCACGGGGCCGCCGCGACGGACCGTGAAGACGCGGTGCCGGTCGAGGAGATAGTCCGTGATCGCCACGTTGTCGGCCTCCGAGACCCGGCCGGTGATCCGGAACGCGGTGATCGTGCCGTACATGGGCGGCTCCTCCGGGGTGAGGATCTCCATGTTCGGGATGTCCCGCACACCGCGCCGGTCCGCGAGCCAGTTCATCGCGTACTGCATGCTGTGGTAGTCGAGGTCGGCGTACATCACCGAGTCACCCGGACGCAGCCGCCGGTATCCGGCGATCAGGTTCTGCAGGGCCTCCGTGCCGCCCCTGGTCAGCGCGATCTCCTCTTTCGCCGCGCCGAGAACCGAGGCGACCCGCTGCCTGATCTCGTCCGCCCGCGGCTTGTACGTCATGCGGAGCAGGTGGGAGTTCCACTCGTTCAGGTGGTCCACGTTGCGGTGGTACTCCCGGCGGACCGGCTCCGGCATGATCCCGTAGTAGCCGTTCTCCAGGTTGACGAAATCCGGGCTGACCCGGAACCGGCGTGCCACGGACCGCCAGAAACCCTCGTCCCGCGCCAGCTTCTCGGGCGCGACCCCGGCGGGGACGACCAGGGGGTCCGGCGCCGGCGGCTCGGCACCGGGCGGTCGCGGCGCGGAGGGGGCGAAGGGCACGGCCAGCGCGCCGATCCCGGCCACCATCTGACGCCTGGACATGACCATCGCATTCCTCCCCCGCGCGCGGCGGGAACCGCCATACGGCGGGTTCCCCGAGATCGCGTTCCAGTCTGCGGCGACCGTGTCCCGGAGCCCCACATCCCCGCCTCCGCAGGCGTGGCGCGCAGGTGATCACTTCAGAGGGCCGGCGAAGACCACGATCTCGTCGATGTCCCCTGCGGGGGTGACGTGGACCATGTCCGTCCCGGACAGGATGGGCCGGCCGGCGGCGTCCTCGTAGCACCAGCCGAACCGCGCCCACTCCTCCGGCGCGTCCACCCCCGTGGTCCGCACCATCCGGCAGGGGCCCGACGGGTGCCCCTGCACCACCTCGGTGATGAAGTCCTCGACCGCCTCGCGGCCGACGCCGCGACCCAGCGGACCCCAGAAGACGACGTCGGCGGCGAGCGCCCGGCTCAGCAGCGTGGCCCGCTGCTCCGGATCGCTCGCGCCGGTCGCGGCGATGAAGGCGTCGATGGCCCGAACGTGAAGAGTGTCATCCGCATCCGTCACTCCGCGATCGTAGTGACGTCCTCCCCGTGTGAACACCGGGACATCCCGTATACGACCGGAACGCGCCCGCACGGGTCATACCGCGCCCCCGTGGATCGCCGGAACCCCCGGCCTGGGGAGCGCCGACCGCTCACGCGCCCGGGGGCAACAGCCGAAGGCCGCCCGGGGCCCCGCTCTCGATCAGCCGCACCAGCGCCGCGGTGTCCATGTACGTCCCGACCAGGTCGCCGAGCGCGTCCAGCCTGGCCTCGCGCAGCGCGGAGAACGACGTGTCCGGTGAGGGGGTGAAGTCCCGCCCGGCGACCGCCGCGACGTCCGCGAGGAACGCCCTGCGGAAGCCGTCGTTCTCCAGGGCGCCGTGCCAGGTCGTCCCCCACACCGCGCCCACGCGGCAGCCGTCGAGGAACGGCTCCGCCTCATGGTGGCCGTTCCGGCCCGGAGTTCCCTGATCCCCGCCGGGCCGGGCGGCCGGGCGCGGATCCACCGTCACCGTGCCGTGGTGGATCTCGTACGCGGACACCTGGCAGCCGTACGCCTCGCCCACCGGGCGCGCGAGGGTCTTGCCCGCCGCGAACTCGACCGACGCGGGCAGCAGGCCGAGCCCCTCCACCAGCCCGGCGCCCGACTCCACGTCGTCCCTGATCGTCCGGGCCAGCATCTGGTAGCCGCCGCAGATGCCCAGCACCGGTCTCCCCCGCGCCGCCCGATCGCGTACGGCCTCCGCCAGCCCCGAGGAGCGCAGCCAGGCGAGGTCGGACACGGTGGCACGGGACCCGGGCAGGACCACGAGATCGGCGTCGTCCAGTTCGGCGGCCGAGGTCACGAAGCGGACCACCACCCCCGGCTCACCGGCCAGCGCGTCCACGTCGGTGAAGTTGGAGATCCGCGGCAGCCTGACGACGGCCACCCGCAGGGTGCGCCCGCCGGGCGCCGCCACCGGCGGCCGGTTGTCCAGGGCGAGCGAGTCCTCCACGTCCATCCACAGCCCGTCCAGCCACGGGAGCACCCCGTAGACCTCACGGCCGGTCAGCTCGCGGAGCGTGTCGAGCCCCGGCTCCAGCAGTTCGCGCGCTCCTCTGAACTTGTTGACCACGAATCCCGCGACGAGCGACTGGTCAGCGGCGTCGAGCAGGGCGAGCGTGCCGTACATGGAGGCGAACACGCCGCCCCTGTCGATGTCCCCGACGACGATGACGGGCAACCTGGCGGCCTGGGCCAGACCCATGTTGGCGATGTCGCCCCGGCGCAGATTGATCTCGGCGGGGCTGCCCGCGCCCTCGCAGACCACCACGTCGTACCGCGACCGCAGCCGGTCGAGCGCCTCGACCGCGACGGTGCGCAACCGGTCCTTGAGCGCGCCGTACTCCATCGCGTCCACGTCGGCCATGGGGCGGCCGCGCACGACGACCTGGCTGCGCCGATCACTGCCGGGTTTGAGGAGGATCGGGTTCATGTCGGCGGACGGCTCCAGGCCGCAGGCCGCCGCCTGCACCGCCTGCGCCCGGCCGATCTCCGCGCCGTCGCCGGTGACGAACGAGTTGAGCGACATGTTCTGCGCCTTGAACGGCGCCACCCGGACGCCCTGCCTGGCCAGCCAGCGGCAGATCCCGGCCGTGACGACGCTCTTCCCGGCGTCCGACGTGGTCCCCGCGACCAGCAACGCGCCCTTCAACCCGTCCTCCTCGTGATCGGAAGGTGATTCGGAGGGTGCTCACGCTATCGCCCGGCGTTCCGGCCCCGCCGGGCACGGTGATCGCTGCCCGGGGAGGCCGGTCCTCCACCGGGAAGCGATCATCATCGCGCCCGGCCTTCAGCGTGCCTACCTGGGCGAATACCGAGGCTGAGCGATGCTGGACCCCGGAACCGGCCGCGCTCGGATGGCGTGCGCCGTACGACAGCGCCGGGGGG
This sequence comes from Microtetraspora glauca, assembly GCA_001570385.1. Lineage (GTDB taxonomy): Bacteria > Actinomycetota > Actinomycetes > Streptosporangiales > Streptosporangiaceae > Microtetraspora > Microtetraspora glauca. The sequence continues at coordinate 110,498 of BBYL01000025.1, read as the reverse complement.
CCACGATGAGTGACAGCATGGTCGCGGAGCACGGATCGGGTGCCCGGCGGACCGGCGACCGGCTCCTGCGTCCATGAGGCGTCCGGTTCCCTGCAGGATCGCCGTCTGCCGTGACTGCTGCTGCGGCACGGCCAAGGTGACCGGCGTCGACCACGCCGAGCAGGTCCGCCGTCTGTCGGAGGTCGCCGAGGTCCGGGTCACCCCCTGCCTGCTCGTGTGCGAGCAGGCCAACGTGATCGTCATCCAGCCGTCGTCGGAGGGGCGTGCCGCGGGCGGCCGGCCGGTGTGGTTCGGCCTGGTCAACGACGCGATGGCCACCGAGGACATCGCGGTCTGGGTCCGTGCCGGAGGCCCGGGGGTGGCCGATTTGCCGGACATCCTCACGCTCTACATCTTCACACCGCCGCGCGGGGTCCGTACCCGCCGGTCACGCACCTCGCGGTGATCGCGCCGGGATCCCGCCGCCGTCAGCGCCAGGCGGCGTTCTTCAGGACGGTGGCCAGTCCCGGCGTCCCCCACTGGTCGACGATCAGGATGTGTTCCTTCGGCAGGTACCACTCGCGCTGCTTGAACGTCGACTTCTGCTCTCCGTTGTCGTAGCGCACGCAGCGGCCGGGCCACACCCGGTAGTGGGCCTTGTGCCCCGCGCCGACGGCGCGGTAGCCGACGGCGACGGCCTTGCCGAGAACCTGGCCGAGCGAGGGGTTCGTCGCGCACGGCGCCACGTCCACCGCCGGGTAGAACGGCCCCTGGTTGGGGTTGTACGTCTGGAAGCCCTCACCACCGGTCCTGATCGCCTGCGTCCCCATCACCCAGAAGCTGCGGCACTTCGGCTCGAAATAGTGGCTCCTGGGCCGCGCGCAGGCACCGGTCACCACGCGGATCTGGTCACCGCCGCCGTACACCTGCCACGAGCTCGGCAGGTCCAGGGTCAGGCCGCCGCGCAGGGCCAGCGGCGTGGTGGCGGCGGTGGAGGACGACGAAGCGGAGGAGGATAAAACGGAAGAAGAGGACGCGGACGCGGGCACCTGAGCCACCGACACGGCGACTCCGGCCACAGCGGCCAACGTGATCATTTTGCGCATCATGGCGGTGATCGTATCGATCCCCGCATACCGCCAGAGCACCCCTGGGTCCGGCGTGCCACCGCCCCGCCGCGGACGCGCCCATGGCGTCCGGGCGGGGCGTGGCGAGGCGTGACCCCCTCGGCCCGATCAGCCGGAGACGGGCTCCTCCGCGCCCGCGTCCCCGCCCGCGCTCACCGGCCGGTAGGTGTTGACGACGACGCCGGACTCGAACGCCGTGGAGTCCGCGAGCTCCAGGGTCGCCTCGGTGCCCTCGCGGAACAGGCGCTCGCCCTCGCCGCGGATGACGGGGTAGAGCCAGATCCGGTACTCGTCCAGGAGGCCGTGCTCCATCAGCGCGTCGGTGAGCCGGCCGCACCCCCAGATCAGGATGTCCTTGCCGTCCTGCTCCTTGATTTTGGCGACCTGCGCGGCCAGGTCGTCTCCGGGGATGACGACGGTGGGGTCCCAGGCGCTGGTGTCGACCGGCTGGGAGGCCACCACGTACTTGGTGATGGAGTTGACGTGGTCGGCGTAGGGGTTGCCGCCCATGTTCGGCCAGGCCTGAGCCATGCCCTCGTAGGTGACGCGGCCCAGCATCAGCGCGTCGCACCCGGTGGTCATGGTGAACGCGTACGCCATGGCGTCCGGGCTGTTGTACTGCAGGGACCACAGGTGGGGGTTGTCGATGAAGCCGTCGAGCGTGCTGTAGGTCGAGGCGATGATCTTCCGCATGGTGCTCTCCGTGTCGTCGATGGTGCCGTGGACGGTGTCATGCTGGGGCGAGATCCCCGAGGGGGACCTCACGGGATGTACGGGGACCTGTCCCGCGCGTCCCGCAGCGCGCCGGCCCACCAGACCAGGCGGTCCAGCGCAGTCGTGGCCGCGGCGTTGCACTCCGCGGTGGCCTTGGGCCAGGTGCCGTCGGCGGCGAACAGGTCCCAGTAGCAGGGCAGTGTGATCACGTCGCGGATGGCCACGGCGTGCAGCTCGGTGAAGACCTGCCGGAGCTGGTCGACGGCGCGCAGGCCACCGGACTCCCTGCCGTACGCGACGAAGGTGACCGGCTTGGCCTGCCACTCCTCGTGGTACCAGTCGATCGCCGTCTTGAGCGGAGCGGGGAAACTCCGGTTGTACTCGGGGGTGACCACCGCGAAGGCGTCGGCAGCCGTCAGCCGCGGCGCCAGCGCCCGCACCCGCGCCGGGACGGGCTCCTCGTGGTCGGTGAGGGTCTGCGGCAGGTCGGCCTCGGCCAGGTCGACCAGGTCGACGTCCAGGTCGCCGCGTCTGCGGGCTCTGGCGGCGAACCAGCCGGCCACGGTGGGTCCGAACCGGCCCTTGCGGGTGCTGCCGATGATGATCGCCACCCGTAGCCTCCGCTGGTCCATTCCGGTCCCCCTCTCGCTCGTTTTCCGACGTGGCCAACGATGCCGGAGGCCGTTTACGGCTTCTTTCGCATCGGTTTACGGAGATCCGCCGACACGAAGAAAAGGCGCGTTATCGTGGCGCGCATGCGTTTTGGGGTGCTGGGTCCGTTGGCGGTGTGGCGGGCGGGGGGCGAGGTCGTCACCGTCCCCGGGCTCAAGGTCCGTGCCCTGCTGGCCGACCTGCTGGCGCACGAGGGCCGGCCGGTGCCGGCCGACCGGCTGGTCGACGACCTGTGGGGCGAGGACCAGCCGGGCAACCCCCTCGGCGCGCTGTCGGCCAAGGTGTCGCAGCTCCGCCGGGTTCTGGAGGACGCCGAGCCGGGCGGACGCGAGCTGGTCCCGCTCCAGCCGGCGGGTTACCTGCTGAAGGCCGACACCGACGCCGCCGACTTCCGGTCCCTGCTCGCCGAGGCGGGCCGGGCCGACGACCCGAGGAGCAGGGCGGCGCTGCTGTCCGACGCGCTCGCGCTGTGGCGGGGCACGGCGTTCGCCGACCTCGCGGACGAGCCGTTCGTCCGTGCCGCCGCCGCCCACCTGACGGAACTGCGGCTGACCGCGCACGAGGACCTCGCGGAGGTACGGCTGGCGCTGGGCGAGCACGCCCTGCTGGCCGGGGAGCTCGGTCACCTGGTGGCCGAGCATCCGCTCCGGGAGAGGCTGCGCGCGGTGCACATGCGCGCCCTCTACCGTTCCGGACGGCAGAGCGAGGCACTCGCCGGCTACGAGAGCCTGCGCGCGCTGCTGGCCGACGAGCTGGGGTTGGACCCCGGCGCCGACCTGGTGGCCCTCCATCGGGCGATCCTGACGCAGGACCCGGCGCTGGCGGCGGCCGCCGTACCGGACTCTCCGGCGACGCGGCCGGTCACGAACCTCCCCGCGCCGGTCACCGGACTGATCGGCAGGGACGGCGCGGTCGCCGAGATCCGGGCGCGGCTGGGCACGGACCGGCTGGTGACGCTCACCGGCCCCGGCGGGGTGGGCAAGACCCGGCTGGCGATGGAGGCCGCCAGGTGTCTGTTCGACCAGGACCCCGGCGCATCCCCGGAGTCCCCCGCGCCGGACGCGTTCCCTGACGGCGTGTGGTGGGTCGAGCTGGCCGCGCTGGACAGACCGGCCGACCAGGACGCGCTGCCCCGGCTGGCCGAGACGATCATGGGGGTGCTCGACGTCCGGGACGGCGCGACCTCCGAGCAGCCGGCCGAGCCGGTGACCGCGGTGGAGCGGCTGGCCGACGCGCTCCGTCCCCGGCGGCTGCTGCTGGTGCTCGACAACTGCGAGCACGTCGTCGAGCCGGTCTCGGAGCTGGCGGGGCGGCTGCTGCGGGCGGCCCCGGGACTGCGGCTCCTCGCGACCGGCCAGGAGCCGCTCGGGCTCGCCGGTGAGGTGGTCTGGAGTGTTCCGCCGCTGGAGGTGCCCGGCCACGCCGCCGACGACGTCGCGGTGCTGGAGCGAGCCGGATCGGTGCGGTTGTTCGTGGCCCGCGCGTCCGCCTCGGCACGGGGATTCACCCTGAACACGGACAACGCGTCGGCGGTCGCGATGTTGTGCCGCCGGCTGGACGGCATACCGCTGGCCCTGGAACTGGCCGCGACGAGGGTGCGCGCCCTGGGCGTGCACGGCCTGGTCGAGCGCCTCGACGACCGGTTCCGGCTGCTCGCCACGGGGCATCGAGGTGCCCCGCCGCGCCAGCAGACCCTGGCCGCGATGATCGGGTGGAGCTGGGACCTGCTGACGGAACCCGAGCGGGTCGTGCTGCGCCGGCTGGCCGTACACGCCGACGGCTGCACCGTGGACGCCGCCGAGGCCGTCTGCGCCGAGGACGGCCTGGACGTTCTCGACCTGCTCGCGCGCCTGGTCGACCGGTCGCTGGTGATGATGGCGGACGGGCCCGACGGCCCCCGTTACCGGTTGCTGGAGTCGGTGGCGGCGTACTGCGTCGAGCGTCTCCAGGAGGCGGAGGAACTCGACCGGATCAGGCGGCGGCACCACCGTTTCCACATCGCCTTCGCCGAGCGGGCCGTACCGCACCTGCACGGGGCCGACCAGCGGCGCTGGCTGCGCCGCCTCGACGCGGAGGCGGCCAACCTGCGGGCCGCGCTGAACGCCGCCGTCAGGGACGGGAACGCGGACGACGCGCTCCGCCTCGTCAACGCGATGGCCTGGTACTGGTTCCTGCGCGGGCGGCTGGCCGAGGCCCGGCGGTCCCTGACGGCGGCGCTGGCCGTCGCCGCCGCGGACGGTGACGTGGCCCCGGCGCGGCGGGCCGAGGCACTGGCCTGGCACGTCGGCATCGGGCTGCTCCAGGGGGACGTCGCGGACCGGGAGGACCGCCGCCGCGCGGCCCTCCGCATGTTCGAGGAAGCCGGCGAACCGGGCGGGCTGGCACGGGCACAGTGGTTCCTGGCCTATACCGGGGTCGATCTGGGCGACCTCGCCGTCACCGGGGAACTGCTGGACCTCGCGCTGCCCGCCTTCCGGTCACGCGGCGACCTGTGGGGTACCGCGGCGGCCCTCGCCACGCGGGCCAAGCTCGCGCACGTCCGGGGCGACCTCGACGCGTTGCGCCGCGACGGTGAGCGGAGCCTGGAGCTGTTCGACGAACTCGGCGACCGCTGGGGCCGGCTGGAGGCCACCGGCTGGCTCGGCGCGCTGGCCGAGATGACCGACGACCTCGACCGGGCCGAACTGCTCCACCGGGACGGGCTGCGCGTGGCCGAGGAGCTCGAACTGTGGACGGAGGTCGGCGGGCGGCTGGCCTGGCTCGGCTGGATCGCGCTGCGGCGCGGCGACTTCGCGGGGTCGGGCGAGTTCTGCGCGCGGGCGCTGCGGCTGGCCGTCGAGCAGCACCACCAGGCCGGGCAGATCTTCGCCAAGATGGGGCTCGCGTTCGCCGCGCGCAGGTACGGCAGGCTCGACCTCGCCGAGACCCACCTGCGTGACGTGCTGGACCACACCCCGCACCGGGAGCCCGGGCAGGCCGCGCCTCCGCACCTGCCTCTGGTGCTGATCGAGCTCGGCTTCGTGGCCGAGCAGCGTGGGGACGCGGCGACCGCCTTCGACCTGCATCGTGAGGCGTTCCATCTCGCGGCCGGATTCGACACCGCCCGGGACATGACCATCGTCCTGGACGGTCTGGCCGGGGCGCTGTCCCTCGCCGGACACCACGACCGGGCCGCCCGGATCCTGGGCGCGGCGGCCGCGGCCCGGGCGTCGGGCTCCCTCTCCCCCGCCCCCGCGGAGCGCGTGGACATCGACCGGATCACCGACCGGGTCCGTACGGCGCTGGGCGAGGAGCGGTTCGCCGCCGAGGCCGGACACGGCGCGACGCTCACGCCCGACGAGGTGCGCTCTCTGATGGTCGCTCCGTTACCGCCAGCGTGACCTGCCGTTCAGGTAGGCTCCGGCGTCCTCCAGGCTGACCGGCTGGTACGGCGTGTAGAGGTTCGGCTCGAAGCGGCTCCGGTAACGCTCGAAGACCGGCCGGTAGAGGTCCCAGTGGATGTCCGGCTGGCGGTGCCTGGCCCGGAACGAGGCGATCGGGATCTGCCCGAGGACGAGCTTCTCGAACTTGCTGTCGGCCGCCGCGATGGCCATGCCGTCCGGGCCGTAGATCGCGGTGCCGCCGGCGCCGGTGTCCTCGAAGTAGTTGGTCTCCGCGGAGAGCACCGAGTTGTTGGCGATCGCGCAGTACACCCGGTTGTGCAGCGCCGAGGCCCGGACGTCGATCTCGGTGAAGCTGCCGCTCGCCGTACGGAGGAAGACCTCGGCGCCCTTGATCGCGGCGGCCCGGAACAGCTCGGGCTCCAGCTGGGTGGAGGACATGGAGATGTTGCCCAGAGGGGTGCGCGCCACCGGGACGACCGCGTCCTGGCCGTACTTCTCGACGTACTCGTCCAGGACGTCGTACACGGTGGTGGTGAACAGCTCGAAGCCGCTGAACACGCCCTTGACGTTGCGCGCCTTCCAGTGCTTGGCCACGATCTCGCCGTCCGGGCCGATCAGCGTGGTGATGCTGAGCACGTGGCCCGGCCAGTCCGGGTCGCGGACGTAGGCGCCGAAGGCGATGTAGCACTTGTACTGCCGGGCCTTGGCGGCGATCAGCTCGGTCTCCTCGCCCGGGATCTCGATGCACCGCCGCTCGGTCTCCGCCTTGGTCCACCTGTCCCAGCCGCTGATCGGGAACTCGTGGAAGAACAGCAGGTCCGGGCCGGGGCCGAACCCGACGTGGAAGGAGTTGTCGATCAGATGCAGCATGTGGTCGAGGTTGGCCTTCATCCCGGACGGGTCCGGTGTCGGGTGCACGCGGGACTGGACGACGCCGAGAGTCCAGACGTCCTTGGCCAGCGGGACGGTGGGGTAACCGCCGTCGGTGTCCTGGGTGAGTGCCGTGCTCTCGGCGGGGTCGGTCATCGGTTGGTCTCCTTGTCAGCGATTGTCGTCAGACGGTTTCTGCGGGCGAGAGGAGCTCGTCGGCGCGGAGGCAGGCCACCAGCCGTCCGTCCTGGTCCGGCTCGAGCGCCGGCTCGGTGCGCGCGCAGGCGTCGACGGCCATCGGGCACCGGGTGTGGAACCGGCAGCCGGACGGCGGCGCGACCGCGGACGGCACCTCGCCCTGGAGCGGCGCGGCCGGCTCCCGGCCGGGCCCCGGCACGGCGGCGAGCAGCGCGCGGGTGTAGGGGTGCCGGGGGGCGGAGAAGATCCGCTCGGCGTCGCCCGTCTCGACGAACCGGCCGAGGTACATGACCGCGACCTCGTCGGCCAGGTGCCGGGCGATGTCGATCTCGTGCGTGATGAGCACGTAGCTGAGCCCGAGGCGCCGCTTCAGGTCGAGCAGCAGGTTCACGAGCAGCGCCTTGACGCTGACATCGAGGCTGGCGGTGGGCTCGTCCAGCACCAGGACGCGCGGCTCGACGGCCAGCGCCCTCGCGACGGTCACGCGCTGCAGCTCTCCGCCGCTCACGCCGCCGGGCCGGCGGCCGAGGTATTCATCGGTGAGGCCGACCAGGTGCAGCAGCTCGCGGACCCGGGCGGCCCGCGCCGCCTTGTCGGGGTACAGCCCGTGCACGGCCAGCGGCTGCTCCAGCGCGTGGCGGATGCTCTTGCGCCGGTTCAGCGCCGACCAGGGGTTCTGTGAGACGAGCTGGATCGCCCGCCGGTCGACGCCCTCGGCGCCGTGGACGAGGATCCGGCCCTCGGTCGGCTCCGCGAGCCGGACCAGCATGCGGGCGATCGTCGACTTGCCGCAGCCGGACTCGCCGATGATCGCGAGCGTGCGGCCCTCGGGCACCTCGAACGAGACGCCGTCGACCGCGTGCACCACCCGGTCCTCGCCCCCGCGGCCGGACCTGATCCGGTAGTGCTTCCTGAGATCCTCCGCCCTGACGGCGCTCACAGGTCCTCACCCGCCCGATGGCAGCGCACCAGCGACTCTCCCACCTCGCGTACCTCCGGGTTCTCCTCGTGGCACCGGTCGACGACGGCGGCGCAGCGCGGGGCGAACGGGCAGCCGGGAAGCCGGTTCGCGCCCGTGACCGTGCCGGGAATGGAGCGCAGCGGCTCACCCCGGCGGTGCCGCCCGGGGATCGCCTCCAGCAGCGCCCGCGTGTACGGGTGCCTGGGCGCGTCGAACAGCTCACGGGCCGGGGCGACCTCGACCAGCCGACCGGCGTACATGACCCCGATGCGATCGCTGACCTGCGAGATCACGCCCAGGTCGTGGGTGACGAACACCATCGTCAGGCCGACCCGGTCGCGCAGTTCCAGCAGCAGCCGCAGCACCTGCGCCTGCACGGTGGCGTCGAGCGTCGTGGTCGGCTCGTCGGCCAGCAGCAGGTCGGGCTGCTTGCCGAGCGCGGCCACCGCGATGAGCAGGCGCTGGAGCTGGCCGCCGGAGAACTCGAACGGATAGCTGTCCAGCCGGTCGAGCACGGCGCCCAGCCCGACACCGCCGAGCAGTTCCTTGAGCCGCCCCTCGTCGAGCCCGTCGAGGTGCCAGCGGAGCTGACGGCCGACGGACGTGGTCGGTGACAACGAGGTCATCGGCCGCTGCGGGATCAGGCCGATCCGGTCGCCGCGCAGCCGGCGCATGCCGTCCTCGCGCAGCGCCAGCAGGTCGGTGCCGTCGAAGCCGATGTGGCCGGCGGTGATCCCGGCGTTGCGCGGCAGCATGCGCATCAGCGCCGTGAGCAGCGTGCTCTTGCCCGATCCCGACTCCCCGACCAGGCCGAGGATCTCGCCGCGGGCCAGGTCGAAGGAGACCTCGCGCACGGCGGGCACCTCGCCGTCCCTGGTGCGGAACGTGACGGCGAGGTCCCGTACGGACAGAAGTGCGGGACCGGCCGGGGACGGCGCCGCCGCCCCGCCGGCCTTCGGCTCCGGCGCCATCAGACCGAGTGCACCGGGGGAAGCGAGACCCGGCTGACGCCCATGAGCTTCTCGTCGAGGGGCGAGATCTCCTTGCGCTGCGCCACGACGAGCCGGGGGTAGACCGGCGGGATCATGATGGCGTCGTTCGCGAGGATCCCGTTGATCTTCTTGCAGGCCTCGACGCGCGCGGCGTCGTCGGTGGTGGCCCACGCCTCGCCGAGCAGCTTGTCCACCTCGTCGTTCTTGTAACCGAAGTTGAGCGGGTTCTTCGAGCTCATCGGGCCGAGCACGGTGACCGCCGTGCGGCCGCCGCCGAAGCCGCTCTCGAACCCGGTCATCGCCATCTGGTACTTGCCGGACGCCCAGTTCTTCACCCACGGGCTGAAGTCGAGGACTTCGAGGGTGCAGGTGATGCCGGCCTGCTTCCAGCCTTCGGCGAGCACCTGGCCGACGTTCTTCATCACCGCGTCGCTGGTGACCATCAGGGTGAACTCCAGGGAGGACACTCCCGCCTCGGCCAGGAGCGCCTTGGCCTTCGCGTAGTCGGGCGCCTCGCCGTAGATCTGGAGCGAGGAGTCGTGGCCCTCGACGGCCGGGCCGACCGGACCCTGGGCGATCTTCGCGGTCCCCGCGTACACGATGTCGCGTACGCCCTTGCGGTCCATCGCGTACGCGAGCGCCTGGCGCACCTTGACGTCGTCGAAGGGCGCCTTGTTCGCCACGAAGTACGTGATGATGTCGCTGGGCGCGTCCACCTCGTGCACCGTGATCTGGCTGTCCTGCTTGAGCAGGGCGACGCTCTCCGGGGAGACGTCGGTCATGATGTGGATCTTGCCTTCGCGCAGGTTGACCAGCCGGGTGGCCGGGTCGGGGATGGCCTCGAAGACGACGCCCTTCAGCTCCGGCTTGGTGCCGTGGTAGGCGTCGTTGCGGCTCAGCGTGACCTGCCGTCCCTGGGCCACCTTGTCCACCTTGAACGGGCCGGTGCCCATGGTGGTGTCGGTCCGCTCCACGAACGCCTTGTGCACGATGGGCAGGTTGGTGAGGTGCGAGCGGAGCACGCCGAACGGCGTGGTCAGCGTGATCTTCACGGTCTGCTTGTCGACGGCCTCGGCGCTCTTGACGTAGTAGGCGAAGAACGTGGTCCAGTCGCTCGTGCTCTTGGGGTTGCTGACGAACGTGAGCGACGCCACCACGTCGTCGGCGGTGAGCGGGTCGCCGTTGTGGAAGGTCACGCCCTGCTTCAGCTTGATCGTCCAGGTCAGGCCGTCATCGGAGATCTCGGGCTCGCCGTCGGCGAGCAGCGGGATCGACTTCAGCGACGCGTCGTAGGTGTAGAGGGACTCCACGACCGGGTCGGTGATCCAGTGCACCCGCTTGGAGGTGTTGGTCAGCGGGTTCATGTAGTCGGAGATGGAGACGACGCCGAACGTGATCGTCTCGACCTTCTTGCCTTCCTTGGCCGCGCCGCCGGTGGCGGAGTCGTCCGTGCCGCACGCGGCCAGCGCGAGCGCTCCGGCGGTGAGGACTCCGGTCATCGTCAGGAACCGCCGACGATCAAACGTGGACATGTTGTGATTAATCATCACTTATTTCCTCAAAAGGTGTAGGGGGGTGCAGAGCGGTACGGCTCAGCGGCGGTTGTCAGCGTCGAGAGCGTCGCCGAGGCCGTCCCCGACGAGGTTGAAGCCGATCGTGGCGACGAGGATGACCAGGCCCGGGATGATCGAGTACCACCACGCGCCGAGCAGCATGTAGCCGGTCGCGTCCCCGAGGATGTTGCCCAGGCTGGGCTGGGGCGGCTGGATCCCGAGGCCGAGGAAGCTGAGGGCGCTCTCCGCGAAGATCGCCACCCCGATCCACAGGAACGCCTGGACCAGGACCGGCGGCAGCACGTTGACCAGGATCTCTCCGGCGATGATGCGCCATCGGGGGACGCCGACCACCCGCAGCGCGTCGACGTAGTCCTCCTGGACCTCGACGAGCGTGGCCGACCGGGTCACCCGGGCGAAGTACGGGATGAAGCCGACGCCGAGGAGCAGCACGACCTTGGTCGTCGAGGTGAGGGTGACAGGACCGATCTGGGAGTCGCCGGTCCCGGTGACGCCGATGACGAACAGCGCGAAGACGAACAGCGGCAGTGCCTGGAGCGCCTCCAGGATCCGCATGATCAGATCGTCCGGCCAGCGGCCGCCGAAATACCCGGCCACCAGACCGGCGGGAACCGCGACCACCAGCCCGAACCCGACCCCGGCCACCGCCACCAGCAGCGACACCCTGGCGCCCTCCGCCGTACGGGCGAACAGGTCCCGCTGGAGGTGGTCGGTGCCGAACAGGTGCGCCGCACCCGGCGCGGCGAGGGTGTCACCGGTCCGGGCGGTCGACGTGCCGGCGACCAGGGGGCCGACCACGGCCAGCAGCAGGAACAGCAGCAGCAGGACCAGGCCGCTCCAGGTCAGCGCGGACATCCGCGGCACCCTGAGCCGGGAGGTCCGGGAGCGTGGGAGCACTCGGGTCATCACCATGTCTAGCGAGCCGTCCCGTTCAGGAACCCGGCGCGAATCCGGGGGTTGAGCACGAAGTAGAGGAGATCGACGACCAGGTTGGCGACGAGGAACACCGTGGCGGTGATCAGCGTGCAGGCGATGGCCAGCGGATAGTCGTGCTGGCGGAACGCGCCGACGATGGTCTGGCCGATCCCGGGGATGTTGAACACGTTCTCCACGAGCACGGTCCCGCTGACGAACACGCCGAGCATGAGCCCGATCACGGTCGCCGTCGGGATGATCGCGTTGCGCAGCGTGATCCGGCGCAGGACGCGGCGCTCGGGCATCCCCATGGCGCGGGCGAAGGACACGTAGTCCGCCCGCGTCGTCTCGATCATGGACGCGCGCAGCGTACGGGCGATGACCGCACCCGAGCCGAGTCCGAGGGCGAAGGCCGGTAACACCACGCCGCGCAGGTTCTCCCACGGATCCTCGGTGAAGGGCACCCAGCCGCTGGAGGGCAGCACCCCCTTGATGTAGAGCCCGAAGACGACGACCAGGACGAGCGCCAGCCAGAAGCTCGGGATGGACAGCGCGACGACGCTGCCCACGCGGACGAGCCCGTCCACGAACGAGTCGCGCCTGCGGGCGGCGAGCGCTCCGGCGGCGAGACCGACCACGACCCAGAAGAGGAAGGCGGCCAGACTGAGTTCGAGGGTGACCGGCAGCCGCTCCCCGATGATGGCGCTCACCGGCCGGTCACTGAAGAGCGAGTTACCGAGGTCGCCGGAGGCGAGATTGCCCAGGAACTTGGCGTACTGCACCCAGATGGGCTGATCGAGACCGAAGCGGTGCTCCACTTCGGCCCGCTTCTCCGGGGTGGGGTTCATCCCGAGATAGGCGTCGACCGGACCGCCGGGGGCGGCCCTGAGCATGAAGAAGACGAGAGTCAAGACGATGAGCAGGACCAGCGCGAGGCCGGCGACCCGACGTCCGACATACCGAAGCATCCCGGGTCCTCATTTGTATATAGGCATCGCGTGTTCCGCGAAACGGAACATGATTTCCGTGAGCGGAATAGTAGTTGCGGGAAGGGGGGTGCGGAAGGGGCCAGACGGAATTGCCGGATCTCACGGAACGCCGTCCCGGTTCACCTCCGATTCACCTCCGATTCATCCCCGGTTCGACGGAGGCCGACGAGGGTCCGCCGCGCCCCGGAGGCGCCGCAGAGGACACCGGGACGCGGACGAGGCGCTGACGCGGGTTCAGGCGACCTTGGTCTCGTTGATGACAGTGCGCTTGACCAGGCGGTCGCCGTCCATCCACTGCCAGGTACGGCACTTGTGCAGGCCGTCACGGGAGAGCTGGATCAGCTCGTACAGGTAGTTGTCCGGGTCGTTCTTGTACGACCACGTCAGCACGATCGTCTGGTCGTCGACCTGGCTCATCTCGCCGATGATGCGGTCGGTGTCGAAGTGGCAGACACCGTCGGCGTCGAGCTTCCCGCCGAAGTCGAACGCCTCCTCCCGGCCGTCCGCCCAGGTGTAGGTGTTCGTCTGCAGGATGTCGTACGAGCCGTCCTCGGGGACTCGGCAGTACAGGTGGGACGCGTGCCGGTCGACGATGGTGCCGTCGGCGGCGATGTGGATGTACTCGCCCCGCCATTCGCCGAGGTGCTTGCTGATGATCGGCATCCCGGAAAGCGCCGCGCGCATAGGTCCTCCCTGGTCACAGGTGATCGCGGAGTGGTGAACGGGCCGTTGACAGGCCGTCGGCGGCGAGCCTAGCGTGATCTCGGATTGAATGGAACAGTGTTCCGATAGAAGGAACAGACACGTTGAGAAGGGATCACCGTGACCGAGACAACCCCGCAGCCACTGGTCGAGGGCATCACCGCCGCCATCGTCGGCGTCACCGAGTTCGGCCCCCACCTGGACTTCTTCGTCGGCGAACTGGGCTACGAGGTGGCTGCGGAAGGCGTCGTCCCCGGGGCCGTCGCCGACGCGCTGTGGGCCTCGGGCCCCGCGGACGTCGAGGCCATCGCGCTGGCCGCCGCCGGAGCCGGCACCGGGCGGATCCACCTGGTACGCGTGCCGGAGCCGATCGCGCCCGCCGACCCGCCGCACAACCTCGACGTCGGCCTGGTCGGGATCGACATGTACGCCCGCGACATCGAGGCCGCGCACGCCGAACTCGGCCGGTCCGGCCGGGACTGGGCCACCCCGCCCACCACGTACGGCGTCGCGGTCGGCGAGCGCGAGGTCCAGGTCACGCAGGGCGTGTGCCCGGCCCCGGACGGGACGGTCGTGGTCTTCGTCCAGCCCGCCGCCGTACGCGGCACCGAGGCGTGGGCCGCCGACCCCGAGCGGTCGTACACCGAGCTGACTTCGGTCGTCTGCCACGTCCCCGACGCCGACGCCGAGGTGGGCTTCTGGGGACCCGAGGGTCTGGGCATGGCGGTCTGGTACGACGTGGTCTTCTCCTCCCCCGGCTTCGACAAGGTGGCCGGGCTGCCCGCGGGCACCAAGATGCGCCTGGCCTTCCTGGCCGGGGAGAAGACCGCCCGCATCGAGGTCACGTCGGCCGCGGGCGAGCACGGCGTGGACCGCCGGGCGACCCAGCGTCCGGCCCGCTCGCTCGGCCACAGCGGCTGGTCGGTCCGCACCCGGGACCTGGAGGCGGCGCTGGAGAGCGTCCGCAGGACCGGCGGACGGGTGCTGACCTCTCCGGTCGAGACCGACGACCCGCTGCACGGGCGCGCGATCGTGGCCACCGCCGACACCCCGAACGGCGTCTCGGTCACGCTGTGGCAGCCCCGCGACTGACCCCTTGCCCTACCTGATGAAACGTTGTTCCAATATGTCGCACCATCTACGGCTTCACGGAAGGAAGTAGCATGCCCGTCCATCGTGGAGGTGCTCCTCTGTCGATCGCGGGCGGCGTACGGGAGTTCGCCCGCGCCACCCCCCGGGCGACCGCGGTGATCGACGGCGACCGCGCCCTCACCTACGCCGCGCTCGACGAACGCTCGAACCGCCTGGCCGCCTCGCTCCTGGCGCGGGGTCTCACGCCCGGCCGGCCTGTCGCGGTACTGCTCGGGAACCGGCTCGAATACCCGGAGATCGCGGCCGGGATCGCCAAGGCGGGGCTGCTCATGGTGCCGCTCAACCCCCGCCTCACCCCGGGCGAGGCGCGGTACATCCTGGAGCACTCGGGCGCGGGTGCGGTCATCCTGGACGACGCCCTCGCCTCCGTGGTGGGCGACGCGGTCGAGGAGTCGCGCCTGGTCACGCTCTCCATCGACGGCACCCAGATCGGCCCGGCGTACGAGGACGCGCTCGCCGGCGCGCGGGCGGTGGACCCCGCGGTGCGGGTGGACGAACTCGACCCGTTCTGCATCACGTACACGTCGGGTACGACCGGACGGCCCAAGGGTGTGCTGATCAGCCACCGGAGCCGGTCCCTGACGTTCTACTGCTCCGCGATGGAGTGGGGACTCGGCACCGGCCGGGTGTCGGTCGCGGTGGCGCCCATGTACCACGGCGCCGGCTTCGCCTTCGGGTACGCCCCGGTCTACACCGGCGGCACGGTCACGATGCTGCGCAAGTGGGATCCTGAGGCGCTGCTGCACCTCGTCGAGAGGGACCGTGCCCAGTCCGCCTTCCTGGTGCCGACGCACGCGCAGATGCTCCGCGCGCTGGACGGCGGGAAGCTGGCGGCGAGGGACCTGAGCAGCCTCGACACGCTGTACTTCAACGCCGCCGCGCTGCCCTGGCCGCTCAAGCAGTGGGTCATGGAGACGTTCCCCGCCTGCGGCGTGCATGAGCTGTACGGCTCCACCGAGGCGGGCATCGTGACCAACCTCCGCCCGGCGGACCAGCACCGCAAGCCGGGGTCGGTCGGCCACGCCTGGTACATGACGGAGTTGCGGATCGTCGACGAGGACGGCGATCCGGTCGAGCCGGGACAGCCCGGAGAACTGTTCAGCCGCTCCCCGTTCCTGATGAACGGCTACCACCGGAACCCCGCGGCGACCGACGAGTGCACCACGGATGACGGCTTCCTGACCTGCGGTGACATCGTGGTGCGCGATGACGAGGGCTACATCCACATCATCGACCGCAAGAAGGACATGATCATTTCGGGCGGGATCAACGTCTACCCCCGCGAGGTCGAGGACGTGCTGGCAGCGCACGAGTCGATCGCCGAGGCGGCGGTGGTCGGCGTCCCGTCCGAGACGTGGGGCGAGGAGGTCATGGCGTACGTCGTCCTCCGCGGCGGGGCCGCCGGACCGACCGTCGACCCCGGCCTGCTCGCCGGCCTGGAGGCGCACTGCCGTACCAGCCTGGCGGGCTACAAGGTGCCCAAGCGCTGGGAGGTCGTCACGACTCTTCCCCGGAACGCGGCCGGAAAGATCGTCAAGCGCGACCTCAAGCCCCCGGCGATCGGCGCCTGACCCCTTGACCCTCAATACCTCAGACAATTACCCTCAATCTGATAGAAACGCCGTTTCGTATAGCGGAACACACAGTTTTGAGGCCAGCGGAAGGACATCACAGTGCGCCCCCATGTCGAGCTGATCCAGGAAGACGACTATGTGTGGCACGGCGCCGAGCTCGTCAACGGTGAGGGGCGGGCCAGCGAGCGCCGCCTGTCCGTCGACGAGGAGGACGGCTCCTCGTCGCTCCGGATCGACTTCCACACCGATTGGGGCCGCGGGCCGGGCATCCACCACGCCAACACCGAGTACTACGTGCTCGAAGGCTCGATGACGTACGGCGGCCGCGAGATCGGCAAGGGCGGCTACGTCTACGCGCCGCAGGGCGTCCCCACCGACGCGATCACCTTCGCCGAGGGCACCCGGATCCTGCACTACCGCGAGTACGGCGACGCCGGCTTCGACGCCGTGGACAGCCTGAACGCCCCGCGCTGGGCCGACGCGCGCGAGGACGTCATCGTCATCGACAGCGAGGCCATGAACTGGGACGCGGTGCCGAACCCCGGACCCATGCCCGGCCTGTTCATCAAGTACCTGCACGTCGACCCGGCGACCGGCTTCTACACCCGCCTGGTGCACGCCCAGGAGGGCTGGGCCGACCACCGGCTCGCGCACCACCCCTGCTACGAGGAGGCGTACACCACCCAGGGCCACATGGAGTACAACTTCGGCACCCTGGACCTCGGCACGTACTTCTTCCGCCCCGCCCGCGTGAAGCACGGCCACTTCACCACCATGGAGGGCGGGGCCACCTGGTTGCTGCGCTCCGACGGCGAACTGCAGAACTGGTACACCCAGAACGAGTGGTTCCGCTGGGGCGGCGAGGCCGTCAACTACGGCCCCGACGGGGGTCGTATGCGGTGGTCGCAGTCCTCGCACGACCTCGGCTCCGGCCCCACCTGGCGGAGCGAGAAGGACATCGCCGACCTCACCGCCGCCTGGCAGTTCCAGCGCGACCAGGGCCAGCCCGACGCCGAGTACGTCCAGCACGGACAGGGCGTCGACCGCAGCATCCTGGCCATCGCCAAGGCCCTCGACGCCGCGCGCCTCCAGGGCGGCCACGGCGACGACCACGGGCACGACCACGGCCACGACCACGGCCACGGCCACGGCCACGGCCATGACCACGACGTGCCGGCGCTGGACTGGGGCGCGGACCCCGCGTCTTTGGGGCACGCCGACGAGCGCACCGACGAGGGCGCGCACAACTGGGCCCACGGACGGGCGTGGAAGCCGGGCGACCACATACCAGCGCCCATCATCTCCAGCCTCCCCGTCCGCAGCCGCTCCCGCGGCCGCTGGGACGGCGACGGCATGTAGCCGTCCGCCCCTCACGCACCCCTCATCGCACCGCTCGTGCACCTTGCGAACACCGTGGCCGGGCCTCTGGGTCCGGCCACGGCCATATCACCGGAGCGTCACCTCATGCCCCTCCCCATGCCCCTCGCGACGACCATGGAGCCGGTACACGGCCTCAACGCGTACAGCCTGGCGATCCTGTTGCACATCGTGCTCTTCGTCTACTGGCTCGGCAGCGACATCGGCGTCTTCTACTCCAGCCGGTTCATCCTCCGCTCCGAACTGCCGACGCCGGCCCGCTCGGTCGCCGCCAAGATCATGCACGCCGTGGACATGGCGCCCAGGATCTGCCTCGTCCTCTTCCTGCCGAGCGGTGTCACGCTCATGTCGCTGAGCCCGTTCGGCGAGGACGTCTTCCCGGGCTGGCTCCTCGCCCTGACATGGGTGGCCGCGCTGTGCTGGCTGGTGCTGGTCGTCTACGACTACACGCGCGGCGCGACCCCGCTCGGCAAGGTGGTGCAGAAGCTCGACCTGATCGTCCGGTACGGCCTGGTCGTGGTGCTGCTCGCCGGCTCCGGGTACGTCTTCTTCACCGCCGAGCCGTTCGGCGTCACCACCAACCCGAAGTGGCTGGCCGCCAAGGTCGCCGCGTACGCGCTGTGCATTCTGTCCGGCGTGATGATCCGCCGTCAGCTCAGCCCGTTCGGCCCGGCCTTCGGCAAGCTGGTGACCGAGGGTTCCACTCCCGAGGTCGAGCACCAGATCCGGCACTCCGTACGCTCCTGCCTGCCGTACGTCTACGCGATCTGGTTCCTGGTCCTCGTGGCCGCGTTCCTCGGCGTGGTCAAGCCCGGCACCACCGCCTTCGGCTGATCCCCGTCCACCCCGACAGCCCCCACCGGGACGACCGTGGGGGCTTTTCCATGCCCGCGCGGCTCCCAGGGGACTCCCGGTACTGTTGCGCGGTTCCCACCACCTGCCGTCACCACTCCGATGAGAACCTCATCAGTTCGGAGAGCCGCGCGAAGTGCTTGAGAGAATCCGGCAGCTTGTCCTCGACATCGAGGCCGCTGACAACGACTTCGTCTTCCTGCCCCCCATGAGCGAGGAGGAGGTCGGAGAGGTCGAAGAACAGATCGGCGTGCGACTCCCTGAGGAGTACCGGACGTTCATCACCTCGGTGACACGCGGTGAGGAGGACACGGGCTACGAACCGCTGTGGTCACCCGCGGATGGGCTCCTGCTGCTGGCGGAGGGCCAGGATCAGCCGGGCGCCCCCTTCCCGTTTTCTCCACAGCAAGCCGCCGACCTGGTGAAACGTGTCCGGGCGGGTGAGAGCCGGGCGATCGAGGGGCCATGCGACGGTGCGCTGCCGATCTATGGCGGCTCGGCGGGAGAAGGGTTCGCGTGCCTGGTGCTCAGCGGACCGCTCCAGGGCACGGTCTGGTCGTACTGGGACCTGGGATGGACACCCGAGTTCGACGCTGAGACGGGTCAGATCGAAACGTTCTTCGAATTCGCCGAACGCGTCCTGCGCGAATATCTCGACTGAGGCCGCGCCGGCGCGCGGCCCCCACCAGAAAGCCGGCTACACCGGGCACGCGAAAGGCCGGTTCCGACGATCGGAACCGGCCTCTGCGTTCTGCGCCGCCTGCCGGGGCGCCACGCCCGCCGGTTACCGCCGGGCGGAGCGACGGGTGGGATCAGCCGGCTTCCTGGCGGAGCTGGCCGAGGTAGGCGGCCTGGACCCTGGGGTCCTCCCGCAACTCGGCGCCGGTGCCCTCGACGGCCACCCGGCCGCGCTCCAGCACGTATCCGCGGTCGGCGAGCCGGAGCGCGGTGCTGGCCTGCTGCTCGACGAGCAGGATGGTCAGCCCGCGCTCGTCGTGCAGCCGCTTGAGATAGCCGAACAGCTCGGCGACCTTGAGCGGGGCCAGGCCGAGCGACGGCTCGTCCAGCATGAGGAGCCGGGGCGCCGCCATCAGCGCGCGGGCGATCGCGAGCATCTGGGCCTCTCCCCCGGACAGCGTGCCGGCGAGCTGGGAGCTGCGCTCGGCCAGCCGGGGGAAGATCTCCAGCATCTCGTCGCGCCTGCGGTCGGTCTCCGCCTTGCGCCGCCGGGTCGGGAAGCCGCCGAGGGCGAGGTTCTCCAGGACGGTGTGGTCGGGGAAGATCTGCCGGCCTTCGGGCACGTGGCCGAGCCCGAGGGCGGGACGGCGCCAGGCCGCGACCTTCGCCAGGTCCTGCCCGGCGAACCGCATCTGCCCGGACACGGGCTTCAGCAGACCGGAGACGGTCTTCATCGTGGTCGTCTTGCCGGCCCCGTTGGGGCCGAGGAGCACCACGAACTCCCCTTCGTCGACGTGCAGGTCGAGCCCGTCGAGGGCGCGTACGCCTCCGTAGCCCGCGGTCAGCCCGGACAGTTCGAGCAGTCTGCTCATGACGCCTCCTCCACGAGGTCGGGGCGGCCGAGGTACGCCTCGAGGACCGCCGCCGAGTTGCGCACCTTCTCCGGGGTGCCGCGCTCGATCACCTTGCCGCTCTCCAGGACGGTGAGCTCGTCGCAGAGCCCCATCACGAAGTCGACGTTGTGCTCGATGAGCACGACCGCGAGCCCGCGCTCGCGCAGTACCCGGCACAGCCGTCCGAGGGCGTCGAGCTCGTCGGACGTCAGGCCGGTGGCGGGCTCGTCCAGGATGAGTACCTTCGGCCTGCTGGCCACCGCGCGCACCACTTCGAGCAGCCGCTTCTGGCCGTGGGAGAGGGACGAGGCGAGCCAGTCGGCACGGGACGCGAGCCCGGCGAAGGCGAGCAGCTCCCTGGCCTCCTCCCTCTCGGTCCGGTCCTGGCGGCGATAGGAGGGCGAGCGCACGAGGGCGCCGAACCAGGAGTACGTCTCGCGCGTGCGCATGCCCGTGAGCACGTTGTCGAGGACGCTGACCCGTTCGAAGAGGTGCGGGACCTGGAAGACGCGGGTCACTCCCGCGTGGGCGACGCGGTGGGCGGCGTGCGGGGCCTCCTCGCCGAAGATCCGTACCTGTCCGGCGTCGATCTGGTGGTAGCGGGTCAGGCAGGAGACCAGCGTGGACTTGCCCGATCCGTTGGGTCCGATGATCCCGTGGACGGTGCCCGGCATGATCCGGACGTCCACGCCGTCGAGGGCGTGCACACCGCCGAAGTGCTTCACGATGCCGCTGCCTTCGAGCGCGGCCACCCCGTCGGGGACGTCGCGCACCTCGGGCACCACGTCGGGGACCTCGTCCGGCAGCGTCTCGTCGTCCGCTTCGGCCAGCCGGTCGCGGCCCATCCTGGACGCCTTCCAGGTGCCGACGACGCCGCGCGGGATCACCATCATGGCGACCAGGAGCAGGACGCCGAGCACCAGCGTGGTGTACCGCGCCTGATCCTTGATGAGCTCGACCAGCACGGCGATGAGGCCGACGCCGATCAGCGGCCCGATCAGGGTGGAGATGCCGCCGAGGAAGAGGCCGACGAAGAAGATGATGCCGTTGTCGAGCAGGCCGACGTCGGGGTTGATGAAGCCGAGCTGCAACGCGTACAGCGCGCCGGACAGGCCGGCCGTGCCGCCGCAGACGCCGAAGAGCAGGAGCTTGGCGCGCGCGGGCGAGATGCCCATCGCCGAGGCGGTGTCGGAGGACTCGCGCACCGCCATCGAGGCGCGGCCGACGCCGCTGCGCACGAGGTTGCGCTGCAGGATGTACGCAACGGCGAGGCAGGCGAGCACCACGTAGTAGAAGGCCTGCTTCGACATGAACTCGTCGCCCAGCTTGGGGGCGATGCCGCTGACGCCGACGATGCCGCCGGTGACGGACTCCCACTCGCGCCCGACCTCGATGACGATCAGGTTGGCGGCCAGGGTGATCATGCCGAAGTACAGATAGGTCGCCCGCAGGCTGACCAGCAGGACCAGCATCGCGACCACGGTGCCGACGGCCACGGAGGCGGCGATGCCGAGCAGCCACGAGCCGCTCAGCTTGACCACGAGATATCCGGTGGCGTAGCCGCCGGCGAGTTGCAGTCCGGAGTGCAGCATCGACAACATCCCGCCGTACCCCATGGACAGGTTCAGGGAGATGGTCAGGATCGCGCTGATCGCGGCCGAGGCGACGATGCCGTTGTAGTACGACGCGTTGTAGCTGTAGTAGTCCGTGATGGCCGGCCACGCGAGCAGCACGCCGATGACGGCGACCGAGAGGACGGCGAGGACCACGGTACGCGCGCGGTGGTAGGCCGCCGAGTCGAACACGGATCCGGGAGAGCCGACGCCTCCGGGGGAAGAGTCCACCGTTGCCATCAGTGCGCCTCCATGGGCTTGCCGAACAGTCCGGACGGGAAAACGACGAGGATCACCGCGAGCGCGGCGAACACGGCGAAGTTGCCGATGGAGCCGCCGACCACGCTCCGGACGACGGTGTCGAGAACGCCGACGATCATGCCGCCGACGAGCGCTCCGCGCGGTGACCCGACTCCTCCGATCACCGCGGCGGTGAAGCCCTTGATGGTGAACATCAGGCCGGTCGCCGGCGCCACGAAGATCACCGGGGCGGCGAGCATGCCCGCGATGGCGGTGATGACCGCGCCGATCACGAACGACAGCACGACGATGCGCTGGACCGGGATGCCCATGAGGACCGAGGTCTCGGAGCTGTGCGCGGTGGCCCGGATCGCGCGCCCGTACGTGGACCTCCGCAGGAAGAGGTCGTAGCCCGCCATCACGGCCAGGGCGACGACGATGGTCAGCGCCTCCTGCCATTCCACGGTGATGCCGGCCACCTGGAAGCCGCCCGCGACGACCGGGTTCGGCCGCAGGGCGTCCACGTCGAAGTAGCCGAGGTTGAACAACGACTGGAAGATCAGCGCCGCCGCCAGGGTCGCGATGATCCACGCGTAGCGTGAGCCGGACATGCGGACTGGTAGCATGATCATGCGTTCCATGAGCAGGCCCATCAAAGCGGCCAGCACGATGGTGACGCCGAGGGTGACGGCCCAGCCCAGTTTCTCGAGCGCGACGATCTGGTACGCGACGGCGGCGCCGAGGATCACGGCCTCACCCTGCGCGAAGTTCATGATCCGGGTCGGCTGGAAAACGATGGCCAGGGCGAGTGCGACTAGGGCGTAGACGGAACCGGCGAACAGTCCATCGATGATCGCCTCGGGGCTCATCTGCACTGCTCCTCTTGGTGTTTCAGAGGTTGACGAACCCTGTTCCGCATAACGGAACAGGGTTGGGGAAACATTGGCTCATGATCGCCAGACTGTCAATAGGTCTGACGTTTCAGAGCCCGTCTGTCATGCGCGGCGCGCGTACCGTCCGCCGGGCTCGCCGACGACGTCGCCGTCGCGGAACCGGACCTGACCGCCGACGACCGTGGTCACCGGCCAGCCGGTCAGGTCGACGCCCTCGAACGGGGAGTGGTCCTGCCCGGAGAGGCACGCCTCGGCCGTCACCGTCTGGGTCAGCGCCGGGTCCACCACGGTCAGGTCCGCGTCGAACCCGACCGCGAGGCTGCCCTTGCGGCCCCACAGGTTGTACGCCCGGGCGGGGTTCGCCGAGGCCAGCTCGGCCACGCGGGACAGGGAGATCCCGCGCTTGAGGTGGCCCTCGGAGAACAGGACCGGGTACAGCAGGGCGGTGCCGCCGAAGCCGGGACGCGCGGGCCAGAGCTGGTCGCCCTTCTCCGCCTCCATGCAGCAGGCGTGGTCGGAGGCCACCCAGTCGATCGTGCCGTCGGCGGCGCGCTCCCACAGCGCCTCGTTGTCGGCCTTGGTGCGGATCGGCGGGTTGACCTTGCCGCCGAGGCCGCCTTCCGCGTCGAGGCTGTCGTGGTCGAGGCACAGGTGGTGCAGCGTGGTCTCGGCCCGCATGTCCACCGCGCCGAACGACCTGCGCGCCAGCGCGACGGCGTCGACCGCCTCACGGCTGGACAGGTGCAGCAGGTTGAGGTTGGTGCCGGTGTGGCTGGCCAGGGTGGTGGCCTCGCCGATGGCCACCCGCTCGGTGAGCGGCGGGCGTCCCTCGTGGTAGGCGCGCAGCGTCTGCGGGTCGCCGTTCGAGCGGACCCGGTCGATGAAGACCCTCATCAGCTCGGACTGCTCGCAGTGCAGCGACAGCGACAGGCGCAGGCCGGGGTTGGCCTGCTGGACCGCGGTCACCTGCTCCATGAGGAGGTAGAGGTGGCCGAGGTCGTACTCGTCGCCCATGGTGAAGGAGCGTGCGTCCCGGCTGTTCGCCGCGAGGTCGAAGCCCTTGTAGAACATGTAGTACTTGAACGACGAGACGCCGTGCTCCTCGACGAGGTACGGGATCTCGGCGATCTGGTCCACCGTCATCGGCGCGAGGTGGAAGCCGTAGTCGGTCCAGGCGCGGCCCGCGACGGCGTTGAGGACCTCGGGGAAGATCTCCTTGTACGACCCCGTCCGGTCGAGGTAGTGCGAGCCGGTACGGAAGTAGGACAGCACGGTCGTGGCGCCGCCGACGAGGGACGAGCGGGTCTCCTCGAAGGCGTCGAGGGCCAGATCACGGTAGATGCCGAGATGGAAGTGGGCGTCGACGGCCCCGGGGAGGACGATCTTCCCCCTGGCGTCGACCACCTCGGCGGCGTCGGAGGTGGGGATGTCCTCCGCGAGGGCCGCCACCTTCCCTCCGGAGACCGCCAGGTCGGCGCGGATCTCTCCGTGGTAGGGGAGGACGACGGTGCCGCCTTTGACAAGCAGATCGTAACGGGACATACGCGACGGCCGGCCGGGTGGGCGGCCGTCACCCCCTTTCTGGTTCGGTCCATCCCATCTGGATGGACAGTCGTCGAGTGGAATCAAGCAGTGCCTCGACGCACGCGTCGACCTCCTCGCGGAACCGTTCCAGCGGTCCGCAGACGCTGATGACGGCCACGGGCCGGCCGTGGTGGTCGAGGACGGGCGCGGCCACGGAGGCGGCACCCGACATACGTTCGGCGAAGGACTGCGCCCAGCCGCTCTCGCGGATCACGGCGAGTTCCTTGCGCAGCTTCGGGACGTCGGCGATCGTCTTGCCGGTCAACGGTTCGAGCGGGGCCTCCGACAGGTAGGCCTCGATCTCGTCGTCCGCCAGGAAGGCGAGGAACGCCTTGGACGAGCCGCCCGCGTGCAGGGGGTAGGGCACGCCGAGGGAGACGCTCATGATGACCTCGCGGGCAGGGGTCACCTGGTCCGCGTAGATCCGGGTCCATCCCGTACGGATCGACAGGGTCGCCGTCTCGTCGGTGCGCTGGGACAGGGCCACCAGTTCCGGCGCGGCGATGCGCCTGACGTCCAGGCGGTCAAGGTAGGCGAGGCCCAGCCGCATGGCGCCGACTCCCAGGGAGTAACGCCTGCTCACCGGGTCGAGTTCGATGAGACGCCGAACCCGCAGCGAGGCCAGTATCCGGTGCACGGCGGCCTTCGACATCCCGAGCGCCTCGGCGATCTCGGTCACGCCGAGCGTGGCCGAGGGGGTCTCGGCGAAGTGCATCAGCACGTCCGCGGCCCGCTCGACGGTGGCGATGGCCTGCCCGGTGCTCTCCCGCGCGGGCGTCTCGCCGGACGCGGTGTCACGGTTCTTGGTCGGCATGTTTTCCTCCAGGAGATCAGCTAGGTTTGATCAACCATCCTGGCGCCGAAATCCGACCCTCACCGGAAGATCGGTGACGATTCGCGTGTCGAGAAAGTCCCACCATTCGTTCTGGCTGACACGCTGCGTCTCCCAGGCGTCATCGGCTTTGAGAGTCGCGAGCGCGGAGCGGTACTCGCCCCAGGCGGCTTCGTCGTCGAACGCGGCCCAGTTCTCGACAACGTACACGTCACCGACGACGCTGTAGTACCAGCGCACCTCGCGCACCATCGGCAGATCGCGGTAGAACCAGCTCTCCCGGTCCTCCAGCCAGTTCCAGAAGCCCCGCATGTCATCGCGGGCTCGCGAACCGAGCCTCATCCGGTAGACGAGATAGATCATCGAGGGCCGCCTGCCCTTCCGAGTGCGATATGTACAGTGGACTTGTTCCGCAGACAGTAACGCTGTTTCAATAGCTTGGGAAGCCCCCCGGCGAGCGCGAACGCCTGCCCCGGGGATGCGCTATCGGCTCAGACCAGCAGGAACACAGTTGAGGAGGCCGTTTCGTGGAGGCAGAGCAGATCGTTCCGAGTGAACGATCGGCGCCGGCTGACCAGCCGGGAACGCCCGCAGGACCGCTGGCCGGCGTCATGGTCGTCGACGCGGCCACCCTGTTCGCCGGACCTCTGGCGGCGACGATCCTCGGGGACTACGGCGCCGACGTCGTCAAGGTGGAACACCCCGACCGAGGTGATCCCTCTCGCACCCACGGCGCGAGCAAGGACGGGATCGGGCTGTGGTGGAAGATGCTCGGCCGCAACAAGCGCACGGTCACCGCCAACATGGGCCGTCCCGAGGGCGCCGAGCTGCTCAAGCGGCTGATCGCACGGGCCGACGTGCTCATCGAGAACTTCCGCCCCGGCACGCTGGAGCGGTGGGGCCTGTCCCCGGAGACCCTGCACGAGATCAACCCGCGCCTGGTCATCGCGCGTGTCACCGGCTTCGGCCAGTTCGGCCCGTACGCGAAGCGACCCGGGTTCGGCACGCTCGCCGAGTCGATGAGCGGCTTCGCCGCGGTCACCGGCGAGCCCGACGGGCCTCCCACGCTGCCGCCGTTCGGGCTGGCCGACGGCATCTCCGCGCTCACCTGCGTGAACGCGGTCATGATGGCGTTGCACCACCGTGACCGGCCGGGCGGCAGCGGCCGCGGCCAGGTGATCGATCTGGCCATCATCGAGCCGCTGGTCACGCTCCTCGGCCCGCAGCCGATGGTGTGGGACCAGCTCGGCCGGCTCCAGCCGCGTACCGGGAACCGCTCGGTCAACAACGCCCCGCGCAACACGTACCAGACGAAGGACGGCCGCTGGGTGGCCATCTCCACCTCGGCCAACTCGATCGCGGAACGTGTGATGCGCCTCGTCGGGCACCCCGAGGTGATCGACGAACCGTGGTTCTCCTCGGGCGCCCTCCGGGCCGAGCACGCCGACCAGCTCGACGAGTACGTCGGGGGGTGGATCGCCCGGCACGACCTCTCCGAGGTGGTCGCGGAGTTCGAGAAGGCCGAGGCCGCGGTGGCTCCGATCTACGACATCCGTGACGTGTTCGAGGACGCGCAGTACCGGGCGCTCGACACGATCACGACGGTGGACGACGACGACCTCGGGCCGCTGCGCATGCAGAACGTGCTCTTCCGGCTCTCCGAGACGCCGGGCTCGATCAGATGGACGGGCCGCGCGCGCGGCGCCGACAACGAAGACGTGTGGGGTGGCCTCGGCGTGAGCGCCGACGAGCTGGCCGCCCTGCGGGACAAGGGAGTTGTGTGATGTCCTTGTGGCGGCATTTCGACGGGGCCAAGGTCGTCGACCTCGCGCAACCGATGCGCACGGGCATGCCCCAGTCGCC
Organism: Microtetraspora glauca; assembly: GCA_001570385.1. GTDB lineage: Bacteria > Actinomycetota > Actinomycetes > Streptosporangiales > Streptosporangiaceae > Microtetraspora > Microtetraspora glauca. Next base: position 83,871 of record BBYL01000025.1, on the reverse strand, counting down.
GAACCATCCGCGGTTCCGGATGGTCATCGAGCGCAGGCACGGTGACATGGTCCGCGAGGACGGCGGATCCGCGGCCAACGAGGTCATCCTCACCGGCGGGCACGTCGGCACGCACGTCGACGCCCTCGGTCACGTCTCGCAGGACGGGTACGTGTACGGCGAGGTCGAGGCGGCGGGCATCCAGTCGCACCACGGCCTGTCCCAGTACGGCATCGAGACCTTCGCGCCGTACGTCGGGCGGGGTGTGCTGCTCGACGTGGCCGCCGTGCACGGAGTGGACGTGCTGCCGCCCGGCTACGAGGTGACGCCGGACGATCTGGAAGCCGCGCAGCGCAGGGCGGACGTGCGGGTCGAGCGTGGAGACGCCGTACTGATCGGCACCGGCTGGTCGCGCGAGTGGGACCGGCCGACCCGGTTCGTCGGCGACGAGGGCGGCGTGCCCGGCCCCGGCCCCGACGCGGCCCGCTGGCTGGTCGACCACGGCGTCGCGGTGGCCGGAGGCGAGACCATCGCGTTCGAGCGCATCGCGCCCGGCCGCGGCCACTCCACGCTGCCCGTGCACCGGATCCTGCTCGTCGAGGCGGGTGTGCACATCGTCGAGACGATGCGCCTCACCGAACTGCTCGGCCTCGGCGTCGCCGAGTTCCTGCTGGTGCTCAACCCGCTGCCCGTCGTGGGCGCCACCGGCGCGCCGGTGCGACCGCTCGCGGTGCTCGCCGCATGACCATCGTCTCGGCGCTGGCCGAATTCGCCGCCGACGCCCGCGAGGGACTGCCGGACGCCGTCGCCGCCGACGTGACGGGACGGGTGCTCGACACCTTCGGGAACTGCCTCGCCGCCCAGGAGCTCACCGATCCGGCCGAGCCGCACGAGGCGGTGCTGCGGATGGCGAAGCGGTGGAGCGGCACGGGCGAGTCCTCCGTCATCGGCCGCGGGTTGTCCCTCCCCGCGCCCTCGGCGGCGCTGGTCAACGGCACGCTCGCGCACGCCCTGGACTTCGACGACACCCACCTGCCCTCCGTCCTCCACCCGTCGGCCTCCGTCGTCCCCGCCACGCTGGCCGTCGCGGAGGCCGTGGGCGCGTCGGGCGCCGAGCTGTGCCGTGCCGTGGCGGTGGGCGACGAGATCACCAACCGGCTGGGGATGGCCTCCTACATCCCCGAACTGCGCAACTCCCTCTTCTTCGAGAAGGGCTGGCACGCCACGTCCATCTGCGGGACGGTGGGCGCCGCCGCCGGGGCGGCCCTGCTGATGGGCCTCTCCGCGGACGGCATCGGCCACGCCATGGGCATCGCGGCCAGCATGGGCGCGGGCGTCATCGAGGCCAACCGCACCGGCGGCACCGTGAAGCGGGTGCACTGCGGCTGGGCCGCGCACGCGGGCGTCGTCGCCGCCACCATGGCCGCAGAAGGCGTGACCGGTCCTCCGACGGTATTCGAGGGGCGCTTCGGCTTCTTCGAGGCGTTCCTCGACGGGCGCTACGACGGTGACGCGATCACCGACGGGCTGGGCGAGCGGTGGGAGCTGCTGCGCACGGTCTACAAGCCCTATCCCTCGAACCATTTCACCCACCCCGGCATCGACGCCGCCCTCGCCCTGCGCGCCCAGGGACTGCGGCCCGAGGACGTGGCGGAGATCGAGCTCGGCGTGGCGGCGGCTCCCCTTCGCACGATCGGCGAGCCGTACGAGGAGAAGGTGCGGCCGCGTACGCCGTACCACGCCAAGTTCTCCGGCCCGTACACCGTGGCCAGCGCCCTGATCGGGGGCGGCGGCCTCGGCCTGCACCTCGACGACTTCGCCGAGTCGGCCTTCCGTGACGAGCGGAGGCTGGCGCTGGCCGCCAAGGTGCGCGTCGTGGCCGACGAAGAGTGCGGCGAGGAGTTCCCCCGGGCCTTCTCCGCCGTGTTGCGGGTCCGCACCGTGGACGGGAGCACCCTGGAGCACCGGGTCCACTCCTCGCGGGGCGGGCCGGAGCACCCGCTGACGTTCGACGAGCTGCGGACGAAGTACGCCCTCAACGCCTCCCGCGTGCTGCCGTCCGAGGCGGCCGAGGCGCTCGCGGGCGAGGTACGCGGGCTCGCGGAGCGCGGCAGCGTCGCCGGCCTCCTCGACACCACCGTGATCGGCTGGTAGTCACCGGCACAGCGGACACAGAAACGAAGCCCTCCCGGCCAGAGGCCGGGAGGGCTTCCCTGTGGTTCCGGAGCTGTGGTTCCGTAGATCAGCCGCCGGTACGGCCCCAGCGGCGGACGAGGACCCGTCCGGGCAGGTCGGGGAACGGCTCGCCCTCGGGCACGTACGCCCAGGCGCGCGCGTCGAGGAAGACGGCGTCGTACCCGGCCGGGGCGTCCCGCGCGTCTCCGGGCAGGCGGCGGGAAAACTCCGCGACGGAGCCGAGCAGCACAGAGCCGAGCGGCGCGGAGCCGAGCGGCGCGGAGCCGAGCGGCGCGGCGGCCCGGTCGGGGCCGGGAGCGTCGTCCGCGATCCCGTCGCGCCAGACCGGCGGGCCGGAGAACCAGGCGACGGCCAGGCAGCCGTCCTCGCCCGCGAAGCTGTCCGCCCTGCTCGCGTGGGACGGCAGGTACTTGTACGCGCCGGCCGCGAAGCGCGACCCGCTGACGGAGATCTCGCCGTCGAACGCCACGAACTCCTCGGCGCAGGTGTAGTGGCCCGTGCCCGGCCTGGTCCAGCCCGGAGGGAAGCGGACCAGCGACACCGAGGCACCGGTCGCCGCGTCGGCGTGCAGCCTGACCAGCCGCACGGCCGACGACGACGCCGGCATGGTCACGTCGATCCACGGCAGGTCGGCGTCGTCGAGCGCGACGACGCGGACGGCCGCCATCAGTGCCACACCTCGGGGATCCCGCCGTGCACGCGGCGCTCCTCGACGACGGTGATCTGCTCCAGCCGCCGGTCGCGGAACCGCTTCCAGAGCCGCGACCGGTAGTCCTCGTCGGCGAAGGTGATCAGCTCGACCACCTCGACGCCCGGCTCGGCCGACCACCGGTAGGGGAACAGCAGGAAGCGACCCTCGACCAGCCGGGCCCGGCCCTCGAAGTCGGTGGAGCCGAAGACGAGGTCGTCCTCGCCCTCGAACCTGGCCCGGAAGTCGAGCACCTCGGGCTCCGCGCCCTCGCGCAGGTAGACGACCCGCTCGTACCAGCGGTCGCCCTCCAGGCGGGTCTCCTGCCGCGAGCCGTACGTCTCCAGCAGGGTGCCGCCCGGGGTGAGGTGGGTGTAGGTGCCCTCCCAGACCCCGGTGACGGACGACAGGCGCTCGCGCAGGCTGGTGATGCTCCCGCTGGTCGTGTTCAACGTGCCCTCCTGAGTACCCTGCGTGCCTGGCGCACGATCGCCTCGTCGACCATGCGTCCCTTGGAGTCGAGGAGCACCCCCGACCCCGAGGCCTCGAAGCGGTCCACGAGGTCGCCGGCCCAGGCGACCTCCTCGGCCGCCGGGGTGAAGACCTCGTTGACGACCGCGATCTGCGCCGGGTGGATGCAGGCCCGGCCGACGTAGCCCAGCCGGGCCAGCGCGGCCGTCGAGTCCCGCAGCGCGTCGAGGTCGCGGAAGTCGGTGGAGACGGGACCGACGGGGGGGTCGATGCCCGCCGCCGCCGAGGCCAGCACCACCTGGGAGCGGACCCAGAGCAGCTCGCGCTCGTCGGGGCCGAGAGTGATCCCCGCGTCGGCGCGCAGGTCGGCCTCGCCGACCTGGAGCCGGGCCACGCGGGGAGCCGCCGCGATCCGCGGCGCCCGCAGTACGGCGGCGGCCGACTCGAGGAGCGGGACGACCGGCAGCCGATCCGCGCCGAGGGAGGTCAGCAGGGCGTCGACGTCGGCGAGTTCCTCCGCCGTCTCGACCTTGGCGAGGACCAGACCGGTCAACGCCGGGGCGGTGGCGACGGCCCGTACGTCGGCCTCGCGCAGGTCGCCGGGGTTGACCCGGACCCAGATCTCCACCGGCCCCGGATCGGCCGTACGCAGCCAGCCGGCCACCGCCTCCCTGGCCGCGTCCTTCCCTGCGGCCGGTACGGCGTCCTCCAGGTCCACGATCAGGGCGTCCGCGCCCCGGGTGAGCGCCTTGGCGAGCTTTTCCGGGGCGTCGCCCGGGACGTAGAGGTGGGAGCGGGCGCTCATCACGCCCACCCGACCTTCGCGTCGCCGCGGGTGAGGGACTTGGCCACGACGGTGCGCAGCACGTCGTTGGTGCCCTCGCCGATGCTCATCAGCACCGCGTCCCGGTAGAGCCGCTCCACCTCGTACTCGGTGGAGTAGCCGTACCCGCCGTGGACCTTCAGCGCGTCGATGGCGGCCTGCAGCGCCACCTCGGAGCAGAAGATCTTGGCCATTCCCGTCTGCGTGTCGGCCCGGCCGCGCCGCACCTGGTCCGCCGCCCAGTACGCCATGAGCCGGGCGGCCTGGAGCGTCGTGGCCAGCGAGGCGAGCTGGAGCTGGACCGCCTGGAAGTCGGCGATGGGCCGCCCGAACGCCTTGCGCTGCCGGGAGTAGGAGAGGGCCTCGTCGTAGGCGCGCTGCGCGATGCCGACCGAGCGGGACGCGATGTTGACCCGGCCCCATTCGAGCGCGGACAGCGCCTGCTGCATGCCGCGGCCCTCGACGCCTCCCAGCAGGTTGGCCACGGGGACCCGGACGTTGTCGAGCACGATCTCGCAGGACTCGGTGCCCTTGTATCCCAGCTTCGGGATGTCCTTGGTGACCTGGTAGCCGGGGGTGTCCGCGTCGACGAGCAGGATGCTCATCCCGCGGTGCGCCGGGCTGGCGGCCGGGTCGGTCTTCACCAGCACCGGCAGCGGGTCGGCGTACCGGGCGTTGGTGATCCACGTCTTGCTGCCGTTGACCACGTAGTGGTCGCCCTCAAGGCGGGCGGTCGTCCGGATGCCCTGCAGGTCGGTGCCCGCGTCGGGCTCGGTGAGGCCGATCCCGGTGCGCCGCTCGCCGGTGGCCAGCTCGGGAAGGTAGCGCTCCTTCTGCTCCTCCGTGCCGTGCGTCGCGATCATCCGGCAGGCCAGCGAGTGGCTGCCGAGGATCCCGGCCACGCCCATCCAGCCGCGCGAGATCTCCTCGAAGACGAGCGCGAAGGACACCGGGTCCAGGTCGAGCCCGCCGTAGCTCTCCGGGACGGTGACGCCGAACAGGCCCATCTGCTTGAAGCCTTCGACGATCTCGGTCGGGTAGCGGCCGGAGTGCTCCCAGTCCCGGGCGACGGGCACGATCTCCTTGTCGACGAACGCGCGCAGCAGCGCGCGGAACTCACGCTGGTCCTCGTTCAGCTCGAAGTCCACGGGTCACCTCTCGGAAGGTACGAAAACGGGAAGTGCGCGCCCGTCGGGCAGCGGGCGCCAGTCGAGGCGGAGCCGATCGCCGGTGTCCAGCAGGTACGGATCGTCGGCGACCACGTTGCTGAGCAGCAGCACGCCCTCCGCCAGCCGGACCCGCGCCACGACGTACGGCGGGGCGAAGCCGGGCATCGCCCGCTCGACCACGGTGCACGCGTCGACCACGGCCGCGCCCGACGCCTCGACCCAGTCGAGGTGGCGGTCAGAACCGCAGCCGGTGCACAGCGCGCGCGGCGGGTGCTGCGTGTGCCCGCAGGCGCCGCAGCTCTGGACGAGCAGGATTCGCCGGCGGGTGGCCTCCCACCAGGGGCCGGTCACCTCGTCGGGCTCGGGTACCTCCGCGCTCATCGGTCCACTCCCAGCAGGACGGTAGCGTGCGTGGACAGGATGCCGCCGGTGCCGTGCGCGAGCGCGACCTCCGCGCCGGGCACCTGCCGGGCGCCGCACTCGCCGCGCAGCTGCCGTACGGCCTCGACCAGCAGCAGCACGCCGTACTGGCCCGGATGGCAGTAGGACAGGCCGCCGCCGGAGGTGTCGAGCGGGAAGTCGCCGCCGGGCCGGATCCGGCCTCCGGCGATCCAGTCGAGCGCCTCGCCCCGGCCGCAGAACCCGAGTGCCTCCAGCGTGAGCACGACCGTGACGGTGAAGGAGTCGTAGACCTCGGCGACGTCCACGTCAGCCGGGACGAGACCGGCCCTGGCGAAGGCGGCCCGCCCGGACTCGACCGCGCCGGTCACGGTCAGATCGTCCACCGCGGTCATGGACGTGTTGGTCGTGCACTCGCCGTAGCCCAGCACCCGTACCGGCGGTTTGGGCAGGTCACGCGCCCGATCCAGCGAGGTGAGGACGACCGCGCCTCCCCCGTCGGTGACCAGGCAGCAGTCCGCCGTCGTCAGCGGCGTCGACACCATGGGGGCGGCGAGCACGTCGGCGGCGGTCAGCGGGCCGGCACCGTGCCGGAAGGCCGCCGGGTTGAGCAGCGCCCACTCGCGGGCGGCGACCGCGACCTCGGCCAGCGCCTCGCGGCTCCCGCCGTACCGGTGGAGGTACTGCTGGGCGGCCATGGCGTAGTAGGAGATCGGATAGAGCGGCCCGTAGGGCGTCTCGAACTGCGCCTCGGGCGTGTGCGTCTCCACCACCCCGGCCAGCGACCGCGACCTGGCGGAGCGCTGGTTGGACGCGTAGGAGATGACGACGGTCGAGCACTGGCCGGCCTCGATGGCCTGCGCGGCGCGGGCGACGTACATCTCGAACGCGGATCCGCCGGCGAAGGTCGAGTCGGTCCAGGACGGGCGCAGCCCGAGGTAGTCGGCCACCTGCGTCGTGGAGAACCGGGACACGCCCGTGGTCGCCAGGCCGTCGACGTCGGCGAGGGTGAGGCCGGCGTCCTCGACCGCCCGGCTGACGGCCTGGGCCTGCAGGCCCAGGATCGACCTGCCGGTGACGCCGAGGTCGCTCTCGGCGGCTCCGACGATCGCCACACCCGTGCTCATGGCGCCTCCTCGGCGCGCAGGACGATCTCGGCCCCCGCGGGCTCGACCGCCACCCGCTCCGGCTCGTCACCGTCGATGATCACGATCCGCTGCTCCACCCTGAGGGTGTCGCCCTCGACCGCGATGACCCGGCCGGTGCAGCGGACGGTCTCGCCCGCGAACACGAGGTTCTTGAACCGGAAGTGCAGGCGGCGCACGACGGCGCGCGGGCCGAGCCAGTCCTGGAGCTGCTCGGCGAGCAGCGCGCCGAAGACCTGCCCGTCCACGACCGGCGCGGGCAGCCCTCGTTTCTGCAGGTATTCGAAGTCGTAGTGCATCCGGTGCCAGTCCCAGGTGGCCCCGGCGTAGGCGACCATGTCGCGCAGCTCTATCGTCCGCTCCAGGGGTGCGACCTCGGAGCCGACCGTCACCTCGGGCCCGGTCACCGCTCCTCCTTCAGTGCGACGAAGATGATGGTCTCCTCGTTCGTGACGAGCAGCCGGCCGTGCTGGTTGGTGTAGGTGGCGACCGAGGAGACGACGAGCATCTCCTGCCCAGCGGAGTTCCGCCGCTCGGTGACGCCGTCGAGCCGCCAGGTCGCGGTGATCACGTCGTCCGGCCGGACCGGCTCGTGGAAGGTGTAGGTGTTGCCGCCGCGGACCTTCCGGCTGCCGGGGATGTCGATGTGCCAGTCGTGTCCGGCGTAGCCGTCGGCGTCCGGCCGCAGGTCGGCGTACTGGTTGGTCTCGCAGATCAGCGTGGGCGGCGCGATGACGCCGTCGTACCCGTGCTCGCGGGCGTACGCGTCGTCGGTGTAGAGCGGGTTGTCGTCGCCGACGGCGCGGGCGAAGTACCGGATCGCGGCCCGGCCCAGCTCCTCGGGAGCGGTGTAGGACACCTCCCGGCCGACCAGCGCGCGGATCTCCTCGGTCATCAGGCTCACGGCAGCACCGCCGCCGGGAAGACCTCGATCAGGAACTCCGGCCGGAGCAGCCCCGCGCAGATCGCGCCGGTGGACGCGGGCCACGGGTCGCGCAGCCGCCGCTTGCGCACGTCGGCGACGCCGCGGTAGTCGGCCAGGCCCTCGGGGCAGACGAACTCGATCGTCGAGAGCAGGTGCTCGGGCCCGGTGCCGGCGGCGTCCAGGACCTGGAGGATCGCGTCGTACGTGACCTCGGCCTGGGCCACCACGTCGCCCGGGTGCAGGACCTGCTGGGTCTCCATGTCCAGCGACGCGAAGCCGCTCATCCACAGCATGTCGCCGGCCTTGACGCCGGGGGTGTAGGTGAGGGTGTCGTAGCGGGCCCACCCGGGGTTGACCGCCTCCAGCGGGTGCCGCGACGCGGTGACGTCGAGCGCGACGAGCACGCCGGGGCGGTGCAGCCGGCTCATGAGGATGCCGCCGGCGCCCGGGAAGACCCCCGCGCCGCCGAGCCGTTCCTTGCGGACGCGGTGCGTGCGGCGGTAGACGTCGCGGGTGGCCGGCGTCGTGTAGTCGTACGTCGTGACGGCGGCGTCCAGCGACAGCCCGGCCCCGCGCAGCAGCCGGTCGGCCTGGTCGAGGCAGTAGGCGTACTGGCCGACCAGGTCGCCCTCGTGGACCACGTCGCCGCGCTCGTCGACGGGCAGGACGGTGGGCAGGAAGACCGCCCCGTCCGGCGCCTCGGCCACGCCGCCGGGCAGCGCCGCGGGCCCGCCCTTGCTCGCGTGCACCTCGACCTCGATGAAGGCGGCCGGGCGCAGCAGACGCTCGACGATCACGGTGGTGACGGCCGGGTTGTGCGCGCCGAAGATCTCGGCGCGTACGGCGGCGGCCTCCTCGTAGGCGTCCAGGCCGGCGACCGTGACGTTCTCGGTGACGCGGGTGACGTCGGCGAAGGACAGCCCCGCGGCGTCGAGGATCGCGCCGATCTTCGCGTAGGCGGTCCTGGCCTGCTCGGTCATGCCGCCGCGCACGACGATACGCCCGGACTCGGGGTCGTACTCGCTCGCGGAGTGACCGGACAGCCAGGCGCCCTCGCCGTGCGTCAGGCCAAGGGAGAAGGAGTAACCGTCGTAGCGGAACCACGGGAAGTGGCTCGGACGGATCGCGTTCAGCGTCATTTCTGTTCCTCCGGCACCGGCCGGGCGAGCCGGTCGGCGAGTGCGACGATGGTGGACAGGTCGGGCTCGGCGGCGAGGCCGCGCACCCTGCGGGCCAGCTCGCCCGCCTCATCGGACGGGCCTCCGGCGTTGGCGGTGAACTTCGCGTGCAGCGCGGCGTCGCCGAGCGGGCGGTCGGGGCCGCCGACGCTGCGAGGCACCCGGCCCTCGATCTCGCGCCCGTCCGCGAACCGCAGGAGCACGCGTCCGTGCGCGTCGGCGGCCACCCCTTCACCCGGGGTGACGACCGTGCGCACGCGGGTGGCCAGGGCGGCCGCCTCGGGCCGCTCCAGGGAGCCGGGCGCGTACGTGCCGAGCGTGACCTCGCCGTCGAGGAGCAGCGCCGCCACGCTCCACGGCAACGAGAACTTGGCGTCGTACGGTGTGCGCGGAGCCACCTTGCGGTCCGCGGGCTCGCACACGATGGACGCGCTGTCCGGGTGCACGTCGGCGATCACCTCGACCAGCCCGGCCGCCTCGGCGGCCTCGATCCGCTGAATGCCCGCCGCGCGCATCGCCTCGGCGACGGCGTCGAGGGTCGCGTGCATGAGCTGGCAGGCGGGGTACGGCTTGATGCCGACGCGGGTGGTCTCCCACGTCTCCCCCAGCCCGCGCGTGACGCTCGCGGCGTCCACGGTCCGACCGGCGAGCGCCGCGTACAGGCCGTGCGGCCCTTCGAGCACGCTGTCCGGCCCGCTGGCGCCGGCCGCCGCGAGCCGGGCGGCGAGGATGCCCGAGGCCGAGGCGAATCCGGGGTGGAGCTGCTTGGTGGACGCGCCCGTGGACAGGAACTCCAGCAGGCCGCCCGCCTGACTGCCCGCGATGCCCAGCGCGTCGACGGTCGTCTCGGGGCCGAGCCGCAGCAGCCGGGCCGCGACGACCGCCGCGGACAGCACGCCGCACGTCATGGTCGCGTGCAGGCCGCGCGCGTGGAAGGCGTGCGGCGCGGCGGCCGCGACGCGGCACACCGCCTCGTAGCCCGCCACGGCGGCGGCCAGGACCTCGGCGCCGGACGCGCCGACCTGCTCGCCGACGGCGAGGGCCGCGGGCAGCACCACGGCGGTGGCGTGCACGAGCCCTCCGGCATGGGTGTCGTCGAAGTCGAGCGCGTGCACGAGCGTGCCGGTGGCGAGGGCCGCCGCGACGGCGGACCCTCGCTCTCCCGTGCCGAGCAACGCCGACTCGGGGGCGCCGCCGAGCCCTCGGGCGACCGCGAGCGCGGGGGCCGCCGCTCCGGTACGGCCGGCGGCGAGCGCGGTGCCGAACCCGTCGAGCAGGTGCCGGCACGCCGCGTCGCGCACGTCCCCGGGCACGTCGTCCGGGCGCAGGCGCGTCGCCCACTCGGCGAGGTCGCGTGCGGCGGTCACGCGGACGCCCCGAACGCACCCGCCTCGGTCAGCGCCGCCACCTTCTCGTCGTCGTACCCGAGCAGGCCGCGCGTGACGTGGCCGAAGTCCTCGTTGCGGCGCGGCGCCCGCCGGTAGGCCGGGCGCTCGTCGCCGACGCGGACCGGGGAGGCCACCTGGCGGACGGTGCCCCAGACCGGGTGCTCGGTCTCCACGACCAGGTCCCTGGCCAGGGTGTGCTCCTCGGTCAGGGCCGCCGCGACGTCGTTGATCGGGCCGCACGGGATCGACGCGGCGTAGAGCGGCGGCAGCCACTCGGCGACGGTGCGCCGCCTGAAGATCTCTTCAAGCAGGGGCAGCAGGACGTCCTGGTTGTTCCTGCGGTCGGCGAACGTGGCGAACCGGGGGTCGGCCGCCCACTCGGGGTGCCCGATGACCTCGGTGAGCCGCTGCCAGAACTTCTCCTTGGCGCACCCGACGACGAGCCAGCCGTCCCGCGCCTCGAACGCCTGGAACGGCACCAGCGACGGGTGGGCGGAGTGCCGCGTGCGGACCGGGACGAAGCCCTCGTTGAGATGCCAGGCGGCGGGGTAGGTCAGCAGCCCGATGGCGGTGTCGTACAGGCTGACGTCGCAGTCCATGCCCACGCCGTCCCTGCGCGCCGCGTGCAGCCCGGCGAGCAGCGAGATCGCCGCGACGAAGCCTCCGGAGTAGTCGACCATCGACAGTCCCGACTTCGTCGGGGGCCCCTCGGGCTCGCCGGTGATGTCCATCCATCCGGCGAGTCCCTGCAGGATGTAGTCGTATCCGGGCTCGCGCCGCCGGGGGCCGCTCATGCCGAACCCGGTGAGCGAGCAGCAGACGATCGCTGGGTTGAGGTGCTTCAGGTCGTCGTAGGTGATGCGCATCTTGGCCGGCACGTCGCCGCGCAGGTTGCTGTAGACGGCGTCGCTGACGCGTACGAGGTCCTCGAAGACCGCCCGCCCCTCCTCGGTGCCGAGGTCGAGGGACAGGCTCCGCTTGCCCCGGTTGAACGCCTCGAAGAAGAGCGAGTCCTCGCCCTCGGTGTACGGAGGCACGTAGCGCCCCACGTCACCGCCGACGCGCGGGTCCTCGATCTTGATGATCTCGGCGCCGAGGTCGGCGAGGTGCACGCTGCCGAACGGGCCGGCGCCGTACTGCTCGACGGCGATGATCCTGACGTCTTCGAGCGGTCTCACGCGCGCCCTCCTGTGATGTCGGCGATGAGCTGGATGATCGACTTCTGCGCCGCCCTGGTCTCGGCCCCGGGAAGGCCGTGCGTGGGCGGGGTGAGCTTGACGGTGTCGGCGAGGCCCTCGTACGCGGCGAGCCGGGCCCGCACGTCGTCCGGGCTGCCGGAGAGCGTGACCGCGTCGGCCATCCGGTCCGGCACGACGTCGGCGAGGTGGTCGGCGCCGCGTCCCGATCTGAAGGTCTCGACCACGGCGGCCTGCTCCTCCGCGAGTCCGTGGAAGGCGAAGAAGTCGGCGTAGCTGCGCACGCTGGCGTAGAAGCCGACGAGCCCCGCGACCCGGCGGCGCGCGACGGACGCGTCCGCGTCCACGGAGCAGCAGGCGGAGACCACGAGGTCGAGGTCGCCGCGCTCCTTGCCCGGCGCCTTGGCGAGCCCCGCCTCCACCTCCGGGAGGATGCGCTCGGCGAGGTACGCCGGGGAGCACAGCTCGTGCGAGATCCAGCCGTCGCCGATCTCGGCGGCGAGCCTGGTCATGGCGGGGCCGACCGCCGCGAGGTAGATCGGGATGTCGGTGCGCGTGACCGGGAACGGGCGGCGGTAGCCGCGGATCCGCATCGGGGCGTGCTCGCCCGAAAGGAGCATCGGCTCGCCGGTGGTGCAGTTGGCCCAGAAGTGCCGGATGTCGCGGACGGTCTCGCGGAGCCGTCCGACCGGCTTGCCCCACGGGACGTTGTGCCAGTCCTCGTTGAGCCGCTGCACGCCCGTGCCCAGGCCGAGGACGAACCTGCCGCCGCACAGCTCGTCGATGTCGAGCGCCTCGAGCGCGGTCACCATGGGGCTGCGCGTGAAGGCGAGCGCGATGGCCGTTCCGATGCCGGCGGTGCGGGTGGCCTGGGTCAGCGCCGCGGCCGAGCCGATCGCGCTGCGGTGCATCTCGGGAACCCACACGATCTCGGCGCCGGCCCGCTCGGCCGCGCGCGCCGCGTCCGCGAGCTCCTCCAGCGTCTCGCCCCAGGGGCCGTACGTGATGCGCATCAGTCCTCCAGCGTGAGCGGCTGCTCGGCCGTCGGGAACACGCCCTCGATCTGCTCGGCGCCGCGCCGGTAGACGTAGAAGGTCCGCTTGAACGAGCAGACCTCCTTGCCGTCCTGGTTGATGGTGCGGGTGCGCACGGTGACGATGCCGGCGTGCGGGCGGCTGGCCGACTCGCGCTTCTCCAGCACGATCGACTCGCTCCAGAGCGTGTCGCCCGCGAACACCGGATGGGTCATCCGGATGTCGCCCCAGCCGAGGTTGGCGAACGCGTTCTGGGTGAGGTCGGTGACGCTCTGGCCGACCGCGATCGCCACCGTGAAGGTGGAGACGACGAGCGGCCGGCCGAACTCCGAACGCGCCGCGTACTCGGAGTTGAAGTGCATCTGGTTGGTGTTCATCGTCAGCAACGTGAACCAGGTGTTGTCCGCCTCGGACACCGTTCTGCCGAGCGGATGCTGATAGACGTCGCCGATCTCGAAGTCCTCGAAGAACCGACCTTGCCACCCTGGCTTGACACCCATTGACGCCCCTTACCCAGACCTGTCCTTACGCGGCAGAGCCTAAAGGTCTGATGTTTGAGGGTCAAGGGCTTGTTCCGCTGACGTTAACAGCGTTTCAGTTTTGCGATGTGGGTTCTCCGGGTTCGCCCCGCCGCTCGCGGTCGATGCGGGAGTACGTGGCGCGCAGATGCTCCAGGTGCTCGCTCTGGGCCCGCTCCGCTCCGCGGGAGTCCCCGGCCTCGACGCACGCGTAAATCTCCCGGTGGTCCTTGTCGACTCGGTCCCAGAAGCCGTCGTCCGCCTCGTTCCTGGCGAACCGGCCCTCCAGCACGCCGAACACGGGCGCGGCCACCGCGTCGAGCAGCGGGTTGCCCGCCGCCTCCAGCAGCGCCTTGTGGAACTGCCGGTTCGCCGCGTAGGTGTGCTCGCCAGAAAGCCGCCCCGGATCGAACAGCGTGCGCCGCAGGGCGTCGAGCTGCTCCGGCGTCCGGCGCGCGGCGGCCAGCCCCGCCGCGGGCACCTCCAGCAGGCCGCGCACCTCCAGCAGGTTGGCGACCGAACCCGAGTCGGTGAACAGCGCGAGGCTGGAGCGCAGGTAGCTGCTGATGTGCTCGGGCTCGGGGTGGACGACGAAGCTCCCCCCGGCCACCCCTCGCCGGGTGACGAGCAGGCGCTCGCTGGAGAGGACCCGCAGCGCCTCGCGCACGGTGCTCCGGCTCACGCCGTAGATCGCGCACAACTCGGGCTCCACGGGAAGCCGGTCCCCCGGCTGGAGCTCCCCGGCGAGGATCTGCTCACGCAGTCGGTCGGCCAGGTCCTGGTACGCGGGTGCCAAAACACGATCGGTGGACACGCCCCCAGCCTAACCACAGTGGGCGCGAAACTCAGCCTCATGTTCCCTCTAGCGGAACGGCGTTTCATCGTGTAACTCTGGGCTCGGCAAGCGTGACCAGAGAGAAAGAGTGACGCGTGAACATTCGCGAAGGCATGCCGCTGCTCGCCAGGCACGAGGGTGAGTGGGAGGGCACCTACACCCACGTGGACCGCTCGGGAACGATCGTCGACCAGCACGCGTCCCACCTGAGCTGTGTGTTCCCGCCGGAGCGCCCGGATCAGTACGTGCAGGTCAACCGGTACCGCTGGGAGGACGGCCGGACCGAGGAGTACACCTTCCCCGGCACCTACGACGGCGGCGGCCGCCTGTACTTCGACACCGAGCGCATCAAGGGCGTGACCTGGTGCCTCGACGACAACACCGCGTACCTCACCTGGCGGTTCAAGGCCGCCGACGACGAGCTGGACCAGCGGCTGTTCGAGATGATCGTCCTCAGCGACGACGGCGACAACAGGACCCGCGTCTGGCAGTGGCTGGAGAACGGCGTCTGCGTGAAGCGCACTCTGATCAACGAGAAGCGGATCGCATGACCCTCCCTGCCACCCAGCGCAGGATCGTCCTCGCCCGGCGCCCGGAAGGCGTGCCCGCCCCGGCCGACTTCCGCGTGGAGACGGTCGGGCTCGTGCCGCCGGGCCCGGGAGAGGTGCTGGTCCGCACCGTCGACCTCTCCCTGGACCCGTACATCAGGGGCACGCTGACCGGCAGGGACCTCGGCCATCCGCCCGTGCGTCCCGGCGACCTCGTACCCGGGCGGGCCATCGCCCGGGTCGTGGACACGGGCGAGTGGGTCGTGGCCGAGACCGGCTGGCAGGAGTACGCCGCCGTCCCCGCCGCGTCGCTGCGCCCGGCGACCACGCCTCCCGGCGTGCCGCGCACCGCCGTACTCGGCGCGCTCGGCTCGCCCGGCCTGACCGCGTACGCGACGGTCACCCGGCTGCTGCGCCCCACGGTGGGCGACACCGTCGTGGTGTCCTCGGCGACCGGCGGCGTCGGCGGCGTGGCCGGACAACTCGCCGCGCTCGCGGGAGCCCGTACGGTCGCGATCGCCGGCGGCCCGGAGAAGTGCCGGATCGCGGTCGAGCGGTTCGGCTACGCGGCGGCCGTGGACCGCCACGATCCGTCCTGGACGGAGGCCCTCACCGCGGCCTGCCCGGACGGCGTGGACGGATACCTCCACATGGCGGGGCGCGCGGTCCTTGACGGCGTGCTCGACCGGCTGGCTGTCGGCGCCCGGGTGGTGTTGTGCGGGCTTCCGGAGCACGCCAACGAGGTGGGCGGCCAGACCGTCCTGCCCGCCGGGCTGCTGATGCGGACGCGGGCCGTCGTGCACGGGTTCGTCGTCTACGACCACGAGGACCTGCGGCCCCGGTTCACCCGCAGGGTCGGCGCGCTCGTCGCGGACGGGCGGCTCCGCCTGCTGGAGGACGTCCACGAGGGCCTCGACGCGGCGCCCGCCGCGTTCTGCCGGCTCATGGCCGGCCGCAACGTCGGCAAGGCGATCGTCCGGGTCGCCCCCGAATGAGCCCGCACGGAGCCCGCACCCTTGACCCCTGATACCTCAGACAATTAGTCTCCTCGAAACATCGTTCCACATAGTGGAATCAATTGAGTTCGGGGAAAGGCGCTACTGATGAGGACACCGCTCGGCACGGCGGAGGCCATGCTCACCGCAGTCATGAACCGGAGCCTGGACGGCGTGCTGGAGACGTTCTCCCCGGAGGCCGACGCGTACGTCTTCGTCGAGGGTCCGCGCTGGACCACCCGCGGCGGCGACCGGATCGCGGCCGGCTGGCGGGCCTACTTCGAGGCGCCGATCAGCATCACCGCGTTCCGCTGGGTCGAGGGTCCGTTCACCTTCGAGAGCGACACCCTCGCCCAGGTCTGCGGCGTCGTCGACTACGACATCGTGGGCGACGGCAAGGTCGGGCGGCTGCGCATGCGGATGACCTGGCTGGTCCGCCGCGAGAACGACGAGTGGCGCATCGTCCACGAGCACGGCTCCCAGCCGCTGGCCGACCCGTACGGCGCCGGGGACTGGTGGCCCGAGGGCGCGACTCCACTGTCCTGAACGGAGAAAGGCAAGCCCATGATCAGCGAGCTGCGCGTGACCACGGTGGCCGTCTCGGATCTGGAGCGTTCGTGTTCGTTCTATATGGACACGTTCGGATACGACCGGCTGGCCGCGGCCACGGTCGGCGGCCCGGCCGCGGAGCTCGCCTGGCAGATGCCGGCCGGCCTCACCGGGCGCGTGGCCGTCCTGGGGCCGGCGGGCGCCACCACCGGGCTGCTGCGCCTGGTGGAGTTCGACGCACCGGGTGAGCCCTACTGGGGCGACTACTCGCGGGCCCAGGACTACGGGCACTACGCGCTCAACATCCGGGTGGAGGACATCCACGCGGCGATCGGCCGGCTGCGCGCCGCCGGGGGCCGCGCCAAGTCGGAGCCCACCCACTGGACGGTGATGCCGGATCTGTCCGCGTGGGACTCGTTGTCATACGACCCCGACGGCGTCGTACTGGACGTGTTCCAGCTCGAACCCGCCGAAGGGTCGGCCCTCGCGGGGTACGACGGGCGGCCGAGCGAGCTCCAGACGGTCGCGATCCACGTCGGCGACGCCCGCGCGTCCGCGGACTTCTACGCCGCGCTCGGTTACGTGGAGCTGTACGACAAGCTCATCGAGGGCATGGAGTCCTTCTTCCGGCTGCCGCCGGGGACCGCGCTGCACAACATCAACATGTACGTCCCCGGCGACACCCTGAACGGCCGGGTGGAGATCGCCCAGTACGTCGGCTTCCCCGGCTCGCGGCAGCACGACCGCGCCGTCCCGCCGAACATCGGGATCCTCTCCGTCTCCCTCGCCACCGACGACCTCGCGGCCACCGCCGCCCTGGTCACGGGGCTGGGCGCCGAGCCGGTGTGCGCGCCGGTCGAGCTGGACCTGCCGCCGTACGGCCCGGCGCTCGTCCAGACCTTCTTCGGGCCGGACGGCGAGGTCCTGGAGTTCTACCAGTGCCTGTGACCCCGGTGCCCGTGAGTCCGGGCGTCGCCCTGGTGACCGGCGCGGGAAGCGGCATCGGGGCGGCCGTCGCCGCGTCCCTGGCGAAGGCCCGGTACACGGTCGTCTGCGCCGGGCGGCGCGCGGACCGGGTGGCCGAGGTGGCCGGTGCGATCCGCGCCGCCGGAGGCGCCGCGTCCGCCGTACCGCTCGACGTCAGGGCGTCCGACCAGGTGGAGGCCGCGGTCGCGGGCGTCGCCGAGGAGTACGGCCGGCTCGACGTGCTGGTCAACAACGCCGGGGTGTTCCGCAAGGGCGAGATCCTGACCCTGTCCGACGAGGCGTGGCGGGAGACCCTGGACGCGAACCTCACCGGAGCCTTCAACTGCGCCCGCGCCGCGGCCGGGCTGATGGCCGGGCAGGAGCCCGTCGCGGGCAAGCGCGGTCACATCGTCAACGTGAACTCCGGCGCCGGGCTGCGCGGCTACCCCACCGGGGCGGCGTACTCCGCGTCGAAGTTCGGACTGCTCGGCCTGTCCGACACGCTCCGCCAGGAGGTCGCCGACCACCTGGTGAAGGTGACCGACCTCGTGGTCGCGGCCATGGTGGAGAGCGAGCTGTCGAACCGGATCGTCGCCGACCGGCTGCCCGCCTCCGTGGTCGGGGAGCTGGTGCGGAGCCTGGTCGCGCTCGAAGGTCCCGCCGTGGTCACTCGCCTCGACCTCGGTCAGCTTCCTCCCGCAGCTCCGTGAGCTCGTAGGTCGAGGAGAGCCGGTCGGAGCGCAGCCGCACCATGAGCCAGTCCCCGTCCCGGCTCGTCCACAGGTCTTCCCGCGCGCCGCCGTCGCTGGTCAGCAGGAAGTGCCAGGTGAGGAACGTCCCCGCGGGCACGGTGATCGTCTCCTCGCCGAGGAGGGTCGCGGTGATGTCGCTCATCTCCTCTGCGTACGGGCCGGTGGCGCCGTTGGGCCGGGGCGAGGACCGGAAGCCTCCGCTGAGCCGCTGCGAGCCTCCAGCGGCCACGTCGTAGGACGGGACGATCCAGGCGTCGCAGCACACGGCGTGCGGGACGAAGAAGGGCGGCGGGGTCGTCAGGGCGACCCGCTGCGATCGCCGGGTCCCGCCCAGCAGCAGCTCCGACTCCAGCGTCTCCGCCCCGAACACGAACCAGCCCTCGCCGAGGAACTCTCCGGCCACCCGGTGGCTGATGAAGGACCGCAGCGGACGGAATTCGGCCGACGCCGTGTGCACCACGTCGCGTTCGATCTCGGTGTCCCACATGCGGCAGTGCGCGCGTAGCGTGCGGGTGCCGTCCTCGGCGACACTGAGGGTCCACTCCTCACGGCCGCGTACGCCGACGTCGTCGCCCACGTAGTCGATGACTCCGTACCGGTACCGGCTCACGTTCTCACCTCGTCCAGAGCTTCGAGCATTCTGAGCACGCCGCCCCGGCCGTCGCCGTACGGGGACGGAGGCGCGGCCTCCGCACCGGACGCGAACGGGTCCCAGATCGGGTCCACGACGACGACCGGCGTGTGCGGGCTTTCGGTCCGCGAGGTGGCGGCGCCGAGCACGGCGGCCCGGAAGGCGGCGCCATACGTGGGCCACGCCCTCACGATGTCGAGCACCCTGTCGTGCAGGAGCACCGGGTCCGGGAACCTCTCCCGGCCGCCCGCGCGCAGCGCGCCGTCCCGGAGCAGGTGCCACGCCCGGAGCAGGTGGGTGCCGTGGTCGTCGGGCGCCAGCGACGGCGTGCGTGCCGCGAGCCGATCCCCCGGTGTCCCTCCGGCGTACGGCGCGGCCAGCGCGAGCGCGTGCGCGCGGGCCCGGTCACGCGCGGCGACGGCCGCGGCGATCGTGCCGCCCGCGCCGGTGCCGTACAGGTCGGCCGAGTCCGGACCGAGGGCGTCCAGCACGTCCTCGACCGCGCCGGCCACGTCCGCGAGGTCGACGCCGAGGTGGGTGTCAGGGTCGGCGCGCAGATCCGAGTCGCCGGTCCCGGGGAGATCCACCGCGAAGGCGGGCCTGAGCCTGCCGCCCGTGACCCCCTTGACCTGGCGGAGCACCTCCTCGGCGGCCCGGCCCGACGCGGGAGCGGGCGGAAGGACAACCAGCGGCCGGCCCGTCCCCTCCGGCCCCGTCCACCTGACCAGGACCTGGCCCAGCCGGGTCGGGACGTAGCGGCGGGTCAGCGCCCCGGCGACGTGTACGGGTGGCGGCGCGGGCGCGTCGGTCACGCCGTCCGGATGCTCCGCGGCGTGGGCGCACACGCGCGCCGCCAACGCGCGCGGCGAATCGTCCCCCGCGACACGGCCCTCGATCCGGATCCGGGCGGCCGGCTCGGGGATCCGGTCCAGGTGCGCGTGCAGCGGGTCATCGGACGCGGCCAGGACGAGCGACGGTACGGCGAGCCGCCCGAGCAGCGGCACCGGATCGCAGGTGAACGCCGCACGGTAGGCGAGCGGGTAGGCGTCGCCGGCGTCGAGCAGCCCGGCCGTCACGTCGTGCAGGTGCTGCGGCGGCGGCACCGTCCCCGGCAGCCGCGCCCCGGCCCGTTCGTCGTACCAGGGCCAGAACAGGAACATGTTGCGTACCTGATGCCACGCCGCGACGAGGTGGGTGCCGTCCCCGCGCGGCACGACGGGCGGCAGGTAGTTCGCGAGCTGGTCGGCCCGCTCCTCGGGGGTGGACACCCCCAGCCCGTCCAGCACGAGAGAGGCGACCCGGTCCGGCCGGGTGACGGCGAGCGTGAGCGCGATCTTCGCGCCGGTGTGCGTGCCGTACAGGTGGACCCGGTCGAGCCCGAGCGCGGCCAGCGTCTCGTCCAGGGCGTCCGCGTAGTCGGCCATGGCGGGTTCCGCGACCGGCAGCGGGTCCGACCCGCCGTGTCCCGGCGTGTCGAGCGCGTACACCGCGAACCGGCGGGCGAGCTCCTCCGCGAGGGCGCGCAGCGGCCGCCACGTGCCGGGCGAGGCGTGGAGGAGCACGACCGGCCGGCCGCGCCCCGCCCGCGCGTAGTGGACCTGCCGGTCGCCGACCGTGACGAGGTGCCGTTCCATGTACGGCCCCCGGTCAGTGGGTGATCTCGACGGTGCTCCAGCCCTTGTCGTCCTTCTTCCACTGGTAGATGTGGATGTCGTCCAGGCCGAAGAACTCGTGCTTCTCCGGCGAGATCGAGTTGCCGGACGGGGTCTCCTGATCCGAGATCTCGATCGTGTCGAGCGCGGCGGCGACGGCGTCGGGGTCGAGCGACTTGGCCTTCTCGGCGGCCCGCGTGTAGGCGAGCACGCAGTCGGCCGCGATCTCGGCGGCCTTGGGCGACTCGGCGCCGGTCTTCGGTCCGGCGTTCTTGCCGAACCGCTTCTCGGTCTCCTCGATGTGCTGCCGGAAGCCCGGCTTCCAGGTGTCCCGGCTGTCGCGGCTCGGATAGGGGTAGTAGGTGGCGCTGAAGAGCGTGCCGTCGGCGGCGTCACCGGCCGCCTCGACGAACGAGATGTTGCGCGCGCCCGAACCGCCGACGATGAGGCCCTTGTAGCCGGCCTCGCTCGCGGCGGCCATGGTCTTGGCGCCGCCGGAGGAGTTGGAGATCCAGATCGCCCCGGCGTCCTTGAGCTTGTCGATGTACGGCCGGTGCGACTGGTCGTCGGCCCGGGTGGCCTCGAAGCCCTTCCAGGTGAGGCCCGCCGCCTCGGCCTGCTTCTTCACCTCGTCCGCGGTGCCCTTGCCCGCGTCGTCTCCCTCGTAGACGACGCCGATCGAGGTGACCCCCTCGGCCTTGATGTGGGCTACCATCTTGGCCACGTCGAGGCTGACCGGGTCCTGGGCGCGGAAGCCGTACGTGAGGCCGCCGAAGTCGCCGGTGGCGACGAGCGGCTGGCAGTTGACCTTCTTGCTGCTCTCCAGGGTGCCCTTGGCGGCGTTGTAGAACGCCGACAGCGCGGGCCCGATCACCAGGCCGACGCTCTCGTCGCCGGCGAACTCGTTGGCGGCCTGGACGGCCTTCGCCGGGTCGAGGGCGGTGTCGCGGACCACCAGCTCGTACTTGGCGCCGCCGACACCGCCCGCCGCGTTGAGCCGGTCGATCTCGACCTTGACCGAGTTCTCCTGGGCGATGCCCACCACGGCGAGCGCGCCCGTCATCGGGCCGATCAGGCCGACCTTCACGACGGGGCGGCCGGCGCTCCATCCGTCGCCGGATGACGCCTGGGCCACTCCGGCTCGTTCTTCCTTGCTCGCGCAGGCGGTGAGCAGCAGTGCGGCGCCGAGGAGCGCCGTGATCTTACGTCCGGCGTTGACGGTCATGCGGGTGTTCCTCTCGGGGGAATGGGATGGCGGAAGGCCGGCTCCGGGGCACCGGCGGGTCAGGACTTCGGCGTGGCGTCCGTGATGAACCAGCCCTTGTCGTCCTTGTCCCAGCGATAGATGTGCAGGTCCTCGACGTGGAAGAACTCGTGGTCCGCGGGCTTGATCCGGTTGCCGGACGGGGTCTCGGTGTTGGGGATGTCGAGCGCCGTCATCGCCGCCGCGAGCTTGTCCGGGTCAAGGGACTTCGCGTTCTCCGCCGCCGCGGCGAAAGCGGTGACACAGTCGGCCGCGATCGCGGTGCCCTTGGGCATCTTCGCGCCGGACTTCGTCCCCTCGACGACTCCGAACTTCTTCACGATGGTATCGACGTGGGCCTTGTAGCCGGGCTTCCAGGTCGCCTGGTCACGGATGTTGAACTGGACGTTCACCGCGGAGAACACCGAGCCGATCGCCAGGTCCCCGGCCGCGTCGAGGAAGGAGACGTTCTGCAGGCCCGAGGTACCGGCCATCACGCCCTTGTATCCCGCCTCGTCCGCCGCCGCCATCGTCTTGGCGCCGCTGGCGTTGCTGGAGACCACGATGGCCCCGGCGTCCTTGAGCTTGTCGATGTACGGCCGGTGCGACTGGTCGTCGGGGCGGGTCTGCTGGAAGCCCCGATATGTGATTCCGTACTTCGGAGCCAGTTCCCGGATGAACCCGTCCATCGCCTTGCCGGTGTCGTCGGCCTCGTAGACGAGCCCGACGGACTTCACCCCCTGGCCCTGGAAGTACTGCATCAGCTTCTCGATGCCGATGTCGTTCGGGTCCTGGGAGCGGAATCCGTACTTCAGCACGCTGAAGTCGCCCGTGCCGACGCCCGGCTGGCAGTTGAGCTTCCTGTTCTGCTCGTAGATGCCCTTCGCGGCGTTGTAGAACGCCGAGAGCGACGGACCGATGACCATGCGCACCTGGCCGTCGCCGACCAGCTCGTTGGCCGCCTGCACGGCCTTGCCCGGGTCGAGCGCGGAGTCCCGGACCACCAGCTCCAGCTTGGCCCCTCCGACACCGCCCGCCTGGTTGATCCGGTCCATCTCGACCTGGATCGAGTTCTGCTGGAGAATCCCGAGGATCGCGTAGGGGCCGGTCATCGGCGAGATGAGCCCGATCTTGACCGTGCCTGATTCCTTGTTCCATCCGGCGCTCGCCGCTCCGGCCGACGCGCCCGCGCGCTCTTCCTTGCTCGCGCAGCCGGAGAGCACCAACGCGCTCACGGCCGCGGCGACCGTCCATTTAACCGTGGACCTGCGCACGTGCCACCTCCTGTTTCCTGGCCCCCGAATGGATGAATTCCGTTATGCGGAACAGCGTTACGAGGAGCCTAGAAACCGGCCACCTCTGCGTCAAGAATTGGTCTGATGTTTAATCCGCCAGTTGGCGGACTGTCAGCTCGGCTGCCAGAGCTCGACGGAGATCCCGTTCGGCGTGTCCACGACGGCGAGCCGCGCCGCCCCGTGCAGCGGGGTGACGGCGTCGAACGGGCGGCACGACACCCGGCCCCCGGTCTCCTCGGCGCGCGCCACGGCCGCCTCGACGTCCCGGGTCCGTACGGACCAGCCGGTGTGCCCGAGATCGCGTGCGGGCCGCTGCGCCGGGCGCCGGTCCACCCCGCGGACGTTGTCCGCGACATGGATCATCTCGATGCGGGTGGTGCCGCCCCCCGCGCCCGTGACGAAGGCGAGCCGCAGCACGGTTCCCTCGGGTAGTTCCGCCATCGCCTCCAGCCCCGGAGAGCTGAACGTCACGTCGTACCGGGCGGACAGGCCGAGCCCCTCCGGCCCCCAGAAGCGCAGTTCCGCCTCGAAGTCGGGGACGTGGCACACGACGGACGTCAGCTCCGTGTAGGGCCGTAGCGGATCGGCGCTCCACGCCTCCGTGCCGCGGGCGTTGGCCGGCTGGACGAAGACGACGTCGACCCCGTCCGGCCCGAAGCAGAAGCCCTCCGTGACCGACACGACCGTGTCGCCCAGAGGCACCTCGTACGTCGACGGAGCGGTGGTCCAGGGATGCCCCACGGCCACCAGGCGGTCATGGGACGCCTCGATGTCCCGCGTGTAGAGATTGAGGCCGGCGAGGCCGAGGTCCAGCGTGTGCGGATGCTCCGCCGGCGCCACCGGGTCGGCCACCTTCAGCAGGTGGATCCGGCCGGTACGGGCGCCCGCGGCGGTGAGGAGCCGGGTCTCGACGTCGCCGACGCCGTCGCCCCACAACCGGGCCGCGTCGGCCTCCCGCACGACCCCCTCGTTCGCGACCTCGAATCCGAGCTCACCGCAGAAGAGGTCGATGTGGGGCCCGAAGTCGGTCACGCCGAGCACCGCCGACGTGACACTCTCCATCAGCGGTTCCTCGTTCATGGGATCTCCCTCACCCCGCGTCCCGTCCGGCCCGCGCGAGGGTCGCTCCGAGCTCGCGCCCGAGCGTCATCGCGGGCGTCACGCTCATGCCGCCGACGTAGTTGTCTCCGGCGAAGACGTTGTTGCCGAGCACCTCGCCCACCGCGTACAGGCCGGGGATCGGGGCGCCCGCGCGGTCGAGCACCGCGAGGTCGCCGTTCACCCGCAGGCCGTCCCGGCTGAGCAGGGAGGCCGCGACGGAGGTCAGCCCGTAGAACGGAGGAGCCTCGATGGGCATGGGCATGACCGCCCGCCCGTGGTCGGGATCGGTCCCGTCCCTGACCGACTCGTTGTAGCGCCGTACGGTCTCGGCCAGGCCGTCGGCGTCCACGCCGAGCCGCTCGGCGAGTTCCTGAAGGGTGTCGGCCGCGACGATCCACCGGCCGCCGTCGTACTCGGCCAGCATGCGCTCGCGAGTCCAGTCGCCCGCGCCGTTCCTGATCAGCGGCTCGGCGGTCTCGGCGATGGCGCGGTCCCAGATGACGTGCATCGCGATCCCCGGCTGGCGCAGCAGCGCCCGCTCCCGGTGTTCGGGGCTCGTGGTGTCCTCCGCCACGAAGCGCTCGCCGTCGCGGTTGACCCAGATCTCGTGCGGGGTCCGGTAGGCCGGGGCGACCTCGACGAACGCCTCCCGGTAGTCCACCGCGAACCCGGGCCTGCCGGGGTCGGGGATGAGCCCCATCACCGGGATGAAGTACCCGTCTCCGCTGACGTCGGCGCCGAGCCCGGCGGCCAGCGTCAGGCCGTCACCGGTCGCGTGGTCGAGGCAGGCGATCAGCGCGTCCTCGCAGCCGGGCGGCAGGAAGCGGTTGCGGACCTCGGGGTTGGCGTCGTACCCGCCGGTGGCCAGGACGACGGCGTCGCCGTGCGCGACCACCTCGGCGCCGTCGGCGCGCGTCCCGGTCACGCCGACCACCCGCCCGTCCGACACGACGGCGCTCCCGACCCGGGTGCCCAGCAGCAGGCGCACCGCGCCCGTACGGACGACCTCCTCCAGCCGCGCGCGCAGCAACCGCAGCAGCGACCTGCCGAGGTCCACGCCCCAGTAGGTCCGGGGCACCGAGTAGACCTCGTGCCCGTGCACCAGTCCGGGGGTGGCGGGGTCGAAGTCGAAGCCGAGGCTCTCCAGCCAGTCGACCGTTTCTCCCTGCGCGCGCACCGTGCGCCAGACGAGGTCCTCGTCCGCCTTACCGTGGGACAGCCGCATCACGTCGGCGAAGTGGCGCTCGGGGGTGTCCTCGATGCCGTGCGCGGCCTGGCGGCGGCTGCCCGCCCCGCTGAACTCGCCGTTGGCGATGTGGAGCATGCCGCCCACGTCGGGCAGCTTGTCGATCACAAGGACGCGGGCGCCTCCTTCGGCCGCCTCGATGGCGACGCACAACCCGCCCGCGCCCGCGCCGACCACCACGACGTCGAAGCGCCCGAGGTGCTCCACCGTCCGCTCCGCCGTCCGCCCCACCGTCACGACGCCGCTCCGGGCGTGGCCCGCAGCTCCACCTCAAGGCCCCCGGGTCCGCGTACGACGTGCTCGCCGACGCGGTCACCGCCGCACGCCTCCAGCGCGGTGATCAGGGAGACCGGGTCCTCGGCGGCGAACACGACCCTGCGCAGCCCGAGCGGCCGGTCCGACAGGTCGGCCGCGTCGACGCCGGTGAACGACATGATCTCCAGACGGGCGGGGGCCTGGTCGGCGGACACCAGGAAGGACAGCCGCAGGCTCGCGCCGGACGGCATGCCGATCATCCGCTCGAACGGCTCGCCGCTCATCTCCCCGTCGAACACGACGGTCAGCCCGCCGCCCTCGGTGAAGAAGCGCAGCGCCTCCTCGTGGTCGGCGGGCACGATGACGGCCGTGTGCAGCTCGCCGTGCAGGCGGTCCGGGTCGCCCTCCAGCGCGGGGCTCGGCCGGTGGCCGGCGCCCGCCTTCGGCAGCGTCCACCACACGCCGTCGCTACCGAGTGCCACGCACTCGCTCAGCGAGGCGGAGCCGTACGGGTAGGTCACCGGTTCCCTGGACCGGCCGCCCGCGTCGTCGATCGACCGGACGGACCGGTCGAGGTCACGCGAGTACATGCCGAGCAGCCGGGGGCCGATGTCCCAGACCCGGGGGTCCTCGGCGGTCTCGGCCGTCTCCGCTCCCGAGGGCGCGGGCACGAGCCGGATCCGGCCCGTTTCGACGCCCTTGACGCCGAGAAGCACCTCCGCGCCGTCCCGCTCGATCACGTCGAGGTCGAAGGCGCGGGTGTGAAAACCGGCCGACGCCTCGACGTCCCGGCACACGATGACCGCCTCGACGACCGCTCCAAGCGACAAGATCACGCCTCCGTCCTCGCGATGTTCCGATCTACGGAACGCCGTTTCACGCTAGGGGCGCCGGAAGTCTCGTGTCAATGAGGTGCGCGAGACTTCCCAAAGCGGGACACTCTCCCTATAGTCCCAACCAGAAACAGTGTTTCGATATGCGGAACAGAGGTGGGGCGTGAGTCAAGATCTTGCGGGTGAGCCGGTGACCGCCTTCCGGGCGGTCGCGCTCCAGAGCGCGTGCCATGCCGTCAACCGGGCCGAGAGCCCCGGGGCGAGCCGCGACCTGATCCGGGCCGCGATCGACCGGGTGCACGACCAGATCTCGGCGACCCAGCGGTTCGTCGGAGGACTCAAGCTCGTGGTGCTCCCCGAGTATCTCCTCACCGGGCATCCGATCGGCGAGCCACTCCCCGAGTGGTGCGAGCGGGCGGCCCTCGCCCCCGACGGCGAGGAGTACGCGCGGCTGGCCGACATCAGCCGGGACACCGGTCTGTTCATCTGCGTCAACGCGTACGAGCTGGACGAGCACTTCCCCGGCCTCTACTTCCAGGCGTCGGTCGTCCTCGACCCGCGCGGCGAGACCGTCCTTCGATACCGGCGGCTCAACTCGATGTTCGCCGTGACCCCGCACGACGTCCTCGACCGCTACCTGTCGATCTACGGCGACGACGCGCTCTTCCCCGTCGCGCGGACCGAGATCGGCAACCTCGCCGCCATCGCCTCCGAGGAGATCCTCTTCCCCGAGGTCGCCCGCTGCCTCGCCATGCGCGGCGCGGAGGTGTTCCTGCACGGCTCCTCCGAGGTGTGCAGCGCGCTGCTGTCGCCGAAGAACGTGGCCAAGCTCGCGCGCGCCGTGGAGAACGGGGCGTACGTCGTGTCCGCCAACACCTCGGGCGTGTACGGCATGGGCCTGCCGGCGGAGTCGGCCGACGGCGGCAGCCAGATCATCGACTACCGCGGCACCGTCCTGGCCAAGGCCGGCCAGGGTGAGTCGATGGCGGCCAACGCCGAGATCGACCTGGCCGCCCTGCGCCGCGCGCGCAGGGCCCCCGAGATGATGAACCTCCTTCCCCGTCAGCGGTTCGAGCTGTACGCGCCGAGCTACGCGGGCACCTCGTTCTATCCGCCGAACACAGTGCGGGCGGGCGAGACCGCGCGCGCGCACTTCGCGACGACGCAGCGTGCTGTGATCGACCGGCTGGCCGCCGACGGCCTGATCTGAGGAGCCCCCCACGTGACCAAGCAGATTCCCGTCCGCAACCCGCGCACCGGCGAGACGGACTACGAGATCACCGCGATGGACGCCGCCCGGATCGCGGCGGAGGCGGACCGGCTGCGCGCCGGCCAGCGCGCCTGGGCGGCGTGGCCCGTCCAGCGGAGGATCGCCGTCCTGCGGGAGTTCCGCGACGCCGTCGCGCGACGGCGCGACGACCTCATCCGCGTACTGGTGACCGACACCGGCCGCCTGCAGGTCTCGGTGCTCGAGGTGG
Organism: Microtetraspora glauca; assembly: GCA_001570385.1. Taxonomy (GTDB): domain Bacteria; phylum Actinomycetota; class Actinomycetes; order Streptosporangiales; family Streptosporangiaceae; genus Microtetraspora; species Microtetraspora glauca. The sequence continues at coordinate 56,383 of BBYL01000025.1, read as the reverse complement.
ACGCCGTCCTGGCCGGGATCGACCGGGCGTCCCGCTTCGCCGAGGAGACCTTCGCGCCCGCGGACCTCTCCCCCACGGGGGACCCGACGGTACGGACGACGGGCGACCTGGTGGCCTACCCGCTCGTCGCCGCGATCTCCCCGTGGAACTTCCCGTTCCAGCTCGCGCTCATCGACGTGGTTCCCGCCCTCCTCGCCGGATCGGCCGTGATGCTGAAGCCGAGCGAGATGACTCCGCGCTTCATCCCGACGCTGCGCGAGTGCGTCGCGGAGGCCGCCGGCCTCTCCGACGTCTTCACGGTGGTCGAGGGCGACGGCGCCACCGGCGCGGCGATGATCGACGCGGCGGACGCCGTGTGCTTCACCGGCAGCGTGCCCACCGGGCGCGCGGTCGCCCGTGCGGCGGCCGAGCGGTTCATCCCGGCGTTCCTGGAGCTCGGCGGGAAGGACCCGGCGGTCGTCACCGCCTCCGCCGACCTCGACAGCGCCGCGTCCGCCCTCCTGTGGGGCTCGACCATCAACTCCGGGCACGCCTGCATGTCGATCGAGCGCGTGTACGTGGACCACCGCGTCGCCGACGCGTTCGTGGAGACGCTGGTCGCCAAGGCCGAGCGGGTACGGCTGGCCCACCCCGAACCCGCCGACGGGCAGATCGGCCCGATCATCACCGGCGCCCAGGTGACGACCATCCGGGAGCACCTGGACGACGCCGTCGCGAAGGGCGCCACGATCCGGACCGGCGGCTCGATCGAGGTCCTCGACGGCGGCTGCTATCTGCGGCCGACGGTGGTCACCGGTGTCGACCACTCCATGCGGCTGATGCGGGAGGAGACCTTCGGGCCGATCATCCCGGTCATGACGTTCGACGGCGAGGACGAGGCGGTCGCGCTCGCGAACGACACGGAGTTCGGGCTCAGCGCCGCCGTCTTCGCCGGTACGGCGGAGGAGGCGATGGCGATCGGGCACCGGATCGACGCGGGAGGGGTCAGCGTCAACGACGTCTGCCTCACCGGCATGGTCCCCGAGGCCGAGAAGAACTCCTTCAAGATGTCCGGGCTCGGCGCGTCGCGGATGGGACCGCCCTCGGTCCGGCGGTTCCTGCGCAGGCGCGCCCTGCTCGTCCGCGAAACGGCCGGCCCCCGGCCCTGGTACTACGACGCCGCCACCACTGAGACGGAGGAACGATGACGATCGCCGACATCCTGACCGACATGTCGGGCGTATGGGAGGGCACGTACACCGTGCTCGGCGCCGACGGCGCCCTTCTGGAGCGCTTCGCCAGCCGGCAGGAGGGCCGGATGGAGGGCACCGACTGGACGGAGAAGGTCGTCTACCTGCGGGACGGCGCAGAACCGGCGGTCCGCCACTACCGCGCGATCGTGGACGGCGACGACGTCACGTTCGTCGACGAGGAGATGTGGGGGACGACCAGCCGCGCCGGCGACCAGGCCATCCTGTTCACCTTCGGCTGGAACACGCGGCCGGGTGAGCGCATCGTCGAGATGTCGATGCCGACCGAGGACTACCGCACCCGGTTGTGGCAGCACTTCGAGGACGGACGGCTCAGCCGGCTCACGGTGATCGAGGAACGCCGCCTGCCGGGCGTCGAGCCCGAGCGCTGGTACGTCCCTGCCACGAACGCCTGACCGAACACGCACATCACTACAGGAGATCCACTGGTGGAACTCAGTTACGACCTCGTGGTCGTCGGCGCGGGCACCGCCGGCATTCCCTGCGCGGCCGAGGCGGCCCTCGGCGGCGCCAGGGTCCTGCTGGTCGAGAAGGACCAGCGGATCGGCGGCACCATGCACATCTCCGGCGGCCACATGGCGGCGGCAGGGACACGACGGCAGGCCGAGCGCGGGATCACCGACTCCGTCGAGGCCCACCTGGCCGACATCCACCGGATCAGCGACGGCACCGCACGCGCCGACCTGGTCCGCGTCGTCGCCGAGAACGCCGCGGAGACCATCGACTGGCTGGACGACCGCGGCTTCCGGTTCGCTCCCGAGACGCCGCGGATCATCTACGGGCACGAGCCGTACGCGACCGCGCGTACCTACTACGGGGCCGACGAGGCGTTGTCGATCCTGGAGGTGTTCGAGCGCCTGCTGGACGAGGCGATCGCCACGGGCCGGCTGGAGCTGTGGAAGAACGCCCCCGTCATCGGCCTCGACACCGATGACGACGGCGCGGTCACCGGGGTGACCGTGCTGCGTGGCGGCCAGGACGTGCGCGTGCGGGCGCGGGACGTGGTGCTGGCCACGGGCGGCTTCGCCGCGGAGCCCGAGCTGTTCCTGGAGCTGGAGGGCGCGCCGCTCGTCTCGGCGGCGTACCCGACCTCGACCGGCGACGGGATCCTGCTCGCCCAGGAGCTGGGGGCCGCCGTAGCGGGAACGGGTTCGTACCTGCCCACGTTCGGCGGGCTGCCCGACCCGACCACGCCGGGGAAGGCCAACTGGTCGGACCGGCAGCTCCTCATCGCGGCCGAGCGTCCTCCCGTGGAGATCTATGTCGACAAGGGAGGGCGGCGCTGGGTCGCCGAGGACGAGCTCTCGATCGACGTCAAGGAACGCGCGCTCACCCGCATCGAGGACATGACCTTCTGGACCGTCTTCGACGACGCGATGCTGGAGTCGACGCGGTCGGGCCGCCCGCTCGTGGTCGGGTGGACGCCCGACGACCTGCGCGCCCGTGCCAACCAGCGGGCCGGGGTGCACTCCGCCGGAACGCTGGAGGAGCTGGCCGTGATCGCGGGCATCGATCCGGCCGGTCTGGTCGCGTCGGCGGCCCGGTACAACGAGGCCGTCGCCGCGGGCGCCGACCCCGACTTCGGCCGCACCCATCTGCCGCTTCCGCTGGAGCGTGCGCCGTACTACGCGATACGCAACCACGGCATCTCGCTCGTCACGTTCGCCGGGCTCGACATCGACTCCGACCTCCGGGTACGGCGTACCGACGGCACCTCGGTGCCGAACCTGTACGCCATCGGCGAGGTGATCGGCGCGGCGGCCACCTGCGGCCAGAGCTTCTGCTCCGGCATGCTGGTCACGCCCGCGATCACGTTCGGACGGCTGCTCGGCCGCCGCCTCGCCGCCGGGGAGCACGCGGAGACCGTCACGCGGTGACGTGAGCGGAACCCGCGCATGACAAGGGCGAGGAGGCGGATGTCCTCCTCGCCCTGTGTCGTTCAGCGGCGCGTGCCGTTCAGGCCGTGCCGGTCACATATCGGCCGGGACCACGGTCACGGGGTCCCCGCCGCCTCCGCCGCGGCCGTTGCCGCCGATGACCGACCCGCCGCAGTGCGAGCCGCATCCGCCGAAGCGCGACGAGTTGACCGGATGGAAGGACGTGGCCTTCACGCCCCTCAACGCGCTCAGCATGGTGTCCTTCCAGATCGGGCCCGGGATGGTGGCCCCGAAGACCGCGCCGTAGTACGTACCGCCGATGGTGACGCCGTTCAGCTTGTGCGTGGTCGAGCCGCGCGGGTCGCCGATGCTCACCGCGGCGGCCAGGTCCGGGGTGAACCCGGCGAACCACGCGGTGGCCTGGTTGTCGGTGGTGCCGGTCTTGCCCGCCGCGTCACGGCCGATGCCGCCCACGCCGCGCATCGTGCCCTTGGTGAACACTCCCGACAGGATGTTCGCCGCGGCGTCCGCCACCTCCGGGTCCAGCGCCTGGCGGCACTGCGGCTGGTAGTCGGTCACCTTGCCGTTCCTGTCGGTGATCTGCGAGATGGCCATGGGCGCGCAGTACTTGCCGCGCGCGCCGATCGCGGCGTACGCGTTGGCGACGGTCACCGGGTCCATCTCGTTGATGCCGAGGGTGAAGGTCTCGTACTCCTGCAGCTTCAGGCCGTCGGAGCGCTTGATGCCCAGCGACTTGGCGGTCTGCACCGTGTCGCACAGGCCGACGCGCTGCTCCAGCTCCATGAAGAAGGTGTTGACCGACCCCCAGGTGCCCGTCTGCAGCGTCTTGAAGCCGCCGGATCCCTCGTCGTTGGTGACGGTGTGCGTCGGGTCCCCGATGTTCTCACCCTTGCAGTTCTTGAAGGTGGAGTACCCGGGCGCACGGTATCCGGCGCCGACGCTGAACCCGTCGCTGATCTTCATGCCCTTCTTCAGGGCCGTGAGCAACGTGAAGGTCTTGAACGTCGAACCCGCCTGGAAACCGACGCCGCCGCCGTGGGCCGCGTCGGCCACGACGTTGTACGACATCTCGTTCTTGCGCGCGTTCTGGCCGTACTTCCGGCTGGCCGCCATCGCCTTGATCATGCCGGTGCCCGGCTGGATCAGCGCCTCGGAGGCGACCGCGTTGTCCGACGCGTGCACCCGCTTCCTGATCGCCCGCTCCGCCGCCGCCTGCATCTTGGGGTCGATCGTCGTCTTGATCGTCAGACCGCCGCGGTTGAGGAACTGCGTACGGCTCTTCTCCGTCTTGCCGAAACTCGGATTCTTGAGAATCTCGTTCCGCACGTACATGCAGAAGTACGGGTAGGGGCTGGCGCCGCACCCGCCGGGCAGCGGCGTGCCCTTGTAGCCCAGCTTCTTGGCCTTGGCCTCCTGGGCCTGCTCCGGCGTGATCTTCTTCAGTTCGGCCATCCGGTCGAGGACGACGTTGCGCCGTTTGAGCAGCTGTTTCTGGGCCTTCCTGCCGGCCTCGGGGTCGGTGCTGTTCGGCAACTGCACGGCCCCCGCCAGAGTCGCCGCCTGCGCCAGGTCCAGGTCGGACGCGTTCACTCCGAAGAACCGCTTGGCCGCGGCCTGCACGCCGTTGGCCCCCGCGCCGAAGTAGGCGATGTTGAGGTACTTCTCCAGGATCTGGTCCTTGGAGTACTTCTGCTCGACCGCCATCGCGTAGCGCAGCTCGTTCAGCTTGCGCCCGTAGCTGGCCTCAAGCGCCTTGTTCTTGTCCTTCGTGGTGACCGCTGTGTTGAGGAGCACCTGCTTGACGTACTGCTGGGTGATGCTCGACCCACCCTGGCTGACCCCGCCCGAGGCGAGGTTCTTCACGAGGGCCCGGGAGGTTCCTTCGAGGTCGATCGCGCCGTGCTCGTAGAACCGGTAGTCCTCGATCGAGACGATCGCCGTCCTCATCACCTCGGCGACCTTGCTGAGCGGGACGACCTCGCGGTACTCCTCGTAGAACTGCGCGATCGGGTTGCCCCTGGCGTCCAGGACCGTCGTCTTCTCGGCCAGCGGGGGCTCCTTGAGGTCCTCCGCCTTGAGGTTCAGCCCGTCCGACGCCGAGAGGATCACGGCTCCCGTCCCGCCGACGGCCGGAAGCGCGAGGGCGGCGGCCAGCAGCCCCGCGAGCGCGCCCGCTCCCAACAGTCGCGCGACGTTCTTCCCGGCCGACTTCCTGGCCTTGGCCTCACCCGCGCGACGCGGGTCCCAGCCGTCGGCCTGTCCGGGCTCGTCGAAGATGTTCACCGGACGCTCGCCCGCACCGTGCCGTCCACCTGCCCGGCCCACCGGCCCGTGGCCGGCAGAGCCGCCAGGTGCTCCCGGCCGGGCGTACCCGCCGGGAGGCTTGCGACGGTCGTGTACATAATTCTCCCCCTATCAGAATTAGGACGAAGCCCTAAACCTATAGGCGAGATGGAATGTATGTGCAACTTCGCCGAGTTCGTACGGATCAAGGGCACTATCGCGGCACACGTCCGTTGAGAGCACCCATCACGTCCCGCTGATCAGTGAGGTCCGGCCCATCAGGGCATACGCGGCCGACGGGGCCACGCCTGAGCAGGGAGAACGCACGGGAGCCGACGACCACCGGTTCGGCACAGGGCGCCGCCATATCCGGACTTTATGTCGATCATGACATCCTGTCCTTGTTCGAGCGCATGCCCTCCGCCCGCCTGACATTCCCCATCCGTACGACCCCGTGCCGGTCGGGCGCTCAATCTCCGAGCGCGACGAAGTCGTCCGGTGTCAGGCGGATACGTCCGGCTTCCATGTTCTCCTCCAGGTGGCCGAGAGAACCCGTTCCGGGGATCGCCAGCATCACGGGCGAGCTCGCCAGCAACCACGCGAGCGCGACCTGGGCCGCCGTCGCCTGATGCCGGGCCGTGACCGCCGCCATCGCGGTCGCGTCGATCGGACGGTATCCGCCACCGAGCGGGAAGAAGGGGACGAAAGCGATCCCGTCCTTCTCGCATCGCGCCAGCAGCCCGGCGTCACCCCGATCCTGCACGTGGAAGCTGTTCTGCACGGCCGCCACCGGAGCGATCGCCCGCGCCTCGGCCAGCTGCGCGGCATCGACGTTGCTGACGCCCAGGTGCCGGATCAGCCCCTCCTCGCGCAGCTCGGCGAGGGCCGCGAACCGGTCGGCGATCGACACGCCGCCCGGTGCGCTCATGCCACCCACCCGCAGGTACACGAGGTCGAGCCGGTCGACGCCGAGAGTGCGCAGGTTGTCCTCCACCAGGCCGCGCAACTCGGCCGGGCCCGCCTCGCCCCTCGGAACGCCGTCGGAGTCGAGCAACGGCCCGACCTTCGTCGCGATCACCAGGTCGTCCGCGTAGGGCGCGAGCGCCGCGCGGATCAGCTCGTTGGCCACCACCCCCTCCCGCCGGTAGAACCACGCCGTGTCGATGTGGTTCACGCCGAGCTCGACCGCGCGGCGCAGTACCGCGACACCCGTCTCGGGGTCACGGGCGGGCCCTTGGAAGGTGCCGGTCGGGAGCCGCATGGCGCCGAAACCGAGCCGGTGGACCGGAAGGTCTCCCCCGAGAAGGAACTCGCCGGTGAGGGCGGCGTGGGTCGTCGAGTCCGCGTTCGTGTTCTTCGTCATGCCCGTCAGCCTCGCGCGGACGAGGACGCGGGCCAACGGGATGGCAGCAAGCTGCCACCGCGCGGGCCCCCTCATGGGTGGTCATAATGAGCGGGTGACAGCCGATCAGGTCATCACCGTCCGCGGTGACGCGGAACTCGTCGCGCGGGCCGGTCACCTGTTCTCCGGGACTCAGCGCGAATTCGTGTGCGCGGCTCGTGATCTCGACACGTGGTCCCAGCCCGAGGCGCGGCAGGCGATCAGCGACCGGATACATGGGAACGGCGTGGCCGGCTTCACGGTCGACAAGCTGCTCACTCCGGCCGCCCTCGCCGACGAGGCCGCACGGCTGCACCTCCACCAGGTCGCGGCCAGGGGCGCCCGGGTGCGGATCAGCTCGGCACCGCTGCCCCACGAGACGATCATCATCGACCGGCGGGTGATGATCCTCGCCGGGCGCGACGGGCCGGGCCCGCGCGAGTTCACCGTGACCACCTCGCCCGCCCTCGTCGACGGCGTGTACGCCCTGTTCCGGGCAGCCTGGGAGAGCGCCACCGACCTGGCCGCCTATCTGCGCGGCGACGCGCCGCACCTCGACGCCGGCAGCCGGGCCGTGCTCCGCGCTCTCGGCGCGGGATACACCGACGAGACCGCGGCCCGGCATCTCGGCCTCTCGTTGCGCACCTACCGGAGGCGGGTCGCGGAGCTCATGGCCACGCTGGAGGCCGATTCCCGGTTCCAGGCCGGGCTGCGCGCGGGCGAGTTCGGCCTCACCGGGTAACAGCCGGATCTCACCCGGAACTCAGCTGCTCATGCAGGGCTCTGGCGTGCCCGAGGATGCGGCTGGAGCCGTTCGCCGCGGCGAAGGCGGCCAGCCCCGGGATCTCGCCTCGCGCGGGAGCACGACCTCGCGCACTCGCCTCACTGGTGCAAGACGGCGTACTGATCTCTGCCGACGTACGTGGGCGCAGTGATGGCGTCTTGCTCTTCGTCCAAGAAGGCCATCTTTCGTGTCTTGAGGTCTACTCCATCGAAGATGAGCTGGCCACGCTCCCACGGCCTGAAGATCTCATCGTTGGCGCACCAGGCTCCTGGGAGTGATCTCCCACAAGAGAAGCGAGTCCGAAGGTCAGCTCATGAACCTGCGGATCAGAGGAAGTCGATTCGATCAAGGTCAGAGACTCTGACCTGCGGTCGCGGTGTTCGTAGGCGTTCGCCGAGTTCCGCCGTCGTTCGTCCCCTTGGCTGTACTCGTGGCTGTACGGCCAAGGCTCCCTCAACGGCCTGATCACTTCCTTATCAGAACTGTCCCGGCCGTGCTTCAGGGTCGGAACCTGGCCCCTGACCAGTGCTGGTGCGGACGTGAGCCGTCGTATGCCCCCGTTGCGGTACCTCGACGCCGTGGGCAGAGTGAGCCACATGATCGAGATCGACGGCCCCTTTTCGCCCGCACCTGGAGCTGATCCGCATCCACCGGCCGCTTGGCGCGACCCCGATCGACGTCACCTTCCGCTTTCCCACCGCGGGCACTCTCACCATGCGCATCCCGGTACTGCCGTTGTCACATGGAGCCGGATCACCCACGCCCAGCTGACGCTGAGGACCCAGATCTTTAGGCGGTTCGAGGCTTCGGATCCAAGACGGCGCCTCGCAGGTGAGGCCGACGAGGCAGCAGCTCTCCGGCGTCATCACCGACCGCCCGGCGGCGCGTTCCGTGGACACCAGGTCAGGTCGGGTGCCACTCGGGCGGCGGGTCTTCCCCGACGCACCCGTCCACAGCAGGAAGGCGACTGAGGGCTCAGCTTCGAGAGCGGGGGCGTGATGAGGCCGACGGCTCCTGTATCCGTCGGCCTCATCACACGGCGGCGCTGTCAGTCCGCGACGAAGAACATCCGCTTGTTGACGAACTCGTCCATGCCGAGGGGACCGAGCTCGCGGCCGAACCCGGAGCGCTTCACCCCACCGAACGGAACTTCTGCGCCTTCCCCGGCAGGGGTGTTCACGTTCGCCATCCCGGTCTCGAGCAGTGAGGCCACGGATGTGGCTCGATCCACGTCGGTGCTGAACACCGCGCCACCCAGTCCGTACTGCGTGTCGTTCGCCAGCTCCAGGGCCTCCTCGTCGCTGCCGACCTTGTAGACCACGGCGACCGGCCCGAACAACTCTTCGCTATAGGCCCGCATGTCCGGGGTGACACCCGTGAGGACGGCAGGCGAGTAGTACGCCGCCGGGGCGTCACTGAGCACACCGCCTGCATGCAGTGTCGCTCCCTTGCTGACCGCGTCGTCGACCTGGGCCGCGAGCGTCTCCGCAGCCGCCCGAGATGACATCGGGGCGAATGACCCCGGCTCGATCGCGAGCGCCTTCCGGGTGAGCTCCGAGACGAAGTCATCGAAGATGTCATGCATCACGATCATGCGCTTGTTGGAGTTGCAGGCCTGGCCCATGTTGTACATGCGGGTGCCCCACGCTGTCTCCGCCGCCTCCGCGACGTCGTCGCTGTCGAGGATCACGTAAGGGTCCGAGCCTCCCAGCTCGAGCACGCACTTCTTCAGGTGCTTCCCCGCGAGCGACGCGACGATCGCACCGGCCCGCTCGGATCCGGTCAGCGAGACGCCCTGCACCCGCGGGTCGGCGATGATCGTCTCGATCTGCTCGTGGGTCGCGAACAGGTTGACGTACGCGCCCTCCGGCACGCCGGCATCCTTCATGATCTGCTCGACTGCGAGCGCCGACCGCGGCACCGACTCGGCGTGCTTGAGGATGATCGTGTTGCCCAGCATCAGGTTGGGCGCCGCGAAACGGGCGATCTGGTAGAACGGGAAGTTCCACGGCATGATCCCGAGCAGGGCACCGATCGGCAGCTTCTGCACGACCGCCTTTCCGCCCGAGAACGTCTTGATCGGCTGGTCCGCAGCGAGCGTCGGGCCCTCGGTCGCGAAGTAGTCGAAGATCGCCTGGCAGAACTCGACCTCCCCCACTCCCTCCGAGACCGGCTTGCCCATCTCCTGGGCCGCGATCGCGGCGAGCTCATCCGCACGCTCGGCGAACAATGCTCCGACCTTGCTGACGATCTCGGCGCGTCGGGTGATCGGGACGTCCTTCCACGTCGCGTACGCCGCGGCGGCGGCCGTCAGCGCGGCCTCGACGTCCGCGTCGGTCGCCGGCTCGAAGGTCTCGACGACCTCGCCCGTCGCCGGGTCGGTCACCTGGTAGGCGGGACTGGTGCTCATCGTCGTTCTCCTGTCGGGGGTTATTCAGCCGGTGCCGGGCCGGGCACCGATTGCGGGTGTCGGCGGTGCGGAGCTGTGTGCCGACGCGTCCACTCCTCGCTCGCCCCAGTCGCTCTCGAAGTAGACAACAGGGTCGTGCGTCTCGGGCCCGAAGTACGTGGCAACGGCAGCCCAGCAGATGCTCACGGCGCGCCTCGAGGCCCAGCTTCGATCATGTCGATCAGAGCTGCCTGGTCTGGGGAGACCACTGGCCGCTGAGCTCGCACGTCGCTCCGCCGATTTCTTCCGTTCAGAGACTACCGCCGGTGCGTTCGCGTGCTTCAACCACGGTGCGCGACCTCAGAGCTTGCCGAGTCCGCGGGCCAGGATGGTGGCGGTCTTGGCGATGGTCTTGTTGTCGGTCGCGAGGCCCGGAGTGCGGTTGGTGTACGGAAGGGCGACTACTCCTTCGCCAGCATGTGATATGAGTGCGCAGCAGCAAGCTTCGCGCCAAGAAAGTCGCGATGGTGCGGGTTCAGGTCGGTGAGATCTCTTGCGAGCGCCGCACCTTCAACTTCGAACGCGTCTACGGCCCTCGTGGCACTGGCTACATCGAGTGCCATCACATGGTCCCGCTCCATGCGTCAGGTGCGACGGCTACCACGCTCGACGACTTGGTCCTGTTGCGCTCCAACTGCCACAGGACGATCTGCGCTTCCCCTCCTAGCGTGGAGATCGAACCGGGAGAGGTTTGGTCGTGGCAGGTACCACGAGGCGCCGGTTTGATCCGGAGTTTCGGGCTGGAGCGGTGCGCATCCTGGGGTTCGCTGCCGCCTGCCCACGAACCGTCCGATTTTCGAATTAGAGACCGACCTCCCTGCGCATCAGGTCCTCCGGCTCCTCCCGGCGGACCACCAGCCGCGCCTGCCCGTCGGCGACGGCGACGACAGGCGGCCGAGCCGTCATGGTGTACGTGGACGCCATGGAGTGGTGGTAGGCGCCGGTAGCGGCCACCACGATCAGATCGCCGGGGCGCAGGTCGGCGGGGAGTTCCACGCCCTGGGCGATGACGTCCTCGGCCGCGCTGTGGTGGCCGATCACGGTCATCTCGCGGGTGCCGGCGGTGGAACGGCGGCCGATCATCCTGGCCGTGTGGCCGGAGCCGTACGGGGAGGGGTGAGGGTTGTCGCTCATCCCTCCGTCGACGGCGACGTAGATGTGGGTCATGCCCCGCTTGATGGAGATGACCCGGTACAACGTGAGCCCGGCGGGGCCGCTGATCGCGCGCCCCGGTTCCACGACCAGCCGGGGAACGGGCAGGCCCAGCCCCGCGCAGCGCTGCGCCACGGCCGCGGTGATCGCGGCGGCGTAGCGGCGCGGATCCAACCCGTGCTCCGACTCCAGGTAGGCGATGCCGTGGCCGCCGCCCAGATCAAGCTCGGGCAGGACCACCCCGTGGGCGTCCCTGATCCGCACCATCTGCTCGATCAGGGTGCGGGCCACCCTCTCGTACGGCTGGGCCTCGCAGATCTGGGAGCCGAGATGGCAGTGTAGGCCGGCCAGTTCCAGGCGGGGTTGGCCCAGAACCCTGGCCACGGCCTGTCCGGCCGCTCCGGTGGCGATGGACAGGCCGAACCTCTGTTCTCCTGCCGCTTCCAACGCGCCGGCCTCGATGTCGGGAATGACGCGGAGCAGTATCTTCTGGCGGCGCCCCGGAGGGACGAGCGCGGCCAGCCGGTTGATCTCGGCGGCGTTGTCGACCACGATGCGCCCGACCCCCACCTCGATGGCGGTGTGGATCTCCTGGGGCGTCTTGGCGGTTCCGTGGAAGATGATCCGCTCGGCGGGGAAGCCGGCGGCGAGGGCGAAGGTCAGCTCGCCTCCCGAGCACACGTTCAGGCTGAGGCCCTCCTCGTGGACCCAGCCGACCATCGCCCGGCACAGGAACGCCTTGGCCGAGTAGGCGATCTCGGCGTCCGGCAGGGCGGCGCGGTAGGCGCGGCACCGCCGGCGGACGTCGCTCTCGTCCAGGACGTAGGCCGGGGTGCCGTGGTCGGCGGCGATCCGCATGAGGGAGACGCCACCGACCGAAGCGGCCCCGTCGGGCTCGAAGCGCGTGGTGGACGACCAGGGTTCGCCCTCGGCCGCCGGCTCGGCGGCCAGGTCCTGTCGGAGAACGCACATCACGCGACCCGCGCGGTCGTGCCGGCCATCGTCCCCATGGGGTCGACGACGATGCCGACGACGTCCAGCTCCTCGATCATGCGCCGGAGCGCGGCCTCGCTGAGCCGGATCCAGCGCTGGTCGGTGCCCAGTACCTTGGTCAGGCGGAGCGGCGAGGAGAAGGCGACCGCCGTTCTCCTGCCTGACGCGGTCCTGAAGAGGCGCAACGACATCGCGAACGCACCCTTCCGAACCGGTACATACAACGGCACTTCGGACATGACTTCCTCCTGGGGAGAACTCGTACGAGAAAGGACGCTAGAGCCGCGAGGAGGACATCGAGCCTGATCGCTACGAGATCCCGACGGGGAACGCCCAAACGTTGACGCCGCATTGACGCGGGAGCCGGAGGACGCCCCCGCCCGGCGCGTCCCGGACCGTCGACGGCGGCGAGTACGAAAGGGCGACAGCCGCCGAGGCGCAGGAGAGGCCGGCCCAGCAGACCGTTCCGACAGCAGAACCCGTCCCCCTGGACGAGATCCTCGGCGGTCTGCCCGGGTTCGACGCCGAGTGGGTAGAGGCGTACACGCCCAGTCCCGCCGCCGCGCAGGCCGGCTCGACGGCCCCGACCGGCTCACCAGGGGGTACGAGGGCGACGGCGGCGATGCCGATGCCGATGCCGATGCCGTGTGACTGCGAGTGCTGTTCCGGCAGCTCCCTCTCGACGAGGACTTTACCGAGACAGCCGTCAACATCGTCCTCAGCCGGGTAGCTGGGCAGCCACACCGCGTGCGGACCCGAACACCACGGATACCGCACAACGGGAGCCCGAAAGGAGGAGGGGCGATCTTCCCCACCTCGCAGACGGAGGCGGGGTTCTCCGCCCCTGGAAGCCTATGACCGATCCCGAGATCAGCCGAATCGACCTCCCCGCCACCAAACCGGCACGACGCGCGGCTCGCCACGGACTCCTTCTCGGAGCCGCCACCGTGCTGCTACTCACCATGGGTACGGGCGTGGCCGCCGCCCAGACAGGGCTGTCTCCACGTGAGGAGACGCCCAGCGGACACCCGGCGGAGGGCTCCACTGGCTCCGTCCACGGTGAACTGACCATCACGAAGAAGGGCGGCGGCCAGCAGACCCTCACCGTGCAGAGCGGCACCGTGACATCGGTCGACCAGAATTCCATCGAGATCAAGAGTCAGGACGGCTTCGCGCAGAAGTACGCCATCACCGACTCCAGCCGTGTCTCCGCGGGGCGCATGGGGCTGACCGAGATCACAACCGGTGACAACGCACTGGTGGTCGCCGTCGGGAAGGGCACCTCCGCCCCCGCCGCGCTTATCGCGGACCTCAGCCGGCCGAAGTGGCCCGGGCATGGCGAGGGCGGCGCCGCGTCGCCGTCATCGTGATCGCGATCGTGATCGCGATCGGTCCCTGCCGGTAGAACGGCCACCCTGCGTGGCCCCCGGAAGGGCCCGAGCACATCGCACGCTGGCGCTATCGGGCGGGTAGGACCTCCTCAACGAGGTGGCTGACTCGGCCCCGCGCCGGCCGACGACGGCGAGAACCGCCGCTGCCACAAACGACGTGGCAGCGGCGGTTCACCATTGTGTTCGCGGGAAGTCCGCTCATCGACTCACATAGGCGTCGCGCAGCGTCTGTACATCGGCCTCCGAAAGATCAACCACGGTCGTATCTCACGAAACCGTCGAAGCTGCGTAGTCGCTTTCGAGTTGGTCGAGCGTGATGTGCAGCAGTTGGGGAGACGCGTAGGTCCCGGCTTCGGCCCGCTGCCTCGAGTAGCCGAGAGACTTCCAGAACGCGACGGTTTCGGACATGCCCCGCCGAAGTGATCATCACGTGATCCCAATGACGCGGAAAGATCGGCGATACGTAGGTGCCGGCTACTGGATGATCTAGGGGTGCTCAGCGTGAGCCACGGCGGCCTGAAAGCGGCACGCTGGCTGGGAAGCGCTGGCTGAAAGCGACCCCGCCGCTCCCAGAAGATCTCCAAATCGGGGACGCAACCGTCACCGGCACGGACTCTGATGGCATCTGGATCTCGGGGTGGAGCACGCGGCTCGGGGCTCCAGGCGATCAAACCGGTCCGGACGGGACGCTTGTGCACTGGGACGGTCACGTCTGGAATCTTTTCGACCTCGGGCTTCGCGGCCTCGACCTCCGCCAAGCCATCCCGGACGGACGTGGCGGCGTATGGATAGCCACGAGGATGTATGGCCAGGCGGCAGCTCCAATCACGGCATCGAAGTCATAGCTGCGTTCGGGACGCTCGCATGTGGCGAAGTGACCAAGGCCGGCGTCCACACGAACCGTGAGGGCACGTCAGGGGATCTGTGCCTCGATGTGGGCGAGTTGGGCGGCGAGGATCTCCTCGAACGCGGCGCGGCGGTCGGCCCCGAGGGGGCGGATGTCGCGGGCGAAATGGGCCAGGGCGGGGAAGTGTTCGGGGTCGGCGCCCAGGACCGCGACGCGGAACTGTTCCATGCCCTGTTCGTACTCTTTGGGGGTGATGGCGCCGACCCCGGCCTCGGAGGAGATCAGCGCCGCAATGAGGATCGCGATCCGGTGGTAGCGCGCCGGGATCTTCTCGTCGGGCAGGCCCGATGCGCGCAGTGCCTGGAGCAGCTCCTCCATGACGAGTCGGGAGCCGGTGCCGCCTGACGCGTAGCGTCCCCAGATTGCGGCGAGTTGGGGTTGCTCGCCGAATGACTCTCTCAAGCGCAGAGCCAGGGTGGTGATGCGCTGTTTCCAGTCGCCCTCGGGGCGGTAGCCGTCCATGGCGGCCGTGAGGATGCGGTCGGCGACCGCGCGTAGCAGCTCGGTCTTGTTGCGGAAGTGCCGGTAGAGGCTGGAGGAGTCGGTCCCGAGCGCTGCGGCGAGCTTGCGCACGCTGAACGACTCGGCGTCGCTCGTGCGCAGCAACTCCGCCGCGGTGTCCAGGATCTCCTCGGTCGACCAACGCCTTCGGCCTGCCATCTCGCCCCTCTCGCTGCTACTCGTCGTGACTCAGCCTAACCTATGCACTTGCTCATGCACGCACCGCGTGCATATTGAGGACGTGCACTTTCCGGAGACTGCACGACCTGCGCTATGCCCGACATGCGTGACCACCACGACACACCCGGCAGCCGGCCGGGGAGGGGAGAGGGAGACATGAGCGAGCCCACCGCTACGATGCGGCCGACGGAGCCGGACTGGTCGGCGATAACGGCCGAGGAACTGATCGCCTACCGTGTGCGGAGAACCGCTTCCGGGCCTCCAGTGCGGCACGGGCGATCACCGGGGATCCGGATCCGGGCGCCGCGATCGACTGGCAGGAGGTGACGCTGCCCGACCGCGACCTCCCGGTCCGGGTGTACCGGCCGGCCGCCGAGAACCGCGCTGGGGAGGCCGCTCCGGCCGAGCTACCGCTCGTGCTCCACGTGCACGGAGGCAGCTTCGTGGGCACGGCGGTGCAGTGCGACTGGACCAACAGCCACCTCGCCGCCCGGCTGCCCGCCATCGTCGTCTCGGTCGAGCACCGCCTCCTCGATGCGGCAACCCCGCTGTCGGCGGCCGCCGACGACGCCTGGGACGTGCTCCGGCACGTGGCGCAGCACGCCGCGCAGTGGCGCATCGACCCCGCGCGCACGGCCGTGTTCGGCGAGAGCTGCGGTGCGCTGATCAGCGCGCTGGCTGCCATACGGGCCAGGGAGGCCGGTCTGCGACTCAAGGCGCAGGTGCTGGTCAACCCCGCCGTCGATGTGACCGAGACGATGTTCGACTACGCCTCGATCGCCGAGTACGGGGACAGCCCGACCCTCGCCGGGCCGCAGTTGCGCTTGTTCCAGCGGCTCGCCGTTCCACCGGGAACCGACGCTCGCGCGCTCTCGCCGCTGTATGCCGACAACCTGAACGGTCTGGCCCCGGCGCTCGTGGTGGTGCCGACCCAGGACGCGGTGGCCGATCACGGCCGCCGCTACGCCGAACGACTGCGGGCCGCCGGGACATCCGTGCGGCTCACCGAATACCCGCGAGCGAGGCACGCGTTCCTTTCCATGCCGGGCGTGGAGCAGCAGGCCGAGGCCGCCCGGGCGGAGATCCTCGAGTTCCTCCGCGGGACCCTGGCAGGGTGACGGGCGTCCGGCGCACCGCCGAAGGCCTGGTCCCCGCCGGTTCACCCGACTATCTGCACGTAGCGCTTGGATACGTTCTCGGACGGCGCCGATCTCACGATAGGAGATGCTGAGTATGACGACGACGAAGCCGCGGACCGGCGGGCTCACCGCAGCCGAACTGGTGGAGGGCTGGTGCAAGGTCGGGGTCGAGGAAGGCATGGCCCTGATCGTGCATTCTTCGCTGTCCAGCCTTGGCCACGTCGAAGGCGGTGCGGCGACCGTGGTCGAAAGCCTGCGGACCGCGGTCGGCCCCACAGGGACGATCGTGACGCCCACGTTCACCTGGCAAGTCGCCGACCCCGACCCCGCCCATGTCGGCACGCCCAGCTCCGCCGTACGCGAACGACGTGCGGCGGTGCCGATCTTCGATGTTGACCTGTCGTCCAGCATGGGCGCGATACCCGAGGCCTTGCGCTCCCTGCCCGACAGCGTTCGCAGTCCGCACCCTCAGGCATCCGTGGCCGCCGTCGGTGCTGATGCCGCCACCATCGTGGGTCGCCAGACACTGGGATTCGCCGTAGGTCGTACATCGCCGTTCGGCCGTCTGCACGACATCGGCGGCTACATCCTTCTCATCGGCGTCGGCCACAATCGCAACACGTTCCTGCACTACGCCGAGACCTTGACGCCCCACCCCCGCCTGAAGGTACGCCGCTTTCCGATGGACATCGACGGCGAACGAGTCTGGCTGGAGACACTCGACGTCGGTAACGACAATGACACGCACTTCCCCACCGTCGGCCACGAGTTCGAAGAGCACGCCGGCATCCTCGAGGTCATGGTCGGTGACGCTCCCTGCCGCTTGATCCCCGTACAACCCTTCGTGTCCTTTGCTGTCCCCCGCCTCACCGAACTGCTCGCCCTGGACGCCGGGCAACAGGTATAGGCAACAGCGTGAAGTGATCATCAGGAAGCTGTCCGGAGAACGCGGGGCTCCTCAGACCGTGCCGTTGGAAAGGTGCACTTCTTTTCTGCGAAGCTTGCGCCGTACCGGACCGCACGGCAGGTGCGGGAATTCGACGACTACCTGCGCACCGAGCTCGCAAGCTGAGCAGGTCAGGACGCCTGCGGATTAAAGAAGTCGATTCGATCGAGGTCCGAGGCTCCGACCTGCGGATGTGGTGTCCGTGGACGTCCGCTGAGTTCCGCCGTCGTTTGTTTTCTTGGCTGTACGCTTTCAACGTCTTCCCCCCGCCGGGACAGCCGGGGTGCTGGTGGCACCCGGCGCGTGTGGACACGAGCGCCTTGATGTCTGCGGTAACCGCCCAACTGGCAGGAAGGCCACGACCCCCCAGCGGGTGTTGAGGCGCCGAGCCGGGAGGATGCGGTGTTCCTGGTCCCAGCGCGTCTCAGGCGAGACCGGCGAGAACCTTCGCGATCTTGGCCGGTCTCAGGACGAGCCCGGCACGGCGGGGGGTGTTCCGAGTTCACCGGCGCTGTCGGCGAGTATGTGAAGATCTCCGTCGAGTTGCCCGCCTCGGGCCCATCTGTGGTCACTTTGACGGATAGATTGGACATACCAAGGACTTTTCGTGCGTTGGCATCAGGGTCGGCGTCGCCCGAGGCGATAGTAAACACGGTCCCGAAAACCGAGATAGACCGGCCGACCATGACGCCGCAACTCCTGTACCGCATCCGACCGTCCACGCCGTTTTCCGTCACCGTGATGACGGACCCACACGTTGTGCGACTGAATCTCGACTCCGTCCCTGACAGCCGCCGCACCGTGGATGGCATGTGGTGGCCGAGTTCGCGGGACGCCGCCGCGGAACTGCCCCGTCTCATCGCAGCCGTCGACCAGCGACTGGGCGGGGTGACCGTCCGGGTGGACCTCAACCCTGACGTCTGGGACGACATCCCGCGTGACTTTCCGGCCCGGGGCCGCCTTGTCGAGGTGAACGACTCGCGGGACATCGACTCTCACCTGGTCGGACTGACCACAACGAGCGCCGGCCACACCAGCCTGTTGCTGATGGCCCCTGGCGCCGTGAACGCGTCAGCCGCCTGAAGGCACGCTCGACCACGGCCGGCGGCCCCTTACACCAGGGGCGCGGCATACCCAATCTTCAGCTTCTCGTCATCGGAGATCTCATGACCACCACCGTCCACTCCAGGGCCCGTACGCACGCGCGCCTGCTGGCCGCGTGTCGGCCCGCCCATACCATCATCGGACTGCACGGCGAGATCGACATCGCCACAAGCCCGGCGCTGCGCATGCGTCTACGCAACGCGCTCCAACGGGCCGAGAACGTACTCATCCTCGATCTGTCCGGGTTGTCCTTCTGCGACGCCTCCGGGCTGGCCGTGCTGGTCGGCATCCAGCGCAGGACCAGGGAGTTCGGCATCACGCTCCGGCTCGCCGCACCGACCCCCCGGATGGTCGATCTGCTGCGCATCACGGGACTGGACCACAGCTTCACCATCCACCCCACGCTGTCCAGCGCGATCGCGTCCGGACATCGCGATCCCGTGCGCCTGCCTGAGGCACCGCTAGCCTGAGGCACCGCGCAGAGCGGGCGCGCGTCCCAGAACGTCGATGCCCGTCGTGTAGCCGGCGGGCGCCGGCACCGTCTGCAGGCGAGCGGGCGCGGCGTCCGGCTCGGGCCTTTGTTTGGGCGTGGGCAGCGCCAACCGGAAAACGCGTTTCCAGACCCGGGCGGTCTGGCGGAGCAATGAACCGGTGTTGTAAGGAAGCCCGAACCGCTCGCACAGGGCGCGTACACGGGGCGCTATCTCGGCATACCGATTGCTCGGGAGATCCGGGAAGAGGTGGTGCTCGATCTGGTGGCTGAGATTCCCGGTCATGATGTGGAAGAGCGGACCACCGGTGAGGTTGCAGGAGCCGAGAAGTTGGCGCAGGTACCACTCGCCGCGCGTCTCGCCCTCGATCTGTTCCTCGGAGAAGGTCGCGGCCTCGTCGGGGAAATGACCGCAGAAGATGACGGTGTGCGCCCACACGTTGCGCGTCATGTTGGCGGTGAGGTTGCCGACCAGAACGGGAAAGAACAACGGCCCGGCGAGCAGAGGAAACGCCATATAGTCCTTGACGGCTTGGCGTCCGGCCTTGCGGAGGATCTCGCGAAGCTGGGTGAACACCTCGGTCCAGCTCTTGTCCCCGCCGCGTAGGCGCTCCACCTCGAGATCGTGCAGCGCCACCCCCCACTCGAAAAAGGGCGCCAGGACCGCGTTGTAGAGAGGCTGACCAAGGTAGTAGGGATGCCACGGCTGCTCGGGGCTGAGACGCAGCAGGACGAAACCGATGTCCCGGTCCTTGCCGAGCACGTTCGTCCACGTGTGATGCAGATAGTTGTGGGTGTACTTCCAATGGCCGGCCGGGGACACCAGATCCCACTCCCACGTGCTGGAGTGGATCTCGGGGTCACGCATCCAGTCCCACTGCCCGTGCAGGACGTTGTGGCCGATCTCCATGTTCTCCAGGATCTTGGCGGTGGCCAACGCGGCGGTCCCGGCGAGCCAGGCCGGAGGCAGGACGGAGGCGAAGAGCAGCGTACGGCCGCTCACCTCCAGGGCACGCTGCACGGCGATGACGCGCCGTATATACCTCGCGTCATCCTCGCCCCGGCTCGCGATCACATCATCGCGGATCTTGTCCAGCTCACGGCCGAACTCCTCGACATCCGCCTCACTGAAGGTCTGCATGAATCCACCTCAAAGCTCGATCTCGACATTGCCGACAGCGGCCGACACACAGGTCTGGACGATTTCTCCCTCTTCCCCGTATTCGCGTCCCGTCCGCAGGTCACGAACGCGACCCGACCGCAGCCGTCCCGTGCAGCTGTAACAGATGCCCATACGGCAGCCGCTTGACATGAGGATCCCCGCGTTTTCGCCCACGACCAGCAACGGAGTAGCGCCGTCGGTGTCCGCCTCCCGGCCGCTCGCAAGAAAACGGACATGCCCGGCGCCGCCCGCAGTCGATCCCGTCAGGACTGGGCGGAAGTGCTCCACATGAAGCCGGTCGACGACGCCTGCCTCGCGCCAATACGTCTCGGCCTCGCGCAGCATCCCGGTCGGCCCGCACGCCCAGACATGGCGTTCTGACCAGTCCGGGCACAGGTCGGGCAACTGCGACAGGTCCAGCCGACCGCTCGACCTGGTGTGACGCTCGTGCAGGAGCAGGTTCGGGAACCGGCTCGCCAACGTGCGGAGTTCGGGCCCGAAGATGACCTCCTCGCGGGTGGGCGCCGAGTGCAGGACGATCGCATCCGGCATCTCCCCAATCCGTGCCAGGCTGCGCAGCATCGCCATCACCGGCGTGATGCCGCTTCCCGCGGTCACGAACAGCAGGCGGGACGGAACCGGCTCCGGCAGCACGAAGTCGCCCTGCGGCCGGGTCAGGCCGACGATGGTGCCTGGTTTGGTCCGATGAACGAGATGAGTGGAGACGACACCGCCGGGGACCGCTTTCACCGTGATCGTGACGCGACCGGCGCCGCGCTCCGGCGCAGAGGACAACGAGTACGTACGCCAGTGCCGTACGCCGTCGACATCGACGCCCACCCTGATGAACTGGCCGGCTCGATGCGCGCTCCAGCCCCTGCCGGGACGGATGACGAGGCTCGCCACGTCCTTGGTCTCAGGGCGGACCGCCTCGACGCGGCCGCGGAGCTCTCGTGAGGACCACAAAGGGTTGATCAGAGTGAGGTAGTCCTCGGGCATGAGCGGCGTCGTCAGCCAGGCGACTGTGTCCGCCAGGCGCAGCGTGACATCCTCGATCGGAGTTCTGGCCGGGCCAGTCATAAAGGGTCCTCCTTCCAGACGGGAACTACCCGTGCCCGCCCTTGGCCACGGGCGGCGTTCCTCAAGGAGGACATAGATCGTCAACATTCAGATGGGCGATGGTTCTCGGGGGCGAGCAATTGTGCTGAGCCGAGGACCGTGGAACATCCACCTTCCCGAGGGTCAACCCAGACGCACAGAACTGCCTCGTTGCCCGAGTTGATCCGGCACGGCGTTGAGGGCCCGGATGTCACCCAGGGGTGTCGCGGTCGAGGTGGGTGTATGCGGGGCTCCTCCAGACGCTCTCGCTGGGCCGGGTTTCGGCAATGCGGCGGAGCTGCTCAATGTCACGGATGAGCTTGCAATCAGGCCTTTGGCGTGCCATGGCCCTCCGCTAGCCAGGACGAGACTGCTGGTGTAGCGCCGACCCAAGCCGCAGACCGACGCCAACGCCTCCTGCGGTGGGAAAGTGTGTGATCGGTGGCGCTACCTCGCGAGGATCCCCGTCGACGTGTTCGTCCTCGCCTTCGGCCGATCACGGCGAATGTGAAGGAAGAAATGGAGTGAGCCCGACAGGGACACACGGTGGGCTCAGTCGGCGATGTCGATCTTGCCGTGGACGACGGCATCGGCTACCGCGGACAGACGCAGGTCGCGGCTACGCGCGTAGATACACAAGGAGTCGAAGGCCCGGTCCATGTCGATGTGGCGCCGTTCGGCCAGCACTCCTTTGGCTTGTTCGATGAGCACGCGACTGCTCAGTGCGGCCCGCAGCTGCTCGGTGGTCGCCTCGGGCTGCTCCAGCGCACGCTGGTGCAGGATGCTGATGGTGGCCACATTGGCCAGCGCCTGCGCGATGTGCAGATTGTCTGCGGTCAGCTGGCCGGTCGCCGTGCGCAGAAGACTCAACGCGCCGATGACCTTTTCACCGCAACGCATCGGCAGCGCCTGGACCGCGATGAAGCCGGCATGCTGCGCCGCAGCGGCGAAGCGAGGCCACCGCCCTCCCCCAGCTGCGAGATCGACACAGGTCACCGGCCCGCCGGTGCGGTAACAGTCCAGACCGGGGCCTTCCGAGTCCTGGAGCTGTAGCAGCTTCAGCATGCGGGCCTGCTCAGTAGAGGCCGCCATCGGACGCAGCCGCCCTTGTTGATCGGCCAGCAGCAGCCCCGCCGCATCGACATCCAGCAGTTGCACGCAGCGCAGGGTGAGCTGGTGCAACAAGTCGACGACGTCGAAGTCCCGGACGAGTGTGTCCGTCAGTTCGGCGAACGAATCGGTCAGTTGGCGTTCCCGTGTCACGACCGCCTCCCTGGAGGGGTACATCGGAAATACCGGATCTTGCTTGGTCCGGGGTGAAGATGCGGCCCCCACCAGTGCACGCTACTTCGGCCGGCAGCAAGCCGTGGACACTGCGGCGTGGGCGCATAGCCGGATGCGGTCTCCCCCTCGCCATACCCGCGAGCCCCGGGCAGAGGTGATGCGGTGGCCCGCAAAGCTGTGGAGCGCGCGTACCCTGCGGGCGCGCGCGCTGGCCGCCGCGTTAGATCAAGCCGAGCGAGAGGGCACCGCCGACCATTTCAGAACGTCCAGATCCGCATTGTGGGCAGATCGACGCAGAGGGCACCCGCTTAGAGTGTCGGCCGCTGGGCAGGTGGCCTTGGGGAATTCTGGCGGAAGGGGGCCGCCCGTGCCTGGCAACATCATGCTGATCATGCGGTTTCACCTGGTGAGCGGCGAAGACGTCTCCGTGGTGAGTGGAGATTTCAGTGGGGAGCCCGAGGCGCTGGAGGCGATCGCACGCGCTCTGGACGAGAGGCGCAGTCTGGTGCTGACCCAGGCGAGGTACGGCGGCGAGAGTGACCTCAACGGCGTGGTCATCAACCTGGCCAACGTGGTGTCGGTGCGGGTGCTGAAGACATCCAGCGCTGAGGCGGGCCAATACCTATGACGGCGGGGAGTTCAGCGGCCGTCACTCAGCTGGACGTATGCCCCACAGCACCGAGGCGCGGCGCAGTGGCCAGGTGGCAGGAGGACGGAAGAGGACAAAGGGGAGGCCAGCGGTGTTCCAAGCAGGTGACATCCGGGAATGGCGCCGTCACGATGTCGTCGACATCGAGGGCCACAAGATCGGCACGCTGGAGTCCATCTACGTGGACACCGCCACCGACCGTCCCGCCTTCGCGACCGTCACGGTCGGCCTGCCCACGCGGCGCCGCCTGGTGTTCGTCCCGCTTGCCGGAGCGACCGTGGGCCCGAGCTACCTGAAGGTCGCCCACCCACGCAGCCGCGTAAGGCGAGCTCCCGCGATCGGCATCGACGGGGAATTGCCGGCCGAGGACGAAGAAGCCGTCTTCAGGCACTACGCGATGAGCTACGCCCCGGGCGCGGGTGGTGAACGGCGCCTTGCCCGCCGCTGACACCACCACACAGGACTGGGAAGGAGGTCGGCGATGGCACTGTTCCTGTTACTCCTCATCGTGGCGATTGCCCTGGGAATCATCGGCGTCGTCGTCAAGGGCCTGTTCTACCTGCTGACCATCGGTGTGGTCATCTTGGTGGCCGACCTCATCTTCGCGCTTGTGCGGTTCCGGCAAGGAGGCACCCGGCCCGGCCGCTGAATCCCAGCCCACCACGCCGCCTTCTGTGCGTCATGACAGCCGCAGGACGTGATCATGACCGGGACCGGCCATAGGCGCTGGGAGCTCCTGGTGATCCCGCCCGAAACCGGCACGGCTGCGGCAGCGAACGCATTCAGGCTCGCCATCCGGGCCCGCGACAGCGCCCGGCCCGCCCACATCCTCGCTCCTTAAGCGAACGATCCCCTGTCTGAGCATGTGAATCTGGTGATCGTGACTCGAGGGGGAGCACCTGCCGGCAGCGTATGGGAGGACGGGTCAGGCTACCTCGACCCGGAAACCGGTGAGGTCCTGCCCACCTGGGATGAAGCCCTCGACGAACTCGACCAGGCACCGACGCGGACATAGTCCCTGACCAAGTCCATCGCTGACAGCCTCGACCCCGATGATTCCGCGCAACGGGAGCACGCGGAACGCCTGGGGAACGCACTGCGCTACGAGCTGTGCTCGCCGACCTGCCCGAACTGGCTCCGCTAATACGCCTTCGCGGTGGCCTTCGTGAAAACCCGCTGGCCTCACTCCGCCACCAAGACCCGCGAGGGCACGACGGACGCGCTGTCCAGGGTCACCCCGTACTCACCTCCGACCGGCCAGGCCGACCGGATGACGAGACCCTGCGGCGGGCGTTGCGTGAGTTCGCGTTCGTCCCGGCCGATCGCCGGCCCCCGCAGACTCCGGAGATCGCGGGCGCACTGCGCTGGCTGGAAGCGGCCTCGCTGCCTCTGACCGCATTGGAAGACGCCGAGCACACGCGGGCCGTGTTCCATCACGCCCTGGGCTACGCGGTGCGGTCATCGTTGGACCGCGTCCGGCGGGGCGGGCCGTGGTCATCGCGTCCAGGTCCACTTCTGGTTGGCACCGCCCCAGCAGGAGTAGAGCTGCAGCCGGGTGCCGTTGGCGGTGCCCTGGCCCACGGCGTCCAGGCACAGCCCGGACTGCACTCCGGTGATGGTGCCGTCGGAGTTCGTGCGCCACTTCTGGTTGGCGCCGCCCCAGCAGGAGTAGATCTGGATGCCGGCGCCGTTGCCGGTCCCGGCCGCGTCGAGGCACTTGTTGCCGTAGACCCTGATCTCGCCGGCCGAAGTGGCGGTCCACTGCTGGTTGTTCTGCCCGTTGCAGTCCCACAACTGCACCGCGGTGCCGTCGGCGGTGGCGGCGCCGGGCACGTCCAGGCAACGCCCGGAGCCGACTCCCTTGATCTGCCCGGCGGTTGGTGGAGTCGGCGTCGTGGTGGACGAGCCGCCGTCCAGGCCGAAGAAGCGGATGGCGTAGGCGGCCATCCCGGGGTGCGGCAGGTCGTGGCCGGCGCCGCTGATGGTGTACGCCTCGACCTGCCCGGAGCCGAAGACTCGCCGGGTCCATCCGGATTGCGGGCTGTCAGTGGAGGTGAGGGTCTGGCTCAGTCCGTGCACGTTGGTCCACTGGTCGACCTCTTCCTGCAGCATGGTGTACGGCAGCACGGAGTCGGCGGTGCCGTGCCAGGCCATCACGCGCGGCCGGGGCCCGGTGTAGCCGGGATAGGCGTTCCTGACCAGGTCACCCCACTGCTGCGGCGCCTTGTCCGCGCACCCGGCGGGGCCGAGGCAGCCGTAGGGAACCCCCGCGAACGGCGCGCCGGCCTTGAACACGTCCGGGTACGTGGCGAGCAGGTTGTTGGTCTCCATGGCACCGGAGGAGAAGCCGGTGGCGAACACCCGCTCCGGGTCGCCGTTGTAGCGTTGCAGCACGTAGTTCGTCATGGAGACGATCGACACCGGGTCGCTGCCGCCGCCGTGCCGCAGGGCCTCGTTGGACCACACGTCGAAGCAGTTCGACATGCCGTTGGCGCTCTTGTTCGCCTGCGGGTAGATGACGATGAACCCGTACCGGTCGGCCAGCGAGGCGAACTCGGTGCCCTGGTGGAAGCCCGGAGCCCAGCCGTTGCAGCCGTGCATCGCCACCAGGACGCCCGGCCTGGACTCCACTCTGTCGGGGACGTAGAGGTACATCCGCAGACCGCCGGGGTTGGCGCCGAAGCTCGCCACTTCGGTCAGGGCCGCCGCCGACGCTCCCGGCGCAGCCGTGAGGAACACGGACAGAGCGGTGGCCGCCGCCGTGACCACAGCCGCCAGGGCGGCTCCGATGCCCGCGTACCTTCTCGTACGCGGTTTGCCTTGGTTCATTGTTCCGCCTCTCCGCTGTTAGCGCTAACAAACCGCGGTCCTGGGGAGCTCCCCTCGGGCCTGTAGAGGTGGTGGTGGGACGGAGCAAATAGGAGTCGGAAAGGTGTCGTCAAGAGCGCCGTAGCTTGCGGCGGGTCGGAGGGGGCACCGGCCGAACGCGCTCACCTCGGGTTATCAAGTCCAGCCGCAGACGGCCGGCGAGAGCGTCGCCATGAAACTTTCATCTCAGCCCGACCCGGCGAGCCCGACCGAAACATTTCAAGGACCACAATCCCCAAATTGGGTGCACACCCGGCGCAGGCAGAGACAGGCATTCGCCGAAACTTTTTACTACATTATTGACAATTTTCGACGAGATTCCCACACTGAGTGCCCGAGGTGGTCTTCCCTACCGGCTCGGTGGTGCTCAACAGAGAAACTGCCGTCCCGGCGCCTGTGGTGTGCGTCCCCACCGGGGCGCGGCGTCGGTCCCGCGGGTGTGTCCCGCACGATCCTTTCCCCATGATTCGCATATGGAGGCTCAAGCATGCGTGTCAACGTCATATCCCCGCCTGCCGCCCGACGGCCGCTCGGCGCGCACCGCCGGGCGCTGATCACCGGCGCGCTCGGCGCACTCGGCCTGATCACGGTACTCGCGACGGTGATTCCGGCCGATGCCGCGGCGAGCACGCTCGGCGCGGCCGCCGCGCAGAGCGGCCGCTACTTCGGCACCGCCATCGCCTCGGGCAAGCTCGGCGACTCCACCTACACGACGATCGCCAATCGCGAGTTCGACATGGTGACGGCCGAGAACGAGATGAAGATCGACGCCACCGAGCCCAACCGGGGGCAGTTCAACTTCACCAGCGGGGACCGGGTCTACAACTGGGCGGTGCAGAACGGCAAGCGGGTGCGCGGCCACACTCTGGCCTGGCACTCCCAGCAGCCGGGCTGGATGCAATCGCTGTCGGGCAGCTCGCTGCGCCAGGCGATGATCGACCACATCAACGGCGTCATGGGCCACTACAAGGGCAAGATCTACGCCTGGGACGTGGTCAACGAGGCCTACGCCGATGGCAACTCCGGCGGCCGGCGTGACTCCAACCTGCAGCGCACCGGCAACGACTGGATCGAGGTGGCCTTCCGCACCGCGCGCGCCGCCGACCCGGCCGCCAAGCTGTGCTACAACGACTACAACATCGACAACTGGACCTGGGCCAAGACGCAGGGCGTCTACAACATGGTCAAGGATTTCAAGGCCCGCGGTGTGCCGATCGACTGCGTCGGCCTGCAGTCGCACTTCAACAGCAACAGCCCCTACAACAGCAACTACCGCACGACCATCCAGAGCTTCGCCGCGCTGGGGGTCGACGTGCAGATCACCGAGCTGGACATTCAGGGCGGCTCGGCCACCACGTACGCCAACGTCGTCAACGACTGCCTGGCGGTGCCGCGTTGTACCGGCATCTCGGTCTGGGGGGTTCGCGACAGCGACTCCTGGCTCGGCGCCAACACCACCCCGCTGCTCTTCGACAACAACGGCAACGCGAAGGCCGCCTACACCGCGGTGCTCAACGCGCTGGGCGGCGGCAGCACGACGCCGCCGCCCGGCGGGGGCGCCACGGGGCAGATCAAGGGCACCGCCTCCGGCCGCTGCGTCGACGTGCCCAACTCCAGCACCACCGACGGCACCGCGGTGCAACTGTGGGACTGCAACGGTCAGAGCAACCAGCAGTGGACGCAGACCACGGCCGGGGAGCTGAAGGTCTACGGCGGCAAGTGCCTGGACGCCGGGGGCGCAGGCAACGGCGCCAAGATCCAGATTTACTCCTGCTGGGGTGGCGACAACCAGAAGTGGCGCGTCAACTCCGACGGCACGATCGTGGGCGTACAGTCCGGGCTGTGCCTCGACGCCGTCGGCGGCGGCACCGGCAACGGCACGGGCCTGCAGCTCTACACCTGCTGGGGCGGCAGCAACCAGAAGTGGACCTACAACGCGGGCACCGCGTGAGCTTCACCGGCTGGTCGCCCTGGCGCCTGGGCCTGGTGACCCGGACCGGCTCCACCTGCTGACCGCACCCCGGTGCGACCTTCCCCCCGGCCCCGGTGAAGAGGCCGAGTGAGGGTGAGCCACGCCCGTCCGAAGCGGCCGGGTGTGGCTCAACAGCGGTTCTCACACTCCCAAGCGGCCCAGCGGCCGTCACACGCCCGTGATCGTCCACTGGGTGCTGTTGTTCGGCGCCCACATGGCCACGCGCCCAGTAGTTGACCTTCCAGGCCAGTGGCCCCAGTTCACAACGCCACGCCTCTACCAGCGGAAACTCTTACACCACTTCCGTGGACGCAACCGTGTACAGCGCCGAGGTGCCGCGTTTCGTGATTTGTGATCCGTCGCAGATCACCCTGGTGCCAACCGGTGACTTCTATGAAACTTTCACATGCACGAGCAGTCCGGCGCGATCTCCACGGAGGCAAAACTCCAGGCGGGATAGCGTTCTGACGGCAACGTCCAGGTCGGCACGGGACCCCTCGTTGACGCCGGGCCGGACCGTCGGATCTACTCTGCGACAACGCGTTCACCAGAGCAGGCCGTACAGCTCTACAAGATCAATGTTAACGCTAACAATATTAGGCCATCTGCCATCTAGTCAAGGAGCCCCGGATGTCCCCCCACATCCCCGGCGGCGGCACAGGACAGACCGTTCGCCGGCGTGCCACGACCGCCACAGCTCCATATCAGTCAACGGGTCGGCCTCCAGAACAGCCGTGACAGCTGCGGTTCCCCCACCTTCCTGGTGATCGCGTGCGCGAAATGTTAGCGCTAACACCGGGTTCGAGAGCGGCGTCTCCGCCCCGACAGCCATGGGCGGCCGGTCACCACCCCCCATCTCCGAGGAGCTCCGCATGTCCTTGAGCCGTCGTCAGCTCTTTCAGGCCGCAGGCGCGACCGCCGCGCTCTCGGTCACCGGCCAGGTAGCCGGTACATCCCCCGCTCTGGCCGCACTCCCCCAGGCCAGATCCGACATCGGCGTCGCGGCCTACGAATTCGACCTCGGCCTGGTCCGGCTGACCTCCGGCCGCCTGCTGGACAACCAGAACCGCACCCTCAACTACCTGCGCTTCGTCGATGTCGACCGGCTCCTGTACGTCTTCCGGGTCAACCACCGGCTGTCCACCAACGGCGCGGCGGCCAACGGCGGCTGGGACGCGCCGAGCTTCCCGTTCCGGTCTCACATGCAGGGCCATTTCCTGACGGCGTGGGCGCAGGCCTACGCTGTGCTCGGCGACACCACCTGCCGGGACAAGGCCGACCACATGGTGGCCGAGCTGGCCCGATGTCAGGCGAACAACGGTGCCACCGGCTTCACCAGCGGCTACCTGTCAGGTTTCCCCGAGTCGGACATCACGGCCGTGGAGAACCGCACCCTGACCAACGGCAACGTGCCGTACTACTGCATCCACAAGACCCTGGCCGGGCTGCTGGACGTCTGGCGACTGATCGGCAACACCCAGGCCAGGACCGTGCTGCTGGCTCTGGCGGGGTGGGTGGACGCCCGCACGTCGCGACTCAGCCCCAGCCGGATGCAGGCCATGCTCGGCACCGAGTTCGGCGGCATGAACGCCGTGCTGACGGACCTGTACCAGACAACCGGCGACTCCCGCTGGCTGGCCACGGCCCAGCGGTTCGACCACGCGGCCGTGTTCGACCCGCTGGCCGCGGGCCAGGACCTGTTCAACGGGTTGCACGCCAACACGCAGGTGCCCAAGTGGATCGGGGCGGCCCGCGAGTACAAGGCGACAGGCACGACCCGCTACCGCGACATCGCCGCCAACGCCTGGTCCATCACCGTCGGCGCGCACACGTACGTGAACGGCTCCAACAGTCAGGCCGAGCACTTCCGCGCCCCCAACGCGATTGCCGCCCACCTGACCAGGGACACCGGCGAGGCGTGCAACACCTACAACATGCTCAAGCTGACCCGGGAGCTGTGGCTGCTGTCGCCGGGCCGGGCCGACTACTTCGACTACTACGAGAACGCCCTGTTCAACCACCTGATCGGGCAGCAGAACCCGGCAGACGCACACGGGCACGTCACCTACTTCACCCCGCTCGATCCCGGCGGGCGCCGGGGCGTCGGCCCGGCCTGGGGCGGCGGCACCTGGAGCACGGACTACAACTCCTTCTGGTGCTGCCAGGGCACCGGGATCGAGACCAACACCAAGCTGATGGACTCGATCTACTTCCACAACGGCACCACACTGTTCGTGAACCTGTTCACGCCCTCCACGCTCAACTGGAGCCAGCGCGGCATCACCGTCACCCAGACCACCTCCTACCCGGTCGGCGACACCACGTCGCTGCAGGTCACCGGCAACGTGAGCGGATCTTGGACGATGCGCGTCCGCATCCCGGCCTGGACCCAGGGCGCGACGATCAGCGTCAACGGAGTCCAGCAGAGCATCACCACCGCGCCGGGCACCTACGCCGACCTCACCCGGTCGTGGGTGCCGGGCGACACCGTGACCGTGCGGCTGCCCATGCGGGTGGTCATGAAGGCCGCCAACGACAACCCCGGCGTGCAGGCCGTCACCTACGGCCCCGTCGTGTTGTCGGGCGACTACGGCAACGCGGGCCTGTCATCGGCCCCTGCCCTGACCCCCTCCTCGATCACCCGGACCAGCGCCTCCTCCCTGGCTTTCACGGCCACTGCCGACGGAGCGTCGGTGCGGCTGGGGCCGTTCTACGACGCTCACGACCACAACTACGTCGTCTACTGGAACACCGGTGGCCAGGGCGGTACCGGCACGGCGAGCTTCCGGCTGGTCAACGCGGCCAGCGGGCTGGCCCTCGGCATCCAGAACATGTCCACCGCCGACGGCGGCCCGGCCCTCCAATGGACCGACAACGGCACCGCCGACCATGACTGGGTACCCATCGTGGACGGCGACGCCCTGCGCCTGCGCAACGTCAACAGCGGCAAGGTCCTGGGCGTGGAGAACATGTCCACCGCCGACAACGCTCGGGTGCTCCAGTGGGGTGACACCGGCACCGCCGACCACCGATGGACGATCGTCGATGCCGGCGACGGCTCCGTCAGAATCCGCAACGTCCACAGCTCCAAGCTGCTCGGCGTCCAGAACGGGTCGACCGCCAACGGCGCCCAGGTGGTCCAGGACTCCGACAACGGCAGCGCGGACAACCAGTGGCGGTTCGTGCCGAACGGCGCGCGGCGCCTCCAGAACGTGGGCACCGGCATGGTGCTCGGCGTCACCGGCATGTCCACGACCGACGGCGCGCTCGTCGTCCAGTGGGGCGACACCGGCACCACCGACCACCTGTGGACGGCGATCGTCGACACCGGCGGCTACCTGCGGCTGCGTAATTCCAACAGCCAGAAGGTGCTGGGCGTGGAGAACATGGGCACCGCTTCCGGGTCGCGCGTCGTGCAGTGGACCGACAACGGCACCGCCGACCATCGCTGGCGGCTGCGCTACGGGTCGGGCGCCGCCTTCCGCATCCAGTGCGCCAACGGCGGCCGGGTCCTCGGCCTTGGTGGTACGTCGCAGGGCGCGCAGGTCGTACTCACCGACGACAACGGCGCGAACAACAACCTCTGGAGGTTCCTGTGAGACGCGTGCTCGCGGTTCTCTCGTCAGTGCTTCTTGTGGGCGTGTTACTCACGCCCACGGCGTCGGCCGCGACGGTCGACACCAGTGCGTGGTACGTCCTGGTCAACCGCAACAGCGGCAAGGCCCTGGACGTGTACAACCTGTCCACCGCCGACGGCGGCCGGATCACCCAGTGGACGCGTAACAACGGCGACCAGCAGCAGTGGCAGTTCGTCGACTCCGGCGGCGGCTACTACCGGCTGAAGTCCCGCCACTCCGGCAAGGTCCTGGACGTCTACAACTTCTCCACCGCCAACGGCGCCTCCATCGTCCAATGGGCCGACGGCAACGGCACCAACCAGCAATGGAGACTCGCCGACTCCGCCGGCGGCTACATCCGGCTGATCAATCGCAACAGCGACAAGGCCCTGGAGGTCCAGAACGCCTCCACCGCCGACGGTGCGAACATCGTCCAGTACGACGACTGGGGCGGCGCCAACCAGCAATGGCAGCTCGTCCCCGTCGGCAGCAACCCTGATCCGGGCGGCACCTACACGAACCCGGTCGTTTGGCAGGACTTCGCCGACGGCGACATCATCCGTGTCGGCGACGCCTACTACTACTCGGCCTCGACCATGCACTACTCGCCGGGCGCGCCGATCCTGCGCTCCTACAACCTGGTCGACTGGGAGTACGCCGGGCATTCGGTCCCGAGGCTCGATTTCAACTCGGGCGCCTACGACCTCAGCGGCGGCCGGGCGTACGTGAAGGGCATCTGGGCCTCGACCCTGAACTACCGGCCCAGCAACAGCACCTACTACTGGATCGGCTGCGTCGAGTTCAACCGCACCTACGTCTACACCGCCTCCGCCGTGGACGGCACCTGGACCAAGCGCTCACAGATCAACAACTGCTACTACGACGCCGGCCTCCTGATCGACACCGACGACACCATGTACGTCGCCTATGGCAACGGCACCATCAGCGTCGCCCAACTCTCGGCCGACGGGCTCAGCCAGGTACGCGCCCAGCAGGTGTTCCAGACCCCGAGCAGCGTCGGCACCCTGGAGGGCGCCCGCTTCTACAAGCGGGGCGGCTACTACTACATCTGGCTGACCCGCCCCGCCAACGGCCAGTACGTCCTCCGCTCCACCTCACCATGGGGCCCGTACGAGATGCGCCAGGTCCTGCTCAACATGCCCGGCCCCATCTCCGGCGGCGGCGTCCCCCATCAGGGCGGGCTCGTCCAGACGCAGAACGGCGACTGGTACTACATGTCGTTCGTCGACGCCTACCCCGGCGGCCGCGTACCGGCGCTCGCACCGATCACCTGGACCGGCGACTGGCCGACCGTGCAGACCGTCAACGGCGGCTGGGGAGCCACCTACCCGAAGCCGAACATCCAGACCAACCGGACCGTGACGTCCATGATCGGCCCCGACACCTTCACCTCGGGCAGCCTCAGCCACCGCTGGGAGTGGAACCACAACCCCGACACCAGCCGCTTCTCCACCGGCAACGGCCTGCGCCTGCAGACCGCCACCGTCACAGGCGACCTCTACAACGCCCGTAACACCCTGACCCACCGCATCCAGGGCCCGTCGTCCACGGCGACGATCGAGCTCGACTACTCGCAGATGACCAACGGCGACCGCGCCGGGCTGGCCATGCTGCGCGACCAGTCGGCCTGGATCGGCGTCAAACGCGACAACGGCGTCACCCGGGTCGTGATGACCAACGGCCTGACGATGAACAGCTCGTGGCAGACCACCGGCACCGGCGCCGAGGCGGCGAGCGCGAACATCTCGGGCGGCCGGATCTGGTTGCGGGTCAACGCCGACATCCGCCCCGGCTCCGGCAGGCAGGCCCGCTTCTCTTACAGCACCGACGGCAGCACCTTTGTGAGCCTCGGCCCGGCCTTCACGTTGAACAACGCCTGGCAGTTCTTCATGGGCTACCGCTTCGGGATCTTCAACTACGCCACCCAGTCCCTCGGCGGCGCGGTGACCGTGCGCCGCTTCGACCTCACCACCCCGTGACAGAACACGTCGACACAAGGAAGGCACCAACCGTCCATGAAACGACTCCTGTCCCTGCTCACCACCGGGCTGGTCGCCATCGGCCTCTCGGTGGCGCTCACCGGGCCGGCCGACGCCGCCTCGACCCTGGGCGCCTCCGCGGCCGAGCGAGGAGGCCGCTACTTCGGCGCCGCCGTGGCCGCCGGCAGGCTCGGTGACTCGACGTACGTGAACATCCTGAACCGGGAGTTCACCTCGGTCACCGCCGAGAACGAGATGAAGTGGGACGCCACCGAGCCGTCCCGGAACTCCTTCACCTACACGGGCGCCGACCGGATCGTGAACCACGCGATCGGGCGCGGCATGAAGATCCGCGGTCACACCCTGCTGTGGCACGCGCAGATGCCCGGCTGGGCGCAGGCCCTGTCCGGCTCGACCCTGCGCACCGCCATGATCAACCACGTCACGCAGGTCGCCACCCACTACCGAGGCAAGATCCACACCTGGGACGTCGTCAACGAGGCCTTCGCCGACGGCGGCAGCGGCGGCCGGCGCGACTCGATCCTCCAGCGCACCGGCAACGACTGGATCGAGGCCGCCTTCCGGGCCGCCCGCGCCGCCGACCCCGGCGCCAAGCTCTGCTACAACGACTACAACACCGACGGGATCAACGCCAAGAGCACCGGCATCTACACCATGGTGCGCGACTTCAAGGCGCGGGGCGTCCCGATCGACTGCGTCGGTTTCCAGTCCCACCTGGGCACCTCGATCTCCGGCGACTACCAGGCCAACCTCCAGCGCTTCGCCGATCTCGGCGTGGACGTCCAGATCACCGAGCTCGACGTCGCCCAAGGCTCCAACCAGGCGAACATCTACGCGTCGGTGACCCGCGCCTGCCTGGCGGTCTCCCGCTGCACCGGCATCACGGTCTGGGGCATCCGGGACAGCGACTCCTGGCGCGCCGGGGAGAACCCCCTGCTGTTCGACGCGTCGGGCAACAAGAAGGCCGCCTACACCGCCACCCTCCACGCCCTCAACGGCGGCTCCTCCAACCCGGGGCCGATCGACACCAACGCCTGGTACGTCCTGGTCAACCGCGACAGCGGCAAGGCCCTGGACGTCTACAACCTGTCCACCGCCGACGGCGGCCGCATCACCCAGTGGACCCGCAACAACGGCAACCAGCAGCAGTGGCAGTTCGTCAGCTCGGGCAGCGGCTGGTACCGGCTGAAGTCACGGCTGTCCGGCAAGGTCCTGGACGTCTACAACTTCTCCACCGCCAACGGCGCCTCCATCGTCCAGTGGACCGACCACAACGGCACCAACCAGCAGTGGAGGGCGGCCGACTCCGGCGGCTACCTCCGCTTGATCAACCGCAACAGCAACAAGGCGCTCGAGGTGCAGGGAGCCTCCACCGCCGACGGCGCGAACATCGTCCAGTACGACGACTGGAACGGCGCCAACCAGCAATGGCAACTCGTCCGAGTCGGATGAATCGGAGCACATCGTGAGATTCAGATCGCTGGCCGTCCTCGCGACGGTGGCCACCTTACTGGCGAGCCTGTTCGTCGCCATGCAGACTCAGGCCGCCAACGCGGCCACCGTCGACACCAACGCCTGGTACGTCCTGGTCAACCGCAACAGCGGCAAGGCCCTGGACGTCTACAACCTGTCCACCGCCGACGGCGGCCGCATCACCCAGTGGACCAGGAACGACCAGAACCAGCAGCAGTGGCAGTTCGTCGACTCCGGCGGCGGCTACTACCGCATCAAGTCCCGCCACTCCGGCAAGGTGCTCGACGTCTACAACTTCTCCACCGCCAACGGCGGCGCGATCGTGCAATGGGCCGACGGCAACGGCACCAACCAGCAGTGGCGGCTGGCCGACAGCTCGGACGGCTACGTGAGGTTCATCTCGCGCCACAGCAGCAAGGCGCTGGAGGTCCAGGGCGCCTCCACCGCCGACGGCGCGAACATCGTCCAGTACGACGACTGGGGCGGCGCCAACCAGCAGTGGCAACTCGTCCAGGTCGGCGGCGGCAACCCCGGTACGTGCGACCTGCCGTCGACGTACCGCTGGACCTCGACGGGCCCGCTGGCGACCCCGAAGTCGGGATGGGTCTCGCTCAAGGACTTCACCGTCGCCCCCTACAACGGCCGGCATCTCGTCTACGCCACGACCCACGACACGGGAACGAAGTGGGGCTCGATGAACTTCAGCCCCTTCACCAACTGGTCCGACATGGCCTCGGCCAGCCAGAACACGATGTCTTCTGCCACGGTCGCGCCCACGCTCTTCTACTTCGCCCCGAAGAACATCTGGGTGCTCGCCTACCAATGGGGCGGGACCGCGTTCTCCTACCGGACCTCCAGCGACCCCACCAACCCCAACGGCTGGTCAGCGCAGCAGACGCTCTTCTCCGGCAGCATCTCCGGCTCCGGTACGGGACCCATCGACCAGACGGTCATCGGTGACGGCACGAACATGTACCTGTTCTTCGCCGGCGACAACGGCAAGATCTACCGGGCCAGTATGCCCATCGGGAATTTCCCGGGCAGTTTCGGCACGACATCGACGGTGGTCATGAGCGACACGACGAACAACCTGTTCGAAGCCGTTCAGGTCTACAAGCTCCAGGGCCAGAACCGATACCTCATGATCGTCGAGGCGATCGGCTCGCAGGGCCGCTACTTCCGCTCGTTCACCGCCACCAGCTTGAACGGTTCGTGGACACCCCAGGCCGCCACCGAGGGCAACCCCTTCGCCGGCAAGGCCAACAGCGGTGCCACCTGGACCAACGACATCAGTCACGGCGAGCTGGTCCGCACCAGCGCCGATCAGACCATGCCCGTCGATCCCTGCAACCTGCAATTGCTCTACCAGGGACGCAGCCCCAGTTCCAGCGGCGACTACGGCCTCCTGCCCTACCGGCCGGGTCTGCTGACACTGCAGCGCTGATGGCGTGACAGGCGGCCCGGCGGTCCGGGCCGCCCTCCGTCAACGGCAGGAGCATGCCGCACGGAAGCGGCTTCTACCCGTACGCCGACTCCGCCGACGCCGACACGTGCACCTTCTCCTTGTTCGTGACGCGTACCGTCACCATCACCTTGCGGCCGACGCATCGGGTCTCGGCCGCAGCGGCCACCTTCAACGGCGGCTTGGCGGAGCCCGCCTGCACGTTATGGCGG
>BBYL01000025.1:0-19526 GCA_001570385.1 Microtetraspora glauca | reverse complement strand
CCACCCGCCGTAGGTCTACGGCACATGCGCAGGAGCTTTCCCCAGCCGATCTCGCACCCTGTCCTGACCTACATCCCCACCACGGAGACAGCGTGTCCATTCGAGCCGCCATCACCGGCTGGCTGGCCGCCTCCGCACAGGCCGGGCAGGAACTCGCCGACGTCACGCGGCGGGGGCACCTGGAGCGGGGTCTGCGATCCGTCATCACCCACCACGTGATCTTCAACTGAAACCGCCTGGGCCTGTCCTACACGGAGCAACACACCCTGTCGATACTCGCGAAAGAGGTAGTCATGGCAGAGCCCGAAGAGGCCGCTTCCGCAACCGGCACAAGTACCGGAAACGTCGGCGAGATGATCAGATGAATCTCAACCGCACAGCACAACGGTTCCCCCTGATCCCGCGGACTCGCCCAGCCTGCCAGCCGCTGAAGGAGCGATCCCGTCCCGCGTATATCTCGCGATCAGCGACAAATGGCGGCTCTCGGTGGCCTACGGCTGCATGGGCAGCGCAGGCAGTGTCAAGCAAAAAGACCAGGTCACACGGGATGTGACCTGGTCTGGAGAGCGCGCCCTGAGGGATTCGAACCCCCGACCGTCGGATTAGAAGTCCGATGCTCTATCCGGCTGAGCTAAGGGCGCTCGTGCCTAATTGTGCATGATCCTGCGAGTAGGTACGTACCCGGTCCTGCTGCTGTTTCCCCGTGTGACCCAGGAAGATCAGATATGGGGTGACCGTGGCGGGAGAAGTCAGGGGGATCACGACCTCCGGCGTGACATCGGGAGGGGCCGAAGCCGCGCCCCCTTCCTCACCCGAGTTCGCCGGACGGGCGGGGGCGGAGGCTCAGGTAGGCACGGCTGTCAGGCACCATGGACGGATGACTCGGGCGGTAGGCGAAGATTCAGGCGGCCTGTCCGGTGGGCTGCTCGACTCGTCGGGCATGTCGGCCTTCCCTCGGTTCCGCATGCTGGTCGATCTCGTCGCGGACGGGGACGTGGTGGTCCTGAGCGGAGCCGGCCTGTCCACCGAGTCCGGCATCCCGGACTACCGCGGAGAAACCGGCCGCAGGCGGCGAGCCGAGCCGATGACGTACCAGACATTCGTCGGGAGCGCCGCCGCGCGCAGGCGATATTGGGCGCGTAGCCACGTGGGGTGGCGGCACATCGCCCGTGCGACCCCCAATGCCGGCCATCACGCGATCACCGGGCTGCAGAGCCGCGGGCTGGTCGCCGGGATCATCACCCAGAACGTCGACGGACTGCACCAGTCCTCCGGCGCGGAGCACGTGATCGAACTCCACGGCAGCCTCGACCGCGTCCGCTGCCTCGCCTGCGGTCGACGCACTCCCCGGCAGACGCTCGACCAGCGACTGCGCGAGGCCAATCCCGGATGGCACGCGCGGGCCGGGGCGATCAACCCCGACGGCGACGCCGTACTCGCCGACGACGAGATCGACGCCTTCCGCGTCCTGGACTGCCACGGCTGCGGGGGCGTGCTCAAACCCGACGTGGTGTTCTTCGGCGAGAACGTGCCGCGGGCTCGTGTCGACGACTGCTACGCGCTGGTCGAGCGCGCGGGCATGCTGCTGGTACTCGGGTCCTCGCTGACCGTCATGTCCGGCTACCGGTTCGTACGCCACGCCGCCGAACGGGCGATTCCCGTCGCGATCATCAACCGGGGTCCGACCCGAGGCGACACCGACGCCCTCCTGACCTTCGACGCATCTCTCGGCACCACCCTCACCGCCCTCGTGTCAGAGATCGACCTCGCTCGGTGACGGACGGCGGTACCCGCTGCCGGCACGGGCTATCCCGGATCGGCGTCGGAGTGGCGCGATCCGGGAGTGGCCAGGCCGGATTCGTACGCGAAGACCACGGCCTGGACTCGGTCCCGCAGGCCCAGCTTGGTCAGGACCCGTCCCACATGGGTCTTGACCGTGGCCTCGCTGAGGAACAGCGCCCGCCCTACCTCGGCGTTCGACATGCCTCGGGCGAGGTGGGTGAGCACCTCGGTCTCCCTTTCGGTGAGGTCGGCCAGACGGGAGTCGGGTGCGTGTCGCGCGGGTGGAAGGGCCACGAGCTTGTCGACCATGCGGGCGAGCACCGGCGGCGAGAGCATCGTCTCGCCCGCCGCGCATCGCCGTACGGCGTCGCACAGTTGGTCTGGTGGTGTGTCCTTGAGCAGGAACCCGGCGGCGCCGGCCCGCAGGGCGTCGTAGACGTGCTCGTCGAGGTCGAAGGTGGTCAGCATGACCACGCGGGTGCGTTCGGTGGTGGCGAGAATGCGCCGGGTCGCCTCGACTCCGTTGACGCCGGGCATGCGCACGTCCATGAAGACCACGTCCGGGCGGAGCCGCTGGGCGAGGAGTACCGCCTCGTCGCCGTCGGACGCCTGCCCGACGATCTCGATGTCCGGCTCCTCCGCGAGGATCGCCGCGAGCCCGCTCCTGGCGAGGGGATGATCGTCCGCGATCAGCAGGGTGATCGTCGTGCCGGTCACAGCGGGCGCTCCTCGGCAGGGAACCGCGCGGTGACGGTGAACGCGGCGTCGTCCCGCAGGATGTCGAGTGATCCGCCGTGCAGCCCGACGCGCTCGCGCATTCCGGTGAGTCCTCTGCCCGCACGGAACGGGATCGATCCCCGGGACGGATCCGGGTTGGACACGGTGACCGTGGTGTCCGAGTCCGAATAGGCGATGGTCACCCGGGCCTGTCCCGTCCGACCGTGGCGCCGGGTGTTCGTCAGGGCTTCCTGCACGATGCGGTAGATCGACAGCTCCAAACCGGGTGCGAGCGAGGGGCGTTCGCCGACTTCGACGAACTCCACACCGGTGCCGGACTCGCGCGCCTCGTCGATCAATGTGGTGAGATCCGACAGGCCGGGCACCGGATGGTACTCGGCCGTCTCGTGCAGGACGTCGAGCAGACGACGCATTTCTATCAATGCTTCGCGGGCC
Source organism: Microtetraspora glauca (assembly GCA_001570385.1). Taxonomy (GTDB): domain Bacteria; phylum Actinomycetota; class Actinomycetes; order Streptosporangiales; family Streptosporangiaceae; genus Microtetraspora; species Microtetraspora glauca. The sequence continues at coordinate 16,571 of BBYL01000025.1, read as the reverse complement.
GTGCGCCGGACCGTACGGGCATGCTCCTCGGCGGCCTGGGGACGGGTGTGGATGAGGCGTTCGGCGGCGCCGGCCTGCATGGCGATGATCGAGAGCGAATGCGCGACGACATCGTGCAGTTCCCTGGCGATGCGTGCACGTTCGGTGGCGGCGGCCTCGGCGACGGACCGGGCGGCGGCCTCGTCCTTCCTGCGGGCCGCCTCCTCGGCCTGCGCCACCCGCATCCGGATGACCCGCCCCCCAGCCCAGCTCCCGAGGCAGAAGAACGACAGCAGGGCGTAGTCACCGGGCCCGGGGGCGCCGGTGTAGTAGTCGAGATAGGTGGCCGCGACGATCGCGCCCGCCCCGACCGGGGCACTGCCCCATGCCAGCCAGGCCGGTCGCGCGTACAGGCCGCATGAGAACGTGGCGACGAGCAGCGCCGGGAACGGCGTGGCCCCGGGCTCGAACGTGGTCGCGAAGTACGCCCGGACCACCAGCGCGACCGCCATCGCGAGCAGGACCGGCACCGGAAACCTGCGGCGCAGCACCAGGGGTGCCGACACCACCAGGGCGAACAGCACCCGTACCGCGAGAGGGCCGGGTCCGGGCAGAGCGACCGCCTCCACCAGTGCCCACACGCCGAGGAACGCGGCGAGCCAGTAGTCCGACCGTGGTGGCCGGGCCGGGACGTGCGCCAGCCGGGAGAGGGGATCCACGCGGCCACCGTAGCCGCTGCCGTCACCCGCGACGTCCCCCGCCGGACGTGGCCGGGGTCATCCTCAGGTCGCGCCGGCTCGCGCCGTGAGGATGAGATCCGCGCGCCGTGACGGCGATGTGCGCGACATCGCGTCCGAGCACGCTGGAGGCATGACTTCTCCAGCCTCCGCTTCCCACTCCCCCGCTTCCCAGGATCCGGCGGGGACCTCCCGGACGCTCGCCCTGTGCGCCGCGGGGACGGCGATCGCCTCCCTCGTCGCGGGCACGCTGCAGCTCGTGCACACCCCCTCAGGTGAGGAGACGGTGGTCGGCGTCGAGCACGTGACCCTCGCCTGCCTCGCCACGCTGCTGATCCTGCAGATCCCCGTCGTCCTCACGGTCGCCCGATGGGCGGGTTCCCGCTGGTGGCCGCTCGTCGCCGTCACGGGCATGGTGCTGCTGGCCGCGGTCGGCACCATCTCCAACGTCCTCGGGCACGACGCCTCCTTCTTCGCCGCGGTCGCCATCCCGGCGAACCTGCTGTGGTTCGCCGGTCTCGTGGCCGTGGCCGTGGCCGTGTGCCGCCGACGGCGCCTCCCCCTCGCTCTGGCCGTACCGCTGCCGCTGACCTGGCTGTGCACGATTCCGCTGTCCAGCCTGGGTGGCGGTCTACTCGCCGGCGCGTACTGGGCGATGCTGGGGTGGATGTTGTGGACCCGCGCCCTGCCACTCGCGGGATCCGCGGATGACGAACTCCATGGTCAGGCCGACCGGCGGTAATCCAGCGGGCGATCGATTGCGAGGCCGGCGCGCACGCGGCCAGACTTGAGGCATGAAGACGAGCGAGGAAGACGTCTCCACGCCCCGCGCGCGTCGCCGCGGGCGGCCGCCACGCGACCTTTCCGCACCGGCCACGCCCGAGCGCATCCTGTCGAAGGCGACCGAGCTCTTCGCCGTGCGCGGGTTCGACGGCGTCTCCATGCGCGACATCGCCGGTCAGGTCGGGATCGACGTCTCCAGCGTGCACCACCACTTCCCGTCCAAGGCGTCGTTGTGCGAGGCGTGCTTCGCCCGGGTCTTCGAACTGGAGCGCGCGACCCTCGAACCCTCGGTCCGCGCGGTGGCGGAGGCCGCGCGCTCGGCGTCGCCCACGGAGCTGGTCGCCGCCGTGCACGGCCTGGTGGACACGTTCGTCGACTTCCTGGACGAGCATCCGCACACCACGTTCCTGTGGCTCCGGCGCTGGCTGGACCCCACCCGCCACGCGCCGCTGGACGAGGCGTACGCGTTGCCGATCTACCACGAGATCGAGCAGGCGCTGCTGGACGCGGCCGCCCGCGGGCTCATCATCGAGCCGACCCCTCACGTCACCGTGCGCGGTCTGGTGTGGGCGGCGCACGGGCACGTGGCGGCGTTGACCGCCGCGGGCGCGGGGGCCGTGGCCGTCGCCCGCGAGAAGCGGGAGTTCCGCGCCTACGCCCATCGGCTGATCGATCTGCTCTACGCACCCCCTGGCGCGAACGCCGCATCCCGCTAATATTCCATCAGTCGATGGATTAATCGGAGGCTGCGTGATGGACTCCAGGAAGCCGGGCATGACCGCCGTCGTCGGCGGCGGCGCCGCCGGGATAGCCACGGTCAAGGCGCTGATCGAGGCGGGCGTCCCCGTGCTGGGCATCGAGCGCGCGGACGCGCTCGGCGGCCTGTGGCAGCTGGACGACGGCACCGCCGCCTACGACGGTCTCCACCTCAACACGAGCAAGCCGCGCACGCAGTTCTCCGACTTCCCCATGCCTTCGCACTGGCCGGACTATCCGACCCGGGCCCAGATGCTGGAATACCTGCTCGCGTACGCCGGTCGTTTCGGGGTGGGCGACCGGTTCCGGTTCGGTACGACGCTCGAGTCGGCGCGGCGTTCCGGCGACGGGTGGGAGCTGGTCCTGGACGGCCCCGGCGGGCGCGGCCACGAGACGGTCGAGCATCTCGTGGTCGCCAACGGCCACAACCACGTGCCGCGCTATCCCGACCCGCCCTACAACGGGTCGTTCACCGGCACCCAGTCCCACGCGCACGGCTATGTCACCCCGGCGGAGTTCGCGGGGAAGCGCGTGCTCGTGGTGGGCACGGGCAACTCCGCGATGGACATCGCCGCCGAGCTGACCGGCCACGCCTCGGCCGTGCTGCTGTCGGCCAGGCGAGGGGTCTGGGTGGTGCCCAAGCGGCTGCTCGGCCGTCCCTCCGACCAGCTCAACGGCGCCCTGGCCGCCCTGCTGCCCTGGCGGGTACGGCAGGTGATCGCGCAGACGATGCTCAGGGTCGCCGACAGGAAGCCCGCGGGACCACGCCTTCCCGCGCCCCGGCAGGGCCTGCTCCAGGACCACCCCACCCTGAGCGACTCCGTTCCCGCGCTCGTGGCCGCCGGGAAGGTGCTCGCCCGGAACGGCATCTCCCGTCTCGACGGGTCGCGGGTCCACTTCACCGACGGCCGGGTGGACGAGGTCGACCACATCATCTGGTGCACCGGATACCGCGCGGTGGTGCCGTTCCTCGACGCGGACACGGTGGCCGATCCGGCGAGGCTGCTGCTGTACCGCCATGTCCTGCCCGTCGGCGACACGTCGCTCAGCTACGTCGGGTTGATGCAGTCCACCGGGTCGGCGCTGCCGGTCGTCGAGGCGCAGGGCCGGCTGGTGGCCGCCCTCCGCGCCGGGACGTACCGGCCGCCGGGTCCGGAGGCGGCCTCGAAGGTCGCCTCCGCCGAACTCACCAACGCCCGGGCCCGATGGGGCGAGCGGAGGCCGCACATGCGGATCGACATCGACGAGTACCTCCGGATCATGAGGAAAGAGCTGCGCTCCTCCCCCGGGCGCTCCTCCCTCGGGCGTGGCCTGGCCGGTCGCAGGATCCTGGTCACCGGGGCGGCCGGCACCTTCGGCCGGGCCATGAGCGAACGTTTCGTCGGCGCGGGCGCGCACGTGGTCGGGCTGGACGTCGTACGCCCCGAGGATGCCAGCGTACCGATCATCACCTGCGACATCACGTCCCAGACGTCCGTGGACGCCGCGGTGGAGGAGGCCGTGGCGCTCCTCGGCGGCGTCGACGCGCTGGTCAACAACGCCGGGCGCGGCGGCCCGGCGCCGGCCGAACTCGCTCCAGACGAGGAGGTGGACGCGCAGTTGCGGCTGAACCTCGTCGGCGCCTGGCGGGTCACGGCCGCGCTCATGCCGCATCTGGTACGCGCGAGGGGGCGGGTGGTCTTCATCGCCTCCCGGATGGCGGTCCTGCCGTTACCGCTCGCCGCCGCGTACGGCGTCTCGAAACGCGCGCTGGCCGCCTACGCCGACGCGCTCCGGCTCGAGGTCGGAACGCACGTCGGCGTGACGACGATCTATCCGAGCATGGTGCGCAGCCCGATCCACGACAGCACCCGGCGGGCCGGCCTGTCCCTCGACGCGGTGTCCAGGCCGGAACCGGTGGAGGGCGTGGTGGACGCGGTCGTCGGCGCGCTGACGGCGCGCCGCGCCCCCCGTGACGTGGCCACCACCGCCCGCGGACGGGTCGAGATGATGGTGGCCAGGCACGCGCCGCGCCTGGCCGACCGGCTCGTACGCCGGACCGTGGCGGCGCGGATCGCCGCCGGGGACTTCGCCGAGGCTCCCCTCGCGGCGGGCATGGTGCGCAGACACCGGGCCGGTCCCGGTTCGAGCTAACGTGAGGCGTTATGACGGAGTCGGAGGAGATTCACCGGGTCACCGCGTTCTGGCATGGTTTGGGCCTGCCCGGGCTGATCGACGTGCACACGCACTTCATGCCGGAACGGGTCCTGTCCAAGGTGTGGGCGTACTTCGACGCCGTGGGCCCGCTGATCGGCCGCCCCTGGCCGATCACGTACCGGATGGAGGAGGACGAACGGGTCGAGCGGCTGCGCTCGTTCGGCGTCCGGGCCTTCACCTCGATGCTCTATCCACACAAGCCGTCCATGGCGGCCTGGCTGAACGGCTGGGCCGCGGACTTCGCCGGGCGCACGCGCGATTGCCTGCACACCGCGACCTTCTTCCCCGAGCCCGGCGCCACGCGGTACGTCACGGAGGCGATCGAGTCGGGCGCCCGGGTGTTCAAGGCGCACCTCCAGGTGGGGGCCTACGACCCGCGCGACCCGCTCCTCGACGACGTCTGGGGCGTGCTCGCGGAGTCCGGAGTCCCCGTCGTGGCGCACTGCGGCTCGGGGCCCGCGCCGGGACGGCACACCGGGCCGGGCCCGATCGGCGCCGTGCTCGCCCGGCATCCCCGGCTGCGGCTGATCGTCGCTCACATGGGTCTGCCGGAGTACGCCGAGTTCCTCGACCTGGCCGCCCGCCATCCGTACGTCCACCTGGACACCACGATGGCCTTCACCGGGTTCACCGAGGAGGCCACGCCGTTCCCGAAGGCGGAGCTGCCCCGGCTGCTCGATCTCCAGGACCGCATCCTGTTCGGCAGTGACTTCCCCAACATCCCCTATCCGTACGCGGAGGCCCTGGAGGCCCTCGCCGGGCTCGGGCTCGGGGACGACTGGCTGCGCGCCGCCTGCCACCACAACGCCGCGCGCCTCTTCCCCGCGGTGACCCCCGCGGTGACCCCCGCCGCTATACCCGAGCCGCGATCCTGAGGTCGCGGTCGAACGCGTCGATGTCCTCGTCCGTCAGGGTGCCGCGGGTGCTCCCGATCGCGTCCAGGTAGTCGTCGGTGAGCCGGGCAGGCCGCGGGTCGTACCCCTGCGCGAGGTGCCGTTCGAACGCGGTCTGCGCCGCCGTACGCGCCGCGTAGTCGATGTCGGCGGGCGTGAACCGGTCGCTCGCCTCCACCAGCACGTCGAGATCCACCTGCGCCAGGCGGTCCGGGCCGATGTAGCGCGCCCAGATGGCCCGGCGCGCGGCCGCGTCCGGCGGGCCGACGGGGATCAGGTAGTCGAACCGGCCCGGCCGCAGGAACGCCGAGTCGAGGCTGCCGATGGCGTTGGTCGCGCAGATCAGCAGCCGCCGGTCCCGCTGCCGGAAGACCGGGATGAGCTTGAGCAGCTCGTTGGTGACCCGGTGGGCGAGCGAGCTCGGATCGCGCCGCTCCGAGGCGATCTCCTCCGCCTCGTCGAAGAACAGGACCACCTGCTCCAGATGTTCGACCTGCGAGAAGAGCTGCCGCAGTCCACCTGCCACACCCAGCGGATCCCCGGCCAGCTGGTACGGGAAGACCTCGACGAACGGCCACCGCAGCCGCGAGGCGACCGCCCTGGCGAAGGTCGTCTTGCCGGTGCCGGGCGGGCCGAACAGGATGACCGCGCGAGGCGGCTCAAGCCCGTAGTGCGCGGCGACGTCCCGGTGTTCGAGCGGCATGACCAGGCGGCGCTCGATCAGCGCCTTCTCCGCCTCCATGCCCGCGATCCTGTCCCACAGGCGCGGCCCCGGTACGGCACCGCCGAGCTGGTCGAGGATCGTGACCTCGGCCCTGGCCAGCGGCAGCTGCTTCTCGAAATAGCTGATGTCGGGCCGGTGGGCGTACCCGGAGTTGATGAAGGCGTTCTCCCCCACCTCGTGCTCCGGCAGCAGCGCGCCGATGCGGCGCACGCCGAGCCGGGCCAGGCGTTCCTCGACCGCCGACAGCAGGGCCGAGCCGATGCCCCGGTGCCGCCATTCCCTGGCGATGGCGAGCTTCAGCACCCAGGCCCGGTCCTCGTTCGCCGAGGAGACGGCCACCCCGACGATCTGGGCGCCGACGACCGCGACGACACCGGGCGCGCCGCGCCCGACCGCGCCGATCCCCTCCGACAGCGTCACTATTGGATCCGCCGAGGTGTCCCTGGAGTCCTCCCAGACCCTGACCACCTGGTCCAGGTCTTCCTCTTTCAAATCACGAAGGTGCCATGGAGCCATCCACGTTCTCCCGATCCGGATTGCGGTTGACGACGCCTCCTTCCCCCCTCCACGCTGCCGAAACACCGGCGACACGGCCCGTCGGCAGAGGGAGCCGCGTGTCATGATCGTTTGCGTGCGGCGTTATGTTGTGCCGCATGGACGCACGCGCGCTACGCCCGCTCGGCCGTACCCGCCTGATGGTGACCCCGCTCGGCCTCGGGCTGGCCGCGGTCGGCCGTCCCGCGTACATCACGCTCGGCCGGGCCGAGGATCTCGGCGCGGACCGGAGCGTCCCCGCGATGCGGGATCGGGCCTGGGCCCTGCTCGACGCGGCCTGGGAGGCGGGCGTGCGCTACTTCGACACCGCCCGCTCGTACGGCTTGGCCGAGGAGTTCCTCGCCGGGTGGCTGCGCGACCGCGGCATCGCCCCGGGAGCCGCGACCATCGGCTCGAAGTGGGGCTACGCGTACGTCGGCGGATGGCGGATGGACGCCGGGTACCACGAGGTGAAGGAGTTGTCGGCGGGGCAGCTGCGCCGCCAGTTGGAGCAGACCCGGGCCCTGCTCGGCGAGTACCTCTCGCTCTACCAGATCCACTCCGCGACCGTGGAGAGCGGGGTGCTCGACGACGAGGACGTGCTCGTCCGGTTGCACGCGCTGCGCGCGGAGCACGTCGCGATCGGGCTCAGCACGACCGGGCCGCGCCAGGCCCGCACGATCGCGCGGGCGATCGAGAGCGGGGTCTTCGACACGGTGCAGTCCACCTGGAACCTGTTCGAGCGCTCCTGCGAGGCGGCGCTCGCCCGCGCGCACGAGGCGGGCCTGGGAGTGATCGTCAAGGAGGCGGTGGCGAACGGGCGGCTGACCGCCAGGGCGGCGCCGGCCGCTCTCGCCGAGGCGGCCCGCGAGCGCGGCGTCACGCCGGACGCGGTCGCGCTCGCCGCCGTGCTCGCGCGGCCGTGGGCAGGGGTGGTGCTGAGCGGCGCGGTCTCGACGGCGCAGTTGCGCAGCAACCTGACCGCCACCGGGGTGGAGTGGGACCAGGAGCTCGACGAGCGGCTCGCCGGGCTGGCCGAGGACCCGGAGACCTACTGGGACACCCGGGCCGCGCTCTCCTGGCGCTGACTCACGGCGGGATCAGTCCTTCCGCGCCGGGCGCGGCCCCGGAGCGCGGCGGAAGCCGAACGGCTCGCTCTCACGGCCGGGGATCACGAACCAGCACTCCCCCGTCCCCTCGCCGTCGAGCAGCCGGACGAACGTGTCCACGACCTCGGACACGTCGAGGATCGGGAATCCTATCTCCTCCAGCATGGACCGGCTGTCCGCGATGATGGCGGTGTCCGCGAACGACGGGCACAGCGCCTGCACCCGTATGCCGAGCGGCTTGAGGTTGTCGGCGAGCGAGCGGACCAGCCCGACGACGGCGTGCTTGTTCGCGGCGTAGATGGGGTCGTGCGGGATGCCCACGATGCCCGCCATGCTCGCGGTCGCCACGATGGTGCCGCCGCCGGAGGCGACCAGCGCCGGGATCGCGGCGTTCACGCCGAACACGACGCCGTCGAGGTTGATCCCCATCGCCCTCCGGTAGCGCGCCAGGTCGAAGTCCGCGCCGAGCCCGCAGCCCGAGGCGACGCCGGCGTTGAGGAAGGCGAGGTCGAGCCGGCCGTACCGCTCGGTCGCGGCGGCCACCGCGGCCGCGTTGTCCTCGGGGCGGGACACGTCGCAGTGCGTGTACAGCGCGCCGAGTTCGGCGGCGAGAGCCGTACCGGCGTCGTCGTCGACGTCGGCGAGGACGAGCCTCGCCCCGTCCCCCGCCAGCCGGCGGGCCACCGCGGCGCCGATGCCGCCCGCACCCCCGGTGATCAGAGCGACCGTGCCCTCGGTTCGGTACGTCACAGCGGCAGCCCTCCTGTCGCGGCGCTGGTCGAGCCGGTGTCGCGGTAGGCCGCGATCGTCCGCTCGGCGATGCGCATCCGGTGGATCTCGTCGGCTCCGTCCGCGAAGCGGGCCCAGCGCGCCTGCTGGAACATGTGGGCGAGCGGGGTGTCCGTCGAGTAGCCGAGCGCGCCGTGCACCTGGATCGCCCGGTCGATGATGCGGCCCAGACTGCCCGCCACGAAGTGCTTGGCCATCGACACCTCGGTGCGGAAGTCCTCACCCTTGTCGATCTTCGATGCGGCGTGCAGCACCATGAGCTTGCACTGGTACAACTCCATGGCGGAGTCGGCGATCAGCCACTGGACGCCCTGCTTCTCGGCCAGCGTCGAGCCATGGCTGTAGCGGTTCACCGCCCGATCCACCATCATGTCCAGCGCCGTCTCCGCCTGGGAGATCCAGCGCATGCAGTGCGCCAGCCGGGCCGGGCCGAGGCGGTACTGCCCGAGCCTGTGCCCGTTGCCGCGCCCGCCGAGGATCTGCCCGTCGGGCACCCGCAGGTCGGTGATGACGATCTCGCTGTGACCGGTCGAGCCGTGCATGGTCTCGATCTCGCGGACGTCCTGCCACCCCTCCTGGGGGAGGTCGACGAGGAAGGCCGTGGTCGCCCCTCGGACGCCTTCGGGCACGTCGGGCTCGGTCCGCGCGATGAGGATGGCGAAGCTCGCCCGGCGCGCGTTGGAGATGAACCACTTGTGCCCGTTGATGATCCATTCGTCGCCGTCCCTGACGGCGTTCGTACGGATGAGCGTGGGATCGGAACCGGCCACCTCGGGCTCGGTCATCGCGAAGCACGACATCACGGTGCCGGCGAGCAGCGGCCGCAGATATCGCTCCTTCTGCTCCTCGCTCCCCCAGTGCAGCAGGGTGTGCATGTTGCCCTCGTCGGGCGCGGCGCAGTTGAGCACCCACGGCCCGAGCCGGGTCTTGGCCGCCTCGGACTGCACCATGGCCAGCTCGACGTGGCCGAGCCCCATCCCGCCCCACTCCTTCGGCATGTGCGGCAGCCACAGCCCCTCGGCTCTCGCCCGCTCGCGCAGCCCGAAGATGACGCGGAGGTACTCGTCGCGCCGCCCGCCCGGGTCGAGGCCCTCGGTCGCCGGGACGATCGTGTCCCGCACGAAGGTCCGTACGCGGCGGCGGATCTCCTCATGTTCGGGAGCGAGCGTGAAATCGATGGCCATCGGACCCCCATTTCAGGCAAGTGCCTGATTACGATAACGAGTGATCCATCCGTCGACAAGGGAGGAACCGGGCCCATGCCGCCCAACCCGGAGGCCACCTGCAGGAGCCTGGTCGAGGCCGCCGAGCGCCTGTTCGCCGAACGGGGCATCGAGGGCGTGTCGCTGCGCGAGATCAACGCCGCCGCCGGGCAGCGCAACTCGACGGCCCTGCAGTACCACTTCGGGGACCGCCAGGGCCTGCTGGGCGCGGTCCTCGCCAAGCACCATCCCGCGATCGAGGCGCACCGCCACCGGCTGCTCGACGCGTACGAGTCCGGTGGGCACCTTCCCGACGGCGCGGCCCGGCGCGCGTTGGCCGCCGCCCTCGTCCGGCCCCTGGCCGCGAAGCTGGCCGACCCCGACGGCGGCCGGGCCTACCTGCGGATCATGGAACAGCTCGTCCACCGCACCCACCTGCCCGCGCTCGGCGGGATCCGGGACGATCCCGCGCAGAGCGTCAACCGCTGGCGCGGGCTCGTCGCCCCGCTGCTCCCCGAGACCGCCGTACGGCGCCTGCACCAGCGCTTCATGGCGATCCGGGTGGCGTACGTCGAGCTGGCCCGGCGCGCGGGCGGCCCCGAGGGCAGGGACGACCGGCTCTTCACCAGCCACCTGATCGACGTCGTGTCGGCGATCCTCGCCACCGAGGTGTCGGACGAGACCGCGCGGCTGCTCGCCGAACGCGACCGGGACGCCCCCTGACCCGCCAGGCCCGGTGTCAGGTCAGGGCCGCACGCTCCCGTGGCTCACATGTTGATCATGTGTCCGGCCAGGCCGTGGATCGCCTCCTTGACGGCCTCGCCCAGCGTCGGGTGCGCGTGCACGTTGCGCGCCACCTCGTTGACGGTCAGATCCCACTGCTGCGCCAGGGTCAGCTCCGGCAGGAGTTCCGTGACATCGGGCCCGATCAGGTGCGCTCCGAGCAACTCGCCGTACGTCGCGTCACTGAGGATCTTGACGAAGCCGACCGTGTCGCCGAGGCCGTGTGCCTTGCCGTTCGCGCTGAAGGGGAACTTCGCCACCTTGACGTCGAAGCCCTGCTCGCGCGCCTGCGCCTCGGTCCAGCCGAAGCTCGCGATCTGCGGCTGGCAGTACGTCGCCCGGGGGATCATGACGTAGTCCAGCTCCATGGTCTCCGCGTCCGCGATCGTCTCGGCGGCGACGACGCCCATGGCCTCCGCCGCGTGCGCGAGCATCAGCTTCGCCGTGACGTCGCCGATCGCGTAGATGTGCGGGACGCTGGTGCGGCACCGGCCGTCCACGTCGATGGCGCCCCGGTCGGTCACCCGTACGCCGGTGTTCTCCAGGCCGTATCCCGTGACGTTCGGCTGGAAGCCGATGGCCTGGAGCACCTTGTCGGTCTCCAGGACCTGCTGCCTGCCCTCGTGTGACACCGTCACGCGGACCTTCTCGCCGGTGTCGTCGATGCCCTCGACCCTCGTGGAGGTGAGGACGTTGACGCCGAGCCTCCGGTAGCGCCGCGCCAGCTCGGCCGACACCTCCGCGTCCTCGAGCGGGACCATCCGGTCGAAGAACTCCACGATCGTCACGTCCACGCCGTAGCTGTTCAGCACGTAGCCGAACTCCACGCCGATCGCCCCCGCCCCGGCGATCACGATGCTGCCCGGCAGCTTGTCGCTGAGGATCTGCTCCTCGTACGTCACGACCCGCTCGCTCAGGGACGTCCCCGGCAGCAGCCTCGGCGTCGCGCCCGCCGCGATGATGCAGGAGCCGAACGTCACCGTCTCCGAACCGCCGTCGTTCAACGCCACCTGCAGGGTGTGGGCGTCGGTGAAGTGGCCACGGCCCTCGAACTGGGTGATCGAGTTCTTCTTCATCAGGTAGTGGACGCCCTTGACCCGGCCGTCCGCGACCTTGCGGCTGCGCTCGTAGGCCACCCCGTAGTCGAACCCGACCTGGCCGTCCACGCGGATGCCGTACGTCTTCGCCTCGTTGGCGAACAGGTGCACCAGCTCGGCGTTGCGCAGCAGCGCCTTGGACGGAATGCATCCGACGTTGAGGCAGACGCCACCCCAGTAGCGTTCCTCGATCACAGCCGTCTTGAGCCCGAGCTGGGCCGCGCGGATGGCAGCGACATATCCCCCTGGGCCGGCGCCCAGCACGACCACGTCAAAGTGTTTGCTCATGCGCCAACAATAGGACGCGGCCCCGGGCGCCGACCCGTCGTGCCGACCCTCGGAAACCGGTTCCGGGACGCCCCGCCCGGGATCGCGTCAATGCGCCCGTCCCGGGTATCACGCGCGGGTGACCACCGAGAAGGTCGCCTTCACCGGCGCACGGCAGACCCTCCTCGCCACCCTGTACGGCAGAGCGCTCGACAGCCGCTCGGACCACCCCGTCCTCGGGGACACGATGGCGGAGGAGACGGTCCGCCGCATCGCGTACGACTTCACGCGCTTCCACCTGAGCCGGGGTGAGGCGACCGGCGTCGCCATGCGGGGAAGGCAGTTCGACGAGTGGACCGCCCAGTTCCTCGCCGCCCACCCCGACGCCACCGTCGTGCATCTGGGCTGCGGCCTCGACGGCCGGGTCTTCCGGGTCGCCCCTCCCGCCGGCGTCCGGTGGTTCGATGTGGACTATCCCGAGGTCGTCGAGCTGCGCCGCCGCCTGTATCCCGAACGCGCCGGCTGTCGGCTGATCGGCTCCTCGGTGACCGACCCGGAATGGACGGCCGAGATCCCCGGGGACCGCCCCACGCTGGTCGTGGCCGAGGGGCTCACGATGTATCTGACGGCCCCCACCATGGAGGCGCTCGTCCACCGGATCATCGACCGCTTCCCCCGCGGCCAGTTCGTCTTCGACGCGGTGAGCCCGCTCGGCATACGGGCCCAGCGGTTCAACCGTGCCCTACGCGCCGCCGGCGCCACCCTCACCTGGGGCCTCGACGACCCCCGCCGGCTGGAGAGCTGGGATCCACGGTTCACCCTGCTCACCGAACTGGCCGCCGTGGACCTGCCCTGGATCGACCGGCTGCCACCGCACTACCGGATCGCCTGCCGGATCATGAAACTGATCCCCCCGATCCGCCGTATGGGCCTCCTCCTGCGTTACCGGTTCTCGCGCTGACGCCGCCTCCGGTACGTCCCCGGCCCGCGGCGATCGTCCTCACCCACCAGGGCACCGCGGGCGCGGCAAGCGTCAAGCACCCCGTCCGGAACCGGACCGGCGGGTCCCCAGATGTCACTATGAACGGATGGGTACTCGCGAGTCCCCGCTTTCTGCTGATCACAAGAACCGTGATGACTCACACCGTGCGCTCCATGCACACCAGCTGATCCCGCTCGTCCCATGAATCGGTGACGGTGAAACCGAGCCGCTCGTACAGGGTGACGGCATCTGCCCGCCATTCCCACACCGACAGCCTCACCGTGCGGACGCCGCTGTCCGCGCAATGCGCAAGCGCGGCGCCGACCAGGCCGGACCCGATGCCCTGGCCGCGATATGCCGGGGCCGTCCAAAGCCTCTTGATCTCTGACCGTCCCCCGACGGGGGCGGTCACCACCAGGCAGCCCACGGCGGTATCGCCGCTCATCGCCACCAGCACCGCATCATCGACGAACGCGGCTCGTGGGTCCAGGACCTCCGCCTTGTAACGGTCCGGCAACCCGTCCACATCGGTAACAGCTTCGCCCTTCTCTGCCTCCGTCCGCAGATGGTAGGCCGCCAGCAACTCGACCAGCCCGCCTTCAGCGGTCGAAGGGCTCCGACCTGGCCAGCGGACGATGACCACCTCGCGTCGATCAGTCATTACGCCAGCATCACACGACACATGCCACGCCGCGCACCGAGCCCCTTGATCCACTTTCGCCCTAGAAGGGTGGGATATCGTCCGCCGGGTCGGATAGCGGAACAGGTGGTGTCTCGGCTTCGGCCCGTTCTGCTCGATCTCGTACGGGCTGTTCCCACCAGGCGGGTTCGTAGTTCCAGGTCGGCAGGAATGGGGGTTCGTCGTTGGCCGGATCGGCGATGCTGCCCGCGCCGTACCCACTCACCGCGAGGCCTGTCCTGTTCGGCCTATGTGCGCTGTGGCGGTGTGTGCGGTGGCGGTGTGTGCTGTGGCGGTGTGTGCTGTGGCGGTGTGTGCTGTGGCCGTCTCCGGCGGCACCCGGCCGGCCGCTGACCCGATCGAGGTGGTCGCCCTTCGCGCCGCCCACGGCGATGACGTGCTGGTCGCGGTTCTGGAGCGGGCGAGCGGGTTCGGCCGCCGGGGCGCCGGCGGAGTCCGCTCGAGGTTGGCCGCCGCAGCCGGGACGCCGCCGTGTGTCCGCTGCGGAGCCGCCCGCCTGCTGGATGCCGGTGGTGTCCGCCCCGCGGGTGGTCCAGCCGTTGGGTGCGAACGGCTCGGGTAGGGATTCGATGATCGGTGGCGGCTGCACGGGGTAGGTGTGGCCGGTCCGGCTGATCCAGGTCAGGTGCCCGGGGCTGGTCTGGATGACCTGCCAGCCGTTGTCGCGTAGGTCGTGGTCGTGTGCGCATGCGGCGGCGAGGTTGTGTTCGGTGGTGGGGCCGCCGTTCGCGTATTGGCGGGTGTGGTCCATCTCCGACCGGGTCGCAGGTGCTCGGCATCCGGGGTGGGAGCAGACTCTGTCGCGGATCTCGATCTGTCGCCGCAGCCGGGTTTTGGGGAACCGCCGCCGCTCATCCCTGGCAGTCGTGTCGCGGCCGGTGGCCGGATCCTGCCTGTGGTCGGCCGCAGGGCCGCCCGAGCCGGCCTCAGCAGACTGGCCGGCGCCGAAGTCCGCGATGGCGCGGCCTTCGAAACCTGGATCGGCGATATCCGCGCCACCACCACGACTGTTGCCACCATGACCGTTGCCACCATGACCGTTGCCACCATGTCCGTCGCCACCGTGTCCGTTGCCACCGTGTCCGTTGTCGTCGCCAGGCTGGGAGGACTTCTCAGCGGGTTCGTCGCTGGGAATGGAAACCTTCTCGGTCACCTCGTCGTATTGACGCATGATGTCGGCGATCACACCGGCCCAGCCGCCCTGGGCGTAGAGGTCGGCGTGCAGCTCGCGCAGCAACGCCAGCGGAAGCTGGAGCTCGACGATCCCGCGACGGCGAACCGAGGTCGGCCTCGCGCGAAGAGCCTCGCCCGGCCGGTCGCCGTCTTCCTGCCCGGCAGCCGGTGTGCGGGCAGGCGTCATCCCTACCCTGGCCGTGCCCGCCGGATCGCTCCCATCCCGGTTGTCACCCGCGAGGGGTTGGGAGGGTAGGCCGGGTGTGAGACCGAGACCGAGACCGAGACCGTGCGCAGGGTCGGGTGCGGGGTGGCGGGGCCATCCTGTGGGGCGGCGTCGGGTGATCCCGGCGTGCAGGAGCTGTCCTTGTTCGTCGCAGATGGCGAACCGCCACTCGCCGCCGATCTGACGTTTGGCGAGCCGGCGTGCCAGCTGGGCGTGGATGGGTCCCCATCCGGCGAGTTCGGCGGGCAGGTCGTCCAGGTGCATCAGGGTGGAGACCTGGACCCGTAGCTCACCGGCCGCGAACCCGACCACCCCCACCGCGCCGGCTACTCCGACCGCAGTCCCGTTCTCGTTCTCCGTGCTTCCTGTCATGGTGCCCGCGCCTGCCAGGCCCGTCTGCAGGTTGCTGCTACCGGTCCCAGAAGCAGGGGCAGCGTTGGACTCGACCCCAGAGCCGGGGCCAGCATCGGAACCGGACCCTGGGGCGGGACCGGCGGGACCCCCAGGACCAGGATCGGGGTCGGGATCGGACCCCGGGGCGGGGTCGGCGGGGCCACCATCGCCAGGACCAGGACCAGGATCACGACCAGGATCGGGACCGGACCCCGGGGCGCGACCAGCAGGGTCGCCATCAAGAGGCCCGGGACCAGCGCCAGGACCGGGGTCGGGTCCGGGGCCGGGGGCGGGCGGACCCGCGTCAGGGTCGCTGTCGCGGGGCTCGGGGGGGCAGACGTCGCTGCCGTTGTGGACGGGACTGTGGGCACTCGCCTCGAAATCAGGGGCGTCGCTACCCCCGAGGGGATCTCTGAGGCTCGCATTGGGGCTGAGGTCGCCGCCACCGGCGCCGCACGCGTCAAACACACCGATGCGGTTGCCATGGTCGGCGTGATTGGCGAGGGTCGCGCTTGTGTCGGTGTGGGCAGCCTCGTCATCACCAGAGCCGTCCGGGTCACACGTATCGATGCCGTCGCCGTGATCGGATGGAGCGGAGGGGGCCGCGCTTACGTCGGTGTCGTCAGCCCGGCCGCCGCCAGCGTCGGACGCGTCATAGGGGTCGGTGCCGTCGCCGTGATCGGCAGAGCCGTAAGGGCCCGCTCCGGTGACGGTGTCGTCAACGTCGCCGTCCTTCTCGCCGTTGACGTGCTGGACGTCGTGGAGGCCGTCGGAGTGCCGGGTGTTCTCGTCGTCCCGGTCGGCGCCGTCCCCGTCATGGATGTCGATGCTGTCGTCGAGGTCGGTGACGTCGAAGGGGCTGTCGGAGAGCTGGTCGTCGTAGTCGTCCTCGTCACCAGCCCGTGTGCGGGCGGCGTTGTCGAACAGGACGGCGATGATCTGATCGTCGTTCAGGCCGGACATGCTGCCGTCCAGCAGGCCCAGGAACACATCCGCCCGCACCTGGTCGATCGGGGCGTGCAGGCCGGTCTTCTTCGCCCGCACCGCGATGGCATCCACCCGGGCGATCGCGGCCGCCGCCTGATCCACCGGCAACTGCTGGCCGGTGATGCTCGCCGAGCCGTCGGCATGCCGTACCCCGATCACCCGCCGCTGGTGAACAGCCCGCTCATACTTACGGCGCGCCCAGGTCGGGTCGGCGGCGATCAACAGTTTCTTGATCTTCTCCCGCAGCTCACTCGTCGTCCA
>BBYL01000024.1 GCA_001570385.1 Microtetraspora glauca | reverse complement strand
GCGCAGGATAGGACGGGGTTGTGCATCATGCACTGGCTTTTAGCACACTGTTGAGTTCTCAAGAAACGGACGCGACCACCATCACCTCAGACTCGAAACCGAGCCATCCGCTCCGGGGCGTTTACGCTTCGTTTTGTTTTGTTCTTACCTTCGCTATTCTTTCAGGCCGCCCGATCCGTGTCAAACCGTCCCATTTCGGAACACTTGACCCGAACCCTGCAACCCGAGAGGAATCGCAGCCGCCCCGTCTCCGGGGCAACCCCTCTAACTTACCAGGTTCCTGTCCGCTTCGCGAACCAACTACCAGAAACTGATCGTTTGAGGAGGCTTGTCGAGTTTAGCCCACGCCGTCCCATGCCTGAACCGCCAAGCGGAAGGGGAGGGAAGGCGCCGGGCTGCGCCGACTGGACAAGATTAACAGCTCGCTCAGAGTGATCGAGCCGCGAAACGCCGGGGCAGGTCGTGCGACAGCCGTACCTGCCGGGAGGAACCTGCGGACAGGGGCACTGATCGATCTTTCCTTGTGGATCAGGTAGAAACAGGTGGTGGCTGAACAGCGGTTACCTCGTGCCCTGATCGTTCTGGTCTGCACGGCTGCCGCCGTCATCGTTCTGGCCGGCATTCAGGCAGTCCAGTCGATCGTCGGGCCGGTGGTCCTCGCGCTGACCCTCGTGATCGCCGTCTCTCCGCTCCGCGACTGGCTCTACCGCCGCAATGCCCCCGTGTGGGTGCTCGTCGCAGCCCCGTTGCTGGTCCTGCTGGTGGTCCTCCTCGGCATGGTCGCCGTTCTCAGCTTCGCGGCGGCCCAGTTGGCCATCCTCACGCCGACGTACGCCAACCAGTTCAACGAGCTCATCGCCAATCTCCAGAAGTGGGCCGCGTCGCTCGGCTACGGCAGCGAACAGATCAACAAGGCCCTGGCCTCCTTCGATCCCGGCAAGCTGATCGAGCTGGCCCAGAGCGTGCTCTCGGGCCTGCTCGGCGTGTTCTCGCTCCTCTTCCTCATCGTGGTCATGCTCCTCGCCATGAGCCTGGACGCTCCGATCTACTCGCGGATCCTGACGGCCGCCCGTGCGGAGCGCCCGGCCCTGGTGAACGCGTTCACCACGTTCACGCACAAGACACGGCGTTACCTCATCGTCTCGACGATCTTCGGGGCTATCTGCTCGGCCTTGGACATCGTGGCGCTGTACGCCTTGAGCGTGCCGCTTCCCCTGCTCTGGGGAGTCTTCGCGCTGATCACGAACTACGTACCGAACATCGGATTCATCCTGGGGCTGATCCCGCCCGCCCTGCTGGGGCTGCTCTCAGGCGGCCCGAAGACGATGGTCCTGGTGATCGTCGCCTACATCGCGATCAACGTGGTGATCCAGTCCTTCATCCAGCCGAAGTTCCTGGGAGACGCGGTCGGCCTGTCCACCACGATGACGTTCCTGTCGCTGATCGTCTGGACCTGGGTGCTCGGACCGCTGGGCGCCCTGCTGGCGATCCCGCTCAGCCTGCTCGTACGCGCGTTGCTCGTCGACAGCGACCCCAACGGCAAGTGGGCGGCCTCCCTGGTGTCCGGACGGTTGCCCTCGGACGACGGGTCTCCGGGCTCCGCCGCCTGACCTCGCCGGACGTACGGCGGGGCCACACAGGCGCCGCACCGGCGACGCGTATGGTCGAACCATGCGGCGATGGGACATCGACGAGCGGCAGACCGGGATCGCGAACGGCTCGGCCATGGATCCGCAGGTCCAACTGCTGATGGACTGCATGAGACGGGATGGCTGGGTCACCGAGGAACCCGAGGTCCATCTGCTCCCGCACCTGCGCCGGGCCTGCGGTTCCGAGTGGCTGCTCACCAGCCAGCGGCTCCTCCAGGACGGCGTCTACGAGGTCACGGTCTCGCTGGCCGGTGACCGGGAGGGCGTTGACGTCCACCGTGACGCGATCCGCCTGCTCTCCTCGATCGCCGAGACGGTCTTCTTCGTACGGCAGAGCGAGCCCGGCGTGTTCGACTGCGTCACCGGGGTGCTGGACGGCGATCCGCCCGGGTTCAAGAGCCACGGGCACCTGATCCGGCTGATCGTCAGGTGACGGCCTGACGATCAGGGTGACGTCCGACCCTCCTGAGCGGCCGTGACCCCGGGCCGCGCCGTCACGCGAGCCTTCCCTCCATCGCGACGCGCCGGCGCCACGGCATCCCCGCGATGAGCAGCGGGAACAGCACTATGGAGCTGATCGCCCATGGAGCGTGCAACTCGCCCCACTCGGCGCCGGTGAACTGGGTGAGCACGAGATACCCGACGGCCGCCCAGAGGGTGCTGCCGATGATCACCGGCCAGGCCCAGCGGGTGGGCCGCGCGACGAGGAACGGCATGAACCACATGAGGTACTGCGCCCCGAGCCTCGGCGTGAAGATCATGAAAGCCAGCACGATCGCGATGGTGACGTCGATCGGGTCGGCCTTGCGCCACCAGATCACGCAGGCCACGAGAGACGCGTAGATGAGGTACTGGCCGATTTTGAGCGAGGTCGGGCTGAGCACCCAGTCGCCACCGTTGAGCACCGCCGTCCAGCCCCAGTCACCCGTGATCGGCCGGACGTCGCTCGGGCGCAGACCGATCGTCTTGAGCACCTCGGGAAGCTGGTTCCACGCGGTCCACCCGCCGATCGGCAGAGTGAGCAGGAACAACACCGGGGGGACGCCGACGGCGATGAGGGAGACCACGCGGGAACGCAGCCCGGGCAGGAGCATCAGCATCCCCGGCACCAGGATCACCGGCCAGCTCTTCGCGCAGAGCGCCATCCCCATGAGCACGCCCGCCCAGACGGCGCGCCCGGTCGCCGCCCGGTCCGCGTCCGTCGGATGGATGAGGCGGCCCAGGAAGTCGGCCGGCCGCGTCCACGGCAGGGGGGCGGGGAGCGTCCAGCCGTTCGGGCCTCGGGCCACGACGTACGCCGCGACGGCGAACACCAGCGAGACCGGCTCGACCTGGCCGTGCACGGAGGCGACGAGGACCGCGAGAGGGTTGCAGGCGTACTGGAACGCGCGGAGTCTCTCGGTCGCCCCACCCGCCAGCTTGCCCACGAGCGGGATCAGCACGATGTCGGAGACGACCGTGACCAGCCGGCCCGCGACCTCCCAGGGGATGCCGAACCAGAGCAACAGCCCGTACACGTACGGGATCGTCGGGAGGAAGTGCCAGCCGCCGTTGCTCTCCAGCACCGGATCGCGGTGGTTCAGGATCGCCTCGCCCGCCGGGCGGAAGCTGTTCACGAAGTCGATCGGCTGCCAGCTGTCCTTGGCCGACAGCACCATGATCAGGACGCGGAAGCCGATGCCGATCGCCAGGGTGACGGTGAGCGACGGTTTCCATCCCTTCCGTTGTGCGAGCAGAGCAAGGAGCACACCGGAGACGAGAACGAGGCCCGTGGGAATCGCGTAATCCATAACGGTCCCAAGACTGCCCGATGGGTGGCTCTGTCGGCCACTTGGGGAAGGAAGATTTCGGGGATTTCCGCGACAGAGTGTCGCGTCACGGATGCGGAAAGTGATATCGGGGAGAAGTCATGAAATTGCGGTTGTGGATCGTGCTCGGAGTCGCGACCTTCGTCGGCATGGTGATCGGTTTCCTGTCGCCGTCGCGGAGCGACCGGCACGATGTGGGGCGCTGGGCCGCCTACCGTGCCGGTCGCCGTACCGCGTTCGGTCAGAATCCCGCGGTCACCTTGGTGAACTCCCAGTCCGCCTGAGCGATACCGCTGCAGTTCTCCGCCACACCGCCGCCGGGGCAGCCGCGGTCACGGTTGACGGACCAGAAGGCCAGCCGGCCGAGCCCCTTGGAATTGGCCCAGTCACGGATCTGGGTCCAGGTCGCCACCGAGGTCAGCTCCTGCTGGTCGGACAGGCCGTTCATGCCGGAGATGCCCATGTGGGCGTAGGCCTGCGCGTCGGTCCAGCCGTTGGCGGACTTCAGCGCGTTCTTCAGGCCCTCGGCGGCGTTGACGGTGTTCTGGTACATGTTCGCGCCGCCGCCGAAGTCGAACGGCATGATCGTGTAATTGTCGATGTCGACGCCGAGCGCCTTCGCCTGGCTGATCAGCCGCGTGCCGTAGTACGTCGGCCCGGTGGTGCTGGTCCCGAAGGTGACGACGACCTTGACGTTCGGGTTGTTCTGCTTGACGATCTTGAGGGCGCCGAGGATGCGGTCCTGCACCGTCGTGTTCTCGAACTCGTCGGTGTTCTCGATGTCGAAGTCCACCGCCGCGGGGGCGTAGGCGTTGATGACCTGCTGCACCGCGGAGGCGTATGCCGCCGACGACGAGCAGTTCGGGCCGAGCTTGTTGCCCTGCCAGCCGCCGAAGGAGATCTGTACGTTGCCGCCGGCGGCCTTGATCTGCGAGATCGCCTGCGCGTCGACGCCTCCGGTCAGCGGGCGCTGCCCGTCCCAGGCGGGCGTGCAGCCTCCCCCGGACAACATGAACGCCATCGTGAACGCCTTGACGCCGGTGGCGTTCATGACCGTGGTCGGGCTCGGCGGATTGCCCCAGCCTTCGTAGAGGTACGGCGCGCCGGGGAGCTTTCCACTGGTCGAGCAGCCCGTCGTGGTCCCGGTCGCCGCCCCGCTCGCGGCCGACTCGCCGTTCGCGTTGTACGCCCTGACGGTGTAGGTGTGCGAGGAACAGGCGGACAGGCCGGAGATCGTGGTGGACGTACCGGTGACCTGGGCGACCTGCGTACCGCCCTCGTAGACGCGATAGCCCGTCACCGTGCCGCTCGACGCGGACCAGGACAGCGAGATCGACGCGTTCGTGCCGCCGGTCACCGTGGGCGTGCCGGGCGTGCCGGGAGCGCCCGCGGACGGGGACGGGGAGGGGCTGGAGGTGCCGCCGCCGCAGGACGCGCCGTTCAGCAGGCAGTTCGAAGGGGTGGACCCCGCGCCGCCCGGACTGCCGTTGAAGCCAAAGCTCGCCGTGCCGCCGGCCGGGATCGTGCCGTTCCAGCCGACGTTCGTGAACGTGAAGTGCTGGCCGTTCCGCGTCATCGCGGCGTCCCAGAACGAGCCGACGGTGGAGCCGGCGGGCAGGTCGAACTCGACCTTCCAGCCGCTGATCGAGGAGGACGTGCCGTTGGTGATCACGTACTTGCCCTCGAAACCGGTTCCCCAGTCCTGGGTCTTGGTGAACACGGCGGTGGCCGACGCCGCGTCCGCGGGCGCCGCGGCGATGACGCCGCCGACGAGGGCGAGCGCGACGGCCGCGACCGCGGCTCTGACGCGCATGCTTGATCGGAATCTCATCGTTCCTCGCAAGGATGGTGGGGGGTGGGGATCATCAGAGCGCGTCGAGGTACGCCCGATGGCTGCGAGAGAACTCGTAGCCGTTGTACTTGTCCCAGTTGACGGACCACGTCATCAGGCCACGTAGGCCGGAGAAGACGCCGTGCGGCCGGTAGGAACCGCAGCCGGTCCCCTTCGCCAGGCAGCCGAACGCCTTCTGGACCTCGGCGACCGTGGTGAAGCCGTTCCCGGCGTAGGGCGCGGCCGGTAGGCCGATCGCCACCTGGTCGGGACGGAGCGCGGGGAAGGTGGTGCCACCGGCCACGGGGAAGCCGGTGAGCAGCATGTCGGTCATCGCGACGTGGAAGTCGGCCACGCCCATCGTGTGGTACTGGCCGTCGAGGCCCATGATCGGCCCCGAGTTGTAGTCCTGTACGTGCAGCAGGGTCAGGTCGTCCCGCATGGCGTAGATCACCGGGAGGTACGCGCCGGAGCGGGCGTCCGCGGCGCCGTTCGGCCCCGGGCCGTAGAACTGGTAGCCGAGCTGGACGAAGAAGGTCTCGGGCGCCATCGTCAGGACGAAGCCCGAGCCGTACCTGGCCTTGAGGGTCTTGAGGGCCGAGATCAGGTTGACGATCACGGGCGTGGTCGGGTTCCTGAAGTCGTTGTCGCCCGAGTTGAGCGACAACGAGTGACCCTCGAAGTCGATGTCGAGGCCGTCCAGGCCGTACTTGTCGATGATCGCGGCGACGGAACGGACGAAGGCGTCGCGGGCGGCCGTGGTGGTCAGCTGGACCTGGCCGTTCTGCCCGCCGATCGAGATGAGGACCTTCTTGCCCACCGCCTGCTTGGCCCGGATGGCCGCGATGAAGTCGGCGTCGCTCTCGACGGTCGGGCATTCGGTCACCGGGCAACGGGTGAACCGGATGTCCCCTGAGGTGACGGAGGTGGGCTCACCGAAGGCCAGGTTGATGACGTTCCATTCGGCGGGCACATCGGCCATCCGGACATATCCGGATCCGTTGGCGAACGACGCGTGGAGGTAGCCCACCAGCAGCCTGCCACCGGGTGGCGGGCTGGTGGGAGACGTGCTCGGGCTCGCCGAAGGACTGGCGGACGGACTGGCGGACGGACTGGCGGACGGACTTGCTGACGGGGACGGACTGGTCCCCGGACCGTCCAGCACCACATCGTCGGCGTAGTACGCGCCCTGGCCGTACCAACCGTTGACATAGATCGACACGCTGCTGGTCGAGGATCCGGTCGTGAACGACGTGGTCACCTGTGTCCACGCCGCACCCGGCGCCGCCCAGGTCTGAACGTTGACGCCCGTGCCCGTCGCGCCGAGGAACACGTAGTTCCCCCGCACCCACGCCGACAGTGTGTACGCCGTGGACGGCTTGACCCCGATCGACTGCTCGCAGCGGGCCGTGTCACTACCCGCTGGAGAAGCGGACAGCGCCTTCGACCCGCCATGCACAGGGGTGGAAACCGCCTGCGCTCCCGACGTGGCCGAGCAGGTCCAGCCGGACAGTCCCGACTCGAACCCGGGATTCACGGCGATGTTGTCGGCGTACGCCGTACCTGACGTGGAGAGGAAGCCGGCGGCGGCGAGCAGCATGGCCGCGCCGATGGTGATCAGTTTCTTCATGGGCGTCATCCCGTGTGCGAGGCGAGGATCGTGGAACGCGTGTGGCGTGGCCGCGCGACGTCGGCGCGTCCGCGGAGCGCGCCGGTGCGCCCGCGTCGGCCCGGGATCATCTCCCTGAACGTGAACAGGAGGGACGCACCGGAACGCGCCGGGGTGAGCGCGGTCGTCATGGCACGGCCTCTGATCGAGTGGGGAGGTTCCTCGGATCGGCGGCGTGTGGTGCGGAATGCGGGCGGAGAACGCTTCTGACAGGAGTCGAAGGGTGTCGTCGGGGGGCGGAGTGTAGGATTCTTTTAATAAAGTTTCCTAAGAGTTGTGGGGATCGTAGCTCCGCGCACGACCAGCCACAAGGCCTAATTCGCCGGGCTCTGGCGACCGGCGTCCGGCCATCACAGCCGGCATGTAACAAATGACGTATACCGCCCGCTATTTCGGGCGGTCTACGTCAAGCTCATACGGCCGCTCGTGGATCTTCGGCCGGGGCGGGCGTACGCGTGCGAAAAGAGCCGTCGGCCGACACTGGGGAGCCTCGGACCGAGGACATGTACGCCCGGGCGCCGAACGGCAGGCGACACCTGACAACATGGAGCGAATCAGACAGGAGCCTCCGTCGATCAAGGCGAGTCGGGCGGAGTCCAGGATCAGACTTCAGAGCAGGAGTCGGCGGAGCCTGGACCAGACCTCAGACCAGAAGGCGGGCGGTGTCCAGAACCAGATCGAACGGCGCAGGCAGGGAGAGCTTCTCTCCGAGAGGAACCTTCACTTCGTCGTCATAGCCGTCCTCGGTCGGCTGACTGAGCAACCGCACGATCTCCTGAGCAGGATCGATCACGAGGTAGAGCGGAACCTTGCCCTTGGCGCACCGCCCCGGCTTGTACTCGTGGTCGTCCTGAACGCTGCTGGGCGAGACGACCTCCACGACCATCAGCACCTCGTCCGCATGGACGTGGTCATCGCTCCACATCCGCGGGTCACGCGGTACGACCGTCAGGTCCGGACGGAAACGGTCCTCATGGACGCCGAAGAACAGGGTGATGTCCCCCCAGGAGCGCAGGCCCCGTTCCATGAGAGCGGGCCCCAGCAGCATCACCAGGAGGAACACGACATCGTTGTGGATCTTGCCGGGCATGGCTTTGATCACCACCCGGCCGTCGACGATCTCGATCCGGCGCTCCGGATAACGCTCGACCGCGTAGGCCCACAACTCCACCGGCGGCGACTCCACCTCGACGGGCTTCGAAGTCGGCAATGGCGACCTCCTGAAACGATGGATCGAGCGCTTGCGCTTGACCACGAGCTTGGCCATGCGTCCATCATCCCCTCTCCCCCTTACAACGCAACGCATTCAATGCCTCACGCAAGGTATCCGACCCCGCCGACACTCCCGCTGCGCCCGGACAGCCCAGGTGAAGGCTTCTCCCACCGGGAGTAACCCGTACGCGGGTCACCTCTCTACCGGGCAGCGTGCGGGTGGTCGCTCGGACGCCGAGGCCGCTCTCAGGACCGGTCTGGCACCTCATCGCCGGCTTCGGCTCCCCTGCCTTGTCCGGCGTCCCGGCTTTGTCCGGCGTCCCGGCTTTGTCCGGCGTTCCGCGCGGCGGTCCCCAGCCAGTCGGCGACGGCCTCGCTGATCGGCAGGCCGGTGCTCGTCTCCAGCCAGCCCCATTCGCCGTTGGGGTCGATCTCCAGGAAGACGTACTCGCCGTCCGGCCGCAGGATGAGGTCGATCGCGCCGTAGGCGAGTCCGAGGTCCACGACCAGGTCCACGCAGCGCCGTTCGACGTCCGCGGGCAGGGTGTGCACGGCGTACCGCACGCGGGTGTCGTCGTGGTGCCGCCGATCGTCGTGGGCCGCCCGCGAGTCCCGCGCGTCGATCTCGACGGCGAACACGCGGTCGCCGACCACCGTGACGCGCAGTTCCACGGCCTTGGGAACGTACGGCTGCAGGATGACCGGCTCATGCTGTACGCGGTGACGAGAGGTCAGTTGGCGACGGGTCACCGCGGTGGTGTGGACGCGGTGGTCCTGCCCGTCGAGCAGGAACCGGTGGGAGTCGAAGAGCTTGGCGACCAGATGGCCGTCGCTTCTCGCATACGCGGGGACCAGCGCGGCCGGATCGTTCGTCATCACGGTCTCGGGGATCGTGAAGCCCAGCCGGACGGCCCGGTCCAGGTGGACGAGCTTGTTGTGCGCCCTGTCCACGGCGGGTGGGCGCGCGGGGAACCATGGGACGGTCAGGAGGTCCCAGAGCCCGGCCATGAAGAACCGGGAGACCCGCTCCACATGCGCGCGCTGCGTCGGGTCGGTCATGTTCACCGCCGCCGTGGGCGCGTTCGGCCGCCTGACCCACACGGCGGTCACGTCGCCCAGGTCGAGGACACGATCCTCGGTGGTCAGCAGGAACGAGGACTCGTCGCCCTGGAAGGTCACGGTGACCCGGCCTCCCGAGGGGAAGTCGCCCGGATCCCACCACACGACCGGCAGTCCACGGCTTTCGATCTTGGGGAGGACCATGTCCACGGTGACGTCGCCGCGGTCGCTCAATATCAGCAGCATGTCGCTTTCCCTAGCCTTCGCGCTCCGCCCCGGCGACGACGCGCGGTGCCCGGGGAGGCCCTTCTCCGCCGCCCGAGGACCTCGGCTTCCACGTTCCTCCCATACGGCGAGAAACCTGACACCACCGGATGGCCCCGCTGATCGGTTGAGCACCTGAGGAGAAACCTAGAGATCACACCTTGACCCGGACTGCGTCATGACTTGGATCACACTTGGGAACGGCTGCACGCTTGTCACCAGGTCGCCTGGACGAGGGTGACCACCCCGGCGCCGACCAGTGCGGCGGCCCACATCCTGTCGAGGTTGAACCAGGCCCTGCGCAGGATCGCGAGTCCGGCGAACTCGTACACCACCAGGGCGACGGCGCCCGCGGTGAGGAACATGGCGAGCGTGTGCACGCCGGCGACGAACAGGCCGCCGGACAGGGCGTGGCCGTGGTGACCGGCCGGGATGCGGGTCAGGACGGGCAGCAGCATGAGGCCGGCCCCGTGCGCGGACGACATCAGGAACGACCACGCGGCGAGTTGGCCGAGCGACAACCGCATCCCGACCCAGCGGAAGTGCCGTTTCGACAGCAGGCGCCACAGGCCGAAGGCGACGAGCACCACGCCGGCGCCGATCGACAGCGCGGTGCCCGTCACCAGGGACCCGGTGGCGCCGACCACCAGCGCCACCAGGGCCACGGAGGCCAGATGCCCGAGCGCGATCACGGGGAGGGACTGCAGCAGCCGGTCGCGGCTGCGCTCCTGCAAGCCCCTCGCCACCGCGAACAACCACCCCATCGCGGGGTTGATCCCGTGGAAGGCGCCCAGCAGGATGACCGCGGTCAGCGTCACGGGTAGCAGTAGGAGTCGGAGGAGGCGTCACCGCCCTGCAGGCGGGTCTGGTGCGGGCGCAGGCCGCGGAAGTCGTCGCCGTGCGGGAAGAACCGCTCGTCGAAGGTGAACGAGTCCGTGTCCACCTTGGCCATCCACGCCCCGACCCCGTCGGGATAGAACTGGTCGTCCCAGGCGCCGTACAGCGAGTTGGTGACGTAGACGCGCCGGCCGTCCCGGCTGATCTCGACCATCTGCGGCCCGCCCGCCAGCCGCTCGGACGGCGCTGCCGGGTGGGCGGTTCGCCGTACGACGCCGCCGATGCGCAGGGAGCCGGTCTCGACCGGCGCGAAGGGATCGGAGACGTCGTACCGCTTCAGCTCGCCCGTGCCCCAGCAGGACACGTAGAGGTTCCGGTCGTCGACGGACAGGTCGATGTCGGTGACCAGCGGCGGGACCGCGCCGAACGGTTTGAGCAGGTCGGGGAGATCGTCTGGGGACGCGGGTTCCGCCGGGATGTCGATGATCTTCTTGACCGCCCAGCGGGAGCCGTCGCGGTACCAGACCCAGATCGAGGCGGACAGGTCCTCCACGCTGGTGACGACTCCGACGAATCCGTACGTCTTGGTCGGGTCGTGCGCGGGACGCAGTTCGAGGGGCATCTGGTACTGGTCGCCGAGGTCGATCTCCTGGACGTGCCTGCGTTTGCGCAGGTCCCAGAAATGCAGGCGGTGGCCGTACTTGCGGCCGAGGAGCAGCTCGCCGACCAGTCCGTCCTCGATCATGGACGGCGTGCCCCATTCGGAGCTCACCAGCACGTCGTGGTTGATGTGCCACCAGAAGTCGTAGGCGAGGTACTGCGGCCCGCGGTCGGCCTCCCACCTGCCGAGCACCTCGAACGAGGTGTGGTCGAGCAGCGCGATGCCGCCCGGCCCGTCCTCGCCGAACCCGCCGAGCGCCGAGACGTACAGCCCCTCGGGCCCGCAGTGCACGGTGTGCGGACGGGAGTATCCGGCGCGTTTGCCCAGTTCCTCGGGCTCGATCACCTTGACCAGTTCGGGGCTGGTCCGTCCCTTGGTGTCGTAGACGTAGATCCGCGATGAGCGCAGTCCCGGCACGATCAGGTAGCGGCGCTCGACGTGCGGATGCGGCGCGTTGGGGCACAGCGCGCTGCTGCACGCGTTCCAGCCGAAGTGGTGGAGCTCGTCCCCCGTGTACGGAAGGTCGGTCCAGCCGACGACGGTCCCGTACGCCGGGGACTCGGGGTCGGTGTCGAGGACGGCCAGCGCGTCCGGCCTTTCCGCGGACCGGTCGAAGGCGGCGACGTAGGCGAGCTTCTCCCGGGGAGCCGCGGCGGCGTCCCGTGGCGAGGGATAGAACGTGGGATCAGGCGTCCAAAGGCTCATGCGTCCAGACTCTTCCTACATTTCCCACAGGGTCAATAGGTAATACGTCCCTCCCCTTCCAGGGGCTCCAGCATTCGCCTGGGGGTGCCGCGCAAGCGTCGCGGGATACCGTGATATGTCATCTTTTGCAATAGCGGCGGGCGGGTCATCGGCCCCCGAACTCGGATGGAAGCGCGCCTCATGTTCTTCGGCATCACCGACATCTGGTCGTACGTCATCGGCGCGTTCCTGATCATCCTGCTACCGGGGCCCAACTCGCTCTACGTGCTGTCCACGGCGGCGCAACGCGGTGTGCGGGAAGGCTACCGGGCCGCCTCCGGGGTCTTCCTCGGCGACTCGGTACTCATGGTGCTGTCGGCCGCCGGGGTGGCGTCGCTGCTGAAGTCGACGCCGATTCTGTTCAACGTGGTCAAGTACGCCGGAGCGGCCTACCTGGCGTGGATCGGGTTCGGCATGTTGCGCGCGGCCTGGCGCGGGTGGCGGACCCGCAGCCTCGCCGAGGCGCTCGCGCCCCAGGAGCCGCCCGTCACCGGCGATCCGTTCCGCAAGGCTCTGGTGATCAGCCTGCTGAACCCGAAGGCGATCCTGTTCTTCGTCTCGTTCTTCATCCAGTTCGTGGACCCGTCGTACGCCGCGCCGGCCGTCTCGTTCCTCATCCTGGGGACGATCGTGCAGATCTTCAGCGTGCTCTATCTGACGATGCTGATCTTCGGAGGCACGTTCGTCTCCGCCCAGTTCCGGAGGCGGCGCAGGCTGACGGCGGGGCTGACCTCGGGCGTCGGCGCCCTCTTCCTGGGCTTCGGGGCCAAGCTGGCGACGACGAGCCTGGGCTGACCCTCCCCTGGAGGGGGCCTTGGTGGGCAGTTTTCCGGAATAGGGGTAGATTTGCCGACGTTTAACCGGACAGGCGGGGATATCTCCATACAAAAGCACCCCCGCTGACGCAGGCCGTCGCCTCTGGTCGAACGCTGTGGGCCGACGCCGCAAGGCCGCCCCGGAGACGATGCGTACCACGCCTCGCGGGCGACCGCCGAGGTCACACGGGTCTCGCCGCCAGTCCAGGGAGTGTCATGGACCATCCACCCTTCGCACTGCCGCACCTGCCGTCTCTCCTGAGGCAGGCGGTGCCGATGCTGGTCGAAGGTGTACTCGCCCCCCTCGCCGTCTTCTACGCGGCGCTCAGCCTGGTCGGCCTCAACGGGGCCCTCTGGGCGGCCATGGGCTGGGTCTACCTCGGCATGTTGTGGCGCGTCGTACGGCGCAAGCGGGTTCCGGGCACGATGGCGCTCACCGCCGTCGCGATCACGGCGCAGGCCGCGCTCGGGTTGTGGACCGGCAGCGCGATCGTCTACTTCATCCAGCCCGAGGTCGGCACGATCTGTCTCGGCATGGTCTTCCTCGCGTCGGTGCGACTACGGCGCCCCCTGCTGGCGAAACTCGCCCAGGACTTCGTCCATCTGCCGTCGTTCGTGCTCCGGCACGAGCGGGTCCGGCAGTTCTTCGTACGCGTCACGCTCCTGTGGGCGTTCGTGCTGATCGCCAACTCGGCCGGGAACATCTGGCTGCTGCTGAACCAGTCGATCGGCAGCTTCCTGCTGCTCCGCACCATCGCCATGGTGGCCGTCACGGGCCTGGCGATCGCCGTGTCCGTGTGGGGCTTCCGTCGGGTGCTGCACCGCCTCCACCTCGATACTCCCGCCGCCATCAGTACATAAGCGGCAAATCCATATTTCAGGCTGTTTGTCCGGTTTGGTGGTGGAAACTGGACAGGCATGAGCTCGAAGTCGAAGAAGCGCGGCACCGCGTCCACGCCGGAGCCCACAGCGTCCAGGGCGGAATCCGTACCGGAGGGCGAGCGGGGCACCGCTCGCCCGGGCACGACATCTCCTCCGCGGACACCGCCTCCGCAACGGAACCAGCCGCCACAGCCGCAGCCGCGCCAGCGGGGCCGCACCGATCTTCCCGGCCAGCCGCACAGCCACGTGAACAGCAAGGCCGTCGCGGCCAACAGGCACTCGGCGGCGAAGGGCTCCCTTCCGCTCCGCCGCGGACAGCGCGGCTGACCGCCCCGTCCGCGACGTCAGCCGGAAACTCAGCCGGTAACTCAGCTGGAAAGTCAGCGGAACAGCAGGATCCGGATCGCCAGCGGGATCGGAGTGCCTCCCCCGACCACCTCGAGGACCCGATGCCTGGTCTCCGGCGTGTCCAGAAGCGCCGCGACGACGGCGGCGACGTCGTCCCTGGACACGGGGTCGTGCTGCGACAGCGGCACGTCCGCGAGGGTCACCAGGCCGGTCCCCTTGTCGTCGGTGAGCCGTCCGGGACGGAGGATGGTCCAGTTGAGGTTCGGCCGGGCCCGGAGGTCCTCCTCGGCCGCTGTCTTCGCGTTGATGTAGGCCGCCCAGACCTCGTCGCTCCCCGGTGGGGGCGGTTCGCCCGCCCCGATCGAGGAGATCTGGACGAAACGGCGCACGCCGGCCCGCTCCGCGGCGTCCGCCAGCAGGACCGACGCGCGGTGGTCCACCGTCTCCTTGCGCGCCGCGCCGCTGCCCGGCCCCGCGCCCGCGGCGAAGACCACCGCCCCGGCCCCGAGCAGGATCTCGGCCAGTTCCCCGGGCCCGGTCCGCTCGAGGTCGCACAGCACGGGCTCCGCGCCGGCCGCGCGGACGTCGGCCTCATGGCCGGGATCGCGCACCAGGCCGACCGGTTCGTCCCCGCGTGCGGCGAGCAGTCGTTCGAGCCGGAGTGCGATCTTCCCGTGGCCTCCCGCGATCACTACGCGCATGTGGCTCACCCCCGCCGATGATCCTCGCACGGCCTCCCGAGCCGAGGCTTCGAGGCGCGGCGGCACCACCCCTGTTCATCCGCGTCATTCCTCCACCGGGTAGCCGAAGCGGAAGACGCCCGAGGGATCGTAGGCACGCCGGATCTCCGCCAGCCGCCGGATCACCTCCGGCCTCCACGCCACCCGGAGCTGCTCGCGTAGGGCGTCACCCGTCAGTCCCAGCAGGTTGACCTGCGCGGGCCGGGGTCCGGCGACCTCCATCAGGGCGTCACCCGCCTTGATCGCCTCCGGGGCGCAGACCGCGTGGACGGACAGGCTGTACGCGGCCTCCCGCCCGCCGACGGCGTTCCCGACGTTCCCGGCCTCACGGGCCATCGCTCCCCCGAGGTGGCGGATCTCGACGACCGTCAGCGACTCGTCGGCGGCGGCCAGCACCGCGTCCGCGTCCACGTCGTCGAGCAGCACGCCCCTCCCCCACGAGGGCAGCGGGCCCTCGGGGTCGTTGTAGACCGTGTGCGTGTCGCGGTACGGCATGTCGGCGAGCGTGTCGGCCAGGATCGGCGCCGCCGCCCGCATGGGCGCGACCACCCGTTCGCCGCCGGCACCGGCGTGGACGACGCGGACCGCCACGACGGGCGGCGCGCCCGGCGGCCTGAGCAGGGCCGCGGAGGTGGTCGTCGCCTCGGGCAGGCCCCGCGTCCAGTCGAGGTACGCCGTGAAAACCTCGCGCGCCGAGTCGCCCGGGTAGATCAGGCTGCCGCCGAACACGTGGGCGTGCGGCAGCAGATCGAACGTCATCGACGTGATCACGCCCATGGTGACCTTGCCGCCTCGCAGCGCCCAGAACAGGTCGGGCTCGTGCACGGCGCTCACGTGCCTGAGCCGCCCGTCCGCCGTCACGATCTCCAGGCCGCGCACACGGTCGGCCGCGAAGCCGTACGCGCGGGACATCAGGCCGATCCCGCCGCCGACGGTGTACCCGATCACGCCGACGCCGGGGGACGACCCCGAGAGCGGGGCAAGGCCGTACGCGGAGGCCGGGCGGATCACGTCACCCCAGCGGGCACCCGCCTGGACCCGCGCGGTCCGCGCGGCGGCGTCGATCGTGACGTTGCCCATCCGCCGTGTGGTGACGAGCAGCCCGCCGTCCGCCGGCAGGCCCGGCCCGTGTCCCGTGCTCATGATCGCGATGGGCAGTCCCGCGTCCGTGGCGTGGCGGATCGCGGCGATCACGTCCTCGGCCGACTCGGCGGGGACCACCACGTCGGGACGGTGCGTGACCGCGAGATTGAATCCGCCCGTCTCCTGCTCATATCCGGTGTCTCCCGGCTTCAGAATTCTCATGGCGACGACAGTGGCCGACTCCGATTGTGAATCGCTGAATTCCCCCCACTAGCGAGAGCCAAGTCAGACCCCGTTCAATGACCGGTATGTCACTGTCGTTCCGCCTGCTCGGCGATCTGGAGGTCTGGAGCGCCGATCGGCGGCTCGGCGTCACGGCCCGGATGCGCCGCGCGCTGCTCGCCCTACTGCTCGTGGACGCCGGCCGGGCCGTCCCCGCGGACGTCCTGGTGGAGCGGCTGTGGGGCGACCATATGCCGTCCGCGCCCTTCGGAACGCTCCAGGCGTACGTCGCCCAGCTTCGCCAGACGCTGGAGCCAGAACGCAAACCCCGCGTCGCCCCGGCCGTCCTGCTGACCCGGGGCACCGGATATCTCCTCGACGTCGCCCCGGAGCAGATCGACGCACTCGCCTTCGAGGCTCTGGTGGCCGCGGGCGAGCTGGAGCGGGCGTTCACCCTGTGGCGGGGTGAACCGCTCGCCGAGTTCACCGACTTCGCGTGGGCCGTGCCGTACCGGACCAGGCTGATGGAGATCTACGAGGCCGCGACGGAGGACCGGGTCGAGACGTGGCTGGCGGACGGGCGGCACGAGACCGCCGTGGCCGAGCTGGAGAGCATGATCGTGCGCCAGCCGCTGCGCGAGCGCCGCTGGGCCCAGCTCGTACGGGCGCTCTACGCGGGCGGGCGGCAGGCCGACGCGCTCACGGCCTACCGCAGGTGCCGTGCGCTGCTCGCGGAGGAGCTCGGCATCGAACCCGGGCCGGAGCTGCGCCGCCTGGAGGTGGCGGTGCTCAACCAGGACGCCTCGCTGCTGGCGAGCCACGGGGTCACCGTCTCCCCCGTGTCCGCCGTGTCCGCCGCCGTCCCCGTGGTCCGGCCGGACGAGCTGATCGGCAGGGAGCGGGAGCTGGCCGTGCTGCGCGACCGCGTGGACGGCGTCAGGTCCACCGGGGGCTGCCTGCTGCTGGCGGGCGAGGCGGGTATCGGCAAGACGACCCTGGCGGAGGCGGCCCGCCGCTTCGCCGCCGCGTCGGGGATCGCGACCACCTGGGTGCGCTGCGTCGACGCGACCAGCGCCCCCGCGTACTGGCCGTGGGCGCAGGTCCTGCGCGACCTCGGCGGCCCGGCCGCGCGGACGGCACTCGACGTGATCACGGGGGAGCGCCCGCTGCCGGGTGGCGACCGCTTCCAGGTCTACGAGGCGGTCCTGACCGCGCTCGCCGCCGTGGCCGAGCACCGGTTGGTGGTGCTGGAGGACGCGCACGGAGCGGACGCGTCGTCACTGGAACTGCTCCGGCTGATCGCGGGTGACCTCGCCCGGCTGCCGCTGCTGTTCGTGGTGACCACGAGGGACGCCGCCGGTCTCGCCGCTCCCGCCGTCGAACGGCTGACCGTGGGAAGCCTGCCCGAGGAGGCGTGCGCCCGATACGTCGAACGTGTTCTCCCCGGCGAGCCGGAGCTGGCCTCGGAACTGGCCAGGCGCAGCGGCGGCAACCCGTTCTTCCTCGGCGAGCTGGTGTCCCTGCTGCGCGGCGGCGGCACCGTGAGCGGGGTGCCGGAAGGCGTGCGCGACGTGATCGCGCAGCGGGTCGCCGCGCTGCCGGACCGGACCCGCGAGGCGCTCACGCTCGCGGCGGTGGCGGGCGAGGCACTCGATCCTGCCGTACTCGCCCAGGCCGCCCGGATGACGGGCGAGGAACTGCTGGTGGCGCTCGAACCCGCGCTCGGCGCCGGGCTTCTGGTGGAGGACGCCGACTCCTGGGGGTACCGCTTCCGCCACGGCCTGATCAGAGACGCTCTCTACGACTCTCTCGGCAGGGTCAGGCGCGGCGGTCTGCACGCGCGGATCGCGGGCGCGCTCGAGGCCACCGGTGCGGGTGTCACCGCGTTGTCGCTGCACTACCTCGCCGCCGGGCCGCTCGGCGACCCGGAGAAGGCCGTCCGGTACGCCAGGGCGGCCGCCGCGCTCGCCGTACGGCAGACGGCCTGGTCGGAGGCGGTCGGCCACCTGCGGGACGCGGCGGGCGTCCTCATCGGGAGCGCGGAGCTGCCGATGCGCTGCGACGTGCTCGTCGATCTGGGACGGGCGCTGCGGGACGCGGGCGAGCACGCCAAGGCGCACGACGCCATCGAAGAGGCCGTCGCACTCGCCACCGCCCTCGACGACCCCGACCGGGTGATCGCGGCCGCCACGGCCTTCGGCGGGGTCACCACGTGGGGCAGCCGCGAGTACGGAGATCATGATCCCGCCGTGGTGGGGTTCCTGGAGAGCCAGCTCGACGCGGCGGCGGGGGACGACGCGGCCAGGGTGCGGATCCTCGCGACGCTCGGCCTGGAGATGCGCTACAGCAGCCGGCTCGCCGACGGCGCCGCCTACGCCGAGCGGGCGCTCGATCTGGCCAGGCGGCGGGGCGATCCCGAGTTGCTCGCGCTGGCGTTCAACGCCTATCTGCACTCGTGCCACGGGCCGTCCCATTTCGGAAGGACGGCCGGCGTGACGATCGAGGCGATCGGCCTGGCCACCCGTCGCGGCGCCGTCCGGGACGAGTTCGCGTTCCGGTTGCAGCGGGTCAGCGAGGTGGCCAGGACCGGAGACCTCGCCGGGCTCGACGCGCAACTGGCCCGCTGCCGCGATCTCGCCGCCGAGCTGCGTTCCCCCGAGCTGAGCGGTCGGTTGCGGCTCGCGGAGGCGGCCGTGGCCCTCATGTCCGGGCACTGCGACGACGCTGAGACGCTTCGCGAGGAGGGACTGCGGATGATCGGCCTGACCGGAGCGCCCGGCCTCACCTGGTCGAGACTGGCCATGGAGATCGGCATCGCACGAGTCCGGGGGACGCTGGCCGCGATGTCCGGTTCCCTGCTGGGGATGGCGGAGAGCCTGCCGTGGAGCTTTCCCATCAGCCGCCCGGCGGCGGTGCTCGCGCTCGCCGAGTCGGGGCGGGAGAGCCAGGCACGCGGTCTCGCCGCCCGATGGTTCGCCCCGCCCCCGGAGGACTGGACGTGGATGTTCCCCATGGGGCTGTGGGCCTCGGTGTCGGCCCGGATCGGCGTCCCGGACCCTGCTCCGCTCTACGAGCGGCTGCTCCCTCACGCGGAGGAGATCGCCGTCGCCGGGGCGGGGCTCGACTGCGGCGGCTCCGTCCACGGCCTGCTCGCCGGGCTCGCCACGGCGATGGGGAACCGGGACGCGGCCCGTGACCACGCCAGGCGCGCGGTCGAGACAGAGGAACGCCTCGGCATGGTCGCGTGGTCGCCGCGCAGCCGGTGCTACCTGGGTTAGCGCTTTCACCGCGTTCTGTCATCAGATGCCGGTGACAAGCGACTCGATGTTCGTCGAGACCGAGATGACGGCCGCCACCTCCGCGCGCGTCGGGGCCGGGCGCGCCTCCGCCTGGTCTCTCTCCGGCCACGCGGCTCCCCGCGACCCGATCGCTGATCGGGCCGCGGGGAGGGACCGGCTCAGGTCCGCGAGTGGCGGCGCCGGCACCTGAGGGTTGGCCGGCATCTGGGGGTTGGTCGGCCAGGTGCCGTCTCGTATCTGTCTGTGGACGTCGGGGCCGGTGAAGAAGAGGCTGTGATCCCTGCCTCTTCTCCAGCGGCCCCGTCCGTCCTCTGGGACGCACCGGCGCCGAGGCGATGTCGCGTGCCTACGTGGCGGTCGTCACGCTTCCGACCAGTGGCAGCTCACGCGCTCGCCGTCCGGGAAGTACCCCAGCAGTTGAGCCTGGGACTCGGACAGGGCCTACCGCCGCCCCCTGCCGCCGTGCTCGTGGGAGCCGTGCTCGCGGAAGCCGCGCTCGTGGAAACGGTGCTCGCGGAAGCCGCGCTCGTGGAAGCGGTGCTCCGCGATGAAGTGCCTGCGGAGCCTCGGCTGCTCGGCGATCCCGCGCTCGACGAAGTGCCGGCGAAGTACCGGACGCTCCACGAAGTGCCGGCGAAGCACCGGACGCTCCACGAAGTGCCGACGGAGCACTGGACGCTGGACGAACGCCCGACGCTCCACGAAGTGCCGGCGAAGCACCGGACGCTCCACGAAGTGCCGACGGAGCACCGGACGCTGGACGAACGCCCGACGCTCCACGAACGCCCGACGCATCCGCGGATGCTCGACGATCCGCCGCTCCACGAAGTGACGACGGAGCACCGGACGCTCCACGAAGTGCCGGCGAAGCACCGGACGCTCCACGAAGTGCCGGCGAAGCACCGGACGCTGGACGAACGCCCGACGCTCCACGAACGCCCGACGCATCCGCGGATGCTTGGCGACGCGGACTTCCTTGACGTACGTCCTGCGGAACCTCGGCTTCTCGACGTAGAGGCGCTCCTGGACGAGCACCCTGCGGACCCGCGTCTGACGATGGCGGCAGGTCTCGCAGCCCCTTCCTGACCAGCAGCCGACTGCGGAACTCGTGACGTTCGACGCGGCGATCGCAGAGGGGGTGACGGCCGCGTTCGCGGGCTGGGAGGAGATGATCATCGGAACGGAGAGGGCAGAAGCCACCATTACGCCGGTGGCGAGAGCTTGTCTGAGCATGAAGATCACTCCGTGTGGTGGTGATGGTTCCACGCTCCCGCTCATGCGCGGGGCTGTGTCTCACGTGACACCGGGCCTGCTGGATGCTCGGCCTGGTCTCAGTCACTACTGATTGACGGAGCGTCGAATCGGTCTTCCGGGAAGACGCCGAAACGGCGTATTGACCTGTCCTCACGGTAGAGGGCACCACGCCGAGCCGGACACCCGTAATAGGCAAAGGGCTCTATTGATGCTGATTACCTCTGTTCGTAAACAGAATTCGGGACTCCGGCACATCGGCGCGGTTCC
Organism: Microtetraspora glauca; assembly: GCA_001570385.1. Classification (GTDB taxonomy): domain Bacteria; phylum Actinomycetota; class Actinomycetes; order Streptosporangiales; family Streptosporangiaceae; genus Microtetraspora; species Microtetraspora glauca. Next base: position 127,320 of record BBYL01000024.1, on the reverse strand, counting down.
GCACCGTTCTGGACGGGGAGATCACGTCGCCCACGTACTGATAACCACCTGTCTCACCAAATGTTCTCACCCATGCGGCTCAAAATGATCAACCGGAGCTATGCAGGCCGATCTGGAAAGGCCCTGCGAGGGTGGCCCCTGCGGCGGGCGACGTCGGCCGGAGTGGGCCGAGGACACGGGAAACGACACGGCACAGGCGGCAGCAGTTCCCAGGCGCCACGCGATCGTGGTCGGCGCGCGCGTCTTTCGGAGAGCTCACCGGGTCATGCCATCAGTCGCCTGTGCCGTTCGCGACAGACCGCGACCCGCTTCGCCGGGGTGAAAAAGACTCAGGGGCGATCAGCGTTACGACACCGGAAAGTCTCGCCTGTGAAGAAAACGCATCGGTGAAGCTCGATTCACCTACCACCGTCTGGCCGCACCGACCCGGCCGACGTCGTTAATGCATCCATACACGGCAATGACCGTCCGCGCGATTCTCCCCGCATGACTTCCGGAGAAGGTTGCCCTCGCATGACTGCCGAAGAATCCGCTCCGACCGCGCAGCACCGCGGCAGGTGCCGGTGCACCTGTGACCACGCACACGCTCCGGGCCGGACCCACGGTGATCACGCCCGTTCAAACGGTGACGACGGACCGACACGTGCCCACCCACCATAGAATTCCCAGCCGTGTCATCGAGATCGGCCGGAGTGTCGCCGTTCCGCCCGGTCATCCGCGGATGGACCGGCAAGCACCCGGAGTACCTTGACCTGGTGCCGGAAGAGCGACGTGAGCAGTTCCGGCTCCCGGCCGGGAAGGGATGAGAACCAGTGAGCGACCTCGATCAGCGACCCGCCGTACGCGAGTGCGGTGGTCGTGCCGACATCTCCGCGAAACCCGTTCACGAGCTCCTGGAGCCCCGTGCGGTCCCGCTCGGTGGAAGCACCAAGGTCCGTCGGCTGCTGCCGAACCTCGGGCGGCGGATGGTCGGCGCCTGGTGTTTCGTCGATCATTACGGGCCTGACGACATCGTCGACCTCCCGGGCATGCAGGTGCCGCCACACCCTCACATCGGCCTGCAGACCGTCAGCTGGCTGCACGCGGGTGAGGTCCTCCACCGCGACAGCCTCGGCAGCGAGCTGACGATCCGGCCGCGGCAGCTCGGTCTGATGACCTCCGGCCGGGGGATCTCGCATTCCGAGCAGTCACCGGCGGGTCACGGCCCGGTTCTGCACGGCGCGCAACTGTGGGTGGCACTGCCCGACGCCAGTCGCGACATCGCCCCCGCGTTCGAGCACCACGCCGACCTGCCCGTCATCACCGCCGACAGGCTGCGCGGCACCGTGCTGCTCGGCGAGGTGGACGGTGCCGTCTCGCCCGGGACGGCCCACACGCCCATCGTCGGGCTCGACCTCACGCTCGGCGACGGCGCCGAGGTGCGGCTCCCGGTCGAGCCCGACTTCGAGTACGCGGTTCTCACCATGTCGGGCAGCACCGAGGTCGACGGCGTCCGGCTGGATCCGGGCTCGATGCTCTATCTCGGCTGCGGCCGCTCCGAGCTGCCCCTGCGCGCGTACGGCGACAGCGGGCTGATGCTGCTGGGCGGCGAGCCGTTCGAAGAGAAGATCGTCATGTGGTGGAACTTCATCGCCCGCACCGGCGACGAGATCACCCGGGCACGGGCCGACTGGATGTCGTCAGGCGATCGTTTCGGCGTCGTCCGTGGCTACGACGGCGATCCGCTCGCCGCCCCGTCCCTGCCCGACACCCCTCTCAAGCCGCGCGGCCGTACCCGCTGAGCCCCTTCGGGCGCTGATCCACTCCGTCGCATAGTCGACCATGAGACGACCCTCCCGGCGGCCGCGCGGTGCAACGGCAGCCGGTCAGCGCTCCGCGTCGTCGGTGTGCAGAAAATCGGGCCGGGAACGGTTCCAGCCCGGCGCGTTCAACGCGTTGAGCGCCGAGACGATGCGTTTCTCCTCGTAGACGAAGTGCGTCTCCATCAGCGCGGCGAGGCTGTCCAGCTCGGTTCGTACGCCGACGGGGTCCGCGTGCCGGTCCAGACCGCCGAGGAGCGCCTCCAGGCGTTGGAGGGAGTCCTCCACCAGCCGGTGGTCGCGGCGCAGTTCGTCCAGGACCGGGCGCAGCTCGGGAAACCGCTCGGCCAGCCTCGGGAACGCGTCGGCGTCCTCGCCGGTGTGGTGCCTGGTCAGAGCGGAGCAGAAGGTCAGGCAGTGGGTCCGCAGCTCGCGGGGGCGCACGCCGCCAGCGAGGTAGGCGTCGACGCCCTCGCGCAGTGCGGCCAGTTCCTCGCGGAGCCAGAGGTGTACGTCGATCAATTGGTAGCCGAAGGCGGTAAGGCGCTCGTCGGGTGTTTCCATGGTCGTCCCATGTTCCGGCGCCTCCATGCCCTCGATGATCTCTTTACCGGGTGCACCGCGACGCTGGCGGGAACTTCATCATCGTTCCGGCGATCAGTCAACCCGACGATCGGGATCAGCATGCCGACGATTCGTGGGGAGTCCGCTGAGCGGTCGGTTGGGCTCGCGGAGGCGGCCGACCGGGCAGCCTGAACCGGCCCGTATTGCTTGAGGTAGCGCTTTTACCGCGTTCTGTCATCAGATGCCGCTGATAAGCGACTCGACGGGGAAAAGTCTGATCAGTGCCCGGCGTTCCGGCCGGGCGGGGACATCCACGGGGGTAGTCATGGCGGTTACTGCGGACCTGGCCAAGCTGCTGGACAAGGAGTACGAGAACAAGTCCCTCGCGGACCTGATCAAGGCCCCGGTGTCCGCGCTGTCGGGAGTGAGCGAAGGCGACGCCCGGCTGCTCAAGGAGGCCTTCCACATCAACACGATCGGCGACCTGGGCCGCAACAAGTTCTTCCGGGCGGCCACCGCTATCGCCGATCTGGCCGACAGCGCCAAGTAGGGCCCGCGGCCGGCTTCCTGACGTCCACCGCCCCCGCGGGGTGAGGGCCGCTCTGTGAAAGGCTCCTCCCGAAGACGGAGGAGATCACCGTAGCCGGGGCCGCGCTCGACCGCGGACGCTCCGCGCGGCCCGCCCGCGTGAGCGTCGCGCGGCGGTTCCTCCCGGAATGAGAGGAATCCGATGGGAACCGCACTCGTCACCGGCGCATCGCGGGGTCTCGGCGCGATCATCGCCGAGCGGCTCGCGGCCGACGGCTGGGACGTCGCCGTGAACTACGCCCACGACACCGCCGGGGCCTCCGCCGTCGTCGAGCGGATCCAGGCCAAGGGCGGCTCCGCACGGCTCGCCCGCTTCGACGTGACCACCGAGGAGTCCGTACACCAGGGCGTCGCGGAGATCGGCCGGGTGGACGCCGTGGTGAACAACGCGACCGGCCCGCAGCCGATGATGCCCGTGGAGAAGCAGACCTGGGACGACCATCTCGACCAGCTGCGGTTCTTCGTCAAGGCACCGCTGCTCATCCTGCAGGCCGTACTGCCCGGCATGCGGGAGTCCGGGGCGGGGCGGATCGTCAACATCGGCAGCGAGGTCACCGATCTCGGCAACCCCGAGTTCGGCCACTACGTGTCCGCGAAGGCCGCGCTGCACGGCCTGACCCGCTCCTGGGCGCGCGAGCTCGGCCCGTACGGGATCACCGTGAACACGGTGGAGCCGGGATGGATCCCGGTGGAGCGGCACGCCGACATCCCCGCCGAGGACTACGACGGCTATCTGAACGGCGTGGCCACCGGCCACATGGGCGTGCCCGCCGACGTCGCCGAGGCCGTGGCCTTCCTCGCGTCACCCGGCGCCCGATTCGTCACCGGGCAGCGCCTCGCGGTCAACGGCGGCAAGACGATGAGCTGACCCCTCCCCGAGGGGCGTCAGCTCTCCCGCACCAGACCGGCCTCGTACGCGACGATCGCGGCCTGGACCCGGTTGCGCACCTCCAGGCGCGCGAGGATCTCGCTGACGTACGCCTTCACCGTGCCCTCCACCAGGTGGAGGCGCGCGCCGATCTGGGCGTTGGACAGCCCGGCGCCGAGCAGCGCGAGCACCTCACGTTCTCGTGGAGTGAGCCGCGTGATCCGGCTCCGGGCATCCGCCCCGCGGGTCATCCGGCCGCCGCCGAGCTCGGTGATCACCCGGTACGCCACGGGCGGCGAGAGGTAGGCCCCTCCCCCGGCGACCGCGTACACCCCGGCGACCAGCTCTCTCGGATCACCCGACTTGAGCAGGAATCCACCGGCGCCTCCGCCGATCGCGCGGGCGATGTAGTCGTCCTCGCCGAAGGTCGTCAGGATCACCACCCCGGTGTCCGGGGCGACCCTGCGGATCTCGGCGGTGGCGGCGATGCCGTCGAGCCGGGGCATCCTGATGTCGAGCAGCGCGACGTGCGGCCGGTGGGCGCGGGTCAGTTCGACCGCCTCCCGCCCGTCCGCGGCCTCGGCCACCACCTCGATGCCGGGGTCGGTGGCCAGGATGGCCCGTACTCCCGCCCGGATCATGGCCTCGTCGTCGGCCAGCAGTACCTTGATCAAACCGGTCCTCCCTGGGCGTGCGCTTCCGGCGCGGACGCGTCAGACGGCGGTCCCGGCACTGCCGCCGTGAACCGTGACGCCGTGAACCGTGGCGCAGTGAACCGTGACGCGGTGAACCGTGACGCGGTGAACTGCGACGGCGCGAACGGTGACGGCCCCGACCGGAGCGCGGGGCCGGACCGGAGCGGCACGCGGGCGGTCACCTCGAACCGGCCGCCCCGCGCGCCCGCGGCGAACACGCCTCCGGCCAGATCGACCCGCTCGGCCAGCCCGATCAGCCCGCTGCCCTCCCCCGCGGGCGTTCCCGGCGCGGGATTGGTCACGGACACGGTCAGCTCCCGGTCCGTACGACCCAGCGTGACCGTCACCGGGGCGCCGGGGGCGTGCTTGGCGGCGTTGGTGAGGGCCTCCTGGACCACCCGGTGGACCGCGCGACGAGCCGCCCGGCGAGCCACGTCACCGGCCGCGTCATACGCCGGGCCACGGGCCGAATCGCCGGTCTCATCACCGGCCGGATCATGAGTCATGTCACCCGCCGTCCCATGAGTCACGTCACCGGCCGGATCAGGGGACGGGTCGCGGGCCGGGGGTTCCGCCCAGGAGGGGTCGTGCGCGTCCCCTCGCAGCTCGATCGTCATGCCCGACGCCGCGGCCCGGTCGATGAGCGCGGCGACGTTCTCGTCCGCCGGTGCCAGCGGCGCCATCTCCGCGTCGTCGCGGAGCAGGCCGATGACGCCGCGGAGCCGCTCGGTGGTGGCTCCGGCCGCCTTCCTCAGTTCGGCCGCCGCGGCGCGGCTGCGGTCGTCGAGGTCGGCGGACATCTCCAGCGCGCCGGCCCGGAGCGCGATGAGGGCGAGTTCGTGACCGAGGGAGTCGTGCATGTCCTGCGCGATGCGGGCTCGTTCCCGCAGCCGTGCCCTCTCCGCGGTCATCCGCCGCTCACGGTCCCGCCGTTCCACCCGCTGCCGCAGGTGGTGGCCGACGGCCCAGGGCAGCACGCTGGTGAGCAGCACTCCGGTCAGGATGGGGACCCACACCTGCCACACATGGTCGTCGGTCGGCTGGGGGCCACACGTCGAGACGAGCGCGAGCAGGACGCAGGCGCCGAGGATCCCCGCGAACAGCCGCGACGCCATCCGGGAACCGGCCATCCTGCGGCCCGCCAGATAGCTGAACACGACGATCGCCAGGGAAAAGCCGTTCACCGGGCCGACCTTGACCGTGGTGTTCAACGGCCACAGCGAGACGGTCGCCAGCGCGTCGGTCGTGGCCCACGGGCCCATGACGAGCACGACCAGCATGGAGGCGAGCGGGGCGGCCCGGCTCACCAGCACGGCGAGGGCGAGCACCGCCGTACCGGCGACGATCACGCCGGCCAGGCGGTGCCCGGTGAGCGGCTCCCAGTCATAGGGGTCGCCGGGAGCCGCGACCATGGGCAGGCAGAGCACCACCCAGAGCAGCAGGTCGAGCCGCGTCTGCCGCCGGTCCGCCCGCCGCGACAACCGTCCCACCGCCGCGCACACCCGCGCCGGGGCACGGCCGCGGCGCCCGGACGGGAAGCGGCGTTCCGCGCTGATCACCCGCGCCTTCCACAACACACCCGAGACGCTACAAGCCGGGCCGGGTGCCCGCCTCCGCCTGAAGGAGCAGGTCGCCCCCTGACGAAGGTCAGGGGTGACCGGTGCCGATCGTGCGCGGCGGCCCGCCCGTCCCCGCTCCTAGCGTCGAGCCCATGACAGACGCGATCCTCGACGGCCTGCACCAGGCCATGACCTCGCCGTGGGTGTATCTGGCGATATTCGCCCTCGCGGCACTCGACGGGTTCTTCCCCGCCGTACCGAGCGAGACCGCGGTCATCACGGCCGGCGTGTACGCGGCGTCGGGCGCGCCCGACCCGATCCCGGTCATCGTCGTCGCCGCGGCCGGGGCGTTCGCCGGAGACCACGTCTCCTACCTCATCGGACGTACCGCGGGCACGCGGCTCCTGCGGCGGTTGAAGCCCGGTGGCAGGAAGCGGGCGGCCTTCGGCTGGGCGGAACGCGCTCTCGCCGCACGCGGCGGGCTGCTGCTCGTGGTCGCCCGCCACATCCCCGGAGGCCGTACGGCGGCCACGGTCACGATGGGCGCGGTCCGGTTCCCCATGCGCGCGTTCTCGCTGTTCGACGCGGTCGCGGCGATCTCGTGGGCCGTCTACTCGACCATGGTGGGCCTCGTCGGCGGCATGGCGTTCGAGCGGGACCCCTTCAGGGGCCTGCTGCTGGGGCTGGGCATCGCCCTGACGGTCACGGTCATGACGGAGATCGTCCGCCACGTCCGACAACGCGGGAACCGCCGGGGGAACCGACGGGGGGACATCCCCGAGACCGACACCAGGGAATCCACGCCCATTTCAGGGTGATCCCCGATGGCCGCGCCCCGGCGGCGTGGAGCACGCTCGGGATTGGTCCCACGTTCCCTTTCCGGCCGCCCACGCGAGGTGTTCCGGCCATGTCCCCGTGTCGTCATACAAGCGAGAGGAGTAGCCCATGATCGTGCTGGCGGCGGCCGTCGCGTTGCTGGGCTCCCTGTTCTTCGCATTGGGCGCGGCGCTGCAGCAGTTCGAGGCGGCCCGCGCCGGAGAATCCCGCCTCCGCTTCCTCCTCCGCAGGCCGCGCTGGCTGCTCGGCGGCGTGTCGGTCCTGACCGGCGGCGCGCTGCACATCGTCGCGCTGAGCCTGGGACCGCTGACCGTGGTGCAGCCGATGGGCGTGGCCAGCCTCCTGTTCGCGCTGCCGATCGCCGCCGCGCTGCACGGCCGCAGGCCGGCGCGCGCCGAACTCGTCGCCGCGTCCGTGGTGGCCGCCGGTCTGATCGGCCTGGTCCTGCTGGTCCCCGCCCCCACCGGTGCCCCGACCCTCACCGGGCCGGGCGGGGCCGCCATGCTCGCCGGGGCCGCCCTCGCCGCGCTGACCTGCTTCGCCGTCGCCCGTCGTGCCGCTCCCGCGCTGGGCACCGCGTTGCTGGCGGTCGGCGCGGGCGTCATGTACGGCGCGACCGCGACGATCACCCGGGTCCTGGTCGACCGGGTCGTGGTCCACGGGAGCGGATGGGACCCGTGGCTGCTCGCTGCGCTTCCGCTGCCCGCCCTGGCCGCGTTGATGCTGCTCCAGCGCGCGTACGCGACGCCCTCCCGCGACCCGGAGGCGGGCGGGCACTTCCCCGTGGCCTTCGCCGCGCTGCAGGTGACCGACCCGCTCACGGCCGTGACCTTCGGCGTGCTCCTCCTCGGCGAGCCGCTTCCCGTCAACACCCTGGCCGCCGTGGCAGCCGCCGTACTGGCCGGGGCGGGGACCGTCGCGCTGGCCCGCACCACACCGCTCTCCCGGGCGGCCACCCCCTCCTGACCACCGCACCCATCGGAGAACCCCATGACCGCCGTGCACATCCTGAACTCGCCGAACACGGAGAACGCCGGCCCGGCCTCCCCCGCCGGACCGGGACGCCGCGTGCTGATCGCGACGGACACCTACCCGCCGGACGTGAACGGCGCCGCGTACTTCACCCACCGGCTCGCGGCCGGGCTGGCCGAGAGGGGGGACGACGTCCATGTGGTCTGCGCCTCCGACACGGGACCGCCGCGCGGCGACTCCGCCGACGGGGTGACCGTTCACCGGCTGCGGTCGGCTCCCCTCCTCGTCCACCCCACGATGCGGGTCAGCGTCCCCGCCGGGCTCGGCCGTACGATGTCGCGGCTGATCGAGCGGGTACGGCCCGACGTGGTGCACATCCAGGGACACTTCGTCGTGGGACGGGCCGCCGTCGGCGCGGCCCGGCGCGCCGGGCTCCCGGTGGTCGCGACCAACCACTTCATGCCGGACAACCTCTTCCAGTTCGCGCACGTCCCCGCCGGGCTGCGGGACCGGGTGGGCCGGATGGCCTGGCGGGACTTCACGCGGGTGTTCTCCCGCGCCGACCGCGTCACCACGCCCACCCGGATCGCCGCCGGGCTGCTCTCGGCCAAGGGGTTCACCGGTGAGGTGGAGGCCGTCTCCTGCGGCATCGACCTGCACCGGTTCCAGCCCCGGCCGTGGGACCGGAGCCGGGCGTTCGAGCGGTTCGGGCTGCCCGACCTGCCGACCATCCTCTTCGTCGGCCGCCTGGACGAGGAGAAGTGCCTGGACGACCTGGTCCTCGCCCTGTCGCAGGTGCTGAACCGGGTGGACGCGCAGGTCGTACTGGCCGGGACCGGTGGGCGGAGGGCCGCCCTGGAGCGGCTCGCGGCCAGGACCGGGGTCGGCGAGCGGGTGCGCTTCCTCGGGTTCGTCCCCGACGCCGATCTGCCTCTGGTCTACGCGGCGGCCGACGTCTTCGCCATGCCGGGGACCGCGGAACTGCAGAGCATCGCCACCCTGGAGGCGATGGCGAGCGGCCTCCCGGTCGTCGCCGCGGACGCGATGGCGCTGCCGCATCTCGTGGACGGCAACGGCCGCCTGTACGCGCCGGGCGACGTGCGGGCCATGGCCCGGCACCTGACGGCGATCCTGACGGACCCGGGGCTGCGGGCCGCCATGGGACGGGCGAGCCTCGCCCTGGCCGCTCCCCACGACCATCGGCGGTCGCTCGCCCGATTCGAGGAGATCTACGCGGAACTCGCCACGAGGAGTGTGAAAGCGTGACCGGAACGGGCAGGCGGATCGCGGTCGCGGGCCCGATCCTCACTCTCAGCGTCATGATCTGGCTGCATGTCGCCTTCCCCGGCACCGTCGACCCGATGAACGCCGTGATCAGCGACTACGCCTGGGTGGACGGCGCGGGTCCCCTGTTCGCGCTCGGCGTCCTGTCGCTGGGGGCGGGCACGGCCGGCGTGACGTACGTGCTGGCCAAGGTGGAGCCGGCACGGAGCGCGGCGGCGCGGGTGCTGCTCGCGGGCATCACGGTGGCGCTGGCGCTGACCGCGCTGTTCCCGACCGATCCCTCGATGGGCGTCAGCTCGGCCACCGGCGAGATCCACCGCTGGTCCACGGCGCTGGTGTTCACCGGCCTGCCGTGCGCGGGATGGATCCTGGCCAGGCAGACGAGGGTGCTGCCCGGCTGGAGGAACATCGGCCGCGTGCTCACCGCGGTCAGCATGGTCTCCGTGCTCACCCTGGTCGTGTTCCTGCTGAACCATCCCGGCTCCCCGGTCGCCACGCTGACCGGCGGCGCCGCGTTCTACGGCCTCGTCGAGCGGTTCCTGGTGATCTCCGAGGTCGTGCTGGTGCTCACCATGGCGGCGGGGGCCACGCGAGCCCGCCCGTCCGCGATCAGGCGGTCCACCCCCTCCAGGTCGCTCGCCAGGGGAAACATCCGCTAGTGTCCCCGCATGTCCGAGGCGTACTTCCCCCGTGTCCAGACCGTCACGGGCGCCCTGCCCGTCTCACTGATCGAGGGGCCCGTCCTCCCCGGTGAGCACCTGCGCACCGACACGCGCTGGGGAACGGGCGGCGAGTCCGACCCGTACCGGTGGCTGGACGAGGAGGCGCACGTCACCTCGGAGCTGACGGATCTCGGCCGGGAACAGGCGCTCGCCCTGGTCGTCGAGCACACCTGCCTCGGCATGGGCCGCGACGTCACCGCGCTGGCGCGCGTCGCGACCGCGGCCAGGGTCGCCGTGGTCGCCGCGACCGGGTTCGCCGCCGAGCCGTTCAGTGGGGAGCTGATCCGCCGGTACGGCGTGGACGATCTCACCGCCGACCTGCTCAGGGAGATCGGCACCGGTCTCGACGGCACGGCAGCGCGCCCCGGGATCATCGTCGCGGCGGCGTGGGGTGAGACCCCCACCCCGGCCGAGGCGCGCGCGATCACCGCCGCCGCCCGGGCGTCCACGCGCACCGAACTGCCGGTGGCCGCCGAGGGCCTCGACATCCTGGAGAGGCTGCTGGCCGAGGGCGTTCCCCCTGGCAGGCTGAGCGCGCGCGCCACCGATCCCCTCGTCCAGCGGAAGATCGCCGAGTCGGGGGCGTACGTCGCCGTGACCGACGCCGAGCACGCGCTGGCCCTCGTCGAAGCGGGCCACGCCGCGCGGATCCTGCTCAGCAGCGGCGTCTCCCGGCAGGGGGACGTCCGGGCCTACGGCGGGCACGGGTACGGCCGGCTGTTCGAGGAGCTCCTTCCCGCGCTGCGAGCCGCGGGGACGGGCGAGGACACTCTCGCACTGATCACTCACCGCAACCCGCTGCGTTGGCTCACGGGGCTCGACCGCTGAACGCGGCCGGGGCGAAAATGGCGCTATGCCGTACGCCGACGTCCATGCGCGCAGTGTCGAGGATCCCGAGAGCTTCTGGAGCGAGGCGGCGGCCGCCGTCACGTGGTACCGCGAGCCCGAACGCGCCCTCGACTCCGCTCGCCCGCCCTTCTACCAGTGGTTCCCCGGCGGGGAGCTGAACACCTGCTACAACGCCCTCGACCGGCACGTCGAAGCCGGCCACGGCGACCGTCTCGCCCTCGTCTACGACAGCCCGATGACGGGCATCTGCCGCGGCTACACCTACGCGGAGCTGCTCGACCAGGTGGCGCGGTTCGCGGGGGTACTCCGCGACTCGGGCGTCTCCAAGGGCGACCGGGTCGTGATCTACATGCCGATGGTGCCGGAGGCGGTGGTGGCGATGCTCGCCTGTGCCCGCCTCGGAGCCGTCCACTCCGTGGTCTTCGGCGGCTTCGCGCCCAAGGAGCTGGCCCTTCGGCTGGACGACGCGCGGCCCAAGGTCGTCGTCTCCGCGTCGTGCGGCATCGAGCCGAACCGGATCGTTCCGTACAAGCCGATGCTGGACGCGGCGCTGGAGCTCTCCGGGCACACGCCGGACAGGTGCGTGATCCTGCAGCGCGAGCAGGAACGCGCCAAACTGCACGAGGGACGCGACCTGGACTGGGACGCGGCGATGGCGTCGGCCGAGCCCGCCGCGTGCGCGCCGGTCGCGGCCACCGACCCGCTGTACATCCTCTACACCAGCGGCACGACCGGGAAGCCGAAGGGCGTCGTGCGGGACAACGGCGGGCACGCCGTCGCGCTCCTGTGGAGCATGCGCAACGTCTACGACACGCGTCCCGGCGAGGTGTTCTGGGCGGCCTCCGACGTCGGCTGGGTCGTCGGGCACTCCTACATCGTGTACGGCCCGCTGCTGCTCGGCGCGACGACCGTGCTGTACGAGGGCAAGCCGGTGGGCACCCCCGACGCCGGGGCGTTCTGGCGGGTGGTCTCCGAGCACGGGGTGAACACGTTGTTCACGGCGCCGACCGCGATCCGGGCGATCAGGCGGGACGACCCGTCCGCGGTCCTGCTCGAGAAGTACGACATGTCGTCGTTGCGCGCCCTGTTCCTGGCCGGGGAGCGGCTGGATCCCGACACCTATCACTGGGCCGCGGAGAAGCTCGGCATTCCGGTGATCGACCACTGGTGGCAGACCGAGACGGGCTGGGCCATCGCCTCCAACCTGCGCGGGCTGGATCCCATGCCGGTCAAGCCGGGGTCGCCGACGGTGCCCGTCCCCGGATACGACGTGCGCGTCCTCACCCCGCTCGGAGAGCCGTGCGGTCCCGGCGAGGAGGGCGCGATCTGCGTACGGCTGCCGCTCCCGCCGGGCACCCTGCCCACGCTATGGGCGGACGACGAGCGGTACATCGCGTCGTACCTGTCCGCGTTCCCCGGTTACTACCTGACCGGTGACGGCGGCTATCTCGACGAGGACGGCTACCTGTTCGTCATGGGCCGTACGGACGACGTCATCAACGTCGCCGGGCACCGGCTGTCGGCGGGGGCCATGGAGGCCGCGCTCGCCACCCATCCGGCCGTGGCCGAATGCGCGGTGATCGGCGTCACCGACCAGCTCAAGGGCCAGGTCCCCCGCGGCTTCGTGGTGCTCAAGAACGGCGTCACGACCGATCACGACACGCTGTGCGCCGAGCTGGTCGCGCTGGTCCGCGAGCAGGTCGGCGCGGTCGCCGCGCTGAAGCGGGTGGACGTCGTCGCCGGGCTGCCCAAGACCAGATCCGGCAAGATCCTCCGCAAGACCATGCGGGGCATCGCCGAGGGCGCCGACGAGCCGGTGCCCTCCACCATCGAGGACGCCGCGGTCCTCGACGTGCTCCGCTCGACCCTCGGTCTGTAGCGAGCCGGCGCTCCCCCTGGCGGGGGGAGCGCCGGCTCGCCGTCAGGAATCGAAGCCGAGTCCCATGGCGTCGAGCGTGCGCAGCCAGAGGTTGCGCCGCCCCTGGTGGGCGTCGGCCCGCGCCATCGACCAGCGGGTGAGCTGGATGACCCCCGACCGCGCCGGTTCCGGCGGGAACGGCACCGGCTTGGTCCGCACCATGCGCAGCCGGGTCCGCTCGGTGCTCTCGCCGCCGAGCAGGTCCAGCATGACGTTCGCCCCGAACCTGGTGGCGCCGACCCCCAGGCCGGTGTACCCCGCCGCGTACGCGAGGCGGGAGCCGTACGCGGTGCCGTAGAAGGCGGTGAACCGGCTGCAGGTGTCGATCACCCCGCCCCACCTGTGGGTGAAGCGGATGCCGTCGAGCTGCGGGAACGTGGTGAAGAAATGCCGCGCCAGCTTCTCGAAGGTGGCGTCCCGCTGGTCGTATCCCGGTTTGATCAGACCGCCGTTGTGATAGACCGCGTCGTAGCCGCCCCACAGGATCCGGTTGTCGTCGGTCAGCCGGTAGTAGTGGAACTGGTTGGCGGAGTCGCCGATGCCCTGCCGGTTGCGCCAGCCGATCTCGGCGAGTTTCCGGTCCGGCAGCGGCTCCGTCATCAGGACGTAGTCGTACACCGGGACGAGGAAGTGCCGCAGGCGCCGGAGCAGCGGCGCGAAGACGCCCGTGCCGAGGGCGACGTTGCGGGCCCTGACGGTGCCGTGCGGGGTGACGATCTCCAGCCGCTCCCCGCCGTCGGTGATGGACCGGGCCGGGGTGTGCTCGAAGATCCGCACCCCCATCCGGAGGCAGGCGTCCCGAAGGCCCCAGGCCAGTCGGGCCGGATCGACCATGGCGACGGAGTCCCGCTGCCACATCGCGCCCAGGTATGTCGGGGAGTTCACCTCGGCCCGCACCTCGTCCCGGTCGAGGTAGCGGACGTCCGTCCCCAGTTCCCCGGCGGCCCGCTCGGCCGAGCGCAGCCCGTCGAGCTGCCACTCCTCGGTGGCGACGTTCAGTTCGCCGGTCCGCTCGAACGAGCAGCGGATGTCGTACCGGTCGACGGACGCCTCGATCTCGTCGAGGTTCTCCCGCCCGAGGCGTTCCAGAGTGGCGATCTCCTCGGGCCAGCGCTCCATACCGTTGGCGAGCCCGTGGGTGATGCTGGCGGCGCAGAATCCTCCGTTGCGCCCGGAGGCGGCCCAGCCGACGCTCTTGCCCTCCAGCAGGACGACGTCCCGCGACGGGTCTCTCTCTTTGGCCATCAGCGCGGTCCACAGACCGGAGAATCCACCTCCGACGACGGCCAGGTCGGCGGTGATGTCATTGGTGAGCCGCGGCGACGGCTCCGGTGCCCCTGACTGGTCCAGCCAGTACGGCGTGCGCTCCGCGTCAGCAAGAGCCTTCAGCGGATCCACAATTCCACTTCCCTACGTTTTGTTCAGTTGATTGGTTGCGCGATCCCGTGTACGGCCGATCGCGCGCGGGTTCCCCCTCGCTCTGATCTCACCTCTCCCTGAGTGCGGATGCGGCGGAACCCCCTCGCCGCGCGGCGAGGGGGTTCCGGTCGGGCTATCGGCGGCGGCGTGCGACGACCGCGTTGCCCACGGCGATCAGCAGGCCGACCGCGAAGATCAGCGTGCCCATCACGTTGACCTGGGGCGGGATGCCCACGCGGGTCGCGCCCCAGATCCACAGCGGGAACGTCACCGTGCCGCCCGAGTTGAAGTTGGTGATGACGAAGTCGTCGATGGACAGCGCGAACGCCAGCATCGACCCGGCCATCACACCCGGGAAGATCATCGGCAGCGTCACCAGCCGGAACGTCGTCCAGGTGCCCGCGCCGAGGTCCCTGGCCGCCTCCTCCAGCGAGGCGTCCAGCGTCATCACGCGCGCCCGGACCGTGATGGCCACGAACGAGATCGAGAACATCACATGGGAGATCACGATCGTCCAGAAACCGAGTGGGACGGCGAGGGTGACGAACAGCGAGAGCAGGGACGCGCCCATCACGATCTCGGCGCAGGAGATGGCCGCGAACATCATGACGTTCATCGCGCCGGCCCCGCGGAAGCGGTAGCGGCCGAGCGCCAGACCGATGAGCGATCCGAGCACACCCGCGATCACCATCGTCAGCACGGCGATGAGCAGCGAGTTCACCAGCGCCTCGGTGAGGTCGCCGATCTCGAAGAGCTTGCCGTACCACTTGAGGGTGAAGCCCTGGAACGCGGTGTTGTACCGGCCCTTGGTGTCGTTGAACCCGAAGAGGACCATCACCGCGATCGGGACGACCAGCCAGGCGATGACGAGCCAGGTGTAGATCTGCAGCCCGCGGCCACGGAAGATCTTCATCGCGCCGCCACCTCCAGCACGTCCTCCGTGCCGAGGGCCTTCGCGTAGGCGAAGATGCCGAGCAGCAGCAGCGCCATCAGCGTGAAGGACAACGCCGACGCCGTCGGATAGTCCTGGGTGACGAGGTACTGGTTCTGGATGACGTTGCCGATCATCGTGGTGCTCGTGCCGCCCAGCACGGACGCGTTGACGTAGTCCGAGCTGGCCGGCACGAACGTCATCAGCACCCCGGCGAACACGCCGGGCAGTGACAGCGGCAGCACCACGCGGAGGAACGTCTGGAACTTGCCGGCGTACAGGTCGTTGGCCGCTTCCAGCACCCGCGGGTCGATGCGCTCCAGCGCCACGTACATCGGCAGCACCATGAACGGCAGGAAGTTGTACGCGAGTCCGCCGATCACGGCGTACGGCGTGGCCAGGATGCGGAAGTCGTCCGGCAGCAACCCGATGTTCTTCAGCGGGCCGAGCAGCATGCCGTTGTCCGAAAGGAGGAACTGCCACGAGATCGTCCGCAGCACGAACGACACGAGGAACGGCAGCAGCAGGAGGAACAGGTAGATCGACTTGTGCCTGCCGCCCTTGAACGCGATCCAGTACGCCACGGGGAAGCCGATGATGATCTGGATCACGGTCGCGGCCAGGCCGTAGACCAGCGAGCGGATGATCTGGTCGTGGTAGTTCGTCAGCCCGTCGACGTACGACTGCCAGTTCCAGGTGAAGACGAACCCGTCGGCGACGTTGCCGGACTGGAGCGACAACGACAGCATGACGACCGTCGGAACCACGAAGAAGATCGCGAGCCAGACACCGCCGGGGAAGATGAGCGCGTACGGCGTCAGCGCCGCCCTCACCCTGCTCATGACGCCTCCTCGCCTAGCGGCTCGGAGCCGCACGAGCAGGAGGCGCAGTGCATATCGATTCTCTCGCTTCGCTCGTTCATGACGTGGTGATCGGCTGGAAGGTGCTCTCGAACTGCTTCTGCTCGGTGGCGTCCGCGAGCGTCCGGTAGGTGCGCAGCTTGCTGTACACCTCGGGGCTCGGGAAGACCAGCGGGCTCTCGGCGATCATTTCGAGCGTCTTCTTGTCGTCACCGGAGGCCTTGGCCGCGTCGGCGAGGATGAACTCCTTGGCCGTGGGGACCGGCGGGACGTAGTTGATGTACTCCGCCAGGCTGGCCGCGTTGACCGGCTCGTAGAAGAAGTCGATCAGCGTGATCGCGTCGACCGGGTTGGCGGCCGTCTTCGGGATCATGAAGTTGTCGGTCCAGATGGTGGCGCCCTCCTCGGGGATCACGAACTTCAGGTCCGTGCCGTCGGAGAGGTTCTTCTGGAAGACGTCGCCCGACCATGCCTGGCAGAGCCAGATGTCGCCCTTGGCCAGCGGATCAATGTACGACTGATCGTAATATTTCCGGACGATTCCGGAGTCGCGCTGCTCTCTGAGCTTGGCCGCCGCCTTGTCCCAGTCGGCCGGGGTCGACTTCTCCGGGTCGATGCCGAGCAGGAACATCGCGAAGTTGGCGATCTCCTGGGAGTCCGACATCATGCCGACCTTGCCCTTGTACTTGGGGTCCCACAGCGCCGCGTAGCTCGTGGGCGGCGTGTCGATGTACTTCGGGTTGTAGGCGATGCCCGTCATGCCGGAGGCCCACGGGACGGTGTAGACGTTGCCCGGGTCGAAGGCCTCGTTCTTGTAGCGCTCGCCGACGTTCTTGGTGAAGTTCGGCATCTTGGAGTGGTCGAGCGGGACCAGGTAGCCCAGCTTGATCAGCTGGGTGAGCTGGATGCTGTTGGTGACCACCATCAGGTCGTAGTCGATGGACTGCCCCGCCGCGAGCTGCGGCTGGATCTTGGCGAACCAGCTCGGGGTCTCCTGGATGACCTCCTTGTAGGTCACCGTGATCCCGGTCTGCTTGGTGAACTTCTTCAGCTCCGGCTGCTTGGGGTCCATGTAGAGCGGCCAGTTGGCGAAGTCGACGTGGCCGTTCTTGACCTTGTCCGCCCAGTACTTCTCCACCTCGGACTGTGCCTGCGCGGAGGTCGTCGGCCGGGCCACGCCCTTCCCCTTCACCCCGCAGGCGGCGAGAGCGAGCCCGGCCGCGGAGAGCCCGGCCACGCGAAAGGCGTCGCGGCGGCCGAGACGGGGCTGGGTCAGACCACGGAGGAACGAGGGGTCCTGCATTGAGGGGTTACTCATGGGGTTCGTGCTCCCGTTTCGAGAGTGTTACTGCAGCGCGTAGGAGTGCTGCGGCTGCCAGGACAGCCAGACCGTGTCGCCTCGCTCAGCCGTGGTGGTGCTGTCGTGCGCGTTCTGCTGGAAGACGGTGATCTCCGCGCCGCCGGCGAGGGCGACCGCGTAACTGTTGTAGGTGCCGAGGTAGACCACCTCGGAGACCGTTCCCTCCACCATGCTAAGGTCACCGCCGGGCTGCTCGGTCGAGATGGTGATCTTCTCCGGACGCACGGTCAGTTCGACCGTGTCCCCCTCGGCGACGGCGCCCTGGACCGGCACGACGACACGGTCGGAGGGCCCGAGTGCGAGCACGGCGGAGGCACCGTTCACCGCACGCACGACACCGCCGAGCAGGTTGGACGTCCCGATGAATCCCGCGACGAACTTGGTCGCGGGCCGCTCGTAGATCTCCCGGGGGCCGGCGAGTTGTTCCACGAGACCGTCGTTCATGACGGCGATGCGGTCGCTCATCGTGAGCGCCTCGCTCTGGTCGTGCGTCACGTAGACGAACGTGATGCCGACCTCGCGCTGGATGCGCTTGAGCTCGATCTGCATGTGCTGGCGGAGCTTGAGGTCGAGCGCTCCGAGGGGTTCGTCCAGCAGGAGCGCGCGCGGCCGGTTGACCAGGGCGCGGGCGAGGGCGACGCGCTGCTGCTGGCCGCCGGACATCTCGCGGGGGCGCCGCTTCTCCCGGCCGACCAGGTCGACGATCTCGAGCATCTCACCGACGCGCTGCCTGATCTCACCGTCGGGGATCTTCTTGCGCTTGAGCCCGAACGCCACGTTGTCCCACACGTTCATGTGGGGGAAGAGCGCGTAGGACTGGAACACCATGTTGATGTCGCGCTTGTTCGGGGGGACGTTCGTGACGTCCTGCCCGTGGAGCCTGACCACGCCGCGGGTGGGCTCCTCGAAGCCCGCGATCATGCGCATCGAGGTGGTCTTGCCGCACCCTGACGGGCCGAGAAGGGAGAAGAACTCGCCTTCGCCGATGGCCAGGCTGACGCCCTTGACGGCCTGTACGACCTCACCGTGTGAGACGTACTCCTTGACGACCTCGTCGAGTTCGATGGCGGGCACCTGGTCGGAGGCAGCCACACCGGCTGCCCCCGTACCCGCCTGGATCTCTGTCATTCCAGGCATATCCCTCTTTCAGGAGGCCGTACGGCTGTGCCGACCGACCTATTCGCCGATGTAGTGCATCACGTGCTTGACGCGCGTGTAGTCGTGCAGTCCGAAGACCGAAAGGTCCTTGCCGTAGCCCGAGTGCTTGAAGCCGCCGTGCGGCATCTCCGACACGAACGGGATGTGGGTGTTGACCCAGACCACGCCGAAGTCGAGGCGCTTGGACATCCGCATCGCGCGGCCGTGGTCGGTGGTCCACACCGAACCCGACAGGCCGTACTTGACGCCGTTGGCCTTGGCCAGGGCGTCCGCCTCGTCGCTGAACGTCTGGACGGTCATGACGGGGCCGAAGACCTCGTTCTGCACCATCTCGTCGTCCTGCTGGAGGCCGTCCACGACGGTCGGCGCGAAGAAGTAGCCCTTCTCGCCGACGCGGTGGCCGCCGGTCAGCACGGTGGCGTGCTCGGGCAGCCGCTCGAAGAACGACGAGACGCGCTCGAGCTGGTTCGCGTTGTTGAGGGGGCCGAAGTAGGCCTCCTCGTCGTCGAGACCGCCCATCCGCGTGGCGGCCGCGGCCTCGGCCAGCGCGGCGGCGAACTCGTCGTGGATGCTCTCCTGCACCAGCACACGGCAGGCGGCGGTGCAGTCCTGGCCGGCGTTGTAGAGACCGGCTCCCGCGATCGCCTCCGCGACGGCCTTGATGTCCTTGACGTCCTCGAACACCACGACCGGGGCCTTGCCACCGAGCTCCAGGTGGACACGCTTGAGGTCCTCGGCCGCCGACCTGGCGACCGCCATGCCCGCGCCGACGGAGCCGGTGATCGCGACCATCGACGCGTCGGGGTGGCTCACCACGAGGCCGCCCGTCTCCCGGTCGCCGGTGACGACGTTGAAGACGCCGGCGGGGAGGACGTCACCGATGATCTCGGCGAGCTTCACCGTGGAGACCGGAGTGGTGTCCGACGGCTTGAGGACGATGGTGTTCCCGGCGGCCAGCGCCGGTGCGATCTTCCAGACCGCCATCATCATGGGATAGTTCCACGGGGTGACCTGACCGATGACACCGATCGGCTCATGCCGGATCATTGAGGTGTGGTCGGCGAGGAACTCACCGGCGGTGGGGCCCTCCAGCGTCCGGGCGGCACCGGCGAAGAAGCGGAAGTGGTCCGCCGCGACGGGCGTCTCGTCTTCCGCCATCCGGGCGCGCGGCTTGCCGGTGTTGCGGCACTCGGCCTCGTTGATCTCGTCGGCCCGCGCCTCGATCGCGTCGGCGATCTTCAGCAGCAGGGCGGAGCGCTCCGCGGGCGTGGTCTGACCCCAGGTCTCGAAAGCGGCGGTCGCGGCGGCGTAGGCCGCGTCGACGTCCTCCTGGCCCGAGATCGGGGCCTGCGCGTAGACCTCACCCGTTGTGGGATCGATCACATCGGAGAAACGGCCGCTCACGGCGTCGACGAACTTCCCATTGACGAAGTTCTGCAGACGGGTGGTCACCTATGACCTCCTGGAGGTGTGCTGGTTGTCGCGACTCTGACAGAATAACTTGGCCATAACAAGGGATTTCGTGGTGAAGATACCAAACCGCTACGAAATCGCTTGACACAAGCGCCGGAACTGACAACATGTAACAACAGGAAGGCAACATGTCAGGAACCGCCTCGTAACACAGGCGCGTTACGGCCTGACGCAGCCCCTCCGAGAGAGGAACTCCCCCGGGATGACGACTCCACCCAAGGTACGCGCGACCGGCAAATCCGGTCCGGTGGTGCTCGACGACATCTCCAAGCAGATCGTCGAGCAGCTCCAGATGGACGGCCGCAAGCCGTACGCCGCCATCGGCAAGGCGGTGGGGTTGTCCGAGGCGGCCGTACGGCAGCGCGTGCAACGCCTGCTCGACCTCGGCGTCATGCAGATCGTGGCCGTGACCGACCCGCTCACACTCGGCTTCCCCCGCCAGGCCATGATCGGCATAAAGTGCGAGGGCGACCTCGACATCGTGGCGCAGGAGCTCTCCTCCATAGAGGAGATCGACTACGTCGTGTTGACCGCCGGATCCGTCGACATCATGGTCGAGGTGGTCTGCGAGGGCGACAGCCACCTGCTGGAGATCCTCGGAAAGATAAGGGCGATCCCCACCGTGCGGGCGACCGAGACGTTCGTCTACCTCAAGCTCCACAAGCAGACGTACACCTGGGGCACCCGCTAGGGCGGAGCCGCCGTGATCACCGCATATTCGGTGATCTTTCGCCTCAGGCCCGCTTCTCGTTGAGAGCGAGCAGGCTGACCAGGTCGTACGCCACGTGGGACGCCGCGACCGACGTGAGCTCGGCGTGGTCGTACGCGGGGGCGACCTCGACGACGTCCGCGCCGATCAGGTTGCTTCCCGCGAGGCCGCGCAGGATCTCCAGCAGCTCACGGCTGGTCAGGCCACCCGCCTCGGGGGTCCCGGTGCCGGGCGCGTGCGCCGGGTCGAGCACGTCGATGTCGATCGACAGATAGAGCGGCCGGTCGCCGATGCGCTGACGGAGAGCGTCCACCACCTCGTCCACGCCGCGCCGCATGACGTCGGCGCTGGTGACCACGCCGAAGCCCATCCGCCTGTCGTCGTCGAGGTCCTTCTTGGCGTACAGCGGACCGCGGGTGCCGACGTGGCTGAGCGCCTCGGTGTCGAGGATGCCCTCCTCCACGGCGCGGCGGAACGGCGTGCCGTGGGTGTACTCGGCGCCGAAGTAGGTGTCCCAGGTGTCCAGATGCGCGTCGAAGTGCAGCAGCGCGACCGGCCCGTGGAGCCGGGCGGCGGCGCGCAGCAGCGGCAGCGCGATGGTGTGGTCGCCGCCGATCGTGACCAGCCGGGTCCCGTCCGCGGCCAGGCCGGACGCGGCCTCCTCGATGGTCTCCACGGCCTCGTTGATGTTGAACGGGTTGCACGCGATGTCCCCGGCGTCGGCGACCTGCTGGGTCGCGAACGGCGAGACGTCCAGGCCCGGGTGGTACGGCCGGAGCAGGCGGCTGGCCTCACGGACGGCCGAGGGGCCGAACCGCGCGCCCGGACGGTAGGAGACTCCGGTGTCGAACGGCACACCCACGACCGCGACGTCGGCGCGTCCCACCTCGTCTAGGCGGGGCAGCCGGGCGAAGGTCGCCGGGCCGGCGAAACGCGGAACGCGGGAGGAGTCGACAGGCCCCCGAGGCTCGGTCATTCTGGTCGGTCCTTTCACTATCGACAGGTCACACGCGCGGATCACACGGGTGGGTTCGTGCGGTTGTGGTGCGGTCCCACCCGGGCCACGGCGCGCACGGGCGCGCCGTCCGCGCCGGGCAGGCGCAGCGGAAGCAGCGAGACCTCGATCTCGTGGCCCGCCGCCTGGTGGTCCACGAGCCGGTCGAGGTGGCGCAGATTCTCGGCGATGACGGCGTGCGCGCCGCACAGCACGCGGTGGGCGGGAAAATCCTCCGCGGGCGTCGGGTCGACGCTCAGCGCGTCGATCCCGACCGTGCGGACCCCCGACCGGATGATCAGCTCCGCCGTCTCCTCGGTGAGATACGGATGGGCGTGGTAGTCCTCGCTCCCCCAGCGGGACGCCCATCCCGTGGCGATCAGCAGGATCGTCCCCGGCCGGAGCGCGCGGGCCACGACCTCGATCGGGACGGGCGAGCGGGGCGGAAGCCCGCGAGCGTCGGCGATCGACGCCGGGCCGAGGAAACGGTCGAGCGGCAGGTCGTCGAGTGTGGGGAGCGCGTCGTCGACGTGGAACGGCGCGTCCACGTGGGTGCCCGACTGCGACCCGAGGTGCAGGCCGAGGACGTTGACCCCCTCGGCCGCAACGGTGAGCGCGGGCCCGATCTCCACCTCCGGATCGCCGGGATAGACCGGCATCCCGGTCACGATGGGCACCGACAGATCGATGATCACACTGTCCCCCTGGGTCGCGGCAGGGCCTGATGGGCCGGGCACGGCCTACGCCTCCGCGAGGACCCTGTCGGCGTCCACGATAGGCGGCACCGGGGTCTCGGCCGCGCGCACCAGGCGCGGGCCGGCCGGGCCGTACACCGCGCGCGGCTCGGGGAAGGCGGACAGCAGGCCGAGATAGAGGAGCGCGGCGAGCGCGAGGCCGAGTGGCAGCGAGATGTCGATGCCTCCCGCGATCTCGCCGAACGGCCCGACGAACTGGCCGGGGATGTTGGTGAACAGCACGGCGGTGAGCGCCGCGACCAGCCACGCGGAGATGCCGCGCCAGTTCCAGCCGTGGGTGAACCAGTAGCGGCCGCCGCGCTGACGCCGGTTGAAGACCTGCAGCGCCTCCGGGTCGTACCAGCCGCGCCGGGTGACGTAACCCAGAATCATGATCACCATCCAGGGCGCGGTGCACGTGATGATGAGGGTGGCGAACGTCGAGATGCTGGCCGTCAGGTTCGCGGCGAACCGGCCGATGAAGATGAAGATGATGGACAGCGTGCCGATGAAGACCGTGGCCCGCACTCGCGTGAACTTCGGGAAGACGCTGGCGAAGTCGAGGCCCGTGCCGTACAGCGAGGTGGTCCCGGTGGACATGCCGCCGATCAGGGCGATGAGGCAGACGGGAAGGAAGTACCACGTGGGCGCGATCGCGAGCAGCCCGCCCACGTAGTTCGGAGCCGCCGGGTCCAGGTACGGCGCCGCCTTCGTGGCGATGATCGACGCGGTGGTCAGCCCGAAGAAGAAGGGCAGCACGGTCGCGATCTGGCTGCAGAACGCGGCGATCATCACCCGCTTGCGCGGCGTCGAGGCCGGGATGTACCGGGACCAGTCCCCCAGGAACGCGCCGAACGAGACCGGGTTCGACAACACGATCAGGGCCGCGCCGATGAAGGACGGCCAGAACATCGGGTCCGCCGTCGAGGCGAACGTGCCCGGGTACGACGGGTCGAAGTCGCCGGCGAACGCGAAGACGCCGAGGATGAACAGCGCCGAGGCCGCCGCTACCGCGATCTTGTTGACGAAGAGCATGAAGCGGAAGCCGTACACGCAGACCGTGAGGATGAGCGCCGCGAACACGGCGTAGGCGGCGGCGTAGCTCAGCTCGTTCTCCGGCAGCCCGGCCAGCCGGGCGGCGCCGCCGACGAGCGCGTCACCGGAGGACCACACCGAGATCGAGAAGAACGCGATGGCGGTGAGCAGGGACAGGAAGGAGCCGACGATCCGCCCGTGCACGCCGAGATGTGCCGAGGAGGAGATCGCGTTGTTGGTGCCGTTCGTCGGTCCGAAGACCGAGAGCGGCGCGAGGAGCAGCGCGCCCACGACGAGGCCGAGGAGCGTCGCGGCGACCCCCTGCCAGAACGACAGCCCGAACAGGATGGGGAACGCGCCCAGCACGCATGTGGCGAAGGTGTTCGCACCGCCGAACGCCACCCGGAACAGGTCCAGCGGCCGGGCCGTACGGTCGGCGTCGGGGATGCGCTCGACCCCGTATGTCTCGATCTCGGTAATCGACGGCGCCTCGGCCACGGCCTCTCCTATGAGGGTTACAGGACGAAAAGTTCCTGGTCAGGACAGCGATCCCTCAAGTCTCGGCGAACCCGTCATCAATCGACAATTGGGGCAGACACGGAGAATCGCCGTGGAGTTGTGGCCAGCGACAAGCCGACCGCACTCCCCGACGCTCGGGGACATGCCGGACACCGGGCCGAACGGCTCACCGCCCGCCCGGCCGCGTCGACCAAACGCCGACCAGAACGCCGGCAGAAGGTCATCGGGAGGACCGAGCGGCCACGTCCCGACCCCGCGAAACACCTGAGGTTGATTACGCGTAACGATTCAGCATATCCGCCGCACAGGCGAGGAAATTCCCCCGGAAACCCCCGCCGCGGTCCGACGTGTAATGCTCGGGGGACTATTTCAATACAGCGAACTGTAATAACTTCTGCCTCAATGATCCCTCCTTGCACCGGTGCCGCGCGGACGGCCGGCACCGATGCCGCGAAGAACGTGGAGATCAGCTCAGCCAGTCGGAGTTGCGTCGCCGCCGGGCCGCGATCAGCGCCTCGAGTTCCGCCTCCTCACGAAGCTCGCGCGACGACGGCGAGAGGAACAACACGAGCAGCAGGCCGATGGTGAGCAGGCTGATCCCGACCAGGAGGGGAAGCAGGAAGTCGACCGCCTCGGCCCCGCCCGGCAGGACGCCGGTCGCCAGGGGCTCGACGCTCAGCGAGAACATGCCGATGTAGTGCATGGCGTTCACCGCGATCCCCATGAGCAGGGCGGCACCGACGGTGGCGCGGACCCCATCCACCCGGACGGCGAACCAGAGCGCCGCGATGGCCGCCACCACGGCGACGAGCACGGAGGCCACGACGATCAGCGGGTCGTAGCTCGCGTGGGCCGACATGTTCATGGCCGCCATGCCGAGGTAGTGCATGCCCACCACGCCGAGCCCCGCGAGCAGGCCCCCAAGGACCAGAGCACCGGCCCGCCCGCCGCCCGAGGAGACGAGCACCAGCCCGCCGCCGACGGCCACGATCGCGATCAACGCGGACACGATCGTCAGGGACACGTCGTAGCGGATCGGCGTGCCCGCGACCTTGAAGCCCAGCATCGCGACGAAGTGCATGACCCAGACGCCGGTCCCGCCGATGGAGAACGCCGCCCCGGTGAGCCACCACAGCCGGGACGTGCCCTCGACGGACCGGGCGCGCGCCGCCATCAGGAGGCCGATCAGCGAGCCGAATACCGACATCACGTACGCCAGGGCGGGCGTCGTGAAGCCGTGGGAGAAATGATCAATATGCGACACGGAACTACTCATTTCAGGGAGATGATCGGCGACATGATGGCAAAAGATCGTTTCTCACCTGATCGCCGGGGGCGCCGTTTCCACTCCGGAAAGTGCCATTTCCGGCCCTGCTTCGCGGCGCAGAGGGAGAGGAGCGTGAATTCGCTGACAATATGCAGCCCGATTTTGCATTTTGTCGGAACCTCGGGCATGGCTTTCGGTCTCCTGCGGCGCTCCCGCGCGGCCGCCGCGAGGGTACCCGGGCGACCGGCACGGGCACGGAGAACTAGCGTGTGATTGTGGGTGACAACAAGCTGACAGTGGAGGATCTGGTCCGGTTCCCCGCACTGCAGCTCCGGGTCCTGGCCGGCGAGCACGGTCTCGGGCGGTCGGTCTCCTGGGCGCACGTGAGCGAGCTGGAGGACCCCACTCCGTGGCTGCTCGGCGCGGAAGTGATCATGACGACCGGCATCGGGGTCCCCCGCGGCGCCGCCAAACAGCGGGCGTACCTGTACCGGCTCGACGACGCGGGTGTCGCCGCGCTCGCGCTGAGCGCCGGGCTGCACGTGCCGCCGCTCCACCCGGCCTTCCTGGAGGCGGCCGAGGAGCGCGGCTTCCCGATCCTGGAAGTGCCGCTGGCCGTGCCGTTCATCGCCGTCGCGCAGGAGGTGGCGGCGGCGGTGCAGGAGGACGCGCGGCAGCGGCTCGGCGCGCAGTTGCAGGTGTTCGGGGCCCTGCGCTGGCTGGCCGCGGAGCGCCTCGACGCCGCCCAGCTCTTCAAGCGGCTGGAACGGCTGTCGGGATACGACGTCTACCTGAGCACCCCGCAGGGACGGCCGCTGCTCCCCGGCGTACCCGTCCCGCCGGACATCGCGTCGCTCCCGCCCTCCGTGGACGCCCCGCCCACCATCCCCGGCGGCTTCGCGGTCCCCGTGAACGCCCCCGGCGGCCCCGCCGGTTTCCTGGTGGCCTTCGAACGCGAGGGCGCCCGGCCCGCGGGACTGGCCGTCGTCCAGCACATCGCCACCGTCGCCGCGCTGCAGGTCGCCATGGTCCGGCACGAGCGCGAGACCCTGCGGCGTCAGGGCGCGGAGACGCTGGCCGAGCTGCTGCAGGACGTGCTCGACCCGGCGACCGCCCGGCGCAGGCTGGCGCGGATGGGCATGTCACCCGATGTGGACGTCGTGCTCCTGGTGGTCAGGAACACCGACGAGGACGCGGTCGTCCGGGCTCTCGACGAGCATCCGCACCTGATGCTCGGACTCCACCCGGACCTCTACGTACTGGCCCACGACGCGACCCCGCTGCGCGAGATCCCTGGGATCACGGCCGGCGCGAGCCGGCCCCTCCCGCCGGGCTCCTCGCTCAAGGTCGCCCAGCGGGAGGCGCAGTGGGCCGCCGCCCGCGCCGCCGAGTCCGGCCAGCCCGTCGTGTCGTACGGCGACGACACCACCGGCCGGTGGCTGCCCGAGGATCCGGGCGTGCTGGCCGGCCTGGTCGAGCACGTGCTCGGCGAAGCCCTGCGGTACGACGCCGCCCACGGCTCAGAGCTGATCGCCTCGGTGCAGACCTGGATGGAACGGGACCGTCGCACCGACGACGCCGCGCGGGCGCTGCACATCCACCCCAACACGCTGTCGTACCGCCTGCGCCGCTTCAGCGCGCTGACCGGCCGCGACCTGGCCGCGTCCGGTGACTTCACCGAGGTGTGGCTCGCCATGCGCGCCGCCCAGCAGCTCGGCCGGGTCCCGTGACCCCCGGTGTCACAGGGCGGGCTTCTTCGAGCTGTACAGCCAGGCGTCGAACAGCGGATCGAGGTCCTGCCCGGACAGCTCCTCGGCGAGGTCGATGAAGTCCCGGGTGATGACCGTCGTGTGGCGGTTGCGCTCCGCCCAGGTCTTCACCAGCGAGAAGAACGTCTCGTCGCCGATCTTCTTGCGCAGCGCGTGCAGCGTCATCGCCCCGCGCTGGTAGATGGCGTCCCAGTCGAACATGTTCTTCATGCCCGGGTCGCCGGTCTTGACCTTCCAGAACTCGTTCTTGTTCTTGTAGAGGCGGGCGAACGTCTTCTCGGCCTTCGGACCGCCGTGCTGCTCCACGTACAGCCACTCGGCGTAGCTGGCGAAGCCCTCGTTGAGCCAGATGTCCTTCCAGCTCCGCAGGCCGACGCTGTTGCCGAACCACTGGTGGGCCAGCTCGTGCACGATCTCCAGATCGTCCGTCGGGCCGCCGTCGTAGACCGGACGCCCCTGCGTCTCCAGCGCGTACTGGACGTTGACCTTGTCGCCGATCCCTCCGGTCGAGGAGAAGGGATAGTCGCCGAAGACCTTCTCGCCCCACGCGACGACCTTGGACGTGGTCCGGTGCAGGTACTTCGACTTCTTCGCCACCGAGGGGTCGTAGGCCGTGAGGTTGAGCATGCCGTTCACGGTGCTCTCGGTGACCTTGAACTTCCCGATCGCCACCATCGCGAGGTAGGTGGCCATGGGCTGGCTCATCTCCCACTTCACCGTGGACCAGCCGTTCCGCACGGAGGCGATGCCCGGGTTCTTGGGCTCGCCGTTCGCGAGGACGGTCAGCCCCACCGGCGTCGAGACGGTGAACGTGAACGTCGCCTTGTCCGTCGGGTTGTCGTTCGCCGGGAACCAGCTGCGCGCCCCGTCGGGCTGGGAGAGGACGACCGCGCCGTCCTTGGTGTTGATCCACCCCTCCTTGCCGAGGGCCTTGTCGTTGATCGCCCGCGGCTTGCCGGCGTAGGCCACCTTGACGGTGAACTTCTCACCCGAGGGCAGCCCGCTCTGCGGGGTCACCACGAGCTCCTGGCCCTTGCGCTTGTACGCGGCCTTCTTGCCGTTCACCTCGACCTTTTTGATCTTGGGCCCCGAGTAGTCCAGGTTGAACCGGGACAGGCCCTGAGTGGCGGTCGCGGTGATCGTGGCCGTGGCGCTCAGATGGCGGGTCTTCGGGTCGAACCGCAACGCGAGATCGTAGTGCGCCACGTCGTAACCGCCGTTGCCCGCGTTCGGGAAGTACGGGTCACCGAGCCCGGCCGTACCGGGCGTGAACGTGTCCGCGTGGGCGGCGGTGGGGGCGATCAGAGCCAGGCCGGCGGCGGCGGCGATCGCGGCGAGGGGGGTTCGTCTGGGAAGCATGCGCCCTATGGTGCTATATCGCCGTACCGGATTGGTCACACGAGATCCATGGCCATCCGCGCCGACACGCGCCCCCGGCTACGCGCGGCGCTCCAAGTCGTCGGCGATCTCGGCCAGGAAGGCGTCCACGTCGGCGATGGCGTACCCCGTCTTGAACACGACGGTGGCGAACGTCGCCTTCCTGACCTGGTCGGACGTCACCGGCCGGTGGGCGGTCCCGCGCAGCGTCGCGACGACGCGGTCCAGGAACGCGTCCACCTCGTCCTCGTCGTAGCCCATGCCGAGCCGGCCCGGCCGGAACGCGACCCGTTCGATCCGCTCCGCCTGGGCCTCGAACCCTCCGTCCCCCCACCCCACTTCGCCGTCCCGGCCCGCCGTACGGGAATCCGGGAGTGCGGGATCCACCCTCCGGATCTCCTGATCGTGTGAAGCCTCGTGGGCGGCGGGCTCCGGTGTCTCCACCACCACAGGCGGCGCCGCTTCCACCACCGATCCGGGTGTCACCGAACCTGGCGACGACATCGGATCCGAGACCACCGGGTCCGGGTGCGCGACCTCCGAGACCACCGGATCCGAGACCATCGGGAGCGCGGGCTCCGAGACCACCGGGTCCGGAGCGCGGGCCGCGAGGGCTTCCACGGCGACGACGAAGGCGTCGAGCGCGAAGTCGACCGCCGTCTCGTTGTAGCCACCGCGCCTGACCCTGAAGGCGGCCGACCGGATCTCGTCGGCCGTGATCGGGGGGCCGTCGAGCTCGGTCCGGCCGAGCGTGCCCTCGATCCGGTGGACGAGATCGTCCACCTGGGCGGGGTCATAGCCCAGCCGCACTCCCCTGACACGTGGAAAGCGGTTCACGCACGTCCTCCCGGGCCCGGCACGGTAAACCCTGTCCATTCTGGACGTACGTGGAAGACCGCGCGAGCCGGGACATCACGCGAACCCCACGCACCGTCCCGAGCCCGGCACTACCGGCCGCGATCGAACTCGTCGGCCTTCACGCCGTCGAGGAATGCGTCCCATTCCGCGGGGGTGAAGAACAGCGTGGGGCCGTCCGGGTCCTTGGAGTCGCGTACGGCGATCAACGGGCCGTGACCCGTTTTGTGATCGGGAGCGTCGACACGGCGGGCTCTGTGACCCGGGCCGCCGCCATGGCCGACCGTTCGAAAGTCCGCGACGCCGGTCAGCTCGGCGACTTCGACGCAGTTCCCGCCGTTGTCACCGGAGAAGCTCGACTTACGCCACCGCGCATTGCTCAGGTCCATCGTTCCTCTGCCGTTCTCTTAATGAGCTCAATGGACATGCCCAGCGGCAACGCTTCGGTACGAATGGCCTCAAACCGCTCGACCGCCGCGCTGACGTCCTCCTGGTCGCTGGTGGTGATGCCCCGGACGGCCGTCTCCGCATAAAGTACGGCGGCTCCCCCGTCCAGGGTCGCCAGGACGAAGGCGCCGAGCAGTCCGGAGTGCATCCCGTGCGGGACCACCTGCACGCTCAGCCGCGGGCCGATCATCCCGACCAGATGGCCGAGTTGCTCCCGCATCACCTCCGGCCCGCCGATCGGCCGATGGAGCACGCCCTCGTCGATCACGCACCGGAAGGTCGGCGGCTCGGGCTCCTCGCGGGTCAGGATGAGCTGCCGGTTCAGGCGGCCGGACACGGCCGCCTCGTCACCGCGCAGCAGCACCCGCGCGTACGCCTCGGTCTGGAGCAGGCCCGGGATCAGCAGCGGCTCGTAGGTCCGCAGCGTGGTGGCCATCCGTTCCTTGTCGCGCCACTTGCCGAACCAGGAGGGGAAGACCTGGCCTCGCCGCCAGTCGAGGAGCCGGTGCAGTGCGCCGCCCGTTCCGAGGGCGTGGTCGCAGCACTGCGAGAACTCCTGGCTGGCCGGGATCTGGCCGGTCTCCACCCCGCTGATCAGGGATTCGCTGAAGTGGATCCTCTCGGCCAGCTGGGCCTGCGTCAGTCCGGCTTCCTGCCGGTAGTGGCGCAGCTCCCTGCCCCATATCGCCTGCGGTGAATAGAAATCCCCCACAATGCCTCCTTTGCCGGAGTTCAACGACACGGGTGCGGCCTTCAAAACATGGGCTTGGTAACGAATCCCCTACTGACAGTAGTCCCAGCTCGGCAGTCTGGACCGAGAAATCCAAGACCGGGAGAACATCTGTGACTCCTCCGCCCGCGGTGCTCCAATGCGGCGTCGTACAGCCGACGATGATCCTCAAGGCGTGCGGCGAGCGCGGCGGCCCGCGTGCCGACGGGGTGCGGCAGGGACGTGAACGAGCCACGCACACCCATCTCCCACCATCAGTGACCAGGCCATCACGCCGTCGACACGCACCCACGAAATCCGAGGGGAGGGAGCGCGGATTCCTCCGCCGGCCACAGCAGGCGGCCCCACCGCGCGAACCTGATGGAAGAGGCGCTCAAGGTCGGTACGGCATTCGCCGAACGCCGACGCACACCGGATCCGCGCGTTCCCGTCCTTGGCGAGAAGTGGATCCCGCGCGACGGGAGATGCCTGGCCTCCGCCCGCCGGTTCGTCCGTGACGTCGCCGCCGACTGGAACGCGGCGGAGGACGTCCAGGAGGTCGCCGAACTCCTGGCCTCCGAGCTCGTCACCAACGCCTTGACCCACGGGGCCGTGAGCGTGCCGGCCACGAGCACCGTCCGCGTCACGGTCGGCCGCGAGCGGGAGTTGATCGTGGTGGAGGTCCACGACTGCTGCGCGGCCCTCCCGCGCCCGCGCCGGGCCACGGATTCCGAGCTTCGCGGCCGAGGACTCGCCATCGTCCAGGCCCTCTCCCACGACTGGGGCTGGACCCTCACCCCGACGGGCAAGTCCGTCTGGTTCCAGCTCGTGGCGTGGCCGGGCAACGACCTGGTCGCGGCCGCGTCCAAGGCCTGTGCCGCGCACCTGTGGCGGGCGGACTCCACGGCGGTCATGACGAACACGTAGGCAGGGTTCGATCACGAAGAATCATGCCGAACCGCGAATATGTTCATCATGGCGACGCCAGCGGATGTCGGCCCCGCCGGATATCCTGCGGAACCTATGCGCGTCTCGAACCTGTCCTTCCGGTATCGGCGCCAGGACCCCTGGGTGCTCTCCGACGTGGACCTGACCCTCGCCCCCGGAGACGTGGTCGAGATCGTGGGACGGAACGGCGCGGGCAAGTCCACCCTGCTGCGGCTGCTGGCGGGACTGCTGACCCCCGTCGACGGCGTGATCGCCGACCGTCCCCGCGTCGTCGGGTACGCGCCTGAGCGCTTCCCGGCGGAGCAGCCGTTCACGGTGGCGGGCTATCTGCGCCACATGGCGGGCATCCGCCGTATCGACCCTCGCGCGGTGGAGATCTGGGCCGAGCGGCTCGGCATGGAGCACCTCCTCGGCCACCGGCTGCCCGACCTGTCCAAGGGCAGCGCGCACAAGGTGGGCCTGGCGCAGGCACTCCTGTGCGGGCCGGAACTGCTGATCCTCGACGAACCCTTCGCCGGACTGGACGCCGCGACCCGCACGGAACTGCCCGTGATCATCGGTGAGGTGGCGGAACGCGGCGGCACGGTGGTCCTCAGCGACCACCAGGGAGACCTACGCGGCTTCTCCGGGCTGCGCCGCGTCGAGGTCGGCGAGACAACCGCGCGTGAGGTCGCGCCGGGTCCTGACGATCCGGGAGAGGCCGAGCCCGCGGAGAGGGTGACCATCCTGGAGGTCACGGTCACGGCCTCGCGGGCCCGCGAGCTGGCGGCCCGCCTGCGTGAAGAAGGCCACACCGTACGGATGTCCGAGGCGGAGGTGGCGGAATGATCGCCCTGGCGCGGTTCAGGATCGCCGCGTACGTGAGATCCCACCGGGCGTTCCAGCCGCTCATCGGCCTCCTGGTCCTGCTGGGCATCCTGTACGCGGGGCCGGTGCCCTCCGGCGCCGAGCTGGGGGCCATGGCCGATTCGGCCGCCATCCTGATCCCGGTCTTCGCCTGGGCCGCGCGCGGGCTCCTGGACGGCGAGCCGGACGAGCAGCGGATGATCGCCATCACGGCCGTCGGCCGCGCGGAGGCGACCGCCGGGATCGTGGCGGCGTGGATCTTCAACTCCGGGCTGGCGGCGATCTCCTTCGCCGCGCTCGTCCTACGGCTGTCGGACGGACCGAGCACCGCCGCCGTGCTCGCGGGCGTCGGACTGCACCTGCTCGCCATCCTGGCGGGCACCACGCTCGGCGCGCTGACCAGCCGTCCGATCCTCAGCTCGCCGGCGACCTCCACGCTGGTGCTGCTCCTCGGCTACCTCGCGGTGCTGCTGCTCAGCATGTCCGGGCTTCCCTGGCTCACGGTCCCGGTCATGACCTGGATGCGCGAGGCTAACCACGGCGAACTGCTCGCGCACTTCCCCGCGCTGGCCGCGTGGTCGCTCCTGTGGCCGGTGCTCGGCCTCGCCGCGTACGCCCGGCTGCGCCGTACCCGTCCCTGAGACGACGGTCTTCAGCACCGCAGGCGAGCCGGGCTCAGGACGTGTACGGCCGGGCTCAGGACTGGGGTGACGCGGCGGCGAGCTGGCCGCAGGCGCCGTCGATCTCGCGGCCGCGGGTGTCTCGGACGGTGACCGCGACGCCGTGCGACTCCAGACGGCGGACGAAGGCACGCTCGTCCTCGGGCCGGGAGGCGGTCCACTTGGATCCCGGCGTGGGGTTCAGCGGGATGAGGTTGACGTGCGCGAGCTTGCCCTTGAGCAGCCGGCCGAGCAGATCGGCCCGCCACTCCTGGTCGTTGATGTCCTTGATCAGGGCGTACTCGATGGAGACCCGGCGCTTGGTCCGCGCGGCGTAGTCCCAGGCCGCGCCGAGCACCTCGGCGACCTTCCACCGGGTGTTGATCGGCACCAGGGTGTCGCGCAGCTCGTCGTCGGGCGCGTGGAGTGACACTGCCAGCGTCACGGGCAGCCCCTCGCCCGCCAGCTTCTCGATCGCGGGGACGAGGCCCACGGTGGACACGGTGACACCACGCGCGGAGATGCCGAGCCCTTCGGGCGAGGGATCGACGAGCCGGTGGACCGCGCCGATGACGGCCTTGTAGTTGGCCATCGGCTCGCCCATGCCCATGAAGACGATGTTGCTCACCCTGCCGGGTCCGCCGGGGACCTCGCCGGCCGCGAGCGCGCGGGCTCCGGCGACGACCTGCTCGACGATCTCGCCCGTCGACATGTTCCTGGTCAGGCCGGCCTGGCCGGTGGCGCAGAACGGGCAGTTCATGCCGCATCCGGCCTGGGAGGAGACGCACATCGTGACGCGGTCGGTATAGCGCATCAACACCGACTCGACGAGGGAGCCGTCGAACAGCTTCCACAGCGTCTTACGCGTCATGCCGTCGTCGCAGGTGATCTCGCGTACGGGGGTCAGCAGCGACGGCATCAGCTGCGACACCAGCCGCTCGCGGGTCTCACCCGGCAGGTCGGTCATCTGGTCGGGGGACGCGGTCAGCTTCGCGAAGTAGTGCCGGGAGAGCTGGTCCGCGCGGAACGGCTTCTCACCCAGCTCGGCGACCGCCGCACGGCGCTCGGCCATGGTCAGGTCGGCCAGGTGCCGCTGCGGCTTGGCACGGCGCGGCGCCACGAGGGTGAGCTGGGCGGCGTTCCTGGTCGGCTGCTCGCTCACGCGGTCACTTCCGATCTCTCGCTCGTCTGGTCTGCCGGATTTTCGGGGATCCGTCCTCGCCCGGGACGCTCCGGCCCGGGATGGCCCGAGCCGGCTTCCGGCGAGCCGTACCCGGGGGCCTCGTGAACGCAGCGGTGATCCGCTTCCTGGGACGCCGCGTCCGGGCCGTCGTCGCCGGGCGGGCCCAGGCGTCCTCGTAGCTTACCTTCGCGATCCGCGCGGAACCGCCGGTGAGATCCCCGTCAGGACGGGATGAACAGCTGCAGCAGCAGCCAGACGGGGACCAGGGTGAAGAGCAGGGAGTCGAGGCGGTCCATCACACCGCCGTGGCCGGGCAGCAGCGTGCCCATGTCCTTGATGCCGAGATCTCTCTTGATCACCGACTCGATCAGGTCGCCGAGCGTGGCACAGACGACCACGACCGCGCCGAGGAGCGCGCCCTGCCAGTACGCCCCGTCCAACAGGAAGTGCACGAGCAGCGCACCCGCGACGACGCAGGCCACGGCGGACCCGGTGAACCCTTCCCAGGTCTTCTTGGGGCTGATGATCGGCGACATCTTGTGCTTGCCGAAGAGAATTCCCGCGAAATATCCCCCAATATCACTGCAAACTGTGACAGCGATGAAGATGACCACGCGGTCGGGGCCATCGTCGGGGACGAGCAGCAGCGCGACGAAGCCGGCCAGCAACGACGGGTAGGCGGCGACCAGCACACTGCCGGTGGCGTCACGGACGTAGCCGTCGATGCCCTGGAACATACGCCAGGTCAGCAGCACCATCACGGTCAGCGCGAACGCGCCGACCAGGGACACCGGCCCGCCCCAGTACGCGCCGCCGAGCATGGCGGCCGTACCGGCGAGCGACGGGACGAGCGGCGCGCGCACGCCACGGGCCGCGAGCGCCCGGACGAGCTCGTGGACGCCCAGCCCCACGGCCGCCAGCACGACCAGCAGGAAGACGACCTTGACGACGTACAGCGAACCGATGACCAGCACGCCCAGCGCGACGCCGACCGCTATCGCGACCGGCAGGTTCCGGCCGGTACGGCTCCCGCCGGCCGCCGGACCGGGTGACCCGTTGGGCGAGCCGTTGGATGACCCGTTTCGTGCGGCATCGCGCCCATCGCTGGAGGAACCGGCCATGTTCTCGGCCGAGTCCCGGTCGCCAGCAGCCGTTCCGTCCAACCTGCTCTACTCCCTATACACGTAATCCTTGTGCCGCGCTGTTCCGTGAACAGCACGGCACAAGGATCACGGCTGTGCCCAGGCGCTGCCTAGACTTCCAGCAGTTCGGCTTCCTTGTGCTTCAGCAGCTCGTCGATCTTGGCGACGTGCTTCTGGGTCAGGTCGTCGAGCTCCTTCACCGCGCGGTGGACCTCGTCCTCACCGGCCTCGCTGTCCTTGACCAGCTTGTCGAGGGCCTCCTTGGCGTGGCGGCGGATGTTCCGCACGGAGACCCTGCTGTTCTCAGCCTTGTTACGGGCGACCTTGATGTACTCCTTGCGGCGCTCCTCCGAAAGCTCGGGGAAGACGACGCGGATCACAACACCGTCGTTGCCCGGGTTGACGCCCAGGTCGCTGTCCCGGATGGCCTTCTCGATCGAGGTCATCGCGCCCTTGTCGTAGGGCTGGATGAGGACCATGCGGGCCTCGGGGACGTGGAACGACGCGAGCTGCTGGATCGGGGTCGGCGATCCGTAGTAGTCCACGTTGATCTTGTTGAACATCGAGGGCGTGACACGGCCGGTGCGGATGCCCGCGAAGTCTTCCTTGGCGACCGTTACCGCCTTGTCCATCTTCTCCTCGGCCTCGAGGAGGGTTTCGTCGATCACAGCGGCTCCCTATTTCCCTGCCGGACTCACCAGCGTGCCGATCTTCTCACCGCGGACCGCCCGCAGGATGTTGCCGTCGCCCATGAGGTCGAAAACCACGATGGGCAGGCCGTTGTCCATGCACAGGCTGATCGCCGTAGCGTCCATGACCCCGAGGCCCCGCGTCAGCACCTCGCCGTACTCGAGCCGGTCGAACCGGACCGCGTCGGGGTTCTTGCGTGGGTCGGAGTCATACACTCCGTCAACCTGTGTGCCCTTGAGCAGCGCCTCGGCGCCGACCTCCAGAGCGCGCTGCGCGGCGCACGTGTCCGTGGAGAAGAACGGGGATCCGAGCCCGGCGCCGAAGATGACCACTCGGCCCTTCTCCAGGTGACGGATCGCGCGCCGGGGCAGGAACGGCTCGGCGACCTGCTGCATCGTGATGGCGGTCTGCACACGCGTCTCGATGCCGCGCTTCTCGAGGAAGTCCTGCAGGGCGAGACAGTTGATCACTGTGCCGAGCATGCCCATGTAGTCGGCGCGGCCGCGGTCGATGCCGCGCTCCGACAGGGCGGCGCCCCGGAACATGTTGCCCCCGCCGACGACCACCGCGACCTGGACGCCCTCGCGGACGGCCTCGGCGATGGAGTCGGCGAGCTGGGCGACGACGGTCGGGTCGATGCCGAGCGCCTCGCTCCCGGCGAACGCCTCACCGGACAGCTTCAGCATCACCCGCTTCCAGCGCAGCGGGCCGGACTGCGACGAAGCCGCCGGCGTGGCGGGTTGGTTGTTCTCCTGCACGACGGCGGCCTCCTCGGTGATTCTGCGGGTCAATGGGCTCCTGGCTCTTCGGGCCGTGTCCCTAGCCTAAGCCTGGCCGACCTTGAAGCGGGCGAAGGCCAGGACCTTGACGCCCGCCTCGTCGGCGTACTTGGCGATGCTCTTCTTGTTGTCCTTCACGAAGGCCTGCTCCAGCAGCGTGAAGTCCTTGTACCAGCCGTTGACGCGGCCATCGACGATCTTGCCGATGGCGGCCTCGGGCTTGCCCTCCTCGCGGGTCATCTCCTCGAAGAGCGCGCGCTCCTTGGCGATGACGTCGGCGGGGACCTCGGCCGGGCTCAGGAACTTCGGCGCCATCGCGGCAGCGTGCTGGGCGATGTCCTTGGCCACGTCCGGCTTGGCGGTGTCGAGCTGGACGAGCACGCCCACCGCCGGCGGCAGCTGCGGGTCGGTCTTGTGCATGTAGGAGCCGACGTAGCCACCCTCGAGCACCGAGAAGCGGCGGATCTCGATCTTCTCGCCGAGCGCGGCGTTGGCCTCGTCGAGGAGCTCCTTGACGGTCTTGCCATTGAGCTCGGACTCGAGCAGGGTCGGCACGTCGCTCGGCCGGGTGGCGAGGATGTGCGCGACGACGTCGGCGGCGAGCTCCTGGAAGCGCTCACCCTTCGCCACGAAGTCGGTCTCGCAGTTGAGCTCGAGCAGGGCGGCGGCGGAGTCGCCCTCGTGCTTGACGGCGACAAGCCCGTTGGAGGCGGTGCGAGCCTCGCGCTTGCCGACATCCTTGGCGCCCTTGAGGCGCAGGAGCTCGACGGCGCGGTCGAAGTCGCCCTCGGACTCCTCGAGCGCCTTCTTGCAGTCCATCATGCCGGCGGCGGTCAGCTCGCGAAGCCGCTTGACGTCGGCCATGTTCACGGAAGCCATTGTCCTAATTTCCTCTTCGGAACCCTGATGGGAAGTCGTTCCTGATCCCAGACGTCGGCATGAGATCAGATGTCTCGTGGACGAGGTGGGCGCACCCGCTGGCGGACACGCCCACCCCGTGGAGTCTTCGGATCAGTACGGCGGTGCCGTACCGGACCTGGGACTAGGCCTGCTGCTCGCCCTCGGCGGCGGGAGCCTCCTCGGCCGGGGCCTCCGCGGCCGGAGCCTCGGTGGCCGGAGCCTCGGCGGGGGCCTCCGCGGCGGCTTCGGCCGGAGCCTCGGCGGTCTCGGCGGGGGCGAGCAGCTCGCGCTCCCACTCGGCCAGCGGCTCGGCGGCGGCGACACCCGCGGGCTTCTCGTCACCGCGGCCGGCGCCCGCACGGGTCATCAGGCCGTCGGCGACCGCGTCGGCGATGACGCGGGTGAGGAGGCTGACGGCGCGGATGGCGTCGTCGTTACCCGGGATCGGGTAGTCGACCTCGTCGGGGTCGCAGTTGGTGTCGAGGATCGCGACGACCGGGATGCCAAGCTTCTTGGCCTCGTTGATCGCGATGTGCTCCTTCTTGGTGTCCACGATCCAGATCGCGCTGGGCACGCGGGCCATGTCACGGATACCGCCGAGGGTGCGCTCCAGCTTCTCCTTCTCGCGGCGGCGCATCAGGAGCTCCTTCTTGGTGAGCCCGGAGCCGGCCACGTTGTCGAAGTCGAGCTCCTCGAGCTCCTTCAGACGCTGGAGCCTCTTGTGCACGGTGGAGAAGTTGGTGAGCATGCCGCCCAGCCAGCGCTGGTTCACGTACGGCATCCCGACGCGCGAGGCCTGCTCGGCGATGGACTCCTGAGCCTGCTTCTTCGTGCCGATGAACATGATGGAGCCGCCGTGCGCGACGGTCTCCTTCACGAAGTCGTACGCCCGGTCGATGAACGACAGCGACTTCTGCAGGTCGATGATGTAGATGCCGTTGCGCTCGGTGAAGATGAAGCGCTTCATCTTCGGGTTCCACCGACGCGTCTGGTGGCCGAAGTGAACGCCGCTCTCGAGCAGCTGTCGCATGGTGACGACAGGGGCCATGGTGATGGTCCTCCAGAACTCGGTTCCATGCGGGAGCCCACGGCCCCCGCCCTGACGCCCTGAGCCGTTCCAGCCGGAAGAACCGGACCGAAGGGACAGCTCGTGAATGGGCGTGCGTATTCGGCCCGCATGCCGCAGGCCGTCGAACAGTCTACCCGGATCCGTCCCGTCGGATGACCGGCGACTTGACTGTCCCGGCGTCGCCGGGCGGGGCGTTTCGGCATGGAACCTCCGCCGTCCGACCGGCGCGCGCGGGGCCGTCCGCGCGGGGGACCGGCCGCCCGTTCCGCGGCTCACGGACGCGCCGGGTCATCCTTCCCCGGGGTCGCCCGTGGAGGTCCCGTTCGCTGTCTTCTTCGCCGCCTCCCCCGGGGCCGGATCGCGCCGGCGGGGCGTCCTGGGGAACATGCGCAGATGGATCTCCGCCAGCCGGGCCCCGGTCGGCGCCTCCCCCGGATCCCGCTCGGTCACGCGGTACGGACGGATCACCTCGTTGATCCGCTCCGCGATCTCCCGCAGCTCCTCGGCGTCCACGCGCAGCACCCCGTGGGTGAGCCAGGCGGACCCCTTCCACTCTCGGGACTCCTGGTCCGAATTGGCCAGATAGTCGCGGAGCCGCTGGTCGGCCTCCGCCAGGACCGACTCGATCACGGCGTTCTGCGCCTCGATGATGTCGGGAGACTCGACCTCTGGGGTTTGGAATCCCCACGACCGCTGCAGCGCCCGCCAGACGCGCTCCCTGCCGTCCCCCCGCGGCGGCGCGTCCGCCACGAACCCGTGCTTGGCCAGTTGGCGCAGATGGTAGCTGCACGCGCTCGGGGACAGGCCGGTGACCTCCGCGCACTCGGTCGCGGTGGCCGGCCCCTCCGTCTGGAGCCGGCTCAGGATGGCCAGCCGCGCGGGATGCGCCAGCGCCCGCAGCACCCCGGCGTCGGTGACCTGCCGGGAGCCCTCCGGCCATGTGCTCGTCATGCCTCCCAACGCTACCGCCGGACCAGATATGAAGTATTGCTTTCACAACTATGAAGCATTACCTTCATAGTTGTGACGACTCCCCTGATCCCCCTCCGCCGTCAGCGCGACTACCGGCTCCTGTGGTCCGCCCGCGCCGTCTCCGAGACCGGAAGCGAGGTCGCCAGACTGGCCGTGCCCCTGACGGCCGCCGTGGCGCTGGACGCCTCCCCGATCCAGATGGGCGTGCTCGCGGCCGCCTCGACGTTCCCGTTCCTGCTGGTCGGCCTGCCGTCCGGCGCCATGGCCGACCGCGTGGCCCGCCGCCGGCCGGTGATGGTGGCCTGCGAGCTGATCGCCGGCCTCGCGGCCCTGTCGGTGCCGATCGCCTGGCTGACCGGGATGCTGACCATCCCCTGGCTGATCACCGTCGCCTTCGCGATCGGCATGTGCACGGTGGTGTTCCGCACGTTCAACACGCCCCACCTCGCCACCGTGGTCGCCGAACCTCAGCGGACGGCGGCCATCGCGGGTTTCCAGTCGGTCTTCTCCATCGCCCAGATGGGCGGTCCCGGGCTGGCGGGCCTGCTCGTCGCCCTGCTCACCGCGCCGGTCGCGATCGTGGTCAACGCGGTCTCGTTCCTGGTGTCCGCGTTCTGTCTGCGAGCCATCCGTACGCCCGAGAACGGCACCACGGCCAAGGGGCGCGGGCTCGGGCGGGAGATCGCCGAGGGGTTGCGCGTCCTCATAAACCACCGCGTGCTGCGTGCGCTCTGCACCACCGGAATGATCGTCAACGTGCTGGGCGCGGCCGAGATGGCGCTCTTCGTGCTCTTCGCGGTGAACGTCCTGGGCCTGCCCGCTCCCCTGGTGGGCATCGCGGCGATCGGCTTCGGTGTCGGCGGCCTGATCGGAGCCGCGATCGCGCCCAGGCTCGCCGGCCGATTCGGCGAGAACCGGGTGCTCCTCGGCTCCGTGCTCTTCTTCCCCTTCGGATTCGTGGCCACGGCGGCGGCGGGCGGCCCCCTCTGGCTCGTCGTCTGCCAGCTCGGCGCCGCAGAGGTGATCACCGGTGTGGCCGTCGTGTGTTACAGCGTCTGCGCCGGCTCCGTCACCATGCGCGAGGCGCCGGAGGGGCTGCTCGGCCGGGTCAACGCCACGACCAACTTCGCCACGCAGGGCGTGATGGCTCTCGGCGGCGTCCTCGGAGGCGTGCTCGGCGAGATGCTCGGACTCCGGCCCGCGATCTGGGCCTGCGCGGCGGGATCGCTGCTCTGCATCGTCAGCCTGTGGTCGTCGCCCATCCGGCGGGGTGCTCGCCCTGGCGCGGCGGAGGAGTCGCCCAGTACGGCTCCGCACCCTCGATCCGACCCGGCGGCCTCACGTACGTGAGCGTGCCGAAGGGACTGTCCATGCTCGCCATCAGGTCGTCCACCGAGGGCCCCGGCTCGCCGTCGAGTACCTGCCCGCCGCGCTCGATCCCACTCGGCCCGCTCTCCCCGGGACCGGTACCGTCCGACGTGGCCCGCTCCGGATCGACCCTGCCGAGATCGTCGAACCACCGCGCGGTCCGGGCGAGGGACAGCTCCACCCGCCAGGAGCCCCCCTCGTCCGCACGGCGGAGCAACCCGGCGACCGCGCCGAAGGCGGCCAGGTATCCGGTGGCGTGGTCGAGTGCCTGGCACGGAAGAGGACGCGGGCGTGTCCCGTCCCCGCCCTCGTGGGCGATGCCGCACACCATCTGCACAAGACTGTCGAACCCCCTCCGCCGCCCCCATGGGCCGCGGGAGCCGTACGCGGAGATCTCGACGGACACGATGCCCGGCCTGAGCCCGGCGAGATCCTCCGGCCCGAAGCCCCAATCCGCGAGCGCCCCGGGGCGATACCCCTGGACGACGACGTCGGCTCGCCGTACCAGCTCGCGCAGCGTCTCCGCCTCGGTGCGCAGGTCGATGTGGCACGAGCGCTTTCCGAACGCCGTTTCCACCACCAACCCGGGCACCTCGGGCACGTGCGCGGCCCCCACCCGAAGCACTTCGGCGCCGTGCGCGGCCAGGATCCGCCCCGCGACCGGTCCCGCGATCACCCTCGTCAGGTCGAGCACCCGTACGCCCTCCAGCGGGCGGCCGACCCGACCGGGACCCGTTGGATCACGTCGTAGTGGGTTCCGGGCGGCCGAGCCGGGCCGCAGCGCGACGTCCAGGCGAGACAGCGCGACCACCGGCGTCCGGGAGATCTCCTGGGCCTGCGGGTGGTCGAGCCACTCCGCACGGCTGCGCATCGCTGCCGCGCAGCCGCCCTCACGGGTCACCGCGTCCTCGATCTCCGCGCTCGTACGGCTCTCGCAGGCACTGGAGACCCCGGCTCGGCCGGCGTCCGCGGGGAGGCGGAGCGCCCGGAGAACGGCGTCCCGATGATGGTCGAAGTTGCAGTGCAGCTTGATCCACCCGTCCGACGTCCGGTAGTCGCCCGACAGAGGTGCCCACAGGCCCATCCCCTCGCCGTCGATCCGGAAGTACCGCTCGCTCAGGAACGCCGCCGCGGCATGCCGTACGTCGACGCTCACCTCCGGCATCGCGGCGTCCGGCGTCGCGGTGTCCGGAACCGGCTCGTCCGCCGCGACGACGTCCGGTACGTCAGATCCCGGCGCTGTGGAATCCGGGGAAGGCACTGTCGCATCCGGGCCGGGCGACGCGGCGTCTGGGTCCGCCTGCGGGTGCCCTGCTCCTACTTGCCCGCCCTGTCGGGTCCAGTACAGCGCCGCCGCCGCGGTGACCGCGCCCACGCAGGCTGCGGCTGCCGTTCCGATGCGGAACACGGACGGCAGGACGGGATCCGCTCCGGTCACCCGTACGTCGGGCAGGCCGACTCCGGCCTCCTCGCCCAAACGCTTGATCAGCGCCTCTGTCACTGTGATCCCTCCTGGCACTCCCCCGCCAGTGTCCTCCTCCGTCCTGTTCATCCGTAACCGCCCCGCCTAGCTACGCAGCGGGCCGACGGCCCGCGCCGTCGCGACGCCCGCCGGGATTCCTGTCGAAGCGCCCTGCGGCCGGATCGGGAGGACCCTCACGCGACCCGCCGGGACGCCATCGGCTGGGAGGAACCGGGGCGGCGCCGGACGACAGACCGGGGCTGCGTCGGGAAGGGTGGCGCGGCGAGGTCTGTCCACAGGTCGCGGATATCCACAGGACGGCGTCACGCCTCTCGGCACGGGGCCGTGGTGCGCGAGTGTCTGGGACCGGAGGTGGTCCCATGGCCGCGAAAGACGAGCTGGGCAGGCAGGGTGAGCGACTCGCCGCCGACTTTCTCAGATCGAGAGGCATGCCCGTCCTCGCCCGCAACTGGCGGTGCAAGGAGGGGGAGATCGACATCGTCGCGCGCGACGGGCGCGCGCTGGTCGTGGTCGAGGTCAAGACCCGCTCGGGGCGCAGCCACGGCACGGCCTACGAGGCGGTCGGCCACGCCAAGCTGCTCCGGCTGCGGTCACTCGCCGCTCGATGGCTGGCCGGGCAACAGGAACGGTTCGACTCCGTCCGGGTCGATGTGATCGCCCTGGAGCGGTTCGCCGGTGACTTCGCGATCCGCCACGAGCGCGGGGTGATCTGACATGGCCGTGGCACGCACCCGCTGCGTCACGCTGATCGGCGTCACCGCCCACACCGTCGAAGTCGAGGCCGACGTGGGCCACGGACTGGCCGGCACGCATCTCATCGGCCTGCTGGACACCGCCATCAACGAGGCCCGTGACCGCGTCCGATCAGCGCTGCTCAACAGCCGTTTCGGTTGGCCGGACGCACGGATCACCGTCAGCCTGTTCCCCGCCAGCCTGCCGAAGCGGGGCTCGATCTTCGATCTGGCCATCGCGATCGCCGTACTCGGCGCCGCGGGGGCCGTTCCCGCGCAGCGCATCGCCCAGCCGTTCTTTCTCGGCGAGCTGGGACTGGACGGCAAGGTCAGGCCCGTGCGTGGCGTGCTTCCCGCCGCACTCGCCGCAGTCGGGGCAGGGGCCCACACGCTCGTGGTGCCCTCGCTGAACGCGGCGGAGGCGGCGCTCGTTCCCGAGCTCACCGTGGTGCCGGTCGCGAACCTGTCCGAGTTGGTGGAGTGGCTCAGAGAGGACGAGCTCCACCGGCTGCCTATCACGGCGGAGGCGGCCTGTCTCGACGGGCGC
This sequence comes from Microtetraspora glauca, assembly GCA_001570385.1. Classification (GTDB taxonomy): domain Bacteria; phylum Actinomycetota; class Actinomycetes; order Streptosporangiales; family Streptosporangiaceae; genus Microtetraspora; species Microtetraspora glauca. The sequence continues at coordinate 83,732 of BBYL01000024.1, read as the reverse complement.
GAGGGCGCCTCCCCTGGCGTGGACGACGACCGCGACATCGATCTCCGCGACGTCGCGGGGCAGGCGACCGGCCGCAAGGCGCTGGAGGTCTGCGCGGCCGGAGGGCACAACCTGTGGATGCTCGGCCCTCCGGGCACCGGCAAGACCATGCTGGCCGAGCGGTTGCCGACGCTCTTGCCGCCTCTGCGGCGGGAACAGGCCCTGGAGGTCACGGCGATCCACTCCGTGGCGGGCACGCTTCCCCCTGGCCGCCCGCTGCTCGTCCGGCCGCCCTTCGTGGCTCCGCATCACACTGCGACGGTGGCGGCCGTCGTGGGCGGCGGGAGCGGCCAGGTGCGGCCCGGCGCGGTGTCCCTCGCGCATCAGGGGGTGCTCTTCCTGGACGAGGCGCCCGAGTTCTCGACCAGCGTGCTCGACTCGCTGCGCCAACCCCTCGAGTCCGGCAAGGTCACGGTGGCACGTGCGGCGGGCACGGTGACGTTTCCCGCCCGATTCATGCTCGTTCTCGCCGCCAACCCGTGCCCGTGCGGTGAGGCCGGCACTCCGGGGCACCGCTGCCGCTGTACGCCCACGGCGCGCAGGCGCTATCTGGCGAGGTTGTCCGGACCGCTGCTCGACCGGATCGACGTCAAGGTCCGGGTCGCCCGCGCCACTCGTGCCGAGCTGATGGCGGATCGGCAGGTCGCCGAGTCCAGCCCCATCGTGGCCGAGCGGGTGCTGGCGGCCCGCGAGCGCGCGGTCAAGCGTCTGGCCGGCACTCCCTGGCGGAACAACGCGGACGTGGGCTCGGCCGCGCTCCACACCGATTTCCGGTTGCCGACCGGCGCTCTCGCACCCCTGCATCGAGGGCTCGATCTCGGGACCCTGAGCGCTCGCGGCGTCGATCGTGTTCTCCGCGTGGCATGGACGATCTCTGATCTGGCGGGCAAGGACCGCCCGGGCGAGTCCGAGACATCGGCCGCCCTCGCCATGTGGTTGGGGGTGAACTGATGGCGACACCACGTGAAGCCGACCGCGCGCCCTCCTCGTCGTCCCCGGCGGACGTACCGACGACGGCGAGCCTTCCCGAGGAGAGTGCCCCGTCGAGCCGTGCCACGGAAGCGGAACTGCTGGCGTGCGTCGCCCTCATGCGGATGGCGGAGCCGGGAGAGCGGGTGATGGGAAGGCTGGTCAGGCGTTACGGTGCCGTGGCCGCTGCCGACCAGGCACGACGAGGCGTCCTCGACCCCAAGTTCGCCTCGGCGGAGACAAAGCGTGCCCGGGCCGCGGGGCGCATGCCCGCGCTGGATCGGCTCGCCGCGTCGTGGGCGGCCCGTTACGCCGATCCAGTCCGCGACCTGGCCGAAGGGCGCGAGCAGGGCGCCCGCCTGGTGGTCCCAGGAGATCCGGAATGGCCGACCCAGCTTGAGGACCTCGGGGACGAGCGTCCCTACGGGTTGTGGCTCGATGGCGCGGTCAACCTGCGATTCGCCTGCCTTCGATCAGTGGCGATCGTCGGGGCCAGAGCCGCCACGGCGTACGGCGCGCAGGTGGCGGCCGAGCTGGCCTCCGGCCTCGGTGACCGCCGGTGGACCGTGATCAGCGGCGGCGCGTACGGCATCGACGCCGCCGCGCACCGGGGCGCTCTCGCGAGCGGGATGCCGACCGTCGTCGTCCTCGCCTGTGGCACGGACGTCTGCTATCCCACCGCGCATCAGGACCTGTTCCGTGTGGTGCGGTCACAGGGCGTGGTGATCAGTGAGGTTCCCATGGGGTCCCGGCCGACGCGGCCACGCTTCCTGGTCAGGAACCGGCTGATCGCCGCGCTGTCACGCGGCACCGTGGTAGTGCAGGCCGCCGTACGCAGCGGAGCGCTCAACACCGCCGGCCATGCCTCTGAGCTGAACCGGCATCTGATGGCGGTGCCCGGTCCGATCACCTTGGAGGTTTCCGAGGGTTGTCACGACCTCATCCGGCAGGGACGCGCCGTCTGTGTGACCTCCGTCCAGGAGATCACCGAGCTGGTCGGGACGATCGGCGGTGATCTCGCGCTGGAACGGCGCGGCCCCGTTCATCCTCGTGACGCCCTGAACGACGAGACCAGGCGGGTTCTGGAAGCGGTCCCCTCCCGTGTGGGAACCGGCCCCGCGGCCATCGCCGTCTCCGCGGGCGTGGATCTCACCACCACGCTGAGCTGCCTCGGCCGGCTTGCCGCCGCCGGTTTCATCGACCAGAGCGACCGGGGCTGGCGCCTGCGTCGCGAACAGGACCGGTGATCCACGTGCACCAGATCAATGATCGGGCAGGTCGCTACCATGACTCCCATGGCCGACGGCGTCTTCCACGGCTCGACCCCGACCCCGGACCCCTCGTTCGAGACCGTGCTCGCCGAGTTCGAACGGCATCTGCGGCTGGAACGGGATCTCTCGCCGCACACCATCCGCGCGTACAACGGCGACGCGTCCGCGCTGCTCGGCCACCTCCGCGCGGCCGGGCACGAGCGGCTCGCCGCCCTGAACATCGCCGTCCTCCGCGAATGGCTCGGCGAACAGCACCAGGCCGGGCGGTCGCGAGCCACGCTCGCACGCCGCTCAGCCTGCGCCCGCGTCTTCACCGCCTTCTGCCATCGCCGCGGCTGGTTGACGAGCGATCCCGGGCTGCTCCTGGGCACCGCGAAGGCTCCTCGCCGCCTGCCCACCGTCCTCAGTCAGGACGAGGCCAAGGCCGTGCTGGACCGGAGCGGTGCCGGTCGCACGCGACCTTCGGACCCCCGGCGGAGTTCGGACGCCCAGCAGCATTCGGACGCCCAGCAGCATTCGGACCTCCAGCAGCGCTGGGACGCCCAGCAGCATTCGGACTCCCGGCCGTACTCGAACCCCCGGCCGCGTTCGGACCCCCGGCAGAGTTGGGACCCCCGGCCGCGTTCAGGTTCCGGGCAGCGCTCGGACGCCCCTGATTCGATTGCTTGGCAAGGTTCAGGTATCCCAGCGAGCGCAAATGCCACAGCGATGCCAATCGGCACAAATGCCAGCGCTTCGCCGAGTTCGGAGGAACCTCCCCTGCCACAGGAACCTCCGGCGCCGCACGGACCACGAAATACGGGAGCGCCGCTGGCAGCAGGCGATCCGAGGGAACTGCGGGACACCGCGATGCTCGAACTGCTCTACGCCACTGGCATGCGGGTCGGTGAGCTGTGCGGTCTCGATGTCGACGACGTGGATCGCGACCGCAACACCCTGCGCGTCCTCGGCAAGGGGCGCAAGGAACGGATCGTGCCGTTCGGCCTGCCCGCGCTGCGGGCCCTGGACGCCTGGTGCGTACGAGGCAGGCCATTGTGGATCCGTGAAGGCACCGGCCCGGCCCTTTTCCTTGGAGTGCGCGGCGGCCGGATCGACCAGGGCACCGTGCGCAGGGTGGTGCACGCCCGGCTCGCCGAGGTGGAAGGCGCTCCCGACATGGGGCCGCACGGGCTGCGGCACACCGCCGCCACGCATCTCCTGGAGGGCGGGGCGGACCTGCGCAGTGTCCAGGAGATGCTCGGGCACGCCTCTTTGGCCACGACCCAGATCTACACGCACGTCTCAATCGAACGGCTCCGCATGGTCTACCGGCAAGCCCACCCTCGCGCCTGAGATCACTTCCCGGCGCCGTAGCCGCGTGTGACCTCGGTAAAGAACCGGTCTCGCCACCCTTCACAACCCCGGGCACCGTCAGCCTTCACAACCAGGCGCGATCACATTCACAACCTCCGGCACCATGCCCCTTCACGACCTCGTGTGCCGCGTACATCCCGTGATCGCCCGTAGGAAAGGCACGCGCCAACACGCGTGAGCGGCAGCGCGTCGGTCACGCCGACGTTCACCCTCGCGGTCAGTCAGCCGTGAGCGTCGGCCCAGATGTTGCGGTACGGCGCGCGTCGACCTCAATTTCGATCTTCATGCGGGGATCGGCGAGACCGCATACGAGCATCGTCGCGGCCGGGCGGATGTCTGCGAAGCGGCGGCGCAGGGTCGGCCAGCACGGCTCGAAATCCTCCCGGTCAGGTAGCAGGTACCGCACTCGGACGACGTCCGAGAGCGAGCAACCCGCCTCGGCCAGGGCCGCTTCGATGGTGCGCAGGCACTGCTCGACCTGCTCGACCACATCCTCGGAGATCGTCATGGTCGCGTAGTCGAACCCCGTGGTCCCCGACACATGAACCCAGTCACCGTGCACCACCGCACGGGCGTATCCGATCTCCTCCTCGAAGGTGGAGCCGCTCATGATCGCACGTCGCTCTGTCATGCGGCGCACACTAAACAACCAGGCATGATACGTCCAATATGTTCGCTAGATCGGCGTGATATCTCTGCACGTATGGATCGCCCTGAACTCGCGCTTCACCAGCTGTACGCCTTCACCGTGCTCGCGGAGGAGCTCCACTTCGGACATGCCGCCCAGCGTCTGGGCATCGCACAGCCCCCGTTGAGCCAGCAGATCCGGCGGTTGGAGGAGAAGGTCGGGCACCCGCTGTTCGACCGGGCATCGGGTCGAGTCGCGCTGACTCCGGCAGGACGGGAACTCCTGCCCTCGGCCCGGCGCGCGCTTGATGAGATCGCGGAGGGACTGGAGACAGCACGGCGCGTGGGCAACGGAGAGGTCGGTCGCATCCGGATCGGATTCGCGGCGTCGCTTGCGCTGACCATCCTCCCGGTGCTGTTGCGCGCCTACCGTGATCGGTATCCGGACGTGGAGACGGAGATCCACGAGATGACGACCGCTCCTCAGATCTCGGCCCTGCACGAGCAGGGCATCGACATCGGACTCCTGCGAGAGCCACCGGCGGATCCGGGCCTGGTGGCCGAGCCGATCCTGTCCGAGAAGTTCGTCGCGGTCCTGCCGTCCGGCCATCCCCTCGCCGCCGAACGCGTCGTTCCCCTGGTGGCACTGGCGAATGAGCCCTTTGTTCTCCTCCCACGCGCCACAGGGCCGACGCTTCACGACCGCATCCTCGGCCTGTGCCGCGATGCGGGCTTCGAACCCCGCATCGGCCAACCCGCGGTGGAGTGGCAGACGGTCGCCGCACTCGTTGAGGCGGGCCTTGGCATCTCCCTCGCCCCGGCGAGCATCCGCCGGGTCCGGCTCGGGGGCGTGGCCTACCGGGCGATCAAGCCGAACACCGCGCGTACCACCGTCGCCATGTGCTGGCGCCGCGACGACAGGAATCCGCTGATCAGGCGATTCCTTGACGTCGCTCGCCGTGAATCACTCGAGTGAGGGCACTGCGCTGAGCGAGGGCCGGGGGGCGGCCGCCCTGTCGGGGACCGACTGCCGGCCCCGATGGCAGCAGGCGGACCTGGCCCAGCCCCAGAAGCAGAAGGGGGTCCAGATACGCGTCCCCGCGCAGGAGACCCCAGTGCAGGCAGGGCGTCGGGCAGTGGCCGGGGAGGTCCTCTGCGACGCCTATCGGGGCACCCGCCTCGACCGCCTGTCCTGGCTGGACCGAAGCCCGGACGGGCATGTACGTCGTCCGCAAGCCTCCCGGGTGGATCACCGTCACGACCCCGCGCCCGGCCAGCGGGGCCGCGTAACCGACGACTCCGGGCCCGGCCGAGCGCACGGTCTCACCGGGCAGCGCTCCGACGTCCACGCCCCGATGCCCGGCCAGCCATCGCTCTGGAGGCGGCTGGAACCGTCTGATCAGAACCGGGCGACCCGCCAGCGGCCACTGCCAGCGTGGCGGATCTCCGGTGATGTGAGCCGGGGACGGCCATGCGAGGAGGGCCACCATCACGGCCAGAATGCGCATGACAGCAGGGTGGCCCGGCGGCACCGCACGCTTACCGACCGAACCGCATTCTGTGGAAAGTGATGCCTATCCACAGGCGGTCGCCGACCCGACTCCTCGCCTTACGGCCGGAGCCGGCCGAGCGCCACCCTCTGGCCAGGGGCCGATCCAGGCCGCGCCTCCGGGCAGGAAGGGCCCACGCTCCAAGCCGTAGGCCCGACCAGCAACCGACAGTCAGACCATCACCACAGCCGAACCGGGGATCCAACCTCAACGTCAGGCAGGCCAGCGGGCCGATGCACGAGCCCCGGTCAGGCATGTTCGTGCCCCCCCGGTCCCGCCCAACGTCAACCGACCGGGCCCGGACTTCAGTCAGTCGGGCCCGTCAGCGGCGGATCGGACCCGATCACGGGCAGGTCGTCAGCTGGAGAAGCCCTCCTTGGGCATCTCCAGGTCCGGTTTGGCCAGTTCCTCGACGTTGACGTCCTTGAACGTCACGACCCGGACGTTCTTCACGAACCTGGCCGGCCGGTACATGTCCCAGACCCAGGCGTCCTGCATCTTCACGTCGAAGAAGACGTCGCCGTTCTCCGCGGTGCGTACGTCGAGATCGACGGAATTGGTGAGATAGAAGCGCCGCTCGGTCTCGACGACGTAGGTGAACAGCCCGACCACGTCGCGGTACTCCCGGTAGAGCTGCAACTCCATCTCGGTCTCGTATTTTTCGAGATCCTCTGCGCTCATTCCGGTCCTCCTGTTTCGCACCCCGCCAAGGCCGCGCGGTCAGACGACACCGGCCTCCGTTCCATTCTCTCGCATCTCCTCGTCCTCCCCCGTCAGACCACGGCGGACCACGACGGAGAGACCCGTACGCGTCCCGGTGACGGTCACGAAGGAGAACCGGTGATGCGGGGTGGGACCATGATCGGCGAGCGCCCGCCGATGGGCCGCCGTCACATATCCCTTATGTACGGCGAAGCCGTACTCGGGGTGGACGTCGTCCAAAGAGCGCATCAGCCGATCCCTGGTCACCTTCGCCACGATCGAGGCCGCCGCCACGCACGCGGCCACCTGGTCCCCCTTCCAGATCGCCAGGGACGGCGCGGGGAGACCGGGTACCGGGAAGCCGTCGATCAGCACGTATCCCACGTCGATCCCCAGGCCGGCGACGGCGCGGCGCATTCCCGCGATGTTGCATCTGTGCAGGCCGCGACCGTCGATCTCCTCGGGAGGGATGACGACGACGCTCACCGCCCTGGCCTTCGCCGTGATCAGGTCGTACAGCCGCTCGCGCCTGGCGGGGGACAGCAACTTGGAATCGCCCAAACCCTCGATCTCGCGCCCGAGGATGACAGCGGCCACCACCAGCGGTCCGGCGCAGGCGCCTCGACCGGCCTCGTCCACACCGGCGACCGGCGTGAACCCTCGCCGAGCCAGTGCACGCTCGTAGCCGTAAAGTCCCGAATCCCGCCGGACGACGCTCGGGCGCGGGCGATACGCAACTGTCATGACGAACAGCAGCGTACGCCCCATTCCGCCCGGGCGGTACGGCTCTGGCCGCGCGACGCCGCCGGTTGTCAGTGGACCTTGGAGAACGTCTCCGGACGGGAGAGGAACCCGAAACGGGAGAACGGCCAGTAGCGGACGAACGCCCGGCCGACCAGGTCGTCCTCCGAGATCGTGCCCTTGTACTGGTCGTCCATGTACGCCCGAGAGTCCCGCGAGTTGTTCCGATGGTCGCCCATCAGCCAGACCCGGCCCGGGGGAACCTTCACCTCGAACTGCCGCTTCGACGGGTAGACGCCGGGATAGAGGTAGACGTCCTCCTCGTCGATCGGCGTCCCGTTCACCGTGATCCGACGTTTGGCGTCGCAGCACTTCACCGTGTCTCCGCCGACGCCGATCACCCGCTTGATGGTGTCCTCGCCGTCCCATCCCTTGAAGACCACGATGTCGCCGCGCTCGACGTCGCCGAACTTGTAGGCAAGCTTGTTCACCACGACCCTGTCGTTGATGAGGAGCGTGTTCTCCATCGACTCCGACGGGATGTAGAACGACTGCATCACGAACATGTGCACGAGCAGTGCCACGACGACACCGCCCAGCGTGAACAGGATGGAGTCACGCAGGCCGGAGGGCTTCTTGGCGGGGGGATCCTTCTCTTCGGTCATGGTCACCTGCGGCAGGTTACCGCCTGCGGCGTAGGCGGCGCCTAAGCGCCATCAGGGGAACCGCTCCCGCGAACCCCGCCAGCACCGGGGCGGCGTCGCCCAGCGCTCCGACGGCGTGCAGGGCGGGCTGGTTGAACGTGTTGGGGATCGGCAGCACCTTGGCCCGGTCGAACGGCCACACGATCACGAACGCCCGGCCGATCACCTGGTCCACCGGGATGGTGCCGCCGCCGGGATCGCCCTGATGGGACCGCGAGTCCAGCGAGACGGACCGGTGGTCGCCCATCACCCAGAGACGGCCCTGCGGCACGGTGACCTCGAAGTTCGACAGCGAGGGCACGTCGCCGGGGTAGAGGTAGGCCTTCTCGTCGAGCGGCGTTCCGTTGACGGTTATCCGCCCCTGGGCGTCGCAGCATTTCACCTTGTCGCCGGGAACCCCGATGACCCGCTTGATGTAGTCCTTCTCGCCGGGGATCACGCCGAAGGAGGTGCCCACCCAGCGGAAGAACCCGACGATCGGGTTCGCGGGCTCCTCATAGGGCACCTCGCCCTCCCAGGAGTCGACCCCCGAGAAGACCACCACGTCGCCGCGCTCGATGTCGCGTACGTGGTAGACGAGTTTGTTGACGAGCACCCGGTCGTTGACCAGCAGGGTGTTCTCCATCGACTCCGACGGGATGTAGAACGCCTGGACCACGAAGGACTTGATGAGCAGGGCCAGCACGAGAGCGACCACGATGAGAACGGGCAGTTCCTTCCAGAAGGAACCCTTTTTCTCCCTGCCGTCACCGGCGGCCTGCTGGGTGTCTTCCGCGACCACGTCCACCCCGTCCTCGGCCGGGCGGCGCGTGCCTGACCCCGGTACCTCGCTAGTCATCGCTGCTGAGCCTAGATGATGTCCCTGACGGTAACTGTCGCCGACTCGGCATCATCGCGGAAAAGAAAATGGCCCGCACCACAGGGGGTACGGGCCACCACCTCGATCGCCTTACTTGGCGGCCGGGACCGCTTCGCGCTTCTCGCGGATGCGAGCGGCCTTACCGCGCAGGTCGCGCATGTAGTAGAGCTTGGCCCGGCGGACGTCACCGCGGGTCAGGAGAACGATCTTCTCGATGACCGGGCTGTGCACCGGGAAGGTGCGCTCGACACCGACGCCGTAGCTGACCTTGCGGACGGTGAAGGTCTCCCGCGCACCGCCACCCTGGCGGCGCAGGACGAAGCCCTTGAACACCTGGATACGGGACCGGTTGCCTTCGACGACGCGGACGTGGACCTCCAGCGTGTCACCCGGACGGAAGGCCGGTACGTCGCTGCGGAGGGCAGCCTTCTCGAGCTCCTGGATCTGCGTGTGCATGACAGCGGTTCCTCATTGACATGGGCGCGCGGAGGTCCACCCGGCCGGGCCACAGGCTCGGCGACAAGGGGGACACGCGCGCTTGGCTTGATACGTCCTGGGAGCCGGGTCTCCGCCCGGCCCTGCCGCCACGACACGTCGGCAGCAGCGATTCAGTTTGCCATATCTTCGGCCGTCACGCGAAACGAAGCGCGTGTCACGGCTCACAGAGCGTGCGGATCCCCGCCTGGACCGGCCTTCTCGCGGATTTCCCCGAGAAGCTGCCGGTCGTGCTTGTCGAGGCTGTCCGGATCCAGCCTGGCGAGCAGTTCCGGCCTCTTCTCCGCCGTACGGCGAAGCGCCTCGTCGCGGCGCCAGCGAGCGATCTTCCCATGGTGGCCGGACAAGAGGATCTCCGGCACGTCGTGGCCGCGCCAGGTGGGAGGCTTTGTGTAGACCGGGCCTTCGAGCAGGTTCTCCATCGTCCCCGGTGCGAACGAGTCGTCGGCCACCGAGGCCGCGTTGCCGAGAACGCCGGGCAGCAGCCGTCCGACGGCTTCGACCATGACCAGCACGGCCGCCTCACCGCCGGCGAGGACGTAGTCGCCGATGCTCACCTCGTCCACTCGCAGGCGGGAGCCGTACTCGGCCATGACACGGGAGTCGATCCCCTCGTATCTGGCAGGGGTGAACAGCAGCCAGGGCTCCTTGGCGTACTCCAGCGCGACTTCCTGAGTGAAGGGCCGCCCGCTCGGCGTCGGCACGATCATCCTCGGCGCGACGGCACCCTCAGGCGCGGCCTCTCCCCCGGCGGCGGCCGCGCCGACCACGGCGTCGATCGCCTCACCCCAGATCTCGGGCTTCATCACCATGCCCGGCCCGCCGCCGTACGGCGTGTCGTCCACGGTCCGGTGCACGTCGTGCGCCCAGTCCCGGAGCTGGTGGAGGCGGATGTCGAGGATGCCGCGCTCGCGCGCCTTACCCATGAGCGAGACGTCCAGCGGGGCGAAGTACTCCGGGAAGATCGAGATGATGTCGACGCGCATCTATTCGGCCTCGTCGAGATCCAGCAGCCCGGGAGGCGCGTCGACCACGAGCACGCCCTTCTCCAGGTCGATCTCGGGGACCAGCGCCTTGACGAACGGCACGTACGCCTCGGCGCGGGACGGGCGGCGCACGACGAGCAGATCCTGGCCGTGGTGCAGGACGTCGGCGACCTCACCGACCGGCTCGCCGCCGACGGTGACCACGGTGAGCCCGACCAACTCGTAGTCGTGGAACTCATCCGGGTCGCCGGACGGGGGGAGGTCGGCCGAGTCGATCACGAGGAGCGTGCCGCGCAGCGCCTCGGCGGCGTCGCGGCCGTCCACTCCGGCCAGGCTGAGCAGCAGGATGCCCTTGTGCCAGCGGGCACCCTCGATTTCCAGCGGCCCGGCCGTGGCGGGGTCGGTGGCGAGAGCCGTACCGGGGGCGAAGCGCAGCTCCGGATCGTCGGTGCGCACCTCGACGGTGACCTCACCGCGGACCCCGTGCGGTCGGCCGATCCTGCCAACGACTAGCTGCACTTCTCGTCTTCCTCCGATCACGCCGAAAAGCAAGCCGGGGGACCCCCTGACGAGGGTCCCCCGGGTGTGAGGTTCTCCTTAACGGGCCTCGTTCAGGTCGACCAGGTCGACCCGGACGTACTTGCCGTCGGACAACGCGTTGACGACGGTGCGCAACGCCTTGGCCGTACGGCCCCCGCGGCCGATGACCTTGCCGAGGTCGTCGGGATGGACCCGGACCTCGAGGACGCGCCCGGTGCGGATGCGACGGGCACGAACCCGGACATCGTCGGGATGCTCGACGATGCCCTTGACCAGATGCTCGAGGGCCTCCTCGAGCACCTCAGGCCTCGCCTTCCGACTTCTCCTCGCCGGCCGGGGCCTCGGTGACATCGGCGGCCTCGTCGGCCTTCACGGGCTTCTTGGCCTTCTTCGGCGTGGTGGCGGCGGCGCCGGTGTCACCGGACAGCGCCTCCTTGGCCGCGGCCTCGTAGAGGGCGTGACGGTCCGGCTTCGGCTCGGCGACCAGGAGCGGCGCCGGGGCGGGCTGGCCCTTGAACTTCTGCCAGTCACCGGTCAGCTTGAAGAGCTTCAGGACCGGGTCGGTCGGCTGCGCGCCGACACCCAGCCAGTACTGCGCCCGCTCGGAGTCGACCTCGATGCGCGAGGGGTTCTCCTTCGGGTGGTACAGACCGATCTCCTCGATCGCCCGGCCGTCACGCTTGGTGCGGCTGTCGGCGACGACGATGCGGTACTGCGCGTTGCGGATCATGCCGAGCCGCTTGAGCTTGATCTTGACTGCCACGGGTGTGGTCTCTCCTGCTTCAGAGCGTGGGTGAGCGGTGTCACATCGAGTGGGGCACGACGCGAACCCGCCCGAGGGACAGGCGCGACCGGCGGGGTTGAGAGGGCACCCGCGTGGTCACGATGTTCCAACATGACATTCTGCCAGACGATCCGGGGTGCTTGGCGAAATCCCGGTGTGTGCCGGACACGAACAAAACCCTGAGGTCAGGCATCCAACATGGCATGGAGCGAACCAACCGTACATCCCGTGCCATGACGATCTCCGCGGCGGTCGCGAGCCTGGCGTTCGTCGCCGCCTGCAGCGCCGCGGACGCCCGGACCGCCGGCACCGTCTCCGCGGGCGCGGGCACCCCGGCGACCGTTTCCGCAGACAACCCCGCGGCTGTTTCAACGGGCGTCCCCGGGGCCGTTTCGGCGGGCGTCCCCGCGGCGGTTCCGGACATGCCCGGGAAGGCGACCGTACCGGTGACCTCCCCGCCGGGCACGGCCGCGCTCGGGGCCGGGCCGGGAACGGCCGCGCTCGGGACCGGCGCGGCGGCCCCCGCCGCGCCGAAGAGGTGCCGCACCGACGCGCTGAGTGCGCGGATCGGCACGGCGGACGCGGGGGCGGGCCAGCGGTACGCGCCGCTGGTCCTCACCAACACCGGGTCGCGGCCCTGCTGGGTCTACGGTTTCACCGGCCTGATCATGATCGACGGGAACGGCGACGCGCTGCGCACCAGGACCCGCAGGGAGAGCGTCCAGCCGCGCCGGGTCACGCTCCGGCCCGGAGCCAGCGCCCACGCGCGCCTGCACTGGACCGTGGTGCCGACCGGGAAGGAGACCACCTGTCCCCGGTCGGCGCGGCTGATGATCATCCCGCCGGACGAGGTCGCGCACCTCGAGATCCCCTTCGACGCCATGGTCTGCGGCGACGGAAGGATCGACGTCAGGCCGATGGAGCCGGGGACCCGGCTCTGATCACTTCTTGGGGAACTTCAGCTTCGACGGGTCGAATCCGGGCGGCAGCTCCAGCCCAGGCGGGAGCTGGCCCGCGCCCAGCTTGCCGAGCGCTCCGAGGCCCGGCGTGCCGGTCGAGCCGGTCGAGCCGTCCGGGCCGGACGCCGCGCCCGACTTGGCCTGCGCGGCCTTGCGGGGGTCGCCGCTGACGCGGCGGCCCTTCTTGGCCTTCTGCGCCTTCTGCGCCTTGCCCCGACCACCCGGCATGCCGGGGATGCCCAGGCCCTGCGACATCCGCTTCATCATCTTCTGCGCGTCGAAGAAGCGGACGACGAGGTTGCTCACCTCGGTGACCGTGACACCGGAGCCCTTGGCGATGCGGGCCCGGCGCGAGCCATTGATGATCTTGGGGTCGTGTCGCTCGCCGGGGGTCATGGAACGGATGATCGCGGCGATGCGGTCGAGGTCGCGGTCGTCGACCTGGTTGAGCTGGTCGCGCATCTGCCCCATGCCGGGCATCATGCCGAGCAGGTTCTTGATCGGGCCCATCCTGCGGACCATCATCATCTGCTCGAGGAAGTCGTCGAGCGTGAAGCCGTCGCCGGAGGCGAGCTTGCCCGCCATCTTGGCGGCCTCGGCCTCGTCGAACGTCTTCTGTGCCTGCTCGATCAGGGTGAGGATGTCACCCATGTCGAGGATCCGGCCGGCCATGCGGTCCGGGTGGAAGGCGTCGAAGTCCTCGAGCTTCTCACCGGTGGACGCGAACATGATCGGACGGCTCGTGATGTGCCGCACCGACAGCGCGGCGCCGCCTCGGGCGTCGCCGTCGAGCTTGGTGAGCACGACGCCGTCGAAGCCGACGCCGTCCATGAACGCCTGGGCGGTGCTCACCGCGTCCTGGCCGATCATCGCGTCGACGACGAACAGCACCTCGTCGGGGCTGACCGCGTCACGGATGTCCGCGGCCTGCTTCATCATCTCCTGGTCGATGCCCAGACGGCCGGCGGTGTCGATGACCACGATGTCGTGCTGCTGCCGCTTGGCGTGGTCGATCGACTGCCGGGCGACCGCGACGGGGTCGCCCACGCCGTTGCCGGGCTCGGGCGCGTAGACCGCGGCGCCCGCGCGCTCGGCCACCACGGCGAGCTGCTGGACCGCGTTGGGCCGCTGCAGGTCACAGGCCACGAGCAGCGGCGCGTGCCCCTGGTCACGCAGCCACTTGGCGAGCTTGCCCGCGAGCGTCGTCTTACCGGCACCCTGCAGACCCGCGAGCATGATGACGGTCGGCGGGGTCTTGGCGTAGCGGAGCCGCCGGGTCTCGCCGCCCAGGATCTCGATCAGCTCGTCGTTGACGATCTTGACGACCTGCTGGGCGGGGTTCAGCGCCTGGGAGACCTCGGCCCCGCGCGCCCGCTCCTTGACCTGGGCGACGAATGCCTTGACCACCGGCAGCGCGACGTCCGCCTCGAGCAGGGCGATGCGGATCTCGCGGCAGGTCGCGTCGATGTCGGCGTCGGAAAGCCTGCCCTTGGACCGCAGGGAGGAGAAGACCGAAGTCAGCCGGTCGGAAAGCGTCTCGAACACGTGTTTGGCCAGCCTCGAAGCGAGTGGACGGTAAAGAGCTCGCGTCCCAGCCTAGCCGCCCGTGCGGCATGCGTGCCCGAGCCCATGTCGCGTCACCATCCTCCGCCGCTGCCGACATGGGTGGTGAGGGCGTGCTCGACCAGGGTGATGAGCGTGTGCTTGACCGATTCCCGGCTGCGGGCGTCGGTCCGTACGACGGGGACGCGAGAGGAGAGCGTGAGCGCCTCCCTGAGCTCGTCCTCGGTGTGGCCGTACTGCCCGTCGAAGCCGTTGACGCCGACGACGAACGGGAGCTGGGCCTCCTCGAAGTAGTCGACCGCGGGGAAGCTGTCCGCCAGCCGCCGCGTGTCCACCAGCACGACCGCGCCGATCGCGCCGCGTACGAGGTCGTCCCACATGAACCAGAAGCGATGCTGACCCGGCGTACCGAACAGGTAGAGGATCAGATCCTGGTCCAGGGAGACCCGGCCGAAGTCCATCGCCACGGTCGTCGTGGTCTTGTGCGGTACCAGCCCGACGTCGTCGATGTCCTTGGACGCGTCGGTCATCACCGCCTCCGTCGTGAGCGGCACGATCTCCGAGACCGCGCCGACGAAGGTGGTCTTGCCCACACCGAAACCGCCCGCCACCACGATCTTCGTCGAGGTCAGACCCCGCTGAGAGCCATGGCTAGAGCCTGCGAAGTCCACTGAGCACCCTTTCAAGCAAGTTCAGATCAGGCTTACCCGCGTCGAGCTGCGGCTGGTGCACGTGCACCAGCCCCTCCGCCGCCATGTCCGCGATCACGACGCGGACCACGCCCAGCGGGATCCGCAGCATCGCCGACACCTCCGCCACCGATCTCACCTGGCGGCACAGCGAGCTGATCGCGCGGTGTTCCGGCGGCCTGCCGGACAGGTCGAGATGCGTGGACGTGGCCGAGGAGACGAGCGCCTCCAGAGCGAGTTGCATGCGCGGAGCCGTGCGGCCTCCCGTCACCGTGTACGGGCGCACCGGCGAGGAGGGCTCCTGGGGAAGCGGGGCGCCGCCGTACGGCTGCCCCCATTGGTCCACCGTCAGCCCCTCGGGTGCGATGCCTGGAGTTCCGCACGTACGGCGGGGGTGAGCACCTGCCCCGCACGATCAACCAGCAGCGTCATCTGGTAGGCCACCAGGCCCATGTCGCATTCGGCCGAGGCGAGCACCGCGAGACACGAGCCGTCGCTGATGGACATGATCAGGAGCAGCCCGCGCTGCATCTCGACCACCGTCTGGTTGACCGGGCCGCCCTCGAACACCCGCGACGCGCCCTGAGTCAGGCTGATCAACCCGGCGGCGACCGCGGCGAGCTGGTCCGCCCGGTCCTTGGGGAACCCATCGGAGTACGCCAGCGGCAGGCCGTCCGCCGACACCACCACCGCGTGCGCGACGCCGGGGACGGATCCCACGAAGTCGCTGATCAGCCAGTTGATGCCGCGAGCCCCCTGGCTCATCTCTCTCATGCGTCCTCCACATTCTTGGGCCCGGGATATCCCTGGTCCTCGCTCAGTTCGCCTCTGGTCACCGCGCGGCCCTGCTGTACGCCGCGTTGCAGGCTGGAGAGCCGGCTGCGCATGCGGTCGGGGGACAGCGCGGGCGGCGGGGAGGCCGCGGGCCCGGCCGAGCCGACGGAGCCGACGGAGCCGGGAACGAGGTTGGCCCTGGGCACCCGCTTGGGCAGGCCCGAGGACGTGTTCCCCTCCCAGGACGGTTTCCGCACCGCGGCGTCGGCGGCCTGCCAGCCCGCCTCCACGTTCTCCTGCTGCCGCCATTCCGGCCCCGTCTCCGACGGGGGCACGCGCTGGAACCACGCGGACTCCACCGAGGCGAAGATCGGCAGGAACTCCTCCTGCTGGCGTTCCTCGACGGGCGTGTTGCGCAGCGCTGGCAGCGGACCTGTCGCGTCGTCGAACTCGTGCTCTTGGCGGCGGGGCCGCATCCGGATCTGGGTGTCCTGAGGAGGAATGGACGAGATCGCGGGCGGCGGCGCATGCCAGCCGACCTGGGGAGGAGGCGCGCCCCACCCGGGCTGGGGGGCGGTCGGCGCGCCCCAGACGGGCTGCGGATCATGCTGGGGCGTCCACGCGGAGGGGAAGCCGTTCGGGTGCGCGGCCACGGCGGGCTGCGCGATCACGGGTTCCGGCAGCAGGACCATGGCGGTGAGCCCGCCGTCGTCGTGCGGCCTGATCTGGACGCGGATGCCGTTGCGCAACGCGAGACGGCCGACCACGAACAGGCCCATGCGGCGGGACACCGACACGTCCACGACCGGCGGGTTGGCGAGCCGCCAGTTGGTCTCCGCGATCTCCTCGACGGTCATCCCGATGCCGGTGTCGGTGATCGAGACCATCATCCCGCCGCCGTCGATGCGGTTGCCCGACACGATCACACGGCTGTCCTTGGGAGAGAAGGCCAGGGCGTTCTCGACCAGCTCGGCGAGCAGGTGGATGACATCGTTGACGGCCTGCCCGACGAGCGCGACGTCGGACGGCATGTTGATCACTACGCGCTCGTAGCCCTCGACCTCGGAGAGCGAGGCGCGGACGACGTCGGTGACCTCGACCGGCTGGCTCCACCGGCGGGCGGGCTCCTGGCCCGCGAGGACCAGCAGGTTCTCACTGTTACGGCGCATGCGGGTCGCCAGGTGGTCCAGCTTGAACAGGTTCCCGAGACGGCCCTCGTCCTGCTCGCCCTGCTCCAGCCCGTCGATCAGGGCCAACTGCCGCTCCACCAGTGTCTGGGTGCGGCGGGACAGGTTCACGAACATGGCGCTGATGTTGCTGCGGAGCTGGGCCTCGTCACCGGCCAGCCGGATCGCCTCGCGGTGGACCTCGTCGAAGGCGCGCGCCACCTCGCCGACCTCGTCGGCCGAGGCGACACCGATCGGCTGGACCGCGGGCGAGCCGCCCATGCCCTCGGATTCGCGCAGCCGCTGCACCGTCTCGGGCAGCCGGTGCCCGGCGATCTCCAGCGCCTCGCGGCGCAGCCGCCGCAGTGGCAGTACGAGCGAGCGGGCCATGATGGTGGTGATGAGCACGACGAACAGCAGGACCGCGACGACGAGCGTGATGTTGAGCACCGCGACGCTACGGGCGTCCTGCTGGAAGGTGAGGCTCTTCGCGATGACGGACTTGGTCAGCGCGTCGCCGACCTTCTGCATGCTGTCGATCCGGTCGCTGATCGCGTCGAACCACCGCGTCTCGTCGGATCCTCTGCGGTCGAGTGCCCGTACCGGCTGCCCGGCCTTGGCCATGCCGAGGGCGCGTTCGGTCAGGAACGCGGCACGGTCGACCTTCTGGCCGGTCACGGTGTCGCTGTAGAGCTGGCGCTGGCCGGTGCTCGCCTCGGCGAAGAATCCGCTGAGCTCGCTCTCCTGCCCCGCGCGCGCGGAGGTGAAGGCGTCCATCTCGGCGGGGTCGAACTGCTGCCTGGCCAGCCCGACGGCCAGCAGCGCACGCTGCTTCGACACCGCTTCCTTGGCGCGGACGAGTGAGCCGAGCGCCTTGATGCTCGCGTTGAGCTCCTCGTCCACGACACCCTCCGCGGCCGTGTCGTACAGCCGCAGGAGGTCGGAGATGATGATGGAGTACTTGGTGAGGGACGGCAGCGGCGGCAGCGAGCTTTCCAGCACGATCTCCCGCAGCGCGGCCATCTCGCCCAGGCGGCCGTTGGCGCGGACGACCTCCTGCCGGCCGAGGTCGCCGAACACCTCGGTCGCGGCCTGCATCTTGATGCGTACCTGTTCGACCGCGGTGTTGACGGTGCCCTGCTGGGTGCGGATCGGCGTGAGGTAGCCGCCGCCGCGTCGGCCGGCGGCGATGTAGCGGATCGACAGGTCCCGTTCGAGCTGGAGCTCGTGCGTCAGGTTTCCGACGCTTCCGACCAGGTCGATCGCCTGCCGTACGCGCTGGTATTCGGCGGCGGTGCTGATCGAGCTGGTCACCCGGAATCCGCCGAGAAGCATCGCGACCACGGTGGGCAGCACGATCAGCGCGAGGAGCCGGGTGCGCACGCGCCAGTTCTTCAGTGCCCACTGGTTCCCGGTCGCCGGTTCCGGCGGCTGCGTGCTCGCGGTGGGCGCACCGCCGGCGACCGGCTCGCCGGGCGGCTGGAGCTCGGCGCGGCGACCGCTCTCGATCGTTGCTGTCCTCACAGGTCGCAACCTCTCGCGCTGGTCTTTCCAGAAGGACTTTCAGGGGATTCGCTCGGGAAGCCTGCCACGAGTCCGGGGCAATTTGAGCACAAAGCGACGAGATTGACCAACCACTCGATCTCCTTCAAACGTTCCAAAGACCGCCTGGATGGCGAGGAAGCGATGCGGAGAGAGCGATATCCAGGGAGGATTACGCACAGCGACACATGACCGAATCTCGCCCCGGTCGCGAAACCGGTCCAAATCCCTACACGCAGGGTTATGGACATAGTGGATTTATTGACAAGTTTTGCGACATAGGCGACTTATTCCGCGTTAGGACGTTTTGTCTGCTGTACGCTTCTCGCCCGTCGCCCGTCTTCCGCGATCTTCACACCGGTCGGGCACACTTCCTTCCCCAGCCAAGGAGACTCCATGCGACTTATGGGTCGGACCTTCGCCGTCGGTGTCGTGGCCGCGCTCGCGCTCACGGCATGCGGCGGTTCAGATACGGACACCTCCTCCTCGTCGAACGGCGCCGCCGCGAGCGGAGGACTCGAGAAGACCACGCTGGTCGTCGCCACCATCCCGGTCCCGGACATCGCTCCGCTGCAGGTCGCGATCGACCGCGGCTTCTTCAAGGCCGAGGGCCTCGACGTCAAGACCGAGGTCGTCGCCGGTGGCGCGGTGGGCATCCAGAAGCTGCTGGGCGGGAGCATCGACCTCACGCTCGGCGCCTACATCGGCACCTTCCTCGCCCAGGAGAAGGGCGCCGGCAAGTTCAAGTACGTCGCCGACAGCTACGGCGCCGCGCCCGGAGCCTTCGTCCTCATGGTCAAGAAGGACTCTCCGATCAAATCCGCGGCCGACCTCCGAGGCAAGAAGATCGCAGTCAACACGTTCAAGAACGTGAGCCAGATGACCGCCGAAGTGCAGATGAAGGTGGCCGGAGTAACGGCCACGCAGGACCAGTTCGTGGAGAAGGCCTATCCGGACATGCCCGCGGCCCTGGAAAACGGTCAGGTCGATGCCGCGGCTATGGTCGAGCCGTTTATCACCGTGGAATCCAAGGCGGGCGGAAGAATCATCGCCGACGCCATGGCCGGACCGACTCAGGACCTCCCTGTCGCCGGCTGGCTGACCACAGAATCGGTCGCCGATAAATACCCGAAGACCATGGCCGCATTCCAGCGCGCGCTCGGAAAGGCGCAGGAACTCGTGGCGAACGACCGAAAGATCGTGGAAGAGGTCCTGCCGAACTACACCAAGATCGACGCGGCCACCGCGGCGGTGATCGCCCTCGGCTCCTACCCCACGTCGCTGAGCGAGACGCGGCTCCAGCGGGTGGTGGACCTGATGAAGGAGTACAACTACCTGAAGACCGACCTCGACGTGAAGTCCATGATCCTGGCGCCTCCCGCCGCCTGACAGTGACGATCACACGATCATGAACTACGCACGAGTGCTCCGCGGCGTCGTGGGCGCCGCGGGGTTCCTCGCCGCCGCCGAGCTCGTCGGCATGAGCGGGCTGGTGGACGACCGATTCCTGCCGCGCATGTCCACGGTGCTCGCCGGCGCGGCCGGCCTGGTCACCGACCAGGACTTCCTCGCCGACGCCGGGGCCACGCTCACCGTCTGGCTCCTCGGGCTCCTGCTCACGGTCGCGGTGGCCGTACCCGCCGGGCTGCTGCTCGGCACCCTGCCGCGGGCCGAGGCGGCGGTGCGCCCGCTGATCGAGTTCCTCCGCCCGATCCCGTCGGTCGCGGTCATCCCGCTGGCCATCCTGCTCTTCAGCGACAACCTGAACCTCAAGCTGGCCGTCATCGTGTACGCGTCGTCCTGGCCCGTACTGATCAACACCATCTACGGCCTGAAGGACGTCGACCCGCTCGCCAAGGAGACCCTGCGCAGTTTCGGTTTCGCTCCCCTCCCTGTCCTGGCCAGGGTGGCCCTGCCCAGCGCCGCCCCGTTCATCGCCACAGGGATCCGCGTCGCGTCCGGCATCGCGATCATTCTGGCCATCAGCGCGGAACTGATGGCCGGAGGATCCGAGGGCATCGGGATCTACATCACCGAGGCGGCGAGCGGAAGCCGCGTCGACCTCATGCTGGCCGCCACCCTGTGGGCCGGCCTGTTCGGCGTCGTCGCCGACTCCGTGATGGTGGCGCTGGAACGCCGCCTGTTCCGCTGGCACCACGTCCGCACCGGAGGAGCCCGATGAACGTCGTCAAGGCTCTCGGCCGCCTCTGGCTCGTGCCGGTCGCGCTCGTGGCGTGGGAGGTCGTCACGCGCGTGGCGGAGCAGCCGTTCTTCCCTCCCCCGTCGGCGATCCTGGCGCGGATGTACGAGCTCTGGTTCTCCGGACCGCCCTCGCACCTCCTGCTGACGGACGGCGCGCTCGCCGACCTCGGCCCCAGCCTGGCTCGGCTGTTCACCGGCTGGCTGGTGACCGCGGTCATCGGCATCGCCGCCGGGATCGCGATCGGGTGCTCGCCCCGGCTGTCGGACTACGTCGACCCGCTGATCCAGTTCGGCCGGGCCGTGCCCCCGCCGCTGCTCGTGCCGTTCTTCCTGGCCCTGCTGAAGCTCGGCACCCCGGCCCAGCTCGCCACCATCGTCTTCGGAGTGATCTGGCCGATCCTGCTCAACACCATCGACGGCGCGCGTACGGTCGACCGCCAGCACCTGGAGACCGCGCGCATCTTCGGGTTCTCCGCGGCCCAGCGGTTGTGGCAGGTCATCCTGCCCTCCGCGATGCCCAAGATCTTCGCGGGGCTGCGGCTGGCGCTCTCCCTCGCGCTGATCCTCATGGTGATCGCCGAGATCTTCGCGGGCACCGACGGGATCGGCTACCGGCTGCTCTACACGCAGCGCAGCTACCTCTACCCCGACATGTGGGGCTGCATCGTGCTGCTCGGCCTGCTCGGCTACCTGCTCAACTCAGCGTTCCTGCTGGTGGAACGGCGCGTTCTGGCCTGGCATCGAGGTGCCAGGCAGACTACCTAGGAAGGTCCCGTGCTCGAGATCACCGATCTGGTCCACTCGTACGGCTCGCACCGCGTACTCGGCGGCGTGAGCTTCTCCGTGGCCGAGGGCGAGCTGGTCAGCGTCGTCGGCCCCTCGGGGTGCGGGAAGTCCACACTGCTGCGATCCGTCGCCGGGCTCATCCGGCCGTCGGGTGGGCGGATCACCCTCGGCGGGGAGCCGGTCGAACGCACGCCCGACAACCTGGCGATCGTCTTCCAGGACTACAGCCGGTCCCTGTTCCCGTGGATGTCTGCGGCCAACAACGTCGCCCTGCCGCTGCGGCGCAAGGGGATGGACCGGAGGCGGCGCAGGGAGGCCGCGATGACGGCCCTCGAACAGGTCGGCCTGGCCGACGCGGGCGGGAAGTTCCCGTGGGAGATGTCCGGAGGCATGCAGCAGCGCGTCTCCATCGCGCGGGCGCTCGCCTACCGGCCATCGCTGCTGCTCATGGACGAGCCGTTCGGATCCGTGGACGCGCAGACCCGCGAGGACCTGGAGGACCTGGTCCTGAACGTCTGCGCCCACCACGGGATCACCATCCTGTTGATCACCCACGACATCGACGAGAGCGTGTACGTCGGTGACCGGGTCATCGTCCTCACGCGGTCCCCGACGCGCGTCGCCGCCGACCTGGAGATCGGCCTCGGCCGTTCGCGCGACCAGATCGCGACCAGGCAGCTCGACGCCTTCGTCCGGCTGCGCGCCGAGGTGGGCCGTCTCGTCCGGGGCGGTCACACCACCACCCCCGCCTCAGTTCTGGAGAAGCATTGATCGACTCCACCGGCCCCATCTGGGACGCCATCATCGGCCTCTCGCGGTTCGGCGCCCTGGCCACCATGGCCGAGCTGGGCTGCGCGGACCATCTGGCCGCCGGCCCGCTCAGCGTCACGGACCTGGCCGCCGCCTGCGGCGCGCACGCCCCGTCGCTCGATCGGGTGATGCGCGAGCTCGCGGCGATGGGCGTGGTGCGCACGGTCGCCCCCCAGGTCTACGAGCTCACCGAGGCCGGCGGCATGCTGCGCGGCGACGTGCCCGGCAGCATGCGCCCCGCCGTACGGGTGATGGCCGAGGCGGGCTACTGGCACGCGCTGGGCACACTGCCCGAGTCCGTACGGCGCGGCCGTTCCGTGTTCGTGGAGCAGTACGGGCCGTACTACGACTACCTGGCGGAACGTCCCGAGGCGGCGCGGAACTTCAACGCCTACATGGCCACCCGTGCGGCGCCGATCGAGGCGGCGCTCGCCGGCGGCTACGACTTCTCCGGCGTGAAGACCCTCGTGGACGTCGCCGGAGGGAAGGGGCACCTGCTGGCCGCGGTGCTCGACGCCTACCCGGCCGTGCGCGGCGTGCTCTTCGATCTGGACCACGTGGTTGAGGACGCCCGCGAGCCGCTGGACGCGCGGGGTCTCGGCGACCGGTGCGAACTCGTCGGCGGTGACTTCTTCCAGGGGGTGCCCGCCGCCGACGCCTACCTGCTGGCCAGCATCATCCACAACTGGGACGACGACGCGGCCCTGCGGATCCTGGGCAACGTCCGTGAGGCGATGACCGCGGACGGCAGGGTGCTGCTGCTGGAGATGGTGCTGCCCGACGACGACTCGCCGCACATCGGCAAGGAGATCGACCTGCGGATGCTCACGCTGTTCGCGGGCGGCAGGGAACGGACCCGCGGCGAGTACGCGGCGCTGCTCGCCGCGTCGGGCCTGTCGGTCTCGCGCGTGGTGCCGCTCCCGGCCGGGGCGAGCCTGATCGAGGCCCTGCCCGTCTAGGGTCCGTCTCTCCGGCGGGCCGTCCCCGTGGATCGTCCCGTGGATCGTCCCGTGGGTCGTCGCTGCGGCGATCCACGGGGCCCGGCCGGGAGCACGCGCGCGCCGCCGATCTCGGGCAGAGAGCCCCTCCGACGCGCCCCCGAAGGGCATAACTCGAAAAAATAGGACCGCAACAGGAATTCATCCGGCCCGAAACCGGCACGATTCGTGGAACGGTCCAAAGCAGCAAGCGATAGCAACCGGGATATCTTCGGCATCTATCGCGCTTCGCCTGGCATCTACCCAGTTAGGTGACAAAAGCCAGATATGGGGATCTTTCGCAGGCCCGAAGCTCGGGGGAACCTGGCCGCCGCTTCCCGCGTACGGGGCTGAACGGACGAGGCGGGCGAGGCGGACGGCACCGCCGGCCGGGGCGGACGCGTGGCGGACGCGCACCCCGGCCGTTCGAGCGCACGTCTCGCCGGGACTCCGGCCGTTCGCGCGCTCGCGTGCCGGGCCCCGGTCAGCGGCCGCCCCAACCGGGTACGGCGACACGCATCGTCAGGGCGTGCTCGACCAGAGTGATGAGCGTGGTCTTGACCGACTCCCGCGTACGCGCGTCGGTGCGGACGATGGGCACGTGCGGCGACAGGCTCAGGGCCTCGCGTACCTCGTTCTCGCTGTGCGGGTACTGCCCGTCGAAGCCGTTGACGCCGACGACGAACGGGAGCTGGGCCTCCTCGAAGTAGTCGACCGCGGGGAAGCTGTCCGCCAGCCGCCGCGTGTCCACCAGCACCACGGCGCCGATCGCGCCGCGTACGAGGTCGTCCCACATGAACCAGAAGCGATGCTGACCCGGCGTACCGAACAGGTAGAGGATCAGATCCTGGTCCAGGGAGACCCGGCCGAAGTCCATCGCCACGGTCGTCGTGGTCTTGTGCGGTACCAGGCCCACGTCGTCGATGCCGGCGCTGGCGTCGGTCATCACCGCCTCGGTCGTGAGCGGCATGATCTCCGAGACCGCGCCGACGAAGGTGGTCTTGCCCACACCGAAACCGCCCGCCACCACGATCTTCGTCGAGGTCAGGCCCCGCTGAGAGCCATGGCTAGAGCCTGCGAAGTCCACTGAGCACCCTTTCAAGCAAGTTCAGATCCGGCTTACCAGCCTCCAACTGCGGCTGGTGCACGTGCACCAGCCCCTCCGCCGCCATATCGGAGATCACCACGCGGACCACGCCCAGCGGGATCCGCAGCATCGCCGAGACCTCCGCCACGGACCTGATCTGGCGGCACAGCGAGACGATCGCCTGCCGCTCCGGCGTGAGCGTGGACAGATCCTGGTGAGTCGAGGTCGCGGAGGACACGAGTGCCTCCATCGCGAGTTGGAGACGCGGTGCCGTACGCCCACCGGTCACCGCGTAGGGGCGCACCAGTGAACTCGGTTCCGCCGGCCCCGGTTGAGGAATCGGGTTCGTCCCGCCATAGTGCCGGTGGGCGTCGTCCACCGGCGGGTAGGGCTCATCCGTCCAGCCGCCGCCTGCCACAACGTCCTCCTGTCATCACCTTTATCTGGGCTGGGACGCCTGGAGCTCGGCGCGTACCGCGGGGGTAAGCACCTGTCCCGCACGATCCACCAGCAGCGTCATCTGGTACGCCACCAGACCCATGTCGCAGTCCGCGGACGCGAGCACCGCGAGACACGACCCGTCACTGATCGACATGATCAGGAGCAGCCCGCGCTGCATCTCGACCACCGTCTGCGTGACCGGGCCGCCCTCGAACACCCGCGACGCGCCCTGCGTCAAACTGATCAACCCGGCGGCGACCGCCGCCAGCTGGTCCGCCCGGTCCTTGGGGAACCCATCGGAGTACGCCAGCGGCAGGCCGTCCGCCGACACCACGACCGTGTGGGCAACGCCGGGAACGTTGTTCACAAAGTCAGTGATCAGCCAGTTGATGCCGCGAGCCGCCTGGCTCATCTCCCTCATGCGTCCTCCTTGTCAGTGTCCGGGCCGCCGCCGGTCATCGGCGTCGCCCCCGGATAACCCTGGTCACCGCTGACCTCTCCTCGCGCCACCGCGCGTCCCTGCCGGATGCCCTGCTGGAAGCTCGCCAGCCGGTTGCGTACGCGGTCGGGCGAGAGCGAGGGCGCGGGCGGCGGGGGTGCCGGCGCCGCCGACGCCGACGCCCCACTGGAGGCGATCGCCGACGCGGAACCCGGTACCAGGTTGGCCTTGGGGACCCGCTTGGGCAGACCGGAGGAGGTGACTCCGCCGAGCGACGGGTCGCTGGCGGCCTTGGCGGCCTGCCAGCCGGCGTCGGCGGGGGACGACCATTGCCGTGCTTCCAGCGGATTGGTCTCCATGCCGGACTTCTTCTCGGGCTCTTCGGTCCCCGGCTCGACCTTCTTGAACCAGTCGGACTCGACCGCCGCGAAGATCGGCAGGAACTCCTCCGGCTGGTCCTCCATCGGCGAGGTCCGTACGACGGGCAGGGGGCCGGTGTTGTCCACATCCGGCTCGAACGCCCCGCGCGGAGCTGCCGGCCAGCCGCCCGAGTCTCCCGGCGGGCTGGGCCAGGAGGAGCTGCCGGGCGCGGGCAGGTGACCCGGCCACGGCGTGTCCACGGGAGCGCCGGTGGCCTTGCCACGCTCGAACGGGGGCGGGTCGAAGGGGTTGCGCGCGAACGGCTCCGGCTCCGGGGCCGCGCCCGCGCCGAACGCGTTCTTCGCGAAGGGGTCCGCGTCCGAGCCCTGCTCGAACGGAGGCGGGTCGAACGGGCTGCGCGCCGGAGCGGGCGGCGGGTCGAACGGGTTCCGCGTGGCCGCCGGCGGGTCGAACGGGTCGCGGGCCGTCTGGGGCACGTCGAACGCGTCACGCGCGAACGGCTCCGGCTCCGGGGCCGCGCCCGCACCGAACGTGCTCTTGGCGAACGGCTCCTTGTCCCGTCCGAACGTGTCGAACGGGCCACGCTCGAACGGGTCCGCGCCCGGGGTGCCGACGCCCGGCGCGTCCGACCCGATCACCGGCGTACGCGGCGGGGCGTCGAAGGACGTCGGGCTGGCCAGCGCCGGGGCCCCGCCGAACTGGGCGGCGGGGTCGGCCGGCGGCATGCCCGGGAAGGCCGGGCCGGCCTGGGCGAGCAGCGCCTCGGGCAGGAGCACCA
The DNA here is from genome assembly GCA_001570385.1 of Microtetraspora glauca. Lineage (GTDB taxonomy): Bacteria > Actinomycetota > Actinomycetes > Streptosporangiales > Streptosporangiaceae > Microtetraspora > Microtetraspora glauca. Next base: position 57,518 of record BBYL01000024.1, on the reverse strand, counting down.
TGGCGGTGAGGCCGCCCGCGTCCTGCTGACGGAGCTGCACCCGGATGCCGTGGCGCAGCGCGAGGCGGCCGACCACGAACAGGCCCATGCGGCGGGACACCGACACGTCCACGACCGGCGGGTTGGCGAGCCGCCAGTTGGCCTGGGCGAGCTCGTCCGCGGTCATGCCGATGCCCAGGTCGCTGACGGAGATCATGAGACCGCCGCCGTCGATCCGGTTGCTCGACACGACGACCTTCGTCTCGCGGGGGGAGAACGAGATCGCGTTCTCGACCAGCTCCGCGACGAGGTGGACGACGTCGTTGACGGCCTGGCTGACGACCGCGCCGCCCGCCGACACCTGAAGGCTCACTCGCTCGTAGTTCTCGACCTCGGAGAGCGAGGCGCGGACGACGTCGACGACCGGGACCGGCTGGCCCCACCGGCGGGCGGGCTCCTGGCCCGCGAGGACCAGCAGGTTCTCACTGTTACGGCGCATGCGGGTCGCCAGGTGGTCCAGCTTGAACAGGTTCCCGAGACGGCCCTCGTCCTGCTCGCCCTGCTCCAGCCCGTCGATCAGGGCCAGCTGCCGCTCCACCAGCGTCTGGGTGCGGCGGGACAGGTTCACGAACATCGAGTTGACGGCGCTTCGCAGCTTGGCCTCGTCGCCCGCCAGCCGGATCGCTTCCTGGTGGACCTCGTCGAAGGCCCGGGCGACTTCACCGATCTCGTCGCGTGTGTTGACCTGGATGGGCGCGACCTCGACCTTGACCGAGTCGTCCTGTGCCTCGCGCAGCATCTGGACCGTGCGCGGCAGCCGCGAACCGGCGATCTCCAGCGCCTCGCGGCGCAGCCGCCGCAGCGGCCGGGTGAGCGATCCGGCGACCGCGGTGGTGATCAGCAGCATCAGGCCGAGGAGCAGGAGGATCGCGGAACCGGAGATGATCGCCCGGCGCTGCTCGTCGTCCGCCAGGGTCTGCGTCTGCGTCACGACGGACCCGGCGAGGCGCTGCTCGACGACGTTCATCTTGTCCACGGTCGTGGTCATCGTCTCGAACCACAGGCGCAGGTCGTCGCCCCTGCGGGTGCGGTCCAGGTCGATGATCCGGTTGTACTCGCGCATCTGGGCCAGCGCGCCGGCTCGGAGGGAGTACGCCTTCTCGATCTGGAAGCCCTTGACCGTCTGGGTGTAGAACTTGACGTCGTCGGGCGAGGCTTCCTTCTGGAAGGTCTCGAAGTTGCTGTCCTGTGCCTGGCGGGCTCCGAGGAAGTCGGAGAGGTCGTCGTAGGTGAGCGCCTTCTCGGCGATTCCGACGGTGAAGATGCCTCGCTGGCGGGCGACCTGCTCCTTGGCCCGGCTGAGCGCGCCGAGAGCGATGCCGTCGGCGAACAGGCGGTCGCTACCGGTGGCGGATCGCAGCTCGTCGCCCAGCGCGTTGAACGCCTCGATCATGGTCGTGTACGTGCCGAGAACGGCTCGGGCGGGCACGCCGCTGGAGACGAACTGCTTCCGGAGGCCGGTGAGGCCCTCCATCCAGCGCTCGATCTCCTCGACCCGGTTGCGGACACGGGTGGAGTGGCCGCTGTCGAGCTGCGCGATGGTGTCGGCGACCTTCTTCCTGGCCTTGTCCACGTCCTGCTGCGCGCTGCGCACCTGGGCCAGCCGGGCCGGCCTGCGGCCGGTCGCCGTGTACCAGGCGGTGTAGTCACGTTCCATCGCGACCTCGTGCGAAAGGCCGCTGACCGCCTGGACCAGGCCCGCCACCTCGTTGAGGCGCCGGTATTGGACCGATGTGTTGACCGCGTCGGCAAGCTGGATGCCACCGAGTAGCACACCGACGACCGTGGGAAGCAGGATGAGCGCGACGAGCCGCGACCTCACCCTCCAGTTCCCCAGCCGGAACCAGCCGCCGTCCCCTGAGGCGCGCCTGGACGCGGTGTCGGAGGCCGGCATCGATACCGGTACCGCCTCCGGCTCTGGGGCAGCCTTGGGTTCTTGAGTACTCACGGGTTTTCGCAACCTCTTGCCGAAGCTCATATACGCGCAGCTATGGCCCTCAGCCGCGTGGCGGCTGTGATGCCTGGGACGTCATTGAAGCGAGGGTAATTGGAACACACCATTACCAGATCGGCCAAACGTGCACCGCGCGCAGTCGTGACCTTATTCCCACAGAACGGGATGTATAGGACCGCATTTGGGTCAGCCCAAGTGATCAAAATCGGCTGATCCTGTCGTTGTAACGGTCCCGGCGCCCCCCAGAAGGGAGGCGCCGGGTCACACGTCGAACGTGAGGTCAGCCGTGGGTCACTCGGATCACTGCTGCGCCGCGACCTCCGTCGCGAGGCGGGTGTACTTGGCCGAGTCGGCGCCCAGGTCGATGATCGACTCGCCCTGGAGCAGGTCGGCAGGGCTCAGCTTGAGCGACGGGAACGACTGGACGAGAGCGGGGTCGACCTTGTCCATGGCGGCCTTGTTCGGCACCTTGTAGAGGATGTTCGCGGCCACCCAGCCGTGGATCTCCGGGTCGAGGATGTAGTTGATGAAGGCGTGCGCCGCCTCCTTGTTCTTGGAGCTCTTCAAGATCACCATGGTGTCCGCCCAGAGGTCGCTGCCCTCCTTCGGCACGGTGAACTTGATGTTCTTGACGTTCTCCGGGCACCAGCCGTCCCACGCCTCGACCATCACGGCCTCGCCCGACTTGAGGCGGTCGCCGAACGTCGTGTCGTCGTACGCCAGGAGGTGGGACTTGGCCTTGAGCAGGAGTTCCTTGGCCTTGGCGAGCTGGCCGTCGTCGGCGGTGTTGATGGAGTAGCCGAGCGACTTGAGGGCGGGCAGGGCCAGCCAGCGCTCGGTGGTCATCATCGTGACCTTCTTGTCGTACTCCGGCGCCGGGTTGAGGATGTCGTTCCAGCTCGTCGGCGGCGTCTTCACCAGGTCGCTGCGGTAGCAGATGCCGGTACTGCCCCAGGTGTAGGGAACCGAGAACTTGTTGCCCTTGTCGTAGGACAGCTCCGACGCCTCGGGGTAGAGGTTCGCGAGGTTCGGGATCAGCTCGGGGTGCAGCGGCTCGAGCAGGCCCTGCTCGCTGAGCGCCTGGGCGTACTGGCCGGAGACGAAGGCGACGTCGAAGCCGCCGTTGTTCTCGCTCGCGGTGAGCTTGGCCATCGCGGTCTCGTTGGTGTCGTGGATCGCGATCTTGATGTCGAAGCCGAGCTTCTGCTTCACCCGCTGGGGGAGGTCCTTCGGCGAGTAGCCGTCCCAGATGGTGATGTTGAGCGACTGCTTCTTCAGGTCGGCGTTGGGGTCCAGCTTCGCGGCGGACGCGGTTGGAGCCGCCCCGGCTCCTGTGGTCTCCGACGAGCCGCACGCTGCCAGGGCAAGGGCAAGACCGGCCACGACGGCGGCAGCCGGAAGACGACGGGTGTACCGGGTACGGGACACGACCGTAACTCCTTCGGGATTCAGATCTTCGAGAGCTCTGCAAAGGGCAGGCCAAAGGAGGAGTGTTGCAGCCCAGACCAGGTTTAAGCAAGACTTATCGGACAGCGTTAACGATCGGACGACGAGTTGATTTGAATCCGTGTTCAACATGGCGCATCCTGTGACTGGTCCGTGAAATCGGACAAAACGCCACAATCGCCATCAATAAGGGGCGCCTCGACGACCCTTTTCGGCTCGGTCCGGCGCCGCGCTCAGGACACGGCCCGCACGCGGAGCACGTACTCCACGAGGCTGATCAACGTGGACTTCACCGCCTCGCGCGAGCGTGCGTCGGTGCGGACCAGTGGGACGTGGGGGGCGAGGGACAGCGCCTCCCTGACCTCCTCCACCGAGTGGTGGAACGTGCCGTCCCAGCCGTTCATCGCCACCACGAAGGGCAGCCCGGCCTCCTCGAAATAGTCGATGGCGGGAAAGCAGTCGGCCAGCCTGCGGCTGTCGACCAGCACGACCGCGCCGATCGCGCCGCGTACAAGATCGTCCCACATGAACCAGAACCTGTGCTGACCGGGAGTGCCGAACAGGTAAAGGATGAGGTCCTGGGCCAGGGAGAGGCGCCCGAAGTCCATCGCCACGGTGGTCGTCGTCTTGTTCGGCGTGAGGCCGAGGTCGTCGATGCCCGCGCTCGCGTCGGTCATGACGGCCTCGGTCGTCAGCGGGAGGATCTCCGAGACGGCACCCACGAAGGTGGTCTTGCCCACGCCGAACCCACCGGCCACGACGATCTTCGTTGAGGCGAGGCCCCGTTGAGAGCCGTGGCTAGAGCCTGCGAAGTCCACTGAGCACCCTTTCGAGCAGGTTGAGGTCTGGTTGTCCCTGGTTGAGCTGGGGCACATGCAGGCGGACCAGACCCTCATCGGCCAAATCGGCGATGAGCACGCGGGCCACGCCGAGCGGAACCCGCAGCAGCGCGGAGATCTCCGCGACGGAACGAACGGAACGGCAGAGCACGATGATCGACTCTTGCTCGGGGCTGAGCAGCGAGTAGTCATCGCTCATCAGGGTCACCGATGATACGAGAGTCTCCATCGCCAGGTGGTAACGCGGCTCGGAGCGTCCGCCGGTGACGGCGTACGGACGGAAGAGGGGCTCGTCCTCTTCCCCATCACCAGGGCGCATGCCTGTCTCCCATGACCGGGCGTCAGCGGCGGGTGGACTGCAGCTCGGCGCGGAGCGCCGGGGTCAGCACCTGGCCGACCCGCTCGACCAGCAGCGTCATCTGGTAGGCCACCAGGCCCATGTCGCAGTCGGCCGCGGCGAGCACGGCCATGCAGGATCCGTCGCTGATCGCCATGATCAGCATCAGCCCGCGCTGCATCTCGACCACCGTCTGGGTCACCGGACCGCCGTCGAAGACGCGGGACGCGCCCACGGTCAGGCTGAGCAGACCCGCCGCCACCGCGGCGAGCTGGTCGGCGCGGTCGGGCGGGAACCCGTCGGAATTGGCCAGCCGCAGCCCGTCCGCCGACACGACCACGGCGTGCGCGACACCGGGGGTGCCGCCGACGAACTCCGTGATCAGCCAGTCGAACCTACGTGCCTCAACGCTGAGGGCGGTCACGAACTTTCCTCCTCATTACCGGGCTTCTCGGCTTCGGCGCCGGACACGTCGGCCCGGCCGCGCCGTACACCCTGCTGGTAGCTGGACAAGCGGCTGCGCACCAGATCCGGCGACACCGCCGGCCTGGGTGGGGCCGGAGTGCCCGGCGCCGCGCCCACCGAGCCGGGCACAAGATTGGCCCTGGGGGTCCGCTTCGGCAAACCCGCCGACGTGACGCCTCCCAGAGAGGGGGCGCTCGCCGCGGCCGCCGCCTCGAATCCGCTGTCCGCGCGGGACGCCCAGCCGCCCCGCGACGGGTCGCCGCCGGGACCTCCGGAGGTGGCCGGAACGGCGGTCGCGCCCCCGCCCGGCGACACGGTCCGCCCCTGTGCCGAGCCGTTCCCGTGCCCGGTCGCGGATCCGGGCGTCCCGGGTACGGCACCAGCGGGGGCGGCACCGGGCACGGCGCCCGCGGCCGGGGTCGCCGGGCGGCGGAACCACGCGGACTCGACCGAGGCGAAGATCGGCAAGAACTCGTCTCCCCGTTCGAGGTGCGCGTCGTCCGCGATGTGCGAGGGGACCGGCGGGGCCCCCTCCACGGGGAAGGCGCCGGAATGCTCCGTGAACCTGGGCAGGGCCGACGGCGCGTCCATCGTGGACGCGTACGACGCCGGGGGTGCCTGGCGGCTGTCGCGACCGGAGCCGTCGGCGGGTGCCGTACGGTCCGCGGCGCCGGCGCGGTTCGGGAGCCCGGCCGAGCCGCCCGAGTCTCCTGTGGGAGCGGGATAGGCGACGGGGCCGCTCGGGCCCTGCCGGTCCGCGTCCCTGAACGCGGGGAACTGCCCCGTGCTCCGCCGATCCCCGTCCCTGAACGCGGGGAACTGCCCCGTGCTCTGCTGGTCCGTGTCTCTGAAGGCGGGGAACTCCCCTGTGCTCCGCCGATCCCCGTCCCTGAACGCGGGGAACTGCCCCGTGCTCTGCCGGTCCGCGTCTCCGAACGCCGAGAAGCCCCCTGCGTTTCCTGTGCTCCCGTTGTCCTGCCGACCGGAATCGCCGAAGGCGGAGAACCCTCCCGTGGGAAGCTGGGCCGCTCCCCCGGAGGCGGAGAAACCACTGGCGGCCGGTGTGCGTGTCGGCAGCCCGTTCCCCCGGGTCGTCCCCGCTCCTGAAGGAGCGGACGTCGCCGAAGGCTCACGGCCCGGCGCCCCGCTCCCCGACGCACCGGTCCCCGCCGCATGGGCGCCCGCCGTGCGCGCGACGGGACCTGTCGCCGGACCCGGCGCGGCGGCGATCCGGGCCCGGCCGACGCCGTTCCCGGCGACCTGTCCGAAGCCGTTGCCCTGACCCTGGCCGAACCCGCTCCCGGCCGGCGCGGGGCCGTTCCCCGGAACCTGCCCTGTGGTGGTTCCCGGAGCCTGCCCGGCGACGGGCCGGTCGGTGCCGGAGACGAGCTCGGCGGGGAACAGCACCATGGCGATCAGGCCGCCGGCGTCACCCCTGCGCAGCTGGACCCGGATGCCGTGCCGCAGCGCGAGGCGGCCGACCACGAAGAGACCCATCCGCCGGGAGACCGACACGTCCACCATGGGCGGCTCCGCGAGCCGCCGGTTGGCCTCGGCCAACTCCTCCTGCGACATGCCGATCCCGGAGTCGCTCACCGAGAGCAACACCGCGCCGCCCTCGATGCGGTCGCTCGACACCACGACCTTCGTACGGTCCGACGAGTAGGCGATGGCGTTCTCCACCAGCTCGGCCACCAGGTGGACGGAGTCGTTGGCGGCGTACCCGGCGACCGAGGCGGTGCGGTGGACCCGGACGGTCACCCGCTCGTAGTCCTCGACCTCCGAGAGCGCGGCGCGTACGACGTCGACCAGGAGGGCCGGCTTACTCCGCTTGCGCGCGGGCTCGTGCCCGGCGAGGACCAGGAGGTTCTCACTGTTACGCCGCATGCGGGTGGCCAGGTGGTCCAGTTTGAACAGGTCCGACAGGCGGGCGCCGTCCTGCTCGCCGCGCTCCAGGCCGTCGATCAGCGAGATCTGCCGCTCCACGAGCGTCTGGGTGCGCCACGACAGGTTCACGAACATGGCGTTGACGTTGCTGCGCAGCCGGGACTCCTCGGCGGCCAGCCGTACGGCCTGCGCGTGCACCTCGTCGAACGCCTGGGCCACCTCGCCGATCTCGTCGTTCGTGCCGAGGTCGATGGGCCGCACCTCGGGCACGTTCTCGGGGTCGTCGGACTCGCGCATCCGCCGTACGACCTCGGGCAGCCGCATGCCGGCGACCTCCAGGGCCTCGGCGCGCAGCCGGCGCAGCGGCCGGACCATCGACCGGGCGATGAGCACGGTGGTGGCGAGGACGAGCAGGAGGAGGGCGAGGATGAGCCCGGCCGCGATCAGCGCGTTGCGCTGCTCGGCGGACTGCAGGTCCTTGGCACGGTCGATGACGGCGCCGGAGAGCCGCTTCTCGGCGACCGCGAGCTGCCCGATCGTCTTGGTGCTGTGCTGGAACCAGCGCACCAGGGTCCGGTCCCTGGCCTGGTAGCGGCTCAGCGAGGAGTTCTGGATCGCCAGCGTGATCGCCCACGACTTGGTCAGCTCGGCGTCGACCACGTCCTTGTCACTGAGGAGGCCGGCCAGGAACGCGGCGTCGCCGGAGCCGGTCTCGGCGTAGAAGCGGTCGATGTACCCCTGCTGCCGGGACTGGGAGGCGATGAAGTCCCTCAGCTCGTAGCCGGTGAACCGCTGGTTGGCCTCCATCAGCTCCCTGGTCAGCATCTGCCGCTGCTGGGACGCCTCCTCCTTGGCGTACGCCAGGGCGCTCAGGGCGCGCATGTCCGCGACGACGAGGGCGTCGTCGCTGCTCTGACCGAGTTCGTCGTGCAGGCGCAGCAGACCGGCGATGATGCCGGTGTAGTCCTCCTCGGTGCCCTTCTCGCGGACGTTCTCCAGGCCGGAGAGCCGGTTCCCCGCCTGCTCCGCCTGCTGTACGGCACGCACGCCGTAGCTGTCGTCGATCTTCGCGAGGTCGGCCGCGACCTTCCGCGCCAGGCCGTCGACCGCCACGCGCTGGTCGGTCAGCGTGAGCTTGGTGGTGCCGTCCACGTTGAACACCCGCTTGGCACCGCCGCCGCGCGCGGCGAGGTCGCGCTCCATGGCGAGCTGCTGGGCGAGGTCGCGGAGCCGTACGGAGTATTCGGCGGCGGAGCTGGTCCGCTGGTATCCGTTCAGGCTGCCGACCGAGTCGACGACCCTGGCGCCCGCGAGGGCCACCGCCACGAGGGTCGGGGCGACGATCAGGGCGGTCAGCCGGGAGGGGACACGCCAGTTGCGCGGTGCGAGGCGGTCCGCCCACGTGCCGCTCCGCGCTCCGGCCGCTTCGGGCGTACCCTCCGCGCCACCGCCACTCTGCTGCTCCGTACTCACCGGCCCCGCCATTCTCGGGATGCCATCACGCATCCCGACAGCATGAAATGACATCGCTACGCAAACGCGGACAATTCGACCACAAGGTCACGATTACCGGCGATTCGCCCTCCGAGGGCGACAGAATTGTTACCAACTGGTAAGGGGTTGCTCCCCTTCTTCCGGCCTCACGTCATCCAGCTAGGTCATCGCAGCGCGGCGAGAACGTGCCGCCGCACCTCGCCCCGCTGCTCCTCGTCCACGAGAGGCCTGCCGGCCCGATCGACGACGTAGAAGACGTCCACGGCCTCCGCGCCGAGAGTCTCCACTCTGGCCGCTCTCACGTCAAGGCCGCATTCGCCGAAGGCCCGCCCGATGCGCCACAGAAGCCCCGGGCGGTCGTGCGCCCGCACCTCCACCACCGTCGCCGTACTGGACGCGTCGTCCACCAGCGAGACCTTCGGCGGCGCCACCGGAACGCGGGGCGGCCGCAGGGCGCGGGCCCGGCGGGCGAGCCGCTGCTCGATGTCGAGGCGGCCCGCGAGCACCAGGCGCAGGTCGGCCTCCAGCGTCGCGGGATCGGGCGGCGATCCGTACTCCGGGACGACGGCGAACTCGATCACGGCGGTCGAGCCCGCCGACGCCGACGCCGCCGACCTGACGACGAGCCGGTGCGCGGCCAGCACCCCCGCGGCGTGCCACAACAGCCCCGGCCGGTCGGGCGCGACCACGGTCACCGCGCCGCCGTGGACCCGGACGGCGCCTCCTCCGTGCCTGGCCAGCGCGGCCTGCTCGGGAGACAGGACCGGCGCGGGCGCGGGCGGCGCCCCCGAGAGGACCGACTTCGCCCGGCGCACCAGATCGGAGACCAGGGACGCCTTCCAGGAGTTCCAGGCGGCCGGTCCCGTGGCGTTCCCGTCGGCCACCGCGAGCGCGGCGAGGAGTTCCAGCACCTCGCGCGACCCCACGGCCTCGGCGACCCGGGAGATGGTCACCGGGTCGTCCAGGTCGCGGCGGGTCGCCGTCTCGGGCAGCAGGAGGTGGTGGCGGACGACCCGGGCCAGGATGTCCACGTCCGCGGGCGGCAGGCCGATCCTGGCGCCGATGTCCCTGGCGACGACCTCGCCCGTCACCGAGTGGTCGCCCGGCCAGCCCTTGCCGACGTCGTGCAGCAGGGCGGAGATGAGCAGCAGGTCGGGACGCGAGACGTCGCGCGTGTACGCGGCGGCGCCGGCCGCCGTCTCGATCAGATGCCGGTCGACGGTGTACCTGTGCACCGGGTTGCGCTGCGGGCGGTGCCGTACCCGCTCCCAGTCGGGGATGAGACGGACGAGGACGCCCGCCTGGTCCAGCTCCTCCCAGACCGGTACGGCGGCGCGCCCGGCACCCAGGAGGGAGACGAGGGCGTCCCTGGCCTCCTCCGGCCACGGCACGGGAAGCGGGGGCGACTGGGCGGCCAGCGCGGACACCGTCGCGGGTGCCATCGGCAGCCCGGCCTCGGCCGCCGCGGCGGCGACGCGGAGCACGAGCACCGGGTCGTTGCGAGGGGAGACGCCTCGGGCGAGCACCACCTCGCCGCCGTGCTCGACGACCCCGTCGGCGAGCGGCCGTCTGCCGCGCGGAGCGGGACCGGTCAGCAGCCGGTCCACGGTGCGCCAGGTCGAGTCGAACGCGTGGGAGACGGTGCGTCCCGCCTCGGCCAGGCGGCGCATCAGCGCCTCGGCGTCCAGCAGTCCGAGGCTGCCCGCGACCGCGTCCTGCTCCTGCAGCACGAGCCGGTCCGCGCCGCGCGCGGTGACCAGGTGCAGCCCGTGCCGGATGTCCAGCAGCAGCTCGTACGCCTCGCGGACGCGCGGGCCGGGGGCCGAGGCGACCCAGGCTGCGGCCACGGCCTGCATCGCCTGGACGTCCCTGAGCCCGCCGCGCGAGTCGCGCAGGTCGGGTTCGAGCAGGAAGGCCAGCTCTCCGCTCGCGCCGGCCCGCTGGTCGGCCGCGTCCCTGAGCTCGGCGAGCCTGCGCCGTGACTCCGCGCGCCAGTCGGCGAGCACGGTCTCGCGCACCGCCCGGGTCAGCTCGGCGTCGCCCGCGACGTGCCTGGCCTGGATCAGGCCGAGAACCGCCTTGAGGTCCTCGCGGGCCACCTTGGCGGCCTCGTCGATCGTGCGGACCGAGTGGTCGAGCCCGACGCCGGAGTCCCAGATGGGATACCAGACGCGGTCGGCGATCCGGCCCACGTCCTCCCGGCCGTTGTGTAGCAGCACCAGGTCGAGGTCGCTGCCCGGGGCGAGCTCGCCCCGCCCCAGGCTGCCGACCGCGACGAGCGCGACACCGCCGAATCCGTTCCTGTCGGCGGAGCCGCGCTCCTCCGGGAGCCCGCTCCTGGTTCCCGGCCCGTTCCGCCCTTCCCGGGCGTACGGCTGCGTGCAGGCCGTACGGAACAGATCGGTGAGCCACCTGTCGATGTCCGCCGCGCGCTCCTTGCGGGCCGCGGCGAACGAGCGAGCATCCCCTCTCATCATGCGATTACAGGGCCTCCGGCCCGCGCTCGCCGGTGCGAACGCGGATCACCGTGTCCACCGGGACGGACCACACCTTGCCGTCGCCGATCTTGCCGGTCTGGGCGGCCTTGACGATGACGTCGATGACGTCGTCGGCGTCGTCCTCCTCGGCGAGCACCTCGATCCGGACCTTGGGGACCAGGTCCACCTGGTACTCGGCGCCGCGGTACACCTCGGTGTGCCCCCGCTGGCGGCCGTAGCCGCTGGCCTCGCTGACCGTCATGCCCTTGATGCCGAACTGCTCCAGCGCCGCCTTGACGTCGTCGAGCTTGAAGGGCTTGATCACTGCCGTGATGAGTCTCATGCGTCCACCTTCTTGGCCTCGGCCGGGACCGCCGGCCCGTTGAGGGAGGCTACGCCGGAGGCGTGGATGGTGCCGAGGTCGTAGCCGGTCTCGGCGTGGGTCGTGATGTCGATGCCGGTGACCTCCTCCTCCTGCGTGATCCGGAAGCCCATCGTCTTGTCGATGATCTTGCCGATGATCCACGCCATGGCGAAGGAGTAGAGGCCGACGACCACCGGGCCGAGCGCCTGGACGCCCAGCTGGGAGAGCGGGCCGCCGTACAGCAGGCCCTTCTCCTGACCGTCGGCGAACGGGTAGCGGGCGATGATGCCGAGGGCGACCGCGCCGATCGCGCCGCCGACCAGGTGCACGCCGACCACGTCGAGCGAGTCGTCGAAGCCGAACCGGTACTTCAGGCCCACCGCGTACGCGCAGACCGCGCCGGCGATGGCGCCGAGGACCACCGAGGCCCACGGGTCGATGAAGCCGCAGGCGGGGGTGATGGCGACCAGACCGGCGACCGCGCCTGACGCCACGCCGAGCGTGGTGGAGTGGCCGTCGCGCAGCTTCTCGACCAGGATCCAGGCGCCCGCGGCGGCCGCCGTGGCGACCTGGGTGTTCATGAACGCCAGGCCGGCGGTGCCGTCGACGGCGAGCTCGGAGCCCGCGTTGAAGCCGAACCAGCCGAACCACAGGAGACCGACGCCGAGGAGGACCAGCGTGAGGTTGTGCGGCCGCATCGGCTCCTTGCGCCAGCCGGCCCGCTTACCGAGCACCAGCGCGAGCGCCAATCCCGCGGCACCCGCGTTCACGTGGACGACCGTGCCGCCCGCGAAGTCCTCGATGCCGAGACCGGCCAGCCAGCCGCCGCCCCAGACCCAGTGCGCGACGGGGAAGTAGACGAGGGTCGACCAGACGACGGAGAACACGACCCAGGCGCCGAACTTGGCGCGGTCCGCGATGGCGCCGCTGATCAGCGCGACGGTGATGATGGCGAAGGTCATCTGGAAGGCCGAGAACACCATGCTCGGCATTCCGCCCTCCGCCTTCGTGGCGGTGTCGATGATGCTCTGCAGGCCGAGGGCCTCGAAGCCGCCGACGAACTTGTCGATGAAGCTGTTGCCGCTACTGGTGAAGGCCAGCGAGTACCCGTAGAAAACCCATGCGATGCTGACCGTGATGATGCTGACGAACGACATCATCATCATGTTCAGGACGCTCTTCGCCCTGGTCATGCCCCCGTAGAAGAACGCGAGGCCGGGAGTCATCAACAGCACCAGCGCGGTGGCTGTGATCATCCAGGCCGTGGTGCCGGTATCGATCTTGTCCATCGAACGCGGCCCTCCTTAACATTGCCATGTGGCCGGCTATTCACGCGCTCAGTTGCGTCCGTCCAGGGCATCGTCGACCGGTTGGCGCACTGACGTTGGCCACAGCGTGTTCTTCCACCGTTTCCGGGCGGGACTCTGTGTGTTTCACGTCTGTGAAACTCGCCTGGGCGGTGTTTCGGGTGCGTTTCGGATGGCTCACACACAAACGAAGCGCGCACCGTAATCGGTGCGCGCTCGCATTACGTCCTTCTCACATCGATCGGCGGCTCACATCGACCGGCGGGCGGCCGCGCCGATCTCCCCGTACTTGTCGCCGCCGTCTCGGCGCTCTCGTCCCTGTCGCTGTCGTCCTTCTTGCCGGTGGTCCTTCTCGGGGTTCGCGTCCGTCTCGTCCGCGCGGCTCAGGCCGCCGCGCCGGCCATCTTGCGCAGACGCAGCAGCGCGTCGCGCTCCAGCCGCCTGGCCCGGTCCCGGCCGATGCCGTACCGCTCCCCCACCTCGGTGAGCGTGTGCTCGCGGCCGTCCACGAGGCCGTACCGCCACCGGAGCATCTCGCGGATCTGCCCCTCCAGACCCGTCAGCCAGAGCTCCAGGCGCTCCTTCTCCAGCGTCGCCATCGCCTGCTGCTCCGGATCGGCCCAGGTCTCGTCGGCGATCATGTCGCCGAGCTCGGTCTCGTCCTCGTCACCCACACCGAGCTGCAGCGACACCGGATCGGACGCCCAGCGGCGCAGCTCCTGCACCCGCTCGATCGGCAGGTCGAGCAACTCGGCGAGGTCCGCGTCGGTCGGCTCGACGTCGAACTCGGCCAGCAGATCGCGGCGGACCCGCATCAGGCGGGTCATCTGCTCACCCGCGTGGGTGGGCAAGCGTACGGGCCGCGCCTGCTCGTGGATCGACCTGCCGACCGACTGGCGGATCCACCAGGTGGCGTAGGTGGAAAACTTGTAACCACGCCGGTAATCGAATTTCTCCACCGCGCGGACCAGGCCCAGATTTCCCTCCTGGACGAGATCGATCAACGGCATCCCCCTGCCGGAGTATTTCCGGGCCACCGCGACCACGAGCCGCAGGTTCGCCTGGATGAACTCGTCCTTCGCACGCCGCCCGGAAACCGCGAGGCGTTCCAGCTCCTCGTCCGCCGCGTCGGAAACCCTGGGCTCGGCGCGCCCGCTGTCCAACAGGTGCTCGGCGAACAGGCCGGCCTCGATCCGCTTGGCGAGATCCACCTCCTGTTCCGCGGTCAACAAGGGGACCCGCCCGATTTCGGCCAGGTAGGTCCCCAGCAGGTCCCGATCAGAGACGTGCTGGTCGTGCGTCCGATTCCCCGTCGCCATTCGATGGCACCTCGTTCCGCCGCGCCGCAGTATGTCCGAGTCGAGTCGGCCCAGACCAGGGCTTTCCCGCCGTCTTTGTCCTGACCCGATCAACGATTTCCCTGGAAGAAAGATTCCCTGAACTAATACGACTGGAGAATGGTTTTCGGCGTCCTACTCAAGGAGGAGGCGAACGCCTGGAAAGCCCGTCGATTACCCCTTCCGCGCGTTCTCAAACGACGCGGCTTCCGTCCTTCCGGGCCCGCGCCACGAGCGGCACCCCGGGACGGGAGGCCAGGTGGCACGTACGCGCTACCTCCGGACACCCGCGACGGCGTCGCTGAGGAGGACGCCGACGTCTCCCAGCATGTGCCGCCCGTCCTCGACCACCCGGCGGCCCCCGGAGACGACCGAATGCACGTCACCCGCCGTCGCCGCGAAGACGACGGCCTCGGCGGCCGTGCCCTTCGTCGTGCCCGCCGTACGGACCGAGTCGAGGCGCACCGAGACCAGGTCGGCCCACGCTCCGGGGACGAGCATGCCCGCGTCGGGGAAGCCGAGCGACGCGTGCCCGGCCGCTGTGGCCGCGTCGAGCAGCTCGGCGGCGCGGAAATGGCCGCGCTCGCGCGTGGCGAGCCGCTCGTCCAGCTCCACGGCGCGCGCCTCCTCGAACAGGTCGATCACCGCGTGGCTGTCCGAGCCCAATGTGATCGGCGAGCCGCCGTCCAGCAGCCTGCGCGCCCGCCCGATGCCGTCGGCGAGGTCCCGCTCGGTGGTCGGGCACATGCAGACGTGCGTGGTGGAGCCGCCGAGCAGCACGATGTCCACGTCGGACAGATGGGTCGCGTGGACGGCGGTCGAGCGCGGTCCCAGCGCCCCGTGCTCGTGCAGCAGCTGGACGGGAGTCGCCGAATACGCCTGGACGCAGTCGTGGTTCTCCGCGCGCTGCTCGGAGACGTGCGCGTGGAGGGGAATCGCGTGCCGGTTGGCGAACTCCGCGACCAGGCACATCTCCTCGGGGGGCACCGCGCGGACCGAGTGGATCGCCGCGCCGACCACCACGTCCTCGGCCGTCCGCTGGGAGCGGCCGAGCAGCTCGACCCGGTGTGCCCAGCGGGTCGCGTCGCCGTCGCCGAAGCGGAGCTGGGTGCCGATCAGAGGGTGTCCGATCGCGCCTGTGAGGTAGCAGGTGTCCATCAGGGCGATCCGCAGACCGGCGTCCCTCGCCGCCTCGATGAGCGCGTGCCCCATCGCGTTCGGGTCGTCGTACGGCACGCCGCCCGGCCCGTGGTGCAGGTAGTGGAACTCGCCGACGCAGGTGACGCCGGCCAGGGACATCTCGGCGAACGTCGCCCTGGCCAGCGCGAGGTAGCGGTCGGGATCGAGCCGGGCGGCCACGGCGTACATCTGCTCGCGCCAGGTCCAGAAGGTGCCGCGCGCCGTCTGGGTATGCCCGCGCAACGCCCGGTGGAAGGCGTGCGAGTGCGCGTCGGCCAGGCCGGGCAGGGTCAGCCCGGCCAGCCGTACGGCTCCCGGCGGCGGTGGGACCTCGGGCTGGATGGCGGCGATCCGCGTCCCCTCGACCCGGACGCACACGCACTCCACCACCTCGCCGGGCGGCAACCAGGCCATCTCGCACCAGTAGGTGACGCCGCCGCCGTCGCCGCCGGCGAGGACAGCCGCGTCGTGCCCCGCCCCCGTCGGTCTGACCGGAGCCTTCTCAGTCGCCATCGCTATGCCCGGAACGCCCTTTCTCTCCACCGCCGGCCTGGCCGGCGCGGGCTTCCCGCCCCCTGTCGGTACGACCGGATCACCACCCCCGCATGGCACGGTCGATGGCCCCCTACCCCCGGGGGGCCGGTCGGCGCATCCTCGCCCGCTTCGTACGGCACGCCTGGTGAATGGACTCATTCACCAGGGAGCCGGGATCAGCTCGGGAGGGACGCCGACGGACGGATCGTGATCTCGGTGATCTGGGCGTCCGCGGTGACGGTCACCGCGGCGAGCACCGCCTTCGCGACCGAGTCCACGTTGAGGTACTTGCCGGGTTCGTAGTCGCCGCCCTCCTGCGCCCGGACACCCCTCTGCATGTCGGTGTCGGTCCGCCCGGGATAGATCGTGGTGACGCGCACGCCGTGGGAATGCTCCTCCAGGCGAAGCGCGTCGGCGAAGGCCCGCAAGGCAAGCTTGCTCGCTGCGTACGCGCCCCAGCCGGCGTTCACCCGCTGCCCGGCGGTGGAGTTGATCAGTACGACCTGCCCTCCGGCCGCGCGCAGCGCGGGCAGCAGCAGCCGGGTCAGCTCGGTCACCGCGAACAGGTTGACCTCGAACGTCCGCCGCCACTCCGCCGCGGGAGTCTCCGCGACATCGCCGAGCCGTACGGTCCCGGCGCTGTGGACGAGCAGGTCGAGCCGGTCGACGCCCTCGACGTCCGCCGCGGTGACCGCGGTCAGTTCGACCGGCCAGGGCCGCGCGCCGGGCAGTCCGGCGCACACGGAGTCGAGCGCGGCGCGGTCGCGCCCGCCGAGCAACAGGTCATGCGTGGGGGCGAGGGCTCGCGCGATGGCCGCACCGACCCCGCGAGAGGCTCCTGTCACCAGCGCCACAGGTCTTTCGGACATTCGCCCACCATATTGATTCCAGGCGGGCCACGGTGAACACGGGACGATCACGCGGGTTCGGCCGGGCGTGTTCATCCACCCCTCAGCGCCGCGAGCACCTCAGCGTTCGGGGCGGAAGGTGCCGGGGCCGGGACGCTCCAAGGTCAGCGCGTAGACGTCGCGCGGATAGCGGTGGTCGTCGGGCCGGACGCGGACCTCGGTCGTGTCGGCTTCGAGTATCACGCAGCGATACCACTCGCCGCCCTCCAGGAAGAGCCACCGGTCGGCGAGCCGGGCGAGCCCGTCCCGCCGCACCCGCTCCTCGGCCTCCTCGTACGGCCCGGCCTCGGCGAGCGGATAGCCGAACACGGTCAGGGCCTGCCACGCGCCGCCCACCGGCCCCACATAGCCGAGCAGCGCGCCGTCCTCGTCACGGTGAATCGCGTCCATGATTGACGATGGTACTCAAGTTTGTATAAAAGTTTGAGTATGTCCTCGACGCGAGTTCTGATCCTCGGAGTGCTGCTTGACGGACCCATGCACGGCTACGAGGTACGGCGCCGCCTTGAGCTGTGGGGCGCCGATCACTGGGCCAACGTGGCCTTCGGCTCGATTTACCACGGGCTCGCCAAGATGGCCGACGAGGGTCTGCTGACGATCGTCGACAAGGGTCGCGGCGGCAAGACCGTCTACGAGATCACCGATGACGGGCGGCTGGAGTTCCAGCGGCACCTGCTGAGCTACTGGCGGGAGATCAAGCCGATCGTCGACCCGTTCCAGGTCGCGCTGACCTTCATGGACCGGCTCTCCCCCACGGACCTGGCCAACGCCATGGAGTCCCGCATCGCCCAGTTGCGCATGTCGATCGAGATGACGGAACGGGCGATCGGCGGCAAGGCCGGATACGGCGCGGCCCGGCACATCGACGAGTGCCTCCGGCTCAACATCCGCCATCTACGCGCCCAGCTCGAATGGGCGGAGGAGGCGCTCGGGAAGGTCAGGAACGGCGAGCTTCCCTAGCGAGGTCGTGTCCGGCGGACCACGCCTGCCGCCTTCCACGATGGCCCTTCTCTGAGGCGAGTCAGCCACCGGCGTTGCTCGGCGGTCGGCGGCCGGCGGTCGGCGGCGTTGCGAACCCGTCGTGTCCTTCCATCGCCGGCGAGCAGGGCTGCGCGGACCGAACGGACCGCGCGTCGCGTCAGGGGTGGAAGACGCCGGTCTGGTCGGTCATCCGCTCGTACTCGTCGAGCCGCGCCTGGGTGCGCAGCGGCGCCGCGTCCGCCATCGCCTCCACGAGCACCATCGTCAGCGCCATCGGCGCCATGTGCGAGTCGAACACGAGCCGCTCCCCGACCGGCGCGTCCATCACGACGTCGGCGGGGAAGGGCACGTCGCACCGATCGGTGATCACCGCCGTGTTCAGGCCGAGTTCCTTGGCCTGCTCCAACGCGCGTACGGCCTCCGCCGGATACCTGGGCAGGATGACGGCGAGCAGCCACCCCGCTCCCGCCCTCCGCGCGGCGTAGAGCCCCTCGGTCAGTTCGGATCCGCCGTGGACGAGCAACCGCACGTCGGGATGGATCCGCCTGGCGTAGTAGGCGAACGTCGTGGCGAGGCCGCTCGACACCCGCAGGCCGAGGACCGGCAGCGGCTCCGACGCGGCGAGAGCCGTACCGAGCTCGCGGAGCGATCCGGCCAGACCGGCGGCCCGGCCGTCGCCGGCCAGCCGGTCGCGGATCATGGTCAGGTCGCGTATATCGCCGTCGACGGCGTCGCACAGCACCCGGTCGGGCTCGGGACGGCCGGGCTCCGCGCCGTCCGCCCCGTTTCCGCCGACGACCAGGGGACGCAGCGCGTGCCTCAGGTCGAGATACCCCGAGAAACCCAGGGCCATCGCGAAGCGTGTCACGGACGGCTGACTGACTCCGGCGCGTTCGGCCAGTTCGACGCTGGACAGGAAGATCGCCTCGTCGAGGTGCTCCCTGAGATAGTGGGCGATCCGGCGTTGAACGGGCGACAGCCGCCGGCCCTCCAGGAGCCGATCAAGTCCACCACTCACGCTGTGCCCAACGCGGAATCCCCCTCCTGCTCATCCCCATGATCGGAAACGGGCGCCGTGCGGGGAGGAGGCGGCGGGGCACCCCATGCCGAGGCAGGGATGCCCCGCCCAAGGCCGAGTTCCAGGACGCACCGCACGCGCTCAACCCGGAGCCGGCCATGGCGAAGGAGAGGTTCCGCACTGCCGGATCTTCCCGGTCCATCGGCGGGCCAGCGGGTCAGCGCGGTAAAGGGTCCGTACGACTTCCGCATCGCCGCAGGTCACCGGACACGCAGTCAACCCGTGACACCATTTCCCGCTGTCATCTCATTCTGTCAGGATGTCGCCGATCGCCTTCTCCCGCGGGCGCGACGCCCCGCGGCGTACGGAACGACGGAGCTCAGGACACGACGAGGAACTGCGTGGCGGCCAGCTCCCGGTAGAGGTCGTCCGCCTCGACGAGCTCCTCGTGCGTGCCGGAGGCACGGACCCTGCCCGCCTCCATGACGATGATGCGGTCGGCGCCGGTGACCGTGGACAGGCGGTGCGCGATCACCAGGACCGTGGTCTCGCGCGCGACCTCGGCGACCACCTCGCGCAGCCGCAGCTCGTTGACGGCGTCCAGCTGGGAGGTCGCCTCGTCCAGGAGCAGGAGACGCGGCCTGCGGAGCAGCGCCCTGGCGATGGCGACCCGCTGGCGTTCGCCGCCGGAGAGCAGCACGCCACGATGACCGACCGGGGTCGCGAGCCCCTGGGGCAGCCGCTCGACCAGGTCGTCCAGCCGGGTCCTGGCCAGCGCGTGCGCGATCTCCTCGTCGGTCACGCCGGGGGCGGCGAAGGTGAGGTTCTCGCGGAGCGTCCCGGCGAGGATCGGCGCGTCCTGCTCCACGTACCCGAGCGAGGACCGCAGCTCGTCCAGCGGCCAGTCGCGGATGTCCCTGCCGCCGACGGCGATGGTCCCCGAGTCCGGCTCGTAGAACCGCTCGACCAGGCCGAACACCGTGGACTTGCCCGCTCCCGAAGGGCCGACGAGCGCGGTCATCCCGCCCGCGGGGACCTCGAAGCTCACCCCGTCGTGGACCACCGGCCGGTCGTCGCCGTACCGGAAGGCGACGTCGGTGAAGGTGACCCCGACCGGCGCGCCGCCGCCCGTGACCGCGGAGACGGGGGGCTCGGCGGGCAGCTGGGCGATCTCCTGGATGCGGGTCACCGCGGCGAGGCCGTTCTGCATCTGGGTCAGGCTCTGGACGAGCTGCCCGATGGGCGAGACCAGGTAGAACAGGTACAGCAGGAACGCGATCAGCGCCGATATCTCCATCGACCCGTTCGCCACCCGCGCGCCGCCCACGCCGAGCACCGCGAGGAACGCGAGCTGCACCGACATCCACGCGCTGATGCCCGCGGCGGAGGTCCACGCGGCGGCCGCGACGCCCCGGTCGCGCGCCTCGGTGGCGGCGGCGGTCACCGCGGTGATCTCGCGGGTCTCCGCCCCGCTGGCCTTGACCGTACGGAACGCTTGGAGCGCCCGGTCGAGCGTCGAGCTCATCTCGCCGAGCGCCACCTGGGCCTGGAGGGACGACCGCCTGATCTTCGGCGCGATCGAGACGCCCGCGAGGCCCACCAGGGCCACGACGCCGAGCGTCACCAGGAGGAGCACCCCGTCCATGATCGCCATCATCACGACGGCGCCGAGGAACATGAAGACCGACCCGACCGCGCCGGCCAGGGCGTCGGTGCACACGGCCCGCAGGAGGGTGGTGTCGGAGCTGACCCTGGAGAGCAGATCTCCCGGCTTGAGCCGGTCCACGTCCGGCACCCGGAGGCGCAGGATGCGGTCGACGAGGTTCGTCCGGGACGCGAGCACGATGCCCTCGCCCATGCGTTCGAGCAGGAACCGTCCGCCGGCGGACACCACCGCGCCCACCAGCACCGCCACGGACAGGCCGAGAACGGGGCCCACAAGATCCTGCCCCTGCCCGAAGGCGTCGATCACCGTCTTCGCGAGCAGCGGCATCGCGAGGCCGGCGAGGCTGCCGAGGAGGCTGAGCGCCCCGCCGAGCAGCAGGGCTCGCCTGTGGGGACGGATCTGGCCGATCAGTAATCGCCAGGCCCCCCGCTCGGTCATCCCGGTCATCCCTGCTACTCGCACCCGCCCCCGAACAGCCTCCTGCCGCCGAACTTCTTGTGCACTGCCTGTTTGCTGACCCCCAGGGCCTGCGCTATCTGCACCCACGACATCCCCTGCACACGGGCTCGCCGTACCTGCACGGCGGCCAGCCGATCGACCTGCCGGCGCAGCTCGGCGGCGGCCCGTAGCGCGCGCAGCGGATCGTCCCCCTCGGCTTCGGTCACCAGAGCCACGAGTTCTCCGTTCATGGAGTCAACCTATGTTGACCGGCATCCCGGGTCAATCTACGTTGACCGCGCGGCGGAGTCAACACCGGTTGACGCGCAAACGGCGGCGAGATCGAGCCGGAGACGACCGCCAGCCGGCCTGAAGCGCCGTCGCATCTAGCCCGTGCGGTAGGCGCGGAAGGCGGGCACGGACAGGCCGACGACGAGCACGACGAGGGCGCAGAGCAGGCCCCCTCCCACCCACGCGGGGACCAGGCCGAACGTCGCCGCCGTCGCTCCCGCTCTCATGTCGCCGAGCCTCGGCCCACCCGCCACCACGACGAAGAAGACACCCTGGAGGCGGCCGCGCATCTCGTCGGGCGCGTATGTCTGGAGGATCGTCTGCCGCCACACCGCCGAGACGAGGTCCGCGAAGCCTCCGGCGGCGAGCAGCGCCACGGCCAGCCAGAGTTGCTCGGCCAGCCCGGCCGCGGCCACCGTGAGGCCCCACAGCGCGATCACGAATGTCAGCGCCACCCCCTGCCTGCGGACCCGGCCCACCCAGCCGGAGAACACGCCGCCGATGACCGCGCCGAGCGCCACGCTCGCGGACAGCCAGCCGAACGCCATCTCCGAGCCCCCGAACCGTGTCGCGGTGAGTTCGGGAAAGAGGGCGCGCGGCAGTGCGAAGGCCATCGCGATGATGTCCACGACGAACGACATCAGCACGATCGAACTGCCGAGGATGTAGCGCAACCCCTCGGCCACCGCGCGAAAACCCGGCGCGGCGGTCTCGCCGAGCGGTTCGAGCCGGGGCAGCCGTACGGCCGCGTAGAGGCTGGCGCTGAAAAGGAGCGCGTCGATGAGGTAGGCCATGCCGTATCCGCCCCCGGCGAGTACGACACCGCCGAGCAGGGGCCCGAGGACCGATCCGAGGCTGCCGAGGGTGAAGTTCAGCGTGTTGGCCGATGGCACCAGGTGCTTGGGAACCAGTCTCGGGATGATCGCGTTGCGGGTGGGCGAGGCCACCGCGACTCCGGTGGACTGCACGGCGACGGCCGCCATCAACAGCCATACGTTCGAAAGGAACACCGCGTTGACGAGCAGCACCAGGGTGGCGGTCCAGCTGATGAGCGAGCAGGTCAGGAGCAGCTTGCGCCGGTCCACGGCGTCGGCGATCGCCCCGCCCCACAGACCGAAGACGACCAGGGGAACCAACGCCACCGGCCCGAGGAGTCCCACCCACAGCGACGACTGGGTGAGCGCGTAGACCTGCGCGCTCACCGCGACCGCGGTGAGCTGGAAACCGATGAACGAGAGTCCCTGGCCGAACAGCAACCGGCGATAATGCGGGATCGACAGCGGCCGGGTGTCCACGATATGCCGACGTACGAATCCCTGAACGCCCATGGCTTGGTCAGTCACGGGCAACCACCATCCCATGCCCGCCCGATTCGGGGCTTTCGGGGGGCGTCAAAGTGCGGACCGCGCCGCCCCTCCCAACCTCGCCGCACCCCGCGCCGCCCCTCACAGCCTCGCCGCCCGACTCCGCGCCCGGCCTCGCTCGTTCAGCGGGCGAGGAGGTCGCGAAGCGCCGTGGCGATGTCGGCGGGGGCTTCTTCGGCCATGAAGTGGCCGCAGGTGACGCCGATGTGCCGCAGGTCCGGCGCCCAGGCGCTCCACAGGGCCGCCGCGTCGTAGCCGAGCGCGGCGCCCCAGTCCTGCTGGAGCACGGTGACCGGCATCCGCAACCGGTTGCCGGCGTCCCGGTCGGCCTGGTCGTGGGCGACGTCGATGCCGGCGGAGGCGCGGTAGTCGGCCACGATCGAGGGCACCGCGTCACGGCAGGCGTCGAGGTACGCGGCGCGTACGTCGGCGGGGATCGCCCGCGGGTCGTTGGTCCAGATGTCGAGGAAGTGGCCGAAGAACGCGTCCGAGGCGGCGCCGATCATCTGTTCGGGCAGGCCCGGAGGCTGGGCCATCAGGTAGAGGTGGAAGCCGACGGCGGCGGTGACGCCGCGCATCACCTCCCACATGTCCACCGTGGGGAGCACGTCGAGGCAGGCCAGGTGGCTGATCGTGTCGGGGTGATCGAGCCCGGCGCGGAAGGCGACCAGGGCGCCGCGGTCGTGCCCGGCCAGTGCGAATCGCTCGTGCCCCAGCGCGCGGGCCAGCGCGACGACGTCGGCGGCCATGGTGCGCTTGGCGTAGACGGTGAGGTCGGTCTCGGCGGGTTTGTCGCTGGCGCCGTAGCCACGCAGATCGGGGCAGATCACGGTGTGGTCGGCCGCGAGGTCGGAGGCGACGTGCCGCCACATCAGGTGGGTCTGGGGGAAGCCGTGCAGCAGCACGATCGCGGGGCCCGAGCCCGCGACGGCCGCGTTCAGGGACACGCCGTCGGCGACGGCGACACGCTGGTAGTCGAATCCGGCGATGGCGGATGCCATGGTTTCCATCTCTTTCGGTAGATGACTTCGATGAGTGGGCGACGTCGATGAGGACTTCGGTAGGTGAGCCCGGTAGGTGACCGGGTGTCCTCAAGGCTGCCGGGCGCGAATGAGCATCCGATGAGCGCGCTAGCGTGACCAGGGGCGATGTCCCCGGAAAAGGTGGTCAGGGGTGCAGGCACAGGTCGCGTTCGGGGTGCTGGGGCCGGTGGTGGCCTGGGACGCCGCCGGGGGCGCGATCGCGTTGAAGGGTCCGCGGCACCGCGCGGTGCTGGCCCGGCTGATCGTCGCCCGCCGCCGCGTCGTCCCGGTCACCGGCCTGGTCGAGGACCTGTGGGACGACCCGCCGCCCGGGGCGGTGGGCGCGGTCCGTACCTTCGTGGCCGCGCTGCGCCGTGCCCTGGAACCCGCGCGCCCGCCTCGCGCCGCTGCCCGGCTGCTCGTCACCGAGGGCCCCGGATACGCGCTGCGCGCCGAGCCGGGCGCGGTGGACGCCTGGCGCTTCGAGAAGGCGGTGACCGCGGCCGCGACGCTGCCGCCCGAGGACGGGCTCGCCCTGCTGGAGGAGGCGCTGGCATGGTGGCGCGGCCCCGCCTACGCCGAGTTCACCGAGGAGACCTGGGCCCGCGCGGAGCGTTCCCGCCTGGGCGAGCTACGGCTGCACGCCGTGGAGCGCCGGGCCGAGGCCCGGATGGCCCTGGGACGTGCCGCCGAGGCGGTGCCGGATCTGGACGCGCACGTGGCCGAGCACCCCTGGCGGGAGGACGCCTGGCGGCTGCTCGCCCTCGCGCTGTACCGCACCGGCCGCCAGGGTGACGCGCTCGCGGTGCTGCGCCGGGCACGAACGCTCCTCGTCGAGCAGCTTGGCGTGGATCCGGACCCGCGGCTGCGCCGCCTGGAGGCGGACATCCTCCACCACGCCGAGCACCTCGACCCCGTCCCTCGGCCCGGTGAAGCGGCGGGGCGGGTGTGGGCGCGGGCGGCCGCCGCCTACGACCGCACCGTGGCGTCCGGCGCCCGGGCCAGGCTGGAGTCGACGGTGGGCCTGCTGCGCGGTCTCGCGGTGACCGGCGGCGGCGGACTCGAAGCGGCCCGCGAGCACCGCGTGGCGGCCATCGCGGCGGCGGAAGAGCTGGGCGACACGGAACTGACCGCCCGCGTGATCGGCGCCTACGACGTCCCGGCGATCTGGACCCGCGTCGACGACCCGGAGCAGGCCATGCGGGTGGTCGCGGCCGCCGAGCGTACTCTGGCCGCTCTCCCGACCGGCGAGCATGCGGCCGCGCGGGCCCGGCTGCTGGCCACGATCGCCCTGGAATCACGCGGCACCAGCTCGGCGCACGGACCGCGGGCGGCTCGGCAGGCGGAGCAGATCGCCCGGCATCTGGACGATCCCGCACTGCTGGCGTTCGCCCTCAACGGCACCTTCATGCAGACCTTCCACCGCGCGGGGCTGGCCGCACGCCGGGACGCGATCGGCGCCGAACTGGTCGCCCTGTCCGCCCGGAACGGCCTGGCGACGTATGAGATCCTCGGGCACCTCATCCGCCTCCAGGCCCGCGGCGCGCTCGCCGACTTCCCCGGAGCCGACCATCACGCGGCCGCCGCGGACCGCCTGGCCGAGCGCCACGAACTGCCGCTCACCGGCGTGTTCACCGAGTGGTACCGGGCGCTGCGGCTCGCGGCCGACGGGCGGGCGCCGATGGATGAGATGGAGGCGGCCTACCGGAGTGCCGCCGCACGGCTGGACGGCGCAGGCATGCCCGGGCTGGAGCACGGCCTGCTCCCGCTCGCCCTGCTGTGCCTCCGGGTACGGCACGCGCTGCCCGTCCAGGCCGACGAGGGCACCGACTGGGGGCCGTACGAGCCCTGGGCCCGCCCCCTGGTGCTGCTGGCCGACGACCGGCGCGGCGATGCCGCGGCGGCGCTGCGCGAGGTCCCGGCCCCGCCCCGCGACCTTCTCTTCGAGGCCCTGTGGTGCCTCGCCGGGCGCGCGGCCATCGCCGTCGGCGACCGGGAGACGATGGAACTCGCGCACAACGAGCTCATCCCCGCGGCGGCGGAGCTGGCCGGAGCGGGCAGCGGCCTGCTCACCTTGGGCCCGGTCACGGAGCACCTCGACGCTCTCGCCACCGCCCTCCGGCGTTCTCGTACTCGGTGAGCGGAGACAGGCGCCTGGACCTGTCGCCCACCACCCCATGACGGCGGAACGGAGCGCGCGGCTACCCCTGGCGGCGGCGGGAGTTCCGGTGCGGAGCCGGCAGGTCGTGCCGGCCGGAGACGAACTCCTGGAAAGCGATCTTCATCCGGATGGCCGGCCGCCGCCACCGCTCCTCCCGGTGTACGGCTCGCGCCATCCGCCTGGGCTTGGGCCGCCTGGCGCTTTCGGCGTAGAACCAGCGGGCCCAGGGCGAGCCGGGCCGGGCCAGCCGTACCGCGCCGACGTAGACGACCGGCGGCAGGAAGAGTCCGAGCAGACCGCTCCAGATCTTGCCCTTGAGCAGCGTGGTCACCGCGAAGAGGAGGTTCACCATGAGGAAGCCGGCCGCGAGCCATCTGCCCTCCGGCGTGCCGTCGGACTCTCCCCAGCCGAGCGGGCGCAGGCCGAGCAGCAGCAGGCCCGTCGCGGCGACCGCCACGAAGACCGCGTCGACGGAGGTGCGGCCCTCCTGTGACCAGTAGACGTCCCTGACGTGCAGGATCAGGGCGAACTCGTCCAGCACGAGGGCGGACCCCACCCCGAACACCGCCGCGGTGAAGGCGTACCAGCCGGTGGAGATGCCCGACACGATCAGGCTCGCGACGCCGCCGAGCAGCATGAGGATCACGCCGAACACGACGTGGTGGATGTGCATCTCACCGACGCTGACGTTGCCGAACCACCGTACCCGCGACCTGATCAGCCGGACGTTGATGCGTGTGAACACGAAGGCCACGATCAGCGCCACGAAGAAGCAGAACAGCGGCAGGCGGTGGGTCTCGACCACGCTCTCGTGAAACCAGTCAGCCATGTGGAAGTCCCCGTCCCCGCCCGTGATGCTAGTGCCCCTTCGTCAATCTTTGCCCCGTCGCGTCGCCCGAGGCGCCACCTCGCGGCGTTGTCGGCGTCGGCCGTAGGACGACGATGCCAATCTTGATCACGCCTCCACCTCCACTATGGCCTTTCCGCGGATAAGGCCGCGCTCGGCGGCCCGGTGCAGGTCTGCCAGGGACTCCAGCGGGCGAACGTCCGCCTTGACGTGGACCACGCCCTTGTCGATCAGCGCCACGAGCTCGGCCAGCTGGCCCGGGTCGTTGCGGGCCACGAACTGGACGGCGCGCGGATGCTCGATGGGCTGGGTGATCGAGACGAACTCCTTGGCCAGCCGCGTCACCGAGGCGGGCACGTCGGCCACCAGATTGATCAGCACCCGGCTGTCGCGGCCGATGCGGGCATGCTCGAAGACCGCCTGCCACGCGGTGAGCCCGAGCACCCGGTCGCCGGGGGCGAGCAGCGCGCGCACCGCGACGGCTGCGACGTCCCGCTCGTGGATGGGGGAGAAGGCCGCGTCGCCGTACGGCTGCCGCACGACGCCCGCGCGGACCTGCTCGGCCCATCGCGCCGGCAAATACCGCCGACTGGGCTGCCCGCCTACGGGTCGAACGGCGGCAGGCACCGCTTGAGGTCACGTGGCGACGCGCGATGCGCCGATTTCGCTCTGACGAGCAGCCTCACTCCTCGTGCGTGCGGCGGGCCGACAACTCGTCGGAGGCCACCTCCAGCCGGTTGAGCCGTTCCCGCATCTCGGCGACCTGCTCGCGCACCAGGGCGACGGCGGTCTCGCCCGATGTGACGGGGGCGGGCAGATTGATCAGCGTGCGGGAGCGGCGGCCGATCCCGGCGAAGACCGGCAGTGACACCACCGCCCACGCCAGCACGGCCACCCCTGCCGCCAGGGCCTGGCCGGCCGCGGGGCTTTCGGCGTAGACCATCGCCACGGTGCTCGCGCCGTACAAGGTCCAGGCCAGGCGCACGCCCCAGGACCGGAACAGGCCGAGCAGCCACAGGCCCACCCCGGTCACCGCCCATGCCTTCCACAGCGCCTCGGCGGTGATGGGAAGACCTGCGGCGTGCTCAGTGAGATAGGCATGGACCGGCTTGGTGATGACGTCCATGAACTGCGAGGAGGTCGCCGCGTCCACCCCTTCGGCGGCGGCGCCTGTGGCGGCTCCCACGAGGGCTACGCCGATCGCGATCACCACCCACAGCACAGCGATCACGAAGGCGAGGGCGGCCAGGACCACCGCGGCCACCACGGCGACGAGCACGATCCGGCCGCGCTCGCTGCCTTCGCCATACCGGTGATCGATCCGGGCCAGGAGGCTGTCGTAGATGGTGAGCAGCCTGATCAGTAGGGGTTCGTCGGTGTCAGCTTCGCGGGGGTCGGGCGATTGGGCCATCAGCAGTGCTCCCGCTTGCCGAGATCATCGCTCATACCTCCATAGGAACATTTCAGCGGGGCTGTGGCACCCCTCAACATCTCTTGTCAGGATTCGGCGGGGATGTCCTCCTGCGCGCCTACGCGCGTAGGTACGCGCGAGGCCGGGCCGGTCAGGTTTCGTCAGGAGAGGAAGCCCCGCAGCAACGCCGCCGTTCCCTCGAGATGTTCGGCGACCGCCCGGCGCGCCGCGTCGGGGTCGCGGGCGAGGATCGCGGCCACGATGGCGGCGTGCTGGACGGAGGCGTGCTCGATGTTGGGCCCCAGCACGGGGATGGCGTTGAGCAGGTCGGTCACCCGCAGCCGCGCGTCCGCGCAGGCGGCGGCGAGCAGCGGCGAGCCCGTCAGCTCGGCGATCGACAGATGGAAGGCCGTGTCCAGGCGCCGGTAGTCGGCGGGAGCGGCCTCGTTCACCTCCTCCAGGCGGCGGGTGAGCGTCCCGCGCTGCGCGGCCGTCAGCTCCGCGCTCGCCAGGACCTCGGCCGCGCCGCATTCGACCGCCATCCGGAAGGTCAGGGCGTCCTCCAGGCCGCCTTGACCCATCGCCTTGACCGCCCTGCGCAGGTCGCCCTGCCCCGGGCGCGGCGGCTCGTAGACGACGAACGCGCCGCCGTACCGGCCGCGCCGTACGTCGAGGAATCCGGCGTCCTGCAACGCGCGGATCGCCTCCCGGAGGGTCACCCTGCTGATGCCGAGCTGGGCGGCGAGCTCGCGTTCGGGGGGCAGCTTCTCACCGTGGGCGACGACCCCGAGCTTGATCGCCTGCAGGAGCCGCTCGACGGTCTCCTCGAAGGCGTTTCCCGACCTGACCGGGCGGAGCAGCGGAAGCAGCGGGGCGCTCACCGCGCGCACCGCGCTCGCGCGGGCTCGGGGCGCGTCCACTGCGGCTCCCTCCCTTGTCACCTGCTCGGTCATCCGCTCGGTCACGTGCGCGTCGTCACCTGCTCGTTCCGGTGCGGCTCTCCCGGGTATCTCACCCAGGCGTCCCACCCCGTGCGGCCGCCCCGGCGTACGCGTCCCGGCGGTGAGATCCGCAGGACACGCCCGCTGGTCCGTCCCCGTCTCGTCCTCACAGGGCGTTTTGGCCCGAGATTAGCTCACGGTCATGGTTGACGCGGGGCCGGGCCGAATGCTTGCATCCATCCATTGGTCTGTTTCCAGACTTTTGACGCCCCGAGGAGGCGGTGTGCTGACCGTCGAGCAGCTTCGCGCGGAAATCGAGGCGGGCCGGGTTGACACCGTCCTGCTGGGGATCACGGACATGCAGGGCCGGTTGCAGGGCAAGCGGCTGGCCGCCAGATACTTCCTCGACGAGGTGCTCGAACACGCCGCCGAGGGGTGCAACTACCTGCTCGCCGTGGACGTCGACATGAACACCGTGGACGGGTACGCGATGTCCTCCTGGGACCGGGGATACGGCGACTTCGTGATGAGGCCCGACCTCTCGACCCTGCGCAGGGTGCCGTGGCAGGAGGGAACGGTCCTCCTCCTCGCCGACCTTGTCTGGGAGGACGGCTCGGACGTCGTGCCCTCTCCCCGGCAGATCCTCAGGAGGCAGATCGACCGGCTCGCGGCGTACGGCTGGACCGCCTTCGTCGGCACCGAGCTGGAGTTCTGCGTCTACAACGACACCTACGAGCAGGCATGGCAGCGCGGCTACCGCGATCTCTCCCCGGCCAACGTCTACAACGTGGACTACTCACTGCTCGGCACGGCCAGGATCGAGCCGCTCCTCCGGAAGATCCGGCTCGGCATGGAGGGCGCCGGGCTGTACGTCGAGTCGGCGAAGGGCGAGTGCAACCTCGGGCAGCACGAGATCGCCTTCCGGTTCACCGACGCACTGACGACGTGCGACAACCACGTGTTCTACAAGAACGGCGCCAAGGAGATCGCCGCCCAGGAGGGCAGGTCGATCACGTTCATGGCCAAGCCGAACCAGCGTGAGGGGAACTCCTGCCACATCCACATCTCGCTGCGCGACGCCGACGGCGTCCCGGTGATGGCGGGGCGGGAGCAGTACGGGCTGTCGAAGATCGGGGAGCACTTCATCGCGGGCCAGCTCGCCGCGATGCGGGACCTGACGCTCTTCTACGCGCCGAACATCAACTCCTACAAGCGGTTCGTCCCGGGCAGCTTCGCCCCGACCGCCGTGAAATGGGGCATCGACAACCGCACCTGCTCGCTGCGCCTGGTCGGGCACGGCCCCTCCCTGCGCATCGAGAACCGGGTGCCCGGCGGCGACGTCAACCCCTACCTCGCGGTGGCCGCCCTGATCGCCGCCGGGCTGCGCGGCATCGAGAACGAACTGCCCCTCGACGAGCCCTATGGCGGCAACGCGTACACGTCGGGGGCCGAGACGGTGCCGAGCACGCTGCGTGACGCGCTTTCCCTCTGGGAGAACTCGGCCCTCGCCGAGGAGTCCTTCGGGAAGGACGTCGTGGATCACTACGCCAACAACGCCAGGGTCGAGATCGCCGCCTTCGACGCGGCCGTCACGGACTGGGAGCTCTTCCGGGGGTTCGAACGACTGTGAAGATCATCAATCCGGCGACCGAGGACGTCATCGCCGAGGTCGAACCGGCCGACGCGGCCGAGGTCGATCGCGCGGTGGAGCGTGCCAGGGCAGCGTTCGCGGCCTGGCGGGCCACCGCTCCGGGCGACCGGGCCCGGCTGCTGCGACGGTTCGCCCAGGTGGTGGACGACCACGCCGAGGAACTGGCCCTGCTGGAGGTCGCGGGCGCCGGGCACACGATCGGCAACGCCCGCTGGGAGGCCGGGAACGTCCGCGACGTGCTCGACTTCTACGCCGGGGCGCCCGAGCGCGACCACGGGAAGCAGATCCCCGTCCCCGGCGGCGTGGACGTCACCTTCCAGGAGCCGCTGGGCGTCGTGGGGGTGATCGTGCCGTGGAACTTCCCCATGGTGATCATGACGTGGGGCGTCGCGCCCGCGCTCGCGGCCGGGAACGCGGTCATCGTGAAACCCGCCGAGTGGACCCCGCTGACGGCACTGCGACTGGCCGAGCTGGCCCTCGACGCCGGCCTCCCCGAGGGGGTGCTCCAGGTCCTGCCTGGGGCAGGGGAGGTCGCTGGATCCCGGCTGGTCGAGCATCCGGACGTCGCGAAGATCGTCTTCACCGGTTCGACCGAGGTCGGCAGGCTCATCGGCGCCAAGGCCGCCGCGCGGGTGAAGCGGGTCACGCTGGAGCTCGGCGGCAAGAGCGCGAACATCGTCTTCGCCGACGCCGACCTGGACCGGGCCGTCGCCTCCGCGCCGATGGCCGTCTTCGACAACTCGGGGCAGGACTGCTGCGCCCGCTCCCGCCTGCTCGTGCAACGCGAGATCTACGACGAGTTCCTGGACCGGCTGGCCCGAGCCGTACGGGAGGTGCGGGTCGGAGACCCGCTCGACCCCGCCACCCAGATGGGGCCGCTGGTCAGCGCCGAGCACCTCGCCCGCGTCGCGTCGTTCACCGGGCCCGAGGTGACGCCGTACGCGCGGGGCGCCTGCCCTGACGGGCCCGGCTACTGGTTCGCGCCGACGGTCCTCGCCGCACCGCCCGGGTTCGACCCCCTGTCCCGTACGGGGGATCCGGAGTTCCGCCGGGCCTACGAGGAGGAGATCTTCGGGCCGGTCGTGACGGCGATCCCCTTCGACGGCGAGGAGCACGCCGTGCGCCTCGCCAACGCCACGCCGTACGGGCTGAGCGGGTCGATCTGGACCGGGAACGTCGGGCGGGCGCTGCGGATGGCGCGCGCGGTCGAGGCGGGGAACCTGTCGGTCAACTCGCATTCGAGCGTCCGCTACTGGACCCCGTTCGGCGGGTTCAAACAGTCGGGCCTGGGCCGGGAGCTCGGCCCTGACGCCCTCGCCGCCTTCACCGAGACCAAGAACGTCTTCATCTCAACGGAGTAGACCTATGCAGCGTTTGCAGGACCGCGTGGCCGTCATCACGGGTGCGGGCAGCGGCATCGGGCTCGCCACGGCGCGCCGGTTCGCCCAGGAGGGCGCGAAGGTCGTCGCCGTGGACCTCGACGAGGTGGCGGGGACCAAGGCGGCCGACGAGGTCGGCGGGCTCTTCGTCAAGGCGGACGTCTCCCAGGAGGACGACGTCATCCGGATGTTCCGGACGGCGCATGAGACCTACGGCAGTGTGGACATCGCCTTCAACAACGCGGGCATCTCGCCTCCGGAGGACGACTCGATCCTCACGACGGGCATCGACGCCTGGCGCCGGGTGCAGGAGGTCAACCTGACCTCGGTCTACTACTGCTGCAAGCACGCGATCCCGTACATGCAGCGGCAGGGCAAGGGCTCGATCATCAACACGGCGTCGTTCGTGGCGGTGATGGGGTCGGCCACCTCGCAGATCTCCTACACCGCGTCCAAGGGCGGCGTGCTGGCGATGACGCGGGAGCTGGGTGTGCAGTTCGCCCGCGAGGGCATCCGGGTGAACGCCCTCTGCCCGGGGCCGGTCGACACGCCGTTGCTGCAGGAGTTGTTCGCCAAGGACCCGGAGCGGGCGCAGCGCCGGCTGGTGCACATCCCGATCGGCCGCTTCGCGCGGGCCGAGGAGATGGCCGCGGCCGTCGCGTTCCTCGCCTCGGACGACGCGTCCTTCATCACGGCGTCGGAGTTCCTGGTCGACGGCGGCATCTCCAGCGCGTACGTCACGCCGCTGTAATCGGGGTATCGGACCCCTCGTCACACCGGACGCACAGAGTGTCGTCGATCACGCGCGTACGCGGTCGCGATCGTGGACGCCTGTGCGTTCGCCGTGACGTGGGCATCGGGGAAACACGAGGAAAGGCGGCGGCATGTCCCGTCCCGTCATCGGGATCACCTGTTACGTCGAACCCGCGAAGTTCACCGTCTGGGAGATGACGGCGGCGCTGCTGCCGTACATGTACGTCGAGCGGGTGAGCCGGGCGGGCGGGCAGCCGGTCATCCTGCCGCCGGCGGGGGACCCGGCCACGGTGGCCGGACGGCTCGACGGGCTGATCATCGCGGGCGGGGGCGACATCGACCCGGCCAGGTACGGCTCGCCCCCGCACGACCAGACCGGCTACATCCGGAAATTTCGGGATGAGGCGGAGTTCAGGGTGTTGCGTGCGGCCCTCGACGCGGGCATGCCGTTCCTCGGCGTCTGCCGGGGCATGCAGGTGCTGAACGTCGCCAGGGGCGGGACCCTCCACCAGCACCTTCCGGACATCGTCGGCCACTCCGGCCACTCCCCCGCGCCCGGCACCTTCGGCCGGATCCCGGTACGGCTCTCCCCCACCCTGGCCAAGATCTACGAGGCCGAGGAGGTGACCCCGGCGCACTACCACCACCAGGCGATCGACCGCCTGGGCGACGGGCTGGCCGTCACCGCGCACGCGGACGACGGCACGATCGAGGCGGTCGAACTCGACGGCCACCCCTTCGCCCACGCCGTCCAGTGGCACCCCGAAGCCGACGAACACGCGCCCGTCTTCCACGCCCTCGTCACCGCCGCCGCCCGCGCCGCCCGCGCCCGGCGCCGCTGACTGTCCGGTCACTCCCGGGCGAGCAGGCGGGCGAGGGGAAGCCGCTGCGCGAGCAGGGCGGGGGCGACGGAGGCGGATGCGGCCAGCAGCACGGCGAGCCCGCCGGCGGCCCCTGCCCCGGCGACGACGGGGGCCGGCAGCTCACCCGCCACGGCGTACGTCGCGACGAGCCCGGCGACCGAACCCGACAGGGCACCGAGCATGCCGATCCCGACCCCTTCCGACACGATCAGACGAGCCAGCGCGGCACCCGACCAGCCGGTGCTCCGGAACGCGGCCAGTTCGGTGTCCCGCTCACGCACGCCGAGGTACAGCACATCGGCCACGGCCAGCGCGGCCAGCGCGAACATCACCCCGATCGCGACGTAGTCGGCCGTTCGCGCCTGCAGAACGATCGCGTCCCCCAGCAGGGAGCCGACGACCCGCCCGCGGAAGCCGTACGTCACTCCGAGGAGCAGGGTCAGCGCGAACACCGCCACCGCCAGGGTCGACGCGCCGAGGAGGGCGCGGCCGGGGACCCTGGTCAGCGTGGTCAGCGCCAGCCCGGTCACCCCGCGGGGCGACCTGGCCCGGCGCGGAAGCCGTACGGCGGGCCTGACCGCCTCCACCGGGGGCACCCGCGACGCGCGCCACGCCGGCACCAGCCCCGCCAGCAGTGCGAGCAGCAGGGCCGCGGGTACGGCCAGCCAACTGCGGGCACCGGGGTCCGGCAGGCCCGCCCACGAGGAGAGCGGGACGGCCGGCGCCGCCGCGAGACAACCCGCGAGCAGGCCGATCACGCCGACCTCCAGCAGCACAGTGCCGAATATCCGGGGCCGCGACCAGCCGAGACAGCCGAGCACGCCCAGCTCGGCGCGGCGTGCCCGCACGGCGGCCGACGCCGCGTTGACGACGAAGAGCCCGCACACGGCGAGGATCAGCACGAACAGCGCCATCGACTTGCGGTCGGCCGCGGCCAGGATGCGGTAGGCCACCCCCTTGTTCACCCAGCCCTCGCGCAGGGTCAGCGCGGGCCGCCCGTACGAGCCTGCGGGCAGCTCCACGGTCATCGGCGACGGCGACGACCCGATGGTGATGTCCACGTCCAGGCCGGTGGCGGCCACGATGTCCCGGGCCACCTGGCTGATCCGCTCCCGGCTGACCGGGTCGGGGCCGATCACCCCGGCCACGCGCACCCTGACCACGCTGAGCGGGGCGGCGTCCGTGGCCGCCTGCGCCTTCTCACCCGCGCCGCTCGCCTTGGCCGCCGAAGTGATCCGCCGCAGCCCTTCGAGGTTGGTCAGCAGCAGGGGCGGCGTCTGGAGGTAGCCGCCGACGTTGTCGTTGGGCAGCAGGTCCTGCCCGCCGAGCAGCTTCCCCGTACGGCTGTCGCCGGGCCTGGCGACCGGCGGGTTGTAGGTCTCCATCGGCAATCCCGTCAGCTCGCTGAACCCCGGCAGCCTCTCCGGGTCGAACCGGCCGATCAGGCGGGTGGACAGCGTGTCGATGTCCGGCACGAACGTGGGACGCAGTGGCCGGAACTGCGCGTCCGCCGCCCCGATGGGCGCGTTCGCGTGCCCCTCCCACCCGAGGAAGAAGTACGCCGGCTCCCCGAAAGCCTTCCCCCACGCGGGGTCCTTCCAGACGGCCGGATCGTTGTCCACCGGAGCCGCGGCGACGTGCCGGTCTCCCAACTCCCGGTACTCGGTCGGGCCCGCCGTCCAGAAGCGGGTCAGCGGGGTCGACACCTGGCCTTCCGGGATGTCCTGCCACCCGTCGAGCATGCCGTCGTAGACGTCGGCGGCGTCCAGTGTCACCCGCTTGACGACCTCGCCGTCCTGCGCGGTGAGGTACTTCTTCAATGCCTCCGCCGGCGTTCCCTTGACGACCTTGTCCGCCGCCTCGGCCGGAAGCCTGCGGATCTCGATCTCGTCCCGCTGGTCGGCGTACTGCCGCGCCGCGGCGAGGAGCAGGACCTCCCTGCCGCCTCCGGTCGGCGGCACGCGATACTCCTCCTCCGCCCTGAGGTAGCGGCCGGCGACCATCGCCTTGTCCAGGCCGGCCAGCCGGGCCTCCGCCTCGGGATCGACGGCGGCGAGCAGGAACGGGAACTCCTGCTCGACGCTGACGATCGCCCGTCCCGGGGTCCAGTCGCCCAACGTGTTCTCGGTGATCGTCCCCATGCCGTACGCCGTGCTCGTGGACCAGTACCCGACCTGCGCGCCCCCTTCGAAGGGGAACGTCTTCTGGGCCGCCCAGCCGCGTTCCTTCCGTTCGAGCAGCGATGGGCCGAGCGCGACCTCCCGCCCCGAGGCGGTCGTCTCCTTGGCGAGCAATCTGGCGTCTCCGCCGTTGTGCTTGGTGACGGGCACCGTGACCGGCCTGCGGGTGACGTACTGGTAGCGCGGCCCGCCGTAGGAGATCCGGGTGAGACCGCGGTCGGCGACCCGGGTCTGATCCATCCGCAGCATGGTCCGGTCGCCCTTGTGGAGCACGTCGGTGACGTCGATGTCGGCCGAGCCTCCCCTGGTGAGGTAGCCGACCATGCCGATCGGCGCCGCGATCTCCACCCCATTGATGTGCTTGACCTTCTCGTACTGGTCGAGGGTGATGCCGCCGAAGATGCCCGACAGGTGGTTCTGCCGTACCAGGGAACGCGTCCGCTCCAGATCGGTGGTCGAGCCCTTGGGCCGGACGAGGATGTCGTACTGCGCGCGGAAGTTCTTCCCGACGGTCCCGACAATCTCCAGGCGCTGGGTCTCGGCCGTGCCGGTCAGCACGGTGAAGCCAGTGGCCGCGACCAGGATGCCGATCAGCAGCACGAGCGAGCGGCCCAGCCGGTGACGGAGCTGGGCCCACATCAGGCGGATCACCCGAGCCTGCCGATCCGGTCGAGCACG
The DNA here is from genome assembly GCA_001570385.1 of Microtetraspora glauca. Lineage (GTDB taxonomy): Bacteria > Actinomycetota > Actinomycetes > Streptosporangiales > Streptosporangiaceae > Microtetraspora > Microtetraspora glauca. Next base: position 21,307 of record BBYL01000024.1, on the reverse strand, counting down.
TCGTCAGGTGGGGTCAGCCGCTCGTCGGCGGCGATCTTCCCGTCCCGCATCCGTACGACCCGGTCGCACACGGCGGCGACCTCGGGATTGTGGGTGGCGACCAGCATGGTCATGCCGTACGCCTCGCGGAGCGTGAGAAGCAGATCGACGATCTCGTGACCGGTGCCGCTGTCGAGGTTGCCGGTGGGCTCGTCGGCGAGCAGCAGCGGCGGGCGGCCGATGAGCGCCCTGGCGATGGCGACGCGCTGTTGCTGGCCTCCGGACAGCCTGCTCGGCAGCGCGGAGGCGCGGTCGGTCAGCCCCACCGCGTCCAGCAGGTCCATCGCCCTCGCCTTGCGGTCGAAATCGACTCGGCGGGGCAAGACGGGGGCGAGCACGTTGTCCAGCACGCTGAGCGCGGGCAGCAGGTGGAAGCGCTGGAACACGAACCCGATGCGGCGGCGGTATCGGTCCAGCCCCCGGCGCGGCAGGTCGTCCACCCTGGCGCCGTCGACCAGGATCTCCCCCGCGTCCGGCCGGTCCATCGCGCCGACGAGATGGAGCAGCGTGGACTTGCCCGCTCCGGACGCTCCCATGAGCGCGACCGCGCTTCCCGCTTCGATGTCCAGGCTGACCTCGTCGAGCGCCACGGCGGACGCGTATCGACGGCTCACATGCCGAAGGCTGACGTCGACTCCCATGCGCCCATACATTGTCACAATGTAGGGCAGTATGGGAGTCCCTACATTGTGACAATTCAGGAAGGCAGCTCCGGATGCCGCTCAGCCACGCGGTCCTGACCCTCCTCGCCGACGGCCCGAGTCACGGCTACGAGTTGAAGGCCAGGTTCGAGGCCGCCATCGGCCCTCAGTGGGGCGGGCTCAACATCGGGCACCTGTACCAGATCCTCGACCGCCTGGTCCGGGACGGGCACGTCGTCCGCGACCACGTCGCGCAGAGCGACCGGCCGGACAAGACGACCTACCAGCTCACGCCGGAGGGAGCGGAGGAGCTGCGATCGTGGGCGACCAGCCCGTGGACCCGCTCGTCCGGCTTCAGGGACGAGCTGTTCCTCAAACTCCTCGGCGCGAGCAGGCTCGGTGCCGAGTCCCTGGCCGCGTTCGTCACGGCGCAACGGCAGGCCCACCTGTCCGACCTCGGCGCGCTCACCAGGCAACGCCGCGCGCACACCGGCGATCCGCTCGTCGCACTGCTCATCGACGCCGCCGCCGCGCACATCAAGGCCGACCTCCAGGTGCTCGACACGGCCGAAGAACGCCTGGCCGGCCTGACGGCGGGAGACGTCCAGGTCCACACCGCCTCCGCCGACGGCCAGGCCACCGCCTGACCCGGCGACACCCGTCACGCGGCGACACCGTCTGGTCGAGGGGAGCTCCGCGACCTGCCGGAAGGACCGCCGCACAGGCGGGCTCCGGGAGACGCGTCGGGAGACCCGGGAGACAGGGTGGGACCGTCGGCCGGAGATCGCCCACAGGGGATGTCCGGATTCAACCTGGCGTGGGCCGGGCGGCGACTGCCGCCCGGCCCACGCCAGGTTCCTCGGACATTTCCTTCAGGTCACGTCAGTTGACGCTGATCACGGTTCCGGCCCCGTTGGGGTACTCGATGTAACCGGTGTGGGGCCGCCCGTCCGGCAGCCTCGACCAGCCGGCGGTCACCGTCTCGGGAACCCCCGGGGTGCCCTTGAGCTTGCGCGGCGACACGGTCAGACCACCCACGCCCGGGGCGTCGGTCACCACGTTCGCCTGCGCGTGGAACGGGGTCGACGTGGTGCCCGGCGCGGTCAGGTAGCTGACAAGCACGAAGGTGTACTTCCCGGCCTTCGGCCGCGAGATGACCAGCCGGTAGTCATCGCCGTCGCGATCCACCCAGCCCGCGAACTCCCTGCCCTCGTAGAGCACGCCTCCGCCGAAGCCCAGCTCCAGGCCGTTGTCGGGGCGGGCCCGGAACTCCACGGCCTTGGTCCCCTCGGGGACGACGATCGTGTACTGCTTGCCGTTGGCCTCCTCGGGACCGACCGAGCCGACGATCTCCGGGCCGGAGACCAGCCCGTAGGCCGTCATGTCGGTCTTCTTCTTGACCGGGGTCACCTCGAAGGACACCGACCCGTTCGCGTCCTTGCCCCTGACCTCGGCGGGAGCGAGCACGCCCTGAGCGGTCACCGCGACGACGCTGCGAACGGTACGGCCCTCGCCGGTCCAGGTCAGCGAGCCGGTGATGCCGGTCGCGACCTCGTCCTTCAGCTCCATGGTGACGGTGAACGACTTGGTCTCACCGGCCCGGTCGAAACGCAGCGTGGAGGGGCTCACCTTGGCCTTGACGCCGGGCAGGTCGATGTCGGCCTTGTACTTGCCGGGCGTGACGGCCGTCAGCGTACGGGTGACGGTCCGGGGGCCGGCCAGCCCGCCGAGCGCGATCGAGGGGTAGTTCAGGTCGCTGGTGGCGATCGGTGCCACCCCACTGCCCGTCCTGACGCCCAGGCCCTCCAGGTAGCCGAGCCAGTTCTGCTCCGTGGAGTCGTAGACCAGGCCGGGCTCGAGCATCCGGGCCGGATCGACGTTGCCCGCGCCCTGCGCGAAGGCGTCGGTACTGCCCGTGCCATCGGCGTTCCTGGTCGGCGCGGTGGTCGTCATCATCGCGGACTTGATCGCCATGGGCGACAGATCAGGGTGCTTGCCCAGGTAGAGCGCGGCCAGACCCGCGATGTGCGGGGTGGCCATCGAGGTGCCGTCGTAGAAGCCGAAATCGTTGCCGTTGTTCGTCGGCGGAGCGACGGCCGCCAGGATCGAGACGCCGGGGGCGGCGATGTCGGGCTTGAGCAGGTCGCCGCGGTTGGTCAGCGACGGTCCGCGCGAGGAGAACCCCGCCACCCGCGGGTAGACGGCGCCCTCGGCGCTCGCGGGCCGCAGGATGGCGGTCGCCCCGTCCGTCGCCGCGTAGGCCAGCACGGCCGGCACGCCGGGCCCGCCGATGTGCACGGTCGGCACGGCGTGCGAGTCCGCGACGGTGTCCTCGTCGGCCATGTTGACCATGATCATGCCGACGCCGCCGGCCCGCTTGACCTCACCGGACTTCTCCAGGCGCGTGACGGTGCCGCGCTCGCAGACGACGATCTTCCCGGCGGTCCTGGCCGGGTCGAGGCTGTTCGGGGCGCAGACCTGCGCCTCGAAGTCGTCGACGGAGGCGTTCTTGACCACCGGGCCCGTGGCCAGCGGCTTGGGCCCGAACGTGTCACTGACCGTGGTGCTCGAACCGCGGTGCCTGGTGCCGTCGCCCAACTCCACCTCGGCCACGTACGGCGCGGCCGTGCTCGCGGCCACGGTGGTCGTCCACGGCATGGTGTTGTCCAGCGTCGAGCCACCCGGGCCGCTGTTGCCGCCGGCGGTGGCCACGAAGATGCCGCTCGCGGCGGCCGCGCGGAAGGCGAGCCCGATCGGGTCCTCCGCCGGGGACTCCGCTTCGGAGCCCACGGAGTAGTTGATCACATCGACGCCGTCGGCCACCGCCTGGTCGACGGCGGCCAGGATGTCGGAGTCCAGGCCGCCGGTCTGCTGGCCGTCGGCACTCTCCCAGAGCGCCTTGTAGACGGCGATCGCCGCGCCGGGCGCGACACCGGAGATCTGGCCGAAGTCGGTGCCGTTCACGCTCGCCGGCACGTCCGCGTTGCCCGCGGCGGTGGAGGCGGTGTGCGAGCCGTGCCCCTGCGCGTCGCGCGGCGAGACGTAGTCGGCGCGATTGGCCGGCGGTACCCGCTTCAGCCAGGCGTCACCGAAGTAGCGGGCGCTGATCAGCTTCTGGTTGCACAGGTTGGCGGCGAACTCCTCGCCGGTCTGGCAGACGCCGGTGAACGTGCCGCCGTCGGCCTTCTTCATGACCGTGGTCGAGCCCTGCAGATAGGGCCGGTACGGATCGGCGTCCGTGGGCGCCGTGGCGTTGAGGGCCGGGGCCGCGAACGACGGGTTCTCCGGCCAGACGCCGGTGTCGATCACGCCGACCACGATGCCCTTGCCCGCGTTCGCGGTGCCGTCGAGCCTGGACCACAGACCGGACTCGCCGGACAGGCCGAGGAAGTCGGTGGACCTGCGGTCGTCCAGAGCCTTGCGCAGGCGGTCGGGAACGACGGAGAGCACACCGGGCGTGGTGTTCAGCCGCGCCGCCTGGGTCATGGTGAGCTCGGCGACGAACGCGTTGGAGGCCACGGAAAGCTGCTTGGCCGGCGTGGCGTCGACGCTCCGGGAGACCTGGTCCTGCCTGCTCTTCAGGTGGTCGCGGTAGCGCTTGGCGTTCGCGCTGCCGGTGTCCACCTTCTTGCCCTTGCCGGGCTTGGTGGCGGGGATGCCGGCGACGCCGCCGTCATAGGTCGCGAGCGGCTGCTCGGCCAGCGTGACGATGTAGGTGTCGGTCGGGCCGGTGGTCAGGGGGCCGGTGGTCAGGGGATCGGCCGAAGCCGGCGCCGAGGCCGTGGTGATCACCACGGCGGCGGCGAGTGCCATCGCGCCGAAGGCACTCACTCGTCGGGGGTTGCGGGCCATTGCTCCTCTTCGAGACGGGGGGTGCCGCCCTGCAGCAAGGTCGCCGGGAGGCAGCTAGAAGTGAACGGCCCGTGAGGATCAGTTGTCGAGATATAGTGCTGGCGTTTTCGGTCATATGGCGAAAAGCGTCACGATCCGGTCAGGTGGTGGGTGGACGACCAGCCAGTGCTCGGTGCGGTGGGCATCGGCGATTTCGACGAACAGATCTACCGGTCCCTGCTCCGCCACCCCGACCGCACAGTCACCGACCTGGCGGGCTCGCTGCGGGTCAGCGCCGCACGGGTACGGCACGCGCTGGCCCGGCTGGCCGAACTCGGGCTGCTACGACGGATCAGGCCGGGCAGGTACGAGCCGGTGGCGCCGGAGGCGGCGCTCGGATGGCTGATCGACCGGCGCCGACTGGAGGCCGAGGCGGGGCTGGCCGAAATCCGGACCACGGTCGCCGACTTCGCACAGCTCTACCAGTCGGGCCGGCTGCGGGCCGACCCGGCCGGCCTGGTGGAGATCCTCTCGGGCGAGGACGCGGTGAAGCGGCAGATGACGGAGACGAACAGAGCGGTCACGTCGGAGGTGTTGGCGCTCGACCGGCCGCCCTACATCGGGTGGCCCGACAACTCGGTGGACAGCAACGAGTCGGAGGTCGCCGGCACCCGGGAACTGATCGCGCGCGGGGTGGACATCCGGGTCGTGTACTGCCCGGAGTCCCTGCGACGCCCCGGCCGGTTCGAGACCCTCCTCCGGCTGGCCGAGGAGGGTGAGCGGTCCAGGTTCCTGCCCAGCCTGCCGTTCAAGCTGCGGATCGTGGACCGGCGAGTGGCGCTGATGCCCCTCGTGGACGGCGTCTACGACAACGTCGCGCTGATCCGTCCCTCCGGCCTGCTCGACGCGCTCATCGAACTGTTCGACGCCTACTGGGAGCGCGGCCAGCCGCTCACCGGGACCCGGCCGCCCGTCGGCGACCGGCCGGACGAGGAGGACCTGCTGGTGCTCCAGATGCTCAAGGCCGGGCTCAAGGACGAGACGATCGCCAGGCAGCTCGGGGTCAGCGCGCGAACCGCGACCCGCCGGATCGCCGCGGTCGTCGAACGGCTGGGCGCCACCACCAGGTTCCAGGCCGGAGCCGAGGCGTCGGCGCGCGGCTGGATCTGAGAGAGGCCCACCGGTTTCGCGAGACGGGGTACGACCACTAGGCTGGCAGAACACCATCGATCCCGTGCGGGAGAGCGTCCTGACAGCCGGTCAGGTCCCCTGAAGGAGCAAGCCCTCCCCGCGAACCTCTCAAGGCAAAGGACCGCGCGGGCCAGGTGTCCTCTGGAAAGCAGGCCGTACGCGGCCTCGCCGAAGGTGAAAGTCCGGGTAAGGAAACGGACGAAGCTCTCAGGCACCCATGACAGAGGGGGAGGATGCTGTCATCCGTCTTCCTGAGGTGCGATCATGTCCCGATCTACCCCGTTGCGTGAGGTTCACGAGAGCCTCGGCGCGACGCTCACCGACTTCGCGGGATGGCAGATGCCCCTGCGCTACGGCAGCGAGTCAGCCGAGCACAACGCGGTGCGCACCGCTGCCGGCCTGTTCGACCTGTCCCACATGGGCGAGATCCACGTCACCGGCCCGCAGGCGGGAGAGGCGCTGGACTTCGCCCTCGTCGGGCATCTGAGCGTGCTGGAGCCCGGCCGCGCCAGGTACACCATGATCGTGACCGAGGACGGCGGCGTGCTGGACGACCTGATCGTCTACCGCCTCCGGCCCGAGGAGTTCATGGTCGTCGCGAACGCCTCCAACTACGCCAGGGTGGCCGAGGAGCTGGCCGAGCGCGCCCAGCCGTACGACGCCCGGGTCGAGGACAGGTCGGACTCCTACGCGCTGATCGCCGTCCAGGGGCCGAACAGCACGGACATCCTCGGGAAGCTGACAGACGCCGACCTGGTCGGGCTCAAATACTACGCGGGGCTCCCCGGCGAGGTCGCCGGGTTCGAGGTCATGATCGCGCGTACGGGTTACACCGGCGAGGACGGCTTCGAGCTGTTCGTCCGGCCCGAGGACGCGGTCCCGCTGTGGAACGCCCTGTCCGAGGCGGGGGCGGAGCTCGGACTGCGGCCCTGCGGGCTGTCCGCGCGCGACACGCTGCGCCTGGAGGCGGGCATGCCGCTGTACGGCAACGAGCTGACCGCGGACACCACGCCCTTCGACGCCGGCCTCGGCCGGGTCGTGAAGTTCGACAAGCCGGGCGACTTCGTCGGGCGGGCCGCGCTCTCCGGGCGCACGGCCCCCGGACGCCGCCTGGTCGGCCTGGTGGCGCGCGGCCGCAGAGTCCCCCGCCACGGCTATCCCGTCACGTGTGAGGGCGAGGTCGTCGGCGAGGTGACCAGCGGCGCGCCCTCGCAGACGCTGGGCAAGCCCATCGCCATGGCGTACGTCGCCGCGGACGCTCTCGAAAAGGGAGGTCTGGCCGTGGACATCCGTGGTAGCCATGAACCCGTTGACGTCGTTGATCTGCCTTTCTACAGGAGGAGCAAGTGAGCAGCATTCCCGACGAGCTGAGCTACACCAAGGAGCACGAGTGGGTGGCCGGTCTCGATGACGGCCTCACCGTGACGGTGGGCGTGACCGCGTACGCCGCGGAGCAGCTCGGCGACGTGGTCTTCGTGCAGGTGCCGGAGGTGGGCACCAACGTCGAGGCCGGTGACGCGGTCGGCGAGGTGGAGTCCACCAAGTCGGTGAGCGACATCTACGCGCCGGTCGGCGGCGAGATCGTGGAGACCAACCCCGCGGTCGTGGACGATCCCTCTCTGGTCAACTCCGACCCGTACGGCGACGGCTGGCTGTTCCGCGTGCGCCTCGAGGGCGAGCCGGAGGACCTGCTCTCCGCCGCCGAGTACACCACCCTCACGTCGGGTGAATCCTGACATTTCCAGATAAGGGCATGGATCAATGGCGATCAGTGTCTTCGATCTGTTCAAGGTGGGCATCGGGCCGTCCAGTTCGCACACGGGCGGCCCGATGGCCGCGGCGCACAAGTTCGCCCGCGGTCTCCACCAGGACGGTCTGCTCGAGAAGACCTCGCGCGTCGAGGTCATCCTGTACGGCTCGCTCGGCCTGACCGGCAAGGGCCACGGCAGCGACAAGGCGGTGCTGCTCGGCCTGTCCGGTGAGAAGCCCGAGCTCGTCGACGTGGACACCGTCGACGAACGGCTCGCCGCCATGCGGGACACGGGCACGGTCACCCTGTACGGCTCCCGCGAGATCCCCTTCGTCGTCGGCGAGGACCTCGTCTTCGAGCGGAAGATCACACTGCCCCACCACCCGAACGGGATGCGGTTCACCGCCTTCACCGAGTCGGGCGAGATCCTGCGCGAGAAGATCTACTACTCGGTGGGCGGCGGGTTCGTCGTGGACGAGAACGCCACCGGCGCCGACCGCATCAAACCGGACGACACGGTCCTCCCGCACCCGTTCACCACGGGGTCGGAGCTGCTCGCCCGGTGCGCGGAGACCGGCCTGTCGATCTCCGCCCTCATGCTGGAGAACGAGCGGGCCTTCGGCCGTACCACCGAGGAGATCCGCGCGGGGCTCCTGCACCTGTGGTCGGTCATGGCCGAGTCGGTGCGTCGCGGCAGCACCCAGGAGGGCGTCCTCCCGGGCGGCCTCAAGGTGAAGCGGCGGGCGAACCAGCTCCTGCGCAGGCTGCAGACCGAGGCCGACCTCGACCCGCTGCGCGCGATGGACTGGGTGACCCTGTTCGCGCTCGCCGTGAACGAGGAGAACGCGGCCGGCGGCAGGATCGTCACGGCGCCGACGAACGGCGCGGCCGGCATCATCCCCGCCGTGCTGTCGTACTACACGCGGTTCGTCTCGGGAGTGGACGACGACGGGGTCGTCCGCTTCCTGCTCACCGCCGGTGCGATCGGAGTGCTCTTCAAGGAGAACGCGTCGATCTCCGGCGCCGAGGTCGGCTGCCAGGGCGAGGTCGGGTCGGCGTGCTCGATGGCCGCGGCCGGGCTCACCGAGGTCCTCGGCGGCACGCCCGAACAGGTCGAGAACGCCGCCGAGATCGGCATCGAGCACAACCTCGGCCTGACCTGTGACCCGATCGGCGGCCTGGTCCAGATCCCGTGCATCGAGCGGAACGCGGTGGCCTCCATCAAGGCGATCGCCGCGGCCCGGATCGCGCTGCGCGGTGACGGCCGCCACTTCGTGTCGCTCGACAAGGCCATCAAGACCATGCGCGACACCGGCAGGGACATGCTCGACAAGTACAAGGAGACCAGCCGGGGCGGCCTCGCCGTCAACGTGATCGAGTGCTGACCGGGGCGCCGGTCCGCCCGCGCGGCGGGGCCGGCACGGTCACCCTGTAAGAACCGGGCACAGGCGGGCGCGACGTCCGGCACGGGGCAACCCGTGACCGGACGCGGTCTCCGTGGAAACGGCCCACATGTGCGCCCTTCTATACACCGCGTATATACCCCCGGTATATAGTCATCCGTCATGACAGTCCCCTTGGCCCTGATGGGCCTCCTGGACCGCGAGCCCAGCTACGGATACGACCTGAAGCGCGACTACGACACCTACTTCGGCAGGGGCAAGCCGCTCCCCTTCGGGCAGGTCTATTCGACGCTCGGCCGCCTGGCCAGGGACGGCAAGGTCACGGCCGGCCAGAGCGAGCCGGGCGACGGCCCCGACCGCAAGCGCTACACCATCACCCCGCTGGGCAAGCAGGAGGTGAAGGTCTGGCTGGCCGAGCCGGTGGCGGCGGAGCCGTTCCTGCAGACGGTGTTGTTCACGAAGGTCGTGCTGGCGCTGATGCTGGGCCACGACGCGGAGCGCTACCTGGTCACCCAGCGCGCCACGCACATGCGGCGCATGCGCGAGTTGTCGGAGATCAAACGCGGTGGCGCCCTCGTGGACGCCCTGCTGGCCGACCATGCCCTTTTCCACCTGGACGCCGACCTGCGCTGGATCGACCTGACCACGGCCCGGCTGGGCGCGCTGGCGGAAACGGTGCGCCGCGCATGACCGTCGACGCCCTTCCCGTGCCGGGCCCGCTGCTGGAGGCCCGTTCCATCGACCGCTCCTACGGCCGGACGCAGGCGCTGCGCGAGGCGAGCCTGTCCGTGACGGCGGGGGAGATCCTGGCGATCATGGGCCCGAGCGGCTCCGGCAAGTCCACGCTGCTGCACTGCCTGGCCGGCATCTTCACCCCCGACGCGGGCGAGGTCTGGTTCGACGGGCGGCGGCTGGACACCCTGAGCGACGCCAGGCGGTCCGAGCTGCGCCGTACCTCATTAGGCTTCGTCTTCCAGTTCGGCCAGCTGGTGCCGGAGCTCACGGTGGCCGACAACGTCGCCCTGCCGCTGCTGCTCGGCAAGGTCAGGCGCAAGCAGGCCTACCAGCGGGCGGACGGCTGGCTGAAGCGGCTGGAGCTGGACGACCTGGGCGAGCGGCGCACCGGCGAGCTGTCCGGGGGGCAGGCGCAGCGGGTGGCGATCGCCAGGGCGCTGGTGGCGCGGCCCAAGGTGATCTTCGCGGACGAGCCCACCGGCGCGCTCGACTCGCTCACCGGCGAGAAGGTCATGGAACTGCTCGTCGGCCTGGCCCGCGAGGAGGGCACGACCGTGATCGTGGTGACCCACGACGCCCGCGTCGCCGCCTGCGCCGACCGGGAGGTCATGGTGCGCGACGGCAAGGTCACCGACCCCTACGCCGACGAGGCCGTGCGATGACGCTCTGGCTGGGCCTGCGGCTGTCGCTGCGCGGCGGCCGGGAGGCGGTTGTCCGGCTGGCGCTCGTCACCGCCGCCGTCGCGATGGGGGTGACGGTGCTGCTGTCCACGGTGGCGCTGTTCAACGCCTTCCAGGTCACCGCGGACCGCCCGTGCTGGGAGTGCACGACCGGCTCCGCGCCGGGCGGCTGGGCGCTGGGCGCCACCCCGGGCGCGGTGCTGTGGAACCACCGCCAGGACTCCTACGCGGGTCGTCCGATCAAGCGGCTCGACGTCGCCGTCCTCGACGCGCGGACGTCCACGCCGACCATGCCCGGCGTCCCCGCGCTTCCCGGCGCGGGGCGGTACTACGTCTCGCCCGCGCTCGCCGAGCTGATGGACACCGTGCCGCGCGAGCAACTCGCCGATCGCTTCCCCGGCACCCGCGCCGGCCTCATCGGACGGGCGGCGCTGTCCGGCCCCGACGACCTGGTCGTCGTCGTCGGTCAGCGCCCCGACGGGCTGGCCGCCATGGCCGGCACCGTGGCCGTCGACGCCGTCGCCACCACCCCGGTCGCGGACGACACCACGGCCCTCTACGAGCACGGCTTCGGCATCGCCGCCATCGGCCTGATCTTCCCGCTGCTCGTCCTCGTCGGTACGGCCACGCGCCTGGCCGCCGCCCGCCGCGAGGCGCGCTTCGCGGCGATCAGGCTGGCGGGCGCCACCACGCGGCAGATCAACGCGATCGCCTCGGTGGACGCGGCGCTCGGCGCGCTGCTGGGCGCGCTCGTCGGCATCGCGGTCTTCCAGGCGCTGCGGCCCGCCCTGGCCGGCGTCGCCATCACCGGCTCCCGCTTCTTCCCCGACGTGGTCGCGCCCACCGCGCTCCAGTACGCCGCCGTGGTCGCGGGCGTGCCGCTCGCCGCGGCAGGCGCCGCCCTGTGGTCGCTGCGCCGGGTGCGGATCACACCGCTCGGCGCGGCGCGCAAGGTGCGGGCCTCCGCCCCGGGATGGTGGCGGGCGCTTCCGCTCCTGGCGGGGCTGGGGCTGTTCGCCGGCCCGGTGTTCGCGGGCGGCAACGACCCGAACGCGGTGCTCGTCGACGTCGGCCTGGCGCTGATCATGGTCGGTCTCGTGGTGGTCGGGCCCTGGCTGACGATGCTGGCCGCACGACTGGCCGCCCGGGTCACGCCCGGCGCGGCGACGCTGCTGGCCGCCCAGCGGCTGGCGGCGGACCCGAAGGCGGCCTTCCGGTCGGTGAACGGGATCGTGCTGGCGGTCTTCATCGGCACGGCCGTCGCCGGCATCGTCCCCGCCGTCGTCTCGGGCCAGGAGGCGGCGGGCGGCGGCACGCTGAGCGAGGTCATGCGGACGTCGTTCGGGTACGGCAAGGACATCGACGGCCTGCCTCTGCCGCCTGGCACGGCGGCAGAACTGCTCGCCGAGGTACGCGCCCATCCCGGCGTCACCGTGCTGCCGATCTACCGCAGGGCCGACGCGCTGACCTGGCCGGACATCCCTCCTCCGTGCGACCCTGGCCCCGGCTGCCGACCCGACTTCCTGCTCGGGCACGTCATCGAATGCGACGCCCTGACCAGCTTCCCGGCACTCGGCCGGTGCACCCCGGGCACCCGCGCGGTGAAGGCCGACTTCATCCGGCTGCTGTCCAGCGACAACATGCTCTCCGTCGACCGCAAGCTGCCGATCGTGGACGCGGCCAACCCGCCCGCACCCGGCGCCTCCGGCGGCTCCGGTGGCTCCGGCGGCTCCGGCAAGGACGCCCAGGCCGCCTCGGCCGGCCTCCCCCTGGCGGCGGTGCTGATCCGCGCGGACGACCCGGACGTCCGTGAACGGATCCGTACGCTGCTCACCGCGTACGTCGCCCGCTCCGGCAGCACCGAGACGCCGCAGACGTTCGCCGAGGTCGCCCAGGCCCGCGCGGTGCTGCTGGACCAGATGGAACGCGTCGCGCTGGCCATCGTCGCGCTGACCCTGCTGGTGGCGGGCTGCGGCCTGCTGGTGGCGGTCGCGGGCGGCGTGGTGGAGCGCAGGCAGCCGTTCACGCTGCTGCGGTTGTGCGGCACGCCGACACGGACCCTGTCCAAGGTGGTGCTGCTGGAGACGGCGGCCCCCGTGGTGGTGGCCGCCCTGGTGGCGGCGGCCGCGGGCTTCGGCGTGGCCGAGCCGATGATCGACCAGCTGGCGATCAAGAGCGCACCGGCGGTGCTGCCGGGCCCCGCCTACTTCCTGACCGTCGGCGGGGGGCTGCTGGCCGCCCTGCTCGTGGTCCTCGCCGGCCTGCCGCTGCTCAAGCGTGTGACCGCGCCCGACAACGCCCGCTTCGAATAGGACCGTCGATGATCATGACCCTTGCCAGGCGGCTGGCCGCACCGCTCGCAGCGGCCCTGGCCGGCGCCCTCCTTGTGGCGGCGCCCGCGCCGGCGCGGGCCGCCGAAGGCCGCTACGCCGCCGACATCAGGCGCACCGAATACGGCATCCCGCACATCTCCGCGAAGGACCACGGCGGCCTCGGCTACGGCTACGGCTACACCTTCGCCCAGGACAACCTGTGCGTCATGGCCTCGTGGGCACTCACCTTGCGCGGCGAGCGGTCGCGCCACTTCGGCGCGGAGGCGATGTCGGACGACGCCATCGACCCGGTCGCCAACCTGGCCAGCGACGTCTACTACAAGAGCGTCCAGGCGTCGGGCGTGCTGCGCCGGGTGCTCGCCCGCCCCGCGCCCTACGGTCCCAGCGCCGAACTGCGCGCGCTCGTGGACGGCTACGTCGCCGGGTTCAACCGCTACCTGAGCGACACGGGCGTGGCCCGGCTGCCCGACCCGGCCTGCCGGGGCAAGGAGTGGGTCGGCCCCATCACCGCCACGGACGTCTGGATGAACCTGCTCGACCTCGGCCGCCTGGGCGGCAGCTCCTCGTTCAAGGAGGCCATCGCCGCCTCCGGGCAGGCGGAGGAGCAGCCGGAGGAGCAGCCGGAAAACAGGAAGGAGCCGAACCAGCCGGACAGGACGGTCCCGTCGAAAACCGTGCCCGCCCCCGGAAGCAACGCCTTCGCCATCGGGCGCGAGGCCACCCGCGACGGCCACGGCATGCTGCTGGCCGACCCCCACTTCCCGTGGAACGGCTCCCGCCGCTTCTACCAGGTCCACCTGACCATCCCGGGCGTGCTCGACGTGTCGGGCGGCAGCCTGTACGGCACCCCCGTGGTCCAGATCGGCCACAACGCGAGCGTGGCCTGGACGCACACCGTCTCCCACGCCCAGCGCTTCACCCTGTACCAGCTCAAGCTGGTGCCGGGCCAGCGCACCGCGTACCTGGTGGACGGCCGGCCCGAGCCGATGGGTCGGCAGGAGGTGTCGGTCACCGTCCGGAACGCCCAGGGCCAGATCAACGTCGTCACCACCACTCTCTACACCTCCCGGTACGGCCCGGTGCTGGCCACCGGCTGGACGGAGGAGACGGCGATCGCCCTGGCCGACGCCAACGCCGCCAACCTGCGCTTCGCCGACGAGTGGCTGGCCATGGGCGCCGCCCGCGACCTGGCCGCGCTGCGCCGCGCGCAGGATACGCACCAGGGCACGCCCTTCGTCTACACGCTCGCCACGGACGTCGGCGGCGAGGCGTACTTCGCCGACGCCTCGGTGGTCCCGCATGTCACCGACGAGCAGGCGGAGCGCTGCCGCGCCAAGGACGACCCCGAGATGCTCCTCCTGGACGGCTCCACGTCGGACTGCCTGTGGGGCAAGGACGCGGACGCGATCGAGCCGGGCATCTTCGGCCCCGCCGCCCAGCCCCGGCTGACCCGCGTCGACTACGTGACCAACGCCAACGCCAGCCCCTGGCTGGCCAACCCGAAGGCCCCCCTCACGGACTATCCGCGCATCTACGGCGACACCCGTACGGAACGGGACCTGCGCACCCGGGTCGGCCTCGACATGATCGCTCAGCGGCTGTCGGGCGACGACGGGCTCGGCGCTCCCGGCTTCACGCTGGAGACGCTCCAGCGGACGGCGACGGGCAAGCGCAACCTGAGCGCCGAGCTGCTCCGCCCGGATCTGCGCGCGCTGTGCCGGGCCACGCCCGTGATGACGGCGACCGACGGCGAGAAGGTCGACGTCCGCCGGGCCTGCGCCACGCTGACGGCCTGGGACGGGCGGGCCCGCCTCGACAGCCGTGGCGCGATCCTGTGGCGCGAGTTCTTCCTGGGCCTGAACCGCCCGCAGAGGCGGCCCGACGGCACGGTCGTCCCGCCAAAGAGCTGGTGGAAGGTGCCGTTCGATCCCGAGCGCCCGCTCACCACGCCGCGCGGGCTCGACACCGCCAACCCGGCGGTGCCGGCCGCGCTGGCCGACGCCGTGCGGGCATTCACGGCCGACGGCCTCCCGCTGACGCTCACGCCGGGGAAGGCCCAGCGGTACGGCTCCGTCCCGGTTCCTGGCTGCACCGAGGGGGAGGGCTGCTTCGACCGGATCCGCACCGGCGGCGCGCTCAGTAAGGAGGGCCGCTATCCGGACGTCAACACCGGTTCCAGCTTCATGATGGCCGTGGAGCTGACGCCGGCCGGGCCGCGCACCCGGACCGTGCTGACGTACTCGCTGTCGGCCAGCTCGGCCTCGCCGCACCACGCCGACCAGACCGAGCTGTTCTCGCGCGGCCAGTGGGTGACGGAGCGGTTCACGGAAGCCGAGATCAGGGCGTGTCCGCGGCTGACGACGACGTCGCTGCGGTAGCGAACACGCGCACCGGCAGGAGCGTGCGAGAGCCGCGGAACCCCCGCTCAGGCGAGGTTCGGCGGCTCATCGCACCGCTCTTGCCGGCACCCCGTGACGGGCACGCCAGCCGATCATGCCCTATTCTGGCTGTTCCTGATTTGTCGGGCGGATCGCGAATCGCAGGGGGGACATTGACCTCGTTCCTGCGGTCGCACCTGGCGTTCTTCGCCGCCCTCCTCATCGGCGTGGCGCTGCGGGCGCTGGCCGTGTTCGGCTACCGGCCCGCGCTGTGGTTCTGGGCCGACTCGTTCGCCTATCTCAGCTCGGGCCTCGATCTGCGCCCGCTGGCGTCCCGCCCGTCCGGCTACTCGCTGTTCCTGTGGCTGCTCAGCCCGCTGCGCGACATCCAGTCCGTGGTGGTCGTCCAGCACCTGCTCGGGATCGGCATCGCCGCTCTCGTCTACGCGGTCCTGCGACGCCGTACGGCACTGCCGGGCTGGGGCGCGGCCCTCGCCGCGGCGCCGGTTCTGCTGGACGTCCACCAGATCCAGCTCGAACACCTGATGATGGCCGACCTGCTGTTCACCTTCCTGGCCGTGGCCGGGGTGGCGATCCTGGTGTGGTGGCCCAAACCGCCGGTGTGGGCCGCGACGGCGGCGCTCTTCCTGCTGGCGCTCGCGACGATCACCCGGACCATCGGGCTCCCGCTGATCGTCATCGCCGCCGCCTGGGTGCTGCTGTCCCGTGCCGGCCGCGGGGCGCTGGTCGCGGGTGTCGCCGCGGCGGCCGTCGTCCTCGGCGGTTACGCGGTCTGGTTCAACAGCGCGCACGGCTCGTACGGCATGGGCGGGAGCAGCACCTGGCTGTGGTCGCGGACCATGACCTTTGCCGACTGCGACAGGATGAACCCCGCTCCGCGCCTCACCGGCCTCTGCCCGTCGGAGCCCCGGCTCGCCGCGCCCGCGTACATCTGGGACGCCGCCTCACCGCTCCAGAAGGTCGGCGCGGGCAGGGAGGAGCTGGCCGGGGAGTTCGCCTCGCTGGCGATCCGCAGCCAGCCGCTCGACTTCCTGATGACCGGACTGAAGGACGCCCTCTGGGCGTTCGAATGGGAGCGCCGGGTCTATCCCTCCCCCGGCCCGCAGAGCGCGTACGTCTTCCCCGAGTCGGTGAAGCCGTTCAGCGACAAGATCGCGTCGGCGGGCCGTACCGCCACCCAGCTCACCACGGCGTACCAGGGGTCGCCGGGCGAGACGCGCGTCGTCGAGCCCTGGGCCGGAGTGCTGCGCGCCTACCAGCAGCAGGGCTACCTGCGCGGGCCGTTCCTCGCGATCATCCTGCTGATCGGGCTCGGCGGCCTGGCCGCCCGGCGGTGGTCCGTGTTGCTGCCGCTGGCCGCGGCGGCGGCCCTGCTCGTCCTGCCTCCGATGATCGCGGCCTTCGACCACCGCTACGTCGTCCCGGTGGTGCCGCTCGCCTGCCTCGCCGCCGGGCTGGCCCTGGGAGCACGGCGCTCAGCGTCGCCGGATGTGCAGCCTGACCAGCGTCGGAAGGTCGCCGCGGCCCACCACGCCGCGAACTCGTGAGACCGCCTCGCGGTTCAGCCGCCCGATCACCTCGGCCGGGTCGGCGTCGGGCAGGAGATCGATCCGGATCCGCATCCTGCGCTCGCCGACCAGCCTGACGTACAGCTTGCCGATGCCCTGGACGCCCTTCAGCGCGACGCCGAGCATGGCGATCCCCGAGCCGGTACGGCTGCCGCACCGCCCCCAGCCGGACGCGATCAGCAACCACCGCGTCGCGACCAGCCCGATCACCACGGGCAGCAGGATGCCGATCGGGCGCGCCCACGCGTTGTCGGTGAAGAAGCTCAGATCGAGGACCTCGTCCCCGGGACGGTCCCTCGCGGCGAGCAGCATCGTGATGCCGCCCGCCAGCAGGGCCACCCCCACCAGGAGGATGCCGACACGATTTCCGATGTGAGAGCGCATGGTCAGACCCTCGTCCTGCGCAGCCGTACGACGACGTCCTGGCGGCTCTGGACGCCGAGGCCCGCGAGCCGGTCTCCGACGGCGGTGCCGACCGCCCGGAGCAGTTCGCCCGTCCCCTGCGCGCGGGTGATCACCGTCACCTCGATCCGCCGGGGATGGATGCGCACACGGGCGGCCTCCACCCCTTCGACGCCGCGCGCCGCGCTCGACAACGTCCGGCGCAGGCCGCTCCGGGTGAGGCCGATCACGAGCAGCGGGTCCGTGGTCTCCACGGCGATGAGCCGGGGGCGGCCGGGGATCAGAGCGAGGGCCACCAGGAGCGCTCCGGCGACGACCATCGCGCTGGCCGCGCTGCGGATGACCGGATCGCCAAGGGTCAGCGACATCAGACTGCCCAGCCGGGGGTCCGCGGGGGCGCCGAACAGGCCGCCGATGGCCACGGCGAGGACGGTCCACGACGACGTGGCGAGCAGAGCGGAGACCACGATGCCCGCGGGTGTCCGCCCGGGGCGCAGGGCGCGGATCGCGTTGCGCCGCAGCGTCCGCTGTTGGGTCCGCACCGCCGCGGCCGGGGAGGCCGCGAGGATGTCCTCCACGATGCTCATCAGGCCGATCACCACTTCCCGTGTACAGGCATGCTCACGTGCCTATGGGTACACCGCAAAAGATCTCGGGGGGACGCGCACCACTCCTTCGACCGGATCTTGAAGGCGCGGCGCCGCAAAATTTGCCCGGCGATTAATATGAACGCCACTCATATATTTCGCCTCGGCGGCATTAAGCTGCCCATATGGACGACCGAGAGCGCCTGGACCGGGCCACCGCACACCTGGAGGCGCCGTTCGCGGTGCTCGACCTCGACGCGCTGCGGCTGAACGCCGAGGGCATGGTGCGGCGGGCCGGCGGGAAGCCGATCCGGGTGGCCAGCAAGTCGATCCGCAGCCGCCCGATCCTCGAACGTGTCCTGGCGATGGACGGATTCGCCGGAATCATGGCGTTCACGCTCCCGGAGGCGCTCTGGCTGGTCTCCACCGGCATGCGCGACGTGCTCGTGGCCTATCCCACCACCGACCGCGCGGCCATCCGCGCCCTGGGCGCCGATCCGGTCGCGGCCCGGGAGATCACGGTGATGGTCGACTCCCCCGAGCACCTGGATCTGCTCCAGGGCCAGCCCCACCAGATCCGGATATGTCTGGACATCGATGCGGCGTTCGTCGCGTTCGCCGGAAAGCTGCGCGCCGGGGCGCTGCGCTCCCCCCTGCGCGAGCCCGAACAGGCCGCCGAGATCGCGGCCGAGATCGCCAAGCGGCCCGGCCTCCGGCTCGCCGGGCTCATGGCGTACGAGGCGCAGATCGCCGGGGTGGGCGACAAGATCCCCGGCCTGTACGGCAGGGCGGTCCGCTGGATGCAGGCGCGGTCACGCCGCGAGCTGATCATCCGGAGGGGCCGGATCGTGCGGGCCGTACGCCAGGTGGCCGACCTGGAGTTCGTCAACGGCGGCGGCACCGGCAGCATCGAGAAGACCGTCAAAGAGAAGGCGATCACCGAGGTCGCGGCCGGCTCCGGGTTCTTCCACCCGCGGCTGTTCGACTTCTATCGCAACTTCGAGGGGCATCCGGCCGCGCTGTTCGCCCTGCCCGTGGTGCGCAAGCCCGCGGCCGATGTCGCGACCGTGCTCGGCGGCGGCTACCACGCCTCCGGGGCGCCCGGACCGACCCGGCTGCCGCAGCCGTACCTGCCCGCCGGCCTGCGGTACGACTCCAACGAAGGGGCGGGCGAGGTGCAGACCCCGCTGCTCGGCGACGCCGCCTCCGACCTGCGCGTCGGCGACCGGGTGTGGTTCCGCCACGCCAAGGCCGGCGAGCTCTGCGAGCGGTTCGCGACCCTGCACCTGATCGAGGGCGACCGCGTGGTCGAGGAGGTGCCCACCTACCGGGGCGAAGGGAAGACCTTCCTCTGACCCGCGGGCCCGATGACCGGGCGGGAGGTCGGCGATGACCGGGCGGGGCGGTCAGCTCCGGTTGCGGCGGCGCAGCAGGAGGACGGTCGCGCCGACGACGAGCGCGACACCCATGACGATGAGAACGGGGCTGATGTCCCGGGGCGCGTACTCGTCCCAGACACCGGCCTCGCCCTCTTCACCGGGCCTGACATGACGATGCTGAGCGCCCCCCACGAGACGCTCGGCGTTGGCCTTGACCTTCGCCACGCTCCGCTCGGCCACGCGCTTCGGGCTCACACGGTCCGCGATGGCGTCGACCGTACGAGCCAACTCCACCCGCGTACGCTCGATCTCCCGCTCCAGCGCATCGGGATCGGTCTCCGCCATGGCGACCCCCTCCTAGGTACTCGTGTCCGATCAGTCTGCCAGCTCGCGGGGCCGCGCCGCGCAGCGGCCGACCCGGTAGTTTGATTAGCGCCTACCCGCATCCGCGCGGGTCACCCCCGTGGCACGCGAAGCATGGGCTTTTCCGTCCAATAGCAGGAGGACTTCATGAGCAGGCTCGAGCCCGGCGACGCCGCGCCGGACTTCACCCTTACGGACGCCGACGGGAACGACGTGTCGCTCGCGTCGTTCCGCGGCACGCGGGTCATCCTCTACTTCTACCCGGCGGCGTTGACGCCCGGCTGCACCAAGCAGGCATGTGACTTCCGCGACAACCTGAACGCCCTCACCGGCCACGGCTTCGCCGTCCTCGGCGTGTCCAAGGACAAGCCCGCCAAGCTCCAGCAGTTCCGCGAGCACGACGCCCTCACCTTCCCGCTGCTCTCCGACACCGGCCTCGACGTCCACAAGGCCTACGGCGCGTACGGCGAGAAGACCAACTACGGCAAGACGATCATGGGCGTGATCCGGTCCACCTTCGTCATCGACGCGGACGGCAAGATCGAGAAGGCTCTCTACAACGTGAAGGCCACCGGCCACGTCGCCCGCCTGCTCAAGGAGCTCGGCGTCTCCTGATCCGGGGGCGCCCCGCCGGTCGCGCACGTCGCGATCCCATACTCGGGCGGGGTCCGAACGTGGGGATGTGCCACATATCACGTGAACATTGGCGAATGTACCGTCACGGGCAAATGTCGGGCCTGTGAACGAGGAGCCGTTCGTGACCCCACTCCCCGACGGCGGTGCCCCGCTGTCCCTCCCCCCAGGACACACCCCAGTACAGACCCCAGGACGCCCCTCAGAACGCTCTTCCGGACGCCTTCCGGGACGCTCTTCGGAACCCCGCCCGAGACGCGTCCCGGCGCGTCCCGGTCGAGGCCCGCTCTCCGTCGGCGGATCCGCCCTCGTCCTGCCGCCGGGCGCCGTCACCGCTGTCACCGCCGCCGTCATGGCCGTCGTGCTGGTCGCCGCCCTGGTCGCCGGGGCGCGTCCGGCACGGGCGGCGGCGCTTGAGAAGGTCACCGGGTTCGGGTCCAATCCCGGCGGCCTCACCATGTGGGTCTACCGCCCCGACGGCCTGCCGGACGGCGCGCCCGCCGTCGTGGCCCTGCACGGCTGCACGCAGACCGCGAGCGACTACTTCACCAACTCCGGCTGGAGGAAGTTCGCCGACCTCCACCGCTTCGCGCTGATCCTCCCGGAGCGGATCGACTCCGCGAGCTTCCCGTCCAACTGCTTCCAGTGGTACCAGGAGGCCCACATCAAGCGGGGCCAGGGAGCGGCACTGTCCATCGCGCAGATGGTCGCCCACGCCTCCGGGGCGTACCGCCTCGACGCCGGGCGGATCTCCGTCACGGGGCTGTCGGCGGGCGGGGCGATGGCGGCGGTCATGCTCGCGACCTACCCCGACCTGTTCCAGGCCGGTTCCGTCGTGGCCGGCCTGCCGTACCGCTGCGCACCGCCCGCCTCGACGAGCACCTGCATGGGCGGGGCCGTCAGCAAGACCCCGGCGCAGTGGGGCGATCTCGTACGCGACGCGTACCCCGGCTACACCGGACGGCGTCCTCGGGTGGCCATCTGGCACGGGCAGGCGGACTACGTCGTCAACAAGGCCAACGGCACCGAGCTGCGCGACCAGTTCACCGATGTGCTCGGTGTCTCGCGGACACCCGCGTCCACCGAGAGCCTTCCCTCCGGCACGACCCTGGAGCGGTACGGCGACGACGCCGTACGGTTCTACGCGGTCGCCGGCATGGGCCACGGAACTCCGGTGGACCCCGGCGGCGCGGCCGACCAGTGCGGCACGGCGGGCGCCTACTTCCTCGACACCATCTGCTCCGCGTACCACGACATGCGGTTCTTCGGGCTGGACGGCGGTGTCACCCCGAGCCCGACCCCCAGCACCACGCCCAGCCCGACCCCGAGCCCCACCCCCAGCACCACGCCCAGCCCGACCCCGAGCCCCACCC
>BBYL01000023.1 GCA_001570385.1 Microtetraspora glauca | reverse complement strand
AACCGGCAGAAGCTCGGTTCCAAGGGTGGGCGGCCGCCCGCGTTCGATCGTGAGCGCTACAAGGAGCGCAACACCGTCGAACGCTGCGTCAACAAGCTCCGCCAGAATCGCGCCGTGGCGACCCGGTACGACAAACGGGAGCTTATCTACCAGGGCACTCTCGATGTTGCCTCGATCCGGATCTGGCTCCGCGACCCAGTCACATGATCACGGGACACGCCCTAACCGCGCCTGAGCACGAGAAGACCGGTGCGCTCTGCGGGACCTTGATCTGCCGGCTCCCGCAGAGCGACCAGTCCGGTCATCTACCCCAGCGTGTCGCCTCCCTCATAGGTCGAGGAGGATGACCACCACCACCAACAGCCAATACAGGACGGTGGTATTGCAACCTCCGTAGGGGCGATGAGGACCCGGTCATCGTGCACACCCGCGCCGGCTACGACGCGTTGCGACCCCTCGTAGGGGCGATAAGGCTCACCCTGTACGGCGAGGTGTACGGCGGCAAAGCGGTGTTGCGACCCCTTGTAGGGGCGATGAGGACCACCGTCCACCACGTCCGCTACAAGCACCGCGACTGTTGCGACCCCTCGTAGGGGCGATGAGGACTTGTCTACTACGGCCCGAACGGCGGAACGCATGTGTTGCGACCCCTCGTAGGGGCGATGAGGACCTGCACCGACCGTTCCGCCGCGGCGGAGGAAATCGGTTGCGACCCCTCGTAGGGGCGATGAGGACCTACGGTAAAGGCGTAGGTCCAGAGCCTGTTATCCGGGCGGTCCGAGTGGTGTTTTGCAGTGAACCTCCGGTTGTGCAGAAAACCTGGGAGGTTCGCTGCAGCAGCCTTGATCATCTAGGTGGAACGTATCGCTTTAAAGGATATCGCCGCATGCGGAATCGCGGCGTTGCTTACCTGGCGCGGGTGGTCCTTGTAGCGGCTCGTAGCCCTGGCCGATAGGCCGCGTGGGCGCTCTTGCGGTGCCGGCAGCGGCATTTGTCTGTGAGCACGCGCTGAGGGTGCTGTGCCGACGCCGGCGCCAAAGGGCATCTGGGCAGGGGAAGCCGCTCCTCCCGGCTCAATGCGGCCTGCCTAAATCTGGGACCTCGTTTGAACACAGCCGCACGAGCGGCGGAGCTGGCCGCGAACAGGCTGGTCAGAGCAGGCATGGACGGGCAGTGGTCAGAACGGTCCGGCAGGCTCTGGACCACGGTCAGATGACGGTCAGACAGCAGAAAAGCCTGATCACTTAGAAAGTGATCAGGTTTCCGACCTGCGTAAACGCGGTCGGGACGACAGGATTTGAACCTGCGACCCCTTGACCCCCAGGCAACCCAACGGGTCAACTTAGACGGCGCCAATACGGCTCTGAACTGGGAAAACAGTCCCCAGAAGGTCCTTGGCGTCCTCGGGCGTACGTATGCGTTGTCACTCAGTTTGTCACCCAGTGGGCCCCCACCAAGGACAAGATCCGCCTGGCGAGCTCCGGTTCGAATCCCCGGCCAGGCACGCCGCAAATCTACGGCGCTCTCACCTGCGGTTTCCTCCGGCCGTCTCGTCGTTGAGACCTGCGCCGAGGTGGCCGAGGGAGGCACGGCGCGATGAGTTCCTGCTCCCGGGTAGATGCCTACACGCGTCGTCGACACCACCGTATCCGTGAGCCTGCTGGCCGTGATCGCCGCGGTCGTCTCGTACCGGCACATACATGAACTGGCGTTGCGGCAGGGCGAAAGTGAGCTGGGAGCGGCCCTCGTGCCGTTGGCAGTAGCGCTCAGTTAGATAGCCGGGAATCGATTGTGCGTTGACTTGCACAGCGAGCCGGGCGCACGTTTCGCGCGACTGAACGGATAGTGCCATCGTGATAGAACTGAGATCGTGAGAACTGTGGGGCGTGGATAGACCGTTCCAATAGGATTTCCCGGCAGGAGACCCGAGTGTCCGAATTTTGGGCGAAGGGAGAGAAATGGGCAATACCGCCGACTCGCCTGTTTCGGACGATCCGACGTCCAACTCGGACATCGACTCAACGATGGCATCGATGGTCCTAGCGGAGGTGCTCCCAGGGGTTGCTGTCGTCTTCGGTGAGGTCCCGGCGGAACTCAAGCTCGATTTGATCGACTTTGGGCTTGTGTCGGACGTCGACCGCATGCAGATCTCCACGGTCCTCGCCTCGATCGGAAACACGGCGACCGTGGCCGGCAACCTCGGAAACGCATTCGCCAGCGTGCAGGGGCTCTACAGGATCAGCGACGCGACACAGGCCCTACTGAAGGCCGGCGGAACGCTCGCCATCAAGGATGGCGCGAACCTCGGAGCAGTGTTCGCCAACGGCAAGATAGTCGGTCAGGCCCGCCTCATTCCCTTGACTGCGGTGAGCGCGGCGCAGGCCGCGGCTGTGATCGGGCCAGCGCTGGCCATGGTCGCCCTTCAGATGCAGCTGAGTGAGGTCACGGGGCTTGTCAGGACCAACATCGCGCTGACAAGCCAGGTACTCACGACTATCCGCCACGGGCAGTGGGCCGAACTTACGGCGCTCGTCGCCACCGTCGATCACGTAGTTGACCAGGCGCGAGAGGTCGGATCGGTCCCTACGTCCTTGTGGGACACTGTCGCGGGTAAAAGGGTGGACCTGCGTACGCAGCTTGACCTGTACCGACTGAACGTCGGCAATCACATCCGGCAGATCCATCGGCTCGACACACATGGCCGCCGTGAGTATCTCGAGACGAACGCCGAGGCAATCCTCTTCGACGCCAACGCCCTCCTGTCTTCCATCAAGGCATGGACCGGATACCAGGCGCTCCACGCCGCGCGGGCGAGAGCCGCTGGACACGAAGACGCCGGCGAGGCACGGCTCGTCGACACCATTGCGCGCCACACTCGCACGGAGCTCGACTCCGCTCTCGCCGAGACGACGAGCCTCGTCGACTCGCTGACGCGGGAGCTACGAATCATCGCCGAGCTCCCCGGACGCGACACACTGCCACTGACGGGGAGGCGGAAGGACTCGACGGCAGCCCGCCAAACCTCCGCCCGTCTTCTAGAAGCGATCGAGCCCCTTGCCGATGCTCTCCATCCGCCAGCCCCTCCGCTCGAGGCTCCGGGCGTCGCCTGCGCACCCAAATCGCTAGATCTCGAGCCGTACCTTCGCATCCTGCGATGGTTCCTCGAGGACGGTGAGACCCTACGTGTCCTCGGCTTCCCCGACCAGCCCGATGCCCTCGATCCAGTTTCTGCGATCTTCAGCGGAGCGAAGGAGAAGTTGGCGGCAGTGATGGACAAGGTGGCGGCAAAGACACTCGTCGCCGTCACGGATCGCCGCATCATCACGGCCAAGACGAACGCATTCCTTGAGCAAAGCGAGATCCGTCAGGCCATCCCGATTGACCGAGTGCGATACGTCCGAGCAGCGACCACACAGGACAAAAGCGGGCGCTTGGCGATCGACCTCATCACGCGCGACGAGAACATCCGGTGGCTCTTCCACGCTGACATCGACAACACTCAAGTGGACGCGCTCGCCGCCGTGCTTGCCGAGTCGATGACGATCCCGGACGTTGAACGCGATGAGCTTCAACGGCGGCGCTACGCCCCCATCGAGGCGGGCAAGAAGGGCGAGAGTACTGGCACGAGGTCCACGGAACCGACTGGATCCGAGGCCGTGACCTGCGATGCCGAGTAGGTCTCGAGCCAATTGAAGAGGAGCCGCCCCGACCGCACGTACCGAGCCTGGTCACGTGCGGCGGTAGCCATGGGTGCCAGATGCAGGGACGTTGGACCAGGGTTCAGCGGGCTATGTCAACGACGCTTGAAAACTGGCTCTGGCATTAATTTCGTGATCTTCCGGCGCGTCCGAGCAGCGGGGTGAGTACCACGATCGCCTCGGCCTGCGCGGTCTGGATGATCGCGGTCACTGCTCGCTCCGAGCCGTCGGGTTCTCACTGCCGGTGGCGAGCTGATCCAGCAGCGCGAAGGGCTTTCCCTGCACCTCGATCACGTGGCGGGTCTTGTCGAGTTCGGCGCGTAGCCGCTCGACCTCGCCCTCCAGCTCGTCGATCTTCTTGTCCCGGGGGTCGGTTTTGGGGCGGCCGACCGGCCGGGCCAGCGCCTCGGCCGCGCCATGGTCTCGGGCGGTCTTCCAACTGGAGATCAGCGAGGAGTACAGGCCCTCGCGGCGCAGCAGCGCGCCTTTGCCGGCCTTGTCGAGCTGTTCGTACTCGTGCAGGATCCGGGCCTTGTACGCTGCGGAGTACCGGCAGGCTGTGACCCGCTCACGTACTTGCGGGCCAGCGGTCCCGGGTCTGGCTGTCGTGCTCCCACGAGGGATGTCTCCTTCCCCGCCCTCGATAGATTCCGCTCGCGCCCACACCATCAGGCGACGACAGAACCACTCAAAGGCTCACAGACCAACCACTTATGCCTCCACAATGAATGCCGCCTCGTATCCGTCGTCGATCTTGATGTCCTCGTACACGACGGTCTGACATAGTCGGTTCCACCGGTTGCCCAGTAGAACAGCAAGTCCCATGGGGCAGGCGAGGAAGAGGTGCATGCGTCGGACGCGGCGAGTGGAGCGGCGGACGTGGTCGCGGATGCCGACTGCGAGGGCGTTGGCGGCGGTGCTGTTGGGGACGGAGCCGTCGTTTGCTGTGCCGCTCGGCGGGGTGAGGACGATGAATTTGCTGACGGGGAGGTTCTGCTCGCGCAGGTACTCCAAGACGTCCTCAGCGGGATCCGTCGCGACGGCGATGGCGACAGCGACCTCGTCGCCTTGGCCGATCTCGTATTCGATGACTCCCGGGGCCGAGGCGGCGTCGAATGGGTCGTTGGTGGACCAGAGCTGGCTGCCGGCCCTCCCGCGCTGCACTGCCGCGAGGTCGGTGCCGGTGACCATGCGGAAGGTGGTACCGACCAGAAAGGCTGGCGCGAGACGAATGCTGCCCGTGACGGAGACGGCGGTTGTCCCGGTAGGCAGGCGTCTCGGGGCGGCCTCAATGTCTGCCTGCAGTTGGGCCCAGGTGTTCGGCGAGAGGGGGCGACGCTTGGTGTAGTCGGAGTCGCCATCGAAGCGGTCGACCCAGTCGATGGCATGGTCTGCGTTCGCTGCCAGCGGGTCCGGCTTGAGAGTGGCGATCGACAGGACGGCGCGGGCGGGGCCGGCCCTCAGGTCAAGCTCGGCGACGGCAGCCTCGATCATTGCCAGCGTGAGCTCCCGTCGGCCCTCGCGGACCATTTTGGCGATCCAGCCGGCTCCCTCCTCAAGCGCCCGCTGGTCGTGGCGAAGCCCGGTGACGGCCATAAGGAGTTGCAGTTTCTCCTGGTACCAGACCATGTCCAGAGGCAGGTCGAAGCGCAGCACCGACAAGAGGTCGATGAGCTCGGCCTCGGTCAGCCCTGCCTCCTGCGCCCACCGGGCACGGGCCTTGCCTCGGTCCGACCTGGCTCCGCCGATGGCCGCTTTGGGCATCAGGAGGCCAGTGCGGGCGTCGCGGCCCGCCATCAGGTCGTCCTCGGGGTCGGCCGCCCGGTTGGTGACCAGGCGTAGATCGGCGCTGCGGCCGTCCGCGGTCAACTCCTTCCACGTCCTGGCGATCTTCTGGAAAATCGACGGACCACCGTTGGCGCTGGGGTTGGTCAAGTACTCCTCGTTAACCGGCGTGGCGCTGTCAACCGCGTACTTGACCTGTTTGTAGGTGTTCGGAGGAACGTCACGCAGCAGGACGACGTCGTCGAGGTTGCCCACGCTGTCGAGTTCGACGCCGACCGCGCGGACGGGGTTGTGCGAGCGGGCGGTGGCCTCGCGAAGGAGGGTCAGACAGGCCTCCCAGGCGACGAGCCACTGGTAGTAGTCGCCGGTGGTGCGAACGCTGGTGGGGCCAGCGGTGGGGAGATGGGCCATCAGCGCTCCTCGGTGAAGGCGGGGGTGGGCTCCAGCTCCTCGGCGAGGGCGAGGAGGTCTTCGTCGGTGACCGGCCGGTCGGGGAAAGCACGAAAGACGGCGGCCGGAACCAGACGCTGGGTAAGGTCGGAGAACGTGTAGCCAGGCCGGTCGCCGGTGGCGCCGGTGAGCTCGACGACCTTGCGGACGGTCTCCGGCCGGATGCTGAGCCCGTCGAGCGCCTGGGTGAGGACAGCGTGGCGCTGCTCGTCGCCGGGGCGGGTGAAGACGAAGGTGGCCGCTGCGCGGCGCATAACCGCTGGATCGAGGGCGCCGAGCCGGTTGGTGCATAGCACAACGATGACCGGGAGCCGGGCACCGACCAGGCTGTCGATGCCAGCCAGGAACGCGTCGACACCGGCCCGGTCCTCGTGGTGCATCTGCTGGGCCTCGCGGGACTGCACCAGGGCGTCGGCCTCGTCGACGACGAAGATCTGCACGGCGCGCACACCCTGGGGGCCGGACAAACGCTTGCCCGTCGTGTGCATGTGGGCGAAGGCGTCGCCGATGAGCGAGGTCATCTCGCCTACCAGGCCGCTGCCGCGAGTGGCGAGCTTGAGCCGGTACAGGTAGACGGGCAGGCCGAGAAAGTCGGCGAGGTCGCAGCCGAAGGACTCGGCCAAGGCCGACTTGCCGGAGCCGACGTCGCCGGCGAAGACGAACAGCGGCGCCCGGTCCGCGAACAGGGTGAGAGCGGCGACATCGCCGCCGTGGTGGGTGGCGGCCCAGACCTGGAGCCGACGCGGGTCCGCGAGGAGCGCGGCTTCCTTGCGCAGGCGCAGCTTCATGCCGTCCAGGCCGACCAGGCGGTCGTAGCGGGCGCGGCGGATGGGCTCGGGCAGTTCGATGACGGGGTGGAACAGGTCGTCCTGGCTGGTCACGTTCTCATTCCTCCTGCCGGTGGCGCCGGACTAGTAGGCGACGTAGACGTCGCGGGAAACGCCGGCGCCGTTGCGGGCGTAGCCGTGCCCCGTGGTGGTGGTGCCCGCGAGGGCACTTGGGGCGGTGCCGGTCGTCCGGGAGATCGGCAGGTCCTCCTTGACTCCGGCCTGCTCGCTGCTGGTCAGGAGCCCGAAGGTGGAACTGTAGGTCAGGAAGCTGTGGAAGCCGTAGCCGGTGAGGTCGACCGGGTCCGGGAAGCTGCCCGGTCGTGAATCGGTGAGATGGCCGCCCGCCGTGGCCTTGTAGCGCAGGCGGAACTTCCAGGCGTTGGTGCCCGTGTCGCGGAACCCGTAGTCGACGGTGTCGAGGAATTTGCGGTGCAGGAGGATCGCGACCTCCTCGGCGTAGTCCTCGATGCTGTCGAGGACGGGCTTGCCGTAGAGGTTGTACAAGAGGCGCAGGTCGGCGCCGACTCTGCCTCCGACATAGCGGGCGTCGGTGATCGTGAATGAGGCGGAGGCGGATCTGGTGTACGAGCCGGTCATGGTCAGTCTCCCGGGAAGGTGGGTCCGAACAGCTCGCGCCAGGCGTCGAGCGCTTCGCCCTTTGTGGCCGCGTAGGCAGCCATCGTGATGGTGTCGAGGGTGGTCCTGGAGTGGTTCACCAGCCGCTGGCGGTGCTGCTCGGTGTAGCCGCGCGCGACGTTGTTCTCCGGGTTGACCGGGTCCCAGACCTGGATGTTGTCCGCCGTCGTACTCACCGCGTCGGCCTTGTAGTAGTCGGTGAAGACGATCGGCGTCTTCAGGCCAGTGCGGGTGATGTAGGAGAGAACCTGCTCGATCGCTGCCGGGTAGTCGTCGACCTTGAGCGGCTCGCCATTCCAGCCGACATCCCACAGGTGGGCCACCAGGAGCTCGATCAGGAACGACTTGCAGCGCAGCTCCGGGTCGACTTCCTTGCTCTCGCGGATCCACGCCTTCAGCAGCCGGATCAACTCCCGGTACCCGTCGCCGGCCTTGTCCTTGCGCGTCTTGATGAACTCCAGGTGCAGCGTGACCGAGGTGAGCACCTTGGTGCCGTCAGCGGTGACCAGGTACCCCCTGTCATCCGGTTCGCCGGTGTAGAGCACCGGCACCACGTCGATCTTCAAACCACTGCTCCGCATGGTGATCCCGACGGCGTGGTCCGACGGCTTGAAGTCGTCCTCGTCCTTCGTTGCGCCATAGACCTCGATGCAGCGGTCTCGCAGCCAGGTCAGCATCGTCGAGACGTCGATGTCGGTGTCCGTGGTGCGCAAGTAGGCGGCAACGTCCGCGTCGGACCCCGTGCCGCTCTTGCGTCGGATCGCCGTGTGCTTGGCCGTACTGCCGGACGCGCGGAGCTTCACCAGGTCGAAGTCCGGGTGGGTGGCGATGTAGTCCTCCAGCCGCTCCCGCAGGTGGTTCACTTGTCGACGGCGCTCCTTCGCCTCCTCGACCGGCACGTTTACCTTGCTCTGCGCGAATGCCTTGAGGACCTTGTGGTCGACGTAGCGCTCTCCCGCCATAGCTGTTCGCCCTTCACCCGAGAAGCTGACCGGCAGGAGAACAGGCTTACCACCCACCACTGACAAACCCGGCCCAAATTGCGAGCCATGCCCTGGCGCGTCCCAGTGCTGCTGCCGTCGGCGGCCGGGCTGGCACTGTTGCGCGTGGCACAGGAGGCGCTGACCAACGCGCGCAAACACGCACCCGGCGCCGCCGTGAGCATCGAACTGCGCTTCCGGGAAGAGAGCACCGAGGTGACCGTCACCAACACCGCACCGCAGGGCGCCGGCGGTGAGCTGGCGTCGAGCGGAGGCGGGTACGGCCTGGCCGGGCTGCACGAGCGCATCGACCTGCTCGGCGGTGTCTTCACCGCCGGCCCGCACGCCGGCGGTTGGCGGGTACACGCGGAGATCCCGGCGTGAAAGTACTGATCGTCGACGACCAGGCGCTGATCCGCGACGGGCTGACGACCATCTGCGAGCGCCTGCCGGACGTCGAGGTCATCGGCGTCGCCGGTGACGGTCGCCAGGCGCTGGCCGTGGTCGCCGAGAACGCCCCCGACGTCGTGCTGATGGACCTGCGCATGCCGCGGATGGACGGCATCGAGGCCACGCGAGAGATCACCGCCCGGTATCCCGGGACCCACGTCGTCGTGCTGACCACCTACAGCGACGACGAGTCGATCAGCGCCGCGCTCGCTGTCGGCGCCTTGGGCTATCTCACCAAGGACGCCAGCCGTGACGACATCGACCGGGCGTTGCGTGCCGCCGCCCGTGGACAGGCCCTCCTTGACCCGGCCGTGCACGCGCGCCTCGTTCGCCTGGCACAGCAGCATGCGGGTGAGCCTCCGGACCAGCTGACTCCGCGTGAACTGGACGTGCTCACCCACATGGCCCGTGGCCTGTCCAACCACGAGATCGCCAGGACATTGTTCATCAGCGAGACCACCGTGAAGACACACATCAACCGGATCTTCGCCAAGACCGGCAGCCGCGATCGCGGGCAGGCCATCGCCTACGCGCACCGCCACGGGCTCAGCTGAGCTCTCGAACGGCTACCTCGACCGGGTCGTAGGTGTGCCGCCTTTCGAGGTCGGCGGGCGGCCCGACGACCTCAATCCGCTCCTCCTCCGGCGAGATTGAGCGGGTCGGGCTCGAGGACGAAGCGGCCGTCGATCCTGCTGTTGCCGAGCTGGCTCATCTCCAGGCGGCAGGTCCACCTAACGCTCCGTCACCACCGAATCTGCGACAGAGCCGAAAGAGAGACAGAGCCGAAAGAGAGACAGAGCCGTTGTTCTTACAGTCCCATTCGGCCTAGTTGCGACCCCTCGTAGGGGCGATGAGGACACCATGTGACGGTCCGGCTCGCCCTCGCGACCGGGTGTTGCGACCCCTCGTAGGGGCGATGAGGACCGCCGGGACGTGCCGAAGCTGGTCCCGCCCGGCGCGTTGCGACCCCTCGTAGGGGCGATGAGGACCTCGAGAGCATGTGCGCGACGTACGGGTTCGACGTGTTGCGACCCCTCGTAGGGGCGATGAGGACGGCAGATCCGGTGTCGGCCGCCGCCCGTCCGCCGTGTTGCGACCCCTCGTAGGGGCGATGAGGACGCTCACCGACCGGAACCGAGACCGCGTCGTCCGCGTGTTGCGACCCCTCGTAGGGGCGATGAGGACTGCAGAAGACCCCGGAGATCGGGTCCGAGTAAATCGGTTGCGACCCCTCGTAGGGGCGATGAGGACACAACGCCGACACCATGAAGATGATCGTCGTCTTCGAGTTGCGACCCCTCGCAGGGGCGATGAGGACTCTTGCGTGCCGTCAACTACGGCCCCCTCGTGCTGTTGCGACCCCTCGTAGGGGCGATGAGGACTCCCCTTGATCTCCTGCTCGATCTTGGTAACTCGGTTGCGACCCCTCGTAGGGGCGATGAGGACGCCGCAGAACTGGGATCTCGCGATGGAGTTGATTCGGTTGCGACCCCTCGTAGGGGCGATGAGGACATGCTCGGGACAGCCCGCCGGGACGCGCTCACCGGTTGCGACCCCTCGTAGGGGCGATGAGGACGCCGAACCGGCGAACACGACGGCGGACCTTCCGGGTTGCGACCCCTCGTAGGGGCGATGAGGACCGCGGTGCCGAAGCTGGCGGAGATCGTGAGTCACAGTTGCGACCCCTCGTAGGGGCGATGAGGACTTCGTCGTCGGCAACCCGACCGGGCCGCGTGCGTGTTGCGACCCCTCGTAGGGGCGATGAGGACTGTTGTGCATCCACTCGGCCACGCGTGTCAGCCACGGTTGCGACCCCTCGTAGGGGCGATGAGGACTTCCCAAGGGAAGGGCTTGCCCAGTAGGGGCGTGCGTTGCGACCCCTCGTAGGGGCGATGAGGACCGCTGACGCCCTCGCCCGCTTCCGCCGCTTCCTCGAGTTGCGACCCCTCGTAGGGGCGATGAGGACTCGTTCATCCGTCATGCAGAGCGGCGGAGGATCTGCGTTGCGACCCCTCGTAGGGGCGATGAGGACCGCGTGGCGAGCGGTGGCCGGTAACGCATGGTTACGTTGCGACCCCTCGTAGGGGCGATGAGGACCCCAGGAAACGAACGTGTGGCACCATGGCTGATTCTGGTTGCGACCCCTCGTAGGGGCGATGAGGACCTGCGCCGACGCGGACGTCCTCGCCGCCATCGAGTTGCGACCCCTCGTAGGGGCGATGAGGACTCGCCCGCCAGACCAGGCCCGAGCAGTCGCCGCGTTGCGACCCCTCGTAGGGGCGATGAGGACTGGGCTCGGCGGGCAAGCGTGGGCCTGCGCTGCTGGCGTTGCGACCCCTCGTAGGGGCGATGAGGACTAGTCACCTGAGGACACGAAAAGCCCCTCATCAATCAGTTGCGACCCCTCGTAGGGGCGATGAGGACCTCAGCCGGGGCCGCGTCCGGTTCGGGCACCGGGTGTTGCGACCCCTCGTAGGGGCGATGAGGACCCCACGGTAAAGGCGCAGGTGAAGAGCCTGTTATCCGGGCGGTCCGAGTGGTGTTTTGCAGTGAACCTCCGGTTGTGCAGAAAACCTGGGAGGTTCGCTGCAGCAGCCTTGATCATCTAGGTGGAACGTATCGCTTTAAAGGATATCGCCGCATGCGGAATCGCGGCGTTGCTTACCTGGCGCGGGTGGTCCTTGTAGCGGCTCGTAGCCCTGGCCGATAGGCCGCGTGGGCGCTCTTGCGGTGCCGGCAGCGGCATTTGTCTGTGAGCACGCGCTGAGGGTGCTGTGCCGACGCCGGCGCCAAAGGGCATCTGGGCAGGGGAAGCCGCTCCTCCCGGCTCAATGCGGCCTGCCTAAATCTGGGACCTCGTTTGAACACAGCCGCACGAGCGGCGGAGCTGGCCGCGAACAGGCTGGTCAGAGCAGGCATGGACGGGCAGCGGTCAGGACGATCCGGCAGGCTCTGGTCCACGGTCAAATGACGGTCAGACAGCAGAAAAGCCTGATCACTTAGTAAGTGATCAGGCTTCCGACCTGCGTAAACGCGGTCGGGACGACAGGATTTGAACCTGCGACCCCTTGACCCCCAGTCAAGTGCGCTACCAAGCTGCGCTACGTCCCGTTGCCCGGCTGGCCGAGCGAGACCAACCTTAGCGCAGATTCCGGCCATGTGCGTACACGCGGATCCCTGGCGGACCTAAGCTGGCGATCATGGGAAGGAAACCGCTGGTCGATCATGAGGAGCTGGCCCGCCTGGCAGCCGAGGGCTGGTCGAATGCCGACCTCGCCGCACATTTCGGCGTGACCGAGTCCGGCATCCTCCAGGCGAAAAGGGCCGCCGGGCTCTCCAAGCGGATGACCGACCACAGCCGGGCTATCCCTTGGAAGCTGAACCGCGAGCACAACCAGTCCGGGCCCGCCACGAACCTACGCAATCTGTCCGCTGTGGCGCAGGGCCGTACGATCCCGAAGGAGAAGCTCAACACGGCGCTCCGCTGGGCGAACCGGCTGGTCGAGAACGGTCTCGACATCGCCTACGACCCCGGGCGGGGGTTCCACGAGGTTCCCGCCGCAGCGGAATCCCACGTCGCCTCGGTTCTCGCGGACGCGCTGGCCGCGCTCGAGCCGCCCGGTTGACGCGATCGAGCCTCGGTCCGGCACGAACGGATGATCCTGCTGATCTACAACGTAAAGGCGCTGCCATCGCGAGCGCGGGGCACGCTCGCCGTCGCTCATGGAAGCCGCCCCGGAAGCCGCCCAGGAAGCCGCGCCGACCGCCGGCCGCCCGGCTCGGCCGTACGGCAGGCCAGAATGAACCGAGAAAGGCCGATACGGCGGAGAGGTGGCACCCATGACCGGTGACAGCGGAACGGTCCGGGAGGACGGCGTCGCAGAGGATCTGCTCTCGGTCGCCGAGCGGGTACGGCGCAGCCTGGAGGGCTCGTCGGCCGGAGAGCGGCTGGTCGCCCGGGTGCTGCTCGCCAACTACCCGGCGGCCGGGCTGGAGACCGCGTCCCGGCTGGCGGAGCGCGCGGGGGTCAGCGCGCCGACCGTGGTGAGGTTCACCGCACGGCTGGGGTTCCAGGGGTACCGGGCGTTCCAGCAGTCGCTGCGGGACGAGCTCGAGGCGCGGCGTGCCTCCCCGCTGACGCTGTCGCAGCAGATCGGCGATGCCGGGAACTCGCTACGCGTGTCGGCGGGCGCGGCCTTCCGGCAGCGGCTGGACGAGACGTTCGCCGCGCTCGCCGACTCCGAACTCGACGCGGTGCTCGGTCTGCTGGCCGATCCCGGGCGCCGGGTGGCGCTGATCGGCGGGCGCTATTCCCACATCCTCGCCGAATACCTCGACCTGCACCTGAGGCTGCTGCGGCCGGGCACCCGCGTGCTCGATCCGCGGCCGGAGAGCCTGGCGGCGTTCTGTGTGGACATCGGGCGGCGTGACGTGGTCGTGGTCTTCGACTACCGGCGCTACCAGCGGGACATCGTCGATTTCGCGCGCCGGGCGCACGACAGGGGAGCGAAGATCATACTTTTCACCGATCCGTGGCTCTCTCCGGCCGCGGATGTGGCCGACATCGTGATCCCCGCACGGGTGGAGGCGCCGAGCCCGTTCGACAGCCTGGTGCCCGCGCTCGCTCTGGTCGAGACGGTGGTCGCGGGCGTCATGGCCCGGCTCGGTGAGGCCGGTGAGGAACGGTTGCGTCAATGTGACGACATCGTCGGAGACGTCACCGTCGGCTGACGGAGTGGATGCAACGACTGTTTCATAGAGCCTTGTTTTCGTTCTTGCTGAAAGATATCTTTCAGCAAGCCGTAGTCGCGGCTGCCCACCCCCAGGAGCTGCAATGACCAAAGAACTGCGTCCCCCGCGCAAACTCCGCCTGTGGGAGGCTCTGGCCCTGTCCGTCGGGCTGATGGGTCCCACGCTCGCCATGGCCCTGAACGGGGCGGGCGTCGCCGCCACCGTCGGCAAGGCCGTCCCTCTCGTCTTCCTGCTCGGCTTGATCGGCGTCGCCTTCGTGGCTTACGGCTTCGTTCGCCTGACCAGGCACTTCAACCATGCCGGATCGGTGTACGCGCTGGCCGGTGTGAGCCTGGGCCCGCGCGCCGGGTTCTTCGGCGGTTTCGCGCTCCTGGGGACGTACCTGTTCTTCGCGGTCTGCACGCTCGCCGCGACGGCGGTGTTCACGGAGGCGTTCGCAGGGGCGCTCGGCCTTTCGTGGAACGTTCCCTGGTTCCTGGTCGCCCTGGCGGCCGGGCTCGGCGTGTGGGCGGTGAACTCGCGCGAGTCCCGGGTGACCGCGCGCACGCTGCTGATCGTCGAGGGTGTCGGCATCGTCAGCATGCTGCTGCTCAGCCTGATCATCGTGCTGCGCAACGGCACGGGTAACGCGCCCGGCCACCAGACACTCGACCTGTCGGTGTTCGGCTTCGGCGGCACGACGATGAGCGCCGTGGTCACCGCCACGGTGTTCGCCTTCCTGTCCTGGGCGGGCTTCGAGGCGTGCGCGTCGCTGGGGGAGGAGACGGACGATCCCCGGCGCAACATCCCCCGCGCGCTCGCCGGAAGCGTGCTCCTCACCGGTGGTCTGTACATCTTCGTGATGTTCGCCCAGACCATCGGCTTCGGCACCGACGCCCAGGGCGTGGCCGCCTTCTCCGGCGCGGAGTCGTCTCTGTCGGCGCTGGCGCAGACCTACATCGGCACCTGGTTCTCCCTGGTCATCGCCTTCACCGCGATGGCGTCGGCGTTCGCCGCCTCCATCAGCTCGATCGCGGCGGCCAGCCGTCTCATGTTCGCCCTCGCCCGTGACGGCTTCGGTCCGTCCGCCCTGGCCCGCACCGACCGGCGGACCGGCGCGCCCACCGTGGCCCTGGTGGTCGCGCTGGCCGCCGCGCTGCTCGGCGACGGCCTCCTCGACGTGACCGGGGTGTCGGCGTTCGACTCCTACTACTGGTTCGCCACCCTCGGCGTGCTCTGCCTGCTGGTCGCGTACGCCGTCGCGGGCGCCGGGGTCAGCGCCTTCATCCTCTCCGGGCGCGGGAGGATCCCCAAGTACGAGGTCGTGGTCCCCATCCTGGCGATCGGCTATCTGTGCTTCGTCTTCTACAACCAGTCGGCGGGGCAGGACAGCCCGTACAACTACTTCCCCTGGATCGCCGCCGCCTGGTGCCTGGCCGGGCTGGCGATCGTGCTGGTCGCGCCGGGCCTCGCCCGCCGCATCGGTGAGCGGCTCACCGCCGAGCTGACCACCGCCGTCGAGACGGAGGACGCGGTGGTGCGGGCATGACCTCTCCTGTGACCGGAACCGTCTTCGTCGCCACCTGCGACCTCGCCGCCCAGATGCGCGGCCGTGCCGTACCCGCATCGAGGGAGGACGCGGTTCTGCGGTCGGGGACCGGCTGGGTGCCCGCCGACCTCGCGCTGACCTGCTTCGGGCCGATCGCCGACAACGTGTTCGGCTCGACCGGCGACCTGCGCCTGATTCCCGACCCCGCCACCCGGCTCGACGTGCCCGCCTCCGGCGGCGTTCCCGGCACCCGGATCTACCTCGCCGGGCAGGCGCAGCCGGACGGCACTCCGTGGGAGTGCTGCCCGCGGTCCTTCCTCGCGTCGGCGCTCGACGAGCTGCGCACCGAGCTGGGCCTGACGGCGGTCGCCTCGTTCGAGCACGAGTTCACCCTCGCCGGCGCGCCGGCCGCGCCGCCGTTCTCGTTCGAGCGGTTCCGTGCCGCCGAGCCGTTCGGTTCCGAGTTGGTGGCGCTGCTCGACCAGGCCGGGTTCGCCCCCGAGAGCTGGCTCCCCGAGTACGGCGACGCCCAACACGAGATCACCCTCAGCCCCGCCGAGGGCATGGCCGCCGCCGACCGCGCCGTGCTGCTCCGCGAGATCGTCCGCGACCTCGCCAGGCGGAACGGCCTGCGTGCCTGCTTCGCGCCGATTCTCCACCCGGAGGGCAGCGGGAACGGCGTGCACGTCCACCTCTCGTTCCTGGACGCCGACGGGAACCCCGCGTTGTACGACCCGTCCCGGCCGGGGCAGCTGTCGGAGCTGGGCACCCGGTTCGCCGCCGGGATCCTGCGCCACGCCGCGGCCGTGACCGCCGTGACCGCGGCCAGCCCGGTGTCGTTCCTG
Organism: Microtetraspora glauca; assembly: GCA_001570385.1. Classification (GTDB taxonomy): domain Bacteria; phylum Actinomycetota; class Actinomycetes; order Streptosporangiales; family Streptosporangiaceae; genus Microtetraspora; species Microtetraspora glauca. Next base: position 160,009 of record BBYL01000023.1, on the reverse strand, counting down.
CGCCTGACGCCCCACCGGTGGAGCGCGGGCGGGGTCTTCCTCGCCGAGCGCAACCGCGAGGCGCTGCTGCGCATCTGCCCGGGGTCGGGGCCGGACGCGGGCCACCAGCTCAACCTGGAGTTCCGGGCCGCGGACGCGACGGCGAACCCCTGGCTCGCGCTCGGCACGCTGCTCAAGGCCGGGCTCGAAGGCGTCCGCCGCGGCTATCCCGAGCCCGTCGTCTGGTCCGAGTCCGTGACCGAGGCGGAGCTGTCGGCGATGCCGTCCCTGCCCAAGGGGCAGGCCGAGGCGCTGGACGCCTTGGAGTCCGACCAGGTCGTACGCGGCTTCTTCGCCCCCGACCTGCTGTCCACCTACCTTTCGGTGAAGCGGGCGGAGCTGCGCTCGCTCGACGGTCTGGACGAGACGGAGCGCTGCGAGAGGATCGCCGATGTCTACTGATCCGGCTCCTTCCACCGCCCCGCCCGGGGACGGCCTGGCCGGGGCGATCGACGATCTGCCGCTGGTCGACCACCACGTGCACGGCGCGCTCGCCGGAGACCTGGATCGCCGGGAGTTCGAAGAGCTGATCACGGAGTCGGACCGGCCGATCCCGTCGTGGATGACGCAGTTCGACTCCCAGGTGGGCTTCGCGATCCTGCGCCACTGCGCGCCGGTGCTCGGGCTCGCCCCGCACGCCGACCCGGCGGCCTACCTCGCCCGCCGCGCCGAGCTCGGCGCGGCCGAGGTCAACCGTCGCCTGCTGGGGGCGAGCGGCATCGGGCACTTCCTGATCGAGACGGGCTACCGCGGCGACGAGATCCTCGATCCGGCGGGGATGGCGCGGGTGAGCGGCCGTCCCGCCGACGAGGTCGTCCGGCTGGAGGCCGTGGCCGAGCAGGTGGTCGCGGCCGGGACGGACGCGGCCGGGTTCGCCGACCGCTTCGCCGCCGCCCTGTGGGAGCGGAGCCGTACGGCACGCGGCCTGAAGACGATCGTCGCCTACCGTCACGGGCTCGATTTCGATCCGCGGCCGCCCGCGCCCGCCGAGGTCGCGGAGGCGGCCGGACGCTGGCTGCGCGCCGTCGAGAGCACCGGCCGGATCCGCGTCGACGACCCCGTGCTGCTGCGCCACCTGATCTGGACCGGCGTCGATCGCGGCCTGCCCCTCCAGTTCCACATCGGATACGGCGATCCGGACGTGGACCTGCACCGCGGCGACCCGCTGCTGCTGAGGGGGCTGATCGAGCTCGCGGAGCCCAGCGGTGTGCCGCTGCTCCTGCTGCACTGCTATCCCTTCCACCGCCATGCCGGATACCTCGCGCAGGTCTACCCCAACGTCTACTTCGACGTGGGGCTCGGCGTGAACTACACCGGCGCGCGCTCGGCGGCCGTCGTGGCCGAGAGCCTTGAGCTGGCCCCGTTCGCCAAGATCCTGTTCTCCTCCGACGCCTGGGGTCCGGCCGAGTTGCACCATCTCGGGGCGCTGCTGTGGCGCCGGGCGATGACCCGTGTCCTCGGCGGCTTCGTCGCCGACGGCGAGTGGAGCGAGGCCCGGGCCGTACGCGTGGCCACCATGATCGGGGTGGAGAACGCCCGCCGGATCTACCGCCTCGGAGACGCGACGTGTCCGTGACCCAGACCACGCACGACCGGCTCAGGGCGGCCCTCCACGAGGAACTGCCCGCCGCCTGCGAGCTGCGCCGCGTCCTGCACGCCGAACCGCAGGTGTCGGGTTCCGAGGAGCCGACGCGCAAGCGGATGCTCGACGCGCTGCCCGCGGGTCCCGTCGAGTTGGTCGCCGGTGCGGGGGCGCTGGTGCGCGTGGGCGGTGACGGCCCCGCCGTCGGCGTCCGCGGCGAACTGGACGCGCTGCCGATCGTCGAGGAGACCGGCGTGCCCTGGGCGGCGGACAACGGCGCGATGCACGCATGCGGTCACGACGTGCACCTCGCCGCGCTGGTCGCGCTGGCCAGGGCGGTCGACCGGGTGCGGCCGCCGACGCCGATGGTCGCCGTGCTGCAGCCGCGCGAGGAGACCTATCCGTCGGGCGCGCTGGACATCGTCGAGTCCGGCGCCCTCGGCCGCCATCAGGTCATGGCCATGATCGGGGCACACGTCCAGCCGGTGCTCGCGGCGGGAGAGGTGGCCTGTACCCCCGGCGCGGTCAACGCGTCCTCCGACGAGTTCACGGTCACCGTCCGGGGCCGGGGCGGGCACGCGGCCTACCCCCACCTGACCCGTGACCCTGTTCCGGTGCTCGCGCAGATCATCCTGGCCGCCCAGCAGCTCGTCAGCCGGGACGCCGACCCCATGGTCCCCACCGTGGTGACCTTCGGGACGCTGTCGGCGGGGACCGCTCCCAACGCCACGCCGAGCCAGGCCGCGGCCCGGGGAACCCTGCGGACGATGTCGGAGGAGTGGCGCCGAAGGCTGCACGAGCGGCTCCGTCAGCTCGCCGACGGCATCGCCCTCGCTCACGGCTGCGAGGCGACGGTGGAGATCGTTCACGGCGAGCCCGTCCTCGTCAACGACACAGCTCTCGCCGAGGACACCTCCCGGCTGCTCGCCGTCTCCGGCCGGGCCGTACCGGCCGTGCTGCGCTCGTGCGGGGCCGACGACTTCGCCTATTTCGGGGCGGCCGTGCCGTCCCTGATGCTCTTCGTCGGCACCGACACCGCCACAGGGCTGCACACCCCGACGTTCCTGCCCGGCGACGAGACCGTGACCGCCGTCGCGGAGAGCCTGCTCGCGGGCTACCTCGCCGCCGCCCGGATCGAGAGGTGACTGCCTGCCAGCGAAGAACCGCCTCTCCGCGAAGAAGCGCCTCTCCGCGAGGGGCCGTCTCCGCGGCCCTCTCCGCGCGAGGGGCCGTTTCCACGCGAAGGGCTGCCCCGCACGCGGGACCGGCTCTCCGGCGAGGCGCAGGCGCCCGGAGCGGGCGCCCGCCGGAAGCCGCATCCCCGGGCACATGGTCACAGGCCGTACTCCTCCAGCAGGCGCAGCCAGATCTCGCTGACGGTGGGGAAGGCGGGGACGGCGTGCCAGAGCGTGTCGAGGGGGACCTCCGCGGTGACGGCGACGGTGGCGGCGTGGAGCAGTTCCGCCACGGCCGGTCCGGCGAAGGTCACGCCCAGCAGGACACGGCGGCGTTCGTCGATCACGGCCTTGGCACGTCCGGTGTAGCCGTCGCCCCGCAGGTACGCGCCCGAGACGCGGCCCAGGTCGTATTCGACGGTGCGGACGTCGAAGCCGTCGGCGCGGGCGGCGTGCTCGGTGCGGCCGACCGCGCACACCTGTGGGTCGGTGAACACCACCTGGGGCGCCCCGCGACCGTCGGAGGTGTCGCGGAGGGCGGGCAGATCGTCAGGGCGGCCCTTCGCGCGGGCGACGACGACGTCCCCGCAGACGCGTGCCTGGTACTTCCCCATATGGGTGAGGAGGTTGCGGCCGTTGAGATCGCCGACGGCGTACAGCCAGTCGACGCCGGGGACGCGCATGCTGTCGTCCACCCGGACGGGGCCGCCGTCGGCCAGTCCGACCGCCTCCAATCCCAGGTCGTCGACGGCGGGGCGGCGCCCGGTGGCCACCAGCAGCTCGTCGGCCTCGATCGCGGACCCGTCGGCCAGGTGGACGACGACCGGGCCCGCGTCCCGCTCGACCCGGGTCACCTCGGCGCCCAGCCGTACGTCGATGCCCGCGGCGCGCATCGAGTCGGCGAGCAGGTCGCCCGCGAAGGGTTCCATCCGGCCGAGCAGCCCGGAGCCGCGCACGAGCAGCGTCGTCTCGCGCGCGCCGAGGGCGTGCAGCGCCTGTCCCATCTCGCAGGCCACCACCCCGCCGCCCAGTACGGCCAGGCGGGCGGGCACCCGCCGTACCGTGGTGGCGTCCCGGCTCAGCCAGGGCCGCGCCTCGGCCAGGCCCGGGACGGGCGGAAGGACGGGGACGCTGCCGGTGGCCAGCACCACGGCGTGCCGGGCGCGCAATCGCGTGACGGTGCCGTCCAGCGCGGTCACGTCGACCAGGCGGGGCCCGGCGAGGCGTCCCCGGCCACGAAGCAGCGTCGCGGGCAGCTTCTCGATCCAGTCGACCTGGCCGCCGTCGTTCAGCCCTGAGACCGCCTCGTCCCGCCGGGCCAGCACCGCCGCGGGGTCCACCGGGCCCAGCTCCAGTCCGGGCACCCGCCGCACCTCGGCGGCCAGTTCCATCGGCCGCAGCAGCGCCTTGCTGGGGATGCAGGCGTAATAGGAGCACTCGCCTCCCGCCAGGTGCTCCTCCACGACCGCGCACGACAGGCCGCCGCGGACCACCCGACCGGCCACGTTCTCCCCGGCCGGCCCGGCGCCGGTCACGATCACATCCACGTCTGTGCTCTGCATTGCCGTCCAGCCCCTGTCCGTATCGCCGCTTCTGTCCTCCCGACCGTACGGCCGGAGGCGCCTCGGGGCATGCACTTCCCTACGACGGGGCGTGGCTCCTTCGCCGCCGGGTGCGGATCGTGAGCCGGGGTTCACACCGTGAGCACGATCTTGCCGCGGGCGTGCTCCGCGTCGAGGAATCGGATGGCGTCGGCGGTCTCGCTCAGGGGATAGGTCCGTTCGATCACCGGGGTGAGCGTGCCCGCGGCGACCAGCCCGGCGAGGTGGGTCAGGTCTTCGGCGCTGCGCTTGACGGCCAGGACGCGGAGCCGCCGGCTCAGGAACGGCGAGGTCGTGACGACGGCGATCAGCCGCGGCAGCGGGCCGAGAACCGCACCGCCGGTGCCGCTCGATGAGACGTAGACGCCCTTCGGCGCGAGCACCCGGCGGAACTCCGAGAGCCGGTGGTTGCCCGCGAGGTCGATGATGACGTCGAATCGGTCCGCGCCCCGGGTGACGTTCTCGCGGGTGTAGTCGATCACACGGTCGGCGCCGATCGAGCGCACCAGATCCGCGTTGCGGGTGCTGCAGACGCCGGTCACCTTCGCGCCGAGCGTCTTCGCGAGCTGCACGGTGAAGGTGCCCACCCCGCCGGAGGCCCCGTTGACGAGTACCGTCATGCCGGGCTCGACCGCGCCGAGCCGCAGCGCCTGCAGCGCGGTCGTCGCCGCCACCGGCAGGGTGGCCGCCTGGGCGTACGTCACCCCCGCCGGCTTCGTGGCCAGGTGGGCGTGCGGTGCCGCCGCGTACTCGGCGAAACCCCGCTGGCTCATCTCGCCGAACACCTCGTCGCCGACCTGGAAGCGTGTCACCTTCGTCCCGACCGCTTCCACCTTCCCGGCGATGTCGCGCCCCAGGACGGTCGCCTTCGGACGCCGGAGCCCGAACGCGAGGCGCAGGACGGCGGGGGAGCCGTGCATGGCGGCGCGGTCGCCGTGGTTGATCGACGCGGCGCGGACCCGCACGAGCACCTCGTCGTCGCCGACGGCGGGCTTCTCGGCGTCGGTGTACCGCAGGACGTCGGCCGAGCCGTATCTCTCGTACACGATCGCTTTCATGGTCGCTCCTCGTGGGGACGGTTTCCGGGCAGGGGGCATCGCCCGGCGTGGTTCTTCCGGGTGGGGACTCGCGGCCGCTCAGCGGCGACGGGCTCGGCGGATCCCCTCGGCGACGGCGTGGACGAGCGTGCCGATGGAGATCGCGACGAGCCCCGCGTTGATCCACCGCGGGAGGGCCGAGGGCCAGCCGGCCGCCTCGGCGAAGGCCGGGTTGAGCACCCGGTCGTTCGCGGCGAGCCAGATCAACGTGATCGCGCAGGCGACGCCGACGAGCGATCCGGCCAGGGCGAGGGGAACGTTCCAGCGCGCGTAGTACTTCGCGAAGGAGAAGCCGAGGTCCGCGACCACGAGGGCGATGAAGAGGTGGACGACGCCCGTCTCCCACAACCAGGGCGAGAGTACGCCGATGGGGTCGCCGGCCGCGTCGGTCTCGGAGCTCACCACCGGTGAGAGGAGCACGAAGGTCGTGATGAGGACCAGCAGCACGGTCTCGGTGACCAGCTCGCCGTACCGGGCGCGGCGGCTGGGCGGCTCGGGCAGCGCGTCGGGGGTCCAGGACCGCGCCGGTGCCCGGCGCAGTGCCGGAACCCGTTCGATGACCACGAAGAGGAGCGTCGTCCAGAAGGCGATGTGGACGCCGGCCGTGAACGCCGCGCCGAGGGTGTCGCCGATGACGTGGAGGGCGGTGCCGCCCTGGAGGGTCCGTACGAGCCCGACGGCCGCGGCGACGGCGGGGACGATCGTCGCGAGCAGGGTGGTCACCAGTCGCGTGTAGTCGAGGTAGAGCGCGGGGCCGACGAGCTGGAGCGGGCGGTCCGCGTAGCCGGCGGCCAGCCGTGCCGGGTCGCCGAGTTCGGTGAGCACCGCGAGCTCCGCGTCGGCGGGATCGCTTCCGGCGTCGAGGCGGTCGTCGACGGCGTCCGCGATCGAGGCGCGGAGCTCCTTCTCGATGTCGGGACGTTGCCGTTCGGGTAGACGGCGCAGGGTCGCATCGACGTAGCGGTCGATGAGAGCGCTGGTGGTGGTCATGACCCGCCTTTCAGGGTGCGGAACGCGGTGTCGAGCTCGCTCCAGTCACGGCTCAGGACGTCGGCGAGCGCGAGGCCCTTCTCGCTCGTGCGGTAGAACTTGCGCGGCCGTGACTCTTCGGTGTTCCAGTCGGCGGCCAGGAGCCCCTGCTTCTCCAGGCGGCGCAGGAGCGGGTAGAGGGTGTTGGCGTCGACGGCGAAGCCGCGCCGTCCGAGCAGGTCGAGCAGGGCATATCCGTAGTTCGGCTGTTCCAGGATGAGCAGGCAGGCGAGCACGACGGTCCCCCGCCGGAGTTCCTGCAGGTGCGTCGAGAGCAGCTCCTCATCCAGCATGTACGACACGATATTGTGTGGCACACACTATTGCAACAGGCGTCGAGAGGCAGCCGACATCGCTCTCCCCTGCGGCGCCGGGGGCGTCCCGCCGCGCGGCGTCGCCGCGAGCTCCAGCCGGGCACCGCGACCGGCCCGGCGCACACGAAGCACGGCACGGGACAGCGCCCGCGGCCGGATCCGAGGCGAGCCGGTGAGGGTGCCCCGTCAGCAGACGGCCGTGTAGGGCACCTCGCTCCCCACGTGTTCGCGCCACTCGGCGGGAGTCAGCGGCCGGCCCACCCGCCGGCACACGTCCGCTACGGCACGCTCCGGGTCGAGGGGAAGCTCCTGGAAGGTGCCGTCGTGCCCGATCACGCGCAACAGGGCGCCGTCGGGCGTGAAGGCCAGCGCCGGCGAGCCGTCCCGCACCTGGGGCGTGGTGACGGTCAGTGGGCTTCCGAGCTGCTGCCCGGCGGCGACGTCGAACAACGTGACCCTGGTGTCGTGAGTGACCGCCAGGAACCGGCCGTCGGGGGAGAACCTCGCGTCCAGCACCTCCCCTGACAACCTGAGCACCTGCCCGGTCGGCCTCCAGGTGCGCGTGTCCCACAGCGTCACCGCACTACGCCCGTACGGCGAGGCCGCGAGCGTGCCCTTGGGGGCCAGCGTCATCCACCCCTTGGCGAGGGTTCCCGGCCCCTTCGAGCGCGGCAGCACCTCCTTCGTGACGAGATCGATCACGTCGACGCCGCCCTGGTCTCCGGTGACCAGGGTCCTGCTGTCGGAGCTGAAGGACAGCGGCCCTCCCGCGACGGAGCGGAACCGCATGACCTGCTCGCGCCGGGCGAGGTCCACGATCTGGACCTCGCCCTGGCCGTAGTAGTCGTTGGGCAGGGTGCTGCTGACGGCGAGGAGCCGGCCGTCCGGGCTTGTCTCCACGGCGACCTTCTCCGCGCTCTCCGACTCCAGCGGGACGTCACGCAGCTTGCGCCGGGTGGCGACGTCCCACAGCGTCACTCCCCGGGTGCCGTCGTTGAATCTGACGGTCGCCAGCGTGCGCCCGTCGGGGGTGACGGCGACGCCCACCTCCTCGTACTCCTCGCCGGTGCCTGCCTTGATCCCCAGGTCCGTCTCGGTGAAGCCGGGCAGCGACCAGGAGCGCACGACGCCGCCGGACACCGCGAACACCGTGTCCGCTGTCGTGGTGAACCGCTTGCCGACGGTGTCGGCGGCCAGGACGCGCGGCTGTGTGTTCCGGCTGATGTCGTACGTCGTGACCTGGCCGGAATCGTCCAGGAGGGTCAGCGTGCGGTTGTCGGAGCCGATCCTCGGCGGCCCGGTGATCGTGAAGGTGACGGGCAGCTCGACGAGCTGGGCGCCGTCGCTCAGCCGCCACAGCAGGACGGAGGTCCCGCCGTTGCGGGAGCCCAGGGTGATCATGAACCTGCCGTCCGCGCCGAAGACCACCTCCTGCGCCGCGCCGGGGAACTCACGCGTGTCCCATCTGCCGGAGGACAGGTCCCACAACCTCGTCCTCTCGTCCTCGCCCACGGCGGCGAACGCGCCGTCGGGGGTGAAGGCGAGGATCGCGCCCTTCGGATCCCGTGGGAGCCGCTTGCTCTCGACCGGTCCGCCGTCCGGGAAGGACCGCAGCCGGGTGGTCGCCGTCCCGGTGTCGGGGTCGGCGGCGTTGACGGAACCGAAGCGGTCGCCGGGACCGAGCGTGGCCTCCCACACCTCCGAGACCTGTCGCCGCTCGTCCGGGATCTCCAGCCGTCGCCTCGCCACGTTCCACAGCGCGCGGTAGGGACCGCCGAGGTTCTCCTGCACCGTGATGTAGCCGCCGCCGGGACTGAACCGCATGTCGGCGGGGTCGCCGCCGTTCGCCCCGTAGCTCTTCGGGGTGGACCGACCGTCGCCGAGCGGCCTGCCCGTTCGCAGGCTCCACAGGTGGATGCCGTCCTTGCCGAGCGCCAGCGTGTCACCGTCCGGGCCGAGCGCGGCGCTGAAGGGGCCCTCGCCGATCCCGGTGAACGTCCTGATCGTCTTTCCCGTGAGGACGTCGTACGCGGTCACCTTCCCGGCGCCCGCGCTCACCAGCGTCCTGCCGTCGACGCTCAGCGCCCGCCCCTCGTTGGCCGGCACCGGATCCTTGAAGACCTGCCGCTCCTGCTGGGCGAGCGAGCTGTAGACCGCCGCGCTCGCCTCGGGGACGTGCGCGACGCGGTATGCCGCCACGCTCAGCAGCATGGCCTTCGCCGGATCGCTCGCGCGCAGCGCGTCGGCCTGCAGCGCCACCTGCCTGGCGACGGTCCGCGCACGCTGCTCGGCCAGCCGCCGGTCGCTCTCGTCGCTCTTCCGGGACTGCTGCCAGGCGAGGGTGCCGGCCGTGAGCGAGGCGACGAGCAGGACCGCCACGGCGGTGGTCACGAGGGTCCGCCACCTCCTCTGCCGTACGGACCTCGCGCTGCTCGCCCGCAGGAACTCCGTCTCGGTGAGGTTCAGGGTCAGGCGCGCGGACGCGGACCAGGCCAGGGCGTCGCGCAGCGCGGTGCCGCGCAGGAGGTCCTCGGCCAGCCGTCCGTTCACCGCCCAGCGACGCGCGGCCTCGCCCAGCCGGCGATGACGGTCGATCGCGTCCCGGTCGCTGCTGATCCACTCGTGCAGCCGGGGCCACGCGCGCAGCAGCGCGCCGTTGCACACGGTCACGGTGCCCGCGTCGCGGCGGATCAGCGCGGCGTTCTCCAGGGTGTCGAGCACCCGCTCGGCGGTGGTCGGGTCGGGCTGCCCCTCGACCAGTTCACCGAGGGTGGCGTTGCGCGGGACCTCCTCGCCCTCGCGCACATCCACCAGCCGCAGCACCATCTGGCGGAGCGTCTCGCGTTCGGTCGGCGGCAGCGCGGCGTAGACCCGCTCGGCGACCGCCCCGAGCGGGGGTTCGGCCGCCATCTCCTCCGGAGGCCGTACGGCGACCGCCGCCTGGGCGCCGTCGGCCAGCAGCCTGCCGCCCGCCGGGAGGGTGCCACCGCCGAGCAGGCTCAGCAGCAGCCGCTGCGCGGAGGGGCGTGCGGCGGGGTCCTTGGACAGCGCGGCACGGACGAGCTCGCGCAGCCCCGGCGGCAGTATGCCGAGGTCGGGGTCGTGGCCGAGCAGCCGGTTGATCACCGCGAACGTCGACGGAGCGGTGAAGGCGTCACGGCCCGTGGCGGCGAAGAAGACCACCGCGCCCCACGCGAAGACGTCGGCGGCCGGTTCCGCCTGCCCGCCGGAGAACAGCTCGGGCGCCATGTACATGGGCGTGCCGACGAGTTCCTCCGACGAGGTCACCGACAGGCCGGCGGCTCGGGCGATGCCGAAGTCGATCACCCGTGGCCCGTCGGAGCCGAGCAGCACGTTCTCGGGCTTCAGGTCGCGGTGCACCACCCCCGCCTGGTGGATGGCGGCCAGCGCGGTGGCCGTGCCGACGGCCAGCCGGTGCAGCGCGTCGCCGGTGAACGCCGTCCCCTCGATCACCGCCCTGCGCATGCTCGGTCCGGCGACGAACTCGCTGACGATGTACGGACGTTCGCCTTCGAGGTCGTGGCCGAGAACGCGTGCCGTGCAGAACGACGCCACCCGCTCGGCCGCGGTCACCTCCTTGACGAACCGCCGCCGCAAGGCGGAGTCTCCGGCGAGGTAGGCGTGCAGGACCTTGATCGCGACCCGGTTGGCGGCCTCGTCGTAGGCCTCGTAGACGACTCCCTGACCACCGGATCCGAGCTTGCTCGCGAGCCAGTAGTCCCCCAGCCGCACCGGATCCCCCGGGCGCAGTCCTTCGATCTTCACACCCGTTAGATGGCGCGTGGACCCGTCAGGTTGCCCACCGATTTCGGAACATGCCCGGACGAGCGTGGGGCTGGGCGGACAGGCACGTCATCCCGCGCGCGGCGAGGGGACGCCGGTGCCCGATCTCCGCCGGAGGCACGGTGGCGTCAGAGAGCCGCGGGGGTGCGCCGCCGCTGCCAGAGGGCGTCGAGGGCGAGCGAGCCGCCGCCGCTGAAGCCGATCGCCACGGCGGCCACGGCGAGGGCCAGCACGAACTCGTAGCCCCCCTTGTCCGCCGTGAACCCGTTGGCGCCGTGCACGAACACGATCGCGCCGACCATGTCCAGTGCGAGCAGCGTTCCGGCGAGCGGCAGGGCCGCGCCGAGGATGAGGGCGAGCCCGCCGGCGACCTCCAGCACGGCGACCGCCGGGCCCGCCAGCCCGGGAAGCGGCACTCCGATCTGCTCGAAGAACGCCGTGGTGCCGGACAGCCCCATGGTCGTGAACTTCTGCCAGCCGTGGACGAGGAAGACGACCCCGATGCCGACCCGGCCGATCAGCAGGGCCAGGGGGCGAATCCGTTCGAGCATCGACCTACTCCTTTGGTTCGAATTTGAACCACCATAGCCAATAGTTCGGATTCGAACAAACCCCTAGACTGGGGGAGTGAAGGAAACCCCCTGGCTCGACGAGAGGGAGCTGGACGCCTGGCTCGCCTATCTCACCGCCTCACACCTGCTGGAACGGCGCATCGAAGAGCAACTGAAGGCCGACTCGGGCCTCACCCACGACCAGTACGAGATCCTCGTCCGGCTCTCGTCCGCTCCCGGCCGGGCGATGCGGATGACCGAACTGGCCCGAATGGTGGTCGTCTCCAAGAGCGGGCTCACCTACCAGGTCGGCGGGCTCGAGAAGAAGGGCCTGGTCGAGCGGACCTCCTGCCCCTCGGACGATCGGGGCGTCATGGCGGTGCTCACCGACGAGGGTACGCGCTGCCTGGAGAGGACGGCACCCGGACACCTGGCCGTCGTACGCGCCTACCTGATCGACCATTGCGACCCCGACGAGCTGACGACGATGACGCGGATCATGCGAAAGGCCGCGACGGCGATGGGTGCCTTCCCGCCCACATCGGCGTAGCCCGTGTCCGGCGCGATCGGGGCCCGGCCGCGTACGGTCTCCGGGGCGCCCCCGCTCCGCGTCTGACCGCGCGACGCGCTCAGGCGTTCCGGGCGACGTCGAGACGCCGGGCGAGGATCACCAGGAGGCCGGCGGCGAGGGCCAGGGCCGCCGAGACGGCGATCACGCCGGACCATCCCTCCACCTGCCACTGGTGGGCGGCGAACGCGCCGAACGCCGAACTCCCGGCGTAGTAGGCGAGCAGGTACAGGCCCGCGGCCTGTCCGACGCCGACCCCGACCCGCTGCGCCCGGTCCGACACCCAGCCGCTGACCAGGGAGTGGGTGCCGAGAAAGGCGAAGGTCAGCACGCCGAGACCGGTCACGATCACGGGAAGCCTGGGCGACGCGGTGAGCAGGGTCCCCGCGAGCAGGACGACGACGCCGAGCAGGGCGGCCCGTCCCCGCCCCCGCCGCATGGCCAGGCGCCCGGCGGCGTGCGGCGCCGGGATCCCCACCGGGTAGGCCAGGAACACCAGCGCCCCCGCCCCACCCAGCAGGTACGGCGCGGCCTCCAGGCGGAAGGTCAGGGCGTTGCACAGTCCCACGAACGCCCCCATGGTGGCCGCGCCGACCAGGCACAGCGCCATGATGGCGGGATCCCGCAAGGTGAGGCCGGTGTTGCGCAGCAGGTCCCGCGGCCGTGGGCTGGCCGGCTCGAATCGCCGTGACGGCGGCAGCAGGATCCACAACCCGACCGCGCACGCCAGGGCGAGCGCGCCCACGGCGGCGTTGGCGCCCGGCCACCCCCACAATGCCTGGAACGGTCCAGGGAGCAGGCGGCCGGCCGCCCCGCCGAGGGCCGTACCCGTGATGTAGGTCGCGTTCGCGCGCAGGTGCGCGTCCGGAGGCGCCTCCTCGCGCACGTACGCCAGGGCCACCGCGGGCAACCCCGCCAGCGCCATGCCCTGCAGTCCCCGTATGACCAGCAGGCTGTGCCAGGTGGGGGCGAACGCGGCGGCGATGCCGAGCAGCGCCGAGGCGGTCAGCGAGACCCGCATGATCATCACCCGGCCGACGGCGTCCGAGATCGGGCCGACGAACAGCAGCGCGATCGCCAGCGTGATCGTGGCCACCGACAGCGCCGCCGTCGACTGCGACGCCGACACGTCGAAGCGCTCGGCGATGGCGGGCAGCAGCGGCTGGACGTAGTAGAGCGCCAGGAAGTTGGCCAGGCCGCCGAGCATCAGGCCGCACCTGATCCGCCGGCTCGATCCGAGGGTCGACATCACCCTGCGATCCTCCCCGTACGCCGCTGATGCTCAAAATTCACAATTTGACGGCATTGATGCGTATTGCGCATCATCGCTGGATGGATGTTCAGGCACTGCGCTGGTTCCTGTCGTTGTGTGACACGGAGAACATGCGCGACACGGCGGCGATGGAGGGCGTCAACCAGTCCACGCTGTCACGCGCGCTCGCCCGCCTGGAGAGCGAGCTCGGCGTCGAAATGTTCCACCGGCACGGGCGCAGGCTCACCGTCAACCGGTTCGGCGAACTGTTCCTGGAGCACGCCGCCCGCGCCGTCGCGGAGCTGGACGCCGCGCGCCGCCGCGTCGACGCCCTGGCCAACCCCGACACCGGCCTGATCAGGCTCGGGTTCCTGCACTCGGTGGGGCGCTGGCTGGTCCCCGGGATCCTCCGTGACTACCGGGCCGGAACCCCCGGCATCCGGTTCGAGCTCCACCAGGGCTTCGCCAGGGAACTGTTCGCCTGGCTGCAGCAGGGCGACATCGACGCGGCCCTGGTCACCCCGCCTCCGGCCGGAGACGGCGCGCGCTGGCACGCTCTGCACGAACAGCGGTTGTGCATCGCCCTCCCCGCCGGGCACCCCCTCGCCGCCGTTCCCGGGCTCGCGCTCAGGGACGTGCGCGACGAGCCGTTCATCGCCTTCGCCCCCACCACCGACCTGCGCCGGGTCATCGACAGGCTCTGCCACCAGGCCGGGTTCGAACCGATCATCGCGTTCGAGAGCGAGGAGATCGCCACGATGCGCGGCCTCATCGGCGCCGGCCTCGGCGTGGGCGTCCTGCCCCGGCCCGCCGTACTGGAGCACGACGACCCCGTCTACCGTCCCCTGATCCCCGCGCAGCACCGCCCCATCGGCCTGGCCTGGAGCCCGTCGCCGCCCGCCACGTCCGCCGCCGCCAGGTTCGTCGAGTACGTCACGCAGCCCCGTCCGGCCCCGGACGGCGCGGTTCTGAGCGGCTAGGCGGCGGGTGCACTGCGACGGCCTGGTGCGCGGCGCGCCGGGACGGAGCTGACGGGGAGTACGCGCACGTCACGCCCGTCCTGACGCCGATGACGTGTGCGCCGCTCAGGTTGATTTCAGCCCGGCCGACCTACGCTCCTGGCGGCGGATCCGTGCGAGGGGCCGGGCCCGCCGAAGCGCTTCCGGTCGTCTCCATGGTGGGCACGCGGCATTCGCCCTGACCTCCGCGTGATGTCTGCGTGCGCGCCTCGGACAGGGATGGGGAAAATGACGAAGCTTCCGCAGGTCACCCTGGCTTTCTGGATCATGAAGATCGCGGCCACGACACTGGGGGAAACGGGTGGTGACCTTCTCGCTCAGACGCTGAACGTCGGCTATGCCGTCAGCTCGATGATCCTGGTCGGGCTATTCCTCGTCAGTCTCGTCACGCAGCTGAGGGCGAAGAGGTTTCATCCGGTGCTCTACTGGACGGTCATCCTCTCGACGAGCACCGCCGGGACGACCATGTCGGACTTCATGAACCGCACGGCCGGGCTCGGTTACGCCAGGGGCGCTCTGCTCCTCATCACGGCGCTCGCCACCGTGTTCCTCATCTGGAGGTTCAGCGGCCATTCCTTCCACGTCGAACGCATCAGCACGTTCGGGGGCGAGTTGCTGTACTGGACGGCGATCCTGTTCTCCAACACGCTGGGCACGTCCCTCGGAGACTTCCTGGCCGACGACTCCGGCCTCGGCTACTCCGGAGGAGCGTTCCTGATCGCGGGCCTGCTGGTGCTGATCCTCATCGCCAGGTACCTCACCCCGGTCTCGGTCACACTGCTGTTCTGGACGGCGTTCGTGCTGACCCGCCCGCTCGGTGCGACCGTGGGCGACTTCTTCAGCAAGCCCACCGCCAAGGGCGGCCTCGGCTATGGCACCATCGGCTCCTCACTGGTGCTCATGGCCGTCCTGGCCGCGCTGATCGTCTACACGATGTGGCGGCAGCGCGGGCGGACGGCACCGCCCGACGCGGAGCGAACGGCGAGCGCGATCGTCTGACGCCGTCTCCGCGAAGGTCCGTGGGGCGGGCCGGCCCCACGGAACACGCGATCAGGTCGCGTTCAGGTGGCCGCTGCCAGGCTGGGGCGCCATGACCACCTCATACGAAAGGCCCCGGCACCACTCCGTGGGCCACCGGACGCTCAACAAGGTTCCCGAGGTCACCCTCTACTTCTGGATCATCAAGATCCTCTGCACCACCGTGGGGGAGACCGCGGCGGACTTCCTGAACGAGAACCTGGGGCTGGGCCTGACCCGCACGTCCGCCGTCATGGCCGCGCTGCTCGTCCTCGCCCTGGTCTTCCAGTTCTCGGCGAAGAGGTACGTGCCGGGCGTCTACTGGCTCGCGGTCGTCCTGATCAGCGTCGTCGGCACGCTGGTGAGCGACAACCTGACGGACAATCTCGGCGTGGCCCTGGAGGCGACCACTCTCGTCTTCGGCGCTCTGCTGGCCGCCACCTTCGTGGCCTGGTACGCGTGTGAGAGGACCCTCTCCATCCACACCATCTCCACGCTCCGGCGGGAGGCCTTCTACTGGCTGGCCATCCTGTTCACCTTCGCGCTCGGCACAGCCGCGGGCGACCTCGTGGCAGAGCGGCTGGACGTGGGCTACGCGGTCAGCGCGATCCTCTTCGGCGGGCTGATCGCGATCGTGACCGTCACCCATCTCCGGCTCAGGCTGGGCGCCGTCCCGGCATTCTGGATCGCGTACGTGCTGACCCGCCCCTTCGGGGCCTCCATCGGTGACTACCTGTCGCAGTCTCAGGACGACGGCGGTCTCGGCCTGGGCACGGTGACGACCAGCGGCCTCTTCCTCGCCACGATCCTGTGCCTGGTCGTCTACCTGAGCATCACCCGGAAGGACGAATCCGTACGGCAGCCGGCAGGAGGGTCCTGACTCCGCAGCGGCCGGACGCGGCCGGTGTACGGGATCGGACCGGGCGGGGGGTGTCACCCGGCGGGCAGCCTCACCACGAATCGCGCACCCGCCGGGCACGGGGCCAGGTGGATGTCACCGCCGGCCGCTCGGGCGAGGCGCCGCGCGAGGGCGAGTCCGAGACCCGCGCCGTCGTGCCCGTCGGCGGGGTGCGCGCGGCGGCCCGGCTCGAAGACGGCCGGGCCGACGTCCGGGGGAACCCCCGGCCCGTCGTCGGCGACGGCCACCTCGACGCCGCCGGGAACCTGCGCGCATTCGATCGTGATCGTCCGTATGGCGTAGCGGCGGGCGTTGTCCAGCAGCGGGGTCAGGATGCGCTCCGCGACGCTCGCCGCGACCCCCGCGGTCACGGCGCCGCCACGAACGACGACGGGAGCCGCCCGCGGATGTTCCTCGGCACAGCGTCGAGCGAGATCACGCGCGAGTTCGGGCAACGCGCAACGCCCCGGCACCGACGCCGATCGCGTGCGGGCCTCGGACAGCAGCGTTTCGCAGATCCGCTGCATCGTCGCCGCGGCTGACGCGATCGCGGCGTGGGACGCCCGTTGCGCGGTCGCGTCCCTGCGCCGCGCCGTCAGCCAGTCGGTCTCCGCGACGATGCGGGCCAACGGAGTCCGCAGTTCGTGCGAGAGTTCGGCGGACTGCTGCTGCTCGTGACGCAGGACGGAGGCCAGCCGGTCGAGCAGTTCGTCGAGGTTGGCGGCGAGCGAGGCGAGCTCGTCCGGACGGCCCGCCACGCCGAACCGCTCGGCGGCGCCGCCCTCGCTCCATCGCGCCGCCTGCGCGCTCATCTCGGCGACCGGCCGAAGGGCCCGGCCGACGATCGCGCGGGTGACGAGATAGACCACGCCGAGAAGCAACAGTCCGAGGACCGCCGAGCCGGCGAGTGCCGCGCGGGCCATGCTGCGGTACGGGTCGAGGCCGACCGAGGCGACGACGGTCCCGACCTGCCGCCCGCGGTTGTGGGGAGCGTGGACGGCCAGGGCGTAGAGCCGCGACGCGTGGGGTCCGGCGGTCTCCGTGAAGACCTTGCCGTGTCCCGCGAGCCGATCCGCCTGTCGCTGCAGCCCCCGGGGTGCCTTGGGCCGTTCGATCGCGCGGTCGCCCTGGTAGATCCAGATGCCCGCGTCCAGCGCGCCGTCGTCCGCCGGTTCGTGGACGACGATGCCGCCGTCCGGCCGTGTCTCCAGGGTGGCCGCCACGGCCGCCGCCCGGGTACGCAACAGGGCGTCGGCCTGGTCACCCAGACGCGCGGACAGGGCGAGGTTGAACCCCCCGGTGAGCAGGGCGACCCAGAGCGCTGTGGCGATCAGGGCGAGCAGGGCGAGGCGGCCGCGTAGCGTGCCCGGCCCTGGAACGCGCCACGGCGTGGTCGTCCGGAGCCGCCTCATCCGAAGCGGTACCCCACACCGCGGACGGTGCCGATGCCCAGCCGGCTGTTCACCTCACGCAGCTTGCGCCGCAGCCGGGCCAGATACTGGTCCAGGGTGTTGTCACTGACCTGGGCTCCCTCGGGCCAGGCCGCGCGCAGCAGCACCCGTCTGCGTACCACGGCGCCGGGGGACGCCATCAAGCAGGCCAGCAGCCGGAACTCGGTGGGAGTGAGGGCCACCGGCACTCCCGCCACCTCCAGGAGGTGCCTGACCGGGTCGAGCCGCACCCCTTCGACCTCGACGGACGGCTCTCGCCCCGCTCGGCGCAGGGCCGCGCGAACCCGGGCCGCGAGCTCGGCCAGATGGAACGGCTTGCCGAGATAGTCGTCGCCGCCCACGGAGAAACCGGAGAGCCGGTCGGTGAGGTTGTCGCGGGCGGTGAGGAAGACCACGGGGACGTCGACGCCCGACGCCCGCATCGCCTGGCACACATCACGACCGTCGGAGTCCGGCAGGCCGATATCGAGGACGACCGCGTCCACCCCGTCCTGGACGGCCCGCAGCGCCGCTGCCCCGTCGGCGGCGGTGAGCACCTCGAAGTGCTCCTCGCGCAGGCCGCGGGCGACAACGTCGCGAAGCCCGTGGTCGTCCTCGACGACCAGGACGCGGTAGACCGTCACCCGGTCAGTATCACCTGCTCTCTCGGTGTCCCCGTGACGCTGACGCGCGGCGTTCAGGTTACGTAAAGGTCGGGCCCGCACGGTTCCCGGAGTGTTCTCAGGCGCCATCGTCCGCGTTCCGCGATCCTCGTCGGTCCGCGGCGCCGGGGGATCCATGGCTGATCGGCGTCCGGCCGATCCAGCGGTCGATGCCGCTCCTCAGGGCGATGACGGCCGAGGTTCCGGCACCGGCGGCCAGCATCGAACCGATGACATCGGTGGGGTAGTGGACACCGAGATACATGCGAGCGACGGCCTGGGCGGCCACGAGAACGGCGCCCACGGACACGACGAGCGGGAACCGGCGGGTGCCGGCGGCGAGAAAGCCGGCGGCGATGGCCAGCGAGAGCGTCAGGGTGACATGCCCGCTGGGAAAGCTGTCATGGCCGATCATGTGGAGAAGCTGGCCCGACACCGGCGGGCGAGGCCGGGCGATGATCTGTTTGAAGATCGAGCTGGTGGTCCAGCCCATCGTGACCATCAGCGTGACGAGGACCGCCGTACGAACGCGCCCCATCACGGCGAGCGTGACCGCCAGCGACACGATGATCCACACGCCCACCACAGGTCCGAAGGCGACGTTGAGGCCGTCGGCGACCGCCGTCAGGGTGGGAGTGCGCAGGGTCTCCAGGGCTTCGTCGACGCGCAGGTCCTGCCGGGTGACCTCGGGCGTCCGCGCGGCGATCCCGAGCAGACCGGTCGCCACGATGAGGAGGACGGGGAGGCGGAGACGCTTGGAAAGCACGAAACTCCTTGATCACAGGTCACGTGGACGGCGAGCGGTGGACGACGGGCGACTCACCGTCACCGCCCCGGCCACCGGCACCCGATGCCGCAGAACCCTCCCGAGCGGCCCCGGTGAACGGCGAGGCCGCCGGAAGCGGATTCGAAGACGCAGGTCAGGATGGCGACCAGCATATGCGGCGATGCTCGGCCGGTACGCGTGCCGAACGCGCGGGCGGCCCCGGCTCCGGCCGCCTGGAGGCGCGCGGGCGGTCGGGGCCGCGGGTGACGACCGGATCGATCGCGGCGGAGGACGAGGACGGGTCAGTGCGCCCCGGCAGCGCGGAGCAGGTCGGCCACTTCGGTCTGGCCCCTGGCGACGGCGTGGCCGAGCGGGGTGACGCCTTCGCGGTCGGCGAGGTCGACGTCGGCGCCCGCCGTGACGAGCAGGCCGACGATCTCCTGGTACGGGGCGCCGCCGTCGCCGAGGATGACCGCCTCAAGCAGGCCGGTCCAGCCGAGGTCGTTGACGTGGTCGACATCGATGCCGGTCTTCAGCACCTCGCGGACGTAGTCCACGTGCCCGCGTTCGCAGGCCGGGATGAGGGAGACGCCTCCGTAGCGGTTCCGTACGGTCAGGTCGGGCCCGGCCGGGAGGAGGGTCCTGAGCATCGCCACGCTGCCGGTGACACCGGTGACCAGCCAGGGTGTGTCGTGCTTGAAGTCCGGCGCGTTCGGGTTCGCGCCCGCCGCGACCAGCACTTCGGCCGCCTCGACGTGATCGGCCGCCGCGGCGAGCAACAGTGCCGTACGGCGTCGCCCGTCGCGGGCCTCGACGTCCGCCCCGGACCGGAGTGCGTCACGGACGGCGGCGGCGTCCCCGCGCGCGGCGCCCGCCAGCAGGTGTTCGTTGTACATACTCGATCCTTTCATCTCGCCGCTCGCCGCGAGAGGAGGGGATCACGCCGATCCGCGGAGGTGGTGTGTTCACGGGTTCACCGTGCCGAAACGAGCTTCGGCGATCCTTCTTACGCCCTTAAGGTCGGTCGTATGCGCTTTGGAGTGCTTGGGCCGGTGACGGCGTGGACCGACGCGGGCGAGGCCGTCACCATCCCCGGCCTGAAGGTGCGCGCGCTGCTCGCCGACCTGCTCGCCCACGAGGGGCGCGTCGTCTCCGCCGACCGGCTGGTCGAGGACCTGTGGGGCGACGACCCGCCCGGCAACCCGGCGGCGGCACTGCACGTGCGGGTCTCGCAGTTGCGCCGCGCGCTGGAGGAGGCCGAGCCGGGCGGGAAGACGCTGGTGGTCTCGCGCGCCCCCGGCTACGCGCTGGAGGTCGGCCAGGACGCGGTGGACGCCGCACGTTTCGCGCGGCTGGTGGAGGAGCGCAGGCCGGCCGAGGCGCTGGGGTTGTGGCGGGGGGCGGCGTTCGCGGACTTCGCCGACTTCGCGTTCCTCCGTCCGGTGATCGCGCGTCTGGAGGAGGCTCGGCTCGCCGCCGTCGAGGAACTCGCGGAGGTACGGCTGGCGGCGGGTGAACAGGTGGACGTCGCCGAGTTCGTCGCCGAGCATCCTCTCAGGGAGCGGTTGCGTGCGGTGCAGATGAAAGCGCTGTACCGGGCGGGACGGCAGAGCGAGGCACTCGCCGCCTACGGCGAGTTGCGCGAGCGGCTCGCCGACGAACTGGGGCTGGATCCGTCGCCCGAGCTGGCCGAGCTGTACGCGCGGATCCTGCGGCAGGACCCCGCGCTGAGCGGCAGGGCCGAGCGTCCGGTGACGAACCTGCCCGCCGCGGTCGGCGAGCTGATCGGCCGCGGCGGGGCGGTGGACGAGGTGCGCGCCCTGCTGGAGGTGGGCAGGCTGGTCACCCTCACCGGACCGGGAGGCGTGGGGAAGACCAGCCTGGCGCTGGCGGTGGCCAGACAGTCGGCCGGCGCGCATCCCGACGGCGTGTGGCTGGTGGAGCTGGCCCCCTACGACCGGCACACGCCGTCTCTGGCCGAGGCCGTGCTCGTCGCGCTCGACATCCGCGAGGAGTCCGCGAGTTCCCAGGAACGGCTCGTCGAGGCGCTGCGTGACCTGCGGCCGCTGCTGGTGCTCGACAACTGCGAGCATGTGGTCGACCAGGCCGCCAAGCTGGCCGAGGTGCTGCTGCGTTCCGCGCCCGGACTGCGGATCCTGGCGACCAGCCGCGAGCCGCTGAACGTGTCCGGCGAGGTGCTGTGGAGCGTGCCCGCGCTGGAACTGCCGCAGGGGTCCGAGCCGCTCACGGTGGCGAAGGCCGACGCCGTGCGGCTGTTCATGGCACGGGCGACCGCGGCGGCTCGCGGGTTCACACTCGACGCCGGGAACGCCGCCGCGGTCGCGCAGCTCTGCCGCAGGCTGGACGGCATCCCGCTGGCGCTGGAACTGGCCGCGACCCGGGTCAGGGCGCTCGGGATCCAGGAGCTCGTGGCCAGGCTGGACGACCGGTTCCGGCTGCTGACCGGCTTCCAGCGCGGGGCCCCGGCGCGCCAGCGGACCCTGATGGCGATGATCGACTGGAGCTGGACGCTCCTCACCGACGCTGAACGGGTCGTGCTGCGCCGCCTGGCCGTGCACGCCGACGGCTGCACGCTGGAGGCGGCCGAGGAGGTGTGCGCCGAAGCCGGGATCGACGTGCTCCACATGCTGGCGCGGTTGGTCGACCGGTCTCTGGTGGTGGCCGTGGAGGGGCCGTCGGGGGTGCGTTACCGGCTCCTGGAGTCGGTGGCGGCCTACTGCCTGCGCAGGCTGGACGACGCGGGTGAGGCGGAGCCGGTTCGGCAGGCGCACGTCGACTACTACGTGACGCTCGCCGTACGGGCCGAGTCGCACCTGCGGGGGGCCGAGCAGGCGCACTGGATGCGGCGGCTGGACGTCGAGGCCGCGAATCTTCGGGCCGCCCTCGACGCCGCCTCCGCGGCCGGCGCCCTGCGGCTGGTGAACTCGCTGGCGTGGTACTGGTTCCTCCGTGGCCGGCTCGGCGAGGGGCGGCGCTGGCTGGAGGCGGCGCTGGCCGCCGAGGGCGACGCGCCCGCCGCTGATCGGGCGCGGGCGCGCGCCTGGCACGCCGGGTTCGCCCTGCTGCTCGGTGAGGACGTCGACTGGGAGCCGGCCCTGGACATCGCCGATCCCGGTGAACGGGCGAGGGCGCAGTGGTTCGTCGCGCTGGGCCTGACCGACGAGCCGTCCGCGCGGGCCCTGGTCGACGCCGCGCTGGCGACGTTCCGTGAGGTCGGCGACCGGTGGGGCGTGGCGGCGGCCCTGAGCAGGCGGGCCCGCGACGCCTTCACCCTGCGCGACCTGGAGGCCCTGGAACGCGACGGCGGCGAGAGCGCCGAGCTGTTCCGGGAGCTGGGCGACGGATGGGGCCGGTTGCAGGCCACCGAGTGGCTCGCCGGGCTCGGTGAGATCCGCGGCGATTACGAGTGGGCCACCCGGCTGTTCGCCGAGGGCCTGCGCACGGCCGAGGAGCTCGGGCTGTGGCCGGACACCGTGCGGCGGCTGTCGTGGCTCGGCTGGCTGGCCATGAACACCGGTGACTACGACCAGGCCATGGAGCACTGCGGCCGGGCGCTGCGCCTGGCCACCGGTCAGGGCTACCGGGAGGGACAGGTCTTCGCCGGGATGGGATACGGCTACTCCGCCCGCCGGGCGGGCCGGTTGGAGCTGGCGGAAGAACATCTGAACCACCTGCTCGACGGGGTGCCGCGGGATGGGGAGCCCCCGCTGTTCCTGCCCACCACCCTGGTCGAGCTGGGCTTCGCGCACGAGTCGCGCGGCGACGCCGAGGGTGCCCGCGCGCTGTTCCAGGAGGCGTTCGCCGTCGCGAGGAAGGTCGGCGACCCCCGTACGACGGCGTACACCGTGGAGGGACTGGCCGCCACGTCGGCGCCGGAGCAGTGCGCCCGGCTGCTCGGCCTGGCGGACGCGGCCAGGCAGGCGCACCGCACCCCGGCCTCCCACTCCGAGCAGGACGAGGTGCGGCGGATCGCCGGCAGGGCCAGGGACGCGCTGGGGGAGGAGGCGTTCGCCGCCGCCTACGCCCACGGCCGCGAGCTGACCTTCGACGACGTGTCCTGAACCGCCAGGTGCTCGGCCAGGCGGTCGAAGAACTCCAGCCGGCCCGCCTTGGCCCGCTCGGCCTGTTCGGCGTCGGTGTCGACCCCGAACTGGTGGAACCGCATCGTGGCTGCCCTCTCTCGGGTCTCGTATGTCGCTTCCGACGAGATCCACAGTGCCGGACGCTCCTTACGGCCTCCTTCAGGTGTCCTTATGGCCCAGGTGGCCTTATGGCCGCGGCCCGGGCCTTGCCGTAGGGAACACCGAGGGCTCGTGCATCGCATTACCAAGCAACTGCTAGGTTGATTGAAAGCAGCGAGAGAGGTGCGCCTTGAATCTTCTTGAGACCGACGCCTCGGATACGAGCGCCGTCGCCGCGAAGGACCGCGAGGACTCCCGACGATCTGTGCTCGGGCGGATGACCGAGATTCTCGACGTTTTCCTGGAAGGGCCCGAGTGTCTCTTCCTCGGGGATGTCACCACGCGAACCGGGCTTCCCCGCTCCACTGCGTTTCGCATCCTGAGCCAACTCGTGGAACTGCGGTGGCTCGAGCACGATGAGCGCGGCTACCGGATCGGCAGCCGGGTGTACGGCATGAGCGCCCGGCGGGCCGACCACAGTGATCTGCGTAACGCCGCCGCCGTGGCACTGAACGATCTGCATGCCGTCACCGGCGCGGTGGTGCACCTCGGCGTCCTTGAGGGGCTCGGCATGCACTATGTGGACAAGATCGGCGGCGTCGCCGGGCGGTCGATCCCCTCCAGGGTCGGGTCGCGCTACGCAGCCCTGGGAACCGCCGCGGGACGCGCGATGCTGGCCTATCTGCCGACCGAGCGGGTGGAGGCCATGATCCGGCTGGAGATCGGGGAGCCCTCTCCGTCGCTCCTCCTCAGGATCCACCGTGAGCTCAACGAGACCCGGCGCCGTCACGGGCTGTCGGTCGTCCACGGAACCCCGCGAGGCACCGAGATCAACGCGGTCGCCGCCCCGATCCTCGGTCCGGACGGCCCGGCGGGCGCCATCGCGGCGATCGGGCGCAACCTCCTGGTCGAGCCCATCGCCCCGGTCGTGCTCGCCGCCGCCCGGCGTGTCGGGAAGGAACTGTTCCCCGGCTGGTCGCCCGTCACGCGCCGTGGCCACATCGGTCGCGCGACCTCCGGGTGGACCGGGCGTATCTCGCCCCGGGGTCCGCACCGGGCGGAGTGTGAGGGTGAGGCCCATCGAGTCGGCGAGCGTACGACGCTCAGACTGGGCACGTAGCCGGTGGCGCGGCGCCTCGCCGGCGGTCAGACGCCGTAGCCGCCGTCGACATCGATCTTCTGGCCGCTGATGAAGCCGGCTCGATGGGAGGCGAGGAAGAGCACCGCCTGGGCGATGTCCTCGGCGGTGCCGAAGCGGCCCAAGGGGATGTTCGCGCGCGCCACGTCCAGCGCGACCTCGTCGAGCTCCCGCGAGGCGATCAGACGGCTCGCCATCCCGTCCGTGAGCATGCCGGGGCCCACGCAGTTCACGCGTACGCCGAACCGTCCCTCCTCGGCGGCCAGCGCCCAGGCGAGGGCTTCCATGCCTGCCTTCGGCACCGAGGAGAGCCCGTCGCGCTTGGGGTACCGGGTGGTGGCGGCCGTGGTGACGGCCACGACGGACCCCTTGGAGTGCCGCAGGTGGGGGAGCGTCGGATGGATGAGGTTGTAGAACCCCAGGAGGTCCTGTTCGACCTGCTCCCGCATCACCGCCGGTGTGACGCGGGAGAGATGGGTCATCGGAACGTGCGGGCCCGCCGCGTGGACGAGCGTGTGCACCGCGCCGAACCGGTCGGCGACCTCCTCCACGAAGGCGGCCGTGGCCGCGGCGTCGCCGAGGTCGAGCCTGGTCGCGGTGCCGGTCTGGCCGTGTTCGGAGAGTTCGGCGGTGAGCCGGCCCGCGGCCTCGTCGTTGGACCGGTAGGTGAAGGCCACGGACGAGCCGGCCCGCGCCAGTCCCAGGCAGATCGCCCGGCCGATGCCGCCGGACCCTCCCGAGACGATCGCCACACCGGCCAGACCCGCGAAGTCGGTCACCATCGCATCCTCTCAAGCAAGCACTTGATTGGGAGGCTAGAGGGCGACCGGCCGAGCCGTCAACGTGACGGCGGCACCCGTCCCGGGCCGCTCAGGCGGTCCCGTGGGGGAGCAGCACCACGACGTCGCCGTGGACGTGCACGCCCAGACCGTTCTCACCCCGTACGGCGAGCGTCACCAGCGACCCGTCCACCTCGGTGACCGATCCGGTCAGCGTCATGGTGTCGCCGGGGTAGTTGGGCGCTCCCAGGCGGATTCTGATGCGCTTCACCACCGCGCTGGGGCCCGCCCAGGACGTGACGAACCGGTCGACGAGACCGTTGGTGGTCAGGATGTTCATGAAGATGTCCTTCGAGCCCCGCTCCACGGCGAGATCGGGGTCGTGATGCACGTCCTGGTAGTCCCGGCTCGCGACGGCGGTGGCCACGATCATGGTGCGGGTGAGCGGAATCGCCAGGGCGGGCATCTCGTCGCCGACGCTCACACCGTCCGCCGTACGGGCCCCGCTCACACGGTCTCCCCGGCCACGAGGAGCTCGCCCAGGTCGGCGAGGACCGTGCCCGGCGCGCCCAGGGTCCCGGACAGCTGCTTGCCCCACAGGAAATGACGGTGCACCGGGTAATCCACGTCGACGCCCATGCCGCCGTGCACGTGCTGAACCCGGTGCACGACGTCCAACCCGCCCTGCGCGGACCACCACTTGGCCACCCGCACCGACCGCTCGGCCGCAGGGTCGTCGCCGTCGAGATCGCTGATCGCCTGCCAGAGCGCCACCCGCATGGCGTCGATGTCGATCCAGCAGTCGGCCAGCTGGTGCTGCAGGGCCTGGAAACTGCCGAGCGGCCGCCCGAACTGGATCCGCTCGGAGGTGTAGGCCGCGCCCAGCCTCAGCCCTCCTTCGGCGACACCGATCTGCACCGCGGACACCGCGACCATGGCGCGCAGGAGTACCCAGGTGAGGGCCGAGGCGCCGCCGAGCGGGGTCGCGGGGGCGCCGTCGAGAAGCAGGTTCGCCGTCCTGTCACGGCTGGTCGTCTCGCCCCACTGCCAGGACACGCCGGGAGCGGCGGCGTCCAGGAGGTACAGGCCGGGCCCGTGCTCGCCGGTGGCCGAGACCAGTACGTGGGCGGCCGTCGAGGGCGTGGGCACGGCCGCCTTCACGCCGGTGAGCCGGACGCCGTCGCCTTCGGCCGCCGCCGTACAGGCGGGGCGCTCGGGACGGGCACCGTCGAACTCCTCCAGGGCGAGCGCGATCCGCAGCTCTCCCGAGGCCGCGCCGGGCAGCAGCCCGGCGCGTTGCTTGTCACTCCCGTGGGCCGCGACCGCCATCGCCGCGACGCCCGCGGGCCACAGCGGGATCGGCGCGACCTTGCGGCCCTGCTCCTCCAGGACGACGCAGAGTGCGGCGAGCCCCAGGCCGGCACCGCCGTACTCCTCGGGAAGGGCGACGCCGAGCAGACCGGCACGGGCGAACTCCGTCCACAGCGCCTCGTCGAAGCGCCCGTCGCTCTGTTCGACCTCGTGCACCCGGTCGTCCGTGGCCTTGTCCTCCAGGATCTCGGCGGCCAGTGCCTGCAGGGCGGCCAGATCCGGATCGAGCTGGAAGTCCATCAGTTCTCCCCTTCGTGGGTCGCTGGCGCGACATCGTGCTGGGCCGGGCGGAACCGGAGGGTCCGCCAGCGTTGGGTGGCGACGACCTCGCCGTCCGCGTCGCGGTAGATCTTCAGCGTGGTGACGAATCGGCCGGCGCCGAGTCCGGTGCGCTTCTCCGCGGAGATGTCCTCGACGACCTCCTCCAGGCTGACGCGGTCGCCCGGCCGGAGCTCGCGCACGAACTCGAAGTCGGAGTCGGTGGCGACCACCGAGGTGTAGCCGCCCTCGTCGAGCAGGTCGACGAGCTCCCGCGCGCCGTCGACCTCACCGGTGCCGGCGGCGGTGGGACGCACCGTGGCCGCGTAGCCGCGCATCACCCATGCCTGCGTCATCGACGCCGGCGCGACCACACCCTCGCGGCCGTTGGCCCGCGCGGACGCCTCGTCCAGGTAGATCGGGTTCGCGTCGTCCATCGCCTCGACCCAGTGGCGGATCATCGGCACGTTCACCGGGTCGGGTCCGAACCTGGTCGCGTTCAGCGTCCGCCCGACGAACCCGGCCAGGCGCTCCTCGTAGGTCCGCGCGGTCATCGCTTCACCCGCGGCATCCCGAGCGCGTGCGTCGCGACCATGTCGCGCAGGACCTCGTTGACGCCGCCGCCGAACGTGTTCACGATTCCCTGGCGCGAGATCTGCTCCAGCTGCCCCTCCAGGGCGGCCCCGGTGGAGCCCGGACGCAGCCGCCCGGCCGTGCCGAGGATGTGGGTCAGCGTGCGCTGCACGTCGATGTGGGTCTCGGTGCCGTACGCCTTCGCGGCGCCGGCCATCGCTCCGGGCAGGTCGCCACGGGTGATGGCGGCCGCGAGCTTCCAGTTCATCAGCCGCATCGCCTCGAGCCTGGCGTAGGTGCGGGCGAACTCCTGGGCCACCCACGGCCGCTCGGCCACTCCGGTCTTCCGGGCCCAGGCGAGGGTCTCCTCCCAGAGCTGGATCATCCGGCCGCCGAGTGCGGCCAGGGCCACCCGCTCGTGGTTGAGCTGGGCGGTGATCAGCTTCCAGCCGCTGTTCACCTCGCCCACCACCTCGGTGGAGGGGACGCGGATGCCGGAGTAGTACGTCGCGGTGACGCTCATGCCGCCGACCGTCTTGATCGGACTCCAGCTGAAGCCCGGGTCGTCGCACGGCACGATCAGGATCGAGATCCCCTTGTGCTTGGGCGCGTCCGGGTCGGTACGGCAGGCCAGCCAGACGTAGTCGGCGGTGTTGCCGCCGGTGGTGAAGGTCTTCTGGCCGTCGACGACGAACCCGTCGCCGTCAGGAACCGCCCGGGTCTTCAGCGAGGCCAGGTCGGTGCCCGCCTCCGGCTCGGTGTAGCCGATGGCGAAGACGATGTCCCCGGTGAGCATCCCGGGCAGGTACTTCCGCTTCTGCTCCTCGGTGCCGAACTCCATCAGCGTCGGCCCCACGGTGTTGATCGTCACCAGGGGGAACGGCACGCCCGCGCGCTGGATCTCGTCGTAGAAGACGAACTGCTCCTCGGCGGTCAGTCCACGCCCGCCGTACTCCGTGGGCCAGCCGACCCCCAGCCAGCCGTCGCGACCGAGCATCCTGACCACCTCACGGAAGCGGTCGCCGCCGGCGCCTCCCTCGCGTACCTTGCGCAACTCGTCCGCGGGCAACAGGGTCGCGAAGTAGGCCCGCAGTTCTCGGCGGAGCCGCTGCTGGGCGGGGGTCTCATGAAGATCCATGTCACTCCTCAAGCGTCTGGTCGGTCAGTATTGATGCGTGAATAGACACGTGTCAACCAGATGTATATCCATGCGTTGACGCGGGACTACACTGCGGGCATGGAAACTCAGGCCCAGGTCGTCCAGCGGATCCTGTCCCCTGCCAGGGCCCTCACCAGGGAGCGGCTGATCGACTCCGCGATCGCCCTGGCGACGGAGGGCGGGTACGACGCGGTCACCATCCGCCAGGTCGCGGCCCGCGCGGGCGTATCGGTTCCCACGGCGTACCAGCACGTCAGCTCCAAGGATCAGCTGCTGGTCGAGGCGTTGATGACCCTCGGCGTGCGCTCCACCGAGACGCTGCGCCAGCGGGTGCCCGCCGGTGAGACCCCCGCCGACCGGCTCGTGCAGGTGTTCCGCCGCGTCATGCGGGATGCGAGCCGGAAGCCGCTCCTCTACCAGGCCATGTACCGCGCGTACGTCGTCTGCAGCCCCGCCCTGGTCGAGACCGACGCGACCGTCGGCTTCGGCCCAGAACGTGCCAAATGGATCGGCGAGACGCTGCGCGCGGGCGACACGCAGGGGCACTCCGAGGAGGACCTGGAGTCGGCGTCCCGGATCCTCAGCTGCCTGTTCCTGGGCGCGATGGTCGGGGTGGCGGCGGGACGCGATGTCGAGGAGGCCCTCGGGATCCTCGACGAGACCACGCGCAGGCTGCTTCCCTGACCCGTCCGGCCGAGACGCGAACCCGTCCGGCCGGGACGCGGACCCCGTCCGGCCGCGGCACCGGTCACCGCCGCCGCATGCCCGGATCACCTGGTGACGCCCTCTTGCTCTCGGTCGCGACGCGGGTGTTAGCATCCACGATCAAGCGCTTGCTCAAATGAAGACCGAAGGCGTACATGGGCGTCGGCGGCGAACCCCTGACGAACGAGCGGTTCCGGCCCCTCAGGTTCGCTTCGGCCCCGAAGGAGAAGGTCGTATGAACGAGGAGACCGTCGTGCGGACCGCGGTCCCGCGACTGGTGGTGACCCAGGACAACGAGTTCTGGTTCCGGGCCGCACGTGAGGGACGGCTGGAGATCCAGCGCTGCGCGGACTGCCACGTCCTGCGCCATCCGCCCGCACCCGTCTGCCCGGAGTGCCGTTCGTTCGACTGGGACACCGTGGAGTCCAGCCGACGGTGCACGCTGCACAGCTACACCGTCCTCCACTATCCCCGCGACGACGCGTTCGACTACCCCCTGACCGTCGGCCTCGTCGACCTGGAGGAAGGGATCCGGCTGGTCGCCGACATCGCCGGCGTCGACCGCGACGAACTCGAGTTCGGCATGGAGCTGGAGGTGGGCTTCACGGAACACGCCCACGGCGAGATCCTGCCCCAGCTCCGGCGCCCCCGAGGGAGCCGGAGTTGAACCGGGACGACCGGACGGTCGGCACGGTCGGCACGGTGCCGCCCATCCGCGGCGACGAAGGACGAGTCCACGCGACCACCGACGTGACGGTGGCGCGGGCGGAAGGAGACACAGCGTGACCAGGGCCGGATTCTCCGGTGCCGCGGCGATCGCGGGCATCGGCGCGACCGAGTTCTCGAAGAACTCCGGCCGCAGCGAGTGGCAACTCGCCTGCGAGTGCGTGCTGGCGGCCCTGGACGACGCCGGCATCGACGTGGCGGAGGTGGACGGGTTCTCCCTGTTCACCATGGAGAACAACCCGGAGATCGCCGTCGCCCGCGCGCTCGGCATCCCCCAGCTCTCGTTCTTCAGCCGGATCCCGCACGGCGGTGGCGGGGCCTGCGCCCCGGTGCAGCAGGCGGCCCTCGCCGTGGCGGCGGGCGTCGCGGACGTGGTCGTGGTGTACCGCGCCTTCAACGAGCGGTCCGGCCACCGCTTCGGCGCCGGCCCGCCGCCGTTCGCGTACAACCCTTCCACCGACCAGGAGTACCGGAACTGGATCAACCCCTACGGCCTGCTGACACCCGCGCAGCAGGAGGCGTTCCTGGCGATGCTGTACATGCACAAGTACGGCGCCACCAGTGAGGACTTCGGCCGGATCTCCGTGCTCTCGCGCAAGCACGCCGCGAACAACCCCAAGGCGTGGTTCTACCAGCGCCCCATCACCCTGGAGGACCACCAGAACTCCCGCTGGATCGCGGAGCCGCTACACCTGCTCGACTGCTGCCAGGAGAGCGACGGCGGGCAGGCGCTGGTCATCGTGAGCACCGAGCGGGCTCGCGACCTGCCCAACCCGCCCGCCGTGATCAGGGCGGCCGCCCAGGGCGTCGGGCCGCAGCAGATCTCGATGAGCAGCTACTCCCGCGCGGACATCGACCGGCTGCCCGAGGTCAACCTGGTCGCCGAGCAACTGTGGCGCCAGGCGGGCCTCGGGCCTGAGGGGATCGACGCCGCCGTGCTCTACGACGCGTTCACCCCGATGGTCCTGCTCCAGTTGGAGGAGTACGGCTTCTGCGGCATCGGCGAGGCGAAGGACTTCGTCGCCGACGGCAACCTCGAGGTCGACGGCCGGTTGCCCGTCAACACGCACGGCGGACAGCTCGGAGAGGGCTATATCCACGGCGTCAACGGGATCGCCGAAGGCGTACGCCTGATCCGCGGCACCTCCACCAACCAGCCCGCGAAGCCGGTCGAGCACGTTCTCGTCACCGGCGGATCGCCCGTGCCGCACAGCGCGATCGTGCTCGGCACGGACGACTGATCCAGGCGCGGACCGACGCTCCGGCTCGGTGTACGCGAAGGCGGCGCCGATGACGGCGGACCTCGGCCGGCCGTGCGTTCCGGCGTGTTCGCGTCCGGGTGCGGAGCACAACGAGAGAAGGGAATCCGGATGACTGAGCGGTTCGAGCCTGCCCACGGGACCGTGCTCGCCGAGGTGACGCCTGAGCGACGGCGGGCATCGATCGACCTGATCACCGCCATCCGGGAGGTGATGCTCGCCGCCGCCGTCACCGACCTGGACGTCGATGAGATGCGGGCGGCCGAGCGTGCCCTGACCGAGGTCGCCCGGACGCTCGGTAAGCGGACCCGCACCAGGGTGGTCCGCGCGCCGTTCGGCGGACCCGCCGCGGCCTTGGCCGCGGGGCGGGGCGGCTCGTGGCCGCTGTTCGCGCACAATCCGCTCGGCATCCCCCTCGAAATCCATCTCGACGGCGACGGCGCCATGGCGCGGCTCACGCCGAACGCGCTGCACGAGGGGCCGCCGGACCTGCTCCACGGCGGCTTCGGCGCCGGTCTGATGGACTGCATGCTCGGCGTCCTGATGCAGGCGCGCGGCAAGCGGTCGGTCACCGCCAGCCTTGAACTGCGCTTCCTGCACGGGACGCCGCTCGACCGGCCGCTGGAGTTGCGCTCGCGGATCGTGGAGGTCTCCGGGCGCAAGGCGGTGGCCGAGGGCTGGATCGAGTGCGAGGGGCGCCGCACCCTGGAGGCCCGCGGCCTGTTCATCGAGGTCCGGCGGGACGGCGCGTGATCGGCCCGTCCTCCGGGCGGAAGCGCCGCTCCGGCCCCCGCCGGTCCCGGCGTGCGTCCGCGGTTCCCGCGTGTACGGGGGCCGTACGGCGACCCGCGCCGCGGGCCGCGTGGGCGGCTTTTCGGCAGGTGAACGGCTGTGCTCGCGCCTGCGGGACAGGATCATCACCGCACTATTGATTGATGGTGAGGCCTGGTGCTAGCTTATCAACCGAGCGCTTGTTAGGTTGGCGAATCCGGTACGGCGACCCCGGACCTTGTTCCCCCCCGTTGCGGCTCAGGCGGGTCGAACCGAAGGAATTCGTGTGGTGGCCGGCGCAGGACAGCGCCCATCGCGCAGACATATCGAAAAGTGAGCGGCTGACGTCGCGACAGGCCATACGCACGGGCGTGCCGTCCGCGTGAGGGCCGGAGTCGCCGCGCCATCCCGACACCGGAGCTGCGCCGACACATCTCGCGATCGGCACCTGTGAGGGACACCTGCCCTTCTACCGGTGCACACCGCTTCCTCGACGGCCGGCCAACCGAACCATTTTTGCGAAAGGACGAGTATGAGCGTCATCGGCAGAACGAGGCTGCGTTGCCTGGCCCTGGCCACCGCGGCTGTGGCCGCCGTCGCGGGTTGCGGTGGTTCCGGCACCGATGGGGCCGCCTCCGCTCCGGGGCGTACGGCCTCGGCCGGGGACATCTCTCCTAGCGCGGTGCTGAAGTTCACCTCGTCCGCACCGATCCAGAACCTGGACCCGGTGACGCACGTTCCGGGTGGATATCCGTACCTGGCGCTGACCTACGACCGGCTGCTGATGCTGGACGCCAAGGACACCGTGATTCCCGGCCTGGCCACTGAGTGGTCCTTCGCGAAGGACGGCTCCTACCTGGAGCTCAAGCTCAGGAAGGACGTGACCTTCCACGACGGCGCGCCGTTCGACGCCGAAGCGGTCAAGGTCAACATCGAGCGTGGGCAGACGCAGCCGGACAGCACCATCAAGGCCGACCTCAAGGACATCACCGGCGTCGAAGTGGTCGACGACCACACCGTGCACCTGAAGCTGAAGAAGGGGACGGGTGTCGCGCTGCCCTCCGTCTTCACCGGTCACACGGGGATGATGGTGTCGCCGAAGGCGATCGCGGCCGGCGCGGACCTGAAGAACAACCCCGGTACGGCGGGCTCCGGCCCGTACATCGTCACCGAGTTCGTGCCGAACGAGAAGGTGGTGGTGAAGAAGGCCGACAGTTACTGGGACCCGGCCGCCGGTCGGCTCGGCGGGATCGAGCTGCTGCGGGTTCCCGACGCGGCGACCCGGTTGAAGGGTGTCCAGACCGGCCAGACCGACCTGTCCTTCGTGAGCTCGGCCAACGATGTGGTCCAGGCGGAACAGCTCGCGAAGTCCGGAGTCCTGCAGCAGAACACGACGACGTTCCGCAACGTGCTGGGCGTGCTGCTGCGCGCCGACAACGGTGACCTGGCCAAGCCCGAGGTGCGCCAGGCGATCGCCCACGCCATCGACCCGAACCAGGTGACCGCGCTGTTCTCCGGGAAGTGCACGGCGACCCGGTCGCTGTACCCCGCGGACAGCGCCTGGGCCGATCCCGGATACACCTACCCCTACGCGTACGACCCCGCCAAGGCCAAGGCGCTGGTCCAGAGCGTCGGCGGGGCCAAGGTCTCCATCTCCTTCGCGGCGGGGACCAACACCGAGCAGCCAGCCAATGTCATCCTGGCCGCGATGACGGAGGCGGGTATCGACGCGGAGCTCAACCCCGTGCCGAACTCGGAACTCGAACCCCGCTTCATCGCCGGGGACTTCCAGCTCGAGGTGTCCAACACGTTCAACCCGCGGATCGACCCGGCGGGCACCGTGGACAACTACCTGCTGGGCGGCTACGGTCTGGCGACCGACCCCGGGCTGATCAAGAAGACCACCACGGAGGCGGCGGACCCGCGGTTGACCGAGCAGGAGCGGGCGCCCAAGTACCGCGAGGTGTGGGGGAAGGCTCTCGAGCAGGTCTGGTTCATCCCGCTGTGCAACATGACCAACGCCGCGATCTACAACGACAAGGTGGTGGGCGCGGACAACGTGCCGTGGGCGAACCTCGGCCTCTGGGACCTCCGCGGCGTGGCGCTGACGAAGTGACGAGACGTCGCTGACCGACGGCGCGACCGGGTGGTCCCGCGCGCCGTCGGCCTGATCGGCGACCTCAAGACGAACCGACCCGTGGCCCGAGGCGACTCGGGAACGGACCGCAATTGAGTACAAACCGCGCCTTGCCCCCGTAGGGGGCGGCTCGGGAAGGGACGACCAGTTGAGCCCGCAGTACGAGAACGTGAACGCCGACCCGGTCACCGTCGCACTGGAGAAGCGACTGCAGACCGACCCCGGGATGCGTGTCTTCCTCGATCGAGAGCCCTTCACGATCGAGGAACTCGATCGCCAGGCGCGCGCACTCGCGGGCTCCCTGAGTGAGTTCGTCCGGCCGGGCGACCGCATCGCGCTGATGGCTCGCAACGGCCGGGTCGCGTTGCTCACCTGGTGGGCCGCCACGTTCTGCGGTGCCTACCTCGTACCGCTGAACACCAACAACCGGGGCGCGATCCTGACCCACCAGGTGGCGGACAGCGAACCCGCCCTGGCCGTGGCCGAACAGGAGTTCGCCGAACTGCTGGCCGAGTCCCTGCATCTGGCGGGTCTCACCGTCCCGTTCGTCGTGCACGACCCCGACGGCACCGGCGGATACGACGCGCGGCAGGGTGAGGGGCCCCGGTCGCGCTTCGACGACCTGGTCGCGGCCGGTACGCCGGTGGCGGCGCACGCCGACATCGACCCCTACGGCACCAGCCACCTGGTCTACACGGCCGGAACGACCGGGCCGTCCAAGGCCTGCATGGTCAGCCACGGATACATCGCCAACATGGCGCGGCAGATGTGGGAGAACCTCGAGCGACGGCCCGACGACCGCCTCTGGACGCCGATGCCGCTGTTCCACCTCGCGGCCATCGGACACGTCACCGGCTCGCTGCAGCTCGGTTCCGAGATCAGCGTGGCGAAACAGTTCTCGGTGTCCCGCTTCTGGGAGGACATCCGGGAGTCCGAGGCCACGATGGCGGCCCTCATGGGATCGATGCTGCCCATGATCGCGCGGGCGGAGGAGAGCCAGGCCAGCCGGGACGCCTACGGCCGGCTCCGCGTCGTCTCCGGCTCCCCGGTCACCGCCGAGCTGGCGCAGACCTGGCGGGAACGCTACGGCGTCGAACGGGTCGGCTCGGGCGCGTACGGGATGACCGAGGCGTGCCTGATCACGGCGACCCCGCCGAACGCGTACCGAGCCGGCTCGGCCGGAACCGTCACCGACTCCTTCGAGGTCCGCATCGTCGACGAGCGGGACAATCCGCTGCCGACCGGCGCGGCGGGGGAGATCGTCTGCCGCCCCACCCGGCCCAGCATCATGTTCAACGGGTACTGGAGGCAGCCGGAGAAGACGCTCGAGGTGTTCCGCGGCCTGTGGTTCCACACGGGTGACTTCGGCAGGTTCGACGAGGACGGCTACCTGTTCTTCGTCGACCGCGGAAAGGACTACATCCGCAAGGGCGGCGAGAACATCTCCAGCTACGAGATCGAGGCGATCATCGCCACGCATCCGCTGGTCCGCGAGGTCGCGGTCCACGCGGTGCCGTCGCCGCTCAACGAGGACGAGGTGAAGGTGACGATCGTGCCCGCCGCGGGCGCGGCACCGGATCCGGAGGAGATGTTCGGGTGGATCGCGCCGCGCGTGCCGCGGTACGCCCGCCCGTCCCACATCGAGTTCCGCGACGAACTGCCGAAGAACGCCGTGGGGCGGATCCTCAAGCGTGAGCTCCGGGCCCAGGGGGTCACCGCGGGCACGTGGAGCACCGACCCCCGTTCCTACGACAAGAACCCGGGGCAGGGTTCGGAGAAGGCGGCCGCGAAATGACGGGCGGGCCCCTGCAGGGCGTCAGGGTCATCGAACTCGCCGGGCTGGGACCGGTGCCGTTCGCCGCGATGATGATGGCGGACCTCGGCGCCGACGTGATCCGCGTCGATCGCGTCGCGTCGTCGTCCGCGCCGGAGAAGCGGGTGCCGCGGCACCACCTCAACCCGATCAACCGCGGACGCAGGTCTGTCCGGCTGGACCTGAAGTCCGCGTCCGGGAGATCCGAGCTGTCCCGGCTGCTGGAGCAGGCCGACGTGCTGCTCGACCCGTACCGCCCCGGCGTGCTGGAGCGCATGGGAATCGACCCGGCGAAGCTGACGGAGGAGTTTCCACGGCTGGTGGTGGCCCGGATGACGGGCTGGGGACAGGACGGCCCGATAAGCACGGCCGCCGGTCACGACATCAACTTCATCAGCCTGTCCGGCGTGCTGGACTCGATCGGCACGAGCGAGACCGGACCGGTCCCGCCCCTGATGTATCTCGCCGACTTCGCCGGCGGCGGCATGGTCCTCGGATTCGGGGTGCTCGCGGCCCTGGTGGAGCGCGGCGAGTCGGGGCGGGGCCAGATCATCGACTGCTCGATGCTCGAAGGCGCGAGCCTGCTGACCATCGCCATCCGGGGCATGAAGGCCAGGGGAGACTGGAACCTCGCCCGCGGCACGAACGCCTACGACTCCGGCTCCCACTTCTACGGCGTCTACGAGACCTCGGACGGCAAGTACATGGCGGTCGGGGCGATCGAGCCGCAGTTCTACCGGTGCTTCCTCGAAGCGCTGGGGCTGGTTCCGGACGACCTGCCGCGGCAGTACGACAGTGCGGCATGGCCCGAGCTCAAGCGGACCGTGGCGGAGATCTTCAGATCCCGGCCCCGCGCCCACTGGGAGAAGGTGTTCGGCGAGCTCGACGCCTGCGTGACCCCGGTCCGCGACCTCGACGAAGCCACGACCGACCCCCAGATGGTGGCCAGAGGGGCGTTCGTCGAGCTGGCCGGTGTGGTCCAGCCCGCGCCGGTGCCCAAGTTCTCCCGCAGTACGGCGCGGCTCACCCTGCCGCCGCCGTACCCGGGAGAACACACGGAGGAGATCCTGCGGCCCGCCGGATCCCGCTGACGGCGCCGCGGGTGCCGTCCAGGAAACGCGTGAGGGGACAGCGGTGACATGCGTGTCGGTCTGATCGCGGGTGACGCCGACAACGTCGTCCGGGACGCACGGTCGGCGGAGCGGTACGGCTTCGACTACCTCGGCTGCGGTGAGCATCTGTTCTTCCACGGGCCGACGCCGAACGCCTTCGTGCAACTGGCCGCGGCGGCGGGAGCCACCAGCCGCATCCGCCTGGTCAGCTCGATCACGCTGCTCCCGCTCTACCCCGC
This sequence comes from Microtetraspora glauca, assembly GCA_001570385.1. GTDB lineage: Bacteria > Actinomycetota > Actinomycetes > Streptosporangiales > Streptosporangiaceae > Microtetraspora > Microtetraspora glauca. The sequence goes on along the minus strand of BBYL01000023.1, from coordinate 122,963 downwards.
CGCGCTCGCGGCGAAGCTCGCCGCCACGCTGGACCGGGTGTCCGGCGGGCGGTTCGAGCTCGGCGTCGGCGCGGGCGGGGAGTACCCGGCGGAGTTCGCCGCCGTCGGGGTGGACCCGGCGTCCCGCTTCCGCCGGCTGGACGAGGGGCTGCGGGTGATCCGGGCCCTGTTCAGCGGCGAGCGGGTCAGCATCGAGGGAGAGTCCTTCGCGCTGCGCGACGTGGCGCTGCGGCCCCCGCCGGTCCAGCCGGGAGGCCCGCCGATCTGGCTGGGCGGCCGCAAGGACGGAGCGATCCGCAGGGCCGGGCGGTACGCCGACGTGTGGATGCCGTACATGGTCGATCCGCGGATGTTGCGGGAGAGCCTGGCGCGGGTGCGGGACGCGGCCGACGCCGCCGGACGGCCCCGCGACGCGGTCTCGGGCGCCGTCTTCGCGTGGACGTGCGTCGACCCGGACGGCGAGTGGGCTCGTGAGACGGGGATCGCCGCGGTCAGCGCCACCTACGCGCAGGACTTCTCCCCGCTCGCTGATCGTTATCTGGTGCTCGGCACTCCGGATGACGTGGTGCGCAGGCTTCGGGAGTTCGCCGACGCCGGCGCTGAGCGCGTCCTCGTCCAGATCGCCGCCCCGGTGGCCGAACGCGAGCGCGTCATCGCCTCGCTCGCCCGTGACGTGTTACCCCGGCTGCGCTCCGGCTCTCCGGTGTGACGGCACGAACGGCGGCCATCGGCCGGGGGCCGGGACCGTGCCCGCCGGTGTCGACCGGTGGGAGGGCTGGAGGGATCGTTTCGCGGGGGTTCCCGGCGAAAGGGTCTATTGACCAGCCATGGCCTCGCCTATATGGTTTTTCGACCAAGCTATTGCTTGTTTAAGTTCTGACCGAAATCCTCTCCGCGGCCGAGCGTCGTGACGCCGTGGCCGGGCCGACGGTCCAGGCGGAGGCGCGCGCCGGCCCCACGCCGAAGCCTCCCGAAGCCTCCCCGAACCCGCCCGGCAACCCGCTCCGTAACTCGTCGAAGGGACACAGCATGCTGCGCCACGCAGGCAAGCGACTGCTCGCAGCGATCCCACTGCTGCTCGTGGTGCCGCTCCTGGTCTTCCTCCTCATCGACCTCGCCCCCGGTGACCCGGCGGTCGTGCTGGCCGGTGAGGATCCGACCCCGGATCGCATCGCGGCGATCAGGGGAGAGCTGGGCCTGTCTGATCCGGTCGTGGAACGCTACCTGCGGTGGGTGGGCGCCGTGCTGCACGGAGACCTCGGCCAGTCGCTCATGTCCGACCAGTCGGTGACGGACATGATCGTCCGGCGGATGGGCACCACGATGTCCCTGGTGCTGTTCGCGATGGTGATGGCGGTCGTGCTGGGCACCCTCATGGCGATCCTGGCGTCGCTGCGGCCGGGCGGTGTCGTCGACCGCCTGGTGAACTGGCTGGCCTCGGTCGCGATCGCCATCCCGGCGTTCTGGTTCGGACTCGTCCTGGCATCGCTGTTCGCGGTGACCTTCCAGGTCTTCCCCGCCTTCGGGTTCGTGCCGCTGTCGGAGGGGCTGTGGCCGTGGATGTCCCACCTCGTCCTGCCCGGCATCGCCCTCGGCCTGCTTCCCGCCGCCGAGGTGACGCTGCAGCTGCGGTCGGCGCTCGGGCAGGAGCTGAAGTCGGACTACATCCTCAACGCGCAGGCGAAGGGGCTGAGCCGAAGCGCGGTCCTGTTCAAGCACGCGCTGAAGAACGCCTGCGTCCCCGTGGTGACGGTGCTCGGTTTCCGGGTCGCCGAGGTGCTCGCCGGCTCGGTCACCATCGAGATCATCTACAACATGCCCGGTCTCGGAAGCCTGGCGGTCGACAGCGTGCTCAGCAGGGACATCCCGGTCCTGCTCGGCTTCGTCCTCTTCTCCACCAGCGTGGTCGTAGTGGTGAACCTCCTGGTCGACATCTCCTACGGCTACTTCAATCCGAAGGTGCGCGCATGAAGAACGTCACCACCCCGCTGGACGACCCCGTCGACGCGCCCGGCGAGCCGTACGAGGAACCCGCGCAGGCGGGCATCGTGCGCGGCATCCTGCGCCGCAAGTCCACGATCGTGGCGGGCGGATTCCTGGCCCTGCTCGTCCTGGGCGCCGTCCTGGCCCCGCTGATCGCGCCGTACGACCCGAACGTCCAGAACGTGTTGCAGCGCCTGCGCCCGCCGAGCGCCGACCACCTGCTCGGCACCGACGACTACGGCAGGGACGTGCTGAGCCGCCTGATCTACAGCGCCAGGGTGTCGTTGCAGGCCTCGGCGCAGGCGGTGGCCGTGGCGCTGGTGATCGGCCTCCCGCCCGGCGTCGCCGCCGGATACCGGGGCGGCTGGCTGGACACGGTGCTGACCAGGATCATGGACACGCTGATGAGCGCGCCGTCGCTCGTGCTGGCCATCACCATCGTGGCGGTGCTCGGCCCCGGCATCACCAACGCGATGCTGGCCATCGGTGTGATCATGGCCCCCCGGTTCTTCCGGGTGGCCCGCGCCACCACGATGGACGTGCGGCACGAGACGTACATCGAGGCGTCCATCGCCCTCGGCTGCGGGAACCTGCGGACCGCGGTGCGGCACATACTGCCCAACGTGATGCCGCCCATCGTGCTGGTGATCTCCGTGTCGCTGGGCGCCGCGGTCGCGGCGGAGGCGAGCCTGAGCTTCCTGGGCCTCGGCGTCCGGGCGCCGGCGTCGAGCTGGGGATCGATGCTGTCCACGGCGTCCTCGAACATGGGCCTGGCGCCGTATCTCGTGTGGCCACCCGGTGTGATGATCTTCCTCACCGTTCTGGCCTTCACCTACCTGGGAGACGGCGTGCGCAAGGGCATGACGCGCAGCCGGTCGGCACGTGGCAAGGGAGAGTGACGTGACGGAGCGACAGCAGGAGACGGAGGCCCCGCCGCTGCTCGAGACACGGGACCTGACGGTGGAGTTCCCGAACCCGGCGGGCGGATGGACACCGGTGGTGCAACAGGTGTCGTTCACCGTGGGCCAGGGCGAATCCGTCGCGCTGGTCGGCGAGTCGGGCTCGGGCAAGACGGTCACCTCGCTCGCGGTGATGGGACTGACCGGTGTCATGGGCGGGCGCGTCGCGGGCGGGTCGGTGCACTTCGACGGACGGGAGCTGACGGCGCTCCCCGAACGCGAGTGGCGCGGCCTCCGCGGCCCCGGCATGGGGATGATCTTCCAGCAGCCGATCCGCAGCCTCAATCCCGCCTTCACCGTCGGCGACCAGATCGCGGAGTCGGTCCGCCGGCACCTCGGGTTCAACCGCAAGGCCGCCAGGGCGCGGGCGATCGAGATGCTCGACCTCGTCCAGATCCCGCGCGCGGCGGAACGGGTCGACGACTACCCCCACGCGTTCAGCGGCGGCATGTGCCAGCGCGTGATGATCGCCATGGTCATGGCGTGCAACCCCCGGCTGCTGATCGCCGACGAGCCCACCACCGCGCTCGACGTCACGGTGCAGGAACGGATCCTGCAGTTGCTGCGGGAACTGCAGGAGCAGACGGGGGTGTCGCTGCTCTTCGTCAGCCACGATCTCGCGGTGGTCGCCGAGCTGTGCCAGAAGGTCATCGTCATGTACGCCGGCGAAGTCGCCGAGCAGGGCACCGCGGCGGACATCTTCCTGCGGCCACGGCACCCGTACACCTCGGGCCTGCTGGCCGCGATCCCCAAGCCCGGCCTCCGGTCGGACCGCCGGCTGGAGTCCATCCCCGGCAGCATCCCCGCCCCCGGCTCCTGGCCCGCGGGGTGCCGGTTCCACGATCGGTGCCCGCATCGCGAACCCGGCCGGTGCGACTCCCGGCACCCGGACCTGACCCCGGCCGGGCCGGCGAACGAGGCCCGGTGCCTCCGGACGAGCGAGATCGAACTGCAGGGAGTGACGGTCGCGTGAGCCTGCTCGAAGTATCGGGAGTGTCCAAGACCTTCACGACCGGACGCGGCCTGCTCGGCCGGCGCCCCCCTCGGCCTCCCGCCGTCCAGGACATCGACTTCACCCTGGAGAAGGGGGAGTGCCTGGCCGTGGTCGGGGAGTCCGGGGCGGGCAAGTCGACCCTGGGCCGGATCGTCCTGCGCCTGATCGAACCGGACACCGGGAAGATCACGTTCGACGGGATCGACGTGCGCGCGGCCTCCTCCCGCGAGATGCGCCGGCTGCGGCGCCGCATGCAGATGATCTTCCAGGACCCGTACAGCTCCCTGGACCCCCGGATGAGCATCGCCGAGGCCGTCGCCGAGCCGCTGCTCGTACACACCGACCTCGACCGCGCCGCCCGGCTGCGGCGCGGCGCCGAACTGCTCGACCGGGTGGGCATCGGCCGCCGGTACCTCGCCAGATACCCCTCCGAACTCTCCGGAGGGCAGTTGCAGCGGGTCGCCATCGCCCGCGCGCTGACGCTCAATCCGAGCCTCATCGTGTGCGACGAACCCGTCGCCGCGCTCGACGTCTCCGTCCGGGCCCAGGTGCTCAACCTCCTGCGTGACCTGCAGGAGGAACTCGGGCTGTCCTATCTGTTCGTCAGCCACGATCTGGCCCTGGTGGAGGTCATCGCCGACCGCGTGCTGGTGATGGCCTCGGGACGCATCGTCGAGCAGGGCGATGTCACGCAGATCTTCCGTTCCCCCACCCACGAGTACACCCAGCGGCTGCTGTCCGCCATCCCCGTGCCGGTGCCGCGCGATGCCACCGGACGGCGGATGGTCGCGGGGGACCTCGATCCCTCGACGCGGCCGATGGAGGAGGCGAGCCAATGACCACGCCGCTGACCGCCACACGCGTCTTCTTCGCGTTCCCCCGGTTGTCGGACCCATCCCGGCACCGTGACTACAACGAGTGGCACCAGCTCGACCACCGCCCGGAGAACCTCGCCCTGCCCGGCGTCGTGCACGGCGACCGCTGGGTGCGGTCGCCGGACTGCCGCACGGCCGGTACGGGCGACGGATGGCTGCGGGACGTCGACTACATGGCGATGTACTGGTTCGCCGAGCCGGCCAAGCAGAGCATCCGGCAGTGGAAGGAGCTGGGTGACACGACCCTCCAGCAGGGCCGGCGACCCGACCTCCGATGGACCGCCCGCCCGCTGATGGGGATCTTCCAGCCGGTCAGGGGGTACGTGCATCCGAGGGTGCGCATCTCGGCGGCCGCGCTTCCCTTCCGGCCGCACACCGGGATCCAGGTGCTCGTCAGCGAGGTCGAGGACGCGGGCGGACCGGAAGCCGAGGCGCTGTTCGACTGGTACGACCGCGTCCGCATCCCGCGGATGCTCGAACTGCCCGGGGTGGCCGGTGTCTGGTCGTTCCGCAGCGAGGCGGTGACGGTGGAGGGCGCCGACGGCTCGCTGAAGCCGCTGTCTGGCTCCACGATCCGCGTCACCCTCGCCTACCTGGACGCCGACCCGCTCGGCGTCGCCGCCGAGCTCGCCGCGCGTGAACCCGGGTGGACGGCCGCCGAGCCGCCGCCCGATCTCGCCTGCGGGGAACGTGTCCTGCTGTCCGGTCCGTTGCGCACCATCCAGCCCTGGCAATGGGACTGGTTCGACCAGCAGGACTCCCGGGACGAGGTCGGCTTCGATGAACCACGGACGAGGGAGTAGATTAGAGACAAGATCAAACAAGTGCTTGCTGGGTAAGGCACTGCCGGAAGGACGGACACTAATGGCGGCTACGCGATCGGGTGCGGGCTCGGCAAGGAATGCCGCCGGTGGTACCCGCGGTTCCGACCGCAGGGCCGAGTTGCTCGGAATAGCCGCGCGTCTCTTCGCGACCCAGGGATACGCGCGCACGACCGTGCGCGACATCGCGGAGGACGCGGGCATTCTCTCCGGGAGCCTCTACCACCACTTCAGCTCCAAGGAGGCCATGCTCGACGAGATCCTGCGGGACTTCCTCGGCCGGCTCCTGGTGAGGTTCACCGAGATCGAGAAGCGCGAGGGCGTGACGCCGAAGGAGAAGCTCGACGAGCTCGTGCTCCACGCGTTCGTCACCATCCATGACAGTCCGCACGCCGTGGCGCTGTACCAGAAGGAATCCGGCGCCCTCAGCCACCAGGCCGCGTTCGAGTACGTCAACAAGTACAGCCACGAGAACGACGAGGTCTGGCTGCGGGTACTCGCCGCCGGGCAGGAGTCGGGCGCGTTCCGGGCCGACATCGACGTCGACCTGCTGTACCGGTCCATGCGCGACAGCATCTGGGCCACGGTCCGCTGGTACCAGCCGGGAGGCGGGTACGACCCCGCGGAGCTCGCCGATCACTTCCTCAGCATCCTGTACGGCGGCCTGCTCGCCCGCTGACGCCGAGCGCCCCCGGCTCCTCGCCGTCGACGGCGTGCCCGGCCGTCAGGAGAGGGGGCGATGGAGAACCGCCGTGGCGGGCATCGCACAGTGGGAACCATGTGCCACTCCATGGACAGCCGCCCGCCGGCCCCGCCGGATCCTCGACCGGTCGCCGAGAACGCGCCCGTCACTCTGAGGTCCACCGACGGCAGCCGCCTCGCCGCGCACGTCGCACTGCCCGCCGGGCCGCCACGGGGCCGGATGATCGTGCTGCCCGACGTGCGCGGGCTGCATCCCTACTACCGTGACCTCGCCGTACGGTTCGCCGAGGCCGGATTCGCGACCGCGGCGATCGACTGGTTCGGCCGCACCACCGATGACGACGAGCGCGGTGCCGATTTCGTGTTCCAGCCGCACATCGCCCAGGTGGACCCGCGGGACGTGGCCGCCGACGTCTCGGTGGCGATGACGCACCTGGCCGAGCGCGGGGCGTCCGGGCCCGCCTTCACCGTGGGCTTCTGCTTCGGCGGCAGCCAGTCGTGGCGGCTGTCCGCCGGCCCGGTGGATCTGGCCGGTGTGATCGGCTTCTACGGCAGGCCGGTGCTGGTCCGCGACGTGGTTCCCGAGATGCGGCGGCCGTCGCTGCTGCTCATCGCGGGAGACGACGCGGTGACCCCGGCCCGGGAGTTCGAACGGTTCACGGCCGAACTCGCCGCGGCCGAGGTGCCGTACGAGGCGCACACCTATCCGGGCGCTCCGCACTCCTTCTTCGACCGCGCGTACGCCCAGTGGGGCGAGGCGTGCGCGGACGCCTGGCGGCGGATCCTCGACTTCACCGATCGTCACGGCGCCACGCCCCCGCCCGCCTGAACCGCCCGGCCGGGCACGCCGTGGACTACGGGGACCCCGGCGGGTCATCCGTGGACGAACCCGGACCCGTCCATCGACGGAGGCGCCGGCATGGCCCGCCGCCGGTCCTCCTGGAGCCGGCTGATCGTCAGGATGACCAGCGCGGCCAGGGCCGCTGTGACGACGAACATGCCGCTGGTCACGATGTCGAACCGGGCCGCGTCCCGCATGGACGGCAGGTCGTCGGCCGATGCCAGTCTCCTGCTCACCAGTTTCGAACCCCAGGTACTGATCAACCAGGCCAGCCACCAGGCCGAGACCAGGCCGGAACGGCGGGCGGTCGCGAGCGGCGACACGTGGGCGTCGGGCTTGGAGGAGTTCCAGATGTCGTCCACGATCTGCTTGGGGAACCACCAGCACACGATGGGGACGAACCAGCCGAGGACCACCCACGGCTTGGTGTGCCGCTGCGGCCACGGGCTCAGCAGTTCGGCGTTCGCCCGCGCGCGGAACAACCAGACCAGGAACATGACGACGGTGCCGACGTAGACGACGATCTCCACCACCCCGGACAGGGGATAGAGCCAGTCGCTGAACTCGACCTCGGCGGGATCGACGGAATCGTAGTCGGTGATGATCCGGTCGATGAGGGCGGCGCGGTGCGCGTCGACGACGATCACGATCAGGCTCATGAGGGAGTCGACGGCCAGCATGACGACGGCCGCCATCGCCAGGCCGCGGACAGGTCGCAGGGGCGGACGAGGCGCTGCTGGCGGATACATCGGCGACTCCTGTGGGAAGGCGGGGGGACAATGTTCCGGCACCTTCCGGAATCCCCGTGACCCCGTCTCTGACATGCAACGCTTCTGTGATCTTGCCGGGATCCTCGGTCTCGGTCCGCTCTCCGCGGGCGTCAGAGGGCGGCTCATTGCAGCTAGCAGGAAGGCGGGGAGTGCCGGAGGCATACCCGGAAGATGGAGGCTGCCGGTGCAGACGGCAGGCGTCGCCGACGGGATCGTGGAGAGCGAAAGCAGGTCACCGGACCGGCCTTGAGGACACGGGCCGGTGGCATCGCCCAGGAACGTGATCGGCGAGCGGAGGGACGCGGCAATGCTCAGCAATCGCCTGTACGGACCGTCGCCTGACGTGTCCGGCCCCGCCGTCATCCGAGGGTTCGACCCTCGCGTGATCAGTGGCATCGACCTCAGGCGCCGGGACCTCCTCGAGGCGGAGTCGGACGCGGACGAGGCGTCGGACGAGGAGTCGGAGTCGGACATCTTGTCGAACACCTCGTCGAACGGCTTGCCGGACGAGCTGCCGGATGCTTCATGCGATTCGGCCCGGATGTTCCAGCCCGAAGACGCGGAGCTGCCCGCCGGAACGGCACGCGCCGTCGTGGCCGATGACGGCCTCGAGCTCTACGTCGAGGTGGGCGGTTCCAGCGACGCCGAGCTGACCATGGTCTTCTGCCACGGTCTGGCGCTCCACCTGGGCTGCTGGAACGGCCAGCGGACGGCGTTCGCCGATCGGGCCCGGTTGGTCCTGTACGACCAGCGCGGTCACGGCCGGTCGGGGCGTGGCGCGCCGGGGTCGGCCACGATCGCGCAGCTCGGCCGGGACCTGTACCGGGTCCTGGAAGAGGTCGTCCCGTCCGGCCCGGTGGTGCTGGTCGGGCACTCGATGGGCGGCATGGCGATCATGGCGCTGGCGGAGGCGCACCCGGATCTGTTCCACGACAGGGTCGTGGGGGTCGCGCTGCTCTCGACCTCGGCGGGCGGGCTGGGCCACATCACGCTCGGACTGCCGGCGTACGGTGCCAAGCTGCTGCAGCCGCTCGTTCCCGGACTTCTCAAGGTGCTGGGTGGACGGTCGATCATCAGGGGTTACGGGCACCTCGCTTTCGCGGAGCTTCTGCACCTGCTCGTGCGGCGGTACTCGTTCGCGTCGGACGTGCCGTCGGCCGTGCGGCAGGCCGCTGATCGGATCATCGATTCCACTCCCATCGAGGTGATCGGCGACTACTACGCGACCTTGATGGCGCATGACAGGCTGGCGGCGCTGGACGCGCTGCGCGACGTGGCCACGCTGATCCTGGTCGGCAAGAACGATCTCGTCACTCCGGTCGAGCACAGCGAGACGATCGCGGGCACGTTGCCGGCGGCCGACTTCGTCGTGCTCCCGAGCACCGGACACAACCTGATGCTCGAAAGGCCCCAGAATGTCAACTCCTCGCTGGAGGAGCTGCTGGGCCGGGTGTGCGGGCCGCAGCCGGTGGCTCTCGAAGCGCTCTCCGGCGTCGGAAGAGGAGCGAGGTGACGGTCATGTGCCGGCACATGGCACTCCAGCTAGCCGTAAGGCCGGGCGGAGGCTGGCATGGGGCCGGGATGGGGGCTGTCCGGGGAGACGGCGGGTCGGTCGTACGCCATCCTGGACGGCGAAGGTAGATCTCACTGGCTGCGGGCCGTCGAAGCGCGCGGGAAAGGCCCGTGAACGACGCGCCGCGGCGCCAGGCGCACCCACTCACCCGACAGACCTGCAGGAGAATCTCACGAGAGGGATGATTCGTTTGCTCTCCCAGCAGCGGCAGTTCGTGGCTGACGCCTCACACGAGTTGCTCACCCCGATCGCGGGGCTACGAGCGCAGCTGGAGGAGGCTCGGCTGCACCCGGGTGAGGGCGATCTGGACGAGGTTCTCGGCCGCGCGCTGCGGGACATCGACCGGCTTCAGACCATCGTGCACGACCTGCTCGTGCTGGCCAGGGTGGGGACGACTCCGCCGGAGGAGTGGTCGAGGGTCGATCTCGCCGAGTTGGTACGGGACGAGGTGTCCATGCGCGCGGACGGCATCCCCGTCCGGCTGCTGCTTTCGCCCGGGCTGGTGTTCCACGTCGTCGCCGACGAGTTCCGCCGCGTCGTCAGGAACCTTCTGGACAACGCGCAGCGGCACGCCAGCCGTACGGTGCGGGTCGAAGTGCGCAGGAACGGGCGATACGCCGAGCTGATCGTGACGGATGACGGGCGGGGCATCGCGCCGGCCGACCGGGATCGGATCTTCGAGCGTTTCAGCCGGCTGGACACGGCTCGCTGCCGCGATCATGGAGGTTCCGGGCTGGGCCTCGCGATCGTCCGCGCCGTCGCGCACGCACACAGCGGAACCGTGGAGGTGGCGGACTCGGCGGCGGGAGCCTGCTTCGTCCTGCGCCTCCCGCTTCCCGGTGAAGGCAGGTAACGCCCGACGCGATGGACTCGGGTCCGGCGGCGCGCGGCCGTCAGGTGGTGTGGAGGATCAGGTGGTGAGGGGGATCGTGACCGACAGCGTGGTACCGGCGCCCGCGGGGCTGATGACGGTCACCGTCCCGTCGAGCGCCTCCACCCGGTCGCTGATGCCGAGAAGGCCGGAGCCGGAGCCGAGGTCGGCCCCGCCGACACCGTCGTCCTCGATCGTCAGATGCGCGGCGCCGCCGTCGGTCCAGAACGCGACGCGGGCCACGGAGGCGCGCGCGTGCTTGACCACGTTGGTCAGCGTCTCCGCGGTCACGTAGTACACGGCCACCTCCACGCGCTCCGGCAGGCGCAGCTCGCTCCGGATGTCGAGTTCGACGGGTATGGCCGAGCGGCGGGCGAGCATCCTCAGCGCGGGGCCGACACCACCGTTGGTGAGGATGGCCGGGTGAATGCCCCGGGAAAGCTCCTGCAGGTCCTCCATGACGCCCGTGAGACCGTTGAGCGCGTGCGTCAGCCGCTTCCTGGCGTCTGACTGCTCGGGCGGCATGCCGGCCTCCGCCGCGCGCAGCTCCAGCGCCAGCGAGACCAGCTGTTGCTGGGCTCCGTCGTGCAGGTTCCGCTCGATGCGACGCCGGCTCTCGTCGGAGGCCGCGACGACACGGGCGCGGGACGCCGCGAGGTCCGCGCGGACCTGGGCGTTGGAGATCGCCGTGGCGACCAGGTCGGTGAAGTCCCGCATGCGTTCCTCGGCGCATCGGAGCGTCGGCTCCGGATCGACGGAGAACGCGATCACCACGCCCCAGAGCCGGGCCTCGACGAGGATGGGACAGCCCACGGAAACGGTGACCCCCTGATCGCGCGCCCACTCCGAGATCTTGCCCATGCCCGTGCCGTAGTCCGAGACGCGGGCCGGCCGCAAGATGCGGCGCACCCGGGCGGAGACGCTCGGTTCCTCCAGCGGCCACTGTGAGCCGATGGGCAGCCCGGACGCCGTGCCGTACCGGAGGCTCCATGAGCCCACCACCGTCATGCGGCCGGTGTCGTAGCGGCCGATCGCCACGCGGTCCGCGCCGAGGATCATGCAAACCTCCTGGGCGACCCTGTTGAACAGCTCGGTCGGCGAGATGCCGCGCGCGACCAGCGTCGCGACCCGTCGCAGCGCCGCCTGCTCCTCCGCGATCCTGCGGTTCTCGTCGCGGCTCGCCTGCAGCGCGCTCGCGATGGTCTCGCGGTCGCGCGCGGTCTGGAGCAGGGCCTCCAACGACGGGATGATCCGCTCGGAGAGGCGGCGCCGTACGGCCTCCGGAGCGTCGGCGGGAAGCGTGACCGTGGCGAGCGGTTCACCGTTCCCGCCCAGTGGCAGGGCGTGGCGATCGTCGCCGACCTCGACCGCCCCGCCTTCGATCGCCACGCCGTCCACTCTCAGGGCCCGCGCGAGGCGTTCGGAGGCCACGGGGAGCACGGCTCTTGAGTCCTCCGAGCGCAGAAGGAGGTGGGCCAGGTCGGCGGCGAGGTCGGCCTCGCGCCGGCGTTCGTCGGCCTCGCGTCGGCGTTCGTCGGCCTCGACGGCGAGCGATCGTGCCATCGACGCGATCCCGGCGACCAGCAGTCCGACGACGAGGAAGATCGGGAGAGGCGACACGGCCCAGGCCGCGGGGAGAGTGAAACTTTCCTTGGGCGGAAAGTCGAAATATTCGAAGGCGACGCCGCTGGCGAGCACGGTGAGTATTCCGAGCGGCAGGCCCCACAGGGTCGAAACCAGCAGAATACCGAGCAGGTAAACTACGCCGAGAGAACCGCTGGGGGCTATCTGCCAGAGCATACGGGCGATGAGGATCTCCACTGCCAGGCACGCGGCGGCGACGATGATTCCCTGTCCCAGGGACGGGCGCGTTGGATGCGCCAGAAGCGACAACAGTCGCGCACGCATGAACTCAAATATACTCGTTTCATGTGCGGAAGTATTGGAAATCCATTCTTGACAGAGATTTGGCAGGGCGATCGGAATTAACCTGGTGAATCGCCCGCGAGGTCGATTCTCCTTGCCTTTCTTCATCCGTTCTCGTAACGCGTGCCGGATGAGGCGGCCGGGAGCCGAAGGGACGACGGAGCCGTGAACGGTGGGCCGACGCGGATAGCGGTGGCGGATGACGACGTGCTGCTCCGCGAGGGGATAGCCAGCCTGCTGGAGCGATCGGGCTTCGAGATCGCGGGCCAGGCGGGCGACGCCCGGGAACTCCTCACGCTCGCCCGCGACCGCCGTCCGGACCTGGTCATCGTCGACATCCGGATGCCGCCCAGCCACACGACCGAGGGGCTCGATGCGGCCCGGACGATCCGCGAGGAGTTCCCCGACATGGGGATCCTCCTGCTCTCCGCGCACATCGAGGTGGAGCAGGCGATGGAACTGCTGGCCGCCGGGCACCGGGTCGGCTACCTGCTCAAGAGCCGGGTGACCGACGTGGCGGACTTCGTCGAGACGATCGAGCGGATCGTGCACGGCGGTTCGGTCGTGGACCCGAGCCTCGTCAAGGAGCTGTTCGCGGCGCGCCGCCGGGACGACCCGCTCGACCTTCTCACCCAGCGCGAGCGCGAGGTGCTCGCCCTGATGGCGGAGGGACGCTCCAACGCGGGCATCGGCCGCCAGCTCTGGGTCACCGAGGGCACCGTCGAAAAGCACGTGCACAGCATCTTCTCGAGGATGCGGCTACCCGAGACCGAGGACGACCACCGGCGTGTGCTCGCCGTCCTGGCCTTCCTCGAAGCGCGCTAGAACGCCCGGCGGGTCACGGCGACCCGCCGTCGCGGTCCCGTCCGGTCGGCCCGTCCAGCGGCCCCGGCGGGTGGCCCAGGAGCTCGCGGATCGCCGTCCCGGAAAGGGCGGACTTCGGCAGGAATCCGATGGCCGGGCTGTCCGCGATCATCTCCATGAAGTCCTTCTCGGCGTAGGCGGAGATCAGGATGATCTGCGGCGGATGGGAGGACTCGGTAAGCCGCCTCGCGACGTCGAAGCCGCTTTCCTGGCCGAGGTCGATGTCCACGAGTGCCACATCGGGGCGGGCCTCGTCGACCCGCAGGACGGCGTCGGCGGCGGTCGCGGCCACGCCGACGACGGCGAATCCCTCCCGTTGGAGCAATTCGCGCGCGATCACCAGGAAGTGATCGCTGTCGTCGATGATGAGGCAGCGTGTCGCCATGGCTCCAGGATCCCAGTTCAACGCCGCCGTGGCATTGCAGCTAACCCGAATGCCCGGGGGGCCGCTGGCAGGGGTCCGGAATGCATGCTGCCTGCGCAGACGGCGGGTCCGGCGGGTGCCAGGGTTGAACCGTCAGCGGCTCTCCAGGCGGTGGCCGACGCGTCGGCGCCGGAGAGCGGACAGGGAACAACCGGCCAGAAGCGAAGTGACCATCATGTGCCTGCACATCCCCGCGTGCCCGTCCGCGGACGCCGTCGACCACGATGCCGCCTGCCTTGTCGCCTACCACCCGGAGCAGGGATGGGGCCTGCTCTGCAACGGTGTGATCGTCTTCGACGACACCGGAGAGCTGCTGCCCGACGGGCGCGTCGTTCCGGCCCACCAGCGCGACTACATCCAGGCGGCGTGAGCCGGATCCGCCTCTCGGACATCGCGACGGGGAGGCCGCGCGGAGTGGAGCAAAGCCACGCAGAGTAGTCTCATGTGTACAGTCGGCGAGTGGTGGTCCTTTCCGGACCCGCGGAACCTCGGGGCGGCGCCACGCGGTTTCGGCGCACGGCCGGCCCCGAAGGCGACGCGTGAGGAGGGGGCGGCGATGGCGGAGCCCGACCAGGGTGCGATCCCGCAGCCGGTGCTGAGCCCGCTGACGAGGGCGGCGATCTTCCTCGTGGTCACGGTCGACCCCGGCGGCGAGTCGGTCGCGCGGGAGGTGTTGGCCGATGTGCCGGCGTTGCAGCGGGCCGTCGGTTTCCGGGCGCCGGAGGGCGCGCTGAGCTGTGTCGCCGCGATCGGGTCGCAGGCGTGGGACCGGCTGTTCGGCGGGCCGCGCCCGGCCGGGCTGCATCCCTTCCGCGAGCTCGCCGGCCCCGTCCACCACGCGGTGCGCACCCCGGGCGACCTGCTGTTCCACATCCGGGCCCAGCGGCTGGACCTGTGCTTCGGACTGGCGTCCCAGATCATGGATCGGCTGCGCGGCGCGGTGACCGTCCAGGACGAGGTCCATGGATTCAAGTACTTCGACGTACGCGACCTGCTCGGTTTCGTCGACGGGACCGAGAACCCGGTCGGCCCGGCGGCGGGCGCGGCGGTTCTGATCGGTGACGAGGACCCGGACTTCGCGGGCGGGAGCTACGTGATCGTACAGAAGTACCTGCACGATCTGCGGGCGTGGAACGCGCTGCCCGTCGAGGCCCAGGAAAGGGTGATCGGCCGCACGAAGTTGTCCGACATCGAGCTGGACGACGCCGTCAAACCGGCCGACTCCCATGTCGCGCTGACCACGATCGTCGACCCTGACGGCACCGAGCGGCAGATCCTGCGGGACAACATGCCCTTCGGCGCCGTAGGGCCCGGCGAGTTCGGCACGTACTTCATCGGCTACTCCCGCACGCCGGAGGTCACCGAGCGGATGCTGGAGCGGATGTTCCTGGGCGCCCCGCCGGCGAGCCACGATCGGATCCTGGACTTCTCCACCGCGGTGACCGGCACCCTGTTCTTCGTCCCGAGCGCCGACCTCCTCGACGACCTGCCCGACGCGCCCTGCGGTACGGCCGTGACCGACGCCGTGACCGACGCGGGGGCGGAAGCCACCGAATCCGCGTCTGATGTCCGGCCCCCGTCCGAGGGGTCCCTGGGGATCGGCGATCTGAAAGGGAGCGGCGCCCGATGAACAATCTGCACCGTGAACTGGCCCCGATCTCAGCCGCGGCCTGGGCCGACCTGGAGGACGAGGCGCGGCGCACGTTCGAGCGCCACGTGGCCGGCCGCCGCGTCGTCGACGTCCCCGGCTCCGGCGGTGTCCAGCTGTCGGCGGTCGCCACCGGGCATCTGGAAGCGATCGACCCTCCCGCCGAGGGCGTCGTCGCTCACGCGCGCGGCTCTCGGTCCCTCGTCGAACTGCGGGTGCCGTTCACGGTCGAACGGCAGCAGGTGGACGACGTCGAGCGCGGAGCCAAGGACGCGGACTGGCAGCCCGTCAAGGACGCGGCCCGCAAGATCGCCTTCGCCGAGGACCGCGTGATCTTCGAGGGGTACGCCGCGGCCGGCGTCACCGGCATCCGCGACGGCTCCTCCAACCCGGCGATCACCTTGCCGTCCGAGGCGCGCGACTATCCCGAGGCCGTCAGCCGGGCGGTGACCGCTCTCCGGCTGGCGGGCGTCGGCGGCCCGTACACCCTGGCTCTCAGCGCCGACGCCTACACCGCGGTGAGCGAGACCTCCGACCACGGCTATCCGATCCACGAGCACATCGCCCGGCTGCTGGACGGCCGGATCGTCTGGGCGCCCGCCATCGACGGGGCTTTCCTGCTGTCCACCCGCGGCGGCGACTTCGAGCTGCGCATCGGCCAGGACGTCTCGATCGGCTACCTGTCCCACGACGCCACGAACATCCGGCTGTACTTCCAGGAAACGCTGACCTTCCTCCTGTACACCGGAGAGGCCGCGGTGGCGCTCACGGCGTCGTCCCGGCCCGCCGGTTGACACGTCCGCGCGGCACCGCTCGGTCGGCCGCTCTGACGACGGACTGGCGCGCGGACTCGCGGTGCAGGACCAGCACGGCGATGTCGTCTCGGGGGTTGCCCCCGGTGAAACGGGCCAGATCGGCGCGGAGCGTCGCGGCGAGCCGGTCCGGCGGCACGTCGGCCCACCGGCGCAGCCGCGCCCCGAGGGGATAGAAGTCGCCGTTCCCGTCCCGGGCCTCGGTGACGCCGTCGGTGCACAGCAGGAGCGTCGCCTCGTGCGGGAAGGCGAACCGCTCCACGACGTGGGGCTCCCGCGAGAGCCGCCCGAGCCCGAGAGGCACCCCGGTGCCGGGCAGGGCCACCGGCTCCGCGTGGCCGGCACGCAGCAGGTACGGGGGGATGTGGCCGCAGTTGACGGTCTGCACCTTCGTCCCGCTGTCGATGTCGATGATGAGTGCGGTCACGAACCGTTCCGGCTCGCCCGTCTGCATGGCGAAGTAGTTGTGCCGCGTGACCGCGCTCTCCAGCGTGTCCACGATCATGGTGAGCGCGGGTTCGCGGTGGGCCACCTCCCGGAAGGCGCCGAGGACGGCGAAGGCGGTGCCGATCGCGGGCAGTCCCTTGCCCTGGACGTCGGCGATCAGCACTCGGGTTCCGTACGGCGACGCCGCCACCTCGTAGATGTCACCGCCGACCATGCTGTCCTCCTCGACCGGCTGGTAGGCACCGTCGACCACGACCTGTTCCGTGCGTACGGGGAGTGGGCGGAGCAGTTGCCGTTGCAGGGCCGCGGCGGCGGAGCGCAGCCGGGTGACCTCCTCGTCCCGGTGTATCCGGTACCGGCAGCCGATGACGCTCAGCGCGCCGAAACCCGCGGTGAAGACCATCGCGATCAGGCTGTCGGTGAAACTGCCGCGGATGTAGAAGGCGGAGCCCAAGACCACGAGGCTCACCCACACCGACGCCGCCACGGTCTGCCGCACCGTGCCGACGCCCGCGATGAAGGCGGGAAGGAAGATGAGCACCGGGGCCAGCCGTATGCCGGCTCCTGTGGCGATGTCGAGCACGACGATGACCGCGGTGAGTCCCAGGAGCCAGGCCACGAGCATTGGGGTCGAGAGGAAGGCCCGTGCTCCCCGCTCGCCCGCGCGCGGCGCGCCGGTCACGCCGCCGAGGCCGTCCTCGTCGCGCATGTCGGCTCCCTTCCATCCCACTCGTGGGCGGCGGGCGAGCCACTGTCCGCCCGCTTCCCCGGGTTCGTTCCCCTCCTGTCAGGATGCGCCGCCGGGAGGCGGCGCGGTAGGGCGGCCCGGCCCCGGAGCCGCCCACTCGCCGGACGTCAACCGGTACGGGACACCCGCTCCCGACTCGATCCGGGGCCGAGGACTCGCAGCGCCACCGCGATCAACGCGAGGCAACCCGACGCCAGGAGGGTCACGGCCGCGAGCATCGCCGTGTACGAGGTCACCGCGGACAGCGCCGCCAGAACAGCGGGCACGAGGAAGCCCGTGTAGGTGATGGCGTAGTAGACGCCGGTCAGCCCGGCCAGATCCTCAGGGGTGGCGATGCGCTGCACCTCCAGCAGGCCGGAGACGACGGCGATGCCGTAGGCCGCGCCCAGCACCACCGCTCCGGCCGACCCCAGCCATGGCGACCGCGCGGCGGCGGTCGAGGCGGCCACCGCCATACCGGCCGTCATGAGCGCCATCGCCGTCAGGACGGGCCGGGCGGTGGAGCGCCCGGCCAGCTTCTTGGCCAGTGGCTGGACCGCGACTCCCGCGCCGAGCGTGAGCACGGTCAGGAGCGTGGCGTAGGCGAGGCCCCAGTGGCCGACGCGGCCCGCGACCAGTTGTGGTGTCACCGCGTAGGCCACACCCGCCGCGCCGAACACCCAGGGCGCCATCGGCACCACGACCCACAGGAACCGGCGGTGCCCGGCGGACGGCACCCGCAGGTCCGCCCGCAGGCTCCGGCGGCCTCCGGCCGGGTCCGCACGCGGGCGGGTCTCCGGCACCCGGGCCAGGCCGGCCAGCGCGGGCAGGGCGACCGCCATGTGCACCAGGTAGGGCGTCACCATGGGCCACGGTCCCCACTGCGCCAGCACACCCGCCACCCCGGCGCCGAGCCCGAAGCCCGCGGTGAGCGACAGCGAGGCGCGCCTGGCCCCTGCTCCGGCGTCCGCCATCGGATCGAACGGGGCCTGTGAGAGCTCCTTCACCCAGCTCGTGCCCACCGTCATGGCGACGCCGACGCCGACCCCGGTCAGCAGCCGCCCGGCGTAGATGAACGTCTCGCCCGCCGCCCCGGCCGTCAGGACGACGCTCGCCAGCACCGACAGCGCCGTCCCGGCCAGCATCAACGGCCTGCGCCCGTAGCGGTCGGACATCGCTCCTGCCACCAGCAGTCCCGGGACCAGGCCCACGACGTACGCCGCGAGGAAGGCGTCGACGGTCACCTCCGAATAGCCGCCGGCCCGCCGGTACATCAGCAGCAGCGGGGTGAACTGGTTGCCGCCCCATCCGCAGCCGAACATCGCCGCCGCCGCGAGCCACCAACGCCGGGCGGGCGCGCTCGCGGGGCCGGTCGCGGTCGCGATGCGCGCGCGGTCGTGGATCGTGCTCTTCATATCTCGTCGCCCGTCGTCTTCCCCGTCGCCTCGTGGTGGCGTCGCCTACGGCCGCCGGCCCGCCAACGCGCGGTGGGTGGCGTCGAGGTGGGCACGCAGCGACTCCTCGAACCGCGCGATGTCACGGCCGGCGATGGCGTCGGCCAGCGCTCCGTGTTCCCTGACCAGCACCGCCAGCCGCTCGGGCCGAAGCTGCAGGGCCTGCGCCGCCATCCGCAGCTGGCGGTCGCCGAGAGAGGCGTAGAACCGCTCGGCCAGTCCGTTGCCGGACGCGGCGACGATCGCCAGGTGGAACGCCTGGTCGGCGCGGGCGAACGCCCCGGTGTCCAGACGCCTGGCCGGACCCGACTGCGCGCGCACGGTCTCCCGCAGCCGCTCGACCACCTGGCCGAGCGCGTCGTCGTCCAGCCGCAGCAGGCGGCGTGCCGCCGAGCACTCCAGCGCCTCGCGCAGTTCGAGGACGTCCTCGGCCTCGCCGGGGGCCAGTGGCACGACCACCGCCCCACGCTTCGGGAAGAGCCGGAGCAGTTCCTCGGCCTGGAGGCGCAGGAACGCCTCCCGCACCGGCGTACGGCTCACCCCCACCTGCTCGGCGATCTCACCCTCGCTGATGAGCGTTCCGCCCTGCAGCCGCCCGCTCACGATGAGCTCCTTGGTGAAGTCGTACGCCCGGTCCGCCGCCGGGAGCGGGGCCGTCGCCGCCCCGTGTCGCGCGTCCGCCATCGCCGCGCTCCTCCCAATCATAGATACAAGATAGATGCATGAAGGATACAGGCCGCCCCCTTCATGGCCGCCGAGGGCTTGCTCGATTCGTCGGATACACTGCGTACAAATGTCGGACATCTATACGGAGGGGGGAGCGGCGTTGCCACGGATGACGGCACCGGTGCGGCAGGAGCCGCTGGTCATGCAGCTCTGCGAGCGGTTCCGGACCCTGATCGACGACGGAACCTGGCCGATCGGATCCAGGATCCCGGGCGAGAACCAGCTGGCATCCGACCTCGGCGTCAGCCGCGGGACCGTCCGTGAGGCCCTGCGGGCACTGAGCATGGCGGGCCTGCTGGAGCCGCGCGTCGGCGACGGCACCTACGTACGCGCCAAGGACGAACTCGCGGCCATCCTCACCCGCGATCAGCGAGGCGACGAGCTGGGGGACACCCTGGACGTGCGGTCCATCCTGGAGACCGCCGCCGCGGTCCGGGCCGCCCGCCATCGCACCGAAGAGGACATCCGCGCGTTGCGCCGCACGCTGGCCGACCGCGCCACGGCCGACGCCGCCCGGGACGTGGACGCCTACGTGGAGGCGGACGCCGCCTTCCACCGCACGCTGATGCGCGCCGGCGGCAACTCCCTGCTCCTGCGGCTGTACGAGGCGGTCAACGAGAGCATGGTCGCCTCCATCCGGCGGACCACGTCGCTTCCCGAGGACCCCCAGCTGGGCGCGCTCCACGAGGCGCTCGCGGACGCCGTCGAGGCGGGCAGCGCCGACCGGGCGGGCGTCTGCGCCGCCGAACTGTTCCGGGAGGTCGAGTTCCTCAGCGCCGTCTCCGGGGAGCCGTCGTGACCTCCCGCGTCTCCGCCGGCTCGACCGCTTCCGCGCCCGACCCCTCCGGCACGGGCCATCCCGATACGGGCCGCTCGGGCACGGGCCGCTCCGGCACCGGGCACGCGGCTCTGAAGCTCGTGGCCGTCCTGCTCGTGGCCGGTTGCCTGCGCCCGGCCCTGACCTCCGTCGGTCCGGTCCTCGACATGATCGGCGCCGACACGGGTCTGGGCACCACCGCGCTCGGCGTGCTCGGCGCGCTTCCGCTGTTGGCCTTCGCCGTCCTGTCCCCCCTCGTCCACGTGCCCGGCCAGCGCTTCGGCGCGGAACGCGTGGTCCTGTGGGCGCTGGCCGCGCTGGCGGCCGGCATCGTCGTCCGCTCGCTCCCCGGCGCCGCCTGGCTGTGGGCCGGAACCGCCCTGGTCGGCGCGGCGATCGCCGTCGGCAACGTGCTCGTCCCTTCGATCGTCAAACGCGACCATCCCGGCGCCGTCTCGCGGGTCACCGGCGGCTACACGTCCGTCATGACCGGCTTCGCGGCCCTCGCGTCAGGCGTCGCCGTCCCGATCGCCGTGGCGACCGGGGACGGCTGGCGGTGGTCACTGGCCGTCTGGGCCGGCCCCGCGGTCGTGGCCGCGGCAGTCTGGGCGCTGCGGATGCGCGGTACGCGCGCCCGAGCGGCCGCCGCCACGGCCGCGGCGGCAGCTCCGGACGCTCCGGCCACACGGGAAAGGCCGGTCTGGAGGTCGGCGATCGCGTGGCAGGTGACGTTGTTCATGGGCCTGCAGTCCACGGCCTTCTACCTCATGGTCACCTGGCTGCCCACGATCGAGACGGCGCGAGGCGTGAACGCGGGCGCGGCCGGTTGGTACCTCTTCCTCTTCCAGGCCGTCGGCATCGTCTCGGGGCTGGCGGTGACCGCCGTCATGGGCCGCAGAGCGGACCAGCGCGCGGTCGGTGCGCTGGTCAGCGTCCCGATGGCGGCCGCGATGGCCGGCATGCTGTGGGCCCCCGGCTGGAGCCCGGTGTGGGCCGTCATCGCGGGGATCAGCTCCGGCGGCTCCATCGTCGTCGCCCTCGCCCTCATCGGCCTGCGCACCCGGACCTTCCTGCACACCGCGAAGCTGTCGGGCATGGCCCAGTCGGTGGGCTACCTGCTCGCCGCCACCGGCCCGATCGCCGCCGGATGGCTCGCCGACAGCAGCGGCTCCTGGACCCCCGTGCTCGTCCTCATCGCCGTGCTCGCGCTCGCGCAGGCGTGCGTCGCGCTCTGGGCGGGGCGGGACCGCTACACCCACCCCGAACCCGTGAACGCGTAGCCGACGGCGGCGCGGCGGGAGCGTTGTCGGCCCGGATGGCCGAGGCGATCCGCCCCTCGCCCGCGCCGCCGACGATCGCGCCGCGCTCGACGGCCGCCCGGACAAGCCGGCGGTGTAGTTCTCGGTGGACCAGCCGTTGCGGGTCCGCCCGGCCGCGCGTGTGGCCCGATGGCGGGGGAGTCAGCCTCCGATCAGGGTGAAGGGGATGCTCGCCCGGACGGCGCCGTTGATGACGATCTCCAGGAGGCGGGGTCCGGGAGGCTCGCTCCTGGTCGTGACGGGCCGGAACGAGTGGGATTTCGTCACCGTGAACGTCTGTCCGGAGCCGGTGGCCGTCCGCTCGCCGAGGTGAAAGACCCGCCGGGAGCCGTCGCGACGCACCGCGTATCTGAGGACGAGCGGGCCGGAGGACTCGGCGACGAGGGTGGCGGTGAACCGCAGCAGCCCGCCCACGGCCACCTGCTCCGTCTCCAGGACGAGCGCGTCGACGGATCCGCTGCCCGGAGTGGCTCCCACCAGGTGCAGCGCGCCCGGATGTCCGGCGCGCAGCAGTCCGCGTACCGCGTGGCGCAGCACCCTCTCGACGTGTGAGCCGCCTTCGGTACGCCAGCGGTCGAGCAGCCGGACCGCGGTTTCGGGATGGTCCTTGGAGAGATCGTTGACGTGGTTGGCCACCGAGCGGCGCACGTACTCGCTGGGATCCTCGCGCAGCAGGTCAAGGATCGGCAGGGTCGGCCCCGGCTCCATCAGCCACCGCACGCGTGAGCCCCAGGGGAGCCGGGGACGCGACCCCTCGGAGGCGAGCCGCCGCAGGTGCTCGTCGGCGGACTCGGCCCAGCCGTGCATGATCTTCAAGGCGTCGTCCCGGTATCGGTCCAGGTAGGGCCGTACCGCGAACTCGCCGGTCGAATAGGGCGTCAGCACGGCGATCGTGGCCATCGCCTCGTCGAGATGGTCGAGCCCGTGCCTTCCCACGTAGTCGGTGGCCGGCCAGCCGCTCCACATGTCGAGCCGGACCCGGTTCACCGTCTCCCGCAGAACCTCGGCCGCCTGGGGGAACGGCAGCGCCAGCGCCTCGTGCAGCGCCGATGAGACATGGCGGACACGGTCCTTGAGCTCCAGCTCGTCGAGCCCCGCGGTCGCCGCCGACACGAAACGATCGTGCGGGAAGGACGCCCAGGACGCCGCCACGCCGTCGGCGAGCAGCGCCACGGACTCGTCATTGATCATCGCTTTCAATGGTTGGGCCACGGGCGGAACTCTGCCAGGCGGCACCGACATTCCGGGGCCGGTCCGTTCCCGCCCGGGAGAATCCCGCTCGCCGGGGTCATCCGACCGGCTTTCACGTTCTGACGATGGACGCGGGGTGATCCCGGCCGACCCGCGGCGTGCCTCGCGCCTCCGTTTCACGTCCATGCCGACGAGCCTCTGACATTCCACCGGCCGCGGTGCCGGAGGGAGGGTGCGGTCAGTGGGATGGCCTCGTCGATGTTCCGGAAATCGCATTATGATGTGACCGAAAAGGGATGTTCCCTCCGTGTGGATGATCCGGGCGAGTGCCTCGCCGGGCCTACCGGTCAGTGCGAGGTCGCGGCGAGCCTGGTCGGTGTCCTGGTGGTCTCGACTCTCTGGGGCCTGTGGCTGGGCACGGTGACCGCGATCGCCAGCGGCCTCGCCTTCGACTACTTCCACACGCCGCCGCTCGGGACCTTCACTTGGGAGGACACGCCGCTCCCGCTGTTCGTCCTCGTCTCACTGCTGACCAGCTGGCTCACCCTCACGCTGCGGTCACTCGCCGTCCAGGCCGAGGAACGACGCGGTGAGGCCGATCTCGCCGCCGAACTGGCGCGGCTCCTGCTCAGCGCCGACCACTTGCGCTCGGCGCTGCCGACGGCCTCACAGCGCCTCGCGGAGGCATTGGGCGTGCCCGGCCTTTCGATCAAGCAGGGAGCGGTCCCCGGCGAGGGCCACAAGGTGCTGCCCCTACGGGATGGCGCCACGCCGCTGGGCGGCCTCCTCGTCCCAGAGGGAGTCCCGGAGGAGACGGTGAAGCGGCTGAGTGACCAGGTGGCCCCCGCGTTGGAGGCGCTGCTACGCGCGGCGCTCGATCGTGAGGCGAGCCGCGACGAACTGGCCCGCGTCGCGACGGAGCAGGCCGCGCTCCGCCGGGTCGCGACGCTGGTCGCGCGCGGTGTCTCCGCGCCGGAGCTGTTCGGCTCGGTCGCCACCGAGATCGGCCTCATCCTCAAGGCCGACTGTACGGCGATCGCCCGCTACGAGCCTGACCGGACGGTGGTCGTGGTGGGCTCGTGGAGTGATCGCGGACCCGAGTTCATGCCGTCCGTCGGCTCGCGCTGGCCGATCGAGGAGGGGAGCGTCGCGGATCTGGTGCAGCGGACCAGGCGGACGGCGCGCGTGATGGACCACGACAGTGCTCGCGGAGAGATGTCCGAGTGGATCATGAGGCAGGGGATCACGTCGTCCGTAGGCACCCCCATCGTCGTCGAGGCGTCTCTCTGGGGCTTCATCGTGGCCTTCTTCCTGTGCCCGGAGCCGACGCCCGACGACACCTGCGGCCGCATGCTCGACTTCACCGAACTCGTCGCGACCGCTGTCTCCAACGCGGAGGCCCGGGACGAGCTGGCCGCCTCCCGCGCCCGCGTCATCGCCGCCGCCGACGACACCCGGCGCCGGATCGAGCGGGATCTCCATGACGGAGCCCAGCAGCGCCTCGTGTCGGTCGGGCTCGAACTGCGGGCCGCCGAGGCCGGCGTGCCGCCCGAACTGACGGGCCTCAGGGAGCAGTTGACCCATGCGCTTCACGGCATGACCGGCGTGCTCGAAGACCTGCAGGAGCTCTCCCGCGGTATCCACCCGGCGATCCTTTCCAAGGGCGGCCTCGGGTCGGCGCTGAAGATGCTCTCGCGCCGCGCCGCCGTACCGGTGGAGCTCAGCCTTCAGAGCGACCGGCGACTGCCGGAGCGCGTCGAGGTGGCCGTCTACTACGTGGTGGCCGAGGCGTTGACCAATGTGGCCAAACACGCCCGCGCCTCCGTCGTGTACGTGGACCTCAGCGTGAGCGACTCCAGTGTCCGGATCTCCGTCCGCGACGACGGCGTCGGAGGAGCCGATCCCGGCAAAGGTTCGGGGCTTGTCGGACTCAGCGACCGTGTCCATGCGCTCGGCGGCACGATCGAGGTCACGAGCCCGGCCGATGCCGGCACCTCGTTGGTGGCCACGGTGCCGATTTCCCCGGGCCGGCCGGCTGACCGGGGGAGGGAAGGCGGGGGTCGGTCTGGTGCATGATGCCCTCTACCGGGCGGCGCCACGCGGGGCCATGGCCCACCCATGGCGGCGCCGGCGCCCGCCCGCAGACGAGTGCCCGACCTTCCCCGAAAGGCTCCATGATGACCATCGCCACCGCGGACCTCTACGACGAGCGCGGCGCGGACCTCGACTCCTGCGACCTCCAGTTCCGGCAGTACGGGAAGCGCCGGGCCTTCCACGGCGTCATCGCCACCGTCCGCTGCCACCAGGACAATTTCCTGGTCAAGGCCACCTTGTCGGAGCCCGGCGACGGACGGGTCCTGGTGGTGGACGGCGGCGGTTCGCTGCACACCGCTCTGATGGGCGACGTCATCGCGGGCCTCGCCGTCGCCAACGGCTGGTCCGGGGTCGTGATCAACGGCGCCGTCCGGGACGTCGCCGCCCTGAGCCTGCTCGACGTCGGGATCAAGGCCCTCGGTTCCAATCCCCGTAAGAGCGCCAAGGAGGGGACCGGCGAGCGCGACGTCCCGGTGACGTTCGGCGGGGTCGTCTTCGTCCCGGGGGCCGAGTTGTTCAGCGACGACGACGGGATCCTCGTGACGAGGAAGTGACCCGCGCCGCGCGACCGTAATCCGCGTGACCCCTCCGGCCATAAATGCGGCCTTCTGTTACGGAACGCATTGACCGGGGTTTTAACACGTACATTTTCATCGTGTCGATTTCCGGCGCGGTGAAATGTCGTCGACCGGCGCCGAGGTCGCTTTGCCGCTTCCCTTTCCGCAGCGCCGGGGCGCTTGATCTACATCGTAAAGGCACCCGGCGGGACGGCTGCTCCGCGGGCGGCGGCGTACGCGCCGTCCCCGCGAGGTGACCTGACCACGCCGTCGAATCCGCCGCCGACCTGCGCGTTTCCGTACGCGTCGGCGGGTGGGGCGGGCGTGTCCGCAGGTCGGGGCGCCCGTGGGCAGAGATTCATACCGGCCGTCGGATGGCCGTAATCACCCGTAAACACTTCGGCGCCAACGGCCTCCTTCCGCAAATTCCACTATTATTTGCCAGCTTATTGACAGCTTTGTCAAGGCCGGGTCAAACTTCGCTCGTCCCAGTCACCTCACAGGTGATGCACCCCCCATGTGTCGCACAGCGAAGGAGCGTCGTGTGAAACGCACTGCCGCGTTCGCGCTCGTCACCACTGCCGCGGGTCTGCTCGTGGCCCTGTCCCCCACCGCCCCGGCGGGCGCGGCTCCGGCCGCCGACCCCGCCCAGGCCGCACGCGGCGCCGACCGACTGGTCGACGCCAAGCCGCCCGCCCTCCGCCCATCGGCCAAGGACGGGTTCCACCGCGACAAGGTCCTCGCGGGTCAGGGCGGCCTCAACTACGTCTCCTACTCACGCACCTACAGCGGACTGCCGGTGTACGGCGGAGACTTCGTCGTGGTCACCGACGCCAAGGGCGGCGTGCTGAGCACGTCGGTCGCCCAGGAGAAGGCGCTCAGCGTCGGCACCACTCCCAAGCTCACCGCCGACCAGGCGACGGAGGTGGCCCGCGCCCAGCTGTCCGAGGTCACCACGACCTCGGCGCCGCAGCTGACCGTGATGGCGCAGGGCGCCGGACGGCTGGCCTACGAGGTCGTCGCCGAGGGCACGCGCGACGGCCGCGAGAGCAAGCTGCACGTCTTCGTCGACGCGCTGACCGGCGAGGTCGTGGAGAAGTCGGACGAGGTCATGGCCGGCCAGGGCAACAGCTACTACAACGGCAACCCCGTCACGATCGGCACCACCTCAGGCACCACGTTCTCGATGGCCGACCCCGGCCGCTCCGGCGTCCGCTGCGGCGGACAGAACGGCTCCACCTACACCGGCAGCGACGACGCCTGGGGCAACGGCTCCGGCACCGACCTGGAGACCGGCTGCGTCGACGCGCTCTTCGCGGTCGGCAAGGAATGGGACATGCTGCGCGACTGGCTCTCGCGCGACGGTATCGACGGCACCGGCGGCGGCTTCCCCGCCAGGGTCGGCCTCGCCGACGTCAACGCGTACTGGAACGGCAGCTACACCAACTTCGGCCACTCCCAGGACAACCAGCGTCAGGCCACGCCGATCGACGTGGTGGCCCACGAGTACGGCCACGCCATCTTCCAGTACACCCCCGGCGGTTCGACCGGCAGCAACGAGAAGGGCATCCTCAACGAGTCCACCGGCGACATCTTCGGCGCCCTGACCGAGCACTACGCCAACGAGCCCGCGGGCCTCGACACCCCGGACTACAGCGTGGGCGAGGGAGTCAACCTCGTCGGCTCCGGGCCGATCAGGTACATGCACAAGCCGTCCCTGATCTCCGGCAACCCCGACTGCTACTCCGCCTCGGTCCCCCCGATGGAGGTCCACGCCGGAGCGGCCATCCAGAACCACTGGTTCTACCTGCTGGCCGAGGGATCGAACCCGACCAACGGAAACCCGGTCAGCCCGACCTGCAACAGCTCCACGGTCACCGGGCTCGGCATCCAGAAGGCCGGCCAGATCTTCATGGGCGTGCTGAACCGCAAGACCTCCACCTGGACCCACACGCTGGCGCGCAAGGCGTCCCTGGAGGCCGCGCTCCAGCTGTTCCCCGGATCCTGCACCGAGTTCAACACGACCAAGGCGGCGTGGAACGCGGTTAGCGTGCCGGCGCACGCGAACGAGCCCGCGAGCTGCAGCGTCGGGGGCAACGACTTCTCCATGACGCTCACCCCGGCCTCAGCCACCGTCCAGGCCGGACAGCAGACGACCGCGACGGTCGGCACGCAGACCACATCCGGCACCGCGCAGGGCATCACCTTCACGGCGAGTGGCCTGCCGACCGGCGCGACGGCCTCCTTCTCTCCGTCGTCGGTGACCTCGGGCAGCTCGTCGACGATGACCATCGCGACGACGGCGTCCACCGCGACGGGCGCCTACCCGGTCACGGTGACCGGCACCGGCGGATCGGCCACCCACACCGCGACCTTCACCCTGACCGTCACCGGCGGCACCAGCGCGTGTGGCGGGAAGCAGCACACCGCCACCGGCACCCTGAGCTCGGGGTCCAGCGTCTACCAGCCGAGCAGCTCCGGTTTCCAGGTCACCACCTCGGGGACGCACACGGCCTGCCTGGACGGGCCGACCGGCGCCGACTTCGACCTGTACCTGCAGAAGCGGAACAGCCTGGGCCTCTGGACGAACGTGGCCAGCGGCACCACGTCGGGACCGGATGAGTCCTTCACCTACAGCGGCACCGCCGGCTACTACCGCTACCGCGTCTACGCGTACAGCGGCAGCGGCGCCTACACCCTGGGGTACGACGCCCCGTAACACGAGAGGATGATGTCCCACCGGGCCCCGGCGGCGCGAGCCGCCGGGGCCCTCCGGGCTGTCCGGGAGGGCCCCGGCGAGGGGAACGGCCGGTGTGTCCCCCGATCAGCGCGCGATGCTCGTCAGATAGTCGGCGAACCGCTCGTCGATCTCCTCGCCGGTCAGGCCGAAGTCCGACAGCTCGTACCGATGCGCCGGCCGGCCCGCGCCCGAGCGGCTCTCGTCGTGCAGCCGTGCCATGGCCGTACGCGCGGCCGCGTCGAGGGGCAGCCCGAAATGGGCGTAGACGGCGTCGATAGTGCCGAACGGGTCGCGGACGAAGTCGTCGTAGTCGACGTCGAAGAACCGCGCGGGGTCGTGCTTCGCCCGCTCGGCGCGGAACCGTTCGAGTCCGCGGCTCCACAGATCCAGTTGGTCGCGCCCGATCACCGCTCCGGTGAACACCTCCGACCAGCCCTCGGTCGCGTGGGCGGCGAGGCTGCACATCGAGGCCATCGCCGTACGCGGGGAACGGTGGGTCTGGATGACCAGCGCGTCGGGATAGACCGCCATCAGCGCGTCGAGCGCGAAGAGGTGGCTGGGGTTCTTCAGCACCCAGCGCCGCCCGGCGTCGTGGAGCCCGATCAGCCGCAGGTTCCGCCGGTGCCGCCGGTAGGCCGGCGTCCAGTCCCGCGTCTCCAGCCAGGCGGAGTACGTCGGCAGGTGGGCGAGGCATTCGAAGGAGATCGACCGCATCGACTGGCGCAGCAGTTGCCAGCACTCCTCGACCATGTCGGCCGACATGTAGTGCACGCCCATGAACTCGGGGTTCTTCACGTGGTGCCGCTCGTAGCCGGACTGGACGGCCTGGAACAGCGGGTTGTCCGCCCACGTCTCGCGTGGCGGGCGCGGCTGCGGCATCTCGGTCAGCCACACCTCCAGCCCCTGATGCGCCGGGTCGGCCGTGAGGAGCCGGTGCAGCGCGGTGGTGCCGGTCCTGGGCAGGCCGGTGACGAAGATGGGCCGCTCGACGCGCACGTCCGCGTGCTGCGGGTACCGCTTCCACGCCGCCTCCGACAGCAGCCGGGCGGCCAGCGCGCCGCGCAGGATCGCGCGCTGCGCCTTGGCGCCCCGCGGTGTGAGCGCCGCCTCCTCGGCGTAGGAGCGCAGCAGCACCTCGAGGCCGTCGAGGTAGGCGTCCTCGCCGAAGTCGGTCAGTCCGGTGATCTTCGCGGCCGAGGCGTGCAGGTCCTCGATCGTGCCGACACCGTCGCGTCCTGTGGTCATCGCCGCGGATCCTCCCGGGGTCAGTGGTGCCACTCGCCGCAGTTGACGTCGAGGCACTGCCCGGTGACCGCCCGGGCGAGCGGGGACAGCAGGAACACCGCGGCGTCGGCGATCTCGTCGGGTTCTGGTAGCTTGCGCAGATCCGTCGTGGCGGCGGTCTCGTCGTACACCTGCTGCGCCGTGACGCCGCGTTCCTTGGCGAGGAAGTCGAAGTACCACTTCAGGTTGTCCGCCCAGATGTAGCCGGGCGCGACGGAGTTGACCCGGACGCCCCGCGGCCCGAGCTCGGTGGCCAGACTCTGCGCGAGCGCGAGCAGGCTGGCCTTGGCCATCTTGTACGCGCCGAAGGTGCGCCGCGAGTGTCGCAGCACCGCCGAGTTGATCATTACGACGGAGCCGCCCCGCTCGGCGAGCGCGGGCGTGAGGAGCCGGGTCAGCCGCAGCGCGGCGAGCACGTTGGTCTCGAAACCGGCGCGTACCGCGTCGAGGTCGACGGTGCTCAGATCGGTCAGCGGCGGGATCGCGAAGGCGTTGTTGACGAGGCCGTCGACCCGGCCGTACGACTCCAGCGCCGCCTCGACCAGCCGCAGGCAGGACGCCTCGTCGTTGACGTCGGTCGGTACCCGCAGCGCGCGGCGGCCGAGCTCCGCGACCTCCGCGGCCACCTCGGCCAGCCGCGACTCGGTCCGCGACGCCAGCACCACGTCGGCGCCGGCCCCGGCGCACCGGAGCGCCAGGCCGCGGCCGAGGCCCGGCCCTACGCCCGAGATGACGATGACCTTGTTCTCCAGCAACATCAGCCCAGCATCCTTCTGGCGACGGCGACCTGGCGTGCGGCGATCCGGTCCGCCCACTCCCGCGGGTTCACCCGTTGCCGCTCGTAGTGGGGCAACCGCTCCGGCAACTCGTCGAACGGGACGACCTCCACCTCGGGGCCGTCGTCCGGCTTGAGTTCGCGCGCGAGCCGCTGCCAGCGGATCTGCAGATATCCGCGGCGGTGCCCGGTGCGCTCGATCCAGTTGGCCAGGCCGGGATCGCGCTCGCTGACGACGTAGCGGATCCTGCCGTCCGGGTCGACGCGCGCCTGATCGGCGGTGAGGCTGGTCTGGTGGTTGATGTAGTCCAGGGAGATGTACCACATGCTGCCGAGCTGGAAGCCCTGGTACGGCGCCTGCGCGCGAACGGCGGCCGGCACCGTGATCACCATGACCTGGTCGTCGTCGAGGTCGTAGTGGCCGACCGATGAGTACTGCGTCGCGAGGCCGCCCGGGGTGAGCCGCGGCTCCGTCATCGTGTTGACCGGCAGCGTGAGGTAGTGCCACTCCGGGAAGGCGAGGAAGGTGCGCAGCCGCGAGACCAGCATCTTGCCGGCCACGTCGTACCGCCTGGCCATCTTCTCCGCCGGCATCGGCGGGGGAGCGGATCCGAGCGTGCCGGCGCGGTGGATGCGGATCTCGCCGGGCCGTTCTGTCCCCCAGTCGCTGAAGACCTCGCGTACCACCAGCATCGCCGAGCCCGGTCCGAGCGTGAAATGGTTCGGGCCCGCGTCCGGTCGCGCGGGTCCGAAGCGCAGCTCGTAGGAGCCGTCCGCGGCGATCTCGATGTCCCGGTCGTCGAACGCCGTGAGGCTGTCGGGCGACCGCGACGGTGAGTAGTCCCCGTTGAGTACCTGGAAGCTCAGGTCGGCGGTGGTGCCGCGACGGCCCGTGACGACGTACTCGGCGTCGTCCCGGATGTAGGCGTGGAAGTAGAGGGTGTCGGGATTATCCAGACCGAGCTTGGTGTACGGCCCGGTGGAGGCGGCGAAGAACGGGAAGTCGCGCTCGTAGGCCCAGACCATGTGCAGCGACGCCTTGATGCTGCCGGCGAGGTAGTCCAGGCCCTCGGCCAGGTCCTGCTCGGTCCGCACGTGTGGCGCCGAGCGGATGATCTGCTCGGCTTCGGCGATCGCCTGGGCGAATGACTGGGTGGCCACCGGACCCCCTCGGATCGCGGCACAAATATGTACCGATGCGGTAGGTTCTCTTCCAGGTGAGAGTAGAACTCGTTCTAAGGAGTGGTCAATGGCGATGACCCGGCGCTCGCCGCCGACCAACCGCGTGGTCGCCGTCCTCGACCACCTCGTCGCGGCCCGCGGCCGCCGCCTCGGCCTGTCCGCGCTCGCCCGCGAGCTCGGCATCAGCAAGCCGACGTGTCTCGGCATCGTCACCGAACTGGTCGCGGCCGGCTATCTGGTGCGCGACCCGAGGACGCTGACGTACGGCCTCGGCCCCGCTCTCGTCGCGGCGGGCCGGGCCGCCCAGCGGAGCTTCGTCGCCGGTGACGTCGCGCGGCGGCACCTGGCGCCGCTGGCCGAGCGGTATCACGCCACATGCACCGCGTCGGCCGTCGTCGGCGACGAGATCATGGTCCTGGAGGCGGTCGCCCCGCCGGACGCCGCGCCCGTCAAGGTGGGCGAGCGCTACCCGTTCGCCCCGCCGGTCGGCCTGATGTACGTGCTGTGGGGTCCCGACGCCGAGCTCGACCGCTGGCTGGCCAAGGAGCCGACGCTGCCGGTGCGGATGGATCGCGAACACCTGCGCGCGGTCGTCGAGCGGTGCCGTACGTCGGGGTACCTCGTGGAGAGCCTCACGCCGGCCGGCATGCGGCTGCACTCGCTGATGGCCGGCGTCGCCGCGTACGAGCTGCCGCGGGAGGTGCGCGCCCTGGTGGGCGAGATGGTGTCGAGCCTGGGGGAGCGCGTCTACCTCGGCGCCGACCTCAATCCGAGGAGGAGGCACCCGGTCAACCTGATCGCGGCACCCACGTACGACGCCGACGGCGGGCAGGAGTTGGTGCTGACCCTGCACGTCGGCGCCTCCGTCACCGGGGCCGCGATCGCCCGGCGCGGTGCCGAGCTCGTCGCGGCCGCCGACGCCGTCACCGCCGAGCTCGGCGGCGCGGCGCCGGTCAGGTCGCGGTGGGCGTCGCCCAGCGGTTCCCCGTCAGCCTGAGACTGGGCAGGTCGTCGAAGGACACGGTGAGTTCGTACGTCCGCCGGTGGCCGGTGCCGCTGATCCGCCACCGGCCGTCGGGGCAGCGCCGGTAGGTGTCCGAGTAGTAGGCGGACCCACGGATCAGCAGGCGGTGCGCCGTGACGATGACGGTGTCGTCGAGGCACCAGGTGCCCGTGGCGTGGTCGCCGTCCACCTCGATCTCGGGGTGGCTGACGAGGTGTGACGTGATCATCCCCGGCCCGAGGTTGGCGCGCATGTAGCCGACGATGGCGTCCCGCCCGACCAGGCGCAGGGTGTCGCGGAGCACGGGGGCGTCGTACTCCGCCACGGCGTCCTCGGTGAAGGCGTCGGTGAAGTCGTCCCAGAGCTTGAGGTCCAGGCAGCGCAGGTAGCGGTACTTGGCCTGGCGGATCTCTTCGAGCGTGGTCAGATCCATGCGTCACAGCATGCTCGACCGACATCCGGTTGGCAAGAACGTGTTCTATTTCGCTGCCGCGACCTCGACGATCCAACGGCGACGATGATCGAGACGCCGTCAGAGGCCCTACACGTCCAGCAGGCGTAGCCGGCCCGCCGGGCGGGGGCTCACGAAGCGTCCACAACAAAACGCCTCCGCCGACCGCTCCGCCGACCGCTCCGCCGATCGCTCCGTCGGTCGTTCCGCAGACCACCGGAAACGACCACCGGAAACGGGCGGGAAACTTTCGCCGTGGATCGGGCCTCGCCGCCCCGCCCCGGCGAGCCGTCGTTCCAGTGCCGGGTAGGGGTGGAACCATGCTGATCGACCTCACCGGCAGGACGGCCTTCGTCAGCGGCTCCACCCAGGGGATCGGCCGCGTGATCGCCGCGCGGCTGGCCGCGGCGGGCGCGGACACCACGATCAACGGACGCGACGCGGAACGCGTCGAGGCGGTGGTCGCCGAACTGCGTGCGGAGCGGCTGCCGGGCACGCGGCTCGACGGTGTGGCGGCCGACGTGTCCACGCCGGAGGGCGCCGCCGCGGTCGTCGATCGGCTGCCGTCGGTGGACATCCTCGTCAACAACCTCGGCATCTTCGCTCCGCGCCCGGTGCTGGAGGTCGACGACGACACCTGGCAGAGATTCTGGGACGTGAACGTCATGTCGGCCATCCGGCTGACGCGCCACTACCTGCCCGGAATGCGCGACCGGGGCTGGGGCCGGGCGCTGTTCATGGCCAGCGACTCCGCCCTGGTGATCCCCGAGGAGATGGTCCACTACGGCGTGACGAAGACGGCGCTGCTCGGCGTTTCGCGGGGCTTCGCCAAGGCGATGGCCGGTACGGGCGTGACGGTCAACGCGGTGATCGCCGGGCCGACGCACACCGAGGGCGTGGAGGACTTCGTCCACGCCCTCGTCGGTGACGAGCTGCCCTGGGACCGGGCCCAGGCCGAGTTCATGAAGCGGTACCGGCCGGCGTCGCTGATCCAGCGCCTGATCGAGCCGGACGAGATCGCCGCCATGGTGGTCTACCTCAGCTCGGACCACGCCTCGGCGACCACGGGCGGGGCGCTGCGCGTCGACGGCGGCTACGTGGACAACATCGTTCCCTGATCCGGCTGATCTCCGCGGGCCGGCCGGCGGCGGCTACCAGTCGCCGCCGCCGTCCTCTTCCTCGTCGTCCTCGAAGATCTCCTCGATGACCTCGCCGACGACGAGGCCGCCGACGACGCCGGCGACTCCGGCCGCGGCGACGGCGCCCCAACCGGGCCCGCTTCGGTGCTCCTGGTACTCGTGGTACTCGTGGTGACCGTGGTAGGGACTGTGGCCGTAAGGGCCCTGATGTTCGGTCTCGGCGTATCCGTGGTGGCCGTGGCCGCCGCCATAGTGGGCCAGGCCGGTCAGCCAGCGGTCGATCTCGCCGGCCCAGTCGGTGCGCAGCGCTTGGTCGTGGCTGACCTGGAAGCGGCCGATAACGTCCCCGGAGCCATAGCGGCCGGCGCGCTTGTCGGCCTCCAGGACGATCTCCAGCCCCGCCGGGTCGGCGACGAAGGTGACCTCGACCTCGCCGACGACCCCGGCGTGGTGGGCGGGCGGGTAGAACTCGATCTCCTGGTAGAAGGGCAGCTCCTGGTGCACGCCGTAGATGCGCCCGGCCTCCAGGTCGGCGGACTTGAAGTGGAAGCCCAGCTGCTGGAACGCCTGCAGAACGCGCAGTTGGGAGGGGAGCGGCTCCACCGTGACCGGGTCCAGGTCGCCCTTGTCGACGGACTTGGCGATGGCCAGCTCGGTGCGCACGCCCAGCACCATGCCGGCGAGGTGCCGACCGGCGATCTCGCTGATCGGGGTCTCCCACGGCATCGGGATGCGGAAGTCGACGACGCGCTCCTCACCGGCGCGGAGTGTGAAGGGGCCCGACGCCTGGACGCGGAAGAACTCCCCGAGGCCGTTCTGCTCACCTTCGCCGTGTTCGATCTCGATCCGCGCCACCAGGCCCAGGGCGATGTGCTCGATGTCGGCGTCGAAGTCGCCACCCTTGAGCCGTACCTCACCGGTCAGCAGCCCGCCGGGCTGGATCCGCGGGGTGGAAAGAACGGTGTCCACCGAGGGCGCGCCGACGCCGAAGGCACCCAGCATCCGTTTGAAGACCACGGCTTCTCCTGTCGAGGTTGGTTGTTGTCCGCGCCTGCCTGAACGATCAAGGGCGGGGCGTGGTTCCATCGGCCGCGAGTGCCTGGCATGTCCTTCTCGCCGCGAGGGAGCCACGATCACTCACCGGGGCGGACCAGGCCCGTCTCGTACGCGTGGACGACCGCCTGGGCGCGGTCGCGGAGGCTGAGCTTCGTCAGGATCCGGCGCACATGGGTCTTGACCGTCTGCTCGGACAGGACGAGCCGTTCGGCGATCTCCTGGTTGGACAGGCCGTGGGCGATCAGAGTGAGCACCTCCGTCTCGCGTTCGGTGATCTCGTCCAGGGTGGCGCGGGGACGGCGCGGGCCGAGGCGGGCGAACTCGGAGATCAGCCGCCGGGTGACGGAGGGCGCGAGCAGGGCGTCGCCGGCGGCGACCACCCGGACCGCCTCGGCCAGCTGCCGGGCGGAGGCGTCCTTCAGCAGGAAGCCGCTGGCGCCCGCCCGGAGAGCCTCGTAGACGTAGTCGTCGAGGTCGAACGTCGTCAGGATGAGCACCCTCGGAGGGCGGTCGGTCGAGGACAGGATCCGCCGGGTGGCCCGCAGGCCGTCCATCACCGGCATCCTGACGTCCATGAGCACGACGTCGGGCTGGAGTTCCGCGACGCGACGCACGGCCTCCTCGCCGTCGGCCGCCTCGCCCACCACGTCGATGTCCGGCTGCGTGCTCAGGAACGCGGTGAACCCGGTCCGTACCATGCCCTGGTCGTCGGCGACGAGAACCCTGATCGTCATCCGGCCTCCGTTCTGATCGGCACGGTCGCGGTCACCGTGAACTCCTCGCCGACACGATCCGCGTGGAAGGTGCCGCCGAGCAACGCCACCCGCTCCCGCATGCCGGCCAGCCCATGCCCGGCCGGCCCGTACCTCGCCGGGCCGTGCTCGGCCGGCCCGTACCTCGCCGGCCCATGCCCGGACGGTCCGCCGGGGAGGCCGGGCCGGCGGCCCACCGAGCCCCGCTCGACGTACGGAGTGGGGCCCGGCTCGCCGGGCAGGCTGCTCGCCACCCGGATCCGCAGCCCACCGTCATCGCGGGTCAGCTCCACGGTGACGTCCGATCTCGGCGCGTGCCGCATCGCGTTGCTCAGCGACTCCTGCACGATCCGGTACGCCGTCAGCCCCGCCGTGCCCGGCAGGTCGCCCAGCTCGCCGGAGACGGACACCGTCACGGTCAGCCCGGCGCCGCGCGCGGTGGCGACGAGGTCGTCGAGGAGGTGGAGTCCCGGCTGCGGAGAGGTGGCGGGGGCTCCCTCCGTGTCGCGCAGCACTCCGAGCACCTGGCGCATCTCGGCCATCGTCTTCAGCGACAGCGTGCGGATCTCGGCGAGCCCCTGCGCCAGCAGACCCGCGTCGCCCCGGGCCTGCAGCGGGACCGCCTCGGCCTGGATGGCGATCACCGACATGTGGTGGGCGACGACGTCGTGCAGTTCGCGGGCGATCCTGGCCCGTTCGGCCAGCGCCGCCCGCTCGGCGAACGCGTCCTCGGCCCGCCGCTCCTGCTCGGCCAGCTTTCCCGCGGCCAGCCGCCGCGCCCGCACGTTGTAGCCGAACAGCACGGCGACGGTCACACCGATCACCGCGGGGACGGCGGTGCCGACGTCGATGACCACCGCCATCGCGCTCGAGACGAGCCACACTCCCACCGTGATGTCGCGGTCGCAGCGGACCGCGGCGGAGTAGGCCACGAGCAGGCAGGCGATCGCCGCGCCGGGCGTGTACGGCGGGCTGAGGAAATCGCCGGTGACCGACACGCCGACGGGAAGCGACAGCAGCGCGCACCGCCAGGCCGCCAGCGGCCACCGGTCGCGCAGCACCAGCGGCAGCGAGAAGGCCGCGGACACGATCACCAGGTAGCTCTTGTCGTACGGCCACCGGGCGGCGGCCGCGGGGCCCTCCATGAACGCGACCCCGCCGGCGAACAACACGAACGCCAGCACCCGGTCGCCCAGCCGGACAAGATCCACAGTAGGACGCCGCGGGCCCGGGAACCACGGCACCCGCACCCGCCTGCGCCATTGCCCTGGCGGCGGGTCGACCGTGCCGGTCACGACCGCCCGCACCAGCGCCCGCGTGAGCTGCGCCAGCTTCGCGACCACCTCCTTGTAGATCATTTTCTCAGCCTAGGGACGTGCCGGGCGGGCCGCATCGTACTCAGGGGCGAACTCCGCATCCACCGGTGACGACGGGTAGCGCGTCCGGCTCACCACCTGGGAGGAGGACTCTCCCGCCGCGGCCTCGAACGCCGCCAGGTTGTCTCGCGCCGCCGACGCCCGGCGCCCCGGCCGATGTACGGAGCGGGTCACCGGCTCCGTCCTGCGACCCCACGCAGGTAGGACAGGGCCTGGTCGAAGGCGGCGTCGCGGCCGGCCGCGAGCTCCTCGTCGCTGAGCGTTCCGGCGATCCTGACCTGCGGCGGGATGCCCGTGACATCGAACGTGGTCCCCTTCCGGGTCAGGAAGCGCTCGTTGGGCAGCGCGAAGGACCAGCCGTTGGGCAGCGTGCGCCAGAGGAAGTCGGAGAAGGCGCCCTGGGTGGCGTCGCCGATCCGCCGGGGGGCGGGGGTGCGGGCCGTCATGGCCTGGCTGAACGTCTCCCCGGCGCTGATGGTCAACGGGCTGGTCAGCAGGGCGATCGGCCCGGTGTGGCGAGAACCCGCGGCCGGACGCACCCAGGTCGCTCGCGCGCGCGTGAACCGGGTGGGGTCGGAGGGGTCGTTGCGCGCCTGCTTGGCATAGGCGACATAGGGCCGGCCGGTGAGGCGGGAGGCGAGCTGGATGCCGAGGGCGTCGTACCCGCCGAAGTTGAGGCGGACGTCGAGGACGAGGCCCTTCAGGCGCGCCGTCCGGGCGGGGGTGAAGATCTCGTCCAGCGCGCGGTCAAGCTCCGCCGCGTTGGCCGCGAAGCCGCCGTCGGCGTACCCGTCGAACGCGGCCAGCCGCAGGTAGCCGAACCCGCCCGGCAGGTCGGCGTACCCGATCACGCCCCGGCCCCACGTCGTCAGCGGCTTCTGGACGTCATGCTTCTCCACGAGATCGAGGACCCGCTTGTTCAGGGCCATGAAGGCCGGCAGGCCGTCCAGCGGCCTTGTGCCGGGGCGCAGCGGCCGGGCGAACTCGTCCTTTCCGGCGCGCAGCGCGGTGTGGGCGTCACCGAGATCCTTCAGGATGTCGCGCAGCACGCCGAACAGCTCGGCGTCGGTGGTGTTCGGGCCGATCCGAGGACGGTACCGGTCGCGCACCGCCTGCCAGTCGACGGACTTCGTCGCGAAGAACGGGTAGTTCTCCGTGAACGTGGTCCAGAAGACGTCGAACACCCTGACCGGGTCCTTGGCGGGGGCCTTCACCGAGCAGCGGGCGGGAAGGGCGGGCAGCCGGCGCAGGCCGATCTCCCCGACGGCGCCCACGTAGCGCAGCCGCGCCCGCTGCCGCCCCTGGAGCCTGATCATCAGCTGGCGGGAGCCGTCGTCGGTGGTGAACGATCCCGGCGATCCCTGCTGTCCGGCCGAGATGACGCCGGGCAGGCAGCTGATCGCTGTCGTGTCGAAGTACCGGAGCCGGTCCCCGTCGACGGTGATGATCGTGCCGTAGCCCTCGGTCTGCCATACGCCGTTCAGGGTGGGGGCCCCGGTGCTGTCGGCCGCCGTCGCGGCGGGCGCCGCCGTCATGACCGTGACTGCCGCCAGAGCCGCGACCGTGATCCGTGTTCCGCTCTTTTTCATGGCGCCGACGTTATGAACGGGGTCCTGTAACCGACGTCACTCCGCAGAGCCATCCTGGGGACTACCTCCAGCGGGTGAGATCCGCGGGATGCCGCTCGCCCTCCGTCCTCGCCGCCCGGCGGCGGGAGGCGGAACGCCCGCCGCCCGACTCAACGCCGGTTGAGATAGAGGAGAACGGCCATCACCCGGCGATGGTCCTCAACGGAGCTGGCCAGGCCGAGTTTGGTCAGGATCGAGCTGACGTGCGTCTCCACCGTACGGTCCGTGAGCCAGAGCCGCCGGGCGATGCCGACGTTGGTGCGGCCCTCCGCCATCAGCGCCAGCACCTCGCGCTCGCGTACGGTCAGCGCCGCGAGGGGATCGGCCGCACGGTGCCCGCCGATCAGCCGGGCGACGACCTCGGGATCGAGGGCCGAGCCGCCGGACGCCACGCGGCGCAGCGCGTCGAGGAAGTCGTCCACGTCGAAGACCCGGTCCTTGAGCAGGTAGCCGAACCTCCCCTGTGACACCAGGTCGACGGAGTGCCGGGTCTCGACGTGCTGGGAGAGCAGGACGATCCCGAGCCGTGGATGGGTGTCACGGATCCTGCGGGCCGCGCGGGCGCCGTCGTCGGTGAGATCAGGCGGCATCCGGATGTCGATGATCGCCAGATCGGGGTCCGCGGACGCGACGGCGGCGATCAGCCCGGGGGCGTCCTGCGCCTTGGCCACCACGTCGTGTCCCGCGTCCTCGAGCAGGCGCGCCAGCCCCTCGCGGAACAGGGCGGAGTCCTCACCGATCACGATGCGCACGGCAGCACCGCCTCCACGAGAGTGCCCCCGCCCGCCGGACTGGACAGCCGCAGCGCGCCTCCGGCGGCCTTGACCCGGTCGGACAGCCCGGCCAGCCCGGCGCCGGGACGTATCGTGGCCCCGCCGGGGCCGTCGTCGCTGATCTGCACGGTGACCCGATCTCCGCGCCGGTCGACGTGGACGCCGATCGCCACCGGACCGGCGTGCTTGACCGCGTTGGTCATCGCCTCGCTCGCCACGTAGTAGGCGGTCATGGCGACGTCCTCCGGCAGGTCGTCGGCGGAGACGTCGAGCGTCACCGGCACCGGTGCCTTGCCGGCCAGCATGGCGAGCGCGTTGCCGAGCCCGTCGTCGAGGCTGCTCGGCCGCAGCCCGTGGGCGATCTGCCGCAACTCCGATACGGCCAGGGCCAGTTCGGCGACGGAGCGGTCCAGCAGGTCGTCGACGTCGACCGTGCCGTCGGAGAGGTGGCGTTGCGCCAGCCGGATCGCCATGCCCAGGGAGACCAGGCGCTGCTGTGCTCCGTCGTGCAGGTCGCGTTCGAGCCGCCGCCGCTCCTCGTATCCGGCGTGCAGCAGCCGGGTGCGGCTGGCCTCGGCCTCGTCGAGCGCGCGGGTGACCTCGATCCGCAGCCGGACCACCTCGACGAGCAGCGCGCTGACCGAGGCCAGCTCGCGCAGCAACTCCCTGCTGCCGGTGGTCCCGCGCACGATCGCGCCGATGTCGCGCCCTCCGAGGCGTACGGGGGCCACGTGCGCCGCGCCCGGGTCGATCGGGTCGCCCACGGCGTCGACCAGCACGGACGTGCCGGGTAGCCGATAGCCGACACGGAGCATCGGGTCGCGCAACGCGGTGCGCAGCGACGCCTCCAGCTGCTCCGGCCGCGCCTGACCGGTGTGCGTACGGTGGCGCAGTTCCTCGATGGCGCTGAGCGCCGCCTGCCGCGCGGGATAGAACCGCCGGTCGACCCATCGCTGGAGCCGGGTGCGGAGCGGGGACAGCGCGGCGGCGCAGGCGGCGGTGGCCGCGGCCGCCGCGGCCGGTGAGGTCCGGCCGGCGCCGAGGCCGACGAGGAAGGAGGCGGCGGTGTAGAAGCCCAGCAGGATCGTGGTCACCACGCCGTAGGTGACGGCGGTGCTGATCGCCCGGTCGATGTCGTAGAGGTCGTGCCGCAGCACGGCGATCGCGGTCGCCGCCGGGATCGCCAGTGCGGTCGCGGCCAGGCCGGCGATCACCAGGTCGGGCACGCCGAAGAACAGGTAGCCGGCCCAGCACAGCAGCAACGTCAGCGGCAGGAAGCCGGCGCCGAGCGCGAACCACTTCAGCTGCGCCCGCCCGACCTCGTCGGCCGCCCGCCGGTAGCGGATCACGATGGCCGTCGTGGAGGCGATCAGCAGCCCGAGGAAGACCGGCAACAGGGCGAGGCCCGCCACGAGCAACACCGGCGAATAGGCCTCGGGAAGCCGCAGGAGGTGGGGCGTGTCCTGGAACGGCGCCGGGTACGGGCCGGGGTCGAACGCCGAGATGAGCGTGAACAGGACCGGTACGACCAGGAGCCCGGCGGCGGCCCGGCGCCAGCGCCGTCCCGGCAGCCGCCCGTCGGGGAAGAGCAGCATGAGCAGCCCCGCCGGGACGTACAGGAACATCCAGCCGCCCTGCGACAGGGCCGAGTACAGCGCGGTGAACGGCAGGCCCGGCCGCCGGGCGACCGCCTGGTGGTACAGCTCCTCGACGGTGAGCCACACCGCCGTCCCGCCGACCAGCACCAGCAGCAGGCCGACCACGCTGTCCGGCCGACGGGTGGCGACCAGCACGCCGAGCCCCACGGACGGCAGCCCGAACGCCACTCCGGCCGCGAGCACCAGGGCGGCGCCTCCGCCGCCGGCGAGGACGGCGAAGACCGCTCCGGCGCCCGCGAGGACGCACAGCGCACCCGTCACGGCGTACGCGTACAGGCGAGGAGTCAGCACGCCCTCACGTTAGGGCCGCGCGGGCGCGCAGTGAATACGTGCCAGCACGGAGACCGGTCCCGAGGCAGCCCCGATCCGCGGAGCGGGCGGGCGGCCGAGACTGCGGGCAGCACGACTTCCCCACCTCACAGGAGGACCCGCATGAACCGCTCCAGAACGCTCGTCGCCGGATTGGTCGTGGCCGCGCTGCTCGGCCTCGGCGACGTGGTCACGCTGCCGTTCGGTGACGGTGAGCACCCCCCGTTCGCGATAGCCGTCGCGGGTGCCGTACTCGGACTGATCACCCTGGGCGGCGTGGTGCTCGCCTGGCGCGGCAGCCGCGTCGGCGCGGTCGCCGTGATCGTCAGCAGGCTGCTGTCGGGGCTCACCGCCGTTCCCGCCTTCTTCGCCGACGACGTGCCCGCCCCGGCGATCGGCATGGCCGCCTTCGGGGTCCTGGTCACCCTCGCCTCCATCGCGATGATCGCGCCCGCGCTGCGATCCCGAGCCGGTACGGAGGTCTGACCATGGTCACCGCGGACGCCTCACGCGCGGGCGGGCGGAGGCGACTCCCGGACATGGGAGTCAGGAGGACGGAGTCACGGTGAGAAGGCCCTGATCCGCGGCGACGACCACCCAGTCACCGGTCCTGATCAC
The DNA here is from genome assembly GCA_001570385.1 of Microtetraspora glauca. Lineage (GTDB taxonomy): Bacteria > Actinomycetota > Actinomycetes > Streptosporangiales > Streptosporangiaceae > Microtetraspora > Microtetraspora glauca. Next base: position 80,824 of record BBYL01000023.1, on the reverse strand, counting down.
ATCCACCGGGTCGCGGTCGAACTCGGACATGGCCGGCACGCGGGTGACGACCGCGCCCAGTGCGGCCTTGGTCGTCATGGTGGTGAACACCATCGCCAGCGGTGCCGTCCCGAGCAGCCGGGTGCTCTGGAAGAACCCCGACCATCCGGACGATCCCTTGGCGCCGGGGAACACGAGCACCTTGCCGGTGAAGCAGACACCGAACAGCTCGTGGCGGCGCTCGATGATCGTCCCGGTGGCCGGATCGATGCCGCCCCAGCCCGAGATCGTCTCGTGGGACACGAGGGCCTCGCCCTCGGCGTATCCGGGGACGATTCCCCTGCCCCTGAGCTGGATCGTCACCGCGCGGCCTCCACGGTCCGAAGGTCGCCGCGCCACCGGCCGGTGACGGCGGCGTCGACGCACTCCTCCAGGGTGCCGAACCACGCCTCGATGCCGAGGATGGCCGGGAGGTAGTGCGCCTGCTTCGCGGAGTCGGTCGCGAAGACCCGGGTGCCGGCGGGAGCCGACCTGGACATCGCGGGGCAGGAGTCGGTGAGGACCCTGCCGCCGGCCTCCTCGATCACCCGCGTGTAGCCGCTGCGGTCCGCCACGCCGCGGAGCGCGCGCGGGGTCATGATCCACAGCTCTGTCCCCGGGTTGAGCTTCCTTCCTTCGAGCGCCCGGGCCGCCCGCGCGATCTGGTCGAGGGAGGCGTGGGGGCAGCCGAGGAGGACGAAGTCCACGTCGGTGCTCGTGCCCTGGTTGTTCAGCGTCTCGTAGACCCGCCGGCGTTCACGCTCGCCGTACACCACGGGTTCGGGGACGCGTCCGCCGCCGAACGCGGCCTCCGGCGTCGGGGCCTCGGGGGTCGTGCCGGGCAGGTGATAGATCTCCACTCCGCCCGACGACGCCGCGGCGGCGCCGAAGTGCTTCAGGTCGCCCAGGTCGGGGCGGCGCAGATCGCCGACGACGACGGGCCTGGCCTCCTGCACGAGGTCGCCGACGAAGTAGCCGAACATGCCCCAGTCGAGGAAGCCGTCGACGGGCACCCTGGACTCGATCAGATGGGTGCCGTGGCGGTTCCCGGGCAGGTGGTTGCCCCAGTAGGGGATCCTGCCGGTCAGGGCGGCGGCCCCCGTCGAGGCGGTCCCCTCGCAGTTCGTACGGGCGCCCAGCACCGAGTTGCAGTACACCACGGCCGAGGACTCCATCCACGCGCAGTGCTCGCCACGCACCGGAAGGTTGCCCACCTGGTACGGCGTGCAGGTCGCGAGGATGTTCACCCCGCGGCCTCCGAAGAAGGACTCCGCGTCGCCCTGCAACTCGACCATCTGCGGGGGATAGGGGACGACGCCGAGCGCGTCGTCACCGAACCCGTGCTGGAGCTGGCAGGTGGGGACGCGCATCGGCGGGATCTCGATGTCGTCGTCGCAGTCGAGGTTGATCACCGAGAACGACTTCGCCCAGCCGCCCTCGCGCACCAGCTTCGCCTTGACGGGCGAGGGTTGCGTCATCGTCCCCGCGACGTTCCGGGTCTCGCAGAGCCGTTCCGCGCCCAGCGCGTCGCCGTAGCGCACCAGCAGGTCCATCGCCGCGGCGACCGCGGGGCCCTCCGCCCCGTCGAGCATCGCCTTCTCCTCGTCGGTCAGTCTCACGACGTGCCCGCCTCCTCATCCCTCGACGTTGTCGTGGACCCGCTCGCGAAGTTCGGCGGGTTTGATCTCCTGGACGCTGCCGCCCCTGGCCAGGTCGAGGGCGTGCGCGGCCCCGACTCCCATGGCGGCGCACGGGCCCATCACGCGAACGCTCGACAGCGCCGCCGCGTCGCCGTCCACGCAACGGCCGGCGGCGACGAGGTTGTGCGCCCCGATGGGGACCAGGCTGCGCAGCGGCACGTAGTGCACGTGGTCCGGGCCGAACGTCTCCCACACGTAGCCCTCCACGCGGTCGTGCAGCTCGATCGGCCAGGCGGTGCGGGCGACGGCGTCGTCGAAGAACGTGCCCTGCCGTACCTCCTCGACGCCGAGCTGGTGCACGGCCGCGATCCACCGGGTCTGGCGGCGTCCCGGGAAGCCGTAGCTGCGCACCTTGGCGTCGCCGAAGGCGCCGGGGAACTCGCCGCGCAGGAACTCGACCACCCGGTCGGCCTGGGCGCGCCCTTCGAGTTGCGCCTCCGCCGCCCGGACGGCTTCCAGCGGCGCCTCCACGTGGGTCATGTTCATGACCGCGGTGTTGCGGCCGGGGAAGAAGAAGGCGAGCCCGTCACGGCGCACCAGACCGTACTGCTCCGCCTTCTCGTCCACCCGCGCCACGAGTTCGGCGGGGTCGGGCCGGTGGGTCTCGTCCAGGTTCTCCAGCCGGATCTGCTGCGACCCCCACACCGTACGCTCCGGGATCCGGCACGGCAGCCCGGCCTCCCACGTCAGGGCGGCGTCCCCTGTCGCGTCGACGAACCCCCCGGCCGCCACCCGTACGTCGCCGTGGCGGGTGGCGAAGTCCACCGCGCGGACGTGGCCGTCGGCGACGTCGACTCCGTGCACGGACGCCCCAAGGACGACCTGGATGCCGAGCCGCTGGACCAGGTTCTCGAACCAGCGGCCGAGCACGACCTCGTCGTAGCTGACGGTGATCGTGTGCGACTTGTTGAAGTAGATGTCGTCGGTCTTGCCCAGGTCGGCGAACATCTCGTCGAAGACGCCGTGCGTGAGCTGGCGGTACTCGGGCCCGTTGCCGAAGATCCCGCAGAAGAGCCCGATGAGCGAGTTCACGCACTGCCCGCCGAGGACGGGCAGGGCGTCGACGAGGGCGACGGAGCGGCCGAGCCGGCGCGCCTCGACGGCGGCGGACAGACCGGAGATCCCGGCGCCGACGACGCAGACGTCCGCGGCGAGTTGTTCGACGACCCGGCCCGAGGGCTTGGTCACCGTATTGATCTTCAGTTCGGTCAGAGGGTGAGGCATGCTTCTCCTGTCAGGAGTGTCGGTTCAACGTCCGCGGCCGCGGAGCGTCGCGCCCCGGTGCAGCGGTTCGACGTTGCGTGCGTAGATCGACAGCCATCCGGACGCGTCGGCCGGCGGCTCGTGCTCGCTCCGCCCGGCCAGCCGGCGATCGGCCTCGTCGGGCTCGATCAGCAGGTCGACGGTCCTGCGGGTCAGGTCGATCGCGATCTCGTCGCCGTCCTCGACGATGCTCAACGGCCCGGTGACCGCCCCCTCGGGGCTGACCTCGCCGACGACGATGCCCTTGTTGACCAGCCCGGACAGCTGCCCGTCCGTGACGACGGCGACGCTCTCGGTCAGGCCGGCGCCGTCGAGAGCGAACACGGGCTGGGAGGCCATGCCCATGCCGGGGGTGCCGACCGGCCCGAGCCCTCTCAGCACGAGCACCTCGCCCGCGCGGACGTCGCCCCGCTCGATGGCCGCGACGCAGGAGAGGGCGTCCTCGAAGACCCGGGCCGGCCCGCGGAACGTCCTCGTCCGCCGCTCGGAGACGGAGAGCTTCACGATCGCCGAGTCGGGTGCGAGCGAGCCGCGGACCACGACGATCGTCGCCTCCCGCCCGCGCGGGTCGCCGGCGGGCCTGATGATCCGGTCGTCGCGCACCACGGCGGAGGCGGTGCGCTCCGCCATGGTCTCCCCGGTGACCGTACGCGCCGATCCGTCCACCTGCTCGCCGAGCTGGGCGAGGACGGCGAGGGTCCCGCCGGCGTCCTCGAACTCCTCGATGCTGTCGTCGCCGTTGGGCCGGACCGCCGACAGAGGGCGTACGGACTCCGCCCGCCGCTCGAACAACCGGTAGACGTCGACGTCGGATCCCGCCTCGCGCGCGATCGCCTGGAGGTGCTTGACCGCGTTGATGGACCCGCTGACCGCGAGGGTCGCCGACACCGCGTTGGCGAACGCCTCGGCGGTCATGATGTCGCGGGGGAGCCGGGCGTGCTCGACGGCCTCCATGATGACGCGCCCGGACTCCTTCACCGTCGCCCACATGCGGTCGCCGTTGGCGCGGACCGGGGTCGAGCCCGCGATCGTCATGCCCAGCGCCTCGGCCACGACGTGCATGGTGTTGGCCGTGCCCATGCCCGTGCAGACGCCGGGGCTCGTGATGGCCCGCGCGCTCATGTCGCAGAGCCCCTCGAACGAGACCCGTCCTGACGCGAGGTGACCGGCCTTGACGAACACCTCCTCGATGTCGACGCGCGCGCCGTCGTCCAGCGTTCCGCAGCTCTGGTAGCCGCACGAGACGATCAGCGTCGGGACGTTGATCCGCGCGGCGGCCATCAGCTGTCCGGGGGTGGTCTTGTCGCAGGACGCGAGGCAGACCATCCCGTCGAGCCGCGCGCCTTCGACGACCGCCTCGATGTCGTTGGCGATCAGGTCCCGACCGGAGAGGACATAGCCGCCTCGGGCGCCCGCGCTCATGATGAAGTCCGTGGGCGCGACCGTCCTGATCTCGAAACCCACGCCTCCCGCGTCCCTGATCGAGCGCCGCACCTCGGCCGCGATGGGATCGAGGTGGCTGAAGCAGGGGGAGAGCCCGGACGACGAGTTCACGATCGCGATCTTGGGCTTCCTGATGTCCTCGTCGTCGAGGCCGAGCGCGCGCCACTGGGTGCGGGTGGTGGCCCAGCGCGGGCTGCCGACGGGGTGGTTGCTGCGCGGTTCCATGGCCGCTCACACCCCGTTCTGGCCGTAGACGGACTCGTGCCAGGGGATGAGGACCCGCTTGAGCGTGTTCACCACGAAGTACATGGCGAGTCCGATGACCGACAACAGGATGATGACCGCGAAGAGCTGCGGCGCGTCGAGCGCGTTGAGCGTCACCACCACGAGGTAGCCGAGCCCCTCGCTGCCGCCGAGGTACTCGCCGACGATCGTGCCGATGATCGCGAAGACGATGCCCACCTCCATGCCCGCCAGGACGTACGGCATGGTGCTCTTCAGTTCGAGGTGCAGGAACGTCTGCCAGCGACCGGCGTTCAGGCTGCGCATCACCTCGCGCTGCCCGGACTCGACCGACCGCACGCCGAGCTGGACGTTCAGCATGATCGGGAAGAAGGCGAGCATCGCGGCCATGATGACCTTCGAGGTGATGCCGAACCCGAACCAGATGACGAACAGCGGGATGAGGGCGACCTTGGGCACCACCTGCGAGGCCACGATCATCGGGCGCAGGCTCCGCTCGATCCACGGCACCTTCCCGAGGACGACTCCCGCGACGACGCCGAACACGAGAGCGGCCAGGAAGCCGGTCGTGGTCTCCAGGACGGTGACACGAGCGTGGTCCCACGTGACCGGGTCGCGGACGACCGTGCCCAGGCTCTCGAACACGGCGCCGGGCCGGGGCAGGACCAGTTCGTTGACGTCGAAGGCGCGGACGAACACGTCCCAGGCGACGAAGAAGGCGATCAGCAGGAGAGGCGTGGTGATCCAGGGCAGCAGCCTCATCGATCTTCCGCGGGTCATGGCCTACTCCTCCTCGTCGAGCGCGTGCCTGAGGTCGCGCACGATGGCGCCGAACTCCGGCTCCGTCTGAACGTCGATCCCGCGTGGGCGGGCGAACTCCACCGACCTGACCTGCCGGATGCGTCCGGGGCGCGGGGTCAGGTGGACGATCCGGTCACCGAGGAAGACCGCCTCGGTGATGTCATGGGTGACGAACACGACGGTGGCCTCCGTCGCGGCGGCGATCCGCTGGAGCTCGATGTTCATCCGCTCCCGGGTGAGGGCGTCGAGCGCCCCGAACGGTTCGTCCATGAGGAGCAGCTTGGGTTCGATGCTCAGCGCCCTGGCGATCGCGACCCGTTGCCGCATGCCGCCCGAGAGCTCGCGGGGATAGGACTTCTCGAACCCCTTCAGCCCGACCAGCTCGGCGAGCTCACCGGCCCGGGCCAGGCGCTCCGCCTTCTTCACACCGCGCAGCCGCAGGGGAAGCGCGATGTTGTCGGCCACCGAGTACCAGGGGAAGAGGTTGGCCTCCTGGAAGACCACGCCGAGCTGGTCGACCACGGCGGGGTCGACGTGCGACCCCTGCCACAGCGACCTGCCCTCGATGAGGACCTCCCCGGCGGTCGGGTTCACCAGCCCGGCGAGCGTGCGGAGCAGCGTCGTCTTGCCGCAGCCGGAACGGCCGATCAGCGAGACGAACTCCTTGTCGTGGATGGTCAGGTTGATGTCGGAGAGCGCCAGCGTGGTGCCGCGCTTGGTGTGGAACTCCTTGCTGATCCCCACCAGCTGGAGCTTCGGCACCGAGGGGGCCGGCGGCTCGGCCGGCGGGCCCGCCACGGGCACGGTCATCGTCTTCGCGTCTTTCGCCACGGCTTCGGTCCTTTCACGGCTCTCGGCTACGCGGACAGGAGGCTGTTGTCGAGCCAGACCCGGGGATCGAGGCCGGAGGAGACCATCCCGGCCTTGACCAGCTCCTCGTAGCCCGTCGACCAGGCCTTCTCACCGGTGACGAGGAACGGGTCGGCGGGCTTGCCGCCCGTCCAGGCGTCGCGGCTCTGCCGGAGGCTGGCCTTGGCGATCTCGTCGTCGTCGAGCGTCGCGAACGAGTACGCGCCGCGCAGCACCTTCAGGGTCTCGTCGAGCGACTCGTCGGCGACCATCGCGGCGACGGCGTCGTTGATCCCGGCCAGGAACGCCTTGAGGTCGGCGGCCTGGGTCCGCACGTTCTCCTTCGTCGAGACGTACACCTGCGTGTCCGCGTTCACGTACTCGCCGGGATCGAAGACCGCCGCGTCGCTGTTCTGCGAGACCACGATGTTGGCGGTGTCCAGGCTGACCACGTAGCCGGCGATCCGGCCCTGCTGCACGAGGTTGAAGGTTCCGGGCGTCAGGCCGACGACCTGCCGCTTGACGCTCGCGGCGTCGAGTCCGCTGTTGCTCATGACCAGGCTCACGAGCTTGTCGCTCGTGCCGCCCTCCGACGGGACGCCCATCGTCTTGCCGGTGAAGTCCTCCGGCCGGTTCAGCGGGTTCTTCTTGCTGTACAGGATGCGGACGGTGGAGGCCCTCGTCAGGCTGCCGACGTTGACCATCGGCTGGTTGGTCTTGCCGACGGCGGTCACGAGGTCGATCTGCCCGACGCGGGTGACCAGCCCGGCGCCTGCCAGCAGCGTCTGCATCGCCTGCGGGGAACCCTTCACCGGCTGCAGCTTCACGTCGAGGCCGTGCTTCGTGAAGTGTCCGCCGGCCACGGCGAGGAGCTCCGGCGCCAGTGACAGCGTCTCGAGCGGGAGATAGCTCAGAAACGTGACGCCGCGGGATCCCGAGGCCGAGCCCGAGCCGGCGGCGGAGTCAGTACCGCACGCCGACAGCAGAGTGGGGCCGGCGGCGGCCGCCGCGAGGGCGAAGGCGGACCGCCGGAGGAAGGAACGGCGATCGAGGCTCGGGGTGGCAACTGGCGGCCTGGGGGTGATTGGACGCACCGTGAGTCTCCTTATTCCACGTCGCGGACCGATGGGGGGTGGCCGCGACGCTCATGAGACTCGCGTCACAGTGCATGCGCCGACAATCGAGCTTTCCGGATATCGGAAGACTTATGGGGCGATAATGGTCAGGGCGAAACAGTCAGGGCACCGGGTTTCAGGATTCGGCGTTTCCGGTTTCAGGGTGTCCGGGGCCGGGCGGCGACGGCGGAGGCGACCGTCGCGCCGAGGGCGTGGGAGATGCCCCGGGCCGTCGTCCGCACCAGATGCGCCAGGCGTACGCCGTGCGAGCCGGTGGGCGGCACGATCAGCGACAGCGCGGCGATGACGGTGTTGTCGGCACCGTGGATGGGGGCGGCGACGGACATGTACTCGGGGTCGATCTGGCGGTCGCTCACCGCGTATCCGGTCCGCCGGATGTCCGCGAGGACCTGCCGCAGCTCACGCTCGTTCGAGTAGGTGCGGGCCGTGAAGGCGCGCAGCGGACCGGAGATGACCTCCTCCTGCAGGTCGTCCGGCGCGTAGGCCAGCAGGACGAGCCCGACCGCCGTCGCGTGCATGGCGTACCTGCCGCCCACGCGCGGCCGGTCGTGTTTCCTGTCGGGACTGGTGAGCCGCTCGACGAAGACCACCTCGTCCTTCTCGCGCACGGCCAGATGGACGCTGCGCCGGGTGCTCTCGTAGAGGTCCTGCATGAACGGCATGGCGATGCGCTGCAGACCGACCGAGCGGGGGGCGTGCGCCGCGACCTCCCACAACCGCAGCCCGACCCGGTACTTCCCCGACGACTCGCGCTCCAGCGCGCCCCACTCGGTGAGCTCGCCGACGATGCGATGCGTCGTGGTGAGCGGGATGTCGGTCTGGCGGCTGATCTCGGACAGGGTCATCCTGTCCGGACCGTGCTGGAACGCCTCAAGGATCCGCAGGGCACGGTCGAGGACCGAGCGTTGCTGGACGGTGGCCACCGGTGTTCCTCCTCACGCCGCCACCGGTCCGGTCGAGCGGATCTCCGATGGGAGCGGGGCGGCCATGGAGGATGTCCTAGCGACCCTCACTCCTCCACGTCAAGGCTGGTGAGACCCGGCCGCCGCACAACCGGTCTCCGGCCGACCGGCCGGGCGGGTGGCCCGGGGTGCTTCCTAGCATGGAGGTATGGGCGCGGGCCTGGTGACGCTCTTCCTCTGCGGGGATGTCATGCTCGGCCGTGGTGTGGACCAGATCCTGCCGCACCCCGGCGACCCGGTCCTGCACGAGCCGTGCGTCGCCGACGCCCGGACCTACGTCGAGCTCGCCGAGGCGGCGAACGGGCCGATTCCGCGCCCGGCCTCCTTCTCCTGGCCGTGGGGCGACGCCCTTGAGGTCCTCGACGAGGTCGCGCCCGACGTCCGGGTGGTGAACCTGGAGACGAGCGTCACGCGGAGCGGCGATTTCGCCCGGGGAAAGGGCATCCACTACCGGATGAACCCCGCCAACCTCCCCTGCCTGGTCGCCGCCCGGCCCGACGTGTGCGTGCTGGCGAACAACCACGTGCTGGACTTCGGCCGTTCCGGGCTCGCCGAGACCCTCGATTCGCTCGCCGCCGCCGGACTCCCGTACGCGGGGGCGGGGAGGAACGCGGACGAGGCACGTAGCCCGGTGATCGTGCCGGTGCGGGGAGGCGGGCGGGTGCTGGTGTTCTCGTTCGGCATGGAGTCCAGCGGCATCGGGCCGGACTGGGCGGCGGCCGAGGACCGCTCCGGCGTCGATTTCGTGTCCGAGCCGTCGCCGGCCGCCGCGGCCGAGATAGCCGATCGGGTACGGCGGGCGAAACGGCCGGGGGATATCGCGGTCACCTCCATCCACTGGGGCTCCAACTGGGGGTACCGGGTATCCGGAAAGCAGGTCCGGTTCGCGCACGCGCTCGTCGACGGCGGCGTCGACGTCGTGCACGGGCACTCCTCGCACCACCCGCGCCCGGTCGAGCTGTACCGCGGCAGGCTCATCCTGTACGGCTGCGGCGATCTGGTGGACGACTACGAGGGCATCACCGGGTACGAGGAGTTCCGCGACGACCTGCGGCCGCTGTACTTCGTCTCGCTCGAACCGGGCTCGGCGCGGCCGGTCGAGTTGCGCGTCTCGCCCATGTGCGCCCGGCGCATGCGGCTGTGCCGCGCCACGCCCGACGACGCCGAATGGCTGCGCGCGACCCTCGACGACGTCAGCCGCGACTACGGGGTACGGGTCCGCCGCGAGCCCGGCGGCATGCTCGCCGTACGGGAGCCCTGATCGTGGCGGGTTCACCGGAAACACTGGCGCGGGCCCTGCGGGCGGAGGGCGTCCGCGACGCGCGCCTGCTCGACGCCGTGCGGGTGACGCCGCGGGCGGACTTCGTCCCGGCGGACGCGGTGTGGGCCGCCTACGACGACGTCCCCCTGCCGATCGGGCACGGCCAGGTGACCACGCAGCCCTCGCTGTCGGCGCGGATGATCGAAGGGCTCGGCCTTTCCGGTGACGAGCACGTGCTCGAGATCGGTACGGGACTGGGCTTCCAGACGGCGCTGCTCGCGCGCCTGGCCGCCGACGTCGTGTCCATCGAGATGCGGCCCGGCTTCTCCGAGCAGGCCGGGCGCAACCTCGCCCGCCACGGGATCGGCAACGTCGAGTTGCTCACCGGGGACGGCAGCCGCGGCGTGCCCGGCCGGGCCCCCTACGACGCCATCCTCGTGTCGGCCGCCTACCCCGAGGTTCCGGCGCCGCTCGCCGAGCAGCTCCGGGCCGGCGGTCGCCTGGTGCAGCCGATCGGGACGGGCGGGGAGGAGGAGGTCGTGCTGTTCGAGCGCACCCCCGCCGGGCTGGAGCGCCGCCAGGTCCTGACCCTGGCCAGGTTCGTCCGCCTCCACGGCCGGTACGGCTATCCGCTCTGACGCCGTCGCCGATCTCCTGACCCGCGACGGGTACGGGCGAACCGGAGGAGGGCCGCCCCGGCGAGGTAGACCAGCAGCATCTGTACGGGCGGCGCGCCCTGGCCCGCCAGGGCGGTGCCGAGGAGCCCGCCGATCACGGCCGCCGCGCCGGTGACGGTGGTCGCCGTGCGCAGGGCGCCGATTCGGCCGGTTCGCGCGGAGTCCGTTCCGGGGGACGGTCTCGCGCGCCGTTCGGTCCGGCCGAACACGGCGACGAGCACGGCGAGGATCATGGCCAGGACGGCGAGCCAGGGAAGTCGGAGCAGGATCCATCCCGCCGAGCCCGTGGGCGGTTGCGGCAGCAGACCGGTGGGATAGAGGGCGAGCGCCGCGATCACGACCGCCGCCATGTGCCAGAGGAAGATCGTCATGATCGCGGAATTGACCGCCACCACGACCAGCCATGGGCGCGGCCGTTCGAGCCACCGGTTGCCACGGTCGTGCAGGAGAAGGGCGAGCCCGGTCTGCGTGACGGCCAGGGCGAGCAGCGCGACCGTCGGCGGCGAGGTGTTCTGCAGCCGCTCGCCCGGGATCGCGACCATGCTGATCGGGTAGGGACCGGCTACGGTGAGCGCCACGAGAGCCGCGAGGCCGCCTGCCGCCATCGGCAGTGCCACCGCGGGGCGGGCGGCCAGGCGTCCCTCCCGCCAGGCGATGCCGAGCTGGTGGACGGCCAGCCAGGCGAGGAGGAAGTTGGCCTGGCCGAGCACGGGCCGGCCGAGCAGCCGGGCGGCGTCGCCGAGACCGACCAGCGCCACCAGCGCCACGGGTACGGCGAGGCCCGCGCGGCGGTCGAGCGCGAGCATCAGGGGCGTGAGGAAGACCGCGGCGAGATACACGACCAGGAACCACAGCGGCACGCAGGCGAGCCACACGGCCATCCCCACCGTCCTCGGGTCGGCGCCGAGCATCCGGGCCAGGAGGGCCGCCGCGCCCACGGCGACGACGAGCGTCGTCGTGGGGGCGACCAGCCGGCCGGTCCGGCCGAGGAGCCAGCCCACGGCGGTGCCGCCCCGGCCGCGATACGCGTCCAGGGAGGCGGCGTTCGAGAACCCGCCCACCAGGAAGAAGATCGGCATGACCTGGAACAGCCAGGTCAGCGGGCGCGCCCACGGCAGCACGTCCAGGGCGCTCCCGCCCCCGATCCGGTCGCGGTACGTCACCGAGACCAGCAGCCAGTGGCCGAGCACGACCATCGAGATCGCCACCGCGCGCAGCAGGTCCATGAGGCGGTCCCGCCGCGGCGGGGTGCCCTCGGCTGACCGCCTGAGCGCGCGAACGGCGCCGCGCGCGCGGCGAATGAGCGCCTCGAACACGCGACCCCCCATCATTCGCCCTCAGAGACCTGACCTGCCCCGAATCGTCAGGGTCTAGTGCCCCGGCAGGGCAGGTCCGCCCGGAGTTCGACGGGAGCGGCTCCAGGGGAGACGGCGGCGTCGCTCAGCCGGACCAGCGGTCCCGCGCGGCCCGATCGTCCAGCCCCCAGTACCTGAGCAGCGGCTCGACGACCTCGGTGCGGAAGACCTTCAGGTTGCTGATCCCGGTGTCCCAGATCACCGCCTTGCGCTCCTCGTAGTCGGGCAGCACGGTCACGGGCTCGTGGAATCCCATGAGCCCGCGGTGCACGACCTTCGCCAGCTCGGGCCGCTGGTGCAGCGCGAGCCTGACCGCGTCCCGGTAGAAGGCCAGGTGGAGCGACTCGTCGGCCTGGACGCGGCGCAGCAGGTCGGCCAGCAACGGGTCGGCGACCACGCGGGCGAGCCGCGCGTAGAACACCCGCGTCGACAGCTCCTGGATGGAGGTGTAGACCATGATCTCGAACGGGTCCGTGGCCGGCGCGGGGCGTCCGGCGCGCAGCATCGTCGTCTTGGCGTCGAGCATCGGTCCCGGCGGGACGGCCTGATCCATCAGCAGATAGATCTCGAAGGCCCGGCCGTGCTGGTCCTCCTCCGCCACCCACCGCCGGAAGAAGTCGGCCAGCAGGGGATGCCCCCGTCCGAGGTGGCCGTGGAGGTTCTCGGCGTACCAGGGCAGGTTGGTCTCGCCGAGGTAGGCGGTCTCCAGGGCCCTGGCATGGTCGGGGCGCAGCGGTCCCGCGCCCGCGGCCCAGGCGGCGCGCACGGACGTGAGATCCACCGGCCCGTCACCCAGCCGGCGGGCCATCCCGTCCAGCCGGCGCTCCTGCATCCGCTGGACGAGGTCCTCGTACGTCCACGGGGAGCGCGCCTGGTCGTGCCGTTCCAGGAGCCGGGCGAGGTGCTTCTCCAGGGGGTCGAAGTCGATCACGCTCGGACCTGCTTTCTCAGGATCGCGAAATCGGCGGGCGTGGAGATGGGAAGGCCGGCGATGTCGCCGAAGAGCGAGCAGACGGCGCGGGCCTCGCGCTCGGGGTCCACCCAGCGGCGGTGCAGCTCCGCCATCGCCTCCGCGGTCTCGGCCTCCTGGTAGTTCTCCGCGGCCGGGTTCGCGTCCGCGAGGCCGCCGTCGGGGTCACACCACAACTGCCCGACGCGCAGGAGCACGGGCACCGCGGTGCCGGGATCGGCCGCGGCGAGCTTGCGCGCGTAGTGCGCGAAGCCCTGGGCGTGCCGTCCCTCGTCGCCCGCGATCTTCTTGAGCAGCGCGGCGAGCACCGGCTCCTCACAGGCCGCGGCCATGGCCCCGTACAGGCGGCAGGTCCGGATCTCGCCGAGCACGTTGACCGCGAGCGTCGCCATGGCCGGAGGATCTCCCAGCTCCGGTCGCGTCAGCTCGGGGACCATGCCCTCCGCGTCCCTGCCCGCGGCCTCGGCCCACTGCCGCAGGAGGAGATGGTGGCGGACCTCCTCGGCGAACCAGATCGACAACCAGGCGGTCAGATCCGCGTCGTGCCGGAAGATCCGGACCAGGTCGAGGATCGCGGGGATGGAGGAGAACTCGGTGCGGGCCAGCACGACGAGGCCGTCCACCATGTCACCGTCGATCTTCCCGCGGTCGATCTCGCTGAACGGCGGAAGGTCCCGGGTGGGAGACCACCGGACCCGCTCGTGCTTGTAGAAGAGCTCGTCGAAGTCGAGGACGCCGGTCATCCCGCACCTCCGTCTCCGGCGGCGACGCCGAGGGCGCCGAGGGCGCCGAGGGCGTCGAGAGGGCCGAACGCGTCGTGGGCGGCCGGCGACAGGCCGGCGAGATAGGCGCGCGGGTCGGGGATGAGCTTGCGGGAGCGCAGGTCGAGCAGGCCGCACACGCTCTCCATCTCGGCCGCGAGCGTGCCGTCCTCGGACAGGAACGCCTGGCGCAGCACGAAGGTGCGCCGGTGCGGTTCCGCCCACTCGTACGCGACGGTGGTCCGGACCGTCTGGCCCGCTCGCACCTCCCGGTGGTATCTGATGGTCGACTCCAGCAGGACCGGCCCGACCCCGCCCGCGCGCAGGTCCTCGGGCAGCACGCCGAGCGAGCGCAGATGGCACCACCGCGCGTGCTCGGCGTACGAGTGGTAGACCGCCGAGTTGAGGTGCCCCTGCCCGTCGATGTCGTGGAACCGCACGTCGATCGGCACGGCGTACTCATCCATACAGGGCCTCCGCTTCGAGCGCGGAGGCGTCGACCGCCGCTCCGCTGACCAACCCGGGGAACGCGGTCAGCAGCGCCAGATCCGGCGGCTCCGGCTCCGCCGCCCACGTCCTGCCGTGGCGCCGGGCGAGTACGGCGAGGCGGGCGTCACCGCCTCGCAGGTCCTCGTCGGCGTCGACGGCGAGCAGTCCCGCCGCCAGGACGTGCAGGCACCTCTCGGCGAGCCCGCGCAGCGCCAGCTGGGCCTCGTCGGGCGGAAGCGCCTCCCAGAGTGCCAGCTCCCGCGCCCATGCCTCGGCCTTCTCGCGTACGGCCGCCCCGAGCGGCCCGGAGACCGCGGCCGACGGCTCCGTCAGCGCCTCGACCAGCGCCGGACCCGATCCCGTACGGCGAAGCGCCCGCGCGAAGTCGAGCAGCATGATGTTGCCGCTGCCCTCCCAGATGGACAGCAGGTGGGCGTCCCTGACCATCCGCGCGTTGGGCCAGTCCTCGATGTAGCCGTTGCCGCCCCGCACCTCCATCGCCTCGTGGCAGGCCCACTGCGCCTGCCGCGCCGTGTGGTACTTGATCAGGGGAGTGAGGGTGCGGAGCAGCACCCCGGCCACCGGGTCGCCGGCGTCGGAGCGCTGCAGGAGCCCGGCCGCGTAGAAGGCCAGCCGGGTGGACGTCTCGGCCGCGAGCGTGAGCTCGGCGAGCACCTCGCGCATCAGCGGGTGATCGGAGAGCCGCCTGCCGAACGCCGCCCGGCCCGTCGCGTGCTCGCGCGCCTCCAGATAGGCGCGATGGACGAGCGCCGCGGCGACCACCGCGTTGGCGACCCTGGTCTGGTTCAGCATCTCCGTCATCTGCCGGAAGCCCACCCCCGGACCGCCGACCAGCTCGGCGGCCGCTCCGGTGAACGTCACCTCTCCTGAGGCGAGGCCGCGCGTGCCGAGCTTGTCCTTGAGCCGGTTGATCACGTACGCGTTCCGCGATCCGTCGTCCAGGGTGCGCCGGACCAGGAACAGGGCGAGACCGTCGGTGCCGGGGCCGGCGCCGCGCGGGCGGGCCAGGGTGAGGATGAGGTCCGCCTGGCAGTTGGAGCAGAACCACTTGTCGCCGTGCAACCGCCACGTGCCGTCGGAGTCGGGGCGCGCCTCGACCTCGTTCACGCCCACGTCGGACCCGCCGGCCTTCTCGGTGAGGAACATCGCCGCCTGCCACGCGGTCCCGTCCGTCGCCGTGAGCCGGGGCAGGTATCTCTCCGCCAGTTCGGGCGCGTACAGCCGCAGGACGCGGGCCAGGACGTCCGTCATGGTCAGGCCGGTCACGACGTTGCGGTCGGCGTGGGCGAGCAGGAAGAACAGGGCCTGCTTGGCCACCTCGGGGGCGCGGCCCGGCCAGCCGAGCACACCCTCGCGATGGGACATGGCGGCGATGCCGAACCGCCGGTAGGCCACGTCGACCACACCGTCCCAGGCGGGATGGAACTCGATCTCGTCGATCCGCGCGCCGCGCTTGTCGTAGGGACGTAATCGCGGACCGTGCTGGTCGGCGGTGGCGGCGAGCTCGTCGAGGGGACCGGCGACGAGCTCGCCGATGCCGGCGCAGTGCTCGGCCGCCCACCGCGCCGCGTCGCCGTCCAGCAGGCGGCGCAGGATCCGGGGGAGTACGGGGCTGGCGGTGAAGGGGTTCAGCCCGACGGTGTCGGGCATCGATCGGGGCGGGGGGAGATCCGACATGTCATTCCAATCCGAGTAACCTCGCCTTTTCGTGCGCCGCGGGGAATGTCAGGGGACGCGCCGTGAAGATCTCCAGCGCGATGGCGGTGCGTTCGTCGCCGAGCGCGGTGAGCGCCCAGCCCGCCTGGGCGGCCAGCAGCGCCGCCTGGTACGTACGGGCCATGCCCAGCGCCAGCTCGCGGGCCGCCGCGGGGTCCGGCTCGCGCGAGGTGAGGTCCCGTGCCGCGGTCCGGATGATCCGCGCGGCGGCCTCGGTCCGGGGATGCGGGTGGAGGGTCAGCTGCTTCTCGACGTCGTCCCGGTACGCGGCGGCGACCTCGGGGTCGCCCAGCGCCCGCATCACGTCGAGCGCGAGGACGTTCGTCGTGCCCTCCCAGATGGACTGCACCTGCACGTCGCGCAGGACCTGCGGGATGCCGGTGTCCTCCAGGTAGCCGGCGCCGCCGAACGATTCGAGCAGCTCCGAGCAGGCCCGCACGCCCTGGCGGGCGGTCGACATCTTGGCGAGCGGCACGACGGCCCGGGCCAGCCGCGTGTCGTCCCGCCTGTCGTCCCGCGCGTCGTCGGCGCGGGCCTCCTGCCGGCCGACCAGCTGCGCGGCGCGCAGAGCCATCTGCACCATGGCCTCGTACTCGGCCGAGATCTCGGCGAGCCAGCCGTAGTGCAGGGGCGACTCCTCCAGGAGGCCGCCGCGCACCACGCGCCGGCGGGCGTAGTCGCGGGCGAGCTGGAGCAGGTGGCCGGTCGCGCCCGGTCCGGCCTGGGCCGACGCCATGCGGGCGACGTGCAGCACGGACGCGACCTTGGCGATGCCGCCGCCGATCCCGCCCACGGGTACGGCCACCGCGCCGTCCAGGTCGAGCTCCGCCGTGGGAAGCCCGCGGGTGCCGTACTTGTCCTTCAGGCGGCGCACGCGCAGGCCGTTCCAGCCGCCGTCTGGCCCGCGCAGCTCCAGCGCGAACAGGGACAGGCCGCGGCTGCCGGGTTCGGCGTTCACGGGACGCGCCAGGGCGACGGCGACGTCCGCGGTGGTCGCCGAGGTGAACCACTTGGTCCCGCGCAGCGACCAGGTGCCGTCGCCCAGGGGCGTCGCGACGGTCGCGGAGCGCGACAGGTCCGAGCCGCCCTCCTTCTCGGTCATCCACTGGCCGGACGTCCAGCCGCCGACCCGTTTGGTCAGCAGCGGGGCATATCTGGCGGCCAGCTCCGCGTCATGGTCGCGCAGGCACGCCACGGCGCCGTCACTCATGGCGAGCGGGCACAGCGCCGTCGCGGTGACGGCCTGCGCGATCTGGTAGAGGGCGGCCTGCACCACCCGGCCGTGGGGTCCGTACGTCTGCTCGTAGGGGATCGCCACCGCGCCGAGGCCCTGCAGGAGCTTCACCAGCTCCGTCCAGGCGGGGTCGATCTCGATCCGGTCGACCCGCCTGCCCCACGCGTCGTAGGGCACGTGCCTGGGCGGGTTCCCCTCCGCCCTGGCCGCCAGGGGCGCCAGCTCGGTCGCGCAGCGCTCGGCGGCGTGCTCCAGGTCCGCCGCCGCCTTCTCGAAGACGTCGGCCGGGAGGACGCGCCGTACCGCGTGGCGCAGTACCCGGTCCGCCTTCCACCGGTTGGCGAGCCGCGGCGCCGCCTGGACGAACGGGTCGATCTCGAACTGCTCAGCCGACATCGGCGGTCACTCCAGTCACGTTCAGCGCCAGCTTCGTCACATTCGCGATCAGCGACTCGTCGTCGCCGTGATCGTGCTCCGGAGCCAGCGGGCCGACGAGGCATTCGGCCACCGCGCCCACCAGCGCGGCGCCCGTCAGCTCCGGGTTCTGAGGGGGGAGCTCCCCGGCGGCCACGCCCTCGCGGACCAGGCCGGCGAACAGGTCCCGGTAGCGCCGCCGGTACTCCAGCCTGGCCGCGTCGACGGAGGGGTCCACCGGCTCCGCGATCAGCGCGTAGGCGAGGCGGCGCCCGTCCAGCGCGCGGCGGGCGAACGTCGCGATGACGCGCGCGAGGCGCTCCCGCACCCCGCCGTCCGATGCCGCCACGGGGGCCGGTACGGGGGCCGCCACGGAGGCCAGCACGCCGAGCTCGTGGCCGGAGGCACGCTCGAAGACCTCGGTGAGGAGGGCACCCCTCGACGGGAAGTGCCGGTAGATCCCTCCGGCCGACAGACCGGCGCGTTCGGCCACGGCGGACACGCTGGCCGCCTCGAAGCCGCTCTCCGCGACCACCGCCCAGGCCGCCGAGACGATCCGCTCGCGCACTTCGGCGAGTCGCCGCTCGGTCTTCTCCGTACGCCGGTAGGCCATGTCAAGCAGTGAATCGTGATTTGCAGCTTCGGTCAAGAGGCCGCTTCGGCGGGCGAACGGTTTCCGGGCACGAGGACGCGCGCGAATCCCCCGCGCGAACCCGGGAAGGTGTCCACCATGGCGCAGGCCTCCCCCGCGGCCTTCGCCGACGGGAAGGAGCGAGGCCGATGCGGCGCAGACTGTTCGAGAGCGAGCACGAGGCGTTCAGGGAGAGCTTCCGGCGCTTCCTCGGCAAGGAGGTCGTCCCGCACCATCGGGAGTGGGAGCGCGCGGGCATCGTGCCGCGCGAGCTGTTCCTCGCGGCCGGCGCGCGCGGCTTCCTCGGCATGGCCGTCCCCGAGGAGTACGGCGGGGGAGGAGTGGACGACTTCCGCTTCAACGTGGTGATCGGCGAGGAGGTGCAGCGGGCCGGTGTCGCCTCAGCCGGGCTGGGGCTCACGCTCCACAACGACATCTGCCTGCCGTACTTCCTGGCCTACTGCACCGAGGAGCAGAAGGCACGCTGGTTGCCCGGCGTCGCGGCGGGTGAGCTGATCACCGCCATCGCGATGACCGAGCCCGGGATCGGCTCCGACCTGGCGGGCATGACGACGACCGCGCTGCGCGACGGCGGCGACTACGTCGTCAACGGCGCCAAGACGTTCATCACCAACGGGATCAACGCCGACCTGGTCATCACCGCCGCCAAGACCGATCCCGCCCGGCGGCACGACGGCATCAGCCTGCTCGTCCTGGAACGCGGGATGACCGGCTTCGAGCGCGGCCGCAACCTCGACAAACTCGGGCTGCACGGCCAGGACACCGCCGAGATGTCCTTCGACGGCGTGCGCGTGCCCGCCGCCAACCTGCTCGGTGAGGAGGGGAACGGCTTCCGCGAACTGGTGGCCAACCTTCCCCAGGAGCGGCTCAGCATCGCGGTCGCCGCCGTCGCGGCCGCGCGCGCGGCGCTGGAGTGGACCCTCGCGTACGTCAAGGAGCGGCACGCCTTCGGCCGGCCGATCGGCGCCTTCCAGAACACCAGGTTCCGGCTCGCGGAGATCGCCACCGAGATCGACCTCGCCTGCCACTACGTGGACGACTGCGTACGCGCTCTGGGGGAGGGCGAGCTCACCGCGGAGGACGCAGCCAAGGCGAAGTGGTGGTGCACCGAGCTGCAGGGACGGGCCGTCGACACGTGCCTGCAGCTCCACGGCGGCTACGGCTACATGGCGGAGTATCCGATCGCGCGGGCCTACGCCGACGCCCGGATCACCCGCGTCTACGGAGGAACCACCGAGATCATGAAGGAGATCGTCGGCCGGTCGCTGGGTCTGTGAGGCCGCGCTCACGCGCACACCGACAGCGCACGGTACCTCCCCGAGTGGAAGACCAGCGGCTCGCCTCCCTGCCGTTCGAACTGCTCGACCTCGCCCACGAAGATGCGGTGGTCGCCGCCGTCGTGGGCCGTCAGCGTCCGGCACGCGAAGTACGCCACGGTCCCGGGGAGGACCGGCAGGCCGGAGCGGGTGAGGCGGGTCTCCACGCCGGCGAACTTGTCCGGCAGCGGCGTCGCGAACCGCTGGGACAGCTCGTCCTGGTCCGCCGCCAGGATGTTGACCACGAACCGGCCCGCCCGGCGGAACACCGGCTCGCTCGGCGCCCGGAGCGACAGGCACCACAGGACCAGCGGCGGGTCGAGCGAGACCGAGGTGAAGGAGTTGACGGTGACCCCGGCCCGCTCCCCGCACGGGGTGGCGGTCGTGACCACCGCCACCCCGGTCGCGAACTGCCCGAGGGCGTCACGCAGGGATCTCATGACCGCCCCTCACCCGCCGAATCGGTCCAGGTACGCACGGGCCCCGGCGGGGTCCATGAACCACTCGGCGAAGTCCCGCGGGTCGTCGAACCCGTTGACGAAGCGGGAGGCCACCTCCGGCAGACCGCCCGCCGCGCCCAGGAGTTCGAGCACGTGCGGCGGCGGGGGCGCGAGCAGGGCGTTCGTCCACGCCGTGGCGTGCGAGGCGTCCGCCCAGTAGCGCTCGAAGGTCCGCTCCATCCAGGCCGCGTCGTACGGCTCCTCGCCGCGCTCCAGGATCGAGTCCAGATAGGAGGCGGCGCACTTGGCGGCGTTGTTCGAGCCCTGCCCGGTGATCGGGTCGTTGAGCACGACCACGTCGGCCACGCCGAGCACCGCCGCGCCCGAGGGCAGCGCGGCGACCGGCCTGCGGACGGTCGGGGCGAACCTCCCCGCCAGGACGCCGAGCTCGTCGGTGAGCTCCACCCCGGCGCAGCGCTCGGCCTCCCACGGCAGGAAGGTGTCCAGGATCCACCGGCTCCTGGCCAGGTGCTCCGCGGGGGTGCGCACGTCGGCCCAGCAGTCCATCGGCCCGCCCGGAATCCCCTCGAACACCATGATCTGGCACGGGCCCGTGACGGTCAGCGCGGGGAAGACGAAGTACTCGCCCACCCCCGGCACCAGGTTGAAGCACACCGCGGAGTAGTCGGGCCGCGGCGCGAGCCCGGTGACATAGGTGAGGGCGAGCGCCCGCTGCGGGGCGTCGTACGGCGAGCGCGCCGGGTCCCGCTCGAACAGCGAGGCGATCGGCCCCTTGCCCGCGGCGACGAGGACCAGGTCGTACTGCGCGGCGTAGGTCTCCAGGTCGGCGGGCGTCACGTCATGGATGATGATCTTGCCACCCAGTCGCTCGACCTCCGCCAGCCAGGCCGGCATCTTGAGCCGCTGGTCCACCGAGCGGGCGGGGGCGCGCAGCCGCGCCGCCCAGTCGATCGCCCGGCCGCCATCCGGGCCGGGGACCGTGAACTGGATCCCCTCGATCGGGGGGCAGGCGTCGCCCCATAAGTCGAGGCCGAGGGCGCGTTCGTGGGCGAGAGCCGTACCGAACATGGCCTGGCTGGACATCACCCGGCCACCGGCGATGTCCTCCGGCGTCCGGTTGGAGACGACCGTGACGTCGTAACCGTGCCGCAGGAGGCCGAGAGCGAGATGGAGGCCGGACTGCCCGGCCCCGACGATCAGGATTCTGCGCATGGTGGGCGTTTTCCTTTCTGAAGTCGACCTGTTCAGAAAGTACGGTCCGTGACGGCGCGCTGACCATCCGCTGAGCGCGGATGTCATCCACCTGGCGCGGACATCACCCCGAAGACCACCTTGGACATGACCCTGAACATCACCCTGACGTCACTCTGACGGGACCCGGACCTCACCGGGCCATCATCCCTCGGTGACGACGAGACGAATATGCGATTCCGCCTGGACGGGTGCACCGTGATCCGTCACCATGTCGGCGTCAGTCCGACGTGCGGCGGGAGCGTCGATGCGTGAGCGGATCCTGCTCGAAAACCGGGCCGTCTTCGCCAGTGATGATCTGGATGAGGTCCGTGACCTGGTCGGACGGGTGTTCTGCCCGCACCGGCTGGACCTGACCGGCGGCCCGGCGCCGTTGTCCGCGCGTTTCAACTCGGCCCAGCTCGGGTCCATCCGGGTGAGCTACCTGGACTACGCGGCCGACGTCCACATAGAGCCGGGCGAGCTGGAGTCCTTCTACCTGGTGCAGGTGCCCCTCGCGGGACGCAGCCTGATCAGGTGCGGGGGACAGGAGATCGTGTCGACGCCGGACCTGGCCTCGCTGCCGTCGCCGACGGAACACCTGGACATGCGCTGGGCGGCCGGCTGTCCCCAGCTGATCGTGAAATTCGACCGCGCCGCCGTGGAGCACACGCTGGAGCAGATGCTCGGCGAGCGGCTCGACCGGCCGCTCGTCTTCGACCTGGGGCTGGACATGACCACGGGACAGGCGCGAGCGTGGCGCGCGATGGCCGACCTGCTCGTCCGGGAGGCCGAGCACGGCGACGGGCTGGCGGGGCAGCCGCTCGCCATGGCGCACCTGGAGAACGCGCTGCTCGCCTCGCTGCTGACGATGCAGCCGTCCAACTACTCGGCCCGGCTGAACGCGCCGGTGCCGCCCGCGTTGCCCAAGGTGGTGCGCCGGGCCATGGAGTTCATCGACGAGCACGCCGGCCACCCGCTGAGCACCGACGACGTGGCGCGGGCCGTGGCGGTCAGCAGCCGCTCGCTCCAGGAGGGGTTCCGCCGCCACCTGGGCCTGACCCCGATGGCGCACCTCAGGGACGTCCGCCTGGCCCGGGTCCACGAGGAGCTCAGGGCGGGCGACCCGGCCCGGTGCACCGTGACCACGGTGGCCGCCCGCTGGGGGTTCCTGCACCAGGGCCGGTTCGCCGCGGCCTACCGCGCCCGGTACGGCCAGGCTCCCTCGGTGACCCTCCGCGGACGCTGAACGAGCCGCCGGGGTCTCCCGGAGGCTGCTCGATGTGGTGGTTCGTCCCCTGGCCGTGACTTCGGGGCCGCCTGTACAGCAGAGTGGACACGTGCGCAGTCGTATCGCTGTAGCGGCCGTACTGGCCGGTGTGACCGCCGCGTGTACGTCCGGCGACCCGTCAACGAGGCGAGAGGCCGCATCCTCGCCCCCTCCCGCGGCCTCCGCGACGGTGCGGTGTGACGAGGCGATCGGCGGGGGGCAGGCTCCCTCTGGCGACCTGCAGGTCGTCGGCGATGCTGTGGCCCTGCCGACGAGCAAGAGCAGGGCGCAGGCCCTGCAGGCGGCTGAGGCGGAGTTGCCCGGCGGGGGTTCGGGATGGTTCGCCAAGCAGGGCCTGCTCGTGCGGCGTGGACGACATGTCGAGGTGACGGTGCCGGAGGGCCTGACCGGCCGGCTGTGGCTGGCATGGGGCAGCCCGGGGTCGCCAGGTGCGCGTGTGGTGGTGGACCGCTGTGAATCGGGCGACGAATGGATCGCCTTCGCCGGGGGGTACATCGTCCGCGAGGCCGGATGCCTTCCGATTCGGGTCCGAGTCGACGGCGGTGCGGTGCACGAGGTGCTCATCGGCGTCGGCGCACCGTGTCGAGGGCAGAAGCCCGCTCCCCGGGTCTGATCCGGTTCCCGTGGACGTCGGGGAACGCCTCTCGGGTGTCGGTCATGTGACGCTTGCTTCCCGTGCGGCGGCACCAGCGGCGGCCGGCTCTCCATCTGTCGACGATCAGGGCCCGCACCTGGTGGTGCCGGGTGACCGGTGCGGAGGCAGGCACATCAGCCGGATCGCCGAGGTGAGGGTCTGTGCCTCCGGCCGCCTGTGGGGATAGGCCGTGTCAGTGGCCGTACGGGCATCTCGAGGGTGGGGCCGCCCAGTGCAGGGCGATGTACGGCTCGGCCCGGCCGAAATAGCGCACCCGTTCCCGGGTGACGCGATAGCGGGCGCTCGTCTGCGGGGCGGACGGTGACCGGCGCGGGACCGGGAGGGTGAGAGTGCCGATGTCCTGGTCGATGTGGGTGAGCATGCCGTGGCACGGGCCGCCGAGGCAGATCGCGTTGCAGTCGTGAGGGCCGTCCGGCGGGTCGCCGGTCATGCCGGATATCCGTGGGTCTCAGTGGCCTTGACCGCCGCCCAGATCCGCCGGCCAGGGGTGAGGTCGAGCTCGGCGACGGCGGCGGGGGTGACGTCGGCGAACGCGGTGATCGGGCCGTCGAGGTGGACGCGGACGTTGTCGCCGTGCCGTTCGACGCCTTCGATGCGGGCCTGCCACAGGTTGCGCGGGCTGCCGTCAGGGCGGGATCGGTAGAGGGCGACCGCGGCGGGGGAGAAGGCGACGAACGCGGGCCCGTCGAGCTGTTCTGTGACGCTGAACAGCAGCTCGTCGACCTTGACCTGCTGCCCGGAGGCGAGGCCGCGGTAGAGGTTGAGGCCGACCAGGCGGGCGACGTAGTCGGTGCGCGGACGGCGGGCCACGGCCGCGGGGGCGCCCTGCTGGACGACCGTGCCGTTCTCGACGACGACGAGGCGGTCGGCCAGCACCATGGCGTCGAGCGGGTCGTGGGTCACCAGGACGGTGGCGCCGTCGAAGCCGGCCAGGTGGCGGCGCAGCTGGGAGCGGACCTCCAGGCGGGTGTGCGCGTCGAGCGCGGCGAGCGGTTCGTCCAGCAGCAGCAGGCGGGGCCGTACGGCCAGCGCCCGCGCGAGGGCGACGCGCTGCGCCTGCCCGCCCGAGAGTTGGCGGGGCCGGGCGGCGGCGTGCTCCGAGAGGCCGACCCGCTCCAGCAGGGCGGCGGCGACGCGCCGGGCCTCGGCCTTGGCGACACCCTGGCAGCGGGGGCCGAAGGCCACGTTGTCGAGGGCGGACAGGTGCGGGAAGAGCAGGTAGTCCTGGAAGACCATCCCGATCGGGCGTCGCTCGGCGGGGAGGGTGTGCAGCGGCCGGCCGTCGAGAGTGATGTGCCCGCCCGTGGACAGGGCGGTGAGTCCGGCGAGGGCGCGCAGCGCGGTGGTCTTGCCCGCGCCGTTGGGGCCGAGCAGGGCGACGACCTCTCCGGCGGCGACGTCGAGCTCGATGTCCAGGGCGAAGGAGGGCCGGGTGACGACCAGGCGGGCGCGCAGGCCGCGCTGCTCAGGCTCGGGCCCGGACTCGGGCGGGGACGCGGGCACGGCTGGGAACGTCGGCCGGGTCATGGACTGGTCACCCACCTGTCGCGCAGGCCGGCCAGGATGACCAGGGAGACGGCGAGCAGGACGAGGCTGAGCACGATGGCGGCCTCGGGCTCCGTCTCCAGCGCGAGGTAGACCGCCAGCGGCATGGTCCGGGTGCTGCCGGGGAAGTTGCCGGCGAACGTGATGGTCGCGCCGAACTCGCCCAGCGCCCTGGCCCAGCACAGCACGGCTCCGGCGACGATGCCCGGGGCGATGAGCGGCAGGGTGACGCGGCGGAAGACCGTCCAGCGCGAGGCGCCCAGCGTGGCGGCGGCCTCCTCGAACCGCTGATCCGTGGCGCGGAGCGCGCCCTCGACGCTGATGACGAGGAACGGCATCGCCACGAACGCCTCGGCGAGCACGACGCCCGCGGTGGTGAAGGGCAGCGAGATCCCGAACGTGGCGTCCAGCCACTGGCCGACCAGGCCGCGACGACCCAGGACCAGCAGCAGCGCGACGCCCCCGACGACCGGGGGCAGCACCAGCGGCACGGTGATCAGCGCCCGCACCAGGCGCCGGCCGGGGAAGGACACCCTGGCCAGCAGCCAGGCCAGCGGCACACCCAGCAGCAGGCACACCAGCGTGGCCACGGTCGCGGTCACCAACGACAGCCGCAGCGCCTCCAGCACCTGCGGCTCGGCCAGTCGCTGGAACAGCGTCGACCAGGGGGCCCGGATCAGCAACCCGGCGAACGGCAGCACCAGGAAGGCCAGCCCGAGCACGCCGGGCACCACCAGGGCCCAGGGCAGGCGCCCGGTGACCGCGCCTCGTCCGGGGCGGTCCGCGAAGCCCCGGGCGGGTGACGGCGTGGTGGAGGTCATCGCGGATCAGGGCGCTTCGAAGCCGGCCTTGCTGAGCACGTCCCTGCCCTGCTGCGACAGCACCAGGTCGACGAACTGCTTGGCCAGGTCACCCGCGGGAGCCTTGGACAGGGTCGCGATCGGGTAGTCGTTGATCGCCTTCTCGGCCTCGGGGAACGCGATGCCGTTCACCTTGCCCCCCGAGGCGATCACGTCGGTCGTGTAGACCAGGGCGGCGTCGACCTCGCCGAGTTCGACCTTGGTGAGGGTGGCCTTGACGTCCTGCTCCAGGGTGACCGGCGTGACCTTCAGCCCCGCGGCGTCCAGCGCTTTGACCGCGGCGGCGCCGCAGGGCACCTGCTCGGCGCAGAGCGCGACCTTCACCTTCGGATCGGTCAGGTCGCTGAGCGCGTCCACCTTGGCCGGGTTGCCGGCCGGGACGGCGATCTGCAACTTGTTGCGGACGAACGTCGTCGGCGCGCTCGCCAGCGAGGCGTCGGTCACCGTCTTCATCGTGGCCGGGCTGGCGGCCGCGAACACGTCGGCCGGCGCCCCCTGGGTGATCTGCTGCGCGAGCGTCGCGCTTGAGCCGAAGTTGAACCTCACCGACGTGCCCGGATGGGCGGCCTCGAACGTCTTGCCGAGCTCGGTGAACGTGCCGGTCAGCGACGCGGCCGCGAACACCGTCACCGTCGTGGCTCCGCCGCCGGACGCGGGGTCGGCCGCCGCGGGCGCGCCCGGCTCGCTGGAACCGCAGCCGGCCACGCCCACGAGCGCGACGGCGAGGGGGAGCGCGACGGCCCACCGGGAAAGACGCCTGAACACCAAGGGCTCCTTATCGCTTCATTGCTGGGTCACCACACGCGCGTGGTCGGGGATCTCCACGACGACGTTGGTGGACTTGATCACGGCGATCGCCACCACGCCCACCTCCAGGCGCAGCTCGTCGGCGGCCTGGCGGCTCATCAGCGACACCACGCGGTACGGCCCCGCGGCGATCTCCACCTGGGCCATCACCGCGTCCTTGATCACCTCGGTGACGATCCCGCGGAAGCGGTTACGCGCCGAGGAGTGGCCTGAGCCGTTCTCCGCCTCGATCTGCGCCCGGGCGAACGCGGCGAGGTCGGCGCCGTCCACCCGACGGTGGCCGTGCTCGTCCCGCTCGGCCGTCAACCGGCCCGCGTCCACCCATCGACGGACGGTGTCGGAGCTGACTCCGAGCAAGGCGGCCGCCTCGCTGATGCCGAACGTCGTCACAAGCAATCACCTTACTTCGCATAATCAAGCCTGAATACCCGTTTGCTGCCGCAATAGCGCACCGGTTTGGCGTATCGCCATGGCATCCACGAGACGGGAGGTGCGTGACGAGCCCTTTCCCCGCCGCGGTCACTGTGGCAGACGACTATGGCAAATATTCTGGTGCGCCTGTGTCCGGAACCGGGCCGCCCGTTCGTCACCGTGGTGAGTTCACGACACCGAGTTCACGACACCGAGGAGCGAAGATGAAGTACATGATGTTCGTCTGCACCGACACCGAGCCCGACACCGACAAGACAGACGAGCCCGACATCGATGTGTGGGTGTCGGAGAACGACGCGCGCGGCCGCCGATTGGAGGGCAGCGTGCTGGCGCCGACGTCCGCCGCCACCACTGTCAGGGTCCGCAATGGCCAACTGCTGGTCTCGGATGGTCCGTTCACGGAGTCCAAGGAAGTGATCGTGGGCTACGACCTGCTGGAGTGCGCCGATCTGGACGAGGCGATCGAGGTTGCCCGCGCCCATCCGATGGCCCGAGAGGGACGGCTGGAGCTGCGCCCGTTGGTCGATCTGTGAGGATGACGGCGTGACCGATTCGTTCGCGGCCGCGACGGCCGACGCCGTCACGGCCGCGAGCGCGGATTCGTACGCGCGGATCGTGGCCGCGCTGATTCGCGTCACCGGCGACTGGACGCTGGCCGAGGACTGCGCCCAGGAGGCGCTGACGCTCGCCCTGCAGCGGTGGCCCCGGGAGGGCGTGCCGGGCGAACCTGGCGGCTGGCTGATGACGGTGGCACGCAACCGCGCGATCGACGTGCTGCGCCGTGCGTCGGTCGAACGCCGCAAGCTTGCCGAGCTGGCGGTGCTCGCGCTTGCCGATCCGGGCCCGGCCCCGGCGGCGGAGGAGCTCGTGGACGACCGGCTGCGGCTCATCTTCACCTGCTGCCATCCCGCGCTCGCCCTGGAGGCGCGCGTGGCGCTGACGCTGCGAACGATCGGCGGGGTGCCCACCGCCGACATCGCGCGGGCCTTTCTGGTCAGCGAGTCGACCATGACCCGGCGCCTGACCCGGGCCAAGAAGAAGATCGCGGATGCGGGCATCCCGTACCGGGTGCCAACCGGCCGGGCGCTCACCGAGCGGCTCCCCGGAGTTCTGGCGGTGCTGTACCTGCTGTTCACCTACGGCTACAACGCCGACGGCCGGCCCGCTTTCGCCGACGAGGCGATCCGCCTTGCCCGTCTCCTCCGGCAGCTCATGCCCGGTCAGGGGGAGGTGTCCGCGCTACTGGCGTTGTTCCTGTTCCAGCACTCCCGGCGTGACGCCCGCCGTGACCTGCACGGCAATCTGCTCGCCCTGGACAAGCAGGACCGGCTCCGCTGGGACCACGCCGCGATCGCCGAGGGCCTGCGCGCCCTCGCCGGGACAACGGAGAACGGCCCGTACGCACTGCAGGCCCGGATCGCCGCCTGCCACGCCACCGCCACCTCCGCCGACGCCACCGACTGGCCGGCGATCGCCACGTGGTACGACCGGCTCGCCGGGATCCAACCCTCACCGGTGATCGAGCTGAATCGCGCCGTGGCGCATGGCTACGCGCACGGGCCGGCGGCCGGGCTGGCACTGCTCGCCTGGGCCCGCGCCAGCGGCGCGCTGGACGACTACCCGCTCGCCATCGCCGTGGAAGCCGACCTCACCGCGCGCCATGGCGACCGCGACCGGGCGGCCGCCCTGTTCCGCCGGGCCGCCGCAGCCGCCCACTCCGAATCCGAACGGCGCGCACTGCTCGAGCGCGCCCGCTGCGAAGATCCCCGCCAACGTCGATCCGCCGAGTGGTCGCGAGAGTCAGCTGCAATGCCCAGGCAGCCTGAGAGCGGACCCGCCCGCCCGTGAGGCGGGCGGGCCGGTCACTCGGCGTCGTCGTCCTCGTGGTGGTCGTGGTCGGCCGTCCCGCGTTTCCAGTAGCCGTCGACGTCGACCTGCTCCTTCGCCAGGCCGCGCTCACGGCGCAGGTGGCGGCGGATCGGCTTGAGCGTCGTCGCCTCGCCCGCGATCCAGGCGAAGCCGACGCCCGGCGGGAGATCGACGGCGCGGATCGCCCGCTCCAGGAGGTCGCTCGTCCCCGGTGCCGCGTCGCCGCGGTGCAGCCAGGTCAGCGACAGGTCGGCCGCCGTGGCGAGGTCCTGCTCCTCCTCCGGCCCGGCGACCTCGGCGAACGCGATGACCCTCACCCCGGCGGGCAGCGTCTCCAGCCAGCGGCCCAGCGCCGGGATCGCGGTCTCCTCCGCCGCCAGCAGATACCAGTCGTGGGTCAGCGGCGGCACGTGGGAGCCGCGCGGGCCGAGCACGCCCAGCCGCATGCCGGGCTCGGCCCGCGCGGCCCAGGACGAGCCGACGCCGTCGCCGTGCACGACCATGTCCACGTCCAGTTCGAGGGCGTCCGGCCGGTGATGGCGGATCGTGTAGTCACGCGTGATGGGCGCGACGGGGCCGTCCACCCAGGCGTCGTTCTCGATCACCGGTGCGACCGGCAGCTCGGCTCCGGGTTCGGCGAAGCACAGCTTCACGTGGTCGGTGGGCGCCTGCGACCTGAAGCCGGCCAGCGCCTCGCCGCCCAGGGTGACCCGCACCGTGCTCGGGGTGATCCGCACGACCCGCCTCACCTCAAGCAGCCGGTAGACCAGCGGGTGACGGACGATCGTGGTGCGCGGCAGGGTCATGACTCTGCGGTCCTCTCAGGATGGTCTCGGGTGATCCGGCGCAGGGCCTCGGGAAGGGCGACCCGCCAGCACAGGGCGTCGTGGCCGCCGTTGTACTCGTGATAGTCATGCTCGTACCCCCTGGCCGCGAGCACATCGCGCAGGTGGCGGGTGGGGGCGAGCAACGCCCATTCCTGCAACCCCACGTCGAGGTG
The DNA here is from genome assembly GCA_001570385.1 of Microtetraspora glauca. Lineage (GTDB taxonomy): Bacteria > Actinomycetota > Actinomycetes > Streptosporangiales > Streptosporangiaceae > Microtetraspora > Microtetraspora glauca. The sequence continues at coordinate 51,393 of BBYL01000023.1, read as the reverse complement.
GAAGCGCACGGGCAGGCGCGGGCGGCGGGCCAGCTCCCGCGTCAGCCAGGCGGGCTCGGCTCCCGGCGCGGCGGCGTTCGGCCACCAGAACGATCCCGACAGCGAGATGACCCTGTCGAACCTGTCCGGCGCGAGGTAGGCCGCGTACGCCGCGGTCAGCCCGCCCAGGCTGGCCCCGCCGATGATCGCGGGCCCGCTGTCGCGAGGCACCAGCTCCTCGGTGAGGAAGCGTGTGAACGGCTCATGGCAGGCCAGCTCGCGCACGCGGGTCGCCGTGTCCACGTTGCCGGGCATGATCGCCCGCAGCGGGGGCACAGCCCCCGCCGCGATGAGATTGTCCAGCACGGTGGCGATCCATCCCGACTGCGCCCACTCCTCGCCGTCCAGCAGCACCAGTACGCCTTCGGAGTGGACGGGCGGTTCGTAGGTCCACACCGTCCGCTCGTCGCCCAGGATCGCGCTGGCGAACCTCCGCTCGGTGAGCGTCCCCTTGGGGACGTCGCGGGGCGCGGACCAGATGTCGGGCGGCGCGTCGGGCAGTTCGACGACCGAGCCGTCCTGGGAGGCCCGGCGGTTGAGCGGGTCGGGAACGGCGTTCGCCAGGCCCTGGCTCCAGCGGCGGATCGCGGCCCTGGGCGCCGGGGAGCCCGCCGCGATCATCCGCAGCGCCACCGGCCCGTCCGTCTCGGGGGCGAGGGGGTCGCCCGGGGCCAGGCGATAGGTCGCGCGCCAGTCCGAGCGCATCACGTAGCCCCTGTGCCAGATGTCGGTGCCCTCGACGCGCTCCATGAGGGAGGCGTCCAGCACGCTGGGGTCGGTCACCTTGTTGACCATGACCAGTACGTCGGGCGCCTCGCCCCGCCACAGGAAGGTGACGATCCGGTGGCCGGGCTCGCCGGGGGCCTCCTCCACGAGGGGCGTTCCTCGCGTCCCGGCCGTACGCCAGAAGTCGTCGGCCGCCGAGGGGTCGCCCCGCCGTACGGACTCGACGAGGGCGGAGACCAGCGGCCCGGTGGCGGTCCTTGGCGGGGACGGGCGCGGCACCTGCGGCGGGACGGTGCGCGGGTCGGGCAGGGAAGGCATCACTGGCCCTTGAAGAACCCGGCCACGCGGTCCACCACGTTGGTGGCGCTGTAGTAGTCGAGGCGGAAGGAGTCCAGGCCCAGGTCGTACAGGCGCTTGTCCTTCACGGCGGGCAGGTCGCGCCAGAGCGGCTTGGCGGCGGCGGCGTCGATGTCCTTCTGGGTGTGGCTGACGAAGAAGAGGGAGGCGTCGCCGAACGCCTTGGTGACGTTCTCGGTGGCGACGGGCACCATGTCGGCGCGCGCTCCGCCCTCGTTCTGGTCGGCGGTGGTCTCCAGGCCGGGGGGCAGTTCGCGCACCTTCAGGCCGAGGGAGGTCAGGAGCTGGCCCTGCGCCGAGACGGGGGTGAAGACGGGGATCTCGGTGGGGTTGACCCGCAGCAGCGCGATCTCCTGCTCCGGCGCCTTGATGGCGGCCTTGACCTCGGAGACGTGCTGGTCGTAGCTCTGGATGACCTTGGCGGCGCCGGCCTCCAGGCCGAGGGCCGTGCCGATCTTGGTGGTCAGGTCCTGCCAGGAGAGGTTGTCGTAGCGGTAGATGAGCGTGGGCGCGATCTCGCTGAGCCGGTCGTACACCTTGGACGCGTCGTCGGCGCCGGAGGCCGAGCCGACGATCAGGTCGGGCCGCAGCCCGGCGATCTTCTCCAGCGCCGGTTCGAAGCCCTTGTAGGCCACCTGCACCCCGCGCTCGACGGCGACGTCGGCCCACTGGGAGAAGAAGCCGTTGGAGTCCACGATCGGGGAGGGCGGGGTGGCCTGGCTGGCGATCAGCGGCGCCTCCATGGCCAGCAGGTGGCCGGTCAGCGTCACGCTGACCGAGACGATCCGCTGGGGCTTGGCCGGCACCTCCGTGGTCCCGCCGTCATGCCGGACCGAACGGCCGGCGCCGGAGGACGCGGGGGCCGCCGCGGCCTCGTCCCGCGTCTCACCCCCTCCTGATCCGCACGCGGTGACACCGGCGAGGGCGATGGCCGCGGCCAGTACGGCGGCGGCCCGGCGGGTGAAGGACATGGGCACTCCTCATGTAGGTAAAAATTAGGTAAGGCGAACCTTAGTTCATTAAGGCAAGGCTTACCTAATAAGGTCCCCCTATGATGAAGAAACGGGCAGTCGGCCTCGTCCTCTCCCTGCTGGCGCTCGGCGCCGCGGTGATGGCGAGCCTGGCCGTCGGGGCGCAGTCGATCCCGTTTGACGAGGTGTGGCGGGCGCTGTGGCACGGGGGCGGCTCGGAGCACGCCATCGTGGTCAGAGAGCTGCGCCTGCCGCGCACCCTTCTCGGCCTGGGCGTGGGAGCCGCGCTCGGTCTGGCGGGCGCGCTGGTCCAGGCGCTGACCAGGAACCCTCTGGGCGACCCCGGCCTGCTCGGCGTCAACGCGGGAGCCTCCGCCGCCGTGGTGGTCGCCATCGCCTTCCTCGGCATCACCGCGCCGCTGTCCTACGTCTGGTTCGCCTTCGCCGGAGCGCTGGGCGCCGCGGTCGCGGTGTACGCCCTGGGCTCGCGCGGCAGGGGAGGCGCCACACCGGTACGGCTGGCACTGGCCGGCACCGCGGTCGGAGCCGCGCTCCAGGCGCTGGTCTCCGGCATCGTCATGGTGGACCTGAACGCCTTCGACAAGTTCCGCTTCTGGGCGGTGGGCTCGCTGTCCGGGCGCGACCTGAACGTGCTGGCCGAGCTGCTGCCCTTCCTCGCCGTCGGGATCGTCCTGGCACTGGCGCTGGCCAGGCCGCTCAACAGCATGGCGCTGGGCGACGACGTCGCGCGGGCGCTCGGGGTGCGGCTGACCCGTACCCGGGTGCTCGGCGCGGTCGCGGTGGTCCTGCTGTGCGGCTCGGCGACCGCGTCCGTGGGGCCGCTGATGTTCGTCGGCCTGGCCGTGCCGCATCTGGCCAGGGCCGTCACCGGGCCCGACCAGCGGTGGCTGATGCCGTACTCGGTGGTGCTGGCCGCGGTGCTGCTGCTCGCGGCCGACGTGGCGGCCCGGTTGGTCGCCTGGCCGGGAGAGCTGGAGGTCGGCCTGGTCACCGCGTTCCTCGGAGCCCCCGTGCTCATCGCCCTCGTCCGCGGCGTAAGGATGGCCTCGCTGTGAACACCACCGTACGGACAGGTCCGATCTCCCTGCGCCTGCGCCCCCGCGCGGTGGTCGCGGGCACGCTCGTCGCCGTCGCCGTCGTCGTGGCCGCGATCCTCGCCGTCGGCACGGGAGACGTCCGGATCGCGCCGGGCGAGGTGATCCGCACCCTGTTCGGGCAGGGTGACCGCGCCACCGAGTACGTCGTGCTGAAGCTCCGCCTGCCGCGCACGCTCACCGCGATCATGGTGGGTGCGGCGCTCGGCGTCAGCGGCGCGGTCTTCCAGAGTCTGGCGCGCAACCCCCTCGGCAGCCCCGACGTGGTCGGCTTCACCACGGGGGCGGCCACGGGCGCGATCGTGCAGATCCTCGTCATCGGCGGCGGCCCCCTGCTGCTGGCGGGCTCGGCCGTCGGCGGGGGCGTGCTCACCGCCGCGCTGGTCTACGTCCTGGCGTACCGGAGGGGCGTGCAGGGCTACCGGCTGGTGCTGATCGGCATCGGGGTCAGCGCCATGCTGGTCTCGGTCAACTCCTTCCTGATCACGCGGGCCGAGGTCACCGAGGCGCAGCGCGCCAACGCCTGGCTGTTCGGCAGCCTGAACGGCCGGAGCTGGGAGCACGTCGGGATGATCGCCGCCGCGCTCGCGCTCGTCCTGCCCGTACTCGCCGCCGCCGCGCGCAACCTGCCGCTGCTCGAACTCGGTGACGACGCCGCGAAGGGCCTCGGAGTGCCGGTCGAGCGGGTACGGCTGACGCTCATGGTCACCGCGGTCGCGCTGTGCTCGGTCGCCACAGCCTCGGTCGGGCTGATCGAGTTCGTCGCCCTCACCGCGCCGCAGATCGCCCGCCGCCTGACGCGCTCCCCGGGGCCGGGGCTGGTCGCCTCGGGGTTGACGGGCGGCCTGGTGCTGCTCGGGTCGGACGTGGTCGCCCAGCGCCTCACCGACGGCCAGGTGCCGGTGGGTGTGGTGACCGCCGCGCTGGGCGGCTGCTACCTGGCCTGGCTGCTGACCCGCGAACGCCGGGGCTGAGCGGACTCAGGCGGACCTCTCGCGGCGTCCGGCGCCGGAGTCGAGCCGTCCGCGCGGCACCAGGGTCGGGTTGACGTTGTCGAGCACGGTGGCGCGGTCCACCACGACGCGGGCCACGTCGTCCCGGCTCGGCACCTCGTACATCACGTTGAGCAGGATCTCCTCGAGGATCGCGCGCAGCGCCCTGGCGCCGGTGCGGCGCAGCAGCGCCTGGTCGGCGATCGCGGCGACGGCGTCCTCGGTGAACTCCAGTTCGACGCCGTCCATCCCGACCAGCTTCCGATACTGCTTGATCAGCGCGTTGCGCGGCTCGGTGAGGATCCGCGTCAACGCCGCCCGGTCCAGCGGCCGGAAGGCCGACACCACCGGAAGCCGTCCGACGAGCTCCGGTATCAGTCCGAAGCGCACCAGGTCCTGCGGCATGACCTGGGCGAGGTCATGGTCCTCGGCAGCCTCCGTGGGGCGGAGCGCGGCGCGGAACCCGGCGCCCACGCGGCCGGTCCGCTGCTCGACGATCCCCTCCAGACCGGGGAACGCACCGCCGACGATGAACAGCACCCGGGTCGTGTCGATCTGGATGGTGTCCTGGTGCGGGTGCTTGCGGCCGCCCTGGGGAGGCACGCTCGCGGTCGTGCCCTCAAGGATCTTCAGCAGCGCCTGCTGGACGCCCTCGCCGGAGACGTCCCGTGTGATCGACGGGTTCTCGCTCTTGCGGGAGACCTTGTCGATCTCGTCGATGTAGACGATGCCGGTCTCGGCCCTGCTCACGTCGTAGTCGGCGGCCTGGATCAGCTTGAGCAGGATGTTCTCCACGTCCTCCCCGACGTACCCGGCCTCGGTCAGCGCGGTGGCGTCGGCGACGGCGAACGGAACGTCGAGCATGCGGGCGAGTGTCTGGGCGAGGTAGGTCTTGCCGCAGCCGGTCGGGCCGATCAGCAGGACGTTGGACTTGGCCAGCTCCAGATCGTCGTCCCTGCCGCGTTCGCCGGGGTGCCGCACCCGCTTGTAGTGGTTGTAGACCGCCACCGCGAGCGTCCGCTTGGCGTCCTCCTGCCCGACGACGTACTGGTCGAGGAACTCGTGGATCTCCCGGGGCTTCGGCAGGCGCCGCGCTCCGTCCTCCGCGCTCTCGCCGCGCTCCTCCTCGATGAGCTCGTTGCAGAGCTCGACGCACTCGTCACAGATGCAGATGTGACCCGGACCCGCGATGAGCTTCCTGACCTGCTGCTGGCTCTTCCCGCAGAACGCGCACGTCAGCACGTTGTCACCGGTGCGTGCCACTCGGAAACGCCTCCTCGGCGGTCGCCCACTCCTGGTAGCACCCGAATGTTCATAACATTCAGATGATGATGCCACTTGAATGGCCACGCTATCGTGGCTCGGCAGGTACGGCAAACGCCGCCACGAGGGAGGACGATGGCCCGGCTCAGCAGGGCGCAGACGCAGGAGCGCACCCGCGCCAAGGTGCTCGCCGCGGCCAGGGACGAGTTCGCCGCGCGCGGCTTCCGCGACGCGAAGATCGACGACATCGCCGAGCGCGCCGAGCTCACCCGAGGCGCGGTCTACTCCAACTTCCCCGGCAAGCGGGCCCTCTACTTCGCCGTCCTGGCCGACCTGGCCGAGCGCGCACCCCGCCCGTCACATCCGGAGCCGGGCCTGACCACCCGGGAGGCGCTGCGCGCCTTCGCCCGCGCCTGGGTCGCCCGGCTGCCGCTGGCCACGAGCGACGAGCACGGTCCGGCCCGGCTCGGCGTGGACCTGCTGCACGAGGTCCTCGCCGACGAGCGCACCCGGCGCCCGTTCGCGCAGCTGATGAAACTGGACGCGATCCTGCTCGGGCTCGCCCTCGAACGTCTGGCCCCGCCGGGGACGGGCCGCCTGGTCCGGGTGGCCGAGACCGCGCTCACGACCCTGCACGGCGCCGGCCAGATGGCCGCCGCCGCCCCCGGCTTCGTCGAGCCGTTCGACATCGTCGGCGCCTGTGAGCGACTGGCGGACCTCGACCTCGGCGACCGGTGGCCGCCCCCGCACGTGACCTGGGTCCCGGCTGCCCGCCCCGCCGACGAGCCCTGGTCCCCGCCGTCCGCGACGGACGCGATCCGGGGCGAGCCCGCGCGGCTCACCGGCGACGGCGTGGTGGCCGTGCTCGGCCTGCACCGGCTGTCCGCGGCCGAGGAGGCGGTGCGGGCCGCGCCGCCCGGAGCCGAGGTCACCGCCGTCCTGGTCACCGGCGACCCGGGCGAGTTGGCGCCGCTGGCGCGGCTGGCCGTCGCCGACCTGTGCGGCTGCCTGCGCCCGGCGTTCCCGCGTTCGGCGTGGCCGCGCCTCCAGGTGGTGTACGACGAGTCCGGCGCCCTCGCCGCGGCGGCGGGCGTGGCCGCCGTCAGCGATGGGACGGAGGTCGCCGTCCGCGTCGAATCCGGCCGGATCGTCGCCCGTGCCGACGGCCTCGGCGCCGTCCACGCCGCCGCGTCCGCCATCGTCCGGTCCCCGTGGCCGTAGCCCGCCGCGCCGGGTTGGAGGACGGCACAACGAAACGGGCCGGATTCGTCGAGGCGGCCGAAGAAGTCGCCGGGGACGGGTGCCTAGTGTTCGGTCATGCCTCGCCTCTCCCTCAGCGACCTCTACCGCCTCGCGGTGCCGGGGGACCCCCGGCTCTGCCCTGACGGGAGCACCGTGGCCTACACGGTCACCAGGGCCGATCGTGAGTCCGACGAGAACCGGTCCGAGATCTGGCTCGCCGCTCCCGGTGGCGAACCGCGACGCCTGACGGGCGGCCCGCGCGACTCCTCCCCGCGCTGGTCGCCCGACGGGCGCTCGCTCGCCTTCCTCCGCCCCGTGGACGGGAAGCCGCAGATCCACCTGCTGCCGATGGACGGCGGCGAACCCCGCGTCCTCACCTCCGCGCCGCTGGGGGCGGGCGCCGCGGTCTGGTCGCCGGACGGGACGCTGATCGCGTACGCCGCGCCGTACGGCGACCTCGACCCGCACGCCCCGGTCGTCGCCGACAGCCTGGAGTACAAGGCCGACGGCACGGGTCTGCTGCGTGGCCTGACCATGCATCTCTTCGTGGTGTCCGTGGACACGGGTGAGGCCCGGCAGATCACCGCGGGCGACTTCCACGCGGGAGAGCCGTCCTGGTCGCCGGACGGCGGGAGGCTCGCCTTCACCACGAGCATGGAGGCCGACCGCGACCTGACCGCGGCCGGCGCGGTCTACTCGGTGGACGTCTCCGGCGGCGAACCCGAGCGGCTCACCGGCCCCGGCGTGATCTGCGCGGGCGCCTGGTGGCTGGGCGAACGGCTGCTGGTCGTCGGATACGACGGCGACCCGGTGGGCCACGCCCGCCTGTTCGACCTCGGGGCCGACGGCCTCGTGGAGATCGAGACCGGCATCGACCGCAACGTCATGGTGGGCGCCCCGGGATATCCCGGCGCGACGCCCCAGCTCGCGGGCGACGACCTGATCTTCTGCGCGCGAGACGGCGGCTTCACCCATCTCTACCGCGCGCCCGGCGAGAAGATCATCGGCGGGGACCAGGTGGTCTCCGGCGTCAGCGCGGCGAAAGGCAGGATCGCCTACGTCGCGGCGACGCCGTACAGCGCGGGAGAGGTCTACCTCGCGGACGTCGCCGCGAACGGGGCCGTGACGGTCTCCGAGGCGACCATGCTCTCCTCCCACGGGCTCCACGACGTCGAGCTGTTCGTCCCGCGGAGCCGTACCTTCACCGCCCCTGACGGGACGCGGGTCGAGGGATTCGTGCTGCGGGACGAGACGCTCACGGAGCCGGGACCGCTCCTGCTGGACGCGCACGGCGGCCCGCACAACGCCTGGGCGCCGGTCTTCGACGGCGTCCACCTCTACCACCAGGTGCTCGCCGCCCGGGGCTGGACGGTGCTGACCGTCAACCCGCGCGGCAGCGACGGGTACGGCGAGGCGTTCTACACCGCCGCCGTCGGAGCCTGGGGCGTCGCCGACACCGACGACTTCCTGAGCCCGATCGACGACCTGGTCGCCGAAGGCGTCGCCGACCCCGACCGGCTCGCGGTGACGGGCTACAGCTACGGCGGCTACGTCTCCTGCTGGCTGCCCACCCGGACCGGCCGGTTCAAGGCGGCCATCCCCGGAGGGTGCGTCAGCGAGCTGACCAGCATGGCCGGCACGTCCGACGCAGGGCACTTCCTCAAGGCGTACGAGTGCCGGGGCGACATCGAGGAGCAGTCCCCGATGACCCACGTCGCCCGGGTGACCACGCCCACGCTGATCCTCCACGGGGAGGACGACGACCGGTGCCCGGTCGGCCAGGCCGAGCAGTGGTTCGCCGCGCTACGCGAACAGGGCGTGCCGGTCCGGCTGGTCCGCTATCCCGGCGGCTCTCATCTGTTCATCCTCAACGGCCGCCCGTCCCACCGGGTGGACTACAACGAAAGGATCGTCGAGTGGCTGGAGCAGTGGATCCCGGTCGATGGCACGCCCGTCTCGCCGAGCTGATCGCCGAATACGAGGTACCCGGCGCCAACCTGGCCTTCCTTCATGAGGGGGAGGTGCACGAGTACGCCGCCGGCGTGCTCAACACGGTCACCGGAGTGGAGGTGACCACCGACTCCCTCTTCCAGATCGGCTCGGTCACCAAGGTGTGGACCGCCACGCAGATCATGCTGCTCGTCGAGCGGGGCGAGCTGACGCTCGAGACCCCGGTCGCCGAGGTCCTGCCCGAGTTCCGGGTCGCAGATCCGGAGGTGACCAAGACCGTCACGATCCGGCACCTGCTCACGCACACCTCCGGAATCGACGGGGACCTGTTCCTCGACACGGGCCGCGGTGACGACTGCGTGGAGAAGTACGTCCAGGCGTGCGCCGACCTGGCGCAGAACCACCCCCTCGGCGCCACCCAGTCGTACTGCAACTCCGGGTTCATCGTCGCCGGGCGCGTCATCGAGCGCCTCACCGGTCAGGTCTGGGACGCCGCGCTGCGTGAGCAGATCATCGAGCCGCTCGGCCTCACCCACACCTGGACCCTGCCCGAGGACGTCCTGCGCTTCCGCGGCGCCATGGGCCACATGGGCGGCGCGCCCGCTCCCACCTGGGGGCTGATGCGCTCCTGCGGCCCGGCCGGGCTGATCTGCGCCCGCCCCGCCGACGTCGTCGCGTTCGCCCGCGCGCACCTGGGCACCGAGCTGCTCGCGGGCCCCGCGGCGATGTGGGAGCCGCAGGTGGACATCCCCAACCCGTACACCCTCGGAAAGCAGTGGGGCATCGGCTGGATCCTGGACGAGTGGCAGGGCCGCCGGGTCGTCTCGCACGGCGGCAACACCATCGGCCAGGCCGCCATGCTCTGGATGATCCCCGAGACGGAGACGGTGGTGTGCGTGCTGGCCAACGGCGGCCACACCGCCGCCTTCCAGCACGCCCTGGCGACCGAGCTCTTCGACGAGCTGCTCGGCCTGGCGGTGCCGCCCGTGCTCGGCCCGCCGGCGGAGCCGTACGAGACCGACGTCGCGCGGTACGCCGGCGTGTACGAGCGGGCGGGCAGCCGGATGACGCTGACCGCGCGCGACGGAAAGCTCTCGCTGTACGGCGAGGCCACCGGTGCCCTCGCCGGGCTGCAGCCGCCGATGGAGTTCGACCTCGTCCCGGTCGACGACACCACCTTCGTCGGCAGGCCGGACGGTGAGCCCCAGTGGCTCTCGGCCGTCTTCTACCAGCTCGACGACGGTTCGCCGTACGTCCACCTCGGCGTGCGCGCCACCCCCAAGATCGCCTGAGGAGTCAGCATGATCGAGGACCTGCAGAAGCGTTTCGACGAGGCGGCCACCCGGCACGGTGTGCCGGGCGCGGCCCTCGCGGTCTGGACGGGTGGAGAGCTCGTCGAGGTCGCCACCGGCGTGGTGAACAGGAACACCGGCGTGGAGACGACGACCGACAGCGTCTTCCAGGTCGGCTCCACCACCAAGGTGTGGACCGCCGCCCTGGTCATGCAGCTCGTGGACGAGGGGCTGGTCGAGCTGGACCGGCCGGTGCGCGACTACCTGCCCGAATTCGCCGTTGCCGACGGCGCGGAGAAGAGCATCACCGTACGGCACCTGCTCACCCACACGGGCGGCTTCGACGGCGACCTGTTCGAGGACACCGGGCGCGGCGACGACTGCCTGGACAAGTACATGGCCTTCCTGCACGGCGCCGGTCACGTGCACGAGCCGGGTGCTCTGTTCTCGTACTGCAACGCGGGCTACTGCGTACTGGGCGCGCTGGTCGCGCGGGTGCGGGGCACCACCTGGGAGGAGGCGATGCGCGAGCGCCTGCTGAAGCGGCTCGGCGCCACGAACTGGGCGCTCCTGCCCGAGGAGGCGATCCTCTTCCGGGCGTCGGCCGGACATGTCGGTCCCGAGGGCACCGTCTTCCCCTCGTGGCAGATGCCGCGCTCCAACGCTCCGGCGGGTTCCACGATGTGCCTGGCCCCGCGCGAGCTGGTCCGCTTCGGCCGGATGTTCATGGCCGGGGGAGTGGCCGAGGACGGCACCCGCCTGCTGTCGGAGGAGTCGGTCGCCGCCATGCGGACCGGGCAGGTCGACGTGCCCGGCGTCTCCGGGCTGCTCGCCGACCGCTGGGGGCTCGGGCTCGAGCTGTTCGACTGGGGCGGTGAGGTCTTCGGTCACGACGGCGGGACGATCGGGCAGAGCACGTTCTGGCGGGTCGCGCCCGGCGCGGACTTCGCGATCGCGATGACCGTCAACGGCCCCGGCTTCATGGGGCTGCTCACCGACGTGGCCCTGCCGCTGATCCGCGAGGCGGCCGGGCTCGACGTGCCGGACTTCCCGGTTCCGGCCGGGACGCCCGAGGTCGTGGACCTCACGGCCTACACCGGCAGGTACGACGGCCCGGCGCTCTCCTACGAGATCTCCGAGGCGGACGGCGGCCTGGACGTCACGTTGATCCCCGGCGAGTTCATGCTGAAGGCGGGCGTCGCGCAGGTCACCACCCGGTTCGTCCACTACCGCGATCACTCCTTCATCGCGGCCGAGCCGGAGGAGGGCAGGCACGAGATCCTCACCTTCGTGGTCGAAGACGGCCGGGCCGCCTACGTCCACAACGGCCGGGCGCTACGCCGTGCGTGACGCCCTGCGCGAGGCGTTCGACGACGCGGACGTGGAGGGTTTCGTCCACGTCCGCGATGTCGACGGCCCCGCCGAGACCGGGCTGAACCCCGACGAGCCGGTCGTGCTCGCCTCGGTGTTCAAGATCCCTGTCGTGCTGGAGTACGCCAGGCAGGCGGCGGCGGGGACCTTGGAACGCACCGAGCGGCTCACCGTCACGGCGGCCGACAAGGACGGAGGCGTCGGAACCTCCGGGTGCGCCGACGACGTCTCGCTGACGTTGCGCGACCTGGCCCACTTCATGATGACCATGAGCGACAACGCGGCCACCGACGTGCTGCTGCGCCGGGTCGGGCTGGACAACCTGCACGCCACGCTGCGCGGGCTCGGTCTGGAGCGTACGCACCTGATCGGCGGCTGCGCCGAACTGCTGGGCAGTATGGTGTCCGAGCTCGGTCTCTCCGTCGAGAACCTTTCCGAGGAGGATCTCTCGGGAGTGTCCGAGGAGCGGATCCGGGCGCTGTCGGTCCTGGATCCGGCGCGTACGACGTCGGGGACGCCTCGCGAGACCACGACCCTGCTGAGCAAGATCTGGCGGGACGAGGCCGGTCCCCCGGAGGCCTGCGCGGAGGTACGGAAGATCATGGGGAACCAGATCTGGCCGCACCGGCTCTCCTCCGGGTTCGGCGACGAGGTGAAGGTCTCCGGCAAGACCGGCACCCTCCCGGGCGTGCGCAACGAGGCAGGTGTCGTGGAGTATCCGGACGGACGGCGCTATGCCGCCGCGGTCTTCCTCCGTACGGACTCGCTCGGCCTGCGGCTGCCCACGGCGGACGCGGCGATCGGCCGGGCGGCCCGCATGGCTATCGAGCACCTTCGCGAGTGATGTCCATTTACGTTCACTATCGTGAGCGGATGAGTGACCGGCCACGTTCCAGCCTGCGGCGCATCCTGGAAGACCTGGGCAGCACCGTGCTGGACGTGGCCGCCGCACCCGGCGAGCTCGACGCCGAGGTCACCGGCGTGCACATCTACGACCCCCTCGACGAGCTGCTCCTGCCCGCGGGCGGCATCCTGCTCGCCGTCGGGGTCGACCGCGCGGAGCAGATCTGCGCCCTGCTCGACGCGGCGGGCGCGGCGGCGGGGATCGTCGTCAAGCAGCCGGTGGACGCCGACGACCTCGTCCGCGCGAAGGTCCGCCAGACCGGGGTGGCGGTCCTCGGACTCACCCGCGCCGCCTCGTGGGCGCAGGTGGCCGCGCTGCTGCGCTCCCTGCTGGCGGAGGGCGACCTCGCCGAGCCGGGGGAGGCCCCGCACGACGACCTGTTCGCCCTGGCCAACGCCGTGTGCGCGTTGCTGGACGCGCCGGTCACCATCGAGGACAGGTCCTCCCGGGTGCTGGCGTACTCCGGGCGGCAGGACGAGGCCGACGCGGGCCGGGTCGCGACCGTGCTCGGCCGCCAGGTGCCGGAGCGGTACCGCCGGATGCTGGAGCAGCGCGGATTCTTCCGGCAGCTCTACCAAAGCCGCGAGCCGATCTACATCGAACTGCACGACGGCAGCCTCAACCGGGCGGCGGTGGCCGTACGGTCGGGAGACGAGATCCTCGGCTCCATCTGGGCCGCCGTGCGCGAACCGCTGAGCGGGCAGCGCCGGCAGGCACTCGGCGACGCCGCCAAGATCGTCGCCTTGCAGCTGCTGCGGCAGCGGGCCGGGGCGGACGCCCAGCGGCGGCTCCGCACCGACCTGCTGTCCACCGTGCTCGCGGGCGGTGGGGACGCCGCCGAGGCCGCCGGCCGCCTCGGCGTCGCGAGCGAGCGTCTCTGCGTGCTCGCCGCCCAGCTCAGCGGCGGATCCGAGACCGACGCCGCCCGCAGGGAGAGCGACCGGCAGCGGTTCTGCGACGCGCTCGCCCTGCACGTCGGCGCCATCCACCCCAAAGCCGCGGCCGCGCTGGTCGGCTCGGTCGCCTACGCCGTGCTCCCGATGCACGCGAGCGGGGAGGAGGAGGCGCGGGCCGTGCGGGTCGCCGAGAGCTTCCTCGCCCGCGTCGGTCCCCGGCACGCGGCCAACATCGGCGTGGGGCGCATGGCGCGCAACCTGGCCGAGGTGGCCAGATCCCGGGCCGACGCCGATCGGGCGCTGCGGGTGCTGCGGGCCCGCGAGGCGTCCGGCACGGTCGCGGGCTACACCTCCGTGCACTTCGAGTCGTTGCTGCTCCAGCTCTCGGACCTGGTCCAGGCCGAGGAGCAGACGCCCACCGGGCCCTACGAGCGGCTCCTCGCCCATGACGCGGAGCACGGCAGCGAACTGGCCGCCACCCTGCGGGCGTACCTGGACGCCTTCGGGGACGTGAACGCCGCCTCGGCCAGGGTGCACGTGCACGCCAACACCTTCCGCTACCGGTTGAAGCGGCTGCTCGAGATCAGCGGCCTGGACCTGGCCGACCCCGAAGCCCGGCTGGCCGCGATGCTCCAGATGCGGATCTTCGGGCGGTAGCACGACGAGCCGCCCGCTTTTCGTCGCTGGGCACGAAGAAGGATCGCCGCCAACCGGCGAATGTGGGGCATCACCCCCGGCTTCCTGGAGTCCCCCATGAGAAACACCGGAGCGGCGGCCGTGCTCGGCGCCCTCTGCCTGTTCGCGGCCGCATGCGGCGGTACGGCGGGCACCCGATCAGGCGAAACCGCCGACGGCGGCACCTTCACCTTCGCGATCAGCAGTGACCCCGGCGTGCTCGATCCGGCCATGGGCGTGCTCTCGGTCACCAACACCGTGCTCTCGTTCGCCTACGACACCCTCGTCCACTACGGGCCCGACGGGAAGATGCTTCCCGGGCTGGCCGAGAAGTGGGACGTCACGCCCGACGCGGTCACCTTCACCCTCCGCAAGGGCGTCACCTGCTCCGACGGGTCCGCGCTCACCCCCGCCGACGTGGCCGCGAACGTCAACCACATCGCCGACCCCGCCACCAAGTCGCCCGTCTACGGCGTTCTCGTGCCCGTCGGGATGAAGGCCGAGGCGGACGACGCGGCGGGCACGGTGACCCTGTCCACCCCGAAGCCGTTCAGCTTCATCCTGGAGAGCGCCCCGCTGATGTTCGTTGTCTGCGGCAAGGGGCTCAAGGACCGGTCGGCGCTGGCCCACGGCACCTCGGGCTCCGGCCCCTACAAACTCGTCGAGGCGGTGCCCAGCGACCACTACACCTTCCAGGTGCGCGAGGATTACGTCTGGGGGCCCGGCGGCGCCACCACGAAGGAGCCCGGCCAGCCCGCCAAGGTCGTGCTGAAGGTCGTGCCGAACGAGCAGACCGCGGCCAACCTGCTGATCTCCGGCGGCCTCAACGGCGCGATCGTCTACGGCGCCGACCGCGCGCGGCTCGAAGCGCTGCCCGGCATCGGCAAGATGGTCCTGTCGGCGGGCAACGGGCAGTTCTTCTACCACCAGGGCGACGACCGTCCCGCCAAGGACCCCGCGGTGCGCAGGGCGCTCACCCAGGCGATCGACCTCAAGGAGCTCGCCGGGATCGCGTCGAGCGGCACCGGCCGCCCCGCCACCGGGCTGGTGCTGGAACCGCGCCCCTGCCAGGGCGACACCGTCACCGGCCACGTCCCCGCCTTCGACGCGTCCGCCGCTTCGGCCGCTCTGGACGCCGCGGGCTGGAAGGCCGGCCCCGACGGCGTACGAGCCAAGGACGGGCGGAAGCTGACCCTGCGCCTGCTCTACGCCACCACCAAGGGCGCGGGCGTGCAGGCCGCGGCCGAATACCTCGCCGCGGCCTGGAAGAAGGCGGGCGTCGACGTCACGCTGAACGGCGTCATCGACACCAAGCTGTCGGAGTCGCTCAACGTCACCCAGGACTGGGACGTCGTCTGGCTGCCGATCGGCGTCACGCTGCCCTCGCAGCTCGTCGGGTTCCTGTCCGGCCCGGCCGCGCCGAAGGGCGCCAACTTCGCCCACCTGGCCAACGAGCGGTACGAGAAGCTGGTGGCCGAGGCCGTGCTCAAGCCGGGCGAGGAGGGCTGCAGGCTCTGGCTGGAGTCGGAATCCGCGCTGTTCGAGGCCGCCGACCTGGTGCCGGCCGTGGAGACCACCGTGCTGGTCGCCACCAAGAACGCGACGTTCGGCCTGATGGCGGGCTTGTTCTCGCCGACCTCGATCCGGATGACCGAGGCGGGCTGAATGGCCCAGACTCCGCGCCCGAGGAGGGCGGGCGGCTCGTTCGCGCTGCGGCGCGTCGTCAGGTTCGCCGTCTCGCTGGCCGTTCTGCTCGTGGCGTCCTTCGCGATGATCCACCTGATCCCGGGCGATCCCGTACGCGCCTCGCTCGGCCCGGCGGCGCCGGTCGAGCTGGTCGCCGCCAGGCGCGCGGCGCTCGGGCTGGACCAGCCGATCCCGGACCAGCTGCTGTCCTACGTCCGCGACGTGCTCGGCGGGGAGTTCGGCACGTCGTTCATCAGCGGGGAGCCGGTCCGCGACGTCATCGCGGCCCGGCTGCCCAACACCCTCGGGCTCGCCCTGCTCGCCACCGTCGTGGCCCTGCTCGTGGCGGTGCCGCTCGGCATGTGGGCGGCGATCCGCACCGAGAACGGCCGCAACAGGGGCACCGAGGCGGCCTTCACCACGGCGACGGGCGCGGCCGTCGCCGTGCCCGAGTTCCTCTATTCGATCGCCCTGGTCGCCGTGTTCGCGATCGGGTTCGGCTGGTTCCCGCCCGCGGGCAAGGGCGGGCCGGAGTCCTTCGTCCTGCCGATCCTCGCCCTGGCCATCGCGCCGACGGCGATGATCGCCCGCATCTCGCGGGTGGAGACGCTGCGCGAGCTGGGCACCGACCACATCCGGCTGGCCCGGGCCAAGCGCCTGCCCGCCGCCCGGCTGTACGTCCGGCACGTCCTGCCCAACACGCTCACCGCGACCCTGACCGTGGGCGGGCTGCTGCTCACCGGCCTGATCGCCGGGAGCGTGCTCGTCGAGTACGTCTTCGCCTGGCCGGGGCTGGGGCTGCGGATCGTGGAGTCCATCACGCAGAAGGACTATCCGGTCGCGCAGGGCGTGATCCTCGTCTACGGCGCGATCGTGCTGGCCGTGAACCTCCTCGTCGATCTGCTTCTCGGTGCGCTCGACCCGACCTCCGCGCTGAAGGAGACCTGATGCGGCATCTGCTGCGGTCCCCCGCCGGGATCGCCGGGACCCTCCTGGTCACGCTCATGGTGATCCTGGCGATCGTCGGCCCGCCGATCTGGGGAGCCGAGGCCGAACGCATCGACTCGACGGCCATCCTCCAGGGAGTCTCGGCCGCGCACCCGCTCGGCACCGACAACCTGGGCCGCGACATCCTCGCCCGGGTGCTGGTCGCCGGACGGCTCTCGCTCGCCCTCGCCCTGCTGGCGACGCTCATCGGCGCGGGGGCCGGCGTCGTCCTCGGCGCCCTTCCCTCGGTGCTGCCCCGCCGCGCCGCACGCCTGGTCACCGGTACGGTCAACGCGCTGGTCGCCTTCCCCGGCCTGCTGCTCGCGATGTTCACCGCGGTGATCGCGGGGCTCGGGGCGCGAGGAGCGGTGCTGGGCATCGGCGCCGCCGTCGCCCCCGGATTCGCCCGGCTCACCCAGACGCTCGCGGCGTCCGTCGCCGGCGCCGACTACGTGTCGGCCGCCCGCATGCTCGGTGTCTCCCGGTGGCGGGTGATGAGCCGGCACGTCCTGCCCAACATCGCCGAGCCGCTGATCCTCAACCTCACACAGGCGCTGGGCGGCGCGCTTCTCGGGCTCGCCGGCATGTCCTTCCTCGGCCTCGGCGTGCAGCCGCCGTCGTTCGACTGGGGCCGGCTGCTCTTCGACGGCTTCAGCCGGATCTACGCCACCCCGGCCGTCGCCCTCGGCCCCGCGGCCGCGGTCGCGCTCGCGGGCATCGGCTTCAACCTGCTGGGAGACGTCCTGGCACGGGCGGCGGCACGCGGTTCCGCGCCGGAGGCGAAGGCCACCGGCCGGGCCGTACCCGACACCGGCGGGATCGGCGAACCCGACCCGGACGCGGTCCTGGAGGTGCGCGACCTGACGGTCACCTTCCCCGGCGGCGTGACACCGGTGCGCGGGCTGTCGCTGACCGTCGCGCCCGGCGAGATCGTCGGCCTGGTGGGGGAGTCGGGCAGCGGGAAGAGCCTGACCGCGTCGGCGATCGGCGGGCTGGTCCCCTACCCGGGCGAGGTGAGCGCGGGACGGCTCCGGCTGTGCGGCGCCGACCTCGGCGAGCTGCCGGAAACGGAGCGCCGCAGGCTGCTCGGGACGTCGCTGGCGATGGTCTTCCAGGACCCGATGGCCTCGCTCAACCCGGCACTGCGGGTCGGCGGGCAGCTCGCCGAGGTGGCGATCGTCCACCAGGGCGCGAGCCGTACCGAGGCCGGGAACCGGGCGGTGGACCGGCTGGAGCACGTGCGCGTCCCGGAGCCCGGCAGGAGGGCCCGGCAGCACCCGCACGAGCTGTCCGGCGGCATGCGGCAGCGTGCGGTGATCGCGATGGGCCTGATGGGCGAACCGCGGCTGATCATCGCCGACGAGCCGACCACCGCGCTCGACGTGACCGTGCAGCGGGAGATCCTGCGCCTGCTGCGCCAGGTGACCGACGAGACCGGCGCGGCCACCCTGTTCATCTCCCATGACATCGCCGTGGTCGGCGAGCTGTGCCATCGGGTCGTGGTGATGTACGCGGGACGCGTCGTGGAGGAGCTGCCGGTCGAGGAGCTGGTCTCCGGCGCCGCGCATCCCTACACCCGCGCGCTGGTCGCCTCGTTGCCCGACATGGAGACCGACAGGTCCCTGCCGCTGGCCAGCATCCCGGGCCGCCAGCCTTCGCCCGCCGAGGTCGGCGGAGGGTGCGCCTTCGCGGCCCGCTGCGAGCTGGCGACCGCCCGGTGCGCCGAGCTCCCGCCCCTCATCTCGTACGGCACGGCGCACCGCGTCGCCTGCTGGGAGGCTTGATGATCATCAAGAACCTGACGGTCAGGTTCGGCGCGTTCACCGCCGTCGACGACGTCACGCTGGAGATCCCCCCGGGTTCGATCGTCGGCCTGGTGGGGGAGTCGGGGTCGGGCAAGTCCACGCTCGCCAGGGCGGTGAGCGGTCTGGTGCCGTACACCGGGGCCGTCGAGGGCGGAGATCCGCGCCGGATACAGATGGTCTTCCAGGACCCCTCCACCTCCCTCGACCCGCGCATGACCGTGGGCGCGTCGGTGGCCGAGGGGTTGCGCCTGCCCAGGACCGCGCGCGGACCCGAGGTGGAGCGGCTGCTGTCGCTGGTGTCGCTGCCGGCCGAGCTGGCGGGGCGCTACCCGCGCGAGCTGTCCGGTGGCCAGCGCCAGCGGGTGGCGATCGCCCGCGCGCTCGGCGCCCGGCCCGAGCTGCTGATCGCCGACGAGATCACCTCCGCCCTGGACGTCTCCGTCCAGGGCTCGGTGCTCAACCTGGTCCGCTCGCTGCGCGCGGAGTTCGGCCTGTCGATGCTGTTCATCTCGCACAACCTCGCCGTCGTCCGGTACGTCTCCGACGTCGTGGCGGTGATGCACGAGGGCCGGCTCGTCGAGACGGGGCCGACCGAGGAGGTGGTGGGCGCGCCCAAGGAGGGCTACACCCGCTCGCTGCTCGAGGCGGTTCCCCGCCTCGGCCGGGGCTGACGGGCGGCCTCGCGCTACCTCGTGATCCACTCGGTGGAGGTGGTGACCTCGTCCAGGATGTCCTGGACGGGGTCGACGCCGATACCGGGGCCCGCCGGGACGTCCAGGTGGCCGTCGCGCAGCTCGAACGGCGGTGTGATGTCGGTGGCGAAATAGCGGCGTGAGGCCGAGGTGTCACCGGGCAGCGTGAAGCCGGGAAGGGCGGCCAGGGCGACGTTGGCCGCCCGGCCGATCCCCGTCTCCAGCATGCCGCCGCACCACACGGCGACGCCGTGGGCGCGGGCCAGGTCGTGGATGCGGCGCGCCTCCAGGTAACCCCCGACGCGGGCGGGCTTGACGTTGATGATCGAGCAGGCGCCCAGCGTGATGGCGGCCGCGGCGTGCTCGGCCGACTCGATGGACTCGTCCAGGCAGACCGGGGTGGTGATCCTGCGGGCGAGCGCGGCGTGCTGCACCATGTCGTCGTTGGCCAGCGGCTGCTCGATGAGCAGCAGGTCGAAGGCGTCGAGCTTGGCCAGATGGGGGGCGTCGGTCAGGGTGTAGGCGGCGTTGGCGTCGACCTGGAGCGGCACGTCCGGACCGAACCGCTCGCGTACGGCGCGGACGGGTGCGAGGTCCCAACCGGGCTGGATCTTCAGCTTGATCCGGACGTACCCCTCGGACAGGTAGCCCTCGACGGCGTCGAGCAGCTCGGGGATCGAGTCCATGATGCCGACCGACACCCCGCAGGGCACCCGCTCTGCGGCGGCGCCGAGGAAGGAGGCGAAGGACTGGCCGGAGGAGCGGAGCTGGGCGTCCAGGACCGCCGTCTCCAGGGCGGCCTTGGCCATCCGGTGGCCCTTGAACGGAGCCAGTGCCCGGCCCGTGCCGAAGGCGTCGACGCGGGCGGGCAGGGCGGGGATGAGGAAGCGGCGCAGCGCCTCCGCGGCGCCGTCGGCGTACTCGGAGGAGTAGAGCGGCTCCGACATGGCCGCGCACTCGCCCCAGCCCTCGGAGTCGGGGGTGACGACCCGTACGAGCAGCACGTCGCGGGCCGTCTCGGTGCCGAACGAGGTGCGGAACGGCGCCACCAGCGGCATCGCGATCCGCCGCATCTCGATTCCAGTGATCTTCATGATGGTGCGGCTTTCCGCCGCGTCTCCCTCCGACACGGCCGCCGGTCGGGCGGCCTGCTCGTCTCTTCCACCGCTTGCCCCCGTGTGTCCGCCGACCGGCCGGGGGAAGGCCGTCTGATCAGGCCGGATGTTCCACGACGTAACAGGACTTCCGGTGGAACCCGGTGACCCGGTAACCGTCTCGCAGGAGGCCGCCCAGCACTTCGCGTACGGCGTGCCGCCACGCCTTGGCCGCGCCGGGATCGGTACGGCGCAGGCTCTCGATGTCGCCGGGCACCGCCACCAGGACCGTCCGCGCGTCGGTCCGGCCGGGGACCGGATGGCCGTCCCTGTCGGCCAGCCCGATCGCCGCGTCCGGCGGGATCTGCGGCGCGTACGGCTCCCGCCGGACGGCGGCCAGCACGTACGGATCGGTCAGGCGCCAGATGGCGAGCATCCGGTCCGACTCGTCCCCGCCGTTGATCGCGTCCTCCATGGTGCCGTAGAACGACGGCAGGTACTCCTCGGGGCGCGCGCCGAGCTTGGCCAGGTTGAAGTGGGCGTTGCGGCGCACCAGCGGGTCGTAGGTCCAGGTGATCCGGTCCAGGCCCCGGGCGAGCGCCCAGTCGCGCTGGTGCAGCTTGAGCGCGTACCCGATCCCGCGGCCGATCGAGGCGCCGGTGACGTGGGAGTGCAGCACCCGGCCGGCCGGGGCCGCCAGGAAACCGACGGAAGCGCCGGCCAGGCGGTCCCCCTCGTAGGCTCCGGTGACGTAGTTCCCCGAGTGCGACAGCGCCCGCATCAGCTCCACGGTGATGGGCGCGCCGCCCGGTTCCGGGTGCCAGATGTCGTCGAAGAGCCGGAAGACGTCCTCGAACTCCGCGATGGTGTGCAGTTCGCGCACCGCCACACCGGTCATCCGAGCACCGTCCGGACCAGTTCGGCGAGCAGCCTCGTCCGGCCGGGCATCTCCGCGACGAGCGTGTGCTCGTGGGCCGCGTGCGCGCCGCCGCCCACCGCGCCCAGCCCGTCGAGCGTGGGACAGCCGACCCCCGCGGTGAGGTTGCCGTCGGACGCGCCGCCCACGGCCACGCCCCGCAACGGCGGCATGCCCAGCTCCTCGGCGATCCGGCGGGCCAGCGCGAACAGGCGGGCCGAGGACGCCTCCTCCAGCGGCGGCCGGTTCGGACCTCCGCTCACCAGCAGCCGGGTCCCGGCGAGACGGGGGGACAACCCCCGCACCAGCTCGTCCACCCTCTTCTGCTCCTTGAGGGAGGGGACCCGTACGTCCACCGCCACCGAGGCCAGCGCGGGCACGGTGTTGATCGTGCTCCCGCCGGACAGCACGGTCGGGGTGACCGTGGTGTCGCCCTCGCCCATCGCGCCGAGCGCGAGGATCTGATGGGCCAGCTCCATGCCGGCGTTGGCCCCCGCCTGCGGCTCCAGGCCCGCGTGCGCGGCCCTTCCCCGGACGGTGACCTGGTAGGTGGAGATGCCCTTGCGCGCGGTCTTGAGCGCGCCGCCGTCGGCCGCGGCCTCGAGCACGAACGCGGCCGCGCACCCGCGCGCGGAGTCCTCGATCAGCGCGCGCGAGGAGGGAGAGCCGAGCTCCTCGTCCCCGGTGACCAGCACGCACACCCCCTCGAGCGAGGGAAGCGCGGCCAGCGCGTGGAAGGTCTGCACCAGCCCGGCCTTCATGTCGAACACGCCGGGTCCCCTGGCGATCCCGTCCTCCAGCGACCAGGGGTGCTCGCGCAGCGAACCGATCGGCCAGACCGTGTCGTGGTGACCGACCAGCAGCACCCGTGGCGTACCGAAGGTCCAGCGCAGATGGCTGACGCCGTCGATCACGATGGTCTCGGGACGCGCGCCGAGCCTGCCGGCCCCCTGGTCGGCGACCACCGTCGCGCTGCGGGCCACCGCCTCGTGGTCGGCGGAGAAGGACTCGCAGACGACGAGCTCCTCCAGGTCCTCAAGCATCAGGCCGAGGTTCACTACGGACACGTACCAGCCCTCCGATGGATGTTTACCGCAACGGTATGAGAAGGCAGGGCTGGGGAATTCGTCCGCTTCACCTAAGCGGATCGCGTTGTTCGTCCGTGCGGCCAAGAGGCGGGCATACCCCGGGGATCACGACCCGGTGTGGGCGGCGAACCACGCCACCCACCGCCGTTGCCAGGGAGTCTCGATCGCCCGGTGGTGGTAGTGCTCGCGTGTCCAGGTGACGGCGTCGTGAGGGGACAGACCCGTGAGGGTGGCCAGACAGGCCATGACCGTGCCGGTCCGGCCGGCACCCCCGTCGCAGGCGACCTCGACGGCCTCGCCGGACCGCGCCCGGTCATGCAGGTGGGTGATGGAGCGGGCGGCCGCGTGCCGGTCCAGGGGGAGCAGGAAGTCCGGCCAGCGGATCCATTCGTGCGGCCAGAGCAGGGCGGCCTGATGGCGACGCCGGAGGCGGGCGGAGCCGAGGTAGACCGCGAAGTCGGGTACCGGGCCGCCGGGAGCCGGCCTGCGCAGTCCCCGACCGCGGATCTGGACGCCGTCGGGGAGCCGGGTCGCGCCGGTGAGCGGTTTTCTCATGCGGTGATTGTGGCTCACCGGCGTCGCCGCCGGCGTCCGGCGGATTGCGGTGTCAGGAGTTGGGGATGACCGCCGCGTACGGCAGGCTGCCGCCGAGGACGACGTTCGCCCGGCTGCCGCAGGTGGAGAGATCGTCGGAGTCACCGCAGTAGTGGGAAGCGGTGTACGAACCGGTCGCGAGGTCCCGCGCCCAGGTCGAGGTGAAGTCGCGCAGCCGGGAGACCTGCGTGGCGTTGGGGGAGCAGGCGGCGCCGAGGACGCCGATCGCGTCGGTGTTCTCCCCCTCGGCGTCGATGTGGCAGCTACCTCCGGAGGGGACCCCGAGGGTGTACTTCGTCCACACGAGCTGGATGCCGACGAAGTCCGACCCGAGGCTCGCCAGCGCGTCGAAGGAGTTGTTGAACAGGTTGGCGACGCTCGGCCGCGCCGCGATCTGGAGGACCGGGCGGGTGGCGCCGGCCGAGATGGCGAGGAGGTTGTCGGTGAAGCCCGAGGACGCCACGCCGTCGAACAGGATCGCGCCCTTCAGGTTCGGGTAGCCGTTGCCGGCCAGGCGCCACACGTTTCTCCCTGTGCTCGGCGGGGTGGTGGCACCTTTCACTGGTCGGGTGAAAAGGAAACAGTGTTTCGTACAGTAGAACGGGCTGCCGGGTTGTGCAATGCTCGGGAGTCCGGCCAGATCCCCGCACGGCCGAGCTGGGCGGGGACCCGGGTGCCCAGCGCGGCCTCGACGAGCTCGGCGGCGGCCAGTACGCCGGCCAGATCGACCCCGGTGGCGATCTCCGAGCGGTGCAGCAGGTAGGCCAGATCCTCGGTGGCGATGTTGCCGGTGGCGGCGGGGGCGAAGGGGCACCCGCCGATGCCGCCCGCGCTGGCGTCGAGGGCGACGGCGCCCGACTCCAGCGCGGCCACGGCGTTCGCGTACCCGGTGTTGCGGGTGTTGTGGAAGTGGAAGCGCAGCGGCAGCGGGCTCACCTCGCGGACGGCGGCGGCCAGCCGCCGCACGTCGGCGGGGACGCCCACGCCGATGGTGTCGGCCAGCGCGATCTCCTGCGCTCCCGGACAGCGCCGTACGATGCCGGCGACCAGGTCCGGGGCCACCTCGCCCTCGAACGGGCAGCCGAAGGCGGCCGCCACGGTCAGCGTCACCCGGAGCCCCGCCTCGCGGGCGCGGACGGCGATCACGCCGAACCCGGCGACGGCGTCGTCCACGCACATGCCCTGGTTGCGCTGGGAGAAGGTCTCCGTGGCCACCACAACGGCGTTGACCTCGTCCACCCCGGCCCGCAGTGCGCGGTCGAGGCCGCGCTCGTTCAGCACCAGCCCCGCGTAGCGGACCCCCGGGACACGCGGGACGCGGGCCATGACCTCCTCCGCGTCGGCCATCTGCGGAACCCGGCGCGGGTGGACGAAGCTGACGGCCTCGACGCGCCGCAGCCCGGCAGCGATCAGCGATCGGATGTAGGCCACCTTGGCGGCCGTGGGCACGATGACCGGCTCGTTCTGCAGCCCGTCGCGCGGCCCGACTTCGATGATCTCGATGTCCATGGATTGTATGCAACCCCTTGCTCGAAACCGGTGTTTTCCGCATCATGGTGGCAGTTCGACCGGAGGAATGTACACATGACAGTGACGGATGATTTGCGGAGCCTGATCCTCGGCGGGCACTACGCCCCGGGAGACCGGCTCGGCGAGGTCGATCTCGCCGAGACGCTCGGCGTCAGCCGCACCCCGGTCAGGGAGGCCCTGTGGCGCCTGCAGGCCGAGGGACTGGTCGAGATCACGGCCAACAAGGGAGCGCGGGTCGTGGAGTACCCCCGCGAGGATCTGGAGACGATCTTCGAGCTGCGGGCCAGGATCGAGGGGCTCGCCGCCAGACAGGCGGCCGTCACCGCCACCGCCGAGGACGCGGCGCACCTGCACGAGGTCGCCGTCGCGATCAGGGACCACGCCGGGCGGCGTGACCTGGACACCGTCTACCGGCTGAACGCCGACTTCCACCAGGCGTTGGTCCGGCTCGGCGGAAGCATGGTGCTCGCTCAGTCGATCAGCTCGCTGGTCCACTCGGCGGTTCTGCTGCGCACGTACAACTCCTTCGACGATGAGGCCATGCGGCGCAGCGTCGACCACCACATCGAGATCGCGGCGGCCGTACGGGCCGGGGACCCGGAGTGGGCGGAGGCGGTCATGCGCGCCCACCTGTTCTCCGCGCGGGCGTCGCTGCTGGGTCCGCGTCACCACGAAACGAACCTTCACCACGAAACGAGCCCTCACCAGGAGATGGAATGAGAGACATCCCCCTCGGCGACGTCCGCGTCATCGAGCTCGGGCAGCTGCTCGCCGGCCCGTTCTGCGGCCAGCTGCTCGGCGACTTCGGCGCGGAGGTCATCAAGGTCGAGGACCCCGGAAGGGGCGACCCCATGCGCCAGTGGGGCAGGGAGAAGCCCTACGGCAGGTCGCTGTGGTGGCCCGTCGTGGCGCGCAACAAGAAGTCGGTGACCTGCGACCTGCGCACCTCCGCGGGCCAGGACCTGGTCCGGCGGCTGGTGGAGCGGGCCGACGTCCTGCTGGAGAACTTCCGGCCCGGCACGCTGGAACGCTGGGGCATGAGCCCGGACGAGCTGCACGCGATCAACCCGCGGCTGATCATCACGCGGGTCACCGGGTTCGGACAGACCGGCCCCTACGCGCCGCGGGCGGGCTACGGCTCGATCGGTGAGGCGATGGGCGGCATCCGCCATGTCACCGGCGACCCGGACCGGCCGCCGTCGCGTGCCGGGATCTCGCTCGGCGACTCGCTCGCCGCCGTGCACGCGTGCGTGGGCACGCTCGTCGCGCTGCACGAGCGCACGCGCAGCGGCAAGGGGCAGGTGGTCGACTCCGCGATCTACGAGGCCGTGCTGGCGATGATGGAGTCGATGCTGCCCGAATGGCAGCAGTCGTCCTACCAGCGCGAGCGCACCGGGCCCGTGCTGCCCAACGTCTCGCCGAGCAACGTCTATCCCACGATGGACGGCGACTCCGTCCTCATCGCCGCCAACCAGGACAGCGTCTTCACCCGGCTGGCCAAGGTCATGGACCGGCCCGAGCTCGCGGCCGACGACCGGTACGCGACGCACAGCGCGCGCGGCGAGCACATGGCCGAGCTGGACGAGATCATCGCCGCCTGGACCGCCGGGATCGACGCCGACGACCTGCTGGCCCGGCTCAACGAGGGCGGCGTGCCGGCCGGGCGCATCTACCGGGCCGAGGACATGTTCGCGGACCCGCACTTCGCCGCCCGCGAGGCGATCGTGCGCGTCCCGCACCCCGACTTCGGTGAGCTGGCGATGCAGAACGTCGTGCCCAAGCTGTCGGCCACGCCCGGCAGCGTGCGCAGCGTGGGACCCGCGCTGGGCCAGCACAACGAGGAGGTCTATCGGGGCCTGCTCGGACTCACCGACGCGGACCTCGCCCGCCTGTCGGGCGACGGCGTCATCTGACGTCGCCGGACGAGCCAGGAAGGAGCGCCCATGCCCCTGCCTCATGAACCTCATGACGTGGTCAGGCCCCATGACGAGGTGTACGGGCGCTCCCTGCCCTTCGGGGACCGCCCGGTGCTCCTCCTCATCGACCTGATGCGGGCCTACTTCGAGCCGGGAGCCGAGCTGTACATGGGCTCGCGCGCGTGCCTGGAGTCGGCGGCCCGTGTCCTGTCCGCGGCGCGTACGGCGGGCGTCCCGGTCATCCACACCCGGGTCGCGTTCGGCCCCGGTGGGGTCGACGGCGGGCTGTTCTTCCGGAAGGTGGCGCCGCTGCGGCATCTGGTCGGTGACGGTCCGCTCGGCGAGTTGATGCCCGAGGTGGCGCCCCGGGACGGCGAACTGGTGATCGTCAAGCAGTACGCCAGCTCGTTCTTCGGCACCACCCTGGCCTCCACCCTGACCGCGTCGCGGGCCGACACCCTGGTCATCGCCGGAGTCTCGACCAGCGGCTGCGTCCGCGCCACCGCCGTCGACTCCGTGCAACACGGGTTCGTGCCCGTCGTGGTACGGCAGGCCGTCGGCGACCGCGACGACCGCCCGCACGAGGCGAGCCTGTTCGACATCCAGGCCAAGTACGGCGAGGTCTGGGATGAGGCGGCGGTCGTCGCCCGGTTCTGACCGCCGCTTCTCAGTGGTCGCGCAGCAGGGATCCGGCGCCGTGGACCTTGTCCTCGACGCCGTTGTCGCGCAGGGCCATCCACCAGGTGGCGGCGTTGATCGCGATGACCGGCTTGCCGAGCCAGCGCTCGGCCTCGTCGGCGAGCCCGACCATCGACAGGTTCGTCCCGCACTGGACGAGCGCGTCGACGTCCGGCCCGTCGACGCTGAGCAGGGCCTTTCTCAGCTCGTCCTCGGTGACGTGGGCGATCGACACGGCGGTCGGACAGCGCAGGCCGTTGATCGCCGTCACCTCGAAGCCGATCTCGCCGAAGAACCGGACCACGTTCGCGTCACCCACCGGCTGGTACGGCGTGACGACGCCGATGCGGCGCGCGCCGTACAGCTTCAGGGCCCGCTCGCACGCCTCCGCGCCCGTGGCGACCCGCAGCCCGGTGATGTCGTGGATCTGCTTGACGAACTGGCGGTTCCCCTCGACCCCGCCCCAGAACGTCTCGGCGGACATGCCCATCACCATGTAGTCCGGCTCGCAGGTCAGCACCCGCTCGCAGGCCGCGCCGATCTCCTCGCGGATCTGCTCGAGCAGCCGCTCCATCCCCGCGTCGCCGTCCATGTTCTGGTCGCGGATGTGGATGCGGCTGAAGTGCGCGGTCACGCCGGGGACCGCCATGCGGTAGAAGTCCGGCTCCACGATCGTGTTCGTGGAGGGTGCGATCACGCCGAACTTCCGGCGCCAGCCGAGCGCGTCGGTCATCGAAATCTCCTTCGGTGTGGGGGCTACGGAGTACGGCTCAGGCCGTGAAGAGGTCGCGCCTGCGGAAGGGCGCGGTGGCGAAGCGGGCCATCGTCCTGGTCGTGGTCAACCATCGGACGTGGGCGCCGTTGCGGGTCTGCGACACGGCCTGCTCGGCCAGCCAGGGGGCGACGGTCTCGACCCGGTCGGCCAGGATGTTGAAGATCTTCTTGGCCTTCTCCAGCGCCTCGGGGTCGTAGTCGTGGGTCAGCAGATCGGTGACGACCATCCCGGGGCTGAGCAGCCCGGCCGACACCCCGGGCGGCACCTCCTTGGCCAGGGCCCGGGTCAGGTAGGTCACCGCGCGCTTGGTCGCGCCGTAGATCGCCAGCCCGGGTACCGAGCGGCCGTCGCTGCCGAGGCCCTCCATGTTCCACAGGTGTCCGGAGCCCTGCTCGGCCATGCCGGCCAGCGCCACCGCCGAGCCGTTGAGCACGCCGAGCAGGTTGACGTCCACGACCGAGCGGGCGGCGCCCTCCGTCAGCTCCCACATCGGTCTCCTGGCGTGGGAGATCCCCGCGTTGTTGATCCAGACGTCGATCCGGCCGTACCGCTCGGCCGCGGCGTCCCAGAGCGCCCGGACCTGCTCCCGGTCGGCCACGTCCGCGACCATGGCGAGGGCGTCACGAAGGTCCGGGCCGGCGCGTTCCACCGACTCCTCCGTGCGGCCGCAGACGGCCACCGAGTGGCCGCGCTCCAGCAGCGCCCGCGCCATGCCGAGGCCGATGCCCCGGGTGCCGCCGGTCACGACGACGACGGTCAAGCCTCGACTCCACCGGTGCGGCGCTCCAGCACACCGTGCGCGACGGCGGACAGCCCGCCGCCCTCGAACAACTCGTAGACCACGGCGAGCGTGGAACCGGCGCCCATGCCCGGCTCGGCGTCGATCATGAACTCCCTGGACCTGAGCTTCCACACGTCGGTGAAGTGGAGGGTGCCGTAGTTCGCCCTGCCGTACGCGATCGCGTTGCCCCAGGCGTCCGGCCCCTCGTAGAGGGAGCGGAAGCCGTCGCGGCGCACGACCGTCTCATAGGAGCGGCTGAGCGATCCGCTCCAGGTGACGCGGTGCCGGGTGGTCAGCAGGTTCACCGGTTCGAGCTCGATCGTGATCTGCACGTTCCCGCGCGGCTTCTGGTCCGCGCCCCACAGCTCGCACGTCCCGCCGTACACCGCGGTGTCCTTGGTCGGCAGGATGTACGGCACGGCCCCGCACCGCGTCTCCTGGGCGAGCCTGGCCTCGACCTTCTCCGGGTTGCGCGTGTAGACGCCGTTGAAGATGCCGATCATGGCCGGGCCCTGGTAGAGCGCCGACGAGTAGACCTGGGTCTCGCCGTCGGGCAGCACCTGGTTCCAGGTGTTGAGGTCGGTCTGCCAGCCGGGTCCGTAGTAGTGGGCGTCCACGAAGGAGCCGTACGGCTGGCCGGTGCCGAAGAAGTCGGGGCCGGTGTAGACGCGGTCGAGGTCGGAGTCGGTCACCCCGAAGGCGAAGGGCGCGCCCAGCTTGAAACGCCCCGCCATGGGCCCGCCACCGGTGAGGCCGCCGTCCATGTAGTAGGTCGTGACGCCGTCCTCGAACACCGACGATCGCCGGATGTCCTCGAAGCCCTGCCAGGTGCCCGTCGCGTCGAACAGCGACGGCCGCCCGACCCACTCACCCGCGATGCGCCGCTGCCACTCGCTCGGTTCGCTCATCGGACCAGTTCTCCTCTCACGCGTTCGGACTGTTCGGCTCCGATGAGCCGGGTGACCTGGTGCCAGACCGGGTCGACCTCGGGGGAGAAGAGGTTCTCCCGGCCGGCGCGGTCACGGGCGGCCAGGTCGCCCTCAAGTGCGGGCACGCCCCCGGCGACCAGGCTGAGCCAGTGCCGGAGGTACGCGTCGACGGTGCCGTCCAGCGCGGTGAACGCTTCGGGGGTCGCCCTGCACACGACCATCCACGGCGACATCATGGCTCGCTGCCGGGGCCCGATCGCCGCTGGCGAGACGCCCTCGATCTTCGCGGCGTCCTCCAGCAGGGGGGTCAGCTCCAGGTAGCACGCGTCCAGGTAGGCGAGGTTGACCGCCAGTTCGCCCCGCGGGATCAGGTCGAGGTGCATGGCGTGGTAGTCCGGCGAGGCCACCGAGTCGAGGGTGAAGTGCGGCACCGCCGAGTCAGGCACGGTGAACGCGAAGATCATGTGACTGTCCAGCCCGATCATCGGCACGACCAGGCTGACCGCCACCACCTTGTCGACCACCCGGTCCACCGGCTGCTCCGCCCCCTTCGCGGCCGGGGGCCGGCGCAGGACGAGGAGGCGGCCGACGGGATCGGGCGACATCGGGCTGGTCAGGGGGATGTCGTCGACGGTCTCAAGGCCGAGGGCCTCGCTGAGCGCCGACAGGGTCCGCTCGCTGAGAGCGGCGGGGAGGCTCATCACGCGACTTCTTCCGGTTTCTATAGGGGGCCGTCGGCGTCCGCGGACAAGCGGCCGCGCTCGGACCTGGCCTTGTGCACCCACGCGCGGGCGAGTTCGGGGTTGTCGCGGCGCGCGGGGGAGGGGATGACGGTGGCCCGGCGGTGCGGGTGCTCGCTGACCACCGTGTCGTCGTCGCCGACCCACCAGCCCTTCTGGATGAGCTCGGCGCGGCGGCGGCGGTAGGCGACCTGGAGCGCGTCGCTGCGGATGTGCAACTCGTCGGACAGGTCGAAGGGCAGGAGTTCCGGGCGCTGCGACTCCACGATCGGTATGTCCTGCTTGAGGATCCGCATGGTCCGCTTGATCGCGTTCTTGTCGGCCCAGGCTCTGGGGAAGAAGGTGCGGAAGGCCAAGATCTTGATGAGCGTGCGGTCCTGCGAGAGCGGGATGTTGAAGTCCCACATGATCAGTTCGCCGAACGGGAGCCGGACGTGCAGCTTGATCACGTTGGGCAGGTACCAGCCGTTGGTCACGGTCACGTGCTCGGGCCGCTTCCTACGCCTGGCCAGCATTCCCCAGATGCCCTTGGGCATCGGCGGGCTGAGCTGGACGTCGGCCTCGGCGAACCAGTCCTCCTGCCGGATGGTGTAGTCGGGGATCTCCGGCTTGTCCGGATTGCCGAACACGGTGCCGTGGACGAACGGGGTGTGCGCGGCGTCCACCGCGTTCTCGAAGGCCCGCTCGTAGTTGGCGTTGACCTCCATCTCGAGCCGGACCATGCGGAAGGCCGGATTGTCGTACTCCGGGATGTGCGGGATGGGCGGCCGTTCCTCCTCGGACAGGTCGCCGAGGAACGCCCACACCAAGCCGTACCTCACGGTCGTCGGGTAGGAGTCGACCCGGGCCTTCCTGGGGATGCCCCGTCCTTCCGGGTTGGCGGGGATCCGCACGCACGCGCCGCCGGGTTCGTACTCCCAGCCGTGGTAGGGACACACGACCGTGTCGCCCTTGAGGGTGCCCATGGACAGCGCGCCGCCGCGGTGGACGCACAGGTCCGACAGGCAGGCGATGTCGCCCTTGCGCGTGCGGTAGAGCACGAAGTCCTGGTCCAGGCAGCGTACTCTCATGGGCTTGCGCCCGACCCTGTCGGCGAACTCCAGCGCGTACCAGAAATTCTTGAGCATGATCTCGCTCCTAACGTCGACGTAGTCCGTCGAATCCGTCGAGTGCGGCTCGGGCCCCGTGGTCCTGAGACAGGTGGGCCCCCAGGAAGACCATGACGAGATGCCCGAACTGAGGGAGGACATCGCGAGAGGCGGGGCCGTCCAGGAACGCGCGCGCCACGGTCGGGTCCACCGGGTCGGCGATCGCGAAATGGTTGGCGCCTTCGTAGACGGCCAGCAGATGGTCACCGCCCCGCCCGCTTTCCGGCGACTCGGGCAGGGCCTCCTCGAAGGTCCTGGTCACCGGATCCCGCCGGGTCGCGGGGTCCTCGCCGTACCGGTCGGCGCTGCCGTCGACGACGCCGTCGTTGCCTCCGGCGCCGAGCAGTACGGGGCAGGTCACCTGGGCGGGCAACACCGTGCCCGCCGGCCAGCCGAGCATGGTGGCCGCCATCGTGTGCGTGCCCCAGGCGAACACCGCCTTCACCTGGGGGAAGAAGCGCGCGGACTGCAGAGCGACCGTGCCGCCGGCGGAGTGGCCGCCGAGCGCGACGCGGTCCAGGTCCAGCGCGCCTTTGAGCGGTCCCGTCTCGTTGAGCCGGGCCAGCGCGTCCAGCAGCGCGGGGATGGCCGGGCAGGTGGGGCGTGTGCCGTACGTCCGCGGTGTGGCCGCGTCGACGTCGACTCCCGGCGTCAGGCCGTACTGGCCGCCGAACAGTTCCGCCACCTGGTCGAAGGTCACCACGGCGAAGCCCCCGGCCGCGAGCAGGCAGGCGAGCCGCCGGTAGGCGTCCTGCCCGACGTTGATGCCCGAGAGGAACAGCACGACGGGGTACGGCATGCCGTCCGGGGCGGGCGGGAACACTCCGGCCAGCCGCTCCGCGTCGTCACCGTGGGCCGTCGCCGGATAGTAGACCTTGAGATGCGCGGTGTCGAAGGGAGGTCGTCCCCCGGTCCGCGCGGCCCACCACAGTGACCTGACCAGGCTCATAGGGTCATTCACCCGGTCCCGAGGGCCGGGGGAGCACCCGGTCGCCGCCCCACAGGGAGCGCACCAGCATGTCGGTGGTCTCCTGGCCGAACAGCTTGACGCCCATCACGTTCGCCGGGTCGCGTTCGGCGATGTTCCTGCGGACGGCGAGGTCGCGCTCGGCCAGCGCGGCCCGCTCCTCGAACGGGACGGGCTCGGCCTCGTCCACCCAGGCCAGCCACTGGTCGACCCGCCGGTGCAGCACGTCGCGTACGACCTCGATGTTGGCTTGGGAGGCCGGGAAGGAGTAGCAGTACGCCGTCGGGGAGAGGCTGGCCCGGATGAACGCGGTCGGGCTGGTGAACCAGACGAAGTCCTCGTGCTTCTCCCTGTGCTCCAGCCAGTCCGCCTCGTTGGGGGTGTAGTAGCGGTCGTAGTAGTCCCCGTCGCCGATGAGGTCGCCGCGTGGGATGGCGTCGGCGTAGAACCACCCTTCGGGCCAGAGCAGCAGCGCGATGCCCAGGTGCGGGACCCTGATGTGCGGGCCGAGCCAGACCGTCAGGTGCAGGTTGACGAAGCTCGCCTTCGGGTTCCCGATCCAGGAGTGAACCATCCAGTCGATCTCCGGACCGCTGAAGGCGGCGAGCCTGCCGCCCGCCCCCTCAGGGTAGGACCCGTACGACTCGAGAGCCTCGGTGGACGGGTCGCGCCTCAGTTCGAACCGGGCCTCGATCTTCGCTGTCAGCTCGCCGAGCAACTCCTGCCACCGCTGGAAGGCCTCGGTGACGTCGACGATCGGCGACTGGTCGACCATGTCTTCCACGTTCTGGAGCGTCTCTTTCAAAACGGGACTCCTGTTCGAAACATTGTTTCCCATGGTGAAACTCTTGGCGTGGCTATGTCAATGGCCGGTGACGAGTGCGTCGACCAGCCGCCAGGGCCTGCCGTCCACGAGGTCGGTCAGGCGTGAGACGTGCCGGTTGACGGCCTGCGCCGGGTAGACGTCGGCGCGAACCACGCGGTCGCCGTTCTTGACCGGCGTGACGAGCGGGTGGCTGATGCGGCCGCTGAACGGGCCCTCCCAGGCGGTCCAGAGGGTGAAGTCGCGCGGCGCCGCCAGGATCGCCCCGGCCAGGCCCGCCGGTCCGTCATGGCCGGCGGCGACGACGTTGAGCCGGTTCTCCGCGGCCCGTTCCAGCAGGCCGTACTCCAGCTCCCAGGGTTCGGACGGGGTGAACGGAACCGCGACGACGTCCGCGTCGGCCAGCGCCGCCAGCCTGAACGTCTCGGGGTACACCGCGTCGTCGCCGACGACGACGGCGAGCCGTCCCCAGGGCAGTTCGAAGATCTCCAGGCCATCGCCCAGCGAGGTGACCCGCCCGGCGTGCCGTGCGGAGGCGTGGAGGGCCCGCTGCCGCCCCACGACCCCCTCACCGGAGACCAGCAGCCCCTCGTGGGCCCCGTCCCGGATCTCGGTGAGCACCACGTGCGCCGCCGTCCCGCGGACCGCTCGTGCCGCGTCCGCCGCCGTCACCCCGCAGAGTTCGGGGAGCACGACCAGTTCCGCTCCGCCTTCGGCCGCCTGCCGGATGAGATCCGCGGCGGTACCCGGCTCGTCGCCGGGCCGCACCGCGGACACGATCAGGCGCTCGGCTCCGGCGGAAGCCCTGCGGCCCCGGGGCTCGGCGGCGATCGGCCCGTAGAGGGCCGGGCGGCGAGCGGCCAGGATGTCCGTGCCGTCGGGGCGGAGCTTGTCGTCGGCGAGGGCCACGTCGATGTCGGCGACGACCACCGCCTCGCCGGTCCGTGGCGCTCGGGCCACGATGGTGCCGTCCGGAGCGACGATCTGGCTCTCGCCCGCGCCGTGCAACCATTCCGGCGGGACGCCGAGCCCGGCGCTGACCGAGCCCAGCGTGTCCGCGGGCACCAGCGGCCCGACCTTGTTGGCGGCGACCACCCAGACCTTGTTCTCGGCGGCCCGGACGGGGATGTGCAGGCTCGCCTCGTCCACGGCGAACGAGTTCAGGCTGTTGAGCAGCACCTGCGCGCCGCGCAGCACCAGCCCCCGGGTGACCTCGCTGATCACGCCCTCCATGCAGGCGTACATGCCGAGCCGGCCGATCTCGGTCGCGATCACCGGGCCGACGGTCGTTCCGGGGTCGAGGTGGTCGTTCTCCGCGCCCATCAGGGTCTGCTTGTCGGCCTCGCCGAGGAGGGTTCCGTCGGGGCCGTAGAGCAGTGAGGCGCCTGTGGTGCGTCCGTCCCGCCTCGCCAGGGTGACACCGATCTTGACGTACGCGCGGTGCCTGGCGGCCCGCTCGGAGACGGCGGAGAGAAACGGGTCCCCGTGCCGGCAGGCCAGCCGTCGCGCGTGCGCGCGGTCCTCGTACCAGGACAGGTGGTTGCAGAACTCGGGCAGCACGATCACCTCGGCTCCCTGGGCCGCGGCCGAGTCGATCACGCGGAGGCAGGCGGCAAGGTTGGCCGCCACGTCCTGACCCGTCTCAAGTTGCGCCGCCGCGACACGCACCATGCCCGCTCCTCGACTGTTACATCTAGAGAAACACTGTTTCCAAGCCGTAGGATCTCGCGGAACCGGAGGAAATGTCCAGGAGGAAAATCATGCTGACCCACGTGGTGCTGATGAGGTTCACGGATCGGGAGGACGCGCCGAAGGCCGCGGAGCTGCTCCAAGGGCTGAGGGGCAGGGTGGAGCAGATCCGCGATCTCGTCGTCGGGCTCGACACGGTCGGGTCTCCGGTCTCCTACGACCTGTGCCTGATCACGCGGCACGAGTCCCTCGAAGAGCTGACCGGTTACCAGGAGCACCCGGCCCACCTCGAGGTGGCCGCCTGGCTCCGCCCGCGGCTCGCCGCTCGCGCCGTCGTCGACCACGATTCGTGATCCCACCCGCTGTTGCTAGTCTTCGTAGGCAAAACAATGTTTCCTTATGGGAAACACACTGTGGTTGGAGGATGAGATGAGAAAGCTCCATCTGAACGCCTTCCTCATGGGCGTCGGCCACCACGAGGCCGCCTGGCGTACCGCGGGCGCGGATCCCTCCCGGGTCACCGATATCCGGCACTACCAGGAGCTGGCCCAGATCGCCGAGCGGGGCAAACTCGACTCGGTGTTCCTGGCCGACTCCCTCTCCTTCTGGGGAGACATCAAGTACCACACCCTCGGCGGCCTGGAGCCGGTCACGACGCTGGCCGCGATGGCCGCGGTCACCGAGCACGTGGGCCTGATCGGTACCGTGTCCACCACCTACAACGAGCCGTTCAACGTGGCGCGCAAGTTCGCTTCGCTGGATCACATCAGCCATGGCCGCGCCGGATGGAACATCGTCACCTCGGCCTTCGAGTCGGAGGCGCGCAACTTCGGCGGGGACCTCCCGCCCCACGCCGCCCGATACGTCAGGGCGACCGAGTTCGTGGACGTGGTCACCAAGCTCTGGGACAGCTGGGCGGACGACGCCATCGTCGCCGACCAGGACCAGGGCATCTACGCCGACAAGGAGAAGGTCCGCGCCGTCGACCACAAGGGAGATCTCTTCAAGGTCCACGGACCGCTGAACATCCCCCGCCCGCCGCAGGGGCGGCCGCTGCTGGTCCAGGCGGGCTCCTCCGAGGACGGCAAGGAGTTCGCCGCCCGCTACGCCGAAGCCGTCTTCACCGCGCAACCGGTCATCTACTCGGCCCTGGCGTTCTACGCCGACTTCAAGGGCCGGCTCGCGAAGTACGGCCGGGACCGCGACGATGTGGCGATCCTGCCGGGCCTGTCGCCCATCATCGGCTCCACCGAAGCCGAGGCGGCGCGGCTGCAGGAGGAGCTCGGGGCGCTCGTCGTCCCCGAGTCGGCGCTCGGCGCGCTCTCCGACGTCCTCGGCGTGGACCTGACGGACCATCCACTCGACGAGCCGCTGCCCGAGATCCCGGGGGTGAACGAGGGCCAGCGGAGCCGGGCCGGGGTCGTCGTGGCCATGGCCAAGCGGGAGGGCCTGACCGTACGGCAGTTGCTCAGCCGCCTGGCCGGGAACCGGGGACACCGAGTGGTGGCGGGCACCCCCGAGCGGATCGCCGACGAGATCGAGGAATGGTTCACCAAGGGCGCCGCCGACGGCTTCAACGTCATGCCCCCGACCCTGCCCGGCGGCCTGGAGGACTTCGTCGACCACGTCGTGCCGGAGCTGCAGCGGCGGGGCCTGTTCCGTACCGAGTACGACGGCACGACGCTCCGCGAGAACTTCGGCTTCGCGCGTCCCGCCGTGGCGCACGCCTAGCCAGGCGGTATCCGACGGATACCGCCTGGTCAGGCGCCGGGGACCGCCGCGACCAGGGCCCTGGTGTAGTCGTGCGAGGGCCGGCCGAGCACCTGCTCGGCCGGCCCCGTCTCGACCAGCCGGCCGGCGTGCATCACCGCGATCCGATGGGCGACGGCGCTCACCACCGCGAGGTCGTGTGAGATGAACAGGTAGCCCAGGCCGCGCTCCTCCTGCAGCCGGAGCAGCAGGTTGATGATCTGGGCCTGCACGGAGACGTCCAACGCGGTGACCGGCTCGTCGAGCACCAGCAGGTCGGGCGAGAGGGCCAGCGCCCTCGCGATGCCCACGCGTTGCCGCTGCCCGCCGGAGAGCTGGTGCGGGTGCCTGCCCGCGAGCCCGGGGTCCAGGCCGACTTCCGAGAGCAGGCCGGGCACGTCCCCGCGCACGCCTTGCAGGCGTAGCGGCTCCCGCACGATCTCTTCGACGGTCCAGCGCGGGTTCAGCGAGGTGGAGGGGTCCTGGAAGACGAGCTGGAAACGTGGCCGCAGCGGGCGCAGCCGCCGGCGTGACAGTGTCGCCAGCTCCAGCCCGTCCAAGCGCACGCTGCCGCTGGTGGGCTGCGCCAGCCGCGCCACACACCGGGCCAGCGTCGACTTCCCGCAGCCGGACTCGCCCACGATCGCGAGCGTCTCGCCCCGATCGACCGCGAACGTCACGCCGTCGACCGCCCATGACTCGCCGTAGCTCTTGCGCAGGTCGGTGACACGGAGCAGCGGCTCAGCCATCCTGCACCGCCCAGCAGGCCACGCCGCCGGCAAGCGGGGGGACCTCCTGCGCGCAACGGGCGAGCGCGACAGGACAGCGGGGGTGGAAGGCACAGCCGGGTGGGCGTGACTTCGGCGCGGGCGGATGCCCGGGGATCACCGGCAGCGGCCCCCGGCCCGCGCCGATCCGCGGCCGTGACCGCATGAGGGCGGCGGAGTAGGGGTGCCGAGGCGCGCCGAGGACCTCGTCCGCGGTTCCTGTCTCGACCAGGCGGCCGGAGTACATCACCGCGATCCGGTGCGCGGCCTCGGAGACGAGGCCGAGATCGTGGCTGACGAGCACGGTCGCCGCTCCCGTCTCCCGCTGCGCGGCGCGCAGCACCCGCATGATCTGCTCCTGGACCGTGACGTCCAGCGCCGTGGTGGGCTCGTCCGCGATCAACAGGGCGGGCCTGAGCGCGATGGCCATCGCGATCACGATCCGCTGCCGCATCCCGCCCGAGAGCTCGTGCGGATACACCCTGGCCCGCTCCGGGCCGATGCCGACCTGCTCCAGCAGCTCCACGGCCCGCCGCCGCGCCGCCGTACGGCCCAGGCCGTGAATCCGCAGTACCTCCGCGATCTGCGCGCCGACCCGCATGAGCGGGTTGAGCGACGTCGCCGGGTCCTGGAAGACGAAGCCGATCCGGCGTCCCCTGATCCGTTCGAGCCGGGCCTCGGTCAGCTCGGTGCCGTACAGGGCGGCCGTCCCTCCGGTGATCCGGGCCGGGCCGGGCAGCAGCCCGGCCACCGCGAGCATGGTCATCGTCTTGCCCGACCCCGACTCGCCGACCATGCCGAGCACCTCGCCCGGTCGTACCTCGAAGGAGACGCCGTCGACGATCCGCACGCCCCCGGCGGTCACCACCAGATCCTTCACTTCAAGCATGGTCGTCCGTCCGAACGTCGAGAGTGTCACGGAGTCCGTCGCCCAGCAGGTTGACGAGGAGCACGGTCAGGGTGAGCGTCAGTCCCGGCCACAGTGGGATCCACCACGCCGTCTCCAGCAACTCGCGTCCGTCGTTGAGGATCGTGCCCCAGGAAGGGGTGGGCGGGCGCACACCCAGACCGAGGAACGACAGTCCGCCCTCGACGAGCACCATCGTGCCGACGCTGAAGGTCCAGATCACCAGGTTGGCGCCGGCCACCGCGGGCAGCAGATGCCGGGTCAGCACGTTCAGGTGACCGGCGCCCGCGCCGACCGCCGCCATCACGTAGTCCTCACCCCTGACCTGCTTGACGATCGCCCGGGTCACCCTGGCGGAGGTGACCCAGCCGGCGAGTACGAGCAGCGTGATCAGGACCGGGGTCGACGAACCCACGACGCCGATGGTCGCGATCGCCAGCACCAGGAAGGGAAAGGCGATCCAGAGATCGCCCAGCCCCATGACCAGCCGGTCGACCCAGCCGCCGAGGTAGCCCGCGAGCAGCCCCACCACGATGCCCACCGCGCAGGCGAGCGAGCTGGCGGCGAAGCCGACCAGCAGTGAGGTCCGCCCGCCCGCCAGGACACGCGCCAGCAGATCGCGGCCGAGTTGGTCGGTGCCGAGTGGATGGCCGGCCAGCGCGCCCTCCATCCAGAACGGCGGCGCCAGCTTGGCCGGCAGATCCTGCTCCAGCGGATCCAGACCGAGCAGAGGCGGGCCGAACGTCACCGCGAGCGCGATCAGCGCCGACCCCGCCAGTGCGATCCGCACCGACGTCCTCATCCCGCCGCCTCCCTTCTGACTCGCGGGTCGACGAGCGCGCCGAGCACGTCGCCGATCGCGCTGACCGCGACGACCAGCACCGCCACCACGAACACCGTCGCCTGCACGATCGGGTAGTCCCGCTGGAAGATCGCGTCCACGAGTTGCTTGCCGATCCCGTCGTAGGCGTAGAGCTGTTCGACGATCACCGTGCTGGACAGCAGGTAGGCGCTGTCGACCACGAGGAAGGCCAGCACCGGCGGGAACGCGTTGGGCAGCGCGTGCCGCGCCAGCGCGCGCAGACGGCCGCCCCCCTTCGCGCGTACCGTGCGGATGAAGTCCTGCTCGATCGCCTCCAGCAAGCCGGCACGTACCAGCCGTACGACGCGGGCGACGGTGAAGGCGGCGAGGGTCAGCGTCGGGAGCACCGCGTGCAGCGGGCTCTCCGCGCCGTAGCTCGGCAACCAGCCGAGCCAGAGCGCGAAGACCAGCAGGAGCAGCAGGCCGAGCACGAAGTTCGGCATCGCCTGGGCGATCGAGGCGGCCGCTGTGACGGCGCGGGCGGAGGCGTGGCGGGCCCGGGCCGCGGCGAGCATGCCGAGCGGCACGCCGACCAGCACCGCGAGCGCGAGCGTGGCGCCGACGATCTGCAGGGTGAGTGGCAGCCGGGCCAGCACCGCCGAGATGGCGGGCTCTCCCGTATGCGGGGAGACCCCGAAGTCGAGCCGGGCGACATCGCCGAGGAAGGTGCCGTACTGCGTCCACAGCGGAAGGTCCAGGCCCAGTTCGGTGCGGACCCGGTCGATGTCCTCCTGGGACCCGCCCGGTCCCACGAGGACCGCGGCGGGATCACCGGACAGGCGGAGGAGGAAGAAGAGCAGGGTCAGCACGCCCAGGACGGTCACGACCAGCCGGACCAGCCATACCGCGCCCGCGCGGAGAACCCGCGGGGCTGTACGGCCTGCGCTCATATCGCCTTCCTGGATTCGGACAGCAGCACGTTGCCGTCGACGTTGAGCTTCAGGTCGGACCTGGCCGAGTGGACGTAGACCGTCTGCGGCCAGGCCAGGAAGACGACTCCGGCCTCGTCGTGGAGCCGCCTGGCCATCGCCTTGATGGTCTCCTCCCGCTTGGCCGGATCCATCTCGGCCTGGGCTTTCGTGAAGAGGCTGATGTACTCCTCGTCGTCCACGTGCTTCTGCACACCCTCGGGCTGCGGGCCGAAGCGGCTGACCCCGGCGATGTCGCGCAGGTCGAAGTAGTCGGTCTGCCAGTAGATCAGGGGGGTCTCGCTCTTCTTCAGCAACGTGGTGATGAAGGTCGAGAGGTCTTGGATGACCACCTCGGAAGTGATGCCGACCTTGGCGAGGTAGCCGGCGGCTATCTCGGCCTGCTGCTTGAAGAGCGCGGTGGTGGCGATGTTCAGGGTCAGGCCCTCCGCACCGGCCTCCTTGAGCAGGGCCTTGGCGCGATCAGGGTCATAGGGGAAGGCCTCCAGGGAGGGGTCGTGACCGACGAAGCCGGGCTGGAGCAGCTGCCCGTTGGGCACCTTCCCGTAGCCCGACAGCCCGGACTTCACGAACTCCTCCTTGTTGACGGCCAGGTTGAGCGCCAGCCGTACCCGCTTGTCGCGTAGCTTGGGCTCCACATCGCCGATCATGCTCAGCACCGCGCAGGATCCGGCGGTGACGGGCTTCACGGTGAACGACGCGGCCAGTTGCGCCGCCACCGCGGGCGGCAGGCCGTAGGCGCCGTCCACCTCGCCGGTACGGAGCGCGGTGGTCAGCGTGCCGGGGTCGGGGATGGCGACGATGCGGGCGGTCGTGACGCTCGCGGACTTCCGCCAGGACTCGGGGAACGCGTCCAACTCGATGCTCTTGGCCGGGGTGTACGCGGTCACCCGGAAGGGGCCGGTGCCGGAGGCGACCGTGCCCGGCTTCTCCTTGAAGATCGCCGGGTCGGTGATGCTCAACCGGACCAGGCGGTTCAGCAGGACGGGGTCCGGTTCCTTCGTCGTGATCCGTACGGTGCTCGCGTCGACGACCTCCGCGCCGGAAAGCGTGCCCATCTGCCCAGCGCGGAAGGCGAACGTCGGGTCGCCGGAGAGGAGCCGGTCGATGTTGGCTTTGACCGCGGCGGCGTCGAAGACTCCACCGCGGTGGAACTTCACCCCCTGGCGGAGAGTGAACTCCATCGTGCGGTCGTCGACCATGTGCCAGGCGGTGGCCAGGGCCGGTGCCGGCTTCCCGTCCGTGCCGAAGGTGACCAGGGGGTCATAGACCTGGGCGGTGAAGGTGGCGCCCACGTTGGAGAGCGCGGCGGCCGGGTCGAGGGAGTTGGTGATGGCGGAGGAGGCGACGACGAGCGGCGCGCCGGCCGCGCCGGCCGTACCGGTCGCTCCTGTGGCGACCTTCTTCGGTGCGGTCGCGCACCCGGTGGCGATCGCGGCGACAGCCAGCCCGCCAATTCGTAGGACCTTTCGGCGAGTGAGTTCCACGACGCCACCTTTCCTGTATCCCATAGAGATACGCTGTTCCGTTAGTGGAAACCTAGGACTGGGGTTCTGGCGCGTCAAGAGGGGTGCCCCATTGGGATCGCCGCCTGAAAGACGACCGCCGAGGAGTTCGGTACGGTGGGGATCCCGGCGCGTTCATCCCCACTGGTCACCCCGCCGGTCACCCACTGGCGCCGTCAGGGCCCGGAGCGTTCCGCGCGGCGTGGAGATGGGGCGCGGAGGTGGGCGCGGAGGCGGGTCAGCCGGGGTAGGCGCCCGCGGCCATGCCTGTACCGCCGGGACGGAAGGCGGCGGGGGCGTGGACGACCGCAGGGTGGACGTACTCCAACAGGCCCTCCTCGCCGTACTCGCGGCCGTAGCCGCTGCGCTTGATCCCGCCGAAGGGCGCGCGCAGGGACATCCCGGTGCGGTTGTGCGTGTTGACGAAGACGAATCCGGCCTCCAGCCGGTCCGCCAGCGCGAAGGCGCGCTCCTCGTCGGCGGACCAGACGGAGGCCCCGAGACCCAGTTCGCTCGCGTTGGCGCGGGTCAGGACCTCTTCCTCGTCGTCGTAGACCAGGAGGGGCACGAGCGGGCCGAACTGCTCCGCGGCCACGAGGGGGGCGTCATCGTCCAGACCCACGACGAGACGCGGGGTCACGAAATATCCAGACAGCGGATCATGTCCGGGAGCGTTCCGTCCCAGCGGCACCGCCGTGCCGCCACCCGACGCCGCGAGGAGCGCGCGTATCCTGGCGGCGGCACCGGCCGAGATGACCGGTCCCATCGTGACCCGCGGATCGAGCGGATCGCCGACGACGAGGATCCGTTCCGCCGCCGCGACGTACGCCTCGGTGAACTCCGCGACCCGAGCGCGCGGGACGTACAGGCGTTTGGCGGCCATGCAGACCTGACCGCTGGTCGCGAAGGACGCCATGACCAGCCGCTCATAGTCGGCGTCGGCCAACGCGAAGTCCGGGAGGAAGACCGCAGGGTCGTTGCCGCCCAGCTCCAGGACCGAGGGTGTGATCATCGCCCCGGCCGTCGCCGCGATCTCCCGCCCGGCCGCGTCGCCGCCGGTGAAGGCGACCTTGCGAACCAGCGGGTGGCCGACCAGCGCCCGGCCGGTCTCGGCGCCGCCGTGGACGACCTGTACCGCCGGCAGCAGCGAGACGATCTCCGTGATCGCGAGCGGGGCCAGCGGCGAGGGTTTGAGCACGACCGTGTTGCCCGCCACCAGCGCGGGCCCGAGCTTGAGCAGCGCGAGGATGACCGGCGCGTTCCACGGGGTGATGCAGCCCACCACCCCGTACGGCTTGCGCCGCACCACCAGCCGCCCGGCGGCGTCGTCGATCTCCGTGGGCGCGAGGGTGACCGGGGCGCGGTCGCAGACCCAGCGCAGGAAGGCGACCGCGAAGCCGATCTCGCCGCGGCAGTCGGCCAGAGGCTTGCCGGACTCGCGGGCCAGCAGCGTGGCCAACCCCTCCGACCGGGCGGAGACGGCCTCGGCGGACCCCAGCAGTGCGGTGATCCGCTCCGTGATCGGGATCCTCGACCACTCGCGAAACGCGTCGTCCGCCCGGCGGACCGCCGAGTCCACCGCGGCCGGTTCCGTGGCCGGCACGCATCCCACGAGCTCGCCGGACCGAGCCGGATTCTCCCTGGCGATCACGGGGGCGCTCCCCGGTGATGTGGTGCTCACGCGGTCTCGCGCAGCGAGGAGATCAGGCACGCGCGAAGCAGATGGGTCCGGGCCGCGTGTGGGTCGGCGGCCAGGTTCCGCAGCTCCGCGTGGTGCGCCGCCGGGTCGGCCGAGCGCAGCTTCTCCCAGGTGCCATGGCTCATCGGGCGGACATGGTTGAGCGCCACCTCACGCCTCCTGGACGCGGCGGCGTCGAGCGCGTCGTCGTCGTCCGCCAGGAGCGCGGTGGCGACGGCGACCGCGTCGTGGATGCCGCTGTTCATGCCCAGGCCGCCGAGCGGGTTGTTGACATGGGCGGCGTCGCCGGCCAGGAGCACCCGGCCGTGCCGGAAGCGGGCGGCGATCCGCTGGTGGACCCGGTAGATGGAGGCGTGGGCGATCTTCCAGTCACGGCCGGGGTCGGCTATGGCGCGCAGCCGCGCGGGCAGGCGGGCCAGCTCGGCCGCGTCGGGCGTGTCGGACGGCGTGGGCAGCAGGACCCGCCAGTGGTCAGGGGTCCTGAGCAGCACGAGCCATTCCGCCGGATCGAACACGTAGTTGATCAGCTCGATCCCTGGGAGCAGCGGCTCCAGGTCCTCGTCGGCCGAGGCGACCAGGAAGCGTTCGGGATAGGTCAGGCCTTCGAAGGGGATGCCGAGCGCGTGGCGTACCGCCGAGTGGGCGCCGTCGGCGCCGATCAGCCAGTCGCCGGTGAACGTGTCGCCCGCGGTGGTGGCGGTCACCTCGTCCGCGTGGACGGCCAGCGATCGGACCTCTCTCCCGAAAAGGACCTCGCCGCCGTGCCGTCGCAGGTGGTCCAGCAGGATCGGGGTGAGCTTGCTCTGTTCGCACTGGACCCTGAAAGGGTAGGGAGTGTCGCCCGAGAGGACGTCCATGTCCAGAGACGCGATCGGGCCCCCGGACCGATCGCGATACTGGAACGTGCGGGCGACCAGGCCTCTGGCGAGCAGCTCGTCCAGCACCTCCAGCTCGGCGAGCATCTCCAGCGTGGGCGGGTGGAAGGTGGACGCCCGTGACTCGGCCGCCAGTTCGGATCCGGCCTCCAGCACGGTTACCGGTACGCCGCCTCGCGCGAGGGCGAGCGCCGCGGTCAGCCCCACCGGCCCGGCGCCGGCCACCAGCACCCGTCTCATGGCCGCCTCCCGTGCAGGGCGAAGCCGCCCTCGACACCGACGACTCGGGCGTTGGTGAAGAACTGGAGCGTTTCGCGGGTGCCTTCTTCTCCCAGGCCAGACAGACCCCAGGCCGGGCGTGGGGTGAACAGGTCCAGGCTCATGACGCTGGAGCCGTTGACCTTCACCTCGCCCGCCCGGACACGCCGGGCGACAGCGAGCGACCGCTCCTCGTCCGTGCCCACGACGTACCCTTCCAGCCCGTACGGCGTGGCGTTGGCCAGCGCGACGGCCTCGTCCACGGTGTCGTAGGGGACGACGGCCGCGACCGGGCCGAATATCTCGTCGGTGAGATCGGTTCCGGTGAGCAGCGTGGGCGCGAGGAAGTTGCCGACCTCGGGCACGGTCCCGCACGGTAACGCCAGGCCGCCGGAGGCGGCGATCGCCTCGTTGACCCGTCGCAGGTGTACGGAGTGGATCAGGGGGCCGTAGTCGGTGGTCTCCTCCAGCGGGGGCCCCACACGCAGGGCGCGCAGGTGCTCGCCGACGGCCTCGACGATCTCGTCGAGGCGCTCACGGGGGACGATCAGGCGGCCCAGCGCCCGGCACCATTGGCCGTTGAGCGTGGTGAGCAGGTCCGTCGCGGCCCGCGCGGCGGTCCCGGTGTCGGCGTCGGGCATGACCACCAGGGGGTTGTTGCCGCCGAGTTCGAGCTGCACGGGGCGGAGCCCGGCGGCGCAGGCGGCCGCGACGGACCGCCCACCCGCCAGACCGCCGGTGAAGGAGACCGCGCGGACGCGCGGGTCCTCGACCAGCCGCCCACCGGTC
Organism: Microtetraspora glauca; assembly: GCA_001570385.1. Lineage (GTDB taxonomy): Bacteria > Actinomycetota > Actinomycetes > Streptosporangiales > Streptosporangiaceae > Microtetraspora > Microtetraspora glauca. The sequence goes on along the minus strand of BBYL01000023.1, from coordinate 6,422 downwards.
CGCGGCCCGCCCTGGAGGAACTGGAAGACGCCCGGTGGGAGTACCTCGTGCAGAACCTGGGCGAGCAACTGGGAGCCGTAGGGTGCGTACTCGCTCACCTTGAGGAGCACCGGGCAGCCCGCGGCGAGCGCGCTGGCGACCTTGTGCGCGGCCATCGGCGCCGGGGCGTTCCACGGAACCAGGCATAGGGCGGGGCCGAGGGGCAGCCGGTGCACCTCCACGGCCCTCCCGTCCTCGCGGTCCCGTGTGCTGTGCAACCAGCCCTCGCGGAGCTGGGCGGCGGCGAGGCGGAACGAGCCGGAGACGATCGTTCCGAGTGGGGTGGTCTGCCGGATCGGCACCCCGGTGGCGAAGGACTCCAGCGCGACGATCTCCGCGATCCGCTTGTCCAGCGCTTCCGCGGCGGAATCGAGGAGTTCGGCCCGGCGCTCCGGCGGGGTGGCGGCCCATCGCGCCGCGTTGCCGTCGGCGGCGTCGAGGGCCGCCTCGATGCGCCCGGGAGCCGTCCCGAGTGCCCGGCCGGTGGCTTCGCCGGTGGCCGGATCTTCGAGATCGAAGTCCAGATCCTCAGTGCAGTCGGCCCAGGTGCCGTCCACCAGGTCGCGGTGGGCAGGAATGTCGATCACGAATGCTCCACTATTGGACTCGATGTTCCCGATCATTCCCCGGAACGGGCCGCGGTGGTGAACAGCTCGTTCGCCTTGGCCTCCGTGATGATCTGGGCGGTCTCCAGCCTGCCCCGCTCGGCCGGGAACGTCATGACCAGTCCCATCGCGAGGTCGCGCAGCGCGCGGCCGACGACGCCGTTCATCATCGCCCCCGAGGTGCCACCGGCCTTGAACGCGATCAGCGCGACCTGGAAACAGGCCTCGGTGACCGAGCCCTTGCCGAGCCGCCACTGCGTGAACACCTCCTGCTTCGGCTTCAGCGGGGGCTCGCTGGTCTCGAGCAGCAGCTGGTAGCGCAGCCAGAGGTACGCGGTCTCGAGCTGCTGGGTCATCTCGCCGATGAGTTGCTGGTGCAGCGGGGAGGACGCGATCGGCCTGCCGGTGTCGGCGAAGGTCTTGCGGGTGAGCGTTTCGATGATGTGGTCGTAGGCGCTCTGCGCGGCCCCGGTGTAGACGGCCGAGATGGCGAGCTGGTTCCCCACGAAGCTGCCCCGGCTCATGGTGAGCATGCGGGTGAACGCGCCGGGGATCGTGAGCGCCTCCTCGGCGGGGATGAACACGCCGTTCAGCCGGATGCCGTTGTTGGCGCTGGCCCGCATGCCGAGGCCGTCCCAGGTGTCCCGAGCGCTCACGCCCTCCGCGTCGCGCGGAACGAAGAACGTGGCGAGGCCCTCGGCGGTTTCGTGCCCCTCCAGCTTGGCCGTGGTCAGGTAGTAGTCGGCGACGCCTGTGGCGCAGCCGAACGACTTCTCGCCGTCGAGGACCCAGCCGCCGTCGACCGGGCGAGCGGTGGTGGCGATCGTGATGTTGGCGGTCGAACTCTTCACCGACTCGGACGCGAAGTTGGCCAGCCAGGTGCCGCCGGCCATCCGGGTCAGCACCTTCTCGGCGAAGGCGCGGACGTTCGGCGCCTCCTCCTCGGTGAACAGCCCGGCCTCGATGGCCTCCAGCGGCAGCAGCCCGCGGGAGGCGCTGGTGTTGTGGAAGAAGAAGGCCAGCGCGGTGGAGGGGCAGGCCGTACCCATGGCGAAGGTGGCAGCGGCCAGATCGCGCAGCGTGCCGCCCAGCCCGCCGAACCTCTCCGGCACCACGAGGCCGAGTAGCCCGGCGTCGCGCAGCAGTCCGACGTGCGAGGCGGGGAACGTCGCCCGCATGTCGGACTCCTCCGCCATGGCCCGCAGCGCGGGTAGCACGGACTCGACCCGGGCGGCGCGCTCCCGCTCGGCGTCGGTCATGTCCTCGACGAGTCGTTCGGCGATCATTGGATTACCCCCTGCATCATCGCGTTGCGGAGCTTGCAGAACGTGCGGGCGTGGTAGATGAGTGGCTCGGCCGAGCGCGGTGTGGCCGCGGCCTGCACCGTACCGAGGATGATCGTGTGGTCGCCGGCCTCGTGCCTGGCGGCCACCCGGCAGTCCAGCCAGCCGACCGCGTCCGCGAGGACCGGGGCGCCGGTCTGGGCGGTGTCCCACCGCTCCTGACCGAAGCGATCCGTGGTTCCCGACTTGTCCATGCCCGCGAACCGCCGCCCGATGGGCTCGTGGTCATGACCCAGGATGCTCACCGTGAAGATGTCGCTCTGCTCGATCAATCGCTGAGTGGTGCTCGTCGTCGTGAGACAGATCGAGATCAAGGGTGGGTCGAGCGCGACAGCGCTGAACGAGCTGGCCGTCATGCCGTGCCGCCTGCCCGAGTCGGTCATGGTGGCGACCACCACCACGCCACTCGCCCATCGGGCCAGCACCTCGCGCAGGAGGTTCGTGTCCACCGAGACTACCGCCGTTCCGCTGTAGGAAACGTTGTAACGCTGACGGTAACGAGGGGGGTTCTGGGTGTCAATGCGCTGGGGAGCCGCTGTCGCGACGAGGACCCGATAACCGTTTCGCACCGGGATACACTTGTTGCCATGTCTTCCGAGGAGCCGGAGAGCCAGAGCAGGTCCATCGCGGCGGTCGAGCGTGCGATGGATGTCCTTCTGCTGTTCGGGCGTAGCCCCCGTCCCGACCTTGGGGTGACCGAGATCGCCACTGAGCTCGGCCTGACGAAGGCGGCGGTGCACCGCATCCTCACCGCGCTGCGCAACCGCGAGCTCATCACCGTGGACCCGGCCAGCAGGCGTTACGCCCTCGGTCACGCGGCGATCGCCCTGGGGCGCGCCTACCTCGCGCGCACCGACCTGCGGCTCCTGGCCGCCGGCGAACTGCGCCGCCTGTCCGCCCAGACCGGCGAGACCGCCACCCTGTCGATCCGTCGCGGCGACACCCGGCTCTACGCCGAGCAGGTCGTGCCCAAGCAGGAGTTGCGGATGGAGGTCTCCCTCGGCATCCCGTACGCACTGCACGCGGGCAGCTCGTCCAAGGCGATCCTGGCCTTTCTGCCCGACGAGGAGATCGACGGCTACCTGGCCAGGCACCGCCTGGAGCGGGTCACCGACGCCACGATCACCGACCCCGAGAAGCTCAGAGCCGAGCTGGCCGAGACGCGCGCCAGGGGATACGCCACCTCGCTGGGGGAGCGCCAGGTGGGCGCCGCCTCCGTCGCCGCCCCGGTCTTCGACCACGACGGTCACGTGGTGGCGGCGATCAGCGTCTCAGGCCCGGTCACCCGGTTCGAGCCGCACATGGCCGACTGCGTCCGGCTGCTGCTCGACTCCGCGGCCCGGATCTCCGCACAACTCGGCCACTCCGATTAGGTCCTTTCTGACAGGTCAAGCCCTGCCCGATCGGTCATGCTGCCCGCGCCGTTCCCGCTCATCGTGAGTCTGCGTGGTCTGTTCGCACCCCCGTCGTTCCCGGTTGCTTTGCTGGTTCAGGTGGCTCCGCGCGCGGCTGTTTCATATGCGTCTCCATGCCACGGCCGTTCGGAGTGTGTTGGCCCGCATCGGGTTCAGCCGCTTCAGCCGCGTGCTGATCGCCCACACGGTGACCTCCTTCGTGCGCGCGGACGCCGTGCTGGGTGCCCCCTCCTCGCCAGATCCGGCCGCGATGGTGACGTCGCCGCCGCGCCTGAGGCCGGTCTCGGGTCAGCGCCCAGGGCATCCGTTGAGGCGCTCGCATCGCAACCTTCCCCGCCACGGGGCCGCTGGTCTGGTGCCCTACCGTCATCGGGACCGGCTCGGTATTCCACCGGTTCAGAAGGGTGGAATGTCCTCCCCATCGGGGTCGAGCGATGGGCCGGATGACGCCGCATCCTGTGGCGCGGGATCGGGTTCGGGGCGGGGTTCTTCCCACCAGGCGGGTTCATAGGACCAGGTCGGCAGGAACGGGAGCTCTTCCTGGGAGGCTCCGGCAATGCTGCCCGCGCCGTACCCGCTGGACGCGAGCCCACGTGCGGCACGTGCGGCACTGGCGGTGGTCCAGCCGTTGGGGGCGAAGGGTTCGGGCATGGGTTCGATGATCGGTGGCGGCTCGGCCGGGTAGCGGTGGCCGGTCCGGCTGATCCAGGTCACATGTCCGGGGCTGGTCTGGATGACCTGCCAGCCGTTGTCGCGCAGGTCGTGGTCGTGCGCGCACGCGGCGGCGAGGTTGTGTTCGGTGGTGGGGCCGCCGTTCGCGTACTGGCGGGTGTGGTCCATCTCCGACCGGGCGGCTGGTGCACGGCATCCGGGATGGGAGCAGACCCTGTCGCGGATCTCGATCCATCGACGCAGCCCGGCTGTGGGGAACCGCCGCCGCTCATCCCCGGCAGCCTTCTGGCCGCCGGTGACCGTGTCCCGCGCAGCATGGGCTGCAGCACCATGATCCGTAACATCGCGAGCCGTAGCACTGCGAGCCGTAACCCCGCGAGCCGTAGCACCGCGAGCCGTAGCACCGCGAGCCGTAACCCCGAGAGCTCCAGGATCAGCGGACTGGGCGTCAGCGAACTGGGCAGCGCCGAGGCCGCTGGTGCTGCCGCCTTCGACGGTCGGGGTGACGACACTCGCGCTCTCACCGCCGCTGTCGCCATCACCACCACCACCGCCACCACCACCACCGCCACCACCACCACCGCCACCATCACCGCCGCCACCACCGCCATCATCACCATCGCCGTGGAGGCTTCCGCTGCCGTCGGCGTTTCCATCCCCGTGGACGCTTCCGTTGCCGTGGCCGTTTCGAGGGCTGGATGGGGAGTGGGAGTTCTGCCCTGTGGCTTGGCCGTATTGGCGCATGATGTCGGCGATGACGGCGGCCCAGCCGCCCTGGGCGTAGATGTCGGCGTGCAACTCGTGCAGCAGCGACAGCGGGAGCTGGAGTTCGACGATCCCGCGACGGCGAACCGAACCACCACCCGGACCGCTCGCGGAGCCGGCCCCTGGAGGGGGGGTCGGATCGGCAAAGCGAGATGCGGGAAAGGTGTCCGGGGCGGTCGGATCGAATGCAGGAGGGGTGTCCGGGGCGGCCGGACGGGACGCAGAAGAGGTGCCTGGTTCGGCCGGGCGGAATGGCGGTGTGGGCGCTGGATCAGCCGGGTGGGGCGCAGGATCTGGTACCGGGTGGCGGGGCCACCCTGCGGGTCGGCGTCGGGTGATCCCGGCGTGGAGTAGTTGGCCCTGTTCGTCGCAGACGGCGAACCGCCATTCCCCGCCGATCTGTCGTTTGGCGAGTCTGCGAGCCAACTGCGCGTGGATGGGTCCCCATCCGGCGAGTTCGGCGGGCTGGTCGTCCAGGTGCATCAGGGTGGACACCTGGACCCGTAGCTCACCGGCCGCGAACCCGACCGACCACGCCGCACCGGCGGGCCCCGCTGCGCTGGGCGTAATGCCGTTTTTGGTCTCCGTGCTTCCCGTCATGGTGCCCGCGCCTGACAGGCCCACCTGAAGGTTGCCGCTACCGGTCTCAGAGCCAGGGGCGGCGTTGGATTCGATCCCCGATCCGGGACCAGCATCGGGACCGGAGCCCGGGGCGGGGCCGGCGGGGCCACCATCGCCATCGCCATCGCCATCGCCATCGCCATCGCCAGGACCGGGACCGGGGTCGGGGCCGGGCGGACCCGCGTCAGGCTCGCTGTCGCCAGGCTCGGGGGCGCAGACGTCGCCACCGTTGTCGAAGGGACTGCGGGCACTCGCCTCGAAACAAGGAGCGTCGCTACCCCCGAGGGGATCTTTGACGCTCGCATTGGGGCCGAGGTCGCCACCACCAGCGCCGCACGCGTCCGACGTATCGATGCCGTCGCCGTGATCGGATGGAGCGGAGGAGGTCGCGCTTGTGCCGGTGTCGTCAGCCCTGCCGTCGCCAGAGCCGTCCGGGTCACACATATCGATGCGGTTGCCGTGATCGGATGGAGCGGAGGGGGCCGCGCTGGCGTCGGTGTTGTCAGCCCTGCCGTCGCCAGCGTCGGACGCGTTCGCGTTACAGGGGTCGGTGCCGTTGCTGTGATCGGCAGAGCCGTAAGGGACCGCTCCGGTGACGGTGTCGTCAACGTCGCCGTTCTTCTCGCCGTTGGCGTGCTGGACGTCGTGGAGGTTGCCGGAGCGCCGGGTGTTCTCGGCGTCCCCAGTGTCGTCGGTGTCGTCGCAGGTGCCGTAGAGGTCGGTGCTGTCGTCGAGGTCGGTGACGTCGAAGGGATCGTCGGAGAGCTGGTCGTCGTAGTCGTCCTCGTCACCAGCCCGTGTGCGGGCGGCGTTGTCGAACAGGACGGCGATGATCTGATCGTCGTCCAGGCCGGACATGCTGCCGTCCAGCAGGCCCAGGAACACATCCGCCCGCACCTGGTCGATCGGGGCGTGCAGGCCGGTCTTCTTCGCCCGCACCGCGATGGCATCCACCCGGGCGA
>BBYL01000022.1 GCA_001570385.1 Microtetraspora glauca | reverse complement strand
GTCCAGCACGGCGGCCAACCCCACGCCCGGGGGCATGTCGCCCAGGCCGTCGGGGATCGGCTGCCGTTCGATATTCACATCGCAACGCTAACAACCGCCACCGACAAAAACGCCCTCCGAACGACTCCGGGAAAAGCACTCGACGCATTCACCTGGAATCACAGATTCCGCCCCCCACGCATTGAGGTGATCTCAGCGAATTTCCGGTGAGTAGTCGTGTTCGAAATGGGTAAGGACGAGTGCCGCGCGGGCGATGTCGCCGATTCTGCTGGGACTCACGGTGATGTGCTGGAGCGTCCGCCAGCGACCTTTGAGCAGGGCAAATCCGCGTTCGCCGAGACAGCGCAGGGCGCGTAGGAGCCGGTTGTAGGTGCGGTTGTCCGGGCTGAGGATCTGGTTGTCTTTGGGCTGCTTGATCGGCGTATGAATGCCGATCCCGGCGCCTTCGTATCCGCTGTCGGCGAGGGTGGGCAGGCCGGTTGCGGCTGCGGCGTACAGCGCGCCCAGCACCTGTGCGCGGGCGGCGGTGAGGTCGTGTACGGAGCCGGGCTCGACCTCGGCGATCCACAGCGGAAGCCCGCCGGGCGCCGACAGTGCCTGGAGGTTGCCAGCGTGCTGATGGGCCTTACCGGAGTACCAGGCGTCGATGGATTCTCCCTTGACGCTGACGGTCTGCTCGGCGCAGCGATCGACGGGGATCAAGGTGCCGTCCAAGATGACATATGCCAGTCCCTCGGCGTGGGCGCGGCCGAGGGCCTCATGCAGATCAGGTGCTTGAGCTGCGAGAACTGTGATGCCTTCGTGAAGGTAGCGGTAGGCGGTGGCGCGGGAGACGCGGTGATCGCGGCCAAGCTTGGGCATGTCGTGTTCGCCGCGGAACCAGCGCAGCACCATGACCGCCTGCCGGAACGGGCTCAGGGCGCGGCTGTTTTGCGGGGTGCCGCGCAGGCGGCGTTCGTCGCGCAGGAGCCGTGCGACGAACTGAACGAGTGCGCGGGAGACATCGAGCGTGGCACGATGAGCAATCACGTGGGGCCTGCCGGTGGGTTGAGCGTCTTGTGGTGAGAGCTCTTCTACCGGGGGCTCCGCTTCTGTTTCCGGCCTTCGGCGACTCCTCCCGAAAGGTCCGGAACGCCACGGACAGCGTCCGAGAAGTCCCCAATCGCCCGAACTATTTCGCTGAGATCACCTCATTGAGTCATTTCGAGTAGCGACGAGTGATGCCCGTAACCAGGCCGCGTTTGGGGTCGGTGACACGCCGAAATCATTGCGGTGTAAGGAAAAGACGCGGAACCCACGTATGAAGATGGTCCTCCTACAGATCAACTTCATAAGGTTCTGCGTCGACGATGAGTGTCACATACACCGCGGTGCTGCCGGTACGCGACGAGACCGTGGACTTCCTGGCCGACCTGCTGACCGCTGAGCGGACGCGGCGAGGTACCCGTGCCCAGACCAGGTCACTGCCGGTCCACGACCAGGCGGTGCTGGTCCTGCGCTGGTTCCTCGACGGCACCCGTATGAGTCAACTGGGCCACGACAACGCGATCAGCGAATCCACCGCCTACGGCTACCCGCACGGGGGCATCGATGTGATCGCCGCCCGAGCGCCCAGCCCTGCACGGGGCGCTGCTGGCGGCCAAGACCGCCGGCTACAGCCACGTCAACATCGACGGCCGTCAGCCTGGACCCTTGGAGGATCGGCAAGATCGTCGCCGCCGCACTCGTCCTCCCGCACTTCGACCACGCCCGCAGCACATGACCATGCGCAGCGATCACTGGCCTTGCGCGGAACTTGCGTGGAATGGTTCAGTGATCATGTTCCGTTTTTGCGGTGCGCAGGCCGTCCATCAGGACGGTGAGGTAGGCGTCGGCGAGTCCACCGTCGGACCGCGCGATCGCGAACGCCGTCTGTCCGATGAGGTCGGTCAGGATGTCCGGCTCCAGGTCCGCGCGGATCGTCCCGGCCCGCTGCGCGCCGACGATCATTTCCCGCACCGCGCTTTCCAGTTCCGCGCGCAGCTCGGTCGTCGCGGGCACCGCCAGGCCGCGCAGCTCGTCGCTGATGCCGTGATACGCCGACTGGAAGTCCATCAGTTCGGCCAGGAGCGTCCGCAGCGCCCGCTCGGGCTTGGCCTCCCGAGTTAGTGGCCCGTCACCGAATCTCGGACGGGAAATTGATCTCTAGCGGGGAACCCGCCAGGCTGGCTACCTCTTCAACGTTGGGAGGTGGTCGTGGCTCGCCGACCGGAAGTGTTCGTCCGGCCGTTAACGATGGAGGAAGGCCGCAAGCTGCAGCGGATCACGCGGAGCGCGAAGGATCCGGTCAAGCTGCGGCGGGCGATCGTGGTGATGATGTCCGGCCAGGGCCAAAGCGTCCCGGACATCACCTCGTTGATGCAGGTCAGCGATGACTACGTTCGCGACGTCATCCATGCCTTCAACGAGAAGGGGTTCGACGCGCTGGACCCAAAATGGAACGGGGGCCGTCCACGAGCGATCAGTAGCCAGGTGCGTGAGCACATCTGCCTGATCGCCAAGACGGTCCCCGCCGAATGGGGCATCACCGGACACTCCACCTGGAGCCTGCGCACCCTGGCCGAGCACCTCATCACCCGCGGGGTGGTGGCGGCGATCAGCCGCGAACACCTGCGGCGGATCCTCCGCAAAGGCGGGGTGACCTGGCAGACCACCACGACATGGAAGTCCTCCACCGACCCGCACTTCATCGCCAAGATGCAGCGCGTCCTGGAGTTGTACGATCACCCGCCCGCCGACGGGCGGGTGATCTGCCTGGACGAGTTCGGGCCGTTGAACCTGATGCCTCGAAAGGGCAAGCGCTGGCGCCCGGCGGGTTCGCCGGCCCGGCTGCGGGCCACCTACAACCGCTACCACGGCGTCATGCAGATGATCGCCGCGCTCGATCTGGCCACCGGCCGGCTGTACTACCGGATCCGCAAGCGCAAGCGCTGGCGGGAGGTGTTGTCCTTCCTCAAGACGCTCCGCGTGCGCTGGCCTGGCGAGAAGCTGTACGTGATCGCCGACAACTACTCGCCCCACAAACACCCCCAGGTCCGGGCCTGGGCTGCCGACAACGATGTTGAGCTGGTGTTCCTACCGACCTACGGCTCCTGGTTGAACTGGATCGAGTCGGAGTTCGCCGCGCTGCGCTACTACGCCCTGAACGGCACCGACCACCGCGGCCACGACGAGCAGAACGCGGCGATCGGTGCCTACGTGCGCTGGCGCAACGCCCGAGCCGAGCCCAAGACGAACTTCGCCGCCAGTTCACCGATCAGAAGCTGGACAAGTTACCCGGCCAAGGTTGCGTGACGGGCCATTAGCTCCTTCGCCCGGTCGACGACGGGTCGCAGCAGATCCGAGACGGCGGCGTCGAGCAGGGCGTCCTTGCCACCGAAGGCGCGCACGACAGTGCCCGCGCCGAGCCCGGCGCGCTTGGCGATCGCCTCGACCGTCAGCGTCGTCGTCGGCTCGGTCAGCAACGCGGTGGCGGCGTCGAGGGCGAGCTGCCGGTTGCGTACCGCGTCCGCCGCAGGTCCGCGCGGCCGCCGCCGACGTGCGGGGCATGAAGTTCGTCGACGCCCACGACCACGTCGTCGCCCGGGTCGACGTCACCGGCGCGAGCGAGATCGAGGTCATGCGCGGCGATCTGGTGGCACTCGTGCATCAGGCGAGCGAAGGCGTCGAGCACGTCTTCGGCGACGCCGTCCGGGGCCTCGCACAGGACGACGACGGCGTGACCGTCTCGTTCGAGAACGGCCCCGACCGCCGCTTCGACCTGGTCGTCGGCGCCGACGGCCTGCATTCCACGGTGCGGCGGCTGGCGTTCGGGCCGGAGGCGGACTTCGTCCAGCACGGCGGCCATTACTTCGCGTTCGCCAACGCCGACGGGACGCTGGGCGAGGACCGCTGGGTCACCATGTTGAACCGGCCCGGCCGGATGGCGGGCCTCTACCGCTCCGGCAACCACGCCCAGGCCAAGGCCTACTTCATCTTCCGGTCCGCGCCGATCGCCTACGACCACCGCGATGTCGGCGCGCACAAGCGGCTGGTACGCGAGACCTTCGCGCACGAGACCGGCTGGCGCGTCCCGGAGCTGCTGGCCGCTGCCCTGGACGACCCCGACTTCTACTTCGACGCCCTCAGCCAGGTACGCATGGACTCCTGGTCGGCCGGGCGCGTGATCCTCGTCGGGGATGCGGCCTGGTGCGCCTCCCCCGCCTCCGGGGCGGGCGCCGAACTGGCGCTCGTCGGGGCATACCGGCTCGCCGGAGAGCTGGCCGCCGCCCGCGGTGACCACCGGATCGCCTTCCCGCGCTTTCACGACAGCCACCGCGGCCTCGTCGGCAAGCGGCAGCAGATCGGCCCGAACGTGAAGCTTATGGTGCCCAAGACGCGGACGGGGATCGCGGTGCGCAATGCCGTCGCCCGGCTGCCGCTGCTGCGCGCCGCGGCCGCGGTCGAGCGGCGCTACCGGACGCAGGCGCCGACGCTGCCGCAGTACGCCCCAGCACACGATCATTCCGCGTGACGGGTGCCTCGGCGCAGCCGCCCGACAGCGGGGTGAGGAGGATCCGCGACGGCTGACCACACCGCTTACGGATCAGGCGCCGAAGTCCGTGCGGCAGGCGTCGAGGCCGTGGATCTCGACGGGCACGGGGGAGACGAAGTCCTCCCGGAACAGCCGGAACCGCTGATCGGCGATCCGCCGGCCGCGTACGGCCACGTAAGCGAACCCGTTGGGCCGGTAGCCGAGTTTGCGCGTGACGGTGAGTGACGCCTCGTTGCCGGTCAACGCCGAGCTGGTCGCGCTCTCCGCCCCGAGTCCCGCGAAGGCCAGATGCAGTACGGCGGCGCGCATCTCGGTGCCGATGCCCTTGCCCTGGTACGCCATGCCGAGCCAGGAACCGGTGCTGACCTCACGGGTCGTCGCGAAGTCGGTCGCTCTCAGCCCTTGGGTGCCGACGACCTTTCCCTCATGGACGACCATGAAGTTGCAGCGCCAGTTGTCGGGCGTCCAGTTCGCCAGACAGGCGAGCTGGTGCCGGATCACCTGTGCGGGCAGCTCATCGGTCGGCCGGTCGGTCCAAGGGACCAGGAACGGCATGAATCCCGGGTCGTGTACTCCTTCGATGGCGCGGTCCGCGAGTTGGTCCAGGTCATCGCGGGTAGGCAGCCGGAGTTCGAGGCGAGGTGTCGTCAGGCGGAGATCAATAAGCGGCCAGTGGCGCATGCCCGGGATTGTTCCGGAAAGTGGACATGACGGCACCCGCATTTCTTTCTATCGTTGCTCTCTGGATGCCGAGCGCACCGTCGTACCTCCGAGGACCGATGTGACCACGAGCAGCACGCCGTCACCGTTCGCGGCGGGGGAGACCTCGCTCATCGTCAAGATGCCCGAGGCGGAGCCGATCGTCAGCCGCTGGCGCGAGCGCTTCGACCCCTCGGCGGCGTACGGCGTGCCCGCCCACGTCACGATCCTCTACCCGTTCCTGGAGCACGCCCGGATCGACGAACGGGTCGTGACGGAGCTGCGGGAGCTGTTCGCCGCTCACCCGTCGTTCGAGGCGCGGTTCGGCCGTTGCGGGCGCTTCCCCGGCATCCTGTACCTCGTGCCCGAGCCGGAGAGGCGGTTCATCGCTCTCACCGAGGCCGTCGTGGCGCGCTGGCCGGAGGCCCCGCCGTACCGGGGGCAGTTCGACGAGGTGATCCCGCACCTGACCGTCGCCGACGGCGACGACCTCGACGCGATCGAGGTGGAGATCGCCGCCCGGCTCCCGGTCGTCGCGCGGGCCCGCTCCGTGTCGCTGGAGATCTTCGACGGGGAGAGGTGGCACCAGCACGCCGTGTTCCCGCTGCGCTGACGCGGCGCGCCCGCCGTCACGGCGTGGCACGCCGATAGCGGTCGGCCAGGTCGCGGAGATGGGCGACGAGCTCGGGCGGTTCCGTGACACTGAAGTCGAATCCCAGCATGCCCAGATAGACGGCGAGGGTTTCGAGGGAGTCGGACCCGGTGTCGAGTACGCAGGTCCGCTCGTCCACCGCCTCGACCGTGCCGACGGCCTCCCAGACGCGTTCGGCCACGGCCTCGGCGGGGGCGTGCACGACGACCCTGGCGCGGTACCGCCACGCCGCGCTGGAGACCCGCCGCGAGACGTAGGCGGCGACGTCCTCCTCCGGCAGCTCCCGGGGAGCGAACCGGGGCCCGGTCGGGGTACGCGGCTCGATCCGGTCGACGCGGAAGGTCCGCCAGTCCTGCCGGTCGATGTCCCACGCCACCAGGTACCAGCGGCGGCCCCAGTTCACCAGCCGGTGCGGTTCGACGGCGCGGGGGCTCGCCGTGCCGTGATGGTCCCGGTAGTCGAAGCGCAGCCGTTCATGGTCGCGGCAGGCCCCGGCCAGCAGGGTCAGTGTGTTCGGATCGACGCGGGGACTCGTGTCGCCCCACCGGACCGGGACGGTGTACGACTGCAACGCGTTCACTCTGCGGCGCAGCCGGGAGGGCAGCACCTGCTCCAGCTTCGCGAGCGCGCGGAGCGAGGTCTCCTCGATGCCGGAGATGCCTCCTCCCGCGGCCGTGCGCAGCCCGACGGCCACCGCGACGGCCTCCTCGTCGTCGAGCAGCAGGGGCGGCAGTGCCGCGCCCGCGCCGAGCCGGTAACCGCCGATCGCGCCGCGGGTCGCGTGCACGGGGTAGCCGAGGGTGCGCAGGCGCTCGATGTCGTTGCGGACCGTTCTCGTGCTCACCGACAACCGTTCGGCCAGCTCCGAGCCGCTCCAGTCGCGGGGGGTCTGCAACAGTGACAGGAGGCGCAGCAGCCGCGCCGAGGTTTCCAGCATGCCATCCAGTCTGCCGGGTTCAATAGGAACGAAGTCTTCCTATTGGCTGTCTAGTGTTCACGGCATGGCAGAGAACAGCGAGATCCGCCCCTTCCGAGTGGACATCCCCGAGGCCGACCTGGACGACCTGCGGGACCGGCTGGCCTGGAACCGGTACCGCGTCGCCCGCGCCTGGGCCGAGCTGATGCGCCGCCTCGGTTACGACCGGTACGGCACGGCAGGCAACGACGGCGGCTCCTTCGTCTCTCCCGAGGTCGGCAGGGTCGCTCCCGAGCACGTGACCCTGGCCCACGCGCTGGCCGACTCGCCGGCCGGGCTGCTCGCCTGGAACGGCCAGCTCTTCGGCGAAGGGGCGGTCAGCGACGACTTCATCCTCACCAACGTCATGATCTACTGGTTGACCGGCACGAGCGCCTCGGCCGCGCGCTTCTACTACGAGGACGACAAGGCCGATCACCCCCAGGAGCCGACCACGGTCCCGACCGGCCTGGCCAACTTCAAGGACGACTTCCAGTTGATCCGCCGCTTCGCCGAGCGCGACCACAAGAACATCGTGTCCTGGAACACCTACGACAGCGGCGGGCACTACGCCGCGCACCAGGTGCCCGGGCTCCTCGTCGAGGACATCCGCGGCTTCTTCCGGGAGCTCTCGTGACGAGCGTGCTCGGCAGGCGGGCGCTCAACCGCGCGACCCTGGAACGGCAGCTCCTGCTGCGCCGCCACGACCTTCCGGTGACCGGCGTGGTCGAGCATCTCGTCGGCATGCAGGCGCAGACCACGCACAGCTGGTACACCGGGCTGTGGTCGCGGATCGAGGGATTCCGGCCCGAGCACGCCTCCGACCTGCTCGCCGGCCGAGAACTGGTGCGCGTCGCGCTCATGCGGTCGACGATCCACCTGGTCACCGCCGGCGACTGCCTGGCGCTGCGGCCCGTGGTGCAGCCCGCCATGGACCGCGACCTGTACGTCAACGGCACCATGCGGCCGGCCCCGGGCCTGGACGTCGCCACGGTGGTGGCCGCCGCGCGGGAACTCCTCGACGAGCGGCCGCGCACCACCGCCGAGCTGGGCGCGCTGCTCCACGAACGATTCCCGGAGGGGCGGCCCACCCCGCTCGCCTATGCCGTACGGAACCTCGCTCCGCTCGTCCAGGTGCCGCCCAGGGGGATCTGGGGAGCGAGCGGGCAGGCCCGGCACGCGACCGCGGAGACCTGGCTGGGCCGGCCGCTCGACCCCGCTCCGTCCGTCGAGAGGACGATCCTCCGCTACCTGGGGGCGTTCGGGCCGGCCACGGTCAAGGACGTCCAGACCTGGTCCGGGCTGACCCGCCTCGGCGAGGTGATCGACGGGCTCCGGCCCCGGCTGGTCACGTTCCGCGACGAGCGGGGCCAGGAGCTGTTCGACCTGCCGGACGCTCCCCGCCCCGGCGAGGACGTGCCGGCGCCGCCGCGCTTCCTGTACGACTTCGACAACCTCCTGCTGTCGCACGCCGACCGGAGCCGCGTCCTCACCGAGGCGTGCGCCAGGACACGCTCGCACGTCAAAAACGGCTTGGTCCCCGGCACTGTGCTGGTCGACGGGTTCACCGCCGCGAACTGGAAGATCAGCCGAGGCAAGGAGGGAGCCGTCCTCGACATCTGGCCGTTCGCCGCGCTGTCGCGGCGGGACGCCGAGGCGGTCGCGGAGGAGGGCGCCCGGCTGCTCGGCTTCGCCGCCGCCGCCGCTCGGGCGCACGACGTCCGGATCCTGCCCCCGCTCGGTGAGTGACCCGGGTCAGGGCTTGCGCCCCACCGCGCAGAACTCGTCCACCTCCCGGCCGGGGTTCAGCGCGACGGCGGGCCGCCAGTACGGGCACGAGACGACGCCGGGTTCGACGAGTTCCAGGCCGTCGAAGAAGCTCGCGATCTGCTCCGGGGTGCGCAGGTTGTACGCCACGGACCCGGCCTCGTTCCAGATCGCGATGGCCTCGTCGAACTCCTTGCCCTTGACCACGTTGGTGCCGTCGGCGATGGCCAGGTGACTGCCCGAGGGCAGGGCAGCCAGCAGGCGGGCGGTGATCGACCGGGCCTCGGAGAGGTCGCCGACGTGCCCCAGGATGTTCATCAGCATCAGCCCGACCGGGCGGGTGAGGTCCAGGGTTTCCCCGGCAGCCGCCAAGATCTTGTCCGGATCGTGCAGATCGGCGTCGATGAACTCGGTGCCGCCCTCGGTGTGGCCCACGAGGAGGGCTCGGGCGTGCGCCAGCACCAGCGGGTCGTTGTCCACGTAGACGACCCTGGAGTCCGGGGCCACCCGCTGGGCGACCTCGTGGGTGTTGTCGTGAGTGGGCAGGCCGGTGCCGATGTCGAGGAACTGGCGGATGCCCGCCTCCCGGGCCATGTACTCGACGGCACGGGTCAGGAAGCCGCGGGAGGCCCGCGCGATGTCCACTATTTCGGGGAAGATCCCGCAGAACTGGTCGCCGATCTCGCGGTCCACGGCGTAGTTGTCCTTGCCGCCCAGCCAGTAGTTCCAGATGCGCGCCGAGTGGGCCGTCGTGGTGTCGATGCCGTTGGACGGCACCTGGCCGGGGACGGTGGGGGAGGAGTCAGGCACAGGCGGCCCTTTCTGTTGCGCGCGGAGCTGGATGATCACATCCTGCCGGTACGTCCCGATATGTGGGGGCGATTCCCGCGAGCGGTTAGCCTGCAAGTCACCCCCGACGATCCGGAGACGAGGTGCCATGGGCGTCGCTGAGCAGGCGGACGGTGTGAACGGCGCGGACGGTGTGAACGGCGCGGACGGCTGGCCGGACCTGGTCCGCCGGGCGACGGAGCTCGTCCGCGCCGCCGGTACGGGTGGCCGCCCCGCCGTACTCGGGATCACCGGAAAGCCCGGAGCGGGCAAGTCGACGCTCGCCGGCGCGCTCACCGCGGCACTGAACGCCGAGCGGCCGGGCGTCGCGGTTCTCGCCCCCATGGACGGTTTCCACCTGAGCAATGAGGTGCTCACCGGCCTGGGACTCCGCGATCGCAAGGGCGCGCCGGAGACGTTCGACGCCTGGGGATACGTCGCCCTCCTGGAGCGGATCAAAGGCGGGCGGGAGCCGGTCGTGTACGCGCCGACGTTCGACCGGTCGATCGAGGAGCCGGTCGCAGGGGCGGTCCCCGTCCCCCGGGACGCCGCTCTGGTGATCACGGAGGGCAACTACCTGCTGCTGGACGAGGAGCCGTGGAGTCTGGTCCGCGCACTCCTCGACGAGGTCTGGTACGCGGAGGTCGCGGACACGCTCCGGCTGGACCGGTTGACCGCCAGGCACGCGGCCTTCGGCAAGCCGCCGGAGCAGGCTCGGGCGTGGGCCACCGGCAGCGACGAGCGCAACGCCGCGCTGGTCGGGCCCACTGCCGACCGTGCTGACCTGCGCGTACGCTTGGACGGCTGGTCGCCGGGATGGCTTGGCCGCGCTACAGGACGTAGTGGACAATAGGCGAGATGTCGGGCGCCCGTTGATCATCTTCTCCTTGATCGACACGCGCGTGCCGGCAGGACGGCGCGGTAGGCGTGACGTGATGGTGGGAGAGGGAGGCGCGACGTGGCGAGGAAGGCACCGGACGAGGACGTCAGCGAGAAGGACCTGGAGGTCGGCCGCCCCAAGGAGTGGGCCGCCGGGATCCCGGCGGTGGCGAAGTCGCTGCGCATGTCCTACGACCAGATGGGCGCCGGACGCACGTTCCTCACCCTGGTCAGGGTCAACCAGAAGCACGGTTTCGACTGCCCGGGATGCGCCTGGCCGGAGGGCGACCACCGCAGCCCGGCGGAGTTCTGCGAGAACGGCGCGAAGGCGGTGGCCGAGGAGGCCACGACCCGCCGGGTCACCCGCGAGTTCTTCGCCGCCCACTCAGTGGACGAGCTGGCCGGCCGTACGGACTACTGGCTGGGCCAGCAGGGGCGGCTCGCCGAGCCGATGCACAAGCCGGCGGGGTCGGACCACTACGTGCCGGTGAGCTGGGACGACGCGTTCGCCATCGTCGCGCGCGAACTGCGCGCGCTGGCCGGTCCGGACGAGGCCCTGTTCTACACCTCCGGCCGCACCTCGAACGAGGCCGCGTTCGTCTACCAGCTGCTGGTCCGCAGGTTCGGCACGAACAACCTGCCCGACTGCTCCAACATGTGCCACGAGTCCAGCGGCTCCGCGCTCAACGAGACCCTGGGCATCGGCAAGGGCACGGTGTCGCTCGAGGACCTGCACCGCGCCGACCTCGTCTTCGTGGTCGGGCAGAACCCCGGCACGAACCATCCCCGCATGTTGTCGGCCCTGGAGAAGGCCAAGCGGAACGGCGCGCGGATCATCGCGGTGAACCCGCTGCCCGAGGCCGGGCTCTTGCGCTTCAAGAACCCGCAGCGCGCGTCCGGGATGGTCGGGCGCGGCACGACCCTGGCGGACCGCTTCCTGCAGATCCGGCTCAACGGCGACCTCGCGCTCTTCCAGGGGCTGTCCCGGCTGCTGCTCGACGCCGAGGAGGCCGCCCCCGGCACGGTCATCGACAAGCGGTTCGTCGAGGAGCACACCCACGGGTTCGAGGACTGGGCGGCGAGCCTGCGCGACCTCGACTGGGCCGAGGTGGCCGAGGCGACCGGGCTGGACCGGGCCGCGATCGAGGAGACCGCCACGGACGTGCTCGCGGCGAAGTCCGTGATCGTCTGCTGGGCGATGGGCCTCACCCAGCACAAGAACTCGGTGGCCACGATCCGCGAGGTGGTCAACTTCCTCCTGCTGCGTGGCAACGTCGGGCGACCGGGCGCGGGCGTCTGCCCGGTGCGCGGCCACTCGAACGTCCAGGGCGACCGCACCATGGGCATCTACGAGAAGCCGGGGAAGGCGTTCCTCGACGCGATCAGGGACGAGTTCGGCTTCGAGCCGCCCCGGCACCACGGGTACGACACCGTGGAGGCGATCAGGGCGCTGCGCGCCGGGCAGGCCAAGGTGTTCTTCGCGATGGGCGGCAACTTCGTCGCCGCCACGCCCGACACGGAGGTGACCGAGGCCGCGATGCGCGGGGCCAGGCTCACCGTCCAGGTGTCGACCAAGTTGAACCGCTCGCACGCCGTGTGCGGCGAGGAGGCGCTGATCCTGCCCACGCTGGGCCGTTCGGAACAGGACGGCGACAGGTTCGTCACCGTCGAGGACTCCATGGGCATGGTCCACGCCTCGCGCGGACGACTGCGGCCGGCCTCGCCGCACCTGCTTCCGGAGGTGGAGATCGTCTGCCGGCTGGCCCGCGAGCTGTTCGGCCGGGACGACCACGTGCCGTGGGAGGAGTTCGCGGCCGACTACGGCGCGATCCGCGACCGGATCGAGCGGGTGATCCCGGGGTTCGACGATTTCAACGCCCGAGCGCTGGACGGGTTCGCGCTGCCCAACGCGCCGCGCGACGAGCGGCGCTTCCCCACGGCGACCGGCAGGGCCAACTTCACCGTGAACACCCTGGAGGTGCTGCGCGTCCCCGAGGGGCGGCTGCTGCTGCAGACCGTGCGCAGCCACGACCAGTACAACACCACGATCTACGGCATGGACGACCGCTACCGCGGCGTGCGCGGCGGTAGGCGCGTCGTCTTCGCCCACCCGGACGACCTCGCGGAACGCGGCCTGGCCGACGGCGACATGGTGGACCTGACCAGCGAGTGGCCCGACGGCGAACGCCGGGCCGAGGCGTTCCGCGTGATCGCCTACCCGACCGCGCGCGGGTGCTGCGCCGCGTACTTCCCCGAGACCAACGTGTTGGTGCCGTTGGACTCGGTCGCCGAGACCTCGGGCACCCCCACGTCGAAGAGCGTCGTGGTACGGCTCAGCCGGTCGTCACTGTGACCGGGAACGGCGCAGCCCCGCCACGCCGACGGCGGTGCCGGCGAGACCGACGACGATCCCGATCGCGCCGATGAGCCGCGCGGTGCCGTCGGACGCGTCCGATGACGACGCCGCCGCGTCGCTCACGGCGGCGACCGACGGCGCGGCGGCGGACGGGGACGACGCCGTGTGGCCACCGGCCGTGTCGTCGCCCGCGGCGACCAGCTTCAGGGTCGGAGCCGGGTGGTCCGGCTCGGAACCGTCCGCCTTGGCGGGGTCGGCCCACTTCACGACCTCGCCGCCCGAGTAGGTCTGGGCGGTCGGGAACGTCAGCTCGTCCACCTTGGTGGGCAGCGGGCCGACCGACGCCTCGAACTCCTGGAACTGGCCCGGGTCGATCTTCCCGCCGGTCCAGGTGATCTTCAGGACCGACTCGGTGATGGTGTCGCCCGAGTCGGACATCACGGGAGCCGGGAGCTTGCCCTGGGTCACCTTCACGTCCCAGCCCGGAACCGGCCGTACGGACACGAAGGGCAGCGGGTTGTCGGTCGGGAACTCCACCTCGACCTTGGTGGTGGAGGCGTTGTCCCGCTCGTTCGGGACGCGGAACGCGAGCTTGGACCAGGAGCCCTTCACCGCGGTTCCGGGGTTGACGGTCACATGGGCGAGAGCGGGTACGGCGAGGCCCAGCGTGAGGGCGAGGGCACCGGCGGTGACGGCCACGGTGCGGCGAGCTGCGGTGCTCAGTGTCATGGGAGGTTCTCCAGTCGTCTGCGTGATTGCCGGAAGAGCGCGAGCCGCAGGCCGGACGGGACGGGTACCCGGTCCGGGAGGTAGAGGTCGCGGTCGCGCGCGGAACGTCAGAAAACGGGGAAAACCGGTGGGCCGCGCCGTACCACCGCGTGCCTGAGTAGCCGGCCGGCCCGGCGGACGGGGACGGCGGCCGTGATCCCGCCGAGCGGGACGACCGGCGCTGGGGGCAGGTTCCCGGCGACCAGCAGGCGAAGCGCGGACGCGCCGAGCCTGCGGAGCAGGGACCACAACGCCGTCTCGCCGCGGGCCAGCCACCACCCGGTGATCAGGGTGGCGGTGAGGTGCGCGACGAGCATGCCGACGTCCACGCCGAGGCGGTGCGTGTGCGGCGGGACCGCGACCGCGTCCGGCGCGGCGCCGAGGCTGAGCAGCAGGTGCAGGAAGAGCTGCGCTCCGGCGAGGAGGCCGGTGATGGTCTCGCGGGACCGTTCGCGCCCGGCCAGTACGGCGGACGCCGCCATGACGGCCGCGCCACCGAAGGCCAGCGCGCCCGGCGTGGGCCCGGCCCCTCCCGCGAACCTGTGCGCGAACACGCCGAGACCCACGCAGACGGCCGAGAAGGCGGCGGCGCGGGCGAGACGCAGGGGGAGGCGGGCACGCATGACGCCCAAATGCTCTCACAGGGAACCCTCGGTCCGGCTCTTCCGTGAAGGTTTCATCTCGTACGCGGGAGGGGGCCTGTTTCGCGGTGATGCTCTCGTCCTGAAGGAGATGTACGGACATACTCGGACCCGAGCGGATCTCGTGGCGAGGACACCCTGAGTGGCGAGGAAACCATGACATTTCCCCCTGCACGTCTCCAGGAGCATCCGCGGGAACGTCCCGATGTGGGGCCGGGTGTGCTGACCGTGGCTCTGTTCGCCGTCGCGGCCTTCGGCGTGCTCGGTCTGGCCCTGTGGTTCGGCGGCGGCACGCCCCGGCCGGCGATCGAGGGGCTGCCCGCGCCCGACGTGGTGACGATGGTGGGACTCCCGGCCGTCCGCCTGCTCCACGACGTCTGCGCGGTCGCGACGGTGGGGACCCTGCTCGTCTCCCTGTGGGCGCCGGCGGAGCAGGCGGGCCGGATCGCGCGCTCCGCCGGGCCGTGGGCACTGGGGTGGGCGGCGAGCGCGGCGCTCACCGAGGTCCTCACGCTGTCGGACTTCCTGGCCCTGCCCGTGCCCGAGACGCTGAGTTCCGGCGTGCTGCCCACCTTCGTGTTCCACATCCCGCAGGGCCAGGCGTTCACGCTGGTCGGCCTGCTCGCCCTGGTGATCGCCGCCGGGGCCTACCTGCCGCTGGGCACGGGGGCACGCGCCGGACTGACCGGTCTGGGGGTCCTCGCCGTGCTGCCTCCGGCCTACGTGGGCCACTCGGCCTCGGCCGCGGACCACAACCTCGCGGTCTCCAGCCTGATGCTGCACATCGCCGCGGTCACGCTGTGGGTCGGCGGCCTGTACGGCCTGGTCACGCGGCTGCGCGGACCGGTGGCCGCGGTGCGGAGGTTCAGCGCCCTCGCCCTCTGCTGCTTCACGGCCGCCGGATTCTCGGGGCTGGTCAACGCCTGGATCCGGGTCGGGGATCCGACCCAGCTCTGGCAGTCCCGGTACGGCCTGCTGGTCCTCGCCAAGATCGCCGCGCTGGCCGCGCTCGGCTGGTTCGGATGGCGGCACCGTCGCCGGACCATCGTGGCGCTGTCGAGCGGTGGCGGCTCCCGGCCCTTCCTCCGGCTGGCGACGGGCGAGATCGGGGTGATGGCCGCGACGCTGGGCCTCGCGGTGGCGCTGTCGCGGACGGCGCCACCGGAGGCGTCGGGCGGCGTCGGGCACCAGCACGAGTTGCTCGGCTACGTCCTCGCGCCGTTCACGCCCGGCGGTCTGCTCACCGTGATCCGGCCGGACCCGATCGTGCTGTTCGCCGTCGTGGGAGCGGCGGTCGCCTACCTGGTCCGGGTGCGGCGGCTCGCCGGCGGATGGCCCGCAGGCCGGACCGTCGCCTGGCTGATCGGCTCCCTTGTCCTGCTGTACGGCCTGGCCGGAGGGGTGGCCGCGTACGGGCCCGCCGTCTTCTCCGGCCACGCGGCGCAGTACGCGCTGGTGGGGACGGCGGGACCGGCCCTGCTCGCTCTGGGCGCCCCGCTGTCCCTCCGCCTCGCGGTCGTCTCCCGGCCGCTGTCCCATCCGCTGACCGCTCTGGGCCTCTACGCCGCGCCGTACCTGCTCCTCTATCTCACCGGCTGCTTCGACCTGGCCCAGTCCAGCCTGGCCGTACGGCTGGTGGCGCAGGCCGTCGTCGTGGTGACCGGGACGCTGTTCTTCGCGGTGGCACTCGGCGTCGATCCGCTGCCCCGGGCGATCGGTGTGTCGATCCGTGTCCGGACGTTGCTCGGCGCGGCCGCCGTGCAGGTCTGGATCGCCTTGCTGCTGTTCACCGGGCCGCCCCAGGGCGCGGGTTGGTACGCGCTGCTCGACCTGCCCTGGGCGCCCGAGCGCGCGGGGGACCAGCGGTTCGGCGCGCTGCTCGGCCCCGGGATCTCCCTGGCCGTGATCATCGTGCTGCTGGCGCTGCTGCTGGGCCGGAGCCGGGCCGCCCGGCGCCGCCTCGCGGATCAGAAGGGTGGATGACCCGGGCCGTACCCGATCCGTACGCGCATCCGTCACCGGCCACAGGAGTGGTGAACGTATGATGATGTGAAAAATTCTTCAATTGAGGACCACTCTATGCCGGTGCTCCGCCGTCAGACCATGGCCGCGCTCCTGCGCGGGCTGCGTCCTGCCATGACCAGGGTCGGGGGACTGCTCCCCACACGCGCCGACTGGAAGCAGGCGCGCCGCAGTCCGGGACGCGACCTGATCGCCGGGCTCACGGTGGCCGTGGTCGCCCTGCCGCTCGCCCTCGCGTTCGGGGTCAGCTCCGGGCTCGGCGCCCAGGCCGGCCTGGCCACGGCGGTGGTGGCGGGCGCGCTGGCCGCCGTCTTCGGCGGCAGCAACCTCCAGGTGTCCGGCCCGACCGGGGCGATGACGGTCGTCCTGGTCCCGATCATGCGGCAGTACGGCGCGGACGGTGTCCTCATGGTGGGGTTGTTGGCCGGCGTCGTGCTCGTCGCCCTCGCGGTCGCCCGGGTGGGGCGGTTCGCCCGCTATATGCCGATGCCGGTCATTGAGGGGTTCACGGCGGGCATCGCTGTCGTGATCGCCCTCCAGCAGATCCCCGCCGCGCTGGGCGTCGCCGGCGCCACGGGCGACCGGGTCTGGCAGGTGGCGGCCGACGCCGCCGCCCGGTTCGCGGGCGATCCGCATCCCGCGGCGCCGCTCATGGCGCTCGCGGTCGCGGGGGCGATGCTGGTGGGGGCACGCTACCGGCCCGCGGTGCCGTTCTCGCTCCTCGCGGTGGTGGCGGCCACCGTGGTCGCGCAGATCACCGGGCTGGACGTCGCACGCATCGGCGCGCTGCCCGCGGGGCTGCCCGCGCCGTCCCTCGGCTTCGCCGACCCCGGCGCCTTCAGCGCCCTGCTGGCCCCGGCCCTCGCCGTCGCCGCGCTTGCCGCGCTGGAGAGCCTCCTGTGCGCGTCGGTCGCGGACGCGATGAGCGTGGGCGAGCGGCACGACCCCGATCGGGAACTGTTCGGCCAGGGCATCGCGAACCTGGCCGCCCCGTTGTTCGGCGGCATCCCCGCGACCGCCGCGATCGCGCGCACGGCGGTCAACGTGCGATCGGGCGCACGCTCGCGCGTGTCCGCGCTGACCCACGCCGCCGTGCTCGCCGTGATCGTGTTCACCGCCGGGGGACTGGTCGGGAGGATCCCGCTCGCGGCGCTGGCCGGGGTCCTGCTCGCGACCACCGTACGGATGGTCGAGGTCGGCTCCCTGCGGGCCATCGCCCGATCCACCCGGAGCGACGCCGTCGTGATGGTCCTGACCTTCGCCGTCACGGTCGCCCTCGACCTGGTCACCGCCGTGATGGTGGGTGTGGGCGTCGCGATCGTGCTCGCGTTGCGCGCGGTGGCGCGCAGCGTCCGGGTCGAGCGGGTGCCGCTGGAAGGCGATCAGGGTGACGCCGCCGACCATGCCGCCGACCACGCCGCCGATCAGGATGCCGAGGAGCGGCGGCTGCTCGGCGAGCACATCGTGGCCTACCGCTTCGACGGTCCGCTGTTCTTCGGCGCCGCGCATCGGTTCCTGCTGGAGTTGTCGGAGGTCGCCGACGTACGCGTGGTCATCCTGCGCATGTCCCGCGTGTCCACCATCGACGCCACCGGAGCGAGCGTGCTCGGTGACGTGATCACCAGGCTGGAGCGCCGGGGCATCACCGTGCTGCTGTCCGGCATCCGCCAGGGGCACGACCAGGTGCTCGCCGCGCTCGGCGTCGCCGATCACCTTCGGAGGGACGGCCTGGTCTTCTCCGACACGCCCGCCGCGATCACCTGTGCCCGTAAACTGCTGAACCCGCCCACCGGATCACCCCTTCTGGGGGATCGTGCGCAGGCGCCAATTTAAGACTATCCTGGTAGGGATTTATCGAATAGCGCCGTCGCGGAGAGGATGGTGCACCAGTGAGCCCTGGACCGCGCGCGGAGACGCCGATGACCGCCGCCATCATGGCGGCGCGCTGGGTCCGGTCGGCCGCGGCCGACCGCCGGCACTGGGAACCCAATCCCGATCCGCGCGGCCGGTCCGCGATGGCGGGCGACCCGGCCTCGCTGTACTCCGGGGCCGCGGGGATCGTGCTGTTCTTCCTCGAGCTCGCCGCCGCCACCGGCCACGAGGAGTACCTGGAGGACGCCCGCGCCGGGGCGCTCCACCTGGCCGCCACCTGGAGGGAGCGGACCGACCTCTCGCTCTATCACGGGCTGGCGGGCGTGGTCTTCGCCCTGGGCGAGGCCGGATGGGCGACCGGCGACGAGCGGATCGGCGCGGCGGCCCGCGCGGGGGCCGACCACCTCGCCCACGCCGTACGCCGGATGGACGGCGGCGTCGGCTGGACCGGCGATCCCGCCCAGCGCGGCGACGGCGGGATCGTCCTCGGATTGCTGCACGCCGCCGGGATGCTCGGCGTCCCGCTGTACGAGGAGGTCGCCGTGGCGGCGGGTGAGCGCATCGCCGGGCTGGCGGTGCCCGGCCACCGCTTCGGCGGCGACTCGTGCGCCGGCCTGCCCACCGACGCCGTCACCCCCGGGTTCCTGTCCGGCACCGCGGGGACGGCGTTCCTGCTGGCCCGCCTGTACGGAGTGACCCGCGACGAGCGATACCTCGCCGCCGCCCGCCGGGGCGCGGACTTCGTCCGCACGGTCAGCGTGGTCACCGACAGGTGCGCCTTCGTGCCGCACCACGTCCCCCAGGGGCGAGGGCTGCACTACCTCGGTTTCTGCTCCGGCTCCGCGGGCGTGGCCCGGATGTTCTACGAGCTTTACCGCGTGACCGGTGACCCCGGCGACCTCGACTGGGTCGAGCGGCTGGCGCACGGCATCGTCCAGAGCGGCGTGCCGGGGCGGCAGACGGCCGGCTACTGGAACGTGGCCTGCCAGTGTTGCGGCACGGCCGGGCTCCTCGAACTGTTCGTCGGCCTGTGGGCCGCCACGGGACGCGAGGCGCACCTCGACTTCGCCCGGTCCCTCGCCGGCAACCTCATCGGCCGCGCGACCGGGCACGACGGCAGGGGATACCGCTGGTACCAGGCGTATCGGCGGCTGCGGCCGTGGGAGGTCACCGCGGACACCGGCTACATGGTCGGCGCCGCGGGGATCGGCGCGGCGCTCCTGCACCTGGACGCGGCGGGGCAGGCGAGCTCGCCCCGCCGCCTCATCATGCTTCCGGACAACCCGTTTCCCGCGATCCCCGTGCCCGCCGCGCTGCTGCGCGAGTCCTCGTAAGCGCCACGGGGGGATCAACGCCTGGGGCGGCGGCCCTTCAGCGCGGAGGCGACCCGCGAGAGGACGCGGTCCCACTCCGAGCCGAACGGGTTGTCCTGGACCAGATACGTCCACGTCGCCGTGGGCCGTCCCAGCCCCTGGTCGGCCAGGTCACGGCTGACGTCCACGGTCTCGAACGTCTCCTTCGACCGCCGTCCGATCTCGTCGAGCAGCCGCCGGTAGGCGGGGACGGCCTCGCGGTTGAACTCGTCGAGCGGGTTGAGCCGGCCGAGCGCCCGAAGGTGGATGCCCTCGCGGACGTCCGCCATGTGGGCGAGGTGCTCGGTCCAGCAGCGGTCCAGGTGGTAGAGCACGATCTGGCGGGCGGCCCGCTCGACGGCTGCCTCCCCGGCGGACGCGCACAGCTCGGCGTACCGCTCGGGGCAGGCGGCCGCGAGCGCCCGGCCCCCCGCGTCGCCGTGCAGGATCCGGTCACGCTGCTCGAGGAGCTGGGCCCGCTGCCGTTCGAGCAGCCGGGTGTAGCGCCAGGTGTTCCGGTGGATCTCCAGGTGGACGCCTTCGGCGACCCGCTGCGCGTGGCCCACCGTCCACCCGCCGTGCGGGTGCCGTACGACGCCGTCGGGGTCGGCGGCGGGTAGCGCCAGGTCCGGGGCGTAGGCGGTGAGCAGCTCGTCGGCGCCGCTGACGAAGAACACCGAGCCGCCGGGGTCGCCCTGCCGTCCCGAGCGCCCCCGGAGCTGGTCGTCGAGCCGGCTGCTGTCGTGGCGGCCGGTGCCGATCACGTACAGGCCGCCGAGATCCTTGATCAGCCGTTCCGACTGGTCGTCGGTCGTACCCACGCCGCCGAGGCGGATGTCGGTGCCGCGCCCGGCCATCTGGGTGGACACGGTGATCGCGCCGCGCGCCCCGGCGCGGGCGATGATCGCGGCCTCTTCCGCGTCGTTCTTGGCGTTGAGCACGACGGGAGTGAGGCCCCGCGCGCGCAGCCGCAGGTCCAGGCGCTCGGACTCGGCGACGTCCAGGGTGCCGACCAGGATCGGACGGCCGGTGGCGTGCTGGGCGGCGATCTCCTCGACGATCGCCCGGACCTTGTCGTCGGAGTCGGCGAAGATCCGGTCCGGCTCGTCCGCCCTGACGCAGGGGCGGTTGGGCGGGATGACCGCCACCTTCAGGTCGTAGAACTCGCGGAGCTGGTCGCCGACGGCCACCGCCGTACCCGTCATGCCGCATATTTCGGGATAGCGGGTGAGGAGGCCCTGGATCGTGATCGAGTCGAGGATCTCCCCGGTCTCCGACGGCGCCAGCCGCTCCTTGGCCTCGACGGCCGCCTGGAGGCCGTCCGGCCAGCGCTGCAGCAGCGCGACCCGCCCCCGCGAGGGATTGATCAGGTGGACCCTGCCGTCCCTGACGATGTAGTCCACGTCCCGGGTGAGCAGCGCGTGCGCGTGCAGCGCGAGGTTGACCTCGGTCACCGTGCCCGGGTGGTCGTAGAGGTCGATGCCCAGGGCCTTCTCCACCGTGTCGGTGCCCTTGGGGGTGAGGAAGACGTTGCGTCCCTCGTCGTCGATCTCGAAGTGGTAGCCCCGGGACAGCCTCCGTACCAGGGCGGCCATCTCGGGCGCGGCCTGGCCGGGGTCGGCGGCCCCGGCGAGGATCAGCGGCACGCGGGCCTCGTCCACCAGCACCGAGTCCGCCTCGTCGACGAGCGCGACCTCCGGCGCCGGGACCAGGAGGTCGGCCGGGTCGGTGCGCAGCCGGTCGCGGAGCACGTCGAACCCGAGCTCGCTGACCGCCGCGTACGTCACGTCCCGGGAGTACGCCGCGCGCCGCTCCTCAGGGGTGGAGCTCTCGCCGATCCAGCCGACGGTGAGGCCGAGCGACTCGTACAGCGGCCCCATCCACTCGGCGTCCCGCCTGGCCAGGTAGTCGTTGACCGAGATCACGTGGACCCGCCTGCCACGCAGCGCGAACCCGGCCGCGGCCAGCGCTCCCGACAGGGTCTTGCCCTCGCCGGTCGCCATCTCGGCGACGTTGCCGTCCAGCAGGGCCAGCATGCCCATGAGCTGCACGTCGTACGGGCGCTCCCCGAGGGTCCGCCGGGCCGCCTCCCGGACCACCGCGCAGAACTCGGCGGTGCCGACGGTGTGCCCCTCCGGGGGTGTCAGCTCGGCGCGCGACTCCACCTCGGCTTCCAGTCGTGCCGCCTCGGTGACGACCGCCTGGAACCGCGTCAGATCGACGCTTCCCGGCTTTTCGAGGAAGCGTCTGATCATCTGCGGCATCCAGGCCATGCCTGCTCCAACGAGTTGTTTGCCGGACTGGGTTCCCTCTGTCCGGTTTCCCGGTGCCATTCAAACGCAACGATCATCCCATTGCGAAACGTTCATGACACGACCTGACAGGTATGGCGGGCAGAGTGAACGCCATGACGACCATCGCGAAACTGATCGCCGTGACCATCGACTGCGCCGAGCCGAAGCGGCTCGCCGACTTCTATTCCCAGATCACCGGCTTCGAGGTCCAGTACGCCGAGGAGGAGTACGCCGGGATCGGCGACGGGACCACCAGCATCTACTTCCAGCGGATCCCCGACCGGAAGCCCGGTTCGTGGCCCGGCCCGGACAAGCAGTTCCACCTCGACTTCCGCGTCCCCGACGTGGCCAAGGCGGTCCAGGAGTACATCGATCTCGGGGCGAGCAAGCCGGAGTTCCAGCCGGGCGACGGATGGGTCGTCCTCGCCGATCCGGAGGGACACCTGTTCTGCGTCTGCCCGGAAAGATCCTGACCTCCCGGAAGGCCGCGCTCCCGGGGGTGGCGGGGGAAGTTGATTTTGTCCCTAAGCTGACGTGGTGACATCGCACGTTGAACGACTCCCCGGCCGGTGCCCATGATCTGGGCGGGAGTGATCATCGCCCTGGTCGGCGCGCTCGGATACGCGCTGGGCGCGGCCCTGCAGCAGTTCGAGGCGGTCCGCGATGGAGCCACGCTCCAGCTGGTCAGGCGTCCGCGCTGGTGGATCGGCGGGATCATCGGCTTCACCGGCGCCAGCCTGCACGCGGTGGCGCTGAGCATGGCGCCGCTGGTCGCGGTGCAGCCGGTCAGCGTCGCGACGCTGGTCTTCGCGGTGCCGTTCGCGGCCATGCTCCACGGCAGGCGGCCGCACAAGGCCGAGATCATCGGCTCCGTCGCGGTGGCGGCCGGGTTGCTCGGCCTCATGCTGCTGGTGCCCGCGCACAATGTCACGCCGTCGCTCTCCGACGGGGCCGCGCTCGGCCTGATCGGATGCGTCGGCGTGATCGTGGCGGTCAGCTTCGGCGTCGCCCGGTTCCTGCGTGGGCCGGCCAAGGCGCTGGCGATGGCGGTGGGCGCCGGCTCGGTCACCGCCACGGTGTCCACCTTCGTCCGGGTCGTGGGCGGCGGGCTGCACGGCGACCTCTCCCGGCTGCTGCACTGGTTCACGCTGGCGATCCCCGTGCTGCTCGTGTGCGCCGTGGTCCTGCTGCAGAAGTCGTACGCCGTTGGCTACTTCGGCATCGCCTACGCCGGGGTCCAGGTGATCGACCCCATCACCTCGGTCCTCGCGGGAGCCATCCTCCTCGGAGAGTCGCTGCCGACCGGCGCCGGGCAGGTGCTCCCGGCGCTGCTGGCCGCGGCCGTCCTGATCGGCGGCACCGTGACGCTGGGGCGGCTGGCGCCGGACCATTCCCGCAAGGCGCCCGCCGCCGTCCCGGTCAGCTCGTCGGCGGCCGCCAGTTGAACACCGCGTCCGCCTGCCGCAGGGCGGCGGTCGGCCCGGTCAGTCCCGCGAGGGAGAGCACCGTGTCGCGCGCGAAGACGGTGGCCGGGCCCGTCAGCCGGGTCAGCCGGGTGATCGAGGCGGAGCGCCGGACGATCGCCGTGGTCCTGGGCAGCCGGTCGCGGGTGTAGGCGGCGAGGCCGTCCTCGACGGACGCGCAGTCGCTCGCATGGTGCGCCAGGACGATCGCGTCCTCGATCGCCTGGCAGGCCCCCTGGCCCAGGTTCGGCGTCATCGGGTGGGCGGCGTCGCCGAGCAGCGCGACCCGACCCCGATGGAACGCGGGGAGCGGCGTTTCCATGGAGAAGACGTCGCTGCGTATCACCCGCGCCGGGTCGGCGCGCTCCACCAGCGCGGGGATCGGGGCGTGCCAGGTCCGGAACCGTCGCAGCAGCTCGGCCTTCTCCTCCGCCGGGTCCGCGTGGCCCCACCCCGACGGGACGGCCGCGGTGGCGTAGCAGTACACCTCGTCACCGGCCAGCGGCATGACGCCGAAGACCAGCCCGCGGCCCCATGTCTCGGCTGCGGTGGCCCCGCTGCCGGGAACGATGAACCGCCAGGCCGTCACGCCCGAATAGACCGGCTCCGGGTGACCGGGGAAGAGGGCACGGCGTACCGCCGAGCGGATGCCGTCGGCGGCGACGACGAGGTCCGCTCGCAGCTCACCCGCGTCGGTGCGCACCCGCCCCGAGGAGGCGTCCACGTCGTGGACGGCGGTGTTCAGGCGCAGCGCGCCGGGCGGGAGCAGGCCGGTGAGCAGTTCCACGACCGTCGCGCGGCGCAGGAGCACGATCGGGTCGCCGTACCGCGCCTGGGCGGCCTCGGCGCTGGTGCGGGACAGCCAGCCGCCGGAGGTGCGGCGTATGCCGGCCACGCCCTGCAGCGCCGCGAGTTCGCGCACCCGGTCGCCGATGCCGATCGTGTCCAGCGCCCGCAGCGCGTTGGGCGCGATCGCCAAACCGGAGCCGACGGGCTCGACCGAGGGCGCCCGCTCGCACACCGTCACCGTCCAGCCCCGCGTGGCCAGGGCGGCCGCCGCCGTCAGCCCGCCGATCCCCGCACCGATCACCAACGCGTCGCCCATGACAGCCTCCGTCGCTCACTACATCTGTAGTCCGAGCATACTACGGCTGTAGTGAGGGCGACTACGGCTGTAGTATCCAGGCATGTCGAACCAGCGGGTGACGCGCATCGCGGACGCGGCCATCGAGATCCTGGCCGAGCGGGGAATGCGCGGGCTCACCCATCGGGCGGTCGACGAGGCGGCCGGGCTGCCCGCGGGATCGACGTCCAACCATGCCCGCACCCGGGCCGCGCTCCTCGCGCTCACCCTGGCCCGGCTCACCGAGCTCGAGCGGGCGATCTTCTCCGACCTGTCGCCGGAGCCGGGCGGTTTGGTGGAGACGCTGGCGCAGATGATGCATCGCGCTCTGCACCGCGACCGGCACGTCACGATCGCGCGCTATGAGCTGGCCCTGGAGGCGACCCGCAGGCCCGAACTGCGCGAGATCTACGACCAGGCCGGGCGCGGATTCCGCGAGCCCGCCGTCGCGCTGTTCGCCGCCGCCGGGTCCTCCGACCCCGTACGGCACGGCCGCCAGGCGGTGGCGTACGCCGAGGGCATCCAGTTCGACGCGGTGGTGGGGGCGGGATCCACCCCCAGTCTCGACGATCTACGCGCGGCCTTCACCGAGTTCCTCCGGGGCGTCCTCTCGGGAAACGCTCCGTAGGGCCGTCAGCGCGAGATGAGGCAGGCCCGGTTGGCGGGCCACTCGTCGTCGAGGATCGAATAGTAGGGGCTGTCCCGCCAGGTGCCGTCGGCCCGGCGGTACTGCCGCCGAAGGATGCCCTCCAGCACGCCGCCGATCCGCTCGATCGCCGCGCGGGACCGCAGGTTGAGGATGTCGGTCTTGAGCACGACCCGGTTGAGGCCCAGCGAGCCGAAGGCGTGGTCCAGCAGGAGGATCTTGCACTCGGTGTTCACCCCGGTGCGCCAGTACGCCCGGCCGTACCACGTCGAGCCGATCTCCACGCTGCCGTCGAAGCCGCTCACGTTCCAGAAACCGGTGGAGCCGACCGCCCGCCCGGTCTCCTTGAGGATCACGGCGAACTGGGTGGTCTCCGGATCGTCGCGCAACCGGAGGATCATGTGCCGCATGTCGGCCTCCGACCGGGGCATGGCGCCCGGCCGCCACTGCCAGACCTCCTCGTCGCCGCCCAGCGCCGCGAGCAGGTCGGGCGCGTGGTCGAGGGTGATCGGCTCAAGCCGGACGACATCGCCATCGAGCACGATGGGTTGGGGCATCTTCGCTGTCATGCGTGCAGGTTAGCGACCTCGGGCTGCGCCGCCGCGGGAAGGTCGGGCACGCGGTGTCGACACACATACCGTCTGGTCGGTACGCTTCCAGGCGTGAACGCAGACCCGCCCGGCCTGGACCTCGCCCGCCTCTCCCGCCACCTGGAAGGTGAGGGCCTGACCCGCGGACCGCTGCGCGCCGAGGTGATCCACGGAGGCAAGTCCAACCTGACCTACGTCGTGCGCGACCAGGCGCGGACGTACGTGGTGCGCCGCCCGCCGCTGGGCCACGTCCTCGCCACGGCGCACGACATGGGCAGGGAGTACCGCGTCATGACCGCGCTCCGGGACACCGGCGTCCCGGTGCCCGTGACCTACCACCTCTGCCAGGACCCCGACGTCGTCGGCGCGCCCTTCTACGTCATGGAGTACGTCGAGGGCGGCCAGCCGCCGGTAACCCCGGAGATCGCGCGTGACCTGATCGCGGTGCTGGCCACGCTGCACTCGATCGCCCCGGACAGCGTCGGCCTCGGCGACTTCGGCAGGCCGGACGGCTTCCTCGAACGCCAGGTCGGCCGGTGGAAGCGCCAGCTCGACGCATCGCGCAGCCGCGAGGTGCCGGGCATCGACGACCTGTACGCCCGGCTCGCGCGCGCCGTGCCAGAGTCCGGCTCGCCGGCGATCGTCCACGGCGACTTCAAGCTCGGGAACACCCTCATCGCGGGCGGCCGGGTCAGGGCGGTCCTCGACTGGGAGATGTCGACGCTCGGCGACCCGCTCACCGACCTCGCGCTGTTCCTGCTGTACGGCGAGTTCGCCACGCTCGACAGCGGCCGCAACTCCGGCGTGGCCGACTCGCGGGAGCTGGCCGGCCACTACGCGGCCGTGTCCGGCCGTGACCTGTCCCGGCTCGGCTGGTACGTGGGGCTCGCCTGCTTCAAGCTCGCGGTGATCGCCGAGGGCATCCATTTCCGGTACACCAAGGGGCTCACGGTCGGCGACGGCTTCGCCGAGATCGGAGACCAGGTGGCCCCGCTGGTCGCCCGTGGACTCATGGAGGTCTGACCGATGGATTTCGGGTTCGACGACGTCACGCTGGAGCTGCGCGAGCGGCTGACCGCGTTCATGGACGAGTGCGTCTATCCCGCCGAGCCCGTCTTCGCCGAGCAGGCGGCCGCCGGAGGCTGGTCCCCGCCGCCGGTGCTGGAGGGCCTGAAGGCCGAGGCGCGCCGCCGCGGCCTGTGGAACCTCTTCCTGCCCGGCGAGGAGGGCGCGGGCCTCACGAACCTCCAGTACGCCCCGCTCGCCGAGGTGATGGGGAGGTCCCCGGCCATCGCCCCCGCGGCCACCAACTGCGCCGCGCCGGACACCGGCAACATCGAGTTGCTCGCGCAGTTCGGCAGCGACTGGCAGCGCGAGCGGTACCTGGAGCCGCTGCTCGACGGCCGTATCCGGTCCGCCTTCGCGATGACGGAGCCCGACGTCGCCTCCTCCGACGCGACCAACATCTCCACGTTGATCACCCGGGACGGCGCCGAGTACGTCGTCAACGGCCGCAAGTGGTTCATCACCGGCGCGATGAACCCGAACTGCGCCGTCTTCATCGTGATGGGGCAGACCGACCCGGAAGCGCCGTCGCACCGCAGGCAGAGCATGGTCCTGGTCCCGCGCGACACTCCCGGGCTGACGGTCCGGCGGGGGATGACGGTCTTCGGTTACGACGACGCCGACCACGGCGGCCACGCCGAGATCCTCTTCGAGGACGTACGGGTGCCCGCCGACCACCTGATCGGCGAGGAGGGCGGCGGGTTCGCGATCGCCCAGGCCCGCCTCGGGCCCGGCCGGATCCACCACTGCATGCGCCTGATCGGCATGGCCGAGCGCGCGGTCGAGATGATGTGCCGCCGCACGCTGGCACGTACGGCGTTCGGCAAGCCGATCGCCCAGCAGGGGGTGGTCCAGGACTGGATCGCGGAGTCCCGGGTGAAGATCGAGCAGCTCCGGCTGCTCGTGCTGAAAACGGCCTGGCTGATGGACACCGTGGGCAACCGCGGAGCCCACACCGAGATCCAGGCCATCAAGATCGCGACGCCGGTCACGGTCGAGTGGATCCTCGACAAGGCCATCCAGGCGCACGGCGGAGGCGGCGTCAGCCAGGACTTCCCGCTCGCGGCCCTGTGGGCGGGAGCCAGGACCCTGCGGTTCGCCGACGGACCGGACGAGGTGCACAAGCGTTCCCTGGCGTACCGGGAGCTCAAGAAGCACATGAGCCCCGCTGAGTAGAGGGATATCTCATGACATGGAGTGAAACGACGGTGAAGGAGCGCGTCCGCGCGTTCCTCGCCGCCCACGACCCCTCGGCCATGGACCGGCTGGACTTCCTGCGGGCCAGGTTCGACGCCGGACTCGCCTGGGTGCACTTCCCCGAGGGGCTCGGCGGCCTCGGCGCCCCGCGCGACCTCCAGTCCGTCGTCGAGGGCGAGCTGCGTGGGACGCCGGACAACCGGCCGAGCCGGATCGGCATCGGACTCGGCATGGCGGCTCCGACGATCCTCGGCTTCGGCACCGAGGAGCAGAAACGCCGCTTCCTGCGTCCGCTCTGGACGGGGGAGGAGGTCTGGTGTCAGCTCTTCAGCGAGCCCGGCGCCGGATCCGACCTCGCCACGCTCGCCACCCGCGCGGTCAGGGACGGCGACGAATGGGTGGTCGACGGGCAGAAGGTGTGGACGTCCAGCGCCCACACCGCCCGGTGGGCGATCCTCGTCGCCCGCACCGACCCGGACGTGCCCAAGCACCGCGGGCTCACCTACTTCGTCTGCGACATGGAGGCGCCCGGCGTCGAGGTGCGGCCGCTCCGGCAGATCACCGGTGAGGCCGAGTTCAACGAGGTGTTCCTCACCGGGGTCCGGCTCCCGGACTCGCTCCGGCTCGGCGCGGTCGGCGACGGATGGCGGGTCGCGCAGACCACGCTGATGAACGAGCGGGTCGCCATCGGCGGTACGCCCGGCCGCCACACGATGATCGGCACGGTCTGCGAGACCTGGCGGGCCCGGCCCGAGCTGCGCACCCACGACCTGCACCAGCGCCTGCTCCGGCTGTGGGTGGACGCCGAGGTCCTGCGCCTCACCGGCGCGCGGCTCCGCGAGCAGCTCGCCGTGGGCCGCCCGGGGCCCGAGGGGTCGGGCATGAAGTTGTCGTTCGCGCGGCTGCACCAGGAGCTGTCCGGCCTGGAGGTCGAGTTGCTGGGCGAGGACGGCCTGGCCTACGACGACTGGGCCTTCCGCCGCCCGGAGACGGTCGACTTCGTCGGACGCGAGGCGGGCTACCGCTACCTGCGGGCCAAGGGAAACTCCATCGAAGGTGGCACCTCCGAGATCCTCCGCACCATCATCGCCGAGCGGGTGCTCGGCCTTCCCGCCGAGCCGCGAGCCGACAAGGACATCCCCTGGAAGGACCTGCCCCGATGACGACGCCACCGGTCTCACTGCTCTACACGGAGGTCGAGGAGGAGCTCCGGGCGGCGGTCCGGTCCCTGCTCGCGGACGCGTGCCCGCACTCCGCGGTCCTGGCGCGGATCGAGTCGGCCACGCCGTACGACGGGGACGTGTGGAAGGCGCTCGCGCGGGACATCGGCGCGGCGGGGCTGCTCGTCCCCGAGGAGCTGGGCGGAGCGGGCGCGTCGGCCCGCGAGGCCGCGGTCGTGCTGGAGGAGCTGGGCCGGGCCGTCGCGCCCGTCCCGTTCCTCACCAGCGCCGTGCTCGCGACCCACGCCCTGCTCGCCGCCCGTACGGCGGGAGGCGGCGAGATGGCCGACGACCTGCTGGAACGGCTCGCCTCGGGGGAGATCACGGCGGCGCTTGCCGTGTCCTTCGCGGCGTCGCCGTATCGGCCGGCGGGAGGCGAGGTGACGTTTGAGCCGGGTGACGGCTCCGACGGCTCCGACGGCGGCGGCGAGGTCGTGGTGAGCGGGCGGGTGACGGGCGTCGCCGGGGCCGACGTCGCCGACGTACTGCTGGTCCACGCCCGCGTGCCGGGCATGGACGCGAGCGCGCTGATCGCCGTCGGGACGCGGGAGCAGGGCGTCCAGATCACCCCGGTGACGTCGCTTGACCTGACCCGGCCGGTGGCCATGGTGTCCCTCGGCTCGGCCCGGGGCCGGGTCGTCGCCCGGGGAGAGGGGCCGGACGGCGCCGACCTGGTCGCGTCCATCATGCGTGACGCCCTCGCGTTCGGGGCGGGACTGCTCGCGTCCGAGCAGCTCGGGCTGGCCGAGTGGTGCCTGACCACCACGGTGGAGTACGTCAAGGAGCGCAAGCAGTTCGCCCGCCCGGTCGGCTCGTTCCAGGCGCTCAAGCACCGGCTGGCGGATCTGTGGCTGGAGATCGGCGGCGCCCGCGCAGCCGCTCGCAACGCGGCGGGTGCCCTCGCGGCCGGCGACCTGCCGGGCGGGGCGTCCGGGGATTCCGGGGCGTCCGTGGCGGTCGCGGTGGCGCAGGCCCACTGCGGGGACGTGGCCGTGCACGCCGCCGAGGAGTGCGTCCAGCTGCACGGCGGGATCGGGATGACATGGGAGCATCCCGCGCATCTCTATCTCAAGCGGGCCAAGGCCGATCAGATCGCCTTCGGCACTCCCGGAGAGCACCGGAACGCCCTCGCGCGTCTGGTGGACGTCCCGGCGCCGCTGGGAGAGCCGATCAGCAGGACCTGAGCTTGTGGACGACCGGGTTGCGTGGGACCTCGTTCGGGTTCACCGAGGTGCCGGTGGACTCGACCGGGGGGCCGGCACCGCCGGGGCCGTGTGTCAGGGCTCGGGGTGGAGCGAGGCGAGGAGGAGGTCGGCGAAGTGGCGGCCGACCTCGGGTCCCGTGAGCGGCCCGTCGGGGTGGTACCACGTGCCGAGGTGGTGGACCGAGCCGAAGAAGAAGTCGACCACCATCTCGGCCGGGATGTCCGCGCGGAACACGCCGGTTCGCTGGCCCTCGGTGACCAGGTCGCGGAAACACTCGTGGTAGCGGCGGCGCTCGGCCCTGACCGTCTTGCGGGTGTCGGGGGCGAGCTGGTGCATCGAGCGAAAGAAGATCTTCGAGTCGTCGAGGTTGTCGACCGTGGTGACGACCACGTCCATCGCGGCGGTGTGCAGCCGCTCGGCGATCGGGCCCTCCGCCTGGGCGAACGTCATCAGGCGGTCCATCTGCATCCGCAGGACCCGGCCGTAGATCTCGTGGAGGAGATCATCCTTCGAGGCGAAATAGTGGTACATGGCGCCTTTGGTGACCCCGGCCGCCGTGACGATCTCCTGGACGGACGTGCTCTCGAAGCCGCGGTCGGCGAACAGGCGCGTGGCCTCGGCGAGCAGGCGATGCCGTACGGGCTCCTCGACCGTGGCTCCGCTGCGCGCCATGGTGACCTCCCTGGTGTGGTGGGCCCCCAGCATACCGACTGGTCGGTTGCGGCAATGTTTCCGGGTATGCCTATTTGTTGTTGAAATGCGGCTTTTTGAGATCTGGAGCTCCGTTTCCGAGACCTGGAGCCCCTGCTCGGTTTAGCGTGTGCAGAGCAGTCCTGATCTCTCGGGGAGCATCCGGTGCCAAGCGGGTCCATCTATGTGCCGCGCGACGAGAAGTTTACCGGCGCGTCGCCGCAGAACCTTTACGTGACCTTCTGGTTCGCGGGCCGCAAGAGCCGGCTCTGGACGCGCGGGGTCATCGGCGTGGCGGGGTTCGCCGCCGGAAGCCTGCTCGCCGCCCGGTTCGGCTGGGCCGACACCCTGCTCGTGGGCCTCGTGGTGGGCGCCCTCGCCGCGCTCGCCGACTTCCTCGTCGCCTGGCGTTCCTACGCCCGGACCGCCGTGTGGCGGGGGCAGAAGCGCGGGGAGGTCCGCACCGGCCGGTTGTTGCGCCACGGCCTGACCCGGCACGGCTACCACGTCATGGACGGCCGTGCCGTACCCGGAGAGGCGTCGATCGACCACCTCGTCATCGGCCCCGGCGGGGTGTGGATCGTGGACAACGAGGCGTGGGCGCCGGACACCCATATCGCCAGGTACGGCGAGCGCCTGTTCTTCGACGAGAAGTACGGCACCTCGGTCGCGAAGGGACTGATCGGCGCGGCGTCGGCGCTGGCCGGGCTGCTGTCCCGCGAGACGGGGATCGACGTCACGATCTCGCCGGTGCTCGCCGTTCACAGCGGCAAGATCGAGGGGCGCGGCGGGACGCTCGTAGGCGAGGGCCTGACCGTCGCCTATCCCCACAAGGTGGCCCGCTGGATGCGTGCCTCGCCGAACGGGTCGCTGACGGCGGAGCAGGTCGAGCTGCTCTCCCGGACCGCCGCCCGTGTCCTGCGCGGCTCCGGGCTGCGCTTCTAGGCCGCTTCTAGGCCGCTTCTAGGCCGCCGGCAACGGAGGCGGCGACGATCAGCCGGACGCGCACTCCCGGCTGCCGCGGCGGATGTCGGTGAAGGTCGACGCGCCGAGCGACAACTCCCGCACGATCAGCGGTGTCCATCGCTCGCCCAGAAGCTCCAGAGCGCGCGCCACCGCGCAGAACTGGCCGTATCCGTTCACCCGGCGCGTGGTACGCGGGGAGGGCGGAGTGGTCGGTTCAAAGATTGAACTACCGACGGTGCGCGACCGGCTCGACGATCGAAGCCGTGAGTGAGGGCGGCCCGGCGCCCACCGCATCGAGGGCATCGGCATCGGTCATCCGCCGCCCATGTGGGACCCCGCCCTGGTGGACGAGGTCGTTCCGATCTCCACCGCCGACGCCGAGGAGATGGCCCGGCGCCTGGCCCGGGAGGAGGGCCTGTTCGCCGGAACGTCGTCAGGGGCGAACGTCCTCGCCGCGATCAGGGTCGGGCAACGTCTTGGGGCGACCGCCAGGATCGTCACCCTGCTCGTGGACTCGGGACTGAAGTATCTCAGCACGGACGCGTACCGACGGTGACGTGACGCGCGTCACCCTCATGCCCGTGGTCGGCTACGCGAGGTCCTCGATGAACGTGGCGAGCTGCGTGACATTCCGGCATTCGTGCATCGGGACGATCCCGGCGTACGAGGTGGCGACGGAGTCCCCGGTGTCCCACTGCGGCCGGGGTTCCGGGTTGAGCCAGTAGGCGTGCCGCGCCTCCGCGGCCAGCCGGCCGAGCGTCTCCAGCGCGGGCGGCTGGTAGTTGGAACGGGCGTCGCCCAGGACCAGCAGCGACGTCCTCGGCCCGATGGCGTCGCCGTAGCGCTCGGCGAACGTCGTGAAGACATGGCCGTAGTTCGTCCGCCCGAATCGGGTGATGTCGGCTTCCTTCGTCAGCCGGAGGACCGCGTCCAGGACGTCGGCACCCGGGTGGAAGAGCGTGGTGATCTCGTCCACGATGTCCACGAACGCGAACGCCCGCACCTTGGTGAACTGCTCGCGCAACGCGAACGTCAGCAGCAACGTGAAATGGGAGAACGCGGCGACGGAGTCGCTCGCGTCGCACAGGATCACCAGCTCGGGCTTGTGCGGGCGGCGCGGCCGCAGGTGGGTGGTGAGGGGCACCCCGCCCGTGGAGAGCGAGGCCCGGACCGTGCGCCGGAAGTCGAGTCGTCCCCGATGTCCTCGTTTCTGCTTGACGGTGAGCCGGGTGGCGAGGCGGCGGGCGAGCGGGTAGACCTCCCGGCGCAGCCGGGCCAGTTCGTCCTTCGTCATGCGGAGGAAGTCCACGCGGTCGATCGGCGGCGCGACGGTCGCCTTGGCGATCCTCTCGATGCCGGACTCCTCGGCGATCCGGCGCCGGACGTCGGACGCGACAGCTTCCTCGAACTTCCTGATATTTCGGGATATCTGGTGACGGGCGAGCTTCTCCGGCAGGCCGCCCCGCTCGGCTCGGCCCTGCTCGGCCAGCAACCGGTCGAGCATCCGCGCGATCAGCGTCTGCGGGGAGAGCGCGCGCAGCACCGGAAACGAGAACCACGACTGCCGGTTCCCCGCGGCCTGGATCTTGCCGAACCTCTCCACCATCGACCGGGCGAACGCCCGGAACGCGGGATCGTCCGGATCGCCCATCAGCAGGTCGGCCAGCCGCTCCCGCAACTCGGCCAGCTCGGACGGGTCGGGCGGCGCGGACGCCTCGGACGGCTCGGGTGGCGGGGGATGCTCCGCGCGGCCGCCTGCCGGCGCCGGCCCCGCCGTGCCGTACCCGCCGGAGATCACGGGCGGGAACCACAGGTCGAAGAGGGCGTCGAAGCCGGGCCGGTGCTGGAGGCGCTTGACCAGCGTGGCCGCGTACGCCTCGCGGAGCGTCTCGCGCTCGGCCAGGTCGATCACGGTCAGCGCCTTCGCGGCGTCGAGGCCCTCGGCCAGGGACACCGGCAGTCCCGCCTCACGCAACGCGTGCACGAACGCGACATGCCGGTCGAGCAGCGGCCCGCCCTTGCCGTCCTGTTCGATCATGGCCGGGACAGCCCGAGCTCCTTGGCGGCCCGGATCTGGTCGGAGTTGTGCTTGAGCACCACACCGAGCGTCTCGCCGAGCATGCCCTCGTCCAGGTCCGTACGGCCCAGCGCCAGCAGGGTGCGCGCCCAGTCGACGGTCTCCGCGATCGACGGCGACTTCTTCAGCTCCAGGCCGCGCAGAGTGGCGACCGTACGGGCGAGCCGCTCGGCGACCTGGCCGGGCAGCTCCGGCACCTGGGTCAGCACGATGTCGCGCTCGCGCTCCGGCGTCGGATAGCCGAGGTGCAGATAGAGGCAGCGCCGCTTGAGCGCCTCGGACAACTCGCGCGTCGCGTTCGAGGTGAGCACGACGTACGGCCGGCGGGTCGCGGTGATCGTGCCGAGCTCGGGGATGGTGACCTGGTAGTCGGAGAGGATCTCCAGCAGCAGCCCCTCGACCTCGACGTCGGCCTTGTCGGTCTCGTCGATGAGCAGCACGGTCGGCTCGTCGCTTCTGATCGCCTTGAGGAGCGGGCGTTCCAGGAGGAACTCCTCGGAGAAGATGTCCTCCCACGCCTCGTCGTCGGCCTGGATGCGGAGCAGTTGCTTCTTGTAGTTCCATTCATAGAGGGCGCGGGCCTCGTCGAGCCCCTCATAGCACTGCAGCCGGATCAACCGGGCCCCCGTCGCCTGGGCGATGGCCTTGGCCAGCTGGGTCTTGCCCACTCCGGCCGGCCCCTCGGTCAGCAGCGGCTTTCCGAGCGCCCCGGCGAGGAACACGGATGTCGCGATGCCGTCGTCGGCAAGGTAGTCCACGGCGGCGAGCCGCCCCCGGACCTCGTCAGGCGACGCGAACCACATCGGCGCTCCTCATTGATCGAACCGAATTGATCGAACCGAATGTTGTTCTAGTGTAGCCCGGTTTTGACGGGTCTGTGCTGTGCGATAACCTCTTACTGCTCACGCGCCGCTAGCTCAGTTGGTTAGAGCAGCTGACTCTTAATCAGCGGGTCCGGGGTTCGAGTCCCTGGCGGCGCACTTGCAAGAAGCTCAGGTCGGCATGTCTGACCTGGGCTTTCTTCATTTGGCGACCAACCCAACCGCGGCCCATACCCCATCGCGATCATAATGGTCGCTCGTCGTTTGCCCGCCAGCCGAAATCCTGGTCATAGCGTGATCATTTGCTGTGTCACGGGCCGGGCGAACCGTTGACTGGCTGGGGCGCTCAGGTAGAGGGCGACGTTACGATCATGCCCGTGCGATCGGCACGAAGCGGCTTCGTCCAGGCCGCCGAACCGGCGTGCCCCGGTGATCGCCTGTACGCGGCCCGTGACTCGCGGCGTCGCCAGGGCTCAGGTGGTATTGGCGGGGTCAGCGGTTCAGCCGCCCGAAGCCGTGTGCAGGGCCTTCAAGGTGGCCGCGCCACCGGGATCGCGATCCGTGCTCACCGGGACCAGGGCGACCTCGTCCACCCCGGCCGCGGCGTATGCGGACAACCGCGCCCCGACCGCGTCCGCGTCGCCGAGCAGCGCGACCGAGGCGACCAGCTCGTCCGGCACGGCGGCGAGCAACTCCCGGGGATGCGGCCGGGTACGCGCGAATTCGACGACGTCGGCGAAGCCGGCCTCGGCGAACATCTCGCCGTACCCGGGAGCGGGCAGGTACCCGACGACGGCCCGGCGGATCCGATCGACGGCCGCACGGTCGGGATCCACGGCGGCGGTGACCCAGGCGACCACGGAAGTGGCCGGGTTCACGGCGCGCAACCGGGCGGTCAACCGCCTGGCCGAGGCGGGCGTGACCAGGTTGAGCACCATGCGATCGGCCAGGGCGGCGGTCCGGACGGCCGACGGCCCGAAGGCCGCGACGGACAGCCGCGACCGCGGGGCGGGCAGCCGGAGCCGATAGCCGCTGCTCGCCACGCAGGATCCGGCGAAGTCGGAGCGCTCGCCGTCCAGCAGCGGCCGGATGGCCTCGACGGTCTCCCGCAACGCGGTCGCGGATCTGGCGCGCGAACGCCCGTGCCATTCCTCCACGACGAGCGGGCTGGACGTGCCCACGGCGACGTCCACCCGGCGTCCGGTCAGCCCGGCGACCGAGGCCGCCCCCATGGCGATCATCATGGGATCGCGTACGGCCACCGCCAGCGGCCCGACGGTGAGCCCGATCCGCGTGGTGGCCAGCCCGATGGCGGTGGCCAGGGCGAAGGCGTCGTAGGTGGCCATCTCGCCGATCCACAGCTCGGGATAGCCGAGCTCGTCGGCGGCGCGGGCGGTCAGCAGGGCCTCCTCGGCGGGCCGGTCCTGCCACAATCCGAGGGACACGCTCAGTGAGAGGCTCATACCCGCTCCAGGAGTACGGCGGAGCCGGAACCCGCGGCGCCGCTGACCGCGGCGACGCCGTAGCGGGCGCCCCGGCGGTGGAGTTCGTCGACGCAGGCCGCGACGAGGAGGGCGCCGGTGGCGCCGAAGGCGTGGCCCATGGCGATGGTGCCGCCGTTGACGTTGAAACGGTCGTCGCCGACGCCGAGGTCGCGCTGGAACTTCAGACAGAGCGCGGCGAACGCCTCGGCGAATTCGAAGACCTCGACGTCGTCGGGGATCAGGCCGGCGTCGGCCAGGACCCGCTCGACCGCGAGCTGCCCGGCGGTGAGCATGGTGATCGGATCGCTGATCGCCGTGGCGGTACCGGCGACGCGGGCGAGTGGCGCCAGGTCGAGGCCGGTGCCGACGAGAACGAGGCCCGCGGCGTCGCACAGGCTGGGTGAGGTGCCCCGGGTGTGCAGGTGGCGGATCTCGCCCAGGTCGGGCCGGTGCTTGAGGACCACGGCGTCCTGCTCGGGGGTGCCGGCGAAGGCGGGCTCCATCCCGATGAGGGCGTCGATGGTCAGGCCGGGCCGTACGTGCTCGTCGCGGTCGAGACCGTTGAGCCGGACGAGGGAACGTTCGTAGCGGCCCGCCGCCCATGCCTCGGCGGCGAGCGTCTGGGTGCGCAGGCCGTAACGGTCGAGCTCCTCGCGGCCGAAGCCCTCGACGGTGGCGACGACGTCGGCGGCGACGCCCATGTGGAGGGAGCCGACCGGGAGCGACCAGAGAGGGCCGCGGTCGGAGAACATCGGCACGCGCGAGACCGACTCCACCCCGCCGGCGACGACCGTCCGGTTCGCGCCGGAGGCGACGAGCGCGGCGGCGGTGCGCACGGCGTCGATGCCGGAGGTGCAGTAGCGGTTGACGGTCATGCCGGGCGCCTCGAAGCCGGAGGTCAGCGCGGCGGTGCGGGCGAGGTTGCCGCCCTGCTCGGCGTTCTGGGTGGCGCAGCCGACGATCAGGTCGTCGGCCGTGGTGATCCCGGTCCGCTCGCCCAGGGCGCCCAGCAGGCCCTCCAGCATGGCCAGCGGCGTGACGTCGGCCAGGCCGCCGCCGGGCCGGGCCTTGCCGCGCGGGGTGCGGACGCACTCGTAGACGTAGACCTTGTTCATCCCAGCTGCTCCGCCCGCACCCAGGTGGCGTGGAAGCCGAGGGGCACCCGCTGCGGCAGCAGCACGCGCGCGACCGGCCCTTCGGAGATCCGCGAGGCGTGCAGGATCTGCACTTCGGAGCGGCCTTCGCGCTCGTCGGTGACGAAGGTGATCAGGTAGCCGTCGTCCTCGCCGGTCGAGCCGTCGCGCGGGGCGAAGGGCGCCTCGCTGCCGTAGACGCCGGGGCCGTAGTAGTAGGTCTCCTTGGCGCCGGTGACGTTGTCGTAGCGGACCAGGCCGTCGAACAGGTTGGTCTCGGCGTCGGCCACGGAGACGTTGTAGGCGTAACGCGTGGGGTGGCCGGTGGAGCGCGCGTCGATCGAGGGGAACTCGGTGTTGTGGTCGGCGTCCACGTACTCCTCAGACGTGCGCCCGTTGCGCAGGTCGAAGCGGTAGCGGTACATGCGCGCGTCGAGCTTGAGATAGGAGATCATGCGGGCCAGCGGCGAGCCGCCTCCGTAGGGCGCCGGCCGCGAGACGCGGCAGACGTCCAGGACGATCTCCTCGCCCTCCTCCCAGGCGTTGACGACGTGGTATATGTAGCAGGGCTTGGCCTCGAACCAGCGGATCTCGTGCGCCTGGCCGCGCCTCGGGATGATGCCGAAGCGCGAGGGCAACTCTCGGTCGAAGGTCAGCCTGTAGCGCCCCTGCCGGGCGGCGTCGAGGTCCTGGTAGAGCGGCAGGTCCATGAGGATCGCGTGGTTCCGTGTGATCGCCATGTCGTGCGGTAGCCGCGCCCCCGGCAGGTCCAGCTCCACGCAGTGCTCCACGCCGCCTTCGGGCCCGACCACGCCGTAGCGCAGGTACGGCGGGCGCGGGCCGTAGTCGAACCAGAACAGCTCCCCTGTGCGCTCGTCCACCTTGGGATGGGCCATGAAGTCGCCGCCCAGCGTGTCGAGGAAGGTGTCGATGCCGAGGGTCTCCAGTGAGAGGGGGTCCAGACTGTACGGCGTGCCGCACAGGTACCAGGAGGCCAGCACCTTCCCGCGATGGAAGATCACGTCGGTGTTGGCCGTGTCCTTGAAGGGCAGCCCGCGCGCGTTGCCGAAGGGGTTGTCCTTGGGGTTCTCCATGACGCCCATCCACAGGGACCTGCCGGCGGCGGACTC
The DNA here is from genome assembly GCA_001570385.1 of Microtetraspora glauca. Taxonomy (GTDB): domain Bacteria; phylum Actinomycetota; class Actinomycetes; order Streptosporangiales; family Streptosporangiaceae; genus Microtetraspora; species Microtetraspora glauca. The sequence goes on along the minus strand of BBYL01000022.1, from coordinate 158,729 downwards.
GGCGTCGAAGGCGCGGGTCCGCACCCAGCGGTTGCGGTAGCGGGCGCGGCCGTTCTCGAAGTGCACGGCGTGGACCATGCCGTCGCCGTCGAACCAGTGGTAGCGCCCCCTCATCGGGAAGCGCGCGTTGGGCCCGTTGCGGAGGTAGACGCCGTTGAGGTCCGTGGGGATTCGCCCGATCACCGTCAGTTCGTCGGCGGTGATCTCGTCCTGGACCGGGGCGTAGACCCCCAGCAGGTACGGGTTTGACTCGCCCGACTCGTCCATGATCACGACACTTTCGACCATGACCGGAAGCTACGATAGGAGAAGTCAGCTGTCAATATTCAAGGCGTTGACGGTCTGACTTCTCTTTTCGTAGTGTGGCGGCCATCACACCCAGGGAGTCGCGATGACGCATTCCGCGGACCGAATCGCCCGCTACACCGCCGAGGGCTGGTGGACCGGCGACACGATTGACAAGCTCCTGAGGACCCACGTGGCGGCCCGTCCCGGCGACACGGCCATCGTCGACCCGCTCAACAAGGCGGACCTGCTCGACGGCCCGGTGAAGCGGCTGACCTGGGGGCAGCTCGGTGCGGAGGTCGACCGGGTCGCGGGCGTGCTGCACGCCCGGGGCATCGGCCCGGGCGACGTGGTGGCGGTGCAGCTGCCCAACAGCGTCGAGCTGGCGGTGACCTTCCTGGCGATCGTCAGGCTCGGCGCGACCGTCACGCCCTTCCCTGTGCAATACCGCGAGTACGAGCTGGCCCAGCTGCTGCCCCTGTCGGGCGCCGCGTTGCTGATCACCGGCCGGGAGTCCCGGGCGCCCGAGGGCACGCCGACGCTTTCATGGCCGGGCGGTCTGGAAGGGGCGGCCGGCGCCGAGGCACCCCGGCGTGAGGCCGACCCCGCCGAGCGCGTCACGATCTGCTGGACCTCCGGCACCGAGGCCACGCCCAAGGGCGTGCCGAGATGCCACTACGACTGGCTCGCGGTCGAGGTGATCTGCACGGCCGCGCCCGCGCTCACCGGCGAGGACGTCATCCTCAACCCCTTCCCGATGGTGAACATGGCCGGCATCGGCGGAGTGTTCCTCCCGTGGCTGCGCGTCGGCGCGGTGCTGGTCCAGCACCACCCCTTCGACCTGGGCACCTACCTGGCCCAGATCGCGGCGGAGAAGGTCACCTACACCCTGGCCCCGCCCGCGCTGCTCACCCTCCTCCTGCAGCGGGAGGCGATCCTCGCCGAGACCGACATCTCCACGCTCACCCGCATCGGCTCGGGCTCCGCCCCGCTGCCGCCGCCGATGGTGCGGGGCTGGCAGGAGAAGCACTGCATCGCGATCATCAACTTCTTCGGCTCCAACGAGGGCATCACCCTGCTGTCGGACCCCGCCCACATGCCCGACCCGGAGATCCGCGCCCGCTTCTTCCCCCGGCCCGGAGCGCCGGGCGCGCCCGCGCTGCTCGACCGGGTGCGCACCAGGCTGGTCTCCCCGGACGGGGAGGAGATCACCGAGCCGGGCGTGCCCGGCGAGCTGCGCCTGAGCGGCCCCACCGTCTTCGCCGGCTACCTGCCGGGCACGGCCACGGTCGCCCCCTTCGATGAGGAGGGGTACCTCAGGACCGGCGACCTCTTCGAGATCGCCGGCGACCGGGAGCAGTACCTCCGCTACGTCGACCGCGCCAAGGACATCATCATCCGCGGCGGCATGAACATCGCCCCCGCCGAGCTGGAGGCCCTGCTCGCCGGCCACCCCTCGATCGCCGAGGTCGCGGTCGCCGGCTACCCCGACGACGTGCTCGGCGAGAAGGTGTGCGCGGTCGTGGTGCCCAAGGGCGAGATCGACCTCGCGGCGGTGGTCGCATACCTCCGGGACAAGGGCATCGCCTCCTACAAGCTCCCCGAGCGGCTGGAGATCGTCGATGCGCTGCCCAGGAACCCCGTCGGCAAGATTCTCAAGAGGGAGCTGAAGCTGTGATCCGCGTTCTGGGCGGTTACCAGACCGACTTCGCCCGCTCCGGGGCGGGCCTCTTCGAGATGCTGCATGAGGCCTCGCTCGGGGCGCTGGAGGCGGCGGCCGTACCCGCCGGGGACGTGCAGGTCGCGCACGTGGGCAACCTGGCGGGCGAGCTCTTCGCCGGGCAGGCGCACCTGGGCGGCATGATCGCGGCGATCGACCCCGCGTGGGCCATGCTGCCCGCCTCCCGGCACGAGGCCGCGTGCGCGTCGGGGTCGATGGCGGTCCTGGCCGCCATGGCCGACCTGGAGGCCGGGCGGTACGACGTGGCGCTCGTCGTGGGCGTGGAGCTCATGCGCAACGTCGGCGCCAAGGAGGCGGCTCAGCACCTGGGGTGCGCGGCCTGGGCCGGGCGGGAGGCCCAGGCCGCCGACTTCCCCTGGCCCGCGCTGTTCGCCGAGATCGCCGACGAGGTGGACGCGCGCTACGGCCTGGACCACCGACATCTCGCCCGGATCGCGGAGATCAACCACGGCAACGCTCTGCGCAATCCCCTGGCCCAGGCCCGGTCGTGGACCTTTCCTGAGGGCTGCTTCGGGGCGGACGACATGCTCAACCCCGTGGTCGCGGGGCGGTTGCGCAAGTACGACTGCGGGCGGATCACCGACGGGGCCGCCGCCGTGGTGCTGGCCTCCGATCGGTACGGCAGGCCGGGGCCGGTCATCTCCGGATGGGGACACCGGACGGCGCCGATGCTGCTCAAGGACAAGCTGGCTGTGCGGAAGCCGTACCTCTTCCCGCATCTCCGGCGGGCGGCGCTGGACACCTACGCGCGTGCCGGGATTCGCGGGCCGGAGGACGTGGACGTGATCGAGACGCACGACTGCTTCACGATCACGGAGTACGTCGCCCTGGACCACCTCGGACTGACGCCGCCGGGCGAGTCCTGGCGGGCCGTCGAGTCCGGAATGATCGACTTCGACGGCCCGCTGCCGGTCAACCCTTCCGGCGGGCTGATCGGTCTCGGCCATCCGGTCGGGGCCACCGGAGTCCGCATGCTGCACGACGCCGCGCGCCAGGTCTCCGGCGCCGCGGGCGACTGCCAGGTGCCGGACGCTCGCACCGCGCTGACCCTCAACATCGGAGGCAGCTGCACCACGGTCGCGATGTTCGCCGTCACCGCGGGCTGAGCCCGCTCACCAGGCCTCCCCCGCCTCCAGCCGCCGGAGCACCTCCCGGCGGCTGATCTTGCCGGTGGCGTTGAGCGGCAGCGAGCCGACCTGCAGCGCGCTCTTGGGCCGCTTGTGAGGCGGAAGGGCGGCCCGGCAGAGGCGGAGCACCTCCTCGGGCTCCACCCGGCGACCGGGAGCGCAGGCGTAGGCGGCGGTGAGGCGCTGCCCCCACTCGGGGTCGGCGAGCCCGACGACCGAGGCGTCCGCGATGCCGTCGATGCCGGCGATGACGTCCTCGACCTCGCGGGGGTAGACGTTGTAGCCGCCCGTGATGATCATGTCGTTCTTGCGGTCGGTCAGCCACAGTCGGCCGCCGGCGCCGATGTGCCCGATGTCCCCGGTGCGCAGCCACCCATCCGCGAAGCTCTTCCCGAGATCGGCGCGGCCCTCGGCGTCGAAGTAGCCGGGCGTCACCGGATCACCGCGCACCACTACCTCGCCCGGCTCCCCGTCGGGCAGGCGCCGCCCCTCCTCGTCGACGACCTGCAGGTCGACGGCCAGGCAGACGCGCCCCGCCGAGGCCAACAGCTCGGGCTCCCCGTCCAGCCCGCGGGCGTGCTCGGCGGCGTCGAGCACGGTGAGCGGCGGCATCGCCTCGACCAGCCCGTAGTACTGCACCAGGTTGGGGGTCAGCCGCTCGCTCGCCCGGCGGATCTGCCCGGACGGCATCGGCGCCCCCGCGTAGGCCAGCATGCGCAGCGGCGTCCCGTCGGCGACCTCGGCGAGGCGGTTGACCATCGTGGGCACCAGGGCGGTGTGCGTGACGCCGTGCTCGTCGATGGCCTCCAGGATCGCGTGGGCGTCCGCGTGGTCCAGGAACACCTGACGGGCGCCCGCCATGAGGAAGGGCAGCACGAACAGGCCGCTGGTGTGGATGGCCGGACCGGCGTGCAGGTAGACCGCGTCGGCGCCCGGAGGCCCGCCCAGGACCTCGTGCGTCATCGCCAGCGCCGAGGAGATGCGGTTGCGGTGCGTGCGGCGGGCGCCTTTGGGCTTCCCGGTCGTCCCCGAGGAGTAGGCCAGGCCCACGACGTCGTCGAGCACGGCGTCACCCACCGGCGAACCGCCGATGATCAGGTCGTCGAAACGACGGCTGGGGACCACCGTGCGTAACCCCGAGCGCAACGACTCGGTCTCCTGATCGAAGCGGGTGTCGTAGACCAGCCCACGCGCCCCGCAGTCGTCGGCGATCCGCTCCCACTCGGTCGGCCCGAGCCGCGGGTTGAGGGGCACCCGCACCAGCCCCGCGATCGCCAGCGCCAGGTCGCACTCGACGAGGGCGCAGCCGTTCGGCAGCAGCTCGAGGACCCGGTCGCCGGGCGACAGGCCGAGCGAGAGCAGCCCGCGGGCGAGCCCGGACGCGCGCCGGGCGAGCTCGGCGAAGCTGCGCGTCCCGTCGGGTCCCTGTACGGCACGCCGGTCGGCGAAGCGGTCCGCGGCGCGCTGGACGAGCAGACCGATGGTCACGGTCGCCTCCGGAGGGGTTGTCCGCTGTGCATCGATCAGTACTATAGACGAAGTCAGCTTTGGAGGAGGGGCATGCGCGAGGTTCTGCTGCTGGACGCCGCCCGGACCCCCTTCGGCAAGAACCGCGGCGGCCTCTCCGGTGTTCGTGTGGACGACTTGGCCGCGCACCCGCTGCGCGAGCTGGTCGGACGCCACCCCGGCGCGCCGATCGAGGACGTGGTCTACGGGAACGCCAACGGCGCCGGGGAGGACAACCGGAACGTGGCGCGGATGGCCACGCTGCTGGCCGGGCTCCCGGTGACGGTGCCGGGCGTGACGGTGAACCGCCTGTGCGGATCGGGCGCGGAGGCGATCGTCCACGCCGGGCGCGCGCTCGCCCTGGGTGACGCCGAGCTCGTCGTGGCCGGCGGGGTCGAGGGCATGAGCCGCGCGCCGTACGTCCTGCCGCCGGTGGACACCACTCTGCCGCGCCGGATGGAGCTCGTCCCCACCACGGTGGGCTGGCGCATGCCCAACCCCGCATTCCCGGCAGCCTGGACCGAGTCACTGGGCGGGACCATGGACCGCGTCGCGGCCGAGCAGGGCATCGGGCGCGCCCGCCAGGACGAGTGGGCGGCCCGTTCGCACCAGCGGGCGCACGAGGCGTGGGAGAAAGGGCGGCACGACGACGTGGTGGTCCCGCTGGCCGGGGTGACCAGGGACGAGCCGGTGCGCCCCGGCTGCGATCCGTTCGGGCTCGCCGCCCTACCGCCCGCCTTCTCTCCCGACGGCACGCTCACCGCGGGCAACTCCTCGCCGGTCAGCGATGGCGCGATCGCGGTCCTGATGGGCAGCCGCGACGCGGCGCGGGAGCTGGGGCTCGCGCCGATGGCCCGGGTCGTCTCCTCGGCGGTGGCCGCGGTCGAGCCCGACCGGTTCGCGCTCGCGCCCGTTCCGGCCGTGCGCGCGGCCCTGCGTAAGGCGGGGTGGAGCCTGGCGGACGTGGCGGTGGTGGAGCTCAACGAGGCTTTCGCCGCGATGGTTCTGGCCTGCGTGGATCACCTGGAGGTCCCCGAAGACCGGGTGAACCCGAACGGCGGCGCGATCGCGCTCGGGCACCCGCTGGGCGCCTCGGCGGCCAGGGCGGTAGTCGACTGCGCCAGGGAGCTCGCCAGGCGGGGCGGCGGCATCGGCGTTGCCGCCGCCTGCATCGGCGTCGGGCAGGGCATCGCCGTCGTGCTGGAGGCTTGAAATGACGTGTTTGAGCCCTGAAATGGGTGACCACGCACCTCGGGCCACTCCGGAGGAGCCGACCCCCGCGAACCTCACCCGGCTCGTGGCCGGGCGGTTGCCGGGCCTGCTCGGCTTCCGGGTCGTGGCCACGGATGACACCACGGACGGCGGCACGGTGACGGCCGAGCTCGACGTGCGCCCCGAGCTCCTGGCCCCCAACGGATACCTGCACGCCGCCACGGTCGTGGCACTGGCCGACACCGCGTGCGGCATCGGCTGCCGGCTGCGGCTGCCGGACGGCGCACGCGGCTTCACCACAGTGCAGCTGACCACCTCCTACACCGGCACCGCCCGGGAGGGGACCGTACGCACCGTCGCCACCCTCGCCCACGGTGGCAGGCGCACCCAGGTGTGGGACGCCGTGGTGAGCGACGGCGCCGGCCGCACGATCGCCCTGTTCCGCTGCACCCAGATGATCCTTTGGCCCGAGCCAGACGGAGTGGAAGCATGACGAACGATCTCTTCGACAAGCACCGCGCCACGTTGGAGCGCGCGGTCGAGGCGTGCCGTACCCGGGAAAGCTGGAGCGCGTACGGCGAGCCGCCGGCCGCCGACGCCGACGCCTTCGAGGCGCAGCTGGGCAAGCCGTTCGACGATGACGGGCCCGGCACGCCGCATCCGCAGACCGACGAGGTCTCCCCCTACACGGGCGAGCCGCTGGGCGTCTCCTACCGCAGGGCGACCGTGGACGAGCTGGTCGAGGCGGCGAACCGGGCCTGGCCGAGGTGGCGGGACGCCGACCCGCGCGTCCGAACGGGGGTGTGCCTGGAGATGTGCGAGCGCATCCACGCCGCCGACCTCGCCCACGCCACGATGCACACCACCGGCCAGAGCTTCGGGATGAGCCTCACCGGCAGCGGCACCAACGCGCTCGACCGGGGCATCGAGGCGATCGCGCAGGCATACTCTGCGATGACCCGGGTGCCCGCCACGGCGCGGTGGTCGCGGAGCTTCGGCACGTCGACGGTGGAGCTGAGCAAGCGCTACCGCCTGGTGCCGAAGGGCGTCGCGGTCGTCATCGCCTGCGCGAGCTTCCCCGCCTGGAATGTCTACCCCGCGCTCTTCGCCAGCCTGGCCACCGGCAACCCCGTGATCGTCAAGCCGCATCCCAGCTCGGTGCTGCAGATGGCGATGGCCGTGCGGGCCTGCCGTCGCGTCCTGGCCGAGGCGGGATTCGATCCCGGCCTGATCGGGCTGGCCGTGGACACGGTCGCCGAGCCGGTCACCAAGCCGCTGGTGCGGCATCCCGCCGTCCGGATCGTGGACTTCACCGGCTCGGCCGCCTTTGGCTCATGGGTGGAGGCCAACGCCTTCCCGGCCATCGCCTACACGGAGACCTCGGGTGTGAACTCGGTCCTGATGCACTCCGTCGGCGAGCTCCAGCCGGTGCTGCGCGCGCTGGCCGGCTCGCTCTGTCTGTTCTCCGCGCAGATGTGCACCAGCCCGCAGAACATCTACGTGCCGCGCGCCGGGCTGCCCACCGCCGGCGGCCGGGTCGGCGCCGAGGACGTCGCCGAAGGGCTGGCCGAAGCGGTGCGCGCGATCGCCACGGTGCCCAGGCGGGCCGCCGCCGTGCTGGGCGCGATCCAGTCGCCCGCCACCGTGGCCCTCCTGGAGCAGGTCACGGAGCAGGCCGCCGCCCGGGGCCGCGTCCTGCTCGCCCCGCAGCCCTACGAGCACCCTGAGCACCCCAAGGCCCGCACCAGCGGCCCGCTGCTGGCCCGGGTCGACGTCGCCGACCGCGATCTGTTCGCCGGTGAACGCTTCGGCCCGGTCGCCTTCGTGATCGCCTGCAACGACGCCGACCAGGCGTTGGCCATGGCCGCCCGGGACGCGCGCGAGCACGGGGCGATCACCGCATTCGCCTACTCCACCGACGAGGGCTACCTGGAGCGGGCCGAGGACGCCTACGCTCTCGCCGGCGCCGCGCTGACCAGCAACCTGACCGGCGCGATGCCGCTCAACTTCTCGGCCGCCTACAGCGACTATCACGTCACCGGGCTCAACCCGGCCGGAAACGCCTCCCTCACCGACGACTCCTTCGTGGCGGGGCGCTTCCGCGTCACCCAGTCCCGGCGAGCGGCGGCCGCCGCTCGGGGATGACGAAGTGCATCTCGGTACGGCCGAGCGCCTGCCCGCACGACCGGCACCGTAGGTAGGGGCGGAACGGCCGGCCGCACTCGCGATGGGTGATGCGCAGATCGGTGTCGGGCGGACCTGTGTACCACTTCTGCGCCCACTCGACGATGAAGGCGAAGATCCCGAAGAAGTCCAGGCCCTTGTCGGTCAGCTGGTACCGGGGCCGCGCGCCGGGCTCTTCCACGGCGAGCACGCCCAGCTCCCCGAAGCGGCGCAGCCGGTCGGACAGCACCGAGGGCGCCACGCCGAGCTCCGACTGGAAGTCGGCGAAGCGCCTGGTGCCGAGGAAGGCGGCCGCGAGGATCACCGTGCTCCAGCGGTCGCCCAGCAGTTCGAAGGTCTCGGGGAAGTACGACAGCGGGTCGCGCTCGGCCGCGCCGCGGACGGTCCTGCGGTGATGGCGCGGCACCGTCACCTGGGCGAAGGTGGCCGCGCCCCGCATGGTCTCGGTGTCACGGGCGGTGACCGGCGCCCGGCCGCAGTTCGCGCAGCACAGCTCGACGTCGGTGCGCTTGCCGCAGGCGTCGTGTGTCAGCTCCGGCAGCCCGTGGCGGCGCGGCACCCATCTGCGCTCCCACGACCAGATCTCCACCAGCATCGGCCACAGCTCGATCGCGCGCTCGGTCAGCAGGTACTCGGTACGGGTGCGCCCCTGCTCGCGGTAGGGGACCGGGCGCAGCAGGTCCCCCGCGACCATCTCCTTGAGCCGGTTGGCCAGCACCGACTCGGACATGCCCAGCTCGTCCCGCCAGTCGGCGAAGCGCCGGATGTGCAGGAGGAAGGCCCGCTGCAGGATCAGCAACGTCCACTGGTCGCTGATCGCCAGCAGCGCCCGCCCGATCGCGCTGGGCCGTTCCGTTCCCGTCACTCGCTCTGCCCTCGCTCCTCGTAGGCCTGCTGCTTCGGCTATAAAAGCTATCCGAGCGCCTCGGCCGGCGGGGGGCGAGCCGGCGCTCGAGAGCCGTGATCGTCTTGGACGGGCCCGAAGAGGGTGGTTGGTCGGCGGAGTTCGCTCACCCACTGCGCGGACAGGTGAACAGGCTCGTCGTTGAGCGTCAACGCCACCAGCTCGTACGCCGGCGCGGCCTCCGGGAGCACGGGTCTCTCAGAGTATGTGGACGAGGCGATGGGAGAGGGCGGTGTTGCGGCGGTGGCCGAGGTGGTGGACGGCGAGTTCCAGGGCCTTGCGCTGGCCGACGAGGACGACCCAGGAGCGGGCCCGGGTGACCAGGGTGTAGAGGAGGCGGCGGCGGAGCATGATGCCGCCCGACTCGGCGACGATGGGGGCGACCACGAAGGGGTACTCGCTGCCCTGGGATCGGTGCACGCTGATGGCGTAGGCGTGGGTGAGGTCGTCGAGCTCGTCGAAGGCGTAGGTGACCGGGTCGCCGTCGTCGATGAGGATCTCCACGGCGCGATCCTCCTGGTGGATGGCGGTGATGGTGCCGGTCTCGCCGTTGAAGACGCCTTTGTCGTAGTTGTTGCGGATCGGCATCACACGGTCGCCGACGCGGAAGGCCGAGGCGCCGAACCAGTGTTCCGTTTCGCCGACGGTGAGCGGGTTGAGGCGTTCCTGGATCCTGCGGCCGAGCTCGGCGGTGCCCGCGGCGCCCTTGCGCATCGGGCAGAGCACCTGCACCTGGCCGGGGTCGACGCCCTGCTTGCGGGGGATGGCCTCGGTCGCCAGGTGGACCACCCGGTCCGCGACCGCCTCGGGGTCGTCGAGCTCCTCGAACCAGAAGCCGCCGCCCGGCGTGCACGGCACCTCCCCGGCCTTGATCTGGTGGGCCGCCTGGATGATGCCGCTGCCGTCGGCCTGCCGGTAGACGTGAGTGAGGCGGACCCGGGGAATCGCCTCGACCCGTAGCAGGTCGGCCAGCACGCTGCCAGGACCGATGCTCGGTAGCTGGTCGCTGTCGCCGACGAGCAGCAGGTGGCTGCCCGAGGGGATTGCGGAGCAGAGCCGGGCGGCCAGGTGCAGGTCGAGCATGGACGCCTCGTCGATGGCCACCAGGTCTGCCTGCGCCGGAGTCTCGTCGAAGAGCGTGTCGGGGTCGGGCTCGTGTGCCAGCATCCGGTGGATCGTCATCGCGGGCAGGCCGGTCAGCTCCGACAGCCGCTTGGCCGCTTTCCCTGTGGGCGCGGCGAGCGTGACCGTGCCGCCCATCGCGCGTACGGTTGCCGCGATCACCCTGATCGTGTGGCTCTTGCCGGATCCGGGCCCGCCGGTGAGTACGGAGACCGTGCTGGTCAGCGCCATCGTGACGGCCGCGCGCTGGTCGTCGTTGAGCCCGGGATCCTCCTCGAAGTGCCGCATCGGCAGCGTCGAGCGGGTATGCCAGAGCCTGCCCAGCTCGGCGGCCGGCCTGAGCTCGCGAGCGTGCAGCCCCTTGGCGTACACCACGGGGCCGTCCTCGATCACCACCCGGAGCTCAGCGGCCAGGGCGTCGATCATCGCGCGGACGAGCTCCTCGTCCTGCTCGACCAGCTCGGCCGTGCGTGTCACGAGCGCCTGCATCGTCAGGTAGCAATGCCCGTCGCGGCTTGCCGCGGCCTCCAGCCGGTCGAGGATCGCCGCCTTGATTCGTTGCGGGCTGCGCGCGGGGACCCCCGACTGCAGTGCGATCTTGTCGGCGGTGTGGAACGCGACGCCCCGCACCTGCCCGACGAGCCGGTAGGGGTCGGACCTCAGCACCTCGGCCGAGTCCGCCCCGAACACCTGGTAGGTCTTGGCCGCGAGCAGCGGGCTGATCCCGAACCCCTGAAGCATCACCATCAGCGCGGCGATCGCCTTCTGCTCCTGCCAGGCGTTCACGATCTGAGCCTGCCGGACCGGACCGATGTTGACGACCTCGCGTAGCCTTTCCGGCGCGCTGTCGATGACCGTCAGGCTGGTTTCACCGAAGTGTTCCACGACGGCCTGGGCCAGCCGCGGCCCGATTCCTCTGATCAGGCCGGAGCCCAGGTAGAGCTGGATGGCCCTGAGCGTGGACGGGACGATCCGCTCGCATCCGGTCACCACCAGCCGTCGGCCGAAGCGCGGATGGTCATCCCACTCGCCGGTGAGCCTGAGCGTCTCGCCCGGTTGCACTCCGGCCAGCGCTCGCCCCGATGCGACGAACGCGACATCGCCCTCGGCGCTCATGCGCGCGACCGTGTACTCGTCCTCGCGGACGAACACCAGCTGCTCTACCGACGCCTCCATATCAGGAATCCAACCATCCGCGCAGCGGGATGCAACTCGACATGGTGGCCTCGGCCAACCACTGCCGTTCGGTGTGGAGCAGACACCTGGGGTTCGCCACGATGGTGGGCTTCCCAGCCGATCTGCGATGACGCAGGCCGGTTCCCGCCGTGACGGTGCGGGCCGCTCGCGTACCCGCTCGTTCCGGCAGTCGTTCCTCGCCGCCTACGCTCAGCGGATCGGGGAGCGGCAGTGCTGGCCGCCAGGGATGAGGCGGTCGAAGAGAAGGTCCAGAAGCTGTTCCCCGAACTGAACATGATCACCGCGGGTTCGATCAACAACCACGATGGGTGGGTCTCAGGGCGGGCAGCGGCCGATCGGGCTGTGCTGGACACACACAGCAAGATCACTCAGGGGGTGCCGTAACGAGGGTGCCGGCCGTCGATCAGGCATCGACCGTGAGGTCGGCGCGCAGCGCGGGGACCAGGCGTTCTTCCATGACGGCCCGCCCCTCGGCGGCCATCAGTTCGGCGAGTCCCGGCTCCCACGGGCTGCCGGTCCTGCTGCCGGCGAGGGGCGTGGACTCGCCTCCCGCCAGGCCGGCCGCGTAGTCGGCGGCGCTCATCCGCCAGGGAGCCGCGCCGTGCCGCATGATCGCGGCCGACACGATGCGCAGGCCGGTCCAGTCGAAGTCGGCCCGCCAGCGCAGTCGTGACCCGGCGGCCACGGCGGCGGCGAGTAGCCTGTGACAGGCGACGGACGGGATCCCCTCGGTGCAGACCAACGCGGCCGACGCCGTCCCGAGTTCGGCGGCCGCGGTGCGCAGGATCGCCGGGTTCTCGCAGACGAAGATCTCCTCGCAGGCCGGCACGACCGGGTGCTCCGCCTGCTGGTGCAGGGTGAGCCGGAACGGGATGCCGAACGCGGCGGCGTCGTCCAGCCACCGGGACACCGGGTTGCCGCCTCGGGTCCGGACGTTGAGTATCAACACCTGGCTGGCCATGTCGTCCATGATCACGCCCACGGACTCCCACAGAGCCCGCTGCTCCGCCCGGCCAGAGGGAACCGCGGGGGAATCCGAGCGGATCGCCAGGGCTCGCAGAACCAGGGTTGCCAGGGGGCTACCGGCCGCGAGCGCCTTGGTGTCGCCGGTGACGGACTCGGCCAGGACCGGAAGCGGGACGTAGCCGGCGGGCAACTGGTCGAGCACCGCCGTCGCCTGACCGATCAGATGGGCGTCGTCCCGCCGGATCAGGCGGGTGAGCGTGCCGTCCGCGGTCATCGCCGCGAGCCATTCGGCGAACCACGGCTCCGCGGCGCTGGCGGCGGCTCCAGCCGCCGCCAGCAGCACCTGCCGGTGGGACTCCTCGGCGGCCCGCTCAGCCGCCCGGTCCCGTACCGGACCGTCCAGCGCGGCGAGCGTCGCCAGCAGCCCCCCGTTCAGGGCACGGTCGAGGTCGGCGAGCCGTACGGTGAGCCGTTTCACGTTCTCGGGACGGTAGCTGCCGGTGACGCCGATGACCACCCGTCGCTCGGCGTCGGAGGGGTCGGCCAGTCCCACCGATCCCTCGATCGTCCCGCCGGTCCGTTCCAGCCTGCGCCTGGCGGCGGCGAGCAGCCGCCGCCAGCCGTCGCCGTCCAGGTCATCCATGAACGTCCGCCATGTCGGCCATCGCCGGCGTCGACGGCACGCGGCGCGTGCCGGGAGAGCCGAGAGCGGCGGCCAGCTCACCCGCGTCGTCGGCGAGCAGCTCGGAGCCGTCCCAGACCAGGAGCAGCGCGCTGACCGTGTGATCCACCGGGGAATGAGCCAGGTCGTAATGCGCCGCGGCGGGCACGGCGGCGTGGGCGGCCCACAGGTCGTAGCCCGTCATGAACAGATCGAGGTCGAACTGGGCGGCCAGGCTCATCAGCTCGCTGCGTCCCGTGTCGTCCACCCCGGCGAACGCCTCGTCGAGCGCGAGCAGCCGGGGCGCGTCGGAGCGGGCCGAGTTGAGCATGGCGTGCGCCGCGGCGAACAGCGGCAGGTGCAGCGACACCGACTGTTCGCCGCCGGACAGCCGGCTGTGCTTGGCCCGGGTGAGACGCTCCTCGGTCCCGCCTGGCCGTATGAGCTGGAACGTGAACTGCCGCCAGCGGCGGTAGTCGAGCACCTTCGACAGCAGCTCCTTGTACGGAGTCTCCCGCTCGCGGGCCCGCGCGTTCTTGATCTGGGTGGCGAAATGGCCACGCATCCGGGTCAGCTCGTCAGGGCCGAGCCGGGCGGCGTCCGCGTCGAGCAGGCCGCAGACCGCTCGTTGCTCGTCGTCGAGATTGTCGGAGAGCTGCCAGCTCACCCCGACCGTGGTCCCCGACGACATGCGGCGCGACCGCATCTCCGCGTTCATCCGCCTGATCAGGTCGCGGGCGTCCACGGTCCGGTCGTGGATCTGCTGGGCCAGCCGGGTGAGCAGCGCGTCCTCCAGGATGCGCTGCTCGGAGTCGCTGAGGAGCTGCTGCTGGTCACGGCGGCTGGCGGCCATCTTCGCGGCGAAGGAGCCCACGGGCAGCGGACCTTCCTCGTCGGCGACCCTGACCACGATCACGCCGTCCGAGCCGTCCCATTCGGGCCGGTAGTCCTGCCCGGCTGCGGCGAGCTGCGCCTGGAGCTCGTCCAGGGCCTTGGTGAGCCGGGTTGTGGACTGCTTGAGCGAGACCTCGGTGGGGGACAGGTCGCGGGTCACGGCGAGGATCGACTCGTGCACCGCGCTCACCTCGGCGGGCAGCTCCTCGCCCAGCCAGTCCGCCTCCTGTGCGGGCCACGACAGATCGGCCGGACATCTGAGCACGTCAAGCAGCTCACGCCGGGCGAACGGAGTCAGCGCTCTGGCGGTCTGCCGCTCCTCGGCGGAGGCGACGTTCAGCGCCTCCCGAGCGGCTGCGAGCCTGGCCCGGGCGGCCGCGGCCTCGGCGAGCGCCTCCCGCTCGGCCTCGCGGGCCGACTCCCGCTCGCGGGAGGCGACGGCGATGCCCGCCTCGGCCTGCTGAAGTTCGGCGAGCACCGCGCTGGCCTCTGCCCCCATGGTCGTCCGGAGCGCGTCCAGCTTGGCGGCCTCCTCCGTGTGCCGCCGCCGCGCCGCCTGCTCGATCCGGGCCGCGGACGCCTCGTCGTCGGCGGCGGACTCCAGACGGTCCGTGGCGCCCCGCACGACGTCATGCTGCCGCTCCTCCTCGCGACGGCGTCCGACGAGCGTCCCGGCCGCGGTCTCGAAGCGTTGTACGGCCTGGGCCACCTCGTCCACGGATCCGGGATCCAACGCGTGCTCGGCTCCCGCCCGGCGCAGCGCGCGCTCGGCCGCGCCGCAGGCGGCGACCGCCTCGTCGTAGGCCGTCTGCGCGTCGTCGGCCCCTTCGCGGGTGGCGCGCAGGCGCCCGGCCGCGCGCTCGTGCTCCCGCAGGGCGGCCACGATCGGTCCGGTCTTCGGCAGTCCGGCGCGTGCGGCGGCGATCGCCTCCAACGCGTTCTCGGCCTGGGCCGCGCGGCGCTCCAGCTCCGCGACGGCCTCGGTGAGCGCGGCGATGCGGGCGTCGCATTCGGCGAGCCGGACGGCGCGGCGGCGGGCCCGCGCGGTCGCGCCCACATATTCCGCGTGGGGCTTGTGATGTGCTCCGACCTGGATCCCCTGGACGAATCGGCCGTCGGGCGAGATCACCGGGCCGGCCCCGTCCAGGGCCACCGAGCGCAGGATCGCGGTGATCCGTTCGGCCGGAACGACCGTCTCCTCCTCGGGAACCAGCAGATCCGCGAGGCTCGCCCCGGTCACCGGGGCGCCGGGGGCGAGATAGCCCTCGGAGTCTCCGGCGGCGACCGGGGCGTCGCCGGGGGCCACCCAGGCGTCGAGCAGGTTGGCCGCCTCAAGGGCCGCCTCGACCGACGCGGCGCGCTCCTCGGTCACCTGGTCGGCGAACCTGACCAGACGCCAGAGCGGCGCTCCGGGCTTGCCGTCCCTGGGGGCGGTGCGGGCCGCGAACGGGGGCGGGGCGTCGTCGCGTTCGGCGGCGATCCGCGCCCGCTCCGCCTCGACCTGCGACCTGTCCCGCCGTACCGAGCCGAGCTCGGCTCTGATCTGCGCCTGGGAGTCGCGGAGGTCGGTGACCGCGGGGGCGCTCACGGTGGCGAAGACCGCGTCGAGTCCGGGGGCGTCGGGCTCGCCCGCCTGCTCCAGCGCCTGTTCCAGCGCATCGAGCAGTCTCGTTCCCGACCCGTCAGAGAGGACGTCGTGATGGCGCAGCGCCCACTGGGCGAGCTGCTGACCGGCGTTCTCGCGGGCGGTCTCGACCGCTCCGGCTGCCTCGGCCTCGGCCAGTTCCGCCGCCGCGACCGCCGCCGACGCCTTGTCCAGGGCCACCTGGGCGAGGTCGCGGATCTGCTCGGCGCTGCGGTGCGTCTGGATCGCGGCGCGGATCGCCCGTACGTCACCGGCGCGCGCGGCCACTCGGCCGCCCACCCGCTCGGCGAAGCCGTCCGGTTCCGCGTCGGCGGGGGACCAGCCGATCCCCGCCGCCGCGGCTTCGTCGGCGAGTTCGGTCGCGGTGCGTGAGACCGCCGCCTCCAGTTCGGCGAGGGTTCGCCGCGCGCCGGCCAGCTCGGCCTGCGCCCGGTGGGTGGTGCCGGCCCGTCGCTCCAGCTCCGTCTCGGCCGCCGAGGCGGTCTCCGCGCAGGTCCGTACCAGCCGTTCGAGATCGGCGAGCTGTTCGAGGGCCTGGTAGCCGGCGCTGCTCTTGAGCTGTTCCAGCCGGGCGCGGAGCCCGGCCAAAGTGTCCTCCGCGGCGGACAGCGCGCGCGCCGACTCCGTCTGGGCCTGCTCGGCCGTGGCCAGCGCCGCGGTGACCTTCCCCAGCCCGGCACGGTGAGCGCTGGTGACCTCACGGCGGCGGGTGAGCGCGTCGGCCGCCCAGCGCGCGTGCGCGCGCAGGTATGTCGTGTAGCTGGACAGGAAGGACTGCGTCGCCTCGTCGGCGGCGACCAACCCCTCCAGGGTCCGCTGTACGGTCTCCATGTCGTCGAAGGAATGGGCCGCCTCGGCGATCAGATCGTCGTCGACCGGCCGCAGCCCGTCGGTGAGCGTGTCAGAGAGCTTGCCGGGGTCGAGGTTCTTGGCCAGCTGCGGGCGGCGCAACGTCAGAATCAGCGTGATGAGCTGTTCGTACCGCTCTCGGCCCAGGCCGAACAACCGCTGGTCGATGGCGTGCCGGTAATCCGACGGAGTGGCCATGATCGCGTTCTCGCCGAGCTCTTCGACAAGCTGTTTCCTGCTCATCGGCCGGTCGTCGGGGGTGATGAGCGAAAAGTCCTCACCTACCCGGCCCTCGGCGATGAAATGCCAGCGCACCGGGGTGTCCCGGTGCCGCTGGGCGTGCAGTCCGATGCCGACCGTGACCGACTCGCCCGTGTCGCGATGCCGCAGCTCCATCCAGACGTAGCCGACCGCGCTGTCCTGCCCGCGGAAGAGCAGATTGGACTTCATCGTGCGGTCCTCGGAGGCGAACGGGTTGAGTCGCTTGGGGTCGATCCGCCCGTCCAGCACGAAGGGGAACAGCACCTCAAGCGCCTTGGTCTTGCCCGAGCCGTTGGGGCCGCGCAGGATCAGCCAGCCGCCGGCGAAGCCGAACTCCTCGTCCCGGTAGTCCCAGAGGTTGATGATCCCTGCCCGGGTCGGTACATACCGCGTCACGAAACGTCCTCGGTATCGAAGAGGGGAGTCGGCTTGTTGCGGGGTTTGACCACCGCGGTGGTGCCCCGGTAGCGGGCGAGCAGCGGCAGCGCCAGCACACCGCCGTCGATCTTCGCGACCAGGCGGAGGGAGGCGAGGAGCCGCACCGCCTCGCGCAGGAGCCGGTCGGGATCGCCCCGCCAGGCCACGGCGAAGGCCGCGCCGTAGACGTCGTTCAGCTCCCGCATCGCCGAGCGCAGCCAGGCGTCGGCGACGAACGGGTAGGTGGCCGACTCCGCGGCCTCCGCCGGGCCGCCCGGACTCTCCGGGTCTTCGGGGGTCCCGGGGGGTGTGGGGGCGGACTCGCTCAACTCGTCCAGGATGCCGGTGAGGGGCAGGCCCTCGTCGATCCTCGCCGCGGCGGCCTCGTCCCGCTCGCCGGCGGTGGCGGCGGGCAGCCTCGGCGGATCCTCGTCCGCCACGTACCTGGCGATCCGGGCCGACAGCAGCAGCGCGGCCTGCGAAGGGGTGCCACCGCTGGGGAACCGCACGTCGGACAGCCGCCCGGAGGTGTCGACGATCGACACTCCCTCCGCGCGCCGCTCCACGGTCTGGCCGGTCAACCTTTCCAGGTCCTCGCCGAGCGAGGCGTGCCGGAGCTGGCCGCGGATCGTTTCGTCGGCGTCGGCGTAGTAGACGACCGGCCGTTCCAGCACCAGTCGTCTGGCCTTGCGGGCGGCCGCTTTGCGCTGCGTCGTCTGGCCCTGGGCGAAACCGTGATCCGTTTCCAGCAGTGCGGTCACCGACCGCAGGTGTTGCAGGACCCGGCTCGGCGTGTAGATGGCGAAGACGATCTCGCGATCGATGTCGTAGAGCGCCTCGGCCCGGTCGGGGTTGTTGACCCAGTCGGCTGCCGAGCCGTCGGCCAGGGACAGTGCGCCTCGAGCCTCCAGCCAGGCGACGGCGTCGACGAACGCGTCGCGGTGCGGCTTGCTCTCGGTGTCGAGGCCGAGCCCGTCCACGCGAGTAGCGTCGGCGCCGACGGAGTCGGCCAGCTCGCTCAGCGAGATCTGGGTGCCGGACCTGCCGAGGGCGGCGAGTGTCAGCACCAGATAGGCGTAGCGGCGGCGGTCGAAGGGACGGTCGGTTCTCGTCCGCGCGGGGCGGGTGGTGTCGAGCTCGTCCTGAACGCGCAGCAGCCGGGCCGTGTTCGCCGTGGTCACCAGGCGGTAGCCGAGCATCTCGTGCAGGTCGGTACGCAGCTGGGCCGCCCACCGTCTGACCAGGGGCAGCGAGCGGCGGTCAGGGTAGACGTCGGTGATGAGCGGGTTGCTCAGCAGCACCCGTACCGCGCGCTGGTAGTCGGCCAGATCCAGCGGGCTCACATCCTTGGCGACGCGGTACATATCCCGCCCCGCCGAGCCCCCGTACCCATCCCGCTCCTGGTCCGGCGTCATGACACCTCCAGCCTGACACCGGACAGGTGGAGCCTGCCGCGTACCGTCCTGACAGTGGTAGACCCCTCGCACGGGCGCAGCGTGAGCCGAACGCCGTGCGCGGAGCCGCTCGCGCTGACGGTCCGGCTCGCCGGCACGCGGGCGCCGAGCGCGAGGTCGAGCAGGCCGAGCAGGGCCTGGGTCTCCGGCTCGTCCAGCACTCGGTCGTAGAGGCCGTCGGCCGCCAGCGCGAGGGCGGCGCCGCGGCGTTCCCGCTGGAGCTTGAGCTGTTCGGCGCGCAGCCGCTCACGCTGGGCGTCGTTCCGTTCGATCCTGGCCGTGCGCCCGGTCTTCTGCGGTTCCCTGCCGGCCTCCACCAGGCCACGCGCGAGTGGGACGGGGTCGGCGTCCCACCAGGACAGCCGGGCCGGGACGAGCTCGGGATCCTCGTGCGGCACCGCGATGTGGCGTGGCGCCCCGAGGTCGAAGACGGCCTGGAAGAGTCCGTGCGCCGCCTCGTCGTCCGGGCAGGAGACGAACCACTGCGCCAGGTGGCGCAGCTGGCTTTCCCGGCTCACGCCCCCGCGGCGCGCCTCGGTCACCCTTCTGAGCAGGGCCAGCACGCCCGCGATCGCGGTGATGGTCGCCGTCTGCAGCCGGTCGGCCTCGGTCGGCGCGGTGCGGCCGGTGCCGGTGCCGAACCAGTGGGTCAGACCGGCCCAGCGCTGCCGCCAGTCGTCCTCCCGCTCACTGGCCGTGCGGAAGAGCCGGTCGTCGGCGGAGGCGGCCTGCGCTATCAGCCGGTCCACCCCCGTCTCCGCCACGGTGTGCACGGCCGCCGCCAGGCGGGGGGTGTAGCGGGCCAGCTCGGCGGTGAACTCGCGCATGTGGGTGAGGAGCGCGTCCTTGTGCCGGAGGAAGACCTCGGGCCGGGCGTCATTGGTCCGGGCGAGATCGCCGAGCATCAGGTAGAAGCGGGCGGCCCGCTGCGCCATGTCGCCCAGGACCTGGTCCAGGCGGCTGAGCTTGCGGTAGACCTCGTCGGCGTCACCGGTCTCGTTGGCCGTGGCCAGCGCCTGCAGATCGGCCAGAATGTCTGGAAATATCAGCCTTGATAGTTGGGCGTCGTCCAGCGTCGCGCCGAGCACGTCCTCGACCGCGCGATACGCCCGGTAACCCGCCTGGGTGAACTGGTAGACGTAGTGCCGGTTGCGATACTCGGCCAGGTTGGCGGCTCGGGTCCCGTCATAGCTGCGGTCCAGCAGGCGCCAGTCGTTCAGCGAGTCAAGCAGAGGCTGCACCTCACCGATCTCCGGGCAGTCCGGGTGCTCCGCACGCAGCTGCGCGAGCAACTCCCGTGCGCTGCCGGCGTGCAGCAGCACCTGGTAGTTGGCCCGGCCGCGGTCGAAAGCGCGGAGCAGCCAGAGATACTCGTTGCGCTTCTCCGCCGCGGCGAAATGGAACAGCCGCATCCGGTCGTCGAGAGTGAACGCGTCCATCCCGAAGGAGCTGCCCTCCGTAGGGGGCTCGGAGGCGAGTGGATCCACGGGTCTTCCATTCGCTTGGGGTGTGAGAGGTGAATGCCGTCAAGGATGCCGCACGCCGGCGATGGAACGGACCGTTCCGGACGATGTCCCGCTCCGCCACCGGAGTTCTCACATCAGGGTCAGCGGGGTCACCGCGGTGAGCACGCGCAGGGCCGCCTCCCGGCTGAGTTGGTCGTGGTAGCGCTCGTTTCGCCGGGTGCGCAGGCAGCCGTAGCAGGAGGTCTCCGCCCCGCAGTCGCAGGAGGCGACCCGGCGCAGGGCCGCGGCGGTGACCACGTCGAGCGCCTGCGCGATCCGCAGCGCGCTGCCCGCACCCCCCGGCACCGTGTCGAAGATCGCCAGGCCGGTGCGGCCGTCGGAGCCGGGATTGATCACTCCATCCACGTCGTTCCTGCTGATCTCCAACCCCTCGGCGGCACCTTCGAGCAGGGCGTACAGGGTGGAGCGCAACTGCCCGGAACCGGTCACGCCGGGTGCGTCGAGGCGCAGTTCCAGGATGTCGGTCTCGTAACTGTGCGCCAGGGAGCGCCAGCGCAGCGGTCCGGTGCACGCCGTCCGGCGCAGTGGGTTGACATGCGACTTCGTGGTCTTGCCGACATTGGCGGTGCCCCAGCCGCACCAGTCGCAGATCAGGAACCCACTGCCGGAGGTCCCCTCGGACAGGACGACCAGCCGTCCACGGGAACCGGAACGGCACCAGACGGAGGCACAGCTCGGCGCCGCCCAGTGCCGTTCGGCCAACTCCTCGCCCAGGGAGACGACGTGTGTGGCGCCGCGCCAGGAGGTCTTCGGCGGTGCGCCGGACGGCTTGGCGGTACGCGGGTCGGCGACGAAGCCGAACTCCGGTACGTAGTACTGCCGCAACGGGCCGTCGCCGGGACTGCCGCAGGCGGGACAGGCCGCCTCCAGCGTCCTGTCGCCCTCCCGATAGTGCTGGCAGGAACGGCAGACCGTGTAGTACCTGCTGATCAGCTCGCGCCCGGGCAGCCGGTAGACCCCCGCGGAACGCCACAACACGCCGCCGGCGACCACCTCGGAGCCGGGAGCGTACTCGTAGATCGCCGAGGACAGGTCGCGGCTGAGCTCCAGGCGAGCTCCCACCTGGCTGTCGCAGTGCGCGGTGCGCAGCTCGACACTGTCCACCGGGAAGCCGTACTTCGGGAGCACGTTCCGGTTGGCCAGGAAGCCGATCAGGGGGCGCCGGGTCAGCGTGTTGACCGTACGCTCGTATCGGGCGGCGAGGTCGCTGCGGCGTTGCGCGAACGCCTCCTGACGGCGCTCCTCGAACGTCTCGATGTCCTGGACGAGCTCCACGCGCACCTGTTCCAGGAGATCGCACAGCACCTCGACCCACGCGCCTGTCTCCACCCCCAAGGTGGCGGCCACCGGCGGCGGAAGCACCCGTCGCAGTGAGGCGAGCACCTCGGCGGGGACCGGGGTGAGGAACGCCCTGACCTGGGGCGTCCCGCCGGAGAGGAAGAAGTCGCCGGCGGTCTTCCAGACCGTGCCCGAGGTCTCCTTCGCATGCCGGAAGAAGGCCGCGAGCGCCACCGAGTGCGCGTGCCGCCGGTCGATCCGGTCGTTGCCCAGCGGCACGTACGGTGCCCGCACCTGGCCGGAGATCATGGTCTCCGGCTCCTGGTAACGCGACAGGTCGTGCGAGCGGCGCTGGGCATAGGTCAGCACGAGCGCGGCGGAATCCGCCCGCCGTCCGGCCCGCCCGGCCCGCTGGATGTAGTTGGCCGTGGTCGGCGGCATGTTGCGCAGCATCACCGCCTGCAGTTCGCCGACGTCCACGCCGAGTTCGAACGTGGTGGAGCAGGACAGCACGTTGACCTCGCCGCGCAGGAACCGCTGCTGGATGTCGGCGGCCTCCAGACCGGTCCACTGGGCGGTGTGCTCCCGGGCCAGCAGCGGAACCGGTGCCATCTCCTGGTAGAGCACCCGGTGGTGGTCGTCGGCGTCCGGCTCCGCCGGGCCGAGGACCCCCTGGCAGCCGAGTGTCGGGCAGACCCCGCGCAGCGAGTCCGCGCCGACCCGGTAGCACAGGTCGCAGCGATGGATCCGGGCAGCGGGGGACAGCTTCAGCCAGGCGTGATCCAACTGGTGGACCCGGCCGAGCCTGGGAAGGGCGGCGGAGACCAGCCAGCCGTCCCGCAGCGACGTGAGGAGCTTCCAGCAGCCGTCCAGGATCTCACCGGCGTCCACGTCGGAGTCGAGGGCGGCGAGGACCCGGCGCAGGTAGTCGAGCCGCCGGTTGACGCCACGGGTCGGCAGCCAGCTCAGTACCTTCAGCCTGGCTTCGGCGCCGTCGCCGCGGACGTAGATCGGACCACGGCGCGGATCGAACAGCTCGTCACGCGGATCGACCTCCTCCGGCATGCTCAGCACGCCCTGCCGGCGCAGCGAGTGGGCCAGTTCGGCCAGGAGCAGCCAGCACTCACGCTCGGTGAGGCCCAGCTCCAGCAGCGGCGCCGGCAGCCGCCAACCCGGATCGCGATCCAGTTCCACCCGCATCAGGCCCAGCCCTTCCAGGGACTGGCGTTCGTCCATCGCGACGAGTTCCCGCATCACCCACAGGGCCACCTCGCGGCGCCGCTGCTGCCGGGAGGTGCGCCGTTCGAACACCCCGGCCTGCCCCGCGGCCCTGACCACCTCGTCCACTACGTCATCCACCGTCGCGTCGTCGTCCCGGGCGCAGGCTCGACGGAGGCCGGCGAGGATCAGCCGCCGCTGCTGGATCTGGCCGTAGCTCGCCTCCAGGTACGGGGCGAAGTACGCGGCGGCCTGGCGGCTGTCGCTGAAGGCGAGCAGCTTGCGTCCGCCCCCTGGACGGTCCTCCTGCTCGGGCATCGGGCTGAGCGCCTGATAGAGGGTCGTGGCCAGCACGGCCGCCGCGGCCTCGTTTCCGCTCTCGAACTGGCGGATCATGCCCGGGCCCCGGGCGCCGCAGGCCAGACAGCCGCTGGGTGAGTCGGCCGTGGAGGTGAGCCGTCGCACCGGCCGCGGATGGGGCGTGTCGCAGCACGCATCGGCCGGTCCGGCACGAAGAGCCCCGCACGTACCGCACAGGAACGCGTCCTGCGCCTCGGTCTCCGGCAGGTCCTCCAGCGTCTCGTCGTCCTCGTCGGCGACGTTCGAGCTGTCGCCGAGCAGCAGCCAGACCCGTGTATCGGCCCTGGTCGCCCGCGGGCTGAACACCTGCCCCCCGGAGGCGTGCTCCACCGTGCCGATCAGATGGACCGCTCCGCACCGTTTGCAGGCCCCGAACTCGAACATGACCCCCGCGCATGCCGTACAGACCTCGCGGCGGGCCAGCGAGACATGCGGGCCGGCAGGGGTGAGGCAGGTGAACGCGCCTTCAGTGGCACGAGCGAACAGGTGGTATCGGGCCGACAGCGCCGAACCGCTCACGGCGATCAGCGCCGCCAGACCCTCTTCCGGGGCGTCCTGTCCGCCGAACAGCAACCGGGCGAGCTCGGCGAACGGCCGGGGTCCCCGGGACAGCGTGCCCCGCAGGGTCGCCATGGCGTGCTCGTGGGCGAGAGCCGTACCGGCGTCGGGCAGACCGGAGCGCCGGACCAGCTCGCTTCCCGGGTCCTCGTGCACCGCGAGCTTGCGGTACTCCTCGGCGGTGAGCGGACCCCAGAAGGGACCGGACGGCATGTCCACCCGGGACGCGGTCACCAGATCCTGCCGCGCGGGGTCGCCGGGCACCCACTCGAAGGGAGAGTCGAACAACCGGCTCGCGAACTCCATTACGGCGGACGGCTGGTCACCGACCGTGGCACTGGTCGCGATGGACTGAAGGCTCCGCCCGCGTGCGACCCGGTCGCGCAGCCGCCGCAGCAGCATGCTGAGCTCCTCCGCACGAGCCCCGTCATAGACATGCGCCTCATCCAGGATCACGAACCGCCAGGTGTCCTGCTTCTCGAAGAGCTCCAGGTCGGCCGGCCGAAGCAACAGGTACTCCAGCATCGCGTAGTTCGTCAGCAGCAGGTGAGGGGGAGCGGCCCGCATCTCCTCCCGGCTCAGCAGCTCGTTGCGAAGCCGGGGCCTACCGGGGTGGAGCTCCTCGAACAGCGCGGCGCCCTGACGGGCGCTTTCCGGGGTGTCCCCGGTGTACCGGCCGAACGTGATGGACGGCACCGTGGCGAGGAGATCGCGCAACCGCTTGAGCTGGTCGTTGGCCAGGGCGTTCATCGGGTACAGCAGCAGGGCGCGCACTCCGGGCCCGAGCTCACCGCGCGCCTGCTGCGCGGTGAGAAGGGACAGGACGGGCAGCAGGAAGCTCTCCGTCTTGCCCGAGCCCGTGCCGGTGGCCACCACCAGGTTCCGTCCCGTGGCCGCCTTGCGGAGCGCCTGCTCCTGATGCAGGTAGAGCGGGCGGTCCGCAGGGAGCGCGGGGCCGGTGAGCGCGGCGAAAGCCGGATCGAGGACGCCTTCGCCGATCAGCTCGCGCAGTGTGGCCCCGGTCCGGTAGGGCGGAGTGGCCTCCAGCAACGGCCCCTTGGTCAGCAGCGGGCTCGCCGCCACCTCCGCGGCCAGGGCCGCGGCGATCCCGGGATCCCGCACGGGTAGCAGCGAACGCAGATAGCGCCGGTAGGTGCCGGTGATGAGCGTGCCGGTTGCGAGAGGATCCACGCCGTCAATCGTTGCAGAGCCACGGATCAGGGACATATCGCTCGCCGGGGGAGATGAAGGCCAGCGGTACGATGTGCTCGCCCGCTCTGACCATCAGGGTGGCGTTCCCGTGCGCGTCCAGACTCGCGTCCAGGGTGTCCAGCACCCGTCGCAACGGATAGTCACCACGCGCGTGCGGGGTCAGTACCTGCACGGTCTTCCCGATCCCGGCCCTCCCGCTTTCGATGGCAGCGTCACTGCTGCCTTCGCCGGTGCCGCCGGCGACGACCTCGATGGGAAGCCTCTCCCGGATGCCGGGGATGTCCAGTCGCAGAGTCCCCAGTTCCTCCACGGCGGCCGGTGTGAGGTGAAGCGGAGCGGTGTGCCATTCCTCTCCGGTCCGTACCCGCATGTGCGGCGGGGCGACGACGAGGTCCATGACCTGGCCGGAGGCGACGCAGGTGATCCGGCGCAGATGCTCGCGCGAGGTGAAGGCGAGCGCCTGAGGCGTCACTGTCAAGCCGGGCTCCGCGGCGAATGAGACGTCCGACGGCATCAGGCCCTCGTTGTCGAAGAGCCGGACCGGCGGCTCGTAACGCACCGCCAGCCCTTCGGCGACGGTCACGGTCTCCCGGGTCGCCCGGCCGCCCGGGGTTCTGGCGGTGACGATGAACGTGCCGAGCAGCGGCCGAGGCAGTCGCGCCCAGAGATCGGCGTGGTCGGCGGGACCGGCCGAGTGGGTGCCGGCACGCTCCACTGTGACCGTCCAATCCCCCTTCGGCAGCCACAGAGCGGGAGGAGAGGCCAGCACGGCGGAGCCGTCAGGTGTGGCGAGGCCAGGGATGGGCCGGCAGGCCGACAGCCGTGGCCTGGACCGCTTCCTGACCGTGTGGCGCGGCCCTTCCGCCAGCGCCAGCCAGGCCGCGCTCCCCAGGTCGATCTGCGCGAGCCGCCAGCCCTCCCACCCGAGGGGGAGCAGGCTTTCCGCGAGCGTCCGGAGCGGGACGTCCGCGGCCGGCTCACGGTCTCGGGGGTGGACGATCCAGACCGGCCGAGGCGGAAGCTCCGCGGGCAGGTGTCGTCCGTCTTCGGCGAAGACCAGCAGGGTCTCCTCCGTGGGGCGGGGCAGCGGCGCGCCGGCACACTGGATCCCCTGCCCGAAGGGGTCGAGACGGAGCGGCGGACCCTCGCCCGCATTGCCGGAAGCCGCGGTGCCGAAACCGGCATGCGTCCTGATCGACTGCTTGGCGTCCCGATCGGCGGGCAGGCCGAAGACGCGCAACGCGTTCAGGAACGCGGCACCCCACCTGCTCGGGCTCCCCCGATGGTGAATGGCCGCCCACCAGTGCGGCCAGAACGGGCTGTCCGGATCGTGGCGGGCGGCGATCCCGGCGAGGCTCACCGCGACGCACGCGGGCCAGCGGGTGGCGAGCTCCTGATGGCCGACCCGCCGGTAGGCCGTGCCCAGGGCGTCGGCCGCCGCCTCGATCGTCTCTTCGGCCGCCTCGGCTTCAATGACCAGCGACACCCGCCGCAGCTGTGCGCTCCACGACCGCTCAAGTAGGTCGAGGAGCGCCGGTGCGTCGAAGGTCTGGCGGTCGGGCATGGATCTGCAACACCTGCGCGAGGAAGGACGTCGCCGTCCAGCGTACCGAGTCCATCGCGCCGCATGCCCGTGCCGGCGATCCACGACTTCCCGTTCGTCCAGGCCGGCCGTTGCTTGGATGGGCTCGTGTGCACGATCCTGCCGAGGCCGACCAAGCCGTGCGCGGCTGCGCCCGTTCGGCCGCGGTACTGGAGACCTCTGGTGGACGAGCCGGCCGCGGGTGTAGAACACCGATGTGATCATGCCGTTGGGCGATGACCTGGACAGCCGTATCCGCGCCGCATCGATGGCCTGGCTGCGGCAGCGGTGTACGCCGGAGGATCCGGTGGTCCGCCGGGACGAGTTGCTGGGCTTCCAGTTCGAGGGCCGGACCTTTCCGCTCATAGACAACCAGCTCGGCATCCGCAAGCCGCAGGGGCTCACCGCCGCGCTGTCGATTCTGACGACCTACACCTCCGACGGGGCTCGAGCTCCGTATGAGGACGCGGTCGGCGAGGACGGGCTGCTGCGCTACAAGTTCCAGGGCAACCCCGGGCACTACACGAACGTGGGCCTGCGGCGCGCCCACGAACTCGGTGTGCCCCTGATGTGGTTCTTCGGCGTTCAGCAGGGCCTGTATCTGCCGTTCTTCCCAGTCTGGATCGTCGCCGTCGACGAGAGGCAGTCCCGGGTCGCGGTCGCGCTGGATGAGGCCCAGCGGCACCTGTCCGTGGACGGTCCGGTGAGCTTGATCGAGCGCCGTTATTCCGAACGGATCACCCGGCAGCGGCTCCACCAGCCGGTCTTCCGGCAGCGGGTGATCCAGGCGTACGAGACCAGCTGTGCGATGTGCCGCCTTCGCCACCGTTCCCTGCTGGATGCCGCGCACATCATCCCCGACCGCGATGTCCGTGGTGTCCCCGCGATCTCCAACGGCCTGGCTCTGTGCAAGATCCACCATGCCGCCTACGATCAGAACATCCTCGGCATCCGCCCCGGCTACACCATCGAGGTACGGGCCGACATCCTGCAGGAGATCGACGGGCCGATGCTCAAACACGGGCTGCAGGAGATGAACAACGTCCCCCTTGTGCTCCCGCGGTGCCGAGCGGACAGGCCCGCCCCGGAGCTGGTCGAAGAGCGGTACGAGCGATTCCGTAGCGCGGGTTAGGGCCGCTGTCTGGCCCCGTGAGCGGTTTCTGGAGAATGCGGGAACTCCACGCGCGGCGGAATGGGTGGTTGCTCGGCGGTTGCTCGGATGCGGTGGAACGGGGTGTCAGCGCCCGACATCAAGCGGCATTCAAACCGGGCGACGACCGTACAGGCCGGCGTCAATCGGCGCGGCGTGGCGGTGGCCGGCACAGGCTGACAGGGCGAACCGCTGACTCTTAATCAGCGGGTCCGGGGTTCGAGTCCCTGACGGCGCACCAGCAAGAAGCCCAGGTCGGTGTCACTGACCTGGGCTTTCTTCATTTGGTGATCGCCTCAGCGGTGCCCCGCGCCCGGCGCTGATCACGATGGTCGTTCGTCGTTTGCTCGCCGGTCGAAATCCTGGTCGTAGCATGATCGTCACACCATTCGCGGTACATGACCGGCCACGAATTTCGACCGTGTGCCGGCTCGGCCGGCGTCAGGCGATGCCCGAACAGATCCCGAAAAATCAGGACCGCAGTAGCATGACCGCCATGCATCCGCCGGTGCCACCCACCCCCTGGAACCAGCCGCCCCCACCCGCTCCTCCGGGGGCACAGGCGCATCTCGTCCTCGATGTGAAGCGGCACTGGCTGAGCTTCATGCTGGCCATGATCACGCCGAAGATCGTCCTCAACGGCCATCAGGCGCTGGGCCGGTGGGGACGCAACGTGATCCCGCTTCCTCCCGGCCAGTACCATCTCCACGTCCACCTGCCCTATCTCCTCCCCGCACAGATCGGTCCGGCGGATCTGACGATCTGGCTCCAGCCGGGGATGGCGCTCGAACTCGAATACCGCGCCCCCATGTGGACCTACTCCAGAGGCGCCCTCGGCCCCGCGCCCCAGCCGTGGAACGGAAAGGGCTGCGCGATCACGTCCCTGGCGTTCGCGGGCGGCGTGTTGGCGCTCCTGCTGGTGCTGATCGTCGTCGCGGTGCTCTCGGTCGGCTGACGCCGGGGAGAGCCGGTCCGTGCACGGAGCCCCGGCCTGTGTGCGGAGCCCCGCACTTCCCGTCCGCCGGCACCGTGGGCCCGAACGCGCCGCGCTGTCGGCGCCCCGAACCGGCCGAAAGTGCTACTCAAACGGCGCCGACCGCACTTTCGGCTGATACCGCGCCAGGCCGGGGCCTCGCAGGATCAAGCCATGCCATACAAAGATCCGCATGCGGGGCTGAAAGCTCTGACCGACCGTCATCCGAGCAGGGGAAAGCCGATGCTCCGGACTCCGATCCTGCGGGCCGGCCTGGCCGCTCTCGCAGGACTGCTCACCCTGACGGTCCCCGCCTCCTGGGCGTCCGCCTCTTCCGCACACGCCTCCGTCGGCCCTTCGGCCACGTCGAGCAGCACGCCGTATCTGCCCGAGCCGGCCGGTCCCCATCCGGTCGGCACAACGTCCCTGCGTCTGGAGGACACCTCGCGCCCTGACCCCTGGGTCCCCGAGGCCAAGACGAGGGAGCTCATGGTCTCCCTCTGGTATCCGGCGAAGTCCCGGAACGGACGGCGTGCGCCCTACGCGACGCCCAAGGAGTCGGAGCTCATCCTGAAGGGCAAAGGGGTGACGGGCGTGCCGTCCGACGTGCTGAGCAGAACGCGGACCAACGCGTTCAGCGGCGCCGAACCGGCGGGACGTGGACACACTCTGCCCCTTGTCGTGCTCTCTCCCGGCTTCACCGACCCCCGAAGCTCACTCACCGCCCTGGCCGAGGAACTGGCGAGCAGAGGCTACGTGGTGGCCGGCATCGACCACACGTACGAGACCTTCGCCACCACGTTCCCGGACGGTCGGCTGGCCACCTGCGCCGCATGCGAACTCGATGTCGACGACTTCGGTAAGAAGGCGGTGCAGAACCGGGCGGTCGATGTCTCCTTCGTGATCGATCAGCTGACCGGTCCACACCCCAAGTGGAAGGGCGCTTCGCTGATCGACCCGTCCCGGATCGCGATGGCGGGCGCGTCCCTCGGAGGCGCGAGCGCCGCCGAGACGATGCTGAAGGACTCACGAGTACGCGCCGGAATCAACATGGACGGCTTCATGTTCGCCCCGATCCCCGCGAGCGGGGTGGCGCGCCCGTTCCTGTTCCTGGGCCAGTCGCTGCACAGCCCGGGCGGCCAGGACGCCACATGGGACCGCGACTGGGAACACCTGACCGGGTGGAAGCGCTGGCTCGTGGTGGACGGAGCGGTGCACTCGTCCTTCAGCGACTACGACCTGCTGGCCCAGCAGATCGGCGTCGACCTCGGCAGTGAGCTCTCTGGAAGCCGCTCCGTGGACATCACCCGCAGGTACGTCCGAGCCTTCTTCGACCTGCACCTGCGCGGTAAGCCACAGCCCCTGCTGCGCAGACCGTCGGCGCGCTACCCCGAGGTCGGGTTCTGCTCTCCGGAAACGAAGACCTGCACGTAGAGAGGTATAACGACGGGGGTTGGAAACTCAGTCCGGTCTTGGCGGCGAAGCCGGTGATGAGGAGCGGGGCGGTAGATGATGAGGAGCGGGGCAGCCGGTGGCTTTCTTGCGCTCCAGCGGACCCTGGTCGGACCACGCCGGTCGCTCGTCTGTCATGATCTCGCTTGCCCGCGTCACCTCCTAGGTCGTCGTCAGGCCGGCCTGCTTGGCCGCGGCGGCCACAGCCGCGAAGTTGTATCGGAGCATCTCCGCCTCATAGGCGTGTACGGCCTCAACCAGCGGGAGCCCGCGGTCGCGGGCATCGGTGAGCCGGCGGCTGAGTCGGGGATGCCAATCGGCGACGCGTTCCAGGACGGCGTCTCGCAGTCCGGAGCCGTCCAGCCCCGACACGTCGTCGGGCGTGCCGAGCACCGCATCACGTAGTCGCGGGTGTCGGTGAACTCCAGGCCGAGCCGGACACCCCGGTGGTGGCCAGCACCAGGCGGTGAAGGTGCTCGGGCAGGCAGTCGTGGAGGGCACGGTTGCCCTCCGGCGCGATGTGGATGCGGTAGCCCTGTCCTCTGGTCGGCGCTGAATCGCGCTCGTACAACGTCACCTGGAATCCGGCCCGCCGCAGCCCGTGGGCCAGGCACGGTCCCGCGAGGCCGCCTCCGATGATCGCGACATGCATGGTCGTCTCCCGAGGCTTCATCGGCTCCTGTCGCGACATTACTCATCTGTACCGTGAAGTCCAGATGATCGTGTGCTTCCGGCAGACTGCCGTCCCTGCGATCGATGCCTCGACACGATGAGATGGCAGCCGGATGCCTCGGGTCCGATGCCGACCGCCCGAGCTTGCCGTACACCGTGCTGAAGGGGGCTACAGGGGCGCCTGCAAGGCATCTGAAAGGCGGCTGGCTTATCACTCAAGGGACACCCCGACGCCGAGGAGCCCCCCCATGAGCAGCCTCTTACAGCTCTCCCGCGAGCAGCGACCCGTGCCCGGCAGCCCTGTGTCACGGCGACGGCAGGCTGCCGTCGCCGTGACCGGCGCCCTGGTGCTGAGCCTGACCGGCGCCGTTCTGTCGGCACAGCCGGTAGCCGCCGCGCCGCTGAAAGGCGCCGGAACCTGCGCGAACATCGACATGGTCTACCGGCCCCAGTCCGCGTTCCCCGACACCAGCCGGGGGCGTTACGACTTCAGGGCGCAGACGACCACCATCGAGATGGCGGTCCTGTGCCTCGTCAACGCCGAACGGACCGGCATGCAACCGCTGAAGCGGTACATCGGGCTGGGCAAAGGGTCTCTCACGCTCGGCGCCGCCGCGGCCAGGCACGTCGCCGACGCCGTCAACCTGCGCTGGTGGGGGAACGTGGAGCCGGGTAAGAACTGCCGCCCCGTGAAGGGCGACCCCAGTAAGTGCGACCCGCACATCAACCCGCAGACCGGATCCACCCCGCTGAGCCGGGCCCAGGCGGTGGGCTACGGCCGACGCTGCACCTCGTTCGCCGTCGCCGAGAACACGTACGCCGGGTGGGGACGCTCCTCTGTCACGCCGCGGGCGGCCGTCACGTGGTGGATGAACAGCAAGCCGCACCGCGACGCCATCCTCAACCCGGCTTTCACCGAGATGTACGCCAAGGCGGCGTGGGGGAGCGCGGATCCGGCCGCCGGGTCCGTCACCCCGGCCGTGACGTACGTGCAGATGTTCGGGCGCTGTGGCTGACGCCCGTCGTCGCCATGGCACCCGGGACCGGGGCGGCCGGATGGCGGCCGCCCCGGTCCGGTTTCGTCAGCGCAGCGAACTCCAGCAGCGATCCCGGGTCGTCTTATCCAGGGAGAAATCAGGTCGAATGCTCGCCCATGAACGAAGGCGGCCTGATGATCGTCGTACGGCGCGAGGCGGTTGACGCGCGTACGAGAAGGAGGTCGCCGTGATCAGGTGGATCAAGGTCAAGACGATCACTGAGAACGTCGAGCCCGTACAACGGAACGCCCTCGTCCTCTTCGACGGTTTCAGCGGGAGCAGCGACGCCGCCAACCCCAATGGCGACCAGATCGAGTGGGTGCCGGGGACGGACAACGAGCGCCTGGAGTGGCGGACGGCCATGCGGGACTGCCGGAAGGAGATCGCCGCGGCCCTGAACGAGTACAACGCGAGAAGGCGGTCACTGGGTCGGCTCGCTTTCCGTCTGGGCGGGGAGAAGGTGTGGCTCGTACGGCGTCGGAAGCGTGCCGCGGCGCGGATCACGACCGCTGTCGAGAGGTGCCGGCCCGTCCAGGACGAGATCCGGCGTCGGCTGGCGGAGGAGCGGCGGAGGAGGGAGGAGGCTTTCACGGCGGAGGCGGCGCGCGAGGTCTGGCGTTATGTGGTCAAGGCCAAGACCGTGATCGTCTACCGCGACGATGTGTCGCTGGGTGTGCAGTTGCCGAAGTCTCCCTCCATCTCGTCCCCCCGGCCGCTGAACGGATGGGACCTCGCCTCGGCTCTGCGATCCCTGCGGGACAAAGGGATCAGGCGGATCAGCTGGGACACCGCCGCATGTGCCGTGGCGGAACAGGCCTGTGGTGATGTCGCTTTCCAGGTGTGGGCCACGTGGCTGGACATGCCCGGCCATCCCGCTCCTCGAAAGGTGCGTGGGGGCCGGGGCCGCCGCCGCTCCGGTTCCGATTCCCGCGAGCACTCCGGTGAGTGGTACGACACCGGTCGACCGCACGAGTGGATCCTCATCGACTCGTCCGGCGACGATTCCGGTGGCGGGCGCGGCGGGCACGCCGGCGGGGATACCAGCAGGGATTCCGGCGGCCACTCGGGTGGCGGTCACTCCGGTTCCGACGGCGGACATTCGAGCGGCGGACATTCGAGCGGCGGCCATTCCGGCAACGGCGGTTGGCATGGCGCGGATTCCGGTGGGGACTACGGCGGCGGTGACTGGTCCTCCGATGGAGGAGGAGGGTACTGAGTCCGCGAGCCGGTCACGCCAGGGTGACCTCCAGCAGCGGCAGGACGCGTCCCGGTATGGAGCCGGACGGGGTGCCGCCGATCCGGACGGCGCCCATCGCCAGATAGAACGCCTCGGCGTTCGGGTCCGCGTCGATCGTCAGACGGGTGAAGCCGAGGTCCCGCGCGGTCGCCACAGCATGCTCGTACAGGAGGCGGCCGACGCCCTGCCCGATCGTGTCCGGGGCGACGAAGAGCATGCCCAGCGCGCCCTCCGGCGGCTCGCCCTCCAGCGTGCCGAAGCCGAGGACGCGCCCGTCCCGCTCGGCCACCGTGGCGCGTACGGTCCCGACCCGGGACGCCGAGATGGTGAGCTCGTCCCGGCACGCGGCCATGAACTCCTCGTCGTACCCCCAGTACGCCTTGGAGCGGATCGCCAGCGCGCTCAGCACCTCGGCCTCGTCCGCGCGTGCCGCTCTGACCTGCATGTCCGTCCTCCTCGTCTCCGACCGCTCCGCAGATCCTGGCCACCGGTGCGGGCGGGCGTCAAACGGGATTCCGTACGGCGGGGCCGGGGCGGCCGGTCCGCGCTCCCGAGATTGTCGGAGTCGATCACTATGGTCCGGGCCATGTCGATGACGAGACAGGGGCTGGCGGCCCAGGACCGGCCGGGGGTGACGGCGTGACTCCCTGGCAGGAGGTCGCCGGACGGATCGAGGCGGGGGACGCCGCCGGAACCCTCCGGCTCGTGACCGCGCTCGACGCGTCGGGCAGGAAGACCGTGGCGGCCGAGCTGCCGCGCCACCTGGCCGAGCAGAAACGCGTGCACGCGGGCTGGTGGGAGTGGCGCAGGCAGATCCCGGCCCTGCGGGTGGCGGGAGCAGCGTGCCTGCCCGGTCCCGCCGCGGTGGCGAACTGGCTGTTCCGGCGGGACTTCGGCTGGCGGGACGACCACGTGGCCGACGCCGGGCGCATCCTCGGGCTGCTGCGGCAGCGGCCCGAGCCGTGGCGCGCGGACCTCGCCCGCCGGATGGTGGATCGGCTGCGGGCACCCCAGGTGGGCGCGGAGATCCCACACTGGCGGATCGCGGCGAGCCTGGTCCGCGAGACCGGGATCGAACCGCCCGCGAACGACGCCTTCATGCTCGGCTGGCTGCGCTCCCTCGGGACGGCCGCCCACGGCCTGGAACCCGCTCACCTGGAGCGGATCACCGACGATCCGCTGTTCGCCCGGCTGATGCCGCACGCGTTCGAGGCGGACGGCCTGGGGTCCGCCCTCTTCGGAGCGCAGATCGATGTCATCGTCCGGATGGTCGACGCGGGCATCCTCGACCGGCCGGTGATCCTGGACCGGGTGGTGGGACGGCTGCTGAGCGACGGGCCGTCGGCTCTCCCCACGCTGGCCGAGCTGCACGACCGGCTCGATCCCACCCTCGACGAGGCGGAGGAGCGGGTCACCGACTACGTCCGGATGCTCCCGGTGGCGCCGCTCGTGGTGGCCGAGACGGCGCTGGCGCAGGTCAGGCGGCTGGAGGCGGAAGGCCGCCTGTCCGACGACATGTTCGCCGAAGCCGCGGAGGAGTTGTCGTTCCGGGCCGAGCGGAAGCTCCTCCTCGCGCTCATGGGCTGGATCGGCGACGCCGTACGCCGGGAGCCCTCCCGGGCCGCGTCCGGGCTCGCCGCGCTGTCGGCGATCTTCGGTCAGGACGTCCTGCCCCTTCAGGAGCGTGCGGTGCGGACGGCCCTTGGCCTGGCGGGCCACGCGGGGGAGCGGGAACGGTCCACCGTGCGCGAGGCGGCAGCGGCGCTTCCCGCCGAGCTGCGCGAGAAGATCGCGGCCGAGTACGGCGAGGTCGTGGTGACGCCGATCCGGCCGCCCGTTCCGGTCCTGGTGGTCACCGCGCCCCCGGTTCCGCCGCCGCCGTTCTCGTCGCCCGAGGAACTGGTCCGGGCGATCGGCGCGTTCCGGTGGCCTCTCGGTTCGGAGGAGTTCGAACGGATCCTGGCCGGGCTGGTGGAGTGGGCGGACCGCGAACCGGACACCCTCAGGAGCGCGCTCGACCCGCTGCGAGAGGTGCTCGCCTCCCACGCCTACTGCTACACGCCTTTCGTCGAACACGAGAAGCCGTACGCGCTGCTCTGCCGGGCGGCCCTGATGTTCGCCTCCGTCGAGGACAGCCGGTCACGCGCCCGCACGTCGAAGAGCCGGCCGCACCCCTACGGCGAGCGACCGCACCCGATCGACCAGTTGATCAGGGAGCGCGTGCGGGAGATCGTCACGCTGTTCGAGGCCGGGGAGCGCCGCCCCGTCCTGCTGGCGACGCCCACGTCGGGAACCGGGCACATCGCCCCGGACACGCTGGTCACCCGGATGGAGCTGCTGGAGGCGGCCGGAGTCCCGCCGCTGCCCGCCGACTTCCAGCAGGCCCTTCTCCGGTTGCCCCGTTCCGCCGATCCGGACGTGGTCGCGCGGGCCGCGAGGTTGTCGTCCCCCGCAGGGCGGGAGCTCGCCGCCTGGATCGAGCGGGGCGGCCTGCCGGACCCCGTCGCGTCATGCGAGCTGCGGTACGACCGGCGGTCCCGCGACGGTGCGCCGTACCGCGAGCTGCGCGCCCGGATCGAGCCGCCCGGCGCGGGGCCGTCCGATACGGGGCTGTCCGGTACGGCGCTACCTGACGGGGCGCTGCCGTCCCTGATCGGGGAACTCTTCG
The DNA here is from genome assembly GCA_001570385.1 of Microtetraspora glauca. Taxonomy (GTDB): domain Bacteria; phylum Actinomycetota; class Actinomycetes; order Streptosporangiales; family Streptosporangiaceae; genus Microtetraspora; species Microtetraspora glauca. The sequence goes on along the minus strand of BBYL01000022.1, from coordinate 123,381 downwards.
CACGGGATCCTGAGGACCGGTGGTTCTATGCGCAGATCCTGGACTGGTGGCCCGCTGTCATGCCCTCCCACCGTGACGTCATGGCGGCGCACATGGCCGAGATCCTCCCCCTGTTCATGGACGAAAGTTACGGGCAGGTCGACGCCCTCACCCGGGTCGTCCACGGGGACGGCCCGGTCGGCGTTGCCACGGCGTACGCGCTGGTCGTCGGTATGGGAAACCGGAATCCGGCCCAGCGGGCCGCGGCCACCGACGCCCTGATCGCGCTGGCCGCGCGCGGCGACGTGCCCACCGCCGAGATCGGCAGGGCGGCCGGCGAGCTGGTTCGCGACGGCTTCGTCAAGCTCAACCGGATCACCTCCGTGCTGGACGACGCCTCCCGGGCCGGCGCGCACGCCGTCGTGTGGGACATCGTCGCCGAGGCGTCGCGGGGGCTGCTGCCGGCGGCCGGAGAGAAGCCGCGGGCGAACGTGGCGGATCTCCTCGCCACCGGCGCCAGGGCGGCCGAGCTCACCGGGGCCCGCGCCGACATCCCCGAACTCGCCGCGGTGGTGGAGCGGGGTGGATCGACCAGGTTCGCCATGGAAGCCCGCCGCCTCCACCGGCAGCTCACCTCGTGAGCCGGGCCGGGCAGCTCACTCGCTGACCGGCTCCGTGTTCCGTGGCGGCCCGCCGCGGAGCCGTACGCCGATCACCGCCCACGTGGCGGCCGTCACCAGCGCGCCCGCCTCTCCGAGGCTGACCATCAGCACGAACGACGCGGGCAGGAGGACCGCCACGGGCCGAGGGAGCACCCCGGCCCGGTAGGCGCCGACCGCGACGAGCACCGTGCCCGCCGCCCACAGCGCGAAGCCGGGCAGGAACAGCGTCTGCGGTACGGGAAGCTCGTCGGCGGCGACCAGCGTGACCGTCGCGGGAATCAGGATCAACGCCTGGCCCAGGCCGTACAGCGCGGCCCCGGCGTCGCCGAGGCGGCCCCAGCCGGGGGCCGTCGCGTGCGCCGCGCGCAGCGTGGTCACGGCGAGCGCACCCGTCGCCAGCGACAGGGCGAAACACGCTTCGATCAGATAGTCGGCGAACGTGGTGAACGGGATGTGCTGCTTCCCGCATACCGTCTGCACGATCCACAGGGCCACCGAGGCGGCCGCGGCGGCGAGCGGGAACGCGTTCCATACATGTGTTCTCGTCATGCCAAGAGGGTCCGCTCGCCCCCATCCCGTACGGCAGTGTCGGCCGTCCCGGCCGGGAGGGACGCGTTCCCGTCAGGTCCGGCCGAGACCCGCGTCGCGTGCGGCCGCGATGGCACCGGCTCGGTCGGGTACGGCGAGCTTGACGAGGATGCCGGAGACCGTGTTCGCGACGGTCTTGGGGCTGACCTGGAGTCGGGCGGCGACGGCCTGGTTGCCGAGCCCCCGAGCGACGAGTTCGAGGATCTCGTATTCACGCTCGGTGAGCTGGGGGAAGGCGCGCCCCGCGACGGCCAGCGCGGCGACCAGCGGGACGACCGTCCCGAGCACCCGTTCCGCGAACCCGGCGGGCCCCAGCGCGGCCAGTGCCGTACCGATCGCGAGGACGGACGCGGACAGCGCCCACACGGGCCAGCCGATCAGGGCACGCTGGCGGGCGAGCACGCCGAGGGCGCGACGGAGCGGCCGCCCGCCGATCTCGGCGGTGAAGCGGGGCACGGCCACCCGCGTGTCCTCGCGTGCGGCGGGATGGCCCAGGCGGCCGAGGATCGCGGCGAAGAGGGCGGGTGCGGGCGCGGGCACCCCGGCGGCGCGTTCCCGTACGGCGGAGCCGACCCGCCGCCATGACTCGACCTCGGCGGCGCACGCCGGGCACGCCTCCAGATGGGCGGACACCGACACGCGCTCGCCCCCGAGAAGCCCCTGGGCGTAGGCCAGCAGCGCGGGGGCGTGCCGCCTGTAGAGGTGTTCGAAGGCCCGCTCGTCTCCCGCGGCGACGCCTCGCAGCAGCTCCGGGTCGGTGTCGTCCATCCTTCTGGGTACTGTTCCGGACCGGCGGGTTCACCGCAAAACCGGGAAATCTGAGTGGTACGGGTCACAGCGAGAACGGCCGTGCGGAGTCAGCGAACCCCGCGCGGGCGGAACTGGACGCTGATCCGGGCCCCGACCACCCGCGTGGTCTTCGGGATGGCGTGCTCCCAGGTGCGCTGGCAGCTCCCGCCCATCACGATGAGGTCGCCGTGGCCGAGGTCGTGGCGCAGCGTCGGGCCGCCGCCGCGCGGGCGCAGCAGCAGGGCGCGCGGTGTCCCGATCGAGATGATCGCGACCATCGTGTCCTCGGTGGAACCCCGCCCGACGGTGTCGCCGTGCCAGGCCACGCTGTCCCTGCCGTCGCGGTACAGGCACAGCCCGGCGGTGCGGAACGGCTCGCCGAGCTCGTCGGCGTAGTGCGCGTCCAGTGCCTTCCTGGCCTCGTCGAGCGCGGGATCGGGAAGGGGACGGTCCTCGCCGTAGAAGCAGAGCAACCGGGGCACGTCGACGACCCGGTCGTACATCTGCCGCTTCTCGGCATGCCACGGCACGACGTGGACGAGCCGGTCGAACAGCGTGTCGGCGCCGGAGATCCAGCCCGGCCGGACGTCGATCCACGCCCCATGGTCCAGGACCGTGCGCTTCACCGACGCTCCCAGGGGGCCGGGCCCGATCTCGTCGCCGCAGTCCAGCAGCGAGCTCTGGAATATCACCCCACCAGTTTAGTCAAACGTATGTTCGATCATGGGTGGCAATGAAATGATCTATCGGCTAGGTTGTCGATCAACATCACCTGGGGCCCGTAGCGCAGCGGTTGTCGCGCCTCCTTCGACGGGGGAGAGAGGACGCCGGTTCGAATCCGGCCGGGCCCACGCGAGGAGGGGAAATGGGCGGGGATGGGGACGGCGTCGCCGCCCTGCTGCGGCTGATCGACGAGGTGCGTGACCGTCCGCTGGACGACCCCGAACGCGTGCGGGTCGAGCGCGCCGCCCTCGCCCTGGTGCGTGACGGCCAGCGCCGGCGCAAGAGAGCTCGCAGGCGCGACACCATCGCGGCCGACGCCGCCGTGCTCGCCGCGACCGCCATGGGCTCGGCGGAGCGCTTGATAGACGCCCCCGTCGTGGACGATCCCGGGCCAGGTGGACGGCTTCGCCGCATGCGCAGGTGCTACGTCTGCAAGGGCGGGTTCTTCCAGGTGGACGGCTTCTATCACCTGCTCTGCCCCCCGTGCGCCACGCTCAACAAGGCCCGCCGTACGGCCCGCGCCGATCTCACCGGACGGCGGGCGCTGGTCACCGGTGGACGCGCCAAGATCGGCCATCACGTCGCGCTGAAGCTGCTCGGAGACGGCGCCCACGTCACGGTGACCACCCGCTTCCCCCGCGACGCGGCCCGGCGTTTCGCCGAGACCGGGGACTGGTCGGACCGCCTCCGGATCGTCGGGATCGACCTGCGCGACCCCCGCCAGGTCATCAGCCTCACCGACCACCTCCTCGCGGCGGGCGAGCCGCTGGACATCCTGATCAACAATGCCGCCCAGACGCTCCGCCGCCCTCCCGCGGCGTACGCGGCACTGACGGACGGCGAGCGGCGCGGGCTCCCGGCGGGAGCGTGGGCGGCGCCGGGATTCACACCGGTCGACGATGCCCTTCCGGCCGCGCGGGGGTCGGACCCGGGCCTCCCGGACGTGTCCGGCCTCCTCCCCGACCTCTCGGCGGGCAACTCGTGGTCGGCGCGGATCGGCGAGGTGGACGCCGCCGAGCTGCTGGAGGTCCAGCTCGTCAACGTGGTGGCGCCGTTCCTGCTGATCGACCGGTTGCTGCCGCTGCTGCGCGCGACGCCGTTTCCGCGCCGCTACGTCGTCAACGTGTCGGCGGTCGAAGGGCAGTTCACCGTCGCCAACAAGACCGGACGCCACCCGCACACCAACATGGCCAAGGCCGGGCTCAACATGCTGACCCGCACCAGCGCCGCCGACCTCGCGAAGGAGGGGATCTACCTGTGCAGCGTGGATACGGGGTGGATCACCGACGAGAACCCCGTCCCGATGCGTGACCTGCTGGACCGGAGGACCCCGCTCGACGTGATCGACGGGGCGGCACGCGTCTACGACCCGATCCTGCGCGGTGAGTCCGGTGATCCGGTGCACGGGGTCTTCCTCAAGGACTACGCGGAGGCGCCATGGTGACGCCCGGCGACTTCGGCCCGGAGCGCACGGCCGCCGCCGACACGGCCAAGGTCCGATTCCGTGCCATCGTCGACGTGCACGTGCTCCTCGTCCGCGACCGTTCCGTACTGCTCGGGCGCCGGGCCGGTACCGGCTACGGCGACGGCATGTGGCACCTGCCGAGCGGCCACCTGGAGGCGGGGGAGTCGGTCGTCGACGCGGCGGTGCGCGAGGCGGCCGAGGAGATCGGCGTGACGATCCGGCCGGACGACCTGGCCTTCGCCCACGTCATGCACCGGGCGCCCGACCGGGTCGGGCTGTTCTTCATGGCCGCCGCATGGGATCCCGAGCCGTACAACGCGGAGCCGGACAAGTGCTCGGAGATCGCCTGGTGGCCGCTCGACGCCCTCCCCGACGACATGATCGCCTATCCGGCGGACGCCATACGGGCCATCGTGGCGGGGAAGCCATTCGCGCTGCACGCCTGGGACGGCCCGGCCGATCCACCGGTCACGTGAGAGCAGGTCCCGTGAGGGCAGCCTGATCCGTCGCGGCTTTCTCTGTGGCGGTGCGGGCGCCGACGATCCGCGCGGCGAGGACGTGCTTGCACGGACCGCGTGACCCCCGGTGATCGAACCACCAGGCGCAGGTGCACGAGCCGTCGCTCAGCCGTACCCATCGGATCTCGCCGTTCGAGGTCACCTCGGCGGTGTCCCCGGACACCCGCACGGCACCGGACTCGACCAGGTCCCGGGCGGAGACGAGCCGCGGGTTGAGCGCGCGCACGTGGTCGCGGTCATAGGGCAGCTCACGGTGGAAGTGGGCCGCCTCGGCCAGGTCGTAGCCCACGCGCCCGGCGACGCCGAGCTGGGTCAGCGCGGCCTTCACCCGTGCCGGAGGCAGACCCGACCGCTCGGCGAGCAACCCCACTTCGACGATGGGCTCGAAGTTGAGCAGCATGCCGATCACGTCCGCGTCCCCGGCGGCCTCCTCCGTGGCCAGGTCGGAGAGCACGGCCCCCTCCCCGGAGAAACCACGCCACGCCTCGGGCGAGATCGCCAGGGTGTAGCGCATGCCGGGCAGCTCCAGCTCCCACGCGCTCGCGGCGACCTCTGAGCCGGACATCGTCCGGGACCCGGCCGTCACGGCCGGGCCGTACGCACGCAGGGACGTGGCGAAGCGGAGCAGCGGCAGCATCGTGGCGAGCCGGTGCGGACCCGCCAGGCAGACCGCGCCGGGGGTGGGAGCGCTCGTGAGTCGCAGCTCCCGTCCCGCCGGGACCGCCCACACGGTGGTGTTCGCCTTCTTCGGCAGGCCCCGCAGGAACCGTACGGCGTGCGGCCCGGCCAGCTCGGCGCGCAGATCGAAACCCGAGGCGATGACCTGGACCTCGGCGAAGCCGCGCAACCACCGCTCGGGCAGGGGCACCTTCTTCTCCACGACGGCGCCGTCGAGCGTGGTGACGGTCAGCTCGTCATGGCCGACCCCGAGATGCAGCGGGTCGCGGGCGCCCACCCGGGCCAGCGCCTCCCGGAGGGGGAGGTTGACGTCGACGTTGGTCGTGCCCCGATCGACGACCTCCCCGTCCAGCGCGGGAGCCAGCATGTCGAGCCGGGCGTACACGCCTCCGCACGCGGAGAACGACTCGAACCTGAGCCGGTCGCCGTCACACGTCACCACAGGGTCGCGGGTCCACCCGGGACGCGGCTGGTGATACCGGGTCAGCGCCACGTCGGCCACGGCGAGCAGGCCGCCCGCGGCGGGCGCCGCCTGGGTGATCACCCCGCTGAAGAACCGGGGGTGCTCAAGCAGACCCCGGGTGGTCCTGCCTCCGGACGTCGACAACCCCAGGTGGCCCTCGGTGAGCATGGAGGGTCCGGCGTAGGAATACGCCTGCACGGCATTCGTCATGGCGGTGACAGTAGAGATCGCCTACGACAATTAGCGGCCCCCGCGTACCCGTCCCGAAACATCCCGACATCGCGTCGGTATAGTTCCCAACATTGTGTCGGGAACTTGGGTGTTCCAGGGAGGAGTGGAAATGTTTCTCGCGTTGCGCGAACTACGGTTCGCGCGTGCCCGCTTCACGTTGATGGGAGGTGTGGTCGCGCTCATCGCGGTGCTGATGGTCCTGCTGTCCGGACTCTCGTCGGGCCTGGTGAACGACGGCGTCTCCGGGTTGAAGAACCTTCCGGTGACCGCGTTCGCCTTCGACGAGGGGACCAAGACCGACGCCGCGTTCTCGCGCAGCGTGGTCGACACCGCTCAGATGGACGCGTGGAAGGCACGGCCGGGCGTCGCGGAGGCGGAGCCGTTCGGCAACGTCCTGGTCAACGCCCGCAGCAGCCGCGGCGTGCCGATCGACCTCGCCCTGTTCGGAGTGACCCCCGGATCGTTCCTCGCTCCGGTCGCCGCCGAGGGCGGCGGGCTCGCGGCTCCCGACGGCATCGTCGTGTCCGCCAGCGCGACCGACGCCGGTCTGCGCGTCGGCGACACCGTGACTCTCGACAGGATCGGGACACGGCTGACCGTCGTCGGCGTGACGGCCGACCAGTACACCTTCGGCCACGTCGACGTCGCCTTCGTGCCGCTGGACACATGGCGGCGGATCCACGCCGGCGCGGGCCCGGACGACCAGGTACGCCCGGAGACGCTGACGGAGGCGACGGCGGTCGCGCTGAAGGCCGAGGACAAGACGACACTCGACCTCGCGGCGGGCGACAAGGCCGCCGGCACCAGCGCCCTCACGCTCGCGGCGTCCTTCGCCGCGTCACCCGGCTACACCGCCGAGACGTCGACGCTGAACCTCATCCAGGTCTTCCTCTACGCCATCTCCGCCCTGGTGGTCGGCGCGTTCTTCACCGTGTGGACGATCCAGCGCAAGCACGAGCTCGCCGTGCTGCGGGCGATGGGCGCGTCCAAGCCGTACATGCTGCGGGACGGCCTGTTCCAGGCGCTCGTGGTCCTGCTGGGCGCCACCGCCGCGGGCGTGCTGATCGGTGTCGGGCTCGGCGCCCTCATCAGCGGCGGAGCCATGCCGTTCCTGCTCGAGGCGTCCGCCGTCGCCGTCGCGAGCGCCCTGCTCGTCGCGCTCGGACTGGTCGGCGCGGCCGCCGCCATCGTCCGCGTCGCCGCCGTCGACCCGCTGGCCGCGCTGGGAGGCCACCGATGAACCACACCGGCACCACCACCTCCCCGAGCACCACGGACCCCGGAGGGCCGGGTGAGCGGAGCGGGCTCGCTCTCTCCGGGGTGACCCTGCGCCTCGGAGACGGCGACAGCCTCGTCACCGCGCTCGACGCGGTCGACCTGGCCGTACGCCCCGGGGAGTTCGTCGCGGTCGTCGGCCCTTCGGGAGCCGGCAAGTCCAGCCTGCTCGCGGTCGCGGGAGCGCTCACCACACCCGACGAGGGAACCGTGACGATCGACGGGCGCGACATCGGGGCGATGAGCGAGGCCGAGCGTGCCGCCCACCGCCGTCACCACATCGGGTTCGTGTTCCAGACCGGCAACCTGTTGCCGGCGCTGACCGTGCTCGACCAGCTCCGCCTGGTCACCCATCTGACCCGAGGCGCCGACCTCGCCCGGCGCGAACCCCGCGAACTGCTGGAGGAGGTCGGCATGGCGCACAAGGCCGACCGCCGGCCGCACCAGCTGTCCGGCGGCGAGCGGCAGCGGGTGGGCATCGCCCGGGCGCTGATGACCACGCCGTCGCTGCTGCTCGTCGACGAGCCGACGGCGGCGCTGGACCGGGCCCGCAGCCATGAGGTGGTGTCCCTGCTGGCGCGGGAGACGAAGCGGTCGGCGGTTGCTACCGTGATGGTCACCCACGACCATGACGTGCTCGCCCACTGCGACCGGATCGTGGAGATGACCGACGGACGCCTGTCCGACCAGACGGCTCCCGCCTAGCCGGCTCCGGGGGCCGCGGAGAGATCGAGGAGGGCCCGTGCCGCGCATCACCGCGCCCACGGTCGCGGAACATCGCGCCACCCAGCGGCGGGCCCTGCTCGACGCCGCGCGGGCCATCCTCGCCGAGGACGCGAGCCGGGCTCCGGGGCTGGCCGAGGTCGGCGCCAGGGCCGGGCTCGCCCGTTCGTCGGTCTACCAGTACTTCCGGTCGAGGGAGGACCTGCTCTACGCGCTCATCGAGGACACCTTCCCCCGGTGGTCCCAGCGGGTCACCGGCGCGATGGAGGCAGCCGCCACGCCGGGCGCTCGGGTGCTCGCCTACGTCGACGCGAACCTCCGCCTGGTCGCGGAGGGTGAGCACGCGGTCGCGCGTGCCCTGGCCGGCATCGCCCCGGGCGAGAAACTGGACAGCACCAGCAAGGTCATGCACGAGGAACTGCTCGGCCCGCTCGTGGGCGCGCTCGCCGACCTCGGACTCCCGGATCCCGCCACCACCGCGGAACTCGTGAACGCCGTCGTGAACAAGGCCGCCCGCATGATCGAGCTGGGCGCGGAGCACGCTCCCGTCTACGCCCGTACGGAGGAGCTACTCGGCCCCTTCCTGACGCATCGGCCCCCGATGACAGGGAAGGGCGGAAAGGAAGGACCTCACGCGGTGGGGAGGTGAGCGGTCGTGTTCGCTGACCGGCGTGACGCGGGGACCCGCCTGGGCGAGCGGCTGCGGGACCGGCTCAGCGGTGCCGACGCGGTCGTCGTGGGGCTGCCCCGGGGTGGTGTCGTGGTGGCGTACGAGGTGGCCAGAGCCCTCGGCGCTCCGCTCGACGTGATCGTGGTGCGCAAGCTCGGCGTGCCGTACCAGCCGGAACTCGGGTTCGGGGCCATCGGGGAGGGCGGTGTGCGCGTGCTGAACCCCGAGATCGTACGGCTCGCCGGCGTCACCAAGGAGCAGATGGCGAAGGTGGAGGAGGCCGAGCGGGAGGAGCTGATCCGCCGCGGGGGCCGATTCCGTGGGGGACGTCCCCGGGTCGAGCTGAAGGGGCGCACGGTCATCGTGGTGGACGACGGGGTGGCGACCGGAGGGACGGCGCGGGCGGCGTGCCGGGTCGCCCGGGCGCAGGGCGCGGAACGTGTCGTGCTGGCGGTCCCGGTCGGCGCTCCCGACACGATCGCGGGCCTGCGCAAGGACGCTGATGAGGTGGTGTGCCTCCAGGCCCCGCATGACCTGTACGCGATCGGCGCCTGGTACTCCGACTTTCCGCAGACCAGCGATGAGCAGGTGGTCGAGCTGCTCCACCGGGCCGTGGACCCTCCGGGGTTCAGCGGGGAGATCGAGGTGGACGCGGCGGGTGTCGCGCTGGCGGGCCGGCTGGCCGTACCGGATGGGGCGCAGGGGATCGTCCTCTTCGTACACGGAAGCGGGAGCGGCAGGCACAGCCCGCGCAACCGCTACGTGGCGGCGGCGCTCAACAGGGAGGGGCTGGGCACGCTGCTGTTCGACCTGCTCACCCCTGAGGAGGAGATCGACCGGGCCAACGTGTTCGACATCCGGCTGCTGGCGGATCGGCTCGCGGCGGTGACGAGCTGGCTGCGGGCGCGGCCGGAGGCGGCTGGACTGCCGGTGGGGTACTTCGGGGCGAGCACCGGAGCAGCCGCCGCCTTGTGGGCGGCGGCGGAACCTGACGGCGACGTCGCGGCGATCGTGTCGCGCGGCGGACGGCCGGACCTCGCGGGCGAGCGGCTGTCCGCCGTTCGGGCGGCCACCCTGCTCATCGTCGGAGGCGACGACCACGTGGTGCTCGGCCTGAACCAGGCCGCCCAGCAGCGGCTCCGCTGCGAGAACCAGCTACGGATCGTGCCGGGGGCGACCCATCTGTTCGAGGAACCGGGCGCGCTCGAGGCCGTCGCCGAGCTCGCGCGCGACTGGTTCGCCGAGCACTTCAGGCGTCGCTGATCATCCCCGCGTGTCGAGCGTGGCCATAGGGGGTTCTCCGGGTTCAGGCGGCGGCGGGGCCGCGCATCAGCTCGGCGCGGTAGCGGGCGACGGCGGACGGAAGGCCGATCATCACGACGCCGACGAGCGCCCCGTCGCGGTGGTAGCCGACCACGACCTCACCGTCGAGGTCGCCTTCCAGGACGCGGATGTCGTCCCCGCCGAGCGCCGGGGTGCCGAACGACTGGATCCGCAGGTCGTACTGGTCGCTCCAGAAGGTGGGCAGCGGCGTGAAGGGCGCGGGGTCGTGCCCGGACAGCCCGAGGTCGGTCATCAGCGTGACGGCGGCCCGCTTGGCCGTGTCGGTCGGGATGCTCCAGTGCTCGACCCGCCGGGCCACGCCGTCGTAGCGGGGGTTGGGGAAGCGGGCCACATCGCCCACCGCCACCACCCCGGGCCGCCCCTCGACGCGCAGCGCGTTGTCGCACAGCACACCGTCGGACAGGTCGAGGCCGTTGCCGTCCAGCCACTCGGTGTTGGAGGCCGAACCGACCGCCTCAACGACGACATTGGCGTCGAGGCGGGTGCCGTCGGACAGCTCGGCACCGGTGACCCGGTCCTCGCCGAGGAACGCGGCGACCGTACGGCCCAGCAGGAAGCGGATCCCCTGCCGTTCGTGCCGCCGCTGGAGCGCGGCGCCGAGGTCGTCGCCGAGCGGGCGCCGCATGGGCACCGCCTCCGGCGCGACCACGGTCACGTCGGCGCCGAGGAGCCGCGCCGTCGCGGCGACCTCGCATCCGATGAATCCTGCTCCGATGACCAGCACGCGGGCGTCCGGGCCCAGCTCGCCGCGCAGCGCGCAGGCGTCCTCAAGGGTCCGTACGACGTGCCTGCCCAGCGCGGGGCCGGGCGTGGGCAGCCGTCGCGGCCGCATCCCGGTGGCGATCACCAGGCCGTCGTAGGCCAGTTCGGCACCGTCCGCGAGCCGTACGGCTCCCGCCGCGAGGTCGGCGGAGGCGATCCGGACGCCGAGCCGCCACGTCACGTCGGCGACGGCCGGGCGCAGCCGGAACGCGACCGCCTCGTGGGTCACCTCGGAGGCGAGTGCCTCCTTGGAGAGCGGCGGCCGGTTGTAGGGCATGTGGGTCTCGTCGCCGACGGCGACGATTTCTCCCATGAATCCGGAGGCGCGCAGCCGCTCGGCCGCGCGCAGGCCGCCCATGGAGGCGCCCGCGATCACGATGCGCTGGCCCACGTTCGTCAGCCCTCGATCGTGATGGCCTGGAGCGGGCAGACGTCGGCGGCCTCCTCGACGGCGTCGCGCAGCGACTCGTCGGGCTCGGCCTCGAAGACCAGCCGGCCGTTCTCGTTGATCTGGAAGACCTCGGGGGCGGAGAAGACGCACTGCCCGTGGTCCTTGCAGACGTCCATGTCGACGATGACCTTCATGCTTACTGACTCCTTCTAACGCGTGTGGCCTAGCGCTTGGGGGCGCGGATGCCGCGGAACTCCCAGTCACCGCCGAAGGTGGTCGAGATGACCTCCTCGGACTCGGTGGGCTGGGCGCCGCAGTCGTCACGGATGGGGGCGGGGCCCTGGACGATGTGGTTGGTCAGCGTGCCGAGGCCCTCGACCTCGACCTCGACCACGTCGCCAGGCTGGACCGGCCGCGAGTTGGCCGGGGTGCCCGACAGCAGTACGTCGCCCGGGTAGAGCGTGATCGTGCGGGCGATGTCGGCGACGAGGTAGTGCATGTCCCACTCCATCTCGTCGGTGGAGCCGTCCTGCACGACCGTGCCGTTGACGTACGTGCGCAGCCGCTTGCCGTGGAAGTCCCAGTCGGTGACCAGGCCGGGGCCGAGCGGGCAGAGCGTGTCGGAGCCCTTCACCCGCAGCATCGATCCGGCGTCGGTGTCGCGGAAGTCGTGCAGGCCGTAGTCGTTGCCCACGGTGTAGCCGGCGATGTAGTCCCCGGCCTCCTCGGGCGAGATGCCCCGCGCGGTGCGGCCGATGACGATGGCCACCTCGCCCTCGTAGTTGAGGTACTTGCACCGCTCGGGACGGACGATCGCGCCCTTGTGGCCGTTCAGCGACGAGGTCGGCTTGTGGAAGTACGTCGGTGCCGGGGGCAGCGAGGTCATGAACTCCTCGACCCGGCTGCGGTGGTTCAGGTGGACGGCGACGATCTTGCTCGGCACGCTCGGCGGCAGGTGGACGGCGTCGTCGACGCCCACCACGCGGCCGTCCGCGCTGACCAGCTCGTCACCCTCCCGGCGTACCTGGGTGGCGGCGCCGTCCAGGAGGATCCTGCGGTACTCGGGCATCAACGGGTCCCTTCGAGGGTGAACGGGTAGGGGTACGGGTCGCCCGAGCTGTCGGTGGCCTGCGGAGCGGCGAAGCCGCTTTCCGGCCGGTCGAACCAGATGTGCACCTGACCGGTGCCCGTGGCGTTCTCGTAGTCGCTGTAGAGCCGCCCCGGCGCGATGAGGTCGTGCTCGCCGAGGGCCCCGGCCATCATCAGGTAGTGGCCGAACCGCGCCTCGGGCTTGAAGCGGTAGAAGTCCTCCATCGTGTCGAGCACGCGGGCGTGGTCGCCCGCCAGCATCCACTCGATGCGCTCCTCGTCCGCGGCACGCGCCTCGGGGGAGAAGACGTGCACGGGGTCGCTGGACTCGTGGGCGCGGAGCTGACGCAGCGGCCAGAAGGTGTGCGAGAACGCGCCCGAGGCGATCAGCAGGACCTTGCGGTCGCTCGCCGCGATGGCGTCGCCTACCGCGCGGCCCAGCCGGAGGTTGTCCTCGGTCTCGGCGGTCTGGCACATGCCGATCGAGATCCACCGCTTGCCGGGTACGCCGAGGTACTTCCACAGGTTGACCGTGGCGTAGAAGATCGGCAGGTGGTGGTCGTCGATCGCGGTGATCCAGGTGGCGTGCTTCTCCTGCTGGGCCGCGATCAGGCGGGCCAGCTCGGGGTCGCCGGGGAAGTCGTAGGGGATCCGGCACATGCCGCGCGGGAGCTCCTCCGAGGTGAAGAGCCCGGAACGCCGGTCCTGCGCGGTGACCACGAACTCCACGGTGGTCGCCCAGTGCGAGTCGAGCACGATCACGGTGTCGTAGTCGACGGTCTCGAAGACCTCCTCCCGCAGGCGCCGGAGCCCGGGGACGATGCTGATCTCCTTGCCCTCGTTGAGCTCCTTGCGGACCTCAAGGGGCAGCATGATCGTGGGGGCGTGGGCGAGGATGCCCGCGCCGACGACTTCACCCATTCCAGCCTCCCGGCGCGGTGACGGTGTTCTTGACGTCGCAGTAGAAGTCGAAGCTCCAGTCGCCGCCCTCGCGGCCGACGCCCGACTGGCGCGCGCCGCCGAACGGGGCCTGCAGGTCGCGGACGAAGAAGCAGTTGACCCAGACGGTGCCGGCGACGAGACGCTCGGTGACCCTGTCGGCCCGCTCGCGCGACCCCGTCGCCAGGGTGGCGGCCAGACCGAACCTGGTGGAGTTGGCCATCTCGACGGCCTCCTCCTCGGTACGGAACGTCTGGAGCGTGAGGACCGGTCCGAAGACCTCCTCGTTGACGATCTCGCTGTCCGCGGCCGCGCCGGTGAACAGGGTGGGCCGGTAGTAGAGGCCGCCGAGGTCGGTGTTGGGGCCGCCGCCGATGACGGGCGTGGCTCCGGCGGCGATGGCCCGCTGGACGAACCCGTCGATCCGCTCGACGTGCTCGCGGTGGATGTTGGGGCCGATGTCGGTGGCGAGGTCGCGCGGGTCGCCCTGGCGGAGCGTGGCCGCCTTGGCGACGAACCGCTCGGTGAACTCGGCGGCGACGCTCTCCTCGACCAGCAGCCGGGTCCCGGCCAGGCAGACCTGCCCGGCGTTGTCGTACTGCTCGACCGCGAGGTTCACGGCCAGGTCCAGGTCGGCGTCGGCGAACACGATCAGCGGGGACTTGCCGCCGAGTTCGAGGGACAGCGGGGTCAGGTTGGCCGCCGCCGCCCGGGCGATGTGCCGGGCGGTGGGCACCGATCCGGTGAAGCTGATCCGGCGGACGTCGGGGTGGGCGACCAGGGGGGCGCCGACCTCCTCGCCGTAGCCCTGGACGACGTTGAACACGCCGTCGGGCAGCCCGGCCTCGGCGGTGATCTCGGCCAGCAGCGACGCGGTGAGGGGCGACCACTCGGCCGGCTTCAGGACGACCGTGTCCCCGGCGGCGAGCGCGGGGGCGATCTTCCAGGTGGCCAGCATGAGCGGCGCGTTCCACGGCGTGATCAGGGCGCACACCCCGGCCGGATCCCACGAGACGTGGTTGCGGTGCCCGCGGGTCTCGAAGTCGTCGTGCCCGAGGCCGAGCAGCCAGTCGGCGAAGAAGCGGAAGTTGTGCGCCACGCGGGGCATCACACCACGCAGGTGCGAACGAAGCAGAGCGCCGTTGTCGGTCGTCTCCACGATCGCGAGCTGGTCCAGCCGCTTCTCGACTCCGTCGGCGATCGCGTGCAGAAGACGCGCCCGCTCCTCACGGCTCGTACGCGCCCACGCGGGGAACGCTTTGGTCGCGGCCCGGACCGCCTCGTCGGCCTCCTTCGCGCCGCCGCGTGCGACCCGCGCGATCACCTGTCCGTCGATCGGCGAGACATCGTCGAACGTCGCAGGTGAGGAGACTCGTTCGCCCCCGATCCAGTGATCCTCCTGGACCGTGACATCCCCGACAGTGGCCATCCGCCCCTCCAAGTCGTTTGGTTCCAAACAATTTAGGTCGCGCTCTCGCGGCGAGTCAATATGACGGTATCGTTTGGAGTCAAACAAGCTGCAAGGAGACTGGGATGCCCGATCGCCGGCCGATCATCGCGATTCCCTCACGGTTCGCCGCCACCACGTCCGCGCTCCGTTACTCGGCAGTGGTGACCGCGAGGGCGCTCGCCGACGCCGTCTACCGCGCCGGCGGCGAGCCCTTCCTCATGCATCCCGTGGGCGCGGACGAGGCGGCGGGCCGGTTGGCCGCCGTGGACGGGCTGCTGCTCCCCGGCGGCGGCGACCTCGCCCCCTCGGCGTACGGCGACGACACGGCGCACGAGAGCGTCTACGACGTGGACGCCGAGCAGGACGCCTTCGACCTCGCGGCGGCCCGGCACGCGCTGCGCACCGGCCTGCCCACCCTGGCCATCTGCCGCGGGCTCCAGGTCGTCAACGTGGCCCTCGGCGGGCGGCTGCGCCAGCACATGGAGCCGGACCACCGCCACCTCGTCCACCCCGTGCGCGTACGGCCGGACTCGCTGCTCGCCCGGGTGACCGGCGCGGAGAAGGTGGAGGCGTCCTGCTACCACCACCAGTGCGCGTCGTCGCTCGGGGAGGGCCTGGTGGCCACCGCCCACGCGGAGGACGGCACGGTCGAGGCCGCCGAGCGGGCCGCGAGGGCGGGCTGGTTCCTGGGCGTCCAGTGGCACCCCGAGGACACCGCGGCGACCGACCCCGTCAACCAGCGCGTCTTCGACGGCTTGGTCACGGCCGCCAGGTCGGCCTGACCGGCTCTAGCTCGACCGGCGGCGGCCGCCGCGACGCGGCGGGGCGGGGGAGTCGCGACGCAGGTTCTCCCGCCGCTCCTCGCCGTGCTCCTCCAGGTGGGTGACGATGCGGCGCAGCGTGTCGGCGAGGTGGAGCGACTCCTCGTCCTTGAGCGCGCCCACCACGAACGACTCCTCGTCGTTGAACGCGGGGAACAGCGTCTCCATCAGGGCCAGGCCCTCGGGAGTGAGCCGCAGTAGCGCCAGCCGGCCGTCGTCGGGATGCTGGCGGCGCTCCGCCAGGCCGCGCGACTCCAGGGTCTTGATGATGCCGGTGAGCGTGCCCTTGGAGATGCCCGCCTCGGCGGCGGCGTGCCGGGTCTCGATCTCCTCCCAGATCCATACCACCCACAACACGACGAACGCGCTCCAGGTGAGGTCGGCCGAGCGTAGCGCGGAGTTCTCCAGATGCTGCCGGACCGCGGCGGCCGCGCGATACAGGTTGGAGACGGCGGCGAGTGCCTCGCGCCGGACGGGGATCTCTCCCAGACGGCGCTTCACCGCCTCCTCGGTCTCCGACAACGAATAGTGCGCGGGCACCCCGGCTCCTTTCATGTCAACTCTTGCGTCAAGTTCATTTGTACACGTACGATCCGCCAAACGGCAGGTCGTACGTATGCAAACGATCTCGCCACGAACCCCGATCCACCCAATATGGAAGGTTGCCATGGCCGATGAGGCAATCGCCACCGGACGGCTCTCGGCCGGTGAACAGTCCGCCACGCACGAACTCTCCCGCCGTCGTATCGGCGTGCCGGACATCGTCTTCTTCGTGGTGGCCGCGTCCTCCCCGCTGACCGTCGCCGCCGGTGGCCTCCCCATGAGCTACGGCACCACCGGGGTGATCGGCGTGCCCCTCATCTATCTGGTGCTCGCCACCGTGCTCGCGGTCTTCTCCGTCGGGTACGCCGCGATGAGCCGGCACATCTCCAACGCCGGCGCGTTCTACTCCTACATCGCCCAGGGCCTGGGCAGGGTCGGAGGCGTCGGCGCCTCCTTCGTCGCGCTGGTCGCCTACAACGCGATGCAGGTCGGCCTGTACGGCCTGTTCGGCGCAGCCGCCTCCGGGCTCCTCGGCGCGCACTTCGGCCTGGACGTGCCGTGGTGGGTGTGCTCGCTGGTCGCGCTGGTGCTGATCGCGATCCTCGGCTACCGCAGGATCGACCTGAACGCCCGTGTACTGGCCGTCCTGCTCATCTGCGAGAGCCTGACCGTGCTCGCCTTCGACTTCGCCCAGGTCTCCAACGCGCCGTCCGGCCTGTCCGCCGAGCCGTTCACCTGGGGCGCGCTGACCACCGGAGCGGTCGGCGCCGGGTTCTGCTGGGTGATGGCGTCGTTCATGGGCTTCGAGTCCGGCGCGATCTACAGCGAGGAGTGTCGCGACCCCAAGCGGACCGTCAGCCGCGCCACCTACATCGCCGTCGCGGTGATCGGTCTGTTCTACGCCTTCACCGCCTGGGCGATGTCGATGGGAACCGGCGTGGACAACATCGTCGCAGAGTCCGGCGAGAAGGCCACCGACCTGGTGTTCATCCTCGGTGAGCAGACCCTCGGCTCCGGCTTCTCCACGCTCGCCAACGTCTTCATGGTGACCGCCGTGTTCGCCGCGCTGCTGTCGTTCCACAACGCGGTGGCCCGGTACTTCTTCGCGCTCGGCCGCGAGGGCGTACTCCCCGGCAAGCTGGGCGCCTCCCACCCGAGCCACGGCTCGCCGTACGTGGGCTCGCTCACCCAGTCGATCTTCGCCGCCGCGGTGGTGCTGCTGTTCGGCGTGTCCGGCGGCGACCCGACCGGCACGCTGTTCAACTGGTTCACCAACCTGGGCGCCCTCGGCGTCATCCTGCTGCTCGTTGTCACCTCGGTCTCGGTCATCGGCTACTTCCGGCGGGACGGTCGGGGCGAGAACGGCTGGAGCAGGGTGGTCGCTCCGGTGTTGTCCAGTGCCGCCCTCGCGGTCATCCTGGTGCTCGCGGTGGTCAACTTCCAGGCGCTGCTCGGCACCCCCGACGGCTCGGTGCTGAACTGGCTGATCCCCGGTCTCGTCCTGCTCGCCGGTGTCATCGGCATCGGGTACGGCGTGTGGATCAAGACGAGCAACCCGCGGACCTACGCCCAGATCGGTCACGGCGCTCCTCCCGCGGAGTAGTGGTCCGAACATGAATAAGGAGGGCCGGGGAATCCCGGCCCTCCTTATTCATGCCAACCCTTCATGTCAACGGGCGACTACTCCGCGCCGGAGGTGCCCGACTCGAGCAGGGTGCCGCCGTTCCAGACGACGCCGACCTGGCGGTAGTAGCCGCCGATGACCTCGTCCACGGTGAGGTCCGCCAGCTCCTCGGTGGGCGCGTCGAACAGCTCGATCTCCGCGTCGCCGGTCCACGCCTGGCCACCCTCGAAGGACGCCCCGGCCGTGACGATCAGCTCGTCCAGGGCCAGCCCCTTGCCCGGCTCGATGGACGGCAGCCAGCGGTTGTGGGCCATCGGGTGGCCGTTGACGAACCCGTTGGTCTCGCTGGGCTCGCGCAGCCGTACGACGGCCTGGGCGAGCCGCCGGTCGGCGGCGGCGAGCGTGGCGCCGAAGACGCCCCCTTCCCCGATCCGCGGCGCGGCCTGGCCGAACGGGTGCGGGCGGGTCATGTGGATGGAGCCGAGCTTCTTCGGATAGCCCTGGTGCGCGCCGCGGGCGATGGCGAAGTCCTTGTCCACCCAGATGTAGACGCAGCGGGAGTAGGTCTGCCCCTGGTGGGAGCAGCGCACCACCACGAAGCACTCCTTGTACTGCGACCGGACGGGGTCGAGGAGCTCCTCCTGCCCGCCGGAGCACGACTGCCAGTCCGCCCAGATCACGGCCACCGCTCCGGGGTCCTCGTCGGCGAGCGAGAGATGATCGGGGAGTAGCGCGGCCACCTTGGCGGGATCGGTGCGGTACTCCACGGTGAGCAGGTCGCCGGAGTAGTACCAGGGCGGGCTGGGAACCAGCGAGGACCGGCCGGTCGCGGTCTTGGGCGTGTAGAAACCGCGCAGCTTCGCCACGGCGCCTCCTTGAGGGTCACGACAGTTCATTTGGGTCCATACGATATGTGCTGAGCTGCGGGTTGTCACGAGCAACCCCTGGATATCTTCGATTGGTGGGCTCTTGTTGTCCGCCGGTTTCGCGCGTATTGTTTGCACCCAAATGAACCCCCCATGTCCTGGCACTATCGAGGAGGCCACGTGAGTACGGAATCCGCGGAACGGACCGTCCAGCGCCTGAAGGAGCAGGGCGTCGACGTCGTCCGTATCGGCTATCCCGACCTCATCGGCACCGACCGCGGCAAGGACGTGCTCGTGGAGCGGCTTCCCGACGTGTGCGAGAGCGGCGTGGCGTTCTGCCGCGCGGTCTACTACACCTCGCCCCAGGGCGACGTCGTCCCGGTGCCCGGCGGCCTCGACGAGGGCCTCCCCGACATCTCGATCCATCCCGACCTGTCCACGCTCGTCCCGCTGTCCTGGGAGCCCGGCGTGGCGTACTGTCTCGGCGACGCGGTCAACCCGGCCACCGGAGAGGCGTTCCCCGAATCGCCGCGCGAGGTGGTCCGCGCCGCCGCCGCCCGGCTGGCCGAGCTCGGGCTGACCGGCGTGGTCGGCCCCGAGCTGGAGTACTTCCTGATGGAGCCCGACGGCGCCGGCTGGAAGCGGTACGACGACGCGCCCGGCAACGTCTACGTCGTCGGCGCCAAGGGCGACAAGGGCTCGCACGTGCTGCGCACCCTCCGCACGCTGCGCGGGATGGACCTCGGCGTCACCATGGGCAACCACGAGTTCTCCGGTGGCCAGTTCGAGATCAACCTGCACCACTCCGAGGCGGTCGACGCGGCCGACCGGGCGTTCCGCTTCAAGTCCGCCATCAAGGAGCTGGCCCGCCGCGACGGCCTGCTGGCGACCTTCATGGCCAAGCCGTTCAACGACGAGGGCGGCTCCGGCTTCCACATCCACCTCTCGTGCGTGGACGAGAGCGGCCGCAACGTCTTCGACGGCCCCTCCGGGGCGTACGGGCTGTCGGAGAGCGCCAGGTACGCCATCGGGGGAATCCTCGCGCACGCGCCCGCGCTCGCCGCCCTGCTCAACCCGACGATCAACTCCTACAAGCGGTTCGGGCCCGACACACTCGCCCCCTGGCTGATCGACTGGGGCCTGGACAACCGCAGCGCCATGCTGCGGGTGCCGCCGGAGCGCGGCGCCGGCGCCCGCTTGGAGGTGCGGCTCGGCGATGCCTCGGCCAACCCCTACATCGCCATCGCGGGCCTGCTCGCCGCCGTCTACCTCGGCATCCGCGACCGCGTGGAGCCGCCCGCCCCGCTGTCGGGCTACGGCTACGACACCAGCAAGGCCCCCGTACTGCCGATGTCGCTGCCCGTCGCGCTGGACGCCCTCGGCGCCGACACGGCGCTGAGCGAGGTGCTCGGCAAGGAGTTCACCGCCGCCTACCTCGCCTACAAGCGCAACGAGGTCGAGCGCTTCTCCCAGTTCATCACCGACTGGGAGTTCCGCGAGTACGCCTACCACCTCTAGTCACCCGCACTTCTCACCAACCCCTTTCTGGAGGACCCAATGCGCCTGGAAGACGTCGACCTGGCGGACAACGACAAGTTCCTCGACGGCGACACCCCGTGGCGCATGTTCGACGTGCTGCGCGAACAGGCCCCGGTGCACTGGCAGGACGAGGGCGAGCACGGCAGCGGTTTCTGGTCGCTCACCCGCCACGCCGACATCGTGCGCGTGGACCGTGACGCGGCGACCTTCACCTCGATGAAGTTCACCAACCTCGAGGAGGTCGACGACCGGCAGGCCACCATCCGCCGCTCCATCCTGGAGACCGACGGCCCCCGGCACAGCGTGCTGCGCCGCATCCTGCAGCGCGAGTTCACCCCAAGGGCCGTCGCCGGGTACGAGGTCTTCCTGCGCGGGCTCACCGCCCGGACCCTGGACGCCGCGCTCGCCAAGGGCACGTTCGACTTCGTGAAGGAGGTCTCCGCCGACTTCCCGATCAACGTCCTGGCGAAGATGCTCGACGTGCCGGCGGACGACACCCAGCAGCTCATCGACTGGGGCAACCGCATCATCGGCAACACCGACCCCGACTACGCCGACGTGCTGCTGCACAGCGCGGAGAGCGAGAAGTACCGGGACCTGCCGTTCCGCAGCCCCGCCTCCCTCGAGGTCTTCGAGTACGGCCGCGAGCTGGCCAGGCAGCGGCGCGGCGGCGACGGCACCGACCTCGTCAGCAAGCTGGTCAACGAGACCCCCGCCGACGGTGTGGCGCTCTCGCCGACCGACTTCGACAACTACTTCCTGCTGCTCGTGGTGGCCGGGAACGAGACCACCCGGCACGCGATCTCGCACACGATGCGCGCGCTGATCGAGCACCCCGAGCAGGCGGAGAAGCTCCGGCAGGACCTCTCGCTGATGCCGAACGCGGTGGAGGAGTTCCTCCGCTGGGCCTCCCCGGTCTACCACTTCCGCCGTACGGCGACCCGGGACGTGGAGATCCACGGGCAGAAGATCGCCGAAGGCGACAAGGTCGTCATGTGGTTCGCCTCCGGCAACCGCGACGAGCGGGCCTTCGAGTCGCCCTACACCTTCGACGTGACCCGTCAGGACAACGACCACATCACCTTCGGCAAGGGCAGCCCGCACTTCTGCCTCGGCAACGCGCTCGCCCGCCTGGAGATCCGGATCATGTTCGAGGAGCTGCTGCCGCGCCTCGCCGACATCCGGCTCGCCGGGGACATCCGCCGGGTCCGCTCCAACTTCGTCAACGGCATCAAGGAGCTCCCGGTCACCGTCACGCTCGCCTGACGGGAGCTCAGTGAACCTCGCGGGTCCGCTTGCGGGTGGTGAAGTCCAGCCTGACCAGAGCGGGCAGGCGGCGTACGCCGAGCGCGGCGCGCAGGTCGGGGACCGCCTCGTCGTGCAGCCGGGCGATCAGGGCGTCCGGGTTCGCGGGGTCCTGTGAGGTCACGCGCAGGTCCAGGGCGGGGGCGTCGGGCTTCCCGCGCAGCGTGGCCTTGGCCCGCCGCACGCCCTGATAGCCGCTCACCTGCCCGGCCAGTGCCTCACCCGCCTGCCTGCCGCCGATCTCGGTGACACCGGAAGGACCGGACTCCAGACGGATCCGCCGCAACCGGTCGAGACGGAGCAGGGCGAGCAACCAGCTCAGCCCGATGAGCGCGAGCACGACGCCCCCGATCGCCACGACCGGCCAGAACCAGGAGGTGGAGCGGGCGAAGGCGGTGACGAAGCCGGGCAACAACGGCTGCCTGGCCGCGTCCGCGCCGAACACGCCCAGGCCGCGTGCCAGGGCGGCGCCGCCGGCCGCGAAGAGGAGGAGGCCGAGCAGGGCCAGGCCGGTGCGATTGCCCCACGCGATGCCCCGGCCGAACGCCTTTCCTCGTCTCATGAGACACCCCTCACCTTGGTCCGCTCACCTTGGTCCGCACCGTGTACCGGCCGACCGGCGCGAGCTTGGCCAGCTCGTCGTCCACGGCGGCCTCCACCCGGTCACGCAGCGCGGACATGTCACGCAGGTCGCTGCCCGCGTGTACGGTCACCCGCCGTCCGCGTACTTTCGCCCGGACTCGCCGCACCCCGTCGACCTGGCCGGCGACCGCGCCGAGCACCCGGGCCAGCATGCGCCGCGGCATCCCGATGATCATGTCGGGATCGCCGCTGCGCAGCGGCACCAGCCGGGGGCGTCCCGGGGCCAGCCCGATCAGCAAAAGCACCAGCCCGATGATCCCCAGGGCTCCGGCGCACGCCATGACGGCGTTGTCCTGCCAGGTCGCGGCGCGGGCCAAGTCCGCCACCTGGCTGTACGGCACGATCTTCGCGGGGTGGCCGAACAGCGCCGAGATCGTCTCGATCGCGGTCAGCACCCCGATCGCCAGCAGGATGATCGCCATGATGGCGGCGGGGACCTTCCGCCTGGTGCGGAAGAACCGCGCCGCGCCCCGGCCACGCGCGGACGCGCGGACGGGCGGTCGGGGGGTCTCAGGTGGTCGGGGGGTCTCAAAGGGTTCAGACCCCGTGCGGGGAGTCGTCATGGCCACTCCTCGGTCCCGGTACGAGCCGGACTATGTCGATGTCGACGTTCTCCACGGTGATGCCGGTCAGGGCGTGCACGCGGCTTCTGAGCCGCTCCCGTACGTCCGCCGCGACCTGCGGAACGGAGGCCGGGTAACGCACGGCGAGGCCGAGCCGGACCGCGGCGACGGCTCCGCTGACGGATGCCGTCACCTGCGGCCGCTCCGCGAGCCGGTCGTCGTCCGCGGCCACCTCCGTCGCGATCTTCGTGAACGCGCGGCCGGTGACCGTGGTGGCGCCGTGCCCGGCCACGCCCGCACGCTCGGTGGTCATTGCCGCCGTGCCCGGAGCGTCGGCATCTGGACGCCGCCCTCGAGGACGAGGCCGACGAAGAAGCCGACCACCCCGAGGACCAGCACGATGAGGAAGGCGTTGAGCCCGCCGAAGGCGCCGACGATCCCGAGGACCGTGCCGAAGGCGAGTCCGATGACCGACCAAACGGGGAACTGGTTCATGTTGATCTCACCTTCCTGGTTGTTCCGTGCCGGTGACGTCGTCGACCGTCACGTTCACATGTCTGCCGCCCGTCAGAGGGGCGACGGCGTCGCGGATCTCGGCCGCGATCTCGGGTATCGGCCTTCCGTACCGGACGGTCGCGTGGATCTCGATCTCTGTCTCCCGTACGGAGATCCCTGGGACCGTCTCGCCGGGAAGGTAGGCGGCGACCGTTCCGAACGGGCCACCGGAGAGTGCCACGACGTCCGGGCAGGAGGCCGCTCGCTCGGCGATCCGCTTGACGTCCGCGCCCGTCAGAGGCGGGCCGGGAGCCGGATCGGGAGCCGGGTCGGGAGGCGTCGGGTCCGCCAGAGCGTTACCGGGGGCCGGCAGGCCCTCGCTCGCGCTCATCGGACCCGTGCTCCTTCCCCCGAGCCGGCGCCCCCCTCCTGTGACGGCAGGTAGACGTCGTCGACCGTGACGTTGACCTCGGTCACCTCCAGCCCGCACATCTGCCCGACCGCGGAGATCACGTTGTCGCGTACGGCCGAGGCGAGGTCCGGGATGGCCACGCCGTAGTCCACGACCAGGTCGATGTCCACCGCGGCCTGGCGCTCGCCGACCTCCACGGAGATGCCGCGAGTGACGCCGTTCTCGGCGCCGAGCCTGCCCTTGAGCGCCCCCATCGCGCGGGCCGGGCCGGTGCCGAAGTCATGGACCCCGGAGATCTCTCTGGCGGCCACGCCCGAGATCTTCGCGACGACGTCCTCGGAGATGGTGGTACGGCCCCGGTCGGTCACCAGGCTGGTGCCACCGCCCATGGTCGCCTGGCCGGGAGTGCCCTCCCTCTGTCCCGGTACGCCCTGAACCGTTGGCGCATTGGTCTCGGTCATGTGAATCCCCCGCCTTGACCTTTTCTAGCGGCCTTGTTGCTTTTTGGTACCTATGTCGTCAGTTACCCCCTTTGAGGCGCAGAACTATTGGGGCCGGGGCGAGGTTGGGCCATGGATGCGCATCGATTCCGTCAAGGCGGGTCACGGTGCCCGACGTGCCGGCTGTTCGGCCCGGAGGCAGAACCGTGATTCCGCCCAGTTTGGCGGACGTCAAGTTTGTCCGATGCTTCGCTATCCGGGTTTCCGTATCCCGCCTTAGGGGAGGGGGCGCTCGGTAGTTACGTCTCCCTCAAGAACCAGAGGCCAGCTCCTGAGGCGCCTCCCCATCCGACGGCCATATCCCGCCGCCAGACGAGCGGACGCCCGGAGGAAGGGGCGCCAAATGAAGGACAGACTGCAGATGGCACTGGCCGTCGCGGTGGGCTACTACCTCGGACGGCGTCACAAGCTGCGCATGGCCGCCGGCCTCGCCCTGGCCGGAGCGGCGAAACGGTTCAAGTCGAAGGCGAAGTCGGGGGAGGGCGGCCTGCTGCAGCAGGGCATCAAGGCGCTCGGCTCCTCGCCGGAACTCGAGGAGCTCACCGAACGTGTCCGGGGTGACCTGATCGAGGTCGGCAAGGCGGCGGCGGTCGCGGCGACCAGCCGGCAGATCGACTCGCTGAGCGACCGGCTCCACGAGCGGGCCGAGGCGCTGCGGCGTCCGGGCGTACCGCGCGGCGAGGAGCGGGCGGAGGAGCCGACCGTACCGCGGACGCGCCGGCCGGCCGAGGAGGAGTACGTCGAATACGGCGAGTACGACGAAACCGGCGAGGAGGAGCGCGAGGCCGAACCCGCGAGGGGGCCCGCCAAGGAGCCGCCCGGGCGCGAACGCGCCACCCCGCCCGTCACCCGTGCGCGGAGGTGAGCCCGATGTCGGTGACCGAGGGACTGAAGAAGGGCCGCAAGGCCCAGGAAAAGGCCCAGGAGACGGTCAAGGGGGCGGTTTCTGGCACTTTGTCGGGTGCCGTCCATGAGCCCATGAGCCGGCTCAACAAGGAGATGCGGAACCTCGCGTCGGCGGCCGGACAGCGGCTCCTGACGTCCGCGGCCGGGAAGGTCGAGGGACTCGCGGGGCGGCTCACCGGCTACGTCGAGAACGAGGGCTCGGGACTGCTGAGCGCGGTGACCGGACGCTCGGGCGACGGGCCGTCACCCGCGGTGGCGGGGATGATGACCTTCGCCAAGGAGAAGATCAAGCAGAAGTTGAAGGCGGCGCTCCCCGGCAAGGGCGGCGGAAAGCCGAAGAAGCTGCGATTCACCACCATCGTCGAGTCCATCGACGTCGGCGCTCCCTTGCGCGTGGTCTACGACCAGTGGACGCAGTTCCAGGACTTCCCCGGCTTCATGAAGAAGGTCGAGACCGTCGAGCAGAAGGCGGACGAGAAGCTCGACTGGAAGGCCCAGGTCTTCTGGTCGCACCGGACCTGGGAGTCGAAGATCCTGGAGCAGGTGCCGGATAAACGGATCATCTGGCGCTCCAAGGGAGCGAAGGGCTACGTCGACGGCGCGGTGACCTTCCACGAGCTCGCGCCCGAGCTCACGAGGGTCCTCCTCGTGCTGGAGTACCACCCGCAGGGCATGTTCGAGCGCACCGGCAACATCTGGCGGGCCCAGGGCCGCCGCGCGCGGCTGGAGTTGAAGCACTTCCGCCGCCACGTCATGACGCAGGACCTGCTGCACCCCGACGAGGTCAAGGGATGGCGCGGCGAGATCCATGAGGGCCGCGTCGTGAAGGATCAGGAGGCCGCGCTCAAGGAGGAGCGGGCGGAGGAGGCGGAGGAGCCTACCGGGGAGGCCGGGGAGCCTGTCGAGGAGGCCGCCGCCGAGCCCACCGCCGAGCCCACCGCCGAGCCCACCGCGGAGGCCGCCGCCGAGCCCACCGCGGAGCGTCCGGAAGAGCGCACGCCGACGGAGGAAGCCCGGCTGCGGGAGCATCGGCCTCCCGTGCAGCGTCGACCCACCGAGGAGGAGGGGCCCGTGCACGCGGCTCCGCGCCGCATGTCGCTGAGGACGCACGGCCGGCACAGAGGCTGAAGCGCCGAGGAGGGATCAAAGTGACGATAGCCACGCAGGCGTCCGGTGGCGGGGGCATCGAGCGCCCGTCGGCGACGGGCCTGGCCGATGTGATCGACACGATCCTCGACAAGGGGCTCGTGATCGACGCCTATGTTCGCGTGTCACTCGTCGGCATCGAGGTGCTCACGATCGACGCCCGGGCCGTCATCGCCAGTGTGGACACCTATCTGCGCTTCGCGGACGCGGTCAACCGGCTGGACATCGGCGGCCAGCAGGAGGGACTGCCCGAGCTGGTTCACGACGCGAAGCAGGGGGCGATCACCGACAAGGCGAAGGGCGTGGCCCAGGGGGCGTTGGAAGCCGCCGGGGAGAAACTGCACGACCTCGTCAGCGGAGAGACCGCCGAGCGCTCGGACGCGCCCCGGCGGCGGTGAGGGGACCGGAATGTCGACATCGACCCAGGCTTCACAGGGCACGACGCCCGGCCCTGCCGAGGGACTCGCGCAGGGAGAGAGCTGCTACGTCTACGGAGTGGTTCCGGCCGACGTGGTGGTGAACCCCGAGGCCACGGGGGTGGGCGACCCACCCCGGCGGATCAGGCTCGTACGGCACGGCCCGGTCGCCGCCCTGGTGAGCGACGTGGACCTGGAGCGCCCGCTCGGCACGTCGGCCGATCTGCTGGCCCACGAGGCGTTGCTCGACGCCACCGCGGCGGAGGTGCCCGTCCTGCCGTTCCGGTTCGGCGCGGTGATGGCGAGTTCCGAGGCCGTCGTGGAGGAGCTGCTCTCGCCCTACGAGGAGGAGTTCCTCGCCGCGCTGCGGGAGCTCGAGGGGCGCGCGGAGTACGTCGTCAAGGGCCGTTACGTCGAGCAGGCCGTGCTCACGGAGATCCTGGACGCGAACCCGGAGGCGCGGCGCCTGCGCGAGGAGATCCGCGGCCGGCCGGAGGACGCCACCCGGGACGCCCGCATCCGGCTGGGTGAGATCGTCTCGCAGGCGATCGCCGCCAAACGCGACGCGGACACGCAGGCGCTGGCCGAGCGTCTCAGCCCGCTCGCCGCCGCCGCGTTCGTGCGCGAGCCGTCCCACGAACGGGACGCCGTGCACCTCGCCCTCCTCATGGAGACCGGCCGGCAGGCCGAGCTGCGGCAGGCACTGGACGAAGTGGGAGGTGACTGGGCGGGGCAGGTCGAACTGCGCCTGCTCGGTCCGCTGGCGCCGTACGACTTCGTGGTGCCGAAAGAGCGAGGAGGCTGACCCGTGGGACTGGGAGAGCTCCTTTTCGGCTGGCCGCTGCTGCCGCTTCGCGGGGTCATCAAGCTCGGCGAGGTGATACAGGAGCAGGCCGAGCGCGAGCTCCACGACCCGGCGATCGCCCGGCGTGAGCTGGAGGAGATAGCGGAGGCCAGGGCCGCCGGACGGATCTCCGCGGAGGAGGAGGCCCTGGCGATCGAACAGGTCGTGCGCAGGATGAGCGGAGGGAGGTGACCGACCGTGCCTCCGGGTCGCAGACACATCGAGCGCGCCGCGCCGCCGGACGCCGTGCACGTGGTGCCCAGGGACGACGAGCGGCGGGTCCCCGAGCAGCGGGCCGAACCGCACCCGGGAACGCTCACCGCCGCGACGGCGGGAGAGACCGGCCTGCGCCTGATCTCCCGGCTGACCGCCAAGGAGACCGAGGCGGTCACCCTTGTGGAGCCCATGGGAGAGGGCTGGGTCGTGCACGTCGAGGTCGTCGAGGACCGCCGCGTCCCTTCGTCGGGGGACATGCTGGCGCTGTACGAGGCCGAGATGGACGGCGACGGGGACCTGCTGTCCTACCGGAGGGTGCGGCGCTACCGGCGCGGCATGATCGACGATGGTGAGGGCGTTCCGAGATGACCGATCCGACACACGCCCGGCCCGTGCTCCGCGACACGTACGGGGCGGTGCCGCGGCAACGTGAGGCCGCGAACCTCGGCGACATCCTGGAACGCGTCCTCGACCGGGGCGTCGTCATCGCCGGGGACATCCGCGTGAACCTGCTGGACATCGAGCTGCTGACGATCAAACTGAGGCTGCTGATCGCCTCGGTGGACACGGCTCGTGAGCTCGGCATCGACTGGTGGGAGCACGACCCGTGGCTCACCGGCGGCGACCGTGAGCTGGAGAACGAGAACCGCCGGCTGCGCGCGCGCCTCGCGGCGGTGGAGGAGCGGCTGGCGCTCGGCGGCTCGGACGAGATCCAGGGCGAGGTCGTCGAGGAGCGCCGGTCCGAACGGCACCGCCCGCCCGAACAGCGCAGACGCGGAGACGACCGTGGCTGACGTCGGCACCTACCTCTACGCGGTCGCCGGGGACGGGGGGCGGCGCCCTCCCGGCGGGCTGACGGGCGTGGGCGGCGCGCCGGTCCGGGTGATCGCGGAAGGCGGCCTGCTCGCCTACGTGAGCACCGTCCCCTTGGACCAGTTCGGGGAGGAGCCGCTGCGCCGTTCGATGGAGGAGCTGGACTGGCTGGGGGAGACCGCTCGGGCGCACCACGGCGTCGTGGCGGCGGTGGCCGCGACCGGACCGACCGCCCCCGTCCGGCTCGTGACCGTGTACAGCGGGGACGAGCAGGTGCGCGATCTGCTGCGCCGGCGGGGCGCGGACTTCGCCGAGGCGCTCTCCCGGGTGACCGGCCGGAACGAATGGGGTGTGAAGGTGTACGTCGATCCCGCCGCGCCGTCGGCGGCTTCGGGCGGAGCAGGGGGCGGCACAGGGGGCGAGGCGGGCGCCCGGCCGGGGCTCGCGTACCTGAAACGGCGCCAGGCGAGCCTGCGCGACCGTGAGGCGGCCTGGCGCGACGCGGTCGCCCGCGGGGAGCGCGTCCACACCGCTCTGCTGGATGTCGCCGTCATGGGCCGCAGGCACCGGGCTCAGGACCCGCAGTTGTCCGGACGCGACGAGTGGATGGTCCTGAACGGCGCGTACCTCGTCGACGAGAACCGCGGCCCGGACTTCGCGGCGCTGGTCTCCCGATTTCGCGAGCAGGGGACGGACGTGGAGCTCAGCGGCCCCTGGCCGCCGTACTCCTTCACGGAGCTGACCGACGACCAGGAGGCGCGCCATGGCGCCCCCTGAGCCGAGAGGCGCCGTGATGGCGGCCGAGGGCCGGATTCCCGCCGAGCGCGTGGCGCTCGTCGACCTGCTGGACCGGCTGCTCGCGGGAGGTGTCGTCATCACAGGAGATCTGGTCCTGTCGATCGCCGACGTCGAGCTCGTACGCATCTCCCTGCGCGCGCTGATCACATCCATCACCGCGGAGACGACGGGCATGACGAACGTGAGGTTCGACGATGAGCCGGCCTGGAGGTGAGCCGCGGTCGAGGGCGCCGCGCCTGCGCATCGAGGCGGACCGCGAGGCGGTGGAGCGCGACCTCAGCCGCCTGGTGCTGACCCTCGTCGAGCTCGTCCGCCAGCTGGTGGAGCGCCAGTGCATCCGGCGGATGGACCAGGGCGACCTGTCCGACGAGCAGATCGAGACGCTGGGCCTGACACTGATGCGTCTCGAAGAGGCGATGACCGATCTGTGCGAGCGGTTCGGGCTGGAGCCCGCGGACCTGAACCTCGACCTCGGGCCGCTGGGGACCCTCCTTCCCACGGACTGAGAGGGGACCGTCAGGAACCGGCCGCGAGGAGCCGCGCGATGACGCGGTCGAGGGCGTCGAGGTCCGCCGGATCGAGCGCGAGGAGGGCCGAGGGCGGCTCGCCGAGGATGCGCTCGGCCAGTTCCGCGGCCGTGACCCCCTCCGGTGTGATCGAGACGATCTTGGCTCGACGGTCCTCGGGATGGGGCGCGCGCTCGACCAGCCCGCGACGTTCGAGGTCCGCCACCACGATCGTGGTGTAGGGGGCGTCGGTGGCGAGCCGCTCGGCCAGGCGGCGCAGGGTCAGCGGCCCCGGGGCGAGCAGGCGCAGGGCCTTGACCCGGATGAAGCTCATACCGAGGGCGTCGCAGACCTCCTTGCGCCGTTCGTGGCGTTCGAGCACTAGGCCGCGCATCCCGCGCCACACGCGCGCCGCCACGTCCTCGCTCATCGCGACCTCACCGGCTCGTGCGGCGTCAGCCGGGCCGCCGTACGCTCGGCGGTGGCCTTGGCCCAGCCGCTGGTGGTGACCAGGGCGAGGACCAGGACGATCAGCCCGTACGCGGCGACGATCCACCAGGCCACGTGACTGGCCCGGGTGAACCCGGGGACGTGTACGGCGGAGGCGATCACCGAGCCGGCGATGGCCACGCCGAAGGACTGGCCGACCTGGCGGCTGGTCGACGCGACGGCGGCGGCGACGCCGGCCTGGGAGAGCGGCATCCCGGAGACGGCGGTGTTGGTGATCGGCGGGTTCACCACCGCGAACCCGAGCCCGAAGATCAGATAGATCACCAGCAGCTCCGGGATGGGAGTGACCACGGTGACCTGCGCGAGCAGCACGCCCGCCACCGTGACGCAGACGCCGCCCGCGAGCAGCGACATCCGAGGCCCGCGGGCGCCGACCAGCCGTCCGGACAGAGGTCCGAAGATCAGCGTCGCCAGAGCGGTGGGCAGCATGCACAGTCCCGCGTGCAGGGCCGACAGCCCGCGGATGTCCTGAAGGTAGAGCGTGTTGACGAAGAGGAACGTGCCGAGCCCGGCGAAGCTCGCCACGGCGATGGCCGCGGCCCCCGAGAACGGGGCGCTGTGGAAGAAGCGCACGTCGATGAGCGGGTCCTCACGGCGCGGCTCGTACACGATCAGCGCGACGAGGGAGAGTACGGCGACGGCGAAGCACGCGATGATCAGGCCCGACGACCAGCCGAGGCCGGGCCCCTCGATGATCCCGTACGTCAGGGAGGCCAGCAGGGCGATGACGAGGATCTGCCCCACCGGGTCGATCCGGCGCGGCCGCTCCGACCTGGACTCGGGGACGAACAGCCAGGTGAGCAGCACCGCGACCAGGCCGATCGGCACGTTGATCCAGAAGATGGCCCGCCAGCCGACGCTGTCGGTGAGCAGGCCGCCGACGACGGGGCCGAGGGCCATGCTGATCCCGACGACGCCGCCCCACACGCCGATCGCCTGGGCGCGCTCGCGCGGGTCGGTGAACGTGTTGGTGATGATGGACAGCGCCACCGGGTTGAGCATCGAACCACCGATCGCCTGGAGCGCGCGGAACGCGACCAGCCACTCCAGCGTCGGCGCGATGCTGCACAGCAGCGACGCGCACGTGAAGACGAGCAGCCCGACCTGGAAGACGCGCCGCCGTCCGACGCGGTCGCCGGTGGACCCCGACAGCATGAGCAGGCTCGCGAGCGTGAGCGTGTAGGCGTCGATCGTCCACTGGAGCCCGGAGACCGGGGCGTGCAGGTCCCGCCCGAGCGCGGGCAGCGCCACGTTCACGATCGTGTTGTCGAGGGACACGATCAGCAGGCTGGTGCAGCAGATGAGCAGCACCAGGATCCGCCGTCGGCGATTCATTAGTTGCACTACTACAACGGTACATGCTGACAGGGAGGCCGCCCGCGCCGGCGGCCTCCCTGCCAGGGTCAGATCTCCAGGCGCTCCTCGATGGCCTTGAGCTGGTGCCGGGCCATCGCGAGATTGGACCTGCCTCGATCGAGGGCCAGATAGAGGAACAGGCCCTTCCCGCTGCGCCCGGTGACCGGGCGGATGATGTGGTACTGCGATCCGAGCGTGATGAGGATGTCCTCGATGGCGTCCTTGAGCTGGAGCGACTCCATCGTGCGGAGTTTGGCCTTGACCACCTCGGTGTTGCCCGCGGCCGCGACCTGGAGATCGAGATCCTTGGAGCCTCCGTGCGTGCCGAGCGCCATGCCGCTGCTGTAGTCCACGACGACCGCGCCGAGCGCGCCGTCGACCGCCATCATCTCCTTGAGAGAGATGTCGATGTTCGCCATGTGCGTTTCTCCTATTCGCGTTCGACGATGGCGGCGAGCTTGGCCGCCGTCTTGCGACCCTCGATCCGGAGCAGGCCGAGGTTGGCCCCCGGCCCGGCGAGAACGGCGAGGACGAGCTTGGGGCCCGCGGCATAGCACGCGGTGTACCCACGGGTGCCGGAGATCAGGGTCTCCTCGAGTGCGCCGGCCTGGACGAGGTCGGTCATCCGGCGGGCCATCGAGAGCAGCGCGGACGAGAGCGCCGCGACCTGCTCGGTATGGCCGCCGAGGTCGGTCGCGACGAGCATCCCGTCCACCGTGCAGGTGAGCGTGCCGGTGATCTCGGGCGCGCGTTCCCTGAGGAGGAGCATCTCCTCGTGTATTTCGCCGCGCAGATCCATCGCAATGCCCCTTCCGGCCCGCTTGAGCCACGTGATCACTGCAGCGCCTCCAGTGCGTCACGCAGCCTGATGAGCAGGTTCACGTCGGTCGGGTCGGCGCTGACCTGCGGCAGATACGGCTCCGCGGCGTCCTGCCCTGATCCGGGCCGCAGCTCGGCCCGCGGGCCGGAGCGATCGCCGCGTCGGGGCAGCGTCGGCGGGGACGGCGCGGCCGGCTCCACCCGCGTCGCGAGGAGCCCGGCCGCCCCCAGCTCCCGTACGGCGAGCAGCGTCGAGTAGGCGGGACGTCCGAGGCGGCGGGCCAGCTCCGCGGGCGTGGCGGTGGTGTCCGCGCCGAGCAGCACCTCCCACTGCACCGCGGTCAGCACCACGTGCCTGCCGGGGATGCGCCGTACGGGGATCACCGGCTGCGTGTCGAGTTCGGTCGACGGCCATGCTCGGTCCAATCGGGCCTTCCTCCGCCGGCACTCCCGGAAGAGGCCGGGCACGTCGAAGAACCAGTGCGTGCCGAGCCAGTGCCGTTCCCCGTCCCTGAACCGGGAGCGGGGCCCCGGCCGGGCTCCCGTCGTGTCGAGTGCCGTGTCGAGCAGGAAGAACGAGGCGTCAAGGGTGGCCCCCAGCACGCAGAACTCCAGCTCTCCCCGGGTGAGTACGCCCTTGCCGACCAGCAGGTCGCCCCCGTTCACGGGGTCGGGGTCCGCGCTGACCACCTGCCGCGCCTTCCTGACGGCGTTGGCGCTGATCCGGCCGGACGCGGTCAGCAGCTCCTCCACGTTCGGCGTGCCGGTGCACTCGGCGTACGACACCCGGCCGCGGGTGAGGAAGATCGTCCCGTTGCGGCCCACCCGGAGCGACCCGGTGGCCTTGTCCTGCGCGAGTCCGGCGAGTACGGAGTCGAGGGTCGAGGTCGCCATGGCTCACGAGGCGATCAGCCGGTGGGAGATGGCCTGGAGCCTGCGCAGGGCGAGGGCCAGGTTCGCGCGTTCGGGATCCAGCCGGAGGCAGATGAGCAGCGGCCCGTCGAACATCGTCTCCATGGGCTTGATCAGGTGGTAGGCCCGGTCCGTGGTGACGATCACGTCCTCGATTCGGATCGTTCCATCGGGGGTCGAGAGGGCGAGCCCGTCGAGCGTGGCGCGGAACGCCTCACTCAGCCCGGCGGCCGATCCCTCCGGGTAGGGGACACCCTCGGCGGCCACCGCCATGCCGCTGGTGTGATCCACGAGAATCGCGTCGAGCGCGCCGGGAATCGTCATGGCCTCCGAAAGGCAGTCCTCTATCCCGATCACGCGCAACTCCCTCGCCGGGTCGTCGATACGGCGCGGCCAACACTAGAGAAGGCGATACGCGCGGAGTCCGCACAGTCCAGTGGGATATGAGGTGAGATATAAGGATTGGCCGTTCTAGGAGAAGAATTATCCCACTGCATAGAAGACTTGTATTTACCGGCGATTGTGAAGATTATTCGGATATTTTGGGTTACGGGTAGGGGAGAATAGGGCTTATGGAACGAGTCCTGGTCAGCGCATGCCTGCTCGGCCGACGGGTGCGCTACGACGGCGGTGCCAAGACGAGTGAGGACGAGCTTCTCGCCACCTGGAACTCCGAGGGGCGGCTTGTGCCGTTCTGTCCAGAAGTCGCGGGTGGGCTCCCCGTACCCCGGCCCCCGGCGGAGATCGAGGGCGGCGCCGGCGGCGCGGCGGTTCTCGCCGGGACCGCGCGCATCGTGACGCCGGACGGCGACGACGTGACCGAGGCGTTCCTCGCCGGCGCGCGGCGGGCGCTCGACGCCGCCCGAGCCTCCGGCGCCCGGGTGGCGATCCTCAAGGAGGGCAGCCCGTCATGCGGCTCGCTGCGCGTCTACGACGGCACGTTCACCGGCCGCACGACGCCCGGCCAGGGGGTGACCACCGCCCTCCTCGAACAGAACGGCGTCCGGGTCTTCGACGAGGACGACATCGCCGGGGCCGCCCGCCATCTACGGGACAGGTGATCAGGGGGACAGCGGGTCGGAGGTGACGATCACCGCGTTCTCGTCCGGCTTGAAGACCAGGACGTTCTCGACGTAGGACCGGAGGGCGGCCTCCAGGCCCACGTCGCCGCCGGCCGCCTCGGACATGAACCAGCGGTGGTCGAGGACCTCGTGGAAGAGCTGGGCGGGTTCCAGCTTGCGCCGCAGCTCGGCCGGGATCCCGGTCACCACCGGCTGGAACACCTCGGCCAGCCAGCGGTGCGCGACGATCGCCTCGTCCTCGTGGCGCAGGCCGTTCGACACCCGGAACGAGTCGAGGTCGTTCAGGAGCCGCCTGGCCTGGTTCTCCTCGACGTCCAGGCCGGTCAGCCTGAGCAGGCGGCGCTGGTGGTGCCCCGCGTCCACCACCTTGGGCCGGACGATCAGCCGCCCCGTGCCCGCCTTCCTGCGGACCATCATCTCGGCGACGTCGAAGCCGAGCGAGTTCAGCCGCCTGATCCGCTGGTCGACGATGTGCCAGTCGACCTCCTCGATGATCTCGTCGGAGTTGAGCTCGCTCCACAGCCGCTCGTACCGCTCGACGATCTGCTCGGCGAAGACCAGCGGGTCGATCGACGGGTGCAGCAGGTCGCCCGCCTCCAGGTCGAGCAGTTCGCCGTAGATGTTGACGTGCGCGACGTCGATGTCGTGGGTCCGCTGCCCCTCACTGATCATCGGATGCAGCTCGCCGGTCTCGGCGTCCACGAGGTACGCGGCGAACGCCCCGGCGTCCCGGCGGAACAGCGTGTTCGAGAGCGAGCAGTCACCCCAGTAGAAGCCGGTGAGGTGCAGCCGTACGAGCAGCACGGCGAGGGCGTCGAGCAGCCGCGTCAGCGTGTCGGGCCGCACCGACCCGGACAGCACGGCCCGGTAGGGGAGCGAGAACTGCAGGTGCCGGGTGATCAGCGCGGAGTCCAGCTCGTCGCCGTCCGCGTCGGTGCGCCCGGTGACGACCGCGACCGGCTCGACCGCCGGGGTGTCCAGCCGTGCCAGGTCCCACAGCAGCTTGTACTCCCGCTTGGCGTACCGCTCGCTGATCTCCTTGATGGCGTAGACCCGTCCCCCGAGCCGGGCGAAGCGGACGACGTGCCGGGAGATGCCGCGCGGCAGGGTCACCAGGTGGTGGTCGGGCCACTGCTCCAGCGGGACGTCCCACGGCAGCCGGATCAGGTCGGGGTCGCCGGGGGCGCCGATCATCTGCAGAGGCACCGGTTCGCTCCTCGTTTAGGGGGTTTCATGATTCAGTGTCGCGGATAGAGTCGAGGACCATGACGCTGCTGGATGAGTTCGTCGGCTGGTACTTCGCCGAACACCCGGTCCGGGCCGCCCTGCTCGGAGCGGA
The DNA here is from genome assembly GCA_001570385.1 of Microtetraspora glauca. GTDB lineage: Bacteria > Actinomycetota > Actinomycetes > Streptosporangiales > Streptosporangiaceae > Microtetraspora > Microtetraspora glauca. The sequence continues at coordinate 87,669 of BBYL01000022.1, read as the reverse complement.
CGGATACGACCGCACCCTCGGAGACTTCAGCGAGGCCGGGTTCACGGCCAGGGAGCGCGCCGCGGAGCGCTGGCTGGAGCGGCTGTCCGCCGAGCCGGCCGCGACCGTGGAGGACGAGATCGACCGCGATCTCGTCACCTCGCAGCTGCGCGGGACCGTGGCGAGCGCCCGCTGGCCGGAGTGGCGGCGCGATCCCGCGCCGTACCTGGGGGCGATCTTCGGTTCCCTGTTCACGCCGTTCCAGCAGCGGCTGAAGCCGGAGGCCGAGCTGGTTGAGGCAGCCGTCGCCCGGCTCGCCGAGGTGCCCGACGTGCTCGCCGCCTGCCGGGAGAACCTCGACCCCGACCTCGCCGCCGGCCTGCTCGTCACCCGCGGCCTGGACCAGGCCCGTACGGCACGGCGCTTCCTCACCGAGACCGTCCCCGGCGAGGTGGCCGACCCCGTCCTGCGCGCGCGGCTGGCGGCGGCGGCCGAGCCGGCCGCCGCCGCGTTCGACGCGTTCGTCACCTTCCTCGACGGCTTCAGGGCGGGCGGGACCTGGCGCATGGGGGAGGAGCTCTACTCCACGCTGCTCCGCGAGCGGGAAATGCTCGGGTACGGCGCCGCCGAGCTGCACGAGAAGGGGCTCCGGGCCTGGGACGAGATCGACGCCCGGATGCGCGAGGTGGCCGGGCGCCTCGGCGACGGCGCCTGGGGTGAGGACTGGCGGGCCGCGATGGAGTCCCTCATGGACGACCATCCCGAGACCCTGGAGGCCATGCGCGCGGAGTACGAGGCGGAGACGCTGCGCGCCCGTGACTTCGTCCGCGACCGCGGCCTCGTGACCTTCCCCGAGGGCGAGGAGTGCCACGTCCTGCCGTCGCCGGAGTTCCAGCGGCCCATCCTGGCGGTGGCCAACTATCTCGCGCCGCCGCCGCTCAGCGCGTCCAGGACCGGCGTCTTCTTCGTGCCGTTCACGCCGGACGGCTACACCCCCGAGCAGGTGCGGCAGCGTCTGCGCACCAACTCGCGGGCGCAGATGCCGTCGATCGCCGTCCATGAGACCTACCCCGGGCACCACTGGCACCTGGCATGGCTGGCGGCCAACCCCCGGAAGGTACGCAAGATCTTCCGCACGCCGTACTTCCTCGAGGGCTGGGCGCTGTACGTCGAGGGCGTGCTGCACGAGCAGGGATACTTCGACACACCGGCGACCGAGCTGGCCCACCTGGACTGCCGGATCTTCCGGGCCGCCCGGATCGTCGTGGACACCGCCCTGCACTGCGGCGACATGACGATCGAGGAGGCGGAGACGTTCATGGCCACCAAGGCGTCGCTGTCTCCGGGGACCGCCAAGGGCGAGGTCAGCCGCTACTGCGCGTGGCCCACCCAGGCGCCGTCCTACCTCACCGGAGCGCTGGAGATCCAGCGCATCCGCGAGGACTTCTCCGGAGACCTCCGCAAGTTCCACGATCAGATCGCCGGGAGCGGCGGCCTTCCTCTCGGTCTGGCCCGGCGGGCGGTCATCCCGGCGGGTTGAGAGCCCGCTCGACCACGGCCGCGAGCTGCTCCTCGCTGAGGACGGCGGGCGTTCCCACGCCGAGCGCCCGCACGTAGACCTCGCACAGCCACTCCAGCAACCGGGTCGCCTCGAACGCCTTCTCCAGGGTCGGGCCGATGGTGACCCCGCCGTGGTTGGCCAGCAGCGCGCCCTGCTTCCCCGTAAGCGCCGCGCGCACGTTCTCCGCCAGCTCCGGCGTGCCGTACGTCGCGTAGGGCGCGACGCGGACCGCGCCTCCGAGCAACAGGGCGTTGTAGTGGATCGGCGGCAGCTCGGTCATGGTCGTCGCCACCACGGTCGCGAAGACCGAGTGGGTGTGCACGACGGCCCCCGCGCCGGTCGAGGCGTACACCGCCAGGTGCATCGGGGTCTCCGACGAGGGGCGCGCGTCGCCCTCGACGAGGCGGCCCTCGATGTCCACGATCGGGCAGTCCTCCGGTCTGAGCCGGTCGAGGGCCACGCCGGAGGGGGTGACCGCGACCAGGTCTCCCTCCCGGACGCTGAGGTTGCCGGAGGTCCCGATGACCAACCCCAGATCGGCGGCTCTACGGCCGTACTCACACAATTCCCGGCGAAGATCCCACATGCCGCCAATTTAGGTGATCAGCCGCGATATCGCACTCCGGTCTATACCAGCTAGATCCCATCATCCGACTTTTGATAGGGCCTTTTAGCTGCTTAAACATCGATATACCCTCCGATAGTCGGGCACGGGACGTCGCAGTCGGATCACAGATTGGTCTAGACCGACCAGGGACCCTTGACGCGCTTGGCGGCTCGCCGTACGTTCCAGCAATCGTTTAGGAAACTTTCCTAATTGTCCCCCCCCGGGAGAGTTGGATGACCAACACGCCTCGCGAGATCACCCGCCGCCAGATGATGCACCGCATCGGCCTCACCGCACTCGTCGCCGGCCCCGCGGCCGGCCTGCTCAGCGCCTGCGCCACGTCCGGAGGCGGCTCCTCGGAGCCGACCCCCTCCGCCGCCGCCGGCGCGGCGAAGTCGGAGACCAACCCGTTCGGCGTCAAGGCCGACGCTCCCCTCGAAGTGGTGATCTTCAAGGGCGGTTACAGCGACGAGTACGCGACCCAGTCGCACGAGCCGCTGTACGTCAAGGAGTTCCCGAAGGCGAAGATCACCCACCAGGGCATCCAGACGATCGCCCAGACCCTCACCCCGCGCTTCGCCAGCGGCGACGTGCCCGACGTCGTGAACAACTCCGGCACCGACAACCTCGACACCGGCTCGCTCGTCGCCGCGGGCCAGCTCCTCGACCTCACCCCGCTGTTCGAGGCGCCGTCGATCGACGACCCGAGCAAGAAGGTCAAGGACACCATCGTCCCCGGCACCATCGAGTCCGGCCTGGCCGGTGACCCCGCCAAGCCGTACATCCTCAACTACGTCTTCACCGCCTACGGGCTGTGGTACGACGCCAAGCTCTTCGAGAAGGAGGGCTGGACACCGCCGAAGACGTTCGACGAGTTCAAGACCCTCGCCGACCAGATCAAGGCGAAGGGCATGACCCCGTACGCGTACGCGGGCAAGAACGCCTCGTACTACCAGTACTGGATGATCTTGATCACCGCCGCGAAGATCGCCGGCAACCAGGTCCTGATCGACATCGACAACCTCGTCGACGGCGCCTGGACCAACGACGCGGTCAAGCAGGCGGCCGCGGCCTGGGCCGAGATCGGCAAGTACATGGACAAGTCCTACGAGGGCCTGATCCACACCCAGGTCCAGACCCAGCAGAACCAGGGCAAGGTCGCGCTCTACCCCTCCGGCTCCTGGCTGGAGTCCGAGCAGGCCAAGGACACCCCGGCCACGTTCGAGTACGCCATGGCGGCGACCCCGTCGGTCGGGGCGTCGGACGCGATGCCGTACGGGGCGATCCGGGCCGTGGCCAGCGAGCCGTTCGTCCTCGCCGCCAAGGGCAAGAACGTCAACGGCGGTCTGGAGTACATGCGGGTCATGCTCTCCAAGGAAGCCGCCAAGTCCTTCACCGAGAAGACCAAGAGCCTCACCGTCGTGGTCGGCGCCACCGAGGGCCTCACCCTCTCGCCCGGCGTCGAGAGCGTGGTCGCCGCGCAGAACGCCGCCGGCGCCAACGTGGTGACCTGGTCCAACTTCGAGCAGTGGTACAAGGAGCTGGAGACCGAGCTGCGCAAGCAGACCAACGCGCTCATGTTCGGCCGCATCACCGCCGACCAGTTCTGCGCCAACATGCAGAAGGCCGCGGACAAGACCAAGGCCGACAGCTCGATCACCAAGCAGAAGCGGACCGCGTGATCCCATGCGGCATGGCAAGCTGGCGCACGCCCCGTCCCCGATGGCGCTGAGAAGGTACGGGTTCATCCTGTCCTTCCTCGCGGCGCCGCTGGTCCTCTATGCCGTCTTCGTGGTCGGGCCGTACATCCAGGCGTTCCAGATCGCGTTGACCAACTGGAAGGGCATCTCGCCGAACTTCGACTACATCGGCTTCGAGAACTTCACGAAGCTGTTCGACGACGGTGCCTTCTGGCCGGCGGTGCGCCATCACGGGCTGCTGCTGCTCGTCATGCCGCTGGCCACCATCGCCATCGCGCTGTTCTTCTCGTTCCTGCTCAACGTCGGGGGCGGGCAGCGGAACGGGCGGCGCACCGGCGTTCCCGGGGCGGCCTTCTACAAGATCGTGTTCTTCTTCCCGCAGGTCCTCGCCGTCGCCATCGTCGGCGTACTGTTCCAGGCGATCCTCAGCCCGGACAAGAGCGGCGTGCTCAACAGCGCGCTCGGGGCCGTGGGGATCGATCCCGTGGGCTGGCTGATCAACCCCGACCTCGCGTTGTGGACGATCATCGGCGTGATGGTCTGGCAGGCCGTCGGGTTCTACGTGGTGCTCTTCTCCGCCGGGATGTCGTCCATTCCGCAGGACGTGTTCGAGGCGGCGGCGCTGGACGGCGCGGGGCGGTTCACCCTCTTCTTCAAGATCACCCTGCCGCTGCTCTGGGACACGCTCCAGGTCGGCTGGGTCTATCTCGGCATCGCCGCGTTCGACGGGTTCGCCCTGGTCCAGGTCCTCTCCGTGGACCGGGGCGGCCCCGACAACGCGACCACGGTGTTGCCGCTGGAGATCTGGCGCCAGGCGTTCACCTTCTCCAAGTACGGCTACGCATCCGCGATGGGCGTCGCCCTGTTCTTCCTGACCCTGACGTTCGCCGCTCTCACCCTGCGGGTCACCCGGCGCGAGAGGATCGAGTTCTAGACATGGCACGTCCCCCGCAGCGACGTGGCGGCCAGGTCGGCGTCTTCGGCGCTCTTTCGCACCTGGCCCTGGCCGTGTGGGCGATCCTGGTGATCTATCCGATCGTCTGGACGTTCCTCGGCTCCTTCAAGACCAACACGGAGATCTTCGGCGATCACCCCCTGGGGCTGCCGGCGAACTTCCACTGGGACGCGTGGGGCCGGGCCTGGGCCAAGGCCCACATCGGCCAGTACATGATCAACACCATCCTCGTGGTGGCGGTGGCCACCTTCTTCACGATGCTGCTCAGCTCGATGGCGGCGTACGTGCTGGCCCGGTACCGGTTCTTCGGCAGCAAGGTGATCTACCTGCTGTTCGTCTCGGGCCTGTCGTTCCCCGTCTTCCTCGCGCTGGTCCCGCTGTTCCTCACCGTGAAGAATCTCGGACTGCTCGGCACGCACACCGGTGTGATCATCGTCTACGTCGCGTACTCGCTGCCGTTCTCGGTGTTCTTCCTGACGGCGTTCTTCAAGACGCTGCCGACCTCGGTGGCCGAGGCCGCGATGATGGACGGCGCCTCGCACACGCGTACGTTCTTCCAGGTCATGATGCCGATGGCCAAACCCGGCCTGATCAGCATCACGATCTTCAACGTGCTCGGCCAGTGGAACCAGTACCTGCTGCCGATCGTGCTGCTGCCGGGAGACGCCCAGGACAAGTGGCTGATCACCCAGGGCGTCGCCAACATCTCCACCAACGCCGGCTACGAGGCCGACTGGGCGGGGCTGTTCGCGGCGCTGAGCATGGCGATCATCCCGATGCTGATCGTCTACATCGTCTTCCAGCGGCAGATCCAGTCGGGGCTGACCGCGGGCGCGCTCAAATAGCGCGTCCCCAGGGTCTCGTGATGTCCTGGAGGCATGAGCGAGTCAACTGAGCGGCAGTCACCCCACTGGCACCGTGACGGCGAGACGATCCGCAGGACCGTGACCGCCCCCGACTTCCGTACGGCCATCGCGATCGTCGACGACATCGCGGAGCAGGCGGAGGCGATGAACCACCACCCCGACATCGACATCAGGTGGCGCACCCTGCACCTCGCGCTCACCACACACGACGCGGGCGGCCTGACCGACCTCGACCACACGCTGGCCGCCCGCATCGACGAGATCGTGACCGCGCGCGGGGCGAGCTGATCTCCGGTCTGCCGTCAGTCGAAGAGGCCCGGCGGCGGCACCGGCGAGACGACCGGCTCGCCGTCGCGGATCGGGGCGGCGCCGGCGACGAAGTTCGTCAGCTCCTTCCCGTACAGGCACCTGGCCTGGGTGAGGCCGCCCGCGGCCCGGCGCGTGAGCGGGCCGACGGGCAGCTCGGCCGCCGACGCCGCCACGATCAGGTTCCCGAAGCGCCGGCCGCGCAGGATGCCCGGCTCGGCGAGCAGCACGACGTGGCGGAACGCGCCCAGCACGGTGGCGAGCAGCCGCCTGGCGAACGGCAGGCCCTTGCCGTCCGCCACGTTGATCAGCAGCGTGCCGTCCGGCCGGAGGATGCGCGCCACCTCGGCCATGTACTCCGCGGTGGCGAGCTCGGCGGGCATGACGGCGCCGGAGAACGCGTCGAGCACGAACAGGTCCGCTGACGCGTCGTTCAGCCCGGCGGCCGCCGCGCGGCCGTCGAGGACGCGTACCTTCAACCGGGGCACCGACTTCAGCCGGAGCTGGTCGCGGACGAGCTGGACCAGCCCGGCGTCCGGTTCGACCACGATGTGCCGCGAGCCCGGCCGGGTCGCGGCCAGGTAGCGCGGCAGCGTGCACGCCCCGCCGCCGACGTGCACGGTGTCGAGCGGCCCCTCGGGGAGGCAGCCGATCACCTCCGCCATCAGCCGGACGTAGTCGAAGTCGAGGTAGGTCGGATCGGCCAGGTCCACGTACGACTGGGCGACGCCGCTCATCACGAGCATCCACCCGTCCGGCCGGTCGAGGTCGCGCAGCAGCTCCACCTCGCCGAATGTCACCGGATAGCGGCCCTGGACCGGTTCTTGCACCCTTTGCCCCCTATGCGTGGTATATCGAGGGGAGCACTCCGACCCCCCAGGAGAAACCGTATGCGCAGACGGGCGTTGCTCGCCCTCGTCGGCGTGGTCGTCACCATCATCGTCACGAGTGTCACGGGCCTCGTCCTGTCGGGGAGGGACGAGGCCGGGGCCGGTGACCCCACGCAGCTCGTGTTCAGGCCGACGCCGACGCCGCCCTCGTCACCGTCGCCGGCGGAGCAGCGGGTCGAGGGCACGCCGAGGGAGACGGCCGACACCTACCTGCGAGACTGGGCGATCGGCGACTACGAGTCGATGCGCGAGCTCGTGGACGAGCCGCCCGACGACTTCGCCGACCGGCACCGGCAGCTCGACGACGCCGTCTCCGCCCGGATCGTCCGGCTCACGCCGGGCGATCTCACCATGACCGGCCAGGACACGGCCGAGGTGAGCTTCACCGGCGCGCGGAAGGTGGACGGATACGGCGGCACCTGGGACTTCGCCTCGACGCTGCGCCTGGCCGTACGGGATCTGACCTGGAAGGTCCTCTGGACCCCCTCGGTGATGCATCCGGACCTGGTCGAAGGAGGCGAACTGGTCCGGATCGACCAGCCGGTGTCCGGTGCGCGGTTCCTCACCAAGGAGGGGCAGCCGTTCCCGCACGAGAACTACGCCGAGCCGTACCTCTCGGATCTCGCGATGAGGATCCCGCAGCCGCCCTCCGGCACGAAGGTGGGGTGGACCGTCGAGCTCAGGAACCCCGGGCAGGAGCCCAGGGTCATGCTGGAGAGACGCGTGGACAAGCAGGAGGGGACCCGGACCACGATCGAGTCGTTCGCCCAGGCGTCCGCCGCCCGCGCCCTGGACCCGGTCCAGCAGCCGGCCGCGATCGTCGCGGTGCGGCCCTCCACCGGCGAGGTGGTCGCGGTCGCCGACCGGCTGGGCGGCAAGGGCGCGTTCACCGGCAAGTACGCTCCCGGCTCCACCTTCAAGACGGTCACCGCCGCCGCGCTGCTGGACGCCGGGCTGACCGCCGACTCGCAGGTGCCCTGCCCGGCGACCTACACGATCCCCAACGGGCGGACGATCGACAACTACCAGGACAAGGACCACGGGAGCGTCATGCTCCGCCAGGCGTACGCGCTGTCGTGCAACACCACGTTCGCGCGGCTCGCGGTCCAGATGGTGAGCGCCGACAAACTGGTGGAACAGGCGGGTGCCTTCGGCTTCGGCGCCCGCCTCGCCACGGGTGTCGGCGGGACCTGCGGCAGCCTCAAGCGGCCCGAGAACTCCGACGCGCTCGCGGAGGACTCGTTCGGGCAGGGCACGGTGGAGGCGAGCCCGCTGTGCATGGCGACGGTCGCGGCGGCGGTGCAGAGCGGCTCCTGGCGGCCGCCGCGGCTGCTCCCCGCCGACACGGCGGAGCGGATCGAGGGGCACGCCCAGCCCGCGAGCGTGCCGCTGAGCGGTGAGGCGGCGACCGGGTTGCGCGCGCTGATGAGCGCGGTGACGACCGAGGGAACCGCGGCCGGGTCGGAGCTGCCCGACGGCGTCTCCGGCAAGACCGGCACCGCCGAGGACTGGCAGGGAGGAGCGGATCACGCGTGGTTCATCGGCTACCGGGGTGACCTCGCGTTCGCCGTGTTCGTGGAGCACGGCGGCACCGGGCGCAACGCCGCGGTGCCGATCGCCGCGCGGTTCCTCCGTGCGTTGTAGCAAGGCGGTAGTAAAACGTTCTCCAGGACGGTCAGCTAGCGGGAAAGTCTTCACATTTGACACCGCTTGTGAGGGAATCGTGTTGTCCCGGCTCAATGTGGAGGCGACATGGACCCGAACGCCGTGCACGAAGTCCTTGCCCGGCACCTGCTCGTCGACGGTTTCCGGCTGGTGCTCGATCTCGACAGGAGCGCGGGCTCCTGGCTGGTCGACGCGCGTGACGGCCGGAGATATCTCGACTTCTACACGTTCTTCGCCTCGTCGCCGCTGGGGATGAACCCCTTCGACGACGACCCCGCGTTCATGGCCCTGCTCGCGCGTGTGGCCGCGAACAAGCCCGCCAACCCCGACCTCTACACCACCCACCTCGCCGAGTTCGCCGAGACCTTCCACCGGGTACTCGGCGACCCCGACCTGCCCCACCTGTTCTTCGTCGAGGGTGGCGCGCTCGCCGTCGAGAACGCCCTGAAGTGCGCCTTCGACTGGAAGAGCCGCTGGAACGAGGCCCACGGCCGCCATCCCGGCCTCGGCACCAAGGTCCTCCACCTCACCCGCGCCTTCCACGGCCGCAGCGGCTACACGCTCTCCCTCACCAACACCGATCCGGTGAAGACCGACCGCTTCCCCAAGTTCCCCTGGCCGAGGATCGACGTGCCGGCCGTCCATTTCGGTGACGTGGAGGCGGCCGAGGAGCGGGCGCTCGCGCAGGCGCGGGACGCGTTCGCCCGCAACGCCCACGACATCGCCTGCTTCATCGCCGAGCCCATCCAGGGCGAGGGCGGGGACAACCACATGCGTCCCGAGTTCCTCCAGGCGATGCAGGCCCTCTGCCACGAGAACGACGCGCTGTTCGTCATGGACGAGGTCCAGACCGGCGTCGGGCTGACCGGCACCTCCTGGGCGTACCAGCAGCTCGGCCTGGCGCCCGACATCGTGGTCTTCGCCAAGAAGGCCCAGGTGGGCGGGGTGATGGCCGGACGCAGGGTGGACCTGATCCCCGACAACGTCTTCAACGTGAGCGGCCGGATCAACTCCACCTGGGGCGGCGGGCTCGTCGACATGGTCCGCTCGCGCCGGATGCTGGAGATCATCGAGCGGGACGAGCTGATCCCGAAGGCGGCGATCCTGGGGGAGAAGCTGCTGTCCGGCCTCCAGACGCTGGAGGCCGAGGGCCTGGTCACCAACGCCCGTGGACGCGGCCTGATGTGCGCCTTCGACGTGCCCGACCGGGCGGCCGTGATCGCGCGGCTGCGCGACGAGGACGAGACCGGAGTGCTGGTCCTGCCGTCAGGAGAACGGTCGATACGGCTCCGCCCGGCGCTGTCGGTGCAGCCGGACGAGCTGGAGTACGGCCTGGCCCGCCTCAGGCAGGTCCTCACCCCGAGCTGAGCGGGGGAGCTGAGCGGGGGCGGACCCGCAGGGCTCAGGAGTCGGTCGAGTCGCGCCAGTGGTTGATCGCCGCGTTCCGCGACTCGACCCCGAGCTTGGCGTAGATGCGGTTGACGTGGTTCTTGACCGTCTTCTCGCTGAGGAACAGCCGCTGGGCGATCTCCCCGTTGGAATGCCCCACGGCGATCAGGTCCATGACCTCGGCCTCGCGTTTGCTCAGACTCGTCTGGGTGCGGTCGTCGACTCTCATCCGGCCTCCCGGGCAGACTCAAGATCGCCGAGGCCCCCCGCGCTTCCGGCGTAGCGGTTGAGAGCGAGCATAACGCCCCCAATCCACCTTTGGGGGAAAAGCCGACGGCCGGTCCTTTCGGACCGGCCGTCTTCACAGGGTGAGTGATGGGACTTGAACCCACGACATCCAGGACCACAACCTGGCGCTCTGCCAGCTGAGCTACACCCACCATGTCCGCCGCTCTCAGCGGCGTACGAGAAAAGTGTAGCGGTATTTCGGAGTCGTCATGCCGTGCCGCGCACGGAGGATGGCGCGGATCGCCGTCACTGGGTGGAAATCGCCTCGGCGACCTCGCGGGCGGTGGCGGTGTCGGGGCCCGGATGCGGCACGAACACGGCCGCGCGGTAGTAGCGCAGCTCCCGGATGCTCTCGGTGATGTCCGCCAGCGCCCGGTGGCCGCCCTGCTTCTCCGGGGAGGCGAAGTAGGCGCGGGGGTACCACCGGCGGGCAAGTTCCTTGATCGAGGAGACATCGATCATGCGGTAGTGCAGGAACCCGTCCACGAGCGGCATGTCCCTGGCGATGAACGAACGGTCCGTGGCGATGGAGTTGCCGCAGAGCGGCGCCTTCTTCGGCTCGCCGATATGGGAGCGGATGTACTCCAGCACGATGGTCTCCGCCTCGGCCAGCGTCACCCCGCTGGGGAGCGCGTTCAACAGGCCGGAGGCGGTGTGCATCTCCCGGACCACCTCGGACATCTGGGCCAGCGCCTCGGGCGGGGGCTTGATGACGATGTCCACGCCCTCGTCAAGCTGGTTCAGCTCGCCGTCGGTGACGATACAGGCCACCTCGACGAGCGCGTCACGGCCGAGGTCGAGCCCGGTCATCTCACAGTCGATCCAGACCAGCAGGTCAGTCATGAGACCCAGCGTAGTAGGGCGTTCAACTCACTTGGAGGGAGTCCACCACCCGCTGGAGCACCGACTGGTCGAGATTGTCAGGCACGGAGGCGTAGAGCATGGCCGGCTGCATGCCCTCACCACGATCCACCAGGATGAACGCACCCTTCTCGGTCTTCCACTTCCAGCCGTTGCGCTTGGACTCCTCGCTGAAGTCCATCTCGAACTCGGTGATCCAGGCGTCGCGGCCGCTCACCTTGATCGCCTTGTTGCTCAGGATCTTCCGTACGTGCTGGGGAGAGTAGAAGTCCTGCTCGTACGCCACCAGGACCGCGCCGGTGAGGTTCCGCAGATCCTGCGTGCCGCTGTACGGGAAGTACGACGGCAGCGGCGCCGTGTAGACGGAGGCCACCCAGTCGCTGTTCTGGCCGTCGAAGTTCTGCTGGGAGAGTGCCTGGTAGCCGCTCGACCACACCGGCATCTTCACGTTGTTCGGGTTGTTGACCTCCGCGGCCTTCGGGACGATCCACGGCTGGCCCGGGTAGGCGTACGACAGCCCTGTCACCGCGTCGGAGATCCGGCCTCCGGACGGCTGCGGCAGTTCGGTGAGCTGCTGCTGGGGCGGGGGCGACTCGGTCTCCTGCGGGGGGACCGTGCGATCGAGCGGCGGCTCCGTAATCTCCGTGCCGGGCTTGGCGACCGCGCCGTCGGTCTGGGTCCGGACGACGAACAGCCCGGCGACCGCCACCACGGCGAGCACCACGACGACCGCGAGCCCGCCGAGCAGCCACGGCCAGGGGGACGACGACTTCGGCGGCTGTGCCCCGAAGTCGGGAACGGGAAGCTGCGCCGTCTGCGGCGAGGGGCCCCACAGCTGCTCACCGCCCTGCTGCTGGCCGCCGGGCTGCTGCTGGTAACCGCCCTGCTGCTCCGTCGCGTGCGTGGCGTCGGTCCACTGGGAACCGTCCCACCACCGCAGTTGGGGAGAGCCGTACGGATCGGGGTACCAGCCGGCGGGCGTCGTCGTCATGCGGGCCACATTAGCAATCCCGGAACTCATCATGAGATTGCCAGAAAACGTCAGTTATCTCCGATGTTCCTGTGAGAACACGTGAAAGAGAGGTCAAATCGCGATCGCCACTGATCAGCACCGATAAGAGAAGGACGCCTTGTCCTGCAGCGGCTTTCCCGAAGAGGTCGGCGACAGGACCCGCAGCGTGGCCACGCCCTTGAAATCGCCGGAACCCGTCACCTGCCAGCGCAGTGGAAGTTTCACCGACGTGTCCCCCGAGAGCACCTTCTGCTCCCGCTCGGTCATCCGCACCCCGTCGCTGCGCACCCAGACGTAGCGGATGCTGCCCGCGCCGCCGTTGGTCGTGACCGTGCCGACCAGCATCGCCGTGCCGTCGCAGGCGACCGCCTTCTTGGGACCGCGCACGTCCACCTTCTGGACGAGCACCTCGGTGGCGGGCTGGAAGCGCAACCACAGGATGACCACGGCGAGGAGCATGGCGAGCAGCAGCGATCCCGCCCACGCCCCGCGCCTGGCCCGCCGCCCGTTCCGCCGGCCGGGCGTTCGATCACGGCCCGTCTCCTCGGCGAACTGCGTGGTGGCGCCGGAGCGCCAGATCTGCGCCGCCGTCGTCTCCGTCGGCACGCCGGGACCGAACCGCATGACCACGTCGGTGGGAGCCGCCGTACCGGGCGCGGGGTCCGGGAGCCGCAGCAGGGTGACGGCCTCCCCGGTGGTCTCCCTGGCGGGCGGTGCCGTACCGGGAGCGGGGGCGGTGGGGACGGCGGAGGCCGACCACCAGTGCAGCGTACGGATCAGCTGGTCCCTGGTCGTGAACCCCTGGGGCAGCAGGTCGCGCCCGGCGACGAGGGTGTCGCGGGCGGCGGCGAGCCCGCGGGCCGCCGCGGCGGACGCGGCCTGGTCGAACAGGGCGGCCGCCGGGCCGTCCGCCCAGCTCGCCGCGAGGCCGCGGGCGAGCGCGACCCAGGCCGTGATGTCCCCCTCCGGTGACGCGGGCTCCCCGCGCAGCGCCTCGAGCAGCCCGCGCTCGGCCAGCAGGGCCGAACCGTCCTCACCGATCACGATCGTGCCGGGGTGCACCGCGCCGTGGGCGAGCCCGGCCGCGTGTACGGCCAGCAGGGTCTGGGCGGTGTCCATCAGGATCGTCGCCACCCCGCCGGGGCCGGGAGGCGGCCCGCCCTGGGCGAGCAGGTCGGCGACCACGGGCATGGCGCCACGCCCGGTGACGAGCCAGATGTCACCGCGGGCGGTGACGAGGTCCACGACGGGGAGCAGACCGGCCTGCCCGGCCTGCCCGGCCTGCCACAGGCGGCGGTCGGCGCTCACCGCGGCGACCAGCCGCTCGCGGGCGGCCGGTGCGGCGACCAGCCCGGGGTCGAACCGCAGCACGCCCGACGGCGTTCCCTCGGGAGAGATCGCCTCGCTCCAGGTGCCGAGCTCGCCTGATCGGGCGCGTCCGGTCAGCCGGTGCCCCGCGATGGAACCGCCGTCATCCATCTATCGCCGCCTCCGGTGCCGTCCCGTCATCCTCTTCACGGCAAGTGTGGCGGGAACGAGCCCGGTCGTCACCAGGCCGAGGGCGAACGCCGCCATCGGGACCGACGCGGGGGCCGACGGCACCGGCTCCGAGGTGATCCGGGGCGGCTCCGTGGTCGTCGAGGTCTCCGTGGGCCGGACCGTGTCCGTCGGGGAGGACGTCGGCGCGGTGGTCGTGGGAGTCTGCGGCCGGGTCGGCGTGGACGTTCCCGTCGGCAGGTCGGGGATGTTGACCGTGTCGTCCGGCTCCGGCGTCGACCGGCTCGGCCGGGGAGTCGGCCTGGACGTCGGCGTCCGGGCCGGGGTCGGTTTCCTGCTCGGCGAGGGCTTCGCCGTCGGGGCCACCGGCGGGGCGCTCGTGGTCGCCGACGCGGGGCTGGGCGAAGGGGAGGGGGAGGGCGACTTCGACGCCTTCGGCGACGGCGACACCTCGGGCTCGGCCGTCTGGGGATCCGCGGTCTCCTCGTCGACGATCCCGAGATCCTTGGGCGTCCGGCCGGGCGTCTCGATCGTCGTCCCCGCCTGCAGCGTGGCGCCGCTGAACGACCCGACCAGCGCGGCGGTGCCTCCGGCGACCACCGCCAGGGAGACCGCCACCAGGCCGATCCTGACGCTGACCTTGGTGAGGGCGCTGCCGCCGAGGTGCGTCTCGGCGAGAGCCGTACTGGCCTCGGGCGCCTCCTCGGTCAGCGGGAAGAACGGGAGCAGGAGGCCGGCGAGCGCCGCGAGGCGGCGCCGTCCCCGCTCCTCCCACGCCGGGCCGTACGCCTCGGTGGCGACGGACTCCAGCTCCCGCAGGAACGCCTCGGCCGAGGGCGGCCGGTCGGCCGGGTTCTTGGCCATGCCGCGCTCGATCAGCCCCTGGAGCGCGTGGGGCACCTCCTCGACCGGGGGAGGCGTGGACTGATGCTGGCGGGCGAGCGCGGGCAAACTCTGCGCCCGGAAGGGACGGGTGCCGGTGAGGCACTCGAAGAAGACCACGGCGGCGGCGTACACGTCGGTGGCCCGGCTCGCCGGGCTGCCCGACCACTGCTCCGGGGCCATGTACGGCGGCGTGCCGGAGGCGCTCACCCCTTCGCCGGCCCGCGCGGCGATGCCGAAGTCGACCAGCTTGCTCATGCCGTCGGCCTCGACCATCACGTTCTCGGGCTTGTAGTCGCGGTGGACCACCCCGATGGCGTGCGCGGCGGCCAGCCCGAGCAGCGAGCCCTTCAGTACGGCGAGGGCCGCCTCCGGCCCGGTCGGCCCTTCCGAGCGCAGCATCGTGCGCAGCGACACGCCGTCCACGAGCTCCATGACGATGGCGGCGCCGTGCGGCGCCTCGATGTACTCGTAGAAGCGGGCGGCGTGCGGGCTGGGTTCCATGAGGGCGAGCAGGTGCGCCTCGTGCCGGAACCTGCCGACGAAGTTGAGGTCGGAGCGCAGCTCCCCGGAAAGGTACTTGATCGCCACCGGTATGCCGTCGGCGTCGTGCCTGGCGAGGACGACACGCCCGCCGCCCCCCGTGCCAAGCTCACGTATCTCGGTATATCCGGGGGCACTCCAGGCGCCCGTCTGCCCGTACATCCGGTCTCCTCATCGGCCCATGACGAGACCGTAGCTTAGTGATTGATCACGAAATAAACGCAAAAGTCGTGAAATTCACTCACGAAGCCCCTATGGCGTGTGGCTGAGGTGCGCGGGAACAGGGATGCCGGGTGCGAGTCGAGGGTCGGGCTCGGGGGCTCCCCAGGAGACCAGCAACGGCCGCACCCCCGCCCAGACCGGCAGGTCGTAGTCCTCCTCGTCGTCCACCGGCGGCCCCTGCCGTACCTTGACGGACGCCTCCTCGAGAGAGAGGGCGAGTACGGTCGTCGCGGCCAGTTCCTTCCGGCTGGGCGGCCGGACCACGTCCCACTGGCCGGGCGCCAGCTGCTCGGTGATCGCGCGCAGGCCGTCGAGGCGCTCGCCCGGGTCCTCGACCTCCCGGGCCGGGCCGTAGATCATCGCCGAGCGGTAGTTCACGGAGTGGTGGAACGCCGACCTGGCCAGCACGATCCCGTCCAGGTGGGTGACCGTCACGCAGACCTGCGACGCGAGCGCGCCGCGCAGTGAGGAGGCCCCCGTGGACCCGTGCAGGTAGAGCGTCTCGCCGATCCGGCCGTATCCGGTGGGGATCACCATCGGTGCCCCGTCCACCAGGACGCCCAGGTGGCAGATCATCCCGGCGTCCAGGACGGCGTGCAGGTCGGCGCGGTCGGTACGGGCTCGCTGCTTGGACCGGTTAAGGACGGTCCGGGGTGTGGTGGAAAGCATGTCCGTTACGTTAGAAGCCGAGTGGACCGGTGAACATGGCCACTTCCTGAGAGGAACGGAAGACCACTTTGCGGGCGCACACCGACCTTCCGCTGGCCGTGGACCGGCGCTCACCCGTGGCGCTCGCCGTACAGACGGCCGACCAGCTCCGCCAGGCCATGCGCGACGGGGCGCTGAGGGCGGGGGAGCGCCTGCCCTCCAGTCGTGGCCTGGCCGCCCTGCTCGGCGTCAGCCGTACCGTCGTGACCGACGCCTACCAGCAGTTGTACGCCGAGGGCTGGCTCGACGGCAGGCGCGGCTCCGGCACGTACGTCGCGGATATCACGACATTTCCCGATCCGGTGACGGGGGCCACGGTCCGCCCGGATCCCGTGGCTCACGCGGGCGTGACGGACCCCGGCCCGATGGACCCCGGCCCGATGGACCCCGGCCTGGTGGACCTGCGGCCCGGGCGACCGTGGGTGCTCGGCCACGACGTGGCCGCCTGGCGGCGGGCCTGGCGGCGCGCGGGGGACCTGCCGCTCGGGGACACCCTCGACCACCTCGGGCATGCCGACCTCCGCGCGCTGCTCGCCGACCACCTCCGACGGGCGCGGGCCGTACCCGCGGGTCCCGGGAACGTGCTGGTCACCCGGGGCACCGGGCACGGGCTCGATCTCGTCGCCGCGTCCCTGCTCGCGCCCGGCGCCCGCGCGGGCGTGGAGGAGCCCGGCTACCGGATCGCCAGGAACGTGTTCCGGGCGCGTGGAGCCGAGATCGTCCCCTGCCCGGTGGACGATCAGGGGGTGATCGTGGAGGAACTGCCCGACGACCTGGACGTCCTCTACACGACCCCGGCGCACCAGTTCCCGCTCGGCGGACGGCTGCCCATCTCCCGGCGTGAGCGGCTCCTCGCCTGGGCCCGCCGTACCGGTGCGATCATCGTGGAGGACGACTACGACGCGGAGTTCCGGTACGACGTCGCGCCGCTGCCCGCGCTGTACGGTCTCGACCCCGCCCGGGTCGTGCTGCTCGGCACCCTGTCCAAGTCGCTGAGCCCGGACGTCGGGCTCGGCTGGCTGGTGGCCGCGCCGGAACCGCTCGCGAGGATCGCCGCGCGCAGGAAGCTGCTCGGCGACCGTACGTCCGGCCCGGTGCAGCGGGCCGTCCTGACCCTGCTCCAGCGCGGGGACCTGGACCGGCACCTGCGCCGGACACGACTGGAGTACGCGCGGCGCAGGGCGGCCGTCGTCGAGATCCTGGGGCCGCTGGTGAAGGGCGACACCGCCGGCCTGCACGTCCTCGTCGAGCTGCCGGCGGGTACGGTCGGCCCGCTCGTGGAGGAGGCGCGGACGCGGGGCGTGCTGCTGGACACCACCGCTCGCCACCACCACGGGCCGGTCCGCGCCCACGGTCTCGTCCTGGGGTACGGCTCCGCCTCGCTCGACGGCGTCAGGCGCGGCTGCGCCGTCATCCGCGAACTGCTGCCGGACCTTTAGAAGAGCCGCTCAGAAGAGCCGCTCAGAAGAGCCGCTCAGAAGAGCCGCTCAGAAGAGCCGCTCAGAAGAGCCGTCCGGAAGACCCGTTCAGAAGGCCCGTTCCAGCAGGCGGAACTCCTCACGCGGGCGGGGCACCTCGAACGTGGGCACGCTCTCACCGGTGATCCGGTGCACGTCGATGCCGCCGGGGTCGCCCTCGACCGTCCCCGGCACCTGCGAATGGCCGAAGTGGCCGCCGCGCGCCCAGAGGCGGCGGCTGCGCTCGGCCGCCAGCGAGTGCGGCGGGGGCAGGGGAGGACCGGCCGGCCAGCGCCTGGGCACCCGCCAGGAGTCCAGCCAGGTCAGGATGTCGTCCAGGCCGTCCATCTTTCCGTCGGTGAAGGGCCGCTCCACCGAGCCGAGCACACGGATCTGCACGCACACCCTGCCCTCACGTCCCCGTTCGCCCGGCAGTCCGCGGGCCGCGCGAGTGGGGGGCAGCGACTGGGCGATCTCGCCGGTGACGGGGTTCCAGACCAGGTGGACCGGGCACCCGAGCTGGATCATGCGTTGGGCGGCGGACTTGGCCGAGACCGCGAGAGGGTCGGTCGGCCAGATAAACCAGACGGCCCTCGGAACTCCCCCGATCATGGGGCCGGAGTCCTCGGGAGCGGGAATTCGGCTGGCGCCGGGCATCCATGCGTGGGCCACTGTGCCCCCTCAATCCTCGATCGCCCTGGTTTCTCCCCTTATGCGCCGGGGCTGACACCTCGTGACGCGTGATTGTTACTGGCGAGTGGCAATCTTGCGCAGGCCGTACCTCGTGCGGCGGATCACGGCGTATCCCTTGGTCAGCGTGCGCTCCTTGAGGTAGACGAGAGGAACGCCCCGGTCCCGCACCGCCAGCGAGAATCTGGCCATCGTGGTCGTCCGGCTCACCGTGAGCCGGGGAATGGCCAGCAGGTCGTGGCGGTCGGCGGCGATCGCGTTGCTCACCGCGCAGGCCGCCCAGTACCCCGCCCTGCGCACCTCCCTGCGTACCCGGGCGCTCGAATAGCCGTACGGGTAGGCCATGGTGGTCACCGGCCGACCGAGACGGTCTTCGAGCAGCGCTTTGTTACGGCGGAGTTCCTGCCGCAGCTCGTGATCGCCGATCTGGTCGAGCTGCGGATGGCTGTGGCTGTGCCCGGCGATCTCCACGCCGTGCTCGGCCGCTTCGCGGGCCTGGCTCCACGACAACGTCCGGCCGAGCGGACGGCCCGCGGCCTCGGAACCGGCGTCCGCGACCCAGCCGCTGGTGAGGAAGACCGTGGACGGGAAGCCCAGCCGGTCGAGCACCGGAAGCGCCTCCTCGTGGAAGTCGGCGTACCCGTCGTCGAATGTGATCACCACCGGCCGGTCGGGCAGCCCGGGGCCCGTGCCGTGCAGCGACGCCACCAGGTCGGCCACGGTGAGCGGCGTGAACCCCGCGTCCCGCAGGTAGCCGAGCTGCTCGGCGAAGTCCCCCGGGCGTACGGCCAGGGGGCGGGTCTCGGCCGTCGGCCGGTCCGACACCGAGTGGTACATCAGGATGGGGATTCTCGTCATGGGCGGATCCTGAGGCGCAGGCCGCCGACCAGGTAGCCCCAGGTCGTCCAGGCCAGTCCGATCACGATCGCGGCCGCGCGGCCCAGGCCCGCGAGGTCGCCGCGTACGGCGTCGCCCAGGCCGCGCAGCACGCCGAGCGGCAGCGTCCTGAAGGTGTAGTCACGTTCGCTGGACAGCCCGTCGCCCGCGCCGACGCTGCTCGTGACGATCGCCTTGGACAGGCCCTCGGCGTAGCACCGGGACCGGAAGTAGGCGAACCGCGCCCGCTCGGCGGAGACCTTGTGCCCGATGGCCGCGCCGGGCTCGAACAGCAGCACCGACCCCGGCCGCCGCTGCGACAGCCGGATGCAGAACTCGGTCTCCTCACAGCCCAGCGGGCGGCTTCTGCGCCCCTGCACGTTGCGGCCGATGCCCGTGCTGAAGCCACCGACCTCGCCGACGACCTCCCTGCGGAACGCGGCGTTGCCGCCCATCACGTTGCGGATCGGGGCGCGCTCGACGGGCATGCCGCGATAGGTGCAGCCCACCGTCCAGTCGAACTCGTCGGGAAACCAGCGGGGACGCCCGCCCACGGCCCACAGCGGCCGGGTCAGACCCCCGACCCCGGCCACGGCCGGATCGGCGAAGCCCGGCTCGAACGCGGCCAGCCAGCCGGGGTCGGCCACCGCGTCGTCGTCCAGGAAGGCGACGACGTCGCCCCTCGCGGTCTCCACTCCGGTGTTCTTGCCGCCGGACAACCCGCGCTCGTGGGCGTTCTCCACCACGACGGCGTCGGTGTACTCGGACTTGAGCCGCAGGTGCAGATCGGGGTTGTGGTCCACCACGATGATCAGTTCGTACGCCGGGCGGCTCTGGCGGCGGACCGACTCGACCGCGGCCCTGATGTCGTCCCAGCGGTCCTCGGTGTAAACGCAGATGACGACCGAGGTCCTCGGTGGCGGGAGAGACGTCATGCCGCGCCCTGGTCGGCCGCCTGCGCGGCGGCCGGGGCGTGTTGCCGCACGGTCGGGCGCCGCCGCTCCCTGAGGATCGTGCGCAGGACGCGCAGGCCGTCCCGCACCGCGTTCAGGTTGCTCTCGCCGTAGAGGCGGCAGCGCTCGTGGCTCGGCACCTCATGGACCCGCAGACCTGCCCGCGCGGCGCGGATGTTCATCAGCGTCTCGACCTCGAAGCCCTCGCAGTCGAGGTCGAGCACCGGCAGGTGGCGGGCCCAGAAGGCGTTGTAGCCGTAGCACAGGTCGGTGTAGCGGGTGCCGTAGATGCGGTTGACCAGCGTGCGCAGCAACGTGTTGCCCAGCTTGCGGGTGAACGTGAGGTCGTCGCTCCCGCCTCCGGGGATGTAGCGGGACCCCTTGGCGAAGTCGGCGCCGCTCACCAGCGTGCTGACGAACTGGATGATCTCGCGGCCGTCGGTCGAGCCGTCGGCGTCGATCATCACGATGATCTCGCCCGTGCAGGCCGCGAAGCCCTCGGCCAGGGCGGTCCCCTTGCCCCGCCCGCGCTGGTTGACCACGCGCAGTCCCGGACGCAGTCGCCGGGCGACGGCGATGGTGTCGTCGGTCGAATGGCCGTCGACCAGGACGACTTCGTGGATCCAGGAGGGCAGGGTGGCGAAGACGTGAGGCAGGTTCTCCGCCTCGTTCATGGCGGGGACGACGACGCTCACCGTGGGAGCGATGGCCAGGTGGGGCCCAAGAGGGGTGAAGCGGCCGCCAGTCGGCAGCGGGCGCAGGGCGGCGAACGGGGAGGTGGCGCTGTGCTCGGGACTCATGTGACGGGATGTCCTTCCGGGCGGTCTGTCATGAGCGGAGACCCCGACGGACCGGCGCGACTGGATGGAATGGCGAGTTCCATCCCGGTCTTACGGGCAGGGACTGAGGGGTGCGGCTAGCGAACTGAGGGTGCGGCTAGCGTTGGTACCACAGGGGAACCGTCGGTTCCAAGGGTTCTGAGGATTCCAAGGGTTCTGACGGTCGTACGGTCCGGTTCAGGATGGTCATCACCTCGTGTCTGCCCCCCGTTCGGCTGATGCCTGTCCCCGGTACAGCGACCGGATGATCCACAAGAAGAAGCTCAGCACGCCGACCGTCGCCACCCCGGCACGGGGCGACCAGGCGTCGAAGAGCAGCATGGCTTCCGCGAGTACGACGTTGACGGCCAGACTCGCGGCCGCGCCGACTGTCAGCACCGAGAGAGGGTCACGATCACGCAACAGTCCGGCGACCGCGGCCCCGGGAACCACGAAAAGGAAGAGCGGCGTCAGGAACATGCGGACCGGCGTCTCGATGTCGGCGAGTGCGAGCACCGCTCCAACGGCGCAGGCCACGGCGAGGACGACGACGGGAACGGTCCGATTCCTACCCATGTCTCCTGGTCTCCCGGCTGGTAGAGGCCACTGTGACGCGGTTGGCGGGCCCACTTATGGGACCAATCACAGCAGGCATGCGTCAATGGCGACGCATTGCCTTGTCCCCCGGTTTACCGAGCCTCGCCGGAAGGGACGATCTTATCCCAAATGTCGAGAAACGTTAATGTGGCGGTCAAGTAGGTTCGGCCGTCGACCGCGCCTGATCCTGCGCGTCGCCGTCCCAGGAAACCCGGCAGTACGGATTTCCGCCCACGGAACGGAAGGTGATCAGCGCGCTCCCCGCTGAGCCCGGATCCAGCACCGTCAGCGTGATGCGGCCGCTTGCCCCCGCCCGGAGCCTGCCCTGGGCGGGCCGGAGCGTCACACCGTCGGGGACGGTCGCGGTCCACGAGATGGCGGCGTTGCCGGCGGACAGAGTGACCACGCCGCCGGCCGCCTTCCCGAGCCCGCCCGGGCAACTCGCCGACAGCAGGGGCGCCCTCCGAGTGGTCGGGGTGGTCCTTGTGGTCCCCGTGGGAGAGGGCCTGGTCCGCGTGGGAGAGCGTGTGGGCCGCGCTCGTGCCCTGGTCTTCGCGGGTGTGCTGGTACGCGCGGCCTTCGGCGTGCGCGACGGCTCGGGGGACCGCGACGGCTCGGGGGACCGCGACGGCTCGGGGGAGCGCGTGGTACCGGACGAGCCGCGGGGCGCGGCCGAAGGGCCAGGGGACGCGGTGGGCTCCGCGGCGGGGCCGGGAGAGCTCGAAGACCCGTGGGATGCGGTGGGCCCTGCGATGGGCCCGGGAGAGGTCGCGGGTCCGCCGCCACCGGCCCACGGGCTGTCCCCGGCACCCGCCTGGGAGTTCCCTGAGAACCACTCCGTGGGCGGGAGACCCTCCGGGCCGAGACCGAGCACGCCGTACGGCGGGGTCACCGTTCCCGCCCCCCCACCCACCCGTCACCCGCCTGCCCGCCGACGCCCCCGCCCGGCCACCTGACGGCCCCCAGCACACCGATCATCACGACCGCGCACGCGAGGGCGGCCAGAGCCGGTGCCCGCCCGCGCCACACGCCCTGCCACCCGCGCCGCCACTTGCCCTTCCACCGGTCGTTCCACCTGCGCTGTCCACCGCGCTGTCCACCGCGCTGTCCTCCGGCGCGCCGTCTGCCGTGCCGGTTGCCCCGCCGCCCTCGCGCCGGCGCCGCTCCCCGAGGTGTTGGATCGCCGTGTGTCGCCCGGCCCCCGCGCGTACTCGGCTCCGCGCGGACCGCTGGGCTGTGAGGCGCCGGTCCGTGGGGGGCCGGAGGATAGTGATCAATCGGGGCGCCGTATACGGCGGGCTTGTCGACCACCTGGCCGATCACGGCGCGGCGGAGCGACAGCGGCGGGAAGGCGATGGGGATCGCATCGAGGAGCCGGTCGGCGGACACGTGCCTGCGCCTGCCCTCCGCGCACACCTCGCATCCGCCGATGTGCCTGATCAGGCGTTTGCGCAGCAGTGGCCCGGGGGACCCGTCGGGACCCGATTCGACCAGCGCCGACAGGTCTGGGCAGTGCGCCCGCCCGGTCCTGGCCAGG
Organism: Microtetraspora glauca; assembly: GCA_001570385.1. Lineage (GTDB taxonomy): Bacteria > Actinomycetota > Actinomycetes > Streptosporangiales > Streptosporangiaceae > Microtetraspora > Microtetraspora glauca. The sequence continues at coordinate 64,810 of BBYL01000022.1, read as the reverse complement.
ACGACCGCCGCCGCGGCGGTCTCCATGCGGTCCCTGGCCCGCGCGAGCCGCGCGGTGGTCTGCCGTGACGTCAACCCCAGAACCGATCCGACCTCGGCGGGCGTGAGGCCGTGCCGTACGGACAGGTGGAGGATCTCGCGCTCGTTCTGCCCGAGCTCGGCGAGGGCGTCGCGCACCAGCGCCGCCGTCTCCGGATCCTCCGGGTCGTCGAGCACCGCGACGGGCGCCGCCCTGCCGCGTTCACGGGCCGCGCACTGGAACCGGACCAGCGCGTACAGCCAGGCACGAAGGCGTGCCGGGTCCTTCAGCCGCCGCGCGCTCGCCCGCGCGGAGACCAGCGCCTGGTGTACGGCTCTGGCCGCCCGATCCTGGTCGTCCAGCAGGGTATGGGCGTAGTCGGCCAGCCGGTTGGCGTACGCGTCGAAGAGTCCGGCGGGCGCCTCCGCGTCATCGCGCCGCAGCGCCTCCAGCAGTCGGCGGTCGTCGGCGCGGCTGACGTTCGGCCATGCGGGCAACGGACATCCTCCCCGAATACGGAAGCAGAACCTGTCGGGCCCCACACCCCCACAGGAGGAGGACGCCGCCTCAGCGGCCGCCGTTTACTACCTGAAAAGTCATACCCAACGGGCATTGACTGCGAAATTCAAGAAAAAGCGTGGAATTGCGGTTATGTCTCGATCTTTCGTGATCTTCGCCTGATCGGCTGGAAGGTTCGGTTCGTGGTTCGGGTCGGTGGTTCGGCCGGGTGATTCCGCCGGTTGCGACTCCGAGACCCTGGTCAGCTTCTTGGCCAGGCTGTCGCGTCGGCGGCCAACGGTGTCCGCCGGCATCCGGGTCAGGTCGCCAGCAGTCCCTCGGCGATCAGGTCGTCCCACAGCTCGCCGGTGACGGGCCGGTCCAGGAGCGACGCGTTGCGCCGTACCTCGGCGGCCGACCGTGCGCCGAGCACGACGGTGGCGACCGCGGGGTGGCGCAGCGGGAAGGCGGCCGCGGCTTGGGGCAGGGTGACGCCGTGCCGTTCGCACACCGCCGCGATGTCCCTGGCGCGGGCCACCAGCTCCGCCGAAGCGGGCTGGTAGTCGAACGTGCCGGACGGCCGGTCGGTGGCGAGCAGGCCGCTGTTGAAGACGCCGGCGGCCAGCACCCGCACCCCGCGTTCCGCGCACTCGTCCAGCAGAGGGAGGCCGGACTGGTCGAGCATGGTGTAGCGCCCGGCCAGCATGATCACGTCGATGTCGGTCTCGCGGACGAACCGGGCGGGAAGTTCCCACTGGTTCATCCCGACCCCGACGGCCCGGATCACGCCCTGGTCGCGCAGGGAGGCCAGCGCCGGGTAAGCCTCCTCCAGCGCCTCGCGCGGATGCCCGTCCGGGTCGTGGATGAGCGCGATGTCCACGGACGGGACGCCGAGCCGTTCCAGCGACTCCTCCAGGGACCTGAGCACGCCGTCGCGGGAGAAGTCCCACACGCGGCGACGGTCGGCGGGCACGTCGAAGCCCTCGTCGTCGCGCCCGGCCGCCTCTCCCGCCGTTCCTGACGGCACGAGCAGGCGGCCGACCTTGGTCGACAGGACGTGTCCGGAGCGCCCGGCGAGCGCCGCCCCCAGACGGCGCTCGGACAGGCCGAGGCCGTAGTGGGGAGCGGTGTCGTACAGGCGGACACCGGCCTCCCAGGCGGCCTCGACCGCGGCCCGTGCCTCATCGTCGGTGACGGCGGTGAACAGGTTGCCGATCGGGGCCCCGCCGAAGCCGAGCCGGGGCAGCTCGACGCCGCCGACGCCCGGGATCGCCATCAGTCCTGCGCCTTCCCGCCCGCGATCCGGCTGATCATGAGGGCGACGAGGATGATCCCGCCGTAGACGAGCTGCTTCCACTCGCCGGGCACGCCCTTCAGCGTGAGGACGTTCTCCACCAGGCCGATGACCAGCACGCCGGTGAGCGCCCCGAGGATGGTGCCCTTGCCGCCGTCCATGCTGACACCGCCGATGACGGCGGCGGCGAACACCATGAAGATCCAGCCGACGCCCTGGTTGGCGCTGATGCCGCCGAGGCGGCCGGTCTCGAGGACGCCCGCGAGCGCGGCGAGCGCGCCGCCGATGATGAACACCGTCCACAGCACCCGGTCCACCCGGACGCCCGCGGCCCGCGCGGCGTCGGCGTTGCCGCCGATGGCGTACAGGGCGCGCCCGGCCTTGAAGTAGCCGAGGCCGACGATGCCCGCCGCGAACAGCACCCCCGCGATCCAGATCGACGCGGGGACGCCGAGCCAGGTGGCGCCGCCCAGATAGATGATCGACTCCGGCAGCTCGAACAGGCTCTTGCCGCCGGTCAGCCCGAGATGCAGGCCGTGGACGACGATCAGCATGGCCAGCGTGACGACGAAGGCCGAGAGCTGGAACTTGAGGATCAGGAAGCCGTTGAACGCGCCGATGGCCGCCCCGATCAGCAGGCAGAGCGGGATCGCGAGCAGGCCCGCGCTCCCCGCCCCTTGCCCGGTGGTGGCCGGGATCACCAGCACGGTGATGGCGGGGGCCATGCCGACGGTCGACTCCAGCGACAGGTCGAACTTGCCCGCGATGAGGATCATCGCCTCGGCCAGCACGACCAGCGCCAGCGCGGACTGCTGCTGGAGCACGTTCGTGAGGTTGCCCACGGTGAGGAACACCGGGTCCACGAACGCGCCCACGACGAGCAGGACGACGATGACCGGCACCAGCGTCAGGTCCCTGAAGCGGCCGAGCCGCAGTCCTCCGCCCGTACGGGGACGTCCCGTGGAGGTCGCCGCCGCGGGTGTCGTCGGGGGTGTCGTCGAGGGGGTCGCTGCGCTCACTCTTCCATGCCTTCCATCACGGCCACGAGCTCGGGATCGGACCAGCCGCGCGGCACGTCCTTGACCACCCTGCCGTGGAACATCACCAGCACCCGGTCGCAGATCCGCAGGTCGTCGAGCTCGTCGGAGACCAGTACGGCACCGGCGCCCCGCTCGACCGCGTCCTCGACCGCGCCGAGCAACGACTGCTTCGCCTTGACGTCCACCCCGGCGGTGGGGTTGATCACGACCAGCGCGGCGGGCGAGTCGGACAGCGCCCTGGCGAGCACGACCTTCTGCGCGTTGCCGCCGGACAGGTCCCCGACGGGCTGGTCCGGCCCCTCGGTCTTGATGTCCAGGTCCTCGATCATCTGTACGGCTCGCGCCCGCCGCCTGGACGGGAACACCGTGCCGAACCGGCCGAGCTTGTGCGCGATCGGCATGGTGGCGTTCTCGGCGATCGACAGCAGCGGGACGAACCCCTCGTGGTGCCGGTCCTGGGGGACGAACCCGAGCCCCGCCCCGAGCGCGGACGGAACGTCGCCCGGCTTGACGGCGGTCCCGTTGATCACGATCGTGCCCGTGTCGGCCCTGCGGAGCCCGACCAGCGTCTCGGCCAGGCCGACCTTGCCGCTGCTGCCGGATCCCGCCAGCCCGACCAGCTCTCCCGCGCGCACCTCCAGCGCGACGTCCTGGTAGCGATCCCGCAGGGACAGGCCGGTCGCGGAGATCGCGACCGAGGTGCCGGGCGTACGCGACCTGGCCTGGTAGGCCGTGGCGGCCTCGCCGGTCATCGCGGCGACCAGCTCGTCGTGCGGCAGCTCGGACACCGGCCGGGTGACGACGTGCCGGGCGTCGCGGAAGACCGTGACGCTCTGGCAGATCTCGTACACCTCGTCCAGGTGGTGGGAGATGTACATCATGGTCACGCCCTGCTCGCGCAGCGCCCGCATCCGCTCGAAGAGCCGCTCGATGGCGGGGCCGTCGAGCTGGGCGGTCGGCTCGTCCAGGATGATGAACCGCGCGCCGAACGACAGCGCGCGGGCGATCTCGACGAGCTGCCGCTGTTCGACGCCGAGGTCACCGGCGAGCGCGCTCGCGTCGACGTCCACGCTGTAGCGGTCGAGGAGTTCGCGGGCGCTGCGCCGCAGCGCGCCCCACCGGATGAGCCGGCCGGAGGTCTGGTGCCGGTTGAGGTAGAGGTTCTCTGCGACGGTCAGCGTGGGGATGATCGTCGACTTCTGGTAGACGCAGGCGACCCGCCGCCGCCACGCGTCCCGGTCGGCGAGGGCGGGCGCGGCCTCTCCCGAGAACAGCACCTCACCCTCGTCCGGCGCCTGGAGCCCGGTCAGGATCGACACCAGGGTGGACTTGCCCGCGCCGTTCCTGCCGAGGAGCGCGTGCGTCTCGCCCTCGGCGATGGCGATGCCCGCGCCGTTCAGCGCGACGGTGGGTCCGAACCGCTTGGTGACGTTCCTGGCTTCGACGTGAACGCTCATTTGACCTGGTTGCCCCAGAGGTTCTTGTCGTCCACGTTCTCCTTGGTGACCAGCGGAGCGGGAAGCTGGTCCTCAAGGCCGTTCGGCAACGAGATGATCGTGCTGTCGTGGTCGGTGGCGCCGGGCTGGAACGTCGTGCCCTCGGCCGCCGCCTTGGCGTAGAAGAGCGCGTACTTCGCGTAGAGGTCGGCGGGCTGGGAGACCGTGGCGTCGATCTCGCCCTTGCGGATCGCCTCGAACTCCTGCGGGATGCCGTCGTTGGACACGACGAACACGTGCTTCGGGTCGTCCGGCTGGACCAGCAGGCCCTTGGCCTTCAGGACCTGCAGCGTCGGGGCCAGGTGCACGCCGCCCGCGTGCAGGTAGACGCCCTTGATGTCGGGGTTCTGCTCCAGGCGGGTCTGCAGCATGGACGCCGCCTTGCTCCCCTCCCATTCGGTCGGCTCGTCGAAGACGGTGATCCCGGGGAACTTCGTCTTCATGCAGTCGCGGAACGCCTCGGCCCGGTCCCGGCCGTTGATCGAGCTGAGCGCGCCCATGAGCTGGACGACCTTGCCCTTGCCGCCGAGCTTCTCGCCGAGGAACTCGCACGCCTTCGTGCCGTACGCCTTGTTGTCCGCGCGTACGACCATGTAGACCTTGCCCTTGTCGGGGCGGGTGTCGACGGAGACGACCGGGATCTTCTTGTTCTCCAGTTGCTGGAGTGTGGAGGCGATGGCCCCGGTGTCCTGCGGCGCCATGACGATCACCTTGGCGCCCTGGCTGACCAGCGCCTGGGTGTTGGCGACCAGCTTGGCCACGTCGTTCTGGGAGTTGGTCGGGTTCATCAGGTCGACCGAGAGCTCGGTCGCCATCTGCGGGACGTACTTGCTGTAGGAGTTCCAGAAGTCGGAGTCCGCGCGGGGGAAGTCGATGCCGACCTTCCCTCCCGACGCCGTGCCGCCGGTGCCGCCGGTCGCGGCGCCGTCCTCGGTGGTGGATCCGCACGCGGTGATGACCGTCAAGAGGGCCGCTCCTGCGACCACGGGGCCGAACCTCATCGTTTCGCCTCTGCTTCCTCGGGGGGTGGGGGGTGTGTCAGTTGGCCGGTCTGAGCCGGAGGCCGTGCATGCCGCCGTCGACCGCGAGGACCGTGCCGGTGGTGGAGCGGGCGTCGGGCCCGGCCAGGTAGGCGATCGCCGCCGCCACCTCCTCGGCGGTGACCAGGCGGCCCATCGGCTGGCGAGCGGAAAGGGCCCGGCGCTCCGCCTCGGGGTCGGCCGCCGACGCGAGCAGCCTGCCGATCCACGGCGTGTCGGCGGTGCCGGGGGTGACGCAGTTGACGCGGATGCCCTCGCGCACGTGGTCGGCGGCCATGGCGAGCGTGAGGGACAACACCGCGCCCTTGCTCGCGCTGTAGAGGGCGCGGTCCGGCAGGCCCGCGGTGGCCGCGATCGAGCAGGTGTTGACGATCGCGGCGTGCTCCGACCTCCGCAGGTACGGCAGGGCCGCCCGGGACGCCCGGACCATGCCGACCACGTTGACGTCGAGGACCCGGGCCCATTCGGTGTCCGGGTTGTCCTCGACCGTTCCCTGGGCGCCGATGCCCGCGTTGTTGACCAGGATGTCCAGGCCGCCGAGCCGTTCCGCCGCCTCGGCGACGGCCGTACGGACCCCGGCGTCGTCGGTGACGTCGGCGGTGACGCCGATGAACGGATCGCCGGGCGGGGCGATGTCCAGGCAGGCGACTCTCCAGCCGCGGTCGGCGAACGCGCGGGCGGTGGCCAGTCCGATGCCGGAACCTCCGCCGGTGACGAGTGCCCTGAGCGTCATGACTCCCTCCAGACCGCGCCGCCGGGGAAGCTGTGCGCGCTGATCGACTCCGGACGCATCCGGGCGCTGAACCCGGGCGCGGTGGGGGCGGTGTAGCAGCCGTTCTCGATCACGACCGGATCGGTGAAGTGCTCGTGCAGGTGGTCGACGTACTCGATGACGCGGTTCTCCATCGAGCCGCTCACCGCGACGTAGTCGAACATCGACAGATGCTGGACCAGCTCGCACAGCCCGACGCCGCCGGCGTGCGGGCAGACCGGCACGCCGAACTTGGCGGCGAGCAGCAGGATCGCGATGTTCTCGTTGACGCCGCCGACCCTGGCCGAGTCGAGCTGCAGGTAGGAGATGGCCCCGGCCTGGAGCAACTGCTTGAACACGATCCGGTTCTGCACGTGCTCGCCGGTCGCGACCGGAATGGGGGCGATGCCGCGCGCGATGGCGGCGTGGCCGAGCACGTCGTCGGGGCTGGTCGGCTCCTCGACCCAGTGCGGGTGGAACTCCTTGAGCGCGTTGATCCAGGTGACCGCGGAGTCGACGTCCCAGCGCTGGTTGGCGTCGATCGCGATCGGGAAGCCGTCGCCGCACACCTCGCGGGCGACCCGGAACCTGCGGACGTCGTCGTCGAGGCTGGCGCCGACCTTGAGCTTGATCTGCTTGAAGCCCTGGCCGAGCGCCTCCTGGCACAGCCGCCTGAGCTTGTCGTCGTCGTAGCCGAGCCAGCCGGGGGAGGTGGTGTAGGCCGGGTAGCCGTGCTCCCGCAGGTGGGCGATCCGCTCACGCCTTCCCGGTTCGGCCCGGCGCAGGATCTCCAGGGCCTCCGCGGGGGTGAGGGCGTCGCTCAGATAGCGGAAGTCGACGAGGTCCACGATCCGCTCCGGCGGCAGTTCGCCGAGCAGCAGCCACAGCGGCTTGCCTTCGATCCGGGCCTTCAGGTCCCAGAGCGCGTTGACCACGGCGGAGATCGCCATGTGCATGACGCCCTTCTCCGGGCCGAGCCAGCGCAGCTGGGAGTCGTAGACCATGTCCTTGTACAGCGCGCCGATGTCGTCGACGTCCCGCCCGACCACGTACTGCTCGAGCGCCCTGATCGCGGCGGTCTGCACGTCGTTGCCGCGTCCGATCGTGAACGCGAACCCGTGTCCCTCGACGCCGTCCGCGGTTCGCAGCACCACGTACGCGGCGGAGTAGTCGGGGTCGGGGTTCATCGCGTCGGAGCCGTCGAGTTCACGCGAGGTGGGGAAGCGGATGTCGTGGGTCGAAAGCGCCACGATGCGCGGGCTCACGCCTGGCCCACCGTCTGCCGCTGCCGTCCGAGACCGTCGATCTCCAGCTCCATCACGTCGCCGGCCCGGAGGTACGGCTGGCCGGGCAGGCCCATGGCGACGCCCGCGGGCGTGCCGGTGTTGATGACGTCACCCGGCTCCAGCACCATGAACCGGCTGAGGTAGCGGACGATCTCGGCGACGTCGAAGACCATGTTCTCGCTGTGGCCGCTCTGCCGGAGTTCGCCGTTCACCCACAGCCGCATGCCGAGCCCCTGGGGGTCGCCGACCTCGTCGGCGGTCACCAGCCAGGGGCCGAGGGGGTTGAACGTCTCGCAGGACTTGCCCTTGTCCCACTGGCCGCCGCGCTCGATCTGGAACTCGCGCTCCGAGACGTCGTTGGCCACCGCGTACCCCGCGATCTTGCTCAGCGCCTCCTCGCGGGACTCCAGGTAGCGGCAGGTCTGGCCGATCACGACCGCCAGCTCGACCTCCCAGTCGGTCTTCACGCTCCCTCGCGGGACGAGCACCTCGTCGTAGGGGCCGACCACGGTGTTCGGCGCCTTCATGAAGACCACCGGCTCGGCCGGCAGATCGGCGCCCGTCTCCGCGGCGTGGTCACTGTAGTTCAGGCCGATGCACACGATCTTGCCGGGGCGGGCGACGGGCGGGCCGATCCGCAGTCCCTCGGCGTCCACGATGGGCAGGTCGCCGCGCTCCAGCGCGTCGCGGACGCGCGCCACTCCCCCGGAAGCGAGGAAAGCCCCGTCGATCTCGGGCTCTCCGATGTCGCGCAGGTTACCGGCGGTGTCCATCACCACCGGCTTCTCCTGCCCGACAGGTCCTACTCGCAGCAGCTTCACACCGCATCCTTCGGTCATACATCGGATGTCTCGATCGAGATGCTGGAGCGCACCGCAGGTTCATGTCAAGATTTCGCGGGCAGGTAGTCCGATCTGTGACCTGGATATATGGCGAAATGTCCTATGTACTCCCCGGTCTGGTCGCTCGTACATCCGATATCTGCCCCTCCGGCCGTACGGTCACGACCTGGAAAACGTCGGATGGCAAATCTTGTTACGGCCACGTTTCCGGTGTAGGAACGGGGGCGAGATCGACCGATCGCCGGAGGTTTCCGCGTATGTGCGAGCCGACCCTGTGGTACGTCAAGCCCGCCATCGACTGGGAGACCCAGGCACTGCCGATCGGCAACGGCGCGCTCGGCGCGATGGTGTTCGGCGGCGTCGCGACCGAGCGACTCCAGTTCAACGAGAAGTCGCTGTGGACCGGAGGCCCCGGCTCCAGAAGCGGCTACGACTTCGGTGACTGGACCAGCCCGCGCCCCGGCGCCATCGCCGAGGTACGGGCGCGGATCGACCGCGACGGGAGGATGTCGCCCGGCGCGGTCGCGGCGAAGCTCGGCCGGCCCAGGCGCGGGTTCGGCGCCTACCAGACCTTCGGCGACCTCTGGCTGGACCTGACGCCGGACCTCGGCGCCCAGCCCGAGACCACCGGGTACCGCAGGGAACTGCGCCTGCGGGACGCCGTCGCCCGGGTCGGCTACACCGCCGGCGGCGTCACCTACACGCGCGAGTACTTCGCCAGCCACCCGGGCGGCGTCATCGTCGGACGCATCTCCGCCGACCGGCCGGGAAAGGTGTCGTTCACCCTGCGCACCTCCTCACCCAGGGACGACCGGCAGGTGAGCGTCAGGGACGGCAGGCTGACGATCAGGGGAGCGCTGGCCGACAACGGCATGGTGTTCGAGGGCCAGATCCAGGTGGTCGCGCACGGCGGCAGCCGTACCGACGGGAGCGACCGGATCACGGTCACCGGCGCCGACAGCGCCGTGTTCGTGCTCTCGGCGGGCACCGACTACGCCGACAGCTATCCGGCCTACCGGGGAGCGGACCCGCACGCCAAGGTGACCGAGGCCGTGGACAAGGCCGCGGGGCAGGACTTCGACACGCTGAAGCGGGCCCACCTCGCCGACCACCGCGCGCTGTTCGACCGGGTGCGGCTTGACATCGGGCAGGAGACGCCCACCGTCCCCACCGATCGGCTGCTCAAGGCGTACACGGGCGGGGCCTCGGCCGCCGACCGGGCGCTGGAGGCGCTGTTCTTCGCCTACGGCCGCTATCTGCTGATCGCGTCATCGCGCGAAGGGTCGCTCCCGGCCAACCTGCAGGGCGTCTGGAACACCTCGACCAACCCGCCCTGGTCGGCCGACTACCACGTCAACATCAACCTGCAGATGAACTACTGGCTCGCCGAGCAGACCAACCTCGCCGAGACGACCAGGCCGTACGACGACTACGTCACGGCCATGGTCGCGCCCGGCACGAAGACCGCCAGGGAGATGTTCGGCTCGCGCGGCTGGGTCGTGCACAACGAGACCAACCCGTTCGGGTTCACCGGCGTCCACGACTGGGCCACCGCGTTCTGGTTCCCCGAGGCCGCCGCCTGGGTCACCCAGCAGATGTACGACCACTACCGCTTCAGCCGCGACCTGACCTACCTGCGTGAGACCGCCTATCCCGTGATGAAGGCCGCCGCGGAGTTCTGGGTGGACAACCTGCACACCGACCCGCGCGACGGGATGCTCGTCGTCTCGCCGAGCTACTCGCCCGAGCACGGCGACTTCTCCGCTGGCGCGTCGATGTCCCAGCAGATCGTCCACGACCTGTTCACGAACGTGCTGGAGGCGGCCGAGGCGCTCGGCACCGACGAGCCCGAGGTACGGCGGGCGCTGGCCACGCTCGATCCCGGCCTGCGCGTCGGCTCGTGGGGCCAGCTCCAGGAGTGGAAGAGCGACTGGGACGGCAGGACCGACGACCATCGGCACGTCTCGCACCTGTTCGCGCTGCACCCGGGCCGGCAGATCACCGCGGGCACCCCGCCGGCCGAGGCGGCCGAGGTCTCGCTGACCGCGCGCGGCGACGGCGGCACCGGCTGGTCCAAGGCATGGAAGATCAACTTCTGGGCGCGGCTGCTCGACGGCGACCACGCCCACACGATGCTGGGCGAGCAGCTCAGGACCTCCACGCTGGAGAACCTGTGGGACACCCATCCGCCGTTCCAGATCGACGGCAACTTCGGCGCCACCGCGGGCATCGCGGAGATGCTGCTGCAGAGCCGGCACTCCTCCGTCGACGTGCTGCCCGCGCTGCCCGCCGCCTGGCCGACCGGCTCGTACTCCGGGCTGCGGGCACGCGGAGACGTGACCGTCGACGCCTCGTGGAAGGACGGCGCCGTCACGGAGATCGTCCTGCGCACGGGTGCGGCGGGACCGCTGACCGTGCGCAACGCGATCTTCAGCGGTCCCTATCACCTGCTGGACGCCCAGGGACGCTCTGTGCGGCACACCCGTGACGGCGCGGCGGTCACCTTCACCGCGGCGGCGGGCGGCGCCTACACGGTGACCGGTGGAAGGATGCCCTAGGTCGTGGCGAGACAGGCGCGGATGGCGGCGGCGCCGGATTCAGTGAGCCAGTCGGCGAGGGTGCGCAGTCCGGGGTGGATGACGCGCAGCGCCTCGATGTCGGCGTGCCAGCGGTGACCGGCCTCCCAGCGCTTCTTGGTGTCGGCGATTTCATGGCCGAGCGCGGCGGCCTCGGCGTCGGTGATCTGCTCGTATCGGGTCGGAATGCCGGTGGCCTCAGTGATCGCGGCGGCGGCCTCGACAGGGGTCGGTTCGTCGCCGGCCAGTTCCAGGGTTCGTCCGGCGAACCGGGCCGGGTCCGCGAACGCGAGCGCGGCGAACTCGGCGATGTCCTCCAGAGCGATGATCTGCATGGGCTCGTGCGGAGGGAAGAGGTGCCGGTGTACGCCGTGGGAAATGCCGTCGATGCCGATCCCCCCGAGGCCGAGATAGTTGGTCATGAACCTGACCGGGCGCAGCACGGTGGGCAGTGCGATGTGGTCGCGCAGGTACTCCTCGATCAGCGCCTTCCCCTCCGAACCCCGTGACGCGGCCGATGTAGAGGCGATGGTGCTGAACACGACCTGCTCGATCCCCGCCGCGGCGGCGGCGTCGATCAGCGCTCGGCCGCGGGCCGCTTCGCGATCTGTTTCGAGTCCGGCCGGTCCGAAGGCCACGGGCGGTATGCCGAACACCGCGGCGGCGCCGTCAAACGCGGGCGGCAGGCTCGCCGGATCGTCGAGGTCGCCGCGCACGAGTCGGGCCCCCGCGGCGGCCAGCGCGGCAGCGGCGGGTGCGGTCAGGTCGCGCACCAGGGCTCGCACCTGCCAGCCTCCGGCAAGCAACCGCCGGGCGGTGACGCCGCCCTGCTTGCCGGTGGCGCCGGTGACGAGGATCGGGGAGCCGGGGTCGGCCGGTGTGGCGGTGGTCATGGTGTCCTTTCCGGAACTGCTGGAGGATACTGACGTAATCCGGAATGCTCCACCCGCTTCGACACCGCAGACAAGGATTTCGTGACATGAGAGCAGCACCGGCGCCGGCATCGGGTGCGGCGCCCGCCGGGCGCGCCGACGCCCGCCGCAACCGAGAGATCGTGCTACGCACGGCGACGCGCGTGTTCGCCGAGGAAGGGTTGGAGGTGTCACTCGGCCGGATCGCGCAGCGCGCCGGGGTCGGCGCGGGGACCGTCTACCGGCACTTCCCGAGCAAAGAGATCCTGGTCGAGGCGGTGCTCGCCGAACACGTCGAGGGTTTGGTGGCCGCCGCCGATCGATGGGCCGCCCGCGCGGCGCCCGGTGACGCGCTGTTCGGGTTCCTGCTCGAAGCGATCGAGACGTCGGCGGACCGCCGGCACTTCTGTGATGTGCTCACCGCTGACCAGAGCTGGCCGCGTGCCGTGCTGGCCGCCGCCGTGCAGCGGTTCCACGAGGCGTTGGAGCGCCTGCTGCGCGACGCGCGACAGGCTGACGCGATACGCGCCGACGTACGGGCCGACGATCTGTCCGCGCTGGCCGTCGGCGCTGTCGCACTGCGTTCGGCACACCGGGACCGGGCACGCGGCACACGACTGGTGCGGCTACTGCTGGACGGATTGCGTACCCGAGCCGTCACGAAAGCTGAAACATTCCGTGACTCGGACTCCCTTCCGCGTCACGAAACCACCGCCCTGAGATACTGCGTGGAATGCGGCGCGCGGCTGCGTGTCCGTGCCACCGGACGGCCACCCCGCTACTGCGGTCCGACCTGCCGCCAGCGCGCCCACCGGCGTCGTCTCCCCGTTTAGCCGTTCGCCGGGTTCCGCCCAGCGCCCCGAGTGCTGTTCAGCGCTGGGTGGTGCCGCAGTTGGGCGCGCAGAGCCGCCGGGCGATCCCCTTGAGGAAGATGTTGCGGATCTCCAGGACGGTCTGCGGGAAGTACGCCGCGCCTCCCGTGGCCTTGGCGATCGCGGTCATCTGCGCCCGGTCCTCGTCCGTGTTGGTGTTGAACGAGATGATCAGGATGTTGACCGGCTGCTTGGGGTCGTAGGCGTCCTTCAGCCGCTTCAGGATCCCGGCGTTGGAGATCCCGCCGTTGGGGTCGTCGTTCCCGACGCCGTCGGTGAAGAGGATGATCGTGTTGACCTTGTCCGCCTCGTAGTCCTTGGTCATCTTCTGGTAGGCGGCCCACAGGGTGTCGTTCAGCCCGGTGTTGGCCGTCGGGATGGCCTGGACGTTCCGCATCGCCTGGGCGATGAGCTCCCGCCGGGTGACACCGTCGATCTGCTGCGCCAGCGGCCCGATCGGCACGACCTCCTTCCAGTCCACTCCCTGGCCGCGCATGTTCTCGGAGAAGGCCCAGGTGCCCACCTCGGCCTTGTCCGGGAACAGCTTCAGCCCCTCGATGGCGACGTTGCCGATGGCCCGCATCCGGCTGACGCCCGTGCTGTCGGCGGGCAGGGCCATGGTGCCCGAGACGTCGACCAGGGCGAGCAGCTTGGTGCCGAGCTTGATCTGGTGCCACGCCTGGCTCAGCTTGGTGACCGTCGCGCGGTCCGGGAGCGGCAGTTCGGCCGGGCTCTTGGCGTTGACGCCGTTCTCCGGTGCGAGCGCGTCGCCGCCCTTGCCCTGCGGCGTACGGAAGCCGTGGTCCTGGACGATCCTGCGGCCCGCCGCCGAGGTCAGCTCGGCGCTGAACGCCTTGGCCGCCTCACGCACCGCGGCGTCCTTGGACGTGATCACGATCGGGTAGTCGAGGCTGACCGTACCCTCCGCCGGATAGAGCGCGACGGCCGGGTTCGACGGGTGGGACGTCGTGTTGAACGCCCACACCGACTGCTCGGAGGCGACGCCGACCGGGATGCGCGCGGCGGCCTTGGTCAGCGTGGCGAACAGGCTGTCCGGCGAGGAGACCGTGGACTCGGAGAGCTGGCGCAGCACTCCCACGAGCAACTCCTCGTTGCCGCCCCCCGACTTCAGCACGGAGGAGCCCGCGAGCAGCGCGCCGAGCCCGGCGGCGTTCTGCGCCGGGTCGAGCGCGAGTACCCGGACCTTCTTCGCCAGCCCGTCGGGGTTGGCGGCGTTCGCCGCGCTCATCAGGCCGGTCCAGCTCGCCGGGCTGAACGCCGCCTGGAGCTTCTCCGCGCCCGTCTTGGACGTGGTGAGCACCACGGGGGAGTGCGCCGCGCTGCCCGACGCCTTCAGCTCCGCGCCGGACAACCACAGGCTGGAGTCGGGAACCCAGACATCCGGGTCGATCTTCCCGGAGGTGGCGCCGCCGCCGGACAGCGTGCCCGCGACCCCGGCCGACTGCGCCGCCTTCACCGAGACGGTGACGCATCTGCCGCCGACCGCCCGGCCCGCCTGGCCGAACTTCTCGGCCACCTTGGTGACCGCCGGTTCGATGTCGGGCGAGGCCACCACGGACAGCCCGATCTTGTCCCCGGTGCAGTCCTGGTCCTTGTTCACCACGACGTACGCGGCCACGCCGCACAGCACGGCGAGCGCGACCGCTCCCGCCAGGGGCGCGAACACCATGCCGCGGCTCGCGCGGCGGCGGCGCGACTCCTTGTACGGGTCGTGCCCGCCGTCGGTTTCGTCTGTGCGGTGGCGTCCGCCCACGGTGTCCTCTTTTCAGGGGAGATCCTGGGAATGCTTACGGAACACTACTGGGAAGTATTAAGGGGGCAAAACACTCATTTTGCTGCGTCGATCACCGTAGGTGATCGACAATGGCCGGATGGCGTGGCGCGCGCCGTACCCTTGGCGGGTGGTCATTCCCGTCGAAGACATCGCGGATCCCCGCATCGCCGACTACGTACGGCTGCGCGATGTCGATCTGCGCAAGAGCCTCGAAGGCGGGCGGGGACTGTTCCTCGCCGAAGGAGAGAAGGTCATCCGCCGCGCGATAGCGGCCGGTCATCAGGTCCGCTCCATGCTGATGACGGCGAAGTGGCTGGACGGGCTCTCCGACCTCACCGGCGGCGACACGGGCGGCGTCACCGTCTACCTCGTCTCCGACGAGGTCATGGAGGGGATCACCGGCTTCCAGGTGCACCGCGGCGCGCTGGCCTCGATGGAGCGGCGGGAGCTGCCCTCGGTCGCCGAGGTGCTGCGCGGCGCCCGGCACGTCGTCGTGCTGGAGGATTTGGTGGATCACACCAATGTCGGGGCGATTTTCCGCTGCGCCGCCGCGCTCGGAGTGGACGCCATCGTCCTGTCGCCGCGCTGCGCCGACCCGCTCTACCGGCGCTCGGTCAAGGTGTCGATGGGCGCCGTCTTCTCCGTGCCGTACGCGCGGTTGACGGACTGGCACGACGGCCTGGAGGAGCTCCGCGACCACGGCTTCCGGTTGCTCGCGCTCACCCCGGCCGAGAACGCCGTCCCCATCGAGGGCGCGTTCACCGGCGGGCGGAACGCGCTGCTGCTCGGCTCGGAGGGCGACGGGTTGTCGTCACGCTGGCTGGCCGAGGCCGACCAGGCCGTGCGGATCCCGATGAGCAGGGAGATCGACTCGCTCAACGTCGCCGCCGCGGCCGCGATCGCCTGCTACCTCCTCACGGCCCCCGGTCACTAGCCGGCGGAGACCTCCTCGCCCGCCCAGTCGAGGAGCTTGCGCGCGGTGGCGAGGCGGCCGGCCTCGCTCGTCTCGCCCAGGATCACGCCGACGAACGTGTGGTCGTTGCGCACCGCGGCGAAGGTGAGGCAGAAACCGGCGGCCTGGGTGTATCCCGTCTTGAGCCCGATCGCGCCGTACCCGAGGAGGGTGTTGGTGTTGCGCCAGACGTGCGCGCGGTGGACCTTCGAGGCGGTCACCGCGTGCTTGCGCGCCTTCGCGATCACGGCGATCACCGGATCGTCCAGCGCGATCTTCGCGAGGGCCACCTGATCCCTGGCCGTGGAGTAGCCGCCCTTCGCCGGCAGGCCGTCAGGGTTGGCGTAGCGCGTGTTCCCCAGGCCGAGCCGCTTGGCGGCGGCGTTCATCTTGGCGACGAAGCGGCCGGTGCCGGGGCCGTACCGCTCGGCGAGCGCGTGCGAGGCGTCCGCGCCGGAGGGCAGCATGAGCGCGTAGAGCAGGTCGCGAACGGTCAGCCGCTCACCGGCCCGCAGGTTCCCGCTGGTCGCCCCGTTGGCGGTGGCGTGCCGGACGTCGGCCGCCTTGATCGTGATGACGTCGTCGAGCGACGCCTCCTGTCGTACGACGTAGGCCGTCATGACCTTGGTGAGGCTGGCCACCGGGACGCGGCGTGTGTCGCGCTTGGCGAACGGGACCGTTCCCGCCGTCGTGTCGACCAGGTAGGCCGAGCGGGCGGTCACCGCCGGCGTGTCCCGCGCGGTCGCGGCGGTGGCCGTCCCCACCAGTCCGGACGCCATGAAGGCGGCCACGAGCGCGCTGATCAGCCCGATACGCATCCCGACATGATGGCACGATCACGCGTCCGACTCCCGGCGATGCCGCCGACGACGCCACATGACGAGGGCGGCGAGCGCGGCGATCACCACGGCGGCGACGCCGATCGCGATCACGGGGGAGTCGGCCGCGATCCTGAGCCAGCCCCAGAGGACGGCGTAGAGTCCGAATGCCGTGATCGGCGCCCAGGTCAGACACCCCATTGCGCTGGCGACGGCATACCACCGGTAGTCGATCCTGAGCACCCCGGCGACCCAGGGGAGGGAGTGCCGTAGACCGGGCACCCAGAAGCAGCCGTAGACGGCGAGCGCGCCCCAGCGCCGCACGACGTTCTCGACCGCGAGGATGCGCTTCTGGCCGATCTTCCTGCCGACGCGCGACTCGTACAGCTTGGTGCCGAGGAAGCGGCCGATCCAGTAATAGGCCTGGAACACTCCGAACAGCGCCACGGCCCCGATCGCGACGACGAGCCAGAGGGGCAGGCCCAGGAACGAGGCGGACATAGGGTCAGACATTTCCACCTCACCCAGGACATCTCGCTTAGGACAGGCTTACCTTACAGGGCCGCTCGCGCCTCCGACACCCAGCGTTCCACGCCCACCCGCTCCGCGACAGCCAGCGCGTTCTCGTAGTGTTCGCGCGCGGGCAGGCCGAGCCGTACGGCGAGATCGCCCAGCGTCCTGGCCACCGGCCAGAGCGCCACGACGCCCGTTCCGGCTCCGGCGATCCTGTCCCGGAAGGGCACGAGCCGCTCGTATGCCTCCCGCATCCGGGCGGTGTCGGACAGGAGCATGCCCGCGAGGGCCCGCCAGATCAGGGCCAGCTCGTAGAGGAAGTCGGTCCTGACCGGCTCCCGGGACGTCGCTATCGCCCGCGCGTCCTTCAGGTGGCCGGCCGAGGCGAGGGCCAGGGCGTACGCGTCGAGGGTCCACTTGGCGCCGCGGAGATGCGCCTCGCCGAGCGGGTCGACCATCTCGTCCGCGCGTCCCTCGACGAGGTGCAGGCAGAACGTGGCGATCAGCGGGAGATCCTGGCGGCCCTCCAGCATCCCCGCCCGCGCGGTCAGCCTGGCCGCGTTCCGGTAGGCGCGCTCCGCGCCCGCGTAGTCACCCGTGATCATCAGCCGCTGTCCCGCGTACCAGGCGCCGACGGCGGCCGGAGCGGGCAGGTCGTACTGCCGTCCCAGCCGCTCGGCCTGCGCGAGATGGGAGTCCGCCTCGGCGAAGTCGCCGCGGGCCGCCGCGCACTCCAGCAGGACCAGGTGCGCCAGCGTGCGCACCGAGATCTGCCCCGACTCGGCCCCCACCTGCAGCAGTTCGCGGCCGATGGTCTCCCGCTCGTCCACCTGCGTCATGGTGTAGGACTGGCGGAGCCTGCCGCTGAGCGCCGTCGCGAGCAGCGAGGGATCCCCGCTGGACCGCGCCAGCTCCTCGGCCTCCAGCGACGCCTGGTAGCCGCGCTGCGTCGCCGACCCCTCGAGTTCGAGCGCCAGCGTGGCCAGCAGGCTCGCCCGCAGGGACTGCTCGCCCGCCGGGAGCTCGACCAGGGCCTTCTCGGTGACGTCGACGATCTCCCAGGCGGTGCGGGTGAAGTCGCGCGCGATGCCCTTGTGCGGAACGGCCAGCGCCGCCGCGACCCGCGCGGTCAGCTCCAGGTCGCCGAGCGGCAGGGCGACGTCCATCGCCTCCCGCCGGTGCGCCCGCGCGGCGGTCATGTCGCCGCTCAGCGCCAGCGCCCTGATCATCCTGAGCTGGAGTTCCAGACGTTCCCGGGGGCCGCCGGAGCGTGCCCGGTCGAACGCCGTGATGGCCCGCTGCCACAGCGACGCCGCCTCGCGGTGCGCGAACCGGCGCTCGGCCTGCTCCGCCGCCAGGCCGGCGTAGCGCTCCGCCTTCGCCGCCGTCTCCACGGTGCCCGCCGCGTCGTAGTGGTGGGCGAGCGCGGCGACGTCGGCGGGCGCGCGCCGCTCGATCACCGAGGCGACCGCGGCGTGCAGGCGCGACCTGCGCAGCCGGGAGGCGTCGGAGTAGATGGTGTCCCGCACCAGATCGTGGTCGAACCTGAGCAGCCCGGGACCCGGCTCGGTCACCAGGCCCGCCAGCAGGCCGGCCTCGACCGCGTCCACCACCGCGTCCTCGTCCCCGGACACGTCCACCAGCACGTCCACGTCCACGTCCCGGCCGATCACCGCGGCCTGCAGCAGGACCTGCTGCGCCCGCTCGGGCAGCCGGGCGATCCGCCGCCTGAGCACGTCGCGCACTCCGGAGGGCACCTGGGACAGATCCGCCTCCGCCTCGAACAGGCGCACCGTCTCCTTGACGAAGAACGGGTTGCCGCCGGTGCGCTCGACGATCGCGGTGACGACCTCCTCGTCCACGTCGCGCACGCACGTCGCCCGGACCAGCTCGGCGACCGACGCGTCGTCCAGCCCGTCCAGCCCGACGCGTACGGGGGCCAGCCGGGCGAGGGCGGCCAGCACGTCCTGCTGCCGGTCGTTCAGCTCCCCCTCGCGGCAGGTGACCACGAGCAGGACCCTGCTGGCGGCGAGCAGGCTGGGCAGGGCGCGCAGCAGCGCGAGCGTCTGCTCGTCGGCCCAGTGCAGGTCCTCAAGGGTGATCAGCAGCGGAGCCTCGCGGGCGACCGCGGAGAGATAGCCGCCGACCGCGCGGTGCAGCCGGAACCCGCCGGACGCCTCGTCGTCGGCGGTGTCCGGCGCGGCGTCGTCGAGCAGCGGCGCCAGGAGCGCGGCGTACTCGCCCGCGCCCCTCCTCGCGATCAGCGCGCGGAGCACCTCGACCCAGGCCCACCCCGGCGGGGTCGCGCTGCTGTCGGGGCAGCCGCCGCCGGCGCTGACCCATCCGTCGAGCCGGCCGGCGAGCTGGCGGACCAGCGTGGTCTTGCCCGCGCCCGCGTCGCCGCCGATGAGCGCGACCGTGAACCTGCCCGCCTGCGCCCGGGGCGCGGCCGCGGCGAGCGTGGCCAGTTCGCCGTCGCGCCCCACGAACGGCTCGGGTTCGAGCGGGGGCAGGGTCCCCGCCTCGACCGGCCTCGGCGGCCACGACGAGGTCACCTCCTGCACCCGGCGCTGGGCCTGCGGCGCCAGGTCGAGGCCGGGATCCTGCGCGAGGATGTCGGCCTCCATCTTCCGCAGCGCGGGACCGGGGTCGATGCCCAGCTCGTCGGAGAGCACCGCCCGGGCCCGGCGGAGCGCGGCCAGCGCGTCCCCCTGCCTGCCGCAGCGGTACAGGGCCAGGGCGAGCAGCCGCCAGCCCTCCTCGCGGAGCGGGTTCTCCGCGGTCAGACCCTCCAGATCGGGGACCGTCTCGGCGTGCAGGCCCATCCGCAGCCCCGAGTCGGCGTACCGCTCGCGGGCCACCAGCCGCAGCTCGCTGAGCCGCGCGACCTCGGCCTCCGCCCATGGCTGCTCGGCGAAGTCGGAGTACGGCGTGCCCTGCCACAGGCCGAGCGCGGACTCCAGCCTGGCCCTGGCGGACTGCGGGCTCTCGTCCAGCCGCTCTCCCGCCGCCCGTACGGTCGCCTCGAAGCGGAGCGCGTCCACCTGCTCGGGCGCGGCGCGCAGGGCGTACCCGGACGCGACCGTCACGAGCAGCCGGGTCGGGCCGCCGCGCGGCCGGTTGGGCTCGATGACACGGCGCAGGCGGGAGATGTAGACCTGGAGGCCCGACTGCGCGCCACGCGCGTCGTCCCACAGGTCGAAGAGCAGTGTGTCGACCGGGACGACCTGGCCTCGGGCGACCAGCAGGCGGGCGAGGACCGCGCGTTGGCGCAGCCCGCCGAGATCGAGTTCCCGACCGTCGTCGTACGCTTCGACCGGTCCAAGAACCCGGAATGCCACTGTGGTCATGGTCGCCTGCGCCGGGGGGTCGCTCGCTGGCAACGGCCTCGTGTCGCGCCCCCTCACTCCCGCACGCGATGCCGCTTCTGGGCGCCACGTTATGCGGGGGAGAGAACACGCACAAGGCGTCGCCGAGCCCGGCTCCTCCGCGGACAAAGTATCGCGTTCGCGCGGAGGGCACGTTGCCACCGGCCTTTCAGGTCAGTCCACCTTGACCGGGTTCCGGTCGGCGGCGCGGCGGCGGAAGAGCGCCCACCCACCGAGGGCGAGACCGCCCCAGGGGATCTCGATCGTGTACGTCCAGAAACCGAACAGGATGGCGGCGGCGGTCGCGCCCGCCTCCGGCGCGCCGAACGCCACCAGGGCGAGAGCCGTACCGGCCTCCATGAAACCGGCCCCGCTCGGCGTCGCCAGGGCGCTGGTCAGCACCCGCGACAGCGCGAAGACGGCGATCGACTCGGCCAGGCCCGGATAGGAGCCGGTGCCGTGCAGGCAGAGCACCAGGATCAGCCACTGGAGGATCAGGAAGGCGATCATCCCGAGGGAGAGCGTCGCCCAGCGGCTGTGCACCACGTCGGTCGTGTCCTTGCGCAGCCGGATGAGCGCGTCCGAGGCCCAGTGCTCCGCGGGGCGGACTCGCCGCGGCGCGAGCCGGACGAGGCCGTCCAGGGCGCGGCCGAGCAACTGGGCCGCGCGCTCCCAGTACAGCGCCGACGCGACCACGGCGACCAGCACGAGGATCGAGATCGCCCCCGCCCAGCCGGCGTTGGCGACCGCCGGGCTCAGCGCCCGCCCGGACAGCAGCAGCGCGAGGATGCCGGCCGCGGGCAGGATGAACCGGAACAGCGTGTTCCAGATGCCGCTGACCAGGGTCAGCACCACGATCGAGCGGGTGGCGAACCCCCAGCCGCGTGTCATGCCGAAGGTCAGCGCCACACCCGCCGCGCCGCCGAACGGCAGCAGGTTGCTGACGGCGCTGCCCGCCGCGTTCAACGTGAGCGCCTGGGCGTGCGTCAGGCCGGGCAGCGAGCCGGTGAGCACGAACGTGTACGCCAGCAGGCTGGCCAGCCAGACGGCCGTCATCAGGGCGATCATCTGCCAGCTCAGCGTGCCGAACAGGCGGCCGATCTCGGACCAGGACACCTTCGCCCCGGTCATCGTGCCGACGATCTGCGGGAGGAAGACGATCAGAGTCGCCGCGAGTCCGAGCGAGGCGATCGACATCGCGACCCGCAACCACTTGCTCATCCTTCAACTCCCCAACACGTCGGCGACCGCGTACCAGTCTGGTGGCAATGCCGAGTGGTGGGACTCCTTCTTTGGGAGGAGCGTCCCCCTAAGGGGTGGATCAGTGGAAGGGGTGCCGCAGCCGGGTCCCCTGCGGGACGTCCCGCCGGACGTACCACTCCGTGCCGAAGATCAGCCGGTACGCCCAGAACGGGATCTTCAGCAGGACGCCGAGGGTGCGGTCGCCGTCCCCGCCGGTCGTCTGGCTGGCGTGGGCGGCCATCGAGGCCCGTTTCGCCCGAGCGTACCTGCGGACGTTCACCCGGTGGGTGATCACGTGGCTCGGCGAGTAGGCACTCTCGAAACTTCTCACATCGATCTTGGGATAGAGGCGGGCCGCCAGCCGTACACCCTTGAGGAGCGGGTCGCGGTTGACCGTGGCCTCGAGCACGATGGGAGTCCCGGCGATCTCGGCCGCACGGGTGCCGACGCGGTACACCTGGACGTGGTCGGGGTGGCCGTACCCCCCGGCCGGGTCGTAGATGGTCAGCAGATCGGCGGTCTCCTCCTTGAGCACCGCCGCGAGCCGCTGCGCCGCCTCCTCCGTGTCCGCGTCGATGAACGCGTCGTCCGGGCGGTCCTCCGCCACGCCGCCGTCGATGGCCAGCCCGGAGTCGCCGTATCCGAGCAGGACGACCCGGGCGCAGCCGAGCGCCGCCGCCGACGTGTGCAACTCGTCCATGCGGGCCCTGGCGAGCTCCTCGCCGTGGGGCAGATCGGCGAGGCCCCGCTCCCCGGCGGTCGCGACCACCAGCACCACCCGATGGCCCTCCGCGGCCAGCATCGCCATCGTCCCGGCAGTCAGCAGCGCCTCGTCGTCAGGATGAGCGTGAAAGAAGACCGCGGTTCTCGACACAGCGCAATGATTCCACGCCGCGGGACCGACGGTTTGATGGTGGTCCCGGCCTCTGCCAGTCTGGTTTGGTGAGGATCCTTCACATCAGTGACTGTTACCTCCCGCGACTCGGGGGCATCGAGGTGCAGGTCGCCGACCTCGTCGGGATGCAGCGAGAGGCGGGTCACACCGTCGAGGTGGCCACCGCGACCCCCGGGGAGCCTCTTCCGGGAGTGCGCCGCCTCGCGGCCGGGCTCCCGTTCGACCTCCCCGTGCACCCCCGCGGCACCGTGCACCTGATCCGGTTGATGACCGGCTGGCGGCCCGACGTCGTGCACGTCCACGCGGGCGCCGTCTCGCCGTTCGCCTGGCAGGGCGTGCGCGCCGCCGTACGGGCCGGGGTGCCGGTCGTGGTGACCGTGCACAGCATGTGGGATCCCGTCACCTCCGGCGTCTACCTCGGCCTGCAGGCCGCCTTCGAATGGCGGCGCTGGGGCATCGCCGTCACGGCGGTGAGCGAGGCGGCGGCCCAGCCCATCCGCGCCGTGGCCGGCGCCGGCGTCCCGGTGCACGTCGTCTCCAACGGCCTGGACGTCTCCGCCTGGCGACCCGCGACCGGCGGTGCCGTGCGCGGGGGCGGGGAGCCGGGCGCGGACGGCGTGCACGTGGTGGCGGTGGGGCGGCTCGCGCCGCGCAAGCAGCCGGTGCGCCTGCTCAAACTGCTCAAGGCGGCCCGCGCGAAGGTGCCCGCCTCGATCGCGATGCGCGCGACGATCGTGGGCGAGGGGCCGGCCCGCGCCTCGATGGAGCGTTACCTGCGGTCCCAGGGGATGGGCTGGGTGTCGCTGCCGGGCCGCTTCAGCCGGGACCAGATCAAGGAACTGCTCGGCTCGGCCGACGTGTTCGTCGCCCCCGCGCCGCGCGAGTCCTTCGGGCTGGCGGCGCTGGAGGCCAGGGCGGCCGGGGTACCCGTGGTCGCGCGTTCCCAGAGCGGGGTCGCCGACTTCGTCCGGCCGGGCAAGGAGGGCCTGCTCGGCCGCACCTTCGACGAGCTCGCCGCGTCGGTCGCGCGTCTGGTGCGCGACGAGCGGCTGCGGACCTCGATCGCCGCGCACAACCGCGAGGTGGAGCCGGTCGCCTGTTCCTGGCCGGCCGTGCTCGACGGTTTCGAGCGCTGTTACGACCTGGTCCGCGGCACGCACCCGTGAGTCGGCACACCGGATCGGACCATGACGAAATCAAGCAGCGAGCACAGTGGGGTCAGAAGGGAAGGACGCGCCCGGAAGGGGTGCGCAGGTCGATGGGCTGGGGTCGCCTCGGCGGCCGAGGCCGCGAGGTGATCTGGACTCTCTTCATTCCGGCCCTCCTTTTGGTTTCATGATTCCCAACTACGCGTCAGGATCACCCGCTCCTGGTCACTAGTAGGTATCGCATTCCGTACGGAAGCGTCAGGGGCTGACGGCTCCCGGGAGGGCGGGAGACGGCCTCGGAGGACGACCGCGGGGCGAGAAAGGGTGCGGCCCGCGTCGAGATTCGCCCAGGCGACGCCCCCGGTTGGCGTGGCGGATGGACCCGCCGTCGCGCGGTCGTCGATTCTTGCGCGAGCGGATCTCTTCCTGCGAACTCCGAGACTCCGAAAGGATCGCCATGGGGATCACTCGTGCCGTGTCCGCCCCTGTCGGCCGAGCCGGCTTCGTCGCTCTCGGCGTGACCATGCTCCTCGCCGGTTGCGGCTCCGGAGGAGCGCAGGGGCGGCAGACCGGCGCCGCGGCGAGTCCCGTGTCGGCAACCGCGACGAATCCCGTGCCGAGCCCCGTACCGAGTCCCGTGTCGAGTGTCCAGCCGTCGGCGCCCGGCTCCTACCGCGCCACCGGGAGTCCGCGGGGTGCGTCCCACGCGACCGGCCCCGCTGCGTGCCGGGACGCGGACTGCGAAGTACAGGTCCGGCCGGGTGACCGGCTGAAGATCGACAGCCGGTTCGGCCTCGACGCGATCACCGTCGAATCCGTGAGCGCCGGCGAGGTGCGGCTGGGAATCACCGGCTCGTCGGGCGGGCTGAACGTCGACGGCGACAACGTCAGCGTCACGGGGAGCTGCACCAACGGACGCTGTCACGATCAGGGACAGATGTCGTTGACCACGAGCAGGCCGGGTCGCATCAACGACATCCGGCTACGCCTGGTGAAAGCGGACTCCTCGCGCGCGGTCCTGGTGCTCACGCCGGAATAGGGGCCGGGGGCGGGAGGGGCTCAGCCCCCCATGTTCCCGCCGTTGCCACCCTGCTTCACGTTGAGGATGTCGATGGAGACGCTTATCCTCCCCGCGTTGTCGCTCAGGCAGAAGTCGCCGTCGTTGATCCGCAGCGACAACCATCCGGAGTAGGACGCCGCGTATCTGGCGGACGTGTCGACCGCGAAGGGCGTGCCACCCCGGTGGGCGATGAGCGTGCCGTACGGCGCGGTCGTCACGATCTTGCAGCCGTGAACGATGGCGGCGTCGACCCGGTTCGGATAGCCGGTCGGGCCGACCCTGCCGTACCTGGCCTGGTCGACGGTCCACGATCCGCTCAGGTAGGTGACGCGGTACGTCTGGCCCTTGCGGATGTAGACGCCGGTGTTCTGCCAGCCCCAGGCGGCGTTGACCCGGACGACATGGTCGGACGCCGCCTCGGCGGTTCGCGGGGGTACCAGGATCAGGGCGGACAGGCCGGCCAGCGCGGCGGCGGCCGTACGCATGACGGGGGCGGGACATGGCTCTCTCCTCGCGGGGGGACGGGACCGACGGAGCGCTGTCGTGCGGCAGCGGAAGAGCACGTGTGCCCCGAACATATGACGCGGTTCCGTGCCTATCCAGTGCCTATCCGGTGCCCCTCCCGATGGTGTGCCGGCAGACCCCCGCGGGGCTGGAGGATTGGCTACGGGATAAGTGCTGATTCGCGGCGATTTTGGAGTGCACGGTCGATCTGCCGTTCCATGATCATTGATCTTTCGTGATCGCCTTCGGTCGCGGCGAGATTCCGCGCGACGCGGAGTACGGCTCTCGCGACGTCGTGGAGGCGCGTTTCCCTCGGCCGGTCGTCGGCGAGCGGGTCGAGTCCGAGGACATTCAGCATCGCGCGCACCGACCGGCATTTCACCGCGGCGCTTTCCTGGTCGCCGGAATTGAGCGCCGCATGGCCCTCGGCGACCGTCGCGTGCGCGACCGACAGCGCCCGCGGCACGTTGAGATCGCCGTCCATGGCGTCGCTGAACTGGGCGGGAAGGTCGGAGCCCGCGGCGGCGCCGACGCGGAGCACGAACCGCTCCATCCGCCGGTAGGCGGTGGCCGCCTCCTCGACCGCCGCCACGGAGAATTCCATCGGCGACCGGTAGTGGGCGGCCGCGAGGTAATAGCGGAGTTCCATCGGGCGTACGCGGTCGAGCAGGGTGTGCACGGCGAGTGGATTGAGCGCGTGCTTTCTTATCTTCTCGCCCCGGTGGGTGACCGGCCCGTTGTGCACCCAGAACCGCGCGAAAGAATCCCCGGCCGCCCGGGACTGGGCGAGTTCGTTCTCATGGTGCGGAAATATCAGGTTCGCGCCGCCGCCGTGGATGTCGAATTCGCGACCGAGATACTTCCGGGCCATCGCCGAACATTCCAGATGCCATCCGGGGCGGCCGTCGCCCCATGGGGCGTGCCAGATCGGCTCGCCCGGCTTCGCCCGCTTCCACAATGCGAAATCGCGCGGATCGCGCTTTCCGTGCTCGTTCTCCTCGGTTATCCGGATTTTCTCCGGCCGTTGCCGGGAAAGTGATCCGTAGTCCGGGAACGAGTCGACCTCGAAATAGACGTTCCCCTCGGACTCGTAGGCGTGACCCGCCGCGAGAAGCTGCTCCACGAGCTCGATCATCTCGGGGATGTGGCCGGTGGCCCGGGGCTCCACGCTGGGCGGAAGGCACCCGAGCGTGGTGTAGGCCCGGTCGAAGGACCGGTAGACGGGATCGGTTATCCGCCACCACTGGATGCCCTCGGAAAGGGACCTGCCGATTATCTTGTCCTCGATGTCGGTGACGTTCCGGCAGAAAAGCACCCGGTACCCGCTGTGGCGCAGCCAGCGGTGCAGGATGTCGAAATTCACCTGAGATCTGATCTGACCGATATGCGGCGGCACGACCACGGTGGGGCCACAAAGATAAATCGATGCCATTCCCGGAATTCTCGGGATGAAATCGCGGACCGTGCGGCGGTGCGTATCGTAAAGGCGAAGACCCACCTAGCCCAGGGTAAGCGACTAATCCGCTCGCTGTCGACAGCATGCCATAGTCTCCGGTCCGCACATCCTGAAATGCGGATTGTGAGGCCGGGCGAAGGGGGAATAGCGGGTGCCGCGACCGTGCTATCGGCGGATCACGTGCAGTACGCTGGCGATGCGCTCGGCGGCGGTGACGACGTCGGAGGCGTGCCCGATCCGACCGGCCCACGACAGCCAGTACCACCACTCGCCGTCGTTGGTGTCCGACGCCAGCACGTCTTCGGCCATGGTCGGCTCCATGGGGTTGACCACGCGCAGGCGTGGATAGAGCCCGGCCGGCGCGGTCAGGCGGACCTGGAAGGAGTGGGCTTCGAGCTGGGCGGCCAGCCGCTCAAGGTGGTCCATCGCCTCGCTGCGATCTGCCTTCATGGGGGTCTCTCCGGGGACGTCGGGACCTTTCTCCGAAAAGCGTGAACTCCCGCGGACCTACCGGCAATCCACCCCAATCCGCGAAACCGTGCAATAACCAGGGAACTCACCGGCATTCCGTGGAACACCCTCGGATCCCGGGCCACGAACCCATAACGGTACGGGGGGTTGCGTGCGTGCCGGTTAACCTGTGGGAAATATCCGTAACCAGGCGACACACTCCAGCAGCGAAGGGCAGGACCATGGCCCGAGGAGAGCATTCCCCCGCGTGCGCTCGTCGCTGGCGCGAGCAGGCCGAGGTTCGGCAGTGGACACCGTGGCAGACGGTGCAGGCCATCCACGGATGTTGCGGCGTGAGCATGCTGAAGGCGCATCGGCTCGCGCGGGGGTGGTCGGCCCGGCAGGCGATCGAGGAGCTCGAATACCTCTGCGAGCAGCACGCGCTGGGACTGCCGAGGGCCAGCATCGACCTGCTGAACGCCTGGGAGAACAACCGGGCCAGGCCGCGCCCCCAGACCATCGACCTGCTGGCCCGGCTCTACAAGGCCAACGCCGTACGGCTCGGCATGGCGGCGGACTACTGCGAGGACACGGGCGGGCAGAAGGTCGTCGTGGTCGCGGCGGGTCAGCCCGACGAGCCGGTGCGCGTCGACGACGCGGGGGACGACACCGAGCGGCGGGCGCACTTCCACCACGCCGCGCTCATGGGCACGCCGAACGGCCGGTTCTTCGCGGAGGTCGAGGGGACGAGGCACGACCTCGACCGGGCGCTCGCCACCGGCACCGTCACCGAGGACCAGCTCGACCGGCTGGACGAGCAGGTGCTGCGCTACCGCAGGGAGTACATGACGACTCCGCC
The DNA here is from genome assembly GCA_001570385.1 of Microtetraspora glauca. Lineage (GTDB taxonomy): Bacteria > Actinomycetota > Actinomycetes > Streptosporangiales > Streptosporangiaceae > Microtetraspora > Microtetraspora glauca. The sequence continues at coordinate 37,126 of BBYL01000022.1, read as the reverse complement.
GATGCCCATGCTCTGCCGGGTGATGCTGGAGATCGCCGACGTGCGCAAGCTGACCGTGATGCGGCAGCCGTCCTCCGCGCAGCGCCGCCTGCTCACCGCGACCACGATGCTCGCCCTCCTGTCCGCGGACGCGCTGATGAAGCTCGGCGACACGCGGCAGGCCCACGCCTGGTACGGCACGGCCAGGGCGGCGTCCGACGACGTCGGGGACCTGCGGCTGCGTGCTCTGGTCCGGGCGCAGCAGACGATGCTGCTCTACTACTACGGCGACCTCAACGAGACCGTACGGCTGGCGCGCGAGGCGCGGATGCTGGCCGGGTCGGCGCCGAGCTCGCCGGCGGCCCTCGCGGCGGCGGCCGAGGCCCGCGCCCTGGCCCGGATGGGGAACGGCAAGGCCGCCAGGGTGGCCCTCGCCGAGGCCGAGCAGATCTTCGCCAGGATGCGGGGCCTGAGCCAGGACGACCTGGCGTTCGTCTTCACCGAGAAGCGGATGCTGTTCTACCGGACCGGGACGCTGATCGAGCTGGGCGACGCGCAGCCGATGCAGGCGATCGACGCCTTCCCGCCCGGTTTCCAGACGATCGATCCCGCGCTGATCCTGCTGGACCAGGCGTCCCATCTGGCCAGGCACGGCGACCAGGAGGAGGCGTGCCGGATCGCCGCCGAGGCGCTGACCCAGGTCCCCGCCGAGCACCGCACCTCGATCGTGGTGACCCGGGCCAAGGCGCTGCTGACCGACGTGGATCCACGGACGCCCGCCGTACGGCATCTGAACCGGGTGCTCGCCGAGTCGTCGGCGCGGCTCGCCCTATGAACCTTTCCGCGAACCTGTCACCCGGCATGTCGTCGAACACGTCGTCGAACACGTCGTCGAGCGAGTCGTCACTGTCCGACGAGGCGTACACCGTGCTGCGGGACGTGTGCCGCCAGATCGGGGTGGACGCCGGGGGAGCGCAGCTCATGCGGCTGCGCAGCAACGCCGTGTTCAAGCTGCGCGGCGACATGGTCGTGCGAATCGCCACGGCCCCGGACGCGCTGACCCGGCTGCCCGTGGTCCTGGCCGTCGCCCGCTGGCTCGCCGACCGCGGTTTCCCGACCGTCCGGCCGGTGGACGAGATCCCGGGCCAGCCGATCGTCCACGCGGGGCGTGCGGTCACCTTCTGGCGGTACGTCCGGTCGCGGGGCCGCCCGACCACGCGCGAGCTCGGCCGGGTGCTGCGCAACCTGCACAAGGAGCCGGTGCCGCCGATGGCGCTGCGCCGTCTCACCGACCCGCTGGCCGAGGTGCGGCACGCGGTCGAGCATCGCGCCGAGGTGCTGACGCCGGGTCAGCGGGCCTGGCTGAGCGACCGGATCGAGCACCTCACCTGGGGCTGGCAGGCACTGGAGACCGGGCCGCCCGTGCTGCTGCACGGCGACGCGTGGATCGACAACCTGCTGCGCTGCCAGGACGGCCACGTCGTGCTGTGCGACTGGGACGGCGTCGCCGTGGGGCCCCGCGAATGGGACCTCGTGCACACCTATCACGGGCAGCGCCGGTTCGGCCTGACCGCGGCCGAGGTGGACGCGTTCGCCCACGCGTACGGCTCGGATCTGCGGCACTGGCCCGGATACAGCACCCTGATGGAGGTCAGGGACATGTACGCCGTCGGCATCCACATCCGCAACGCCTCCGGCGATCCCTTCTCCAGGCAGGAGCTGCCCAGACGGCTCGACTCGCTGACGCGGGGGGACGGTCACGCCCGGTGGTACATGGCCGCCACGAGCTAGGCGCGGCCTGAACCCGGAGGGCCGACCCGGACATCCCTAGGGGGAGAGTCGGGGACGCGTCCGGCCGATCTCCGATGGGAGGAAGACGATCTCCTGGCCACAGTGATGAGTCATGGGCATCGTGTTGGGATATGCGGCGATTATCACTGGTGCGGCGGGGATGGTGCTTCTGCACCTCCTCTCCGGACTCAACCCCCTCCAGGACATGATCAGTGACTACGTGTTCACGCCGCACGGCTGGCTGCTGCCCGCGTCGCTGTCGCTGCTCGCGCTGGGAGCCGCCGCCCACGCCGTACGGCTCGCGCGCCTGGAGCACAGGGCGGCGCTGCTGGTCGGCGGATGGGCCGGCTGCATGCTGCTGGTCGCGGGCTTCCCCACCGACCGGCCGGGTGAGTCCCTCTCGATGTCCGGCGAGATCCATCGCTGCGCCGCGTTCGTGGCGTTCGTCTGCATGCCGCTGGCGGGCCTGCTCGTGGCCAGGCGGACCGGATCGCGCCTCGTCCACGCCCTCAGCCTGATCGGGATCGGGTCGCTCGTCCTCGTGACGGTGCCGTACGCGGTGCGGGCGGTGGGGCTCGACCCGGGAGCGGTGCCCGCGGGTCTCACCCAGCGTCTGACGGTCGTATCCGAGGTGGTCGCGCTGTTCGCGATGGCGCTGCTCGCGGGGGCGTCGTCAACCGCCGCAGGCCGCGAAGGTGTACGCGTCCTTCGGCAGCGAGTAGGTGTCCCTGACCTTGCCGGCCCCGGTCTCGGTGTCGAACTCCCCGATCCACATGCTCTTCCCCCGGTCGATGTGCACGGTGACCTCGTGCTCGCCGGTCCAGTCGACCATGTAGGGCGCGGTCTTGCCGGGCAGCTTGACGCGGAGGCTCCGGACGAGCTGGTCGGTGGCCATGTCGTACAGCTTGAGACTCGATCCGGCGAAGACGGCGACGGTACGGCCGTCGGACGACAGCGCGCGCGGCGAGTTGTTCACGACGACCTGCGGCGGCTCGATCCGGGCCAGCTCGGTCCCCGAGCTGTCGTAGGCGACCAGCGCGGTGGTGTTGTCCTCGGTGCCGAGCTCGGCGAGGACGCTCTCGCCGTCACCGCTGAAGCTCGCGTTGACGGCGGCCGCGGGCAGGGCCGTGCCCTGGCCCGGGTCTGACACGTCGTACACGCGGCTCGGCTGCCGGTCGTCCTTGGCGTCGTAGTAGTCGAGCAGCAGGTGCCCGCCGTCCTGCGACAGGCTGATCCCGGCCGACACCATGCTCAGGCCCTTGATCCTGGGCATCACGTGGACCGCGCCGCCCACCTCGCGCACGACGAGCCGGCGGTCGCTCTTGCGGAAGTACGCCACGGAGCGGCCGTCGCCGCTGACCGCGATGGGCGCCGCCATGTACTCGACGCTCTTGCCCTTGGCGTCACGCGGCCAGACGAGCGCGTCGGACAGCGGCATGACCTTCCCGCTGTGCATGCTGAGCCGCCACGAGCCACAGGGCGTGTTGCCGTACTCCTTGTCGGGACATCCCTTGACGGAGGCGTACCTGATCATGTCGTGCGCGCCTGCCCGCGCCCGCGCCTGCGCCTGCGCCTGCGCCTGCGTCTGTGCCTGGGCCGCCGTGGCCGGCGCTCCCACGGCCCCCAGCGTTCCCAGGGCCAGCGCGGCGATCGCGAGGCGGGCCGGCACCCGTGCGGCCGGCCGGGTCATCGTGTTCATGAGCTTCCCCTCTCTCCCCATGGATTAGATCGGCGGCTCGCCCGTTCGGTTGATCACAACTCCGCATCAACGTTCAACTCCTTCTCACATACATGGCAAATGGTGTCAATGACGTGAATCGCCGCGAGGCGCTACGAATGATCTGTCCCCGTCATGAGGAGATCCTTCGTGCCCAGTGTCAAGCGCGCCTCCGCGGCCCTGCTCGCGGCGGCGCTCGTCTCCGTGCCCGCCTCCGTCGCGGTCCTCACGGCCGTCCCCGCCGCCGCGGCGTCGGCCGCCGTCGTCATCAGTCAGGTCTACGGCGGCGGAGGGAACGTCGGCGCGACCTACAGGAACGACTTCATCGAGCTCTACAACGCGAGTGCCGACCCCGTGGACGTCGACGGCTGGAGCGTCCAGTACGCGTCCGCGATGGGCACCTCGTGGCAGGTCACGCGGCTCAAGGGCGTGATCGGCCCCGGCAGGCACTACCTGGTGCAGGAGGCGGCCGGCACCGGCGGAACCGTCGACCTGCCCGACGTGAACGTCTTCGGCACCATCCCCATGGCCGGAGCCAACGGCAAGGTCGCCCTCGTCTCCGGCACCGCCGAGCTGACCTGCGGCGCCGACTGCGACAAGGCCCCCGGCGTCGTCGACTTCGTCGGGTACGGCAACGCGAACGACTTCGAGACGAAGGCGACGCCCGCCCTGTCGAACACCACGGCCGCCGTGCGCGGCGGCGCCGACACGGACGACAACTCGGCCGACTTCACCGTGGCCGCCCCCAACCCGCGCGGTTCAGGAAAGGCGGGACCCCCGCCGACCACGATCCACGAGATCCAGGGCGCCGGCCACGTCTCGCTGCACGAGGGCCGGACCGTCAAGGACATCACCGGCATCGTCACCGCGGTCGGGCCGAAGGGCTTCTACTTCCAGGAGCCCGACGACGAGGCCGACGCCGACCCGGCCACCAGCGAGGGCGTCTACGTCTTCACCGACGACAAGCCCGCGGGCGTCGCGGTCGGGGACGCCGTACGGGTCGGGGGGACGGTCACCGAATACCGGTCGAGTGGCTCCCAGCTCTCGCTCACCGAGCTGAACGCTCCCACGGTGACCGTGGTCGGGCACGGCAACCCGCTGCCGTCCACGGTCCTGATCGGCCCCGGCGGCAAGGTCGCCCCCGACCTCGCCCGCACCGACGAGCCCGGCGACGTCGAGGCCGCGAGCGCCTTCGACCCCACGGCGAACGCCCTCGATTTCTACGAGGCGCTGGAGGGGATGCTGGTCCGGGTCGCCGACTCCGAGGTCGTCGGGCCGACCAACTCCTTCAACGAGATCACGGTCCTGCCCGGCGGGCAGGGAGGGCTGCGCAGCCCGCGCGGGGGCGTCCTCTACGGCGGCTACGCCGACCAGAACGGCAAGCGGATCATCCTCGACGACGACCTGGCCCCGATGCCCGTGGCCAACGTGGGCGACCGCGTCCCCGGCGCGGTCGACGGCGTGATGAGCTCGGGCTTCGGCAACTACCGGATCCAGGCGCTGCGCACCCCCGCCGTGACGAGCGGCGGCATCACCCCCGAGGTGACCCGCGCCGACCGCAACGGCGAGCTGTCGATCGCGACGTACAACGTGGAGAACCTCGACCCGTCGGACCCGGACGAGAAGTTCGCCCGGCTGGCCAAGGGCATCGTCACGAACCTGTCCTCGCCGGACATCGTGGCCGTCGAGGAGATCCAGGACAACAGCGGCGGCACGAACGACGGCGTGGTCGCCGCCGACCAGACGTACGCCAAGCTGATCGCGGCCATCGCCGCCGCGGGCGGTCCGACGTACGACTACCGGCAGATCGACCCCGTCGACGGCACCAACGGCGGCGAGAAGGGCGGCAACATCCGGGTCGGCTTCCTGTTCAACGAGGGCAAGGGGCTGAAGTTCAACGACCGGGGAGCGGGCGACGCCACGACGGCGACCGGCGTCAGGCGGCACGGCAACCGCGCCGAGCTCACGCTCTCCCCGGGCCTGATCGACCCGTCCAACGCGGCGTTCGCGGGCTCGCGCAAGCCACTCGCCGGTGAGTTCACCTACCGGGGCAAGCGGATCATCGTGATCGCCAACCACTTCGCCAGCAAGGGCGAGGACCAGCCGCTGATGGGCCGCTACCAGCCACCGGCCCGGCTGAGCGAGGTCCAGCGGCACGCCCAGGCGACCGCCGTCCGCGGCTTCGTGGACGAGATCAAGAAGATCGACCGGGACGCCGGAGTGGTCGTGCTCGGAGACCTGAACGACTTCGAGTTCTCCACCACGACGGACATCCTCGTGGGCGCGGACGGCTGGCTCGTCGACCTGCCGCGCACTCTCGCGCCCGCCGAGCGGTACACCTACGTGTACCAGGGCAACTCGCAGGCGATCGACCACATCCTGGTCTCCCGGTCGCTGAGCGCCCGCGTGGACTACGACATCGTCCACGTCAACGCGGAGTTCGCGGACCAGGCCAGCGACCACGACCCCCAGGTCGTACGGATCAGGCACTGACCGCGTCCCGCGCCTGAGGCGCGGACCGCGAGACGGGAAGACCCCCGCCGATGTGTCGTGACACGCCGGCGGGGGTCGATTCCCCTAGATGAGGCCGAGCTCCTTGACCGCGTCGCGCTCCTCGACGAGCTCGCGGACCGAGGCGTCGATGCGCTCGCGGGAGAACGCGTCGATCTCCAGGCCCTGGACGATCTCCCACTTGCCGTCCTTCGAGACGACCGGGAAGGAGGAGATGATGCCCTCGGGCACGCCGTACGAGCCGTCGGACGGGATCGCGGCCGAGGTCCAGTCGCCCTCCGGGGTGCCGTTGACCCAGTCGTACACGTGGTCGATGGCGGCGTTGGCGGCGGACGCGGCGCTGGACGCGCCCCGGGCCTCGATGATCGCGGCGCCGCGCTTGGCCACGGTCGGGATGAACGTGTCGCGCAGCCACGCCTCCTCGACCTGCTCGGCGGCGACCTTGCCGCCGACCTCGGCGTGGTAGAGGTCGGGGTACTGCGTGGCGGAGTGGTTGCCCCAGATCGTCATCTTCTTGATGTCGGTGACCGGGACACCCAGCTTGGTGGCGAGCTGCGAGAGCGCGCGGTTGTGGTCCAGGCGGGTCATCGCGGTGAAACGCTCGGCCGGGACGTCGGGCGCGGCCGACTGCGCGATGAGGGCGTTGGTGTTGGCCGGGTTGCCCACGACGAGCACGCGGATGTCGTCCGCCGCGTGGTCGTTGATGGCCTTGCCCTGCGGGCCGAAGATGCCGCCGTTGGCCTGGAGGAGGTCGCCGCGCTCCATGCCCGCGGTGCGGGGGCGGGCGCCGACGAGCAGCGCCACGCTGGCGCCGTCGAAGGCCTTGTTGGGGTCATCGGAGATCTCGATGCCGCGCAGCAGCGGGAACGCGCAGTCGTCCAGCTCCATCGCGGTGCCCTCGGCGGCCTTCAGCGCGGGAGTGATCTCCAGCAGGCTCAGCTTCACCGGGGTGTCCGCGCCCAGGAGCTGGCCCGAGGCGATGCGGAAGAGCAGCGCGTAACCGATCTGGCCGGCCGCGCCGGTGACGGTCACTTTGACGGTCATGACGATCCCCATTCGCGATAGGTGTGACCTCCGGATGCTACTCGCCCGCCCCCATAGGGGCCGCGAGCAGGTCGGCCTTCGTCTTCCTTCCATCTTCCGACAACCTCGCGTCGGCCATCGTGAGGACCCTGTCCACGAGCGGCAGCGTGCCGAGGTCGTGCGTGACCATCACGGTGGCCAGGCCGTTCTCCCTGGTGAGGCCGGCGAGCAGCGAGACGATCCGGATGCCGCGCTCGTGGTCGAGCGCGCTGGTGGGCTCGTCCACCAGCAGCACCTCGGGCCGGTTCATGAGCGCGCGGGCGATGTTGACGCGCTGCCGCTCGCCGCCGGAGAGCTGGTGCGGCCGCTTGTGCTCCTTGTCCGCCAGGTCGACGGCGATGAGCAGCTCCCGGGCCCGTACGGCCGCCGCGCGCGGCGAGGCGCCGGAGATGTGCGCCATGACCAGGAGTTGTTCGAGCGCGGTCAGCGAGGAGAGCAGGTTCGACTGCTGGAACACCACGCCGACGTGGTCGCGGCGGATCCGGGTCCTGGCGGCCGGTGACGCTCCGGACACGTCGTGCCCGGCCACGGTCACCCGCCCGGAGTCGGGCGTGAGGAGCATGGCGGCGACGGCCAGCAGGCTGGACTTGCCCGAGCCGGAGGGGCCGACCACGGCGGTGAACTCGCCGCGTGCGACGTCCAGGTCGACGTGGTCGAGCGCGGTCAGGGTCCGGTCGCCGTCGGGGTAGGTGAGGACGACGTCGTCGATCCGGAGGGTCATCGGGAGGCTCCAAGCGCGGTCAGAGGGTCGACTGAAGTGATCTTGCGGATGGCCAGCGCGGCGCCGGCCGCGCCGAGCAGGATCATCACGGCCACCGGAACGGCGGTGGTTGCGGCGGACAGGACGAACGGGACCGCGTCCCCGGCCAGGGCGCCGGCTCCCGCGCCGAGCGCCCCGCCGATCCCCGCGCCCAGCAGCAGCACGACGACGGCCTGGGCGAGCGCGTCCCGCAGCAGGTAGCCCGTGCTCGCGCCGAGCGCCTTCAGAACGGCCACGTCGCCGCGGCGCTGGATCGTCCACACGGTGAAGAACGCGCCGATGACCAGCGCGGAGATCGCGAACAGGAACCCCCGCATGAGCTGCAGGGAGCCGTTCTCCGACGAGAACGAGCCGATGGCGGCGGGCGCGTCGTCCCGGTCCACGGTCACGGTGCCCAGGCGCGTGTCGGCGGCGGCGAGATCGGGATCCCCCGAGGTGCGCAGCGTGATCACGGTGGCGACGGCGTCCTGCCCGGCGGTCCGCTGCCAGTCGCCGATGCTGATCCAGGCCACGGGGGCATGGCTGTACGAGGCGGCCCCCGCGGTAGCGGAGACGGTGAAGTCCTGCCCGGAGATCCGCACCGTGGTGTGCTTCCCACCCGGTTCCCCGCCCAGTTCCTCGGCCAGGCCGGAGGAGAGGACCACCTCGCCGTCCCGGACGTTCTCGACGCCGAAGACGGCGGCGCCCGTGCCGCGCTCGCCGGAGGCGACCCGGCCCATGGTGATCCCCAGCCGCTCGGCGGTGGAGACGCCGGGGACCCGCTGCCATTCCCGCCACATCGTGTCGGTGACGCGGCTGTCGGAGAACGAGGGCGCGGAGTCCCCGGAGGCGGCGAAGACGACGCGGTCCGCGGGCAGCTCCGTGATGGCGGAGATGTTCTCCCGGGCGAGCCCGGCGGTCAGGCCGGACAACATCGTCACGAGCAGGGTGATGAGCAGGACGACGGCCCCCATCAGGGCGAATCGTCCCTTGGCGAAGCGTAGATCTCTCAGTGCCACGAACACGGCGTGTGTCTCCCCGGCGGTGGTTTGGTGGTTCGGTCTCTCGGTCGGTGTCCAGCCTGGGACGGGGAGCGGGTCCGGCACATCGTGAGGACGAGCGGCCGCGGGTCGTCCCTTGGGGCACGCCGGAATACACCTTTCGGACGATGCGGAAGATACGGAACCGGATCCGGCGTGACCTACGCTGAGTGAGACATGATTGACTTTCCGTTCCCTCCGGCGTTGCGGCTGCTCAGGTGGGCCATCCACGGCACCTTCGCGGTGCTGCTCGTGCTCGCCGTCCTCGCCGTCGTGCAGGAGGGCCGTACGGCCGTGGCGGCCGGAGGCGTCCTGCTGGGCGTCTTCTACGGGACGGCGATCTTCGTCGAGTCGCGGCTGCCCGACTTCGGAGGGCGTACGCACCTGATCCTCGGCCGGATCTGGCTGGTGGTGGTGACGCTCGCGTGGGCGGCGCTCGCACTGGCCGCGCCGAGTTTCGTCTGGCTGGCCTTCCCGTTGTTCTTCGCCTACCTCCACCTGCTGCGCCTGCCGGCGGCCATCCCCGGGGTCGTCGTGCTGACCGGGGCCGCCGTCGCGGCGGCGAGCTGGCACGCGGGCGGGCTGACCCCGCCCCAGGTCATCGGCCCGGTGATCGGCGCGGCCGTGGCGACCCTCATGGCGCTCGTCTACAAGGCGCTCTATCACGAGAGCGAGCAGCGGCGGCTCCTGATCGACGACCTGGTCCGTACGCGCGAGAGGCTGGTCCGCGCCGAAGGCGACGCCGCCAGGCTGGCCGAGCGGGAGCGACTGGCCGGCGAGATCCACGACACCCTCGCCCAGGGCATGTCGAGCATCGTCCTGCTGCTCCGGGCCGCCCGCCGTGACCTCGGCACCCGGCCGGAGATCGCGGAGGAACGGGTGATCGAGGCCGAGCGCGCGGCGGCGGAGAACCTGGAGGAGGCGCGCAACTTCGTCCGCGCCCTCGCGCCGCCCGCGCTGCAGCACTCGTCGCTGGCCGCCGCGCTGCGCAGGATCAGCGACTCGGCCGCGGCGCGGACGCCGACGAGGGTGCGCTTCGAGGTGTCCGGCGACCCGGTGGAGCTGCCTCCCGCCTACGACCTGACCCTGCTGCGGGTCGCCCAGGGAGCGCTCGGCAACGTCAGCCGCCACTCGGGCGCGGACAACGCGGGGGTGACCCTCAGCTATCTGGGCGACGTCGTCGTGCTGGACGTCTTCGACGACGGCCGGGGATTCGACCCCACGCGCACGCCCGCGGACGGCCCCGGCACCGGGTACGGCCTGCGCGTCATGCGCGACCGCGCCGCCGCGCTCGGCGGCACCCTCACCGTGGAGTCCACGCCGGGCGAGGGCACGGCGGTGGCGATGACGCTGCCGCTGCCGCTTCCGGGGGGTCACCGATGAGTACGACGATCAGAATCCTGTTGGTGGACGACCATCCCGTGGTCCGTTCCGGCATCAGGGCCATGCTGCTCGGCCAGCCGGACTTCGAGCTGGTCGGGGAGGCCGCCGACGGCGAGGAGGGCGTCGCCGAGGCGGCGCGGTTGCGGCCGGACGTCGTGCTGATGGACCTGCGGCTCGGCCCCGGCATCCACGGCAGCGAGGCCACCCGGCGGATCGTCACGGGCGACGGCACCCCCAGGGTCCTGGTGCTCACCACGTTCGACACCGACGCCGACATCCTCGCGGCCATCGAGGCGGGCGCGACCGGCTACCTGCTCAAGGACGCCCCTTCCGAGGAACTGCACGCGGCGATCAGGTCCGCCGCGACCGGGGCCAGCGCGCTCGCGCCGAGCGTCGCCTCCCGGCTGCTCGGCCGCGTACGCGCTCCCGAGGGCACGCTGAGCCCGAGAGAGCTGGAGGTGCTCGGCCACGTGGCGGAGGGGTTGTCCAACCGGCAGATCAGCAAGCGGATGTTCCTCAGCGAGACGACCGTCAAGACGCATCTCGTGCACATCTACGCCAAGCTCGGCGTCGACTCCCGTACGGCGGCCGTGGCGGTCGCCACGCGTCGCGGCCTCATCCGCCCCTCCTGATCCCACCCTCGTGGCGGGTTCCGGTACTGGCCGTGCGCTCGGTTGAAACTTTCAGGAAACAAAGAGCCCGTCTCCGGGCGTGTTCCGGTGGTGGATGCGCTGCTCGGAGGCATGCCGCCGGCGTGGGGGACCCCGGGCTGAGGGCGCCCCCGCGGACGGCTCCCTGTACGGGCGGAAGGGGCATGCCTATGTTCTGTGGGAGCGCTCCCAAAGCGCAGTGACCATGTCGCCAGGAGGACCCCCGCAATGAGATTCACTCCCCGATCCGGAGCGGCGCGCTCCCTGGTACGGCGCGGCCTCGTCGCCGTGTCCGTGCTCGCGCTCGGCTCCACGATGGCCGTGGCCGCCGCCACGTCGGCGAGCGCCGCCGTCGCGTGCAGCGTCACGTACTCGACCAACGAATGGACGTCGAGCCCCGGCAACGGCGGATTCACGGCCAACATCACGGTCAAGAACGTGGGCGACGCGGTCAACGGCTGGACCCTCGCCTTCACGTTCCCCAACTCCGGCCAGAAGGTCACCCTGCCCGGCTGGAGCGCTAACTTCGCGCAGAGCGGGTCGAACGTCACCGCCACCAACCTGGACTGGAACAAGAGCCTGGCGAGCGGTGCCTCGACCAGCATCGGCTTCAACGGCACATGGTCGGGGAGCAATCCCACGCCCACCTCGTTCTCGCTCAACGGCGTGACCTGTAACGGCACCTCGTCGCCGAGCCCGAGCGCCTCGCCGTCCGCGTCTCCCTCGGCCTCGCCGTCCGCCTCGCCGTCCGCGTCTCCCTCGGCGTCTCCGTCGCCCTCGCCGAGCGCGTCGCCCAGCGTCCCGCCCGGCACCCACGTGGACAACCCGTACGCCGACGCGACCGGGTACGTGAACCCGGACTGGTCCGCGAAGGCCGCCTCCGAGACGGGCGGTTCCAAGGTCTCCAAGGTCTCGACCGCCATCTGGCTCGACCGGATCGCCGCGATCACCTCGGGGTCCGCGGGTGACAACCACATGGGCCTGCGCGACCACCTGGACGAGGCGGTACGCCAGGACGCCGCGAACGGCAGCGCGCCGCTGACGATCCAGGTCGTCATCTACAACCTGCCGAACCGCGACTGCTCGGCGCTCGCCTCCAACGGTGAGCTGCTGATCGCGGAGAACGGGCTGAACAGGTACAAGACCGAGTACATCGACCCGATCGCGGCCATCATGGCGGATCCGAAGTACTCGAACCTGCGGATCGTGGCGATCGTCGAGATCGACTCTCTGCCGAACCTGATCACCAACCTCAACCTGGCGAAGTGTTCTGAGGCCAAGTCGACCGGCGCGTACGTCCAGGGTGTCCAGTACGCCCTGAACAAGCTGCACGCCATCCCGAACGTCTACAACTACGTCGACGCCGGGCACCACGGCTGGCTGGGCTGGGACACGAACCTCGGCCCGTCCGCCGACCTGTTCGCCCAGACCGTCAGCGGCACCACCGCAGGCTTCGCGAGCGTGGACGGCTTCATCACCAACACGGCGAACTACTCCGCGCTGACCGAGCCGTACTTCTCCATCGGCACCACGGTCAACGGCACCACGGTCCGCCAGTCCCGCTGGGTGGACTGGAACCAGTACGTGGACGAGCTGTCCTACGCCCAGGCGTTCCGGAACCTGCTGATCTCGAAGGGCTTCCCGTCCACGCTCGGCATGCTCATCGACACCTCGCGCAACGGCTGGGGAGGCACCGCCCGCCCGACCAAGGCGAGCACCTCCACCGACGTCAACACCTTCGTCAACGAGTCCCGCGTCGACCGCCGGATCCACGCCGGCAACTGGTGCAACCAGAGCGGCGCCGGCCTCGGCGAGCGTCCGCGGGCGAACCCCGCTCCGGGTCTCGACGCCTACGTCTGGGTGAAGCCTCCGGGTGAGTCCGACGGCTCCAGCACGGCGATCCCGAACAACGAGGGCAAGGGCTTCGACCGGATGTGCGACCCGACCTACACCGGTAACGAGCGCAACGGCAACAACCTGACCGGCGCTCTCGCGAACGCTCCCGTCTCGGGCCACTGGTTCTCGGCCCAGTTCCAGGAGCTGCTGAAGAACGCCTACCCGCCCCTCTCGTGAGCCGGATCAGCCTCGGCTGAACCGCGTCTCCTCCGCGGGCCCCGCCGGTACCGGCGGGGCCCGCCCCTTTTCCCGGGGCGGCAGCGGTCAGTGGCGGCGCGAACCGGTGCTCTTCATGATGAGCATCACGCCCAGCACGATCGCACCGATGATCAGGACCCACTTCAGCGCGCTGAAGACCAGGCCGATGACGGAGCCGAGGAGGAAGAGGCCGACCACGACGAGCGCGGCGATCAGAAGAATGCGTCCCATGTGTCGAACGCTATGCCGTCTCAGCTCGGATTTCGCCCGGCGGAAGGGAACCTCAGGGACAAGTCAGGGAATGGCCGGGGGCCGTCTCAGGGACGCCCCGAGACGCGCAGGAAGCGCCCGGACCCAGCCGCGGTCTCCCCGCAGGAACTCCGCCATCGCCAGGCCGGCCGCGTCGAGTTCGGCCGCGAGGAAGTCGTCGTCGAGACGCCTGCTCAGGAAGGTGTGGGTCCAGCGCCGGTCGCCGACCGTGTACTCCATGGTCGCGTCGATGAGGTGGGGTTCCGGCCGGTCGACCGCGGTCATCCGCACGACGTGGCCGTCTGCGGCGACCCGCTCGAAGGGCTCGACGGTGTCGTACCACTCGGGTAGCTTGCGCTGCAGGATCACGCATCCGTCGTCTGCGACGTGCTCCCGGCACGTACGAAGAAACGCCCGGCGCAGCTCGTCGTCGGGCGTCTCGATCACGAAGGACATGAGCAGGACGACGTCGAACCTCCTCCGAAGCGACAGCGACTGGATGGAGGAGCGGACGGTCTTCGCCCCCTCGATGTGGGCGAGCATCTCGGGGGACTCGTCCACGGCGACCACCTCGTGTCCGAGGGCCAGGAGGCGGTGGGTGACCCGGCCGGCGCCCGCGCCGAGTTCGAGGATCGAGGCGCCCTCGGGGATCGCCGCGTGGACGAGTTCGGGTTCGCCGTTCGGAGTGAGCATCGCGTAATAGTCCACGGCGCAGCCGTCCGGGGTGATCGTCCCGGGTCCGGTCCCGTGGTGCAGCCTTCGGGAACTCATGGTCACCATCCTGGACGACGGATCCCCGATCCGGCGGCGTGCCCCGGCACGCCGCCGGGGCACGAAGCCCGCGGATGCGAAGGTCAGTCGTTCGCGTGCAGGGCGGCGTTGAGCTCGATGCCGGTGCCCTTGCGGGGGACGGCCTCGACGGCGCCGGTGGTGGAGTTGCGGCGCAGCAGGATGCCGGAACGGCCGGACAGCTCCTTGGCCTTGACCGTCTCCCCGCCGGGAAGGGCGACCTTGGTCCCCGCGGTGACGTACAGGCCGGCCTCGACCACGCAGTCGTCGCCGAGGGAGATGCCGATGCCGGAGTTGGCGCCGAGCAGGCAGCGCTCGCCGACGGAGATGACCTCCTTGCCGCCGCCCGAGAGGGTGCCCATGATCGACGCGCCGCCGCCGACGTCGGACCCGTCGCCGACGACGACTCCGGCGGAGATGCGGCCCTCGACCATGGAGGCGCCCAGGGTGCCGGCGTTGAAGTTGACGAAGCCCTCGTGCATCACCGTGGTGCCCGCCGCCAGGTGGGCGCCGAGCCGTACCCGGTCGGCGTCGGCGACGCGCACACCCGAGGGAAGGACGTAGTCGACCATCCGCGGGAACTTGTCCACGCCGTGGACGGTCACCGGGCCGCGCGCCCGCAGCCGGAGCCGCGCGCTCTCGAAGTCCTCGACGGGGCACGGGCCGTGGTTGGTCCACACGACGTTGGCGAGCAGGCCGAAGAGACCGTCCAGGTTGAGCCCGTGCGGGCGGACCAGCCGGGCGGACAGCAGGTGCAGCCGCAGGTAGGCGTCGTGCGCGTCCACCGGCGGCTCGGACAGCTTGGCGATGCCGGTGCGGACCGCGACCACCTCGACGCCGCGCGCCGGGTCGGGGCCGACGAGCGCGGCGAGCTCGCCCGCCTCGGAGCCGGCCAGCCGCCGTGATCCCACGGACGTGGGGTCGCCCAGGGCGGGAGCGGGGAACCAGGTGTCGAGGACGGTGCCGTCCGGGGCGATCGTCGCCACGCCAATGCCGTGCGCACCCATGGTGCCGGGATCGATAGCTGTCATATCACCCAACGCTACCGGCATCGCCCGGACGGACGACCCCCGACTCGTACGCGTAGCGGACGGCCTGGGCGCGGTCGCGCAGGCCGAGCTTGGCGAGGAGCCGGTTGATGTGGCTGCTGACCGTGGCGTCGGAGATCACCAGCGTGGCGGCGATCTCCGCGTTGGACAGTCCGCGGGCGATGAGCAGGAGAACGTCGCGTTCACGCGGCGTGAGATCCGGCTCCGGGGCCGCGCTCTCCTCGGGCAGCCGGCCGTACCCTTCGATGACGCGCCGTGTCACGGCGGGGTCGAGCAGGGCCTCGCCCCTGGCGGCGGTGCGGATCGCGGCGAACAGCTGCTCGGGCGGCGACACCTTGAGCAGGAACCCGCGCACCCCGGCGCGCAGCGCCCGGTCCAGATTCTCGTCGGTGTCGTACGTGGTCAGCATGATCACCCCGGGCGGGTCGGGATCGTCGAGGATCCGCCGGGCCGCGGTCAGCCCGTCCATCTTGGGCATCGCGATGTCGAGCAGGACCACGTCGGGGCGGAGCCGCCGGGCCAGCTCGACGGCGGCCTGGCCGTCGGCGGCCTCGCCCGTCACCACGAGGTCGGGCTGGGTGCCGATCACCAGCCGCAGGCCCGCGCGGATCATCGCCTGGTCGTCCGCGATCAGGACGCCGATCGCCTCGGTCACAGCGGGATCACCGCCCGCACCGCGTAGCCCCGTCCGGCGGGGCCGGTGGCGAGCCGGCCGTGGAACAGCGCGACCCGTTCCCGCATGCCGATCAGGCCGTGGCCGCCCCGCCCCGGCGTGGTGCGGCCGTCGCGCGGTCCCTCGTCGGCGATGTCGAGGCGGAGCTCGCCGGGCGCGTAGCCGACGGTCACCGCGACCGCGGTCGGTCCGGCGTGTTTGAGCGTGTTCGTGAGCGCCTCCTGGACGATGCGGTACGCGGACAGGCCGAGACCGGCGGGCAGGGGGACCGGATCGCCGATGACCTCGACCGTCACGTCGAGGCCCGCCGCCCGCGACTGCTCCATCAGGTCGTCGAGGCGGTCGAGGGTGGGCTGCGGGGTCAGCCCGTCGCCGTCCGGGCCGCGCAGCAGGCCGAGCATGCGCCGCAGCTCGTCGACGGCCTCGCGGCCGGTGTCCTCGATCGTGGTCAGGATCTCGCGCTCCCGGTCCTGGTCCCGGCCGAGCATGAGCCGCACGCCCCCGGCCTGCATGGTCATGACGCTGACGCTGTGCGCGACGATGTCGTGCAGCTCGCGCGCGATCCGCGCGCGCTCCTCCGCGACGGCGGCCTGGGCGAGCAGCTCGCCGCGTTCCTGGGCCTGGAGGGCGAGCGTCCGGTGGCGGCGCACGGCGAGCCCGGACCCTCCGGCGAGCGCGGTCATGACCAGCGCCACCGCGACGTCGCCCCAGACCACGGTCGGGGACGAGGTCAGCATCGACACCAGGTACGCGCCCGTGGCGGCGAGGCCGACCCCCGCCTTCCAGCTCGTCGGCCGTATCTCGCTGAGCAGCGTGAACAGCAGCAGGAGCTGGGTGTAGAACTGCCAGGCCGCGGCCATCTCGCGTAGCAGCACGAAGCCGAGGACGTTGGCGGCCGAGTAGACGCACAGGACGGCGAAGGGGGCGCGCCGCCGATAGAGGACGAGAACGGCGGCCGCGACACCGGCCACGACCCACCACGCCGACGGCCGGCCTCCGGGGATGGCGTTTCTGCCGCTGAGCTCCTCGGCCACCGCGAACAGGCCGATGATGACCGCGATGAGCCAGTCGATCGGTGAGCGCATGGGGGCCTTTATACCGATAAATCATCCTTGCGGGGGATCGTGGATTCAAAGGGCGCCTTGACGACCCGAAGGGGTGCTGATTCCTACCGTCTGCCGCATGATTACCAACGCGGACAGGTTCCGCCGCACGGCGGCGGGCCTCAGCCTCATCCTCGCCCCGCTCTGCCTGCTCCTCGGCATGGCCGTCGATCCGACGGAGTCCGGGAGCGAGGATGTCCTCGCCTACGCGAACAATCCCGCGGCCACGGGGGTCAGCGCGACCCTCCTCCACTACGCCTGGGTCCTGTGGGTGCCCGGCGTCATCGGGCTGGTCCACCTGGTGCGCCGCAAGGGCGTCGTCCTCGCCAACCTGGCGGGCGCGGTGACCGTCCTCGGTCTGATCAACTTCTCGTCGCTGATGATCTCGGACTTCTTCGACATCACGGTGTTCCAGCAGTTGCCCGTCGCGCAGGCGGAGAAGATCATGCAGGACGCCGCGCAGCCCGCGATGATCGTCGCCTGGCAGATGCCCGGCATGATCGGCTCGTTCCTCGGGCTGGTCCTCGTGGCGGTCGCCTACGCCTGGTCGGGGCGGGTGGGCTGGTGGTTCCCCGCCGGCGTGCTCGCCGGGATCCTCGTCTGGCTCTTCGGCGCGAGCGCGTGGAACCTGTGGCTCGGGCTCTCCGGTCCGGTCATCCTGCTCGTGGTGTTCGGGATCGTCGGCGTCTCGCTGATCCGCATGGACAACCACGAATGGTCACCCGCCGCCTGACTCCCAAAGCAGGTCAAAGCCCACTTTCAACTACATGCGTTACATGTGAGTCAAAGCGGGGATGACTTGGGTCCCGTAGCTGGAGGGGCGATGACGGATGTTCAAGCTTTTGCGCGGGGGTGCTTCCAGCGCACCGAAACGGACCGGGTGGGCGTAGAGCTGGAGTTCCTGGTGTTCGACGCGGAGACGCCGTCACGCCAGGTGCCCATCGCCCGCGTCGCCGACGCGCTTCCGCCATTGCCCGGTGGGAGCCGCGTCACCTTCGAGCCCGGCGGGCAGCTCGAACTCGCCACGCCTCCGCTCCCGCTGTCGCAGGCCGTCGCGGGCCTCGTCTCCGACCTGGACGCCGTACGGCTCGCGTTCTCCGGAGCGGGACTGGTGCTCGGCGGTTTCGCGCTCGACCCGTTCCGGCCGCCCCGACGCCAGCTCCGCCTTCCCCGGTACGACGCCATGGCGGCGTTCCTGGGCGTGCCGTACGGGCGGCTGATGATGTGCTCGACGGCCTCCATCCAGGTGAACCTCGACTTCGGGGCGAACCCGCGTGTCCGCTGGGACCGGGCGCACCTGCTCGGCCCGGTGCTGGTCGCGGCCTTCGCCAACTCGCCGAGGGACGGCTGGATGTCCGGTCGCCAGGCCGTCTGGCACCACCTGGACCGGACCAGGACGGCTCCCGTCGCCATGGGAGGCGACCCGGTGGAGGAGTGGGCCGGCTACCTCCTCGACGCCCGTCTCATGCTGGTCCGGGACAGCGCGGGCGACGGCGCCGCCGGATGCCGGGTGGTCCTGGACGGCTCGCCGTACCGGGAGTTCGCCCGGGTCGCCGGGAGGCCGCCGACCGACGAGGACCTGGCCTACCACGCGACCACCCTCTTCCCGCCGGTACGGCCGCGCGGCTGGATGGAGACGCGCTACCTCGACGCCCAGGCGCTGGACGACTGGCCGGTCTGCGTGGCCGTGGTCCACGCGCTCGTCACGGACGACCGGGCGGGGGACGTCGCTCTCGACGCGGCGTGGCCGGTCCGCGGGGCCTGGGTGCGCGCCGCCCGGTTCGGCCTGGCGGAACCCCACCTGAGACGGACGGCCGAGGCCTGCTTCCGCGCCGCCGTCGAGGCGCTGCCCCGCCTGGGAGCGGAGCCGTGGCTGGTCGACCGGGTGGACCGGTTCGCCGCCCGGCACATCGAACCCGGCCGATCTCCGGCCCTCGACCTGGAGATGTGCGTATGAGAGAACGGCTTGCCCAGCGGGAACCGGACCCGCGACACGCGCCCAAGGAGCTGATCGCCGCCGAGTTGGCCGCCGCCCGCGACCGGTCCCTGGCGTACACGGACCTGGAGGACGACCTGCTGGTGCGCCAGCACTCGCCGCTGATGTCCCCGCTGGTGTGGGACCTCGCCCACGTCGGCAACTACGAGGAGCTGTGGGTGCTGCGCGAGGCCGGGGGGATCACCCCGCTGCGCCCCGAGATCGACGACATCTACGACGCGTTCAAGCATCCGCGCAAGAACCGGCCCGCGCTGCCCCTCCTGGGGCCCGCCGAGGCGCGGCGGTACATCTCCGGGGTCCGCGGCCGGGTCCTCGACGTGCTCGACGCCGTCGACCTGGAGGACCCCGACCCGTTGCGCGCGGGAGGTTTCGTGTTCGGCCTGGTCCTCCAGCACGAGCACCAGCACGACGAGACCATGCTCGCGACGTTGCAGCTCTCCAGGGAACCCGGGCTGATCAGGGACGGCGAGTCGCCCCCCGGCCGCGTCCCGTCCGCGGTGGGGGCAGGGGCGCCGTCCCGCGAGGTCTTCGTGCCCCCCGGCCCTTTCACGATGGGGACGGACACGCTGCCCTGGGCGTACGACAACGAGCGCCCCGCGCATCTGGTGAACCTGCCGGGTTACTGGCTCGACCGCTGGCCGGTGAGCAACGGCGACTACGCCGCCTTCGTCGCGGACGGCGGGTACGGCGACCGGCGCTGGTGGCGGCCGGAGGGCTGGGAGTGGGTCAGCGCGAAGGGGATCCATGCCCCGTTGTTCTGGACCCGGAACGGTGACGGCTGGTGGCGCGACCGCTTCGGCCGGATGGAGCCCGTGCCGCCGGACGAGCCGGTGCAGCACGTCTCCTGGTACGAGGCCGACGCCTACGCCCGGTGGGCGGGCAAGCGGCTGCCGACCGAGGCGGAATGGGAGAAGGCGTGCGGCGGCCGCACCTTCCCGTGGGGCGACGCGGAACCCCGGGCGGACCAGGCGGGCCTCGGCCACCGGGCGGCCAGACCCGCACCCGTCGGCGCGTACCCCGCGGGGGCCGGGCCGTACGGCGCGGAGCAACTGATCGGCGACGTGTGGGAATGGACCTCCTCCTGGTTCCAGCCGTATCCGGGTTTCCGGAGCTTCCCCTACGCCGAGTACAGCGAGGTGTTCTTCGGCGAGACCTACCGCGTGCTGCGCGGCGGATCGTGGGCCACCCATCCCACGGCCGCCCGTACGACGTTCCGGAACTGGGACTATCCGATCCGGCGGCAGATCTTCGCCGGGTTCCGGTGCGCCCGAGGGGCCGGGTGAGGGGCGCGTGTGCAGGCACGCGGCCTGGCTCGGGCCGTCCCGGCCCCTGTCGTCGCTGATCGGGGAGCCGGAGCACGGCCTGCTCCTGCAGGCGTACGCGCCCCGGCTGCAGCGGTACGGGACCGTCAACGCCGACGGGTTCGGCGTGGGCTGGTACGACGCCGCGCGGGCGGAGCCGGTCCGCTACCGCCGTTCGGTGCCCATCTGGGCGGACGCCAACCTGCCCGGGATCGCCGACGTGGCACGGTCGGGCTGCCTGCTGGCCGCCGTCCGGTCGGCGACCATCGGCATGCCGATCGAGGAGAGCGCGACCGCGCCCTTCTCCGACGGCCGGTGGCTGCTCAGCCACAACGGCCGGGTGGATCGCGTCGCGGTCGCGGGAAACGGCGTGGCGGT
This sequence comes from Microtetraspora glauca, assembly GCA_001570385.1. Taxonomy (GTDB): domain Bacteria; phylum Actinomycetota; class Actinomycetes; order Streptosporangiales; family Streptosporangiaceae; genus Microtetraspora; species Microtetraspora glauca. The sequence goes on along the minus strand of BBYL01000022.1, from coordinate 16,601 downwards.
CGCGGGGAACGGCATGGACCCCGAGAGCCCGTGCGACTCGGCGTGGCTCGCCTCCGCCGTGTTCGCACGGCTCCGCGCCGGCATGCCGGTGGCCGACGCGGTGGCGCAGGTCGTCACCGAGACGGCGCGGGCGGACCCGGCGGCACGGCTCAACCTTCTCGTCTGCGGGGGATCCGAGATCGTCGCCACCGCGTGGGGCGACACCCTTTTCACCCATGTCCACGAGGGCGTGCTCCTGGCGAGCGAGCCCCTGGACGGCAGGCCGGGCTGGCGTGCCGTCGATGACCGGACGCTGGTTCTCGCCTCTCCCGACGGCGTGAGCGTGACACGTATCTGACCCGTCAGGCACGTCTGACACGTATCCGAGGAGCGGAAGTGATCAACCATCTCGACGGCGGTTATCTGCGCCAGGCACTCGAAAGCGACGTCCGCACCGGACTCACGGCGGAGCCGAAGTGGCTGCCGCCCAAGTGGTTCTACGACGCGGCGGGCAGCGAGCTGTTCTCCCGGATCACCCGGCTGGACGAGTACTACCCGACCCGGCGTGAGCTGGCCATCCTCCGGTCCCACGCCGCCGACATCGTGCGGCGGAGCGGCTCCGACACCCTGATCGAGCTGGGTTCCGGCACCAGCGAGAAGACCGGCCTGCTGCTTGCGGGCATGCGCGTCTACATGCCGGTGGACGTGGACGCGGTCACCCTCAGGGCCACCGCGCGGCGGCTGACCACGCGCTTCCCCGGCCTCTCCGTACGCCCGGTGTGCGCGGACTTCGAACATCACCTGTCCCTGCTGCCGCCGGGGATGGTGGCCTTCCTGGGCGGGACGATCGGCAACCTCGACCCCGAGGCCAGAGAGGTGTTCCTCAAGGAGCTGCGCTCCACCAGGAAACCCGGGGACGCCTTCCTGCTCGGCGTGGACCTGGTGAAGGACCGGGACCGCCTGATCGCCGCGTACGACGACGGCCGGGGCGTGACGGCCGCGTTCAACCGCAACGTCCTGCATGTGATCAACCGGGAGCTGGGCGCCGACTTCGTCCCTGACGACTTCACGCACGTCGCCCGGTACGACGAGGAGAACGAGTGGATCGAGATGCGGCTGCGCGCCTCCCGTCCCATGCGGGTGCACGTACGCGATCTCGACCTGTCGGTCTACTTCATACGCGGGGAGGAGATGCGTACCGAGATCAGCGCCAAGTTCCGGCGTGAGGGCCTCGCGACCGAGCTGGCGCGGGCGGGCTTCGACCTGGACCGCTGGTACACCGATCCGGACGGCGACTTCGCCCTCGCGCTCAGCGTGGCGCGTTGAACCGTCCGGCCCGGCAATCGACGAGAACGCGGTCCCAGTCCCAGAGGAACCGCGGGAGGCCGTAGCGTGCCAGGGCCGCGGCCCTGGCCGCCTTCCCGTACTGGCGGGCCAGCTCGGGATCGGCCACGAACGCGGAGACGGCGGAGGTCAGCGTGGCCAGCCTGGTGGAGATCACCCCGGCCTCCGGCGGCACCGCCTCCACCGCCTCCGTGGTGGCCAGCGCGACGACGGGCAGGCCGAGCAGCATGGCCTCGATGAGGGCGAGGCCGAGCGAGGTCCACCGGTAGGGGTGCAGGTAGACGCGCCGTCGCGCCAGCTCGGCGTGCATCACGGCCTGCGGCAGGTCCTCGAACGTGCCGTACGGCAGGCCGTCGACCCGCATGCCGAACACGTCAAGGGGAACGTCGAAGGCGGGCAGCAGGTCCGTGCCCGCCACCCGCGTCCGCCGTACCGGCTCGTTGACCACGACCCCGGCGCGGGGCAGCTCGCCGGTGTACCGGTAGCCGGGGTCGATCACGCCGTGTTCGATCACCCGGGTCGGGGCGCGGCCGGAGTCCCAGAACAGCTCGTTGAAATGCGTGACGTGGATCAGCGGGATGTCGTCCCGGTCCGCGAGGGGATGCCGCGTCTTCGGCACCTCGCCCACCGGGGTGTTGTGCTCGACGTAGACGGCGGGCACGTGGCGCCCCAGCCAGTTCCCGGCCAGCTCGATCTCGTGCGGGCGTTGGAGGACGGCGACGTCCACGTCCTCGGCGGCCAGCCGGTCCCACGGGACCTCCCGTACGGACGCGGGCCAAGGGTAGGTCCGGGCCCGCCCGCGCCCGTCCGGGCCGCGGTCGGGCGTGAGCGGCACGACATACTCGTGCGCGCCCTGCACGAACGACGTGGTCCACGAGCCGTGCACGTGCCAGAGCAGGATCTTCAACCGATCGTCCCTTCCCCCAGAAGTGCTCGCTCCACCGCCGCGGCGAGATCGGGCACGACCTCGCGGGCCGCCGCCACCTCGCCGGGGAGCGTCCGCGGAGTGGGCACGAGGATGCCGCGCGCCCCGGCCGCCAGTGCCGCCTCGACGTCGCCTCCGATGTCGCCGACCACCACGCAGTCGCGCGGGCTGACCCCGAGGAGCGCGGCGGCCCGCAGCACGAGGCCGGGCGCGGGCTTGCGGCACCCGCACCGGTCCGCCTCGCCGTGCGGGCAGACCGCCCACACGTGGAACGGGCCGAGGAGGTCCTCGACCCGTGCGTTGACCGCGTCCAGCGCGGCGCGGGTGATCAGGCCCCTGGCGACGCCGGACTGGTTGCTCACCACGCCGACCGGTACGCCCGCGCGCCTGAGCCGGTCCAGCGCCGCGCGGGCCCCCGCCACGGGTGACACCCGGTCCGGATCCGCGTTGTACGGGACGTCGTGGATCAAGGTCCCGTCACGATCGAAGAGCACGGCGGCGAGTGGACCCATGCCGGGCACTTACCCCCGAAATCGCTACTTAGCGTGACAATCGTCAAGAACCGCTTCCAGGTATCGCGTCCTACCCGCAAAGCCGCGTTTGAGAAGCGCTTCGCTCGGTAACAGCACCGAAACACTCCCAGCGGAGGTGCGCGCATGCGGTTCCTGGGGATAAATGCCATCTTCCATGATCCCGCCGCGGCCCTGGTGGTCGACGGCGAGATCGTGGCGGCGGCTGAGGAGGAGCGGTTCAGCAGGCGGAAGCACGGCAAGCGCCCGGTGCCGTTCTCCGCCTGGGAGTTGCCGGAACAGGCGGCCGCCTGGTGCCTGGAGCAGGCCGGCCTGCGCCCCGAGGACCTCGACGCCGTCGCGTACTCCTATGATCCCCGGCTGGTCCGGCCGGGCCTCGCCGGACTGGACGAGCGCTGGGAGGACCTGCGCACCACCTACGCGCGGCGGGCCCCGGCCTTCCTCGCCACCGCCGTGCCGGGACTGGACCCGGACCAGGTCAGATACGTGCCGCACCACATCGCGCACGCCGCCTCCGCCGGGCTGGCCGCGCCGTACAGGGAGGCGGCGGTGCTGGTCTGCGACGGGCGCGGGGAGGCGGTGTCCCACCTGGCCGGGCACTACCGCGACGGCGACCTCACCGTGCTGGCCAGTCAGGAGCTGCCGCACTCCCTCGGCCTGATGTACGAGGAGGTCACCGAGCACCTGGGCTTCCTCCGCTCAAGCGACGAGTACAAGGTCATGGCGCTCGCGGCCTACGGCGAGCCGCGCCACCTGCCCGAGCTGCGCGAGCTGATCTACGCGACCGGCGACGGCGGGTTCCGCGTCGAGCCGATCGACTGGGCCGTCTACGCCAAGCGCGGAGAGGGCGGGGACGACGGCGCGTGGGCCGCCGAGCACGCCGACCTGGCCGCCAGCGTGCAGGCCAGGCTGGAGGAGGTGCTGCTCGACCTCGCCCGATGGCTGCACGATCGCACCTCGGCCCGCTATCTGACCATGGCCGGGGGAGTGGCGCTGAACTGCGTCGCCAACACGCGCCTGCTGGCCGAGGGCCCGTTCGAGGACATCTGGGTCCAGCCCGCCGCGGGCGACTCGGGGACCGCGCTCGGCGGCGCCCTGCACCTCGCACGCGCGTACGGCGAGAGCGTCACCCCGATGCCGGGCGCCGACCTCGGGCGCGGCTGGCGGGACGAGGAGCTGGCCGCCTGGCTGGACGTCGCGCGGGTGGCCTACGACCGTCCCGAGGACCTCGCCGGGGCGGTCGCCGCCGAGCTGGCCGCCGACCGGATCGTGGCCTGGTTCCAGGGCAGGAGCGAGTACGGCCCCCGGGCGCTCGGCCGCCGCTCCCTGCTCGCCCACCCCGGCCGCGCGGCCAACACCGAGCGGCTGAACGCGGTCAAGGGGCGCGAGCGGTTCCGCCCCATCGCGCCCATGGTGCTCGCGGAGCGGGCACAGGAGATCTTCACGCGGGGCCCCGCGTCCAGCCCGTACATGCTGTTCGTCCACGACGTGCGGCCCGAGTGGCGCGACCGGATCCCGGCCGTCGTCCACGTGGACGGGACGGCCCGGATCCAGACCGTGGAGCGTTCCCGCGACCCGCTGCTCGCCCGGACGCTGGAGGAGTTCGAGGTCCGTACGGGCCTCCCCGTGGTGGTCAACACCAGCCTCAACACGGCGGGACGGCCGATGGTGGACGATCCGAGGGACGCGCTCGAGTGCTTCGGCTCCGCGCCGGTGGACGTGCTGGTCCTCGGGCCGTTCGTGGTCCGCAGGAGGGCGGTGGTCGGCGCATGATCACCGTGGTCATCCCGACGATCGGCCGCCCGACGCTGAAGGCGACCGTCGCCGCGCTCGATCCGGGCACCGGACCGGGGTTCGACGTGATCGTGGTCGACGACCGGCCGGACGGCCGCTCTTGCGAACCGCTGGACGTGCCGGGAGACCAGGTGAAGGTGATCCGCTCGGGCGGCAGGGGACCCGCCGCGGCGCGGAACGCCGGGTGGCGCGCCGCCCGCACCCCGTGGGTGGCCTTCCTGGACGACGACGTCGTCCCGCTGCCCGGGTGGGCCGAGGCGCTCCGCGCCGACCTCTCCGGCCTGCCCGACCACGTCGCGGGCAGCCAGGGACGGCTGGAGGTCCCGCTGCCGCCGGGCCGCAGGCCGACCGACGCCGAGCGCACCACCGCCGGGCTCGCCGGCGCCGTCTGGATCACCGCCGACATGGCGTACCGGCGCTCGGTCCTGGACCGGACGGGCGGGTTCGACGAGCGGTTCCCGCGCGCCTACCGCGAGGACAGCGACCTCGCGCTGCGGCTGCTCGGCGCCGGGTTCTCGCTCGTGCGCGGCGACCGGAGGACCCGCCATCCCGTACGCGACGACGGCTTCTGGGCGAGCGTGCGCGCGCAGCGGGGAAACGCCGACGACGCCCTCATGCGGCGGTTCCACGGCCCCGGCTGGCGAGCCGCGGCCGGGGCCGCGCGCGGCCGCCTGCGCCGCCACGTGCTGGTCACCGTGCTCGGCGCCGGTGCGGTCGCGGCCTTCCTGACGGGCCACCGGAGAACCGGGGCGGCACTCGCCGCCGGCTGGGCGGCGCTGAGCGCGGAGTTCGCCTGGGCGCGGATCGCGCCCGGCCCGCGTACGCGGGACGAGGTGCTCCGGATGGTCGTCACCAGCGTGGTCATCCCGCCCGTGGCCTGCGTCCACCGGCTGCGGGGCGAGGCGCGGAGGCGCCGGTGACGGGGCCCGGATTCCGCCAGGACAGGCAGGGGCGGCCGGTGGTCCTGGTGGCCCGCCCCGACAACGCGGGCGACGTCCTGCTGGCCGGTCCGGCGATCCGCGCGGTCGCCGCCGGCGCGCGGCGGGTCATCGTCCTCGCCGGTCCGTACGGCAGGGCCGCGGCGGAACTGCTGCCCGGCGTGGACGAGGTGCTGGAGTGGCGGACCCCGTGGATCGACCCCGGCCACGTGCCGATGACCGGCGCCCACGCGGCGCGGCTGATCGACGCGGCCCGGGCGGCCGCTCCCGACACGGCGCTGATCCTCACGTCCTTCCACCAGTCGCCGCTCCCGCTCGCGCTGCTGCTGCGGCTGGCGGGGACGCCGCGGATCGCGGCGATCAGCACGGACTACCCCGGCTCGCTGCTCGACGTGCGGCACGTCGTCGACGAGACCGTGGACGTGCCTGAGGCCGAGCGCATGCTCGGTCTCGCCCGCGTGGCCGGGTTCGACCTCCCGCCGGGTGACGACGGGCGGCTCGCGGTCCGGCGGCCGCTGCCGGACGTCACGCGTCTCACCGGCCCACCCGGATACGTGGTGGTGCATCCCGGCGCCACGGCGCCGGCCCGCGCCTGGCCGCCCGACGAGCACGCCAGGACGGTGAAGGAGCTGGCCGCGTGCGGCTTCCGGGTGGTCGTCACGGGCGTCGAGCGGGAGCTGACGGCGGAGGTGGCCGGCGCGCAGGCCGCCGACCTCGGCGGGGCCACGACGTTCGCCGAGCTCGCCGCGGTGCTCGCGGGGGCGTGCGTCGTCGTCGCGGGCAACACCGGCCCCGCCCACCTGGCCGCCGCCGTCGGCACCCCGGTCGTCAGCCTCTTCGCCCCCGTCGTCCCGGCCGCGCGCTGGGCGCCGTACGGCGTGCCCTCGGTGGTGCTCGGCGACCAGGACGCGCCGTGCAGGGGCAGCAGGGCGCGGACCTGTCCGGTGCCCGGCCATCCGTGCCTCATGTCGGTGACCGCCGAGCAGGTGGTCCGCTCGGTCAGGAGCCTGCGATGAGGATCGCCCTGGTATCGGAACACGCCAACCCTCTCGCGGCGATCGGCGGCGCCGACTCCGGCGGGCAGAACGTCCACGTCGCGGCGCTGGCGCTGGCCCTGGCCGAACGCGGGCACGAGGTCACCGTGCACACCAGGAGGACCGCTCCCGACCAGCCGCGGGTCGTGGACATGGGCCGCGGCGTGACCGTCGACCACGTGCCCGCGGGACCTCCGGCGCCGATCCCCAAGGACGAGCTGCCGCCGTACATGCCGGCGTTCGCGGACCACCTCGCGCGGCTGTGGTCGGCCCGGCCGCCCGACGTGGCGCACGCCCACTTCTGGATGAGCGGCCTGGCCGCGCTCGCCGCCGCCGAGCCGCTCGGCGTCCCCGTCGTGCAGACCTTCCACGCGCTCGGCACGGTGAAGCGGAGGTGGCAGGGCGCGGCCGACACCAGCCCGCCGGACCGGATCGCCGTCGAGCGTGACGTGGGACTGCGGGCCGCCGCCGTGCTCGCCACCTGCACCGACGAGGTGCGCGAGCTGCGCGCGATGGGCGTCCCCGAGGACCAGGTCACCGTCGTGCCGTGCGGCGTCGATCTGGAGCTGTTCACCCCGGAGGGCCCGGCCGCGGCGCGCGACGGGCGCCCCCGCGTCCTCTGCGTCGGCCGGATGGTGCCGCGCAAGGGCTACGACACGGTCATCCGGGCGCTGCGGGACGTGCCCGGCGCCGAGCTGGTGATCGCCGGCGACGAGCCGGCGGAGGTCGAGCGGCTCCGCGAGGTCGCCGCGGCCTGCCGGCTGGAGGACCGGGTACGGCTGGTCGGCGGGGTCGCCCACGGCGACGTGCCGGCCCTGATGAGGTCCGCCGACGTGCTGGTGACCGTCCCCTGGTACGAGCCGTTCGGCATGGTGCCGCTGGAGGCGCTCGCCTGCGGGGTGCCGGTGATCGCCTCGGCCGTCGGCGGCCACCTCGACACGGTGGCGGGATGCGGCGTGCTGGTGCCGCCGCGACGGCCGCTCGCCCTCGCCGACGCGCTCCGCGACCTGCTCGCCCGCCCCGGCCTGCGCGCCGCGCTCGGAGAGGCGGGCGCGCGGCGGGCCCGCACGAGGTACGGCTGGCCCGAGGTGGCCGCCAGGACCGAGTCCGTCTATCGGAGGGAGGTCGAGCCGTGCACCCTCATCTGCTCCGGCTGACCGAGGCGCTGTCGGCGGTCGACGCGGAACTGCCGACGATCCACGCCTGGGGTCTCAAACTGTCCGCCGTACTGATCGGCGGGGGACGGCTGCTCGCCTGCGGCAACGGCGGCTCCGCGGCCGAGGCCCAGCACCTGACCGCCGAGCTGGTCGGGCGGTTCCGCTCCGACCGGTGCCCGTACGCGGCGATCCCGCTGCACGCCGACACCTCGACGATCACCGCGATCGGCAACGACTTCGGCGCCGAGGAGGTGTACGCGCGCCAGGTGCGGGCACACGGACGGCCCGGCGACGTCCTGCTGTGCCTGTCCACCAGCGGCGAGAGCGGGAACGTGGCGGCGGCGGCCGTGGCCGGGCGCGAGCGCGGTCTCACGACCTGGGCGCTCACCGGCCGCGCCCCCAACCCGCTGGCCGCGTTGTGCGACGAGACGTTCGCGGTCCCCGCCGGCGACTGCGCGACCGTCCAGGAGGTGCATCTCGCCGTCATCCACATGTTGTGCGACGTGATCGAGGAGTTCCGGGAGTGACAGGAGGTCCGTGGTGACGAGGAGTTCGAGGAGTGAGGGCATGCTGGGAAACATCCTGATCACCGGAGGCGCCTCCGGGCTCGGCCGGGCCACGGTCGAGGCGGTCGCCAAGGCCGGAGGGCGCCCCTTGGTCGTCGACGTCCGGCGGCCTGAGGGGGACGTCGACTTCGTCCAGGCCGATCTCGCCGACCGCGAGCAGGCGGAGCGGGCCGTGCGTGAGCTGGTCGAGCGCGCGGGCGGGCTGGGCGGCGTGGTGACCGCGGCCGGGATCGACGCCTGCGGCCGGCTGGAGGACGTGCCCGCGGCGGACTGGGATCGGGTGATCAAGGTCAACCTTCTCGGCACCGCCGCCGTCGTCCGCGCGGCCCTGCCGTACCTGGACGGGCGGGTGGTCACCGTCGCCTCAACGCTCGGGCTCCGGGCGGTGAGCGACGCGACCGCCTACTGCGCCGCCAAGTTCGGCGTGGTCGGATTCACCCGGGCTCTCGCGACCGAACTGGCCGGTCGGGTGGGGGTGACGCTGCTGGTGCCCGGCGGCATGCGTACGGCCTTCTTCGACGGGCGGGACGAGCGGTACAGACCGGGGCCGGACGCGCGGCTGAACCAGCCGGAGGACGTGGCCGCGACGATCGTCTTCGCGCTCGGCCAGCCGCCCGGCTGCGAGATCAGGGAACTGGTCGTCTGCCCGGCCACGGAGACGTCGTGGCCCTAGAGCGGGAGCGGGCGGAGCCGCCCGGGGAGCCCGAGCCGCCGGCGCGCCCGGCGTTGCTCGTGCTGCGCGGGCTCGGCCTGGGAGACCTGCTCACCGCCGTGCCCGCGCTGCGGGCCCTGCGGCGCGCCTTCCCCGGTCACCGGCTCATGCTGGCCGCCCCCGCCCGCCTGGCCGAGCTGCTGCCGCTGATCGGCGGGGTGGACGACCTGCTCGACGTGTGCGGGCCCGGTCCTGTCGGGCTGCCCGCGCCGTACGGGGTGCCGGACGTGGCCGTCAACCTGCACGGGCGCGGGCCGCAGAGCACCGCCGCGCTGCGCCGTACGCGGCCGGGGGTGCTGCTCGCGCACGCGCCCGAGGAGGGTGGCCCGCCCTGGCGGGAACTGCACGAGGTGCGGCGATGGTGCGCCTTCCTGGAGTGGTACGGCATTCACGCCGACCCGGAGGACCTGGCGATCCGGGCGCCCGGTGGTTCCAGGGGCCCGGCGGAGGTGGTCGTGCACCCGGGCGCGGCCTCGCTCGCCAGGCGCTGGCCGCCGGAACGGTTCGCCCGGGTCGCCGCGGAGCTGCCCGGCGTGGTGATCACCGGGGTGGAGCGGGAGCTCGGACTGCGCGTCGCCGCGCTGGCCGGGCTGCCGGAGGAGCGGGTCCTGCGCACCGGGCTCCTGGAGCTGGCCGAGGTGGTCGCCGGAGCGCGGCTGGTGATCTGCGGCGACACGGGCATGGCGCATCTGGCCACCGCGCTCGGGACGCCGTCGGTCGTGCTGTTCGGCCCCATGTCGCCCGCTCTGTGGGGGCCGCCTCCGGGAGGCCGCCACGTCGCCCTGTGGAAGGGGCGGCGCGGTGATCCGCACGGGACGCGGCCCGATCCCGGCCTGCTGGAGATCGGCGTCCCGGACGTCCTCGACGCGGCCCTCGGGCTGCTGGAGGTGAGTGTGTGATGAGAGCCGTCGTGACCGGAGGCGCGGGCTTCCTCGGGTCGTACCTGTGCGAGCGTCTGCTGGGGCGGGGCGCCGAGGTGCTCTGCCTGGACAACTTCCTCACCGGCGCCCCGAGCAATGTCGAGCACCTGATGGGACGGCCGGGGTTCCGGCTGCTGGAGTGCGACCTGACCGGGTTCGTCCATGTACCCGGAGACGTGGACCTGGTGCTGCACTTCGCCTCCGCCGCGTCCCCGGCCGACTATCTGAGGCACCCGATCGAGACGCTCAAGGTCGGCAGCCTCGGCACGCTGCACGCGCTCGGCCTGGCCAAGGAGAAGGACGCCAGGTTCGTGCTCGCCTCGACCAGCGAGGTGTACGGCGATCCGCTCGAACACCCGCAGAAGGAGACCTACTGGGGCAACGTCAACCCGGTGGGACCGCGCAGCGTGTACGACGAGGCCAAGAGGTTCGCCGAGTCGCTCACCACCGCCTACCGCGACTCGCGGGGCACCGACACCGCGATCGTACGGATCTTCAACACGTACGGTCCCCGGATGCGCCCCCATGACGGCCGGGCCATCCCGACGTTCATCAGGCAGGCCATCATGGACGAGCCGATCACCGTGACCGGGGACGGGGAGCAGACGCGGTCCATCTGCTACGTGGACGACACGGTGGAGGGCATCATCGCGCTGGCCGGCAGCGACTTCGAGGGGCCGGTCAACATCGGCAACCCGGCCGAGCTGAGCATGCTCGACCTGGCCGGGATGATCCGCGACCTGGCCGGGTCGTCGTCCCCGATCCGTTTCGTCCCCCGGCCGGTCGACGATCCGGCGGTCCGCCGGCCCGACGCCTCGCTCGCCGCCGAGCGGCTCGGGTGGCGGCCGCGGGTGGATCCCGTCACCGGGCTGCGCCGTACGATCGCGTGGTTCGAGCGGGAACTGGCTCGCGAGCCGTCCCCGACCGTCGCCTGAGCTTCGCGGTCTTCCTGATCATCGCCCTCTCGGTTACTTATCGGATCGGTGCGCCTACGGAACGTCGTTTAGTGCTGATGTCCGATGGGGACGTGCCATGACATGTCACCCGATGCCGTGATGAGCACGCTCGCCCTCGCGGCGGGCCCGGCCAGCCCGGCCGACATGCTCGCGGCACGGATGCAGATGGGGCTCTCGCTCGGATGGCACATCATCCTCGCCTGCCTCGGCGTCGGCATGCCCGGCCTGCTCCTCTTCGTGGAGTGGCGGGCCGTACGCACGGGCGACGCCGACCACATGCTGCTGGCGCGGCGGTGGGCCAAGGCGATCGGCGTGCTCTTCGCGGTGGGCGCCGTGTCCGGCACGATCCTCAGCTTCGAGATGGGCCTGCTGTGGCCCGGCCTCATGGACGTGTACGGCCAGGTGATCGGGGTGCCGTTCGCCATGGAAGGCGTCGCCTTCTTCATCGAGGCGATCTTCCTCGGCATCTACCTGTACGCCTGGGACCGGCTGTCGCCGCGTACCCACCTGCTGAGCGGGGTGCCCATCGCGATCGCGGGCGTGTCGTCGGCGTTCTTCGTGGTGGCGGCCAACGCGTGGATGAACCAGCCGCGCGGGTTCGACCTGGAGAACGGCCGGGTGACCCGGGTCGACCCGTGGGCGGCCATGTTCAACCCCGCGACGCCGCCGCAGACCATCCACATGATCGTGGCGGCGTTCATGGTGACCGGCTTCGCCACCGCCGGGGTGTACGCGGTGGCCCTGCTGCGCGGGCGCCGGGACCGCTACCACCGGCTGGGGTTCCTGATCCCGTTCACGCTCGGCGCGGTGCTCTCGCCGATCCAGATCGTGGTCGGCGACTACGCGGCGAAGTTCCTCGCGGAGTACCAGCCGACCAAGCTCGCGGCGGCCGAGGGGCTCTTCGCCACCCGCTCCCACGCCCCGCTCAGCCTGGGCGGGATCGTGTACGACGACGCTCTGCACTACGCGGTCGAGATCCCGAGCGGTCTGTCGATGCTCGTCGGGTTCAGCCCCGCGACCGTCGTCCAGGGCCTGGACCGGGTCCCCTCGCGCGACCGGCCGCCGGTCAACCCCGTCCACCTGGGCTTCGACACGATGGTGGGGATCGGGTTCTTCCTGCTTCTGCTGTCCGCCTGGCTGGCGCTGAACTGGTGGCGGCGGCGGGACCTGCCCCGCTCCCCGTGGTTCCTGCGGCTCGCCGCCGTCGCGGGGGTGGCCGCCGTCGTCGCGGTCGAGGCGGGCTGGATCGTGACCGAGGTGGGCCGCCAGCCCTGGATCGCGTACGGCAGGATGCGCACGGTCGAGGCGGTGAACCCCGCCCCCGGCCTGTGGGCCGGGTTCCTCATCGTCGTCCTCGTCTACGTGGTCCTCACTGTGGCGACCGTCTACGTGCTGCGGCACATGACGAGGACCACGCCGGTCCCGGCGGTCGCCCCTCAGGAACGCGCCTGATGGACGCCGCGCAGATCCTGCTGGTCGTGATGTGGGTGGGAATCACCCTCTACGCGCTACTGGGCGGTGCCGACTTCGGAGGCGGCGTCTGGGACCTGCTCGCCGGACGCGAGCACACGAACAGGAAGCTCATCGAGCACGCGATCGGGCCGGTCTGGGAGGCCAACCACGTATGGCTGATCTTCGTGCTCGTCGTCCTGTGGACCGGGTTTCCGCCGGTGTTCGCGGCCGTCATGTCCACGCTCTACATCCCTCTGACGCTGGCCGCTCTGGGGATCATCTTCCGGGGCTCGGCGTTCGTCTTCCGCAAGGCCAGCACCGAATGGTGGTCGCGACGCCTGTTCGGCGCGGCCTTCGCGATCTCCTCCCTGCTGACCCCGTTCTTCCTCGGCACCGTCGCCGGCGCGATCGCGTCGGGCCGCGTCCCGCCCGGCCTGGCCGCGGGAGACCTGGTGGCGAGCTGGGTGAACCCCACCTCGATGCTCGGCGGAGTGCTCGCGGTGGGCGTCTGCGCCTACCTGGCCGCCGTCTACCTGTGCGACGACGCCGTACGGGCCGGGCTCGACCCGGAGGGGTTCCGCCGGAGGGCGATCGGCACCGGCGTCGTGGTGGGGGTGGTCGCGCTCGCCGGCATCGCCGTACTGCGCTGGGACGCTCCCGCGCTCTTCGCCGGGCTCACCCACCGCGCGCTGCCCGCCGTCGTGGCCAGCGCCGTCATGGGTCTCGCGTCCCTCGGCCTGCTCTGGGCGCGCGGGTACGTGCTGGTCAGGGTCACGGCGGTCCTCGCGGTGACCGCGGTCATGTGGGGCTGGCCGCTGGCGCAGTATCCCGTGATGCTGCCGCCCGCGTTCACCTACCGGCAGGCGGCGGCGGGGCCGGAGGTGCTCGTCGTCACGCTGATCGTGCTCGGGGCGGGCGCGCTGCTGGTCCTGCCGGCCATCGGGTGGCTACTCGCCGTCCAGCGGCGGCTGCCGTACGACTCCGGCTGACCGGGAGTGAACCCCGTCAGCTGTCCGGCCGGCTTTCCTCTCTCGGACCTTTCTTCTCTCGGACCTCGCTGTTTGCATATTCCGGACATGTCACACGATTTGGCGTGCCATGGCGATGATCTCCTCCAGGCGGCCGCCGTGTGCGCCGTGCCAGTAGACGCGCCGGCAGGCACGGCAACGGGCGAACGTCTCGTAGGAGCGACGGGTCCCCGCGGGCAGCATCCGCTCCACCTCGGCCTTGCCCGCCGGAACCAGCGGCCCGTTGCACGCCGTACACCGCGTCCACGGATCGAGCGGCGGCGCGAACCTGGCCAGCACGTCCGCCAACTGCTCGTCCGGATGGGCGCCCCGGACATATCCCCCCAGCCACAACGCCTTTCGCCTCAGCAGGCCGCGATCCTGCGTCAGCAAGACACGCCGCTCCGCGTTCGCCTGCTCGATCAGCGCGTCATCGTCCAGATCGTTCCGGTACGCCGCGTCGACTCCGATGACGCGCAACCGCCGGGCCAGCGTGCCCAGGTGGACGTCGAGCACGAACCTGGGAGACGGGATCGGTTGCGGCCGCTCGACCGCTCGCACGCGTACCGTCTCGCCCGGCGTCGGCCGGTACGACGTGGGCACCCGGCGGCCGTTCACCGCCAGCGAGCCGACCTCCGTCAACGGCACGCCGATCGACTCGACCACATGCCCCAGCGACGACGTCCCGTCATACGGAACCCGAACCTCGATGCCCTCAGCCGCCCCGCCGCCCGCTCGGATGTCCCTGCTCCCTGCCTGTACGCCCTGGGCGGGTTCCGGCTCGCGGTACACGGGCGCGGCAGGTTCCGGTCGAGCCTGTACGGCCTCGGCAGGTTCGAGCCCAGTCTGTGCGGCTTGGGTGGTTTCCGGTCGGGCCCGTGGGGCTTGAGTGACCTCCGGCCTGCCTTGGGCGGTCTCGGTGTTTGCTGACCAGATGTGCACTGGTCCGGCCATTTCTGGCGCAGCCTGTGTGTCCTCGGCGTTCTGTAGACGGGTAGGCACTTGTTCGGCATGGTTCGGCTCCGGACCTAGGTCGGTCCGTCCCGGCTCGGCATGTCCCGGTTCGGCATGTCCCGGTTCGGCATGTCCCGGTTCGGCTCGTTCCGGCACAGCCTGTCTTGGCTCGGCGCGTCTCAGGCGAGCCGAGAGAAACAGCCGCAATTCGGGCGCGACAGTGACGGACAACTCCTGTCCAGTCATCTTTCCAGCATGCCAGCCGCCCTCAGCCCGTCAGTATGCAGCCTGGCCGCCTTGCGAAGCGCATTCCTGGCGGGAGGGCCGGTCAATGTCATGGTGGGCGGCCAGATCAGGAGATGCCAGAGTTCGACGGCGATTCGATGCAGGCGTGCAGGTGTGGTCGTCGGTCACGGGTGACGTCCCCTCGGGTGGTGTAACTCCACGCTGATGACGCAAGCCCGGACATGGGGCGAGCCATCGCGATAGGTCAGCGAGTTCCCGGCAAGGTTCTCGCGGAGGAAACCACACGATGGCTCTGGACCAGTCTGCCCTGCTCGACCTGTTGGAGTCTTCGAAAGCCGCCGACATCGCCGACGCCGACGACACCACGTCATCCGGCAGGCGGCTGATAGTCCGCCGTCGATCCAGATGACGTACGAGTGCTATATCAGGCAACGTTCGCCCCGTCGTTCGGGGATAGTAGGCGTCGTGGGTCCGCCGATATCCGCCACAATCGGCACATGCTGAGTATCGGATCCGTTGTGCTGGGGGTCTCGGATGTGCGGCGCGCGGCCGCATTCTGGATGGACGCTCTGGGATACGCCCCACGGGAGGAGATCGAAGACGACTGGGTAGTGCTGGTGCCGACGGTTGGGACCGGGGTCCAGCTCTCGCTCGGCCTCAGTGAGACGCCGGTCCAGGAGCATCCGCGGATCCATCTTGACCTGTACGTCGAGGACGCGGCCGAGCAGGTCGCCGAGGTGGAGCGGTTGGTGTCCCTGGGAGCCCAGCGCGTCGACTGGGACCGTTATCCGGACGATGCCGACTTCGTCGTGCTCGCCGATCCCGATGGCAACCGCTTCTGTGTCATCGACACCAGTCACGGCTGACGGGCGATCAGCGGCAACGGGCCGCGGTCGGCAGGGCAAGTGCTGTCCGACGAGGCGCTGCTAGGCGTGCTGCCCATGGGACTTCGGGGCGACGCGGCGTCCGAGCAGGTTGGTGACGCGGCTGATGGTGGCTGGCCTTTCAGCACAGTGAGATCGCGGCAGCACAGCGAGATCGCGGCAGCACAGCGAGATCGCGGGCGGCCCAGCCTCGCACCGCTGTACGCACCGGTCGCTGTGTCGTGGCGCTGCCGGGCAGTCGACCGACACGCCGCACGCGCGTCCCGTCCCGCTGGGCAGTCTCACCTCGCCGTACGCGGCGCTGGACTGCGGCCGGCCAGCCGACCGATCCGCCGTACGCACCTGACGTCCCGCTGGGGAGTCCCACCGCGCCGTACGCACCTGTGAGGTCCCGCTGGACGCTGCCACCCCGCCGTACGCGTCTGACGTCCGCTGGGGCACACACCCGCCGCACGTGCCTGCCGCTCCGCTACGGCGGGCAGTTGTTCCGGCGCGCCGTGATAGTCGCGGCCTGGTGAGCCGCATGCGCGGCGTTCGCGGGCGCGGTGGTTGCTGGCACGGTCTTACGCGCGCCTCCACAACCACCCGCACTCCGCTCCGCTCCCGCCGCCTCGCGCTCCTGGAGCTCCCCGTCACCTTGCCGCTCTCAGCTCCCGGGGCTTCATCTCGCCCTCTCGCATTCCTGCAGATCCTTGCCCGGCTGCTCTCCGCACCCCTGCAGATCCTCCTCACCCCGCCGCGCTTCGGTCCTGGAGCCCCTCTTGCCCTGCCGCTCTCACGCCTCTGGAGTTCCACCTCATCTGGCCGTCGGGCGGTTGCCGCCCTCTGCCTCGCCGCTGTCCGGGCTGGGGACCGCGAGCCCGCCGCCGGTCCGAGGTTGACACGGTCCGAGGTCGACGCCGCCGACCCGAGGTTGGGGCCGCCAGCCTGAGGTTGACACGGTCCGAGGTCGGCATCGGCCGGAGGTTGACTCCGGTCCGAGGTTGACTCCGGTCCGTGCTCTCGTCCCAGCCCCGTCCAAAGCCGCGCTCCCCGTCTCCGCTTCCGAGGCACAGGCGCAAGCAAGTCAGGGCATCGGCCCTCGCCACTGGCCACGGCCCTCGCCACTGGCCACGGCCCTCGCCACTCGCCACGGCCTCGCCACGGCCCTCGCCACGCGGATCCCCTCACCCCCACCCCCACCAACCCCCTATCGCCGTTCAC
>BBYL01000021.1 GCA_001570385.1 Microtetraspora glauca | reverse complement strand
TCGTCATCCTCACCATCGGGGTTGAGCACCGCATACAGATACCGGCCCGCCCGCGCGATCTCCGCCGGACCCGCCTGATCCGCCAACGCGACCAGAATCGGCTCCGCCAGGCCGGCCTGCTCATCAGTCAACCGGCCGGTCGCCGCGCAGATCGCCGTCACATACCCCTCCGCCAGACTGCCGTCAGCGAACCGAGCCCGAACCACAGGCAGACGAGCCAGCTCGACCGCGAGCGCGACCAACCGCCCCGCCCCCGCCGCGCTCATCCCCGCCGCCGTCCGCAACCACAACTTCGTCGACGCATGCCCATGCGCCCTGGCCGCACCAGCAGCGTGGACCCGCTCCACCCGCGCCGCGACCGCCGAAACCAGCCGATCCCGCGCGAACAACAGATCCTCTACCTCGGCCAGACACACCCCCGCGGACTCCGGCACCACCGCGAGCGCCAGAGCGGACGCCGTCTCCCGGACCGACGCCACCAACGGCCACGACACCCGACCCGCACCGGGAGAAGAACCCCCAGAGGCGTCGCCGGTGCCCGAGGGGTTGTGGCCACCTGCCGGAATGCCGGAACTGGAGGAGCCGCTCATAGGGGAGCCGTCGTCGGCAGATGAGCTGCCCGGTGCCTCAGCAGCGTCGACGCGGTCGGAGACGCCGGAAGTAACGGACGGGCATAGCCTGCCATCGTTCAGGCCGGATGTGTCCGAAAGGAACGAATCGCGGCCCTTGCCGACGCTGGCGCTGGCCCTACGAGCGCTGGACTTACAAACAGTGGGCTTGCAAGCGCTGGACTCGGCCGGCGAGAAGGACTCGCCGCTCACCAGCACGATCGGGTGGTCAGGGGCCGGAGAACAAGGTTCGTTGGTGGACGTCGAGAGCATGGGCGACGAAAGAGTCAGTGGAGCCGACGCGGGCGCCCCGGGCGAAGGCTCGGGCTGATCCTGTGGTGCTGGGGGTGTCGGGGTTGACGTGGCCTTCGGTGATGGCCACGTGGATGGTCGGCTCCGGAAGATCGCCCTCTCGCCGGGCCATCCGGGAAGCGGCAATGCGGCCTCGGCGTGCTCCAAAGCGTCGTCCTTGTCGTACGAAGGCTCGCCGACGGGGAGGGCGGAACTGCCATTGGATGCCCAGGTCGGGCGGATCGAGGTCAATTGCGCCCACCAGTCCGCGTCGCACGGACCTGAGTCGGGGAAGGGTGGCTGCTTTTGCGATGCGTACTTGAAAGAGCCGAAATGCTTGGCCATGCCCACCCCCTCGTCTATTCGAACGCGTATATGAATGATGGCACATCGAACAGGCATTCGCAATCCAGTTCGGCGACGGATTTGCGAATGCTTTCGTTGGGAAATAGTGTCCGATGTCCATAGTTGTATGAATATCTGGTAGTAATAAATGGTGCATATGGGTTAATTGGTCGAAATCGGTTGGCGTCGTGCTGGGTCCGTGCCGCCTGGCCGGGGCCGGCTGGGTGATCAGCCGGACCGCGTGTTCGGGGCCGCGGCGGTCGGGTGCAAGCCCCGGCTCCAGGGGTGAGCGTCGGCCTTGGCTGCGCATTGTGTCCTCAGGCGCCCGGTCTCGGCCTCATCGGTACTACGCGTCCGTGCTCGCGTCCGTGGTGCGTGTCCGTGCTCGCGTCCGTGGTGCGTGTCCGTGCTCGCGTCCGTGGTGCGTGTCCGTGCTCGCGTCCGTGGTGCGTGTCCGTGCTCGCGTCCGTGCGCCGTGTTTGTGTACCTGCGTCGCTCCGCGCTTCGTGTGCATGATCAGCGTGAGCGCGCCCGACATGTACACGCTCGCCGTGGCGCGCTTTCTGCTTTTCCTTACAGGCCCGGGTGCGTACGGGGACGGAGTGTCCATTTGACGCGTCCGCCATTCCGGCGACGGAATTCGGCAATATATAGAAACTTCCGGCCTGGGGTGTCGAACAGGGGTCGTCGGTCGCAACCAGATTGACGAACGCCAACGTCCAGCGTCGAGGCGTTCCGACAACGACACCCGATGGAGCAAGGAAGATCCATCTCACCGAGGGCCGTCCATCGTCCCTCTCCACCCACTGTTTGACCGTACGCTTTGGGGCACTCCGGCCCGCCGCGGGACGACCACGAACGGACGACGACGCGAACGGGGCACCTCAGGTGCCTGACGACGTCCCCTGGTTTCCTCCCCAGGCCAGACGGCTGGTTTGCTTGGACGGTCACATCCACCAACACATGAGGATCACCATGCGCAGCGTCGACCCCGAGATCTTTCTCGTCGCCCGGCCCGAGCTGGACTACGACGAGCTCGCCCGCTACCTGCGGGAGATCGGAGGCGAGACCTGGCTGGAGCGGCTGGAGCGGGGCGAGTTCGACGCGCAGAACCTCGCCGAGTTCGCCGGGCGCCTGTGCTACCGATCCTTCGAGCCCGGACTCAACCCCAACGTGACCCGGATCAGGAAGGACCAGACCGACTACCTCCGCAACATCCTCGCCAG
Organism: Microtetraspora glauca; assembly: GCA_001570385.1. GTDB lineage: Bacteria > Actinomycetota > Actinomycetes > Streptosporangiales > Streptosporangiaceae > Microtetraspora > Microtetraspora glauca. The sequence goes on along the minus strand of BBYL01000021.1, from coordinate 327,163 downwards.
TGCGCACGGCTCGGTTCTGGAGCACATCAGCTTCAGCTTCGTGCTGCACAACGTGAGCAGGGTGTTCACCCACGAGCTGGTACGGCACCGCCCGGGCGTCGCCATCTCCCAGGAGTCCCTCCGCTTCGTCCGGCTGTCGGAGATCCCGTTCTGGTTCCCCGAGTGGGCCCGGGAGGACTCGGAGCTGATGAAGCGAGCGAGCGCCGTGCTCGACCAGCTCGAGGAGTTCCAGACCTGGATGGCGGAGCACTTCGGGCTGGATGAGGAAGGCGTGCCGTTCGCGGAGAAGAAGCACCGCACCTCCTTCATGCGGCGGTTCGCCCCGGAGGGCGTCGCGACCGGCCTCGTCTGGACCGCCAACGTCCGCACCCTCAGGCACACGATCGAGGCCCGTACGGCGGTCGGGGCCGAGGAGGAGATCCGCCTCGTCTTCCAGCGCATCGGTGAGCTGATGAAGGAAGAGGCTCCGGCGCTCTTCGGCGACTACGTCGTCGAGGATGGCGCGTGGATTCCCGGCTGGCGGAAGGTCTGACGACACGGGCCCGCCCCCGAAGGGGGCACCCGCACACCTGCGCAGCCGTACGCGCACGGCCTGGACGCCGAGCCGGATGGGGGTCTGAGCATGCGGGCCCAGGTCGGATGTGCCGGTCATTCGTCGAAGATCGGATTCTTGCCGGGCGATCCCGAGGAGTTACCGGCCTCGGTGAGCACGGTTCTCAACGAGTGGCAACGGCTCCTCACGGAAGGTCGTTCAGCAAAGCCGATCTTCGACGAGATGATTCGGTGGAGCGGGGTTTGCGGGGTTTTCGTGGTTACTGCTGAGGACGGGCGCAGGCCTCGGAGGGGCTGAAGATCCAGCAGCCGGACCGAGCCGGTGCGGGACCCCACGACGCCGGGGTGACCCTGGCGGGGGCGATCCGGTGCGGGGGCGGCGCGAAGGCCCACCGAGGCGCCGCCGACCCCTGGCCCCCGACGGCCGCGGCTGGAGGCTGGTCGCCCGTACGGCCGCGCCAGGGAGCAAGGCTCCAGCACGCGGCGTCGGTCACCGACTGGCAGGACTCCGCGAAGGAGACCGCCAGCGGCGGCAGGGGAACGACGAGCGGGATCGACTCCGAGACATGCGTCTCGAGAATCGGCAGGCCGGTGACGTCTCCGGTAGCCCCTCCCGTCGTGTCACCCGGGTCACCGACAAGATCGGCGGCGGGGCTGGGCGCGTCCTTGGCCGGGTTCGCCTTCGCGGGGGGATTCGGCTGCGTGGGCCGAGGAGCGCTGGAGGCCCCGACCGTCGGTTTCGGAACGGTGCCGGCCCCGCCACCCGTACCGCTCGCGCTGGGAGACGGCGAGGGACTCGGGGCGGTGCTCTTCGACGGCGTCGGACTGGGCGTGGAGCTGGACGAGGTGGTCGCCGTAGGTGCGGGCGTGCCGCTGGTGGTGGGCGCGGGGCTCGCGGCGGTCGTCGTCCCCGCCGTGGGGGTCGTGGCCGGGGTGGAGCCGGTCGCCGGCGTCGTGCTCACCACGGGTTTCCCCGTGTCCGTCGGCGTCGCGGCCGGAGCGGACGACGCGGTGACCGTGGTGGCCGTGGTGGCCGTGGTGGGTGTCGGATCGGGAGTCGCGGCGGTCCTGTCACGGGCGGCGGCGCCGGATGCCTCCGGCGTGGACCTGGCCGCTGTGGAACGGGTGTCCTGATCCGGCGCCGTCCTCGACGTCGAGTCGGGCCGGGCTCCGGTGTCGCCGGTGCTTGTGGAGGCGGACGAGCCGGTGCTTCCCGGCGAATCCGCGGCCGAGGCGGCCGTGCTGTCGCCGGTGGCGGGCGAACCCGTTCCCGTGGAGGCGGCGCCCGAGGAGTCCGTGCTCGACGATCCCGTGTCCGAGGACGCCGCGTCCGACCTGCTCGCGTCCGACCGGGATCCGCCGGACGAAGGCGTGTCGGAGGAGGGGGTGTCGGAGCTCCCCGAGCCGGACGAGCCCGAGTCCGGAGCGGAGTCGGTGGAGCGCGACGCGGCGTCACGGGAACTCGAGGTGGTATCGCCCGATCCGGCCGAGTCCGGTGTGGTGGAGCCGGAACCGCCAGAGCCCGAGCCGCCAGAGCCCGAGCCGCCAGAGCCCGAGCCGCCAGAGTCCGATCCGGTCGAGCCTGATCCGGGTGAGTCGGGTGTGGTGGAGCCGGAGCCGCCAGAGTCCGAGCCGGTCGAGCCCGATCCGGGTGAGTCCGGCGTGGACGAGTCGGCCGCCGGAGCTGCGGGGGCGGGGGCGTCCGGGCCGGGGTCGGCGCCCGCGGCCAGGGGCTGGGCGACGATCGCGCCCGTCGCCACGGACACCCCCACAAGGAGGAGGTTGGAGAGCAGACCGGCACGCCGGGGAGAGGTGCGAGGGGACATGGGGGCTCTTCCTCGTATCAGGGGGTTTTGAGGGGTTTCCAGCCGGCCGCGGTGAACTCGGGAGTGCCCGGAAGGGCGGTCTGCGGCACGGTGGGTGGCGTGGGATCGGGGATGTTGACCCAGTCGCCCTGGTTGTCACCGCGTACGCCGGGATACCAGGCCATGAGCAGGGTCATCGCATAAGGGCTGGAGTACGTCTTGCCGTCGGCGCCGGCGCCCGTCGTGGCCGTGACCTGGACCAGGACGGACACCTGGATCTGGTCCTGCGCGCGGGCGCGCCACTGGACGCCGATCGTCTGCGTACGCAGTGAGGCTCCCTCGGGCAGCTTGCCCTCCTTCGGCAGGCCGAGCGTCTCGCGCCACCCGCTCACGGCGGCCCGGGCGCCGTCGCTTGCGGCCTTGCGCTGCTCGGGCGGGGCGTACAGGGCCGCGGCCTGCTCGGCCTGGGCGTCGTCCAGCGTCCAGGCCGCCTCAAGGGCCGCCGCCGCCGCGGAGGCCGCGCCCAGCTCCGTGTGCGGGAAGCTGATGGGATACCCCGCCTCCCCCTCGTACGCCAGGGGCTGCGCGAGCGCGATGGCGGTGGGCGTGGGCGTGGGCGTCGATGTCGACGTGGCTTCCACGCCCCGCGACATCCCGACGGTGACGACGATCGCCACGACGGCGACCGCCACCGCGATGACGATCACGGTCGCGGTACGGACACGGCGAGGGGGGCCGAGATCCCAGTTGAGCACGGGATCCTCGACGACCGGGGGCACTATCGTCCCGCCCGGTCCGGCCGCAGGCCGAACGACTGCCCGGCCGCCGCCGCCAGTCGCAGGTAGGCGCCTCGCGTCGTCGGGCGGAGGCGGACCAGGTCCACCTCGGCGCCCTCCTTGAGATGCGGGTCGTACGGCACGCGGATCACCGTCCGGCAGCGTGCGCGGAAGTGGCGTTCCAGCAGGTCGACGTCGACGTCGGACTTGCTCTCCACCGCGTTCAGTACGACGATCGCGTTCTTGACGAGGTCGGCGTACCCGTGGGCGGTGAGCCAGTCCAGCGTCGCGGCGGCCGAGTTCGCCCCGTCGACCGCGGGCAGGCTGACCAGAACGATCTGGTCGGCCAGTTCGAGGGTGGCGCGCATCGCGCCGTGGAGCAGTCCGGTTCCGCAGTCGGTGATGCAGATCGAGTAGTAGCGCTCGATCAGCCCTGCCACCGTCCGGTAGTCGTCCGCGTTGAACGCCTCGCTGACGGCGGGATCGGTGTCGGAGGCGAGCACCTCCAGCCGGGCGGGGGACTGGGACGTGAAGGCCCGCGCGTCCGCGTAACGGACGATGTGGTCGGCCTCGGCGAGCAGCGTGCGGATGGTCGCGGCGGTCTCGGACTTGACCTTGATTCCCAGGGTCCCACGGTCGGGGTTCGCGTCGATCGCGATCACCCGGTCCCCCCGCAAGGAGGCCAGCGTGTTGCCGAGGGCGGCCGTCGTCGTGGTCTTGCCCACCCCGCCCTTGAGGCTCATGACCGCGATCCGGTGGTGCCCGCTCGCCACGGGCGTCTGGGCCTGCGCGATGAGAGTACGCCGCTCGCGTTCGGCGGTGGACTCCGAGGGGATGTACTTCCGGCCGGAGAGTCGCCAGACGAGGCGCCGCCATCCGCCCGCGGGCTCAGGGCGCCGGTTGGTGAGCAAGTGTTCCGCGGTGAGCGGGACCGTCTCGGGGACTTGCTCGGCCGGGGCGTCGGCCGAGGTATGGATCTCTGTCAAGGCACGGTCCTTTCGAACGTGAGCTATCAGCAGGTGCGCCAGCGCACCGTTGTGGTGATCGACTCGGCTGGTCCGTGGACCGTGAGCGGCGCGGTCACCGCTTCGGGGGCGCCGCACCAGTAGCGGACCCTCAGCGCGCGCACCCTGACCACGCCGCTGCCGCCTCGCTTGAGGGTGCCCTTGGAGGGCGTCACCACCAGGCCGGGAGCGGAGATCCGCCAGGTGACCGAGGCCTCGGCCCCCTCCGAGACGGTGAGCGTCATGGTGCCCTGGCCGAACTCGTCGAGTGTCACCGTCGCGGGTATCCGCAGTGGACCGTTGCCCATGTTCTGGTCCGTCTCGTCACCGGGGTCTCCGAAAACCCCCTGCGTTCCCTGGTCGCTCCGCGCGGTCTCGACCACGGCGGACTGGAGCGATCGGGCGGTGGGCGCCTCTCCATCGAGAGCCGGCCCCAGGATCTTGATTCCTGTCACGGTCCCGGCCGCGCCGGCGAGGACGATGACGGCGATCTTCAGGGAGGTGTTCCTGGCGATCGGCCGCTCTTTCGGGACGACCGGGACCGGCCGGGTCGGCTGACCGGACAGGGGCCGGTTCCGCCCCCCGCCCAGGCGCCCGCCTCGTGACCGATCACGCCGCTCCTCCAGGGGCCCGGTCAGCTCGGCGGGCAGCGGTCCCGTCAGCTCGGCGGGCAACGGGGACGGCAGCGGCGCGGAGAGGGGGGAGGCGGACGTCCCGGCCGCCGACGAGACCGGCATCGACGTAGGCGACGAATCAGGTGGTACCGCCCGTCCCGGCGGTTGCGCCGTACTCGCCGGCGTTTTCGGTGGCGTTTTCGGCGGCTTGGACGACCGTGCGGTCCGTCGTGAGGCGGGTGGCGAGGCCGGTGGCGAGGCCGGTGGCGAGGCGGGAGGCGAGGCGGGAGGCGAGGTCGAGGCGGTCGGTGCCCCACCCGATGGCGCCGGTGGTACGGCGGGGATCGGCTGGGTGGCCGCGGTCGTCTCCGCGGCTCGGGCGAGAACCTCGCGTGCCCACGCCTGGGTGCGCAGGGCGTTGTAGAGAGGTGTGTCATAACCGGCCCCGGTCTCAGCGGGGGCGGCGGGTTCCGGCGAAGACGGCCGCGTGAGGGGAGACCGGTTCGCCTGTGACCCGGGCACGTCAGGCAGAGGGCCCGTAGAGGAAGCACGGGGCTCGGTGGAGCGGTCTCCTGCCGTACTCGCGGCCGAAGGTTCGGGTACGGTCCCGTCGGCGGCGTCTGCCGAGTCACGGTCGTTCTCCGTGTAACCAGGGTCGTCGCTCGCCGGAGTGGGGCCGTCCGTGTCCGGGGCGGGATCACCACCGGCCGCGAGGTGGTCGTCACCTGTCAGGGTGGTGCTGTTCCCGGCAGGGGTGTCCGTGCCGGGGTTGTCACCGGCCGGGACGAGATCGTCACCCGTCGGAGCACCGTCCTCCGCCGGAGGAGCGGTGTCGTCCCCGCCGGGGGCGGTATAGGCGGTGGCCCGATCCGAGTGGTCCGTCGCCGTGGCGGACGTGTCACCACCCGAGACAGCACCACCCGAGACAGCACCACCCGAGACAGCACCACCCGAGACAGCACCACCCGAGACAGCACCACCCGAGACAGCACCACCGGAGGCGGGGGCGCCTGTGTTCGCGCCCTCCGTGCTCGCACCGTCCGAGGCAGCGGCATGGTCGCCGTCCGGGCCCGTGACGCGGTCGTCGCCCGCCCCTGAGCCCCCGCCACTGCCCGTGGCCCGATCATCGCCTGTGCCGACACCCTTGTGATCCGTGCCGGCGCTTGCGGCACGGTCGTCACTCGTCAGGGACGGGTCATCCGGGGCAGCATGCCGTGCCCGCGCCGGACGATCGGGGGGAGGGACCGGGTCTTTCGCGGTGGATCCCGGGGCGTCCGCAGGCGTACCGGGGCCTGCGACAGCGGGGTCGTCCATAGGCGGGATGACCAGCGGCGTCAGGGGAGCGCCGAGATCACCCGCGACCGTGTGAAGCGTCCACGGCGGATCGTCCCTCGGTGGGGGAGCGAAGGCCGGGGGCGGTTCACCGGGCCCGCCCATCCCCGGGAAGGCGGAAGGCCGGCGTGGCCGCGGAATGTCAACCGGGCGCTGGGCGAAGCCTCCGGGGAAGGACGGAGGTCCGTACGGGTCCACGCGGGACGGGGCGGAGCCCTCCAGTTGCGCTCTCGACTCCGCTGTGAGCCGCGGGATCGGCGGGTGAGAGGTCATCTGCGGGACCGTGTAGCGGATGTTGATCGGCCGCTTGCACACGGCGCAGCCGACGATGTGCGTCATCAACGCCATGCGACCGTCGGCGAACTCCGCCGGAGTGGGAGCGCCCGGCGGATCCGGGAACAGCACGTCGAACAGCGGGGAGAGTTCGGGGCAGACGGCACGGCCATGGACGAGCGCGTCCATGGCGCTCACCATGATCTCGATCAGATCCTGGGTGCGGGTGGCGAGCCGCGCGGTGTCCTCCACGGACAGTCCCAGCACGTGGCCGACGTCCCCGACAGCGAGCTCGTGCCGGTACATCAGCCGGAGCGCCTCGGCGCCCAGGGGATCGGCGAGCATCCAGGCGCGCTCGACGGAACGCAGGTCCGGGACGCCCGGCCCCGGACCGGGCACGTAGCCCGTCCGGTACTCGGGGTCGGTACGGCACCGCTGCCGTACCGACCCGAGCAGCCACGCCGCAGGGGAGACGCCGTCGGGCGGTCCCCCCTGCGTACGGCACGCGGCCAGCACGGAGGCGACCACGACCGGCGCCCTCGCGGGCCCGAGAAGGCCGCCGGCGTAGTCGAGCAGGTGCGCCCCGTGCGCGTTCACCCATTCGGGCATGGTCATGAGCCGGCGTACCCGGTGGTGTCAGGCTCGATCCGGCCCGGCTCTCCGGCAGGCGACGGCATCGCCGACGGGCTCATCACCACGAGCTCCAGATTGCGTTCGGGCAGGCCGGTGAACTTGGTCCAGTTGCTCACCTGCCCCGGCGCCGGATCCGCGTACAGCCAGCGGACGAACGCCGGCAGCGCGCAGGAGTCGCGGGGGATGCCGCGCCGGGAGAGCTCGCTCGAGGAGTAGTCCCGGCAGGCCGGAGTGCCGGGCGGAGCGATGTTGAGGTCCCAGACGCCGTTCTCGTCGGTGTAGCTCCTGCCCTGGTCCAGTCCCAGTGCCTCGGACGCCTGCTGGAGCAGTGCCGGGTCCTGGAGAACGGGGAGGGAGCCGTCGGCGCCGGGTACGGAGACGGTCCCGCCGTCGCCGGCGGCTTCGGTGCCGGTTCCCGTTCCGGCCCCGGCTCCGGTGCCGTCACCGCTGACGGCACCGGCCGCGGTTCCGTCAGCGGCTCCACCCACGGTCTCGGCGGCGCCTCCGGCAGTGCTTCCGTCAGAGCCTCCGGTCGCGGTCCCGGTGTAGGCACCGCCTTCGGCGCCACCCTGGCGGGTGTCGCGCCCTGCGCGGTGCTCACCGCCGTGCCTGGTCCTGTGCCGGTCCCCGTGATCGGTCCCGGTCGAGGTGCCGCCTCCGCCGGTGATCGTCGATCCGGTGGTGGTATCGGTGGTCCCGGTGGTCCCGCCGGCCCCAGTGGTTCCGGTGGTTCCGCCAGTCGTTCCGGTGGTCCCGCCTGTCGCACCGCCACTGCCGGTGCCGGTTCCGCCGGTGGTCCCCGTGGTGCCGTTACCCGTCGCTCCGGCTGCGCCCGCCGTTCCTGTTCCCGTTCCGGCGGCGGCCGCCGGTGACGGGGTCGGCGTGGCGGTGTTCTGCTGGGGGGCGAGCTCCTGGCCGGCCGGGCTCACGATCATGCGGTCGCCGTTGGGCCGGAGCAGGAGCCAGTTCCCGTCCGGCAGCACCTTGACGCCCGTGGCCCACGGCCCCGGCATCACCCGGATCAGCTTGTTGTCCGGCCCGAAGATCGCCCGGCTGCCGTCGGCGCGTTCCACCAGCCGGGTGCCGTTCTGCGTGGTGCCGATGACTTTCCCCCACTGGGCGGCGGGTGAGGGCGCGGGCGACCCGGAGGCGGTGCCGTTCGTGACCTTTGTGCCGTTCGACCCATTCGTGCCGCTAGAACCCTTGGAGTCGTTCGAGCCCTTCGCGGCGGACGAGGTCACGACGGGCGCGGCCGAGGCCGTGGCGACGGGGGTGGCCGTGACCGTGACGAACCCCTGTGTCGGACTCGGAGCCGCGGTCGCGCCGATCGTCTTGGTCGTCACCGGAGGCGCGGTCGTGGCCGCGGGGGCCCGGGTGGGCGCCGCCGTGACCACCGGCGGCTTCGTGGCCGCCTTGGCCGTGGGCCGGGGCGCGGACGAGGTACCCGTCTTCTTGGCGGTCTCCTTGGGGGTGCTCTTCGGCTTGCTCTCGGGAGTGCTCTTCGGCTCCGGGGTTCCCGTGACCTTGGGGTTGGCCGGCCGGCGCAGTGCGGCGAACTGGCTCGCGGCCAGCACGGGCAGCGAGGTGCAGCCGTCGGCCGCCGCGTTCACGGCGCGGCCGTCGGTGGTGGTGGCGAGACAGACCCGCTGCTTGCCTGAGCCCGCCGTGATCGTGCTGCCCGCGTCCGCGCCGGAGAGCGAGGAGGGCCCGCCCGTGCCGTCCGAGGCGAGGGACGTCCAGGCGTCCGCCCCGTCGTCCAGCCGGTAGGTACCGGCGATCAGGCGTGCCGTGTTCAGGTCGGCGGGTTGGGAGCCCGTGGCGATGACGGTTCCCACCGCGGTACCGGCTCCGAACACACCGATCGCGACGCTCGCGGTGATCACCGTCGCGCGTGAGGGTGTCGACATGGATCCACCTCTTCCTCTGCTGGTGGTGACGTCAGGCGCCGTCGGTCTCCAACACTTCGCTCCACTCGCCGAGCACCCGCACCGGGTCGCTGGAACCGGCGGGCGGCACGTAGGCGACGTACATCCGCCCGTAGGTCGCGCTCACCCAGCGGCCGAAGGCCTTGTGCGCGGTGCGCACCGCGGCCGACCCCTTCAGCGAGACCTTGGCGCCCGCGCGCCGGGCCGTGCGGGTGTCGGTCGATCGGGCCGCGTACCAGACGAGCGCGCCGCCATCCGTGGTCTGCAGCGCGCGCACCGCGCCCTCCGGCTCGTACGACAGGGTGAGGCCCCAGCCGGCCTGGACCAGTTGCTCGCGCTCCCGCTGCCAGAACAGCGCGGCGTCACTGGTCCAAGGCCCTTGGGCGAACCGCTTGTCCGGCTGTGCCTTCTCCAGGCTGGCCAGGTGGGCACGGACGATCTGGCGGGGGGTTCCGACCAGGCCGGCGGCGTTCTCCGGCAGGCTGACGGCGTAGCCCGCGGAGTCGGTCGCGATGGCGGGAAGTTCCGCCGCGTTGACCCGTGCGTCGGCGGCGGAGACGACGAGTCGCCATCCGCTGCCGGTCTTGGTCATCACGTCGCTGATCCGGGCCACTTCCGGCTCGTACGAAACCGCGACGAACCAGTCGGCCAGGCCCTCGATGTGGCGAGGGACCCACACCCGCGTGTTGGGCCACATGCCCGACGCGACCTTGGTCCCCTCCATGCGCGCGGTCGAGATGCTGGCCCGTGTCATCTCCAGTGCGAGACCCTGCTCCAGCCCTCCGATCGCCTTCTCGTCCATCCCGGCCTGAGCGGATGAGATCCCGTGCTGGAAACGGTCGTAAATCTCACTCGCCTTCTTGGCGGTGAGCTGGGGTGACGTGGACTTCGCCGCGGTTTTGGCCGTCGATCGTTTAGAGCCCGACGACGATGGTGACGGTGATGCGGGGGACCGCTCGGCGTCCCATCCCGCGGCGGCACGCTGGGGTGGTGAAGACGGTGGCGAGTCGCCCGCGCGTACCGCGATGACGACGACGCCCAATCCGACGAGAGTCGCCACGGCCACGCCGACCGGGACGATCTTTCGCCATCGAGAATCAGAAAGCTGCTCGGGTTCCCACTCCATTGGTGGGCCGATGGCCTCCCATGCATGCTCGGCGTGCGCATCATTGCGGCGTGCTCCCCTGTCTGGGAAATCTGATGCATACCGAGACATAGAACCAGATATTAGACTGACACTGATTCGTTGGGAAGGTAAATGAAGACCGCAAATACTTTATGGGAATAAGTAACCGAAAAGCCACTCTTCGGGCCAGCCGAAACCCGCAATCCCTGCCCTTGTGGGACAAGGGGTTCTCTAGAGATTAACACCGCGTTCGACCGGAGATTCCCGGTTCGTGATCCGGATCGGGGAACGAGGAAAGGCCCCCGCTGTTGGGGACGGATGCCCGCCGGTTAATTGACGTCCAATTCCGCTGCAATTGCAAATGCGCGCGCATGTGCCGGATTTTCACGCCAGTGCGGGAAGGACGTACACCTCGGCTCCCGGAGGCAGGGTGCAGTCCAACCCGCCGAGGCGGCTCGCGTTCGCGCCGCACACGAACATGGCGATATGCCGTCTGATGTGCCCGTACTCGTCGCGGAGCCGCTCCTCCAGGGACGGGTGCGTACGGCGAAGCGTGTCGAGGGCCCCGCCCAGCGTCGGGATGCCGTGGTCGGAGGCGGCCACGGCGAACACCCGAACCTCGTTCTGGTCGTTCACCCAGCGTCGCAGCGTGTTCGGCAGGACGAAGGTGACGAGGGTGACCGGCTTGGCCACTCAGAGCACCGCCGTGCGCACCGTCAGCACGTCCGGCAGGTGCTTGGCGATGAGCGTCCACGTCTCGCCGTGGTCGCGTGAGCCGTACACCTCACCGTCGCGGGTGCCGAAGAACACGCCCGCCTCGCCCGCGCACATGGCGTCGCGCAGCACGGCGGAGTGGACCGGCTCGTCGGGGAGGCCGTGCGCGAAGCCCTTCCAGGTGACTCCGGCGTCGTCGCTGCGGAACACCTGGTAGCGGTGGTCCACGGGCGTGCGGTCCACGTCGGCCCGCAACGGGAACACGTACAGGGTGTCCGGCCGCGTCGGGTCGACCACGATCGGGAAACCGAAGTCCGACGGGAGGTCGGCGCCGACGTCGCGCCACGACCCGCCGAAGTCGTCCGACCGGTAGACGCCGAAATGGTGCTGGAGGAACAGCCGCTCCGGGCGCGCGGGATGCATGGCCACCTTGTGCACGCACTGCCCGAACTCGGGGTACTGCGCGCCCTCGGGGAAGAACGGCGCCCGGATGTTCTTGTTGGACGGCTCCCACGAGGCGCCGCCGTCCGAACTGCGGAAGAACCCGACGGCCGAGGCGGCGACCGCGATCCGCTCGGGATCGACCGGATGCGGGATGATCGTGTGCAGGCACAGGCCGCCGCCTCCCGCCTGCCACATCGGCCGGGTCGGGTGGTTCCAGAGCCCCTCGACCAGGGAGAAGGTGGCGCCGCGGTCCTCGGACCTGAACAGCGCCGCGGGCTCGGCGCCGGCCCAGACCACGCCCGGCTCGGTCGGCGACGGCTGGAGCTGCCAGACCTTGGCCAGGGCCGCGCCCGTGTGCTCGGGGAACGCCACCGGCGGCCGGTCGGCCTCCTGCCAGGTCTCGCCCAGATCGTCGGACCACATCACCGACGGGCCGAAGTGGCCGTACTCGATTCCGGCGAGCAGCCGGGGGACGGGACCGCGCGTGTCGATCGCGACGGACGGGACGCCGACGGTGGTGAACCTGACCGGCTCCACCTCGAACGGCCCGCCATTCGTGGAACGGGCGAGGAAGAGCCCCTTGCGGGTGCCGACGGCGAGCAGCGCATCCATGGAGACCTCCATGTACAGATTTGCACGGACTTGTACGGACTTGCACGGACTGTCGTTCACGGCTTTCCTGGCCGCGCCTCCACGTCCCGGTCCGGACCTGCTTCCCGGGTCCATGGCGTACGGCTATCGCCATCGTGCCAGGCCGCCCCGACAGATTCGGGCGGTCGCCGGATCCGGGTGTCGGAGGTGTCAATTCGGATACGCGCCAAGCGGAAGATCCACTCTGAACTGGGGCGACGCCACCGATGTGGCGGATAGGTGACAAAACCGAAATCAGGTGCGCCATTATGGGCGTGCCCGAATGTGAGAGTCCGCTGGAGAACACCATGCCCCGTCCGCTCATTGGCATCACCGCCTACCTCGAGGCCGCCCGGTGGGGGACGTGGGTGCGCGAGGCGGTGCTGTCCCCGCACGCCTACGCACGCGCGGTGGAGAAGGCCGGCGGTGCGCCCGTCCTGCTGCCGCCGATGAGCCCGTACGCCGCCGGGGACTACACGCGCGGGCTCGACGGCCTCATCCTCGCCGGCGGTGCCCCCGTCGACCCCGCGTTGTATGGCGAGAGCCGCGACGACCGGGTGGAGGAGCCGCAGGCGCACCGTGACCGGTTCGAGATGGCGCTGGCCGAGGCGGCGGTCCGGGCCGACCTGCCCTTCCTCGCGATCTCCCGTGGGATGCACGTGCTCAACGTCGCCCAGGGCGGCAGTCTCATCCCCTGGCTCCCGGAGGCCGTCGCGCACGAACGTCACGGGACGGCACGGCACATCGTCACCGTCAGCGTGTCGAGCAAGCTCGGCAAGGCGATCGGCGACCACGCCGAAGTGACCGGCCCCCACCACCAGGCCGTGAAGCGGCTCGGCACAGGCCTGCTCGCGGTGGCGTGGGCCGACGACCAGATCGTCGAGGGTGTCGAGCTCCAGGGCCACAGGTTCGGCGTCGGCGTCCAGTGGCACCCCGAGCGCGGCGCGGACAACCGGCTGATCCAGGCGCTGGTCGACGCCGCCCGGCCCTGAGCCGAGAAGCCGGGCGCGCGCGGCGGCACAACCAGGTCAGCACAACCAGGTCAGCTCAACCAGGTCAGCTCAACCAGGTCAGGACCAGCGGCCCGGCACCGGCTCCATGCCACCGGCTCCGCGACGCCTGGTCCGCCACGGACGGCCTCCGCCGGGGTGACCCCCACAGGCGCTGTTACTGTGCGGCCATGGCGTTGCATCCTCAGGCCGCGGCCTATCTGAAGCTCTTCCCCGCCGACCTCAACGTGGACCTGGCGGCCCTGACGCTCCCGGAGATCATCCGGATGCGCGGCCTGGACGGTGTGGCCGAGCAGCGCGGCAGGGCGGCGGCACTACCGGAGGTCCGGGACCACGTGGTGGACGGTGTCCGGGTGCGGGTCTACCGGCCGGAACCGGGCGACCGCCCGCTGCCCGTGGTCGTGTACTTCCACGGCGGCGGCTGGGTGTTCGGCAGCGTGGACCGCAACGACGCGCTCGGACGTGACCTGGCCTTCCGTTGCGGGGCCGTCGTGGTCTCGGTCGACTACCGGCTGGCGCCCGAGCATCCGTTCCCGGCCGCGGCGGACGACGCCTTCTCGGTGGTGCGGGACGTCTTCGCCCGGCCGGAGCACTACACCGGCGACGCGGGACGGGTCGCGGTGATCGGCGACAGCGCGGGCGGCAATATCGCCGCCGTCGCGGCCTGGCGGGCACGGGACGCCGGTCTCGCGCTGGCCCACCAGGTGCTGCTCTATCCGATCACCGACGTGGCGATGGACACCCCGAGCTACCGGTCGTACGCCTCCGGGTTCGGCCTGGACGCGGTGGAGATGGCCTGGTTCGTCGAGCAGTACGCCAGGGGCGCCGACCCGCTCGACCCGCGGCTCTCGCCGCTCCGGCTGGCGGACAAGTCGGGCCTCGCTCCGGCTACGGTGATCACCGCGGAGTGCGACCCGCTGCGCGACGAGGGGGCGGCCTACGCGCGCGAACTGTCCGGCGCGGGCGTCTCCGTCGAGTACCGCTGTTACGACGGGCTGCTGCACGGGTTCTTCGGCGTTCCCGGCTTCTTCGACGACGCCGAGGACGCGCGCGAGTACGTCGCCGCGCGGCTCAAGGAAGCCTTCGCGTAGCCGGGCCGGCCGCCGCGCGGGCCCTCCTGGCGTGGAAGACGAACGCGGGTGGCAGGTTGCCCCACACCGTGCGCCCGGGGACGACCTCCTCGAACGCCTGGCCCAGCCGCCGCCGGAACCGCACCGCCGGGCCGAGCATCCGGGCGTGCACATAGGAGAAGGTCGTGAACGCCCCGTCGGGGCCGAGCGCGTCGACCACCGCGCGCAGCAGCCTGGCCTGCCGTTCCTGGGAGAACGCCGCCCACGGCAGCCCGCTCACGATCACGTCCGCCGCCTCGACGCCCCGCTCCGCGAGGAGATGGGGAAGCCGCGCGGCGTCGTCGACCACCACCTCCAGGCCGGGGTGCCTGGCCTGGAGGTGGCCCGCCAGCCGCGGGTTGATCTCCAGCGCCAGATGGCGGCCGCGGCCGCCCAGCCGCCGCTGGATCTCCGCCGTGAACGGGCCGGTGCCCGCGCCGAGCTCGACCACCACGGGGTCGCCCCGCTCGGGGATCGGCGCCGCCACCGCCGAGGAGAGCCGGCGCGAGCTGGGCGCTATCGCGCCGACCGCGGTGGGAGACCTGAGGAACTCGCTCAGGAAGAGAGCCGATTCGTTCGCCATGTCCCAGGACACTAGGGCGCCGCCGAACGACTGATCATCCGTCGAGCAGCCCATTTCGGTGGCCACTTGGAGGAGGGCCGCCGTCCTCCCTGAGGAGGAAGGACGGGGACGGCGGCCCCGATAACGTTCACCCATGCGATGGCGCGGCGGATACCTGGACGTCTCTCTCGCCGCCTCGGGAGTCGTGCTCAACGTGCTCGTGGCGAGCTCGTCCTGGGGCGGCCCGTCGGCGCCGTCCTGGATGGTGGTGCTCCTCGCGCTGCTCGGCGGGCTCCCGCTGGCGCTGCTACGCCGTCGGCCGGGCCACGCGGCCCTCTGCCTCACGGTGCTGCTCGTCGTCTACGACCAGCTCGACGCCTCGACCGTCGACGCCGTGCAGATCCTGCTCCCGGTCGCGGTGGGCGTGCTGGCGCGACTGCGCGGCTGGAAGTGGACGGTCCCCGTCGCCGTCCTCGCCTGCGTGGCCACCGGCCTGAACCTCGCCGACCCGGGGATCGCGTTCACCCGTGGTGCGTGGTTCTACACGGTCGCCATCGTCGCCGTCCCGGTGATCATCGGCCGCTACCTGCGCGGTACGGCGATCCGCCGGCCGCAGGAGGAGAGCGCCCCGCTGCTCGACCTCCTGATGGCCGGGGGCGGCGTGGCGCTCGCGGTGCTCGCGACCTGGCCGAACTGGGATGACGGCGCCGTTCCCGTCTGGGGGGTCGGCCTGCTGGCGATGTCGTCCGGGCTCGCCCTCGGCGTGGTCCGCCGCCTGCCCGGAGCCGTGCTGCTACTGGAGAGCGGTTTGGTGATCCTCGCCGACCAGTACGCCGGTGAGGTGGGCACCACCCTGCAGATCCTGCTGTTCGTCGCGCTCGGAGTGTTCGTGACGCGGGCGAACTGGGTCTGGGTGGCCGCCGGTTACCTGCTGACCTGCGCCGCGTCGGTGATCACGATCGTCGACGACACCACGGAGATCACGGTCTGGCGGGGGCTCGCCCTCACGGCCATGGTGGCGGCCCCGGTCGCCATCGGCGGCTACATCCGGGCCCGGCAGGCCGCCGCGCGTCAGGCCGTGGAGCTCGCCGCCGCGCGCACCCGGGCCAGCCGGCTGGCCGAGCGGGAGCAGATCGCCCGGGACGTCCACGACATCGTCGCCCACCACGTCGGCGCGATCGTGCTCCGGGCGAGCGCGGCGCAGTACGCGGGGGCGGACGGCCCCGCCGGGGAGGCGCTGGCCGACATCCGCGCCACCGGGCACCGCGTCCTCGAGGACCTGCGCGGCCTGCTCGACGTGCTCAGGGACCCCACCAAGGAGGACATCCCCTCGGCCGACCCCGACGACGTCGTACGGGACGCCGTGGCCCGGATGACGGCGGCGGGACTTCGGGTCGCGCTCGATCTCGCGCCGGACACGGAGCGTGCGCCGCTCGTCGTGCGCGCGTCCGCGGCGAGGATCGTCCAGGAGGGCCTGACCAACGTGCTCAAGCACGCGGGGCCGGGAACGAACGCCCAGGTCCGCGTGGGCATCACGGGTGGCGAGCTGGCCGTGGAGATCAGGAACGGGCCGGGTGCGGCGGCCACGCCCGGCGAGCTGCCCTCCACCGGGCAGGGCATTCCGGGCATGCGGGAACGGGCCCGAGCGCTCGGCGGCCGGCTCACGGCGGGACCGGCTGAGGATGGCGGCTGGCGGCTGGCCGCCGCGCTGCCCGTGCGGACGAGGAGGAAATGCTGATGATCCGGGTGCTGGTGGCCGACGACCAGGCACTGGTCCGCGCGGGAGTGCGGATGATGCTGGACGCCGCGGGGGACACTGAGATCTGCGGCGAGGCGGCCGACGGGGCGCAGGCCGTACGGCTCGCGGAGGAACTCCTGCCCGACGTGATCCTGATGGACCTGCGCATGCCCCGCGTGGACGGGCTGGAGGCGACCCGGCGAATCCTCGCCGCGCGCCCGTCGGCGCGGATCGTCGTGCTCACCACGTTCGGCGAGGACGAGAACGTCTACGGCGCGCTCAGGGCGGGCGCGCTCGGCTTCCTCGTCAAGGACGACTCGCCCGAGCGGATCGTCGACGCCGTACGGCGGGCGGCCCAGGGGGAGCCCCTGCTCGCGCCGTCCGTGCTGCGGCGGGTGATGGAGCGGGCGCTGGCCGCCGAGCGGGAAGCCGTCCCCCTCCCGCGCGGGCTCACCGACCGCGAGGTGCAGGTTCTCACCCTCGTCGGCATGGGACTGTCCAACGCCGAGATCGGCGAGCGGCTGCACGTGGGGGTGACGACGGTGAAGAGCCACGTCGCCGCCGTCATGGAGAAACTGGAGCTGCGCAACCGCACCCAGGCCGCCGTGGTGGCGCACCGGCTCGGGCTGGTGGACGCCGGGTTCCGGCCCGTGCCCAGCCCTGCCGCCGACCGGAGCGCGGGGCGGGACAGGGGCGCGATGTAGGGTCTGACCGTGGAGTCTGCCGAGGATCGGATCTTTACCCTGCCCAATTTGCTGAGCTTCCTGAGGTTGCTCGGCGTTCCGGTGTTTCTCTGGCTCGTGCTGGGGCCGCAGGCGGACGGCTGGGCGATACTCCTGCTCATAGCGGCGGGGATCAGCGACTGGCTCGACGGGAAGCTCGCCCGCGCGTGGAACCAGACCAGCAGGCTCGGGCGGCTGATCGATCCCCTCGCCGACCGGCTCTACATCTTCGCCACCCTCGTCGGGCTGGTCCTGCGCGAGGTGATTCCGTGGTGGCTGGCGCTCCTGGTCGTGGGACGGGACGTTTTCCTGCTCTTCACCGTCCCTATCCTGCGCCGCCACGGCTACGGCCCGGCGCTGCCCGTACATTTCCTCGGTAAGGCCGCGACCGCCTGCCTCATGTACGCCTTTCCCCTCCTGTTCCTCGCGTCCCATCAGGGGTGGTACGCCGAGATCACGGGGATCTTCGGCTGGGCGTTCGCCATGTGGGGGACTGGTCTGTACTGGTGGGCCGGGGTGTTGTATGTGGTACAGGTCCGCCAGCTAATAAGGGGGTGAGCCCGTGAAGGCCGTCGTCATGGCGGGCGGGGAGGGAACGCGGCTGCGGCCGATGACCGCCAACCAGCCCAAACCCCTGCTCCCCATCATCAACCGGCCCATCATGGAGCACGTACTCCGCCTGCTGAAGAAGCACGGCTTCACCGAGACCGTGGTGACCGTGCAGTTCCTCGCCGCCCTCATCCGCAACTACTTCGGCGACGGCGACGAGCTCGGGATGCGCCTGCACTACGCGACCGAGGAGATCCCGCTCGGCACCGCGGGCAGCGTGAAGAACGCGGCGGACCGGCTCAGGGACGAGCGGTTCCTCGTCATCTCCGGTGACGCGCTCACCGACATCGACCTGACCGACATGCTCAGGTTCCACGAGGAGAACGGCGCCCTGGTCACGATCGGGCTCAAGCGGGTGCCCAACCCCCTGGAGTTCGGGATCATCATCGTGGACGAGAACGGCCGGGTCCAGCGCTTCCTGGAGAAGCCCACCTGGGGCCAGGTCTTCTCCGACACCGTCAACACCGGCATCTACGTCATGGAGCCCAGCGTCCTCGACGAGGTCCCCGCCGGGCGGTCCGTCGACTGGTCCTCGGACGTCTTCCCCAAGCTGCTCGAGCGCGGCCTGCCGCTGTTCGGATACGTCGCCGAGGGCTACTGGGAGGACGTCGGCACCCACGAGAGCTACCTCAAGGCCCAGGCCGACGTCCTGGAGGGCAAGGTCAAGGTCGACTTCGACGCCTTCGAGCTGGCGCCCGGCGTCTGGACGGCCGAGGGCGCCTCCGTCGATCCCGACGCGGTGCTCAAGGGACCGCTCTACATCGGCGACTACGCCAAGGTGGAGGCCGGCGCCGAGCTGCGGGAGTACACCGTCCTCGGCAGCAACGCCGTGGTCAAGGAGGGGGCCTTCCTCCACCGCGCCGTCGTCCACGACAACGTCTACGTCGGCCCTGCCGCCCACCTGCGCGGATGCGTGATCGGCAAGAACACCGACGTGATGACCGGTGCCAGGATCGAGGAGAACGCGGTCGTCGGCGACGAGTGCGTGATCGAGTCGGAGGCGTACGTCTCCTCCGGCGTGAAGATCTATCCGTTCAAGACGGTCGAGGCGGGCGCCGTCGTCAACACCAGCGTGATCTGGGAGTCGCGCGGCCAGCGCAGCCTGTTCGGCCCGCGCGGCGTCTCCGGCCTGGTCAACGTCGAGATCACCCCCGAGCTGTGCGTACGGCTGGCCAGCGCGTACGCCACGATGGTCAGCAAGGGCGACACGATCGTCACCTCGCGTGACGCCTCCCGGGCGGCACGCGCCTTCAAGCGGGCGGTCATCAGCGCGCTGAACTCCAGCGCGATCAACGTGGTGGACCTGGAGGCGACCGCGCTCCCGGTGGCCCGCTTTCACACCTCCAGGGGCAGCGCCCGGGGCGGCATCGCGCTGCGGACCAGCGCGGGCGATCCACAGAGCGTCGACATCGTCTTCATGGACGACACCGGGGCGGACCTCTCCCAGGGCGCCCAGCGCAAGCTGGAGCGCATCTTCTCGCGCCAGGAGTACCGGCGCGCCTTCCCGGGGGAGATCGCCGAGCTGACCTTCCCGGCCCGCGCGGTGGACACCTACGCGCGTGAGCTGCTGCGCTGCGTCGACATGAGCGGCGTGAAGGACGCCGAGATGAAGGTCGTCGTCGACTGCGCGGGCGGCACGTCGTCCCTGGTGCTGCCGAGCCTGCTCGGCCGGGTCGGGGTGGACGTGCTCACCGTGAACAACCGCCTCGACGACGCCTCGCCCACCGAGACCTTCGCCGAGCGCCGCCGCGACCTCCAGCGCCTCGCCGAGCTGGTCGGCTCCTCCCGCGCCGCCTTCGGCGTACGGTTCGACCCGGTCGGGGAGCGGGTCTCCCTGGTCGACGAGATGGGCCAGCTCATCAGCGAGGAGCGGGCGCTGCTCGTGGTGCTCGACCTGGTGGCGGCCGAACGCAGGGGCGGACGGGTCGCCTTGCCGGTGACCACCACCAGGGTGGCGGAGATGGTCTGCCGGTTCCACGGAGTGCAGGTGGACTGGACGCCCACCAGTCTCGACGCGCTGACCACCGCCGCCACGCACAGCGACATGATCTTCGCGGGTGACGGGCGCGGGGGCTTCATCGTCCCGGAGTTCGGGCCGACCGTGGACGGGCTCGCGGTGTTCCTGCGGCTGCTGGGACTGGTGGCGCGTACCCGCCTGTCGCTCAGCCAGATCGACGCGCGGATCCCGGAGGCGAAGCTGCTGCGGCGGACCATTCCCACTCCGTGGGCGCACAAGGGCACGGTCATGCGCTCGGTGGTTGAGGCCGCCGAGGGCCTGCATGTGGACACCACCGACGGCGTACGGGTCGTGGGCGAGGACGGCAGCTGGGCCCTGGTCCTGCCCGACCCGTCCGAGGCGGTCACCCACCTGTGGGCCGAGGGAGGTGACGTGGACACCGCCCAGGCCCTGCTCGAACGCTGGGCCCGCGTGGTGGAGCAGGCCGCCGGAGCACAATAACAATCTCCGTGATCATGTACAAATATTGTTGGAGGTCACGTTCGGGAAGTCAGGAAACGGTGTGGCGGGATGGACCTTGGACCGCGCTGGGCTGTAGCGTTGGTCAGTCCATGTCGAGCACGCTTCTTGACCTTTGTGCGTGATCAGCGTAAGTTGCGGCATTCGCCGTCTGAGCAAGTCATAAGAGAGGCCGAGCCGTTCGATGCCCAGCGTCTACTGCACGCAGTGCGGTCATGCCAACCCCGAGGATGCCCGTTTCTGTTCCAGATGCGGTTCGCCGCTGAGCGCTCCGGCGCCGGCCGCTCCCGACACCACCTCGACCATCTCGCTCGAGGCGCTGGAGAACGAGACGGGGCAGACCCTGCTGCCCGACAGGTCGGCCATCGAGCAGCTCCCGCCGGGCACCGCCCTCCTGGTCGTCATGCGGGGCCCGAACGCGGGCAGCCGCTTTCTGCTGGACAGTGATCTCACCACGGCGGGTCGCCACCCCGAAAGCGACATTTTCCTGGACGATGTGACCGTGTCCAGAAGGCACGCGGAGTTCTACCGGCGGGGCGGCCACTTCACCGTCCGCGACGTCGGCAGCCTCAACGGGACGTACGTCAACCGGGAGCGCATCGAGGAGTTCCCCCTCGCGGGGGGCGACGAGGTGCAGATCGGCAAGTTCCGGCTGGTGTTCTTCGCGCGTGGCCTTGGAGGCCAGTGATCGCTGAGGGAGGGGCGGGTAAGTCATGAGCGCGCAGGCGTTACGGGCGTTCATGAGCATCGGGGAGGTGCTCGCGCTACTGCAGGGCGAGTTCCCCGACGTGACGATCTCCAAGATCCGTTTCCTGGAGGGCGAGGGGCTCATCGAGCCGCAGCGGAGCCCCTCGGGATACCGCAAGTTCACCCATGGTGACGTCGAGCGGCTGCGCTACATCCTCACCGCGCAGCGTGACCACTACCTTCCGTTACGGGTGATCAAGGAGAACCTGGACGAGCAGGCGGCCCGGCCGAGGGCGCTGCCCCAGGAGGCCCCGCCCGTACGGCTCAGCCGTGAGGACCTGCTCCAGGCCGCCGACATCGACGAGGACACGCTGGCAGAGCTGGAGAGCTTCGGCCTGGTGGCATCCGTGGCCCGGTGGTACGACGCGGACGCCCTGGAGATCGCCCGCAGCGTCGGCTCGCTGGCCAGGTTCGGCCTGCACGCCCGCCATCTGCGCGCGGTGCGGGCGGCCGCGGAACGCGAGGCCAGCCTCGTCGAGCAGGCGGTGGCGCCGCTGCTGCGCCGCCGGGCGCCCGGCGCGATCGGGCAGGCCGATGAGACAGCTCGGGAAATATCCGGACTTCTCCTCGAATTGCACAGTGCGTTGCTTCGTGGCAGTGTTCGCCGCGTTCTGGGGCAGTGACCAGGCCGACCCGCTCCGGGTGTTACGTTGAAGTCCTGGTGATATGCCGCGCCGCTTTGAGACGGAGTCGCCCGTGTTGCAGATGGAGGTCGTGGGGGTTCGCGTTGAGATGCCCACCAACCAGCCGATCGTCCTCCTGAAGGAGACGAACGGTGATCGGTACCTGCCGATCTGGATCGGCATGACCGAGGCGACGGCCATCGCGCTCGCCCAGGCGGAGGAACCGCCGCCGCGCCCGCTCACTCATGATCTGTTCCGTGACGTGCTGGAGGCGCTGGGGGTGCGCCTGCGTACGGTCAACATCGTCGCGCTACGCGATCAGATCTTCTTCGCCGACCTGGTCTTCTCCAACGGTGTGGAGGTGAGCGCCCGGCCGTCGGACTCGATCGCGCTCGCGCTCCGCACCGGTGCGACGATCTACGCCAGCGAGGACGTCCTCCGGGAGGCCGGGGTCAGCATGCCCGACGACCAGGAGGACGAGGTGGAGAAGTTCCGCGAGTTCCTGGACAACATCACGCCCGAGGACTTCGGGCGTGCCGGGTAGGGGTTGATTTCGGGAATTTAACGCTTCACGACGCGCCGTGCGGGGTCGTTGACTGAGAATGTCCCCGGTCCTACGGTGCAAGGGAATCCACGGTTGTAATTCATGAACCCCCAGATCAGACCGTGGGATGAGAGAAAGCCGGAGGTCCGCAGTGGCGGTCAGCAGCGGCGAGGGAAAAGCGGCCGACCAGCATGATCCGGTCCGTGAGTCAGCGCGTGAGCGCGCCGGTGAACAAGGACTGCTGTTCGACGAGCAGCCCAGGAGACTGCCCGACGACATCGGGTATCGCGGCCCCACCGCCTGCGCGGCGGCCGGCATCACCTACCGTCAGCTCGACTACTGGGCCCGGACGGAGCTGGTCCTGCCGACCATAAGAGCCGCGCACGGCTCGGGTTCGCAGCGTCTGTACAGCTTCCGCGACATCCTCGTGCTCAAGGTCGTCAAACGCCTTCTGGACACCGGCGTCTCGCTCCAGCAGATCCGCACCGCCGTACAGCATCTGCGTGACCGCGGGGTGAACGACCTCGCCCAGATCACTTTGATGAGCGACGGCGTCAGCGTCTACGAGTGCACCTCCGCCGACGAGGTCATCGATCTGCTCCAGGGCGGGCAGGGAGTGTTCGGCATCGCCCTGGGACGCGTCTGGCGCGAGGTCGAGGGTTCGCTGGCCGAGCTGCCCGGCGAGCGCGCGGAGTCCGGCTCCGATGCGGAGGCCGACCATCCGGCCGACGAGCTGGCACGACGCAGGAAGTCCCGCAAGACCGGGTGAACGGCCCGCCTCAGGGTAGGCGGTAGAGTGACACAAGCTGGCGACCCCGTGCGGGAGAGACCTCTTTAAGTGGAGGCGCCGAAGGAGCAACCCTCCCCGGAATCTCTCAGGCATCCCGTACCGCACGGGAGAGGCAACTCTGGAAAGCAGCACGTCCACCAGGCGTGCTCACCGACGGTGCAAGCCCTTCGGGGTGAAGCTCTCAGGTCGTGGTCCCGCCGCCGGTCGGCTGGTCGCGATGACAGAGGGGGAGACCAGGCGCACGCGTGCGCCGCCTAGGTCTCGACCGCTCCAGGAGGCTTGCCATGACCGACCGGTCACCACTTCGCGATCTTTCCGGCCCGCCCTTCGCGTCCCGCCACATCGGCCCGTCCGACGCCGAGCAGGCGCGCATGCTGGAGGCCGTCGGATACGCCTCCGTGGCGGACCTGGTGGCCGTCGCCGTACCCGAGGCGATCAGGACCGAGACCCCGCTCGCGCTCCCCGAGGCGGCGAGCGAGACGCGGGCGCTGGCCGAGCTGCGCACGATCGCCGGGCGCAACCGGGTGCTGACCTCGATGATCGGTCTCGGCTACCACGACACGATCACCCCGGGCGTCGTCCTGCGTAACGTGCTGGAGAACCCCGGCTGGTACACCGCGTACACCCCCTACCAGCCGGAGATCTCGCAGGGACGGCTGGAGGCGCTGCTCAACTTCCAGACCGCGATCATCGACCTGACCGGTCTCGACGTGGCCGGGGCCTCGCTCCTGGACGAGGGCACGGCCGCCGCCGAGGCGATGACTCTGGCCCGCCGGGCGAGCCGGGTCAAGAGCGACGTCTTCGTGGTCGACATCGACGCGCTGCCGCAGACCAAGGCCGTCCTCGCGACCCGGGCGGAGCCGCTCGGCATCACGCTGGTCGAGGCCGACCTCGCGGATCCCGCCGCGCTGCCCGAGTGCTTCGGGGTGCTGGTGCAGTACCCCGGCGCGAGCGGGCGGGTCGCGAGCTTCCGCGTACTCGCCGAGGTGGCGCACGAGCGGGGCGCCCAGGTGATCGCCGCCGCCGACCTCCTCGGCCTGACGCTGCTCGCGTCGCCGGGTGAGCTCGGCGCCGACATCGCCGTCGGCTCCTCCCAGCGCTTCGGCGTGCCGCTCGGTTTCGGCGGCCCGCACGCCGCCTACATGGCCGTACGCGAAGGGCTCCAGCGGCAGATGCCCGGCCGGCTCGTCGGGGTGTCCGTCGACGCCGACGGACAGCCCGCGTACCGGCTCGCGCTGCAGACCCGCGAGCAGCACATCCGCAGGGAGAAGGCCACCAGCAACATCTGCACCGCGCAGGTCCTGCTCGCGGTCATGGCCTCGATGTACGCCGTCTACCACGGACCGGACGGCCTGCGGCGGATCGCGCAGCGGGTGCACCGCCACGCGGCCGTCCTGGCCGCCGGGCTGCGCGAGGGCGGTGTCGAGGTGGTGCACGAGGAGTTCTTCGACACCGTCCTGGCCCGCGTCCCCGGGCGCGCCGCGGTGGTCGTGGCCGCCGCCGAGGCGGCGGGCGTCAACCTCCGACTGGTGGACGCCGACCACGTCGCGGTCGCCTGCGACGAGAAGACGGCGGCCGAGCACCTTGCGGCCGTGTGGGCGGCGTTCGGCGTGCCCGGCGGATCGCAGGGCGGCTCGGGCGGCGTGCTCATCGACGACCTGGACCGGGTGACCCCCGACGCTCTCCCTGCCGGCCTCGCCCGGACCACCGACTTCCTGACCCATCCGGTGTTCCACTCCTACCGGTCGGAGACGGCGATGCTGCGCTACCTGCGCAGGCTCCAGGACAAGGACGTCGCCCTCGACCGCTCGATGATCCCGCTGGGCTCCTGCACGATGAAGCTCAACGCGACCACCGAGATGGAGCCGATCACTTGGCCGGAGTTCGCCGGGATCCACCCCTTCGCCCCGATCGGCCAGGCTGCGGGCTACGTCGAGTTGGTCGAGACCCTCGAAGGCTGGCTGGCCGAGGTCACCGGCTATGACGCGGTGTCGATCCAGCCCAACGCGGGGTCGCAGGGAGAGTTCGCCGGGCTGCTCGCCATCCGCGCCTACCACCACGGCCGGGGCGAGGCCGGGCGGGACGTCTGCCTCATCCCGTCGTCCGCGCACGGCACCAACGCGGCCAGCGCGGTCATGGCCGGTATGCGCGTGGTCGTGGTCGCCTGCGACGACAGCGGCAACGTCGATCTTGCCGACCTGTCCGCCAAGATCGAGAAGCATCGCGACGCGCTCGCCGCGATCATGGTGACCTACCCGTCCACGCACGGCGTGTACGAGGAGACCATCGTCGAGATCTGCGACCGGGTCCACGAGGCCGGGGGACAGGTCTACGTCGACGGCGCCAACCTCAACGCCCTCGTCGGCCTGGCCAGGCTCGGCGAGTTCGGCGCGGACGTCAGCCACCTCAACCTGCACAAGACGTTCTGCATCCCGCACGGCGGCGGCGGTCCGGGTGTCGGGCCGGTCGCGGTCAAGGCCCATCTCGCCCCCTACCTCCCTGGCAAGGGCACCGGTGCCGTCTCGGCCGCGCCGTACGGCTCGGCGGGCATCCTGCCGATCTCGTGGGCGTACATCCGGATGATGGGCGGGGATGGGCTGCGCCGGGCGACCGAGCAGGCGATCCTCTCGGCGAACTACCTCGCCGGGCGGCTGGCCCCGCACTATCCCGTGCTGTACACCGGACGGGACGGCCTCGTCGCGCACGAGTGCATCGTCGACCTGCGGCAGATCACCAAGGAGACCGGCGTCACCGTGGACGATGTGGCCAAGCGCCTGGTCGACTACGGTTTCCACGCGCCGACCATGTCGTTCCCCGTCGCGGGGACCCTGATGATCGAGCCCACCGAGAGCGAGGACCTGGCCGAGCTCGACCGGTTCGCCGACGCCATGATCGCCATCCGCGAGGAGATCGCCCGCGTCGCGTCCGGAGAGTACGACAGGACCGACAACCCGCTGCGCAACGCGCCCCACACGGCGGCCTGCCTGGTCGCCGACGAGTGGCCGCACCCGTACTCGCGCACGGTCGCGGCCTACCCCGTGCCCGCGCTGCGGGACAACAAGTACTGGTCGCCGGTCCGCCGCATCGACCAGGCCTACGGCGACCGCAACCTGGTCTGCGCCTGCCCTCCGCTGGAGGCGTACGAGGACTGATCACGCCCGCGGGGAAGATTCGCGGACCCGAACCGTCCATCATGCGCATGTCTTCCCCGCACGGGCCCGCCGGTCGTTAGGATCTTGGCGATCCCCGATTATGGAGGGCCTGGCATGACGGCCATCGACCCCGGACGGCAGATCGACCACGCGCGCAGGCTGGCCGAGGCGGGCGATCTCGACGCCGCCGCGGCGATCTTCGCGGAGGTCGCGGTCGACGTCGAGGCACCCGAACGGGCGGAGGGCGCCGCGGGGCTCTCCGCCGTAGCCGAACGGATGGCCGAGCAGTTGCTGGAGGACGGCGAGCCGGGGCAGGCCGCCGACCTCCTGCTGCGCGCGCTGTCCGTGCCCGGCGTCACGGATCCGGCACGGCTGCGGGTCCTGCTCGGTCTCGCGCATCTCGACATGGCGTGCGGGGAGTTCGCCGGAGCGGTCGAGGAGGGCGACGGAGCCGAGGCGGGCACCGGTGCGCTCGCCATCGAGCTGCTCGCGCGGGTGCTGCCCCTCAGAGGCCGGGACGACGACGCCGAGACGGTCTGGCGGTACGGCCTGGCCCACCCCGACGCGGCGCTGGCCGAGGAGGTACGGCTCCGCCTGAGCAGGGACGTCCGCCCCCCGATAACGTGACCGGGTGGAATCTGGGACGGTGGAACTTGTGACGCCGCACGGCCCGGGAGCGGTCGAGGTGGACGAGGCGGCCGATCCCTGGCTGCTGCTCGTGCTCACCCACGGGTCGGCCGGGGGAGTGGACGCGCCCGACCTGCTCGCCGTACGGGATGCCGTGCTGGCCATCGGAGGAACGGTCGCCCGGGTGACCCAGCCGTTCCGGCTCAGGGGCGCGAGGGCGCCGGGCTCGGCGGTCCGGCAGGACGAGTCGTGGATCACGATGATCGAGGAGCTGCGGGCCCGCCATCCGGGGCTGCCGCTCGTGCAGGGCGGTCGGAGCAACGGCGCCAGGGTGGCCTGCCGTACGGCCCGAGCGGTGGAGGCGGACGCGGTGGTCGCGCTGGCGTTCCCCCTGCACCCGCCGGGCAAGCCGGAACGTTCCAGGGCGGATGAGCTGCGGCAGGCGGGAACCGACGTTCTGGTGATCAATGGGGATCGTGATCCGTTCGGCGTGCCGTCGGCGTCCGACACGGCGCGGCTCGTGGTGCTGCCGGGGGAGGGACACGATCTGAAGAAGGACCCCGCCCGGGTGGGCGAGGAGGTGGCCCGGTGGCTGCTGGCCCGGAGAGCGGGCTGAGAGCCGGGGGTCGGCCACGGGACCGCGAGCGGTGGAACGGACGGGGGATGGGGCGAGCGGAATCGGGTGAAGGGACGGGAGGGCCCCGGCTGGACGGACCAGCCGGGTGACCTGGCCGCGATCGATCAGGCGGCGCTGGAAGCCAGGTCGGTGGGGCGGTGCGGGGCGATGACCGCTCCGTCGGGCAGCAGCTCGCCGGTGTCCTCGAAGAGGACGACGCCGTTGCACAGCAGGCTCCACCCCTGCTCGGGGTGCGCCGCGATGGTGCGGGCGGCTTCTCGGTCCTTCGCTTCCGCGCTCGGACAGGACGGGCTATGAGGGCACATCGCCGGGGCTCCGTGTCTTATCGTTCGCCCGTCGCGCGAGGCGGCGGGCGTCTGGGGTTGATGTGTGACTAACCGCACAATGGACGAGACCAGTGTGCCGTCCGCTCGCCTCGTGGCGACATAGTCCGTTAGGACGGTTTCCGCCGGTCCTGGAAAGGGGGCCGGGGGGCGCCCATACGGGTTCCGCTCACCACGCTGTGAGCTATCCCACAAGGGTGCCCCAGGGATGATAACGGTCCAAGCTCGACACGCCGTCCGTCTGATAACCGGCGGATTACGGTTTCCGGAGCCGCCTCCAGGTCGTCCGGGAGATCGTCCAGGCGCTGTGTGACGGCCGGGTCGGGGCGGGCCGACGCCGGGTGGTCGAGGCCGCCGGCCCGCGGCGAGGAGCTTGGCGGCCGGGCCCACATCCGCCGGGTCGGCCCTTGCGTGGCTGAGATCGGCTCGCGTGAGATTTCAGTCAAGCAAACGTTGACCATCCGGGCCGAATGTAAGTAACTTCCAGTCAAAGCGGTGACCTTGCATGACATTTTCCTACATCTGAGGAGTTGGAGGACATCACGCCGCGGGCCGGAGCCCCGCGCGGCGCGGGGTTGTACGTCCCCGGTGGCTGGATCCAGGTATTGACGCCCGGCTCATTGTGAAACTAATTTTCCAACACGTTCTCCTTTGGGGTGGAAAACTTCGTGACGGACGACGAGTTTGAGGCGGTCAGGGTGGCGGCCCCCACGGAAGGCGCCAACCCGCGCACGCTCGACATCGACCTCCGTTCGACCCTCGAGATGCTGAAGCTCATCAACGACGAGGACGGCCTGGTCGCTCCCGCGGTCCGCGCCGTCCTCCCCGAGCTGGCCACGGCGGTCGACTTCGGAGTGAGCGCGCTGCTGACGGGCCGGTCGATCCACTACTTCGGCGCGGGCAGTTCCGGCCGCATCGCGGTGCTCGACGCGGCCGAGCTCGTGCCGACGTACACGATCGCCCCGGAGCGGGTCGTCGCGCACCACGCGGGCGGCACCTCCGCTTTCGAGCAGGCGATGGAGAACGTGGAGGACGACGCGGCGACGGGCGCCGCCGAGGCGCTCGGCCTGGGGGAGGGCGACCTGGCGATCGGGCTGTCGGCGAGCGGCCGCACGCCGTACGTCGCGGGGGCGCTGCGCGCGGCGAGTGCGGCGGGGGCGGCGACCGTCCTGGTGTCGTCGAACCCGGCGGCGCCGCTGGGTGACGAGGTCGACGTCCACATCGCGGTCGACACCGGCCCCGAGGTCATCGCGGGATCGACGCGGATGAAGGCGGGAACCGCGCAGAAGCTCGTGCTGAACGCGTTCTCCACCGCGGTCATGATCCGGCTCGGGCGGACGTACTCGAATCTCATGATCGATGTGACCGCCACCAACGCCAAACTCCGCGGCCGCCTGGTCACGATCCTCGAAGAGGCCACCGGCCGCACCGAGGCGCAGTGCGCCGAAACGCTCACCGCGGCAGAAGGGGACCTGAAGGTCGCCCTGGTCTGCCTCCTCGCCGATGCCCCCGTGGGAGAGGCGCGAATCGCATTACAGGCCGCCGGCGGCAGGGTCCGCGCGGCGCTCGCCGAACTGGCTACCGGCCGAAGGGAAGTCTCATGAAGAGAAGGTGGATCGCGGGGGCGATCGGGGTGCTCGCGGTGGCGCTGGCGGCGTGCGCGCCCGGCGGCGGCGCGTCCGGCGGCGCGTCCGACGGGGGCGACAAGGCGGACGCCGGCAAGGTCACGCTGAGTCTGTGGTCGTGGCGGGTGGAGGACGTCAAGGCGTACGAGAAGATCCTCGCCACGTTCGAGGAGTCACACCCGAAGATCCACGTCGAGTTCAAGCCGTTCCAGGCCACCGAGTACAACAACATCCTGGCGACCGGCCTGTCCGGGAGCGGAGGGCCGGACGTCGCCCAGCTTCGGGCGTACGGCGGACTCCAGCCGCTGGTCGAGGCGGACCAGCTCCTGCCGCTGGACGGCAAGGTGGACGCGCTGTCCGGCTTCGACGCCAAGCTGCTGGAAGGCGCCAAGGGCCACAAGGACGGCAAGATCTACGGCGTGCCGTTCGCGTACCAGACCCTCCAGGTGCTCTACAACAAGAAGCTGTTCGGCGACAACGGCATCCAGCCCCCCGCCACCTGGGACGAGATGATCGCGGCGGCCAAGAAGCTGAAGGCCGCGGGGATCACGCCGTTCGCCGTCGCGGCCGGCCCCGACGCCACCTGGACGCTGCCGATCGTCCACGAGATCTTCGGCAACGCCCGCTACGGCGGCACCGCGTTCCGGGACGCGGTGCTCGGCGGACAGAAGAAGTTCACTGACCCCGACTTCACCGCCTCCGTCAAACTGGTCAAGGACCTGGAGCCGTACTTCCCCAAGGACGTGGTGGCGGTCAAGATCCCCGACGTCCAGGCGCTGTTCGCCACCGGGAAGGCCGCGATGTACCCGACGGGCACCTTCGACCTGGCGCCCCTGCTCAAGGCCGACCCGAGCCTGGAGATCGGCGTCTTCCAGGTGCCGCCGCCGCCCGGCTCCCCCGAGACCACACCCGTCACGCCGGGCTGGGCCGACGGCTCGTTCGGTGTCAACGCCAAGTCGGCCCACCAGGCCGAGGCGCTCGAGCTGGTCAAGTGGATGGCGACGCCGGAGTTCGGGCAGCTCTACGCGACCGAGCTGAAGCAACTCTCCGCGGTCCCCGGGGTCACGCCGTCGGACCCGCTGCTGGCCGAGATGGCCAAGAACTACGCCGCCAACGGCGCGCCGTACACACTGCTCGTCGACTTCCGGTACGGCCAGCCGAACGGTGACGCGGTCTTCCGGGACGAGCTGCAGAAGATGCTCGCGGGCCAGACCGGCCCCGAGGCGGCCGCCGAGAGTGTGCAGAAGGGCATCGAGCAGTGGTTCAAGCCAGGGAACTGAGCGCTCCCCGGCGTCGCGCGGCACGTACCGGCGCCGGTCGCCGGTACGTGCCGCGGTGGCGGGTGCTGGCCGTCTTCCTGCTGCCCGCGCTTCTGCTCTATTCGGTCTTCATCGTCTATCCGCTGGTCAGCGCGCTCGACTACAGCTTCTTCGAGTGGCGTGGGATCCGGCAGGTGGGGTTCGCCGGGTTCGACAATTACCGTGACCTGCTCGGCATCTACCCGTACGACGAGCAGTTGTGGCGGGCGTTCGCGCACAACGCCCTGTTCTTCGCCGGGACGATGCTGATCCAGACCACGGTCGGGCTGCTCTTCGCCCTCCTGCTGTTCCGTTACGGCCGCGGCAAGCGGTTCCTGCAGGGCGCGTTCACCACCCCGTACCTCGTGGACCCGCTGGTCGTCGGCTACCTGTGGAGCCTTCTGCTCAATCCGATGTTCGGCCCGGTCAACGCGCTGCTCGAGGCGGTCGGGCTGGACTCGTGGGCGTTGCCCTGGCTGGGTGACACCCGTACGGCGCTGCCGATCGTCGTCCTGGTGAACGCGTGGCAGTGGGTGGGCTTCCCCATGCTGCTGTTCTCCGCCGCGCTCGCCGGAATCCCGGCCGAGTACCACGAGGCGGCCCGGGTCGACGGGGCCTCGGCCTGGCAGGCGTTCCGGCGGGTGACGCTGCCGCTGCTCACGCCGGCGATCGGCGTGGTGAGCGTGCTGACGTTCATCGGAAACTTCAACGCCTTCGGGCTGGTCTACGCGATGTCCGGCTCGACCGGGTCCCCGGCGGGTTCGACCGACGTGCTCGGTCTGCTGTTCTACCGGGTCGCGTTCGTGGAGGGCGGCGTGGAGGCGATCGGGCGGTCGTCGGCACTCGCCGTGCTGATGTTCGTGTTCATCTTCGGGGTGTCGATGCTGGCCACCTCGTACTTCCGCCGCCGCGAAAGGAAGCTGGTGTGAGGGCCGGACGCCGGGCTCCGGGGCGGGTCGCCGTCCACCTGCTGCTGTGGGGGTACGCGGTCGTCGCGCTGCTGCCGTTGGTCATCATGGTGCTCAACTCGCTGCGGCCGACGGGCGAGATCTTCACCGCGCCGCTGGGGCTGCCGGCGTCCCCCACGCTGCACAGTTACCGCCAGGTGTGGACGGAGGCGTCGTTCAGCACGTACTTCCTGAACTCGCTGACCGTCACCTGTGGCGCGGTGCTGCTGGGGACGGTGGTCTCCGCGCTGGCGGCCTACCCGCTGGCCCGCTACGACTTCTTCGGCAACCGGGTGCTCGGGGCGTACTTCCTGGCCGGGCTGATGCTGCCGATCCGGCTGGGCCTGGTGCCGATCTTCTACCTCATGGACTCCATGGGGTTGATCGACTCGCTGCTCGGACTCACGCTGCTGTACGCCGCGTCCGGGGTGCCGTTCTGCGTCTTCGTGCTGTCGGCGTTCTACCGTTCCCTGCCCGGCGAACTGGACGAGGCGGCCCGGATCGACGGCGCCGGAGAGTTCCGGATCTTCGGGCGGATCATGCTGCCGCTGGTGCGGCCCGCGCTGGCGTCGGTGATGCTGTTCCAGTTCGTGCCGCTGTGGCATGAGTTCCTCTACCCGCTGGTGCTGCTGCGCTCCGACGAGAAGTTCACCATCCCGCGCGGGTTGTCGCAGTTCTTCGGCGAGTACACGACCGACTGGTCGGCCTTGTTCGCCGGGCTGGTCCTCGCCACGGCGCCGCTCTTCGTGCTGTTCGTCCTGGCGACCAAGCAGATCATCGCCGGATTGACCGCCGGCATGAGCAAGTAGTGAGCAACCCCGCGATTCGCAGTGCGTTTCAGAGACTCCCAGGGAGGCGGCGTGGACCCCGGCAATGACTACTCGGGCGGCATCCTGGTACGGCTGCGTGGCGCGCTCCCGTCCCTGCGGCCGGCCGAGCAACGGGTCGCGCACGCGGTGCTGGCCGATCCCCAGGGCGTCGCCGACCGGTCGATCGGCATGCTGGCCCGCGAGTGCGGCACCTCGGAGACCACGGTTCTGCGGTTCTGCCGGGCCCTGGGACTGCGCGGCTATCCCGAGCTGCGGTTCGCGCTCGCCCGCGAGGCGACGCTGGAGGCCTCCCGGGCCGGCGGCGCCCGCCCGCTCGACGGCGACATCAACGCCGGCGACCCGCTGGAGGAGATCGTCGCCAAGATCGGCTACAGCGACTCCCGCGCGGCGGCGGAGACCGCCGAGCACCTCGACGTCGCCGCCCTGGAGCGCGCGGTCGAGGTGATCGCCCCGGCCCGCCGAGTGGATCTCTACGGCGCGGGGGCGAGCGGGTATGTCGCGGCCGACCTGCACCAGAAACTGCACCGGATCGGCCTGGTGGCGTTCGCCTGGCCGGACTTCCACAGCGCGCTCACCTCGGCCGCGCTGCTGCGCGAGGGCGACGTCGCGATCGGCATCTCGCACACCGGCACCACGGTCGACGTCCTGGAGGCGCTGCGGCTCGCCGGCGACCACGGGGCGACCACGATCGCGATCACGAACTTCCACCCCTCGCCGATCACGGAGCTGGCCGACATCGTGCTGAAGACCGCGGTACGCGAGGCCCCGTTCCGCCCCGGAGCGATGGGCAGCAGGATCGCCCAGCTCACCGTCGTCGACTGCCTCTTCGTCGGGGTGGCCGCCCAGCGCACGTACGATGAGACCCTCACCGCCCTGGAGGACACCTTCCGTGCGATCAGCGGCCGACGGAGCAAGGGAGCGCGGCCGCGCTCATGACCCGGGGCGGCGGCTCAGGTGGCATGGCCACCCCGCCTCTCAGGTGGCGTGGCCGGTGGCCTGGAGGCCGGCGAGGAGCGCGTCGAGGCCGCGCTCGAACTCCCGCTCGCCCTCGGCGGTCCGCGCGTCCCGCACGGTCGCGTCGGGGTCGGCCCAGCCCGACTGCTGCACCTCCACCGCGACGCTGCCGAAGACGTACGCCCGCAGGGCCCGTACGGCGTCGGCCGCGCCGCCGAGCCCGGCCTCGGCGAGCTGCTCCGTCTGGTCCCTGATCGCCATCAGCGCGGTGCCCTTGGGGGGTTTGGTGAGGGCGAGCGACAACACGCCGGGGTGGTCGAGCAGGGCGACCCGGCCGGCGCGGGCCCAGGCGCGGGCGCGCTCCTGCCAGGTGCCCTCGGCCTCCACCCGCACCGTGGTCACGTGCTCGGCCAGGACGTCCATCAGCGCCTCCTTGCCCCGGGGGAGGTGGTGGTAGATCGCCATGGCCTCCACCTGGAGCGCGTCGCCGAGGCGGCGCATGGTCAGCCGGCGCAGGCCCTGCCCGTCGGCGATGTGCAGCGCGGCGTCGATGATGCGTTCGAGGGAGAGCGGGACCGGCGGTCGCTTGGCAGGCATGTCGATCATGCTGCCACAGTCCACCTTACTGTGTAAAGGACGCCGCCCGGCCCGGATGTGAGGGACGCGGCGAAACGGCGTACGCTACGGCCAGCGATATGTGCTCGATCTGGAAGGACCGTCGATGGCGTTTTTCCGTCCGCGTGTGAGCCGGGAGGCGGAGGTCAGGTACCACGCCGACCAGGAGGTCGGAAAGGGATACCACGACCTCCTGGAGAAGGCGAGGGCGGCCGAGCTCGCCCTGCGCGAGAAGCAGGCCGTGGCGGCGTCCGAGCAGGAGCTGCGTGAGGCCGGTCTCGAACTCGACCGTGCGCTCACCGACGCCCTGCGGGCCGCGGAGGCCGCGCAGCGCGCCACGTTCGGCGTGAAGTCCTATGACGACCGCATCCGCCGCAGGAAGGGTAAGGCCACTCCCCAGGGCGCCATGTGGACCGCCGAGGTGAACCGCCTGCGCACCGTGCGGGAGGCGCACCGGCTCACCGGCATCGTCCGGCTGCCGCGTGCCGCCGCGGTGGCCCGCTGAGCGGTCTCCCGGAACGGCCCGTGGTGGACCGCCGGGTCCTCGGGTCCTCGGGAGACGCCCCTTGAAACGCCGATACGGCCCGTGCCCTCATGAGGGCACGGGCCGTATCCGTGTGATCGCCGGTGTGATCGTGTCCGGCCGGCATGGGCCGGCGGCGGTCAGCTGGCCCAGTCGAGCAGCGGCCGGGTGTTGCTCGGGT
The DNA here is from genome assembly GCA_001570385.1 of Microtetraspora glauca. GTDB lineage: Bacteria > Actinomycetota > Actinomycetes > Streptosporangiales > Streptosporangiaceae > Microtetraspora > Microtetraspora glauca. The sequence continues at coordinate 292,693 of BBYL01000021.1, read as the reverse complement.
GGCGCAGCTTGGACAGCGACTCCTTCTCAAGCTGGCGGATCCGCTCCCTCGTGAGGCCGAGGAACTTTCCGATCTCGTCGAGGGTGTGCGGCTTGCCGTCGGCCAGGCCGAAGCGCAGGGCCATTATCTTCGCCTCGCGGGGAGACAGGTTCCCGAGCACGCCCTTGAGCTGCTCGGCCAGCAGCTGCCGGTCCACGACCTCGGACGCCTCGGGGGAGTCCACATCCTCGATCAGGTCGCCGATGCGGGTCTCGCCGTCCTCGCCGATCGTGGAGTCGAGGCTGATCGGCTGCCTGCTCGTACGGAGCAGCTCCTCGATCTGGTCGGGGGTCTTGTCCAGCTCGACCGCCAGCTCCTCGGGCGAGGGCTCCCGGCCGAGACGCTGGTGCATGTCACGCTCCACGCGGGACAGCTTGGACAGCATCTCCAGCACGTGGACGGGCAGCCGGATGGTCCGGGCCGAGTCCGCGAAGCCGCGCTGGATGGCCTGCCTGATCCACCACATGGCGTACGTGGAGAACTTGTAGCCCTTGGTGTAGTCGAACTTCTCGACCGCCCTGATCAGGCCCAGGTTGCCTTCCTGCACGACGTCGAGCAGGGCCATGCCGCGATCGGTGTACTTCTTCGCGACCGACACGACCAGGCGGAGGTTGGCCTCCAGCATGTGGTCCTTGGCGCGCTTGCCGTCTTCGATGACCCATTCGAGGTCCTCGCGGACCTCGGGACGGAGCATCTCGCCGTTCTCCAGCGCGGTCTCCAGCTTGTGCTCCGCGTACAGGCCGGCCTCGATGCGCTTGGCCAGCTCGACCTCCTGCGCGGCGGTGAGCAGCGTACGCCGTCCGATGGACTTGAGGTAGGTGTGGACGGAGTCGCCCATGACCGAGGAGTTGTCGTCGAGGTCGATCGGCGCGCTGTCGTCGCCCGAATCCTCCTCGGCGTGCCGCTCGGCGGTCCACTCCTCGTCCTCGTCGGGGACGTCACCCCGGGCCTCGTCGGCCGCGTTGGCGCGCTTGGACTTCCTGGGCTTGGCGGCCTTCGCGGCCTTGCGTGGTGCCTTCTGTGCCGGCGCGGCCTCCGTGAGGTCGACACCCGCCTCGGTGAGCTCGCGCAGGATCGCGCGGCCTTCCGCGGGAGCGACTCCGGCCTGGCCGAACGCCTCGCGAAGCTCCGGCAGGGAAAGGTGACCCTGCGTGCGGCCTCGGTCCAGCAGTTGGTCCAGGGTCGTCATCGGGGTCGCCGCGCGCTCAGGCGGGGTCGCCACGGCGGTCGGGGGCATGAGGACACCTCCTCCATGACGGAGTAGTCGTTCTGGGTGGCAATGGCTGGGCGCGGCGGTTGCGGCGGCGCGGCGCACCTGTATGGATAACGTCGCCGAGCCCAGTTTGTTCCCCCAGGACGCGGGAGGGGTCAGTTCGACGGCGTGATGACGCTGATGCTCACCTGGGGCATCGGCATGGGGTCGGCGCCCTCAAGTCGCTCGGTCGTCCAGTAGTCGCCGGTCGCGCCGGGGTCGATGCTGAGGTGGTTCTCGACCACGTAGGGCGCGATGTTCTCGATGAGCTCTTCGGGCTCGATCGTCTGGTCGTCGGCCGGCGCAACGGGGGACGCGCTCGGCGTCGCCCTGCCTTTCGCGGGCTCCTTGACCGACCGTACCTTGACCGCCTGTTCCAGGCGGCCGGCCGACGCGGTCGTGGCCACGGAGACCCCGCCCACGACGATGGCGGTGACGACACCCGCGGAGATCAGCATCCGGCGATCCGGCTTCATATGGACGTCCTCCCTACATATGTGACGCGTGGAGGTCATTTTTGGTTTCGCAGGGCGACCATATCCGGTTTTCCGTTTGGCAACATCGGAATCTCTTGCACCGTTTGCACCATTCGTGGTGCGGCGTAGGCGGGCAGCCGCTCCTTGGCGTACTCGCGGAGCTCCGCGAGCGTCGCCGTACCGACGACCACGGCCACGACGACCTCGCCCCACTCCGGGTCCGGGCGACCCACCACGGCGACGTCGCGGACGCCGGGGTGCCCGGCGAGGACGCGCGCGACGGAGCCGGCGACCACCTTCTGGCCGCCGGTGTTGATGACGTCGTCGGCCCGCCCGAGGATCGCGAGCCGCCCGGCGTCGATCGAGCCCAGGTCGGACGTGACGAACCAGTCGCCCTCGAACGCGTCGCGCGCCTCCCGCAGCCGGTACCCCGAGAACAGGACCGGGCCCGAGATCCGGACCCGGCCGTCGGCCCCGATTTTGAGATCTACATTGTCAAGGGCGGCGCCGTCGTACACGCATCCGCCGCTGGTCTCGCTCATGCCGTACGTCGTGACGACGCGGGCGCCGCGGCCCCGCGCCTCGGCCAGCAGACCGGGCGGCGCCGCGGCCCCGCCGAGCAGGATGGTGCGGAACGCCGAGACGTCCGCGCCGAGGTCGAGGAGCCGCCTGAGCTGGGTCGGCACGAGAGAGACGTGCTCGGCTCCGCTCCCGGCCACGTCCTCGGGGGTGAAGCGCGGATGGATGACCGGGTCCGACGCGCTCAGCAGCGACCTGACCAGCACCTGCATCCCCGAGATGTGCGACGGAGGAAGGCAGCACAACCATCGCTCACCCCGTGCGGCGCCCACCCGCTCCAGCGACGCGCGCGCCGAGGCGGTCAGAGCCTCCGCCGTCAACTCGACCCCCTTGGGCACGCCGGTCGATCCGGACGTCGCGATGATCACCGCCGCGCCGGTCGGCGCCCCGTCGGGCTCCCGCCGTACGCCCTCGGGGGTGACGACGTGCGTGGGCCGGAGCGAGGCCAGCGCGGCGGTGAGCGCGGGACGCGGCAGGTCGGGGGACAGCGGCAGGACCGCCGGGCCGTCTCCGGAGAGCGCGCGCTCGACGGCGGCGAACAGCGCCGGTCCGGGCGGCAGGAGCAGGGCGTGCACCGCCCTCTCCGCGCCGCCGGATCCGCGGCCGTGTCCGTGTCCGTGGCCATGTCCGTGGACCTGGGCGCCGCCGGGTTCGCCGCTGTGTTCACGGGGCTTGTGTTCGCGACTGATGGGCACGGTCGTAAGGTTAGTCCCGGCAGACGGAACCGCCGGTGAACGGGCGGATCGCTGGAGTGAGGAGCGAGTGTGACGAGCGGCGTCGACTGGAAGCGGTCAGGCGAGTACGAGGACATCATCTACGAGACCGCCGAGGGCATCGCGAAGATCACGATCAACCGGCCGGAGCGTCACAACGCGTTCCGCCCGACGACGCTCTTCGAGCTGCGGGACGCGTTCAACACGGCCCAGGAGGACACCGCCGTCGGTGTGATCATTTTCACCGGTGCCGGCGACCGGGCGTTCTGCTCCGGCGGTGACCAGAAGATCCGCGGTGACGACGGCTACGTCGACGAGACCACGCACGGCATGGGCCGCCTGAACGTCCTCGACCTGCAGGTGCAGATCCGGCGCTGCCCCAAGCCCGTCATCGCGATGGTCGCGGGCTACGCGATCGGCGGCGGCCACGTGCTGCACGTCTGCTGTGACCTCACGATCGCCGCGGACAACGCCAAATTCGGGCAGACCGGCCCCAAGGTGGGCTCGTTCGACGGCGGATACGGCTCGTGGCTGCTGGCCGAGACCGTCGGCCTCAAGCGTGCGCGCGAGATCTGGTACCTCTGCCGGCAGTACGACGCCGAGACCGCCCTGCAGTGGGGCCTGGTCAACGCGGTCGTCCCGCTGGAGCGCCTGGAGGAGGAGACCGTCCAGTGGGCGCGCGAGCTGCTGGAGAAGTCGCCGCTCGCGCTGCGCATGCTCAAGGGCGCGCTCAACGCCGTCACCGACGGCGCCGCGGGCATGCAGCAGTTCGCCGGTGACGCGACGCTCCTCTACTACATGAGCGAAGAGGCCCAGGAGGGCCGCGACGCGTTCAAGGAGAAGCGCACCCCGGACTTCGCGAAGTTCCCGCGCCGCCCCTAGTGCACGTCTTCCGTATCCCGATGACCCTGCGGTTCCGGGGGCAGACCGTCCGCGAGGGCGTGCTGATCCACGGGCCCGCCGGGTGGGGGGAGTTCTCACCCTTCCCCGAGTACGGCCCCGCCGAATGCGCCCGCTGGCTGGCCTGCGCGAACGAGGCCGCGTTCGACGGGTGGCCGGAGCCGCTCCGCGCCTGGATCCCGGTCAACGCCACCGTGCCCGCCGTGGGCCCGGAGAAGGCCTTCGAGATCGTCAGGCTCTCGCACTGCGGGACCGCCAAGGTCAAGGTCGGCGAGCGCGGGCAGGACTTCGCCGAGGACATGGCGCGGGTCGAGGCCGTACGCGACGCGATCGGCCCGGCGGGCCGGGTCCGGGTGGACGTCAACGGCGGCTGGGACGTCGATTCCGCGGTCCGCAGGCTCAAGGAGCTCGACCGGTTCGACCTGGAGTACGCCGAGCAGCCGTGCGCCACGCTCGACGAGCTCGCCGAGGTCCGGCGGCGGGTCAACGTCCCGATCGCGGCCGACGAGTCGATCCGCCGTGCGGAGGACCCGCTCAAGGTGCGCGCGGCGGAGGCGGCGGACATCGCCGTGATCAAGGTGCAGCCCCTCGGCGGGGTGCGGGCCGCGCTGCGCGTCGCCGAGGCGTGCGGGCTGCCCGTCGTCGTGTCGAGCGCTGTCGAGACGTCGGTCGGCCTGGCGGCGGGGCTGGCTCTAGCTGCCGCATTGCCCGAATTGCCGTACGCTTGCGGCCTCGGGACGATGCCTTTGCTCAGCGGTGATGTCGTCACGGACTCCCTCGTCCCCGTCGGCGGGGCGATAGCCGTACGACGTCCGGAGGTGGATCAGCGCGCCCTCGCGGCGTATGAGATCGAGTCGCCCGCCTGGAAACGACGGATGGAGGAGGCCGCCGGAACGGCCGGAGAGGGGCGGCAGTGAATCCCGCCACCGCGCTTGCCACGGTGCTGGTCGACGAGCTGGTGCGTTGCGGGGTGACCGACGTCGTCCTCGCTCCCGGGTCCCGGTCGGCGCCGCTGGCCCTGGCCGTGCACGAGGAGCCGCGGGTGCGGCTGCACGTGCGGATCGACGAGCGGTCGGCGTCCTTCCTCGCGCTCGGGCTGGCCAAGCGCTCGGAGCGGCCCGTCGTGATCATCTGCACGTCGGGCACCGCGGCGGCGAACTTCCACCCCGCCGTGATCGAGGCGTCCGAGTCCGGCGTGCCGCTGCTCGTGCTGACCGCCGACCGGCCGCCGGAGCTGCGCGGCACCGGCGCGAACCAGACCATCGACCAGGTCAAGATGTACGGCTCGGCGGTCCGCTGGTTCGCCGAGGTCGGCGTGCCGGAGGACCGGCCGGGGCAGGCGGCCTACTGGCGGTCGCTCGCCTGCCGTGCCTACCAGCGGGCGGCGGGGCCGCCGGACCCGGGGCCGGTCCACCTCAACCTGGCCTTCCGCGAGCCGCTGATCCCCGACGGTGACGGCTCGTGGTGCGAGTCGCTCGACGGAGACGCGGGCGGCGCGTGGATCAGGGCGAGGGTGGCGCCCCCCGCGTCCGCGCTGCACATCCCGCCGACCAGGCGCGGCGTGCTGGTCGTGGGCGACGGCGCGGCCAACGTCCGCAGGTACGTCGCGGCAGCCGGGATGGCCGGCTGGCCGGTGCTCTCCGAGCCCAACGGCGGCGGCCGCTACGGCGACCACGCCATCTCGACCTATCACTTCCTGCTGGGGAACCCCGAGTTCGCCAAGGCCCACCGGCCCGACGTCGTCGTGACGCTCGGGCGTCCCGGACTGTCGCGGCCGCTGCTGTCCTGGATCCGCAGGGCCGAGGAGCACATCGTGGTCGCCTCGGACCTGACCCGCTGGCCCGATCCGACCAGGTCGGCGACGCAGGTCGCGCAGGCGGTGGAGATCCCGGTCACCTCGGGAGACGACTCCTGGCTGCGGTCGTGGCGGCACGCCGAGCACGTCGCCAGGGAGGCGATCGACGCGGTGCTCGACTCCTCGGGCCTGAGCGAGCCGAGGGTGGCGCGCGACCTGGTCGAGCTGCTGCCCAACGGGTCGTTGCTGTTCTGCGGTTCCTCGATGCCGATCAGGGACCTGGACCAGGCCATGCGACCCCGCCGGGGGCTGCGCCTGATGGCGAGCCGCGGCGCGTCCGGCATCGACGGGCTGGTGTCCACGGCCATCGGCGCCGCGCTGGCGCACAACGGCCCGTCGTACGCGCTGATCGGCGATCTGACGCTGCTGCACGACCAGAACGGGCTCATCCTCGGCCCCCAGGAGCCGCGGCCCGACCTGTGCCTGGTCGTGGTCAACAACGACGGCGGCGGGATCTTCTCGCTGCTGCCGCAGGCGGCCGTGGGCGACCCGTTCGAGCGGATCTTCGGGACGTCCCACGGGGTCGATCTGGAATATCTCGCCGCCTCGACCGGCCTGCCGTACACGCGGGTCGAGGACCTCGACGAGCTGCCCAGGGCCGTCAAGGGGGACGGCATGCGCCTGGTCGAGGTGCGCACGCGCCGTGACGCCAACGCCGCGGTACACGCCGCCATGGGCGAGGCCGTACGCTCCGCGATGATGGCGAGTGCTACCGGAGACTGACCCGTGGTGGTCCTCGCGATGGATGTGTCATTGCCGGGGCGACGGCAGAATGGAGCGTGCCCGACCCGCCCTATTTATGAGGAGTGACATGCACATCGAGGAGTGGCTGCAGACGATCCCAGCCGTCTGGGTCTACATCCTCGTCGGTGTGGTCATCGGGCTGGAGAGCCTGGGTATCCCGCTTCCCGGTGAGATCGTCCTGGTCAGCGCGGCGCTGCTGTCGTCCAAGGGCGTGGTCAGCCCGATCGTGGTGGGGGTGTGCGCCAGCGCCGGGGCGATCATCGGCGACTCGATCGGCTACTACATCGGCTGGAAGGGCGGCCGGCCGCTGTTCGACCGGTTGGGGCGGAGGTTCCCCAAGCACTTCGGGCCCGCCCACATCGCGAAGGCCGAGCGGCTCTTCGACCGGTGGGGCATGTGGGCGGTGTTCTTCGGCCGGTTCGTGGCCCTGCTGCGGATCCTCGCCGGTCCGCTGGCGGGCGCGCTGCGCATGCCGTACTGGCGGTTCCTGATCGCCAACGTGCTCGGCGGCGTCGTGTGGGCGGGCGGCACCACGACCGCCATCTACTATCTGGGCGTCGTGGCCGACAAGTGGCTGAAGGGCTTCTCCTGGGTCGGGCTGGTCGCCGCCCTGCTCTTCGGCCTGGGCACCACGGTCTGGCTCAAGCGGAAGGTCCGGGCGGCCGAGGACGAGCCGCAGTCCGTCACCGCTCGATGAGCGTGACCTCCAGCGAATAGTGCGATGCCCGATAGAGGTGGGAGCCGTGCTCGACGGCCCTTCCCTGGTCGTCGTAGGTCGTGCGGACCATCGTCAGCAGGGGAGCGCCGCGCCGCTCATCGAGGAGGCGCGCCTCGGACGGGGTGGCGGCACGGGCGCCGATCCGCTGGTTGGCGACCCGCATCCTGACCCCGGCCGCGCGCAGCAGCTCGTACAGCCCGCGCTCCTGGAGCGACGTCGCCGACAGGTCGGCCAGCCCGAGCGGCAGCCAGTTGTGGAGCAGGGCCAGCGGCTCTCCCGCGGCGTAGCGGAGCCGTTCGATCCTGAGCACCTCGGTGCCCTCCGGCAGCGCGAGGACCGCCGCGACGCTCTCGTCGGCGGGCTCGGTGTCGATGGACAGCACCCGGGTGGCGGGTTCCTGCCCGGACCGCCTGAGGTCGTCGTAGAGGCTGGTGAGCTCCACCGACCGCTTGACCTGGCCGTGGACGACCTGGGTGCCGACACCGCGCTTGCGGACGAGCAGACCCTTGTCCACCAGGTATTGGATCGCCTGGCGGATGGTGGGACGGGAGAGCCCGAGCCGGTCGGCGAGCTGGATCTCGTTGTCGAGCCGGGAGCCGGGAGCGAGGTCGCCGCGCCGGATCGCCTCCGAGATCTGCTCGGCGACCTGGAAGTAGAGGGGGACGGGGCTCGACCGGTCAAGGTCGATGTCCAGGCGCTCGGAAGTCACACGTCGAGGTTAGCGGACATCAGAATGTCCTGACGAAACGGTCCGTGTCCGTTGGATGCCCGCTCATGGTGACGATGCGCGGGGCGGCCGTCTGTCGGTGGAGGGGTGTAGAACATCGGGCGTGACTCTTCAACTGACCTGGCCCCAGGTGCTCGCATGGCGGCTGGAGCGCCAGTTCGTCGAGCCGGCCGCCGGATCCGGACCCGTGATGATCGCCCGTCGGCTGTGCGGGGTGCAGGCCCAGGTGGCCTCCTCCGCGGAGCTGGCGCTGGCGGTGCGGTCGGCCGACCCGAGATCCGGCGCGGTGGACGAGGCGCTGTGGGAGGACCGCACGCTCGTCAAGACGTGGCTGATGCGCGGAACGCTGCACCTGGTCCCGGCAGACGAGCTGGCGACGTACTGCGCGACGCTGGGCGCGCTGCGGTTCTGGGAGAAGGGGTCGTGGCAGCGGGGGCACGGGGTCACCGCCGCCGAGGTCGAGGCGATCATCGGCGCGGTGCCGCAGGCGCTCAAGGGACGCTCCTTGACCCGCGAGGAGCTGGTCGAGGCCGTGACCGAGGTCACCGGCGACGGCCATCTGCGTGAGGCGCTCACCTCCGGCTGGGGTGCGCTGCTCAAGCCGCTGAGCTTCCTGGGGGAGCTGTGCTACGGCCCGCCCCGCGACGGGCGGGTGACCTTCGCCCGGCCCTCCGACCGGCTGCCCGGCTGGCCGGACGCGCCGCCGTCCGCGGAGGAGGGGGGCACGGCCCTCGTGCGCGCGTTCCTGGGCGTACACGGCCCGGCCACCCCTGAGATGTTCGACGGCTGGCTGTCGCGGGGCACGATGCGCAAGGCGGTGCTGCGCGGGTGGTTCCGCGACCTCGGCCCGGAGCTCGCCCAGGTCGAGGTGGAGGGAGCGCCCATGGTGGCGCTCGCCGAGCACGTGGACACGCTGGCCGCCGCCCGGCCGTCGGAGTCCGTGCACCTGCTGCCGGGGTTCGACCAATATGTGCTGGGCGCTCCGCGCGACCTCGACGCTCTGCTGCCCGCGGCTGCCCGGGGCAAGGTGAGCCGGGCGGCGGGCTGGATCTCCCCGGTCGTGGTCCACCGGGGGAGGGTGGCCGGGGTGTGGGAGGCCAAGGACGGGCGGCTGGCCGTCGAGCTGATCGATCCGGTGCCGGGAGGGCCGCTGGAGGCCGCCGCCGAGCGGATCACCGCGCTGCTCGGCCGTCCCGCCGAGCTCGTCGTCGGGTGAGCGGACCCCGCGGTGTAATGAATCTACATTGTAAAGGCGCTGGGCTGGCTACGCTGGCGTGATGCCCTCCTACCTGACCATCACCGATCCCATCGAGCACGAGACCGAGGTTCGCCGCTCGCGGTTCATCTGCGCGCTCGCTCCTGTGGGGACGGAGGAGGACGCCAGGGCGTTCATCGCCGGCCGCAGGCGGTTGTACGGCGACGCCAACCACAACTGCACGGCATACGTGATCGGGTCGCGGGCACAGAAGGCCGACGACGACGGGGAGCCGGGCGGTACGGCGGGCACGCCGATGCTGGAGGTGCTCAACCGGCGCGGCTTCGCCGACGTCGTGGCCGTGGTCACCCGCTACTTCGGCGGCGTGCTGCTCGGGGCGGGCGGCCTGGTCCGGGCGTACGGCGGCGCCGTGGGGGAGGCGCTCGACCGCGCGACGAGCGTGCGGATGGTCCCGGCGACGATCATGTCAGTGGTGGTCGACCACGCGCACTCGGGGCGGCTGGAGAACGACCTGCGCGCCTCGCCGTACCCCGTCCGGGCCGTGGACTACGGCGCGGACGTCACGTTCGAGGTGGCGGTCGCCGACGACGCGCGGGGCGGGTTCGCCCGCTGGCTCGCGGGCGTGACGGCGGGGCGGGCCATCGCCCTTCCGGGCGATGGCGTCCACCTCAGGGAGGACCGGGCGGTCAGCTCTCCAGAGCGGAGCGCATGACGCGGAACTTGGCGTGGGCCTCGGCGAGTTCCGCGACCGGGTCGGAGTCGCCCATGATGCCGCACCCGGCGAAAAGGCGGGCGCGGTTGCCGGAGATCTGCGCGCAGCGCAGGGCGATGCCCCATTCGCCGTCGCCCCTGGCGTCGATCCAGCCCACGGGCCCGGCGTAGCCGCCGCGGTCCATGCCCTCCAACTCGCGGATGACGTCGAGGGCGGTGCCGGTGGGCGTGCCGCCGACCGCCGCCGTCGGGTGCATCGCCGCCACCACGTCGAGGACGGAGGCGCCGTCGGACAGCCGGCCGCTGACCCGGCTGGCGAGGTGCTGCACGTTGGGCAGCACGAGCAACTCGGGTTCGTCCGGCACGTCGAGCGTGGAGCACAGGGGAGCGAGGGCCTCCCTGACCGAGCTGACGGCGCAGACGTGCTCGTACCGGTCCTTCGGCGACGCGTACAGGGCCGCGCCTCGGGCCAGGTCCTCGGCGGGCTCGTCGGCGCGCGGGGTGGTCCCGGCGAGGACGAGCGACTCGATGGCGTTGCCCCGGTGCCGGACCAGCAGTTCCGGTGTCGCGCCGGTGAGGCCGTCCACCGAGAAGGTGTAGCACTCGGGATAGCGGGCGGACAGCCGTGACAGCAGGACCCGGACGTCGATGTCGTTCTCGGCGACGGCCGTCAGGTCGCGGGCCAGGACGACCTTGTCGAGCCTTCCGTCGTTGATCTGCTGGACGGCCCTGGCGACTGCGTGCTGCCATTCGGGAGCGGTCAGCGAGCCGTCGCCGTACCGGATGCGGCCCGGCGGGGTGGGAGGTGTCCTGAGCTCGGGGCTGTGATCGTCCGCACCGATCGTGGTGAGCCAGGCGCGGCCGCCCCTGCGGGCGAGCACCACGCGCGGGACGACGAGGGTCGACCCGGGGGCGTCCGCCTCGAAGGTGAACGAACCGAAGGCGACGGGCCCGGAGCCGGGCGTCTCCACGTCGTCGTCGATGCGCGCGTCCCGGAAGAGCGACGACACCCAGTCACGGGCCCGGCGGAACCGGTCCGGGCCCGGGGGGATCGTGGCGCGGGCGGCTTCGCCCCAGCCCACGAGCCCTTCTCCGTGCCGGATCCACGCGTACGGCGCGGCGTCAGGCAGGCAGGAGACGAGATCTCCGGGATCGCTGACGGAGACCGTGCGCACCACGAGGGGGCGGATGAGAGCGACACTCACTTGAACCACTTTACGCAGAAACTGAACGTGTTCGACATGAGCCCCCCTTCGCGGGACCCCTTGTCAAGCGGTGATAGGAAGTTGGTCACGGAAGACACGCCTTCCCCGGAGGTGATGGAGCAGGCCAGGCGAGGCTCCCTACCTTTGGGCGCATGAAGATCGCGTCCGTTCTCGCCGTCGCGGCCCTCCTGCTGCCGGGCACGGCGTACGCCCAGACCAGTCCGGTGGTGATGGCGGCGCTGGGCGACTCGATCAGCGCCGGGTTCAACGCCTGCGGCTGGTACGTCTCCTGCGCCTCACGGTCCTGGTCCACCGGGGACGACGCCGAGGTGAACAGCCACTATCTGCGGTTGCGCGAACTGGTCCCGGCGGTAGCGGGACACAACGTGAACCTCGCGGTCCCGGGATCGACGAGCGCGGACCTCGCCGGGCAGGCCCGCGCGGCGGTCGCGAAGGGCGCCGCGTACGTCACGATCCTGATCGGCGCGCAGGACGCGTGCGTGGGCTCGGAGAAGGACATGACGCCCGTGGACGTCTTCGGGCGGCGCGTGGACGAGGCGCTCGCCGTGCTGCGGCCGACCGGCGCGCGGGTGATCGTCGGCAGCATCCCCGACCTCCAGCGGCTGTGGTCGGTGGGGAAGGCGAGCATGGTCGCGCGGGCCTTCTGGACGGTCGGGCACATCTGCCCGTCGATGCTGGCCGAGCCCTCCTCGACCGCGCGGAAGGACCGGCTCCGGCGCGAGCGGGTCAGGGCGCGGGTCATGGCGTACAACGAGCGGCTGGGGGAGTCCTGCCTGGCGTACGGCCCGGCCTGCCGTTATGACGGCGGCGCCGTCTTCTCCTTCCCGTACACGCTCAAGCACGTGAGCGCGTGGGACTACTTCCATCCCAGCGGCGACGGCCAGCGGGCACTCGCCAAGGTGACGTTCGACGCGGCGTTCTCCGGCGGCGCGCTCGTGTGACCGTCGCCAGAACGCGCCTCAGGTTGTGCCGGGCGCCGGAGCGGTGGGCGCGGCGCGGGTCAGAGCCAGCCGTTGTGCCTGGCCTGGCGCGCCGCCTCGATCCGGTTGCGGGTGCCGGTCTTGCCGATCGCCGACGACAGGTAGTTGCGCACGGTGCTCTCCGAGAGGTGCAACCGGGTGGCGACGTCGGCGATCGTGGAGCCGTCGCCGGCGGCGGCGAGCACGTCACGCTCCCGGTCGGTGAGCGGGCTCGGCCCGGTGCTGAGCGCCGCCGCCGCGAGCGCGGGGTCGATGACCCGCTCGCCGCCCAGGACCCGGCGGATCGCCGCGGCCAACTCCTCGACCGGCCCGTCCTTCACGAGGAAGCCGTACGCGCCCGCCTCCATCGCCCGCCGGAGGTAGCCGGGCCGCCCGAACGTCGTCAGGATCAGCACCCGGCACTCCGGGAGGTGTTCGCGCAGCTCGGCGGCGGCGTCGAGGCCGCTCTTCCCGGGCATCTCGATGTCCAGGAGCGCGACGTCCGGCCGCTCGCGCAGCGCCGCCGGGAGCACGCCGTCCCCGGTCGGCACCTGGGCGACGATCTCGATGTCTTCTTCGAGGCCGAGCAGCAGGGCGAGCGCGCCGCGCATCATGCCCTGGTCCTCGGCCAGCAGGACCCTGATCATGCGTTCAGGCTCACCTGCAGCCGGAACCCGCCGGAGGGCGGGGAGTCGGTGGACAGCCGCCCGCCGGCCGCCCGGACCCGCTCACGCAGACCTGTGAGGCCGTTTCCCTGTCCTCGCGGCCGCGTCTGGTCGTTCCTGCCGGGGAGGCCGCCGCCGTCGTCCGTGACGCGCAGCACCATCCCCTCGTCCAGTTCGATCTCGCACCGGGTCGCCCCGCTGTGCCGGATCACGTTCGTCACCCCTTCTCGTACGGCCCAGCCGAGCAGCGCGTCCGTCTCGGGTGGGAGGTCCAGGGACGGTGTGCGGATCGTGAGGGCGATCCCGGCGTCGGCCAGCGCCGTACGCGCGGAGTCCAGTTCGGCGGCCAGGCCGCGGCCCCGGTAGCCGGTGACGGCGGCGCGAACCTCGGTCAGCGCCTCGCGCCCGATCCGCTCGATGTCGGCGGCCTGCCCGGCCGCCGCCTCGGTGTCCCTGGGGATCAGGCGGCGTACGGCCTCGGCCTTGACGACGATGACCGACAGGGTGTGGCCGAGGAGGTCGTGCAGGTCGCGGGAGAAGCGCAGCCGCTCCTCGGTGACCGCCGCCTCGGCGAGCTCCTGCCGGGTGCGCTGGAGCTCGCGGATGGCCTCCCACAAGCGGATGATCATCGCGGGGATCAGGCCCGAGCAGAAGATGCCCCAGTCCAGGGTGAGGACGGCCGCGAGTCCGGCTCCCCGCCACCACGCGATCGCGGCGGCGGAGGCGCAGAGCACGAACAGCAGGAACGGCATCGTCCTGTTCCTGACGGTCACACCGAGCGCGACCGCCAGGACGAGCAGGAGGTAGAGCCAGTTGTCGCCGAACGCGGCGGCGCTCGGGAGAACGACCACGGCCAGCAGGGGCAGCCAGAGGCGCCGTGCCCGGCGGTTGTCGGCGAAGGCGAGGCGGATCGTCACGATGTACAGCGCGGTCGTGAGACCCACCGCGGTCCAGGCGAGCCAGAGCGGATGGGAGCGCCCGTGCGCGATGTCCCACACCCCGCCGGTGGTGAGCAGGACCCATACGTACATGCCCTTGGCGTCCGGGCCGCGCTCCCCCTCGCTGAGCGGGTTCAGCCAGGTATCTCGGTCGGAGGCCGGGTTTGCGCCCATCTGCCGCTCTTCAGGCTGTCTTGCCCGCACGGCGGTAACCGTACATGGCGTAGAGGCCGAAGACGACCAGCCAGCCGGCCAGGATCGCGATCTCGCGGAGGGCGGGCGCCTCGCCGAACGCGGCGTGCCAGGAGAGCGCGGCGTAGCTGTTGGACGGCGTCCACTCCGAGATCGCGCGCAGCCAGCCGGGGAACCCGGTGACCGGGATCCACAGGCCGCCGAGGATGGACAGGCCCAGCATCGTGGCGAGGTTGGCCATCGCCGCGGTCTGCCCGGTCAGGCGGTATCCGTTGCCCAGGCCGAGCAGGGAGAAGGGTACGGTCCCGACCCACAGCAGCACGATGATCTCCAGCCACTGGCCCGGAGTGAGGGTGACGTGGTTGACCAGCGCACCGGTGAGCAGGACGGCGGCGATGCTCGGGACGACGCCCAGCACGCCGGTGGCGACCTTTCCGGCGACGACCTGAGCGGGCGTCATCGGGGTGAGCCTGAGCTGGCGCAGCCAGCCCGCCGCGCGGTCCTCCGCGATGCCGCTGCCGTTGTTGAACGCGCTGCCCAGCGCGCCGTAGGCGGCCATGCTGACCATCGTGAAGATCGCCGCGTCGTGCTTGTCGCCCTGTGCCAGACCGAGGTTGGTGAAGAGCAGGTACATCACGACGGGCATGACCACGCCGAAGACGATGTAGCCGCCGTCCCTCACGGACCTGATCAGCTCCAGCCGGATATATCCCCACATCACGCGTTCTCCTTCGCGAGCGGTCTGGTGGCGGTGAGGGCGACGAAGGCGTCCTCCAGGTCCGCCGGGGTCACCTCGATGTCCCGTACGGCTCCCGCCCGGGCGAGGGCCATGACGGTCGCGTCGGGGTCGGAGCTGTGTAGGCGGGCCCGATCGCCGGCGACCTCCATGCGGGTCACGCCGGGAAGCCGGCCCAGCCAGGCGGCCTCCCCGCCCACGGTCACGCTGACGGTGGTCAGCGCCACCTCGCGCTTGATCTCGGCACTGGTGCCGTCCGCCGCCACCCGGCCCCGGTTGATCACGATCACCCGGTCGGCCTGCTCGTCCGCCTCCTCGAGGTAGTGCGTGGAGAACAGGATCGTCCTGCCCCGCTCGGCGAAGCCGCGCATGCTCGCCCAGAGCTCGCGCCTGGCCTCGACGTCGAGCGCGGCGGTCGGCTCGTCGAGGACGATCAGCTCGGGGTCGCCCGCGATGGCCATCGCGAACCTGACCCGCTGCGCCTGGCCGCCGGAAAGCCTGTCCACGCGCCGGTCGCGCAGCCCGGTGAGCTGGGCGAGAGCGAGGAGCCGGTCGAGCGGGAGCGGTTCCCGATAGGTCCGGGAGACGAAGGACAGGAGTTCACGGACGGTGACCCTCGTGATGATCCCGCCCTCCTGCGGCATGGCGCCCACCCGGCCGTGCCGTACGGCCTGCTCGGGGTCGCGGCCGAAGAGGGAGACCGTTCCGGAGTCGGGCGGGAACAGCCCGAGGAGCATGCCGATCGCGGTGGACTTGCCCGCGCCGTTGGGGCCGAGGAGGGCCACGGTCCGGCCCCGGGGGATGGTGAGGGTCAGCCCGTCCACGGCCCGGGTCGCGCCGAACGTCTTGGTGACGTTCGCCAGGGATACTGCGTTTTCCATGGTCAGAACGCTACGGAGGCGAGGCTTTCGCCCATAGATAAAAGCATCCCGGGTTCCGTGGGACAAATGTCCTGCTGTGCTGTGCGCGGCGCCCGCGCGGCGGGCCCGCCGATCAGGTCCCGGGCGTGATCTCGGCGAGCAGCGCCGCCGTGTCGGCGGGGCGGGAGAGCATCGGCCAGTGGCCGGTGGGCAGCTCGCGCAGCTCCCACTCCGGTCCCGCCAGCGGCGCGAAGAAGGGGTGCCCCTGGGCGATCAGACCCCTGACCTGGTCGAGCGGGAATGAGCAGCTGATCAGGGTCTTGGGCAGCGCGTCGAACGCGCCGGTGAGGCGGAGCGGCCCGCTGATCGTGCCCAGCGGGTGGTCGGTCGCGCGCGAGGCCATCAGCTCGCACTCCGCCGGTCCAAGACCGTCGAGGCTGGATCCGGACGCCTCCATGTCGTCCCACGACAGGAAGGGATAGCGCCATTCGTCCTTGAGGCGGGCCTCGACGAACTCGCGCGCCATCATGTCGATCGGGGCGACGCCGTCCGGCACCGGTCCGCCCTCCAGGTAGACCACCCGGCCGATCCGGTCCGCGACCCGGTCGGCCGCGCCGGTCACCGCCGCGCTGCCGCCGCTGTGCCCGACGAGCACGACGTCGCGCAGATCCTCGTACGCGATCAGGTTGGCGATGTCGTCGATGTGGGTGTCGAGCGTGAGCTCCGGCGAGGCCAGATGGGATCGGTCGGCCAGGCCGGTGAGCGTCACGGGACAGGCGGTGTGGCCGCTCGCGCGCAGTGCGGACGCGACGCCCTGCCACACCCACGCGCCGAGCCAGAGACCGGGAACCAGTACGTATGTCGTCATGGGTCGACAGTAGAACCGAATCAGGTCAGAATCGGTCCTGATATGTCCACGAATCGTGTTCTGGCGTTCCTCGAACTGCTGCAGGCGCGTCCGGGGATCACCGGGCCCGAGCTCGCCGCCCGGCTGGAGGTGGACGAGCGCACCGTGCGTCGCTATGCCGTAAGGCTCGGCGACCTGGGCGTACCGGTCGAGGCGGAGCGGGGGCGCTACGGCGGCTACCGGCTGCGGCCCGGGTACAAGCTGCCGCCGCTGATGTTCGGCGACGACGAGGCGGCCGCCGTCGTCCTCGGCCTGCTCGCGGGCCGCCGTACCGGCCTGTCGGTGGGGGAGGCGGCCACCGAGAGCGCGCTGGCCAAGATCCAAAGGGTACTGCCCGAGGCGTTGCGCGAGCGCGTACGCGCGGTCGAGGAGACGGTGGACGTGACGTCACGGGCGGCGGACGCCCCGCGCCCCGCCGCGGCCACACTGCTCACACTCGCCGACGCGGCCAGGCGCCTCCGCCGGGTGCGGCTCTCCTACCGCTCCTACCAGGGGAGCGAGAGCGAGCGGACGCTCGACCCCTACGGGCTGGTCTTCCATTCCGGCCGGTGGTACGTCACCGGGCACGACCACCGCAGCGGGGAGGTGCGGACCTTCCGCGTGGACCGGGTGTCCGGCGCGGAGGTCACCGACGACGACTTCGCCGCACCCGGCGGGTTCGATCCCGTCGCGCACGTGCTGGAGTCCCTCGCGGGCGTGCCGTACAGGCACGAGGTGGAGGTCGTGCTGGCGACGAGTCTCGAGGAGGCGCGGCGCCGCATCCCGCCGACGGTCGCGGCGCTCACCGAGGTCGACGGGGGAGTGCGCATGACGGGCCGCGCCGAGCGGCTGGACGGCATGGCCCAGCTGCTCGCGGGCCTCGGCTGGCGCTTCACCGTGATCAGGCCGGAGGAGTTGCGGGACGAGGTGCGCGCCCTCGCGCGGCGACTGCTCGACGGGACCTGACCCCGCCGCACCCGGGGGAGGACACGTCAGGAGGTGGCGGCGGGTGGCAGTGGTGGAGGCGCGTCAGGGCTGTCCGCCCGGGTCCCCGGTCAGGCCGTGGAGGAGTTCCTCCCAGCGTGCTCCCACGACGTCGATGTCGTAACCCGCGGCCTTGTCCGCGGCGTTGGCGCCGAGCTTTCTGCGTCGCTCCTCGTCCTCGATGAGCAGGCAGATCGCGTCGGCCATCGCGTGGATCTTCTCCGGCTTGACCAGCAGTCCGTCGTGATCGTGGGTGATCAGCTCGGCGGGGCCGGTCGGGCAGTCGTAGCTCACGACGGGCAGGCCCTTGCTCATCGCTTCCAGGATGACCATGGGCATGCCCTCACGGCGCGAGCTGAGCACGTACATCGACGCCTGGGCGAGTTCGCTGCCGACGTCGTCGACCGATCCCATGAGCAGCACCTTCGCGGTCAGCTCCCGCTTGTCGATCGCCGCCTGCAGCTTCTCGCGGCGGGGGCCGTCGCCGAAGATGCGCAGCGTCCAGTCGGGATGCCGGGCCGCCACATGCGCCCACGCCCGGATCAGCAGGTCGTAGCCCTTTCCGTAGGTGAGACGGCCGACGGCGACGACGGTCTTCGCGGTCAGAGGGGAGAGGCCGCCCTTCAACCTGGTCACCGCGTTGGGCATCTGCGCGAGCAGGCGCGGCCGGGTCTTGAGTGCCCGCTCGTACGCCTGGAGGTCGGACTGCGTCAGGGTGACCACGGCGTCGAGCCTGCCGTAGCGGCGGGTGATCTGCTTGCGCAGCTCAGGGCCGTGACCGCCCAGGTTGCCGTGCTCCTGAGCGATCGTGATGATCTCCGGAGGCGCGACCAGGGACATGATCAGGTTCAGGCCGGGTCTGGTTCCGATGAGGACGCCGCGCCGCCGCCCGCGGATGTACCGGATGAGCTTGAGATCGGTACGCAGCGTGAACCAGTGGTGGGCCGCCTCCTCCTTGGGGATCAACCTGCTGGGGAAGCGGGACAGCAGCCCCTTCCTGCGGGGAAGGCGGTCGTCCAGGTAGCGGATGCGGACGCCCGGCGGGACCGGGAAGAACGGCTCCTCACGCTCCCGGACCACGCTCACGATTTCGACGTCGTGTTCCCGGGCGAGATATCCGGCGAGGTTGAACACCGTCCGGATCGTTCCGCCCATCCCGTTCGCGTGCAACAGGAGAATGCGTACCTCGTGTACGTTTCGTGGCTCGGCGTGCCGCGCGCGGCTACTATCGCGCGCCTCTCGTATTTTGACCGCCGAACGCCGCAGAATCCCCGTAAACGACAAAATGCTTCCCCGTCCGATTTCGGTTCTTATCCCTATTTCCTAGGACGAAGAGGCATGCCTGAAAGGTTGATGTGAACTACATCACAATACGATCACGGAGGCTCCACACCGTCGTGCGCTTGTATGGAACGTCCTCCAACACTGCGGGAACCAGGTGGACACTCGCCGGCGTGAACCGGTCGCGCGGCAGGTAGGAGCAGGCGCGCTCGGGATCGCCCGCCAGCACGGTCCGCCCCGCCGCCGCGCCCGCTGATCGTGTACGGAGAAGGAACGGCATGACGCGCCCGGTGAGCGCCGCGTCGTAGAAGGCGTCGCCCACCAGCACGACGTCCTCCCCGGGTGTCGTGGAGAGGATGTCGCCCGGGCGGACCGTGACGGCGGTGTCGTTGGCCCGGGCGTTGAGTGCGATGGCGGCCACGGCGTGCGGATCGATGTCATTGGCGATCACGTGGGCGGCGCCCGCCATGGCGGCGGCGATGGCGACCAGGCCGGACCCCGAGGCCAGATCGAGCACGGTCCGGCCTCTGACCAGCTCGGGACGGTCGAGCACGTGCCGGGCCAGCGCCTGCCCGCCCGCCCACGCGTAGGCCCAGTACGGCAACCCGCCGGTCCGTTCCCAGAGCCCGAACACCTCGTCCTGCGCCTCCGCCGGCGCCAGGTGCAGCCGGATCTCCGGGACGTACGGCACGGCCGTGAGCCGCGTGTGCGCCCGCACCAGATCGTCCATGCCCGCGCCTCCCTGTGCCGCACTCTAGGCCGGCCGCTCTTCAGGTCAGCCGGCAAACCAGTACTCCGGCGACGGTTGGGATCATGGATGAGATCCACGCTGATGATGGCATGCGGCGGGCGGTGGCCTCACATGAGGGTGAGCTGCTCCGGGGCGGCAGGTCGCGGGCGTTCCCGGACGGCGCGCACCGCACGGCTCGCCGACCGTCCGACGCCATGGCGCCGGGCCAGCTCGCCCACCTCGCGGCCGATCCGCTCCTGGTACGCCTTCGGAGCGTAGGCGCCCCTGCCGTACAGCTCCAGGTAGCGGGGGACGAGGCGCGGGTGCTCGCGGGACAGCCAGGCGAGGAACCACTCGCGGGCGCCGGGCCGCAGGTGCAGCACGATCGGCGCGATGTGCGTGGCGCCCGCTTCCGCGATCTCCCGCACGGTCGCGTCCAGCGCCTGCGGGGAGTCGGTGAGGTAGGGGAGGATCGGAGCCATCAGCACGCCACAGCGGATGCCGCGCCGGTTGAGTGTGGCGCAGACGTCCAGCCGCTTGCGCGGGGCGGGCGTACCCGGCTCCACCGCGCGCCAGACGTCCTTGTCGGTGAAGCCGACCGACACGGCGGTGCTCACGTCGGTGACCTCGGCGGCCTCGGCCAGCAGGTCGAGGTCGCGCAGGATCAGCGAACCCTTGGTGAGGATCGAGAAGGGATTCGCGGCATCCCTGAGCGCGGCGATGATGCCGGGCATCAGCTCATATCGCCCCTCGGCCCGCTGGTAGCAGTCGACGTTCGTCCCCATCGCGATCGCCGCGCCCCGCCATTTCGGCGCGGCCAGCTCCTTGCGGACGAGATCGGGCGCGTTGACCTTCACCACGATCTTCGAGTCGAAATCCCGCCCGGAATCCAGATCGAGATATTCGTGCGTGCGCCGCGCGAAGCAGTAGACGCAGGCGTGGCTGCACCCCCGATAGGGGTTGATGGTCCACTCGAACGGAACGTGGCTCGCCCCGGGCACCCGGTTGATGATCGACCGGGCGTGGATCTCGTAGAACGTGATGCCCCTGAACTCGGGGGTGTCGAACGTCCTGGTCACCGCGCCGCGGGCGAACAACGGGGTGACCGGATCGCCCTGGCCCGAGTCGTCCAGCCGCAGATTGTCCCAGCGCATAGGTCGATTAGAACAAAAATTCGAGACGGTCCGCAACTCGGCTCCGCAGGGTCGTGGGACGACGAACCGTCGGGGCATGGCGGGGGTGGTGGCGCGAACGCGGGTGACCCCGAGGCCCGGCGTCGGGCACCCGGAGTTCCGCGAAGTGGTGGTCTATGGAGAAGCCGAACCGAACAAACGGTAATCCGCCCCGACCGGGCCCTTTGCCGCTTACGGGTGACCACCGGCCGTGGGCGTCCCTACCGTTGGGGTAGGTCGACACGCCGTTTCGGCGTCATCCCGGGAGACCGATTCGACGCTCCGTCCGTCCGTACACACCGACCCGCGGCCCCGCCGCGTCGCTCCGCGGACCCGACACCACGAGATCCGGTCCCGCCACCGAGCAGGGGCGGGGAATCGTCACGCACGGAGTGATTGCCATGCTCAGATACACACTCGCCACCGGCGTGCTGGTGGCCTCCGCCGTCGTCCCCATGGCCGTACTCGCCCAGCCGGCGCACGCCGCCGTCGCGACTCAGGCGGCACGCCCCACCTCGACCGCCACGGATGGAGACGACTGCTGGTGGCGGAAGGGCTGCATGTACTGCAGGGAGAACGGCGAGGCCGTCCGCATCACCTGCAGCGAGGGGAGGCGCGAGCGCGAGCGCGGTCTCGTCGAAACGAAGCGCGAGCGCGCTCGCCATCGTGCCAGGCTCGAACGCGAGCGCTACCTGCACGGCGGTTATCGAGCACGGGAGCGCGAGGAGCATCGCCGTCGTGCCGAGCGCCACCGCGAGCGCTACCTGCAAGGCATCGAGCGACAGCGCCGCGAGCGCGAGCGCACGCGCGCGGAGAATCGCCGTCGTGCCGAGCGCGCGCGCGAAGAGTACTACGCGACGCACCCTCATCACCGGCGGTGAGTCTTAGGACGATCCGTCGCTCAGGCTGGAGCCGGGCCTGGTCCGGCGGATTCATGCCGTCGCCTCGCGGGGACTCCCGCGAGGCGACGGTGTGTCTCGGAGGACATCGTCGAGAGTCGGGGTGACCCGTCCCCATCCGAGAACCAGGGGACGTCGCCCCGGCGGCATCGAGCAGCCTCCACTCTGGCGGCGGAACGAGGACGGGCCGTGCGCGGCGTGGGCCTTCGACGGGTCCTTGCCGCGCCCGTTGGCGTTGCGCTCGACCTGAGCGGGCCTCTTGCGTTCCAGGGTCTCGTGGATCCCGGATCGAGATCGGCGGAGCTGCGAAGGGGGCCTTCTTCGCGCCCGTACGCAAGAGGCATGTGGGGAACATGAGTGCACCAACAGGACTTCGCACAACCAACGGTGACCATAGAGAGGCAACGGAACACTTCGGTTCTGACCTCGGCGACCTTATACAGCCAACGACAACCGTCGGCTGCGAGCGGCCCGCTAAACAGATCTTAAATACCCGCCCAGGAAACGGCTAACGATCTTCATCGTTGGGCAGAACGTCGGCACACACCTTGCGTTCCGGGGAGGTGCGCCATATGGCCTGGTCGCAGGACGAAGAGCGGATGCTGGCGTTGATCGAACAGCACCTCACCGATGAGGATCCGCGGCTCGCCGCTCGTCTCGAATCGTTCAACGAGCGTGTCGAGCGTCGTCGGCGGGGAAGACGACGCGATGATCGCGAGCGGCGGCGGAGCATGCCGCAGCGCTCCACGATCATCATCATCGTCAGCTGGTTGCTGATCGCCACCTTGATCACGACGTTGCTGATCATGGCACTGCACAATGACGCCGCCGCCGCGTTCCCCGCTTGAGCCGCCCCAGGCCCCCTGACGTCCCGAACCCTCCGGGCGTCCCGAAGCCCCCGTAAGCCCCCAGCCCGCCGGGAAGGCGGGAGAGCGGGAGAGGCGGGAGAGGAAGACCGGCGGAGGCTCAGCGTGACGTTCCCGGCGCACCCCGCATGGTGAAGTTGTCGAAGCCCATCTTGAGTGTCGCCGCGCTCTTCTCGCCGACCCGCCCGATGATGCCGACCTGGCCGCCCGGCAACGCCCTGCCGTCCACCACGGACCCGGCCTCGGAGCCGTTGACCCACATGGTCAGCTCCACGCCCTCCTCCGTCGCCTTGCACCGGGCCTGCACGCTGGTCGGCTCGCCCTGCTCGGACGGATCGGTCTGGACCGGAGAGGTCAGGTCGCCGCCCGCGTCGTCCACGACCTTCCGGATCCTGGCGCGCCCGGCGGTGTCGAGGAGGAACTCATAGCGCGTGACCTTGCTTCCCTCGGGCTTCTGCCGGCAGAACAGGCCGTACTCTCCGGCGCCCTTCACCTCCCTGACGGTGGCGTCCACGCCCAGCAGGTAGTCGTCCGGAACGGTCGGCGTCGGTGTCGCGCCCGGTGTGGGGCTCTGCGGCTCCGTGGTGAACGGGATCGGGGCGTCCTCCCACAGATCGTTCTTGTCGTCGCCGTAGGCGTCCATGGCATAGAAGCCGCCGGGCGCGTATCCCTGCCGGTGGTACTCCTCACCGGTGTAGTCGTTGCCCCAGTCGGTGCCGCTGCGGTTGAAGTCGTCCTGGTACAGCAGCGCGAGATCGGTGGGTGGCCCTCCGGGCGACAGCGCGGCGTAGAGTCCGATCCCGCCCGCGACGACGAGCGCGGCGGCGGCCGCACCGATCACCAGCCGGACACGGCGCGCGACGGAGGCGGGGGAAGCGGGGGAGGAGGGATGGGTGGCATCCGCCACCGGACCCCGCTCCATCGGCGGTGTCGCCTGCAGCGTCTGCCGGAGCGTGGCCTGAGGAGTCCCCTGCGCCGCGGCGGCGGGGCCGCCGGTCTGCTGCCAGGTCGCCTGCACTGAGTGCGCGGCCTGCTCGGGGCCGGCGGCACGGCCGACCATGTGGTCCAGGAGCTGCTGCGAGGTCGGCCGGCGCCCGGGATCCTTGGACAGCGCGTAGCCGACCAGGTCACGCAGCGCCGGGTCCAGCCCGGTGAGGTCGGGCTCGTTGTTGAGCACCTGGTAGAGCACCGCGTGAAGCGTCTCGCCGTGGAACGGCGGGCGGCCGGTGGCGGCGAAGGCGACCAGGCAGCCCCACGAGAACACGTCACAGGCGGGTGAGACGGGCTCGCCGCGCAGCACCTCGGGCGCCATGTAGCGGGGCGTCCCGATGAGCTCGCCCGTGCCGGTGATCCCGCCAAGTGTGTCGCGGGCCCTGGCGATACCGAAGTCGATCACTCGGGGGCCGACGGGGGAGAGCAGCACGTTGGACGGTTTCAGGTCACGGTGGATCACGCCCGCGCCGTGGATGGCGGTGAGCGCGGTCGCGACCCCGACCGCGAGGGCGTCCAGGCTGGAGCCGCGCAACGGGCCCGAGGACTGTACGGCGTGCTCCAGGTTGGGGCCGGGGACGAACTCGGTGACGACGTAGAGCTGGTCACCGTCGAGCGCGGCCTCGATCACGGCGGCGGTGCAGAACCGCCTGACCCGGGACGCCGCGTCGGCCTCACGGCGGAAGCGCATCCTGAACTGCTCGTGCCGGCTGAACTCGGGGTTGATCACCTTGACGGCGACCCGTTGCCCGTCTGGGGACTCGCCAAGGTAGACCGTGCCCATGCCGCCCACTCCCAGGCGGCCGAGCAGGCGATATCCGCCTATCTGAAGGGGATCTCCCGGAGTGAGGTCGTTCACCGCGCCATCCAACCGCCGTACGTAATGTTCCACACATTCAGCGGCAAAGCCTACAGAGATCTTCTCGCGGACCAGCACGTGCGGCGAAAGCGCCCGGGAAGCGCCCGGGAGCGCCCGCGGATGTCGCGGGTTGTCAGAGTCCCCTGAGGAACGCGGCGGCGACCGGTGCGGCGACCTTGCCTCCACCGCCCCCGCCCTCGACGACGACCGCGAAGGCGACGTCGCCGCGGTAGCCGATGAACCACGCGTGGGATTCCAGCTTCTCGCCGGTGCCGAACTCCGCGGTGCCCGTCTTGCCGGCCGTACCGGACGGGAGGCCGGCGGAGTGTGCGGTGCCCTTGCTGACGACGGCCCGCATCATCACGCGGAGCTGCTCGGCGACGCCGTCCGGCAGGTCCTTGGGCGAGGTCTTCTGCTTGATGGAGGGCACCAGTGTCGGCGGCCGCCAGGCACCGTCCGCGACCGCGGCCGCGACCGTGGCCATGACCAGCGGGCTCGCGGTGATCCGGGCCTGGCCGAAGGACTCCGCGCCCAGTTCGGCGTCGCTGGTCGCCTTGGGCATGCTCGCCTTGGTCGCGGGGACGCCGATATTGAGCGTCTGGTTGAAGCCGAGGTCGGAGGCGATGTCGTACAGCTTCTGCGCGCTGAGCTTGGTGGCGGTCAGCGGCGCGAAGGTCGTGTTGCACGAGTGGGCGTAGGAGTCGAGGAACGACAGCGCCCCGAACGCCTCGTGGTCGGAGTTGCGGATCTGCAGACCGCCGACCGACACCGTCTTGGGGCAGGTGACCTGCGACGACGGTGTCAGGCCCGCCGCGAGCAGACCGGCGGCCGTGATGGTCTTGAACGTGGATCCGGGGGGATAGCGGCCGTCCAGCGCCCGGTTGAAGCCGCCCTTGTTGTTGACGACCGCGAGGACCTCGCCGCTGGACGGGCGCACGGCGACCAGCGACGTGGGCTTCTCGATGTCGCGTACGGCGTCCGCGGCGGCGCGCTGGACGTTCAGGTCCAGGCTGGTCCTGACGTCGCGTCCCGTCGAGCCCTTCATGGTGGCCAGGGTCTTCTTCCCGGCGAGGATCTCGGTGGTGGGCATGCCGGCCAGCGACTTCTGGAAGGTCTCCTGGAGGCCGCCGCGGCCGATCGCGTCGCCCGTCTTGTACGCCGAGCCCAGGGCCTTGACGTCTTTGGCCGTCGCCTTGTCGAGGTACCCGACGAGCTGCTGAACCGAGCCGCCCATGTCGCCGCCGTCGATGCGGTCGCCGTTCACGTCCATGACGGCGCCGCGCCGCGGCCAGGTCGTCTTGAGGGACAGGTGGACGGTGCCGTCGAGCGCGGGATGGACGGCGCGCGGGGCCCAGGCGACCTTCCAGTAGTGGTCCTTGACCGCGAGGTCGATCGTGCCGTCGTAGGTCCACTCGCCGACGTCCTTGAGCGTCGCGGTCGCGGTGTAGGCCGCGGTGGCGCGGTCGTCTCCCGCCGGGGTCACCGCGCCGAGGGTGACGGCGACCGCGGTCGCGCCGAGGTTCTTGGTGAGTTCGGCGTAGGCGGCCTCGAAGCCCGCTGCCTGCGTGGCCAGTTCGGCCTTCATCGCGGTCAGATCGCCGCGCGCCCACGCCGAGGTGAAGCGTTGCGCGGTCTCCTGCGGGGTGCCCCTCGTATGGAGGACGTAGTAGGCGCCTCCCGCGGCGGCGCCGGCCACCAGGACGGTGGCGGCGGTCGTGATCGCGATCGTACGTCCTCGGGGCACGCGTTGCCTCCCAGCCTCGAAACCGGCACAGAGCCTATCGCGGTCAAATCGCCATACAAACCGCGGTCAGGACGCGTTCTTGACGCTCGCGGCGTACTTGTTCACGTATTCCTGGCCGGACAGGTCGCGGATCGCCTCCATGATCTGGTCGGTCACCTGCCGGCGGTCGCGCGCGCTGCCCGGGTCGCCGGTGTAGACGGTCGGCGCGCCGATCCGGATCCCGATGCGGGTGATCCGCGGCACGGACGCTCCCGGGGGCAGCACGCGGTCGACGCCTTCCATGGCGACCGGGACGACCGGGGTGCCCGTGGTCAGCGCGAGCCAGGCCACGCCGATCTTGCCCTTGTACAGGCGCCCGTCGGGGGAGCGGGTGCCCTCGGGGTAGATGCCGAAGAGCTCACCCGCCTTCAGCACGCCCGCGGCGGCGTCGAGCATGGCCTGGGCGGCTCCCGCGCTCTCCCGGTCGATCGCCAGGTTTCCCGTGCTGCGCATGAACATGGCCGTCACCGGGTTGCCCGTGAAGTATTCGTTCTTGGCGACGAACGTGACCTTCCGCGGCAGCAGCGCCGGGAGGAAGAAGGAGTCGAGGATGGAAAGGTGGTTGGACGCCAGGATCGCGGGCCCGGTCTCCGGTACGTGCTCCCTGCCCTGGACCACCGGCCGCCACAGGAGCCGCACGGTGGGCGCAGTGACGATCTTGGCGATGCGGTAGAGCACGGGCACTCCTCAGGATCTCCGCCGGTCCGGCCTCACGCCGGCGGCGACGCGATCAACCCTAAGCCAGGGCGGGGTGCGACCACTGTGCGCGCCGCGTCCCAAGGTTTCGTACGACTTGGCCTGATCTTCGTCCAGTAGCCGAAACCCCCGCGAGAGCTGGTCTCGCGGGGGTCTGACACGTTAAGGCCGATGTGGTGGTCGCCTCCTCGGCGAGAGGCACAACACGGCTCCAGCCGAACGGTATTCCGTGAAGGCGGTAATTGCGGCCCGGGGGACACATCCACATCGGCACTACCAAGCCTAACGGACGCCCGGCGGTGGTCATTCCGGTTCCCCGGATCTCGGCGCGTCAGAGCCCATTGTTATATCCAGAAATATCCCTTTTGTGCCGATTTATTGTGACGATTGTGCGGCGTTGGGGGGCTCGTGCATCTCGTTGGCCCCGCCCTCGGCGCACCACCCCGGAGATCGGGCGGCGCTCAGTCCGTGTCTGATCCGGTCTTCCACGCGAGACGGAGCTGCTCTGCGGCATCGGTGGCTTGGCGAAGGCCCGCCTGGTAGGCCGGTTCCCAGGCCGTCCGGTCGTTCAGGTCCGAGCCGAACGCGCGTATTGATTCCGGATCGGGCTCGATGGTCACCACTGTGTGCGCCCCGGCGACCGCCGGTTCCTGGTGGAACAACTCGCGGGGAAACAGGTGCGCCTGCGGGTCGATCACGACGAGCGTGCGGGCTCCGGCCGCGAGTCCGGCGTTGGTCGCCGACCGCAGGGAGCCGTCCATGCGTCGGCGGCCGTTGATGGTGATCGGTGGATAGATGCCCGGGAGGGCGGTGCTTGCCGCCACGGCGGAGGGCAACGGTGCGCCACTGGCACGGTCGAAGACCTCCTGCTCGCCGGTCTCGGCGTCCAGCGCGGTGATGAGCAACTGCCGGTCCGGCCATTGCTCTGCGCCGGCCATGGCGCGAATCCGGGTGATATGTGCCTGTTCGGGGCCGGTCTCGGCGGCGAGCGCGAGCTGGCCCATTCGGCGCCGCGCCTCGTCCGGGTTCGAGGCGGCGCTGCCGAGCAGCGCGAACGCCTCGCCCAGCCGGCGCCCGTCCACCAACCTGGAGCGGTCGTTCGCGCTGCCGCGGGACGATGTCGCAGACCTGAAGGCCGGGCAGATCGAGATCCGTAAACTGCTCTCCCGGATCGTGGCCAGGCTCGACGACGTCGCCCGGTAGTCCGACACGAGAGAGGGCCGCCCCTGCGCGGGGACGGCCCTCAGCTCTGGAAGAGGGAACACCTGTGTGACGCCTCGCCGACGGGGCGGGGTTACGTCACTGGGCGAGCGAGTTCGTCTGAACTCGGCACACGCCGTACGGCCCGGTCGACGTGGCCTCGCGGACCACCTTCCCATCCACCTTGATCCGGCACGTCACCGTGCCCTCGCCTTCGGCGTTCTGCACCCACAGAGATATCCCTCCGGGCACCTCGGACGCCCGCACGGTCTTCGAGTACGGCAGCGGCACTCCCGCTTCCTGCTTCAGGTCGAACCCCACCGTGGAGGTGACGTTGCTGGCGGTTTTCGCTCCGCCGTCTCCGGTCGCTTCCAGGACCACCTCGTGCGCCGGCCCGGTGCCCTCGACCGGCATCGATGGGAACGACGGGAACGGCGTGAACTGGTCGAGCGCCTTCTGTACTTCGTCGGCGCTTTTGTTGGCCACGGTGATGACGAGTGCCGTACACCCGCCGATGGCCAGCAGGAGGACGGCGCCGATGATGACCAGGATGAGGGCGACGTTGGTCTTCTTGGGCGGGGTGGGTGGCGGGTAGCCGTAGCCGGGAGGAGGGCCGTAGTTGGGCGGCTGGCCTCCGGGCGGGCCCTGCTGATATGCCATCGTGACTCCGGGGTTGATCATCTCGGTTGTCCTTGGGGACGGATGATTCTCCCGGCGGGGTTACCTGGCCAGAGTCGCGGTGATCGGATCGTTAGCCCGGTCGGGGTTACGGCCATTTCCGGTCAGCATGAGGGACCGAAAATTTCGCGGGCTGAGCTGCGGAAACGCGCTCACCGAAGGCTTGCCGTCGTCCGTCAGGCTAAGGAGTAACCGGCATTACCAATGCCTGACGGACGCCCGGCGGTGGTCATTCCGGTTCCCCGGATCTCGGCGCGTCAGAGCCCTATCGCTATATCGAGAAATATCCCTTTTGTGCCGGTTTATTGTGACGATTGGGCGGTGGGGGCGCGCGCCGCCTGAGAGCGAGAGAGATACGCCGTCAGTGGACGAACTCGAACCCGGCGGCCCGCAGCCTCGCGGAGGTCACCGGTATGGTCGGCGTCTTGATCTCCCCCCGATAGCTCAGCTCGGGCCAGCCCTCGGCCGCGCAGATCTCGCCGAACGCCGAGGCGTTGGTGGGGGGCAGGATCGCGTCGGGGACGGCGTTGAAGATCCCGGTGAGGCCCTCGGACACGACGAAGTCGAGTGCGGCCGCCGCGTCCCGGTAGTCGATTCTGTACAGCAGGGCGTCGGCCGAGAAGGGGACGCTGCCGCCGAGTGCCTCGTGGGCGAACTTCACCCGGGTCGGATAGTCCATGTCGCGCGAGTGTCCGTACACGTCGGGAATGCGGACCACCGCCCCTTGCGGTGTCGCCAGGACGGCCTCCTCCGCGGCGACGAAACTACGCGGCGAGGCGTCCGGGTCATCGGTGGTCGGGGTGGATTCGTCCACCAGGGATCCGGTGCCGGCTCCGTATACGGAGACGGAACTCGTGAAGACGACCCGGGGATGCGCCGCGAC
Source organism: Microtetraspora glauca (assembly GCA_001570385.1). Taxonomy (GTDB): domain Bacteria; phylum Actinomycetota; class Actinomycetes; order Streptosporangiales; family Streptosporangiaceae; genus Microtetraspora; species Microtetraspora glauca. The sequence continues at coordinate 263,280 of BBYL01000021.1, read as the reverse complement.
GGCGGTCCGCGCGCTGGCGGTGAGAGTGTCCGCGTACTCGGCGACCCGCTGCCGGGCATCGAAGGATCGGGTGATGCGGGGGCTCATCGTCAGCACGACGGCGTCCGCGTCGCTCGTCGCCTGTTCCACGGCCGCCCGGTCGCTGCCGCGCAGCACCACGACGGTGGAGCAGGCCTGCTGGATCTCCCCGATGCGCCTGGCCGAGGTGGTGGTCCCGGTCACCCGGTGACCGGCGGCGGTCCAGCGGCGTGCGAGTTCCATGCCCACGTTGCCGCAGCCGATGATTACATAATGCACTGCGCGACCCTCCTTGGGAAACGGTGTTTCACTTTGACCCGTCCGGACGCCCCTTGCCAAGGCCCGGATGGCCGGATCCCGGATGCCGGACCTACGCGTCGGGTCGCGCCGGAGAGACGGTCCGACCGCCTGATCCCGGGCCCGGCGATGTCCCCAGCGATGTCCTGGTCCCCCGACCAGGTGTTTCCCCCGATGCGGGAGGCGTGCGAACGGACAGTCGCCCGATATGTGCGGCCAGCACCGCGGTAGGGGCCGGCAGGGCCAGGGGCCCCGGTACCACATCTGCCGGTACCGTGAACGGATGATCGAGACCGAGCGGCTGGTGCTGCGGCGCTGGCAGGAGAAAGACCGCGAGCCGTTCGCGGCGCTGAACGCCGACCCCGAGGTGATGGAGTACTTCCCGGCCACGCTGACGCGGGAGAGGAGCGACGCCCTCGCCGACCGCGTCGCGGCCGAGTTCGACGATTGCGGGTTCGGACTGTGGGCCGTCGAGTTGTCCGGGACGTTCATCGGGTTCACCGGGCTCTCGGTTCCGCGGTTCACCGCGCATTTCACGCCCTGCGTCGAGATCGGCTGGCGGCTGGCCCGGTCCGCGTGGGGTCACGGCTACGCGACCGAGGCGGCTCGGGCCGCGCTGCGGCACGGCTTCGGCGAGCTCGGGCTGAAGGAGATCGTCTCGTTCACGGCGAGGCAGAACATGCGCTCCCAGCGGGTCATGGAGCGCATCGGCATGACCCGTGACCCCGAAGGCGACTTCGATCACCCGGCGCTGGCCGAGGACAGCCCGCTGCGCCGCCACGTCCTCTACCGCGTCGGCCCAGCTTGATCTTCAACCACTAAGGAGTGTTTCGGACCCTCGGCACGGCGGAGATCCACGAAACACGATTCAGCGCAGTGGTTTGGCCGGGGGCATCTCCAGGCGGTCCACGGCCTCCCGGCGGCGCCGCTCGGGACGCCGGTCGTACCGTGCGGTGGTCGCGGGGGAGGCGTGGCCGACCAGGGCCTGCGTGGTGGCGAGGTCGACGCCCGCGTCGAGCAGCTCGCCGATGAAGGTCCGCCGGAAGTCGTGCGGTGTCCTCTTGGTGGCACCCGCGTCGGAGAGGCGGCGGGCCACGATGTCGGAGACCGCCTGCCCGCTCATGTGGGTGCGGCGCAGCCGGCCGGCCTTGTTGATCGCGCAGAACAGCGGCCCGGCGTCCCGTCCGCGCGCCGAGAGCCACAACTCCAGCCGCGCGACCGCGGGAGCGGTCAGATAGACGAGCCGCTCCTTGTCGCCCTTACCGCGTACGCGAAGCGATCGGGACGCGGAGTCGAAGTCGGCCAGGGCGAGCCCGGCCAGCTCCGCCCGTCGGCAGCCGGTGGAGTACAGCACGGCGAGCATGGCGCCGTCCCGCAGGCCGGTGGGGGAGTCGTCGTCGTCACAGGCCGCGAGTGCGGCTCCCAGCACCTCTGGCGGGACATGCTGCCCCGCGGGCACCCGGGTGTGCTTGTAGGCCGGCAGGTCGGCCGCCCGCTGGTAGTCCTCGCTGGTCATCAGGCCGAGCCGCCAGGCTTCCTTGAGCACCCGCCGCAGGGCGACCAGATGCTTGTTCACGTGCGAGGGGGACCACCCCTGCTCGCGCATCGCCGTACGGAGCCGGATGGTGTGCTCGTAGCGGAGGCGCTCCCACGGCTGCCCCGCCCCGGTGGCGTGGGGATCGCCGGTGATGAGGCGGGCGACACGGTCGAGGCAGCCGCGCATGGTCCGCTTCGACTCGGGGCTGGGGAGGGCGTCCAGGTAGGCGTGGTAAGGATCGGCCCGGGGCCTCGCGGGAGGAAGCGGTTCCGGCACGGCTGGGAAGTTCATCGCTCGCCGATCATATAATGAATCTACAATGTAAAGGCGCCGGGTCGTTCGAAAATCCTCTCAGGCCACCCAAAACCCCATCGACAGCGGCGCGATCGACGGATGACTCGCTGGACGACGGCGGGGATGTCGGCCGGCGCGCCGCTCTGCGCGCCCAGCCCAGCCCGGCCTCGTCTCGCCGCGTCGAGGTTGTCGATCGAGGCTGTTCAGAGGGGCCGACCGGCTGCGGAGCCGGGTGTCACCACGCGGATGGGGCGGCGACCGGCCGAGTCCCAGGCCGAGTCTCACCTGTCCGCCGTGTCCGTCGCCGCTGTACGAGCGTCCTGACGGCGATCCGCGCCCTCGGTACGGTGGGCATGCGGTTCGAGGATCGTTCCCGGCCGGAAGGGGCTGATCAACATCAAGCGCGTTGTGATCGACGGGCGGGTCGTGGGGGCCGATGTCACCCTCGCGATGTACGCGAGATACGGACATTTCACCGCCATGCAGGTCAGGGACCGGAGAGTGCGCGGGCTCGACCTGCACCTGGCCCGGCTGGAGGCGGCCAGCCGCGAGCTGTTCGATGTCGTGCCCGGCCCTGAGGAGGTACTCGGCTCGATCGCGGCGGTCCTGGGGGAGGACATCCGGGACGCCGGCGTCCGCGTGTACATCCTGTCGGAGGGCGACGTCCCGCACGTGTTCGCCACGGCGGGGCCGCCGTACGAGATGGCCCGGATCCCGCAGAGTGTGCGGTCGGTCGTCTACCAGCGGTTTCTCCCGCATATCAAGCATGTCGGCGGTTTCCCGCAGCACTATCTCGGGCTTCGGGTGGAGGCCGAGGGGTTCGACGAGGCGCTGCTGACCACTGCGGACGGTGTGATCGCGGAAGGATCGATCACCAACGTGGGCTGTGTCGTCGGCGACACCGTGGTCTGGCCGCAGGCTCCGATGCTGCGCGGCATCACGATGCAGCTGCTGGAGCGGGCGCTGGAACACGAGGGGGGACGTCAGGAGCGCCGCGTGCTGAGGGTGGCGGATCTGCCCGGATATGACGCGGTCTTCCTCGCCAATTCGCGAGGTGTCGTCGCGGTCGGCCGGGTGGACGACGTGGAGCTGAAAGTGGACGAGCGGGCGATGAACCGAGTGCGTGATCTTTACGAGCGCCTCCCGTGGGATCCGCTCTGATCGTCCGGCTCGGCTCGTCGTGCTGGAGGTTCAGCGGAATCACGGTCACAGGGCCTCAAGGATGACGGCATTGGCCATGCCGCCGCCCTCGCACATGGTCTGCAACGCGTAGCGCGCGCCGTGGCGGGGCATCGCGTTGACCAGGGTGCTCATCAGGCGGGCGCCGCTGGCCCCGAGTGGGTGGCCCAGTGCGATGGCGCCGCCGTGGACGTTGACCTTCGCCGGATCGGCGCCGGTCTCCCGGATCCAGGCGAGGACGACGGCGGCGAACGCCTCGTTCACCTCGAACAGGTCGATGTCGTCCAGGTGTAGTCCCGCTCTGCGCAGGACCTTCTCGGTGGCGGGGATGATCCCGGTGAGCATCAGGAGCGGGTCGGATCCGATGACGGCGAAGCTGTGCAGCCGGGCCTTCGGCCGCAGCCCCAGCCTGGCGGCGTTCTCGCTCGTGGTGATCAGCACCGCCGAGGCGCCGTCGTTGACGGGACACGAGTTGCCCGCGGTGACCGACCAGTCGATCTGCGGGTACCGCTCCGCCATGGCGGGGTCGTAGTAGGCGGGCTTCAGTCCGGACAGCACCTCGGGTGTCGTGCCCGGCCGGATCGACTCGTCGTGACGGACCAGGTCGTCGGCGACGCGGATCGCCGCGATCTCGTCGGTGAACGCTCCGTCGGCGGTGGCCCGTGCGGCGCGCCGATGCGACTCCACCGCGTAGGCGTCCATCTCCTGTCGGCTCAGCGACCATTTCGCGGCGATCAGTTCGGCGCTGATTCCCTGCGGTACCAGCCCGTCCGCGTAGCGGGCGGCCACGCCAGGGCCGAAGGGGTCGGTGCCGGGTGGCACGTTGGACCACATAGGTACCCGGCTCATCGACTCGACGCCGCAGGCGATCACCGTGTCGTACGCGCCGGCGAGAACGCCTTGGGCGGCGAAGTGCACGGCCTGCTGGCCGCTGCCGCACTGGCGGTCCACCGTGGTCGCCGGGACGCTCTCCGGAAGTCCGGCTGACAGCGCCGCCCATCGCGTGGTGTTCTGTGCCTGCTCGCCTACTTGGTCCACGCAGCCGCCGATCACGTCGTCGATCGAGTCAGGGGCGATGCCTGTGCGCTCGACCACCGCGCGAATCGCGTGGGCGAGGAGGTCCACGGGGTGCACTTGGTGCAGCGCTCCGCCCGGTTTTCCCTTGCCGATCGGTGTCCGTGCGACCTCGACGATCACCGCGTCTCGCATGCTTGCCTCCATGCCGAGTGAGTTGGATAATCAAACGCACAATGTCACGGACTAAGTTGGAAATCAAGACCGACCCGACTGTCGAGAAGTCAAGGAGGTAGCCGCCATGCCGTCCCGTCCCCGGGAGTGTTCGATCGCCAACGCGCTCGCGGTCGTCGGCGAGCGATGGAGCATGCTCGCCATGCGTGAGATCTTGCTCGGGGTGCGGCGCTTCGACCAGATCGCCCGCAACACCGGTGCCAGCCGCGACATCCTCGCCGTCCGTCTGCGCAAGCTCGTCGACGTCGGCCTGCTGGAGCGGGAGCAGTACGAAGAGCATCCGCCGCGCTACGAGTACGTTCTCACCGAGGCCGGTCAGGCGCTCCATGCGGTACTGCTCACGCTGATGGCCTGGGGCGACCGCTATGTCACCGAAGGGGATCCGCCCACCGTCTGGGAGCACGAGTGCGGCGAGGTCCTGCGCCCGGTCACGGTCTGCGCGCACTGCCACGAGCCCGTACGTCCCGAGGGGATGTCGGTGCTGCGCATCGACCAGCCCCGGCCCTAGGTCGGCTGCTTACGGACCGGCGAGGCCGGCAGGCGGAGGGCGAGCAGGGCGATGTCGTCCTCGTTGTCGGCCGGGCGGGCCCGGGCGATGAGTTGGTCGCAGAAGGCCCCGAGCGGTCGGCGGGCGAGCGAGGCGGCGTGGCGGCCGAGGTGGGCCATTCCCCGGTCGATCGACTCGTTCGGCGACTCGATCAGGCCGTCCGTGTAGAGCACGAGCGTGGCCTTGGGCGGCAGCGGCGCCGTGGCGTCGGGTCGTTCTGTGGCCACGTCGGTGCCGAGCAGGAGGCCCTGCCCGTCCTCGAGGAAGGACACCTTGCCGTTCTCGGTCACCAGCAACGGCGGCGGATGGCCCGCGCTGGTCCAGTGCAGTCGCCACGGGCCGCCTTCCGGGCCTTCGACGCGGGCGAACACCAGCGTGGCCAAGGTGGCGGTGCTGATGTGCGGGAGTGCCCGGTCGAGGCGGTCGACCACCAGGCTGGGCGGGCCCTGATACTCCCAGGCGTACGCGCGGAGCAGGTTGCGCAGCTGGGACATCTGGGCGGCGGCGGTGAGATCGTGGCCGATCACGTCGCCGATCACCAGGGCGCTGACGCCGTCGGGGAGGACGAACACGTCGTACCAGTCGCCGCCGACCTCGGAGGCGTGCGGCGCCGCGATGTAGCGGGCGGACATCTGCAGGTCGTCGACTTCCGGCATCGGGGGGAGCAGGTGGCGTTGCATGGTCTCGACCGACCGCCGTTCCCGCTCGTACAGCCGGGCGTTGTCGACGGCCAGACCGGCGCGGCGGCCGATGTCGTCGACGAGGGAGAGCTCGCCGGGGCCGAACTGCCTGTGCTGGGCGGCGCGGCCCACGGTCAGGGCTCCCAGCACCTGGCCTAGCCGTCCTCTCAACGGCGCGATGACCGCGGAGTGCATGCCGGTCGTCTGGAACAGGTCGCGTTGCACGGCGGCCATTCCGGAGTCGGGTAGTTCGTCGTACATGTCCGGGATGACCAGTGTGGAGGGGGCTCCGAGCAGCACCTGGGAGAGGGGTTGCCGGGACTGTTCCGTCACCGGCGGCATCGGGCCTTCGAGTTCCTCCACGTTCACGATGGTGCCGTTCTCGTCGTGCACCACGGTCACGCGCCGCAGTTCTTCGTTGTCGTCGAGGAGGTCGACGACGGCCCAGTCCGCGAGGCGTGGGACCACGAGCCGGACGAGTCGGCGCAGTGCCTCCTCCATGTCGAGGGTGGAGGTGAGGGCCACGGTGGATTCGGCGACGAGGGCCAGGCGGTCGGTCAGGTCGATCAGTTCGGCATTGTGCGACCTGTTCTCGTCCAGGCTCCGTTCGGAGAAGATCACCACCGTTCCGCTCCTGTCGTCGTCGATGGCGTACGGGGTGCTGACGCAGTAGGCCGGTAGGAGGGTGCCGTCGCCTCGGGCGAACCATTCGGTGTCGGCGTGCATGGTGGTGCCGGACAGTAGTGCCTGGAGCAGCCGGCATTCCGCGCGCTGCGCGACCGTGCCGTCGGCGGTCCGGTGCAGCAGGTCGTGGGCGTCGTGGCCAATGACGTCCGCGGCGGACCGGCGGAGCAGTTCCTCGCCGCGGGGGTTGAGGTAGACCACCCGCGCCCACCGGTTCAGCACGTACAGCCCGGCGTCGACGGTGGGCAGGAGCCGCTGGAGCAGTTCGTCGTGCTCGCTGGAGCGTTGGGGCGGCGGTGGGGCGCCGTCGGCCGGTCCGTCCGGTGGCCTTTCCATGGAGGAGGCGTCCATGGAGGAGGCGTCCACGGGGGCGCGCGTCGCCGATGGCGTGTGGTGTCGTGGTGCCCGCTCGTGCGCCGGGTCTGTCATGAGCGCGCCTCCTCTCTGCGGATCTCACCGTGCCGGTGTCGGGGGGTTCCTTCTCCCATCATCGACCTACGCTGCGGAAACGTGGAGGCGCCCCGGTGTCGGAGACCGGGGCGCCTTTGTGGACGGGGTGTGCGCGGGTCAGCGGTCCAGTCGCCGGTAACACCGTACGGACAGGGGGAAGAAGATCGCGATGAGCAGCGCGGGCCAGGCGACGGCCATCGGGAGGGCGTGCTGGGCGATCCAGGAGTCGCCCGTGCCGGGGTTGCCGAACAGCGCGCGGACGGCGGTCACGGTGGAGGAGAGCGGGTTCCACTCGGCGAGGGTGCCGAGCCAGGCCGGCATGGTGGCGGTCGGGACGAAGGCGTTGGACAGGAAGCCGACCGGCCAGACGAGGATCTGCACGGCCGCGAGGGACTCGGGGCCGCGTGCGAGCAGGCCGAGGTAGATGCCGATCCAGAGGAACGCGAGCCGGAGCAGGAGCAGGAGCGCGATGGCGAGCAGTGTGTCGCCGGCGTCGCCGTGTGACCGCCAGCCGACCGCCAGGCCGCATCCGATCATGACGGCGAGGCCGAGAGTGGAGTGCGTCATGTCGGCGGTGGCGCGGCCGGTGACGACGGCCGACGGTGCCATGGGCAGGGAGCGGAACCGGTCGGTGACGCCTCTGGCGGCGTCGGTGGCGACGGCGGCGAAGGTGGTCTCGATGCCGAAGAGCATGGTCATGGCGAACATGCCGGGCATGAGGAACTCGCGGTAGTCGCCTCCGCCGGGGACCGCGATGCCGCCGCCGAGCAGGTAGCCGAACATCAGCACCATCAGCACGGGGAACAGGAGGGCGACGGCGACGTCGCCGGGGCGGTGGCGCCAGTGGGTGAGGTCTCGCCGGGTGACGGTCCAGCCGTCGGCGAGGGCCCAGCGCAGCCGGGCCGCCGGGGTGCGGGGGATCGGGGGGACGGGGGTCGTCACGCGGCCTCCTCCGTGCCGTTGTGGGAGTGATGGTCGGGTCGGGGTGGATTCTGTGGTGTTCCTGCCGTGCCGGTGAGGTGCAGGAAGACCTCGTCCAGGGTGGGGCGGCGCACGGCGATGTCCTCGGCTGTGACGGCGGCCTCGTTCAGGGCGCGTACCACCTCGGTCAGGGCGGTGATCCGTTGGCGGACGGGCGCGCTGATCCGCCGGGTGTCGGGGTCGAGGTGTGGTTCCGCGGTGGACACCCGGGCGAGGGCGGCCGCGGCGGCGGGCATGTCGCGCGGGTCGCGCAGGGTCAGGTCGATCCGGTCGCCTCCGATCATGCCTTTGAGCTCGTCCGGCGTGCCGTTCGCGATGGTCCGGCCGGAGTCGATGACGGAGACGCGGCCGGCGAGTTGGTCGGCCTCCTCCAGGTACTGGGTGGTGAGCAGCACGGTGGTGCCGGTGGTGACGAGGGCGCGGACGGACTCCCATACCTCGGCTCGGGCGCGGGGGTCCAGGCCGGTGGTGGGTTCGTCGAGGAACAGCACGGCCGGCATCAGGATCATGCCGGCAGCGAGGTCGAGTCGTCGGCGCATGCCTCCCGAGTACTGGCCGACCGGTTTGTTTTCGGCGTCGGTTAGGGCGAACTGTTCCAGCAGGTCCGCGGCTCGGGCGCGGGCCTGGCGGGCGCCGAGGTGGTGGAGCCGGCCGAACATCTCCAGGTTCTGCCGGCCGTTGAGGATCTCGTCGAGTGCCGCGTTCTGGCCGACGAGCCCGATCCGGTGGCGTACCTCGGGGCCGCGGGTCGCGACGTCGAGTCCGGCGACCTCGGCGCGTCCGCTGTCGGCGCGCAGCAGCGTGGTGAGGATGCGCACGGCCGTGCTCTTGCCCGCGCCGTTGGGGCCGAGCAGGCCGTGGACCGTGCCTTCGGGGACGGTCAGGTCGAAGCCTGCGAGGGCCTCGGTGTCGCCGTACCGCTTGCGCAGTTCCTCGGCGACGACGGCGAAGGTCATGTGGCTCCTCCTCGGATCGTTTCCGTACGTTGTACCGTACAGCATACGGTACGCGGCGGAGTAGACTGCGCTGACCATGACGACGGAGTACACCGGCAGGGGAGATCCGGCCCGCAGCCTGGCGCTTCTGTGGCGGACAGGGGAGCGGTCCAGCCGCAAGGGCAAGCCGGACCTGAGCGTGGATCGCATCGTGCGGGCGGCGATCGAGGTGGCCGACGCCGAGGGACTGGCCGCGCTTTCCATGCGGAAGGTCGCCGAGCGGCTCGGGGTCGGCACGATGTCGCTCTACACCTACGTGCCGGGCAAGGCCGAGCTGGTCGACGTCATGCTCGACACCGTGTACGGCGAGTTGCCCAGGCCAGAGGACCTGCCCGCGGACGTGGCGGGGAGCTGGCGGGCGAGGCTGGAGCTCATCGCGCGTGACTACCGGGTGCTCTATCACCGGCACCCGTGGATGCTGCAGGTCGGGACCAGCCGCCCGCCGCTCGGGCCGAATGTGACGGCCGTCTACGACTACACGCTGCGCGCGGTGGACGGCATCGGTCTCGACGACACCGAGATGGACGCGGTGGTCACGCTCCTGACGGGGTTCGTCAACGGGGCGGTCCGGGGTGCGGTGGAGGCGGAGCAGGTCGAGCGGCTCACCGGCATGACCGACGAGCAGTGGTGGTGGGCGCACGCCCCGTTCCTGAGCAAGGTCCTCGACCCCGGGCGCTATCCGACCGCGGCGCGGGTGGGAGCGGCGGCGGGCGAGGCGCACAACGCGGCCTTCGATCCCGAGCACGCCTTCGCGTTCGGTCTGGCCCGGGTGCTGGACGGCGTCGAGGTGTTCGTCCGGTCGAGGTCCGCGTCCGGGCCGTCATAGTGGCGTGGCTCGGAACGTTCTACAGCTATCGGGGTGGGCGTCGGTGGGGTGCCAGTCGCTCCCTTTGTGTTGAGTGTCGGTTCAGTCGGGCAGGCGCCCCTTCTTATCGAGGGCCTGTCCTGCGGCTCGCGATGATCTCGGCGCCAACCCACCGCATATTTCGGCGGCACTCCTGCCCGCTCCACCGCGTACGGCACGCGGTGCGGCGCGTTGCGGAGCGGCTATTTCCGGAGCGGCTATGAGACGGGCGGAGTGAAGGTGCGGCGCGGCGGTGCGAAGGGCTGGGTCAGGGACGCCTCGACGGCGGCGAAGCCGTAGCGCAGCATCTCGGTCTCGTAGCCTCTGATCGTCTCGTCCAGTGGGGCGCCCGCGGCGGCCTCGGTGATCGCGCGGCGCAGCAGCGCCGCGTCCCGTAGCGCGACGTTCGCGCCCTCGCCCCGGCCGGGGGACATGGTGTGGATCGCGTCGCCGAGCAGCGTCACGTTCGTCGTCTCCCAGCGGGGCACGGGGCGGGCGGAGCGCAGGCGCACCGGGAACGTGGCGGGGATGTCGGCGTGCTCGACGATCCGGCGGGCCGAGGGGTGGAAGCCGCCGATCGTGTCCAGTGCGAGACGGTGCAGTGCGGACGCGTCCATGTCGCGGAAGTCCCCGCCACGGGAGCCGCCGTGATGGGAGCGGTCGTGAGGGGAGCGGTCGTGAGGGGGGCGGTCGTGAGGGGAGCCGCCGCCTGCGGGGGGCCATCCCTCGCCGCCCGAGACCGTCCAGGCGAAGTAGTCCGGGATGTCGGTGAGCCGGGCCTGCGGGGCGTGCGCGGCGGCCGCGGTCGAGGGGGAGAGGCGGGCGCGGCAGGTCGCCACCGACATGGCGGCGCCGCCGGGTGCCGTGACCCGGTTGAAGCTGTCGACCAGGACCTCGGGGACCGTGTCCAGCAGGTCCGGTGTGATGGGGGTCCTTCCGTAGACGAATCCGCCGATGCCGTCGATCACGGCGCCGGGGACGAGTGAGTGGCGGACCGCCGAGCCGGTCCCGTCCGCCCCGACGAGCAGGTCCGCGATGGCGGTGGTCCCGTCCGCGAAGTGCGCGCGGACCCGGCCGTCTCCGGTGTGGTCGTAGCTGACGAAGGTCCTGTCGAAGTGCCGGACGTCGTCCAGGCCGGTGAGCAGGATCTCCCGCAGGGTCAGCCGGTTGACGCCGAAGAAGACGTCGCCCGGCTGGGGCGGGATGGGTTTGGCGAACTTCGGGGTGAGCCGGTGGTCCGTGAACGCCATCCGGGTGGCCGGCCGGATGGCGGTGGCCACGCAGAGGTCGAACAGTGCGGCCGGGAGGCAGTCGCGCAGGGCGCCGCTGCCGGCCTCCTTCAGCGAGATGCGCCATCCCTGGTCGCGGATGTGCGGTGAGGCGTCGCGTTCGTACACGGCGACGCTCACGCCAGATCGCTTGAGTCCTTGGGCGAGGCAGAGTCCGCCGACTCCTCCGCCGATGATCACAACGTGCATGAAGTGGTCCTTTCCGCAGGCACTGGGCACCGTAGCATTTAGCTGTCGCGACAGTAAATGGCTGAACAGCTATTCTTTCCCGCATGGACGATCGATCATCCGGAGGCGTTCCCGTCGGGCTCGTGCTCGGCGGCGGCTCGCTCATCAACCAGGTCGGGCGTGACCTGCGTACGGCGGTGGAGGGCCTGCTCACCCCCTACGGCGTCACGTCCCAGCAGGCGGCGCTCCTGCTGCAGGCGGCGCGCGGGGAGACCAGCCCCAACCGGCTCGCGCCGCACCTGGGCACCGACACCGCCGGGATGACCAGGCTGCTCGACAGGCTGGAGGCCAAGGGCCTGATCCGGCGGCGGCGGCACGCGGACGACCGCCGCTCGATCGTCGTGGAGGTGACGGAGGAGGGGCGGGCGCTCGTGCCGAGGCTCGCGCCCGTCTTCGGGCGGGTCAGCGTCCAGCTCCTGTCGGGGTTCTCGGAGGAGGAGGTACGGCAGCTCGCCGGGATGTTGCGCCGCATGCTCGACAACCTGCACGCGGAACCGGAACCGGAACCGGAGTCGGGGAGCGCCGCCCGCTGACCCTGGCTCGCCCCGAAGGCCAGCGGGACGAGCCCGCCGGTCCCCGCTGCGCGCCTTTTTGAGGGGAGGGGCAAGGTGAGTCTCACGTGGCGGTGCCGGGGTCTCTACCTCCGGCGAGCTTCGAGCGCATCCAGAATCAGGTCCAGGCCGTAGCTGAACTCGCTCGTGTGGTCGTAGCCCGGTCGCAGGGCGTGGTCGACGATCATCTCGGTGAGGTACGGCAACTCGTTCGCCGGCAGGTGCTCGAGGATGCCGCCGGCCACTTCCTCGACATCGTCCGGCGTCGTCACCGGCAGGTTCGCCTCCTGGAGGACGAACCCGCCGATGTAGCTGTCGATGAGCGAGACGGCGTGCGCGGCCATCGGCAGCGTGAACCCCGCCTCCCGGAGGACACCGAGGACGGCGTCGTGGTGGCGTAGCGTCGCCGGCCCCGGGTCGCGACGGGAGTCCATGAGGCCGAGGGCCCAGCTGTGCTGCGATAGGACCGCACGCGCGGAGGAAGCGCGCGCGCGGATCGCGTCGCGCCAATCATCGCTCTCGGCACTGGGTAGCTCGATCGCCGCGAACACCATGTCGACCACGCCGTCGAGGATCGCGTCCTTGTTCGGTACGTGGTGGTAGAGCGACATCGCCTCGACGCCCAGTTCCTGCGCCACCCGTCGCATCGTGATCGCCTGTACGCCGCCGCGATCCGCGACCCGGATCGCGGCTTCCAGCACGAGACCTCTGCTGAGCGGTTGTGGTGGTGGTGACACGACGGCTCCATGGCGATTGACAACCTTACAATCGTAAGCCAACCTTACACACGTAAGCCGCCTTACTGGTGTAAGCCCACCCGGGTCGGCATCAGCTGGGGCGCGGTGAACGTCTGACCTGCGACGCGCCCCGCCGGGGCGGGAGAAGGAGATCCCGATGCCGATGCCGAGGTGGTGGGGGCACGTGAACAAACGGGTGTTCAACCCTCGCGCGATCGCGGGCGGGAGGTGGCCGGTGCTGATTCACGTCGGTCGCGTTTCTGGCGCGACGTACCGCACGCCGCTCGATGCGCATCCTGTCGACGGCGGCTACCTGTTCGTTCTGGTGTATGGATCACGCTCGGACTGGGTGCAGAACGTCCTGGCAGCCGACGGGGCGCGGCTCCGGGTCGACGGGAAGGAGGTAGAACTCGCCGCCCCACGCCTCGTCGGGGAAGACGAGGCGTTCCAGGCACTCTCCGATGCGGTCGCACGCCCACCGAAGCTGCTGCGCATCACCGAGTTCCTCCGTATGGACCTGATCGCAGCCGGAGGAGGGGCTCCGCGCTCTCCCATGAACCGTCGATGATCTCCACGGGCTCCCCGCCGACGCCGAGGTCCTTGAAGCCGCTGGAGGTGGCGACGCATACGACCGGTCCGTCGAAGGACGCGCCGAGCTTGTGGTGGGCGGCCAGACCGGCCGCGCTCGACAGCTCGTACCACAGGCCCGCCCGGCCCAGTGCCCGCTGGGCCGAGCGCAGCTCCTCGTCGGTGACCGGCACCGCCTCACCGCCGCTCTCCCGTACGGCGAGCACACCGCGATGTCCCCCCGCCTCGCAGGCGATGCCGTACGCGCGGGTCGGGCCCGTCTCCACGACCGCGGCCGGAACTCCGGCCGCGAGCGCGTGGCCGTGCGGTCCGCCCGCGGCCGGCTCGCACGCGTACATGCGGGGCGCCGAGTCCGCCAGTCCGAGCAGCCGCAGCTCGGTGAAGCCCTTCCAGACGCCGAACAGCAGCTCGGCGTAGCCGGTGGGGACGAACAGCGCGGCCGGCACCCGGCCCAACTGCAGGAAGAGCTCGTAGGCGATGGTCTTGTAGCCCTCGGCGCCGAAGGGATGGCCGGTGTGGGTGACGGTCACGTTGCTGAGCGGGTGGTAGCCGAGCCGTTCGACGATCTGGCGCATCAGCGGCCATCTGGCCTGGACGGGAACGGTGAGCACCCGCGCGCCGTAGGCGCGGACGAACGACTGCACGGCGGGCGGCGACTCGGCGGAGGCCAGGACGATCGCGGGCAGCCCCGCCCGCGCGGCGTAGGCGGCGGCCGAGGCACCGTGGTTGCCGGAGGAGGCGACGACCACACCGGGCGCGCCGACCGCGAGCGCCGCGCTGACCGTGACCCGGTTCAGCCGGTCCTTGTGGCTCCAGGTCGGGTTGCGGGACTCGTCCTTGACGTACACGCCGTCCACCTCCAGCAGCGGCGTGCCACCCTCGCCCAGCGTGGGCGCGTGCAGCGGCGGCAGCAGGGGTGACCATCGGGCCAGGTCGGGGCCGGGCTCCTGCGTGAACAGCGCAGTGTCCACGGCGGCGTAGTCGTAGTCGACCTGGAGGGGGTAGGCCAGATCGGGCGTGCTGGTCGACGGGCAGCCGGTGGTGAGCGGTGGCCACAGCGGATAGCGGATCGCGGGGTCGCCGAGCGAGCGCTGGGAGGTGGCGAGCGAGGTCATGGCGTTCAACCCTAGTCACGCACCCCCCTGATCACCCGGCGGCCGGGGAGCCCGGTGATCTCCGGGGGTGTGGAGCCGGTGGACAGCCGTTGACGCTGACAAGGATCTTGATTGCAGCGAGTGAGGTCGCTCTTGGTTTGTGAAGCTTCGTCAGCTCGTTGCCTGGTTCCGGCGTCGGCGTGCGGCGCGGATCTCGCTGTCGGCGACCTTGTCGTCCAGCAGGGCGTAGAGCTGCGTCGTCTCGGTGGAGGCGTGGCCGAGGCTCGATGGACACCCCGGCGTTGAGTTCGGTGGCGTGTGGCGCCGCTGGTGAGGGTCGATCTCGACGCCGGCGGCGTTCAATCCCGAGCTCAAGGAAATCGACTTCACCACCGTCGAGCCGGCCGCCTGATGACATCTCTCGTTCCCCACCCGATGCTTGAGCCCGCATGGATTGACGTGGTCTTCAGCCCAGTCCCTGGCGCGACGCAGGATCATGCGATTCCGGCGTGCGGCTCATTCCGTGGAAAACGCCGCTGGCGCCGAGGGGAGGGCCGATGAGTTGAGCGACGCTGAGACGTCCGGTGCCGACCGCGAGACCGGCGCCCGCGTGCTCGCCGAGCTCGGCGACGACCGCACCCGCTTCGCCGACGCCCGTGCGCTGAAGGCCTACGCCGGATCAGCACCCATCACTCGCGCCTCAGGCGGGAGCCGATCGCGAATGGATTTCAGCGCCGCACAGTCACGTTCACGACGAGACACTGCGGTCGGGGGTCAAAATCCGGGTGGATCCGAAGGCGGTCAGCCGTCTGAAGGACCGTATCCGGGAGTTGTACAGAGGTGGAGCGTGTCGATGCCCTGCGGGATCGGCAGGCTCAACGCCTACGTCACCGGGTGGATGGCCTACTTCCACCTGGCCGACACCCCAGGGTGTTCAAGGATCTGGATGAGTGGTTTCGCCGCCGGATGCGGCAGATCCGCTGGAAGGAACGGAAGAAGCCCAAGACCAGGCGCCGTAACTTGCACAAGCTCGGCATTCCTGACCACAAGGCCAGGGAGTGGGCATCGAGCGGCAAGGGCTACTGGCGTATCGCGGGCTCACCGGTCCTCCAGCGGGCCTTGCCCGATATCCACTGGACCGGCCTTGGCCTGAAGGGTCTTATCCGACCTGGCACAGGCTCACAATTGCGGCCTGACGAGCCGCCGGATGCGGGCCTGCATGTCCGGTGGTGTGAGAGGGGACGGGTCGACCCCGTCCCCTACTCGATTGCGCTCAGCGGCTACACGAGATGGTGACCGTGGCCAGGTAGAAGCCCAGCCCGTCGGGGAAGGCGTTCGAGCTGACCGTCCGGCATCGGGTGGTGCGGAACCCTGCGGCGACGGCCTGCGCGTTGGCGTCGGACCGGGCCATCGTGATCGCTGCGGCCCGGTTGGAACCGACCCCGTCCCCCTGGAACTCCTGGGTCTCCTGGACGCCGGCGACGGACTGGACGGCGGCCGAGGCCGGGGCGGTGGCACCGGCCAGTGCCACGATGGCCAGGACCACCCCGATCATGATTCTTCTGAGTGGCATGTGCTGCTGTTCCCTTCTCCTAGGCGTCTCTCAATAGGGAGGCGTTCCATGCCGTTCCAAGGGAGGCGTTCCATGGCGTTCCATGGGGAGAGGCGGGCTCTTCGTCGTATCTGACGGGCGAGTGCGTGTCCGCGCGTACGGCTGCGCGTGGGCTGCACGCGCTCAGAGCTATTTGATCTTGATTGGGGGTGCAGCATCTCGCTGAACGTCTGGTGGGTCAGTTCGTCGGCCACAAGAAGGGTCCCGGCAGCAATGAAGAAATTTCCAACGAAGTCGCCTCTGACCTGCGGTTATCCTGAATCCTTTGGCTGAAGTCTCGATTCGCTTACGGTGTGGACCATGAGCGACGCTGCCCGCATTCCCGCCCTGGCAGGTCGGACCCCTCGATACGGATCAATACACCGGCATCATCCCCCGGGCTCGTCGTGTTCGGCCTCTAGCTAGGCGCAGAGGGCGTGTCCTCCAGCTGGAGGTACGGTCCGGGGGCGGCGGGCCCGCTCAGTAAGGCGTACGAAGCGGATCTGCTCTGCGGGGCTCGCTCGGAGGGTCTGCTCAGCGAGGCGGCGGACCGGCCGGCTCCCAGCCGCGCCGGGCGGGCCGGGTGCCGCGCTCACCACCGAGGTCGCGGCTGCGGTACACCACGTACGGCCGGGTCAGGTAGCCGATCGGCGCGGTGAGCATGTGCACCAGGCGGGTGAACGGCCAGATCGCGAACAGCGCGAGCGCCGAGAGGGCGTGCAACTGGAAGAGCAGCGGCGCCGCGGCCATCAGCGACATCTCCGGCTGGAAGGCGAAGATCGACCGGAACCAGGGCGAGATCGTGGTCCGGTAGTCGTAGCCGCCGCCGAGGATGTTGGCGGCGACCGTGGCCGACAGGCCGAGCACGAGGGTCAGGGCCAGCATCGCGTACATGAGCTTGTCGTTGCGGGTGGTCGCCATGAAGACCGGTCCGACGGTGCGGCGGCGGTAGATCAGGATCGCCAGGCCGCCCACGGTGCACACGCCCGCGACGGTGCCGAGCACCACGGCGGTGATGTGGTACGTCTCCTCCGACACGCCCACCGCCTCGGTCCAGCTCTTGGGCACCAGCAGGCCGCCGACGTGCCCGAGCAGCACCATCAGGATGCCGAAATGGAACAGCGGGCTGCCCACGCGCAGCAGCCGCGACTCGTACAGCTGGGAGGAGCGGGTGGTCCAGCCGAACTTGTCGTAGCGGTAGCGCCAGACGTGGCCGAGCACGAAGACCGTGAGGGCCAGGTAGGGGGCGATCCCCCAGAGGATCAGGTCCAGAGCGTTCAACGGTGGTCTCCCGTGACGGCGAAGGGTTCGAGGCCGACTTCCTCGGCGGGCGGGCCCTGTGCGGCCAGTCGCAGCGCGGCCGCGCGCTCGCGCACGCCGAGCGGCGGCAATGTGGCCAGCACGGCGGCGACCACGTGCGCGTACGGCGAGCCCTCGGCGGTGAGCGCATGGTGGAGAACCTCGATGCCGGTCCGGTGCTCGTGCAGCAGCCGGCCGGCCTCGCGGGTCGCGCCGCGCCCGGACAGCTCGCACACCACGGCCAGGTGGTCGGGCAGTTCTCCGGCGGCCGGTTCGAACCCGGCGGCGCGGTAGGCGTGCTTGAACCGCAGCAACGCCATGCCGCGGCGGCGGGTGTCGCCGTAGGTGTAGTAGGTGAGGTACGGGCAGCAGCGGCGCTTGAGGTCGAAGATCGCCACGTAGTGTTCGGCCAGCTCGGGCAGCGGGGTGGCGTCGAGGTGGTCGAGGAAGGCGGTCAGGTGGCGTGCGGCGTCCCCGGTGGGCAGCCGGGACACGGCTCGTGCCAGCACAGGCCGGGCCTCATGCAGCCGCTCGTCGGGATAGTCCAGCAGCACCGAGGCGACCAGGTGGACGGTGCGCAAGTCGGGCTGTCGGGCATCCTGATAGGTGCCGTCGCCGGGGTGGCCTTCCCGGACGTCTTCAGGCGCGGGGGCGTGTCGGCGGATCACCTGTCCTCCTTCTTTCGCGGGAACAGCCCGGTGGGCAGCCCCTTGCCGTCCCAGTTGAGGAGGTTGACCCGTCCTTCCCGGTCGGCGGGGTCGACGAGCGCGCCGCTCTCCTGTCGTTCCTTGAGCGCGTGGAAGGTCTCCACCGCGACCGGTCGTGGTTGCCCTGACGCCTCGCCGAACGGGCCGCTCATGCCGGGGCCGCCGTCGTAGTCGAGGCTGCAGCCGGTGGCGAGTTCCTCCAGTTGGGCCCCTTGCTCGGCGTGGGCCTTGGGGATGACGTACCGCTCGTCGTAGGGGGCGATGGCGAGCAGGCGGTGCATCTGCTCGATCTGCTCGCCGGTCATCCCGACGGCGGCGGCGATGGACTCCCTGGGGGCGCGGCCGAGGTTGACGCGGCGCATGTAGGAGCGCATCGCGGCCAGTCGCCGCAGCACGTCCCGTACGGGCTCGGGGTCGCCCGCGGTGAACAGCTCGGCGAGGTACTCGACGGGGATGCGCAGCGAGTCGATCGCGCCGAAGAGGTTCCCGGCCTCCTCGCCGTCGTGGCCGGTGCCGGCCAGGGCGTCGACCACTGGCGACAGCGGCGGGATGTACCAGACCATCGGCATCGTGCGGAACTCCGGATGCAGCGGCAGCGCCAGACCGTACTCGAAGATCAGCTTGTGGATGGGGGAGCGGCGGGCGGCCTCCAGCCAGTCCTCGGGGATGCCGTCCCGGCGTGCCGCCGCGATCACCTCCGGGTCGTGCGGGTCGAGGAGGACGCCTTTCTGCGCCGCGAACAGGTCCTTCTCGTCAGGGACGGTCGCGGCGTCGATCACCCGGTCGGCGTCGTAGAGGATCAGGCCGATGTAGCGCAGGCGGCCGACGCAGGTCTCCGAGCAGACGGTCGGGATGCCCACCTCGACGCGGGGATAGCAGAAGGTGCACTTCTCGGCCTTCCCGGTCTTGTGGTTGAAGTAGACCTTCTTGTACGGGCAGCCCGTCACGCACATGCGCCAGCCCCGGCAGCGGTCCTGGTCCACCAGGACGATGCCGTCCTCGCTCCGCTTGTACATCGCCCCGGACGGGCAGGAGGCCACGCACGAGGGGTTCAGGCAGTGCTCGCAGATGCGCGGCAGATAGAACATGAACGCCCGCTCGAACTCCAGCTTGACCTGGTCGGACATCCTTCTCAGGATCGGGTCGGCGGGGGCGAGTTCGGGGGCGCCGGCCAGGTTGTCGTCCCAGTTCGCGCTCCAGGTGATCTTCGTCGGGGCGCCGCTGATGAGGGATCGAGGCCGTGCGACGGGCGTGCTGTCCTGGACGGGCGCGGAGAAGAGCCGGTCGTAGTCGTAGGTCCAGGGTTCGTAGTAGTCCTGGATCGATGGCATGACCGGGTTGGCGAAGATGCTGAGCAGCTTGCGCAGCCGTCCGCCGGCCTTCAGCCGGAGTCGGCCGCGCCCGTTCAGCTCCCAGCCGCCTTGCCACTTCTCCTGGTCCTGGTAGGTGCGGGGGTAGCCCTGGCCGGGGCGGGTCTCGACGTTGTTGAACCAGACGTACTCGGTGCCGGACCTGTTGGTCCACGCCTGTTTGCAGGTGACCGAGCAGGTGTGGCAGCCGATGCACTTGTCGAGGTTCATCACCATGGCGAGCTGGGCCATGACCCTGGTCATCGCTCGTCCACCTGTCCTTCGTATCCGTTGCCGTCGTGTCGCTCGGGCCTCATCGCGGGCTCACCGTTCCTTGTTCGCGCATCAGTAGTCGACCTCCTGGGCGCGGCGCCGGATCACCGTGACCTCGTCGCGCTGGTTCCCGGTCGGGCCGAGGTAGTTGAAGGCGAACGAGAGCTGGGCGTAGCCGCCGATCAGGTGGGTCGGTTTGACGAGCAGCCGGGTCAGGGAGTTGTGGATGCCGCCGCGTTTGCCGGTCGTCTCGCTCTTGGGCACGTCCACGACCCGCTCCTGCGCGTGGTACATGTACACGGTGCCCTGCGGCATGCGGTGGGAGACGACCGCCCGCGCCACGACCACGCCGTTGCGGTTGACCGCCTCCACCCAGTCGTTGTCGCCGACGCCGGCCTTGGCGGCGTCGGCCGGGCTCATCCAGATGGTGGGGCCGCCGCGCGAGAGCGTCAGCATCAGCAGGTTGTCCTGGTACTCGGAGTGGATGGACCACTTCGAGTGCGGGGTCAGGTAGCGCACGACGACGCCGTCGGACACCGACTCCGGCTCGCCGAACATCGCGGTCATGTTCAGCGGCGGCCGGTAGACCGGCAGGGCCTCGCCCGCCTCCTGGATCCAGTCGTGGTCGAGGTAGAAGTGCTGCCGTCCCGTGAGCGTGTGCCAGGGTTTGGCGTGCTCGACGTTGGTGGTGAACGCCGAGTAGCGCCGTCCGCCGGTCTCGCTGCCCGACCACTCGGGCGAGGTGATCACGGGCACCGGGCGGGCCTGGGTGTCGGCGAAGGTGATGCGCCGGTGTTCGTCGGCGAGCCCGTCGAACGAGGTGCCGGTACGGCGGGCCAGCGTGGCGTAGCCCTGCGCCGCCAGGTGGCCGTTGGTGGTCCCGGACAGCGCGAGGATCGTCTCGCACATGGCGATGTCGGTCGCCAGCGAGGGGCGGCCGGCGGCGACGCCCGACCTCATGGTGCCGTTCTCCTGGCGGAGCCGGTCGATCTCGCTCTCCACGTCGAAGGTGAGTCCCTTGGTGGTGGCGCCGAGCCGGTCGACCAGGGGGCCGAGGGCGGCCATCTTGGCGGCGATCGCGCCGTAGTCCCGCTCGACGGTGGCGATCTTGGGGAAGGTGCGGCCGGGCACGGGGGTCTCGCCGGTCTCGCGCCAGTCGCGTACCCGGCCGTGCGGGGTGGCGAGCTCGTCGGGCGTGTCGTGCAGCAGCGGCACCGCGACGATGTCGCGGCGGACGCCGAGATGCCGCTCGGCCAGGGCGCTGAACGCCTCGGCGATGGCGTGGAAGGCGGCGAAGTCGGTGCGGGTCTGCCACGGCGGGTCGATGGCCGGGGTGAAGGCGTGCACGAACGGGTGCATGTCGGTGGAGGACAGGTCGTGCTTCTCGTACCAGGTCGCGGCGGGGAGCACGATGTCGCTGAACAGCGTGGTGGAGGTCATCCGGAAATCGAGCGACAGCAGCAGGTCGAGCTTGCCGCGCGGCCCGCCCGCCTGCTCGCCGGTCTCCGCTCCGGTCTCCGCGCGGGCCCCGTCGTGGGTCTCGTCGTGGGTCTCGTCGTGGGTCTCGTCGTGGGCCTCCCGCCAGACGACGTCGCGGGGGCGCCGGCCGGGTTCGGCCTCGGTGGCGCGGAGCGAGGAGTCGGCGCCGAGCAGGTGGCGCAGGAAGTACTCGTTGCCCTTGGCGGAGGAGCCGAGCAGGTTGGCCCGCCACACGGTCAGGACGCGCGGCCAGTTCTCCGGCGCGTCGGGGTCCTCGCAGGCGAAGCCGAGGTCGCCCGACCGGATCCGCTCCACGATGTACGGCCCGGCCTCCTGGCCGGCCGCCGCGGCCTCGTCGGCGAGGTCGAGGGGGTTGCGGTCGAAGGTGGGATAGGACGGCATCCAGCCCAGGCGGGCCGACTGGGCCAGCAGGTCCGCGGTCGCCTTCCCCGCGAACGTGCCGCTCCCGAGGGGCGAGGCGACCACGTCGGTCGTGTAGGTGTCGTAGCGCCACTGGTCGGTGTGCAGGTACCAGTAGGCGGTGCCGATCATCTGCCGGGGCGGGCGGGCCCAGTCCAGCCCGAAGGCGAGCTGGGCCCAGCCGGTGATCGGCCGGCACTTCTCCTGGCCGACGTAGTGGGCCCAGCCGCCACCGTTGACTCCCTGGCAGCCGGTGATCGTCAGGAGCGCCAGGAAGCAGCGGTACATGGTGTCGGAATGGAACCAGTGGTTGGTCCCCGCCCCCATGATGATCATTGATCGGCCGTGGGACTCCTCGGCGTTGGCGGCGAACTCCCGGGCGATCCTGGCCGCCCTGGTTGCCGGCACCGAGGTGATCTCCTCCTGCCAGGCCGGCGTGTACGGCACGGCGGGGTCGTCGTACCCGTACGGCCAGTCGCCGGGGAGGCCCGGGCGGGCGACGCCGTACTGGGCGAGGAGCAGGTCGAAGACGGTGGTCACGAGGTGGCCGCCCACCCGCCGGACGGGGACGCCCCTGAGCAGCGCGCCGCCGCCCGCCCAGTCGCCGGACGGACCGCCGGAGGGCTGGTCGAACCGGGGCAGCGCCACGACGACGGACTCGCCGCCGACGCCGTCCGTGCCATCGACGCCATGAGCGCCATGAGCGCCACCCGTGCCGATCAGGGTGAGGGCGGGGTCGGTGTCGCCGAGGTCGAGGTTCCAGCGGCCTTCACCCTCCGGCGCGTAGCGGAAGCCGAGCGAGCCGCCCGGGATCACCGGCTCCCCGGTCCGCTCGTCGAGCAGCACGGTCTTGAACGCGGCCTCCTGGCCCTCCTCGCCGAGGTCGGCGGCGGTGAGGAACTTGTCCGGCAGGTACGCGCCGTCGTGCTCGCGCAGCCGTACGAGGAAGGGCAGGTCGGTGAAGCGCTTGGCGTAGCCGGTGAAGTACGGCGTCTCCCGCTCGACGAAGAACTCGTTGAGGATGACGTGGCCCATGGCCATGGCGAGGGCGCCGTCGGTGCCGGGCCGGGGCGCGAGCCACTCGTCGGCGAACTTGGCCGCGTCGCTGTAGTCAGGGGACAGGACGACGACCTTCTGCCCCCGGTAGCGGGCCTCGGCCATGTAGTGGGCGTCCGGGGTGCGGGTGACGGGCACGTTGGAGCCCCACAGCATCAGGTAGGCGGCATCCCACCAATCCGCCGACTCGGGGACGTCGGTCTGGTCGCCGAACACCTGGGGCGAGGCGACGGGCAGATCGGCGTACCAGTCGTAGAACGACAGCATCGACCCGCCGATCAGGGACACGAACCGGGCGCCGACGGCGTGCGAGGCCATCGACATCGCGGGGATGGGCGAGAAGCCCGCCACCCGGTCCGGGCCGTACGTCTTGATCGTGTGTACGTGCGCGGCGGCGATCATCTCGGTCGCCTCGTCCCAGGTGACGCGGACCAGGCCGCCCCTGCCGCGGACGGACTGGTAGCGGCGCCGCTTGCCGGGGTCGGAGACGATCTCGGCCCACGCCTCGACGGGGTCGCCCAGCCGGGCCTTCGCCTCGCGGTACATCTCCACCAGCACGCCCCTGGCGTACGGGAACCTGACCCGGGTGGGGGAGTAGGTGTACCAGGAGAAGGCGGCGCCTCTGGGGCAGCCGCGCGGCTCGTACCCGGGCCGGTCGGCGCCGGCGCTGGGATAGTCGGTCTGCTGCGCCTCCCAGGTGATGACGCCGTCCTTGACGTACACCTTCCAGGAGCAGGATCCGGTGCAGTTCACGCCGTGGGTGGAGCGGACGACCTTGTCGTGGCTCCACCGGTCGCGGTAGAAGGCGTCGCCCCGGCGCCCGCCGACCTGGTACAGGGTCCTCCGGTCGCCGGACGGCTCACCCCTGTGCAGGTGCCGGCCCAGCTTCAGCAGGGCGTCGTCGATGGGCCCGTCCATGCCCGCCATGTGTGTGCTCCTCTTCGTTCGAGTCGTCGATCGATGTGTCGGGGGCGGTGCGGGTCAGGGTTGGTCGGCCACGCGGAGCACGAACCAGCAGTAGACGAACGCGGCCGCCGCCACCACGGCCAGCAGCATCAGGCCGATGGCGTACGTGCCGGTCGCCTGGAAGATCAGGCCCATCACGATGGGCGGCAGGAACCCGCCGAGTCCTCCGGCCGCGCCCACCACGCCGGTCGCCGAGCCCACCATGGTCGCCGGTACGGCCCGGCCGAGCAGAGCGAACACGGCGCCGTTGCCGAGGCCGAGCGCCGCCGCCATGATCAGGAAGCCGGCGGTCGCCAGCGGCATCGGGGGGCCGAAGGCCACGATGACCGCGCACACGACGACGGTCGCGAGCGCACCGCTCAGCACCGGTCGCCCGCCGATCCGGTCGGCCAGCCAGCCGCCCACCGGACGGGCGAGCGTGGCCAGCACGACGAAGCCGGCCGAGCGGGCCGCCGCGTCGGCGGTGGTCAGCCCGTAGGCGTCCTTGAGATAGAGCGGCAGGTAGACGCCGAAGGCAACGAACCCGCCGAAGGTCAGCGCGTACATCGCGGCGAGCTCACCGGTGATCCGCAGCCGCGCGGCGCGGATGAAGCGGGTGAGGAACGGCTCGGTGGACGGGGTGACGCCCGGGGCGTCGCGGCCGACGGTCAGGAAGGCCAGCCCGACGACGACGAGCGCGGCGGCGACGACGAAGAACGGCGTGCGTGCGCCGAAGTCGCGGGCCAGCCAGGGGGTGACGAAGCCGGAGATCGCGGTGCCGATGTTGCCCATCCCGAAGACGCCGAGGGCGAGACCGCGCCGCGCCGGCGGGTACCAGGCGTTGACGTACGGCACGCCGATCGCGAAGGTGGCGCCGGTCAGTCCCAGGAGGAAGCCGCCCACCAGCAGCGAGGGGTAGCTGCCGGCGAAGGCGAGGAAGAGCACGGGCACGATGCCGACCAGGCCGGCGACGCCGAACACCGAACGGCCGCCGAAGCGGTCGGTGAGCCCGCCGAGCACGATCCTGCCGAGCGATCCGACGATGACCGGGACCGCCACCAGCATCGACACCTCGAACGGGGTCAGGGCGAGCAGGTCCTTGTACGTCGGCCCGAGGGGGCTGAGTAGCGCCCAGGCCCAGAAGTTCACCGCGAAGGCCGCCGTCGCGAGGACAAGCGCGCGGGTACGGCCCGCCATGGCCGTGTGTGTTATCAGAGGAGTGACGGTGGTCATTCTCGCCCCAGTTCCCAAAATCGCATCCTGAATGCAAGTTTTGTGGCCCGTTATGGGAGAGCATCAGGGACTTTGGTCCCGGTCGTGGCTGCGTAAGGTCCCGATGATCTTTGGTACCGCGGACCACGCGGCGCGGCAGATGGCCCGGCAGATGGTCCGGCAGGTGGCGACGTCGGGCGGCAGGTCAGGACGAAGGTGCGGGGCCGACGGCGGCATCAGGTGCGCGGATGGTCGTTATCGGAATGGGATCCGGTGTGTCCGGTCGTCTGGTCAGGACGGCAGGTCAGGTCGCCGGCAGTGCGGCGGCGAGCACGATGATGCCGACCGAGCCGACCAGGGCGGCCACCGCCATGGTGCGGGCCAGGCCGGGCAGCCCCTTGGGGGAGGCCCAGCCGTGCACGGCGGCCGCCGCCATGACCGCGCAGAACAGCGCGAGCTTTGCCGCGAGAATGCGGCCGTAGCCGGGTTCGGCGAGCGAGGCCCAGGTCACGCCCTTGTGCCAGGCGATGGCCACGCCGGTGCCGATCTGGACCGGCAGGAACACCGCGCCGGTGAACATGCCGAAGCGGCGGCCGACGGCGTTCAGCACCGTGGCGCGCCGTTCGGCGTCCAGCAGGCGGCGGGCCAGCGGCAGCACGATGAGCGACACGGTGAGCTGGCCGCCGACCCACAGGGCCGCCGACAGGACATGCAGGAAGCGGACCACCGACCACCAGGTCATGGCGCGCTCACACGGAACACGCCGTGTGCGCCCGCCTCGGCGTGGCGCATGTCGTGGTCGACGATCGGATAGGTGCCCGGCTCGGGGAATCTCAGCTCCACGAAGCCGCCCTGTGCCGGGGCCAGGTCGAGCGCCTGGGCTCCGCCGGGTCCGCCCTTCTTCAGCATGTAGGCGCCCTCCTTGTAGACGGTGTCGTACGGCGCGCCCACGACGTGGAGCGAGGTGCCGTCGCTCGGCCCGGCGGCCACGGCCCAGATCCGCACCCGCTCACCGGCCTTCGCCTCCAGAGGGGCGTGGTCGTAACCGGCGGCGGTGCCGTTGAACATCCAGCCGTCGGGACGCCCCTGGACGATCTTGTCGACCTGGGCCTGGCCGCCCGGTTCCCCGAGGTAGAGCTCGCCCTGCACCAGGACGTACTCCCGGTCGACGCGGGGAAGGTCCGGCGGATCGACGATCACCGCACCGTACATGCCGTTGGCGATGTGCTGCGACATGGGCATCGTGGAGCAGTGGTACAGCCAGGCTCCGGCGAAGTCGGCGCGGAACCGGTAGGTCAGCCGCTCTCCCGGCTGGATCGTGCGCATCGGCCGGTCGGGGGCCAGCGCGCCGGCGTGGAAGTCGAGGCCGTGGCCCATCGCGGCGTCGTTGACGAAGGTGATCGTGAAGACGTCGCCCACACGGCCGCGGAGCACCGGACCGGGAACCGTCCCGTTGAACGTCCACACCCGTTGCCGCACGCCGGGCGCCACCTCCAGCTCGGCCTCCGTGGCGCGGATCTCGACCTGGTGGTCCGTTCCTCCGGGGGCGGGCTCGAGGGTCGCGTCGTACGGTTTCCACCCCGCCGACATCGGCGCGGTCAGGTCCAGGCGGCCCGTGCTCGCGTTCATGTCGTGGCCGCTCATCTGCTGGTCGTGGGCCGCCTGCGCGGTGCTCGCCGTTCCCGCGGATCCAGCGGATCCAGCGGACGCGGCGGACGCGGTGGGCAGGACGCGCATGGACATCCCGGCCACGCGGTGCCCCACGACGGTGCACCAGCCGTCCACCGCCGTCGCGGGCATGTCGAGCACGATGGTGGCGCTCCGGCCGGGATCGAGCATCGGTGTGCTCTGCCCCGTGGACAACCGCAGGTCGTGGCGCTGGCCGTCCCGGTTCGTGACGCGCAGGGTCAGGCGGGTGCCCGGCGGAGCCTCGATCGTGCCCGGCCGGATGCGCATGCCCGACAGGGTCACCTCGACCGTACGGGCCGCGCCCGACACGGCGCCCGACACACTGGTGGCCGCCGGCGCTGTAGTACCCGGCGCTGTGGTGCCCGGGACGTCCTGGACCGCGACGACGACCGCCGCGGCGGTCAGGACGCAGCCCAGGAGCACCCCCGCGATCCCCGGCACCGCCGGGCGGCCCGCCAGGACGGGCCCGAGCACGACCGCGAGGGCCAGGACCACGAAGGCCGTGACCGAGCCGATGAGCAGCGCCCAGCCCAGCAACCGCAGCGGGCCGGGCACCGGGAGGACCAGCAGGGGGACGGCCAGGTTGGCCGCGGCGAGCCGGACCCGCCAGCCGCGTTCGAGCAGCGCCGCGTTCCGCTTCAGGCGGGCGGGGCCGCCGCCCGCGATGGCGGGCAGGAGGTGGCCGAGGGAGCCGAGCAGCGTCTGCGCGACGAATCCGGCGAGCACCAGCGGCAGGAGCGTCTCCAGCGCGCGGCCGGCCTGGGCCGCCGGGCGCACCGCCACCATGACGAGATCCGCGACGAGCGCGACCTCGAACCAGGCCACCCCGGCCGCGAGGGTCCAGCCGGCCGGTGTCGTCGGGCGGCGCCGCCGCAGCGTCTCCACCAGCGGAGCCAGCGCCACCGCCGCCGCGGCGGCGTAGAGCGCCATACCCGCGGCCGCGACCTGGCGCCATCCGAGGAGCAGCCCGAGTACGGCGACGGCCAGACCGGGCACCGCGAGCCGCAGTGCCGTACGGGACGCCTGGCGGGTCAGGGCGGACACCTTCGTGCGCAGGACCGTCGGCCAGAGCGTGAACAGCGTCCCGAGCACGGCCAGGCCGATCCAGCCGAGGACGTTCACCGCGGCGTGCGCCGCGTGCAGCCGCTCGTGCGCGCCTCCGGGCACGACCCGGGAGATCAGAAGGCCGCCCAGCAGGCCGCCCGCCGCCAGCGCGGCGCCCGCGGCGACGTACCAGGGGACGACGTGGGCGAACGGGCCGGGCAGCGCCCGGCGACGCATCCTGACCAGGACGGCGGTGTGCCAGACGACCACCGCGACGATCACGGCCGCTCCCGACGCCGCCGCCCACCAGGGGCCCAGCGCGGCGCCCGCCAGCACGGCGGCGGTACCGGCGTTCGCGGTCCCGAGGCGGGCCGCGCTCCAGCGCGGGTCCGGGGGGCGCGCGTGCAGCAGGGTGACCGTGAAGTGCTCGCTCCAGGTCAGGATCGCGCTGGTCGCGGCGCCGAGCAGGAAGAGGTGGACCAGCAGCCAGCGGGGAGCGGGCAGCGCGTCCCCGGCCAGGGCCGCGAGGACGGTCAGCCCCAGCCAGGCCACCACGACCGCGTTGGCCTTCAGCAGGCGGCTCGCCCGGCGGCCGGGCCTCGCGGGCGTTCCCGGCGGTTCCTGTGGTCCGGCGGGTGCCGGTCCCGGCGATGCCGATGGCCCAGGCGATGCCGATCCCGCAGGTGCTGATGCCGCGGGTGCTGATCCCGCGGGTGCTGATGGTCGCGGCTGCGCGGGTGATCCTGAGGGTCCGTGCGGCCGTTCGGAACCGGTCGACACCTCGGCCGAGGTCATGGGGGCTGCCTTCCTGCCTGAGGGGCGCGCGACCGCGTGCCCGATCCGGGCGGTGCCCGCCGCGCCCGGCGCGATCCCATGCTGACATGCCCGCCGAGGCGGTCACGTGGGACCTTCGGCCCTGTTCGGGGGGACGATCGGCCGTTCTTTGACCGGAAGTTTGTTCGTTTTGTAGGGATTTGTGTGACTGGGGACCCCCGCGCTCGGGACTTTGGTCACTACAGGGAGATCACCGCGAACCGGTTGACTCGTCACGCCATCCACCGGAGTACCTGGCGTCACCGGGACGCGAGAGCCCGATGTCCGCCGAGCAGGAGGTTTTCCCCTTGACGATCGCCGAGCAGCCGGTCCCCGGCCCGGTACGGTCCGCGGCGGCCACGGCCGAGGGCGGGCTTCCCGCGCTCATCCAGGGAGGGATGGGAGTAGGCGTGTCCGGGTGGCGGCTGGCGCGGTCCGTCGCCCGGACCGGACAGCTCGGCGTGGTCTCGGGGGTGGCGCTGGACGTCACGCTGGCCAGGCGGCTCCAGCAGGGTGACCCGGGAGGGCACCTGCGCGGGGCACTGGCCGAGTTCCCCGTGCCCGCGATCAGCGAGCGGATCCTGGCCAGGTACTACGTGCGCGACGGGATCGAGCCCGGCGCGCCGTACCGGCCGGTGCCGCGGCTCGGCCTGCGCCCGAACCGGGCACGGGACGAACTGGCCGTGGTCGCCAACTTCGCCGAGGTGTTCCTCGCGAAGCGGGACGGCGGCACGGTCGGCATCAACTACCTGGAGAAGATCCAGATGGCGACGCCGGCGGCGGCCTACGGGGCGATGCTCGCGGGGGTCGACTTCGTGCTCATGGGGGCGGGCATTCCGTCCCAGATCCCGCGGCTGCTCGACCGGCTCGCCGCGCACCTGCCGGCCGAGGTCACGGTCACGGTCGCGGGGGCGGAAGGCGGGGAACGGCACGCCGTCGGCATCGACCCGGTCGCGCTGCTCGGGCGCACCCCCGAGCCGCTGGTCAGGCCCCGGCTGCTGGCCATCGTCTCCTCCGACGTGCTCGCCGGCTATCTCGCGCGTACGCCCGAGACCCGGCCGGACGGGTTCGTGGTGGAGGCGCCGGTGGCGGGCGGGCACAGCGCGCCGCCGCGCGGCCGGATGCGGCTGGACGAGACCGACCAGCCGGTGTACGGGCCGCGCGACGAGGTCAATCTCGCCAAGGTCGCCGCGCTCGGCCTGCCGTTCTGGCTGGCCGGAGGTTACGCGAGCCGGGACGGGCTGGCGCGGGCACTGGAGGCCGGCGCCGCGGGCGTCCAGGTGGGTACGGCCTTCGCGTTGTGCCGCGAGTCCGGCCTGGACGACAAGCTGCGGCGGAGGCTCCTTGAGCAGGCCAAGGATGGCACGCTGCGGGTGCGCAACGATCCGCACGCCTCACCGGCCGGGTTCCCCTTCAAGGTGGCCGGCCTGCCCGACACCCTGGCCGCCCCGGAGGTGCACGAGCGCCGCCCCAGGCTGTGCGACCTCGGCCATCTGCGCACGCCGTACGTCAAGCCGGACGGCGGTGTCGGCTTCCGGTGCCCGGCCGAGCCGGTCGACGCGTACCTGCGCAAGGGAGGACGTCTCGAGGAGACGGAAGGCCGCAGGTGTCTGTGCAACGGCCTGGTCGCCGCCATCGGTCTCGGGCAGCACCGGCCGGACGGGTACCAGGAGCCGCCGCTGCTCACCCTCGGTCAGGACCTTGATTTCCTCGGCGACCTGCCGGAGGGGTACACCGCCGCCGACGTCGTCGCCCACCTGCTCGGACCGGGCGGTGCCCCCGGCTCCGCCGGAGCCGGCGAGGACCAGCGGGAGGGTGGGCTCCCGCCGGAGGGCTCCTGATCGCCCTCCGGCGGTCAGCCGCCACTTGAACGGCCGCCCAGTGGACGACCTCCAGATGGACGGCCGCCCGAGCCGGTCGGCCGCCTACCGGATGACGGCCCCGGGGGACGGCCACGCGGTCGGCCACGCGGTCGGCCACCCGATCGCTCGTCCGTCGGGGCGTCGCGCGGCGCGGGGGCGGCACTAGGCTGTCGCCCCGGAGCACGCGGTTGGGGAGGCGCGAGGATGAGGCCCGCCCGGATTCAGGACGTCGCGCAGCGCGCGGGCGTCTCGTGGAAGACGGTGTCCAACGTGCTGCACGAGCGGGCCAACGTCCGCCCGGAGACCAGGGCACGGGTGCTCGCCGCGATCGAGGAGCTCAACTACCGGCCCAGCGTCGCCGGCAGGCAGCTGCGCATGGGTCGCGCCAACCTGCTCGCCCTGGCCGTGCCCGCGATCGGCAACCCGTACTTCAGCGAGCTGGCGCATGTCATGATCGAAGGCGCGGCACGGTCGGGGTACACGGTGCTCATCGACGAGACGCACGGTGAGGCCGATCGTGAGGGTGTGGTCGCCGAAGGTTTCCGGGTCAGGGTCATCGACGGCATCATCTTCAGCCCGCTGGAGATGACCGGCCCGCAACTCGCCGCACGCAGGGACCGCACGCCCATCGTGCTGATCGGGGAGCACGTCACTTCCGAAGAGTCCGGCCTGGACCACGTGGCGATCGACAACGTCGCCTCGGCCGCGGAGGCGACGCGGCACCTGCTGGAGACCGGACGCGAGCGGATCGGCTTCCTCGGGCACCAGTCCTGGCGGCCGCGCGGCACCGGTGACCTGCGGCTCCAGGGGTACGAGCAGGCGCTTGCCACGGCTGGGCTCCCACTGGATCGCGCGCTGATCCTCCCGGCGGCCGCGTACTCCCGAGAGGAGGGCGACGCCCGGGTGGCCGAGTTCCTGGCGCGGCTCCCCGGCCGGAACACGACAGTGCTCGACGTTCCTGGTCGCGATGCGCCCGGTAGGAATGCGCCCGGTAGGAATGCGCCCGGTCGGGATGCACTCGGGCTCGACGCGCTGGTCTGCGCCAACGACCTGCTCGCGATCGGCGCCATGCGCGCGCTGCGCCGCGCGGGGATCCGCGTTCCCGAGGATGTCGCCGTCCTCGGCTGGGACGACACCCCGGAGGGCGCCTTCTCCCATCCCGCGCTGACGACCGTCGCCCCGGACAAGAAGGAGCTGGCGCGCTTGGCCGTGGAGGCGCTGCTGCGGCGGATCGACGGCGACACCTCGCCGCCCGTCACGTATGTCGTCCCGCACCGGCTCGTCGTCCGGGAGAGCACCCTGCCGCGATGAGGCACGGAATGAGAGGACACCGCATTTGAACGGAGAGACGCGCCGGGTCGAGGAGGCGACGCCGGTCGCCGGACACACGGCACACCCGGCGTTGGACTACTACTTGATCTTCCCTGAGGCGTGGGACGGCGACCCGTCGGCACAGCCGTCCGGAATCGCCGTCGAGGAGTTCATGCTCGCGGACGATCACACGGCGACCGGCCTGGCCAACGCCGTGTGGACGGCGGCGGACGGTGACTGGTGGAGTTCGGCGGCCTTCAGTCGCGCGATCCGCGCGGATCCGAGGCTCCGCGTCCGGGTCGTCCCGGTCCGAAGGGGTGACGCGGAGACGGCCTACCGACGGCTGGGGGCAGGTGCGCTGCCTGATGAGGCGACGTTGCGTACCCGCTTCCATGACCACGCGGCCTTGCCCGGCTCGCCCCCGCTGCGGTTCGCTCCTCCCGAGGTCCCCGAGGGATTCCACGAGAAGCGCGTCTACCGGATCCTGTTCGCCGACGCGCCGCGCGAGGACCAGGTGGCCCACCTGCGGCAGGTCTGGGGGATGACGCTCGCCGACGACGTCGCCGGCCCGCAGGCTCGCGTGCTCGGCACAGCTCGTCGGCGCGTGGCCGGAGATGTGTTCACCTGGGATCTTCGCCGGATCGGCGCGGGCGTGGCCTCGAGCATCGACCTGACCGCCTGTTTGGGCGATCCGCCGGGCGACGCCGTCGGGGCTCTGCTGCGGGAGCTGATGACGATCACGCGTTACCAGGGGCTGATTCCCGTGACGATCGAGCGCCTCTCGTGATCCCCGGCGAGAGGTGTCTCCACGTCGAGGTCACGGCGTGTTCCCCGTCCTCGCCGGTCAGGTCGTCGTGAAGAAGCTCCGCGCCGACGGCTTCCCCGCCACCGACGCTGCCGTGTAAGCACGCCTCTCGCCCATCTGCTGCGACCGCGATCGGCCTCCTGGGCCGCTCGCCCCCACCCGCGCCGACCTCGACACCGGCCGCTAGGTCTTCACCCGCGCCGACCTCGACCCGGTCTTCGTCCCTTCCACGGTCCGCCCCAGGACCAACACGACCAGCATCCTCCCCGAAGCCGTTCAAGGCAGGCGTCGTGGGGTCCTGGTTGGCCGGATTCCCACGTTGTAATACGCTTCGCTCGCAGATCACGACCTCCTTCCCCCGGGAGCATCACATGCCGTCGCCCCACACCCTGGCCGTACCGATGGAGACGCCGCGCCCGGAGCATCCGCGCCCGCAGTTCGTCCGCGAGGAGTGGATGTCACTCAACGGCGAGTGGGAGTTCGAGATCGACCAGGCCGACTCCGGTCTCGAACGCGGGTTGCGCGACCGCGCCCTGAACAGCCGCATCGTCGTGCCGTTCGCTCCTGAGTCGACCCTGTCGGGGGTCGGCATCACCGACTTCCTGGAGGCCGTGTGGTACCGCAGGACGGTCACCGTCCCCGTCGGGTGGGTGGGGCGGCGGGTCCTGCTGCACTTCCAGGCCGTCGATCACGACACGACCGTCTGGGTGAACGGCGTCGAGGTGGCCCGGCACCGCGGCGGCTTCACGCCGTTCACCGCCGACCTGGGCGGGGTGGTCGAGCCCGGTGAGGAGATGACCGTCGTCGTCCGGGCCCGCGACCCGCGCCATGCCGTACAGGCTCGGGGGAAGCAGTCCACGACCTACGCCAACAGCGGCGTGCACTACACCAGGACCACGGGCATCTGGCAGACCGTCTGGCTGGAGGCGGTGCCGGAGGTCCGGCTGCGGCGCCCCCGGATCACCCCCGACGTGGCGGGATCGGCGTTCCACCTCGAGGTGCCGCTCACCGCGAACCGGCCCGGATGGACGGTCCGCGCCGTACTCACCGACGCCCCGCGCGGTGGCGACCCGGGTGAGGACGCGGGTACGGCGGCGGAGGGTGTCGCGGGGGAGACGACCGGACAGGTGGCGGGAGAGGTGGCGGGAGAGGTCGCGCGCGCGGAGGTGCGCGCCGATCTCGATCTCGCGCCCCGGGTGGTCCTGCAGGTTCCCGCCGACCGGGTACGCCTGTGGTGTCCCGAGGATCCGCACCTGTACGGCCTGCGCCTGGAACTGCTCGACACCGAAGGCGGCGTCGTCGACGGCGTGGACAGCTACGCGGGCCTGCGTTCGGTGTCGGTCGACGGGCGGGCGCTGCGCCTCAACGGCCAGCCGGTGTTCCAGCGGCTCGTCCTCGACCAGGGGTACTGGCCCGACGGCCTGATGACGGCGCCGAGCGAAGCGGCGCTGGTGGCCGATATCGAGCTCTCCCGCGAGGCGGGGTTCAACGGCGCCCGGTTGCACCAGAAGGTGTTCGAGGAGCGCTTCCTCTACCACGCCGACCGGCTCGGCTATCTGGTGTGGGGCGAGTTCGGCGACTGGGGCGCCTCGACCGGAGCGGGCTGGGAGGACAACCAGCAGCCGACCGCCTCGTTCGTCACCCAGTGGCTGGAGGCGGTGGAGCGCGACTACAGCCACCCTTCGATCGTCGGATGGTGTCCCCTCAACGAGACCCACCAGGTCATCCACGACCGCGTCACCACGCTCGACGACGTGACGCGGGCGATGTTCCTGGCCACCAAGGCGGCCGACACCACGCGACCGGTCCTCGACGCGTCCGGCTACTCCCACCGGGTGGCCGAGAGTGACGTCTACGACTCCCATCTGTACGAGCAGGATCCGGCGCTGTTCGCCGAGCAGCTGTCCGGTCTGGCGGACGGACGGCCGTACACCAACGGGTTCGGCGCCGACGTCGCCATGTCCCTGCCGTATCGCGGGCAGCCGTACTTCTGCAGCGAGTTCGGCGGGATCTGGTGGGACCCGGACGCGGCGGCCTCGGCCGGGGGTGACGACAACGCCGTCTCCTGGGGATACGGCGCACGCCCGGCGAACGAGGAGGAACTGCAGTCCCGCTTCGCCGGGCTGGTGGGTGCGTTGCTCGACAACCCCGAGATGTTCGGCTACTGCTACACGCAGCTCACCGACACCTTCCAGGAGCAGAACGGCGTCTACCGGTTCGACCGCTCCCGCAAGCTCGACGTGGCCCGGCTGCGTGCGGCCCAGTCCCGTCCGGCGGCGTACGAGCGGCCGTGATCTCGGTTCCCCTTGACACCGGACGTGTGATCGCGGCGCCGCCGCGCCCGCCGAGCGACGGCGCCGCCGTACGTCAGGCGACCCAGGGCGGGACGATCCGGTCGGTGCCCTTGGGGGCGAGGTCGCACGCGTCGGCGGCCGAGACGCCGCCGGGGTTGTAGACCCGGGCGCCCGCCGGCGCGGTCACGACGGCGGCGAAGCCGTCGTGAGGGTCGGCGAAGATCTGGCGGGTCACGTCGGCGGGCAGCACCATCGTGTCACCGGGAGTGACATGGAGCCGTTCGCCGTCGATCTCGAGGGTGCAACCACCCGTGAGCAGGGTCCAGATCTGTTCGGTGTCGAAGGCGTGCAGCGGGCCCTCGGTGCCGGCCGGCATGTCCACGCGCCACATGGCCCGCTCCGCGCCGCCCTGGGTGGGCGAGGCGAGCGTGGTCATGACGCCGTTGGGCGTGGTGGTCCTGCGGGCGTCGCCGGAACGGATGACGGGCATCAGGGATCTCCTCAGTGGTCGGGGCGAACCGGTTCTCGATGTGGTGACGGGGGTGTGCGGGTCAGGCGATCCACGGCGGCACGCCGTGCACGGTGCCGTCGGCGAGCAGGGCCGTCGCTCCGGCGGCGGCGGTCACCACGGCGGAGTAGCCCTCGGGCCCGGCGGTGACCCGACGCGGGGTCGAAGGGGGCATGACGACCGTGTCGCCCGGGGCGACCTCGAAGGTCTCGCCGCCCAGCTCGACCGTCGCGGCGCCGGCCGTGAAGGCCCACACCTGCTCGGTGTCGAAGTCGTGCGGCGGGCCCGCCACGTCGGGGTTCGCGTCCACGCGCCACAGCGCTGCCGCCGTACCGCCCTGGGTGGGCGAGGCGAAGGTGGTCATGACGCCGCCGGGGGTCTCAGACCGGCGGGCTTGGTCGGCACGGATGACAGGCATGTCCGCGTCTCCTAAACTAGGCAACTACGTTGTCTAAATAGTGAACCAGGTTGTCTATCGTGTCAAACGACCCTCCCGGCTTCGAGCTGCCCCTGCGGCTCTTCCTGGGATTTCGCACCCTCATCGACGCGCTGCACGCCGAGCTCGCCCGGCAGGGGCATCCGGAGGTACGGCCGATGCACGGGTTCGTCATGCAGGCGATCGGTATGCGCGGCACGACCGCGGTCGAGCTGGGCCGGACGCTCGGGGTCTCCAAGCAGGCCGCCGGAAAGACCGTCGAGACGCTGGAACGCCTCGGCTACGTCGAGCGCGCCCGCGACCCGCACGACACCCGCCGCAAGATCGTACGGCTGACGCCGCGCGGCCTGGACGCGCTGACCAGATCGGCGCGGATCTTCGAGGAACTGCGGGCGGGCTGGGCCGCGAAACTGGGGGAGGAGCGGCTCCGCGCGCTGGAGGCCGACCTACGCGCGGTCACCCCGCAGGACGTGTTCCGCCTCGACGTCCCCGGCTGGTTCGGCTGACTTCCACCCTCGATCTGGCGTGAGCTCGGCCTGGACCAGCTCCGCTTCGCCCGGGTCACCCGGGACGCGCGTCCGGCGGCCGTGGCTGCCCGAGCCGGTGACCACGGGCCCGTCCGGGCCGAGCGACGCGTATGTGACGATCGGCTCGGGCTGAAGGACGGGCAGGTCGGTGCCGTACATGGATCGGGAGAACGTGCGGGCCATCGCCGACATCGAGGCCCTGCTCACCGCCCGCCGAGGCGAGACCCCTGGAGCTTCGAAGCGGGCGGCCCCCTCACGGCCTCAGTTGGCGAA
Organism: Microtetraspora glauca; assembly: GCA_001570385.1. GTDB lineage: Bacteria > Actinomycetota > Actinomycetes > Streptosporangiales > Streptosporangiaceae > Microtetraspora > Microtetraspora glauca. The sequence continues at coordinate 227,146 of BBYL01000021.1, read as the reverse complement.
TCCGAAAATCGCCGCGAGCATCCCGCGTACATCGACGAGCTTGGGCTCGGGAATGTCGCCGACCTTCTCTTGCAACCGGCCGGCGTGGACGGTCGTGATCCGGTCGATCATCGCGGCGCGGCCGCCGCCCACGTCGACCGAGAAGGCCGTGAGCGCGCCCGCCATGTCGGCGGCTTCGACGTACGCGGTCAGCACGTTGTCGCCGTACAACGTGTGGTAGAAGTCGCCGGACACGACGAGCCTGACCTCCTCGCGGTCGGCCAGCCGTACCGTCCAGAGCTCCCCGAAGCGGTGGGTCACGCCGCGGCCCCGCCCTGCTTGTCCTTCAGCGCGAGGCGCATGTCGTCGGCCATCGCGGCCTCGTCGGCCTCCTGCCCGGCGGTCGCCGGGGAGCCGTAGAACGCGGCGCGCGTCATCTGGTCGTGGTGTGCCGTGATCTCGCGGAGCAGCCCGCGCTCGATGACGGCGGACAGGCTGAGGCCGTTCGCCTCCGCGTGGGCTCGTGCCTTCTCGAGGATCCACGGCGCGATGCTGATCGACGTCTTCTCCTTGGCCATGCCTTGACTATAGGCGCCTGGCAATACCAGCGGTAGGAACCGAAGTATTAACCCCGTTTGGTATGGCTCGCGGGCGAGGGATTTTTGAAGTTTGGCGGTCCGTGGCCTGTCGGTTAACAGCATCCCAACAAGCTCTGCCGCCGGTGGCGCCGGTCTTGGGGTCAATCGTCCACTGTCCTGATCGCGGATCGTGCGCCGGAAGCGTCACCGTCTGACCCAAATGCGTTGGCGTCGCAGTCCTCGAGCTGGTTAGCGTTGGCTTCCGTCATGCGTGGGAGGACGTGCCCTGTCTACGCCTGTGAGTCAATAGATTGGAGATGCGGGATGACTGCTCAGCTCGTCGCGCTCTGCTTCGATGCGAACGACCCGCTCCGTCTCGCCCGCTTCTGGGCCGGAGTCCTGGGCTGGGAGACGGTGAACGACCCCAAGGATGGCATCACGCTCCTGCCGAGCGATGACACCGGGTTCCGGATCCGATGTCTTCCGTCCCAGGAGAAGAAGACCGGCCCGAACCAGATGCACTTCGATCTGACGAGCACGTCCCTCGAAGACCAGCAGCAGACGGTGGCGAGGTCGCTCGAACTCGGTGCGCGGCACATCGACGTCGGGCAACGCCCGGAGGAGGATCATGTGGTGCTCGCCGACCCCGAAGGCAACGAGTTCTGCGTCATCGGGCCGGACAACAAGTTCCTCGCTGACTGCGGATTCATCGGAGCGCTCTCGTGCGACGGTTCGCAGGAGGTCGGGTACTTCTGGAGCGAGGCGCTGGGGTGGCCGTTGGTCTGGGACCAGAACCAGGAGACCGCCATCCGCTCGCCGCACGGCGGTCCGAAGATCACGTGGGGCGGTCCGCCAGTGGCGCCGAAGACCGGGAAGAACAGACTGCACTTCGACCTCGCTCCACCTACGCACGGTGATCAGCAAGCGGAGGTCGACCGTCTCATCTCCCTCGGAGCGACTCGAATCGACATCGGCCAGGGCGAGGTCGGTCAGGTAGTGATGGCCGATCCCGATGGCAATGAGTTCTGTGTGTCGACCTCCCGATAGCGTGACCAGACCCGGGGTGACGCGCCTCCAATCCACCCCGCGGCACGATGTGATGCCGGAGGTGCCCCATCCTGAAGGCGGCGCGTCGCCGCCCGCCGCCCGGAAACCGCCTAGGTTGCGATCATGAGCGCGGAGTGCCGTCCAGGGATCGATGTCGGTGGACCGGTAGCACAGGGGTGTCCCGGCCCACCGGGACCGCACGGCTCGGCCGGGTCCGGGATCGAGGTTCCGGCCGCCCTGGCCGCCTCCCACGACAGGTATCGCGGCGCGGCGGGCCGTGCCTGGATCGCCGCGCTGCCGGATCTGGCCGCCGACTTGATGGACCGATGGCAGTTGCGCGCCGACGGTCCGCCATCGCACGGAGCCGTGGCACTCGTGCTGCCGGTCGTCCGCGCGGACGGCGCCCCGGCGGCCCTCAAGCTCCAGCCCGTCGACGAGGAGACCCGTGGCGAGCCGGTCGCCCTGCGTGCCTGGGATGGGGACGGGGCGGTCCGGCTCCTGCACGACGCGACAGAATCGGGGGCGATGCTGCTGGAACGGCTGGACGCGTCCCGATCGCTCTCGACCGTCCACGACGACATGGCCGCCATCCGGATCCTGTCCGAACTCCTGGCCCGGCTGGTCGCCCTCCCCGCGCCGGAGGGGCTGCGGCGCCTGGCGGACGTCGCCGCCGCGATGCTCGAACAGCTCCCGTGGGCCCTCGCCCGCCTTCCCGACCCTTCCGACCGTCGCCTCCTCGACACCTGCGCGGGCGCCGTACGGGACCTGCTCGGGGAGGCCGGCGACCGGCTCCTGCACTGGGACCTGCACTACGACAACGTCCTGGCTCCCCACCCGTCGTCATCCGCGCGGGAGCCGTGGCTGGCGATCGACCCCAAGCCGCTCGCCGGTGACCCGGGGTTCGAGCTGCTCCCCGCACTGGGTGACCGATGGGACGAGGTCGTCGCCAGTGGCGATGTGGCCCGTGCCGTACGGCGCCGCTTCGACCTGATGACGGAGATTCTCGGCCTGGACCGGCGGCGCGCGACGGGATGGACGCTCGGCCGTGTGTTGCAGAACGCGCTCTGGGACATCGAGGACGGCGAGAGCGCTGTCGCACCGGAGCAGAAGACGATCGCCGGGGCACTGCTCGACGGCCCCCGGTCACCGTAGTTCCCGCCGCGCGCCCGGGACCGAGCGCCCGAGAGCCCGCCAACGGCTTCACCCGACGCGCAGGGATGCGCAGCGCGGATCCCGGTGACAGGAGCCCGGCGTTCGGGTGGCGGCTCGGCGGCGATGGTCAGGCGACCGGTTCCGCCTCGGGTACGCGGGCGATCTCCTGAAATGCGGTGATCTTCAGGACGACCGCGATGGCGAGCGCGCCCGCGACCAGCGCCAGCACGACATGAGCGGCGAGAACCGCGGGGGCGAGGACATCCTTGCTCACCAGAGTGATGAAGCCGAGCGGCTTCCTGCTGGACATGACGCGGGCCGCCGCTCCTCCGGCCGCGATCATCGCCAGGTAGGCGAGCCACCACGTCCAGACGAGAGCCGGCCGGCGGGCCGTACGGAGGTCGCCGCCGAAGCCGCGCGGACCGTGGCCCGGCCTCGATGCGGCCCAGATGTCGTCGATGATGCCTTTGGGGACGAACAGGTTGGCGACGGGCAGGAACCAGCCCGCCATCATGAACAGCGCGGCGTACCGGTGGAAGCACTCCGGGGAGATGGCGTACGCGTTGGCGCGGGCGCGCGACAGCCAGCCGAGGACGGCGATCCCCGCCGGGACATGGGCGAGCGCGTACAGACCGATCAGAAGCCAGGACCGCCGGTCGTGGGGCTCGCCGCCGACGAGGTAGGCCGTGGACATCCCGGCGGACGCGAGGGCCGACACTGCGAGCAGGACCACGGCCGTGGTTCCCAAGGCGCGGATCGGGCGCAGGGCGCGTACCGGCACCCAGCACACATTCATACGGGGTCCTTCAGGGGAAAGATCACGAAAGATCGAGTCGCGCCAGTATGCCGGATCTTCGGCCTCGTCTGCCCTTCGCGCTTCACGCCGGGAGCGGGAGTTCGCGGCGCGGGCCGAGGTGGTCGACGGCCGGGTGCGTCGAGTGGTGAGGACGCCGCGAGCGGGCGGTCCGGCCTTCCACCGGCGACGCCGGTCAGCGAGGTGGCAGAACCGGCTCCGCATCGGGAAGCGGCAGCCCCGGCTCGCCGTACGCCCGGCGGGAGGCCGGTAGGTCCCGCGAGCGCCGGATCGGGGAGAAGAGCAGGATCAGCGCGGCGGCCGGGACCCCGGCGGTCATGATCCACATGGCCGGGCGAACACCGAGCACGGCGCCCAGTCCTCCGGCGAGCAGAGCTCCCAGCGGGATCGTTCCGTAATTGAGGAAGGAGATGCTCGCCGTCAGGCGACCGAGGAGCTCCGGCGGACAGTAACGCTGCTGGAAGCTCGCCTTGATCACATTGCCGGCCACCACGCCCGCCGAGACGCAGAATCCGCCGATCACGTAGAGCGAGAGCCCGGCTCCGGCGAAAGAGAGCGGGATGAGCAGCGCGAACACCGCGAGCCCGAGTTCGAACACCAGCGTCGCCCGGGCCGTACCGATCCGCTCGGCGACCCCACGCGCCACGAGGGCCCCCGCGACGCCACCGCTGCTGGTGGCGGCGATGAGTCCGCCGATCGCGCCGGGAGCCAGGCCGACGCTCTCGGCGAGGAAGACGACCTGGATCGACTGGTAGCCCATGAGGGCCAGGTTGGAGGCGGATCCGAAGAGCGTCAGCGTACGAAGCCAGGGATCGCGGACGACCAGCCGCAGGCCGTCCCCGACGTCGCCGAGCAGCGCCCTGGAACGGAGGCCGATCCTGTCGGCGGGTGGTTCCCGGTGCCGGATGCCCGTCAGGCACAGGACGGAGACGAGGAACGTCCCCGCGTTGACGAGCATCCCGTTCACCGCACCCGCCACCTGCGCGACCAGGCCCGCGGCTCCGAGCCCGGCGATCTGTGCGGCTGACGCGCTGCCGTGCAGCTTGGCGTTGCCCTCGGGTTGGTCGCGGGCGTCGAGAATGCTGGGGAGGTAGGCGGTGTAGGCGGTCTGGAAGAACACCGCGGCCGCGCCTGTCAGCAGCGCCACGACCAGCAGCAGGCCCACGTTCAGATGGCCGGTCCATCCCGCCACCGGAACGGCGGCGAACAGCACGAGGGATACCGCGGCGGCGGCCAGCATGATCGGCTTGCGGCGCGTCCGGTCCACCCAGACGCCGGCGGGGAGGCCGATGACCAGCCAGGGCAACCAGGCGGAGGCGCTCAGCAGGCCGACCTCGAACGTACCGGCGTGCAACGTGGAGACGGCGATCAGCGGCATGGTCACGCGCGTGACCGAGGCGCCGAACTTGCCCGAGGTCTCACCGCACCACAGCAGCCGGAAGTCGCGATGGCGGCGCAGGAGGCCACCGCCGCGCGTGTCGCGACTCATGCGCCGCCCCGCCTCCCGCGGGGGAACGACTGGATCTGCACGATGATCGGCAGCGCGCCCGGGGCGGGTTCGGCGTCCTGCGGAAGGGTGTGGCGGGCGATGACGGCCATCAGTTCGGCGTTGAGCGTCTTGAGCTGGGCGGGCGTCATCCGCAGGTCTCGCCAGTCGGAGATGGTGCCGGCTCGCTGCCAGTCGTCGTCCCAGTCCTCGTTGAGGTAGGTGACGACCCGGTTGAAGTACTGCTGCACCAGCTCGTGCATATAGACCGAGAGGGCGCCCCTGGCGTCGGGATCGTCGCGGAAGTCGGCCGTTGAAAGGATCTTGGGTTCGTCGACCACCCGCCACCAGCGCTCACGCTTGGTTCCGCGCCCCACCTCCTCCTCGATGAAGCCGTGCTGGGCGAGGTGCCGCAGATGCCAGCTCACCGTGCCGGTGTTCTCGTCGAGACGCGCGGCGAGCCCCGTGGCGGTGGCGGGGCCGTCCATCGTCAGCAGCTCCAGGATGCTCATCCGCAGAGGGTGAGCCAGCCCGCGCAGGCTTCGGGAGTAGAGCCGCCGCCTGGGCTTGGTGGGAGGCAGGCCGTGTTCGGACTCGTGGGTCATCCCGGCACCCTACATCTTGCAGCGTGTCCTCTGCATAGTGTCCTCTGCGAAGAACTCTCTGCATCCTTTGCGCTGCGTCGGCGAGGGCTGGGCAGGCGATCGTGGGTTATGCCAACAAACTTGCTAGACTCGCGAGATGGTGGACGAGACGGCCGACAGCGCCGCCCCCGCGCGGTTGATGACCACGCCGAGCTGGCTGATCACGCAGACCGCGACACATGCCCATCGTTTTGTCTCCGAAGGGCTCGCCGCCGTGGACGCGCGCGCCTACCACTACCGGCTGCTGGCCGCGCTGGAGGAGTTCGGGCCGGCCAGCCAGGCGGCGCTGGGCCGCCGGTGCGGTGTCGACCGCAGCGACATGGTCGCGATGATCAATGAGCTCGCCGACAGGAAGCTGCTCGAACGCGCTCCCGACCCCAGCGACCGGCGCAGGAACATCATCACGATCACACCGGCCGGGGTGCGGCAGCTCCGGCGGCTCGACGACGTGCTGGCCGAGGTCCAGGACGTCCTGCTCGCTCCGCTCGCCGCCGAGGAGCGGGACCAGCTGGCCGGCCTGCTCGCCCGGGTCCTGCGCCACCACCAGTACGGATGACCCCGGCCGACGCCGCCGAAGCGACCCACCCGCGACGCCGCCGGGCTCGGCCTCGCGGCGCCGGAGAGGGCGTTATACGACAGAACCGTACGAGGGCTTGCCCGCCCACTCGTACGTCATGTACACGACGCCGGCGTCGGTGACGGTCGACCCGGTGAGCTTCAGCCCGGCCGGAGCGGTCCCCTCGGCGAACAGCCGCTTTCCCTGGCCGAGGACGACGGGGAAGGTCAGCAGACGGTACTCGTCGACCAGTTCGGCCTTCTGCAACGAATGAATGAGGTCGCTGCTGCCCTGGACGAGGATCTCGCCGTCGGTGCTCCGCTTGAGATCGGCGACCGTCTGAGCCGCCTCGCCCACCAGGACCTGAGTGTTGCGCCACTCGGCGTTCATCGGCGTCCTGGTGGTGACGTACTTCGGCATGCTGTTGATCTTGGCGCCGCCCTCCTCGTCGGGCACGCCGGGCCAGTGCGAAGCGAGGATGTCGTACGATCTGCGCCCCAGAAGCATGCCGTCCGCGCGGTCGAACTGCTCGCCCATGATGCGGCCGAACCCCTCGTCCACGTGCGGGGGCAGCCATCCGCTGTGCTGGAAGTCGTTGGAATCGTCCTCGCCGGGCCCGCCGGGAGCCTGCATGACACCGTCCAGCGACACGAAGGTCGAAACCACCAGTCTGCTCGCCATCTGCCGTTCCTTCTCTCGCGTTGGGGGAAGAGCGGATCCGTCCGGCCCGCTGCGTTCATGTTCCTTCAGCCTGGCGGAGCCCGCTTACGGATTCCTTAAGGTCCCCTTCGACACGGGCAGCCGACACTGATGGCTTGACACTGATGGCTTGATACGGATGGCGACCAGCGTCCACGCACCGAGGGGACGCACGGGATTCCAGACGTCCTCTCGCGCGACGTCCTCACCCTCAAGCCGGCGCCTCCACGTCCGCGCGGGCGCGCAGCCAGGCTGCCTCGCGCAGCAGCCGCAGGCCGTTGAGGCCCACGATCACGGTCGAGCCCTCGTGCCCGAGGACGCCGAGCGGCAGTGGCAGGGTGCCGGCCAGATCCCAGATCACCAGGCCCGAGATGAACACCGACGCGATCACCAGGTTCTGCACGACCAGCCGCCTGGCCCGCCGCGACAGCGCGACGACGGTGGGGATGGTGATCAGCTCGTCGCGCACGACCACGGCGTCGGCCGTCTCCAGGGCGAGATCGGACCCGGCCCGGCCCATCGCGACCCCCGTGTGCGCGGCGGCGAGCGCTGGCGCGTCGTTGACGCCGTCGCCGACCACCAGCACCTTGCGGCCGGTCGACTGCAGGTCGCGGACGACGGCCACCTTGTCCTGGGGGAGCAGCCCGGCACGGACGTCGGCGATGCCCGCCTCGCTCGCCAGGCGCTCCGCCGCGCGCGGGTTGTCGCCGGTGATCAGGACCGGGGACGTTCCGGTCAGTGAGGCCAGCGCGGTCACGGTCGCGGCCGCCTCGGGGCGCGCCTGGTCCGCGATGCCGATCACCCCGGCGGGGCTGCCGTCGACCTCCACCAGCACCGCGGTGCGGCCCTCCGTCTCCAGCTCGGCGACCAGGGCCGCGGCGTCCGGGCTGCGGGTCTGGTCCAGCATCCGGATCGGGCTGCCGACCGCGACCTTGCGACCCCGCACGGTGGCGGTCACCCCGGTGCCGGGTGTGGAGGTGAAATCCTCCGCCACGGGCACGCCGACACTGCGGGCGCGGGCGGCGTCGACGACCGCGCGGGCCAGCGGGTGCTCGCTGGGGTGCTCGGCCGCCGAGGCGAGGGCGAGCAGGCCGTGGTCGTCCAGGCCGGATCCGCGCAGCACCCGCACCTCCGTGACGTACGGGGTGCCCTCGGTCAGTGTGCCGGTCTTGTCCAGCGCGGCCGCGTCCACCTGTCCGAGGCGTTCCATCACGGCGGCGGACTTGACCAGCATGCCGTGCCGTCCCGCGTTGGCGATGGCGGACAGCAGCGGCGGCATGGTGGCCAGGACGACCGCGCAGGGTGAGGCGACGATCATGAAGGTCATGGCGCGCAGCAGGGCCCCGGTGAGATCGGCGCCCAGGGCCAGCGGCACGGCGAAGACGGCGAGCGTGGCGACGACGATCCCGGCGGAGTAGCGCTGCTCGACCTTCTCGATGAAGAGTTGCGTCCTGGCCTTGGTCCTGGACGCCTCCTCGACCATGGCCACGATCCGGGCGATGACCGACTCCGAGGCGTCCCGGTCCACCCGCACGCGCATGGCGCCGGTGCCGTTCACGGTGCCGGCGAAGACCTCGTCGCCGACCTCCTTGGCCACCGGCAGCGGCTCGCCCGTGATGGTGGCCTGGTCCACCTCGCCGGCTCCGGACAACACGCGGCCGTCGGCGCCCACCCGCTCGCCGGGCCGGATCAGGATCACGTCGCCGACCGCCAGATCGGTCGTGGGGACGACCTCCTCGCGGCCGTCGGCGAGTAGCCGGGTGGCGGTGGCCGGCGCGAGGTCGAGCAGGCCGCGCACCGAGTCCGCGGTGCGGGCGGTGGCCAGCGCCTCCAGTGCGCCGGAGGTGGCGAAGATGACGATGAGCAGGCCGCCGTCCATGACCTGCCCGATGCAGGCCGCTCCGATCGCCGCCACGATCATCAGCAGGTCCACGTCCAGGGTCTTGTCACGCAGCGCCAGCAGCCCGGACCTGGCCGGCTCCCAGCCCCCGGCGATGTAGGCCAGGCCGTACAGCGGGCCCCATGCCCACGCGGGCGCGCCCAGCAGCTGCAGGGGCAGCGCGAGCAGGAAGAACACCGTCGCGGCGGCGGCCCAGCGGGCCTCCGGAAGCGTGAGGACGCGCGTTCTGCGTCTGGGCGTGTCGCGCGCGCCGGGCGCTGTGTTCACGGCGGAGGACATGGTGGAGGGCCCTTTCGTACGGGCGGGGGTGTACCGACCCCATCCACCATACAGGAATACATGAACACCCTTTCATCTATCGCGGGTAGACTGTCCGCCATGGGCCACAAGACCGTCCCCGTCACGCGAACCGCCGTTCCCCGTGCCCGCCTGGACGCGGCCAGCGCACCGAAGGTGGCGGCCACACTGCAGGCCCTCGCCACCCCGTCCCGCCTGCTGATCCTGGCCCGGTTGCGGGAAGGGCCCCTGCCCGCGACCGAGCTGGCCACGGCGGTCGGGATGGAGCAGTCCGCCTGCTCCCACCAGCTTCGCCTGCTGCGCAACCTCGGCCTCGTGGTGGGGGAGCGGCGTGGCCGGTCGGTGGTCTACGGGCTGTACGACCATCACGTCGCCGAGCTCCTCGACCAGGCTCTCTACCACGTCGAGCATCTCCAGCTCGGCCTCAGCGAGACCCCGGAGCGGGACGCCGATGAGGGCATGGACCAGGCCGTCGCGCAGGTCGCGGGCGCCTCGGCCCTTGAGTAGCGACCCGAACGGCCAACGGCGTTAGCGAGGAGAGCGGGGCGCGGTTACCGCCGCCCGGCGTTCTCTCGGGCGTTAGGGGAGGGTCAGGATGACCGGTCCGTCGTCGGTGACGATCCGGCCCCGGCCTCGTGCATGATCTGGCGGGTCGGCTCGTCGAGTGAAGTCGGCCCGGTTTGGCGGACTCCTGACCTCCGGGTAACCCTGGTTCCCGGAAGGAGTCCACTGTGCCGAACAACTATCCGCCGCAATTCCGCCGGCAGATGGTGGAACTGGTGCGCGCGGGACAGTCACCGGAGGGGCTCGCCAAGGAGTTCGAGTCCTCCGCGCAGTCGATCCGTACCTGGGCGCGTCAGGCCGACCTCGATGACGGCCGCCGCCAAGAAGGCCTGACCAGCGCCGAGAAGGACGAGCTGGCCCGATCCACCGGCACCATACGACCTCCGACGAGGTGTATGGGGCGCCACGCATCCACGCCGACCTGCGCGCGATCGACGGGAAGAAGGTGGGCCGCAAGTGAGTGGCCCGGCTTATGCGCGCGCCCGGCCGGCCGGTGTCTCCCGGCGTAAGGGCTGCCGCCCGGTGATCGCGGATGGCGGGCTGCGGCCGCGTCGGAGCTGGTGAAGCGGAAGTTCGAAGCGAGCGACCCGGGCGGTCAGCCCAGTACGCCTCGATCGCCTTCGGCCGGCGGTGCGAGCAGGCGGGAGTTCGCCTCTCGACGGGCAGGACCGGCGCGTCGTGATCACGCAGGTCACACATGGTTGCCATGAATCATTGTAACGAATACAGTGTTTCGCCATCAGCGGGGGGAGGGGTCCGATGAAGGAACAGGCCGATAGTGATCTGCTCGCCGACGCGCCCAGCGTCCATGGGGTCCCGCGCGGCTTCTCCATCCCCGGCGTCCGGTTCGATGTCGCCTCCCATGCGCTGTGCTCGTGTGCCGACCGGATCGACTCCATTGCCATCGGCGGCGATTCCCGGAGCGCCGCATGGGGACCTCGGATCAGGCCGGCGCGACGCCGGCGTCCCGTATGGCGGCTCTGGGCGGTGCAGGCTCGGCCGCGGAGGGGGAGGGGTGCGGGTCGGGCGGTTCATTGAGCGCGCGTGGGTCATGGCGTTCTCGCGCGCCTGAGGTTCGTGTCACGAATCGTTACACCGTCGAAACATCAGTATCTACATAATTCATAACATTCATTTAGTGCCGGGCGTGTGCTCCGCGCCTGTGTTGAAGGACCACCATGAAACGAAGCATTGTTACCCTCGTCGGTGCCGTAGGTGCGAGCGTGCTCGCGCTGACCGGCTGCAGCGCGACCGGCAATGGCGACGCAGCGTCGGACGGCGTCACCTACGCGCTCGCCGGCGACCCGGGCCAGCTCAACCCCATAAAGAACGCGACCGTGGCGGCCCAGAACCTCGCCGCGTTCGGCTACGAGTCTCTCGTGTCCTTCACGGCTGGCGCCGACCCGCAGGGACTGCTCGCCGAGAAGTGGGAGGAGTCGACCACCGAGCTGCGCTTCACCCTCAAGAACGGCATCGTCTGCGCCGACGGATCCCCGCTGACCGCAAGCGACGTCAAGGCGAGCTTCGACTATGCCGGCCTCAAGGAGACCGGATCCCCGTACCGCGGCGTGTACTTCCCGGCCACCGGACTCAAGATCGACGCCGATGACGCGAGCCGCACTGTCACGTTCCACAGTGACACCCCGCAGAGCTTCCTGCTCGCGACGATCGGCCTCATGCCGGTCGTCTGCCACGCAGGCTCGGCCGACCCCAGCAAGCTCGACAAGGAGTGGATCGGCACCGGCCCGTACAAGCTCGCCGAGTCGTCGCCCGGCCAGAGTTACACGCTCAAGCTCCGCCCCGAGTACGGATGGGGCGCCGGTGGAGTGACCGCCAAGACGCAAGGACTGCCCGCCACCGTGACCGTCCAGGTCGTCGAGAGCGAGTCGACGATCGCCAACATGCTCCAGTCGGGTGAGGTGAACCTCGGGCTCATCGCCGGCGACGATCGCCAGCGTCTCGACTCGCTCGGCCTCAACAAGATCGACGTGCCGGCTCGCCCGGGCCTGGTGTTCTTCAACCAGGCCAAGGGTCGCGCGACCCACGACCTCGCCGTGCGCCAGGCGCTCGCCGGCGCCATCGACCGCGACGCGGTCGGCAAGGTGAGCACGGGCGGTCGCGGCACGCCGATGAAGAGCCTCACGACGTCGTACAGCAACGTCTGCAAGACGACCGACATCACTCCGGCGCTCACGGCGTTCGACAAGGACGCCGCGGCGGCCGCGCTCGACAAGGGCGGCTGGGTGAAGGGCGCGAACGGCACCCGGGAGAAGGACGGCAAGCCGCTGTCGCTCGTGCTGCTCTATCCCGCGAACTCCGACAAGTCGGCCGTCTCGGGTATCGAACTCATCCAGCAGCAGCTCGCCGAGATCGGGGTGAAGGCGACCCCGACGCCGTCGCCGTCGTACACCGACGTCATCTTCCAGGGTGGCGACTGGGACATGTTGTGGGCTCCCATCTCGACGACCCTGCCGAACACGTGGCAGGGCATCCTCTCGGGTGACTTCCCCCCGAAGGGCGGCAACTGGACGTACAACACCAACCAGGAGTTCTTCGACCTGGCCGCCACGGCCCAGGGCCAGGCCGGCGAAAAGAGCTGCGGCAGCTGGGAGGCCGCGCAGCGGTCGCTGGTCAAGGACCTCGAAGTGCTGCCGCTGTACGAGTCGACCGAGACCGCCTACGGCAACGGCGTCAAGTTCAACCTGAACTCGAACACGCTCGTAGTGCCCACCAGCCTGCGCGTGTCGGAGTCGAAGTAGTCTGATGACGCCCTCGACATCCGTGTCCGGTAGCCGCCGCGGCGGCTACCGGTGGCTCGGCTTCCTTCTGCGCCGCACGGGGCGCATGCTCGTCGCGATGTGGGTGATCATCACAGTCGCGTTCCTCGTGCTGCGGATGGCGGGGGGCGACCCCGTCCGTTCCGCGCTCGGCGCGACCGCCGACGAGAGCGTGGTGCAGGCCCGACGGGAGATGCTCGGCCTGAACGATCCCCTCATCGTGCAGTACTTCGACTATCTCGCGGGTCTGTTCCGCGGCGATCTCGGTGTCTCGATCATCACGGGCCGCTCCGTCACCGAGCTCGTCTCGCACCGGCTGCCCGCGACGCTCGAGCTCGCCGGCATCGCCTTCCTCGTCGTGCTGCTCGTCGCCGTCCCGGTGGGTCTCGGCATCGCGATCATCACCCAGGGCAACGGCCGCCGCGGCGTCGAGACGGTCTTCACGGGGGTCACGGCCTTCATCGCCGCCATCCCCGAATACCTCCTGGGCGTGGTCCTCGTCATCGTCTTCGCCATCACGCTGCACGCGTTCCCCGTCGCCGGGCGCACAGGCCCGGCGTCGTACCTGCTGCCCGTGATCGCCCTCTCCGTGTCGGCGGCCGCGTCCATCTCACGCATCGCCCGTATCGAGGCTCTCCAGACGCTCAAGGATGACTACGTGCGTACGGCGCGCTCGAAGCGGCTCCCCGCCTGGATGGTCTACTTCCGGCACGCCCTGCCGAACATGCTCACCGCGACGCTCACGATCGGCGGGACGCTGCTCGGGGCGATGATCGCGGGCAGCGTGCTCGTCGAGCAGGTGTTCAACTGGCCGGGGCTCGGAATGGCATTCGTAGGAGCCATCACGACGAAGGACTACGGCATCGTCCAGGGCCTCGCGCTCGTGTACGCCGCGATCATCCTCGTCGTCAACCTGCTCGTCGACCTCGTGCTCTCCCTGCTCGACCGGCGTACCTCGCTCCTGGAGACCTCATGACGACCCGCCGTTCCGCACTGTCGCGGCAGCCGATGGCGATCATCGCCGTGTGCATGCTCGGGGTGCTGGTCCTGCTCGCCGTGTTCGCTCCGGTCGTGTGGGGCGACAAGGCCGTGGCGGCGGATCCCGACTCCATCGCGCTGCCCCTGTCCGCTGAGCACCTGCTCGGCACCGACAAGCTCGGTCGCGACATCCTCCTCCGCACGCTCGTGGCCACCCGGCTTTCGCTCGTGATGGCCATCGCGGCGACACTCATCGGCGCGTGCATCGGCCTGCTGCTCGGGGCCATGCCCGCGGTGTTCGGCGCTCGCGCCCAGCGTTGGTTCGCGAGCGTCGTCAGCACGTGGCTCGCGTTCCCGGTGCTCCTCGTGGCCATGCTCACGGTAGTCCTCCTCGGGCCGGGGGCCACGACCGCGGTGGTCGCCCTCGCGCTCACGATGACACCGTCGTTCGCGCGCCTCGCGCAGACGCTCTCCTCGCGTGTCGGCGGCTCAGAGTTCCTTGCCGCCGCGCGCATGCTCGGTGTCTCTCGGAGGCGCCAGTTCACGCGGTACGTGCTTCCGAACATCGCCGAGCCCGTCATCGTCAACGTGACCACCTCGATCGGAGGTGGCCTGCTCGCGCTGTCCAGCCTGAGCTTCCTCGGCGTCGGCGTGCAGCCGCCGGACTTCGACTGGGGACGCCTGCTCAGCGAGGGATTCGGTGAGGTGTACAACTCGCCCGTCGCCGCCATCGGCCCCGGTGTCACCGTCGTGTTCGCCGGCCTCGCGTTCAGCATGCTCGGTGAGTCGCTCGCCGCGCATTTGCGCAACCGCGAGCACGGGAAGGCGTTGTCGCCTCGCCGGCTCGGCCCGGCACCGGTCGCCGAGCGACCGGCGGAGACGCCGTCCGCGACCGCGACCGACTGCGCGGAGACGATCGTCCCGCTTCTCGAGGTCGACGGACTCTCGGTCTCCTTTCCCGGACCGGACGGCTGGATTCGCCCCGTCCAGGATGTTTCCTTCCGCATCGCCCCGGGTGAGATCGTGGGCGTGGTCGGCGAGTCCGGCAGCGGCAAGAGCGTCACCATGATGTCGGTCGCGCAGCTCGCCCCGGCGGGTGCGGCCGTGACCGCCCGACGGCTCCGTTTCGACGGCGAGGACCTGACCGGCCTCACGCCCGCGGCTGCGGGCAAGGTGCTCGGGACCCGCGTCGGCGTGGTCTTCCAGGACTCCCTCACGGCGCTCAATCCCGCCCTGCGCGTCGGTACCCAGCTCGCCGAGATCCCGCGCGTCCATGGCGCCGTCGGCCGTAGACAGGCGCATGAGATGGCGGTCCGAGCGCTCGACGACGTGCAGATCCCCGATGCCGCGCACCGCGCTCAGCAGTTCCCGCACGAGTTCTCAGGAGGCATGCGCCAGCGTGCGCTCATCGCGATGTCGCAGATCGGCTCGCCGTCGCTCATCATCGCCGACGAGCCCACCACGGCGCTCGACGTGACCGTCCAACGGCGTGTGCTCGCGCTTCTCCGTCGCGAGTGCGCCGAGTCGGGCGCGGCCGCCATCGTCGTGTCGCACGACGTCGCCGTCCTGGCCGAGCTCTGCCAGCGGGTTCTCGTGATGTACGCCGGCCGCGTCGTCGAGGACGTCGACATCGCCCTCCTCGCGACCCCGGAGCGGCTTGCGCATCCCTACACAAGGGCGCTCACCGCATCGCTTCCCGACCTCGACACCGACCGAACCACGCCGCTGGTGACGATCCCCGGCGAGCCGCCGGACCTGTCGCGTCCCATAACGGGGTGCGCCTTCGCCGCCCGCTGCGCGTTCGCGACCGAGCTCTGCCGGACCGAGACCCCCGTCCCTGTTCCGCACCGCCACGGCGGCCGGGTCGCGTGCTGGCATCCGCAAGACGCGATCGCACCTGACACGACACCTGGACGCGAGGAGGTAGGAGCCTGATGGCCGAACTCGTCATCGATGACTTGGTCGTGACCTTCGGTCACCGTCAACGCGCCTTCAACGCCGTCGACGGGGTTTCGCTGACCGTACCGCACGGTACGATCGTGGGCCTGGTCGGGGAGTCGGGGTCGGGCAAGTCCACCGTCGCACGCACGGTCGCCGGGCTGCAGCGCGCGACATCCGGGCGCATCACGCTCGACGGCGACGACCTACTGCATACGCGCGGCGTGGACCGTCGTCACCGTGCGCAAGGCGTGCAGATGATCTTCCAGGACCCCTACTCGTCGCTGAACCCGCGTATGACCGTCGGCGAGACGATCGAGGAGGCCCTGACCACGCACCGCGACCTCAACGCGAAGCAGCGGGCCGCATCCGTCCGCGAACTGCTCGAGCTCGTGCGCCTGAAGCCGGCGGTCGCAGGCCAGTACCCGTCGCAGATATCGGGCGGGATGCGACAGCGCGTGGCCATCGCGCGGTGCCTCGCCGTGCGTCCGCGGCTCATCGTCGCCGACGAGATCACTTCGGCGCTCGACGCCTCGGTCCAGGGCGCGGTACTCAACCTCATCCGCGACCTGCAGCGTGAGCTCGAACTTTCGATGATCTTCATCACCCACAACCTCGCCGCCGTCCGCTATATCGCCGATACCACCGCGGTGATGAGCCGTGGACGCGTGGTCGAGTACGGTGACGCAGAGGAGATCGTCGCGAATCCGCGCCATCCGTACACCCAGGCGCTCGTGTCGGCGATCCCGCGCATCGAGAACGCGGGCACCGACCACCTGCTCCGACTCGCCGATGAGGACGGTCTGCGTTGATGCACGAGGACGCCCGCCGGATCCTGCCCGAGCTCATCCGCCTGCGCCGCGGGCTCCACGCGGACCCCGAGATCGGCCTGCGGTTGCCAAGGACCCAGGAGCGGGTCATCACCGCGCTGGCGGACCTCGACCTCGAGGTCACGCTCGGCAAGGAACTGGATTCGGTCGTGGCGGTGCTACGGGGCGGCCGTCCCGGACCGGTCGTGCTGCTGCGTGCCGACATGGACGCGTTGCCCATGCGTGAGGAGGTCGACCTGCCCTATCGCGCGCGTGGAGACGCGATGCACGCGTGCGGACACGACCTCCACGTGGCCGGACTCGTCGGTGCCGCGATGCTCCTGCACACGCGGCGCGAAAAGCTCGCCGGCGACGTCGTGTTCATGTTCCAGCCCGGCGAGGAGCTCGGCGACGGCGCTGCTCGCATGATCGCCGAGGGGGTGCTCGACGCCGCGGGGGCGCGCCCCACTGCGGCCTACGGCATCCACGTGGTACCAGGCGAGTTCGGCGTCTTCTCGACGCGTCCCGGGCCGCTCATGGCCGGGTGCGCCGAGCTGGATGTCGTCGTCCGGGGTCGAGGCGGCCACGCTTCCGCCCCGCACCTCACGGTCGATCCCGTGCCCGCCGTCGCCGAGCTCGTCCAGGCACTCCAGACGTTCGTGACGCGCCGGTTCGACGTCTTCGACCCTGTGGTCCTCACCACGACGCAACTGCAGGCGGGTGGAGTGGCCCGCAACATCATTACGGATGAGGCCAAGCTCGGCGCGACGATCCGCATGCTGTCAGCGGATGTGCTCGACCGGCTGCAGGCCGAGCTTCCCGAGCTGGTCAGGGGCGTCGCCGCGGCCCACGGGTGCGACGCCGACGTCGAGGTACGCGTGGTGTGCCCCCCGACGGTCAATGATCCGGCCCTCGCAACCGACGCGTTGGCCACGCTGTCGGCGACCTTCGGCGACGAGCGCGTCCGCGTCTCACCCGCTCCCGTCATGGGATCCGAGGATTTCAGCCAGGTCCTCCGCGAAGTGCCCGGGGTCTTCATCTTCCTCCGCGCGACGCCGCGCGACATCGATCACGAGACGGCCGCGCCGAACCATTCGCCGCACGTCGTCTTCGACGACGCCGTACTCGCCGACCAGGCCGTCGCGCTCGCGTCGCTGGCGATCCGGCACCTCGGCTGACTGTGAGGACGGCGTCGGTGGCCTGACGCAGGCAATCGGCGAGCCGTGCGGTGCCCATGCCCCGCGCGGCTCGCTCTGCCTCGCTCGCCGAACCGTCAGGAGGGGTCGACCGGCTTGTGAGCGGTCGATCGGGCGTAGAAGGCCGCGAGGTCGGCCTTCATCCGCGCTACGACGACCTCGTCGACGAACGTCATGTGGCCCGATTCGTAGAAACGGAACTCGATGTTCCCGCGCAGATGCGGGGCGAGATACAGCTTGGCGATGTCGACTTCGGCGCCGAAGAACGGAGTCGCGAGGTCGTAGATGCCGCCCATCACCGCGACCCGCAGGTTCGGGTTGCGGCGCATCGCCGCCGAGAGGTCGAGGCTCACGACGGGCACCGGCATCGGTTCGTCGACGCCGGGGGCCTTGTGGTGCCAGTCCCATGCACGCGAGATCACCATGTTGTACAGGTGGCGGTAGTGCAGATCGCTCGTGTAGCCGAGATCGCCGGCGAGGTGCTCCCGGAACGCCGAGAGGTGCGCGCTGTTCACGCCGGCGGTCGCCGCGTCGTCGGTCGCGGGATCGTGCGAGCCGGTGCCGACCACGTACTGGTGATCGGCGACGAAACGAGTGTCGAAGCGGCCGACGACCCGGCCCTTGTCGGCGAGGAGGGCGTAGCGGAACGGCTCCATGCCGATGCGGAACCGACGCTGGCGCACGAGGTCGGCATCGAGGCCGGTGAACGCGCTGAACCGCT
Organism: Microtetraspora glauca; assembly: GCA_001570385.1. Lineage (GTDB taxonomy): Bacteria > Actinomycetota > Actinomycetes > Streptosporangiales > Streptosporangiaceae > Microtetraspora > Microtetraspora glauca. The sequence continues at coordinate 209,011 of BBYL01000021.1, read as the reverse complement.
CGGCGACCGCCCGCTCACGATCGGCGGGGAGCCGGTCGCCGAGCTGGAGCGCCGTCGCGTACTCGCCCTGTGCGAACTCGCGCGCCTGATCCAGCACCTGCTCGATGCTCGTCGCGTCGATGCGGGACCGGCCGTGATACCAAGCGGTCGCGGCGAACGAAGGCAGGAGGTTGATGTGCTCCTGGTCGAGACCGAGGTGGTTCTCCGCCCAGTTGAGCATGGTCGAGAGCAGCACGACGCCGTTGAAGTCGAGCCCCTGGTTCTGCAGCCGATGCACGAGCGCGGCCGCTCGCGTCGTGCCGTACGACTCGCCGAAGAGGAAACGGGGCGCGTTCCAGTTGTTCGTGAGGGTGAGGTAGCGGGTGATCGCGCGGGCGAACGCGTCGACGTCCTGGTCGACGCCCCAGACCTCCGCGGCCGATGTGTCGCCGAGCAGGCGCGAATAGCCGGTGCCGGGGGCGTCGAGGAAGACGAGATCGCTGTGCTCGAGCAGGCTGTGCGGGTTGTCGCCGACGGTGTACGGCGGGGGCGGGGTCGCCGCCGGTGTCGCGGTCGGCGTGCGCTTCGGCCCGAACCCGCCGATGTTGAGCCACAGGCTCGCCGAGCCGGGTCCACCGTTGAAGAGGAAGGTGATCGGTCGCCTCGGGGCGCCTTCCTCCTGGAGGGCGGAGTACGCGACGTAGAACATGCTCGTCCTCGGGCGCCCCTGGTCGTCCTGGACGACGACGGTTCCCGCGGCCGCGGTGTACTCGAGCGTGCGCTCGCCGAATCGGATCGTGTGCCGGGTCTCGAAGCGTTCCTCCGCGTCGACTGCGGCTACGAGATCGGTCATCCTGCTCCAATCAATACATACGATTATTGCGAATAGCCTAGCGGAATGTCCCGTGATGGCCCGTTCACGCGATGTGTGGGGCTACGTCGTCTACGGGCCCCCGCTTCGGTTCCTGGCTGCTGTTGACAGTGGTAACTTCCGTTTCATATCATCCTAAATGATTATAACTATTTAGGTGATGGCTTCGCGAGGACCACGACATGCCCCAGCACTACACGAGCCGGCACTCCGCAGTGATCCGTGACGCCCGCGTTGAATTCACGGCGGAGGTGCGGCGCATCTCGATCGCCGACGAGTCGGAGCGCACGCTCGGCGACGCGTGGACATTCGCGTACATCCGGGACCCGGCGGAGGCGGAGCGCCCGGTGCTCTTCCTCTTCAATGGCGGGCCGGGCTGTGCCTCTGTGTGGCTCCACCTTGGTGGGCTCGGCCCCTGGCGCGCCGCGGTGCCCGGTGAGCTCGACGCCGCACCCGTCGTGCGCGACGCGCTGGCACCGAGCCCCGACGCCCTCATCGACATCGCCGACCTGGTGTTCGTCGATCCGATCGACACCGGCTTCGGCCGACTCGCTGACGGCGTCGAACCCGCCGCGATCTCGAGCGTCGACCGCGACGCCGCGATCACCGGGCAGATCGTACGGTCGTGGCTGGAGCGCCACAACCGGCTCGAATCACCTGTCTACCTGCTCGGCGAGAGCTACGGCACGATCCGAGCCGCACTCACCGCCACAGCCCTTCTCGCCGCCGATGAGCCGGTCGCGGTTTCCGGCGTCGCCATGCTCGGCCAGTGCGTGAACGCGCAGGAGACCACGCAACGTCCGGGCAACCCCGTCGGGTTCGTCGCCGCCCTCCCGCTGCTCGCCGCCACCGCCTGGTACCACGGGAAGAGTGCCCACGGCGCGCTCGCCCTGGATGAGGTGGTGCGCCGGGCGCATGCGTTCGCCGTGGACGAGTACGCGGTGGCGCTGCTCACCGACGAGATGCCTGCCCCCGTCGTCGAGCGACTGGCGGGCTTCACCGGACTCGGCACCGCGGAACTCCGGTCCCGCCGCCTGCGTGTCGACAAAGAGGAGTTCCGTACGCTGCTCCTGGCGGACCGAGGGCTCGTGCTCGGGCTGACTGACGCGCGCTACACCTTGCCTGCCCCAGCCGGTACAGGCGAGCCGCATATCGACGCCGCGTCCGTACGACTCGATCCCGTCTTCTATGCCGCCGCACGGCGATTGTTCACCGAGCACTTGGGGATCCCCCGCGAGCGGCGCTACCGCGTCGCCGTCGCCGCTCATGAACGCTGGAACTACCTGGAGAACGCTGCCGTCGCACGGTTCGGCGGCAGCGCGATGCCCTCGCCCTTCGCGATGTTCGACTACCCGGCGCACCTCGCGGCGCTGCTCCGTGCGAACGCCGGCGCGCGCCTGTTCTTCGGCACCGGATACTTCGACACCCTGACGACCGTCGGCTCGCTCGAGCACCTGCGCTCGCAGTATGGACTGCCGGCCGCGCGTCTGCGCGAGGGACGCTACCCGGCCGGACACATGATGTACACCGATCCCCACAGCTTGACTGCGCTGTCGGACGACCTCAGGGCCTTTATCCGCGAGGGAACAGCGTGACCGACAACGCCGGGAGCGCACCCGCGCGACTCGACTTTCTCGCACGGTGAGGCCCAGCCGACGACGTGCGTGCCATCCACCTTCAGGATCCCCACGCGTGCGACCTGACGGAGCGCACGTGCGGGTCAACCCGAGATGTGGCATCGCCGGCGTCGGCATCGACACACTCGCGCGGCAGATGGCCGCGCTCGGCAACAGCAGGGAAGGGAAGTGAGCATGGCGGATGTCGCATTCGTCGGTGGACGCGTGGTGACCGGCACCGGCCACGTCATCGACCGCGGCACGGTCCTGGTGCGAAACGGCGTCATCGAACGCGTCGACGACGATCCACTCGTACCCAAGGGCGTCCCCATCATCGAGGCGGACGGGTGCTGGGTGCTCCCCGGGTTCGTCGACACGCACACCCACATCGGCGCCCACGAGGACGGTGAAGGCCCCGCGGGCGCGGATGCCAGCGAGGTCAGCGCACCTGACATGTCCGCCGTGCGTGCCATCGACGGCATCAACATCGAGGACCGCGCCTTCCGGGACGCGCTCGCGGGCGGAGTCACGACCGTCGTCGTGAAGCCCGGATCGGGCAACCCGATCGGCGGGACGAGCGTGGCGATGAAGACCTGGGGCGGCCGGACCGTCGACGAGCAGGTCGTGAAGCATCCGGTCGGGATGAAGTCGGCCCTGGGCGAGAACCCCAAGCACGCCTGGGGGGAGCGCGGTCAGCTGCCGCGCACCCGGCTCGGCGTCGCGCTCGTCATCCGGAAGGCGCTCATCGCGGCGGGCGAGTACGCCGCCCGGCGGGCCGACGCCCAAGAGAAGGGCGAGTTCTTCGCACGCGACCTCGGCAAGGAGGCGCTCGCCGCCGCACTGGCAGCCGACCTCGTGTGGGACCAGCACGTGCACCGCCACGACGACATCGCGACCGCACTGCGGATCGCCGACGAGTTCAACCTTCGCCTCGTGCTCAACCACGGCACTGAGGCCCACCGGCTCGCCGCCGAGCTGGCCGAACGCGACGTGCCCGTCATCTTCGGTCCAGTGCTCAGCACCCGAGGCAAGGTCGAGACCCGCGAGGCGTCCGTGAACAATCTCGTCGCGCTGACGCGGGCCGGCGTCCGCACCGCCATCTGCACCGACCACCCGGTGGTGCCGATCGATGCTCTCGTTCTCCAGGCAGCCGTCGCCCGAAGAGCCGGACTGACCTGGGACGAGGCGATCTCGGCGATCAGCTCGGTCGCGGCTGAGATCGCCGGGCTCGACGAGCGGGTCGGCGCACTGGAGCCAGGCCGCGACGGCGATGTCGTCGTGTGGAGTGGCGACCCGCTCGAGGTCGGCTCGACCGTTGAGCGCGTGCACATCCACGGACGTGAGGTCTACCGAGTCGAGAGCGGCGCGCCGATCGTGGCGGATCGGTGGGCCGGGCGATGAGCGCGTCGACGCCCGAGTCGCTGCGCGAGGACGCCGCCGGACTCGCCGAAGGCCTCATCGCACTTCGACGCCGTCTGCATCGCGAACCCGAGGTGGGCTTCGACCTGCCCCGCACCCAGGCGGCGATCATCGAGATGCTCAAGCCGCTCGAGCTTGAGATCCGCACGGGTGAGCGCCTCAGTTCCGTGACCGCCGTCCTTCGCGGAGACCGGCCCGGCCCCTCGGTGCTGCTGCGGGCGGACATGGACGCCCTTGCGATCCGTGAGGAGACCGGACTGGAGTTCGCGTCGCAGAACGGTGCCATGCACGCCTGCGGCCACGATCTGCACGTCGCCGGCCTCGTCGGTGCGGCGCAGCTGCTCGCGGCTCGGCGATCCGAGATCCGCGGTTCCGTCGTCTTCATGTTCCAGCCCGGAGAGGAAGCGGGCGGGGGCGCGCCCCTGATGATCGACGAGGGCGTTCTCGAGGCGGCCGGGCAGCGCGTCGAGGCGGCGTATGGCATCCACGTTCTCCCCGGTGCGCCCGGCACATTCTCCACGCGTCCCGGTCCGCTCATGGGCGGTGCGAACGTGCTGCGTGTGCGGGTCATCGGGCGCGGCGGACACGGTTCGCGCCCTCACGAGGCCGTGGATCCGGTACCGGTGCTCGCTGAGATCGTGCTCGCGCTTCAGTCGTACGTCACCCGTCGCGTCTCCGTGTTCGATCCGGTCGTCATCTCGGTGGCGAAGCTCGCGGCGAGCGACGTGCTCAACGTGATCCCGGAGCATGCGGAGCTCGGCGGGACGGTGCGCACCATGTCGAAGGCGTCGTCCGAACGCCTGGCCACGGAGTTGCCCGCGCTCGCGACGCGTATCGCGGAAGCCCACGGCTGCCGCGCTGAGACGGAGTTCGAGATCGTCTATCCGGTCACCGTCAACGACGCGGAGCGCGCCGAAGTCGCCATCCACACGCTGGCCGAGACCTTCGGGGCCGACCGCGTGCATCGGCTCGAGTCGCCGGTGATGGCCTCGGAGGACTTCTCGTTCGTGCTCGACGAGGTGCCCGGAGCCTTCGTGTTCCTGGGGGCGACGCCGTCCCACGTCGATCCGGCGCAGGCCGAGATGAACCACTCGCCTCGTGCGGTTTTCGACGATGGCGTGCTCGCCGACCAGGCTGTGGCGCTTGCCGCACTCGCGCTGCGCCACGTCACAGCTCGGGGCTGAGCGGCTCGGCGTAGGTTGTGCCGCGAGGTCGGCGTGACGACCGCCTGCTGTCCCACCTTCGGCGCCGACGACCCGCGAGCGGACTGCCCGGGGCGTCGGCGCCCGCGAGGTCAGGACCGCCGCAGCAGTTCGGCGGCGAGGGTGAGGAAGCGGTCGTTCTCCTCGGTCGCGCCGATCGTCATGCGCAGCCCGTCCGTGCCGTACGCGCGGAGGATGACCCCGCGCTCCTCGAACGCCGCGGCCATGGCCGGGCCGTCGGGCATCGGCATGAAGACGAAGTTGGCCTGGCTGGGCACGACGGGGACGCCCAGGTGGATCAGTTCGTCGGTCACGCGGGTGCGCTCGGCGACGACGTGTGCGATGCGCCGCTTGAGTTCGACGGCGGACTCGGGAGCCAGCGAGGCGAGGGCACCGGCCTGGGCCAAGGTGGAGACCGAGAACCCGACGATCGACTTCCTGATCAGGTCGGCCGTCTCCGGCCGGGTCACGCAGTACCCCACCCGCAGCCCGGCCAGGCCGTACGCCTTGGAGAACGTGCGTAGCACGGCGACGTTGGGCCGCTCGCCGACGAGGTCGATGCCGCACGGCGAGCTAAGGTCGGTGACGAAGTCCTGGTAGGCCTCGTCCAGCACCACGAGCACGTCGTCGGGAAGCGCGTCGAGCAGCTTCTCCAACTCGACCCGGGAGACCACGGTGCCGGTCGGGTTGTTCGGGTTGCAGATGATCACCATGCGGGTTCGGTCGGTGATCGCCGCCGCCATCGCGGGCAGGTCGTGGGCGTACTGGTCGTCCAGCGGGACCGCGACCGCGGTGGCTCCCGAAACCGCGGTCACGATGGGGTAGCTCTCGAAGGCCCGCCACGCGTAGAGGATCTCGTCGCCCGGACCGGCGATGACCGAGGCCAGGACCTGCAGCAGCGCGCCGGAGCCGTTGTCCACGACCACCTGCGACGGATCCACGTCATGCCGCCTCGCCAGCGCCTCGGTCAGTTCCACGCGGTGGAAGTCGGGGTAGCGGTTCAACGTGGCGGCGGCGTGCGAGATCGCATCCAGCACGGTCGGCAACGGTCCGAACGGCATCTCGTTCGAAGAGAGCTTGACCTGGGGACGGCCCGCCACAGGAGCCCGGCCCGGCTTGTAGGAGACCAGCTCGTCGATGGCGGCGCGGTGCTTGACGGTCATCTCACTCCTCTCACAGAGAACAAAATCACGTAAATCTATATAATGATTCTTGTAGAAGGGCAAGACGCGGAAGGGGCCGGCGCCCGTTCGGCGCCGGCCCCTTCCGGGTCCTCGAGGTCCCCGAGGTCAGCGGTCGTCGCGTGTCAGCCCGCGGTGGCGCAGGGCCATGGCCTCGGCGCCGCGCTGGTCGCCCCGGATGACCGCTTCGACCAGGTCGACGTGCACCTGGAGCCGGTCGTCGGAGCCCTTGCGGAAGTCCTCCGCGGTTATGGCAGAGGACAGGTCTCTGCTGATGTAGTCGACCAGCCGGGTGTACATGGTCCGCAGCAGGATGTTGGGGGAGATCAGGGCGAGGCGGCGGTGCAGGTCCCAGTTGCGGCGCTGGGCCTCGGCCGCGTCCGGCCAGGATCGCCGCAGCTGCTCCATCATCTCGACCAACTCGTCGATGTCCCGTTCGGTGCGGTGGGCGGCCGCGTCGAGCGCCACCTCCTGGTCGAGCACGTCCAGGACGGCCAGGCAGTGTGTCACCGACGCACCGTCGTGGCCGAGTTGGAGCATGTCGTGGCCGAGCCGGACCAGTGGTGACTGTTCGGCCACGAAGATGCCGCCACCCGGCCCCGGGCGCACGTCCAGCACGCCGCGCAACCGCAGCACACGGATCGCCTCGGCCAGTGTTGCCGGAGCGACGCCGAACTGCTGGCGGAGCTCGTCCTTCGTGCCCAGGCGGTGGCCGGGCAGGAGGCGGTTGCGGCGAATCGCGTTTTCGAGGCGCTCAACCAGCGTCTCGGCGATCGACGACCGCGCGTCGGTGCGGTCGAAGGTCACCTCGGTGACCGTGTCTGCGTCGTACATTCCGGCTTCTCCCGTGTGCGGCGACCCGTCAACTGTAGATCGTTCGTCGCGCGGCGGGGCGTCTTCCACGCGTCCTCATCCATAGAAACCATACAAATGGTTGACACCCTCCCAGAACAGCCATAACCATATACATGATTTGCGGGGTCGGCTCGGTTCGGAAGAGGTGCGCGATGGGCTCGATCGTCCTCGTGACGAAGATCGCGCACGGGCCGTCGATCCGGCTGTCGCTGAACACTGACACCAGGCATGAGGGCGTCCGGCAGAACGCCGCGGACGGCTGGCTTGGTCGAGCTCGGTCGCCGGGCGCGTGAGCGCGGCGCGGACACCTATGTCCCGCTGAACGCGCACTGGCAGAAAAGCGCCGGCTCTCAGCCTGAACGCGAGCCGCCGGCGACACGATGTTCATCCGCGTCGCCCGCTGCCGCTCGCCGCGCCTGGTCCTCGACCGATGAACTTCCCTAAGGAGACCCATGAACATGACGGGCGGCGAGGCTCTCGCCCGTTCCCTGGCGGCCAACGGCGTCAGCCAGATATTCGGCATCCCCGGCGTGCAACTCGACCACGCCGCGGACGCGCTCTACCACGTGGCCGACGACATCGCCTTCACCTGCGCGCGCAATGAGCAGGCCGCCTCCTACATGGCCGACGGCTACGCCCGCTCCACCGGGCGGCCCGGCGTCTCGATGGTGGTGCCGGGACCGGGCATGCTGAACGGCCTGGCCGGCCTCGCCACGGCGTACGCCTGCTCCTCGCCGCTGCTCTACATCAGCGGGCAGATCGATTCGGGGGCGATCGGCAGGGGGCTCGGTGCGCTGCACGAGATCCCCGACCAGAGCGGCATCCTGCGCTCGCTCACCAAGTGGAGCGGGCTCGCGACCAGGCCGGAGGACATCCCCGGCATGGTCCACCGCGCCTTCGCCGAGCTGCGCTCCGGCCGGCCCCGCCCGGTCGGCCTGGAGATCCCGCCGGACGTGCTCGGCGCGACCGCCGACGTCGAGATCCCCGGTGCGGCTCCGCACGCGCCCGCCGTACCCGACCGGAAGCTGATCGACGCCGTCGCCGAGCTGCTGCGCGGCTCCCAGCGGCCGGTGATCTACGCGGGCGGCGGTGTGATCGCCGCCGACGCGTCGGAGGAACTGCGCGAGCTGGCGGAGATCCTCCACGCACCGGTCGTGGTGAGCGAGAACGGCCGCGGCGCGATCTCCGCCAGGCACCCGCTCGCGTTCGACGCGCTGGCGTTCCGCCGGCTGCGCGAGCACGCCGACGTCGTGCTCGCCGTCGGCACCCGCTTCGTGACCGCCTTCAGCGAGCAGGTGAACACGGCCGGCGCCCGGCTGGTCCTGATCAACGCCGAGGCCGCCGACCTGGGCGAGCCGCGTACGCCCGACCTCGCGGTGCACGGCGACGCGCGCCTCGCGCTCGCGGCGCTGGCCGAGGAGCTGCGCGGAGTGGCCCGCGAGTCCCGCACGGCCGAGCTCGACGCCGCGCGGGCCTGGCTGGAGGAGCAGTACGCCGACATCGCCCCGCAGCGGGCCTACCTCCGGGCGATCCGCGCCGCGCTTCCGGACGACGGGGTGCTGGTCAGCGAGCTGACCCAGATCGGCTACGCCGCCAACACCTGCTTTCCCGTCTACCGGCCTCGCACCTACCTCACCCCCGGCTACCAGGGCACCCTGGGGTACGGCTTCGCCACCGCGCTCGGCGCGAAGGCGGCGGACCCGGACCGGCCGGTCGTCTCCATCACCGGCGACGGCGGCTTCTCCTGGACGCTCCAGGAGCTCTCCACGGCGAAGAAGTACGGCCTGGCCACGGTGACGGTGGTCTTCAACGACGGCTTCTTCGGCAACGTGCGGCGCATCCAGAAGAACCGCTTCGGCGCCCGCTACTTCGCCACCGACCTGGTCAACCCCGACTACGCCAAGCTCGCCGATTCCTTCGGCATCGCCGCGGCCCGCGCGAACGGCCCCGAGGAGCTCGAGGTGGTGCTGAAGGAGGCGCTCACCGCGGGCGAGCCGGTGCTCGTCGAGGCACCCGTCGGGGAGTTCCCCGGCCCCTGGCACCTGATCCACGAGGGCGTCCCGCGCCCCGCACCCCTGGAGGCACCGTGATCCAGCGTGACGACCTGCTGATCGGCGGCGCGTGGACCGCCCCGCGCGGCGACGACACCTCCGACGCCCTGGCCACTCCCCGCACGCTCGACGTGGTCGATCCGGCCACCGGCCAGGTGGCCGGACGGGTCCCGATCGCCTCGGCCGAGGACGTCGACGCCGCCGTACGCGCCGCCGCGGCGGCGTTCCCGAGCTGGTCCCAGGTGCCGATGGCGGAGCGGGCCGCGATGGTCGAGCGGATCAGGGCGGGAGTCGAGGAGCGGCGCGAGGAGCTGGCCGGGCTGCTCACCCTCCAGATGGGTACGCCCATCACCTTCGCCAGGCAGGCGCAGCTCGGCGTGGCGCTGGCCGACCTCGACGAGATCGTCAAGGCCGGGCGTGACCACTTCGCCGAGGAGTCCGTCGGTGGCGCCCTGGTCCTGCGTGAGCCCGCCGGCGTCGTCGCCGCGATCACCCCGTGGAACTTCCCGCTGCACCAGATCGCGCTCAAGGTGGGCGCGGCTCTCGTGGCCGGGTGCACGGTGGTACTCAAGCCGAGCGAGCTGACGCCGCTGGACGCCTACGTCTTCGCCGAGATCGTCCAGGCCGCCGGGGCGCCCCCTGGCGTGTTCAACCTCGTGCCGGGCGACGGGCCGGTCACCGGGGAGGCGCTCGTGGCGCATCCGCTGGTCGACGTCGTCACGCTGACCGGATCCGTCCGGGCCGGAGCACGGGTGGCCGAACTGGCCGCCCGCACGATCAAGAAGGTGACGCTGGAACTCGGCGGCAAGTCGGCCGGCATCGTGCTCGACGACGCGGACCTGGCGTCCGTCGTCCCGCAGGCGGTCGGCGGGTGCTTCGCGAACGCGGGACAGATCTGCGCCGCGCTGACCCGGCTGCTCGTCCCCGAGCACCTGCTGGAGGAGGTGGAACGGCTCGCGGTCTCGGCCGCGTCCGGCTGGGTTCCCGGCCCGCCGTCCGATCCCGCCACCAGGCTCGGCCCGCAGGCGTCGCGGCGGCAGCAGCGGATCGTCCAGGACTACATCTCGGCCGGGATCGCGGAGGGGGCGCGGCTCCTCGTGGGCGGCACCCCGATAGAGGGGCCGGGCGCCTACGTCACGCCGACGATCTTCTCGGGGGTACGCCCCGAGATGACGATCGCGCGTGAGGAGATCTTCGGTCCGGTGCTCTCGATCATGAGCTACGCCACCGAGGACGAGGCCGTCGCCATCGCCAACGACTCCGAGTACGGGTTGTCCGGCGGGGTGTGGTCGGCCGACCCGGCCAGGGCGCTGGCGGTGGCCCGTCGCCTGCGTACCGGGATGGTGAGCGTCAACGGCGCGGGGCTCAACGTGGCGGCGCCCTTCGGCGGCTACAAGCGGTCGGGCGTCGGCCGCGAATGCGGACGCTACGGCATCGAGGAGTTCCTCGAGGTCAAGAGCGTGGTCGGCCTGCCCGAAGGCATGGCCCGGGGCGTCGCCTGAGACGTCAGCGGCCGCATCACCGGCCGCACCCCGGCGGCGTCGCGTGGTCACGTGACGAGCCGTACCGCGGTTCTCCCACCGGGCCGCGACATCACGGAATTGACATCTATTTGGTTGAGTGGAGCGGGCATGGCGGAAGTCCGGATCACCGGGCTGGTGAAGCGCTTCGGAGACTTCACCGCGGTCCGGGACGTCGAGCTGGCGATCCCCGACGGTGAGTTCCTGACGCTGCTCGGCCCCAGCGGCTGTGGCAAGACGACCACGCTGCGCTGCCTCGCCGGCCTGGAGACGCCGACCGAGGGTGAGATCACCATCGGAGGCGACACCGTCTACTCGGCCGCGCGCGGCGTATGCGTGCCGCCGGAGCGGCGCCAGGTCGGCATGGTGTTCCAGAGCTACGCGCTCTGGCCGCACCTGACGGCCGGCGCCAACGTCGGCTACCCGCTTCGCGCGGCCCGCATGGGCGCGGCCGAGCGCAGGGCCAGGGTGGCCGAGATGCTGGAGGCGGTCGGCCTGGCCGACCGCGCCGGGCGCTACCCGGGCGAGCTGTCCGGCGGACAGCAGCAGCGGATCGCGCTCGCCAGGGCGATGGCCGCGCACCCCCGGCTCATGCTCTTCGACGAGCCGCTCTCGAACCTCGACGCCAAGCTGAGGGTCGGCATGCGCACCGCGATCCGCCGGCTCCAGCGCGAGATCGGCACCACGGCCGTCTACGTCACGCACGACCAGGAAGAGGCGATGGCGCTCTCGGACCGGGTCGTGGTGATGAGCGAGGCCGCGGTGCAGCAGGAGGGCACACCCCGGGAGGTCTACACCCGACCGGCCAACCGGTTCGTCGCGGACTTCATGGGGTTCGAGAACCTCCTCGACGGGACCGTGGGGGAGACCGACGACACCGGGTTCGCCTTCCATCCGGCTCCCGGAGGGCCGCCCCTGCGGGTCGCCGGGCCGCCGCCCGGCCCGTCGGGCTCCGCCGTCGAGATCGCCGTACGGGCCGCGCATGTGCGGCTGGTCCCGGAAGGGGCCGCGGGCGAGGAGCCCGGCGTACGCCGGGCCGTGGTCCGTGACGCCGTCTACCTCGGCGGACGGACCGAACTGACGGTGGACGCGGAGGGGCTGCCGCTCACTGTGTCCCACGGGCACGTCGACGACGGCGCCGGGGTCCCCGGCGTGGGTGAGCGGGTCGCGGTCGCCCTGACCGCCGCGCACGCCGTGGTGCTCGGCCGGGCCGGAACGCCGGCGGGAGTGGCCGCGTGACCGCCGGGGCGCCGCCGCACCCCGGAGTGCGGCGGCGCTTCCCCGGCCGCTTCCCCGGCCGACTCGTCGCGCGGGCGCGGCAGATCGGGCCGGGCGCGTGGGCGCTGGCGGTGCTCTGCACGGTGCTGTTCGTGTGGCCGGTGGCGATGATCGCCGTGGCGGCGTTCCACGACGGGCTGATCAGCGATCCCGGCGGGACCTGGACGGCCGGCCCCTTTGTGGAGACGCTCTCCGATCCCGGCACGCTCGCGGTGCTCGGCCAGTCGGTCCTGCTCGCGGGCGTCGTGTCGATACTGTCGATGCTGATCGCGGCGGTCTTCGCCTGGATGGTCGCGCGTACCGACGTGCCGCTGCGCGGGCTGGTGACGCCGCTGATGCTGCTCACCATGGTCAGCCCGAACCTGTTCTTCGCGATCTCCTGGGACATGCTCGGCAACCCGCGGGTGGGGCTCGTCAACCAGGTGATCATGGCGGTGACCGGGGCGGATCAGGGGCCGGTCGACATCACGTCGTGGCCCGGTCTGGTCTTCGTGTGCGTGCTCAAGGCGGTCGGGTTCAACTACTTCCTGATCCTCGCGCCGTTCCTGGCCATGGACCGGTCGCTGGAGGAGGCGTCGCTGGTCTCCGGTATGGGGAAGGTCCGCACGTTCTTCCGGGTGCATGTGCCGCTGCTCGCCCCGGCCCTGCTGGGGGCGCTGCTGATGGCGTTCGTGAGCTTCCTGGAGGCGTTCGACTTCCCCCAGATCATCGGGCTTCCCGCCGGGATCCGGGTGTTCTCCACCGAGATCTACCGCTACATCAGCGGTGACGCCGGTGGCCGGTACGCCGAGGCCAGCAGCCTCGCGCTGGTGCTCATGGCGATCATCGTGGTGCTGATCGCGGTGCAGTCCAGGGTGCTGGGCAGGCGGCGGTACACCACGATGAGCGGCAAGTCCTACCGTACGGAACGGTGGTCGCTCGGCCCGGTGCGCTGGCTGGGCACGGCGGTGATCGCGCTGCACGCGCTGCTCGCCCTGGTGCTGCCGCTGGTCCAGCTCTACATCGGCAGCTTCCAGTCCTTCTTCGGGCTCTACGACAACTGGACGCTCGACAACTACCGCAGGGTGCTCGACGACCCGGACACGATCAACGCGATCGTCACCACCTTCGGCCTGGCGTTCTTCGGCGGGTTCGTGACCATGTTCCTGTGCGTCGTGCTCGCCTGGGTGATCAGGACGCGGCCCGGTCTGGTCAGCCGTTACATCGGGGGCGCCCTCTGGGTGACCGTCACGGTGCCCGGGATCGTGCTCGGCATGGGGATCATGTGGTCGTTCCTCGCGGTCCCCGGGCTGAACCAGCTCTACGCCACCGTCTGGATCATGCTGATCGGCCTGGTCATCGCCGCCGTCCCGGTCGCGGTGCGTACGGCCGAGGGGTCGGTCGCGCAGATCCCGCCGGAATTCGAGGAGGCCGCCAGGGTCTCCGGAGCCGGTCGTGTGCGCGCCTTCCTCGGCCTGATCCTGCGCCTGCTCATCCCCAGCTTCGGGTACGGCTGGTTGGTCGCCGCCATCCTCATCTCCGGCAACCTCGCCGTCCCGCTCCTTCTGGCCTCGCCTGACGTCGACACCGTGGCGATCGAGGTCCTGAACCTGAACCGATCGGGGGACACCGCCACCGCGGCCGCCCTGTTCGGGTTGCTGCTCGCCGTATGGGGAGCGCTCGCCGTACTCGCTCTGCTGGCCCGCGCCGTGGGCCGGCGCCTCAAGGAGAACCGATGAAGCACCTGTTCAGGGCGGCCTCCGCCATGGCCGTCGCGGGCGCGTTCGCGCTGACGGCCGCCTGCGGCGGATCCGCGGGCACCACCGTCGGAGCCGACCAGCTCGACCTCGCGCCCCTGAAGGTGGACGCGCCCACGGCCGCCCACCTGAAGGACCTCTACACCAAGGCCACGGACGGCGGCGACACCAAGATCGTCGCGTACATGCAGGGCTGGGAGCAGTACCAGAAGGTGTGGGAGGCGTTCGAGAAGCGCTTCCCAGGGATCACCACCAAGGGCCTGGCGATCAACGGTCCCGAGCTGTCGACCAAGCTCTCCACCGAACGCTCATCCGGCAAGCATGTCGGCAGCCTGCTCGGCGGTCCCGACTTCCAGCGCAAGGACGTGCTCAGGACGCTCGACCTGCCGACAGCGGCGACGCTCGACCCGGCCTACCGCGAGGACTCCGGCGTCTTCTACGCGCCGACCACCACGGTCTGGGGCATCGAGTACAACGCCGAGAAGGTCACCGGCGCCGACGTGCCCAAGAAGTGGGCCGACCTGCTCGACCCCAAGTGGAAGGGCCGGATCGTGGCGGGCGACGCCACCACGCCCAGCGCCACCTCCGGCACGCTCATCCGGTTGTACGGCGGGCACGCCATCGACGACGCCTGGCTGGACCGGCTGAAGGCGCAGGACGTCACGTTCAAGTCGTCGCTGGAGATCGCCGACCAGGCGGTGGCCCGGGGCGAGTTCGACATCCTGCTGACCACGTTGTCGGACTTCTACTTCCCGTCGAAGACGAAGGGCGCGCCGATCGGGTTCGCCTTCCCCCTGGAGGACGGGAACGTCTCGACCCCGACCTACTTCGCCGCGCTCAAGGACGGCGCGGCCCCCGAGGCCACCGAGCTGCTCATGAACTGGCTGTTCACCGCGGAGGCGCAGCAGGCGTTCGCCGGGATCAACGCGCTGCCCACCATGCCCGGCGCTCCCGCGGTCCAGGGGCTGGTGCCGCTGGACCAGGTGAAGCTGCTCGACATCCCCGGCCCGGAAGAGATCACCTCCCTCTGGGACCCCATGACCGCCAAGTTCAAGGACGTCTTCGGCTCCCCCAAGGGCTGAGCAGCGGAGCAGGGAGTAGGAGGGGGCCGCCTGCCCAAGGCCCCTCCTACTCCCTCAAGCCGCCCTCGCCGCTCAGCCACTCGGGCGCCCCCGTGGTCCGGTCCGCGCTCGGCTGACGATCAAGAGGTGAGGCTTGTCGGTCTTGTGTCGGCTGCTTGAACGCCACTGGCCTGAGATACTGGATTCACCATGTCTGTTTCACGAGCTGTTCCACGTCGGCGCTCAGCCGTTGACGCTGTGGCGTCCGAGATCGAAGACGGCATCACCGAGGGACGGCTCCGGGTGGGCAGCAGACTCGGCACTCGCGCGGAGCTCGCCAGCAGATTCGGGGTGGCGCCGACGACCATCGCCGAGGTGGTGCGTGTCCTGGAGGCCAAGGGCATGATCACGACCCGCACCGGTCCCCAGGGTGGAGTCTTCATCGCCCAGAGAACGGCGCAGGCCGTGATCGCTAACGGATTCCTGAACCTCCAGGATGTGACAAGTACCGCGATCGACTGCGTCCGGGTGATCGACGCGCTGGAGCCTGCCGTCGCACAGGCAGCCGCCGAGCACCGGACCGCAGCCGACGCCGACGACCTCAGCCGGATGCTCGAACAGCTCCGCGCGACATGGAGTGACCGGGTCGCCGGCCTGCGGGCCAACTGGCAGCTGCACCGCCGGATCGCGGAGATCGTGCCCAACCCTGTCCTGAAGACGGTCTATCTCAATCTGCTGGCGTACGTGGAGTCACACGACGACTTCTATGTCGCCGATGACGGCATCCCGCCCAATTCCTCGGTCCGGCTCGAGATCCATGAGGAGTTGGTCACCGCGATCATGGCGGGAGATCGAACCGCCACCGCGGATGCCGTCCGACGCCACCAGACCGTCTACGACGACTTCTGCGTCGTCGAGGCTCCGTGAGAAGACGCTCTTCGAAACGCCGCGTGGAAGACTGCCTCGTCGATCGCGGATAGGTCGAGGCCCACCAGGCCCTTGGAGGGGTCGACCCGGACGACGACACCGCCTGGATCGTCGGGCAGCGGGTCCAGGTCGACGACTGGGTCATCGATCCACACCCAGGGGCGACCGCCGGCGTACTGCCGGATAGCGGCGAGCTTGTTGAACTGCAACGGCAGGTAGGGCCACGGGGTGGCGGGGAGGTCGAGAATGTCGGCCAGTGCGAGGTGAGCGTTCGGTCCCCACTCGGAAGCCCAGACGATGCTGTATCGCTGTGCGAGGTGGGCGACGGCCTCGCGGGTGCCATCGGGTATCTGGAGGTCGCGCACCCACTTTCCTCGTGCCGAGAGATGCTCGAGCCGAGCCGGGACGTGCGCCTCGCCATCGAGGACGACGACGCCCTCGACGCCGAGCACGGCCAGCGGTGTCCCGGAAGTGACAGCCGCCGGCGTGTACTTGGCCAAGAGCGCGACAGAGCTAGGCATCCACGAGTCCCTCCGCCAGCGCTTCTTCGTGCGTGAGGAAGAAGTTGCCGCCGGTGATGCTGACGACCTCGTCGGCAGGGTCGCGGATCACGCCGACCGGGTCATTGCCGGCGGCGACGGCACGGACCTGCTTGGCCATCATCCGGCGCAGCATCGCCACGCCCTGGTCAGTGGTGGTGAGGTGGTCCTCGGAGTGCAGGGAGATCGGTCCCTGGCTCTTCTGCGCCTCGTAGTCACCGGGCATGCGCCGGTGCTCCTCCTCGTTGAGTTCGGCCCACGGCTTGCCGCCGAAGGTGGAGCGCAGCTTGACCAGGAAGTCGGGGTCCTCGTGGAGCGCGAGGGTGAAGATGCGGAAGGTGGTGTCGTCCTCGGGCACGACCCACCCGATCAGGTTGGTCTGGCCCGGCGTGAGCCGGGGGCTGGGCACGACACGGAGGTTGGGGAACATCACCTCGGTTCGCCGGCGTAGCGCCCGCTTGTCGTCGAGCTTTCTGATCTGTGTCGAGCGGACCCCGACTGGTGTGTACTCGAACGTGACCTCAGGTATCACGGCCATCTCCGGGGTGAACTGCTCGCCGCTGAACCGCGCGTGCAGGATCGGCACGTGGAAGGGGTCCATCACGTTCTCCCAGTGCTGCAGCCAGTTGAAGTCCAGCACCTCCGGCCCACCACCGCCGACACCGGCGTCGTTGACGATGAGATGCTGCCCCTCGGGGATGGTCTCGAAGACGTCGTACCGGGGCAGGACGGGCTTCTTGTCCGCAGGCCCCATGTAGGCCCACACCAGTCCGTAGCGCTCCTGCACCGGGTACCAGGGTTGACGGACCTTGTCGCGGTGCTGGCCGCGGTCGGGCTCGCATGGCTGCTCCAAGCAGTGGCCCGTCGGATCGAAGACCCAGCCGTGGTAGCAGCAGCGGATGCCATCCTCTTCCACCCCTCCGTAGTAGAGCGAGGCGCCGCGGTGGATGCATCGCGGATGCAGTAGGGCGGGCTCGCCACGGCCGGTGCGGAAGAGGATGAGCTCCTCGCCCAGGACCTTGACGCGGCGCGGGGTGGTAGTAACCTTCTCGACCTTCGAGATCGGATGCCAGTACCGGCGCATCACCTCCCCGTACGGCGTGCCGGGGCCGACCTGGGCGAGCTCGTTCAGCGGCGCGCCGAGCTTCAGCCCGTAGGCGGTTCCCGTGTCGAGTGCGGCTTCGGTGGCGTGGGTTGTCGTCGTGTCAGACATCGAGTTCCAACTCCTCGGTCAAGGCCCGCGAGACGCAGACCATCATCGTTTCGTTTGCTTGCTTCTCCGCGTCGGTGAGGATCGAGTCACGGTGGTCGACCGCGCCGTTGAGCACGGCCAACTCACAGGTCCCACAGACGCCTTCGCGACAAGAAGACGGGACATCGACGCCGGCACTCGCCAGGGCGTCGAGAATGCTCTGGTCGGGTTCGACCGTGACCGACTGCTGCGAGCGCCCGCAACGCACCACGAAGGTCCCTTGGCGCAACGGCTCACTCAACGGCTTGGCCTGGAAGCGCTCCACTCTGACCTCGCGCCCGAGGTCGCGGGCGTGCTGCTCCACCTCGACCAGCATCCGCTCGGGACCGCAGCAGTAGATGGCCGCCGACGGGTGCGCTCGCGCGACGGCATCGCGCAGGTTGAGGCGCTTCCCCTCGTCCGAGGCGAACACATGAACGGTCCCGGTGCCGCTGCCGTCGCCGAGTTCGTCACGCAACGGGATGGCGTGGCGTGAACGGACGGCGAGATACAGATCCCACGGCCTCCCCTCGGCAGTGGCACGCCGCGTCATCGGGAGGAATGGAGTGATGCCGATGCCACCAGCGAGGAAGACATAGCGCGGGGCGTCGACGAAGGGAAACGTGCTGCGTGGCGCACTCACCTTCAGGATCTCGCCGACCCGAAGCCGCTCGTGGACGTGCTTCGACCCACCGCGGCCGGCCCGCTCGAGAGCAACGGTGATCCGGTAGGACGAACTGTCAGCAGGATCACCGCTGAGGGAGTACTGCCGGACCAGGGTCGGCGCCAGTTCGACGTCGACGTGAGCGCCCGGCGTCCACGCCGGAAGAGCCGCGCCGTCGTCCGAGCCGAGTATGACGGACACGATTCCTGCCGCTTCCCAGTGCAGCGTGACGACACGTAGTGCGAGGTACGTCTGCGCTTTCGCACCGGTCTCAAGCGATGGGTCGAACTGCGTCACCGTCATCGAAGCGGCTCACGAACGAAGAGCCCATGGAGATCGGCGGGCGGCCCCATCACGCTCGTCTCGGGTCCGACAGCGGAGAACCCGCCGGGCGCTTCGATGGCACTTTGATTCATCCTGACCTTCCAGTTCAAGGCAGCGGCACCCCCCACATGGTGACGTGGCAGCGGCCACAGTAGTGCATATTAGACATGTTTAATAGGTCCGAATCATGTGACCCCGGGGGAGACGCCTCGTGCGCGCGACCGCCCGAAGAGCCGCTTGAAGTCGGGCGACTTCCAGCGCCGGCTCCCGAGTCGAGGTCGGCTCGCCCTGCTCCCGGCATGCCGTCCTCCTCGTCCTCGCGGCGTCGTCACCCGGGGACGGGCCGTCTCGCCGCCCATCGAGCCGATGGAGGACGCCTTCCCGTCACCGGCGGGTGGTGTAGGGGGTATTGGATGTATTGAATAGGTTTAATGGGTTCCATTCTGATGCCGGATCGTATACGTTTCCTGACGATCGATCGCAGCGGCTGCGGCCTGCGCCGCGCCAACTGGCATGGGGGAGGTAGCACGCGTGGCCCACGGCACAACGGCAGCGGGTTGGACACTCGCGGACCGGCTGCGTGCCGATGCCGGTACAGGACGCGTGGCGGCCCGCGAAGTTACGCGCACGCCGCGCATGACCGGCGAGAGCGCGGGCGCCTATCTCACGGCGGCGGATCCCGGCGATTGCGCCGCCGACCTGACCGCGAGCGTCGGTCCGCCGGCGGCGGACGAACGGATCTTTGCCCGGCCGGCCGTGACAGAGCTCACGTGATGACTGCCGAGCCCTTGATCGCCGACATCCGAACTCCCGTCACCCCTCGGCCAGAGCGTCAGCTGCTGCGGCTGCTTGGCCCTGCCTTCGTCGCCGCGATCGCGTATGTCGATCCCGGTAACGTCGCCGCGAACCTGTCTGCCGGGGCGGAGTACGGCTATCTGCTGGTGTGGGTCCTCGTCCTCGCGAACGCGATGGCGGTCCTCGTCCAGTATCTGTCCGCGAAGCTGGGACTGGTCACGGGGCGCACGCTCCCCGAGATTCTTGGCGACCGCCTGCCACGACCGGCGCGTCTGCTCTATTGGGCGCAGGCCGAAGTCACCATGGTTGCCACTGATCTCGCGGAGGTGATCGGTGGTGCGATCGCCCTTGAGATTCTGCTGGGTTTGCCCCTTCTGGTGGGCGGCATCCTCGTCGGCGTGCTCTCGATGGTCTTGCTCGAATTCCACTCCCGGCGTGGCCAGCGGACTTTCGAGATGCTCATCATCGGCCTGCTCGCGGTGATCACAATCGGATTCGCCGGCGGCTTGTTGGTGAGCCCCGTGAACTGGTCCAGTGCGGCCGGCGGCCTGGTCCCCCGTCTGGATGGGGCGCCTACGGTACTACTGGCCGCCGGGATGATCGGCGCGACCGTCATGCCACATGCGGTTTACCTCCACTCGGGCCTGGTGCGCGATCGTCATGGCTTCCGCGACGATCCGCGACGTACGAGGCGACTGCTGACGGTCACGGGCTTCGACGTCGTGGCCGCTCTCGTCGTCGCCGGCGGCGTCAATGTCGCCATGCTGCTGCTCGCGGCAGCGGCTCTGCCGGGCGCGGCTGGTGTCGACACGATCCAGGGGGCTGCGCGCGCCATTACCGCTCATCTCGGAGTCGTCCCGGGTCTCATCTTCGGAGTCGGTCTGCTTGCCTCCGGGTTGGCGTCCACCTCCGTGGGAAGCCATGCGGGAGCGGCGGTCATGGACGGCCTTCTCCACGTCCGGGTGCCCCTCCTCGTGCGACGGCTCGCGACCCTTGTCCCTGCTCTGATCGTGCTTGGGCTCGGCGTCGATCCGACCTGGGCCCTCGTCCTCACTCAGGTGGTGCTCTCGGTAGGAATCCCGTTCGTGCTTGTGCCGCTCGTCTGGTACACGAGCCGGCGTCGCCTCATGGGGGACTTCGCCAACAACCCCGCTCTACGTGTTGTAGGTACGGCGGTCTGCGTGGCCATCGCAGTGCTGAACGTCGTCCTGATCCTCATGGTCGTCACATAGGCGAATCACGCAATGTATGCAATCAGATCCAATTATCACGGAGCGTAACGGTGCTTCAGCAAGAACAGATCGAGCAGATCGCCGATGAGCTGCTCGCCGCCGACCGCGAGCGGAGCGTGGTGCCGCTCCTGTCCGCCCGCAACCCCGGGATGGAGATCGAGGACTCCTACGCCGTCCAGGCGCTCTGGGCGAGACGCCGGGTCGAGGCGGGCCGCACGATCGTCGGCCACAAGATCGGCTTGACCTCCAAGGTGATGCAGGCCGCCATCGGGATCACCGAGCCCGACTATGGGGTGATCTTCGATGACATGGTCTTCGAGAACGGTTCCGTGGTGCCGTTCGACAACTACTCCAACGTGCGCGTCGAGGTCGAGCTGGCCTTCGTGCTGGACAAGCCGCTCACCGGTCCGGCCTGCACTTTGTTCGACGTGCTCGACGCCACCAAGTATGTCGTCCCCGCCTTGGAGATTCTCAACTCCCACATCGAGCTGCGGGGCCGGACCATCGTCGACACGATCAGCGACAACGCGGCGATGGGCGCGATGGTCGTCGGCGGGCGCCCTGTCGCGGTCGACGCGGTCGACCTGCGCTGGGTGAGCGCCCTGCTCTACAAGAACCAGACCATCGAGGAGACCGGGGTCGCCGCGGGCGTGCTCAACCACCCCGCCACGGGTGTGGCCTGGCTCGCCAACAAGCTCGCTCAGCACGGGACCACGCTTGAGGCCGGTGAGATCATCCTGGCCGGTTCGTTCACGCGTCCGATGTGGGTGGAGCGCGGCGACACCGTCCACGCGGATTACGGCGACCTGGGGGCGATCACGTGTCGCTTCGAGTAGATCCGACCTTCCGCGAGGCGCTCGCCGCGGCCCGCCGACCACTGATCGGCATGTGGGTATGCAGCGGCAGTCCGCTGGTCGCCGAGATCTGCGCCGGTAGCGGGCTCGACTGGCTGCTGGTCGACGCCGAGCACAGCCCCAACGGCCTGGAGTCCCTTCTCGCCCAGCTGCAGGCCGTCCACGGTTACCCCGTGACCCCGCTCGTGCGCCCGCCGGTCGGCGACCCCGTCGTCATCAAGCAGTACCTCGACCTGGGCGTGCAGAACCTACTGATCCCGATGGTCGACACCGCGGAACAGGCTGCGGCGATGGTGAGCGCGGTCGAGTACCCGCCGCGCGGCATTCGGGGAGTGGGCAGCGCGTTGGCGCGCGGCTCTCGCTGGAACCGGATCCCCGACTATCTGCGCACCGCACGCGAGACCGTTTCGCTCTATCTCCAGATCGAGTCCGCCGAGGCGGTCGGGAACGTCGAAGCGATCGTCTCCACGCCCGGAGTCGACGGCGTCTTCATCGGACCCTCCGACCTGGCGGCCTCGATGGGGGTGCTCGGCGAGCAGGACCATCCCGAGGTGGTGGCCGCGGTCGAGCACTGCCTCCGGGTCGCCGCAGCGGCGAGCGTCAAGGTCGGCCTCAACGCCTTCGCGCCGGCGCTCGCCCAGCGGTACCTCACCGCCGGCGCCGACTTCATCCTCGTCGGCGCCGACGTCCAACTGCTCGCCCGCGGGAGCGAGAGGCTCGCCGCCGAGTTCATCGGGGAGACCTCGTGAGCACGATCGAACGGCCCGGCAAGATCATCGCCCTGCACCTGAACTACCCGTCCCGCATCGCGCAGCGCGGGCGAACCCCGGCGTACCCGTCGTTCTTCCTCAAGCCGATCTCGTCGATGGCCGCGAGCGGCGACGTCATCGAGCGTCCGGCCGGCACGGAGCTCCTGGCGTACGAGGGTGAGGTCGCGTTGATCGTGGGCACCCGGGTGCGGCGGGTCACTCCCGAGGAGGGGTGGGCGTCGATCTCGGGGATCACCGCCGCCAACGACTGGGGCGTCTACGACCTCCGCCATGTCGACAAGGGGGCGAACCTTCGCAACAAGGGGGGAGACGGGTTCACCCCGCTGGGCCCCGAGGTGATCCCGGCAGCGTCGGTCGACCCCACGGCCCTGCGCGTCCGTACCTGGGTCAACGGCGCACTCAGGCAGGACGACACGACTGCGGATCTGGTCTTCCCGTTCGGGACGCTCGTGGCCGACCTGTCCCAACTGATCACCCTTGAGCCCGGCGACGTCATCCTGACCGGTACGCCGGCCGGCTCCTCCGTCGCGGTCCCGGGCGACGTGGTGGAGGTCGAGGTCGACGCGCCGACCGCCCCCGGTGCGCCCAGCACCGGCCGTCTGGTCACCAGGGTGGTCGAGGGGACGACGCCGTTCGCCGAGTACGGCGCGAAGCCCCATGTCGACGACCTGCAGCGCATCGAGGCGTGGGGCGACGCCGAGACAGCAGGTGTCACCGTGCCGGCACCGTTCGTCCTGACCCACGAACTGCGCGACAAGCTCTCGTCGGCCGCCGTGGCGACGATCAGCGCGCAACTGCGCAAGCTCGGCTATCCGCACTCCTCGATCGACGGCGTCCACCCGCTGGTCCCCGGGACGAAGATGATCGGGATCGCGCGGACCCTGCGCTTCGTCGCGCACCGACCGGATCTGTTCGAGTCGCACGGCGGCGGCTTCAACGCTCAGAAGCGGGCCTTCGACTCGCTCACGGAGGGCGAGGTGCTGGTGATCGAGGCCCGCGGCGACGCGACTGCCGGCACCGTTGGCGACGTTCTCGCTCTGCGCGCGAAGACGCTGGGTGCCGCTGGGATCGTCACGGACGGGGCCGCGCGTGACTCGGCCGCCGTCGCCGCCATCGGCATTCCGACGTTCGCCCAGGCCGCTCATCCCTCCGTGCTCGGGAGGCGGCACGTCCCGTGGGAGGTCGACGCCACGATCACCTGCGGAGGTACCACTGTGGTGCCCGGTGATGTCGTGGTCGGCGACGACGACGGAGTCGTCGTCATCCCGCAGCAACTCGTCGAACAGGTCGCCACCGGAGCCGCCGACCAGGAGGCCGAGGACGCGTGGGTCGCCGCGCGGGTGGCGGAGGGCCATCCCGTCGACGGCCTCTTCCCACTCAACGCCGAGTGGCGTCAGCGCTATCGGATCTGGCGGGAGGAACAGTCGTGACCCAGGCGAGGAGCAAGTCTCAGATCGCCTACGACTGGATCCGCGAACGGATCGAGACCCGGCAGTTCTCGCCCGGGTACCGCCTGGTCCTCGATGTCCTCGCGAGGCAGCTCGGCGTCAGCACGGTTCCGGTGCGCGAGGCGATACGCCTGCTCGAGGCGGAGGGCCTGGTGACCTTCGAACGAAACGTCGGCGCCCAGGTCGCCTTCATTCAGGAGCAGGAGTACCTGCACACGATGCAGACGCTCGCCCTCGTGGAGGGCGCCGCGACCGCGCTGTCGGCACCCCGCATCACCGGCGACCATGTCGCCCGGGCTCGAGCCATCAACGACCAGATGGCCGAGTCCCTGAAGGACTTCGACCCGCAGCGGTTCACTGAGCTCAACCTCGCCTTTCACACGGTGCTCTTCGAGGAGTGCCCCAACCCGCACATCGTCGACCTCGTCCACCGCGGCTGGAAGCGGCTGGCCGTGCTCCGTGACTCCGTCTTCGGCTTCGTGCCCGGTCGCGCGCGGGAGTCCGTCGACGAGCACGAGGCGCTCCTACGGCTGCTCGAGGCCGGGCAGACACCACTGACCATCGAACTCGCGGCTCGTGACCACAGGCTCGGCACGCTCAACGCGGTGCTGGCCTATCAGGCCGACCGTCAGCGTCATGCCACTTCCAACGCCGACCGCTGACCCCCAATCCACCGACTCACTGACCCAGGAGCAACCATGAGTCAGCACGCCCCCGACGGCCTGCCAGATCGCATCCAGCACTTCATCGACGGAAAGTTCGTCGACAGCGTCGACGGCGACACCTTCGACGTGCTCAACCCCGTCACCAACCAGGTCTACATCAAGGCCGCAGCCGGCAAGAAAGCAGACATCGACCTCGCGGTGGCCGCAGCGACGCGGGCCTTCGAGGGTACGTGGCCGAAGCTGCCGCCCCGCCAGCGCTCGCGGGTGCTGCACCGGGTGGCCGACCTGGTCGAGGCGCAGGACAAACGGCTCGCCGCGCTGGAGACGTGGGACACCGGTCTTCCGATCACGCAGGCGCTCGGCCAGGCGCAACGCGCCGCCGAGAACTTCCGATTCTTCGCGGACCTGATCGTCGCTCAGCGCGACGACACCTACAAGGTGCCCGGTCGCCAGATGAACTACGTGAACCGCAAGCCCAAGGGCGTCGCGGGCCTCATCACGCCGTGGAACACGCCGTTCATGCTCGAGTCCTGGAAGCTCGCCCCGGCGCTGGCCGCCGGCAACACCGTGGTGCTCAAGCCCGCCGAGTTCACCCCCCTGTCGGCATCGCTGTGGGCGGAGATCTTCCGCGAGGCGGGCGTGCCGGACGGTGTCTTCAACCTGGTCAACGGCTTCGGCGAGGACGCCGGCGACGCGCTGGTGAAGCACCCCGACGTGCCGCTGATCTCGTTCACCGGCGAGAGCAGCACCGGGCAGATCATCTTCGGCAACGCGGCGCCGTACCTCAAGGGCCTCTCCATGGAGCTCGGCGGCAAGTCGCCGGCCGTGGTCTTCGCCGACGCCGACCTGGAATCGGCGCTGGACGCGACGGTTTTCGGGGTGTTCTCGCTCAACGGCGAGCGCTGCACGGCCGGCAGCCGCATCCTCGTCGAGCGATCCATCTACGACGAGTTCGTGGAGCGCTATGCCGAGCGCGCGAGGAACATCGTGGTCGGCGACCCGCACGACCCCGCGACCGAGGTCGGTGCGCTCGTGCACCCCGAGCATTACGACAAGGTCATGAGCTACGTCGAGATCGGCAAGAACGAGGCCCGTCTCGTTGCGGGCGGAGGCCGCCCGGAGGGCTTCCTTGAGGGCAACTATGTCGCCCCGACCGTCTTCGTCGACGTCCAGCCGGACGCCCGGATCTTCCAGGAGGAGATCTTCGGCCCGGTTGTCGCGATCACCCCGTTCGAAAGCGACGAGGAGGCTCTCAAGCTCGCCAACGGCGTCAAGTACGGCCTTGCGGCATATATCTGGACGAATGATCTCAAGCGCGCCCATACGTTCTCCCAAGGCGTTGACGCGGGCATGGTCTGGCTCAACTCGAACAACGTGCGCGACCTGCGCACCCCGTTCGGCGGCGTGAAGGCCTCCGGTCTCGGCCACGAGGGCGGCTACCGGTCGATCGACTTCTACACGGACCAGCAGGCCGTGCACATCACTTTGAACGACGCCCACACGCCGCGGTTCGGCCGCGGACCTGAGGCGGCCACGTCCTTCACGACGCAGAAATGAGCGAGGAAAGCACCATGACCATGGACATCCCCACCCCGAAGGCTCCGGCGCCTGACATCGTCCGGTGCGCGTACATGGAGCTGGTCGTCACCGACCTGAAGAAGTCGCGTGAGTTCTACGTCGACATGCTCGGTCTCGTCGTCACCGAGGAGAACGAGAACGAGATCTACCTGCGGACGTTTGAGGAGTTCATCCACCACAACCTCGTGTTGCGTCAGGGCCCGGTGGCCGCTGTCGCCGCGTTCGCCTACCGCGTTCGCTCTCCCGAGGAGCTCGACAAGGCGGTTGCGTTCTACACGGAGCTCGGCTGCCGCGTTGAGCGCCGCAATGAGGGCTTCGTCAAGGGCATCGGCGATGCGGTCCGGGTCCAGGACCCGCTCGGGTTCCCGATCGAATACTTCTACGAGGTCGAGCACGTCGAGCGCCTCGCCTGGCGCTACGAGCTGCACACCCCGGGTGCGCTGGTGCGCCTCGACCATTTCAACCAGGTCACGCCGGACGTCCCGCGTGCGGCGAAGCACATGGTGGATCTCGGCTTCCGGGTGACCGAGGATATCGAGGACGCCGAAGGCACCGTCTACGCCGCGTGGATGCGCCGCAAGCCGACCGTGCACGACACCGCGATGACCGGTGGCAACGGCCCGCGCATGCATCATGTCGCCTTCGCGACCCACGAGAAACACAACATCATCGCGATCTGCGACAAGATGGGCGCTCTGCGCATCTCCGACCGGATCGAGCGCGGCCCCGGCCGTCACGGTGTTTCGAACGCGTTCTACCTCTACATTCTCGATCCGGATGGCCATCGTGTGGAGGTCTACACGCAGGACTACTGGACCGGCGACCCGGACAACCCACTCGTCACGTGGGACGTCCACGACAATCAGCGTCGCGACTGGTGGGGTAACCCGGTCGTCCCGAGCTGGTACACCGAGGCGTCGACGGTGCTCGACCTCGACGGCAACCCGGTGCCGGTCGTGGAGCGCACGCACACCAGCGAGATGGCAGTGACGGTCGGCGCAGACGGCTTCTCCTATACCCGCGTGGGCGACGTCGAGCGCGGCTTCAAGCTCGGCGAACAGTTGTAGCCGGCAGACGACGGCCGCGGCCGAGGCGGAGTTGCCCGCGTCGGTCCCGAAGCGACTCTTCATCGAGGGAGCCTGGGTGGACGCGGTGGCGATCGTCGACGCCGGGGTCTGGGACGGCCGACGTGCTCTCGACGCGGTGGCGGCTCAGGAGACCGGGGCCGCCACCGCGACGTGACCGTGCTTGTGCCGTAGACGATGTCAGGCGGTCAGGCGGGTGCCCCGGCGCCAGACGGCTCGTGTGTTGAGGGTGTCGGAGATCGTGGTGGTGGGATCGCCGTCGACGAGCACCAGGTCGGCGCGCAGACCCTCGGCGATGCGTCCGCGGTCGTCGAGGCCGAAGCGCCGGGCAGGGGTGGCGGTCGCCGCGGTGAGCGCTTCGACCGGTGTGAGGCCCGCCTGGACGAGATACCGCAGTTCGTGATGGACGCTCGCGCCGTGGGCCAGGCCGCCCAGGAACGGCATCGGCACCGACGCGTCGGTGCCGACCAGGATGTCGACGCCCGCGTCGTGCAGTGCCCTGACCGAATTCAGCACGTGCTCCAGCTTTCCTTCGGGGTAGTGCCCGAAGCTGCTGCGCAGCGTGGTCATCCACGCCTCGTCCAGGCGGGAGGACACGCGTTCGTCATCGGCGAGGGCGTCGCCGGTGACGCCCATCATGGAGGCGTTCAGGACCACGCAGGGTACGACGAACGCGCCGGACTCGGCGATGAGATCGATGATCTCGGCGTCGTGTGGCCGATCCATGAACAGGTGGACCAGCCCGCCGATCCCGGACTCGATCGACATTCTCGTGGCGTCCACGGTCAGGGCGTGTGCCACGGTGAGCATGCCATGCCGGTGCGCCTCGGCGACCCCGGCGTCCAGCGTCGCCTGGTCGAGCATCGGCAGGCCCGGGCAGCCCTCGATCGAGCCGTCGTCCACCATGAACTTGATGTAGTCCGAACCCGATGCGACCAGCTTGGGGATGAAGGCGACCGCTTCCTGCGGGGTGGTGGAGAACGGCATCACCGGGGGATCCCCGGCCGGCCGGCCGCCACCGCCGGGACGGAAGTCCTTGGGGAACAACTCGCTGGGGTGTCCGCCCGGCGGGGTGATCCCGAACCCGGCGGAGCGCACGTCTGCCAGCGCGTCGTTCTCGCTGATGTGGCCCCTGCGCGGCTTGGTCGAGGTGCCCTGCATCTCCAGTTCGGTGGTGACCCCGAACCGCAGGGCCAGCGCCAGCGACGCCTCGTCGGTGTGCACGTGCGCGTCGAACAGGCCCGGTAGAAGCGTCGCGCCACGCGCGTCCACCACCTCCGCTCCCTCCGGTGCGTCACCGCCGATGCGGGTGATGACCTGCCCGTCGATCACGACGGTCTGCTCGCCCAGAACACGCTCTCCGTCGAACACGCGCGCGTTGACGATCGCTGTAGTCATGTCGCCTCCTTGTCTTGCCGAGCGGAGCCCATGTTGCGTTAAGTGAAACAACTGACACCCATCGTGATGGGGTGTTGGCGGTGGGGCTCCCGCGTTGGGCCTGCGAACGCCCGCTTCGGCGTCACTGTATACGTAATGACTTCGAAGTTGTAATGACTACGGATATGAATCCATTGCATGTTCATCCTCGTTCTGTATCCGGATAGGCTGCCGCCCGTGGAGACGTTGGGCCGCCGCGAGCGCAAGAAGATGCAGACCCGGCAGGCGTTGCGCCAGGCCGCGCTGCGCCTGTTCCTTGAACACGGCTACGACAACGTGACCGTCGCGCAGATCGCCGAGGAGGCCGACACCGCGGTCACGACCGTCTTCACCTACTTCCCCGACGGCAAGGAAAGCCTGATCTTCGACGACGGCGTGGAGCGGGCAGAGGGCCTGGTCGCCGCAGTACGAAACCGTCCCCCCGGGGAGGCGATCCTGCGGGCCCTGCGCGCCTACCTGGCCACCCGCGGCCCGTTCGCCACCGACCCCTCACCCGAGCTGCGCCGTACCACCGAGCTGATCATGAACACGCCGGCGCTCCGCGGCTACCAGCGCGAGCTCTGGACCCGCTGTCACGACACGCTCGCCCAGGCCATCGCCGACGCCTCGGGGCATGACCCCGCCGACATGGTGGTGCGGGCCCTGGCCCGCTACGTCCTCGAGGTCCCCGACCTCGCCGCCGGCGAACCTGAGCCTCGGACGGCCATGGACGCCGTCTTCGACCTCCTGGAAACGGGCTGGAACGGCCCCTGAGACTCAGGCGGCCACTGAGATTCCGCGGCACCCTGAGACTCGGGCGGCCCTCGGTCTCACCCGTGATCCACTACGGTGACCGCCCATGAGAATCATCGTTGTCGGCGGCAGCGGCTTTCTCGGAGGCGAACTCGCCCGGCTGTCCGTGCGGGACGGCCATGCGGTGGCCGCTACGTATCTGACCCGGCCAGGAGAAGTAGCGGGCGTCGACTGGCTGCGGCTCGATGTTCGTGATCGTGAAGCTGTGGCCGACCTGATCGGTGTGCTCAGCCCTGACGTAGTCGTCAACGCGGCCTTCCGTCAGTCCGACTGGGCGACAACGGCGATGGGTGCCGCCCATGTGGCCATCGCGACCTCCAGGGCCGGAGGACGCCTGGTGCACGTGTCCAGCGATGCCGTCTTCTCCGGGAGAGCGATCACCTATGCCGAGGACCGCGTCCCCGATCCGATCACTCCGTACGGGGCGGCGAAGGCGGCCGCTGAAGTGGCTGTGCAGGTGATCACGCCAACGGCGTTGATCGCACGGACGTCTCTGATCGTCGGGGACGGCGGCTCTTCGCACGAGGCCCTGGTGCACTCGCTGGCCGCTGGCCGTGAGCAGGGGATGTTGTTCACCGACGATGTGCGCTGCCCCGTGCATGTCAGTGATCTGGCGTCAGCCCTGCTGGAGCTGGCACGCTCCGACCATGCGGGGATGCACCACGTTGCCGGAGCGGATGCGGTAAGCCGTTACGAGCTCGGGTGCCTTATCGCGCAGCGTGATGGATTCGATCCGGCCCGCCTGCCGTTCGGTCGTCGCGCCGACACGGACGTGCCTGGGCCGATCGATGTGCGGTTGGACTGTGGCAGGACTCAGCGGCAGCTGCGGACCAGGTTGCGCGGTGCGCGGGAGTTCCTGAGGTAGTTCCCGGCTATCACTGCCGCCCCGTGGGCGTGCGCCGCGGTTCGGGGCCCTTCTTGCAGCGACCCGGGCGCCGGTAGGCCTCGCCAGGGGCGAGGACGCGGCCGACCCGGTGGCGCGGGACGACCGGTTCTTGGAACCTCGGGAGCGCCCGGGGCCGACCGCAGCCCCATCCGATGACCCTGGTCCTGTTCCCGACCGGGGAACCGGACCAGGGGTCCGACCGGTAGGCGCCCGCACATCCCGCGGTGGCCGTCCCGCCTTACGTCCCGCCTTACGTCACGTCGCCGGGGCGGTCACGCGGGTGAGGTGGACCAACTCGCTCATCGTGTCGAACGGCAGCGGCCGGGGCAGGCCGTGACTCATCAGGACGGCGCCGTGGTGGACGACCCCGGTGTCCTCGTCGCGATAGAGCCCGTCGGGATCGAGGGCCCTGAGCAGGACCGGGGCGGTGGCACGGCGCAGGGCGGACGGCTGCCAGACGAACACCACGGTCTCCGGCCCGCGCGTGTACTGCACCGCGCCCTCCCCGAGGCGGTACATCCGGCCGCCGTGCACGATCGGCCGGATCCGCTTGTACTGCTCCACGAGCGCCGTCGCCCAGCTCAGGTCCTCCTCAGTCCAGGCACGCAGGTCGCCGCCGATGCCGAGCGCTCCCGCCATCGCGACGTGGAAGCGGTAGCGGACCGGGGACGGGCGGGCGGTGATCTGGTTCGGGCTGTCGGTGACCCAGGCCCCCATCGTGCAGGCGGGATAGATCTGCGTGTAGCCGTGCTGGATGGCGACCCGCTGGAGCGCGTCGGTGTTGTCGGAGGTCCAGATCTGGTCGGTACGGGCCAGCATGCCCAGGTCGGCCCGGCCGCCGCCGCTGGCGCACCCCTCGATGAGCAGGTCCGGGTGGTCGGCGCGCAGCCGGTCGATGACGGCGTACACGTTCCGGATGTACGGGATCCAGACGTCGTCTCCGGCCTCGGTGAAGGGGCGGTTCATGTCCCACTTCAGGAAGGAGATGTCGTTCCTGGTCACCAGGTCGTCCAGCCAGCCGTGCGCCCACTCGGCGACGTCGGAGCGGGAGAAGTCGAGCAGCAGCTGGCTGCGCACCTCCGTCCGCGCGCGGTTCGGCTGGTGCAGCACCCACTCCGGATGCGCGCGGTGGAGGTCGCTGTCGGGGTTGACCGACTCCGGCTCCACCCAGATGCCGAATCTCATGCCGAGCCGTTTCACGTGGTCGATCAGAGGCGTGAGACCGCGTGGGAAGCGGTCCGGGTTGGGCCACCAGTCGCCCAGCCCCGCGTGATCACCGGTCCGCCCGCCGAACCAGGCGTCGTCCATCACGAACAACTCGACGCCGACGCTCGCGGCCCGGTCGGCCAGCGCCATCTGCTGCGCCTCGGAGATGTCGAACTCGGTCGCCTCCCACGAGTTGTAGATCACCGGTCGGACGCGGTCGGGGGCGGGCAGGACGTGCCGGCGGATGTGGTCGTGCCAGCGGCGGCTGGTGCCTCCGAAGCCGTCGGGCGCGTACACGCCGGCGAAGACGGGCGTTTCGAGCTCCTCGCCCGGCCCGAGCCGCCAGGTCAGCCCCTCGTGGCCGAACCCGCCGGTCCATCCGGCCCGGCCGTCCTGGTCACGGTCGAGGGTCATGCGCCAGCTCCCGCTCCAGGCGAGCGCCGTGCTCCACACGTCGCCGTGGTCCTCGGTCGCGTCGCCCGCGTCGAGCATCAGCCACGGGTTCACCTGGTGGCCGCTGTGCCCGCGCCTGCTCGTCAGCACGGTCTCGGCCTCGGGTACGGGACCACGCCGGACCTGGAACTCCCGCCCCCAGTCACCGACCACATGGGTCATCCTGTAGCCCTCGCGCGGCGGCATCGTCCAGGCCGCCGAGTCGCAGCGCAGGACGGTGACCGGTTCGCTCCCCGCGTTGCGCAGCCGGGTCCAGCGCTCGATCGCGTCACTGCCGGACCGCACCCGATAGTGCAGCGTGATCTCCAGCGGGTAGTGCCGGTCCGCCATCCGGATCGCCAGGTGCCCGCCTCCTGCCTCGCCCCCCGCGCTACCGCCCGCGTCCGTATCAATGTCCGTGTCGAGGTCCGTGTCGAGGTCCGTGTCGAGGTCCGTGTCGAGGTCCGTGTCGAGGTCGTGGCCGAGGTGGCGCCACTCCACCCCGCGTACGGCGTCGCCGTACCGGATCTGGAGCGAGGCCGCGCCGAACCGTCCGCCGCCCTCGGCCGGAAGCTCCTCACGGTCCGGCGGCAGGGTGCGCGCCTGCTCGATCGTCAGCCGCCGCCCCCAGTGCACGTTGTACGGGGCGTCGTCGGAGCCGAGCCGGACGGCGTAACCGCTGGACGGAGTGGACAGCAGCCACAGCCGCGCGTCCGCGTCGTAGATCATCATGGTCCTCCCGTGGTGAGGCGTTCAGGCGCCGGTCCGCAGCCACACGGCGGTGTCGGCGGGAAGCAGGTCGCCGTCGAGCGGCCCGCTGGCGAGCAGCACCTCGCCGTGCGCGGGCAGTTCGACCGGCTCCGTACCGAGATTGGCGACGAGGACGAAGCCCGGTTCCCGCCCGAACGCCAGCACGTCGGGACCGAGATCCAGCCAGGTCATGTCACCGTCGCCGAGCGCGGGACGGCGGCGGCGTTCCGCCAGCGCGGCCCGGTAGAGGGCGAGCATCGAGCCGGAGTCGGCCCGCTGACGCTCGACCGCCAGGTCCGCCCAGTCGCCCGGCTGCGGCAGCCAGGTGCGGACCGGCCGGTCGGCGAAGCCGTACGGCGCGGCGGAACCGGACCAGGGGAGCGGCACGCGGCAGCCGTCCCTGCCCATGAAGGTCCGGGCCGTGCGCTCGAACATCGGGTCCTGGCGCTGATCGTCCGGGATGGCCAGGTGCTCGGGCAGGCCCAGCTCGTCGCCCTGGTAGATGTAGGCGGCGCCCGGCAGCGCGAGCAGCAGCAGCGCCGCCGCGCGGGCCCGGCGGGTCCCCAGCGCGCGGTCCACGTCGATGCGGCCGAGCAGGACGTCGGGGGTGGGGTTGCGGACGAGGGCCTGGTCGACGCCGTACCGGGTCACCATGCGGGGCACGTCGTGGTTGCCGAGCACCCACGGGACAGAGCCGCCGGTCTCGACGGCGAGCCGGTGGGAGTCGTCGATGACCGCGCGGAACTCGGCCGCGGACCACGGTGTCGGCATCAGCCGGAAGTTGAACAGCTGCGCGAGGCCGTCCCCGGCGAGGTACGGCGCGGCCCTGGCGGCGTCGTCGAACCAGATCTCGGCCACCGTGCCGCGCGGCCCGGGGAACGCTTCGGAGGGATAGGAGTCCAGGATCTTCCGCCAGGACCGGTACAGCTCCAGCAACTCGGGCTGGTGCTCGTACGGCACCGGCGTGCCGTCGGGGACGAGGTAGGCGTTCTGGCGGTCTGGCGGCAGGTCGGGCAGGCCCTCCTGCTTGTACAGCATGGCGGCCACGTCGATGCGGAAGCCCGCCACGCCCCGGTCCAGCCAGAAACGCAGCACCCGCTCGAACATCGCCACCACGTCGGGGTTGCGCCAGTTCCAGTCCGGCTGTCCCGAGTCGAACAGGTGCAGGTACCACTGGCCGTCGGCCACGCGGGTCCAGGCGCGGCCGCCGAAGTTCGACTGCCAGTTGTTGGGCTCGTCGCGGAAGATGAACCGGTCGCGCTCCGGGCTGCCCGGCGGTGCCGCCAGGGCCTCCCTGAACCAGGGGTGTTCCGAGGAGCAGTGGTTGGGCACGACGTCCACGATCACCCTGATCCGGCGGGCCGCCGCCTCCACCACGAGGGCGTCGAAGTCGGCCAGCGTGCCGTACCGCGGATCCACGTCGCAGTAGTCGGCGACGTCGTAGCCGCCGTCCGCCATCGGAGAGGGATAGAACGGGCTGAGCCAGACGGCGTCCACGCCCAGATCGGCCAGGTGGTCCAGCCGCGCCCGCACGCCGCGCAGATCCCCCTCCCCGTCGCCGTCGGCGTCGGCGAAGCTGCGCGGATACACCTGGTAGACGACGGCGTCACGCCACCACGGGCCGGCCGCGGGATCGGGCATGGGGATGGGCATGGGGATGGGCATGGTGCCGCTCGAAGGATCGGCCATCGAGGCCGGAATCGGGCCTGCCATCGGGGCGGGCATCGGGTCGGATGTCGGGTCGGGCATCGTTTCCTCTCTCTTCCGCGCGCTCTACCGAACGCCGCGGATCTTCCAGACGAGTAGGGCGCCACACGCGGCGAACGCCGCCGCGACGCCGTACATCAGGGGGTAGCCGCCGGCGGAGGTGACCAGGGGCGCGGCGACCACCGGGCCGAGGACGCCGGCGGCCGAGTTCGCCAGGCTTACCACCCCGAGGTCCTTGGCCCGGTCGGTGGCGGCGGGCAGCAGCTGGGTGACCATGGCCTGGTCCACCGACGCGAACATCCCGGTGCCCGCGCCGAGGAGCGCCGCCGCGGCGATGACGGCAGGCCAGCTCGCCAGTGTGGCGAGCACCAGCGCGGAGGCGCCCATGGTCAGGCCGCCTACGAAGACGATCGGCTTGCGCCGCCCGATCCGATCTGACAGCCAGCCCGCCAGCAGGCCCGGCGCGACGCTGCTCAGCGTGAAGACCGTCACCAGGACCAGCACGCCCTGCTCGGCCGTGGATCCGGGGAAGAGCAGCTCGTACCGCACGGCGTCCCTCAGGAAGAAGAGCAGATAGCCGATTCCCATCGAGAGCGTGAGATTGATCAGGAATCTGCTCAGCCAGGCCCAGGCGAAATCGGGATGGCGGCGCGGGCTGATCCAGAGGCCGGTGACGAACGCGCGCGGCTCCAGCCTGCGGCCGGGGGAGCGCGCGATCGGGGCCTCGGGGGTGAGGAGACCGAAGGGCAGCACCGTCAGGAGGACCAGGGTCGCCACCGCCACGTACCCGGGGAACAGGCCGGTGACCGCCATCGTCACGACCAGGCCGCCGAGCAGCGGCCCGGTGAGCTGGCCCACACCCGCCAACGCGGACACCTTGCCCCGCTGGCGTACGGGTACCTGGTCGGGGACGGTCGCCACCGCCGTGGCCATCATCGCGGTGAAGGAGAGCTGGGCCAGGCACCAGCCCACCACCAGTCCGCCCAGCGACTCCTGGCCGCCGAGGAAGACCAGGGAGGTCGCGCAGAGCAGCGCGCCCGTCACGATCCAGGGGCGGCGGCGGCCGAACCGGCCGACGGTCCGGTCCGACAGCGCGCCGAACACCGGATTGGCGATGGCGGTGAACACGGCTCCCGCGGCGAAGACCACGGCCAGGGACGCCTCCTTGTGCAGAGGGTCGATGCGCTCCACATGGGACGGCAGCAGGATCTGGCCTCCCGTGGTGGAGGCCATGACGATCCCCATCTGGACCATGGCGAGGAGGGACATCCAGCCGACGGAGACCCTCCGGGTGGGCTCCGCGGGTACGGCACCCGATCCGGAGTCGGATGAGGTGAGCGCCTCGGATAAGGCGGTGTCCCGTTCGGTGCCGCGCTCACTGTCAGGTTCGGCGTCCCGTCCGGCGTCAGGTTCGGCGTCGGGTTCGGCATCGTGTTCGGCGTTGTGACCGGACTCGCATCCAGAGTCGGGTTCGGGTGTGGTGCGCCGATCGGCCACGGACGCCCCTCCTGTCCTAAGGTGAGTGGGCGCCACGTTAGAACATGACGGGGTGTCATGTTAAGACCCTGGAGGGGATCACGTTGGCCAGTCACGGCATCCGTCGCAGGCCGGTCCAGAAACGCAGCATCGAACGGGTCGAACGGATCCTCGACGCCTGCGCCGGGCTCCTGGACGAGGTCGGCTTCGACGCCCTGACCACCTCGGAGGTCGCCCGCCGCGCGGGTGTGCCGAGCGGTACGGTCTATCAGTTCTTCGACGGCAAGCCCGGCATGATGCGCGAGCTCGCCATGCGCAACCTGGAACTGCTGATCGAGCGGCTGCGGCGCCGCTCCGCCGACGAGCCCGCGCTCACCTGGCCACGGGCGGCCGAGATCGTCATCGAGGAGACCATCGAGATGCGCCGCAGCGTCCCCGGCTTCACCGTGGTCGACTTCGCCGACACCCGCCCCGGTGGCGCGTCCTTCCTGCCCGACGGCGAGACGGAGGAAGGCGGGGACGTGCTGGCCGACCGGCTCTACGCGTTCGCCGTCGAGGAGATCGGGCTGCCTCCGATCGCCGACCCGCATCGCGTCATGCGGCTCGCCATCGAGGCCACGTCGGTGGCGCTCGCCCTGGCCTTCCGCGCCTCGCGCCAGGGCGACCCGGCGATGATCGACCAGGCACGGCGGCTGCTGCGCGCCTACTTCGCCGACGTATCCGCCTGACCCGGCCTGACCCGGCCTGACCCGGGTTCGACTACGCGGCGGACGAGCGGGAGCGGACATGAAGAGAGGGCGTTCAAGATCATCCTGCGCGCGGCGTCGCCCCTGGTCAAGCGGATCCGGGAACCGGCCAGAGACGACGACTTCTGGTTCGACACCCACTGGATCGTCGACTCCACACCGGTGCCGTCCGCGTTCCTCCACCTGGGCGGTAGGGCGGCCAGGCGGATCCGCTGAATTGCCGGTGCGCTCCGACGGGGCCGTTGCCTCCTTATGCATGCCAGGCGCGGAGCCACGTCGCCGCTGTGCTCGGGCGACGACCGTGCGATGGCGGATCCCAGTCCTGACGGCGTCGATGAGCGCGCGGCTGACTGCCAACTACGGCTGGGCCAGCTGCCAGAGCGCCGCTGAGGACCACAGGATCGCGATGAGGGTGACCAGGGTGCCGCCGGCGAGTGGCAACGCCCAGCCGGGTAGGTGCCGGCTGCGGACGATGAGTACCTTCGCGGCGAATGCGCCGTAGAAGAAACAGCCGGCGAGGGAGTGCAGGGCGACCCGGGCGCTGTCCGTCTGCACTCCGTAGGCGGTGATGCAGTGGTAGGCGATGGGTAGCGAGAGCACGAACAGCACGGCTCCACCGATGCGGTGGGCGAGGTGTATCGGGCGGGGGGCGGCGCCGGCCCCGGGTAGCCGCTGGTAGATCCACAGCGCCAATATGAGCTGGTAGAAGGCCAGGACCAGCAGCGCCGTACCGACTTGCGCCTTCAGAAGGTTCGCGTCGTCGCCGCGGCGTCCGAACAGGCTGCTGGCGAAGTCCGGGGTGTGTATCCGGCCGAACGCGTACAAGGCCACCGTCACGGCCAGGGCGAGCCCGGCGGCTGCCGCCAGCCGCAGCCGGGCCGGGCGGGGTGGCATCCTCCGCGCATCTCCCACGTCCGCCTGCTCCCTCCCAAGACCCCGGCCGTCGGCGTCGTAACACTCCGCTCGACGTTGTGCGTATGGCGGCTTACCCCGGACGACGGCACTCAGCCCGTGCTCGCGGGGCTGGCGCTGCCGGCCGGGGTCTTTCCGGTCGGCGAACTCGGCACGGCTGGGGCGAGCTTCGACTGGCCGAGCGCGTAGCGGGCGATGGCGGCGCCGAGTTCGTTGCCGGACTTGTGGTCGAGCCGGGTGTGCACGCCTCCCCAGATGCGGCTGAGCCCGGCTTCGGTCGCGGTGGCGCTCAGGCTGGTATAGGGCTTGGTGTAGGGCCGGGGGCCGCTGGCGGTGGCCGGTGAGGTGAGGGTGAAGGTGTTGCGGTCGCCGTAGAAGCCGGCGAGTACCGTGGCGGCGGCCGTGCTGATGTCGCTGTGCATGCCTGGATAGGACGGGTCCGGAGGGGTGGTGACAAGCGGGGTCCATGCCGGGTCTCGTTTGACCTGCGGGTTGTCGGCGGCGAGGCGGATCGCGGTGATCGGCCGCCAGAACCGGTATGTGTACTTGGCGTCGTAGATGCCGATGGTGGCATCGGCGAGGGTGAGGTTGAGCAGGGCGAACATGTCCGCCGACTGGTCGATGTCACTGTGGCGCGCGAGGGCGACCTGTTGGGCGACGTCGTACCAGTAGTTCTGGGCGGGGCCGCCCCAGAGCTTGGCGAGCGTGGTCTGTTCCGCCGTGCGCGTGGTGCTGCGGGCGGCGCCGATGGTCTTGACCTCGTTGATGGCGGCCGCGTACGCACGGCTGGTCAGCGTCGGGGGCGCTGTGGGACGGAACTGGTGGCCGGTACGGAGGAGGAATGGGGTGACTTTGCCCCAGTGGGTGAACTCGGGCGCCTTGAAGGCGGGCGGAGTCGACCGGTAGTCGCCGGGTTTGCCGGTGGTGGCGTAGGGCGGCGGGGTGGCGTCGGCGCCGTCGTGCGCGCGCAGGGCGATGATGGCGCGGGCCGCTTGGGCACCGACCTTGATGCCCTCCTGCTTGGCGCGGCCGTCGGGAATGCCGGCGAGATCGGTGGACAACTGGCGGTCCAGGCTGGTCTTGTGCGCCGGGTAAAGGGCGGTGAGGGTGTCGTGCGCGGCCGCCGCGGCCGCGGCGGGGCGTGAGGCGTCCCGTGGTGCGGTGAGGCTGGGGCCGTAGAGGGGGTGAGCGCGGCTGATCGCGTTGACCGCGTCATAGACGGCTGCGCTCATGATGGCGAAGTTACGGGTGGGGTGGACGGTGGACGGCTCCGCGTGCGGATTGCGCACGATGTCGAGCAGGGCCCGGTTCCACTCGATCACCACGTTGCCCCGGGCCGGCCGCGCGACGACGTTCGCGGTCGTGAGCGGGGTGGCATGGGCCGCGGGTGCTGCGGCGTGCTGAGCGCCGAGCGTCAAGAAGGCCACCGCGAGCGCGAGCACAGACCGCCGTGGGGTTCTCCCCGGTTCTGGAAGCGCGAAAATCCTCACAATACTCCTCAGTCAGGTAGCGGAGGTTGAGGAAAGATGACAGGCCACTTCAGCGTCTCTACGCCAACCAGCGCCCACCGTGTCAGGGACCGCCCTTCAACCCAGGCGGGATTTGGCCGTGCCGGTCGTCACCGTGCGGGCTCGTAGGGCTTGCGTCGTCAGGACCCGCTCGGCGCATCGCTGGTTCGGTTGCGGAAGCCGCTCCAGTCATGGCGAATAGCACCGCAACGACAGGACGCGACTAAATCCGTAATCTCGTTGTCCTTTTCATGGAGAACAGCGCCCCTTCGTCAGCATTGCTCGAATTTTGAACGCAGAAGACTCTCTCTCCTGAACGATGACACTTCCCGATCGGGTGGCCGGCGGCGAGAATTTTCACGGGCCGCTGCAACAGGGACTCACAACAAATACCCCATATCGTCGCATTCACTACCATAGCCGACAGTAAGCGCGCGTAAACATCGCCGAGGCAAATCCCTATGCAAACTGGACCATCCACTCCGCAGCACGGGTAAGCCCACCATCGATCGGGAGCGCCCAGAAAAGGGCTCAGCCTGGGTCCCAGGGCTCAAGCGTTCTCGGCTGATGGGACGGTCGCGCCCCTGAGACGGGCGGGTCGTTGAGGGCACTCAAGTACGGAGGCCGCCCGGCGCGCGTCCGTCGGCCAGGCCGTACGCCTCGGCGAGGACGACGGCGTCCTCGCGGGCGACGGCGACGGAGACCGACGCGCACCCGCCCGCCCGCGGTGTCGTGACGCAGTGCTCGTCGAGCCCCTCGAACACGGCGCCCTTTATGATCTCGATCGCCTCATGTCGCGCATTCCGCTGGAAAAGGACTACCGGCACCGGAAGGGGCACGATCGAGAGCCGGTCAGCGGTCGGTGTGGTGTCCCCGGGCGCGGTTGACGGCGGCCATCACCGCCCGCACCGACGCGGTCAGTACGGAGGTGTCCTGACCGGCTCCCCAGCACGTGGTCCGGCCGACGCGGCATTCCACGTACGCGATGGCCGGGCTGTCGGGCCCCTGCCCCGTGGCGTGCTCGGCGTACTGGAGGATGTCGACGGTGACACCGGCGGAGGCCAGGGCGTCGGCGAGCGCGGAGAGGGGGCCGTTGCCGCCGCCGCTGAGTTCGCGCCGCTGTCCGCCGGCGTCCAGCACGCAGGTGAACTCGTGCCTGCCCGGCGCGGTCTCGCTCGTGGTCCAGCCGGTCAGGGACAGCGGGCCGTCCTCCCCGGGAGCGAGATAGGTGGCCTGGAACAGGTCCCACAGCTCCTTGGCGGTGACCTCGCGGCCGCCGTCGTCGGTCGTGCGCTGCACCACGGCGGAGAAGTCGATCTGCAGGCGGCGCGGCAGGTCGAGCCCGTGGTGGGTGTGCAGCAGGTACGCGATGCCGCCCTTGCCCGACTGGCTGTTGACCCGGATCACCGCCTGGTAGTCGCGGCCCACGTCGGCCGGGTCGATCGGCAGGTACGGAACGTCCCAGGGAGCCCGGCCGGCGGCGACGCCCAGATCGGCGGCCCGCAGGTCGTGGTGGGCCAGACCCTTCTTGATGGCGTCCTGGTGGGTGCCGGAGAAGGCGGTGTAGACCAGGTCGCCCGCGTACGGGTGGCGCTCGTGCACCGGGAGGCGGTTGCAGTGCTCGACGACCCGGCGGATCTCGTCGATGTCGCCGAAGTCGAGCATCGGGTCGACGCCCTGCGAGTAGAGGTTCAGGGCGAGGGTGACCAGGTCGACGTTGCCGGTGCGCTCGCCGTTGCCGAACAGGCAGCCCTCGACGCGCTGGGCTCCGGCCAGCACGGCGAGCTCGGCGCAGGCGACGCCGGTGCCGCGGTCGTTGTGCGGGTGCACCGACAGGATCACCGCCTCGCGCCGGTCCAGGTGGCGGTGCATGTACTCGATCTGGTCCGCGTAGACGTTGGGGGTGGCGATCTCGACGGTGGCGGGCAGGTTGTGGATCACGGGCCGGTCCGGGGAGGCGTCCCACAGCGCGGTCAGGCCGTTGCACACCTCCAGCACGTAGTCCGGCTCGGTGAGGTTGAAGACTTCGGGAGAGAACTCGAACCGCACCGGCGCTCCGGGGCGGGCGTCCGCCATCCGCGCCACGTGTTCGGCCGCCCGCCGGATGAGCGCGTGCAGTTCGGCCCGGTCGTGTCCGAGCACCACGTTCCGCCAGGTGGGCGCGGTCGCGGTGTACAGGTGCACGACCACGCGCGGCAGGCCGTCGACGGAGGCGAAGGTCCGCTCGATCAGGTCCGTGCGTGCCGCGGTGAAGACCACGATGGTCACGTCGTCGGGTACGGCACCGGCCTCGGCCAGGTGCCGGACGAAGTCGAAGTCCGTCTGGCTGGCCGACGGATAGCCGACCTCGATCTCCTTGAAGCCCATCGCGACCAGCAGGTCGAACATCCGGCGCTTGCGCGACGGGTCCATCGGCTCGGCCAGCGCCTGGTTGCCGTCGCGCAGGTCGACCGGCACCCAGAGGGGCGCCCGTTCGATACGCCGGGACGGCCAGCCGCGCTCGTCCTCCGACACGACCCGGACGCGTTCGTGCGCGGGCCGATAGCGCCGGTACGGCATCGCGCTCGGCCGCTGCGGGTTCCACGCCGGCGCGTCGGCGGGAACGGGGCCGTACGGCGTGCGCAGGGTGGGGAACGCCGTCGGCGACGGAGGCGAGACCGGGGACACGGTCGGGGACACGGTCGGGGAAGAGGACGGGGTGCGGGTGGTCATCGGCGGGGACTCCTGGCCGGTCGTGGGGTGAGTCGACCAGCAGGGGCGAGCGCCGCGGCGGGGTGCCGGTCGGTTCAGGCCCCGCCGCGGCGGCCAAGAAGGAGACCACGCGACATCATGGGCGTACACTAACCACAACACAGGTCCTCAGACAACCTGAGAGGTGACATCCGGATGCCGCTCGGCACGCTCCGCCCCAGCCCGCTCGTCGAACAGGCCACCGAGCACCTGCGCGAGCAGATCACCGGCGGGCACTGGCCGGTCGGCACCAAACTCCCCGGGGAGAACGCTCTGGCCGCGACCCTCGGCGTCGGGCGCTCCACCGTGCGCGAGGCGCTGCGGGCCCTCGCCGGGGCCGGCCTGGTGCAGGCCCGCCAGGGATCCGGGGTCTTCGTGGTCGCCACGGAACCCGCCGAGGACTGGTCCGCCCGCCTGCGCCGCGCGGCCGTCACGGACGTGTACGAGGTGCGCATGATGGTCGAGGTGCAGGCCGCCCGCCTGGCGGCCGCCCGCCGAACCGACGCCGACGTCACGGCGTTGGCCGCCGCGCTGGACGCGCGCCGCGCGGCCGGGCGGGGCGACGACGCGGCCTTCGTCGACGCCGACATCGCCCTGCACGCCGCGGTCGTCGCGGCGGCGGGCAATCCGGTGCTGACGGACCTCTTCGCGGAGTTCGCCCCGGCCCTGCGTCAGGGGCTGATCGACCTGGTCGACCTGCTCGCGCTGCGCGAGAACGATCCCGACCACGGCGACGAGGCCCACGCCGCCCTGGTGGACGCCATCACGCGCGGCGACGTGGACGAGGCGAGCGCCGTCCTGGAGGCCGAGCTCCAGCAGACCCTGGCGTACCTGCACCGCGCCTGAGCCCGCACCACATGAGCGGGCGCGGCGATGGGCGGCCTCAGTTCAACCGGAGCGAGGCGACGGCGGCGCGGTGATCGCTGCCGGTCGCCTCCTCGACGCCCGCGCTGGTCGCGGTGAGGCCCCGGTAGAGGATGTGATCGGGCCGCGTGATCGGGAACGACGACGGCCAGGTGAAGCCGAAGCCGCCGCCCGCCTCCTGCTGGGCGTCGGTGAGCGGCGGAACCAGCCCCGAGCGCACGCGGTCGGTGGTGGCGGTGTTGAGGTCGCCGAGGAGCAGCAGGTGGTCGCTCGGATCGCGGTCGACGAGGCGCCGGGCGTTGGCCAGGGTCTCGTCACGACGGGCCGTCGCGCCGGGCCGTGCCGAGGCGAGGTGCATCACGTAGACGGTCACCTTCCCCTTGGGCGTCTTCACCACCGCGCGCAGCGCGCGGGTCCACTCCAGGCCGATGTCCACCCTGCGCTGCTCGACGATGGGGAAGCGGCTCCACAGGCCGATGGTGCTGACCTGCGCCTTGTGCGGGAAGAGCCGGTCGAGTTCCTTGGCCGCCGGACCGCCCGGGGTCAGCTCCTGTGCCGCGAACAGGTCCCGGCCCTTCGCCACGGCGTGCACGGCACGTCCCGAGCTGGCGTTGACCACGCCCACGTTGAGGGTGCCGACCGACAGGTCGCTCGTCCCGCCCGGAGGGGTGCGCAGCAGGTCCGGGCCGAACATGACCCCCCACACGAGCGCCGGGAGCGCCACGGCGGCGACCGCCTTCCACGAGCGGCTGAACAACGCGCCGATCAGGAGGACGGGAACGCCGACGCCCAGCCAGGGAAGAAGGCTCTCCAGGATGGGCGTGAACCCGTTCAGGTCCGGCAGGAGCCCGTGCCCTCCGAGAATCAGGGCAAGCGCGCCCGCCATCACGATGATCGCCCGCCTCAGCACGCCGCTCCTTGTCCGCCTCGCCCCGAGGGCTCGGCTGCCCCGAGATGCGTAGGCTAGTCGGCTCCGGCGGCATCCGCGCGCATCGCCGCGTCGTACCCCCTCAGGCCCGGCCGGTCCGTACGGAGGGGCCGGACGGCGGCCGGGTCCCGCGGGCGGGGAGGATGAGCAGCTCAGCGGTCATGCGGGCACGGTGATCACTGGAGGGCCCGGGCGTCGGCGAGGCGTTCCCGCGCCTCGGCGAGATCCTCCTCGGTCGGGGCGTCGTCCTGGGTCAGGCGAAGTCGCCAGTATCCCGTGAAGTCGATCGACCGCTTGTCGACGCCGCGGTCGTCGACGAGGTGCCTGCGCAGGGCGCGTACCGCGCCCGACTCGCCGCCGAGCCAGGCGAACACCGACCCGCGCGGGAACTCGGCGTCGCGTACGGCGTGGACCAGTAGATCGGAGCGTCCGGCCGGGGTCGGCCCCCGGTGCAGCCAGTGCACGGTCACCTCGCCGAGCGTCTCGAACCGCTGCTCGTCGTCGGCGTCGCCGACCTCGATGAAGGCCACCGCGCGGCTTCCCTCGGGCAGCCACTCGATCACCGTGCCGATCGCGGGCAGCGCGGCCTCGTCACCGGCCAACAACAGCCAGTCGGACCCGGAGACGGACACGCTGAGGGGGACGGGCCGGGCGAAGTCCGCCGACGGGCCGAACATGCCGAGCGTGTCACCGGGGCTCGCGGACTGCGCCCATCGGGTCGCCGGGCCCGCGTCGCCGTGCAGGACGAAGTCGACGTCGATCGTTCCGCGCCGGTGATCGTACGCGCGGACGGTGTAGCTGCGCATCCACGGCCGCTCGTCCTCGGGGATCTCGAGGAACGCCTGGTACCAGCGGTACGCGTCGCTGTCCGCGCTCGGCTCGGGAAGGCGGGGTACGGCCTGCCCGGGGCGCGGGAAGTACAGCTTCACCTGCTGATCGGGTTCGGCGCCGATGGCACCGGCGAGGCCGTCCCCGGTGAAGGTGACGCGTGCCATGTGCGGCGTGATCCGCGCGACCTCGACGACTTTGATCAACATGACCGGGGGTTTCTCCATAAGTCCTCCCAAAATGTGATGAGCAGCAAAAACATGGGCGGCCACGTACGCGAACCGAGGCGGAACCCACCGGTGCCACTGATATCCTTATGGCGTAAAGAGATGGAGTGAGAGATTACTTTATGCCATAAGGAGTTGCAAGTGGTCGTCTTCGCCGGGCAGGGTGACGCACGTCGTTCGATGTCCCTCCTGTGGCGGGTTCCGGGGTCCGGCGCCGCGCGGGGCGGCCGGGGCCCCAAGCCCGGCCTGAGCGTCGACGTGATCGTGGACGCGGCGATCGCCGTCGCCGACGCCGACGGGATGGCGGCGCTGTCCATGCGCGCGGTGGGCGAACGCCTCGGGCGTACGGGCATGGCCCTCTACACCTACGTCCCCAACAAGGGGGAGCTGGTCGACCTCATGTACGACCGGGCACTCGCCGAGCTGCCCGCCGACTACGACCTGGAGGCGGGCTGGCGACCGGCGGTGACGTCCTGGGCCGAGGACACCTGGGAGTTCTACCTGCGTCACCCGTGGGTGCTCCAGGTGTCGCAGGCGCGGCCGGTGCTCGGCC
Source organism: Microtetraspora glauca (assembly GCA_001570385.1). Lineage (GTDB taxonomy): Bacteria > Actinomycetota > Actinomycetes > Streptosporangiales > Streptosporangiaceae > Microtetraspora > Microtetraspora glauca. The sequence goes on along the minus strand of BBYL01000021.1, from coordinate 164,148 downwards.
CCAACGAGTACGTCATGCTGGAAACGCTGCTCGCCATCCTGCGCGAGACCGGCCTGGACGCCGCCGTGGTGCGGCGGGTCGTCGGCACGCTCTTCCATTTCGTACGCGGAGCGGCCCAGACGGTCACGGAGTCACGGGAGGCCGCCACGGCGACCGGGGTGCCCGACGAGGAGTGGTGGCAGACCCGTTCCGCACTGCTGCGCGAGGTCGTGCCCGATTTCTTCACGCGGTTCCCGATGGTGGCCTGGCTCGAGAGCGACACGGCGCCCCCGGCCGAGGACGACGCCACGCCCTTTCTGGAGCGGGAGGCGAGAAGGACGTTCGAGGTCGGGCTCGACATCCTCCTGGACGGGATCCACGCGGCCGTCCGCCGGGCCGGAGTCGCCGTCCTGTCCCCGGCGGGTTCCGCCGCCGGGCGCGAGGAGTGAGCGGTGCGGGCCGCACGGGTCCTGTCCCTGCTGCTGTTGTTGCAGGCACGGCGGGGGATGACGGCCGCCGAACTGGCGGCGGAGCTGGAGGTGTCCGAGCGGACCGTCCAGCGTGACGTCGCCGCACTGGCCGAAGCCGGCGTGCCGGTGTACGCGGAACGGGGAAGGGCCGGAGGCTACCGGCTCGTGGACGGGTACCGTACCCGGCTGACCGGGCTGGAGCGGGCCGAGGCCGAGGTGCTGCTCCTGGCCGGGTTGCCCGGCCCGCTGCACGAGATGGGGCTGGCCGGTCAGGCGCTCGCCGCGCGGCTGAAGGTGGCCGCGATCCTTGGCGACGGCCCGGGGACGGTCACGCAGCGGTTCCACCTGGACGCGCCCGCCTGGTTCCGCACCGCGCGCCCGCCCGCGCTCCTCGGCGCCGTGGCGCGCGCGGTGTGGGAGGACCGCGTATTGCGGGCCCGGTACGCGCGCGACGGCGCGGCCCGCGAGCGCACGGTGGAACCGTACGGGCTCGTCCTCAAGGCCGGGCACTGGTACCTCGTCGCCCGCGCGGACGACCGGCGGTTCCGTGCCTACCGGGTGGACCGGTTCGAGGCGGCCGAGCCGGGGGAGGAGCGCTTCACGAGGGACGCGGAGTTCGATCTCGCGGCCTTCTGGGAGGCGAAATCCGCCGAGTTCGCCCGGTCGCTGCTCCGCGAGCACGTCACCGTACGGCTGAGCGCCCGAGGCGTGGCACGCCTGCCCCGGATGCTGGAGGGCACGGCGGCGGCGGAGGCCCTCGACACGGCGGGCGAGCCGGACGAGGAGGGCCGGGTCACGGTGCGGCTGCCGGTGGAGTCCCAGGAGGTCGCCTACGACCAGATGCTGCGGCTGGGACCGGAGGCCGAGGTCCTCGACCCGCCGGAACTACGGGAGCGGATGGCGCGGGCGGCCCGGTCCGCGGCCGCTCTCTACCAGTGTCAGGAAGTGTCCGACAGGCGTTCTGCCGGCAGATGAACGGTGCTCACGACCCCGAGTCGACACCGCTGACAGAGTTCTATCGGTTCGCCGAAGCGTCAGGGCTCGCGGGACGACTGGCGGCGCGGCTCGCGCGATGGCGGCGAACCGCTCTACCGGGAACTCGGCTTCTTCGACCACCCCGACCCCGCCCTGTGCTGGCGCCCGTGACGGCACCGGGCGACCAGCGAGGTTCCGGGATCGGGTCGGTCAGCGGTAGCCGGTCGCGTCGGCGGGCTTCCCCGCGTCCTGAACATCGACGATGTAACGCCAGGCGTCCGGCCGACTGCCGTCGAGGTCGGTGAAGCCGTAGACACCGGCGAGCTGCCCGCTGGACAGCGACTGCCCGTTCCAGCGGGAGACGTCAGGGTCGGCGGCCAGCGCGACGACGGCGCGCCCGACGAACGACGGCGTCTCGGAGATGCAGAAGTGCGGTTGGCTCGGCAGCGCGTCCCGCCAGGTCTCCTCGGTGACGCCGAAGGTGTCGAGCATGATCTCCGAGCGCAGCCACCCCGGCGTCAGTGCCACGGCGGTCGCGCCGCGCGGGCCCAGCTCGTGGCCGAGCGCGAAGGCCATGCGGAGCACGGCGGCCTTGGCGATGTCGTAGAAGAACGAGTTGCGGTAGGTGTCGCGGTTGTACTCGGCGGTGCCGTCGGTCATCTCCACCACCAGCCCGCCACGGTGACGCAGCAGCAACGGCAGCGCGTGATGGCTGGTGATCGCGTGCGTGTCCACCGCGAGCCGGAGCAGCCGCAACCCCTTGTCGAGGTCGTGCTCCCACACCGTGGAGTCCCACTCGAACAGCAGCTCGCCGCCCCAGATGTCGTTGACCAGGACGTCCAGCCGGCCCTGCTCGGCGTCGATGCGCTCGACCAGGGCCCGGACCTGGTCCGGGACCAGATGATCGGTCGGGACCGCGATGCCCCGGCCTCCGGCGGCGGTGACCATGTCGGCGGTGTCCTCGATGGTCTCCGGCCGGTCGTACTCCGAGCGGCGCTCGCGGGTGCTGCGGCCGGTCACGTAGACGGTGGCCCCGGCCGCTCCGAGCTCGACCGCGATCCCTCGGCCGGCCCCGCGTGTCGCCCCCGCCACCAGGGCGACCTTGCCGTCAAGTGCTGCTGACATTTGCGTCCTCACATGCGTGCTCGTCAGTGTTCTCATCGGGCCGGTGTCCACGGTCACCGGCTCCACGATGATGTCGCCGATACCCGACACCTCATGTCGTGTTTTCCACGGAGCTACGCGATCACGAGGGCGCGATGGCCTCGGCGGTTCGCCAGAGCTCGGGCAGGGCGGCCAGCACGCGCCCACCGCGGCGCCGCCGATCGTCGAACGTCTCCGCGCCGAGGTCCGCGAGCAGCTCGCGCAGGCCGTCCTCGTACGGCCGGGTGGCGGCACCGGCGACGGACAGCTTCGCCAGGGACCGCGCGTACGTCGCGACCAGCCAGAAGACCGCCTCGCGATGGAGCCCGCGTCCGATGAGCTCTCGGGTTCCGCCGATCGAGATCGCGCGGGCCGCATCGCTGACGTCCGACGCGAAGCGGTACGACTCCGCCTGGACCGCCGCCGCCGCGTCGAACGCCTTCTCCAGCACGGCGAGGTGGTGCTCCACGCGGCTCCGGCCCATCTCGGCGCATCCCAGCAGTTCGAGGAGGCTTTCGTGGCACTCCAGCCGGTCGCGTTCGGCGAGCAGTTCCCGGACGGCCGCATACCGTCGCCGGATGGTCGGGTTCCGCAGCCCGGCGACGAGCAGGACGTGCGTCGTCACCCCGGTGCCGAACAGCCACGGCATGACCTGGTCGGGGAACGACGCCGCCGCGTCCATGCCGTTGATCATCATGCGTACGGCGTCCGCCGCGTGCGCGCAGCGCGCCAGCACCCAGCGCCGCCGCGCGAAGTCGACGGACACGGCCCGCTGGATCTCGGTCAGCCGCCCGGTGGGGTCGGCCAGCACGCTCGGCACGTGGAAACCGCCCGCCAGGTGGTAGTCCCCCAGCACGGCCTCCGGCGTGCCGAGCGCCGCCGCAGGCATGAAGGAGACCTCCAGCAGCACGCCGCGGTGGACGAACTTGCCGAGCTTCGCCGGTGCCTCGGCGGTGTCGAGCACCACCATCACGTCCACGTCGGAACTCGGCTCCAGTTCCTCGTCACCGTGCGCCCAGAGCGTGGAGCCGGTGAGAAACGCGCCGGCGAAACCGGGTACGCCCACTCCCTCCTCGATCACCCATCGCCGTGCGATCTCCCTGGCCTGCGCGACGCGCGTCATCGTTCCTTGCCCCTTTCGTTCGTACGCGGTGGCTGTCCGTCCACCGCCTGCGTAGGGCGCTCCGTCCATGCCGGGAGCGGAGCCCGGGAGCTCAGGCGTCGCCGAGCGCGATCCGGACGAAGTCGCCCGTGGTGGTGGCCCAGTAGTCCCGGAACAGCACGACCCGGCCGTCACGGACGCGCCACACCTGGACGTACGGCACTTTGAGCACGTCATCGGTCGTCTCCACGTCCACGTGCAACTCGATCTCGGCGATGATCACCTCGGGGTCCGCGGTCTCGTGCACGGTCATGACGCTCTTGTCCTGGTCGAGGCGCATGCCCGCCTGCGCCGTCCCCCGGCCGAGCGAGGTGAGCATGGCCCTGATCTCTTCCCGTCCCTGAAAGCGGCTGGGGGTCCCCGGCGGGGCGAACGGGAACTCGATGACGGCGTCGTCGCTGAACAGGGCGGCCTGCGCCTCGCTGTCTTCGGTCAGCCCCGCGCGGAGATAGCGCTCGAAGATCTCGCGGGGCCCGGCCGTGGTCGTGCTCATGACTGTCTCCTCTGATCGCCGATACAATCGGAGTCGTGACTCCGATTAAAGGATACGAAGTGATGACTCCGTTTGTCCATGGGGTGGCGCGTTGAGCGCCTCCCCGGCGGGCCGGCCGCTGCGCGCGGACGCCGCGCGGAACCGGGCTCGCGTCCTGGAGGCCGCCGAGGCCGTGTTCGCCGAGAACGGGACGTCCGCGTCGACCGAGGACGTGGCCCGGCGGGCCGGCGTCGGCATCGCCACCGTGTTCCGGCACTTCCCGACGAAGGAGGCGCTGATCGAGGCGGTGTTCGCCGGGCTCATGCGGCGCTTCGCCGACGAGGCCGACGCCCTGTGTGCGGCCGAGGACCCGGCCGAGGCGTTCTTCTCCTTCCTCACCCGGATCGTGGACGTCTCGGCCACGAAGAACGCCTACACCGAGGCGCTGACGGCCGCCGGTGTCGACGTGGACGACGTCCTCGCCGAGGGGCGGCAGGAGCTGCCCCGGGCGCTCGGCGCGCTGCTCGACCGCGCCCAGCGAGCGGGGGCCGTCCGCGCGGACATCGGCGTTCCCGAACTGATCGTGCTCATCGTCGGCACCTCGCGCGCGGCCGAACGCGCCACCCCGGAGATCCAGTCCCGCGTCCTGGAGGTCGTCTTCGACGGTCTCCGGCGCTGATCGGCCGTGCGGCGCCTTCGGGCCGCTCTGTTGGAGCGCCCGAGCGTTCCGCGCCGACGCCCGACCAGGCGGATCGGCTCCTCCCGGACCGCGAACGCACCTCCGGTCGTAACGACCACACATGCGCCGCGATCCGCGTCTTCCGTCCGGACGACGTGGGACCGCATGTTCGTCGCGACTGCCGTCAGTGGCGTCACGCCGGCGACATCACCTCGTACAGGTTCCGTGCCGAGTCGACGAAGAACAGGCCGCGCGGGCACAGCGGATGATCGATCCGCCCGTTGTCCGGGTGGGCCGGATCGTTGCCGTATGGCGCGCCGGCCGCGCGGATGCGGGCCAGGATCTGGTCGAAGGTCGCCGGGTCCACATCGAACGCCAGATGGTGCCCTTCGGGATTCTCCACGGTCATGAAGTCGAGGGTCAGCGTCTCGTTCACCCGTACGGGGGCGAAGTGTCCGTTGCGGCCGGCGGGCGGCAGTTCCTCCAGACCCATGATCGACGCGAAGAACCGGGCCGCCTGGCGGTTGTCGACCGCGGGGACGATGGTGTGGTTCAGGGTGATGGTCACGTCACGCTCCCCGGGTCATTGAGTGCACCGTGGAGGAGGACACTGACGAAGTCCTCCAAGGTCGCCTCCGCACCGCCGGAAGCGGGGTGGAGCCGGGTGAAGGGCATCCCGAGGAAGATCGAAGCGACCTTCCCGGGCTCCAGGCGAAGCGCGTCGCGATCGGGTTCGATCAGCTCGGTCACGGCGTCGCCGAGCACTCTCATCGACGCCTCGCGGCTGCCCGGAGGCGGCCGGTCACCGGGTGAGCGGCCGCGGCTGTGGCCGGAGGCGTGCAGGCTCCCGATCACCGCGCCGATGCGCTCCAGGTGGGCGCGCAATGCCTCGGCAGCCTCGATCAGCCGTGCGGACAACGGCTGGTCGAGGGGGATCGAGGCCAGCTCGCGCAGGACGTGGTCGGGGTTCACCGCCTCGGCCACGCACGCGTCCAGCACCTCGTCCTTGTCCTTGAACGCCCGGAAGATGGTGGCCTCGCCGATGCCGGCGGCCCGGGCGATCTGGCTCGTGGTGACCGCGGCGCCGCTTTCGGCGACCAGCGGCAGCGCCGCCGCCACGATCATCGCTCTGCGTTGTTCGGAGGTCATGCCCGGCGCGCGTCGCCGGGGAGGCGTGTCTGTCGTTTCTGTCATACGCGAAAGCGTACGGAGTGAGTACTCACTCCGTCAAAGGGATATCCGACCGCCGCCCGTCCCGGTTGAAGCCCGGTGACGTTCCGGATCCCGCACACAGCCCCCGTGGAGGCGGGTCGCCACGAGGTCATGAGCCCGACCCTTTCCGGGCGCCGACCCGCGTGATCGGTCGGCGGCCAGGGCCTCGGCGAAGCGCTCGGCGTGCCCTGGTTCGACGGCGTACGCACCGGTGGCGGGTAATGCGGCAGCCCGGCGAGGGTGTTTTCCGACTGCGGTCGCTCGACGGCGGTCAGTAGTCCCAGAGCGCGTTCTGCACGATCGTCGTCAGTCCCGGCGTGGCCCACTGATCGACGATCAGGATCTTCTCCTTCGGCAGATACCATTCACGCTGCCTGAACGTCGTCTTCTGCTGGCCGTTGTCGTACCGTACGCACCGGCCCGGGTACACGCGATAGTGCGCCTTGTGCATCACGCCGACGTTCCGGTACGCCGCGGTGATCGCCTTGCCCAGGACCTGGCCGTACGCGGGATTCGTCGCGCACGGCGCCACGTCGCTCGCCGGATAGTACGGGCCCTGGTCGGGGTCGTATCGCTGGAAGCCCTCGCCTCCGGTCTTGAGCGCCTTCGGCCCGATCACCCAGAAGCTGTCGCACCGGGGCTCGAAATACTTCGCCTTCGGCCGCGCGCAGGAACCCGTCACCACCCGGACCTGGTCCGCGCTGCCGTACACCTGCCAGGAACTCGGGATCTCCAGGGTCAGCCCGCCGCGCAGCCGCAGCATCGTGGTCCCGGAGGACGCCGCCGACGCCGGTATCTGAGCGGTCAGCGAGGCGACGCCCGCCGCGACGAGCAAGGTCATCACTTTTTGCATCATGGCGGCGACGCTATCGACGCCGACTTGCAGATGATCTTGATTTGTCTAGGGATTTTCTGACGAATGCTGCCGGTCGGCGAGCGCGCATCCGCGTACGTCCCCGTCGACCCGCCGCCCATCAGCGCCTGGAGGAGGACGCACACGGGCCGCGCTACAAGGGGCGGGCGACGGGCCGAACTCCACCCTCGCCCTGCGACGCGCGGTGATCGACCTGCCCGGCTCGGGCCGGGGACGGCGGCGAAATCCGGTTGTCACCTCCGCAGGACTGGTGCTGGGGTAGCCGGATGGATCGCGACACGGTGCTGGCGGCCTTCGACCGCCAGATGAGGCAGGACATGCGGGCCGACGGCCCCGGCGCGCGGGTCGAGTGGGCCGACGGCGTGGTGCGGCAGGTCGGCCCGGACGACGCCTGGAACGGCGTCGTCTGGTCGGACCTCGACCGGTCCACCGCGGACGCGGCGATCACGGCGCAGGTGCGCTACTTCACCTCGATCGGGCGCGAGTTCGAGTGGAAGCTGTACGCCCACGACCGGCCGGACGACCTCTCCGGGCGGCTGCGAGCGGCCGGTTTCGTGCCCGAGCCGGAAGAGGCGCTGATGGTCGCAGAGATCCGCGACCTGCCCACCGCCGTCGAACTTCCGGAGGGGATCCGGTTGCTGCCGGTCACCGACGCCGCCGGGGTGGATCTCATGACGGACGTTCACGAGAGGGCTTTCGGTACGCCTCGCCCCCAGATCATGCGGAGGTTCCTCGCGCAGATGGCCGAGGAGCCCGGCTCGGTCGCAGCCGTCGTCGCCATGGCCGGTGACGTGCCGGTGAGCGCGGCACGGATGGAGATGCACTCGGGCACGCACTTCGCCAGCCTCTGGGGCGGGGGAACCGTACCGGCCTGGCGCGGGCGGGGTGTCTATCGGGCGCTCGTCGCCTTCCGTGCGCGCGTCGCCGCCGAGCGCGGTTACCGCTATCTGCAGGTCGACGCCTCCAGCCAGAGCCGCCCCATCCTGCGCCGGCTCGGCTTCGAGCCGCTGAGCACCACCACTCCGTACGTGTACCAGCCCTAGAGCTCGGTTAGCTCCGGCTCTATTTGGGGCGGACCAAGGTACGGGAGAAGGGGGCTCACGTCTTTGGCCACGGCTTTCACGGGGACCCGGGCAACGTGGAACGCCACCGATGGCGTGCTCCGGAGGTGACGATGGAGTCGACGCCGCCGGGCCCGGTGGTGATGTCGAGCGTCCAGTCGTGGGCCGATGATTCGAATCGCTGCCGTGGTCTGTGCTCGCCACTCGCTGGACATTGGTTCACTACTCTGTGGTACCGTATAGTGGTACTCGGTACTACAAGGTACCAGGAACCGAAGAGGATCCACGATGGACGACCTGACGGAGATGCTGAAGGGCACGCTTGAGGGCTGCGTGCTGGAAATCATCGGCAGCGAGGAGACCTACGGGTACGCCATCACGCGTCGGCTGAACGAACTCGGCTTCATCGATGTCGTCGAGGGGACGGTTTACACCATTCTGCTGCGGCTGGAGAAGAACGGGCTCGTCCAGGTGACGAAACGACCGTCCGGGGTGGGCCCGCCGCGCAAGTTCTACGCGCTCAACGACGCGGGGCGCGAAGAACTCGCGAGGTTCTGGGCGAAATGGGAGTACGTCTCCTCACGGATCGACAAGCTCAAGGAGGGCGGCAGATGAACTTCTGGGAGACCATGACAGGCAGCGATCTCACCAGGGAATGGAAGGCGTTCGAAGCCCGGGCCGAGGCATTGCCGGCCGACTACCGGGCGGCGTGGGAGAAGATCAAGGGTCACCTTTTTCCCTACGCGGACTTCACCGGCCGCAACCTGATGCCGATTCTCGACAATGCTCTGGGGTTGCTCGAAGAGACAGCCTCCGATGGGCAGAGCATTCACGAGGTACTGGGTGACGACATCGAGGGCTTCTGCGCGGCGCTGGCCGGCGGAGAAGGGGCTCGGAGCCATCGCGACCGGTGGCGCGAGCAGTTGAACAGGAACGTCGCAAGGAAACTGGGCCGGCTAGGAGGCTGACGTGGGCATCCAGGACATCATCGCGGGCAAGAAGCAGTGGCGGGCGCACATGGCCCGGGTCAAGGCTCTCCCGTCGGACTACCAGATCGTCTACAAGGAGATTCAGAGGTACCTCTTCAAGGTCGGACCGATCGACTTGCCAGACGGGCGCCTGCTCTCAGGGATCGTCGATTTCTTCGAGGAGGGCGTCGCGGCCGGCAAGGGAGTCCTGGAACTCATCGGCAACGACGTCGCCGCCTTCTGCGACGACCTGGTCAAGGACTCGCGCACCTACGCGGACATCTATCAGGAGTCCATCAGCGGGAAACCCGGCACGGCCGGGAAGTAACACCGTTCGTCGACCCAAGGCACCGGCGGGCGCTGGGCTGTGCAGTAGAGCAGTAGGACCGGGTAGCTGTCGAAGTCGGACCTTGGTCGGCGCCGGAGGGGCGATCGTGGAGCCCGAGCAGCCCGATGGCCACTTGCGCGTCTTCTGCGAGTAGGCGCCGTTCCGTTGGACGGACCCCTAGGGGGTGTTTGAACACCCTCCCGAGGCCGCGCCTGCCGTAGCAGAGCGCGGCGAACGGGACCCCGATCCGCGAAGACGTCGGGGAGGATCCCGTGGACGCCGAACCGCCCCTTGGGAGGCGTGTCAGGCCGGCGGGATGCCCCGGCGATAAGCAGGCCTGCTGCGGTGTCGTGTCGGCGGCCGTGTCAGCACGGCAACGGCCTGGTATCAGCGCTTTCGGTGATGGTGGATGCCATGAACCGTTCAGTGATTGCGCACTCGTGGTCGCGGGCGCTCCCGCCTCGTCCGCGACGATCGAACTCTCCAGTGGGCCGACGGAGCCCGTCTTGGCCTAAGGGATGACGGACTCGCTCACGAACAGCGACCAGGCCGCCCGCCCGCACCCACACGCTTAAGCTTCCGTTTCACATCTCAGCTATTCGGTGTTGCTAGGTACCAGTAGTAAGTGTTACTTTGTACCGGTAGCTAGCGACACGAAGTAGCTGAAAGAGGTGTTCCATGGGCAAGCTCGTGACGGAGATGCTCAAGGGAACGCTGGAGGGCATCGTCCTGGCGATCCTGTCCGGCCGGCCCGCGTACGGCTACGAGATCACGGCGTGGCTGCGAGAGCAGGGCTTCTCCGACATCGCCGAGGGCACCATCTACGCGCTGCTGGTCAGGATCGAGCAGCGCGGCCTGGTCGACGTGGAGAAGGTCCCGTCGGAGAAGGGGCCGCCGCGCAAGGTGTACTCCCTCAACGACCAGGGACGGGAGTACCTCGAAGAGTTCTGGCGAACCTGGAGCTTCCTGGCCGACCGGCTCGAACAGCTCCGCAAGGGAGGCAAGTAGGCATGACTACAGGATCAAACGAGCCGAAGAGCCGCTACCTGCAGTACCTGGAGATCGTCACCGGATCGCTGGAGGAGAAGAAGCGCTACCGGCAGTACAAGGCACGCATCAAGCAGCTTCCCGAGAACTACCGCATCGCGGTCGAAGCGCTGGAGCGGTACCTGATGCACTTCGGGCCGGCCGACGGCGCCGGTGCGATGGCGATGTACGACGACCTTGCCGAGCTGTTCGAGCAGGGCGCGGCGGACGGCACCCCGATCCGCGACATCTTCGGCGCGGACCCGGTGGAGTTCGTCGAGGCGTTCATGGCCAACTACCCCCTCGGCCAGTACAGGACCCGGGAGCGCAACCGCTTCACCAGCGCCATCGAGCGCGCCGCCGGCGAGAACACCACGACAAAGGACAGGACAGACTGATGACGACACAGCAAGCTGCGGCGATCCAGGTGCAGGGCCTGGAGAAGGCGTACAAGGAACTGCGGGTGCTGCGCGGCGTGGACTTCACCGTGGCGCGGGGCAGCATCTTCGCCCTGCTCGGCTCCAACGGGGCGGGCAAGACCACGGCCGTGAAGATCCTGTCCACGCTGCTCAAGGCCGACGCGGGGACGGCCCGCGTCAACGGCTTCGACGTCGCCACGCAGGCCGCGGACGTACGCGAATCGATCAGCCTCACGGGGCAGTTCGCCGCCGTCGACGAGATCCTCAGCGGGCGGGAGAACCTCGTGCTGGTCGCCCGACTGCGACACCTCAAAAGTCCGGGCGAGATCGCGGATGGCCTGCTCGCGCGTTTCTCGCTGACCGACGCGGGCGCCCGGAAGGTGTCGACGTACTCGGGTGGCATGCGCCGCCGCCTGGACATTGCGATGAGCCTCATCGGGAATCCGCCGGTCATCTTCCTCGACGAGCCGACCACCGGCCTCGACCCCCAGGCCCGCATCGAGGTCTGGCAGGCCGTCAAGGAACTCGCCGATCGCGGCACAACGGTGCTGCTCACCACGCAGTACCTGGACGAGGCCGAACAACTCGCCGACCGGATCGCGATCCTCCACGAGGGCCGGATCATCGTCAACGGCACCCTGGCCGAGCTCAAGCAACTGCTCCCGCCCGCCAAGGTCGAATACGTCGAAAAGCAGCCGACCCTCGAGGACGTCTTCCTCACCCTCGTCGGCACGAAGGCATAAGGAACAACGATGAGCAAGCATTTCTTCGGCGACACCGCCGTCCTGCTGGGACGATCCCTGCGCCACATCACGCGCAGCCCGGACACCATCATCACGACCGCGATCATGCCGATCGCCATGATGCTGATGTTCGTCTACGTGTTCGGCGGCGCGATCAGAACAGGGTCGGATTCGTATGTGAACTACATGCTGCCCGGCATCCTGCTCATCACGGTCGCCTCCGGCATCGCCTACACCGCGTACCGGCTCTTCATGGACATGAAGGGCGGTATCTTCGAGCGCTTCCAGTCCATGCCGACCGCGCGGTCATCGGTGCTGTGGGCGCACGTGCTGACCTCGCTGGTCGCCAATCTGATCTCGCTCGTGGTCGTGACGCTCGTGGCCCTGCTCATGGGCTTCCGCTCCTCGGCGGGAGTGCCGGCGTGGCTGTCGGTGGCGGGCATCCTGATCCTGTTCACCCTGGCGTTGACCTGGATCGCCGTCATCCCCGGCCTGTCCGCCAAGACCATGGAAGGCGCGAGCGCGTTCTCCTACCCGCTCATCTTCCTGCCGTTCCTCAGCTCGGCCTTCGTGCCCACCGACACCATGCCCGGCCCGGTGCGCGTCTTCGCCGAGAACCAGCCGGTGACCTCCATCGTCAACGCCATCCGCGCCCTCTTCACCGGGCAGCCGGTCGGCACCGACATCTGGATCGCCCTCGCCTGGTGTGTCGGCATCCTCATCGTCGCGTACGGCTTCGCCATGACCACGTACCGCCGCAAGATCTCCTAGGTCGGTCGGGTGCCTGCACATCGAAAGGAAAAGTCATGAACGATTTTGTCCATACCCTCACGGTGATGCCGACGGCGCGTCAGCCCGGCTGTCCCTTCGACCCGCCCAAGGAGCTGATCGAGATCCGCGAGCACGGCCCGATCAGCCGATTCACCTTCCCCGACGGGCATCAGGGCTGGCTGGTCACCGGATTCGACCTGGTCAGGGCGGTGCTGGCCGACTCGCGGTTCAGCTCGCGCAAGGAGCTCATGCGCCACCACCCGACCATCGACTACGGCGACATCGGAGTCCCCCCGGCGCCGCCCGGCGAGTTCCTGCTCATGGACGAGCCCCAGCACAGCCGCTACCGCAAGCCGCTGGTGGGCAAGTTCACCGTACGCCGGATGCGGCTGCTCACCGAGCGGATCGAGCAGATCACCGCCGAGCACCTGGACGCGATGGAGCAGGCCGGACCGACGGCTGACCTGGTGACCGCCTTCGCCAAGCCCATTCCCTCCATCGTCATCTGTGAGCTGCTGGGCGTGCCGTACGAGGACCGCGGCCGTTTCCAGGAGAACATCGACGCGTTCCTCGGCGGGGAGGCCGGCGACGAGGAACTGATCGCGGCCTACATCGCGACACAGCACTACCTCGCGGAGCTGGTGGCCGCCAAGCGCGCCCACCCCACCGACGACGTGCTCAGCGACCTGCTCGACAGCGACCTGACCGATGAGGAACTGCGGGGGATGGCCCTGATCCTGCTGTCGGCCGGGTTCGACACCACCGCGAACATGCTGGCGCTGGGCACCTTCGCGCTGCTGCGCAACCCGGAGCAACTGGCCGCGCTGCGCGCCGAGCCCGCGCTCGCCGACGGGGCCGTGGAGGAGCTGCTGCGGTATCTGAGCGTCGCCAAGACGTTCATGAGGACGGCGCTGGAGGACGTCGAGTTGGGCGGTCAGACCATCAAGGCCGGTACGGCGGTCATCCTGTCCTACGTCACCGCCAACCGCGACCCCGAGCGCTTCACCGACCCCCACGTGCTCGACCTGCGCAGGCAGGACGGCGGGCACCTGGCCTTCGGTCACGGCATCCACCAGTGCCTGGGCCAGCAGCTGGCCCGGGTGGAGATGCGGGTCGCGTTCCCCGCGCTGGTCAACCGCTTCCCCACGCTGCGCCTGGCCGTACCGGCCGACGAGGTCGCCCTGCGCCCGGAGATCGCCGACATCTACGGCGTAAAGAGCCTCCCGGTCACCTGGGACGCGTAACCACGAACCGATGACAAGCGAGGGTTCGTAACGGGCCGGACGCTTCACCGTCTACGCATCACTCGCGCGATGCTGACCAGCCCCTGTCCCATCCCGTGCCCCCACAGGTCGGGATGTTCACTGCGGACTCACCGCGACTCACGGGAATCTCCTGCCGCACTGGAACAGTCGGGACACGCTTCATCAGCGGCCTCCCCTGAGCGGCATCACCCAGTACGAGCCGGAGCGAGACGACGGACTGGGGCTGACGGCCGGGTCGCCTTTCGACAGAAACCGCTCGTGCTCCTCGTGCACCGCTCTTGCCGTGCCGATTCAGTAACGCGGACCGTCCCGGTCGATCAGAGCGTACGTCTTCTCCAGAAGTCTCAGATCTCTGAGTTTCAGCTCTCTAGAAAGGAATCTCAACGTGGCAGACACAACAAGCGGGACACCCGAACAGGGACACGTCGGGCGTCGGACCGTGTTGAGGGGCGTGCTGGGCGCCGGCGCGCTCGCCGGCGCACATGCCGCCCTCGCCGGCCGCGCCTACGCCTCCGTGAGCGGTGGTGGTGGCGATGGCGAGCGCGGTGTCGAGCACGGCTGGGGAAAGGTCGCCGACGCGTTCCGCGCGAACTTCAGAAACTCTGGCGAGGTCGGTGCGGCGTGCAGCGTCTACGTGGGCGGCCGCCCCGTGGTCAACCTGTGGGGCGGCCTCGCCGATCGCGAGGCGAATCGGCCGTGGCGCAGGAACACCATCGTCCAGGTGGCCTCCACGACGAAAGGTGCCACCGCCATCTGTGCCCACATGCTCGTTCAGCGCGGTGAGCTGGATCTGGACGCCCCGGTGGCCCGGTACTGGCCGGAGTTCGGCGCCGCCGGCAAGGAGCAGATCCCGGTGCGCTGGTTACTGTCGCACCAGGCCGGTCTGCCGATCGTCGACGGGCCGCTGACGTTCGAGCAGGCGTGCGCCTGGCACCCGGTCATCCGCGCGCTCGAGGCGCAGAGGCCGCTGTGGCAGCCGGGCACCGAGCACGTCTATCACAGCGTCACGTACGGGTTCCTGGTCGGGGAGGTCGTACGCCGGGTCACCGGCAAGTCGCTCGGCACGTTCTTCGCCGAGGAGGTGGCCGCCCCTCTCGGGCTGAGCGCCTGGATCGGGCTGCCCGAGAAGGAAGAGAAGCGGGTGGCCCGGCTCCACGATGCCGCCCCGTTCAGCGTGGAGGAGCTGCTGGCCGGGCTGATCGCGACGACCGGGCTCGATGCTGAGACGGTCACCGCCTGGGTGAACGCCGTGTGGGCTCCGGGTTCGGTCCAGGCCCGCGCCGGCGAGCTCGGCGGCGCCTTGACCAACCCCGAGGTCTACGTCACGCGCGCCTGGCGCGCGGCCGAGTTCCCGGCCGCGAACATGCTCGCGGATGCCCGATCGGTGGCGCGGATGTATGCCGCCACGGTCAGCGACGTCGATGGGGTGCGGCTGCTCGAACCGTCGACGGTCGAGAGGATGACCGTCGTCCAGACCGACAGGACGCCGATGCACGGACTGCCGCCGGGGCTGAACCTCCCGGCCGACCGCTCCTTCTACATGTCGCTCGGGTTCTGGCGGGCCTGCCCGCCGATGCCGCTGACCGGGCCGGGGGCGTTCGGTCACCCGGGCTCCGGCGGATCGATCGGCTTCGCCGACCCCGATGCCGGTGTCGGCTTCGCCTACGTGACGAACCTCTGGAACTATCGGCCCGACGACCCACGGGCAGCGAACCTGGCCAAGGCCGTCCGCTCCTGCCTCGGCTGACGACAGCCCTCGTGGGGGTGGGGCACCGAATACGTCAGAAAGGGGCCGTGGCCACGCGTAGTCGCTGGTCACACTTGGTCGCGTCGGGGCGACGGGCGGACTACGGGGCACGAGGGTGGCATGCCGGCACCTCGGTCCGAGCGCCTACCAAGGGCTTACCGGGCGGCGCGTCGCCGGCCGGGCGACGAGGATCCGAGCGGCGGGTGGGTAGCGGATCGTTGATTCCGGCGAGGAGATGACGATGTCCGATATGCGACCCATTCTCGTAACCGGCGCCGCGGGGCGCGTCGGAGCGGTCGGCCGAACCGTGGTCGAGATTCTGCGGCAGCGCGACCTCCCCGTTCGTGCGCTCGTCCATCACGAGAACGACCTGGCCCAGGCGCTGCGCGCGACGGGAGCCGAGGTCGTGGCCGGCGATCTCACGCGCGGTGCGGATGTCGTCCGCGCGATGGCCGGCTGCCGCCGCGTGTACTTCGGCATGAGCGTGTCCGCCTCGTACGTCGACGCGACGGTCACCGCGGCGGCCGCCGCTCGCGAGCAGGGGGACGTGGAGGTATTCGTCAACATCTCGCAGATGACGGTCTCCCAGATGAGCCTCACGAGTACGGCGGAATCGACGCAGCAGCGGCTGCACTGGCTCGCCGAACAGGTGCTCGAATGGTCCGGCCTGCCGGTCGTGCACGTACGGCCGACCGTGTTCATGGAGAACCCGCTTTTCATGGCCTTCGCCGTTTCCTCGATCGCGAAGGACGGCACGATCCGGCTGCCGTTCGGCTCCGGCCGTACCTCGCCCGTCGCGGCCCGTGACGTCGCCGAAGTGGTCGCGGCCGTCCTCTCGGACCCCTTCCCGCACATCGGGAAGGTCTACGAACTGACCGGGCCGCGATCTCAGGACATGACCGGCATGGCGGCGGAGTTCTCCGAAGCGCTGGGCCGGCCCGTCACGTACGTCGATGTGCCCTATCGGCAGTGGGTCGATCGGGAACTGAGCGCGCTCGGGCTGCCCGACCACGTTTTCGAGCACCTCGCCGTCATGGCGCGCCTCCACTCGGAAGGTCGCTACGACCGCGCGACGCGTGACGTCGAGGAGGTCACTGGAAGGCGGGCGTCCAGCGTGCGGGATTTCGTCGTGGCCAACCCCGCGCTGTTCCAGAGCTGAAGCCGCCGCCGGACCATCTCCAGCTCGACGACATCCATCTCCAAGACGACTACACGGTGCGGTTGTGGCAGAGGTTGAAGGACTGAAGTCACCTCACCGAGGTATGACGATCGGCCCACGGAGCTGCCGGATGCCGTGCGATCGGCGCTCAAGCGTGCTCTGGCCGATCTCGCCCCTCGTGACGTCGACGGGCTCACCGCGATGGTCGCCACCAGGCCCAAGCGGATGCGGTATTCGGTCCGGCGTGCTGGACGGCCTCATCGCGCGGACCGGCTTCGTCCCGAACCGCCGCCCGTAGCCTCAGCCCTTCACCCTCACTGGTGACGGCCCGGTGAATCTCGGTCCATGAGGGGCTGATGTTCGGCGGGGTGAGAGGACCGCCGGAGACGTGCGTCTACTGACCGGCCATGAAGACGGCGCGAAGGGTCGTGTTCAGCACCCGGGCCGCGTCGTTCTGGTCGAGCCGGCCCGCGTCCACCTCCTGTGCGGCGCTGTGCAGGGTGGCGTAGAAGTGCGCGACCAGCCAGGTCGGCGGCAGATCCGTACGGAAGACCCCGTCGTCCTGGCCGCGGAGGATGAGCCGCTCGACGCGGGCGAGCGCCTCGTCGTGGTAGTGACGGATGCGCTCCGTGGGCAGGACGCGGTCGGCGGCGGCCAGCAGACGACGATTCCTGTCGAGGAGCTTCCAGCTGGACACGATGAGCCGGCTGATCGCCTCAGGCGCGGGGAGCTCGTCGTAGGCGGAGTCGTCGAGGGCGATGTTCGCCAGGGTGACCGCGTGGTCGAGCACGGCTTCGAGGAGGGCTTCTCGTGTGGGGAAGTGCCCGTACAGGGTGACCCGGCCGACGCCGGCGGCCTTGGCGATGTCGGCGGTGCTCGCGTCCGGGTCCTTGACCAGCAGGTCGAGTCCGGCCGCGACGATCGCCGCGATGTTGCGCTCGGCGTCGGCGCGCCGGGCTGGCCGCTGGCGTGGAGGCGTCATGGACCTGGCTCCTGGTCGATCGGGGTCGAGCGTCGATCTGGGGTCGAGCGTCGATCCGGGTTCGGGCGTCGATACGGATTCGGCAGGGCGACGACACGCCCTGCCCGGAACCGTATACGGTCCGCCCCGCGGAGCGAGATCGCAGTACGCGGGGGCGCTGTGCGGCCCTGTCAGTGGACGTGCGGTCCGTCGAGTGCGGGCAGCTTCCCTGAGGGCAACAGGCCGAGGGTGACGACCGCTGAGAACACCGCGGTGACCGCCCAGGCCGTGAACCCGTTCGTGAATCCGGTGACGGCACCGCCGATCAGACTGGGCGCGGCGAGGCTGGAGGCCACCGCGACACCGATCGCCCCGCCGAGCTCGTGGAAGGTGTTGACGACACCGGAGGCGAGCCCCGACTCGTGCCGGGCGACCAGCGAGAGCGCGGTGGTGGTGGCAGACACGAACACCGCTCCGAGTCCGACCGAGGCGACGACCAGGCCCGTCACCAGGACGACGGGGGTGATGGCGAGCACGGCGACCAGCCCGGTGCCGATCGCGGCCAGGGCCAGGCCGGTCGCCGCGGGGACGCGCCCGCCGAGGCGCCCCACCAGCCGGCCGCCCAGGTGCGCGCCCAGGCCGGTGCCGACCGCCACCGGCAGGAACAACAGGCCGGTGACCAGGGCGCTGTACCCCTGATGGCGCTGCAGATAGAACGAGCCGAGGAAGAACAGGCCGATCAGCAGCCCGGTGGCGACCAGCATCAGGAACGCGCCCGCCAGGACCGGCCGCTGGGCGAGAAGCTGGACGCGCATGAGCGGGGTGCGCACCGCTCGCTCGACTACGGCGAAGAGGATGTAGAGGATCGCCGCGGCGGCCGTCGTCGCCACCGTGACCAGGTCACCCCAGCCTTCGTCCCCGGCGTTGACCAGGCCGTAGATCAGGGATCCGGTGGCGGCGGTGACGAGCAGCGCCCCCGGCACGTCGACGCGCTGCCGCGTGGGCTGTGCCGTACCGACTCGGACGACGAGGGGCAGCGCCACGAGTACGGCCAGGCCGACCGGGACGTTGATGAAGAAGATCCAGCGCCAGCCGGGGCCGGCGGTCAGCGCGCCGCCGAGGAGCACGCCGATGGCCGATCCCGCGCCGCCGATGGCGGCCCACACTCCGAGCGCCCGGTTGCGCTCCGGGCCGTGGAAGGTGGTGGTGACGGTTGCCAGCGCGGCGGGGGACAGCAGGGCCGCGCCGATGCCCTGGCCGATCCGGCCGCCGACCAGCAGGGCGGCGGTGCCCGCGAGGCCGGAGGTCAGCGAGGCGAGGACGAAGATCGCGAGACCGGTGAGCATCAGGCGGCGCGCGCCGAACAGGTCCGCCAGCCGGCCGCCGAGCAGCATGAGGCCGCCGAAGAACAGCGTGTACGCGGTGACGACCCAGGTGAGGGTGGCCCGGTCGAGGCCGAGCCCGGCTCCGATGTCGGGCAGGGCGACGTTCACCACGGTGACGTCGAGGATCAGCATGAACTGGGCGACGCTGATCAGCGTCAGCGCCCGCCATCGGCGCGGGTCCGGCGGCGCGTGATGGACGGTGGGGGAGCTGTGGATCATGACACCTCATAACTCGAACACTGGTGTACGAGTTAATACCATAGCCCCGCAGGGTATCCAAGTCGCCGGGAGCCGGTTACCATCCCCTCTGATTCGCGGGCGCGGCCCCCTGGCCGATGACGGGGCCGCGCCCGGCACCGCTCGTGCGCGGTCTTACAGCCGTCTCCCGCCGTATCTCGGAAGCGCCCCGGTGGGAGCGAACGACGCCGTGAGCCTCCTCCGTCGGCTCCACGGCACCGTTCGTCTCCATCGGCTCTGTCGGCGCAGCCGGTTACCGTCAAGTGGGCCGGCGGCCAGCCCGCACAGCAACAATCACCTGGCGATCCCGGGCGCCGCCTTCGGTGGGGGGCGGGCATGGATGGTGCGATTGACGCGCGTGCGTGTCAGCCCGGCCTGGCACGCGCGGGCCTGTCAACCCGGCCTGACAACCTGCGTGAGGAAGACGACGCCGTCGATCATGTCGAGCTGGGCCGGGTCCAGCGGGAAATAGGCGAAATCGTGGGAGACACGCGGGGCGGGTTTCGTGATGGCCTCGGCCAGGCGGCGGGCGTCGATGAGGGAGTGGTCCCACGGGAGCGTGGACAGGATGCCCTCGACGGTGTCCGGGGGCGGGGTGTCGTCGCCGATCCTGCCGAGGGCCGAGGCCAGGAAGGCGTACCGGTCGCCCAGGCGCGTTCCGGTGATCGCCCCCGCGCTCCACCACTCCAGCAGCTGGTCGCCGAACGGCATGAAGCTCTTGTTCCGCTGCAGGTGGAGGTTGGAGGCGAAGACCAGGGCCGGGCCGTGCTCGGCGACGGCACGCAGGTTGGCGGCCATCATCGCGTCCCGCAGGGCCGACAGCCGGGTCCACCGTGCCGGGGACGCGTCGGCCATCCAATGGTGGTAGCGGAGCAGGCCGACGGCGGTGCGCCCGTACAGTGCCGCCCGCTCCCTGTCCTCCGTGCTCAGCCGCGGTGCCTGCGTGTCGAGCAGCGCCACCAGGTCGTCGGCGATCACCCGCAGCCGCTGGGCGTCGGCGGACCGGCCGATCGACTGGGACGGATCCATGGCCGCGGCCTCGTTCTCCCACCGGTCGTCCGGGCCCAGCAGCGTGTCGAGGGTTTCCCCCGTTACTACAGTGCCGGGGAGCGGGCCGTCGAGGAGGGCGTAGAGGGCGGTGAGCGCCTGGCGCGGGCTCGCCGCCCAATACTCCAGAGGGCCGTCGAACCCGAAGAACCGGAGCTTTTCGTCATGCTCCTCGTTGTACGCCCGCATCCAGCGTACGAGCTCGCGGTTGGCCGGTGAGGTGCCGAAGCCGTGGCTGAAGCCGCGTCCCATGACGTCGTCGAGCGTGCCCGCGCCCGTTCTGATGTAGTCGTCCACCACGAGTCCCATGAGACAGTCGCTCTCGATGGCGAACGACCGGTAGCCCTCGTGCTCGACCAGATGCCGGAAGATCTCGTTGCGCAGCTCGCCCAGCTCCCCCACGAAGTGCCTGGCCTCGCCCAGGCCGAGCAGCAGGGGCGTGGCGGGAAGCGACCGGAGGAACGCCGAGACGCCCGCGCCATCGAGCGGCCGGGCCGTGTCCTTGATGTCCATTCCTTCAACGGTATCGTTGAACACTCGGTGTAAACTTTTCCAGGAAATCCGCACTTTCGTTGCGATGAACCTTCAATCGGTGATGCATCCATGAGACCAGTGGACCTGGCGCGCGAGCACGGCATGTCCACCCAGGCGATCAGGAACTACGAGGACGCCGGCATCCTGCCCGCCGCCGAACGCACCGTCCACGGCTATCGCACCTATACGCCGCTGCACGCGCGAGCCCTGCGCGCGTTCCTCGCCCTCGTGCCCGGGCACGGTCACCAGACGGCCACGTCGATCATGCAGGCGGCCAACCGGGGCGCCACCGAGGACGCGCTGCGGCTCATCGACGAGAGCCACGGCCGGCTCCTCGACGACCGCCGCACCCTTCAGGCCGTCGAAGCCGCGCTCCGCGATCTGGCGCCGGTCCCGCTGGAGCGCGGCGACACGTTCATCGGCCCTCTGGCCAGGAGGCTCGGCATCCGCCCTGCCACCCTGCGTAAATGGGAGAACGCCGGGCTGGTCCGGCCGCGCCGCGACCCGCGGACGGGCTACCGGATCTACAGCGCGGCCGACGTACGCGACGCCCGGCTGGCCCACCAGCTCAGGCGGGGCGGCTACCTGCTGGAGCAGATCGCCCCACTGATCGCTCAGGTCCGCTCCGCCGGAGGCGTCGCCCCGCTGGAGTCGGCCCTGCGCGACTGGCAGGCCCGCCTGTCCGCCCGGGGCCGCGCCATGCTCAAGGGCGCCGCCGACCTGGACGCATACCTCAGCACCCGCGAACCCTGAGGCCGGGTCACTCAAGGCCGGGATCGCGACGTTCGCGACGGCCGCCCTGCTCGCCGCTCCGGTGGTCCTCTCGGCCCCCGCCCACGCCGCCACCTCGACCGTCGGTGGGACCAGCCGGGTGCCCGCCGGCGACGACGTGTACCGCGACTGGTACGCGAGCCACTCCAACTGTGTGACGGCGGGCCAGGGCGGCATCGACCGGGGTCACTGGGACCACTACACCTGCTCCGAGGGTGACCGGCTGTGGCACCTGTGGACCAACCGCTGAGCGACGGCTCGACGGTGTACGGAAGGCGCCCGGCGCGGCGGGCGCCTTCCCCGTTGTCCGCGGCGGTCGACGAGCCTCGGAACCGTGATTCTGGATCTACAGCCGATCCGAAAGCCGTCAGGGGCCTCGTCGAGTACGGTTCGGCATGGATGGGAAGAAAGTCGTGATCGCGTAGGATTCGACCCACGATGAGCCTTGAACCAGCGCCGCGCCACGCGACCATCGAGCGCATGATCGGGATTCCCGCCGGGGAGATCGTCCTGCGGGACGAGGGCACGCGGACGAGCTGGAAGGTCGAGATCGGAGCCTTCCACCTGGCGCCCCATCCCGTGACCCGCGAGCTGTACGGCGCCGTTCGAGGCGAGGTGCCCGCGAGCCCGGCGGGGCTGCGGACTCCGGTGACCGAGGTCTCCTGGATGGAGGCCGTCCGGTTCTGCAACCTGCTCTCGCAGGCGACCGGGCTCACCCCCTGCTACGCGATGGGCGACGACCCCGACGGGCAGGACGTGGTCTGCGACTGGGAGGCCGACGGCTATCGCCTCCCGTCCGAGGCGGAGTGGGAGTACGCGTGCCGGGCCGGGACCTCCGACGTCCGCTACGGAGATCTGGACGAGATCGCCTGGTACCGCGACAACTCCGGCGGCGAGGTGCACGATGTCGCGACCAGGGCGCCGAACGCGTGGGGCCTCCACGACATGATCGGCAACGTGTGGGAGTGGTGCTGGGACGTCTACGATCCCGGCGTCTACGGGCCGTACCGCGTGTTCCGCGGCGGAAGCTGGTCTGATCGCCCCCGAGGATGCCGGGCATCCTGCCGCCGCAAGAGCCACCCGACCTTCCGCATCGACGACCTCGGGTTCCGCCTCGCCCGGTCGCTGTGAGCGAGGGGACGCCACAGTCGACGTGGCCCGGCGCGAGATGTACGCCTCTCTGTCACCGATCCGGCACGACCACATCGACGTCCGGCATGCCGGGCCGTGGGACGGGACGACGATTCGCGACGAGGCCCGAAATCCGGTCGGCGCGCGGCCGCTCCCTCAGAAGCTGACCGGACGGGCTTGTCCCGTACGCGGGTCCGGGCGCTCGGTGCGCGGGATCTCCGGGCGCTCCAGGACGACGGTCACCTCGAGCCCGCCTTCCGGGAGGGGGCGGGCCTCCAGCGCGCCGCGATGGGCGTCGACGATGGCGGTGACGATCGACAGGCCCAACCCCAGGCCGTCGCCGGTCGCCCTCCTGCCGGTTTCCATGCGCTGGAAGGGCTGCAGGAGCGTGTCGACCCGGTCGGGCGGGATCACCGGGCCGCTGTTGGAGATCCTCAAGGTCGGACGGCCGGCCTGTACGGCGGTCGCCACCGTGATCCAGCCGTCGGGCACGTTGTGCCGTACGGCGTTGTCCAGCAGGTTCGCGACCAGGCGTTCGATCAGAGCGGGGTCGCCGGACGCGGGTGCCGGGTGAAGCGCGGACTGGACGCGGACGCCCGGGTCCCCTTGGCGGCCGATGGCCTGGCGGGTGATCACGGCCAGATCGAAGGGCTGCCGGTGATCCAGTCCCTGCTGGCCGCGGGCCAGGGTGAGGAGGGCCTCGATCAGCCGCTCCTGGTGCTTGCCGGCGGCCAGCAGCCGTTCCATCACGACCCGCAGTGACTCGGCGTCGGCTTCCACGTCGGCGAGTGCGACCTCGACCATGGCCTGCTGCAGCGTCAGCGGAGTGCGCAGCTCGTGGGAGGCGTTGGCGACGAACCGCCGCTGCGCGGTGAACGCGGCCTCCAGCCGGTTCAGCAGCTCGTCGAACGTGTCGGCCAGTTCTTTGAGCTCGTCGTCCGGCCCGGACGCGGCCAGCCGCCGGTCGAGCCGGTCGGCCGTGATGCGCCGGACGGTGGCCGTCATCTCGCCCAGCGGCCGCAGCACGCGCCCGGCCATGAGCCATCCCAGCAGCATCGACGCGAACGCCATGACCGCCAGCGCGATCAGGGAGTTGACCAGCAGCCGGCGCAGGTTCTCGGCCTGCTGTTCCTCCACCTGGGGCACCGGGACCGGCAGCCGCATCCCACCAGGCGGCGTGGGAGCGGTCGGCGGCCCGGGGAAGGGCGAGTGCTCGACCAGGACGTAGATGAGCACGACCAGCAGCACTCCGGCCATCAGGAACAGGCCGCTGTAGAGCAGGGTCAGGCGCAGCCGCACCGTCCGTCTCATATTCGGTATCCGGCCTGTGGGACCGTCTCGATCAGCGGGGGGTCGCCGAGCTTGCGGCGCAACCGGCTGATCGTCACCTTGACGGTCTGCGTGAACGGGTCGGCGAACTCGTCCCACGCCCGCTCCAGGAGCTGTTCGGCGGAGACGACGGCACCCCCGGCGGCCAGCAGCAGCTCCAGCACGGCGAACTCCTTGGGGCTCAGCGGCAGCCGCTGCCCGTCGCGGGTCGCGATCCGGGTGGCCGGGTCGAGACGCAGATCGCCGTGGACCAGCACCGGCGGAAGAGCCGGGCGCGACCGCCTGGCCAGGGCCCGGATCCGGGCGACCAACTCGGCGAAGGCGAACGGCTTGGGAAGGTAGTCGTCCGCGCCGACGCCCAAACCGGTCACCCTGTCCTCGATCGTGCCGGCGGCGGTGAGCATCAGCACCCGCGCCGGATGGCCCGAACCGATCAGCGACCTGCACACCTCGTCGCCGTGCAGTCCCGGCAGGTCCCGGTCGAGGACGACGACGTCGTAGTGGTTGGCCGAGGTGCGGTCGAGCGCGGCGTGGCCGTCGAGCACCACGTCGACGGCCATGCCCTCGCGGCGCAGCCCCGCGGCCACGGTCTGGGCGAGTTCCTCGTGGTCTTCGACCATCAGCACCCTCATGATCCCCCCAGGATGCGCCGGTGCCGGTTACAGCGGGGTAACCGTCGCCGTTCCCGCCCCGTAACCGGCCTTCGGCTTCTCTGGCTCCATCGGCAGACGCCGACAGATGACGACAGATGACGACAGATGACGACAGATGACGACAGATGCCGACAGACGTCGGCAGACATCGATGGAAACGGAGGAACCCTAATGTACGGCTCGATGATCAGGAGAACGGTTCTCGCCGCCGCGGTCCTGGCCGCGGGCGTGGCGGGGCCGGCCGCCCCGGCCCTGGCGTCCGCAGGGGACGGCGAGGCGTTCACCGCCTGCATGCGTTCGCACGGGCTGCCCGACTTCCCCGAGGTCGCGGTTTCGACCGACGGGCTGATCAACCTCGACATCGAGGGGGAGCGCGTCGACGTCTTCTCCGACACGTATGGGGCGGCGGTGAAGGCGTGCGAGTCGCTGCTTCCCACTCCCGCCCATCTGCCGGAGGCGCCCACCGCCCCCGTCGCCCCGGATGCGCCAGTCGCCCCGATCGCCCCGGAAGCCCCGATCGCTCCGGAAGCGCCCACCGCCCCGATAGCTCCGTCGCTCGCGTCCTGATCAGGGGGATCTCGGCCGTCCCCGTCGTGTTTCCCGTCCGTCCACGAGCGGGAGGTGATCACGAATGGGACGGGCGGGCGCGTTCCGTGAGTCGCTATTCGCGGGGAAGGGCCGACGCTTCGGCGGCCATGTCGAAGAAGCGCCGTTCCAGGTGGGTCGCGCGCTGGAAGACGTCGAGTACCCGTGACTGCTCCGCGTCGGGGAGATCGGGTCCGAGGCGGTCCAGCTCACCGCGGAGGAAGTCCACCCAGGCGCGGAAGCCGGGGCCGTCGTGCAGGCCGATCCACTCGCGGTGGACGAAGTTCTCCGGGAGTGGATCGCGTGCGCGGCTCGCCCAGCCGAGATACGTCCACTCGGCCACACACAGCACCGCGATGATCAGTGCGTACCGCCGGCCGGCGCGCGCCTCGTCCATGAGGGCGCGGAAGTCGACCGTCACGGGTTCCAGCGTCTCCGGGACCAGGTCCGCACCCAGCGCCGCCAGGGCGCGGTGGAAGTAGCCGCGCTCGGTGTCGGTCACGGTAAGGCCGAGGAAGCGGCCGATGGGTACCCGTGCCTCGAACGAGTCGGCGCAGGCCACGGCGGCGCCGAGTAGCGCGGTGAAGGCGTCGACGAACTGGAAGTCCTGCACCAGATAGTGGCGCATGTCGGCCTCGCCGCGAATGATGGCGGCGGCGAAGGGGTGCGTCACCACGGCGGTCCAGTCGGGCTCGCTGGACGAGCGCAGCCATTCGCTGAAGACGGGATCGCTCGCTGTCGTACGCCACTGGGCGAAGGGAATCACAGGGCTCCTCTGACTCGTGCTCGCTCCTCCATGGTCTCAAGGGACGGAACTCGCCCGCCCGTTCCCCTGCCCCTCTCTCGCCGACGATTCATCGCCAAAGCATGTGACGTTCCTTCTAGAACAATGATCTGCTGCGTGTTTAAGTGGGTGAAACGCAGCGAAAGGGACGCACGTATGGAGCAAGTGGAGTACCGGCGGCGAGCCAGAACCTGGCTGGAGGAGAACGCGGGAGCGCGGGCCGAGGCCGACCCCGGCACGGACGGCCTGGCCGCCGCGCGGGCCTTCATGGCGGCGCTGCACGACGCGGGCTACTCCGGCATCACCTGGCCGAAGCAGTGGGGCGGCCAAGGGCTCACCCAGGCGGAGGAGCGCGCCTTCGCCGCGGAGGCCAGGGACTTCACGCTGCCGACCTACGTCTTCTCGATCGGCCTGGGCATGTGCGGGCCCACCCTGGTGGACCTGGGAACCGACGCCCAGCGGGCCAGATACATCCGCCCACTGCTGCGGGGCGAGGAGATCTGGTGCCAGTTGTTCTCCGAACCCGGTGCGGGCAGCGACGTCGCCGCGCTGCAGACCCGGGCCGTACCCGCCGACGGCGGCTGGATCGTCAACGGGCAGAAGGTGTGGACGTCGGTCGCGCAGCATGCCGATTTCGGCCTGCTGCTGACCCGCACCGACGTGGACGTGCCCAAGCACCAGGGCCTGACGATGTTCATCGTGGACATGCGCGCCCCCGGCGTCACGATCCGCCCGCTCACGGACATGACCGGCCACGCCCGCTTCAACGAGATCTTCTTCGACGACGTCCAGATCCCCGCCGAGAGCCTGGTCGGGGAGGTCAACGGTGGCTGGAAGTGCGCGGTCACGACCCTGCTGCACGAGCGGCTGTCCATCTCCGCCGAGGTCGGCATGAGCGGGCAGAAGGACAACCCCGCCACGTTCGCCGCGTTGCGGAAGGCCGTCGACACCTCCGACCCACTGGTGCGCGACCAGCTCGTCGAGCTCCACATCCGCTCCCGCGCGCTGGCCCTGTTCAACCAGCGGCTGGCACAGGAGACCAAGGCGGGGATCTTCCCTGGAGCCCGGGGGAGCGCGGCCAAGCTGCTGCTCGCGGAGCTCACCAACTTCAGCGCCGACCTCGCGGTCTCACTGGTCGGCCCGGAGGCGGTCGCCTACGACGACGACAGCGGTGGCGGCGGGCTCGCCGGGGCGATCGCGCTGGCTCCCGCCATGTCCCTCGGCGGCGGTACCAACGAGATCATGCGCAACATCATCGGTGACCGCGTGCTCGGCCTGCCGCCCGAGCCCCGCCTGGACAAAACCGTGCCGTTCAAGGACCTGAAGGTGGGGACCCAGTCATGAACCTCGTTCTCACCGCCGAGCAGCAGGAGCTGCGCGCCGCCGTCCGCTCCTTCCTCGGTACGGCCTCGCCGCTCGCCAAGGTCCGCCGGGATATGGACTCCGAGCAAGGCTACGACCCGGAGGTGTATCGCAGGCTCACCGGCGAGCTCGGACTGGCGGGGCTGGTCGTCCCGGAGGACCGGGGTGGCGCGGGGGCGGGCCACGCCGAACTGGCCGTCGTCCTGGAGGAGACCGGCGCCGCGCTGCTCCCCGGCCCGTTCCTGGCCACGACCTTCGCCGCGATCCTCCTCACCGAGCTGGGGGACAAGGAGCTGCTGCCCGGCGTCACGGCCGGGACCACGATCGCCACGGTCGCGCTGGACGCGGATCGGGTGCTCAACGGGGCCGAGGCCGACGTCATCCTGGTGATCGACGGCGGCGAGGTCAGGGCCGTGCGCGGCGGCGACCGTACTCCGTTGACCACGCTGGATCCGACCCGCAGGCAGGCGCGGGCCGCGCTGGACGGCGGCGAGGTGGTCGGCGCCTCCGAGGCCGCGGTCGCCCGCGCCCGCGATCTGTTCGCGGTGGCCCTGGCCGCCGAACAGCTCGGCGTGCTGCGCGCGACACTGGACGCCATCGTCGCCTACAGCAAGATCCGCGTGACCTTCGGCCGGCCGATCGGCTCGTACCAGGGCGTCAAACACAAGCTCGCCGACATGCACTGCCGGCTGGAGCAGGCCGAGTCGATCGTCCGGTTCGCCGCCTGGGCCGCCGACGAGTCGGCCGGGGAACTGCCCGCGGCGGCCGCGCTGGCCCAGGCGTACGTCGGGCGGGCCTGCTTCGAGACGGCCCGCGACAGCCTGCTGCTGCACGGCGGTATCGGTTTCACCTGGGAGCACGACGCGCATCTGTACTACAAGCGGGCGAAGTGCGACGAAGTGCTGCTCGGGCCGACCCGCGTCCACCGGACCAGGCTCGCGGACCTGCTGGAGCTCTGACATGCCCGACCACAGCGAACTCGCCGGTTTCTACCGGATCGCCGAGGCCGACCCGGACCGGCCCGCGGTGATCGACGCGGACGGTGCGGTGACGAGCTACGGCGACCTGCACGCCATGGTCAACCGGGTCTCGCACGGCCTGCGGGCCCGCGGGCTGGCCCGGGGCGACGTGGTCGCCGGTGTGGTGCCCAACGGCCTGGACGCGGTCGTGATCCTGATGGCGACCGGGCAGATCGGCCTTTACCACGTCCCGATCAACTGGCACCTCACCGCGAGCGAGATCGGCTACATCCTCGACGACTGCGACGCCGCGATCGTGATCACCGCCCCGGCCCATGAGCGGACCGTACGGCAGGCGGCCGGCGCGGCCGAGGTCCACGTCGGCCTGGCGGAGCTCGCCGCAGGGCAGCCCTCTTCGCCGCCCGGCGACCGCACCGCCGGGAGCGTCATGTGGTACACCTCCGGCACCACGGGCTTTCCCAAAGGTGTGCAGCGACCGCTGTCCGGTGCTCGGCCGGAGGATCTCGTCCCTGTCTCCGTCTGGTTCCTCGGCGAGGTGTGCGACCTGCGGCCGGGGCCCGCCGTCCACCTGGTGACGTCGCCGATGTACCACTCCGCCCCGTGCGCGCACACGCAGTTCGCGCTGCACCTGGGTCATACGGTGGTGATCGCGCCGCGCTTCGACCCGGCCGAGATCCTGGCGCTGGTCGACAGGTACCGGGTGACCAACGCGATGATGGTGCCGACGATGTTCCACCGGATGCTCCGGCTTCCGGCCGAGGTGCGGGAGCGGTACGACCTGTCCTCGCTCCGGCAGGTCATCCACACCGGTGCCGCCTGCCCGGTGGCCGTCAAGCAGGCGATCATGGACTGGTGGGGGCCGGTGCTCTACGAGTACTACGGTTCCACCGAGTCGACGGTCGCCTTCGCGGTGAAACCGCACGACTGGCTGGCCCGCCCCGGAACCGTCGGCCGTCCCGCCCCCGGCTTCCGGGCGCGGATCCTCGACGAGAACGGCGCGGAGCTGCCGCCGGGCGAACCCGGTCTGATCTACGTCACGTCCTCGCTCGGCGGCTTCGTGTACCGCAAGGACCCGGCCAAGACCGCCGCCAGCATGCGTGACGAGTGGTACACCCCCGGCGACATCGGCTATCTGGACGAGGACGGCTTCCTGTTCCTCTGCGACCGCCGTACCGACCTGATCGTCTCCGGCGGGGTCAACGTCTATCCGGCCGAGATCGAGGCCGCCCTGCTGGAGCACCCCGCCGTGGCCGACGTCGCCGTGATCGGCGTTCCGGATGAGGAGTGGGGCCACGTCGCGGTGGCCCTGGTCCAGGTGGTCGAGGACGCCGGAGTCACCGCCGAGGAGCTGCTCAAGCACTGCGAGCCCAGGATCGCCAGGTTCAAGCACCCCAGGGTGATCGAGTTCCGGGCCGAACTGCCGCGCACCCCGACCGGGAAGCTGTCGCGCTCCAGCGTCAGGGAGGAGTACCTCGCCACGAGAGGAAGCGTCCGCTCCGACGTCGAGTAGTTTCCCGCGGAGGGTGCGCGGGTCACTTGCCGGTGGGGCGGGCACGCACGTGCATCCGCTCGCCCTGCGGCCCGAACAGGCTGATGAACTCGACCGGCTCCGGCCCGGGGTTGGCGAACGCGTGCGGTACGCGGGTGTCGAACTCGGCTGCCTCCCCAGCGGTGAGGACGAGGTCGTGCTCGCCCAGGAGCAGCCGCAGCCGGCCGGACAGGACATAGAGCCACTCGTAGCCCTCGTGCGTCCGCTGCTCCAGCTCGCCTCCGCACCCGTGCCCGGCGGGCACGACCTGCTTGTAGGCGGCCAGCCCGCCCAGATGGCGGGTGAGCGGGACGAAGGTCATGCCGTGCCGGCTGAAGGGGCGGGGGTGGATGCGGGGGTCGCCGGTCGGCGGCGCGCCGACCAGCTCGTCCAGCGGTACGTGGTGGGCGTGGGCCAGGGGCAGCAGCAGCTCCAGGGTGGGCTTGCGCTGCCCGGACTCCAGGCGCGAAAGGGTGCTGAGGGAGATCCCGGTCGTCTCGCTCAGCTCGGCCAGGGTGACGCCGCGTTCGCGGCGCAGCGCTCGCAGGCGCGGGCCCACAGCGGTCAAAACGGTCACGAGGTCACTGTCTGCCATCCTCCTATTTGCTGTGTTGGCAAGAGGATTTGTCAAATCGTCGGGGCAGGGCGCAGCATCTCCCGTGGACGGAGGTACTTCGCATGACTGAGCGAACAAGAGAGATCGTTGCCCCCCAGGGGGAGGACCGGCGTTACGAGGTCGTGGTCGTGGGTGGGGGAGCCGCCGGGCTGAGCGGGGCGCTGACCCTGGCCCGGGCACGCCGCTCGGTGCTGGTGATCGACGCCGGGCGGCCGCGCAACGCACCGGCTGGGCATGTCCACAGCTACCTCGCCCGCGAGGGCACGCCACCCGCGGACCTGCTCGCCACCGGCCGGGCGGAGGTGACCGGGTACGGCGGCGAGATCGTGGACGGCGACGTCGTGGCGGTCGAGCGCCTGGACGCCGGAGGCTTCCGTGTCGTACTCGACGGCGGGGCCGCGGTCGTCGCGGACCGGCTGCTGGTGACCACCGGCCTGATCGACGAGCTGCCCCCGGTGCCGGGAGTGGCGGAGCGGTGGGGGCGCGAGGTGCTGCACTGCCCGTACTGTCACGGCTGGGAGGTGCGCGACCAGGCGATCGGCGTCCTGGCCACCGGGCCGCTGGCGGTCCACCAGGCGCTGATGTGGCGGCAGTGGAGCACGGACGTGACCCTCTTCACGCACACCGCGCCTCGGATCGGCGATGACGATTATGAGCGACTCGTCGCCCGCGGCATCGCCGTGGTGGACGGGGAGGTGACGGATCTGGAGGTGACGGACGACCGGCTCACCGGCGTACGGCTGACCGGCGGCCGGGTGGTCTCCTGCCAGGCTCTCGTGGTCGGGCCGCGCTTCACCGCTCGTGCCGACATCCTCACCGGCCTGGGCCTGGAGACGACCGAGCAGGAGATGGGTGGACATGTGGTCGGCACTTACGTCGCCGCGGACCCGTCCGGAGCGACGCGAGTCCCCGGGGTGTGGGTGGCCGGCAATGTGGCCAACCTGACCGAGCAGGTCATCGGCGCCGCCGCCGCGGGAGTGCGCGCCGCCGCGGCCATCAACGCCGACCTGACCGCCGAGGAGACCAGCCGGGCCGTCGCCGCCCGCCGGCACGACCGGCACCACCATCCCGTACGCGAAGACACGGGACGCGAAGGCACGGCACATGAGCACACGGCACATGAGCACACGGCACATGAGCACACGAGGGAGCACACGCCGATGACAGAGGACAACGCCGCGACCGAGGAGTTCTGGGACGCCCGCTACGGTCAGAGCGACCAGATCTGGAGCGGGAACCCCAACGCCGTCCTGGTGCGTGAGGTCACCGACCTGGAGCCGGGCAGGGCCCTGGACCTGGGATGCGGTGAGGGAGCCGACGCGATCTGGCTCGCCCGGCGCGGATGGCACGTCACCGCGGTCGACATCTCCCGCGTCGCCCTCGACCGGGCGGCGAAGTGGGCGGCGGCGGAGGACGTCGCCGATCGCATCGACTGGCAGTGGCACGACCTCGGGAAGTCCTTCCCCAGCGGCGTCTTCGAGCTCGTCTCGGCCCATTTCCTGCACTCGCCCGTGGAGTTGCCGCGAGAGGAGATCCTGCGGACGGCCGCCGCGGCCGTCGCGCCCGGCGGGGTCCTCCTCGTCGTCGGGCACGCGGGGTTCCCCTCCTGGGAGCACAATCCGCATCCGGAGGTGCACTTCCCCACGTCGGACGAGGTCCTCGACGCGCTTGACCTCCCGGACGGTCAGTGGGAGGTCCTGCTCAGCGAGGAGTACGAGCGTGTCCAGACCGGCGCTGACGGGCAGCCGGCCACCCGTATGGACAACGTGCTCAAGATCCGACGTCTGGGCGCCTGATCCCGGGCCGCTTCCTGCCCACGCATCGCACTCCTGGGGTGGCGCAGGGCTGTCAGGGCGCCGCGTGGCCGCTGCTCGCCGGCGCCGGACAGCGGTTGGTCTTCCTTCCGGCGTGACCAGAGGAGGCCGACCCCGGTTGTCCGCGAGGAGCTATAGGTGGGGCCGTGCACGGAAGGTGTGCGGCCCCACAACCGGTGTGCGGCCCACTCAACACACGGACATCACGGTTCGCCCTCATCTGTCGGGATCCGCCTGGTGCGGTGCGGGCGGTTCGGGGCCCGGGGCACACCGAGGCCGGAGAACGGCCACGGCGATAATATGTGATCCATGTCACACTTCGGAAAGGGAATGTCGGTTGCGACAGGAGATGTTGTAGCCGCTCGTGAGGTTCTCGGTGGTCATCGTGTGGCTCGTGGAGCGGTTGCACGTCGATCTGTGCCGCATCGACGGCGATCTCTGTCGCTGAACGCGCCTTCGACCTCCCCCCTTCCTCACCCGCGTGCCGTGTCCACTCCGGCATGCCTTTCTCCGGAGTCTTGTTCGTGAAGAAGTTCTCCTTCTCCCTGCAGTTGCTACTGGGCCTCGTCGTCGGCGTCGGCCTCGGGCTCATCGCCCGCGCCGCCGAGGTCGCCTGGCTCGCCGACACGCTGACCGAGGTCGGCAAGATCTTCGTCCAGCTTCTCAAGCTCGCGGTCCCGCCGCTGGTCTTCACCGCGGTCGTCGTCAGCGTGGCCAACCTGCGCAACGTCAGCGGAGCCGCCAGGCTCGCCGGAAAGACGCTCCTCTGGTTCATGGTCACCTCGCTGGTCGCGGTGGCCGCCGCGATCGGCCTCGGCCTGCTGATCAATCCCGGCCAGGGCGTCACCATCGCCACCGAGGGCGCCAAGGCCGTCGACCTGGACGGCGCCGGAACCTGGCTCGACTTCCTGACCGGCATCGTCCCGACCAACGTCGTCACCGCGTTCACCGAGCTCAACGTCCTCCAGATCGTCTTCCTGGGAGTCGTCTTCGGCGCCGCCGCCATGGCGGTCGGCGAGAAGGCCGAGCCGTTCCTGAACGTCAGCCGTTCGGTCCTGGAACTGGTCCAGAAGGCCCTCTGGTGGGTCATCCGCCTGGCACCGATCGGAACCGCCGGCCTGATCGGTAAGTCCGTGGCCACCTACGGCTGGGATCTGCTGGCTCCGCTGGCGAAGTTCAGCGTGGGCGTCTACGTCGGCTGCTTCATCGTGCTGCTGGTGATCTATCCGGCACTGCTCGCGCTCGTGGGCAAGGTCAGCCCGTTCACCTTCTACCGCAACGCCTGGCCCGCGATCGAGCTGGCCTTCGTCTCCCGCTCCTCCGTCGGCACCATGCCGCTGACCCAGCGCGTCACCACCGACAGGCTCGGCGTCGACCGTGACTACGCGTCCTTCGCGGTGCCGTTCGGCGCGACCACCAAGATGGACGGCTGCGCGGCGGTCTACCCGGCGCTCGCCGCGATCTTCGTGGCGCAGGTGTTCGACGTCCCGCTCGGCGTCGGCGACTACCTGCTGATCGCGTTCGTCTCCGTGGTCGGCTCCGCCGCCACCGCCGGCCTGACCGGCGCGATCGTGATGCTGACCCTGACCCTGAGCACGCTCGGCCTGCCCCTGGAGGGCGTCGGCCTGCTGCTGGCGATCGACCCGATCCTGGACATGATCCGCACCGCCACCAACGTCGCGGGCCAGATGGTCGTCCCGGTCCTGGTGGGCCGTTCGGAGAACCGCCTCGACGAGAGTGTCTTCACGGCTCCGCCGCAGCCGCTCGACGACGTCCCCCCGGGTAAGGCCGCCGGGTCGGCCGAGCCGGCCCTCGCCTGACATCCGCGGCGGAAACACACGGGGCGGCGTCCGCGACCTTCGATAACCAGGAAGGTCGCGGACGCCGCGCCCGTCGTCCGTCCGGCCCGGTCTTCAGCTCGCCGGTCGTCGGATCAAGCCACGTCCTGGAGGACGCGGCGCAGTTGTGCGGCGTAGGCGCGGGGGTGGGTGGTGTTGCCGTTGTGGCCACCCGGGAACTCCGTGATCTCGGTGCCGAGCACGACGGCCAGTTCCTGGGCGCAGCGGTAGTCGAAGACGGCACGCGGGGTGGTACGACCGGCGGCGGACACGATGCGCGTGGAGGTGGCGGGCAACTCGGTGACGGACAGGGTGTCGCCGATGACGGCGGTGAAGTCGTGTTCGATGAAGAACCCGAAGTTGGCGACCCGCTGGGCGTTCATGGGCTGAGGGGTCAGGCCGGGCTCGGCATCGGGGTTGGCCGGGTCGATGCCCAGCACCGCGGTGATGGCCTTGATCGCCGGCTCCAGTCCGTCGCGGCGATGAATCCGCTGGATCTCGGCCAGCTCTTCCTCATGCCGGACCCGCTCGGCGTGGGGGAGCAGCCGGGGAGCGACCGGCTCGTGCGCGACGAGGGTGGCGATTTGGCCGGGGTGGCGGACGGCGAGGTGCAGGCCGATGACGGCGCCGAGGCTGCAACCGAGCATCAGGGCCGGTTCGTCGGTGAGTGCGGCGAGCAGGTGGTGGACGTCCTCCGCGTGCTCGGCCAGTGTCACGCCCCGACTGGGGTCGTCCAGGGTGCTGCGGGACAGGCCGCGCCGGTCGTAGGTCACCACGGTGTAGTCGTCGCTGATCCGGTCGACCAGATCGGTGCTGCGGCCCGCGTCGCCTTCGCCGCTCTGGGAGATCAGCAGTGTCGGGCCCGTGCCGCGTACCTCGTAGTGGAGGGTCGCGCCGGGAACGGGCAGGCGGCCGGTCGTGGTGGTGGCCATGTCGACTCCTTCGATGTGGGGGCTTCTGGCGCCGTGCTCGAACCCTAAATCATCAAATTTGATACATCAAACCAGATGCATCTTTTCTGATGTACCTTGGGCGCGTGAACGGAGTCGAACTGTTCCTGCTGGGGCGCACGCTGATGAAGATCGGCGAGGAGGCCCTGCCCACGGAAGGGCTGGGCGACCAGCCGACCAGCGTTCGGACGGTCCTGATCGTGGTCAGCGACGTGCGGGCGCATCCCGGCAGCGCGGTCGGGGAGATCGCCACCCGCACCGGCCTGCCGCAGAGCGCCGTGTCCGCGGGGGTGGCCCGCCTCCGCGAAGCCGGTGCCGTCGTCACCGAACCCGACTCCCGCGACCGCCGCCGTCTCCTGATCCGGCCCGCCCCCGAGATCTCCGACCGGGTGGAACAGGTCCGCTCGACCTCCGTCGATGCCGCGCTGGCGAAAGCCCTGGACACCGCCGACCCGCAACGGGTCGCCGAGATCGTCGCCCTCCTGGAAGAGGTCGCACGACACCTGACTCCACAGGCAGTCGTCCGCCTACGCAGCGAGGGCGTCCAGTAGACGGTCG
The DNA here is from genome assembly GCA_001570385.1 of Microtetraspora glauca. Taxonomy (GTDB): domain Bacteria; phylum Actinomycetota; class Actinomycetes; order Streptosporangiales; family Streptosporangiaceae; genus Microtetraspora; species Microtetraspora glauca. The sequence goes on along the minus strand of BBYL01000021.1, from coordinate 128,632 downwards.
CCTTCGGCGGCGACGACGCGAGGAGCCGGGATGATCCGCTCGGGTCTTCACGATCATCAGTCGTCATCGACACGATGGACAGACCCGGCCGGTGCGGTGGGCGCGCGCGAAGGACGTGCCCGAGAAGCGGTCACTACCTGACCGCTTCTCCTGCGACTGTGGTCACCGAGCAGGGGCAGGCGAGCCGAGCCCATCAGAGTCCGGGCGGCGGGGCCGGACAACACTCCGACCGTCACGGCGCCGCCGGCTCCCACCTGACCAACACACGACTCGAAGGCAAGGACGTAGCGGTGAAGATGCGCGCACGGGGCCGGACCGGAATCCAGGTCAGCCCCCACTGCCTGGGCACCAGGATGGTCGGCCAGGCCGGGAACCCCGACCGCGGGGGCAGCCCGCCGGCGATGGGCCTGCTCACAGGCCGCTACCTCAAGAACCGGCCCGAGCCACGGAACGCGCGGAGGAAATGGGTGCCCCGGCACCTGGCCGACGAACGCGCGGCGGCATGAGCCGATGACCGTTCTCGACGTCCGGGCGCTCAACCGCGCGACGCTCGCCCGCCAACTGCTGCTCGACCATGCCGACATGCCGGCCGTCGACGCCGTCGCGCACCTGTGTGGCCTGCAGGCCCAGGAGCCGCAGGAACCGTTCGTCGGGCTCTGGTCGCGGCTGCGCGCCTTCGACCCGGCGGACCTCTCGAACCTGCTGATCGGCCGAAGCGTCGTACGGACCCACCTCATGCGCCGCACCGTCCACCTGCTGACCGCCGACGACGTCCTGGCATGGCGTGCCCGCCACGACGCGATGCTGCGCCAACGGGTCCTTGGGACCTACCGCGGCGAGCTCGACGGGGTGGACCTCGACGAGCTCGCCGAGGCGGGACTGGCGGTGATGGCCGACGGTGAGCCCCGGTCGATGGGCGAACTCGCGCGGGCCCTCGCCGACCGTTGGCCCGCGCCGGGCCCGCGGGCGCTGGGCGAGATGCTGGTCGCCGCTCTCATCCCGATGGTGCAGCTGCCGCCCCGCGGGATATGGCGCACCAAGGCGGGCGTGCGCAACGTCCCGCTCTCCTCCTGGCTGGGCCGCAAGATCGACCCGTCCGCCCTGGACGGCTCGGACCCGGTCGGCCAGCAGCTGGTACGCCGCTATCTGGCCGCCTACGGCCCCGCGGCCACAGCCGACCTGCGCGCCTGGTCCGGCCTCGCCGGGCTCCCCGCCGCGGTCGCCGCGATACGCGAGGAGCTGGTCACCTTTCGCGACGAGCGCGGCCGCGAACTCCTCGACCTCCCCGACGCTCCCCGCCCCGACCCCGACACACCCGCCCCGGTCCGCTTCCTACCGGCCTTCGACAACGCGATCCTCGGCTACCACGACCGCACCCGCATCATCGACGACGCGCACCGCGGCCTGTCGGTCGCCGGCGAACGCGTCGTCCTCCTCGACGGCCGGGTCGCCGCGACCTGGACTGTCCGGGCTGACACCGTGGTCATCACCCCGCTGCGCCGCTTCTCCCGCGGCGACCGCACGACCGTGGCCGAGCAGGGGCGGGCGCTGGCGGCGTTCCTCTCCGACAACGACAGCCACCGCGTACAGATCGCCGCGTCTCCCTGCTGAGCGACAACCCGCGGGCTGGTCTCCTCCGATGATGCAGAGAGGCCGGCCTTCGTGACCCATTCGCAGGGGGTGCGGGTGCGGCCTCCCAGGGCGCCGCCGACCACCTTCGCGCCGAGTTCGTCGTCTCGTCCGACCGGTTCACGACCGACCGGCGGCGGACGACGGCTCCTCGCCCGCGACGTAGCGGTGCAGGTGGCTGGAGCCCTCCAACATGGCGGTCGCCCGTTGGGTCAGTTCGGCCTGGCGCTGGGCGATCGCCGCGCGTAGCGCGTCGCTGCTGCCCGTCCTGCGGAGGCCGTCGAGGATGACCTGGATCTGGGTGAGGGGATAGCGGCCCTGACGGAGCATGTTGATCATGCGTGCGTCTCGGACGTCGGCGGGGCCGAACGTACGGTAGCCGGTGCCCGGGGTGCCCGGGTCGCGCTTCGGCGTCAGGAGGCCGGAGGACTCCCACACGCGCAGGGCGGATGTGCGCACGCCCAGGTGGGCGGCCAGCTCGCCGATGCGCATGCCCGGCCTCGGCGCGGAGGTGTCCGGTGTCTGCTCCGCGACCGCCTCCAGCGCTTCACCCGCCGCCTGGAGGGAGAGCCGCGCTCCGCCGGTGAGGTGCGGGTGCTGGGCACCGACCCGGAGGCCGGTGACGAGGCATGGCGCGCGCGGCTGGGCATCGTGCTGCAGTCCTGGCGCGACCACGGCAAGTGGCGGGTCCGCGAACTGCTCGGCCACCTCGGCCGCTACTACACCCCGTACGGCACGCCGGAACGTGCCAGGCCGTACGACACGGACGAACTGGTCTCCCTGGTCGGGCTGACCGATCAGGCGGACACCCCGGTCGCCAGGCTCTCCGGCGGGCAGCGACGCAGGCTGGACGTGGCCATCGGCATCGTCGGCAAGCCGGACCTGCTCTTCCTGGACGAGCCGACCGTCGGCTTCGACCCGCAGGCCCGGCAGGAGTTCCACGACCTGGTGCGCCGGCTGTCCGATCGTGAGGACACGACGATCCTGCTCACCACGCACGACCTGGACGAGGCGGAGAAGCTCGCCGACCGGATCGTGATCCTTTCGGGCGGCGTGATCGTGGCCGACGGCAGCGCGGTGGAGCTGGCCGAGCGGGTCTCCGGCAAGGCGGAAGTCCGCTACAGCAGGGACGGCGAGTTCTTCACGCACTCCGACGAGGACGCCACCGGCTACGTGCGCGAACTGTTCGCGGCGTACGGCGAGGCGATCGGCGATCTGGAGGTGCGCAGGGTGCGCCTGGAGGACGTGTACCTGGCCATGGTGCGCGAGTTCGAGTCCGGACAGCGCACCGTGGCGCCGAGCGAGTTGACGGAGGTGACCGCGTGAACGCCGGCGCGGTGGCCCTGCGCGCGGGCGTGCATCGAGGCTGGATCGAGTTCCGGCAGAACATGACCAACGCGCAGGACGTCTGGAGCGTGGTGTTCTTCCCGGTCATCGCGCTGATCGTGATGTACATGCTGAGAGGCGACAAGGTTCCGGGCACGGACTTCTCCCTCGGCTCGCAGTCGATTCCGGGCATCCTCGGGATGAACCTCGTGCTCAACGGGCTGCTGGCCCTGGCCATGGCGCTGACCATGGACCGCGAGGACGGCACGCTGCTGCGGGCGAAGGCGACGCCGAACGGCATGATCGGCTACCTCACCGGCAAGGTGATCAGCCGGGCCGGGACGTCGGTCGTGGGCCTGCTCATCCCGTTGGTCCCGGCGGCGTTCCTGTTCGACAGCGAACAGGGCATGGGCGTCGTCATGCTGCCGATGATGTTGCTCATGGCGATCTCCGGTGTGTTCTACCCGATCACCGCGCTCCCGGAGTGGCTGCAGTGGATCGCGCAGGGCTTCCCGATCTACTGGCTCGGCCTGGGGTTGCGCTCGGCACTGCTGCCGGTGGCGATGTCCGCCGCCGAGATCGGCGAGTCCTGGCGGCACCTGGAGACGATCGGCGTGCTCGGCGCGTGGGCGGTCATCGGGCTCCTGCTGGCGCCCGTCGTGTTGCTCCGGATGGCGCGGCGCGAGTCCGGTTCCAGCGTGGCCGCCCGGCGGAGGAAGGCCATGCAGCGGCCGATGTAGGCCCGTGGAGTACGGTCGCCCACCTCGCCGACGAGCAGATCCAGCAGGCCAAGGCAGGCGTCGCCCTGCAGACGATGACCGACTACGTCAACACGCCGGCCGAGACCGAGATCGACCGGCCTCCGGCCTCCTGAGGTTCCCGGCCCAGCCGCCTGATCGGCTTGATCAACAGCAGCGCCGCCACCACGCCGACCGTCACCAGGGCCGACCCCAGCATGAAGGCGCGCGGTTCGACCAGCGCGGTGACCGGACCGGCCAGCGCCTGCCCGACTGCCATGCCCGCGACCGACCCGGCCACCTGGTAGGCGTTGACCCGGTTCAGCACGTCCGGTGCGACCTGCGTCTGCACGCTGGTCGACCACATCACCGACCAGAACGCATACGCGCACCCTCCGAGCAGGTGCCCGGCCATCAGCAGCGGCAGCGGCAGCCCGAGCGAGACCGTCAGCGGCACCGCCACGTACCCGCTGAGCGCCACCGCCCCGGCCGCCAGCGGCCTGCGCGGCCTGAGCCTGATCGCCACCAGCCCGCCCAGCACAGTGCCGAGGCCGAGCGCCGCCATCACCCAGCCGTAGTCGGCCCCGATGACCTGTGACGACAGCGGCACGTACGGCCCGACCACCAGAACGCCCCAGAACACCCAGACCAGGATGACCGACCACATCCAGCTCCTGGCCTTGAACTCCTCCCAGCCCCTGCGCAGGTCGCTCAGCACGTTGGAGGGCCCCGGCCTGGGTACGGCGACCCGGACCAGCAGCAGGCACACCCCGCTGACCAGGAACGTCGCGGCGTCCACCGTGTAGACGAAGACCGGCCCGGCGACGACGATGAGGACTCCGGCCAGCGCGGGACCCGCCAGCTGGGTGACCGCCTCGGCGATCTTCAGCGTCGCGTTGGCCCGCTGCGGCTCTTCGGCGACCAGGGGGACCATGCCGTTGACGCCCGGTTCGAACATCCCGGCGGCCATGCCCGACAAGGACGCCATCACCAGCAACAGGGCGTACGGCGGAGCACCGTCCAGGAAGGCGACGGCCACGACCCCCTGGGTGACGACCCTGACCATGTCCGCGAAGATCATCAAGCGCCGGGCGCCGATCCGGTCGGCGACAACCCCGCCGAACAACATGACCAGCACAGCCGACGCGGTCCAGAGCGCGAGCACGTAGCCGACGCCCGCGATCCCATAGACTTTCCCGATCGCCAGCGCCGAGGCGACGGGCATCATCGCGTCACCGAGCAGCGAGATCGTGCGGGCCCCGAAGTAGAGGGTGAAGTTCCTCGTCCACATGATCCCCAATTCTGGATTTTTCCAGATCGGAGCACCGGTGTCCCAAATGACATCATTGGGTACATTTGCGCCATGCCCCCGGACTGCCCGGAAACGCCCCCGACGCCCCTCAGCCCGCATCGCGTGGTCGCCTTGGTCGCACCGAACCAGGAGCTCTACCCGGTCACCTCCGCCTCGGCCGTCTTCGGCTACCACGGCACCGACATCACCCAGCACTACAGCTTCAGCCTGTGCGCCGAACACCCCGGCTCCCTTCCCACCACCCTCGGCGTCCCCATCCAGGTGGACGGCGGCCTCGAAGCCCTCGACGACGCCGACACCGTGGTCATCGCGGGCTGGACCCTCACCCCCTCGCCCGCCGTACTCCACGCGGTGTCCCAAGCCCATGCCCGAGGCGCCCGCATCGTCGCCGTCTGCGCCGGAATCTTCATCCCCGCCGCCCTGGGCCTCCTGGACGGCCGTCGCGCCTCCGTCCACTGGGAACTCTCCGGCGAACTCGCCGCCCGCCACCCCCGCGTCATCCCCGACGACACCGTCATCTACGTCGATCACGGCGACGTCGCCACCGCCGGAGCCTCGGCCGCCACCCTCGACCTCTGCCTTCACCAGGTCCTCCAGGAGTACGGCGCGGCCCACGCCATGCGCATCGGCCGCCAGCTCGCCGCCGGTCCGCACCGCGAGGGCTGCCAGCGCCAGTACCCTCCCCTCCCCACCACCGGTCCCATGCCAGACTCCCTGGCCCCCCTGCTCGAATGGCTCCTCTCGCGCCTGCCCGACCAGATCACCGTCGAGGACATGGCCGCCTACTCGGGCGTCTCCACCCGCACCCTCACCCGCCAGTTCGCCGACCAACTCGGCGTCCCACCCGCCCGCTGGCTGCTGGAACGCCGCCTGGCCGCCACCCGCGCCCTGCTGGAGGAGACCGACCTGCCCGTCGAGACCATCGCCACCCGCGTCGGCCTCTCCTCGGCGGTCAACCTCCGCCGCCGCTTCCACACCGCCCTGCGTACCACCCCGGCCGCCTATCGCCGCTCCTTCCGCTGAGGGTCCCGGGCGGTTCCGCCGCGGAGTTGATCGCATAGCGGCGCCGTAGGCGCCCTCGACTCGGTGGCCTCAACCGGGACACTCGATCAGTGAGGAGGACGTGAACCCGTCAGGGGAGTTGGGCTGTCTCATGTGGGCCGTGCTCAGGACGTCGGCTCGCGAGGATGCCCCCGATGTCGCAGCTCAAGGTCGTACAGGCTTTTCGTCGGACTCGCGTGCCAGGATCTCCATGATCTGTCCCTGGAGAGAACAGGAGTCTCATGAGCGGCTACGACTGGCTCGATGACGAGGCGTTCTGCGCAACCTTCGTCCGCGGCCTTACCCCGCACGAGGCGCTGGCCCGCCTTGGCATCGACGTATTCGACGGCGATGACGAGGAAGGCGAGATAGAGGAGGGCCTCATCTCTGCCCGGTCGGCCGAGGGCGGGACCATTCTGAGCGAGTGGAACGGCTTCGCCGGCACGCTGGACGAGGTGCTGCGGCCCTTGTCGGCTGGGACGGTCACGGCGAGTGTCTTCGTCAACGTGAACATGGTCGCGTCCTTCGACCATTACGTTGACGGCCGCAGGATCCTGTCCTTCGATCCGCTGTTTCCCGGCGACGAGGATGGCATCTCGGAGGACTACCTGGCCGACCGGGTCGAGCTCGGGCTGGTTGGCGACAAGTCGGAGGGTGGGCTTGCCGCCGCGCTGCTGCTGGCCGAGCGCATCACCGAGGTACGGCCGAACGCATCGAGTGACATCGTGGCCGCCCACGGCGTTCTCGAGTACTGAGCCGCGTCCGCCCTGTTTCCACGGCTCGACAGTGCGGCCCTGAAGTCTTTTCGGGCCCGGAGCCGCCTGCATGAAGTTTCGACGATTGCCAACCGCACTGCACGGTGAGCCGGGGTGAGGAACGAACCCCGGATCTTCGATCGCTCCCGACCACGACAGACAGCGGCCACCCCGTGGCGATCGTCGTGCTGCATTGGGGCGGCGGCGCGACCAGCGGCCGACGGATGGCTTTGGTACGGCCCGGCGTACGTGCGGTGACGGCCCGGCGTCCTCCGAGCGTTTCAGGCAGCGGATGATCTTTTCCTTGGGCAGGCCGTTCGGCCGCGAAGCAATTGGCGCACTGACGCAGTCGCGTGTACCTGGTGGCGGCAGTCTGCCGACACTCCATTCTGTGGCAGTGGTCACAAACTGGCCGATCGGTCAGAGTCTGACCGATCGGTCATGTAGCGTTGCCGCCATGGCGCGCAACAGCTCCGGCTTCCGCAGGGAGATCCTCGAGGTGGCGTCGCGGCTGTTCGCCGTGACCGGCTTCAAGGGCACCTCCCTGCAGGACATCGCCGGCGAGGTCGGCTGTTCCAAGGCGGCCCTGCTGTACCACTTCGACGGCAAGGACGCGATACTCACCGAGCTGCTGACCCCCGCGGTGGAGGCGCTCGCCGAACTCGACGTACGGCTGGCCGGGCTGGACGGCGACACGGCCGTTCGCCCGGCCGTCGAGGGATTCGTCGACCTCGTGCTGCGCTTCCGGCGCGAGGTCAAGATCCTCTACGACGAGATCCCCGAGATGCTCCGCCACCCGGCGCTGGCCGGCGTCCTGGAGATGTCGGACCGGCTGGTCGACGCGCTCGCCGGCCGCACCGCCGATCCGGAGGCCCACGTGGCCGCGCTGATGGTGCTCGGTGCCGTGCCCGTCGTCGGCACGCAGCCGGTTCCGCTGGGTGACGACGAGCTGCGCGCCGTCCTCGTCCGCCGTGCGCTGCACACCCTTGACCACGATGACACCCGCCCCTGAGAGGGACCCCCATTCCATGGCCACACTGCTCTACCGGCTCGGCCGCGCATCCTTCCGCCATCGGCGGCTGGTGCTCGCCCTGTGGATCGCCGTACTGGCGGCACTCGGCGCGTCGGCCGCGGCCTTCAACGGCCCGACGGCCAGCAACTTCACCATGCCCGGAACCGAGTCCCAGCGCGCTCTGGACGCCCTGGCCGAACAGTTCCCGCAGGCGGCGGGCGCCACCGGCACGATCGTGGTCGCCGCCCCCGACGGGCAGGCGCTGACCTCGGCCGACAACCGGGCCGCGGTGCAGGCCCTCACCAAAGAGGCCGCCGCGCTGCCGGGCGTGGTGGCGGCCCTCGACCCCTTCCAGATCGGCTCCGTCTCCCAGGACGGCCGCTACGCCCTGGTGCAGGTGCAGTTCGCCGAGTCCGGCGACAAGGTGACCGACGCGCAGCGCACCGCGTACGGGAACAGCGGAAAGAGCGCGCAGGCGGCCGGGCTGCGGGTCGAGCACGGCGGCGAGGTGACCACGACCGAACCGGAGATCGGCGGGACCGAGGGCCTGGGCGTCGCCGTGGCGGCCGTCGTTCTCCTCATCACCTTCGGCTCACTCGTGGCCGCGGGGATGACCCTGCTCAACGCGCTCATCGGCGTCGGCGCGGGCATGGCCGGGCTCTTCGCCCTGAGCAGCACCGTCGAGCTGACCAGCACCGCCCCGGTCCTGGCCCTCATGCTCGGCCTGGCCGTCGGCATCGACTACTCGCTGTTCATCACCTCACGCCACCGGCAGAACCTGCTTGACGGGCTCGACCCGGAGGACGCCGCCGCCCGGGCCGTCGGCACCGCGGGCTCGGCCGTCGTCTTCGCCGGCGCCACGGTGGTGATCGCCCTCGCGGGCCTTGCCGTGGTCGGCATCCCGTTCCTGACCGTGATGGGCCTGGCCGCTTCCGCCACCGTCGCCGTCGCCGTGCTCGTCGCCATCACCCTCCAGCCCGCCCTGCTCGGCTTCGCCGGGCTCCGGGTGATGCCCCGCAAGCAGCGCGGGACGGACCGCGACCCCGCCGCGACGCGCCCTGGTTTCGGGTTCCGCTGGGCGTACGTCGTGACCCGCTGGCGGGTGCCGTTCATCGTGGCCGGGGTGCTCCTCCTGGGCGGCCTGGCCGTACCGGCCGCGCAGATGCGCCTGGCGTTGCCCGACGCCGGAACGGCGGCGCAGGGCACAGCGGCTCGGCAGGCGTACGACCTCATCAGTGAGGGCTTCGGCCCCGGCTTCAACGGCCGCCTGGCCGCCGTCGTCACCGGCGAGTCAGCCGAGGCCACGACCCGCGCCGCGAAGGAGGCCGCCGCAGCGATCCAGACCGTCAAGGGCGTCGTGGCGGTAACGCCGCCGCAGCTCAACGCCTCCGGCACGACCGCCCTTCTGGCCGTCATCCCGGCCACCGGCCCCACCGACGAGGCCACCGAGACCCTCGTCCACGACATCCGCACCACGGTCGCGGACATCGGCGACGTCTCCCTGACCGGCCAGACCGCGATCGGCATCGACGTCTCCGAGAAGCTCTCCGACGCGCTGCCCGTCTACCTGCTGCTCGTGGTCGGCCTGTCGGTGCTGCTGCTGATGCTGGTCTTCCGTTCCGTCCTGGTCCCGATCAAGGCCGCGCTCGGCTTCCTGCTCACCGTGGGCGCCACCTTCGGCGTCACCGTCGCGGTCTTCCAGCGGGGCCTGCTGGGCGGCCTGCTCGGCGTCGACACTCCCGGGCCGCTGGTCAGCTTCCTGCCCATCCTGCTGATCGGCATCCTGTTCGGCCTGGCCATGGACTACCAGGTCTTCCTGGTCTCCCGGATGCGCGAGGACTTCGTGCACGGCGACACGGCGCGCCAGGCGACGATCTCCGGGATGGGACACGGCGCCCGCGTCGTCACCGCCGCCGCACTCATCATGATCGCGGTCTTCGGCGGCTTCGTGCTCATGGACGACCCGATCATCAAGTCGATGGGCTTCGCCCTGGCCCTCGGCGTGGCCGTCGACGCCTTCGTGGTCAGGATGACGATCGTGCCGGCCGTGATGTCGTTGCTGGACGACCGCGCCTGGTGGCTGCCCCGCTGGCTCTCACGGATCCTGCCCAACGTGGACATCGAGGGTGAGGGACTGCGCGAGCACCTCGACCGCGAGGTCTCGGAGGGCGCCGTGCGGGTCTGAACACCCCGAGGGATTCTCCTGGTCGTCGCCGCCCTCGGCGACGACCATGTTCCCTCCGCCGTCCCGGGTCCGTGGCGGTCAGCCGATCGCGGCGACCCGGGGTGCGATGTCCTCGGCGACCTGTTCGACGAAGGCGACCGGGTGCCGGTCCGGCAACACCTGGATCTCGCCGACGCCCAGCTTCGCGTACGCCTCGACGTCGGCGAGGAACGCGTCGGCCGCGTCCAGCACCGGGCGGCTGAACATGACGGTCTTCTCGATGGTGTCGTAGTCGCGGCCCTCGCCGGCACAGTGCTCGCGCAGCACGTCGAGCTTGCGCGCCACCTCGTCCACGCTGGTCGCGAACAGATTGCAGGCGTCCGCGTACCGTGCGACCAGCCGCAGGGTCTTCTTCTCGCCGCCGCCGCCCACCATGATCGGCGGTCGTCCGCTCGGCGGCGCCGGCACGCACAACGTCTCGTCGAGCCGGTAGTGCCGCCCCTCGTACGGGCCGTCGTCGTGGCTCCACATCTGGAGACAGATCTGGAGCGTCTCCTCCAGCCGCTCGAACCGCTCGCTCATCGGGACGACGGGCACGCCGAGCCCGCGCTGCTCCCGCTCATACCAGGACGCCCCGAGGCCGAGGCAGGCCCGGCCTCCGGACAGCACGTCCAGAGTGGTGACGATCTTCGCCAGCAGGCCGGGATGCCGGTACATCACACCGGTGACCATCAGGCCGAGCGTCATCCGCTCGGTCAGCGCCGCGACGTACCCGAGCGTGGTGTACCCCTCCAGCATCGGTTCGTCGGCGGTGGAGGTGCGTGTCCTCATCTGGAAGTAGTGGTCCATCACAGTGAAGGACGAGATCCCCGCCTGCTCTGCGATCCTCACCGTGTCCGCCAGCGTCGGCGCGATCAGCGTGGGATCGGCCGGTGTCGAGTAGTTCCAGTAGTGCAGGCCGAGTTTCAACTTCCACCTCGCATGGAAAGGGGCGGCCGGGCCGTACGCGATCTCCACCGTAGCGCCGGTGAGCCGGGGAGGGGCGGTCCTCCCCGGCCCGGGGTGCGAATGCCCGGGTGACCCGATCTAGAAGTCCATGTCGCCGCCGCCGGGCATGGCGGGAGCGGACGGGGTCTTCTCGGGCTTCTCGGCGATGACGGCCTCGGTGGTGAGGAACAGGGCCGCGATGGAGGCGGCGTTCTGCAGCGCGGAGCGCGTCACCTTGGCCGGGTCGATGATGCCCGACTCGAACATGTTGACGTACTCGCCGGAGGCGGCGTTGAGGCCCTCACCCGGGGTGAGGTTGCGCACCTTCTCCACCACGACGCCGCCCTCAAGACCGGCGTTGACGGCGATCTGCTTCAGCGGCTCCTCAAGAGCCTTGCGCACGATCGCGGCACCGGTGGCCTCGTCGCCGCCCAGTTCGAGCTTGTCGAACGCCTTGGCGCCGGCCTGCAGCAGGGCCACGCCACCGCCGGGGACGATGCCCTCCTCGACGGCCGCCTTCGCGTTGCGAACGGCGTCCTCGATGCGGTGCTTGCGCTCCTTGAGCTCGACCTCGGTCGCCGCGCCGGCCTTGATGACGGCGACGCCGCCGGCCAGCTTGGCGAGGCGCTCCTGGAGCTTCTCGCGGTCGTAGTCGGAGTCGGTGTTCTCGATCTCGGCGCGGATCTGGTTCACCCGGCCGGCGATCTGCTCGGCGTCACCGGCACCGTCGACGATGGTGGTCTCGTCCTTGGTCACCACAACCTTGCGGGCCTTGCCCAGCAGGTCGAGGGTCGCGGACTCGAGCTTGAGGCCGACCTCCTCGCTGATGACCTGACCACCGGTGAGGGTGGCGATGTCGCCCAGCATGGCCTTGCGGCGGTCGCCGAAGCCCGGGGCCTTGACCGCCACCGACCGGAAGACGCCCTTCATCTTGTTGACGATCAGGGTGGCCAGGGCCTCGCCCTCGACGTCCTCGGCGATGATGGCCAACGGCTTGCCCGACTGGACCACCTTGTCGAGCAGCGGCAGCACGTCCCTGTTGGCGGAGACCTTGCCGCTCACGATCAGCACGTACGGGTCGTCCAGGACCGCTTCGAGCCGGTCGGAGTCGGTGATGAACAGCGGGGCGATGTACCCTTTGTCGAAGCGCATACCCTCGGTGAGCTCAAGCTCCAGGCCGAAGGTGTTGCTCTCCTCGACGGTGATGACGCCTTCCTTGCCGACCTTGTCCATGGCCTCGGCGATGAGCGAGCCGATCTCGGCGTCGGCGGCGGAAATGGAGGCGGTGGAGGCGATCTGCTCCTTGGTCTCCACATCCTTGGCCAGCGTGGAGAGCTCCTCGCTGACGCGCTCGACGGCGGCCTCGATGCCCTTCTTCAGGGACATCGGGTTGGCGCCGGCGGCGACGTTGCGCAGGCCCTCGCGTACCAGAGCCTGGGCGAGCACGGTGGCGGTGGTGGTGCCGTCACCCGCGACGTCGTCGGTCTTCTTGGCGACTTCCTTGACGAGCTCGGCCCCGATCTTCTCCCACGGGTCCTCGAGCTCGATCTCCTTGGCGATGGAGACACCGTCGTTGGTGATCGTGGGGGCGCCCCACTTCCTCTCCAGCACGACGTTGCGGCCCTTGGGGCCCAGGGTCACCTTCACGGCGTCAGCGAGCTGGTTCATACCGCGCTCGAGACCGCGCCGGGCGTCCTCGTCGAACGCAATCATCTTCGAAGCCATCTACTGCTCCTGCTCTTGATAGGGGGCTGTCCGGGACGGCGCCCGCGACGGACGGTTCGCCGACAGGCATGCCGGCGGACCTCGCCGTCCCGGCACACGCCGGATGGTTGGCACTCTCCAGGCGCGAGTGCCAGGCGTCTCGTCGCACTCTACCCACAATGTGCGCGCCGCGCACTTCATGCGTGGCGCGCACTAGCCGGTAGGGTCACTCCAAGAGCGACGACGCCACGAGGCGATCGCGGCACGCACCGGCATCGACGCCGGACGCGACCTGTTTCCGGCCGGCTCCCCGATCCATCGTCGATGGTGGAGTCAAAAATACTAGACATCATGTCGCCGTTGCTTTACTTTCGTGATGTCAAGTTTTTTATACATGGGAGAGCGGGCATGTCATTCGGAGAGAAGCGCTCGTGGATCTACGCCGTGTCCGCGCTCGTCGTTTCGGTGGTCTACTTCGCGACCGTCCTCGGGCAGGTTCCCGGGGCAGACGTCACGAAAATCGCCTACATACGGCCGATGCTCACGGCCATCGGCGTCGCGGTGGTCCTGAACATCGTCGCGAGCGTCGTGGCCACGATCGCCTCGCCCAGGGACGCCGACAAGGAAGACGAGCGCGACAAGGAGATCAACCGGCTCGGGCAGCACATAGGGTTCTACGTCGTCAGCGTCTGCGCGCTGGTCCCGCTCGGCCTCGCGATGGTGGAGGCCGAGCACTTCTGGATCGCCAATTCGCTCTACCTGGCGTTCGTCGTGTCCGCATTCACCTCTTCGATCGTCAAGATCGTCGCGTACCGCCGAGGCTTCTGACCATGGCCAAGCCCACCAAAGTCACCAACTCGATCCGAGCCCTGCGATTCGCCCATGGCGAGATGACGCAGGCGGAGCTGGCCGACCGCATCGGCGTGACCCGCCAGACCGTCATCGCCATCGAGCAGGGCCGCTACTCACCGTCGCTCGAGATGGCCTTCCAGATCGCCCGGGTGTTCACGGTGCCGCTCGACGACGTGTTCCAGTACCCCGACACCGAAGAGTAGTCGCCACATCACCACACCGGGACGCGTGGGACACCACCCCGCGGCCTCCGTTCAGCACGCCAAAAAACCCCAAAAATGCCCAAAAACAGGGAGGAACCATGCGCGCGCCTCACCATCTCGCCAGAACCGCTGGACTGTTCTACCTGATCGTCGCGATCCTGGGCGGCTTCGCCCACTTCTTCTCCCGCGGCGAGGTCTACCGCCCCGGGGACGCCACCGGCACGGCGCGGAACGTCGTGGCCCACGCGGACCTGGTCCGTGCCGGCTTCGTCGCCGACCTCGTGCAAGCCGCGTTCTTCCTTTTCACGGCCATGACGCTGTACGTGCTCCTCAAGCACGTGAACAGGAACGCCGCACGCGCGATGGTGATCTTCGTGGCGGTCGCCGTCGCCATCATCTGCCTCAACATGGTTCACCAGCTCGCGGCGCTGCTCGTCGCCACCGACACCTCCTATGCCAGCGCCCTCGGCGCGCGCGGGTCAGACGCGCTCGTGTTGCTCATGCTCGACCTCCAGCACTACGGCTACCTCATCGCGCAGATCTTCTTCGCCCTGTGGCTCCTGCCGCTGGGGTATCTCGTCCACAGGTCGGGAGTGTTCCCCCGCGTGCTGGGTGCCCTGCTCGTCATCGGGTGTGTGGGCTACCTCCTGGACACGTTCACGCTGTTCCTGGCACCGGATCTCGGTGCGGCGCTGGACCCGTTCCTCGTCGCGCCGGCGGGAATCGCGGAGATCGCGATGCTTCTGTGGCTGCTCGTGAAGGGTGTCAGGATCCCCCGCCAGGACACATCCGTACTCGCGGCGGCCTGAGAGCCTGCTGACGAAGGCTTTCCAGGGATCATCGCCGGCATCTGCCGACATGAGGCGCTGTTCGGGGTCAGCCAGGGATCGAACTGGTCGAAGCCCGGAGATGGGGTGGACTTACGGAGCGCTTCGACGCTCATCGACGGTGAGACGGGGCTCCCTCAACGATCCGGGAGGGACAGCGAGGCCGCGGCCGGCGAGCGTTCGCGCCCGGCCGTCGGTCAGGCGGTAGGACAGGGCCACCACGGCGACCTGGCCGGCGGAGACCCGCTCCGCCAGGACCCGGGACCGATCCAACAGCAGGTCCATCGTGTGCCGTGTGTGCTCCTCCACGATCTCGCCGGGCCGGGCGAGCCCGGCGGCGCGGGCCGCCAGCACGCTGGGCGTGACCCGTTCGACGACGTCGCGTACGTAACCGGCCGGGGTCGAGCCCTGTTCGAGCACGGCACACGTGGCCGCGACGGCACCGCAGGAGTCGTGGCCGAGAACCACGACCAGGCGGCAGTCCAGCGCACTCACGCCGTACTCGATGCTGCCCAGTACCTCCGGGCCCATGACGTGGCCGGCCGTGCGTACGACGAACATGTCGCCGAGACCACGATCGAAGATGATCTCGGCGGCCAGCCGGGAGTCGGAGCACCCGAAGAGCACGGCGAACGGGTACTGGACCGGTGCGATCTCAGCGCGGCGCATGGCGTTCTGGTTCGGATGCTGAGGGGTGCCGGAGACGAACCGTTGGTTGCCTGCCAGCAGCACCTCGAACGCTTCGCGGGGAGTAAGTGCCCGAGCGTCAGTCATGATCGCAGATTACGATCTCCATCCTGGGCGATTTCAGGGGCCGAATGGCCGGGATACCGGAGCCAAGGTCCCTCTGTGGAGTGACCTGTGTAGGGGTGAACGCAGGAGGAACGCCTCTTGTGTTCGTCCGGAAATCGGCGTGGCCCGAACCGCGGCATCGGACCGAAGCGAGTGGGCACAGCTCGGCGGCATGCCGACGGCGGGCAGGCGCGACGTCCGCCTGCCACCAGCGGCCGCCAGGACGGGTCGCCGTCCCCGGAACCGTGTACGGCTCGTCCCGCCGGAGGTCCCGCCCGGACCGAGAACCCCTCGTGTGCTCCGTTTCAGTGCTCGCCGGTGTAGCGACCGGCGAGTTCGGCGCCGATGCGGGCGAGCTCGTTCTGGACCGAGCGTGGTTCGATGACCTCGATCATCGTGCCCCAGCCGGCGAGGTGGCGGGCGATGTCCAGGGGAGTCGGGGCGGCGAGGCGGACCCGGGCGCGCCCCTGGTCGGGTTCGCCGTCGGTGTGGCAGTGCCGTCCGAACTGGTCGCGCAGGATCGGCACGAACCGCTCCTCGACGAGTACGGTCGCCCAGGTGCGGGAGCGCTGCCCCTCGATCTCCTCGACGATCTCCCGCCAGGCGGTGGCGAGGGTGAAGTCGTCGGGGCGTTCGGCGGGTTGGTCGGTCGGCTCGGCCTGGACGATCCGGTCGACGCGGAAGGTACGCCGTCCCCGGTCGGTTCCGGCGAGGAGGTACCAGACGTCGTCCTTGTCGATCAGGCCCCACGGGTCGACCAGCCGTTCTGTCCGTTCCCGGGTACGACCGGCGTAGGTCAGGCGGACCTTGCGTCGGCGGATCACGGCGGTCTGCAGCAGGTCGACCGTCGCGGGCCGGGGGCGGTCGCGTTCGCCCCAGCGGGTGGGGTCGATCACCGTGGCGTCGGCGGCGGCCTCGGCGTCGGCCCGGAAGGTCCGAGGCAGGGCTCGTACCAGCTTGCGGAGCGCCGCCTTGGCCTCGGAGGAGACGGCCGTGGCGGGTCCGACGAGCAGGAACAGTGCCTGTGCCTCGGTCGCTGTCAGCCCGCTGAGGTCGGTGCGGGCACCGCCGACGAGGGACCAGCCGCCGCCGCGTCCGGGCTGCGGGTAGACCGGGACGCCCGCCGCCGACAGCGCCTCCAGATCCCGGCGGGCGGTGGCGACGGACACCTCGAGCTCGGTGGCCAGTTCGGCGGCGGTTACCCGGCCACGGGCCTGCATCAGCAGCAGGACGGCTACGAGACGGTCAGCGCGCATGGTCCCAGATTCTCCAACAAAGTGCTCAGAAGATGAGCACTTCAGATCGGAGGATGGGTGGTGTCACCAACTGAGGAAGGAACCCCCGATGCTGCGAGGCCTCACCACTGTCAGCTTCTTCGCCGACGACGTCACCGCCGCCGCCCGCTGGTACGGCGAAGTGCTCGGCGTCGAGCCGTACTTCACGCGCCCGATCGACGGGACGCCGGCCTACGTCGAGTTCCGCGTCGGCGACTACCAGCACGAGCTCGGCATCATCGACAGCCGCTTCGCCCCCCACCCCCGCCCGGGTACGGCCGGCGGCGCGGTGACGTACTGGCACGTGGACGACGTCGAGACCGCCTTCGAGCGGCTGCTGTCCCTGGGCGCCACGGCACACGAGAAGCCGATCGAGCGCGGTCCCGGCTTCGTCACCGCCTCCGTGGTCGACCCCTTCGGCAACGTCCTCGGTGTCATGTACAACCAGCACTACCTCGACGTCCTGTGCCCGACGGCCGCGGATCGCGTGGCACCGACCGGGACCACCCCTGGACTCTGACGCCGACTTCGCGTAACGCGTCACCGGTTCGCGCGGCTCACACCTGAGCGGGCAGCGCGTCGCGGAGTTGGTGACGACGCCGGATCCCCAGCTTCTGGTACGCGTTCGAGAGGTGGACCTCCACGGTCTTGACCGTGATGTAGAGGCGTTGGGCGATCTGACTGTTCGTCAGCCCATCGGCGGCCAGACCGACGACCCTCGCCTCGCTGGGGGTGAGCGATTCCGGGCCGGTGAGATACGAACGCCTGGGACGGGCTCCGGTGGCGGCGAGCTCGCTCCGCGCGGACTTCGCGAGAGGGACGGCGTGGCAGCGCTGGGCGATTTCCATGCCCTCGTAGAGAAGGGCCCGAGCCACCGAGAGGTGGCCGTTGCGTCGCTCGCACGCCCCGAGATCCACCAGGGCGTGCGCCAGCTCGAGGCGGGCGGGAGACCGGCGTAGGACCTCGACGCTGCGTTCCAGCAGCTTCGGCATGGTGGACGGGGGGCCGACCAGCCCGGCCACTCGCAGCGCCCGGCCGATCGTGTCCGGCGCCCCCCAGCGTTCGGCGAGTTCGATCTCCTCGTCCGCGTACGCGCGTGCCCTGTCCGGCTCGCCCAGCGCGTGCAGGCACAGGGCGGCCTGCGAACGCCACGCCACGATCGCGGGATTTATGCCGTTATGTCCTGCGAACCTGCTACCGGCGGCCAGCGCGGCGTCCAGGGCCCGGTCATGGAAACCCCCGGTGGCCAGGATCCGGGCCCGGGCGTGCAGACAGGTGTAGAAGATTCCGTTCTGCGGCAGCTGCGCGGGAAGGTCGGCCTCCTGCAGGATCTCCGAGGCCTCATCGATCCGCCCCTGCTCGACGAGGACCTCGGCGAGGAGTCCCTGCGCCATCGTGAGCACGGTGCCTACCGGAGAGATCCGGCGTATCTGGATCACCTCGCGAAGGTCGTTCTCGGCTTCGGCCAGCTCTCCCTTCCGCAGCCAGCCCATCGCCCGGCACGTCAGCGACGTCCCGAGGGCGATGCTCGACCCCCGCCTGCGGACCTCCGCGATCAGGAGACCGTAGGCGTCGATGCCCCTGTCGGGGTCGCCGACCATCAGGGTGAAGTGACCGAGCAGGCCGGCGGTGGCCCCTTTGGCCGCCGCTTCCAGCATCTGTGGATGCCTCAGCGCGGCCTGGGCGCGGGCGGCTCCACGGGGATCCCCGGCGTAGCATTCGTTGCCCGCGATCATGCACTCAAGGAGCGCCGCGTTCAACGTGTCCGAACGAGGAAGCCGGACCAACTCCGGGATACGCCGCAACACGCTCTCGGCGCCGACGGCGGCCAGCGGGGCGTCCAGCAACGCCGCTTCGAGCCCCCGCCGCAGGTCGTCCGCGTCGTCGGGGAGGCGCGTGATGGCCTCGACCATCTGGGCGATCATCGTGGTGCTCCGGCCCACCAACGACTTGGTGAGCCCGCTGAGACACAGCAGTTCTCCTGTCTCGACCGGATCGTGGGTCAGCCGTAGGGCGACGTCCAGGTGACCGAGTGCCGCCTCGCCGTCCACGAGGAGGGCGGCCGTGATGGCCTCCCTGAGCAGGTCCAGCCTCTCCCGCTGCCCCATGCTCCCCGTGAGCGCGTGCGCCAGGTAAACGTGCGCCGACTCGGGTGTCCCCCGTTCCAGCGCCTGCTTGGCCGCCTGCCTCAGCACCGCCACATGCTCGGGTTCCGGACTCGGAAGCGCCAGAAGATGACCGGCGGCCTCGTCCAGCCGGCGGCCTTCGCGCGTCAGCAGGGCCGCCGCGGCCAGATGGCACCGGACGCGGTCGGCGGGATCCAGCCGCTCATAGACGGCCGAGCGGACCACGGGGTGCACGAACCCGACGGACGCGTCCTCGCTCTCTGTGCTGAGAATGTGCGCGTCCTCCAGTTCGTGCACCGCCGACTGTACGGTCGCGTAATCGAGCCCGGTGAGAGCGGCGATGTGGCCGACGTCGGCGTGACGGCCGAGGACGGTCACCATCTCGGCCGTTCGCCGGGCCGCCGGAGACAGCCGCCCCAACTCGACGGAGACGTGCCTGCCGACCGCCCTGGTGCCGATCTCACTGATCCGGGCGTCGTCCATCCCCGCCGGGCCGGCGCGTCGTACGCCGAGCGCTCGTACGGTCTCCACCAGCAGTAGTGGGTTTCCTCCGGTGGCTGCGTGATAGGCCGACACCACCTCAGGACCAGGAGTCTCGCCGAGGATCTCTCCCAGCACGATGCCGACGGCAGCCTCGCTCAACGGCCGCGGCTGCAACATCCGGCATTCGGGATAGGTGAGAACGACGTCGAGCAGGGCTTCGGCGGCAGCGGGATCCGACGGCCGTGTCGCCGCCACCACCATGAGCCTGACGTCCCGCAGCCGTCGCTGCAGGTACGCCAGGAAGCGGAGCGAGGCGTCGTCCGCCCAGTGCAGATCGTCCACCGCGAGCAGCACCGGACTCCGCCGGCAGATGTTCACGGTGAGCCAGAAGAGGCCATGGAAGAGGTTCATCTCGCTACTGTGAGCACCTTCGCCCGCAGTGAGGCCGAAAGCGAGTCCGAAGAGGTGCCGAACCTCCGCGGTCGCACCCGACAACAGCTGCTCGCGCTCGGCGTCGTCGGCCCTCATGAGCACGCCCTCGAACAACTGGCGTACCAGCCCGAACGCGTACTCGCGCTCGAAGGGGGAGCCGTTGGCCGCGAGGACGCGAAGGCCGCCCTCGGAGGCCATCCTCCTGGCTCCGCCGAGCAACCGTGTCTTTCCGATGCCCGAGGGTCCGATCACGACGAAGAAGGAGCCGATCCCCGCTCCGGCTCCCTCGACACCGGCGGAAAGCGCGGATATTTCGGAATCGCGCTCAAGGAGCCGGTCTGTCGGCAGGTCACTCACTCCCACGCCCACCTGGTCACCGGGGGGAGAAGAGCCTCGGGTCGGCACGTGGTGTCGTGGTGGTCGGCGCGTACCCGGCGGGGAGCTGTGCCCTCGCCACGCCGGGCGCGTCGATCCGACGGACCGGCACCCGCATGAACAATCGTGCCGTCGAAAGTGGTCGTCACCCTAGCCCTCGCTTCGATCAAGGAAGATTCGATCATGAGCGCTTGCTGATCACTTACAGGTGACTTACAAGGGCTCCCGCGCACGCGATGCGGCGAGGGCGACGGTGCGCGCCGTCCGTTCGATCGCGTTACGCGGGCGGCCCGGCGACGGCTCGGGGACCCGCTTCGGATCAGGGCCCGTTCACAGGAAAGCCGGTGTGATTCCCGGCAAGGAAAAGGCCCGGGTGTTCAGCCCGGGCGGGGTGGCGACACGGCTGGTCGGCGGCTACGGCGTGGCCGGCTCACCGCCCCTGACCTGTACGCCGGGGACGGCGGCCGAATCCACTGTCACATCGATGTGATCGAGGGCGGAGGCGCCCGCGATCACACCCCGTGCGCCTACTAAACGGTCCCGGTGCCAGCGGTGGTACGACGGCACGTACCGTACTTCTCGCAGGTCCACTCGCAGATCGCCCTGCTGTGTCCGGCCGTCGTCTCCGGCAGGACCTGCAGCGCGTTGATGTCGATGGTCATATTCGTTCACCTCCTCTCCGTGAGCGGAGTCGTCCCGGCACGGCATGTGCCGGGAGGCTTTCGCGCGGCCCGCCGGATCGAGCTGGTGACCGCCGGCAGGCCGCCCGGCGCGTGATGCTCATACGCGGCCCGGTTGTGGGGCGGATCGGGGCTCCTCCTCCCAGTGACCGACCAGATCGGCGTAGAGGCCGGAGGTCCGCAACAGCCGATCGTGTGTGCCCACGCGCACGCCGTACCCGTCGAGCAGGACGACGCGGTCGGCCCGGCGGGCGGAGCTGATGCGGTGCGCGACGACAACGAGGGTTCCCCCGCGGTCGGCGAACGCCCGCTCCGCGCGGGCCTCCGCCGCCGGGTCGAGGCCGGAGGTGGCCTCGTCGAGGATGACGACCCTGCTCGGCGACAGGTAGACACGGGTGAGGGCGATGAGCTGCTTCTCCCCCGTGGACAGGTCGGGGCCTCCGGCACCCACTCGTGCGTCGAGCCCCCCGAGGCGCTCGACGACGTGTTCCAGGCCCACGACCGCTGCGGCCCGGCCCACGTCGTGGTCGGTCGCGTTTGGGGCGAGGTAGGTCAGGTTGTCGCGCAGGGTTCCCGCGAAGACGTACGCCTCCTGCGGGATGAGGGCCGGCGCGTGGTGCGGCTCGCCCGCGCGGACCCGCCGGACGTCGGCACCGCCCAGCGTGATCGCCCCGCGCTGGGGGGTCATCAGGCCGGTGAGGAGGTTCGCGAGGGTCGACTTCCCGATCCCGCTGGGCCCGGCGACGACGATGTGCTCCCCTTCGGGGACGACGAGGTCAAGGCCCTGGAAGATCGGCGCCGCGTGGAGACCGTACGCGAACGTGAGGTCGCGGATGTTCAGGTCGTATCGGGTCGGCAGGGACGTGGCCTCCTCGACAGGAGGGCCGGGCTCGGCGAATCCTTCCCCGAGCCTGTCGAGGTTGACCACCAGTTCGACACCCCAGCTCCCCATCGTGCCGACCAGGCCGCGCAGGGCCGGCTCCAGGCGGACCAGCAGATAGGTGGCCGCGCCGACCGCCTCGGAGACGGTGAGGTGATGCTCGCGCAGGAGCCAGGGAACCGCGGCCAGAAGGACGACCACGGGAAGCTGCCCCCCGACGAAGACGAGCAGGCTTCGCACGGCGGTGCTCCAGGCCAGCGCGCGGGTGAGCGCCGCCTCGGCCCGGACCGCCTGCCCCACCTCCTGGACCGCCCGCTCCTCCGCGGCGCAGGCGATCGCGTCGCGGAGGCCGCGGAAAGCGTCCCCCGCCCGCCGTGCGACCTCCTCTCGGGCGAGGAGCGCCGCCTTCTGCCGCGCGACCAGGCGCGGCAGTAGCAGCGCGAACAGGGCCAAGGAGACGCCGATCAGCGCGCCGCTGACCAGCGCGGCCACGGGGGCGATCAGCGCGAGCCCTACGAGCGCCGCTACGGAGGAGAAGACGAGCTGCCGCGCCGCACGCAGCAGGGCGAACAGGATGTTCCGTACGGTCTGCACCTGCCCGGTGAGCTGGGCGACGCGGGCGGTGTCCGGCCTCGTGGTCGAGCGGGCCGACGCTTCGACGGCGCCCCTGACCACAGCGGTGACGAACGCGTCGCGTACCGGCTCGACGACCGCCGCGAGCCAGGGGAACATCCGATTGGTGGCGACCGCCCCCGCCGCCGTCGTCGTCAGCAGAAGCGTGAGGATCACGATCCCGCCCGTGACGTCACGGGCGAGGAAGCGCTCCAGAGCAGCGGACACCGCGAGCCCGGACAGCAACGACGGCACCGACTCGGCGAGCGACCAGACCAGGATGCGTCCCAGGGCTCCTCGGCGCTGCCGCAGCTCGTGGAGCAACAGGACATGGGCGGGGCGGCTCAGGCGGGGGGCCGCCGTGCCACTCATACGCACTCCTCGTCCGGTCGTGACACAGCGGCGAACACCGCCCGGTAGTCCGGCTCGCTCGCCCACAGGCGCGCGTGGGGACCGATCGCCCGGATCCGGCCGCCGTCCAGCCAGGCGACCAGGTCGGCGCGAGCGGCGGTGGCCGCACGGTGGGCGACCACGAGCCGGGTACGGCCGGCCAGTCCATCGGTGAGAGCCCGGGTGACCTGGGCCTCGGTGACCGTGTCGAGACTCGATGTGGCGTCGTCGAGCACGAGGACCCTCCCTCCGTGCGCCACCGCGCGGGCCAGGCCGAGACGCTGCAGTTCTCCGCCGGACAGGTGCGTGGCCGCGAGCGGGGTGTCGACACCGTCCGGCAGCAAGCGGACGAAACCCTCGGCCCTGGCGACCGTGATCGCCTTCTCGATCTCCTCGTCGCTCGCGTCCACCCGCCCGTAGGTAAGGGCGTCGCGAACGGTCCGCCCGAGAAGTACGGGACGATCGAACGCGTAGGCGACCTCGCGGCGCAGGGCCGGCCCCTCGATCGCATCGACACGGACGCCGTCGAGGAGGACCTCACCGTCATCGGGATCGACGAGCCGGCCGGCGAGCATGGCGAGCGTCGTCTTGCCCGCCCCGGACCGCCCCACCAGGGCGACCCCCGTACCGGCCGGGATGTCGAGGTCGACCGCGTCCAGTACGACCCGGTCGCCGAGCCGCACGGAGACCTGCCGGAAGGACAGCGCGCCCGGTCCCGGTGGAAGGCCTTCGGCCCCCGCGGCCACGATGTGCCGTGGCCGCGGTCGAGGCCGTTCGGCCAGTACGTCGAAGACCCGATCGGCGTTCGCGCGGGCATCGGCCAGATACACCAGGGTGTCGACCCCGTCGAGAAAACCGAGGGCGTAGGACAGGTAGAGACCGATTTCGAGGAACTCACCGGGTGAGACGCGCCCGTCCGCCACTCCGAGGCCGGCCACGATGAGGACGACGACCCGGAGCCCGGCCAACGCCAGATCGACCTGCCAGGAGGTCCTGCGCTGGGCTTCCCACGTTGCCATCCCTGCCCGGGTGAGTTCGGGCAGCGCCGCGAGAACGCGGCGGATCTCCCGCTCGGCGGTGCCCGAGGCCCGGATCGTCCTGCTGCCGGACAGCGCGTCGGTGAGGCGTGCCGCGATGTCCGCCTGACGTTCGAGGTACTCGCCGTAACTCGTGGTGACCCGCCGCATGAGCAGCCGGAGCAGAAGCAGGACGGGGACCACCATGCAGGCGAAGGCCGCTCCGAGTCGCCAGTCGAC
Source organism: Microtetraspora glauca (assembly GCA_001570385.1). Classification (GTDB taxonomy): domain Bacteria; phylum Actinomycetota; class Actinomycetes; order Streptosporangiales; family Streptosporangiaceae; genus Microtetraspora; species Microtetraspora glauca. The sequence continues at coordinate 104,783 of BBYL01000021.1, read as the reverse complement.
CAGCCAGAGGCCGGCCAGCCCGCCGAGGGAGGTCACCGCGGCCACCGCGGCGTCGACCCGTGTGGAGACCAGCGAGCCGGCGGCCGCGGCGTCCCCGGTCAAGCGGGCCACCAGGTCTCCGGTGAGGAGGTGACGCGTGCCGGGAACTCCCAGCGTGAAGACATGCCGGGTCATCCGCTCCCGCAGGGCCGCGGTGACACGGGTGGTCACCACGAGCTGGGCCAGCGCGCCGGCGACCTCGGTCAGCAACCGGACCCCCAGCAGAGCCAGCACAGCGAGGGCGAGCCCGTAGGAGCGGGGAACAGTGGCCACCTGGTCGACGACGTGCGCGATGGCGGCAGGAAGCGACAGCCGGACCCCCGCGGCGGTGACCGTCGCCACCGAGACGACCGCCGTCTGGGCCGGCGCCAGGCGCGCGAGCGCCGGGCGGGGATCGGCCGCCTGCGTCGGCATCGTTCGCCCCCCAACCGTCGTCTTCTCCGTGATCCGGGCGGCGCCGTGCCGCCCCGCGCTCCTCGACTCGGACCCATGGTCGCGTCGCCGGCGGGGATTCTCCTCAGGGCGTCACCCGTACCCGCCCCCCGACGATTTGCCGTTCGCGTCGGCGATTTCCGGCCGCGAACGCGGAACGCCGCTCGCGTGGACACGCGAAACCTTGGGGGCCGGGGTCAGGGGATGCCCTGAGGCGACCCGGCTCGGTGACGACGACCCTGGGGCAGTCAGGCGGCTCCCGGAGCACCGGGTCGCGCGCAGGAAGCACAGGAAGTCGGGAGCGGAGAGCAGATCATGGACATCGAGGTCAGGGGCCCGGATGAGTCGTCCGACGCTTGGCGTGACAGCGATGAGACGCTCCTGGTGGACTGTGCACGGGCGGTGCTGAACCGCCGAGAAGCACGCGACTGGCAGGTCGAGCTCGGAGACTTCTGGTGCTACGTGCAGCCGCCCGGCGGGCGTTCCCGGGTGCAAGGGTGGAAGCTCCACGTCTCGGCGACGCCGCTGTCAGCACCGCTGGTGCTGGCCAGATGCGCCGATGTCCTGGTGCGCCACCGCACGCCGTTCAAGTTCGCCCGAAACCTCGACAAGGTCCACCGACTCGTGTCGGACCGCTGTGACCGGGGTGCCGGCGGCAAGTTCATCACGGTCTATCCGAACGATGACGACGACCGGCTGCGGGCTCTGGCCGAGGACCTGCATCGGGCGACCGAGGGGCTGCCGGGGCCTGGCATCCTGTCCGACCGGCCCTATCGCCCGGGGAGCCTGGTGCAGTACCGGTTCGGGGTGTTCGGCGGCGTACGGATGCTGGGCAACGACGGAAGCTACGAGGCGATGCTGGTCGCGCCTGACGGGAGCCTGCGGCTGGATCGGCGGGACGCCTGGTTCTCCCCGCCCTCGTGGGCGCCGCGGGACCCGTTCACCCGAGAACGGTCGAGCCCGCAGCCCGGAGCGAACGGCACCGGCCCGCGACAGGTTCTCCTCAACGGCAGGTACGTGGTGCGAGAGGTCATCCGCCACGCCTTCGGCGGCGGGGTCTACCGGGCCACCGACGAACACACGGGGGGCACCGTCGTCATCAAGCAGGCCCGCCCGCACACGGCGGCCGACGTGACCGGGAAGGACATCCGCGACGCCCGCCGCCATGAGGCGCGGACGCTGGAGCTGTTCGAGACCTCCGGAGTGACGACACGTCTGGTGGAGCTGTTCGAACAGCAGGGTGACCTGTTCCTGGTCCAGGAGGCGGTTCAGGGCGTCACGCTACGCCAGTGGGTGACCGAGAACATCGAGCCGGACGACGGCGCGGGATGGGGTCCCTCGTCGGACACCGCCGAGCGGATCGCTCGCGGCCTGGTCGAGCTGGTGGAGTCGGTACACGCCAAGGGGCTGGTGCACCGCGACTTCAACCCCAACAACATCATGGTCACCGAGGACGGCGACCTGCGCCTGATCGACCTTGAGACGCTCGCCGGGACAGGGGAGCGGGTCACCCAGGCGTACACGCCCGGGTATGCGGCGCCGGAGCAGGTCGACGGACCGCGGATCTGCACACCCCAGCCCGCGACCGACCTCTACAGCCTGGGCGCCACCCTCTTCTACCTCGTGAGCGGGGTCGATCCGCTGCTCGCCCCCGACGAGCCGCAGACGCGGACGTATGAGGAGCGGATCGACATCTGGCTGCGCCGTTTCGCCGCCGGTAATGCGGCCGCCCGGCGGATGGCCGGGATCATCGTCCCGCTGCTGCACCCGGACCCGGCGCGACGCCCGTCCCTGGAGTCCGTACGCGCGTTCCTCGCCAGGCCCGAGCGACCACACGCCGACGACCGCGACGACGCGCCGCCCGCGCGACCGGTGGACGTCGATCAGATGATCGTCCACGCGACCGAGCGGCTGCTGCTCACCATGGAGCCGGACAACCCCAACAGACTCTGGAAGTCGCCCGGGTTTGGCGAGACCTGCGATCCGTTGAACATCCAGTACGGCGCCGCCGGAGTTCTGGGTGTTCTCACCCGCGTCTACGAGACCCGGCAGGACCCGGCCATGAGGGACGCGGTGGCGACGGTGGCGAGCTGGATCTCTCGACATGTGACGCGCGAGCCGCGGTCCCTGCCGGGACTGCACTTCGGCCGCTCGGGCACCGCCTGGGCGTTGCTGGAGGCCGGGCTGGCGCTGGGCGACGAGGACGTCGTCCGCCTCGCCGCCGACCTCGCCCTGCGCGTCCCGGTCGACTGGCCGAACCCGGACGTCTGCCACGGCGTGGCCGGGGCCGGGTTCACCCAGCTCCGATTCTGGGAGGTCACGAAAGAGGACGAATTCCTGGACCGGGCCCGACAGGCCGCGCGGGCGCTGACCGCCGCGGCCGAGAACCGGAACGGGCTCACCGTGTGGCCGATCGCGCGGGACTTCGCCTCCGCGCTCGCCGGTGTCACCCACTACGGCTTCGCGCACGGCGTCGCGGGAGTAGGAGCGTTCCTGCTGGCCGCGGCACGGGCCACCGGCGACGTCGGCTGCCTCGACCTGGCCGTCCGCGCGGCCGGCACCCTCCTGTCGGTCGCCGAAGTGAAAGGCGGAGCCGCCTACTGGCCGAGCGGAGAGGGGGAGGATGGCCCGCTGATGACCCACTGGTGCAGCGGCTCCTCCGGGGTGGGCACGTTCCTGGTGCGCCTGTGGCGGCAGACCGGCGATGACCGGCTCCGTGCGGCCGCCTCGCGGGCGGCCGTCGCGATCCACCGCTCTCGCTGGCACGCCGGGATCTCCCAGTGCCACGGGCTGGCTGGCGACGGCGAGTTCCTGATCGACCTCGCCGACGCGTGCCAGGACGAGCGGTACCGCGACTGGGCCGAGGACCTGGCCGTCAACATCCACCTGCGCACCGTTCTCCGGGACGGTCTCCTGGTGCCTCCCGACGAGACCGGGGAGCTGGATTTGGCCGGCTTCAACACGGGCCTGGCCGGGGTCCTGGCCTTCCTCGTACGGCTGCGGCACGGCGGCTCCCGCCTCTGGCTCCCGGAATCGCCGATGAACCTCCTCCCGGAAGCCCGGCCGGGTACCGGAGCAACACGACGCCGATGACGATCACTTTTCGACGTCACGCGGTCGGCGGACCGACCGTCGAGGGGCCGGGCCGCGTTCGTGAGCCAAGAGGATCGACAGGAGGTCGGACCGGATAACTCGTCGGCTTCCTGCCTTCCTCACTCCGCCGAGGTGGCCCATATCCGTTGGTTTCGCCGTTTGCTGCGGGGACCCCGGTACCCGTCATGGCTACGCCCGGATCCGGGCGCCCCTTGTCGCGTGGCCTCCGATCGGATAAGAATGCGCTCACCTCAAGTAGGAAAGTTTCCGACCTACTGGGGTCGGAATCCAGAGGTGACCGATGGGCGCGGACTACCTGGCGGGGCCACAGGGCCTGCTCCGGTCGATCAACGCGCGCGCCGTGCTCGACGTCATCGACCGTGAGGGGCCGATCGGCCGCCCGGAGATCACGAGGGCCACGGGCCTGTCCAAGACCACTGTCGCCCAGGCGTTGCGCGAGCTCATCACGCGGAAGGTCGTCACGGAGGCGGGCACAGACACCACCCGCAGAGGGCCCGCCGCGACCCTCTATCAGATCGACCCCGGCTGCGCGCTCGGCCTCGGCGTCGACATCGGGCACCTGCGGATCCGCGCCGCCGTCGTCGACGCGGTAGGGGAGGTGCTCGCCCAGGCGGAGACCCGGGCACCCCGCCGGCAGGCCGCCGCGACGGCGGCGGCGGTGACCGCCCTCGCCGCCGAGTGCGCCGAGCGGGCCGGAACCGAGCTGGGCGCCATCGGCCAGGCCGTGATCGGCGTTCCCGCGGTCGTGGGGCGTGACGGCCACACCATCCGCCGCGCCTACGGGCTCCCACAGGGCGGCAAGGGGCTGGTCGAGGCGATCGAGCGTGATCTGCCCGTGCCCCTGATCCTGGAGAACGACGTCAACCTCGCCGCCATCGCCGAGCAACGGTTCGGCGCCTGCGCGGACGTCGGGGACTTCGTCCTGCTCGGCGTCGGTGTCGGCCTCGGCGCCGGAGTGGTGCTCGGTGGCCGCCTGCACCGGGGGTTCGCCGGGGGAGCGGGCGAGGTGGGATTCCTGCCCCATCCCGCGACCGAACTCGGCACCGAGGTGCTCGGCGCCCGCCGCATCGCCGAACAGGCCAGGGAGGCCGGCATCGGGGGCACGCCGTCGCCTCGCGAACTCTTCGTACGTGCCAGGGCCGGCGACGAGAAGGCGCTCGCGGTCGTCGACGCGACCGCCCGCAGGATCGCTCACGTGGCGGCCTCCATCGCCCTGGTCATCGAGCCGGAGCTGTTCGTGCTCGGTGGCGGGGTGGGCGCCAGCGCCGACCTGTTGCTCGGCCGCGTCCGCCACCACCTCGCCAGAGACGCCGCGCCGCTCCCGATCACGATCATCCCGAGCGGCGTGCCCGAGGACGCCGTCCTGCGCGGCGCGGCCTGGCTCGCCCGCCATCACGCGAGAGAGCACGCCTTCGCCGCCGCCACCGGTGCGGGGCGACCGTACGACACCGACCCGGCCGGCCAACCGCGCGGCTCCAGGAAAGGGGACACCACGTGAACCTCGCACAACGGCTCGGCGGCCGGCCGGAGGACCGGCTGCTGATCGTGAACGCCGACGACTACGGCATGTGCCGGGCGGCGAACACGGGCATCACCTCCCTGCTCGCCGCCCGCGCCATCAGTTCGGCGACCGTCATGACGCCGTGCCCGTGGGCCCCCGACGCGGTCCGTACGGCGGCCGCCGGCGGATACGACGTGGGCGTCCACCTGACCTTCACGAGCGAGTGGGAGGGATACCGCTGGGGCCCGGTGACCCGTGACCGCGCGGTGTCCTCCCTGGTGGACGAGGCCGGCTACTTCCCCGCCGACTGCCGAACAGTCGAGGAGCGGGCCGACCCGGACGAGGTCCGCGCCGAGATCACCAACCAGATCCGCAGGGCCGTGACCCTCGGCCTCGACCCCTCGCACGCCGACAACCACATGGGCAGCCTGTACGGCCTGGCGACCGGCAGGGACTTCCTGGACGTCGTCTTCACGGTGTGCGCCGAACACGGCCTGCCGTTCCGGTTGCCCCGCACCCTGGACGGCATGGGCCTGCCCGAGGAGCTGGAGCCGGTGGTCCAGGCCCGGGCGGAGGCCGCGGACGCGGCCGGGGTGGTGATCCTCGACCGGCTCTGGACGCTGCCCTTCGAGCAGGCCGAGGGGGAGACGTACGAGAACGTCAGGGACGACATGATCTGGCTGATCCGGGCGCTGCGCCCGGGCGTGACCGAGATCTACATCCATCCGTTCGAGGAGACGGCCGAGCTGCGGCAGATCATGCCGCACCACGCGAAACGCGCCATGGAGCTGCGTCTCTTCACCGACCCGGAGGTACGCCGTGTGATCGCCGAGGAAGGCGTCACGCTCATCGGCTGGGCCGACCTGCGTGCCCTGCAGAGGGCCCGATGATCGGCCGCCGCGGCGTGCTGGCGTACGGGTCGGGCAACCTCTCGGTCAACCTGCTCGCGCAGGCGTTCGCGACCTTCGCCACCTTCTACTACGTGGACCACCTCGGTGTCGATCCGGCGCTCATCGGCGTCGCCATGGTCGTCCACGGCATCGTGAACGCACTGCTCAACCCCCTCGCGGGGCACGTGTCCGATCGGACGCGTACACGCTGGGGCAGGCGCGTGCCGTACATCGCGATCGGCATGGTGCCGCTGGCCGCGGCGTTCACCATGATCTGGATCCCGCTGGTGGATGGCGGAACCGCCAGGTTCTGGTACTTCCTGATCGCGGTCCTCGTCTACGACGTGCTGTTCGTCGTCGTGGTGCTGAACTACGTGGCGCTCTTCCCGGAGATGTTCACCACCATCGCCGAGCGGGCGGCCGCCGCGTCGTGGCGGCAGATGTTCGCCATCGTCGGCATGATCCTCGGAGTCGCCGCCGCGCCCGTGCTCTACGGCACCATCGGATGGGCCGCGATGGGCGTGTCCTTCGGCGTCGTCTCGCTGGCCTTCTTCGCGCTTTCGCTGACCGGATCGGTCGAGCGGGCCCGGACGGAGCGCGAGACCTTCGGGTTCCTCGCCGCGATCCGCTACACCCTCACCAACCGGGCGTTCGTCACGTATGTCCTGGGCAGTTTCCTGTTGCAACTGACCTTCGCCCTACTTCAGGCGGGCATCCCGTTCTTCACGAAGTACGCCCTGGGCGAGCCGGACTCCGCCAACACGGTCATCCTGGGCGCGGTGTTCGTCACCGCGATCCCGCTGGTCTACGTGTGGAGCCGGGTCACCACCCGGATCGGTCCTCGCCGCGCCGTCCTGGCCGCGATCATCGTGTACGGCGTGGCCCTCGTGCCGTTCCTCTTCATCGGGAACCTCGCCCTCGCGGCCGTCACCGGGGCCGCGGTCGGGGTGGGGATCGCGGGCATGCTGGTCCTGCTGGAGATCCTGCTCGCCGAGGTGATCGACGACGACGAGCGCAGGACGGGCGCACGCCGCGAGGGGATGTACTTCGGGATGAACGGGTTCATCGTCCGCTGGGCGGTGTCCCTGCAGGCAGTGATCATCAGCGTCGTGCTGTCCAGGTCCGGGTACCGCGCGGGCGTGGCGCTCCAGCCCGATTCCGTCGTGACGGGCGTCCGGCTGATGCTGGGCGGGGTGCCACTGGCCGTGCTGGCGGTGGCCTTCGGCTGCTTCCTGCTCTACCCGCTGCGTGCCGGCGTCCACCGAAGCGGCGAGAGCGCGCCCGCGCCGGCAGCGGGCTCCTGATCACTGGGCCCTTCACGACCGCGGCCGTCTCCGTCCTCGGTCAGTGGCCGCCGATCGCGAATGCCGGTGCGCGGAACTCCGAGCACCGGCATCAGGGGACACGGGTGGGCTTCCCTCCTATCGAGCCCTGAACGGTCAGGTGAAGGAGAGCCGACCGGCTCCGCTCAACTCGGAAAGGCCCGAGGGGGAGGTGCACTGCCCAAGATCGGTGGTGGGGGTGGCCATCGCGCCGACCTGTCGGCCGCTGAGACGGCCGGAGGAGACGCTGCCGCTCAGCAGGCTGTCGGTCGGGCTGGAGCCGGCGGTCTGGCTCGACTCGGTGGTGAGCTTGGAGGTGCCCACGCTCTTGCCCTGCGCGTCCTGCCAGGTGACGGTCCCGGTTCCGCGCACGTTGGTGGCGCTTCGGCAACTGGCGGTGGCGCTGCCGGTGATCTCGAGCCTGCCGGAGGCGATGTCGGCCGCTTTGCCGTTGGGTGAGGAGCAGCGCTCCAGGAGAATGACGCCCCGCGCCTCGGTCGGCTGTGCCGCCGCGTCACGCAGTGGCGGAGTGAAGGTGATGGGGAATTTGGGCGCGGTGCGCATGGCACAGATCAACGTCGCCGGGTCCGGTGCACCGAGCGTTCCGGTGCGGGCGGCGGGTGTGCGCGCGGCCTGGGCGGACCCGGCGGAAGCCAGGAGCGGTACGGCGAGGCCGGCGGTCACGGTGGCGATGGCGAGTCGGCGCAGGTGCCCGGAGCGGGATCGGCGGATCATCTCGTCCTCCATTATGTGACTACTATCTGTGATTGTTTGGCAGCTATTTGTAACACAGTTTGAGGGTCTCTCACGGGAGGTGGCCGGATGCCTCTGTCGTCGCGAGCATCGACCGACCAGGCGTCGCCTGCGTCGCGTGCGTCCACCGGCGCGGGTCACCGTCCCGTCTGGCGCCGCTTGGGTGAGGTGGCGGCACGCCATCACCGGGCGGTGCTCGCCGCGTGGCTGGTGTTACTGGCCGGATCGGCCCTGATGGTGCCCGGCCTGCTCCAGCGCGCCAGTGCTCCGGCCGTGCGGGTGAACGGATCATCCTCGCTGACCGGGGCGCACCTGCTGGAGCGAGGATTTCCACGGCTGGGCTCCGAGCAGATGATGCTCGTCTTCGCCTCCGCCATGCTGCAGGACGATGACGAGGTGTATTCGCGCGCGCTCCAGGCTGCCGTAAGCGCCGTGTCAGCGCAGCCGCAGGTGGGCGGGGTGCAGCTCCTGCCTCCGGTCCCCGGGCAGGATCGGCGGCGTACCTATGCGCTCGTGGGCGTGAACGGGGACCAGCGGGCGCGTCAGGCGGCGCTGCCGCTGCTGCGCGCCGCCGCCCAGCGAGCCGCACGCGCGGCATCCGGCTCTCGCCTCGACGTTCACGTCGTGGGTGAGACCGCGCTGCTCGCGGAGGCCAAGCGAGCCGATCTGGCCGACCTGCGGCGGGCCGAGTTGGTGGCGGTTCCGGTGGCGCTGCTGGCGCTGTTGATCGGCCTGGCGACAGCCGGAGCCGCTCTGGTGGTGCTGGCGATGGCCGGCACCGTGATGGTGACGGCCCTGGGAGCGCTGGCGGTGGCGAGCCGGCTCGGGGTGGAGACGGACACCTTCATGCTGGCGGTCGTGGCCACCGTCGGGATGGGACTCGGGCTGGACTACGCGCTGCTCATCCTGCTGCGCTACCGCCAGGCCCGCGACATCGGGCACGATCGCCATCAAGCCGCGGGCATCGCGACGAGCACCGCCGGACGGACGGCGGGCTGGTGCGCGCTGGCGGTCGCGCTGACGGCGGTCGCGCTGCTCGTGGTGCGCACATCGATGATCCGCACCATGGCGGCCGCGGTGAGCACAGCGGCCGTGGTCGCCGCGGCGGCGGCCCTGACGTTGCTCCCGGCCGTACTGGTGGCCGCCGACCGGTGGCTCGGGCGCGGGCGGCTGAGATGGCCGCGCCCGCGTCCGACGGCTGAGCAGCGCCGGACGCGGATCCGCCGCGGCGCCATGGAACATCACGCCGTGGAACACCGTGCCGTGGAACACGACGGGGACGGCGGCACCGGGTGGAGCCGCTGGGCGGGTCACCTGATGCGTCACCCCATCGCCTACACGCTGGCCTGCACCGGCGTGCTGGTGGCGGCTGCCGCACCGGTGACCGGTCTACGGCTGGGCGTCGACCTGGACCGTGCCTCGATCGTCCAGACCGACTTCGGGCGCGGCCTGGCGTACATGGAGGCCGACCAGATCTCCTCCTCATTGGCCGTGGTGCTGCCCCATCCCGTCGACGCCCCGCCCGTCGACACCGGCGCGCTGATCGCCACCCTCAGGGAGGACCCGAGGGTCGCCTCGGCGGCACCCATCGACAATGGCCGCGACCTGACCGTCGTCCTCGTCGTCATCCGTACGCACATCGATGAACCGGCGAGCACAGCGCTGGCGCGGCAGATATCCCGCCAATATGCTCCGGCCCTGCTTCCGCCCGGCCAGCGTGTCCTGGTGACCGGGCCCAATGCGATCTTCTCCGATCTGATCGAGGAGAGCACCGCCCAGCTCGGCATGGTGATCGCGCTGGTGCTCGGCTGGTCGCTGGCCTTCCTGCTGGTGACCTTCCGCAGCATCCTGCTGCCCATCAAAGCCGTCGTGATGAACCTGCTCGCCGTCACCGCCGCGTTCGGCCTGCTGACCCTGGCCACCCGCCACATCCCTGACCTGGTCGGCCACCAGGTCAACACGCTGATCCCGCTGCTGGCCTTCACGTTGGTGTTCGGCCTGTCGATCGATTACGAGATGTTCCTCATCCACCGCATCGCCGAGCACTACCACGACAGCGGGGACAACACCGCCGCCGTCGTCCACGGCCTGCGCCACACCGCCCGCCCCATCACCGTCGCCGCCGCCGTCATGGTCACCACCTTCGCCGCGTTGCTCACCGCGCACCGCCACGAGCTGGCCCAACTCGGCTTGGCCGTCGCGACCGCGATCACCCTGGACGCCACCGTCATCAGGCTGGCGCTGGTCCCGGCACTGATGCGCGTTCTCGGCTCCCGCAACTGGTGGCTCCCCGGTCTCCTGGCACGACGACTGCCCGCGCCCCGCGGGACTGTAAGAACAACGGTGTAACTCCTGATCAAGGGGACACCTATGACAAGTACGGTGACCCAGGCATCCGAAACGACGGACCTGGAGGACACCGCGGTGACGCGGAAAGAACGCGAAGCGTCGGATCGCGAGCTGGTGGCCAAGCTGGTCGGCCAGGCCCGCGCCGAAGGGCTCGAGCTGGTCGGTGAGAACGGGCTGCTGGGCCGGCTGACCAAGCTGGTGCTGGAGTCGGCTCTGGAAGGTGAGATCACCGACCACCTGGGCTACGACAAACACGACCCAGCCGGTCGTGGTAGCGGCAACACCCGCAACGGCACCCGTACCAAGACGGTCATCACCGACGTCGGGCCGGTCGAGATCGCGGTCCCCCGAGACCGAGACGCCAGCTTTGAACCGAAGATCGTGCGCAAGCGGCAGCGGCGCCTGTCCGGCGTCGATGAGATGGTCATCTCGCTGGCCGCCAAGGGCCTGACCACCGGTGAGATCTCCGCTCACCTGGCCGAGGTCTACGGAGCCGAGGTCTCCAAGCAGACCATCTCCACCATCACCGACAAGGTGATCGAGGGCATGGCCGAGTGGCAGAACCGGCCGCTGGACGCCGTCTACCCGGTCGTGTTCATCGACGCGATCCACGTGAAGATCCGCGATGGGCAGGTCGCCAACCGGCCCATCTACGTCGCCTTGGCGGTCACCGTGGACGGCGAGCGCGACATCCTTGGGCTGTGGGCCGGTGACGGTGGCGAGGGCGCCAAGTTCTGGCTGCACGTGCTGACGGAGATCAAAAACCGGGGCGTCGGGGACGTCCTGATGATGGTCTGCGACGGTCTCAAAGGGCTGCCGCAGGCGATCGAGCAGGTCTGGCCCCAGGCGGTGGTGCAGACGTGTGTGGTGCACCTGCTGCGTGCCTCCTTCCGCTACGCCGGCCGCCAGCATTGGGACGCCATCGCCAAGGCGCTGCGGCCGGTCTACACCGCGCCGACGGAGGCCGCCGCGCGGGAGCGGTTCGGTGAGTTCACCGAGGCCTGGGGCGAGAAGTATCCGGCGATCGTCAAGCTGTGGAGTGACGCCTGGGCCGAGTTCGTGCCCTTCCTCAACTTCGATGTCGAGATCCGCCGGGTGATCTGCTCGACGAACGCGATCGAGTCGGTCAACGCCCGGATCCGCCGGGCGGTCAAGGCCCGAGGCCACTTCCCCAACGAGCAGGCCGCGCTCAAGTGCGTCTACATGGCGATCATGAGCCTGGACCCGACCGGCAAGGGCCGCAAACGCTGGGTGACCCGCTGGAAGGCCGCCTTGAACGCGTTCGCCATCACCTTCGAAGGCCGTCTGACCCCAACCGCCCAGTAGAACCAATCAAAACCGAGTTACACCGTTGATTGGACAGACCCCGCCCCCGGCCGTGGTGAGGCGTGAGGCCGCGGGTCCGCTCGGGTCAGTGGGGCTTACGGGCGTTGACGCGTTCGATCGCGCCCATGGTCAGGCGCTCGGTCTCCTCGATGACGACACCGAGACCACGCAGGGTGGTGACGGGGCGGCGGGTGTAGTGCTCGCCCTGCAGGGGGACGCTGACCAGGTCCACGGCGTGCTGGAGTGCACGCAGCGGCCAGAAGGACGCCGCGACGTGGTCGGCGAGCAGTAGATGGCCCCCGGGCCGCAGTACGCGGAGCGCCTCAACGAGAGCGGCACGTTCGTCGGGGATGCAGCACAGGGCGAAGGTGCTGACGACGGTGTCGAACGCCGCCGCGGGGAAGGGCAGCGCGGTCGCGTCGGCTTGGTGGAGACTGACGGCCCGGTGGACCCGGTCTGCCCGCCTGTGTGCGGCGTGGACCATGGCGGGACTCCAGTCGATGCCGGTCAGGTCGACGTCGTCAGGGTAGTGGGGGAGGTTGGCGCCGGTGCCGATGGCGATCTCCAGAGTGGCGCCGCGGGCCCGGCTGCAGACCCAGCGGCGGCTGTCCGCCAAGAACCGGCGTTCGACCCCGGCCAACCTTCTGTCGTAGGTGGCCGCCTGCCGGTCCCAGTAGTTGACGAGCGCTCCGGATGGCCGGCTCATGGTGCGGGGACTCTCGACTTGCGGGCGCCGTGAGCTGGGGCGGCGTCGAGGATCTGAGCGAGAGCGGAATTGACGTCCTGGAGGCGGTCGGATCCGACGATCGCACCCCAGCGGGCCTCCAAGTCCGCGAAGTACCCGGCGCTGATCTCGGCGGCGCGGGTCCCCCGGTCGGCGTAGATGACGACACGGCCCCGGCCGTCGGTCGGGTCAGGGACACGTCGCACATAGTCGCGTTGTTCCAGGTAGCCCACGAGCTCGCTCATCGCCTGAGGGGTCATCCCGGCTCGGCGGGCCAGCGTGGTGGGCCGGGTGCCGTCGCAGTCCATGAACCGGAACACATTCAGGCAGTGGGTGGGTCGCAGATCCTCGTGTCCGGCCTCGACAAGGTGGTGGTAGAGCTCGTCGAGGATCAGGTTGAAGGCCTGACCGATGAGCTGTGGCAGGAACGGCGCCGCACGTGCAGGTTCTTCGGTCACTTTATAAACCAACCTTCTAAGGCTTCCTGACTACTTGTAGCGTAGCCGAAAGAGGCACCATGCCCAACAGGCCGGTGGGAGGGGTCATTCGTCGAGATGCCGCTGGGCGGCGTAGATGCCGAGCGCGCGGATCATGACAGTGTGATGGTTGACGGGCAGCAGATCCTGCAGCGGCTGCCAGGTCTGATCGATCACATGGCGGGCTTCGGCGAGGCAGGCCGCGATGGCGCCGCAGCGCTGCAGGGTTTCGACGACGTCGGCCGCGGCGGCCCGGTCGGCGTTGCCGGCGCGGACGATGTCCCAGATCTCCCGTAGCCGAGGCTGGGGCAGCAGGGTGACGGCGTGGGCCAGGGGCAGGGTGACCTTGGCCTCGCGGATGTCCTCACCGGCGAGCTTGGCGATTCGGGAGTCGGCGTCCGTGGAAGAGGTCAGCACGCCGCGCAGGTCCGCGACGTCATCGCTGATCTGGTAGGCCAGCCCCACGGCCTCGTAATAGGCGCTGATCGCGGCGAACCGCTCGCCATCCGCTCCGGCCAGAATCGCACCGAACTCGCCCACACCGCGGACCACTCCGCCGGTTTTGAGACGGTGCGTGGTCCGCACCCGCTGCAGCACTGTGGTGGGGTCCCCTGCGTCAATGGCGGCGTCCATGGCGTCGTGGTGGCCGAGGATGTCCAGCGCCTGGCCGGCGTGGTTGCGGCGCAGGCCGTCCAGGTACGCCTGATACAGGCGCAGCCGTCGTCGCGGGTCATCGGGCAGCAGGTCGCGGACGATCTGGTCGAATACGAAGTAGGCGTGTGTCCCGGTGTTGATGGCGGTAGCCGGGCCGAACACCGCGTGAACAGCCGCTCGACCCCGGCGCATCGGGGCGTTGTCCTCCACGTCGTCGACGATGAGACTGCCCGTGTGCAGCAGTTCGGCCAGCGCCGTCAGTTCCCGATACGGCTGACTGCTGACACCCAGCATCTCCATCGCCGCGATCGCGGCGTAGCTGCGCCAGCCCTTGCCCATGGCGTCGGCCATGTGCCGGACCGGCAGTACCAGCGAGCGGTGCAACGGCTCGGCGACGACGTCGATGAGCGGTTCGGAGCGGATGTCCAGCCCGGCCAGCGCGGCCATCGCGACAGGTTCGGGAGCATCGGGATACAGGCGCACGACCTCGGCGTGGGTGATCTCACGCAACCGCTCCATATGGCGCTCGAAGCTGAGGATGCGGTTGAAGGGCAGGACCTCCAGCCAGCCACGGCCGCGGACCGGCCGGCCGTACAGCGCTCCTTCGGCCGTGGCGCCGGCTTCCAGCAGCGCGCCCAGGCCGAAGACGGCGCGCCGTTCCTGCTCGGGGAAGCGGGCGCGGACCCGCAGTGACAATCCCGCCTGGGGTGCTTCGATCTGCCAGACGGTGGGATAGGAGTTCAGTGTCGTCGTCGAGGTCCACGACGCGGCCCCGGTGAGCTGCGCCGACGCCTCATGACGAGTGCCGTCGGGCGCCACGAGCACCACGGACGCGGGCCGGTCGGCCACCCTGCCCCCCGCGACATCCGCGGTGCGGGCTTGGAAGGCCAACACCTCCCACCCGTTGTCCAGATGCACTCCGGCCCACGTCCGACTGTGGTCGATCGGCGTACGGGTGCCGGCCTGCGGGAAGTCGGCGGCGCCGAAGGCGTGCTGGTACATCGCCACCCCGGACAACGCGGCGATCTGCCGCCCTTGCCGACTCCGCGTGGCACTCACCGCCAAGCGAGGCACGACATAGGTGCAGCGCCCCTCGTCCACTCCGAGCGGTGCTCCCAGATGCACCGCTTCCGGCACGGCGGGCTTGAGGCCGCGCAACCGCAGATGCCAGCTCTCCTGGTCGTCGCGCAGGACGATCCGATAGCTGCCCTCGGCTTCTTTGGACAGTTCGGCGACACCGCCGAAATCCAGACGCAGCCGATCACCGGCGATTCGGACCGGGCCGGGCAACAGCCGGTCAGGGGGGATCGGCCGCCCACCCGAACATGCCTCCTGTACCGCCTCGTGCAGGCACGGGTCCCAGCCTCTGGCGGTATCCATACAGGTCAGCTCCACCGCGCCGGCATCACGCCAGGTCTCGGCCCGGTACGTCGAACCGCACGCGGCGCTGTGCGCCCAGTAAAACCCGTGAGAGACCAGCGGGCTGCCATCTGTCCTGGCGGTCCGGTGACTCAGGAAGTTGACCATCAACTGGAGCTCTTCCCCGCGCTCATCGCGCAGGTCGGCGGCGAACCGCCACCACTCGGTACCGCAGTCGAGGTGCGGCAGGTCCTGCGTGTCCACATCGATCGGTTCGCCGGGACGAGGCCAGCTCGTCATCCACTCCGCGGGGATCTTTCGCTCGGTAACCACAGCATGCACCCCTTCACCGCCGCCACTGTCGGCGATCATTTGATCGCAAGTTGTAATGATGGGGGATGTCGGGCCACGTCGGCCACCAGATCGAGATGATGGCCGCCTGGTTGGAAAGGTCGGCGCCGGCGGCAGATCCGGCTGCTGAGGGCGCGCAGCAGCCGACCGAACCCCCGAGTGGCGAGACCCGGCGGCGCGGCGCCATTCATGCGCATGAGGTACTCGCTCTGCGTCAATGTCCTCGGGCCGGACACCGCGAGGCTGCGCGAGGCGACCGTGGAGGCCAGGGCCGCCTTGCCACCGCCCACGACGAGGGCACGCACCCGCGAGTGCGCACCGTCGGCTCCGACCAGGAAGTCACCGCTGTGCTCCTGACCTGTCTGCGTCCGCACCCGTACGCCGTCCTCGTCTGCCCGCAGTTCCGCGAGTCGCGCGCCGAACTGTACGGTCCCCTCCGGCAGCCCGCTCTCCAGGAGGGTGATCAGCGACCCGCGCGGAATCACCCGCGCCGCCGACCCGAACCGTTCCGCCAGCGCCTCCAGGTCGAACTCGAGTCGCGTTCCTGCCCGGCCGCGATGGCGGCGCGGCAACGGCGCAGTACCGCCGCCTGACGCCGGATCCTCGGCGCAGTACGGCGGGACAGGATGGCCTGGCTGTGGCAGCGCCGAGCTCCGCCCGGCGCAACTCGCCCCATGGCTCAGGGAACGCGCGCTTCTCCCGGACCGGACCGGGCCGCATAGCCTGTCGCCGAGACGGAAACGACGCTGCGCTATCCGGCGGCTGGGGACATGTTCGGGAGAAGAACCCCGATCCGAAGCGAGTGCCCTCACATCGAGGGCGCCCGGTTCGCTTCGTGCTCTACGCCGGCGCCTTGACGGCCGAGCCCGCCGTGGCCCTCTCCCGCGTGACGCGGCGGCGCCGGGTCGGCAGCCCGAGCGTCGGGTTGGCGACGCCCCAGGCGGCGCCCTTGCAGACCAACTCCTTGTAGACGGCGGCGAGCCGTCCGGTCAGAACCGCCTGCACGGCGCGGTCATCGGCGGTGACGTACTGGATCAAGCCCTCCTTGCGGCCCAGTGAGATGCACTGGTTGAAGTAGCGGATCGGCGCGTTCGGAAGCTTCCCGCCGGTCAGGCGCGCCGCGATCGCGTCGGCGGCCTGCCACGCGGCCGGGGTTCCCGAGGCGCACGACATTCGCAGCGGCTTGTCCCCGGGGCCCATCGCCATGGCCGCGTCGCCGACGGCGTACACGTCCGGGTGCGAGACCGAGCGCATGGTCCCGTCGACCACGATCTGGCCGGTGCCGGTGACCTCCAGGGTGGTCGCCTTCGCGATCGGGTGAACCGCGAAGCCGGTGGTCCACACGGTGACCGCCGCCGGGATGGCCTTGCCGTCGGCGGTGGTGACACGGTCGGCCTCGACGCCGGTGACGGCGGCGTGCTCGTGCACGGTGATCCCGAGCTTGCCGAAGACCTTCCGCAGGTGCTCGCGGCCCTTAGGCGCGAGCCAGTCGCCGAGTTCGCCGCGGGCGGCGAGGGCGACGTCGAGGTCCGGACGGGCCTCGGCGATCTCGGTCGCGGCCTCCAGGCCGGTGAGGCCGCCACCGACGACGACCACGGTCTGCCCGGCGTCGAGGCGGGCAAGGCGCTCGCGCAGTCGGAGTGCTCCGGGGCGGCCGGCGATCTCATAGGCGTGCTCGGCGGTCCCGGGGACGCCTTGGGCGTTCCAGCCGCTGCCGAGGGCGTAGACGAGCGTGTCGTAGGCGAGTTCTTCGGCGCCGTTCGCGTCGATGACGGCGACGGTCATCGCGTCGACATCGACGTCGGTGACCTTCGCGAGCCTCAGATCGACGCCGGTGCCCGCGAGCATCTCGCTGAATGGCCGGGGCTTGAGGTCCTGGCCGGCCGCCAGCTGGTGCATGCGGACGCGTTCGACGAAGTCGGGCTCGGCGTTGACGAGGGTGATGGCGACATCCTCGCGGCGGAGCCGCTTGGCGAGGCGGCCGGCGGCGATGGCTCCGGTGTACCCGGCTCCGAGGACGATGATGCGGTGCTGCATTTCCTTGGCTCCTGTCGCGCGTGTTTGCCACTTGAACCGGGCGGCCCGCCGATCCCTGACAGGAACGCGATGTGAAGCACCTCACATAGCGATCAGAAGACGTTGAACAGGGGCTCCTCGTGGTCGGCGGCCGCCCAGTGCGCGGTCGCGCGTTCGAGCTTGTCGGGGTTCACCTGGTTGCGGAACGCGGCGATGCCCTCGGCGGTGACCTCCAGGCACATGACGCCGACGACCCGGCCGTTCACGACGGCCACGACGGCGGGGTCGCCGTTGGCGGTCCAGGCGTAGACCTCGGGCGTGCCGCCGACCATGGCGCGCTTGGCCTCCCCGGGTTTGAACAGGCCCCGCAGGAACTTCGCGACCGCGACGGCGCCCTCGAACGCCTTGGCACGGGCCGGGACCTTCCCGCCGCCGTCGCCGATCGAGATGGCGTCCTCGGTGAGCAGGCGCACGAGCGGCTCGATCTGGCCGCTGGTGGCGGCCGCCAGGAACTCCTCGATGATCCTCCGGGCGGCGGCCTCGTCGACCTCGGCGCGGGCCTTGCCGTCCGTGATGTGCTTCTTGGCGCGGTGGAAGATCTGCTGGCTGGCTGCCTCGGTGATGTCGAGGATGTCGGCGATCTCCCGGTGCGGGTAGTCGAAGGCCTCCCGCAGCACGTACACCGCCCGTTCGTTGGGGGAGAGGCGCTCCATGAGGGTGAGGACCGCGTACGAGACCGATTCGCGCTGCTCGGCGGTGTCGGCCGGGCCGAGCATCGGGTCCCCGGCCAGCAGCGGCTCGGGAAGCCATTGGCCCACATAGGTCTCGCGCCGCGCCCGCGCGGAGGTGAGCTGGTTGAGGCACAGGTTGGTGAGGACCTTCGTCAGCCAGGCCTCGGGGACCTCGATGCGGTCGACGTCGGCGGCCTGCCAGCGCAGGAACGTGTCCTGCACCGCGTCCTCGGCATCCCCGGCGCAGCCGAGGAGGCGGTAGGCGATGGCCTCCAGGCGCGGCCTGGAGGCTTCGAACCGGTCGACGTCGTGCGCGGTCGTCAAGGGCACGGCCCGAGCCTAGCCCGCGCGGCTCACGCGGCGACAGCGCGCGTCGGCAGTAGCACCGCGACACCGATCGGCCGGGCCGCCGCCGTCTGCCCTCAGCAGACATATCGACAGGTCGCGGGGCCGCGGCGGATACAAAGGCGCCATGCGTGTTTCCCCGAACATGAGTTACCGGGACCGGCTGAACGAGAAGCTGTTCCAGCAACGGACCCTGCTGTTGACCGGAGAGGTCGACGACGAGATGGCCGAGCGGGTGTGCGCCGAGATGGTGTTGCTGGCCTCGGCGGATTCCGAGCGCGACATCATCCTGTACATCAATTCACCCGGAGGGTCGGTGATGGCCGGACTGGCGATCTACGACACGATGAAGCTGGTCCCGAACGACGTGGTCACCGTCGCGCTCGGGTTCGCCGCGAGCATGGGGCAGGTGCTGCTGGCGTCCGGCACACACGGCAAGCGGATCAGCCTCGCGCACAGCCGGATCATGATGCACCAGCCGTCGGCCGGCATCGGCGGCACGGCGATCGACATCGCGATCCAGTCCGAGAACCTCCGGTACATGAAGCGGCAGTCCGAGGAGATCCTCGCCGCGGAGACGGGACGCACGATCGAGGAGATCTCCGCCGACAGCGACAGGGACCGCTGGTTCACGCCGGAGCAGGCCCGCGACTACGGGATGATCGACGAGATCGTCGACTCCTTCCACAGCCTCGCGCCGTACGCCGCCAACCGGATGGGGTTCTCGTCATGACGCAGTACACGATCCCGTACGTGGTCGAACGGACCCCGGTGGGGGAGCGGTCGTTCGACATCTTCAGCCGGCTGCTCAACGAGCGGATCATCTTCCTCGGAACCGAGATCGACGACGGCGTCGCGAACGTCGTGATGGCACAGTTGCTCCACCTGGAGGCGGAGAGCCCGGACCAGGAGATCAACCTGTACATCAACTCTCCCGGCGGCTCGACGACCGCGATGCTCGCGATCTACGACACCATGCAGTTCATCCGCGCGAAGGTCGCGACGTACTGCATGGGCCAGGCGGCCTCCGCCGCCGCGGTGCTGCTCGCCGCCGGCACCCCCGGACGGCGGTTCGCGCTCGCCCACTCCCGCGTGCTGCTGCACCAGCCGTCCACGCAGGGGCAGGGCACCATCTCCGACCTGACCCTGCAGGCGGCAGAAGTGATGCGCATACGCGCGCAGACCGAGGAGATCCTCAGCTCCCACACCGGGGTGGACGTCGCCCAGTTGCGCAAGGACACCGACCGGGACCGGGTCTTCAGCGCGCACGAGGCCGTCGAGTACGGCCTGGTCGACGAGCTGATCATCACCCGCGAGGTGTTGTAGCGCTCACGCCGCCAGCAGCTCCACCCGCGGCGTACCGGACGGCCTGTGCGTCGAGATCCGGCGTGACGCCGTGATCCGCCGGACGGCGCGGGTGAGCAGGTGCTCGATCGGCAACCCGAGCGCGTCGCACACTGAATGCAGCATCT
This sequence comes from Microtetraspora glauca, assembly GCA_001570385.1. Classification (GTDB taxonomy): domain Bacteria; phylum Actinomycetota; class Actinomycetes; order Streptosporangiales; family Streptosporangiaceae; genus Microtetraspora; species Microtetraspora glauca. The sequence continues at coordinate 84,929 of BBYL01000021.1, read as the reverse complement.
CCGACGACGGCTCTTTGCGTCCGCGCTCGACCTCCGACAGATACTGCTTGGACATGCCGACCGCACGCGCCACGTCATCGAGCGTGCGGTCCTGGTCCAGCCGCTCGTCGCGCAGGATCTCCCCGTACACCGTGCGCAGCAAGGGGTCCTGGCCGTCGGGGATCTCGGGGCCGCGCTCCGTGCCGGCCCGGCGCGTCCGGATGTCGATGACCACTGATCGGCCCGAGGCTGCCATGTCTGGCAGTCTGGCACGTCCGGATCTCCGGCAGACTGTTTGTTCGCGGACAGGTGAGCGAGCCCCCTCCGTCGGCGTTCCCGCCGTCGAGGTCCTGCGGGTGCCGGGAACTCGAGCGCCTCGTCGTCATGCACATGTCCACCGGGTCCCGCACGAACGTGGCCTCGCGGCCGCGTCCCAATCGGTCGGCAGTGAAGGACCGGCGCCCCGCATCACCGCACGTCAGCGGTATATCCGTGGGACGCTTCCGCGTTGCTACCGGAACCCCGTTGCGTGAGGAGGCCGCGGAGCACGGCGAGGCTCTCGTCACGGGACTCGGAATGGCCGTGCTCGATGCCGTGCAGGACGTCCGCTGCCGCGTCCGCCAGTTCCCAGAAGCGGAGCTTGCGCTGAAGGCGGTCGGTGAACGGGACGCCGCGCAGTTCCTGGAGCCGCTGGGTGAACCCGGGGTCCGTCTCGGACCACAGGTAGCACAGGTCGTAGTCGGGGTCGCCGATCGTGGTGTCGCCGAAGTCGATGAGGCCGGTGACGTCTGTGCCGGTCACGAGGAGGTGGTCGAGGCTGATGTCGGCGTGGATCAGCACCGGCTCGTAGTCGAAGCAGGCGTCGTCGCCGATGTAGTCCTCGAAGGCGGCGACCAGCGTCCGGGACTCACTCGACGGCAGCGCGGGGACGACCTCGGCGCGCAGCAGGTCGAGACGCTCGCCGAACTCAGCTCGCGGATCCGATTCGGGGACGCCGAGCTCGCGTGCGCGTCCGACCGGGAAGGCATGGATCGCATCGATCAGTGCGGCGATGCGGCGGATCGGCGCGGGCTCGTCCAGGAGCCCGCGCCGGTGCCAGTCCTCTTCCGACAGCGATTCACCCGGGACGGCGGGATAGCAGCAGAATTCGCCGGGGCCGAGCGGATTCGGGGCGGTGAAGGCGAAACGCGGGATCGGAAGGGGGAGATGTTCGGCGAGTTCGGGCAGGAGGGTGGCCTCGCAGGCGATCCCCTCGGCGCCGTCCTCGTTGTACGGGAAGCGCAGGACGAACGACGTTCCGCCGTCGCCGTCCGGCGGGTCGAGGCGGAGAGCGACGCTCTCCATGCCGGCGCCCAAAGGGTGCAGCGCACCACGCGCGAGATCGTCGCGCACATTCGCGAGCGCGGAGCGGACCCGCGATTCCCAGTCGTCGGGGAGAGCGACGTTCCAGATCATCATTGCCTCCCATGGGTCAGGCAGGCGCGGAAACCGGATGCGATGCCGGATGCGGAATCAAGCTCGGAACAGGGCGTCAGGTTAACGTCGCACATTCCGGGAGCGCTATCGATTGAGGAGCTCCGGGACACCGCCGGCGCGGCCGGCCTCAGGCATTGGTCATAGCCGTCGTGTTGCGCCTCGTCCACGCGTAGAGCCGTCTGGATCCAATGGGGGTGGGCTCCTTTGACCGGCATAACGAGATCTTTCCAGCGATTGCGGACCATAATCCATGGACTGTTATCGCGAGAGAGGCCCTTCCATCATGGTTGACTTCGTGCCACGCCAGCCGCACGTCCGTCGTCTGCGGGACTTCGGGCACCGTGTCGGCCGCCTGGAGCCGGGGGCCAACAACGCCATCACGGATGTCGCGGAGGTCCTTGTCGGACAGACCACCCTCGTGGATGAGCAGAAGGGCATCTACTCCGGGGTGACGGCCGTCGTACCGAACGCGCTTTCTGCCGCCCGAACCGTTCCGGCCGGATTTCATGTGGGGAACGGCTACGGAAAGTTCGTCGGCGTCACGCAGGTCATGGAGCTCGGCGAACTGGAGACGCCCGTTCTGCTGACCTCGACGCTGTCCACCTTCCGCGTCGCTGACAGCCTGCTGAGCTGGCTCATCGACAAGGCGGCCGAGCCCGTTCGCTCCGTGAACCTCGTCGTCGGCGAGATCAACGACTCCTGGCTGTCCTCCGCCGATCCGCGTCCTGTCACGACCGAGCACGTCTACGGCGCGCTCGACGGCGCACACGACGGTCCGGTCGCGATGGGGAACGTCGGCGGCGGCACCGGGGCTATCGCGCTCGGTTTCAAGGCCGGCATCGGTACGGCTTCGCGCAAGGTGGTGCTGCGCGACCGCCAGGCGACCGTCGGAGTGCTGGTGCAAGCCAACATGGGCGGAAACCTGCGGCTCCTGGGTCGCACGATCACCCCCGAGGACCTGGGCCTACCCCGACCCGGTCACGTCTCCGAGCGGGGCTCCTGCGTCGTCGTGATCGCCATCGATGTAGCCTGCAGCGCCCTTCAGTTGTCACGAATCGCGGCCAGGGGCGTCTTCGCGCTCGGCCAGGTGGGCGCGGCGTTCAGCCACGGGAGCGGTGACTATGCCCTGGCCTTCTCTTCCGAGCCCTCCGAGACGCCCAGGACGTTGAATCCCACTGAGCTCGACGGCGTCTTCGCCGCCGTCATGGAGTCGGTCGAGGAAGCGGTGATCGACGCCCTGCTCGCCGCCCGAACAGTCCGTACGCCCTCAGGGCGCGAGGCGATCGCCCTGCCGCACGAGGTGCTGAGGGCGTGAGGTGCGGTGGTCGATGTGGCCCCCGCGTGGGGGCCTGAGGAACATCGGAACGGTGATTCTTGGCCTACGGTCCGGTTGGGCCTGCCACGCTTCGACGCCGGCACTTGGTACGACCCGCATTCGGAACTGGCGCCCGGTAGGGGGCTGCCTTGTTTCCGCGATGTCTACCGGTGCCGGCGTCGGCCTGGCCCACGCCGTTGGCTTGGTCAGCAGCCTCGAAGAGTCACGCTGAGCGGCTCGGCGGGCGCGGCGTGGCGTGACGTGTCACCGGCCGCCAAACAGTTGATCACCCTCCTGTCTGGAGCATCACGCGGGGCCGGGCGGCAGATGGACGGTCATGATCAGGCTGCAGGTCTCGGTGCCCGAGCCGCGGTAGCTGTGGGGGGCGTCGCCGTCGAACGTGGCGGTCTGTCCGGCTTCGACGACGTGCTCGGTGCCGTCGACGATCAGGGCCATCCGGCCGGAGGTGACGCTGATGGTTTCGACGACTCCGGCCTGGTGGGGGTGGCTGCGATATTCCTCATCCGGTTCCAGTCGCCAGCGCCAGACCTCGACAGGAGCCGGGCCTGAGGTCGTCAGCATGAGCCGCGCCTCGCTGCCCCGATCTCCGGCCCACAGTGGTGCCACCGCCTCGGAGGTCACGACACGGACGCGGCCTTCGGGCGGTCCCTGCATCAGGGCGGACACCGAAATGCCAAGGGTGTCGGCCAGCCGGACCAGGGTGGCCAGGTTGGGGTTGCCCTGGGCTTTCTCCAATCCCACCAGGGCGCCCTTGCTGACCTGGGCGCGCCGGCTGAGTTCCTCCAGGGACAGACCCGCGCGGATGCGGGCCGTCCGGACGTTGTGCGCGACCGTCCGCAGGGTTGCGGCTGTCTCGGCCAACTGATCACCATCCCCGCGACTTGACCATTTGAATGCACTTCTCGGTCGTTTGGTTGGACCGGTCGGTTTGTTGTACGTTTTGGTCGTTCCAATGAATAGTAAGGGATGTGCCGTGATCGCTCTGCTGCTGGCCCTGGGCAGCTCACTCGCTTACGGGTGCGCCGATTTCCTCGGCGGCCTTGGCGCTCGCAAGGCCCATGTCCTGCGTACCGTGATGATCGCGGCCCCGGCCAGTCTCGCGGTCGAGCTGCTGCTGTGGCCGGTGCTCGGAGCCTCGTTCAGCCCTGCGACGCTTGGCTGGGGTGCAGCCTCGGGGGTCGCCTCGGCCACCGCGTTCGCCCTGCTCTACCGCACTCTGGCGATCGGCCCGATGAACGTGTTGTCGCCCGTGACCGCGCTGGTGTCCGCCGCGCTGCCCGTCGGTGTGGGTCTGCTGCAGGGCGAGCACCTGGCCGCCGCCGGACTGGTGGGTCTACCGCTCGCGCTGGTGGCGGTGGTGCTGGTCAGCGCCGGACACGGCGCGGGCTCGGCGCGCCCCTCCCGTGCTGCGCTGCTGCTGGCATTGGGTGCGGGCGCCGCAATCGCCCTTCAGCTGATCTGTTTGCACCAGGCGCCGTCCGACAGCGGGGTGGCTCCGCTGATCGTGGGCCGGGCGGTCTCCTCGGCGGTCACCCTGGCCGCGGCGGGGCTGATGCACCGCAAGCTCGGCTCCGAGCGGCCCGCGTACGCGATGTCGGCAGCCGCGGGTGTGCTGGACTCCGTGGCGAACCTGCTGTTCCTGCTCGCAGCTCGCGGCGGGGACCTCGCCGTCGTCGCCGTGATCACCGCCCTCTACCCGGCCGGCACGGTTCTGCTCGCGCGCGGCGTGCTCGCCGAACGCATCCACGGCGGCCAGCTCGTCGGCCTGGGCACCGCCGCCATCGCCGTCAGCCTTCTCGCCCTGGCCTGAGCAAGCCCGCAGCCCACCCCACCACCGAACCAAGGAGAACAGCATGTTCATCCAGCCCTGGGACGCCAGCCTGGACAAAACCGAATGGCAGACCTGGATCGCCGAAGGCCATGACTTCGGGCAGCTGAGCGTCAACGGCCTGCCCGGCGACCCGCCCATCGTCGTCCCCACCCACTTCACCTGCGACGGAGACCACCTCCTCGTCCACCTCGCCCGCCCCAACCCGGTCTGGAAGGCGATCGAGCACGACCCGAACGTCGTGTTCACCGTCATCGGCGACTACGCCTTCATCCCCGGCCCCTGGCGCGCCATGGTGGGGACCCCGCCCCACGACGGGGTCCCCACCAGCTACTACACGGCTGTCCAGTTCACCTGCCGCGCCGGCATCGTCGACGATCCCGAGGGCAAGGCGGAGCTGCTGCGCCGCCAGCTCGCCCACTTCCAGCCCGACGGCGACCACGCCCCCGTCGCGGTCGACCAGCCCCCCTACGGCCGGATGCTGCCCGGCATCCGCGGCCTGCGCATGGAGGTCATCGACGTACTGGCCAAATTCAAATACGACGACCACAAGCCCGTCGAGCACCGCGCCGCCGTCGCCGACCAGCTCACCGTACGCGGCCAGGGCCTCGACGTGCCCACCGCGCGCCAGCAGCGCCGCCGCCTGGACCGCATCGGCCCCTGGAAGCCCTGACCCCACCGTCCGCCCGCATGCGGGGGCGCTCGGCTCAGGCGCCGACCCGGACGATCGTGCCCGTGATGTCCTGCGGGTTCCGGATGAGGTTGAGGATGGGGCAGACCCGCTCGACCTCGGCGTGCAGCTTGGCGAGTTCCTCGTCCGAGGCGGGCGAGTCCAGGTGGACCTCGTAGCGGAAGTTCTGCGGATAGACCGGGATGTCGGTGTTGTCCGGCGACTGGGCGCGCGGGTCGTACTCGGCCCGCACGTCCACCGACAGCGCGTCGACCGGCACCTCGAGCTCGGCGGCCTTGATCAGGAAGATGTGCGTCACGCAGCTGCCCAGGACGCCCGCCTGCAGCTCGGGTGAACCCGGCCCCAGGTCGTACCCGGCGAAGTCGGGCCCGCTGTCGCTGAGGATCTGGAAGTCACGGATCCTGATCCGCCGTACGCCGCTGCGGCCTTCGGCGGTCACGGTCGCGCGCAGCGGCACGGGACCGCCGCCGCTCTCCGCCGAGGCGGCCCGGCGGGCGAGGAGCGCGGCGCGCTTCTGGGCGAGATATTCGCGAAGGGAGCTCATGCGAGCGTCACCTGTCCTTCCGGGGTGTCGAGTACGGCACGCAGTCCGGGGGCCGGGCCCCGCTCGACCGTGACCGTGACCCCCAAGGCGTCCAGGGGTCCGCGCGCCGACGGGGGATCGGGGTGGATCACGGTGAAGGAGGCCAGGGAGAGTGCCGGGATGCCCGAGGCCGATGGGTGCGTGGTGCTCCCCCAGTCGATGAGGAAGGGCGTGGTCCGAACGGCGGCCGGGTCGTCGCGCCTGGTCAGCCGCCATTCGAGGAGCGTGCCGTCGGGCGTGCGCCGCGAGAGCGGCTCGATGGAGCCGGGATCGTAACCGGCCTCGCGTGCCCGCCGTACGGAGGCGTCGATGTCACCAGGACGGACGGCCCACGCGGCGAGCGTGGGCTCGGTCAGCGACTCCAGGCCGAAGGCGCGCGGCCGGGTGCCGGGCCTGGACGGGTCGGGGCCGATGATCTCCAGGTAGGCGCCGTCTCCGAGGCCGACGAGGTAGTTGGCCGTGCCGCCGGGGTGCGCGCCGCCCGCGGAGGGGACGACGCCGGTCAGCGCGGCGAAGGCCGCCACCCCGGCCTGAAGGTCGGGGACGGCGTACACGAGGTGGTCCAGTGCGATAGTCACGCGGGTTCTCCCAGGGAAAGCATGAGCCGGTTGGCCCAGTTGAAGAAGGCGGCGGCGTGGATCACGTCGCTGATCTCCAGGTCGTCGAGCCCGGCGGCGCGCAGGGCCGCCAGGTGGTCGGCGCCGAGCGCGCCGGGGGTGGCGGTCAGCGCCACCGAGGCGTCGATGATCGCTCGCCACCGCTCGTTCTGCGGTGCGGCGACGCCGTCGTCGAGCAGCCGCCGCACGTCGTCCGGGCGCTTGGAGTAGTGCGCGGCGAAGCGGGCGTGCACAGAGGCGCAGAAGACGCAGCCGTTGTGCCGCGAGGTCGCGGTCGCGGCCAGCTCCCGCTCGGCGCGGGGCAGGCCTCCGTCGGCGTTGTAGAAGATGTCGTTGTCGGTCGTGGTCCGCGCGTGCAGCACGCGCGGGTCGAGCGCCAGCAGCCGGAAGTACGGCGAGGCCGCGCGCGCCCGGTCGACGAGGGCGTCGTGGTGGGCATCGGTCAGCTCGTCCTCGGCCGGCGGCTCCAGCCAGGGTTCCCAGCCGAGCTTGTCCTGGGTGAACTTCATCGGTCGGCTCCTAGGAGACGCAGACCCGCGACCACGCGGACCTGGAAGGTGAGAAAGGCGACGAGCTGCGAGATCGTCACCACGCCCGTGGTGGTCCAGCCGGCGTCGAGGAGCCTCTTGAGCGCGTCGCGGCTCGATTCGCGGGGGCGGAAGACCAGCAGGTGGGCGTGGTCGAGGGCGGTGGCGAGGCGCTCGCCGAGCGCCGCGCGCCGCCCCGCCCGGTAGGCCGGGCCGATCAGGCTCTCCTGGGCGAGCGACGGCTCGTCGTAGACGCCGTACGGGCCGACGGTCCGGCTCGCCTCGATCTCGCGCTCGATGGTCGTACGCAGGTCGGGGGCGTGCTCGGCCAGCCGGTCGGCGTAGTGGCGGGCGACGGCGGGGTCCTGGTGGAGTCCGGCGACGAAGGCGGCCAGGGCGACGCGCTCGACCAGGGTCACCTCCTGCTCCGAGTCGGGGGCGAACAGCGCCTCGTAGGCGCGCTGGGCGTGTTCGCGGGCCTCGGGACGCCGGTCGCGCAGCAGGTCCAGGCGGGATCCCGGCCGGATCCCGGCCAGCGTGTCGATGACGTCGACGGTCGGGTCGGTGGTCGGGTCGGTGGTCGTGCCGGCGCTTACGTCGGCGCTTGTGTCGGCGGTCATGCGGTGTTTCCTTCCAATATCGCCTCCAGTGCGGGAGCCACCTCGGTCGCGAGCAGCTCGATGGAGCGCAGGATCAGCTCGTGCGGCGGGTCGATGGAGTGCACCTGGAAGACCAGGTCGGTGGCACGTTCCAGCGTCGGGTCCGCCCTCAGGCTGGCGATGACGTCCTCGGGGGTGCCGACGTGGGCGTCCCAGGTGGCGATCAGATCGTCGACACCGCCGCCGTCCGGCTGCTGCCGCGGACCCGGCCTGGACAGGCCCTCGGCGGCCCAATGCAGCGCCTCCTCGCGGGTGTCGGCGACGAACGCGGTGCGCGAGACCATGATCCGGGGCGCCACGCCGGAGGGCAGGTTGGCGTAGTAGGCGTCCACGATGGGCTTCTGGATCTCGGCCAGCGTGGCGTGCCGCGACCCCTCGGGCCTGGGCTGGGTGCGCGAGAGCATCAGCCCGTTGCCCGCCCGCCCGGCGCGCTCGCCGCCGGCGACGGAGAACGTGGCCTCCCAGATGGCGTCGGCCAGCGTCGGCGCGGCCGGGTAGAGGTGGTTGCCGCCGCCCAGGTCCTTGCCCGACCACGCGTCCACGAGCACCTGGAGGTGGTCGGCGTAGATGGAGCCGCGCCGGGCCGGGTCCTTGCCGAAGGCGGGGAACGACGCGGGCGTGCCGCCGCCGCCAACGCCGACCTCCAGCCGCCCGCCGGACAGCAGGTCGAGCACGGCGGCGTCCTCGGCCACGCGCACCGGGTGCTCGAGCGGCAGGGTGATGATGCCGGTGCCGAGCCTGATCCGGCTGGTGCGCGCGGCCACGTGGCTGAGGAAGACCAGCGGCGCGGGCAGGCCGCCCTCATCACCGTCGAAGTGGTGCTGGGCCACCCAGGCGGTGTCGAAGCCGAGGCGTTCGGCGTGCTGGATCTGCTCGACGGCCAGCCGGTAGCGCTCGCCGGGCGGGGCGTCGTCGAGCACCCGGGTGAAGAAGCCGATCCGGGTCATCGCACCGGCTCCGCCACGGCGGCGAGCAGCTCGCGGGTGTACTCCTCCCGCGGACTGTCGAAGATCTGGTGCGTCGTCCCTGATTCCACAATGCGTCCTTTGTTCATGACGGAAACGGTGTGCGATATCTGCCGCACGACGGCGAGGTCGTGGGAGATGAAGAGATAGGTGAGTCCGAGGTCGCGCTGGAGCTCCTCCAGCAGCGTCAGGATCTGCGCCTGCACGGTCACGTCCAGCGCGGACACGGCCTCGTCGAGCACGACCACCTCGGGTTCGACGGCGAGCGCGCGGGCGATAGCCACCCGCTGGCGCTGCCCGCCGGACAGCTCCCCGGGCCGGCGCTCGAGCAGCGTCTCGGGCAGAGCGACGCGCTCCAGCAGCTCCTTCACCCTGGCACGGCGGGCGGCCCGGTCGCCGAGGCGGAAGTTGCGCAGCGGCTCCTCCACGATCCCGGCGACCGTCTGGCGGGGATCGAGGGAGCCGTAGGGGTTCTGGTAGACGAGCTGCACCCTGCGCCGGAAATCGCGCGGGCTCACCGGGTCGCCGCCTATCACGACCTCGCCCGACGTGGCCCCGGTGAAGCGGGTCACGATGCGCGCCGTCGTGGTCTTGCCCGAGCCCGACTCGCCTACCAGGGCGTGCGTACTGCCCCGCAGCACCTCGAAGGAGACGCCGTCGACGGCGCGGAAGGAGCCGAACTCCTTGACGAGGTCGCGTACGACGATGGCGGGCTCGGCCGACGTGTCCACCGACTTGAACTCGCGTGCGGTCAGCGCCGGGGCGTCCTCGAAGAGCCGGCGCGTGTACGGCGCGGCGGGCGCGGCGAGCACCTCGCGGACGCCGCCCGACTCCTCGATCAGGCCGTCCTTCATCACGACCAGGCGGTCGGAACGCGCGGCCGCCACGCCCAGGTCGTGGGTGACCAGGAGGACCGCCGTGCCGTACTCCTTTCTGAGGTCGTCGATGAGGTCGAGGATGCGACGCTGGACGGTGACGTCCAGGGCGCTGGTCGGCTCGTCGGCGATGATCAGGCTGGGGCGCAGGGCGATCGCGATGGCGATGAGCACGCGCTGGCGCATGCCGCCGGAGAGTTCGTGCGGGTACTGGCCGGCGCGGCGCTCGGGGTCGTCGAGGCCGACGCGGGTGAGCAGCTCGATCACCCGCCGCCTGATGCCCGCTCTGTCGCCATATTTGTGGATCTTGAGGATCTCGCCGATCTGCCGACCGATCTTCATGACCGGGTTCAGCGAGTTCGACGGGTCCTGGGGGACCAGGCCGATCCGGTGCCCCCGGATCGACCGCAGGCGGCGCTGCGACCAGCCCGCGATGTCGACGCCGTTGAGCAGGACCTTGCCCGACGACGCCGGGTGCAGGCCGATGATCGCGTTGGCCGTCGTGGTCTTGCCGGAACCCGACTCGCCGACCACGGCGACGACCTCTCCCTGCTCGACCGTGAACGAGACGCCCTTGACCGCGACCTGTCGGCCGTACGCGACCGTGAGATCCCGGACGTCGAGGAGGCTCATCTGATCTCCTTCGAGATGCGACCGGCGGCGAGAACCACGGCGACGACGACCGCGCCGGGGAGTGTGGTGAGCCACCACGAGGTGGCCAGGTAGTTGCGGCCCTCGGCGATGAGCAGCCCCCACTCGGGCGTCGGCGGCTCGGCTCCATAGCCGAGGAAGCCGAGCGTGGAGATCGCCAGGATCGCCACGCCGAACTGCAGTGCCGACAGCGCGATGACCGGGCCGAGGGAGTTCGGCAGTACGTGCCGCACGAGCACGCCGGCGAAGGTGCCGCCGCTGCCGAACGCGGCCTCGACATAGTCGGTGCGGCGCACCCGGACCACCTCGGCCCTGGCCAGGCGGGCGAAGGAGGCGACGGAGCCGACGCCCACCGCGATCGCCACGTTCACCGTGCCGGGCCCGAGCAGGATGATCATCGTGAGCGCCAGCAGCAGCCCCGGCACCGACAGCAGCACGTCCATGATCCGCATGACGGTCTCGTCGACCACCCCGCGCACCGACCCGGCGATCAGGCCGAGCAGCGTGCCGAGCAGCAGGCCGACGGCGACCGCGACGAGCGCGCCCGAGAGCGACTGGACCGATCCATGCACCACTCGCGCGAACAGGTCGCGCCCCACGGCGTCGGTACCGAACAGATGCGCGGCGCTCGGCTCCTGGAGCTTCTCGGCCGGGACCCCGGCCAGCGGGTCATACCCGGTGAACAGCGACGGCACGGCGGCCCAGAGCACCACCAGGGCGATGACCGCCCACGACAGCCACCTCATGTCGCCAGCCTCGGGTCGAGCACCGGGAACAGCACGTCGACCAGCAGGTTGACCACGACGAAGACGGTCGCGGCCAGCACCACCACGGCCAGGAGCACCGGAGTGTCCTGAGCGTTGACCGCCTGCTCGGTGAGGCGGCCGATGCCGCCCCGGCCGAAGACGGTCTCGGTGACCACGGACCCGGCGATCAGCTCGCCGAACACCAGGCCCGCCACGGTCAGCGTCGGCGGCAGCGCGTTGCGCGCGACGTGCCGCCACAGGATCCAGGAGCGCGAGGCGCCCTTGGCCGCCACCACCGGAACGAACGGCTGGGTGAGCACCTGGTCGATGCTGCGCGCGAGCACCTGCGCGATCGGCGCGGAGATCGGCACGGCCAGCGTGAGCACCGGCAGCACGAGCTGCTGGAGCTCGGTGCCGCCGATGACCGGGACCAGCCGGAGCCGGAACGAGAAGATCTGGATGAGCAGGATGCCGAGCCAGAACGCCGGGACCGAGATGAACAGGGCGGGCACCGCCAGCAGCAGGCCGCGCAGCCTGCCGCTGTACGCGGAGCCGAAGGCGATCAGCACGGCCAGCAGCACCGCCAGCACGAAGGCGCAGGTGGCCAGCTTGGCCGTCTCCGGCAGTCCCTCGGCCAGCCGCTCGACGACCGGGGCGCCGGTGTCGACCGAGTAGCCGAAGTCGCCGTGGAGGAAGCCGAGCACGGTGTGCAGGTAGCCGCCCGCGTCGTAGTACTCGCGGATCTCGGCGATCTGCTCCGGCGACAGCCCGAGTTCGGGATTCTGGAACTTGATCAGGATGGAGTCGCCGGGCAGGGCCTGGAGCAGGATGTACGCCGCGGTGAAGGCGGCCCACAGGACAAGCAGTGCCTGTCCTGCCCTTTTGAGCAGATATTTCGTCACTTACTGAGCCAGACAGAGTAGAAGCTTGGCCGGCCGACCGCCTCGAAGGCCGCCCCGTGGACGTACGGCGCGATGCCGTAGACCTGGGGCTCCTCGAAGAGCGGGATGGCGTACCCCTGGTCGATGACGTACCGCTGGATCTCGGCCACCTTCTCGTTCCGCTTGGTCTCGTCGGCGAGGGCCGACTCCTCCTCAAGGAGCTGGTCGAGCTTCTTGTCGTTGGAGAGGATCACGTCGCGGTTCTTCGTGTGGAAGTGGCTCTTGATCACGTCCTGGTCGGCGCGGCCGACCATCGAGTGGTTCACCGCCGTCTTCTCGGCGTTCTTGATGTCCACGGCCTGGGTGCCCGCGTCGGCGGGGCGGATCTCGAGCTTCACGCCGATCTTGGTCCACTGCTGGGCGATGAGCTCCAGGGTCTGCTTGGACAGCGGCTGCGGGCCGGCGACGAAGACGCCGAGCTGCAGCTTGACGCCGTCCTTCTCCCGGATGCCGTCGGCGCCGCGCGTCCATCCGGCCTCGTCGAGCAGCTTGTCGGCCGTGCCGGGGTCGTAGGCGAGCTTGTCCGACAGGTCGACGTATCCGGCCGCCAGATGGCTGAGGACCGAGGTCGCCACGGGATAGTTGTCGGTGAAGAGGGTGGTCACCACCTCCTTGGCGTCGGTCCCTGCCTGCAGCGCCTTCCTGACCCTGATGTCCTTCAGGATGCTGTTGGCGGGGCGCAGGTAGAGGCCGTTGTTGACGCCCCGGGTGGGCTCACCCTTGACGACGAAGCCGGCGTTCTCGACCGTCGCCTCGTCGTAGGCCTGCACGTACCGGACGTAGTCGGCCTGCCCGGAGGTCAGCGCGCCCACCCGGACGTTGTCCTCCGGCGTCACGATGATCTTGATGAGGTCGAGGTAGGCCCGCCCCTGGTGCGCGGAGGAGGACGGCGCCCAGTTGTAGTCCTTGCGCGCCTGGAGGTCGATCTCCTTGTCGACGACCTGCTTGGCCACCGTGAACGGTCCCGAGCCGATGACGTTCTTCAGCTGGCACTGCTCCTCGTACGGCAGGCTGATCGTCTTCTTGGAGACCAGACCGGCGCCGATCACCGAGGTGCCCTGGAGGAACCCGGGCGACGGCTTGCTGAAGTGGAAGCGCACGGTCCTGGCGTCGATGACCTCGCTGCGCTCGTAGTTGTTGACGAACTCGGCCGGGGGCAGCTTGAGCTTGTCGTCGCCGAGGCCGTACACGTCGAAGTTGGCGGCCACGGCCTCGGCGTCGAGTGGGGTGCCGTCGCTGAACGTCACGCCGTCCCGCAGATGGAAGGTGTACTCCGTGGCGTCCTCGTTGATCTCCCACTTGGTGGCGATCCACGGCTCGACCTTGAGCGTCTCCGGATTCTGCCAGGTCAGCTTGTCGGTGAGCTGGTTGAGCACGCCGCCGTTCGGATAGAAGCCGGCCGCCGGCAGATAGAGGCAGGTGGGCGGCTGGTGTTCCAGGTAGGTGAGCGTGCCGCCGTACACGGGGTTGCCGTCGCTTTTGCCGTCGCTCTTGGCTTGGGCGCCGGTGCCGGAACCACCACAGGAGGTCAGAAGTCCTACGGCGGCGAGCATGGCCAGGGTGACGACCGCAGGTCTGAAGGAGGACATGTTCCGAACAACCCTTCGTTTTCTGGGGGACTTAGGGATAGACCATAATACCTACCTGAATTGTCGGCAAATCGAATCGGCGGGCTCGCGCCCAGCCTCCCGGGGGGGTCCAGGCCGTGGCCGACACCTTCATGTGGCGCGGGAGTGCCACTGGAGTGGACAGGCGAGCAGTGGGTGTGATGCTGAATGCGGACTGGATGGTCACTGGGTAAGTGGTATTCGGATCGGCCAGATAGGCGGCGTCCGGCTTGAGCAGCAGGGTCTGCTGGTCTTTCTCGTTGACCACTGTCGTGTCCACCGGACGGCTCTGCGCTGCGCGGCTCTTAGTTAGCCGTGCTGGCCCCACCTCGACATCGAGGGTGTGCCCGACCCGGAGCACGTCCCCTGGATCGACCCCGACCCATCCGGCCTGGCGAACGGCCCGGTGTCAGCTGCTTCACCGATCAGAAATCCTCCGCCACGTCGTCAGTTCTGTTAGCCCTCGCACCGGTGGAAGGATTGATGACCATGACCGACACCAGACCGCTGGGCGCCGACGAGGCCACGTTCATCGCGGCGGCCCGCTCAGGCGACACGGCGCGGTTCGCACTCATCACGGAGCGCTACCGGCGTGAGCTGCACGTGCACTGCTACCGGATGCTCGCGAACTACGACGACGCCCAGGACATGACGCAGGAGACGTTCCTGCGGGTGTGGAACAAGCGGGAGTCGTTCAAGGGCCACGCCGCGCTGCGGACCTGGCTGTACCGGATTGCGACGAACGCCTGCCTCGACTTCCTGGACAAGCGCAACGACCGCATACCCGTTCCTGCCGAGCTGCCTGGCGCGGGCTCGGAAGTGCACTACCTGCAGCCCTACCCGGACCTGATGCTCCCGGAGGACCCGCAGGAATCGGCGGTGGCGCGGGAGACGATCGAGCTGGCGTTCATCGTCGCCGTCCAGCACCTGCCGCCGCGGCAGCGGGCGGTGTTCATCCTGCGCGACGTCCTCGGCTGGCCGGCGTCGAAGGCCGCCGACGCCCTCGAACTGACCGTCGCATCGGTGACCAGCGCGCTGCAGCGGGCGCGCGTGACGATGCGCGAGCAGCTGCCCGACCGCCGCCTCGACTGGCGGCGCCCTGCCACGCACGAGCTGTCGAATGACGAGCGCGGCGTGGTGAAGTCGTACATCGACGCCCATGAGCGCAACGACCTCGACGGGCTGATGGCCCTGCTGCGCGACGACCTGCGCTTCACGATGCTGCCCGACCCGGGCACCGTGACCGTCACGGCAAAGGACGCGGTGGACGGCTGGGTCTCCGGTGGGCTCTTCCAGCACGGCTACGACGACTGGCGCTGCACCGCCACGACGGTCAACCGCATGCCTGCCGCCGCGCTGTACCTCCGCACCCCCGACGACCCGGAATACCGTTTGTTCACCATCGCGGTCCTGCACGTCGTCAACGGCAAGATCGCTGAACTCACCGGATTCGACGCCACCGACAAACCATGGCTGGGCCTGTCCCCGACACTGTCATCAGACAAAGGCCCCGTCGTCGACGAGTCCAGCGCACGGGCCGCCGTCACCGAAGTCACCGCGGAATGAGCACCGCGACCAGCTGAACACCAACGCGACAACGCGAACACCACCGCCCCGCCGGCGTTGCCGGCGGGGCATCTTCATGCCCGAAGAACATCGTCACAATCAACGACGCCGTCGTACCTCATCTCCAGCAAGTCGGTCAACAGCTCACTCGGAACGCAAGGAAGGGCCCGGGGAAGGTTCCCTCATAGCCGAGGGTCACGGTGAGCACGCCAGGAAGGATTTCGACCTGGCCTCACGAGCCGAGCATCTGGCCCGTGCTCATCGCCTCGTCTCGTATCGGGTCAGCACCACGCCGCCGGGAAACGTCCGCGTCTCCACCAGGTTCAGGTTCACCCAGTTGTCCAGGGCCGTAAAGAACGGCGTGCCGCCGCCCAGCAAGGCCGGTGCGGTGACCAGCACGTACTCGTCGATCAGCCCGGCCCGCATGGCCGCTGCGGCAAGTGTGGCGCCGCCGATGTCCATGGGGCCACCGTCTTCGGCCTTGAGCCGGGTGATCTCGGTGACCGCGTCGCCGGTTACCAGGCGGGTGTTCCAGTCGACCGTGCTGGTCGTCGAGGAGAACACCACCTTCGGCATGTCCCGCCAGCGGCGGGCGTACTCGATCTCCGCCGGTGTGGCGCCGGGCTGCTGGTCGGCGGTCGGCCAGTGGGAGCTCATCGTCTCCCACAGTTTGCGCCCGTACAGCGCCAGGCCGGTCGCCCCCACCCGGTCGGACCACCACTGGAACAGCTCGTCGCTCGGTACGCTCCAGCCGAGGTCGTCGCCGGGCGCGGCGATGTAGCCGTCCAGGCTCAGGTTCATGCCGAAGATCAGTTTCCGCATCGTGCCAGCCTCCCGTGAGTCGATCTCACACGTACAGACGGGCACGGCGCGGAAACCTAATCGGTGCGCGATCTGCGTCCGCAGGTAATCCTCGCGTTCCGGACTCGGCACGGCGTACTCGGCTGGGCTCGAGCACTACCCACCGGATCTCGACTTCACCCTCGTACGGGCAGCGGCGCACCCATGGCCAGCTCTCCCCGACCGCTGCTGCCGTCCGCCCGGACGGGAAGGCCTTCCACGGCCACCTGCAACAGAGGCTGTCTACTTTCGCAGAGGCGTTGCGGTAGCACGCGCAGCGGCCGACAGCCGGTGGGACCGAGCTGGGCGAGTTCACCTTCGATGTCGACCTCGATTGCGCCGAAGAAGTTGATGTTCTCGCTGTGCGCCGGGGAGATGTGGGCCAGGACCTCGTCGTCGATGCGGCGTCCCGCCCTGCGCATCGGCTCGACCGCGAGGCCGTAGTACTCGGTGGTCCAGGCGACCACGGCGTTGGTGGCCAGCGTCAGGCACCACGCCTGCTCGGTCTGAGCTTCGAGGTGCCGCGCTCGGATGGCGCCCTCGTGGGCGTAGAGCAGGTCTCGCTTGAGCGCGTGCAGCTAATCGCCCTTGTTCAGCTGCCGGGAGATCTTGCGCCGGTAGGCCGGGTCGGCGAGGTATCGGGCGGCGTAGATGGTGCGCCGCAGTGCCCCTTACTCCTTGAGCGCTGCGGCGAGCGCGTTCTGCCTGCCGGCCGCGGACAGCTTGCCGACCAGTAGCGAGGCGGTGGCGTGACCGAACTTGGCGAACCGGCCAGCCGGAGCAGGTCGTCCTAGTGCTCGGCGATCAGGTCAGTGTTGAGCTTGCGGGTCAGCAGCGGCCCGGTGTGCGGGAAGTCGGCCTCGATCTGCGCACGCGATCCGGCCCGGTAGAGCGTGATCTTGCCCAGATCCCGGATCCGCGGGGAGAGCTTCAACGCAGTCGCCTCGGCCGGGACGTCCTCGGCGGTCAGCGGCGAGATCACCAGATCACCGCCGTCGTCCAGACGCACCGGGCCATCCCCAGCAGCGAGGACTCCCTCCAGCTCGCCGAGCGCCTCACCCAGCTCGTCGGCGGCCGCAGCCAGCGCGCGGTCGGGGTCGGCGGGTTTGCCGACCAGCTGGCAGAACTCCGCGCGCTGGCGCGGCCTGCGTCACCGCCGACCGCAGGCGAGGCCAGCCGATCCGTTCACCTCGGATCAGGCCGCCGATCTGCTCGTCGCTGATCTGCGGGTCGGTGATGATGGCCAGCAGATCCCAGCAGCGCCTGCCGGTCTTCTCCGGCTTTGCCCCGTTCGGCCGGCGCGTCGCGCATCTTGCGTTCGGCCTTGCTCTCCCGCGCGGAGATCGCCTGGTCGAACAGCTGCACAACCTCGTCGAGCACGTCGGTCGCCGACTGCGCCAGCAGCGTCAGCAGGATCGGGTACCGGCGCTGCGGATCGCGGCGTTCCAGCGCCTGCGCGGTCAACCGCCGGCCGACCGTGGCCAGGAACCTGCGCCGCTCGGCAGGCAGCGCCGACAGGTCCAGACTGTCCGCGCCCAACGAGCGCAGGAACTCCAGCTTGGCGACCTCGGCCTTCACTGCGGCCGGGGACGCCTCCACCGGGCCGGTGGCCAGTCGAGGCCCCGCCGTTGCGGCCCGCCGGGGTGCCGAGGGCAGCCCCCGCCAGGGCGCAAACCAATCGCCGTCTGGTCGCCACTGACTGGTGTTTAGGGTATTACCACGTAAGGGCTGTAGAAGTACGCTCCATTGGTCTGGTCATGCATTCGCACCCGGCAAGACCCCTGGTTACCGACTGAGAAGACGAAACTCCTTCTCTGACCTGCCGAGATGGAGAAGGCGCCGTTATCGTCTTTCTGGAAGCCATTAATGCACATCAGGCGGAACCGCGCAGTGATTTTGGGGCCCGAGTGCTTGGCGTAGGCCGCGTCGTACCCGGCGGGAGAGCCGGAAATGCCGGTCGCGCACAGGTCACCGTTCGTGAGAGGGCTGCACTTCGTCGGGCCAAAACCAGCTGCGCCGGCCTGGGCCGCGGACGCGGAGAAGGTGGTCAGCGGCACAGCGGCGCACACTGCCGCGAGCGCAAGAGCGCTGATTCGACGACGAGTGATCATTCGTTGATCCTTTCCCAGATGGACTGTTGTTGTGCGGAACTCAGGTAATGATCATCGCCTAGCTGGGATCTTGAGAACCTATAAGGTTCCAGGGCGCTGCCAGGTCCTCGATGTACGGCAGCGCCGCCATCCAGGTCGAGGTCTGGAAACGGGAACAGGACCAAAGCCCGCGTAGCCGTCACACTGATCACATGTCAGAGATCGAGGGCGTTCCACAAGGGCACCGAGAGGCCAGGGTGCTTCTTGGCGGCCCCTCGGTGCCCTCATGTCGTCTTGAGGCGCCGTGGCTTTTGTTTGTGAGTTGTGAGAGTGCGTGTTGCTCGGCGGGAGTGCGATAGGTTGCCCGCCATGACTGAGCTCGGACCCGTTGCCTGGCCACCGGCCCCGATACGGACCGAGCGGCTCGTCCTCCGTGAGCCCGAGGCCCGGGACCGTGCGGCGATCATCGAGCTGTTCACCTCCCCAGAGGTGGGCACCTACATCGGTGGTCCTCAACCGCGTGATGAGTTCGAGCGTGCGGTGCCTGAGGTTCCCAGGCGGCGCCCCGGCCTTTTCGTGGTCGATCTGGACGGAGCGATGATCGGCATCGTCACGCTCGATCGGCGCGACGCGGAGCGTCCGGGTCACGTCCGTCCGGATGCCGCGGAGGCCGAACTCGGCTACATGTTCCTGCCGGAGGCGTGGGGATGCGGGTACGCCACCGAGGCGTGCGCGGCGGCACTCGACTGGTTCGCCGGCGCGCTTCCCAGCGAGCCGGTAGTGCTCTGTACCCAGACCGCCAACGACCGCTCGATGCGCCTCGCGGCGAAGCTGGGGTTCACCGAGGTGGAGCGGTTTGAGGAGTACGGCGCCGAGCAGTGGTTCGGCGTGTGGTCCTCGGTCACGCCGTCTGGTTGAGCTCGTGCTCGGAAGGGGCGGTGTGCCGGCCGTCAGTCCTGCCACCACGCCGCGTCCAGCCCCTGCGTGAGCTGGGGGAGGATGCGCCAGGCGCCACGCAGAACGCGCCCGCCGTGAGCCCGCCTGAGTAGCCCACGATGGCCGGCGCGGCCGCCCCGGCCTGCCGGACGGAGGCGAACAGGGCCGGGCCGAGACCGGCTGAAGCGCCGGAGCGCGGTCCGATCGTCGCGAGTAGACACCGTCTGCTCGTCCTCGTAGACACTGTCTATGGAAGGTGAGAGCTCCCTTCGGGAGCGGCTGATCGACGTCGGAGTGGATCTCGTGACGACCGAGGGCTCCGCGTCGCTGGGGCTGCGCGAGATCGCCCGCGGGGCGGGGGTGTCGCATGGGGCGCCGCGCCGGTATTTCCCCACGCACCATGCCCTGTTGTCAGCGATCGCCCGGCGGGGTTTCGAGGATCTCGGGGCCCGGTTCGCGGCCGCGATCGCCGACACCACATCGCCGCGAGCCCAGGTGCAGGCCGCCGCGCTGGTTTACGTCGGGTACGCGCTGGAGAACCGCGGCATGTTCGAGCTGATGTTTCGCCACGATCTGCTCGACAGCGAGCAACACGCCTCCGGCGAACGACGGCTGCGGGAGGCGACCCTCCCGCTGTTCGAGCGCATCGTCGCCCTCATCGCCCAATGCCGGGCGGAGCCGACCACCGCGCACCGGCCCGGCGCGCCGAACGAGGCCGCACCGCCGCCGGCCGTGACGGCCGCCGCCCTCTGGGCGAACCTGCACGGCATCGCCCAACTGTGGGCGTGGGGCAGCCTTCAGCTCGCCCTCGACGCCCCACCGCCAGCCGGTGCGCCTGGCAGCGACCAACTGGACCAACTCGTCGCCACGGTGCTGGACGCTCACCTGGGCCCGGTGGACTCATGACCGCGCCCGTACGGCGGCACCTCGCACTCCTGGTCAGTGTGGCCGGCGCCTCGACCTCACCGGCGCGGCCCTGCTCACCTGGCACGAACGCCGCACCGCGCACCCGACCGTGCCGCACGCGGTGGCGCGGTCCGTGCCGGTGACGGCATCGATGGCGATTCTGCTGGTCACCAACGCCGGCCTGTTCGGCGCACTCTTCACGGCCACGTTCTACCTCCAGGACGTACTCCGCCTCGATGCGCTCGCCAGCGGCCTGCGCGTCCTTCCATTGACCGCGCTCATGGTCCTCGGCGCACCCGGCGGGCGCGGCGAGCCCGCCCCGGCAGGACGTCGCCCAGGCCGCCGATACGGCGGAGCCGACCTCTGTAGGCGAGGTACGGATTGGCGCTTCACCCAGGCGTGTCCCCAGGCGGGATCTCGGTGTCGGTGGGTGCGGCAGGGGTGTAGATCACCACATGCAGGTCGGGGTGGTCCGCGGGGGCCAGGCGGTGGTGTTCGTAGCGCAGGACGCCTTGAGCGGGGTGGTGGAAGACGCGCAGGCGGGAGGCGAAGCCCTCGATGTGGTGGTCTTGCCAGGCATCACGGAACGGCTTACTCGTCTGGAGGAGGCGCTGGATCACTGCGGAGCGGGCCAGGTCGCCGAGGCGGGGTCCGGCCTCGGCGCGGAATTCGGCGAGGAAGCGGCGACTGGTGGTCTCCCAGTCGGGCAGCAGGTCGCGGACGTAGGGGTCGGTGAACACCAGCCACAGCAGGTTGCGCTCGGGCGGGGCGACGGTGGCCACGTTCGGGTACAGCGCGGTGTAGGCGGTGTTCCAGCCGGTGATCGTCCAGTCGGGGGCGATGGCGTAGGCCGGGAAGCCGGCGAGCGCGTCCAGCAGTCGCCGCACGTGGCCGGGCGCCACCTGGTCGACCGGTTCGGCGGCCGAGGGCAGTGGTGTGTACCCGGCCAGGGAGAGCACGTAGGCGTGCTCGGTGGTGGTCAGGCGCAGGGTGCGGGCGAGGGCGTCCAGGACCTGGCGGGAGGGCTGGATGTCGCGGCCCTGTTCCAGCCACGTGTACCAGGTGGCGCTCACCCCGGAGAGGGTGGCGACCTCCTCTCGGCGCAGCCCGCCCCTCCGGCGGGGCCCGGCCGGGGGCAGGCCCACCGCCG
This sequence comes from Microtetraspora glauca, assembly GCA_001570385.1. Classification (GTDB taxonomy): domain Bacteria; phylum Actinomycetota; class Actinomycetes; order Streptosporangiales; family Streptosporangiaceae; genus Microtetraspora; species Microtetraspora glauca. The sequence goes on along the minus strand of BBYL01000021.1, from coordinate 63,960 downwards.
TGGGATCCAGGTGTGCCCGCCTGGCGCGCAGGAAGCTGCCCAGTTCTGCCCGTCGCTCGGCCGCCGTGTTCACCCTGACAAGGGTAAATGCTGGTAGTGGGACTACTAGCAGTACGGGCGTCTTCGCCGCACGCTCGTGCGCCACGAGCATTGCGGCATGCCACAGTTGAGATCACGTACGGTCACCCATGGCCGGAACATGGCCGGGGCCCGCGCCCTGATGCGCGCCTCCGGTATCCCGGCATCCGACATCGGCACCAAGCCGGTCGTCGCGGTGGCCAACAGCTTCACCGAGTTCGTCCCGGGCCACACCCACCTGCAACCGGTGGGCCGCATCGTCTGCGAGGCCATCACGGAGGCGGGCGGGATCGCGCGCGAGTTCAACACCATCGCCATCGACGACGGCATCGCCATGGGCCATGCCGGGATGCTGTACTCGCTGCCGTCGCGGGACCTGATCGCCGACTCCATCGAGTACATGGTCCAGGCGCACTGCGCCGACGCCCTGGTGTGCGTCTCCAACTGCGACAAGATCACGCCCGGGATGCTGATGGCCTCGCTGCGGCTCGACATCCCCACCGTGTTCGTCTCCGGCGGCCCCATGGAAGGCGGACGCGCGGTGTTGACCGACGGTACGGTCCGCACCCGCCTGAACCTGATCACCGCCGTCTCTGAGGCCGTCAACCCCGCCGTGCCGGACGGCGACCTGGCCCGGATCGAGGAGGCGGCCTGCCCCACCTGCGGATCCTGCGCGGGCATGTTCACCGCCAACTCCATGAACTGCCTGCTGGAAGCACTCGGCCTGGCCCTGCCCGGCAACGGCTCCACCCTGGCCACCCACACCGCCCGCCGGGCCCTGTACGAGCAGGCCGGCCGCACCGTGATGGAACTGGCCGCCCGCTACTACGGCATGGACGACACCCGCGTGCTGCCCAGATCCATCGCCTCCCGCGCCGCGTTCGACAACGCCATGGCCCTGGACCTGGCCATGGGCGGCTCCACCAACACCCTGTTGCACCTGCTCGCCGCCGCCCACGAGGCCGACCTCGACTACACCCTGGCCGACATCGAGGCCCGCTCCCACCAGGTGCCGTACCTGTGCAAGGTCGCCCCCAACGGCCCGCATTTGATGGAGGACGTCCACCGCGCCGGCGGCATCCCCGCCATCCTGGGCGAACTACACCGCGCCGGACTGCTCCACAAAGACGTGCACGCCGTCCACGCCGACTCCCTCGATGAGTGGCTGGCCACATGGGATGTCCGCGGCCCTTCCCCCTCCCGTGAGGCGATCGAATTGTTCCACGCCGCCCCAGGCGGCACCCGCTCGTCGACCGCGTTCTCCCAGTCGGCCCGCTGGGAGTCCCTCGACCGGGACGCCGCGGCCGGCTGCATCCGCGACATCGTCCACGCCCACTCGCCGGATGCGGGCCTGGCCGTCCTGCGCGGCAACCTCGCCCCCGACGGCGCTGTGGTCAAGTCCGCCGGAGTCCCGGAAGGCATGCAGATCTTCAGCGGCCGGGCGGTGGTGACCGAGTCGCAGGAGGAGGCCGCCGAAGCGATCCTGTCCGGACGCGTCACGCCGGGCACCGTCCTGGTCATCCGCTACGAGGGACCACGCGGAGGCCCCGGCATGCAGGAGATGCTGTATCCGACCGCCTACCTCAAAGGACGGGGCCTGGCCACCTCGTGCGCGGTGGTCACCGACGGCCGTTTCTCCGGCGGCAGTTCCGGCCTGTCGATCGGCCACGTCTCGCCCGAGGCAGCCGCCGGCGGCCCCCTGGCTCTCGTCCAGGAGGGCGACACCATCACTATCGACATCGCCGCCCGGCTCCTCCGCCTGCAGGTCGAAGAGCCGGATCTCGCAGCCCGGCGCGCCGACCTGGAGCAGGGCATCGGCTACCGGACCCGCCACCGCGACCGCCCTCTTTCCACCGCGCTGCGCGCCTACGCCGCTTTGGCCCAGTCCGCTGACAAGGGCGCCGTACGCGAATTCGGGGACCGCTGAAGCCCAGCTTGTCGTTCAGGTTCCGAGCTTCGCGATCGCGGTGTTCCGGACATTCCGCGTGGTGGTCGTGTGGAGCGGGGTCACGTCGTCCGTCGGGGTGTGGTGCCCTTGCGATGATGGCTGCTACGGCAAGAGCTTGGTGAGAAGGGCGCGAAGTCCTTGGGCGTCGTCCGGGCCGAGGATGCCGTCGATGTCGCGCTCTATGCTCTCGAGGGCTTCGCGCACTAGAGGGATGCGGGCGCGGCCGACGTCGGTGAGCTGCAGGGCATAGCGGCGTCGGTCGTGCGGGTCCTGGCCGCGGGACACGATGCCGGCCCGCACCATTTCCTCGATGAGCGATGCGGTGGCCGGTTCGGTCAGGTGCAGGTAGCGGGCCAGTTGCTCTTGCGGGCAGGGGCCGAGCCGGTCCAGGGCGGGCAGCAAGGCGAAGTGGCGGGTGCGCAGGCCGTACGCCGCGAGCCGATGATCCCCAAGACGGCGCAGCCGGTAGTGGGCCTGGGCGATCAGGTGCTCGATGCTGTGGATGGCGGATGGCCCGTCGTCTGCGACGAGCCTGGTCAGCAGCGCGGTGAGGCGCTGCCGTTCGGGCTCGGTGAGCGCGCCGGTGAGCCGGGCGTCGCGGTCGGCGACGGCCTGGCGCATGCCGTCCAGGGCGGTCCGGCCCGCCTCGGTCAGCGACAGCACGTAGGTGCGGCGGTTGGCCGGGTTGCGGGTGCGCACGACATGGCCCGCCTCCTGGAGCCGGTCGAGCAATCTGACCATGATCGTGCGGTTGATGCCGAGCCGGTGGGCCAGGTCCTGCTGTGAGGGGGCGTCTTCGTCGGCGAGGATGTCGAGCACCACGAACTCGCGCGACTGCGGGCCGTCCTGCACGGCATGAGCGGTGACGGCGGTGAACACGCGGCGCATCAGGTGGCCGGTGGTCGCATGCAGCGGTCCGGATTCATCGTCGACGACGTTCCTCACCTGCTCGGGCACGCGCCTCACCTCCCGGCATGATGCTAGCAGGAGATCATTGCGTGGGTGACAGTTGTATTGGCATTAGTTGGAATGTTGACAGTTGTAGAAGTGCGGACCTAAAGTCCAGGACAACTCATCGAAGGGTGCAACGATCATGCATACGGTCGCCGTCATCGACTCCCATCTCGCCTACACGCGGACCGGGCCGGGCTAGTCGCCAGTGGTGTTCCCGCACGGGAGCCGGCCGGTTCTCCCACGAGCTCACCGAGACTTTCACTCCGGCCGCAGGCCACTCGGGCCGCGTGCAGATCCATGTCAAGGCCCATCGCAGCTCGTCGTCCGAACATTTGGGCGCCGAATGAATCCCCCTGGAGTTAGACCATGATCAAGCCGTTCCGCATCGACATCCCCCAAGCCGACCTCGACGACCTGACCGACCGGCTCTCCCGCACCCGCTGGCCCAACGAGGTCGCCGACGCCGGGTGGGACTACGGCTTCCCGCTGGCGCGGCTCAAGGAGCTGGTCGAATACTGGCGCACCGGCTACGACTGGCGCGAACACGAGGCCAAGCTCAACGAGCTTCCGCACTTCACCACCGAGATCGAGGGCCAGAACATCCACTTCGTCCACGTCCGGTCTTCTAAGCCGGACGCGCTCGCGCTGATCCTCACCCACGGCTGGCCCGGTTCGTTCCTGGAGTTCCTCGACGTGATCGAGCCGCTGTCGCGCGACTTCCACCTGGTGATTCCGTCCATCCCGGGTTACGGCTTCTCCGGGCCGACCCACGAGCGCGGCTGGGATATCGCCCGGGTCGCGCGGGCCTGGGCTGAGCTGATGCGCCGTCTCGGGTACGAGCGCTATGGCGCGCAGGGCGGCGACTTCGGCTCGGGCATCTCAACGGCGCTCGGCGCGGTGGCACCCGAGCAGGTCGTCGGGGTACACGTCAACTACCTGCCGACCCGGCCGGTCCCGGACGCGGACATCGAACTGTCCGAAACGGATGAAGCTCGGCTGGACAAGGTCAGGCAGCTGATGGCGAATCGTCCGCCGTACCAGGCTCTGCAGGCCCTCACCCCGCAGACCATCGGCTACGCGCTGACCGACTCGCCGGTCGGCCAGCTGGTCTGGATCGCCGAGCGCTTCGCGCAGTGGACCGACCCTCGCTCGCAGATCAGCGACGACCGGATGCTCACCGACATCTCGCTGTACTGGCTGACCGCCACCGCGGCGTCCTCGGCACGGCTGCACCACGATGCTCCGCGGGGGCGGCCCGCGCCGTGCCCGGTACCGGTCGGCGTGGCGGTGTTCGCGCACGACATCACGCTGTCGGTGCGACCGCTGGCTGAACGGCTGTACGACATCAGGCACTGGTCGGAGTTCGAGCGCGGCGGCCACTTCGCCGCGATGGAGGTGCCGGAGTTGCTCGCCGAGGACGTCCGGGAGTTCTTCCTTACCCACATCACGTACGACCAGCGGGTCGCCACCCGTTAGGAGACTCTGCTGGAGAACGCGTCCTCAGCCGGCCATGACCAGTGCGCACACTTTCGACGGCCTCCTCACGGGAGGTGTCGGCAATCGGCTTGAACTGCTCCAACGCGGGGACGGCGTGCGCGCAGCGCGGCCAGCAGCCATTCGAAGGCCGGGACCGCCGGTGGGGATGGTTTCTGGCCCTTGAGGATGCTCAGGAGCTGCCAGTACCGCTCCACTCGGGGCTCGGCGACCATGTCCAGCCACGTGATCAGGGCGGCGATCCCCTCGGTGGGAAGGTCGTCGGGGATGATCCGCTTAAGGATCAGGCTCGCCCCGGCCGACTCCGGCGCGATTCCATGCGACAGAGCGGCGCCTGCGTGCTCCAGGACCAAGGGCCGAAGGGTGAGGCCGTACTCCAGGCGGTTGTTCTCCTCGCCGCTGAGGACCATCCGCCGGACCGTCTGCTGGAAGCTCTCGTCGCCCGCCAACTCGGCCAGCTCCACCCACGCGTTGATCTGTTCGGAGGCCTGGTCTTCCGGGAGATCGGACGGGAGGTCACGCATCCATCCCGCGACGAGTGTGGCGTCCTCATCGACGACGTCGGCGAACGCGCGGTCCACGAAGTCGTCGATGATCTGCTGGCGTTCCCGTGCCGAGAGTCGGGCCAGTGCGTTGATCAATGCAATCTCCTTGGTCGAGCTGTCACGGTTGGCGAGAACGCGCATGACGGACCGGCGTATCTTCAGGGTGCGGATCTCGGCGTCGAGCGCTTTGACGTGCAGGTCCGCCACTTCGCTCAGCGTGGCGCGCTTCTCCAGCACCTGCTGGATGGCGTCAAGCCCGAGCCCGAGATCACGAAGTGTCCGGACCAGGTCCAGCCGCGCGGCCGCCTCCGCGTCATAGAGCCGGTACCCGCCCTCCGACCTCTGGACCGGCGGGACGACGCCGCTGTCGGACCAGAAGCGGATCGTGCGCGCCTGCAGCCCCGTGCGCTGGGCCAGCTGTCCGATCGTGTAAAGACCCGTCACGTCGTTCATGGCTCGAATCTGCACCTTCCACCTGGTGGAACCTCAAGCGGTTTGTCGGAGATTCTCGCCGCAGAGCAGCCGTTGACGGGGCGCGGACCAAGTACAACATCCGCCGCAGCTACGGCCTGGGAAAGGAAGCGCTGGGCCTGCCGCCGGTGGACAACGTCCGCGACTACGTCTTCACCGGCCGGCCGTGGCTGGCGGCGGACGCGACGCTGTGTCCGTCGCAGGGCATGACGGACCTCGACATCGTGCAGACCGGGGCGTGGATCCTGTCCGACGACCGTCCGCTCCCTCGATCCAGGGACCGGCGGGCGACCACGCCCGAGCGCCGCGAGATCAAGAAGATCGGCAAGTCCACGCCGGTCGAGCACGGTCTGCCGTTCTCGACCTGGAGCCTGGCCAGGACACTTCCTAGCCGAGGGCGTGGTCGAGGTTGAAGGCGGCGCTGATGAGGGCGAGGTGCGTGATCGCCTGCGGGAAGTTGCCGAGCTGCTCGCCCGTGTGCCCGATCTGCTCCGCGTAGAGGCCCAGATGGTTGGCGTACGTCAGCATCTTCTCGAAGGCCAGGCGGGCCTCGTCGAGGCGGCCGGCGCGGGCCAGGGCCTCGACGTACCAGAACGAACAGATGGAGAACGTGCCCTCGGCGCCCTGAAGGCCGTCCGGGCTCGCCTCGGGGTCATAGCGGTAGACCAGCGAGTCGGAGACCAGCCCCGCGCCGAGCGCGTCCAGCGTGGACAGCCACTTGGGGTCGGTCGGCGAGACGAACTTGGCCAGCGGCATCATCAGCACGGAGGCGTCCAGGACCTCCTCGTCGAAGTGCTGGATGAAGGCATGCAACGTCGACGACCAGCCGTTCTTCATGATCTGGCGGTAGATCGTGTCCCTGGCGCACCGCCAGCTCGACAGGTCGGCGGGCAGGCCGCGCTGGAGGGCCACCCGCATGGCGCGCTCGATGGCGACCCAGCACATGAGACGGGAGTACACGAAGTTCTTGCGTCCCCCGCGGGTCTCCCAGATGCCCTCGTCCGGCTGGTCCCAGTTACGACAGACCCAGTCGACCAGGGTGCACAGCTCGTCCCAGCGGTCGCTGGAGATCGGGTCGCCCCACTTGTTGTAGAGGTAGATGGAGTCGACCAGGGCCCCGTAGATGTCCAGCTGCAGCTGACCGGCGGCGGCGTTGCCGATGCGGACAGGGGCGGACCCCCGATAGCCCTCGAGGTGATCCAGCTCCTGCTCGGGCAGGTCGCGGCGCCCGTCGATGCCGTACATGATCTGCAGTGGGCCGTTGTCGCATTCCGTGCAGAGCGGGACGTGCGTGGACAGGAAGTCCATGAACGCCTCCGCCTCCTCGGTGAAGCCGAGTCTGAGCAGCGCGTACACGCAGAACGCGGCGTCCCGGATCCACACGTAGCGGTAGTCCCAGTTGCGCTCGCCGCTGATCCGCTCGGGCAGGCTGGTCGTCGGCGCGGCGACGATCCCGCCCGTCGGCGCGTAGGTGAGCAGCTTGAGGGTGAGCGCGGAGCGGTGGACCACCTCCCGCCACCGGCCCCGGTAGCGCGAGGCGGACAGCCAGCGCCGCCAGTACCGCACCGTGGCGCAGAACTCGCTCTCGGCCTCGGCGATCGGGCACCCCCGCGGCCTGAGTCCTTCGGCCGCCCGGTCGAGGGCGAACACGGCCTGGTCGCCCTCGCTCAGCTTGAACTGCGCGTACACGTCCCGGCCGTCGGTGTCCAGCGGCACGCTGGAGGTCAGGGCCAGGGAGTACGACGGCGATTCGAAGAGCGCCCGGTCCCCCCGCAGATCGACGGTGTGCGACTGCCGCGCGTAGTCGAAGCGGGGGGCCATCCGGACGTGGAAGGGCAGCGTGCCGCGGACACACGTCACCCGGCGGATCAGCCGGTGCCGGTCGACCTCCCGCGAGCCCTCCGCGATGGGCATGAAGTCCTGGATCTCGCCCACCCCGTCGTCGGCGAAGAACCTGGTGATCAGCACGTTGGTGTCGGGAAAATAGAACTGTTTGGTCCGCTCCGCCTCGTCGGCGGCCAGCTCGAACGACCCGCCCCGGTCGGCGTCCAGGATCGAGGCGAACACGCTGGGGGCGTCGAAGCGCGGGCAGCAATACCAGTCGATGGTGCCGTTGGTGCCCACGAGGGCGACGGTCCGCAGGTCGCCGATCAGCCCGTGGTCGCCGATCGGGAGGTAGCGGGAGCCGTCCGCGCACGTGAACTCGCGGTCGGTCATATGTGTCCTCTCCCCATATATGACCGCAAGGTACGCAGGCCGGGCGCCTGGGAGGCCCAGCTGTTCGCCAAGGGAAGGCAGATCTTCAGGGAGGCGCTGCCAGGTGTGTGGCCACTGCCCGAAATGGTCGTCGAGGGGCTGTCGGCCGGGACGGAGGTCTGGGGCGGTCGGTCATCGGGGCGCGGCCAGGAGGCGCAGGCCGACGACGGCCAGGCCGACCGCCTCCAGGGTCGCCCCCGTGACCTCGAACCACTCGCTGCCGACCACGAGCCCGATCACATGGAGTACCGGCCACGCGATGACCGCGGCGCCGGCCCAGAGCGGGACCGCGCGGCTACGGACGAGAGCCAGACCGAGCAGCAGCGTTCCGACGAGATTGCCGAGCACGAAGAGGAGGAACACCCAGATCGCCGACGGGTCGCTCTGGCTGCTGTCGATGACCGCCGCGTAGTCCGCGAGGGGACCCCCACGCTCTGCCATGACGCTGGTGGTGATTCCCGAGAAGACGATCGCGAAGTAGCACATGTATCCGGCCCCGGTGAGCACCGTGCCGACGAAGCCGAGCCTCGGGCTCCGGCCTCCCAGGAGCCGCTTGACGCCGAGGACTACCGGAACCATGAGGAGGCTTGCCAGCATCGCGGCGAGGCTACCGAGGCGCATCAGACCGGGGTGGGCCGCCTCCAGGGCGAGCGCCTCCGCGCCGGTGCTGTCGCCTCCTCCGGCGCGGGTGGCCCACGCGTACGCGCCGTTGGCGACGACGAATCCCCAGGGGCCGGTGAGCAGAGCCAATGCCAGCGGGACGCTGCGCCGAGGCGGATCCGCCGGTGCCGAAGCGTCGGAGGTCGGTTCGGACGGTGGGAGCGACGTTTCCATGGTTCTCCTCAAGGACTTCCGCATGCCGTGGCGGATGCGGGAGTGGAGTCGGGGGCGGGCAGCCGATATCGGCAGTCTCGGCCGCCTGGCCGGCCGGCGGATCGGGGCTGGCGCGGAAGGGAGGTCCGTGCTGGCACGTATTCACGCGGGGCCCGCAGTCCTCATGTGAGGGACCTCGTCCGTGGATCCGGTCGTGCCGCGGTATGCGGCGTGGATCCGGATGCGGGTGTCAGTTCGCCTGGTATGCCCGTAGGAATGTGTCGACGGCGCCGCGCCGGCGAGGAGCAATGACCTCGACGCGCAAAGGGATGCGCCTGGCCGATGTCAATGTTCCGTACACGCCTTTTGGCCGTTGTGATCTAGTTGTTCCTGTTTTGTGACAGATGGGAAGAATGAGGCGATAGTTTCGTCTTCCCTTCAGTCCCTTCATGCACATCGTTCACTCGAGAGATCCACTGTGACCGCTCGAGACCACGCCGCTTTATCGGCGCTTTATAGAACGTGATCGAAGGGACTGCACCTGATGCAGCCATTGGCAGCACGAAAGCTGCTGGGAGGCTCCAAGAGTCGAGGACGTCTCGCCGTGGTCGCCATGGTCGCGACGCTGCTCGTCAGCGGCGTTGTGACGGCGGCGCACGCCGACCCGGACCCGGGAAATGCGGGTCGGGGACGTCCCAGCCCGACGCCGACCAGTTCCCCCACTCCTCCCACCCTCACCCCCGCGGGCGGTTCGTACATCGAAGGCACGGTCAAGGTCGCGGCGGTCCCGACCGCGGCCGGTGACAGTGTCACGGAGCTCGCCGTCGACGGCGCCGCGCTCAAGGCCGACCGGACGGTGGGCGTCTCCAAGCTCCGGTTCGATGTCGGCTCGAACTCGACGGAGGCGCGGTACCACAACTACGTGCTCGTCAACGGTGCGTACCGGAGCGACATCGGCGACCACGTGAACGAGCGGGCGACCATCGAGATCCCGAACGAGCACCTCGTCAAGGGCGAGAACACCATCGAGATCTTCGCCGGGGCGATCGACAGCTCCTGCGGGGTCAACTACGACGACTTCGTCCTGTCCGACGTGAGCCTCGAACTCCTCGGCGAGGTCGCGGACGGCGAGGACAACCCGTACACCTTCTCCTTCGGCGACGGGAACTGCGGCTCGAACACCTCACTGCTCAAGCAGGCCAAGCTGACGTTCTTCGTTCAGGGTGACCCGCAGGGCACCACGGGTCTCGCCGCGGACCTGGACACCACGACACTGGCCAACGGCGAGCACGCCATCACGGCCAAGACCGCGGCCGGAGGCACCGTCAAGAACAGCGTGACCGTGAACAACGCTCCGGCCGGGGCGCCCCGGCTGCTGCCCACGGACGGCACGCTCGTGGCGGGCGACCAGTCGGTCTTCGCGACCGTACCCGCCGAGGGCGGAGGCGGCGTCACGTCCCTCACCGTCGACGGCGCCGAGCCCGCCACGAAGGCCACCCTGGGCAACGGGGCGGCGACGTTCAGCTTCGACGTGGGCGCGGACTCGATCGACGACAAGTACGACGACTTCATACTCGTCAACGGAAAGCGCATCGACCTGGGCGGCTCCTGGGCCGGTCGGCGCGTCGCCGTCGCGGTGCCCGCCCGATTCCTGGTGCCCGGCGACAACACGATCAAGGTTGTGACCGGGGACTACAAGGCGTCCTGCGGGATCGACCGCGACGACTTCACCATCGCCAATCTCGACCTCGCCCTCGACGGCGCCACCGTGACCGGCAAGGACATCAAGCCGTCGTACGACATGGGCGACGGCACGTGCGGCAGCAGCCAGACCGCCCTCCGCGATGCCGAACTGCGCTACACGATCGACGCCCGGCCGGTGCACGTCGTCCAGACCCTCGGCTCGGGTGACGCGACCCTCAGCTTCACCGTGGGCAGCAACTCGATCGAGGCCCGGTACCAGAACTACCTGCGCGTCAACGGGCGGAAGGTCGTGCTCGACGGCGACTTCGTCAGCCGGCGCGTGGACTTCACCTTCCCGAACGAGTACCTCGTGCCCGGCTGGAACACGATCGATTTCGTGACCGGCACGTATCCGACGTCGTGCGGCGCCAACCGCGACGACTTCGCGATCTCGAACATCGCCCTCACCCCGGTGCGGGGTACGGCGACCGGCCAGATGCTCAAGAGCTCGTACAGCATGGGCGACGGCAACTGCGGCGACAACGTGAACCTGCTCACCGAGATCGACCTCGAATTCCTCGTGGACGGGCCCGCCGGCGGTCTGCGCGCGGACCTCGACACCACCGCGATCAAGGACGGCAAGCACACGCTCGCCGCCGCCTCGACGACGGGGGAGACCGCCACCCGTACGCTGATCACCGACAACTCCGCGCCCAAGGTCGCCGCGAGCGTCCCGGCCGCGGGGGAGAAGATCATCGCCTCGGTCGTGCTGGACGTCACGATCGAGGACGCCTCCGGCGTGGTGTCAGGGCCGGACGTCACACTCGACGGCCGGCCGATCGCGCTGGGCGCCCAGGTGGGTCCCGGGCTGTCGCCCGGCACGCACACCCTGGCCGTGACCGGCTCCGACGGGCTCGGCAACACCGCCACCCGAGAGATCGCGTTCGAGTCCGCGGGCGTCCCGGACGTTCCCGCCGAGCTGGCACCCGCGGTGGGCAGCGTCGACGTGTCGAAGTCCGTCACGCTCTCGGCCAAGGTGGCCGAGCCCGGCGGCGGCAAGGTGACGGCGACGTTCTCCGAGGCCGAGATCCTGACCCCGAACCAGGCGTACCAGGGCGTGGCCGCGTCCGTCCCCACGACCCTGCGGGTGCCCGGCGAGGAGAAGGTCACGACCAAGGGGCTCGACCCCGCTGACGGCGCGACGCTCGACGCGCCCGCCGGCCGGGACGTCACCTACCAGCGGTTCGACATCCAGGTGAAGGGCCACGTGGACGCGCCGGTCCTGCGTTGGGAGGGCGTCATCGACCCCGAGCGCCTGGCGTCCCTGCGCGCGTGGAACACCAAGACCAAGGCGTGGGACCTCCTGACGAGCTCCCGCGGCGCCGCCGAGGGCAACACCGTGCTCACCGCCGTCGTCGGCGCGGAGTACATCGACGGCCAGCAGGTCCACGTCATGGTGACCGGTGAGGACCCGTTCGCCGACGACATCGACCCCGGCGACCCGAACGGCTTCGCCGACCCCTCGACGTACGACTTCTCGATCGTCCACTTCACCGACACGCAGTACATCTCCGAGGGCGCGGTGGAGCAGGAGACCGCCGAGGAGCGCGCGGTGTGGGAGTCCGCCTACGCCGGCATCGTCAACTGGATCAAGGACAACAAGGACCCGCGCAAGATCTCCTACGTCGCGCACACCGGCGACATCATCGAGAACAACATCCGCAAGCCCGCGGACGAGGCCATGCAGAAGCAGGTCGTCGGCGAGCTCGAGGTGTCCTCCCGCCAGCAGCGCGTGCTGGACGAGGCGGGCATCCCGAACGGCGTGATCGCCGGCAACCACGACAACCAGTCGGGCACGGAGGACGGGCCGGAGGCGATCTACAACAAGTACTACGGCCCCGGCCGGTACCAGACGGCGGCGCAGGGCTGGCAGCACGCGGAGTACGGCGGGCCGTGGAAGGAAGGCGACAACCAGAACCACTACGACCTGTTCTCCGCCGGCGGGCTGGACTTCGTCGTGGTCGGCCTGTCGTACGGCGTCACGCGGGAGGAGGCCGAGTGGGCCGACTCCATCTTCAAGCGGTTCCCCGACCGCAACGGCATCCTGCTCTCGCACGACTACCTCGTGCCGAGCACCAACCCCGACGGACGCGGCGCCGGATTCTCGGCGCCCGACGGCTCGATGCTGTACAAGACGGTGGTCGAGAAGAACCCGAACGTCTTCCTCATCCTCGCCGGGCACGAGCACGGCGTGGCCACCAACGTGAAGCCGAAGGTGGGCCAGGTCGGCAAGGGCGTCGTCGAGTTGCTGGCGGACTACCAGTTCTACACGGTGTCGGCCGACCGCCTCGGGCTCACCGAGGTCGGCGGATACAACCCGGACGACCAACTCCAGTTCGGTGCGAGCTTCTTCCGCCTGCTGCAGTTCAACGTCAAGCGGTCGGAGCTGACCGTGGACACCTACTCCCCGTTGCTCAATGACTTCGGCGCCGGCGAGTTCGACCCGCTGCGCCGTTACGACGGGCGCGAGGACAACATGGTGCTCCCGGTCGACCTCACCACCCGTACGACGAGCTTCACGACCGACTCCCTGGCGATCTACAAGCCCACCCGGGTCGTCGGCACGAGCACGGTCGCGTCGGGTCAGGTCGCCTCGGTGGTCTGGGACCGCCTCAAGGCCAACACGTCCTACGCCTGGTTCGTCACGGCACGCTCCACCGGCGGCGGCGTGACCGCCTCCGAGCCGAGCGTCTTCGTCACGAAGGACGAGCACGGCGGTCCCGGCAAGTGGGGACCGGACTCGCCTCTGTACCGCTGGTTCCAGCGCAAGTAACCGATCCGTGGCCGCCGCCCCGGACCCGGTCCGGGGCGGCGTTCACCCGCATTCTGGAGAACTCGACATGCCTCGCAGGCGCTGGCTGTCCGCCGTCGTCCTCGCTCTCGTCCACGTCCTCGGCGGCGTACTGGCCGGTCTGGCGTTTCCCGCTCCGGCGGCGGCGCACGACGCGACCACGAAGGCCCACGCCGTGGTGACCGGAACGGGCGCGCACGTCAGGGCGGTGCTCGACCTGGAATACGACCTCCTCATGAAGTCGGCCTGGCTCTACGCGGAGGCGTACGAGGCGAAGGAGCGGACCGAGCAGCTCCGCCAACTCAAGATCAACCATGCCGCCGTCGCCGACTACGTCACGCGCCGCTTCGCCGTGGCGTACGGCGACAAGCCGTGCACGCCCACGACTGTGGGGGACGCGGACGTGCGCGACCGCGACAAGGTGGCCTTCGCGGTGGTGACCCTCGACTACGCCTGTGAGGGCGACGGCGCCGGTCGGCACGCGATCTCGAGCGCCCTCTTCCCCGACGCCGAGAGCTTCGTGCACAGCACGGAGACGCTCGTGAGATACACGCTCGACGGCAGGACGGGCTCCGCGGTCCTGAGCGCCGGCAACCCGACGCTGCGGATCGGCGAGCGCCGGGCCTCGCACCAGGCCGGGGAGTTCTTCCTGCTCGGTGCCGAGCACCTGCTGTCGGGCCTCGACCACATCTTCTTCCTGCTCGCCCTGCTCATCGGCGCCCGCCGCCTCCGCGATGTCGTCATCACGGCCTCCGCCTTCACGGTCGCCCACAGCATCACGTTCCTCCTGGCGGCGATGGGCATCGTGGACGTCCCCGCGGAGATCGTCGAGCCGGTCATCGCAGTGTCGATCATCGCCGTGGCGGTCGCCAACCTGCTGGGCCGCGAGGAGGCCGGATGGGGCAAGTGGCGGCTGCCGGTCGTCTTCGCCTTCGGCCTGATGCACGGGCTGGGCTTCGCGAGCGCGCTGGACATCGACGAGGGCGGGTCGTGGGGGCTGCTCCTGTCACTGCTGAGCTTCAACATCGGCATCGAGGTGACCCAGCTCGCGATCATCGCGGTGCTCTTCCCGCTGCTGGTGCTGGTGCGCCGGACGCCTGCGGCTCGCTGGGTGACGGTCGCGATGTCGGTCCCCATCGTGGCGGTCAGCCTGTACTGGTTCTTCGATCGCATCCCGCTGCCGCTCTGACGGGGTGCACGGGGTTGCGGCACATCGGTACAGCCGTTAGCGGTGAGAAGGATCTTGGCGTCGAGGAGGGGGAGCTGGGCGACTTCTCGGCTCCTGATCGCGATGTGGCGGATAGTGCGGATTCTGTGTCACATGTATCACCCCGCTGTTCCTCCTACGGGGGATGCGTCCTCGGATCCCGCGAAAGCCACGACGAGCTCCAGCCCGCCACCCGGGTTAGGTTTCGCTCGCACGTCGGCCCCGTGAGCCTTCGCGATCGCCGCGACGATCGACAATCCGAGTCCGGTGCCCTGTCCAGGGGTCGTGTGCAGCCGCCGGAAGGGTTCGAAGAGATCGCCGAAACGTTCCTGGGGCACGTGCGGGCCGGTGTTGCGAACCGTCAACACTCCACGGGAGAGCGTTACCTCAACGGTCCCGCCGGGATGGTTGTAGCGCACCGCGTTGTCGAGGAGGTTGGTGATGAGCCGGTTCAGCAGGACAGGGTCCCCCTCGACGACGAACGGCTCCGCCCTCCCCGTCACGGTGACGCCGTCAGAACCTGTTTCCGCCAGGACCAGCCGTGCCACCTGGTCCAGGGCCACCGGGCTCCTGTTGTCCAGGCCGTGTTCCGCCTGGGCCAGGACCAGCAGGGCGTCGATGAGGTTCTCCGCGCGGCGGTTGTGGCGCAGGAGCGTGCCGCGGATCTCGCCGCCGTCCTCGGGGAGCCCGATTTCGATCGCCGCCCGCTGGACGGCCAGCGGGGTCCGCAACTCGTGGGAGGCGTTGGCGATGAACCGCCGCTGCGCCTCGACGGAGCGTTCGAGCCGGTCGAGCATCGCGTCGAAGGTGTCGGCCAGTTCCTTCAGCTCGTCCTTCGGCCCGGTGAGCGCGATCCGCTCGTGCAGGGTCGACAGGGACAGTCGCTGCGCGGTGGCGGCGATCCGGTGGATGGGCCGCAGGATCCGCCCGGCGACCAACCATCCGACGGCCAACGAGACCAGCGTCAAGATCCCCACCGTGAAGGTGGTCATCTCCCACTGGTAGCCGATCACGTCGTTCACCAGCTCGGGCAGCGGCGGGCGCGGCTGCGGCTGCGGAGCCAAGCCGCCCCCGGGCAGCCGGGCGACCCGCGTCTTCAGCGCCTGGCGCAGCAGGAGGTTGACCGTGACCAGCAACACGACCGAGGTCAGCAGGAACAGTCCGGAGTAGATCAGGGTGAGCCGTACCCGGATCGTCGTCACAGCAGGTATCCCGCACCGGGAACGGTCTGGATGCACGGCGGGTCACCCAGCTTGGCCCGCAGGCGGCTGATCAGGACCCGCACCACCGTCGTGAACGGGTCGGCGTTCTCGTCCCAGGCCTCTTCAAGCAGCCGTTCGGAGCTCACGACCGCGCCGTCCGCCCTCATCAGCACCTCGAGGACGGCGAACTCCTTCAATGACAGGTGCAGGTGCCGTCCGTCCCGCGAGGCTTGCAGCCGGTGCGGGTCGAGCACGATCCCGTGCCGCATCAGCACCGGCGGTACCGCCGACTGGCTGCGCCTCCCCAGCGCCCGCACCCGCGCGACCAACTCGGCGTAGTCAAACGGTTTGGGCAGGTAGTCGTCGGCCCCCATCCCCAGACCCGCGATTCGCTCCGGCACCGACGCCGCCGCCGTCATCATCAGGATCCGCGTACGGCTCCCGCGCGCCACCAGCTCACGGCACACGAGGTCGCCGTGCATCTCGGGCAGGTCCCGATCCAGCACGAGAACGTCGTAGTCGTGCACCGCCAGCCGCTCCACCGCGGCGGCACCGTCATACACCACGTCGACGGCCATGGCATGGCGGCGCAACCCCACCGCCACGAGATCGGCCAGGTCGCGTTCGTCTTCGGCCACCAGAATCCGCACGCGACATTCATACGCGAACCGGGGTTTCAATGGCGTTAACGGATCCGTTCACGACCGTGCAACCCGCTTCAGGCCACGCTGGCGGCCATGGTCAGATCCCTATGCACGGTCGTCGGTGGCGGCCTACTCCATATCCGCACCGCGCTCGAATTGCCAACGGCGTGCCGGCGTTCATCGGGGACACCGTGAATCAGGGCATCCTCGACACCTTCGCCTCGGGCACGGTACGGCTGACGCTCAAGCGGCCCACGACGGGGCGGACCCGACCTGCGCCGGCTCAAGACCTGTAAGCAGAACTGGACCCATCGAAGGAGTGGATCGTGAGCAATGCCGCCGACACGCCCGTACTGAGCGCCCGCGGGCTGCGGAAGGAGTACGGCAAAGGGGAAGGATTGGTGCGCGCCGTCGACGGCGTCGATCTCGACGTCAGCGCGGGAGAGACGGTGGCGATCATGGGACCGAGCGGCTGCGGAAAGTCCACGCTGCTGCACCTGCTCGGCGGGCTGGACCGACCCTCGGGCGGCGAGGTGCGGCTGAACGACCGGCGCATCGACAACATCAGTGAGAAGGCCCTGGCCCGGATGCGGCGGACCGACGTCAGCTACGTCTTCCAGTCCTTCCACTTGATGGAGGAGCTCACCGCCGTGGAGAACGTCGAGCTGTCGGCGCTGCTGGCCGGACGCCCGCCCCGGGCCGCCCGGCGGCGTGCGGAGGAACTGCTGAAGCAGGTCGGGCTCGCCGGCCGGGCGCGCTTCCTGCCCTCCGCGCTGTCGGGCGGCCAGCGGCAGCGGGTCGCGGTCGCCCGGGCGTTGAGCAACGAACCGTTGGTCGTCCTCGCCGACGAACCGACGGGAAACCTGGACAGCGCCGCCACCCTGGACGTCCTCCAGCTCTTCAAGGACCTGCGCGATTCCGGGCAGACGCTGATCATGGTCACGCATGACGCGCGGATCGCGGCCACCGCGGACCGGAAGTTCTCGATGCGCGACGGCGCGCTCATGGACGAGACCTGGCCGACCGGCGGCACCACCGGGCAACTCGGCACGCTCGTCAGGCTGGAGGACTGACCACCATGGGCCGCATCCTCCTCGTGACCCGTCTCGCCACGCGAGACCTCCGGCGGCGCCGCACCGAGGCCACGCTTCTGCTGCTCGCCATCCTGGCCGCCACCACGACGCTGACGCTCGGGCTCGTCCTGCGCGACGCGGCCGGCGACCCGTACCAAAGCACCCGGGCGGCGACCGAGGGTCCTGACGTGGTCGTCACCGCCGGCCAGGCCATCGACCCCGCCGGCCTCGCGGAGCTCGACAAACTGGCCACCGCCCCCGGCGTCACCGCGCACAGCGGACCGTACCCCGTCATCGCGGGGAAGCTCGAGGCGTCCGGCCGGACGTCGGACGTGCAGGTCGAAGGACGCGACGCCACTGTCGCGGCGGTCGACCAGCCCCAGGTGACGCAAGGCAGCTGGGTCAGCGACGGCGGAGTAGTGCTCGAGGCCGCCTTCGCCGACTCACTCGAAGTGGGCGTCGGCGACTCGGTCACCCTGGGCGGTAGGTCGTTCAAGGTCGTCGGCGCCGCCGTCACCGCCGCCATGCCGCCCTATCCCGGCGCGTCCTGCATCGTCTCGGCCGGCTGTATCAACGGCGCCATCCCCAAGGACCGGGACCTGCCTGCGGGGTTGCTGCACAATCCCGGGCTGGCCTGGCTCACCCAGGCGGATGTGCGGAGCCTCGCCTCGGACCGAAGCTCCCTGTCCTATGTGATGAACCTGAAGCTGGCCGACCCGGACGAAGCCGAGGCATTCGTCGACCGGACCGGTGGCGATCATGGCGGCGCCATGCCCATGCAGGCTTGGCAGAGCATCCTCGCCGACGCCACCGACCTGGCCAAAGACTCCCAGATCCTGCTGCTCATCGGCGCCTGGCTGCTCGGTCTGCTCGCCGTGGCCAGTCTCTCGGTGCTGGTCGGCGGCCGGATGGCCGACCAGCACCGACGCGTCGGACTCCTCAAGGCAGTCGGCGGCACACCGAGCCTGGTCGCCGCCGTGCTGCTCGTGGAGTATCTCCTCGTGGCCGTCGTCGCGGCCGCGGCCGGGCTGACGATCGGATCGCTGACCGCCCCGTTGCTCACCGAGTCCAGTGCCGGCCTCGTCGGCAGCGCGGGGACGGCGTCGCCGACCTGGTCCACAATCGGTCTGGTGACCGCCGTGGCACTCGGCGTCGCGGTGGTGGCGACCGCTGTTCCGGCCGTGCGCGCGGCCCGCGCCAGCACCGCCAGCGCGCTGGCCGACGCGGCACGCCCACCTCGCCGCACCGGTTGGCTGATCGCTCTATCAGCGCGACTGCCCGTCCCGCTGCTGCTCGCTCTACGGGTCGCCGCCCGCCGGCCGCGACGAGTCGTGCTGGGCGTGATCAGCATCGCGGTCACGGTCAGCGGGAGCTACGTCCTGCTGGTGCTCAACGCCTTCCTCGGCGACCAGCCAGGCACCGGCGCGTACACCGAAGCTCAGGTGGCGGTGCTGCGGCACGTGCTCCTCGTCTGGACGGTCATCCTGCTCTCCCTGGCGGCGGTCAACGCCATCGTCATCACCTGGGCGACGGTGCTCGACAACCGGCATGCGTCGGCGCTGGCACGCGCACTCGGCGCAACCCCGCAGGAAACGGCCGTCGCCCTGGCAACCGCGCAGGTGCTGCCCGCGTTCCTCGGCGCCGTCCTGGGTGTCTTCCCGGGAGGCTGGGCGCTGTTCGCCGCCATCAACACGATCACCGGTGGCGACAGCGACAGGGCAACGCTTCCCGCGTCCTGGCAGCTGATCGCCCTGGTGCTGGCAACCGTGCTCGTGGTGGCGGCGCTCACCTCTGTTCCCGCCCGCCTCGGCGGCCGTCGTCCCGTGGCGGCGACTCTCTAAGTGGCGGCCCAGGCGATGGCCTGCCTAGGAGTGGCCAGGAGCCAGATCGCGGCGGCATCGTCCAGATGCAGAGTGCTCAGGGCGGGCAGATGGGGGTCTTCCTCGAGACGGCCAGCGACCAAGCCGCGGGCCAGCAGGCCGCGCCAGCAGGCCAGCAGCCGGATGGCGTCCTTGTTGCGGACGCGGACCTGGTAAGGCTGCACCCGCAAGGAGAGCGCAGGCTGCTCGATGGTCGCCCAGATGCCGGGCAGGCCGGCCAGGCGGGCCGCGGTCAGCCGGTGGGCGCCGTTGTCATCCAGCGTGTAGAGCGGCCCGGCCGGCCCGGGAATGCGATTGACGCGGACCGGGTCGTCATCCAGGCTCCAGATCCGCAGGGCCTTCTCCACGGAGGGGCCCAGCAAGGCGGTGAGCATGGCGGGTACGGTGCCGGGCCGGTGGCTGGCGAAGTCGTTCCAGACCTGGTCCACACGGGCGACAGCGACCGGGGCGATCCATCCGCAGGTGACCGTAGTACCTAGCCCGACCCGGTCCGAGGAGTTCGGGCCGATCTCGTGGACGTGGTTGTAGGTGGACTGGAGGAGTTGGACGAGGTCGGGCGCGGGTGGCTGGGAGGCGTTGAGCTCGTCGGTGCGCTGCCGCAGGAAGTCGGCCACGGTGGCCTGGCCCGGCCAGGCTTGCCGCACCCGGCGCATGTAGTCCGCGAAGCGGTCTCGGTTCAGGTCGAGATCGTCGTGCCAGAGCCCTTTGAGCGCGTCGCGGGGATTGAGCCTGCGTCCAGGGGTGTCGTCGGGACCGGGTGAGCCGCCGCCGTAGGGCAGGAGCCGGTTGGGCATCGCCGGAGTTGAGCATCGCCAGGTCACCTCGATGGGACGAGAGGCGGGCACGCTCCAGGCGCGCAGCAGCGCGGGGATGGCATCGGGCACCGGAGCCCAGCCGCCGTAGCGGGGACCGAGCCGCCCGTCTTCGTCCTGCATGTGGGCCTCGAAGACGCCGTTGGGGTCATAGCGGGTGATCTTCCAGCACGCTGGGGGCAGGTGTGGATCCCGCCGGCGCTGGGCGAGGTCCTCGCGGCGGTGGGCGCGTGCGCTCAGCTGAGCGTTAAGGACCTGATCCTGGCGGCTCTGGAGGTCGCGCAGGGACGGCGGCTTGGCCGGGTGGTCCGTCTCCTCGGGGAGCAGTTCAAGGGCGCGGCGCAGGTGTAGCAGGGTGGTGTAGAGGGCGTCTGCCTGGTTGCGCTCATTGGTCAAGGTGAGGCTGCGGCCGTTAAGGGTGGCCAGGATCTCCTGGACGTTGAGTTGTAGATGGACGGCGAGCAGCAGCATCTGGTCTTCGCACTCAGAGTCAGCTCTCGTTCGGCTGGCACCGGGGGATGCTGTTGGACGGCGCCACCATGCAGGTGTCGTTCCTGAAGGACCTCGCGACAATGCGCCATCCGACCAGCGCCTTCGGGTTCCTCTCCTACCTGCACGAACACGGGCGTTTGGCCGATTTCATCAACCACAAGACGATGTTCCCGACCCGGTTGGAGTTCCACGACTACCTTGAATGGGCCGCAGACCGTTTCTCGCACGTGGTGCGATACGGCACCACTGTGCGAACCTTGCGCCCCGTGATCCAGCCCGACGGCGACGTGACCGCGATCGAGGTGGTGGCCGCCGACGGGCGCCTCGTCGGGCAGACGCGAAACCTGGTGTTCGGAATGGGTCTCCGGCCTCACCTGCCCGAGGGCGTCCACGTGTCCGAACGGGTCTGGCACAACCACGACCTGCGCACCCGGCTGCGGACGCTGCCCACCATGCGCCACAGTCGGTTCGTCGTGGTCGGCGCCGGTCAGAGCGCGGCCGAGGTCGTCGAATATCTGCACCGCACGTACCCGAATGCCGAGGTCTGCGCCGTCTTCTCGCGATACGGCTACACGCCCGCCGACGACAGCCCGTTCGCCAACCGGATCTTCGACCCAGACGCGGTGGACCACTTCTACGAGGCTCCCGAGGAGACGAAGCGAGCGCTGCTCGCCTACCACGGCAACACGAATTACGGCGTGGTCGACATCGATCTCATTCAGGAGCTGTACCGCCGTGTGTATGCCGAGCGAACGGCGGGACGGCGGCGCCTGCACATGCTGAACATGTCCAGGATTGGCGAGGTTCAGCGCATGTCCGAGGGGATCAGGGTCCGTGTCGATGGGCCGGCCACGGATGGTTCCACATTTCTGAACTGCGACGCACTGATCTTCGCCACCGGCTACCGCCCCGCCGACGTCACAGCTCTGCTGGGCGAGCTGGCCTCCTTCTGCGTCACCGACGATCAGGGCCGGCTGGAACTGACCCGCGACTATCGTGTGCGGACAGATCCCGCCGTGCGCTGCGGCATCTACCTCCAGGGCGGCACCGAGCACAGTCACGGGCTCTCCTCGTCGCTGCTGTCGAATGCGGCGGTCCGTGCGGGAGAGATCCTCGATTCGGTGGTCGCCGACCGCGAACGGCAGGGACGTGTCGCTTCGCGGCGGTGAGGACGGCCACACCCCGCACCCCGCATCACGATGGCCGACGGTTCTGAGAAGCACAATTCGGGTGACAGGGTGCAAGGCGGCAGGAGGACGGCGGGAATGATGGCCAGGCCGACGGCCGACGGCCGGGCACCGCCCGCCGCCTGTGCGAGGAGCACGACCTTGGCCGCGATCAGCGCCGAGCCGGCACTCATCGACAGCGCGTAGACGCCCACGTCGAAGCCCATGGCCGCCGATCAGGGCAGCGCTTGCCGGGCGGAGAGATCCGGCCGATCAGGCCGGATCCGGCGATGGCGATATTCGCGCCGAGGCTTCGAGGGCCTTACGCTGCATGGCCGCGGCGATGAGGGTCCTGGTCGTTGGCTGGGACGGCGAGTCGAAGAGGCCCGGAGTGGGCCCGTTCTCGATGATCCGGCCGCGCTCCAGCACGATCGTGGTGTCGGTGTGCGCGCCGATCATCGACAGGTCGTGGCTGATCAGAACCAGGGTGACGCCGTGGTCGCGGCGAAGACGGGACAGCAGGTCCATGATGCTCGCGGAGGTGTCGGCGTCGAGCGCGGAGGTGACCTCGTCGCACAGCAGCACGTCGGGGTGCACCGAGAGAGCCCGGGCGATGGAGACACGCTGGCGCTGGCCGCCGGAGAGCTGGTGGGGGTACCGTCCGGCGAAGTCCGCAGGCAGGTCGACCGCTTCGAGGAGTTCCGTGACGCGCGCGGGGACCTGTCCGGCGGGAACCACGGCGTGCAATGTCAGAGGCCGGGCGAGCGTGGCTCCCACGGTCCGCGCGGGGTTGAGCGCCCCGAGGGGGTTCTGCGGAACGAGTTGCAGCGCACGGCGCTGCTCTCGGGTGCGGCGACGGTAGGAGCGGTGCAGCGGGGCTCCGTCGAGGGCGACCGTGCCCGTGCTGGGCGGGTGCAGTCCGGCGAGAACGCGGACCAGGGTGGTCTTCCCCGACCCCGAGACGCCGATGACCCCGGTCGCGCTGCCGGGAGCGAGGTCGAGATCCAGGTTGTCCAGGACGGTTCGCCGCACGCTCCGGCCGCCCACCACGGCGCTGAGGTCGCGTACCGTGATCCGACCGGTCCGGGACGGCGGTGAGGACGGCGGGCGGCCGGCGACGGGGACCGAGGCACATGCGTCCTCGGCTTCGGGAATGACCGAGGCAGCGGCTGGGACAGTCGCGGAGGTCGTTTCGGGCGCGGTCGAGAAGGCGGGCACGCGTGCGGCGGGGACGAAGCGCCGCGCCGTTTCCACCGGAGGCCGGAGCGCCACCACGTCGTGGGCGCAGCGCGATACCAGTTCGGAATCGTGGCTCGCCACCGCGACGGTGACGCCGGTACGGCCGACGAGCTCGCACAGCAGGTCGGCGATCTCGTCGCGCAGTTCCGGATCCAGTCCGGCCGTCGGCTCGTCGAGGAGCAGGACGTCGGGACGCCGCGCGAGAGCGCGGGCGAGGGCGACCCTCCGCTGCTGCCCGCCCGACAGGGCGCCCGGACGGCGGCGCTCCAGACGTTCCTCGGCGGGCAGCCGCACCTGGGTGAGCAGGTCGCGCACGGCTTGGCGGCCGCGGTCCACGGCGGTCTCGGCGATGAGGCGATGAACCTTCATCCGGGGGTTGAGGCCGGAGCCGGGGTCCTGGCCCACGTAGGCCAGCCGTCGGCAGCGGAGCAGTCGCAGGTCCCGCTCCCCGAGGGCCAGGACGTCGTGGCCGAGGACGGTGACCCGCCCCGAGGTGCGGCACGCACCGGCGGGCAGGGCTCCCGCGACGGCGCGCAGGAGGGTGGTCTTGCCCGCGCCGGACGGGCCGGTGAGCGCGACCACGCGGCCCGGGGACAGCGTCAGCGTGCCACCGGAGAGAAGGGGAAGGCCGTCGGGTAGGCGGATCTCCAGATCGGTGACCTCGACGGAGGGGGGCTCAGCGGGCGTCACAGGGGGACCTCCGTTGTCGTGCCGGTCTTGGGCATGAGGGCGTCGGCGGCGAGGTTGACGCTGAGCGCGAGCACGCCGACGGCGAGAGCAGGGATCGCGACGGCCAGCGGGTTGAGCATGATGCCGGGCGAGTTCTCCCTGATCATCAGGGCCCAGTCGGCGGTCGGCGGCTGCGGGCCGAGCTGCAGGAAGGCGGCGACGGACACCACGTAGACGGCCTCGACGAAGCGCAGGCCGAACAGCGCGAGGAGGGTGGCCCTCAGGTTGGGCAGGACCTCCCGGACGATCAGGTACCAGAGGCGTTCGCCGGAGGCGGCGGCGGTCTCGATGTAGCCGGACACCGCGATGGGCGCGGCCGCCGCGGCGACCACCCGGGTGGCGTACGGGATGCCGAGGACGGTGGCGGCCGCGGCGATCGCCAGGCGGCCGCCGTCCTGCCAGGCGAGGGCGACGAGCACGATGCCGAGGACGGCGGGCACCAGGATGGCGAGGTCGGCCGTGCGTTCCACCCAGCGGCCGAGCCCGGGGCGCAGGGCCGCGAGGATGCCCAGCAATGTGGCGGCGCCG
The DNA here is from genome assembly GCA_001570385.1 of Microtetraspora glauca. Lineage (GTDB taxonomy): Bacteria > Actinomycetota > Actinomycetes > Streptosporangiales > Streptosporangiaceae > Microtetraspora > Microtetraspora glauca. The sequence continues at coordinate 39,895 of BBYL01000021.1, read as the reverse complement.
GTGACCAGCGCGGCGATCGCCAGCGCGTTGAGGACGAGGGGCCCACCCCCAGCCAGGAACCTGCTGAGAACATCGCGTCCGAGCAGGTCGCCGCCGAGCACCGCGGTGGCGTCCGGGGTCGCGTACGGCGCGACGAGCGGCTGGTCGATCGGGTGCGGCGCGAGCAGCGGGCCGGCCAGCGCGAACAGTATGAGAACGAGGGCAGGCGCCGCCCGCAGCGCGCGCGAAGGACGGGACCGAGCGGAAGCGATCATCTTGTCCGCCCCGTCAAGCCACCGTTGATCATCGCTGTGGGGGGAGTCAGTCGTCACAGGCGCACTCCTACTGATCGAGCGCGGACGAGGTCGGCGAGCAGCAGGACCACGCTGATCGCGCTGCCGGTCGCCGCGACCACCCCGGCGACGACCGGGGTGTCCCGGTCCGCGATGGCGCCCGCCAGGACGGCGCCGACGCCGGGGTAGTTGAACAGGGTCTCCACCACGACCGCGCCGCCGAGCAGCATCCCGGCCGAGGTCGCGACGCCGACGGCGACGGCGGGCAACGCGCCGGGGAGGAGATGGTGCGTCAGGATGCGGTGGCGAGGCAGCCCGTCGAGGATCGCGGCGCTCACATGCGGCAGCGCGGCCTGGTCGGCGAGCGCGGCGCGCACGATGCGGGTGTTCCAACCGATCTGCGGGATGGCCAGGGCCAGCAGCGGAAGCAGCAGCATGCCGGGTGAGGCGGGGGCGCCGTCGGCACCGATGAGGGTGACGGCGGGCAGCCAGCCGAGCCACAGGGACAGGACGAGCAGCAGTGCGATGGCCACCACGAACTCCGGGAGCGCGAACGCCATGGTGGCCACGACGCCGATGACGCGGTCGGCGCGGCCGCCCGGACGCAGCGCGGCCCAGCTTCCCAGCGCCAGGGCGCCCGCCACGCTCACGGCCAGGGCCAGGCTCCCGAGCAGCAGCGTGTTGGGGAACGGCCCGGCGAGCAGGCGGGTGACCGGCTCCCCTCGGGCGGAGGTACCCAGGTCACCGGTCGGCAGGGCGGTCATCCAGTCCCAGAAGCGCTCGGCGAGCGGGCGGTCCAGGCCGAGCGCCGTACGGCGTGCGGCCAGGTCCGCGGCGCTCTCGCCGCGTTCGGACGTGCTGGAGGCGGCGTCGCCGGGCAGCAGCTCGACGGCGGCGAAGACGACCCCGAGCAGGACCGCGAGGACGGCGAGGCGCCGCAGCGCCGACCAGGCGACATGCCCCGCGACCAGGACGAACCGGGGCTTCTCCACAGACCGTGGTTCTCCGGCGACCCGGTTCTCCACTCCGGGCGGCGGCTCCGTTCCGGAACGGCCCCGGCGCGGGGCCGGGGGCTCGGGGGCGCCTCCTTCGGGCCCGAGACGGCTCAACGGGCCAGCCACGTCTTCTCAAGCTGCACCCGGCCGTAGCCGGGGAGCTTGGGCAGGCCGCGTACCGCGCCGCCGGCCAGGTCGATGCCGTCGGCCATGCCCCACAGCAGGTAGCCGGACTTCTCGTACTCGATCTGCTGCAGCTTGCGCAGCGCCTCGGACCGCTTCGCGGCGTCGGCGGTCGCCATGGCCTCGCGGTACGCCTCGTCGAAGGCGGGTTCCTTCCAGGCCGCCTCGTTCTGGCCCGCGTCGGACAGCATCGTCTTGCTGGCGAAGAACACCACGGAGTCGTTGGTGCCCCAGTACGTGGTGTACAGCGGGGCCTTGAGCCAGGTCTTGTCCCAGAAGACGGCGGAGTCCTGCTTGACCACGTTGATCTTCACGCCCGCCTCGCGGACCTGGGTCGCGAACAGGGTCGCGGACTCGGCGAGGCCGGAGATGTCCTCGGTGGTGATCAGGTCGTAGGTCTTGGACAGGTCGAAGCCGGCCTCGGCGAGCAGGCTCTTGGCCTTGGCGATGTCGCGGGTGCGCTGCGGGAGGTCCTTGGCGTACGCGGGGTCGCCCGTGCCCAGGACGTCGTTGGCGACGGTGCCGTACCCGGACAGGACCTGCTTGACCATGGCGTCGCGGTCGACGGCCAGGCGCAGGGCCTCCCGCACCTTGGGGTCAGTGAACGGCCCGTCGGCGGTGCGCATGACGATGGGCATCGCCATGTCGTTGGGCCGACGCAGGATCTGGATGTCCGAGCGGGACTTCGCCGTGCGGGCGGCGACGGCGCCGACGTTGGACGCCACGTCGATCTGCCCGGCCAGGAGGGCGTTGGCCATCGCCTGCGGGCTCTCGAAGATCCGGACCTCGATCGCGTCCAGATAGACCTTCCCGCCGTACCAGTTGTCGTTGCGCACCAGGCGGGCGTTGCCGTCGCGGAACCAGTCCAGCTTGAACGGGCCGGTGCCGGGGGCGGTGGCCAGCGCGTCGTCCTTGGTGTCCTTCTTCAGGACGAACGTGGTCAGGCGGGTGAGCAACGGCAGGTCCGCGTTGGGATAGTCCGAGACCAGCACCACGGTCTTCGCGTCTTCCGCGGAGATGCCGGAGGGCTGGATGCCGGGCAGCCGGCTGGCGCCGGCCGGAGTGGCGCGCAGCCGCTTGAGCGACCAGACCACGTCCTCGGCGGTGACGGGCGTGCCGTCGTGGAAGGCGGCCCCGTCGGCGATCGTGAAACGCCAGGTCTTGAGGTCCTCGGACGCCTTCCACGCGCCGGCCAGGCGCGGCGCGGTGTTGGTCGTTTCGCCGGGGACGGTCAGCGTGTCGTAGAGCAGGCTGATGATCAGATAGTCGCTCTCGTTGGTCTGTGTGCCGTGCGGGTCCCGGGTGACCGCCGAGGCTCGTCCGAGGGCGCCGACCCGCAACGTGCCACCCGTACGCGGCTGCTCCACGGCCGAGCCGGACGCCGAGACCGCCGCCGGACCGGTCTGCCCGCCGCTTCCACAGGCGGCGAGCACACCGGCCAGCCCGATCCCCGCGCCGGTCCACAGGAGCTGTCGTCTGGTGATCACGTCGCCCTCGTTCCTCAATAATGCGATCTGAATTAGGTTTGCCTATCCTAAACACATGCTTTACCTGAGTAGATAGTTGGGGACGGCCGCGCCCACGACCGACCTGACCGGGCGGAAGCGTGCACACCGGGCGGAGGCCGCCCTCCGTGGGGTCTCCGTGCGCGGCACCGCTAGGGTCACTCAGGCGGACGACATCGGCGTGACCGGTTCGACCGATCCCGCGGGGCGGCCGGGCAGCCGGCCGACGCGAGCCCCCGCCCAGCACGATGTGAGGAGCCATGCCCCTTTCCCGATTCCGCCAGGACGTCAAGCCCCTGGCCGCCCTCGCCGTGCCGCTCGCGCTCACCCAACTCGCGCAGGTCGCCCTCACGACCACCGACACCGTCATGATGGGCCTGATCGGGATCGAGGCCCTGGCCGCCGGAGGGCTCGCGCTGGTCCTGTTCAACCAGCTGCGCACCATGGGTGTCGGCCTGGTGACCGCCGTCGGGAACCAGGTCGCCGCCGCGTCGGCCCGCGCCGAGACCGCCGAGGCCGGCTCGGTCCAGGGGCACGGTCAGGACGTGGACCGGGCCGGAGACGACGTCCGCGAGCTACTGCGCGCGGCGCTGGCCGTCGCCACCCTCGCCGGCGTCGTCGGCGCCGTCCTACTCGTCCTTTCCGGGCACGCGCTCACCTGGCTCGGCCAGGACGCCGCCGTGGTGCGGCGCATGCAGCCCATGCTGGTCGCGCTCGCCCCCGGGCTGCTGCCGTGCCTGTGGTTCCAGGCCGTCCGCCAGTTCACCGTCGGCATGCGCCGCCCGCAGGCGCTCCTGCGCATTACGCTCGCGTCGGTGGCGGTCAACGCCGGCCTCAACTGGGTCCTCATCCACGGGTCGTGGGGGCTGCCCAAGATCGGCTTGCCTGGCATCGGCGTCGCCACCTCCCTGGTGTACTTGCTCTCGTTCGTCGCGCTGTACGCCTCCGCGCGGCGGGACCCCGTCCTCGCCCCCATGCTGTCCCTGCGGGTGTGGCGGGCCAGGCCCGCGACCCTGCGCCGGCTGCTCGGGCTCGGGACGCCCATCGCCGCGACGTACGGTTCCGAGGCCGGTTTCTTCTCTGTCGTCGCCCTGCTGATCGGGAGCTTCGGCAGCTCGGCGCTGGCCGCGCACACCGCCGTCAACCAGCTCGTCTACATCGTCTTCCAGGTGTCGGTCGGGCTCTCGCACGCGGCCTCCATCGGGGTCAGCCGCGAGGTCGCCCTCGGCCGGGCCGGGGCCGCGGCGCGCATCGCCCGTACCGCCCTCGTGTGCGGTGCCGCCGTCATGACTGTGGTCGGGCTGGTGTATCTGGCCGTGCCCGAGCTCGTGTTGCGCCCGTTCCTCGACCCGTCCGGAGGCCAGTACCGGCAGACGCTGGACATCGCCGCGTCGCTGCTCCTGGTCGCCGCCGTTCTCCAGTACGTCGACTGCGCGCAGAACATCGGTGTGGGCCTGCTGCGGGGCCTCGACGACACCAGGAGCGGTTTCCGCATCACTCTCGTCGGCTACTGGGCGATCGGGCTGCCCGCCGCCTGGCTGATCGGCGCCGTCGCGGGTGCCCACACCGTGGGTGCCTGGCTGGGGCTGTTGACGGGCCTGGCCGCCACGGGCGGTCTTCTGCTCCGGCGCTTCCACCGCTCCCTGGCAGCGCACGGCACGCGGACGCAGGCCGTGGAGTCACCCGCCTGACCACAGAACATCGTGACCTGGCCGGCGGAGTCGGATCACATCTCCACGGACTACAAGCGATCAGCCTCTGAAGCTCAGAGCTGTCCCATGCTTCCTGGGCTGCGTACGGGTTTGTACGGGTCGATGCGAAGCGCGCTCTCCCAGGCGAGGCCGGGAACCTCAGGTGTCATCGCCCGCCTTTCGTGATCGCCGTCGATTTGCCGGGCGCCTGAGGGGGAGCGACGCCCGGCCGAGTCGGCGATCGACGCTGTCGCGCAGCGCGATGACGGCCGAGGTCCCGGCGGTGCCGAGCTGGGCCGCGCGGTGATCTGCTTGAAGACCGAGCTGGTGGCCGGCCGATCGTGACAACCCACAGTGCGATCTTCGAGTTCATCGAGAATCGAGAGCTGGTACAACCTGCACCGGCTCCACAGCAGCCTTGGTTACCGTAGTCCCGGTGCCTACGAGGCCCTCGTGGCCTGATCCACCAGGCAAACCGGAGGAACCGCTCTGGTACCCGTGGCTCTGGTCTGCTCGGCCTGTCCCAGGTCATGGCGGGCGGGGTGATCAGACTCCCACCTCGGCCACTCGCGACGCAGACACCCGACACGGCGATCACCTCAGGGCGATCTAGGCGTCCCTTGTGGATAGCCGACTGGCGGAATCAGGCCGCGTTGCCGGGTTCTCTGGTTCACGCCGGGTGAGCACCAAGGGGGCGTCCTCGGTGATGGCGATCGTGTGCTCGGAGTGGGCCGTGCGTGAGCCGTCGGCCGACCGGATGGTCCAGCCGTCGGCGTCGTAAATGATCTGGTCGGTCGTACGCGCGAACCAGGGTTCGAGCGCGAGGGTCAGCCCCGGCCGGAGCTTCAGGCCGCGGCCTGCCCGGCCCTTGTTGGAAACGTGGAGCTCCTCGTGCATGGTGCGGCCAATGCCGTGGCCACCGAACTCGGTGTTGACCGGGTAGCCGTAGTCGCGGGCCACCGCCCAGATGGCCGCCGAGATGTCACCCAGGCGGTTGCCCGGACGTGCCACCTCGATCGCCGCCTCCAGCGCTTCCTCGGTGGCGCGGATGATCCGCAGGTCCTCCTCGGCAGCAGTGCCGACGACGATCGTGCGCGCCGAATCGGCCACCCAGCCGTCGATACTGACTGCGAGGTCCGCGCTGAGCACGTCCCCGTCGCGCAGTGTGTAGTTGTGGGGTAGGCCGTGCAGGACGGCATCGTTGACGGACAGGCAGATGACGTTGCGGAACGGGCCGCGTCCGAAGGACGGCGCGTAGTCCCAGTAGCACGACTCCGCCCCGCGTCGTTTGATCATGCCGCGCACGTGGTGCTCCAGGTCCAACAGGTTGACGCCCACGTCAGCGAGCCGGCCGACCTCGGAGAGCACCTCGGCGACGAAACGCCCGGCCACATGCATGCGTTGGATCTCCGCAGGCGTCTTCAGTTCAATCACGAAATACCTCGCGTCACAGGGTGTCGGTATAGTTATACCGGCACCCTAACGCTTGCCGGTATAGTAATACCAGCCCTATCCTCGGTACATGGTCCGCCAACCGCTCACACCTGAGCAGATCGAAGCCGGCAGGCGTCTCGGCACCCTGCTGCGCCAGGCGCGAGCGGGACGCGACCTGGCGGAAGTCGCGCACGCGGCCGGTATCTCGCCGGAAACCCTGCGCAAGATTGAGACCGGACGACTGCCGTCCCCCGGATTCGGCACGATCGTCTGCCTCGGCGAGGCACTCAACGTGCCGGTTCAGGAGTTGGCGGCTACCTGGCGCGGCAACGACCTACCGCTGGAAGCCGTCTCGTAGCCGCTCCTCCCGGCCCAGCCGGGTCCGGTCGGTGGCCGGGTCCTCTGCAGCCCGGACGGCCGGATCCTCGCGATCGGCCCAGTGATCTGTTCGGTGGTTTTCAGGTCGCAGGCAGCGCGGCGGCGAGCACGATGATGCCGACCGAGCCGACCAGGGCGGCCACGGCCATCGTGCGGGCGAGGCCGGGCAGCCCCTTGGGGGAGGCCCAGCCGTGCACGGCGGCCGCGGCCATGACGGCGCAGAACAGTGCGAGCTTGGCCGCGAAGATCCGGCCGTAGCCGGGTTCGGCGAGCGAGGCCCAGGTGACGCCCTTGTGCCAGGCGATGGCCACGCCGGTGCCGATCTGGACCGGCAGGAACACGGCGCCGGTGAACATGCCGAAGCGGCGGCCGACGGCGTTCAGCGTCGTGGCGCGCCGTTCGGCGTCCAGCAGGCGGCGGGCCAGCGGCAGTACGACGAGTGAGACGGTGAGCTGGCCGCCGACCCACAGGGCGGCCGACAACACGTGCAGGAATCGGACCACCGACCACCAGGTCATGGCGCGCTCACACGGAACACTCCGTGTGCGCCGGCCTCGGCGTGCGTCATGTCGTGGTCGACGATCGGATAGGTGCCCGGCTCGGGGAATCTCAGCGGTGGTGCCCGGGGCGTTCGCCGCCGCGACGACGACCGCCGCGGCGGTCAGGACGCAGCCCAGGAGCACCCCCGCGATCCCCGGCACCGCCGGGCGGCCCGCCAGGACGGGCCCGAGCACGACCGCGAGGGCCAGGACCACGAAGGCCGTGACCGAGCCGATGAGCAGCGCCCAGCCCAGCAACCGCAGCGGGCCGGGCACCGGGAGGACCAGCAGGGGGACGGCCAGGTTGGCCGCGGCGAGCCGGACCCGCCAGCCGCGTTCGAGCAGCGCCGCGTTCCGCTTCAGGCGGGCGGGGCCGCCGCCCGCGATGGCGGGCAGGAGGTGGCCGAGGGAGCCGAGCAGCGTCTGCGCGACGAATCCGGCGAGCACCAGCGGCAGGAGCGTCTCCAGCGCGCGGCCGGCCTGGGCCGCCGGGCGCACCGCCACCATGACGAGATCCGCGACGAGCGCGACCTCGAACCAGACAACCCCGGCCGCGAGGGTCCAGCCGGCCGGTGTCGTCGGGCGGCGCCGCCGCAGCGTCTCCACCAGCGGAGCCAGCGCCACCGCCGCCGCGGCGGCGTAGAGCTCCATACCCGCCGCCGCGACCTGGCGCCATCCGAGGAGCAGCCCGAGTACGGCGACGGCCAGGCCGGGCACCGCGAGCCGCAGTGCCGTACGGGACGCCTGGCGGGTCAGGGCGGACACCTTCGTGCGCAGGACCGTCGGCCAGAGCGTGAACAGCGTGCCGAGTACGGCCAGGCCGATCCAGCCGAGCACGTTCACCTCGGCGTGCGCGGCGCCCAGGCGTTCGTGCGCGTCGCCCGGCGCGACCCGGGCGATCAGGAGGCCGCCCGCCGCCAGCGCGGCGCCCGCCAGCACGGCGGTGGTGCCGGCGTTCGCGGTCCCGAGGCGGGCAGCGCTCCCGCGCGGGTCCGGGGCCGCGCGTGCAGCAGGGTGACCGTGAAGTGCTCGCTCCAGATCAGGATCGCGCTGGTGACGGCCCCGAGCAGGAAGAGATGGACCAGCAGCCAGCGGGGAGCGGGCAGCGCGTCGCCCGCCAGGGCCGCCAGGACGGTGAGCCCCAGCCAGACAACCACGACCGCGTTGGCCTTCAGCAGGCGGCTCGCCCGGCTGCGGGGCTTCGCGGGCGGTTCGAGTGGTGTGGGCGTTCCCGGAGCTCCCGGTGTCGCGGGTGTCGCGGGCCGTGCCGGTGCTCCGGGTGGCCGTCCGGATCCGGTCGGCGCCTCGGCCGAGGTCATCATGGGCTGCCTTCCTGCCGGAGGGACGCGCGACCGCGTCCGCGATCCGGTGGCGCCCGCCGCGCCCGGCGCGATCCCATGCTGGCACGCCGGCGGGGGCGTTCCCGTGGGACCTTCAGCCCTGATCCGGGGGACGATCGGCCGTTCTGTACGCAGACGTTCGTGCGCCTTGTAGCGCTCGGCGCCGCCGGCGAGGAGTCAGGAGGCGTGGGCGTGGTGGAAATCGTGCATTTTGACCTTGAAGTCCAGGACTGCTGACTCGCACCGTAAACTGGCCCTTTTGCTTCGCCCTGGCAATGCTATGCCTTATGTTTACGTTTGCTAGATCTGCCCGAACTCACGGGGCACCCCGTATGCGCCTGCGGAGGCGTCTGGCTCCGCTGGTCGCGATGGCCACGATGGCGGGGGGCCTGGTCGGCGCGCCGCCGGCGCTTGCCAATGACTCTGTCAAGATCGACATCCTCGGGATCAACGACTTCCATGGCCGACTGGAGGCGAACGGTCAGGAAGCGGGAGCCGCAGCGCTGGCGACCGCGGTCAAGGGGATGAGGGCAGAAAACCCCAATACCATCTTCGCCGCGGCGGGGGACCTGATCGGTGCCTCGACGTTCACTTCGTTCATCCAGCAGGACAACCCGACCATCGATGCGCTCAACGCGGCCGGTCTCGAGGTCAGCGCGGTCGGCAACCACGAGTTCGACCGGGGCTACGACGACCTGATGAACCGGGTCATCCCGCGGGCCACGTGGGAATACATCGGCGCCAATGTCAAGGTCAAGAAGGAGCTCCAGGACAGGTACAAGGAGCTCACCGAGTCCTGGGTCAAGGAGGTCGACGGGGTCAAGGTCGGCTTCGTCGGCGCGGTGACCGAGCACCTCGACGAACTCGTCACCCCCGCGGGCATCTCCATGCTCGACATCCTGGACATCCCGAGCGCGGTCAACCAGGTCGCCGACGAGCTGAAGGCCAAGGAGGGGGCCGACATCGTCGTGCTGCTCGTCCACGAGGGTGCCGCCACCACGCGATACGAGTCGGCAACCGACCCGACGAGCGACTTCGGCAAGATTGTGAACGGGGTCGACAAGAACTTCGACGCGATCATCTCCGGCCACACCCACCTGGCATACGACCACAAGGTCCCGGTCAAGGAGTGGCAGGACGAGAAGCGTCCGGTGACCGTGCGCCCGGTCGTGTCGGCGGGTCAGTACGGCTACAACCTCAACAAGATCACGTTCACGTACGACAAGACCAAGAAGCAAGCGGTCAACGTCGACTCGAAGATCGTCCCGCTGACCGAGAAGCAGGCGGACGGCTCGTGGAAGCCCCTCTACGGCGTGGATCCGACGGTCAAGGGAATCGTGGATGACGCCGTCGAGGTGGCCAAGAGGGAGGGTGCCCGCAAGCTCGGTGAGATCACCGCGGACTTCAACCGGGCCCGCCAGGCCAACGGCACGACCGAGAACCGCGGTGGCGAATCGACCCTGGGCAACCTCGTCGCCGACGCGCAACTCGCGGGTGCTCGCACCACCGACCCATCCACTGAGATCGCTTTCATGAACCCGGGCGGGCTCCGTACGGACATGAAGTACCGGGCCGGAGGCAAGGAAGACGGCACCGTCACCTACAAGGAGGCGGCCGAGGTCCAGCCGTTCGCGAACACCCTGGTCACGATGACCCTGACCGGTGAGCGGATCGCCAAGGTGCTCGAGGAGCAGTGGCAGCCCGAGGGGGCCAGCCGGCCGTTCCTCAAGCTCGGCGTGTCCAAGGGACTCTTCTACACCTACGACCCGAGCGCGCCCAAGGGCCGGCACATCACCTCGGTCACCCTCGGCGGAAAGCCGCTGGACCCGGCCAAGTCCTACCGCGTGGTCGTGAACTCGTTCCTCGCCTCGGGAGGGGACAACTTCAGCACCCTGAACGAAGGGGCGGACAAGCGGGACACCGGCCAGGTCGACCTTCAGTCCATGGTCGCCTACCTGGGCGAGAACTCCCCCGTCGCTCCGGATTACGCGCAGCGCGCGGTCGGTGTGCGGTTCGACGCGCCGCAGGGTGGCTTCAAGGCGGGTGACACGGTGACGGTCAACCTGTCGTCGCTGGCGTTCACCAGCAACGAGCCGAAGGATGAGAAGGTCACGGCTACGTTCGCCGGCCAAAAGGTCGGCACGTTCGCGGTCGACGCCACGGCCGGCGCGAACACCGACAACACCGACGAGGTCGGCCGTGCGACCGTCGGGTTCGCGGTGCCCGCTGACCCAGCGCAAGGGGGCGCGACGAGCGCGGACCTCGTCATCGCCGGTGAGACGACCGGCACGACGGTCACCGTAGCGATCCCGCTGGCGGACACCAGGCCCGCGTGCACGGTCACGATCACCGGCCGCCACGCTGGACCCCTCACGGCGAGTTCCGGCGTCACCTGCCTGGACGGAGCAGTAGTCTCCGGGCCGGTCACGGTGCAGAAGGGCGCGAGCCTCTACGCGACCGGCGCCAATGTCAGCGGGCCGATCAGCGCCTCGAAGGCCGCCGGTGTCTCGCTGAACCGGACGACTGTCAGTGGTCCGGTGACGGTCAACGGTGCCACCGACAAGCTCACCATCGTGGACTCCACGGTGATCGGTCCGGTCAGCTTGACCGACAACCGGGTGACGGATGCGCCGGTCGTGTCCGGTAACCGGATCAGCGGGCCGTTGAGCTGCAGCGGAAACTCCCCGGCGCCGGCGAATAACGGCAAGGTCAACACCGTGTCCGGACCCAGGACCGGGCAGTGCAAGGGGCTTTGACCCGCTGATGTGGTAGTCCAAGTCGGATCAGGGGCGGTGGCGTGAAAACGTTCTGCGCCGCCGCCCCTCGCGCTCATGGCTCCGACGACGACGATTCTCATCGGACGGTCCTCTCCTTGACGATGTTCAGGACGGAGGTGCGCGGACCGGTACGCGTGGGAAGCTGCGCCGCGACGATCGCGGCAAGCGAGAGCGCGAAGCCCACGAGTTGGATCGGGCCGAGTGTCTGACCGAGCAGGACGGCGCCGAGAAGCGCGGCGACCATCGGTGAGAGTAGGCCGAGGACCGCGACGGAGGTGACCGGCAGCATGGTGACGCCGCGGAACCACAGGACGTAGGCGATCAGGCCTCCGAACAGGCCCAGCCAGAGGTAACCGAGCACGGCGGGCCCGTCCACCGCGGGCGGCGGGCCCTCCATGAGGAACGTGACGGGCACCAGGAACAGGCCGCCGGCAGTGAGCTGCCAGCCGGCGAACGCGGTGGGTCCGACTCCGGCGGGACGCCCCCAGCGCTTGGTGAGCGTCACCCCGAGAGCCATCGTGACGGCCCCGGCGAGGCCCGCCACGAGCCCGACGCCGTCGAACGCCGCGTTCGGGCCGATCACCACCAGGCCGACGCCTACGACGCCGATCACCCCCCAGACGAAGCGCCGTGCGGACGGGCTCTCATGAAGGATCGCCATGGCCAGGACGGCGACGATGATCGGCTGGGCCGCGCCAAGAGTGGCGGCGACGCCTCCCGGCAGCCGTTCGGCCGCCGTGAACAGGAATGGAAAGAACAGGCCGATGTTCAACACGCCGAGCACCGCCGCTTTCCCCCACCACGCCCCGCGCGGCAGGGTTCGCGTGATCGCCAGGGCGATCAGGCCTGCGGGCAACGCGCGGAGCAGTCCCGCGAACATCGGATGTCCCTGGGGGAGAAGCTCGGTGGTGACAACGTACGTCGTGCCCCACACGACGGGCCCCAGCGCCGTCACTGCGGTGCGCGACAGGTTCCCATAGGTGGCGCCGCTATCGGTTTCGACGGAGATCGCGTGTGCAGCCGTGTTCGTCATGAAGCCAGTCTCGGACGACGCACATCAATGAGTCCAATGCATGTTTTTCACTCCATCCATCGTGATAGACGATGGATCAATGGAGCTTCAGCAAATGCGCTACGTAATCGCCGTCGCCGAGACGAACAGCTTCACCCGCGCCGCCGAGCGATGCCTCGTCGTCCAATCCGCCCTCAGCCACCAGATCGCACGCCTGGAGCGGGAACTCGGCGCCAGGCTCTTCGACCGCACCAGCCGCCGGGTACGGCTGACGCCCGCCGGTGAGGCGTTCCTTCCCGCCGCCCGCCAATGCCTGGACGCCGCCGAGCGAGCCGCCGCCGACGTCGCCGCGGCCGTCGGAGAGATACGCGGACGGCTCACCGTGGGCGTGATCCCCACCGTCGCCGCTGTCGACATCCCGGCCGCGCTGCACGACTTCCACCGGCGGTATCCGCGCGTGCGCATCGGCCTGCGCGTAGGCGCCAGCGAGGAGCTGGTCGAGCATGTCAAGCAGGGCGCCATCGAAGTGGCCTTCCTCGGGCTGCCGGCTACGGCCCGCCCTCAAGGCGTACGCGCGTACGAACTGGCCCGTGACCGGCACGTCGCCGTGGTCGCTCCCGCTCACCCGCTCGCGAAGGAGCCGGATGTCGACCTTCGCCGGCTGTCCTCGGAGGTGTTCGTGGACTTCCCGGCCGGGACAGCCGGCCGCATGCAGTCGGACCAGGCGTTCTCCGCCGCGGGCCTCGTCCGCGACGTCGCCTTCGAGGTGACCGCGGCGGATCTCATGGCCCGGCTCATCCAGCAAGGTCTCGGCGTCGCGATGCTGCCGTCCACCTACACGCCCCAGCTCACCGGCGTGGCCACCATCCCGGTGACCGATGCGCCCGCCCGCGTCGAGCACCTGGTCTGGAGCCGCTTCGGCCTCACGCCCGCGGCGACCGCCTTCCTCACCGTCCTCGGCATCCCGTCCGAGCTCCTCACGGGGCGGAACCGGCAAGACCCGTGAACCCGTCCGGGCCTCGTCCACGCCGACGGCCCGGGCGGCCGGTTCCCGCCGCGGTGACGGTCGGGCCAGAAATGTCACAACTGGACCGGTTGAAAGGCGCCTCCCTACCATTGGCCCGTGCGGCTGAACGTCCTCGGACCCATGGAACTCATCGTGGCCGGGCAGGCCATACCGGCCGGACCGCCGAAGCAGCGAGCCCTCCTGGCCCTCCTCGCGATGCACGCCGACCGCGTGCTCCCCGTGGACCTCCTGACCGACCGGCTGTGGTCCGGCAACCCGCCGGCCAGCGCCCAGGGGAGCCTGCAGGTCTATGTCTCCAACCTGCGCCGCCGGCTGGAGCCCGCCCGGCGGCCGGGCACGACACCGACCGTCCTGGTCAGCGCCGCCGACGGGTACGGCCTGATGACCGGAGGGCTCGGCCTCGACACGAGGGACTTCGAGACGCTCGTGTCGGCCGGGTCCGGCTATCTGGCCGAGGGGCGGCACGAGGAGGCGGCGGCCGCCCTCGCCGAGGCGCTCGGCCTGTGGCGGGGAGACCCGTACGCGGACGTGCGTTCCGAGGAGTGGGCGCAGCCGGAGATCGGCCGTCTGGAGCAGGTGCGGCTGGACGCGGTGGAGGGGCTGGCCGCGGCCCTGCTGGAGCTGGGCCGCCACACGGACGTGGTCGCGCGGCTGGACCCGTTCGTCCGCGAACACCCCCTGCGGGAGCGTGCCTGGGAACTGCTGGTGCTGGCCCACTACCGGGCGGGCCGGCAGGCGGCGGCACTCACCTGCCTGCGCAGGGTGCGGGAGGTACTCGCCGGGGAACTGGGCATCGACCCCGGGCCGCGGTTGCGGGAGCTCGAAGGCGCGGTGCTGCGCCAGGACGCCACGCTGCTCCCGCCGGAGCGGCCCGCCACGCCGCAGGTCCCGCAGCGGCCTCTGGCACGGACGACGGCACGCAGGACTCCCGAGTCCGCGGCGGACCAGCCGGTCTTCGTCGGCCGCGAGAGCGCGCTGCAGTTCCTGAACGAGGCGGCGAAGGCGTCGTCCGCCACCGGGCAGATCGTGCTGGTGGACGGCGAGCCGGGCGTCGGCAAGACGAGCCTGCTGAAGCGGTTCCGCGCGACCGCCGACGTGCCGGTCGGCTGGGGGTCGAGTCCCGACCACGAGACCGCGCCCGCCCTGTGGCCTTGGGAACGGGTCCTGCGCGCCCTCGCCGCCGCGGCCCCGGAGGCCGCCCTGCCCGACGAGGTGGGCACGTTCCTGTCGGGCGGGCTGGAGGCGATCCCGGCGTCCGACGCGCAGGGGGCGCGGCTGCGGTTCTTCGAGGCGGTCGGCACGTTCCTGGCCGGCGTCGGCCCGGTGATCGTCGTGCTGGAGGACATCCACGCGGCCGACGACGCGACGCTGCGGCTCCTAGTCCACGTGGCGTCCACCGCCCGGCCGGGCCTGCTGCTGGTGGCGACCTTCCGGCGGCACGAGGCGTCGGCGCTCACCGCCACACTGTCGGCGCTGTCGCGGCTCGGCGCGCGCAGACTCGGGCTCGACGGGCTCGCCACCGAGGAGGTCCGCGCGCTCGTCCGGGAGTTGTCCGGCCGCGACCCGGGCAGCCGCAAGGCCGAGGAGCTGCGCGGGCGCACCGCCGGGAACCCGTTCTTCCTCGCGGAGCTGGCCCGGGCGGGAGAGGAGCTGCCACAGGGGGTGCTGGACGTCGTGCTGCACCGGGTGGCGGGCCTGGGGGAGGAGGCGGCCCGCGTGCTGGAGCTCGCCGCCCTGATGGGCGACGAGTTCGAGGCGGGCGTCCTGGCCCAGGTCGCCGGCGGCACGGTCGGCGACCTGCTGCCGCCGCTCGACGCGGCCCTCGACGCGGGGCTGATCCGGGAGTCGTCGTACCAGCTGGGCGTGTACGAGTTCGCGCACGCCCTGGTGACCGACGCGTTGCTGTCGCGTCGGTCGCGGCTGTGGCGGGCCGGCGTGCACGAGCAGGTCGCGGGAGTCCTCACCCGCGTCCACGGGGACCGGGACGACCGCGCGGCGGTGATCGCGCGGCACTGGCTGGCGGCGGCGGAGCTGGGCGCGGAGCCCGCCCGCATGGCGATGGACTACTCCGCCCGCGCCGCGCGGGCGGCCCTGCGGCGGCACGCGCCCGACGACGCGGCCGTGTCGTGGCAGGAGGCGCTGGCGGCGGCCGAGCTGGCCGGAACCGGCGCGGCCGAGCGGTTCGAGCTCGCCGTCGGGCTGGCAGAGAGCCGCTACGCCGCCGGGCGGTTCGACGAGGGCTACGAGGCGGTCGAGCAGGCGCTCGCCATGGCCGGCGCCGATCTGGACAAGGCCGTCAGGGCCGCCGACATCGCGATGGGACACGGCGTCTGGGTGCCTTTCCGGTACGGCCTTGACGTGGCCGCCGTGCGGGACGGGGCGGACCGGGCCGTGCGAGAGCTGCCGCCGTCCACGTCGGCCTGGGCGACGGCACAGGCCGTCCGGGCCGTCGTGCTCGCCCAGACCGGTCGCGAGGACGAGGTCGGCCCGGTCTCGTCGCAGGCCGTGGCGGCGGCCGAGCGCCTGGGCGACCCCGCCCTGCTGCGGCGGGTGCTCCACCTGCGGCTGCTCGCCATGCAGGGACAGGACTTCATCGAGCAGCGGGCCGAGACCGCGTGGCGCCTGCTGGCCGAGCCGGACCTGTCGTCCCAGCTCAGGGTGATCGCACAGCTCCACCTCGTCGTTCATCTCGTGGAGCACGGCAGGGTGCCGCAGGCTCGCGCGCTGCTGACGGAGATCGACATGCTGCTGCGCGACCTGCACAATCCCACGCTGGCGATGCAGGCGGCGGTGGCGCACGTGGGACTCGACCTGTTCCAGGGCGTGCCGGACCCGACCCGCCACTTCGAGCCCGTCAGGGCGACGCTGTCGTTCACCGATCTCGCGTACTTCGAGGTGAGCATGCTCGCCGTACGGGCCGAGACGCTCATCCACGAGGACCGCCTCGGGGAGGAGGTGGCATGGGTCGAGGAGATGTTCCGGCGTACCGGCCTGGCAGGGCCCGCCTACGTCCTGGCGTACGCGCTGGCGGAGCTGGGCGAGTACGAGCGCGCCCGGCGGCTCCTGCGTGAGACCCCTCCGCCGCCGCGCGACTACCACTGGGCGATGGCCACCATGTGCCGGCTGCACGCGGCGATCCGGCTCGGCGAATCGGACGTCGCGCGGGAGGTCTACGACGCGTTCCGTCCCTTCGCCGGGCTGCTGCACGTGAACGGCACCTGCACCACCGTCGACGGGGCGTACGACGGCCACATGGGAGAGGCGCTGCTGGCGCTCGGGGACCGCGAGGGGGCGCTGGCCCACCTGCGGGAGGCGGTGCGCCTGCTGGAGCAGGCGGGCGCGGGCTACTGGCTGGCAAGGGCCCGACAAGCCCTCGACAAGTGCACGTAGAGGCGGGTCGCGCACTCTGTTCCCGACACGTGAGGGGACAGAAGATGATCACACCAGAACACCTGACCGGCTTCCTGATGATGCACGCCGGTTTCCGCGCCGAGTTCGGCCGCCTGGCCGAGCCGTGCGGCAACCCGCGCGACGACGCGCACGAGGAGCTGCTGGAGGAGCAGCTCGCGCTCGTGCTGGACATGCTGCACGCCCACCACTCGCACGAGGACGACGGCCTGTGGCCCACGCTCGTCGGCCGCGCCCCGGAGGCGGCGGACGCGCTGGCCGAGCTGGAGTCCGAGCACTCCGTGCTCGACCCGCTCATCGCGGCCGCCTCCGATCGCGGGGTGCCCCTGGCCGAGCGCGCGCCCATCCTGCGGCGGCTGCACGAGCTCGTCAACGAGCACCTCGACCACGAGGAGCGGATCGCCGTGCCGCTCATGCTCCGCCACCTCACCCTCGACGACGTCGAGGCCGACAAACGCCAGGCGATGGACGACTTCGGCCGCCGCCGGGTCCCCGTCATCTTCGGCTGGCTCGCCTCGAGTGCGGACGCCGACCTGCTCGCGGCGTCGTACGCCGACCTGCCCGTAGTGGCCCGGCTCATGTTCCGCCTGTTCTGGTGGCCGGCCTACCGGCGGCGCTTCACCCGCCTGTACGGCGCCACCGCCCCCGCAAACGCTCTCTTGGAGTCGTGATGACCACATCCGCATCGACCACGTGGCCGCGCGAGGCGGCCGAGATTCTCGACCGCGCCATGGTCTGCGAGTACGCCTCGCTCACCCGCGACGGCCGGCCCGTCACCTGGCCCGTCACGCCGTACGTCGGCGCGGGCGGCACGCTCGACGTGAGCACCGGGCTCACCTACCCCGACAAGGCCGAGCGCGCCCGGCGCGACCCGCGCGTCGCGCTGCTCTACTCCAGCGCCGAGGGCACCGAACTGGACCGGGCGCCCATCGTCCTCGTGCAGGGCCGGGCGACCGTACGCGACGCGGATCTGCAGGCCAACACCGACCGGTACGTCCGCGAGTCGCTCGCCAAGACCGGTGCCGGGTTCGCCGGGATGCCGTGGTTCCTGGTGAAGCGGCTGGGGTGGTATTTCGCCCGCATCTGGGTGGAGGTCACACCCGAGAGGATCGTCTGGTGGCCCGAGGGCGACCTGTCCAGGACACCCGAGGTCTGGACGGGCCCGGGGGACGTCGCGGTCCCCGCCTCCGATCCCGCCCCCACGGGCCGGCTGCCGAGCCGGTTGGCCCCGCCGGCGGACTGGCGGCCCTTCGCCGACCGTGCGGCACACCTGGGCGAGCCCGTCGTCACCATGGTCGCCGACGGCATGCCGCTGGCCGTGCGCACCCGCTCCGCCGTACGCACCGAGGCCGGCTTCGACCTGCGGCTGCCCGCGGGCGTCCAGGCGGCCGAGGGGCCGGTGTGCCTGACCTTCCACCGCCACGGCCCGGCCATGGAGTGGCAGGAGAACGTGGTGCTCGTCGGTACCGCGACCGGAGAAGGCGACCGGCTGAGCGTGCGGGTCGAGCGGGCCCTGAACGACTGGAGCCTCTCCGGGAACCGCCGCGAGCGGAACCGCTCGTTCCTCGGCCAGGGCAGGATGCTCAGGAAGCGCCTGAAGGCCGAGGCCGCCCGCCGCGGCCAGCCCGTCCCCCGCGTCACGCTGTTTCGGCGCTGAGGGTCTGCGCCACGGGTCGGCGGGCCGCCAGGCGTGCGGGCAGGGCGGTGAGCGCCGCCGTCGCCACGAGAGTCGCGAGTGCGGCACCGAGCAGCCAGGAGGAGGGGGGGTCGGCCGGATTCCCGGCGGCGAAGAGCGAGAGCAGGCCGACGCCCAGAGGGATGCCGATGACCGAGCCTGGCAGGCTGGGCAGGAGCTGGGCGATGGACAGCCCCGCGGAGATCTGCCCTGGGGTGGCGCCGAGCGTACGTGCGATGGCCATGTTCGCCCGGGCCTCTATGGCAGTGGTCCAGGTGAGCGTGATGGTGTTCACGACGGCGAGTGCGATCAGCAGGATGGTGACGGCGAGCATCAGCCGGCGGTCGTGAACGTCTCGCAGGTTGGGCAGGACGGAGGAGCCGTTCAGGCCATAACTCCTCTCCGGCTGGGCGTAGAGGGTCAGCAGGGCCACGATCGCGATCACCGTGGTGGCGGTGGAGCACGCCTGCAGCACGGCGCGGCCCGGCCGGCGGGCGGTCAGCCGCAGCCCGAGCAGCAGCGGCGTGGGCAGCAGCGCTGACAGCGCGGTGAGCCAGGGTCGGTGACGGGGCCGGCGCGCGGTGGCGGTCAGCGCCGTGACGGTCGCCGTGCGCATGGCCCGCAGCGTGGGACGCAGCGTGGACAGCACCGCCACCGCCACGGCGAGGACGGTCGCCGTGGCGACGGTGGCACCGCCGGGCCCGGCCGCGTCGCCGATCCGGCTGGCGGTGGGGCTGGCGATGGCGGGCACGGTCAGGCGGGCGATCACCAACCCCAGCGTGTCGCCGGCCAGCGCCAGCGCCAGGTACTCGCTGAGCAGGACGGTGGCGATCAGCCCCGGGGCGGCCCCGACGGCCTTGAGCAGCCCGGCCCGGCGCGTCTGCTCGACGGCGCGTCCCGCGGCCAGCGCCGCCACTCCGGTGATGGCCAGGAAGCTGAGCAGCCAGCTACCGACGACCAGGATGGGCTGGCTGCTTTTGAGGATGACCATGTCCTGCTCAGCCGTGAACTGCCAGGAGCGGAAGTTGGTCACGGCGGAGGCACGGTGGGCGTCGAGGAAGGCCTCGGTCGCGGCGGGGTCGCGTAGCTTGAGGTCCATGGCCAAGGTCACCGGGAGATCGTGTGACGACGCCAGTGTCCGGGCATCTGATCGGGTCATCCAGGCCAGGCCGCTGTAGTCGCTGGGACCGCCGCCCGGGCCGATCTGCGCCGCCCAGGGGTAGATGGAGGTGGCCGCGGTGACGGCGATCCCGACGACGGGGTACGACCGGCCGGCGATGGTTACGTGGTCGCCGACGCCGACGCCCAGCGCGGTGGCGAAGCCGCGTTCGAGGACCGTGCCGCCGGAGCGTACCCAATGACCCGAGGTCACCAGCGGCCGGTTGACCGCGCCGGGCGTCTCGGCGAAGCCGTGCACCACCACTGGGGACGACGTGGAATCGCGCGTGGTGAGGTCGGCGTAGACGACGCGATAGGGGCCATGGTGGGCGACCACTTCGGGAGCGTCCGCCAGCGAGGCCAGGGCCGAGGTCACGGCGGGGCCCGCGTCGCCGGAAAGTGCCACCACGTCCGGCCCGGCGGTGGCCGCGCGAGTCTGCTCGTACAGCGCGTCGCTCACGCCGCGCAGGGACAGGCCCAGGGCCATCGTGGCGGTGGCCACGGTCACCGCGAGCAGGAGCATCGCGGCTTGGACCTTGTGCCGGCGCACGTCGGCCAGCACGAGGCGGACGATGAGCACGATGGAGCCCATGGCGTTCAGTCCTCCAGCCCGATCAGCCAGCCGAGCCCGCGCGTGTGGGAGCCGGCCAGCCGGGTGTCGTCGACGAACATCCCGTCGCGCATCGAGACCAGCCGGTCCGCGGTGGCCGCCACCCGCTCGTCATGCGTGACGATCACGAAGGTCTGCCCCGCGGAACGCAGCTCCTCGAAGATTCTCAGCACATCGAGGGTCGCCGCGGTGTCGAGGTTGCCGGTCGGCTCGTCGGCCAGGACGACCAGCGGGTCGTTGACCAGCGCGCGAGCGACGGCGACCCGCTGACGCTGCCCTCCCGACAGTTGCGACGGCAGGTGCCGGGCGCGGTCGGCGAGCCCGACCCGTTCCAGCAGCTGGCTCGCGCGCCGCCTGGCCTGGCGGCGCGAACGCCCGGCCAGCAGCGCGGGCAGCTCCACGTTCTCGGCGGCTGACAACTCCTCCACCAGATGGAAGGCCTGGAAGACGAATCCCACCGACCGGCGCCGCATGCGCGCCAGAGCTCGCTCGCTCAGGGTGTCGATGCGCTGACCGGCCAGCCACACCTCCCCGTCGCTGGGCCGCTCCAGGCCACCCAGCAGGTGCAGCAGGGTGGATTTCCCGCAACCGCTCGGCCCCATCACGGCCAGCATCTGGCCTTCGGGCACCTCCAGGTCGACGTCATCGACCGCCCGGACCCGGCCCTGCCCCCGACCATGCTGCTTCACCAGGCCGTGGACACGAACCACGGCACTCGACACGTTCATGCACCCTCGGATTCGTCATCGACCTTGGACCAGGCCCGCTCGCAGGCATCCAGCCAGCGCAGGTCCGCCTGCAGCCGCAGCACGACCCCCTCCAGCAGCAGGCCGGCGCCCGACCCCGCCGGCTCGGCCAGCGCCGCCTGCTGCACCTCACGCAAGCGGCGCAGCAGCTCCCGGCGCTGCGCCGCCACCAGCTCCACCGGGTCGGCCAGCCGGGCCGCGGCGGCAGCGGCGAGCTTGAGATGGAACTCCGCCAGGTCCGGTTTCGGCCAGCCCACCTCGGCCAGCCAGGTGGCCACCCGTTGCTGCCCGGCCGGCGTCAGCGCATAGACCTTGCGCTCCGGCCGCTCGGGCAGGCCGTCCGCCCGCTCACAGACAACGAGCCCCGCTCGCTCCAACCGGGCCAACGTCACATAGATCTGACCGCGGTTCATCGACTCGCCCAACGGGCCAAGACTGCGCCGCAGCCGAGCGTGCAAGTGGTACCCATGCGACGGCTCCTTGGCGAGCATCGCCAGCACTGCGTCCTGCATGTCACCCCCTAACGGTTGGCCAATAGATAGCGGTTACCCATGAAGGTGTCAAAACGCTACACGCGGCGATCTCCTGGACTGACCCGCCGCCAACTGAGGGATGGAGGGAAAGGCAGAGGTAATGGGGCGGGCCGGTGGACCCGTCCCGCCGAGGACGGTGAACCCGTGCGGAAGACTCCATGGTTCTCATAAACGAGTGATTCCGAGAGAAGATCACCAACACGCCTCACGGGAGGGCCGACAGCCTTTCGCGTACTCGCGGCGGGCCTTGCGCTGGGCCGGGACCGATGCGGTGCCGTCGAGCGGCTGGCAGCGGTCGAGAAGCTGGCGGTGGACCGTGGGTGCGGCGGTGACACGCAGGCTGTAGCCCTGGCCGCGCCGTACGGTGAGACCTGGTCGAGCGCGGCCCGTTCGACGTCCTCCAGGTCGGCAGCGCGGAGGAAGTCGGCGACCTTGCCGGGCATGTCGAGGACGACCGGTAGTTCCGAGGCCGTGGGACTCGGGTCGGCGGACCTTGGCTAGCAACTCCTGGCTGATCGGGTGGTTCAGAACCTCGATGATCTCGTTCGGCTGCATGGTTCGGTTCCTCCTTCTCAGCGCAGTTGCTCGGCCAGCCCGACGATGATGCCCTCCGGGCCGCGGAGGTAGCAGAGCAGATAGCTGTCCTCGAACCGGGCGATCTCGCCGACGAGTTCGGCGCCGTGAGGGCGCAGGCGGGCAACGGTGTCCTCGATGTCGTCAACGGCGAACATGACGCGGTGCGTGCCCAGAATGTTGTGCGGCCGGTTGCGCGGCCCGGCGCTGATCACCGCTGGGCTGCGGTACTTCGCCAGCTCGAGCCGGCTGTGACCGTCCGGGGTCCGGACCATCGCGATGTCACAGCGGACGCCGTCGAGTCCGGTGCACTGGTCGGCGAAGAGGCCCTCGACCTCCGCCCTGCCCTCCAGCTCCATACCGAGTTCCACGAAGAACGCGATGGCGGCATCCATGTCCTCGACGACGATGCCGACGTTGTCCATCCGCTGAATCGCCATGCTGGTTTCTCCTTCTTCCTCGTGCGGCCGGTGATGTCGGGGTGTCGGGGTGTCGGGTTGGGTCGGACCGGGGCGCCCTGCCGTGATTGCTCACGGTGGGTTTCCCCGGCCCGCCCGCCGCACCCGGCGTGCGCGTCTCCACGCACCGGGCGCTCCACGTGCCTTGCCCGCTGGTCAGGTTCCTGCGGGTTCGGCGGTCCAGGGGGTCGGAATGTTGCCGCCGCGATAGCGGTAGCGTTCGATCCTGACCTTGGACGCGCCGGTGAAGGCGGTCCCCTGGTGGGCGATCCTCCAGCCTGTGT
Organism: Microtetraspora glauca; assembly: GCA_001570385.1. GTDB lineage: Bacteria > Actinomycetota > Actinomycetes > Streptosporangiales > Streptosporangiaceae > Microtetraspora > Microtetraspora glauca. Next base: position 17,297 of record BBYL01000021.1, on the reverse strand, counting down.
CGCAGAAGCGACGCCTGAACTCGTTCATGCTGAGGCGGGCTTTGCCCGCGTATTTCCGGCGGATCCACCGCATCAACCGGTCCCACGTGTGGGCGTCGATCAAGCCGAAGATCGCCTTTGATACTCCATGCCGGAAGTAGGTCGCCCACCCGCGCAGCATCCGGTTCACGCTGAGGATCAGCTCGGCCAGATCCTGATCGCGGGTTGACCTGTGCGTCTTCGCCGACACCTTGTCCTTGATCGCCTGGACGGCTTTCTTGGACGGCTTGGTGTAGACGAAGAACTTGCTCGTTCCTCGTTTCCGCTGGCGGCGGATGTGGTGCCCGAGGAAGTCGAAGCCCTCGTCGATGTGGACCACGCGATTGGTCTGCATCCTCCGCACCGCACGCTCGGCCGACCAGGGGTCCGGCCAAGCGCTGGCACCGATATTCACCGGTGCGTCTTCGGACATTGCGTTCCCTTCGTTGACTGGCACGCTGCCGCCCTTCCCCATGCACGCGGCTCTCCCGCGCTCGGAGTACTACGACGGCTCCGCCCCATCCGCGCCTTCGGCCGACGTCGGGCCTGTCCCGGCACCTCGCGTCTGGACGGCGCGCAGCCGGGAACGGATCACGGACGGTTCCCACGTTCACTGCTGTCCGATCGACGGGTTAGGCACCCGGCTCTACCCCTGCGACATCGCCACGGCTACGCCGTAGTCCTTCACCGTGGCCTCCGGGCCCAGGCTCTTAAGACCCGACCCGAAGTTCCCCGCCCACGCGATGCCGAGGGGGCGGGTGCGCGCCGCTTCCCAGCCCGAATCCACCGGGTTAGAGCTGGTAGACACGTCAAGAGGCGTAAAGACACCGGTTCCTCGCGTATACCTTCCCGTCTCGCTCACCGCGCCCGGCCCATCCGGTAGTGCTGGACCGGCGCGACTTTGTCGAGGCTGCTCCCGCCCTCCCCGGCGACTCCCGGCTCAGGCTGCCTCCAGCTTCACCTCGTCCGCGCTGGGCGCGCTCGATGAAGTGGAGCGCCGTCCCCGCCGCCCCCCGAAGCCGTCGTGCTGTCGGATCGCTGACGACCGGCGTCCCGGAAAGCTCTTCAAAGACATCCGGGAGGCGGTGTCGGATCGGGGCGGTGGTGTTCGTAGCAGGGGTGAGGCCGCCCGCAAGGGGCGGCACCAAGGTGAAGGAACCGCGATCATGAAGCTGACGACCATGACCCAGGTCACCCTCGATGGAGTGATGCAGGGAAACGGCGGTGCGTCGGATGACCGCAGGAACGGATTCGAGCGCGGCGGATGGGCCCGGGGGAAGGGCGACGACGAGACCAGGACGTTCATCACGCAGACCTACCAGCGCGCCGAGGCGTTCCTGTTCGGCCGGCGCACCTACGAGTTGTTCGCCGGCTCCTGGGGATCAATCGACCAGATGCGCGCACATCCCATCGGCGTGGCCTTGAACGAGGCCCCCAAGTACGTTGCCTCGACCACGCTCACCGCGCCGCGTTGGGAGGACACGACCGTTCTCCGCGGTGACCTCGCGGCGGCCATCAGCAAGCTGAAGGCCAAGCCCGGGGGTGAACTGCAGGTGCACGGCAGTGGCATCCTGACTCGGTGGCTGCTGGAGAACGATCTGGTCGACGAGATGACTCTGATCACCGTCCCGGTGGTCGTCGGCCAGGGCGCGCGGCTGTTCCCGGAGACCGGTCCGGATCTTGGGCTCGACCTGGTCGAGTCGCGCGTCGACTCCAAGGGCGTGACGATCCAGGTCTACCGGCCGGCCGGGCGCCCGCGGTATGCAACGGCCTGAAGTCCCTGACCACCGAACCACGCTGCCTTGACACCACAGGAGACGATCTTCAGATGCGGTACCTGGTTTCCGTAATCGATGACAAGAGCAATCCCGGCAGCACGGACAGGCAGCCTGCCATCAGCGCGTTCAACGAACGACTGATCGCCGAGGGCTACTGGGTTTTCGCGGGCGGACTCGCGGACACCGACGCGGCCACGGTCATCGACAACCGGGGCGAGCAGGCGGTGTTCAGCGATGGGCCTTTCGTGGAGTCGAAGGAGTACCTCGCCGGCGTCTGGGTGTGGGAGGCCCCCGATCTGGATGTGGCGCTCGAGCTCGCCACCGAGGCGTCGAAGGTCTGCGATCGGAAGGTCGAGGTGCGGCCGTTCCAGTGAGCGACGTCGAGGAGGCGATCACCCGGGCCCACCACGAGGAGTGGGTGCGGGTGGTCGCCTCCCTGACCAGGCGCTTCGGTGACCTCGACATCGCCGAGGAGGCGGCTGCCGAGGCGTTCGCGACCGCCGTCGGGCGGTGGCCGACGGGCGGCGTACCCCCCAACCCCGGCGCCTGGCTGACCACAACCGCCAACCGCAGGGCCATCGACCGGATCCGGCGCGAGAACAAGCGCGATGACAAGCACAAGGAGGCTCAGATGGTCTACGACCACGACCCGCCCGAGCCTGTCGGCGCCATCGACGACGACCGGCTCCGACTGATCTTCACCTGCTGTCACCCGGCGCTGGCGCTGCAGACCCGCGTAGCGCTGACGCTGCGCATGGTCGGCGGTCTGACCGTGCCCGAGATCGCCCGCGCCTTCCTGGTGCAGGAGACCGCCATGGAGCGGCGGATCACCCGCGCGAAGGCCAAGATCAAGGCGGCCTGCATCCCCTATCGGGTACCGGCCGCGCAGGATCTCCCGGCACGCGTCTCCGGCGTACTCGCCGTGCTGTACCTGGTGTTCAACGAGGGCTATCTGGCGACCGGCCCCGGCACCGATCCCCTACGTCACGGCCTGACCGCCGAGGCGATCCGGCTCACCCGCCTGATCCGTGCCCTCATGCCGGACGACGGCGAGGTGGCCGGGCTGCTGGCGCTGATGCTCCTCACCGAGGCCCGCGGCACCGCCCGGGTCTCGGCCAGCGGCGAACTGGTCCCCCTGGCCGAGCAGGACCGTGGGGCCTGGGACGCGGCGCTGATCGCCGAGGGGCATCGGCTGGTGCGCCAGCGCCTCGCCGCTGCCGCCGCCGGGGCCGCTCCGGGCCGCTACCAGATCCTCGCCGCGATCAACGCCGTGCACACCTCCGCCCGCGACATACGCGACACCGACTGGTCACAGGCCCTGGCCCTCTACGACCAGCTCGTCCGCCTCGATCCCTCGCCGATCATCGCCCTCAACCGGGCCATCGCGGTCGCCGAACTCGACGGCCCGCAGGTGGCATTGGCGGCCGTCGACCGTCTCGCGGACGCGTTGGCCGGCTATCACGCCTACCACGCGACCCGCGCCGACCTGCTGCGCCGGCTGGGCCACAGCCAGCAGTCACGCGCGGCCTACGACAAAGCCATCGAGCTGGCGGGCAACACCGCCGAGACCGCCTACCTGACCCGCCGCCGCGACCAACTGCGATAGCGCCCACAGATCCCGATCAAAACCCCGCGCGCAGCGGCGGCCGACCCCGGGGCGCCCCTGCCGATGCATCCCGCAACCTGTCGCGCCCGCGACGGGTCTCTGCTTCTTCGGCACGGTCGACTCCAGCCCGGCGGTATCCCACGCTTCCCGCCGGCGAGGACAGGGCCGGACGAAAGGTCTTCTGTGCTTCTGCGCGGGCCCCGGAGGACCTTGGCCGACTGTGCCCTGGGCGGCGTGGGCGCTCGGAGCGGCGGCGAACGGCGGTACGCGTCTGGCCGTGGTGTGGTTCCACGGTAGGCCCCCCACTCGGGTCCGTGCCACCAGCCGCAAGGTAGCTCCGCGTGACGGGTTGGATGGCGATATCCGATCATCGCGGTCGCGGTGCTGTGTCTGTCGGGTCGCGCCGACAGGCCTCCGAGGAGGTTCTCTGGCGTAGTTGGCGACGGCGGGGCGCAGCGGTGGATGCCGTTCACCGCGGACCGCAAGACCGAGGAGCTGCGCACGCTGGAACAGCGGCTGACCAAGTTGTGTGAGTCCATCGCAGCGGCGAACCGCCGGTCGCGACGGGCCTGGGTGACGGCATGCCCAGCTGTATCTCGACGAAGAGCGCCGCTGGTTTGACCTTGACGCTGCGTCAACTTCTAGCATCGGGGCCATGTCGATCACTGTTCTTGACACCTACTCCGCCATGAGGCGGATCCTGCTGGCCCCGGTCGCGGACCGCGTTGACCTGCTGCGTTCGATGCTGGAGGCCAACGCGGGCATGTACCGCTACCACCCAGGCGAGCTCGACCTGGTAGCCGTACACCTCCAATCGTCCGGGTTCCCCATCGACCGCGACGAGGAGCGTTGCCTCGACGCGCTCGAAACCCTGGCTGCGGCCGGGGCCTGGGAGCGGATGCAACGCGCGCTCGACAACGCTCTCGCCGTACTGCTGGAGGCGACGCCGGGGCTGGAGGCCCCGGACATCACCGTGCTGTTCGTCCTCGGCGATCCGGGTGACGAGCACTTCATGGGTCCCTGCCAAGGATTGACCGGGTTCGGCGGCATCTCGGGCCACATCGCCATCACGTTCTGGCCCTTCCCCGAGAACGTGGAGCGGCTGGAGGCCACCGCCGTGCACGAGCTCAATCACAACCTGCGTTGGAGCCCGGGCGGGGTTGTGTGGGACCCGATGACCGTCACGGTCGGCGAGCACATCGTCGGCGAGGGCCTGGCCGACGCCTTCGCCCGCCAGCTCTACGGCGACGAGCTTGGCCCCGCCCGCATCGGCGTGCCGCACCTGCACGACGACGAGGTCTTCGCCAAGGTGCTCACCGGGCTCGACGTGACAGGCATGCGGAACTTCACCGCCTGGGTGCACGGCGACCCCGGCGCGGAGCACCTCGGCGTCGCCCCGGTGGGATTGCCGATGGGCGCGGGGTACGCCGCGGGCAACCGGCTGGTCGACACCTACCTGGCGGCGACCGGGCAGACGGCGGCGCAGGCCCTGCTCACCGACGCCTCGGAGATCATCGCGACCACGCTGCGCCGCGGGTGACAATGGAACGATGGAGTGGACGATCCAGGAGCTCGCAGCGAGGGCCGGCATCACCAGCCGGACCCTGCGTCACTACGACCGTTTCGGGCTCTTGGCCCCGTCCCGGGTCGGCGCGAACGGGTACCGCTACTACAACCCCGCCGCGGTCGCCCGGCTACAGCGGATCCTGCTCATGCGCCGGCTCGGCATGGGCTTGCCGGCCATCGCCGAGGTCCTGGCCGAGGAGGTGGACACGCTCGACGGGCTCCGCGCCCACATCGCCGCGTTGGAAGAGGAACGGGACCGCATCGAACGGCAGATCCACTCTGTTCGTCACACGCTCGAGGCCCTGCGGGCGGGGGTGGAACCGCGGATGGATGTCATGTTGGCGGGGTTCAACGACCACTACAAGGACGAGGTGATCTCACGCTGGGGCGAGCGCGCGTTCCAAGTGAGCAACGACTGGTGGCATGGCAAGAGTCTCGACCAGCAGCGAGCCTGGAAGCAGGACACCGAAGACCTCGTTGCCGCATGGGTCGCCGCGGTGAAGGCCGGGGATTCGCCGACATCGGAACACGCTCAGTCACTGGCTGCCCGGCACGTCCAGTGGCTGAGCCAGATCCCGGGCACCCCCACCGCCGAGGGCGACCGGGAGCGCTCGATCGAGATGGTGAACGGCATTGGGGACATGTTCGTCGACGACCCCCGCTTCGCGGCCATGTACGACGACGAGGCGGGGGCGATGTTCGTCCGCGACGCGCTGCACACGTACGCGCATACCCGGATGTAGCTCGTGTGGTTCGCAGACCTCGGCGCCAGCAGACCTCCGGCAGCGCTCTTCCGCAAGGTCTTGATGACCTGCCGCCGCTCGTAGCCAAGCTCAGCCTGATCGCCGTCGTAGACAACCATCAGCGCCCGGCCCTTGCGTACCACGAGGCCCGACAGCAGGGGTCATGCTGCGATTAGCTTGATATCGAGAGATATCAGAAGCTCTGATGGGAGGGCGGCGTCGGCGCGTTGATCGGGCCCAAAGTCCCGAGGCCACGCTCAGGCCAAGTCCGTTCGGGGGTCGGCCAAGATACGACGGAAACCGGCAACCAGTGATCTTGAGTTGAACTTGCCGCAGGTGAGGTGCTGGGGCGGATCGGCGTCGGCTGCCCGACCAGGGACAGCGATGCGCAAACGCAACCGGAGGCCCGATCTTGTGTCACTGTTCGCAGTGGACTTCTTCGCGTACCCGCTCAGATCGGTCAACGGCGCACCCGATAGCGCAGGTGAAGCACCCGGTTGCCCTGAATCACCACGTCAGGATCCTCCAACAGGTGCTGCGCGTGGACCGACCCGAAGTAGCGCTTGCCGGACCCGAACACGACGGGTACGACGTCCATGCGCACCTCGTCGATCAGGCCCGCGGCAAGCACCTGGCCACCGACGTCGCCAGCGGCGACCTCGACCATGCGGTCACCCGCAAGCTCCTGCGCCTTGGCCACGGCTGCCTCGACGCCGTCGACGAAGTGAAACGGCGCCTCGGGGTCCCAGCCCTCGGGCTCCGGCCGGTGCGTCACGACGACCACGTGGTCGATACCGCTCGGAGGCTTCCCGTCCCAGCCGTCCGTCAGGTCAAAGACGTGGCGGCCGACGATCGTGACTCCGATCTGGTCCCAGTACGCCCGGGTGTAGTCGTAGGACGTCTGTGACACCTTCACCTCGCCGCTCTCGTCCAACGGGACGTCACCGTTGGACAACCAGTCGAACAGCGGTCCGGGCTGGTCATTCTCGTCCGCGACGAAGCCGTCCACCGACACCGAGCTGTACATGACCACCTTGCCCACGGGGCTCTCCTCTGCTTTGGGGTGCCCCCAAATTAGCGTGTCGTGAGCTGTCGCTCTTGTAAGAAATCAATCGGCCGGCAGCGGCCAGCCGTCCAGCGCGTGGCCGGGATGTTCGCGCAGGAACCGCGCCGGACTTCGACGTACCGGGTCGGCGTGAGCCCGGTGAACGCCCGGAACTCGTGGCCGAAGTGGGCCTGGTCGAAGTAGCCTGCGCCACCGGCGAGGTCGCCCCAGTCGATCGGTCCGGCGGGGTTGATCGCGAACACGGTGGCGGCGAAGCGGTAGGTGCGGGCCAGCCGATTCGGCGTGACGCCGATGAGCTCCTTGAACCGCTGTGCCAGATGAGTGCTGCTGACACCGGCTGCCACGCTCAGGTCGCCGATCGCCACCGCCCCGCTGGTCGCCGCGATGACGCTGCTCGTATGGCGGACCAGCCCCAGGCCGGCGGTCTCGCACAGCCGTCGCATTAGCTCCACCTCGAGCAGCGTCAGCATGTCGTGCGGTCCGTCCGCCGTGGCCAGCCGGTCTCGCAGCTCAGCAATGGCGGGCCGGCCCCAAACCTGCTCTACCGTCACCGGCCGGTCACGCAGCTCGGCCGCGGGCATCGGCAGGAACGGCGCCGGCCCCCACGGCTTGAAGTGCACGCCGACGGACCGGGTCCGGAGTGGGTAGCCGAACTCCAACGCGCGGGTGGGCATGGTGACCACGCAGCCGTCGGCGTACTCGGCCGTCTCCGGGGGACCCGGCCGAATTGTCTGAAGTACGTGACCGTCTCGAGGACTTCGCGGGCGAGGTGTTCACCTCGTTCGCCCGTCGAGAGCAGCGGTTCAACGGAGGGCTGTACCTGCGTGGGCTGATGCTGGACGGTCGGCGTAAGTCGATGGTGCCGATGGCGGAGCGACTGGGAGTGGATCACCAGCGGCTGCAGCAGTTCATCACCTCCTCCACCTGGAACTACACGCTGGTACGGCGTCGGCTGGCGGAACGGGCGATCACCCTGGTGGCCGGGGAGGCGGATGATGCGCTGGCCGCCGACAGCGATGAGGCAGGCCGGATCGCCCAGCGGCGGCGACGCTGCCAGATTCCCGACCACGAGCGGCACCGCCCCAAATGGCAGCTCGCCGAATGGCCGCCCGGCGAGAGTGAACCCACCGACTACTGGTTGTCCACCCTGCCGGCCGATGTCCGGCTGCGGGACCTGGTCCGGCTGGCCAAGATCCGCTGGCGGATCGAGCATGACTACCGCGACCTGAAGACCGGGCTGGGCCTCACCCACTTCGAAGGCCGTTCCTTCACCGGCTGGCACCGCCACGTCACGCTGGTCTCGGCCGCTCATCTGTTCCTGACCGAACTGCGCTTGACCAGCCCAAAAGCAGCTGGGGCGGCCCGACCTTCTACAAGGTCCTCCACATGCTCCAGGTCTTGTTGGCGACCTGGGCAGGCCGATGCCCCACCCGTCACCGACGACCACCATGACGACCTAACAAAGTACTACTAGAGAGAAAGTCCGAACTGATCAGTGGTCGTAAGCGATCAGAGACCGGGTGAGGGGTGCGCCGATCTTGTTGTTGTGCCAGATCGCCGCGGCCATCGCCAGGATGCGCTGAGCGACTCGGATTGCGACGCCCTCGAACGTCCGCCCTCCGTGTCCTTCCAGATCGAGCTGCCCTTTGAGGGTGTCGTTGACCGACTCGATCAGTTGGCGGACCTTCTTGAGCATCGGCTCGCCGTACCGAGTCTTTTCGTCCTTACGCGAGGGCCGCAGCAGGGTGATGTGCTGCGCGGCCAGCTCCCGCTCGAACGCCTTACCAGCGAACCCCTTGTCGCAGATCAGGAGTATGCCGTCGCGTGCAGAGATCAGGTCGGCGTCGACCTCCAGAATTGCTGCCAGCACCTCCCGTTCGCCGATCTTCGGGTGAGCCAGGGTCCACATGATCGGCATTCCGACCGGGGCGCAGACCAGGTATAGCCGCAGTCCCCAAAAGAAGCGGGAGTGCGAGGCGCAGTATCCGTACCCGGCCCTCATGCCGGCAGCACATCGCCAGAATACCGGCGTGATCGTCAGCCCGGCTGGACACGAGCCAGCACGAATCCACAAGGTGATGACCGATTGTGCTGGTGTATGTTCGCACTGTGACTGCCTTGGAGGGTGGGCCTGCCGGGGCCTCGCAAACGGGAGAGGTAAGGCTGGCCGGTACAGCGCGGGCGGTGCTCATGCAGCCCACGACGTTGTGCAATCTCGATTGCTCCTACTGCTACCTGCCGGAGCGAAAGGTGTCTCGGCGGATGAGCGTGGATGTCGCTACCGCGGTTGCCGCCGGCGTGCGGGAGTGGTCCAGTCAGCATCCGGTAGCCGTGGTCTGGCACGGCGGCGAACCGCTCGCAGTGGGCCCGGCATACTTCCGCTCTCTGGTAGAGCCATTCGGGCCAGGTGAGAGCTATCCGGTGGTCCATGCGGTACAAACCAACGCCACGCTCATCGACGAGGCGTGGTGTGAGCTGTTCTCGACAGTCCCCGTCCGTGTCACGGTGAGCATCGACGGCCCAGCTGAGGACAACGCCCTACGGCTGGACCGGGCGGGACGTCCGAGCATAGAGCGGGTCATGAACGGGATCGACATGCTGCGCCGGGCTGGAATCAGCTTCGGCATGATCGCGGTGCTGTCCGATCTGTCCCCGGGAACAGCTGCCCGCCTGTACCGATTCGCCTGCGAGCTGGGCTGCGAAAACCTGGGAGTGAATCTGGCCGAGAAGAAGGGCGTCTACGCAGGCGGGCAGGAGCCGGAGAGCGAGGCTGAGGTCATCGCTTTCTGGCAGGAACTGGCGGCCAGCTGGCAGGCCGATCCGCGTATCCGGATCAGAGAGCTCGACCACGCCTACACCTACGTCCGGGAGGAGCTCTCCGGCGCAGCGACAGAGCGCGCCGGCCGCCCGGTCAGGCCCCTGCCCCTGGTCACCTGGGACGGTCATTACCTTCCCATCGGCGCGGAACTGGCCGGCTTCTCCTCGCCACACCACGGCCCGTTCACCGCCGGCAACGTCCTGGATACCCCCATGGCCGTACTGGCGGCCCAAGCGGAGGCGGTGCCGTGGGTCGCCGAAGCCCTGGCAGGCATCACGAACTGCCGCGAGCAGTGCGAGTACTTCGCCTACTGCCGCGGCGGCCAAGTGGCCAACAAGTACTTCGAGACCGGGCGCCTGGACGCCACCGAAACCACCTACTGCCACACCAGCAAGATCAACCTACTGGAAGGAATCCTGCGCCATGCCGAACATGCCCGCACCTGCTGAGGCCATGGAGACCATGGTCTCGCTATCTGAACGGATCGAATCCAGCCGGGACCAGCTCACCCGGGCAGCAGCACAGGCCGGCGAACGCCAGGACATCGCCAGCATCTTCGGCTGGGCGTACATAGGAGTGTGACGTCGCTGGTTTGGGACGCGTACTCTCCCGGCTACTGGGAGCGGATCGTCGATCGCTGGGGCCGCGTCCGCTGTGAGGGGCCCGAGGCTTACAGCCTCGGGCCCCTTCGCTCACCAGCGGTTAGGCAGAGCAGGCCGAGAAGCCCAGGCGGCCGCGGGTGAAGCGCGCGGTATCCGAGATGGAAGCGTCACTCCCCCTCGTCGTCATCGTCGTCGCCGCCGGACGCGGCCGACACGCGGCGGGACACCATCGCGGCCAGGGCGGCGAGCTGGGCGTGACGCTGGTCGGGCGGCAGATCAGCGAACGCCGCGACCTTCGACGCCAGCGGGTCCGCCTCGGAGGTGACCGCGACGCGTTCGGTCGGGTCGCCGTTCAGCTGCCGTTTCAGTCGCATCGTGGTGTCGGTGAGCCGGACGAAGTCCCCCCACGACAGCTTCTTGGCCGGCAGGTGCGGCAACGCCTGCGCGATCTTCCTGGCGACGCCTCGTCCGCTGATTCTGTTACGACCTCTTACGCAACGGCATCGGTGGCCTCCTTGCGGCGTGACTTGATCTCGTAGGCGAGGAGCGTGCCGCCGACGGCCGCGGCGACCGCGCCGACGACTGGGAGCGCCTCGGCGGACGAGGCGACAGCGGCGAACGCCAGCACCAGCAGCGCCACCACGACGCGGCTCAGCCAGGGGAAGCCCCACATCCGCAGCCGGAGCAACTCGGGCGACTCGGTCTCCATGCGGCGGCGCAGCCGCAGCTGGCTGAGCGCCACGAAGACGTAGAGCAACAGCACCAGCAACCCGGCGGTGTTGATCAGCAGGTCGAAGGCGTCGTCGCCGACCGCGAACGCGGCGGCCATCAGGACCAGCGCGAGCGCGGCGCCGCCGAGCAGCGCAGGCGCGGGGACTCCGGACGCGCGCACCCGGGCCGCCGCGGCCGGGGCGTCGCCGCGGGCGGCCATCGCGCAGAGGACGCGCGAGGCAGCGTACAGCGCGGCGTTCATCACCGACACGACCGCGACCAGGATGACCCAGGTCATCAGGGTCGCCGCGCCAGGGACGCCGAGCTCGGCGATGGCGGTGGCGAACGGGCTGTCGGTGCCGTTGGCCGGGACGCGGTTCCACGGCACGACCACCAGGATGACCAGCACCGAGCCGACGTAGAAGATCAGGACTCGCCAGACCACCCGCAGGGTGGCCCGTGCGACCTCCTTGGCGGGTTCGGCCGACTCGGCGGCCGCGATGGTGACGATCTCCGCGCCGAAGTAGGAGAACAGCACTGTGACGAGGGCGGTGAGGACCGCGCCCCAACCCTTGGGGGCGAACCCGCCGTGCTCGGTCAGCGTGGCGAGGCCGGCGCCGGCACCGGCGGACGGCCACAGGCCCAGGGCGTACAGCGTCCCGGCGCCGAGGAACGCCACGATCACCACAACCTTGGCCGAGGCCAGCCAGAACTCGGTCTCGCCGAACAGCCGCACCGAGACCAGGTTGGCCGCGGTGAGCGCCACCAGCAGCGCGACGGCCGTCGGCAGCACCGGGATGCCGCCGGACAGGGAGTGCAGCAGCTTGGCCCCCGCCACGCCCTCGAACGCGACCGCGACGATCGCAAACAGCCAGTAGCACCAGCCCACCAGGAACCCGGCGCGTGGGCCGAGGGCGGTGCGGGCATAGTCGGCGAACGAGCCCGCCGAGGGCCGGGCGGCGGCCATCTCGCCGAGCATCCGCATCACCAGGATGACGATCAGGCCACCCAGGGCGTAGGCGACCAGCGCCGCCGGGCCGGTGTCGGCGATCACCTTGCCGCTGCTGACGAACAGGCCGGCGCTGATGACGCCGCCGAGCCCGATCATGGTCATGTGCCGTCGTTTGAGTCCGCGGTGGAGCGTTCCCCCGCTGTCGTGCCCGGTCATGGCGTTCGGCTCCCTGCTGTTTTCGGGTAGGGGAGGTCGGAACCCCGGCCCATGGGCGGGCCGGGGTCTCGTTGATCACGGGGGTGGGACGGGCGGCGGGCGCGGTCGGCGTCCCGTCGCGGGGCGGTCAGTCGCCGCGGTAGACGGCGGGGCGCCGCTCGATGAAGGACTGGACGCCTTCGAGCACGTCCCGGCCGCGCAGGCAGGCCAGCAGCCCCTCGGTCTCCAGGTCGAGCACCTCTTCCAGGTCCAGCTCCCAGACCCGCTGCATGGCCTCCTTGATCAGGCGTACCGGGGTGGGTGCGGCGGCGGCGACGCGTTCGGCCAGCTCCAGTGCCGTGTCGAGCAGGTCGGCGTCGGGGACCAGTCGGCTGACCAGCCCGGCGCGGTACGCCTCGGCGGCGCCGACGGTCTCGCCCGACAGCAGCAGGTCCACCGCGCGACCGTGGCCGACCAGGCGGGGCAGCGAGTACAGCACCCCGTTGCTCGGGAACAGGCCGCGGTGCACCTCCTTGAAGGCGAACGAGGCGGCGTGGCCGGCCAGTCGCAGGTCGCTGGCGATGGCCAGCTCCACGCCGACACCGACCGCGATCCCGTTGACCGCCGAGATGATCACCTTGGGGTGGTCGGTGAAGCGGCGGGTGAGGTCCTGGAGCGCGGAGGTCCGTTCGACCAGGTCGGCGTCGGACCCCGCGGCCAACTGCGCGCCGGCCTCCTTCAGGTCGGTGCCGGCCGAGAAGGCGCGACCGGTGCCGGTGAGCACCACCGCGCCCACCGTGTCGTCGCGGGCGGCTTCGTCCAGGACGGCGACCAACTCGCCGTAGGTGCGCTCCCGGAAGGCGTTGAGCACCTCGGGCCGATCGAAGGCGACCACCAGGGCCGAGCCGGCGCGGCGCACCCGCAGATCGGTGCTCATCGGATTCCCTCCCGGGTGTCGTAGGCGCCGCCCCGTCCGGCGGGCAGCAGGTGCTTGGCGATGCGTTCGGACGGCGTCATCGGGAACGCCTCGACGAACTCCACGAACCTCGGCGTCTTGAAGTCGGCCAGCCGCGCGCGGACGTACGCCACCAGCTCGCGCGGCTCGACGGGCTCGGCGGTCTGTACGAACGCCTTGACCTCCTCGCCCAACAGTTCGTCGGGCACCGGGACCACGGCGGCGGCGCGCACGGCCGGGTGGTCGGCCAGGACCGCCTCCACCTCGGCGGCGGCGATGTTCTCGCTGCCGCGCCGGATCATCTCCTTGAGCCGCCCGACCAAGTGGTAGTGGCCGCGCGGGTCCCGGTAGCCGAGGTCGCCCATGGGGTACCAGCCGTCGCGTAGCAGCGGCTCGTCCCGGTTCCAGTAGCCGGTCAGCATCGGCTCGCCGCGTACCACGATCTCGCCGACCTCACCGTCTGCGGCGTCGGATCCGTCCTCCCGAACGACCTTGGCCTCCTTGCCGGGGACGGGCCGTCCCATCGCGCCGGTGCCAACACACGCGGTGTCCTCGGGCCCGACGGCCAGCACGACCCCAGCCTCGGTGCTGCCGTACGCTTCCCGCCAGGGCGCGCCCCAACGCTCCTCGATCGCGGCGTGCAGGGCGGGCGTGATGCCCGAGCACAGGACGAGCCGAACGCGGTGGGCCCGGTCCAGTTCAGGGTCGGGCGGCTGCTTGAGCAGCAGCAGTGGCATCGTGCCGAGGACGTAGAAGAAGGTGACGCCGTGGTCGCGGACCGACGGCCAGAAGCCCGAGGCGGAGAAGCGCGGCAGGATCACCAGCGGGATGCCGGTCAGCAGGCACAGCACCGTGTTCCACTGCGGGTCCATGTAGTAGAAGGGCTGCGCGGTGAGGTCCACGTCGTCCGGTGTGACGGCGGCGACGTCGGCCGCGAGCTCGGCCAGGTGGAGCCAGTAGCGGTGGGTGAGCATGCAGCCCTTGGGGAACCCGGTCGTTCCCGAGGTGTACTGGAGGTTGACGAGGTCGTCCCAGCCGACGTCGGGCAGGTCGTGGACGCCGGACGCGGCGGCCAGCTCGGCGCCCGCGTCGAAGGCGCCGGCGGCCCGGACGGGTTCGGGCGCGGGCCCGGCGTCGGCGGGGTCGAGCAGCCCGACCTCGCCGAAGTCCAGCGCCAGCAGCGCCTCGGCTGCGGCGGCCGAGCCGGCCAGGGCCAGCACCGCGCCGGAGTCCTTGACGACGTGGGCCAGGTCGGCGCTGCGGTAGCCGGGGTTCACCGGGACGATCACCGCGCCGAGCTTGGCGATCGCCACCCAGGCGACCGGGAAGCCGACGCCGTTGCCCAGCATCACCGCGACCCGGTCGCCGCGGCGGACGCCGTGCGCGGCCAGCACGTCCGCCAGCCGGTTGGTCCGGTCCTCCACCTGCGCGACGGTGGTCTCGACGCCGGCGAAGCGGAACAGCACCCGGTCGCCGTCGGCGGCGGCCCGGTCCCGGAGCAACCCGCCGAGGCCCCCCGCGATGTTCTCGGCCGGTCTCCCGCCGAACGGCGGCGCGGCGGTCACGCCCGCCGCCGGGTGGCCAGGTCGAACATCGTCACCAGCTCGGCGGCGCAGTCGGCCAGGTCGATGGCCTCCTCGTCGAAGACCCACTGGAGCATCACGCCGTCGATCGCGCCCTGGACGGTGGCGGCCAGCGTGCCCGGCGAGAAGTCGCGAAAGTCGCCGCTGTCCTGGCCGCGCCGCAGGATGCCCTCGAGGTGGTGGCGGCACGGGTCGTACATGTCGGCGTTGAAACGGCGCTTGGCCTCCGGCGATCCGAAGCTGCCCCAGATGTCCACCAGCGCGACGAAGTTGGCGCGGTTGGCCGCCATGAACTCGAAGCTGGCCTCGATGAAGGCGCGTAGCCGGCGCGGGGCGTCTGGTGCCCGGTCCACCCGGGCCTTGATGAACCGGTTGGTCTCGGCGAACAGGGCGTTGACGACCTGCTGGATCAGTTCATCCTTACCGGCGAAATGGTAGGAGATCACGCCCTTGCTGACGCCGACGTCCTGGGCGATCCGGGCCAGCGACGCCTGCGGCAACCCGGCGCTGGCGATGGTGGAGATGGCGCCCTCCACGATCTGCCGTCGCCGGGCCTCCTCGATGAACGAGGCCTTCTTCTTCTGGCCGTCATGAATGATTTTTGACCGCATGGCCAGAATTCAAGCCTGGGGAACGTCGCGCGGCAAGCCCTGGTCAGCGACTGTGGGGTTTCCCCCACCCCGTGCCGGGCCGTTCACTGACCCGTTCGCCGGTCCGGCCGGTCGCCGCGAGGTAGTGCAGCACCGCCAGCACCCGGCGGTTGCCGGCCGCCGACGCGGGCACCCCGAGTTTGGCGAACACCGCGGTGACGTGTTTCTCGACCGCGCTCAGCGACACGTACATCTGGTCGGCGATGCCGGTGTTGGACCAGCCCTCGGCCATCAGGGCAAGCACATCACGCTCTCGGGGGAGCAGGGAGTCCTCCCAGCCGGAGTCGGGCATGGCGGCACCTCCTTGGTGCGGGAAACCGCAGAATTCGCGCGGACCTCTTGTCTCACTCATACCATCTGGATTAAATCCTGGCCATGCGGTCAAAAATTAGCCACCATGTCCAGAAGTCCCGGGTGTTCGGCGCCGTCCTGGCCGGCGTGGTGCTCAGCGGCGGCCTAGCCGTCCCGGCCAGCGCCCGGACGGCACCCGTCTCCGCCGAGGGCCGGGACGCCACGAGTGCGCAGCTCCGCTGCCTGCTGGACGCCGTCGTCGCGCCGCCCGTGCCCGGCGCGATCCTCGCCGTGACCGGGCCAGGCCGGAGCTTCCACGGCGCGGCCGGCGTGTACGAGTTGGGCGGACGCGCCCTGCGCACCTCCGATGCCTTCCGGACGGCCAGCGTCACCAAGACGATGACCGCGGCCGTCGCGCTCCGGCTCGCCGAGCGCGGCGACCTGCGCCTGGACGCTCCCATCGGCAGATACCTGGACCGGAAGCTGGTCGCGCGCATCCCGTACGGATCCCGGATCACCGTCCGGCAACTCCTCGACCACACCGCCGGGCTGTACGACTACGTGCAGAACGAGAAATGGTTTCAGTACGTGCTCGATCACCCGCACAAGACCTGGAAGCCCCGGGAGCTGGTGGACTGGGCACTGCGTTCGGGCAAGCCCTACTTCGCGCCCGGCAGGGGTTACCACTACTCCGACACGGGCTACGTCCTGGCCGGGCTCGTCATCGAGAAGGCCGCACGCAAACCGCTGCACCGGTTGTACCGGTCGATGCTGCTGCGGCCGCTGAAGATGGACCGCACCTACCTCGAAGGGCGGGAGGCGCACCGCGGCCCGCGCGCCCACAACTACCTCGGCGAGCGCGACACCTACGACTACAACCCGACGTTCGACACCTTCGGCGGGGGCGGCCTGGTCTCCACGGCGGCCGACCTCAACCGGTTCATGCGCGGACTGTTCGAGGGCAGGGTCTTCAAGCGTCCGACGACGCTCCAGACGATGCTGCGCAGCACCCCGCAGAGCATCAAGGCCGGCTCGCCGTACGGTCTCGGCGTCACCCGGCTGACTGTGGCGGGCGAGACCGCCTACGGGCACAACGGCTTCTTCGGCGCGTTCCAGGTCTACGTGCCGAAGAAGCGGGTCGCGGTGACCGGCACCATCACCCAGGCCGAGAACGTGGGCAAGCAGGCACGCCAGTTCATCGAGAACTCCCTCCTGGTGAGCATCGGCAAGCCGCCCGCCGACCCCTGCGAGCGTCAATACAACTAGGGCGTGTCCCGTGATCATGTGACTGGGTCGCGGAGCCAGATCCGGATCGAGGCAACATCGAGAGTGCCCTGGTAGATAAGCTCCCGCTTGTCGTACCGGGTCGCCACGGCGCGATTCTGGCGGAGCTTGTTGACGCAGCGTTCGACGGTGTTGCGCTCCTTGTAGCGCTCACGATCGAACGCGGGCGGCCGCCCACCCTTGGAACCGAGCTTCTGCCGGTTGGCCTGCTGGTCCTTCTTGACGGGGATGACCGCCTTGATGCCACGTCGGCGCAGGTAGCGGCGATTGGCTCGGGAGGAGTAGGCCTTGTCGGCCATCGCCCGGGCCGGTCGCGTGCGGGGCCGCCCGAGCCCACGGCGCAGGATACGGACGGACTTCATCAGTGGAATGAACCGTGGGCAATCACCGTGCTGGCCGGGAGAGGTGAGCCGGGCGATCGGACGGCATCGCCGATCGGCGACCAGGTGAATCTTGGTGGACAGTCCACCCCGGGATCG
>BBYL01000020.1 GCA_001570385.1 Microtetraspora glauca | reverse complement strand
GGGGCATGGGCGGGGGCACGGCGACGGGTTCGGCGACGGCGGGGACCGCGGCGGCCCCCTTCGCCGCGGCGGCGACCGCCGGCCGCACGGTGGAGGCGGCGGCGCGCCGCTGCCGGCTCCTGGCCTTGCCCTTCACCGCGGGAGCGGATCGCCAGACCCGCACGGTGAGGGTGATCTCGTCCGGCTCGCTGACCGGCGCCATGCGGCACCAGGTACGGGGCTCGGCCAGATAGCGCACCTGCGACTGGAGCAGTTCGGTGAGCCGCTTGCCCTCGATCACGGGCCGGGTCGATAGCCAGGTCACGATCCCGGGCGGGACCAGATAGACCACGTGCCAGGGCGCGTCGAACGGAAGCCCGACGAAGAAGAGGAACGTCCACCACGGGACGAGGACGCCCACGAACACACCGATCCAGACGATGGGAAGCGGTGTCGGCAGCTTCAGGTCGTACAGCTTGTAGAGCCGCTTCTCAATTCGCCAAATATTGGTATATGTGGGCAGATCCACCCGATCCTCCTCTCTGCCTGATCACTTGATGCCGAGCGCCCCCGCGATCGCCTTCGCCGTCACCTCGATGATGTTGGGCACGTAGAAGATCACGCCGATCGCGATCGCCAGAATGATGAACTGCATGAATCTGGTGATCTCTCGAGTGAAGAGGAAGAAGAGCGCGACCACGGAGACCACGACCAAGAAGAGCGGGGCGAAGAACTTGCGCAGGAAGTCCGCCAGCCCCTCGGTGTTGATCCCCGTGGCAGGTGGAGTCGATGGATCGAACGCGATCTCCACAATGGTTTTCAGAATCAATTCACGCCCTCCCGGGGTATGGATCAGCGGCGTCGTGTCCGGTCATGCGCTACCCCACGGGGCGGCTCGCGCCCTGGACTGCCTCGACGAACCATTTGCCGCCCTGCTTCTCCACGGTGAGCCGGTATGCCTGCTCCAGCCCGGCCGGCTGCGACGCCGGATCGTCCGTACGCGGGGTGGCGGCGGCCCCGCCCGACGACACGGCCCACACGACGACGGCGGTGACCTCCCTGGTGCTCTCCGCGCCCGCCGGGACCACGACGTCCTTGAGCTGGGCGAGCGTCAGCGCTCCGTCGAAGCCCTCGATGGTCACGCCGTTCGCGACGTACCGCTGCAGGTCGACCTGGTCCCCCGCCGCGTACGCCTTGAAGAAGCCCTCCAGCTGGGGGCGCAGCTCGGCCTCGGTCGCGGAGTCGCGGTCGGGCTCGGCCAGCTGCGGCAGCCCCGCCGGGTCGGGTGCGGGCAGCAGCCCCGGCTGCGCGGACACGACGAACCTGGACCCGTCGAAATAGACCGGCACGGAAAGCAGGCCGCGCTTGCTGCCCGCCTGGTACGTCACGGTGACGACGGCGTTGCCCGCGTCGCGCACGTTGATGCCCGCGAACTGGAAGGCACCGGCGGACATCCGGCCGTATCCATTCCAGCCGAACTGCTCCTGGGCGCCCTCGGGCAGAAATGCCTTCAATCGTTCCGCTCTTTGTTGCGGATTAGACGCGTCGAAATTCAGATAGACCGCCGCGAACTGATTGGCAAATGCCGCGGCCTGTGTCACCGGAAAACCGGAATCGCTCGGCTCGGGTGTCGCCCCGGTCGAGGTGCTCTCCTGGGTGAACCGTTCGAACGGCGCCCGCACCCCGTTGACGACGATGACGATGATCAACGCCCACAGGATCGCGCGGCCGGTCCAGACGAGCCAGCGGCCCCCGCCACCGCTCCAACCCCCGCGTCTGCGGGCACTCCCGCTCGAGACCGACACCCGTTCAGGGCCCTGCGGAGGGTACGACTCGGGGTCGCCAGCGATCCGAGGATCCGGCTGGACGGTTGACCTGCGAGCCATCACGCCTCCGCTCGCGCCGATCCCCCCGGCTGGCGCGGTGTCGTCTTACTCTCGATCCGGTTATCCGCATTGAAGTTTTCACCCTAGCGGTCGGGCCAATTGTTCCAGGAAAGCCACGCCCATGGTGCAAGCATCGCCGCGACCGAGCAAACCGGGTCTCATCCCGGCCCCACGCCCCACGCCTATCCGTTCTGCCGGAAAAGCACGTTACGCCTGGCCAGCGGCACCATCGATTACCTAACCGCCAGGTATTGCTGTCCTCGCAGCTCAGAGACGTAACGGGGCGGCGATCAGACGTTGAAGCGGAACGCCTGGCTGCACGTCCGTGACCTGCGACGATCCGTCGACACCTGTTCTGACCTGCAGGTATTAGCGTTGGCTAGCGTTGATCGTGTCCGGCGGTCTTCAGACGTCTTGCGGACTCTCTGCGGACTGCCGCGCTCGCGGCCGGCCCCCCTTCCGCGCACGGCGTTCCGCCAACTCAGCTTCGGCCGCGGAGAGCTTCTGTAGCTCGGCCTCGTTCCCGTGCTCGCGGACGGTGGCCACTATGTGCTCGATCAGATCCTCGGAGCGCTCGCGCTGGAAGACGCGCTTGCAGACGGAGTCGTACGCGTCCCAGAGGTCGTCTGGGGCGCGGAATCGCCTGATCGGGGTGTGCTTCGGATCGTCGGGCGGGGCATTTTTCTGTGTGGTCACAGAGAAATATTGGCACAGGTGTTGTGTAGCCACAAGGTTAGCTAGTAGTCTGTAGCCACACAGTTAAACGGGCCCGCCCGGTGAGGCAACACCGAGACGGACCCTTGATCAGGGAAGTGAGTCCCAGACCATGAACCAGCCTACGGCCCCCGCCCAGATCCCCGCCGAGCGCGTCCGCCCCGGCACCGCCCGCCAGGTCGTCAATGCCTACGACCGCGACGGCCGGTTCCTCCGCCAGGTCGCCTACCGCGGCACCGAACGCCAGGCCCGTGCCTACGCCGAGCGTCAGACCCTCCACGACACCCACCCCCGCTACGCGGAGCTGACCGCGGTGCTCCGCGGCGAGAAGTAGGCCCCAGGGGGCGGCCCTCCCGGGGTCGCCCCACCCCCTACAGCAAGACGGGCCCGCCCGGTGTGCGACCACCTGGCAGGCCCTTGATTCCCTCCCTGCACCAACCAGGAAAGAGAACCATGCTCAACGGTACCAACGTCAGCGTCGACGCCACCCTGACTTCCGACCAGCTCGACCAGCTCTCCGCCAAGCTCGCCGGCCACTTCAGCCAGCTCGACCCCACCCTCGGCGAGATGAAGGACATGCTTACGTACCTCATCGGGTACGTGCCCGAGGCGGTCGAGGTGGCCATCACCAGGGCGGCGGGGCGGCGGGCACGCCGGGGCGAGGCGCCATCGGCGTCCATCGGCTTCGCTGACGGGGGCGACACCGTTGAGGACTGCCCGGCCTGGTGCGTCCGGGAGCACATCCCCGGCGACCCCGACCGCGAGCACGAGAGCGACCTGCACGCGATCGACATGAGTCAGGAGCCCGACGCCGAGCTGATGACCTCGATGTACCAGGAGCCCGGTAGCGAGCCGTACGTCGGCCTGTCCATCGACGACCAGCACGGGGTGACGCTCACCCTCGACGAGGCCGAACGGCACGCCTGCGGCCTGCTCGCGCTCATCCACGCGGCCCGCACCGGTATGGCCGTCCCGAAGACTCCCGGCGCCTGATCGCTGGGCGGCCCTCGACTGGTGTTCGCGCACCGGTCGAGGGCCTTGATCCCCACCCCTGACCAATCCAGGAGAGAGACCCATGCACAACCGTACGACCACTCCGCCCCCCGCGTCGTGCCCGATCTGGTGCACGCAGCAGCACACCGCCAGCCACCCCGACCACACCCGCGACGTCGGCATGTGGGACCTCGGCCGCTCCACTATCGAGGCGTTCCTCCACCAGGCGGCCGGCCACGACCGCGCCCCCGTCGTGCGGGTGATGTTCGGCCCGGACTGGGCGCCCGCCGAGGTGCTCGACGTGCCCGTTGAGATGGCGGCGAAGCTCGGCGACGTCATCCGCCTGCTCAGCATCCGCACCTACAGCGAGTTCGGCCAGGCGCTCACCCGGGCCGCCGCGCTCGCCGGAAAGGAGTCGGCCAGGTGAGCCGCCATCGCGCCTTCATCGAGGGCCTCACCCGCGCCGAGGCGCTGATGTTCGCCACCTACGTGGCTGGCCTCGACCGCACCGTCTTCCGCCAGGCGGCCGCATTGATCGAGCGGGACCGCGTCGCGCTCGGCAACGGGCTCGGCACGCGAGCAGAGTCGACGATGGTCCTCGACGAGCCGCTCGTCGAGGACGTGCCTCGCGGGGTCACGCCGCTCTACGACTGGCAGGCCGAAGGGGACTTCCAGGCCGAGGACGTACCTGGCTCGATTCCCGATGTACCTGATCGAGTACCCGAGGACGAGGAGGCCGTACCCGAGCCGCTCGACGAGGATCTCGCGAAGGAGGCGGCGAGCGCGTTCCTGGCCGACGTCGTGGGCGGCGATGTGCCTGGCGTCCGCACCATCAAGAACCGGCTCAACGTCGGCCAGGAGCGCGCACAGGCCGTACGCGCGTACCTGGGGGAGCTGGCCCGTACCTGACCCCTCCCAGCGCCGGGACGCCCCGCCACTCCTCGCGAGTGGCGGGGCGTCGTCGTGTCTACGGCTGTCGCTTACGATGCGGTCTGCTCTGGCCAGGAGTCGCGAGGCGCAACGAACGATCCCCGCTGCGGCAGCGTGATCACCTATCCCTCTTCCCTGAGCAGCGCGACGGCCGCGCGTGCCGTGTCCCTCGCGATGCCGTGATCAGCGACCATCTTCGACTCGGACGGGATCGGGTCCCGCGGCTTGAGCTGGCCCGCCTTGATTTGCTCACGGATGACCGCCGCGACCTGTCGAAAGAGCGGCGTCGGGTCGAAGCGGTCTATCTCCATGATCCGAGACGTTAGGGACGTCGCCCACGCTGCTCATATGGGCAACGAGGTAGACGAGGCAGACAAGGGCAACGTATGGTCGCCTCGTGACGGTCGAAGAGCTTGAACAGCTCCACGCGGCGGCGCTCGCTCAGGGCGCGGACCCGGAGAAGCTAGCCAAGCTGCGCGCCGAGGTGATCCGCCAGACGGGCAGTCTCCAGCGCGCTGCGGACATGTGGGAGTACCAGGAGAAGCTCGACGCTTTCCGTGCCGCAATCGCCCGGCCGCAAGCCCCGACCCGCGACGACGAGCTAGAGCAGCTCGCCGAGTTGGCGCGACGCTACCCGGCAGAGGCGGCAGAGCTGCTGCCGAAGGCCGCCACCGACGATCCGGTTGAGTCCACGCCGGACATTTGAGACTCCCCGCCTGGTTGCCGTGATCATCGACCAGGCGGGGCCGGACGGTCTCCGTCTCGCCTGTCAGGTGCGGGACGCGCGCGGAGACCGCCCGATCAAGCCGCCCGCCTGCCGTAGGGACATCCCTGGGGGGAAGTACGGCAGGCGGGCGCCCGACCAGCGCTGCGTCGAGGCATCAGGCCAGCTAACGTTCCGGCATCGAGCGCAAACCCTCAGCATCGGGCGTACGTCCTGTCTCTACAGCGCAGAGCACCACCTGAGACTCTGGAGCCCCCTATGCATCAGCAGCCCGGATCCCCGCAAGGCCCATACGGACCGCCCCCCGGACAACCGCCTATGGGCCCTCCGCACGGCTGGCAGCAGCCCCCACGCAAGAAGGGGAAGGGGCCGGGATTCTGGTTCCTCGTCATCGGTCTCCCGCTCGTCGCCCTGGTCGGCTGCATGGCCACCTTGGGCGCCCTCGTCAGCCAACCGTCCGGCCCGGCCGATCGCGTGCAGGTTGCTCGTGCGAGTGCGCCGGCCGAAACGGCGACGGGAGAAGCCGTCACCGATGATGCAGCTACGGAGGAGAGCACACCGGAGGCCGAACCGTCGCCCACTCCGAGCGCCGAGCCCACGCCACGCACGTACAGCGGAACGGGCGCGAAGGTCCTCAAGCTGCGTAAGAGCGATTGGGATGACGTGTGGCTCGCCAGCTTCACCCACCGCGGCCAGTCGAACTTCATCGTCCACGCCCTGAACCCCCGCGGCGCCATGCAGGACGGTCTCATCAACGAGATCGGCAACTACGAGGGAACCGTGCTCATGAACGTCGAGGATGGGGCGAAGGTCGCCGCGCTGGAGATCAAGGCGGACGGGCCGTGGACGCTCAAGCTCAAGCCCCTGACCATGGCGCGTGTCTGGTCAGGCGGCAAGCTCAGTGGACGCGGTGACGAGGTCGTACGGCTCGACCCCGCCAGCTCGGGTCTCGTCACGATGGAGTCGAAGCACTCGGGAGAGTCGAACTTCATCGTGCACGGGTTCGCTGACGATGGGCAGTCGGGACTGATCAACGAGATCGGGAGCTGGCACGGCGAGGTGCTGCTCCCTGACGGAACGTTCCTCATGACGATCCACGCCGACGGCGTGTGGGCATTCACACAGAGCTGATCGCACAGACGTACGACTCACGCCTGCCGATGCGGGCGTGAGCCGTACGAGGGTCAGTAGCCGGCGGCGTGCGCGGAGAACCACATCTTGCGGTTGATCGACTCCGCGGACACCTCGGTCGAATAGAAGTAGTTGTTGAACGTCGCCCCGCTGCCGCCCGGCTGCGAGCCGTCGACCAGGCCCGGCGCCGAACTCGGCGAGGAACCGCCGACGCTCGCCATCGCGGGATTGGCCGACACCTTGGGCAGCGGGATCGCCACGGCCTTCGCCTGGTCTGTCAGCTTCTTCAGCACGCTGGACATCGCACCGTCGAGCGCCCCGGCCTGGCCGAGGATGCCCTTGATGTAGCCCAGCATCGTGTTGTCGCCGATACCCATGAACACCCGGGACGGCGACTTGACGCCGAGCTCCTTCTTCGCCGCGGCGACGACCGCCTTCGCGATCTTCGCCATCATCGACTCGGTTTCCTTGAGCTGGCCCTGAAGGCCCTTGAGGAAGCCCTGGCCCGCCTGCTTACCGACGTCGTACAGCGCATCCGCGCTGTTCTTGCCCATCTGCTTCGACACCTTGTCGATCTGCTTCTGGGCGCGATTGATCGCCTTGATCTCGGCCCCGTCGGCGCCGACCAGCATGTCCGCCAGAGCCAAGCCCTTCTCGGGCCCGGCGTCGATGATCTGCCTGAGCGTGGTCTTGTTCAGGCCCATCTTCGCGAGCTTCTGAATATCGCTCGCGAAACGCTTGATCGCGTTCAGCTTCGCATTCAACCCGGCCACGACGTTGCTGGCGTCGGCGCCCTCGCCGAGGCCGAGGTCCGTCACGTTGGCGAAGTCGACCATTTGCTTGGCGATGTCGGCCGCGTACTTCTTCGCATCCGCAATCGCCTGGATAATCCCCTCGCGTTTCTTCGCGACGTCCTGGAGGCGGGTCGTCTCCTTGCTGACCCACTCCACGAGCGCGTCGGGGGCGGAGGGGGCGGCCTTGAAGGCGTCCTTCACCATCGTGAGCATCCCGGTCACGGTGGTGCGGGCCTTCTCCTGAGAACCCTGGATGCCGAGGACGAAGCCCTCGACGGTCCACTTTCCGATCTGCGCGAACACACGGGACGGGGAGTGGGCGTCGATCACCTTCTTCGCCGCGTCGATCGCCATCCGGCCCAACGAGGTCACGGCCGACACCGCTTCATTGATCTTGGACTTGATGCCCTTGATCAGGCCATCCACGACCGCCTTACCGACGCTGACCAGCCATTCGTTGGCCTTCGACATAGCCTTCTTGGCGGTCGACCCCCAGTTGCTCAGGCTCGCGCCGATCTTGTCGAGGTTTTCGCCGGCGCGCTTCTTCATGGCATCCCAGCCGCCGCCCCAGTCGCCGACGATCTGCCGCATCACGGTGTCGGCGATGTTGCGGATGTTCGCCGTCGCGCCGGAGAAGATCTGCTTTATCCCCTCCCAGGCGCCGGACCAGTCGCCCTTGATGATCGCGGTCGCGGTCTTGAAGATGCCGCCGATCATGGTGAAGAAGCCGCCCACAGCGGACTGGACCTGGTCGAGGGTGGCGGTCGCGCCGGTGAGGATCTCGTCGCCCCACTCGTCCCAGATCGCCGAGACGAGATTGACGAACTCTTCGGCGGCGCCGATGATCCCGCCGAACGTTGTGTCGAACTTGTCCTTCAGCTCCTGGAGCTGCTCCTTGTGGTCGTTGACCCACTCGGCGGTCTTCTCTTTGATCGCGCCGAGCTTCTCGCCGATCGTGTCGCCGAGAGACTGGAGCTTCTCGCCGACCGTGCTGCCGTCGAAGCCCTCCCACAGGTCCTCCAGGGCGGGGAGCACCTTCTCACCGATGAAGGTGACGACCTTCTGCTCCAGGCCGCGCTTGAATTCCTCGAGTTTGTTCGCGGCGGTGTCGTGCAGCGTGTCGCCAGCATCCTTCGCGGCGCCCTTGACCTTGCCGAGCGCCTCCGTGGCGCTGCTCAGGTCAAGGGCGTTGACGGCCTTGGCCATGTCCTCGTTCTTGGTGCCGAACAGGGCAAGGGCGAGGCCGTAGCGCTCGGTCTTGTCCGTGACCCCGGCCAGGCGCTCAAGGATCTTCCCGAAGGCATCATGCGCGGTCTTTCCGCCGGCCGAGAAGGCGTCAGCCATGGCCCGAGCGTTGAGCCCGAGCTTCTGCAACGCAGGCACGGCGTTCGTGTCGAGGCCGCGGACGCGGAGCGAGATCTCTTTCAGCCCATCGGAGATCTGGTCAGAGTCGCGGGCGCCCGCCTTGATGGCCTGCGACATCAGGCCAAGACCCTCCCGAGCGCTCAACCCGAGATCGCGAAAGTGGGTCCCGTACTCATTGAGCGAGTCCAGTAGATCCTGGCTCTTGTCTGTGCCGAGCTGCGCACCCTTCACGATGACGTCGAACGCCTCTTCCGCCGACTTGGCGAGGCCGGTGCGGAGCATCTGGGACACGGCTCGGGTGACCGCGCCGACGTCCTCGTCCATGATGGTGGCCACGTCCATGGCGCGCTTCGAGATCGCGGTGAGGCTCTTCTCGCTGGCGCCGCGCATCCCGTCCATGTTCTGGACGACGGCCTTGATCGCGTCGGTGACATCGGCCATGGACTCGCCGTAGGCGTCGGCGTACACCTGGCCGGCGACCTGGCCGAGGCGTTGCATCTCCGGTCCGGTCGCACCGACCTGTGCGAACAGCTTCGCCTTGGCCTTCTCGGCGTCCATCGCGCCTTCGAGGCCGGACATGAGCATGTCGCCGATCGCGGCCCCGGCCGCGAGCCAGCCGAGGCCCTTGAGCGCAGTCATCAGCCCGGACCCGGCGGACCGCATCCGGCCCTGCCCGGCACCATCGAGGCCGTCGCCGAGCCCGTTGGCAGTCTCCTTGCCGGTCTGCCGTGCCTTCTCGGGGAGTTCGTCGAAGGCGTCGTCGACCGCGCGGTCGAGGTCGGCTGCGAACTGGTCGGCCTCGTCGAGCATCCCCTTGAGGGCCTGGTCGAGGGACGCCTCGAGCTTGTCGAGGTCGGTGATCGCCTTCGCCGGGTCGAGGCCGCCGGCGATGTCCTGCTCGATCTTCGCCAGCGCGGAGGAGACGGTCGACTCGATCGACGACATGGAGCCGGTGGTGGTGGACTGGAGCTTGCCGAGGCCCTTCTCGACACCGTCCAGGGTCCGGTTGAACCCGGTGTCCTTCAGGTCGATGTACCCGACCAGCTCGCCAATGCTCATCGTCATGCGGCTACTCCCTCTTCCCCGCCGCGAAGCGCGCAGACGCTTTCAGCCATTCGCCCGCCGGATCGCCCTCGCCGGCCGTCTTGTTCCACTGGTCGCAGGTGTGGGCGGCGACCGCGGCGAGCTGGCCGATAAGCCAGCCGAGCCGCTGATAGGGGGCTTCGGACTGGAGAGCCTCGAGGACGGTCTCGCCGACCAGGCGGCCGAAGTCCTCGCTCGACATGCCGCCACGGCGTGCGGTGACGAGCCCGACCGCGTCGGCGAGCACCTCGGCGGCGCCGGACACGGTGAGCCTGGCGCCGGTGCGGTGGTCATTGGCCATGGTCAGGCGTCCCGCCGAATCCGCGCGCGTGGGTCAACGGGACCGCCGGGGAACTCGGTCCAGTCCCGTTCGGCGATGGGGAAGGCGCCGTACTCGATGAAGGGCCGTGGGTAGGTCTGCATGACACGGTGCACGACCGCGCCGACGACCTTCCCGGCGGTCAGAGGCCGGTACACCTTCTCGCCGATCGTCACGCTTCCAGCGCTGTTATTGAACGTGAACCCTTCCGGCCCGGCCTTCTCGCCGTCGGTCGCGCGGATGCCAGCCGTGCCCATCATGCGGGCCCACCGCTCGATGCGGTCGTTGTGGTCGTGCAGGGCCTCGCACAGGCCACGGAGCGCCTCCTCGAGGGTGTCCAGCTTGTCGACGAGGTGTTCGGCGCTGTTGAGGTCATCGGCGGCCTCGGCGCGGATCTGCGCACGGATGCGCTCCCATTCGGCGAGCTTCCGCTTGTGCCGGATCTCCTCGACGCGCCGCTCGGCCGCGCCGACCTTCAGCGTGGCGAACTCGGCCGCGGCGCGCAGCTCGGCGAGGCGGGCCGGGGTGATCTCCTCGATGGCGGCCAGGCGGGTACCGGCCGGGGGTGTCTCGCCGCGCACGACCGCCTCGGCGGCCTCGACCGAGCGGGCGGCCTGCTCGGCGTCGGCCTGGGCGGTGGTCAGGATGGTGGCGACTTCATCGTCGGTCATGGCGAGGTCGGGGTCGGCGGGTGCGGTGGTCTTGGTGGCCATGTGGTCCTCCAGGCTTCTCAGTAGCGGCGGTAAGAGGGGGTGGCCAGCCTGCGCGCCTGCTCAGCGTCGCGGGCGGCTTGCTCGGCGCGCTGGCGCAGGATGGGTAGGTTGGCGTAGGCGTTGTGCGGCCGGTTCGGGGCGTGCAGCGCCTGAGCGACCCACGCCCGCCCGGGGCCGACGCCATGCAACTCCGCGTTCAGGGCGCGCAGCTCGGCGAGTAGATCGGCGTTGCCGGTCGCCTCGGCCCACTGGTCGACGAGCTTGGTGTGGCCGTTGTCCTGGGCAAAGGTGAGGATGGCGCGCATCTGGACGTCGTCGCCGTACCTGAGAGCGTCGGCGAGCATGACGGGGAGCTGGGTGAAGGTGGCGTTGCGGACCTGGTCGAGCGAGGCGCGGAACGCAGCGGCGAGCACGGCACGGTCTGCGGGGGTGGCGTCGTTGGGGATGCCGGGCCCGGCGGGGATCTGCGCGGTCAGGTGCTCGTAGCGGGTCGTACGCCGGTTGTGCAGGTCCTCGGCGAGGGCGTGCAGGGTGGCCGTCTGCTGCTCGTACGCGCTCACGATGGCCTCGGCACGGGCCAGCTCGTCGAGGTTGGGGTCGGTGTCGACTGCGTTCAGGCGGGCGTTGTAGGCCGCCTGGGCGGCGTGCCCGGCCTGCACGGCGGGGTCGGCCTGGGCGGGCGGGAGGGGAGCGGGGTCGCTCAACGGTGTCTCCTGGGTCGGGCCGCCGCGAGTTCGGCGGCGTCTTCGGCTCTCCACAGGCCCCGGGTGACCGGCGTGACGAACGCCGCCTGGGCGATCCTGCGGGCCTGCCGTGTTGTGACGCCGAGGCGGCCCGCGAGCTGGTCGGTCGTGACGAATGCCTGTGTGGTCGAGGATGCGCTGATGTCCTCGCCTGTCCGTTCGGCATGTCCGTTTGCGGAAACGTGGGCGAGGTGGCTGGCGCGGAGCGCGTCGCGGGCGGCGGCGATCTCGGGGCGCACCTGGCCGCCGTTCCTGGTGTGGCGGTCGAGTTCGGCGCGGAGGAGACGCCAGAGGGGTCCGCAGACTTCGGCGGGGAGGAAGACGCCGCCGGTGGTGATGAGGGCGGGAGGGGCCGAAACAGGCTGGTCGCCGGGGCTCATGTCGGCCGCCGCGTTGCTTGGGAGATCTGTAGTTCCCGCAAGCAATCGGGCCAAAAAACGGTCATTCCGCCCCCTCGTCGTCGGGCTCGCCGAGGCGCCGCCGAGCCCCCTCAAGGAAGATCTCGAACTCCCGACGCGTGCGCGGCTTCGCCCGCCCCTGAGCGAGCCGCTTAAGCCGTTCCTGCTTCTGGAAGTCGCGCAACCACCTCTTCATCTCCTCGATGGTCCGCGGCTGCTCGTCCGGCGCACTGGGCGTAGTGCTGGTCACCAGATCTCCGTCTCCAAGGGATGGCGATGACGGGCAAGGGCGCGCCGGAGGGCATCGGCGCGGTTGTGCAGACGCTTGGACTCGTCGAGCGCGGTCTGGTGCGCGGTGAGCTGGGCGTCCATACGGTCGAGGTCAGCCGCGGTGAGGTTCGGCTTCCACGGGTCGAGCGGCAGCTTCCGCAAGGTGACGTTGATGAGCGCGAATCCCGCCTTCCGTGTCTCCTCGGCCTCCCGCCCGATCCGCCACCGCACAACACCAGCCACGCGTCGAGCCTTCGCCGTACGCCGAGCACGACGGCGGAGGCCGCCCGACGTGTCCGGCCTGAGCGATTCCCCTGCGGCCTCGCACAACCGCGCGGTGATCGGGTCGGGGTCGGCGGGGTCGAGGCCGTACGCCAAGGCGGCCAGGATCGCGCGGCGCGGCCGGCGCTCTCCACGCTCAAGACGGGTGATGGTCGAGCGGGCGACCGCGGCCCGGCGGGCGAGCGGTCGCGTCCCGAGCTGGTATTCGGCGCGCAGCGCGCGGAGGGTGGCGCCGAGCGTGGCGGCCAGGTGCTCACGCTCGGCGGGGCCAGGGATGTGGTTCGACCACTTCTCGCACTGGTTTGACCGGTCGATCGAAGCGGGGTCGCCTGACGCGCGCCTGCGCGCGAGGGCGACGTCGGAACCCGCGCCGCTATTCGCCGTGTGCGGGCCATTCTCGGCCATTGGCGGTCAAGCCCCCTGCGTGGGCGGGGGGGACTGGTCGGCCTGCCGGCAGGGGTTGCACAGGCCGAAGTGGACTTGGACGGGCGGGGTGCTGACCGGCGGCAGGTCGCCGACGGTGAAGACGAACGCCGGGATCTGCACGCACACCGTGTTCATGACGACGGTGGAGCGTCGGCAGTGGTCGCATCGGTTGTCCTCAGCGGTGCCCTTGACGCGCTCGTAGACGCGCATGGTGCAGTGGGCGCATCGGATCTTCCCCGGCGCCCACGGCATCCAGAAGGCGGGCTTGGGGGCGGTCGGCTTGAGGTGGTCGCAGGCGCCGAGGGTTCCGGTGAGGGCTCGCTGGCGGAAGCGTTCGATCATGGCTCGGCTGATCGGGCCCGCCGGGAGGGCGGCGAGGTGCTCGGCGGCGTTGTAGAGCGCGCCGAGGGATTGTGTGGTGGCGGCGTCGGCCTGGTCGAGGAGGGCGAGGGTGGCGGGGTTCATGTCGTGTCCTTCTAGCTTCTGGTGGGGTGGAGGGCTACGAGGGGTCGCACATGGGGTGGTGGGTCTGGCCGGGGGTGATGAGCGTCATCGGTTCGTTGCACTCCTGGCACTGGCCGACAGCGGGCGGTGATGGGTTTCCGCTGGTCGCGTGGGGTGTTGCAGACCTTGCAGACTCTTCGGAAACTTTCTGGCTCTCCGTGTGGGAGGTGGAAAGTTGCGGTGAGGTCTGCAAGGTCTGCAAATCCTCGTGTTCCTGCTGCTCAGCGCCGTCGAACGGGTCCTCTTCGTCGGCCTCGGTACGGAACCTCACCCCGACGTAGACCACGGGCTGCTTGGGCGTCGACTCGAACCGTCTGGTGAACCGGCGGGCGAGCCCCACGGGCCTCGTAGTCCTGCGCTCCTCGATGCCGTTCCGGTTCGTCTCCGAGTGGTTCTTGAATCGGGGATGGAACAGCTCCTTCGACCACGTCTGGTGGCCGTTGGCCATGAGCCACTCGTTGAAGTCTTCGAGCAGGTCTTTCGTGATCACGCACGCCTTGGGGTCGGCGACGAGGCATTCGTCCCAGTAGCCGAGGACCCGATCCGCGTCTGCCCGCCACGCCCGCGTGTCCGCTGCGATCTTCTCGGTGACCGCGAGCGCCGTATCCGGGTTGGCATACCAGCGCATCGCCCCTTCGATGACCCACGTCACGATCGAGTCGTGCTGGCCGCCACGGTTGGCCCTGATGCGGCTTTTCAGCCGCGGGTCGCCTGGGCGTTCTTCCGGCCGGCGGCGCTCCTCACCCGGCTTGCGGAAGGTGTACGGGAACCTCAGCAGGGCGAGGCGCCGCCACGTGCCGTGGTCGGTCTCATTAACCACGGGCAGGTAGTTCGTGGTCGCGAACAGGCTGTGGGTGGCCTTGAAGGTCATGTTCGACTTGTAGACGTGGCGGGCCCTGATCTCGCCGACGTCCTGGATCCGCTTGACGGTGGTGATGTTGAGTGCGCGTCCCTCGGTCATTTCCTCGCTGATGAGGAATCGTTGGCCGCGCAGGCTGGCCATCTCTTCGGAGTGCTCGTTGGCGTTGGCGAGCAGCTTGTGGCTGGCCACGTCGGCGTAGTCGCCGAGCGCGGGCACCACGCCATCTGTGGTGAGCAGCGATTTGCCATTCTCGCCGCCGCCCTGCATGAGCACGAGGATGCCGTCCGGGGTGGGGTGGCCGGTGACGGCCTGGCCCACGCGGACCTGATACCACGCGCGTTCGGGGGCGGGGAGCGCTTCGATGGCGTGTTGCCAGTCGGGGTGGGTGTGGCCAGGCCGGTAGGAGCCGCTGGTCATCTTGGTCATGAGCAGCGTGGGGTCGTGCGGGCTGATCTCGCCGGTGCGCAGGCTGACGACGCCGCTCGGCGTGTTGAGCAGGTCGGGGTCGGCGTCGAGCTCGGCGGCGTTGGTGTGGATCCCCTCGACCCCGCGGGCGAGCGTGGCGACGTTGCGCACCTTGGATGCGCTGAGCATGCTCAGGAGTTCCTTCAATCGCCCCTGGTTGAGGCGGGGCCCGGCCTCGGCCGTCTTCTCGCCGAACTGAACGGCCAGGTGGATGCGGATGGCCTCGAACACGATCGCCTCGTCTACGGCGGCCCAACGCTGGCCGTCCCATTGCAGCCAGCCGAGGCCGGCGCACCAGCGGAACCGGCCGTGTAGGACGTCGCGGGCGGCCTGGTCGACGAGGACGGAGTCCGATACGTCGCCGACACCGATGTCTTCTGCTGGGGAGTCGTCGTCTTGGTCGTGTGGTTCTTCCTGCCAGGGGGCGTCCGGCTCGCCGCGGGTGAATGCGGCGATCAGCGCCTGGGGGTCGTTGGAAAAGTCGATGTTCTTCACGCGGCGCCCTGCTCCTCCTTCGTCGGTTCCCAGGGCACGGGGCCGCCGGTGTAGTCCATGCCGCCGCGGCGCTGATATGCGGCGAGGTAGGCGTCTCCTCCGGGCTGGATCCGCCGCGCCGCGAACTCGGCGTGTGTCAGGGATCCGGGCTTTCCGAGGTCGCGCACCTTTGCTGCGATGCTGGCCCAGTGGTCGTGCATCTCGTGTTCGGCGCGGCTGTGGCCGATGTCCTCGCCTTCGCGGAACCCGGCCGTGTATCCGGCTTTCCAGGCCGCGGCGGCGTGTTGGGCGTCGCGTTCGGCCTTGGTGACGATCTCTGCGACCAGTCGCACGGCGAGGGCCATGTCTGGGGGCAGGGCGGTAAGGTTCGTGCTGAGGTTGGCGCTGGTGGGCGTCGAACTTGTGGGGCGGCGCGTCTTGGCGGGGGCGCCGCCCTTCGTCATGTCAGGCGGCATGCGGACCGCCGCTCTGCTCGGCCTCGCGCTCGCGCTCCCAACGGACCAGCTCGGACTCCCGGTAGAGCACCTTCGTACCGATCTTCACGCCGCGCGGGCCGATCCCAGCGTGACGCCAGTAGCGGACGGTGCTGGGTGAGGTGCGGTAGCGGGCCGCGACCTCGGCTGTGGTGAGGAAGGGATCACGCTGCTGTGTCTGATCGACACATACAACGACACTTCTGTTAGACATAGACACATGCTCTCGGATGTGCTTGTTGCCTGTCAACGCAAGCGCCTATTGTGAGGCCATGACACAAGAGGAGTGGCCAGCCCGGCTCGCGAACCGGGTAGCCCAAGAGGTACGGCGGCATCGGACTGGGCGCGGGATGAGCGCTCAGCAGTTGGCGGATGCCTGCGCCAGGCTCGGGCTTCCCCTGTCCCGATCAGCACTGGCGAACTTCGAGAGCGGCCGGCGGCCGACGGTGAGTCTCGCCGAGGTACTCGTCCTGGGGAAGGCGCTCGGCGTCCCACCTATCGAGCTGGTCTTCCCCGTGGGGCGGCAGGAGCTGGTCGAGGTGCTCCCCGGCCAAGAGATGGGGACCTGGCAGTCGGTGAAGTGGTTCGCCGGCGAGGACTCGTTTGCTGTGCGCGGCCCAAATGGGAAGTGGTACGGCACCGATGAAAACGAGCAGGCGCACCAGGAGTCCGCGACGTACTACTACCGCTGGCACGACATCTACATGAAGCAGTGCGTGGACGCGCTGTCAGCGGCAAAGGGTGCACGCAAGGCGGCGGGAGTAGCCGCAACGGAGGCTGAGCAGCAAGCCCACCTTCGTCACGCGAAGTCCGAAGACGCGCAGTACCGCGTATGCCGAAAGCTGCTGCGGGACCACCGTGCGGACATGCGCAGACGAGACGTCACGCCGCCAGACCTCCGGGGCAAAGCCTTCGAGAACATCGACGACCAAGCGGAAGAGCCTGCCTGATGGCGAGCATCAAGAAACGCCCTGACGGCAAATGGCGGGCCCGATACCGCGACCGGGACGGCAAGGAGCGCGCCCGACACTTCGCCAAGAAGGTCGATGCACAGCGGTGGCTCGACGAGGTCACAGCGAGTCTGCTCACTGGCCAGTACGTCGACCCGACCGCTGGCCGGGTCACCTTCGCCGCCTACTTCAAGGACTGGGCGGCCCGGCAGATCTGGGTATCCGGCACCGAGCGGGCAATGCGCCTCGCCGCCGACTCGGTAACCTTCGCGGATCTACCCCTGTCGGCCCTGCGACGCTCACATGTCGAGGCGTGGATCAAGGGCATGCAGACCAAGGATCGCGGCGAGGGGAGGCCGCTGGGCCTCGCTCCGGGCACGATCAAGACCAGGTTCAACAATGTGCGGGCCGTGCTCCGCGCTGCCGTGCGAGACCGCGTCATCGCGTCCGATCCAGCCGAGGGGGTGACCCTGCCTCGCGGCCGGCGCGCTCAGGCCGCGATGCGATTGCCGACGACTGAGGAGGTTCGGGCGCTGCTCATGGTCGCCGAACCGACGTTCCGGCCGTTCGTCGCCCTCGCTGCCTTCGCCGGGCTGCGCCTGGGCGAGGCAGCCGCGCTCAAGGTCGGCGACGTGAGCTTCCTCGGGCGCACGCTCGAGGTCGCCCGCCAGGTGCAGCGTGAGCGCCGGGGCAAGGTCGAGATCCGCGCGCCGAAGTACGGCAGTGAGCGCACGGTGTTCCTCGCTGACGGCCTGGTCGAGATCCTGGCTCGGCATATCGAACTGCACCGGCCTGGACAGGATTCAGAGCGCTGGTTGTTCGAGGGCGAAGGTCTCAACCCGCCGCACCAGAACACGATCGGCTACTGGTGGCGGCAGACGCAGAAGGCCGCCGGGATCACGGGCATGAAGCTTCATGATCTGCGGCACTTCTACGCCTCGGGGCTCATCGCCGCGGGGTGCGACGTGGTGACCGTACAGCGGGCCCTCGGCCACTCGAAGGCCACCACGACCTTGAACACCTACGCGCATCTGTGGCCCTCGGCCGAGGATCGGACGCGCAACGCGGCGGCGGCCCTGCTGGTCGAGACGCTGACCTCTGCGGACTCCCTGCGGACCAAGGAGGCATGACATGCGGTCTGACGTGTGCACATGTAGCCCTGCTACACGTTGAAGCGGAACTCCACGACGTCGCCGTCACGCATGACGTACTCCTTGCCCTCGATCCTGGCCTTGCCGGCGGCGCGCGCCGCGGTCATCGACCCGGCCTCGACCAGCTCGTCGAACGAGATGACCTCGGCCTTGATGAAGCCGCGCTGGAAGTCGGTGTGGATCACACCGGCGGCCTCGGGAGCGGTGGCGCCCTTGCGGATCGTCCAGGCGCGGGTCTCCTTGGGCCCGGCCGTGAGGTACGTCTGCAGCCCGAGCGTCTCGAAACCGACACGGGCGAGCTGGGACAGGCCGGACTCCTCCTGGCCCACGGACTGCAGCAGCTCCAGGGCCTCCTCGTCCGGCAGCTCGACCAGCTCGGACTCGATCTTGGCGTCCAGGAACACGGCCTCGGCCGGCGCGACGATCGCGGACAGCCGCGCCCGCAGGTCCTCGTCCACCAGCTCGTCAGCGTCGAGGTTGAAGACGTAAAGGAACGGCTTGGCGGTGAGGAGGTGCAGCTCACGCAGGTCGGCGGGGTCGATGCCCGCCGCCTTGGCCCCGGCGTACAGGGTGGTCCCGGAGTCGAGCAGCTTGGCCGCGGCCTCGGCGGCGTCCAGCTGGGCCTTGCGGTCCTTGTTGGTCCTGGCCTCCTTCTGGAGGCGGGGCAGCGCCTTCTCGATGGTCTGCAGGTCGGCGAGGATCAGCTCGGTGTTGATCGTCTCGATGTCGCGCTCGGGCGCGACGTCGCCGTCGACGTGCGTGACGTCGGGGTCGGAGAACACCCGGATCACCTGGCAGATCGCGTCGGTCTCGCGGATGTTGGCGAGGAACTGGTTACCCCGGCCCTGGCCCTCGGACGCCCCCTTGACGAGTCCGGCGATGTCGACGAACTCGACCTTCGCCGGCAGGATGCGCGCCGAGCCGTAGATCTCGGCCAGCTTGGCGAGACGCGGGTCGGGCACGCCGACGATGCCCACGTTGGGCTCGATCGTGGCGAAGGGGTAGTTCGCCGCCAGTGCGTTGCCGCTCTTGGTCAGCGCGTTGAAGAGGGTGGACTTGCCGACGTTGGGCAGGCCGACGATGCCG
The DNA here is from genome assembly GCA_001570385.1 of Microtetraspora glauca. Lineage (GTDB taxonomy): Bacteria > Actinomycetota > Actinomycetes > Streptosporangiales > Streptosporangiaceae > Microtetraspora > Microtetraspora glauca. The sequence continues at coordinate 194,892 of BBYL01000020.1, read as the reverse complement.
ATGCTCAGGCTCACGTAGGCCGAGTTTACGGGCCGCCACGGGTTGCTCCGACACCAGACAGGCAGATCACCTCGGTTCCGCGCAGGGACCGGAGGTAGTGGTCGGAGCCCTCCGCGCACCGGGTCGGGGACTCGACCCGGCCGGTGACCCTCGCCCACGCCCGCTCGGACCCGCACGCGACCTTCACCAGCAGGCGGACCGAGGTCGGGAGGGCCGGACGCTCGACGCAGTCCCCCGCCGCGACGACCCGGCCGTCCTTGCCGAGGCAGGCCACCTGCCCTCCCTTGAGAGGAAGGGCCTCGATCGTCCCCAACGGGCACTGCCTGGCCGTCTCGGTGACTCCTGTGACCCGGCCGTACCAGTTGCCTTCGGCGCACGGCCGCTCCCCGCCGCGCATCGCGACGCAGTCACCGGCGCGCAGCACGCCGCCGCCGTTCCCCGCGTCCCCGGGGTGACGGCCCCCCACGTTGCGGACGCAGGCGGTACGGCCGGAGCCGAGGGAGACGAACTCGTCGGTGTCGGACGGGCAGTGAGGCGGACGTGCGGTGATCCGGCTCACCCGGCCTGTGGCCTGGTCGCAGAGCACGAGCCCGACCGCGGTGCCGGTCCGCCGCACGCACGCGCCGTCGGCCCAGGCCAGCGGCGCCGGGGCGGACGGTGCGGCCTCCCGGCCGGAGGCGACGACGGCGCCCAACCCCACGACGAGCGCGATCACAACCCCGGCCGTTATCCCGGCTATCTGGGGGCGCAAGCCGTACGTAGTCACAACACGACTCTGGGTGATGAGCGCTGTTCGCACAAGCCGAACGCGATGCCGGGGCTCCCTACGCCGAGGGCCGGGTCACGGGGATCCCGCACCGCCGGACCGGCATGGCAGGCGGGAGGACACCCGCGCGCCTCCCCCTCCCGAGCCGGATTGCCTGGGATCATCCCGAACCGTGGATGTCGTGGCTCTCGTCCTGCAGCTTGCCGTAGGTATCGCCGTAGGGCTCCTGATCGGGTTCCTGCTGGCACGGGCCAGAATCTCCGAAGCGGAGGCGAGAAGAAGGGCGGCCGAGGACAAGATCGCCTACGTCGAGGGGCAGCTCGCGGAACGGTTCCAGGCCATCAGCGCCCGCGCCCTCGATCTCAACAACCTGCGCTTCCTCGAACTCGCGGAGAACCGGCTGAACACCACCAGGGCCGAGGCCACGGGCGACCTCGACCAGCGCAGACAGGCCGTCGAGAACCTGGTCGGGCCGCTCAGGGACACGCTCGCGAAGGTCGAGAACCAGCTGCGCGAGAGCGAGCTCGGCGCCCGCGCCGCCCGCGCCGAGCTGGGCAAGCAGATGGAGTTCGTACGGCAGAGCTCCGAGCAGCTCAGGAGCCAGACGACCGCACTGGTCCGGGCACTCCAGCGGCCCGAGGCACGGGGCCGCTGGGGCGAGCTGCAGCTCCGCAGGGTCGCCGAGATCGCCGGCATGGCACGCTTCTGCGACTTCGACGAGCAGGTCAGCGCGGCCACTCCCGACGGTCTCGTCCGCCCCGACATGGTCGTACGGCTCAGCGGAGGCAAGAACATCATCGTGGACTCGAAGGTGTCGCTGGCCGCGTACCTGGAGGCGGCGGAGGCGGGCGACCCGGATCTGGCCTCGGCGCGACTCGACGCGCACGCGCGTCACCTGCGCGACCACGTGGACCGGCTGGCCGCCAAGGCCTACTGGCAGGCGTTCAGCCCCGCGCCGGAGTTCATGGTCCTGTTCATCCCCGGGGAGGCGTTCCTCGCCCCGGCACTCGAACGGGACCCCGGCCTGCTGGAGTACGCCATGAACAGGCGTGTGCACATCGCCACGCCGACCACGCTGATCACGATGTTGCGCACCGCCCAGTACGCCTGGCAGCAGGCGGCGCTCAGCGAGAACGCGCGGGCCGTCTTCGACCTGGGCAAGGAGCTCCACGACCGGCTCGGCGGGCTGAGCCGGCACATCGACGGCCTCGGACGGGCGCTGTCCCGGACCGTCACCGCGTACAACAGGACGGTCGGCTCGCTGGAGAGCCGCGTGCTGGTGAGCGCCAGGAAGATGAGCGACCTCGGCCTCACGGACACCGCGCTGGAGAGCCCGGCCATGGTCGAGGAACCGCCCCGCCTGCCCGCCGTTCCGGAGTTGGGGGACGAAGAGCGCGTAAGCGCCTCTCCTGTTCCTGGCCAGAACGGTAAGTTGGCGCGAGACTCGTCGTAAAGGGGGCCACGATGAGAGGCACCGATCAGACAAAGCTCAGGTTGACGGCCCGGGGAGCCATCACCCTGCTCCTCGTCGTCACGTTGCTCGGCCAGATCGTCAAGCCCGGACCGGCTTTCGTCGTGGGCTGTGTCGCGGCCGTCCTGCTGGTCCAACCGCGTGACCTGCTCCCCCTCGTCGTCACGCCGCCGCTGGTCTTCTTCGCGACGGCGGTGTTCGTCGAGTTCGTCCGGTCGCTGAAGGCCGCCTCGATGCTCCAGGCGCTGGGGCTGGGGCTGTTCACCTCGCTGTCGTCCGCCGCGCCGTGGCTGTTCGGCGGATCGGCGGTCGTGCTCGGGATCGCCTGGTGGCGCGGCCTCCCGCAGAACATGCGCGACCTGCGGGAGAACCTGGCCACCCGCGCGGAGGTGCCCCGCCCCCGGCGCGGCCAGGACACCGCTTTCGATCCTGAGCCCGAGGGCTATTTCGAGCCCCGCGTGTACGGCGAGGCCCGCGACTGACCGTCAGAGGCCGCACGCGGGTCGTCAACTGTCGTACGTGGTCGTCAGTGGTCGGGCGCGAGGCTACGGTGAGCACGCGGAATGCGCCTTTCCGACGGCACCGCGACGCCGGAGCGTGAGAGCCTCAGCGGATACGGAAAGGCCCCATTCCGCGCAGGTTCCAGACGGTGCTCGGTGAACGGGAGAGCGACAGTGGCGACGAGCGGCGGCGACTTCGAAGGCCCGTCCGTTGACCTGCTGACCGAGGCCGCCGCGGCCTTCGGGCTGCTGGCCTCGCCCGCGCGCCTGCAGATCGTCTGGGCGCTGTCCCAGGGCGAAAGCGATGTGAGCGGGCTCGCCGAGCGCGTGGGCGGCGCGCTGCCCGCGGTGAGCCAGCATCTGACCAAGTTGAAGCTGGCGGGGCTGGTGCGGTCGCGGCGCGAGGGGCGCCGGGTCGTCTACCTGATCCACGATCAGGACGTTGTGACCATGGTCCGGTGGCTGGTCGGGCGGCTGGCCGACCGCGGGGAGGCGTCGAGGCACGTCCGTGGTCTGGGCGCCTGAGTCCCTGCCCGACGCCGGTCGGCGCGGCGGTCCCGAGGCTGACGGCGGGCCGCCGGACCACGTCTCCATCACCGACGTGGCCGAGCTCACCTCGCTGGAGGTGCTGCGGCTGATGCGAAGCGGACCGCGCGGTCTGCTGGAGGCGCACGCCGAGGACCGCCTGCTGCGGTACGGCGAGAACGCGGTGGCGCCGCGGAGCCCGGCCTCATGGCTACGGCGTCTCGCGCGCAGCCTGCGCGATCCGTTCGCCATGGTGCTGCTGTGCCTCGGGCTGGTGTCCGCGGCCATCGCGTCGTGGGGAACCGCCTGCGTGGTGCTGGTACTCGTGGTCGTCAGCTGCGTGCTGCGCTCCGGCGGGGAGCACCGCGCCGACCGGTCCATGGCCGCGCTCCGTGAGCTGGTCGCCACCACCGCGACGGTGCGGCGCCGGGCAGACGAGACCGCGGCGCCGGTGTCGCGGGAGATCCCCGTCGACCATCTCGTCCCCGGCGACGTGATCGGGCTGGGTCCGGGTGATCTGGTCCCCGCGGACGTGCGGCTGCTGCGATCGAGCGGTCTCACCGTCCATCAGGCGGCGCTCACCGGTGAGTCCCATCCCGTCGCCAAGCACGCGGTCGACGTGCCCGCCGACGCGGAGACGGATCTGTTCGACCGGCCCTATCTGTGCTTCCACGGCAGCAGCGTGGCGTCCGGCAGCGGCTTCGCGGTCGTCGTGGCGACCGGCGCGGGCACCCGGTTCGCCGGGGCGCATCGGGGAGGCATGCGAGAACGCGGGCCGTCCTCGTTCGACCGCTCGGTGAACGGGATCTCCTGGTTGCTCATCCGGTTCATGCTGCTGATCCCGCCGGTCGTGCTCCTGACGAACGCCGCGTTGCGGGGGCGCGGGCTGGAGGCGCTGCCGTTCGCCATCGCGGTGGCCGTCGGGCTGACACCCGAGATGCTGCCCGTGATCGTCACCACGGCGCTGGCCCGGGGCTCGGCCGTCCTCGCGCGAAGCCACGGGGTGATCGTGAAGCGGCTGCCCGCACTGCACGATCTCGGCGCGGTGCACGTGCTCTTCACCGACAAGACCGGCACTCTCACCCAGGATCTGCCCATCCTCGACTGCTCCCTCGACCCGGACGGCCGGCCCGATCCGGATGTCCTCCGCTGGGCGGCCGTCAACAGCCTGTGGACGCTCCAGCTCGCCGATCTCCCCAACCCGGACGCCCTCGACGAGGCCATCCTCGACGCCGCCGAGCGGCTCGGGGGCACCCTGCCCGCGTCCGACGGCGTTGCCGCGCTGCCCTTCGACCCCGTGCGCCGCAGCTCCTGCGCGGTCGTCCAGAGCCCGGACCGTACGGCGGTGCACACCCTGGTGGTCAAGGGCGCCGCCGAGGACGTGCTGGATCGCTGCACCCTGGTGCGGACCGGCGGCACGGAGGTGGAACTCGACGCCGCCGCACGGGGCCGCATACGCCGTCTCGCCGAGGAGAAGGCCGCGGAGGGCCTTCGGCTGCTCGCCGTCGGGCTCGCGGATCGCCCCGCGCGCCCCGGTTCGTACGGCCCCGGCGACGAGCACGATCTCACCTTCCTCGGCTTCGTCGGGCTCCGCGACACGCTCACACCGCATGCCGAGGACGCGCTGGCCGTCCTCGCCGGCCGCGGTGTCGCGGTGAAGGTCCTCACCGGCGATCATCCGGGCACCGCCGCCCGCGCCTGTCGCGATCTCGGCCTCGATCCGGGCACGGTCGTCGTCGCCGACCAGATCGACGGCCTCACCGACGCGGCCGTGGCCGAGCTCGCCATGCGGAGCACGGTCGTCGCACGGTGCACCTCCGAGCACAAGGCGCGCATCGTCCGGGCGCTGCGCGCGGCCGGGCACACGACCGGATTTCTCGGCGACGGCGTCAACGACCTTCCCGCGCTGCGGGCCGCCGATGTCGGGATCTGCCCGAGTGACGCCGTGCACGTGACGCGGCAGACGGCCGACGTGGTTCTGGCGTCGAAGGACCTCACCGCCATCGATCACGCGATCATGGCCGGTCGCCGCAGCACCGGCAACATCGTCACCTATCTGCGGATCGTGCTCTCCTCCAACCTCGGCAACGTCATCGCGATGCTCGGGGCCGGACTGCTCCTGCCGTTCCTGCCGATGCTGCCGGCCCAGGTCCTGGTGCAGAACCTGTGCTTCGACGCCGCCCAGCTGGCGTTCGCCTTCGATCGGCCGGATCCCGCCGTTCTGCGGCGTCCTTCACGGCTGCGGCCACGCGACCTCACGCGTTTCATCGCCGCCTTCGGCCCGCTCAACGCGCTCGCCGACCTGGCCACCTTCGCGGTACTGGCGTCGGCCGTGCCCTGGTCCGCCCAGGTGACCGGTCAGAGCGCCTTCCACTCCGGGTGGTTCGTCGAGAACCTGCTCACGCAGGGGGTGGCGATACTGGTCCTGCGCGGGCGGCGCCACGTTCCCCTCCCGCTCGGGATCGCCGTCTGTTTCCTCGTGATCGTGGGCGTACTGCTGCCGCTCTCGCCGCTCGCTCCGCTTCTGGGCATGACGACCCTCCCGTTCGCGTACTACCTGCTGGTCGCGATCGTCGTGCTGCTCTACGGCGTCGTACTCCGTGCCGCCAAGGCGTTCTTCGAGCGTCGCCACGCGGATCGGCCGTAGCGCCCCGGTCCACGTCTCGCCATGTTTCCCGCCGTGGTCGGGTGGCCCCGCGTTCGCTCAGCCGTACGAGAGGTTGGAGCAGGCATCGTCCGCGGCGGAGCGGGCCTTGCCCGCGACGCTCGTCGGCAGCGCGACGGGCGTGGAGGCACTGGGGTCGGGCGTCCTCACGTACGACCGGCCCAGGATGACGGTGACCCCGCGATCGGTCACCCGCCGGAACTTCGCGCCGGGGAACATGCGCGCGACGGTCCTGGCCCGCTCCGCCTGGCCGGGGCCGTACTCGATCAGGGTGGCGGCGTGGTTCTGGGAGTCGGCGGTCGCGACGCGGGTGACCGTGAACCCGGCGGTCGTCAGCCTGTCGGCCGCACGGGCGGCGAGGCCGGTGACCGTGGTGCCGTTGTAGACAGTGACGCTGATCCCCGTGCCGGAGACCGCCGCCGCGGGTGTGGGGGACGGGAGGCCGGACGGGCGCGCCTTGCCGCTGGCGTCCACACCGTCGATCGTGCGGTCCGCCCTGAGCGCCGCCCACAGGGCGTGGGCCTCGGACTGGACGATCGCGACCCGTGCCCCCTGATAGCGCCAGGGCAGGGTGACGAACTTGGTGTCGCGCAGGTCGATGTCCTTCATCGACATCGCGAACGACAACAGCTTGTCGGCCGACCCGAGACCGGGGTCGAAGGTCATCGACCCGGCGGCCGCCTCGACGAGCGGGAGCAGGGTGGCCGGGTTGAGCCCCTGCGCCTTCACCTTCCTGATCAGACTGGAGAGGAACGCCTGCTGCCTCTGGATGCGGCCGATGTCGGAGCCGTCGCCGATGCCGTGCCGGATGCGCACGTAGTTCAGTGCCTTGACGCCGGCCACGGTCTGTCGTCCCTTGGTGAACAGCAGCCTGCCGCGCGAGCCCAGGTTGGGGTCGAGGTCTCCCTCGTAGACGTCCTTGGGCAGGCAGACCCGCACGCCCCCGACCGCCCTGGTCATCGCGGAGAAGCCCTGGAAGTCGACCACGACGGTGTGATCGACGCGCAGGCCGGTCAGTTTCTCCACCGTGTTCTGCGTGCAGGCCGGATTGCCCTTCGCGGTGAGCCCGAGGGTGAACGCCGTGTTGAACATGACGTTGCTCTGCGGCCTGGTCCACGTGCCATCGGGCAGGCGGCACCGCGGAATGTCCACCAGGGTGTCGCGTGGGATCGACACGGCGACCGCGTGCTTCCTGTCGGCGTAGACGTGCAGCAGGAACGCGGTGTCGGAACGGCCCACGTCACCTTTGCCGCCGCCCAGCCTGCTGTTCTTTCCTGACCGCGAGTCCGACCCGATGACCAGGATGTTCTGACCGGCGAAGGTCGCGGCGGGCCGCTGACGGTCGATCCCCTTCTCGTCGAAGGTGTCGATGCTCGCGTCGAGCCGCGAGTAGATCCATCCGGCTCCCACGACGAGCACGGCGACGAGCGACGCCACCGTGACGAGGGTGATCAGCAGGATGCGCCGCCCGCGCGACGGCTTCCGGGCACCCCCACGCCGCCGCTCGGCCGATGATCGCCGACTGTCCGTGGTGGGTGCCCTCATACCTATCGCTCCTGCGGGGAGAACGACCACAGAGCAGCCGTCGCTTGTATAGTTGCGCAATGTAGCAAACTTGGCGCGCGGGTACGGATCACCGAATCTCGTGTCCCGGCGAAGACAGAACGGATGGGGGCGCGATGTTTCTGCGCAATGGCCTGGAGCCCGGGCACCTGCTGATCCTGGGGCTCGTGGTGATCCTGCTGTTCGGTTCCAAGAAATTGCCGGACACCGCCCGCGCGCTGGGCAAGTCACTGCGGATCTTCAAGAACGAGACCGCGGCGATGCGGAACGACGCCACGGCGCCCTTCGAGACGCCCTTCGAGACGCCCTCCGAGACGCCCGACGCGACGACCGGTGTTCCGACCGATGCTCCGATGGCCGTGACGGCCGCCGCGGTGGGCGATGCTCCGGTCGGCGCGGCGCCGATGCCCTCCACACAGCGGCAGGCACCTCCCGGGACCCCTACGGCACCCGCGGCCGGTGAGCCCGGCCGTACGCGTACCGAGGGTGGGTCGTCGCGGGCCGATGACGTTCGCTAGTGCCGGGAGGGACGATGGCTTCCGGGCCGTCTTCCGGGAGGACGACGTGGTGCTGACGGACTTTCAGGCCGAGGGAACGGGCCGAGGAGCGCACCGCTCAGCCGCCGTTCTGCTGTGGGCGCTGGTGTGGCTCCTCGAGGTTTACGGTCTCCTGGTGACCGGCTGACCAGAACCCCGCCCTCCGCTCGGCCGACGTGTGGCTCGGCGTCATGGGCTCGGCCGACGTGTGGCTCGGCGTCATGGGCTCGGCCGACGTGTGGCTCGGCGTCATGGGCTCGGCCGTTTGCGGGATTGGCGTCGTGGCGTCCAGGCCGGTCACCGGCGTGCGGAACGCTGCGGAACACGCCGTCGCGGCTCTTCCTCCCGGCGGCCTGACGGGAGCCGGGAGGAAGCCGGTGGATCACTCGCGCGGTGAGCACGGACGTACCCGGGACGTGACCGGGTACGTGGAACGCACCTAGGACGAGGCGCGCAGGTCCCGGCGGAGCTCGTGGGGAAGGGCGAACCGCATGCTCTCCTTCACGGACTCGACCTCCTCGACATCGGTGAAGCCGTGCTCGGCGAGCCTTCGCAGGACGCCGTCGACCAGTTCCTCGGGGACCGACGCGCCGCTCGTGACGCCGACCGTGGTCACGCCGTCGAGCCACTCGTCCTGGATGAAGGAGGCGTCGTCCACGAGGTAGGACGCGGCGGCGCCGTAGTCCTTGGCCACCTCGACCAGGCGCTTGGAGTTGGAGGAGTTCGTGGAGCCCACCACGATGACAAGCTGGGACTCGGCCGCGATCTGCTTGACCGCCGTCTGCCGGTTCGACGTGGCGTAGCAGATGTCGTCGCTCGGCGGGTCGATCAGGTTCGGAAAGCGCTCGCGCAGCCGGGCGACGGTCTCGTTGGTCTCGTCGACCGAGAGTGTCGTCTGGGAGAGCCAGACGACACGGTCGGGATCACGCACCGCGACCCCTCCGACGCCGTCGAGGCCGTCGACCAGCTGGATGTGCTCGGGAGCCTCGCCCGCCGTGCCCTCGACCTCCTCGTGGCCCTCATGGCCGATGAGCAGGATGTCGTAGTCCTTCGCCGCGAAGCGCTTGGCCTCGTTGTGCACCTTGGTGACCAGCGGGCAGGTCGCGTCGATGGTACGGAGCCTCCGCTCGGCGGCCTCGTCGTGCACGCTGGGCGCCACGCCGTGGGCGGAGAACACCACGATCGCGCCCTCGGGCACCTCCTCCGTCTCATCGACGAAGATCGCGCCACGCGCCTCCAGCGTCCGGACCACGTGGGTGTTGTGGACGATCTGTTTGCGGACGTAGATGGGTGCGCCGTACTGGTCGAGCGCCTTCTCCACGGCCTCGACAGCTCGGTCCACTCCCGCGCAATAGCCGCGCGGCTTGGCAACCAGGACACGACGGGTCGCGGGGGTATATGGCTCCATGTTCCTATGCTATGTGGAGCGTCAGCCGCCTCTTGACCTCTCTCGCAACATCCGAACACGACTCCTCTGGAGCAGCGATGTCCCTCTTCCGAGCACTCACCAAGCCTCTCCGTAGCCTCTTCAAGAGAGGCGACGAGCTGAAGGACAAGGCCAAGGACCTGCCGGTGAACGCGCTGCAGACCACCCTCAGCGGGGTGGGACAGGCTCTGCTGATCGGCGACCAGGTCCGTTCCACGATCAAGCGCATCACCACGCCGGAGAGCGAGGAGGCCCCCGCGCCGGCGCCGACCGTGGCCGAACCGGCGGCGGAGGAGGAGCGGCCGGCCCGTCGCCAGCCCGTCATCTTCGCCCCACGCCCGTCGGCCAAGGAGGAGCACGAGCCCAACGGTTCCAAGGCCGCCGAGGAGCCGGTGATCATTTCCCCGGACAAGAAGGCCGAGTGGGAGGCTCCCGCGGTCGAGAAGCCCGTCGAGAAGCCCGCGCCCGAGCCCTCCGCCGCGGAACAGCCGGAGCCCCAGGTCACCGCCCCGGAGAAGCCGGCCGCGGAGAAGCCCGCCCCCAAGAAGCCCGCCGCGCAGGAGGAGGTCAAGCCGGAGGCCGAGAAGGCCGCCGCCAAGCCCGAAGCCGAGAAGCCCGCCCCTGAGAAGCCGGCCGCGCAGAAGCCCGCTCCCAAGAAGCCCGCGCCCAAGAAGCCGGCCGCGGAGAAGCCTGCCGCGGAGAAGCCCAAGACCGCGAAGCCGCGCACGAAGAAGGCCGCCGAGGCCGCGGCGGAGGCCGAGCCCACCGTGGTCCCGAAGGCGCGCGCCAAGAAGAAGGCGGCACCCGAGGTCGAGGAGGCCGCCCTCGCCGAGCCGTACCCCGGCTACGCGGGGCTGACGCTGGCTTCGCTGCGTGCCCGCATGCGCGGCAAGTCGGCCGACCAGATGCGCGACCTGATCGCCTACGAGAAGGCGACGGCGGACCGGGAAGACGTGGTCCGCATGTACGAGACCCGCCTGGCCAAGATCGAAGCCGAGTCCTGACTTGAGCGCGAAGACCTCTCCTGAGGCGCCGCTTCCGATCCGTTCGGTGCTCCAGATGGTCGCCCAGTGGATCGGGAGGCTGGGCACCGTCTGGGTCGAGGGGCAGATCACCGAGCTGACCGCCCGGGGCGGAACGATCTTCCTCACCCTGCGCGACCCGGTGGCCAACGTCTCGGCCCGGGTCACCTGCTCCCGGGGCGTGTACGAGGCGAGCCTGCCCAGGCCGGTCGACGGTGCCCGGGTCGTCATGCACGTCAAGCCCGACTTCTGGGTGAACAAGGGGTCCTTCGCCTTCACCGCGACCGAGATCCGGCCGGTCGGCGTCGGAGAGCTGCTGGCCCGGCTGGAACGCCTGCGTCGGCTCATCATCTCCGAGGGCCTGACGAACGCCGACCGCAAGCGGAGGCTGCCCTTCCTCCCCTCCACTATCGGCCTCGTCTGCGGCAGGGACTCGGCCGCCGAGCGTGACGTGATCGAGAACGCTCGCCGCCGCTGGCCCGCCGTGAGGTTCAAGGTGGAGGCGGTCGCCGTGCAGGGGCCGTACGCCGTGGGCGAGGTCACCGAGGCGCTGCGCAGGCTGGACGCGGACCGCGAGGTCGATGTGATCATCGTCACGCGGGGCGGGGGCTCGCTGGAGGACCTGCTGCCGTTCTCGGACGAGTCGCTGGTGCGCGAGGTGGCGGCGTGCCGTACACCCGTGGTCAGCGCGATCGGGCACGAGCAGGACAGCCCGCTGATCGACCTCGTGGCGGACGTGCGCGCCTCGACCCCGACGGACGCGGCCAAGAAGGTCGTGCCCGACGTGGGTGAGCAGCTCACGCTGGTGCGCCAGCTCAGGGATCGCGGTCGCCGCGTGCTGGGCGGCTGGCTCGATCGGGAGCTCTCCTGGCTCAGGTCGGTCCAGTCGCGGCCCTCACTCGCCGATCCGGTACGCGAGCTCGACCGCCGGGCCGAGCAGGTGGACGCGCTGCGCGAGCGGGCCCGTCGCTGCCTGGGCTCCTCCCTGGACCGCTCCGCGGACTCGCTGGAACACCTGCGTGCCCGCCTCGTCGCGCTGTCCCCGGCGGCGACGCTGGAGCGCGGCTACGCGATCGTCCAGCGCCCCACAGGGGAGGTCGTACGGCTCGCGGGCGAGGTCAAGCCGGGCGACGAGCTGACCGTCCGTTTCCCCGACGACCGGGTCGCGGTGACGGCGACGTCCACGTGAGACAGGGTTGACGCGCTCCCCAGCCTGAAGGACTGCCTGAAGGCTGGGGATTCAGCCCGTGCCGTGTCATGCGGCACCTCTGCGGCTTCTCGCTTCACCGACCTGTGCCACCCGCAAGCGGTGGCGCGAACGGTCATGGCGCGGATTATCTCCACCTGTCGTACTCGGACTCTAAGGTTGGTGCGTGGCCGACGAGAAGACATCCCCAGAGAAGGCGTCCCCCGAGGAGAAGCCCCCCTCCTACGAGCGGGCCCGCGAGGAGCTGACCGAGGTCGTTCGGCGGCTGGAGACCGGCGGGCTCACCCTGGAGCAGTCCATCGAGCTGTGGGAGCGGGGCGAGAAGCTGGCCGCGATCTGCGAGGAGTGGCTCCAGGGCGCTCGGGTCAAGCTCGCGGCGGCCATGGCGGAGCGCCAGGAGCCCCAGGAGGAGACGCCGTTCTGAGCCGGGAGCGGCCGCGCTCTCGTGCGGCTCAGGATCAGCCGCTCTGAGTCGGACGGCACTCGATCCGGCAGCTCGAAATCCCGGCAGCTCGAAATCCCGGCAGCTTGGAAGCCCAGCGGCTCTGGATCAGGCGGCGCGGCGTCAGGCGGCACCGCGGCTGGCGACGCCGCGTCAGGCTGCCCGGATCAGGTGGCGGGCTTGGGCTGGACCACCAGGGAGGCGGCGAGCGCGGTCAGTTCGTCCCAGTCGGCGGACCCGGTCACCACGATCGTGCGATCCTGGAGGATCCGGATCAGCGAGCGCTGGTTCTTGTCCTGGCGGAAGCGTTCCTCCCAGGCCGTGCCGTTGATCTGGCGGGTGCCCGTGGCCTTGTCGGAGTTGGCCATCCGGTTGGCGAAGTCGGCGAGCGGCGTCTCGTTGCTCTGCGCCACCATGGCGTGCATCCGCTTGTCGGTGGCGAAGCCCAGCCGCCACGTGACGACACCGGCCTTGTCGGTGAGCTGGGAGCTGGTCGGGACCCAGTTCGGAAGCACCTGACCCGGCACCTCGATCGTGTACGACGCGGCGCGCGCGGCGTTGACCTTGTCGATCGAGAAGTCGATCCGGGGAATGTGCTCGCTCTTGCCGTTCGGCATGAAAAAGAGGATCAACGAGCCGGCGGCCAGGCAGACGATCAGCGCGAACGCGTAGCCGTAGAAGCCCTCAGTGAATCGGCGCACGTCAGGGGAGCCTACCGGCATCGGACCACCATGCGGACAAGCGCGATACTTCCGCAACATCCCGTTATGAGAAGAACGCTACCTAACGGGGAATCACTTTCCGAGGCGAACGCTCACGGGGAGGCACGCGTTGACGGCTACGGTACGGACGCCGGACGGAAGGAATCTCGCGGTCGACGAGAGGGGCCGGCCGGGCGGCAACCCGGTCTTCCTGCTGCACGGCACCCCCGGCAGCAGGCTCGGGCCGGTTCCACGGGCGTCCGTCCTCTACCGCCTGGGGATCCGGCTGATCAGCTACGACCGGCCGGGATACGGCGGGTCGGACCGGAAGTTCGGCCGGTCCGTGGCCGACGTGGCCAAGGACGTGTCCACGATCGCCGACGCCCTCGGCATCGACCGGTTCGCGGTCGCCGGGCGCTCGGGCGGCGCGCCGCACGCGCTGGCCTGCGCCGCGCTCCTGCCCGAGCGCACGACCAGGGTGGCGGCCCTGGTCCCGCTGGCGCCGCGCGCGGCGGAGGGGCTCAACTGGTTCGAGGGCATGGCCCGGTCGAACATCATCGAGTTCACCGCGGCCGCGAACGGGCACCAGGCGGTCGCCGAACTCCTGTCGGCGGCCGTCGCCCAGGTACGGGAGGACCCGACCCGCCTGGTCCCGGCGCTCACCGCCGACCTGCCGGAGCCGGACCGCCACGTCGTCGCCGACTACGGGATCCGGCGGATGTTGGCCAGGAACTTCGCCGAGGCGCTCAAACACTCCGACGCGGGCTGGGTGGACGACGACCTGGCCTTCAACGCCCCGTGGGGCTTCGACCCGGCGAACATCACCGTGCCCACCATGCTGTGGCACGGAGACGAGGACGTGTTCTCCCCGGCCGGGCACGCGCGCTGGCTCGGCGAGCGCATCCCCGGCGCGAACGTGATCATCGAGTCCGGCGCCGCCCATTTCGCCGCGCTGCACGTCCTGCCGGACATCCTGACGTGGCTGACCACGTCCCGGCTCCCGGAAGGCGGCGTCAGAACGGCTGGGGTTCCAGGTCTCGGTTGATACGCCGTCCCTGCCTGAGGTCCGCCAGCGCCGGATGGTTCTCCCCCAGAACCCTGGCCATGATCGCCAATATCCGCCGCTGGGCGAGATCCGCTTCCTCCATGCGGCCGGCCGACCGCATGGTGATCGACAGGTTCGCCGCGCAGACCAGCGTGTCCGGGTGTTCCTCCCCCAGTTTCTGGCGCAGCCTGTCAAGGGTGGCCAGCTCCAGCGCCTCCGCCTCGCCGGCACGACCACCGGCTCCCAGGCAGTTGGCCAGGTTGATGGCGGCGGCGAGCGTGAAAGGGTGGTTGTCACCGAGTTGCCCGCGCAGACCCTCGTACGCCCGCGTGGCACCCTCGGTCGCCCGAGGCACCTCACCCGTGCCACGCTGGTAGATCGCCACGTTGTTGAGCGCGATCAGAGTGCCGGGGTGCGAGTCGCCGAGGTCCTCGCGGTAGATGTTCATGATGCCGCCTGCCATCTCCAGCGCCCCGGCCTTGTCGCCGAGCGCCGACAGGCAGCAGGCGAGCTCCAGGGTCCCCGCCAGCGCGTCGGGCGTTCCCGGGTACCGCTCCCGGTACCTCTCCTCCGTCTCCAGCGCCACCTGCCACGCCTCCTGATGCGCGCCGCCCCGGCGCAGCGACACCGCGAGGCTCTTGGCGGCGCGCAGCGTGTCCATGAAGCCCTCGCCCAGCGACTCGCGATAGTGCTGCAGCGTCGTGCGCAGCAACTCGATCGACTCCCGGTAGCGGCCGATCTCGCGCAGGTCACGAGCGAGGTGGGTGGCGGAGAACAGCGTGTACGGATGAGTCGGGCCGAGCACCTCCCTACGCAGCTGCAGGGTCTTCTCGTCGCGCTCGCGCGCGTTGACGCCGTCGCCGACGAGCCGGTAGGACAGCGCGAGATTGTGGGCCGCGGAAAGGGTCTTGTGGTACTCCTCGCCGTACAGCCGCTTCCACATCTCGTAGGTCGCCAGGTCCATCTCCAGCGAGCGTTCGTACTCGCCGAGCGCGCGCAGGTCGGCCGCGAGCCCGCCCGCGGTCATCAGCGTGTGCGGATGCTGCTCCCCCACCACCTCGCGCTGGCGTTCGAGCGTCCACTCGTCCAGCTCTCTGGCCTCCTCATAGAGCCCCTGGGAACGCTTGACGTTGGCGATGTTGAACAGCAGGTGCAGCCGCTGCCGCTCGTCCCTGCCGAACGTCTCCTCCCAGTAGTTGGCCAGGTAGTCGCCGAGGGTCAGCGCGGCCTCCAGATCGCCGCGCTTCCACAGGTAGCGCACCCGGTCGGTGAGCAGCCGCCGGACCGGTTCCTCCTGGCACTCGGTGGCCCGCGACGGCTGCAGGTGCTGCCAGATGAGGTCGAACCGGATCCAGTTCTCCGGGTCGTCCACCTCGCCCTGGTTCGGCCGCGCCTTCTCCAGGACGCGGTGGACCACGTGGCACGCCTCGTCCTGCTCATCCTGGGTCATCTGGCCGCGGATCACGGCCTGGACCAGCCGGTGCACCTGGATGGTGTTGTTGGCCTGGTCCACCTTCGCCAGCGCGAACCTGCCGATCTCCCGGATGACCCGCCCGAGCACGAGCTTCTCCTGCAGCGTGTCATCGTACGGCAGGAGCGAGCGCATCATCTCGTCGCTGTAGAGCAGCTGCATCGAGATCGGCTCGGCGGCGAAGAACGCGCAGAGTTCGAGCAGCCGGACCGACGCGGGCGAGGTCTCACGCAGCTTCGCCAGCGAGAGGTTCCAGGTCGCCGCCACCGGATGTGGATAGTCGGCCGGCTGTCCGAGCGACAGCACCCGCGCGCTCTCCGTCCTGAGCTGTTCGAGGAACGTCGCGGCCGGCATGCCCGTCTCGGCCAGCCAGGCCGCCGCCTGCTCGACCGCGAGCGGCAGGTAACCCAGCGCGTCCGCCACGTCGAGAGCGTCGGACTCGGCCAGCCCCGGCACCCGCCGGCTCAGGTGCTCAAGGCTCTCTTCCTGGCTGAACACGTCCACTTCGAGAGGCGCGGCGACCCTCGACCAGGACTGGTTGCGCGAGGTGACCAGGACGTGGCCGGTCCCGCCGGGGAAATATCCGGTCAGCTCCTCGGGATCACCCGCGTTGTCGAAGATCAGCAACCAGCGGGCGTACGGGGTGCCGCGCCGCAGCGCCTCACGGACCCCGGCGACGACCTCGGCGACGTTCTCCCCCACGGGAATGCCGAGTTGCCGGGCCAGCTCCTCGAACGCGGAGTTGATCGAGTCGGTCTGCTCGGTCGACACCCACCACACGACGTCGTAGTCCGCTTTGAACCGGTGCGCGTACTCCAGGGCGACCTGCGTCTTGCCCACGCCTCCGAGGCCGTACAGGGCCTGGGGCAGCACCACCGCGGCCTTGCCGCCGACGAGCTGGTCGCGCAGGGTCTCCAGTACCGCGCCGCGCCCGGTGAAGGCGGCGTTCCGCGCGGAGACGTTCCACACCTGCGGCTCGCTCCCCGGGAATCGCGCGCCGATGGCCGCCACGTCGACCGCCACGGACTCCTCGGAACCGTTGAGCGCTTTCAGCAGCGTGCTCGCCGCCGACCGCTCCCCGATGCGGGTGAGATCGGCCAGCGCCCGGTCACCGAACGGCGAAGGGAAACGTGCCTCCGAGACGCGGATCGGGACCAGCTCACCCCGGCCCGCCGACTCGGCGGCCACCAGCCGAGACCAGATCGTCGCCGCGCCGGGCACCCGCAGGAAGGCGCCCGACAGCACGGTGACCACCCGCGCCGCCTCCGTGGTCGTCTCGGCCGGCCCCTCCATGTCGATGCCGGTGAGCACGGCCCGGTAGCCATGGCGTTCCAGCACCGCGGCGATCCAGTCGGCCCACATCCGGTCCTCGGACGCGTAGTAGACGTGCACGTCGGAGTGCAGCCCGGCGTGCCGCCGTACGAACAGGTCGAGATGCCGCATCCGGATGGATTCGTCCATCGACGGGAAGGACGTGACCGCTCCCTCGGTGATCGCGGAGGTGAGCCGTTCGAAGGCGGCGAGCATCGACCCCGGCCGGTTCGGCTCGTCACCGAACGTGGCGAGCGTCTCCTCGAAGGCGTAGAAGGGCATGTACGGCACCTCGACCGCGCCCCAGTAGTGGTTGCGGTCCTCGACGGCCATCCCGTTGGGGAACCGGTCGAACTTCCGGCGGGCGAGGCTGCGCCCCGCGTCGCATTTCTCCTTCTCGCCGATGTCCACCCGCATCGGTACGGGCAGGATCCGGATGGCCCGGTCGCGATAGCGCTCGTCGATGTGCCTGGCGACCGCCGAGGCCCCGTCTATGCCCTGGTCGGACAGGGTGAAGCAGGTGACGAGCACGTCCGGCATCTGCACGGTGCAGATCTCCGCGATGTCACTCAGGCCGGTACGGCTGTCGATGAGGGTGTAGTCGTAGCACGCCTTCATGTCGGCGCGCAGCGCGTCGAAGAACTGACCCCCGCCCTGCCGGTCGTAGAAGTTGTCCCAGTCGAAATTGGACACCAGGGAGGAATAGTCACGGTTCTGCCGCCCGGCGGAGATGAGGTCGAGGGTGCCCCCCTCGGGAAAATGCGCCCAGTCCAGGGAGACCGCGTGCGGCTCCACCCGCGCGTACGCCTTGTGCCAGTCGCCCGGGCGTTCCTCGTTCCTGATGGCGGCCCACTGGTAGTTGGTGATGAGGTCGATCACGCCGGTGGTCGCGCCCATGATCCCAGGTTCGAGAAAGGGCCGGAAGAATTTGTGCAATCCTGGCGATTCGAGGTCCCAGTCGACGATCAGTACGCGCAGTCCGCTGCTCGCCAGGATCCAGGCCGTGTTGGCCAGCGCCATCGTCCGCCCGGTACCGCCCTTGTAGGAGTAGAAGGTGACGATCCGGCCCTCGCTCATGTGATCACTCCTCCGGCCCGATCAGCCTCGGTCTGTCGGTCGACGGACCCGCCGGCGGATAGGCGGGAGCCCGTTTCAGGTAGTGCTGCGACGCCCTGTTCAGGACCTCCGGCAGCGTGTTTCTGAAGGAGTCGAGCGTGGGCACGTCGGGCACCGCGTCCGGCTCGGTGAGCTTGTTGCCGAGCGCCTCTCGCAGGCACACCTTCAGTCGTGCCTCGTTCGCCATGGTCTGCGCGTCTTCCCTGTTCCAGGGCACCATCACGGTGATCCACCGACGCCCGGGACGGTCGATGCCCCGGAGGGAGGCGCGGCAGTCGTCCATGGTGGTGGCCCACGGATCGACGAGCATCACCGCGGGCGAGCGCGGCTCGTCCGCGGAGAGCGCCTCGGCGTGCTGGTCGAGCGCTCCCACCTCCGGCAGGTATCCACGCGCGCGAGCCAGCTCCATCGCGTGGTCGGCCAGCGGGCGGGCCCCGTTGGACGTGCGGAAGGGATCCCACTCCTGCGGCTTCCGCCCGTAGTGGTACGCCCTCCGCCCCGGGGGCAGGTGATCCTCGTCGGGCGCCAGGACCGTGACCGTGATCGGCCGCTCCGCGGTGTTGTCCTCGAACGCGCTCGGCACCGTGGTGTAGTCACGGATGTGGCCCCGGGGCATGGGCGAGTTCCGTGCGACCTCGACGATCCGTTTCGCCAGCTCCATGGTGGCGGCCTGGTAATGGGTCCGGTACCTGTTCAGCTTCATGATCCCGTAGAAGCCCTCCTCGACGTACCGCGCGCCGAGGTCGGCGTGGTTGAACTGGATCGTCTGCGCCGCCGCGGGCATCCTGGTCGGCCGTATGGGGGTCCATATCGCGGGGACGATGGCGTCCGGAATCGGCAGCCCCAGATCGGAGCGGCCGCGTCCGCGTTCCAGAAAGGCCGCCCATTCTCTGCCGCACTGATCGCTCTCGAAGTAGCGTGGGGAATAGAGCGGCACGAAGACCCGGCAGGTGGAAAGGCGCTCCGAGATCTTCTCTTTCCAGTTGTCGCCTGTCCGTAATTCGCGATCCATGTATCCGGCCGCCCCCGACGGGACCTCCGTCAGGTGCATGATGTGCTGGCAGAGCTCTCTGAAGAGCTTTTCGACCCACCGGTTGGAATCACTGCCGTCGGTGACGTCATACGGCGGGACGTGCGCGTAACTCAGGAAGAAATACGGCTCCTGGGGGTCCCCGTCGGGTCGTGACGCGGTCATTCGCCTCCTTCCTTCCGAGATCCTCACTATAGGAACCTCGACCTACGTGAGAAAAGTCTCGAAAGGAAAGCTGCAAGGACGTTACATTACGCGCGCCGGCCGGGCGTCAGTTCTCGGCGCGAACGATCCATTTCGCCTGGTGATCCCGCGCCGACCTGGCGGCGGCCTCTTCCGCGTCCGGTGGGACGGGCTCGCTCAGCCAGGGCGTGACCGACCGCCGCATTCCGGCCACGAACAGATCTCCCACCTGCGTCATCGCACCACAGGCCGCGAGCGTTTCGATCGCTTCCGCGGTGTGCGCCCGCCAGCGGGCGAAGTGCGTCTCCCCCTGGTCCGGGGCGTCCAGGCGCCGCACCCGCCAGAAGTCGGTGACCGCGACGTGCGCGTAGGTGCCCTGGAGCAGTCCCTCCAAGGGCCGGGGATCGTCCCGCCAGGGCGCGTAGTAGAGCCGCCTGTCGGTCTCGTCGTAGAGATCGAGGATGTCCAGCACGGCGCCCAGCTTGACGTGCTGGAACTCGTGGATCACAAGGAGCGCGAGCGTCGCGGGTTCAGCCGGGAGCGCGGCCGCGACCGCGCCGAAGGCATGCCGCGCGGTGGAGCTCACGTCGCGTCCCGCCGGTCCCGGCGCGAGCGGCGTCAGCGTGGTGAGCCCGGCCCGCAACCCCGGCGCGTACCGGGCATGATCGGTCTCGATCATCCGCCAGGCCCGCTCGTACCTCGTCGTGGAACGCCTTGATCCGAGCGTCCGGGGCGCTCACGACGCGGACGCCCTCCGGCACGATCAGGGTCACGGTCCCGGCCATCACGGCGAGCCGCACCACCACCCGGCGGGTCTGGAGCAGCGCCTCGCACAGGTCCATCGTGACCCGCCCGCCGAGCGAGGTGACGGGCACCTCCGAGGGCACCACCCAGCGGCCCGCCCGGTTCTCCGTACGGAAGAGGGCGACCACCGGGCGGCCGTCCATGAGGAACGGCTGGCCCTCCGGCGGGACGAGATCGGCGGTGAGGCCGACGAGGTCGCCCAGCGTGCGGGCGGCGTACGCCCGCTCGACCCGCTCCTCGTGCTCGGCCATGGTGAGCCGCCCGTCGGTGACGGCGTCCCTGAGCAGGCCGATCACCTGCTCCCTGTCGGCGTCGGACGCGCGCAGCTCGGCCGGGGAGGGCCCGGCCGGGTCTTTGGCTCCGGGCAATCCGGAACCCAGGAAAGCGGAGATCCAGTTGTTCGCGCGGGACTCGAAGCTCACATGTCGAGCCTAAGTGGTGTCGCGCGCGAAGGAACCCCCACCGGCGGCACGATCTTCCCCGGGCCATGCCGCCGTATCCACCAGGTTCGGCCGGCCGCCGTCGCCCACCGGCGTACGGGCGACCGTACGACGGCCGTGGGACACACATGACGGCCGTGGGGCAGAGGGCCCGGAGGCGGGGGGCCATCAGCATGTGCCGGGACCATTGACCACGTGATCAGCGCGGCATAACCTGAACGCCCCTCACGTTTCCCCCCTCGGAGGCCGCGTTGCCGACGCCCACGCCGCCATCGTCTCCATCGCGGCCCACCGAGCGTGACCGGCAGGCGCGGCTCGCCACGTTCGCCGTCTTCTTCGTCCAGGGCCTCACGTTCGCGACGCTGCTCACGCAGGTCGCCGCGCTCCAGCGCAAGCATGGCCTGAGCGACGGCGAGCTGACCATCCTGCTGCTCATCGTCCCGGTGATCGCGGGCGCGGGCAGCGTGCTGGCCGGCACGCTCGCCGCGCGTTTCGGCAGCCGGCGGATCCTGCGCGCCTTCCAGCCGCTGACGTGCGCCGCCGTGGTGCTGGCCGGTCTCGCCCCCACGGTCCCCCTCTTCGTGGTGGCCCTCGTGCTGTTCGGCGTCGGCCTCGGCGGCGTGGACGCGGGCATGAACATGCAGGGCGTCGCGGTCGAGCGCCGGTACGGCCGTGCCGTACTGACCGGGTTCCACGCACTGTGGAGCGCGGCGGCGGTCGTCGGGGCGTTGTGGGCGTCGGCGGCCGCCGAACTCGACCTGGACCTCGCGGTCACCTTCGCGATCGTCATGGCGCCGGGCGCCGCGGTCGCGGTCGTCGCCGCGCGCTGGCTCTGCCTTCCCGAGGAGGAGCACGTGGCCCAGGAGGTCGCCCTGACCAAGGCGCGGTTCCCCTGGAAGCCGATCATCCCGCTGTGCCTGGCCATGGCCTTCCTCTATGTGGGCGACGCGTCGATCTCCAACTTCGGCTCGGTCTTCATGGACAAGATCATGCATGCCTCGGCGTCCGTGGTGCCCCTGGCGCTGGGCGCCTACCAGGCCACGACGTTCCTGGTCAGGGTGGGCGGAGACCTCGCCGTCCGGAGGTACGGCCCGGCGGTGATCGTCAGGATCGGCGGCGCGGTCGCCACGCTCGGCTTCGTGGCCATTGTCGCCGCGCCCACCGAGCCGCTCGCCATCGCGGGCTTCGCCCTCACCGGGGTCGGGTTGTCGGTGGTCGCCCCGCAGTCGTTCTCGGCTGCCGGGCGCCTCGACCCGGCCGGGACCGGTGTGGCCATCGCCCGGGTCAACATGTTCAACTACGTCGGCTTCATCGTGGGGGCGGCCCTGGTCGGCGGCATCGCCGAGGCCGCCGACTATCGGGTCGCGTTCGCCGCGCCGCTCGCGCTGGCCGCGGTGATCATCGTCCTCGCCCGCGGCTTCCAGCCGCGCGCGTCGTCGCTGACGGCCTCATGACGCCCCGGCGCTCTCCCGGGCGTCTCCAGAACGCCGCCGCCTGTCTCATGACGTCCTCACGGCACCCTCATGACGTCGCCCACGTCTCGCGGATCCACGCGTGCCTGGGGTCGTCGGAGAAGGCCATGGACCGCTGCTCGCCCGGCCCCGCGAGGACGTTGAGGTAGTACAGGTCGTAGCCCGGGGACGCCATCGAGGGCCCGTGGTAGCCGTACGGCACGAGGACCACGTCACCGGAGTTCACTTCGGCCAGCACGTCGATGGGGTTGCCCGGCGAGCTGTACACCCGCTGGTAGCCGGGACCGCCCTCGTAGTAGTAGATCTCCTCCAGCACGGCCTCGTGCTCGCCCGGCGCGTCGTGCTTGTGCGGTGGGTACGACGACCAGTTGCCGCCCGGGGTGATCACCTCCACGGCCATGAGCCGGTCGCACTCGAACACCTCCGGCGCGCAGAAGTTGTTGATCCGCCGGGTGGCCACCCCGCCGCCCCTGGTCTCGACCGGCACCGCGTCCGCCGGGCCGTACCGCACGGGCAGCCGCCGGGTCGCCTGGGCCGACGGCAGCGCGATCCGGCCCTCGCCGGCCAGGCGCACCGACGCCCCGACCGGCAGGTACGCGAAGTCGGTGACCCCGTCGAAGACCGACCGCCGCCCCTGGAGCTCCAGCCGTACGCCGTCCGCGACGACCTCACAGGATCCGGACAGGGGCACGACCAGCATCTCCTCCGAGCCGGTCTCGAACCGAACCGGCTCGCCCGCGAGATCGGCGACCCGCAGGCCGCAGTACACCCATCCCGCCAGGTCAGGGGTGATCTCCAGGTTCCACTGGCCGGAGGGCGCGGAACCCGCGGGTATGTACGTCATCTCGTCTCCTCGTTGAGAGAACACCTCGTCGAGAGGCCCACACGCCTCGTTGAGAGGCCGCACGCGTCGCCCATCCAACATTCCGGACGGCGCACCCTCGGGTCAAGGCTATGTCCAGACATTCTGACGATCTATCATCACCCCGAGATCCCGTACGGCCTCGGCGATCCGGTGCTCGGGGAGGCGGGCGAAGCCGATCACGAGGGCGGAGGACACCGGATCGACGGTCAGGCCGCACGCGCGCGCCGCCTCGGCGACCCGCGGCTCGTCCCACCCTCCGGGAAGCTCCGCGTACAGGTGCAGACCGGCCGAGATGCCATGCACTTTCAGCGCGGGCAGGTGCTCGGCGAGCGCCCGGACCAGCGCGTCCCTCCTGCGCCGGTACTCCCTGCGCATCCGCCGCAGGTGCCGGTCGTACCCGCCGGTCCGGATGAACCGGGCCAGGGCGTACTGGTCGATCACCGGAGAGCCGAGATCGAGCTCCCCCCTGGCCCGCCGTACGGACTGGGCGATGTCCGGGGGCGCCACGAGCCAGCCGAGGCGCAGGCCGGGAGCGAGGGACTTGCTCACGCTCCCGGCGAGCACGACGCGGTCGGGGGCGAGCCCCTGCAGGCAGCCGACGGGATCCCGGTCGAACCTGAACTCGGCGTCGTAGTCGTCCTCCAGCAGGATCGCGCCCGTCTCCGCGGCCCACGCGATCAGATCCGCGCGGCGGCGCGGGGACAACACCACCCCGGTCGGATAGTGGTGGGCGGGCGTGAGCAGCACCGCCCGCGCCCCCGTCCGGGCGAGCGCGGCGACGTCGATCCCCTCGGCGTCGACCGGCACCCCGGCCAGGTCGGCGCCGGCCCGCCTGAGCAGCGGGAGCTGTCGCGGGCTCGTCGGCTCCTCCACCGCGAGCGCGACCCGGCCGCCCGCCTCCGCCAGCGCCCGCACGACCAGGCTCAGCCCCTGGGCGACGCCGGTGACGATCACCACCTGCCCGGCGTCCGCGTCGGCCGCACGCACCCGGCGCAGGTAACCGGCCAGCTCCTCGCGCAGCTCGGGCACACCCCCGGGATCCCCGTAGTCCAGGAAGTCGCCCGGCAGGGTCGCCAGCACGTGCCGGATCGCCGCCAGCCACGCCTGCCTCGGAAACGCCGTCAGATCCGGCGAAGTCGGGCGGTAGCCGTAGTACGTCGTCCCAGGGTCCCCGGAACGCCCCTCCTGCGGGCGGCCGACGGGCCCGGCGGCGACACGGGTGCCCGCGCCCACCCTGGCCTCCAGGAAGCCCTCCGCGACGAGTTGCTCGTACGCCTCGACCACGACGCCGCGGGACAGGCCGAGATCCCTGGCGAGATCGCGGCTGGCGGGCAGCCTGGCGCCCCTGACGAGCCGGCCGGAACGGATCGACTCCCTGAGCTCCCTGGCGATCTGGCCGGCCAGCCCACCCGCGCTCCGGTCGACCGCGAGATGCAGGTCAGCCAATTGGTCCTCGATTTCTATGTCCGATTGGACCCGTTGAGAGAGCCATTGCCTTCCTAGCATCACCAACCGTGACCACAGAAACCAGTACCACCGCCGCGACCGGGCGGGCGGCGGCGAGCGCGGCGGCCGGGATGTTCGTGGTGGGCACCCTGACCGCGGTGTCCGACCTCATCGCGACCTACCCCGTGTACGGCGGGCAGGCGCTGCGCTACGCCCTCGGAGCCGCTGTCCTGCTCGCCGCCGCCCGTCATCGCGGCCTCGGGTTCGTACGGCTCACGCCGCGGGAGTTCGTCCTGCTCTCCACGCTGTCCCTGACGGGGCTGGTGGTGTTCAACGTGTGCCTGATCGAGGCCGCGACCGCGGCGGGCCCGACCCTCGCCGGCACCGTCCTGGGCGCGGCGCCCGTGGCCATGGCCCTGCTCGGCCCGTTGTTCGCGGGAGCGGCCCGCACGGCGCCCTCACCGAGGATCCTCGCGTCGGCGTTCGTCGTCGTGGCGGGCGCGACGCTGGCCACCGGGCTGGGCAGCGGGAACCTTCCCGGCCTGCTCTGGTCGCTGGGCGCGCTCGCCTGCGAGGTGTGCTTCTCCCTGCTCGCCCTGCCCCTGCTGCCGAAGCTGGGGGCGATCCGGGTCTCCGCCTACTCAGCGGCGCTCGCGGTGCCGTTCCTGCTGGTCATCGGGCTGGCTGTGGACGGGACGGGGATGCTGCGGACGCCGGCGGCGGCCGAGGTGCTCGGGCTCGGCTACCAGGCGGTGGTCGTGACGGCGGTGGCGTTCTTCCTCTGGTACAGCGCGCTCCCCCATCTCGGCCCGGACCGGGCGGGGCTGTTCGCCGGGATGATCCCGATCGGCGCCCTCGTCACCTCCGTGGTCCTCGGCCTGGGCGTCCCCTCGTTCGCGGACGTGGGCGGCGCCGCGGTCGTCGTGGTGGGCATCCTTATCGGGCTCGCACCGCGTACCGGCCGGCGGCCCCCTCGGCGCCGCCCGCCCGCGCGCGGGCATATCCTCCGCTCGGAGGAACAGGCGAGACACCAGAGGATCGAAGACGATGCCCGAGTTCGACTACACCGACCTGCTACCGCTTGGCACGGACGAGACGGATTACCGTCTGATCACCACAGAGGGGGTACGGATCACCGAAGCGGCAGGCCGCAGGTTCCTTGAGGTCGAGCCGGAGGCGCTGCGCCTGCTCACCGAAGCCGCGATCCACGATATTTCGCACTATCTCCGGGCGTCCCACCTCGCCCAGCTCCGGAAGATCATCGAGGACCCCGAGTCCAGCGGCAACGACCGGTTCGTCGCACTCGACCTGCTGAAGAACGCGAGCATCTCCGCCGGCGGCGTGCTGCCGATGTGTCAGGACACCGGCACCGCGATCGTCATGGGCAAGCGGGGCCGGCACGTCCTCACCGACGGCCGGGACGCCGAGCACATCAGCCGGGGCGTGTACGACGCCTACACCAAGCTGAACCTGCGCTACTCGCAGATGGCCCCGCTCACCATGTGGGACGAGAAGAACACCGGCAACAACCTGCCCGCCCAGATCGAGCTGTACGCCGAGGACCCCTACGGCCACGCCGACGAGTACAAGCTGCTGTTCATGGCCAAGGGCGGCGGCTCGGCGAACAAGTCGTTCCTCTACCAGGAGACCAAGGCCGTCCTGAACGAGAAGCGGATGCTCCAGTTCCTGGAGGAGAAGATCCGCTCGCTCGGCACCGCGGCCTGCCCGCCGTACCACCTGGCGGTCGTCGTGGGCGGCACCAGCGCCGAGTTCGCCCTCAAGACCGCCAAGTACGCCTCGGCCCGCTACCTGGACGGCATCCCCACCGAGGGGTCGACCAGCGGGCACGGCTTCCGCGATCTCGAACTCGAGAAGAAGGTCTTCGAGCTCACCCAGAAGCTCGGCATCGGCGCCCAGTTCGGCGGCAAGTACTTCTGCCACGACGTACGGGTGATCCGGCTTCCGCGCCACGGCGCGTCCTGCCCGGTGGCCATCGCGGTGAGCTGCAGCGCCGACCGGCAGGCACTGGCGAAGATCACGCCCGAGGGCGTCTTCCTGGAGCGGCTGGAGACCGATCCGGCGCGGTTCCTCCCCGACACCACCGACGAACACCTCTCGGACGACGTCGTCAGCGTGGACCTCAACCGCCCCATGACCGAGATCCTCGCCGAGCTCACGAAGTATCCGGTCAAGACGCGGCTCTCCCTCACCGGCCCCCTCGTCGTCGCCCGCGACATCGCGCACGCGAAGATCGCCGAACGGCTGGACGCGGGCGAGGAGATGCCCCAGTACCTGAAGGACCACGCCGTCTACTACGCCGGCCCGGCCAAGACCCCCGAGGGGTACGCCTCCGGATCGTTCGGCCCGACGACGGCCGGGCGCATGGACTCGTACGTGGCGCGCTTCCAGGCCGCGGGCGGCTCGTTCGTCATGCTGGCCAAGGGCAACCGGTCCAAGCAGGTCACGGACGCCTGCGCGCAGTACGGCGGGTTCTATCTGGGCTCGATCGGCGGCCCCGCCGCGCGCCTCGCGCAGGACTGCATCAAGAAGGTCGAGGTCCTGGAGTACCCCGAGCTCGGCATGGAGGCCGTCTGGAAGATCGAGGTCGTCGACTTCCCCGCCTTCATCGTCGTGGACGACAAGGGCAACGACTTCTTCCAGGACACCACCGGTCCGGTCCTGTCCATCGGCCGGAAGGCCTGACCCGGACACCACCTCTCGCCCTATGACTGACGTGGCGGTCCGGGGTCCGGCTCACTGAGACGACTCCAGGGCGTAGGCCCTTTCTGATCAAGGAAGGGGCCTACGCGCGGGGTCATGTCGTCCTGTCTGCGGCATGCGACCAGACGCCCCGCCACCGTCAGCACCCTTGCGCCATCTGCGTCCTCGGGCTCAGGTGAAGATGTCGTCCGCGGACGTCACAGTCACCGCCCGGCGAATCCAGGCCTCCAACTGGTGCAGGTCGGAGCAACGCGTGATCCGGTCACGGGCATCAGGGGAGATCTCCAGCCCCCGGGCGTCGAGCACGGCCAAGATCGCCGCCGCCTCACCCTCAGCGCGGCCCTCCTGAAGGCCCTCCTGAAGGCCCTCCGCACGGCCCTCCTGAAGGCCCTCTTGGCGGCCCTGGTCGACCCAGTGGGACAGGTACTGACCGGCCATGCTCTCGTAGTCGTGGCTCGTCGTGGTCACGATCTCCTCCAGATGCTTGCGCGCCACTGTGGGTAGCACGGAGAACACGTAGTTGAAATATAGCTTGGCCCGTTCCTCGTCCAGCGTCTCCAGCGCCGCGACCATGGCTTCCAATGCCAGTCCGATCTCTGGTCGTTCGGCGTGTGCGGTGGCGGACAGTACGGCCAGTTCGGGGCAGGTGCGTGCCCGGTCGGGGTCGGTTATCAGTGGGATGCGGCCGGGGTGGACGGCCAGTGGGGTGATGGTGCCGCTGGGGCCGAGCGATATGGGCTGTTCGCTCCAGCGTGCCATCGGCGGATCGGGACAGATGACCATCAGGGCGGTGGCGCACTCCAGGCGTGCGCGGAGGGCGGTGGCGTAGACCGGCCAGCTGTATCGCTTTCGTGTGTCGTGACGGTTCTGTACCTCCACGATCAGCGCGAGTTGGGCGGCGCCTTCGGTGTCGCGCAGGACGACGACGGAGTCGGCACGGAACTCCACCGGGGCGAGTTGGGTGCAGTCGACGGCTTCGACGGCGGCGGTGGCGAATGGGGGCGGTTGGACGCCGGCGGCGTCGCGGAGGAGTTCCACAGCGGTCATGGGGCTGTTGCGGATGAACTCGATGGGCATCTCGTGATCGATTCCGGGCATGGGCGGGACATTACTCTCAGCTGTCATTCGATTACTTTGTTCACAGCGGCGAGGGGTGGTCGGTTTTCTACTCGGAGGAAGTTCCTTGCGAAGGAGCCTCCGAGCGCCCCGGCTCCTTCACGCTCGTGTCAAATCATGAGTCAGTAGATATGACAAAAGATCTCAACAATTTCGCGGCATGGTCTCTACAGGTCGCATTGCACAAATCGGTAAGCTGCCACCCATGCGTGCGCCGTCCGGATACCAGCTCGCCGCGAGGTATCGGCTTGTCGAGCCGGTCGGGCGCGGCGGCATGGGCACCGTCTGGCGCGCACGCGACGAGCTGCTCGACCGTGACGTGGCGGTCAAGGAGGTACGGCTCCCGCTCGTCCTGGACGAGGACCTGCGGGCTGAGCTGTGCGCGCGGACCGAACGCGAGGGCCGGGCGACCGCCATGGTCGCCCACCCGTCGGTCATCACGGTCTTCGACGTCATCACCGAGGACGACCGGCCGTGGATCGTGATGGAGCTCCTCCGGGCGCAGTCCCTGGAGGAGCTCGTCCGGCGGGAGGGCCCGCTGCCGCCCCAGCGGGTGGCCGAGATCGGCCGGCAGGTGCTCGGCGCCCTGCGTGCCGTCCACGCGAAGGGCATCCTGCACCGGGACGTGAAGCCGAGCAACGTGCTCGTGACCGACGACAGGTCCGTCCTGACCGACTTCGGGCTGGCCGCTCTCGAAGGGGATGTCTCCATCACTCAGGCGGGCATCGTGCTCGGCTCCGCCGGTTACATCGCGCCCGAGCGTGTCCTGGGCGCCAAGGCGAGCCCGGCCGCCGACCTGTGGTCGCTCGGCGCCACGCTGTACACCGCGGTCGAGGGCCGTGGCCTGCACGGCCGCCGTACGGCCGCGGCCGCGCTGGCCGCGCTGACCAGCGGCGCGCCGATTCCGATGGAGCGGGCTGGCCCCCTCGCGCCGGTCCTGCGCGGCCTGCTGCAGATCGACCCGGACGCCAGGCTCGACGGAGTGCGGGCCGCGGTGGCGCTCGCGCGCATCGCCGCGGGAGGCACCGGGGAGGAGCCGATCACGCACCGGCCCGTCCGGCCTTCACCCCCGCCCGCCCTGCCGCCCGCGATCCGCAGGCCCACGCACCGGGGCCAGCACCGCGCGGAGTCGCGCCCCGTGGTGAGGACGTCCCCGCACAGCTTCCCGCGCGAGCTCCGCGAGGACATGACCGGGATCCCCGCCCAGCGGCGCCGTCCCACCGAAGGGGTCCACCGGAAGCCGTCCGAGCGCCCGAAGACGCGGAACTCGATGGCGCAGAGGTTGCGCACGGTCATCCAGGTGATCCTGCCCCGGCGTTTCTGGCCGAGAAATTTTCTCAACTAACCAGAAAGCGTTCCGCGAGGAGGAATCGCTATCTTTCTTCTCATGGGGAGCAGGCTGCTCATCGATCGGTACGAACTGACCACCACGCTGGGACGCGGCACGATGGGCACCGTCTGGCGGGCCTTCGACCGCACGCTGGGGCGTGACGTCGCCGTCAAGGAGATCCGCCAGGACCCGTCGCTCAGCGCCGGGCAGCGGCGGGAGCTACGAGAACGCATGATCCGTGAGGGCCGCGCCGCCGCCCGGGTCAGCCACCCCTCCGTCGCCACGATCTACGACGCGATCGAGGTCGACGGCAGTCCGTGGATCATCATGGAGCTCGTCGAGGGCAGGTCCCTCGAGCAGGTCATCGAGGACGAGGGGCCGTTGCCGCCCCGGCTGGTGGCCGAGGTCGGCTTCGATCTGCTCGCCGCGCTCCGCGCGGCGCACCTCCAGGGCGTCCTGCACCGGGACGTGAAGCCGAGCAACGTGCTGATCACCGAGACCGGCCGGGTCGTGCTGACCGACTTCGGGATCGCCAAGGCGGAGGGCGACAGCGCCCTGACCAAGACCGGCATGGTGATCGGCTCTCCCGGTTACACCGCGCCGGAGCGGGCCCGCGGAGATCACACGGGGCCCGAGTCCGACCTCTGGTCGCTCGGCGCGACCCTGTACTTCGCGGTCGAGGGCCGGCCGGCGTACGAGCGGGCCTCGGTCGCCGAGACCCTCAGCGCGCTGATGACGGAGTCCGCCGACCCGCCCACCCAGGCCGGTCGGCTCCGGCCCGTTCTCGACGGCCTGCTGGAGAAGGACCACACCGTACGGCTCACGCCGGAACGCGCGGCGGCGATGTTGCGCACGGTGGCCGACACGCCCGTCGGCGCGACGCCGGTCGCCACCCCGCCGGTGAAGCAGCTGGAGCGCGAGCGGCCCAGGAAGCGCACGGATGCGGAGGCCCCGGCGGGATACGAGGACGCCGGGTCCGAGCCGCCCGCCGGGGAGTACCAGGCCGACCAGACCATGGTGGTCATCCGTCCCAAGGCCGGGCTCCGCCTGCCGCCCGGCCCGGGATCCGCGCGGCCGCCCGCCCCCGATCCGGCCCGACCGCCGCAGAGCCCCGCACCCGCCGCACCGCCGATGCCTCCGGTACCTTCGGCCCACGCGGCACCGCCGGCGCCTTCCGCGCAGCCGGGACCCGCATGGCAGGGACCCGGACCGGCAGCGGGACCGGCAGCGGGACGGGTCGGAGGCGCGGCGGACGCGGGCGGACGCGATGACACGACCGTCGCGGGCCGGCTGCCCGGCCTGGCGCCGCGCGTCCAGGGACCGCCGCCGCCCGCCACCCAGATGCCCGTCGCGCACCTGCCCCAGGCACCCGCCGCCGGACCGGCAGGCGGACCAGCAGGCGGACCGGGGGGCGTACCGGGGGGTGGCCTCGGCACGGACCTGTTCGCCATGCACGCCACCCCGGCACCTGACCGGGGCGGCCGGATCCGGGTGCTCCTGCTGATGGGGCTCGCGGTCGTCGCGTTCCTCGTCCTGGTCGTCCTCGCCATGACCGCGCTGAGCGGCTAGGGAACGCGCTACTTCATCGCGGTGGGGGCGACCTCCCGCGTGAAGAAGGTCATCAGTTCCTCGCTCCGCTCGAAGAGGGAGGACAGCACGGCGCGCGTGTGGCGTACCACGTCGGGGTCGATGATGCGCCGGGCACCCGTGTGCACGCCGCTCTCGTCGTAGAGGACCTCGTACATCCGGTCCCCCCGGAGGATCACCAGCTCGGGCAGCGGTGCGGCACGTTCCATCTCGGCCACCGCCGATCCGGGCAGCACCCGGATCCGCTCACCCGCCGCCACCCGCTCGACGAACGCGTGCATCTCCCATCGCATGTACGGCGTGAGCGGGGTCTCGACGATCCGGACCCGCCGGAACTCGGCATGTCTGCGGTAGTACTCGATCAGTGATTCCCGTGTCTCCCTGAGCAGCGCGAGCGAGCGATCCCAGTCGCCCTCCTGCAACGCGACCCAGCTCGGAAAGTCCTCCTCGTCGAAGTGCTGGGCCCGCTCCAGCTTGATCGCCGGCTCCGCCACCGACGCGTACACCTCGGCGAACTCGGCCTGATAGGCCTCGACGGAAAGCGTTCGCGCCGGCGCGTTCCGCACAGTGTCGACGAAATCCATGTCTCCCTTTCGGCTCGGCGGCCCGTCGTCCCGATCCACTCCTGCCGTTCCCCCGGAACCCGAACCGGCGGAAACGTGCCGGTGGACACGCCGGCCTCCGGCGTGTCCACCGTCCATCCGTACGGCCGTCAGTTCGAGTTACCGTTGCTGGCCGGCCATCCCGTCGTCTCGATCTTGTCGAGCCTGCGGATCAGGATCTGTTCCTTCTTCTCGCTCTCGCCCTCATCGGGGAGATCGGGAACGATGTCGTCCGACTTCACGGCACGGCCCTTCTCTCGGGGTCTCGTCAAGGCTCACGATCAGCAAATTCCACAGGTGAGTCAAGATCTAGTCGCGGCCGCAGACGACGCAGTCGCCCCGGGACGGATACCGCACGTAGACACGATCATCAGGAGCCACCAGATTCACGCCGTGCACATAGCCGGGAGGGACCTCGGGCACGCCGGTGAGCAACGTGATCACGCCCTGGGCGACGAGGAGGCCGGAGATCCCGGCGGACGTGGCGATCACGCCGGGCCACGCGAAGTCGGTCACGTGGCCGCGTTCCTTCCCTTCCGCGAGAAAGCACTCGAAGCAGGGATAGCCCGGCGCGAAGACCCCCACCGACACCTGCGGCCCCGCATATCCCCCGCCGACCCAGGGGATCCCCGCCGCCGCGGACGCCCGGTTCGCCCAGCGCCGGATCCCTCCCTGTACGCGCGGCTCGTCGGCGCACAGAGCGAGGACGTCGCAGCCCGCGATCAGCTCGGACAACTCCTCCTGGCTGCCGATCCGCCGGATCTCACCCGTTATCTCGATGTCCGAATTGATCTCTCGCATGCGGGCGAGAGCGGCCTCCACCTTCGCCCGGCCGATGTCGGCCTCGCCGAAGAGCATCTGCCGGTTCAGGTTCGACAGCTCCACCTCGTCGGGGTCCACGCAGTGGATCGCGCCCACACCCGCCGCGGCGAGCGCCCACGCCGCGTGGCAGCCGGTGCCGCCCATGCCGAGCACGACGACGCGGGACCGCCGCAGCCGTAGTTGCGGCTCCCACTGATGTTCCCTCGGCCGCAGGTCGATCCACCGGAAGTAGTCGGCGTTCCTGCTGTATCTCGCGCGTTGCCGCGCGTCGAGTTGCTCGGGCACCGGCGCGTCCGCGTCCTCGACGTGCCCGGAGGCCAGCAGCGTGTCCACGACCCCTTCGACATCCCGCCCGGGGAACCGCCGCCGGAGGCACTCGACGACCGTCTGCCGGTCCCTGCTGCCGTCCATGAGTTCCAGGGCCGCCCAGGCGCAGCCGTACGGGTCGGAGATCTCCGAGGCCAGCCCGTAGATCTCCCCTCCGATCCGGACCGTGCGCTCGCCGGAGCGGTACGGCTGATGTTCGGGCTTCACCCGCGGACGTCGCACCCGCCCTCCCCGGTCGCCATCCCCTTGCTCGCGAAAGTCAAGGCGACTTTGCCGGATAAGTCAGGACATGACAAGGCATGGACATCGCCCGTTCCTTCACCGGCCGGGCGAAGCGGTCCTCCGTGGTCTTGATAGGACTGGGACATGGACGACTTCCGGATCGAGCACGACTCCATGGGTGAGGTTCGGGTACCCGCCGCGGCCAAATGGCGGGCGCAGACCCAGCGGGCCGTGGAGAACTTCCCCGTCTCAGGGCGGGGCCTCGAACCCGCGCACATCTCCGCGCTCGGCCACATCAAGGCCGCCTGCGCCACCGTCAACGCCGCGTACGGAATCCTCGACGAGGACATGGCGCGGGCCGTACGGGAGGCGGCGGACGAGGTCGCGGCCGGGCGGTGGAACGACCAGTTCCCCGTCGACGTCTTCCAGACCGGCTCCGGGACCTCGTCCAACATGAACGCCAACGAGGTGATCGCCACCCTCGCGGAGGAGCGGCTGGGCCGGCCTGTCCACCCCAACGACCACGTCAACGCCTCGCAGTCGTCCAACGACGTGTTCCCCTCGTCGATCCACATCGCGGCCACCCAGGCGGTCACCCACGACCTGACCCCCGCGCTCGAGCACCTCGCGACCGCGCTCGAGGAGAAGTCGGTCGAGTTCGCCGACGTCGTGAAGTCCGGCAGGACACACCTGATGGACGCCACCCCGGTCACGCTCGGCCAGGAGTTCCGTGGATACGCCACGCAGATGGAACTGGGCATCGAGCGGATCCAGGCGGTGCTCCCCCGGCTCACCGAGTTGCCGCTGGGCGGCACCGCGGTCGGCACCGGAATCAACACGCCCGATCCGGCCTGGGCCGGCAGGGTGATCGAGGAGCTGAGCCGCTCGACCGGCCTGCCGTTCACCGAGGCCAGAGACCACTTCGAGGCGCAGGGCGCCAGGGACGGCCTGGTCGAGCTGTCCGGCGCGCTCAAGGTGATCGCCGTGTCCCTCAACAAGATCGCCAACGATCTGCGCTGGATGGGGTCGGGCCCGCGGGCCGGGCTCGGAGAGATCAACCTGCCCGACCTCCAGCCCGGATCATCGATCATGCCGGGCAAGGTCAACCCGGTGATCCCGGAAGCGGTCACGATGGTCGCCGCGCAGGTGATCGGCAACGACGCCACCATCACGATGGCGGGCGCCTCCGGCGCGTTCGAGCTCAACGTGATGCTCCCGGTGATGGCCCGCAACGCGCTGGAGTCGATCCGGCTGCTCGCGAGCGTTTCGCGGCTGCTCGCCGACAGGTGCGTGCGCGGGATCACCGCCAACGTGGACCGGCTCAGGGAGTACGCCGAGTCGTCCCCGTCGATCGTCACCCCGCTGAACCGCTACCTGGGGTACGAGGAGGCCGCCAAGATCGCCAAGCAGGCCCTCGCCGAGCGCAAGACGATCCGCCAGGTGGTCGTCGAACGCGGTCACGTAGCCGACGGCACGCTCACCGAGAAGCAGCTCGACGAGATCCTCGACGCCCTGTCCATGACCCGGCCCGCGTGACCCGCGCCCACGGCCCCGCGCGGACCACGGCGCCGGACCACGACACGCCCGCCACGGCGCCTCGACCACATAGAAGGGGACCGATATATGTCCACGGCCACCATGGGCCGGTCGCTTTGTGATTCCTAGGGTTGGTCGTCATGACGAGCCTTGAGGGGCGGACGGCCCTGGTCACGGGCGGGGGCAGTGGCATCGGCCGGGCGTGCGCCCTCCGGCTCGCGGCCGCGGGCGCGCGCGTGGTGGTCGCCGACATGAACGCCGAGAGCGCCGCCGAGGTCGCCGCCGAGGTCGGTGGCACCCCGGTCGCCGTCGATCTGTCCGACCCGAGTTTCCTGCACGCCTGGCGCGACGTGGCGACCCGGCAGGCGCCGGAGGCGCCGTCGCCGGACGTCCGCCTCACGGCCGACATCGTCGTCAACAACGCGGGCTTCCAGCACGTCGCGCCGATCGAGGAGTTCCCGCCGGAGATCTTCGCCAAGATCCTCAAGGTGATGGTCGAGGCGCCTTTCCTGATCGCCAGGGCCGTCCTGCCCGGCATGTACGAGCGCGGCTGGGGGCGGATCGTCAACATCTCCTCCGTTCACGGCCTGCGCGCCTCGCCGTACAAGTCCGCGTACGTGACGGCCAAGCACGCGCTGGAGGGGTTGTCCAAGGTCATCGCGCTGGAAGGCGCCCCTCACGGCGTGACCTCCAACTGCGTCAATCCCGCGTACGTGCGGACCCCGCTGGTGGAGAACCAGATCGCGGCGCAGGCGCGTACGCACGGGATCGGCCCGGACGAGGTCGTCGAGCAGATCATGCTGGCCCCCGCGGCGATCAAGCGCCTGGTGGAGCCGGATGAGGTCGCCGAGCTGGTGGCCTATCTTTGCGGTCCACAGGGCTCGTTCATCACCGGAGCCTCGATTCCGCTCGACGGAGGATGGAGCGCACGCTGAGGTGAACGTCTATCTCGAACTCCTCGCCCGTGAGGCCTCGGCCGTGGAGTTCGAGGGGCCGGTGCTCCAGGCCCGCGCGGCCGGCCTCGACACGACCGCGCTCGAGGAGGACAAGGTAGCGGCCCTGAAGGTCCGGGCCATGCTGCGCAGGAGGGCCAAGCGCGAGGCCGAGCTGTCGGCGCTCTTCGACACCGCGGGCGACCTGGCCGGGCTGACCGACCTCGACGCCGTGCTGGAGGCGATCGTGCAGCGGGCCAGGCGTCTGCTGTCCACCGACATCGCCTACATGACGCTGCACGACCCCGAGCGCGGCGACACCTGCATGCGGGTCACCGACGGCTCCATCTCGGCGCGCTTCCGCGAACTGCGGCTCGCGATGGGAGCGGGGCTCGGCGGGCTGGTCGCCCAGTCGGGCACGCCGTACAACACGGCGGACTACTTCGCCGACGAGCGGCTGCGCCACACGCTCACGATCGACGAGGCGGTGCACGAGGAGGGCCTGGTCGCGATCCTCGGCGTGCCGCTGCGGCTCGGCACGCAGGTCATCGGTGTGCTGTTCGCGGCCAACCGGAGCGCCCGGCCCTTCGTCCAGGAGGAGGTGGCGCTGCTCTGCTCGCTGGCCGCGCACGCCGCGGTCGCGATCGACACCGCGCGGCTGCTCCAGGAGACGCGGGCGGCCCTCGCCGAGCTGAGCGGCGCCAACACCGTGATCAGCGCGCACAGCGAGGCCATCGAGCGGGCGGCAGACGCGCACGACCGGATGACCGGGCTGGTGCTTCGCGGCGGCGGCGTGGAGGACGTCGCCGCGGTCGTCACCGAGGTGCTCGGAGGCACCGTCACAGTCCTCGACGACGAGGGGCGCCCGCTGGTGGGCCAGGCCGCCGACCTCGACGCCGGAGTCTTCGACGCCGCCCAGTCCTCACGCGCGCTCGGCCGTACGGTCAAACGGGGCGGCGCCTACGTGGCGTCGGTGGACGTGGGGGCGGCGCCGCTGTGCACGCTGGTGCTGCGGACCGAGCAGCTCGTGGCCGCCGCCGACCAGCGCATCCTGGAGCGGGCCGCGATCGTCACCGCGCTGCTGCTGCTGTTCCGGCGCAGCGTGGCCGAGGCCGAGGGCCGGGTGCGCGGCGAGCTGCTCGACGACCTGATCTCCCGGCCCGACCTCACCGGGCTCGGTGACCGGGCGCGCAGGCTGGGCGTGGACCTCGACCGGCCGCACGTGCTCGTCGTCACCCGCCACGAGGGGCAGCGGGAGCGCGCCGCCTTCTGGGCGTCGTCGCAGGCCGCGCTCGCCCACGGTCTGGCCACCACGCGCGGGGACGAGGTCGTGCTGCTGCTCCCGGGGGACAAACCCGGCGCGGTCGCGCGCCGCGTCGCCCGCGAGCTGAGCTCCTCGCTCGGCCGTCCCGCCACCGCGGGGGCCGCGCGGGCGGCGGGGACCGTCTCCTCCGCCGTGTCCGCCGCCTACCGCGAGGCGCAGCGCTGCGCGGACGCCCTGATCGCGCTCGGGCGGTCCGGGCACGGCGCGAGCGCGGAGGAACTCGGCTTCGTCGGCCTGCTGATGGGCGAGGGGCGGGACGTATCGGGCTTCCTGACGTCCGCCCTCGGCCCCGTCCTAGACTACGACGGGCGGCGCGGGACGGCGCTGATCAGGACCCTGACCGCCTACTTCGGCGCGGGCGGCTCGCTGTCGCGTACGGCCGACGCCCTGCACATCCACGTGAACACGGTGACCCAGCGGCTCGACCGGGTGGCCCAGCTCCTGGGACCGGACTGGCAGGAGCCGGAGCGCGCCCTGGAGATCCAGCTCGCCCTGCGCCTGTACCGCCTCCGGAGCCACATAACCGACGGGTGAGGTATGTGCCGACCGGCCATAGGAGTGACATGCGTCACATCATATGTTGGCCGCACCCCCCACCCGAGGAGTTCCCCGTGGCCAACGAAACACGGACCCCGATCGGCAAGGTCGTCAGCGCCAGCCTGATCGGCACCACGATCGAGTGGTACGACTTCTTCCTCTACGGCTCGGCCGCCGCACTCGTGTTCAACAAGCTGTTCTTCCCGGCCGAGGACGCCCTGACCGGCACGCTGCTCGCGTTCCTCACGTACGCCGTCGGCTTCGCCGCCCGGCCTCTCGGCGGCCTGATCTTCGGTCACTACGGCGACCGGCTGGGCCGCAAGCGGCTGCTCGTGGTCAGCCTTCTGATGATGGGCGGCGCGACCGTCCTGATCGGCTGCCTGCCGACCTACGCGACGCTCGGCGCGGCGGCTCCCCTGCTGCTCACCGCGTTGCGGCTGGTGCAGGGCTTCGCCCTGGGCGGCGAGTGGGGCGGCGCGGTCCTGCTGGTCTCCGAGCACGGCGACCCCAAGCGGCGCGGCCTGTGGGCCTCCTGGCCCCAGGCCGGCGCGCCAGGCGGAAACCTGCTGGCCACGGGGGTGCTCGCGATCCTCGCGGCCGTCCAGTCCGACGAGGCGTTCCTCGCCTGGGGCTGGCGGATCCCGTTCCTGCTCTCCGGCCTGCTGGTGTTCGTCGGACTGTGGATCCGGCTCACCGTCACGGAGTCGCCCGTGTTCAAGGAGGCGCTGGCCAACCAGGCTCCCGAGCAGAAGGCCCCGATCGTCGATGTGCTGCGCCATCACTGGCGTGACGTCCTGGTGGCGATCGGCGCGCGGCTCGCAGAGAACGTCTCCTACTACGTGATCACGGCGTTCGTCCTCGTGTACGCCACCACCGCCGCGGGCATGCCCAAGCAGACCGCGCTCAACGCGGTGCTGATCGCCTCCGCGGTCCACTTCGTGACCATCCCGATGTGGGGGGCGCTCTCCGACCGGCTGGGCCGCCGGCCCGTCTATCTGATCGGCGCGGTGGGCGTCGGCCTCTGGGCGTTCGCCTTCTTCCCGCTCGTCGACAGTGGGTCGTTCGCCCTGGCGACGGTCGCGGTGACCGTCGGCCTGCTCTTCCACGGGGCGATGTACGGCCCGCAGGCCGCGTTCTTCTCCGAGCTGTTCGCCACCAGGATGCGCTACTCCGGCGTGTCCGTGGGCTACCAGCTCGCCTCGATCGTGGCCGGGGCGCTCGCCCCGATCATCGCGGTCGCCCTGCTCAAGGAGTACGCCTCCGGCGTCCCGATCGCCATCTACGTCGCCGTCTCGGCGGTGGTCACGGTGATCGCCGTGGTCGCGGCCAAGGAGACCCGCGACCGTGACCTCACCGCCGTCGAGCCGACCTCCGGGTCACGACGGGCCTCCACGGCCCGCGTCGGCCAAGAGCCCTGAGAAACGTGACGATGTGACACCCCGACCCCGCCTACCTGGAGCCGCACCATGATCTCAGCTGAGCGCATCAGCACCGCGCGTTCGACCCTCAACGTCCTCTCCGTGCCGGGGACCACCGGCGAACCCGTGCTGTTCGTCCACGGGAACGTGTCGTCGAGTACCTTCTGGCGCTCGACCATGCTCGCACTGCCCGCCGGCTTCCGCCCGCTCGCCGTCGACCTGCGCGGGTTCGGCGACTCCGACCCGGCGCCGGTGGACGCGACCCGCGGACTGCGCGACTACTCCGACGACGTCCTGTCGCTCCTCGACGTGATCGGCGCCGCCCATCTGGTGGGCTGGAGCATGGGCGGCGGCGTCGTCCTCCAGGCGCTCCGCGACCGGCCGGAAACGGTCAGGAGCGCCACGCTGGTCAACCCGGTCTCGCCGTACGGGTTCGGCGGGACGACGGGGCCGGACGGCGTCCTGACGCACCCGGACGGCACCGGCGCCGGCGGCGGCGCCGCCAATCCCGACTTCGTGGCGGCCCTGCGGGCGGGTGACCGGTCCGCGGACTCCCCGGTGTCGCCGCGTACGGTGCTCCGCACGGCCTACGTGGTCCCGGGAGCCGATCTGGGCGACGACGAGGACGCCTTCGTCGAGTCGATGTTGTCCACCCGGCTGGGCGAGGACCACTATCCGGGTGACACGGCGACCGCGGCCGCCTGGCCGGGCGTCGCGCCGGGCAAGCGCGGCGTGCTCAACACGATGGCGCCGACCTACTTCCGGATCGACGACCTGCACACCATCGACCCGAAGCCGCCCATCCTGTGGATCAGGGGCACCGAGGACGTGATCGTCTCCGACACGTCGCTGTTCGACCTGGTCCACCTGGGGGCGATCGGCGTGGTACCCGGCTGGGACGGCACGCCCGCCCAGCCGATGGTCACCCAGACGCGGGCGGCGCTCGACCGCTACGGGAACTACCGGGAGGTCGCGATCCCCGGCTGCGGCCACAGCCCGCACATCGAGAAGCCGGCCGAGTTCCGCGCGGCGCTCACCGCTCAGCTGAGCGCGGCGTAGCCCGGGATCCTGGCGGCGATCCTCCGGAACAACGAGGGGGTGGGCCGCGTACCGGCCGGCCGCACCCTGACGTGCCCCCGGAAGCCCACCTCCAGCGTGAACCGCAGATCGACGTCCTTGCCCTCCGTCCGAAGCCCCGGCCGCCACGCGCCGGGGCCGAGGCAGCCCTCGCCACCCAGCCTGCGTACGGGCACCTTCGCGATCAGCTGGCCGGCCAGCCGTCCGGGCACGCCGGGCTCGACGAGGGCGGGGACCGTCATGCCCCGCCCCCGGCCACCCATCTGGCGGAGCACCAGCTCGACCGCGGGACCGCCGCTCGGCGGCACGTACGGCACCGGCACCACGACGTACACGTCGTCGTCGCTGTGGGTGACCGAGGCGCGGGGCGACACCAGGGCGATGGACTCGGGGAAGGACTGCGGCTCTACGCAGACGCTGAGCTCGCCCTTCCCCGACCAGCACGGCATGACCAGCCGCCGGGGATAGTCCGCGAGGACGCCCGCGCAGTTCATCGGCGCCTCCGCCCTGGCGACCCTGGTGCGGGCCGGGTGGACGCCGCGCATCCGCACGTGCACCTCCCACAGGCCGGGACGCAGCGGGCGCCCGAGCGCGGCGGAGCCCACGTCGAGCCGGGCCTGGCCGGCGGCCCACACCCGGACCCCGTCGCCGTCGCGGCCGTGCTGGACGGTGCTGGTCACCGGGAGGAAGTAGACGACGCCGGTCTGCGCGTCCCGGATGTAGACCTCCATCCGCGCCCGCCGCGCCGCCTCCGTCACGTCGGTCATCTCGGGGGCGAGCAGTCCCTCGATGGGGGTCGGCGGCATCCAGTACAGGCGGCCGTTCTCCGCGTGGAACCGCAGCGGTGCGCCCCCCGCGTCGACGATCTCGACGGCCAGGTCCATGGTGAGCACGCTCTGGTCCCAGCGGACTTCCTGCAGCTCGGCGCGCAACCGGGTCCCGCGTGACGCCGCGGCGAGCCTGGCCAGTTCCTCCTGGCGGTCCGCCCGCAGCAGCGCGGCACGGGCCCGCAGGTGCACCGGAAGGTACGCGTCGAGCCGCGCGGGTACGCGCTCCTGGACGAGTTCCCTGAGCCGGGCGAACAGGACCGTCCGGTGGTGGTCGCCGGCCGCCTCGAACCGGGCGCCGCCGAGCCGGCGCAGCCCGAGCACGCGGAACCAGTGGGCCTGGATCCGGTCGCGCCGCTGCCCGGGCGGCGTGTACGCCTCGACGATGTCGAGGATGGTCCGCAGCCCGGCGACCAGCGCGGCGGGATCCTCCTGCCCGTCCTCCTGGGGGGTGGCGACCTGGCAGCAGATCTGCCCGGCGTGGATCGCGATGGCCCGCGCGGCGAGGTAGGCGTGGGTGACGAACGCCTGCTCGGCCAGCGGGCGGTCGGGGAAGCGGATCTGGTTCTCGGCGAGGAAGCCCATCCGGAACAGCTTGTGCGCCGTCGGCAGGCCCAGCAGGCGGTCACGGAGGACGTCCGCGCGCTCCCTGCTGCCGGTGAAGGCCGAAAGCGGCGTCCCCTCCCCCGCCAGCCTGCCCACGAGCACGTCGGCGCCGGACCGCATGGCCATGCCGTACATGTTCTGGAGGGCGCTGTGCTCCAGTCGGTCGTACTGGTTCATGAAGTACACGTAATCGCCGCGGGCGACGGAGAGGGCGACGTTACGGCCTCTCGTGGGACCGCCGCTGTGGTCCAGGTGGAGCACCCGGACGTTCTCGCGCACGCCGGCCACGGTGTCCAGCTGTTCGCGGGTGCCGTCCGTGGAACCGTCGTCCGCGAAGATCACTTCGTACTGCTCCGCGGGCAGCGACTGCTCCAGCAGGGAGCGCACGCACGCGTCGAAGGCGTCGTCCGCCGGCCCGGGATCGCAGACGGAGACCACAACACTGACCTTCACACCCATGACGCCAAGGGTGCCCGGCGAACGGAGCGGACTCCGCGGTCTTGCCGAAAGGTCGACCAAACCTGACCAGGGCTAGGGACGCGTTTAGTACCAGCCGGTGGCCTGGGAGTGGCCCCAGGCGCCGCACGGGGTCTTGTAGCGGCCGGCGATGTAGCCCAGGCCCCACTTGATCTGGGTGGCGGCGTTGGTCTGCCAGTCGGACCCGGCGCTCGCCATCTTGCTGCCGGGCAGGGACTGGGGGATGCCGTAGGCGCCGCTGTAGCGGTTCATCGCCCGCTCGTTCCAGTGGCTCTCCTTGTCCCAGAGCCGTTCCAGGCAGCCCCACTCGGAGTCGCCCCAGCCGCGCGCGGCGGCCATCTCCCTGCCCAGCGCCTTGTTGCTGCCGGGGTCGGGCTTGGAGCCGGGCGGGAAGTCCGCCGGGTTGAAGCCGCCGCCGCCCGGCGCCTGCTTCGGGATCTTGACGGGGTCGAGGTCGGCCTTGGGCGTGTCCCGGCTCGCCTTCAGCCGGGCCTCCTTGAGCGACTGCGCGGCCTGCGCCTTCATCGCGTCGATCGCGGGATTGGCGACGGAGGGGTCCCCGGCGAGCAGTTCGGGAAGCGACACCGGGTTGGGCGGGGTGTTCGCGTTCTCGATCGCGGTACGGACGAGGAGCGTGGTGGCCCCGCCGACCAGGACCAACGTCACGCCGATGATGATGACGCGCTTGGGGGTCAGCAGGCTCGGACCCGACCGGCGCTTGGAACGGGAACGCGACGGGCGCTCCCTCAGCTGCTGACCAGAACTCACGACCTATGAGCTTGCCCTGTACCCGGGGGTGTCGCGCAACCCAAACAATAAAGTCCGTTGGTGAATTCTTTGCCCTAACCGCCCGGTACGTGGGCTTTCCCTGAAACATGTGATATTCATCACACGAGTCCGCCCCTCGGACCCCCGCGCCGAAGGGAGGACCCTTTCGCGAGCTTGCACGCCGTTCGTCCTGACCAGGTGCGCGCCGCGTTACGGTTTCATGACACCCCCAGGAATTCCCGACATACAGTCCATAATGTCCGCGTGGCTGGCATCCTCCTGGTCGAAGACGACCCTTCCGTTCGCATGGGGCTCGAGCTCGCGCTCACCCGCCAGGGCCACTCCGTGACGGCGTACGCGACGGGGGAAGAGGCCCTGGCCCACGTACGGGCCCGGCGCCCGGAGATCGTGATCCTCGACGTGATGCTCCCGGGCATCGACGGGGTCGAGGTGTGCCGCCGCATCCGCAAGCTGGACTCGCTGCCGGTCATCCTGCTCACCGCGCGGGGCGACGACCTCGACGTGGTCGTGGGTCTGGAGGCCGGCGCCGACGACTACGTGGTCAAGCCGGTGGAGCCACGGGTGCTCGACGCGCGGATCCGGGCCGTCCTGCGGCGCCTGGAGTCCGCCTCCTCCGACCGGATCAGCTTCGGCGACCTGCTGGTGGACCGGGGCGCGCTCAAGGTGACGCACAAGGGGCGCGAGATCCACCTCACCCCGACGGAGCTGCGCCTGCTGCTCGAACTGGTCCGCCATCCGGGCCAGGTACTCAACCGCCGCTACCTGCTCAGGACCGTGTGGGACCACTCCCACGTCGCCGACTCGCGGCTGGTCGACGCGTGCGTGCAGCGGATCAGGGCGAAGATAGAGCCGGTGCCGGCCGAGCCGGTCTTCATCCACACCGTCCGCGGCTTCGGATACCGCTTCAGTCCGCCATGAGCTGGGTTCCCACCGGCCTGCGCGGCCGGCTGGTGATCACCTTCCTGCTGGTGGCGATCATCGCCTCCGTGGCCGTGGCCGGGCTCGGCTACCAACTCGTCCGCAGGGAGCTGCTGGACCGAGTGCAGCGGGTCTCGGTCTCCGACATCCGCGACACGCTGTCCCGGGTCGCCCTGCCGGTCGGCGCCAGCGACGTCGTGTGGCCGAGCGACTCCACGGTGACCGACGAGGACCTGGGCGACCTCGTGAACGCGCTCAACGGGCCCGACCGCGCGGTCATCGTCACCTACGGCGGCCACCGGCGCATCAGCCGCGGCTCGCCCTTCACCATGACCGACGT
Organism: Microtetraspora glauca; assembly: GCA_001570385.1. GTDB lineage: Bacteria > Actinomycetota > Actinomycetes > Streptosporangiales > Streptosporangiaceae > Microtetraspora > Microtetraspora glauca. Next base: position 151,377 of record BBYL01000020.1, on the reverse strand, counting down.
GCCCGATCAGCTCCGCTGGCAGGCCACCCGGCGCCTGGTGTTCCAGCGGCTCAGGCTGAACGACCGGCCGTGGCTGCTGGTCGCCACCCAGATCCACCGCGCCAACCAGAACGGCGTCGTGCGCGGCACCGGCCTGAGCGCGTACGTCTTCGTCTCGCTGAGCGACGAGGAGGGCGTGCTCAACCGGCTGCGGGGCTCGCTCCTCCAGGCGGGCGGGATCACGCTGGCGATCGCGCTGACCGTGGCCCTGCTGTCGGCCTGGCAGGTGCTGCTCCCCGTACGCAGGCTCGGCACCGCCGCGCGCATGCTCGGCGCCGGCGAGCTGCACATCCGGCTCCCCGTACGCGGGAAGGACGAGCTGGCCGAGCTCACCGCCATCTTCAACGAGACGGCGGAGGCGCTGGAGGAGAAGGTGACCGAGCTGCGCACCCTGGAGGCGATGTCCCGGCGCTTCGTCGCCGACGTCTCGCACGAACTGCGCACGCCCCTGACCGCGATGACCGCGGTGACGGACATGCTCTCCGAGGAGGCGGACGGCCTGCCGGACGACGCGGGCGAGGCGGTGCGCATCGTGCTCCGCGAGATCGACCGGCTCAAGATCCTCGTGGAGCACCTCATCGAGGTCAGCCGCTTCGACTCCGGCGCCGCCGTACTGCGCAGGGAGAACGTGGACGTGGGCGACACCCTGGCCGACTGCCTGGAGGTACGCGGCTGGGCCGACCAGGTGAAGCTCACCGTCCCGATCGGGCTGATGTTCTCCCTCGACCCCCGGCGCTTCGACGTGATCGTGGCCAACCTCGTCGGCAACGCCCTGCACCACGGGGCCCAGCCGGTGCTGGTGAGCGCCAGAGTACGGCCCAGCGGCCTCCAGGTCACCGTACGCGACCACGGGGAGGGCATCCCGGAGCGGTCGCTCCCCCACGTCTTCGAGCGCTTCTACAAGGCCGGTGCGGGCCGGGCGCGCAGCGTCGGGAGCGGCCTGGGGCTGGCCATCGCCAAGGCCAACGCGGAACTGCACCGCGGCACGATCGAGGTACGACGATGCGACCCCGGCACCCTTTTCACGTTGTGGATCCCCGCGCCGTGACCCGCGTCATGAGCCGCGTCATGAGCCGCGTCACCGCGGGCCGGATCACGATGGACCAAATCATGGCGGGCCGGGTCGTGCTGCGCCGGGTCGTGCTGGGCCGGCTGGCCGGGGTCGCGCTGCTCCTCGCCGCGGTCGCGGGATGCGGGGTGGAGCCGACGAGGGTCAACGACGGCGGCCCGCCTCCGGTCATCAGCGGCGCCTCGACGGTCGTGCGCGTCTACCTCGTCCGGTCGGGACGGCTCGAGCCCACCAGCGTGGCCGCGACGTCCTCGCACGTCAACGATGTTCTCTCCGCGCTGTTCGGGGCCGGGCGGCGCCCGCCCAGCGGCGTCGGCACCGCCCTGAGCCGCATGCGGCTGGCCCAGGTCCAGCTCATGCGGTACACGCCCGATCCGAGCAGCCGCAACGATCCGGACAGCGTGGGCCTGCGGCTCCGGGTGTTCGTCAGCGGGCCGAAGATGTCCAGGATCGCGATGGCCCAGATCACCTGTACGGCGCGGCTGCGCCCGGAGATCTGGGCCGTGGAGATCGCGCAGGGCGACGCCGAGACCCTGAAGATCCACACCTGCCGGGAGTACTGGGATCTGGCACCGCAGAACGGCCATCTCCCGCCCTGACCCCCGGCAGGCCGGGATCAGAAGGTGATGTCCTCCAGCATCTCGGTCACCAGGGCGGCGATCTGCGACCGCTCCGACCTGGTGAGCGTGATGTGCGCAAACAGCGGATGCCCCTTGAGCTTCTCGACCACCGCGACCACGCCGTCATGCCGGCCGACGCGGAGGTTGTCGCGCTGGGCGATGTCGTGGGTGAGCACCACCCGCGAGTTCGCGCCGATGCGCGACAGCACGGTGAGGAGCACCCCACGCTCCAGCGACTGGGCCTCGTCCACGATGACGAACGCGTCGTGAAGCGAGCGGCCGCGGATGTGCGTGAGCGGGAGGACCTCCAGCATTCCGCGGTCCAGGACCTCTTCGATCACCTCGGGCGTGGTCACCGCGCCGAGCGTGTCGTAGACGGCCTGGGCCCAGGGGCCCATCTTCTCGTTCTCCGAACCCGGGAGGTAACCGAGCTCCTGGCCGCCCACGGCGTACAGCGGGCGGAAGACGATGACCTTGCGGTGCTGGCGGCGCTCCAGCACGGCCTCCAGGCCCGCGCAGAGGGCCAGGGCCGACTTCCCGGTGCCCGCGCGTCCCCCCATGGAGACGATGCCCACCTCGGGGTCCATGAGGATGTCGAGCGCGATCCGCTGCTCCGCCGACCGGCCGTGCAGACCGAAGACCTCGCGGTCGCCCCGGACCAGGCGTACGGACTTGTCGGGCATGACGCGCCCGAGCGCGGAGCCGCGGCTGGACAGCAGCCGCAGGCCGGTGTGGCAGGGAAGGTCGCGGGCCTCCTCCAGGTCCGCGTTGCCGCTCTCGAAGAGCGCCTCGACGTCCTCGGTGGTCACCTGGAGTTCGGCCATGCCGGTCCAGCCCGACTCGACCACCATCCCGGCGCGGTACTCCTCCGCGGCGAGGCCGATCGAGGCGGCCTTGACGCGCATGGGCAGGTCCTTCGAGACGAGCACCACGTCGCAGCCCTCGGCCGCGAGGTTCTGCGCGACTGTGAGGATGCGGGTGTCGTTGTCACCGAGGCGGAACCCGGCCGGAAGGACCGACGGGTCGCTGTGGTTGAGCTCCACCCGGATGGTGCCCTCGCCGATCGGCATGGGCTCGTCCAGGCGACCGTGCCGCACCCTGAGGTCGTCGAGGAAGCGCAGTGCCTCGCGGGCGAAGTAGCCGAGTTCAGGATGCTGCCTCTTGGCCTCCAACTCGGTGACGACGACGACCGGGATGACGACCTCGTGCTCGGCGAAGCGGCTCATCGCCGCCGGGTCGGCGAGCAGGACGGAGGTGTCAAGGATGTAGGTGCGGGTCGGGTTACTCGAGGACTGTGCCACGCGTTCTCCCCCGGGCGCCTGGAAAGGGCACCCTGCCGTGAATGGTGGTGAACGGACCGGACCCGTGCCCTGACGAAGCGGACCGGGATTCCGGCCCTCCTCACGATCAAGGACAGGCCCTCTCCCACTACGGTACGTAACGTTCCCCTTGATCCCAATAGCTGGACCGTGACCGAAAGGGAGCGTTCACGTGCCGTTTCAGGAACCGTACCGACGGTGCCGCGCGGCGTACGAGCGGAGCGCCCGCAGGAAGTCGACTCTGCGGAAGTCAGGCCAGTAGGCCTCGCAGAAGTAGAACTCGGAGTGGGCGCTCTGCCAGAGCAGGAAGCCGGAGAGCCGCTGCTCTCCCGACGTCCGGATGACGAGGTCGGGGTCGGGCAGTCCGCGCGTGTAGAGATGCTCCGCGATGTGCTCGACGTCGAGGACCTCGACGAGGTCCTCGATGCTCGCGCCCTTGCTGGCGTGCTCCTGGAGGAGAGAGCGCACCGCATCAGCGATCTCACGTCTTCCTCCATACCCAACGGCCACGTTCACAATCAGGCCAGGGCGGTGTGATGTGGTTTCTTTTGCATCTTTCAGGACACGAGCGGTGTGATCGGGCAGCAGATCCAGTGACCCCATGGGGCTGACGTGCCATCCCTGCTCGACGAGGTCCTGCACCAGACCCTCGATCACCTGGAGTAACGGCTGGAGTTCGGCCTGGTCCCGGGAGAGGTTGTCGGTGGAGAGCAGCCACAGCGTCACGTACTCGACCCCGGCCTCCCGGCACCACTCCAGGAGCTCGGTGATCTTGTCGGCGCCCTTCTGGTGCCCGCGGCTCACGTCACGCAGGCCCATGGCCCTGGCCCATCGCCGGTTGCCGTCGACGATGACGCCCACATGCCGGGGGATCAGGTCCGCCTCGCGGGACCCGGAGAGCTTCCGCTCGAGCCTGCGCTCGTACAGCTTGTACACGAGATCGCGCACGCCCATGCAAGTCCTCTTCCCTCGCGACCCGGTGGCTCCGGTCAATTATCGGGGCCGCGACACCCTGACTGCTCCGTCCGTGAGGTTGCTGTTGCGTTCCATCTCGAACGAACCCCCCAATATTTCCTCGGCGTCGCAGACGAGACCCTCGACGAAGGCGGCCAGGCGGCCGGAGGTCAGTTCCGCGCGCAGGCCGACGCCGCTCGCGCCCCACGCCTCCAGGAAGGCCCTGCGGGTGAGCCGCCACTCGCCCAGCGGAGCGACGCCTCCGCGCCGCCGGGCGGGGATCCACGACGGCATGGTCCGCACCTGGCAGCGCAGCTCACCGCCGCCGACCACGTCGATCCTGCTCCGGTAGCGAAGGGCGAACATCTCGCCCTCTCCACCGGGGAAGCGGTCCTCCGGATCCGGCCAGCCGCCGGCCTGGGGACCGCCGTCCGCTCTCGCGTCCGCGATCACCCGGGCCAGCCTGGCCAGGAACCAGCCGCACCGCTCCCCGACCGTTCCGTACGGCACGCCGTCCCGGTACAGCTCCAACGTGACCTCGTACGGCACGCCCAGTCTGTCCCGGCACGGCACCGGATTAACGGTAAGGTATGATCCGTCTACGCACGGTAGCCCTTGCACGGTTCACACGCTAGCCGCGACAACTCGCCGCTAACACCCCAAAACGGGCAAGTCCGCGTTAGCGGACCCGGCGCGCATATGATCGCCGCTCGCCTCCACACAGGCGGTCCGTGGGGATTATGCACTAGGCGAAAGCCGTACGGGCCTCGGGACGTCCAGCGGACGATCCGAGGCCCGTACGGTGGCTCAGGAGCGCTCAGGTCAGCTCAGGCGGTCGACCAGGGCGTTGTACTCGTCCCACAGCTCCTTGGGCAGGTGGTCGCCGAAGGTCTCGAAGAAGGCCGGCACGAGCGCCGCCTCCTCACGCCACACCTCGGGGTCGACGCTCAGCAGCTCCGCCATGTCGCTCTCGGAGACGTTCAGGCCCTCGGTGTCCAGCGCGACGGGCAGGTTGCCGATCGCGCTCGGCACGGCGTCCTCCTGGCCGTTCAGCCGGCCGACGATCCACTTGAGGACCCGGCTGTTCTCGCCGAAGCCCGGCCACAGGAACCGGCCGTTCGCGTCCTTGCGGAACCAGTTGACGTAGTAGATCCGCGGCAGCTTGGCGGGGTCCGCCTGCTGGCCGATCCTGATCCAGTGGGCGAAGTAGTCGCCCATGTTGTAGCCGCAGAACGGGAGCATCGCGAACGGATCGCGGCGCAGCTCGCCGACCTTGCCCTCGGCCGCCGCGGTCTTCTCCGAGGCGACGTTGGCCCCGAGGAAGACGCCCTGCTGCCAGCTCAGGGACTCGGTGACCAGCGGGACCGCGGTCGCCCTGCGCCCGCCGAACAGGATGGCCGAGATCGGCACGCCCGCCGGGTCCTGCCACTCAGGCGCGATCGTCGGGCACTGCCCGGCCGGGGTGGTGAAGCGCGCGTTCGGGTGCGCGGCCGGCTCGCCGGACTCCGGTGTCCAGGAACGGCCCTTCCAGTCCGTCAGGTGGGCCGGCGGCTCGTCGGTGAGGCCCTCCCACCACACGTCGCCGTCGTCGGTCAGAGCGACGTTGGTGAAGATGCTGTTGCCCCAGAGGGTCTCGATCGCGTTGGCGTTGGTGGACTCGCCGGTCCCCGGCGCGACGCCGAAGAACCCCGCCTCGGGGTTGATGGCGTGCAGGCGGCCGTCGGGGCCGAACCGCATCCAGGCGATGTCGTCGCCGATCGTCTCGACCTTCCAGCCGGGAATCGTCGGCTGGAGCATGGCGAGGTTGGTCTTGCCGCACGCCGAGGGGAACGCCGCGGCGACGTACCGCGCCTCACCCTGCGGCGGCGTGAGCTTGAGGATGAGCATGTGCTCGGCCAGCCAGCCCTCGTCCCTTGCCATGACGCTGGCGATGCGCAGCGCGTAGCACTTCTTCCCGAGCAGGGCGTTGCCGCCGTAGCCCGAGCCGTACGACCAGATCTCGCGGGTCTCCGGGAAGTGGCTGATGTACTTGGTGTCGCTGCACGGCCAGGGAACGTCCTCCTGGCCCTCGGCCAGCGGGGCTCCCACGGAGTGGACGGCCTTGACGAAGTCGCCGCGCTCCTCGATCAGGCGCAGCGCCTCCTCACCCATCCGGGTCATGACCCGCATGGACACCGCCACGTACGGCGAGTCGGTGATCTCCACGCCGAGCTGGGAGATGGTGCCGCCGAGGGGACCCATGCAGAACGGCACGACGTACATCGTGCGACCGCGCATGCATCCCTTGAACAACTCACCGAACGTCCGCCGCATCTCGGCCGGGGCGATCCAGTTGTTCGTCGGCCCCGCGTCCTCGGCCCGCTCCGAGCAGATGTACGTTCGGTCCTCGACCCGGGCGACGTCACTCGGGTCTGAGGTCGCAAGGAAGCTGTTGGGCCGTTTGGCCAGCCGGGTGAGAGTGCCCTGTTTGACGAGCAGGTTCGTCAAGCGGGTCCACTCCGCCTCGGAGCCGTCGCACCATTCGACCCTGTCAGGCTGGGTCAGCTCGGCGATCTCCCTGACCCAGGCGGCCAGCTCGGGGTGAGTCGTCGGAACGCGTACCTCTGCTGATATGGACACGGAACCGGCTCCTTTTTCTCGAAGGACCAAATCATCATTGACGACGAATGGCCGACGAATCCAATTGGCGTAGACCACGCCCATATCCGGCGGCACTCGGGTCCACACGGCTCCGGAATGGAGTTTGTCCAGGCAGGGGCCGTGACGGTTCGTGGAGCCTACCCAGTAGAAAGCGGTTCAAAGAAACGAGTTCCGAGCGTCAGATCACTCCCGTCCGGTGATATTGGTATAGGCCATCCGAAGTGGTCCAGACCATTTTTTCAATTGGTTTAGTCCACGTGATCCGGCCCGGCGGCGCGGACCCGGTCCACGTGCTGGAGGGCATCCCGCAGGTCAGCGAGCCAGGTGTCGGTGTGCCGCCCCACCAGACGGACGCACCAGGCCAGGGCGTCGCTGCGGCTGCGTGCGACCCCCGCGGCGACGAGTGTGTCGAGGACCTGACGCTCCGGCTGCCGCAACCGCGTCATGACGGGCACCGACAACGTGGTGAACATCACTCTCTCGCCCTCGACGACGATCCCCCAGGAAACCTTCCTGCGGAATCGCCGTTCGGCCTCGCGAGCGATCTCGATCCGGCGCTCCCTGGTCTCCTCGCGGAACCGCTCGACGTAGCCCTCCAGCGCGGCGGAACGCTCCAGGTCGGGCAACCCGCGCGCCACGGTCAGCGGGGGGACGACGCCGACGACCGCGATCTCCTCGCGATCGACCACCAGCTCGGGCGCCTCGGCGAACCAGCCCTCGGGCAGGCGTCCGGCGAACCAGCCCCGCAATTGCTCCTCTGTATCCATGTAATCGAGATTACAGCCGCTTCCCTCAGCAGGCCATGTGTCGACAGTGACACTCTTCCTGGAGTTACTTTCACTCCGGAGCCGCGTGTCCCGCGGGGCGCGATCGGCGCCACACTCGGCAGCCTCCTTTCCACTGTCCACTCCGGCCGCGGCCCCGGTCACCGGCCCCGCCGATGTTGATCTTCCTTCCCAGAGGTGCGGGGAGACGGCAAAATCGGGGCATGAGCTCCCCTCAGCGCGCTGACCGGAACGCCGACTCGCCGCAGCGGGCCGTCCTGAGCCTGCGCGAGCGCAAGAAGGCCAAGACCCGGCGGGCGATCCAGGAGCACGCGCTGCGGATGTTCACCGAGCAGGGCTACGAGGCCACCACCGTCGAGCAGATCGCGGAGGCGGCCGAGGTGTCTCCGAGCACGCTCTTCCGGTACTTCCCGACCAAGGAAGACCTGATCGTCCAGGACGACTACGACCCGATGCTGCTGGCGGTGATGCGGGCCCAGCCGCCGGAGCTGCCCCCGCTCACCGCGATCCGGCGGGCGCTGCACACGGCCTTCGCGCAGATTCCCCCTGAGGGACTGGACGAGGTCCGCGTCCGGATGAGCCTGATGATGAGCGTCCCTGCCGTACGCGCCCGCAGCCTGGACAACCTGCTGACCACGGTGGACCTGCTGGCCGGGGTGGTCGCCGAGCGCTCAGGCCGCGACCGGTCCGCCCCCGCCGTGCGGACATTCGCCGGGGCCGTGCTGGGGGCGATGCTCCCGGCGCTGTACAGCTGGGCCGCCGCGGACGGCACCCGCTCCCTGCCCGACCTGATCGACGAGGCCCTGGCCCTCCTCGAAAGCGGTCTTCCCCTCTGAGCCCCCTTTCGAGTCCCCCTTTCCGGATTCCCCCGCCCGAACCCGCGCGCCCGAAGATGGCGTCCCGAACCGCGATCCGGCGGCCCGCGACTCGCCGGATCGTGACTCGCCGGATCGTGACCAGGTCGCGCCCTGTGTCAGAAGCGACGATCCGCTTCACGCCCTAAGGTGATCTACCGGTTTTGGACCGGAATTTCACCATTGGAGGCCAGAGATGTCTCGTCGGAGACTCGCCGCCGTCACGGCCCTCACCTTGCTCCCCGGCGCGGCCCTGGCCGGTACGGCGCGGGCAGACAGCGCCGCGGAGATCGTCGTCGGAACCTGTCAGGCGTACCAGATCTCGAATGTCGGCACCCTGGACGCCTGCGGCTCCGAACCGCTGGACGCGCTCTTCACCGGGCTGACTGAGTACGTGCCCGGCACCTCCCGGGCCCGCTACGCGGTCGCCACGTCGATCACCACGAAGGACAACCGGGTCTACCACGTCACCCTGCGTAAGGGCTGGAAGTTCCACGACGGGACCGAGGTCAAGGCGCGCAACTTCGTCGAGGCGTGGAACCAGACCGCAGCGACGAAGACGGACAGTTCCTTCCTCTTCGGGGAGATCGAGGGCTATGGCAAGCGGAAGATGTCCGGACTCAAGGTGACCGGGGACCACACGTTCACGATCACCCTGTCCGCGCCGCTCGGCGTCTTCGTGAAGAGGCTCAGTATGTCGGCCTTCTCCCCGTTGCCGGACTCGACCCTGAAGAACCCGGCGAGCTTCGAGAAGAAGCCCGTCGGCAATGGCCCGTACCGGGTCGTCTCGTGGTCGCCCTCGTCCGAGAGCGTGGTGGAGCGGTCCGACGGCTACCCCGGGGCCAAGCCGGCCGTCGAGAGGATCGTCTACCGGGCCTACCGCGACGAGGACGTGCTCTACGCCGACCTTCGCTCCGGCGACGTCGACTTCACCACCCTGATCCCCTCGACGAAACTCGCGACGTTCAAGAAGGATCTGGACGGCCGGGTGATCAGCCGACCGGGCCACGTCAACCAGGTGATCACTTTCCCGGCGAAGGTCGCGGCGAACACCGACTTCCGCAAGGCCATCTCGATGGCGATCGACCGGGAGACGATCACAAGGGAGGTCTTCGGCGGTGGCCGCGTCCCCGCCCGCTCTTTCGTCCCGCCCACCGCCGAAGGCAGCAGGCGCGACCCCTGCGGGCAGGTATGCGCGTACAACCCGAACAAGGCGCGCAAATATCTGACGAAGGCCCTCGCGTCGGGATTCCGGCCGCCGGCCGTTCTCCCGCTCTACTACAACGCCGACAGCGCGCACGCCGACTGGGTCAAGCCCGTCGCCGCGAGCGTGAACAAGACACTCGGCGGCAAGGTGAAGGTGGTGCCCAAGCCGATACGGACCTTCTACGAATTCCGGGAGGCCGTGACGGGCGGGCGGCTGGACGGCATGTTCCGGGCGGGCTGGCAGCTCGACTTCCCGCACATCCAGAATGTGCTCGCCCCCATGTACGGTTCGGACGGGGTGTCCAACGACGGCGGCTACCGCAACCCTCGCTTCGACGCGTTGCTGCGCGCGGCCGACCGGCAGCGCTCCTCGGCCAAGGCGATCAAGCTCTACCAACAGGCCGAGGCGCTGCTGGTCAGGGATCTGCCCGCCATCCCGCTCTGGGACTACGGCCAGCTTGCCGGATTCTCCGAGCGCATCGCCAAGGCCGGGCTCACCCCGACCGGGTGGCTGGACCCGATGACCGTCAGGCTCGCCTGACACTTCCACGCCGTGACCTCGACCGGACTTCCACGGACGGCGAGGTCACGGCGTCGCGTGGCCGGGCAAACAGACCGCGGTCACAGGTGTTCCGCCCGTTGCTCCGGGGTCAGCGGACGCGGGCGGCGACCCAGGGGCTGACCCGGACCACTCCGGCCAGGTTCCGCGTGTAGACCGGGGCGATCTTGACGACGTCGCCCGTACGCGGCGCGTGCAGCATCTTGCCGTTGCCCCAGTAGATCGCGACGTGCGAGATGTAGTTGGGGTTGGTCGGGTCGTTCCGCCAGAACAGTAGGTCGCCCGGCTGCGCCTGGGAGAGCGGCACCTGCGGGCCGGTCGCCCACTGCTGGTGGGTGACCCGCGGCATCCGGACCCCCGCCTGGGCGTAGGCCCACTGGACCAGGCCCGAGCAGTCGAAGGTGTTCGGGCCCTCCGCGCCCCACACGTACGGGCGGCCCAGCTTGCCGACCGCGGCCGTGAGCGCGACCTTGAGCTGGTCGACCGACATGAACGCGGTCACCGGCCAGGTCTTCTGCTGCGTGGTCCGGCCACGCGGGACGACGACCACCGGGTTGATCGTGGCCACCTGGCTGCCCTTCGGCAGGATCTTCAGCAGTTTCCTGCGCAGCTTCCCCGAATCCACCTTGGGAGCGCTGACGACCAGGGCGTTGCCCTCGGGGATGCCCAGGTTCCGCGCGGTCTGCCGGGACACCACGGCGGCGATCGAGCCCATGCCCATCGTGGCGTACGCGCCCACGCGCAGCTGGAGGCGTCCTCCGGTCACCGTCGAGCCCAGCTTGATGCCGCCGTCCTGGCCCAGGTCGAAGGAGACAGCCACCTCACCGGCTGCGACGTTGTTCCAGAGGGCGTCGGATCTGGCCGTCGTCTTCGGCGTGAAGGGGCGGAACGTCGACGGTTCGACGCCCAGGGTCTGCACCCGCTTGCCGTCCACCATGACGTCGGCGGCGTCGGTCACCTCCGCCGCCGCCACGCCCTTCGCCTTGCGCACCTTCGCCACGACGTCCGGGGAGAGCGGCCCCCGCGCCACCACGAACAGGTGCGGGTCGCGCAGCTCCTTGAGCGGCGCCACCGCGGGAGTCGTCGCCTTGATCTGCTCGGCGGACGCCACCCGCCGGTCGTGCTCGTCGGCACCGGCCCCCGTCGCCTGCCGCCGTACGGGCGGAGTGGTGGGATCGCGGTTGAGGACGACCAGGTCGGCGGTGAACACGGAGACCAGGAGCGCCGCGATGACGGGGACCGCCGCGCGGGGCATCCGCCTGCGGGGAGACACCCTCGGGCTGTAGGCCAGGTCCTGCCGGGTCTCGGACACCACGCGGGCGACGCTCGTCCGGAACGAGGAACGCGCACGCCCGTCGAGCACCATCCCACCCCATCTCCCCGTAGGCCCGCAGCGCGTTCGGATCGGCGAGCCCGATCAACGAGACTGCCGTACGAGGGCGAATACCGCAATCGGCGCACATGCCAAAACCCGCCGGCGCGAAGACGTACCGGCGGGTCGACGCACGTGTGATCGGGTGGCTAGTTGCCGATGTACGGCACGGCCTCGAGGATCTCGACCTCGTTCTGGCGGCCGTTGGGCATGGTGTACATCGCCTTGTCGCCGATCTTCTTGCCGTTGATCGCGGAGCCGAGCGGCGAGTTCGGCGAGTAGACGTCGATGGGCGCTCCGCTCTCCTCGCGCGAGGCGAGCAGGAACGTCACCTCTTCGTCATCACCCACGAAACGGATCGTCACGGTCATACCGGGACCGACGACACCCTCGGTGCGGGGTGCCTCGCCCACCTTGGCGCTGTCCAGGATCTGGCGGAGATGGAAGATCCGGGCCTCCATCTTGCCCTGCTCGTCCTTGGCCGCGTGGTAGCCGCCGTTCTCCTTGAGGTCGCCCTCTTCACGGGCGGCTTCGATCTTCTTCGCGATATCCGTGCGACCCGGGCCGGAAAGGTACTCGTACTCCTCCTTGAGGCGGTCGTACGCCTCTTGCGTCAGCCAGGTGACGTTGTCGTTCTGGGAGACGGCCACGGGCTCTCCTTGTTCCTCTAAGTGACTCGAAAGGCTTACAAGTTAACGCCTTCGAACGCTTCCCCAAAGATTCCACTATACGAGATTGCAGTACTGAACGAGCACGCTCGTGGCCTGGGAACTCGTCTTCAGACGCTCCGTCACGGTGAGGTCCGACCTGCCGGACGGGATGGTGACCTCCTTGCTGCCGACCTCGGTGTGAAGGACGTCGACGGCACGCACCCGGCAGCTCGCCACACTGTCGGCGGGCTTGTGCACCAGGAAAGTCACCTCGGCGGAGTCGGCCGCGCCGGCGTTGTAGCTGACCACGTCGGCCCGCACCTCGGGGTTGCCCCGCGCGGCCATCATCACGTATCCCCAGCCGCCCGCGATCACGGCGACGAGCAGACCGATGACGACGTACGCCAGGACGCTCCGGCGCCCCTGAGGCCGCGCGGGATAGTCGTCGGGCGTGCCGAGGATGGGAGCGTCGAGCGTGCCGGTCCTGTCACCGGCGTCGCCGGCCCTCGTACCGGGCCTGCTGCTGGATTCGGCGGCCATGGCGGAATCTCCCTGGGGTCTTACGGTGTTGTCCGAAACAATTGTCCAACCCGGGGGTCTCGCCCCCTCCAGAAGCTAACCTCTTCGAGGAGCTGACTGGACACATTGAGGAGAGCCGTGAGTGCACCGCTGAGGCTGATGGCCGTTCACGCGCACCCTGACGACGAGTCGAGCAAGGGCGCGGCGACGATGGCCCGCTACGTCAGAGAAGGTGTGGACGTCCTCGTCGCCACATGTACCGGCGGCGAACGCGGCTCCGTTCTGAACCCCAAGATGGACCGGCCGGACGTCCTGGAGAACATCGGCGAGGTACGCCGCCTGGAGATGGAGCGGGCGCGGGAGATCCTCGGCGTGGAGCAGCGTTTCCTCGGCTTCGTCGACTCGGGGCTCCCCGACGACGAGACCGAGCCGCTTCCCGACGGATGCTTCGCCGTACAGCCGATCGAGGTGGCCGCGGCGCCGCTGGTCGCACTGGTCCGCGAGTTCCGCCCGCACGTGATCCTCACGTACGACGACAACGGCGGCTACCCGCACCCCGATCACATCATGACCAACCGGATCTCGATCGAGGCGTTCGAGGCGGCCGGCGACCCCGACAAGTACCCCGGAACCGGCGAGCCGTGGCAGCCGTTGAAGCTCTACTACCACATGGGGTTCAGCAAGGAGCGGTTCGAGGCGCTGCACGAGGCGATGAACGAGCGCGGCATGGGCTCGCCGTACGCCGACTGGATCGCGCGCTGGGAGGACCGCCCGGAGAAGTGGGACGTCACGACCAGGGTGCCGTGCGCCGACTACTTCGAGATCCGCGACCTGGCCCTGATCGCGCACGCCACCCAGGTCGACCCCGACGGGTTCTGGTTCGTCTGCCCGCGTGAGATCCAGCAGGAGGTCTGGCCGACAGAGGACTACCACCTCGCCAGGTCCCTGGTGGACACCTCGCTTCCCGAGGACGACCTCTTCACGGGGATCCACGCGGAGGTCACCCCTGCCTGCTCGTAAGCTGGAAGCGTGAACTCCACCACCGCAACCGACCCGAGCATCGGTCCGGGGCTTCTCGGTTTCATCATCGTCGCCGCCATCGGCTTCGCGTTGTTCTTCCTGATCAAGTCGATGAACAGGCAGATGTCGAAGATCGAGTTGCCACACGAGCGCGAGCACCCCGCCATCCCCGTGCGCGAGGGTTGAAGAGTGCCCGAGATAGTCCACGACGCGGCGGCCTCACGGTACGAGCTCCTGCTCGACGGTGAGGTCGCCGGGTTCGCGGAGTACCGTCTCCGCGACGACACAATCGTCTTCACCCACACCGAGATCCGCGAGGAGTTCGAGGGCAAGGGCCTCGGCAGCCGCCTCGTGGGCGGCGCCCTCGACCAGGTGCGGGAGACCGGGCGGACCGTGGTGCCGAAGTGCCCGTTCGTCGCCCGGTACATCGAGCGCCATCCGGAGTACCGCGACCTGCTCGCGGAGTGATCAGCCCGCCGACCAGGCACGCTCCAGCGCCTTGGGCAGGCCCCACCAGCCGAGCGCGGTGAACACCTCGGCCTTGTCCACGATGCCGAGATGTGCCCACAGCGGGGTGACCGCGGTGAACAGCATCTCCGTCGCCTCAAGGTCCTCAGGCTCGGCCAGGGTGTCCTCTGCGTCCAGATCGACGTCCTCGGAGTCGGCGATGAACCGGGCGATCCGCTCCGGCGAGGCCAGCGCTCCGGGGCCGTACCTCGCCAGCGTGGTCACCGCCGCGAGCCAGTCGGCGTGGTTGATGGCGCAGAGCGAGGCGAGGATGGAGTCCTCATGGCTCAGCTCCCCCTCCATGTCGAAGAACCGGGCCGCGTCCTCCTCGTCGGGCAGATCCGAGATCGGCGACGCGATGCCGGCCGCGACGGCCAGCCAGAGGTCCTCGTCGCGCTCCGGTAGCGCGTCCTCGTCGAGTCCGGCGCAGGCCCGCAGCACGTTCCCCGGATAGCCGTTCTCCGTCAGCGTCACGCGGAGCCGGAGTGCGGCCGAGCGCAGATCTCCGGCGGGCAGCGGCGGCTCGGGCAACTCGGCCAGGATCCGGCGGAGCTCGCCCAGAGCGAACGCCTCCTCCTCGTCCCAGGCGGCGTAGAGCTCCTCGTCCTGCTCGTCGCTGACCGCCGTGCCCGGCACCCGGCCGTCGGGCAGCGGCGCGCCCAGCCAGCGCTCCTGCAACTCCTCGTACGCGTGCCGGGCGTCGGAGTCGCCCGCGGCCAGCGCGTCCACGTCGATCTGGCCGGACGCGACACGCTCCTCAAGGAACGCGACCATCCTGGCGTGCATCTCGGTGGCGACCGGCCCGCGTTCGCCCTCCTCCGGCCAGACGAAGTAGCTGCGGGTGAGCAGGATCGGCTCGCTCCCCGTGGACTCCAGCCAGCGCTGCACGTCGCCGACCGTCGCCACACCGGACTCGATGCTGGAAAGGGTCGCCTTGGCCGAGTCCCAGAACGGGACGGACAGCGGATTGCCCGCCGCCAGGAGCTCGCGCCTCAGATCGGGAAGAGAGACGAGGGCCTGCCCCGACGGCACCGCCAACAGCACCCGGGCCACGTCACGCCGCGTCAACTCAGCCGCCGGCCGGCCCGCGTGCCTGACGGCGTAGTCCAAATCCAAGCTCACGCCCCCGGAGCCTACGCCGTGCCGCCGCCGGAACACATCCCCCACCCCGGGAGATCCATCGTTGAAAGTCACGCCACCTACCGCAAC
The DNA here is from genome assembly GCA_001570385.1 of Microtetraspora glauca. Classification (GTDB taxonomy): domain Bacteria; phylum Actinomycetota; class Actinomycetes; order Streptosporangiales; family Streptosporangiaceae; genus Microtetraspora; species Microtetraspora glauca. The sequence goes on along the minus strand of BBYL01000020.1, from coordinate 136,055 downwards.
GTGGTGTTACTTTGAAATGTGATCAAGCTCGCGAAGTCAGTATTCGCACAGCGCCTGGGCCACCTTGGCCCCACCTTCACGGCCGGTCAGGCCAGGGACGCCGGCATCGGCTCCAACGCGCTTGGTCAACTCCGCGACACCGGACAGATCACCGAGTTGAGCAGGGGCGTATACCGGAAGAGCGACGCCCCGGTCACCATGTACGTCGATCTGATCGCCGCGTGCACTCGCGTCCCGATCGGAGTTCTGTGCCTGGAGACGGCGCTGGCCGTCCACGACCTGACCGACGAGATCCCAGGGGAAGTGAACCTGGCTGTACCCCGGGGCGGACCACTTCCTCGGATCAGCTATCCCCTGGTTCGCGCCCATCGCTTCGCCGCGGCGACGTTCGAGGAAGGGATCGAATATTGGGAAGCCGCACCGGGCGAACATGTGAGAATCTATGGTCCGTCACGGACCGTGGTCGACTGCATGCGATTGCGTCACCTCGTCGGCGATCAGGTCGCCCTGCGGGCGCTGCGGTCCTACCTGCGACGCCGTGGGACCACCCCCAGCGATCTGATGAGATACGCGGAACTCCTCGGCGGCGTGGGTCCCCTTCGGAACGCGATCCAGGTGGTGCTCGACTGATGTCCCCCAACCCCCCACGCGACACGCCGGAAGGCCTCGCCTACAACACCTTGCGCAACCTCGCCAGGCGCGAGCGCCGCAACACGGACGATCTGATCACCCTGTACGCCCTGGAAGGCTTTCTCCGCCGGCTGAGCTCTTCGGACATGGCCGGGCAGTTCATTCTCAAGGGTGGCCTTCTTCTCGCGGCCTTCGGTGCCCGCCGAGTCACTCGCGACATCGACCTCATGGGGCGCGGGTTCGCGAACGATGAGCAGACCGTGCTCTCCCGCGTGATCAGCATCGCATCCATGCGGGCCGAGGACGGGCTCCGTTTCGACGTCACGGCGATCCGCGCCTCCGCGATCCGGGAAGACGACTTCTACGGCGGTGTGCGCGTGTGCGTTCCCGCCCTGCTGGGCAAGTCGCGCACCCGTCTTCAACTCGACGTGAGCTTCGGAGATCCGATCACCCCGGGTCCGGAGATGATCACTTACCCCATGCTGGTGACCGGTGGAGGCTTCCCGCTGCTGGGCTACCCGATGGAGAACGTGCTTGCGGAGAAGACCATCACGGCCTTGGAACGTTCCAGCCAGAACACGCGCGACCGGGACTATGCCGATATTTGGCGTCTCACAGGCTGCCACGATCTCGACGGCGCGTCCGTGCGCACCGCGTTGGAGAACACCGCTTCCCATCGTGGCGTGACGATGAAAAGGCTCTCTGACGTGATCCTCGATCTTCCAGATACCAGGCAGATCCCCTATTCCGCCTGGCGAAGGAAGCAGGGCACGGACGGCGCCGCCTATCCGCCGATCTTCCGCGACCTCGTCACCGACGTCGTCACGTTCACTGATCCTGCTCTCGCCGGGGAGGCCGGGACCGGTCACTGGTACGCCCTCGGCCGGAGATGGGGACCATAGTGTGAGATGACGCGGAAGTCGCCCGGGGCGTCAGCGCCCGAACGCGAGGGGTTCTTCATGAATCGGCTCAAAAACGCCACGAGTCCCTATCTGGCGCAGCATGCGGACAACCCCGTCGACTGGTTCGAGTGGGGTGCCGACGCCTTCGCCGAGGCGCGCAGGCGAGACATCCCTTTGCTGATCAGCGTGGGGTACTCCGCCTGTCACTGGTGCCATGTGATGGCACACGAGTCGTTCGAGGACTCGGGGACCGCCGAGCTGATGAACGAGCGGTTCGTCAGCGTCAAGGTCGACCGGGAGGAACGGCCCGACGTCGACGCGGTCTACATGAGCGCCACCCAGGCGATGACGGGGCAGGGCGGCTGGCCCATGACGGTCTTCGCCACTCCGGACGGCCACCCGTTCTACGCCGGGACGTACTTCCCCCGCGCGCAGTTCCAGCGGCTGCTGCACGGCGTCTCGCAGGCCTGGCAGAACGACCGCGACACCGTCGTACTCCAGGGGTCGAAAGTCGTCGACGCCCTCAACGAGCAGAGCCGGCTGCCGTCCGGTCCGCTGCCCACGGCCGCGACCCTGGAGCAGGCCGTACGCGATCTGGCCGGGGGTTTCGACCCGCGCGCGGGCGGGTTCGGCGGCGCGCCCAAGTTCCCGCCGTCCATGGTGCTGGAGTTCCTGCTCCGCCACGGGACGCCCGACGCGCTCGCCATGGCCGAGAAGACCATGGACGCGATGGCCAGGGGCGGGATGTACGACCAGCTCGGTGGGGGCTTCGCGCGATATTCCGTGGACGCCGGATGGGTCGTCCCTCACTTCGAGAAGATGCTGTACGACAACGCGCTCCTGATGCGCGTGTACTCCCACTGGTGGCGGTCGACCGGTTCGACGCTCGCCCGGCGGGTGGCACTGGAGACGGCGGAGTGGCTGCTCCGCGAGATGCGCACGCCCGAGGGCGGCTTCGCCTCAGCCCTGGACGCCGACAGCACGGGTCCGGACGGCCGGCACGGCGAGGGCCTGTTCTACGTCTGGACGCCCGACCGGCTCCGCGAGGTGCTCGGAGACGACGACGGCGCGTGGGCAGCCTCCGTCTTCGAGGTCACCGGCACCTTCGAGCACGGGACCTCCGTGCTCCAACTCCTCGCCGACCCCGACGACCGGGCCCGTCTCGACCGCGTCCGTACGGCACTGCTGGCGGCGCGCGAGGAGCGGCCGCGCCCCGGGCGGGACGACAAGGTGGTGGCGGCGTGGAACGGGCTGGCGATCGCCGCGCTGGCCGAGACGGGGGCGCTGTTCGAGCGGCCCGACCTGGTCGAGGCGGCCACGGCGGCGGCCGAGCTGCTCGCCCGGCTGCATGTGGACGGCGGGCGGCTGCTGCGCACGTCACGGGACGGCCGGGCGGGCCAGAACGCGGGCGTGCTCGAGGACTACGCGGACGTCGCCGAGGGTTTCCTCGCCCTCTACGGGGTGACCGGCGATACCCGGTGGTTCGGCCTCGCCGGTGAGCTGCTGGAAACGCTGCTGACCAGGTTCACCGACGGGTGGGGCGGGTTCTTCGACACAGCGGACGACGGTGAGCGCCTCTTCCAGCGCCCGCAGGATCCGACGGACAACGCCGTGCCGTCCGGGCAGTTCGCGGCCGCCGGGGCCCTGCTCTCCTACGCCGCGCTCACCGGATCGGCTCGGCACAGGGAGGCCGCGGAGGCGGCGCTGGGCACCGTCACCGTGCTGGCCGGCAAGTACGCCAGGTTCGCGGGCTGGGGGCTCGCGGTGGCCGAGGCCGCCCTGCACGGCCCGGCCGAGGTGGCGATCGTCGGCCCGGCCGACGATCCGCGTACGGCGGCGCTGCACCGGGCCGCCCTCATGTCCACGGTTCCCGGTCTGGTGATCGCTCTCGGCGGCGCCCGGGACGGGCAGGAGCGGGAGGTCCCGCTGCTCGAAGGGCGGCCGATGGTGGACGGCGCCCCCGCGGCCTACGTGTGCCGCCGCTTCACCTGCCGGGCGCCGGTCACGACCCCGGCGGAGCTGAAGGCCGAGCTGGCTCGCTGAGGAGTCAGGTCACTGCGTCGGCTGGTCGGGCGGCGCCTCGGTGTGGTCGGTGTTCCCCGGCGGCTCCGTGGAGCCTCCCGTGCCGCCGGTCCCGCCGTCCCCGTCGGGCCGGCCGGGTCCGGTGGTCTCACCGCCGTCGGGCCTTCCGGGGTCCGGGGTCCCCGGATCGGTGGCGGACGGTTGCGGGCTGGGCGACGCGTTCCCGCCGTCGCCCCCGTTGTCCCGGTTGAACCGGTCACCGTAGCGGTCGCCGTAGCGGTCGTAGCCGCCATACGACCCGTACGGGTCGTAGGAGTCGTATCCGCCGTAGTAGTAGGACGACGGATCGGGGAAGTCCTTGACGGGCTTGCCGTCCATCGCCTCCGACATGAACTGCTTCCAGATCTGCGCGGGCAGCGTTCCGCCGTACAAGGCGCCGTATCCGGGCACCTCCACCGCCTTGTTGTCGTCGCGGAACATGTTGACCGCGACGGAGAGCTGCGGCACGTAACCGGTGAACCAGACGGCGGCCGACTTGTCGGTGGTCCCCGTCTTTCCGGCGACCGGCCGGTCGGACAGCTGCGCCGCGGTGCCGGTGCCGCCCCGCACCACCTGCTCCAGCGCGTACGTCGTGTCGGCGGCGGTGTCCTCGCTGAACGCCCGCCTGCCCGGCGCGGTGATCTTCCGCGTGTTGCCGTCTGCGTCGGTGATCGAGCGGATCACGTGGACGTCGTGATGGATGCCCTGAGCCGCGAACGTTCCGAACCCGGACGCCTGCTGGACGGCGCTCACCGAGGCGACGCCGAGGGGGAACGTGGCGGCGGCCCGGTGCTGGGTGAGCTGATCCGCGGGGATGCCCGCCGCCTCTGCCGCCTCTGCGACCTTGCCGAGGCCGACCTGCTGCCCCAGGTCCACGAACGCGGTGTTCACCGAGTTGCGGGTGGCCTGGACGAGGTCGATGGACGAGCCGTACGACTGGCCGCCGGAGTTCGGGATGGTGGCCGAGGCGATCCGCATCGGCGAGTTGCCGTTGACCCGGCTGGTCAGGCCGTAGCCGTTCTCCAGCGCGGCGGCCAGCGTGTACGGCTTGAAGGTCGATCCCGCCTGGACCTTGGCGGAGAAGGCGTTGTCGTACTGGTTGGACTCGTACCTGCCGCCGTAGAACGCGAGGACCTCGCCCGTGGCGGGATCGACGGCGGCGAGGCCGGTGCGCACCTTCTGCGGCATGTTGTCGGGCAGGACCGACTTCACCGACCGCTCGGCGAGCTTCATCAGCTTCTTGTCGAACGTCGTGGTGATCTTCAGGCCGCCCTGGCTGATGTCCTCGTCGGTGTAGCCCAGCCGGTTCAGCTCGGCCGTGACCTGGGCGACCATGAAACCGTTCTGGCCGTCGAGCGTGAGCGGGGCCTTCTGCTTGGCCAGCGTGGGGAAGGTGAGGGCCGCGGCCTGCTCACCCGTCATCGCCCGGGTCTGGACCATGCCGTCGACGACGGCCTGCCAGCGGCTCTTGGCCGCGTCGAGATCGGTGCCCTTGGGGTTGGCGAAGCGGGACGGCTGCTGGATCACCGCGGCGAGGTAGGCGCCCTCGGCCGGGGTGAGGTCCCGCGTGTTCTTGCCGAAGTACGCCTGGGACGCGGCCTGGATGCCGTACGCGCCGCGACCGAAGTAGATGGTGTTGAGGTACTGCTCCAGGACCCAGTCCTTGGATTTGGAGCGATCCACCTTGAGGGCGATCATGATCTCCTTGAGCTTGCGCTCGACGGAACGCTCCTGGCTGAGCCCGCTGTAGTAGTTGCGGACCAGCTGCTGGGTGATCGTGGAGCCGCCCTGGAGCTGCTGCCCGGTGACCGTCGACCACACCGCCCGCGCGGTGCCCGACAGGGAAACGCCCTGGTCGTTGTAGAACGTCCGGTTCTCGGCGGCGATGACGGCCTGCCTGACCGGCTCGGGCACCTCACTGAGCGGCACGTTCTTGCGGTTGGTGCCCTGAGTGGCCAGGACGCTCTTGCCGTTCCTGTAGTAGATGACCGACCCCTGCGCGGTCGCGAGGTCCTGCGTCGTGTCGGGGATCGGCGTCATCACCCAGATGACGCCGAACAGGCCGACCACCGCGCCCACGCAGACCCCGAACACGATCAACGCGATCCTGAGGAGCCGCCTCCTCCTCGGCCGTTTTCGCTTCGGCTCGGACGGCGACTCCGCGCCGAAGGGCTGCTCCGGCCCGGACGGCTGCTCCGGAATCTCGTCGGTCTCCACGCGCTACCCCCGGTTGCTCACGCTCTCGCTGCCCTCGCGACGCCTGGGCGAACCATTCAAAGGTAAACGAGGGATAACGATGCTTGGCGTACTGTGGGCTGCTTCTTTCTGAGTTCCGGCCCCTGTTCCGGTTTCAGCGCCTTGTTCACGCCCCCGGCCGCGGTACCGGATCCCGTTTCGGTCGCGGTTCCCGATCCCGTCCCGATCCGGTCCCGATCCGGTCCCGATCCGGTCCCGGTGCGGCCCCTGGGCGGTCCCGGTATCAGTTCCGGTTCGCCGCCGCGACGAGCGGCAGGGTCCGGTACGGCACGGGCGTGTCCAGGGCGATCACCGACGAGGTGCGCACGACGCCGTCGACGTCGACGATGAGATCGATGACACGCTGGAGGTCGGCGTTGCTACGGGCGACCACCCGGCACAGCATGTCACCGCCGCCGGTGATGGTGTGGACCTCCAGCACCTCGGGCACGAGCGCGAGCCGATCGACGACCGGGCTGTGCCCGCTGACCTGCCTGATCTGCAGGGTCACGAAGGCCGTCACGCCGTATCCGATCGCGGTCGGATCGATGTCGGGGCCATACCCCGTGATCACCCCGCGCTCCACCATGCGGTCGAGCCTGGCCTGGACGGTGCCGCGCGCCACGTTGAGACGCCGCGAGCACTCCAGCACGCCGATGCGGGGCTCGGCGGCCAGCATCGAGATGAGCCGTACATCCAGCTGATCAATGGTCACAACGTTCTCCCAGGTTCGGGGTCGATAACTGGGCAGATTGTCTACTGATTTTTCCATGTGTTGCACACCTTGGCCAGATAGTCCGACAGTGACGGCATGAGCGATATGTTCCCTGTGCATGGCATGGACGCGGTCGTCTTCGCGGTGGGCAACGCCAAGCAGGCGGCCCACTACTACTCGACCGCCTTCGGGATGCGCCTGGTCGCGTACCGGGGCCCGGAGAACGGCAGCCGCGACGAGGTCGCCTACGTGCTGACGTCCGGAGGTGCCCGGTTCGAACTCCGCGGCGCCGTACGGCCCGGCACTCCGGTGGCCCGGCACGTCGCCGAACACGGTGACGGCGTGATCGACCTGGCGCTCGACGTACCGGACGTGGAGAGCGCCTACCGGACCGCGCTGGAGCGTGGCGCCACCGGCATCACCGAGCCGTACGGGATCGAGGACGAGCACGGCAAGGTGATGCTCGCGGTGATCGCGACCTACGGGGAGACCCGGCACACGCTCGTGGACAGGTCCAACTATTCGGGGCCCTACCTGCCCGGATACGTCGCCGCCGAGCCGATCGTCGAGCCCGGGGACCGGATGTTCCAGGCGATCGACCACTGCGTCGGCAACGTCGAGCGCATGGAGGAGTGGGTCGAGTTCTACGAGCGGGTCATGGGATTCACCCGCATGGCCGAGTTCATCGGCGACGACATCGCGACCGAGTACTCCGCGCTGATGTCGAAGGTGGTCGCCAACGGCAGCCGCAAGGTCAAGTTCCCGCTGAACGAGCCGGCGCCCGGGAAGCGCAAGTCGCAGATCGACGAGTTCCTCGAGTTCTACGGCGGGCCGGGCGTCCAGCACATCGCGCTCGCGACGAACGACATCCTCTCGGCCGTCGACCGCATGCGGGAGGCCGGGCTGCAGTTCCTGGAGACGCCCGACTCGTACTACGACGACCCCGAGCTGCGCGAGCGGATCGGCAAGGTCCGGGTGCCGGTCGAGGAGCTGAAGAAGCGGCGGATCCTGGTCGACCGGGACGAGGACGGCTACCTGCTGCAGATCTTCACCAAGCCGGTCCAGGACCGGCCCACGGTGTTCTTCGAGCTGATCGAGCGGCACGGATCCCTCGGTTTCGGCAAGGGGAACTTCAAGGCCCTGTTCGAGGCGATCGAGCGCGAGCAGGAACTGCGCGGAAACCTTTAGCGATTTTGCGCGGCGGCGGCTTTCGGGTGGCCGGTGCCCGGTGACCACAAGGTCATGGAGCCACCGTTTCCGCCTGAAGGCGAACCGCGACCAGACCCGCGGACGCCGTGGGAGCCGCCGCCTCTCGGGCCGGCGGCTCCCTCGCTCGCCGGCCGCTGGCGCCGCCTGTTCGCCGGCGTCTTCGACATCGTCATCGTGGCCATCATCTCGTCGCCGCTCGTCTGGACGTCGTGGCGGATCGTCAAGGAGCCGACGACCGGGACGGTGACCCTCGTGGACGTCACGCACACCTATCTCGCGAGCATCGTCGGCTTCCTCTATTACTGGCTCTTCCATGCGTTCTGGAACGGCCAGACCCCCGGAAAGAAGATTTTCGGGATGCGGGTGGTCCGCGAGAACGGGCAGCGCATCGGGGTGGGACAGGCCGCCGTCCGGCAGCTCACGGAAATCGTGCTGGCCTGGCTGTGCTGCCTCTGGATCCTGGACCTCGGATGGATCGTGTTCGACGGGAGGAAGCAGGCGCTGCACGACAAGGCCGCGGGGACGCTCGTCGTCGACGCGTGAGCTGGATGCGTGGGGACACGTGGAGAAGGGCGCCGACCACCTCGCATAGTCTGGCTTGATGATGGCCGCACGCCGACTGACCACCACGTTCGCCGCGCTCGTCCTGATCTCCCTGATCGGCTGCGCGCCCTCCGAGGGCGCGGTCACCGGCCCTGGCGGGAGGAGCACGTCCGCACCGGGGCACGCCGCCGCATCGCCCGGCTCCGGCGTGGACCGTTCCGATGCGGTCGGTGCCCCCGGGATCGGCGACCCGACGTTCCCCTTGGACGGCAACGGCGGATACGACGCCGGGCACTACACGCTGAAGCTGTCCTACGATCCCGCGTCCAGGATGCTCGCCGGCAGCACCTCCATCCAGGCGAAAGCCGTACAGGACCTGTCACGGTTCGATCTGGACCTGCACGGGTTCACGGTGAGCCGGGTGACCGTGGGGAACTCCGACGCGACGTTCACCCGGGATGGCGACGAACTGGTCGTCACGGCGCCCAAGATGATCGCGAAGGACGCGCCCTTCACCGTCACCGTCGACTACTCCGGCGTGCCGGATCCGGTGCGCAACTCCTCCAACCTGGGCAGTTACGGGTTCATCCCGACGCCCGACGGGGCCTTCGTCACCGCGGAGCCCGACGGGGCCAAGACATGGTTCCCGTCCAACGACCACCCCGCCGACAAGGCCACATACGACTTCGAGATCACCGTCCCTACGGGCCTGACGGCGATCGCCAACGGCGAGCAGGTCGGCGAGCCGACGACCAGCGGCGGCAAGACGACGTTCGTGTGGCGTGAGAAGCACCCCATGGCGAGCTATCTCGCGACCATGACGACCGGGAAGTTCGACGTCCGCACCGGAACCTCGCCGGGCGGCATCCCCGTCTACGCCGCGACGGACCCGAAGTACCGCAACACGCTCGACCTCCTCTACACCAAGACCGCTCAGATCACCGATTACTGGACGACGGTGTTCGGGCCGTACCCGTTCTCCTCGACCGGCGGCGTGGTGGACGACTACGAGGCTGGCTACGCCCTGGAGAACCAGACCAAGCCCATCTACGGCGGCTTCGCGCCCGATTCGAGCATCATCGCCCACGAGCTGGCACACCAGTGGTTCGGCGACAGCCTGAGCATCAAGCGCTGGCAGGACCTGTGGCTGAACGAGGGCTTCGCGTCGTACGCCGAGTGGCTGTGGTCCGAGCACTCGGGCGGCTCGACCGCCGACCAGATGTTCCGGACGTCGTACGCCGACACGGCCAACGCGATGTGGAGCTACCCGCCCGGCAAGGCCCAGCGCGACGACCTGTTCAACGACTCCGTCTACACGCGCGGTGCCATGACGCTGCACGCCCTGCGCAAAGAGATCGGCGACGACGCGTTCTTCGCCCTGATCAAGAAGTGGGCGGCGACCTACAAGTACGGAAATGTCACGACGGACGAGTTCATCGCCATGGCGGAGAAGACGTCCGGCAAGAAGCTGGGCCCGCTCTTCGACGCCTGGCTCTTCCAGCCCACCCGCCCCGCGCTCGGCTGACCTGAGCACTCGGCCGCGTCCGCCTCGGCCTCGGCCTCGCCGAGCGCCGAGCGGCGAGCAGCGAGCAGCGAGCAGCGAGCAGCGAGGCTAGCCGAAGCTGAGCTTGTAGCCGTCGCGGCGCAGGGCGCCGAGGACCTCGTCGCAGTGCGCGGGCCCACGGGTCTCCAGCTGCAGCAGGACCTCGGCCTCGTCGAGATGGAGCCTCGGCGCGACCCGCTCGTGCACCACGTCGAGCACGTTCGCGCCGAGATCCGCGAGCCTGGCGAGCAGCGCCGCCAGGGCACCGGGCCGGTCGGTCAGCCGGATGCGGAAGGCGAGATAGCGCCCCGCCGCCGCGAGACCGTGCCGCAGCACCTTGGAGAGCAGCAGCGGATCGATGTTGCCGCCCGAGAGCACCGCCACCACCGGCGGCTCGAACGCGTGCGGGTGGTCGAGCAGGGCGGCCACCCCGGCCACACCCGCGGGCTCCACGACCAGCTTCGAGCGTTCGAGGCAGAGCAGCAGCGCCCGGGACAGCGTCTCCTCCGACACCGTGACGACGCTGTCCACCAGGTAGTGGATCAGCTCGAACGGCAGCTCACCCGGGCGTCCGACCGCGATGCCGTCGGCCATCGTGGAGGTGGGTTCCACCATGACCGGATGGCCGGCGGCGAGTGACTCCGGATAGGCCGCCGCGCGTTCGGCCTGGACGCCGACGATCCTGATGCCGGGGCGGAGCGACTTCACCGCGAGGGCGACGCCCGCCGCGAGCCCGCCGCCGCCGATGGGGAGGACGATCGTGCCGGTTTCGGGGAACTGCTCCAGGATCTCCAGCCCGATCGTCCCCTGCCCGGCGACCACGTCAGGGTGATCGAAAGGGTGGATGAACACCGCCCCCGACCGCTCCGCGTCGTCCTTGGCCGCCTGCAGCGCCACATCGACCGTGTGCCCCGCGAAGACGACGTCGGCGCCGTACGCGCGGGTGGCCTCGACCTTGGGCAGCGGAGCGCCCTCGGGCATGTAGACCCTCGACTTCGCGCCGAGCAGCCCCGACGCGAACGCCACCCCCTGGGCGTGGTTGCCCGCGCTGGCGGCGACCACACCACGGGCCCGCTCCTCGTCGGTGAGCCGCGCGATCCGGACGTACGCCCCGCGCACCTTGAAGGATCCGGCGCGCTGGAGGTTCTCGCACTTGAGATGGACCGGGCCGCCGAGCATTTCGGACAGCACTCTGGAGTGCACGACCGGAGTCTGCACGATCACACCGGCGAGAAGTTCACGTGCGGCGACGACATCGTCGTACGTCACCTGTGGAGCACCCATGCCCGAAAGTCTCCCACTCGCGGGCGTCCACGTTCCCCAATGCCCGCCGCGAACCGCACCCGCGCCCACGGGCTCGCACGGGAGTCAGGGCTCCGGCGCGCGTCAGCTGCCGGGCGGCGGCGTGGCGTCGCCGATCTCGAACGCACCGGGCTGGTCGACGACCTGGCAGGGCTTGACCGGCCCCTCCGTCAGCCTGCCGCTGAACTGCCAGGCGACCCCCGGCTTGTCCACCGTCGGCTCGACCGGATTCTCCGCGACCTCGATCATCACGATCTGGCCGGGCCTGATGTACCGCGGATAGATCGTGATGCCGTTCTTGGGCCGGATGGCCTTGTAGGACACCGTTTTCTCCATCCTCTTCCGCAGTTCCTCCTGAACGGCCGGGTCCTTGCTCCGGAGTTCCTCGGAGGTCGTGGTGGTGCGGTCGCCGTCCACAAAGGGCGCCCGGCCGTCGGCGCACCGCTTGCCCAGGGGCAGGTACGTGATGTCGGCGCGCACCCCCATGTCGGCCAGGTCCTTCTCGACCTGATCCGGATCCCGGAATTCGTTGATCTTGAGGTTGATCGAGCCGTCGGCGTTCTTCGTCAACGCGTACGCGGGGGTCTGCGCGCCGATCACCATCGGCACGGCGACGGCCGCGGTGGCGGCGACGCCGAGGACGGCGGCTCCCGTCAGGATCCTGCGACCGGTCATCCGGCGCGCCGCCGCGACGGGCCTCGCCTCCGGCCGGGCGGCCATCTCGGCCTTGAGCGCCGCGAGCAGGCGGTCTTCGAAGGTGTCGTTCATCGGTGTCCTTCCATCACGAGAGGCGGCACGACGCCGGGGATCTGCCGGAGCGCGCGGCGCGCGCGGTGGAGCCTGACTCGGGCGGTTCCCTGCCGGATGCCGAGCGCGGCGGCGGCCTCCGCCGGGCTGAGGCCGTCGACGGCCACCAGCTCCAGAAGAGCCCGGTCGTTCTCGGGAAGTCCGGCCATCGCCTCCATGGCCCGCCTGGCCGGAGACTCGGCATCGATCCGATCTTCCAGCCGGGACACGTCGTCGCTTTCGAGCAGCCGGCGCCCCGCTATCCGGCTGTTCGCGCGTGACTCCCTGGCCGAGCGGCGGCGCTCGGCCAGCATCGTGTTGCGCGCCACGCCGTACAGCCAGGCGATCTCGCTGCCCTTGCCGGGCCGGTAGGTGTGCGCCGAGTCGAGCACCGCGAGGAACACGTCGGCCGTCAGGTCGGCCACGGCGTGCGGGTCCCCCACCCGCCGCGCCAGGAACCGGGTCACGGCCTCGAAATGGCGCCGATAGAAGGCTTCGAATGCCACGGGATCATCGGCGATGTCCGCCAATCCCGTCTGTCTCAGGCGCACCAGTGTCACTCCTTGGTCGTCCGTCCGAATACACCCTTGCTTGGACGGACCGGGATCGAGCGTTACACGCACCCCCATAGCGCTCTCAGTTCTCGGCGGCCACCCTCTCCGGGGTCAGGCTCCCGGCGTGGTCGCCAACGTGTTCCCCGAGACGGCGGTGTTCGCGGCGACCGGGGCCGCCGGCTGCTCCGGCGCCTTCCGGCTCTGGCGCGTTCTGATCGAGCACGCGTATTTTGTTTGGCGTCAAATGAATTGCCCGGCCTGTGCGGCGAGGGCCTGGACCGAGCGGCCCCTCCGACCCGACCCTCAGGAGCTCATCTCATGGACCTGCGACGCTGGCTCGATGAGGCCGTGACCGCCAACGAGACCTGGTCCCGTACGTTCGGGCAGTTCACCCAGCATCCGTCGCTGCGGATCGACGACGAGCGCTTCGGTACGGCGTTCGGCCTGCTCACTGAGCGGCTGCGGGACAACTACCCGTTCTTCCATCCGCGGTATGCCGGGCAGATGCTCAAGCCGCCGCACCCGGCGGCCGTCGTGGGTTACCTGACAGCCATGCTGATCAATCCCAACAACCACGCGCTGGACGGCGGCCCGGCCACCGCCGCGATGGAGCGCGAGGTGGTCGCGCAGCTGGCGACGATGTTCGGTTTCGAGCCCCATCTCGGGCACCTCACCACGAGCGGCACCATCGCCAACCTGGAGGCCCTCTTCGTCGCCAGGGAACTCCACCCGGGCCGGGGTGTCGCCTACAGCGCCGAGGCTCATTACACGCACAGCCGGATGTGCGGCGTCCTCGGGATCGAGGGACATCCTGTGCCGGTGGACGGCCGCGGCGCCATGGACCTCGACGCGCTGGAGGAGCTGCTGCGCACAGGACGCGTCGGCACCGTCGTGCTCACCGCGGGCACCACCGCCCTGGGCACGGTCGACCCCCTCCACGAGGCGTTGGCCCTGCGCGAGCGCTATGACGTACGGATCCACGTGGACGCCGCCTACGGAGGGTTCTTCACGCTGCTGGCCGGGTCCGACGGGCCGGAAGGCCTGCCCGAGGCGCCCTGGCGGGCGATCGCGCGGTGCGACTCCGTGGTGGTGGACCCGCACAAGCACGGGCTCCAGCCGTACGGCTGCGGCGCGGTGTTGTTCCGCGACCCGGCCGTGGGCCGCTTCTATCTCCACGACTCCCCGTATACCTACTTCACCTCTGAGGAGCTGCACCTCGGGGAGATCAGCCTGGAGTGCTCCCGGGCCGGCGCCGCCGCGGCGGCCCTGTGGCTCACCTTCCAGCTTCTTCCGCCGACGCGGGACGGCCTGGGGCAGGTCCTGGCCGCCGGGCGGCGCGCGGCGGTGCGCTGGGCCGAGCTGATCGAGGAGTCCGAGCACCTGGATCTGTACCAGCGGCCCGAGCTCGACATCGTCAGCTATTTCCCGGTGTCCGAGCCGGCCACGCTGAGCCGGATCGACGAGGCCAGCGCACGGATCCTCCAGGCGGGGATGACGGACGCCGAGGACCCGGTCTTCCTGAGCACGCTTCGGGTCGGTGCGGCCGCCATGGACGCCCGGCACCCGAAGATCACCCAGGACGCGGACGGGGCCCGGATCCTGCGCAGCGTCCTGATGAAGCCCGAGTCCGAGGACTATGTGGATCACCTGCACCAGCGGCTGGAGCAGCTCGCCCGCCCGTGACCTCGGGGCAAACCTTGCCGGTCACGGCACTAGCTCAGACATCAGGGAGCAAATAACCCGCCGGTAGGTTTCAGGACGTGGTTGCGGCGGTCTTCCTGGGCCGGCGGGGGACGGTCGTGGCCTTGTCGAGGTGGCCATACACCGTGGAGCGCGGCACGCCGAACATGTCGGCGATCTACTGGACGTCAGCGGGTGGCGAGGAGGCCATCCACCAGGGCTCGGAGCCCATCCAGATAGGTGTTCTCGGCGGTGAGCGGCGCCCAGCGCTCCGCGACCTCGGCCAGGCGGGGAAGCTCGCCGGGGTCGATGTCGGCGAAGACACGTTCCCGGTAGGTGTCACGGTCGCCCGCCGCGCGCCGCCGGGTCGCCGCCGTCCGGACGACGATCTCCCCGGCGGTGTAGTACCAGATCGCGCGATATCCGTGTACGGCCCGCTCGGGGGTCAGCCCGCATTCGACCAGGCCGTCGACGATCTGCTCGACGAACCACAAGGCGGATGTGGACATCAGGTCGTCGGCGGTCAACACCTCCACGATCCAGGGGCAGGCGGCGAGCGCCTCGTGGATCGCGGCAGCAGCGACGACGACGCGCTCGCGAGGCTGGGCGGGCAGTTCGGGCCGGTGCAGCGTCCGCGCGGCGTAGTCGTCCAGCAGCAGGACGAGCAGTTCTTCCTTGTCTCGGACGTGGTGGTAGAGCGCCATCGGCGTGCTGCCGATCTCCGTGGCCAGCCGCCGCATGGTCAGCCGGTCCACGCCCTCCGCGTCCACGATCCGACGGGCCGTTTTGACGACCTCCTCGCGGGACATACGGGGAGGTCGGCCAAGGGTTTTGCGTGGGGCGGACGGCTGCGGCATGCCTTCATCATCCCCCGGTGTCGACAGTGGTGAGCTTCTCAGGCTATTTTTCTTACATGTATAAAAACTTGCAAGGGCGTCCCGGCGTGGTACTGGCGGCGGTGGCCGTCGCTCAGTTCGTCGTCGCCCTGGACATGTCGGTGGTCAATGTCGCGCTGCCCGCGATCCGCACCGCGCTCGGATTCGGGCCACTCGACCTGTCGTGGGTCGTGCACGTCTACGCCCTTACGTTCGGCGGTTTCCTGCTGCTGGGGGGCCGTGCGTGCGACCTGTACGGCCGGCGTCGGCTGTTCGTGCTGGGCCTGGCCGTCTTCGGGCTGTGCTCGCTGGCGGGCGCGCTTGCCGAGACACCTTGGCAACTGATCGCCGCCCGCGCCGGTCAGGGCCTGGGCGCCTCCGCGGCCGCCCCTGCCGCGCTGGCGATGCTCACCACCACGTTCACCGAGGGTCCGCGGCGCGTGCGCGCGCTCGGAGTGTGGAGCGGGGTGAACGCGGCAGGCGGCGCTCTTGGCGTACTGGCGGGCGGGCTGCTGACCGAGTACGCGGGGTGGCGATGGGTGATGTTGGTCAACCTCCCCATCGTGGCAGTGGCCCTCGCGCTGGTTGTCGTCGGTGTGCCCACCGATGCGCGACCCGCCGAGCGCGAGCGGCTGGACGCGCTCGGCGCCGTCCTGGCGACCGGCGGAATCGGACTGCTGGTGTTCGGCGTCGTGCGCACCGACGCCCAGGGGTGGGGTTCACCGGCCACGTCGGCGACCCTCGCCGCCGCGGTCGTACTGTTGGCGGCCTTCGTCCTCACCGAGTCCAGGTCCCCCGCGCCGCTGCTGCGCCTCGGTCTGCTGCGCAGCCGATGGGTCGCCGGCGCCAACGTCCTGGTGTTCCTCGCCGCGGCCGGGCAGTTCACGGCGTTCTACTTCGTGTCCCTGTACATGCAGCAGGTTCTGGGCATGGGCGCCGCGGCGACCGGCGTCGCGTTCCTGCCCTTCTCCGTGGGCATGGTGGTGGGCACCATCGCCGCCACCCGCGTCACCGCGACCCGCGGCCCTCGCGCGCCTCTGGTGCCCGGAGCCCTGCTGGCCGCCGCGGGCCTGGTGTGGTTCGCGTTCATCAGCCCCGGTGGCAGCTTCCTCACCGACGTACTCGGCCCATCCATCGTCACCAGCGTGGGCGCCGGACTGGTCCTCGCCCCGGTCGCCGCCGCCGCGACCACCGGCATCGCCCCACACGAGGCCGGCATGGCCTCCGGCCTCCTCAACAGCTCCCGCCAACTCGGCGGCTGCATCGGCCTTGCCGCTCTGGCGACCATCGCCGCACACCGCACCGGCACGGCCACCGACCTCGCAGCGCTCAACGACGGCTACGCCCTGAGCCTTTCCGTCACCGCCGCCCTCTTCGTGATCGCGGCGGTCGTGGCGATCGGCGTGCTGCCCCGCCGCCGGGCCACAACCCCTGACCCGCGGCCCGCCACCCCCGCACAGAACCGACTGGAAGGAACGCCGTCATGACGACGAACCCCATCTCACCCATCGACCTGAAGCGGTCTGCTGCCTGACCGGCGGGGGACGGTTCCGCCCCGCCAGGCCCGACGGCGCCGAGGACATGGTGCAGTTGCAGGCAGGCACCGCCGTGATCGTCCCCCGTGGTCGCTGGCACCGCCTGGAGCCCCGGAGCTGCCCCGATGGCAGGCCGGTGGGGTCAGTGTCCCGCGGCGCCGTCGATCCGCTCGCGGAGCAGGTCGGCATGGCCGTTGTGCCGCGCGTACTCAGCGATCACATGCACCATGATGCGACGCAGCGAGATCGGCTGCCCGCTCGCCAGGTGCGTGCCGGTGTCCTCCATGGACGACGCCTTGGCGACGATCTCACGGGAACGCTCGCATTCCTCACGCCACACCGCCAGGGCCTGCGTGACGTCGCCGCCCAGATCGTCGAAGTCCTGGTCCGGATCGTCGTCCGAGTAGTACAGATCCGGCACGTCCTCACCGGCGAACTGCTGGCGGAACCACCATCGCTCCACACCGGAGAGGTGGCGGATCAGGCCGTGCAGGCTCAACCCGGACGGAGGAACACCCTTCTCCGACAGCCGTTCCGGTGCGACATCGGCGCATTTGAGCTCCAACGTCGCCCGGTGCCAGTCGAGGAAGGCGGTCAGGATCTCGCGCTCGTCACCCACGAGCGGAGGGGTGGTCCGGGTGTCTCCGGTCCAGCGCTGGGCGTAGTTTTCAACCGGGATCTCGGTCATAGCGAGAGCATGCCAGCCGACACCGACACCCGTCCGGCCCTCCGATGACGCGACTGTGATCTCCGGCGCCGGGAGGGGCACTAGGTCGTGTTTTATGGATCTTCTTGGCCTACTGCGGTCGACCAGATGGCGCCTCGCGGCGTTGTCGCCCCACCCACGAAAACTCCTCGCAGGCTCGGAGTTTCCGCGGGGCCCGGGAATGTCGGCCGTAGGCTCCGCTTACGGCCTCCTCCTCCGCCTTGCGACGCATCCATCCGGCCGATCCTCGCTACGGCAAAGATCCATAAAACGCTCCCTAGGAGGAGAAGACCAGGATCGACGCGGTGAACCCGTGCACGTGGTTCTGCCCGGCGACCGGTCCGAGCTCTCCCGCGGCGAAGAATCCGGCCACGCCGATGGGCCCGAGCGTGTCGCGTACGGCGAGGGCGTCATGGTCGGCCGAGCCGAACATGGCGGAGCCACGCCCGTTGCAGGAGAACAGCAGCGCGCCGTCCACCCGGCCGCCCTGGTTGACGTAGTCGTCGAGCAGCTCGTACAGGTCCTCGTCCGCGGTCTCGGCGTCGCGCACCTGGAAGCGGACGGTCCTGCCGATCTCCACCACGTCGCCGATGGCGACGGCCTCCCTTTCGGGGTCGATGCCGAGCACACCCCTGATGAGGAAGTCTCCGCGCTCGTGACGCTCCGCGTACTCGTCCATGGCGAGGCCGATCTGCAGCCCGGACGCGACGAGCTCCCTGTCCGCCTCGCCGAGCCCGCTCACGATGTCCTCGAGACGGGCGAGCGCGGGCTGGCCGGCCAGTTCGAGCAGCAGGTTGTCCTCTGACCGGGTGACCACCATCGTCGGCCCGATCGGGCGGCAGCCCTGGCTGACCACGGTGCTCACGTTCAGCGAACCGCCGAGGATGACGCCGATCGCGCCTTCCGTGTACGTCTCGCCGTCCGCGAAGAGCCGTACCGAGTCGCGGCCCGCGAGCGCGTTGGCCAGACCGCCGATGATCGGCAGATTGCCGAGCACCTCCCCCGAATGCTCGACGAACGCGTCCGTCGGGAACGTGTAGGGATCGGCGAGCAGGACGGCGACCCTGTCCTCCGGGCCCCGTTCTGGCAGGCCGATGACCACGAAGCGATCCTCGGTGCGGAGCGTCTCCAGCGCGAAGGTCGTCACCTCGGCGTCGCCCAGGGACGCGGCCCACGCGCTGACCGAGGGTTTGAGTTCCACCCCCTGCGCGTCCCCGATCACCCCGGTGGCGCTGCATCCGATCACGTGTGCGCCGGAAACCAGGGACATGGCGCGCTGCCCGGCCCGCGTGACGTCGTCGGCATCGTCTCCGCAGATGAAGAAGCAGACGAGGTCGGGGCGTCCGGAAAGCCCGGCCAGGGCCTGCCGGATCGCGGCCTCGGCCGTCTCCACGAGATCGGTGCCCACGGCGAGACCATCGGCGAACCGGCTTGTCAAAACCGCCATCGTCTCGCCTCCTCCTGTCGACACTGCTGGGTCACTACTGAGTCGCTAATTGCCCTCTTGCCCCGATTCTCCCCACTAAGGGGGGATCGACGCACAACGGGCGTCACACAATGGTCAAGATCCCCATGCGTACCGAGGTGCCGGATCTTCCGATGGCGACGTAGTCTCGTCTCCGTGCACAAATCGCCCGCACCCGCTCCCAGCACTCTGCGCGAGCTGCGCGAGAGTGGACACGTCCATCGGACCGTGAAGGCCGAGATTCGCGAGAACCTCCTCGCCCGGCTGCGTTCGGGAGAACCCCGGTTTCCCGGCATCGTCGGTTTCGACGAATCCGTGCTGCCGCACCTGGAACGCGCCCTCATCGCGGGCCACGACCTGGTCCTCCTCGGCGAGCGCGGCCAGGGCAAGACCCGGCTGATCCGCACCGTCGCCGGGCTGCTCGACGAGTGGACGCCGGTGGTCAAGGGCTGCGAGATCAACGACCATCCCTACGCCCCCGTCTGCGTACGGTGCCGGCGACTGGCCGCCGCGCACGGCGACGACCTGCCCGTGGCCTGGCGGCACCGCGACGACCGCTACGGCGAGAAGCTCGCCACGCCGGACACCTCGGTGGGCGACCTCATCGGCGACGTGGACCCGATCAAGATCGCCGAGGGCCGCACGCTCGGCGACCCCGAGACCGTCCACTACGGCCTCGTGCCGCGCACCAACCGGGGCGTCTTCTCGGTCAACGAACTGCCCGACCTCGCCGAGCGCATCCAGGTCTCGCTGCTCAACGTGCTGGAGGAGCGCGACATCCAGGTCCGGGGCTACAACCTGCGTCTTCCGCTCGACATCCTGCTGATCGCCAGCGCCAACCCCGAGGACTACACCAACCGCGGCCGCATCATCACGCCACTGAAGGACCGGTTCGGCGCGGAGATCCGTACGCACTATCCCCGCAGCATCGCCGACGAGCTGGTCCTGATCCGGCAGGAGGCCGCGCTGCACGAGCTGAACGCCGACCTCCCCGACCACCTCGTCGAGGTCATCGCCAGGTTCACCCGGCTGGTCCGCGAGTCCACGGCGGTGGACGGCCGCTCCGGCGTCTCCGCGCGGTTCTCGATCGCCGCCGCCGAGACCGCCGCCGCCTCGGCCGTACGGCGGGCCGCGCTGGCGGGCGAGGAGCGCGCGGTGGTCCGGGTGTGCGACCTCCCGGGGATCGTGCACACGCTGCGCGGCAAGGTCGAGTTCGAGGTGAGCGAGGAGGGACGCGAGGTCGAGGTCCTCGCCCATCTCCTGCGCCGGGCGACCGCCGAGACGTTCCGCGGCTCGCTGGGCGGCGCCGACCTGACCGGGCTGCTCGGCCGGTTCTCCGAGGGTGCCCAGGTGGAGTCGGGCGAGCTGGTGCCCGCCACCGAGTTGCTGCGCCGCATCGGCCGGGTGGACGGCCTGGCCAAGATCATGTCGACGCTCGGCATGGGCGAGGGCGACGAGTCGCCCGGCCACGCCGCGGCCGCGCTGGAGTTCGCGCTCGAAGGGCTCTATCTCATGCGCCGCCTCTCCAAGGACGAGCTCGCCGGAGGCGCCGTCTACAGGACATGACCGGATCGTGACCTTCCCCCGCGCAACCTTTCGTCCGGTGGGCCCATCTGAACGGGTGCATCGAACGGCTACCAGCACGGGGGAACCCATCATGATCACGCGCGGTCCCGCCTCGCTCGCCCTCGCGGCCCTGGCCCTGGCGGCCCTCGGCGGATGCGGCCAGGAGGCCGAAGGCGCCTCGTCCCCGGCCGCCGCGTCCTCGACGAGGACCACGACGCCCGCGACGCCCGCGACGCCCGCGGCCGAGCCGTCCCGGCCGACGAGCACGGTGTACGGCTTCGCCCGCGCCGACGGCCCCGGCACGATGATCATCAGCCCCAGGAGGGCGACCCGCGACAAGAATCGCTACCGCGTCGAGGCGATCCGGTCGGCCGAGGACGTCCGGGTGACCTTCGCCCCGTCGCTGGACTATCGCAGGATCACCGTCGCGTGCGACCTCAAGGAGACCGAGGGGAAGATCGCGATCGACGCCAAGGCGCTCGGCGCGACCCGCTGCGCCGCGAACGACCTCGACTTCACGCTCAGCCTCGGCCCGGTCCCCGTCAGGGTGACGTACGACCCGGCCTCGGGCGCCGCCGTACAGGCCCAGGAGTTCCTCTATCCGCCGGACGACCCCCGGACGGCGTTCGGCACGATCGCACCCGCGGGCAAGGGCGCCGTACAGTTCACGCCGTACGCGGTGAAGCGGGTCCCCAGCATGGGGTACTCCTTCACGAAGAAGTCGGGCGAGCCGATCACCCTGCCGTACACCGGAACGATGATCTTCTTCAGGGTCGGGCGCTCCTGCGGAGACAACTCGGTCCAGCCCACCAGCACCGACCGTGACGGCATCGGGATGCGGCAGTGCTCGTCCACCGACCTCGCCGGGGCGCTCGGCGCGCTCAAGGAGATGCAGGTGAAGGTGGACTACCTCGCGGCGAGCGGTGAGGTCATGGAGATCCACGAAGTCTATCCCTGTCAGGGCGATATATGCGGGTAGCGTGGTCCCGTGGCTTACCTGTACGGGGAGTATCACGACGGGCCTGATCCACTGGCCCCGCCGTACGACGTGCGCGAGGCTCTGGACGGCATGGGCGACGCCATCCTGTCCGGGTCGACACCGCTGGACGCGCTGCGCGACCTGCTGAGACGCGGTCTCCCCGGAGCCCCCGACCGCCGGGGGCTGGACGACCTGCTCCGCCAGGTACGGCAGCGCCGCCGGGAGCTGCGGTCGAACACCCGGCTCGACGGGACCCTGGAACAGGCCCGTGCCCTGCTGGACAAGGCGATCGGGCAGGAGCGGGCCGAGCTTCGGCGGGAGACCGGAGATCCCCCCGCGGGGAACCGCACTCCCGATCCCTCGGACGACGCGAGGTTCCGGGAGGCGATGCTCGACGCGCTTCCCCCCGACACCTCCCGGGCGATCCAGGAGCTGAGCTCCTACGACTGGCGGTCGCCGGCCGCCCGCCGGACGTTCGAGGAACTGCGCGACCTGCTGCGCAGGGAGGTCCTGGACAGCCAGTTCCGCGGCATGCGGGACGCGCTCGCGAGCCCCGACCCCGCCGCCATGGAGCGGATCCGCCAGATGATGACGGATCTCAACGAGATGCTCGATCGGGACGCCCGCGGCGAACACACCCCGGATGATTTCGCCGAATTTATGCGGAAATACAGGGACATGTTCCCGGAGGATCCGCAGAATCTCGAGGAACTCGTCGACCAGCTTGCCCGCCGGGCCGCGGCGGCGCAGCGGCTACTGGCGTCACTGACCCCGGAACAGCGGGCCGAGCTGGCCGGGCTGATCGAGCAGACGCTGGAACAGGCCGGGCTGGCCGAGCAGATGCGCCGCCTCGGCGAGAGCCTGTACGCACGGCGGCCCGATCTCGCCTGGGAGACCCCCGAGCGGCTGTCCGGCGAGGACCCCATGGGCATGGGCGACGCCGTGACCGCCCTGCAGGAGCTGGCGGACCTCGGCGAGCTCGAATCCGCCCTCCGGCAGGACTACCCCGGAGCCCGGCTCGACGACATCGACGAGGCGGCGATCCGCCGGGCGCTCGGCCGATCGGCCGTGGACGACCTGGAGGCCCTCCGCCGGATCGAACGCGAACTGGAGGCCCAGGGCTACCTCCGCCGCCACCGCGGCAAGCTCGAACTCACCCCGAAGGCCGTGCGCCGGCTCGGCGAGACCGCGCTCCGTCGGGCGTTCTCCTCGCTCGAATCCAGCCGCCGCGGCGACCACGACCAGCGGGACGCCGGAGCCGCGGGCGAGCTGACCGGGTCCACCCGGCCCTGGCGGTTCGGCGACGAGCAGCCCATCGACGTCGTCCGCACCATCGTCAACGGCATACGGCGTGGCGGCGGCGCCCCGGTCACCCTCTCGGTCGACGACTTCGAGATCGTGGAGACCGAACGGCGGTCCGCCGCGGCGGTCTGCCTCCTGGTGGACCTGTCGTACTCCATGGCGCTGCGGGGCACCTGGGCGGCGGCCAAGCAGACGGCGCTCGCCCTCCAGGCGCTCGTGACCTCGAAGTTCCCGCAGGACGCCGTGCAGATCATCGGATTCTCGAACTACGCGCGGGTGCTCCGGGCCGACGAGCTCGCCGGTCTGGAATGGGACATGGTCCAGGGCACCAACCTGCACCACGCGCTGTTGATCGCCGGTCGCCACCTGGACCGGCATCCGGACTTCGAGCCGGTGGTCCTGGTCGTCACCGACGGCGAGCCCACGGCCCACCTGCTGCGCAACGGCGTGCCGCGCTTCGACTGGCCGCCGTCGCCGGAGACCCTCGCACTCACCCTCGCCGAGGTCGACAAGATGACCCGGCGACGGGCGACCATCAACGTGTTCATGCTGGCCGCCGACGAACGGCTGCGCGACTTCGTCGACGAGGTCGCCCGGCGCAACGGGGGCAGGGTCTTCTCCCCCAGCGCCGAGCGCCTCGGCGAGTACGTCGTCAGCGATTTCCTGCGCAGCCGCCGCACCAGGCGGTGAGCCGCCGCCTCAGACGGTGAGCCGCCTCAGACGATGGCCGTCGGGTCCGGCGGTGACCGGGACGAAGCCCGCCAGCGCCTGGTCGAAGCCGTCGCCCAGGTGGGTGTAGCGGCGATACTCCGGACGCGAGGCACCGCCGTACGCCGGGTCGTCGAGGATGGTCACCACGCGCGTGGGCGCCGGCAGCACACCGCCGCCGAGATAGCGCACGTCGGCCAACTCGGTGCGCACACCCTGCTCGCCCGAGACGAACCGGCCGTGCCGCCAGCCGCTCTCCTCGTCCCAGACGAGGGCGGTGCCGTCCGCGAGCTCGATCGTCGCGTCACGTGGATCGAACGGGTCGTCCCACCAGCGAGCGACGCGCTCCCCCAGCGCCTCGGCGACCTGACGGACATAGGAAACGGGAAGCCTCAGCCACTCCTGGCTGTACGGCTCCGGGGTTTGTGTCACGGCAGGCCTCCCGATCTGCCCGTGGACAGGACCAAGTCAGACCTCATTGTCTGAATGACGTTTTATCCGGATTTGGATATTTCGAAACCAATGCCGTCCCAGAGGTGGGCGGCGCGTGCCTCATCCATGGCGAAATTTGGATCTTTCCGCGGCGCCAGCTTTCGCTGGAACAACGCCCGCGACGGATAGTCGCTCCACCCGAGCCCGTCGAGGACGTCCATCGGGATCAGCCCGGCCGGGGCGAACCCCTTGCCCTTGTAGTAGTCGTGCAACCCGGTGTTGGTGGTCCACACGTCGACCCGGAGCCATCCGGCACCGGCCAGTTCGGCGCAGGCCGCCGCCCAGTCGAGGACACGGCCTCCGAGACCGCGGCAGTCGTCGGACTGCCGGGAGACGATCAGCCGGTGCAGGTAGAACGCCGGCTCGTGACCATGCGGCGCCCGTCGCCATATTCCCGGATGATCCTCGTCGTAGACGGTGACGGTCGCGACCGGATGGTTCCCCAGCGTCACCAGCCAGGTCGCGCGCAGATCGACGCCCACGAGGAGCCTGCGCCGGTGGTCGGCGTCCCCTCGCCACGTCGCGGCCCACTGGTCCGACCCCTTCTTACGCAGCCAGGTGGCGGCCTCGTCCCGCAGGAAGATGAGGTCGTCGACGTCGTCGCGGCGCGCCAGCCGCAGGCGGAAGCTCATGACGGCTCCGTGGTGGGCGATGGCTCCTGGCCGGCCGTGACATCGCCGATCTCGTAGGCCAGCTGGGTGCTGTCACCGGCGTAGACGTTGATCGTGAGGCGGATCGCACGCTGGGCCGAATAGGCGGTGCGGAACATCTCCAGCACCGGAACCCCCGTTCCCACGCCGAGAAACGCGGCCTCGGTGTGGGTGGGCATGCGGCTCAGCACCTCGTCGCGATATCCCACCTGCGCGTGACCGTGCCGCGCCATCTCGGTGATCGTTCCGTACGGGATGTCGGTGGGCGACATGAGGCGCGTCCCCTGGGCGACGTCCATGGGATAGAAGGACTCCTGGATGGACCAGGGGCGGCCGTCGATCAGGCGGCGCATGCTGCGCACGACCACCGGGGACCCCTCGTCGACCTGGAGGCGAGCGGCCACCTCGGAGGACGCGGTGCGGACCTCCATCCGGAAGTCGACCTGCTCCGGGTTGCGCCCCGCGACGGTGACCGCGGCGACGAACGCGTCCCTGTCGTCGCGCGCGGAGCCGCCTTCCTCGGCCGAAGCGAGCACCATGAAGGTGGTGCGGTCCCGCACGAAGGTCCCGCGCCCCTGGCGCGGCTCCACGAGGCCCTCGTTCGCCAGCGCCGCGAGGGCCAGCCGAACGGTGTTGCGTGAGACCCCGTGACGCTTCTCCAGCTCCGGCTCGGAGGGAAGCTGCGCGCCGGGCTGCAGCTCACCGCTGCTGATCTCCTGACGGAGCGCGTCTGCCACCTGCCGGTACAGCGGCTGGGGCACGTCGCACCTCCCCTTCCCCAAAGGTTACTCACCGGTTAGATTTTCCGGTCCAAAACTGCCGTACCCGTTTATACAGAGCCCACTCATTGGTATGAGACCGGTGAGCAGGCTCAGAAGGAACAAAGCGTAGTTCACGGCGCGGGACCGGTGCCACCGCTTCCGCGTCAAGACTCGCGAGATCACCGGGAAGGGATGCCTCAGGTGTTGGTCATCGGAGTGCTGATCATCGTGGGCGGGATCATCGGCGTGTTCGCGGTCATCGTGATCGGCATCCGGGTCGAGGACCGGCGCGGATCCGCCACGGACCCCGGATCGGGCTACCTCGCCTCGGGCACACGGTGGCTCCTCGGCCTCTATGTGGACCACACGGCCTGCCGGTACGTGAGCAACCCTCGGCACGACTGCCCGAAGTGCCGTCGCGCCTCCGCGAACCACTGAGGGAATCGGCCGTGCTCCCGATTCGATCAGCCAGGCGATAACCTCGGCCACATGTCGTTTCTCGGCAAGGTGCTGCTGTGGCTGCACATCGGGTTCGCGATCTTCGCCATCGGCCCCCTGACCGCGGTGACCAGTGCCGTCCCGCGCTACATCCGCACGCGCGACCTCGGTGTCCTGCGCTATCTCCGGCGGAGCACCC
This sequence comes from Microtetraspora glauca, assembly GCA_001570385.1. GTDB lineage: Bacteria > Actinomycetota > Actinomycetes > Streptosporangiales > Streptosporangiaceae > Microtetraspora > Microtetraspora glauca. The sequence continues at coordinate 110,219 of BBYL01000020.1, read as the reverse complement.
GGCTCTTCGGCGTGTTGACGCTGGGTGTGTTCATCACCGGGCTCATCCTCGGCGGCAGCAAGCTGGGCGCGCCGTACCTCTCGGCGTCGATGACGCTGTTCGTCGTCGCCGCCGTGCTCATGGTCTTCATCGAACGCGACGAAGGCGCCGCCATCCGCGCTCTGTCAAGCGAGAGCACGGAGGACGACGCCAGGGTCCAGATCGGCAGGATCGCCGCCATGGGCGGCATCGCCGCCGTGATCTGGCTGGTGATCCTGTTCCTGATGGTCTTCTTCGACCCGACTCCCTGACCGGTCAGCGAGGACCGGCCAGCCGAGGACCGGTCAGCCGAGCGCCTGGGAGAGGTCGGCGAGCAGGTCGCCGACCGTCTCGATGCCGACAGAGAGCCGGACGAGATCGGCGGGCACCTCCAGCGGCGAGCCGGCGGCCGACGCGTGGGTCATCCGCCCCGGGTGCTCGATCAGGGACTCGACCCCGCCGAGGGACTCGCCGAGCGTGAACAGCTTCGCCCGGTTGCACACCTCGACGGCGGCCTCCTCGCCTCCGGCGACCCGGAACGACACCATCCCGCCGAAGCGCCGCATCTGCTTCGCCGCGACCTCATGGCCCGGGTGCTCGGGCAGCCCCGGATAGAGGACCTGGGTCACCTTCGGGTGGGACGCGAGCAGTTCGACCACGCGCTCGGCGTTGTCGCAGTGCCGGTCCATCCGTACGGCGAGGGTCTTGAGGCCGCGCAGGGTCAGCCAGGCGTCGAAGGGCCCGGCCACCGCGCCCATGGCGTTCTGGTGGTAGGCGAGCCGCTCGCCCAGCTCCGCCGACGCGGCCACCAGCGCCCCGCCGACGACGTCCGAGTGGCCCCCGACGTACTTCGTCGTCGAGTGGACCACCACGTCCGCGCCGAGCGCGACCGGCTGCTGCAGGTACGGCGAGGCGAACGTGTTGTCCACGACCAGCAGCGCGCCCGCGTCGTGGGCGACCGACGCCAGCGCGGCGATGTCGGCGATCCCGAGCAGCGGGTTGGTGGGCGTCTCGACCCAGATCACCTTGGTCTCGGGGCGCACCGCCGCGCGGACCGCGTCCACGTCGCCGAGCGGCACCGGGTCGTAGGACACGCCCCACCGCTCGAGCACCTTCGCGAAGAGCCGGAAGGTGCCGCCGTAGGCGTCGTCCGGGATCAGGACATGGTCACCCGGCGCGCACACCGTGCGGAGCAGGGTGTCCTCCGCCGCCAGCCCCGAGGCGAACGCGAGGCCGCGGGCGCCTCCCTCGACGGCGGCGAGGCACTCTTCCAAGGCCGTCCTGGTCGGGTTCGCCGACCGGCTGTACTCGTAACCCGAGCGCAGCCCGCCCACGCCGTCCTGCTTGTACGTGGACACGGCGTAGATGGGCGGCACGACGGCACCCGTGTGCGGATCCGCCTCCTGGCCTGCGTGAATGGCCAGCGTCTCGAAGCCTTCGTTCATAGCCTGAGCGTAACCTTCCCGAGAGCCGCTCAATTCGACGCCAGGAACGCGAGCAGGTCCTGGCGGGTGAGGAGACCGACCGGCTTGCCGTCGTCGAGGACCACGGCCGCGTCCGCCTTCTCCAGCGCCTCGACCGCGCGTGCGACCGGCTCGCCGAAACCGATCATCGGGAGCGGCGCGGACATGTGGTCGCCCAGCGGGTCCTCGGCGGCGACCTTGCCGCGGTAGAGCCCTTCGAGCAGGTCGCGCTCGATGATCGAGCCGACGACCTCGGCCGCCATGACGGGCGGCTCCTCCTTCATGACCGGGAGCTGCGACACGCTGTACTCCCGCATGATGGAGATGGCCGTACCGACCGACTCGTGCGGGTGGACGTGCACGAACTCCGGCAGTCCGGTGCCCTTGCGCCCCAGCACGTCGCCGACGAGACCCTCGTCGCTCGACGTCGTCAGGAACCCGTAGTCGGCCATCCACTCGTCGTTGAAGATCTTGGACAGGTAGCCGCGGCCGCCGTCCGGCAGCAGCACGACCACGACGTCGTCCGGCCCCGCGTCCCGCGCGACGCGGAGCGCGGCGACCACGGCCATGCCGCAGGACCCGCCGACCAGCAGCGCCTCCTCGCGGGCGAGACGGCGGGTCATCCCGAACGAGTCCTTGTCCGAGACCGCGATCACCTGGTCGCAGATCGTCGTGTCGTAGGTCGCGGGCCAGATGTCCTCACCGACGCCCTCGACGAGGTACGGCCGGCCCGTGCCGCCGGAGTAGACCGACCCCTCGGGGTCGGCCCCGATGACCTTCACCCGGCCGCCGGAGACCTCCTTGAGGTAGCGCCCGGTGCCGCTGATCGTGCCGCCCGTCCCGACACCGGCGACGAAGTGGGTGATCCGCCCCTCCGTCTGCTCCCAGATCTCCGGGCCCGTCGAGTGGTAGTGGCTCTCGGGGTTGTCGGGGTTGGAGTACTGGTCGGGCTTCCAGGCGTTCGGCGTCTCGCGGGCCAGCCGGTCGGACACCGAGTAGTAGGAGTCGGGGTGGTCAGGCGAGACGGCGGTCGGGCAGACCACGACCTCCGCGCCGTACGCCCTGAGCACCGCGATCTTGTCCTGGGCGACCTTGTCCGGGCAGACGAACAGGCACTTGTAGCCCCGCTCCTGGGCCACGATGGCCAGCCCGACGCCGGTGTTCCCCGACGTCGGCTCGACGATCGTGCCGCCGGGCTTCAGCGCGCCGCTCCTCTCGGCGGCCTCGACCATCCGCAACGCGATCCGGTCCTTGACCGAACCGCCCGGGTTGAAATATTCCACTTTCGCGAGCACCTGGGCGGGCAAACCCGCTGTGACCTTGCGCAGCCGCACGAGCGGGGTGTCACCTATGAGCTCGATCAGGGAATCGTGTACGCGCACCGCGAAGACCGCCTTGATTTACTGAAGCTTTGTCAGCTTGCCTGCAGCCGTCATCCCGAGGGGGTGGCCGGAACTGGGCTAGTTTCTCTACCAAAAGGTACCGTCACAACGGGGAGAGCAGGTGATCTGGACGCCTGGGGCGGCGCGCGCCGCGCGCCGGATCGCGACCGCGGCCGCGATGGGCGGAGGGGGCCTCACCGCCCTGGGAGTCGCCACGTACGGCCTGCTCATGGCGGAGGCCCTGATCGCCCGCCGGATCGTGGGAAATCCGCACGGCATGGACGGCCCGGACGCCGACGGCGTCTACGGCGATTTCGACGGCGAACCGATACGCATGGTCATGCTTGGCGACTCGACCTCCGTGGGTCTCGGCCTGACGGTTCCCGACGGAACCCCGGCGGTGAACCTCGCCAACGGCCTCGCCTCCGTGGCGGAACGCCCGGTGCGTCTCACCGTCGTCGGCCAGTCGGGCGCGGCCTCGGCCGACCTCGGCCCGCAGGTGGACCGCGCCCTCGCCGCCGAACCGGAGGTCGCCGTCATCTTCATCGGCGCCAACGACGTCACCACGGCCACCCTCCCCGCACATGCCGTACGGCACCTGCAGAAGGCGGTGCGCCGGCTGCGCGAGGCCGGGGCGGAGGTCGTCGTGGGAACGTGTCCCGACCTCGGCTCGATCCGGCCGATCCCGCAGCCGCTTCGCTGGGTGACACGGCGCTGGTCCCGCCAGCTCGCCGCGGCCCAGACCGTGGCGGTGGTGGAGGCGGGCGGCCGGACGGTCGCCTTCGCCGACCTGCTCGGACCCGAGTTCGACACGAACCCTGCCGAGATGTTCGGCCCTGATCGTTATCACCCTTCTGCCAGAGGTTACCTACAGGCCGCGTACACAGTGCTACCGTCTGTATGCGCCGCGTTGGGATTGTGGCCCGAGCCCGAGCCCCAGCGCGTCGAAGGATCGCAATACCTGTTGGCGGCAATGGCCGTGGAAGAACCCGGCACCGAGGTCAGCGCGACCCGGGTCGCCGGCCGGGCGGTCGGCCCCCAGGGACGGTGGGCGGCACTGCTCCGCCGACGCCCCGGGCCGGTATCCAAGAGCGCCTAGGGTCGGTCACCTTTCGCGACCCGGCCGTCACCCCCAGTAGGAGTGATATGACCCGGCCCCACGCGAAAGTCACCCTCACGCTCGCCTCCGCCGCCCTGCTGACCAGCGGGGCCCTGGCCGGCTGCTCCCAGAGCGACGCCGCCTCCGAGCAGAAGTACCCCACCTGGCAGACCACCGAGGTGAACGCCGTCAGCCGAACCACCACGGGGGCGGGTGTCGCCGCGACCACCTCGATGAAGCCGGACGGCACCCTGGAGACGGTGGCGCTCGACGAGACGACGGGCAAGAAGCTCTGGGCCTTTCCGGCGACGATGACCGGACGGCTGCCGGGGATGGGCGTGCAGGCCCCGGCGATCGTCGACGCCGGAAGCGGCCAGAGCGTCGTCGCCGCGATCGACCCCGTCAAGCAGGGCCAGTGGAACGCCACCCTGGTCGTCAGGGACGCCCACACGGGCCGGCAGAAGTGGACCAGGCCCGTCCACTCGACCTTCGGCCCCCAGCGGTGCGGGCCGTACGTCTGCCTGTCCGAGCACACCGCGCTCAGCACGGCCCGGCTCGTGGTGCTCGACGCCCTGACCGGTAAGACGATCTGGCGGGTCCCCGGTATCGCCGAGGTGGAGTGGTCGGACCCGACCCGGGTCGTGCTGCTACGGCTCGCCACCCATCCCGTGCTCGAAGCACACGACCTGAAGACCGGCAAGACCCTGTGGCAGTTGCCCATCGAGCAGGCCCTCGGCGCCGGCGTCGACATGTCCGGCGGCTGGGCCTTCGGCACCACGGGGGGCAACCTGGTCGGCTACGTCGCGCCGTACACCGACTCGCGCACCAAGAAGACCTCGACGTTCGGATTGTTCTCGATCCGTCTGGCGGACGGCGTCCTTGAGTGGATGCGGCCGTCGGTGGTCCGGGTCTATCCCAGCGGCAACCCCGCGTTCGCGCCGGTCGTCCGTCCCGTCGACCAGCAGGGCCAGTACGGCGGCTTCGCCCGGCTGGACGGCGAGTCCGGCCGGGTCGTCGGCCAGATCACCGCGGCCCAGGTGCCCGGCTCGGGATGGTGGCTCGCCTTCCCGCAGAAGATGGACACGCTGGGTTTCCTGAAGCACAGCGCGCCCGGCACCGCGTTCAACCTGCTCAGCGGCCAGCCCGCCGAGGCGCGGGGCACCAAGGGGTGGTCGTTCTGCGTGACCGACCCGCAGCCGCTGAAGCTCACCGGCATCTCCCCCGGGTTCTACTCGATCGCCGCGTTGTGCGAGTTCGATCTGGGCACCGGCCAGCGGATCACCTCCGCGGCGGCCCCGCCCGCGTGGTTCACCGGCAGCCAGAGCGGCTGGCGGATCTGGCGTGACGAGAAGGGCGCGCTGCACGCCATCAAGGACGGAACCACCACCTCTCCCGGCATGTACGGCTGACCGTAGAAAGTTCTGTTTTGTGGCCCCCCGGGGATGGCGACCGCCGTACCCCGGGGTAACCTCCGCAGAAAAGGGATAAGGCAGGGAGAGCCACATGCCTGAGGCAGTCATCGTCGCGACGGCCCGCTCGCCGATCGGACGCGCTTTCAAGGGTTCGCTCAAGGACATCCGTCCCGACGACCTCACCGTCCAGATGATCAGCGCCGCGCTGGCCAAGGTCCCCCAGCTCGACCCGAACGACATCGACGACCTGATGCTCGGCTGCGGGCTTCCCGGCGGCGAGCAGGGCTTCAACATGGCGCGCGTCGTGTCGGTGTTGCTCGGGTTGGACGGCGTGCCGGGCACGACCGTCACCCGTTACTGCTCCTCGTCGCTGCAGACCACCCGGATGGCGCTGCACGCGATCAGGGCCGGCGAGGGCGACGTGTTCGTCTCGGCCGGCGTCGAGTGCGTCTCGCGGTTCGCCAAGGGCAACTCCGACTCGTTGCCCGACACGCAGAACCCGGTGTTCGGGGAGGCGCGCGAGCGTACCGCGAAGCTGGCCGAGGGCGGCCGAGACTGGCACGACCCTCGCGAGGACGGCACGGTGCCGGACATCTACATCGCGATGGGCCAGACCGCGGAGAACCTCGCCCGGCTCAAGGGCGTCTCCCGCCAGGAGCAGGACGAGTTCGGCGTCCGCTCGCAGAACCTCGCCGAGAAGGCCATCGCCAACGGCTTCTGGGAGAAGGACATCACCCCGGTGACCCTTCCCGACGGCACCGTGGTGAGCAAGGACGACGGGCCGCGCGCGGGCACCACCTACGAGGCGGTCTCGCAGCTGAAGCCGGTCTTCCGCCCCGACGGCACCGTCACGGCGGGCAACTGCTGCCCTCTGAACGACGGCGCCGCCGCGGTCGTCATCATGAGCGACACCAAGGCCGCGTCCCTGGGGATCACACCCCTCGCCCGGATCGTGTCCACCGGCGTCACCGGCCTGTCCCCCGAGATCATGGGATACGGCCCGGTCGAGGCGACCAAGCAGGCGCTCGCCCGCGCCGGCATGTCCATCGGCGACGTCGACCTCGTCGAGATCAACGAGGCCTTCGCCGCCCAGGTCATCCCGTCGTACCAGGACCTCGGCATCGACATCGACCGGCTGAACGTGAACGGCGGCGCGATCGCCGTCGGCCACCCCTTCGGCATGACCGGCGCTCGCATCACCTCCACGCTGCTCAACAGCCTCCAGTTCCACGACAAGTCGATCGGCCTGGAGACCATGTGCGTCGGCGGCGGCCAGGGCATGGCCATGATCGTCGAGCGGCTGAGCTAGGAGCAGGCGGCTGGGGAGTGTCCGACAGGCCGTGCGCAGCAGGGCTTGATCAGTCAGACACGACCTAACCCTGGAAGTCGGGACCGGCGCGGTCGATCGTGATCCGTATGATCACGCGCCGGTCCCGCACCATGGCGGCGCGGTAGTCGTCCCAGTCGGGATGCTCACCGCTGATGTCGCGGTAGTAGTCGACCAGCCGGTCCATCGCGTCCGGCAGTGAGATGATCTCGGCCGTGCCCTCGATCTGCACCCATTCGCCGTAGAAGGCGTCGGTCGTGACGGTGAGGAACACCTGAGGGTTGCGGCGGAGGTTGCGGGTCTTCACGGCCGTCTCGCGGCTGCTGACGACGACGTATCCGTCGCGGTCGACACCGACGGTGACGGGAGACATCTGCGGCCGCCCGTCGGCGTGCCAGGTCAGCATGACCGCGCGGTGGTTGTTCCTGAGGAACGCGCGCGCCTTGTCCAAGTCCATGAAGACAATGATGCGCCCGCGCCGAGGACGGCGCGGGCGCGGATCAGATCAGAAGTGTCGGCCCCTGCGACGCCGCTCGTGCTCCAGGACGATGGCGACCGCGTAGCCGTGGGTGAGCCCGTGCTCGTCGGCGAGCCAGTTGGCCCGCTCATCACATCGTAGAAACGCCGGGCCGTTGTCGATTGTTCGGAACCACTCGGGGAGGGCGCGTCCGGTAATGGTGGGGACGCGAGCGATGATCTTGGTCTGTGTCTCCGGTGAGTGGTTCAACGTCATGAGCACCTCCACGGATAAGGCTCCTTTGCGCTCGACACTGCCTCACCCGTCCCGGCTTGACAAGCCCCCAACGGAAATCGTTTCGTTATGAAATGTTGATCATAAGGACTAGTCGCTGTCCGTGAAGTAGCTGATGAACCGGAGGATCTCCAGGTAGAGCCAAACCAGGCTCAGCGTCAGCCCGAAGGCCATCCGCCAGGCGTATCTCGCCGGGACGCCGGACCGGACACCGCTCTCGATCTCGTCGAAGTCGAGGAGCAGGAAGAAGCAGCCCAGCAGGATCATCGCGATGCTGAAGATCCAGCCGATCGGGTTGTCGGCCCGCAGACCGAGCCCGCCGTTCACGAAGAATCCGGCGATCCAGTTCACGAGCATGAGGCCGACCGCGGCCAGGGCGGCGCCGATGACGAACTTGGTGAACTTGGGCGTGGGCCTGAAGATCTTCAGCGTGTAGACCGCGAGCGTCCCGCCGAAGGCCAGCATCGTGCCGAGCACGGCCTGCAGGACGATGCCGTGGAAGACGTCGTCGTACACGTGGCTGAGCACGCCGATGGCCACGCCGTAGCAGAGGGCGTACCCGAGGATGAGCGCCGGGTTGGTGCTCTGCCGGAACGAGACGATCAGTCCGAGGATCAGGCCGACGATCATCGCGGGGGCCGCGACGGACCAGCTGAGGTCCAGGTACCACGCGACGGCCGCGGAGAGGAACAGCGTGCCGAAGGTCATGAAACCGCGTACGACGACGTCGTCGATCGTCATCGCGCGTTCCGCCGGAGGCGCGTAGGAGGGCGCGCCGTACATCTCGTTCAGTTGCTGGACACTCGGGGCCGGCCCGGACCATGCCTGCCGTCCCCCGGGAGCGCCCCGCTGACTGAAAATGGGGTTCTTGCTCTCCACCTCTGCCTCCGACTCTCCGATCAGCGTGCGACGCCCAGCATCTCAGCGGGGCGTTACGCCAGTCCACTGGCGTTTTCAACGATCGTCCCGTGGTCGGAGTTCCCCGCCGGAGTTCTCGTCGAACTCCGGCGGGTGCCCTGACTCTCCCGCGCTCAGCGGACCGGGCTGAAGGGGCGCAGCTCGGCGGGCTGCTTGCCCAGGACCATCTGCTCGGCGAGAAGCTGCCCGGTCACCGGGCCGAGGGTGACTCCCCACATGCCGTGGCCTCCGGCGATGTAGACGCCGGGCACCCGGGTGCCACCGATGAGCGGAAGGCCGTCGGGCGTGACGGGACGGGGGCCGACCCAGGTGCCGGTCCGCTTCGTCCAGTCGACTCCCGTGAGCAGCGGCCGGCTCGCCTTGATGATCGAGGCGACCCGACCGGTGTCCAGCGGGTGGTCGGGCGAGCGGAACTCCATGGTCCCGGCCACCCGGAGCTGGCCCTGGTACGGCGTGCAGGCGACGCGGGTGGCGGGGAAGTAGATCGGGCACGGAACGGTCTGCTCGGTCGGCACGGTGAACGAGTACCCACGGCCGGCTTGGACGGGGGTGCGCACGCCCAGCGGCCGGGCGAGGTCGTTCAGCCACGCTCCGGTCGCGATCACGACCGCGTCCGCGTGCTCCGGGTCTCCCGCGTACGCCTCGACGGTGACACCGCGCGCGCCGTGGCGCAGGTTCCGCGCCGTGAAGCCGGTACGGATCCGGCCGCCGCGGGCGACCACGGCGTCCGCGAGCGACTGGGTGAAGGCGCCGGGGTCGATGTAGCGCTGGCCGTCCAGCCGGATCGCCAGCTCGACATTGGACGAGATCTGCGGGACCTCCGCGGCGATCTTGTCGCCGGGGATCTCCGTGAAGCTGATCTCCTGGCCGGAACGCAGGATCAGTTCCAGCTCGCGGCGCAGGTCGTCCGCCTGGCCGGCCTTCTCGAAGGCGGCCATGATCGGCGCCTCGACCGTGGGGGCCTCGACGCCGTTCGAGGTCAGGACGTCGAAGGCGTCCAGGCACTGGGCGTTGATCGGGCGGTAGGACTGCATACCGCGCTCCCACTGGCGCATGGTGCAGTGGGTGGCGAACTTGGTGAGGAAGGCCCACAGCCGCGGGTCCGGCTTGGTCGGAATGTACAACGGCGCGTCACGGTCGAGCAGCGAGCGCATGCCGTACCGCAGGACGCTGGGCTCGGGCAGTGGGATGGCGAGGCCAGGAGACAACCATCCGGCGTTGCCCCAGGACGCGCCGGCGGCCACGCCGGCCCGGTCGACCACTGTGACCTGCACTCCTCGCTCCTGGAGGAACCATGCCACCGACAGGCCGACCATCCCGGCCCCCACCACCACGACGCTGCGCGGTGACTTCTCCTCCGCCACGACTGCTCTCCCTTTCTTGAGACGTACACCACGAGCATGGCCGCGGAAGAAGGGGTGAGAGCTGCCAGATTCGGACAATGGATGACGAGCCGGTTGTTCTATTCGGACATCGCCGCGCCGACTTCCAATGCGATCATCATCGCCAGGCGCTTGCGCGGGTCGTCGAGCTCCAGCCGGGTGGCCTCGGACATCTTCCGCAGGCGGTACCGGACCGTGTTGGGGTGCACGGCCAGCCTGGCGGACGCCTCCCGGAGGTCGCCCTGCGCGCGCAGCAGGGCGCGCAGTGTCGGGACGTACTCGGTGCCGTGCTCGGCGTCGTGCCGGGCCAGATCCACGACCGGGCCGCTGGTCGGCATCCTTCCCGCCGCGGCCGCGCCGGCCAGGCGGCGCAGCAGGATGCGGTCCCAGACCGCGTCGTAGGTGACGGGGAGTTCCGTGTCCGGATCGGACATGTGGACCGCCAGGCTCTCGTCCGCCTCGCTCCGGCTGGCCGGCAGCTGGGACAGGTCCGCGGGACCGCCGATCCCGGCCCACAGCGTCGCGTCGGATGGGAGATCACGCGCCAGCGCCCGCACCCAGGCACGGGCCGCGTCCGCGTCCTTCCCGCCGGAGAGGACGGTGTACAGCACGTCGCCGACGAGGGCGCTGCGGCCGGGACGGGCCCAGGTGAAGCCGACGGTCGCGTGGCGTGCCGCGAGCAGCACCGCGTCCGCGCCTCCGTCGGCGCGCAGCGCGATGACCCGCAGGTCGGTCCCGGGCAATCCGAGCCGCAGCAGCGCGGCGGGGGCGTCGGCGGCGCCCTCGATCAGGCTCCGCACCAGATCGGCCTCGACCCGGCGTTCCAGATCGGCGCTCGCGCGACTGGTCAGCAGGTGGGTTGCCGCGACGCGGGCGCCGGCGACCAGCGCCGCGTTCTGCCCGGGGGAAAGCGGCTGGTCGACCTCCACCCACACCGAGCCGAGCAGTTCACGGCCCGCGCGCACCGCCACGACCACCCGCGCGGTCAGCTCGCTGCTGAGGGCGGGCACGAACAGCGGCTCGTCGGAGTCGTCCAGATGGGCGAACACGCCCTGGGTACGCAGCGCCGCCAGGGTCTCGTCCGGCACGCGACGGCCCAGGATGGTGAGCAGCCGCGCCTGGTCGACGTCCTGCTGGCGGTGGGAGTAGGCGAGCACCCGCGCCTGGACGTCCTCGATGGTCACCGACCCGTCGACGGCTCCCGCGATGGTGTCGGCGAGGTCGAACAACCCTCCCGGGGCCGCGGCCTTGGCCGCGGCGTGCTCGCCGAACACCAGCGTGTGGATCACCGCGACGAGTTGGCCCCACGAAACGCCGGGATCGACGAGCACCACCGGGGTTCCGGCCTCGCGGGCCGCGCGCGCGACGCCCTCGTCCAGGGAGAAGCGGCCGCGCAGCACCACGACGGCCGCGTCGCCGCGGCTCAGCAGCCCGGCCGCCCCGGCCGGGGTGTCGATCCCGACCCCGAGCATGACCTGGTCGTCCGCCGCCACCTGCGGGTCGGACGGGTCGTACAGGGCCAGACCGCGCAGCTTGGTGTCCCGGTCGACCGGGCCCCGGCACTCACAGGCGCCCAGGGTGCCGAGGATGTCCAGGAGCTGTCCCAGGACCACCATCGTTCACGCTCGCAGAGTCACCGGATGCCGACATTCACTTCAACGGTAGCCCAGGTTGCATCTTTCACTGGGTTGACAGGTAGATATAATTGCACTGGGCACAGTCCGTACCGGGCTGTGTCTTTGTGTTATGCGGACATGTTATGTGGACAAGGAGGCGTGACATGACCAACACGCAGCGGACATGGCTCACCCAGAACGCGTACGACCGGCTCCGAGAGGAACTGGCCGGGCTGCTCGCGCACCGCGCGGGCGAGGGCGACGGCGCCGCGCCGCACGACCCGGACAGCAACGAGGAGATCATGGGGCGGGAGCGCCGTCAGGCGCGCATCCACCAGCTCCAGGACCTGCTCAAGTCCGCGGTGGTCGGCGAGGACCCGCCGGACGACGGGGTCGCCGAGCCGGGCATGGTGCTGACCGTCCGCTACGACGGCGAGGACGAGACCGAGACCTTCCTCATGGGGCTCAGGGACGAGTCCGTGGATGGCGACATCCCGGTCTACTCCCCGAACTCCCCGCTCGGGACGGCGCTGACGGGGGCCAGGGAGGGCGAGCAGCGCACGTACGAGCTGCCCAACGGCCGGACGATGAGGGTGACGCTGGTGAAGGCGGTCCCCTACGGTCACCACACGTCTCACTGAAGGATCGTCATCGACGCCCCCGGGCCGCCCGCGAATTGTCGTACCCCGGGGGCAGAATCACGCGGGCCCACCGAACCCGACACCAGGAGACCCGCCGTGGCTGAACGCACGTACGGCAGGCCGGCAGCGCCGACCTCCAGCACCGTCCACGGCGCGGACTGGGACAGCGAGGACCTGTCGGGTCACGATCACAGCCAGGTCCTCTTCGTAGACCTCGACATGACGGAGGCGTTCGGCCACGGCGCCGTCTTCTCCGACTGCACCTTCCGCGGCGCCAGGTTCAACGCGTCGGCGCACTCCGACGCCGCCTTCACCAACTGCACGTTCGTCCGGTGCTCGTTCTTCGACTCCAGCTTCACCGGCTGCAAGATGGTGGGCAGCATGTTCGACGGCTGCACCTACGACCTGATGAAGGTCGACGGCGGCGACTGGTCGTTCGCCGGGCTCCCCGGCGCCGACCTGCGCGGCACCACCTTCACCGACGTCCGGATGCGCGAGGCCGACCTCACCGGCGCTCGGCTGGAGGGCGCGACCTTCCGCCGGGTCGATCTGTCCGGCTCGTGGTTGCGCGCCGCCGAACTGTCCCGCTGCGATCTCCGCGGAAGCGACCTTTCGTCCCTGGACCCGCTCACCGTCACGTTGAACGGCGCGGTGATCGACCTCCAGCAGGCCGTCCTGCTCGCCACCGCCCTGGGACTGGACGTCCGCACCGACTGACCAGGGCTTTCCCGGGCATGCGCATGGTGCCCCCGGAGCCCAATCGTCGGAGACCTCCGCCCCGGGACGGCGTCGCGCCGGGAAGCGCTCTCTCATCCCGGCGCGACGCGATCGACCTGCCGGTGACGGGGCCTCCGCCCGGAATCCCCGTACCGATGGGCAAGATCAGGCGAAGGCGCAGAAGGCCTGCGCGCGATAGATGGCAGCGACTGTCGGGTTCGGGTTGGTGGCCAGGGCGGTCCACTGCTGGCCCGAGACCACCCCGTTGTTGAAGAAGGCAGGTGCAGGGTTGAGCCCGACGGTCGAGAACACGTAGCCGCCGCCGGTCACCACCTTCCCCGCAGGGCAGGTCGCCACAGCTGCTGGACAAACCAGGGTGTTGGCGGGGCAGGTCACGTTAGCCCCGTTCACCACCTGGTATCCGGAGACTCCGGGCACGCCCTGCTGACCCGGTACGCCCTGCGGACCTTGGAGACCTTGTGGCCCCTGCGGTCCCGCGGGGCCTTGCGGGCCGCGCTCGCCGGGGATGCCGTGGATATTCACGTTGTTGCGGATATGCTGCGTCTGACGCTCGTGCTGGTGCTGCCTGGCCCGCTGGTGCTGCCGGTTTCTGTTCTTGTTCTTGTTCCGGTTACGGTTCTTGCCCGGGCCGATGAACAAAACGCTGACGTGGTGACCGGCGGCCGCACGGGTGGGAACGCCGCCTTCCACCGCGGCGCTCGCGGAAACAGCGGCGGCCGCGTTCAAAGCGATGGCACTGCCCGTCAGGATTGTGCCGATCACGAACAGCCTGGCGAAGTTACTTGACTTGAGCAAGTTGGTTCCTCTTGGGACGTGTTATCCGAGTCGGGAATTCCCGGCGCCGTGCGCGACTCCATCAGCCCATCGGGGAGCATTCCCGTGCCCCTCTGATCTCCCGGACCATCGGAAATAAACAGTGACCGGAAACGCTTTCCGGTCACTTTTAGTTTGTTTGAAGGCGACGGATAATTCGCTCCTCATTTCGACCGGTTATCGCCCGTGCCTCATTTGCAACACCGACACCCGGCTTTCAAGTACGCCTTTGACCGGCGAACGCCGCGCCATCGACGCATTCGCCTCCGCTCAGGAAATCGCCACCTCAGGCGGAATATAACCGGCACGGGTACCGAAGCGAATCCTCAGAGGGGATGTACGAACAGGGGATGACTCCTGACGGGTTGGGGGGCTGACAGCCCTGCCAAGTAGTCTCGGGTCGCCCCCGGATCGTGTTCGCGCCACTCGGAATCGCACCCCGATTCGCGTGAGACCCGTCCACCCGGTCGAACCCGCCCGCTTTCGCCGACAGAAGGTCGGCCGGTGGTCCTGTTATCGATGTATCCGTCCACGGACATGGCACCGCCGGGGGCGTAAGGGCGTTTCCCGTGAGGGGATCGTCCATTCCCTGTGGCTGGTGCCGAAATCATCTGGGTCAGGCCTGCGGGGAACCCCTTACCTGCGGGACGGCCCTCCACCTGTCGAGTGTGCCGAAATGGGCCGTCGACGCCCGGCGTCACAGCAAGGCGAGCCGCGGAAAGGCGCGCGGGGTTCGCGGGTTCGCGCGGCCTCGGCTTGTTGCGGCCCTCACCCTCGTGCACCACGCCATGCTGCGCCCGAGGACGCCGTCAAGCTCTGGGAAGACCGGCTCTACCGAACGGATGGGGGAACCGGTCGTTGAAGTGGCCAACCCCGCCCCCGGTGCGGCCTGGTCGAACAACGGCGAGCAGGACAACGTCCCGTAGCCGATCGGTCACATCCATAGCCGGCCGGACGGTACCGATCGATCCGTCACCGCATTCCCACAGGTCACAGGTTTGTTTTTGCGAGCATGCCTAAGGTGCCCCCGGTGGGACTCGAACCCACACCGGAGCCCTTTTAAGGGGCTTGCCTCTGCCATTGGGCTACGGGGGCGCCGCGATCATACGTCACGGATCGCTCATCTGTAACTGGTTGGACCTTACGCCGCTTCTCCTTCTTCCGGACACAGAAAGCCGTACGGCGCGTACCCCGGTCGAGGGGTACGCGCCGTACGGCGGGCGGGTCTATTTCTTGCGCGTCGAGGCGGCCGCGGCCTTGAAGATGTCGCGCGGGTGCTCGATCTCGCCGAGCGACACCGTCTCCCTACGGAAGAAGAGCGACAGCGTCCAGTCGGCCACCACGCGGACCTTCCGGTTCATCGTGGGGACCCGGGACAGGTGGTAGGTCCGGTGCATGAACCATGCGGGGAATCCGCGCAGCTTGACGCCGTAGACGTTGGCGACACCCCGGTAGAGGCCGAGGCCGGCGACAGAACCGGCGTACCTGTGCCGGTAGTCCTTCAGCTGTCCGCCGCGCAGGTACGCGGTGATGTTGTCGCCGAGGACCTTCGACTGCCGTACGGCGTGCTGGGCGTTGGGCGCGCAGTACTGGCCCGCGTTCGTCATGTCGGGCACGCCCGCGACGTCACCGGCGGCGAAGGCGTCCTTGGTGGCGGCGACCGTCAGCCGGGTGGTGGTCTTGACCCGGCCGCGCTCGTCGAGCGGCAGGTCGCCGGAGTTGACGACCGGGGCCGACTTGACCCCGGCGGTCCACACGATCGTGGCGGACTCGAACTCGTCGCCGTCCGAGGTCTTGACCAGGCCGCCCTCGCACGACTGGAGGAACGTCTCCATCTTGAGCTCGATGCCGCGCTCGCGGAGCTGCTCGGCGGTCCACTGGCCCATCTCGGGGCCGACCTCGGGCAGGATCCGGTCCGAGGCCTCGATGAGGACCCAGCGCAGGTCCTTCTTCTCGATGCTCGGGTAGTACTTGATCGCGTCCTCGGTCATGTCCTCAAGCTCGGCGAGCGCCTCGATGCCCGCGAAACCGCCGCCGACCACGACGAAGGTGAGGGCGCGGCGGCGCACCTCCTCGTCCTCGCTGGACTCGGCGCGGTCGAGCAGCCCGATCACCCGGTTGCGCAGCGCGATGGCCTCACCGACGGTCTTGAACCCGATCGCGGCGTCCGCCAGGCCCGGGATGGGCAGCGTGCGCGAGATGGATCCGGCCGCCATGACGATGATGTCGTACTCGATCTCGCGGGACTGGCCCGTGCCCGGCTCGAACGTCACCGTCCTGGCCTCGTGGTGCACCTTGGAGACCTTGCCGTTGAGGATGCGTACCTTGGGCAGCACCCTGCGCAGCGGGGCGACGACGTGACGGGGAGAGATGTTCCCGGCCGCCGCCTCCGGCAGGAACGGCTGGTAGGTCATGTACGACTGGGGGTCGATGAGCGTGATCCGCACACTCCCCTCGCGCAGCTCCCGGCGGAGGTTGCGCTGGAGCCGAAGGCCCGTGTAAAGGCCCACGTATCCACCGCCGACGATGAGAATGTGCTTTGACTTGCGGTTCACCACGGGTGCCCTTCGTGTGTAGATCGCTTGTGAAAGCATTCACAAGGCTACGTCACGCCGCGCGGCTGATACCAATCCACCCCTGGAGAACTTGTCCTATATTTCCGATTTTGAGTAGATCGGGACCATCTTCCCCCGTGAAAATGACGCAAAGTTTCGGGCGTGACCGAGTTCACATTCGTGAAAGCGTTCACAAGGCCAGGGTGGCCGCCTGTGAGAACACCGCGTCCAGCATCTCCGCCGTGACCCGGCCGGTAAAGGTGTTCTGCTGGCTCGGGTGGTAGCAGCCCAGAAGGTGCACCGGACGCGACCCGTAGGAGACGGTGACCTCGCGCCCGTGACCGAACGGCGGCCGGCTGCGCGGCAGCTCGTATCCCGCCGCGCGCAGCGCCGGCCACATCGCCTGCCACGCGAACCCGCCCAGGGCCACGATCACCCGCGTGGACCCGGCGACGAGGGCCAACTCGCGGGCCAGCCACGGGGAGCAGGTGTCACGCTCCTGCGGTGTCGGCTTGTTGCCGGGAGGCGCGCACCGGACCGCGGCCATCACCCGCGCCCCGATCAGCCGCTGCCCGTCCTCCGCGTGTGTGCTGGTCTCCTGCGCGGCCAGCCCGGTCCGGTACAGCGAGGCGAACAACCAGTCGCCGCTGCGGTCCCCCGTGAAGATCCGGCCCGTACGGTTGCCTCCGTGGGCGGCCGGGGCCAGCCCGACGATCAGGACGCGCGGATCGTCGTCGCCCCATCCCGGCACCGGCCGGCCCCAGTAGGTCTGGTCGGCGAACGACTTCCTCTTGACGTCGGCGACCTCTTCCCGCCACTTCACCAGCGACGGGCAGGCACGGCACACCGACTCCCTGGCCACCAGTTCCGCGACCGTACGGCTCTCACCCGCGAGCCGTACGACCTCGGCGGCGTCGTGCGCGACCGGCGTATCCGGCCGGGCCAGGTCGCCCGGCCACCCGGATCCGGGAGGTACGAAGCTCATGTCATCGATCGTGCCAGCTTCCCGCCCGTGCTTCCGCCGTTCCCCCGGTCGGCGCCGCGCCCCCGGTCAGCGCCGAGCGGGGGACGGCCGGCCGGACGGCTCGGGAGAGCCGGACGGCTCAGCCGAGGCTGACGTCGAAGGCGAGGCCGAGTCCTCACCCTGCTGCGACGGCGAGGGCGAGGCGGAGTCATCGACCGGCTGCGACGGCTCGGCCGTGACCGACGGGATCTGCGCCGGGGGGTCGCAGGCGTAGGGCTGCCGGCGGCCGTTCTCGTCGAAGGCCTGCTCGTCGATCTCCCGCAGGTCCAGCGGATAGGCGTTGGCCATCGGCGGTTCCCCCACGCAGGGCCGGTACATCCGCTTGTCGTACATCTCCGGTTCGAGGACGAGCGGCCTGCCGTCCTGGTCGTAGAGCCGCACGTTCTTCAGGGCCGTGCCGTCCTCGGCGTACGGGAGGATGTTGTAGATCCCACCGCCGTCGAACGTGGCCACGTTCCTGACCTCCCTCGTCAGCGGCCCGCTCGCCTCGAACGTGGTCGAACTCTCGTACACCCCCGTGTGGTCCGCCGCGGCCATCCCCACGAGGACGGCCCACGCCGCCGCCGCGTTGGCCAGGATCAGCGGGAACCGCCTCCAGCCCACCCGAGAGCCCGCGACGGTACGCCGCCCGAGCCAGACGGAGGCCCAGACCATCATGAGGGTGAACACCCAGGCCACGGGGTCACCGGGGATCACTCCGCCCGGCCCGACGGCCGACAGCACGACCAGGGCCAGCGCGTACCCCCGCACCGCCCACCAGGCCGGCCGCAACTCGGGCAGGAAGGCGATGACCTGCCGGTACGGCGTGAGCCGCAGCAGCCGGGCGTGCGCCGTACCGGCCAGGGCGCCGGCCCGGTCGGCGACGCGGGTCCGCGGCCGTGCGGGGCGGCCCCCGTAGGCGGCCCGCAACTCGGCCGCGTACGCCGCTGGAGAACCGAGCCGCTCCTCCAGCGGCACGTCCGATTCGGCCGCCACCTCGGCCAGATGGTCGTCGAGGTCCTCGATCAGCTCGTCCCTGTCCTTCGCGGGCAGGTCGGCGAGCTCCGCGCGCACGGCGCGGGCGTACTCGTGCGGATCCATCGGGGGGGTCATCCCGCACCAACCTCCTTGAGCAGGCCGTCCATGGTGGAGGCGAAGGACGTCCAGGTCCTCGCCGAGTCGGAGAGAAGCGATCGGCCCACGTCGTTCAGGCCGTAGTACTTGCGGTGCGGCCCCTCGTCGGAGGCCACCACGTAGGAGGTGAGTGCCCCGGCCTTGAACAACCGGCGCAGCGTGCCGTACACCGACGCGTCGCCGACATCGTCGAGCCCGGCCTCGCGCAGGCGGCGCACGACGTCGTATCCGTAGCTGTCCTGGCCGTCGAGCACCGCGAGCACGGCCAGGTCGAGGACGCCCTTGAGTAGCTGGCTACTGTCCACGCACCGCACAGTACTGTGCAATGCGTAATAGTGGCAACAGCAGGACCACGAAGGGCCCTGCGACGAGGCGATCAGACGAGCGACCAGGCGATGCCGTCGAGGATGTCGTGCTCGCTGACGACGACCTCGGCGAAGCCGTACCTGCGCACGACGCGGTCCAGGATGAGCGCTCCCGCGGCGATGACGTCGACCCGGCCCGGATGCATCACCGGGATGGCGGCGCGCTCCTCGTGCGTCGACGCGAGCAGCCGCGCCGAGACCTCGTGCACCGTCCCGGCCGGTATCCGCGAGTGGTGGATCAGCGTGGAGTCGTATTCCGGCAGGCCGAGGGCGATGCCCGCGACCGTGGTGACGGAACCGGCCAGCCCGACCAGGCTGCGCGCCTCCCGGACCGGGACGGCCTCCTCGACCAGGTCCATCGCGGCCTCGATGTCGGCGATCGTCGCCTCCACCGCGCGCTCCTCCGGCGGGTCCCGGCGGATGTGGCGCTCGGTCAGCCGCACGCACCCGATGTCCACCGACAGCGCGCCGTCGACGGTGTCCGTCCCCACGACGAACTCCGTCGAGCCGCCGCCGATGTCCACGACGAGGTAGGGCGCCTCGGTGCCGAGCGCGGCCAGGCCGCGCGTCGCGCCGGTGAAGGACAGCCGGGCCTCCTCGGCACCGGTCACCACCTCGGGGTCGACACCGAAGATCTCGCGGACCCCGGCCACGAACTCCTCGCGGTTGGAGGCGTCCCGCGTCGCGCTGGTCGCCACGACCCGGACCGGCATGACGTCGGCGGGACGCGCGCCGGGCCCGCCCCCGCCGTGCTCCACGATCAGCTTCGCGTAGCCGCGCATGGCCGTGAAGGTGCGCTCCAGCGCCTCGGGCGCGAGCCTGCCGGTGCGGTCCACCCCCTGGCCGAGCCGGACGATCTCCATGCGGCGCTCGACGTCGACCGGCTCGCCACGCTCGGGATCGTCCGGGAGGTCGGCGATGAGCAGCCGGACGGAGTTCGTCCCGCAGTCGATCGCGGCGACCCGGGTCATGCCCGCTCCTCCGCGCACGGCCCCACGCAGGGCCCGTCCGCCCACCAGTCGGGGAGGGCGTCCAGCGCCTCCCGCCCGAACGGGTTGGCCCCCGGCACGGCCAACTCGTGGCCCACCAGGGCGTGCAGGCACTTGACCCGCTCCGGCATGCCTCCGGCACTTTGCATGTCCCGCGGCAGGGGCGCGAGGCCGTCCTCCTCCGCCGCCTTGTCCCGGCGCGTGACGTAGTCGTCGTGCGCCGCGCGGTAGGCCGCGGCGAGCTCGGGATCCTCGGCCAGCCTGGCCTTCATCTCCCGCATCAGGCCGGACGACTCCAGCGTGCCGATCGCGGAGGCGGCCCTGGGGCAGGTCAGGTAGAACAGCGTCGGGAACGGCGAGCCGTCGGGCAGCCGGGGTGACGTCTCCACCACGTCGGGCAGGCCGCAGGGACACCGGTGCGCCACCGCGCGCACCCCGCGCGGCGGGCGCCCGAGCTGCGCCTGTACGGCCGCCAGATCGGCCGGATCAACCACCCTCGAACTCCTTCACGAAGCGGCCTTCTGGCCGTCGCCCGCGTCCGCCGCCTGGACGGACTGCCAGAGTGTCACGTACCACGGGGCGGTTCCGGACTTCTTCGCCTCGGCCTTCACCGTGACCGCCTTGTCCTTGCCGTCGAGCAGGACGTAGCACTTGGCGTCGGGCTCGCAGTAGTGCAGCCGCTTTTTCGCGAGCTGCTTGATGTAATCGGGGTCCTCCAGCTTCCTGCGCTGGTCCTCGAGATTGCGCAGGTGCTGGAGGGCCTGTGCCTGCTCCTGTTCGAGCTCGGCGATCTGCCGCCGCTGGGCGATGTACTCACGGAAGGGGTAGGCCAGGCTCATCGCGATCGCGCACACGACGACCGCGAGGATCGCCGCGCGTCCCGTCAGCTGCGGCCGCTTCGCCAACTCCAACCACCTCCCGAACGCCCGAGCGGGGCATCGTCACAAACTAGCCCCGGAACCGGGGGAACGCGCCCCGGCCCGCGTAACGGGCGGCGTCGTCGAGCAGCTCCTCGATGCGCAGGAGCTGGTTGTACTTCGCGACGCGGTCGGATCGGGCCGGCGCGCCGGTCTTGATCTGGCCGCAGTTGGTCGCGACGGCCAGGTCGGCGATCGTGGTGTCCTCCGTCTCGCCGGAGCGGTGGCTCATCATGCAGCGGTAACCGCTGCGGTGGGCGAGCTCGACCGCGTCGAGGGTCTCGGACAGGGTGCCGATCTGGTTGACCTTGACCAGCAGGGCGTTCGCCGCGCCGTCGCGGATGCCGCGCTCCAGCCGCTCCGGGTTGGTGACGAACAGGTCGTCGCCGACGAGCTGGACCCGGTTGCCGAGGGCGGCGGTGATGGCCTGCCAGCCCTCCCAGTCCTCCTCGTTCAGCGGGTCCTCGATGGAGACCAGCGGGTAGGAGCGGACGAGGTCCTCGTAGAAGGCGATCAGCTCGGCGGCGGACAGGCCCTTGCCGTCGATCGTGTAGACGCCGTCCTTGTGGAACTCGGAGGCGGCCACGTCGAGCGCGAGGGCGATGTCCTCGCCGGGGGTGTATCCCGCCTTCTCGATGGCCACGAGGATCAGGTCGAGCGCGTCGCGGTTGGACGGGAGGCTCGGCGCGAAGCCGCCCTCGTCGCCCAGGCCCGTGGCGTAGCCCTTCTCCTTCAGCACGCTCTTGAGCGAGTGGTAGGTCTCGGTGCCCATGCGCACGGCGTCGGAGAACGTCTCGGCGCCGATCGGCGCGATCATGAACTCCTGGATGTCGACGTTGGTGTCGGCGTGCGCGCCGCCGTTCAGGATGTTCATCATCGGCACGGGCAGGATGTGCGCGTTCGGGCCGCCGACGTAACGGAACAGCGGCAGGTCGGCACTGTCGGCCGCGGCCTTCGCCACGGCGAGCGAGACGCCGAGGATCGCGTTGGCGCCGAGCCTGGCCTTGTTGGGCGTGGCGTCCAAGTCGATCATCGTCTGGTCGATCAGTCGCTGCTCCTCGGCGTCGAAGCCGATGATCTCGTCGGCGATCTCGTCCGTCACGCCGAGGACGGCCTTCTCGACACCCTTGCCGAGGTATCGCCTCTTGTCGCCGTCACGCAGCTCGACAGCCTCGAACTGGCCCGTCGAGGCGCCGCTCGGGACCGCGGCGCGGCCGGTGCTGTGGTCGTCGAGCAGGACTTCGACCTCGACCGTGGGGTTGCCACGGGAGTCCAGGATCTCGCGGGCGGTAACGGCCTCGATGGCAGCCACGGATCGCTCCTAGCAAAGTCGCGGGCAGTTTGCCTCACGAGCCTATCGGCCCCTACTACCCGGTACGGCTACCGCCCTGTTCGTCCCGTCATGCGCGGGTCTCCCACTCCTCCACCCGGGAGCGGTACGCGCGGGCCGCCGCCCGCAGCTCGGCCTCCGGGTCCAGGCCGCGCTCCGCCGCCAG
Source organism: Microtetraspora glauca (assembly GCA_001570385.1). GTDB lineage: Bacteria > Actinomycetota > Actinomycetes > Streptosporangiales > Streptosporangiaceae > Microtetraspora > Microtetraspora glauca. The sequence continues at coordinate 88,200 of BBYL01000020.1, read as the reverse complement.
CCGTACGAGCTCGAAGAGCCGCGCGCCGAGCTCGGAGGGAAGATCCCCGGCCAGCTCGGCGGGGGCACCGGCACGCTCCGCGCGGCGCAGCAGCTGGGCGGCCAGGGACAGCGCGGGCTGGCCCATGGGCACACCCGCCACAGCCGACTCCGGCGCTCCCTTGGCCGCCCGCTCGGCGGCCTTGATGGTCTCCCAGTTGTCGCTGACCTCGCCGGCCCCCGACACGCTCGTCCCGGCGAAGACGTGGGGGTGGCGGCGGACCAGTTTCTCGACGATGCCGGCCGCGACGTCGTCGATGTCGAACCCGTCGTCCTCCGGCGGCCGCTCCTGCGCGACGCGGGAGTGGAACATCACCTGGAGCAGCAGGTCGCCGAGCTCCTCGCGGAGCGCCGCCCGGTCGCCCTCCTCGATCGTCTCCAGGACCTCGTAGGACTCCTCGACGAGGTAGGGCACCAACGACTCGTGGGTCTGCTCGCGATCCCAGGGGCACTCGCGCCGCAGCCGGTCCATGACCCGGACGAGATCGAGCAGCCTGGCGCCCGGCAGGTCGTAGGACCCGGGGAGCACCTCGATCACCGGAGGGTCCTCAAGGGTGATCGCCGCCTGCCCCAGCGCCCGCATGAACGCCTCCTCGCCGTCCTGCGCGGCCAGCCAGACGATCGTGTCCGTACGGCCTTCGCGGGCGAGGGCGGCGGGGTCGGGCGTCACCGTCTCGACCTCGATGCCCGCCTCGGCGAGGAAGGGCAGGTAGGGGTGGTCGGCCGAGGCGGTGCGGACGGGGTGCCGGCCGAGCGCCGCCCACGCCTGGCCGGTCAGCAGCCCCGGGGCGACCCGGGGCGACGTCGTCAGGATGATCAGCGCCATGCCGAGGAGAACACCGGCCTACTGGGCGGCGACGGCGCCGAAGCGGTCGTCGGCGACGAAGCCCTGCTGCGGGTCGAACTTGCCGTACCTCGGGCTGAAGGTGACCGGGACGGCGGCGTCCGCCTCCTGGCCCACCTTGACCAGCGCGGCCTGGACGCTCTGCTCGTCGTTGCCCGCGCCCGCCTGCGCCATCAGCTTCTGCTGGACGAGAACCGCCCGGATGGTGTCCCGGCCCATGGAGCGCGGAATGCCGCCGGACAGCAGCATCTCGTCGACCTTCGCCTGGCCGCCGCGCGCGGCGACGAAGCCGTCGATCTCGCTCTCGGCGACGGTGACGCCCTTGCGCCGCGCGAGCTCGGCGTACTGCCGCGCGTTGGCCGTGTTGTACAGGATGAGCTGCGGAACCGACATGCTCAGGTTGAGCTGGTCCTCCGCCATCTTGCGGGAGGCGAGGTCGGCGCGGAACTCGCGAACCTTCGCGTCCAGATCACTGGAGGAGATGCGCTCCTTGCCCACGATGGCTGCGGCACCGGCCTGGACGGGCCCGCAGGCGCTCAACGCGAGACCGGCGACCGCCAGCCCCGCGGCCACGGCGACCCGCACTCGATACGACTTCACGAACGATCCCTCCGACGACGCAGGTCAGGCAATTGTGCCGATTCTCACAGATCCGCGGGTCACTGTACCCGCAGGGGCTCGAGGAACATGGCCTCGACCAGGTCACCGCACCATTTGAGCAGGTCCAGATCCCGCAGCGGCTGCCCACCGATCGGCTTGGTCTTGGGCACCGGGACCAGCAGGGTCTCCGTCGCCTGCTTGACGATCGACTTCGGATAGAGGCGCTGGAGCCGTACCTGCTGGGAGTCCTTCAGGACCACCGGGGCGAACCTGATCTGCTGGCCCTGCAGGGTGACGTCGGTGAGCCCGGCCTTGCGCGCCCGGATCCGGAAGCGGGCCACCTCCAGCAGGTTGTCGACCTCCTGCGGCGGCCGGCCGTACCGGTCGGTGAGCTCGTCACGCACGGCGGCGATGTCGTCCTCGGAGCCGATCGCGGCGATCCGCTTGTACGCCTCAAGGCGCAGCCGCTCGGACGTCACGTAGCCGTGCGGCACATGCGCGTTGATCGGCAGCTCGACCTTGACGTCCGGGCGCTCCTCCACCTCGGCCTGGCCGGAGAGCTTGGACTTCTGCTCCTGCACGGCCTCGGCCATCATCCGGACGTACAGGTCGAACCCGACGCCGGCGATGAAGCCGGACTGCTCCGCGCCGAGGATGTTGCCCGCGCCCCGGATCTCCAGGTCCTTCATCGCGACGTACATGCCGGCGCCCATCTCGGTGTGCTGGGCGATCGTGGCCAGCCGCTCATGGGCGGTCTCGGTCAGCGGCGACTCCGGCGGATAGAGGAAGTAGGCGTAGCCGCGCTCGCGGCCCCGGCCCACCCGGCCGCGGAGCTGGTGGAGCTGCGACAGGCCGTAGTTGTCCGCCCGGTCCACGATCAGCGTGTTGGCGTTGGGCACGTCCAGCCCGGACTCGACGATCGTGGTGCAGACGAGGACGTCGAAGTTGCGCTCCCAGAAGTCCACCATGATCTTTTCGAGCTGCTGCTCGTTCATCTGGCCGTGGGCCACCGCGACGCGCGCCTCGGGGACCAGCTCGTGCAGCCGCGCGGCCACCTTGTCGATGCTGCGCACCCGGTTGTGCACGAAGAACGTCTGGCCGTCGCGCATCAGCTCACGCCGGATCGCCGCCGCGATCTGCTTCTCGTCGTACGGCCCGACGAACGTCAGGATCGGGTGCCGCTCCTCCGGCGGGGTGAGGATCGTGGACATCTCGCGGATGCCGGTGAGCCCCATCTCCAGGGTCCGCGGGATCGGCGTGGCGGACATGGCGAGCACGTCCACCTGCGTCCGCATGTGCTTCATCGCCTCCTTGTGCTCGACGCCGAACCGCTGCTCCTCGTCCACGATGATCAGGCCCAGGTCCTTGAACCTGACCTCCGGGGAGAGCAGCCGGTGGGTGCCGATCACCACGTCGACGCCGCCGACCTTGAGACCTTCGATGGTCTCCTTGACCTCGCCGTCGGTCTGGAAGCGGGAGACGGGCTTCACCGTGACGGGGAAGCTCGCGAAACGCTCGCCGAAGGTGGACAGGTGCTGCTGGACGAGCAGCGTCGTCGGGACCAGCACCGCGACCTGCTTGCCGTCCTGCACGGCCTTGAACGCCGCGCGCACCGCGATCTCGGTCTTGCCGTAGCCGACGTCGCCGCAGATCAGCCGGTCCATCGGGACCGGGCGCTCCATGTCGCGCTTGACCTCGTCGATCGCCTCAAGCTGGTCGCCGGTCTCGGCGTAGGGGAAGGCGTCCTCCATCTCGCGCTGCCACGGGCTGTCGGCGGCGAAGGCGTGGCCGGGCGAGGCCATCCGGGCGGAGTAGAGGCGGATCAGCTCGCCCGCGATCTCCTTGACGGCCTTCCTGGCCTTGGTCTTGGCCTTGGCCCAGTCGGCGCCGCCCATGCGGTTCAGGGTCGGGGACTCGCCGCCGACGTACCTGGTGACCTCGTCGAGCTGGTCGGTCGGGACGTAGAGCCGGTCGCCCTTGGCGTACTCGATCACGAGGTACTCGCGGGTGGCGCCCTGGATCGTCCGCTGGACCATCTCGACATAGCGGCCGACGCCGTGCTGCTCGTGCACCACGTGGTCGCCGACCTTGAGCTGGAGCGGGTCCACCATGTTGCGCCGGCGCGACGGGAGCCGCCGCATGTCCTTGGTCGAGGCCTTCTGGCCGACCAGGTCCAGGTGGGTCAGCACGGCCACCGCGTCCGTCACGAACCCGTGCTCGACCCGGCCGGTCGTGACCTGGACGACGTCGCGGGCGGGCGGGGCGTCCAGGGAGGGCACCAGGCGTGCCGCCACGTCCACACCCTTGAGCAGCTCCACCATGCGCTCGGCCGGGCCGTGCCCCTCGCTGAGGAGCACCACGGCCTTGCCGGCGCCCAGCCACCCCTTGATGTCGGCCAGCGCGCGCTGGGTGTCGCCGCGGTACGCCTCGACGTCCTGCGCGCCGACCTCCACGCCGTCCCCGAACGGAGCGATGCTCCACCACGGCTGGCCCAGCTCCCTGGCGTGCTCCTGGATCTCCTCGAGCGTGCGGAAGGCGGCCGCCGCGAGGTCGATCGGGGCCTCGCCGCCGGCCGCCGCGGTGATCCAGGACGCCTCGAGGAACTCCTGACTGGTGTGGACCAGCTCGACGGCCCGGCCCCGGATGCGCTCGGGATCGCAGACGAACACCGCCGACCTGACCGGCATGTGGTCGACGAGGAGGTCCATGCCGCCGGCCAGCACCGGGGCGAACGCCTCCATGCCCTCGACCGGCACTCCCTCGGCCAGCTGGTCGAGGACGTCCTTCAGCGCCGGATGCTCGTCCGCCAGCTCGCGGGCGCGCTGCCGTACGTCGGAGGTGAGGAGCAGCTCGCGGCACGGCGGGGCGAACACGCCGTCCTGCGCCACCTCCAGGGAGCGCTGGTCCGCCACCCTGAACCAGCGGATCTCCTCGACCGTGTCGCCCCAGAACTCCAGCCGGAGCGGGTGCTCCTCGGTCGGGGGGAAGACGTCGAGCAGGCCGCCGCGTACGGCGACCTCGCCGCGCTTCTCCACCATGTCGACGCGGTGGTAGCCGTTCTCCACGAGCCTGGCCACGACCTCGTCGAGCTCGGCGTCCTCACCCGCGCGCAGCCGTACCGGCGACAGGTCGCCGAGCCCGGACACGATCGGCTGCAACAGGGAACGGACCGGCGCCACGACGACGCGCAACGGCCCGGCGCTCGGGTCGCCCTGCACCGGGTGGGCCAGGCGGCGCAGTACGGCGAGGCGCTGGCCGACGGTGTCGCTGCGCGGCGACAACCGCTCGTGCGGGAGGGTCTCCCAGGCGGGGAAGACCGCCACCGACGTCTCGTCGAGCAGGCTCGTCAGGGCGGCGGCCAGGTCCTCGGCCTCCCGGCCCGTGGCCGTCACGGCGAGCACCGGCCGGGCGCGCGAAAGCGCCGCGACGGCGAGTGGCCGCAGCGCCGCGGGCGCGATCAGATCGGCGCCGAGGTCGGACTGGTCGAGCGCCGCCGCCAGGGTCGGTTCCGCGGCGACCAGATCGAGCAAGCCGGAAAGTGACATAAAAGCCCCACGATGGCACGGGTCAAACCCCCGGTCGGTGCGAACCGGGGGGCATTGCTCAAGGCTACGCCCGCCCACCGACGTGCCCGGACAAACCGCTTGCCGCGACCCGGATACACAACGCTGCGAGCATGTCTGATTACTATCGGTGACATGACCGATGTTCGTTCGCCGTCGGCGGGCCACGACGACGTTTTCAGCAAGAAGATCCGCGAGCAGTGGACCGAGCAGCTCGGCCGCAAGCTCGACATCCTCGTCGCCGGGTGCGGCCGGGCCAGCACGTCGATTTTCGGCGACGGGAACATGGACAGGTTCGGCTCCCGGGTCAGCGGGATCGACGAGGACCTGCCCGCGCTGCGGGCGTACGCCACCAAACGCGACGACCTGGATTCGTTCACGCTGGGCGACCTGCGCAACGTGCCGATCCCGCAGCGCTCCTACGACGTGATCTTCGTGGACTTCCTGCTGGACCGCATCCGCAACGCCGAGCTCGTGCTGGACCGCATGGCGGCCGGGCTGCGTCCCGGCGGGCTGATGCTGATCCGGCTCAGGGACAGGAGCTCGGCGTACGGCTTCTGCGACCGGATGCTGCCGTCCTGGGTGCGCCGGATGGTGTGGAAGGGGTTCGTCCCGGCCGGGACCGTGGGCCCGCTGCCCGCCGTCTACGAGCCGGTCAGCTCACGCGAGGGCATCAACGCGTACTGCCTCATGCGGGGCCTGATGATCGCCGAGGACTACACCAGGACGAGTGGCCCCGCATGCCGCGGGCCGCGGGCGGGTCTGGTGGAGACGGTGTGCGGGATGGTGGGCAAGCTCTCCGGAGGACGCCTGCCCGCCGGTCATGACGAGATCATCCTGGTCGTCCGCAAGCCGCAGAGCCACTTCGCCCGCCTGATCTGACCCGCCCCGACAGAACCGGCTCATCTGATCGGGCTCACCCGAACCGGCACCACCCGGCCTCACGCGACCGGGCCGCTCCACCTGCGGTCCCGCGATCCGGCCTCTCCAGGCGGTGTCTATCTGGGTGTCTATCTGAGGGTGAAGACCGGCTCCCAGGATCCGGGCTTCGTCGTGTTCTTCCGGTTGGCGCTGAGCTGCACCGTCTTCGCGCCGTCGACGCTCACCAGCACCAGCCCGTTGGCGAACTCGTTCCCGCACGAGCCCGCGCAGCCGAGAGCGATGAGATGGTCGTCGTCGGCCCACGCCAGCAGTCGCAGCACCCGCTGGCGTCCCACGACCGCGCCCGTCGCGCGTTCGGTCACCTTGGTCGGCAGCCCGCCCCTTCCGGCCAGCAGTGTGCCGTCGGGCGAGACACCGGCCTCGGACTCCGTCACCACGTAGTCGGCCGGAGCGTCGCGCGGGTTGCCCTCAAGGTCGTAGAAGACCTTGTGCCGCGGGGAGATGTCCCATTCGTAGATCAGCGCGCCGTCGTCGCTCCACCCGAAGTCGCGGCGCCCGTTCGGGTTGTCGACGGCGTCGGGATCCACCGCGTGGAACTCTCCCGCGGTGGCGGTCGCCACATCGATCACGTAGAAGCCGGTCCTGGCGGCGCCCCGGCCGTCACCGACCGGTCCCATCCGCACGTCGGGGTGCCGTGGGTAGGCGGTGGCGACCAGCCGCGTACCGTCCGGCGACCAGGCGACCCCGCCGACGGGCTCGTCCACCTGGATCCAGGCCCGGATCTTGCGCGTCTCCATGTCGAAGATCCCGATGCGCCGCACCGGAAGGTCCTTCTCCAGCACCGCCGCGTACCGCAGGCCAGGCGCCACATCGAGGTAGCCCCAGTCCGTCTTCTCGTACCTCAGGGTGACCTGGTCGAGCAGGTACCAGGTGCGGTCGAGCGTCTCCCCGTCGGCGGTGGCCCGCGTATTCCAGACCCAGTACGCCGAGACCGCCACGCGGCCGGCCGCGATCATCTCCTTCGGCGGGGAGTTGCGCGTGTCCGTGAGCACACCGCCCCGGCTCCGCTCGTCGAAGGTCACCTTGACCGGAGGATCGTCCGCAGGCCGGAGCGGGATCACCTGCCTCAACGGCGCCCCAGACGGCGACACCGCCGGCCGTACGGGCGCGGGCCCGGCCGCCCGCAACCACGGGACCGCCAGCATGACCGCCAGGACCACGATCCCGGTCGCGAACGCGGGGGCGAGGTACGCGTCGAGACGACGACGTCCGCTCCGCCGCAGCGCGCGATCGGCCAGGTCGCGTGGGACGCGCGCCTCACGTGCCCACTCCTCCAGGGTCTCCTTGAGCACTCGGGGCGTCATGACCTCACCTCACTGGCGGAAAGACGGAAATCGGCGAGTTCCGGCGCGTTGCCGCGCAACCGGGCGAGTGACCGGTGCGTGGTGCTGCGCACGGTCCCGACCGAGCAGCCCAGGATCCGCGCCACTTCGGCCTCGGACAGGTCCTCGAGATAACGCAGGACCAGAACGGCCCGTTGGCGGGGCGTGAGCCGGGCGAGCGCCTGGCGCAGGGCGAGCCTCAACTCCGTCGGGCTGAAGCCGTCCCCCGCCGCCCGTTCCGGCGGGTCCGCGACGACCGTCTCCCGCCGTCGCCGATGCAGCCGCCACCAGCTGATCTGCTGCCGGTACATGATCTGCCGGACGTACGCCTCCGGATCGTCGATGCGGCTCCACTTCGTGAGCGCCTTGGCCAGCGCGGTCTGCACCAGATCCTCGGCTGAGTGCTGATCTCCTCCTGTCAGCAGGAAGCCCAGTCTCATCAGTGCCGGAGACGCCTCAGACACGAACTCGCGGAAACGTCGCTCGTCTGCGGCGTCCACGACCACCTCCAGGGGTTAATGTCACCTTCTTGGACGCCCCGGCAAGGGCTGCGCTATGCCTCGGTCGCGGGATAAGGTAGGTATCCGACTAATTCGATCGGAAATGGAAGCTATGTCTGAATGGACTCCTGACGCGCGCGAGCTCGCCGACCTGGAACTGCTCCTCTCAGGTGCGTTCGCGCCGCTCACCGGCTTCCTCACCTCGGCCGACGTGGACGAGGTGGTCGCCCACGGACGGCTCGCCGACGGCACATCGTGGCCCGACCCGATCACCATCGCGCTTCCCGAGAGCATCCGGCCCGGCGAGCAGGTCACGCTCAAGGACCCCGAGGGCGCGTCCGTCGCCGTCATGACCGTGCGCGAGCGGGACGGCCACCACGCCGCCGGTCCGGTCGAGGCGCTCGACGCCCCCGCGTACGGACCGTTCGCCCGGCTGCGCCGTACCCCCGAGGACGTGCGCAAGGAGCTGCCTGACGGCGAGACCCTCGCGGTCACCATGCGGGGGCCCCTGGACTCCGCCACGCTCGACGACATCGCGGCGACCGCCGAGGAACTGGAGGCCGGCATCCTGCTGCTCCCCCTCGTGTTCGGGGAGAGCGGCCCCGCCGTGGTGCGGGCCGCGCTCAAGGCGTCCGCCGCACTGCCCGGCTCGTCCGTCGTCGCCGTACCGCTCGCGCCGCGCGAGGACCCCGAGATCGACCTGGAGCTGCGCGAGCACGTGGCGCGCAACTACGGCGCGACCGAGCACTACGCGGGCCCGGCGCCCGTCGTCATCCCCGGGCCGCCGCACCGCCGCGGGCTCGTGGTGTTCTTCACCGGCCTGTCCGGCTCCGGCAAGTCCACGATCGCCCGCGGGCTGCGGGACGCCCTGCTGGAGCGGGGCGGCCGCACCGTCACCTACCTGGACGGCGACGTCGTCCGCCGGCTCCTGTCCGCCGGGCTGACCTTCTCCCGCGAGGACCGCGACCACAACATCCGGCGGATCGGCTTCGTCGCCGCCGAGGTGGCGAGGCACGGCGGCCTCGCCATCTGCGCGCCCATCGCGCCGTACGCCGAGACCCGGGACGAGGTGCGCGCGATGGCCGAGGAGGTGGGCGCGGACTTCCTCCTCGTCCACATCTCCACGCCGCTGGAGGAGTGCGAGCGCCGCGACCGCAAGGGCCTGTACGCCAAGGCCCGCGCGGGGCTCATCCCGGAGTTCACCGGCATCTCGGACCCGTACGAGGAGCCCGAGGACGCCGAGCTGACGCTGGACACCACCGGCATGACGGTGGACAGGGCGGTCTCCGCCGTGCTGAATCTGCTCACATCGGGAGGATGGATCCGGTGATCACGCACGGAACCGGCGCGGCGGGGAACCACGCGGACGAGGAGCGGTGAACGACTGATGGACATCGATCCGGCCCTGGTGGCGGGCTCGTTCCTCGTGGCGATCATCGTCGGGCTGACCGGCATGGGCGGAGGCGCCCTCATGACGCCGATGATGATGCTGTTCTTCAACGTGCCGCCGCTCGCCGCGGTCTCCAGCGATCTCGTGGCGTCGGCGATCATGAAGCCGGTGGGCGGCATGGTGCACCTGCGCAACGGGACGGTGAACCTGCGCATGGTGGGCTGGCTCTGCCTGGGCTCGGTCCCCATGGCGTTCGCCGGGGTGTTCGCCGCCCGGCTGTTCGGCGAGGGCGAGCAGATGCAGCAGGCCGTCAAGTACGCGCTCGGAGTGGCACTGCTGCTCGCGCTGACCGGCCTGCTGGCGAAGTCACTCCTCGGCCTGCGTCAGGGGGCGGGCGCGCTCTCCGCGCGGCACGTCGACGTGCGCCCAATGCCGACTGTACTGATCGGTATGGTCGGGGGCTTGGTCGTGGGCGTGACGTCGGTCGGGTCCGGCTCCCTCATCGTCGTCGCGCTGGTCATGGTCTATCCGGCCCTGCGGGCCAACCAGCTCGTCGGCACCGACCTCGTCCAGGCGGTCCCGCTGGTCGCCTCGGCGGCCGTGGGCCACATCCTGTTCGGCGACTTCAAGCTCGATCTCACCGCGTCGCTGCTCCTGGGGTCGATCCCCGGGGTCTATCTGGGGTCGCGGATCTCGGCCTGGGCGCCCGACCAGGTGATCCGGCTCGCGCTGGCGGTCGTGCTCCTCGCCTCGGCGCTCAAGCTTCTCGGCGTGGGCAACGTGCCCCTGCTGGTGGTCGTCGCCTGCTTCGGCGTGGCCGCCGCGTTCGCGTGGCGGTTCGCCAAGGCGCGCGTCGTACCGGAGGAGCCGGTCAGCGCACGGGAACCTGCGTCCCGCTGAAGTACGGACCGCCCGCCAGACTGGAGAACGCCCTGTCCGCCGCCGCGGTGGAGTCGAACCGCGTGTCGCCGCGCGGCGCCGCCGGGGAGTCGAAGTACACCAGGGCCTTGATCTGCGGGAATTCGCTGATCTGCCGGCCGACCGAGGCGTAGAACTGCGGCTTGAACTGCGGCATGTCCGGGCGCTCGAAGGCACCCCACTCGGAGAGCATGATCGGCTTTCCCGGGAAGCGCGACTGCATCCACCGGTAGAAACCCGGCCACTGCGGATGGTCGGGCCTGGTCTTGTTGACCAGGCTCGCGAAGTCGTGCACCCGCGTGTCGGCGTACGGGTCCAGACCCACCCAGTCGACCACGTCGTCGCCGGGATAGAGCTTGTCGAACCACGGCTTGGTGGCCCAGTTGGGCGCGCCCATGTACGTCATGACGGTGACGGCGTTGGTCACTCCCCTGCTCCGCAGCCGGGTGACCACGTGGCGGAACATCGCGACGTAGTCCTCGGCGGAGTAGCCGCCGTCCAGCCGGACGTCGTTCTCCGGCTCGTGGTGGATCGTGAGGAAGAACCGGCCGGGGAAGGTCCGCTTGATGTACGCCGCGAGGATGTCGATCCGGTGGTCGACCGCACCGCTCGCGACCTCCGCCCAGCTCGCGGTCATGGACGGCTTCCAGTTGATCAGTAGCAGCCGCCGCCCCTGGGCGATCTGCCGCTCCGCGGGCGTGGGGAACAGTTCCCCGCCCCGGTGGTAGACGTGCACGATGTCGGCCCTGCGGCCCATCCGCCGCTCGGCGCGCACCGTGGCGGCGTCCACGCGCCGTCCTGTGAAGATGTCGGGGGCGATGCCCCACCACGCCCCGCAGGTCGGGATGAGCTTGGCGGTGACCGTGCAGGACATCGCGCCACGCGTGCCCATCCTGCTGTCGAGGTCGGTCCGTACACCCTGCACCGGGGTGCTCGGCGCGGCCGAGCACCCCACCAGCAGTGCCGCCAGCCCGATCAGCGCTGTTCGCCGCACCTTTCCCCCTTCGCTTGAACGACCTTGGGGGCCACCTTGCCATTACTCGAGGGAAGATCGAGGGGAACTTTGTGATATCGCGCCATCGGACATTTCGCATTAATGATCGTTATTGCGCGGTGATTCGGCGGAAGAAAATCTTTCAATATCCGATGGGGAAAAGCACAACCGCGCCTATAGTTCGGGGGCATGGTGAGATCTTCTTTTCCGCCGCCGTACAGCAGGGATCTCGCCGACTACGGGTCGGTTCTCCGCCGCCGTCGGCTGCTCGTCGCGTCATGCCTGTTCATGGGTATCGCGGGCGGTGTCGCGCTGCTGGTGGTGACACCCAAGGAATACGCGTCCGTGGCACAGGTACAGGTTCTGCCGACCGGCGTTCAGGATCAGGTCAACCAGGTGAGCTCGCGACAGCGCGAACCCCTCAATCTTGATACAGAGGCGCAAATCGCCCACTCTGCGACAGTTGCCTCCAAAGCCGCTGAAATTTTGAAAAAGCCCGATTCGGAGGAATTGCGGGAACAGGTCACCGTGGACGTTCCACCGAATTCCGCCATCCTCTCCATCTGGTTCACCGCGGGCGACCCGATCTCAGCCGCCGCCGGCGCGCAGGCGTTCGCCGACGCCTACCTGCGCAACCGCTCACTGTCGGCCGCCCAGACCCTCGCCGCGCAGATGAAGGCACTGTCCACCAAGCTGCACGAACTGGACGGCGAGCTCGGCAAGGCCGCCGAGAACGTCGCGACGTTGCCACACGGATCCGCGGCCCGCGTGGTCGCCGAGCACCAGCAGTCGGTGCTCGGCCGGCAGGTGTACAGCCTCACGCTCAAATACGACGCGCTCAAGACCATCGCGGTCACTCCCGGAGCGGTGATCAGCCAGTCACGCCCCCCGTCGGCCCCCAGCGCGCCGAGCGTCCCGCTGTACCTCGGCAGCGGCCTCTTCCTCGGCCTGCTCGCCGGCGCCGGGGCCGCGTTCGGCCGCGACCGGCTGGACACCCGGGTGCGCGCGGCCGCGGACGTCGAGCGCCTCACCACGCTCCCGCTGCTCGCCGACATCCCGCTCCGGGCCGATCCCGGAGCCTTCCGCGAGCTGGCCGCCGGAGTGGCCGCCTCGCTCGGCGAGGGCTACCACCGGCTCCTGGTCGTGGAGCTCGGCACGGTCACCGGCGGGCCGGTCGCCGAACGCCTCGGCGCCGCGCTCTCCCACCTGGCCCCGATCGCCGTGGTCACCGACCCCGCCGACCGCCCCGACGCGGCCGTCCTGCTCCTCGGCCTGCGCCGGACCACCTCCACCGAGGTCGCCCAGGCCGTACGGCGGCTCGCCAGGCAGGGCACGACGGTGCTCGGCGCGGTCACCGTGCCGCCCACGCTGCCCATGTCGACGCGCTCGATGAAGCAGACGGCATGAGACCCGCGGTGTGGCCCATCGCCGCCCTGCTCGCCGGCTATCCGATCTGGTGGGCGCTCGGCCTGGGCGGGTTGTCGATCGTCGTGGTCGCGGTGCCGATGGCGGTGGTGCTGTGGCGCAGGCGGCCGATCAGGGTGCCCACGGGCATGGGCCTGTGGATGCTGCTTCTCGCCGGATACGCGATCAGCGCGCTCACCCTGGCCGAGAACCCTCCCGGCACCTACGGCGACCTGTCCACCGGCCGGATCCTCGGCTATCTGATGCGCTTCGCCGTCTACACCGCGCTCGCCGTCATGGTGCTCTACCTCGGCAACCTCACCCACGAGGAGCTTCCCCAGCTGACCCTGGTCCGGCTGCTCGGCGTGCTGTTCGTCACCACCGTGGCGGGCGGGCTGCTCGGCGTGTTCGCCCCCGGATTCCAGTTCACCGCTCCCGTCGAGATGTTGCTGCCGGAGTGGATCGGCGGCAACTCCTTCGTCAGCAACCTCATCCACCCGACGGCGGCGCAGATGCAGCATGTTCTCGGGCACGCGTCCCCCCGGCCCGAGGCGCCGTTCGAGTGGGCCAACGCCTGGGGCAGCAACATCTCCGTGCTGCTCGTCTGGTTCCTGGTCGGCTGGTGGGTGTACGGCGGGCCGCTGCGGCGGGTGGCCGTCGCCGTGCTGCTCCCGCTCGCGGCGATCCCCATCGTCTACTCGCTCAACCGCGGCCTGTGGATCGGGCTCGGCCTGTCCGCCGCGTACCTCGCCTTCCGGGGCCGTCCCCTCGTCGTCGGCACGGCCGTCGCCCTGGCCGGCACGGCGCTGGTGCTGTCGCCGCTCGCCACGATCGTGGGGCAACGACTGGACAACCCGCACAGCAACGACATCCGGGCGTTCACCGTGTCGTCCACCGTCCGGGCCGCCGCCTCGTCGCCGGTGATCGGCTACGGCAGCACGCGCAACGCCTACGGCAACTACTCCACGATCACGACCGGCAAGACCGAGTGGTGCCCGACCTGCGGCCATCCCCCGCTCGGCAGCGACGGCCAGCTCTGGCTGACGCTCATCACGCAGGGCTTCGCCGGCGCGGCACTGTACGTCGGCTTCTTCCTCGGGGCCCTGCGGCGCTTCTGGCACGACCGGTCGCCGATCGGGCAGGCCGGGACGCTCGTGATGATCCTCGTGCTCTTCTACATGTTCGTCTACGACGGCCTGGTCAGCGCGCTGAGCCTCTATCTGATCTCCTTCGCCCTGCTCTGGCGCAACTCGGCCCAGCCGCTCGGGCGACATCCGGCACAGCGTCCGGCACGGCCTTCGACACAGCGTCCGGCACGGCCTTCGAGGACGGGGAACGCGAGGTGGGCACATGGGTGACGCCAGGGCCCGGCTGCGCTACCTCCACGAGGTGCTCGACCTGCTCTACCCCCCGTCCACGGCCACGAGCGCCAGGACCGTGCTCCCGCACCGGCTCGTCCCCCGGCGGCTCGTTCCGCGTACCCGCTGGCACTCCGTGCTCGGGCGCGGCGGGCGGCTTCTGGTCCCTGACGGCCCCGACACCATCGAGACGTACCTCGGCGAGGTGTTCGGCCAGCGTGTCCGCACGGTGCTGCGCGTACGGCCCGCGCGCCGGGCCAACCGCAAGCCGATCCTGTCGGCGCGCGGATCCGACGGCCTGCTCGGCTTCGTCAAGGTCGGGGACTCGGACCGGGCCCGCGACCTGATCCGGCACGAGAGCGCCACCCTGCGCATGCTCGCCGATCGGCCGCTCAAGGTGATCTCCGTGCCCGCCGTGCTGCACCACGGCCTCTGGCACGACATGGACGTGCTGGTCCTGTCGCCGCTGCCGATCACGTCGGCGGCGACTCCACCGGGCCTGCTCAACGCGGCCGTGACCGAGATCGCCTCTCTCGGATCGTGCGCCTGGCACGGGGACTTCGCTCCCTGGAACATCTCGGCGGGCGCGGACGGACGGCTCCTCGTCTGGGACTGGGAACGGTTCGGCACCGACGTTCCCCTCGGTTTCGACGCGCTCCACCATTTCCTGCACCGGGTCCTGAAACGCATGGGCCCGGTGGGCGCCACGCAGGCCTGCCTGGCCCGGGCCGTCCCCCTCCTGGCACCGTTCGGGCTCTCGGCCGCGGAGGCCAGGCGGACGACCGCGCACTATCTGATCACGCTCGCCGACCGGCACGACCGAGACGGCCACCAACCGCTCGGCCCAGCCTCGACCTGGCTCAACCCACTCGTCGACCATCTGGAGCCCCTGCTGTGAAGTCCACCCTCAAGCGCTCGGCGCACGCCGTCTCCTTGACCACGGGCAGACTCACCGTGGGGGGCAGGATCCTGCCGTCGTTCCTCCTCATCGGCGCGCAGCGGTGCGGCACCACCTCGCTCTACCGCGCGCTCTCCCGGCACCCGCTGATCATGAAGCCGGTGCTGCACAAGGGAGTGCACTACTTCGACATGGCGTACGAGAAGGGGCTGGCCTGGTACCAGGCGCACTTCCCCCGCAAGGCCGCCGCGCGACGGCAGGAACGGCGGCACGGCCACCAGGCCCAGGCGTTCGAGTCGTCGCCCTACTACCTGTTCCACCCGCTCGCCCCGGCCCGCATCGCCTGGGACCTGCCGGAGGCCAAGCTGATCGTGCTGGTGCGGGACCCCGTGGAGCGCGCCTACTCGGCCCACGCGCACGAGCTGGCCCGCGGCTTCGAGACCGAGCGCTCCTTCGAACGCGCCCTTGACCTGGAGGAGGAACGCCTCGCCGGCGAGGCGCACCGCCTCCGCGTCTTCCCCCACGCGGCCAGCCACGCCCACCGGCACCACGCCTACGTCACGCGTGGCCGGTACGCCGAGCAGCTCGCCCGCCTGGAACTGCTCGTCGGGCGTGAGCACGTGCTCGTCCTGGACAGCGGCGCGTTCTTCCGCGACCCCCAGCCGGTCTACGACAGGGTCATCGGGTTCCTCGGCCTGCCCCGGCTCGGGAATCCCCTCTTCGAGCGGCACAACGCCCAGCCACGCACCGCGGACATGCCCGCCTCGGTACGGCGCCGCCTGACCGAGCACTTCGCCCCCTGGGACGCCCTGCTCACCCCGTGGCTGGGCGCCGAACCTTCCTGGCATTCGGGCCGGGACGCACGCCGGTGACCAGGCGGCGGGACCTCCCGCTGGCCCGCAAGAGCGCGGCCGGGCTGCTGTGCGCCGCGACGGGCGCGGCGGCCCAGTTCCTGGTCGTCCTGGTGGTGACCCGGTCGCTCGCCCCCGCCCAGGCCGGGGCGTTCTTCGCGGCGACGGCGCTGTGCCTCATGCTCGCCGGGGTCTCCCGGCTCGACACCGGGAACGGCCTGGTCTACTTCCTCGCGGGGGTGTCCCGAGATCCGGGGTCGGCGGGCAGTCCGGTGCTGCTGGTCGCGCTGGGCCCGGTGGTGGTGCTCTCGTCCCTGGTCGCCGTGGCCGTCGCCGCCTTCGGCGACCTGCTCGCTCCGCTCGTCGGCGTCCCCGCGGGCGTCTGGCCGGTGCTCGCGGCGGCGCTGCCCGCGGTGGCCGTCGCCGACGTCCTGATCGCGGCCACGCGCGGGCTCGGCTCGATGCGGCCCACCCTGTTCCTGAGCGGTGTCGCGCAACCGCTCGGCCAGGTGGCGCTGGTCTCCACCGGGCTGCTCGCCGGAGCGGCCGTCCCCGTCCTGACCGCCGCGTGGGCGCTCCCCGCGCTTCCAGTGGGCGCCGTGGCGGCCCGCTGGCTCCGGGGCCGCACGCCGACCGTGCGCTGGGAACGGTTCTGGCGGTACACCGCGCCCCGGTCGGCGGCGGCCGCGATCCAGGCGGTCTTCCAACGGCTCGACATCGTGATCGTGGCCGCGCTCGCCGGTCCCGCGCCCGCCGCGATGTACACGGCCGCCACCCGCTTCAAGGTGGTCGGCCAGCTCGCCGGGCAGGGGCTCTCGCAGGCCGTACAACCCGGGCTGGTCCGTGCGCTCGCAGAGGGCGACCTCGGCCGGGCGCGGGAGCTCTACCAGACGGCGACGATGTGGCTGGTCATGGTCACCTGGCCGGTCTGGCTCGGGTACGCGGTGCTCGCTCCGTGGCTGCTGCAGATCTTCGGCACGTCGTACGCCCGGGGGGCGTCCGTGGCGCTCGTCCTGTCCGCGACGATGATGGTCGCCAGCGCCTGCGGCATGGTCGACGTCATGCTGATCGCCTCCGGGCACACGACGGCGAGCCTCGTCAACGCCGTCTGCGCGGTGACGGCGACCATCGCCCTGGATGTGCTGCTCGTGCCCGTCCACGGCGCTCTCGGAGCCGCTCTGGGCTGGTCGGGCGGCGTCCTGGTGAAGAACCTGCTGCCACTCGTCCAGATCTCCCGCCGGTACGGCCTGCGGCCGTTCGGCCGGCACAGCATGGCGGCGTTCGGGCTCAGGGCGACCGCGTGAGCGGCGGCCACACGAGCCGGAGCGGCCACCGCAACCGGGACGGCAGCCACAACACGAGCGGGTACGGCGGGCCGCTGCTGGTGACGGGGCTGCCACGCAGCGGGACCAGCTGGGCGGGGAAGATGCTCGCGGCGAGCGGACGCCTCGTCTACGTCAACGAGCCGCTCAACCCCGAGCACCCGCCGGGACGCAGCCCCGGCGTTCTCGACGCCTCCGTGACGCACCGCTTCCAGTACATCTGCCCCGACGACGAGTCGCCCTGGCTGGAGGCGTTCACCCGTACCATCGGGCTGCGCTACGGCCATCTCGCCGAGCTCCGCCGCAACCGCCGCCCACGCGACCTCGCCCGCATGGCGAAGTACGGCACGGCGTTCCGCCTCGGCCGGCTCATCGGGCGGCGTGCCCTCCTGGACGACCCGTTCGCGCTGTTCTCCGCCGCCTGGTTCGCCCGGCGCCTCGGCTGCCGCGTGCTCGTCCTCGTCAGGGATCCGGTGTCGTTCGTCGGCAGCTGGCAGCGGCTCGGCTGGACGGTCTACTTCCACGAGCTGCTCGAACAGCCGCTCCTCGTCCGCGACCACCCCTGCGTGGAGGAGCTGCGCCCGCTGGTCGGCTCCCAGGACCGCATCGCCAAGGCGGCGGCGCTCTGGCGGGTGGCCCGGCGGGTGACGGCCGACCTGGCCGCCGCCGACCCCGGCATCCGGATCGTCGGTTACGAGTCGCTCGCCACCGCACCGCTGGACCGCTTCCGCGACCTCTACGCCTGGTGCGGCCTGCCCTGGTCGGAGCGTGCGGCGGGCCGGATCGCCGCCGCCTGCACCGCGGCGACCGGCACGCCCGCGACGGGTTTCTCCTGGACCGGCCTGTCCAGGACGGCCTTCCGGCCCATGGACTCGCGAGCGGCCCTCGGGACCTACCGGGAGCGGCTCACCCCCGGCGAGGTGTCCCGGATACGCGATCTGACGTCCGCTCTCCAGTGAGCCCACGACGGCCGACCAGGCAGCCGGCGAGCAGCCGGAGGGCGAAGGGCAGATCGTCCACAAGATAGCGCCGCCCCAGCCGGGCCGGCTCGGACAGCAGCCGGAACAACCACTCCAGGCCCGCCTCGCCCATCCACCCCGGCGCCCGCCGTACGGCACCGGCGGCGAAGGCGATGGCCGAGCCGCAGCCGACGAACCACGCCGCGGGCAGGTCGGCGCGCAGCACCTCGATCAGGCGGTCCTGCTTGGGAAAGCCCAGGCCCACGAAGACCAGGCCGGGCTTCGCACGGAGCAGGGCGTCCCTGATCGGGGTCACCCCGCCGGGGGCGGACTCGAACCCGAAGGGCGGAGTGTGCGTCCCCGCCACGGCGAGGCGCGGGCAGCGCGCGCGCAGCGCCGACGCGGCGGCGTCGGCCACCCCCGGCGGGCCGCCCAGCAGGTACACGGGGACGCCGTGGCGTGCCGCCGCCTCCGACAGCGCCCAGATCAGGTCGGCGCCGGTCACCCTTCCAGGGAGGGGCGTGCCGAGCAGCCGCGCCGCCCACACGAGCGGCATGCCGTCCGCCACGACGACGTCGGCCCGCCGGACGAGGGCGCGCAGCTCCGCGTCGCGCACGGCCAACCGGCAGATGTCGACGTTCGGGGTGACCAGGTGGCCGCCCCGGCCACGGCGCAGGTCGTCGAACACCCGCGTCACGACCTCGCCCTCGGTGAGCGGGTCAAGCTCCACTCCGGCGACCGCCACCCGGGCCGCCGGCATCAGATGCCCCGGCCGCGCGTGTGCAGCAGGCCGAGCACCGCGCGCGCAGGCACCAGGCCGGTCGCGACCGCCAGCGCCATGGCCGCGCGCGGCTCGCCCCGGCGCGTGGAGAACGCCTTCCACGCCCACCGGCCCGCGTCCCTGCGATGGCCGAGCGCGGCGTGGTGGAACGCCATCTGGCCGTAGATCCGGGCGGCGCCTCGGGGATCCGTCTCCAGGTCGGCGTGCCGGGCCAGCATCCACTCCAGCCCGGCGATCCGTTCCGCCCATTTCGTGGCGTATCCGGACGCGCCCCAGCGCACCCGGACGAGCGGCCGGTCCACGTGCACGATGGGATGCCGCCGCGCCGCGCGCAACGCGAGGTCCCAGTCCTCGTTCTGCCCGCCCGGGGCGCTCTCGTCGGCCCGATAGGCCGCGGCCGTGCGGAAGAGGAAGGTCGAGGAGTGCACCATCACCATCCGCGACCTGGTGAGGTCGGCCCGGGTCACCCGGTCGGCGCCGGCCAGCCGGGGCACCCGGCGGGAACCGTACTCGACCTGGATCGCGCAACTCGCGAAGTCGGCCCCCGGCTCCTCGGCCAGCGCCGCCACCTGCGCCGCGAGCTTGCCGGGCAGCCACAGATCGTCGTCGTCGCAGAACGCCACCAGGTCGGTGTCCAGCTCGGCGATGCCCGTGTTACGGGCGCCCGGCAAGCCGGGCGTGCATCGGTTGGCGATCACCCGGACGCTCCCCCGGGTCGCCGCCACCACGTCGGCGACCTGCTCGGCCGGTCCGGTGACGTCGCCGCCGTCGACCACCACGACGACCCGGAGCCGCCGGCCGTACTCCTGATCGAGCACGCCCGACACCGCCGCCGCGAGCAGCTCGGGCCGGTCTCCCCTGGTGGGGATCACGACGCCCACGGACGGCTTCATCCCAGGGCCTCCGGCCGCGGCGCGAGGCGATAGCCGTACCGGAGGAGCAACGGCCAGGTCAGCGCGGTGACCAGCAGGCGGTGCACGAACGGCAACGCGGCCCGGGGCGCACTGAACCGCACCCGCCCGACGACGAACCGCATCGGATTGCCGGACACCGTGTGCGCCACGCCGAGCAGCGCCTCCTGATCGTCGAGGAACAGCAGCGCGTCACGCGCGCGCGCCACCCGCAGCTCGGCGGCCAGCTCACGCAGCGTCTCGGCCGGCCGCCCCAGCAGGTCCTCATAACGGACCCGGATGACGGGCACGCCCCGCCTGCGCAGCAGCTCGAAGGCGAGGTTCTGGACCAGCCAGTGGACGGCCGTCCGTCCCGGAGCCCATCGGGCCATCGGTCGGCCGTCCTCCGGCCGCCGCACGTCGCTGCGCCAGGACGCGGCGACCGCTCGCGGATCGCGTACGACATGGACGACCCGCAGGCGCGCCCGCGTCGCCTCCGCCACCGCCAGGCAGTACGCCAGGGAGGCGTGCTTGCTGGAGTCGATCATCCAGTCACCGTCGGCGACCTCGGCGGCGGCGGCGTAGACGGAGGCGTAGGCCGACACGTATTCATCGAGTTCGGCCACGCGCCGCACCCTGCCGAAGGCGAGGAACGGGACGTGACGGGTGCGGTCCACCCGGGCCCGCAGCCGGAGCAGGCGATCGGCCTCGCTCGCCTTCCAGCGACCGAAGGCCAGGTCGCCCACCTTGCCCCAGAAAGGGCAGCGGGAGAACGTCTCTCCGCACCCGCACGGCTCGTCGGCGTGGACGCCGCGCGCCCAGAGATGGACGACCTCTCCGAGCGGCACGGCTCCGGGGAACTCGCCCAGCAGCCGCTCCAGCAATGTGGTGCCGCTGCGGCCGAGCCCACCCACGAAGATCACCGGCTGAGCGTCAGTCACGAACCCTCCACGATGTGGATGCGGAACGTGATGACCCTAGCGCGGAAGGTAATCAGCCGTTCATGGAACGGCAGATGATCTACCGCGCGTCGACGATCATCCCGGCACCGACGGTGCCGTTCGTCGCCTCGTCGATGAGGATGAACCCGCCGGTGAGCCGGTTGCGCGAGTAGTCGTCGACGAACAGCGGCTGGGTGATCCGCAGGGACACCCGGCCGATCTCGTTGAGACCCAGCGACGTCGCCGCCTCGTCCCGGTGGAGCGTGTTGACGTCCAGCCGGTACTGCAGGTCCCTGACCAGGGCCCGTGCCGTACGCGTCGTGTGCTTGATGATCAGCTTGGACCGGGGCTGGAGCTTCACCGAGTCGGCCATCCAGCAGACCATCGCGTCAAGCTCCTGCGCGACGCTCGGCTGGTTGTGCGGCCGGCAGATCAGGTCGCCCCGCGAGATGTCGATGTCGTCCTCCAGCCGGAGGGTGACCGACATGGGCGGGAACGCCTCCTCGACCGGTCCGTCGAACGTGTCGATCGCCGCGATGCGCGTGGTCAGCCCCGACGGCAGGTGCGTGACCTCGTCACCCGGCTTCAGCACGCCGCCGGCCACCTGCCCGGCGTATCCCCGGTAGTCGTGCAGCTCCTGGCTGGTCGCGCTGTGCGGCCTGATCACGTACTGCACGGGGAAGCGCACGTCGACCAGGTTCCGGTCGGAGGCGATGTGCACGTTCTCAAGGTGGTGCAGCAGCGACGTCCCCTGGTACCAGGGCATGCTCTCCGAGCGGGAGACCACGTTGTCGCCGTGCAGCGCCGAGATCGGGATGAACGTGAGGTCCGCCGCGTTCAGCTTCGACGCGAACGCGGTGAACTCCTCCCGGATCTCCTCGAACCGCTCCTCGGCGTAGTCGACCAGGTCCATCTTGTTCACCGCGAGGACCAGGTGCGGCACACGAAGCAGCGTCGTCAGGAAGGCGTGCCGCCTCGACTGCTCGAGCACGCCCTTGCGGGCGTCGATCAGGATGATCGCCAGGTCGGCGGTGGACGCGCCGGTGACCATGTTCCGGGTGTACTGGATGTGTCCCGGAGTGTCGGCGATGATGAACTTCCGCTTGGGCGTCGCGAAGTAGCGGTACGCCACGTCGATCGTGATGCCCTGCTCCCGCTCGGCGCGCAGGCCGTCGGTGAGCAGCGACAGGTCGGTGTACTCGGTCCCGCGGTCGCGCGAGGTCCGCTCGACCGCCTCCAGCTGGTCCTCGAAGATGGCCTTGGAGTCGAACAGCAACCGCCCGATCAGGGTGGACTTGCCGTCGTCGACCGAACCCGCGGTGGCGAAACGAAGGATGTCCATTTAGAAGTAGCCTTCCTTCTTGCGGTCCTCCATCGCGGCCTCCGAGGCGCGGTCGTCGGCACGCGTCGCGCCGCGCTCGGTGAGCCGCGTCACCGCGATCTCCTCGATGATCTCCTCGACCGTCGCGGCCGTGGACGCCACGGCGCCGGTGCACGTCATGTCACCGACCGTGCGGTAGCGGACGACGGCCTCGAACAGCGGCTCGTCCTCACCGCGCCGCACCACCTCGGCGTCGGGGAGCAGCATGCCGTCCCGCTCGAACACCGTCCGCGTGTGCGAGAAGTAGATCGACGGGATCTCGATGCCCTCGCGCCGGATGTAGTCCCAGATGTCCAGCTCGGTCCAGTTGGACAGCGGGAACACGCGGATGTGCTCACCCTTGCGGATCTTCGAGTTGTACAGGTTCCACAGCTCGGGACGCTGGTTCTTCGGGTCCCACTGGCCGAAGTCGTCGCGGAAGGAGAAGACCCGCTCCTTGGCCCGGGCCTTCTCCTCGTCCCGCCGGGCTCCACCGAACACGGCGTCGAACTCGTGCTCCTCGATGGCGTCCAGCAGCGTCGTCGTCTGCAACCGGTTGCGCGAGGCGCGCCGCCCGGTCTCCTCGGAGACGCGCCCGGAGTCGATCGAGTCCTGCACGCTGGCCACCACGAGCCGGGCGCTCAGCTCGTCGGCCCGCCTGTCGCGGAACTCGATGACCTCAGGGAAGTTGTGCCCCGTGTCCACGTGCATGAGGGGGAAGGGGATCGGCGCCGGCCAGAACGCCTTCTCCGCGATGCGGAGCATGACGATGGAGTCCTTGCCGCCGGAGAACAGCAGACAAGGGCGCTCGAACTCGGCCGCGACCTCACGCATGATGTGGATCGCCTCGGCCTCCAGGACGTCGAGCTGCGACGTCGTGTAGTCGCGCTGAAGCATTAGGGGATTCCTTCGACGGGCTAGCGGTGCAGGTCACGGATGCCGGCGAGCAACGTTGGCGCCAGATCCGGTAGGGAGACCAGGATATCCGGCAACGAGGGGTCGGCTTGGTTGTACACGAGCGGCGAGCCGTCGATTCTGCTCGCGTGGGCGCCCGCGGCGAGCGCGACGGCGACCGGAGCGGCCGAATCCCACTCGTACTGGCCGCCCGCGTGCACGTACGCCTCGACCGCGCCCGTCAGCACCGCGGCGATCTTGGCGCCCGCCGAGCCGATCGGCACCAGCTCCGCGCCCACCTCGTGCGCCAGCTTCGCCACGAACTCCGGCGGCCGGGTCCGGCTGACCGCGATGCGGAAGCGCCCGGACGCCCGGGGCAGCAGGGGCGGCTCCCCGGTGGTGAGCGTCCTCCCCTGGGCCGGAAGCGCCACGGCGCCGGCCGTCAGCGCGTCGCCCTCCCACAGCGCCACGTGGACCGCCCAGTCGGACCTGCCCTCCTCGGCGAACTCGCGGGTGCCGTCCAGCGGATCGACGATCCAGACCCGCTCGGCGGAGAGCCTCCTGGGATCCAGCCGCTCCTCGCGCGTGGCCTCCTCCGACAGAACGCTGTCGTCCTGCCGGAACCGCGCCAGGGCCTCCATCAGATAGTCATGCGACCCGCGGTCTCCCGCGTCCTTCAACGCCTTCGGATCGGCGAAGCCGTGGCGGTCGCGGAGCCGCAGCAGCAGCTCACCCGCCTCCGACGCCAGCTCACCGGCCAGAGTGTGGTCGTCCCGCATCGTCATTCAGTAAGCTCCCGCCCCGCGTATCACGGCCGACCACGTCTTCCACAGGATCTGCAGATCCAGCATGAGAGACCAGCTCTCGACGTAACGCAGGTCCAACCGCACTGATTCCTCCCATGACAGGTCCGATCGCCCGTTCACCTGCCACAGGCCCGTCATCCCCGGGCGGACCACGAGCCGCCTGCGGACGTCGTCACGGTACCGTGCGACCTCCTCCGGCAGCGGCGGACGCGGCCCCACCAAGGACATGTGTCCCTTCACCACGTTGATCAGCTGGGGCAACTCGTCCAGCGAGCGGCGCCGCAGCCAGCTTCCCATCGGCGTCACCCGCGGGTCCTGACGGATCTTGAACAGCACCCCGCCCGCGTCGCTGACGAGATCGACCTTCCGCGCCTCCGCGTCCTGCCACATCGTGCGGAACTTCAGGATGGTGAACTCCGCGCCGTCCTTGCCGACCCGCGTCTGCCGGAACAGCGCCGGTCCCGGGCTCGACACGCGTACGGCCACCGCCAGGACGGCGAGCAGCGGGGACAGCGCGACGAGCGCCACTCCCGCCACGATCCGGTCGAAGGCGTTCTTGATGAGCTGCCGGATCCCGGCCAGCTCCGGATGCTCCACGTGCAACAGCGGCAGCCCCGCCACGGGCCTGATCGTGGTGCGCGGCCCGGCAACCTCCATCAGCGCGGGCGCGACGACCAGGTCCGTACGGCTGCGCTCCAACCGCCACGCCAACCGCCGCAGCGCCGTACCGTCCAGCTCGGGGCAGGCCAGCACGGCCACCGTGTCTGCCCCCGCCTGCTCCACGACCAAGGGGACGTCGGTGAAGTCGCCGAGCACCGGCACGCCCTCCACCTCTCCCGAGGCGTCGTACGGCACGCAGGCGGCGACGATCTCCATCCCGTGGTAGCGCTCGCGCCGGAACCTGCGCGTCAGATCCGTGATCGCGGCCCGGTGGCCGACCGCCACGACCCTGCGCATGCAGCCGCCCCTCGCCCAGCGCCGGTGCAGCCTGCGGCGCATGCCGTACCTGGCGCAGAGGGTGAGCACGGTCATCACCGGGAGGGCGAGCACCACGTAACCGCGGGCGATGTCGGTCTTCGTCACGTACGCGGCGATCGCGACGGCGGCGGTCAGCGTGAAGCCGGACTGGGCGATCCGGCGGAACTCCTCGGAGCCCACCCCGATCAGGCGCGGCTCGTACGCCCGGTTGATCGCCAGCGAGCACGACCACAGGAGCGGCAGCATCCCGCTCATCACGACATAGGGGGCGACGTACGGAGTAACCTCGCCGAACCGGGCCGCGACAGCGGTGGTTCCAGCGAGGAGAGCACAGGCGATGTCGACGAGTGCCGCGTGGAAGCGGTACCGCGAGGCCCATTTCGGCGGCCGGGAAACGGGAGACGCGGACACGCCCCCCGGCACGCCCACGGCCGCCGCGGCCAGCTCGCCCTCCTGCACGCCCCGCCTCCCCGCGCATGGTCGATTTGCCATCGAACTGTCACTGAACGCTTACTGACAGTGACGGAATGCTAGCGGCCGAATGGCCACGCTTGAGGAGAATCCGTGAAAGCCGAAACGTATATATCCGTTGATATCGAAGCCGACGGGCCCATTCCCGGCCCTTATTCCATGGTGAGTTTCGGCATGGCGGTCGCCGGACGTATGGCGGGAAGGACGTTTGAGAGGCCCGAACCGGAATCGGCGACCTTCTACGCCGAACTCCGCCCGATCAGCGACGACTACGTGCCCGCCGCCCTCGCCGTGAGCGGCCTCGACCGCGACGCGCTGATCAGGGAGGGATGGCATCCGGCTGAGGCGATGAGCGCAGCCGCGGCCTGGGTGCGCGAGGTCTGCGGGGACACACTGCCCGTACTGGCCGCGTTCCCGCTTTCCTACGACTGGATGTGGATCCACTGGTATTTCATGAAATTCACCGGGGAATCTCCGTTCGGACATTCCCGGTGCATCGACATCAAGACGCTCTACGCGGCGAAGGCCGGCGTCCCGATCGCCTGGTCCACCAAACGGCAGATGCCGCGCGAGGTGAGATCCACCCGCCGGCACACCCACCACGCCCTCGACGACGCGATCGAGCAGGCCGAGCTCTTCCAGAACCTCATGCTCTGGCGGGACCGCGACCGCCCCACCGTCGAGGAGGACCGCCCCGCCGCCGGGGACGCCGTCAGCGAGGAGGCTTGACCGGATTCAGGTCGGCCGCGTGGAAGGTGTTCTGCGTGGCCTCCAGCCCCACCCGGATCAGCGACTCCACCATGTCCGCCGCCCGGTCCACCAGGAACGGCAGGTCCTTGCGCTCCACCGTCGCGAAGTCCTTCAGCACGAAGGCCGCCGCGTCCATCCGGCCCGGCGGCCGACCGATCCCGAACCTGATCCGCAGGTAGTCCCGCGTCGCCAGGGATTTGGTGATCGACTTGAGGCCGTTGTGCCCGTTGTCGCCGCCGCCCAGCTTCGCCCGCAGGGCGCCGTACGGGATGTCCAGCTCGTCATGGATCACGACGACGTTGGCCGGGGCCACCTTGTAGAAGTCCGCGAGCGCCTTCACCGGGCCGCCGGACAGGTTCATGAACGACAGCGGCTTCGCCAGCACAGCGGGAGCCCCCGCCAACCGGCCCTCGACGATCTCCGCCCGCGACCGGTGCACCTTGAACCGGCCGCCGACCCGCGCCGCCAGCTCGTCCGACACCATGAATCCCGCGTTGTGCCGGTTACCGGCGTACTCCGGCCCCGGATTGCCCAGGCCGACGACCAGCCAGCGCTGATCCTCCATCACCGTCTCCTCATACGGAGAAGTCCTCCACAGGACATCCTGTGGAGGACCCTCTCACGCGAAACGTTCCTACTCGGCGGCCTCGGCGGCCTCGCCCTCGGCGGCCTCGGCCACGACGGCCTCGCCCTCGGCCGGCAGCTCCGCCACCTGAGCCGCGACGACGTGCAGGACCAGCGCCTCCGGGTCGCCCGCGAGGGTGACGCCGTTCGGCAGGTTCAGGTCGCTCGCGTTGACGGCGAAGCCGACCTCCTTGCCCTCGACGTCCACCTCGACACCGGCCGGGATGTGCGTCGCCTCGGCCTCGACCGAGACCGTCACCAGCTGCTGGTCGAGCAGGGCGCCGCCGACCACGTCACCGGTGACGGTGACCGGGATCTCGACGGTGACCTTCTCGCCGCGCTTGACCAGGAGCAGGTCGACGTGCTCGACGAAGCCCTTGATCGGGTCACGCTGGACACCCTTGGGCAGCGCCAGCTCGTCCACCTCACCCTGCAGGCGGATCAGCACGTTGGCCGTACGCAGGGCCAGCAGGACCTCGTGGCCCGGCAGCGTCAGGTGCCTCGGGTCGGTGCCGTGGCCGTACAGGACGGCGGGGACCTTGTCGGCGCGGCGGATCTTGCGAGCGGCGCCCTTGCCGAACTCCGTACGGAGCTCAGCGGCGATGCGAACCTCAGACACGGCACATCTCCTAGGGATGATCGTCTATGGATGACGCGCTCCCCCTCACCCGCCCTAGCGGAAGGCGTTACGAGCGCAACTTGAGCAGCCTACCCGAACCGCGGCCCCCGCCACTCCACGACGGCGGGGACCCGCGGGTCACGGGCGATCAGCTGTCGCCCTCGAAGAGGCTGGTCACCGAACCGTCGGTGAAGACCTGCTCGATGGCGCGCGCGATCAGCGGTGCGATCGACAGCACGGTCAGGCTGTCGAACCTCTTGTCCTCCGCCAGCGGCAGCGTGTTGGTGACGACCACCTCGGAGATCCGGGAGTTCTTCAGCCGGTCCACCGCCGGGTCGGAGAACACCGCGTGCGTCGCCGCCACGATCACGTCGGTCGCGCCGTGCTCGTACAGTGCGTCGGCCGCCTTGCAGATCGAGCCGCCCGTGTCGATCATGTCGTCGATGAGAACGCAGGTGCGTCCCTTGACGCGGCCGACCACCTCGTGCACCTTGACCTGGTTCGCCACGTCGAGGTCCCGCCGCTTGTGGATGAACGCCACCTGGGTGCCCAGCGCGTCCGACCAGCGCTCGGCCAGCCGCACGCGGCCGGTGTCGGGCGAGACGATCGTCGTGGTCGCGGGGTCGAGCTTGTCCCGCAGATAGTCGATCAGGACCGGCGAGGCGAACAGGTGGTCCACCGGGCCGTCGAAGAAGCCCTGGATCTGCGAGGTGTGCAGATCGATCGACATCAGCCGGTCCGCGCCCGCCTGCTTGAACAGGTCGGCCATCAGCCGCGCCGTGATCGGCTCGCGACCGCGCCCCTTCTTGTCCTGCCGGGCGTACCCGAAGAACGGCATGATCACGGTGATGCGCTTGGCCGAGGCCCGCTTCAGGGCATCGACCATGATCAGCTGCTCCATGATCCATTTGTTGATCGGAGCGGTGTGGCACTGCATCACGAACGCGTCGCAGCCCCGGACGGACTCCAGATAGCGCACGTAGATCTCGCCGTTCGCGAAGTCGCGCAACGCCGTCGGAGTGATCTCCACCCCGAGGTTCGACGCCACCTCCTCGGCCAGCTCGGGAAACGCCCGGCCCGAGAAGAACATCAGGTTCCGCTCGCCCGCCGCCTTGATTCCACTCACGACGCTCTCCTCGCCGAACATGCGGCCACCATCCGGCAACTCGTCATCCGTACCCGCGGCACCTCGCTGTGCCCCCTTGCTCGCTCGCTGTGCACGCTCACGGCGGCTGTTTCCCCTCGGGAAGTTACGCGGTCTCCCGCGCCTCGATCTCTCCTTGCTGACTGCGTACGGCCTCGCGCCGCTTGTTCGGTCGCTATTCCTGGTCGACCTCTTCCTGAGCCGCCAGAGCGAGCCGGGCGGCCTCGGCCGAAGAGGTCCCGGCACGACGGCGCGTGACCCATCCTTCAATGTTGCGCTGCCTGCCCCTGGCCACCGCCATCGCCCCTGGCGGGACGTCATTGGTGATCACCGAGCCGGCGGCGGTGTAGGCGCCGTCGCCCACCCGCACCGGAGCGACCAGCATGTTGTCGCTGCCGATCCTGACGTGGTCGCCCACGACCGTGTGGTGCTTGTCGACGCCGTCGTAGTTCACGAAGACGCACGCCGCGCCGATGTTGGACCCGGTCCCGATGGTCGCGTCCCCGACATAGGTCAGGTGCGGCACCTTGGAGCCGTCGCCGATCGCGGCGTTCTTGGTCTCGACGTATGTCCCGATCTTCCCCTTGCGCCCGAGACGGGTGCCGGGGCGCAGGTAGGCGAACGGGCCGACCGACGCCTCCGCGCCGATCTCGGCGCCCTCGCAGACCGCGTTGCGCACCACGGCGTCCTCGCCCACCACGGTGTCGGTCAGCGTCGTGGCCGGGCCGATCCTGGCGCCACCGCCCACGCTCGTCGCACCGTGGAGCTGGGTCCCCGGGAGGATCACGGCGTCGGGGCCGATGACCACCCCGGCGTCGACCAGCGTGCTGGACGGGTCGACGATCGTGACCCCCGCCCGCATGTGCGCCTTGAGGATGCGGTCGTTGAGCACCTGCCGGGCGAAGGCGAGCTGGACCCGGTCGTTGACGCCCTCGACCTCCACGTAGTCGGCCGCGACGTGCGCCCCCACGCGATGGCCGTCCTCCCGCAGGATGGACAGCACGTCGGTGAGGTATTCCTCACCCTGGGCGTTGGCCGCCCCCACCCGCTTGACCGCGTCGGCGAGCAGCAACCCGTCGAAGGCGTAGACGCCCGAGTTCATCTCGGTGACCGCCCGCTGCTCGGGTGTGGCGTCCTTCTCCTCGACGATCTCCAGGACGGCGCCGGTGGTGTCGCGGATGATCCGCCCGTATCCCGTCGGATCGGGCACCACCGCGGTGAGCACGGTGACGGCGTTGCCGTCCTCGGCATGCCGTTCCACCAGGGCGCTCAGCGTCTCGGCGCGCAGCAGCGGCGTGTCGCCGTACGTGACGAGGACCGTGCCGTTGATCGTGCCGACCGCCTCGAGGACGGTGCGCACGGCGTGGCCGGTGCCGTTCTGCCTGGACTGGACGACGGTGCGCGCGTCCGGCGCGCTCCCGGCCAGATGGGCCTCGACCTGCTCACGGGCATGGCCGATCACCACGATCAGCCGCTCGGGCTCCAGCCCGCGGGCCGCGCCGAGCATGTGATCGACGAGCGCGCGACCGCACAGCTCGTGCAGGACCTTGGGGGTTCTCGACTTCATCCGGGTGCCCTCGCCCGCGGCGAGGACGATGACGGCGGCAGGGCGCGGCACACTCACTTGCGGGGGCTCCCTCGGATCCGCGATTGAAACGGGTCGGCTTGAGGATCACGTACGGCTACCGCCAGGGCGTCGCACGGTCACCCACTCGACAAGGTGAGCTTACCTGCCGTCCCCCAACCGGAATCCAGCCCCCACCTGGAACGCCGCCCTCGGCTCGGGGTCACGCAACGTGACGGTGAAGCACCATCACCCGCGGCCGAGCACGCCGGCGTGCCCGGGTCAGGACGCTGGTCCCGATGTTCACCTTGCCGGACACTCCGGACAGTAACCACGGCGCTGCTTCCTCAGCCGAAAACGGCCCGACAGCGGCCCGGCAGCGGGCGGTCCCGGCGAGTGAAGGCGCCGTGACAGTGAGCCGTCCGATCGGGCCGAACGCCGTCGCGAAGATGCGAGTGATCGGAGCATCGCGGCGGACAAGCGGTGCGCCCATGCCCGCGATGAGCAACCGGCCCGGTTCCCGACCGAGAAGGTCCGGACAAGGAAGAAGCCTGGCCGGTCTCACCACCCGACCAGGCCTCGAACCTGAACACGCAGCTCCCGGAGGAGGACTCGAACCCCCACATTTCGGACCAAAACCGAAAGTCCTGCCGATTAGACGATCCGGGATGAATCGGACTCTCGTGATCCCCGACCACGACAGGCCAAGGCCCACCTTACCGATCGGTGGGGCCGCCTGCCGACTCGGTAATTCCGCCCGCCATCCCCTGAAACCATCCCTCGATCTTCCGATAGAGCGAGGCACCCTGGCGCACATCTATACGAAGACAGCCGTAGTAGCCCTCTCCCACGCATCAGCCGTCGCAATCCGACTACTCAACGCGATTCGCGGCCGGTGCGGTGCGAGCGGGACAGGACCGCCAGGGGGCCGCCAACCTGGCGCAAAGGTTGCCCCGCCACCCTGGCTCCGCGACCGCCGAGGACCCACGCTTGTAGCAGACCGAGTGACACTTCCACAAGGCATGGATGCGCCACGAGTTGGGGTGGGAATGAGTCACCTTCCCTACATTCGCGGCTTAGGAATTCCTAACTTACGATGGCGTAGGTTACGGTGGCGTAGCCGGACATCTTCCCCACATCTTCGCGAGGTAGCCCATGACTGTCCTCACCGAACGTCCTGCACGGCAGCCCAAGCCGGAGTTCGAGCCGGAGCCGAAAACCCGAGCCGAACTGATCACCTTCGGCATCGTCGTCGGAGCTCCCATCGTCGCGCTGTTCGCCGCTGTGCCGTTCGCCTGGGGATGGGGCCTGGGCTGGAGCGACGTGATTATCTCCGCGGTGTTCTACGTGGTGTCCGGGCTCGGGGTCACGGTGGGCCTGCACCGCTACTTCACGCACGGGTCGTTCAAGGCCAACCGGACCATGAAGATTATCCTGGGGATCGCCGGCAGCCTCTCGCTCGAGATGTCCGTGCTCGACTGGGTCGCCACCCACCGCAAACACCACAAGTTCTCCGACAAGGAGGGCGACCCGCACTCACCGTGGCGCTTCGGCCCCGGCTTCAAGTCCCTGTCCAAGGGGCTGCTCTACGCGCACATGGGCTGGCTGTTCGAGTCCGAGCGCACCAACCGCGAGAAGTACGCTCCGGACCTGGTCAAGGACCCGGACGTCATGAAGCTGCACCGTTGGTTCCCGGCGCTCGCCTTCAGCTCGATGCTGCTGCCGCCGATTCTCGGCGGGCTGGTGACCTGGTCCTGGCAGGGCGCGGTCACCGCGTTCTTCTGGGGCACCGTGGTCCGCATCGGTCTGCTCCACCACGTCACGTGGTCGATCAACTCGATCTGCCACGTCTTCGGCGAGGAGGCCTTCGAGGTCCGCGACAAGTCTCGCAACGTGTGGTGGCTGGCGATCCCGTCGTTCGGCGAGTCGTGGCACAACCTGCACCACTCCGACCCGACCTGCGCCAGGCACGGTGTGCTCAAGGGCCAGATCGACCTCAGCGCGGGCCTGATCCGCTGGTTCGAGAAGGCCGGCTGGGTGCACGACGTGCGCTGGCCCAACCCCGAGCGGCTGGCGGCGAAACGACTTGGGTGATCCCGCCGATATCTCTTCTCGGCGCCGCCCGGCTGTCGTCGCGCCCCTCGCTTCGGCGGGGGTGGCGGCGACAGCCGTACGTACGCGGCTGGTCCCGCCGGACGGTGAGGCCGCGGCGGTGCCGGAATCTGCCGACAAAACCAAACAGGCCATCATGGGACGTGTGAACGACTCCTCCCGATCTCGACGACGCATGACGGGCGCGGAGCGACGCGAGCAGCTGATCCAGATCGGCCGCGCGCTCTTCGCGGAGAAGGGCTTCGACGGCACCTCCGTCGAGGAGATCGCGGCGAGCGCCAAGGTCTCCAAGCCTGTCGTCTACGAGCACTTCGGCGGCAAGGAGGGCATCTACGCGGTCGTCATCGACCGGGAGATGCAGCGGCTGCTCACCCTGGTCACGCAGGCGTTGTCGGCGTCACACGCGCTGGTGAAGCTGGAACGGGCGGCGCTGGCCCTCCTCCAGTACATCGAGGAGAGCAGCGAGGGCTTTCGCATCCTGGTCCGCGACTCGCACGCCGCGTCCGGGACGGGCACGTTCGCGAGCCTGATCAGCGACATCGCCAGCCAGGTCGAGGACGTGCTGGCCGACGAGTTCAAGGAACGCGGCTACGACCCGAACCTCGCGCCGATGTACGCGCAGATGCTGGTCGGGATGACGGCGCTGACCGGGCAGTGGTGGCTGGACGTGCGCAAGCCGCGGCGCGAGGAGGTGGCCGCGCATCTGGTCAACCTGTCGTGGAACGGCCTGACCGGCCTGGATCCGAACCCCCAGCTCACCGCGGCCACCCGTGGTCTGGTGCTGGCCCCGCCCGCGGACGCCCGTACGGCACGGCCGACGGAGCGTGAGCTCAAGGAGAGCGAGAAGGCGCGGGAACGCGAGCTCAAGGAGCAGGAGAAGGCCCAGCGCGAGCAGGAGAAGCTCCAGCGCGACCAGGAGAAAGCACGCGAACGCGAGCTGAAAGAACAAGAAAAGACCCGCGAACGCGAACTCAAGGAGCAGCAGAAGAAGCTGCAGCGCGAGCAGGAGAAGGCCCAGCGCGACCAGGAGAAAGCACGCGAACGCGAGCTGAAAGAACAAGAAAAGACCCGCGAACGCGAACTCAAGGAGCAGGAGAAGGTCCAGCGCGACCAGGAGAGGCTCCAGCGCGACCAGGAGAAGGCGCGGGAGCGGCAGGCCCGCCGGGCCGCCAAGGGCGGTCCTCAGCAGGGGGACGCGGACTCGGCCTGACGGTCGGGCGACGCGTTCCCCTTCTCCTTTCACTGTCCCTGCGGCGCTCTATCCCTGCGGCGCCTGTTCCTCACTGTCCTTCCTGTCCTTCCTGTCTTTCCTGGCGACGACGAAGACCCGCCGGAAGGGGAAGGCCGTGCCGTACGGGCGGCGTGGGTAGGCGTCACCGAGCAGCCGCGCGCAGTCGGCCAGGAAGTCGGCCCGGCGGTCCGGCCCGAGCCGGGCGAGCATGGGCCGCAGGGCGGTGCCCCTGACCCAGTTGAGCACCGCGTCGTCACCGGGAAGCACATGGACGTACGTGGTCTCCCAGGCGTCCACGACGCAGCCGAGGCCCGCGAGCAGGTCCAGATATTCGGCGGGATCACCGACCGGGGAGTCCCGCGCCAGGTCGCCCAGGTCGTCGCGCCAGGTCGTACGGCACAGCCGGCGGATCAGGGCGTGGCTGGGCGCGTCGAAGTTGCCGGGCACCTGGAAGGCGAGCCAGCCGCCGGCAGGCAGGCCCTGTGCCCACCGGGCGAGGAGCTCGCGGTGCTCGGGGATCCACTGGAGCGCCGCGTTGGACACGATGACGTCGGCGGGGCGTCGCGGGCGCCAGTCCCGTATGTCGGCGACCTCGAAATCGAGACGCTCCCCGCGAGGAGCTTTTCCGATCATGGCGGCGGAGGAGTCGATGCCGTGGACGGTCGCGGTGGGCCAGCGTCTGGCGAGTTCGGCGGTGAGCTCGCCGGTGCCACAACCGAGGTCGACGACATGTTCGGGGGCGTCGGCCGCCACGCGGGTGATCAGGTCGAAGAAGGGACGGGAGCGCTCGTCGGCGTATGTCCCGTAGATCGTAGGATCCCAGATGTCCGGTGCCATGAAGGTCGCTCCTCCTTACCTTGATGTCGAGATAGTCCATACCGGAGTCTCTCGATGTCAAGAGAGCTAAAATCAACACCATGTCGCACTCCAGGGCCGCCGAAGACGAGGTGGACCGCCTCATCGCGGCCTGGCAGCAGGAACGCCCCGACCTGGACGTCACCCCACTCGAAGTGCTCAGCCGGGTGTCCCGGCTCAGCCGCCACCTGGATCGTGCGCGACGCGCGGCGTTCGCCGAGCACGACCTCGAATCATGGGAGTTCGACGTGCTCACCGCGCTCCGGCGCGCCGGCAGGCCGTACGAGCTGAGCCCTGGGGCGCTGCTGCGGGCGACCCTCGTCACATCGGGAACGATGACGAACCGGATCGACCGGATGGTCGCCTCCGGGCTGGTCACCCGCCACCCCGACCCGGAGGACCGCCGCGGTGTTCTCGTCCGGCTGACCGCCCAGGGCGTCGAGCGGGTGGACGCCGCCTTCGCCGGCCTACTGCGCCGCGAGCGGGAACTGCTCGCCGGTCTGGGCGAACGCGAGCAGCGCGCGCTCGCCGCCCTGCTTCACACCCTGCTCGTCCCCTTCGACGCCTCGGACGGCGGATCGCATTAGGTCATGTCGCGGCATGCCAGGTCGCGGCCCGCGAATGCCCTTCCACGGGATGAGAGCGTCCTTTTCGCTTTCTGCGACAGAACCCGCTTCCATGCGACGAAGATCCGTGGAGCGGGGGCGTGGCATCGTCGCCTCTCGCCGTCCAGGCGACAGGACCCTCTTTGACACCCGTTAAATTCCGACTTTTTCGTACAAAATGGGCGAAGAGATCTTTGGGTCGATTGCCGTCTATGCCGATTCGGCAGATAAAACTGTGATTTAGCTCACAACGCGGGCGACTCGATGTGCGCACCCCTCGGAGACCGGGCACTGGACACACCTCAAGTTGATCAGCGGAAATGCCGCTCCCTTCATCTCTGACGGCACCAACCGGCCATCCGGTTCCACCGTTTCGCGAGATTTCTTGCGACTTCCCTCACAGCGGGCGCTTAGGTAACGTCCTTTGTCATCCCTTTACTGACGGTGGGACGCGAATTGACGGCCCACGACAGACCAAGGAGCTGATCCCCTTGAAGCGCACTCTTGCCTATGGTGGCCTCGTCGCCACCGCCGGCCTGCTCGCCGCCGGCCTGGCTGCCCCGGCCAACGCCGCCGGTGACGTCGCCAGCACCCCCCTCGCGAACACCAACCTGGCCGCCCGCCAGGTCGCCAGCTACTGGTACGGCGAGGCCAAGGCGAACCTGATCAACGCCACGCCGTACGGCGTGGAGACGAAGATCGTCGCCAAGCACGTCTCCAAGGGCGGCCCCGCGGCTGACAGCAAGCCCGGCGTCGTGCCCGCGATCGGCGACGAGAAGAAGACGACCGCCAAGTCCAAGAACGTCAACCTGCCCAAGACCACCGGCAAGGTGTTCTTCAAGGGCGGGGACGGCAAGCCGCACTGGTGCTCCGCCACCTCGGTCCAGTCCGCGTACCGCAACCTGGTCGCCACGGCCGGGCACTGCGTGTACGACACCGAGTCGAACAAGGCCACCCTCGACAAGTGGGTCTTCGTCCCGGGTTACTACCAGGGCAAGACCCCGTGGGGCATCTACGTCGGCAAGCAGGCCTTCACGCACTACGACTACGACGTCTACGAGGACGGCGACCGCGACTACGCGTTCGTCACCGTCTACAACGGCGTCCTGCCCACGAGCGCCGAGAAGACGCGCGGCGCGGTGACCTTCGAGACCAAGAAGGAAGCCGAGGACGAGAAGGCCAAGCTCGAGGCCGACAAGGAGAACGGCCGCTCGAAGCTCTGGATCGAGCGCGTCGTCACGGACAAGCTGGGCGCCGAGCCCGCCGGCTCCGAGGTCGAGAAGGTCTACGTCAACCGGGCGACGATCATCGCCAAGTCGGGCGTGGCGGACAACCAGCTGGGTGACAACACCACCTGGCCGACCGGCACCGGCGCGGACGTGACGACCATCAACAAGGGTGACTTCGACGCCGCTTACGCCGCCGCCGCCAACAACAAGAAGGGGCACAGCAGCCAGACGGACGCCTGGGCGTGGAGCGGGGACGAGAACACCCTCTACCTCAAGCGTGGCGAGAAGTACACCAAGCGCAACTTCTTCGTCCAGTACGACGTCGACTACGTGCTCAAGGGCAAGATCCTGTGGATCGGGCTCAAGGACGTCGGCCGCCTGGGCGACAACGTCGGTGGTCAGGGTCTGGCCTACAACCAGAAGGTCGGCAAGCCGGTCTTCGTGTTCGGCTACCCGAGCGGCGTTCACCCCGACGGCAACAACGCCTTCACCGGCAAGACCCTCAAGTGGACCTACGGCAAGACCTTCGCGGTCCAGGCCCCGGCCATCAAGGGCGAGGAGCTCATCGGCACCAAGTCGTCGTTCACCGGTGAGGGCGCCATCGGCTCCTCCTGGCTGGTGAACTACAACAACGGCCGCCGTCTGGGCTACCTGAACGGTGTGACCATCGGCGTCTCCGACACCGACGGCAACAACCGCTACGACACCAGCTTCTCGCCGTACTTCGACGGTGAGCTGTACGGCGTCTACTCCGCGGCCAAGAACCTCTGGTCCGGCAAGATCGTCTGATCACTGATCAGCGATCCACGCTGAGGTAACACTCAGCCCTTCCGCGACGACGAAGGGGCCCGGCATCCAGCCGGGCCCCTTTTTCGCGTCTCCGCCGGGAAGCAGCTCACATCCGGCCACCGCGCGGGTGCCCTCACCCGTCACTCCCCCCGCATGACCAATTCACGCGAAAAGCGGGCATTTCACCCTTATGTGGCTCTTTGCGTTAATTATCCTTTTTCTGCGATAAAGCGGTAATTCAAGCGTTGCGCATGAAGCGCGGTCCGCCCAGGACCGGAAGCAGACGCGGGCCGCGACAAGGCCCGACGCGAGAGCCTTACGTAAAGCGCGCGACGTCGGGGTCATGGGAAATGGAACTGGGCGAGATGGCGCGGCGTTCGTGCGGAGCTTTCTCAGCATGATCGTGAACGACTTCCGTTCCGTCGGGCCACGCCGTACGGCAGGTCCCGGCGATTGCGCGTCGACCGCGGACGTCGCCTCGCCTCTCACGTCGCCTCGCCCTGCACATCGGCTGGCCCCGCGGTGCGCGTCGCCGAGCCCGGTCGACGCTCCGCCGGCCCCTCTCCATGAGGCGGATCGGATGCCGCACGCCGGACGCTATACCGGCCCGCACACAACCTGGGCCTCCCAGGAACCGGTCCTCGACGACACTGAAACGTCTTTTCATTAGTTTTCATCGCAGACCTGATGAAAACAGACGAATCACTCAAGCGTGATGATCTTGTACTGGGATTTTTTCGGTCAAACTGTGATTCATCTCACATCGAACTGCTGGACCGATCCACTATGTGGACATACCGGCCGGTCGGCCACTCAGGTCTTGATCAGCAGAAACAGGCCGAAACTCAGGCGGGATAACTAGGACGTCGCCACCACCGCTATCGGTTCCACCGTTCTGCGGCTTTTCAATCGACTTCCCTCACAGCAACCCCTTAGGTAGCTTG
Organism: Microtetraspora glauca; assembly: GCA_001570385.1. Lineage (GTDB taxonomy): Bacteria > Actinomycetota > Actinomycetes > Streptosporangiales > Streptosporangiaceae > Microtetraspora > Microtetraspora glauca. The sequence goes on along the minus strand of BBYL01000020.1, from coordinate 50,710 downwards.
TTTACCAACCCTTTACTGACGCATGGGACGCAGATGACGCCCCACGACAGACCAAGGAGAAACCCTTGAAGCGCTCTCTCGCCTACGGTGGCCTCGTCGCCACCGCCGGTCTGCTGGCCGCAGGTCTGGCCGCTCCCGCCCAGGCCGCCGGCGACACTGTCCCGTCGGTCATCCTGGCCAACACCAACCTGGCCGCCCAGGAAATCGCCGCGTTCTGGTACGGCGAGGCCAAGGCCAACCTGATCGGCGCCACGCCGTACAACGTCGAGACCAAGGTCGTCGCCAAGCACGTGTCGACCGGCGGACCCGCCGCCGACACGAAGCCCGGTGTCGTGCCCGCCATCGGCGACGAGAAGAAGGCGGCGTCCAAGTCCAAGAACGTCAACCTGCCCAAGACCACCGGCAAGGTGTTCTTCATCGGCGGGGACGGCAGGCCGCACTGGTGCACCGCCACCTCCGTGCAGTCGAACTACCGCAACCTGGTCGCCACGGCCGGTCACTGCGTCTACGACACCGAGTCGAACAGCGCGACGCTCGACAAGTGGGTCTTCATCCCGGGCTACTACCAGGGCAAGACCCCGTGGGGCATCTACGTCGGCAAGCAGGCCTTCACGCACTACGACTACGACGTCTACGAGGACGGCGACCGCAACTACGCGTTCGTGACCGTCTACAACGGCGTCCTGCCCGAGAGCGTGAGCGCCGACCGTCACTACGTCTCGAAGGTCTTCCGGACCCGCGCTGAGGCGGAGAAGGAGCTTCGCCGGCTCGAGAACGACAAGACCACCGGCTGGTCGGACCTCCGGGTCGTCCCCGTGACGAAGCCCGGCAAGCCCGGCCACGGCCACGGCCACGGCGACGACCACGGCCACGGTGGCGGTCACGGTCGCGACCACGACGACAAGAACGACAAGCGCGGTGGCGACCACGGCCACAACGACGGCTACCAGATCGCCGTCACCGTGTCGGAGTTCCAGAGCCTGAACCGGAACAGGGACCTCACCGGCAACGGCCCCTGGGCCGACGGCACGGGCGCCAGCGACCCCGTCGAGATCAGCCGGGACGAGTACCGCTCTGACAGGGACTCGTACGTCAGCCGTGACGGGAAGACCCTGTACTTCCGCAAGGCGGTCGACGGCAAGCCCGACGAGGGCCCCGGCAAGCCCGGCGGTGGCAAGCCCGGCGGTGGCCACCACGACGGTCCCGGCAAGCCCGGCGACGGCAAGCCTCGCGGTGGCCAGGACGAGGCCCCGAAGGACGTCACTCCGAGCACCGATCCGAGCACCGCTCCGAGCACCGATCCGAGCACCGCCCCGAGCACCGCCCCGGACCCGGCTGACGAGCGCAAGGGCGACCACGGCCACGGCCGCGAGTACAAGTACTTCAAGCGGACCTTCTGGGCGAAGTACTACGGCTGGCAGGTCGTGGGCAAGAAGCTGGCCATCGGCCTCAAGGACGTCGGCCGCCTCGGCGACAACGTCGGCGGTCAGGGCCTGGCCTACAACCAGAAGCTCGGCAAGCCGGTCTTCGTGTTCGGCTACCCGAGCGGGTCCCACCTGGACGGCAACTACGCCTACACCGGCCAGACCCTCAAGTGGAGCTACGGCAAGACCTTCGCCGCCTCCGCCAAGGAGATCAAGGGCGAGGAGCTCGTCGGCGTCAAGTCCTCCTTCACCGGCGAGGGCTCGATCGGTTCGTCCTGGCTGCTCAACTACAAGAGCGACCGTCGTCTCGGCTACCTGAACGGTGTCACCATCGGTCTGGCCGACACCGACAAGAACAACCGCATCGACACCAGCGTCTCCCCGTACTTCGACGGCGAGCTGTACGGCGTCTACAAGGCCGCGGCCAACCTCTGGTCCGGCAAGATCGTCTGATCACCGATCACCGATCAGCGATCTGAGCTGAGGTAACACTCAGTCCATCCGCGACGACGAAGGGGCCCGGCATCCAGCCGGGTCCCTTTTTCGCGTCCTGAGGCGGTGTGGCCGGCTGTCACCGCCGGGGTCGAGTCGTAGCCGAGGTCGAACAGGCAGCGCAGGCGGGCCCGTGGGTCAGCGCGAGAAGCGGCTGATCAGGAGGGTCAGCCGCCGGTCGTGGTCCTCGCGCGGGAGCCTGCCACCACGCATGAGCGTCATCAGTCCGTGCAGGCCGCTCCAGAAGGTCTCGGTGAGCAGGCCCAGGTCGTCGTCACCGGCCTGTGGTCGTATGGCCTCGCTCAGCTCGCCGAAGGCCGCGTGCAGTGCGGCCGGTGCTTCGGGGGTGGCGAAGGGCAGGTCGACGGTCCGGCTGAACATGGCGTCGTACAGCGCGGGTCGCCGCTCGGCGAACGCGGCGTAGGCGGCGCTGACGTCGGCGAGCGCCTTTCGGGGATCCGTCGCCGCCGCGCGGGCCGCGCGCAGCTCGGCGGCCAGGTCGGCGAAGCCCTCCACCGCGACCGCGGCCATGATGGCGTCCATGCCCTTGAAATGGCTGTAGAGCACGGGCTGGCTGTACTCGACCCGTTCGGCCAGGCGCCGGGTCGTCACCGCTTCCCAGCCCTCGGCCTCGGCCAGCTCCCGGGCCGCTGTGATGATCAACCGTTCCCGCTCGGCCCGCTCGCGCTGCCGGCGCGCCTGAATCGACATGACTCTACTCTAGCATTGCTAGCATTCCTGTCGAAGCTATGCTAGGTTCGCTCCGGCTCAGCGCCGCCTGCTGTTCGCCGTCTGACCGCCAGAACCCATCCCCCAAAGGAGTCATGCGGATGTCCCTGGTCATGCCGGACTTCAACGAGTCCGTTATCGTCCGTTCCGCGGAGGCCGAAGTGATCGGCCGAGCCCCGACCACCATCCGGCTGCTGGCCGACAGCAGCTCGACCGGCGGCGCGCTTTCGACCCAGCGGGTCAGCCTGACCGACGGCGCGGACGGCGCCAGACCGCACCACCACGCCAACTCCGCGGAGCTGTTCTACATGCTGGACGGCACCGCCCAACTGCTGTCCGGCGAGCAGGTCGTGACCGCCGAACGCGGCGACCTGGTCATCGTGCCCCCCGGTCTCGCCCACGCCTTCGCCGCCGCACCGGGAGAAGACGCCGACATCCTCATCGTCATCACCCCCGGCGTCGAACGGTTCGAGTACTTCCGCCACCTGGAGCGCATCGCGTACGGGAAGGTGCCACCCGAGAGCCTCCTGGAGGTGCAGGAGCTCTACGACACCTACTTCCTCACCAGCACGGCCTGGACCGACGCAAGGGCCTGAGACCGTCGCCGAACGAATTCAGCACTGCCGTGCCCGGGCACCGTTCGCCGACCACATGCGTACCGATCCGGTGGCCGACGCCCAGCCGCCTGACCAGCCGGAACGGCTGTCAACCCGGGCGCACCGCAGTCAGACCTCAAGGCCGTCCGGGCGTCAGGTGTCGAGGCGGGCGGCGAGATCGAGCCATTCGAGCTCGACCGACTCCTTCTGCGCGGTGATCTCGCGCAGCTCGGCGTCCAGCGTGCCGAGACGCTCGAAGTCGCTCGCGGCGTCGGCCATCTGGGCGTGGAGCTTCGCCTCGCGCTCGCCCAGCCGGTCGAGCTGACGCTCCAGACGGCCGAGCTCCTTCTGCAGCTCGCGCTGTTCCTTGGCCGACAGGCCGCTCGGCGCGCCCTGACCCGCATCCGCGGCCGCCCCGGCCCCCGCCTGCGCGGGCTGCGCGGCCTGCCCGCTCTGGCCCGCCTGCCCGGCCGGTACGGCACGGGCCCCGGCGGCCGAGGCCGCACCGGCGGACGCCGCTCGGGCGGACAGAGCCGCACCGGCCGCGCGGCGCGAGAGGTACTCGTCGACGCCGCCGGGCAGCATGGAGAGCCTGCCGTCGCCGAGCAGCGCGACGCACCGGTCGGACACCCTTTCCAGGAAGTAGCGGTCGTGGCTGACCACGACCAGCGTGCCCGGCCAGCCGTCGAGGAGGTCTTCCAGCTCGGTGAGCGTCTCGATGTCGAGGTCGTTGGTCGGCTCGTCGAGGAGCAGCACGTTCGGCTCGTCCATGATCAGCCTCAGCAGCTGGAGGCGGCGGCGCTCGCCACCGGACAGGTCGCCGACGACCTTCCACTGGGCCTCGCCCTTGAAGCCGAGGCGCTCCAGGAGCTGGGAGGCCGACCACTCCTTCTTGCCGACCTGGATGTACTTGCGGATCTCCTCGACGGTCTCCAGCACCCGCCGGGACGGGTCGAGTTCGGCCAGCTCCTGGGACAGGTGCGCGAGCCGTACCGTCTTGCCGCGCACCACGCGGCCAGAGTCGGGCGCGACCGTGCTCGACAGCAGCCGCAGCACCGACGACTTGCCGGAACCGTTGACACCGATCAGGCCGATCCGGTCGCCGGGGCCGAACTGGAAGGTGGCGTGGTCGAGCACGACCGGGCCCGCGCCGGGGCCTCCGGCGTGCAGGGTCACGTCCTCCAGGTCGTAGACCGTTTTCCCGAGCCGGGCGGAGGCGAACTTGAGCAGCTCGACGGTCTCCCGCGCGGGCGGCTCGTCGGCGATCAGCGCCTCGGCGGCGTTGATACGGAACTTGGGCTTGGACGTCCGGGCGGGCGGGCCGCGCCGCAGCCAGGCGATCTCCTTGCGCATGAGGTTCTGGCGGCGGTCCTCCGCGGCCTGGGCGATGCGCGCCCGCTCGGCCTTGGCCAGGACGTACGCGGCGTATCCGCCCTCGTAGCGCTCGACGGAGGCGTCCACGACCTCCCACGTCCTGGTGGAGACGGCGTCGAGGAACCACCGGTCGTGGGTGACCACGAGCAGGGCGCTCTTGCGCTGCGCGAGGTGCCCGGCGAGCCAGGCGATGGCCTCGATGTCCAGGTGGTTGGTCGGCTCGTCGAGGATGATCAGGTCATGCTCGTCGATGAGCAGCTTCGCGAGGGCGGTCCGCCGTCGCTCGCCACCGGACAGGGCGCCCGCCTGGGCCGACAGCTCGATGTCGCCGAGCAGGTTGGCGAGGATCTCTCTGATCGCCGCGTCGCCGGCCCACTCGTGCTCGGCCCGGCCCGAGAGCACCAGGTCGTGGACGGGCGTCGCGGGATCGAAGTCGTCGCGCTGGGACAGGAGCCCGACCCGCAGGCCGCGATTGTGGGTGACCCGCCCACTGTCGGGTTTCAGCTCTCCGGCGATGATGGAGATCAGCGTGGACTTGCCGCCGCCATTGCGGCCGACGACGCCGATGCGGTCGCCCTGCTCGATCCCGAGGGTGACGCCGGTGAGCAACGGCTTGGGCCCGAAGGCATGGGACACGGATTCAAGGTTGACCAGATTCATCGCCCGCCCAGCCTACCGATTCCCGCAAAGCCGTCGTACAGCCGAGCCGGACGGCTGACGCTCAGGCCGAACGGAACGGGTGGGCGCAGGCAGCCGCCGACGCTCGCCATCCCCCTCGGCATCCCCTCGCGCGATGCCCCTCCCGGCGCGATCCCCCTACGAGACGATCTCGGCGCCGGGGACGGGGCCCTCGGCCGTCACGGCGGCACGGCAGGCGCCCGTCCCGGCCAGCGCGGCCGACACCTCCCGGGCGTGCTCGGCGGATCCGGCCAGGAAGGCACACGTGGGGCCCGATCCGGAGACGATCGCGCCGAGCGCCCCGGCGTCCCGCCCCGCGTCGAGCGTTCGCGCCAGCGACGGGCGGAGAGCGAGCGCGGCCGGTTGCAGGTCGTTGACCAGGGCGGCGCCGAGCTCCCGGGCGTCGCCGTCGCGCAGGGCGGCCATGAGCGGCTCGCTCGCGGACGGCCAGACGACCTCCTCGCCCGCGGTCGCGCGGAGGCGGTCGCACTCGCCGTACACCTGCGGAGTGGACAGGCCGCCGTCGGCGAGGGCGAACACCCAGTGGAAGGAGCCGGTGACCGGGACGGGGGTCAGCCGCTCACCTCGGCCGGTGCCGACGGCCGTGCCGCCGAGGAGCGCGAACGGCACGTCGCTGCCGATGCCGGCGCCGATCTCCATGAGCTCCCCGAGGGACAGCCCGAGCCCCCAGAGCGCGTCACAGGCGACGAGGGCGGCCGCCGCGTCCGCGCTGCCGCCCGCCATGCCGCCCGCGACCGGGATGGCCTTGCGGATCAGCAGGGCGGCGCCGTACGGGTGCCCGTCGGGCGCGGTCTGCCCGGCGTGCTTGGCGAGGGCCTCGGCGGCGCGTACGGCGAGGTTGGTGCCGTCGGCGGGCACGTGGGCGGCGGACTCGCCCTCGACACGCACGGTGAACGTTCCGGCCGCTCCGGGTTCCGTGGCCGTCAGTTCGTCGAACAGCGAGACGGCGTGGAACACGTTCACCAGGTCGTGGTAACCGTCGTCGCGCAGCGGTCCGACGGCCAGTTGCAGGTTGACCTTTGCCGGGACCCGCACGGTCACGCGCGCCGTCGCCCTCTGGGAAGCAGTCACGAGACCCGAGCCTAGTGCCGGGAGGAGCACCAGTGCCCTTGTCACCGGTGGCGGGGACGGTTCTCCGCGATCCGGGCGAAGTCGGCGACGCCGAGTTGCTCGCCCCGCGCGGACGGCTGGACGCCGGCCTGGACCAGGGCCTGCTCCGCCGCGGCGGGCGTACCGGCCCAGGAGGCCAGGGCGGCGCGCAGGGTCTTGCGGCGCTGGGCGAAGGCGGCGTCCACGACCGCGAAGACCTCCTCGCGGGTGGCCGACGTCTCCGGAGGATCGCGGCGGACGAGGGAGACCAGGCCGGAGTCGACGTTGGGCGCGGGCCAGAAGACGTTGCGGCCGACGGGTCCGGCGCGGCGCACGTCGGCGTACCAGGCGGCCTTGACCGACGGGACGCCGTAGATCCGCGATCCGGGGGGCGCGGCGAGCCGGTCGGCGACCTCGGACTGGACCATGACGAGGCCCCGGCGCAGCGACGGCAGGATCTCCAGCAGGTGCAGCAGCACGGGCACGGAGACGTTGTACGGCAGGTTGGCGACCAACGCCGTGGGCAGGTCGGGCAGGTCGGGCAGGGCCGGCAGGTCGTCCGCATCCGCTCCGCGCCGGTCCGCGCTCTCGGCGTGATCGCCCCGATCCGCCCTGAGGTCGTCCGGGGTCACCTTGAGCGCGTCGGCGTGGACGACGGAGAGCCGGTCGGCGTGCTCGGGGTCCATCTCCGCGACGGTGACGGGAAGCTGGGCCGCGAGCACGGGGTCGATCTCGACCGCCACGACCCGGGCGACCTCCGGGAGGAGGGCGAGCGTGAGCGATCCGAGCCCGGGCCCGATCTCGATGACCACGTCGTCCCGAGTCACCTCGGCGACCCTGACGATGCGGCGGACGGTGCCGCCGTCGATGACGAAGTTCTGCCCGAGCTTCTTGGTCGGCCGGATGCCCAGCTTCTCCGCGAGCGCGCGCACTTCGACAGGCCCGAGCAAACTCATGGCATCCAGTGTCCGGCATCGGAGCATGTCCTCTTGCCGTCCGGCTCGCCCGCGCGCGGGCTCATGGGGTGGCGGAGCGGGCTCACCAGGCTCCGAAGACGGTCTCGCCGTTGGCCATGATGGTCGCGGCGAGTTCGGCGACGTCCGTGCCCCTGACCTCGGCCAGGCAGCGCAGGGTCAGCGGGATCAGGTAGGGCGCGTTCGGCTTGCCCCGGTGCGGGGTCGGCGGGAGGTAGGGCGCGTCGGTCTCCACGAGCATGAGCTCGGTGGGGGCCACCCGTGCCGCCTCGCGGAGATATCCCGCGTTCTTGTACGTCACCGGCCCGGAGAATGACATGAAATATCCGGCGTCGGCGCATTTCTTGGCCATCTCGGCGTCGCCGGAGTAACTGTGGAAGACCACGACGTCCGGTGCGCCCTGGTCCGCGAGGACGGCGAGCACGTCGTCATGGGCGTCGCGGTCGTGGATGACCAGCGCCTTGCCGGTCCGCTTGGCGATCTCGATGTGCGCCCGGAAACTCGCGTGCTGGTCGTCGCGGGAGGCCCAGTCCCGGAAGTAGTCGAGCCCGGTCTCCCCCACGGCCCGCACGTACGGCTGCCGCGCCAGCTCCTCGATCTCGGCCAGCACCTCGGGCGTGGCCGCGTGAGCCTCGTTGGGGTGGATGGCCACGCCCGCGTAGACGTCGCCGTGGTCCCTGGCGACCTCGGCGTTCCACCGGGACGAGCGCAGGTCGTATCCGATGGTCACCAGCCGGGCCACGCCGACCAGGCGGGCGTCGGCCAGGATGGCCTCGACCGACGCGCCCGCCGCCTGCGCGGCGAGCGCGACCGGATCACCCGATGACGCCTTGCGATCGCCCACCATGATGTCGAGGTGACAGTGGCTGTCGAACACCTCGGCGGGCAACGGCTCGGGCATCACGGGAAGTTCCCGGGACATTTCCGCCAGACCTCCTGCCTGATCAGTCGCCGAGGCGGGCCAGCTCTTCGTCGACGACCTTGGGGTCGAGCTTGGTGAAGAGCGGGGTCGGGGGAGCGAGCGGGACACCGGCCCGGATGGGGCGATGCTCCCAACGCGCGGCGCCGTCGTACGAGCCGGTGATCACGGGATAGTCCGCGCCGCCGTTCTCGTTCACCTCGCGGATCTCCGGCATGCCGGTCCAGACGCCCTCGCCGCCGAGCATCTCGAAGATCTTGTTGGACGAGGTGGGCAGGAACGGTGTGAGCAGCGTCTTGGCGTCGTCCACGACCTGCAGCGCGACGTGCAGGATGGACTTCTGCCGGTCGGGATCGTCCTTGATCTTCCAGGGCTCCTGGTCGGCGAGGTACCTGTTGGCCTCGCGGACGACGTCGAACGCCTCGGTCACGGCGTTCTTGAACCGGGAGCGGCCCAGCTCGGCGCCGACCTTGGGGAAGGCGTTCCTGGACAGCTCCAGCATGGCGCGGTCGGCGTCGGTGAGGTCGCCCGCCTCGGGGATGGCGCCGAAGTTCTTGGCGGCCATCGAGATCGACCGGTTGACCAGGTTGCCCCAGGCGGCCACCAGCTCGCCGTTGTTGCGGTTGACGAACTCCGACCAGGTGAAGTCGGTGTCCTGGTTCTCCGGTCCGGCGACGGCGATGTAGTAGCGCAGCGCGTCGGCCGAGTAGCGCTCCAGGAAGTCACGCACGTAGATCACGACCTGGCGGGAGGAGGAGAACTTGCGGCCCTCCATCGTCAGGAACTCGCTCGACACCACCTCGGACGGCAGGGCCAGCTTCCCGAGCGACCCGGGCGTGCCGTTCCGCGCGCCCTCGCCGTTGTAGCCGAGCAGCATGGCCGGCCAGATCTCGGAGTGGAAGACGATGTTGTCCTTGCCCATGAAGTAGTAGGCACGGGCGTCGGGGTTCTGCCACCACTGCCGCCAGGCGTCCGGGTCGCCGCTGCGCCTGGCCCACTCGATGGACGCCGACAGATAGCCGATGACCGCGTCGAACCAGACGTAAAGGCGCTTGTCGTTCCGGTCACGCCAGCCGTCGAGCGGGATCGGCACGCCCCAGTCGAGGTCGCGGCTGATCGCCCGCGGCTGCAGGTCGCCGAGCAGGTTGAGCGAGAACTTCAGCACGTTGGGCCGCCACTCGCCCTGCTTGGACTGCAGCCAGGTGCCGAGCGTGTCGGCGAACGCCGGGAGGTCGAGCATGAAGTGCTCGGTCTCGATGAACGCGGGCGTCTCGCCGTTGATGCGGGACTTCGGGTTGATCAGGTCGATCGGGTCGAGCTGGTTGCCGCAGTTGTCGCACTGGTCGCCGCGCGCCCCGTCGTAGCCGCAGATGGGGCAGGTGCCCTCGATGTAGCGGTCGGGCAGGGTGCGCCCGGTGGAAGGCGAGATCGCCCCCATCGTCGTGCGGGGGAAGATGTAGCCGTTCTTGTGCAGGCCGAGGAAGATCTCCTGGGCCACGGCGTAGTGGTTGTCCGTGGTGGTCCGGGTGAACAGGTCATAGGAGAGGCCCAGGCCGGTCAGGTCCTCGGCGATCACACGGTTGTAGCGGTCGGCGAGCTGGCGGGCGGTCAGCCCCTCCTTGTCGGCCTGGACCTGGATGGGCGTGCCGTGCTCGTCCGTGCCTGAGACCATCAGCACCTTGTTGCCCGCCATCCGCTGGTAGCGGCTGAAGACGTCGGACGGCACGCCGAAACCTGAGACGTGCCCGATGTGGCGGGGGCCGTTGGCGTAGGGCCACGCGACGGCGGTCAAGATGTGCTGGGACATGGTTCCAAGACTAGAGCCCCGCGCACAGCGTCTCGAACCGATTACGGCTCCGGTTACAGCTCCGGCGACAGGCTCCGCGCGGTACCGGACTCCACGGTCTCCGGGGCTTCGACGGTCTTCTCCGCGATCTTCTCGGCGGTCTTCTCGGCGCTGGACTCGCGGGTGACGGCCTCGGCGGCCTCCTCCGCGGCGGACGCGGCGATGTCGGCCGGGGTCTCCTTCGAGCGGCGGATGCCGAGGATGCTGATGAACAGCGACGCGAAGATGGTCTGGAAGCTCATGACGAACGCGGTCGCCGACGGCACGACGAGACGCAGCGACTCGGCCGGGATCAGCTCGCCGAAGCCCCTGCCGCCCCAGTGGGCCAGCGATGCCACCAGACCGACGAGACCGGCGAGGGCGAGCATGCCGCCCGCGACGAGGCCCTTCTCCAGGGAGACGATGTCCACGAGCTTGCGTACCCGCCGGTCTTCGGGGAGGAAGCCCTCCTCCGCGGCGTACACCTTGGTGAACAGGGCGAACAGCACCGCCTGGAAGCCGATCACCACCATGGCGGACGCGCCGACCAGGGTGTCGACGTCGAAGGCGAGCTTGCCGATGTAGACGGGGCCGAAGGTCAGCGCGGCGCCCATGATCAGGCCGATGGCGGTGAGCACCAGGCCGGGGATGAAGAACAGCCACCGCGGGCTGTACAGAAGCAGGAAGCGCAGGTGGCGCCAGCCGTCCCGCCAGGAGCGCAGGTGGGGCGGGCGGGAGCGGCCGTCGGGCGACAGCGTCGTGGGCACCTCGCGGACGTCGAGGCCCTGGAGCGTGGCCTTGACCACCATCTCGGAGGCGAACTCCATGCCGCCGGTCTGCAGGCCGAGCCGGAGGATCGAGTCCCGGCGGAACCCGCGCAGCCCGCAGTGGAAGTCGCCGATGGCGCTCGGGAAGAACAGCCGCCCGACGAAGGACAGGACCGGGTTGCCGAGGTAGCGGTGCAGCGGGGGCATGGCGCCGGGGGCGATCCCGCCCCGGAACCGGTTGCCCATCACCAGCTCACCGCCGGCCCGCAACTCCTCCACGAAAGGCATCAGGTTGGTGAAATCGTACGAGTCGTCGGCATCGCCCATGATCACGTACTTGCCGCGGGCGGCCCGGATGCCTCCGATGAGGGCGTTGCCGTACCCCTTGGCGTCAATGTGGACCACACGCGCCCCGGCGTCGCGGGCGAGCTGCTGCGATCCGTCGGTACTCCCGTTGTCGGCGATCACCACTTCGCCGTCGATGCCGTTCTCTCGCATGCAAGCAAGTGCTTTGCGGACACACGTCTCGACGGTCTCGGCCTCATTGAGGCAGGGCATGACTACGGTCAGTTCCACGTCGCAACCCTTCGTCTACATTTGTGATCGCCCTAAGTAGTCAACCATGATGCCCTCTGCCCGGAGGTGCCCGGGGCAAGTCACCGAAACGGCTGGCATTCTGTAACCATGGTCGCGGTTGCGGAGCCTTCGGCATTAGACGCCCCCCCTGATAGCAGGTGGAAGCGCCTTCTCGCGGTGCTGGGCCGCCACCGGGTCTTCACCGTGGCACTCGGCCTGGCGGCGATCGTGCGGGTCGTCACCATGCTGGGGTTCGGCCCCGCCATGTGGTTCAACGACTCCTACGACTACGTCTCCGTGGCATTGCATCCGCGGCCGCACCCGATCCGCCCGGACGGCTACGGTTTCTGGCTGCTGCTGCTCAAGCCGGTGCACAGTTTCGCGTTCGTCGTCTTCACCCAGCATGTGATGGGTCTGGCGGCGGCCGTAGTTATCTACCTACTTCTGACGAAGAAATTCGGCCTCCCCGGCTGGGGGGCCACGCTCGCGGCCGTGCCCGTGCTGTTCGACGCCTACCAGATCCAGCTCGAACAGCTGATCATGTCGGACTCGATGTTCACCCTGCTGGTGGTGGCGGTCGTCACGCTCGTCCTGTGGCACAGGAAGATGTCGTGGCGGATGGGCGCCGCGGTCGGCGCGCTGCTCGCGCTGACCGCGCTGACGCGCAGCATCGGCCTTCCGATCCTCGCCCTGGTCGTGGTCTACCTGCTGGTCAAGCGGGCCGGATGGAAGCCGATCTCCGCGATGATCGCGGCCTGCGCGCTTCCCGTCGTCGCCTACATGGGGTGGTTCAAGGCGGTCAACGGGCAGTTCGCGATGACCAACAGCGACGGCGTCATCCTGTACATGCGGACCGCCCTGTTCGCCGACTGCCACAAGATGGGCCTCGACAAGCGCAACGAGCTGGAGCTCGCCCTCCTGTGCATCAACACACCCCCCGCCGAACGTGGGCGGACGGCCCAGGCGTACCTGTGGTGGGACGACCAGAACCAGCTCCACGTGTTCGGCTCGGGCATGAAGTTCACCCCGGAGATCAACGCCAACGCGAGCACGTTCGCGAAGAAGGCGATCCTCGCCCAGCCCGGCGACTATCTGGCCGCCGTGGGCAAGGACTTCTTCCGCGCCTTCGGGTGGGGGCGCCCGCTGTTCCCTGACGCCAAGACGTACCTGCAGTACCAGTTCGGCAACTACTACACCCAGAAGCTGCCCGCCTGGACGTCCTATCTCGGCCAGACGGACAGGGACGCCGAGCGGTACGAGAACGGCCCGGCCGCCACCCGCGAGGTGAAGCCGTGGTCGGACATCATGATCGGCTACCAGAAGGTCGTCCGGCTGCCCGGCACCGTGCTCGGGCTGCTCCTGCTGGCCGGCCTGTACGGCGTGGCGGTCCGCTGGCGCAGGCTGGGCGGCCCGGTGCTGCTCCCCTGGCTCTGCGCGGTGGGGCTCGTCCTGGCCCCGGCCGCGACGGCGGAGTTCGACTACCGCTATCTGCTGCCAGCCGTCCCCGTCGCCTGCGTCGCCGCCGCCATCACCCTCGGGCGCCTACGGCTGCCGCGCGGGAAGGCCCGGCCCGCCCCGTAACAGCCGCCCGGTCGCCGCCGTGCCGTCAGGCGCTGTGGATGTGGTTGTAGAGGTCCCGCTTGGAGATGCCGGCGGATTTCGCGACGTCGACGATCGCCTGCTTGCGGGGGACGCCGGTCGCCTCGCGGCGGGCGACCTCGTCGGCGAGGTCCTCGATGTCCGGCGCGGCGGCCTCGGGGGCGTGTCCGGCCACGACGAGCGTGATCTCTCCCCTGACCTCGCCCTCGGCCCACCCGGTCAGCTCGGCCAGCGTGCCCCGCCGTACCTCCTCGTAGGTCTTGGTGAGCTCGCGGCAGACGGCGGCCTGGCGGTCGGCGCCGAACGCCTCGGCCATGGCGGACAGGCAGGAGTGCAGCCGGTGCGGCGCCTCGAAGAACACCATCGTGCGCTCCTCGCGGGCCAGGCCGGCGAGGCGGCGGGACCGCTCACCCGGCTTGCGCGGCGGGAAGCCCTCGAAGCAGAAGCGGTCGCTGGCCAGGCCGGAGATCGCGAGGGCGGTGGTGACGGCGGACGGGCCGGGCAACGCGGTGACGCGCACACCCGCGTCCACGGCGAGCCGGGTGAGCCGGTATCCCGGATCGGACACCCCGGGCATCCCCGCGTCGGTGATCACGAGCACGGTCGCGCCCTGGAGCAGTTCCTCCAGCAGTTCCTTGGAGCGCGCGACCTCGTTGGCGTCGTAGTAGGAGACCACCCGCCCGGTCAGGGTCACGCCGAGGTCGGAGGCGAGGCGTCTGAGCCTGCGCGTGTCCTCCGCGGCGATCACGTCGGCCGTCTCCAGCGCCTCCCGCAGTCGCGGGGAGGCGTCCCCCACCTGGCCGATCGGAGCTCCCGCCAGAATAAGCACGTATCCCACCATATGAAACGTTCATCATTGAAGAGTTGGATGCCGGTAATCGACCCGAACTTCATGGTCGCCGCAGGCACTCGACAGTAGTCTGTCCAGGTGGCCGTGACCGACTTCTCACACCAGGCGTTCGAGCAGCCCGACTCCGACCGGGGCGCCGAAGCGCGGGTGTCCCTGCGGGACCGGCTGGTACCGCCCATGCCCGGCAGTGCCCTGTGGGGCTGGCTGGGCCCGCTGATCGTGGCGGCGTTCGGCGCGTTCCTGCGGTTCTACCGGCTCGGGACGCCCCATGCGGTCGTCTTCGACGAGACGTACTACGCCAAGGACGCGTACGCCCTGATCAAGAACGGCGTCGACGTGCAGTTCGTCGAGAACGCCGACAAGCTGATGCTGGCCGGTAACACCGACATCTTCAAGAAGTGCGGGCAGGCGAGCGAGTGCGCCTCCTATGTGGTTCACCCGCCGCTGGGCAAGTGGCTGATCGGCGCCGGTGAGGCGATCTTCGGTCTCAACCCCTTCGGCTGGCGGTTCGCCGCCGCGCTGATCGGAGCACTGTCGATCTTCATCCTGGCCCGGCTGGCCCGCAGGATGACCCGGTCCACCCTGCTCGGCTGTCTGGCCGGGTTCCTGCTCTCCCTGGACGCGCTGCACTTCGTGCTGTCCCGTACGGCGCTGCTGGACATCTTCCTGATGTTCTGGGTCCTGGCCGGGTTCGCCTGCCTGGTGGTGGATCGGGACCGGACGCGGCAGAAGCTGGCCGAGTGGCGCGAGTCCGCCTCCTCACTCGACGTGGGCCCCCGGCTCGGGTGGCGGCCCTGGCGGCTGGCCGCCGGGCTGTGTCTGGGCGCCGGGCTGGCGACCAAGTGGACCACGCTCTTCTTCATCGTCGCCTTCGCGATCATGACGCTGATGTGGGACGCGGGCGCGCGGCGCGCCGTCGGGCTGCGCCGGCCGTACAGCGAGACCTTCCGGCTGGAGTTGCCGCTGGCCACCGCCTGGATGGCCCTGGTCCCGATCATCGTGTACGTGTCGTCCTTCGCCGGGTGGTTCGCCACCGACAAGGGGCACGGCAGAAACTGGGCCCAGGCCACGTCGAGCGGCCCGTTCTACTTCGTCTTCGACTCGTTGCGCTCGTGGGTCGGCTACCAGCACGACGTGCTGAGCTTCCACACCGGCCTGGAGACGCCGCACAACTACCAGTCCGAGCCGTGGAGTTGGCCGCTGCTGCTGCGGCCGGTGGCGTTCTTCTACGAGTCGCCGAAGGGCTGCGGCGCCGACAGCTGCTCGTGGGCCGTGCTCGGCACCGGCACCCCGGTGATCTGGTTCGCCGGCCTCGCCGCCATGATCGGCATGATCGCGTGGTACGTCGCGACCCGTGACTGGCGGGCCGGCGCGATCCTGCTCACCTACGCCGCGGGCTGGTTGCCGTGGTTCTACTACGCGATCTCCGACGACCGGACGATGTTCCTGTTCTACGCGCTGCCGATGCTGCCTTTCATGATCATCGCGATCGTGCTGGCCTGCGGCCTGATCATCGGGCCCGCGGACGCGCCGCAACGCCGCCGGGCGGCCGGAGCCGCGGGGGTCGGCCTCTTCGCGCTGCTGGTCCTGGCGAACTTCGCCTGGCTCTACCCCGTCATCGCCGCCGAGGTCATCCCGTACCAGGACTGGTACGACCGGATGCTCTTCCGGAAGGGCTGGATCTGAGCCCCCGTATGGTTGGTCCCGGGGGGTGGTGGCGAGTGACCACGGGTCGTCGCGGACGATGGGGGCAATACGGCAGACTGCGAGTCATGCCCGCACCTGATGTGGCCGCGCTCCTCGCCGAGCTTGAGCGCTCCGAGCCGGCCGCCGCCGAGCCGGCCCGTGTCGCCGTCGAGTGGCTGACGGGCGGCGAGGCGCTGGAGACGATCAGCCAGCTCGATGTGTGCGAGTTCCTCTGGTACACGCTGCCCGTGAAGGTGACGGGCGACCGCCAGGTGATCGCCCGGGCGCTCGGGCGGCTGCTCCTGCTGGGCGGCATGGACCGCTACGCCGCGCTGTGCGACTCCCAGACGACGGCCCAGATCCTGCGTGCGTACGCCCGGGAGGGCGAGGAGGCCGGGACCACGGCCTACCAGCAGGCGCTGGAGGCCACCGGTGTGCTGCCTCCGGACATCACCGAGCTCGCCTGGAGTTCGATCATGGGGCCGGAGGAGCTGGGCGCGCACGTCGCGTGCGCCGCCGCGCTGGAGCTGGCCATCATGTCCGGCGAGCCGGTCGACCGGGAGGCGCTGACCCGGCGCTGGCTGACCTCCCCCCGCTCGGAGCTGGGCGGCGACTGCTGGCTGAACCGGGTCCACGGGGAACGGTTGAACCGCTGGGTCCTCGGCCGGGGCAACGCCCGCAGGGAGCTCGCCCAGCCGTTCGAGGTACGGCTGCACGCCCCCATCCCCGCTCCCGCGGAGCCGCACCTGGAGCCGCTGTGGTGGCTGCTGGGCATGGCCGTCGAGGGGGTGCGGCTGACGGAGAAGTTCAACGTCTCCCGCGCCATGGTGACGGAGTCGGTGGACAGGTTCGGCTGGGACGCCCTCACCACCGGTTCGATCCGGGGCGAGGCGGACGTGCCGACGCTGACCACGCTCAGGGAGATCGCCGTGCACGACCTGCGGGCGCTCCGCCGTACGGGCAGGAAGCTGGTGCTCACCCCGGCGGGACGCGGCCTGGCCCGGCAGTCGGAGAGCCTGTGGACGGCGGCGACGACCGCGCTGCTCGCTCCGGCCAAGGGCGAGCACGACTTCGAGATCTCCGTCCGCGAGGCGGCGCTGATGCTGCTCGCCGACGGCGCCGCCCTGCCGTACGAGGAGTTGCGGGACCGGATCCTGGAGGTCGTCAACGGCGAGGGCTGGCGGTCGGCGGCGGGTGCCCGGGTGGCGCCCCTCGATCTGTCCGCGCCGCTGGGTGAGTTGCAGCGCCGCCTGGACGCCCTCGATCTGCGCGCGGACTGCTCGTGGCGGTCGCCGTGGCAGCTCACCTCGGTGGGCCGGGCGGCGGCGCTGGCCGCGTTGCGCGCCCAGGCGTTGCGGCCCCGCCAGTACGCCGGGATGGGCTGACCGCGGAGCGCGAGTCCGGCTGACAGCGATTCTGACGAGGTTCACGGCGGCGGTCACCCTTTGTGCCGTCCAGCGCGTCCTGGTTAGTACTACTTTGTCGTTGCCACGGAAGGACATCGCATTATGAATCGTCCCCACCATCCCTTGCTCGGCTTGAACCAGCGGAGCCCGGAGATGGTCGCGGAGGAGACGCGCAGGGTGAAGGCCAAGCTGATCAGGATGTACGGCTGGGACGGCTACCAGCGGGTGATGAAGCGGATGGAGTCCGATCTGGCCCGCCTCGAACGTGAGTCGGGCCCGGAGAACTGACGTCTACGTCATCCGGTAGAGCCATTCGGGGCGTCCCACCCCTCCGTACTGCGGGACGCGCCGGACGATCCCGGTCTCGGTGAGATGCTCCAGATAGCGGCGGGCGGTCACCCTGGAGACGCCGATCGCCTCGCCGACGGCGTTCGCCGACAGCCCTTCGCGAGCCTTCCTGAGCTCGCCCGCGACGGCCTCAAGGGTCGCGTGGGACATCCCCTTGGGAAGCGCGGATCGTGCGGCGCCCCGCAGTGTGGCCAGCGCCCTGTCGACCTCGCTCTGCGCGCTCACCTCGCCGCCGCCGGCGACGGACGAGCGGAACCGCGCGTACTGCTGGAGCTTCTCGCGCAGCAGGGCGAACGTGAACGGCTTCAGGAGGTACTGCACCACGCCGATCGAGACCGCCGACCTGACCACGGACAGGTCCCTCGCGGAGGTCACGGCGATGACATCGCAGGAGACCCCGGCCGCGCGGAGCAGCCGGCATACCTCCAGCCCGTGCATGTCGGGCAGGTGCAGGTCGAGCAGCAGCAGGTCCACGCGTTCGCGGCGGAGGAACCGCAGGGCGTCCCCTCCTGAGCGGGTCACTCCCGCGACCCGGAACCCGGGCACCCGTTCCACGTAGAGGCGGTTCGCCTCGGCGGCGACCTCCTCGTCCTCGACGACCAGCACCGAGATCACGCCTCCTCTCCCTTCCGCAGCGGGAGCCGTACGGTGAAGACGGCTCCGTCCTCGTGGGCGACGTCGATCGTGCCGCCGAGGCGGTGGACGGCCTGGCCGACCATGGCGAGGCCGAGCCCGCGCCCGTCTCCCTTCGTGGTCCACCCGCGCCGGAACGCGGCCGCCGCGTCCTCCTCGGCGAGGCCGGGGCCGTTGTCGGCGACGCGCAGCACGCAGCCGCCGTCGTCCATGGTCAGGCGGACCCGTACGCGGGCGGGCCGGGTGCCGGTCGTGGCGGTCGTGGCGGTCGTGGCGGCCTCCACCGCGTTGTCGATCAGGTTGCCGAGGATCGTCACCAGGTCGCGGCCGTCCAGGCCCGCGTCGTCCAGCTCGCCGTCCAGCTCGCTGTCCGGGCTGATGGACAGCTCGACGCCGCGCTCGGCCGCCTCGGCGGTCTTGCCGAGCAGGAGGGCCGCGAGCACGGGCTCCCGTACGGAGCCGACGACGCGGTCGGCGAGCTGCTGCGCGGCGCGCAGCTCCGCGGTGGCGAACTCGACGGCCTGCTCGGCCCGGCCCAGCTCGACCAGCGTGACCACGGTGTGCAGCCGGTTGGCCGACTCGTGCGCGGCCGAGCGGAGCGACTCGGCGAAGCCGCGCACCGCGTCGAGCTGGCCGCTGAGCGCCTGGAGCTCCGTGTGGTCCCGCAGAGTGACGACCATGCCGAGCGACCCGCGGCCGGATCGCACCGGTGCCGCGTTCACGACGATCACCCGGTCCCGCGTCAGATGGATCTCGTCGGTGCGCCGCTCGCCCGCGCCCAGCATCGCGGTGAACGCGGGGTCCAGGCCCAGATCGCTCACCTTGCGGCCCTCCGCGTCGCCGGGAAGGCCGAGCAGCTCCCGGGCGCCGTCGTTGCACAGGGTCAGCGTGCGGTCGTCGTCGACGAGCAGCAGGCCCTCGCGTACGGCGTGCAGGATCGCGGTGTGGTGCTCGTAGATGCGGCTCAGCTCGTCCGAGGCCAGCCCCCGCGTCTGCCTGCGCAGCCGGGCGGCGACCAGGGCGGTGCCCGCTCCCCCGACGGACATGCCGAGCAGGATCGTCAGCCCGGCCACCGCGACCTGGTCGCGCAGCCGATTGCTGATCTTGTCGAGCGTGATGCCCGCGCTGACCAGGGCCCGGACCTCGCCGTGGGCGTCCCGGACCGGGGTGACCGCGCGGACGGAGGGGCCGAGCGTGCCGGTGTAGGTCTCGGTGAACGTACGGCCGGCCAGCGCGGGGCCGATGGTGCCGAGGAACATGCCGCCGATCTGGCTGGGCTTCGGGTGGGTGTACCGGCGGCCCGAGGTGTCCATGATCGTGATGAAGTCGACGCCGACCTCCCGCCTGACCCGCTCGGCGTACGGCTGGAGCGCGCCGGTGGGGGCCGGGTCGTCGAGCGCGGCCAGGACGGACGGCGAGTCGGCCACGCTGATCGCGACCGAGCGGGCGACCCGGGTCGCGTCGTCGGTGAGCAGGTCGCGGGTGTGGGCGAAGGCGAGGGCGGTGCCCGCCGCCACCGTGACGCCGACGACCACGGTCTGGAGCAGCAGGATCTGCCCGGCGAGGCTCCATCGTCTGAGGGGAGACCGTCTGGGGGGCGACGTCCTCGTCATCTGCCTCGTCTCGCTCCCGTGAGGTCGTTTCGGTGATGAACGAAATGTACGCAATAGTGACCGGCGTCACACCCCCGGCGCATAGTCACGCCACCGAAAGTCTTTCTTGGACCTCTTCCCGTACAAGGGGGTCGCGTGGCCGCATCCGCGCCTCAGGTGAGCCGGGACCGCACCCGGTACCTGTATCTCGCCGTCATCGTCGCCGTACTGGCCGGCATCGCCGTGGGGCTTCTCGCCCCGGAGCTGGGCAAGGAGTTGAAACCGCTCGGCACGGCCTTCGTGGGCCTGATCAAAATGATGATCAGCCCGATCATCTTCTGCACGATCGTGCTCGGGGTCGGCTCCGTCACCCAGGCGGCGCGGGTCGGCAAGGTCGGCGGGCTCGCCGTCGGCTACTTCCTGGTCATGTCCACGGTGGCCCTCGCCATCGGCCTGGTCGTCGGCAACCTGCTGCATCCGGGCGAGGGCCTCGCGCTGACCGACGACCTGCGCAAGGCCGCCGAGACCGAGGCCGCCAAGGGCGGGGAGAGTGACACCACGTCGTTCCTCCTGGGGATCATCCCGGCGACGCTCGTGTCGGCGTTCACCGAGGGCCAGGTGCTGCAGACGCTGCTGGTCGCGCTGCTCGCGGGCTTCGCGCTGCAGGCCATGGGCGGGCGGGCCGCGCCGATCCTGGCCGGGATCGGTCACATCCAGCGGCTGGTCTTCCGCATCCTCGCCATGATCATGTGGGCCGCCCCGGTGGGCGCGTTCGGCGCGATGGCGGCGGTTGTGGGGGCGACCGGCGTAGACGCGCTGACGAGCCTCGCCGTCATCATGACCGGGTTCTACGCGACCTGCGTGGTGTTCGTCTTCGTCGTGCTGGGGCCGCTGCTCTGGATGGTCGCGCGGGTCAACATCCTCGCGCTGCTGCGCTATCTCGGCCGGGAGTTCCTGCTCATCCTGTCGACCTCCTCCTCCGAGTCGGCCCTGCCCCGGCTGATCGCGAAGATGGAGCATCTCGGGGTGAGCCGCCCGGTGGTCGGCATCACCGTGCCCACGGGGTACTCGTTCAACCTCGACGGGACCGCCATCTACCTGACCATGGCGACGCTTTTCGTGGCCAGCGCCACAGGGGCGCCGCTGGCGCTGGGTGAGCAGATCTCGCTGCTGATCTTCATGATCATCGCGTCGAAGGGCGCGGCGGGTGTCACCGGCGCCGGCCTGGCCACCCTGGCCGGCGGCCTCCAGTCACACCGGCCCGACCTGGTGGACGGCGTCGGCCTGATCGTCGGCATCGACCGCTTCATGTCCGAGGCGCGTGCCCTGACGAACTTCGCGGGCAACGCGGTGGCCACCGTACTGATCGGGACCTGGACCGGCGAGTTCGACCGCGAGCGGGCCGGGGAGGTGCTGGCCGGCCACGTGCCGTTCGACGAGACGACCCTGCTGGACGAGGAGAGCGGCGCCGGACCCGACGGCGACGACGGGCACGGCGGAGGGGACGGCGGCGACGCGCCGGCCGGGAACCATCCCTCCGGCGCGCTGACCCCCGCCTGACCGCTCACTCCGCGGCGATCGATCCCGGGGAGATCGGGAAGTGACAGGCCACCTGGCGGCCCGCGACGGAACGCAGCGCCGGACGTTCGGTACGGCACAGCGCCTGGGCCGCCGGGCACCTCGGGTGGAAGGAGCAGCCGTTCGGCCGGTCGATGGGGCTCGGGACGTCCCCGGTCAGGACGACGCGCTCACGGCGCGGGGTGCCCGACCCGTCGTCGATCTCCGGGACGGCCGACAGCAGGGCGTTGGTGTAGGGGTGGGCGGGCGCCGCGTAGAGCTCCTCGGCCTCGGCCACCTCGACGACCTCGCCGAGGTACATCACCGCGATCCGGTCGGACACGTGCCGCACCACGCCCAGGTCGTGGGCGATGAAGACGTAGGTGAGGCCCAGCTCCTCCTGCAGGTCGGCGAAGAGGTTGAGCACCTGGGCCTGCACCGACACGTCCAGCGCGGAGACCGGCTCGTCGGCCACGACCAGCTTCGGGTTGAGCGCGATGGCGCGGGCGATGCCGATGCGCTGGCGCTGCCCGCCGGAGAACTCGTGCGGGTAGCGGTCCAGGTGCGCCCGTGCCAGACCCACCAGGTCGAACAGCTCGGCCACGCGGTTCCTGATCGCCGCCGCGTCGCCGTACCCGTGGATGCGCAGCGGCTCGGCGACCGCGTCGCCCGCGGTGCGGCGCGGGTTGAGCGAGGCGTAGGGGTCCTGGAAGACCAGCTGCATGGCGGGCCGCAGCGGGCGGAGCCTGCGGCGGGAGAGACTCGTGATGTCCTGTCCCTGGAACTCCACCGTGCCCGACGTGAGGTCGGTCAGCCTGACCAGGCAGCGCCCCAGCGTGGACTTGCCGCATCCGGACTCGCCGACCACGCCGAGCGTCTCGCCGCTCACGACCTCCAGAGAGACCCCGTTGACGGCCTGTACGGCACGGCCGCCGCCCGCGCGGAAGTGTTTGACCACGTCCGTGGCCGAAAGCAGGGTGCTCATCGCATCCTCTCCTCTTCTGGCAGCCAGCAGGCGTCGAGATGGCCGGACTCCCCTGTCAGCGGCGGGACCTCGACGCAGGCGGCGAAGCTGTGGACGCAGCGGTCGGCGAACGGGCAGCCCCGCTCCGCCGCGCCCGGGGTTCCCGGGATGGTCGGGAGGCGGCGCGCGCGGGCACCGCGGACGCGGGGCACGGAGTCGAGCAGCCCCCAGGTGTAGGGGTGCCGGGGGCCGTGGAAGACCTCACGACGGGTGCCGCGCTCGACGGCCCGCCCGCCGTACATGACCAGGACCTCGTCGGCGATCTCCGACACCACTCCCATGTCATGGGTGATCATGACGACGGCCGAGCCGTACTCCGTACGCAGACGCCGCATGAGGTCGAGGATCTGCGCCTGTGTGGTGACGTCGAGCGCGGTCGTCGGCTCGTCCGCGATGAGCAGGGCGGGGTTGCACGACAGGGCCATCGCGATGACGGCCCGCTGGCGCATGCCGCCCGAGAACTCGTGCGGGTAGGCGTCGACACGCTGCTCGGGGGCCGGGATGCCGACCTCGCCGAGGAGCGTGATCGCCCGGTCGCGGGCCGCGCGTTTGGAGACCTTCTCGTGGGCGCGGATCTGCTCGGCGATCTGCCAGCCGATCGTGTACACGGGAGTGAGCGCGGTCATCGGGTCCTGGAAGATCATCGCGATCTCGCGTCCCCGGATCGCGCGCATCTCGGCGTTCTTCAGCGTGAGCAGGTC
Source organism: Microtetraspora glauca (assembly GCA_001570385.1). Classification (GTDB taxonomy): domain Bacteria; phylum Actinomycetota; class Actinomycetes; order Streptosporangiales; family Streptosporangiaceae; genus Microtetraspora; species Microtetraspora glauca. The sequence goes on along the minus strand of BBYL01000020.1, from coordinate 27,850 downwards.
ACGACCACGGAAGACCACGCTTCCCGAGATCTCCGCACCCGGGGTGCGGATCAGGCCCAGCACGCCGAGCATCGACACGCTCTTGCCCGAGCCCGACTCCCCCACCACGCCCAGCACCTCGCCGGGCCGTACGGAGAAGGACAGCCCGTCGACGGCGGTGAAGCCGCCGAAGCGGATCCGGAGGTCACTGACCTCAAGCAGCGGTTCAGGCACGGCGCACCCTCGGGTCGAGCCGGGCGTACAGGACGTCCACCACGGCGTTGGCCAGCACGACGAAGAAGGCCGCGTACAGGACGGTGCCCATGATCACGGGCAGGTCGAGGTTCTGCAGCGCCTGGTAGGTGAGCTTGCCGACCCCCGGAAGGCCGAAGACCACCTCGGTCAGCAGCGCCGCCCCGCCGACCAGCGCCCCGAAGTCCAGGCCGAACAACGACACGATCGGGATCAGCGAGCAGCGCAGCGCGTGTTTGATGAGGATCCGCCGCTCCGACAGGCCCTTGGCGCGGGCGGTACGGACGTAGTCCTCGTTCAGCGCGTTGATCAGCTCACCGCGCAGCAACCTGGCGTAGATCCCGGCGTACAGCAGGGCCAGCGTGAGCCAGGGGAAGAGCAGATGCAGCGCCCACTGGCCGACGCCCTGGGATATCGGCACGTAGCCCAGCGGCGGCACCCAGGAGAAGACCGAGTCGTGCAACTCCTTCTGGGTGATCAGGTTGACGACCTCGCCCAGCCAGTAGACCGGGAGCGAGACGCCGAAGACGCCGAGGAGCATGACCAGCGGGTCGACCACGGTGCCACGCATGGCGCCGGCGAGGGTGCCCATGGCCACGCCCAGCACCATCCAGATCACCGCCGCGCCCACGACGAGCGAGAGCGTGACGGGGACCGCGTCGATGATCTGCGGGATCACGAGTGTGCCCCGGTTCACGAACGAGGTCAGGTCGTGGGAGACGAACAGGTGCTTCATCATCATCGCGTACTGCACCGGCAGCGGCCGGTCGAAGCCGAACGACGCGCGGACCTGCGCCAGCGTGGCGGGGTCGGCGTTCTTGCCCGCGATGCGGGCGGCCGGGTCCACGCCGGGGGTGGCGAAGAAGATGAGGAAGACCAGCACGCTGATCGCGAACAGGACGAGCACGGCGGCGCCGAAACGCCGCAGGATGTAACCGACCATCAGGCGCCTCCCCGCAGCCGGGCGTTCGGGTCGAGCGCGTCGCGCACGCCGTCGCCGAGGACGTTGAGGGCGACGGCGGTCAGCCCGACGCACAGGCCGGCCGCGATCGTGATCACGGGCCGGGTGTAGAGCAGGGCGAGACCGTCGTTGATGATCGTCCCCCAGCTCGCGTCGGGGGACTGCACGCCCACCGACAGGAACGACAGGGCCGACTCCGTCAGCATGTTGAGCGCGGTCATCAGCGGCAGGAACACCACGACCGTGGGCAGCACGTTCGGCAGCACCTCACGGCGCATGACGCGCAGGTCGGAGGCGCCCAGGCCGACGGCCGCGTGCAGGAACTCCTTGTTCCGCAGCGCCATCACCTGGCCGCGCAGCGGCCTGGCCACGTAGGGGACGTAGATCAGCGCGATGATGACGACGGGAAGCGCGAGGCTGCCGGCGTCGATGTGGATCGGGCCCAGGTGCAGTCCGCTGGTGAGCAGCACCACCGACAGGCAGATCGCCAGCAGGTAGACGGGGAAGGCCCAGATCACGTCGAAGAAGCGGGAGAGCACCGCGTCGATCCAGCCGCCGAAGTATCCGGCCAGCACGCCGAGCACCGTGGCCAGCGTGCAGCACAGCACCGCCGAGGACAGGCCGATCAGCAGGCTGTTGCGCCCGCCGTACAGGAGCCTGGCCATCACGTCGCGGCCCTGGTTGTCCGCGCCCAGCAGGTAGTGGCCCGGGTCCCAGGTGGGGCCGATGGGGGTGACCCCCAGGCCGAGCCCCTCCGTGCTCTGGGCCAGGACCGGCACCTGCTGCCCGTTCACGATCGTGGTGGCCGAGGCGCCCGAGGTGAAGGGGTCGGTGTGCGCGACCAGGTTCGCGTAGACGGGCGCGAGCACGCAGGCCAGCACGATGAGCAGCAGCCCGACCCCGGCGATCATCGCCGGGCGGTTGCGCCGCAGCCGGCCGAGCGCCCGCCGCCACGGCCCGGCGGACGGTCGGACCGCCTGCCGGGCCGCCCGCGGAGCCGAGCCCTTGACCGCGGTGGTCACTTGACCCACATCTGGTCGAGCAGCGCGTGGAACTGCGCGTGGAACTGGTAGTTGCCGACGTTCTTGGAGACGAAGTCGATCTGCTTGGGGTTGAACAAGGGAATGATCGGGCCCTTCTTCATCAGCTCCCTGTCGAGCTCGCCCCAGAGCTTGCCCGCGGCGGCGGTGTCGGTCTGGTCCAGCGTCATGGCCTGGGCGATCTTGGCGTCGTTGTCCTTGTCGCAGAAGCCGGAGATGTTGATGCTGGCGTCGCTTCCCTCACGGAACGAGGCGCAGGAGAGCAGGACGTTGATGAAGTTCGAGGCCGCGGGATAGTCGGCGTACCACTGGGAGACGCTGAGCTGGACCTTGTTCTTGCTGTTCTGGATGTAGGTGAAGTGGATGTTGGTCGAGATGACCTTCAGCTTGGCCTGGTAGCCGATCTGCTCCAGCACGCTCCTGCTGTACTCGCCGATCTGCTTGCTCACGTCGTCGTCGGCGACCACGATGGCGACCTCCTGGCCCGCCGTACCCGACCGCTGGACCAGGTCCTTGGCCTTGGCGAGGTCCTGCTGCGGGAAGTCGCAGAAGTCGGCGTGGCCGGGGAAGGCCGGAGGCAGGATCGTGCAGGCCGGCTGCGCCACGTTGGCGCCGCCGAACATCTTCACCATGGCGTTCTTGTCGAACGCCCACTGGAGCGCCTCCCTGGCCTCGGGCTTGTCGAAGGGCGCCAGGTTGACGTTGACCGGGATGTACCAGAAAGCGGCGAGCGGGTTCACGTGTGCCTGCTCCGCGTACGTGGTGCCGATCTCGGTGAGCCGGTCCGCGGGCAGCGGGTCGAAGATCCAGTCGGCCTGGCCGTTCTGGACCGCGGTGACCGCACCCTCGGGAGTGAGACCGTAGTTGTACTCGATCTCGTCCGGGTAGCCCTGCGGCTGCGCGTCGCGGGACCACTCGGTGAAGTGGGGGTTGCGGACCAGCTTCATCTGCTTGTTCGGGTTGTAGGACTCCACCTTGTACGGCCCGGTGCCCGGGATCGGGGTCGTGCCCTGGTCCTTGCCGGGGGTGCCCTTCGGCAGCACGACGGCGTGCGGCAGGGCCAGCTTCTGGAGGAACTCCGAGTCGGGCGCGACCAGGTTGATCGTGACCGTGTTCGCCGCCGCGTCGGCCACGACACCCTTGTCGAGGGTGCAGCCCGCCGGCTTCTTCACGCAGTCGGCCGCACCGACGATCCCGGCGTAGAAGGTGCCCGACGTCGGGCCGGAGACCCGGAAGATCCGCTGGAACGAGGCCACGACGTCGTCGACCGTGACCGGGTCGCCCGTGGCGAACGTGACGCCCTGGCGCAGCTTGAAGGTGTAGGACGTGCCGTCCGCGCTGACCTGCGGCATCTGCTCGGCGAGGTCGGGAACGATGTCGTACGACGCCTTCCCGCCGACCTTCCTGAAGGAGACCAGGCCGTCATAGAGGGCCTGGAAGATCTGCCAGTTGCCGTTGCTGTAGTTGATGTGCGGGTCGAGTGTGCCGTCGCCCGCCTTGGCCAGCAGGCGGAGCGTGCCGCCCTTGTGCTGCTCCTGGAACCCGGCGGCGGCCTGGGCCGGCTGCGACGCCGTACCCGTCGCGGGGGCGGTGGCGCCGCCGCCCGAGCAGGCGGTGGCGGCGACGGCCAGCAGTGCGGCGCCGGCGATGACGGTGATGCGCTTCATTCGGAGATCCCTCATGATCAGTCGGTGGAGTCGAGGAAGCCGCCAACGACCTGGAGGTAGAGCTCTTCCTCTTCGATGTGCGGCATGTGACTGGACTGCTCGAACAGCTCCCAGCGGACGTCGGGGATGCGGTCCGCGAAGGGCTGCACGGTGCGAGGGGTGGCCTCGTCGTGTCGACCGGAGACGAGCAGGGTGGGGGCGGCGATCCTGTCGAGCCGGTCGATGACCGACCACTCCTTCAGGGTGCCGATGACGTGGAACTCGCTGGGCCCGTTCATGGTGTGGTACACCGTCGGGTCCGCGACGGTCTTGGCGTCGCTGGCGAGCACCTCCGGCGGGTTGGGCACGATCGTGCAGACGTGGCGTGCGTTGAAGACCTTCTCCGCCGCCCGGTATTCGGGACTGTCCGTGGTGCCGGCCGCCTCGTGCTCGCGAAGCGCGCGCTCCACGTCCTGCGGCAGCTCGGACCGCAGCCGGTCGCACTCCTCGCGCCACAGCTCCATCGAGGCCGGCGAGTTGGCGATGACCAGGCCGCGCAGCCCGGACGGCACGCGTACGGCGTGCTCGGCGGCCAGCATGCCGCCCCAGGACTGACCGAGCACGTGGTACCGCCCGGCGATGCCGAGGTGGGCCAGCAGGTTGTCCAGCTCGTCGAGGAAGAGCTGGACGGTCCAGAAGTCGGCGCCCTTCTCCGGCAGGTGTGTCGAGAGCCCCACGCCGATCTGGTCGTAGTGGACGACGGCCCGGTCCTGCTCGGCCAGGCGCGCGATCCGCAGGGTGTAGTCGTGGGCCGCGCCCGGCCCCCCGTGCAGCACCACGAGGGGCGCCTTCGGCGACGCGAGATCGCCGGTCACCCGGTACCAGGTCTGCCACTCGCCGAAGGGGGCGAGCCCCTGCTCGGTCGGTTCGGGAATGGCCAACGCACAACCTCCGGGGGTACGGGGGACGGGATGGGACGAGATGTCGCTAGATGAGACAGATGTCCGTTGTCTGGACAGCATATGGATAAATGGCCTGGACACAATACCTTTTTGGAAATCCGCCGGTTGGGTAAGGTGCGGTTCACGCCATGCCCCCAGAAAGGACCCTTCCCTGAGCGCCCGGATCCCGGCCGAGGAACCCCCGCCGACGCACCAGCGGTCCCAGCAGCACCTCCACCAGCACGACCCGCGGTCAGTGACACCGCAGGTGACACAGCAGGCGGCCGACACCGCTCCACCGGCGGACGACCTGGCCCGCGTGCTCGGCCAGGCGCTCGACGGCAACGCACCCACGAGCCTGCTCGGCCCCGTGCGCGTGCCGTCCGTGGCGACCGAGGTGGCCGACCGCCTCATGACCGCCATCGCGATCGGCGACTACCTTCCCGGCGAGCGCCTGCCCGGCGAGCGGGAGCTGGCGACCCTTCTCGACGTCAGCCGGGCCACGATCCGCGAGGCCGTCGGACGCCTGCAGGCCGTCGGCATCGTCGAGATCAGGCGCGGCCGCACCGGCGGCGCCTACGTGCGCACGAGCTGGACCGAGGCGACCGCCGCCGCGGTCAGGCGCACGCTCGTGCCGCGCTGGCCGGAGCTGGAGCAGCTCTTCGACCTGCGCGGCCTGGTCGAGGGCATGGCGGCCAGGGCCGCGGCGCAGCGCCGTGGGGACCGGGACCTGGAGGCGATGCGGGCCGCGCTCGACGCCTACGCCGGGGCGTCCAGCCTCCGCGAGGAGCAGGCGGCCGACGCGGCGTTCCATGCGGCCGTGGTCACCGCCGCGGGCAACCCCCAGATCAACGCGCTCAGCCGCGACCTGCTGATGCGGGTCAGCCTCGGCTTCCCGACCGAGCCGTACGGCGAGGACGACCCGGAGACCTACCGTCAGGCCCTGAACGAGCACCGCGCCCTGTACGAGGCGATCTCCGCGAGGGACGCCGAACGGGCCGGGTCCATCGCGGAGCGCCACTTCACCATGACGGCGGACGTGATCAGGGCGATGCTCGAACGCGGCCTCAACGACTCGCGAGATAGCTGATCAGCGTCCTGACCATCGCCCCGGTGGCCCCGGCGGGGCCGAGGTCGGTGGCCTTGTCCAGGTAGGCCGTGGTCGCGAAGTCCAGGTGCGCCCAGGGGACACCGCCGGTGAAGTTCTCCAGGAACAGCGCGGCCAGGATCACGTCGGCGTGCGCGCCCCCGTCGTTCTTGAAGTCGGCCACGTCGGACCTGATCCGCTCCAGGTAGGGACGCCACATCGGCATCTCCCACAGGGGCTCACCCTGCTGCTCGCCCGCCGCCGTGATCGCGCCGATCAGCGCCCGGTCGTTGCCGAGGACGCCGGTGATGTCCTCGCCCAGCGCGTGCATGACCGAGTACGTGAGGGTGGCGGCGTCGATGATCGCGTCCGGGCGGCGCTCGGCGAGGTAGGCCAGGGCGTCGGCCAGGACCAGCCGCCCCTCGGCGTCGGTGTCGGCGACCTCGGTGGTGATGCCGTTGCGGTGCCGCAGGACGTCGCCTGGGCGCGTCGCCGACCCGCTGACCATGTTCTCGGCCGCGGGGACGACCGCGACGACGCCGGTCGGCAGGCCGAGCCGGGCCGCCGCCCGGACCACCGCGAGCATCGTGGCGCCGCCCGCCATGTCGCTCTTCATCGTCGCCATGGCCTTCTGGCTCTTGATCCCGAGGCCGCCCGCGTCGAAGGTGATGCCCTTGCCGGCCAGGCCGACGACCCCGCTCTTCCCGTCGCCGGGGTAGCTCACCTCGATCAGGCAGGGCGGGTTGGCGCTGGCCGCGCCGACGCCGAGGATGCCGCCGAAGCCACCCTCGCGCAGCTCGTCGGCGCCGAGGACGCGGGCGTCCAGCCCCGCCTCCTCGGCCATCTCCACGGCCCTCTGGGCCAGGGTCATCGGGACCAGGTCCCCGGCGGGGGTGTTGACCAGGTCGCGGGTGAACGTCACGGCCTCGGCCACCACCTCGGCCCGCGCGACCGCGTCCCGGTTCTCCGGGCCGAGCAGGACCAGGTGTCCGACGGACCGGTTCTCGGGTGCGCTCTTGTAGCCGTCGAAGCGGTAGCCGCCGAGGCGAACGCCTTCGACGACCGCCCCGGGGTGCGGCAGCGCGACCGCGACCGTGTCGAACCCGGCCATCCTGGGCGCCGCGTGCCCCACCGCCCGCCGTACGGCCTGCTCGTCGGCGTCGGGCGCAAGGCCGATCAGCAGGAGCGCCCCCGCCAGGAAGGGGTCGCCCGCGCGGCGCGGCAGCAGGAGCTCCTCGCCTGGCCGCCCGGTGAATCCGGCGAGCCGGAGCTCGAACCCCAGGTCCTCGCCGGCGGACGCGGGCAGGACGAGCAGGTCGGCACGCACCTCGGTGGGCGCGTGCGGGGAGAAGGACACCTCCATGAGGCACTCCTAACGGGGTCAAACGTCTTAAAAGGTCCGTCGAGTGAACCATAAAGACATCCCCGCTGACCAGGCACCCCCTCACAAACGCGTACGGCTCCCGCCCGGTGAGGGGCGGGAGCCGTACGAAAAGGGTGGAGCGGGGATCAGACCTGGCCGGCCTTCTCCAGGGCGCTGCAGCAGGTGTCCACCATCAGGCGGGTCACCACGTAGGGGTCGACGTTCGCGTTCGGGCGGCGGTCCTCGATGTAGCCCTTGCGCTCGATCTCGACCTGCCACGGGATGCGGACCGAGGCGCCGCGGTCGGAGACGCCGTAGCTGAACTTGTTCCACGGAGCGGTCTCGTGGTGGCCGGTGAGGCGGTCCTCGATGCCGTGGCCGTAGTTCTGCACGTGCTCCATGGCCTTCTCGGCCAGGGCCTCGCAGGCGGTGATGATCGGCTCGTACGACTCGCGCATCGCCTTGGTGGAGAAGTTGGTGTGCGCGCCGGCGCCGTTCCAGTCACCCTTCACCGGCTTGGCGTCGAGCGTGGCGGCGATGCCGAAGTCCTCGGCGACGCGGTACAGCAGCCAGCGGGCGATCCACATGTGGTCGCCGGCCTCTACCGGGCCGAGCGGGCCCACCTGGAACTCCCACTGGCCGGGCATGACCTCCGCGTTGATGCCGGAGATCTCCAGGCCGGCGGCCAGGCACAGGTCGAGGTGCTTCTCGACGACGTCGCGTCCGAAGACCTCGTCGGCGCCGACGCCGCAGTAGTAGCCGCCCTGCGGGGCCGGGAAGCCGCCGATCGGGAAGCCGAGCGGGCGGCCGTCCTGGAAGAAGGTGTACTCCTGCTCGATGCCGAACCAGGACTCCTGGTCGGCGAACCGCTCGGCCACCTCGGTGAGGAGCGCGCGGGTGTTGCTGGAGTGCGGCGACATGTCCGGGTTGAGGACCTCGCACAGCACCAGCACGTTCTCACCGCCGCGAATCGGGTCGGGGCAGGTGAACACCGGCTTGAGCACGCGGTCGGAGGAGTGGCCCCCGGCCTGGTTGGTGCTGGATCCGTCGAAGCCCCAGGTCGGGAGTTCCGCGCCGTCCTTGAGGACACGCGTCTTGGACCTGAGCTTCGCCGTGGGCTCCGTGCCGTCGATCCAGATGTACTCAGCCTTGTAGCTCACGTCGATCCCTTCACGAGCGTGCGTTTCATCGCCACGCCCGAGAATGCCAACGGACCGTTTCGGAGCTTTTGCCCGTATGTGAACGGGATGTTAATCCGGTTCCGGGTTCTCGAATCCGACCACGAGCTCACCAGCCGCCACACCGACCCTGATCGTCGCGCCGTCCTGGACGTCTCCCGCGAGCAGTGCCCGGCCGATCCGCGTCTCCACCTCGCGCGAGATGAACCGCCGCAGCGGGCGCGCGCCGTACACCGGGTCGTAGCCCTCCTGGGCGATCAGGCGGCGGGCCTCCTCGGTGACCTCCAGCGTCATCCGGCGGTCGGCCAGTCTGAACCTGATCTCGCCGAACATCAGGTCGACGATCCGCTCGATCTCCGCCTCGGTCAGCGGCTTGAACAGCACGATGTCGTCCACCCGGTTGAGGAACTCGGGGCGGAAGTGCCGCCGCAGCGCCGCCATCACCTGGTCCCGGCCCTCGGGCTTGATCTCCCCGCTGGGGGTCACCCCTTCGAGCAGGTACTCCGACCCGATGTTCGAGGTCATGATGATGACGGTGTTCCTGAAGTCGACCGTACGGCCCTGCGCGTCGGTCAGCCGTCCGTCGTCGAGCACCTGGAGCAGCGTGTTGAACACGTCCGCGTGCGCCTTCTCGATCTCGTCGAAGAGCACCACCGAGTACGGCTTGCGCCGTACGGCCTCGGTGAGCTGGCCGCCCTCCTCATAACCGATGTAACCGGGAGGGGCGCCGACGAGCCGGCTCACGGTGTGCCGCTCCTGGTACTCGCTCATGTCGACCCGGACCATGTTGTCCTCGGTGTCGAAGAGCGCCGCGGCCAGGGCCTTGGCCAGCTCGGTCTTGCCGACGCCGGTCGGCCCGAGGAAGATGAACGACCCGATCGGCCGGCGCGGGTCCTTGATGCCCGACCTGGCACGGATGACGGCGTCGGCGACCAGCTGCACGGCCTCGTCCTGGCCGATGACACGCTCGTGCAGGATGTCGTCCAGGCGGAGCAGCTTCTCCCGCTCGCCCTCCTGGAGGCGGCTGACCGGGATGCCCGTCCAGCGCGCGACGATCGCCGCGATCTCCTCCTCGGTCACGACCTCGCGCAGCAGCCGGCTCCTGCCCTGCTTGGCCTCCAGCTGCTCCTCCTCCGCGGCGAGCCGCCGGGCCAGTTCGGGCAGCCTGCCGTGGCGCAGTTCGGCGGCGCGGTTGAGGTCGTAGCTGCGCTCGGCCACCTCGGCCTCGCGGCGTACCGCCTCGATCTCCTCACGCAGGCCCTGCACCTTGCGCAGCGCGTGCCGCTCGGACTCCCACTGCGCCCGCATCGCGTCGGCCTCGGCCCGCAGGTCGGCCAGCTCCTTGCGCAGGTCCTCCAGCCGGGTCCGGCTGGCGGGGTCCGTCTCCTTGGCGAGCGCCGCCTCCTCGATCTCCAGCCGCATCACCCTGCGGGTCAGCTCGTCCAGCTCGGCCGGCATCGAGTCGATCTCGGTACGGAGCATCGCGCACGCCTCGTCGACGAGGTCGATGGCCTTGTCCGGGAGGAAGCGGTCGGAGATGTACCGGTGGCTGAGAACGACCGCGGCGACCAGCGCGCCGTCCTGGATCTTCACGCCGTGGAACACCTCCAGGCGTTCGCGCAGCCCGCGGAGGATGGAGATGGCGTCCTCGACGGACGGCTCGTCGACGAGCACCGGCTGGAACCTGCGTTCCAGGGCCGCGTCCTTCTCGATGTGCTTGCGGTACTCCTGCAGGGTCGTCGCGCCGATCATGTGCAGCTCGCCGCGGGCGAGCATCGGCTTGAGCATGTTCCCCGCGTCCATCGCGCCCTCGGTGGCGCCCGCGCCCACGACGGTGTGCAGCTCGTCGACGAACAGGAGGATCCGCCCTTCGGCCGCCTTCACCTCGCCGAGCACGGCCTTGAGTCGCTCCTCGAACTCGCCGCGGTACTTGGCCCCGGCGATGAGCGCGCCCATGTCCAGGCTGAAGATCGTCTTGTCGCGCAGGCCCTCCGGCACGTCGCCGCGTACGATCCGCTGCGCCAGCCCCTCGACGATCGCCGTCTTGCCGACGCCGGGGTCACCGACGAGGACCGGGTTGTTCTTCGTCTTCCTGGACAGGATCTGGACCACCCTGCGGATCTCGCTGTCCCTGCCGATGACCGGGTCCAGCTTGTCCGCCGCCGCGTCCGCGACCAGGTCGCGGCCGTACTTCTCCAGGGCCTCGTACGCGCTCTCGGGCGTGGCGGAGGTGACCCGCTGGTGGCCGCGGATGTCGGTGAGGGCCTGCAGGAATCGCTCCCGGGTGAGGCCCTGCTCGCGCAGCAGGCGGCCCGCCGGAGTCTCCGGGCCCTCGTCGATCAGCGCGAGCACCAGGTGCTCGACCGACACGTAGTCGTCCTTGAGCCGTCCGGCCTCCCGATCGGCGGCGTCGAGCACCCGGGACAGCCGCTGGGTGACGAAGACCTGCCCCGGGGTCGTGCCCGGCCCGCTCACCGAGGGGCGGCGGCCCAGATTCTCCTCCAGTTCCGTACGCAGCTTGCCGGGGTCGGCCCCGGCCCGGGACAGGAGGCGCGGCACGAGGCCCTCGGGCTGCGTGAGCAATGCCAGCAGGAGATGCTCGCCGTCGACCTCGGTCTGCCCGAGGCGCACCGCCACGGCCTGAGCGTCGTTCAGGGCCTCTTGCGACTTCTGGGTCAGCCTGTTCGGGTCCATGATCAACCTCCGGTCGTACGCGAGCGGGCTCGCAGGGCGGCCTCCAGTTCGGCCACGCGATCGAGCAGGTCGATCACCAGGCCGACCGAGGCGTAGTTGACGGCGAAACCGGCGCGCAGCCGCTGGATCCGGGCGACCACGGCGAGCTGTGACGGAGCGAGGCAGAGCCGGCCGGTCGCGTCGGGCGCGGCGTCGAGCAGCCCGAGTGCGACGAGCCGCCGCACGAGCTCGGGATGCAGGTTCGCGGCCCGCGCGAACGTGTCCAGGTCCATCCGCGGCAGGTCCATCCGGACGAGTGCGTAGCTCATCGGCGGCTCCTCGGGTCGAAGCCGGAGACCGCGGACAGCTCCTCGAACAGCCGCCGCTCCTCGTCGGTGAGATGCGGCGGCACCATGACCTTGGCCTCCGCGAGCAGGTCGCCCGGCGTGCCGCGCGGGTTGGGCAGGCCCCGGCCGCGCAACCGCAGGTGACGGCCGGTGGACGTCCCGGCAGGGACCCGCACCTTGGCCTCACCGCCCGGCGTGTCGACCGCGACCGTCGCGCCGAGCGCCGCCTCCCAGGGGGACAGCGGGAGCGCGACGTGGATGTTCCTGCCCCTGACCTCGTAGCGGGGATGCGGCGCGATCCTGATGATGAGGTAGAGATCGCCCGCGGGCGCGCCCTCGCTGCCGTGGCCGCCCTGACCGGCCAGCCTGATGCGCTGCCCCTCGGTGACCCCGGCGGGGATGGAGACGTCGACTCTCCGGCCGGTGGGGAGCGTGAGCGAGCGGCGGGCGCCCCGGTAGGCGTCCTCGACCGTGACCGTGATCTCGGCCTCCTGGTCGGCGCCGGGTACCGGCCCCCACCGGCGGCCGCCCCGGCGACCGCCGAAGATCCCGCCCAGGATGTCCTCGAAGTCCCCGCCCGCGAAGTCGCCGCCGGCGAACTCCCACTCGGGCGCGCCGCGTGCCCCGGCACCCGCCCTGGCCCCGGCTCCGGCGCGGGCGCGGGCCCACGTCTCGGGGTCCACGTCCGGGGGCACCTGGCGGAAGTCCGGGCCGAACGCGTCGTACCGGTTGCGCGTCTCCGGGTCGGACAACACCTGATAGGCCTCCGAGATCTCCTTGAAGCGGTCCTCGGCACCCGGATCCTTGTTCACGTCGGGGTGGTAGGACCGGGCGAGCTTGCGGTAGGCGCGCTGGATCTCCTGCTGGCTCGCGGTCCGCGGAACGCCCAGTACCTCGTAGAAGTCACCCGCCATCGGTCCGCCCTCAGTCCGCCCTCAGTCCGCCTTCGTGGAGACGACCACGGACGCCGGCCGGAGCAGGTGCTCCGCGTCGCCGTAGCCCGGCCGTACGACCTCGACGATCGTCCCGGGCGCCGCGTCCCGGTCGGGTACGGCGCCGACCGCCTCGTGCAGGGCCGGGTCGAACTTCTGCCCGGCGACGTCCTGGCGTGGGAAGCCCAGCCTGCTCAGGACCGCGACCGCCTGGTCCCGCACCGCACGTACGCCCTCGATCACCGCGTCGGCGGGACCGAGAGCGCCGTCTCCGGCATGGCGCAGGGCGAGTTCGAGGTTGTCGAGCACGGGCAGCCACTCGGCGGCCACCCTGGTCCGCTCCTCCATGCGCTGCCGCTCCACGTCCCCGGCCATCCGGCGGCGTACGGTGTCCAGCTCGGCGACGGCGCGCAACCACCGGCCCTCCAGCTCGGCCACCCTCTCGTCGACCTCGTTCTCGGCGACCTCGTTCCGGTTCTCGTCGTGGCCCCCGGGCCTGCCCTCCTCGCGCTCGGCCATGGGTCAGTCCGAGGTGGTGAACTCGGCGTCGATGACGTCCTCGCCGCCCTCGCCTCGGGGCGGGCGGCCCGGCCCGGCCTCCCCGGGAGGCCCCTGAGCCGCCGAGGACGCGCCGAGACCGTGGTAGACCTGCTGGAGCTCGGCGGTGAGGGAGCGGAGCCGGTCGATCGGCACCTCCTCCTTGATCGCCTGCCGCGCGTCCGTGACCAGCGTCTCCGCCCGCGCCTTCTCGTGTACGGGCACCGCCTGGCCGAGCTCGTTCACCCGGCGTTCGACGGCGTAGGCGACCGTGTCCAGCTCGTTGCGCGCGTCGATCAACTCGCGGAGCCTGGTGTCCTCCCCGCGGTGCTGCTCGGCGTCGGCGACCATGCGGTCCACCTCGGACTTGTCCAGGTTGGAGCTCTCGCTGATCGTGATGCGCTGCTCCCCTCCGGTGTCCTTGTCCTTGGCGGACACGTTGAGGATGCCGTTCGCGTCGATGTCGAACGTCACCTCGACCTGCGGCGTACCGCGCTGCGCGGGCCGGATGTTCTCCAGGCGGAACCGGCCGAGGACGCGGTTGTCCGCGGCCCGCTCGCGCTCGCCCTGGAGCACGATCACGTCCACGGCGCTCTGGTTGTCCTCCGCCGTGCTGAACGTCTCCGTCCGGCGGGCGGGGATCGTCGTGTTCCGCTCGATGACCTTGGTCATCACTCCGCCGAGGGTCTCGACGCCCAGCGACAGCGGGGTGACGTCGAGCAGCAGGACGTCCTTGACCTCGCCCTTGATGATCGCCGCCTGGGCGGCCGCGCCGATGGCCACGACCTCGTCCGGGTTGACGGTCATGTTGGGGTCCTTGCCCCCGGTCATCCGGCGTACCAGGTTCTGCACGGCGGGCATGCGCGTCGAGCCGCCGACCAGGATGACCTCGTCGATGTCGTCGGGGGTGAGCTTCGCGTCGGCCATCGCCTGCTCCACCGGCTTGGTGCAGCGCTCCACCAGGTCGGCGGTGATCTGCTCGAAGGTCGAGCGCATCAGCGTCGTGTTCAGGTGCTTGGGGCCGTTGGCGTCCGCGGTGATGAACGGCAGGCTGACCGTGGTCTGGGTGACCGACGACAGCTCGACCTTGGCCTTCTCCGCCGCCTCGAACAGCCGCTGGAGCGCCTGCGGGTCGCGCCTGAGGTCGATGCCCTCCTGCCGCTGGAACTCGTCGGCCAGGTGGTCGACGACCCTGCGGTCGAAGTCGTCGCCGCCGAGGTGGGTGTCCCCGGAGGTGGAGCGGACCTCCACCACGCCCTCGCCGATGTCCAGGATGCTCACGTCGAACGTGCCGCCGCCGAGGTCGAAGACGAGGATGGTCTCGTTCTCCTTCTTGTCCAGCCCGTACGCCAGGGCGGCCGCGGTGGGCTCGTTGATGATCCGCAGGACCTCGATGCCGGCGATCTTGCCGGCGTCCTTGGTGGCCTGCCGCTGGGCGTCGTTGAAGTACGCGGGCACCGTGATGACGGCTTCGGTGATCTTCTCGCCGAGGAACTTCCCGGCGTCCGCGACCAGCTTCCTGATCACCAGGGCGGAGATCTCCTCCGGGGCGTACTGCTTGTTGCGCACCTGGAAGCGCACCGCGCCGCCGGGTCCCTCGACCACGTCGAAGGACACCGCGTTCATCTCGCTGGTGACCTCGTCGTAGCGGCGTCCGATGAAGCGCTTGGACGAGTAGATCGTGCCCTTCGGGTTCAGGATCGCCTGCCGCCGGGCGAGCTGGCCGACGAGCCGTTCGCCCTGGTCGGTGAACGCCACCACCGAGGGGGTGGTCCGCGATCCCTCCACGTTGGGGATCACCGACGGCTGCCCGCCTTCCATCGCCGCGATCACGGAGTTCGTGGTGCCCAGATCGATGCCGACTGCCTTCGCCATGCGGTGCTCCCTCACCTGACTGCCTGACACTGCCTGACCGTCCGGGCACACCCCGGCACGTACGTCCTGGTCCGATGGCGCGCGCCATCGCGGGGTCCGACATGCCCTCATGAGGCGCCTTCACGCGGCGGGCCCTCTTCTGAGCGTCGCCCGCCGGTCGCCGGGCCACACCGTCAAATCGTGTAGTCGTCACGGATACGGGTAGCCGTCACATCAACTGACCAGGTATTTCGCGGCATGACATCTTTCGGGGGACATGCGATGCGCGCATGCGAAGAGGCCGCCGTCGCCGGGGTGCTGGAACGGGCGGGAACCGGCGAGGACGGCGTCCTGCTGATCGACGGCGAGCCGGGCACCGGCAAGACGACCCTGCTCACCCGGGCGGCGGCGCAGGCGTCCACGCGGGGGTTCGGCCTGGCGACGGGCGGCGCCGAGGAACTCGACCGGCTCATCCCCCTGAACCCGATCCTGTCCGCCTTCGACGACATGCCCGCCGAGGACGACCCCGCTTCCGAGGGGTTGGAGACCCGGCTGGAACGCCTGCGGATCCACATGGAGAAGCGGATGGCCACCGGCCCACTGCTGGTCACGCTGGACGATCTCCACTGGGCCGACCCGGCCACACTCATGGCGGTGCGCACCCTCCAGTGCCGGTTGTCGTCCCGTCCGCTCGCCTGGATCCTCGCCCGCTCGACCGGCGGCCAGAGGCACGAGGCGGAGCGACTCTTCGACGTCCTGGAACGGCACGGCGCCCACAGGATGACGCTCGGCCCGCTGCCGGACGACGCCGTCGCCCGGATCGTGGCCGACCTGCTGGACGCCCGGCCCGAACCGGAACTGCTCGCGTTCGCCTCCGGCGCGGGAGGCAACCCGTACCTGCTGGTCGAGCTCGTCGACGGGCTGCGCGACGAGGGCGCGGTCGAGGTCGCGGGCGGATGCGCCCGGCTGCTGTCCCCCGTGCTTCCGCGCCGCGTACGAGTGCTCGTACGGCACCGCCTGGACGGGCTGGGCCGCGAGGCCCGCCACCTGGTGGAGGCGGCCGCCGTCCTCGGGCGGTCGTTCTCGCCCGACGACGTGTCCGAGTTGCTCGGCGCGTCCCCCGCGATGCTGCTCCCCGCGCTGGAGGAGGCGCTCGCGGCCGGCCTGCTGGTGGCGGTCCGGGACGATCTCGCCTTCCGGCACGAGCTGGTCTGGCGGGCCGTGCTGACCGGCCTGCCCCGGCCGCTGCGGCTCGCCCTCTGCCACCAGGCCGAACGCTGTTCCGGTCGCGCCGACCGTCTCGGCGGACCCGATGATTTCGGCCACTTCGGCCACTTCGGCCACGGGGGCGCCGGAGACCGGGACAGCAGCGACATCAGCGAGATCAGCGACGGCGTGGCCGCCGGACAGGAGCGGTTCGCCCTCGCCCTGCTGCTCGCCGACGCCCGCAGGCCGGACGAGGCGCGTTCCCTCCTCGGCACGGCTCCCGCCACACCCCCGGCCTCGGCGACGGCGCCGGCTCCGGCCGCCGAAACCGGCTGGACGGACGCGGACCGGGCGCGCGGCCAGGCCGTCCT
This sequence comes from Microtetraspora glauca, assembly GCA_001570385.1. Taxonomy (GTDB): domain Bacteria; phylum Actinomycetota; class Actinomycetes; order Streptosporangiales; family Streptosporangiaceae; genus Microtetraspora; species Microtetraspora glauca. Next base: position 11,483 of record BBYL01000020.1, on the reverse strand, counting down.
GCGCGCCCGTACGGCGCTCGCGTCGGGACGGCTCGACGAGGCAGCCGCCGACGCGCGGACGTGCCTGCGCGCCGACGGCACCCCGGCGACCGGCCTGATCGGCTCACTCGCGGCGTCCGTGCTGGTCACGGTCGCACTGCGGCGCGGCGATCTGCGCGCGGCGCTCGCCCACGCGCCGGCCCGGTCTCCCGGCCACCCGTCCGTACGGGCGTGTCCCGGCGGCGACGACCTGATCCGGTCCATGGCCTCGGGGCGCGTGACCGAAGCGGGCGAGGGCGCGGAACGCGCGATGGAGCAGATGCTCCGGGATGACGTCTATTCCGGGCTGGCACGGCATCCATGGGTGCTCGCCGGAGAACCCGGCTGCGCCGTCTGGCTGGTCCGCGTCGCGCTCCGCACCGGCGACCTGAGGCGGGCCGAGCTCGTCGCGACCGCCCTGGACCGGCTGCCCGCAGGCCATCCCGGCGTTCCCCGCGCCGGAGTCTCACACGCGCGCGGCCTGATCGACGGCGATCCCCGCGCGCTCGCGCTGGCGGCGGACCGAGCCGCCGATCCCTGGTCGCGGGCCTCGGCGGAGGAGGACCTCGGGGTGCTCCTGTGCCGTACCGGCGACCAGGCGGCCGGGATCGAGAGCCTGAACCGCGCCCTCGCCGGATACGGGGAGTCGGCCGCCACGCGGGACACCGCCCGGGTCCGCCGCCGGTTGCGCCAGGAGGGAGTGCGCCGCCGCCATTGGAGCTACGCCGACCGGCCGGTCACCGGGTGGGACAGCCTCACCGACACCGAGCGCGCCGTGTCACTCCTGGTCGCGCAGGGATGGACGAATCGCCAGGTCGCCGAGCAGATGTTCATCAGCGTGCACACGGTGGCGTTCCACCTGCGGCAGATCTTCAGAAAGCTGGACATCCGGTCCCGGGTAGAGCTCACCCGGCTGGCCGTCGAGCACAGTGCCTGACCGGCCGCGACATGACGGAGTCAGGCGCCTCAGTCTCCGGCCGCCTCTTCGGCTGAGCCCTCGACGCCGGTACGGCTCACGCGGCGACCGGCGTGGCGGGCCAGGTCGGCGAACCGCAGCGCGTCGCGTACGGCGGCGCCGCCGTGATCGTTGTTGAAGTAGACGTAGGCGTCCGGTACGTCCCCCAGCCGGTCCAGCCACGAGCGCAACGCCCGGTCACCGTACGAGGGAAGCGGCCGGGCCAGTCCCTCGTGGAGCCGCAGGTAGGCCCAGCGCGCGGTCCGCCACAGCGGGTTCAGCGGGCGGCCCCGGCTGTCGGCCCAGCAGAGGGCGGCGCCGAACTCGCCCAGCGTCTCGCGCACCTCTTCGGTCCACCACGAGGTGTGCCGGAACTCCACCGCCACCCGTACTTTGCCGGGGAACCGCGCCAGACAGTGGTGGAGCCGCTCACAGTCCACCGCCAGCGTGGGCGGGAGCTGCAGCAGGATCGGACCGAGTTTGGAACCGAGGCCCTCCGCCACCCCGAGCAGCCGTTCGACCGGCTCCTCGGGATCCTTGAGCCGCTTGATGTGGGTGAGGAAACGACTCGCCTTGACCGCCATGACGAAATCGCCGGGAGTGCGCTCGCCCCACGACTCGAAGGTCTCCCGTGACGGCAACCGATAGAAGGCGTTGTTGTTCTCCACCGTGGAGAACGCCTCGCCGTACCTTTCGAGCCAGAGCCGATGCGGCACTCCGGAGTACAGCCGGTCTGCCCAGTCGGCGTACTGCCAGCCGGAGGTGCCGACGAACAATGGCATGCCGGTCCTCTACCCACGTTCCCGCATAGATCCCCGATCGCTGGGCAGGTCGGTCGAAAACCGAAGAAATCGCAGGTGAACCGGCACGAGGGAGCAGACATGATCCAGGGCAAGACGATCGCGTTCCTCGTCGCCCCGGAGGGCGTCGAGCAGGTCGAGCTCACCGAGCCGTGGAAGGCCGTACAGCACGCGGGCGGCAACCCTCGACTGATCTCCACCGATCCGGGCACGATCCAGGCGTTCCATCACCTGGACAAGGCGGAGTCGTTCCCGGTCGACTCGACTCTCGACCAGGTCTCCGCCTCGGAGTTCGACGGGCTGATCCTTCCCGGCGGGGTAGCCAACCCCGACATGCTCCGTGCGGAGCCCAAGGCCGTCGAGTTCACGAAGGCGTTCTTCGACGCGGGCAAGCCCGTGGCCGCCATCTGCCACGGACCGTGGACGCTGATCGAGGCCGACGCGGTCCGCGGCCGTACGGTGACCTCGTGGCCGAGCCTCCGGACCGACCTGCGCAACGCGGGGGCGAACTGGGTGGACCAGGAGGTCGTGGTCGACACCGACGGGGCGAACACGCTGATCACCAGCCGCAAGCCGGACGATCTCAAAGCGTTCTGCCAGGCCGCCGTCGACGCCTTCGGCGACTAGATCTCCGGCATTCGATCTGGAACCCCAGATCAATGACCCGATACTGACATGGGACGTGGCGGCGCTGCCCCACAAGATCTGGGAGCACCTGGAGAATCTCATGCAGACCGAAACCCGTGAATTCCTCAGCGACTGGCCCGCGACAACGTAGCCAAGGCCAGGGCGGAAGGCCTGGTGGAAGGAAAGGCCGAGGGCGTGGTGGAGGGCAAGGCCGAAGCGATCTTCGCAGTGCGACATCTGAGACACGCCCCGCGTCGGCACCCCCGCCGGCCCGCCCACACGGCGAACTCAGCCGCCGGACCGTTCGGATCTCGTTGCCCCGCCGAACTTCCGGGCCACCCGCGAGCGCCCTTCGGTCTCGGGGCGCGGCGAGGGGCATACGACAGCGTTCTTGATCGCTCTGACACTTCCCGACGCGGAGCCGCCTCTGTCATGCTTTTCCGCATCGTTCGCGATCGATCGCGGAGAAAGACATACATGACTGTTTCTACCGTCAATATGCTGCCGGCCGCCGGGTCGGAGGTGTTCACGCTCGGCGAGGTTCTCGGCGTCGTGTCCGCCGACCGGCTCCGGCACGACGGCACCGCCCGGCTCGACATGGAAGGGCCCGAGCTGACCATGGCGGTCGGGCTGGCCCGGCTGGGACATTCCGTCGGCTGGCTGGGTCGGGTCAGCTCCGACGAACTGGGCGCCCGTGCCTTGACGACGCTGCGCGGCGAGGGGGTGGACGTCTCCTCCGTCCGGGTCGACGAGACGGCCTCCACCGGCCTGGTCGTACGGCAACGCCGGATCGGGCGGGCGACGCACGCCGTCTACTACCGGGCGGGATCGGCCGGATCGCGGCTCTCCACCGGCGACGTGCCGGCCGAGGCCGTACAGTCGGCACGGATCCTGCACGTCACCGGCATCACGCTCGCGCTGAGCGGGTTCTCCTGGAGCGCGGTCCACCACGCGGTCAAGCTGGCGAGGGACGCGGGCGTCCTGGTCTCCGTGGACGTCGACCACCGGCCGTACCTCTGGGAGAGCGTGGACGAGGCGCGGCAGGGCCTGACCGAGCTGGCCGCGTCCGCCGACGTGCTCTTCGCTAATCAGGACGAACTGAGCCTCGTCGATTCCGTGATCGGCACGATCCCCGAACTCGTCGTCAGCCGGGGGTCCAAGGGGGCGAGCGCGACAGTGGACGGGCTGCGCTACGACACCCAGGCCGCCCCCGTCACGGCGGTGGACGCGACCGAGGTCGGTGGTGCCTTCGTGGCGGGATATCTGAGCGCGATGCTCGACGGGCTGCATCCGGCCGACCGGCTCAAGCGGGGCATCGCCGTGGCCGCGTTCGCCGTGGCCAGCCCGAGCCCATGGCAGGGCCTGCCCACCCGGGCCGAACTGCCCCCGTGATCGGGCGAGGTCGAGCGTTCACTCCCGGAGCATTCTTGGAGCGCTCCCGAAAGTGACCGCGTTCACGCGACGAAGCGCTGATCCGGGCGTAACTGCCGGCGTCCCCGACGTTCATGGTCAGGGCAGCCTCGAACTCACAACCGAGAGCCCTGATCAGGTGGGCGTTGGCGTTCACGCACAGATCGTCGGAGCCACTCTCACCGAGTCGATCACTCGCCGCCGCATGCCGGAGATCACGCCTCCTGCCAGGGCGTGCTTCGGATGCGGGTGTTTCCGGGGTCGTAGGGCGGCTCGGACACGATCCGCGCCCCCACCCACCCTCCGTTGATCCCGATCTCCACTCGTCCGGTGATCTCGACAGGCAGGTACGCGTACGCGATCGAGCGGTGGACGCGGTAGCCGTACCCGCCGCTGGTAACCCGCGAGATCGACGGGGTCGGCGTGATCGATGTGGTCGGCGCGGTCGGCTTTGGTGAGGCTCCGGATGACGATGTCGGTGACGCGGAGGATGCGAACGGCCGCGTGGATGGCGGGCCGTCGTGATGGACGGGCCTGATCGGCTCGCCGCCGAGACAGACCTCGCGGGGATCGTCCACGATCAGGCAGCGCAGCGTCTGCCGGGGCTCGGGCAGCGCGGTCCTCGTCTCCTCGCGTACGGCGAAGCCGAGACCGGCCTCAAGCGGTGTCGTCTCGGGCGTGATGTCCAGGCCCCAGACGCGGTAGCCCTTCTCCAGCCGCAACGCGTCGATGGCCTTGTAACCGGCGGGGAGCATGCCGTGCGGCAGCCCGGCGTCCATCAGCGTGTCCCACAGGGTCAGGCCGTATTCGACCGGGCAGTAGAGCTCCCAGCCGAACTCGCCCACGAAGGTCACCCGCTGGGCCAGCACGGGAACGTGGCCGACGCTGATCTCACGCGCTCGCAGGTAGCCGAATGTCAGGTCGTCGTCCGTGAGGCCACTCAGGATGTCGTACGCCTTCGGACCCCACAGGCAGTAGCAGGCGTACGCCGAGGTGACGTCCCGAATCTCGACGCCGTTCTCGATCGCCTTCCCGGCACCGTTCCCGGCACCGTTCTCGACACCACTCCCGCTCCCCCTCATGGCACCGTTCCCGATCTCGCTCTCGGCTCTGCTTTCGAGCCCGCTCTCAGCGTCGGTTGCGATGTGCCGGCGGCGCAGCCAGGCGGCGTCGTGGACGCCGAAGGCCGTACCTGTGACCAGGCGGAACCGGTCCCGGGCGAGCCGGGTCACGGTCACGTCGGCCTCGATGCCGCCACGCTCGTTGAGGAGTTGGGTGTAGACGACGGTGCCGATCGGCCGGTCGATCCGTCCGGCGCAGGCACGTTCGAGCATGGCCAATGCGCCATGACCGGAAATTTCGAGTTTCGCGAAGGAAGTCTGGTCGAAGAGCCCCGCGCTGTTCTGGGTGGCCAGGCACTCGCGTCCGATCGCGGGCGACCAGACCCTCCCCGCCCACCCCCTCGGCGCGGCCCCGGCCCCGAGCTCGGTAGCCCCCGACCCCACGGCCTCGGCGGTCCCGACGGTCTCCACCCCCGTGGTCACGGTCTCGGCGGCCGGGAGGGTCTCGGCGCACAGCCTGTCAGCCGCCACACCATCGGAGTCCGGTAGATCGGCGTTGGACTCGAACCAGTTGACGCGTTCCCAGCCCGCCTTCTCCCCGAAGGACGCCTTCAGCTCGGTGTGCCGTACCCAGGCGGGTGACCTGCGGAGCGGGCGGGCGGCGGTGCGCTCCTCGCCCGGATAGACGATGTCGTAGTACTTGCTGTACGAGTCGAGCGCCTTGGCACGCGCCCACCGCGACGAGCGCGCGTGCCCGCCGAATCGGTGGATGTCCATTCCGAAGACGTCGTATTCGGGCGTGCCGTCGACGATCCACTCGGCCATGACCTTGCCCACGCCGCCCGCGGCGGCCAGGCCGTGCACGCAGAATCCGGCGGCTACCCAGAATCCTCGCGTCGCGGTCTCCCCCAGCAGGAACTCGCCGTCCGGGGTGAACGCCTCGGGGCCGTGCACGACGCTGCGGAACTCGCCCGCGTCCCGCCCGGTCCCGACGTCGCCCAGGAGGGGAACCCGTCGCACCGCCGATAACCACGATTCCTGAAATTTCGGCATATCGGGGGCGAAGAGCGTGCGGGGTTCGGCGAGCGGGCGGGCGGTGTCCCAGACCTGCGGAGTCCTGATGTAACCCCCGACGAGGATGCCGCCGTCCTCCTCCCGGAAATACACGATGTTGTCCGGGTCCCGCACGGTCGGCGTCTCCGCCGGCACGCCCTTCGGCGCGGTGACGACGTACTGGTGCTTGATCGGCACGATCGGCACGTTCACGCCCGCCAGCCGGCCGACCACACCCGCCGCCGCCCCCGCCGCGTTCACCACCGTCCCGGTCCGCACCACCAACTCTCGACCCGACTCTCCACCCGCCCCGCCACCCGACCCGTCGCGCAGCCGTACGGCACGCACCTCGGCGCCCCCGGGCCCTTCGGCCACGTCGATGCCGGTGACCTCGACTCCGGTGAAGATCCGTACGCCGAGCCGGCGGGCACCCTCGGCCAGCGCCAGACCCAGGCGTGCGGGATCGAGCCAGCCGTCGCCGGGAAGCCACAGCGCGGCGCGCACGTCGGCGACCTCCAGCAGGGGAAGCCGGTCCAGCGTCCCCGCCTGGTCGAGCACCTCCATATCGAGCCCGTATGCCTCGGCCGCCGCCGCCTGACGCAGGAGCTCCTCGTGGCGTTCCGGCGTCGTCGCGAGGCGCAGCCCGCCCACGCCGTGCCATCCGGGGTCGAGGCCGGTCAGCTCGCGCAACTCGGGATAGAGCCCGGCGGAGTACATGATCATGCGAGTCTGCGTGACGGTGGACCTGAGCTGGCCGACGAATCCGGCGGAGTGCCAGGTGGTGCCCTCGGTCAGGTCGTGCCGCTCGACGAGGATCACGTCCGTCCAGCCGAGCCTGGCCAGATGGTAGGCGACGCTGCACCCCGCCACACCACCACCGATGACGACCGCCCGAGCGTCGGCTGGAATTCGCGACATCGGCACCTTTCCCGCGACCTCAGATGTCACATGAGGCTGCTTGATTCCGTAACACCCCGCCTGCAGAATCGGATCAATGGTCTGAAGGTAGACCAAAAGGAGTCGCCCATGCCAGACCTCGTTCAGGACGCACTGGCGCTCGTCGCGGACTGGGCCGGTCGGCCGGTCACCCACACGACGATCAAGGGCGGATTCAGTCACCACATCGCGCGTGTGGAGACGGAGGACGGCGACCGCTGGCTACTGCGCGTACTGGACCCCCGGATCGCCGAGACCGGCCTCGGCATCCCCCTTCACCAGGAGATCGCCAACACGCTGTGCGCCGCGGCCACCGGTGTGGGCGCCCAGGTCCTCCACGTCCTGCCCGGCGCGATGGTCCTGGAGTACATCGACGGCGTCACCCTCGACGTCGCCGTGATGAGCACCCCCGAGACGATCACGAAGGTCGCCGCCGCATGCCGGCGCCTGCACGCCGGACCGCGGTTCGCCAACTCGTTCTCGATCTTCCGGAAGCTCGACGAGCTGCTCGCCATCTGTCGTACGCACGAGTTGACGCTCCCGGAGGGATACACGGACCGGCTGCCGGTGGTCGCCGAGATCGAGGCCGCGCTCGCCGCCGCGCCGCTGCCCACCGTCCCCTGCCACAACGACCTGCTCCCCCAGAACCTGATCGACGCCGGTGCCGAGATCCGCATCGTCGACTACCAGCTCTCCGGCGACAACGATCCCTGCTTCGAGCTCGGCGACATCGCGGCCGAGGCCGACTACGACCCCGATCAGGTCGTACGGCTCACGCGGGCGTACTTCGGCGACGACCGGCACGCCCCGCGGGTACGGCTGAACGCGATCATGTCCAATCTCGCCTGGGCGCTGTGGTTCGTCGTGCACTGCGGGCTCATCCGCAACCGCGCACTTTCCGACTTCCATCTCGACGCCGAGGCCGCCGCCAAGTTCGCGCGAGCCGTACGCGACCTCGACGCCCCCAGCTTCGGCCATCTCATCGACGGCCGGATACCCCCCACCAGTTAGAGGAGGCCTCATGGCGCAAGCCCTCGACGACGACGCCAGACGACTTGCCGAACTCGGCTACAAACAGGAGCTCTCGCGGACCTGGAGCGGGTTCTCCAACTTCGCCATCTCTTTCTCCATCATCTCGATCCTGGCCGGCTGCTTCACGACGTTCAGCCAGGCGTGGAACAACGGCGGACCGCTCGCGATCTCCGTAGGCTGGCCCCTGATCTCGGCATTCATCCTGATCATCGGGTTCTGCATGGCGGAGCTGGTCTCGGCCTACCCGACCGCGGGTGGCATCTACTGGTGGGCCGCCAAGCTGGGCAAGCCGATCCACGGCTGGTTCACCGGCTGGCTCAACCTGATCGGCCTGATCGCGGTGACCGCCAGTGTCGACTACGGCTGCGCCACCTTCCTGAACATCACCATCGGCCGTTTCAGCGACAGCTGGGCCCAGGGCGACGCCCTGCGGCAGACGTTCCTGCTGTTCGCCGTCGTCCTGGTGCTGCACGCGCTGATCAACATCTTCAGCCACCGCCTGATCTCGATCCTGCAGAACGTGTCGGTGTGGTGGCATGTGTTCGGCGCGGCGGCGGTCGTGCTCATCCTGATCTTCGGGCCGTCGGAGCACCAGAGCGTGGGCTTCCTGTTCGAGCGGTTCAACAACTCGGGATTCGGCTCCGGTGACTCCGGTCCCGCGTTCTGGCTGTACGTCCTGCCGCTCGGGTTCCTGCTCACGCAGTACACGATCACCGGGTTCGACGCCTGCGCCCACGTCTCCGAGGAGACCCACGGCGCGGCCAGGACCGCGGCGAAGGGCCTTTGGCAGTCGATCTTCTATTCGGCGATCGGTGGTTGGATCCTGCTGCTGTCGTTCCTGTTCGCGGCGACCGACGTAGATGCCGTCAACAAGGAAGCCGGTTTCGTCGGCGCCATCTTCACGTCGTCGTTGTCATCCACGCTCGCGACGGTGATCTTCGGCATCTCCACGATCGGGCAGTTCTTCTGCGGCATGAGCTGCGTGACCTCCATGTCGCGGATGACGTACGCGTTCTCCCGCGACGGCGCGGTCCCCGGCTGGCGGCTCTGGTCGCGGGTGGACCGCAACCGCACGCCGGTCAACGCCATCCTGGGCGGCTGCGCGGTCGCGTTGCTGATCACGCTGCCCGCGCTGTACGCCCCCGAGGGCACGACCACGCCCGTGGCGTTCCTGGCCGTGGTGTCCATCGCGGTGATCGGGCTCTATCTGGCCTTCCTCATCCCGATCTGGCTGCGGCTGCGCGCCGGGGCCGACTTCCAGCCCGGACCGTGGACGCTCGGGCCGAAGTACAAGGTGCTCGGCTGGATCTCGGTGGTCGAGATCGCGGTGATCTCGGTCTACTTCATCCTGCCGATCGCGCCCGCCGGCGTGCCGGGTAGCGACGACTTCGCCTGGACGTCCGTGAACTACGCACCGATCGCCGTGGGCGCCGTACTGCTGGGCATCGCCCTGTGGTGGACCCTTTCGGCGCGGAAGTGGTTCACCGGCCCACGCCGGACCGTCGACGAGATCGAGGAGCCCGAGACCGTCGCCTGATCACGCCCGGCATCGCCTTTGATGCCAGAACCTCTCATGCCCGATCTATGACGCCTATCCTGACGGCCCGCGCCCACCCGGCGCGGGCCGTACACGTTTAGCCCGCACGTTTAGCCCACGTTAAGCCCGCACACGTTTGGGTCGCACCGCAGCGGCCGTACATGCATGGGGGCCGTACATGCATGGGGTGCACGCGCATGGGCCGCACGCGCATGGGCCGCACGCGCATGGGCCGCACGCGCATGGGGCCGCGCCACATTTCTCGTAGCCGCCGAACCCGCAGCCCAGTGCCCAAGGCAACGGGATTCAGAGCCCGAGCCCCGCAGCCGTCGCACTCCACAGCCCTTGACGCCCGCTGCTCCTGCATCCGTAGCCCTCAGGACTCGCTGCCATGGCCATCGAATGCCACAGCCCTGCGCCCCCGATCCGTGTACCCGGAGTATGTTCCGGCGGCTCGTCCACAGGCCGTGGATCTACGGGCCGTGGCCTAGCGAAAGGCCGTGGTGGGCCGAGGGCCGGTATAGGCGAAGGCCCAGCGGTTCTTGCTGGCCCGATAGAGCCGGTAGCGGTGGGGGTTTCGGTAGCGGTCGCGGTTGTGGAACTGGCAGGTGGGTCCGAGTTTGTCCAGGTCGGTGGCGCCGCCGTCGCTCCAGTTGTCGATGTGGTCGATCTGGCACAGGTGAGCGGGCAGGTGGCAGCCATCGACCATGCAGGTGGCGTAGCGGCTGAGGATGACCTTGCGTTGCGGGGCCGTTGCGCGCCGGACTTTGCGGCCCATGTCGAGGACCTCGCCGTCGGCGTTCATGACCAGCCGGGTGAGGGTGGAGGTGTTGGCCAGGCGGTGGATGTCGGAGACGGGCAGGAACTGCCCAGTGGCCAGCAGCAGTCCGGGCAGCCTCCGGCCCGAGATCAGCCCACCGGGCGTCACCCAATCAGAGACCCGCTCGCCCTGTGCCGGACCCGGCTCATCCCGCGCCGCGCTCTGCTGGTCCCGCGTTGTGCTCGGCTGGTTCCGCGTTGTGCTCGGCCCACCTTGGGCTGATCTCCACCCATCCCATGCGGCCTCTCGTTCACCTACGGTCGATGGCTGGTCATCTCGGACCGCATTCCGCCACTCTCGGAACGATGTGCACTCATGCTGGGTGGTGCCCGGCCCCTCTCGGGATGATGTGCACTCATGCTGGGTGGTGCCCGGCTCCTCTTGGGACGGTGTGCGCTCATGCTGTGCCATGCCCGGCCCCTCTCGGAATGGTGCGCGCTCATGCTGGGTGGTGCACGGCCCTTCTTGGGACGGCGTGCGCTCATCCCATGTCGGTCCCGCCCCGGCTCCGGGGAAGGTCGGTTCATGGGGGGACGACGCCTGGTCATCCCAGGCCGCACCAAGCTCTTCTCGTACGGCTTGCACGCCCGACACTCCGCCGGACCGAGGAGCGCCATCACTCGCTTGCTCGCCGGGACGTGCGGATTCAGCTGCGCCTGTTGCGGCACACGTGTCCTCGGCAGCGTCGGCCACGTCGGCAGTGGCGGCCTCGGACGCGGGGACAGCGGCGGAACCTGGCGTGGTTGCTACCGCCGTGGTGGCGGCGCTCTCGGTGGTCGGGTCCGTCGCCGCGGATCCGGTCTCCGGAGCGGCGCCAGCCGTGTTTGCGAGGACGCTCGCTCCCGTGACTGCTCCCTCTCCCTCTCCCGCTGCCGGTCCCGCTTCGGTGTCCGTCGCGGTGCCCGTTGCTGGTCCCGCTTCCGGTCCCGCTTCGGTGTCCGTCGCGGTGCCCGTTGCTGGTCCCGTTCCGGTGCCCGCTGCCGCTTCCGTTCCGGATTCTGTGCCCGCTTCCGTGCCCGTTCGGGTTCCCGTTCCGGTGGCGGCGGCGCTGTCGTGGGTGGTTGTGTCCTGCGCGGTTGCGCCCTGGATGGTCGTGTCGCATGCGGAAGCGCCGGCCGGGTCGTCGGGGAGGGACTCGGCGTTGATCAGAACAAGGAGTTCGGTACCGATCTGCCGCTCCAGCACGGCGATCAACGTGTCAGCGTTCCGCACCCGCAACGGCCGGTCATCACCC
>BBYL01000019.1 GCA_001570385.1 Microtetraspora glauca | reverse complement strand
GAAGGCGGCCTGTCAGCCACCTGGGTGACCGAAAACGCCGACATCACCCAGATCGCCCTCGCGGGCAACCGCATCGGCGTCCTCAAAGCCGACGGCACCGCCCTCGTCAAAGAAGGCGGCCTGTCAGCCACCTGGGTGACCGAAAACATCGGCATCACCCAGATCGCCCTCGCGGGCAACCGCATCGGCGTCCTCAAAGCCGACGGCACCGCCCTCGTCAAAGAAGGCGGCCTCTCGGCCACCTGGGTGACCGAGAACACCAATGTCAAGCAGATCGCCCTCGCCGGCGGCACGGACTAGATCAGAACGCGCACAGCAGCCCTGCCGGACCCCGTGATCCGCTGATCGGATCACGGGGTTGTGCCCCACGGATCCCACCGCCCGCCCGTCGCGTTCTCACCGCCGGATCACATGCGTGGCCACCGTACGCTCGCACGGATCGCCGCCTGCCTCTTTGTCCGGCCGAGCTCATCTCAGAGCGCCAGTTCCAGGTTGATCTGGTAGATGCCGGTCATGATGGTCTCGAAGTCCGCGACGATCTCGGGCGCGTATTCCCCGCGATTGCGCGGTTTGACGCGGAGCGGGCGGCCTTCGTAGGTCGCGGTGATCCGGTAGCGGCCGAGGGGCACGTCGTGCACGCCCGAGCCGTCCCCGGTCCGGGTCGACTTCCGGGTGATGGTGCTCCCCTGGGAACCGTCGATCAACGGCCCTTCGGGGGTGAGCGTGAGCTCCACGTTCTCGTCCTGCAGGTACGCCTCCGGATCCTGCGGATCGCGGTAGTCCAGATAGATGAGCACCGAGCTTCCGTGGACACCCAGGCCGTCGGCTCTCTGCCCGGTGAGCTTCCAGGTGAAGTTCCTGATCGCGCCGGTGGGCCCGGCGAACGACATGTCGTCATCGGGCGCCAGGTCCAGCGAGTACGTCTGCCCGTTGTACTGACGGGTCACCGTGGCCGTCGCATGGAACGTGGCCGCGACATTCGTCTCCACGCGGTAGAAGCCCTCGGCGTCGGTCGGCACGATGAGGTTGCTGTTGTACAGCAGTTGGTTGTCCGCCACGATCTGCACACCGGCGAGCGGTGTGCCCTTACCGTCGACCACCCGTCCCTTGAGCACACCAGGTTCGATCTCTCCGATGCCGGCCTGTTCCACGCTCACCGAATCACTCCCTCGTCCGCCGCCTGCCGTGTCCGTCACCTCTGCCGTCCCGGAGATTCCGGGAACCCCGGCCATCCCGCATCCGGTCAGGGTCACGGCCAACAGGCCGGTCGCCAACAACGCTCTTCGCACCCGGAGCACGCTAAAAGGTTGATCTTGAGTTCCACTTGGAGGTGCCTGGGAACGCCGCGCGGCGACCGACATGGCGTCGGCGACGACAGAGGCCGGGCGGAGGTCTGCCGGACGCTCCACACCCTGGGCGATGACGTCCACGGCCGCGCTGTGGTGACCGCCGCGACGTAGCGGCGGGATCCAAAGGGCAGACAGTTCGGCCGAGGGGGGTGAGGACAAGGCCCTGGCCCCATGTCATGAGAACAGCGACTGCGATGTGGCAGTTGTTCAGAGAACCGTCAGTCCACGTGCCGCGAGCACGGCGGCGGCCTGGGCAGGACTGATGACGGCGCCGGCGAAAGCACGGAGTTGGCCGTCGTCAGGTTCCCCTATGTCGGCCCCCCGGAGGTCGGCCCTGGCGAACTTCGTGCCGACCAACCTGGCGCGGATGAGGCGGCAGTCGGTGAAAACGGCACCGGTGAAGTCGCAGGCGGCGAGGTTCGCCTCGTCGAATCGGATTCCGTCCAACTCCTGCTTCCGGAAGGAACATCCGGACAGGTCGGCCAGAGTGAGATTGGAGTGGGAGACGGAGAAGGACGTCCCCCTGGATCCGCCCAGCGCGGCACCGATCATGCGGCAGCCGGTGAAGCGCGCGTCCGTCAGCAGCGCGTTGCCGAACTGCGCGCCCGACAGGTCGACACTGGTGAATTCCGCGTCGGTCAACTCGGCTCCGCCGAATCTGGTCGTCGCGCCTCCGCCGCCGTTGAATCGGGCGCCTTCGAGGTCCGCGCCGCGGAAATCGGTTCTTACGAGAGCGCACCCCTCGAAGACGTAGCCCGCCAGGTCGGCCTCCCCGAGGTCGGCGTCCGACAGGTCGCAGTCTTTGAAGACATACGGTTCCGCCGCCAGCAGATCGGTGAGCGCCGCACCCGAGAGATCGAGCCCTTCGATGTGCCGTCCCTCTGCCAGCAGTTCTTCGATGTTCACGCCTTGAATCCGTTCTGAAATGCGGTGGCCGGGGATATGGAGCAGCGATTCATGCTTCACATGCGGTCGACGGGTACGCATGACGACGCGTCTGCTTCCCGTGACGTACGTACGGCTTCCGTGAGCTACGTCCGGCGGGCGCTGCCGGGAAACGCCTCCGCGATGGCGAGCAGCGCCACAGGAACGTCGCCGTGGTTTCCCTGATCATGTCGTGAACGCCCGGACGAGCGTGTCACCGAGCAGGCGCCCCGCTTCCTCCGGGCTCCTGCGCCCGGCGACCACCTCCTCGTTCGCACCGACGGCGAGGGCGCGGATCATCGCGTACGACCAGTCCGGCGGCAGGTCGGTTCGTACCTCACCCCGCCCGTGTGCGGCGACCAGCCAGGCGAGCAGCGGCTCGGCCGGGGAGGGGTGCTTCAGGGGGTCGTCGATGACGAGGTCGCGATGCGTATCGAGAAAGCGATAGCGCTCACCTATCCCCACGATCTCGGGCCCGAGCCGGCGGAGGATCGCGGCGGCCGTATCGCCCTCGGCGATGGCCGCGGCGACGACCGCCCGCTGCTCGTCGACGACCATCGCGAAGAGCGCGCGGACGAGATCCTCACGTGAGGGGAAGTGCCGGTAGACGGTGGTGCGGCCGACGCCGGACGCGTCGGCGATCTCCTGAATGCTCGCCTCGGGCTTCTGCCCGAGCAGACGCATCGCCGTGGCGAGCACGGCATCGCGATTCCGCTGGGCATCGGAGCGAAGGAGGGGGTTCTTGTCGGACACGGAGAGGCGACCACCCTGGACATGAACTGGAACAGTGGAGTACCAAGTGGAACGCCACTGTACCACTTTGTCGGCGGCCTTCGCGGTGAGTGCGTGGTCAGCGACGTGCCGCCGGGCGCGGGAGAGATCGCCCCCTCAGCACCTCGGTCGTCGCCACAGCGGAAGCGCTAACCAACGACAACGGAGATCATTCTGTTAGGGGCTCCAAAGGCCGCCATGCTAGCGTGATCACGTCCGTATTTGCTTACTTGAGATGGTCCGACGATTATCTCTTGAGCAGTCAGGCGAGAACCCTTGAAGATCACCCGTTGGGTCGCGGGCGGCATGACCTTGACCGCCGCGGCCGCCCTCACCTTGGTGTCCGCCGGTCCCGCGCAGGCCTTTCCCCAAGGCACCTGCCGAGGGCCGTTCCACAAGGTGGCCAGCTATCCCATCACCGAAGGGGCGAAGGACGGGAAGGAGTACGGCACCGTCACGCTGTACAAGAGCAGCATCACGCACAAGAAGTGCGCCATTACCCGGGTGGCGGGCCCGTACGTCGGAAAGACGAGCTATATGTACGTTGAGCTCTTCGTCGACAGGAACGGGAACAAGAAGTACGACGACCCCGACATCGGGGTCGCCAATGGCAGCGAGAAATACAAGTGGTTCGCGGGCCCGGTCTACGCTTCCGCCGACCATCTGTGCGTGCGGTTCACCGGGGCGATCAGGATCGGCTCCAAGCCCCTCGTCCACGGAGGCACGCCGAAAGGCAAGTGGATGCACTGCGATTAAGCGGCAGGCAGCGGCGGTCGCTCCTCACCCGGCACACGGCCCCGTCAGGGGCGGGGCCAGGGCTTTCCGGCGAGGCGTTCGATGTCGGTGTTGAACCGCTGAAGGCAGGCGGCGAAGGCGGCGACCTCCTCGGGCGTCCAGTCGGCCAGCACCCTCTCCAGGCTGCGGATGTTCGCGGCGCGCTCATCGTTGAGGCAGCGCTCGCCTTCGGCGGTGATGCGGAACTTGCGGGCGATACCCCCGTCGGGATCGGGTATGCGCTCGACCAGCCCGGCGCGCAGCATGGCGGAGGTCTGCCGGTTGAGGGTCGAGGCGTCCAGGCCGAACGCTTCGCTGAGCTGCCCGATGGACATCGGGCCTTCCAGTCCAATGCGGCTGAGCAGGGTGTACGCGCTGCGGTCCAGGTGCCCGCCCTCGCGTTCTGCACGCAGGAAGACCGAAGGACGATGCCGCCCCAGCAGCATGGTCTCGTACTCGATCAGGTGCGTGGGCTTGTCCATGCCAGTCCTCCCGAAGGCGCCTGCGCCCCTCATGCGCGTCCTGTGTGTTCCGTCCCGGTGCGCGGCAGCGAGCGAACCCTGTGCCACGCACATCGTATGCATGCTGCATAATCCGCGAACCTGGTGAGACAGGCGCGCCCCAGCAAACGGTCCGCGCCTACCGCTCATCCCGCCACCGTCCTCGGGGCCGGCGGGGTCTGCTTCGCCGCTTCCCCCACACGGACCCCGCGATGCGTGAGGTCGATTCACGCGCCGGCGCGGCTGCCCGCCGGTCCGACCTGAGCAGCAGACTCCTCCCCCGATCGAGCAACGGCTCGTCGGCAGCAGCCCACCCAGAGATATGCGTCATACATGTCATATGTATATTACATGTCTTGTGTATGGTGCATATCATCACTCGACTGTCGAGAAGAGGAGGGATACGTGGAACACCCCACGTCCACCGCTCGCCCGGGCGGGATCGTCGGCGTACTGGCGGCGGCCGGCATCGTCGCCGCGCTCATGCAAACCCTGGTGGTCCCTCTGGTGGGCCAGCTGCCACAGCTGCTGCACACCAGCGCCGCCAACGCCTCGTGGGCCATCACCGTCACCCTGCTGGTGGGCGCTGTCGCCATGCCGGTGATCGGACGGCTCGGCGACCTGTACGGCAAGCGCCGCCTGCTGCTGGCCTGCACGGCGCCGCTGGTCGCGGGCTCGGTGGTCTGCGCCCTGGCCGGCTCACTGATCCCGATGGTCGTCGGCCGGGGCCTCCAGGGCCTGGGCATGGGCATGATCCCATTGGGCATCAGCGCGCTACGTGACCTGCTGCCGCCTGCCCGGCTGGGTTCCGCGATCGCGCTGATGAGCTCCTCCATGGGCATCGGCGGCGCTCTCGGACTGCCGCTGTCGGCCCTTGTCGTCGAGAACATGAGCTGGCGCGCGCTGTTCTGGGGCTCGGCCGCGCTGAGCGCGATGATCGCGGCCCTGATCCTGCTCCTCGTGCCCGCGACCCCGGCACAGACCGCAGGACGCCTCGACTACGTCGGCGCGCTCGGTTTGGGCGCCGCCCTCGTCTGCCTGCTGCTGGGCGTGTCCAAGGGCGCCGACTGGGGGTGGACGAGCGGCACCACTCTCGGATTGCTGAGCACCGCGCTGGTCATCCTGCTGGCCTGGGGGTGGTGGGAGTTGCGGTCCGGCGACCCGCTGGTCGACCTGCGTGTCACCGCTCGCCGTCAGGTGCTGCTGACCAACCTGGCTTCGATCTTGATCGGCTTCGCGATGTACGCCCAGTCATTGGTCGTGATGCAGATTCTGCAGATCCCCGCGGCGACCGGGTACGGCCTCGGCCAGTCGATGCTGGCCGCCGGCCTGTGGATGGCTCCCTCGGGGCTGATGATGATGGCCGTGTCCTCGTTGGGCGCGCGCCTGTCGACCGCTCGCGGCCCCAAGACCACTCTGATCGTCGGCGGCCTGGTCATCGCACTCGGCTACGGGGCGGCCCTGGCCGTCATGGGATCGACCTGGGGTCTGATGATCGCTTCCTGTGTCGGCTCGACGGGCGTCGGACTCGCCTATGGGGCGATGCCCACACTGATCATGAACGCGGTTCCCCAGTCGGAGACCGCCGCTGCCAACAGCTTCAACTCCCTGATGCGCTCCATCGGCACCTCGGTCTCGGCCGCCGTGGTCGGCGTCGTCCTGTCTCAGATGACCATGCGGATGGGCGGGCACACCCTGCCCTCCGAGTCGGGTTTCCGCGTCAGCCTGGTGATCGGCTGTGCCGTCGCCGTCCTCGCCGCGGCGATCAGCCTCGCGCTCCCCGCGCGCAAGGCCGGGTCCGGCCGACGCGCTGCCCACGCCGAACCGCATGCCGCGTCCGTGCATTGACGTCGCCCCGCCGACTCTCCGAGCGTTCACCGGCCGAGCGGCACGGACAGCCGGACAGGTCGCGACGCTCCTCGAAGTCGCGGCACATCTTCCCTTGTAGCGGGGGCGGACGGGAATCGACCCGCCCCATCCCAGGTCCGGAGTGAGCAGACGGCGCGCGGGCGGCCCCTTTCCGGCGCGCCGCGGGAAGAGCGCTCGGCGCGTTCTCCGGCCGATGACAGGAGAGGGGCTCATTGCGCCGTCATACGGGGCGGCGTGAGGGACGTCGGGCGCGACGCGCGGCGGGGGTCAGAAGGGGTATCCGGCGTACACCTCCCCCGCGAACCAGTGGGCGGAGTGCTCGCGCATCCGGGGGCCGTACACCGTGTCCCCGGCCAGGGCCGTGTAGGACGGGAGGTCGCGGCGGACGATCCCCACCGCGTGGGCCAGGTAGACGTCGAAGCCGGGGTACATCAGGCCGGTGAACGGCAGGTCGTCCACGTCGACGGCGAGCACCGGACATTCCCCTTCGGAGTCCGGCTCACCCACCGCCAGGACCCGCCGGGAGTCCGATCCTCCAGGCAGCAGGAAGCACTCGGCGAACCGATCGGCCAACGGCGCGAAGCACTCCCCCCAGTGCGCGCCCATCTCCTCGCCCACCAGCCGGTCCAGCGGCCGGGGCGCGAAGCCTCCGCCGGGGGCGAACCAGCCGAAGCGCTCCAGCAGGCTCGTGTCGAACTCCAGCCATGCGCGCAGGCTGGGTGGCAACGGGCGCCCTGACGGGAAGACCGCCTCCGCCAGCGCGTCCGCCGGCATCGGTCTGGCGGTTCCCGCCACCCACGGGACGTCCTGGTAGGCGAGCACCGACCGTCCCGGCTCCCGTCGCACCGCCTCGACCACCCGCTCCGCCAGCGCCGCCCCGTGCGCCGCGCTCCCCACCATTTCAGCCATGCCCCGGAAGCTAGCAGCCGCCGCTGACATCGCTGTCGACGATCACCACTGTCCATGAAGATGACGTCGGACCGGCTGCGACCCTCGCGCCGGCTGGCGCGCCGGCGTCGGCCCGCGCACGTCGGCCGGAGGTTACGCTCCTACCTCCCCTCCGCCTCGCAACGCATCCATGCCAGAACGACCCAACAACGTGTCGTTACTTTCAGTAGTCATTCATGTGCTGTAAGTAAATGGTTGAGGCGGCTCACATGACGACCGCCTCATCAGCGACAGAAGATCGGAGCGTTCATGCGACCAGTCGCACCCACGACTGCCCGACGGCCCAGGGCTGCCACCTTGGCAGTACTCACAACCCTCGCCCTGGCCTCCGGCGTCGGCACCTCCCTGGCCTCAGGCTCTACCGGGCACCCCGCAGCTCAGGCGAGGAAGGAGGCCACCGGCTTCTGCCTGGACAGCGGCGGCGACAACTCCCAGGTGAAGGTCCCCGCCTACCTGTGGCGCGACTGCACCAACCCCTCAGCAAACCTGAAGTGGGTCATCCAGAACGGCCAGATCAAGAACGTCGCCACCGGCTACTGCCTGGACAGCGGCGGCGACAACTCCCAGGTGAAGGTCCCCGCCTACCTGTGGCGCGACTGCACCAACCCCTCAACGAACCTGAAGTGGGTCATCCAGAACGGCCAGATCAAGAACGTCGCCACCGGCTACTGCCTGGACAGCGGCGGCGACAACTCCCAGGTGAAGGTCCCCGCCTACCTGTGGCGCGACTGCACCAACCCCTCAACGAACCTGAAGTGGGTCATCCAGAACGGCCAGATCAAGAACCTGGGCTGACCCAGGCCAGAGCCCGGATCGACCTTCGCGGGCCGATCCGGGCCACCCGGTCGGGTCCCCCAGGAGCCGCTGCCACCTGGGCCGCCGTACGACCGCTCGTTCGCGTTCGCACCTTCCTCCACCGGTGATCCACGCCCCGTCAACCCATCGTGATGTGTCGGGGGTGGGTGTTACGGTCGCGCGTATGCGAACCAGTTACCTTGCGTGGGACGACGCCGTGGACCTGTTCCAGCGGCGGGGGCTGCCTGAGGGCACGTACAAGAACCTGTACGAGGAGGAGTACATCCTCGTTCCCGGTCATACCTCGGTAACCGGCGAACTCCCTCTCGACGAGCACGAGCGGACTCCGTGGCGGGATGACACGCCTGAGGTGGCCACCGGGTACGTCGTGGACGGCGACCTGACCGTCGACGGCAATATCACCGACGTGGACGACGGCGCCGCCGCGTTGATCGTCCTGGGGGATCTGCGGGCGAAGAACATCTACCTTGCGGGCGACACAAAGCTGATCGTGCTCGGTCACGTGACGGCCGATACCTTCGTCGGCGACATGACCGAGAAGCTGGTGATGATCCACGGCGATCTCCGCACCACCGTGGCGATCTTCTGGAACGAGTTCTGCCCCGACCTGGTCGCCGGCACCCTCCATGGCAGGACCCTCGCTCCCGCCTACCTCGACCTCCCCACCGCCCCCATCGGCGACCTCGTCGACCCGACGCCCGATGCCCCGCTCAGCAGCCTCCTGGTCCCCGAACTACTGATCAGCGGCGCCCTCCGCCCCGACGACTTCCCCGAGATCGGCATCCGCGGCTCCGCCCTCCGCCGACACCTCCTCACCGGCCTCCCCCTCACCCGAACTCCCTGATCCACCCGTCCGCTCCGCCCGGCGCCCCGAGATCAGCCCGCCCCCGACGCTGGATCGACGTAGCGCGTACGAAGGAATCGTGTCCGCGGGGACTTCGAGACTGATCGGCACCACCGCCGCCGCGGCAGACTCCGGGGCCTTGTAGCGGTCTCCACGGCGGCGGCGTTCAACAGCCGCAGCTCCTCCAACAGCTGGCGGCTGCAGCGGATCGGAAGGTTCCGCCGCCGCCTGACTTCCGCGCTCCCGTCTCTGCCTTCCTGTCGCCAGCCGACCCACAATCCGCTTCGGAAGGTATCCATAAGAACGCAGAGAGTAGTCATATGCTGGAGGCGGCCCCCCAAGATCCGTAGCCACCGCACACGGGAGAGCGCATGCACACCCCTACCCCTCAGCCCCACAACACCGGAAGCGGGCAGCTCATCACTCGGGTCACGGGCGTCGCGGTGGCGGCCGGGCTGCTACTGGGTGTGGCCGCTCCCGCCCACGCTGAGACCACGGCGACCTGCGGCGCACCAGGCACCAGTCCCTTCATCGTGCCCAACGGCGTTTCCCAGATCTCGGCAGTCATGACCGGGGCCGGAGGCGGTGGCGGTGGCGGTGGCTGCTTGCCCGGCAACGAAACCGCAGCCGCATGGAAGGGCGGCACCTCCGGAGAGAACTCGACCTTCATCGGCCCCCACGGCGGAGCCAGTGCCCAGGGCGGCGCCGGCGGTGAGTTGGTCAGCAAATACAGCGGCGGCCACGGTGGCAAGGGAGGCATCCTTTTCGGGTGGGGTGGCGACAGCGGTCCCACCAAGGAGGCTTTCACCGTCGGCCGGGCAGGCACCTCCAGCAGCTCGGGCAAGGGAGGCGCCGGAGGCGCGGCGGTCGGGGTAGCCAAGTCCTGCCCCACCAGCACCGGCGTAGGCGGCAACGGCGGCCTCTACTCGGCCGAGCCTGGGTACGCCGGCGGCAACGGCTGCGTCGTCATCACCTACTGACACCCGACGGCACCGGGAATCCGATCAGCCCCCGACACGTCTCGTCGCCGCCGCGTAGGACCGGATCATCTCCAGGAACAGGCCGATCACGACGACCCCGAGGACCCCGTGGTACCACTGCCAGCCCACACCGATGCCGACGAACCCATCCACGATCATGATCCCCGCGCCGCCGCCGACGGCCAGCAGCATGCCGACCAGTACCAGCAGCATCAATGCCCTCGGCAACCTGCGCCCCAGCGCCGTGACCGTCGCGACGGCGACGCACGCACCCAACACGCCCGACGCGGTCGCGAGCCACTGTGCCATGGCCGCTTCCATGAAGTACCTGCCGCTCTCGGCGGCCGATACGGGCGGGCCGCCCGGAAACCCGAGCCGGGCCTGCAGGGCGAAGGCGGCCTTCCCTGCGGCGTAACCGAGGAACAGCACCGCCACCGCGTACGCGGGCCAGCGTCGTGGATGATCAAAATCAACCATGGCTACGACCGTGGACACGGCACACCGGGCATCACTCCCTCCCGTGAGGGAAGCGTCTCCTCTGCAGGAGGGAGCGCGTTCCGGGCATCGGCTGATCGGCCGAGCTCAAAGGCCAGCTCAAAGGTCGTAGCAGCAGGCGCTGCTGACGCTGCCTGATCATCGATCGATACCGGCTTGCTCAGCCGTACTTCCTCCTCCGCGTATCCCAGTGCCTGGTAGAAGCTCCGGGCGCGGACGTTGGCTGGGACCTGGAGTACTGAAGAGGCTCAGGAACAGGCGGCCATGAGCTTCTTGGTAGCCGCGTCGGCCTTCTTGCTGACTTCGGCCGCCGTGACGGAGTCGACGTTGAGCTGGGAGAGCGCGTCGACCATCTCGGACAGGGCCGTCTTGAGATCGCCGTCAGCCCGCTCGGAGATCTTCTTGAGTGTGCCGGCGTGGTCCGAGATCGCCGTGTTGATGCCCTTGGGGTCGGCGACCGCCGCCATCACCTTGCTCATGAAGTCGCCCGACGCGGCGACAGCCTCCGCGCAGAGCGCCGCGTTGTCCGCGCCGCCCGCGACACCTCCCGCGCCGCCGTCGGCACTACCACCGGCGACCTCTGCGGCACCGACTGCCTTGTCGTCTCCGCTCCTGCCGCTGCCGCTGCCCTCGCCGCTGCCGCAGGCCGCGGCGAGGGAGACAAACACAATCGCCGCGACGGCTGTGAGGGTCTTCCGGACGTTGCTCATTCGTGGCCCCTTCCGATGATTCATTACCGAGAAGGAGCGTCCGCGCGCTCCCTTGCGGCTCGCTTTCAAAGGCCTGTCACCTGGCGGTGAACACGGCCGCGTAGACGCCGTTCTCCATGTCGATGCTGGCCGGGTACAGGCCCTTGGCCGTCATCTCGTCGAACCGCGCCTGGTACTGGGCAGCGCTCATTCCGTGGAAGGCGTACCAGGGGCGGATCCCGTCCTTGACCCAGACAACTGAGTACGTCTTCCCATCAGGGCCGACCCCGATGACGGACGGCCGGTATCCGGCCTTGACAGCGTTATCGAAAACGCTCTGATAGCCGGATGCGCTGATGGAGAGGTTGTAGTTCCAGGAGATGCCCGATGGGTTGGGCACCCAGACCGCCGCGTAGCGCGGGTCGGATGGCGTGCCGTACACGTTGAGCGAGCTGAGCATGTAGCCCTTGTTGTTCCGCAGCTCAAAGTTGATCGTGTCGAGCTCGTTCGCCCTCATGCCGTGGCGGGCGACGAACTTGCCCGACTTCTTCTGGAAGATGGCGGCGAATGTGGCGGCCGACCCACTGCCTGTCGCGGTCACCATGGTGGGCTGATAGCCCATCGCGGTGAACCGGTCGAACTCCTGCTGATAGACGGCGTCCCCCTTGGCCCTCACGATCAACTGCCAGTCCGGGCCGGGCCTGTTGTCTGAGAACATCGCCCATCTCTCCTGCTCGTTCTGCCGTCCGACCGAGAGAACCACCGGACGTAACCCCGAGCGCTTCATGGGAATCCTGTCCCACACCCGCACGCCGCTCACGTCGTGATAAGCGCGGTACTGATATGGGGTGATGGTCTCGGCACGGGCACCCGCCGATGCCGATGGGACGGTCACCGAGAAAAAGGCCAGGGCCATAGCGACGGCTACTGTGATCTTCTGTCGAGTACGCATCGTCTTCTCCGTTGAGGGTCGGGGCCGGGCGTGCCCCGGGGGTGGGCGGAAATCGTTGGGGCGGCAGACCCGCGTTCTATTGACGAGGTGGAGATACAGGCCACTTTCGGACTCCCGCGCTCGGGACGCATGAGGCGATGCCCCGCTCGCGCCGGGAGTTGTTCGGCGCCAGTAGGGCCACGGCCCCAGCCGGATCGCCGGGCCGGCGAGGGGAGCGTGCCACCAGGGGGTCGATGATCGGGCGCTCATCCGGGTGCTCTTCACCGATGATCACCCGGTTGTCCGGCGCGGACTCACGGCGCTGCTCGCGACCTCCTCCCTGGCATCGTGGTCGTGGCCGCGACTCTCAAATTAGGCTCGCGAGTGGCTGGGAGTGATCCGTGTCAGCACGGAGACCGGTCCCAGTGCCAGCCCCGACCAGCCGCGCTCAGCGCCGGTCCTAGGCGCTGCGGTCGATGACGACGGCGAGGTTCACGGGCGCCCTGATCTGTATCTGCGCTCTTCGAACCGCCGCATGATCTCAACCGAACTCCCGGAGCGGGAGTCGGCCGCAGAATTCGGTACTGTCCTGCTGGTGTGCCACAGGGGGCGGACGTCGAGATTCCTGGGGAGCTATGGACA
This sequence comes from Microtetraspora glauca, assembly GCA_001570385.1. Taxonomy (GTDB): domain Bacteria; phylum Actinomycetota; class Actinomycetes; order Streptosporangiales; family Streptosporangiaceae; genus Microtetraspora; species Microtetraspora glauca. The sequence goes on along the minus strand of BBYL01000019.1, from coordinate 207,699 downwards.
AGCTGATGGAGCGGCGCGAGGAAAGGCCCGCAGTGGAGGTGCTGCTCTCTCCCGCGAGCATCTGGCGCGCAGGGCTCGCCATAGCGGCCGTCGCCGCCGTGCTGTTCTTCGCGCGCTACGTACTGGTCGAGGCGGGTTCGCTGATCGTCATGCTCGTGATGGCGTGGTTCATCTCGCTGGCCATGGAACCGGCCGTACGCCGCCTGTCGCGGCGCATGCGCCGCGGCAGGGCCGCGTTGTTGGTGATGACGTTGTTCATCGTTGCCGTGGCGGTCTTTCTGGTCCTGTTCGGCAACCTTTTCGTGCAGCAGGTCGCCGTGCTGTTGGAGATGCTGCCCAGCGTCGTCACCGGCGCCGTCGACTGGCTCAACACCCGTCTCGGCACGAGATATGAGATCTCCGACATCCTCACCTCCATCAACCTGACCCCGCAGCAGGCCGCCCAGTACGCGCAGGGTGTGCTCGGCGGTGTGCTGGGCCTGCTGGGAACGGTGACCGGAGCGGTCTTCAACGGGTTTGCCCTCCTGTTGTTGACGTTCTACTTGTCGGCCGACGGGCCGAGGCTGCGCCGGTGGATCGCACAGCTGCTGCCCGGCCGGTTCCAGCGGGTCTTCATCAGCGTCTGGGACGTGTCCACGATCAAGACCGGTGGGTATGTGTCCTCCCGGCTCATCCTGGCCACCGTCAACGGCGCCGCCTCGGCCCTGGTGTTCCTGGCGCTCGGCATGCCGTCGTGGTTCGCGCTCGCGGTGTGGACGGGACTGGTCGCCCAGTTCGTGCCCACCATCGGCACCTACATCGCCATCGCTCTGCCGGTGGTGGTAGGTCTGGCCTCGCCCCGGCCCTGGGTCGGTCTGGCAGTGCTGGCCTGGGGAGTGCTGTACCAGCAGGTGGAGAACCTGGGGCTGGAGCCGAGAATCAGCGCGCGGACGGTGGACATCCATCCCGGGGTGTCGTTCGCGGCCGTTATCTTCGGGACGTCGCTGTTCGGCGTGGTGGGTGCGCTGCTGGCCGTGCCCGTAGTGGCCATGCTGCTCTCGCTGGTCGAGATGTTCGCCACCCACCAGGAACTGCAGGAAGCCTCCGCCACCGAACCGGCGCCGCCAGCGCCCTCTGCGCCCTCTGCGCCGCCAGCGGCCAAGAGCGAGGTGAGCCCGCCGGTGTGACGAAGCGGCGGGGCCGGCGATCGTGCCGGCCCGCCACCCGATCAGCCAGATGATCAGCCAGACGAGCGGAAGAACGAGCCCGGCCGATCAGAGCTGAAGAAGGTTGCGGGGTCCAACGCTCGACGGGTGCTGCCGTCGCCTCTCAAAGCAGGCGGTGATATCGCCGTCCAGCGATTCTGCCGAAAATGTCGGTCTCCTTCTCTAGCATCAGCGATCAGATCGAAGGGAGCCATGCCGATGCCGCTCTATGCCCACCGCATTCCACTCTTGGTCACCACGGACGTGCCCGCGGACACCGATCTGGCCGATGTCGGCCGGATCCTGGCCGACGCGGTGTGCACTCTCCGGTGCGGCAACCTGACATATCCCGCACTGCTTCAGGGGGCGGCCTTCTGGCTGGACGCTCCTGTGCGGGGACACGCTCCTCTGGAGGAACTCCGTTTCACCGCGATGCTCGGTCACCTATCCGCCACAGCGCCCCATGAATCGGCCCGTGATGTGGTCAGCGACGCCCGGGCAGCGATAACCGCAGCGGTCAGCGCCCACTACGGCCACCTGGGAAGCTGCCCGCCGGCGGTCCTCGCCGTCCGCTCCGACGACGTGGCCGAGCGAACGCCGACATCGGCCGTCCCCGTCACGGTCACCGCTGAGACTCCGGTCCTGGTCACGACGCTCGGGTAAGCCGGTCGCGCGCAGGCGCGCGACCGGGCCCTCGCAGACGTGCGCCCCCGCGGTGCCGGCGACCCTGGCCACCATCTGATCGGAACAGCTGATACATCCATGAGCGTGACAAGTGGTCAAAGGCCGTTGCTCAGTCAGGCTTCCCCGGCCTGCCGGGAGACATCTAGAGGTCGAGGTCCGAGCCGCTGAACCTGTCGTGCAGGAAGCGGCCTTGATCGCGCAGGGCCTGGTCGTCGCCGCGGTGGATCGCGTCGGCGACCTTGCGCGTCTGGGCGTCCAGTAGCGCGAGCTGGGCGAGCAGTTCCTCATGTGCGCTGCGCTCGCGGTCGGCCCGTCGCGCGAGGGCATAGCCGCGCGGCAGGTTTGCGTACGCCTCCAGGCTCGACGGCAGATAGCTCCGGATCGTCTGCGACACGACGTGTAGTTGGTCGGGCGAGGACGCGAGTTGCTCGGCCCGGCCGAGAACGTCGCCGATGATCTCGGCCAACGACTCGACGGCGGTGTGCACGTCGTCGGGGAATCGCCGGTCGATCCGCTGAAGCAACGCGTCCAGGTCGGCGCGGAGCCGCTGCGTCTCCACTTCGGCGGGCGAGATCGACAGCCGAACCCGGTCGGGCGGGGCGACCAGCGCGCCCACGCCGTACAGCGCGGCCACGACCACCGGCCAGAGGGCCCCCGCGAGCCCGAGGAAATGGGCCGCGACGCCGAGCAGCGCCAGCGATGAGCCCACGATGTTCCGGGTCGAGCCCAGGTAGCGCAGCACCCGGTCACTGATACCCACGGATCTCCTTGAACGCGCTGCTCAATGAGGTGGAGCGGGCGTCGAACACGGCACCGCCGGTCAGGGCGGCGACCTCGCGCATCTCCTCGACGTCGCTCTCGCCGAAGAGCACGACGAACGTGGGCGTACGGCGCCGCTCCTCCGGCAGCGCGCGATAGTGAGCCTCGAAGTCGGCGTAGCCGGAGCCGTTGATGTTCACGCCGTCGGTCATCAGCACGATCGACGTGTAGTGGCCGGGCGTGGCGGGCTGGTCGTAGGCCGCCCTGAGGCTGTCGTAGATCGCGGTGCCGCCGTCGGCGTCCAGCCGCTCGGCGAACTCCGTGATCTGTGCGAGCACCGGCGACGGGTTCCGGTCGGGGACGGTGAACGAGGTCGGCCGTCCCGCCGTACTGTTGAAAGGGATCATCGTCACGGTTTCGCGATTGCTGAAGCGGGAGAATGCGCCGGATGCGGAGGTGTCCGCGCCGGTCAGCGTGACGAGCGCCTGCCGGAGCGCCTCGATCCGGTCGCCCCGCATCGAGCCCGAGGTGTCCAGCACGAACATCGCGTGGGCCGGGACCCGCACCTGATTGAGATAAGTGTCGATCAGCTGGTCGGCGGTGCCGCGCTGATTGGGGAAGGGCAGCTCGATGAGTTGGGAGGAGCCGAATCGGGGGTCCGGCTCGACGCCGGGAACGATCGGCCGCCGATGGGTCGTGGTCATGATCTCCTTCTGTACGGCGGGCGAGCGCAGCCAGGCGGTGAGCTTGCCGTACAGGACCTTCTTGTGCTCGGGGGCGGAGGCGAGCAGCGTGAGCGGATAGTCGGCGCTGACCACGCCGTCGCTCGGATAGACGAGAGTGACCGGCTCCCGCAGACCCATCAGCACCGATTCGTAGTTGACCATTCCGTCGACGCTCGTGTCGCGGCCATAGGCGTCGGCCAGCCAGCCCGACGAGCCCGCCGTCAGCCGCTGCGCGGAGAAGAAGTCCTTGAGCTTGGGCGTCACCGCGCCGATCTGCGCGGCGCTGAGCGCCCCATCCGCGTCCGACAACGCCGCGGCCACCCCGACCAGCGCGGAGAAGCCCGAATTGGAGGAGGCGGGGTTGGTCATGCCGAAGCTGAACTTCCCGGCCTTGGCCACCGCGGCGATGTCCGCCCAGGAGACCGGCCTCTTGTCCCAGCCGAGTTCCGCGGCTTTCGCCGGCTTGAGGCCCAGCACGACAGGGGAGACCATCACTTTGGTCTGGCTGGACAGCCTCGCGGGGGCGCCGTCGATCAGCGAGAGGTAGCGGTTGGAGGAGAACCAGATCGCGTCCGCCTCACCGTCGGCGCGGCCGCTCGCGACCTGCTCGGCACCGTCGAGTGTGCCGGTGTAGGTCAGCTTCACCTGTACCCCCGTTTCGGCGGCGGCCCGCCGGAGCAGCGGCTCGAGGTCCTTGATCTCACTACCCGCCAGCACCCGCAGCGTGTTGGGTGAGTCGGGTGGCTCGGTTCCGGACGAGCAGGCGGCGGCCAGCAGGAGGAGGAGGGCCGCGAGCGCCCGCCTCATCGCGCCACCTCCCGCGCCCGCTCCAGGTAGGTGTTCGCGTGGGCCAGTTCGACCGTCAGGCTGTCGACGGTGGCCGCCATGCTGTCCACGGCGTTCGCCTTGAACGCGTCGATCATGTCCATGGTGGCGTAGACGTTGTCGAATGCCTTGCGCAGCGTGTCCATGTCGACCGTCGTACCGGCCGCCTGGTTCTGGATCGCCCCGGCCTGGATGCGCAACATCTCGCTGGTGGCCAGGATCAGGTCACTCGTGGTGGCGTTGAGCGCGGTGATCTGGTCGAGCACCAGCTTCTGGTTGGCCAGGGCCTGCGCGACCGTCACCGCCGTCCGCAGCGCGGCGACCGTCGTCGTGGTGGCCCGGTCCACACCCTTGCTCAGCTCCAGGTTGTTCTTGCGGATCAGGTCGAGCGCCAGGTAGCCCTGGGCCGACACGGCCAGCTGGGTGAGGATGTCCTGGTGCTTCTGCCGTACGGCGAACAGCGCGTCGGAGCGTAGCGCCGTCGCGCGCTCCTCGTCGGCCAGCGCGATGCGCTCCTCCAGGGCCTCATCGATCGCCTTGGCCATGACCGCGTACTCCTGCAGGCGGGTCATGGTCTCCCACAGGTTGGCCTTCTCACCCTCGATGGCCGCGTTGTCCCGCAGCAACTCGTCCTGGCCGGACTTGAGCGCGCGGATGATGTCGTCGATATGTTTCTGGGCCGACTGATACCTGGCGAAGTAGTCACGTAGCCGGTCGCCGAACGGGATGAGCCCCAGCAGTTTGCGCGTCCCGCTCGTCGCCTGCTTCGGGTCCAGGTCCACAACGGTACGGCGGAGCGCCACGAGCCGGTCCGCGACCCTGGCCTGGGCGTCGGCGCCCTCACCCCTGGCCGCGGACAGCGCGGCGACGGGCCGCTTGAGCATGCGGTTGGCCACCTGCGACGCGGACCTGATCTCGGTGTCGCCCATCGAGGAGATGTCATGCACCTTGCGGGTGAACTGCGGTGAGCGTGGATCGAGCCCGCTCAACTCCCCCGCGAAGTCCTGCGCCTTGGCGGTCAGCTCGGCCGCGCGCTCGTCGAGGAGCGGCAACATGGTGGCCGCCGTCTCGGCCGGGACCGGCGTGACCGGCGCGGGTGGCGTGAGCACCAGATCGGACACGTGATGGATCTCCTTGCTAGGGCCGGGAGGCGGCGCCGATCGTGGTGATCAGCTTTTCCAGGCGCTCGTAGGTAGGCGGCTCGACGACGTCGACCAGGTCGGCCGCCGCCGGGGCACCGGTCTCGACGACCAGGTCGGTGAAGGCCTGGGGGCTCGCGGTGCGGAAGCCGTACGCGGCGGCGAGAGCGAGCAGTTCGGGATCCCGGGTGAGCAGTTCACCCACCCGGACCCCCGGCTCGCTGAGGGGGACCAGCGTGTGCTTGCTGAGCACGGTCGGCGAGGGGTAGACCAGCCGCATGCCGGCCTTGATCGCCCCGTCTCCGGCGAAGACGTGGGATAGGTACTGCGCCTCGTAGATGACGAGCATCGGCGTCTTGCCCGCGCCCAGAGCGAGATAGTCGTCGAACGATGCCTCGCTGGTGGTCTCGGAGAAACCCTGGTCAAGAACCACCGGTGCGAGGAGCGGCGCGACCTTGGCGATCTGGGTGTCGGAGCTGACCACGTCGTCGCCGTTGGCGACGTAGCCGATCACGGAGAGATACATGGCCGCGGAGTTGGAGGTGCGAATATCGGTGGTGGTGAGCAGCACCCGCTTGCGCGCCGGATAGGCCGAGTTGCCGGGAATCTGATCCCACCGTGTGCCTTTAGCGGCTAATTCGAGATATTTCTTTATGTCGAGGACCTGATAACCTTTGCCGGAATCGCGTAGAACGCCGACCTTGGCCAGCAGGCCGGCGATCGGCTCGAAGGTGGCCACGGCCATTGGCGAGTAGAACGGGGAGAACGTCACGGTCGCCCTGCGGTCACGCTTGATCTTCTCCGCGGCAGGAACGCTGGAGGGGAAGGCGAAGGCGTAGCGGCTCAGATCCACGTCGGTGGCGATCTGCCGCGATCCGGCGGTGTCCACCTCGACGCGCAGGGCGTGCTTGGCGAAGGCCGCCTTGACCCGCGGATCATCGAAGAACGACTTCTTCTCCGAGCCGATCACACCCCGCACCACGGTCGGCTGCGGAACCTCGCCGCCCCGATTGCCGACGACGACCGCGATCACCACCACTCCGGCGAGAACAGCCGCCAGAATGACGCCGATCCACCGCTTCATCGCACTCCATTTCACCAAATAGACCGTGTGGTGGAATTATGTGACGGAAAAACTCAGGTGTGAGCGGCGAAACATCGACCGTACGGCAGAATTCATCCGCCGTTCACGAGACCGTCCGCCGGGAGCAAGGCGGCGAAGACCACGCCACTCTCAGCGCCGCAGGGGATATCGGCCTCAGCGTGCTTCCTCTGCCAGGACATGCAGGACGGCTACGCCAGGTGCAGCGACGAGGAGCGGGCCGGGAACCACAAGGTGCAACCACAGCGTCTGCTCAGAGTTCTCGGACGAGAACCTGGTATGCCGCTCGGGAAGCGACTACTACAGTCGGCAGGGCCACGACGTCTGCGGCGGCGGAGGCAGGGAGGCCCGCCGTTGCCCGTACGGAGAGCTCGGTGGCGCCCGGGAAGGATGCGACAGTCGACCGGAGTCCGCGCACCCTCCAACGCGGTGGAGAGCGATCTTCGAGGCGGCTCCGACCTTCAGCCCGCGTTTGCGCGGGCGCTATGTACCACCTTCGTTCTCATATCCCAGGTGAACGTCCTGGTTGCCCGCAGGATGAAGGGGCACGGGTTCCCGCGACCTCCCTGCGGCCGTTCGCCGGCGCTTGGCGAGGCGGTCCAAGGCTGAGACAACCACGATGGAGACGACGAGCAACGCGACGCTTCCGGCGATATCGAGCACGTAGTGGTTCCCCGTGATGAGCACGACCACCGCCATACCCAGCGGGAAGGCCCACGGCAGCAACGCCAATCGCGGATGTGAGCCCCGCAGAGCGAACCACCCGGCATACCCGCACCACAACGACCATCCCACGTGCATGCTGGGCATCGCGGAGAACAGGTTCCGGCCGCTGTTGACGTCTCGTGTGGCCTGGCCGCCACCCAGGATGTCGTACTCGGCGATGATGTCCACGATGCCCGGTTGGGCCAACCGCGGGGGCGACATGGGCAGCGCCCAGAAGACGGGGAGGACGAGGAGGGCCATCACGACGAGGGTCCAGCGGACCCTGGCGTAGGACTCGGCATGCCGGACGAAGACCCACACCAGCACACCGATGATCACGATGTAGTACAGACGGTAGTAGTACACCGCCGGCATGATCAGGGCCGCATGGTCGGCCAGCAACCGGTTCGCCCCCAGCTCGATGTCCAAGTGGAGGGCACGCTCGATGGATTGCAGGGAATGTGCGTTGACGGTGGCGGCCGCCGCCACGTTCTTCCCTGCGGCGGCATGGATCCACGAGAAGGTCAGGATCACGAGCAGCAGACCGGCCACTTCGACGAGCGGGGCGGGGCGCCCGCCCACTCTTCCGACCAGTACGGCTGACCGGGCACGGGCGGCCAGGCGCGACAATCGGCTGGCGTCCACCTCGGGCGGGCTCACGAAGAGCACGGTAACTGACCCCGCTCCGGCGTGGGCCGGGTCACGGGAACGAAAACTCGCGACAGTTGAACAGACGAGCCCATCAGTATCAACCCCCGTGGTCCGGCGGCAGGACCGACCTGGTCCTGGTGTCGGTCGGTGTGGTGGTCGCGAGATCCTCGGCCACACCCGCCTGGAAACCACGCGTCGCTACGCCTTGCCTTCCGGCAAGGACAAGGAAGAAGCCCTCAAGCTGATCACGGTTGACCGCTGAGCCTGGGACTGCCTGGGGAAACGAGGCGTCAAGATCGACTCATGACCGATTTCGCCGCTATCCCCGCCGGACGATGGAACGCCGCCCACCCGCCCGGTCCAGCGGATGCGCACGTCATCAATGGCATCAAGCACATGTCCGTCCGGTTCGAAATTCGGTAGTTTCCGCGCGGCGGTCGTCGTTAGCGTGTCGCGGTGACCTACGAGCATCCTTTGGCGTACGTGCTGGGGCTGGAGGGCATCGCCCTGATGCGGTCCTACACCGGCGAGCATGACCGCGCGTTCGTCGAGGCGCGCCTGGCCGAGATCCGCACGTTTCTCGACGACGACTCCCTGGCCGACACCGCCGTCGAGGTGGCCCGCGTGGACACCGTGGAGGGTTACCGGATCTGGGCGCAGACCTACGATGGGCCCAACACCGCGTTCGACCTCGACGAGCCGTTCATCAGGGAGATTGTCGACGCGTTGCCGGTCGGCGACGCGCTGGACGCGGCGTGCGGTACCGGCAGGATGGCGGCTTATCTGGCCGGTCGCGGCCATCGGGTGCGCGGCGTGGACCTCTCGCCCGACATGCTGGAGCGGGCGCGCCAGCGGGTGCCGCAGGCAGAGTTCCGGCTGGGCGACCTGTCCTCCCTGCCGGTGCCCGATGCGTCCGTCGACCTGGTGGTCTGCTCGCTGGCGTTGACGCATGTGCCGGTGCTGGATCCGGTGCTGTCCGAGTTCGCCCGGGTGTTGCGGCCCGGCGGGCATGTGGTGATCGCCGATATCCATCCCGATGGCGTGGCGCGGGGGGTGGTCCCGTCCGTGCGGCTGCCGGACGGCCGACCGGGGAGGGTGGCCACCTACCGCCACCTGGTCGGGGACTACGCACGAGCCGCGCTGGCGGCGGGGCTCCAGGTGCGGCGCTGTGAGGAGCTTAGGCACCCGGCGGGGGAACCGCGCGAGCGGACCGACGTCCTGGAGCCCTGGGACGTGTGGCCGTGGGCTCTGTGCGACCTGGCGCCCGAGGCGGCGCACGCGGCCATCGCCGGGACGCCGTCGATGCTGTTCTGGCACTTTCAGCGCTAGCCAGTGCTAGCCAGTTCTCCACGGCCGCCGCGATCGCCTCGCCCCCGTGGTTCCGCGCTGTTCGTCGTTCTGCGGTCGCGCGGCCCGTTTCCGCCGTACGCCGATGGCCCTCAATGGGGTCCGATGAGTTCCGATGGGGCTGAGGACGAGGGTGGGCTGCGGGCCGCCGAAGCCGGCGTCGGGCGGTCCCATAGCCAGCCTCTCGGCGCACCCGCAAGAACTGAAGGGGGCGAGGTCGGCTGGTGATGGAGTCCGGTCAGGACGCGGCTCGTTCGGTCGGTGACGATCCGGGACCGACTGGACTGGCTCGACACATCAGAAATCAGACACGGATCATAATCATCCGTGTACTCTTCGTGTTCATTCTGTTGTTCTCCGGAGGGTGCCATGCGCAGGATCATCCGTCTCTTCGCCACGTCCGCGGTCGTCACCGCAGGCACGATCGCCGCTACCGCAGCCGCTGCCAGCGCTGACGTCGGCGTCGGCGTCGGCGTGGCAGGCGCCGGCGCGACCGTACATTGGGTGCCTCTCGGCACTCTTCTCTTCAGCGACCGGAACATCAAACGCGACATCGTCCCCGTGCAGTGGGTCCGCTGATCTTGAAGCTGTCGGGGCTCATACGGCTGCGCAATCGACACCACCAGCCGATCGCGCAGCCTCTCCATGACCATCGAGACGACGGTTCACCCGAGCCATGCCCCAGCGCTGTCAACGGCTACGAGATCCTCGCCAAGGTCGCCGAACTGCCCATCAGCACATGGCGGTACGGGTGGGAGCCCGACGGGGTGCACCATCTGGGGCCGATGGCACAGGACTGGAAGGCTGCATTCGACTTCGGCCAGCCGGACACCCGCATCCCGGCGGTCGACGCCAACGGGGTAACGCTCGTCGCCGTCCAGGCCCTGTACCGGCTCGTTGTCGACCTCCAGCAGCAAGTCGACCAGCTCCGCGGTACCGCCTCGCCATCCGGCCAGGAGAAGCCGTCGAGGAGCGGCTGACCCGTCGATCTCGCGCGCATCCGGCGGGCTACGGACTGGGTGTGTGAGCGGTTCTGACGCCGGAGCCGGCGATCGCCCTTCTGCAGAACCTCCCCGCGTAGGACCGGCAAGCACTCACCGAGCTGATCAACCCGTGCGCGCAGGAGGAAACGGACCCCGAGCGGCGCTGTGGCGGCTCGGCGACGACCTCGCCGCCGCGTGGATTCTGCTGCCGGACGGCACCGCCGACCGCTTCCATGCCGCCTACCGGCCGGCCCCGGACGCCGCGACCCTGCGCCGCGCCCGCGGATGGGCGGCGGGGCAGGCCCTCGCCGGCATCCTCATCGGAGACGCCGGCGTTCACGACCGCCCAGGCGGCAAGCCCACCTGGGGCCCACCCGCCCACGCCGCGCTGCGACGCCTCACCGAAACGGCCCATCGCTGATCGATCGCCTCTCCACACGCTCGAATATCTTCGCGCCGGACCCCACCATGCTCGGCATGCTGTAAGCGGGGGCCGCTCCCGTCCACCCGGGAGCGACCTCCGTAGGCGTGCCGCAGCCGAGGTCGAGCAGCGGCGCGCCTACCGCGATCTCGAAAACTGCTTCGACCTCGACATGAACCGCCACCTGCCCGGCCGGTCACCCACAGGGCCCTGAACCGCGGACGGCCTCTGTCAAGCGGTGGTGACCGCCGCTGCCGGCGCGTCCGGACGAGCGCCATCCGCTTCGCCGGTGTCCGAGCCCTTCGCCGGGGGAATTCGGGCCGCGATCTGGCCGCGGGCGTGCTCGCACCCGGCGAAGGGGTACGGGCAGGCGAGCGCGTGCTCGATCAGCTCCTTGGCCACCCGCGCCCGTGAGATGCGCCGCTCCAGCTCGTCGACATGGCGGCGCAGCAGGTCCCGATGGTCCATCGGGTCGGAGGTGGACAGCAGCGTACGCAGCTCCCCCAGCGTGAAGCCGGCCTCCTTGCCCATCAGGATCAGCACCACGCGCTCGAGGTCCGCCGGCTCGTACGACCGTTGACCGCCCGCGCGCCGTGCGGGTTTGAGCAGGCCCATGCTCTCCCAGTGCCGCAGCACGTGGGTGGCGAGCCCGAACCGTTCCGCCAGCTCGCCGATGGCCTACGCGTTCGACGCCGCAGGCGGGCGGGTGTTCTTCGGCGGCGAGATCGCCGAGGTCACGCCGTTGGAGCGGTATCGGGCCGAGCAGCCGCCGGTGAACCTCGCCCTGCTGCCGGTCAACGGGCTGCGGCCGTTCTTCGGCCCGCGCCTGGTGATGGGCCCGAGCCAGGCCGTCGCCGGGTCGTCCGTGCTCGGCGCGCGGGTGCTGGTCCCCGTGCACGACGCCCACGGGCACGATCCGCTGTCACGCCTGTTCCGTACCAACGGCACCGCGTCGGACGCGGTACGGCTGGCCGGCCCGGACCTGCTCGTGACCGACCTGCCGACCGGTGAGCGGTGGGAGTCGCCATGCTGAACCTGTTCGTACACGGGACGGTGACGGAGATCGAGCCGATCGCCGAGCGCATGCGCCGCGTCCGCGTCTCCGGCCCGGAGCTACGTGACCTGAGCTGGACCCCGGGCACGCACATCCGGCTGCGGGTCGGCGACCCGCGCCGCCCCCGCTCATGGCCGCAAGGTCTCCTGCGCACCTACTCGATCTGGGATTACTCGCCCGAGGGCCATCTCGACGTATGCGTGCTCGACCACCCCGCCGCCGGGCCCGGGGCGTCGTGGTCGCGCGAGGTGGGTGTCGGCGACACCGCGGCCTTCATCGGGCCGAAGGGGAGGTTCGCGCTGCGCGAGGGCGCGTCGTACCACCTGTTCGCCGGGGGCGAGACCGCGGCCGTCGCGTTCGGCGCGATGCTGCGCGCGCTGCCGGACGCGGTTCGCTCGCTGGACCTGCCCGGCGAACCGGGTGCCGCCTACCTCGCCGGCGAGGCACGCGCCTGTCAGGCGGTGCACGGCCATCTGGTCGGCGAACGCGGCTGGTCCCGCCGGGACGTCGTGGTGAAACCGTTCTGGACGCCGGGACGACGCGGCATGGACTGACGCCGGCGCCACGATCTCGTTGACGGCAATGACGCGTCGCACATCGTCGGCGGCGTGATCCAGACGTCTACGTCCGGGGGCAGCGCGTCCGGAAGTCGTCCGCGATGGCGTCGAACGTGGCCCACTGGACGCCCTCGTACCCGTTGATGTGCTCGATGAGGCGCTCATGCATGAGCAGGACCTGCGGGTGACCGGAGACGTCCGGGTGGATCGTCGCTACCCGCCGATGGTGTGCACACCCTGACTGAAGCGGAGTCATGGCCGGAAGCCGTCGTATCCGTCGGATCTGACCGATGCCGAATGGGCGTGGGAGGCCGTCGGTCGACTCTACGGCGATGCTCACAAACCGAAATTCAGACGGCCCGGAGGACTGGAAACGGCCGCTCTTTTTGAAGCGACAACCCGAGGATCACTCATTTCATCGGGCGTACCTAAAAAGATCTCGGCAAAGATCGCTTCTCGCGGGCGCCTCTCATCAGCACGTAGTGGCCGACTGCGGCCAGTCGGGAACTTGCCGTAACCGGCCTATTTACATCTATTCGCCGACCGGTCACCATATGGCCGTGGCCACAAAGTCACCGGGGTTACCAACCAATGCGATTTGGTATCCGCTCGCGCCAACACGTGAGGAGAAGGCGTTCCGGGTAGCGCAATCATAGAAATTCTGCACGGCCAGCGATCCCAAATTCGGTATGGCATAACGCCACACCAGAAGGAATGACACCGTGAGAATGACGCGAAGATTACAGGCCGCCGTGTGCGTGATGGTGGCCGGTGCAATGCTGGCGGCCGGGGTAGGGACGGCGTCCGCCGCGCCCGGGGTCACCCCGGCGGACGTGACGCTGGACCTGGCCCCGGGCGGATCGACGACGATCGCCAAGACCGTGTCCACTCCGGCGATCCCGCCCAAGCCAGATATCACAGTCCTGATCGACACAACAGGGAGCATGGGCGAGGTCATCTCGAACGTGCAGACCAATGCGAACACCATCTTGTCCAACGTCGCTTCGGCGCAGCCGGACGCGCAGTTCGCGGTCGCCGAGTACAGGGACGTGTCGTGGGACGCGACGTCGTTCCGGGTGGCGCAGAACCTCACCGCCAACCAGACCGACGTCACCGACGGACTCAACTCGCTGGTCGCGACGGGCGGCGGCGACACCCCCGAGGACGGCATCAACGGTCTGTTCCAGGTAGCGTCCGGGGCGGTCAACTTTCGGCCGAACAGCTCTCGGATCGTGTTGCTGATCGGGGACGCCCCCAGCCATGACCCCAGCAACGGCCATACGCTGGCCGATGCGATCAGCGCCCTGCAGGCAGCCGACATCACCGTGCTCGCGTTCGACCTGAACGACCCGTACGGGCTGGACTCGACCGGGCAAGCGACCGCGATCACCAACGCCACGGGTGGACGGCTGTTCTCCGGCATCAACCCCTCGGAGGTCAGCGACACCATCCTGGCGGCCCTGCACAACCTGCCGGTCACGGTCACCCACCAGCCGCGCGACTGCGACCCGAACCTGTCGGTGTCCTTGACCCCGGGCAGTCGGACGGTGACCAGCGGCGATGAGGCCACCTTCACTGAGACCGTCTCCGTCGGCGCCGGAGCCCTACCGGGAAGCACCATTACCTGCAAGGTGGACTTCCTGCTCAACGGTGTCCTGTCATCAGGCTTCACTGAAACGATCACCGAGCACGTCCCAAAGGCGACCCCATCGATCACCACGACGCCATCGGGCCCGGTGCCCGCGGGCGGGAACGTCTCTGATACAGCGACCCTGTCCGACGGGTACCACCCGACGGGCACCGTCACGTTCCAGCTGTTCGGGCCCGGTGACACCGGCTGTGCGACGCCGATCGCCACCCGCACCGAGACGCTGTCCGGCAGCGGCACCGCCGCATCCGGCAACGTGACCATCGGCGCGGCCGGCACCTACCGGTGGACCGCCATCTACAGCGGTGACGCCCACAACAACTCCGTCACCTCACCCTGCAGCGCCGAACAAGTCACCGTCACGCCGCAGCGGCTGACCGGACGGGCCTACGGCCTGACCGCCGACGCCACCCTGGCCGGCATCCAACTGGTCAACATCGCGCCCACCCCCGACAGCGGCCCCATCTCCACCACCTCGACCAATACCACCTCGGTGCCCTGCACCGCCTCCCTCAGCGGACTGATCAGCGCGCACGCCCTCTGTGCAAAGGTCGCCACCACCGAATTCCCCGGCAAATCCGTGGCCACCGCCTCCATCGACGACACCACCATCGGGATCACCGGCATCCCGGTGATCACCGTCAAGACCGTCAACTCCAGCTCCACCACCACCTGCGCTGGATCCACCGGAACCACCACGATCGCCTTCCTCAAGGTCGGCAACACGGTGGTCATCGCAGAACCCACCAATATCCAACCCAACACCACGGTCAACGTCGGCGTCGTCAAGCTCGTCCTCAACGAGCAGATCCCATTCACCACCCCCGACAAGGGCCTGACCGTCAACGCCGTCCACATCACGGTCGACGCCCTCGGCCTGGCCAAGACCAACGTCGTCCTGGCCTCCTCCGAAAGCGATATCGGCAACTGCCCCTAACCCAACACACCTGAACCGATCAACCCGAGGCCGGGCGGAACACCGTAGCTCCGCCCGGCCTCGGCCGGGCTTCAGGCCCCCCCGGGGGGTCGCTTGCTCCGCATAGGCGGTCTCGCCACTGCCGGTCCCGCCGGCCGGGCCGAAGACCGCGTCCAGGGCACTGCGTGTGCCGCAGCCCACCACCGCGACCAGCCCCGCAGCCGCCCCCTCCCGCTGGCCGGCCTCCGCCGGAGGGCTGCTGCGGCAGCGGCGCGTGCATGACCGCGTTACCTGCTCGGCGCGAGCGGCACTCCGTGATCGAGCCGGCCCAGGAAAGATGAAGAGCGCGGCATGACGAAGTCCCCACCGGTGGCGGGGGCTTCGTCATGCTCACGACGCCGGGCCGGTGCCCGCAGTAAGCGGGTTGCCGTCCTCCCTTAGGCCGGAGACGAGTCCTCCCTTAGGCCGCAGATCATCAGCTTCTGGGAGGAGTCCGGATCGCTGTCGCTGGCCGACAATCGGCAGTGCGGCATCGGAGATTATCGGGGCATCCGGTGGCCGCCACAGATGGAGGACCAGCACCTCGCGTAGGCCGCGACCTCACCGCAGGAGTCCATGTGACCCGTCTTCGTCCCGCGTTCACCGTCGCGCTGTTGGCCGCGGCCTTCGTGGGGGCACTGTCCCTCCCGGCCCAGGCGACGGAAGGCGGCTCGTGCAACACCGGCCCGAACGGTCCCGCGTGCCATTCGCCCGGCTGGGGAACCAAGTAATAGGAAGGATCGTCATGCGTCACGCACGTCGCCTCGTCATCGCCTCGCTACTGGCCGCCGCGTGGATAGTCCCCGCCACCGTTCCCGCCCAGGCTGCCGCCCAGGCTGAGTGCTATCAGATCTACAACAACAACTACAACGTCCTCCGCAGTTGGGGCTGGAGTCACGAGAAGGCGTCCGCTGAGGCGCTCGCCGTCTATGAGGAGTGCCTGCGCCTCAACGCCGCGACGGACACCCCGACGGACTGATACAACGGCGAACTGACCTGCGGCTGCTTCTACGGACAGGGGAGCGTGCGTAGAAGCAGCCCTCCCGCAGTCCTTCTACCGGCCACCGATACGGCGGGTGTAGTTCGCGGCCGCGCCCCCTCCCGCTGGCCGGCCTCCGCCGGAGGGCTGCTGCGGCAGCGGCGCGTGCATGACCGCGTGGGCGCCCGGCACGGGCATCAGCCCGCACACAAGGTAGACGCTCGCGTCGATCCGGCCCGGGCTGAACGGGTCGGTCGGCATCCACGTCGCCCACTCGCGTTCCGGTCGGTGAACATGCCGCGCAGGCGGACGCGGTCGAGGATCATCTGCTGTGCGATCGGCTCCGCGCGGAGGAGTTTGCCCTATTTCGCCCGCACGGATTTCACGAGCGGGGGCAGCTTCTTCTCCGGAATCTCGCCTTCCTTCTGAAGCGCCTCCCACGAGGTGCGGATCGCCAGCTCGCACATATCGCCGCCGTAGTTCGTCTCGACGAAGATGACGCTCGCGTCCGTCTCGTGCGCGCGCTGGCACGCGGCAGCCGACCACTCCGTCGACGACATCACCCCGGACCGGTCGTGGGTGATCCACACCCGGTTGTCGTCGCCGAGGAAGCCGCCGATGACGCCTTCGGTGTCGCTCCCACGCGTCGCCGTACAGCTGCCGTTTCAGCCGCATCGTCGTGTCGGCCAGGCGGACGAGCTCGTGTCAGGACAGCTTGTCGGGCCGCATGTGCGGCAACGCCTGCCCGATCATGCCGGTCATCGCACGGAGGATTGTCGCGTCCGCCTCGGCGGCTCGGCGCCACTGCTCCTCCAGCTCGGCCACGTACACACGGGCCAGTGGATGACCCGACGCGGTCGATGAAGGGCTTCATGGTCCCGTAGGTCATGAAGCTCTCGTAGGTGCGGGATGGGTGCTGGAAGTAGGGGTGCGGTGCGCGCAGCACCAGGCCGTACTTGGCCCAGTGGATTCCGCCATCGGAACCCTCCCCGCCCTCCATCCCTGTGACGTAGTAGCAGGTGGGTACCCGAGGGGTTTCGGCGACCATCAGGTTGCCGACGTTGGTGTACTCCATGCTCTGGAGGGTGACCATGCCCCTCTTCGGGTCGAGGCTGCTGATGAAGCGCCTCTTCAGCGCCATCATCCGGGCCCTGGTGGAGCCGGTGATTGTCAGCGGGAGGAAGATCTCGCGGATGCCGACTCGGGCGAAGCGGAAGAAGCCACCGTCGATCGCCGGATACTCGTCCGCCTTCACATCGAAGGTGGGGGCGTCGAGCCTCTTGGCGCCACGGCGAAGCAGGATGGCGGGCCCGCTGTACGCCTCGTCGGTGAGGGTGAACAGAGACCCGTCCACTCCCCCGCAACTGCACGACGGTGGGCTTGAACAACACGGGCAGACCTCCTGATTAAAGAGAAAGAGCCGTTGAACGGATAGGCCCCGCGACGCCTGGCGGAAAATGGGGTGTATTGACTTCATTACTTTCAGCGAGAAAGAGTGAGGTCCCCGGAAACTAAGGGAGGTCGTCGTGAGCGTGCGCGTAATCCTGATGCTGATGGGCGGTCTCATCCTTTTTGTGGTGGTCAACCCGGACGCGGACGGACTCTGGGCCCTCATGCTCTTCGGCTTCCTGGTCTTCCTACTCGCCGTGGTCACGTCTGACGACCCACCGACCGGGCGTGGCGGCGGCGACGGAGGCGCCGGATACGACGGAGGCGGGAGAGGCGGAGACGGCGGATTCGGGGGAGACGGGGGAGACGGGGGAGACGGCGGCGATTAAGAAGAAAGAAGGGTCCCAGCCGGGATACGGCTGGGACCGTCAGGGAGGGGGATCACTCGTAGAGGGCGTCCGCGTAGGACAACTGAGCCTTTTTCATCCTGCTTCTCGAGTCTGAAGGACGTGAATGGCTTTGACGAGCTGACCTGCTCGTTTGGGACAGCAGCGTAGTTTCTGGAGGATGCGCCAGTTCTTCAGCTGTGCATTGGCCCGCTCGCCGGGGCCGCGGAGCTTGGCGTGAGCGGAGTTCGCGATCTTCTGCCCGACCGGCTTGCCTCGGCCCTTGTACGGCACGCGGACCGGCTCACCGGCTCCGACGTAGCCCTTATCGGCGAGAGTGACCAGGCCGGCGGCTTTCAAGCGGCGGATGATGCCCCAGATCCGGGCTGCGGTCAGGTCATGCACGGAGCCTGGCAGGGAGTGAACTGCGCCGGGTTTCGTGGAGGCCGGGGTTAGTCGGCTCCGGCGAGGATAACCGGGTTGATCCGTGCGCGGTAGAGCGTCTCGAATTCGGTAGGCGGGAGATCCTGGCAAGCGCTGTGCAGCCGCCGGTTGTTGTACCAGTCCACCCATTCCATGGTGGCGATCTCCACATCATCCAGGCCCTTCCATAGCCCTCGCCGGTGGATCAGTTCGGTCTTGTACAGGCCGATGGTGCTCTCGGCCAGGGCGTTGTCGTAACTGTCTCCGCGTGAGCCGACCGAGGAGACGGCGCCGGTCTCGGTCAGGCGCTCGGTGTAGCGAATCGCCAGATATTGAGATCCCCGGTCGGAGTGATGCACCAGCCCGTCGACGTTGCCGCCGCGCCGCCAGATGGCCATCTCCAGCGCGTCCAGCGGCAGGTCGGTGCGCAGATGATCGGCCAGCCGCCAGCCGACGATCACCCGCGAGTACACGTCGATGACGAAGGCGGCGTAGACGAACCCCGACCAGGTGGGGATGTAGGTGAGATCGGCGACCCACAGCTGGTTGGGCGCCGTGGCGGTGAAGTCACGCTCGACCAGGTCGGCAGGCCGCAGGGCTTGCGGTTCGACGATCGTGGTCCGCTTCTTGTGGTCACCGCGGACCGCGCCGGTCAGTCCGAGTCGGCTCAACAGCCGGGCGATCGTGCAGCGGGCTGCGTCGATGCCCTGGCGGGTGAGTTCCTTCCACATCTTGCGCACGCCGTACACCTCGAAGTTGTCGTTCCAGACGCGGATGATCTCAGCTTTGAGCTGTTCGTCGCGGACCGTCCGCGCCGAGGGCCGGCGTGTCTTGGCCGCGTGGTAGGTAGAGGTCGCCACCTGGAGTACGTCGCAGATCGGCTCGATGAACCGATCCGGTTTTCGTGGAGGCCCTGGTGTGCCATAGGGGCGATGCGGACGACGGCCCGCAGAGCCTTTTCCCGTGTTCGGAGACGCTCAAGCCGGATTGACCCAGGGCGGCCGGAAGGGCCGGTCGGTTATCCGTCGTCCGAGATGCCGAACGGTGCCCGCCAGGTTCATGGCGTGGGCCAGGGCACATCAAGACACATCGGTTGAAGGGCTTTCGTACGTGGCTCTGCTCACACTCCCGCAGCTGGAGCGGCATTTCTTCGGTGCCGCTGAAGTCGACGGCTGCTCCGTCAAGGTCGTAGCCCAAAGCACGGCTGCCTCCTTGTGCAGTCCAAGACGCCCGTAGCAGGTCGCACGCTGCACATCGAGGTAGCGGGGAGTGTCCTCAGTGTCAAGCCCAAGCGGGCCTTGACCTCCCCTCCGGGTGGCCGGGTGCTTCCTTCATTCGTATGAGTGCCAAAATCATCTCTGGTGGGGAGCTTCTGGACAGCGAGCCTCCCTAGCGTGGCCGTTATGAATTGCGCATTGCTCAGACGGGGCGTGGCCTCTGCGGTGGCGGTCGGCCTTCTGCTCACCGGGCCCGCCGTACAGGCCATGTCAAAGCCCGTCACTGTGGCCCTGCCCCAGCCGACAGGTCCACGCGAGATCGGCACTGTCGCGCTGCACCTGCGTGACAGCTCCAGGGCCGACCCGTGGATCAAGGCACACGACCGGCGTGAGCTGATGATCAGCCTGTGGTACCCCACCCGTCGTCCGGACGGCCACCCCGCTGCGCCTTGGCTGCCGCCCCGCGCCGCCGAGGCCTTCTATCGCAACAGCAGCCTCTCGCCTGCGGCTGTCAGCCTGCCTTTGACCCATGGCCGTGAAGGGGCCCCTGTGGCGGGCCGAGGGCTGCCCGTCGTACTGTTCTCACCCGGCAACGGCGCCGACCGTTCCATGAACACCGCCACGGTCGAAGAACTGGCCAGCTGGGGCTACATGGTGGTCACGATCGATCATCCGGGCGATGCCGGCGAGGTGGAGTTCCCCAACGGCACGGTCACCGGCCGTGTCCTGAAACCAGTCCCGGTGAGCCGGCTGGACGAGAAGGCCAAAGAGATCAAGGTGCGGGTGGCCGACACGCGATTCGTGCTGGACCGGCTCAAGGAGCTGAACAAGGGGCAGAACCCCGATGTTGAAGGCCGGAAGCTGCCGGAGGGGCTGCGTGGCGCGTTCGACCTGAGCAGGGTCGGCATGTTCGGCCATTCCGCGGGAGGAGCGACGGCCGCCGCGACGATGCTGGAGGATCGGCGGGTCAAGGCGGTTTTGAACCTGGACGGACCCGCCCTCGGCAAGGTTGCCGCCAAAGGATTGGCCAAGCCGTACATGCTCATGGAGGCCGAGATCTTCGACAAGCCCATCCGCGGGCAGAAGGCCTTCTGGTCCCGGCTGAAGGGCTGGCGGCTGCACGTGAAGACCAAGGGCGTCAAGCACAATTCCTATACCGACCTGCCGCTGCTGTACGAGCAGGCGGCGACGGTGATCGGCCTGTCAAAGGAGCAGCTGCAA
Source organism: Microtetraspora glauca (assembly GCA_001570385.1). Taxonomy (GTDB): domain Bacteria; phylum Actinomycetota; class Actinomycetes; order Streptosporangiales; family Streptosporangiaceae; genus Microtetraspora; species Microtetraspora glauca. Next base: position 187,345 of record BBYL01000019.1, on the reverse strand, counting down.
GCGGTAAACGGCACACTGTCGGCGGCGCGTTCCGTGGCCGTCACCCGCGCCTACTCCATGGCCTTCTTCGATCTGCATCTACGGCGCAAAGGCGACCTGCTCGACAGGCATTCCTCACGGTTTCCCGAGGTGCAGGTGATCGCCCGTTAGGGCTCACGCGACCAGATGAAGCCGCTCTCGTAGGCGTAAATGGTGGCATGCAGCCTGTCGCGGACCTGGAGCTTAGCCAAGATGGAGGCGACGTGCTCCTTGACGGTCGTGGCGCTGATGCCCAAGGCCGCGCCGGGCTGTACGTGCGGCATGTCGATCATCCTGCCAGTGGTGGCACCTCCCAGGAGTGTTCGATATTGTTCGAATACCCCTCCTGGTCTGCACTGCGACGGAGGATCACATGCGCCGCTTTCGTAGACCGGCCCAGGCGGTTCTGGATGATGCAGCGGAGCGTGTCGTTGCGCTCCTCCCGAACCGGAATGACGCAGCACGGACAAGATCGTGACGCGATGTTCCCATTTTGTTCGCATCGGCCCCCTGGAGAGATCATTTCAGCGGGGAACCCGTGATCGCCTCTCACGAGTCCCCGCACGTTCTCCCTGGTAGCGGAGGCGGACGGGAATCGAACCCGCCAGGCCGAGATCCTCGACCTCAACGATTTTGAAGACCGCGGGGGCCACCAGGCGCCCAGACGCCTCCAGGGGAGAACGTATCGGCAGGCGGGTAAGGGCCATCACGAACGGCGCCCATGAACTCCCCACTTCTGTCCAGATCGATCAAGTGAGGCGGCATGACCGGAACGACGACGGAGCCCGGATCTTCCCTGCCGGGATCCGGCGCGGGGAACGGCCCGGTGGCGATCACCACCCCCCGGGGCGGGGAACCCCACGTGGGAGACGGCACGGCGAACGGGACGATAAGGCTCACGCAGTACGCCCACGGAGGCGGCTGCGCCTGCAAGATCCCTCCCGGCGAGCTGGAGGCCATCGTCTCGGGCCTCATCGGCCGCCCTGACGACGCCTTCTCTCCCGCCGGTGAGCTGCTCGTCGGGCTGGACGACGGGGACGACGCCGCCGTCATCCGGATCGAGAGCGGCCGGGCGGTCGTCGCGACGGCCGATTTCTTCACTCCCGTCGTTGACGATCCCTACGACTGGGGACGGATCGCCGCCACCAACGCCCTGTCCGACGTGTACGCGGTGGGCGGGGAGCCGCTGGTGGCGGTCAACCTGCTGGGCTGGCCCCGCGACACGCTGCCGATGGAGCTCGTCAGCGAGGTGCTGCGCGGCGGCCTCGACGTCGCGCGGGCGGCGGGCTGCCACGTGGCGGGCGGCCACAGCGTCGACGACCCGGAACCGAAGTACGGCATGGCCGTCACCGGCCTGGCCGATCCGGCCCGGCTGCTGCGCATCGACGGGGGCCGGGCCGGCCTCCCGATCTCGCTCACCAAACCGCTCGGGGTCGGCGTGCTGAACACCCGGCACAAGTCGACGGGCGAGGTCTTCCCGCAGGCCGTCGCCGCGATGACCACGCTGAACCGGGACGCGGCGCGGGCGGCGCTCGCCGTGGGAGCCGGGTGTGCAACGGACGTGACCGGCTTCGGGCTCCTGGGCCACCTGTACAAGCTGGCCAGGGCGAGCGGCGTCACGGCGGTGGTGGACACGGCGGCCGTGCCGTACCTGGAGGGGGCGAGGGAGGCGGTGCGGGACGGCTATGTGAGCGGTGGCACCCGGCGCAACCTGGCCTGGGTGGAACCCCATCTCGATCCGGGTCACTGCGGCGCCGCCGAACTTTTGCTGCTGGCCGACGCGCAGACGTCAGGGGGCCTGCTCGTGGTGGGCGAGATTCCGGGCGCCCCCGTCATCGGTGAGCTCGTCGCATGCGACGGCGCCGCGCTGCGACTGCGCTGAGCGCCGTCACAGGGGCGCGCTGCGACTGCGCTGAGCGCCGTCACGGGGGCGCTCAGCGTCACTCCGCGGCCGCCGCATCCCGGGCATCTCCGCAGTTCACCCCCTATGCGCGGTGCCTCCCCATTTCCAGCGACACCCGCACATCGTTACGGTCGCCACGCCATCAAGCCGCCGGAAACGCCTTGTCGGTCGCGGCCGTAGCCGAACCCCCGGCACCGTTGAGATCGTGACCTTGCTCCCGCCTTGCCGCACCATGCGCGACAGCCCTGCAAGGACGGGAGGACCGCGCTCATCATTCCCCCGGCAGAGAAAGGGACCACCGGCCGTGCGTACACGTCTCAGGACCGCGCTCACCACGACCACTCTCGGCGTCGGCATCAGTGTCTTCGCCCTCCACGGCATCGCCGCGGCGTCCACTTCGGCGATCCCGGCGGGCAACGCCCCGTCCTGCGTCGCCGTCTGGCAGAACACCGGGACCATCACCAAGACCGGCTACGCCCGAAACGACTGCGGCTACTCACTTAACCTGAAGATCGTCTGGGCGAACGGCGTGGACGGGAGCTGCCAGACCGCGCGGCCCGGCGACACCATCAAGAGCAAAGTGCCGCGGGGCCCCAGGAACTTCGACGGCGCCGACCGCTGCTGATCGCATCAGCGCGGACGAGAACGGCCCCCGCCCCCGACGGGTGCATTCGAGGGGTCGTCGCAACACGTTGATCCATTACTGGCGACGGCCAGCATAGCGAGCCGACTGGGTTTCCGTAGTCCCCGAGTTGCAGGGGCTACGGAAGCCCACAGCCGGAAGCCGGCAGATCGCCAACGAGGGTGACATGAAGCCGGCCGAGATCGGGGCGGTTCGGTAGTCTCGGCTGATGGCGAAGATCTTGGTCACGGGGATGTCTGGCACCGGCAAGTCCACGGCGTTAGAGATGCTGGCGGCCCGGGGTCATCGCGCCGTCGATACTGACACCGACGAGTGGAGCCACTGGGTGACCCTGTCGGACGGATCCACTGATTGGGTGTGGCAGGAGCCGGCTATCAGCGACCTGCTCGCCAACCATGGTGAGGGCGCCCTCTTCGTGGCCGGCTGCAAGTCAAATCAGGGTCGGTTCTACCCGCAATTCGACCACGTCGTCCTGCTCAGCGCTCCCGCTGAGATCATGCTTGCCCGCATCGCGACGCGAACCAACAACCCCTTCGGCAAGCGCCCTGAGGAACGTGAGGCCATCCTGCGTGACCTGGCCAACGTGGAGCCGCTGCTCAGGGCCACCTCCACTGTCGAGATTGACGCTTGTGCGCCGATCGACAAGGTCGTCCAGCAGCTTGAGGAACTGGCGCAAACGACGCCGTGATCAAGGGTTGCAGGAACAGGCACTCCAACCTCACCTGGCTTTGTTCGTGAGTTTCGGCACCAGCGGAATCTCGCCGATCTCGATGTTCGTGAGTTTGGGCGCCACCCCTCAGTGGGGGTGGGATATGTCTGTCGTCGGCCAGCGCACCGCTCACGCACGGTGACGGGTGTCGGAGGCGGAACGCGCCTTGTCTGCGGCAGATCCGCATGGGGCAGAATGTGCCGATGACGATCTCCGCTGACGGCTCCGGTCCGGTCCGGATTGTGACGGCCGTTCTTCGCGACGGCGATCGGGTGTTGCTGTGTCATCGAAGCGCCGGACGCCGTTGGTATCCCGACGTGTGGGACCTGCCGGGCGGTCATGTTGAGGAGGGGGAGGATCCGAAAGAGAGCCTTGTCCGCGAGCTTCGGGAGGAGTTGGCAATCACGGCATCGGAGCCGTCCGGCCCGCCGATGCATGAGATCCGGACCGCGACGTTCGACATGCAGATCTGGTTGGTCGACAGGTGGACCGGAACACCCGTCAACGCCGCGCCGGACGAGCACGACGCTGTGGCGTGGTTCGAGACGTCCGACCTTGACAGCCTGCGCCTCGCCCATGAGTCGTATCTCTCGATGCTCACCGCCGTGCTCGTCACGTGACGTCGCTCCGGAAGCCAGGGGTGCGCGCTCATCGGCAGACCCGCGCACTCGCACCCGGCTCGGTTCATGATTGATTGCACGGAGGGTGAACGGGCTCCGGAGCTACCGCCGGCGCCACCGGCGGGCAAGATCCACAAGTGGTGCCGGTTCTCACGAACATCTCGGCACGCGGCGCCGGAAGTCGCGAACATCTGGCGCCCAATCTCGCGAACGAAGCCAAGCGCAATCACCTTCCCAGTGGCCGGGCACGGCTCGGTCGTCGACCTCGGCGGGTCGCTCGCTGATCATGACCATGGGTGTGCTGTAGCGGGGCTGGCGCTGCTGGGCCAGGCGGCGGGGCTTGCGCATGGCGCGGCCGGTGCGCAGCGCCCAGGTCAGCTCGCGGCGCAGTTCGCCGCGGCCTTGGACGTAGAGCGCCTGGTAGATGGTCTCGTGGCACACATGCATCTCGGGGCGCCGCCGATGTGATCGGTAGCGCCCCCACGTTCTTGCCGGTCGGATTGCGTCCGTTACGCCATCGTCGTCCCGTTCGGGAGTTGATGCCGACGATCCGGCATGCCTCCTGGTTGCTCAAGCCCTGCTGCACGAGCCGCAAGTATGCCGCCCGCTCACGGGAAAGCGCCCCGCGGCCCCGACTGCTTTCCCGGTCCTCCCGGATCTCGAAGTCCATCGCATCCCCTCATCTGGGGTGTTGCGACGACCACTAGAAGCAACGACGAGGGCGGGGGCCGTTCTGTACCTGAACCACCGCCGGAGAGCACCGGCGGTCGGTCCGCGAGAGCCGAACTCATCGGCCGGGAACGGAGGCCGGCCCTGCCGTCTCGACGCGCTCCCGCTGCGGCACCACCGTGTACTTCGGATCGGCGGCGGAGGCGCGGCCCGCCTCGAGGACGCCGAACCGGGTGCACAGCGCCCCGGCGGTGAGGGCGAGTCCGGACGCGGCGGTGGCGACGCGGCTGCGTCCCGCGAGCAGAGTGAGCAGGCCGCCGCCCGCCGTCAGAGCACGCGCCGCACGCAGCAGGAGTCCGGCCCTGCCCTGCCGGTACGGCTCGCCGACCAGCCCCAGCCGTTGTTCGAGGAGCGTGGCGGCGGCCGTCTCCACGGCGGCCCCGAGGAGGGCCACGGCACGGGCGGGACCGGCCTCCGCCCGGGGCGTGGCCAGCATTCCCGCCGCTCCGGCGCTGGCCAACGCGCTGCCGGCGAACAGGAACGGCAGCTCCCGATAGCCCGCGTGCCAGGCGGGCACGGCGGTGTCGGCCACCAGCACGGCCGTGTAGGTCGCGGTCAACGGGCCGGTCACCACGGTCGCCAGGGCGGCGGCGTCACCGACGGCAGGGAGGATCCCCGTCACGTCCGACACGGCCGCCGCCGCCGACAGCCCGCCCTGAGCGGCCAGGATCCACGACCCGACGCTCATCGGCGAGGTCGGCTTGAACACCCGCAGCATGTTCAGGAACCGCGCGGGCCGGCCGAGCTCGGCGATCAGGAAGGCGGATCCCGTGGACGCCCCGAGTGCGGCGGTGATCCGCGCGGCGCGGGCCAGACGGTGGCGTCCGGTGAGCCCGGCCAGGACCGCGGTGAGCGACGACGCCCCGGACAGCCCGCCCAGGTAGAGGTAGAGCGGCATGTGCGGCACGTGCCAGATCGGGCGCTTGATCACGGGATGCCCGTAGTAGGAGCGGAACTCCGCCTCCGGCACCGTCTCCGGCCCCGTCCCTGAGACCATGCCCCCCACCGTCCCTGCCACCCCCGACACCGTCCCTGCCACCGACACCGTCCCCACCCCCGACACCGTCCCCGACGGCGTCCCTGACGTCGTGGCCCGCTCCCGCGACCTCCTGGTCATCGGCCTCTCCCCTGGAACCGCCTCATCGGAAGCCACCCCGCCGGAGGCGAGCCGCCGAACCCCCCGAACCGCCGAACCCCCCGAACCAGGACCCCTCGAACCCCTCGAACCTGCTCGAACGCCCTGGACCCGCTCGAACCGGCGGACCTGCCGGAGCCACCGCCGGAGCCAACGGCAGCGCCGAGGAAGGACACGGCGACGGCGCCCACCATGGTCAGCGCGGCGGCCCCGGCCCACCTCCACATCGCGGGCAGGTCCCGCGTGGGCACCACGGGGTCGGGCGGCAGGCCGTAGACCTCCGGCTCGTCGAGCAGCAGGAAGAACGCGCCCATGCCGCCCACCCCGTCGCCGGGGCTCTCGCCGTACAGGCGTGCCTCGGTGCGGCCCTCGGCGTGCAGGGCGGCCACGCGGCCGGCGGCCCGCTCGCGCAGCTCGTCGAGCGGGCCGAACTGGATCGAGTCCGTGGGGCACGCCTTCGCGCAGGCCGGTTCCAGCCCGCCGCGCTGCCGGTCGTAGCACATCGTGCACTTCCAGGCCCGGCCGTCGTCCTCCCTGCGATCGATCACCCCGAACGGGCAGGCGGGCACGCAGTAGCCGCAGCCGTTGCAGATGTCGGGCTGGACGACGACGGTGTCGAACTCGGTGCGGAACAACGCGCCGGTCGGACAGACGTCCAGGCAACCGGCGTGCGTGCAGTGCTTGCACACGTCCGACGACATCAGCCAGCGGCCGTCGGGACCGATCCGGAGCGGATCGCCGGTCTCGCCCTCGGGCGTCCAGACAGGCTGCTGCTCGATGAACGCGACGTGCCGCCAGGTGCTCGCCCCGAGCGCGACCGTGTTGTCGTAGGAGGTCGCCTGGAACAGGAACCCGTCGTCGGGGAGCTGGTTCCACTCCTTGCAGGCCACCTCGCACGCCTTGCAGCCGATGCAGATGCTCGTGTCGGTGAAGAACCCCATCCGCTCAGCCATGCCGGTACTCCTCCATCATGGCGAGCAGGTCCCCGCCCCGTGGCCGCCGGCCCGGTCGTACGTCGCAGGTCGTCGCCTTGCTCTCCTGGATGTAGACGTTGGGGTCGAGCGCGATCGGCAACAGGTCGTTCGTGACGTCCCCGGTGACCAGACCGCCGGATCCCCATCCCCAGTGGTACGGCAGGCCGATCTGGTGCACGACGCGCCCCTGGATCCGCAGCGGCCTGACCCGTTCCGTGACCAGCACGCGGGCCTCGATCGCGGTCCTGCTGGTGACGATCGTGGCCCAGTCGCCGTTGGCCAGCCCCAGGTCGGCGGCGAGCGTCGGCGACATCTCGCAGAACAGCTCCGGTTGCAGCTCCGCGAGGTAGGCCAGCGGCCGGCTCATGGCACCGGCCGTGTGATGCTCGGTCAGCCGGTACGTGGTCAGCACGTACGGGAAGCGCGGCGACCGCTCCGGGTTGTACGGCGACTCGGGGCGCGGGTAGGTCCGCAGGCCCGGGTTGCACTGCTGGCCGTACAGGCTGTTGCGCACGGGAGACTCGAAGGGCTCGTAGTGGGCGGGCAGCGGCCCGTCGGACAGGCCCGCCGGGGCGAACAGCCAGCCCTTCCCGTCCGTCTGCATGATGAACGGGTCGATTCCGGACAGCGCGTCCTCCGCCGCCGCGTTCTCCGGCGGGCGGTAGTCGGGCCGCTTGTTCTTCTCGAAGTCGGGCACGTCCGGCCCGGCCCACTCGCCCCGCTCCTCGTCCCAGTACATGTACGCCTTGCGCTCGCTCCAGGGGCGTCCTTCGGGGTCGGCCGAGGCGCGGTTGTAGAGGATGCGCCGGTTGGCCGGCCACGCCCAGCCCCATTCGAGGGCCTCAGGGTTCTGCTCGCGTCCCGGTCTGCGCCTGGCCGCCTGGTTGACCTCGTCGGCGTACACGCCACAGTAGATCCAGCACCCGCACCGGGTGGAGCCGTCCGGCTCGAGCTCGGTGTACGCCGACAGGGCCTGCCCGTCCGCTCCGACTCCGCCGATCTCCCGCAGCACGGCCGACGCCGAGGGCTCCCGATGCTCGCCCTCCTCGGGATAGTCCCAGGTGAGCTCGCGCAGCGGCAGGTCCCTCTCCTCGGAGGTCACGCGTTCCCTGATCAGCCTGCCGAGGTGGTAGTAGAACCACAGGTCGCTACGGCAGTCGCCGGGCGGGTCGAGTGCCTTCTCCCGCCACTGGAGCAGCCGCTGGGTGTTCGTGAAGGTGCCCTCCTTCTCCACGTGGCTCGCGGCGGGCAGGAAGAACACCTCGGTGCCGATCTCCTCGGTGCGCATCTCCCCGGTCTCCAGCTCCGGGCCGTCCTTCCAGAAGGTCGCCGTCTCCACCAGGGCCAGGTCGCGTACGACGAGCCAGTCGAGGTTGGCCAGGCCGAAGCGCTGCGCGCGCCCGCCCGACGAGCCGACGGCCGGGTTCTCGCCCACCACGAAGTAGCCCTTGACCGTGCCGTCGATCTGACCCATGACCGTGTTGTAGTGGCCGTGGTCCCCGGTGAGGCGCGGCAGGTGGTCGAAGCGGAAGCCGTTCTCCTCGGTCGCCGCGTCGCCCCACCACGCCTTGAGCAGGCTCACCATGTAGGCGCGCTTCCTGCCCCAGAAGCCGGTGTCCCCTCCGGCTCTCGCCAGGTAGTCGTCGAGCGTCTCGTTCCGGTGCGCGTGCGGCATCGGCAGGTATCCTGGCAGGATGTTGAACAGCGTCGGGATGTCGGTCGAGCCCTGGATGCTCGCGTGGCCGCGCAGCGCGAGGATGCCGCCGCCGGGCCGCCCGATGTTGCCCAGCAGCAGCTGCAGGATGGACGCGGTCCTGATGTACTGCACGCCCACGGTGTGCTGGGTCCAGCCGACGGAGTACACCCACGTGGTGGTGCGCTCCCTGCCGGAGTTCGCGGTGATCGCCTCGGCCAGCTCGGCGAAGTCCTCCCGGGACACGCCGCACAGCTCCTCGACCGTCTCCGCCGTGTAGCGCGCGAAGTGCCGCTTGAGTATCTGGTAGACGCAGCGTGGGTGGCGCAGCGTCGGGTCCGCCGCCGGCCGCGGCAGCGCCGCCGCGCCGCCCGCGCCGTACTGGTCGGGCCCCGCCGTGCGCGCGTGCGCCCTGCCGCCCTCGACCTGCTCGGCGCGCTCCCCCGCCGCCGCCTCCTCGGGCGCCCCCTCGTACGACCAGCTCGCCGGGTCGTACGACCGGGTCTCGTGGTCGAATCCGGAGAACAGGCCGTCGAGGTCCTCGGTGTCGCGGTAGTCCTCGGACACGATCGTCGACGCGTTGGTGTAGGCCAGCACGTACTCCCGGAAGTCCAGCTCGTTCGACAGGACGTGGTTGATCAGCGCGCCGAGCAGGACGATGTCACTGCCCGCGCGGATCTGCGTGTACCGGTCGGCGAGCGCGCTGGTCCGGGTGTAGCGCGGGTCCACGTGGAACACCTTCGCTCCCCGGGCCCTGGCCTCCACCACCCACTGGAATCCCACGGGGTGGCATTCGGCCATGTTCGACCCCTGGATGACGATGCAGTCCGCGCGTTCCAGATCCTGCTGGAACGTCGTGGCGCCGCCGCGCCCGAAGCTGGCCCCCAGACCGGGGACGGTGGAGGAGTGTCAAATGCGCGCCTGGTTCTCCACCTGGATCGCGCCGAGGGCGGTGTAGAGCTTCTTCATCAGGTAGTTCTCTTCGTTGTCGAGCGTCGCCCCGCCCAGGCTGGCGATGCCCAGGGTGCGCCGCACGACCCTGCCCTCGTGCTCCTGCTGCCAGGTGTCCCGCCGGGTCCGCAGGACCCGGTCGGCGATCATGTCCATCGCGGTGTCGAGGTCGAGCGGCTCCCACTCCGTGCCGTACGGCCGGCGGTACAGCACCGCGGTCTGGCGGCCGGCGTGGGTGACGAGCTGCTTGCTGGCCGACCCCTTCGGGCACAGCCTGCCTCGCGAGATGGGCGAGTCGGGGTCGCCCTCGATCTGGCTGACCTTGCCGTCCTTGACGTAGACGAGCTGGCCGCAGCCGACCGCGCAGTACGGGCAGACGGATCGGGCGACGCTGTCCGCCTCCTCGACGCGGGGCCGCAGCGCGTCGGTGCGCGCCGACCGCGCGGCGTCGCCCCTGCCGTCCTGCCCCCGCAACTGCCGGATCACCGGCCACCGCGCGAACCACCCGCCACCTGCCATGATGCGTGTCCTGCCCGCCTCTGTCCGGTCTAATCGCCCCCATGCGACGCACAATCGACCAGCTCCTCGCCGAGGCCAGATCTCGCCTGGCGCGGCTGGACCCGGTGCGGGCCGCGGCGGCGATGCGGGAGGGGGCCGTGCTCGTCGACACGCGGCCGCTGGAGCAGCGCGAGGCGGACGGCGAGGTCCCCGGCGCGTTGGTCATCGGCAGGAACGTGCTGGAGTGGCGGCTCGATCCGGCGTCGGAGTGGCGGCTTCCCCTGCCCGGTGGCCATGACCTGCACGTGATCGTCATGTGCGACGAGGGATACAGCTCGAGCCTGGCCGCCGCCACGTTGCACATGCTGGGGATGCGCCGGGCGACCGACCTCGTGGGCGGTTTCCGCGCCTGGGCCGCCGCCGGTCTCCCGGTGGTACCGCGCCTCAGGCGGGCGGCTCGGGTGGCCGCCTCGGATGATCGAGGGTAATCGACTGGACAAACCCGCCCGTTTCACCAGTAGTGTTGGCGATCAAGGGGCGGCTCCTGGACGTGCTTCCTTCTCATCTTTTAATGATCTAGCGCGTCCGCTCTCCGCCCCTTCCTGCTGTCCGGCGTGAGGGAGGGCGATCATGAACGGACTGGCCGAGATGCTGCTGCGGCGGCACCGTCTGGTCGCGCCCGGCCTCCTCGCCCGGGATCCGGCACCCGCATTCGCCGGGACCGCGCCGCATCCGCGTAAGCAGGAGGGCGCCGATCGCACGCCCTCGTGCGAGGACGGCCTCGCGGCGCTCGAAGCCGATCTCTTCCAGCTCGGATACGTGCTGTCGGCCTCGCTGCGCCGGGCGCTGTCCGAGCTGACCGCCGACGAGCTCGCCAACGCGGGAGGGCATCTCATCCACGGTGTCCTCGCCGAACTCGGCGGCTACGTGGAGCACGTTCCGCTGTTCCGGAACTTCCCGGCGAGCGTGCCCGCCGACACCGCCGAGTTCTACGTGCGGCGCGTGTTCACGCTCCTGCTGCAACGGCCCGAGCAGCCCTGCGTGCTGTGCGGGCTGGTCACCACCGTACATCCGGTCTCGCCGTGCGCCCATCTCGTCTGCCGGGCCTGCTGGGACGGCTCCGACTTCAGCGCCTGCCCGATCTGCCACCGCCGCGTCGATCCGGACGACCCGTTCCTGCGGCCCGCCGACGACCCCGTGGCCGAGGCCGGCGCCGCGAACGGGTCCATGTCCCGGGTCGCCACCCTGTTGTCGCTGTGCGCCGATCCCGCCGAGACCGCTCGCGACCACCTGCGCGCGCTGCTGTCCCGGCAGACACCGCTCCGCAAGGAGGACCTGACGACCGTCGGCGTCCTGGTCCGGGAATTCTGGCCGCGTGCCACCAGCTGGCTGCCCGAGCGGATCCCGGTGCGCGAGACACGCGCCGTCGTCCTCGCGGCGGCCATGCGGCACGGCGGCGACGCCGTACCCGAACTCCTGGACCGGTACGTCGACAGCGCGACCGACGTGCTGCGCCTGCTGACCGCGCTGATGGGCGGCGACCCGGGACTGCGCGAGCGGCTTCCGCGCAGGAGCAGCCTGTCCAGGGCGATCCGGCGCGCCCTGTTGTCCCATCTCGACCGCATGCCCGTGCCGTACCTGATCGAGGACCTCCACCGCCATCCCGAGGCGTGGAAGCACATGGCCGAGGTGCTGCACCCGCACGAGCACCACACCCGTCATCCGGACGCCGCGCTGGCCTTCGCCGCGCTGCGCGGCACCCGGCTGGACGGCGGCGGCCCGCTCGCCAAGGCGCTGCTGGACCGCGCCGCCGCGTACCCCGGCCTGCTGCGGTTCGACGGTGTACGGCTTCGCGCGAGCGGCCTGGCCTCCCGAGTCGAGACGGCGCTCCGCGACGGCGACCACGCCACGGCTCTCACGCTGCTCGGAACGCGGCCGGGAGAGCTCGCCCGGCGCGTCGCGCATCTGGCCCGGCGCGTTCCCGCCGAGCCGCTCGCCGCGGCGGTGGCCGAAGCGGCGCCCCGGGTGTCTCCCGGGGTGCTGATCGCCGCGCTCGGTCAGGTACGCACTCCGCCGGGTGGCAGCCGCATGTTCCTCCCACGCGGCGGATCCGCGCGGATCTGGACGGAGCCGGACGACCGCGCCCCGATCCCCGACCAGGTGGTCGCGTCGGTCACGGCCGCCATCGACGCCGAGATGCTGCGCCGGGCCGCCGCGCTTCCGCCCGTGGAGCTCGCGCTGCTCGACGAGGGACTCGCCGACCTGCACGCGCCCGCCGCCGAGCGCTCCGCCTCCGCGACGCTGGTACGGCTCACACGCGGCAGCGTGCGGCCGATCCCCTCGGGGGACCGTCTCCGGCTGTTCCTGCACTGGGCGGAACCGGACGGCGAGCGCGTGGACCTGGACCTTTCGGTCGCGCTGTTCGACACGCGCTGGTCGTTCGTCGATCTCTGCGACTACACCAACCTACGGGTGGGAGGAGACGCCGCCGTCCATTCCGGCGACCTCACCTCCGCGCCCGAGCCGCTCGGCGCCTCGGAGTTCGTGGATCTCGACATCGAGTCGCTGCGCGAGGACGGCGCGCGGTACGCGGTGCCCATCGTCTTCAGCTACAACGACGTGCCCTTCGAGCGGCTCGTCCGCGGTTTCGCCGGTTTCCTCGACTCCTCCGACGCGCGCAACGGTGTCGCGTTCGACCCGTTCGCCGTACGGCAACGGTTCGACCTGACCGGGTCCGCCAAGATCCTGGTGCCGTTCGTCGCCGACCTGTGGTCGCGGACCATGCGCTGGGCCGACCTCAACCTGTCCACGTCCGGGTTCATGCACGACGTCTGGGCCTACCACGGGCAGCTCGCCCGGCTCGGCTCGACGCTGGAGGACGCGTACGGTCTGGGCGAGCGGGTGACCCTCTGGGAGGTCGCCCGCTGGCACGCCGCCGCCCGCGCTCGGCGGGTGATCGTACGGCACCGTGACGGGTCGCGTGGCCACTATGTCCGGGGAGACGACGAGGAGAGCGCCGAATTCGCCGCGCGGCTGACGGAATCGCACGAGGCCGGGCGGGCGGAGCCCTCGTCGGGGGCGGTCGGCGACGCCGCCGCTCCGCCGTACGAGGACGCGCTCGGTACGTCGCGGGGCGAGTCGTCCGGCACGTCGCTCGGTGGCGCGGAGTTCGCCGTACTCGTCGACGCCGGTGACAGCGCCGGAGCCGGGGGCGAACTCGGTGGCGGGGTCGGGATCCGGGAGGGCGCGCAGGTGTACGCGCTGCACCCGGGCTCTCTCGACCCGGCCGAGGTGCGCATGCTCGACGCCGCCGACCTGGTCGCGGCGCTGGCCCTCGCCCCGCTCCCCGCCCGTGTCCCCGCCGAGGACGCGGTCCCCGCGAACTGACAGGCGGCGGCGCGTCGTCGTGGTGGGCGACCCGGCGGCGCATGTGCCGCCATGGGGCATGGTGAGCACCGATACACGGCCGGACCTGCGCGGATGTGCCGAGTGTCGTCCCCGGGCCATGCTCGTCCTCCGGCTTACGCTGGGGCGATGGACTCCGGCTTTGGCTACTTCGCCACGCACGACGCCGTCGATCCCGCCACGCTCGCCCGGGTGGTCGAGGAACGGGGCCACGTCGCGCTGATGTTCAGCGAGCACACCCACATCCCGGTGACCGGCGCCACGCCTCTGGGGCCGGACGGAGGGCCGCTGCCGCGCAGATACTGGCACACCCACGACCCGCTGGTGGCGTGCACGGCCGCGGGCACGGCCACGACCCGGCTGCGGGTGGGCACCGCGATCTGCCTCATCCCGCAGCACGAGCCGATCGCGCTCGCCAAGGCGGTGGCCAGCGTCGACACCCTCACCGGCGGGCGGTTCGAGCTCGGCGTGGGCGCGGGCTGGAACGATCCGGAGATCCGCAATCACGGGGTCGATCCCGCCCGCAGGTTCGCCGTGATGAAGGAGCACATCGAGGCGATGCGACGGATCTGGACGCACGGCGACGCCGAGTACCACGGCGAGTTCGTGTCGTTCGGCCCGATGTGGTCGTGGCCCAAACCGGCCCAGCAGCCGTACCCGCCGATCCTGGTGGGCGGAACCGGTCCCCGCGTCTTCGACCGCGTCCTCGCGTACGGCGACGCCTGGCTGCCGAACTACGGTCCCGGCGTCCTGGAGCGGGTCCCCGAACTGCTCGGCCGGGCGGACGACGCGGGCAGGCTCATCCGGATCGTGATGCTGTCGGCCCCCTCGGACCCCGCCGTACTGGAGGAGTGCGAGAAGGCCGGGGTGTCACGCGTGATGGCATGGCTTCCGTCCGCCGGGCTCGGCCGGATCGAGCGCGAGATGGACGCCTTCGAGTCGGCGCTCGCCGACATGCGGGGCGAGTGACATGAGGAGTGGCGGGTGACGTGACGAGTGGCGGGTGACGTGACGAGTGGCGGGTGACGGTTCGATTCCCGTCACCCGCTCCACGCTTGTATCGCCCCTGACCAGAAGATCCCGTGATCATCGCCCACAGTTTTGATCTTCACGGGCTCACCGTGGGATCACCAGACCACGGACGATCTTTGCAATTCGGCACCGGCCTGCGCTACGCGGAACTCGCCGCCTTGCAGGTACGCGACAGCGGCGCCCTCGGCAAGCCCGTCCCGACCTTGCGCGTACGGCGGGCCTGGAAGCGACAGGCCGACAGCACGTTCAAACTCGGCCCCCCGAAGGCAAACAGCCCCGGCGCTCCATCGCCCTCTCCTCCGAGGTACTCGAGGTCTCCGGCGCTCACACTGCTCCCGGTGCACCACCGGTCACCCGGTGTCTGTCGGCTCGTCGCGTCAGGAGTTTTCAAGGCACGAGCGTCGGCGCCTCGGCGTGTTCGGGGCGTTCCTTGCTCACGAACCGCTTCACCGCGCGGACGCTGCTGAGGAACTGGGCGGGGAACACGATCGTGGAGTTGTGCTCCACGGCGATCTCGCTGAGTACCTGCAGGTTACGCAGCTGCAACGCGATGGGGTGGTCGGCCATGACGTCGGCGGCCTCCGCCAGGCGTCCGGCGGACAGCGCCTCGCCCTCAGCCGCGATGATCTTCGCTCGCTTCTCGCGCTCGGCTTCGGCCTGGCGGGCCATCGCCCGCTGCATGGTCGGCGGCAGTTCGATGTCCTTGAGTTCCACGAGGAGGACGAACACGCCCCATTGCTGTGTGATGCGGTCGAGGATCTGCTTGATCGACTCGTTGAGTTTCTCCGTGTCGGTGAGGACCTGGTCCAGCAGGGAGCGTCCGACGACGTTGCGGACTGTCGTCTGCGCGATCTGGCCGACGGCGGCCTCCACGTTCTCGATCTCGACGATCGATTTCACCGGGTCGACGCGGCGGTAGTACGCGACCGCGGCGACGCCGATGGAGACGTTGTCGCGGGTGATGATCTGCTGCGACGGGATGGGCATGGTCACGGTGCGCAGGCTCACTTTCCGCATCCGATCCACCAGCGGAATCATGAAGCGCAGCCCAGGCTCGCGGACGTTGCGGACCTCACCCAGCCGGAACACCACGCCGCGCTCATACTGCCGCACGATGGCGACACCAAGATTCGGCATTGGAAACTCCCTTCTCAACCACGCTGCGCTCCCGGAACCGCCGCAGCTAGGGACCTAAGCCCCTGGTCTCGCGGGTCCCAGGTCCAATCGGGTCGCCTATGGCCCGGATCGGCCACGGAATCGGCGTGCATCGGTCCAGACCAGGTCCGGATCCGCCGGGAGCGGCCGACCCGCCGACCTGCGGAAACGGCGTAAGGTCCCACATCGGATGGACAGAAGTCCCTGGGACGATGACCTGCGCCCCGGGATGCTGGAGAGCAGGACACGTCCCATAGAAGGTGGGATCCGATGACGCGTCACGAGTCCGGAGCCGGGCCCCACGAGCTCGTGCCGTACGCCCGGGTGAAGCTCAGCACCTCGGCGGACCCGTGGCGCGCCCTTGCGCCGCGCAAGCCAACGTCGACGTCCGCCGCAGAACGTCGACCAGGAGTGGCGGCGCGTACGGGAAACGGAGGGCGCCACCTGACTTCGGTTCTCTATCAGCCCTGTAAGCAGTTCATCGGCGTTTGGAGGCAGCGATGAGCACCGCGCAAACCGGGAAGAAGGCCCGAGACGTGATGCACGAAGGGGTTCAGTGCGTTGGCGAACACGACAGCCTGCGCACCGCCTCACAGATGATGTGCGACCTGGGTGTGGGCGCACTACCGATCTGCGGAGACGACGACCGACTCAAGGGCATCATCACCGACCGCGACATCGTGGTCATGTGCTGCGCCCAGGGTAGGGACATCGACCAGACCACCGCCGGCGAGCTGGCCCGCGGCCTGGTGTGGGTGGACGCCGACGCCAGCATCGATGAGGCGCTGTTCACGATGGAGGAGCACCACATCAAGCGGTTGCCTGTGATCGAAAGCCACCGCCTCCTCGGCATGATCAGCGAAGCCGACCTCGCCAAGGAGCTGTCCGACACCAAGCTCGCCGAGTTCGTCCACCGCGTCTACGCGCTGGACTGACGACGAGGCCATGTACAGCGCGGAGATCGCCTAGGACCGTGTCCCGTGCTGGCGGGTATCCGGCTCGCCGACCGTCAGGCCCCATCGCTGCGGGTGTTCCTCGCCCGACTCCGGCACGGCCGGGGTGATCGTCCGGTTGACCGGCGACAACGGGTAGTAACAGAGGAATCGGGTCCCTTGGGCCACCGCAGGGGGGCGCATGATCACGAGGCGGCAGTTCTTGAAGGCCGGCATGGGCGGAGCCGGAGCGCTTCTCCTGGAGGGCGCCGCGGCATGGCGGCCCGGTGCGGTGCCGGACGGGATGATGGATCCGGCGTCGATCGACAAGTACGTCACACCGCTGGCGGTTCCGCCCGTGATGCCCCCGGTCTCCCCGGCGGGCGGCGTGGTGGACCGCTACACCATCGGCGTCCGGCAGTTCCGGCAGCAAATCCTGCCGCCCGGCAGCCCGCCGACCACGGTCTGGGGGTATGGATCGGTACTTCACCCGGAGACCTTCGGCTCGCCGGGCCCCACCCTGGAGGCGGGGTTCGGCCGCCCCGTGGAGGTCACCTGGGTGAACGAGCTGACGGACAGCAACGGCGACGCGCTGCCGCACCTGCTTCCGGTGGACCCGACGCTGCACTGGGCCAACCCCGCCGGCGGGGTCGCGGGGCGGGACTCGCGCCCGTCGTTCATCGCGACCCCGGACCGTTATCGCGGGCCGGTGCCGATCATCACCCACCTCCATGGCGGGCGCAACGCGGAGCACAGCGACGGCTTCCCCGAGGCGTGGTACCTGCCGGCGGCGCGCAACGTCCCAGCGGGTTACGCGACCGAAGGGTCGAAGTACGCCGACTACGCGGAAACGTTCGCGAGCGGGTACGGCGTCTCCTGGAGGCCGGGCGCCGCGGTGTTCCGCTACGAGAACGACCAGCGGGCCGCCACGATGTGGTACCACGACCACACCTTGGGAATCACGAGGCTCAACGTGTACGCGGGGCTGACCGGCTTCTACCTGCTACGCGGCGGAACCGAGGACCTCCCGGCCGGTGTGCTGCCGGGTCCCGCGCCGGCGCTCGGCGACCCAAGCGGCACGAAGCATTACGAGATACCCATCGTCATTCAGGACCGATCGTTCGCCGCGGACGGTTCGCTCCTCTACCCGGCGGGCCGCGCCGCCTTCGACCACTTCGCCGGGCCGTACATCCCGGGCAGCGACGTGCCCCCCATCTGGAATCCAGAGTTCTACGGCACCACCATGATGGCGAACGGCCGGACCTGGCCGGTCCTGACGGTCGAACCGCGCCGTTTCCGGTTGCGGTTCCTCAACGGTTGCAACTCCCGCTTCCTGAAACTCAAGATCGTGGCGAACCCTCGCGGGAAGCGCCCGGTGGCCGCGGCGCTGCCTTTCTGGCAGATCGGAGGGGACGGCGGCTTCCTGCCGGTCCCTGTGGAACTTGGCACGCTGCTGCTGGCGCCGGCCGAGCGGGCCGACGTGATCGTCGACTTCACCGGCTCGCGGGAGGGCACACAGCTCTACCTGATCAACGAGGCCCCCGACGGGGCCTTCAACGGGAGCTCTGCGGCCGCGCCCGCCGACCCCGCCATCACGGGACAGGTGATGAAGTTCCTCGTAGGACCACTCGCCGGGCCGGACACGACCGTGCCCCCCGGCCGGCTCACCCTTCCGGCGGTGCCGCCGATCGGCGCGGCTACCCGGACTCGGAAGCTCGCCCTGCTCGAGCACATGTCGGCGGCCATCCCCGGCGGGGGATCATCGGCTGTGCTCCTCGGCACGGCCGACGGCACCGGCAGGGCACAGATGTGGTCCGATCCCGTGACGGAGAACCCCGAGGTTGGCGCCACAGAGACGTGGGAGTTTCACAACTTCACCGGGGACGCGCATCCGATCCACGTCCACGAGGTGGAGTTCAGGGTCGTCGGCCGCCAGCCGTTCGGCGGCGCCCCACGTCCCGCGGAGCGTTGGGAGGCCGGACCGAAGGACACCGTCATCGCCTACCCGCGGGAAATCACGCGCATCGTCGCCGTATTCGACCGGCCGGGCCTGTTCGTCTGGCACTGCCACATCCTGGAACACGAGGACAACGAGATGATGCGCCCGTACCGCGTCGGCCCCTGACCTCGGCAGTCCGTTCGGTATGACGGACGAAACCGTCGTGATCGTCGAAGGTCGGCCAGAGACAGATGCCGCCAGCCCGGCGCCCGGTGATGCGCAGGCGACGCTCCCCGGCTAGAGGTCCCGTTCACCTCAGCGATATGGCTCCGCCAATCGTCCGGGCTTGCCACCGGACACAGGTTAGTGGCGCACGACGGCGACCGGGCCGCGTGCGTGGTGCACGAGCGCATGCGCCACGGATCCCAGGCCGAGCAGGGCACGGGCCCCGCCATGCGCCCCTACGATCACGAGGTCGTGGTCTGCCGACGCGTCGACCAGCGCCTTGGCCGGATGTTCGTGCACGACTTGCTGGATCAGACGCGTATCGGGAAATTGGTCCCGCCATCCCGCGATACTCTCGGCCAGCAGGACCTCCTCCTCCCTGCCCACAGCCTCGACGGCGTACGGCAGGGGTGACGTGTCACCGGGCCCGATTCCGGCGGGGCGGGTCCAGGCGTGCAGGACACGCAGGTCCGCGCCGCGCAGCTCGGCCTCCCGGAACGCGAAATCCAGGACCGGCTCCTGGTCGGGTCTGCCGGTGACACCCACGACGACCTGCCCAGTGGGGCGGGCGTGCGGATCTCGGACGACGACGGCGGGGCACCGCGCCCGTGAGACGACCTGCCAACTCACCGATCCCAGCAGCAGCCCGGCGAACCCGCCGCGTCCCCGGCTGCCGACGACGATCAGTTGCGCCTCCTCCGTGACAGCGACCAGCGCCTCCGACGTCCCTCCCTGGACGAGCTCTGTGCTGACCTGCACGCCCGGATGGCCGGTGCGAGTCCGGTTGGCCGCCTCCTGCAGCATCTCCTGAGCGGCCTCGGCCACCGCGGCGCTCCACGGATCGGGTTGCGGGACCAGCGGGACGTAATAGTCCCACTGCAGCGCCGCGTGCACGATCCGGACCGGCGCGCCGCGCAGCGCGGCCTCGGCCCCGGCCCACGCGGCGGCCTCCAGCGAGCCCTGTGACCCATCAACACCAACGACGATTGGACGCTCCATCGGCTCCGCCGTCCCCCTTATCGCTGTGCTCGCCCCCTCGCGGCCTGCGTCCAGGCGCTGCGCCCGGAGTGCCAGCAGACCTTCTCGCCTACCTGACCCCTCACGGCCGGTCCCCGGTCCCAGCTGCGGCTAAGCGGGCGCGTACGTCAGGCAGTCGGCGGCGTCCTGCGCATATCCGACGACGATGCCGGGGGCCTGGCACCGGCACAGCCGGCACCCCTCTCGTACCGCCTCGGATCGGCCTTCACGCTCATGTCGATCTCAACTCTTCGCCAAGATCGGCCGCCCGCAGGCCGAGGGAGCTCGGCACCCGTTGTCAGGAGCCCTTTCCTCTCCGGCCCCGGTTCGCCTCGTCCGTGCCCGCCGGACCGGTCTCGCGTTCGGCCTCGGAGACATTGGTCTTGACCGCGAAGAAGCTGTCAGGCGTGACCGAGATCGAGTCGATACCGGCTTGAACGAGGAAGCGGGCGAAGTTCGGGTCATCGCTGGGGCGCTGGCCGCACAGCCCGACCTTGCGGTCCTGAGTATGAGCGGCGGTGATGAGATGCCGGATGCTGCGGGTGACGGCCGGGTCGGTCTCGTCGAACAGGTGGGCCAGGGATTCGGAGTCGCGGTCCACCCCGAGCGTGAGCTGGGTGAGGTCGTTGCTGCCGATCGAGAAGCCGTCGAAGCGCGTGGCGAACTCCTCGGCCAGGATGATGTTGGAGGGGATCTCCGCCATCACATACATCTCCAGCCCGTTGCGGCCTCGCACGAGGTTCTCCTCTCCCATCACCTTCAGGACCTGGTCGGCCTCCTCCAGCGTGCGGCAGAAGGGGATCATGACGATCACGTTCGTGAGCCCCATCTCGTCGCGCACTTTCCGTATCGCCCGGCATTCGAGCGCGAAGCCGTCGCGGTAGCCGGGGCTGTAGTAGCGGCTGGCCCCTCGCCAGCCGATCATGGGATTCTCCTCGGCGGGCTCGAACGGTGCTCCCCCGATGAGGCGCGCGTACTCGTTGGTCTTGAAGTCGCTCATCCGGACCACGACCGGGTCGGGCCAGCGTGAGGCGGCGATCCGAGCGACGCCCTGGGCCAGCGTGTCCACGAAATACTGCGGCTTGTCCGCGTATTCGCTGGTGAGTTCGGCGACCCGGCTGCGCGTGGGCTCGTCGAGGTCGGCGAAGTGAAGCAGGGCGAGCGGGTGGATCCTGACATGGTTGTTGACCACGAACTCGATGCGCGCGAGCCCCACACCGTCGGCGGGAAGCCGCCACCAGCGGAAGGCCGCGGCCGGGTTGGCGAGATTGAGCATCACTCCCGTGCGAGTGGCGGGCACGTCGCTCAAGTCGATGTCTCGTTCGGTGAAGTCGAGCTTTCCTTCGTAGACGAACCCCCTTTCGCCTTCCGCGCACGACACGGTGACCGGCAGGCCGTCGGGAAGGGTGGCGGTGGCGTCTCCGCAGCCGACGATGGCGGGCACCCCGAGCTCCCGGCTGACGATCGCCGCGTGCGATGTCCTGCCTCCGTGGTCGGTGACTATGGCCGAAGCCCTCTTCATGATCGGTTCCCAGTCAGGATCGGTCACGGCGGTGACGAGCACTGCCCCGGCCACGAACCGGTCGATCTCCTCGGAGCTGCCCAGAGCGCACACCATTCCTGTCGCGATGGCGTCGCCGATCGCCAGCCCCTGCGACAGCCGCCTGCCGGATCCGGTGAGCCGGTATTCCCGCAGCGTCGCTGCCTCCCTGCGCGTCTGCACGGTCTCGGGCCGGGCCTGCACGCAGAAGAGCTCACCGCTTCGGCCGTCTTTGGCCCACTCCATGTCCATCGCCGTGCCGTAGTGGTCTTCGATCAGTACGGCCCAGCGCGCCAGCGTGAGGATTTCCGAATCCTCAAGCACATAGGCGGCGCGCTCCTTTTCGGTGGTCTCCACAGTACGGACGCCCACGGCGTCGTAGACGGTCTTGCGCTCCTTTCCGCCTCTCGTCCGGGACAGGATCGGGCGCAATCCGTGGCGCGAGAGGAGCGGCTTGAACACCACGTACTCGTCTGGGTCCACGCGTCCGCTGACGACGGTCTCGCCCAGCCCCCATGACGCGTCGATCAGGATGATGCCGGGGAACCCGCTCTCGGTGTCGATCGAGAACATCACACCGGCACTGGCGAGGTCGGAACGCACCATCTGCTGCACCCCGATCGACAACGCCACCGAGAGATGGTCGAATCCCTGATCCTCTCGATAACTGATCGCGCGATCGGTGAACAGCGACGCGTAACACCTGCGGCAGGCGTCCAGCAGCGCGTCGACGCCCCTCACGTTGAGGAAGGTCTCCTGCTGGCCGGCGAAGCTGGCCTGGGGCAGATCTTCGGCGGTGGCGCTGCTGCGCACGGCCACCTCGGGGTCCGGGCGTCCGAGCCGCTCCGCCAGCTCGCGGTAGGCCGCGACGATGTCGTCGGCGAATGTCTGGGGAAGTGTGGCGGCCAGGAAGTGCTCCCTGACGGAGCGTCCGACCGATTCGAGATCGGCTCCCTCACGCAGCCGGGTTGCCTGGCGGGCGATCTTCTCGCGCAGTTCGTTGAGCTCCAAGAACTCCCAGTAAGCGTCCGCCGTGGTGGCGAACCCGTCCGGCACCCTGATCCCGGCTCCTGCCAGGTACCGGATCATCTCTCCCAGCGAGGCGTTCTTGCCGCCGACCCGGCCGACGTCGGAGCGGTCGAGATCGGCGAACCAAATCACCCGGTCTGTCATGACGGCCGCCTCCTTCGAGCGGCTATGCGCGTATCGAGATCCCCCCACGTCTCCATCCCATGCCCCGGCAACCCTGCTCCCCAGAGGCGAAGGTCCCTTCAGCACACGGGTGCGGCCGCCGAACTGCCTGACGAGGTCAGGACCTTCGTCACTGTTGGTCACGCCCCCGGGCATCGACAGTGAATAGTGACGCGCACCGCATGCGAGGACAGAGTCATGGCACCCAAGAACAGCGCGGGGACCTCCCCACATCGGGAGCTGTTGCACCAGATGCTGCGGATCCGGCGCTTCGAGGAGCGCTGCGTCGAGCTGTACAGCGACGAGAAGATACGCGGGTTCATGCACCTCTACATCGGAGAGGAGGCAGTGGCCGTCGGGATCTGCGCCGCCCTCGCCCCGGACGACGCGATCGTGTCCACCTATCGGGAGCACGGGCACGCGCTCGTGCGCGGAGTGCCGGCCACGGTGATCATGGCGGAGATGTACGGCCGGGTCGCAGGGTGCAGCCGGGGCCGTGGTGGTTCGATGCACATCTTCGACGCCGAACACCGCTTCTACGGCGGAAACGCGATCGTCGGGGGCGGCCTTCCTCTGGCAGTCGGGCTGGCTCTCGCCGACAAGATGCAGGGCAGAAGCCGGGTGACGGCATGCTTCTTCGGCGACGGCGCGATGGCCGAGGGCGAGTTCCACGAATGCGTCAATCTCGCCGCTCTCTGGCGCCTGCCGGTGCTGTTCGCCTGTGAGAACAACCTGTACGCGATGGGCACCGCGCTGGCGAAATCTCATGCGGAGACCGATCTGGCGCTCCGCGCGGCTTCGTACGACCTGGTCGCCTGGCCGGTGGACGGGATGGACGTCCTCGCGGTCGCCGAGGCCGCGGCGAGGGCGGCCGAGTCGATCCGTGCCGGGTCCGGACCGCACTTCCTGGAGCTGCGGACCTATCGCTTCCGCGCGCACTCGATGTACGACCCGGACCGTTACCGCACCAAGGCGGAGATCGAGCAGTGGAAGAAGCGTGACCCGATCGACTCCCTCGTCGCGCGGATGAAGGCGGCGAACGAGATCTCCGATGACGATCTCGCCGTGATGGACAAGGACATCTGCGTGGAGATCGATCAGGCGATCGCCTTCGCCGAGCAGGCGCCGCTTGAGGCGACGGAGGATCTGACGCGCTTCGTCTACAGCGAGACGTCGCCGACAGGTGCCGGACATGTGAAATCAGCGGAGGCGGCCCCGTGACCGAGCGCGGAACGACCACCTATCGGGAGGCCATCCGGGAGGCCATCCGCGAGGCGTTGCTCCGTGACGACCGTGTCTTTCTCATGGGTGAGGATGTCGGCGTATACGGCGGCTGTTTCGCGGTCAGCCTGGGACTGCTGGAGGAGTTCGGCCCGGGCCGCGTCCGCGACACTCCGTTGTCGGAGGCCGGCTTCGTCGGCGCGGGCATCGGAGCGGCGCTGGGCGGCATGCGGCCGATCGTCGAGATCATGACGGTCAACTTCAGCCTGCTGGCCCTCGACCAGATCATGAACAACGCAGCCACGCTCCTGCACATGTCGGGAGGCCAGTTCAACGTTCCGCTGGTGATCCGGATGACCACCGGAGCCGGACGGCAGCTCGCCGCCCAGCATTCGCACAGTCTTGAAGGGTGGTACGCCCACATTCCCGGCCTGAAGATCCTTGCCCCCGCGACGTTGGAGGACGCCCGGGGCATGCTCGCGCCCGCTCTGGACGACCCGGACCCGGTCCTGATCTTCGAGCACGGCGGGCTGTACAACATGTCGGGCGTGCCGCGCCCCGGTCTCGTGGACATCGCCACCGCCGCCCTCCGGCGGACCGGCGACGACATCACTCTCATCGCCTACGGAGGGACGCTCCATAAGACGCTGGCGGCCGCCGACGAACTGGCCACGCGGGGGATCAAGGCGGACGTGGTCGACCTGCGCGTTCTGCGCCCCCTCGACGACGCCACCATCATGGAGTCGATCGGCAGGACACACCGCGCCGTCATCGTGGACGAGGGCTGGCGCTCGGGTGGCCTGTCCGCCGAGATCAGCGCCCGCATCATGGAGCAGGCCTTCTACCAACTCGACGCGCCGGTGCAGCGGGTGTGCACCGCCGAGGTCCCCATCCCCTACGCACGCCACCTGGAGGAAGCCGCCATCCCCCAGGTGATCGGAATCGTCGCCGCCGCGCGAGAGGCGGTGGCCGCATGACCGTGGAAAGCGCGGATTTCCGTATGCCGTCGCTCGGCGCGGACATGGAGTCGGGCACCGTCACCGAGTGGCTGGTCAAAGCAGGAGACCAGATCCGCAAGGGTGACGTCATCGCGGTCATCGACACCGACAAAGCCCTGATCGAGGTCGAGTCGTTCCACACCGGGACGGTGGAGAGTCTGCTCGTGGAACCCGGCCGCCGGGTCCCTGTGGGCACGCCCCTCGCCGTCATCACCGGCGCCGGGCCCACAACCGTACCCTCCGTTCCACCGCAGGCACCTCCTGTCACACCCCCTCGCCGCCGTGAGCGTCCCAAGCCGTCAGCGAAGCCGCGCGAGACGACACCGGCTCCCGCGCGTGCTCCCGTCGCGTCTCCACTGGTACGGCACCTCGCCGAGCGACGAGGCCTAGATCTGGCCCTCGTGCGCGGCACCGGGCCGGGTGGGCGGGTGACCCGCGCGGACGTCGAGAACGCGGAGCTCGTATCGCGGGTCACGGCATCTCCGCTGGCGCGCAGGCTCGCTGCGGAACTCGGCGTCGACCTTTCCGGCCTCCATGGCACAGGCCACACCGGAGCGATCCGGGCCCAGGACGTGCGCGAAGCGGCGGCGCGGAGTGGCACCGGCAGGCCACGCGCGGAGCCGGAGCCTGTGGTCGCCATGCCGGCGGCAGGGGTCGAGAGGCCGCGAGCCACGCAGGAGTCCGGTCTGGAACAGCGGCAGGACGCCATGCGCCGGGCGATCGCGAGGGCGATGGCCAAGTCGAAGCGGGAGATTCCGCACTACTACCTGAGCACGACCGTGGACGCGAACGCCATGCTCGGATGGCTACGCGCGCGCAACCGGGATCTCCCTGTGGCGCGGCGCCTTCTCCCAGCGGTCCTGCTCCTCAAGGCGACCGCCCGAGCCGCCGCGGAGGTGCCGCGGCTGAACGGCTTCTGGATCGATGACGCCTTCGTCGCCAGTGATGCCGTGCACCTGGGGGTGGCGATCTCCCTCAAAGGCGGCGGGCTGATCGCACCGGCTCTCCATCACGCGGCCGTTCGTGATCTCGACGACCTGATGGCCGCCCTGAAGGATCTGGCCGCCCGGGCGCGTACCGGCAGGCTGCGCGGCTCCGAGATGACGGAGGCGACCATCACCGTGACCAACCTGGGTGACCAGGGAGTCGAGTCGGTTCAGGGCGTCATCTATCCACCGCAGGTTGCTCTCGTGGGCTTCGGAAAGATCCTGGAGCGGCCTTGGGCCGTCGACGGCCTTCTCGGTGTCCGGCCCGTGGTGACCGTCACCCTGGCCGCCGATCATCGCGCGACAGACGGCTACACCGGCGGCCGGTTCCTCGCCCTGATCGAGCGGCTGCTCAACGAGCCGGAGACGCTATGAACACGCAGGAAGCGGCAGAACTCGTCAAGCGTGCGCTGAGTGAGGCGGCACCAGGTGCCGAGCTGGCGACGCTCCCGCCGGACGCGGACATCCGTGACGTTCTCGAACTGGACTCTCTCGACTTCCTCAACTATGTGCAGTTGTTGAGCGACTTCAGTGGGTGCCGCGTCGAAGAAGACGACTACCCGACCGTGTCCACCCTCGCGGGCGGCGCGAGCTTCCTCGCCACGCGCTGCGGAACCGGCTGACCCGGACGCGCGATGCGCACGCCACCAGGTCAGGGCATGTCTAGACGTCGTGGGTCGGACGCTCCAGGGACGAGACGTCCCCTTCGGGAAGGCCGAGTTCCCGGCATTTGAGCAGACGGCGCATCACCTTGCCGCTCCGGGTGTGCGGGAGGCTCTGGTCGAAGGAGATCTCCTTTGGAGCGACCGCCCCCAGGTGGCGACGGCCGAACGCGATCAGTTCCCGCCGGAGCGCCTCCGTCGCCTCGAAGCCGGGGTTCAGCGTGACGAACGCCTTCACCAACTCCCCCGCCACCGCGTCCGGCTTGCCGATCACACCTGCCTCGGCGACGGCGGGATGCCGCATCAGTACGCTTTCGACCTCGAAGGGCCCGACGAGGTGGCCGGCGGACTTGATCACATCGTCCGCCCGGGCGACGAACCAGAAATAGCCGTCGCCATCCCGTCGCGCGATGTCCCCCGTCAGGTACCAGCCCCCGGCGAACGCCCTGCCGTACCTCTCCTGATCGTCCAGGTAGCCGCGGAACATCGAGGGCCAGCCCGGGCGCAGCGCCAGCTCTCCGTCGGCGTCGGGCTCGTCTATCACCCGCACGTGCCCATCGATGACGCGGGCCCGCCCGTCCGCCCCACGTTCGAGTATCACGGCCTCGACCCCGGGCAGCGGTCGCCCCATGGAGCCCGGCTTGATATCCATTGCGGCCAAGTTGCCGATCATGATGGCGCCCGTCTCTGTCTGCCACCAGTTGTCATGGATCGGCAGGCCGAGCGCTCGTAACCCCCACACCACCACCTCGGCGTTGAGCGGCTCCCCCACGCTGGCGATGAACCGCAGCCTGGACAGGTCGTACTCACTGGTCAGATCGCCGGCGTGGCGCATGAGCATGCGCAGCGCGGTCGGCGAGGTGTACCAGACGGTCACCCGCTGCTCCTGGAGCACGCGGCACCAGCGTCGCGTGTCGAACTCGCCCGCGTCTGTCACAAGGGTCGCCCCGATGCTGAGCGGCGCGACGACACCGTAGGACATTCCGGTCACCCAGCCGGGGTCGGCGGTGCACCAGAAGACGTCTGAGGGGCGCAGATCGAGGGCGTATGACGCGGTGGCGCGGTGGGCGACCACTGCCTCGTGGACGTGTATCGCGCCTTTCGGCGTTCCGGTCGTCCCGCTGGTGAAGTGGAGCAGCGCCATGTCCTCCGGGTCGGTCGGAGGGATCTCGAAATCCGCGGACACGCCGGCCATCAACTCGCCCAATGACGACGTGCCCTCGGGCGCGGGCCCCGTGCCGGTGACCAGCACATGTCTCAGCCTGGGCAGGGACTCCCGCATCGCGGCGACCTTTCGCAGGTAGAGCTCAGGTGTGGTCACCAGCACGCGGCCGTCTCCCAGGGACATCCGCTCGCGGATCGGATCAGGGCCGAAAGCCGAGAACAGCGGAGACAGCACACTGACGTTCTTGAGCGTGCCGAGGACGGTGACGTAGAGGTCGGGCACCCTGCCGAGCAGCGTGAAGATCCGCTCACCCTTCGCCACACCCAGTTCGCGCAACACGTTGGCGAAGCGGTTGGTGGCGAGGAAGAGGTCCTCATACGTCAGGTCGGTGACCATGCCGTCCTTGCCGACGCACCGAAGGGCCACGTGGTCGCGACTCGTGGTGTCCATGTGGCGGTCCACGGCTTCGTACGCGATGTTCAAACCACGGCCACCCGGCAAGCCGGACAGAGATCGGCGAGCTTCTTGCCAGGAAAAATCCCGATATTCATGCTGATAGTCCACCAAGTTGCATGACACCACCTGCTCTCCGGCCTTGAGGATGAGCTGCTCTGTCATCGCGGCCTCCTTCACGGTGGTGGAGACGGTGCGGTCCCTGACCTCCGTGGCAGATGTCCGTCACATGGTTGCCGCGCCCACCCTTTCGCGGCGCAGGGCCCTCCATCTCCGGCTGGAGGAACTTTCGTCCCAGATGACCGCCGCGCCCGTCCTCACCCCCCTGCCCACAATCGGCACCCCTCGTGCCGGTCGCCGGCGGCGGAAAGCATTCCGAAAATCGGAGGTCCTGGAAGGCCGAAGTCCAGGTCCTTCTGCCCTACCGGGTGACGCGCATGCGTTCCCACAGTGGAACAGGTCCGTGGACGGATTGCCATGGCATGGTTCCCCGTCGGCCGCGGGTCGTGCTCGACGTCACCACCGCGTCCGCATGGTCTCCGTGCTCCTCGCGTTGCGTGACGCCTCCCCTCACGAAGACCGGACGGGCATTTCGGGGTAGGCGAAGCTACGCGTAGGAGCCGAAGCGCGACATCGGCGAGACCGATGTGATCATGCTGGCTCGAAAGGAGCGACGTTGAACCCGTGGTCGCTGGTATATGAGGGTTTCGATCCGGCGCGTGAGGGACTGCGGGAGGCCCTCTGCACGTTGGGTAACGGCCGCTTCGCCACCCGCGGTGCGGCGCCCGAAGCCGTGGCCGACGAGGTCCACTACCCAGGGACGTACGTCGCGGGATGCTATGACCGGCTCACCTCGACCGTCGCCGACCACGAGGTGACCAACGAGGACATGGTGAACCTGCCGAACTGGCTGCCCCTGACCTTCGCCATGCCGGACTCCGGATGGTTCTCACTCGGTACCGCCGATCTGCTCCGGTACCGGCAGGAGCTGGATATGCGCCACGGCGTCCTGCACCGGCTGATCCGCTTCCGCGACGCCGGAGGCCGCATCACCTCGGTACGGCAGCGCCGTCTGATCTCCATGGCCGACCCGTACCTGGCCGCTCTGGAGACGGCCTTCACGGCCGAGAACTGGTCCGGGCCGCTTCGCGTGCGGTCCAGCTTGGACGGACGCGTGGCCAACACGGGGGTGGCCCGGTATCGCGACCTGCGCGGCGACCACCTGACACAGCACGCGACGGGGGTCCAGGGGCCGCTGGCATGGCTCCGTGTCTGCACCCGTTCCTCCGGCATCGAGGTCGTGCTGGCCGCGCGCGTCGACACCTCCTCAGACAGCGAGGGCCCGGCCGAGATCGGGCGACACGACGACCTCATCGCCGACACACGTGTGCTGCGCCTGGAACGGGGCCGCCCCGTCACGGTCACCAAGACCGTCGCTCTCACCACATCCCGCGATCTCACGATCGCCGACGCCTCCTCCTCCGCGCTACGCCGGGCCGAGCTCGCGCCCGGCTTCGCGGAACTGCTGGAACAGCACGAGATCGCATGGCACGACCTGTGGGAACGGGCCCGGCTGGAGGTCGCGGGGCCGCGCATCCAGCGGGACATTCGCCTGAACACCTTCCACCTGCTGCAGACCCTGTCGCCCCACACCGCCGACCTCGACGTCGGCGTGCCCGCACGTGGCCTGCATGGCGAGGCGTATCGGGGGCACGTGTTCTGGGACGAGATCTTCGTGCTGCCCTGGCTGACCCTGCGATTCCCCGAGATCGCCCGCGGCGTGCTGCGGTACCGGCTGCGGCGTCTGCCGGAAGCTCGGGCCGCCGCCCGCGCCGCGGGTTTCCGCGGGGCGATGTTCCCCTGGCAGAGCGGCAGCGACGGTCGGGACGAGACCCAGCGGTTCCACCTCAATCCCCGCTCCGGCCGGTGGACGCCCGACCACTCGCACCTCCAGCGCCACGTCGGGCTGGCCATCGCCTACAACGCTTGGCAGCATTACGCGATCACAGGGGACATGGAGTTCCTGGCCGGGACGGGCGCCTGCCTACTTGCCGAAATCGCCCGCTTCTTCGCCTCGCTCGCGCGGCTCAACCCCGTGTCGGGCCGCTACGAGATCCAGGGGGTGATGGGGCCGGACGAGTACCACGACGGCTATCCCGGCGTCTCTTCTCCTGGCCTGGATAACAACGCCTACACCAACATCATGACGGTGTGGCTGCTGCTGCGGGCACGGCAGGCGCTTGACCTGATACCTCGGCGCGCACGGGAGGACCTGCGCCACCGGCTCGGCCTCGTGGACGCGGAGACCGAGCGCTGGGACGAGATCACCCGGCGGATGCGTGTGGACTTCCACGATGAGGTCATCAGCCAGTTCACCGGCTATGCGCGGCTGGCGGAGCTGGACTGGAAGCGCTATAGGGGCGTGCGGCGGTTGGACAGAGCGTTGGAGGCCGAGGGGGACAACCCCAACCGTTACCAGGCGTCCAAGCAGGCCGACGTGCTCATGCTGTTCTATCTGCTCACGGCCCGGGAACTGAGGCAGATCTTGGACCGGCTCGGCTACCCGACCGGGCCGGATACGATCCGCCGCACGATCCGCCACTACCTCGCCCGCACCTGCCACGGCTCGACACTGAGCGCGGTGGTGCACGCCTGGGTGCTCGCACGCTCGGACCGCGCGGGATCATGGCAGTTCTTCACGGAGACACTCACCGGCGACCTCACCGACGTCCAGGGAGGAACCACCCCTGAGGGGGTGCACCTCGGTGCGATGGCGGGGACGCTGGATTTGGTGCAGCGCTGCTATCTCGACCTGGAGGCCCGGCATGACGGCCTGCACCTGAGTCCGGTGCTCCCCGAACACCTCACGACGCTGTCGCTGTGCGTCCGCTACCGCGGCGCGGAACTGGCCATCGACGCCGACCCCACCCGAGTGCGGATCGCCCGGGCCGATGACGGCCCTCCAACGCTGGAAGTCGCCGTGCACGGCCACCATGCCCGGCTCCGGCGCGGCGACAGCCGTACCTTCGCCCTGCCGGAAAGGTGAGGCGGCGCCTGAGCGAACGCCAGCGCGGCGTCGGGTGCCCTGCCCTTCCTCGTACGACTCGACGGCTTCGGGCCGTCAGTGCGCGCCTCACTGGTCGCGTCGTCGTACCGCCTCGGATCGGGCTTCACGCTCATGTCGATCCCAACTCTTCGCCAAGATCGGCCGCCCGCAGGCCGGGAGCGTTCGGCACCTGTTGTTGTCAGGAGCCCTTTCCCCTCCGCCCCAGGCTTGCCTCGTCCGTGCCAGCCGGACCGGTCTCGCGTTCGGCCTCGGAGACGTTGGTCTTGACCGCGAGGAAGCTGTCAGGCGTGACCGCGACCGAGTCGATAGCGGCTTGAACGAGGAGGCGGGCGAAGTTCGGGTCATCGCTGGGGCGCTGGCCGTACAGCCCGACCTTGCGGCCTTGGGTGTGAGCGGCGGTGATGAGATGCTGCTCCCATCGAGGAGTATGGGCCGCCCGCAGGATGATGACGGCCGGATGCTGAACGGCATCGTCTGAAGATCAGTTTGGGTGCGGCCTGGCGGGATGTGCCGTCTCCGTACGGGGCCTGGGAGAGCATCTGGGTGCCAGACACAGGGCCAGCCGCGAGGCGACCCGATCGGCACACGATCCCGCGATCAGGCGCGAGGGGGCTCAGCCTGTTCTCTTGTCCTCATTATGGTCCTGATCTGCGGACTCCTCCTGATGTCGAAGGTAAAAGGGACTTTCGGCCCTAGAGCCACATCCCCGGCGCAGGGGATGGTGGTAGCAGGCCCTGTGGGACGAGCGAGGGAGCCCGAGCCAACCTACCGAAGGAGTAGCCTCCAACGGAGGAATGGCAGTTGGGCTGACAGGCCGGAACACCGCAAGGTGATACGGCGATCACAGGTCTTTTGTGTGCACACCGCAATCGGCGCGGCGTCCACATTGCTGTTGATCCCGCCCAGACGATGATCGTGTGCTCCCGTATGACGGCTCCGTGTCGCTCACCACGCCGACAGGTGTACTCCTCCAGCGCGGGTTGCCGAGGGCCGGCAGCCTCAGAATCAGGATCGAAGATCCCGCAGCTGATGGACTCCAGGCCTCCAGCCCGACCCTCTCAGCCTGCTGCAGCCCGACACGGCCCTGAGGAGGAGGCAGTGATGAGCGAACATGACCAGACGCGTACCGTCCTGGTCGGATATGACGGATCTCCGGCCGGCGAACTCGCACTGCGCTGGGCGGTGGAAGAAGCTCGGCTCCGTGGCCTGCCCCTCACCGTCTGCCACGCCTGGCACTGGCCCTATCCCTTCCGCCCTCCAGAAGAGGACACGCTCAACACCCTGAGGAGCATTGGCGAGGCCGTGGCAGAGGAAGGCGTACGCAAGGCCCGTTCACTCGCCGAAGGCCTGGACGTCCGCCGGCATCTGAAGCAGGGATGGGCTCCCAGTGTGCTGCTGGAGGCGTCCCGCGACGCCAGCGTGATCGTGCTCGGCGCACGAGGGCACGGCGGATTCGACGACGTAACGGTGGGATCCACCGCGGTGCAGGTGCCCTCCCGGGCCGATCGCCCGGTCATCGTCATCCGGTCGGGTCTGCCGCCTGCCCTGCGGCACGGCATGCGGATCGTGGTCGGCATCGACGGCTCATCGGCAAGCGAGGCGGCCCTCGGGTTCGCCTTCGAAGAAGCCGAGTTGCGCGACGCGTGGGTGGAGGCCGTATGTAGCTGGTGGGACCCTGCCGCGCTCCCCGGGCCCGATCGGGTTCCCTTCATCGAGCCCGAGTCGCTGAGACACGAAGCGAGCGCGCGATTCGAACGCGCCGTAGCACCGTGGAGGTCGGAGCATCCCAACATTCCGGTCAAGACGAAGTTCGTCATCGAGACCCCACGCCACGCTCTGGTCCAGGCCGCAGAAGACGCGGCCCTACTCGTGGTCGGCAACCGCGGGATCGGCTCCACGCCCAAGATGCTCCTCGGACCCGTGACCCAGGCCGCACTACACGAAGCGCCCTGCCCGGTAGCGGTGGTGCCCGCACAGCAGTCCGGGCACTCTTCGGACACCTGACCTGGTGCTTCCGTTCCCGGTCGACGCGGTGACCGCCTCGGCTTCCGGGCCTCGACCCCAACATCGCCTCGACCCCAACATCTCGGTGGCCAACGCCACCCTGCAGGCGCCGCGCGTGGCCGCTGCGCGCCACCTGCCCCTCAGCCGAGTGCGCGACCTCATCAAGGCCCACGCCACACCACGCGCCTGGGGTTTCCTGGGGGAGGTCAGGCTCGACGTCCTGCGGCTCAACCTGGCTCTCGACGCGCTGGGTCGCTGATCGGTCGCACATGCGATCGGCGGTCCGTATCCGCAGGTGTGACCTTGGCCCCCTCGCGCGTCGCGGCGGCGGGAAGAGTGAGCACGGCGGTGAAACCGCCGCCGGCGGTTTCCGCCCAGCGCAGCACGCCACCGATCGCCTGGGCGAGGTCGGCGCACACGCGTGGCACGATCCCCGTCGGATACCCGTCGCCGTCCGGCTCCCAGAACCTGGGGACGCGGGCTGCGTGATCGATCAGCCGGATCTCCACGCGCCCGTTCACCGGCGCCGCTTCGATGTGCGGGGGCGCGTCGGCGGGGCTCCGACGCAACGCGTCGGCGGCCAGGTAGGTGACCAGCCTGGTCAGCAGCGCGGCGTCGGCGATCACGTTCGGCAGTTCCTGAGGCAGGCGCAGGACCAGATCGTGTCCCCCGGGCCCCAGATCGTCGACGGCGACGATCAGGACGTCGCCGACGTCGACCGGGCGGAGGAAGACGTCCAGCGCCCCGTTCAGGCGGCTCACGTCCACGAGGTCGGCGACCAGACCGTGGACGCGCTCGACGGCACCGTCGGCGCGATCGCACAGCTTGCCCCATTCGGCCTCTGTATGAGGCGCCCTACGGTCGCGTAGTCCCTCGATCACGCGGTGCACGACGGTGAGTTCGGGTTCCAGATCGCCGGCGACCGTCCGCAGCAACTCGGCGCGACGCCGGTCGGCCGCCGCGCGTTCCTCCGCTCGCTGTTCGCTCCGGTGGTCCGCGAGGCTCGCCGCCACGAGGGCGGCGCACGCCGTGAAAACGCGCCGATCGCCGGCGTCGAGGGAACGGCCGTGTCCGGCAAGTACCAGGCCGTCCGCGATCGAGGCTTCCGTGTCGGCGTCCTCCGGGCGCTCCGGCGGCATGCTCCCTGCGCTGGCGATGACGAACCAGCGGTGGCCGCCCGCGCCGTCACTCTCCAGGAGGCTGACCGAGTCCAGCCCGAAGGTTGTCCGTACCCGCTCCAGCAGGGCGGGCAGGTCGTTCCCTCCACGCAGCGCCCCGGTCGCCAGGTCCGCGAGCGTCGCGGCCTCCACGGAGGAGCGTGCGGCGGCGCGAGTTCTTCGCGCTGCCCGCTCCACCGCGCTGCTGACGAGCGACGCGACGAGGATGAACACCGCCAGGACAGCCGCGTCCGCGGGCCGCCCGATCGTCAGCGAATGCACCGGCGGCACGAAGTAGTAGTCCACCAGAAGGCCCGAGCCGACCGCCGCCACCAGCGCGGGGTACAGCCCTCCGGCCAAGGCGACGGCCACCACCGCCAGCAGATACAGCAGGAGTGGCCCCGCCAGGCCGAAGCCGGGCAGCGAGACCAGGGCCAAGGTCAGGCCCGGCAGCAACAGTGCCGCCAGCGCGGCACCCCACCGGAACCGGGTGCGCCCGAGTCCGCGCGTGAGAGACGGCAATGTCACTTTGGGAGCACGGGCCATCCGCTCGTGTGTCAGGACGTGCACGTCGATATGGCCCGCCATCCTGGTCGTCTTGTGTACCACCTGGTCGCCGAGCAGGAGTCCGGCCAGGCGGCCGCGCCGGGCTCCGCCGAGGACGAGCTGGGTGGCGTTCTCCGCGTGGGCGAACTGCAGGATCGCCGTCGCCACGTCGGCGCCGACCACTTGGTGGTAGGAGCCGCCGAGCGACTCCACCAGAGCTCTTTGCCCGGCCAGGATCGCCGGGTCGGCACCGGCTCGACCGTCGGTGCGGATCACGTGGACCGCGAGCAGCTCGCTCCCGGGAATCCGGTCGGCTATCCGCGCGGCGCGCCGGATCAGTGTCTGCTCGGCGGTGTCGCCGGACAGGGCGACGACGATGCGCTCCTTGGTCTCCCAGGGTGTCGCGATGCCGTGCTCGATCCGATAGCGCTGCAAACCTTCCTCGACCCGGTCGGCGAGCCACAGCAGGGCGAGCTCTCGTAGCGCGGTGAGGTTGCCGGGCCGGAAATAGTGCGTCAGAGCCACGTCGATGCGATCGGCCGGATAGATGTATCCCTGCACCATGCGGCGGCGCAGCGCCTCCGGCGTCAGGTCCACCAACTCGATCTGGTCGGCGCGGCGTACCACCTCGTCCGGGATCGTCTCCGACTGCCTGATGCCGGTGATCTGCTCCACGACGTCCTTGAGCGACTCCAGGTGCTGGATGTTCAGCGTGGTGATCACGTCGATGCCCGCGTCGAGGATCCGCTCGACGTCCTGCCAGCGCTTCTCGTTCCCGGCCCCGGGCACGTTGGTGTGCGCCAACTCGTCCACCAGCGCCACCTGCGGCCGGCGATCCAGCACCGCCTCGGTATCCATCTCGGTGAACACGTGGCCCCGATACACCAGAGTGCGGCGTGGGACGACCTCCAGTCCCTCTGCCATCTTCGCCGTCAACCGGCGGCCGTGCGGTTCGAGAAGCCCGATGACCACATCGGTGCCACCAGCCATGACACGCTGCCCTTCTTCGAGCATGGCGTACGTCTTACCCACCCCTGGCGCGGCGCCCAGGTGCACCCGCAAGCGGCCACGTTCCATCGTCTCGCCTTTCAGCTCCGATCCTTCTGCTCGTGGGCGAGTGCGTGGAGAACGGCGCGCTCTCGCGCGAGCCGGAGTTGAGCGAGGAACACCCGCAGCAACGTGGCCTCCTGGTCGGTAAGCCGGGTCCCCACCAGGCACAGCACACGCTCGCGGGCGATCTCCACGCTGTAGGCGGCCTCGTCAGGATGCTCCAGGCGGGTCTCGCCGACGGCCGCCTCGACCTCCCAGCCCCCAGAACTCCTGCGCAGCAAGGTGACACCGTCGAGGTCGAAGGTGCGCCGGATCGAGGCGACGGTCTCGGCCAACCGGCCAGGGGCGCTCAAACTGTCGGCGGCGAGCCGGGCGAGGTCCTCGGCCTCGGCGTTCGCGCGTGCGACGCGCACTCCCTGCCGGGTCAGCAGGTCGACCAGGCCCCCGACGGCGACCGCGACGACCCCGAAGGTGAGCAGCGCGACCACGTCCGTCGAGTTCCCTATCCGCAGGCTGTAAAGCGGCTCGGTGTAGAAGAAGTCCGAGGCCAGAACGGCGACGCCGGTCGCCACCAGGGCCGGGCGGGTGCCGCCGAGCAGGGCCGCTCCCACCACGGTGACCAGAGCGCACATCAACGCCCCGGTGAGTCCCAATGAGGAGCGCAACGGCACCAGCCCCACGGTGACCACCACCGGCGCTATCACGGCGAGCACCCAGGCGGCGAGGCGCCGCGGCCCTGGAAGCTCCACGCGACGTGGCCGCGTACGGGCCCCCAGCGTGGCCGGCTCCATGCGCCTGCCCGCGCGCGACGGGATGACATGTACTTCGATGGGACCGGCGGCGCGAACGGCCTTGTTGATCACGGAGCCGTGCAGCAGTTCCTTCAAACGGGAGCGGCGGGTGGCGCCCAGCACCAGTTGGCGGGCGTTCTCCGTGCGGGCGAAATCGAGCACGGTGGTCGCCACGTCGATGCCGGCCAACGCCGTGTAGCGTCCGCCCAGTTCGCTCAGCAGCCTGCGCTGACTGTCCAGCCACGCCGGCTCGGCTTCGATCAGGCCGCTGGGTTCCCGTACATGCACCCCTATCAGCTCGGCCCGGACGGAGGCGGCGATCTGCGCGGCCCTGCGCAGGACGTGCCTGCCTTCGGGGGCACCGGTCAGCGCGACGACCACCCGATCGGTCGTCACCGGCGGCGCCGCCGTGGAGTTCGGAGTGGCGGGTGGCGCCGTCTTCAGCAGGCCGCGCTCGCCCAGCCAGCCCGTCGCCAGCTCCCGCAGCAGCGCAAGCCGGTCCGCGCTGTAGAAGCCGCCCAGCGCCGCCTCCGCCGAGCCGGGCTCGAACACGCCTCCGCCGGAGATGCGAGACCGGAGCCGCTCCGGAGTGATGTCGAGGAAATCGACGCGGTCGGCGCAGGCCACGACCGTGTCCGGGACCGTCTCGGCCTGGGCCGCTCGTGTCAGCCCTTCGACGGCGTCGTTGAGGCTGTCGAGATGCTGGACATTGAGACAGGTGATCACGTCGATCCCCGCGTCGAGGAGTTCCTCGACGTCCTCCCAGCGCTTCTCGTGCCGGCTTCCGGGCACGCAGGTGTGGGCGAGCTCATCCACGAGGACCACCGCTGGACGCCGAGCCAGCAGCGCGTCAACGTCGAGTTCTACGAACGTCTTTCCTCTGTAGGTGACCTGGCGCAGCGGAATCTGGTCCAACGTCCGCAGCATCGCGTCGGTGTCAGTTCGTCCATGGGTCTCCGCCAGGCCCACCACCACATCGGCACCCGCGACGACCAGGCGACGGCCTTCGGCCAGCATCGCGTACGTCTTGCCGGCCGCGGGAGCGACAGCCAGGTAGACATGGAGCCGACCACGGGTACATGACATCCGCGAGCCGACAGCCTGCACCCCTGCCGCCTGTGTCGTGTTCACCGCTCCTGGAAGCGTGAAGCCTTCGTCTCGTCTCATCGATCACCTCAGCCGCAATAGCCGAGAGCGGCCGTGCCGCCAGCCAAGGACATATCCAGCCTAGCGACATGAGACAAACACCAACGAATGGCAAAAATCCCGCAAAATAGGGGAGGCCCTGGATGATGCCGGCCATGCAGAAAAGGGGAACAAAGTGCTATTGACCGGATTGCGCATAGCCGGCGTTTGGGGCCCGGCTTTTGAACCAGATTTGAAGGTGGTTCACATGTGGGCGACGACCGTCTCTCATTCGCTCATGAGCGTTGATGTTGCCGGCATGGTTTCCTCCGCGGTCAGAGAACATGAACGACTACCCCACTACGGTCGTACCGCGAGCCTGATCGGGACCCTTCTCCTGCTGGGCGTCGCGATCATTGTCGTGATCGCCTTCATGCGGTTCCGGAGAAAATGAACCTTGTCTGGGTCGTCCCGTGTCTGAGTAATGCCCTGGTGATGGTGGAAGCCTTTTCGGATCACCTACTCAGCACGTTACTTGCTCGGCTGCCTGGCCGCTCCATGAGACAAGATCCGCAGGCCGAGATCGACGCGAACACGATTTGGCGGGCTGACCCCACGGCCGGCAGTGGGGTATGTACCTGACGTCATGGCGCCGTGAGCGGAGTCAGCAGCGCTTCCGCCGAATGAACGGCGTGGCATCGGCCCATAGGGGCCATACCCACAGCGCGTGATCGTCTCGACGAGGAGCAGTTGATGTCAGGGGTCCTCACCGCGCCCGCGCGCAGCCCGGCTCTCCACGCACCCCCCTCGATCCCGGAACCCGTGGGATGACCGGTTGGCCGCAGGCTGCGTTCGTCGTCGTGGTGGTCGTCGTGCTACACGTTCCACTCGGCGACTACATGGCCCGCGTCTACACCGATCCCCGGCACTGGCGCGCCGAGCGGGTGATCTATCGGCTGTGCGGGGCCGACCCCGGCGCCGACCAGCGCTGGACCCACTATCTGACCGCTCTTCTCGCCTTCTCGGGCGCCGGCGTGCTGCTGTTGTACGCCATCCTGCGACTGCAGCCGGTGCTGCCGCTGTCTCTTGGCCGCACCGGGCTCTCCCCCGCGGCCGCGTTCAACACCGCCGTCAGCTTCACCACCAACACGAGTTGGCAGAGCTACTCGGGTGAGGCCGCGATGGGCCACCTCGCGCTGGCGACGGGCCTGGGGGTGCAGGCGTTCGCGAGCGCGGGTGTGGGAATGGCCGCCGGAGTGGCGCTCATCCGCGGGCTGGTCCGGCAGCGTACCGATCACATCGGCAACTTCTGGGTCGACCTCGTCCGAAGCGTCATCCGTATCCTGCTGCCCCTGTCCCTGCTGTTCGCCGTGGTGCTCGTGGCGCTCGGCGTCGTACAGAACCTTCACGGCACGATGGCGACGGTGACCACACTGGTGGGCGGTAGGCAGACGATCCTGGGCGGCCCGGTCGCCTCGTGGGAGTCGATCAAACTGATGTCCGGCGACGGGGGCGGATTCTTCAACGCGAACAGCGCTCATCCGTTCGAGAACCCGACCTCGGTCACCAACGTGATCGAGATTGTGCTGATGCTGCTGGTCCCGGCCGGCTTCATCCGCATGTTCGGCCGCATGGTCGGCGACCAGCGGCAGGGCTGGACACTGCTCACCGTGGCGGGCACCCTCTTCCTGCTCGCGATCGCCTGTGCGGGGATGGTGCAGAACGCCCACCCGGGCACGGTCCCCGCCACCGTGGGGGCGGCGGCGGAGGGCACCGAGACCCGCTTCGGCGTTCCGGGAAGCACCCTCTTCGGCGTCACCGCGACCTCCACCGCCGACGGAGCGGCCAACTCCAGCTACGACAGCTTCACCGGCCTGGGCGGCGGGGTCCTGATGGCCGCCATGATGCTCGGCGAGATAAGCCCGGGCGGCTGCGGCAGCGGCCTGTACGGACTCCTGATGATCTCGCTGATCGCGGTCTTCCTGGGCGGGCTCATGGTCGGGCGCACCCCGGAGTACCTCCGCAAGGAGATCGGCGGCCGTGAGATGAAAGCCGTGGTCCTCTACCACCTCGTCACCCCGGCCACCATCCTCGTCGGGTCCGCCATCACCGTCGGCACGTCGAAGGCGCGCGCGGCTATGGGCAACCCCGGAGCGCACGGCCTTTCTGAAGTCGTGTACGCCTTCACCAGCGCCGCCAACGGCAACGGAAGCGCGTTCGCCGGCCTGAACTCCAGCGGCGTCTTCTTCCAGGTCGCCCTCGCGATCGCCATGCTCGTCGGCCGCTACCTGCCGATCATCTTCGTCATCGTCCTCGCCGGGATGCTGGCGGGCCGACCGCGCGGCATCTCCACAGCGGGCACGCTCCCCAGCCACGGACCAGTCTTCATGCTCATGACCGTCGGCGTCGCGCTGATCATCGGCGCCCTGTGCTACCTGCCCGTCCTGTCACTCGGCCCGCTGGCCGACAGCCTGCGCCAGATCCGCGGCTGATCGTCCGACCGCCGTCCTATGCCGGAATTCGTCGATTCCGACACTGTCACCCACTCGGTCGTAC
The DNA here is from genome assembly GCA_001570385.1 of Microtetraspora glauca. Lineage (GTDB taxonomy): Bacteria > Actinomycetota > Actinomycetes > Streptosporangiales > Streptosporangiaceae > Microtetraspora > Microtetraspora glauca. The sequence continues at coordinate 147,255 of BBYL01000019.1, read as the reverse complement.
TCACCCAACGTGAGATAGAGGCGACCACGGCGATCCGCGCCGCAGGCGCCCGGGCCGAGTAGCCCATCATCAGCGTGGTCGCCGGGGCCGCCCCCGCTGCCGGCCGCCTCCGGCCGCACCTCGAGTTCTACCGCGTCCTCGTCCCACCCGCTGAGGCCCCGACCGATCTCATATCGGGCCGATTGAAATCCGTAGGAGCATCGCTGGCTGTTCGAATAACCGCAGGTCAGATATGGACTCGTTGACGCCTTCGCCGATCGCTATGACCTGGCGATTTCAGTGGGAGGTTGCCGAGATGGCTTCCACCAGCTCGCCGACCTTGTCCTCGGGCAGCTTCGCCGCGAGATCAGCCTGACTGATGATGCCGACCAGTTCCTCGTTCTCCAGCACCGGCAGCCGACGGATCTTGTGCTCGGCCATCTGGTGCAGGACCTCCTCGATGTCCGCGTTCGCGTCGATGGACCACACGTGCTCTTCTTCGATGAGCTCCCCGGCAGCGACCGCAGCCGGGTTCTTGTTTCTCGCGACGCACTTCACGACGATGTCGCGGTCGGTGATGATGCCCTTGAGCCGTCCTCCTTCTCCGCAGACCGGCAGTGCACCGACATTCAACTCCGCCATCCGGCGCGCCGCCGCGTCGATGGTGTCGTTGACCTGCAGGCACTCACAACCACGGTGCATAACATCACGCGCTGTCGTCATGTCTGGGCTTCCTTCCTGTGAATCCCCCGATACCGTGGTGCTGCTCCGCCGATAGCACGCGAAACCTGCCGGAAGCATCTTTGACCTGCAATTTCGGCAACCGCGTACGCGCTTGGTCGTTCGCGACCGAGCGGAAAGTGCGTGCTCGGCGGCCACCGTTGAGCATTCAGCGCGCGAGAAGTATGTGCAAAGGTGGGACCACCTACACGACGCCGGAATGATCTCACAGTGGCTGATCATCACTACCCCACGGACGACGTCGCCTGGTGGCCGCGTACGACGGCCACAGGCCCTTTCGCATGGTGGAGGACGGCGTGGCTGATCGAGCCGAGGCGGAGCCCTGGGAAACCGCCGCGCCCTCGGGCACCGACGACGAGAAGTTCCGCGTCACCGGAAGCATCGGCCAGAATCGACACAGGAGCGCCTTCGACCACCTGTTCGATGACCGGGACGTCGGGACACTCGGCCTTCCATCCCGCCAGCGACTCCGAGAGGAGCCTGGCGCCTTCCTGTTCGACCGCCGTCGTGTCGTAGCGGGCGGCGCGCATCTCCGGTGGGTAAGCCGGGTGAGCCCAGGCGTGGATGGCGCGCAGGCCGACCGAGCGCAGGGACGCCTCCTCGAACGCGAAGCCCACGGCATCGACGGAGGCCTCAGAGCCGTCAATGCCGACGACAATCCCCGATCGGCCGGGTCGGGTGTCGGATTCCTGGGGCACGATGACGACGGGACACGAGGCGTGTTCCGCCGCTTGGCGGCTCACCGAACCGAGCAGTAGGCGAGGAAAGGCCCCGGTCCCATGCGGGCCCAGCACCAGCAGGGCGGCGTCGGCCGCCTCCTGAAGGAGCGTGGCGGGGATGGGGCCGATGCCGAGCCGGCAACTGACATCGACGGATGCGAAGGTCCGGGCGCGTTCCTCGGCGATCTCGAGGACCTCCAGTCCCGCTGCCTCCGGCCGTGGGGCCTCCAAGCCTGGTTCCTTGATCGCGATGCTGTACTCCCAGCGGACCGCGATGTGCACGATGCGCAACGGCAGGCGTCGCCGCCCGGCTTCGGCGGCGGCCCAGTCCACAGCGCGTAGAGCTTGTGCCGATCCGTCCACGCCGACCACGATGGGCTTGCTCATAGGTCTGTCCTCCCGTCTCGGCCATCCGACGTGATCGAGGCCCGGACTCGGAGCCCGCTGCCGACGTTCTGTCCTCGCCTGGTCCGGTTCGACGGACATCCGAGATCAGAGGTTGTTACCCGCAGGACGTCCGTCATGGAGAACATGAGGAAGAAGCCCTGTTCCCGACGCTGGCACACCCATGCAGGCTCTGCGGTCCGCTCGCCAGAGTGGCACACCGCCGCGCGCATGTTTCGAGTCGAGGGCCCGGGTAGGTGTTGAGAGGGTCTTACCCGATGAAAGGAAGGCCATGACGTTGACCCTTGGCCATGTGCCGCTGTCGACATCGCCTCCCGCCACGGCGAACTACGCGATCATCGGGCCTGCGCATCGGCTGTTCTCCCGTTACCGGGCGGACATGCGGGGCGCCTTCGGCAGCCGCCCCCAAGTGCGGCCGGACCGCCAGATCACCGTCGGCGTCAGGGGACCGATGAAGGTGCGCCTCGCGCACCAACGGCTCACTGTCGAGGGATTACCGCAGTAATGGTGGGGGTCTGGATCGACGCCACAGGGGACAACCCGCAGGAGAGGTACGGTCAGCGGCTCCGCGCATGGAGACACGCCTTCGCCGCCGCGAACAGCGAACCTCAGGCGGGCGGCATCACCCTGGACCCGTTGCACTGCGCCGTCGCGGCCTGGGATGTGGCCACCCGCCCAGTGTCCGAACCTCCGTATGTCCGATTCGATCCACGGGTGCTGGATGCGACCTGCCATCGCCCGGAGGGCACACACATCGCCCTGGCGGTCGTCGAACTGGCTGCTCCACCACCGGTGCGGATCCCCGATGGCTGGCTCGGCTGGCAGCAGGGCGAATCAGGGTTCCCCCGCACGGCCCCGCCGTACAACGAGAAGGCCGCACTGTGCACCCTTGAGCTTCGGATTCCCATCTCCGCAGATCGGCTGCCGACACCCACCCGACCGGAGGCCGACGGATTGCCGAATCTCGCCGACGCCCAAGCGGCCCTGGAGGCGCTGATCGAGGAGATCAATACCGCCGTCGTGCCGTTCCTGCGGGTTCTGGAGGGCAAACGTTGATCAAGTTGCCGTAGGAGCAGATCGAGATCGGCAAGACGGGCATCGCCGTCCGGCTCTCCGCACCGTTACGAATCATGGCTTCGCCATAACCAATCGTCGAAAGGAGACCGGATCAGCCTGCTTCCTTGTCCTCACTACGGGCTTGAGGCCATACGGCGGCGGCTCGGCTGAAACTGGAAGGAGTCGATCGTGCACAAGAAGGTGCGGGACGTCATGACCAGCGAGGTCGCGTCCGTCAACGGCAGCACCCCGTTCAGGGATGTCGCCGAGGTGCTGATGGCACACGGTGTGAGCGCGGTTCCGGTCGTGGACGGCGAAGGCCACGTCATCGGCGTGATCTCGGAAGCCGACCTACTGCACAAGGAGGAGTTCCGGGAGCAGTTCTACCAGGAGGGCTACCAGCCACCGCTCCGCGTGCGACTCCGCGAACGCCTCGGCAGACAGGACCCGGCGGAGAAGGCCCGCGGACACACCGCGGCCGAACTCATGACCGCTCCCGCCGTCACGGTCCGGCCGTACACCAGCGTCGTGGGCGCCGCCCGCCTGATGAGCCAGAAGGGCGTGAAGCGGCTGCCCGTCGTCGACGACGACGGACGACTTGAGGGAATCGTCAGCCGCCACGACCTCCTCAAGGTGTTCGCACGCGCCGACGACGACATCGCCCGCGAAGTGCGCGACGAGATCGTCGACGGCGCCCTGTGGACGGACACGTCCGGCGTCCACGTCCTGGTGGCCAACGGCGTCGTGACCCTGGGCGGCCAGATGGAACGTCACAGCGACGCACGAATCCTGGTGCGGATGGCCGAACGGGTCAACGGGGTCACGGAGGTCATCGACAAACTGGGATGGACAGAAGACGACCTGCCCGGCTGAGCCGACGATGTCCCGCCCAAGGGCGAGCTTCCCGCCGCACCGGGACCCCGCCACCGACTGCGGGACGACATCGGCCGCGACCTCATGAACCGCCCTCATGGACCACCGCGGATCGCGTCGGACGACTCGCGGAAGGCGAAGCGGCGGCCGCGTAGCTCTGTCCACTACATGGTTTCAGGCACGTAGCATCACGTGATCCAGCGGCTCGTTCAGATGGAGACGCCCGATGGCATCTCCCAGCAACGGGGCCACCGAGCACACCTGGATCGGCAGATCCTGGCCGTCGCTTTGTGGCAAGGTGTCGGTGACGACGATGTTCCGGATCGGGGAACGGCTGAGTCGCTCCTTCGCCGTCCCCACGAGCAGCCCGTGGGTGGCGGCCACGACGATCTCCTGCACCGCGCCGTGGCTGAGCAGGACCTCTACCGCGGCCTCGATCGTGGCTCCCGTGCTGATCATGTCGTCGACGATGACGGCGGGGCGGCCGGCGACGTCTCCTATGAGATCCTCGGCCATGACGGATGTCCCGCTCACCCTGGTCTTGAGCACCACCGCGACCGGTCTCGACAGCACCGCGGCGTAATGTTGGGCCAGCTTCGCCGCCCCCAGGTCGGGTGCGACCACGACGGCCTCCGCCGGCGCCTCCTTCTCAAGAACTCGGGTCAGAGCGGGCACGGCCGTCAGCATCTCCACCGGTATGGCGCACATCGCCTCCAGCGCCACCGTGTGCGGATCGACCACGACCAGACGCTGGGCTCCGGCGTGGGCCAGCGCGTCGGCCATGACGCGGACACCGATCGCGTCCCCGGCTTCCGCACGCCGGTCCTGGCGGGCGTATCCGAAGTAGGGAACGACCGCGGTTATCCGTGCCGCCCGGGCCCGGCGGCACGCGTCCAAAAGCAGCAGGAGCTCTACTACATGATCGTTCACGGGTGGCCCAGTGGGGTGGACCAGATAGACGTCGGCGCCCCGCACGCGGCTCACGCTGGGGCGTACTTCGCCGTCCGGGAACCGCTCCACCATCGGCGACGCCGCCTCTGTGTAGAGCGTCGCGGCAATCGCGTCGGCAAGCGCGCGATTCGCCGTTCCGGCCACGATACGCAGCGCCATCGCCGTCCCCCAGCCTGATAGATGTCCTGGTTGATGTCACATCCGATCGGTCCAGCGACCGCTCAGCCAGATCGGCGACGCCGACCGCCGCACGAGGCCGTCCCAAGGTGGTGTGAAAGCTCAGTCCACGTACGTAGTGAAGTGATCGGTGAACCAGGTCCGCGCAAGGAGCGCGACCGTCTCCAGCGCTCCGGGCTCCTCGAACAGGTGCGTGCCACCCGGCACGATCTTGAGTGAGTTCTCGCAGCGCAACTGCCCTTGCGCCGACCGGTTGAGGTCGAGCACCACGTCATCGTGGCCTCCCACGATCAGCAGGGTGGGGGCGCGTACCTTGGCGAGGCGTGGTCCGGCCAGGTCGGGCCGCCCTCCGCGCGAGACGATGGCGGCGACGTCGTTGCCCGGCTCCGCCGCCGCCCACAGCGCGGCCGCCGCCCCGGTGCTGGCCCCGAAGTACCCCACAGGAAGCCCGGGAGCCGCCAGCCGCTGGTCATCCACCCATGCGGTCACCTGAAGAAGCCTCGCGCCCAGCAGTCCGATGTCGAACACGTTCCCGCGATCGATTTCCTCCTCGGGAGTGAGGAGGTCGAACAGCAGAGTGCCGAGACCGGCACCATTCAACGCCGCGGCCACGTAGCGGTTACGCGGACTGTGCCTGCCGCTGCCGCTGCCGTGCACGAAGACCACCACGCCCGTGGCCATCTCTGGAACCACGAACAGGCCGGGCAGCCGCACCCGTCCGGCGTTCACCTGGACCTCCTCGGCGAGCCCGGGAGGATCGGTTCCCACCCCGGCCTCATCCTCATCGTGCTCGTACCCGGCCGACGCTGCTCGCCGTAGCAGTTCCACCACCTGGTCGTCGGTGGTCTGGGTGAAATCCGCGTACCAGGCGCCGATCGCGTAGAAGTGCGTGGGCGTCTCCAAGCAGACGATCTCATCCGCGCTGTCACGCAGGTTCGCGATCGTCTGCGGTGCGCCGACAGGGACCGCCAGCACCACCCGGCGAGCACCTCGGGCCCGCACGACCTGGCAGGCGGCGCGAGCCGTCCCGCCCGTGGCGATGCCGTCATCCACCACGATCACCGTGCGGCCGGTGAGTTCGACCGAAGGACGATCACCGCGGAAACGGCGCGCGCGACGGCCGAGTTCGGCACGCTCCCGCTCCTCCACCTGGACCATCTCCGCCTGCGTGAGTTCCGCGAGCCGTACGACGTCGTCGTTGATGACCCGCACTCCGCCCTCACCGATGGCACCGAACCCCAGTTCAGGCTGGAACGGCACTCCCAGCTTGCGGACCACGATCACATCGAGAGGGGCGCCGAGGGCCTCCGCCACTTCGAACGCCACCGGCACACCACCTCTGGGAAGCCCGAGGACGACAACGCTCTCCGCGCCGACGAGCCCACGCAACCGCTCGGCCAGACGCAGGCCCGCATCATGACGGTCAACGAACACCCCGTCCTCCTCCGCTGGAGAGGCTCTCGGACGTCGCCGCGCGCCGGAGAACCTTCGAAGCACCTCGCGCGATGGCCGAACCCGGATGTCGGCTGGCGACTCCCCAGGTCACTGCCCACAATCGGCTCCTCCAGTACCAGTCACCCGCGGCGGCAGCCTGCCGCACGTAAGTGTCCCCGCCCTCCTCGTACGGCTCGACGGTTCCGCGCTCCGTGTGCGGCCTCGGTGCCCCCGTCGTCGGGCATGCCGTCCCGAAGATCATGTCGGAGCTGTGGGGCCCGCAGCGGGCGGACGCACCACCGCTACGGGGCACCGGGCGTGGTGCAGCACGCCGCGGCTCACCGAACCGAGCACCGCCGAACCGAGCGGGCCGCGCCCGTGGGAGCCGACGACGAGCATGACCGCGTCCCTGGACGCCCGGACCAGTGCCGTGACGGGATGTTCGTGGACAACCTCGACCTCCACGGGCACGCCCGGGTAGGCCGCCCGCCAGGCGGCGAGCGCGCCCCTGGCGAGCCGCTCCCGCATCCGCTTCACATCTTCAAGGTCGTGGATGAACCAGCCGCTGGAGATCTCCGAAGCCAGCTGCCATCCGTGCACCGCGCGTAGCGGGCAATCCAACAGCCGCGCCTGCTCGAACGCGTAGCCGAGCGCGGAGTCGCACTCGCCCGATTCGTCGATGCCGACGACCACCTCAACGCGGGCCGGCGTGTGGTCCGGCCGCACCACGACGACGGGCACAGCCACCCGGCCGGCGACATACGAGCTCACAGAACCAAGCAACATCCCGGCGAAACCGCCTCTGCCACGGCTGCCGACCACCAGCTCGGACGCCTGAGCGGCCTCGGCGACCAAGACGTGCTCGGGAGACCCGTCGAGCAGCGCGACAGACACCTCTATGTCAGGGCGCCCCCTCCACGCGATCCGTTCGGCCTCATCCAGGATCCGGCGCCCCGCCCGCGTCAGGGCGTCCTCCAGCCCGGGAACCACGTGCGTCGCGCCGACGTACGGCAGGTGATGAACGACGTGGACCACTCTCAGCGGCAGCCCCTTACGCGCGGCGTCGTCGGCGGCCCATTCCAGAGCGACGGAGGCGGATGGCGAGCCGTCGGTGCCGACGACGATCGGGGCGGCCATCAGTCGCCCTCCAGCACCTCGGGAACCGGACGGCGCACTCCTCGATCAACGTCGTTCGTGACCCCGAACCTCAGGATCATCTGCGGGTACACGAACGACCATGTCTGGGTGTTGTTTGTGGGGGGCGCCCAGACCGCGGCCTCCACGGCGAGGTGAACGGCGTGACTAATCTCTTCTGCGGAACGGGTGTTCACTGTCCAACACCTCCCCAAGGAAATGAGGCCAACGCATCAGAACGGAATATGAGACCAGGCGCTAACGTCAGGGCGTCAGCCGGAAGACCGGCCGACCGCGAGCATCGCTCCCGGCATCCAGAGTCTTGTCCTCCAGGAACGTGATGGCGTCCGGGTCGATGAAGACGCGTGCGTCCTCCTTTTCGATCACTTGATCTCCGGACCAGGCGTCGCTCACCAGTGAGAACTCAAGTGCACCTTCTTCACCTGGCTTCACAGCGATCCGCAGGCCCGCCCGGTGGTGTGGCAGGTACTCGCCGACCATTAGATCGCGAATCGCCTCCACGGCCTCGTGGGTCATCGTCAGCATGGCAGACTCCTTGATTCTGATTGCGACTGTCCGTCTCCTCCGATGTCCGCCCACCCGGCGGAACCGCGCTGTCGCCCCTGGATGCCTCACTCCTCCGCACGGCGACCCCAGCCAGTCGAATAGATCAGGCGGCAAGGATGCGCGGTTGCCGACGTTCCGGTCCCCCAATCCGACCGCTGCATATCGGTCGTCCTTCGCTTCCAGGCCACGTCGGTGGTCGACTGAGGTGGTGATCGACTGAAAGGACGCATTTGAAAGGACGCATTGCCGGTCGCGCGATCTCGTCGAATCAGAAAAGGGTGTAAGAGCCCCTTCCCGGAGCCATCCCGATCAAACTGTTCCTCTGCCGCACCCACGATCACAAGGCGGCCAGGTAAGAAGAGCGTGCCGGCATCTTCTCTGCGAATCCTTGATCGTCCGCGAGTCGCGGTCCGCCAGGGCACGCCCTCAACCAGGGCCAGGTCAGGGAGGTGTGTCGTGAACCAGCATGTGGTAGAGGTCTACCGGGCAGTCCAGGACGATGCGCTCCTTCTTGAGGTCGTAGACTCGAAGCCGAACCCGCATGCACCTTCTCGTCGATGACAGGGCCGGCCGCGGTAAGTGGATCGGCGTTCTCGCCGGCGCCAAGCGGCCGATCAGACCAGGTTCAGCAATGGCGACGCTCGCCCCAGGCCGGCGAGGCCGCCAGTCACAAGGCGATCGAGTGGACGCTACGGACAGGGGAGATATGCGTATCGGCAACGTCTATCGTCCAGTGGTCTTCGGCTGTCGAGCGGACGAACGGCTGTCCGAGGTAGCACGGCGGATGGTGGAGAAGAAGGTCGGTGCTCTGGCTGTGCTCGAAGGCGACCAGGTCACCGGAATAATCACGGAGCGGGATCTGGTGGCGGCGATGGCCCTGTTCATCGATCCGGCCTCCGTGAACGCCGCTGCGTGCGCCCCGACCGAGGTGAAGACCGCGGGCCTGGAGGAGGACTCGCGTGAAGTTGCCCGCCGGATGCTGGACGCGGGCATTCGCCATCTGCCTGTAGAGCAGGACGGACGCATGGTCGGCATGGTGTCGATGCGCGATCTACTCGCGCTGGAGACGTGGGCATCGTAAAGCCCCACCATGCGTGCCCGAGTGACGTCCCCCCGGGCACGTCACCGCACCTGGGAATAACGGATATTCATCGCGCCGCTGGCCCAGCGACGCCGACGAGGAGCTCGATGCCGGGTGCCGGTCGGCCCATCCGGTGAGTGCCTGGTCCGGCACCTTCTGCTCCTCCTTCTTCACCCGTTCGGCGTCGGTGAAGGGGGCAGCGCGGGTGGAAGGCAGGTGCGGGGCGTGGAGGACCCGAGGAGCGGAAGACCCTGCACAGCCTGCTCGCCAAGCTCGCCGACAACCGCGGCCTGCTGGACCAACTCGCCGCGCTCGCCTGGGCCCAGGACAACATCGCCGCCTTCGGCGGGGAACCCGACAACATCACCGTCTTCGGCCACTCCGCCGGCGCCGCGTCCGCGGCCCTACTCGCCGCGATGCCGGCCGCCGCCGGGCTGTTCCGGCGGTGCATCCTGCAGAGCCTGCCCGCCGGCTACCTGACCGTGCTCGAAGGCCGGCGGGTATCGAACGGCTCGCAGCCGCCACCGACGCCACTCCCACCAGAGACGGCGTGCTTGGGTCTCAAGGTCGTCTGATCGGGTCAGTGGTGTGCGCATGGTCGGCCTCCTGGACGTCGGCCGGCGGCACACCCGTCGAGACAGGTGCCGGCGTTGGGACCTTTGCGGCCACTGACGTGTCTCTCCCTTCCTGAGCACGCTCGATGAGCTGCTACCTGGCGTCCGGTACGGGGCCGGTACGGGCGGGGACGGCGGTGAACGCGGCGGCCACGGCGACGGCGCCAAGGACCGCCAAAGCGGCCCGGGCCCCGGTGACCCCCGGCCCTCCCGCGGAGTAGAGGGCGAGCGTGACCGCGGCGATGCCCAGCGCGGTCCCGACGCCGCGCGCCATGTTGATCATTCCTCCGGCGGTCGCCGACATTCGCGCCGGTACGGCGGCCATGACAGCGGCGTTATTGGCCGGGACGAACATCCCAAGACCCAGACCGAGCAACACCAGGAAGCACGCGAGCAGGCCGGGCACGGTAGGGGCGATCGCCAGCAGCGCGGTCGCCGAGGCCGCGGTCAGGGCGCCGCTCACGCATCGCGGCCGGTTACCCCACCGGCGCGGCAGCACATGGTCGCCGGCGAGCGCGGCCACGGCGAATCCGGCCGGCAACGCGCTGAGCACCAGCCCGGCGTGCAACTCGCCGAGACCGGCCGCGATGAGCACCTGCGGGATCAGCACCAGCGGGCCGAACAGAACGAGATATCCGCACAACGCCCCGGTGAGCCCGGCCGCCACCACCGCGCTACGCACCACGACGGGGTCGATGAGTGGCGATGGCGACCGCCGTTCCCGAGCCCGCAAACCGGCCGCCGATGCCAGGGCCACGGCCAGCAGGGCCACGACCGACCAGGACGGCCACCCCAGACCGGACGCGGCTGAGATGGCCAGCAGCAGGCCGGTCGTGGCCGCGGCGAGCAAGGCCAGCCCGGCCCCGTCGAAAGAGCCGCCCCGACTGCGTTCGCGGGTGCGGGGCAGCAGATACCGTCCGGCGAGGATGGCCACCAGCCCGACCGGCACGTTGATCCAGAACACCCACCGCCAGCCGAGCGAGCCGACCACCAATCCGCCCACCGTGGGACCTGCCGCCAATCCCAGCGACTGAGCAGCGGCCTGCATCCCCAGCGCGGTCCGTATCCGCGACCGGCGGACGCTGGTCACCGCCAGGGCCACACTGTTGGCCTGCAACATCGCCGCACCCGACGCCTGCACCACCCGGCAGGCCACCAGGACCGGCAGCGACGGCGTGAGCCCGCAGGCCGCCGACGCCACGGTGAAGACGGTGAACCCGTACAGGTAGATCAGCTTGCGTCCCGCGACATCGGCCAGACGTCCCGCCCCGAGCAGCAGGGCGACCAACGTGAGCAGGTAGGCCAGGGACACCCACTGCACCGCCGCCAGCCGAGCATGGAACTCTTGCTGAAGGGCCGGGAATATCAGCGTGACGATGCTCGCGTCCAGCTGCCCCATGAACGCGCCGATGCACACCGAGCCCACCGCGAACCAGGGCGCATACTGATGCGCCCGCACCCATGACGGGCGGGCCCGTTCTCTCAGCAGCCGAGACACCGCTCAGCGCCGTCGTTGCCTCGCGTGACGGGCGTCACCCGCCCCAGCGGCACCCGCCGACAGGCGCGAGACGAACTCAACAGCCTTGTCGCTCTTCACCAGCAAGATCCCCCATCCGGCCGGTTCGCCGATGGTGCCCCGTGAGCGCGACTTCCCGGTCATCGCCGGTACTGATCGGTTCCCGCCAGGACATCAAGCGCGGCGCGAGACCCCTGACCGCAGGTCGTTCTGGAGCAGAACCACCTCACACTTTATCTCGGCCGCCGGCACCGGCACGGAGGCGGGCCCGCTGGAAGAACCCGGCCAGGTGTGCCCCGAGCACGCCGCCCGGCTCGTCCACGACCCTGGGTTATTCGGGGAGCGGTTTCAGCTGGACTGCGGTGACCTTGTACTCCGGGCATGACGTCGCGGTGTCCGCGTGGCTGGACGTGAGGGTGTTCACCCCACTGGACGGGAAGTGGAACGCGCAGAAGACCTGACCCGGCGCCGCCTCCTCAGTGAGGCGGGCGGTGAGCGTGGCGCGGCCGTGCCGGCTCTCCACGACGACAGGCTCGCCGTCCCGCACCGCGTACCGGGCGGCGTCTGACGGGTGCAGGTCGAGCCGGTCCTCGGCGTCGAGCCGGAGGTTGTCCGTCCTGCGGGTCATGCTGCCGGAGTTGTAGTGCGCCCAGCGGCGGCCGGTGACCAGGATGAGCGGGTAGTCGTCGTCCGGCGTCTCCCCCGGCGGGAGGTAGGGGCATGCGGCGAGACGGGCACGGCCGTCGGGGGTGGCGAAGCGTTCGCGGTACAGCGTGGCCTCCCCCGGGCCGTCCGGGTCCGGGCACGGCCACGGGACGGCGCCCTCCTGGTCGAGACGCGCGTGCGAGAGCCCGGCGAACATGGGCGCCACCCGCGCGCACTCGGCCAGCGCGTCCGCGGGCGTAGGGCAGCCGAGATCGACCCCGAGCGCCTCGGCGACCGCGTGGACCGCGGCGAAGTCGGTCCTGGCCTCCCCGGGCGGGATCAGCGCGGGCCGTACGCGCTGGAACCGGCGGTCGAAGTTGACGAAGGTGCCGTCCTTCTCCAGCCAGGAGGCGGCGGGAAGAACGACGTCGGCCCTGCGGGCGGTCTCGGAGAGGAAGAGTTCCTGGCAGACGACGAGCGGGCATGCCTCCAGCGCCTCGGCGACCCTGGTGGCGTCGGGATCGGTCGCGCACACGTCCTCCCCGATGATCCACAGCGCGCCGAGCCGGCCGTCCCGCGCCGCCGCGAACATCTCCGGAATGCGCAGCCCGGCGCGGGGCGGGACAGGCGCGCCCCACACCTCGGCCGCCCTGGCCGACGCGGCGGGATCGGTCACCTTGCCGTATCCCGGCAGGCTGTCGGGGAGTGCGCCCATGTCGGAGGCGCCCTGGACGTTGTTCTGCCCGCGCAGCGGGTTCACCCCGTAGCCGCGGTCGGTGCCGACGGCGCCGCGCAGGATCGCCAGGTTGGCCAGAGCGCGCACGCCGTCCGTGCCGTGGAGGTGCTCGGTCACGCCGAGGCCGTAGACGATCGCCGGGCGTTCGGCCCGCCCGTAGAGCCGGGCCGCGGTGATCAGGTCCGCGGCGGGGACGCCGGTGAGGGCGGCCACCCTGTCCGGCGGATATTCCGCGAGAAGGCCGGTCAGCTCGGGCAGCCCGGCCGCGCGCAGGCGCAGGAACTCCTCATCGACCAGCCCTTCGGCAAGGAGGACGTGCGCGAGGCCGTGGAAGAGGGCGACGTTGGTGCCCGGGCGGGGCCGAAGGTGGACGTCGGCGTACCGGGCCAGCCCCACGGCGCGCGGGTCGGCGGCGATCAGCCGGGTCCCCCGCAGGACGCGCTGGAGCAAGCGCGCGCCCACCACGGGGTGGGCCTCGACCGGGTTCGCGCCCACGACGAGCAGGCAGTCGGCCTTCTCGACGTCGTCGAAGCCGTCCGTTCCCCCGGCCAGCCCGAACGAGGCGATGAGCCCGGCGGCCGAGGGAGCGTGGCACAGCCGGGAGCAGTTGTCGACGTTGTTGGTGCCGATCACGACCCGCATGAACTTCTGCACCAGATAGTTCTCCTCGTTGGTCGCCCGTGCCGAGGAGATCGCCGCCACCGCGTCTGGCCCTCCTTCGGCGACGGCGGTCCGCAGCCCGCGCGCCACGTGGTCGAGGGCCTCCGGCCAGCTCACCGGTTCCAGAAGTCCGGAACGGCGCAGCAGCGGGCGGGTGAGCCGGTCGGGGGAGCGCACGAAGCCGTGCGCGAACCGGCCCTTGACGCACGCGTGGCCGCGATTGACCGGGCCGTCGCGATCCGGGAGGACCGCGCTGATCGCGCCGTCACGGGTGAGCACCTCCAGCGAGCAGCCGACGCCGCAGTAGCCGCAGGTGGTACGGGTCCGCGTGAGGACGGGGATCGGGACGCCGCCTGCCAGCCCGGGCTCTGTCAACGCCCCGGTGGGACAGGTGGTGAGGCAGCCACCGCAGGCGACACAGTCGGAATCCGCCCAGGAGCCGCCCGTACCCGGCGCGACGACGGTATCCGCGCCCCGGCCGGTCAGCGTGAGCGCGAACGTGCCCTGCACCTCGGCGCACATGCGCACGCACCGGCCGCACGCGATGCACAGATCACGATCAAGGTGGACGTAGGGATGTGAGTCGTCCCGCCCACGTCCTCCGGCCCCTCGGGCGGCCTCGGATGTGATCCCCAACTCGGCGCAGACTCGCGCCAGCTCGCCACCCGCCCAGCCGTCCGGCCCGCCGTCCAGGGCTCGCGGCGGCAGGGCCGACACGATCAGTTCCACGGCGTCGCGGCGCAGCGCCCACAACTCCTCGGTGGCGACCTCGATCTCCGCGCCGTCGGCCGCCGGGGTCACGCACGCCGCGACGACGCGCCCGGAGGCCCGCACCAGGCAGGTACGGCAGGAGCCGGCCGGGCTCAGTCGGTCGTCGTGGCACAGCGTGGGCAGCTCGACGCCCGCGGCGCGTACCGCGTCGAGCACCGAGGCGCCCTCGGCGGGCCGGACGGTGACACCGTCGACGCACATCCTCATCCGGCCCACCCCCCGAGCCGGTCCCCGTACGCGCGGGCGAGGCTGCGCACCGCGGCGGGCACGCGCTTGCCGAAGGCGCACAGGCTGGCCTCGCCCATCACCCGGAGCAGCCGGGCGTACTCGTCGCCGGGCGGCCCGCCGGACGAGGCGAGCTCCAGGCCGCGGCGGGACCCGACGCGGCACGGTGAGCAGGCGCCGCAGCTCTCCGCGGCGGCGAACTCCCAGATGTGGCGCAGCACCCCCTCCGGCGCCAAGCTCCGATCGAAGGCGACCAGCCCGGCGTGTCCGAGCGCGGCACCGCGCCCGCTCAGCCCGGCCTCGGTCAGCGGCACGTCCAGCTCGCCGGCGGCGAGGAACCCGCCCAGCGGCCCGCCCACCTGCAGAACGTCCAGCTCCGCGCCGTCGCGCAGCCCGCCGCCCAACTCGGAGACGATCCGCAGCACCGGCGTCCCGAGCTCGACCTCGTAGCAGCCAGGGCGGGAGAACCGCTCGGACAGGCAGACCAGCTTCGTGCCGGTCTCGGCGGCCGTGCCGCGCCGGGCGTACGCGTCACCGCCCAGCCGCATGATCCACGGGATGGCGGCCAGCGTCTCCACGTTGTTGACCACGGTCGGGGCGTCCCACACCCCCTGGTCCGTCGGGTAGGGCGGGCGGGGCCGGGCGCAGCCGCGGCCGCCCTCCAACCCGGCGATGAGCGCCGTCTCCTCGCCCCCCACATACGACCCGGCGCCCTCCACCACCTCGACGTCCATGTCCACGTCCCGGCCGCAGATCCGGCGCCCGAGATGTCCTGCGGCGTACGCCTCGCCGAGCGCGGTCCGCATCCGGGCCAGCGCCCGGGGGTACTCCGAGCGCACCAGCACGACGCCTCGCCGCGCCCCGCACGCGAGACAGGCGAGGGCAAGGCCCTCCAGGACCCGCCCGGGGTCCTCCTCCATGAGCAACCGGTCCGCGTACGAGCCCGGATCACCCTCGTCGCCGTTGGCCACCACGACCGTGCCGGGTGAGCCGCCCGCAGCGGCCCACTTGGCGGTGACCGGGAACCCCGCCCCACCGCGCCCCCGCAGCCCGGAGGCGGCCACCTCGGCCCGGACCCGATCTCCGCCGGTGCCGCGCACGACGTCCGGCCACACCTGCCAGGCGGCTTCCCCCGCCACGACCCCGGCGAGCACCACCGGGTCTCCGGTGGCGTCGGCCGCAGGGATCGGCGACGCGTGCGGCGGCGTCCGCCCGGAGAGCTGCCCGGTCAGATCAGGGCCGGCGCAGGGCGTGTCTCCGTCCAGTGCCGCCGGGCCCGCGTAGCAGTAGCCGAGGCACCGGACGCACTGCAGGGAGACCCCCCTCCGGGGATCGGCACAGCCAGCGGCGACGCCGACCGCGTTCTCGACCTCAGCGAGATGGTGTCCCGCGCGGGCGGCGAAGCATGCGGCGGCGGCGCAGACCCGCACGTGGCGCGGGGCGTGCGGGGTGGCGAGGTCGGCGTAGTAGGTGGCGGGCCCGAGCCCCGCCGCGGCCGGCAGGCCGAAGCGCCGCGCGACGTCGGGCGCCCATGACCGCGGGTCGTCCTTCGTACGGTCCGAGGCATCGGCGAGGGCCTCCAGCAGCCGGACGCCGGGACGTCCCCGCCGGTCCGCCAGTGACCTGAACGCGTCGAAACGTTCAGCCATGTACCCATGATGCCCCCACCCGGTTCCATCGCATGTACCCCGGTGGTTGTACGCCGCGACACCACCTGCGGCGGATGCCCTCGTGACGCCGTACGCGAAAGCCTGTGGGCATGGACGTCGCACCCTCCCATGCCTCCTGCGGCGGCAGTTGACATTTCCCCTCAAAGGAGAGAATCCATGAAAAAGCTCTACTATGCCGCAGCCGTCTACATGGTCCTCGGGCTCGCGGGCGGGCTCTACTACCGTGAACTGACCAAGCTGAACGACTTCACCGGTCAGACACAGCTCGGCGTCGTCCACACCCATCTCCTGGTGCTGGGTATGGCGTTCTTCCTCACCATGATCTTGTTCGAACGGGCCTTCACCCTCTCCGAGAGCAAGGCGTTCCGCTGGTTCTTCTGGATTTACAACGTCGGGCTCGTGATGACGGCCACGATGATGACCGTGCACGGCACCATGACCGTGCTGGGCAAGACGACCGGTGCCGCGATCTCCGGCATCGCCGGGATGGGGCACATTCTGCTCACCGTCGCCCTGGTCCTCTTCTTCGTCTGCCTCCGCGGTCGCCTCTTCGCGAAGGATCCGGCGGGTGGGACGGCCGCGCGGAAGGGCTCGGTAACCGCGTAGACGTGACCGCGTGGACCTCCACCGGCTCGCGTGACGGCGTCACTGCGCCGCCGTCCACGCATGCCGTCCATCCATGCAGTCCACGCATGCCGTCCACCCTGAGGATTTCCATCGCGTGTACGGTCTGGCGCTCTTCGGCGCCCGTCGCCGCCGGTACCGATCCTGCCGGCGTCAGTGCCACCAGGGGTCGGGCTGAGAGGAATTGTTGATCAAGTAGGAGCGCCGGCGCTGGAAGCGGTTCAGGGACGCGGGTCCCATGCGTGAGCCGCCGAGCCCCGAGCTGTTGAAGGAGTTCTTCTCCCCGTCGTGGACGAACGCCGTGAGCGCGCAGTCGTTGATGCTGATCGCTCCGACATGGAGGCGGTCGGCTACGGCCAGGGCGGCTGAGGTGTCGGCGGCGAAGACCGCACCCGACAGTCCGTAGACCGAGTCGTTCGCCAGCTCGACCGCATGGTCCGCGTCACGGACGGCCATGACCGGGATGACAGGTCCGAACGTCTCCTCCGTCATGACGGACATGCCGTGGTCGACGTCGGTCAGGACGGTCGGCCGGCACCACGTGCCGCCTCCGATGTGTTCGATCCGCCCGCCGCATCGAACGGTGGCCCCCTTCTCCCGGGCATCCGCGAGGTGCCGCTCGATCACCGTCGCTTGCGCGGGATCGATCAGGGGGCCGATCTGACCGTCGCCCGGCCGAGGACAGGCGAGCGTGAGCCGCTCCGCCTTCTCCACCAGCCGACTCACGAACTCGTCGACAACGGCCTCCTCGACGTAGACCCGCTCGATCGACAGGCATGACTGACCGGCGTTGGTGGTCGCGCCCCACAGGATCGACGAGCCGGCTCTGTCAAGGTCGGCGCCCGCCAGGACGATCGCGGGATCCTTGCCGCCCAGTTCGAGGAAGGCCGGGATGAACACCTGTGCCGCGGCCACGGCCACGACGCGGCCGGTCGCGACGCTGCCGGTGAAGGCCACGGCGTCCACGAGGTTCACGACGGCGGCGCCGGTGGAGCCGTCCCCCTCGACGACCGCGATGACCTCGCGGAGATCCGGAACCCGGGCGATGGTCTTCATCACGGGAGCGATGAAACGGGGCGTGACCTCGCTCGGCTTGACCAGTACGGCACAGCCCGCGGCCAGGGCGGGGATCGCGTCGATCAACCCCAGAAGCAGCGGGAAGTTCCATGGGGCGATCACACCGACGAGCGGGTACGGCACGCCGTCGCCGCGGATCTCGACACCGGGTACGTTCGCCTGCCGCGGCGCCGGTGGCGTCAGCAGCGCCGGCGCCTGAGCGGCCCACCGGTCCAGCATGCCCAGGACACCGTCCACCTCGATCACGGATTCGGTGAGCCTCCCGGTGTCGGCGGTGAGCGCCGCCACGAGATCGTCTCGCGCGGAGGCGATCTCCTCGCGCCACGCGGAGAGCACCGCCGCGCGTCGCGTGGGAGACAGCGCGGCCCAGGGTGGCTGGGCGGTACGCAGCCGCGCCGCGAGATCGGCCAGCTCCGTCGGCGTGGGAGGGCACAGCGGGCGCTCGATCTCTCCGGTGCGCGGATCCCTGACCTGGTAGGTCCCGCCGCTCACGCGATCACCCCCGCGTCCCGCAGGCGGATGATCGTCTCCATCTGGCGTTCCTTGAACCACGCGCGATCCGGCACCTTCCCTTCCAGTTCGTTGGGCCGTTCCCCTTCGTGGCGGCCGTACTCGACGGCCCACAGCGCCGGTTTGGCGCGGGAGAGCAGGTTGCCCATTCCCGGGCGGCCCCGGTAGCGACGCAACGCGCCGAGATCGAGTTCGGCGGAGGCGACGAGGCTCTCTCCCGCTCCCGCCTGGGCCAGCACCCGTCCCTCGAAGTCGATCAACTCCGAGCCTCCGGAAGTGGAGTCGGCGGGGATGCCGGTGCCGGTGAGACCGCCCGTGTTCGCCGAGACCACATAGGAGAGGTTCTCGACCGCGCGCGCCCTGCGGGCGATGGCCTTCGGTGTGAGGAGCGGACTCGAGGACTCGGAGGTGGGATGGCACAGCACCTCTGCTCCGCGCAAGGCCAGGGAGCGGGCCAGCTCGGGGTAGAGGATCTCCTCGGACGAGATGGCGGCGAGGTTGCCGATCGGGGTGCGCGCGACGGGAAGCAGCCCGTCGGCGCCGTAGACGTCGAGATAGCGGTCCCATACGTCGTACGGAGTAGGCGAGTACATCGAGTACAGCCGACGGCAGCGCAGGACGACGTCACCGGCCGGGGAGAGGACGAACGACGTCTGGAAGTACAACTCGGGAAAGTGCTCGTCACACTCGTAGGCGTTGCCCGCCAGGTAGACGTCCTGCTCCTGCGCGATGGCGGCCATTGCCTCGTACTCCGGGCCGCCGGGATCCAGTGCCGCCTTCTCCCGCCACACCGGGACCGGCTCGCCGAGCGGGAATCCGGTCAGCGCGTACTCGGGGAGCACGATGAGGCGCAGATCCGGCCCGATCCACTGCTTTGATGCTCCGACATGGGCGGCTATGCGCGCAACGGCGTTTCTCATCGAGGTTCTGGCGTCACTGACGGACATCCCGCTCACCGAATGTGTGCTGGTCTGAAGGGCGAGGGCGCGGTACGAAAGGTTCGTCACGGGGCTTCCCAAATGAGATCGTTTTCCGGGGGGTGGACGTGCGGGGCAGGGCCGGGGCGGTACGACGAGGACGGCGGCGCAGGCGTGTTCACGAACGCCGGACCGCTACCTCTTCTCCGCCGAGGCGTGACCCATCCGCGCCGAGAGCCGGCGGGTCGCTTCGAGCAGGACCTCCGCGCAATGCCGCGCTTCGCCCCGGAACCGCTCCATCGGGCCGCATACGCTCACGACACCGGCCGGCCGGCCATGGTGATCGAAGATGGGCGCGGCGACCGAGGCCGAGCCGTGCTGACGCTCGGCAGTGGATCGGGCATATCCGCGACGCCGGATCGCGACGATGTCCTTGAGCAGGATGTCCGGATGCACCAGCGTGCGCTCGGTGAGCCGGGTCAGCGGGACGGTCCTGAGATAGGCGTCGATCTCCTCGTCGGACAGGAAGGCGAGGAATGCCTTGGAGGAGGCTCCGGCATGGAGGGGGTAGGGGACGCCGAGAGAGACGGACATGATCACCTCTCGGCTGGGCGTGGCCTGGTCGACGTACACCCGGGTCGAGCGGGTGCGAATCGACAGCGTCGCCGTCTCCGCCAGAGTCCTCGACAGGGTGACCAGCGCGGGGGCCGCGAGTCCGCGCACGTTCAGCCTGTCGAGGTAGGCCAGCCCCAGCCGCATGGTCGTCGAGCCCAGGGAGTAGCGGCGGGTTTCCAGGTCGAGGTCGATCAGCCCGCGTAGTCGCAGGGATGTCAGGATCCGGTGCACGGCCGCCTTCGACATGCCGAGCTTTCCGGCGATCTCGGTGACCCCGAGCGTGACGGAGCCCGGCTCCGCGAACAGGACGAGTACATCGGCTGCGCGTTCGACGGTCGCGACGGTCTGGCTGGAGGCGTCCGGCGTACGGCGGCGCAACGGCTTGGCGGTCTCCATTGACGAGGCCCCTCAACTCGCGACGACGGCACCCTAGCCGCGTGAGAACCCGACGGGCACGGGCGTGTCGGAGACGATCCTCGTACCGAGGAAGTCCCACCACGATTCCTGCGACACCCGCTCCGACTCCCATGAGGGATCGGCTTTGAGGCCGGCGAGGGCCGCCCGGTAGGCTCCCCAGGCCGCCTCGTCCTCGAACGCGGCCCAGTTCTCCAGGACATAGACGTCACCGACGACGCTGTAGTACCAGCGGAGCTCCCTGACCATCGGCAGGTCCCGGTAGAACCAGCTCTCCCGCTGTTCCAGCCAGGCCCAGAATGCCTTCATGTCGCGTCGAGCGTGCTCAGTCAGCCGCATCCGGTAGACGAGATAGATCATCTTTCTCTCCTCGGTCTCCTGCCGACCGCGGCGGGCGTCAGGACCGCCACAGCCGGATTCTGGAATGTGCTTCCGCTTGTGGAATCGATTGGATCGGCTATCCCGAGACGCTCGCCGTGAACGTCACGGGCCGGCGGACGCGGCCACCGCGGAACGGCCGCCGTGATCCTGTCCCGCTACATCCCGTCGGCGTCCCAACGGCCGCGGGAACGGCTCCGGACCGGAAGGGTGGAGATGATGGGCGCGGGGATGGGCTCGCCGGGCTTCCAGGGGCGGCCCTGCCCCCGGTTGTGCGCGCCGGCGTCCGTGCGCTCCTCGCGGTGTTCGAGCGAGCCCGGGTCGGCGCCCCAGTCCGCCCGCAGAACATGCTCGTGGTCACCGTGCTCGTGGTCACCGTGCTCGTGGCCGTACTGGTGATCGTGGCCGCCGTGGCCGCCCTGAAGGTTGGCCGCGTCGAGGGCCTTGGCCACCGCGAGCATGCTCTTGTCGGAGCCCACGCCGTTGGGGACGTAGTCGACGTCCTTGGCACCCTGCTCCCGCTGGTACCGCACCGAGGCGGCGAGATCCGCCAGGTCGCGGTCGCTACGCCGGACCGAGCCCTTCCCGAGGTCGTGCGAGGACTGCGACCAGCGCATACGACCGCCGTCGGGACCGTAGTTGACAGCCTCGCCACCCCAGCGGATCCACTCGTTCTGGGTGTACCAGTTGAACAACTCGCCGTCGGAGCGCAGCAGCATGGTCATGCCGCCCTCCATGGTGGTGAAGTGGCCGTGCTTCACCCGGGCCGGGCGGAAGAAGTAGCTGCCCTGGTCGAGCGTGCCGAAGTTGTACTCCATGTGGCCCTGGGTGGTGTACGCCTCCTCGTAGCAGGGGTGATGGGCGAGCCGGTGGTCGGTCCAGCCCTCCTGGCAGAACACCAGGCGGGTGTAGAAGCCGGTGACCGGGTCGACGTGCAGGTACTTGATGAACAGGCCGGGCATGGGGCCGGGGTTCGGCACCGCGTCCCAGTTCATGGCCTCGCTGTCGATGACGATGACGTCCTCGCGCGCGTCCGCCCAGCGCGGGGCGTTCAGGCCGTCCACCGGGTCGAAGCCGGCGTCGCCGTACTCGCGGTAGTGCAGGATCCGGGTGCCCTCGGCGAAGGTGATCGCGTCGGTGGGGACGCCCTGCGGCGCGTAGACGTAGCCGCCCTTGCCGATCTCGCGGCCGCCGTACGTCATCGAGCCTTCGAGCACGTAGTACTCGGTGTCGGCGTGGTGGATGCCCGGCCCGCGGCCCCAATCGGTGTGGAAGTCGATCCGGAGCGACGAGGAGCCGTCCTCCTCGTCGACGGACAGGCGGCGCTCGCTGGCCCGCCCCTCACCGCTGACGAGCTCCGCCGCATGCCAGATGTAGTCGTCGTCGTGGATCAGTTCAACGTGCGGGCGCATTCAGACGTCCTTCCTGAGCTCGCGCTTGAGGACCTTCCCGGCACTGTTGCGCGGCAGTCTCGGCACGAAGCGGATGGTCTTGGGGATCTTGTAACCGGCGAGACGGGGCCGGAGACGGGCCTCGATCTCATCCGCGGTGGTCTCACCGACCACATAGGCGACGACGCGTTCGCCCCAGGTCTCGTCGTGCTCTCCGATGACGGCGGACTCCATGACTCCCGGGCACTCGTCGATCGCGATCTCGACATCCCGGGGGTAGACGTTGACGCCGCCGGTGATGATCAGGTCCTTCTTGCGGTCGACGATCCTGATGAACCCCTCCTCATCGCTGACGGCGATGTCGCCGCTGGTGAGGAAGCCGTCGTCGGTCATGCAGGCCCGCGTGGCGCCGGGGTCGCGCAGATAGCCGTTCATGAGGTACGGCGACCGGCTGAAGAGCTCGCCCGCGGTCCCCGCCGGTACGGCGACGCCCGCCTCGTCCACGATCCTGACCTCGGTCATGAACCACGGGTGGCCGACGGATCCGGCTTTGCGCCCGGCGTCCGCCGGGCGCAGGTTGGTGACGATCCCCGCCTCGGTCGAGCCGTACAGCTCGTGCACGCCGACGTGGGGAAACGTGTCGAGCACCCACTCCTTCAGCGGGACCGGCAGCGCGGCGGCGTTGAAGAACAGGGTGTCGAGACTGCTCAGATCCCTCCGGCGCAGGGTGAGGTCGCCGAGCGCGCGGATCGTCTGGGCGTGGGTCGGCACCATGAAGACCGACTGTGCCCGGTCCTTCTCGATCATCGCGAGCAGCTGTTCCGGGTCCCAGGAACGCAGCATGGAAACCGTGCCGCCGGTGTGGACGGCGGCGTAGCCGAACGCGAACCCCGCTCCGTGGTACATCGGCGCCACCGCGATCGAGCGGCGCCCCGGCCCGAGCCCCCACTCCAGCGCCGAGGCATAGAAGGTGAGCACCCGGGACCGGTGGCTGATCATGACGCCTTTCGGGGCGCCGGTCGTTCCGGAGGTGTAGGCCACGCAGAACGGATCGTTCTCGCTCACCGGGACACGGGGGTCGGTGCCGTGCGCGGCGGCCAGCGCGGCTTCGTAGGTTCCGCCGTCGCCGGTGACCAGCACGGGTTCCGCCGCGGCGAGGGCGGTTTCGGCCCTGTCGGCGAGCGTCACGTCCACGATCAGCGCCCGCGCCCGGGAGTGCTCGACGATGAACGCGATCTCCGGCGGGGTCAGGCGCGGGTTGAGCGGGACCATCACCAGCCCGGCCTTGGCCAGGCCGGCCGCCGCCTCCGGGTACTCCAGCTGGTTGGCCAGCAGGAGGGCCACCGTGTCCCCGGAGGTCAGGCCGCGGGAGAGCAGGGCGTTGGCCAGCCGACTCGACCGGTCGTGAAGCGCCGCGTAGCTGAGCCGCCTGTCGCCGTCGATGACCGCGACGGCCGAGGGGGTGGCGGCGGCGAACTCGCGTACGCCGCCGGCGATCGACAGCTGCGCTCTCATGCCACGACGCGTGTCTCGTTGATCAGAGTCCGCTGGACGCAGATGCCCGACAGGATCCACTGCCAGACCCGGTTCCGGTGGTTGCCGTCCTCGCTCAGCACGATCAGCTCGAACAGGCGCAGGTCGGCGCCCTTCTCCTTGTAGATCCACGAGAGGTAGATCGTGTTGTCGTCGACCCCCCAGAACTCGCCCGTGAGCCGGTCCGTGTCGAAGCCGCAGTGTCCGCCGCCCAGGTAGGTGCCGGGGAAGCGGTGCTCCTCGGTCCTTCCGTCCTCCCAGGTGTAGACGTTCACCTGGTGGTAGTCCCACCCGTCCGTTCCGTCGCCGAGGGTGCAGGTGAGGTGGGAGCGGTGCGAGTCGACAATCTTCCCGTCGGCGTCGACGTAGACGTAGGTGCCCTCCCACTCCCCTTCGTGCCGGGCGAGCAACGGCATTTCTTCTCTGATGCCCATGGTTCAACGGACCCTTTCTGTTGTCAGGAGAGGCTGGTTCCGACGAGGCTGCCGATGCCGAAGGTGGCCGCGGCGGCGGCCACGCCCAGCGCCAGCTGGCGCAACGCGCCCTTCCACCAGGGGCGTGCCGTGAGCCGGGCGACGACCGCGCCGGCGCCCAGCAGGCCGAGCACGCTGATCACCGCGGCCACGGCGAGCCCGGTCGCGCCGAGCATGAACGGCACCAAGGGGACGATCGCTCCCATGGCGAACGCGGTGAACGAGGAGAACGCGGCGACATAAGGAGAGGGAAGGTCGTCGGGATCCACCCCCAGCTCCTCGCGGACGTGCACGCGCCAGGCGAGTTCGGGCTGTGCGGTGAGCTGCCTGGCGACTCCCTCGGCGGTCTCCGCGTCCAGGCCGCGGGCCTCGTAGAGCGCGACGAGTTCCGCCAGCTCGCCCTCGGGGTCGCGTTCCAACTCGGCCTTCTCGATGTCGATCTCGGCCCGCATCAGCTCGGCCTGCGAGGCGACCGAGGTGTACTCGCCCGCGGCCATGGAGAAGGCACCGGCCGCCAGCCCGGCCAGCCCGGTCACGACCACGATCGTGTTGGAGGCGCCGCCCCCCACCACACCGCTGATGAGAGCGAAGTTGGAGATCAGCCCATCCATCGCGCCGAACACGGCCGGCCGCAGCCAGCCTCCGGTGACGTCTCGATGGTGCTGGTGTCTTTCGGCCGGTGGAAGCGCTACGTCCACGCTCATATGCGTCCTTTCCGCCTGCCGACCGCGCCCGGAAGGCCGGGGAATCGTCGGAGGGGGCTCAGGGGAATCAGAGAGCTTCGAGGCTCTTGTTTTATGACACTATGTCGTGAAACTGTGTTCCGCAAGTGATCGGGGACGTCAATCGGCTCGTCTTGGAACACAAGGGAGGCACCAATGCCCTGCAGTCGTTCAGCGCGCGCACGGCTCGTCACCGCGCTGGCCATCACCTTCGCCATCGCCCCACCGCTCGCCGGAGAGGCCGCCGCTGCGCCGGCCAAGCCGGAGCTGACCGCGAGCCAGAGCACCGATCTGGCCCCGGGAACCGAGATCACGGTCACCGGAACGGGGTTCACACCGAAGACGACGCTGTTCGTCGCCCTCTGCGACACCAAGCAGCCGCCCGGGAAGGCGTGTGACACGGGGAGCTTCGCGCGGGTCACCACCGACGCCGACGGCGGACTGGAGACCACGATGACACCGGCCGCCGTGTTCGGTTCGACCGATTGCACCGCGACGACCTGCGCTCTCATGACCAACGACCCGGCCAACCCCCGGGACACCGCGAACTTCACCCAGCTACCCCTCACGTTCGCCGCCGCGTCGGGCGCCACCGAGAGTCCCGCCGCCGATTCGCCGCCCACGAGTCCCGCAACGACTACCGACGCGGCGCCGTCGGCCGCGACGGATGACGACGGGGGAATCCCCCTCCCCCTCATCGTGGTCATCGCCGTCGTGGTTCTCGCCGGGATCGGCGGTGCGATCACCTTCCTGCGACGCCGGTAAGTCACGATCAGATCGGGCGGACCGGCACCCCGGCCCGCCCCGAGGGGGTGCCTGGCGGAGCATCGGTCAGGCACCCCCTGCGGCGTCGGCGGGGATCTCGCCGTCGCGCAGGCAGGCGCTGTGCCGGTCGCCGACGGCGATCAGCCGCGGGACCGCCTCCCTGCACGCGTCCTCGACGTACGGGCAGCGGGGGTGGAAGGCGCACCCAGGAGGGGGATGGACGGCCGAGGGCACCTCGCCGGAGAGCGCGACCAGATTGCGGCGCGCGGGGTCGGGCACCGGTACGGCGGCCAGCAGCATGCGCGTGTAGGGATGTCGCGGCGCGGAGAAGACCTCGTCGGCCGGGCCCTGCTCGACGATCCTGCCCAGGTACATCACGGCGACCCTGGTGGCGAGGTGCCGGGCGATGTCCAGCTCGTGGGTGATCAGCACGTACGCCAGGCCGAGTGCGGAGCGAAGGTCGAGCAGCAGGTTGACCACGGTGGCCTTGACGCCCACGTCCAGGCTCGCCGTCGGTTCGTCCAGGACGATCGCACGGGGGCGGGCGGCGAGCGCCCGGGCGACGGTGACCCGCTGCAGTTCCCCGCCGCTCACTCCGCCGGGGCGGCGGGCCGCGTAGTGCGCGGGGAGGCCGACCTGCTCCAGCAGCTCGGCGACGCGCTCGGCCCGCTCGGCCGCCGACCGGCACAGGCCGTGGACGGCCAGGGGCTGGCCCACGCTGTGGCCGATGGTCTTGCGCGGGTTGAGCGCCGACCACGGGTTCTGCGAGACGAACTGCACCTGACGGCGGGTCTCCCGGTCCATCCGCGTGCCGGCGGGGACGCCCCCGATGCGTACGGCGCCCCTCGTGGGAGGGAGCAGGCCGACGGCGAGCCGGGCGACGGTCGACTTGCCGCAGCCGGACTCGCCCACGATGGCGAGCGTCTCGCCGGGATCGATCCGGAACGACACGTCCTCCACCGCGTGGACCGTCTGCCGCCGCCCCGCCGGGAAGCGGCGGGTGACGTGGTCGAGTTCGAGCACCGGGGTCACGCGTCCTCCTCGGCTTCCGGGGTCTCCCCCGCACGGTGGCAACGGACCACGTCCGTCCCCATGGTGATCGGCGTCGGTTCCTCCTCGTGGCAGCGGGCGAGCACGACCGGGCAGCGCGGGGCGAACGCGCACCCCGCCGAGCCCGCTCGCGCGCCCCTCTCTCGCGAGAGCGTGACCTCCGCCACGGTGTGCCCCGGCATGGCGCCGAGGCGCCGCCCGCGTTCCGTGCGGGCGGGAAGCGCGGCCAGGAGGGCGCGCGTGTACGGGTGGCGGGGTGCGGTGAAGATCTGGCTCACGGGCCCCGACTCGACCAGCCGGCCGGCGTACATCACCCCGACCCGGTCGCAGATCTGCGCCACGACGGCGAGGTCATGGGTGACGTAGAGGATCGCCGGCCCGAGCCGGTCGCGCAGATCGAGCAGCAGGCGGAGCACCTGCGCCTGGACGGTCGCGTCCAGCGTGGTGGTCGGCTCGTCGGCGATGAGCAGGTCGGGCTGCCTGGCCAGCGCGGCGAGCACGATGAGCAGGCGCTGGAGCTGCCCGCCGGAGAATCGGTGCGGGTGGTCGCGCGGCCGGTCGAGCACCGCGCGCAGGCCCACCTGGGCGAGCAGGTCGGCGAGGTCGTGTCCGTCGTGGTACCAGCGCATCTGCCGCAGCACGGGGGTGGACGGGCTGAGCGAGGTCATGGGCCGCTGCGGCACCACACCGATGCGGGAGGCCCGGATCCGCCGCATGTCCTCGGGGGGTAGCTCGGTCAGCTCCCGCCCGTCGAAGCGCAGCCCGGCGGCGCGGACGCGCGCACCGGCCGGGAGCACGCCCGTGATCGCCGAGCACAGGGTGCTCTTGCCGCTGCCGGACTCCCCGACCAGGCCGAGGATCTCTCCACGGCGCAGGCTGAGGGAGACGCCCCGCACGGCCGGCCGCCCCGCATAGTCCACGTGCAGGTCCGAGACGGTCAGCAGATCGGCGGGTGGCGGATCCGTCACCGGCGAGCCGGTCGCCTGACGGTCATTCACCGGCGTTCCCTTCCGGCCGCAGCCGGGGCGTGCCCAGTCTGCTGATCTTCATCCGCGCGGGATCCATCGGGCTCACGCTCGCGCGCTGTGCGACGATCATCTTCGGATAGACGGGAGGGAACATCACCGCGTCCTCGGTCAGCGTCGCGTTCACCTCGCGGAGCAGCCGGTCACGCTCGCCCTGGTCGTCGATCGCCCATACCCGCTCGAGCGCGGTGTCCACCGACGGGTTCTCGTATCCGCAGGCCAGGACGCTCGTGGACTGGGCGGGAGACAGGGTGAGATAGTTCGCGTCGCCGCTGGTGAAGCCGCTGGAGAAGCGGTTCATGATCATCTGGTAGGCGCCGGAGATCCAGCGCTGTGCCCAGGGGCCGCCCTGGAGGACCTCCAGTTTCACGGTGATGCCCGCGTGCGCCCAGCTCTGGACCAGGATCTGCGCGATGTCCTCCATGACCTGGCCGGCGCTGATCGTGAGGGTGAAGGAGGGGGCGGTGACGCCGTGCAGCAGCTCGCGCGCCCGCGCCGTGTCGGGCCGGGCGGGAAAGACCCGCAGGTCCGGGTCGTACCCCCGCTCGGCCGGGCCGATGGGGCCCTGGCCGAGGACCGCGGCGCCGCCGAATACCTTGTCGTTCACCCCCTGCCGGTCCACCGCGTAGGCGACCGCGCGCCGGAAGTTCGGATCGTCGAAGGGCGGATCCCCCGCCTTGACGTAGGTGAGGATGTCGATCGGCGCGTCCACCCGGTGGACGGTCACCGCCTGCTGTCCCGCGAGGAGCGGCAGGGCCGCCACGGGCAGTTCGGTGGCGATGTCCACGCTGCCCGCGCGCAGGTTCACCGCCCGCGTCGAGCCGTCCGGGATGATCTGGAATTCCAGCCGGGCGTACGCGGGGGATGGTCCGTGATATCCCCTGTGGGCGGTCATCGAGTAGCCCAGCCCTGCGGAGACCCGCGCCAGCCGGTACGGCCCGGTGCCCATCATGGTGTCCTTGCGGTCGACGAAGGCCCGGTGCGTGATCGGCAGGTTGGTCAGGTGCGATCGGAGCAGCCCGTAGGGGCGCTTGAGCCTGATCTCGACCGTGTTCGGGTCGACGGCGCGAGCCCCGGAGTAGTAACCGAGGAAGTAGACGACCCACTCACTGCCACTGGCGAAGGCGGCGACGTGGTCGAGCGAGGCGACCACGTGCTCGGCGGTGAAGGCGTCGCCGTTGTGGAACGTCACTCCCCGTTTGAGGGGGATGGTCCAGGTGAGTCCGTCGGCGGAGACGGCCGGCTCGGCGGCGGCGAGCAGCGGGACCGATCGGACTCGCTCGTCGTAGTCGTAGAGCGTCTCCATCACCGGTTCGGCGATCCAGCGGGTGACCTCGCTGCCGGAGTCCAGCGGGTTGAGGTTGCTCGGGCCGGCGGCGACGCCGATCCTGAGCGTCCTGCCACCGCCCGTTGGTGCAGCGGTCGAGCAGGCGGCGAGCAACGACACGGCGGGAACCAGCCCGAGGAACCGCCGCCGGGACCAGGAGGGGGGAATGGTCATCGTGTCTCCACGTGGGTCGTGCCGCGTCCGCCGAGGGAGTCGGACAGGGCGTCACCGATGAGGTTGAAGCCGAGGATCCCGGCGAGCATGACCGCGCCGGGCAGGACCGAGTACCACCAGACACCCGCGGGCAGGTAGCCGGTGCCGCCGCCGGTCAGGTTGCCGAGCGTGGCCTGCGGCAGCTGGACGCCCAGCCCGAGGAAGCCCAGCCCGCCCTCGGCGAAGACGGCCAGCGCCATCGCGAGGAACGCCTGCACCACCATGGCGGGCGCGACGTTGGGCAGCAGTTCGCCGAAGAGGATCCGCAGCCGCGGCACGCCCACCACCCGCAGCGCGGCCACGTACTCCTGGCCGGTCTCCGCCATCGTCGCCGCGCGTGCCACCCGCGCGAAGTAGGGGACGAACGCGACGCCGAGCAGGAGCACGACCTTGGTCGTCATGGTGATCGGGATCGGCCCCAGGTGCGCCGTGGCCGTGCCGCTGAGCCCGATGACGAACATCGCCAGCACGAACATCGGCAGCGCCTGGACGATCTCCAGCACCCTCATGATCAGGTCGTCGAACAGCCGCCCGCCGTGATATCCGGCGAAGATGCCGAGCGGCAGGGCGACCAACAGGCCCAGCGCCACGGCGGCCAGGCTCACCGTCAGCGACACCCGGGTGCCCGCCGCCGTACGGGCGAGCAGGTCCCGGCCGAGCTGGTCGGTGCCGAACGGGTGCGTGAGGGACGGCGCGGCGAGCACGTCGGAGCCGGTGGCGTTCGGGTCTCCCGCAAGCGACGGCCCGAGCACCGCGAGCAGGCAGAACAGCGCGGCGCAGACGGCGCCGAACCAGGTGAGGCCATCGCGTGGAAGGAGCCGGGCGCCCCGCGGTGCGGAGACGACGGCGCTCACCGGACCCGCCCGCCGTTCAGCACGCCCTCGCGGATGCGCGGGTCGATCGCCAGCTGGGCGAGGTCCACCAGCAGGTTGGTGAGGAGGTAGAGGACGGCCACGGCCAGGCAGCAGCCGGCGGCCACCGGATAGTCCTGCCGGCGAAAGGAGTCGACCATGAGCTGGCCGAGGCCTGGTACGCCGAACACGTTCTCCACCAGGATCGCGCCGCTGACCAGCATGCCGAGCATCAGTCCCATGACGGTCACCAGGGGGATCGCGGCGTTGCGCATCGCCACCCTCGCCAGCAACGTGCGACGGGACATGCCCATCGATGTGGCGAACGAGACGTAGTCGCGGTCGAGCACCTCCAGGACGGACCCGCGGAATGTGCGGGCCACGACGGCGAACGCGGGCAGGCCGAGTACGAACGCGGGCAGGACCAGACCGCGCAGGTGTTCGGGCAGACCCTCGGAGATCGGGACGTAGCCGCTGACCGGCAGCACCCCGGTGATGTAGACGCCGAAGACCAGCACGCACACGAGGCCCAGCCAGAAGCTCGGCACCGAGAGCGCGACCACGCTCGTGACGCGTACGAGACCGTCGAACGGTGAGCCGTGCCGGAGCGCGGCGAGCGCTCCGGCGAGGATGCCCAGCGCCATCCAGACGGCTCCGGCCACCAGGCCCAGCTCCAGGGAGACGGGCAGCCGCTGGGCGAGGAGCTCCCCGACCGGCTGGCCGGAGAAGACCGAGGCGCCGAGGTCCCCGCCGGCGAGTTGCCGGAGGTAGCGCACGTACTGCTCGGGGATGGAGGCGTTCAAGCCGAGCCGCTCGGCGACGGCGGCCCTGCCTTCCTCGCTGTAGCTGAATCCGAGCAGGGTGTAGAGCGGACTGCCTGGTGACAGACGCAGGAGGACGAAGACCAGCGAGATCACCGCGAGGACGGTGGTCACCAGTGCGATCAGACGGCGGAGGAGATAGGAGACGATGGCGAACCACCTCTCTCAATGTTCCGCTGTGCGGAATCTCGTATATGTGGACGGAATGATAGATGGGACCTTTTCACATGGGAAGAGGTTTGACGACACATCGTCATCATCCGAAGGGTGGATTTACCGCCACCCGCCTTCCCGCCGCCCCCGGCCCACACGGCCCGCTCGCGCCGGGATCACGCCCGACCCAACACCCCGTCGCCACCCCTTCCCGAACGGGAACGGAACGACCATCGGCCGTTTACGACGATATGTCGTATAAATGTTGACCGACCGCACTCTTTCTGACACTGTGTCGCGAAACGACATTCCGGTGCAAGAGGAGTTCGGACATGACCGCGACCGAGACGTTCGCCGACCAACTCAAGAACGCGACCTGGAACGACCACGAGGAGGCGGAACGCACCGCCTACCTCGACGCACTCATGGGTGGACGCGTGTCCCGGGAGGGCTACGCCGACATGGTCGCCCAGCACTACTACGCCTACGTGGCCCTTGAGGCGGCGGGACGCGCCCTCGCCGACGACCCGGTCGCCGGCCCGTTCGTCAGCAGGGAACTCGAGCGTGTCCCCTCGCTTGAAGTCGACTTGGAGGAGCTGTACGGGACGAACTGGCGTGACGAGATCACCCCGTCCAAGCCCACGTTGACCTATGTCGCCCGGATCAACCAGATCGCCGACTGGCCCGGCGGCTTCATCGCCCACCACTACACGCGTTACCTCGGCGACCTCTCCGGGGGCCAGGTGATCCGCAAGCTCGTGGAGCGCGCGTACAACTTCGAGACATCGGCGGGCGTCGCGTTCTACCTCTTCCCCGACATCCCCGACCTGAAGGAGTTCAAGGTCGACTACCGGAACCGGCTCAACTCATTGAACCTGGACGAGGTGCAGGCGAAGAGGGTCATCGCCGAGACCGCGCTCGCCTACCAGCTCAACACCGAGGTTCTCGTGGAGATCGGCAAGCGGCTGCCCGAGTACCTCGTGGCATGAGCTTTCCCCTGCCTGCCCGTCCGCTCCGGCGCGTGCGCCTGCTCGCTCCGGAGTCGGCCGGAAAGCCGAGGGGCTCATCCACCACCGCCTCGTTCCGGTTGGCGACGCACCCACCCCCGCAGACGCCGCCCTGTCGCTCCCGCCAGTTCTGGGCGTATATCCGGATTTCGGACATATTTAAGCCCCCGCGTCGGCGATATCAGCGTGTACAGGGGCATCACCTCAACTGACAGCTCATGCAAGCGCCCGGCGTCGGCGGAGGTGACCATGGCCCGATTGAGCGATTTCCTCCAGCGGTTCCGCCCCACCGGCGTGCCGGGTGCCGCGGCGCCGACCGGGGTGCCCGCCGACTACGCCGCGGACCAGAGCACCGAGCTCGACGTGGTCTTCTCCGCCCTCGCCGACGTACGGGCCGCCTGCGCGGACATGCGCGCCACGGCGGAGCACCACGCCGGGGAAATACGGGAGCGGGCCCGGGTCCAGGCCGCCGCCGTCGCCTCGGCGGCGCGGCACACCGCGGAGGCCGAGAGGGCGCAGGCCGCCGCCACCGCGGGGCGGGAGGCCGACGAGGAGGAGCGGGCGGTCCTCCGCGCCGCCGAGCGCGCCGCCGACGATGTTCGCGCGCGGGCCGAGGTCCGGATGCCGGCCGAGGTGGCGCGGATCGTCGCCGAGGTCAGGGGGCTGGCCGGTGATCCGTCATGACCGCCGCCTGGGTCGCCGGTTCGACACGGGCCAGAGCCCTGGCACGGAGGAGGGCCGGCCGCTCCGCCACCCGCCGGATCGCCGCCTGCGGCTCCGCCGACGAGGCGGTCGCCCTGCTGACCGGCACCTCCTACGGGCACGACGTACGGCGTGGCCAGAGCCTGCCCGAGGCACAGTGGGCGGTGCTCGCCACGCTCCTGTGGCATCTGCGCGTGCTCGCCGGCTGGCTTCCCCGCGAGGGCGGGCAGGCGATCCGCGTCGTGGTCCGGTGGTTCGAGATCGCCAACGTGGACGAGCTCATGTGCCGCCTGTCCGGTGTGCCCGCCGATCCCGAGTTCGCCCTCGGCTCGGCGGGTACGGCATGGCCGCGCCTGCGGCGGTGCGCCTCGCTCGCCGAGCTCCGGGCGACGCTGGCCGCCTCCGCGTGGGGGGACCCGGGCGGCGCGGGACGCCGGGAGATCCAGCTCGGCATGCGCGTCGCCTGGGCCGGGCGTGTCGCCGACACGGTGCCCGCCGCCGGCGCGTGGGTCCTGGGTGCGACGGCGCTGCTGGCCGCCCGCGAACGGCATGCCGAGGCCCGTGACCTGCCGGTCGGGGTCCGGGAGCGCTGCCGGGCCCTGCTCGGCACCGGGGCCCTCGAGGCGGCGTCACTCCCGGAGATGGCCGAGCGGCTCGCTCCGCCCGCCCGCTGGGCGCTGCGCGACATCGACGATCCCGGGCGGCTGTCGGAGGGCGAGGAGCGCTGGTGGACGAGGCTGGAGGAGGACGGCCGCGATCTCCTGGCCGGTCCGGGATTCTCCATGACTCCCGTCCTGGGAGCGGTCGCCGTGCTCGCCGCGGACGCCCGGAGGGTCCGCGCCGCGCTCGAACTCGCCGCACGAGGTGGTGATCGCGATGCCCTCGTCTGACCTGTCCGCGCGGCGGGGTTCGCGGGCGAGGCGGCGATCATGAGCTGGCGCGACGCCCTGCGTCCGGTACGCATGGAGCGGGTCGCGATCGCGGCCCCCGTGAACTCCTTGAGCGAGGTGCTCGCCGAGGTGGCGGACGCGGGAGCGGTGGAACTCGCCGCGCCGCCGGACGCGTCGCCGCAGACCGTGGCGAAGGCGGCCGTCGTCCGCGACGGTGTCGCGGCGCTCGCCGGCTGGATGCCCGCCGATGCGGTCCCCGAACTGGCGAAGCGGCTGGCCCCCGCGGGCGGTGCCGCCGTCCCGATCACCCGGCCGAAGGGGGTCGAAGCGCCGTCGCTGCTCCGGTCCCGGGGAGTGCGCGGCTCCCTGTCCCCGCTCGTCGCCACGTACGGGACGGTGCCGTACTCCGACATCGATCCCACACCGCTCGCGGCGAGCGCGTACGTCCTGATGTTCGGCATGATGTTCGGCGACGTCGGGCACGGGCTGCTGGTGCTCTGCGCCGCGGCGGGGCTGTACTTCGGCCGTCCACGATGGCTGGGCCGGTTCCGCCGGGCCTGGCCGTTCGCCGCCGGAGCGGGCCTGACGAGCATGCTCTTCGGCCTGCTCTACGGCGAGTTCTTCGGGCCGACGGGCGTCGTCCCGGTGCTCTGGCTGGAACCGCTCTCCCATCCGGTCCCGCTGCTGCTCGCCGCCATCGGCGCGGGCGCGCTGCTGCTCGGCGCCGCGTACCTGCTCGGCATCGTGAACCGGTGGCGCGAAGGTGGCGTGCGGGTCGCGCTCTATTCCTCCGCCGGGATCGCGGGAGCGGCGGTTTTCATCGGGTTCGGGCTGGCGTTCGCCGGTTGGTACTCCGGGCTGGACGATCTCGTGGTGGCCGGCGGACTGCTCGCCGCCGTGGGTCTCACGCTGGCGTTCGCCGGTTTCCTGGCCGAGGCGGGCGGCGGCGCCGGCGGGACCGCCCAGGCCGCCATGCGGATCTTCGACGTGGTCGTACGGCTGGGCGCGAACCTGGCGTCGTTCGCCCGGCTCGCCGCCTTCGGGCTCACCCACGCGGCCATCGGGTCGATCGTCTGGACCGGAACCACCGCTCTGTGGCCCGGCCACCCCGTCGGGGCCGCGGCGGTCTTCGTCGTCGGCACCGCGCTCGCCCTCACGATCGAGGGGCTCGTGGTCGCCATCCAGGCCCTGCGCCTGGAGTACTACGAGCTGTTCTCCCGGCTCTTCCAGGTCGAGGGGCGCCCGTTCCGCCCCTGGCGTCCTCCGCCGACATCCAGGGAGGCGATGCCATGTCCGTCTGGATCAGACGAGGCCTGCACGCCATGAACGCCGCCATCGCGCTCGCCGCGCTCACGCTTCTCGTCTGGGCGCTCACCACCGGCGGCGCGCAGGGTGCCGCGGCCACCGCCCCGGCGACGGCACCCAGCGGAACAGCGCTGCTCGGCGCGGCGATCGCGGTCGCCGGCTCGGCGATCGGAGCCGGCATCGCCGTGGCCTACACGGGAGCCGCGGCCCTGGCCGCGATGAGCGAACGGCCGGAGCTGTTCGGCCGGGCCATCGTCATCGTCGGCCTGGCCGAGGGCATCGCGATCTACGGGCTGGTCATCGGCATCATTCTCATCGGGCGGGCGTGACCGGCCATGGCGACCATCGCGATCATCGGAGAGGCCGTCCGCGTGGCCGGATACGGCCTGGCCGGGGCGCTCGTACTGCCCGCCGAGAACGCCGACGAGGTCCGTACGGCGTGGCGGGACCTGGGGCCCGAGGTGGCCGTGGTGATCCTCACGCCCACGGCGGCCACCTCACTCGGCGACACGAGCGGGGGGCCGCTGCGGGTGGTGATGCCGGCGTGACCGGGGTCCGGGACGCGCTGGCGCCCGTGTCCGGGGCCCTGCTACGGCGGGCACGGCTCGACGCGGACGCGATGATCGCCGCGGCCGAGCACGACGCCGCGCAGACGTTGGCCGTCGCCCGGAGGGCGGCGCAGGACATGATCGACGAGGCCCGGGAGGCCGGGACGTCGGAGGCCCGGGCTCGGGCGGACGCCGTACGGGTCCGGGCCGGGCGGCGCGCCCGCGACATCGAGTTGGCCGCCCGGCGGGAGGTCGTGCTGGAGCTGCGCAGGCGCGCGGTGGCGGCGGTTCTGGCGCTCCGGGACGACCCCTGCTATCCCCGCCTGGTCGAGCGCCTTCGCGAGCTGGCTCGCGAGTCGGGCGGTGACGACCTGATCGTGAGCGAGCATCCCGACGGGGGGGTCGTGGGTGTGGGGCGGGGCCGCCGCGTGGACTGCTCGCTCGGCGCGCTCGCGGGCCGAGCCGTCGACGCGCTCGGAGCGGAGGCGGAACGGCTGTGGGCACGGTGACGAGGGTCAACGGGCCGCTGGTCGAGGTCGACGGTCTCGCCGGAGCGGCGATGTTCGAGCTGGTCGATCTGGGGCCCCACCGGCTGCCCGGCGAAGTCGTCTCCCTGCGCGGCGGCCGGGCCACCGTCCAGGCCTACGAGTACACCGGCGGGCTGGCTCCCGGCCATCCCGCCGAGCGCCGGGGGGCGCCCCTGTCGGCCCTGCTCGGACCGCACCTGCTCGGCGGGGTGTTCGACGGCCTGCTCCGCCCTCTCAGCGGCGCGGGCCTGTGGCTGGACCCGGCCGCGCCGCGGCCGGCGGGCGCCGACCGTTCCTGGCGGTTCACCCCGCTGGTCGATCAGCGCGCCATGACGGGGAGAGGCACGGCCATCGGCAGCGTCGAGAGCGGCGAGTCGCCCCCCTACCTGGTGCTGTCACCGGGCGGCGAAGTCTCCGCGATCCGGCGGGCGGGCCCCTGCCCGGCCCGGACATCGGTCGCGGTCGTCGGCGGCGTCGAGGTCACCCTGGAAAGTGAGCGGCCGGTACGCCAGCCGCTGCCGTACTCCGCGCGTCTCGACGAGGTGGTCCCACTCACGACCGGCCAGCGGGTGATCGACCTCCTCCTGCCCGTCTCCCTCGGGGGAACGGTGGCCGTTCCCGGCGGGTTCGGCACCGGCAAGACCGTGCTCCTCCAGCAGATCGCGAAATGGTGCGACGCGGACGTCGTGGTGTACATCGGCTGCGGGGAACGCGGCAACGAGATGGCCGACGTCGTCGCCGAGCTGGCCCGGCTGTCCGACCCGCGGACCGGAGGGCGGCTCGCGGACCGGACCGTGGTGATCGCCAACACCTCCAACATGCCGATGATGGCCCGGGAGTCCAGCGTCTACACCGGCGTCACGGTCGCCGAGCACTTCCGGGACATGGGCTACGACGCGGTGGTCATCGCGGACTCGACGTCCCGGTGGGCGGAGGCCCGGCGCGAGCTCGGCTCCCGCGGCGGAGCGCTCCCCGCCGAGGAGGGGTACCCCGCCGATCTCGCCTCCGCGCTGGCGGCCTTCTACGAGAGGGCTGGCCGCGTCACCACGCTCGGCGGCGGCACCGGCTCGGTGACGATCATCGGTGCCGTCTCGCCGCCCGGAGGCGACATGACGGAACCGGTCACCACACTCACCCAGCGGTTCGTACGGTCCCAGTGGACGCTCGACCGCGACCTCGCCTACGCGCGCCACTATCCCGCGGTGTCCTGGAGCGGCTCCTTCGCCCGTGACGCCGACGCCCTGATGGCCGGGACCCCGGAGGGCGCGGCGCGACGGGCGCGGATGGCGGCGCTGCTGGCCGAGGCGGACCGGCTGACCACGCTGGCCGAGCTGGTCGGGACCGGGACGCTCCCACCGCACGAACGCGTCGTCCTGCTCGGCGGGCGGCTGGTCCGCGAGGGCTTCCTGCAGCAGAGCGCGCTCAGTCCCGCCGACGCCTACTGCGGGCCCAAGCGCACCGCCGCGCTCGCCGACGCACTTCTCGCGGTCGTCGACCGTTGCCAGGCCCTGGCCGAGCGCGGGGTGCCGGTGGCCTCGATCGAGGAGCGCGACTTCTCCCCCGTGCTGCGCGCGAAGGACGCGCCCGAGGAGGAGATCCCCACGCGGCGTGACGCCGTACTGGGCGAGCTGGAGGAGGCGGGGTGACGTCCTGGGCTCCGGTGGAGTACACCGACGTGGCGGAGCTGCGCGGCCCGCTGATCGTGGTCCGGGGCGTGCGCGGCGTCGGCTGGGACGAGTACGCGTCGATCGAGCTGGAGACGGGGCAGCGCAGGCACGGCCTGGTCCTGGAGGCCGACCGCGACCTGGCCGTCGTCCAGGTCTTCGAAGGGACCGCGGGGCTGCGGGCCGAGGGCACCCGCGTGACCTTCGCCGGGTGCCCGCTCCGGATCCCGGTCGGCGCGGGCTGGCAGGGCAGGGTGTGCGACGGGCGCGGCCGGCCGCTGGACGGCGGGCCTCCCGTCTTCGGCACGGCCGACGCCGCGGTGACCGGCTTCCCGCTCAATCCGACCCGGCGCGAGCCCCCGTCCGAGCCCGTGCTCACCGGCGTGTCCGCCATAGACGCCCTCACCACGCTGGTCCGCGGGCAGAAGATCGCCGTGTTCTCCTCCGGTGGCCTCCCCCATCTGGAGCTCGCCGCGCAGATCGCCGCCCAGGCCAACACCGGCGGAACGCCGTTCAGCGTGGTCTTCGCCGCCATCGGGCTGACCCACGCCGACGCGGCGACCGTACGGGACACCCTGGAGGAGCGTTCGGCGGCCGGGGAGCTGACGCTGTTCCTCAACCTCGCCGACGACCCGGTGATCGAGCGGGTGCTCACCCCGCGGCTCGCCCTGACCGTCGCCGAGCACCTCGCCTTCGTCCTGGGACGGCACGTCCTCGTGGTGCTGGCCGACATGACGAGCTACTGCGAGGCCCTGCGGGAGGTGTCCTCTGCACGCGGTGAGATCCCGGCGCGGCGCGCGTACCCGGGCTATCTGTACAGCGACCTCGCCTCCCTGTACGAGCGGTGCGGGCGGGTGCCGGGACTGCCCGGCTCAGTGACCGTATTGCCGGTGCTCACCATGCCCGCGGGGGACATCACGCATCCGGTGCCCGACCTCACCGGATACATCACGGAGGGCCAGATCCTGCTGACCCGGGATGTCCCTGTTTATCCGCACATCGACCCGCTCTCCTCGCTGTCGCGGATGATGCGGGCGGGGGTCGGGCCCGGTAGGACCCGGCCCGAGCACATGGATCTCGCCGCCCAGATCCTCGCCGCGCTGGCCCGTGCCCGCCAGGCGGCGGAGCTCGCCGAGATCGTCGGGGAGGGCGCGCTCGGCGACACCGACCGCCGCTACCTCGCCATGGCGGACGCGTTCACGCGGCGGCTCCTGGCCCAGCGGCGGGACGAGGCGCGTTCCCTCGACGAGACCTTCGCGCGGGCCTGGCAGGTCGTCTCCGTGCTGCCCCGGCGGGAGCTCTCCATGTTGTCACCGGCGGCGCTCGACGCGGGATACCGGGAGGAGACGTGACGCTCAAGGTTCCGCCCGGACGGGCCGGCCGTCTGTGGCTCCGGCACCGCCTCGCCGCCCTACGGCGCGGGCTGGCCGTCCTCGACCGCAAGCGGCGCATCCTGCGGCGCGAGCGGGACCGCCTCACGCGACTCGCGGCGCGTACCGGCGAGGAATGGGAATCGGCGTGCCGGGAGGCCGACACCTGGCTGCTGCGCGCCTCGTTGCTGGGCGGCCGTCGAGCGATCCGGCTCGCCGGTGGCGGCCCCCTCGCCGAGGTGCGGGTGGAGTGGATCGACGCCATGGGGACCAGCTATCCGGGGAGGTCCGCCTTCCGCCCGCCCGCGCCGGTCGCGTCACCGCCGCCCATGGTCACGGCGGCGCTCGTCCCGGCCAGGGCGGCCTGCCTCGCCGCCCTGCGCGCCGGGGTCGAGCACGCGGTGGCCGCGGAGGCCGCGCGGATCGTCACGGAGGAGGAGGCGATGACCGGCCGACGGATCCGGGCACTGCGCGACCTCCTCCTGCCCCGCCTCGAGGAGGCGCTGGCCGTTGTGGAACTGGCCCTCGACGAGATGGAGCGATCCGACGGCGCACGGGTCCGCCGCGCCCTGGCAGCCAAGCCTCGTGATCACCCGGGTTCCACTCAGCGGTGACGGCGATCGCTCCCACCGGACTGCCGATTCGCGGGCCGGTCGAGTTCCCGCCGCCCGGTTCCGGCTACGCGGGCGCGTACGTGAGGCATTCGGCGTCGTCGTGCGAATATCCGACGACGATGCCGGGGGCCTGGCATTCGAACTGGACGTTGTGCTGGCAGTCGGACATCTTGCACGCGCCGACGCGGCCGGTGACGGATGGATCGCCTCCCTTGGAGGGACCGCTGAGGAATGTGTCGCAGTGTGCGTGGTGAACGTCACCGACGGTGATGGCGAGCGCGTGGCACGCGCCATTCCTGTTGTACGCGCAGGACTCGACCTGACACTCGTTGACTACGGGCATCTCCATCGCTGAGGCCTCCCAAGGCTCCGGGCCCGGCCCCGTGTGCGACGTGCCGTCGCCAGGGCCTTTCGCCCGCTCGTCTGTCCGCTCGGTTCGCCGCGTGACATAGACCGGCACACTCGGCACCCCTCTCGTACCGCCTCGGATCGGCCGTCACGCTCATGCCGATCCCAACTCTTCGCCAAGATCGGCGGCGCGTAGGCCGAGGGAGGTCGGCACCTGTTGTCAGGAGCCCTTTCCCCTCTGGCCCGGGCTTGCCCCGTCCGTGCCCGCCGGACCGGTCTCGCGCCAGGCGCGAGATCGCTCAGAACGCGGACGAGATCACCATGACCCTGTGGCCGGATGATCGGCCGGATCGGCCAGGCGCTCGCTCAGCGTGCCGCGGAGGCGGTCCTGGAGCCGGCGTAGTCGCAGGCTGATCTCCACGGGGACCGGCCGGGGCGCGCGCAGCGCCCGCGTGGGTGCCGGCAAGCGGGCCAGTTCGCTCATGCACCGGTCCCGCACGACCGTGATCGGCTCGACCGGCGCGATCCGGCGGCCGTCCACCAGGACAGGAACGAGCAAAGGGTGGCAGCCGGCCGGCGGGGCCTCCTCACGCAGCGCGATCACATCGCGGTCCGGCCCGCGGAACACCTGCTTCGCCCCGGGCAGGTTCACCTTTCCCGGGGACAGCTTCATCACCGGACGGTCGCCGTAGGCCACCAGCTTGTAGGCCGTGTCCAGGTAGGGCGCGTCGGCCGACACACCGACCTTGGTGCCGACGCCGTACGCGTCGATCGGGGCGCCCGCCTTCACGAGATCGGCGATCTCGTACTCGTCCAGGCCGCCGCTGGCGACGATCTGGGCGTGCCGCAGCCCGGCGGCGTCCAGCAGGCGGCGAGCCTCCCCGGCCAGCGCGCCGAGGTCTCCGGAATCCAGCCGTACGCCCACCGGGCCGGTGAGCCCGAGCCGGCGCACCACGTCCACCGCCCTCCGCACACCGGACAGCGTGTCGTAGGTGTCGACCAGGAACGTCGTCCTGTCGGGGAAGTCCGCGGCGAACGCGGCGAACGCGTCCTCTTCGCTCGGGAACGCCTGGACGTAGGAGTGCGCCATGGTTCCCGACGCGGGCAGACCGTACCGTCGCGCGCCCTCCGCGTTGCTGGTGGCGGCGAAGCCCGCGACCGCGGTCGCCCGGGCCACGGCCATGGCGGCCTCGACCCCTTGCGTACGGCGGAACGCGAAATCGATCAGCCGGGCTCCGTCGGCCGCGAGCACGCAACGGGCCGCCTTGGAGGCCACGCTGGTCTGGAAGGTCAGGTGATTGAGCATCATGGTCTCGACCATCTGCGCCTCGGCGATCGGCGCGGTCACCTCCAGCAACGGCTCCCCCGCGAAGACCGCTCGGCCCTCCGGCACGGCCCACACCTCGCCGGTGAAGCGCAGGTCGGCGAGCGCCCGCAGCGTCCCGGCGCCATGCCCCTGGACGTCACGCAGGTAGTCGAGGTCCTCCTGCTCGAACGAGAAGTCCTCCAGGAACCGCAGCGCGTCCTCCAGCCCGGCGGCGATCAGGAAGCCGCGGTCCGCGGGCAGGCGGCGGACGAACAAGCTGAAGGTGGCCTGATCGGTCATGCCGCGGCGCAGGTAGCTCGCCGCCATATTCACCTCGTACATGTCGGTCAGCAGTCCACCGGGCATGCCGACCCCCTGCCCAGCGGAGGGGTGAGCACGCTCCCGCCGCCGAGATCACGAACGACGGTCCAAAGCCTGCGCGACGAAGGACCTTCGTCCATACCTGGACTATCAGGTCTGGAAGGTGATGGAAGGGGATATAAGTCCCATCGTCTGGAGCGTGAGGGGGACCGTCGAGATGGACGTCGTGGTGTGGTCACTGGAGCCGCTTGTCGCGGCCTTGCGGTCCGCCGGTTATTCCGTCGTCGGTCCCACCGTCAAGGACGGCGCCGTACGACTGGCCGAGATCTCATCCGCCGCGGAGCTGCCCGCGGGCACAGGTGACGCTCAGGAGCCCGGTCATTACCGGTTGACCGAGCGGGACGACGACTTGGTGTTCGGCTTCGCCGCGAGCCCGGACTCGGCCAAGCGCTTCACACAGCCGCCCCGCCAGACGCTCTTCCGGATGCGCGACCGCGAGATCGAGGAGGTCGAGCCCGAGGCGCCGCGTGTCGCGCTGCTGGGTGTACGCGCCTGCGATCTCGCCGCGATGGCCGTGCAGGACCGGGTGTTCCTCGGCGGCAGGCACCCCGATCCCGCCTACCGCCGGCGGCGGGAGGCGCTCTTCCTGGTCGCCGTGAACTGCGCGGTGCCCGGCGGCACCTGCTTCTGCGTCTCCATGGGGACGGGGCCGAAGGCCACCGCGGGGTTCGATCTCGCGCTCACCGAGCTGGCGGCGCCGCACCGGTTCCTGATCGAGACGGGTAGCGAGCGGGGAGCGGAGATCGTGACGGCGATCCCGCACCAGGCGGCCACCGGCGACGACGTCGCCGCGGCCGAGGAGGTCTCCCGCACCGCCGCCGGTCGGATGGGACGCACGGTCGACACCGCGGGCGTCCAGGAGTGGCTGCCCGCCGCCCACGACCACCCGCGCTGGGACGATGTGGCCTCCCGCTGCCTGGCCTGCACCAACTGCACGATGGTCTGCCCCACCTGCTTCTGCAGCACGGTCGAGGACGTCACCGACCTCAGCGGTGAGGTCGCGGAGCGGTCCGAGCGCTGGGACTCCTGCTTCACGCTGGACTTCTCCGAGGTCGGCGGGGCCCCGGTGCGCGGGTCGCAGCGGGGCCGATACCGGCAGTGGCTGACCCACAAGTTCGCCACCTGGTTCGACCAGTTCGGTACGTCCGGCTGCGTGGGCTGCGGGCGGTGCATCACCTGGTGCCCGACCGGCATCGACGTGACCGAGGAGCTGTCGTGCATCCGATGACGCCCGCGCCCTACCGGGTGCGCTCGCGGCGCCCGGACCGGGCCGACACGGTCACGCTGACACTGGAGCCGCTGGGTGGACCGTGCCCGCCGTTCCTGCCCGGCCAGTTCACCATGATCTACGCCCGGGGGGTCGGTGAGATCCCCGTCTCGATCAGCGGCCGGGCTCGCCCCGGAGCCTACGTTCACACGATCCGCGCGGTCGGCGCGGTCAGCCGCGCCCTGTGCCGTACCCGCCGGGGTGACGTCGTGGGGGTCCGCGGCCCGTACGGCACCGCGTGGGACGTGTCGGCCGCGGCCGGGCTTGACGTCGTCGTCGCAGCGGGTGGCCTGGGGCTCGCGCCGCTGCGGACGGTCATCGGGGAGCTGATCGCCCACCGCTCCCGCTATGGCCGGATCGGCCTGATCGTGGGCACCCGTACTCCCCTGACCCTGCTCTATCCACGGGAACTGGCCCGCTGGAGGGACGCGCACGACATCGACGTCCAGGTCATCGTGGATCACCCCGACCAGGCGTGGAAGGGCCCGGTGGGCCTGGTCACCAGGCTGCTCGACCGGATCGTCTTCGAGCCGCGCCGCAGCGCGGCGTTCGTGTGCGGCCCCGACGTCATGATGCGCGCCGTCGCCGCCGATCTGGTGCGGCGCGGCGTCCCGGCCGGGCGGGTGGTGTTGTCCCTTGAACGCAACATGAAGTGCGGCGTGGGCCGCTGCGGCCACTGCCAGCTCGGCCCGCTGCTCCTCTGCCTGGACGGCCCGGTGGTGAGCTATGAGCGGGCGGCCGGGCTCCTCGCGGTGAAGGAGCTGTGATGGGCGTTTCGGAGCCAGGACACCGCCCTCGGCTGGCGGTGTGGAAGTTCGCCTCCTGCGACGGCTGCCAGCTCACGCTGCTCGACTGCGAGGACGAACTGCTGTCGATCGCGGCCGAACTGGAGATCGCCTACTTCCTGGAGGCGTCCAGCGCCGCGGGGCCGGGGCCGTACGACCTGTCCCTGGTCGAGGGGTCGATCACGACGGCGGAGGACGCGGAGCGCGTCCGGCACGTGCGCCGGGTGTCGAAGCGCCTGGTGACGATCGGGGCCTGCGCCACCGCGGGCGGCATCCAGGCCCTGCGCGACTTCGCCGACGTGCGCGAGTTCACCTCCGTCGTGTACGCCCGGCCCGAGTACATCGCCACACTGGAGCGCTCGACCCCGATCTCCGCGCACGTGCCGGTCGACTTCGAGCTGCGCGGCTGCCCGATCGACAAACGCCAACTTCTGGAGGTCATCACGGCGTACCTCGCCGACCGGCGTCCCGTCGTGCCCCGGCACAGCGTGTGCGTGGAATGCAAGGCACGGGGCAACGTCTGCGTCCTGGTGGCCC
Source organism: Microtetraspora glauca (assembly GCA_001570385.1). GTDB lineage: Bacteria > Actinomycetota > Actinomycetes > Streptosporangiales > Streptosporangiaceae > Microtetraspora > Microtetraspora glauca. The sequence goes on along the minus strand of BBYL01000019.1, from coordinate 103,191 downwards.
ACGGCACGCCCTGCCTCGGCCCGGTCACCCAGGCCGGCTGCGGGGCGCTGTGCCCGGCGTTCAACCGGGGCTGCTACGGCTGCTTCGGCCCCGGCGAGACCACCAACTCGCGGGCGTTGAACAGACAACTGCGGACGCTCGGCATGAGCGACCCCGACCTGGTGCGTGTCTACCGCACGTTCAACGCGACCGAGGAACCCTTCCGGCGGGCGTCCGAGGAGGCCGAGGATGACGCATAAGACGATCAGGCTCGGCGGCCTCTCGCGCGTCGAGGGCGAGGGGGCGCTGCTGGTACGCGCCCGCGACGGCCTCATCACCGATCTCCAGCTCACGATCTACGAGCCGCCCCGCTTCTTCGAGGCGCTGCTACGCGGCCGCTCGTACGAGGAGCCTCCTGACATCACCGCGCGCATCTGCGGCATCTGCCCGGTGGCGTACCAGATGAGCGCCTGCCAGGCCATCGAGTCGGCCTTCGGCGTGGAGGTGACCGGGCCGCTGCGCGATCTGCGGCTGCTGCTCTACTACGGCGAATGGATCGAGTCCCATGCGCTGCACATCTTCCTGCTGCACGCGCCCGACTTCCTGGGCTACGAGAGCGGCGTGGCGATGGCCGCCGACCACCGTGATCACCTGGAGCGGGGGCTGGCGCTGAAGAAGGCGGGGAACGAGCTGGTCTCGACTCTCGGGGGCCGCGCGATCCATCCGGTCAACGTACGGGTGGGCGGCTTCTACCGCGTACCCCGGCGCCAGGAGCTCGCCCCGGTCGCCGAGCGGCTGCGCGAGGCGCGAGAGCACGCGCTGGCCACCGTCAGGTGGGTCGCCGGATTCGACTTCCCCGACATCGAGCACGCCTACCGGTTCCTGGCGCTGCGCCATCCGGACGAATACGCGATCCTCTCCGGTTCGCCGGCCGTCAGCGACGGATCTTCGTTCCCGATCGCGGACTGGCCCGTCCACGTGGTGGAGGAGCAGGTGCCGCACTCCACCGCGCTCCACGCCCGGCTGGACGGGACCGGCGGCTATCTGGTGGGCGCCCTCGCCCGCTACGCGCTCAACTCGGACCTGCTTTCGCCGCTGGCCCGCTCGGCCGCGCGCGAGGCCGGACTCGGCCCTGTCTGCCGCAACCCCTTCCGCAGCATCGTCGTCCGGGCCGTGGAAGTCGTACATGCCTGCGACGAGGCCCTGCGGATCATCGACGGCTACACCGAACCCGACGCCCCCGCCGTACCGGTCGAGCCGGTCGCGGGCGTCGGCCACGGCGCCTCGGAGGCGCCGCGCGGCACGCTGTACCACCGGTACCGCCTCGACGAGGCCGGGCTGATCACCGAGGCCGACATCGTCCCGCCAACCGCGCAGAACCAGGTCCGCATCGAGATGGACCTGCGCGAGCTCATCACGCCCCGCCTCGACCTGCCGCAGGCGGAACTGGCCGCGCTCTGCGAACGCGCGGTGCGCAACCACGACCCGTGTATCTCCTGCTCCGCCCACTTCCTGGAGCTGCACCTCGATGCGCGGTAGGACGGTGGTGATCGGCCTGGGCGGCTACGCCCGGGGCGACGACGCGGCGGGCCCGGAGGTGGTCCGATCGCTCCGGGGAACGCTCCCCTCCTGCGTCGTCCTCACCGAGAGCTCCGGAGACCCCATGCACCTGGTCACGGCATGGAGCGGTGCCTACCTGGCGATCGTGATAGACGCGGCCTCCTCGGGCGCGGCACCGGGAACCGTTCACCGAAGCGTCCGGCCCCGGGCCCCGCCTGGCGGCGCAGCTCCCATGCCCTCGGCCTGGCGGACGCGATCGCGCTCGGAGAGGCTCTCGACCGGCTCCCGGACGAGTTGCTCGTCTTCGGGATCGAGGGCGGCGACTTCGGCCTCGACGCCCCTGTCACCCCGTCCGTCCGGGCGGCGATCCGCGAGACGGCCGAGGCCATACGGCGGCGGCTGGGCTGAATCTGGAAGGAGTCGATCGTGCGCAAGAAGGCGCGGGACGTCATGACCAGCGAGGTCGCCTCAGTTCAGGGATGTCGCCGAGGTGCTGACGGCACACGGTGTGAGCGCGGTCCCGGTCGTGGACGGCGAAGGTCACGTCATCGCGTGATCTCGGCGGCCGACCTGCCGTGCAAGGAGGAGTTCAAGGAGCGGCTCCACCAGGAGGACACCTCATGGGCCGCCACAGATCGTGTCGGACGATTCACGGAAGACGCAGGGTCCGGCCGCGCCCCTCAGCCCGGCACCGAGTCGGTCGAGCCGGTTCGCCGATGCTCGATACGGGCGTCCCGCCCCGGAAACACCAGGACCTCACGCTCCTCGTCGAGCCAGCGAACGACATACGGGGGCGAGCCGTCGGGGTGACGCAGAGCAACGATGATGCCGACGTGATTCGGTCTATCCGATCTGGTGCTCTCGAGCACCAGTCGATCCCCGACCATCGCTTTCATGGCTCCGTCCCTCCCGTCCCAGCGCGGCGGAATCAGGCTCGCCGCCGGATGGGCCGGTCGCACGCCTGCCCCGGGCGCACTCGGCACTCTGGCGTGGATCGCCGCAGCACCGCGTTCCCCGCCGGGGCCGTTCGAATGCGTTTCCACGCTGACTGCCCGGTTCGTGAGTGAGGCAGCTTCTCACCGAAAGGCCAACACACCGCGTGGCTTTCTGGCGTATCGCGGCGGTAAAGCTCTTGTGTGTTCCGGATATTTCCCGATATCTCGACCTCCCGGCAGCTCCGAGGTGGCATCCCATACAGGACCTTCAGCCCTATCTGCCGATGATCCGGGCAGTCGATGCTGGAGGAAAGTCATGCCGAACCCCGGCGGGAGTGGCAGCCGTGGAGCGCTCGAATGACCAGGTAGCGGATCTGCTGCAGGAGTACGCGGATCTGATCGCGATCACGGGCGGCGACGCCTTCAGGGTGAGGGTGTACGAGAAGGCGGCGCGATCGGTCGGCGGCTACGCCCGCGACATCTCGAACATGGACGCCGGTGAGCTGCGCCGGATCCCCAACGTGGGCACCTCGATCGCGGCGAAGATCGATGAGTTCCTGCACACCGGCGCGATCCACCAGCTCGAGGAGCTGCGTACCAAGATCCCGGCGGGCGTCCGCATGCTCACGCTGATCCCGTCGCTCGGTCCGAAGAAGGCCGTGACGCTCTACCACGAGCTGGGCATCGACTCGATCGAGTCCCTGGAGGCGGCGATCAGAGCGGGCCTGCTGCACGGACTGCACGGATTCGGCCCCAAGACCGAGGAGAACCTCCTGCACGGCATCGAACTGATGCACAAAGCAGGCGAGCGGGTGGATCTCGGCATCGGGATGAGCGCCGCGGAGGAGATCATCGCGTCGCTGCGCCAGGTTCCGGGATGCGAGCGATGCGTGTACGCGGGGTCGCTGCGCCGGATGAAGGACACCATCGGTGACATCGACGTTCTCGCCACATCATGCGAGCCGGCGGCGCTCATGGAGGCGTTCACCCGGCTCCCCACGACCGGCGAGGTGATCGCGCACGGAGACACCAAGACCTCGGTCCGCACCGTCACCGGCCTCCAGGTGGACCTGCGGGTCGTGCCGGCCGACTCCTGGGGCGCGGCCCTGCAGTACTTCACCGGCTCGCGGGCACACAACATCCGGACGCGGGAGATCGCCGTCCACAAGAAGCTCAAGCTGTCCGAGTACGGCCTGTTCGACGTGACGACCGGGGAGAAGATCGCGTCCACCGGCGAGGCGGAGGTGTACGGCATGCTCGGGCTGCCGTGGATCCCGCCGACGCTGCGCGAGGACAGCGGCGAGATCGAGGCGGCACTGCGCGGTGAGCTCCCGCCGATCGTGACGGAGACGGATCTCCGCGGCGACCTGCACACGCACACGAACCTGACCGACGGGCTGGCGTCGCTGGAGGAGATGGCCGCCGCGGCGGCGGAGCGGGGCTACTCCTATCTCGCGATCACCGATCACGCCCCCGCGCTGTACATGCAACGGATGACCGACGAGAAGGCCCTGGCCCAGCGCGAACAGGTGCGAGGGCTGGACGGCGCCTTCGGCGGGATGCGGCTGCTGCATGGCACCGAGCTGAACATCGACCCGGAAGGGAAGGTCGACTGGCCGCCGGAGTTCCTGGCCGGATTCGACCTGTGCGTGGCCTCCTTGCACTCCTATTTCACGCAGTCGCGCGAGGAGACGACCCGGCGGTTGCTGCGGGCCTGCGAGAACTCCCACGTCAAGATCATCGGCCATCCGACGGCCCGCGTGATCGGCAGGAGGGAGCCGGTGGACGCCGACTGGGACGCGGTGTTCACCGCCTGCGCCCGCACCGGCACCGCGCTGGAGATCAATGCCTTCCCCGAGCGCCTCGATCTCCCCGCCGACCTGGTCAGGCGGGCTTCGGGAAAGGGCGTCCTCTTCTCCGTCGACAGCGACGCGCACGCCGTGCCGCACCTGGCCAACATGCGGTACGGCGTGGGCACCGCGCAGCGCGGCTGGCTCACCGCCGACCAGGTGATCAACACGTGGCCGCTCGACCGCCTGCTGTCCTTCCTGCGGGCGGGCCGGCCATGACATGAACGACGAGCCTCGCGAGAAGCGGACATCCGCATCGCCGTGACCGGTTCGCCGCATCGGGCCGGCCGGACAACGCGGAGCCCCCGCGCGGGAACGAGAGCCGTTTCGGGTCTGCCGTGCTCAGCCCTGCCGGGCGCACCCGGCGATGTCGTCCGAACCGATGGCGAACAACTTGCCCGTCAGGTCGGCGAGCGCTCGCGCGACCGCCAGCTCGTCACCGATCTCGGGCACAGAAGGATCGGCGGGGTTACGACGTGCGCGGCCGACCCCGGCCACGTGAGTGTCGTCCCTGGTAGTGAGGACCGCGCGAGCAGACGTTTCGTCATCTTCCTCGGTGATATAGATCTGGATGCTCCATTGCTTGGCCTCCATGGCTGAACCTCCCGTTCACATGCGTGTGGTGTCCCTTTCCTTGTCTCCGATGCCGTGACCGCCCGACGGGGACGGGCGTCCGGTGCCGGAAGGAGCCGAGGCTTCACAGCCTCGGCTCCCCACCTTTCACGGAAGCTCTGATGTCCCGGATGCGCCTGACGAAGCGAGCACGACACCGGCCACGCCCGGCACCGTACGCGCGATGATCTCGGCGATCCGGGCCGACCTGTCGTCCACGTCAGCGCCGTGCAGTTCGACCAGCCCGTCGCGTACGGTCACCTGCCACAACGTCGTCTCGAGGGAATCACGCAGCGCCGCCAGGACGTCATCGCGGATCCTCTCGTCTCCGTGAGCCAGGATCCCCATCAGGTCACGTCGGCTGGCCATTCCGACGACGTCTCCGCCACGTAGGACCGGAACGCTCTTCACTCCCATCGTGATCATCAGATCCACGACCTCCAGCACGTCGGCCTGTTCCTGAACGGTCCTCACGTTGGACGTCATGACCTCCTCGACCCCTACGGACGGCCGCGAGCCGGGCAGTGCTACGGGACGCAGGTAGGAGCCGGGGTCCGTTTCGAACTCGCCGCGCAGAAGGTCCATCTCGCTGACGATCCCGACCATCCGGCCCTTCTCGTCGACCACCGGGGCGGCCGTGATGTCCTGCTCGTAGAGCAGGTGGATGGCCTGTTTGACGCTCCACGTCCGCGGCACGGTCACCACCGGCGCCGTCATCATCTCCCGGACCAACATCGAGATCACCCCCACGTCTCCATCCCATGCCCCGGCAACGCCGCTCCCCAGAGGCGAAGGTCCCTTCAGCACACGGCCCAGCCCGGCCCTGACCTCGAACCCGCTCTCAACCGAAACTCCGGCTCTCTCTCATCGGGCGTCAGGGAAGGGTCAGGATGACCGGTCCGTCGTCGGTGACGGCCACTGAGTGCTCGACGTGGACCGTGCGGCTGCCGTCTCCACTGCATAGAGACCAGCCGTCCTCGGCCATCGCGTAGTCGTCCCCGCCTCCGGCCATCAGGCTGGGCTCGATGGCGATGACCATGCCGGAGCGGAGCCTCAGGCCGCGCCCCTGACGGCCCTCGTTGGGCACCCACGGGTCCTCGTGCATGGCCCGCCCGATGCCGTGGCCGGCGAAGTCGTTCTGCATGCCGTAACCGGCCGCGCGGCCGATGCGGGACATGGCCTGGCCGATATCGCCCAGCCGCGCACCCGGCACGGCCTGCTTGATTCCGGCGGCCAGCATGCGCTCGGCCGTCGCGATCAGGTCGCCGTCGCCCTGGCGGGCCCGGCCGACGCAGAAGCTGACAGCGGCGTCGGCATGCCAGCCGTCGATGTGGGCGCCGCAGTCGATGCTCAGTAGGTCGCCGTCACGGAGCCGGTAGCCGGTGGGCAGGCCGTGCAGCATGACCTCGTTCACCGAGGTGCAGATCACGCCAGGGTAGGGAGTGGCACCGAACGCCGGGTGGTAGCCGAGAAAGGACGAGCCGGCCCCGGCCTCGTGCATGATCTGGCGGGCCAGCTCGTCGAGCTCGCGCAGAGACGCCCCGACGGTCGCGTGCGAGCGGACCTGCGTGTGTACCGCCGCGACGACCCGGCCGGCCTCACGCATCACCTCGATCTCGCCGGCGGTCTTGAGCTCGATCAACTCCTGCCTCCTTCTAGATTCCGATAACTATACCGGTATTAGTATTGGGCTCATGGTACGCGAACCGTTGTCGATCGCCGACCGCCTGCGCGGGGAACGGCTGGGCGACCTGCTACGTGAGGCCAGGGGTTCACGCAGCATCACCGACGTGGCACTCCGGGCCGGGATCTCCCCCGAGACGCTGCGGAAGATCGAGAGGGGCCGTATCCCCACACCGGCCTTCTTCACGGTCGTCGCCGTCGCCGGGGCTCTGAAACTGTCACTTGACGGACTGCTGGCTCAGGTCAGCCTGTCCGAAACGGCCGCCGAAGCCACGGGCGAACACTCCGGCCGACGGCGCGCGCAGAGCCGCGGGGTGATGGTCCGGCGGGATGACCAGCGGTCCGGCCGCCAGAACCTCCCGCACCCGCATTTCACAGGTCCTCGTTACCTGTAGCGCGTGAGGTGCTGTCCACGACGTCCATGACAAACGACTTCGCCCGGTGATCCGCCTGCTGGATCTGGTTGTCCGCCGCCGTCCATCACACAGATCGCCGGAGGAAGCACGTAGGTGCGGCGAGTCTTGTCGGCCGTCACAGGGCTGGAGTCATGGACCGTGCTGGGCGACGACGACGGCGACGACGGCCCGATCCAGCCGACTGAGGGCGGGCTCAAGCCGATCGGTGGTTGGTCGAACGCCATCCCGCCGATCTTCAGGCCGAGGGAATCAGCACCGGCAAAGGCCGGCCACGCGCGCATAGGGTTGGCGCCATGGCGACACGACTTGTTCAGATTGCGATGAATGCTCGGGACGACTCCGCAGTGGGTCGGTTCTGGGCGGAGGCGCTCGGCTGGGGTATTTCCAGCGAGGGGCCCGGCGTGACCAACGTCGAACCGGAGGGCTTCGCCTATCCGGATCCCGTCGCTGTCTGCATCGACGTAATTGCCGTTCCGGAACCTAAAACGGTGAAGAACCGCGTGCACATCGATCTCGCGACCACTTCCGCGGCCCATCAGGCGGACCTCGTCGCGCGCCTTAAGGATCTCGGCGCGACGCCCGCCGACGTGGGCCAGGGCGACGTCCCGTGGACGGTCCTCGCCGACCCGGAGGGCAACGAGTTCTGCGTGCTGGAGCCTCGATCGAACTACCAGGACACCGGGCCGATCGCCGCGGTGGTGGTCGACTGCGCGGATCCGCGGGCCATGGCCGGGTTCTGGGGCGAGGCGATGGACTGGACCCTGCACGAAGCAAGCGACGATCATGCGGTGCTGCGCTCCTCCAAGGGGGTAGGGCCGTATCTGGAGTTCCTCCGCACACCCGGCGTGAAGACCGTGAAGAACCGCATCCATCTCGACCTCCGGCCGTACCCCGGAGACGATCAAGCGGCGGAGGTGGCCCGGCTGCGAGCTATCGGCGCCACCGACGTCGACCTCGGCCAGGGCGACGTTCCGTGGACGGTCCTCGCCGACCCGGAGGGCAACGAATTCTGCGTCCTCACCCCGCGCTGACACGAAACCTCTTCATCCGCGCGCGGTACAACGACTCTCCGCCGACGAGGTGGGGCCGCCGCTCCGCGGGCATTTCCACGGGGACGACGGCCCGGCATCCAGACGGGACGGCGACGAATGTCACGCGTCACCGTCCGGTGTCATACGCGATTACCACCTCCAGTGGCGGAAGTGGTGCCAGCTCCCATCCCAGTGGCGGAAGTGGTGCCCTCCGTCCCAATGGCGGAAGTGGTGCCAACCTCCGTCCCAGTGGCGGACGTGGCGCCAGCCCCCATCCCAGCGGTGGAAGTGACGCCAGCCCCCGTCCCAGCGCCAGTGGCGCTGCCAGTGGCAACGACCATGCCAGCAGGGCCCCCAGTTCGTGGCCGAGGTCGTCGTGATCGACGTGGGCGGGATCGAGGTGGTGGCGACCGCGGCCGCTGTCGCCGCGGTGGCGGGTTGCGCGGGCAGTGTCACAGGGACGACGAGGGCGGAGGCCGCCATCACCCCTGCCGCGAGAGAATGTCTCAGCATGAGCGATCACTCCGTGTTGTGACGGTTGTGCGCCAGCGCTGCCTGGCTACGGAGCGTCGATTCGGTGCGTAGATGACGCCGAAACGGCGTGCCCATCAATTCCACCCTAGTACCGCGTTTCGCGAGGGTCACCCAGGGGCGCGGCCGGGATACGGCAGAGAGACACCGCGGCGTGACCTGCTCGGGCGTCCGGGCGTTCGTCTAACGGTCGTTTTGATTTGGTGGATGTTCCAGACGCCGAGGACGGCGCGGGTTCAGGCGATCAGCAGGCGAAGGCCAAGCTCTGCCGCGTCGAGATCGACGAGGTCCCGGTTGCGTTCGGCCCACCGACCGGATGCGAGGTCATCCCGGAGGCTGTGCACTGCGCGCTGCTCGGCCTCCGGCCCGACTCTGGCCCAGACCGACATCCCGCGACGGACATTCTCCTCCAGGTACGCCTCCGGCCGACGCCAGTAGGCCTCGAAGAAGCCGTCAGCGCAGTCCCACGGGATGAGCACCGGTTTCATCCGGGCTCCGATCGCGCGAGCCTGCTCGGTCACCGAAGGCCGGCCGACAAGGAGGTCCGCGACCTCAGGCAGATAGTCGCGAGTAAGCCAGAACCGATGAAGCCATCCGGTGTGACTGGTGTCGTGCGTGAACACCACCACGCGGCGAGCAACCCGCCGCATCTCACGCAGGCCGGCAATCGGGTCCTGCCAGTGGTGAATGGAGGAAACGGTCATCGCGGCGTCGAAGGAGTGGTCATCGAACGGCAGGTTCTCGGCAGATCCAACCAGGCACGGCGCAGCGTCCGGAGAGCGTTGCGAACGCATGAGCGCCGACGGCTCCACCGCGAGGACGTGGCGGTCGGGGGGCTCATAGGACCCGGTGCCCGCCCCCACGTTCAGTATGGTCCGGGCGTCGCCGAGCGCAGCCCAGATCCGCGCGGCGATGCGCGGTTCAGTGCGCCGTGTCACGGTGTAGGTGGCTCCGATGGTGTCGTACAGCTGCGCACTGGACATTGACAACACTGCCTTTCCGGCTGTCACCCATCGCCCCCTCACCGTACCTGTGGCCTGGGTGGCGTGCCGCTGCGCGAGATGTCGCTTGATCGCTATTTCACCATATTGATCGGCATGCGAGGAGCTGTGATTGAGTGGCGCTCACGTCCTGCAACAGCAAAGCCGGACTCCCTTGGCCGCGGGCATGTCTTGCCGCTTGCGCCCCTCGATCAGGTGGTCGGGGGCGGACAGGACGCGGGGCTCCAGATCGAGCCGGGTGGTGGGGATGTGGTCGGGCGGTGTGAGGTTGAGTGTCCAGTTGCCGAAGGCTCATCTGGGCGAACACCGTCCGAGAATCCTCCGTCCGAGAAGGCAGCGGCCCACATCCGCTTTATTCGGGTGCCGTTGAGAAGTCTGCGATGAGCCGGACGCCGCTGATCGTGTACGGCCGGTATCGATCCGGATTCGCGGAGTTTGCGGGCTCCAAGGCCATAGCCAAGGCCATCGAGGAGAAGACCGAACTCCCGCCTTCAAACCGCGCTGAGGTTCGGTGAGAGCCGGTCAGGCGTTCGTGCGTGATAGGTGGTCGGGGAGGTCGGTGAGGCGTTCGATGCGGAGTACCGTCTCATCTGCCGTCGGCGATGGTCCACCGGTGACGAAGTCGACGCCACGGTCCAGCCAGATGCCGGTGAGCCCGGCGAGGGCGGCCGCGTTCACGTCGCTCTCCAGCATGTCGCCCACGTTGACCGCCTGCGGGGGGTCCGTCCGCATCCACCGGCAGGCGGTGGCGTAGGCGACGGGCTTGGCCACGCCGAGCTCGGTCGGGGTCAGGACGGCTTCGAAGTATTCCAGGAGGCCGAAGCGGGCGAGCTTGGCGCGCTGCTGCTCGGGATCCCCGTTGGTCAGAACGGCCAGACGCGGTCCTCGGGGGAGCCGTTTCAGGGTCTCCAGGCAGGGCTGGACATCGGGATAGCACCGCCAGGACTCCTCGAACACGGTGAGGTAGCGGTCGGCGATCCAGGCGTCCAGAAGGCCGGGACTCTCCGGAACCGGCTCGCCGAGCATCGGCAGGAAGGAACGGAGCCTGCGCCGGTGGTGCTCAGCGAAGGAGCACTGCCCGGCCAGGTATTCCCGCATGTGGCGCCCCTCCAGCGTCCACCACAACGTCACCAGCTCCTCCGGTGGAGCCGTCGCGTTCGGCGCGGCCTTGACGATCTGGCCGATCGCTTCCCAGACCGCGCTTCGATGATCGACCAGGGTGCCGTCCAGATCGAAGAAAATCACGTTCGCCACGCGGTGATCATTTCGTGGCGCTTGTCCCTGACACCAGAGGGGGCGCAGCACCTTGGCGCCCGGTCTGGCGGACCACGCCACCTGAAGTGCTCAATCCGCTGCTTCTACGCGCACCCGCGGCCCGAGGTCCCGGAGCTCGGAGACGGCCGAATCCTGCGGGCGCACCTGGCCACGCAGTACCGGAACTGAGATAAGCCGATGACGATCGGGGCTGTCATCAGTCGCCCTCCAGCACCTCGGGAACCGGACGGCGTACTCCTCGATCAACGTCGTGCGTGATCCCGAACCTCAGGATCATCTGAGGGTACTCCCCGGAGCACAGCTCCTCCCGCAGGAAGTCGCGAAGGTGACGCATCTCCAGCGCCTGGGTGTGGACCGCGGCACTCACGTCCTCGGCGCACGCGTGCAGGAGGGCGCTCTGCAACCCCTGACCGGCGGCGATCCACTCCTCGCGGGAGTCGCCGGGCGTCGTGAGCACCGCCACGACCCCGGCGCACGCCGAGGTGAACTGGTCCGCGTCGTTGCCCCACGGCTGGCCGTGGGCATAGTCCCGTTGAGCGAAATGCGGGAAGGTACGCCGTGGAGTGCGCGGGTACCCCTCCGCCGGAACACCGTCCTGCCGGGCGCTGCCGGGTGGACGGGACCAGCGGAGCAACTCCAGAGTGAACGCTCGGGCCTGCGACTGGACGTCCTGGGCCGCGCTGGTGAGCGCGGCGACGACCCTCACCGCCGCCTCGGACCGGATAGGCGTCAGCCGCGCCCCTTCGGCGGCGGCCTTCCGGACAAGCGTCTCGACCAGTCGCTCCGGGACGGGGGTATCGGTGAAGCCCGCGCGGTGGGTTCGGCGGCGCTCGATCTGCGCGTGCAGCAGCCGCGTGTCCTCGTCGACCTGGACGCTCGCGCCCAGCCTGATCGTCGCGAGCAGCGCCCGGCGGTCGGGCTCGGGAAGGACGCGCACCACCGGCTCGTAACCCAGCGCGTGCAGGGCGAGCCGCGCGTTGAACAGCGCCGCGCCGCAGCTGATGAGCATCTGACGGCCCTCTGGATCGCCCAGCCGCAGCAACCGATCGGGATCAGCCCGCAGGCTGATCTCGTCACCGGAGACGGCGAACGACCACGGCTGGGTGTTGTGTATGGAGGGCGCCCAGATCGCGGCCTCCACGGCGACGTGAACGGCGTGGCTGATCTCTTCTGCAGGACGGATGTTCATCGTCCACCACCTCCTCGGGGAGATGAGGCCAACCCGTCACGCGGCAACCGCCTTCGGCCATGGCTCGGTCGGCGACTGCCGCTGTGTCACAGGCCCAATCAGTAGCGTACGACGACGGCCGGGGACACACGCGGGCGCACAAGCGCATGGGCGACGCCCACTGACGTGAACCCCCATCCAACAAGATCATCGTTATGCCCGCGTAGGCACAACGAAGCCCCGGCAGGAAGGTGACAGATTGCCGCGGAACCCGGCCCAACCCGGTGGGCGCGACCAGCTGGAACAGCGAAACCGCAGGTGAGAACACTGTTGCTGGTCCGGTGCGCTTACCGTCACCCGCTCCACTCTTCCACGCCCTCTGCCCCTCCCTTGATCACCGGCTGCCACTTCGATCTTCATGGGCATACCGTGGGCACACGTCCTCAAACGATCTTTGGTCCAGGCTCGCCGGGAGGCCGAACGCGGCGAACAGGCCGGGCGCCTCGAACACGTCCATCGCGGCGAGGAGGCCCGCCCTCGGGCGCAGCACGATCAGCGCGAAGGAACGGAAAGCGGTGTCACCGGCGCCTCGGACGTAGGCGGCGACCGCCGGCACGGTCGTGCCGAGCAGGGTGGCCGCCTCGCTCGCCGACCAGGACAGCACGTCGCGCAGGATGAGCACGGCCCGCTGGCGGGGCGGCAGCGGCACGCTCCTCGAACGCGTCCCTGGACCGCCACGCCCGCAGGAGCACCTCACCCGCCGGACGCACAAGGTGGTGCGCAAGGGCGACACCATGTTCACGATCGCGACCGGCGGGGTCGCCGCCGCGATCGAAGCGGCCGCGACCGCCGCCGGCGACAAGCGGGTTCACGTGATGGGTGGTGCGTCGATCGTCCGGCAGGCGCTGCGGACCGGCCTGGTCGATCGTCTGAGGCTGCGCATCGCCCCGTTACCGCTGGCTCCGGCACCGTCCTGTTCGACGGCGCCGGCCCGGAGCTGGAACACCTGGACGCTGTGGACACCCCGGACGCCACCCATGTGACGTACCGGGTCGGGCGGGTCGGACCCTGACCGGCTCGGCCGACGGCCGCGTGTCCCGCTTCTATGATCCGCGGCCAGGTCCCGTCGACTGCTGCTCCGCCGTACCGGTGAGCGTGGCTTCGCGCCCGCGCAGGCCATGTTCACGAAGGCGGGGGAGCACCTCGGCGCCCAACCGGGCGATGTTCTCCCGGGTCCGGTCGGGGCTGGCCGTGCCCTCCACCATGAGGATCAGATGCCGCAGACCGGTCGCGGCGACCGTGGCCTGGATCACATCGACACAGTGCTCCGGCGAACCGACCGGGTGGATCGCACAGAGCCGCTCGACATAGCGGGCCGCGTCCGTGCGTGAGGAGCCCTGGCCGTCCACCCGTACGTATCCGGCCAGTCCCGGCTCCAGCCACCGGGGCATTTCGGTACGCAGCTCCCGCACGGCTGCCGCCGTGGAGTCGGCCACGTGCCCCACCACGGCGGCCACGTGGCCGTTCACTCCATGCCCGCCATGAACAGCGCCGTTCGGGACAGCTCCAGCTGTGGCCGCCCCCGGCACCGTCGGGGCCGCGGCCGCGTACCGCTCATATTGCGCGATCATGGCGGCCTTCTCCGCGTCGTCGATGTGCATGCCCAGCAGCATGGGCAGTCCGCGCTCGGCGGCGAGCCGCACCGTATTCGCGGAGGTACAGGCCACCAGCGGCCGCAGCCGGGCGGGTGGCATCATCGGCACCCGGCGAAACCTGAAGAACTCACCGTCCGCGGCCACCTCGTTCCGGGAGAGGGCCGCGCACAGCAGGTCGAGACCTTCGGCGAATCCGCGTTCGAACCGGGGCAAGCCCGTGCCGAACACCTCCAGGTCACGCCAGGGGCCGCCACGACCCACGCCGAGCAGGAACCGGCCGCCGGAAGCATGGTGCAAGACCGCCGCCTCCTCGGCGAGGGCGACCGGATGCCGGGTGGACAGAGTGGCCACCGCCGTACCAACCGCGATCTTCGCGGTCCGGCCCAGCGCGACGCCCGCCAGCGTGGTGGCCGAAGGGCACACCCCGTATGTCATGAAATGGTGCTCAGCGATCCAGGCATCGTCGAATCCGGCGGCCTCGGCCGCCGAGATGGCGTCGACGGTCTGGGAAAGGACCTCTCCGGGCGAGCACCCCGGACGGCACGGGGCAATCAGGAAAATGCCCAGACGCATTCTTCAGTTCTAGACCACGTCCGTCAGCGAGGTCCACCAGCGAGTCCGCCTGTCGAACACACCGGTGAACCCCGCGCCCACAGGAAACGGCATCCCAGCCGGGCATCGCGCCGCCGCTCAGTGCTCGTCCCAGTGCCCGTTGTGGCCGGCATGGCGGTGACCGTCGTGGATGTAGTCGACGTGATCCCCATGCGGTACGGCCACGTGTCCGCAACCGGGCCCATGCTGGTGACCGTGATCTTCGTGAGGCCTGTGGCCCGCGGGCTCACACTCATCGACGTGATCACCGTGCACCCGGTGCAAGCACCCGTCGTGTACGTAGTCGACGTGATCAGCATGCGGTACGGCGACATGCCCGCAACCGGCTCCGTGGACGTGGTCGTGATCGGGATGCTGACGGTGTTCGGCAGATGTGGTCACTGGTCTCCACCCCGCTGATCAATTCATGGTGAGCGGTGCTCCGCCTTTGGCGCGCGAGCTACTCGTACCCGTTGACCATTCACGAGCAGCACGGTTTCTTCTCTGAAGATGCCATCCCGGCGAAGAGCCGGGAAACGGTGGCGACACCTACGCCTCCGCACGCTCTCCGGCTCGAGACCCTCATGCCGGGGTCTGGAAGGAGCGCTTGGAGAAGCCGATCATGTACCCCTCTATGACGGTCGTGACCGGCTGGTCCGCGCGGCCTCCCGCGCCGAGCGTGATGAACAGCGGGATGTAGTGGTCCACCGTCGGGTGCGCGTACGGCATGCCCGGCGCCCGCGTCCGGTAGGCCGCCAGTTCCCCCACGTCCCCTCGGGCCAGCGCGTCGGCAGCCCATGCGTCGAACTCGGACGACCAGGCGGGGACGACGCCTTTGTGGATCATCTCGGGAGTGACGAACGGCAGCCCGTGCGTCATGAACCCTGAGCCGATCACCAGCACGCCCTCCTCACGCAACGGCGCCAGCCTGGCCCCCAGGCGCAGGAGCAGGTCGGGGTCGTGCGAGGGCAGGCTGAGCTGGAGCACCGGGATGTCGGCCAGCGGGTACATGGCCATCAGTGGCACCCAGGCCCCGTGGTCGAGCCCACGGCTGCGGTGCTGGTGAACCGGTTCTCTGTCGGGCATCATCGCGGCCACCCGCCGGGCGAGGGCGCTCGCGTCGGGGGTGTCGTACCGCATCGTGTAGTAGCGGCGGTGAAAGCCCCCGAAGTCGTACACCAGCGGAGTGTGCGCGGCGGACGCGGACAGCGCCGGCGGCGCGGCCTCCCAGTGCGCGGAGACGATCAGGACGCTCTTGGGCTTGGGCAGCGACTGTGCCCAGCCGAACAGCTCACGGAGCCAGGGGCCGTCGTCGAACAACGGGGGCGCGCCGTGGCTGATGTACAAGGCGGGTAGCGGCCCGTCGGCGGGCGTCCAGGCGTGCTGGGCGCGGGCGGTGGGCAGCGCTCCGGGCAGGAACTCATCGTAGGCCCCGGCGGGGATCTCCGGGTTGAGGATGGAGGCCATGGAATTCTCCTGGTGGCGCATCGGGCGGGTCGGCCGTCGGCGGGGCGATCGGGTTGTCACTCTGGAAGGTCAGCCGAGGCAGGTGTCGTCGGGGTCGATGGCGCGCATGATGCGGCGCCCTATGTCGCGGAGCTGCCGGGTCTGCGCCTTGGTGAGGGGGTCGAGGACGAAGCCGCGGACCGCCTCCACGTGCCCCGGAGCGGTCGCGACGACCTTGTCCCAGCCGTCCTCGGTGAGGACGGCCAGGGTGTAGCGTCCGTCGGCCGGGTCGGGCGTGCGCCGTACCCAGCCGCGCTTTTCCAGCCGGCCGACCACATGCGACAGGCGCGACAGTGACCCGTCGGAGAAGGACGCCAGCTCACTCATCCGCATCGTGCGCTCGGGAGTCATCGACAGCCCCGCCAGGACCTGGTACTCGAAGTGGCTGATGCCCGCGTCGCGCTGCAACTGCCCGTCCAGAGCGGCGGGCAGTCTGATCAGAACGCTGACCAGCGCCAGCCACGTCTGCATCTCCTCCTCGGTCAGCCAGCGAGGTTCGCGCGGTGTGTCCATAGCTCTGATTTTACTTGATGCGTCAACTGATCTAGGTCGCATCACGAGTTGACGCTTCAAGTCCATATATCTACTGTTCGTTTGAATCTTCAAGTCAACCGTACGGAATGGACTTCCGATGAACGTGGTTCTGTGGATCATCGCCGGCCTGCTCGCCCTCGTCTTCCTCGGCGCCGGCCTGATGAAGCTGACGCAGCCGAAGGACAGACTCGCCGGGTCCGGCATGGCCTGGACCGAGGACTTCTCCGCCGGAGTGGTCAAGGGCATCGGCGCTCTGGAGGTCCTTGGCGCGATCGGCCTGATCCTCCCCGCCGCCCTGGACATCGCGCCGCTGCTCACGCCGCTGGCCGCGCTCGGCCTGGCCGTGGTCATGGCCGGTGCCGCCATCACGCACACCCGCCGCAAGGAGTCACCGACGATCGTGGTCAACCTGGTGCTCCTGCTGCTGGCCGCCGTGGTGGCCTGGGGCCGTTTCGGCCCGTACGCCTTCTGACCCCCAGCGTTCGCCGGACATGAGCCGCATGAGCCGACGTACCGCTGCGTATCGCCGGCCTTCCGGCGGTGCCGGTGCGCTTCAGCCCTGGCGCAGGCGTCGCAGGTCCGATTCGATGGCGCCGAGCGGCCGACGGCGACGGGCCAACGCCTGAGGGAGTCTGCGGACGGAGTCGAAGAGCGCCCGGCATCCGGTCGGCCCGCTCAGGGCGACTCCTGTCGCGGTGCGCGCCACCACAATCCACGGGCGGCGCATGAGTGCCGTCAGCACCGCGTTGCGCGCGGCCAGGATCTGCCGCTCCCTGGGGTCCCGGGGAGGCTCGGGGTGATGTTGGGCGACGACCTCGTCCACGTAAGCCAGTCCCCAGCCGTTCGCGGCCAGGTCCAGTGCAAGGCGTTCTTCTTCACCGAAGAAGAAGACCACGTCGTCGAAGCCCCCGGCGGCCAGATAGGCATCGCGGCGTACGACGGCTCCGCAGGCCAGGAACCCGAGGACGGGCGGACCGGGAAGGTCGGCCCGCACCGGAAGAGGCGAACGAGCCATCTCCTCGCAGATGGGGTCGAGCAGATTATCGGGACCTACAAGCACGCGCGCCGCGAGCAGTCCGAGACGAGGATGGGCGTCCAGGATGTCGGCGGCCGTGGCGAGGGCCCCCGGGGCCCACCAGGAGTCGTCATCGGCGAACGCGACGTACGGCGTGGAGGCACGGCGCACGCCGACGTTACGCGCCGGCGCGCCCCTGTTCTCACCGAGTTCGACCACCTCGACCGACGGGAACGCCTGCCGTACGAACGCGGGGGTTCCGTCGGTGGAGCCGTTGTCGACGAGGATGACCGGGCACTCATGGTGGACCAGCGAGCGCGCCACCACGTCCCGGCGGTTCCGCGTGGCCACCACGACCGTCACGCGCGCCGTCATCGCCCGTCCAGTGGAGAGGGGGCTACGCCCCCGGACGGCCTCCGCGTCGGCCGGGCGGCCCAGGGAATCGTCTGGAGGTTCACGACGACCTCCTCCTCCCGTTCCGAAGGTGCATGCTCTTACTTCCCTGGACATACGCCGTCTCACCCGGAGTGTCCGGGGCCGATGCGTATCCATGAGGTGTGACCGAGTAGCCGCCCGCTGTGACCTCTCAGGCGGCGTCGCACCACAGGGCCTCATGTTGGAACGGCTCCGGAGGGGCAGACACCGTCAACAGGATCCGTACGATTACCGTCCGTGCGGCTCCGGGCAAGGAACGCGACGGGCGCGGGACCCGCGATGCACCGGCAACCACATCATCGGCACGCACCGCCGACGCGAGTGCGCGGGCCCGGACCTCGGGAGAGGAGGCGGGATGACGACGGCCTTCATCCTGTGGGGAGGCGGCAGCCTGGGAGCCGTCCAAGTCGGCATGCTCCGTGCCCTCACCGCGCTCGGGGTGGAGGCCCACATGGTGGTCGGCGCATCCGTGGGCGCCCTCAACGCGGCCTACTATGCCGCGCACCCCCACGCGAGAGGCGTCGAGGAACTGGCCCGGCTGTGGCTGTCGGTGAGCAGCCACGACGTGTATCCGCTCAGCACGCCGGAAGCCCTGCGCACCATGGCGTCCAACCTGCCCTTCCACCCGCTTCGAGGCGCCCTGCAAGCCTTCGGAGCGTTCAACATCACGTTCGCGTTCAACCCGGTCACGTTCGCCGAGGCGGTGCTCGGCCGGCGCAACTACCTGTTCGACAACCGCCATCTGCAGCGCTTCCTTGCCCGCATACTGCCGATCGAGAACCTGCAGGACGCTCGGATCCCGCTGTCGGTCTTGACCGCGGACGTCCGCAGCGGGCGGGCCGTGGTCCTCTCCCACGGCCCCGCTTTGCCGGCACTGCTGGCCAGCACCGCCATCCCCGGTCTCTATCCCCCGGTCACCGTCGACGATCAGCTCTTGATGGACGGCGGCGTCGCCGACAAGACCACGCTGGACTACGCCGTCGACGCCGGGGCCGACGAGGTGTACCTGCTCGCGCCGGGCTTCTCCTGCCATCTCCCCACCCCGCCGTCGAGCGCGATCGCGATGGCGCTGCACGGATACAACCTGCTGAGCGAGCAGCGCATCAGCGCCTCCATCGGTCACAACCGCCGTCGCACACACGTGCACGTGATCCCGCCGTTGTGCCCGGTCGAGGTGCTGCCCGTCGACTTCGGGCAGACCGCCGACCTGATCGAACGCGCCACCCAGGCGACCGCGCACTGGCTGGACCGCCGCGAACCGCACCCCCATCTCGCCCGTGCGCTCAACGATCCCGCCGCGCGTCATCCTCGGCACTCCGTACGCGATGCCTGAAGGCGGAGGCCTGAATCTCAGGGATGAACTACCCGATGCCGAGCCTCCCGCCGGTACTCCTCGCCGGACTTGGCGCGATTCTCCTCATCGGCCCCTCCGAAGCTCCGCACTTGGCAAGGACGAGCGTGGCTGGCAGGCCCGGAGGGAAGATCCCGGCGTGCTCGAAGGGAGACGCACGATGGCCGAGCAGCGAACCGCTCCGGAGAAGATGGGCGAGACCGACGTCATCCGGCAAGCCATGGACAGGCGAGGCTGAGCCGGTCATCGGCGGCCACGACCCTGATCCGCCGGCTGGGCCTGGTGTGCCTGCCGGCATGCGTCTCGCTGCTCGCCGCGTGCGGAGGTTCCAGCCCGTCCGCGCTGTCGCCCGCGGGCGCCGGAGCCAGGCGCGTGGCGGGCCTGTGGTGGCTCCTGTTCGGCATCTCGATGGTCGTGGCCGCGCTCGTGGCGGTGCTGATCGGCTGGGTGCTGGCCCGCCGCACCGGCCCCGGCGTACGGTCACGATCCGGTTCCGGCCGCGGGTTCGTCGTGACCATGGGGGTGGTGCTCCCCGCGATCGTGCTCGCGTTCGTCTACGCCATCGGGCTGCGTGACCTGCGCGATCTCGGCGTTCCGCACGATCCGCGCGCGCTCGTCATCGAAGTGACGGGCCATCGCTGGTGGTGGAAGGCGCGTTACCCCGCGTCCGGGTTCGTCACCGCCAACGAGATCCACGTGCCTACGGGAAAGACCGTGAAGCTGCGGCTGCGCACCGACGACGTCAACCACAGCTTCTGGGTGCCACAACTCGCCGTGAAGACCGACCTCGTCGCCGGCCGGGTGAACGACATGTGGCTGCGCGCCGAACGCGACGGCGTCTACCGGGGCCAGTGCGCGGAGTACTGCGGGATCCAGCACGGGCACATGGCCTTCCACGTGATCGCCCAGCCGCCCGCCGCCTTCGCCTCGTGGCTGACCGGACAGTCCCGGCCCGCGGCCACCCCGCCCGGCGGCGCGGCGGCGCGCGGCCTGCGGGTGTTGCAGTCGTCCTCGTGCGCGTCCTGCCACAGCGTGCGTGGCACCACGTCATTTCGGACACACGGGCGGCGATGCCCGCGAGCGCCGACGTCCCGAGCCCGAAGGCCGCCAGCGGGAGCGGTGGATACCCCCCGCCCCACCCGAGCGCGGTGACCGTCCCGGCGCCGACCGCCACGGGAAGGCGCAGCCGCCGGATGAGCCGCCGCGGGTCCGGCCGCGCCCACGGCAGCAACGGGGCCACCGCCATGAGAGCGAGCAGCGCCAGGGCGGGCGGCGCCGTCATCCGGTCGAAGTACGGCCTGCCGACCGTCACGGGAGTCCCCCGCGCCGCCTCCATGGCCAGCGGAGCCAGCGTGCCAACCAGAACGGTGAAGGCCAATGTCACGAAGAGCACGTTGTTGACGAGGAAGAGCAGGTCGCGGGAGAAGCCGGGCCGGAGCCCCGCGCCGGCGCGGGACCGGTCGGCCCGCCAGGCGAGCAGTCCTCCGGTAGCGACGAGCGCCGCCGTGAGAAGTCCGAGCAGCGCCGGGCCGACAGCCGATCTGGTGAAGGAGTGCACGCTGGCCACCGCGCCGCTCCGGGTGAGGAACGTGCCCATCAGCACGAGGAGGAACGCGGCCACCGCGAGAGAGACGTTCCACCTGCGCAGCCCTCCCCGGCGTTCCTGCACCATCAGCGAGTGCAGCAACGCCGTGGCGACGAACCACGGGATGATGGAGGCGTTCTCGACCGGGTCCCATCCCCAGTACCCGCCCCAGCCGAGCACGCCGTACGACCACCAGGCGCCGAGCACGATTCCGGCGGTCAGCGGAATCCAGGCGATCATCGTCCATCGCCGCATCACACGGACGCGGTCCCGTCCGCACTCGCCCGTCAGCAGGCTCGCGACTCCGTACGCGAACGGAACCACCAGACCGGCGTAACCGATGTACAGCAGCAGCGGATGGACGCCCATGAGAGGGTGGCCGCGCAGCAGCGGATTGGGCCCCGGCCCGTCGGCCGGCGCGACGGCGACCGGTTGGAACGGGTTCGCGGCCAGCAGGGTGAGCGCGAAGAAGCACGCGCACACCAGCATGATCACCGCCATCGCGATCGGCCGGCGAGGGTCGTCCCCCTGTCCGTGACCGGCCGCGAAGGCGAACCCGGTGAGCACCAGGATCCACAGCACCATGGAGCCTTCGAGCGCCGACCACAGGCTCGCGACCGTGTAGTACGGCGACACGTCCCGGCCGCCGTGGAGCGCCACGAATTCGACCTGGAAGTCCCGGGTGAGCAGCGCCGTCTCCGGGAGGGCGAACGCCGCCAACGCCGCCCCCGTGGCGGCCCGGGCCGTACGGCGTCGCGCCGGTCGCGGCCACGAGAGCACCGCGACCACCGAAGCGACCGCGCCCGTGGCGAGCGCGATCATCCCGAGCGGGCAGATCACGGGGCGGCGGCCTTGCCGCGGTATTCGTTGGAGTGCTTGACCATCAGCCGGTCGGAGCGCAGAACGCCGTCGGGCCCGGCGATCCCCTCGGCGACCGCGTCCTGACCCTCGCGGAACACCGCCGGACGCTCGCCCCGGTACACCACCTCGATGCCGGTCACACCAGCCGGAACGTGATGGCTCCTCCTTCCTGGTGGACGGAGTGCGGCACCACGAGCCCGCCGACCCGCATCCGCAGCGCTGGGTCGGCGGGTTCCCTCGCGACCTCTGTCGGGGTCCGGTAGTAGACCAGCCCCTCCCCCAGCCCCGTCACCGCGAAGCACGCCAGGGCGATCCCGGCGGCGACGACGAGCAGCAGCGGCAGGCGGCCGGACCACCGCGACCTGGAGATCACGATGACCGCCTGCCGGACCAGACGACGTACGCGCCCCACGTCGTGAGGGTGAGCAGGTAACCCGCCCACGCCCATCCCGCCCCGGTCACGCCGGCCCTCATGGTCGCGCGCGCCACGTACTCCCGTTCGGCCGAGGTCTCGGGCAGCGTGCTCAGCGCTCGGAAACGCCGCCCGACCACCCAGACCCCGGCCAGCATGAAGGCCACCACTCCGGCGGCGAGCGCCGCGAGCATCGGCGGGTCGACGGGAATGTCCCCTGACGGCTTGAGCAGCGAGGGTGCCTGGTGCAGCGTTCGCCACCACAGGACCGAGAAGTGCACGACCGGCATGACGGTGACGACGAGCGGTCCGGCGAGCGCGGCCCTGCGGGCACCGCCCTCCCCCGGCCACGCCCGTACGGCGAGGCAGACCAATGCCAGGAGCAGCATGGCGGTGGTGCTGACCAGGCGCGGATCCCAGGTCCACCAGACGCCCCAAACGGGTCGGGCTCACAGGACGCCGAGCGCGATCGTGAGCGCCGTCAGTCCGGTGCCGAGCTCGGCGGTCGCCCGCCCCAACCGGTCCCACCCGCCGGTACGGCGGAGCAGATACATGACGTTCCCCACCAGCATGACGGAGAACGCGGCATAGGCGGTCAGCACCGCCGGGACGTGCACATACATCAGACGCTGGGCATCGCCCTGCACCGCATCGGTCGGAGCGGCGAAGAGGCCCAGGAGAACGGCGACCACCGCGCTGATCACCACGCCGATCCCGAGCAGGCGCTCGGGAACCCCGCCGATGGACCGTGGCCGGTCACTGGACAGCCGGTCATTGGGCCCGACGACACATCATCCCCCACGTCGAACAGTCCTCGGGAGGCTATCCGCGGCGCTCCGTCGGTCCGCCCGCGACCTGCGGATCATGCACAAGCCATGGATCTCCCTTGTCTGACCGCGGGACGAGAGGCGACCCCCGGCACGGCGTCACACCCGTGGAGTGAACTGAGCCAGGTCGTAGATCCCGAGGGTCCTCTCGATGTCGGCGACATGGTCGACCACGCCGGTGAAGCCGTTCGCGCCGCAGCGGCGGTGCTCCTCGTCCTCGAAGACCTCGCCCAGTTCGAGGAACTCCTTGGGCGGGACGACGTCGCGGAAGGCGGGGAAGACCACCGTGTCCTCCCGGGCCTCGTGTGGCTCGTACATGCGGATGAACGCGGCCATGTCGGTGACCAGGGCGCGGCGGCCCCGCGCGTCGGGGACCTTGGAGGGAGCGGTGGCGTCCAGGATGCGGCTGGTCAGAACGCGTCCGCGCCGGTGTTGGAGCTGGAGGACGGAGACGGTGTCGGTGAGCTTTCCGGCCTTGCGCAGCCGCGGGAAGACGTACTGCTCTTCGAGGTGCTCGTGGTACTCCTCGATGAAGTCACGGATGATGCGCGCCCCCGCGTTGAGCGGCTGCGCCGGGACCTGCTCGCCACCGTCGATCCGGCGGATCCCGTCCCGGTAGATCAACAGGATCCGTTTGAGTACGCCGTGCTCGCGCATGAGGTCTTCCGGCGGAGTCACCGGTACCTCGGACTCCTTACCCGGCGAGGACGGCGCCGGGGAGGTCGCCCCGGCCGCGGCCGTACGCGCCGGGGCGCCGCAGGCGGCGAGGGCGACTCCCCCCGCCATCGCTGCGGTGGACAAGCCCAGCAGATCGCGCCGGCGCATCGCCGGAGAGTTCAGGTCCCCCACGACACCTCTCCATTTCATCGTCTGCGCGCTCGGGCATTGGGTGCGTTCGGGACATTCCCTGGTCTCACGACCCCACGCGACCTTCCGGGTAATGCTCCGGCCAGCCGAGTGACCCGGCCGCCGCGACCGGACCGGCCGGTTTCCGTACACCGCCGAATCAGTATCGTGAACCCAACATCGGGATCCGTTCTACGTCGATGGAGAGTCGCCATGGCCAGCGCGTCGGCCAGAGCCCGCCAGCCGCTGCTGGAGCGTCGCCTGGGTCTGACCGACGCCGTGGTCATCGGCCTCGGATCGATGATCGGCGCCGGGGTCTTCTCCGCGCTGGCCCCGGCCGCGGCCGCGGCCGGCTCCGGACTGCTGGTGGGACTGGCGCTCGCGGCGGTGGTCGCCTATTGCAACGCCACCTCCTCGGCGCGGCTGGCGGCGCGCTACCCCGCCTCTGGCGGCGCCTACCTCTACGGCCGCGAACGTCTGGGCCCGTTGTGGGGATATCTGGCCGGGTGGAGCTTCGTGGTCGGCAAGATCGCCTCCTGCGCGGCGATGGCGCTGACCGTGGGTGCCTACCTGTGGCCGGGGCACCATCGGGAGGTGGCCGTGGCCGCGGTGGTGGCCCTGACCGCACTGAACTACACCGGAGTACGAAAGGCGGCGTGGCTGACCCGCCTCATCGTCGCGGTGGTGCTGATCGTGCTGGCCGCCCTGGTGGCGACGATCTCCGTCAGCGGCCACGCCCAGCCGGCCCGGCTCGCCGCCGTCTCCGAGGGCGGCGTGCGCGGCGTGCTGCAGGCGGCGGGCCTGCTCTTCTTCGCGTTCGCCGGCTACGCCCGCATCGCCACCCTGGGCGAGGAGGTGCGCGACCCCGCCCACACCATCCGGCGTGCGATCCCCATCGCACTCGGCATCACCCTGGTGGTCTACGCGGCCGTGGCGGTCACCGTCCTGGCCGTCCTGGGTCCTCGGCGACTGGCCCGATCGACCGCCTCGCTGGCCGAGGCGGTCACCGCCGCAGGCCTGCCCGCCCTGGCCCCGGCCGTCCAGGCGGGCGCCGCGATCGCCGCCCTCGGATCGTTGCTCGCGTTGATCCTCGGGGTGTCCCGTACCACCCTGGCCATGGCCAGGGACCGGCACCTGCCGCCCGCTCTGGCCGCGGTGCACCCGCGCTTCAAGGTGCCGCACCGGGCCGAACTCGCCGTCGGCGCCGTCGTCATCGTGCTGGTGCTGACCAGTGACCTGCGCGGCGCGATCAGCTTCTCGTCCTTCGGCGTGCTGGTGTACTACGCCATCGCCAACGCCGCCGCCTGGACGTTGCCTCCCGGTGAAGGACGCCCGCCCCGGGTCGTCCCCGTCCTCGGCCTGGCCGGCTGTGCCGCTCTCGCCTTCAGCCTCCCGCCGGTCGCGGTGCTCTCCGGCAGCGCGGTCCTGATGATCGGCGTCCTCCTGTACGGGGCACGCCGAATCCTCAACCGGCGCTGAGCCCACGTCGGGGTTCGACGCCCGGGGTTCGATCTCAGCCGGTCCCCTATTTGGTTGCATCTTGAAACCATTTGTCCTCGCACCGAAAGGCGAAGGTACTCGCCCGGCGCACGCCCGGCGGAGGTGGAGGCGTATCGTTCGCCGCCAAAGATCCGGCGGACGTGGCGATCGGCCCGATAGGGGTGCCGAGTCTGTATGTGTGGAGCGATGGTGACCCGGTGGTACGGCGCCGCACCGCCGGCCTGACGGCAAAACCTGACGGCAAATGGGTGACCGGCCCGTACCGCTTCGTGGCGTTGGAGGGAATCGGCCACTGGATCTCGGAAGAGGCGCAGGAGCTCACCTCGCGGCTGGTGGTGAAGCACGTGCGGGGGTCGAAGGGCGGGGAACGAAAGCCGACCCGGATCTGGCGGAGGACCGCCACCGGGCCGGCCTCCGGCCGCCGCCCGTGATCAGGAGGCGATCTCCTCCAGCTCGGCCAGCGCCTCCGCGCCGGGCCGCCACGCCCCGGCGGCGGCGTTGGCCCTGATCTGCTCCGGCCGGGTCGCGCCCGCGATCACCGAGGCCACGGCGGGCCGTGCGAGGAGGCCGCCGATCGCGACGTCGAGCAGGCCGACGCCCTGCCGCTCCGCGTACTGCGCGAGCCGCTCAACCGTGTCGAACCGGGCGTCGGTGAGGTAATCGGGCCGTGCGGCGAGGCGGGTGCCCTCCGGAGGCGTCGCGCCTCGCCGGTACTTGCCGGTGAGCAGCCCGTTCGCGAGCGGGAAGTACGGCAGCACGCCGACGCCGTAGTGCGTGGCCGCGGGCAGGAGTTCCTGCTCGACCCGCCGATTGAGCAGGCTGTACTCGTTCTGCGCGGAGATGAAGCGTTCGTGTCCCGCGGCACGGGCGATGTGGTCGGCGTCCGCGACCTGCCATCCGGCGAGGTTGGATGATCCGATGTAGCGCACCTTGCCCTCACGCACCAGCTCGGTCAGCGCGGCGAGGGTCTCCTCGATCGGCGTCACCCGGTCGGGGAAGTGCAGCTGGTAGAGGTCGATCCAGTCGGTGCGCAGCCGGCGCAGCGACCGCTCGACCGCCTTGCGGATGTAGCGCCGCGAGGCGCGGGCGCCCCAGTCGGGGCCGTTGGCCCCGCCGGTGTCCCCGCCGAACTTGGTGGCGAGGACCACCTCGTCGCGCCGCCCCTGCAGCACCTCGCCCAGGAACGCCTCGGATTCGCCGTAGATGTCGGCGGTGTCGATGAAGGTGATCCCCACGTCGAAGGCGGCGTCCACCACCGCGCGGGTGGCCTCGATGTCGATCCGCCGGCCGAAGTTGTTCGCCCCCAGACCGACCGCCGAGACGACCAGACCGGAATCGCCGAGACTGCGGTATGACATGTCAGACACGGAAACGCTCCTCTGTTCCTCATCCGTCGTCATCGCGTGCGGCCGGTCCGCGTCCGTGTCCGGGCCCCTCTGCCGGGACGCCCAGGTGCCCTACTCCTCACCCTGTACGGCACGGCGCGCCTCGCGGAGCAACTCCACGACGGCGCCGATGTCGGCGTCCGCCCAGCCGAGCTCGGCCGCCTCCTCGTAACGCCGCTCGACCAGCCGGGCGATCGGCGGGTCGATCCCGGCGGAGCGGGCCACGTCGACGGCGAGCCGCACGTCCTTGGCACCGAGCCGGGTCGTGAACCAGCCGCGATGATCACCGCTGAGGATATCGTCGATCCGGTTGTGCACCGCGGGCGGGACGGTCGGCCAGCCGAAGAGGAAGTCCCGCAGCAGCATGTCGTCCACGCCCGCCGCCAGGCCGATGGCGACCACCTCGGCGACCACGGCGACGCTCGACATGAGCAGATAGTTGTTCAGCAGCTTGAAGACGACCGCGTTGCCGGGGTCGTCTCCGCAGTAGCGGTAGGCCGCGAACGTCTCCGACCAGACGGGCCGCAGATCGTCGACGAGCTGCCGGTCGCCCCCGACCAGCGTGAACGCCTGCCCGGAAGCGACCGCCTGCGGCCCCCCGATGATGGGCGCGGCCACGAACCGGCCTCCCGGGGCGGTCTCGCGCAGCGCCCGTGACGTGTCCGGGGAGACGGTGCTCATGTCGGCCACGATCGGCCCCTCCACCCCGGCGAGCCGGAGCATGACCTCGCGCACCGCCTCGTCCCCCGCGAGCGAGAACAGCACGGCGTCGGAGTCGCGCGCGGCCTCCGCCGGACCTTCTGCCTCGGCGGCGCCACGGGCGACCACCTCGCCGGCCCGCCCCGGGGTGCGGTTCCACACCGTGACCGTGAAGTCCCGTTCGAGCAGCCGCTCGGCCAGCGCCCGCCCCATCCTGCCCATTCCGAGCACCGCGACGCGCATAGGGCATCCCCCCTCCCGGCCATTGTCCCCGCCGTCACGCTGCGGGAACTTCCCGGGTCAGGGGTAGATCTTCTGCTGCTCGGCCAGCATGGCGACGAACTTCTCGATGCGCCGCGCCCGGGTCTCGGGCTTCTTGGCGTCGCCGACGCGGTGGAGTACGGCGTACCGGTTTCTGCTGTCGAGCGTGGCGAAGAACTCGGCGGCCGCCGGGCTGGCATCGAGGGCGACCCGCAGGTCGTCGGGGACCGTGGCGGTCCGCTGCGACTCGTAGGCCGCGTCCCACCGTCCGTCGGCCCTGGCCCGCTCGATCTCGCGGAGTCCGGCGGGCCGGACAAGACCGAGCTCGGCCAGCTCGGCGACCCGGTCGCAGTTGATCTTCGACCATCTGCTCCTGGCCCTGCGCGGGGTGAACCGCTGCAGCCAGTGGGTCTCGTCGAAGGCGGCCTTCTGCCCGTCGATCCAGCCGAAGCACAGGGCCACGTCCAGCGCCTCGCCGTACGACACGGTGGCGATGCCGGAGCCCTTCTTGGCGATCTTCACCCAGAGTCCGTCCGACCGGTCGTGCTCCTGTTCGAGCCACTCCTCGAACGCGTCGCCGGACGGGAACTCGATGACGGGCAGGTCCTTCGCGGGAGACACGGGCAACCTCACCAGGCCGGTCGGTGGTCGGACACGGCGGGCCTTCCGGCCGCCGGGGGCGGGTTCACGCTACCCCCTCCCGGCCGGGTCCGATCAGGTCCACGGTCAGCCGGACAGATCAGACGGGACCGCGAGGCGCGGTGGAGTCGCGGATGACGAGCCCCCTCTGCGCGGCTCCCCTTGTCATTCACAATCAGATTCAAAGCGGAGGGGCGGAGACTACCGCTCCATGCGGGTTCCAGTCACACTCCAGCACAACTTGGTCGAATGCGGGGCCGCCTGCCTCGCGATGATCCTCGGCGCGCACGGGCACCACACCTCCGTGCGCACTCTGGCCGTGGAGATGGGCGTAGGCCGGGACGGCGTCAGCGCGCTCACCCTGGTACGCACCGCGCGGGCGCGCGGGCTGACCACGCGCGCCTTCTCCCTGCCGGCGGCGCACGTACCCGAGATCCACCTTCCGGCTGTCGCCCACTGGCGGGCCAGGCACTTCGTGGTGGTGGAGCGGGCGGCCGGGAAGCGAATCACGATCGTCGACCCGGCGAGCGGACGGCTGAGACTCACCTGGGAGGAGTTCGCGCGGGACTACAGCGGTGTGGTCCTCACCTTCGCCCCCGGCCCGGACTTCCAGCGGGGACACCTCGGTGAGCGGCGATCCTGGTGGTCGCGCTACATCCGCTTCAGCGTGCTGAGCCACCGGGGCGTCCTGGCCGTCCTGGTACTGCTCAGCCTCATCCTGCAAGGGCTCGGGCTCGTCCTGCCCGCGGCCACCGAGAGCATCGTGGACGGGGTGCTGGGGCGGGGTGAGGTCGATCTGCTCCCGCTGCTGGGACTGGCCGCGATCGTGGCGGTTGTCGCCCACCTCGCCGCCGGAGGGTTGCGGGCCTGGGCGCTGGTCGTGCTGCGGGCCCGGGCCGACACCGCGCTGCTCGACGATCTGGCCAGGCGGCTGCTCGCCCTGCCGTTCCGCTTCTTCGCTCACCGGGGCTCGGCCGATCTGGTCTCGCGGATCAGCGGGGCCGGCCTGCTGCGGGACATCCTCACCGGTCAGGTGCTGTCCGCGCTGCTCGACGGCCCTCTGGCCATCGGGTATCTCGTCGCGGTCACCGTACGGTCGCCGCTGCTCGGCGTGGTGCTCGTCGTCCTGGCGGCGGCCCAGTTCCTCGTGCTCCTCCTCACCCGGCAGCGGATCCGCGACCTGGTCCACCGCGAGCAGGAGGCGCGTAACGACGCACAGGGGCAGCTCATCGAAACCGTCAAGGGCATTGAGACGATCAAGTCGTCCGGAGCGGAGAACCAGGTTCTCGAACGCTGGACGGGTCTGCTGCACGTCCAGACGCAGCAGGTACGGCGGAGCTCGTCCGCCCAGGGCATGCAGGACACCGTGCTGGGAGCGCTGAGGTTCGCCACCCCGCTGGCTCTGTTGTGGGCCGGTGCGTGGCAGGTGGTGGATCACCGGCTCACCACGGGCGCCATGCTCGGCGTGCTCGGCCTGGCCGCCGCCGCCCTGGCACCGCTGGCCTCGTTGACGGCCAGCCTGCGGGGCCTCCAGACCGCCCGCACCCAGGCCGAGCGGCTCGCCGACATCTGGGAGACCGCCCCCGAGCCCGGCCCCGCCGGTGCGGTGGGTGACGAGGGCGAGGCTCCGGAATCCTCCGCCCCCACCGTGTCCGCCGGCCGTACCGGTGGCGGAGCGCGGCGGAGCGGCATCGAGATGAGGGCGGTCGGCTTCCGGTACGCGCCCGAAAGCCCGTGGATCGTCCGCGGGATCGATCTGCGCATCGTCCCCGGGCAGAAGGTCGCGCTGGTCGGGAGGTCCGGGTCCGGCAAGACCACCCTCGCCCGGCTCCTGCTGGGGCTGTTCCCGCCGGTCGAGGGCGAGATCCTCTACGACGGGGTGCCGGTGTCCCGCCTGGATCCGGGACGGCTACGGCGCCGCTTCGGGGTGGTTACCCAGGAGCCCGCCCTGTTCACCGGCTCGATCGCGGACAACATCGCGCTGGGAAGTCCCGCCGCCTCCCCCGGCGAGGTGGAGGAGGCGGCCCGGCTGGCCTGCGTCCACGACGACATCGCCGCGATGCCTCTGGGGTACCACACCGTGCTGACCGAGGGCGGGGGTGTGTCCGGCGGTCAGCGCCAGCGCATCGCCCTGGCCAGAGCGATTCTGGCCCGGCCGGAGATCCTGCTGCTTGACGAGGCCACCAGCCACCTCGACACCGACACCGAGGCGGCGTTGAGCGCGAACCTCGGCGCCCTTCCCCAGACGCGCATCGTGATCGCCCACCGGTTGAGCACGATCAGGGACGCCGATCTGATCCTGGTACTGCACGGCGGCCGGGTCGTCGAGAGCGGCGCCCACGACTCGCTGATCCGCTCGGGCGGCCTGTACACGCGCCTCGCGCAGGCGCAACTCCCGACGGGTTCCCTGTGAGCCCGTGCCGCCGTACGCACCGCGCGCCAGACGACCGGAGGGCGTGGGAGACCCGGCGAGCACCCCGCCGATGGGCTCGGCTGCTCCGGGGATTCCAAGTCGGCTCCAAGCCACGATCCGCAACATTGGTCAGGAGATCGCTTTTCCACAGCGAGAAGGAGGCACGTTCCATGAACGCGACACCACGCACCGAGTTCGGGGACATCACCCCGGCCGGTGCCGAGCTCGACGAGAGCGCGCTGAGCGGCATCAACGGCGGTCAGCCGACGGTCGTGACAGGGGAGTACTACGACCCGCCCGGCATCTGCTGCCCCGACTCGTGAGCAGTCGCTCGCGTAGTCGGCCGTAGCCGCCCTCCCGCCCGAGGGAACGGCGGCTGGGGCCGATGTTCGCCAGATGTGGGGACGCGCGCCGTCCCCACATCCGGTGAACCGCCGTCCCGAGTCCGGAGCGGCCTGTTCTCCCCGGTGGCCCATCACCTGCGCGCGGGCCCGCTCTCCAAGGAGATCCGTGTCACCCCCGCATGTACTCGTCCTGACCCGTGATCAGGACCCGCACGCCGACCACGTCCGGGACCTGCTGGCCGGACGCGGCGCCCGTACCACCGTCTTCGACAACCGGGACTACCTCACCCGGGCCCACGTCGAGCTGGCGTACACCGCTCGCGGGCTCGCCCGGCGGCTGCTGCACACCGAGGACGGCACGCTCGACCTGGACTCCCTGACCGCGGTGTGGTGGCGACGCCCGAGACCGCCAGAGGCCCACCCGGCGATCACCGACCCATCGGTGGCCGCTTACACCGCCAAAGAGAGCGTGGACCTGCTCACCGACCTCTGGGAGCATCTGCCCTGCCGTATGGTGCCCGCGCGCGAGTCGGTGTACCGGCGGGCGGCGCACAAGCCGTCCCAGCTCATGCTGGCCGCAGAGCTGGGGTTCGAGATCCCGGAGACGCTGATCGCGACCCAGGCGGACGCCCTGTGGGACTTCCACAACCGCCATGACGGTCACATCATCACCAAGCCCATGGGCATGCCGTGGGTGGAGAACCTCGCGGGGGGCCACACGGTCATCCGCAAGTGCGAGTTCGTCTCGGCCCGGGATCTGGCGTACGCGGAGGCGCTGCGGTTCTGCCCGGTCATCGCGCAGCAGTACGTGCCCAAGCGGCTGGAACTCCGGGTCACCGTCGTCGGCCGGCGGGTGTTCGCGGCCGAGATCCACTCCCAGGAGAGCAACCGGTCGAGGGTGGACTGGCGCCGGTACAACCTCGAGGTGACACCGTACGGCGTGCACCGGCTTCCGGACGAGGTCGCCGACCGGTGCCTGGCGATGACAGACCGTCTCGGGCTCGTCTTCGGAGCCTTCGACCTGGTTTTGACCCCGGACGGCCGGTACGTGTTCCTGGAGATCAACCCCAACGGCCAGTGGCTGTGGGTCGAGGAGCTGACCGGTCTGCCGATCAGCGAGGCGCTCTGCGACCTGCTGCTGGAAGGAGCCTGACGTGTCCCTTGTGGTGCCCCCCGATCTCCTCGGCGCCGCCCTGGAATGGCTGCGCGGGCTGGACGGTGTGCGGCCGGAACGCGCCGGCGAGCTGCTGTCGGACCTGCGTGGCCGCTATCCGGAGGTGAGGATGCGGTTGCTGTGGCAGCGCGAGGCCGCCACCGGGGAGTACCACTACGACCTGCTGTTCCCCTCGCCCGAAGGCAGCGTCTCGCTGGCCTTCGCGCCGGACCGGGTGATCCCCTGGCCGCTGCGGGGAGGCCAGCGCTCCGGCGAGCAGCTCGTCCTGCGCGTCAACGGCGTCGACATGACGATGGAGCGGGCCGTCTCGGTCCTCGACGTGCTGTGGGAGGACACCGGCCTCGCCAGGCGCCTGATGAACGCCGCCCTGGTCGAGGAGGCCCTGGCCACGCGGCACACGGACCTGTCCGCCGACCGGCTCCAGAAGGCCATGGACGCCTTCCGCCGCGCGCGGGGACTGATGACCCCGCAGGCGACGCTGCGGTGGATGGCCGAACGCGGCCTGAACCACGCCCGCCTTGAGGAGGTCGTGGCGAGCGAGGCGGCGGTGGCGGAGCTGCGCCGAGAGGTGGTCGACGGGCGGGTGGAGGACTTCTTCGCCGCCCATGGCGAGGAGTTCGACCGGCTGCGCGTGGTCAGGCTGCGGTACGCGGACCCCGATCGCGCCGCCGCCGTCGCCGCTCGCCTGCGGGTCGGGGCGGTGCCGCCTGACGAAATGGAGAAGGACACCGACCCCGTCGCGCTGGCGGCCGAGGAGATGCTGGCGGGCGTGGCCACCTGCCGGATGGAGGCGAACGGCAGGGGCGACCTGGTCGCGCTCTTCGGTGCCCCGGCGGTGGACGCTCGGGCCGGTCAGGTGCTCGGACCCGCGGGGCTCCCGGACGGTGGTTTCTGCGTCGTGCGCGTACTGGCCGTGGAACCGGCGGTGCTCGACGAGGTGACCCGCAGGCTGGTCGAGGGCCGGATCTTCGATGACTGGCTGGCCGAGCAACGGCGACACGCGCACGTGGAGTGGTTCTGGGGCAGCCGGGCCCGTACCGACGAGCTCACCACCGACCTGCGCGCCTGACCGAATCCACCGGAGACCGCGGACCGGACCGCCGTAGCGGCCACCGACGACGTGGCGGATTCTCCGGGTATGGAAACCCCTGAATGTGTACACGTCCGTCGGCATGACCTGGATTTCGGCCGGGAACGGTCATGTACTGCCAGTACGAACCGTGCTCGTCCGACCGAGAGGGAGCTGACGAATGCCGGAATCCGAGAGCACGACCTGCGCCATATCCGGTGCCGGCCCGGCGGGGGTGATGCTGGGCCTGCTGCTGGCCCGCGCCGGAGTCCAGGTGACCGTCCTGGAGAAGCACGGCGACTTCCTGCGCGACTTCCGCGGGGACACCGTGCATCCCTCGACGTTGCAACTCCTGGACGAGCTGGGGCTGGTGGAGGACCTGGAGCGCATCCCCCACCGGAACCTGACGACGCTTCGCATGAGCACGCTCACCCGGACGCTGGTGGACGCCGATCTCCGGCGGTTCCCGTCCACCCGGAAATACCGCCACATCGCGATGATCCCGCAGTGGGACTTCCTCAACCTGCTGGTCGAGCACGCCCGCCGCTATCCGGCGTTCCGGCTGCTGATGAACGCCGAGACCCTCGGGCCGATCGAGCACGGCGGGGCGATCCGCGGCCTGCGCTACCGCGACGCGCGCGGCGAGCACGACCTGCGCGCGGTGCTGACCGTGGCCGCCGACGGCCGCCGCTCCGACCTGCGGCGGGCCGCGGGGATGATCCCTCTCGACTTCGGGGCTCCGATGGACGTGTTGTGGCTGCGCGTCTCGCGCCGTCCCGACGACGACGAGGGCGGCGGCCTCGCGGGTCACATCGGCAAGGGAGAGATGGCGGCGGCGATCGACCGCGGCGACTACTGGCAGATCGCCTTCCTCATCCCCAAGGGCTCCTACCAGGAGATCCGCGCCCAGGGCCTGGAGGGGCTCCGGCCACGTCTGGCCCGCCTGCTGCCGTTCCTCGCCGACCGGGTGGACGAGATCGACGACTGGGGGAAGGTGGCGTTCCTGGAGGTCGGCGTGAACCGGCTCAGGCGCTGGGACCGGCCCGGCCTCCTGGCGATCGGCGACGCCGCGCACACCATGTCGCCGATCGGCGGTGTGGGCATCAACCTCGCCGTGCAGGACGCGGTGGCGACCGCCAACCTGCTGGCCGATCCGCTTCATCGCGCCCAGGCCGATCCGGCGAGGTTCGACAAGACGCTCAACCCCCGGCTCGTACAGCGGGTGCAGCGGCGCCGCATGATCCCGACCGTCGGCACCCAGTTCGTCCAGTTGCTGGCCCAGCGCCGGCTCGTCGGCCGGATCCTGGACGGTGAGGAACCGCGGATGCCCGCGGTCCTCAGCGGCGAGCGCGGCCGCCGGATCATGTCCCAGCTCCTGACGCGGATCATGGTGTACGGCATCCTGCCCGAGCACGTGCGCACGCCCGACCGGGCAGGTGCGGACGCCCCCAGGGCGGGTGTCCGCCAGTCAACGGGCTGAAGCGGGCGGAACGGCCACGACCGCTCCCACCAGTGATCGGAGACCGTTCCTTCCGAGGTAGGTTTCGACCGCCGTGCCGGAGCTGGTGCTTAACACGGCGACGGTACGGCCACTGTCCCCGCAGGCGCGCATGACCTCCTCCGCCCCGGCCACGGGAGCGGCCGAACCGGCCGCCGCCACCTCTCGCAGGATTCGCTCTACCTCGAGAAACGGCTCGGTGCCGAGGTGCATCACCCCGGGAGACTTCACCACAAGATCGTCATACCGGACGAGCGACCGTGTTGGAGCAGTTCGGCATCCTCGGCGAGGAGGTCGCTCCCGTACTCCGCAAGGAATTCGCCGCCGGACGGCCGAGCGGCGTCGCGGATGGTCTCACCCACGCGTCGCTGGTCGCCCGGCGTGACGCCGGAGCGGGCGAGGAGCCTCATCCGACCGCGGGTCCCCCACCTGACCGCGCGTCCATCACGGGGGCCACGGGCTCCGGCGCCCCCATCCTCGGCGCGCCCGCCCGGCTCCCCGCTGGATAGCATCGGCGGATGCGTGCCTTCCGTGACGAGCTGTGGCGGGCGATGGACGGGATCTACCAGCAGATCCTGGCCCACCCGTTCCTCACCGGGCTGACCGACGGGTCCCTGCCCAAGGAGGTCTTCCGGCACTTCGTGCTCCAGGAGGCGCACTTCCTGCCCGACTACGCTCGCGCGCTGGCCGCGTGCGCGGTCAAGGCGCCCGACCCGGCCTCGGTCCAGCGGTTCGCCGCGGACGCCGCCCGTACGGTCGAGGTGGAGCACAGCCTGCACGTGGAGTTGCTCAACGCGTTCGGTATCGGGGAGGCGGAGGCGCGCCGCCACCCCGCGCCGCCGACCGCGCTCGGGTACGGGTCGTACCTGCTGCGGGCCTGCCATCTCGGCACCTTCGCCGAGGCGCTCGGCGCGATCGTGCCGTGCTACTGGATCTACGCCCGCGTCGGGCAGGCCCTGCTCGACCGGTCCTCCCCCGACCCGCTGTACGCGTGGTGGATCGAGACGTACGGCGGCGAGGAGTACCAGGAGACCGTCGCGGGCGTGCTCGACCTCCTCGACGAGGTCGCGGAGGGCCTGACCGGCGACGAGTGCGGGCGGCTGCTCGCGAACGCGACGACCACGGCGCGGTACGAATGGATGTTCTGGGACGCCGCCTGGCGGCGGGAGGACTGGCCCGTCTGAGCTGCCGATACCCTCGATGGGGGATTCGAACGGCTACGGGATCGGGAGAGATGCGGCTGCGGGACCTGTGCCAGGTCGACCATCTGGGGTTGAAGGTCCTGACCGGGCATGACCTGCTGGATCGACGGGTCCGTGGCGTGGCCACGACCGACCTGCCGGAACCGGCCAGATTCGTCCAGCCGGGAGAGCTGGTCCTCACCGAGCTGACCTGGCATCGGGGGCCCGGCTCCTCGCGGCGGTTCGTCTCCGCCCTCGTCCAGGTGGGGGTGACCGCGCTCTGCTCGGGCACCGCGCTGAAACTGCCGCCCGCCGATCTCATCGACGCCTGCGCCGAGGCCGGCCTGCCGCTGCTCTGCCTGTCGGTGGAGGTGCCGTTCAGCGCCGTCACCGAGTACGTCCTGCGCCGCCTGATCGACGAGTTGGGCAGCGCCCCGCGCCACCGGCCCGGCTCGCGGCGCAGGCTCGCGAGCGTCCTCGTGGACGGCGGCAGCCTGAACAAGCTGGTCACCGCCGTGGCCGGAGAGCTGGACGTGCCGTGCTGGGTGATGTCGGCCACCGGCCGGGTGATCGTGGGATCGCAGCCGCTCGCGCCCGAGGACCGGACCCGGCTGGCCCACGCGTTCCTGTCGGCGCGGTTCCTGCCCGGGATGTCCACCCGCGAGGACGGCACGGTGCTGTCGGTCTTCCCGGTGAGCAAGGGCGCGCCGCACCGCATCGCCAACTGGTTCCTCGCGTACGCCGGAGAACAGGTGGGGGCGGGTGGCGAGCACGAGGACCTGATCGTGGAGCTCGCCGCGCTGGTGGCCCTGGAGCGGTCCCGCCTGGAGGCGGCGCAGCGGATCGAGCGGCGGGTGCTCGACCAGTTGCTGAACCTGCTCGGCTCCGGGGAGGCCGACCTGCCGGGAGTCGTCTCACGGCTGCACACGCTGCACGTCGAGACCGAGCACGGGCTGCTGGCGGCGGCGCTCCAGGTGGAAGGCGTGGAACGCGCGGACGAGGTGGGCTCCGCCGTACTCGACGAGCTGCTCCGGCCGCTCGCGCCGGGGGTGGCCACCGCGCCCGAGGGCGGCGAGGCGGTCGCGCTGGTACCCCTGGCGGGGAACACCGCCTCCGAGGTCGCCGAGCACGTGCTGCGCGGCGCGCGGACGCTGGAGGCTGGTCTCCGCGACGCCCGGATCACGCTCGGCCTGAGCAGCGTGACCACCGGCCCCGCCGGGCTGAGCAGCCTGATCGAGGAAGCGCGGCACGCGCGCAGGCTGGCGGCCCTCGGACAGGGCCGGGTGAGCGCGATGACCGCCGACGACGTCAGCTCGCACCGGTCGCTGCTCGCGGCCATCCCCGGTGACCTGCGCCGCTCGTTCCGCGCGCGGCTGCTCGGCCGCCTCGAGGAGTACGACGCCGCGAACCAGACGGACCTGGTCGAGACGCTGGAGATCTTCCTGGAGGAGTCGGGCGGGTGGGCGACGACGGCCGATCGGCTCCATGTCCACGTCAACACGCTGCGATACCGGTTGAAGCGGATCGAGGAGCTGACCGGCCGGTCGCTCACCTCGCTGGACGAGCGGGTGGACTTCCTGCTCGCCCTCAGAATGCGCTAGCGGCCCCGTCTCAGGACGCCGCGTAGGCGTCCAGCTCGGCCAGGTAGGCGTCCTTCACCTGGCGGGGCAGCCAGGTGATCTCGAAGGCGTTGCGCTGGAGCCGGACCAACTCCTCGCGGGACAGGTCCAGCGCCTCCTGGATCGCGACCAGGTTCTCCTGGACGTAACCGGGGAAGTACGCCGGGTCGTCGGAGTTGATCGTGACGCGCATGTCCAGGTCGAGCATCCGCCGGATGGCGTCGGCCTTCATCGAGTCCGTGACGTACCCGTTGGAGATCGGGCACACGGTCAGGCCGAGCCCGCGCTCCTTGATGGCCTCGACCAGCGCCGGGTCCTCCAGCGCGTTGACGCCGTGGTCGATCCGGTTGACGCCGATCTCCTCGACGCACTGGCGGATGTGCTTGGTCGAGTTCTCCTGGTCCACGTCGCAGTGCATGGTCAGCAGGTAACCCTCCTCGCGGGCCCGGGCGAACACCGCGGCGAACTTGGCCGGCGGGTTGCCCTTCTCGTCGGAGTCCAGGCCGACACCGGCGATCCACTCGCGGTACGGCAGCGACTCCAGCAGCGTCGCCATCGCGTACTCCGCCTGGAAGTCGCGCAGGAAGCACATGATGAGCTGGGCGCGGACGCCGAATTGCCGTTCCGCGTCGAGCAGCGCCCGGCGCAGGCCGCGGATCACGATGTCGAACGGCACGCCGCGCGAGGTGTGCGCCTGCGGGTCGAAGAAGATCTCCGCGTACCGCACGTTCTGGGAGGCGGCCTTACGCAGGTAGGCCATCGCGAGGTCGTAGAAGTCCGGCTCGGCGAGCAGGACGTTCATGCCCTCGTAGTACACCGACAGGAACGACGGCAGGTCGTCGAAGTCGTAGGCGGCGCGCATGTCCTCGACCGTGGTGTAGGGCAGGTCCAGGTTGTTCCGCTTGGCCAGCTCGAACTTCAACTCGGGCTCCAGCGTGCCCTCGATGTGCAGGTGCAGCTCGCACTTGGGCAGTCCGGCGATGAAGTCCTTCATGATCAGGCCTCCGAGATGATCGGGTCGATGACGGCCAGCTCCACGCAGTCGACCAGGCCGAGGTCGGTGATCGCGTAGTCGGGGATCGCGGTGATCGACAGGAAGAAGAGGTACATCAGCGGGGCGGGCAGCGTACAGCCCATCTCCCGCGCCAGGTCGTCGAGCCGGGTCTCGGCGGCGGCCATCTCGGCGGCGGGCAGGTCGGAGACGATCCCCCCGACCGGCAGCGGGAGCAGCGCCTTGACCTCGCCGTCCACGACGACCACCTGGCCGCCGCCGGCCCTGACGACCTCGTTGATCGCGACGGCCATGTCCGAGCGCGAGGCGCCGACGCAGATGATGTTGTTGTCGTCGGGGGCGGCGCTGGTCGCGATCGCACCCTCGCGCAGGCCCATGCCGCTGACCATGGCGACCGGCATGTTGCCGGTCTTGCCGTAACGCTCGACCACGGTGACCAGCAGCGCGTCGTCGGCCACGGAGGGTTCGACCAGGCCGCCCGCGACGGGCAGCGTCACGTCGCGGCGCTTGCGCACGAACACCTGCTCGGGCGTCATGTTCATGGTGAGCACGGTCACGCGCGAGGCGCCCTCGGGCGCGCGGAGCGCCAGGTCGGCGGCGGTGATCTCGCGGACGGGGAACGGCCGCACGTCTCCGCGCTCCGGCGGCGCGGTCGGGGTGATCATGGCGCCTCCGCGTGCGACCGGCGTGCCGCCGGCCACGACCTCGCGGACCCGGAAGTCGTCCAGCGAGTCCACGATCAGCACGTCCGCGAAGCGGCCGGGGGCGATGCTGCCGACCAGGTGGTCGATCCGGTACATCTCCGCGCAGTTGATCGTGGCCATCTGGATGGCGGTCACCGGGTCGACGCCCGCCTTCACGGCCATCCGGACCAGCTTGTCCATGTGGCCACCGGCCAGCACGTCGGCCGCGTGCACGTCGTCGGTGCAGAACGCCACCCGCCGCGCGCCGACCTTGGAGACGACCTGGATGTTCTCCTCCAGGAAGTGCGCCACCGACGACTCGCGGACGATCGCGTAGATGCCGAGGCGCAGCTTCTCCAGCATCTCCTCGTGCGAGTAGGACTCGTGGTCGAGCCGTACGCCGGCCGCCGCCAGTCCGCCGATCCGGCGGGCGTCGGACAGCGGCGCGCAGCCGAAGACGGGCAGCCGGTGGCGTTCGGCCAGGTCGAGGGCGTCCATGACGGCGGGGTCGCCGTGCTCCACCATCTCCTGGACGGTCTCCCACACGCCGACGCACTCGGGCCAGTCGTGCGCCTCCGCGTGCTGCTCCGGCCCGAAGGTGTGGCCGACCGTGGACTCCGGCACCGTGTACGGAGCCTTGGCCGGGGCGCCCCACCAGATCCGCATGCCGGTGTTCTTGGACTCGTCCAGGAAGCGCCGTACGCCGGGGAGGCCGTCCACGACCAGGATCTGGTCCAGGCCCGACACCACGCTCGTCGTGCCGTACGGGACGACCAGGTCGGCGAAGCTGGTGACCGAGAGCTTGCTGCACTCGATGTGCAGGTGGCCGTCGATCAGGCCGGGCACGAGGTAGCCGCCGCGGGCATCGATGATCTCGGTTCCCGGGCCGCGCAGCGTGTCCGGCAGGTCCCCGACGGCCGCGATCCGGGTGCCGCTGATCGCGACGTCGGCCGGGTAGATCTCTCCGGTCAGTACGTTGACCAGCGTGCCGCCGGTGATGACGCGGTCGGCGGGGCGCCGCCCGTAGGCGACGTCGAGCAGGTGGCGGTCTGGCATGGGATGTCGTGCCTTTCGTTGTCAGGCGGCGGCGGGGGCGGGCTGCACGGCGGTACGCCGCTCCAGCGCCAGATAGGTGATGCCCGCCACGATGACGCCGGCGAAGATGCTGAAGTCGGTGCCGCCGGTCGCCTGGGAGATCGGGCCGACGAACGCCGTGGAGTTGATCCACAGCGCGGCTGCGATCATGCCCGCGACCTGGGCCGCGACGCCGGACCAGCGCACGCCGCCGCTGCCCCAGTACGGGCTCGCCGGGCTCTCGTCGAACAGCGCGGAGCCGTCGTAGCCGCCCCTGCGGCGCAGCCAGTCGGACAGGTAGACGCCGGCCCAGGGAGCCAGCCAGATGATCAGCAGGCCGAGGAAGGTGTTCAGCATCGTGTTGAACGAGTCGGAGACCACGGCCACGTAGGTGATCGCGACGCAGATCACCAGGTCGGCCACGACCGCGACCCAGCGTTTGACGTTGATCCCGGCCGCCTGCAGATTCAGGCCGGAGGAGTACAGGTCGGTGGTGTTCACCGCGAACAGCGTCACCATGGCGAGCACCAGGTAGGGCACCGTGAACCAGCCGGGCAGCGCGCCGGGCAGGCCCGAGATCGGGTCCCCCGCGTCGGTGACCACGGTGGCGACCGCCGCCCCGAGCGTCATCAGCAGCACGTACGGCACGAAGCCGCCGAGCGCGGCGTAGCCGAAGACCGCCTTCCTGCTCGCGTCGGCGGGGAGATAGCGGGAGTAGTCGCTGCCCAGCGGGGCCCACGAGAGCCCGCCGCAGGACATGACCAGCGCGACCGCGACCGTGAAGGTGGCGAAGTCGGCGCCTCCGGTCGCGGCGACCTCGACCTTCGGGCCGACCAGCACCGCCATGATCGCGAACATGGCGACGAACACCCAGGTGAAGTACTTCTGGGCCTTCATCACGGCCGCGTGTCCCACGAGCGGGAGCACGAGCTGGATCAGCGCGGCGACCAGGATCACGGCGACCTTCAGCCCGATGCCCTGGTCGTGGACGCCCGCCTTGTCGAGCAGCGCGAGCGCGGCGAAAGTGATCAGCACCATGCCGCCCGCCTCGAAACCGACCATGTTCAGCCAGCCGAAGAAGCCGAGCGCGCGGGCGCCCTTGGGACCGTAGGCCGCACGGGAGACGGCCATCGTCGACGTGCCGACCGCCGGTCCCTGCAGGCTGGTCAGGCCGACGAGCGGGAAGGCCAGCAGGTTGCCGATGACGATGGCGGCCACGGCCTGCGGGAAGCTCAGGCCGAGCGACACGACGACTGTGCCATAGACCAGGGTGAAGATGCCGAGCGTGGTTCCCGACCACAGGAAGAGCAGGTCACGGGGCCTGCCGTACCTCTCCTGCGGCGAAACCAGCTCGATGCCGCGTTGCTCGACGGCCACCGGCCCCCCTCTTTACCTTAAAAGCGACAATCAGTGCGGTTCCAGGAAATCAGCCCACGTCTGACCGGACCATTGGCGAACGGCACGAGCCGCGGCCCGGCCTCCTGTAGCCGTCTCCAAGCTGATCGCACTGGTCGCACAACTGATCGCACGAGTGATCGCACAGCCTCGGGGCCGTCGGCCACCTTCCACGCGCGGCCCAACAGAATGTAGTCCCGGCAGGCCAGAGCTCCGACCAGGGTCCGCACGAGTCGGGAGGGGGTCAGCCGCCCGCGCCGACGTCGTTGTTCGGGGCGCCGTCACCGCTGGTCGGCAGGTCGCCCCGTTCGATCGGCCCGGAGGGGCGGCCGCCGTCCGCCGGGGAGGGTCCGGCTCCGTCCCCGTCACCGACCGCGTTGCGCGCCCCGGCCACCGCCGACTTCAGCGCGGCGCGGTCCACCTCGCCCGTACGGCCGCCGAGCCGGATGAGATGATCGCCTCTGACCGCGACGTACTCGTGCCGGTCACCCCCGGACCGGTACCAGCCCGCCTCGTCGTGGTCACACGTGACCACGGAACCCGGTTCCGCCTGCGCGAGCGGCGTTTCCGCGCACAGGGCGTCGCCGAACGTGCCGCGATCGACGCGGAGCTCCACCTGCCCGCCTTCCGGCGAGACGTAGAAGCTGCCGAAGCCCTCATCTCCGACGACGCCGACGGACTGCTCGGCGAGCTCGAAGCCGGGGATCTCGACCACGTAGATGAGGTCCGGGGCCGCGCCCTGGCCTCGGGCCCGGTCCACCAGGGCCTGGCTGAGCGGCGCACCGGTCCCGCAACCGGAGGCACCCGCCACGACCAGGAGCCCGAGCGACAAAGCGGTCACAAATCGGCGAATCACGCGATCACTCTCCCGCATGGTGACGGAAGCCGCCACCGGAGACCCCCGCGCGGCGGCTCGGGGCGTCCTCCCACGCGCCGGAGCACCCCGTACGCGAAGCATCCGTACACACGGTCAGACCACCTCGGTTCGGGCATCTGAACGGGTGCGCGGCGCGGCGGCGGTCAGACCACCTCGATGTCGGCCATCATCGCCATGTCCTCGTGTTCGAGGTTGTGGCAGTGCATCATGTAGCGCCCGCGGTAGCCCTCGAAGCGCACCAGGACCTCGATCACCTCGTACGGGCGCAGGTCCACGGTGTCCTTCCAGCCCCCGTCGGTGGCCGCGGGCGCCTTGCCGTTCCTGGTCAGCACCCGGAAGTGCGCGAGGTGGACGTGCACCGGATGGTGGAAGTCACTGGTGAGGCGCCAGACCTCGGTGGTCCCCAGCCGGGGCCGCACCAGCGGAGTGCCGGGCGTGAAGGGCTTCCCGTTGATCGTCCACGCGCCCGCCCACTGCCCGGACTTGCGGAAGTCGAAGACCCGCGTGGCGACGGCGGCGGTACGGTCGACCGGCTCCAGCCTCGAGAGGCGGGCCGGGACCGCGCTGTCGTCGGCGGCCCTGCGGGCCACGCGGAAACGCATCACGTCGCGTGCCGGTCCGGCGCCCAGGGTGTTGACCAGCGTCACCCGGCTGCCGACGGGATAGGCGGAGAAGTCCACCACCACGTCGAACCGTTCCGCGGGGGCCATCGTGATCGCGTCGTGTTCCACCGGCGCGGCCAGCAGCCCCGCGTCGCTGCCGACCTGGACGAAGCGGCCGCCCGGGTGCAGCTCCAGCCGGTACCGGCGGGCGTTGGACGCGTTGAGCAGCCGCAGCCGGTAGCGGGCCGCGTCCACCTCCAGCTCCGGCCAGGGAGCGCCGTTGACCAGGATCACGTCGCCTTCGACGCCCTCCATGTACGCGTCGTCGACGCCGGCCCGGACCAGCAGGCTGGGATCCAGCGACGGATAGCGGAAGGCGCCGTCCTCGTCGAAGGCCCGGTCGCAGATCATCAGCGGGATGTCGCGGTCGCCCTTCGGCAGCGGCAGGGCGTCGTCCTCGTCGTCGCGTACCAGCAGGAATCCGGCGAGCCCGCGCCACACCTGCGGTCCGGTGAAGTCCATCCGGTGGTCGTGGTACCAGAGCGTGGCCGCCCGCTGCTCCAGGGGGTAGACGTACTCCCTCGCCCCGGAATGGAACGTCCACTGGTCCGGATCGACGCGCATGCCGGCGTGGGAGTGCCCGCCGGTCGGCCGGAACCCCCGCCCGGCGGCCACCACCAGATCGGTCGGATAGCCGTCGGAGTCCGCCGGGGTGACCCCGCCGTGCAGGTGGGTGGACGTCGGGACGGGCAGCTCGTTACGTACCCGGACGACGGTGCGGCTTCCGCGCCGCAGGTCGAAGGTGGGCCCGGGGAAGGTGCCGTCGAATCCCCACACCTCGGTCGTCGTCCCCGGGACGATCTCCACCTTGGCGGGGCGCTGGACCACCTCGTAGAAGCCGGGCCGTACCGGCCGGGCGACCGCGGGGATCGGCAGCGGCACGGCGAACGGCGCGGGCAGCGGCAGGGTGCTGGCGAGTTTCCGGCCCGCGGTCTCGGCGCCGAGCGAGCCGCACCCGGCGACGGCGAGCACGCCACCGCCCAGCGCGCCCAGGAAGCCCCGCCGGGAAAGGGACGGGAGGGTCTTCCGCGAGGTCATGCGCCGCTCCCCTGGCCGTTCTCCTGGCGGACCCGCAGGCTCCGCCAGGTCCAGACGGCCATCACGGCCGAGGCGCCGAAGATCGTCACACCGAGCGGGAAGTGTCCCGCGAGGATGCGGTTCTGGCCGAGCACGACCTGCGCCGTCTCCAGGGCGACGAGCGCCGCGCCGGCCCAGGCGGGCCAGCTCGGGCCCCGGCCGGGGCGCCACAGCACGATCGCGGCGACGAGCTGGAGGTACAGCATGACGTGGGTGACCCCGGCGTTGTCGCGGTGCTGCGTCAGCATGTCCACATTGCCGGTGACGAACAGCCCGGCCAGCACGGCCTGCCCGAGCACCCCGACCAGATGGCCGGTGGCGGCGATC
The DNA here is from genome assembly GCA_001570385.1 of Microtetraspora glauca. Taxonomy (GTDB): domain Bacteria; phylum Actinomycetota; class Actinomycetes; order Streptosporangiales; family Streptosporangiaceae; genus Microtetraspora; species Microtetraspora glauca. The sequence continues at coordinate 58,643 of BBYL01000019.1, read as the reverse complement.
CGCAGCCACCAGACGATCCAGGCCGGCGCGCGGGTACGAGAGGCTTCGGCCGATCGCTCGGCCACGAGGGGTGGGTTGTTCATGCGGTTCATGCTCTCCCCGGAATCTCGCAAGATCGTCCCCCGTGGGAAGTCACTTCGCCGTACATCGTTCGTTGTAGGCCGCGCCCTCCCGGGCCGGGCGTACCACGGGGGATGTACGCGCGATCTGCGTCGCGCGGGTGTCGGCCGGCCGGAACGGCTGGCCTAGTGTGTCGAGGATGGAAGCCCGGAAGATCGACGCGTTGATCGCGGTCGCCGCGCTGGCGGGGATCGTCGGCGGCACGTACGGCGGCCTGTCGAGCTCGGGCCCGTTCGAACGGCCCCTGGACACGCTCGGCATCGCTCTGATCTCGGTGTCCGCGCCCGCGCTCGCCTTCCGGCGGAGCGCCCCGCTGCCGGTCGGCGTGATCACGGTGGCGTGCGCCGTCGCCTACTACGCCTGTCGCTATCCCGGGATCTTCGCCTCCGCGCCCGCCCTGGCGGCGATCTACACGGCCGCGTCCCTCGGCCGGCGTCGTCTGGCGATCGTCCTCGCCGTGGTGATGGACGCGGGCGTCTACGGCCTGATCGCGCTGTCGGACTCCGATCCCTCTCCGGGTGACGGCTTCAACCTGCTCGGCGGGTGGCTGGTGGCGATGGTGGTCCTCGGCGAGGTGGCGCGGAACCGGCGCGCCTACCTGCACGAGGTGGAGCAACGGGCGATCGAGGCGGAACGCACCCGCGAGGAGACGGCGCTGCGCCGGGCGGGCGAGGAGCGGCTGTGGATCGCCCAGGAGCTGCACGACTCGCTCACGCACAGCATCTCGGTGATCAACGTCCAGGTGTCCGTCGCCATGCAGCTCCTGGACCAGCGGCCCGAGCGGGCCAGGGAGGCGCTGGCCGCGATCAAGGAGTCCGGCCGCGAGGCGATGCACGAGCTGCGCGCCACGCTCGGCGTGCTCAGGCAGGCCGACCAGGACACCCCGCAGGCCGGGCTCGCCCGGCTGCCCCGGCTGGTGTCCAGAGCCGAGGCGGCGGGTCTTCCGGTACGGAGCGTCGTCGTCGGAGATCGCCGCGATCTGCCCGGCGAGATCGACAGTACGGCCTACCGCATCGTGCAGGAGGCGTTCACGAACGTGCTGCGCCATGCGGGCCCCGCGTCGATCACCCTGACGACCGAATACCATCCGGAGAAGATCGTCGTCCGTGTGGTGGACGACGGGCGGTCCGGCGGGAGCGCCGCCGGCCACGGAATGGGGTTGATCGGAATGCGCGAGCGCGTCGTCGCGCTCGGCGGATCTCTCACCGCCGGACCGCGTCCGGAGGGCGGGTTCCATGTGCATGCTGAGCTCCCTTCGGTGGGACGGCCGTGATCCGGGTCCTGCTGGCCGACGACCAGCCGCTGATCCGCGCGGGATTCCGCGCGCTGCTCGAACTGGCCGAGGACATCACGGTCGTGGGTGAGGCCGGCGACGGCGGCGCGGCGGTCGAGCTGGCCCGCGCGCTACGGCCGGATGTGGCGCTGCTGGACGTCCGGATGCCCTTCCTCGACGGGATCCAGGCGACCAGGAGCATCGGTTCCGATCCCGAGCTCGACGGGGTGCGCGTGGTGATCCTGACCAACTACGCGCTGGACGAGTACGTCTTCGCCGCGCTGCGCGCGGGCGCCAGCGGCTTCCTGGTCAAGGACATCGAGCCCGCCGAGCTGCTCCGGTCGGTACGGGTGGCGGCCCAGGGGGAGGCGCTGCTGTCGCCGTCGGTGACCCGGCGGTTGATCGAGGAGTACGTCTCCACCCCGCCACGGCCCGTGGCCGTACCCGGGCTCGAACGGCTGACCGATCGGGAACGCGAGGTCGTGGGCCTGGTCGCGGCGGGCATGTCCAACGAGGAGATCGCCGGGCATCTGGTCATCAGCCACGCCACCGCCAAGACCCATGTCAGCCGGTCGATGACGAAGCTGGGCGCGCGTGACCGCGCCCAACTGGTCGTCTTCGCGTACGAGTCGGGGCTGGTCACGCCCGGAACGTCCGACCGCGCGCGGCGGCCTCCCCACGGCTGAGGACGGCGGCCCGCGCCGTGGCCGACTCCGTGGCTCCCGCGCGGGGCGTCGTCGGACGCGCTCGCGCCTACGCGTCCACCGCCTTCCAGACGCCGGTGGCGGCGGCCTCGCGGGCGTAGTCGGCGAAGTCGCGGGGCGACCGTCCCAGAACGCGCCGCACGCCGTCGCCGAGGGAGGCGTTGCGCCCGTCCAGCACCGTGGTGAACAGGTAGACGAGCAGGTCGATGACGTCGGCCGGCACGCCTTCGGCGGCCAGCGCGCTCGCGTAGTCCTCCGGGGAGACCCGGGTGAAGCCGATCTCCCGGCCGGTGGTGTCGGCGATGGCGGCGACCGCGTCGGCGAAGGTGAGCAGCCGGGGACCGGTCAGCTCGTAGATCTGGCCGGAGTGCCCGTTCCCGGTCAGCGCCGCCACCGCCACGTCGGCGATGTCGTCGGCGTCGACGAACGGCTCGCCCACGTCACCCGCGGGGAGGACGACCTCTCCGGCCAGGACCGGCTCCAGCAGGTAGTCCTCGCTGAAGTTCTGGTCGAACCAGCTCGCGCGCAGGATGGTCCAGTCGGCGCCGGAGTCGATCAGCGCCTTCTCCGCGGCCTGGGCCTCCTCCTCGCCGCGGCCCGAGAGCAGGACCAGTCGCCGCGCGCCGGAGGCGACCGCCAGCCGGGCGAACGCGCCGACCGCCTCGGGCGCCCCCGGCGCGGCCAGGTCCGGGTAGTACGACACGTACACCGCCCCGACGTCCTGGAGCGCGGGCGCCCACGTCGCCGGGTCCTCCCAGTCGAAGGCGGGTTCACCGGAGCGCGACCCGATCCGTACGGGCACGTCACGCTCCTGGAGCCGGGTCACGACGCGGCGGCCGGTCTTGCCGGTGCCACCCAGTACGAGGGTCGTGTTCACTGTTTCTCCCTTGGATGTGGTGGGTGTGGGTTCTCCGGGCAGCCGCCCGCACGATCAGGAGCGCGCCCAGACGAATACGGCGAGGCCGACGAGGAGCAGGCTGACCAGGCAGAACACGGCACGGATGGTGTTCCACCGGGTCCACCGCCCGGAGAACTCCACCCAGAGGCGCGCGGCCTCGTCCGGGTCGGCCGGTACGGTCGCCTCCGCGAGCGCCCGGTTCATCGGCACGTTGACGACGGCGGTGGGAAGGAACGCGCCCAGCACGTACGTCGCCGCGGCGGCGAAGAACAGGACGGCCGCCGGGGTCTCGCCGAGCGCGAGGAGCAGCCCGCCCGTCACCGCGGACGCGAGGGGCGTGCCGAGGAACGAGGCGAAGAACCGCCCGTTGAGGATCTTCTCGTTGACGCTGCGCATGGCGGAGACGGCCTGCTCGACGGCGATCCCGTCGAAGGCGGGCATCACCGACACCGAGTACCCGTAGAAGAGACCGGCGATCGCGCCGGTCAGGAGGAGTGCCACGGCCGCCGAGACGGCTGTCAGCGCGAACAACATCCTTGCTCCTTCGGTCGTGCCCGGATCTCGGCCCCCGTGGCCGTTCACCTTGCGATGATCCAATTCAACCCTGGACGCGCCGAGACGGAACATGGCTCAGAAGCTCAATTTCATGTTCAGACGTCTACAGTGAGGGGCATGGATGCGCTCGCGAGACTGGTGGACGGCCCGAGAGCCCAGGGCGCGTTTCTGCTCCAGACGATCATGACCCCGCCGTGGTCCGTGCGGATCGAGGACCGGGCGCCGCTGTCCCTGGTCGCCGTCGTGCGCGGCGAGGCGTGGGTGGTCCCCGACCACGGCGACGCCGTACGGCTCCGCCCCGGAGATGTCACGATCACGCGCGGCCCCGACGCGTACACCTTCGCCGACGACCCGGCCACGCCGCCCCGGGTGGTGATCCATCCGGGGCAGCGCTGCACCACGCCCGACGGCGAGGACCTGTCCGAGGCGATGCACCTCGGCGTACGCACCTGGGGAGACGGCCTGGACGGCCCGGTCGTGCTGCTCGTCGGCACCTACCGGCCGAGTTCGGAGATCAGCAGGCGACTGCTGGACGCGTTGCCTCCGCTGCTGGCCCTGCCTGGCGAGGCGTGGGAGAGCCCTCTCATCGCGCTGCTGGGACAGGAGATCTCCAGGGACGACCCCGGCCAGGAGGTCGTGCTGGACCGGCTGCTCGACCTGCTCCTGGTGACCGTGCTGCGGTCCTGGTTCTCCCGCCCGGAGGCGGATACCCCGGGGTGGTACCACGCGTCCGGCGATCCGCTGGTGGGCCCGGCGCTGCGGCTGCTGCACGGCGATCCCGCGCACCCGTGGACGGTGTCCGCGCTGGCCACGAAAGTGGGCGCCTCGCGGGCCGCGCTCTACCGGCGCTTCACCGAGCTGGTCGGCGAGCCGCCCATGGCGTACCTGACGGGCTGGCGCCTGGCCCTGGCCGCCGACCTGCTGCGGGAGTCCGACGCCACCATCGGCGCGGTGGCCGGGCAGGTCGGGTACGGCAGCGCCTTCGCGCTGAGCACGGCCTTCAAGCGGGTTCGCGGCGTCAGCCCTCGGGAGTACCGCAGGACCGCGGGCGCCGCGCCGTCCTGACGTGGCCCCCGCGGCGATCCTGGATATCGACACCACTACTCGCGGAATACCCCTAGGGGGTATATCGTAGGCGTGTGCGACGGGCCGAACGGCTCCGCGGGAAGGGATACGACACGCCATGGACCACTCCGCTCATTCCACCCACTCCGCCCAGTCCCCCTCGACCGGCGAACACCACACGCACGGGCACGACACGCACAGCGGGGCGGGCCACGACGACACCGGACACGGCGGCGCGCGGCATGACCACGCCGGGCACGGGAGCACGGGGCACGATGGCACGGGGCGCGGGGGCACATCCTGGCGTACCGCCGCCCAGGCGACGCTGCACTGCCTCACCGGCTGCGCCATCGGCGAGGTCCTCGGCATGGTCATCGGCACCGCGGCCGGACTGCACGGCGGCGTCACCGTCGCCCTGTCGATCGTGCTCGCGTTCGTCTTCGGGTACGCGCTGACGATGCGCGGCGTGCTGAAGGCCGGCGTGGGAATGCGCCGGGCCCTGAAGATCGCCCTGGCCGCGGACACCGTCTCCATCGCGGTCATGGAGATCATCGACAACACGGTGATGGTCGCCGTGCCCGGCGCGATGGACGCAGGTCTCGCGACCGCGCTGTTCTGGGCGGCCCTGGCGTTCTCCCTCGCCCTCGCGTTCGTGCTGACGGTGCCGATCAACCGGTGGCTGATCGGCAGGGGCCTCGGGCACGCCGTCGTCCACGCATACCACCACTGACCGCGCTCGCCCCGCCCCGTCGCGGATGCGGCGTTCTTCAAGCGCATCACCTTGGTGCACCGCTGCGCCCGCGCCCTACGGCGTGCCTCGCAAAGGCCACCAGTGCGGCCGTCTGCGGGGGCCCGGCTGATGCGCCAGGCCGCGCTCATCCCGCTGGGTACGGCGACATCACCTACATCCCCACGGGCGAAGGGCTGGCAGGCTACTGCCCAGGCGCGCCCACACTTGCACGTGCACCAGCGAAGCGGGCGAGGTCAGCCGGTTGGACGGCCATGGTCGGGGAGAGTGGGACAACGAGTTGCCGAACCTCTCTCTGGCTGGCCATCAAGGCCGCGGCGGACCGCCACGACGTCATGGACGAGCCGCCGGTCCGCTCCTTCTGCGACCACAACTATGGGAATGCGTCGGCGGAGGAGTCGGTCAAGGCGGCCGGGCCCTGCCGTGCCCCGGCCGCACGGTCTGCGGCGCGGACCGAGCGGCGGTGGACACCCTGATCACCAGGCGCCGCAGGCCGAAAATTGCGCCCGTGCCACAAACCGGCATGATGTGATGATCTGCATGAATGAGATGAAACACCCAGTCCCCGGCGATCCTGATCTGCTGGTCAAGATGGAGCAGAACCTTGCCGAGCATGCCTGCCACCTGCACCGTCGCATGGAGCGCTCAACCGTCACGGAGACGGACGACCTCCTGATCGCCGACAGCGGGCTCGACGACGACACTTTCAATATCGTTGCGGCGGCGCGTTTCACCGCAGACACCGCCCCCGCGCGCGTGGAGGAGACTCTCCGTGCGCTGGCTGCGACGGGTCGCCCCTTCTCCTGGTGGGTCGGCCCCGCCTCCACACCACCAGACCTCGCCTCGCTCCTGACGGGTGCCGGTCTGGAGGCATCCGAGACCGAGGCGGGCATGTGGAAGGACCTGCGTGCCGCCCTGCCGAAGCCGCACGCCGATGGCCTGGACGTCCGCCTGGTGACAACTCCGGAGCAGCTCGCCGACTACGCGATGGTCCTGGCCGCGAATTGGGACCCGCCGGCCGCCACGGTGCGCCGGTTCTTCACCGATGCCGCCGAGTGGGCCCTCGCTCCCGACAGCCCTGCCCGGTACCTGGTCGGCTACGCGAGCGGCCGCCCCGTCTGCTCGGCCGAGGTCTTCCTCTACGGAGGAGTCGCCGGGATCTACAACATCGCGACCCTCGCGACCGACCGCCGGCGCGGCTACGGCGGCGCCATCACCCTGGCCACCTTGCACACCGCGTACGACGAGGGCTATCGCACCGCGGTCCTGCAGGCGTCTTCGGACGGTGAGCCCGTCTACCGCCGCCTCGGATTCGATACCTGCGGCTGGTTCACCGAGTACGCCATCGCACCCTAAACCGTCCCGCTCGACCGGATCGGCGAACGTCCAGACGAGAGGGGAGTCCCCTTCCGCCGCTGCGGCGGAGGAAGTGGGCCGAACGGTTAACGTGGACATCACGGGAGAAATCGGACAGACGGCCGCCTGGTCGGCGAGGAGGCCCCATGGATTACGAGATCTTCGCCCTGGGCGACGTCCGGCTCCAGTGCGGCATCACGCTGCCCGTCGCGAACCTGGCGTACAAGACGTACGGCGAGCTCAACGAGGCCAGGAACAACGCGATCGTCTATCCGACGTGGTACTCCGGCCAGCACTACGACAACGAATGGCTCATCGGCCCGGGCATGGCGCTCGACCCGGCGACGTACTTCATCATCACCCCGAACATGCTCGGCAACGGACACTCCTCGTCACCGAGCAACACCCCGCCGCCCCACGACCGGGCCAGGTTCCCCCACGTCACCATGTACGACAACGTCGAAGACCCTCCACTCGGCTCCGCGCACCCCAAAGTAACTCTCTGTAATCGCGCCAGCTAGACGCGCTCAAGGCCGCCGGCGTCACCCGGATCCTCTCCGAGAAGATCTCCACCCGCGCCACCACCCGCCCCGAGCTCGACAAGGCCGTCGCCCTGGCCCGCGAGCTCCGATCGGCAGGGGTCGCCGTCACACTCGTGGTGCACAAGCGCAAGCGGCTCGGCCGCGGTCTCGACTTGGCCGCCCTGGCGGCCGACATCCGTCCCCGGCCACCGTGCTGCCGATGCTGCGCGAACACGACGGAGCCGCCGCAGAGCCGACATCGACCATCTCAGCCAACCTCGCCCGGCGCGACTCTGCCCGGCGCCGGGCCTGGGTCATCCGCTACATGCGCCACGGACACGGCGACGAGTTCAGCGCCCGCGACGCCATGTCGGCCGCACGAGCGGTGATGACGTCGGTGAAGGACATGCACCGCCCCATCACCTTCGAGGTCAGCAACCCTCACTCGATCGCCAGCAAGGAGTTCGAAACGATGGTCCGAGCCGCCGACGAGTGCATCACGAAGGTCGCCGGCATCGACAAACTCGGCCCGCAGACGGTCCGGCGCGAGAACACCAGCCTGCTCACCCAGATGATCGCCGACCTCGAAGCCCGGCTCACCGAGCCGGCGAAGCCCTGACCGCAGGGCAGCCTTCGCGTCGTGGACCGAAGGGGACCACCTGGTCACAACCCGATCACATGGGTTTGTCCTTTCTGTCGGTAGCCGCCACCGGTCCGCCAGCAGGCGTGGTGACATTTCGAAGACGCTGGTCGAAGCCGATACGTGAGATTGGCGGTGAGGATTCACGGGCGAAGGCCGGTGTCTAATGGGACGACCGAGCGACCCTGTCGGAGGGAGTCCCGAGCGCACTGCTCCGGCTTTGCACACGTCATGCGAATGGATCTTCATGGCAGTCGCATGCCCGCGGTGGCGCCATTACAGATCGGTCCACGTCGGGGTGTCGAACGCGGTGCTGAGCATTCGCGAGTCGGGCCGCTGAACGACCACGGATTGAAGAGGCGAAGCCTGCTGCGACAGGAATCTCCTCGTCGATGTGCAGACGCGTCCGGTCTAATCCGGTGGGGGCGTGGGCGTCCGTGATGCCTCGGTCATGCGGTCACCTCGATGGGGTGCAGGCCAAGGGCCTTGTAGATGGCCTCTGTCGCCGTGCCGTCCCGGACGATCACTCGGTCGATGGCCGCCTCGCGGGCATCACGCAGAATTTCGATCTTGAGCACCTGCTCCACCCACGCCGCGTGGGTCGGCTCCATCCATGTCACGACGTCGCGTGGGACATCGCCACTTGGGTCGATGATCGAGATGCCGACGATCTCGTAGCCTCTGCACGCTACGACGACGAGGCTCTCGTCGCGGATCGTGAAGGGCATCACGTCGATGCCACCGCAGATCATGGCGGATTGGAGGAGGTCTCCGACCGCCATGCCGAGCTGAGCCGATCGGGCGCTCTTGTCCGCGAGACTCGGGAAGTAGTACGTGGCAGCGGTCGCGCGGTGCGTCTCGATCCAGTAGTTGTCGGCGCTCCAAGCGCCCTGCGGGCGACCAAGTCGCCGGGAGCGAAGGTGTCGGGATGCTGCATCGCGCGCACTGTGAGGTAGTCCGCGGTCCAAGGGCCGATGCCGGGGAGCGCAAGCAGGGCACGACGCGCCTCCTCGACAGTGAGTTGCGCGTCAGGCACCTCGTCAGGGAGGTTCGCGACGACCCCTTCCTCGGCGAAGGTCATCTTCACCCGTGCGGGGGCTCCTGCGTGGGTCAGAAGCCGGGTGTAGGTGCGGCCCGGGATGTCGACTTCTTCGGCTCCTGGGATCGCGTGGGCAGCCAGCATCCGTAGAGCGATCTCAAAGTCAGGGGGACCGTTCGGGATCAGGTGTAGGAGGGTCACGATGTCCAGATTCCAGAGCTGCCCCGTCGATGCGAGCCGAGCAGATGGGTGTCGACGATGCCGATCGCCTCCATGAGCGCGTACATGGTGGTCGGGCCGACGAAGGCGAATCCGCGTCGGCGCAGCTCCTTTGACAACGCGACCGACTCGGCGGACTTCGTGGGGATCTCTGCAAAGGTCTGGGGGCAGGGCGTGCTCTCGGGTCGGAAGGACCACACCAGCTCGGCCAGGCCCATCTCCTCACGCAGCGTGATGGTGGCGCGGGCATTGGTGATGGTCGCCTGGATCTTCTGCCGGTTGCGCACGATGCCGACGTCGGCCATCAACCGCGCGACATCGGTCTCGGTGTACGCAGCGATCGCGTCCGGAAGGAAGTTGTCGAATGCCGCACGGAATGCGGGTCGCTTGCGGAGGATCGTTGCCCAGGACAGACCCGCCTGAAATCCTTCGAGACTGACACGCTCGTAGACGCCGCGTTCGTCCGTGACCGGCATGCCCCACTCTGTGTCGTAGTAGTCGCGCAGCAGAGGGGCAGCGGCTGCCCATGCGGGCCGGGCGAGCCCGTCGTCCCCGACGACGACGCCGGGGTCGGCGGTGGTGCTGCTTGCGTCCTGTGTCATCCGATCACCCGTCAAGCCCGGTCATGCGCATCGTGATGTTGATCCGGCCGCGACTGAGTCCGCATCCCTCGGGGGCGGTGCTCTCGTGCACCTTGGTGACACCGTGGTAGGCCAGTCGGGCGGGTCCGCCGAAGACGAAGAGGTCGCCGGAGGCCAGCAGCACGTCGGCATAGGGTTTGCCGCGGCTTTCCGCGTTGCCGAATCGGAACGTGCAGCTATCGCCGATGGACAGCGATACGACCGGGGCGCGGGAGATCTCGTCCTTGTCCTGGTGCATTCCCAACCGGGCCTCCGCGTCGTAGTAGTTCACCAGCGCGGTGTCGGGCGTATAGGAGCGGATCGCGGCTGCGTCGTGGCGAGTGGCCTTGAGGGCATCCCGTCCCAGGCGGATCATCCAGTCGGGGAACGGAAGGACACGGGCGCCATTCACGTCGGTGGCCTCTCGCGTGTACTTGTACGGTTGCCAGTGCCAGCCCAGACATACGGTGCGCACCGACATCTCGTGTCCGCGGACCTTCGCGGCGCGGATGGGGACAGGGCCTTGCACCCACTCACGGAACTGATCCACGATCCACTTCTGCTGTTCCCGAGTCAGCCAATCGGGGACCAGGGTGGCGCCCGGGGCGACCTCTCCTCCGTCACGCTCGGGGATCTCCGGAGTGAACAGCGCTGTCATCGCTTGCCCTCCGTGTGTGTGAGGTGCACGAGCGAATCGTGCGCAACGAGCCAGGAGGTACCGTCTGCGTTTGCGCCGGTCAGGCCGTCCAGATTGGTCAGTCCGACCAGTGCGAGAGTGCGCGGGTCGCCGATTGCGGCGGTCGCGAGGGTGCGTGCGGGGCTCCAGGGAGTCGACCACAGCAGCCGCCGGGTCATCTGTGCCCAGCCGGTTGCCGGCCCGACCATCACCCACAGGTCGGGGTCGGCGGCGGCGAACCGTGACGCGTGACGCAGCCAGGAGGCCCCGGTCTCGGGCCAGGTGATCGTATCGAGAGTTCCGCCTCCTGTGCGATCCCAGGCCGATTCGATCAGGCGTGAGGTCGCAAGGGCGTGAGGGGTGCGGCCGGAGCCGATCGCGATATCGCGGGCACGGCGGTCGCGAGCAATTCTGATGACGGTCGCGACCTCGGCATCCGTAGCCGTCAGGTCCGCGTCATAACTCGCTGACGCCTTCAGTAAGGGGCTGGTCAGGGCTTCCATCGTTCGCCGTTCTCCCGGGTGGTCTTCCACGTCTGATGGCGGTCCCTGCAGCAGGCTCCGCAGGGGCGGAACCCGGCGGCGACCGCCGTGGCCTCGTCAGCGAAGAAGACCCGGTGCTTCACGTAGCCGCCGCGAGCGACGGCGCGCAGCGCGGCGGGACAATCGAGTCGCCCGTAGATCTTCGAGTCGCGATGGCCGCCCCACAGCCCCTTGACCGCAGACCGATAGGGACGGCCATCCGCCCCCAGAAGGGCGTACGTCTTCGTCGCGTCGCTCATGCGGCGTCATGGAAGACGAGAGCGAGGGTGTGACGTTCGCCGGACCGGATGGCGGATACGCCGTGTCGAACCGGCGCGGCGGACCATCCGCGGGCGGACTTGACGGGTCGGTCACGGGTGGTGAAGAGGTATCCGTGACCGTGCGGCAGCAGCGTGGCCGTGCCCCGCGACTGGGCGCGCGGGCGCTGTTCCAGCAGCAGGAACTCGCCACCCGTGTGATCCACGCCGGGCTCGTTGAGGTTGATCACGACCTGCAACGGGAACACGAGGTCGCCGTACAGGTCGCGATGCAGAGCGTTCCAATCCTTCTCGCCGTAGTGGAGCAGGATCGCCGAAGACTTCGTCTGGCCGGCGTCGTGGCACATCTGAAGCCACTCATCAAGCGAGTCCGGCCACGGTGCGGGCCGGCCGAGCTTGGTCCACCAGTCGCGGGCGATGGGAAGCAGCCGCGGGTACAGCGCCTGCTTGAGCCGCTCGATCGGTTCTGGGTACGGCGCGTTGAAGTATCGGTACTGGCCCTCACCGAAGCGGTGCCGGCCCATGTTGACGGTGCTGCGGAACAGGCCGTCCTGCTCGTACAGCTCCCTGATCTCCACGGTCTCCTCCGGGGTCAGCAGTTGCGGCAGCAGTGCGCCGCCATACTCGTTGACCTCTGTGGTGATCGCCTCCCAGTCGCCGGACTCGACGCGGCTGTACCACCGATCCGTCTTCCTCCCGGTCGCCTTCGCGATGCTCATGCCGCGGCCTCCAGGTTCAGCAGCATGGTCTTGGCCTCGAGTCCGCCGATGTAACCGCCGAGCGTGCCGTCGGTACGCAGCACGCGGTGGCACGGGACGACGATCGGCAGCGGGTTGGTCGCACAGGCGGTGCCCACCGCTCGGACGGCCTTGGGGTTGCCGACGAGCTCGGCCATGTCTCGGTAGCTGCGGGTCTGGCCGTACCCGATCTCGGGCAGATGCGTCTGCACGAGGCGCCGGAATCCGCGAGACAGGGACAGGTCCAGTTTCAGGTCGAAGACCTGGCGGTGCTTGGCGAAGTACTCGTCGATCTCGCGAGCCACTTCGTCCAGCCGCTTCGGGGCGCGCAGGATGCGCGGGCTGAGCTTCTGGCTGAGGGCTTCCAGGACTCGATCGTGGTCTTCGCGGGCGTACGCCACGCGGACCAGCCCCTCCGGGGTGGCGGCGAGCAGCAACTTGCCGACAGGTGAGTCGATGGTGGTGTAAGCGACATCGACGAGATTGGCTCGCTCTGCCGCCTGCTCCAGACGGCGGTGGAGCCGACTGAGAGTGCCGGCGTCCACAGGCGTCGACAGCAGGGCGGCCATGTCGTCATCGTGGCGGATGTCGTTCATGATGATGCTCCTCTCGTGATCGCGCCCGGATATTTCTTCCTGAGATTCTTGAGCCCGTCTGCGGCGGCTCTTCGGGCCGCCTCAATGGTGCCGCCGAGGATCTCCGCGATCTCGGCGTATGCCAGCCCCGCCACATAGCGGTAGGCGACAGCCTGGCGTTGTTTGCTCGGGAGCCCTTTCACCGCGGCCCACAGGTCAGAGTCCCCAGAGTCCGGGATGTCCCGCCCCGTCGGTGCTTCCGGTACCTCGTCGACGGGCAGGGGATTCCTTTTCGCGACACGCAGCACGTCGATCGCCTTGCGATGCGCGATCGTCACGAGCCATGCCTCCACGTTCGCCGTCTCAGGCAGGTCGGGATAGGCGCGCAGGGCGGAGAGGAAGGTCTCCGACCATGCGTCGTCCGCGTCGTGCGGGCCGAGGACGACCCGGCAGACGCGCAGCACGGTTGCGCCGTGCTGCGCGACCACGTTCTCGAACGGTTGTTTCATGTCCATCCCATTGACGACATACTTTCGGTGACAAACGTGAGGTTTACGGTCAGAACAACCGTCCAGCGCTGACCGCAGGCGGCTCCTCAAGCTCCAGCAGCGCCCGCTTGCGTTCCAGTCCGCCGGCGTATCCGGTGAGGGAGCCATTAGAGCCGACGACGCGGTGGCACGGCACGAAGACGCACAGCGGGTTCGCACCCACGGCCTGTCCGACCCGTTGCGCGAGACTGCGGTCCCCGACCTGCTCGGCGATCCGACCGTAGGTGGTCGTGTCACCACACTGAATGCTCTTCACGATGTCCCAGACGGCGTGCTGGAACGCGTCACCCTCGGCGGCGAGCGGAAGATCGAACTGCCTGCGCCGACCCGCCAGGTAGTGGCGCAGCTGTCGGGCAGCTTCGTTCAGCAGCGGGTCCGTGGAGCCGGCGACCTCGGGGCCGAACGTCTCCTGCGAGGGCCGGCGGACGTGGTGCCTGAAGTACAGGCCGGCAATCGTCTCGCCCTTTGCAACGAGCGTGATCGGTCCAAGGCGGGTCTCGATCACGATGTGTCGAGTGCTCATCTGCGTTTCCCTTCTCCTGGCTGGTAGACGTGCGCCGCCCGCAGAACGTGAGATTTCAGATGGTGTCGTTGCCGGTCGCCGTGCTAGTACGACGTTCCTTACCGGAAGTACAGCTCCATCCCGGTCCTGGCATCAGGAAGGCAGGTCCGACAATCTCGGTTTCCCTGCAGCGCGTTCGCAACCTCCGTTGAGGAACGGAGCACTAGCCGTCCCCGTCTTCGCCTGCTTCGCCGCCGGCGTGAACCTCGGCGGGCTCAGCGGACTCGCCGAAACGCTCTACCAGGCCACCTGACCTCGATCATCGAGGCCACCTCCGAGGCGGTCGTGCTGGTCACCTGGCTGTAGATGCACACAATGCGGCGCTCCACGCGCCAATACACCATGATCCCCGGGCCGAGGTGAAGGCGGTGGTGTAGTCGGTGACATGGGCGACGTCCTTGAGCACGTCCAGCAGGTCGATCACGCCCCACCGGTGGGAGATCTCCGCCTTCAACGCCTTCAGTCCCGCCGGCTCCTCCTGCTTGCCCAGCGGCGGGCGCTGATCCACCTAGGGAGCGTCCGGGAGGATACCGCCCGTCACGGGCGCGGATCCGGGCGGACGCGTCGCGAGGCGGAGGGATTGTCGGAGGCGATCACTAGGCTCGCGTGCGACCGATCAGATTCCGGAGGTTCAGCGTGGGTGCGTGGGGCATGGGGCCGTTCGACAACGATGGGGTGCTCGACGCTCTCGGCCATCTCGGCGACTTGGAGGACCTGCCCGGAGGGCTGGCTTCGACCATGAGGGAGATCCTCGCCGAGGAGGACTATGTCGATGCTCCGGAGCTGTCCGCGGCCGTCGCCGTGGCCTGCCTGATCGGCGCGCGGCTGGCCGGTGCCGAGCCGAACGTCAACGCCGCGCGGTGGCTGGAGCAGCATCCCTTCACCGTGACCGGCCCCCTGCGCGACCTCGCCCACGCCACGCTCGACCGCGCGGCGCGTCCCGACGACAACGAGCTGTACGAGCTGTGGGAGGAGTCCGGGGCACTGGCCGAGTGGCTGGACAGTCTCGCCCCCTACCGGCGGACCCTCGCCGCGGGATCGTGAGGTCGGTCCCCCGCCGCTCACCGCCCAGAACATGACGGCGGGACATGGCGGCAGATACGTGACACCGGCCGACAGGTAACCGCCGTAGCGTTTCCCTCGTCACCGAAGGAGACGAAGGGGAAGCACGATGCGGTACGTGGCGCTGCTGCGGGGGATCAACGTCAATCCGGGCACCACAGTCGCCATGGCCGATCTGCGGGCGCTGCTGGAGAAGCTCGGGCACACCGAGGTGCGAACGCACCTGCGCAGCGGCAACGCCGTGTTCGCCTCGGCCGATGAGCGGCCCGAGCGGATCGCGTCCCTCATCGAGCGCGAGATCACCGGGCAGCTGGGCCTCACGGTCCCCGTCATCGTGCGGACGGCCGCCGAGCTGCGCCAGGTGGTCGAGGACAACCCGCTGGAGGTGCGGGATCCGGCCAGGTTCGCGGTGATGTTCCTGGCCGACACGCCCGACCGGGCGCTACTGGAGGGCATCGATCCGGCCGCCTACGCACCGGAGGAGATGCGCGTCGGCAGGCGCGAGCTGTACACGTACTTCCCCGAAGGGCTGCGCCGCACCCGGCTGCAACCGCTGCTGGCGAAGAGGCTGAACGTCACCGCCACGGCACGCAACTGGAACACGGTGACCAGGCTGCTGGCCCTCGCCGAGGGGTGATCCGGACGGCCGCGAGCAGAACGAGTTCGGGTCAGGAGGTGAGTGCCTCCCCCGGCACGCCCAGGGCGGCGGCGGAGCCAGGATCGCCGCGGCGGCCACCCGCGCGGCGACGTGCTCGCTGATCATGACCGAGTCCGAATCCGGCGTCCTCCGCCTCACGCGCCCAGCGCACCGGCGCCGGCAGGTCACGGCCGGAGATCGTTCGGCATCGGGAGGGGGGCGACAGCCGGCACCGTCCCGACCACGTGGTTGGGGATATTTCGCTGAATACGCCAACCGGCCGTAACGTGCTGCCCATGACCGGACACCACACCCTGCGCCAGACCGAGGACGCCATCGGCGACCGTCTCGGCGAACTCAATGTCGACTTCGAGGCGATGTGGGCGGTCTCGAACATCTATCGGGCGTCCTCGGCGATCCGCAACCACCTGGAGCAGACCGTGCTCCGCGACACCGGGCTCACCTGGACCGGCTTCGTCGTCATGTGGGTCGTGTGGATCTGGGGCGAGAGTGAGACCCGGCACGTCGCCGCCGAGGCGGGCATCTCCAAGAGCACGCTCACCGGCGTGCTCAAAACCCTGGAGTCCTATCGGCACCTGCGCCGGTTCCCCCATCCGACGGACGGGCGCCGTGTCATGCTGGAGCTGACCTCGTCTGGAGAGCGGCTGATGCGCTCGTTGTTCCCCGACTTCAACCGGCAGGAGGCCTTCGTGGTCAAGGAGCTGGACAGCGAACAGCGTCGCGGGCTCGCCGAGTCCCTCAGGAAGGTCGTCCGGCACCTGGAGACCACCGGCAGGTGATCCGTACGCGCCTCCTCGGCGTGCGCGCGGCCTTCCTGACTTTCGCGCGAGGACCGTCCGTCGCCTTCGCCTCCGCCTCCTCGGCCGATCAGGGGGTGCCGTTCGGGCCGGATACTCCGCGAGACACGAATGCCGTCACCTTCCACACCGCTGACAGGAGTCCATCCGATGGCGCAGAAGATCACCACGTTCCTGATGTTCGAAGGCGTCGCCGAGGAGGCGATCACCTTCTATACGTCGCTGTTCGACGACGCCGAGGTCCGCAGCCTGGTCCGCTACGGCTCCGAGGGGCCCGGCGCGGAGGGCACCGTGCAGCACGCCGTGTTCACGCTGGCGGGCCAGGAGTACATGGCCATCGACAGCCACGTATCGCACGCCTTCACCTTCACCCCGTCCATCTCGCTGTACGTGCAGTGTGAGTCGGAAGCGGAGCTCGAGCGCCTGTACGCGGCACTGTCGCAGGACGGCGTGCCGCTGATGCCGCTCGACTGCTACGGCTTCAGCAAGCGCTTCGGCTGGACCAACGACCGCTTCGGCGTCTCCTGGCAGCTGAACCTTCCCTGACGGCCGGCCCGTTCGGCGCCGGTGACGGTCGTCGGGTCGTTCGGCGCCGGTGACGGTCGTCGGGTCGTTCGGCGCCGGTGACGGTCGTCGGGTCGGGCTGGTCTCCGGGATGTTCCCGGGACCAGCCGGAGCCGGATGCAGGCCACGGTGTGGCCCCGCCCGGGTCCGGTCGGACGAACCGCGCCCGCTCGTCGGCCGTTCCGCCCCTCGCCGGAGGAGGGCCGTCTCAGGAGGTCAGGCGGTTCACCATCCGGACCAGCCCGGCCCGCCTCGTTTCCTGGGTGTCGTCGTCGGCTCCGGCCATCATCATGCGTACGACCTGCGGGGCGGTGAACCACCAGGTCGCGAGCGCGTACACCGCGTAGAGCAGGTGTGCGGCATCCACCTCGCCGGTGATCGTCCCCTCGTGCCGGGCTTTGGCGAACGCGGCGAGCTTGTCCGCGTAGTGCGCGGCCCGCTCGTCCTCGGCCGCCACCGTGACCTGGCCGTCCTGCAGGCCCTCCCAGGCGAGAAGCCGGAGGAAGTGCGGATGCGCGCAGTGATAGTCGAAAACGCGTCCCGCGTACTCACCCAGGTGCGCGACCTCGTCGTCGGTGAGCGGCACGGCCGCGGCGACCTTGGCCAGCTCGGCCTCCAGCACCGCGGTGAAGAGCTGCTGCTTGCCGCCGAAGTACTGGTAGATCCGCTCCTTGTTCACTCCGGCACGGGCGGCGACGCGGTCCACCCGCGCGCCCTGGGGGCCGTGCTCGGCGAACTCCTCCACGGCGGCCTCGAGGAGGAGCCGTCTCGTCTTCGCGGTGTCCCATGCCATGCGGCAAGACTACCGGACTCCAACTCACTGGTTGGAAATCCACTCCTGGGCGTGCCATACTCCAACCATTCAGTTGGAAATTCGCCGTGCGCCTCCCCCTGAGACGCGCGCACCCCACGAGAGATCGGAACCGGACATGACCGTCGCACCCCAGACCACCCCCGAGATCGTCGACGCCTTCTTCACCCGCTTCGGGGAGGGGGACCTGCCCGGCCTGCTCGACCTGTTCGCGGACCGCGTGGACTTCCTCGTCCCCGGCGCGCCGAACGTGCCCTGGACCGGGGCCCGATCCGGCAAGGACGAGATCGCCGAGTTCTTCACCCTGCTCGGCAAGGAGCTCACCCCGGCCGAGGAGTTCACGATCGACGCCACCGTGATCGAGGACGGGCACGCCGTGGTTACCGGTCGCAGCCGCTTCGGCGTGGTGTCCACGGGGAAGCCGTTCACCAACGAGTTCGCCCTGCACTTCACCGTCGCCGACGGCAGGATCACCGGCTACCGGATGCACGAGGACAGCCACACGATCAGCGTCGCCTTCACGAAGTGAGCCACGAGGACGCCCTGGCGGGGAGTTTCCGCCAGGGCGCCCCGGTTCAGCGCACCCCCTACTCACGCCCGGCCGACCGTGGAACACGCTGTTCATGCAGGAGACGTGGAAGCCGGCGGGGGGTGCCCGGTGCGTCCCCCTGGCGGGAGTCCGTACGAACCGGGGCTCTCGGGACGGCCGATCCTCCCCCAGAGAGAGACAGGCCGCCCCGGGGGTGCTCACCGGCGTCCGGTGCCGTGCGCGCGGTGGTCGGCCGCCGCCGAGACCTTGCTCGACATTTGTCGGAAATACCGCGATCGAGATAAGGCAGCCGTCCGAAGACATTCCGCACCTGTGCCCCTAGCATCGAGCCTTCCCGGGGCCATCCTTTTCGGTCCCGTGCCCCCTTTTTGGGGCCGTTTTCCGGCCCCGCGATGATCGTTCGGGAAGGTTTGCCGATGTCGATGCCCCGCCAGGTGACGGGCCCTGTCGCACCAACCGCGTTCCGCAGTCCGAAATCAGTACGTCGCGGCGCTGCCGCGCTGGGTCTCGCCGCCAGCATGACCCTCGCCGGGATCGCGGCGACTCCGACACCCGTCGGCGCGGCCGCCGCCCCGTCCGTGGGACCGGTCTTCACTGACGGCATGGCCCAGCCGGTGTTCTCGTCGAACCGCAACGACTGGATCCGCGAGGAAGTGTGGATTGAGACTCCCGTCGACAGTGACGGCGACGGCCGGAACGACCGGGTGCACGCCGAGGTCACCCGGCTCAGAGAGACCGAGACGGCCGGCCTGAAGTCGCCCGTCGTGTACGAGGTCAGCCCCTACTACGCGGGGGGCAATCCGGTCACGAACCACAACGTCGATCACGAGCTCAACCAGGCACTCCGCCCGGGCAAGGGCTGGATGAACCGAGGTGGTTCGCTGAAGGATCCGGCGTCCGACGAGCGGCTGAACGCCGCCACCACCGACGCGGCAGACGGGGCCGACGCTTCCGCTGCGGGCACCGGGCCGCAGCCCGCCATCAGCACCAGCCACGAGTCCAACTGGCTGCCGCGCGGTTTCGCGGTGGTCCACGCCGAGTCGCTGGGCAGCGGCAAGTCCGACGGCTGTCCCACCACCGGTGGGCGCAACGAGACCATCGGCGCGACGTCCGTCATCGACTGGCTCAACGGCCGCGCCAAGGCATACGACGCCACCGGCAGGGAAGTCGACGCGACGTGGACGACCGGCAAGGTCGGCATGATCGGCACGTCGTACAACGGAACCCTGCCCAACGCCGTCGCGAGCACCGGTGTCGATGGTCTCGAGGCCATCGTGCCGATCTCGGCGATCTCGAGCTGGTACGACTACTACCGCGCGAACGGCGCCGTGGTCGCCCCGGGCGGCTACCAGGGCGAGGACACCGATGTACTCGCGGAGTACGTCTACACCCGCGCGGACAAGCAGATCTGCCGAAGCGTCATCGAGGAGCTCGCGAAGGCACAGGACCGGGTCACCGGCGACTACAGCGCCTTCTGGGACGAGCGCAACTACATGAACGACGTCGGCAGGGTCCACGCCGCCGTGCTGGTCGCGCACGGGCTCAACGACTGGAACGTCAAGACCAAGCACGCCGCCCAGTGGTACGAGGCGCTCAAGGCGCGCGGGGTGCCGCACAAGATCTATCTGCATCAGGGCGGGCACGGCGGCTCCCCCAGCGTCAACGTGCTCAACCGCTGGTTCACCCGCTACCTGTGGGGTTACGAGAACGGCGTGGAGAACGACCCGCGGGCCCTGATCCAGCGCGAGGACAGGACGCTGGTGGAGTACCCCGAGTGGCCCGAACCTGCCGCGGCGGACACCGAGCTCAATCTGGCGCCCGGCACGAACGGGGCCTCCGGCGTCCTCACCGACGACAAGACCCGCCAGGGCAAGCCGGTGACCGAGACGATCGTCGACGACGCGTCGAAGCGGGCGCAGACCCTCGCCGATGCCGCGACGTCTCCCAACCGCCTCGCCTACAAGTCGGGGACGCTGACCGGCGCGGTCCGGCTCAGCGGCACGCCGCGGGTCTCGCTGCGGATGTCCTTCGGCCAGCCGGCCGCGAACGTCACGGCGCTGCTCGTCGACTACGACCAGAACGGCAAGGCGAAGATCATCACTCGGGGTTGGGTGGATCCGCAGAACCGTAAGTCGATCTCGCGGACCGAGCCGGTCAAGCCGGGCACGCCCTATCGCCTCGACTTCGACCTGCAGCCCCACGACTACGTCTTCGCGGCCGGACACCGTCTCGGCGTCGTCCTGCTGTCCAGCGACTACGACTACACCATCCGGCCCGCCCCCGGCGCGACACTGTATCTCGACACGACGAAGAGCACCGTCATGCTGCCGATCGTCGGCGGAGCCGCCGCGTTCGCCGCGGCGAACGGCTGACCAGGGCCACGACCCGGGGGCGGGCCGACAGCCCGCCCCCGCGGCACTGTCACTGTGATCCACCTGCGGGATCAGCACCAGCGGCCCCGAACAGGACGAGGTACCAGTGCTCCGGCGAGCCCGCACCACCGCGGCGTCGCCCGTCATGGCCGGGTCGAGGAGCGGGGACCGGTGCGGCCCTCATGGGGGCGGGGTCCTACCGAGGGCCGGACAGAAGCCCTCGGATGGCGTCCGCTATCACGAGGTCGACCGCGAACCGCTCCTCCAGCCAGGCCAGAGTGACCGCGGCGGCCTGCCTGTTGCGCGCGTAACCGGGGACCATCTCGGCCAACGGCAACACCTCCGGCGAATACGCCTGCTCCACGCGCCGGCTCGGCTCGAACGGATCACGGCGGTGGTGCGCCCGAGCGGAAGTGAGGCGCAGCAGGGCGATCACCCGGTCGACGGCGAACGACTGGATGAAGCGAGCCGCGGCCAGCCGCTCGCCGCGCAACTCGCGGTGCAGGCCGACGTAGAGGTTGGACAGGGCCTCGTTCAGGTGGAACTCCACCGTGTCGTACGGCGGGCCGGCGGGTGGCGTTCCGTCCTCCGCCAGACCGGCGGGCGCGTCGTCGCGCTGCCAGACGACCCGCGCGCCGTGGAAGGGGACCCGGGCCAGCTCCTCAAGCGTGAAGACCGCGTACTCCACGAAGATCCCGTCGGCGAACAGCGCCTTGCGTCCGTTCCGGTCGTTGGCGAAGCTGTACGCGACCGGGCAAGGTGCCTGCAACCAGTCGATGGACTCCAGGTAACGGGGCTTGGCGGCATCCTCGACGACGACGAAGAAGTCCAGGTCGGAGTGCTCGTCGAGCCGGTCGTGCTCGGCGCCGGCCGAGCCGAGACCGAGCAGCGCGAGAGCGTCACCGCGCGTGGCCAGGTGGGCGGCGAGGTCGTCGAGCCGTCGCAGCATGGGGTGCATCCACGTCATCCCTTCGTGAAGAGTCGACGTTTCAGCCCGTACAGCCTCTGTGGCCGCCGAGGTCGCGACACCTGCTCCTGCAAGCGTCAGCGAGGCAGCGCGTGAACGTCAAGCCGCGGCCGGCCCCCCACTCCTGCGTCGGCAACGCGCCACCACTCGCGGGCGGCCGGCCCCAGTCAGGCGGTGAATTCCGGTCGCCGTCCGCCACAGGCAGGCGGTGACGCCGGGTACGCCGCCCATCGTGAAGGCGGGCTCGGCGACCCGTCCTCAGATGAACGCGTGGACCATGGCGGCGAACTCCTCGGGGGTGGCGATGCGCACGCCCAGGGTGGTGGCCTTGTCGCGCTTGGACCCGGCCTTCTCTCCCGCCACGAGCAGGGAGGTGCGGGCCGAGACGCTGGAGGACGCCTTGCCCCCGGCGCGCTCGATCAGCTCGTTCATCTCGTTGCGGGACAGCGCCTCCAGCGGGCCGCTCATCGCGCCGGTCACGACGACGGCCATCCCCGTGAGCGGGAGCTCCACGGCGGGTCCGGCGTCCGCCTCGGCCGTGCCATCCGATCCGGCGCCGCCCTGCCCGGTCGCGGCCGGCCCGGTCACGCCCGGCTCGGTCATCGTCACCCCGGCCGCCACGAGCCGGTCGATCAGCGGTGCGAGCTCGGCCAGTTCCTCCACCAGGGCGGCGGCCTTCTCCGGTCCGATGCCGTCCACGGCCTGCAACCCCTCGGCGTCGGCGGCGCGGATCGCGTCCATCGAGCCGAAGTGGCGGGCGATCCGCCGCGACATCGAGCGACCGGTCCCCCGGACGCCGAGCGCGCAGAACACCTTGTTCAGCGGCTTCTCCTTGGCCCGCTCGATGGCGGCCAGCAGGTTGTCGGTGCTGGTCTCGCCCATTCGCTCCAGGCTGAGGATCTGCTCGCGGGTGAGGGTGAACAGGTCGGCGAAGTCGGCGATCAGACCCGCGTCGACGAGTTGGACGATGCGGGTCTCCCCCAGGCCCTCGATGTCGAGCTGGTCGCGGCCCACGGCGTAGCTGACCGAGGCGACGGCATGGCAGGCCCGGCCGCGGGCGCACCGCCAGCGCTGCTGGCTGGCGTCGATCTCGCCGCCGCATCTCGGGCAGACGTCCGGGAACGTGATCACCCGCTCGTCACCGGTCCGCAGGTGCGCCACGGGCGCCTCCACCCTCGGGATCACGTCGCCCGCCTTGTAGACGGTGACGTGATCGCCGAGCATGAGGCCGCGCCGGGTGATGTCCGCCGGGTTGTGCAGCGTGGCGTAGGTGACCACGCTGCCGTCCAGCAGTACCGGCTCCAGCACCGCGCGCGGCGCGATGATGCCGGTGCGGCCGACGTTCCACTCCACCTCGACCAGCTTGGTGATCTTCTCGACCGCGGGCAGTTTGTAGGCGATGGCCCAGCGGGGCGCCCGTGAGCTGAACCCGGCCTGCTCCTGGTCGGTGGCCAGGTCGGCCTTGACGACGATGCCGTCGATGCCGAACGGCAGCTCCGCGCGCACCGCGGCGATCTCCTCGACGCGGGTCTGGACCTGCTCGACCGTGGCGACGGCGATCACGCCGACGGGGGTCGCGCCGGTGGTCCGCACGCCGAGGCCGGCGACCAGGTCCATGATCTGGCTGTGCGGCAGCTCCCGCAGCCGACCGGCCAGCTCGCTCGCGTCGTCGGGCGGCAACGGCAGCGCGCCGTACCCGAAGAACGTCATCTCGCATCGGTAGGGCCGGTCCTTGGCACGCAGCGTCCCGGCGGCGGCGCTGCGCGGGTTCGCGAACGTGGTGCCGTCATGGGCGGTGCGTTTGGCGCACGCCTCCTCGAACTGGGCGGCGGTCATCAGCACCTCGCCGCGGATCTCCACGGTCACCTGCTCCGACAGCGTCTCTGGCAGGCCGACGACGGTGCCGATCGCGTGCGACACGTCCTCACCCGCCACGCCGTCGCCGCGCGTCACGAGCTGGACCAGCCGCCCGCCGTGGTAGCGGGCGGACACCGCCAGCCCGTCGAGCTTGGGCTCGACGCTCCACATCTCGACGGGGCGGCCGAGCCGCCGCTCCAGCCCGGCCGCCCACCCGGCCAGCTCCTCGGCGGAGAAGACATTGTCCAGGCTCAGCATCGGGACGGTGTGCGGGACGTCCCCGACCACGGCCCCGCCGGCGACCTTCCCCGTGGGGGAGCCGGGCAGCACGTGCTCGGGGTGGGCCGCCTCGTACGCCTCGATGCCGCGCACCAGGCGGTCGTAGGCGTCGTCGTCCAGAGCGGAGTCGCCCGCGCCGTAGTAAGCGGCGGCGGCGTCGACCGCGTCACGCACGGCCTGGGCGTATGCGGCCTGGTCGGCGAGCGGCGTGGCATGGAGAGCGTCAGTCATGCGCACATCGTGCCGTGTCCCACCGACAATCGAGAACATCCGTCACGACGGCGCCTCGGCGGCGAGCAGCGCGCCGAGATCCGGCGCCGCCGCCCGACCGGGGATCACCCGTAACCAGGGCGAAAAGTCCGCCTTACCGTCTCGACACGCCTCCGGCGAACACTACTTTTGACACGCATATCGCGATGAAAGGGATATAAGGGTCTGCATCGTGAAATGGAGTGGAGCCAGGGCGGGCACGGGGGTCCGCAAGCGGTGGCGACGGCTGGTGGTCATGGCGCCGCCCATCGCGCAGTGCGCCGCGGGCGCCGCTCTCGCGTGGAGCGTGGCGAAGGACGTGCTGGAACACCCGCGGCCGTTCTTCGCGCCGATCGCCGTGGTGATCTGCGTCGGCATCTCGCTCGGCCAGCGGCTCCGCCGCCTGGCGGAGATGGTGATCGGGGTCACCGTGGGGGTGGGCGTCGGAGACCTGCTGATCTCGCAGATCGGCTCCGGTCCATGGCAGATAGCTCTGGTCGTCGCCCTGGCCCTCGCCACCGCGGTCTTCCTGGACACCGGTTCCGTCATCGTCCTGCAGGCGGGCTCGTCCGCCGTACTCGTCGCCACCCTGCTGCCTCCCGGCGGGACGGGCGGCTTCCACCGGATGATCGACGCGCTGACCGGCGGCCTCATCGGAATCGCGATGGTCGCCCTGCTGCCCGCGGACCCGGTCGCTCTCGCCCGATACCACGCCGCCGCGATCTTCGACGCGCTCGCCGGCACCCTGCTCGCGACCGCCGAGGCGATCGAGAGGCGCGATCCCACGCAGGCCGCGGACGCCCTGGAGGCGGTACGGGGCACGCACACGTCCATCGAGGCGTTCGAGAAGGCGCTGGAGACCGGGACGGAGATCTCGATCATCTCGCCCATCCGGTGGAGAAGCCGCCGGGCGCTCGACCGCTACGTCGCGGCGCGCGCGCCGCTCGACTACGCGCTGCGGAACTCCAGAGTGCTCTCCCGCCGGACCCTCAGAGCGCTGATCGACGGTGAACAGGTCCCGAAAGAGGTGGTCGAGGGGCTGCGTCTCATGACGAGCGCGGTCCGCCTCCTGCAGGACGAGCTCGCCGGGACCAGGCCGCCGGGAGACGCACGGGCGGCCGCCGTCGCGGCGGCCGAGTCGGTGGGCGCCGCGCTCACCGACTCGTCCGGACTGTCCACCCATGTCGTGGTGGCGCAGGTTCGGTCCATCGGCCTCGACCTTCTCGACGCCATCGGCACCGACACCACCGGGAGGACGGCACCGGCCCCCGCCACATGACGGGACCCGGTGCCGGCGGTCTACCGAGCGCGCCCGCGGCCGGCGGTCGCGTCGGCCGGGGGTTCATTCGGCCTTGGCCACCGCGACCGAGGCGTCCTGGGCGATCGCACTCCTGGACCCGCGCCGCCACGGGCCGTTGAACAGGAAGACGGCCGGGATGAACAGGGCCAGGCAGCCCAGCGAGATCACCAGCCAGGTCTGCCAGCTCGTGGCCTCGACCACGTGCGGGATGACCAGCAGGCCGACCACGGCGATGGCCTTGCTGAGGAAGCCGAACAGGCCCCACGCGCTGCCCTGGAGCCGGGGGTCGACGTCCTCGGCGTCCTCTGAGTAGTTGGCCATCCACGGCGCGTACGCCACACCGAGCGAGCCGCCGAGCAGCGCGCCGGTGACCATGAGGCCACCGGTGGACACCACGTCCTGGCCGAGCGTGTAGGCCAGGTAGGCGGTGACGAGCACGGCCGCGACGGTGCCGCCCAGCGTGAACGGTTTGCGGAGCTGGGTACGGTCGGAGAACCGGCCGGCCACGATCAGCGTGGCCAGGTTGAGGACCCAGAAGGCCGCCATGATCATGGACGCCTGTGAGGCCGAGATGCCCAGAGCGCCGACCAGCATGGTCTGGCCGAAAAGGGTGAGCGTGAGATAGAGCACCAGCCACAGTGAGATGCCGATCGCGTGCGCCCAGATGTTGGGCCGGGCGAACAGCGAGGAGAGCCGGGCGGGCCGGGTCAGGTCGACGGTGGCACCCGCCTGGCGCTCGGTGTGCTGGATGCCGGCACGCAGCTCGGGCGACAGGTCGGCGATGTTGAGGGCGATGACCACCGAGATCACCAGCGAGAAGCAGCCCATGATGACGAACTGCGACCGCCAGGAGTCATTGAGCAGCGGCAACGTCCAGCCCGCCACGGCGGCGCCGAGGACGTTGGCTCCGACGGGGCCCCAGGTCCAGAACCCGAAGGCCTGGGCGCGGCCGACGCGCGGCGAGAAGTCGCGCACCAGCGGCGCCGTGCTCGCCATCGCGACACCGTCCACGAAGGCCAGGGCGATCCTGGCGATCAGCAGGTCCCGGGGGCTGTGCACGAGGGTCATCGCGAAGCAGCAGACCGCGGTCAGCATCATGAGCGGGATCAGGAGGCGGACCCGGCCCAGCCGGTCGGTGAGCCTCCCGCCGACGGCCGAGGCGATGGCGCCCGAGATCGCCGCCGCGCCCGACACCGCACCGTACGTCGCCAGGGACATGTCGAGGTCTTTGAGGAGCAGCGGAACCACGGGAGCGATCTGCGCCTCGTAGGAGCCGATGAGGACGGCCAGCACGGCCATCGTGAGGATCTTCAGACGACGGCCACCCGTGGGGTACTCGTCGAGCTCGCGTACGTAGGACCAGCCCATCCACAACGCCTTTCTCGTCAACCCCGTTCCATAATGAGTTCTAGAAGTGGACTCTAGAATCATTTTCACGCATACTCCGCTTTCTCACGACCCGCGTCAAGGGGTGGTGAGGACGTCCGCCGAATCTCGGATCGCCCACGGTCTGGAGCCATCGCGACCGAACAACTAGAATGAAATTCTAGGATTCCATTGCAAAGGAGCGGCACGTGGACATCACCCAGGAGTGGACAGAGCTGTCAGAGCTGGATGCGACCTTCGACCACACGGCCGTCGCCGCGCCCCGCATCAGGGACGTGCTGCCGATCTACCGGGGCCTGCTCGGCGGCGTCTACCTGGGCGGGGGCGACAACGTCGCCAATGGCTACCGGACGCTGCAACTGCGGTACCCGAACGGAAGCAAGATCGAGCTGATGGAACCGCTCGCCGGGTCGTCCTTCTTCGACAGCTTCTTCGAGCTCACCCGAGGCAGGGGCGGGGTTCACCACCTCAACTTCCACGTCGGCGACATCGACGCGGCCGTGGCGCTGTTGCGCGAGCGCGGCTACCGGCTGTTCGGCCTCAACCTGGGCGACCCGCGCTGGCGCGAGGTGTTCCTCCACCCGAAGGAGGCGCACGGCGTGCTGATCCAGCTCGCCCAGCCAGGGACGCGCGACCGCGGACCGACTCCGGCACTGGAGGACCTGCTGGCCGGCCACGGTTTCCGGGGGAACGGCGTACCCAGCCCCTGACGAGCCCTCCCTCCGCACAGAGCCGATTCGGGGCCCGAGACGAGAGCGCACAGCCCGAGCCCGGGGCACACGGCCCAAGCCCGGGGCGAGCGGCCGGCAAATCGGCCTCGCCAACTCTAGATTTGAGTTCTAGAATTTGACTCTAAGACTATCTCGTGCCGGAGGAGAGCGATGACCGCCTCACGCAAACCCGTTCCCAAGGCGACACCGGACACCCAGCCGTTCTGGGACGGCACGGCGACGGGAGAGCTCCGGGTCCAGCGCTGCCGCGCCTGCTCGCGGCACTACTTCTATCCACGCCCCGGCTGCCCGCGCTGCGGCTCCGGCGACGTCGAATGGGTGACCACCAGCGGCAGGGCCACCCTCTACTCCTACGTGATCAGCTACCAGCCCGCACCCGGCTTCCAGGACGACGGGCCGTACGCCATCGCGGTCGTCGAGCTGGAGGAGGGCGTCCGGATGATGACGAACATCGTCGGCGTCGAGATCACGCCGGAGAACCTGCCCCTCGACATGGAACTGCGCGTCGTGTTCGAGCGGCGCGGCGACATGCGCGTCCCCCTCTTCGAGCCCGCGGGAGCCGTTCGATGAACATCGTGATCACGGGTGCCGCCGAGACCGACGAGCTCGGCAAGCTGCCCCACCTCTCCACCACCCAGCTCCACCTGGAGGCCGCGCGCAACGCCCTCGCCGACGCCGGGATGACCAAGGACGACATCGACGGCGTCGCCACGGTCGGCATGCCCGGTCCGATCCAGGTCGCGCACGCCCTCGGCATCACGCCCTCCTGGCTCGACGGCACCGGCGTGGGCGGGTCGTCCTTCCTCTTTCACGTACGGCACGCCGCCGCGGCGATTCGCGCCGGGCTGTGCTCGACCGTGCTGATCACGCACGGCGAGTCCGGCCGGTCCCGGGTGGGCGCGGGATGGCCGGCACTGGGCCCGGACTCGCTGCTCGGCCAGTTCGAGCTGCCGTACGGCGTACTCGGCCCGCCCACGATGTTCACGCTGACGGCACTGCGCTACATGAAGGAAACCGGCCTCACCCACGAGCAGCTCGCCGAGGTCGCCGTCGCCCAACGCCGCTGGGCGCACCTCAACCCCCGGGCGATGTACCAGGATCTGATCACCGTCGAGGACGTCTTCGCCTCCCGGATGATCGCTTACCCCTTCCACCTGCTGGAGTGCTGCCTGGTCACCGACGGCGGCGGCGCGCTGATCATCACCTCGGAGGAGCGTGCCCGCAGGTCGCCGGTGTACCTGCTCGGCTCGGGCGAGTCCGCCGAGTCGCCGATCATCTCGCAGATGACCGATTTCACCACCTCGCGCGCCTTCCGGCAGTCGGGTGAGGCGGCGTTCGCCGAGGCGGAGATCTCGCACGAGGACGTCGACCACCTCATGATCTACGACGCCTTCGCCCATGTCCCGATCTACGGTCTGGAGGACCTGGGCTTCGTCAAGCGCGGCGACGCCGGTCCGTTCATCGCCGAGGGGCACACCTCGCCCGGCGGCCGTCTCCCGATGAACACCAACGGCGGCGGGCTGTCCTACACCCACACCGGGATGTACGGAATGTTCGCCATCCAGGAGTCGGTGCGGCAGCTACGCGGTGAGGCCGCCGCTCAGGTGCCAGGAGCGGAGGTGAGCGTGGTGCTCGGGAACGGCGGCATGTTCGCCTCGGCCGCCACGCTCGTGCTGGCCGGCCGGCTGCCCTGACCACCCGCCCGTGCGCGGTTCCGGCCGCGCACGGGCGCGCCGGGCGCATGCGAGAAGCGCCCGTACCCGGGCATGCGAAAGCGCGGAACCGGCGGGGCGGCGAGGAGACGACCGCCGCCCCGCCGACCCCGCCCGCTCCGCCCTCGTCAGCGCCAGCTCACCCAGATCACCGGCACCGCCTCACCCGGTCGCCTCCGGCCACCGGGTCACCGGCCGGCGGAGGCCAGGTCACCGGGGCCAGGTCACCGAAGGGGCTCCGCCCACGTCACCAGGGCGTCCAGGGCCTCCACCCGCGACCCGTTCACCAGCAGCGGGTTGATCTCCAGCGACTCCAGCCTGTCGCCGAGGCTCTCCGCGAAGGCCGCGATGCGGGCCACCACGTCGGCGACGGCGTCCAGGTCGGCGGGTTCGGTGCCGCGGGCGCCCCGGAGCAGCGTGACGCCGCGCAGCTCCTCCAGCGCCTGCCGTACTTCCCCCGGCTCCACGGGCAGGACGCGCAGCGCGGTGTCACGCAAAGCCTCCACCCAGACCCCGCCCAGCCCCACGGCCAGGGTGAGGCCCCAGGCCGGGTCCCGGACGACGCCGACCAGCAGCTCCACGCCCCCTCGCCGCTGAGGCTGCACGAGCGCGCCCACCTGCCCGATGACGGCGGAGGACACGGCGGCGGTGACCTCCCGGTATGCCTCGCGCACGTCCCGCTCGCCGGAGAGGCCGAGCCGCACCCCGCCGATGTCGCTCTTGTGCCCCAGACCGTCGGCCGCGGCCTTGAGTACCACCGGGTAGCCGAACTCACCGGCCGCCGCCACAGCCGACTCCTCGTCGTACACGAGCCGTGAGGGCACCACGGGCAGCCCGGCAGACGACAGCAGTGCCGCCGCCCGGTGCTCGGCCCACACGCCGGACGCGTCCTCGACCAGCGCCGCGACCCGCGCCGCCACAGCCGCCACAGCCGCGGCGCCGTCCGTCCCGCCCGGCTCCCCCGCCGCATCGCGGGCGAGCGCGGCACGGTACGACCGCGACCACCGCACCGCCGCGCCGATGGCGTTGACGCCGTGCTCGATGCCGCCCGCCACGTAGGGAAACCCGGTCTCCTTCATCACGGTCCGGCCGAACTCCGTCACGTCGGTGAGCACGTTACTGACGACGACGACGGGCTTCGGCGCCTCCGCGATGCGCCTGGCGCTGGACGCGTACACCGCGAGGGTGGGCGCCGGGTCCGGCGGGGCCACGCGCGGCGGCTCGGACAGGAGCATGACGGCGTCGATGCCGGGATCGGCGGTGACGACGCCCAACGCCCGTCCGAGCAGCGTCCTGTCGATGAGCACGTACCCGGTGACGTCGAGCGGGTTCTGCACGGTCGCGAATGCCGGCACGATCTCCCGCAGCCGCTCGACCGTCTCCGGGGCGAACGGGGGCAGCTCCAGCCCCTCGTCCTCGGCCCGGTCGGCGATGATCTCCGAAGCGCCGCCGGAGGGTGTGACGACCCCGACCCGCCCGCCGGGCAGCGGCCCCAC
The DNA here is from genome assembly GCA_001570385.1 of Microtetraspora glauca. Lineage (GTDB taxonomy): Bacteria > Actinomycetota > Actinomycetes > Streptosporangiales > Streptosporangiaceae > Microtetraspora > Microtetraspora glauca. Next base: position 28,197 of record BBYL01000019.1, on the reverse strand, counting down.
CTCCGCCAGCAGGCCGGCGGTGATGATGAGGTCCTCCAGGGAGCGCACCCTGATCACGCCCAGCTTGCGGAACACCGCGTCGATCACGTTGTCGTCGCCGACGAGCGCCCCGGTGTGCGCCTGGGCGGTGTGCGAGGCGAGCCTGCTGCGCCCGATCTTCAGGGCGACCAGCGGCTTGCCCGCGAGCAGCGCCCTCCGCGCGGCCCTGGAGAACTCGGCGGGGTCGCGGATCGACTCAAGGAAGAGCACGATGGCTTTCGTCGCCGGGTCGTCGACCAGATAGTCGATGACGTCGGCGACGGTCATCAGCGACTCGTTGCCCATGGAGACGAGCAGGCTGACGCCGACGTTGCGGGCCTGGGCGAAGCCGAGCACCGAGCTGGCCAGCGCCCCGCTCTGCAGGACCACGCCCACCGACCCGGACAGCAGCGGGGACGGGATCGGCAGGCCGTACGGTGTCGTTCCCGCGGCCGCGTTGATATAGCCGTTGCCGTTCGGGCCGAGCACGGTCAGGCCGTTCTCCCGGGCGAAGTCGACGATCTCCGCCTCCAGCCGGGCGCCCTCCGGACCGGTCTCCCCGAAACCCGCGGTCAGGATCACGTAGCTCCGTATGCCGAGCTTGGCGCCCTCGCGCAGCACGCCGAGGACCGCCGGAGTCGGCACCATCACGTAGGCGAGGTCCACCGTGCCGGGAATGTCGGCAAGGCTCTGGTGAGCCTGCTCGCCGTGTACGACGCCGCCGCGCGGGTTGACCAGATACACCGGGCCCGCGAAGCCGTACGTGCGCAGGTTCATCAGCGTGCTGATCGACCAGCCTGACTTGTCCGTGGCCCCCACCAGCGCGATCGACCGGGGGTTGAACAACGCTGCGACCGACATGTCATTCGCCTATCGTGCCGAGGCGGGCGTGGCCCTTGATCAGGTTGCGCGCGATGGTCCTGCGCTGGATCTCATCGGTGCCCTCGAAGATGCGCAGCAGGCGCAACTCCCGGTACCACCGCTCGACGGGGAGCTCCTTGGTGTAGCCCATCCCTCCGTGGATCTGCAGCACCCGGTCCACGACCTGGTTGGCCATGATCGCGCCGTTCAGCTTCGCGATGGAGGAGGCGTGCCGCGCGTCCATGCCCTGCTGCACCTGCCAGGCCGCGTACAGCGTGAGCCACTTGGCGGCCTCGATCTCCACCTGCGAGTCGGCGATCATCCACTGGATGGCCTGGTACTCGGCGATGGGCTGCCCCATCGACGTGCGGATCTTGGCGTAGTCGACGGCCATCTGCAGCATCCGCTCGGCCGAGCCCACCGCGCCGGCCGGGATCATGTACCGGCCCTGGCCGATCCACTGCATCGCCAGCGCGAATCCCCAGCCGAGCTCGCCGAGGACGTTCTCCTCGGGCACCCGGACGTCCTCGAAGACCAGCGAGGCCGGTCCCCACTGGCCCATCGTCGGGATCGGCGTGGACCGCCAGCCCATGTCACGGTCGACGAGGAAGCAGGTAGTGCCGCCGTTCGCGCCCTTCTCCGGATCGGTCACGGCGAACACCATCACGAAGTCGGCCTCGTTCCCGCCGGTGATGAAGGTCTTCTCGCCGTTGATGACCCAGTCCCCGCCGTCCTTCACGGCCCGGGTGCTGATGTTGCGCGCGTCGGAACCCGCTCCGGGCTCGGTGATCGCGAAGCAGGAGCGGCGCTCCCCCTCGATCGTGGGGATCAGGTAGCGCTTCTTCTGCTCCTCGGTGCCGCCGTAGAGGATGTTGTCCGCCGAGCCGCCGAAGCTGAACGGCACGAAGGTCCGGCCCAGCTCCATCGCGATGATCGCGGACATCACGGGGCCGAGGGCCGCTCCGCCGTACTCCTCGGGGGTGTTGATCCCCCAGAACCCCATCTTCTTGCCCTTCAACCGCAGGTCCCGAAGGACTTCCGGGTCGATGCCCGGCCCCCCGGCGCGCTCGTTACGCAGCACCTCCGGCTCCAGCGGCATGACCTCCCTCTCCACGAAGGAGCGGATGGTGTCGCGGATCTGCCGTTCTTCCGAGCTGAGGGAGAAGTCCATGGCACGACTCTTTTCTAGAATTGTCCTCCAGGAATTACCTCCAAGACTGAGCGCGCGCCGGGCGGGTGTCAACCCTCCCTTCGAACGAGTTTCTAGAATTGGGGCTATCATTGGTGGTGTCAGTCAATCCAAGGAGCCAGATGACACGCAGATCCGGCGGCAGGGGCGGCTCGTGGGAGTGGAGCCGCACCGCGCAGACACGCCGCAGCATGCTGGACTCCGCCCGCGAGGTCTTCTCCGAGCACGGCTTCGCCGACGCGAACGTGGCCGACGTCGTCGAGCGGGCCGGCTCCAGTGTGGGCAGCCTCTACCATCACTTCGGCGGCAAGACGGAGCTGTTCCTCGCCCTGTGGGAGGAGCACCAGAGCGCCCATGAAGAGGCCGCCAGCAGCAGCGTCGCCGCGGCCAAGCAGGCGGGGGTCACCGACCCGGTCGAGCTGTTCATCACCGGGGCCACGGCCTTCCTCGAAGGGTCCTGGGACCGCCGCGACCTGGCCCGGCTGTTCATGGACGGCGACGGCCCCCCGGGGTTCGAGCTGATGCGCCGCACCCGTGGCCGGGACTGGGTCCGGCAGAACGCCGTCCTGCTCGGCGCGACGAGCAGTTCGACGGACCGGCTCACCGTGGCCGTCCTCACCAGCGTGATCGGCGAGGCAGGACGCGAGGTCGCCACCAGCGAGACCGAGAGCGAGGCCAGAGAGGTCATCGACGCCGCGATTACGCTGATCCGCCGCTTCGGCGACTCCCTGGCCGACGGAACGGACGGCGGGGACGGCGGCGCGGACAACACGGACAGCACGGACAGCACGGACAGCACGGACAGCACCGGAACAGAGCCCTGACAGCAGAGCCCTGACAGCAGAGCGCCGGCGGCAGAGCGCCGCCTGACACACCGGGGCACCGGCACCGCGGGTACCGGCGCCCCGGGCCGTCTCAGGCAGGGCGGAACGCCGCCCTGCCCCGGTCGATCACCACGGTCCCGTCGCCCTTCGACGTACGGAAGAACGCGGTGGCGCCGTCCACCCAGATCGACACGGTCAGCGGCTCGCCGGGGAAGACCGGGCTGCTGAACCGCCCGGACATCGACACGAAGCGGGCCGGGTCGGACCCGGCCACCGCGTGCAACAGCGCCCGGCCGGTGATCCCGTATGTGCACAGGCCGTGCAGGATCGGACGGCCGAAGCCCGCCCGCGCGGCGAACACCGGATCGGAGTGCAGCGGGTTGCGGTCCCCGGAAAGGCGGTAGAGCAACGCCTGGTCCCGGTACGTGGCGTAGGTGACTTCATGGTCCGGCGGGCCCGCCGGCTCGGTCCACCCGTCGCGCGGGCCGCGGTCGCCGCCGAAGCCGCCCTCGCCCCGGATGAACACCGCGCTCCGGCTGGTGATCAGCGGCTCGCCGCTCTCCGCCTCCACGGCATGGGCCTCGCTCGTCACCAACGCGCCCGAGCCCTTGTCGTAGATGCCGGTCACCTTCGACGTCGTACGGACCCTGCCCTCGGGCGGCAGCGTGCGGTGCAGTTCGAAGGCCTGCTCGGCATGGACGAGCATGGCCGGATCGAAGTCCCCGAGGCGTCGACCGGTCGGCACCTGCGCGGCCAGCACCGCGAAGGTCGGCAGCACGCGCTGCGGCACCCCCGTCGAGTTCTCCGTCGTGAAAGCCGGCTCATCGACGCCCGCGCCGACACCCAGGGCGTACAGCAGCGTGTCCTTGGACGTCCATGAGCGCTCGACCGGCGCGCTTTCCACGCCGACCAGGCCGTGGTCGAGCGGCATGTCACGCCTCCCTGTTCGGAATCTCGCCGCTGGTGAGCGCGTTGGACGCGGCCTTGGCGACGAGGCCGGGGACGACGTCGCCGAGTTCGGCCGGGTCCCACCGCGCGCCCTTGTCCACGCCGGGTCCCGCGTGCCAGCCCTCGGCCACGCTGATCATGCCGCCGCGTACGTTGAAGACCCTCCCCGTGATCTCCCTGGCCTGCTCGCTGGCCAGCCAGACCACCAGCGGCGCGATGTTGTCGGGCGCCGCGGGGTCGAAGCCCTCGACAGGGGGCCGCCCGCCGGGGATGAGCCCCTCGGTCATCCGGGTGAGCGCGGCGGGGGCGACCGCGTTGACGGTCACCCCGTAGCGCCCGAGTTCCCGGGCGGCGATGATCGTCAGAGCGGCGATGCCCGCTTTGGCCGCACCGTAGTTGCCCTGTCCCGGATTGCCGTAGATGCCGGAGGACGACGTGGTGTTGATGACGCGGGCGTCCACCGGGTCGCCCGCCTTCGCCCTGCCCCGCCAGTACGCGGCGGCGTGCCGCAGCGGAGCGAAGGTGCCGCGCAGGTGGACCCTGATCACGGCGTCCCACTCCTCCGGCGTCATGTTGACGAGCATCCGGTCGCGCAGGATGCCCGCGTTGTTGACGAGGACGTGCAGGTCGCCGAAGTGCTCGACGGCCATCCTGACCAGACGTGACGCACCGTCGAAGTCGGAGACGTCCTCGCCGCTGACGACGGCCTCGCCGCCCATCGCCCTGATCTCCTCGGCCACCTCGCCCGCCGCTCCGGTGGAGGAGCCGGTGCCGTCGGTCTCGGCGCCCAGGTCGTTCACGACGACCTTGGCGCCCTGGCGCGCGAACTCCAGGGCGTGCCCGCGCCCGATGCCGCGCGCCGCACCGGTGACGATCACTACGCGGCCTTCCATGATCCCGCTCATGCCAAGCTCCCTTGACCAGACCTCGATGTGAATACGATTCTAGTATTGGAGTCTAGAAATTTACAGAGAGGAGCCGGTCATGATGCGGCTCGCCGGACGATGACCACCACATCCGGGACGGTCCCGGCGCGCGTCGGCGAGCGAGAGCGGCTCCGCCACGCCTGGCGGACGCTGTCGGTGGTGAGCATGGCCAGCGTGCTCACCGCGCTCGGCGGCAGCGCCCTCAACATCGCGCTCCCCCAGGTCGTACGGCACACGCACGCGAGCGCCGACGCGGCGAGCTGGATCCTGCTGGCCTTCCAGCTCACGACCACCGTCCTCATGGTCCTGTTCGGACGGCTCGCCGACATGTACGGCCGCCGCGCGATGTATTTGGGCGGCCTGGCCACGTACACCGTCGCCAGCCTGCTGGCCGGCCTCGCGCCGGACGCATGGCTGATCGTGGGCCTCCGGGTCGTGCAGGCGGCGGGTGGGGCCATGCTGCTCACCAACAGCGCAGCCCTGGTCACCGACGCCTTTCCCCGGTCACGGCTCGGCGAGGGCATGGGCGTCTACACGGCGTCGTTCTCCATCGCCCAACTCGTCGGGCCGACGCTCGGCGGCCTGTTCACCGAGCACCTCGGCTGGCGCTGGGTGTTCTGGTACAACGTGCCGATCGGCGTCGCCTGCCTGGTCTGGGGGTTCGTCGCACTGCGCCCCGGCCGCCCGCACAGCGGTGAGCGAGGACTCGACCTGCCCGGCAGCGCGCTCGTACCGGCCTGCCTCGGCGGCCTGCTGCTCGCGCTCTCGGAGGTGACCCGGCTCGGGTGGGGGCATCCGGTGGTGGTGTCGGGCCTCGTCGTCTTCGCCGTGACCCTGCCGCTGTTCGTCGTCCGCGAGCTGCGGGCCCGCCACCCCGTCGTGGACATCCGAATGTTCCGCGACCTCCCGTTCGCGTTCGGAACGCTGGCGTCCCTGCTCAACTCGGTCGCCGGCATCGGAGTGGTCTTCCTCATCTCGCTCCTGTTCCAGGCCGTCCACGGCGAGGACCCGGTGCGGGCGGCGTTGAAGGTGCTCCCGCTCTCGGTCGCGGCCATGTCGGCGTCGGTGGCCTCGGGTTTCCTGCAGAGGAAGCTCAACCCGCGCACCGTGGCCGCCGTCGGCACCTCCCTGTCCACGGCGGGCCTGGCCGGACTGCTCTGCCTGATCTCCCCGACCGTCTCCTACGCCCCGATCTCCGTCGCCCTCGTGCTGATCGGCGTCGGCTCCGGGCTGTTCCTGCCGTCCAACACCACCGCGATCCTGCACGGGCTGCCCGCGAACCGGCTGGGGATCGTCAACGCCATGCGGCTGATGCTCCAGAACACCGGGATCGTCGTCGGCACCGCCCTGGTCCTGTCGATCATCACAGTCCCGCTGCCCGCCGAGCTGCACGACCACGTCTTCGCCGGAACGCTGTCGAACGTCTCGGACACGGCGGTCGACCAGCTCATCACGGGCTACCGCTGGGCGCTGGCGTGCATGACGGCCATCTCCGCGCTGGCCGTGCTCACCTGCCTCATCGGAAGGCGAGCACGCTGACGGCCGGGTGCCGGCGACGCCGTCCGGTATCAGAGGCCGCGGGCGAGGCGGTGGTAGGCCTGGTTCCAGCGCAGCTCCTTGGCGAACTGCCGGGGCGTGGTGTCGGCGTCGATGACGAGCAGCTCCACGCCGAGCATGTCGGCGAAATCGGTGAGCTCCTCGGCGCCGACCGCCGCCGACAGGACGGTGTGGTGCGGGGCGCCGGCCGTCAGCCACGACTCCGTCGAGGTGCGCAGGTCGGGCCGGGGGCGCCAGACCGCGCGGGCCACCGGCAGCCTCGGCAGGGGCTCCGGCGGGGCGACCACGTCGATCTCGTTGGCCACCAGCCGGAACCGGTCGCCCATGTCGGCCAGCCCCACCACGACCGCCGGACCGGGCTCGGCGTCGAACACCAGCCGCACCGGGTCCTCGCGGCCGCCGATGCCCAGCGGGTGGATCTCGCAGGACGGCGTGCCCGCCGCGATCGTCGGGCAGACCTCCAGCATGTGCGCGCCGAGGATGAGCTCCTCCCCCGGCGTCAGGTGGTACGTGTAGTCCTCCATGAACGAGGTGCCGCCCGGCCGCCCCTCCGACATCACCTTCAGGGTCCGCAGCAGCACCGACGTCTTCCAGTCGCCCTCGCCGCCGAAGCCGTACCCGTCCGCCATCAGGCGCTGTACGGCGAGGCCGGGGAGCTGGCGCAACCCGCCCAGGTCCTCGAAGTTGGTGGTGAACGCCCGGAACCCGCCACCGTCGAGGAAGTGCCGCAGGCCGAGCTCGATCCGCGCCGCGTACCGGAGGGACGCGTGCCGCTCGCCGCCCTCCCGCAGCTCGGGCGCGAGCCGGTAGAGCTCGTCGTACTCGCGCGTCAGCGTGGTCACGTCGGCGTCGGAGGCCGCGTCCACCACAGCGACCAACTCGTTGACCCCGTAGGTGTTCACCGAGACCCCGAACCGGAGCTGCGCCTCCACCTTGTCGCCCTCGGTCACCGCCACGTCGCGCATGTTGTCGCCGAACCTGGCCAGCTTCAGCGAGCCCACCTCGGCCCGGCCGGCCGCCGCCCGCGCCCACGCCCCGACCCGCGCGGCCACGGAGGGGTCACTCACGTGCCCGGTCACGGTCTTGCGCGGCACGCCGAGCCGGGACTGGACGTGGCCGAACTCCCGGTCGCCGTGCGCGGCCTGGTTCAGGTTCATGAAGTCCATGTCGATGGAGCTCCACGGCAACTCCACGTTCGCCTGCGTGTGCAGGTGCAGCAGCGGCTTGCGCAACGCGTCCAGCCCGGCGATCCACATCTTGGCCGGGGAGAACGTGTGCATCCACGCGATCAGGCCGCCGCACTCGTCGTCGGCGTTCGCCTCCAGGCACACCCTCCGGATGGCTCCGGCGTCGGTGAGCACGGGCCGCCACTCCAGTTCGTACGACGACGTCTCCCCCAGGGCCTCGCCGAGCGCGGCGGCGATCCGCGTGGACTGCTCGGCCACCTGCCGCAGCGTGTCCTCGCCGTACAGGCCCTGGCTACCGGTCAAGAACCACAGCTTCACAGGTGACTCCTCTGTCCATAGACGTGCTGATAGCGGTGATGCAAACGGTCGATGTCCTCGGGCGCGATCGGCAGCGGATCGCCGAGCTGCCGGGCCACGTGCACGGTGCGGGCGACGTCCTCGCACATCACGGCGGCCTTCACCGCCGACGTGGGCGAGTCGCCGACGGTGAAGACACCGTGGTTGCGCATGAGCACGGCGGGCGACCGATGGCCGGACAGCGTCTCGACGACGCCCTTGCCGATGTCGTCGCCCCCGATCAGCGCGAACGGGCCCACGGGGATCTCACCGCCGAACTCGTCGGCCATCGCGGTGAGCACGCACGGGATCGCCTCCCCCCTGGCCGCCCAGGCGGACGCGTACGTGGAGTGGGTGTGCACCACGCCGTTCACCTCCGGCATGTACCGGTAGACGTACGCGTGCGCGGCCGTGTCGCTGGAGGGCGAGAGCGTTCCCTCCACCACGACGCCGTCGAGGTCGCACACCACGATCGACTCCGGCGTCAGGTCGTCGTAGGACACCCCGCTGGGCTTGATGACGAACAGGTCCTCGCCGGGCACCCGGCCGGAGACGTTGCCCGCCGTCCACGCGACGAGGCCGTACCGCACCAGCTCGGCGTGCAGGCGGCACACGGTCTCCCGCAATTCCCTGATCATCATGCGCCGGCCTCGTTCCTGATCGCGCGGAGCCGGTGCAGCAGCCCGCCGTCCGCGAAGTGGTCGTGCAGCCGGCGGTACTCGGCGTACAGCCGGTCGTAGGCGTCGGCCCGCTCGGGATCGGGCACGTACGCGCCGGCGCGCCGCTTGCCCATGGCCGCCGCGGCGGTCGTGATGTCGGCGTACTCGCCCGCGGCGACGGCGGCGTGGATCGCCGAGCCGAGGGCCGGCCCCTGGTCGCTGCCGATCGCCGACAGCGGGCGGCGCAGCACGTCGGCGTACGTCCGCATAAGGAAGGAGTTCCTGAGCAGGCCACCGGCGACCACGAACTCCTCCACCGGCACTCCGGCGGCCTCGAACGTCTCCACGATGATCCGGGCGCCGAACGCGGTGGCCTCGATGAGCGCCCGGTAGACGTCCTCCGGCCGGGTGGCGAGCGTCTGGCCGACGACCACGCCGGACAGGTCGTGGTCGACCAGCACCGAACGGTTGCCGCCCTGCCAGTCGAGCGCGACCAGCCCGTGCTGCCCGACCTCCTGCTCGGCCGCGAGCGAGGTCAGGTACTCGTGCGGGCCGAGCCCCCGCTCGGCGGCCCGCTCGGCGTACGCGGCGGGCAGGAAGTTCTCCACGAACCAGGCGAAGATGTCACCGACGGCGGACTGGCCCGCCTCGTAACCCCAGAGGCCGGGCACGATGCCGTCCCGCACCACCCCGCACATCCCCGGCACCTCGGCGAGCCGGTCCGACGGCATGATGTGGCAGGTCGAGGTGCCCATGATGGCGACCATCTGGCCGGGCCGCACGGCGTCGGCCGCGGCGGCGGTGACGTGCGCGTCGACGTTGCCGACCGCGACCGCGGTCCCCTCGGGCAGTCCCGTCCACCCGGCGGCCCGCGCGGTCAGCCGACCGGCGAGACCGCCGAGCGGCGCGAGCTTCTGGCCGAGCTTGCCGGTGAAACCGGCGAAGTCGGGGTTCAGCGCGGCCAGGAAGTCCTCGGAGGGGTAGGCGCCGTCCTGGTGGATGCCCTTGTATCCGGCCGTGCAGACGTTGCGGCTCTCCACACCGGTCAGCCGCCAGACGATCCAGTCGGCCGCCTCGATCCAGCGCTCAGCCCTGCCGTACGTCTCGGGATCCTCGTCGAGGACCTGCAACGCCTTGGCGAACTGCCACTCCGAGGAGATCCTGCCGCCGTAGCGGGGCAGCCAGGGTTCACCGCGCTCGGCGGCCAGCGCGTTGATCCGGTCCGCGTGCGGCTGGGCCGCGTGGTGCTTCCAGAGCTTCGGCCAGGCGTGCGGGCGCTCGGGGGTGATCTCGCACAGCGGGGTGCCGTCGGCGGTCGCGGGCAGCACCGTGCAGGCGGTGAAGTCGATGCCGATGCCGACGACCCGCGACGGGTCGACTCCCGAGGCGGCCAGTGCCTCGGGCACGGCCGTGCGCAGCACGTCGATCCAGTCGCCCGGCGACTGGAGCGCCCAGTCGGGGCCGAGCCGCGCGCCGCCGCCGGGCAGCTCGTCCTCGATCACCCGGTGGGCGTACTCGTGGACCGCGCCGCCCAGCTCGGCGCCGTCGTCGACGCGGACGACGACGGCGCGGCCGGACAGCGTGCCGAAGTCGACGCCGACGACGTAGCGCTCGCTGTTAGCGTTCACACATCACTCCAAACGGGAGAAGGGAGAGGTACCTGCCGCGGTGCCCGCTACCTGCGGCGGGCGCCGATCAAGCGCTGCAGCAGGATGAAGGCGAACAGCAGCAGACCGATGAAGATCTTGGTCCACCAGGAGCTCAGCGTGCCCTCGAAGCTGATGATCGTCTGGATCAGCCCGAGTACGAGCACGCCGAGCACCGTGCCGAGCAGGTATCCGGTGCCGCCGGTCAGGAGGGTGCCGCCGATGACGACGGCGGCGATCGCGTCCAGCTCCATGCCGACCGCGTGCAGGCCGTACCCCGACAACATGTAGAAGGACAGCAGCAGGCCGCCGAGAGCGGAGCAGAAGCCGCTGATCGTGTAGACGGCGATCTTCGTCCTGGCCACCGGCAAACCCATGAGCAGCGCGGACTGCTCGCTGCCGCCGGTCGCGTAGACGTTGCGGCCGAGCCGCGTGTAGTGCAGCACGTACGCCGCCGCCAGCACGACCACGGCGGTGATCAGCACGCTCGGCGAGACCCACATGCCGCCGCCGAGCTCGATCCGGCTCTGGGCGAACGCCGTGAACGTCGCGTCCTCGATCGAGATCGAGTCGGTGCCGATCGTGTAGCACAGGCCGCGGGCGAGGAACATCCCCGCCAGCGTCACGATGAACGGCTGGATCTCGAAGTAGTGGATGATCGCGCCCATCCCCAGGCCGAGCACCGCGCCGATGGCGAGCACCAGGGCGATCACCGCGTACGCCGGCCAGCCGTGCTGCAGCAGCACGGCCGAGATCATCGTGGCGAGCGCGACCACCGAACCGACCGACAGATCGATGCCGCCGGTGAGGATCACGAACGCCATCCCGACGGCGACCACCAGGAGGAAGGCATTGTCGATGAAGACGTTGAGGATGATCTGCCCGGTGGCGAAACCGTCGTAGCGGATGCCGCCCGCCACGAACATCGCCATGAACAGGGCCGCGGTCACCAGGACCGGGATGTACTTCCGCGGGAGCGTACGGCGTCCGGCAAGCGGGCCCGTGGTGCTCGTCATGCCGTGACCGTCGCCTTCTCTTCGGCCGCCGGGCGCGCCGATGTGGGGCGCCCGCGGCGGTGGAACACCTTCTCCCGGAAGGCCGGGGACTGGAGCAGGCAGACGATCGTCACCACGAGCGCCTTGAACAGCAGCGTCGTCTCCGGCGGGACGCCGATCGAGTAGATGGTGGTGGTCAACGTCTGGATGATGAGCGCGCCCAGCACCGTGCCGCTGAGGGAGAACCGGCCACCGGCCAGCGGGGTGCCGCCGATGACGACGGCGAGGATCGCGTCGAGCTCGATCCACAGGCCCGCGTTGTTGCCGTCGGCGCTGGAGACGTTCGAGCTGATCATCAGGCCGGCGACGCCCGCGCACAGCCCGCAGAACGCGTAGACCATCATGAGCACGCCGCGCGCGCTGATGCCCGCGAGGCGGCTCGCCTCGGCGTTGCCGCCGACCGACTCGATCAGCAGGCCCAGCGCCAGCCGCCGGGTGAGGAACGCGGTGAGGGCCAGCACCGCCGCCACGATGATGATCCCGAACGGCAGCGTCAGCCAGTAACCGCCGCCGATGAGCTTGTACGGCGAACTGTTGACGGTGATGATCTGCCCGTCGGTGACGAGCTGGGCCAGGCCGCGACCGGCGACCATCAGGATCAACGTCGCGATGATCGGCTGGATGCCGATCCCGGCGACGAGGAAGCCGTTCCACGCGCCGAGGACCAGCGACAGCGCCAGCGCGAGAACCACCGCCCCCAGCACACCGCCGGTCGAGTTCTGGTCGCCGAGGTCGCTGATGCGCAGGCAGGCCAGCGCGCCGGAGATCGCGACGACCGAGCCGACCGACAGGTCGATGCCGCCGGTGGCGATGACGAGCGTCATGCCGAGCGCGACGAGGATCAGCGGCGCGCCGAAGCGGACGATGTCGACCAGGCTGCCGTAGAGATGGCCGTCCTTGATCTCGACGCTGAAGAAGTGGTCGGTGAACACCAGGTTCAGCAGCAGCAGCGCGGCCAGGATGACCGCCGGCCAGAACAGGCGGTGTCTCAGGAACCGGCTCATGATCGGGCTCCGCTTGCGATCGTCTCCGTCAGGGTGTCGGTGGTCAGCCCCTCGTCGTTGTCCAGCTCGGCGACGAGCCGGCGGTCGCGCAGCACGCCGACCTTGTGGCTGAGCCGCAGCACCTCCTCCAGCTCGGCCGAGATGAAGAGCACGGCCATCCCGCCGTCGGAGAGCTCCGCGACCAGGCGCTGGATCTCGGCCTTGGCGCCGACGTCGATGCCGCGGGTGGGCTCGTCGAGGATGAGCAGGCGAGGTTCCATGATCAGCCAGCGCGCCAGCAGCACCTTCTGCTGGTTGCCGCCGCTGAGGTTCCTGATGAGCTGGTCGGGGTCGGCCGGCCGGATGTTCAGCGCGGCGATGTACTTGTCGGCCAGCTCGTCCTGCCTGCGTCGCGGGATGGGCCTGGTCCAGCCGCGCGCCGCCTGGAGGGCGAGGACGAGGTTCTCCCGGACGGTGAGGTCGGGGATCAGTCCCTCGGCCCGCCGGTTCTCCGAGCAGAAGGCCAGCTTGCGCCGCACCGCCGCGCGGGGCGTACGCAGGCTGACGGGCTCACCGCCGATCTTCACCGAGCCGCTGCCCGCGTGGTCGGCGCCGAACAGCAGCCTGGCGACCTCGGTGCGACCGGAGCCGAGCAGCCCGGCCAGGCCGACGACCTCGCCCTCGTGGATCGTGAGCGTGAACGGGCGGACGGACCCGGCGCGCCCCAGGTCCGCGGCCTCGACCAGAGGCGCGCTCTGGCGGGCGAGCGGCCTGCCCTCCAGACTTTCGAGGTCGGCCAGCTCGCGGCCGATCATCTTGCCGATCAGGTCGACCTGGCCGAGCTCGCGGGTGAGGTACTCCCCCACGAGCTTCCCGTTGCGCAGGACGGTCATCCGGTCGGAGATCTCGTAGATCTGGTCGAGGAAGTGGGAGACGAACAGGATCGCGATCCCCTGGTCCTTCAGCCGCCGCATCACCCGGAAGAGCTGGGCCACCTCGCCGGCGTCCAGGCTGGAGGTGGGCTCGTCGAGGATGAGCACCTTCGCGTCGACGTCCACGGCCCGCGCGATCGCGACCATCTGCTGGATCGCCAGCGAGTACGACGCCAGCGGCGCCGACACGTCGATGTAGAGGTCGAGTCGGGCGAGGATCTCCGCGGCCCGGCGGCGCATCGTCGTCCACTGGATGCGACCCAGGCGGCGCGGCTCCCGGCCGATGAAGATGTTCTCGGCCACCGAGAGGTTGGTGCAGAGGTTGACCTCCTGGTAGACGGTGCTGATCCCCGCCTGCTGGGCGGCGAGCGGGCTGGAGAAGGCGACCCGCCGTCCCTCCAGCTCGATCTCGCCGGCGTCGATGTCGTAGACGCCGGTCAGCACCTTGATCAGTGTCGACTTGCCGGCGCCGTTCTCCCCCATCAGCGCGTGGACCTCGCCCGGCAGGAGCCGGAAGTCGACACCGTCCAGTGCCTTCACGCCGGGGAACTGTTTGCCGATCCCGTTCATCCGCAGGATCGGCGCGGGTACGGCCATGCGGCGCCCCTCTCGTCCTCGTGGCCGGACCGCCTCGCGCGGAGGCGGTCGCGGCGGCCGGGCCGTCCGGTGAGGGACGGCCCGGGTCCGGTCAGTACTTGCGCGTGGGCAGAGCCTGCTTGGCCTGTTCCTGGGTGAAGGCGGTCTCCTCGGTCACCACGCGGGCGGGCACCTGCTCGCCCTTGACGACCTTCTTGGCGAGGTCCATCAGCTGGGTGCCGAGCAGCGGGGAGCACTCGACGATGTAGTTGATCTTGCCGTCGGCGAGCGCCTGCATGCCGTCGTGGACCGCGTCGATCGTGACGATCTTGATGTCCTTGCCGGGCACCTTGCCCGCGCCCTCGATCGCCTCGATGGCGCCGAGGCCCATGTCGTCGTTGTGCGCGAAGAGCACGTCGATCTTGGGGTTGGACTTCAGGAAGGCCTCCATGACCTCCTTGCCCTTGGCGCGGGTGAAGTCGCCGCTCTGCGAGGCGATGATCTTGAACTTCGGATCGGCCGAGACGACCTCCTGGAAGCCCGCCTTCCGGTCGTTGGCGGGCGCCGATCCGGTCGTGCCCTGCAGCTCGACGACGTTCACGGTGTCCGTGCCGTCCTTGTACTCGTCGACCAGCCACTTACCGGCCTTGCGGCCCTCCTCCACGAAGTCACTGCCGAGGAAGGTCTTGTAGAGGCTGGTGTCCTTGGAATCCACCGAACGGTCGGTGAGGATCACCGGGATGTTCGCGTTCTTGGCCTCCTTCAGCACCGTGTCCCAGCCGGACTCGACGACCGGCGAGAAGGCGATGACGTCGACCTTCTGCTGGATGTAGGAGCGGATCGCCTTGATCTGGTTCTCCTGCTTCTGCTGCGCGTCGGAGAACTTCAGGGTGACGCCGGCCTCCTTCGCCGACTCCTGGACGGACTTGGTGTTGGCGGTGCGCCAGCCGCTCTCCGCGCCGACCTGGGCGAAGCCCATGGTGATCTTGCCGTCTCCGGAGCCGCCGGAGCCGCCCGAACCGTCGCTGCTCCCGCACCCGGCCATCGTCAACGCGGTGGCACCGACCAGGAACAGTGCCGAGATCCTCTTCAACACTGGGGGGTCCTTTCTTATTGTTAGCGCTAACACCACACAGCCGGTAGAGCGCTTCTTCTCGATTCCGTACGGCTAGCGCAAGGGCGAGGTGCTGGCCCTGGCGATGAATTGGGGAGGCACGACGAGACGCTCGTGCAACGGACCACCTGACTGGATCTGCCGGACCAGCAGGTCGATGCTGCGCCTGCCGACCGCCCCGAAGTCCTGCCTGATCGTGGTGAGCGGCGGGGAGAAGAACTCCGACTCCGGTATGTCGTCGAAGCCCACGATGCTGATCTGCTCGGGGACCTTCACTCCTTCCTCCGTCAGGGCGCGCAGCACGCCGAGCGCCATCTGGTCGTTGGCGACGAACACCGCGGTGACGCGGTCGGCCATCGCGGCCAGGCGCTTGCCCGCCCGGTAGCCCGATCGGGGGCTCCAGTCGCCGGCGAGCACCTCGGGGACCGGCCGCCCGGCCGCGGTCAGCACCGCGCGCCAGCCCTCGGTCCGCCCCTCGGCCTCCAGCCAGTCGGCCGGCCCGCTGACGTGCCAGACCGTCTCGTGCCCGAGGTCGAGCAGGTGGAGGGTCGCCAGCCTGGCACCCTCGACCTGGTCGACGCTGACCACCGGGACGTCGCCCGCGTGACCGCCTTCGACGGCCACCGCGGGCATGCCCGCCGGCAGGTCGTCGAGCGCCCGAGCCGCCGAGCGTTGCGGCGCGACCACGACGACGCCGTCGACGCCCTGCTCGGCCAGGTAGCCGATGGCGTCGGTCACCCCGGCGCGGTCGATCGTCCGCAGGCTCACGATGCTCACGAAGTAGCCCGCGGCCCTGGCGGCCTGCTCGATGCCGTAGACCGTGCTCGCCGGGCCGTACAGCGTCGAGTCGAAGCTGACGACGCCCAGCGTGCGCGAGTGCCTGGTGACCAGCGCCCGGGCGACGAGATTGCGGCGGTAACCGAGTTCGTCGATGGCCCACATGACCCGGGTGCGGGTCTCCGCGCGGACGTTCGGATGGTCGTTGAGGACGCGCGAGACCGTCTGGTGCGACACCCCCGCCAGTTTGGCCACGTCGGCCATCACGGGCGGGCGCTGCTCGGCGTTCGGTCCCACCGGTTACTCCTCTCAACGGCCTGGAAAGACTGTGAGCGTTAACACGATCCACCGTCAAGATGGCCCGGGGTCACGGTCCGGTTACGCCGAAACACGGACGTAACGCCTATTGACGTCGGCTACGCCTAACGCCTTAACTGAGGGCCGATTCCCGCTTGTTGACGCTAACTCCATCATGCTCGGAATGTGAACGCTCACATCACTCGGAGGAGCCACCCACGATGAGAAGGAAGGCCTGGTCGCAGAAGGCGGTGAGGACGCGGCCGTCCGCTGCGCGGTCGACCTCGGCGCCGCGAAGATCGCGCCGAAGGCCGGGGTCACCACGCCCACGAGCGGCCTGAGCGACGTGAACTCGCTCACCGAGCCCAGATCAGTGAGCCTTTTCGTGCGGCCTAGGGCTATTGACGGAGTGCGAAGGGGGTCCCTCGCCCGATGCCGGGTCGATCGATGCGTTCCTACCATGGCCCGCATGGAGATTCCCGAGCATTACAAATACGCGGTCATCCCCCACATCATGGTCGACGGGGCCGCAGAGGCGATCAAGTTCTACGTCAAGGCGTTCGGTGCCTCTGAACTCTTCCGGCTCGACGGGGATGGTGGGCGGATCGTCCACGCCGAGATCAGCGTCCAGGGCTCCACTCTCATGCTCGGCGACGCCGACGCGCCGTTCTCGCCCACTGGTGAGGGCGGCGCGTCCGTTGCCCTGCACGTCTACGTGCCGGACGTGGACGCGCTGACCGCCCAGGCCGTGGCCGCCGGGGCTGAACTTCTCTCCTCTCCGACCGACATGTCCTACGGTGCCAGGCAGTCGATGCTTCGTGACCCGTTCGGCCACATCTGGATTTTCCTGACCCCTATCGTCGCCTGAGCCAGGAGGCCGCGAGGCCGGCGCCGCGGCGCGCCGCCCTCCCCCGCGGGTCGCCCGGCTTTGTCAGCGAGCCGTTTCCCCACCTGGTGGGGGAGCCCTCCCGGCACGACGCCGGACCGATGAGTTGGAATGGGCTCAGTCATCCATCGCGTCCTCGGGGGTACCGCGAGCGAGCCCGGCCAACACGTCCAGCGCGTACGACAGGGTCTCCACGGGCGGGGAGGCGAGGCCGAGCCGTACGGCGTTGGGCGCGCTCCTCGACCCGACGACGAACGAGGCGGCGGGTGTGACGGCGATCCCCCTTCGCGCCGCGGCGGCGACGAAGGTCTCGGCCCGCCACTGTTCCGGCAACTCCCACCAGCAGAAGTAGGCATGCGGGTCGGCTCGTACGGTGAAACCGGCGAGTCTTTCCGCCGCGACCCGCCGCCGCGCGGCCGCGTCGGCCCGCTTGGCCTCGGCGACGGCGGCCACGGTGCCGTCGGCCGCCCACCGGATGGCCGCGTCAAGGGCGAACCGGGACGCGGTCCAGGCCCCCGAACGCAGCGCGGTGGCGACCCGGTCGGCGTGCCCTGCGGGTGTCACGGCGAAGCCCGCGGTCAGACCGGGCGCCAGCCGCTTGGAGAGGCTGTCGATGAGGATCACGTGGTCCGGGGCCAGAGCGGCGAGCGGCGGCGGCGCGCCGTCGTCAAGGAACGCCCAGATGCCGTCCTCGATCGCGCACACGTCCAGCTCGCGCAGCGTACGGGCGACCTGCTCGCGCCGTGTACCCGGCATGGTGACGCCGAGCGGGTTGTGCAGGGTCGGCTGGAGATAGACCGCGCGCAGCGGAACGCCGCGATGCGCGGCGGCGAGCGCGTCGGGGCACAGCCCCTCACCGTCGATCGCCAGGGGGACGGGCGTCACGCCGAGCCGGTGCGCGATGGCCTTCACCACGGGATAGCTGAGCGCCTCCACTCCGAGACGCTCCCCCGGCGGCACGAGCGCGGCAACGGCGGCGGCGATCCCCTGTCGTCCGTTGCCCGCGAACAGCACGCGGGCGGGGTCCGGCTCCCAGCCCGCCCGGCCGAGCAGTCCGGCGGCCGCCTCACGGAACGCGGGCGTTCCCGCCGCCCCGAGCGGCTGTAACGCGGCCCCGAGCACGTCGGGCCGGAGCAGCGGACCGAGCCCCTGGGAGAGCAGCGCGGACTGGCCGGGCGCCACGGGATAGTTCAGCTCCAGGTCGATCCTGGCCGTGGCGGGCTCGGCGAGCGAGGGACCGGGCAGCGGCCGCGCCGCCCGTACGAAGGTGCCGCGGCCGACCTCGCCCACGACGAGACCGCGCCTGGCGAGTTCGCTGTAGACGCGGCTCGCGGTCGAGTTCGCGATGCCGCGCCGCCGCGCGAACGCGCGCTGGGGAGGCAGCCGGTCTCCGGGGCGCAGGTGGCCCGCCGCGATCTCCGCCGCCACCTCGTCGGCGACGAGCCGGTACTCCTCCATCACACCTCACTACATTTACGAGATTGCACCGAGAGCAATATAACTATTGCACGCGGAATTGCTCGCACCATAGCCTCGGATCATCGACGGGCCGATATCCGGGGAAAGCGAGCGACATGGTCAGCAGCACCGCTCTCGCGGGCATCGCCGCGGTGGCACTCGGGATAGTCCTGTCACCGGGACCCAACATGATCTATCTGGTCTCCCGCTCGATCACCCAGGGACGCCGCGCCGGGTTGATCTCGCTGGCGGGCGTGGCGGCCGGCTTCCTCGTGTACGTCGCCGCGGTGGCGGCGGGCATCGCGGCCGTCTTCACGCTGGTGCCGGTGCTGTACACCGCGATCAAGCTGGCCGGCGCCGGGTATCTGCTCTGGCTGGCCTGGCAGGCGGTACGCCCCGGCGGCGTGTCCGCCTTCGCGCCCAAGGAGCTGCCCGTGGACCCACCACGCAGGCTGTTCACGATGGGGCTGGTCACCAACCTGCTCAACCCCAAGATCGCGATCGTGTACGTGTCCGTGCTTCCGCAGTTCGTCGATCCCGGGCGCGGCCACGTCGCCGTGCAGAGCCTGCTGCTCGGGCTCACCCAGATCGGCGTCGCGCTGACGGTCAACGGGCTGATCGTGCTGACCGCGGGCACCGTCGCCGCCTTCCTGGCCCGGCGGCCGAGGTGGTTGAGCGTCCAGCGCTACATCATGGGCACGGTGCTCGCCGGGCTCGCGGTCCACCTCCTGGCCGACCGCTCCGCCGCCACGCCCCTCAGGCCGTAGGCGCGTCCGACGCCACGGTTCATCAGGAGCGGCAGAAGTCACTGCGGATGCGCTGGAGAAACGCCTCTTCGGTGCCGCGTTTTCGCCCGCCGTTAATAATCAAGCCGAAAAGAGAAATACACATGGCCCCGAAATCGGGCGGTCCGTTCCGTCCGGAGCCCGCTGCCGCGTCGGGCCGGTCCGGCGCCGCTTGTACGGTCTGTGTGTGACCGAGGAAGAGTGGATCCAGCACCGGCCGGCGGTTTTCGGGGTGGCCTATCGGCTGCTCGGCGGGGTCGGTGACGCCGAGGACGTCGCGCAGGACGTCTGGCTGCGCGCGGCCGCCGCCGACCTGTCCGGGGTCGAGGATCTGCGCGCCTGGCTGGTGACCGTCGCCGCCCGCAGGTCCTACGACATCCTCCGGTCGGCGCGGGTGCGGCGTGAGACGTACGTCGGTCCGTGGCTGCCGGAGCCGTTGCTGACCGGCCCGGACGCCGCGGAGCCGGTGCTCGTCGACGAGTCGGTGAGCATGGCGATGCTCGTCGTCATGGATCAGCTCACGCCGCCCGAGCGGGTCGCGTTCGTGCTGCACGACGTCTTCGAGGTGCCCTTCGAGCGCATCGCCGCCGTGCTCGGCGTCACCCCCGCCGCCGGCCGCCAGCTCGCCTCGCGGGCGCGGCGCCGGGTGGGCACGGCGAAGCAGCGGCCGCGCGCGAGCCGCTCGGAGCAGGAGCGGGTGCTCGCGGCGTTCCGTGCCGCGTACGAGGAGAGCGATCTGAAGGCCCTGGTCGAGCTGCTGCATCCCGACGCGGTGTACGTCACCGACGGCGGCGGCAAGGTCTCCGCCGCACGTAAGATCATTTCTGGTGGTGAGCGGATCGCCATGGTACTGTCCCGCGTGTCCCGGCGGTGGGGACGTGGGCTCTTTCCTCTCGTTCTCCGCGAGGTGGGCGGAGAGCCCGCGCTGGTGGCGTTCCGAGACAAGCGGATTACGCTGGTCGACACCTTCGACGTCGCGGCCGACGGCCGGATCCTGGCGATCCGGCGGGTACTTAATCCGGACAAACTTCCGCAAGTCGGCCCGACGCGCTGACTCTTCGCGAATCTTTCCTGCCGAGAGCCGTCACATCGGCGGGCGCCATCTCGTCTTCCTGGCGATAACCGGAAAGAGACTGAGAGAGGCGAAAGCACGATGTCACGCTTGAACATCGCAGAGTCGGCGCCCGAGATGTAACAAGGCGTTCCTCCAAGCGGAGCAGGCGATCCAGGAGGGGCCGCTGCACGCCACGGTCCGCGAGCTCGTCAAGATCCGCGGCTCGCAGCTCAACGGCTGCCTCTTCTGCGTGGACATGCACGTCCACGAGGCGCTGCGACTCGGCGAGACGCAGGATCGGATCTACCAGTTGTCCGCCTGGCGGGAGTCGGAGCTGTACACCGATGCCGAGCGGGCCGCGCTGGCCTACACCGAGGCCGTCACAAAGCAGCCGGACGGCGTGTCGGATGAGGTCTGGGACGCGGTGGCCGCCGCGTTCAAGCCGGAGGAGGCCGCGTACCTGGTCGCCCAGGTGGCGCAGATCAACCTGTGGAACCGCATCGCGGCCCCCATGCGCACGCGTCCTCCGAAGCGGGGCTGACGAGCGCGATGTCGTCGCGGGCGGCGGCTCGCCACCGCCCGCGACGGCCCGCGTAAGGACGCCGCTCTCGGCACGAAGGTTGTGTCGTACCCGTGGGGCAGGATGGCGGCATGACGGACTGGAGCGGTGACGTCGCGGAGTTCGTGCGAGAGGAGCTGCCCTCGGCGACAGCGGAGCGGCTGGTCGGGTTGTTAC
Source organism: Microtetraspora glauca (assembly GCA_001570385.1). Classification (GTDB taxonomy): domain Bacteria; phylum Actinomycetota; class Actinomycetes; order Streptosporangiales; family Streptosporangiaceae; genus Microtetraspora; species Microtetraspora glauca. The sequence goes on along the minus strand of BBYL01000019.1, from coordinate 7,393 downwards.
GGCCCGCCATCCGGCTGTCGGCGGCTGAGGACGGAGAGATCGTGGTCGGGCGGCTCGGGGGCGTCGCCAAGCTGCCGGACGGTATGGCCTGGCCGTCGCGCGCGAACGGAGCTTGGCCGATGTCGTTCGTCGCCGAGCTCGACTGCGGAAAGCTGGCGGGTTACGAGGTGGACATCGCTCTTCCCGACACCGGCACGCTGCTGTTCTTCGTCGCGGCCGAGGTGGAGGAGTCCCACGTGATCTACGTGCCGTCGGGGACCGCCGTCGCCGAGCGGGCCGCGCCCGACGACCGCGCCCACGTGTACTCCGAGCTGCCGCTCGCCGCGTCCACCGAGCCGAGCTGGCCGGAGCGGAACCATCCGGCTCTGGTGGACGTCTTCGGGAGCCTCGAAGCGGCGGAGGAGGCGGTGTGGGACCACGTGCTGGACGAGGCCACCGGCGAGACCTTCGCCCAGGAGCTCACGATGTACGAAGGCGCGTGGGAGGCCGGGCCGCCGCATCAGGTGGGCGGGTACTCCGACGCGCTCCAGAGCCCGGTCGAGGCCATGGTGGCACATGCCGCCGGCACCGGCTCGTACGGCGATCCGGCCTTCCAGGAAGAGGCGCGACAGTGGGTCACGCTGCTGCAGGTGGCCGAGGACACCAGGGCCGGGATGGTCTGGGGTGACGGCGCGTACCTGATCTGGGGCATCCGCAAGGATCACCTGGCCGCGCGCGACTTCGCCAAGGTTCATGTCTACATCCAGGGCCACTGACCGAGTTGAGCCGGCGTACTCCCACTCACCTGCTACGCCGGTGGCCGTGGGCGTCTTCGCGAGCAGGCTCAGGGCGTAACGTCGCGGTCTCGCCGTGACGAAGCCGCGACGCCGCGGCGACACGGGATCGGAGCACGGCCGGACCAGCCGCCTTTCCTATCGGGACCGGGGGATATCGTGTCTGTTGTGTCAGGTTCCCGTGCCCCCCTCCCTGCCACCGCCCTAGCGCAGACGGTCGTCTTCGCGGCCTTCATCGCGGTGCTCGGAATCTTTCCCGGGCTCTACGTCGGCGGCTCCGGCGTGCCCATCGTGCTGCAGAACGCCGGGCCACTGCTGGCCGGCGGCATCCTGGGCCCCCGCCGTGGCGCCATGTCCGTCGTGCTGTTCCTGGCACTGACCGCGATCGGCCTGCCGCTCCTGTCCGGCGGGCGGGGCGGCGTCGGCCCCTTCGTGGGCCCGAGCGGCGGGTTTCTGCTGGGATGGATTCTCTCCGCCCTGGTCACCGGTCTGATCGTGGCTCGGGCGAAGCGTCCGCGGCTGCCGGTGCTGCTGCTCGCCAACGCGGCCGGGCTGGTCGCCGACTATCTGATCGGCGTCCCGTTCCTCGGCGTGTACACCGGTGACCTGCCGGCCGCCGCGGTCCAGTCGCTGGTGTTCCTGCCCGGGGACATCGCCAAGGTGGTGGCCGCCGCGCTGATCGCCGCCGTACTGCACCGCGCCCTGCCCGGCCGGCTGGCGGGATCGGCCGAACGGTCCGCATGACGCTCGCCACACCGCCGATCGTCGGCCCTGGTGCCGTACCCGCCGATCTGCTCGCGCGGGCACACGGGGCCGCCCGGTGGCTGGCCGCGCACCGGATCGCCGAGGGGTCACGTGTGGCGGTGGACTCACCCGACCCGCTGCCCTGGTTCCTCGGCGCGGATCTGCTCGGCGCGGCCTGCCTGGTGGCCGAGCCGACGTGGACGCCACGTGAGCGTGACGCGGTTCTCGCCGACGCGCGCCCGGATCTGGTCGTCACCGGCGTCGCGAAACCCCTCCCGGAACCCCTCCCGGAGTCCGTCGCACACGCGTCCGCCCGGGATGCCGGGCACGTCGGGGATACCAGGAATGTCGGGGACGTCGGCGTCGCACCGGCCGGGGACGACGGCACCTTCTTCTACCTGCCGACCACCTCGGGCAGCAGCGCACGGCCCAAGGTCCTGATCCGTACCCGCCGTTCGTGGCTGCGCAGCTTCGCCGCGCTCGGCCCGCTTCCCGGCCCGGTGCTGATCCCCGGCCCGCTCAGCTCGTCGCTGTTCCTGTTCGGCGCCCTTCACGCTCTGTGGTGCGGACACAGGGTCCAGTCGCTGTCGTGCTGGGAACCGGAGCGCGCCGCCCTGGCCGCGCAGCAGGCCGCCACCGTCCACCTGGTCCCCGCCATGCTGGCGGGGCTGCTCGCCGTACTGGAGCGGAGGCCCGATTTGCGGGAGGGTTGCGCCCTGCGGACGGTCGTCTGCGGCGGCGCGCACCTCGGCGACGACACGCGTGAGCGCTTCGCCCGGCTGCTGCCCGGAGCCGAACTGATCGAGTACTACGGCTCGGCCGAGCACTCGCTGATCGCGCTGCGGCGCGGCACGGACGGCCTGCGCCCCGTCCCCGGCGTACGGCTCGACGTCCGGGACGGCCTGCTGTGGGTCAGCTCGCCACTGGCGTTCAGCGGCCGGCTTCGCGGCGGCACGTTCCGCCCGGCCGAAGACGAGTGGTCCACCGTGGGCGACCAGGTCGAGCTGGACGGCACCGGCGCCCTGACCGTACGGGGCCGGGCCGGGGCGGTCGTGTCCAGCGGCGGCAAGTTGGTGGCCGCGGAAGAGGTCGAGGCGGTGCTGCGCACCGTACCCGCGGTGACTGACGTTCTGGTCACCGGAACGCCGCATCCGACGCTCGGCGCGATCGTGACCGCCGTGATCGAGACCGCCGCGGACGGCCCGCCCACGCTACGTGAACTCCGCGCGGCGGCGCGGGCCGGTCTCGAACCCGGCAAGCGGCCACGCCGCTGGCTGGCGACCGAGGCGCTGCCCAGAACCGCCTCGGGCAAGCCCGCCCGCGCCACCGTCGCCGAGCGGTTGCGGGACGGCACGCTCGCCGCGGAGCCGATGCGGTGAACGCCGACCTGACACCGGTCGTCGTGGCGGCCAGGCGGACCCCGATCGGCAACGCGGGCGGCGCGCTGCGCCACTTCACCGTCGACGAACTCGCCGCGCCGGTGCTGCGGGGCGTGCTCGACGACTCCGGGCTGGGCTCGGTGGACGACGTCCTGCTCGGCAACGTCTTCGGGCCGGGCGGCAACCCGGCCAGGATCGCGGCGCTGCGCGCCGGTCTCCCCGACAGCGTGCCGGGGGTGACGATCGACCGGCAGTGCGCCAGCGGCCTGGCCGCGATCACGCTGGCCGCCGCGATGATCCGCGCCGGGGAGGGCGAGGCGTACCTCGCCGGAGGGGTGGAGAGCGCCTCGACCGCGCCGCTGCGCGCGTGGCGCCCGGAGGGGGCGGGGGAACCGCCGCGCTACTACACGCGAGCTCCGTTCGCGCCCGCCGAGATCGGCGACCCGGACATGGGCCCGGCCGCAGATCTCGTGGCCGCCGAGGCCGGGATCTCCCGGGAACGGCAGGACGCCTTCGCCGTACGCAGCCACGCCCGCGCGGTGCGGGCGCAGCTGACCGGCCGGTTCGCCGCCGAACTCGTCCCGATCGGCGGCGTCGAGCGGGACGAACGCCCCCGCGCCGGGTTCACCATGGAACGGCTGGCCAGGTTCCCGCCCGCCTTCACCTCGGACGGCACCGCCACCGCGGCCAACTCGTGCGGGATCAGCGACGGCGCGGCGGCCGTGCTGCTGGTGAGCGAGACGCTGCGCCGCCGGCACGGACTGCCCGGCCTGCGGCTGCTCTCCTCGGCCACCTCGGCCGTCGACCCGAACCGGCTCGGCCTCGGCGCGGTGCCGGCGATGCGATCGGTGCTCGACCGCACACCGGACGTGGTCGAGTTCAACGAGGCGTTCGCCGGGCAGACGCTCGCCTGCCTCGACGGCGCCGGCATCGACGAGCACACGGTCAGCCCCGACGGCGGCGCGATAGCGCTGGGGCATCCCTGGGGAGCGTCGGGCGCCGTGCTGGTGGTCCGGCTGTTCGCCACGCTGGTACGGCTCCGCGGCTCCGGCTCCGGTCTCGCCGCGCTGTCCGCGGGCGGAGGTGTCGGCGTGGCGACAGCCTGGGAGGCGGTGTCGTGATCGAGTTCGAGGGTGTCGGGCACCACTACGGCGAGCGGGTCGTGCTGTCGGATGTGGACCTTCGGCTGCCCGAGCGGCGGGTGGCCTTCGTCGGTGCGAACGGCTCCGGCAAGTCCACCCTGGCCCGCATGATCAACGGACTGGTCCAGCCCGCCACCGGGCGCGTACTCGTGGACGGGCTCGACCCGAGCCGTGACGGCCGTGCCGTACGGCGCCGGGTCGGGTTCGTCTTCACCAACCCGGACAGCCAGATCGTGATGCCGACCGCGGGCGAGGACGTGGCGTTCTCGCTGCGGCGCGGCGGCCTGTCGAGGAAGGAGCGCGCCGAGCGGGCGGCCGAGGTGCTGGCCGAATACGGGCTGGGCGGTTACGCCGACCATCCCGCGCACCAGCTGTCCGGCGGTCAGAAGCAGCTGCTCGCACTGTGCGCGATGCTCGTGCTCGACCCTGACGTGCTGGTCTGCGACGAGCCGACGACGTTGCTCGACCTGCGCAACAAGCGGCGGTTCGTCGACCTGCTCGCCGGGTTGACGCAGCAGGTCGTCCTGGTCACGCACGACCTCGACCTGCTCGGCGCGTTCGACCGCGTCATCGTGCTCGACGGCGGCCGCGTCGTGGCCGACGACGAGCCGGAGCCCGCGCTGCGCCACTACAGAACGCTCGTCACATGATGATCGGCGGGTGGTACGAGCCGGGGTCGAGCCCGCTGCACCGGACCCCTGCCGGCGGCAAGTTCCTGGTCCTTCTCGGACTGGCCGCGGTGGTGTTCGTCCTGCGGTCGCCGGTCTGGCTCGGCGGGACCTGCGCCGTCGTACTCCTCGGGTACGGGGTGGCACGGGTCTCGCTCCGGCGCTGCGGGCAGCTCGCCCGTACGCTCGTGCCACTGGTGGTGTTCGTGTTCGCGCTGCAGTGGTGGCTGCTCGGCGCGGAGCAGGCGCTGGTGGTGTGCCTGCGGATCGTGGCCGCGTTGGCCGCCGCGAACCTCTTCACCATCACCACCAGGGTGGACGACGTGGTGTTCGCGGTGGAGCGCGCGCTGCGGCCGCTCGCCCGGTTCGGGGTCCGGCCGGACCGGATCGGACTGCTCATCGGGCTCACCCTGCAGGCCGTGGCCACGCTGTCCGGGGTCGCCGCCGAGGTACGGGAGGCCGCCAAGGCCCGTGGCGCGGAGCGTTCGGTGACCGCGTTCGCGGTGCCGTTCCTGGTCAGGACCCTGCGGCACGCCGACGAGCTGGGCGAGGCACTCGCCGCGCGCGGCGAAGGCGACGGCTGACAATGGTCAGCAGGTCCCGCGATTCCGCGCGCCCGGTGGCGGTCAGATCGCTCCGGCGTACGTCCAGGCACCGGCGTGCCGGACGAAGCGGCTGTGCTCCTCCATCTCTCCCGGCGTTCCATGGTCGACGTAGTGGGCGCGGAACCGCACCGTGCCCTCGGTGTGGATGGCGCTGCCGCCCGTGGTCTCCAGGATCTCCAGGCGCGTCCACCGTGTCCCGCGGCCGAGGTCGACGCGCTCCGGACGGGTCGACGGGTGCCAGGTACGCAGGAGATAGTCGGCGTCTCCGACGCTGAAGGCGCTGAACCTCGACCGCATCAGCGCCTCCGCGGTCGTCGCGGCCGCCTCTCCCCGGTGCAGCCGTCCGCAGCAGTCGCGGTACGGCGCCGCCGCCCCGCAGGGGCAGGAGGAGGCGGGAGCGGGACGGGACTGGGAGCGTGCGCTGCGTCGGGACATCCGCTCATTCTGCCCGGTGCCGCCAGTGCCCGGTCCACTGCCAGAAGCACGCCGTCGGATCCGAACGGCTACCGGTCCGAGGTCTCCCGCTCGCGAAGCGGCTGCTCGACAGCTTCTTGGACGCGGAGCTTGGTCTGACGGCGGCGCCGGGACGTCAGAGCCGCGACGACGAGCCCGCAAAGGGCGATGAGGAGAAGCAGCAGCGCCCAGGGGGCGGTCCAGGCGTGCGTGGTGCTCTCGACGGTGGCGAGCGGGGCGACCGAGCCCGACGCGTCGGTGAGCAGCGGGACGAGGGTGACCGTCCCCGTCAGTCTCAGCGCGGGAGCCACTCCGTGTACCGGCACGGAGACCTTCCAGGTGTCGCCCGGCAGCAGCTGCGGCGAGTCGTCGATCTGGGCCGCGTGGGCGCCCAAGCGCCCGAAGGGGCCGGATACGGCCACCGCTTGCCGAGCGGTGAGGATGGCGTTGCCCGTGTTGCGGATCGTGTACGTGACGGTGGCGTCACCCTTCCCGAACGGACTGGGCGTGCCCGAGTAGCGCACGTGCATGTCCTCTACCGACAGGCTCGGCTTGAGCTCCCCACCCACGCGCAGACGGATCCGGATGCCGAGACGCCGGTCCCCATCGATCCCGTCCGCTTCGCCGGCCTGGGTCGGCGAGGTGACGATGCCGCCCATGTATTCGCCGGGCGCGGCGTTGTCCGGAAGAGCGACCGTGAACGGTATCTCGACCGACTCGCCGGGCCGGACCGTCACGTCGGGTCGGTTCGTGTGGACCCACGCGCCCACCCCTGCCGACTTCGCGTCCCTGGCGGCCAGGTCGAGCCGGCCCTGCTCGGTGGTGAACCCGTCTGCGGCGTACACGACCATATGGAGCGGCGTTGTGCCGTGGTTGACGATCACGAGGCCATCCTCCAGTTGCCCGCCCGGGTCGAGGGTGTAGTTGTAGTTCGGCCGGCCGGTCCCGAAGTCGCCCGAGGCCGTCGTGACCGCCCAGGAGACCTCACCGTCCGCCGCCGCGGCAGGTCCTGTCCCCACTCCGAGGAAGCCGAGCGCGGCGAGCAGCACCACGACGCCGGCCTGGGCGAGGGATCCGGCGGCTGTGGTCGTACGCGGTCTGGGTGGGTGCATCTGATGGTCCTCGGGCAGTTCTGGAAGCGGTGGGATGGAAGACGTGGCGTGAGGTGGGCACCCGGCGGTGTCCACCTCACGCCACGTCTGGGCGGGCCGGATCAGCTCAGCGCGGTGAGCGTGAGGTGCCCGGCGTCACCCTCGGTCATCTACTGAAGCCAGCCGGACTCAGCCGCGGCCGGCTTGTTCGCGTTGCCCTTGTTGTCCTGCGTGTGGATCACAACCTTGTCGACGGCGGAGCCGACCGCCGGAGCGGCGTCGGCACCGTTGTTCGGGCCGCACCACTTCACCTGGCCGAGCTCCACCGCGGCGTTGGGGGCGGCGCAGGTGCCGCTGCGGATGTTCTCGACGACGAGCTTGTTGCCGCGCACCTGGATCCTCACGTAGGTGCGGACGTGCTCCTGGTTCTCCACCGAGTTGGCCCAGTGGCTCTTGGGGTTCAGCGGGTCGGGACCGAAGTTCGGGTCCTTGGTCACGTCGGGAGCGGTGAGGTCGTAGTACTTCGAACCCGACGCGG
>BBYL01000018.1 GCA_001570385.1 Microtetraspora glauca | reverse complement strand
TGCCAAGCCTCGGGCCGTGGGTGATGACCGGCCGTTGCGGGTGCGGAACGCTGACACGTTGATCGCCGTGCTGGAGCGGCAGATCGGTACCGAACTCCTTGTTCTGATCAACGCCGAGTCCCTCCCCGACGACCCGGCCGGCGCTTCCGCATGCGACACGACCATCCAGGGCGCAACCGCGCAGGACACAACCACCCACGACAGCGCCGCCGCCACCGGAACGGGAACCCGAACGGGCACGGAAGCGGGCACAGAATCCGGAACGGAAGCGGCAGCGGGCACCGGAACGGGACCAGCAACGGGCACCGCGACGGACACCGAAGCGGGACCGGAAGCGGGACCAGCAACGGGCACCGCGACGGACACCGAAGCGGGACCGGCAGCGGGACCGGGAGAGGGAGCAGTCACGGGAGCGGAAGCGGGACCGGAATCCAGAACGGGACCGGCAGCGGGAGAGGGAGAGGGAGCAGTCACGGGAGCGAGCGTCCTCGCAAACACGGCTGGCACTGCTCCGGAGACCAGATCCGCGGCGACGGACCCGACCCCCGAGAGCGCCTCCACCATGGCGGTAGCAACCACGCCAGGTTCCGCCGCTGTCCCCGCGTCCGAGGCCGCCACTGCCGACGTGGCCGGCGCTGCCGAGGACACGTGCGCCGCAACACGCGCAGCTGAATCCGCACGTCCCGGCGAGCAAGTGAGTGATGGTGCTCCTCGGTCCGGCGGAGTGCCGGGCGTGCAAGCCGTACGAGAAGAGCTTGGTGCGGCCCGGGATGACCAGGCGTCGTCCCCCCATGAACCGACCTTCCCCGGAGCCGGGGCGGGACCGACATGGGATGAGCGCACACCGTCCCAAGAAGGGCCGGGCACAGCACAGCATGAGTGCACATCATCCCGAGAGGGGCGGAATGCGGTCCGAGATGACCAGCCATCGACCGTAGGTGAACGAGGGGCCGCATGGGATGGGCGGAGATCAGCCCAAGAGCCGAGCACAACGCGGGACCAGCCGAGCGCGGCGCGGGACCAGCCGAGCACAGCGCGGGACCAGCCGAGCGCGGCGCGGGATGAGCCGGGTCCGGCACAGGGCGAGCGGGTCTCTGATTGGGTGACGCCCGGTGGGCTGATCTCGGGCCGGAGGCTGCCCGGACTGCTGCTGGCCACCGGACAGTTCCTGCCCGTCTCCGATGTCCACCGCCTGGCCAACACCTCCACGCTGGCGCGCCTGGTCATGAACGCCGACGGCGAGGTCCTCGACATGGGCCGCAAAGTCCGCCGCGCCACCACTGCACAACGACGGGTCATCCTCAGCCGCTACGCCACCTGCATGGTCGACGGCTGCCACCTGCCCGCCCACCTCTGCCAGATCGACCACATCGACAACTGGAGCGACGGCGGCGCCACCGACCTGGACAAACTCGGACCCACCTGCCAGTTCCACAACCGCGACCGCTACCGAAATCCCGACCGCTACCAACTCCGCCGGGGAGACGGCAAACGATGGGCCTTCACCTACACCGGCCCCCGCACCAGCAGGAGGTAGCCAGGTCCACCCCTGTACATCCCCGAACTCCCAGCCGACGCCCTCCGCTCATCCGAACTCACAGTGGCGTCTTCGGCTCCCCCGGAGGCTGCCGGAGGCCGGCATCCCAGCCGAGCCAGGCCCAGCGCTCGGGCCCCAGCCAGGGGCCAATCCCCCGGGTCAGGACCGCACTCTCACGGGCGGCGCCGCGTGCGCTCATCTCGGCGCGCGCGAGGCCCGTCCCCCTTCGAGGCGACGGGACCTGAGAGGACGGCGCTCGATGCTCGCGGCGCTACCTGGTGACACTTGCCCCGGGTGCGTTCATGGGGCCGTATGCCGAACTCTGAGAGGGCGATTCGCGAGCTAATCGCTCATTGTGTTGCCGCAGGTGAGCCGGTAGACGCACTGCCGGAGACCCAAGTCGCACCCACCAGTCCCAGAGCTGGAGAGCGCCTCGGTGAAGCCGCTCGTCCGGCGGATTGCATCACCCCAGGTCAACGACGTGCCCGTTTCCCCAAGGTCCAGTCGACAATTTGGGGCACGGATGGACAATAGCTCACAAATCACCCTCTCAATCGGCGCCGGCGAGGTGCCTGCCGAAGGTTGCGGACGTCGTCCGGTCGCTGGTGATGCTGGGCCGAGCCGGAGGATCGTCAGCCGGGCTCACCTTTCTGGTCCACGGTTCCCGACATGGGGCGGCCCAGCAGGGCCGTGGCGACGGTCGCGATATGCGGGGCCAGGTCAGCGGCGCGGGCGTCGGACAGGGCTGGGGTGGCCACGACCGAGCGCAGGACGCCGATGCCGACCATCCAGGCGCTGAGCAATTCGGCCCGCAGCTCGGCGTCCTCTCCCTCGGCCAGGTCCCGCAGGGCGTCGACGTAGGTGCGGCAGACCTCCTTGCGGATGCGCTGGCGGGCGTCCTCGTGGGCCGAGGAACGCAGCATGGCGACCAGGGGGTGCTCACCGCCGTACTCCGTCCAGTCGTGGTCGACGACCGTGCGCACCATACGGGCGACCAGCTCCTCTCGGGGGCCTTCGAGCAGGTCGGGGGGGAGATCGGCGGCGGTGGCCTGATCGAAGAGCTGCTTCTTGGAGCCGAAGTAGCGGAAGATGAGGGTGGCGTCGACGCCGGAGTCCCTGGCGATGTCGCGAACGCTGGTGGCGTCATAGCCCTCACGAGCGAAGCGCTGCCTGGCGGCCTTGAGCAGGCGTGCCCGGGTGGCCTCCCTGTCCCTCTTCTGCAACGTGAGCTCCCTTGCTTGTCATCGACCGTTGACATTGTACGTGGAGGTTGTGCTACCTTCCCTAAGTCAGCGTTCGATGACTTATGAGGTGATATATGCGGACGTACGTTGTGGCGGGTGGAACCAACGGCATGGGCCGGGGACTCGCCCTGCACTTCCTGCACCGGGGCGACCACGTGACGGTCGTGGGCAGCGATCCGGCCAGGGGGCGGCGCTTCCTCGACGAGGCCGCCGCGCTGGGCGCCGCGGACCGGGCCGCGTTCCTGCGCGCCGACCTGACGTCGGCGGCGGAGAACGTACGAGTGATCAAAAAGATCAGGGCGCGGCACGACGCGCTGGACGGCCTGGTCTGCACCGCGATCCGCGCCTTCTCCCGGCGAGTAGAGACCCCTGACGGCTACGAGGCCACCTTCGCCCTCTACTACGTCAGCCGCTTCCTGCTGGCCTACGGCCTCGCCGACCTGCTGGAGCGCGGCCAGAACCCGATGATCGTGAACATCTGCGGTGTCGGCGTCACCAAGGGCCGCATCCACTGGGATGACCTGTCGCTCAAGCGAGGCTACGGCAGCATCAAGGCCATGCTGCAGGGCGGGCGCGCCACGGACCTCCTGGGCGTCGCGTACGCCCTCAACCACCCGGACGCCCGCACCCGTTACCTGCTACACCACCCCGGCTTCACCGACAGCGGCACTGACAACCTCAAGCAGCCCGCCAAGACCGTCATCAAGCTGCTGGCCAGGCTCGCCGCCCAGCCGGTCGACAAGGCCATCGCGCCAATCGTCGAACTCATGGACGACCCGCCGGGCAAGGGCGGCCTCCTGGCTTACGACCGTCGCCGCCCGCTCGAACCCTCACTGCCCACGCTCGACCCGGCCGCCGCCCGTCGGCTGTACGACCTGACCAGCCATCTGCTGCCCTCTGACTTCAGAGACTCCTACTCGGGCTGATCACGGAACCGCCGTGACAGCCGCTACAGATAAGAACGATCTTGCTGGGGGCGCCGGTGAGGTCGCTGCGGCCACGGCGTCACCCAGCGTGATTCGCGCTGATGCTCAAGTTCTTCCAGCAGTCGCTCGGACGCGCTCCGTTGCCGGATGCGAAGGAAAGCGGGCAGGCATGACCGGGTGGTGGGGATGAGATCTGCTCATCGGGATCGCGGACGCGCTGCTGGGCGCCCTGACTTCGCCAGCGCGTCTACCGGCTCACCTGCGGCAACACAATGAGCGAACGGGACATCGGCTCGCGAATCGCCCTCTGAGGGGAAGGATCCGTCGCATGGAAGTACTGAGCAGCCGGATCCTCATCCGCCCTCGCGACCTCGGCGTGAGCCATCACTTCTATCAAGAGGTGCTCGGTCTGGCGGTTTACCGCGAGTTCGGACCGCCGCATGAACGTGGCATCGTCTTCTTCCTCGGCCAGGGCTTCCTGGAAGTCTCCGGGAGCCCCGAACGGCCCCCGCACGACGACGGCGGTCGTGGCCGCAGCGCGGAGATCTGGCTTCAGGTGCGTGATGTCCAGGCGGAGCATCGTCGCCTGCTGGACGCGGGCGTCACCGTGATCCGCCCGCCTCGGACCGAACCGTGGGGGCTCGTCGAGATGTGGATCGAGGACCCCGACGGTGTGCGCATCGTGCTGGTCGAGGTCCCCGCCGATCACCCGTTGCGCCAGGACATCAGGTGATCTCCGCGCTCAGCCCGCCCACGACAGCAGCGGTTCGATGTGCTCCGGCTGCCGCAGCGACCGCAGGGCCTGGCGTTCGAGCTGGCGGATCCGCTCCCGGGTGAGCCCGAGCCGGTCGCCGATCTCCTGGTAGGTGTGGGTCCGCCCGTCGCCGAGGCCGTACCGCAGGGTGACGATGAACGCCTCGCGATCCGGCAGCATGTCCACGAGGGATCTGAGCTGCTCGGCGAGGACCCTGCACTCCAACACCTCCGAGACGGGGACCACCTCGGCGTCCGCGATCAGGTCCCCGATCCTCGTCTCGCCGTCCTCCCCGACCACCATGTCCAGGCTGACCGTGTCGTGGGCCAGGCGGCGCAGCTCGGCGAGCGTCTCGACGGACTGCCCGGCGGCCGCGGCCACCTCCTCGTCTGTGGGCTCGTGACCGAGGTGGCCTTCGAGATGGCGTTCCGCCCTGGTCACCTTGGCGAGCTGTTCGAGGATGTGAACGGGCAGCCGCACCGTACGGCTCTTGTCGGCCAGGCCGCGTTCGATGGACTGGCGGATCCACCACATGGCGTACGTCGAGAACTTGAAGCCCTTGGCGTAGTCGAACTTCTCGACCGCCCTGATCAGGCCGAGGTTCCCCTCCTGGATGACGTCGAGGAGCGGCCAGCCGCGATGGCCGTACTTCTTGGCCGCGGCGACGACCAGCCGGAGGTTGGCGCGGAGCATATGGTCCTTGGCGGCGTCGCCGTCCCTGACGATCTCCCGGAGCTCCTCCACGTCGCTCCGTTCCGGAGGCTTCGGCGGTGCGGCCTCGGGAGGCGCGGGCTTCCTCGCCTCCGGAACGCCGCCCACCAGATCGCCGCCGGCGGCGTCTCCTCCCTCTCCGGCGTCGTCCGAGGCGGAGCCCGACTCCTCGATCAGATGCTCGGCGTACAGCCCCGCCTCGATGCGTTTGGCGAGATCCACCTCCTCCTGAGCGGTGAGCAGCGGTGTCCTGCCGATCTGGCTCAGATACTGGCCGAGCAGATCATGCTCGTCATAGGGCTCGTACGGCTCCGCGCGGCCGGTGCCCTCATGTCCGCGCATCCTGGTCACCTCTTCGTTTCCAGGCGGCTCCCCCGGGGTTCTTCCTCCGTCTCGTCTCCGCCTACCCAGGGCCCTCCCCGGCATTCCACCTCGTACCGACTCGTACCGGCTCGTACCGACTCGTCCTGGCTCGTCCCTGCCGGTTACGCCGCCGCGCGTTTCTCCCGCCTCCCTCGGGTAGCGGGACCCCTGCGGCCGCTCGCCCGCGACCATGCGGCGAGACGCCGCGATCATGACACGGGGAGGGACACGATGGCCTTCATCGACCGCGAGTGTGTCCGGCATCTGCTCGAAGCACCGGATCCCGACGCGACGCTGGTGTTCGTCCGCGGAGAGTGCGTCGTCCTGTCGGACGCCGAGATCGACGACGCGCACCGGGGGCTGATCATCGCCCGCCGCCGGGACCTGACGGCGCACATCCACGGGGACACGATCACCGATCAGCAGCTCGACCTGCTGGCGGAGCGGCTCGACAACGTCGTACACGATCTGGGCGCCTGACCCGCACTGCAGGCGGCTGAACACCCGCCTGCAGTGAGCGGTCAAGGAAGTTGAAAGTGGTCCATTCCAGACTGCGGGCAACCGCAGCTGAAAGGACCCCTCCCATGAAGATCACCCGCGCTCTCGCCGGTCTGGCCCTCACCACCGCTTTCGTCGCGCTCGCGCCGCTCGCCGCGCAGGCCGCATCCGCCACCTCGTGGGGGCCGTACTACGCCCCGGGAAGCAAGGCGAAGGCGGTCGGGACCCTGGACGCCCTCGGTGAGGACCACGCCGACATCCCCACGGCGGACGTCGTGAAGATCTCCGGCAAGGTGTACGACCTGACCCGGTCGTCCTCGACCTGCGGGTGGGCGGTCTTCCGCATCACCTACCGCGACGCCGGCGGCAACCTGCCCTTCACCCACCGCAGCTTCCGCGACTGCTCGTACGGCACGCCGCTGAAGTTCTCGTTCACGCGGGGCGACGTCTACCAGGTCGAGCTGAAGGTCTGCGCGGAGGGCAAGGCCGCGAAGCCGTCCCTCAACTGCCTCTACGCGGGGACCTGGAAGACGCTCTACCTCTCGAAGTGACCGGACGGGCCGGCGGCCGGGGGAATCCGTGGTTGCCCGTTCGGGACGGCCCCGTACGGGCAACCGAGGGTCAGTCCCCCTCGGGCAGGTCGGGCACGGCGTGGCCGAACCGGAACATGCGCTGAGGGTCGTAGACCTCCCTCAGCCGGGCGAGCCTGCTCAGGACCGGCCGGGTCCAGACCCGGGCGATCTGCTCGGGGGCCGTCTCCGCCCCCAGGAAGTTGAGCAGCGCGCCCCCCGTCAGCCACGGCTCCACGGCGCCGAACACGGCTCCGGCGGCGGCGGGGATCACGGCGGCGAACAACTCGGGCACCGGAGCGCCGATGACCATCAGGGAGAACGCGGCGTCACGCCCGCCGACGGCGTTCTCCGTCCGCGCGGGCCGGGCCAGCGCTCCGCCGAGGTGACGCAGCTCGACCACGGCGAAGGGCACCTCCACGTCCGGCCCCGCGGTCGCGAGGATCGCGTCGACGGTGTCCGCGGTGAGCTCGCGGAGCAGCGCGCCGCGATCCCAGGCGGGCATCGGCCCCTCCGGGTCCTGATGGATGGAGCCGATCGCGGCGAACGGCATCCGGTTCACCGTGTCGATCAGCGGCCGCCCGGCGGCGCGCATGGGAGCGAGCAGCCGCTCTCCCTCCTGCGCCTCTCCGAGGTGCGCGAAACGCAGGTGGGCCACGAAGCGCCCGCGCAGCTCCGGCGGGAGCTCGGGCAGCGGCGGCAGCCGGAGCAGCGCGACGGAGGTCGTGGTGGTCTCCGGCAGGGTGCCGACCCAGTCCCGGTAGGCGTGCAGCACGCCCGCCGCGTCCTCCGCCGGGAAGAAGATCCCACCGCCGTACAGCGTGGCGACCGGGAAGAGATCGACGGTCATCGAGGTGACCACGCCGAAGCTGCCCTTGCCGCCGCGCAGCGCCCAGAACAGGTCGGGTTCGCGGGTGGCGTCGGCGACCCTCGCGTGGCCGTCCGCCGTGACGACCGTCAACTCGCGCACGTGGTCGGCGGCGAAGCCGTACGTGCGGGAGATCGGCCCGATCCCGCCGCCGAGGGTGTAGCCGACCGCTCCGACGCCGGGCGCGGAGCCAGACAGGGGCGCCAGGCCGTACTGCGCGGTCCGCTCGATGACCTCGCTCCACGTCGCGCCCGCGGCGATCGTCGCCGTACGCGCCGACGGGTCCACCGTGACCGCGCGCATCCGGCGGGTGGTGATCATGACGGCGCCGTCGGCCGCCGTCGCGGCACCGTGCCCCGTCGCCTGCACCGCGACCGGGAGCCCATGGCGGGCGGCGAAGCGTACGGCGGCCTGGACGTCGCCCTCGCCCATGGCGCCGACCACCACGACCGGGTGGTGCCGGGTCGCCACGTTGAACCCGCTCACCTCGGCGGCGAAGCCCTCGTCTCCGGGCAGCAGCACCGGGCCGGCCACCTCCTGCCGGAGTGCCTCGACCTCTCGTGACACCCCGGCCGGGTCGTCGGTGATGACGCTCATCGTCTGCTCTTCCTCTCCTGGCCCGTGGGCCGATGTCGGCCGCCTACCGGCCGTGCACGACCTTTCTCCCACGTGGCGCTTGGTGGATTCTTCACATCGTCCTGGCACGGATTAGGACGGCTCCCGCGGCGGCGACGTCGCTCAGGCGTCCCGCGCCGAGCCGGCCCGGCGGATCCGCGCGGGTCCCCGGCGTTTCCGGGCGTTCTCCCGCAGCTCAGAGCACGCCTGTACACGTCCTAGCCGCGTCCTGGTCACGTCCTAGCGCTCTCCAAAGGGGTGGGCCGACGCTACGGGAATGCCGTCTCCTTCCGAGTTCGTCCTGCTTCTCCGGGAGATCCCGGTGCACCCGCACCTGGAGGAGAGCACCCTGCTCGCCGCCGCTGTGGCCGACGCGGCCGCCGAGGTCTCGCCGGCGCGATGCCGGATGTACGTGCTCGCCGACATCGGCCGACCGGCGGCCTCCCCTCCCCTGGCGGCGGCCCTGGTCGAGACGGAGAAGACCGGCCGCCTCGCCTGGATCCGGGAGCTGGCCGTGGCGGAGCCGTTCCGGCGGCGCGGGTTGGGCCGCAGGCTGCTCGCGGACCTGCTCACCGAGTTGCGCGCGGACGGCGTCCGCGAGATCGGCTGCGCGGTGGGGCGAGGGACGGAGAGAGAGCAGGTCGCGGCCGAACAGGACCTCCCGGTGCTCGCCCTGCTGCGCGGCGCCGGGTTCGGGCCGCCCCTTCCCGGGACGGGCGAACGGTGGCGAGCGTTCAGTTACGATTCCCAGGAAACAAGGCGGATCGCGACGGACGCGGCTGTCCTGCTCACCCGGGAGTTGTAGTGCGCGAGGCCATCGACCGTCCGACCTGGGAGCCGAATCCGCTCGACTTCCGCGTCCTCGGCCCCTTCGAAGTGGTCGACCGGGCAGGCACGGCCTTGGATCTCGGTTCCAGGAAGCAGCGGGCGGTCCTCGCTCTGCTCGTCCTGAACGCGCCGCGCGTCGTCCCGCTGGACCAGCTCATCGATCAGCTGTGGGCGGGCGAGCCCCCGTCGAGCGCGACCGGAACGTTGCAGGCGTACATCTCCCAACTCCGCAGGGTCCTCGAACCCCGCCGCGGCCCCCGTACACCGGCCCGTGCGCTGCGCACGCGCGAGCCCGGATACCTCCTGGACATCGAGCCCGCCCAGGTGGACGCCACACGCTTCGTCGGGGACGCCGACGCGGCCCAGGCCGCCCTCCTCCGGGGCGAGGCGGCCCAGGCCGAGTCCCTTCTGGCCGCCGCCCTCAGGGCCTGGAGGGGCGAGCCCCTCGTGGAGTTCACGGAGCCGTTCGCGCGGTCGGCGGTCATCCGGCTGGCCGAGGTACGGGTGACCGCGCTGCAGACGCGCATGGAGGCGTGGCTGTCGCTCGGCCGATATTCCGAGGCGGCCGCGGAGGTCGGTCACTTCCTGGACGGCGACCCGTACCGCGAGGGTTTCTGGGCGTTGCTCATTCGCGCCCTCTACCGTGATGGGCGGCAGGCCGAGGCGCTCGCCGCCTACCAGCGGTGCCGCACGCTGCTTGGAGAGGAATTGGGGTTGGATCCGAGCCCGGAGTTGCGCCGGCTGGAGCGTGCCGTCCTGGAGCACGACCCCGCGCTGCACGGCCCCTGGCCGCCACGCGCCACACCCGCCTTCACACCCGTCTCCGCCCCCGCCCTCACGACCGTGTCCGCGCCCGTCTCCGCGCCTGCCGGCCCTCGCCCGCAGTACGGGCCGGGGACGGGAACCGGGGCGGGCGCTGCCGGGGCGGGCGCAGCGGATGTGGGAGGCGCGGCCGGAGCCGCCGAACCACCCCGCCTGGTCGGCAGGGAGCCGCACCTGCGCCGCATCGCCGAGCGGCTTGACGACGCCAGGTGCGGCTCGGGAGGACTGCTGCTGGTGACCGGCGAGGCGGGCATCGGCAAGACCCGGCTCGCCGACGGGGCCGCCGAACTGGCCGCGGGCCGCGGCGTGGACGTGGCGTGGAGCCGGTGCCTGGAAGGAAGCGGCGCTCCCGCGTTCTGGCCCTGGATCCAGGTGCTGGAAGCCCTGCGCGACGGCGGCGACGACCTGGCCGACCTGGCCAGCAGCCTGACTGGCGAGGGCGATGCGGGCACCGGCGCGGTCAGCGGTGTCACGGACCCGGACACGGCCCGGTTCCTGTTGCACGACGCCATCGGCCGGGCGCTGGCCCGCCGCGCGGAGAGCGGACCGCTGATGTTGATCATCGACGACCTCCATTGGGCGGACGCGGCGTCGCTGAAGCTGCTCACCTTCCTCGGAGGCGACCTGCACCGGCTGCCCCTGCTCGTGCTCGTCACCATGCGGCCGAACGGGCCGGACGCCGCGCCGCCGCTGGCCGAGGCGCTCGGGGAGCTCACCCGCCATCGCGGCACCGAACGCATGAGCGTCGGCGCGTTCACTCCCGAGCAGGTCATGGACTACCTCGCCGACGCCGGGGCCGATCTCGGCGCGGAGACCGATGCCGATGCCGTGAGCAGCGCCGTGAGCGGTGCCGTGAGCGCCGACGACGTGCGCAGTGCGAGGGTCCTGAGAGGCACGGGCGAGTCCACGATCATCGCCGCCCACGGGCGAGCCGGGAGCGGGGACCGCGCCGGGAACGGCCAAGCCGCCCCGCGGGAGCTCCCGTACGAACGCGACCGCGCGCTCGCCGAGGCGTTGCACGAGCGGACCGGAGGGAACCCGCTTTTCCTCCGCGAGTTGCTGCGCCTGCTCGCGAGCAACCGCCCGGCGCGGAGCGTGGCCGCCGACGACGTACGGTCGATCGCGGTTCCCGACGGGGTCCGCGACGTCATCTCCCAGCGGGTGTACCGGCTGCCCGAGGACACCCAGGCCCTGCTCCGCGCCGCCGCCGTGATCGGCAAGGACGTCGACGCGGACGTCCTGGAGGCCGCCACGGGGATCGGAGCCGCGCGCATGATGACGCTGCTCGAACCGGCGGTGGCGACCGGCCTGCTGGCGGAGACGGATGACGGCTGGAACTACCGGTTCTCGCACGCCCTGGTCAGGGACGCCCTCTACGCCGGGCTCACCCGGCTCCAGCGGGCGCAGATCCACGCCAGGGTGGGTGAGGCGATCGAGAGCCGCTACCGGGGTGACCTGTCCTCGCGGCTGCCCGTGCTGGCGCACCATTTCGGCAGCGCCGCGCGCGTCGGCGGCGCGGCGAAGGCCGTCTCGTACGCCACGGAGGCGGCGCGGCAGGCCGCCGTCCACCTCGCGTACGACGAGGCGGTCCTCTTCTGGGAGCAGGCGCTCGCCGTGTTGGATCCGGCGGGGATGGGCTTCGCCGCCCGGCGCTGCTCGCTGCTCATCGAGCTGGGCCGGGCACGGCGGGTGACCGGAGACGTCGTGGGTGGCCGCGTGGCGTTGGACGAGGCGGTGGCTCTGGCGACCGATCTGGGCGACGACGACGCGGTGGTGGAGGCGGCCACCGTCTTCGGCGGCGTGACCCTCTGGTACTGGCGCGCGTACGGGGTCGTGGACGAGCGCATGGTCGCCCTGGTGGAGCAGCAGCTCCGGCGGCTGACCCCCGCGGCCGGCGCGCTGAGCCCGGACGGTGCGCCGACGGGAGTGAACGACGTCCGGCGCGCGGAACTGCTGGGCACCCTCGGGGTCGAGCTGTACTACGGGGATCGCCGCGCCGAGGGGCGGCAGTACACGGCCGAGGCGGTGGCCCTGGCCCGGCGGATCGGTGACGATCTGCTGCTCGCCCGGACGCTCAACAACTACGCCGTCGCCGCGTGGACTCCCGACTGGGAGGAGGATCGGCTGCGCGCGGTGGAGGAGATCCTGACCCTGCCGCGGCTGCCGCTGGCCTGGGAGGTGATCGCCCGGCTGCTGCGCATGCCGTCGCTGCTCAGGTCGGGACGGCTCCCGGAGTACGACGCGGAGCTCGCCCGCTGCCTGCGGATCACCGACGAGATCCGGATGCCGGAGATCAAGGCGCAGGTCAACTATGCCGCGGCCGGGCGGGCGCTGCTCGACGGCCGGTGGGCCGACGTCGAACGGTTCAGCGGCACGGCGGTGACGGGGCACCATCGCACCAGCCTGTGGGGTGCCGGCGCGATCGACATACTGTGCCGCTTCTTCTTCGACTGGGCACGGGGCCGCCACGGCGTGCACCTCGACGAGCTGGCCGCGCTCGCCGCCGATCCCTCGCACCGGCTGCTGCGTCCCACGGCGGTCCTCGCGGCGGTCGAGGCCGGCGAGGAGGAGCTCGCGCACCGCATGGTCGACCAGTGGGGTACGAGGATCGAGCGGGACTGGGCGTGGCAGTTCACGGTCTGGCAGTGGGCGCTGGTCGCCACGAAGCTGGGCCGTCCCGACCCCGAGGAGATGCTCGCCGAGGTCCTGCCCATCGCCGACCAGTTCGTCATCATGGGCACAGGCGCGGTCTCATGGGGGGCGATGCACGATGTGGCGGCCCTGCTCCTGGCCCGGCTGGGCCGTACCGGCGAGGCGGTGGCGCAGGCGGAGCGGGCCGTGGCACTCCACCGTCGCCTCGGCCTGCGCCATCTGGAGGAGGGAAGCGCCGCGCTCCTCTCCCGGCTCCGGTCCTGAAAAGGGGCCGGTCCTGAAAAGGGGCCGGTCCGAAGACCGGCCCCTCAGGTCAGCGGGCTACTGGGCGTCCGGCTTGACGATGATCGGCAGCTGGGCGTCGAACAGGCTCGCGAAGGTCAGCGAGGGCATGATGTGGCCCTTCTTCTGCTCGTCCTGGGACAGGTCGACGGCCCACGAGGAGCTGGCCAGCCGCTGGTTCGGCGTGCCGTGGTGACCGTCGCTGGTGAAGGCGCAGTCGCCCACCTCGAAGAAGGACTGAACCGCGGGAAGCAGGCGCTTGGCGTTCAGGGTGCCGCCGCGCTTGTGGGTCAGGAAGTAACCGGCGAAGGCGTCGGCCATGAGCTCGGTACGGCGGGTGGCCTCGGGACCGGTGAGCGGACTGTCGAAGAGGTTGTCCTCGTACTGGACGTGGTGGCCGAACTCGTGGGCCAGGATGGACTTGGTGGCCACGTCGCCCAGGCCGATCGCGGCCATGCCCTTCATGATGCCGTCGCCCATGACGATCTTGTCGGGAAGGCCCTGCACGACCGGGTCGGGGTCGCCCTCCGCGGTGAAGGCGAAGGCGTTGAAGGTGAAGATCGGGTTGTCCGCGTTGAGCACCGGATCCTCGGCCAGCGCCTCGGTCAGCAGCTCGGCCAGGCCCGTGCCCCCACCCGCGGGCAGGCCCCACAGCACTTCGAGGACGCGGGCGGTGCGGCCGACATCCTTGAGCGCGTCACTGTGCATCGCCACGTCGCGGATGTCGTCGGACGTGATGTCCCAGAACCGCTTCAGGTCGCGCATCTCGTGGGTGACGGTCGTGGTGTACTCGCCGTTCTCGCCGTAGCTCTGCGGCTCGTCGGCCGACTTGAAGAGCAGCGCGTCGTAGGCGGGAACGTCCAGGCCGCCGAGCAGCACGACGATCATGATCGTGCCGAAGTCCGCGCCCTCGAGCCGGGCGTCGAGCCACGCGGTCAGCGTGGTGTCGCCGCACTGGTAGTCGTTCGGGTCGATGGCGCTGCGCGCCACGTCGTTCCAGGCCGAGCCGGTGACGCCGAGCCTGGCCTTGAACCGTGCGGCGCGCTCCTGCCAGTCGGCCGGCAGGGCCTTGACGCTCTCGAGGTAGCGGGCCTTGGTGGCGTCGTCGACGTGCAGGGAGTTGATGGCGCCCTCGAGGGCGGCGGTGGGGGAGGTTGCCTGCGCCGAGACCGGGGCGCTGATCGCGAAGGTGGCGGCGACAACGGCGGCGGCCAGCAGGGCCAAAGGCTTGCGCAAAGGTGGCTCCTTCGACATGAAAGCACTTGGCGCAAGTTTCCTGATCTTGACAAGGATTGTGAATATTCCAAATATGTCAGGATCCGGCATGTCCGGAATATGACATGCGACCGGAACCGCTTGAGCTTCAGGCGAAGCTGCGGCTGGATCCTCGATCCGCTTGGGGAAAGGTGAGCAACACGGTGAAGCCGTTACAGGCACTCGGCGTCTCGCCCACGGCGGAAGCCATCTACTTCGCCCTCGCCGAGGCCGGTCCGAGCCCCGTGGAGGCCCTGCCCACGCCGCGCGAAGAGCTCGGTCAGGCGCTGGCCGAGTTGGAGTCCCTGGGGCTGGTCACCGTCGTGGACGGATATGCGTCTCCGCTGCCCCCGCTCAGCGCTCTGGAGGCGTACGCCGACCGCCATACGCGTGAGGCCCTCATGGCCAGGGAGAGCGCCGCCGTCCTGGCCAGGTTCTGGCACGATCATCAGCTGTCGGCGCGCTACCTCGAGGCCGTCACCACCTCCGAAGGCACGACGGCGATGCAGCGCAGGCTGCTCGACCGGGCGGAGCGTGAGGTGCGGGCACTGGTCCTCGGGCCGGTCGGCCGTCCCGCCGAGACCCCGCGGGTGGCGGCGGGCACCCTTGAGGCGCTGGCCCGAGGCGTCACCATCCGGGCCGTCTACGGAGCCGAGATCCTGCGCAGGCCCGCCGCCCTGGCCGCCCTGCGCACCTGTGTCGAAGCCGGTGAGCAGGCCCGGGTCTTCCCCGACATCTCCATCCACATGCTCATCGGCGATGACCGTGAAGCCGTTCTGATCTTCGGAGTCGGGAACCCGCAGGCGCGTCACGCCATCGTGGTCCAGCCGTCGGGACTCATGACCGGACTTGCCGGGATATTCGAGTCTTTCTGGAGACTGGCGGTGCCGCTCGCCGCCACCGTGGAGACCAACGACCTCGACGCCGGTCCGACCACCGAGGGGCGGCGGTTGCTCAGCTATCTGAGCGCCGGGCTCACCGACGAGTCGATCGCCCGCGAACTCGGGGTCAGCGAGCGCACCGTCGCCCGCAGGATCGCCAGGCTCCAGGAGATCCTCGGCGCTCAGACGCGCTTCCAGCTCGGCGTGCAGGCTTCCCGGCAGGGCTGGATCTAGAGGTCGCGCCCCGGCTCCGGCACGGGAGCGGGTCTGGACCGGGGCGTAGCCCGGAATGCTTCGCCGACGCCCCGACCTTCCCGGGCCGGGCACACAGCGGCATGGCCAGGGAAGGTCCGCGAACCGCGCGTCTCAGCCGAGGAGACCGTCGCCCACCCACCCGTTCGGCGCGCAACCGGGCGGGATCGCGAAGACGGCCGAGCCGATCGGGACGGTCCACTCGTTCAGCAGGTCCGCCTCCGCCAGCTTCCGCTGGATGGGGACGAACTGCCGGGTGATGTCGGCCTGGTACGACGCGAACAGCAGCCCGGAGGAGGACTTCCCGTCGGAGGTGATCCCCTCGTCGTAGTTGTACGTCCTGCGGAAGATCCGCATGCCGGGATCCTGGACGTGCGCCCGCCTGATGTGGGCGTACTCCGAGATGACGGGGAACCCGGCCGCGCCGAGCTTCTCG
Source organism: Microtetraspora glauca (assembly GCA_001570385.1). GTDB lineage: Bacteria > Actinomycetota > Actinomycetes > Streptosporangiales > Streptosporangiaceae > Microtetraspora > Microtetraspora glauca. The sequence continues at coordinate 217,258 of BBYL01000018.1, read as the reverse complement.
AAGTCCGCCTCGTCGTGCTCGGCGTGGCCGGTGAGGGGCGCGCCGGTGTCGAGGCGGCGTCCCACGCTGAACTCCCTGGCCACCCGGTCGGCGGCGTCCCAGGTCTCCAGTTCCATGTGGATACGGCGCAGCACCAGCGTCGTCCCGCCGCGCAGCCACTCGGGTCCGTCGCCGATCCAGACCGCGCGATCGAAGTCCGCCGTCCCCGGCACGGGGTTGACGGTCCCGTCGAGCTGGCCCATCAGGTTCCGCTGCGTCGTCCCCGGAGCCTGGACCTGCGGGCTCCTGCGGAAGCCCCGCTGGGTCCAGCGCACCTTGGCGAAGGCCCGCGCGTCCTTCACGATCATGCGGAGGGCGTGCGCGAGCGTGACTCCGTCCTCGGCGCCGATGTGCACCAGCAGATCACCGCCGGTCCACTGCTTCTCCAGCCGGTCGATGCTGAACGCGGGAAGGGGCGCCACGGTATCGGGCCGCAGGTGCTCGACCCCCGCCGCCGTGAACAGCCCCGGCCCGAAGCCGAACGTGACGGTCAGCCGGGCGGGATCGGCGGCGAGCTCGGGTTCGACGTCGGCCAGCGCCGGCCGTCCCTGGGTCAGGCGGCGGGCGTCGTCCGTGAGCAGCCGCATCAGCCGCCCGAGCGCCTCCTTGTCGACGCCGGTACGGAGGTCCAGGCCGAGGAAGGCGGCGTACGTCTGCGGCGGCGTCGCGATCCCGCTCTGGTGCTGCCCGTGGAAGGGTTCGAGTGCCGTACTCGCGGCGGCGGGAGACCCGGTGATGGAGGTGGCGCCGGGGGCGGAGGTAGTGGAGGGGGAACTGGCGGGCGCGCACGCGGCGAGGGCGCCGACCGCCGTGGCGGCGCCTCCCGCGAGCAGTCCCCGTCGGCTCAGTCGGGGTTCACTCATGTCGATCAGCCGTGGTCCTCGCTCGTGCCGCCGTCACCGTGCGCGTCGCCTCCGGCGCTCTCCGAGTGCCCGCCCGAGTGGTCCGTACCGGGCTGGTAGTTCTCCTTGCCACCGGCGAACTCCTTGCCGATGGCGGTGAAGTCGAGCGTTCCGCCGTCCTTGAAGGTGAGCGTGAAGGTGATCTCGTCACCGGGCTTCACCTGCTTCGTGACGCCCATCAGCATGATGTGGTCGCCACCCGGCTCCAACTGGTGCGTGCCGTGGGCGGGGATCACGAAGCCGCCCTTCTTCGCGCGCATGACCATCTTCCCCCCGGAGTCCACAACCTCGTGCAGCTCGACGTCCGGCGACAGCGGGGACGTCGCGGAGACCACGGTCACGTCGGCGTCACCGTTGTTGACCAGGGTGCCGAAGGCCGCCGTCATGCCCGACTCGGTGCCCTTCACCCAGGGATCCGTTACGGAGATCGCGGAGCCGGCGGTGACCGCCGGGGTGACCGCCGGGGTGGCGGCGTCGGGCTGGACGGCGGCCCGGGTCTCGGGCTGGGCGGCGGGCTGCGAACCACAGGCGCCGACCATGCGACGAGGATCGCGGCGGGAGCGATACGGCGAAGGAACATCGTTGTTGCCTTTCTTCGGCCCGGCTGGGCGTACCGAGGGCGCCTCGGCTCCGCCGTACCGGATGGTGAGCTTGTCAGGAGGGCGATCCGCCAGGTGGCGAGATCGCGGCCGGTCGCTGAACGTGCGGACCGGCCGTGCGAACGGGATCGGCGACTACGGCGTACGCGTACATGGCCGATCGAGACTCTGCTGCCGGACTCGGCGAAGCGGCGCGCCCGATCAGCACGCTTCACCGGCACGCCTAAGCGGCGCGGTGGTCGTGTGCGGTGGTCGCGTGCGGTGGTCCTGTGCGCGTGAGTCAGCGTGACGTGAGTGGGACGCCCATGGGCGGGCCACGGCGGCTCACGGCGTGCCGCAGCGACCGGGTGCGGAGGATCTCCGGCTCGGTGGACCGGGAGGCGTGGAACGGCGTGGGGGCCGGGGCCAGCAGGACGTCCAGCAGGAGGCACAGCCGGGCCGCGAGCCGCCGCAGCAGCGACCACAACATGGCCTCGCCGTGGGACAGCCACAACGCCGTCAGGCCGACGGCCCAGCCGTGCATGACCAGCATGCCGACGCCCGGCACCAGTCCGGAGTGGAGGTGCGCCCCGGCCTCGGCGTACGGCGTCGCGTCGCCGGCGGAGGACACGCTCACGGAGAACAGCAGGTGCAGTGCCACCTGGAGGCCGCCGAGGAGCGGCAGGATCACGGCCAGCCCGCGTTCCCGGCCGGTCCACGGAAGCGCGGCGGCGAACGCGAGGATCAGCCCTCCGGCGACCCGGGGCCCGGAGAGCGTGCCTCCGGCGAACAGGTGCGCCAGAACGCCCAGCCCGACGCACACCGCGGCGAAGGCCGTGGTGCGAGCGAGTCGGAAAGGCGTCAGGACGGACATAGTGTCGTTATCGTCCCATGAGGATCCGCCGGTCCCCCAACCGCTCCCATGAATCGGTGAAGATCGTCCCCTGCGTTGTCCGGCGGCTCACATCAGGTAGCGGAACCACAGGTACGGCGTGGAGATCGCGACCGTGACGAGGGTGACGATCAGTCCGTATTTGGTGAACTGCCAGAAGCTGATCGGCGTACGGTTGCGCGCGGCGATGCCGAGGACGACGACGTTCGCGGCGGCGCCGACGGCGGTGGCGTTGCCGCCGAGGTCGGCGCCGAGCGCCAGGGCCCACCACAGCGCCTGCGCCGGGCCGTTGCCGCCGTTCGCCTGTACGAGATCGGCCACGATCGGGCTCACCGTCGCCACATAAGGGATGTTGTCCACGACCGCCGACAGTGCCGCCGACGCCCAGAGCAGCAGCATCGTGGCGAATCCGAGCCGGCCCTCGGTGGCCCCGACCGCCGCCTCGGAGATCTTCCCGATGACACCGGTCTCGACCAGCGCGCCCACCATGACGAACAGCCCGGCGAAGAACACCAGCGTGGGCCACTCGACCTCGCGGATCGCCTCCTCCGTGGTGACCCGGGTCGCGGCGACCAGCACCCCGGCCCCGAGGAGCGCCACCACGGAGGGCTCGTAGTGCAGCACCGGATGCAGCACGAACGCGACCATCACCAGCGCGAGCACGACGAGGCTCTGCCACAGCAGCCTGCGGTCGGCGATCGCCTCACGCTCGTTCAGCGCCATGATCTCCGCCGCCCGGTCGGGGTCGTACCGGAACGCGTTCCTGAACATGATCCGGCACAGCCCGATGAACGCCAGGAGCAGGACCACGACGAGCGGGGCGAGATGGACCAGGAAGTCGTTGAACGTCAGCCCGCCCCTGCTGGCGATGATGATGTTGGGCGGGTCTCCGACCAGGGTGGCCGTGCCGCCGATGTTGGACGCCATCGCCTCGGCGATGAGGAACGGCGCGACGTTCAGCGCGAGCCGTTCGCAGACGAGGAACGTGACCGGGGCGATCAGCAGCACCGTCGTCACGTTGTCGAGCAGCGCGGAGGCGCAGGCGGTGATCACGACCAGCAGCACCATGAGCCGGAACGGACGGCCCCGCGCCCGTTTGGCCGCCCAGATCGCCAGGTACTCGAAGACGCCCGTCTGCTTCAGCACTCCGACGATGATCATCATGCCGAGGAGCAGGAAGATGACGTTCCAGTCGATCCCCGTGTGCTCGGAGAAGAACGCCGACGGTGCTCCGGTGGCGTGGATGAGAAGCATGATCCCCGCACCGCCGAGCGCCGCCGCGACCCGGTGGATCCGCTCCGTCGCGATCAGCGCGTACGTGCAGACGAAGGCCACCACCGTCAGCCAGGCGGTGACCGTCATGAGGCGAGGGCCCGGTCCAGCAGGGTCTGCAGCGTGACGGCTCCGAGCAGCCGGCCCCCGCCGACGACCGCGACCAGCGGGCTGCGGGTGCGCGCCATCAGCGCGGCGATCTCCAGCACTGTGGCGTCCGGGTCGGTGACCGGCAGTTCGCGCGGCTCCTCCGGCAGGCACTCCCGGACGGTACGGCCGGCGAGCGCGCGCAGGAACGCGTCTGCGTGCGCCTCGTCCACGACACGGGCGAGGGCCGGGTCGTCCTGGCAGTAGCGCGGAACGGCCAGCCGCAGCACCTGCGTTCCCGGCAGGACCGTGCGCGGCCGCCCGCGCTCGTCGATCACTATCAGACCGGGGAGATCCTGGTCCGCGAGTAACCGGGCCGCTTCGATCATCGGGGTGTCGAGGGTGACGGTCGGGAAGTCGACGGTGAGATCGCGAGCTCGCATCGGGGGCACTCCGGGGTCGGTGAGGTCTGCGCCGACCAGACTTCCCGGCTCACCTCCCGGAAACCTATCAACCCGCCACCCGCCGGAGGAAGTGGGTGTCCAAGGCGGAAATGCCGCGGCGGCCCGCGATCGGGTCAGAACCTCCGGCAGCGGAGCAGGAGCATGGCCGCGTCGTCGTGCAGCGGGGCGTCCACGTGCGCGACCAGGTCGACGCGGAGCGACTCCAGCGCCACCTCGGGGTCGTCCTCCTTCAGCAGGTGAGCCCGGTCGGCGAGCGGATAGAACCGGCCCGCGCGGTCCCGTGCCTCGATGACGCCGTCGGTGTAGAGGAGGACCTGGTCGCCCGTGCCGAACGGGATCTGGGACGGGGTCGGCCCCGGCACCTCCAGTACGGCGAGGCCGAGCGGCGGCGCGAAGGTGTCCGGCTCGACGAAGGCGGTCCCACCGTCCGCCCGGATGATCAGCGGCGCCGGATGGCCGTAGTTGAGCAGGGTCAACGTGCCGTCGGGGTGGGCCTCGGCCAGGATCGCGGTGACGAAGTCCTCCCCCGTCAGGCGCCGGTTGAGCGCCTTCTCCACGCGGGCGCTGACCCCGAGGAGATCCGGCTCGTCGTGCGCGGCCTCCCGGAACGCGCCGAGGACCAGCGCCGCGGTCTCCACGGCCTCCAGGCCCTTGCCCTGGACGTCGCCGACGATCACTCGCACGCCGCTCGGGCCGGTGACCACCTCGTACAGGTCGCCGCCGATGCGCGCCTCCGCCGCCGCCGACGTGTAGGAGACGGCCGCGCGCAGGTGGCCCGCCCTGCGGGGAACCGGGCGCAGCAGTACGCGTTGCGCGACCTCGGCGACGGATCGCACGTTGGCGAGCTCGCGCTCGCGCCGCTGCCGCCCGGCGGTGGCCAGGATGCTGGCGGCGGTCACGCCGCTGATGGAGATGAGGCTCAGGTCGCTCTCGGGGGCGCGCAGCAGGTCGTTGTAGAGGGCGAGCAGCAGGGAGAGCGCCAGCGCGATGAGCCCGATCAGCACGGTACGGCGGATGCCGCCCACCAGGCTCGCGAACGCCGGGCCGATGGCCAGCAGCGAGAGGAAGACGTACTGGGAGCCGGCCAGGATGTCGGCGGCGGCGATGATGCCCATCATCACGAAGGGCAGCATCGCCATCAGGGACTGCGTTCGGGTCACGCGGGCTCGAGTCACGCGGGCTCCGGCCGCCGGCTCCGGTCGGAACGGATGAACCATGGCTGGCGATTCTGGCGCTGCGTCACTGTGTGCCTCCGATATGTCGCCGAACGCGGTCGCCTGCTGGCCAGGCCCTCCCCCGCGCGCGCCGCCGTCACTGTAACAAGCGAGGTCATCCCAGAACAGGCGATACGTCCCCTGGGCTCCCAGGTTGGGAACCGGAAACGGCGGCCCTCCGGGAGGCCGGGCCTGACCGTTCGCGTGGGATTGGTGCCGCCCCCGCCCCGATGGTCCGCACGCCTCCCCTGCCTGCCAGTACGTCCGTCATGCGCCAAGGATAGATCGTCTGTCTGGCTGCTCCCACCGAGAGCGTCGTGCATGGGCACGGACGGGGACCGTCGGCACCGTCGATAGGGTGACCAGGTGGATCAGGGCAGATACCAGGGCACGGGTCACGGCACGGGTCACGGCACGGGTCACGGCACGGATCGGAGTCCGGATCGCCGTGAGGACCACGGCCGGGACCACCGTACGGGTCTTGGCGGCCGGGAGGCGTTGCGGGAGCTGCTCTCCGGAGTGGACGCGCGGCGGTTCCGGCTGGCCCTGGCCCTGCTGTGCGACGGCCGCTGGTGGACGCTGGCCGATCTCGTCCGTGCCACCGCCACCTCCAGGCGGGGTGTCGAGGCGCTTCTTCGCGAGGTCGCGACCGAACGGTCCGGCGAGCGGTTCCGGCCGGTTCCGGAGGAGGCCCGCGCCTGCCGTGAGCTGCTCGGGGACGAGCCCGTCACGGCGCCGGTCCTGCCCGCCGACCCGGTCGGCCACCTGCTCCCCCACCACACGGAGTCGGTCGAGCTGATGGAGCGGCTGATCGCGGGGGCGCCGCGCGGCCTGCACGTCCTGGACCACGTGGCGGCGACGCCGGAAACGGTCGTACGCCGGGCGCTGCTCCTCGGCGCGAGGTTCTGGCTGCCGGGCGCGCGACTGCTGTGCGTGGGCGACCACGACCTGACCTCGCTCGCGGTCGCGCTGCTCCACCCGGACGTCGAGGTGACCGTGGTCGACATCGACGAGCGCATCCTCGCCTACATCGGCGAGCAGGCCGCGCGTCTCGGCCTCGATGTGCGGACCCGTTGGGCGGATCTGCGTCTCGGCCTGCCGCCCTCGGTCCACGACCACGCCGACCTGGCCATCACCGATCCGCCGTACACGCCCGAGGGCATCGGCCTGTTCGTCGCCCGTGCCTGCGAGGGGCTGCGGGATGTGGAGCAGGGCCGGATCCTCCTGGCGTACGGCGCGAGTGAGCGGACTCCGATGCTCGCGCTGAAGGTCCAGAACGCGCTCCACGACCTCAATCTCGCCTATGAGGCGATGTATCCGGACTTCAATCGGTACTTCGGGGCGGAGGCCATCGGCTCGGCCGCCGACCTGTACGTCCTGCGTCCGACGACCAAGACCCGGCCCGCCGTGGCCGCGCGGACCGAGCGCTTCGCCACCGCGATCTACACCCAGGGGCCCCAGGCGGTGGAGTCCCGGGCGGTGGAATCGGGTCGGGCAGAGCCGGGGCGGGCGGAGCCTCTGGCGGCCGGACCGTCCGCGGGCACCGTGGACGCGCCGGCGGAGTTCGCTCCGGGGGTCCTGGTGGGTGAATGGCCCAAGGACATGCTGCCCCGGATCCCCCGGGCCCGGTTGTCCACCTGGCTGTCCAAGCCGTACGCCGCCGCGCCGGAACGCGTGGCCATAGCCGTACCGGCCGGGCTGGAAGGCGCGCTGCCCCGGCTGCTGCTCGCCGCCCGGGCACACCACGTACGGGCCTTTCTGGGTGGATCTCCGGGAGATCTCGCGGCGCTGTCCGAGCTGCTCTCACCGGTCTACGAGGTCACCGCGCACGGCCACGTCCTCGACGCGGTACGGCGGCCCCTTCCCGGCGAGGACCGGGGCGAGGACCGGGGCGGGGACAGGGCCGCAGGCCCAAGCGCGCACGCGGACAGGGGCGCGGGTGAGGGATGGGACGTGGACGACGCCACCGACGCGGTCCTGCGCCGGATCCTGGACAACGCCCACGGCAAGCTGGCCAACACCTGGCGTGAGGCGCTGACCAGACTGCCGGGCGGGCCGACCAAGAAGCAGGCTCGCTCGATCGTCGCCGCCGTCGCTCCGTGGTCGGCCGACGTCACTCCCCTGGAGTTGCCCGCGCACCGGTTGCGCGAGCTGCGTTCCGCCGTGTCCTCCTCACTGCGTTCCGTCGCCGGCACGGCCTGAACCGACCGCGTAACCGCCCCGAGGTTTTTCCCCGGGGCCCCTCGGCAGCACCGCCGTCCGGATCGGCCCCGGTCGGTCCCGGCGGTCCTGGCGGGTCGAGCGGCCCGGTTCGCAAGTCGCCCCCCTGGCCAGGGCGAATTCATCCCTGACCTGATCGTTCTCCGCGTCACGAACCACGCCGCAAGGTCTAGGCTCGCAGAGCGTCGCCGACCAGTTCGCGGGCCTCATCCTGCACCTGGGCGAGGTGCTCGGGGCCGTGGAACGACTCGGCGTAGATCTTGTACACGTCCTCGGTGCCCGAGGGGCGGGCCGCGAACCACGCGTTGGAGGTGCAGACCTTGAGCCCGCCGATGGGCGCTCCGTTGCCGGGCGCGGTCGTGAGCACCTCGGTGATCGACTCTCCGGCGAGGGTGTCGGCGGTGACCTGGTCGGCGGACAGTCTGGACAGGATCGCCTTCTCCTCGCGGGTCGCGGGCGCGTCCACCCGCGCGTACGCCGGGTTCCCGAACCGGGCGACCAGGTCGGCGTAGAGCATGCTGGGCGAGCGCCCGGTGACGGCGATGATCTCCGCGGCGAGCAGGGCCATGATGATGCCGTCCTTGTCGGTGGTCCACACCGATCCGTCGCGGCGGAGGAAGGACGCGCCCGCGCTCTCCTCGCCGCCGAACCCGAGCGATCCGTCGAGCAGGCCGGGCACGAACCACTTGAACCCGACCGGGACCTCGACGAGGCGGCGGTTCAGATCGGCGGCGACCCGGTCGATCATGCTGCTGCTGACCAGGGTCTTGCCGATTCCGGCCTCCGCCCGCCAGCCGGGCCGGTGTCCGAACAGGTAGGAGATCGCCGCGGCAAGGAAGTGGTTGGGGTTCAGCAGTCCGGCGTCGGGGGTGACGATGCCGTGCCGGTCGGCGTCGGCGTCGTTGCCGGTGGACACGTCGTACGCGTCCCGCCCCGCGATCAGGGACGCCATCGCGTGCGGCGAGGAGCAGTCCATCCGGATCTTGCCGTCCCAGTCGAGCGTCATGAACCGCCACGTCGGATCGACGAGGGGGTTCACCACGGTCAGGTCCAGCCGGTGCCGCTCCGCGACCTCCCCCCAGTACGCGACGGACGCGCCGCCGAGCGGGTCGGCGCCGATGCGGATACCCGCGTTCCTGATCGCGTCCAGGTCGAGCACCGATCCGAGGTCGTCCACGTACGCCGCGAGGAAGTCGTACCGGCCGGTCGTGTCGGCAGCGAGCGCCCGCGCGTACGGCACGCGCCTGACCTCCTTCAGCCCTCCGGCGATCAGCGCGTTGGCGCGGTCCTGGATCCACGACGTGGCGTCGGTGTCGGCCGGGCCCCCGTTCGGCGGGTTGTACTTGAAGCCGCCGTCCGGCGGCGGGTTGTGCGACGGGGTCACCACGACGCCGTCCGCGAGACCCGTCGTACGGCCGCGGTTGTGGGTCAGGATGGCGTGCGAGACGGCGGGGGTCGGCGTGTAGCCGTCCCTGCTGTCGATCAGCACGGTGACCCCGTTGGCGGCGAAGACCTCAAGCGCGGACGCCCGGGCCGGCTCGGACAGGGCGTGCGTGTCGGCGCCGAGGAACAGCGGCCCGTCCACGCCCTTGCTCGCCCTGAACTCGCAGATCGCCTGGCTCGTCGCGAGGATGTGGTCCTCGTTGAAGGCCGTGTTCAGCGCCGAACCGCGATGTCCCGAGGTCCCGAAGGACACCCGCTGCGCCACCTGCTCGGGATCGGGATGCAGCGTGTAGTACGCCGTCACCAGACGGGCGACGTCGACGAGGTCGGACGGCCGCGCGGGCAGTCCTGCGCGCTCATGGACCATGGGCTGCTCACGCTCCTACACGTTGGCTAGGGCAAAACGGGCACATACCCGACAGTCTGCCGTACCCGAACCTTGAGCCCTTTCTGGCGCCGCTCTTCGACGTACTGGAGGACGCGGGTGGCTCGCGTTCGACCTCGCTGGTCAGCGGGCGAGCGCTGCCGCGACGGCGGTGGCGAACCCTTCGACGTTGTCGATCATGATGGTGTGCCCGCAGTCGGGGATCGGTACGGTCCGAACCCCGTTGTCGGCAAGCTCGGCCGCGCCGGGAAGCGGTCCGTCGGCCGCCGGGTACAGCACCGTCCGGGGGAGCCGAAGGTTCAACAGGGTCTGCCGCATCGTCGGCCGCGCGGCTGTGAGCATGTCCGCGGTCGTCCGGTAGAGCGCTTCCCTGCCCGCCAGCCGCATCGTCGCCGCCCAGTGCGGCCCTGCCGCCTCCAGAACGGGTTCCCAGCCCTCCTTGAGGAATTCCTCCTCGCTGTAGCCGACCATCTTCCATGGGGTCGTCGTCGGATCGGGCGTGTGGTGGTCGAGGTGGCTGTCGACCAGGACCAACCGGTCCACCAGGTGCGGGTGCCGGCTGGCGAGGAGGATGGCGACCCCTCCTCCCATGCTGTGTGCGACGACGTCGGCCGGAGTGGCGTTCGCCTGGGTCATCACTTCCGCCAGCAGATCGGCGTGCTCTTCGAGGGTGTAGGCGGCGTCGGCCGGCCGGTCGCTGACACCGAAGCCGAGAAGATCGATCAGCAGGCTGCGGAACCCGCTGAGCGCCGGATGGGCTGCGGCTTCCGCGTAGTACGGGGCGGAGGAGGATCCCAGCCCGTGCGCGTACACCCGGGGTGGTTCGGCACCGGGCAGCTCGACCCAGCGCATGGTCGTACCGTCCGGACGAACCCGTGCCGCGCGCATCGCGACTCCTATACCACATCGCCGACGGCACCCTCTACCCGGCGATCAAGCGCCTGGAACGAGCCGGCCTGCTCGAGCGCGAGACGCGGCCGGGGTCCGTCGCGGCCCCGAGGCACATCCTCATCCTGACCCCGGACGGCCGGAGTGAGCTCCTGCGCCGCCTACGGGAACCCGACGAACTCTTCATCACCGACGAGAACCGCTGGTTCACCGTGCTGGCGTTTCTCCGCCACCTCGACGACCCCGCCGAACAGGCGGCGGTCCTTCAGCGCAGGCTCACGTTCCTGACCCAGCCGGCCAGTTTCTTCTGGGACCGGGACCGACCGTTGCGAGCCGCGGACTTCGACGATCCGTTCCGCAAGGGACTGCTCACCATCGCCACCGCCACCAGCCGTACGGAGATCCGTTGGCTCAGGGAGACCATCGGCGACCTCACCGCCCGCGCCTGAGAACCTACGGGTCCCGCGGCGCGCACACCCGCCGCCGCCGAGGCGAACGCACGCAACCGCAGCGCGTAGCCGATCGCACCCCGGACCAGGCCGAATATCAGGCCGGGGACAGTGCCGCCGGCATCAGTGACAGGCCATCTGGACTGAGTTCCGTGTTCGTCAGCGGAGAGATATCCGATGCCTTAGGGTGCTGTCGCCAATGACTGCGACAGAGGGTGATGTGGCGTTCACACAACGGGTTGCCGCTCCAGAGGGGGCGACATGGACCGTGCTGGACATGCGACGGCGACCTACGCGCGTGGGTTGGGGATCTGCGCGGTCCACGCCCCAGCGTGACCTCGAACTGACGGCACCATCCAGGAGGCCGCGTTGACGGACGCCTTCCAGCTCCCCTTGTTCTATATGCCGTTCCAGGCCAGGGCGAATCCGCACCTGGAGGCCGTCCGTCCCCGAGTTCGCGCCTGGGCATGCGCTGTGGGTCTTCTTGAGCCACTGGGCACCGACTCCTTCCACGGTGGCTGGAGTGCGGAGACCTTCGACAGGGCGGACTTCACCCGGTTCACCGCCTGGACCTATCCCCATGCCTGTGCCGAGGAGCTGGAGCTGTTGTCTGGCTGGCACAGCCTCATCTGGTGCCTGGACGACGTCTTCAGCGCCGGGTGTGAAGCTCTCGGTAACCGGGAGCAGATCCTGCGACGTATCGAGCGGCTGATGGCATTCATGCCGATCATGACACCCGGCTTGGTGCCACCTCCCGAGCATCCTGTGGAACGTGCGCTGGCCGACCTGTGGCGCCGCACGGCGCCCTCGGCATCGATTCCGTGGCGCCTGCTGTACACCAGGTCCGTACGGCAGTTCCTGGAGGCATCGCTGTGGGAGACAGAGAACCTCGAACGCCACCGGTTTCCCGACCTCATCGAGCAGGCCGAGATGCGCCGTGACTACGGGGCGGCCGGGTGCAGCGCGCTACTGATGGAGCACTCGCTCGGTTGGGAGATCCCCGATGACATCCGGGGCACCCGGCCGTTCACTGTGCTGATCGACTCATTCCGGGACACGGTCGATCTGCACAACGACATCGTGTCCTATCCCAAGGAAGTCCGCGAGGGCGTCGCCAGGAACAACATCGTGCACGTGGCCCAGGAACTCCTCGGTGTCTCCCTCACGGATGCGGTCTCCTTCGTTGACCGCATCCTGACGGGTCGAGTCAAGACACTCGAAGAGAACGTCGAGACGGACCTCCCGCAAGTGCTGCACGACCTGCATGCGGATCCTGAGACTCAGCGTGCCCTCCTGCGGCATGCCCAGGCCATCCAGGGCTGGGCCGCCGGCTCGTACCGCTGGCACAGGGACACCGATCGGTACCGGCCCGCCGCCGGCTCGCCCCGCCAGGATTCCGCGCGGGACCTCACGATCCCTTCGAGCCTGCTGTCCACATGGGAACGGGACGCGTTTCTCCGCGATTTCGGGAGCCGCCCAGAAGTACCCCCTCGGTGATTGTGCACTATGCCTGGGTTCCGCCTATGAACACCGTGGCCCAGCAGATCGGCGGGTGACACGCATCTTCGTAATCTTTGCCCGCACAGCCGGATCGGCGTCCCCAACAGAGAGTGATCACGATGTGACAATGCGCGAAGAATCTTGAAGGAAAGGTCGACATACATGACCCGTAAGTACGTCCAGGCGTGCGCCATGCTCTCCGCCAGTGCGGCCCTGCTGGCGGTCGGCGTGGGACCCGCCGTCGCTGGTAGCCACCCGAGTTCGCTCGCGCAGGCGGCACGGTCTCTACCTCCGCAGCAGAACGTCCCCGACCTGGACGTGCCCGGCCCCCCGCAAACCGTCACCTATCCGCCGGACGGCAAGCGCCGATTCCACCAGAGCTCAGTGACCATCCAAGCTCCGCCCTACACCCGCATCACCAACGTGAACCTGCGCTGCAGCTGGGCCTGCCCGGTCACCATCGCTCCCGACGGGAAGTCAGCCACTGGCGCGTTCAATGTCAACACCTGGGACTTCCTCTACCCCTACGACGTGGAGGTGGTCGCCGACGCCAACGCCAACGTGCCATTGGCAGGCGGCCAGTTCAGCGGCACCTTCACCCTCGACGGCGACACCCAGCCGCTCACCGTGAACTTCAAGCCCGGCGTTCAGGCCGTCGTGGCGGCCAACCTCAAGAACACCAATCCCAAGGGTGGCGGCGTCCGCGTAGTCTCCGTCGACCCCGGCAGCAAGGCCGACATATCGGGGCTGCAGCCAGGTGATCTCATCACCTCCATAGGGGGCACTCCAACCCCGACCGTCAACGATCTGGACACGTTCCTGGACCAAAAGCGGGCCGGCACCACCTATCCGGTGACCGTCCAGCGTGGCGGCACCACCGTCACCCTGCAGCTCACCTTGGACAGCTAGAACACCGAAGACTCCGTCCAGAGCTGGTTCCCCCTTCACCGCGGCCAGCGTCTACGTCCAGTCCTCGCCACCGCACCACGGCGATCCGGCACCCAGGGACGGGGCTCTTCACATCCGGGCCACTTTGTCAGGAAGCACGTCGCAACGGCCCGAGCCTCGCAACAGCTGATCAGGCGTTCGCGGCAAGGAGCAGAGCGAGACGCTCGGCCGGGGTATCCCAGCCGAGCGTCTTTCGTGGTCTGGAGTGGACGGACAGGTCGGCGCCCTTGGGAACCGTGCGTCACTCGTGCGTGTTGATCTTGGCGCACCCTGGATGACTCTGGAGGATCGTGGAGGATCCCCGCAAAGACATCCCTGGAGGTCAGAAACTATTCCGGCGCTCCGAGCCGCTCGATCGCGCCGATCATCAGGTCCCAGAAGCGGTCGCGGTCGAGGATCAGGCCCACGTTGGCGTTGGGCTCCCAGTCCATCCGGCCGTGCAGGTCCGCGACCGTGGCTCCCCTGGTGTACGCGCCGTCGAGCTCGATCCGCAGCCCGACCCGCGCGTACGTCATGACCTGGGGGTCGATCAGGTACGCGAGGGTGATCGGGTCGTGCAGCGGCGGCGCCTCGAACCCCCACGCCTGGTGGTAGCTCGACCCGAAGAAGGTGAGCAGCTCCACGCAGACGCGGGCCAGCGGGGTGCCGAGCGCGGCGATGCGGTCGAGCACGTCGGTGGTGACCAGTGCCTGGTGGCTCACGTTGAGCCCCACCCACGTCGTCGGGACACCGCTCTCGAGCACCTCGGCCGCGGCCTCGGGGTCGGTGACGATGTTGAACTCGGCGTACGGGGTGTGGTTGCCCCGCTCGGTCGAGCCGCCCATGATCACGATCTCGCGGATCCGGTCCCGGTCGCCGGGGTGGCGCCGGAACAGGGTGGCGATGTTGGTCAGCGGTCCGATGGCCACGATCGTGACCGGCTCGTCCGCCGCCGCGAGGATGTCGTGGATGAGCTCGACGCCGTGGCGCGGGTCGAGGGGCACGTCCGGCTCGCCGAACGCCGGGCCGTCCAGCCCGCTCTCCCCGTGCACGTAGTCGCCGATCTCCAGGGGCCCGGTCAGCGGCCGGTCGCAACCGGCCGCGACGGGCACCCCGGTGGCCCCCGCCAGGCTGAGCATCCGCCGGGCGTTGAGCGCGGTCTTCGCCACGGTCTGGTTGCCCGCGACGGTGGACACGGCGAGCAGGTCGATCGCCGGGTTCGCGACCGCGAGCAGGATGGCCATGGCGTCGTCATGGCCGGGGTCGCAGTCGAGGATCACCGGGATGGGCACGTCAGATCTCCTTGGCCAGCCAGCGGACCGCGCGGGTGAACAGGGTGGCATACCCCTCCCACGCCACGAACTCGTCAGGGCACCAGTGTGGCGCGATGTCGGACGCCCAGGCCAGTGTCCGGCCGGCCCCGGCGTCCCGTACGGCGAGCAGCGGGTCGCCGCCGACCGTGGCGAGCAGCGTCGCGTCCTCGGGCACCTCGAACCGGTTGTACCCGAGCAGGTCGGGCCATTCGGCGGGCAGCCCGGCCGTGATCGGGTGCGGGGCGCCGGCGAGGAGGCCGGGCACGCCCTGCGGCGTCTCCACCCGGTCGTCGTACCGGGAGATCCGGGCGGGCAGCACCCGCTCGACGGCGGTGCCGCTGTAGGCGGCCTTGGCCTCGAATCCCTGGAAGCTCAGGTAGCCGCCCGCCATGGCGAGGCCGCCGCCCTGCTCCACCCAGTTCGCCAGCAGTTCGATCCGGTTGACCGTCTTGCCGCTGGACAGCCAGGTGTCGGGGTGCAGCAGGATGCTGTTGGCGCCGATGTCGGACAGCACGATGACGTCGTAGGCCGACAGGGCCTCGATCGTCCCGGGGAACAGCTTGGGCACGTCGTGCGCCGGGAGGTGGTCGACCTCGACGCCGTCGGCGACCAGAACGTCCCGCAGCGGCTCGAAACCGGTGTGGTAGGTGGTCGTGGTGAACGCGTCGAAGCCCTTGTAGTGGGTCGATACGCTCACCCACGATTCGCCGGCGACCAGCACGCGGGTCATGAAGATGTCTCCTTCAATGGGTGTCGATTGTGTCGTGTGTTCTTGTACGGAAATACAGGGATAAGCGCAGGGATGCGGCGCGGTGGACCGGCGCGGCGGGGGGTCAGCGCGCGGCGGTCGAGGCGGCCGTGGCGGCCAGGAAGAGGTCGCGCGGGTTGTCCACGAGCATCCGTGACGTGTCCGCGGGGGTCAGCCCGTGCTCGTGCAGGCGCGGCACGAAGTGGGTCAGGATGTGGGCGTAGCCGGTACCGCCGTACCGGACCAGCATGGTCTTGAGGAACACGTCCTGGGACAGCAGCACCCGATGACCCAGCCCCGCGCGGTGCAGCCAGGCGACCGCCGCGGCGTTGTCGTCGTCGCACGGGGACTGGCCCTCGCCCGGATAGTGGTACTCCATGCCGCACATGTCGTATCCGAGGTACGCGCCGCGGGTGGCGAGCGCCACCTGGTAGTCGCGGTCCCGCCCGCTGGGGTTGAGGTGCGACAACACGGTGGCCTCGATCAGGCCGCCCTCCTCGGCGATGACGTCGAGCACGCGGTGGCCGTGCCGTACCCATCCGGGCAGGTGCACGGAGAGCGGCACCCCGGTGCGGGCCTGTGCCCGCGCGGCGCCGCGCAGGACCTTCTCCTCCGCGGCGGTGAAGTCCGGGGAGACGCCGATCTCACCGATCACGCCGGCCCGCACGCCCCCGACGCCCTCCGAGAGGTCGTGCTCGATCTCGTCGGCGACGTCGGCGACGCTCATGCCGCGGACCCGCGCCGGATGGGTGCGCTCCAGATAGAAGCCGCAACCCATCACGACGTTCAGGCCGGTGGCGCGGGCGATCGCGGCCAGCTCGGCCGGTGCCCGGCCGAGACCCTCGGGGGTCACCTCGATCAGGGTGCGCCCGCCGCGGGCGGCGAACCTCGCCACCTCCTCGATCGCGACACCGGTGTCGTCCAAGGACACGTTGTCGCGGGAGAGGTAGGGATCGTTGCGCAGCCGGCCGAGGAACTCCATCCGCACCGGCGACCCGGCGATGGCCTCGCCCTCCGCGTCGCCTTCCGGGGCGGGATGCCAGGCGCTGGCGCCGTCGTTGCGCAGGTGCTCGTGGCAGAGCGTGATGCCGAGCTCCTCGACGGGCACCGGGCCGAGCACCGTGGTCACGGTGCTCGGTGCCCCGGCCCCAGTCCCGGCCATACCGGTCATACCGGTCATTTTCGCACCGCGCCGAACCTGGCCCACACCTTGCTGTTGGCGAAGATCGCGAGCAGCAGGATGGCACCCTGCACGATCTGGACGTAGAACGGCGAGACGTGCAGCAGCACGAGACCGTTGGCGATGACGCCGAGGGTGAGCGCGCCCAGGATGGTGCCGAGCATGCTGCCCCGGCCGCCGAACAGGCTGGTGCCACCGAGCACCACGGCCGTGATGACCTCCAGCTCGAACCCGGAACCCGCGTTCGACGAGCCCGAGCTGAGCCGGGTCGCGATCAGTACTCCCGCGAGGGCGGCGGCCAGGCCGGTGAGCACGTAGACGGCCAGCCCGACCTTCCGGGTGTTCACGCCGGTACGGCGCAGCGACTCGCCGTTGGAGCCCAGACCGATCACGTACCGGCCGAACGGCGTACGCGTCAGGGTGAGCCAGCCGACCGCCGCGATGACGACGGCGAGGATGACCGGCACCGGGATGCCGCCGACGCGGCCCTGCCCGAGCTGGACGATCCACAGCTCGCCGTCGATCGGGGTGGAGTACCCCTCGGTGGCGCGCAGGGCGGTACCCCGCATGATCGACAACATCGCCAGCGTGACGATGAACGGCGGGATGTTCTGGTACGACGAGAACCAGCCGTTGACGAACCCGATCAGCGCGCCCAGCGCGAGAATGGCGATCAGCGCCAGCGTCGGGTCCCAGCCGTGCTGCAACACGATCGCCAGCAGCGACCCCGACAACGCGACCGTCGAGCCGACCGACAGGTCGATGCCGGAGGTGCTGATCACGAATGTCATCGCGATCGCGACGATCAGTGTCGGCGAGATCTGCCGCATCAGGTTGAGCAGGTTGCCCGTGGTGGCGAACCGGTCGGCGGAGAACGCGAAGAAGATCAGCAGGACGACCAGCACGACGCCGATCGCGATCGTCTGCGCGTGCTTGCCGATGTGGGCGTTGGCGCGGGCCGCCCTCGTGGTCACGACCCGCTCGCTGGTGACGGTCACCGTCGCGCTCCCTCGGTCTTGTCGTGCCCGGTCCTGTCGTTCTCGATCTGGTCGTGGGCGACGATCTCGGAGACGAGCCGCTCCAGGCTGGTGGCCTTGGCGTCGAGGTCGGCCCGCAGGGTGCCCTCGTACATCACGCAGAGCCGGTCGCAGACCCGGAACAGGTCCTGCAGGCGGTGCGTGATCAGGATCACCGAGACGCCCTGGGCGGAGACCGTCTTGATCAGTTCGAGTACGGTCTCGACCTCGGCGACGGCCAGCGCCGCCGTGGGCTCGTCCAGGATCAGCAGCTTCGGGCCGAAGGTCACCGCGCGGGCGATGGCCACGGCCTGGCGCTGCCCGCCGGACAGGCCGCCCACCGGGATGTCCGTGAGGGGGATCCGGATGTTGAGCGCGTCCAGGTGACGGCGGGCGTCCTTGTGCATCTGCGCGATGTCGAGCAGCAGGCCGCCGGCCTTGCGCGGCTCGCGCCCGAGGAACAGGTTGCCCGCCACGTCGATGTCGTCGCAGAGGGCGAGATCCTGGTAGACCATCTCGATGCCGAGCTCGCGGGCGTCGCGCGGCGTGGCGAACGACACCGTCTGCCCGTCGAAGACGATCTCACCGGAGTCCGGCACGACCGCGCCCGCGAGCACCTTCATCAGGGTGGACTTGCCGGCGGCGTTGTCGCCGACGAGCCCGATCACCTCGCCGGGGCCGACGCGCAGCGTCACACCGCGCAGCGCGTCGACCATCCCGTAGCGCTTGCGGATGTCGCGCATGACCACACGGTCCACGCCCTCCGCTTTCTTGCCGGTCACCGGAGCCGCTTCCTCGCTCACTTGAACGTGGCCCGGTACTGGTCGACGTTGTCCTTGGTCACGATCGTCACCGGCACGTCGATCTTCTTCTTGGCCTGGGCGCCGCCGATCAGCGCCTTGGCCTCCTTGACCGCCTCGTAGCCCTCGGTCTTCGGGTCCTGCTGGACGACACCGGCGACCCAGCCGGCGTCGATGCCGCTGATCGCCTCCTTGGTGAGGTCCCAGCCGAAGACCTTGACCCGGTCGCCCGCGTTCTGCGACTTCACGGCGGCCACCGTGCCCAGCAGGGCGGGCTCGCCGGTGGCGTAGACGACGTCCATGTCGGAGCGGGAGGTCAGCAGGTTCTCGGCGGCCGTCATGGCGGCCTCCTGCTTGTTCTGCCCGTCCACGGTCTGCACGATCTTCGCGCCCGCGCCCTCGACGGTCTTGACGAAGTCGTCCTTGCGGATGTTCTGGATGAACGAGTTCAGCGCGCCGACGACACCGATCTTCGGGGCGGAGAGGTTCTGCGCCTTGGCCCAGTCGTTGACGAACGCGCCGCCCTGCTGGGCCGCGGCGGCGTTGTCCACACCGACCTGGGTGTCGACGGACGGGGAGTCCACGATCGCGTCCACCGCGATCACCTTCATCCCCGCGTCCTTGGCGATCTTGACGGCGGGCTTGATGCCCTCGACGTCGATGGCCACCACGATGACGGCGTCGAACTGCTGCTGGACGAAGTTGTCGATGGCCTCGTTCTGCTTGGCCGGATCGTCGTTGGCGTTGAAGATCGTCAGATCGACATCCGCCTCCTTCGCCGCCTGCTGGGCGCCGGCGTTCATCTCGTTGAAGAAGATCGCCTGCTGGTTGATCTGCACCAGACCGACCCTCGGCTTGTCTCCGCCGCCCGAGGCCGCGGAACCGGAGTCGTCCGTGCCACCGCACGCGGCAGCCAGCAGGCCGGTCGCGAGAAGTGCGGTCGCCGTGGTCATGCGGGTGAGTCGAATGGATCGTGCCATCGGACCAGCCTTTCGAGGGCCGCTCTAGGAGCCGCAAAGAAAAGTGTTGGGGAGTGTGGTAATCGATTACCAATTTCTGGGATGCTAGCGACCAGGCCAAACGGGCGTCAAGGTGACGTAAGCCCCGAAACGATCTATCGTTCTGCTGAACTCCTCGGTGAGGCAGCTCACAGCAGGGCGGAACCGCCGTGCTGGCCCGGACACGCTAGGGAAATCGATTACACGGTGATGACTTGATGGGCGTGACAATCCACGACGTGGCCAGAGCGGCCGGCGTCTCCGTCGCCTCGGCCTCCCGCGCCCTCTCCGGGCGCCGCAAGGTCACCCCGGACGTCGCCGAACGCGTGGCGCGCGCCGCAGCCGAGCTGGGATACCAGCCGAACGCGGTCGCCAAGGCGCTGCGCGACCAGACGACCGGGACGATCGGCATGATCGTGCCCGGCATCGGCAACCCGTTCTTCACCACGATCGTGGAAGCGGTCGAGCACCAGCTCCAGGAAACCGGGCGCGACCTGCTGCTGTGCGCCTCGCAGTACCGGCCCGACATCGAGGCGAGGCGGCTCGAAACGCTGCTGGCCCGGCGGGTGGACGGGCTCATCATCAGCCCCTGCGACATCGAGGGCAGCGTGCCCGCCGTGCTGAACGCCGCGCGGCGGGTCCCCCTGGTCCAGGTCGACCGGTACATCGAGGGCGGCGGAGCCGACTGGGTCGGCGTGGACGACGACTCCGCCCTCGCCCAGGCGGTCGATCACGTGGCCGAGGGAGGCGCGCGGCTGGTCGTGTTCGTGGGCAGCCGCCTGATGAACTCCTCGGCCAGGTCGCGGTTGTCCGGGTTCGAGCGCGCCGCCACCCGGGCGGGGGTCGCCACCATGCCGCCGTTCCTGGGCGAGTTCACCCTCGAATGGGGCGTCGAGGTCGGTCGCCTGCTGCTCGACGCTGACACCATGCCGGACGCGGTGATCTGCGGCAACGACCAGATCGCCGTCGGCCTGGTGCGCGCGCTCCGGACGGGCGGCGTCCGGGTGCCCGAGGAGGTGTCGGTCGTGGGGTTCGACGACGTCGGCCACGCCGCGATGTGCGACCCCCCGCTCACCACGGTCCGCCAGCCGGTCGAGGAGATGGCGGCGGAGGCCGTACGCCTGCTCGGCCTGGTCCGGGTGAGCGACCCGCGACCCGCCCAGCGCGTCGCGATCGCCCCCCGGCTCGTCGTACGTGAGACCAGCCGACCGGTGGCCGCTGGCGGCGGAAAGTGAAGGGGAACCGCGTGAGCGATGCGGTGGAACTGGCCCGCGACCTGATCAGGATCGACTCGGTGGGCGGGGGTGAGGCCGCGGTCGCCGAGCCGCTCGCCCGGCGCTTGTCGGCGGCGGGATTCGATGTCAGGGAGCATCGCTACGCGCCCGGACGCACCGGCCTGGTGGCCCGTTGGGGGGCCGGCTCGCCGGTCGTGCTCACCGGGCATCTGGACACGGTGCCGTTGGGCGGCCAGGCATGGGCGCGTGATCCGCACGCCGCCGAGGTGGACGGCGACCGGTTGTACGGGCGCGGGTCGAGCGACATGAAGGCCGGGGTGGCCGCGCTCGTGGTCGCCGCCGAGCGGCACGTACGCGGCCCGGGGCCCCGGACGGCCCTGGAGGTCGTCCTCACCGCGGGCGAGGAGACCGGGTGCGAGGGCGCGATCGACATGATCGCTCTCGGGATGGTCCGGGAGGCGCGGGCGCTGCTGGTGGCCGAGCCGACCGCCAACCGCGCCCTGCTCGGGCACAAGGGCGCGTTGTGGTTGAAGGCGGTCGCCCGTGGCCGGACGGCGCACGGCTCGATGCCGCACCTGGGAGACAACGCGATCTACAAGCTGGCGCGCGCGATCGGCGTCGTGGAGCACTTCGACCTCGGCGTTCCCGCGCACCCGTGGCTCGGGGCTCCGACCGCCAACGTGGGCACGGCGCGCGGAGGGATCAACGTGAACTCCGTCCCCGATCTCGCCGAGGCGACCGTGGACATGCGCACCGTCACCGGCCAGGACCACGCCGAGCTGCGCGAGCGGCTGGGGCGGACTCTGGGGGACGAGACGGCCCTCGAGGTGCTGACCGACCTGCCCGCGGTGTGGACCGACCCGGACGACCCCTTCGTCCAGGCGTTGCTCGCGGCGGGCGCCCTCCCACCTGGCGACCGGCCCGCGGCCAGCTACTTCACCGACGCCTCGGTGCTCGTCGCGGCGTACGGCGGGGTGCCGGCCGTGATCTGCGGCCCGGGAGAGCCCGAGCAGGCGCACGTCACCGACGAGTACTGCGAGATCCCCCGGATCGAGGAGGCCGTCGAGATCTACACCGGCGCCCTGGCCCGGCTCACCCCCTGACGCGCCCGCCCCTGACGCACGCCGCTGACGCCCGACCCTGACGCCTGGCCCTGACGCCCGCCCCGGCCATGCTGCGGGTCCGGGAACGGTGATCCCCCGCCCAAGGCCGGTCACCGGTACGGCACGGCGCCGCCGGGAACGTCGCCGCGAGTGTTACAAAGACACCCATCTCCGGTCCGCCGTCCGCGTGCGACGCGCCGTGGTTCGTCGATTCGCGGCTCGACTCACGCCTCGGCCCATGCCTCGGGTCCCTGCTTGGTCCGCGCCTCGGGACGTGCCTCGGGACGTGCCTCGGGACGTGCCTCGGGACGGTGGAGCGGGCGGCCGGCGGCGGAGTGTGGGAGGCGGGATTGAGCCAGTGGCTGGTGCTCTCCGCGCGGGGGCTCTGCGGCGGCCTGTTCGTCATGGTCTTCGCGCTGATCGGAGAGCTCGTCACCCCGAAGCAGTTCGCCGGCGTCTTCTCCGCCGCTCCCGCCGTCGCACTCGCGGGAATGTCGCTCACCCTGCTGTTCCAGGGAGGCCCGCAGGTCACGGAGTCCGCGCTAGGGATGATCGCCGGGTCGGTCGCGATGGTCGCCTACTGCGCCTCGGCCGTACCCCTCGTCACCCGCCTGGGGGCGGTCGGCGGCACGATCGCCGCGCTCGGGGTCTGGGCGGTGGTGGCCGCAGCCGGCCGGGCGCTGATCGCAGTCGCCGGATGAACTCCTCCGGGAAGATCCGGATCCAGCCGTCAAGGCTGAAGAAGATCACCAAGCGGGACATGGCACTGCGGTTCGCCTTCGGAGCGGCGATCTCGGTGGTGGCCGGGTTGATCGGGCACCACTGGGGAGAGGTGACGGGCGGGGTCCTCCTCGCCTTCCCCGCCATCCTCGCCGCGACGCTCACCCTGATCGAGCACGAGGAGCATGACCGGGTCCCCGCCGCTCAGGACGCGCGCGGCGCCGTCCTCGGCGCGGTCGGCATGACGGCGTATGCCACCTGCGTCTGGGCGCTGGCGACGCGGATCCCCACGCTGGCCGCGCTGCTGGCCGGGCTCGCGGTCTGGGCGGTCGTCTCCGCCGCACTGTACTTCCTGGTCTGGGGCCTGCGTCGCAACCGCCGAGGGCGCCACCGCCGCTGACCCGGCACGCCGGGGATGCTCCCACGGATGTCAAGCGGCGACCCGTCGCGGCCACGGGCAGGGCCGCGGTCAGTGAGTGTTTGAAACGAGTTGGATTCAGTCACAAGTCGGCATGAAGGCCGTCGTGAGCGATGTGCCAGCCGGTCAGGTCGCTGGCCAGTGCTGTGGGTGACAGGTGGGTGAGGAGCATTTGCTCACAGGTGAAGCGGTCGCGGTGGTGGTGGAGAGTGTCGAGGTCGAGGTGCCAGCGGGTCGGGGCTGGGCTGTAGCCCTCGCAGAGGAACAGGTCGGCCCCGTCGGCCGCCTGGAGCAGGGCTTCGGTCCATTCCGTGTCGCCGGAGTAGGCGACTGATCCAGTCGTTGTCTCGACGCGTATGGCGTAGGCGGGGGCGCCGGAGGCATGCCGTACTTCGAATGGTGTGATGTGCAGCGGCCCCAGTTCGCTGGCGCGTCGGTCGGTGTGTTTCCTGACGCGGACGGTGAAGCGGCGCTGGATGGTGCTGGAGCCGGGGAACATCGTCTCCATCGCCTCTGCCAGCCGGGCGCCGGTTCCGGGTGGGCCGACCACGGTCAGGTCGTGGGTCCTTCGGCGGAACTGCCCGTCGAGGACCAGAAAGGGCAGCCCTGCAAAGTGGTCACCATGCAGGTGGGTGATCAGCACCGTGTCGATCTCGTTGGGATCGATCTGCTGCTGCCGCAGGGCGACCAGGCTGGTCGCGCCGCAGTCGATCAGGACATGTGGCGGGGCGGAGGCCTCTGGTGCCAGGGCGATGCAGGTTTGGAACCTGCCGCCGGAACAGAATGCATCGCCGCTGCCCACTACAGTGACTCGCACCTGCTCACCTGTCTTTCCTGGCCCGGAACTCCTGCAGCTACGGCGACCGAGAGACCATAGATCACATAGGCTCGTGGCCTGATCTCCGTTTCCTGGCGTCATGTGAGTGTGGAATGTCGGCGAAGTCGGATCCCCCTGGGCCTCTCAGCATGGCCGAGTTCCTTGCAGGCGCGTATGCCGTCGTGATCATAGGGCTCGCCGCTCTCAGCCTGCCGTCTTTCATCGGAGGAGGAGGAAACGGGCTGGCGTTCCTGTTCGTCGGTCCCGCCACCTACCCGCTGGGCACCGTCCTGCTCGATCTCTGCCAGGTGACTGGACTCTGCTACGCCGAGGTCGGGCCGTCGTGGATGCGAAACGTCCTGCCGCTCATCGTCGCAACCGCCGGCGGGCTGATGCAGGCCGGCCTCCTGTGGTTGCTCCTTCGCGTTGTGCTGCTAGCGATGAGCAGGAAGCGAGACCTTTGAGCGCCCCGCACTGGAGTTCTGCCGGCGGTGCCGAATTGTTCTTATAGGGATCGAGCCGCCCGATGCGGAGTGGGAGACGATGCCCCGTGACCGGTGAAAACGCCGAGGCCAAGCGCCGGTTTCTGATCTTGCACGACTACGGCATCGGTGGCACGCGGTGGTGGGTCCGCGCATACTCAGCCCGGCGAATCCTCGAGACGTTCGCCGAGGTAGAGGTGGCCGAAACCGCGGAAGCCATCGAACAAGCAGAAGAATGGGACCTGGAAGAGGTCGACGTCGACGCACCGACCATGCCCGCAGGGCTGGACGACTTGCGCGCCAAGCGGCAAGCGCACCGATACCTGCCCGGCTTCGGGGCGCTGGCCGACCGAACCATCGTCTACCTACGGCGCCACTGGGACGGAGACGACGGCGTCGACCCGGCCGACTACCTGATGGAGATCGGATCCGACGGCCACCGCCTGAGGCAGGTCGAGTTGGCCGAGCACGGAGACGCCCTCAAGAGCGATCCGGACGACTGGCCGTTCAACCGCCCGTCGTGGACCTCTTCGACCCAGAACTGAAGGACTTGGAGATCAGCAGAGACGATTTCGAGGCGGCCTGGCACCGCGCCCGCAAGGACGACCGTGACCTTTGATCACCGCCCTGCATCCCCGGCCCAGAAGCGCAAGGGCCCGGGCGACCATGGGCCGGACGGCTCCCCGCCCCTCGGCTACTTAGGCTCCCTGCTCGGCCCCGAGTGGCGGCCAGCGGCCAGGCATGCGGCTCTCCGGCCGGTCCCGTCAAGCCCTGGCGGGAGGTGCTCACCTACATCATCACTGTCAGTCGTCGTGGACCTTCGCGGTCGGTACGGGGACCCCTCCGGGGCAGGTGATCTTCACGGTGACCTTGTCGGCCTCCGACTCGAACTCCACCTTGACCTCCCGGTCCGGCCCCCGGTCCACATCGTCGGCGGCGTACCCCTGGGCGGGGCTCCATGACAGGAGCGACGCCTGGTCGCGGTCACAGCTCACGACGAAGGAGCCACCGGGGACGGTGAACGCACGGGTGACACCACCCGTGGCGGCCGGGCTCGACGTCACGGGGGCCATGGGACTCCCGGTCGCGGACGGGCTGGGGGTCACGGGCGTCGTAGCACCCTCGGTCGGGGACGGGCTCGGCGTCACGGGACTCCCGGTCGCGGTGGCGACCGCGAGCGCCCGGTCGACGTCGGCCTGGCTCATGGGCGACACCACCTTCTGGGTCAGCCCCTCTCCGAGCAGGGAGATGGCCCATGTGCTGGTCACGGTGGCGACGGCGGCGGCGATCAGCCAGCCGAGGATCCCGAAAAGCGAGCGCCGGTTCACGTGGCCAGCCTGCCAGGCCCGACCTTAACGCCGCCCTAAATCTCTCCCAACCCGAGGCAGGCGAGGCGCCCGTCCCGCCATCTGCGGCCATGGCCGGACCGAGCCGCGCGTTCCCGCTTGAGTACGGACGGCATACCGCCCGTCCCTGCCGGGGCCTGCGTCCGCCCCCGTGAAGAGCCGGGGCTTCCTCCCGCGCTGTGAAGAGCCGGGGCTTCCTCCCGCCCCGTGAAAGGCCGCGCCTCTATCCCTACAAAGGGCCGAGCCTGCTTCGGCCCCCCGAAGGTTCGTCGGAGGCCCTGCCCTGGTGCGCATCCGAGACCACCGCCTCCGAGACCGCCACTGCCTCCGAGACCGCTACCTCCTCTGCGGCCGTGGCCACCTCGGACAGGGCGGCGACCGCTTCCTCGACGGACCCGCCGAGCCGGGCGACTTCGGTGAGGTAGGCGCGGGCATGCCCCCTGATCAGGTCAGCCCGCGCCGCCCGGGGCTCGGGTTGCGCCAGCACACGGGTGCCGCCACCGCGTTTCCCGCTGACGTATCCCGCCTGCTCCAGCTCCTTGTAGGCCCGGGCCACCGTGCCCGCCGCCAGGCCCAGATCGGCGGCGAGCTGGCGCACCGGAGGCAGCCGGGTCCCCACGCCCAACACGCCGCACCTGATCAGCTCCGCGAGCTGCGACCGGATCTGCTCGTACGGCGGAGAGGGACTGGTGACATCGACCTCGATCACGAGGCCCTGATCCGCGGCCGGGACAGCAGCTCGGCCAGATACCAGACGGCCGAGCCCGCGGCGAGGAGAGCCACCCCCAGGAGCGCGAACGCTCCGGGTGCGGCCCAGCCGGCGAGGTCGCTCTGCCGGAAGAGGGCACCCGCGGCGACGACGGCGACCCCGGTCAGCGGCAGGGCCACGCACAGGCCATAGGCCGCGGTGACCACACGAGCCGAATGGGCACGCTGCGCGTCGTCCACGGCTCTCGCCGCCGGGTCGAGGCCCGGGCGACCACGCTGGACGACACGGTGTGTCACCAGCGCGGAAAGCAGGAAGGCGACCGCGAGCACGGCCAGCATCGGCCACGCGTAGAACCAGCCGGGCCATGGACCCGTCGCGCTGCGCACCGCGCCGTCGGGGCTGCTCATGGCGAGCACCCGCCCTGAACGCCCCAGGTCGTCGGCGCTCGCCGTGGCTGAGGTGACGGACAGCAGCACCACGGCGACCAGGGAGAGCGCGGCCGCCAGCGGCGCCGAGAACCTCGGCAGGTAGTCGCGAGCCCTCCTGATCTCCAATGACGCACCGCGGATCGGCCCGTGGGGCCGTGGCACGGCGAGCTCACCCGCCAGCGTGCCCATGAGGAGACCGATCCCCAGGACGGGGGCGGCCAGCATGGCTCCCCGGCCAAGGCCGTCCCAGGTCAGGGCGAGCCAGGAGGCCGCGATGCCGACCACCAGCCCGGCCAGCCGCGACCACAGGCGCCGTCCCGTGGTGGCGCGCAGCACGGGCAGATACCCGCCAGCCGGCACCCGCACCTCACGGTTCAGCGACATCAGCACCGCGAGAAGCACGGCGACCAGCACCAGCACGACCGCGAGGGCGTGAGGGATCACAGCGGCCACACCATCTCCTTTGTATCAAGCAAGTGACACAAAGAAGAGTGCCCGATCCCGCCACTTGTCGCAACCCCTTGATACAAACTCGCGTCTTCCCATCGTGTCGCATCGTGTCGCCGGCATCCGCGTCGCCGCCAGAAGTCGTCGGGATGCGCTCCGGGGCCGGAATCCGCGGGACTCGGCCATGGCGGCCCGGGGCTTCGGAGAAGCCCCGGGCCGGCACCGACGGGTCGCGAGCGTCGCCGGCGAAGGTGACGGCCTGTCCGCCCTCCTGATGCCACCAGCGCGCGATCGCGTCCCACGACCACTCGCCGTGCACGTGGCCGCCCTGGGAAGCACGGTCTGCCTCTCTCCTGATGCGACGATCCGACGCGCGCCGCTAACGGTTGCCTAAATCTCACTCAACGCGAGGAGGAAAAGGACAGATCTACCATCAGGGTGCGGTTAGCGTGTTCACCGTGGCGCAACTCCTGCTGGTGGAGGACGATCCTGCCGTCCGGTCCGCCCTGATGCGAACCCTCACCGAGCGCGGCCACGCGATGACCTCCGCCTCCACCGGGTTGGCCGGCCTGCGCATGGCCATGGACGACCGCCCCGACCTCGTCGTCCTCGACCTCGGCCTGCCCGACGTGGACGGCTATGAGATCATCCGCATGCTGCGCGCGGTGAGCTCGGTGCCGCTGATCGTCGCCACCGCGCGCGACGACGAGTCGGAGATCGCCCGGGTGCTCGACGCCGGTGCCGACGACTATCTCGTCAAGCCGTTCGGCGCCGTACAGCTCGACGCGCGGATCCGGGCCGTGCTGCGCCGCCTGCAGGGCGGCGAGGACGACGGCATGCGGCCGCTGACCGTGGGCGAGCTGCGCATCGACCCGCGCAGCCGCGAGGTGACGATGCGCGGCACGTCCCTGGATCTGCGGCCCAAGGAGTTCGACCTCCTCTGCTATCTGGCCGCGCGTCCCGGCCAGGTGGTCAGTAAGCGCGAGTTGCTCACCCAGGTCTGGCAGGTGCCGTACGGCGGGGCGGACAAGACCGTCGACGTCCACCTCTCGTGGCTGCGCAACAAGCTCGGCGAGTCCGCGCAGGAGCCCCGCTACATCCGCGCCGTCAGAGGTGTGGGCGTCAAGCTGGTGGACCCTGGCGTATGAGGCGGCGCCTGCTCGTCCTGGTGGCCTCCACCGTCTCCCTGGCCCTGGTCGCCTTCCTCGCCCCGCTCGCGTTCCTGGCCGGCGTGCTCGCCGCGGACCGGGCCACCGCCGACGCGCTCGTACGCGCCCAGTCGCTGGTGCCCGTGGTCTCGGCGGGCGGCCGGACCGGGCTCGAACTGGCATTGGAGCAGGCCAACAGCGCGGGCGGCTTCCCGCTCACGGTCTTCCTGCCCTCGGGTGGTGTGCTGGGGGCGCCCGCGGCCGAGTCGGACGCGGTCCGGCTCGCCTTCACCGGCCGCAGTCTTACCGCGAACGCCTCCGGAGGGCGGGAGATCCTCGTGGCCGTCCAGGGGACGTCGGCGCGCACGGCGGTCATCCGCACGTTCGTGTCCGACGAGGATCTGACCCGTGGCGTGGCCAGGGCGCGGGCGATCCTCGGGCTGCTCGGCCTCGGGCTGCTCCTGATCAGCCTGGTGGTCGCCGACCGCCTGGCCCGCTCGCAGGTCCGCCTCATCTCGGGGCTGGCGCGGGTTTCGCACCGGCTCGCCGCCGGTGAACTGTCCGCCCGCGCGCCCGCCGAGGGGCCGCGGGAGGTACGCGAGGTCGCCACCGCGCTGAATCATCTCGCGGGGCGCATCCTCGTGCTGCTCGCCCAGGAGCGCGAGGCGGTGGCCGATCTGTCCCACCGGCTGCGTACGCCGCTGACCGCGTTGCGGCTGGAGGCCGACGCCCTGCCGGAGAGCGAGCAGGCCACGCGGGTGTCGGCCGCGGTGGAGTCGATGGAGCGCATGGTCACCCAGGTGATCAAGGAGGCGCGGCGTTCGCGGCAGGACGCCACCGGCGAGTGTGACGCGGCGCTCGTCGTCGCGGAACGCCTGGACTACTGGGCGATGCTCGCCCGGGACCAGGACCGCCGGGTCACCCGCGACCTGGCGGGCTCCCCCGTCACCGTCGGGCTCACCGCCGAGGCCCTTGCCACCTGCGTGGACGCCCTCCTGGAGAACGTGTTCGCGCACACTCCCGAGGGCACGCCCTTCGCCGTCCGGCTTGACCGGCGTCCGGATGGCGGAGCCGTACTCGTGGTCGGCGACGAGGGGCCGGGCTTCGGCGGCGGCGACCCGGCGCGGCGCGGGGTGAGCGGCGGCGCCTCCACCGGCCTCGGGCTGGACATCACCCGGCGGGCCGCCGAACGGTCGGGCGGCTCGCTGGAGACGGCCGGAGGGCCGGACGGGGGCGCGTTCGTCATCGTGGAACTCGGGCCTCCGCCGAATTAACTCCTCGTTAGGGTTCCGGAAGCTCGCCGCTATGACCGATCAGGAGAACCTTCGGGTGTCAGCAAGGACACCGAACGCACCGGAGGTCAGAATGCGCAAGCTCACGATCATCGCCGGACTCGCCGCGGCGGCCGCCATCACCGCCGGCGGGACCGCCGCCTTCGCCGCGGACCAGGCTTCCGCCCCCTCCGCCTCCCCGTCCGCGGCAAAGGCGCCCGCGGTCTCGAACGAGCAGGCGGTACGGGCGGCCCTCGCCAAGGTTCCCGGCGGCTGGGTCACCGCCACCGAGCTGGAGTGGGAGCACGGACGCCAGGTCTGGGACATCGAACTGCGGACCGCCAAGGGCGCCGCTCGGGAGATCACCGTCGACGCGGTGAAGGGGTCGGTCCTGAAGAACGAGGCCGACCACCATGACGACCGCGGCGACCACCACCAGCGTCACACCGGCACCGACGACAGCGGCCACGACGCCGGGGACGACGACTGACGTACCTTCCCCGCTTCTCCCCTCACGGCCGTACGGTCATCGCGGCCCTGGGGGGAGGACGCCGTCCACGAACATCCCCCGGACGGAGGGTGACGAGTGGACAAAAAGTGCTTGCCGGACAGATCCCCTCTTGTGATCGTAAGAGTGCACCAGCGAATCGACACTCCCCAAGCAGAGGGCGATCATGCGTAGGTTCCTCACCGCTGCCACATGTCTCGCGGCGGCGCTCCTCATGTCCCCCGTCCCGGCGCACGCCGTCACCGAGTCGTCCAAGGCGCACGCGTCCGCCGCTTCCTCCACGGTCGAGCGGCGGACGACCAAGGTCCGGGTGACCTACCCCTCGGCGATCAGGAGGGGCAGCCCCGTCCGCTTCACCTTCACGGTCACCCGTCCCGACCAGATCGACGACGAGGCGCTCGTCCTGGAGACGGACCTGCCGCACGGCATCGTGTCGAAGGTCAGGTTCGTGACCAAGCCCAGGGGCGCCAAGTGCGGCGCCCAGAAGCGGAACTCCGCGGGAAACTACGGGGTGTACTGCGTGGTCCGCTCGCTCGACTACACCAAGATCACCATGTCGTTCAACGTGTGGCTCAAGTCCAGCTACTACGGAAAGTTCCGCGCGTCGCACTACTGGGCGCCCGTGACGCTGGACTACGGCGGCAGCATCGGGGACTACCTCGACGAGATCACCAGGGACGACCTCATCGGCAGGGGCTGGGTCAAGGTCCGTTAGCAGATCCCCCGTGGCGCGCGGTCGTGGCGGCGAGGTCCGCGCCCGCGAAGGCGAGCTCGCCGTCCGGCCGCCCGGTGATCCCCGGCCCTCCAGGCGCTCCGCCCCCGTGAGCGTCACTCCGTGCCGAACTGGAGGTCCGATCCGGCGAGCTGCTCCTCCTC
This sequence comes from Microtetraspora glauca, assembly GCA_001570385.1. Taxonomy (GTDB): domain Bacteria; phylum Actinomycetota; class Actinomycetes; order Streptosporangiales; family Streptosporangiaceae; genus Microtetraspora; species Microtetraspora glauca. Next base: position 186,435 of record BBYL01000018.1, on the reverse strand, counting down.
CGTCTCCTTCAGCCGCAGCGTCCTGTCCACGAGCTTGCCGAGCAGGTACGTGACGACGAAGGTGTAGAACATCACCGCGAGGATCGCCAGGACCTGCTTGCCGAGCAGCGCTCCCCCGCCGCCGTAGAACAGCCCAGCGCTGCCGAGAAAGCCGGTCGAGAAGAAGCCGAGCGCGAGCAGGCCCACGACGCCGCCCGCGCCGTGCACCCCGACCACGTCCAGCGTGTCGTCGTACCCGAGCACGAACTTCCACTGGACCGCGAACGAGCAGACCAGCGCGGCGAAGATGCCGATCGCGAAGGCGCCCTCGACGTTCACGTACGCGCACGAGGGCGTGATGGCGACCAGCCCGGCGACGGCGCCGGTGCCCGAGCCGAGCTTGCTGAGCCGCCGCTTCCTGAACCATTCGACCGCCATCCAGGTGAGCATCCCGGAGCAGCCGGCGATGAACGTGTTCGCGAAGGCGTTGACCGCGACCCTGCCGTCCGCCATCGCGGATCCGCCGTTGAATCCGAACCAGCCGAACCAGAGCAGGGCCAGGCCGATCATGACCATCGGGATGTTGCTGGGCTCCGGCGGCTCCCTGCGCCGGTAGCGGATGCCCGGCCCAAGTGCGATCGCCAGCGCGAGCCCGGCCATCCCCGAGTTCAGCTCGACCACCAGCCCTCCGGCGAAGTCGAGCGTCCCCATCTTGTTGATCCAGCCCGTACGGTCGAACACCCAGTGCGCCACCGGCGAGTAGACGACGGTCGACCACAACAGGGAGAAGACCATCCACGGACCGACGCGGATGCGCCCGGCGACCGAGCCGCTGATCAGCGCCACCGTGATGATCGCGAACGTGAGCTGGAAGAGCGCGAAGGCGTACGTCGGGACCCTGCCGGTGAGGTCCGTCGGCAGGACGTCCGCGAAGCGGAAGTCACCCCAGCCGATCAGGCCGAGCCCGCCGGCGTCCTTGCCGAACGCGAGGCCGTAGCCGTAGCCGAACCAGATGATCGTCACGATGCTGATCGAGACGAAGCTCATGAAGACCATGCTGAATACGTTCTTCGCACGGACCATTCCGCCGTAGAAGAACGCCAGGCCCGGGGTCATGAGCAGCACCATCGCGGTGCTCACGAGCACCCAGGCGGAGTCGCCCGTGTTGAGTCCGATCGGCATCACGGAACCTCGCTTAACGGAGCAGGATCACCTTCTGTTCCTTCCTCGTCCACGAATCGGCGAGGCGCGGGTAAGGCAAAGTCTTCCTCCGTAGCCGGTCCCTTCATCGCCCAGGGACGCGTCCGGCGGCGGCCGCGCGGAAATAAGCCGGCGAGAAGCACGCCCTCACCACGGCATGTCCTCGTCCCGGGAGAGGCCACTCCTTGACACCCGCGACCCCGCACCCGCTCGCCGAAGCCATGCGACGCCCGCCGCTGGTCGCGCTGCTTCCCGTGATCAGGGGTGTCGGTCAGGTCGACTTCATGGCCAGCTACTGGACCGGCGTCCTCTTCATCGTCGCCCTGTTCGTCGGCGGCTGGCAGTACGGGATGTTCGGCCTGCTCGGCTCGGGGGTGGCCACACTCACCGCGTACGTGTTCGGCGCCGCGCCGGATCGGATCCGGCTCGGGCTGGAAGGCTTCCCCGGCACGCTCATCGGCGTGGCCTTCGTCCTGTACTTCGGGACGAGCTGGGTGACCATGCTGTTGACCATCGGCGGGTGCATCGGCGGAAGCGTGCTCACGTCGGCGTTGAACAGCGTGCTGACGCCGTACAACCTGCCGACCCTCACCGCGCCGTTCTGCGTGATCACCACCGTCATGCTGCTCGCCGCCTTCTCCTTCCAGTACGTGGCGCGGGGCAGGATCGGACCGGCGCCGCCGTCCGCCGCGCACGGCCCCGTCACGCTGTCCTGGAACGACGTCTGGCAGGGCATGTTCCGGGGGATCGGCCAGATCTTCTTCCAGGACAAGTGGTACGTCGGCCTCATCTTCCTGGTCGGGCTGCTGGTGGCGAGCCGGGTCGCCGCGGCCGCCGCGGTCCTCTCCAGCCTGCTCGGCATGTTCGTCGCCTGGGCCCTGGGCGCGCCCGCCGCCCACGTCGCCGCCGGACTGTACGGCTACAACGCCGTCCTGACGGCGATGGCGCTCTGCGGCGTCTTCGTCGCCCTGTCGCCGCTCGGCGTCCTGTACGCGGTGATCGGCGCGACCTCGGCCACCGCCCTGACCGCGGCCATCACCAACTTCTTCATGCCGTTCGGCGGCCACACGCTCACCTGGCCGTTCGTCCTCGTCACCTGGGTGTTCCTCGCCGCCGTACCGGTGCTGTCCCGGCTCCGCCGGACATGACCCGGGCCGGGTGGAGGAACCGCGCAAGAAAGGGAAACCCATGAACCTCACACCGCGCGAAATCGACAAGCTGCTGATCTACGTCGTGGCCGACCTGGCCGCCAAGCGCAGGGAACGCGGGCTGAAGCTGAACTACAGCGAGACGGTGGCGCTGGTCAGCGCGGCGATCCTGGAGGCCGCGCGCGACGGCAAGAGCGTCGCCGACTGCATGGAGCTGGGCAAGCACGTGGTCGGCCCCGAGGATGTGATGGACGGCGTGCGCGAGATGCTCCCGCTCATGCAGATCGAGACGACCTTCCCGGACGGCACCAAGCTGGTCTCCTGCCACGACCCCGTCGGCGGCTGAGCGTGTCGGCGGTCCGGACCCGGGCGGCGACCGAGGACGCGGCGGAGACGGCGGCGGTGAGGGTGACGCGCGAGGTCGTGCTCGTGGGAGGGCACGAGAGCGGGTACGGCAGCGCACTGCGCGGGCTCTGCCGGGAGACCGTCACCGGAGTCGGCTCGGGGCTGCACACGCTGACCCGCCGGCCGGCCGTCGTCGTCCCGATGACCCTGGGACGGGACGCCGGGCTCGTCGACGACGTCGCGCAGGTGCTTCGCTGGAACAGCCGTGGCCGCGAGCCGGGTGAGCTGCTGCTGGCGCCCGCCCTCGCCACGGCGGACCACCTGGTCGGGTGGATCCGGGCCGCGGCCGGGCGGGTCGCCGTACCGGAGCCGGAGGAGCGGGCGATCCTGGTCGCCGCGCCGGCGGCGTCCGCCGCGGAGGACGCCGAGCTGTTCCGGGTGGCCCGGCTCGCCCGGCAGCACAGCGGGTGTCGCTGGGTCGAGGTCGCGCTGATCGGCGGGGATCCGGACGTGGCGGAGGGCGTGACCCGATGCCGCCTGCTCGGCGCCCGGCACGTGGTCGTCGTCCCGGCCTCGTTCGTCGAGCCCGTCGTACCCGAGGGCGCGACCGGGTCGGGCCCGCTGCTCTCCCCCGTCGCCCTGGAGGAACTGGTCGGGCGGCGGGTCGCCGCCGCCGAGCACCGATGGGCCGAGCATCGCGACGACGGCCTCGCCGCCGCGCCGTCCGGCCGGCACGAGCACCACCACCACGACCGCAACCACGGCCACTGAGAGGGAGCCATGGCGACCAAAGCACGAGCCGACGCGCACGAGCGCCTGCCGCACGGCGAGAGATACCTGTACGGCGACGAGCCCATCGAGATCAACGTGGGCCGCAGGAAGACGACGCTGACCGTGCGGAACACCGGGGACCGGGCCGTCCAGGTCTGCTCGCACTATCACTTCTTCGAGGCCAACCGGGCGCTCGCCTTCGACCGGGACGCGGCCTTCGGCATGCGCCTGGACATCCCGGCGGGCACCGCGGTCCGCCTCGAACCGGGCGACACGCGTGAGGTGCCCCTCGTCGAGTACGGCGGCGGCCTGCGCCTGGTGGGCTTCAGCGGCCTGGTCAACGGGTCCATCCGCTCGGGGCGGACCCACGCCGTCGCCCTGATGAAGCTGCGGGCCTTCGGCTTCACCGACACCGGAGAGGTCATGCAGCCGGTCACGGCGGCGCAGGCCGAGAAGCCGGGAAAGCCGGCGAAGGCCGAGAAGCCCGCCAAACCCGCCAAGGCGGCCAAGCCCGCGAAGGCGGCCGAGACACCCGAGAAACCGAAGAGGGCGGCCAAGCCCCGGACCACCAAGAAGGGAGAGTCCTGATGACCACCATGAGCCGCCGGCAGTACGCCGACATGTTCGGCCCCACGGTCGGCGACCGGTTCCGGCTCGCGGACACCAACCTCGTCGTCGAGGTGGAGAAGGACCACAACGCCGGTTGCTACGGCGACGAGGCCGTGTACGGCGGCGGCAAGACCGTCCGCGACGGCATGGCCGCAGACCCCGCCTCGACCAACTCGACCGTCGCCCTCGACATGGTGATCACCAACGTGGTGGTCATCGACCCGATCCTCGGCGTGGTCAAGGGGGACATCGGCATCAAGGACGGCCTGATCGCCGGGATCGGCAAGTCGGGGAACCCGCACACCCAGAACGGCGTGGACCGGCGGCTCATCATCGGGCCGGGCACCGAGGTACTCTCCGGCGAGCACATGATCGCCACAGCGGGCGCGATCGACCCGCACGTCCACCTGCTCTCCCCGCTGCAGGTCGAGGCCGCGCTCAGCAACGGCATCACCACGCTGATCGCCGGCGGCGTCGGCCCCTCAGACGGCAGCCGGGGCACCACCTGCACGCCGGGCCCGTGGGCCATCGGCGCCATGCTCCAGTCGTTCGAGTCGCTGCCGATCAACATCGGCCTGATGGGCAAGGGCAACAGCAGCCTCCCCGGACCGCTCACGGAGCAGATCCTCGCCGGGGCGTGCGCGCTGAAGGTCCACGAGGACTGGGGGACGACGCCCGCCGTCATCGACACCTCCCTGCGCGTCGCCGACGAGTACGACATCCAGATCGCGATCCACACCGACAGCCTCAACGAGAGCGGCTTCGTCGAGGACTCGATCGACGCATTCAACGGGCGGGCGATCCACACGTTCCACAGCGAGGGCGCGGGCGGCGGGCACGCCCCCGACCTGCTCCGCGTCACCGGTGAGCCGAACGTGCTGCCCTCGTCGACCAATCCGACGCTGCCCTACACGGTGAACTCGGTCGACGAACTGCTCGACATGGTGATGGTCTGCCACCACCTCAGCCACGACGTGCCGGAGGACGTGGCCTTCGCCGACAGCCGCGTACGCGCCGAGACGATCGCCGCCGAGACCGTGATGCACGACCTGGGCGTGATCAGCATGGTCTCGTCCGACTCCCAGGCGATGGGCCGGATCGGCGAGACCTTCACCCGGGCGTTCCAGGTCGCCCACCTCTGCAAGGAGCGGCGCGGCAGGCTGCCGGAGGACTCCGAGCGCAACGACAACTTCCGGGTGCTGCGCTACCTGGCGAAGCTCACCATCAACCCGGCCCGTACCACGGGCGTGGCGGACGCGATCGGTTCCCTGGAGGACGGCAAGATCGCCGACATCGTGATCTGGCCGATGACGTCCTTCGCCGCCAAGCCGTACATCGTGATCAAGGGTGGGATGATCATCTGGTCCCAGATGGGCGACCCGAACGCCTCACTGCCCACTCCGCAGCCGGTCTACTTCCGGCCCACGTTCGCGGCCTTCGGCCGGGCCCTGCCGAAGACGAACGTCACCTTCATGTCGCAGGCGGCCATCGCGGCGGGCGTCCCGGAGAAGCTGGGCCTGCAGCGCATCATCCGCCCCGTCCGGAACACCCGCGCGGTCACCAAGCAGCACATGATCCGCAACAACGCCCTGCCGGAGATCCGGGTGGATCCGGAGACGTACAAGGTCACGGTGGACGGAGAGCACGCCACGATCGAGCCGGCCCGGTCGCTGCCGCTCACCCAGCTGTTCTTCCTGGCGTGAGCGTGCGAACGGACCCGGGGCCGCTGCTGGCCCAGCTCCAGCTGACCGACTCGGCGTTCCCGAGCGGCCGGTACACGCTGTCGTACGGCCTGGAGGGGTTCGTTCAGGAAGGTCCGGTGGACGTCACCGCCTACCTGGTGGACCTGCTCCGCCACTCGGCCGGGCCGGGCGACGGCAGGGCGCTGGTCCTCGCGCACCGGGCCGTCACCGCCGGCGACTGGGACGCGCTGGTCGCGGCCGACCGGCGGCTGCACGCGGTCAAGCTCAACCGCGAGATCCGCGCGGCCGCCACCAGGACCGGGCGGCAGGTGCTCGACACTGCCTGCCTGGTCTTCGGCGGGCCGGTGCCCGACCGGCTGTCGGATCTGGTCCGCGCGAAGGCCACGCCGGGCAACCACGCGGTCGTGGTCGGCGCGCTGCACGCCGCTTCCGGGGTGGGCGTCGAGAACGCCGTCACCGGTGACCTCTTCTCGTTCGCGTCCGGCGTGGCGAGCGCCGCCGTACGGCTCGGGCGGATCGACTTCCGCCGGGCCCAGTCGATCCTGTACAGCGTGCGGGACGAGATCGGGCACGCGGCGCGGGTGGCCCTCGCCGCCCGCGTTCCGCGCGACATCCACAGCTCCACCCCGGCCGCCGACGCCGCGTCCGCCGCGCACGAGCGGGCGGCGGCCCGCCTGTTCACCACCTGACCGGCTCGTTCACCACCCGGCACGCACGAACAAGGAAGACTCCATGCAGAACGTGTTCAAGGTAGGCATCGGCGGGCCGGTGGGCTCCGGCAAGACCGCCCTGATCGAGGCGCTGGTGCCGATCCTGATCGAGCGGGGCCACCGGCCCGGCGTCATCACCAACGACATCTACACCCAGGAGGACGCCCAGCACGTCCGCCGGGTGCTCGCCGGGATCCTCGCCCCCGAGCGGGTCGTCGGCGTGGAGACCGGCGCCTGCCCGCACACGGCGGTGCGCGACGACCCGACGATGAACCTCGCCGCCGGCGCCGAGTTGCTCGACCGTTTCCCCGACATCGACGTGCTCCTGTACGAGAGCGGCGGCGACAACCTGACGCTGACGTTCAGCCCGGCGCTCACCGATGTCTTCGTCTTCGTGCTGGACACGGCCGAGGGCGACAAGATGCCGCGCAAGCGCGGCCCCGGCATCACCGACTCGGACCTGCTCGTCATCAACAAGATCGACATCGCGAAGTACGTGCGGGCGGACCTGGCGGTCATGGAGGGGGCGGCGCACGACGTGCGCGGCGAGCGGCCGGTCATCCTGACCGACTGCCTGACCGGGACCGGTGTACCGGAGGTCGCCGACTTCGTCGAGGAGCGCATGGCGGTGGCGTGTTCACCGGCACGGTAGAGAGCCCGGACCACACACCCCCGGCGGACCCCGTGGACCCGGCGGATCCAGCGGATCCCGTGGATCGGCTGGCTCCCGAGTGGTACACGGTCTCCGGGATCCCGGAGACCGTCACGCGGTACGCGCAGGTCCCCGACACCCTGCCGGTGGGAAGTCCCGGCAAGGTGGGCGTGCTCGATCTGGCGTTCACCCGGTCCGTACGGCGTACCGAGCTGTCCGGGCACTTCCAGAAATCACCGCTGCAGATCATGCGGCCGCACTATTACGACCCGCTGCGACCGGACATGGCGTACGTCCTGCTGCTGTCGTCCGGCGGGGGGATCCTGCAGGGCGACCGCTACCGGACGGACGTCGCGTGCGGCCCGGGGACGGCCGTCCACCTGACCACCCAGGCCGCCACCAAGATCTACCGGATGGAGCAGGACTACGCCACGCAGCTCGTCCGCCTCACCGCCGGTCCGGACAGCTATCTGGAGTACCTGCCCGACGCGACCATTCCGTACGTGGATTCCCGCTACTACCAGCGGATCGAGGTCACGGCCGACCCGTCGGCCACGGTCGTGATCGGCGAGACGCTGCTCGCGGGCCGCCTGGCGCACGGCGAGCGGCACGCGTACGCGGCCTTCTGCGGCGACCTGGAGGTGGCCGGGCCGGACGGTGAGCCGATCTTCGCCGACACCGTACGGCTGGTGCCCGGCGACGCCGGGGTGACCGGGCCCGCCGTGTTCGGCGGCTCCGGGGTGATGGCCTCGCTGTTCGTCGTGACCGGAGCGGTCCCGGCGTCCGAGGTGGCCGACACGCTGCACCACGCCCTCGCCCCGCTGATCACGCGGACCGGCCTGAACGGCACGGGCGGCGCGGGCGGCATGGGTGAAGGTGGCGCCGGCACCGGATTGCGCGGCGGCGCCAGCGTGCTGCCCGGGGAGCGCGGCGCCTGGATCCGCGTCCTGGGGCAGGAGTCACCGCAGGTCAACCACGCGCTGCGCGCCGCGTGGGACGCCGCACGCCGGCTCATCATCGGCGTGCCCGCGCCCGAGCCCCGAAAGCACTGAGCGGCGCACTTCGGCCGCTTGCGTGTCCGGCACCGCACGCATACCCGACAATGACCTGAGCCGCCTACAGTCTGAGGAGAGCCGTGAACCCCAGAGACAACCTCGACGTCGCCACGAGTGCCAGGGAGATGGCGGACAACGCGCCGCCCGGATCGCTGCACCAGGCGGCGGCAACGTCGGTGGCGATCAGCTGCGCCACCGCGCGCGACATCGACCAGGCCCGCGTCGCGCTCGACGGCATCACGCCCGACGAGGTGCGGCAGGCCGCGATCGAGATCTTCGACCGGCTGGCGGCGAGCGACGCGCCGGGTGACGAGCCGGACGACGACGCGGGCGCTTCAGCGCCGTAACGTGTCCAGGAGGGACGCCAGGATCTCCTCGGCGTGGGTCCACAGCAGCGATCCGCCCGCCTCGGGCAGCAGGTGCCTGCGCGAGGCGGGGACCCGGCGCGACATCTCCGCTCCGTGGTCCGGCGAGTGGACGGTGCTGGTGTCGCGCCCGCCGTACCAGAGGTCCACCGGAACGGCGATCAGTGCCGGGTCGAACGGCCAGCGGCCGAAGGCCAGCACGAGGTCGCGGACGTAGCCCGCCGGTCCCTGCCTGAAGCCCTCCTCCAGCGCCGTGCGGTAGGCCGCCGCGAAGGCCGGTTCGGTGTACACGGCGAGATCGGCGTCGGAGCTCGTCCCGATGACCAGCCGCCACATCATCTCCGCGTCGGCGTCCTGGGCGAACGTCGCCTCGAACCCCTCCGGATCGGCGGCCACGGCGTGGAGCAGGCCCGCCACACCCGGGTCGAGCAGTTCGGCGAAGGCCGGATGGGGGAGGTCGTCCTGCCCCGAGACCACGGCCACGGCCTTGGGGAGGCCCGCCGCCGCGCAGGCCAGCGCGAACGGCGCGCCCTGGGAGAAGCCGACGATCCCGAAATCCGGGAGGTCCAGCCGCTCGGCCAGGTGCGCGACGTCGGAGGCCCAGTCGTCCAGCGTCCGGCCCGGACGGGGGCCGGAGGCGCCGAGCCCCGGACGGTCCACCGCGATCAGCCGTACTCCGAGCCGGCCGAGCACGTCGGCGCCGAATCCGAGGCTCCGCCCCATCGCCGCGCCGGAGAAGAACAGCACCGGAGTCCCGTCCGGCGCTCCCCACCGCGCCCACCCCAGCGTCCGTCCATCGGGCAGGTCCGTCGCGCCGAGCAGGTCCGGCGGGCACACTCCATGACTCACGACGCGCCATCGTAGGTCTTCGGAGCCGCCCGCCCAACCGGTTTTCCCGCCCGCGGCAGGCGTCCGCGCACCGCGCCGGGACAGCGCCGGAACAGCGCCGGGACAGCGCCGGGGCAGCGGCAGGACAGCGTCAGAAGACGCGGCGCAGGATCCGGGCGGCGGTACGGGTGAGCGTCTCGACCTGCCTCGCGTCGTAGCCGGCGTCTCCTCCCGCGAGGACGACGCGGGGCGCCACCCGGGGATAGGCGAGGATGAGCCCCTCGGCGACGACCACCCCGCGCGGCCCGCCGGGGGTGAAGAGCCTGCCGCCGTGCACCGCGAGCAGCGGCCGGACGGTCACCTCCACGCCCGACTCGCGGGACAGCAACTCCGACATGGTGGCCGCGGCGTCGGTCAGCCCCTTGGCCACCGAGCTTCCCGACTTCTCCTCGAAGAAGAGCTTGTCGCCGTATCGGGCGATGTAGACGTCGGGACCCCATGCCTCGTTGTCCACGAGCCACACCCCGCCCGGCCCGATCACGAGGTGGTCGATCGACGTCTCACCGGGTACGGCACGGCCGTCCAGCACGTTGTAGCCGCGCCGGCGCAGACCGCGGCGGAGGAGCTTGCCGGTGCGCACCTCGCCGCGGCGCTTGCCCCTCCATACGGCGGTCGACTCGTGGTCCCACCAGACGAGGAACAGGTCGCCTCCGGCGGCGACGGCGGCGCCGAGCGGGGCCATCAGGACCGGGGAGAGCGCGAACCGCATCGCCAGCAGAAGCCCGGCCACGGCGCCGACGCCGGCGATCCAGCGGCGCCGCCGTACCCGGGAGGGACGCGCCTCGATCCAGAACTGCTCGTACCACCACTGAGGGGAACTTCCCTGGAACTTCTCATCCTGCTCGACATAGATCGATTTTCCGGGCACCAGGCACCCCCGAAGGTGAGGTGGGAGAAATGCGCTTGATCACGCAATACCCGGTAGATCTCCGGCGATTGAGCCAGGTTAGTGAATTAAACCGGCAAAGCCACACGCACTATGTCGTATCCCTCAACAGCGGACACATCGCTCAGTGCAACATCATCGGCACCGCCTGACACGGACCGCGGCTCAGCGGCCCGCGCCGCCCATCACCAACTCCCCCCTGCCCGGTCACCGGACCGCTCGCCGGCCCGGTCACCGGGCCGCCATGACGAGCTCGACGAGGTCGGCGACCGCGCCGTCCGCGCAGGCGCCCACCACGACACCGGCCGCCGCGCGGACGTCCGGATGGCCGTCCCCGACCGCGGCGCCCAGTCCGGCCGCCGCGATCATGTCCAGGTCGTTGGGGTTGTCGCCGATGGCCGCGATCTGCTCCATCGGCACCCCGCGCGACGCGGCGAGCTCGCGCAGCGCGGTGCCCTTCGTCGCCCCCTCGGGCAGCACCTCGAGGTAGGTCGCCTCGGACCGCAGGACGACCGTCCCCGGCAACTCGACCTCGACCGGGGCGGCGCCGATCAGCATGCACTTGGTGATCTCACCGGGCGGCAGCGCCGCCCAGTCACCGGGGTCGCGCAGCGCGACCCCGTCCCGCCGCGCGTAGTCCCGCAGCTCGGGCACGTCGTGCACGGCCAGCGCCTCGCCTCCGGTGAACGCCACGGGGTAGACACCCTCGGGAAGCTCGTCGAACATGCCGATCAGGGACTTCCACGCGTCCACCGGCAGGGCGCGCGAGCGCAGCACGGCCCCCGAGCCGAGATCCACGGTCCGCGCCCCGTTGTAGAGGATCGCCGGGCTGGTCAGTCCCAGCTCCTCGACGTAGCGGCGGGCCGACGACTCCATCCGGCCGGTGGCGACGATCACCTCGCCGCCCGCCGCCATGAACCGGCGCAGCGCGTCCCCGCTCTCGGGGACCATGGCCAGGTCGCGCCCGACGAGGGTGCCGTCCAGGTCGGTGACGATCCAGCGGATCACGAGGCCCTCCTCGTGGAGACCTCCGCCATCACGGAACCCGCGAGGTCGAACCCGCCCACGCAGGCGAGGTAGCCGCCGGGGACGAAGACGCTGCCGGACAGCGGGATGAACACGCCTCCGGCCCGCTCGACCAGGAGCGAGCCCGCGGCCACGTCCCAGGCGTTGACGTGCGTGCCGTAGGCCACGTCGGACCAGCCGGCGGCGACGTGGGCGAGCTTCAGCGCCGCGCTCCCCGGGCGGCGGGTGGTCGCGAACGCGTCGACCATCCGGGCGAAGCGGTGCAGCGCGGCGTCGCCCTCGGCGGCGAGGTCGCGCGGGGTGGGGAAGCTCGACAGCAGCACCGCCTCGCGGTCGGTGCGCGCGCCCCTGCTGCGGATCGCCTCGCCGTTGCAGAACGCGCCTTCGAGGGAGGCGGTGAACTCGTCGCCGCTCACCGGGTCGTAGATGGTGCCCGCCACCACCTCGTCGCCGACCACCGCCCCGATGGACGTGCAGAAGAACGGCAGGCCGGCGGCGAAGTTCGCGGTGCCGTCGATGGGGTCGACGTACCAGCGGATGGTGCCCTCCCCGTGGGTGCCGCCCTCCTCCCCCACGATGACGCTGTCCGGGCACAGCCGGGTCAGGACCTCGCGGATGCGCTCCTCCGCCGCCTTGTCGTGCTCGGTGACCGGGTCGTGGAAGTCGCGCTTCGTCTGTACGGCGGGGCGGGACCTGAACGCCTTCCTGAGCTGGTCACCGACCGACCTGGCCGCCTCCACCGCGATGGCGGCCAGGTCACGCGAGATGCTCAGATCCATGTCTCCTCCAGGAGTTCCAGCAGGCCGCGCGGGTCCTCGACGATCGCCTGAGGGCGCTGCCGTACCTTGTAGGGAATCTTGTCCGTGCTCCGGGACGCCATGAGCACGGTGGCTCCGACCGTGGCGCGGGCGCCGCAGACCACGTCCCTGTCGTAGTTGTCGCCGACGTACCAGACCTCCGCGGGGTCCACGCCCAGGGCCCGGCAGGCGATCCAGATCATCTCCGGGTTGGGTTTGCGCACACCGACCTCGTCGCTGTAGACCTGCACCGCCACCTGGCGGTCGAGGCCGGTCGCGGCCATGTAGTCGCGGTGCACGGCCCCGCACAGGGCGTTGCTCACCACGCCGGGCACGACGCCGTTGGCCCAGCAGGCGGCCAGCAACTCCTCCATCACGGGACGCGTCTTGCGGTCGCTGCGCAGCTCGCCCATCCGCCGGCAGAGCGGCGTCGCCTCGGCCGTCACCAGGGAACGCGCCTGGACGGGCCAGTCCCCGGCGACGAAGTCGGCCCAGTACCGGCGGTGCGTCATCTCCTCCGGGTCGAACTGCCGCGAGGTGGAGTCCTTCCAGTACTTGTCGGCACGGGCGGCCGCCTGGATGTCGCTCTCGACGTCCTCGACGCCGAGCTCCTCGAAGCCCGCCCGGGTCAGCATGCCGTGTACCTCGGCGGCGAGCTCCGCCGCCCACTCCGGTCGCCTCGCGGTCTCGACGATCACGCCACCGAAGTCCAGGAGCAGCGCCTTGGGCCGGATCACGCGGCCACCCCCGCCTCGTCCCAGGCGGCGATCCGGGCGCCGTCCGCGTCGAACAGGTGCATCCGCTCGGTCCAGCAGGTCACCGTGTCCCCGGGCGCGGAGTCGACCGGCGTGTAGGAGACGGCGTACAGGTCCGTGTCCAGGATGCGGAGCCGTACGGTCCAGGACGACCCGGCGGGGAGCACGGCCTCGACCGTCGCCTCCTCGTGCCAGGCTCCCGCCGGAGGCGGGCCGAACCGGAGCGCCTCGGGCCGGATGCCGACGGCGGCGGGGACGCACTCCGCCCGCGCGGCGACATGCCGGAGCAGCGAGCCGGCCAGCCCGCCCGGCTCGGGGCCGGTGTCCACGATGGCCATGGGAGGGCTGCCGACGAACTCGGCGACGAACCGGTTGGCCGGCCGGTCGTACATGTCCATCGGAGCGGCGAGCTGCTGCAGCTCGCCCTGGTTCATGACCGCGATGTCCGTCGCCATCGTCAGCGCCTCGAGCTGGTCGTGGGTGACGAAGACGATGGTCGCGCCCGACTCCTCGTGGATGCGCTTGAGCTCGGCGCGCATCTCCAGCCGCAGCTGCGCGTCGAGGTTGGACAGCGGCTCGTCGAGCAGCAGCACCTCGGGGTTGATCGCCAGCATCCTGGCCAGCGCGACGCGCTGCTGCTGGCCGCCGGAGAGCTGGGAGGGATAGCGGTCCATCGCGGCGTCCACGTGGACCATCCGCAGCGCCTCCTCCGCCCTGGCCCGCCGCTCGGGGCCGGGCACCTTGCGCATGCGCAGCCCGAACTCGACGTTCTCGCGGATCGACAGGTGCGGCCAGAGGGCGTAGTTCTGGAAGACCAGCCCCATGCCGCGCTTCTCCGGCGGGACATAGCGGCCGTGCTCGACGGAGTCGAGGATCCGGTCGCCGACCGCGATGGTGCCGGCGGACGGCTGCTCCAGCCCGGCGATCATCCGCAGGGTGGTGGTCTTGCCGCATCCGGAGGGACCGAGAAGGCACATGAAGGCGCCGTCCGGGATGGTCAGGTCGAGGTTCCTGACGGCGTAGTCGTGGCCGCCGTAGCTCTTGGCGACTCCGCTCAAAGTGATGTTCGGCATCTATCCTCCCAGGCCGGACGCCAGGCTGCTGTTGGTCAGCCGCTGGGTCAGGTAGGTCATGGTGAAGGACACCAAGGCGATCACGAGCACGACCGCGTTGGCGAGCTGGGTGTATCCGTAGTCCACGAGCCCGATGGAGAGGGTCGTGAGCAGCTGGGTCCCGGTGGTGGTCAGCATGATCACGATGCTGAGCTCCTTGAGACCGGAGACGAACGGCAGGATGATCCCGGTGACGAGGGCGCCCTTCTGGATCGGGAAGACGATCCTGCTCATGCGTTGCCACCAGGACGCGCCCGCGATCTGCGCGGCCTCCTCCGGCTCACGGCCGAGCTGCGTCATCGCCGCGATGCCCGAGCGTGAGCTGTACGGCAGGTGCGTCACCGCCATCACCAGGATCAGCAGGAACGTGGTGCCGTACAACGCGGGGATCGGTCCCCTGGCGACGGCGAACAGGGACAGCGAGGCCGCCGCGAACGCGATGCCGGGGATGAGGTAGGGAAGGAACGAGACCTGGCGGAGGAAGGCGGCGACGCGCGGCGCCGTCCCGCGCACCACGACGTATCCGATCAGCAGGCCGAGGACGGCGCAGATGATCGAGGCGAGGCCGACGATGCGCAGCGAGTTCCAGGCCGCCGCCCACAGTTCGGATCCGCGGAACACTCCGTGCGGGAAGCCGACCGCGCCGGGCAGCCGCTCGGCCAGCCAGTAGTCCAGCGTGAACGTGGACAGGTCCAGCGGCGTGCGGGTGACCGTGGACAGCAGCAGGGTGAGCACGGGGACCAGGACGCTCACCAAGAAGACGACCACGCCGAGCGCGAACGCGGGCCAGCGCCAGCGGCGCAGGTCGCTCAGCCGGTCCATCGCGCCCTTGCCGCCCACGGTGACGAACCGGCGGTGCTCGCGCATCATCCGGGTGTCGGCCAGGACGATCAGAATGCCGATGGCGACGATCACCATCGCGATCACCGAGGCCACGCCGGTGCTGCGGTCCCTGATCGACTGGAACAGCCCGGTGGACAACACCCGGTAGTCCGCCGGCAGCCCCAGCACGTACGGCGTGCCGAACGTGCCGAGCACCCGGCCGATGACCAGCAGCACCGCGGACGAGAGCGCGGGGAGCATCAGCGGCACCACGATCCGCCGGATGACGGTCCGCTGCGGGGCGCCGAGGATGCGGGCCGAGTCCTCCAGCTGGACGTCGATGCGGCGCAGCGCGTTGCCGACCAGGAGCAGCACGAACGGGTAGTAGTGCAGCCCCAGGGTGACGATGATCGGCAGCGGGCCGTAGGCGAGCCAGTCGGGCGTCCTGATGCCCACGGACTGCAGGATCCCGACCTGGCCGGCGGCGCGCTCGTTCTTGAACAGCGTCAGCCAGGCCAGGGAGAACGTCCACGACGGCAGCATGTACGGCACCACGAGCGCGCCGGCCAGCCACTTGCGGCCCGGCACGTTCGTCCTGGTCACGAGCCAGGCCATGCCTCCCCCGACGATGAGCGCGAACAACGTGGTCCCGACGGCGACCACCAGCGTGTTGAGCAGCGGCTCCCAGAACAGCAGGCCGCTGATCTGCGAGCGGAACACCCGCCAGAGGTAGTAGCCGGTCCATTCTCCGGGGCGCTGACCGGCGTGGATCTCGTCGCCGTACTGCAGCCGGGCCGAGTCGGAGAGCACCGCGACCAGCGGCGCCACGACGAGGTAGCCGAGGACGACGACCAGGATCAGGCCGAGCGCGGCGGTCGGATCATGGCGCAGAACCTGGAGCCGGTACAGCAGCCTGCGCCGTCCTGGTGGGGGTGGCGGTGCTTCCGCCTTGGTGAGAACTGCCATGGGGATTTCCTTCGGGGGGATGGTTCCACTTCTCAGTGGCTTCGCTTGAGCATGGCGTCGGCGAGGGCGTCGGCCGCCTCGCCGAGCCGGCGGCCCACCGCGTCCAGCCGGGACAGCAGTTCGCGCCTGCGCAGGGTGTCCATCTCCAGCGGGCCGGCGAACAGCTCGGCCAACCGGGTCTGGTAGAGCTGGCGGACCCTGCTGCACGCCTTGCGCGTGGCGAGCACGGCCCGGGTCACCGAGCCCGGATCATCGATGATCTTGTCGACGGCGACCTCCAGCTCGTCCAGGCCGTCGATCACCGCCTGCAGCGGCTCGACCGCGAATCCGAGGTCCTTCGGCCCGAACAGGTCCGTCTCGCGCACGTAGTCGCGCAGGTGGTCGAGCACGTCGTCGATCGACCGGGAGAGCCGGAACAGGTCCTCCCTGTCGATGGGGGTGGCGAGCACCCGGCGCAGGACGCGGACGAGCTCGGCGCGTTCCGCGTCTCCCTCGTGCTCCACCTCGGCCATCTGGACGCGCGCCGCCGACCGCTCGATCGTGCCCTCCGCCACCGAGCGGGCCAGTACGGCTCCCGCCCTGGCGACCGCGATCTGGCCGAGGACCAGGTCCACGATCCGCCGTCCTGACCGGCCCCGCAGGTCGTCCCATGCCCGTACGAACCGCCTGAGGCGGCGGTCGGCGCTCACACCAGTCTCAGCGCGAGGCCGGCGAGGCAGGCCAGCGCCATCGACGACGGCAGCGTGACCAACCATGCCGTACCCATGTTCACGACGCCCTGCCATCGCACCCTCCGCACTCCCTCGCTCGCCGCCACGCCCACCACTCCGGCGGTGATGGACTGGGTCATGCTCACCGGACTTCCGAGCGCCGCGCTCCCGAGCACGGCGCCGGTGGCCGCCGTCTCGGCCGACACGATGTGCAGCGGGCGGGTGATGACCAGGCCCCGGCCGAGCCGTTCGCCGACCCGGGTGAGGCTGGTCAGCGCCCCGACGAGGAACAACCCCGCGAGCAGGGCCATCCAGACGGGCGGGACCTCGACCGGCCCGACACCGCCCACTCCCGCGCGGGCCACGCCGACCGCCACGCTCACGACCGCGATCATCTTCTGGCCGTCGTTCACCGCGTACGCCACGCACTGCGCGGTGTAGGCCAGAACGTGCGCGCCGAGGACGACCCGGGGCATCCCCCGGAAGGACGGCACGCGGCGCGACGACGCTCCCAGCAGGAGCCCCAGCAGCAGGCCGACCAGGGGCGCGGCGGCGCCGATCACCAGGACGGACACCAGGCCCGACCACGACACCGGGAGCCCGGCGCCCAGCCCGGCGCCGGCGATCCCCCCGATCACCGCCAGGGTCAGGCTGGTCGGCAGCCCCTTGCCGGTGAGGACGGCGACCACGACCACGCCGGTCACCACTCCCGCGAGGAACACCGCGGCGCCCGTGCCGGTGCCGAGGTTCGCCAGCCGCTCGGTGAACGTCCGCGCCACCTCCACGCCCAGCGCGTACGGCGCCGCGAAGATCACCAGCAGCGGGAGCGCCGCGATCAGCCAGCCCGGGGAGCGGGGGAACCTGAGCCCGAGCCCGATGAGCGTGGCGCCGTCGTTGGCCCCGCTGATCAGCACGAACAGGATCGCCACGGCGGCGAACGCGAGCGTCCACCCCATCAGAGGTAGAGCCGCTGGTCGCGCTTGTGCTCGTCGTAGCGTTCCCGTGCCGCCCGCACCTCGGGCAGGTTCGACACCTCGGCGACCGGGACGTCCCACCAGGCCTGCGCGCCCGGCCCCTCTCCCGGGACGGGCTCGACGTAGACGACCGTGGTGGTCGTGGCCGCGACCGCCTTGGCGAGCGCGGCCCGCAGGCCCTCCGGGTCCCTGGCCGTCAGCACGTCCGCGCCGAGGCTGGCCGCGTTGACGGCCAGATCCACGGGGAGCCGGTCGCCGTCCAGGTCGCCCGACTCGCCGCGCAGGCGGTAGGCCGTGCCGAGCCGCCGCGCGCCCACCGACTCCGACAGGTTGCCGATGGAGGCGAACCCGTGGTTGTCGACCAGCACGACGACGAGCTTGACGCCCTCCTGCACGGCGGTGGCGATCTCCTGGGCCATCATGAGGTACGACCCGTCGCCCACCAGCACGACCACCTCGCGCTCCGGACGGGCCAGCTTCACGCCCAGCCCTCCGGCGATCTCGTAGCCCATGCAGGAGTAGCCGTACTCGACGTGATACTGCTCAGGGTCGGACGCCCGCCACAGCCTGTGCAGGTCACCGGGCATCGATCCGGCGGCGTTGACCACCACGCCGCCGTCGGGCAGGTCGTTCACCACGTCGTTGACGATGCCGAGGAGCACCGGCTGGGTCAGCGCGTCGCCGGAGACGGCTCCGGCGATCTCCGCCCGCCATCCGTCGGCCAGGTTCGCCGCCCGCGCGGTCCACTCGGGATCGGCCCGCCAGCCCGCCGCGCCCACGGTCCTGCCGACCGCCGCGTCGAGGGCGAGGAGCGCCTCCCTGGCGTCGGCGACCAGCATCTCGCCCGCGTGCTTGGCCGCGTCGAACGCGGTGACGTTGAGGTTGAGGAACCGCGCGGCGCCGAACAGCGTCCGCGAGGCGGTGGTGAAGTCGCTGTAGCGGGTGCCGACGCCGATCACCAGGTCGGCCTCGCGGGCCAGCGTGTCGGCCGCCTCCGTACCGGTGTGGCCGATGGCGCCGACCGCGAGCGGATGGTCGTGCGGGAGCGCGCCCTTGCCCGCCTGCGTCTCGCCGACCGGGATGCCGTGCCTCTCGGCGAAGTGCCGCAGTTCCTCCCACGCCTCGCTGTACTTGACCCCGCCGCCGGCCACGATCAGCGGCCGCTGCGAGGACTCCAGGGCGCGTACGGCACGGGCCAGCGCGGCGGGCTCCGGCACCGGACGCGGAACGTGCCACACGCGCTCACGGAACAGCTCGTCCGGCCAGTCGTACGCCTCGGCCTGCACGTCCTGCGGCAGCGCGAGGGTGACCGCGCCGGTCTCGGCCGGGTCGGTCAGCACCCGCATCGCGGCGAGCAGCGCCGACGGGAGCTGCTCGGGCCGGTTGATCCGGTCGAAGAAGCGGGAGACCGGCCGCAGCGTGTCGTTGACCGTCACGTCGTAGGAGCGCGGGTCCTCCAGCTCCTGGAGCACCGGGCTGGCGACCCTGGTGGCGAAGACGTCGCCGGGGAGCAGCAGCACCGGGATCCGGTTGATCGTGGCCAGCGCCGCCCCGGTGACCATGTTGGTCGCACCGGGGCCGATCGAGGTGGTGCAGGCGAACGTGGACAGCCGGTTCGCCGCCCGCGCGTACCCGACGGCGGTGTGGACCATGGCCTGCTCGTTGCGCGCCAGATAGTACGGCAGGGCCGACCGGGTGCCCCCGCCCTGCTCGGCCAGCGCCTGGCCGACGCCCGCGACGTTGCCGTGGCCGAAGATGCCGAAGCAGCCCTCGATCAGCCGCCGCTCCACGCCGTCCCGTTCGCTCCACTGCCGGGACAGGAAGAGGACCAGCGCCTGGGCCGTGGTGAGTCTCATGATGGGGTACCTCCCGATATCTCCAGCAGGCCCGCCGCGGTGTCCACCGCCGTGGCCACGTCGTCGTCGGGCGGGTAGAGCAGTGCCCTGCCGACGACCAGGCCGCGCACGCCGGGCAGCCGCAGCGCCTTGCTCCAGGACGCGAAGACCCGGTCGGGATCCTGGGCGGGGTCGCCTCCGAGCAGCAGCGTCGGCAGCGTCGTGGCCCGCATGACCCGCTCCATGTCGTCGATCACGGGAATCTTCAGCCAGGTCCTGGCCGAGGTCGCGCCGAGCCCCTGGCAGACGCTGATCGCGCGGACCACCGCCTCCGGGGACAGGTCGTGGGTGACGACGCCGTCGACCCGGCCGGACCAGAACGGCTCGATCATCGCCATCAGGCCGTGCCCGGCGAGCTGGGTGATGGCCTGGCCGCAGCTCTCCAGGGTGGCGGCGGTCGCGGTGTCCTCCGGGGCGATCCGGCACAGCATCTTGCCGCCGTCCAGACGCATCGCCGCGATGGACTGGGCGTCGTAGGCGGTGAAGCGGTCGTCGAACTCGAACACCGCGTTCTGGACGCCGCCCCGGTTCATCGAGCCGATCACGATCTTGTCGTCGAGCGCGCCGAGCAGCAGCAGGTCCTCGACGATGTCGGGTGTGGCGAGCAGGCCGTCGACGCCGGGCCTGGCCAGGGCGGTCAGCAGCCGGTCGAGCAGGTCGACGCGGTTCTCCATCGCCATCGGACGGCCGCCCACGCCGAGGGCGCCCCTCGCCGGATGGTCCGCCGCGATGATCAGCAGCTGGTCCCGGTCGACCATCAGCGGCCGGCGCCTGCGCAGCGCGGCCGTCTCGGCCACCCGGCCGGGGTACCACGCGCGGTCGTCGAGCAGCCGGCGGTAGTCCTCCTCACGCATCTGACACGTCCCCCCTCAATGAGCCACTCGCAAGGACGGCCTCGACTTCCTCGGCCGTGGGCATCGCGGGCGCGCACGCCAGCCGTCCGGCGACGATCGCGCCCGCCGCGTTGGCGAAGCGCAGGGTGCGCTCCAGCGGCCAGCCCGAGAGCAGGCCGTGGCAGAGCGCGCCGCCGAAGGCGTCTCCGGCACCGAGCCCGTTGACGACGTCCACCGGGACCGGGGGCACTTCCACGGTCTCTTTCCTTGTCATGCCCAGCACTCCGGCCGAACCACGTTTGACGATCGCCAGTTCCACGCCCGCCTCCAGCAGCGCCTCGGCCGCGGCGTACGGCTCACGGGTGCCGGTGGCCACCTCGGCCTCGTCGACGTTGCCGACCGCCACGGTGACGTGCGCGAGAGCGCGCCGCACCTGCTCTCCGGCCGTCTCCATGCTCGTCCAGAACATCGGGCGGTAGTCGAGGTCGAGCACCGTGTGCGGCCTGCGCCCCCGCGACCGCCAGGCCGCGAAGTGCGCGGCCCGGGACGGCTCCTGGGACAGGCCGGTCACGGTCGCCCAGAACAGCGGGACCCGCGCGATGGCCCGCAGGTCCAGCTCGGAGGGGAGAATCTCCAGGTCGGGGGCCTTGGGGAAGCGGTAGAAGTAGAGCGGGAAGTCCTCCGGCGGCCTGATCTCGCAGAAGGTCACTGGCGTGGGCAGGCCCGGCACCGCGAGGACGTACCGGTCGTCCACTCCGTACTCGCGCAGGGCGTCGTGGACGAACAGCCCGAACGGGTCGGCCCCGGTCCGGGTGATCACGGCGCTGGACCGGCCGAGCCTGGCGGCGGCCACGGCCACGTTGACCGGGCTGCCGCCGAGGTATTTGCCGAAGGTCGAAACCTCCCGGAGCGACACCCCGGTCTGGAGGGGGTAGACGTCGACGCCGACCCGGCCGATGGTGAGCACGTCCGTCACGCGGCGCTCCTGAGAAACGCGACGCCGGCCCGGACGTCCTCGATCGGGCCGTCGCCCGCGGAGGGCTCGGCGTCGAGGATGAGGTCCTGCTCCATGACATACCAGCCGCGGTATCCGGCCCGGTCGAGGCCGCCGACGATCCGGGCGACGTCCACGTCTCCCTTGCCGAGCGGGCGGTAGATCCCCGCCTTGACGGCCTCGGTGTAGGTGAGCGCGCCCTCCCGGACCCGCCCGGCGAGCTCGGCGTCCACGTCCTTGAGGTGGACGTGCGCGACGCGGCCGGGACGGCCGCGGACGATGTCCACGGGGTCGGTGCCGCCGATGAGGAGGTGCCCGGTGTCCAGGCAGAGCGCGATGTCGCACCCGTCGAGCACCCGGTTCACCTCGTCCCGGCTCTCGACCATGGTCCCGACGTGCGGGTGCAGGGTGACCAGGTGGGACGTCTCGCGCCGGATCCGCTCCAGGTTGGCGAGCAGCGTGCGCCAGCCCTCGGTGCCGAGCTCCGGGCGGGTGTCGTACCCGTCCACGCCGGTGGCGGCGGCCAGGACGACCACCATGTCGGCGTCGAACGAGGCCAGCGTGGCGCGCAGGCCCGGCATCGGGTCGTGGCCCGGATCGTGCAGCACCACGGGCACGAAGCCGCCCACGGCGCGCATGCCGTACCGGCCGAGCAGGGACGCCCGGTCCGCGGGATCAGGGGGAAGGAAGCCGTCCGGGCCGAGTTCGGTGGCCGTCAGGCCGAGCTCCGCCATCTCGGCGAGCACCCGCTCCGCCGCCATCTGGTGCCCCCATCCGGGCACCTCGCACACACCCCACGAGATCGGGGCAGCGGCGATCCTCACTTGGTCACCTCCAGGAGACGGACCGGCCGGTCCGTACGACGGGAAAGGTCTGCCGCCTCGGCGATGTAGAGGGCGGCCAGCGCGTCACGGACGGTGCAGGGGCTCTCGCGCTCGCCCCGCGCGGCCGCGAGGAACGCGCCCATCTCGGCGACGTACGCGGCCTCGAACCTGGCCTGGAAGTCCGGCCACGGCTCGCCCTGCGGCGCGAGGCCCTCGACGGAGCTCACCGGGGTACGCTCGCCGAGCCCGACCGCGCGCGTCCCCAAGGTGCCGGCCAGCTCCATCCGCACGTCATATCCCGCGCCGTTGTAGCGGGAGCCCTGCATCGTGACGAGCGTGCCGTCGTCGAGGGTCAGCAGCGCGGCGCTGTTGTCGACGTCCCCCGCCTCGGCGAAGAACGCCTCGCCTCGGTTGGATCCGGTGGCGTAGACGACGTCCACCTCCCTGCCGGTGACCCAGCGCAGGATGTCGAAGTCGTGGATGTGGCAGTCACGGAAGACCCCGCCGGACAGCGGGATGTAGCCGGGGGCGGGCGGCCGGGGGTCGGCGGTCAGCAGGTGGACCCGGTGCAGCTCGCCCAGCTCGCCGGAGGCCAGCGCGGCGCGCGCGGCGGCATACCCGGCGTCGAAGCGCCGCTGGAACCCGATGTGCACGAGGGTGCCGGTGCGCTCGACTGCCTCGGCCACCCGCACGGTCTCCTCCACAGTGGGCGCCGCGGGCTTCTCGCAGAACGCCGGCACGCCCAGCTCGCAGGCCCGGAGCAGCGCCTCCGCGTGCGTGGAGGTGGGGGTCGCGATCACCACCGCGTCGGCGTCGAAGGGGTCTCCCACGCGGGCTCCGAGCCGCCCCGCCACCTCCTCGGCCCTGCTCGTGTCAGCGTCGAAGACGACCAGTTCCTCCACGAGGGCGGCGAGGGAGGTGGCATGAAATGCTCCTATGCGACCAAGACCCAGCAGACCCACACGCATATCGACTCCTTGTCCGGGGCCTCCAGTTCTAGATGACCGGTGGTCACATCGTCAAGAGTTTGTCCTGACATTCTGACGAACTATCATCATCACCAGCCGAAACGGATGGTTCAGCGCTCGACGAGCGTGACCTCCAAGGAGTAGTGGGACGCGCGGTAGACGTGCGAGCCGTGCTCGACCGCCCTCCCCTGGTCGTCGTACGTCGTGCGCACCATCGTGAGCAGCGGGCAGGCGCGGCGCTCCTCCAGCAGCCGGACCTCGGCCGGGGTGGCCGTGCGGGCGCCGATCCGCTGGGCGGCCACCCGCATCCGCACCCCGGCCGCGCGCAGCAACTCGTACAACCCGCGCGCCTCCAGCGCCTCGGCGGTCAGCGACGCCGGCCCCGGCGGCAGCCAGTTGTGCATCAGGGCGAGCGGCTTCCCCTCGGCGTACCTGAGCCGCTCCAGCCGGACCACCTCGGTTCCCGTGGCGACGCCGAGCGCCCCCGCCGTCGACTCGTCCGCGGGCACCGTCTCGATGGCCAGGACACGCGTGGCCGGCTCCTGGCCCACCCTGCGCAGGTCGTCGTACAGGCTGGTGAGCTCGACCGCCCGCTTGACCTGGCCGTGGACGACCTGGGTGCCGACCCCGCGTTTGCGCACCACCAGGCCCTTGTCGACGAGGTACTGGATGGCCTGGCGGATGGTCGGCCGGGAGAGCCCCAGCCGGTCGGCCAGCAGGACCTCGTTGTCGAGCCGGGATCCGGGGGCCAGCTCTCCGGCCTGGATCGCCCGCGCGATCTGCTCGGCCACCTGGAAGTAGAGGGGCACGGGGCTCGACCGATCCAGGTCGATGTCCAGCTTCGTCACAGTCACAACCTGACGGTACAGGACATCAGAATGTCCTGACCAACACCCCTCTATGCTCTATGTAACGCGCCGAAGTCAACTGCCCTGAATACGTAAGAATGTCTTGACAAATTGTTCACATGACGTTCATCGTTGAGCCCACCGTGGCGCCCGCGAGGGAGTGTCCGACGAATGCCGCCGCGCGCGGCAGGACGTGATCGGCACGACCTGGGGGCTCTGGGCGTCGCGCACGACCCCCTGAGAGGCAAGAGGAGTGACGCCATCGTGAGGCGTACCCGGAAGATCATCCCTGTGGCGCTGCTGGCACTGGCCGTCGCCGCGTGCGCGCCGTCCACCGGCACCGACTCCCCCGGCTCGACGGACGCGGCGCCGCTGCCCAGCGCCTCCGTCGACGCGAACTTCGACCTGAACGCGCTGGTCGAGGCGGCCAAGAAGGAGGGCGGCCTCATGGTGTACGACTCCAGCGGCGACATCGAGGAGGTCGCCAAGGCCTTCACCGCGAAGTACGGCATCCCCATGGAGGGCGTGAAGTCCGACAGCCCGCAGACCGCGGAGAAGATGATCAGGGAGCACGCGGCGGACAACATCACGATCGACGCGACGATGTTCGAGGACGGCGGCGTGCTGATGGGCCAGCTCATCCCGCAGGGTGTGGTCCAGACCTGGGTGCCGGCCGACCTCAAGGACCAGATCCCGGCCGAGAACCAGAACCCGCTCCTGGCGCTGTCGAAGGCCAACGTCTTCGCCTACAACACGAAGCTCTCGCCCGACGGCTGCCCGGTGAAGAACATCTGGGACCTCACCGAGCCGGAGTGGGCCGGCAAGCTCGTCATGCAGGACCCGCTGGGCAAGCCCACCGTGCTGTCGTTCTTCACCCAGCTCGACGCGCACGGCAACCAGGCGCTGGAGCAGGCCTACCAGACCAAGTACGGCAAGCCCCTGGAGACCAAGGAGAAGTCCGCGGCCTACGAGTGGGTCAAGCGGCTCTCGGTCAACAAGCCGGTGCTGACCGGCTCCGACGAGGACATCTCGGGTTCGGTGGGCGCGCCCAACACCACGGACAAGAAGATCGGCTTCATGTCGATCGCGAAGTTCCGCAACAACGACGACAAGGGATACAACCAGGCGACCTGCGCCGGGATGGCGCCGTTCGTCGGCAACAGCTATCCCAAGTTCGCCGCGATCGCCACGAAGACCAAGCACCCGAACGCGGCCAAGCTGTTCGTCCACTTCATCATGACCGAGGAGGGCGTCAAGCACGAGATCGGCGAGGGCGGCGTCTCCGGCAACGCCTCGGTCAAGCCGCTCGTCATCCCGACGGGCCTGGACGACTGGCAGAACCAGCTCTTCCACACCGACCCCGCGAGGCTGGTCGACGACCTGCGCAGCCGCCAGACCATCTCCGACTTCTGGCGCGTCAACCACGGCTGATCCCGTGAAAGGAAAGACCCCCGGCGAGGCGATTCGCCGGGGGTCTTCCTCGTTTCGGCCCTACCCGCTGTCGGTTGTGCCGTCAGTCACGGGGGTCGTAGCCGTCGGTGTCCACGTCAAGGTCGAGCTCGTCCGCGATGTCGCCCCAGCCGACGAACTTGAAGTTCGTGATCTCGCGGTCACCCTCGGCGGGCGTGTTGACGCCGTCGTGCGCGATGAAGAGTCCCTCGTCGAAGTCGCCCAGCGGGACGTTGAGCACGGTCGAGCCGTCGCTCACCTCGACACCGTCCACCCCGTTGTGCGGGCTGATCCGGAACTGGCCGAGGTAGGCGTTGGAGCCCTCCTTCTTGTAGACGGCGAAGGTGTTGTCGCCCTGGCTGGAGGCCAGCAGGTAGCCCTTGCCGTTGTCGCGGTAGTAGATCGTGAGGCCCTCGACGTCGGCCGTCAGGCGCTGGCCGCCGAAGCCGGGGTCCGTGCCGGGCGTGCACTCCTCGGTGGCCGGGTCGTACGTCCCCGGCACGCCGAACTCCTTGACCTTGTCCACGAGCACCGGCGTCCCGGTCAGGTCGGCCGAGACCTTCCAGATGCCGACGTCCTCCTGGCCGGCGTAGAGGGTGTCGGTCTGGTCGTCCACGACCATGCCCTCGACCTGGGGTGTCCGGCCCGGCTCGTCGCACGGGATCCAGGTCTGGCCGTTCGGCAGGGCGAACGTGGCGGGCAGGGCCAGCGTCCTGACGACCTCGTAGCCCACCTTGCCGTTCGGCTTCGGAAGCAGCTTGATCAGGCCGACGTCGGTGTTGTGCCGCCGGCTGACCACCGCGTACGTGCCGGTGGAGTTCTTGTACGTGGTCAGGCCGTACGCGGTGCCGCCCTCGTTCACCTCGGCTTGTGTGGAGTTGAAGAGGAACGGCGCGGCCGGGTCGGTCACGTCGGTGAGCTGCCCGCCCGAGATGGAGTAGATCCTGAGCTGGTCCCGGCCGCGGTCGGAGACGACCGCGAGGTCCCGCCCGCCGAAGCCATAGGTGACGTCGACGTTGTTGAACCGTCCGGGCTCGTCGTCGGGACCCGGCGCGGCGGGGGCCGCGAAGTGCTGGAGCTGCTCGCCGTCCAGGTTGTAGACGAAGAGGCCGCCCTCCTTCGCGGTGCCGATCACCACGCTCTTCGATGACTTCGACGGGTGCACCCAGATCGCCGGGTCGTCGGCGTTGGAGTTGCCGCCCGCCTCGTCGTCGAACAGCGCCGGGGTCTCCAGCTCGGGGTAGACGGTCTTGACGCCCTGGCCCGCGGCCGACGCCGGCTGCACGCCGACCAGCAGCAGCGCGGCAGCCGCCAGGGAGATGGTGGGCAGGGGACGCATCGCGCCTCCTCTTTCGGGGGGATGATGTTGCACCAAGAACGTAACTACGATTTAACGACAAAGCAATAGCACGTCCTTATGTCATGACATATTCATCTGGCTTTCACCGATCCGCTACGCTCCGGAGGCGGGCGGGTCGCGGCAAACCCCTCAGCCGGCATCGAGAGCACCATCTCCCGCCAAGTAACCGCAGGTCAGACCGTACGCACTAGGTGCACGGCGCACTTACCAAGCCCGCCGGAGGTTGATAGACGTTGATGCACACGGCGTGACGCCCGCTGTGGCCAGGAGGGGGGTAGGCCATGAGCGCACCAGGGGTTACCACCGCCGCCGCTCTGGACGAGGTGCACATTCTGTGGACCTCGGAGGGGATGAGCTGCGACGGGGACACGGTCTCGGTGACCGCGGCGACGCTGCCGAGCATCGAGGACGTCGTGCTCGGCCTCGTCCCCGGCCTGCCCAAGGTCCACCTGCACAACAAGGTCCTGGCCCAGCAGGTGGGCGACGAGTTCATGGCGGCCTTCCACCGGGCCGCACGGGACGAGCTCGGCCCGTTCATCTTCGTCGTCGAGGGATCGATCCCCAACGAGAAGATCAACGGCGAGGGCTACTGGACGTCCATGGGCAACGACCCCGTGACGGGTGAGCCCATCACGGTCAACGAGTGGATCGACCGGCTCGCGCCGAGGGCGTGGGCGGTCGTCGCGGCCGGCACCTGCGCCACGTACGGGGGCATCCACGCCATGGCGGGGAACCCGACGGGATGCATGGGCCTCGCCGACTATCTCGGCAAGGACTTCCGCTCGGCCGGCGGGCTCCCCATCGTCAACGTGCCCGGCTGCCCGGTGCAGCCGGACAACTTCATGGAGACCCTGACCTGGCTGCTCTACCAGGCCGCCGGGATGGCCCCCATGATCCCGCTCGACGAGCAACTCCGGCCGACGTGGCTCTTCGGCAAGACGGTGCACGAGGGGTGCGACCGGGCCGGCTACTACGAGCAGGGCGACTTCGCCAAGGACTACAACTCGCCGAAGTGCCAGGTGCGGATCGGCTGCTGGGGCCCGGTGGTCAACTGCAACGTCCCCAAGCGCGGCTGGATGGACGGGATCGGCGGCTGCCCCAACGTCGGCGGCATCTGCATCGGCTGCACCATGCCGGGCTTCCCGGACAAGTTCATGCCCTTCATGGACGAGCCGCCCGGCGGGACCGTGTCCTCGGCCATGTCCAGCGCGTACGGCGGGATGATCCGCAGGCTGCGCGGGATCACGAACACGACGGTCAACGAGGAGCCCCGCTGGCGCCACAACCGTCCGAAGCTCACGAGCGGGTACGCCCCGCGCTGGCCGCAACGGTAGTAGAGGGGAACGACACGGTGGCAATCCGATCGCAGAAGGCGCCGGAGGACCAGCGGACGCTGGTCGACATGTCCTGGGACCCGATCACCAGGATCATCGGCAACCTCGGCATCTACACGAAGATCGACTTCAGCAACAAGGAAGTCGTGGAGTGCAAGAGCACGTCGTCGCTCTTCCGTGGCTACAGCGTGTTCATGCGCGGCAAGGACCCGCGCGACTCGCACTTCATCACCAGCCGGATCTGCGGCATCTGCGGCGACAACCACGCCACCTGTTCCGTCTACGCGCAGAACATGGCCTACGGCATCAAGACCCCGCCGCTGGGGGAGATGATCGTCAACCTCGGCGAGGCCGCCGAGTACATGTTCGACCACACGATCTTCCAGGACAACCTGGTGTTCGTCGACTTCTGCGAGCAGATGGTCAAGGAGACGAACCCCAGTCTGCTCCGCAGGGCGGAGACGACCGAGGCGCCGCGCGGCCACATCCACGGCTACCGCACGATCGCCGACATCATGCGCGCCTTCAACCCGTTCACCGGGGCGGCGTACCGCGAGGCGCTGCAGATGAGCCGGCTCACCCGCGAGATGTTCTGCCTGATGGAGGGGCGGCACGTGCACCCGTCCACCCTCTATCCCGGAGGTGTGGGGACGGTCGCGACGCCCCAGGTGTTCACCGACTACCTGGTGCGGCTGCTGCGGGCGCTGGACTTCATCAAGAAGGCCGTCCCGATGAACGACGACATCTTCGACTTCTTCTACGAGGCCATGCCGGGTTACGAGGAGGTCGGGCGGCGCCGCGTCATGCTCGGCTGCTGGGGCGCCTTCCAGGACCCCGACGTGGTGGACTACGACTACCGCACCATGAACGACTGGGGCCGGTCGATGTTCGTGACCCCCGGCATCGTCCTGGACGGCCAGCTCCTGACGACGAACCTGGTGGACATCAACCTCGGCATCCGCATCCTGCTGGGCAGCTCGTACTACGACGACTGGGAGGGCGAGGAGACGTTCGTCACCCACGACCCGCTCGGCAACCCGGTCGACCAGCGCCACCCGTGGAACCAGACGACGCTCCCCCGGCCGCAGAAGCGCGACCTGGAGAACGGCAACTACAGCTGGGTCATGAGCCCCCGCTGGTACGACTCCCGCAGCGGCGACTACCTCGCGCTGGACACCGGGGGCGGCCCCATCGCCCGGCTCTGGACCACCGCCCTCGCCGGTCTCGTCGACACGGGCACGGTGAAGGCGACCGGCCACAGCGTGCAGATCAACCTCCCCAAGAGCGCGGCGATGCCCGAGATGCAGTTCGAGTGGAAGATCCCGCAGTGGTCCAACACCATCGAACGGGACCGCGCCCGCGTGTACTTCATCGCGTACGCGGCGGCGATGGCGGTCCACTTCGTGGAGCAGGCGCTGGGCGAGGTCAGGGCGGGGCGGACGAAGGTCTTCACGGACTTCGACGTCCCCGAGGACGGGGTCGGCTGCGGCTTCCACGAGGCGGTCCGCGGCGTCCTGTCGCACCACATGGTGATCCGCGACGGGAAGATCGCGAACTACCACCCGTATCCGCCGACGCCGTGGAACGCCAGCCCCCGGGACATCTACGGGACGCCGGGGCCGTACGAGGACGCCGTGCAGGGCATGCACATCTTCGAGGAGAACGGCCCGGAGAACTTCAAGGGCATCGACATCATGCGCACGGTGCGCAGCTTCGACCCGTGCCTGCCCTGCGGCGTGCACATGTACCTCGGCGACGGACAGGTGATCAGAAAGGTCCACTCCCCCACGCTCGGCACGAGCGTCTCGGGCTGAGGTGGGGACGATGTCACCGCACACCCCGCTGAACGACGACGAGGCGGCCGACCGCGCGCACCGCGTGGAGGCCCTGCTGGAACGGGTCGAGTCGATGACCGACCCGGACGCCAGGGCCACGGTCACGGAGCTCCTCCAGCCGCTCCTGGAGTTGTACGGCGAGGGCCTGTCCCGGATCATGGCGGCGGCCGCGGCCGTGAGCGGTACCACGCTGGTCGACACGCTGGCGGCCGACGAACTGGTCGCGCACCTGCTCCTGCTCCACGGCCTGCACCCGTCGGACGCGGAGACCCGCGTCCGGGAGGCGGTGGAGCGGGCCGCCCCGCAGCTCGGCGGAGCCACCGCCGAGCTGGTGGGCGTCGAGGGCGGTGTGGCGCGGGTCCGCCTGCGCGGGCGCGGCGGATGCCGCTCCTCGGCTCCGGCCATGCGCGCCACGCTGGAGGAGGCGATCCGCGACGCCGCGCCGGAGGTCGCGCGGGTCGAGGTCGAGGAGGCCGCACCGCCGCCGGCCGTGATCCCCGCCGACAGCCTGCTGCGGGGCCGTACCGGCGCCCGGACGTCGTGAGGCGGGGCACCATGGAGCGACGTATCACGATGGGCGCCCTGCGCAGGTACCTCGTCCAGCCGCCGGCGGCCCCGTCCCCGGCGGAGCCCGACCGGTCAGGGCGGGATCAGTCCGGGCGGGATCAGTCCGGCCGGGACTCCTCGGAACGGTGCGACCTGTGCGCCGTTCCTGTCGCCGACGGTCACCGGCACCTGGTCGACCTGTCCAGCCGCGAGCTCCGCTGCGCCTGCCGGCCCTGCGCGACGCTGTTCGACCGGGCCGAGGAGAGCGGGCAGCGGTACCGCGCCGTCCCCGACCGGCGTTGGTACCTCCGCGGCTTCGCCCTGGACGACGCGGCCTGGGACGGCCTGAACATCCCCGTCCAGATGGCCTTCTTCTTCCATAACTCGACGGCGCGGCGGGCCGTGCTCCTCTATCCCAGCCCGGGAGGCCCCGTCGAGTCCCCGCTGGCCCGGCCGACCTGGGCGCGGCTGGAGGCGGCCAACCCGGTGCTCGGCGGTCTGGCCCCCGACGTGGAGGCACTGCTGGTCAACCGGACGGGCGACGCGCGCGACCACTGGCTCGTGCCGATCGACGACTGCTACGCGCTGGTGGGCCTGATCCGCACGCACTGGAAGGGCCTGGCCGGCGGGCCGGACGTCTGGCGCGAGATCGGCGGCTTCTTCGCCGACCTGCGCCGGCGGTCCAGGTCCGTGGACGCCGCCGGCGGCGGCACGCACGACGGGAACCGACCGGAAGGAGCCCGGAGATGATGAAGACCAAGGCGGAGGGCGGCACGAAGACCAGGAAGGGGAAGGCGGCCGAGCCGATCAGGACGGGACGCGCCATGATCCGGCCGGACGCCACCGCGCACCTCAAGGGGGTCAGGGAGGGCAACACGAAGGGGCACTACGCCCACCAGAAGGGCCACCTCCCCGACGGGCGCTCGACGGCCGCCAGGTCCACCGGCATCAATCCGCGCGCGCACGACGCCATCGACCCGCGTATGCCGAACCTCTCACCGGCCTGAGGCGGAGGCGATCATCCGATGACGACGACGGCCTGCCCGCCCACGGTGCGGATCCTGGTCGAGGGCGTGGAGGCGGCGGAGTTCGCCGCCCTCCCGACGCTGCTGTTCCGGACGCGGCTTGACAGCGCGGGCCCCGCCGAGATCCGCTCCGTCGCCCTGCACACGCAGATCCGCATCGCGGCGGCACGCCGCTCCTACGACGCCGTCGCGGGGGAACGCCTCGCCGAGCTGTTCGGCGTACAGGAGGGCTGGGGCCGCGCGCTGCGGAGCCTGCTGTGGACGCAGACGGCGACCCAGATCCCGGCGTTCGACGGCGGCACCTGCGTGACCGAGATCCCGGTGACCTGCACGTACGACTTCGAGGTGGTGGCGGCCAAGTACTTCCACGCCCTGCCGGACGGGCAGGTCCCGTTGGAGTTCCACTTCAGCGGCACGATCTTCTATCTCGATGAGGGACGGCTGCAGGCGGCGCGGATCCCCTGGGACACCGAGGCCGAGTTCGCCATGCCGGTGAGCGTCTGGAAGGACCTGATGGACCACTACTTTCCCGGCAGCGCCTGGCTGCGCCTGGACCGCGCGGTCTTCGACCGGCTGTACGCCTACCGGGTGGGCAACACGCTCACCGGCTGGGACGACGTGATGTCGGCCCTGCTCGAGGGGCGGTGACCGAGCCGTGGACCCGGTGAAGCAGCAGGTGAAGCAGCAGGTGGAGGACCCGGTACGGCGGATCGCCCAGGCGGTGCTGTACGAGGGCTACCTGCTGTGGCCCTACCGGCAGTCGGCGCTGAAGAACCGGCACCGCTGGACGCTCGGCGGGATCCACCCGCGCGCGTACGGCACGGCCGGGGGCGACGCGTGGTACGCCCAGACGCAGTGCCTGGTCGAGGCGGCGCCCGAGGACACCGTCGACGTCGAGGTGCGCTTCCTGCACGCGGTCGCGTACGACCCGGCCCGGCCGCGCGAGGACGGGAACGGGACCCGGCTGGAACCGGTGCCGGAGCTGATGGCCGGCGACCGGCGGCATCTCCCGCGCGAGGAGGCGACCGAGCGCGAGGTGCCGGTGTGCGACCTCCGCCTCGGGGCCCTCGTGGAGCATCCCCATCGTGTGCCGATCGACGTTCCCGCGGGCCGCGAGGTCGAGTGGCTGTCGGATCCGTCCGGACGCCGGGTCGGGGCGATCGTCCGCACCTGGAGGAAGGTGCGCGGCGAGGTGGAGATCCGCGCGGAGCGGTCGGCGCCCGGGGTGTTCCGGCTCACCGTCCTGGTGGTCAACACCAGCGGCTGGGAGGGTGACGACCGCGAGGAGGCGATGAGACGGACGCTCCTGTCCTGCCACACGGTGCTGCGCGCCCACGGCGACGGCGGGTTCGTGTCGCTCATGGATCCTCCGGCCGAGCTCCGGACGGTCGCGGAGGGATGCAGGAACATCGGCGTCTGGCCCGTCCTCGTGGGACCGGAGGGAACGCGGGACACGATGTTGTCGGCGCCGATCATCCTGTACGACCACCCGGAGATCGCGCCGGAGAGCCCCGGCGATCTCTTCGACTCCACGGAGATCGACCAGCTGCTGACCCTGAGCGTCCTGTCGCTGACCGACGAGGAGCGCAGGGAGATCCGCGACGGCGATCCCCGGGCGCGGGAGATCCTCGACCGCTGCGCCTCGCTCACGCCGGATCAGCTCATGCGGCTGCACGGCACCCTGCGCGACGTACGGCCGGACATGCGGCCGGACATGCGGCCGATGACCGGGGAGGGGCCGGGAACGTGAACATGGACTTCTGGACGCGCATGGAGGGGCGGGGACCGGACGCGGTGGTCGTGGACGGCGTGTCCGTCGGCCCCGGCAGCCGGGTGCGGCTGCGGCCGCGCTCGTCCCGCGCGGACATCTTCGACCTCGCGCTCGACGGGCGGGTCGCCGTCGTCGAGGCGGTCGAGCAGGACGAGGACGGCACGCCGCACCTCGCGGTCACCCTGGAGGACGACCCCGGCCGCGACCTCGGAGAGGCGCGGCTGCCCGGTCACCGGTTCTTCTACGCGCCGGAGGAGGTCGAGCCGCTGGCCGCCGATCCCGGCGCGGAGCGGCCGGTGCGCGTCCTCGTCGCCGGGATCGGCAACATCTTCCTCGGCGACGACGGCTTCGGAGTCGAGGTCGTCCGCCGCCTGGACCAGGTCGAGGTGCCGGCGGGCGTGGACGTCGTGGACTTCGGGATCCGCGGCATGGACCTGGCCTACGCGCTGCAACGGGACTACGCCGCCGTGCTCTTCGTGGACGCCGCGCCGCGCGGTGAGGATCCCGGGACGCTGACGCTGCTGGAGCCGCGGCTCTCGGACGAGGGGGGCGTCCCGGTGGAGACCCACGGCATGGACCCGGTGCAGGTCCTGCGCCTCGCCCGCGAACTCGGCCGGGTCCCTCCGCGCGTGCTCGTCCTGTGCTGCGAGCCGACGTCCGTACTGCGGGGCACGCCCGACGAGGACGTTGTGGTCGAGCTCAGCCCCCCGGTACGCGCGGCGGCCGGCGAGGCCGCGCGCATGGTCGTGTCGGTGGTCGCGGACCTGATCGCGGAGGGCGGCGGGCCGGGTCCTGACGAGCACCCGGGAGAGTACCCGGGGGAACGGAGCGTGCGGCGATGAGGAAGCTCAAGGTGACCGCGGTGGTCCTGACCTGCGTCATGGTCACGCTGGTCGTCATGCAGTGGCCGGACATCCGCCGCTACATCAAGATGAAGCGGATGTAGCGGAGCCGGGTGTCACCCCTCCGCTGTCACCGTTCCACCTCGCCGGCCTCGTGCGGGTGGCGGTTGTCGAAGAGCGGAGCCAGCCTGCGCATGTAGTAGTCGAGCCTCCTGCGCGTCTCCTCCAGCGTGCCCAGCCAGCTCAGCAGCTCCGCCCGCCCCTTGGCGGTGAGCCGGTAGATGCGTCGCGCCGGGCCCGCGCCGGAGGGCACCCAGTCGGAGCACAGGCATCCGTGATGTTCCAGCGAGCGCAGGGTCCGGTAGACGGTGCTCGTGTCTCCGTCGGTGATGCCGAGGGGACGCAGCCGCTGGACGAGTTCGTAGCCGTGGTCCGGACGCTCGCCGAGGAGCAGCAGCAGGCAGGGGCTCAGAAGGTTCCTCGGCTCGAAACCGCTCACTCCGGATCACCGTTCCTGGCTGCTCGGCAAGGGATGGCCGGTCCGGGAATTCGAGCGGACTCGATTTCCGGGATCGGCGTGTGGATACCCGGAAGGCGATGGCCCCGCACACCGAGCTATATATCCGGATTTATAGCCTTTTCCAAGGCATCCCCGTCATTACGCAAACCGCCGGGGTCGCCCGCTTTCCCGAGCGAAGCGATTCACAGCGACCGGGACCAGGGGTTTTCGCGGAACGCGGCGGTCCGGCGGTGAACATCTGGTGGGTGCGCGTTCCTGCGACCGGAAAATCCCGTTCGTAACCGGCAGGAGCGGAGTTAAACCTGCCTTTACCCGATGCTCGCCGATCGCTGAATAAGCGCTAACTAATCTGGCGCAGATGATTCCGCCGAGCCAGGTGAGACACCTGCGCCGGTTGTGACGGGGAGAAATACGATGAATCAGCTTATGGAGACTGCCACACGGGGTGGCGGCTCCTCGCGAGCGCCGGGCCGGTCCTCCCGGAAGGGCGCCAGGGCGTGGATGGCCTCACGCCGTTGGCACCTGACGCTCGCCGCCGTGGCCGTCTGCTACTCGACGATCCAGCTCCTGGTGACGGTCAGGGTGGGGCTGGGCTGGGACGAGAGCATCTACGTCAGCCAGGTCACCCCGGGCATTCCCCCGGCCTGGTTCAGCGCGCCGCGCGCCCGGGGCGTCCCCCTGCTGGTCGCGCCGGTGACGATGTTCACCTCCTCGGTCATCGTCATCCGCGTCTATCTCAGCCTGCTGTCGGGTCTCGGGCTGTTCCTCGCCTACCTCCCCTGGGTGCGGCTGCGCCCGGGCGCCGCCGTACCCGCCGCCGCGGCCCTGTTCGCCGGGCTGTGGACGGCGCTGTTCTACGGCGGCGAGGCGATGCCGAACATCTGGGTCGCCTTCTGCGCGGTCGGCGGTGCCGGCCTCTTCTGCATGGCCAAGCGCAAGGGGGCCCTCGTGGGCGTCGCGCTCGCCTTCGCCCTCGCGTCGCTGGTGCGCCCGACGGACGCGTCGTGGCTGGCGCTCCCCCTCGTGGCGTACGGGCTGGTGACCAGGCGCTTCCGCGCGGCCTTCGCCGTCGTCGCGGGGCTCGCGGTCGGCTGGGGCGAGTGGCTCGTCGAGGCGGCGCTGAACTACCACGGCCCGTTCGCGCGGCTCGCCGCCGCCGGCGCGAAGAACGAGGCCGGGCTCCACTTCAGCCTGGGCGAGCATCTCCGCGCTCTGGACGGTCCCGTCCTGTGCAGGTTCGGTCACCCCTGCGGTGACTTCCCGCTGGCGCACGTCGCCTGGTTCGCCGCGATCCCGGTCCTCACGGCGGTCGGCCTGTGGGCCATACGCAAGCCCGCGCGGCGGCGGCCTCTGCTCATCGCCACCGCCTCGGGTACCGCGCTCGCCCTGTCGTACATCTTCACGATCGGGTACGCCGCGCCGCGCTTCCTCCTGCCGGTCTACGCGCTGCTGTCGCTGCCCGTGGCCTGCGGTCTGGCCTCGGTCGCCCGGGTGCGGATCGGCCGCGTGCTGG
Source organism: Microtetraspora glauca (assembly GCA_001570385.1). Lineage (GTDB taxonomy): Bacteria > Actinomycetota > Actinomycetes > Streptosporangiales > Streptosporangiaceae > Microtetraspora > Microtetraspora glauca. The sequence goes on along the minus strand of BBYL01000018.1, from coordinate 150,405 downwards.
TCGCGGTCGCGATGATCGCGTTCTTCGCGCTCCAGGGCGGCACGCTGCTCCAGCGGGCCGAGATCGAGGGCGCCGCGCGGGAGCCCGACCGCCTCGCCGCCGAAGCCCTGCGGGGTCTCGGCATCACGACGCCCTGCTTCCTGTACGGCCACGCGGCCATCCAGGTGGGGTACCTGACCGGCTGCGGCATGAGGGGGATCACCACGAACTACGGCGGGTACGAGCTTCCCCGGCAGATCGACGCGGCGCTCGTCCGCAAGGAGTGGGTCGGCGTCATCAGCAACAGGAGGGACACGCCGGCCGGGTTCCTCGCGTCCTGGCACCGCGTGCCGCTCATCACGACGGGCGACCAGCGGTGGTACCTCTACCGGCCGCCGTCGGCCCGATAGCGGGGAACGGCGGCCGGTCCGAGACGGTCGGATCAGAGGCGCTCGATGATGGTGACGTTCGCCTGGCCGCCGCCCTCGCACATGGTCTGCATGCCGTAGCGGCCGCCGGTGCGCTCCAGCTCGTGCAGCAGCGTGATCATGAGCCGGGCCCCGGTGGCGCCGAGGGGGTGGCCGAGGGCGATCGCGCCGCCGTTGGGGTTGACGCGCTCGGGGTCGGCGCCGGTCTCCTTCAGCCAGGCCAGCACGACCGAGGCGAACGCCTCGTTGATCTCGACCAGGTCCATGTCGCCGATCTGCATGCCGGTCTTCTTCAGCGCGTACGCCGTGGCGGGGATCGGCGCGGACAGCATGCGGATGGGGTCCTCACCGCGCGCGGACAGGTGGTGGATGCGGGCGCGGGGGCGCAGGCCGTGCGTCCGCACGGCCTCCTCGGAGGCGATGAGGAGGGCGGCGGCGCCGTCGGAGATCTGCGAGGCCACCGCGGCGGTCAGCCGGCCGCCGTCCTCCAGGGTCTTCAGCCCCGCCATCTTCTCGAGCGTGGTGTCGCGGCGCGGGCCCTCGTCGTGCTCGACGCCCTCGATGGGCTCGATCTCCCTGGCGAAACGTCCCTCGTCGATGGCCCTGATCGCGCGCTGGTGCGACTGGAAAGCGAACGCCTCCATGTCCTCCCGCGAGATGTCCCAGTCCCTGGCGATCATCTCGGCGCCGCGGAACTGCGACACGTCCTGCTTGCCGTACCTGGCCTGCCAGCCGCGCGAGCCGACGTACGGGCCCTCGGTGAGGCCGAGCGAGTCGGCGGCGCCGCGCGAGGCGAAGGCGATCGGGATCTGCGACATGTTCTGCACGCCGCCCGCGACCACGAGGTCGGAGGTGCCGGACATGACGGCCTGCGCGGCGAAGTGCAGCGCCTGCTGGGACGAGCCGCACTGCCGGTCGACGGTGACGCCGGGGACCTCCTCGGGCAGCCCGGCGGCCAGCCAGCAGGTGCGCGCGATGTCGCCGGCCTGCGGTCCGACCGTGTCGAGGCAGCCGAAGACCACGTCCTCCACTGCCGACGGGTCCACGCCGGAGCGGGCCATCAGCGCGTTCAGCGCGTGCGCGCCCAGGTCGGCCGGGTGCACGCCGGACAGGCCGCCGTTCCGCTTGCCCACGGGGGTGCGCACCGCTTCGACGATGTATGCCTCCGCCATCAGAACTCCTTAGGTTGAAGGATCCCTTCCAGGACCATCGCGAGGTACTGCCTGGCGATCTCGTCCGCGGACAGGGGGCCGTCGTTCCGGTACCAGCTCGCGGCCACCCAGACGGTGTCGCGGATGAACCGGTAGATGAGGCCGGTGTCGAGGTCGGCGCGGAGCTCGCCGTCCAGGACGCCCCGGTCCAGCACCGACAACCACACCTCCCTGAACCGCTGCTGGCTGTCCAGCAGGTACGAGAAACGCGGATTTGTCGTCAGATGTTTTGATTCGTTCTGATAAATCACGACTGCGGGGCGATGGTGGTCGATCGTCTGGAACGACGCGCCGATCAGCGCCCGGAAGGTCTCGCGCGCGCCGAGACCCGCGTCGAGCACCTCCTCGTAGGCCGCCCACATGTCGGTGAGGAAGGCCGAGAGGATCTCGTCGGCCATCGACTCCTTGGAGTCGAAGTGGTAGTAGAGGCTGCCGCCGAGAATACCCGCCGCGTCGGCCACCTCACGGACCGTGGTGACGGCGTATCCCCGCGAGGCGAAGACCTCGGCCGCCGCCGCGAGCAGCTCGGCCCGCCGCTCGGCCCGCGCGGCCGCGGTGCTCGCGGAGTCTCGGCGACGTGGACTCATGGAACGAGTGACCCTTTCAGGGGTGCTGGCTGGACACGGAGACGACCTCTCCGGTCATGTACGAGGAGTAGTCGCTGGCGAGGAAGACCATCACGTTGGCGACCTCCCACGGCTCGGCGTACCGGCCGAGCGCCTCCTTCCTGGTGAGCTCGTCCAGCAGCTCCTCCGTGGTCACCTTGGCCAGGAAGGGGTGCATGGCCAGTGAGGGCGCCACGGCGTTGATCCGCACGCCGTACGGCGCGGCCTCGATCGCCGCGCACCGCGTCAGCGCCATGACCCCGGCCTTGGCCGCCGCGTAGTGGGCCTGGCCCTCCTGCGCCCGCCAGCCGATCACCGAGGCGTTGTTCACGATCACGCCGCGGCCGCGCGGCTGCATGCGGGTCAGCGCGGCGCGGGTGCACCGCATGGTGCCGTTCAGCGTCACGTCGAGCACCCGGCTCCACTGCTCGTCGGTCATCTCGACGAGCTTCGCCGTACCGCCGAGACCGGCGTTGTTGATCACCACGTCGACCGGGCCGAAACGCTCCTCCGCGACCGAGAACAGGTGCTGCACCTGCTCCTCCGAGGTCACGTCGCAGGGCACCGCGGTCACCGAGGCGGGATCGAACTCCTTCTCCAGGGCGGCGAGGCTTTCCGACAGCCGCCGCTCGTGGGCGTCGCTGATGACCACGCGGGCGCCCTCCTCCAGCATGCGGCGGGCGCAGGCACCGCCGATGCCGGTGCCGGCCGCGGCGGTCACCACCGCCACGCGGTCACGCAGCAGACCGTGACCCGGAACATAGGACGGCTTCATCCCCGGCCCTCCTCACTGAGCTTCACATGGTTTACTCTACCAAACAATTGTTAGAAAGAATGAGGGGTCCCCGATGACCGTAGTGCGCTACGAGCGGCGCGGGCCGGTGGCGGTGGTCACCATGAACCGCCCGGAGTACCGCAACGCGCAGAACTCAGCGATGACCTATGCCCTGGACGAGGCCTTCTACCGGGCCGTCGCCGACGACGAGGTCAAGGTGATCGTGCTGGCCGGCGAGGGCAGGCACTTCTCCGCCGGGCACGACATCGGCACGCCGGAACGGGACGCGCACGTCTCGTTCGAGCGCAAGGCGGTCCTGTGGTGGGACCACGTGGGCAAGGAGGGCGCCGAGAGCCGCTTCGCCCGCGAGTCCGAGGTGTACCTCGGCATGTGCCGCCGCTGGCGCGAGATCCCCAAGCCGACGATCGCGATGGTGCAGGGCGCCTGCATCGCGGGCGGGCTCATGCTCGCCTGGGTGTGCGACCTGATCGTCGCCTCCGACGACGCGTTCTTCGCCGACCCGGTGGTGCGCATGGGCATTCCGGGCGTGGAGTACTTCGCCCACCCGTGGATGATGCCGCCGCGGATCGCCAAGGAGTTCCTCTACACCGGCGACCGGATGCCCGCCCGGCGCGCGTACGAGGTGGGCATGGTCAACCGGGTCGTCGCCCGCGACGAGCTGGAGACCGAGACCTTCGCGCTGGCGGAGAAGATCGCCGCCATGCCGCGCCTCGGGCTCGCGCTGACGAAGAAGGCCGTGAACCAGGCCGAGGACCTCCAGGGCATGCACGCCGGGATGGACTCGGTGTTCGGCCTCCACCACCTCGCGCACGCGCACAACGCGGAGACCTCGGCCGACTCCCTGGCCGGGATGGACCCCAAGAGCATGAAGGCGGCCGCTGATGGATCTTGACCTGTCGTCGGTGGAACCGTTCCGGGCCGAGGTCCGGGACTGGCTGCGCGCGCACGTCCCCGCCACTCCCCTGCCCTCCCTGGAGGTCGAGGAGGGCTTCGCCGCGCACCGCGCCTGGGAGCACGAGCTCCACGAGGCGCGGCTGTCCGTCGTGTCCTGGCCCGCGCGGTACGGCGGGCGGGACGCGAGCCCGCTGGAGTGGCTGATCTTCGAGGAGGAGTACTACGCCGCCGGGGCCCCGGGACGGGTCAGCCAGAACGGCATCAACCTCCTCGCCCCGACGTTGTTCAACCACGGCACGCCCGAGCAGCTCGACCGGGTCCTGCCGTCGATGGCCTCGGGCGAGGTCATCTGGGCCCAGGCGTGGTCGGAGCCGGGAGCGGGCAGCGACCTGGCCTCCCTGCGCGCCACCGCGACCCGGGTCGACGGCGGCTGGCTGCTGAACGGCCAGAAGACGTGGAGCTCCCGCGCGGCCTTCGCCGACTGGGGCTTCGGCCCGTTCCGCGCAGGTCCCGAGGCCGAGCGGCACCGCGGCCTGACCTACCTGATGTTCCCCCTGGACGCGAAGGGCGTCACCCGGCGCCCGATCGGCCGCATCGACGGAAAGCCGGCGTTCGCCGAGCTCTTCTTCGACGACGTCTTCGTGCCCGACCGGGACGTGATCGGCACGCCGGGCGAGGGCTGGCGGGTCGCGATGAGCACCACCGGCAACGAGCGCGGGCTCACGCTGCGCAGCCCCGGCCGGTTCCTCGCCGCCGCCGACCGCCTGGTCGACCTCTGGAAGGAGCACGCGGACCCCGCCGACACGGCGCTGCGCGACCGGGTGGCCGACGCCTGGATCAAGTCGCGCGCGTACCGGCTGAAGGGGTTCGAGACCATCTCGCGGACCGAGGACGTCGGCGCGGAGTCCAGCATCAACAAGATCTTCTGGTCGGAGCTCGACGTGGCGCTGCACGAGACGGCGCTCGACCTGCTCGGCCCGGACGGCGAGCTCGACGGCGAGTGGCTGGAGGGCTACGTCTTCGCCCTCGCCGGCCCGATCTACGCCGGGACGAACGAGATCCAGCGCAACGTCATCGCCGAGCGTGTGCTCGGCCTGCCCAGAGCGGGACGGTGACCGATGGCACGCGACCGTGACACTGCGACGATGTTTGCGACGATGTTCGGAAGGCAGCCGTGAAGTTCATCCTCGACGCCGAGCAGCGGCTGTTCGGCGACACCCTGCACAAGCTCCTGGCCGAGGCGGGCACGCCGGCCGTGATCCGCGACTGGTCGGCCGGAGCGCACGACTCGGGCCGCGCCCTGTGGCGCTCGCTCGCCGACGCCGGGGTCCTCGCGATCGCCGTGCCCGAGTCGGCGGGCGGCGCGGGACCGCTCCCCGTCGAGCTGGTGACCGCGTTCCACGAGCTGGGACGGCATGCCGTACCCGGGCCGTTCGCCGAGACGGTCGCCGTCGCCGCGCTGCTCGGCCACCTTCAGGACGGACCGGGCGGCGGGCCGGGCACGGGATCGGACGCGGAGTTCGGCGCCTGGTCGGCCGGGATCGCCGAGGGGGCGACCGTCGCGTCGCTCGCGCTGCCCCCCGCCATGCCGTACGCGCTGGACGCGGACGCGGCCGACGTCGTCCTGGTGGTGGACGGCGACGAGCTGCGCGCGGGCGTGCCCGGCGAACTGCGTGCCTCCCTCGATCCGGCCCGGCGGCTGTCCTCCGTCACCGGGGGCGACGTGCTCGCGTCCGGGCCCGCCGTGCGCGCGGCGGGCGAGGCGGCGTACGACATGGGCGCGCTCGCCTGCGCCGCGCAACTCGTCGGCGTGGGCCGCGCGCTGCTGGACGTCTCGGTGGAGTACGCCACGGCGCGGCGGCAGTTCGGCCGGCCGATCGGCGAGTTCCAGGCGGTCAAGCACCACCTGGCCGACGCCCTCGTGGGCCTGGAGTACGCCCGCCCGCTGGTTCACGGCGCGGCCCTCGCGTACGGCTCGCCCGACTTCGCGCGTGACGTGTCCGCCGCGAAGGTCGCGGCGTCGGAGGCCGCGTACGCGGCGGCGAAGATCGCCCTGCAGGTGCACGGGGCGATCGGCTACACCGACGAGTACGACCCGAGCCTGTGGATCAGGAAGGCCCGCGCCCTCCACGCGGCGTGGGGCTCCCCCGCCGCCCACCGCGCCCGGGTGGTGTCCGCCCTGACCTGAGCCCGCGAGGGCGCGCGCCGCCGTCGAGGCCCCGTACCGGATCGGTGCGGGGCCTCGCGAATATCACGCTGGCCGCAATAATGCGCGTGAGGCAGTTTTATACCGTTTTGGCACCAGATATGTGACATATCATTGGATAAATGATCATTGCTGTCTAGTGTCAACGGCCGTGACCATTCATGTAGCGGTGACGGCCCAGGCGGAGCGGACACCCGACGCGATCGCCTACGTGGCCGGTGACCTGCGAATCTCCTACAAGGAGATGGATCGGCGCGCGAACCGGATCGCGCACGCGCTCCTCAGGAACGGCGTCGCCCGAGAGGAACCCGTGGGGGTGCTCCTCGACCGGGGCGAACATCTGATCCCCGCGTTGCTCGGTGTTCTCAAGGCGGGAGCGGCCTACGTGCCGCTGGACCCGGCCTATCCCCCGGACCGGCTCCGGCTCGTCGCCGCCGACAGCGGCCTGAAGTCGATGATCACGCTTCCGGGACTCGCCCACCTGCTGGAAGCGCGCGTGATCCTCGCCGGAGCCGGCGACGCGGCGGTCCCGGATACGGATCCGGGCACGGCGGTGTCGCCCGACGACCTGGCGTACGTCATCTACACGTCCGGATCGACCGGCCGGCCCAAGGGCGTGGCCGTCGAGCACCGCGGCGTGATGAACCAGCTCACCTGGATCACCGAGACGTGGACGCCCGAAACGCTGGCCGGCACGCTGGCCGCCGCGTCGATCTGCTTCGACCCCTCCGTGATGGAGATATTCGCGCCGCTGCTGGTGGGCGGCACGGTGATCCTGGCGGACAACCTGCTCGCCCTGCCGGGCCTGCCCGCGCGCGACGAGGTGACGGTTCTCGGCGGGCCGCCCTCCGTGCTGGCCGCGTTGCTGCGCACGGGCCCGTTGCCGCCGCGTACGCGCCTGGTGCACTCGGGGGCGGAGGCGGCGTCGGCTGAGCTGATCGCCGCGATCTACCGGAACCCGCAGGTCGAGCGGGTCTTCAACCTCTACGGGCCGACCGAGTGCACCATCCAGTGCCTCGCCCACGAGGTCCCGCGCGGGGCGACCGGCGTCCCGCCGATCGGGTCGCCCATCGCCGGCGCCGTGGTGAGCGTCAGGGACGCCGACGGCGCCGAGGTCGCCGAAGGCGAGGTCGGCGAGCTGTGGGTGAGCGGCCCCGTGGTGGCGCGCGGCTACCTCGGCCGTCCCTCCGGGGGCCGCCCCGGCGAGGACCGGTTCATCGAACGCCCCGGTGCCGGGCGGATCTACCGGACCGGCGACCTGGTCAGGTTCGACGGCGGCGTCTACCACTTCGCCGGGCGGGCCGACGACCAGGTGAAGATCCGCGGCCACCGGGTGGAACTCGGCGAGATCGAACGGACCCTCGCCGCCCATCCCCGCGTGACGGCCGCCGCCGTGCTGGCGTTGCCCGACGCGGACGGCACCCGGCGGCTCGCGGGATACGTCCAGACCGGCGACCAGACCGACGTCCAGACCGGCGACGCGGCCGAGCGGGAACTGCTGGACTACCTGCGCGGGCGCCTGCCCGGCTACATGGTTCCGGACCGCCTCGCCCTCCTCGACAGGCTCCCGCTGAACCCGAACGGCAAGATCGACCGCCAGGCCCTCGGCGCCGTACGGGCCACCGCGCGCGAGGCGACGACGGCGCCCCGCGACGACCTCGAACGGCGGCTCGCCGGGATCGTCGCCGACGTGCTGGGAATCGACGCCGCGCAGGTGGGCGTGGACGCCCGTTTCCCCGATCTCGGCGGGCACTCCCTCGCGGCGGCCCGCGTCGTGGCGCGGGCGGGCGCGGAACTCGGGACCGAGGTGCCGCTGCACGAGTTCCTCGCCGACCCCACGGTGGCGGCGCTGGCCGGGCGCGTACGCGCCGGATCCGGCGGGCGCGCTCCCCTCGTCCGGCACGCCGGGCGCGACCGCTATCCGCTCACCGACATGCAACGCCAGTTCTGGGCACTGCGGCAGATCGAGCCTGGGACGCGGGCCACGACGATCGCCCTACGGCTCCGCGTGCGCGGCGCCGCGACCGCGGGGCCGTTCCGATCCGCCCTCGACGGCATCGTGAGCCGCCACGAACCGCTGCGCTCCGTCATCGAGCATCACGACGGTGAGCCGGTCGCCCGCGTCCACGCCCCCGCACCCGTACGCGTGGCCGAGCACGATCTGCGCGACCTGGCGCCGGAGGCCCGCGAGGCCGAGATCCTGCGCCTCGCCGACCTGGCCGCGACGCCGTTCGACCCGGCCTCGGACGTGCCGCTGCTGCGCGCGGTTCTCGCCTGGACGGGTACGGCCGCGGCCGAGCTGATCGTCGTCACGGATCACCTCGTGTTCGACGGCTGGTCGACCCGGATCCTGATCGACGAGCTCGCGGCCGGGCTGGCCGGGTTGCCGGTCCCCGACCCGGCCCTCCAGCTCGGGGACGTGGCGGTGCGTGAGGAGGAGCGCCGGGAGGCGGCGCTTCCCCGCGAGACGGCCCACTGGCGGGAGGCGCTGGCCGACGCCGCCGTGCCGTACGACCTCCTGGGCGCGGAGCGGGCGGCGACGCACACGGGACGCCGGCTCAGGCGGCCGATCGGTCCCGCGCTCGAAACGGGGATCAGGAGGGTCGCCGCACGCCACGGCGTCACCCCCGCGGCGGTCCACCTGGCCGCGCTCGCCACCGTGATCGGCGGCCTGACCGGGCGTGCCGAGACGATGATCGGCCTGGCCGCCGCCGAACGCGACCGGCCCGGCCTGGACCGGGTCGTGGGGCCGCTGCTCGGCGTGCTCCCCGTCCCCGTACGCTTCGGCGACGATCCGGCGTTCGGGGACCTGGTGAGTGCGGCGGGCGCGGCGATCACCGGGGCGCTCGCCCACCAGGAGCAGGTCGGGTCGGCGGTCTCCGGCGCGGTGCCCCGCCCTCCCGGGGCCGGCCCCGCGCCGATCGTGCTGTCGGTGCAACCCGAGGACGTGCCCGCCGTACTGGAGGCGGGGCCGGTCCGGATCGAGCTGGTCGGCGAACTGGACTGCGGCGGCGCGGTGGCGGAGCTGACGGTCCTGGTGAACACCGGTGCCGACGGGCCGGAGCTGCTGGTCGAGTACGCCACCTCGCGCTTCGGCGCGGCCGACGCGGAACGGGTCGCCGACGCGCTGCTCCACGCGCTCGAACGCGGCCTGGACGACCCGCGCACGCCGGTCTCCGCGCTGCGCCTCGTCTCGGAGGAGGAGCGTACGGCCCTGCTCGCGGCGGGCACCGGAGCGGAGATCGACCCGCCCGCCACCATCGTGGACGCGATCATCACGCAGGATCGGCGCCGGATCGCGATCGAGGCGGCCGGAACCCGGCTGACCTACGGTGAGCTGGAGGAGATCTCCGCCAGGGTCGCGACCGGGCTCGTCGCCGCGGGCGTCACCGCGGAGGAGCCGGTCGGCGTGAGCCTGCCCCGCGATCATCACCTGCCCGCGGTCCTGCTCGGCGTGCTGCGGGCGGGCGGCGCGTACGTGCCGATGGACCCCGACCTGCCGGCCATGCGGCTGGCGGCCATCGCCGAGGACGGCGGCGTACGGCGGGTGCTCGCCCTCGGCGAGGAGGCGCACGCCGCGGTCGCGCCGATCGGCGGCGTGACGGTCCTCGACGCGGAGGCGCTGATGGCGGTGCCTCGCGGCGAGATCCCGGAGGCCGACCCCGGGGGACTCGCCTACGTGATCTTCACGTCGGGCTCGACCGGACGGCCGAAGGGCATCGAGATCCCCCATCGCGCGCTGGCCGCGTTCGTCGTCTCCATCCAGGCCGATCCGGGGCTGACCGGAGACGACGCCGTGCTCGCGGTGGCTCCGATGGTGTTCGACGTCTCCGCGTTCGATTTGTGGGCCACGCTCACGGCGGGAGGGCGCGTGGTCATGGCCGACACCGCGACGGCCTTCGACGGCCGTGCCCTCGCCGAGCTGTGCGACTCGGCCGGGGTGACCCTCGTGCTCACCACGCCGAGCCGGATGCGGCTCATGGTGGAGGCGGGCTGGCGGGGCCGTCCCGAGATGCGGCTCATGGTCGGCGGCGAGCCGTTCGATCCCACGCTGGCGCGGGAGCTCCAGGCGCGGGCCGGGAAGCTCTGGAACGCGTACGGCCCGGCCGAGGTGACCGTGGCCTCCACCGTCCATCCGGTGACCGGGCCGGTCGGGCAGAGCGTGCCCATCGGGCACCCGCTCCCCGGCGAGCGCCTCTACGTCGTCGATCCGCTCGGCCGGCTGCTGCCTCCCGGGGTGCCCGGCGAGCTGTGGCTGGGCGGTCCCGGCGTCGCCCGCGGGTATCGCGGGCGTCCCGAGCTGTCCGCCGCCGCGTTCGTCCCCGAGCCCGCGTTCGTCCCCGAGCCCGCGACCGCCCCGGCGCGGCGCTACCGGTCCGGGGACATCGTGCGCTGGATCCCGGACGGCGCGGGCGGACTGGTGCTCGACTTCGTCGGCCGCAGGGACGAGCAGGTGAAGGTGCGCGGCTACCGCGTCGAGCCGGGCGAGATCGACGCGGTGCTGCGCGCCCACCCCGCCGTCGCCGATCTCGCGGTCGTCGCCACGACCGGCCCCGACGCCCACCTCGTCGGGCACGTCGTCTGGCGCGGCGAGGAACGGACCGCCGAACTGGAGGACTACGCCAGGGACCGGCTCCCCGGCTACATGGTGCCCCGCCGGTGGGCCGCGCACGCCACGCTCCCCCGCACCGTCAGCGGCAAGCTCGACCGCCGCGCCCTGGAGGACGTCGAGGTGGCGGCCGCGCCACACACGCCGCCGGAAGGCCCGATGCAGGAGTTCACCGCCGAGATCTGGCAGGAGGTGCTGCGTGCTCCCCTCGTCGGGGCCCACGACGACTTCTTCGCGCTCGGCGGCACGTCGCTGCTGGCCACCCGGGTGACCGTCCGGCTGCGTGAGGCGCTCGCCTGCGACCTGGCCGTTCGCCTCCTGTTCGACCATCCCGTACTCGCCGACTACGCCGCCGAAGTGGAACGACTGGTCATCGCCGAGATGGCCGGACAGGAGGCTCGCTCATGACCGTCGTCTCTGGAGATGACCGGCTGCGCGCCCTGCTCGACCAGCGCATCGCGCGGGCACGCCAGACGGCGTCGGCGGGCATCCCGCGCCGGACGGACGGCGGGCCGTGGCGGCTGTCGCCCGTGCAGCGGCGGATGTGGCTCGCGTCCGAGGTGGACCGGGACAGCCCGGCCTACAACGTGCCGCTCGTGCTGCGGCTGCGCGGCGAGCTGGACGTGGACGCGCTGCGCCGGGCCGTGGTGGACGTCGTGGAGCGGCACGAGGTGCTGCGCTCGACGGTGGAGGTCCGCGACGGCGAGCCGTACGCGGTCACGGGTGACGCGGACGGGTTCGTCGTCGCGGTGGAGGACGTCGCCCCGGAGGCGCTGGAGGAGCGGCTCGCGGAGCTGGCGCGTGTGCCGTTCCGGCTGGCGGAGGAGCGTCCGCTGCGGGCGGCGATCCTCGCCACCGGTCCCCGCGAGCACGTGCTGGTCCTGCTCATGCACCACATCGCGATCGACGCGTGGGCGCAGCCGCTGCTGCTCGACGACCTCGCCGCGCTGTACCGCTTCCGCGCCGGGACCGGGCCCGCGCTCGACCCGCCGTCGCTGGGTTACCCCGACGTGGCCGCGTGGTCGAACGCCCGAGCCGAGTCCCCGCAGACGGAGCGGACGCTCGATTGGTGGGAGGACTACCTCGCCGGGCTGGAACCGGTGCCCGGCCTGCCACCGGACCGTACGGCGGTCTCCGATAGCCCGGAAGCCGGAGGATCCACGACGTCGCCGGGATGGCACGCCGGGGTGGCGGACGTCGCCGTCGCCCCCGAGACCGCCGCGCGGCTGCGCGCGCTGGCCGCGGAGAGCGGAGCGACGGTGTTCATGGTGCTCCTGGCGGCGCTCCAGGCGACGCTGGCACGCGTGTCCGGCGCCTCCGGCGTCACCTCTGACGTGACGGTGGGCGTGCCGGAGTCGGGCCGCCGGCATCAGGACACCGAGTCCATGGTCGGCTGCCTGGTCGAGACCCTGGTCATCCGCGACCGGGTCGACGGCGACCTCAGCGGCAGGGACCTGGTCGGGCGGGCCCGCGCCCGTGCTCTCGACGTCTTCGGCCACGCCGACGTGCCGTTCGACCGTGTGGTGGAGCGGGTGCGCCCGCACCGGTCCGGTACGGCGGCGCCGCTGTTCGACGTGCTGCTCAACGTCTACGACGCTCCCGCGGAGGTCACCGGCTTCCCCGGGCTGACGGCCGAGACGATCGAGGTGCCGCCCTTCGCCGCGAAGTTCGACCAGGCGTGGACCTTCCTCGACGACGGCACCGCCCTGCACGGCAGCCTGACCTACCGCACCGACCTGTACGAGCCGGACACGGCGGCCCGCCTCGCGGGCTGGTTCGGCGCCCTGCTCGCCCAGCTCGTCGCGGATCCGGAGCGCCCTGTGGGCGAGCTGGAGCTCGAACCCGGCGCCGATCCCGCCCTCTCCGAACCTGATCCGCCCGTGCTCGGCGAACCGACTCTGCACGGGCGGGTCACCGCGCAGGCGGCCCGCACCCCTTCGGCCACGGCCGTCGTGGCGGCGGACGGCACGCTCACCTACGCGGAGCTGGACGAGCGCGCGAGCGGTCTCGCCGGCCGGTTGCGTGAGGCGGGCGTCGTGCGCGGGGACCGGGTGGCGCTCCTGATGGAACGGACCCGGGACCTGCCCCTGGCCCTGCTCGGCGTGCTCAGGGCCGGGGCGGCCTACGTCCCGATCGACGACGCCGCGCCCACCGACCGGATCGCCGCCGTCGTGTCCGCAGGCGGAGTCCGCGTCGCGGTCTGCGCCCCCGAACTCGCGGACCGGCTGCCCGCCGGCGTCACCGTGATCACGCCCGGCGATGCCGCGCACGGATCCGCGCACGACCCGGTCGCGAACGACGCGAGCCGCGACCGGGACGGCGACGGCGACGGCGACGGCGACGGCGACGGCAGCAACAGCAGCAGCGACCACGGCGCGGGCGGCGCGGCCCGGCCGGACGACCTCGCTTATGTGATCTTCACATCCGGCTCGACCGGTACGCCCAAGGGGGTGGCGGTCGAGCATCGCCAGGTGGCCGCCTATCTCGACGCGGTGCTTTCCCGGATCGGACGGGACGGCACGACGCCCCGCTCGTACGCGCTCGTCTCGACGATCGCCGCCGACCTCGGCCTCCTGAACGTCTTCGGCGCGCTGACCACGGGCGCGGCACTGCACCTGCTCGGCAGGGAGACCGCGGTCGATCCGGAGGCGTACGCGGACTGGCTGCGCCGGTACGACGTGGACGCGGTGAAATGCGTGCCCAGCCAGCTCGAACTGCTGGCGGCGCACGGCGATCTCGCCGCGGTGCTTCCCCGCCGCCTGCTCGTGCTCGCCGGCGAGGCCACGCCCTGGACCCTGGTCGACCGGATCGCGGAGGTACGGCCCGATCTGGAGGTCCAGATCCACTACGGTCCGACGGAGACGACGATCTCGGTACTCGGATGCGTGGCCGCGACGACCCCGCGTACGGGATCCGTGGTGCCGCTCGGCACGCCCTTCCCGGGAGTGCGCTGCTTCGTCGCCGACGCGGCCGGGCGTGCCCTGCCGTACGGGGTGGCGGGCGAGTTGTGGATCGGCGGCCCGCAGGTCGCGCGGGGATATCTGGGCGCCCCCGGCGACGCCCGTTACGCGGACCGCGCCGACGGCCGTCACTACCGGTCCGGCGACCGGGTGCGGATCACCCGTGACGGGTTCGTGGAGTTCCTCGGCCGCGTCGACGACCAGGTGAAGATCAGGGGATACCGGGTCGAGCCGGGCGAGGTCGCCGCCACCTGCCGGTCACTGCCCGGCGTGGCGGAGGCCGTGGTCCTCCCGACGGGAGAAGGCACGGCACGGAGGCTGGCCGCGTGGCTGGTCCCCCGGTCGGACGCCGCCGTCACCGACACCGTCACCGTTGACGGCGTACGCGCGGCGCTGCGGCGCGTGCTGCCGGACTACATGGTGCCGTCGACGATCACGCTCATGGACGCGCTGCCGCTGAACGCCAACGGCAAGGTGGACCGGACCCGGCTGCTCGACCTGCTCGACCTGGCCGCTGCCGACCCGTACGGCGGTTTCGGGGCGGGTGGTGTCGGGCCGGGCGACGGAGGACCCGCGCCCGAGACGGGCACCGAACGGCTGATCGCGGACATCTGGGCCGAGTTGCTCGGAGTGCGCGGGACCGGCCCGATCGCGATCAGCGCGGACGCGATCGGCGTGAACGCGGACTTCTTCGCGCTGGGCGGCGACTCCTTCACCGCCGTGCGCGTGGCCGGGCGGCTCACCGCCGGGCTCGGGACCACGGTCCCGCTGCGGCTGCTCTTCGAGCGTCCGGTGCTCGCCGACCTGGCCGCCGGGCTGGACGCGTTGCCCCGGAGCGAGGCGGCTCCGGCGGCCGTCGCGATCCCCCGGCGGGCGGGCACCGGCCCGGTCCCGCTGTCCCCGGTCCAGCGCCAGATGTGGCTGGCCGGAGAGGTGGACCCGGACAGCGCGGCCTACAACGTGCCGGTCGTGATCCGCCTCGCCGGCGACCTCGACGTGGAGGCGCTGCGGCTCGCCGTCGTGGACCTGGCCGAGCGGCACGAGGTGCTGCGCTCGACCGTCGAGGTACGCGACGCGGAGCCGTACGCGGTGACCGGTCCCGCGTCCCGGGTCACCGTGGACCTGATCACGGACCTGTTCACGGACCCGATCACGGACCCGATTACGGACCTGGAGGATCGCGGCCCCGGCGAGGACCGGGTGGAGCGGCGGCTCGCGGAGCTGGCGACGCGGCCGTTCCGGCTGGAGGAGGAATACCCGCTGCGGGCCTCGATCCTCGCCACCGGCCCGCGCGAGCACGTGCTCGCGCTCGTCCTTCACCACATCGCCAGCGACGCCTGGTCGCGCGGCGTCCTCCTCCGGGACCTCGCCGACCTCTACGCGGCCCGTACGGGAGCCCGGCCCACTCCCCCGGCCCTCGACCGCCAGTTCGCGGACGTCTCGGAATGGCAGCGACTGGCCACCGAAGCCGCGGACCCGGGCTGGTGGGCGGCCGAACTGGACGGGATGCCGGCCGAGATCGCGCTTCCCGTGGACCGCGTACGGCCCGCCGCGCCCGGCACCGGGGTGGGACTGCTCGACCTCGACCTGCCGGACGAGTTGGCCGCGCGGGTGCGGGCGCTCGCCGCCGCGAGCGGCGCGACGGTGTTCATGGTCCTGCTCGCCGGGTTGCAGGCCATGCTGGCGCGGGTGTCGGGCGGCTCCGACATCGCCGTAGGCGTGCCGGAGTCGGGTCGACGGCATCCCGAGACCGAGCGGCTGATCGGCTGCTTCCTCCAGACCCTGGTCGTCCGGACCTCGGTGGAGGACGCCCTCACCGGCAGGGACCTGGTCGAACGGGCCCGCGCGGAGACGCTGGACGCCTTCGCGCACGCGGGCGAGCCGCTCGGCGCCGGGCAGGTGCTGCCCCAGGTCCTGCTCAACGTGTACGACGGGCCGGGGCCGGTCACCGGCTTCCCCGGACTCGACGCGCACGCCGTGGAGATGAAGCCGGTCACCGCGAAGTTCGACCTGAGCTGGACCGTCCAGGACACCCGCACCGGGCTGTGGGGCGGGCTGGCCTACCGGCCCGAGTTGTTCGACGAGGCGACCGCGCGGCGGATCGCCGGTTTCTTCCTGGCGGTCCTGGACCAGCTGACCGCCGACCCCGACCGCCGGATCGGCGAGCTGGACCTCGACCCGGGCGTGGACGCGCTGCTGGCGGGGCCTCCCGGAACGCCGGTCGGCGGGCCGACCCTGCACGGGCGGATCTCCGCACACGCGGTACGCACACCGTCGGCGACGGCGGTCGTGGCGGCGGACGGCACGCTCGACTACGCGGAACTGGAGGAGCGCGCGGCCCTGCTCGCCCACCGCCTGCGCGAGGCGGGAGTGGAGCGAGGAGACCGGGTCGCCGTCCTGATGGAGCGCACCCGGGACCTGCCCGTGGCCATGCTCGGCGTGCTGAAGGCGGGCGCGGGTTACGTCCCGATCGACGACGCCGCGCCCGCCGACCGGATCGCGGCGATGCTCGCCACCGCCGGGGCACGCGTCGTGGTCTGCGCCGCCGATCTCGCCGCCCGGGTGCCGGAGGGCGTCGCCGCCGTCCCGCCCTGGCTTCCGGACGCGGGTGCCGCCGACAGCGCCGTACCGGACGGCACCGAGGACGACACCGAGGTGGGGAGCGAGGTCGGGCCGGAGGATCTCGCCTATGTGATCTTCACTTCCGGCTCGACCGGTACGCCCAAGGGAGTGGCGGTCGAGCACCGGAACATCACGGCGTACCTCGACGGCATCCTGTCCCGCCTGGGCCCGGCCGGTCCGCTCGAATCCTGGGCGCTGGCGTCCACAGCCGCCGCAGACCTGGGCATCCTCAACGTCTTCGGAGCGCTGACCACGGGCGCGGCGCTGCATCTGCTGGACCGGGACACGGCTACCGACCCGCCCGCCTTCGCCGCGCACATGACCGGGCACGCGGTCGACTTCCTCAAGTGCGTGCCCAGCCACCTGGAGCTGCTGGCCTCGCACGGCGACCTGGCGGCGGTGCTGCCGCGCCGCGTGCTGGTCCTGGCGGGCGAGGCGGTCCCGTGGGCGCTGGTGGACCGCATCGCGGAGGTACGGCCCGACCTGGAGGTCCAGGTTCACTACGGTCCGACGGAGACGACCGTCGCCGTGCTCGGCTGCTCCACCGGGAACGCGCCGCGCGCGACGGCGAACGTCCCGCTGGGCCTGCCGCTGCCGGAGGCGCGGTGCTTCGTGGCCGACCACGCCGGGCGTGCCCTGCCGTACGGCGTGGCGGGCGAGTTGTGGATCGGCGGCCCGCAGGTGGCGCGGGGCTACCTGGGACATCCGGAGGATCCGCGCTATGTGACGCGGGGCGACGGCCGCTGGTACCGGTCGGGCGACCGGGCCCGGGTGACCTCCGAGGGATTCGTGGAGTTCCTCGGCCGGATCGACGACCAGGTGAAGATCAGGGGATACCGGGTCGAGCCGGGCGAGGTCGCCGCCACCTGCCGGTCGCTGCCCGGCGTCGCGGAGGCCGTGGTCCTCCCGGTCGGCGAGGGTACGGGGCGCCGCCTGGCCGCCTGGCTGGTCCCCACCGCGCCGGGCGCGGGTGTGCCGACCGTGGACGACGTCCGCGCGGCGCTGCGGGACGCGCTGCCCGACTACATGGTGCCGTCGGTGATCACGTTGCTTGACGCGTTCCCGCTGAACGCCAACGGCAAGGTGGACCGCACCCGGCTGACCGCGGAGCTGAGCGCGGTGAGCACGGGCGAGCGGGTGGTCGCCGCCACGGACACGGAACGGAGGCTCGCGGAGATCTGGGCGCGGCTGCTCGGCGTGGAGTCCGTCGGCGCGACCGACGACTTCTTCGCGCTCGGCGGCGACTCCTTCACCGCCGTCAAGGCCGTGCACGAGATCGACGAGGGGTTGCGGGTCATCGACCTGTTCACCCATCCGACCGTGCGCGAGCTCGCCGCCCACCTCGACGGCCGTTCCGGCGGCCAGGGTGGGCTGCTGCACCGGCTCGGCGGCCCGAAGGCGGGGGCGAAGGCGACCGCGACCGTGGTCTGCGTGCCGTACGGCGGCGGCTCGGCGGCCGTCTACCGGCCGCTGGCCGAGGCGCTGCCGGAGGGAGTGGAGCTGCTGGCGCTCGAACTGCCCGGCCACGATCCCGCCCGCCCCGACGAGGAGCCGCGGCCGCTGGAGGAGGTGGTCGAGCGGTGCGTGGCCGAGCTCGCCGCGCGGGAGACCGCGCCGATCTCGGTCTACGGACACTGTGTCGGCACGGCGCTCGCCACCGCCCTGGCCCTGCGGCTGGAGGAGACGGGCGTCCCGATCACCGGCGTCTTCCTCGGCGGCAGCTTCCCGACCGCGCGACTCCCCGGAAAGGTGTCCGCGTGGTTCAACCGGCATCTGCCCGCCGACCGCTGGTTGTCCGACCGCGCCTACCGTGACGTCCTACGGGCGATGGGCGGCCTGCCCGAGGACCTGGAGGGCGCCGCGGTCGAGACGGCCGTCAACGCGCTCAGGCACGACGCCCGCCAGGCGCAGGCGTGGTTCACCCGCCGGCTCGCCGATCCGGCGCGCCGCCGGCTGCGCGCGCCGGTGCTGGTGGTCATCGGCGGCGCCGACCGCGCGACCGAGTTGTACGAGGAGCGCTACCGGGAGTGGACGGCCTTCGCCGACCGGGTGGAGCTCGCGGTGATCCCGCACGCCGGGCACTACTTCCTGCGCCACCAGGCCGACCAGCTCGGCGGCCACCTGGCCGAAGCGCTGCGCCGCTGGGCGGAGCCGTACGAACGACCGGGCGGGCAGCCGGACGAGGACCGGCCCGCGGACCAAGACGGGAACCCGGGCGGAACCCAGGGCGGGGAACAGGGCGGGCGCGCGGTACAGGCGGCGCCGAGCCCGCGCGACCTGCGCGGCTTCTTTACCGTGGCGATCGGCCAGCTCGTGTCGATGGTCGGCAGCTCGCTCAGTTCGTTCGGCCTCGGAGTGTGGACCTTCCAGCGCAGCGGCGCGGTCTTCGACTTCGCGCTGGTCACGATGCTGGCGCTGCTGCCCTCCGTGCTGATGGGGCCGGTCGGCGGCGCGGTCGCCGACCGGTACGACCGGCGGCGGATCATGCTGGTCTGCGACGCGCTCAACGGGCTCGGCATGGCCGCCGTGGCGCTCCTGCTGTGGCTGGACCGGCTCGACTTCGTCGTGGTCTGCGGCATCGTGACGCTCACCTCGGTCGTCACGGCGTTCCACCGGCCCGCGTACCTGGCCGCGATCGCCCAACTGGTGCCGAAGCCGTACCTGCCGCAGGCCAACGCGCTGGCGCAGGCGGGTATCGGCCTGGGCAACCTGGTCGCCCCGCTGGCGGGAGGCGCGCTCGTCGCGCTCGCCGGGCTGCCCGTCGTGGTCGGCGCCGATGTGGTGACGTTCGCGGTCGCGTTCTTCTCCCTGCTCGCCGTACGGATCCCGGACCGGATGTTCCGGCGCAGGGAGGAGTCGTTCCGCGCGGCCGTGGCCGGTGGATGGCGGTTCTTCGTCCGGCGGCCCCCGCTGATGGTGATGGCCGGGTACTTCATGGTCGTCAACTACTTCACCGCGCTGACGCTCGCCGTGGTCTCGCCGATGGTGCTGTCTCTCGGGGACGCCACGGACCTGGGCGTGGTGACGGCCGTCGGCGGCCTCGGCGCGGTGCTCGGCAGCGTCGTGATGATGGTCTGGGGAGGCACCCGGCGGCTGGCCGACGGGATGGTCGGGTTCGTGGCCGTGGCGGGCCTGGCGACGGTGCTGGTCGGGCTGACCGGCGCGCTGGCGGTGATCCCGCTCGTCGCCTTCGGCCTGGCGCTGCGCTGGGGTGCCACCAGCGTGATCAACGCCCACTGGCTGTCGATCATCCAGCTCAAGGTCAGGATCGAGTTGCAGGGCCGCGTGCTGTCCACGAACCAGATGCTGGCCACCGTGATGACCCCGGTCGGGTACCTCACCGCGGCGCCGCTCACCACCTGGTCGGAGTCGCTGACGGGGGCCGCGACGGGGCCGGCCATCGGGGTGCTCCTGGGCGCGTCCGGCGTGCTCCTCTCGCTGTGGGGCGTCGCCGGGCTGCGGATCAGGCGGTTGCGCCTCATCGAGGACGAACTGCCGGACGCCCTGCCGACGGCGGTGATCAGCACCGATCTCGACGAGCTCCAGGAGGAGGCCGACCGGCACGCCCTGGCCGGGTGACCGGCGGGCGGGTCACATCGCGGTGCGGGCGGACCACAGCTCGGGGAAGACCTCCCGGCGCATCGAGCGCTCCAGCCAGCCCGCACCGCTGGACCCGCCCGTGCCGATCTTGGCGCCCATCGTCCGCCGCACCGACATCAGGTGCCGGTACCGCCACTCGGAGAACCGCTCGGACATGTCGGTGAGCGTCTCCGCCAGCTCCCACAGCTCGTCGCCGGGCCCGTGCTCGGTGTAGACGCGCACCCAGGCGGCCTCCACCACCGGGCTCGGCGTGTACGGCTCCGCACGGTCGCGGGCGAGCGTCTCGGCGGGGATCGGGTGGCCGTGCCGGGACAGCAGGGCCAGCACGGCGTCGTACAGGCTCGGCGCGCGCAGCGCCTCCAGCAGTTCCCGGTAGTGCTCCGGGCTGCCCCGGTGCGGCCTCGTCAGCGGCTCCGACTTGTTGCCGAGCAGGAACTCCACGTGGCGGTACATCGCCGACTGGAATCCGGACCCCTCGCCCAGGCTGTCCCTGAAGGCGTTGAACTGGGGCGGGGTGAGCGCGCCGAGCGCCGACCAGGCGACGTTCAGCACCTCCAGGTAGCGCGTGACGCGGCGCAGGACGACGGTCGCGGCGGTGACGTCGTCCTCGTCCAGCCGCCGTACGGCGAGGCGCAGCTCGGCCCGGATCAGCCCGAAGTACAACTCCATGACCTGCGTGGTCACCAGGAAGGCGGGCTCCTCGGGGACGTCGGTCCGCGGCCGCAGCAGCGTGTGCAGGACGTCGGTGCCGACGTACTCGTCGTAGGGCGTGCCGTGTGCGAAATCCACCGTGGGCGATCTCATGTCCCCTCCTCGTTCTCTTTCAATGATCCGCGACTACGGCAAAGCATGAAATAGCATGTGAAAGGCGATATGGCCGAGATGCTTTACGATCGGAAGCCAGATCGGCCGTTCACCTTTCACCTCTGCTCATCTCTGCTCATCTCTACGAGCTCGGCCCCGCGAGCTCATCCACGGAGGGTGTGGTCATGGACGCGATGGACTGGGCGATCCTGGCCGAGCTGCAGGCGGACGCGCGGCTCTCCTACAGCGAGCTGTCCCGCCGGGTGCACATGTCGGCCCCCGCCGTGGCGGAGCGGGTCCGGCGGCTGGAGGAGACCGGGGTGATCTCGGGCTACCACGCCCATGTGGACCTGGCGGCGGCCGGGCGGACGGTGCGCGCGCTGATCCGCATGTCCTGCTACGGCGCGCGCTGCGTGCTCCGGGACGAGCAGGCCCTGGCCCGTCCGGAGATCCTCCAGGTGTACCGGGTCACCGGCGACACCTGCTGCCTGCTCCTGGTCGCGGTGCCGTCGATGGGCGAGTTCGAGGCGCTGATCGACCGGCTCGCGCAGTACGGCAGGCCGTCCAGCACGATGGTCCTGTCCAGCCCGGTGCCCTGGCGCCCGGTCACCGCCCCTCCCGCCCCGCACCATCGGGATCGCCAGGACGCCGCCGAACCATGGTGAAGCCGCCTCACGACGGACGTTCCGGAGGATGTTCAGGGGTGAACGTTCACGGTGAGGTGTAGTGGTCCTCCTGGGCGATCCGGCGGCTGAGCAGGCGGCGCGGACCGGGGCCGACGTCACCCAGCCGGTCGTCCAAGTTGCGCAGCGCGCATCTGTCGAGGGACAGGCAGCCGCACCCGATGCAGTCGGACAACCGGTCACGCAGGCGGACGAGCTGATCGATGCGGGCGTCGAGCTCGGCCCGCCATTCGGTGGACAGCCGCGCCCAGTCCTCCGGGGTCGGCGTGCGGCCTTCGGGGAGCGTCTCCAGCGCCTCGGCCACGACGCGCAGGGGGATGCCGACCCGCTGCGCCACGCGGATGACCGCGACCCGGCGCAGCGTGTCCCGTGAGTAGCGGCGCTGGTTCCCTGCCGTCCTGTGGCTGGTGATGAGGCCCTTGGCCTCGTAGAAGTGCAGGGCGCTCACCGCGACGCCGGACCGCTCCGAGAGCTGCCCCACGGTGAGCTCCTTGATCTCCAGGGGGAGTTTGGGCATGTGTCGATCATACGACTTGACCTCAATATTGCTTGAGGTTCCAGGATCGACCCCATGACGACGCACGAGGAAAGACTCGACCCCGTCGGACACCATCCGGCCGGAGGGCGTGAATGGGCCGGTCTCGCCGTACTGGCGCTTCCCGCCCTGCTCGCGTCCCTGGAACTGACCGTGACGCATCTCGCGCTGCCCGCCATCGGCAGGGACCTGTCCGCGAGCAGCACCGAGCTGCTGTGGATCGTGGACGTGTACGCGTTCCTGCTCGCGGGGTCGCTCATCACCATGGGCGCGTGGGGCGACCGGATCGGACGCCGCCGTCTGCTGCTGATCGGCGCCGCCGCGTACGGCGCCGCCTCGGTGCTCGCGGCGTACGCGGCCGGCGCCCCGGCGCTGATCGCGGCCCGCGCCCTGATGGGGGTCGCAGGCTCGACCCTGATGCCGTCCACGCTGTCCCTCACCGCGACCATGTTCCGCGACCCCCGGCAACGGACGGTGGCGGTCGGGATCATCGTCGCCAGTGTCTCCGCCGGCACCGCGATCGGACCCCTGGTGGGCGGATGGCTGCTGGAACGCTACTGGTGGGGGTCGGTCTTCCTGCTGGGCGTCCCGGTGATGGCGTGCCTGCTGCTCGCCGGCCCCCTCCTGCTGCCGGAACACCGCGATCCCTCGAAGGGCCGGATGGACGCCGTCAGCGCGCTGTCGTCCCTCGCCGCCGTCCTGCCGGTGGTCTACGGGCTCAAGCGGATCGCGGCCGACGGCCTGGACCCGATCTCCGTACTGGCCGTCCTGGCCGGTGGCGTGATGGCGGTGCTGTTCGTGCGCAGGCAGCGTGGCCTCGCCGACCCGTTCGTCGATCCGCGCCTGTTCGCCGACCGGGCGTTCAGCACGTCGGCGGGCACCCTGGCGCTCGGCATCTTCGTGCTGTGGGGGTCGAACTACGCCGTCGCGCAGTATCTCCAGCTCGTGCACGGGCTGTCGCCGCTGGACGCGGGGCTGTGGACGGCGCCGTCCGCCGCCGGTGTCATCGCCGGGTCCATCCTGGCGCCGAGGATCGTCCGCCGGGTCCGCCCGGCGGCGGTCATCGGCGCGGGCCTGGCCGTGTCGGCCGTCGGGTACGGCATGCTCACCCAGGTGAGCGAGCCGGGCGGCCTCGGCCTGCTCGTGTCCGGGGCCGTCGTCGTCTCCGCCGGGCTGGGCCCGATGATGGCGCTGGCCACCGACATGGTCGTCGCCGCCGCGCCACGCGAGCGCGCCGGAGCCGCGGCGGCGATCTCCTCGACGGCACCCCAGCTCGGCGGGGCTCTCGGGATCGCGGTACTCGGCAGCGTCATCACCGCCGTCTACCGCGGCGAGATGTCGGAGAGCGTCCCGCCCGGTGTCCCCGCCACCGTGGCCGCCGCCGCCCGGGACAACCTGGGCGCGGCCGTGTCCGCGGCGGGCACGTTGCCCGGCCGGTTGGGCGCCGAGACGCTCGACCTGGCCCGTGAGGCGTTCACGCATGGATTTCACCTGACCGCCACGATCAGCGCGGTGCTGATGGGCGGAGCCGCCGTCCTGGTCACGGTCCTGCTCGGACGCGCCGTCGCGGGCCGGACGTCACGGGTCCGTTGACAGCCGGGCGGCGCGGGAGTGGAGATAGCGCTGCTCGGGCAGGCTGGCCGTACGGCGTGCGGCCAGCAGGTAGCACTCACGGGCCGCGACGTGGTCCCCGGCCATCTCCAGCAGATGGGCGCGCACGGCGTGGAGGCGGTGGTGAGCGGCCATCCGATCGTCGTCCTCCAGCGTCCGCAGCAGGTCGAGCCCGGCTCGGGGCCCCTCGGTCATCGCGACGGCGACGGCGCGGTTGAGGGTGACCATCGGGTTGGGCGCGACACGTTCGAGGATCCTGTACAGCACGGCGATCTGCCGCCAGTCGGTGTCCTCCGGCTTGGGGGCGTGGACGTGCACCGCCGCGATGGCCGCCTGGAGCTGGTACGGCCCGAGCGGGGACCGGGCCATGGCATCGGTGACCAGCGCGGTGCCCTCCTCGATGGCCGCGGCATTCCAGAGCGTACGGTCCTGCTCCTCCAGCGGTACCAGGGCGCCGTCGTCCGTGGTGCGGGCCGGGTGCCGCGCGTCGGTGAGCAGCATGAGCGCCAGCAGCCCGGCGACCTCGCCGTCGTCGGGCAGCAGCCGGCGCACCATCCTGGCCAGCCGGATCGCCTCCCCTGTCAGGTCGTGGCGGTGCAGGTCGGGGCCGGAGGTCGCCGCGTAGCCCTCGTTGAAGATCAGGTACAGCACGTGCAGCACCACGCGCAGCCGCTCGGCCCGCTCGTCCTCCGGCGGCATCCCGAACGAGGCGCCCGCGTCCCTGATCTGCTTCTTGGCCCGGCTGATACGCGGGCCCATGGTCGCCTCGGGCACGAGGAAGGCGCGGGCGATCTGCGCGGTGGTCAGGCCGCCGACGGCGCGCAGGGTCAGCGCGACCTGGGAGGCCGGAGTCAGCGCGGGATGGCAGCACAGGAACAGCAGGGTCAGCGTGTCGTCCCCGCCCGGCGGCCGCTCCTCCTCCGGTCCCGGCGCGAGATGCTCGTCGTACGGCGTGCGGGCGGCCACGGCGGCCTCCCTGTCGCGCCGCGCCTGGTCTCCGCGCATCTGGTCGATCACCCGGCGCCCGGCGACGGTGGTCATCCAGGCCTGGGCGTTGCGGGGCACCCCCTCGACCGGCCACTGCAGCGACGCGGCGAGCAGCGCCTCCTGGACGGCGTCCTCACAGGTCTCGAACTGGCCGTACCTGCGGACGAGCAGGCCGAGGACCCGCGGCGCCAGCTCGCGCAGCAGGTCCTCGATCTCCGTTGTCGTCGTCACATTTCCATTCCGGCCGAGAACATGACCGGCCGCACCTCGATGCCCATACCGGGAACCGCGGCGTCCGGGATCATGGCGGCCAACTCGATCGCCCGTTCCCTGCTCTCGCAGTCGACCAGGTAGAAGCCGGCGAGGTACTCCTTGGCCTCCAGGTACGGCCCGTCGGTCACGGCCGGGTTCCCGTCGCGGACGCGGACGACCGCGCTGGTGGACGGGTCGGCCAGCGCCTGGGTGCCGATCATCTCGCCGGACTCCTGGATCGTCTTGATGAATCCGCCGTGGCCGTTCATCACGTCCTGGCGCTCCTCCTCGGTCAGCGCGTCCCAGATCTGCGGGTTCATATGCATGATCAACAGGAACTGCACGTCGTTCTCCTCGCTGTCGTTCGTACGACATCCGTGGTGCCCCCGATGGGCGCCCTCATAGATGAGTCGTGGCGGGCGACGCGGTTTTGACATCCCCGCGGCATCTCCCCCAGGACGACTTTCCGGCATCCCCCCGGACATGCTTCCGGACGTACTTCCGGGCGTGCTTCCGGACGTCCGTGCATCCATTCAACCCGGCGTCCGCCCGGGGTTTCCCGGGAACCCGCATGTCGCGCGCCAGGATCCCCGCGGCCGGGCGCAAGAATCGGCTTCCCGCTCCGACCCCCTGTGGGGGGACCGCGAATCTGCGCGGACCATTCGAGTCGACGAGGAAGGACATCTCATGCCCCATGCTCCGAAAGCGGGCTGGCGCGAATGGGCCGGACTGGCGGTGCTGACGCTGCCCACGTTGCTGGTGGCGCTGGACATCAACTCACTGTTCCTGGCCCTGCCACATCTGAGCGCGGATCTCGGCACCAGCGGCGCCGAACAGCTGTGGATCACAGACATCTACGGGTTCATGGTCGCCGGTCTCGTCGTCACGATGGGCACGCTCGGCGACCGGATCGGTCGCCGCAGGCTGCTCTTGATCGGTGGGACCGCCTTCGGCCTCGCCTCGCTGCTGGCGGCGTACTCCGTCAGCCCGGCGATGTTGATCGGCTCCCGCGCGGTCCTGGGCGTCGCGGGGGCCACCCTGATGCCCTCGACCCTGGCGCTGATCGGCAACATGTTCCGGGACGCGGCACAGCGGGGCACGGCGATCGCGGTCTGGGCGACCTGCCAGTTCGCCGGCGCCGCCCTCGGGCCCGTGCTCGGCGGGATCCTGCTGCGGCACTTCTGGTGGGGGTCGGTGTTCCTGCTGGCCGTGCCGATCATGGTCATCCTGCTGCTGGCCGGGCCGCTCCTGCTGCCCGAGTTCCGCAACCCGGACGCCGGACGGCTCGACCCGGCCAGCGTCGCCCTCTCGCTGCTCGCGATCCTGCCGATCGTGTACGGCATCAAGCAGCTCGCGGTCGGCGGCACCGGCCTGTCGGCCGTCCCGCTGTCGGCACTCACCGTGGGCGCCGTCTTCGCGGTCGTCTTCACCCGCCGCCAGATGCGGCTGCGCGACCCGCTCCTGGACCTGCGCCTGCTCGCCCGGCGCTCGTTCCGCCTGGTGCTGGTCGCGCTGGCGCTCGCCGGGGTGGTCATGGCCGGGACCGGCCTGCTGGTCACGCAGTATCTCCAGAGCGTCCTCGGATTCGACCCGGCGGAGGCGGCGCTGTGGTTCGCGCCGATGGGGCTGGCCGTGGCCCTGGGCACCATGCTGACCCCGGTGATCGTCCGGCGGATCTCCCCCACCGCCGCCATCGCCGGCGGGCTGGCACTGTCCGCGGCCGGCACGGGACTACTCGCCCTGGTCTCCGAGGTCGGCGGCGACCGGCAGGGGCCGGTACTGATCGTGGCGGGCATCGCCGTACTCGCGCTGGGCACCGGGCCGTTGTTCGCGCTCGGCACTGACATCGTGGTCGGATCGGTCCCGCCGGAGCGGGCCGGTTCCGCGGCGTCGATGTCGGAGACCAGCAACTTCCTCGGGGGAACGCTCGGCGTGGCCGTCCTCGGCACCGTCGGCGCGGCCGTCTACCGCCATCACATGTCCGGAGCCGTCCCGTCGCGGGTCCCGGCCGAGGCGGCCCAGGCCGCCCGCGAGACCGTCGCGGGCGCGAACGGCGCGGCGGCGGGCCTGCCCCCGGCGGACGCGGCCGAGCTCCTGCGCACCGCGCACGACGCGTTCACCGGCGGGCTGGTCACCGTCGGCCTGATCGGCGCGGTCCTCTTCGCCCTCCTCGCGCTCCTCATGACCCGCCTGCCCCGGCGGAGCGGTCACGACGGGGACACCGCCGACGCCGCCGAGCGCAGCGCCGTGGGCGAACCCGACGCGACCACCGGGCACGCGCGGGGCGCACACCGGGACGCCTGACGACCCGGCCGACGATCACGGTCTCCGCGCCGTTCTCGCCGAGGGGACCGGGATCGTCGGTGATGAACCGGTGGACATGCGAAGGGTCCCTGACCGAGACCGCCGCATGCGGGCTGGAGGGCCGCCGGTGGCGAACGCGCCGTGCACGGCCGAGTGCGCGGAAGTCTTGACGTGGGGACCCTCATGGCGTTTTCATTAGGAAAGTTTCCTAATGGAAATGAGGCATCGCCACATCGGCGTCACAGCAGCGGATGCACCTCGGGGTGCGCGTCCCACCAGCGTCCGAAGACGGGATTGTCGTCCACATGGTCGGTGAAAGCGGCGGCCAGGCCGCGATAGATCGCCCCGGCGGTCGCGTCGCTCAGGCGATCCCTGCGCCACGCGACGAGCAACCGGGCGACCTGCGGCTCTCCGGCGAGAGGCCGTACGACGGTCCCGTCCGGCGCGGGCCAGGAGGGATCGACCAGGCGCACCCCGTGCCCGTCCGCGACCAGCGGCCGCGCGGCTCCACTCGGGGCCTCGAAGCGTATGTCGGGTTCGAAGCCCGCCGCGCGGCACGACGCCCGCAGCGCCGCGAGGGAGCCGTCGTCGGCGCCCGGCGGACTGATCCAGGACTCGTCCTTGAGGTCGGCCAACCGGATCTCCTCGTTCCCCGACAGCGGGTGCGCGGCGGAGAGCGCGACGAATATCGGATACCGGGGGACCAGCGTCCTGCTGACGACCGGCGCCGCCAGCATGACGTCGAATCCCTCGATCACCCCGAGCAGTGCCGCGTCGAGACGGCCGTGGGTGAGCGCCTCGGCCAGCAACACCGCGGAGGGCTCGATGCGCAGTGAGATCTCGCGTCCGGGAAGCGCGTCGCCGACGCGGTTGACGATGCTCCCCACGCAGGCCACGTGCACCGATCCCAGCCGGAGGGAACCCGCCGCGCCGGAAGCTCCGCGCAGGTCACCGAACAGCGTGTCGACCTCCGACAGCACGATCCGGGCGCGGGCGATGACCTGGTCGCCCAGCGGTGTCGGCTCCACGCCGGAGCGGCTGCGGACGAAGAGCGCGCCCCCGACGAGACTCTCGACCCGGCGCAGCAGGTTGGTCATGGCCGGCTGGGAAAGCCCCACCTGGGCAGCGGCCCTTGTCAGGCTGCCCGACTCCGCTATCGCGCAAATCATACGGAGATGCCGGATATCGAGATCCATAACCGAGAATTATGCGACAACTAATAACAGCCGGCCGGGTTCCCCGGACAAACTGCCACGTACAACTCCCCCATCCCCATCCCGCCGTTCCCTCCCCTTCTCCCTACGCTCACCGAAAGGAAGTCCGGGGACCACTCGGCCGTGGATCACGGCCACGCCCGGCGCCCGTTCCCGGGCCGCCGCGAAGGAGCGCGACATGGTCCTGACCACGGCTGATCTCCACCCCGGAACCGAGCCATGGACATCCCGGCGAACCTGAGCGACGGCGGCTTCCCCGCCTGGCCGTTGCCGCTGGACGCGACGTGCGCCGAGTTCGCACGCTCGGCCGTACGATCCGTGTCCCGCGAGTTCGGCATGCCGCGCGACCTGACCTGCGACGCCACGGTGATCGCCTCAGAGATCGCCACGAACGCGCTGCTGCACGCGTACCGGGCTGAACGGACATCATCGGGGGCGGGCCGACCGGAGCTGTGGGCCTACCTGCGGCGGCACACCGGCCCGGAAATCGTGATCAAGGTGTTCGACCCCGCGCCATGGACGGGACCCGCCCGCCGCCCCCCGCGGTCGGCGCCGACGGACGCCACCGGCGGGCGCGGGCTGCACCTGGTGGACGCCCTGACCGCGGAGCACGGCGGGCGCTGGGGCATCCACCCGACACGCGGCCGTCTGGGCGCGGCGCCGAGTCCGGGAAAGGTGGTCTTCTTCACCGTTCCCCTGCCCGCCCAGGCGACGATGCCGCCGGCACTGCCGCGACCGAGGTCCCGCCGCAGGTCCGCCGAGCGGATACACACGCTGCTCACGGCCCGTGGTCTCCGGTCACACCTGGCGGCCGACCGGAGCGTGCTGCACGCCGGCGCCGGGTGGCAGGTGTGGATCCGGGAGGAGTCGATCTCCTACCACCTGCCCGGCCGCGAGATCGCGTGGCTCCCCGCGTCGGACGAGATCGAGGTCGTCGAGCGGATCGTCCGCCACAGCGAGGAGTTCACCCCGGTCTGCTCCCCCGCGGCACTCCCCCTGTAACACGGCCTCCCTCCGGCTCTTTCCCCATCGGGATTCCATTTCCGCGCAGAGGTCATGGTTGAGGAGCACGCCGATTGGCGAGCCATAACCAACAATTATGTCCGCTTTTATGGCCGCTGGTCGGATTTCGTCACCAAACTACGGGCTGCACACCCCCTTCGATCCTCCGGATGTGAAACCCCGGAGCCACGCGGCCCGCGTACGCGGAGCCCCTCACCCGAACACCCAACCTCACGCTCGTTCTTCGACACCCCCCGGAGGTTGCACGTGAGAATCACCTCACCCCTGCGCGCGCTCAGACGACCACCGCTGCTCGCCCTCGTCCTCGGTCTGGGGCTCCTGCTCCAGCCGGCCGCGATCTCGGCGGCTCGCGCAGACGCCAGACCCGCGCCGGTCCCGGCGCTGACCGCCGACGACGGGGCCCGGCACGTTCAGCGCTCCCCGCTCCCGGTCAGGGACCGCGCGCCGCTCCCCTCGTCCACCGACCACCTGCGGCAGGACTACGACCTGCCCGAGTCCGCCCCGACACACCCCCGGCCGTCGCTGAAGTCCAGGTCGGCCACGTCGGCCAAGGCCGCCGCCGCGTGCAACGTCAGCGACTTCACCGGCCGTACCGGAAGCGCCCTCGTCCAGCAGATCACGTCCTCCACCACGGACTGCGTCAACACCCTCTTCAACCTGACCGGGGGCGACGCCGCGGCCGCGTTCCGCGAGGCGCAGATGACCAGCGTCGCGTACGGCCTGCGCGACAACGCGGTGAACTACACCGGTGACAACAGCACCGGCACCGCGCAGCTCGTGCTGTACCTGCGGGCGGGCTACTACGTGCACTGGTACAACCCGTCCACCGTCGGCTCGTACGGGTCGACGCTGAAGACCGCGATCCGGGCCGGCCTGGACGCGTTCTTCGGCAACTCCCGCTCCTCGACGGTCAGCGACGCCAACGGCGAGGTGCTCGCCGAGGCGGTCACGCTGATCGACAGCGCCGAGGAGAACGACCGCTACCTGTACGTCGTGAAGCGGCTGCTGAGCGGCTACACCAGCGCCTACGACGCCCACTGGTGGATGCTGAACGCGGTCAACAACGTCTACACGGTGCTCTTCCGGGGCCACCAGGTGCCGGCGTTCGTCACCGCGGTCCAGGCCGACCCCAGCGTCCTGAACACGCTCGACTCCTTCGCCGTGAACCACCTCGACCTGCTCGGCACGGACCGCGCGTACCTGACCTCCAACGCGGGCCGTGAGCTCGGCCGTTTCCTGCAGCACTCCGCGCTGCTGTCCACGGTCCGGCCACTGGCCAGGGACCTCCTCCAGCGCAGCGCCATCACCGGGAGGACCGCGCCGCTGTGGGTCGGCGTGGCCGAGATGACCGACAGCTACGACAAGGCCAACTGCTCCTACTACGGCACCTGCGACCTGCAGGCGCGGCTCGCGGCTAGCGTCCTGTCCATCACGTACTCGTGCGGTTCGAGTATCAAAATCCGCGCCCAGGACATGACCTCCGCGCAGCTCGCCGACTCCTGCGCCAGCCTCACCAACCAGGACGCGTACTTCCACACCCTGGTCAAGGACGGCGGCATGCCGGTCGCGAACGACAACAACACCACGATCGAGGTCTGCGTCTTCGACTCCAGCACGGACTACCAGACCTACGCCGGCGCGATGTTCGGCATCGACACCAACAACGGTGGCATGTACCTGGAGGGCGACCCGGCCGCCGCGGGCAACCAGCCGCGGTTCATCGCCTACGAGGCCGAGTGGGTACGGCCGGCGTTCCAGATCTGGAACCTCAACCACGAGTACACCCACTACCTCGACGGCCGGTTCGACATGTACGGCGACTTCAGCGCCGGCGTCACCACCCCGACCATCTGGTGGATCGAGGGGTTCGCCGAGTACGTCTCGTACTCCTACCGGAACGTCGCCTACGACGCCGCGATCGCCGAGGCGGCGAACCGGACGTACGCGCTGAGCACCCTGTGGGACACCACCTACTCGCACGACACCACGCGCATCTACCGGTGGGGCTACCTGGCGGTGCGGTACATGTTCGAGAAGCACCCGGCCGACGTCGCCACCGTCCTCGGTCACTACCGCACCGGGAACTGGAACGGCGCGCGCACCTTCCTGACGAGCACGATCGGCGGCCGCTACGACGGCGACTGGTGGACGTGGCTGGCCGCGTGCGCGTCCGGGTCCTGCTCGGGCGGCGGCGGCAACCAGGCGCCGGTGGCGGGCTTCACGTTCACCGCGAGCGGTCTCGGCGTGACCTTCACCGACACCTCGACCGACTCCGACGGCACGGTCTCCTCGCGCCGCTGGGACTTCGGTGACGGCTCGTCGTCCACCTCGGCGAACCCCTCGCACACGTACGGCTCGGCGGGCACGTACACGGTGACGCTGACCGTCACCGACGACGACGGCGCGACCGGGACGGCCACCCGGCAGGTGACGGTGTCGTCCGGGGGCGGATCCGCGCCCGAGTGCACCTCGGCCGACACCCGTGAGCTGGGCAAGAACTGCCGGCGGAGCAACGTGTCGGCGACCTCCGGCAACTACGCCTACTTCTACCTGTACGTCCCGGCGGGCACCGCGAGGCTCGTCATCACCTCGTCGGGCGGCACAGGGAACGCCGACCTCTACTACAGCGCCAGTACCTGGGCCACGAAGACGGCGTACAGCCAGCGGTCGACCGGCTCCGGCAACAGCGAGACCCTGACGGTCACCGGCCCGGCCGCCGGTTACCACTACGTCAGCCTGTACGCGAGCCAGAGCTTCAGCGGAGCCGCGGTGAAGGTCGAGTACTGACGCTCAACCACCGTTCGGTAGCACCGAATCCCCGGCCGGGATCGGACCTCGTGTCCGGTCCCGGCCTCCGTGTCAGACGCTCTCGCCCCTGATCAGAAGGTGGTGGGAGTCCTGCAGCCCTTCAGGAAGGTCGTCCGGCGAGAACCAGCCCGCCTCCAGGATCTCGAAGCCGTCGGTCCTGAGCGTGCCGCCGAGGAACTCGGCCTCGTAGGCCACCTCCACCCGCAGCCGGAACCCGCTCCGGAGATGGACGAGCCGGTGCGCGCGGACGTCCAGTCCGGTCTCCTCGCGCACCTCGCGGACGACCGTGTCCTCGAACGTCTCCCTCCTCTTGGCGTAGCCCGACGGCAGACCCCACTGGCGCCCTTCCGGCCACAGCCGGTGCTTCAGGAGGAGCACCCGCCCCTCGGAATCGCGTACGACGCCGGTGACGCCGACCATGAACGTGGCGTGGGCCAGCCACAGCAGACGCCACTGCATCGGGCCGCGGATGGCCCGCCACAGGCGGGCGATGAGCCTCTTCACGTCGTTCACCTCGGGTGGTCCTGCCGATCGATGGCCCGTCAACGATGGCGTAACCACCACGTGTTTTCCACTCGGCACGGACTCCCACCGTCAGGCGTCCGCCGATGGGGGGAATCCCGCGGGCAGCGGGCGGGAGTGCAGCACGTCGAGCCGCGAGACCGCCCGGGTCAGCACCACATAGAGCCGGTTGAGACCGCGCCTCTCCGCCTCGACGATGTCCGCCGGCTCGGCGACGATCACGTGGTCGTACTCCAGCCCCTTGGCCAGCGACGCGGGCAGCACGGTGACCCGGGCATGGCCATCGGCCGTACCAGACCGACCGGATAGATCGGCGAGTTCCGACAGATCGGGCAGGCCGGATGATTCGGCCGGGACGCCGCCGCCCGCCGGTTCTCCCCGCGGCGCCCGATCCAGCTCGTCCGCCAGCGCGGTCGCCAGGACGCCCACGGCCGCGGCATCGGCGATCACGGCGATCGAGCCGTCATGGCGGAGGGCGTCGCGCACCGCGGCGACCGTCGCCTCAGTGAGGTCGGGCACCCGCGTGACACGAAGACGGCCGTCGCCACGGAAGGAACGCGTCGGCGGCACGTCCACCTCCAGCATGTCCAGCAGCCGGTTGGCGAGCCGGGCGACCGCGCCGGGGACGCGGAAGCCGGTCGTCAGGGCGATCACCGACGCCTCCGGCTTGCCCAGATGCGCGAGCAGGTGCCGCCAGTCGCGGGCGGCCCACGGCGTCGTGCCCTGCGCCAGGTCGCCGAGCACGGTGATCGAGCCGTACTCGCTTCTGCGGGCGATGACCCGGCACTGCATCGCGGACAGGTCCTGCGCCTCGTCGACGATCACATGGCCGTAGCCCTCGGGGCGTCGCAGCAGGCCGGCGACCTCGTCGATGAGCACCGCGTCGGCTGCGGACCACCGGGCGCTCTTGAATGTGCGCGGCGGGCTCGCCCACCGGATCGCCGCCTGCTCGTCCGGCGTCAGGACACCGTCGGCGGCCCTCGCCAGCACGGCGGGGTCGCCGAGTACCTCCGCCACGACCTCCTCCGGTCGTACGGCGGGCCACACCGCGTCCAGGAACGGGGTGGCCGCGCGGGACATCCTGCGCGTCCAGACCGCGTTGAGATTCTGGCCGCGAGCCTCCGCCTGCCGTCCCAGCACGGAGACGATCCGGGACAGGACACGCTCGCGTCCCACGGCGTACGGCGTGGCCTCGCGCCGGGTGTCGTCCACGATGCGGCGCAGTTCCTCCTCGGACACCCGCAGGCGAGCGGAGCCGTCGGCCACGCTGACCGGCCCGGCCGGCTTTCGCACGCGGCCGTACAGCGCCCGGCGCAGCACGGTGGCCATGCGGACGTCGTGCTTGACGGCGGCCGCCGCGTCGCCGTCCTCGGCCCGCGCCGGGCTCCGGCCCAGCAGCCGCTCCATGGTGGTCTGCTCGACGTCCACCTCGCCGAGCACCGGAAGCACCGCCGATATGTAGTGCAGGAACGCCGGGTTGGGCCCCAGCACCAGGACTCCTGTGCGGGGGAGCCGCTGCCGGTGGGCGTACAGCAGATAGGCGGCCCGGTGCAGGCCGACGGCGGTCTTCCCCGTGCCCGGGGCGCCCTGGACGCAGATCGACTCCTCCAGTCCGGCGCGTACCAGGTCGTCCTGTTCGGGCTGGATGGTGGCCACGATGTCGCGCATGGGGCCGACGTGGGGGCGCTCGATCTCCGCCGCGACGATCCGGCCGCCGGCTCCCTCGTCCTCACCTCGGTCGAGGTGCTCGTCCTCGTATCCGGTCAGCTCGTTCTCCGCCCAGCCGAACCGGCGGCGTACGGCGAGGCCCTGCGGGGCACGCGCGCCGGCCCGGTAGAACGACCGGGCGACCGGGGCACGCCAGTCGATCACCATCGGCTGCTCTCCGACACCGCCGGAGATGTGCCGCCGGCCCATGTAGTAACGCCGGCCCCGGTGGTCGCCCGCGTCCGCGCCGGTGCCGAAGTCCATCCGGCCGAAGAACGGCGGCCCGCCGGGCTCCTCGGCGAGCTCCTTGGCCAGGCTCTTGAGGTGACGTCCGAGCCTCTCGGCGCTGTAACGGTCGCCCGCCACCTGTTCGCCGACGATGACGTTCAGCCGGGCGCCGTCCAGCATCGCGCGCAGCGCGGCCCCGCATCGCGCGGCGTAGACCTTCTCCTCGTCGAGTTCGCTCATCGCACCACCTTAGATTAACCCAGTTAAGATATTAACCGAGTTAACACGCTTGGTATGCTGTGCGCATGACAGGACTTCGCGGACTCAAGCGGCAGCGGATCCACGAGGCGATCTCCGCGGCGGCGATCTCGCTCTTCCTGGAGCGCGGCTTCGACGAGGTGTCCGTGGCCGAGATCGCGGCGGCGGCGGAGGTCTCCAAGCCCACGCTGTTCAAATACTTCGCGACCAAGGAGGACCTCGTCCTGCACCGCATCGCCGACCACCAGGGCGAGGCCGCACGCGTCGTACGGCGGCGCGCTCCCGGGGAGGAGCCGCTGGCCGCGCTGCACCGGCACTTCCTGGACGGGCTGGCACGGCGCGATCCCGTCACCGGCCTCAACGACGACGCCGAGGTCATCCGCTACCACCGGATGGTCTTCTCGACCCCCGGCCTGGCCGCCCGCCTGCTCCACCACATGGCCACGGACGAGGAGGCGCTCGCCGAAGCGCTCGGCGAAAGCATTGACGATCTCACCGCCCGTCTCCTGGCCGGACAGGTGCTCGCCGTCCAGCGGGTGCTGGCGCGGCACAACTGGCTGGCGCTCGCCGAGGGAACGAGCGCGGAGGACGCCTACCCGTCAGCCGTCGGCGCCGCCGACCGCGCCTTCACCCTGCTCCGTCACGGCCTCACCGCCGCCTGACCGGTCTGGTTGATCACGACCTTCAGCGCGTGGTTCTCCGCGGCGTTCGCGAAGACGTCGTACGCCTCCTCCATCTGGCCGAACGTGAACGAGTGGGTGCCCAGGTTCTCGGCGGGGATCCGGCCGTTGGCGACCATCGTGAGCAACGTGGGAATCGATACCGTGTCGACCAGCCCCATGGTCAACTTCACGTTCCGGATCCACATGTCCTGCATCGGCAACTCCACCGGAGAGCCGTGCACGCCGGCGTTGGCGATCGTGCCGCCCGGCCGTACGAGCGACACCGCGGTCCTGAGCGTCTCCGGATGTCCCACCGCCTCGACGGCCACGTCCACGCCGAGCCCGTCGGTGAGCGCGATGACGTCGGCGACCGCACCGGGGCCCGCGCGCACCGCGTGGGTGGCGCCGAACTCGAGCGCCTTGTCCAGCCGGAACCCGTCGGTGTCGATCGCGACGACTTTGGACGCGCCCCACAGTCCCGCCGTCAGGACCACCGAGAGCCCGACCGCTCCGGCTCCGACCACCGCCACCGTGTCACCCGGGCGTACGTTCCCGGCCAGCACGCCGACCTCGTACCCCGTGGGCAGCGAGTCGGCGAGGAAGATGGCCTGCTCGTTGGTCACACCTTCCGGTACGGCGTACAGCGAGGTGTCGGCGAACGGCACGCGGACGGTCTCGGCCTGGGTGCCGTCGATGAGGTGGCCGAAGATCCAGCCGATGCCTCCCACGGTCTGGCAGTGCGAGGGCATGCCGCGCAGGCAGTACCCGCATCGGCCGCACCGCGTGACCGCCGGGACGAGCACGCGGTCGCCGACCCGGAACGCCCTGATCGCGTCGCCGGCCTCGGTCACGGTGCCGACGGCCTCGTGTCCCAGGATGCGACCTGCGGTCACGGCCGCGACGTCGCCCTGCAGGATGTGCAGGTCGGTGCCGCAGATCGTCGTGGTGTCGACCCGGACGACCACGTCAGTCGGCTCCTGGAGCGTGGCGTCGGGAACGTCCTCCCAGGACTTCGCCCCCGGGCCGTGATATACGAGCGCCTTCATCCCGCTCCCCCGTTGTTCTGGCGCGCACCGGGCCCGTGACCCCACGAGCCGTCCACCGCCGCGTGCCCTCGCGGAGACCCCGCCGAGGAGGTGGCGCGCGGTTCCCGGTTCCGGTACCCGCTGAAGTGCGGATTACCCACCGGGCGCCGCCGCCCCCGGGTGACTCCAGCTATACCCCATGGGGTATAGTGCGGGCATAGAGAAGGGCTGGGAGCCCTTCGTGAAGGCTTACGCGAGAGCCAGGAACAACTTCTCCAGCTCGGCGACGCTCATCGGCGGCTGCTCACCACGCTCCTGCGCGGCCTGGCAGTGCCGCAGGCCGCTCGCGACGAGCTTGAAGCCGGCCCGGTCCAGCGCCTTGGAGACTGCGGCGAGCTGGGTGAGCACCTTCGTGCAGTCCTCGCCCGCCTCGATCATCGCGATCACTCCGGCGAGCTGGCCGTGTGCCCGCCGCAGGCGCGTCACCGCGTCGCCGACCATCGCTTCGTTCATCTCCATGCGGCCACCATACCCACGGGGGTATGAGCGGGCAAATTCATCGAAGGCCCCGAACAGTCCGCCCTCATCTGAGACGGGTCCTTCTCGGTCTCCGCGCCGTACGTGTCGTTGCCAAGGGGGCTCCTTGTCGTCGCTCCAGGAGGCCAACCGACCCAGCACTGTGCCGAAGACCTCGGCCTCGTGTGCCATGATCTCGCCCACCCGCGAGAGCCCCTCAGCCTCACGCTCCGTTCGCCCTCTTCTCGGCCTCCTCGGCGTGGCGCCGGATCAGCGCCCTCATGAACGGGCCGTCCATCCGGCTCTGCTCGTCGGCGAAGGCGCGCATCGCCGCGACGATCTCCGGGGGCAGCGTTCCCTCGGGCACGGGCTCGTCCACCATCTCCCACACGGGATGGGCGAGCGCCGAGTCCACCAAGACAATCGTGGCGAGAGAGGGGTCGGCGGGGATCCGGCCGCCTGGAGGGACGATGACTCCGGTGGAGCCGATGGCGACGAGAGCCGTCCCGTCGGCCTGTCTCGCGATTATCCTGGCCATGATCTCAGTAACTCCTGAGTGGAAAACGGTAGTCCCACGGAATCCCCGCGGCGTCGAGAACCTGTTGGACGTCTGGGGACGGCGTCTCCACAAACGTGACGTGCTCGATGTCCGCGACGGTCACGCCACCGTGGATCTGCGCCTCGACGTACGTCGACTCCACGAATCGGGAATCTGCGTAATCGCGCTCGATCCCTCGCAGCCACGGCCGCCTCATTTTATCGCCCGTATAACCGTTCGGAAACGCGCCGAACGACACAGGGCGAGGATTGAGCATTGGGCTGGGCATCGTTATCCCGCGCTCCTCAATGGAGTCACCCACGCAGATGGTCGTCCGTCTCCGCACCTCGGGCCGCAACGTGACCTGCGCGTCTCCGTACCGACTGACGCCAGCGGGAAGGGGTGAGTACCGACCGGCCCTGGAGCCGACCAAGGTAGCCAAGGTGTTGACGTATCCATAGATAGGCCGCAACCTGGCCGGAAGGTTCGGTGGATAGCCGAACAATGCCTCCTCGAGAGCCGACCGCTTTACGGGATCATAAGTGCCCCGCGATCGAGCGGTCTCGAACTGCGACTTGAATCGGCCATCTTCAAGTACTTTCAGCAGATTTTCTGTCCGTATGCACACGACCACTGGCTTGTCGCCCAGCAGTTCCACCAGCTCGGCCCGCATGATCTCGGTGACCGCGTCCACCGACAGCCCCTCTTCCTCCGCGAGGAGCTCGATGTTCTTCCGCACCTGCGCGTACTGCTCATAGAAAGCACGCTCTCCCGGATCGGAGACAAGCCTTTCCATCCGGTCGAGAAGGCCGTTGATCTGCGATGAAAGCGCGTCGGCCTCCTGCCGTCTGCCCGACCGGGCAAGCCGATCACGCTCGGCGCCCAGCTCAAGGATGGTCGCGAACCCGTCGGTGATCGCCTCATCCGGCCTCTCGCGCCGAAGCGGTCCCGCACGGCCCTCTCCAGGGTCGGCCCGCGGAAGGCCCACGTCAGAAGGCGGATGACCACTCCTCCCACGAGGCTCATCCCCCGGATGCCTCAGATCAGCGACCTCGTCGCCGTCACGGTGCCGCCTGGGTGGCCTCAGATCGGCGACCCAATCCTCAGCGTGAGGACGCCCCGGAGGCCTCAGATCGGCAACCTCATCACCACCCCCCGGACGTCGAGGGTCACCGCCTCGGCCACCAGCGCTGGCCCCCTCACCGTCAGAGGTCCGGCGAGCACCGTCCCCATCCCCTGGACGCCGGACGTCTGCGGTTTCCGAGCCGTCGGAGGTCCGTGCGGACGGGTCCGGAGGCTCGGTTGGTGGTTTGTTCGCCGTGCCGCTCTCCGGAGCCCGTTCCCGCGTCGGGTCCGAGTGATTGATCAACTGGTCGATGTCCGGGCGCGCGCCGGTCGTCGGGGCCTCGTCCACCGGACCGGAAGACCGTGCGCCATCACCCTTCGACGGCCCGCCCTTCGCGGGCCCGCCCTCCGCGTCCGGCCGTACCGGATCGGGCGTGGCACGCGATGCCCTTCCCTCAGCGGCGCGTGGTTCACCGGCGGTACGCGAGCCTCCATCCGGCCTGGCCGCCGCCCCCTCAGCCCGGCCCCCGTCCACCGGTCTGGGAGCCCCCCCGTCGGACCTCGCGGCCCTGCCCTCCGGCCTGGTCACCCCACCGTCCGAGCGGGCCGCCACTCCATCAGGTCGGGCGACCGCGCCTTCCGGCCGGGCCGCGTCGTGCCCGGGCCGGGCGTCGC
Source organism: Microtetraspora glauca (assembly GCA_001570385.1). GTDB lineage: Bacteria > Actinomycetota > Actinomycetes > Streptosporangiales > Streptosporangiaceae > Microtetraspora > Microtetraspora glauca. The sequence continues at coordinate 111,078 of BBYL01000018.1, read as the reverse complement.
CTCCGTCCGCGCGAGTCACGCCCTCCGGCCGCGCCGTACCGTCCGGCCGGGCCGTCCCGTCGTCCGGTACGGAATGCGCCAGAGACGTGGTGTCAGTACCCTCGGTCGGCCGGCGCGTGGACGGATCGGCCACCGCGCCGCCCGGCGGATCGGACGTCCCCCCGGACGGCTCACCGGATCGCGACCCCGCCGACGCATCGGACGATCCCGACAACCGGGACGGATCCGCCACCGGATCGCCCGCCACGTCCGACAGATCCCCAAAGGAACGAGACCCGGACAAGGACGACGTCCGCCCGGAAGGATCCCAACTCGCCCAATGCGCGTCAGCGCCTCCCAGAAAACCCGACGTACCGCCCTTGAGAACCATCTCCCAGTCGAACTGACCCGACAAACCCAACGACACCGCCGTAGCCCCCGCATTCGCCACAGCGGACTGCCCCATCATCCCCCACATCGACGTCCCCGACGCCGCCACAAACTTCTCAAACATCGACATCTCTGCAGGAGACATCCCCAACCGCAAAGCAGGGGTGGACAACCGGGAAAGGCCACCCGACAACGTCGTGAGGAACGCGCCCGTCAACGCGCCCGTCCCCGCCGACGCCAGCACCTGCTTCCAATCCACCTCGTCACGACGGGACTGGGTCACCTGCACCACCAGGTCCATCCCACCCACCAGCGCCCCGAACAAACCGACGTTGAACAGCAGCCGCCTCGCAAGCTGGACGACCGTCATCCGCGTCATCACCACACGCGGGCCGATCAGCGCAAGCGAGATCCCACCCCATGGCCCCGTCGCAGCGGCGAGCAGCCACCCGATCTGAAAGATCAGGAACGCGACCGAAAACTTGATCATCCGCTTGGTGTACTGGATCTCCACACCGATCCGGTTGAACTCCAGCGCGACGCGCACCAGGCGCTTGACCAGCTCTGCTTCACGCCCCCCGTACACCCGCTTGACATGTTCAGCGAACGCCTTCAGCGCCTCACCGTCCCACTCCCCATCCAGCCCGACCGCAGCCTGCCTCCCAGACCGCCCCGCCGGACCACCCCTCACCACCAGCCGCGCCGCCGCCGCACACGCGTCCGCCAACCGGAAACACGCCGACTCATCCCCCTTGGGCCAGTCCATCCCCACGACCCAGCCCACCCAGGGTTTCGCCCAGTCCGGGACGAGGAGCCCATCAAGATCCATGTCAGGTTCGCTGCTCCGGGGCGTTCGCCTGCTCGGCCCGCTCGTAGTTCGCGGCGTTCTCCCTCAGACGCTGGCTCACACTCCCGACCTCGCCGACGTACGCGTCGAACGCATCGAAGATCCCAGTCTTCATCTCAGTCAGGTTCTTCTGGAACTGGGCGCCGTACTGGTCGTCTCCCAGCGGGTTGCCCTCGCGCTGGAACGCCTCGTTCAGCGCGGCGCGGACCTCGCCCAGGAAGTCGCGTTCCTCGTCGACGACCTGAGCCTGCCGCTGGAGTTCCACCCAGCGCACGTAGTAGCCGCCACCCCCAGGCGTCGTCACGCCTCACCTTTGATCGAATGCGACAGCTCGGACGGGGACAACTTTCGGTAGACCCGGGGATCGAGCTCGATGTTCCAGACCTGGCCACGCGGACCGACGGTCACGGTGACCACCCCGTCCTCCGAGTGGGAGGTCACGGTCAGCTCGCTCAGCCTGCCGTACATCTCACGGACCGGCCCGGCCCGCTTGTCGTACTCCTCGGTGAGGCTTTCGATCATCGCCCCGTACGCGTCACTCATCGGCGATCACCCTGGCACACCGTGAGGCGTGTATCGAGCCAGATTCATCGATCACGCAACAAACGGTGGCACCACTCCCGAACCCCCGTCAACGACGACAGGACCACTGAACACCCCCGCCCTCGGGCGAAGACGCAAGCACACGATGTCCGGCAAGTCGATCGTCGGGTTCTCGGTCGCCACCCTGGAGCAGGCCGGAGCGCTCGCCTCCATGACTCCCGAGGCCACCGTCGAACTCAGAAGGCGGGTCGCCCACCTCGTCGGCGAGCGCACCCCCGTGACCGACGAGCTGATCCTGCCGCGCTGATCGCGTTGCCGGTTTCTGTCGCTACGGTCGAATCGAGCCGTATGAGAGGAGACCATCGCTGTGACCGACAGCGCGACGACAGACACCGGAACGGACGACCCGGCCTTCGGGAGCAGGGTGCGCGGTTGCCTCATCGGCGGGGCGATCGGCGACGCTCTGGGCGCTCCCGTGGAGTTCGACTCGATCGCCGCCATCCGCCGCGTCCACGGCCGGGACGGGCTGACCGACCTCGTCCACGACCGGCGCGGCGCCGTCGGTCTGATCACCGACGACACCCAGATGACCTTGTTCACCGTGGAGGGGCTGATCCGCGCCCATCTGCGCGCCCGGAGCAGGGGCTTCGGGGGCGCAGAGGTGGCGGTCGTCCGCAACGCCTACCTGCGCTGGCTGGACACCCAGGACCATCGTGTGCCGCCGCCCGCCGACGGCCTCGTACGCACCGGCCGGCTTCGCGAGCAGGCGTGGCTGTACTCCCGCCGCGCGCCCGGGAACGCCTGCCTGTCCGGCCTGCGCACCGAACTCGGCCCGCTCGCCTCCCCCGGAGCGCCGGGGCCGGTCAACCCCGGCTCCAAGGGATGCGGCACCGTCATGCGCTCGGCCCCCTTCGGCCTGGCCGCCTCCGACGCGCGCCGCGCCTTCCGGCTCGCGGCCGACTGCGCCCAGATCACGCACGGGCACCCCACCGGCTACCTCGCCGCCGGAGCCTGCGCCGCGATCGTCTTCTTCCTCGTACGAGGCGCGCCGCTGGAACACGCCGTACAGGAGACCCTGGACCTGCTCGGCGGGCAGCCCGCGCACGAGGAGACCACCGCCGCGGTCCGCGCCGCGGTCGCGCTGGCGGCCGCCGGGAGGAGCCCGTCACCCGAGGCGGTGGAGTCACTCGGCGGCGCGTGGGTCGCCGAGGAGGCGCTCGCGATCGCCGTCTACTGCGCGCTGGTCGGCGGGGACGACGTGGAGCGGGCGCTGCTGCTCGCCGTCAACCACTCCGGTGACAGCGACTCCACCGGCGCGGTCTGCGGCAACATCCTCGGCGCGCGGTACGGCGAAGCCGCGCTCCCCCGGCGATGGTCGTCCAGGGTCGAAGGCGGAGACGCCATCATCCGGCTCGCCGACGACTTCACCACCGCGTTCACCGGCGGCCGCCTCCCCTCGGACGCCTATCCCGGCTGCTGATCCCCCTCGCGGCGTGCCGGCAGCACGGCGAACACGCGATACGGCGGCCCTCGGGACGTTGTTCCGAGGGCCGCCGTTCTCGTCCCCGCCGGTACGGCTCCGCGCCGGCGGCGGGTCCTACTTGAAGCCGCGCAGCCGGAGGCTGTTGCTGACCACGAAGACCGAGGAGAACGCCATGGCGGCGCCCGCGATCATCGGGTTGAGCAGCCCGGCGGCGGCCAGCGGCAGGGCGGCCACGTTGTAGGCGAACGCCCAGAACAGGTTGCCCTTGATGGTGCGCAGGGTCCGCCGCGACAACCGGATCGCGTCGCCCGCCACCCGCAGGTCGCCGCGGACCAGGGTGAGATCGGACGCCTCGATCGCCGCGTCGGTGCCGGTGCCCATCGCCAGGCCGAGGTCGGCCTGCGCGAGCGCCGCCGCGTCGTTGACGCCGTCGCCCACCATGGCGACCGTACGGCCCTCGGACTGCAGGCGCTTGACCACGTCCACCTTGTCGGCGGGCAGCACCTCGGCGATGACCTCGTCGATGCCGACCTCGGCGGCGACCGTACGCGCGACGGCCTCGTTGTCGCCGGTGAGCAGCACCGGGGTCAGCCCGAGCGCGCGCAGGTCGCGGATGGCGTCGGCCGAGGTGGCCTTGACCGTGTCGGCGACGACGAGCACGGCACGGGCCGCGCCGTCCCAGCCCACCGCGACGGCCGTACGGCCCGCGGCCTGGGCCGCGGCGAACGCCCGCTCCAGCTCGACCGGGAGGTGCTGCGACCACTCGGCCAGCAGCTTCGGCCGGCCGACCAGCACCGCGTGGCCGTCGACGATGCCCTGGACGCCGAGTCCCTCGACGTTGGCGAAGTCCTCGGGTACGGGCAGCGTGCCCACCCGCTCGGCCGCGCCCCTGGCGACGGCCTGCGCGATCGGGTGCTCGGACGCGTGCTCCAGCGCTCCGGCGAGCCGCAGCACCTCGGTCTCGTCCTGGCCTTCGGCGGTGTGCACCTCGACCAGGGTCATCTTGCCCTCGGTGACCGTGCCGGTCTTGTCCAGCACGACCGTGTCGATCTTCCGGGTGGACTCCAGCACCTCGGGTCCCTTGATCAGGATGCCGAGCTGGGCTCCCCTGCCGGTCCCGACGAGCAGCGCGGTCGGGGTGGCCAGGCCGAGGGCGCAGGGGCAGGCGATGATCAGCACGGCGACCGCCGCGGTGAACGCCGCTCCCACACCGTCACCGGTGCCGAGCCAGAAGCCGAGCGTGCCCAGTGCCAGCGCGATCACGACCGGGACGAAGATCCCGGAGATCCGGTCGGCGAGCCGCTGGACCTGCGCCTTGCCGGTCTGGGCCTCCTCGACCAGCTTGGCCATCTGGGCGAGCTGGGTGTCGGACCCGACCCGGGTGGCCCGGACCACCAGGCGGCCGCCCGCGTTGACGGTCGCTCCGGTCACCGCCTCGCCTGGCCGCACCTCGACGGGAACGGACTCGCCGGTCAGCATCGAGGCGTCGACGGCGGAGGTGCCCTCCTCGATCACGCCGTCGGTGGCGATCTTTTCTCCCGGCCGGACCACGAACCGGTCCCCGACCGCGAGCTCATCGCTCGGGATGCGGACCTCGGCGCCGTTCCGCAGCACCGCCACGTCCTTGGCGCCGAGTTCGAGCAGGGCCCGCAGCGCGGCGCCGGCACGGCGCTTGGACCGCGCCTCGAAGTAGCGTCCGGCCAGGATGAACGCCGTCACACCCGCGGCGGCCTCCAGATAGATGTTGCCGGAGCCGTCGCTGCGCTGGATCGTGAAGTCGAACGGGTGCGTCATGCCGGGGGTGCCCGCGGTGCCGAAGAACAGCGCCCACAACGACCAGCCGAGCGCGGCGATCGTGCCGAGCGACACCAGCGTGTCCATGGTCGCCGCCCCGTGGCGCAGGTTGGTCCAGGCGGCCTTGTGGAACGGCCAGCCCGCGTACACCACGACCGGCGCGGCCAGCGTCAGCGACAACCACTGCCAGTTGGTGAACTGCAGCGGGGGGATCATCGCCATCGCGATCACGGGCACGGCGAGCACCAGTGCGGTGATCAACCGGTTGCGCAGCGGCCGCAGCTCGTCCTCCGGCTCCTCCGGCGCGCCGTCGCCCTCGGCCTCCCTACGGGGCGGGGCGGGCAGCGCCGCGGTGTAGCCGGCCTTCTCCACTTCGGCGATCAGGTCCTGCGGGACGATCCCGTCGGCGAAGGTGACCTTCGCCTTCTCGGTGGCGTAGTTGACCGTCGCGGTCACGCCGTCCATCTTGTTGAGTTTGCGCTCGATCCGGTTGGCGCAGGACGCGCAGGTCATGCCGCCGATCGAGAGCTCGACCGAGCCCTGGGGCCGGTCCTGGGTGATGGAAGACTCGGTGATGGAGGTCATCGTCTCTCCTTTCTCGCGTCACGCCCGCGTCAGTGCGCGTGCTCGCCGTGCTCGCCGTGCCCACCGGACGGGGACGGGGTCGGGGACTCGTCGTGGCCACCGGACGCCGGGGCCTCGCCCGCGCGGACGGTGAAGTCGGCGGTACGCACCTCGCCCTTGTGCTGGAAGTCCAGGAAGAGCCGGTAGTCGCCGCGGCTGGGGACCTCCGCGTAGAAGACGATCTCCGGCCCCGGCCGGGTCCTGCCGTCGCCCGGCTCCCCGTCGGGGTGCACGTGCAGGTAGGCCAGGTCGCCGCCGCGCAGCGCCACCAGGTGACCGTACGCCCCGAGGTAGGGCTGGAGGTCGGTGACCGGCTCGCCGTCCTTGCTGATCTTCAGGGTGATCCGGCTCGCCCTGCCTGGGACGAGGTCCCCGTCGAGGGTGACCGTGTATCCGTCCACCGTCGCCGTACGGGCGGCGCTCGGAAGGGCCTTCGGCGTGTAGTCGCCGGCGGCGTACAGGTCCGCGCCGAGGGTCATGCCGCTGCCGCCGTCCGGGGCGAAGTCGGCGAACATCCGGTACGCGCCGGCCGAGGGAAGGGTCAGCGGCACCGACCACACGCCGCCTCCGGCCTCGACCGGGTGCAGGTGCCGGAACTGCGCGAGATCCCTGGAGACCAGGATGAAGTGCAGCTTCTTGTCGTGCCGCACCTGATATCCGGTGACCGGCCTGCCGTCGGGCCCGGTGACCGTGAACCTGAAGTCCGTGGTCTCCCCCGGCTCGACCGTCGTGGTCAGCGGGGTGAGGGTGTAGCCGTTCTGGGACACTTGGAGCCCTCCTGGGACGGACGCGGAACCGGCCGGATTCGCCTGGGTGGAGCCCGTGGGCGCCTTGCCGGCATCACCGGCATCACCTGCGTCGCTGTGGTCGCCGGCGTCGCCGTCGTTCGCCCCGTGGACGGCGTGCTCGTTCGCGACCGGCGGGGTGCCGACGCCGCCCACGGCGGTGCCCACTCCGAAGGTCGCGCCGAAGACCACAGCGAGTCCGAGGGCGTAGGCACCAAGCTTGGCGGGGGTGTTCATCACCGATTCACCACTTCGTATCCGGCCTCTTCGACCGCCGCGACGATCGCGGCCGCGTCGACGGGACCGTCACTGCCGACCGTCACCAGGCCGGTGGCCAGGTCCACCTCGACGTTCGTGACGCCGGCGACCTCTCCGACCTCCTCCTTGACCGAGCTGACGCAGTGGCCGCAGGTCATTCCGGTGACGGTGTACGTGGTGGTGGTCATAACGATCACTCCTGTGGTTCGAGATCTATCGGGGATCCATGGGGTCCATGGGGAAGGAGAAGCCGCGCGTCGCGGGGTTCAGGATCGGACGAGCCGGGCGATGGCCTGAGAGGCTTCCTTGATCTTGGCGTCCGCCTCCGCGCCGCCCTTCGCCGTGGCGTCGGCGACGCAGTGGGCCATGTGCTCGTCAAGCAGGGCCAGGGCGAAGGACTGCAGTGCCCGGCTGGCCGCCGACACCTGGGTGAGGATGTCGATGCAGTACTGGTCCTCTTCGACCATCCGCTGCAGGCCCCGGACCTGCCCCTCGATCCGGCGCAGCCGCCGGAGGTGCTCCTGCTTGGTGTCACTGTAACCGGCCATCTCTCCACCCCTCTCATTCACGCTCTGCCGACTATAACACCATACCCCCCTATAGTATTCCGGGAGGGCGCGACCCGCACTCCGCCGGCCGTACGCGCCGCGCCCCGGCGCGTACGGTCACGCCCCGATCGACGACGGCTCGGTACGGCCGCTCTCCTGGGTGGCGGCCTTCCTGCCGCGCATGAGCGGCAGGCTGAGCAGGGCGCCGAGCACGGCCACCGCGCCCGCCCCGACGAAGGCGGCCTGGAAGCCGTCGGTGAGCCTGGGCAGGTTCCCCAGCTCGGCCGCGCCCCGCGAGGTGGCGATCGCGGTCATGACGGCCAGACCGAGGGCCGAGCCCACCTGGTAGGTGGTGTTGACGATGCCCGAGGCGAGACCGCTCTCCTCCGGGCGCGCGCCGGACATGGCCGACATCATGGCCGGGATGTAGGCCAGCGACATGCCGACCGCCGCGACCAGCGACGCGGGCAGCACGTCGGACACGAAGGCGCCGTCGGACCGGACCAGCGACAGCCCCCCGACGCCCGCCGCCAGGACCAGGAGGCCGATCACGATGAGCGGCTTGGCCCCGAAGCGACCCAGCAGCCGCGCGGTGATGCCGATCATGAAGATCATGATCGCGACGGTCATCGGGACCAGGGCGGCGCCGCTGGGGAACGCGCCGTACCCCAGGACCTGCTGCAGGTAGAGGTTGAGGAAGTACCACATCGGGATCCACGCGGCGCCGAGCAGCGCCATCGCGAGGTTCGCGGTGGCCAGCCCGGGGGTGCGCCAGATCCGCAGCGGCATGAGCGGCTCACGGACCGCCCGCTGGACGGCCAGGAACAGCACCAGCAGTGCCGCGGCACCGGCGGCCTGGGCCACGGTGGCGCCGACGCCCTGCTCGGGAGCCCGGACGATCGCGAACACGGCGAGGGCGATGCCCGCGGTGACCGCGGCCGCGCCCAGGAGATCGACCGATCCGCGCCTGCCCCGGGTGGCGGGAAGCAGCCCGGGAACGGCGGCCAGGGTGGCCAGGCCGATCGGGATGTAGACGATGAACACCCACGGCCAGCTCAGGTACTCGGTGATGACGCCGCCGAGGAACACGCCCGCCGTGCCGCCCGCCGGGGCGGCCGCGCCGTACAGGGCCATGGCCTTGCCCAGCTCGCGCTGGTCGTGCCCGAAGAGCATCATCAGCAGCGTCATCGCGGCGGGCGCGATCAGCGCCCCACCGACGCCCTGCACCGCCCGGCCGGTGATCTCGATCGCGGGGCCGCTCGCCACCGCCGCGACGACCGACCCGGCGATCAGTACGGCCCAGCCCGCGGTGAACACCTTGCGTGCGCCGAGCAGGTCGGACAACCGCCCGCCGAGCAGCAGCAACCCGCCGAAGGCGATGACGTACGCGTTGAAGACCCACTGCAGGTCGCCCTGCGAGAAGCCGAGGTCGCGCTGCATGTCGGGCAGCGCGACTCCGATGATCGATGTGTCCATGATGACCATGAACTGCGCGGCGGCGAGCACGATCAGTGCCTGCCACCTGCGCGGATTGACGGCATTCATGCCTGTCTCCTGGTTCTTCGCACCATAGGATGCGAGACGGGGATTGGGTGTGATGACGAGTCGGACCGGCCCCAGGTGGGCGTGCACGGCAATGCACGCCCACCCCTTTCTCCCGGGAGGTCTCCCGGTGATCGTCCGGGTCGTCTCCGGACGCTCCGTGTGGTTCTTCTACGCCGACGTCTCGGCCAGCTCGTAGCCGGCCTCCTCCACCGCCGCGCGGATCTCCTCGTCGGAGAATCCCGCCCCGCTGACGGTGACGGCTCCGGTCGGCAGATCGACGGCCACGCCGGTGACCCCGGCGACTTTGCCGATCTCGCCGGAGACCGACGAGACGCAGTGGCCGCAGGTCATGCCGCTGACCGCGTAGACGCGCGTGGCATCGTCGGCGATCGCCACGGTCGTGGCGGCGCCTTCTCCGCTACCGCATGAGCATGCCGTGCACATATGGTCCTCCTATTCCGGATACCCGCCGGGGGTATCTTTCCGGCGGCGAACGTAACATACCCCCTAGGGGTTTCTCAAGCCGTGTGGATCAGGGAGGTGACCGCGCGGAGGACGCTCCCCGCGGGGATTCCGGGAACGTGTGATGTGGATCACGCCACACCGCCGGTGGGTATCGTTGCGTGGCGCCTCCCGCGTCACTATCTTTCCCCTGGATCGTTACCCACCCGGGGTATGTGACGAAGGAGCGACATGAGCGTCAGCACGTACACCGTCACCGGCATGACCTGCGGCCACTGCGTGGGCACGGTGACGTCCGAGATCGGCAGGGTCGCCGGCGTCACCGCGGTCGACGTCCAGCTCGCGACCGGCACGGTGACCGTGACGAGCGACGGCCCCCTTGACGACGCCCTGGTACGGGACGCCGTCGAGGAAGCGGGCTACGAGCTCGCCGCGAGCTGAACGAACGGCGCGCTCGCGAAGGGCGCGTCCCACGGGCGGTTCCCCGGGCGGTTCACGGGCGGTTCCACGGGCGGTTCCATAGGGCGGCAAACTTTTACCAACGGAGCGCCCGTTTTCGTCAAAGGCACTGTCAAACACATGGCAACCTGGGGAAATGCTCAACGGGAAAGTTCGACTCTCCGTCTGCGCAACGCTCCTCACCTTCGCCGCCGGGCTCACCACGCCCGCGGTCGCGCAGGCCACTCCGACACGGATTCCGGTCACCGAGACCGCGCACAACGCTCCCGCGACCTATGGGCGCGCGACATATCTGATCGACGCCACGACCGGCAAGGTCGCGCTCAGCAAGCAGGGCACCGAGCGCATGCCCGTGGCCAGCCTGACCAAGGCGATGACGGCACTCGTCGTCCTCAAGGAGGCCAAGCTGACGGACACCGTCACGATCACCTCGGCCGACGTCCGGCACGCCGACGACAACGGCGGCACCAGCGCCGACCTGCGGCCCGGCGAGCGGGTCGCGGTCAAGGACCTGCTGTACGGCCTGATGCTTCCCTCCGGCGCCGACGCGGCGTACGCGCTGGCCCGCACGTACGGCCCCGGGCTCGACGGGTTCGTCGGCAAGATGAACGCCACCGCGCGCCAGCTCGGCATGAAGGACACCAAGTACGTCAACGCCGACGGGCTGCCCATGTCCGGCGGCGACGGCTACTCCACCGCGCGGGACCAGGCGCGGCTCGCTGAGGTGGCGCTGCGTGACGCGACCTTCAGGACCGTCACCTCCTCCCAGAGCCACTACGTCCCGCGCACCGCGGCGCACCGGTCCCACACCTGGACCAACACCAACAAGATGCTCGGCACGCCGGGCGCGCTCGGTGTCAAGACCGGTTTCACCCGGGCCGCGGGTTACTGCCTGACCTTCGCCGCCGACCGCGACGGGCACCGGCTGATCGGTGTCATCCTCGGCGAGTCCGCCTCCAACCGGCGGTTCGACACCGCCCAGAGCCTGATCGAATGGGCCAGAACGGCGTGACCTCGCCGCCCTACCGGGCCGCGTGATCCAAGAACGTCTTCGAGAGAGCGCCACCGAAGAGAGGGCGTCGTCCTCCGCCTTCCGCCCGCTGCCGACCGCGAGCGTTCAGGGGAGCGTTCAGGGGAGCCGGGCGACCCCCCCGAGCACGGTGGGCCTGCTCAGATCGACCACGGCGTCCCGCCCCCGGCCCGGACGCCAGGCGTCCACTGGCACGAGGCCGGGTTCGAGCAGCTCCATGCCGTCGAAGTACGCGGCGATCTCGGCGTGGTCCCTGGGCTTGACCGACCCCGTGGCCGTCGTGGTGTAGAGGTCGCGGACCTCCCGGTCGGTCCGGCCGCCGATCTCACCGGTGTATCCGTGGGAGAGGACCAGATAGCTCCCGGGCGCCATCGCGTCGCGGAACCGCGCGACGATCGCCGCCGCGCTCTCGTCGTCCGGGACGAAGTGCAGGATCGCCAGCATCAGCACGGCGACCGGCCGGGAGAAGTCGATCTTCTCCCTGACCGCGGGGTCGTCGAGGATCGCCTTGGGCTCGTTGACGTCGCCCTGCACGACGACGGTGTCCCGGTTGTTCGCGAGCAGCGCCCGCGCGTGGATCAGCACGATCGGGTCGTTGTCGACATAGACGACCCGGGCACCCGGCGCCGCCTCCCTTGCCACCTGGTGGACGTTCTGCTGCGTGGGCAGTCCGGTGCCGATGTCGAGGAACTGCCTGATACCCGATTCGGCCAGGAGCCGTACGGCATGGCCGAGGAACTCGCGGTTCGCCCGCGCGACCTCGCGGATGTTCGGGACCAAGGAGATCATCTTCTCGGCGGCCGCGCGGTCGGACGCGTAGTTGTCCTTGCCGCCGAGATAGTAGTCGTACATGCGTGCCACGCTGGGAACCGCCGGGTTGATCCCCGCCGGCGCCGTCTCGTCATGATCAGCCATGCCCTCGCCCTCCGTCTGAGCGGATCTTACGGGGACATATCGGCCTTGAGGATCTATGTACGGATTTTGTGATGATCCCTAGTCAAGACGGGCGAGGGCCGGGGAGAATGCCGTTCCCGGACACACACAGGGCTTCCCTCCCCGGCTCTCACCGCATGCTCACCTGGTGGGGGTGGTCGTACGACCCGGGACAGATGAAGATCCAGAGGCTGTACCCCCGCCCGATCACGATCATCGTCGGCTCGTCCGCCCTCGGATAGCGCGGCTCCGTGCCCGTGGGCTCGTCCTCGACGGGCCGCCACGCGGCGTCGCCGTCCCATTCGGAGCTGGCCACCCTCAGCAGCAGCCGCATGTCCTCGCCGCAGTCACAGACCATCGGATAGGGATCGGTGAGGTGCCACCCACGGGGCGAGGGCGTGTCGTCCGGCCCATGCCGGCCCTCCTGATCATCGGTGATCATCGTTGCCAGATCCGCCGACCCTAGTGGCCGGTGCCGACAATCCGGCCGCTTCGGTCCTCGTCCGCCGGGAAGCCGACCGTTCCTCAACGGGCGTACCATACCGTATGGTATTTCCCGGGCAGGGCGACAGGACGGGACGAGCGCATGGCGAGTAGGCAGGACTGGCTTGAGGCGGGGCTCAGGGTGCTGAGCGAGGAGGGGGCGCCCGCGCTGACCATCGAGCGCCTGTGCGGGCGGCTCGGTCTCACGAAGGGCTCCTTCTACCACCACTTCAAGGGCATGGCGGGGTACAGGACCGGTCTCCTCGAACACTTCGCGGCGGAGTACACCACCCGCTACATCGACGAGGTGGAGCGCTCGGGCGGCTCTCCCCTCGCCAGGCTGGACCGACTCCTCTCCCTCGTACTGGCCGAGGATGACGACCGCTCCCGCGTGGAGATCTCCGTACGGGCCTGGGCGGCGCAGGATGGCGAGGTCCGCGCGACGCAGGAGCGCGTCGACGCCCTGCGCCTCGACTACCTGCGATCGTTGTGGCGGGAGACCGGCGGCGCCGAGGCCGACGCCGTGCCGATGGCACGCCTGCTCTACCTCGTTCTGATCGGAGCGGGTCAGATGGCCCCGCCGATGACCGCGGGCGATCTGCGCGAGGTGTACCACCTGGCCATGCGCCTGACACCGGGGGCGCGCTCATGAGCGGGCTGCCCCGTGGCCAGTCACTGGCCCCGCTGCGGAGGTTCGGCCTGCCCAGATTCGCCGGGGTCCGCCCGGAGGTGCCCGCACGGCCGGTGTTGTCGGTGTCGGGCGTGGTGCGGCGGCCGGTCCAGATCGAACTCGCCGAGCTGCTCGCGCTGCCGGGCCGCCGGGAGCAGGTCGGCGACCTGCACTGCGTGACGACGTGGAGTGCGACCGATCTGCTCTGGGGCGGCGTCCCGTTCCGGGCGGCGCACGAGGTGCTCGCGGCACGGGTACGGCCGCATCCGGAGTGCGCCTGGGTGACCTTCACGGGACTGGACGGCTATCGGAGCTGCCTGCCGCTGGCCGACGCTCTCGCCGAGGACGTCCTGCTCGCCGACCGGCTCGACGGCGTGCCGCTGACCGGGGAACAGGGGGCTCCCGTGCGCCTGGTCGCCCCGGCGCACTACGGCTACAAGAACGTCCGGCACGTGTGCGCGGTGGAGTACCGGCTGAGCTACGACCCCGGCTCGGCCGGCCCACTGGCACACCGCAGGGGCCGGGTCGAGCGTGAGGAGCGCAGCCCGGTGCTCCCCGGATGGGTGTGGCGGCGGCTGTGGCGGAGCCTCCTCCCCCGGGTGCGCCGACGCTACGACCACGACGCGCGCGGAGAGACGCGCCTCACATGAGCCGGCGGCGTACGCGCTTGTCGACGGCGACGACGAGCGAGGCCAGCGCGCTGATGCCGATGATCCGCGACCAGACCGGGAGGCCGATCGGGGCGGTGTGGAAGAGGCGGTTCATGACCGGCAGGTAGGTGAGGGCGAGCTGGCCGGCCATCTGGACGGTCACCCCGCCGATGATCCAGTGGTTGCTGAACAGGCCGACGTGCCACATGGAGCGGGTGAGCGAGCGGCAGCTGAACAGGTAGAACAGCTCGACCATGACGAACAGGTTCACCGCCGCGGTACGCGCCACGGCCTCGTCGGCGCCGTTCGCGAGCTCCCATTGGAACAACCACCAGGATCCGCCGACGAGCAGCGTGGAGACCAGCAGGACGCGGGCGACGAGGGAGCCGGTGAGCAGCGGCCGCGCGGGGTCCCGCGGCGGGCGGCCCATGATCCCCTCCTCCTTCGGTTCGAAGGCGAGCATCAGGCCCAGCGCCACCGCGGTCGTCATGTTGATCCACAGGATCTGCGTGGGCAGGATCGGCAGCGCCGCGCCGAACAGGATGGCCACCAGGATCACCAGACCCTCGGCCATGTTCGTCGGCAACGTCCAGACGATGAACTTGGTGAGGTTGTCGAAGACGCCGCGTCCTTCCTCGACGGCCGCCTCGATGGTGGCGAAGTCGTCGTCGGTGAGCACCATGTCGGCGGCCTCCTTGGCGACCTCGGTGCCGTTCCTGCCCATGGCGACGCCGATGTTCGCCTGCCGCAGCGCGGGGGCGTCGTTGACGCCGTCGCCGGTCATCGCGACCACCTGGCCGCGGGACTGCAGCGCGTCGACCAGCCGGAGCTTCTGCTCGGGTGAGACCCGGGCGAAGACCCGGGCCCGCTCGACCGCGCCCGGGTACTCCTCCTCGGGCAGCCCGGCGAGCTGGGCCCCGGTCAGCACCTCATGGTCGCTGTGGTCGCCGAGCAGGCCGATCCCCCTCGCGACCGCCGTGGCCGTGGCCGCGTGATCCCCCGTGATCATTTTGACCTCGATGCCGGCGGCATGGCAGGCCCGCACGGCCCGGGCCGCGGCGGCGCGCGGCGGATCGAGCATGGCCTGCAGGCCGGTCAGCACCATCGTTCCCCGCAGGCCCCGCTCGTCGAGTTCCTCGGGTTCCCCGCGCCGAGCGGGCTCGGCGTCGAAGCGCACGGCGGTGGCGAGCACCCGGAGGCCACCGGCGGCCAGCTCGTCCGCGGCCCGGAGCACGGCGTCGCCGTCCAGCGGCCGGACGCCGCCGTCGGCGTCCATCCACGTGTCGCACAGGTCGAGCGCCCGTTCCACCGCCCCCTTGAGCAGGACGACGTGGTCGCCGCCGCGCGCCCGGTGAAGGGTCGCCATGTACTGCCGTTCCGAACTGAACGGGATGGCCGCCACACGCGGGTAGGCGTCCGTGAGCGCGTCACGGTCCAGGCCGGCCTTGGCGGCGGCCACCAGCATCGCGCCCTCCGTGGGATCGCCGGTGAGCGTCCACCGCCCGTCCTGCCGGGCGAGCGTCGCGTCGTTGCACGCCGCGCCAGCCAGCAGGCACCACCGCAACGCCCCGCTCGTGGGCGATGTGACCACGGCGCCGCCGGGCTCGCGTATCTCGCCCTCGGGGGCGTAGCCGGAACCGCTGACGTCGTAGCGATCGCCCTCGGGCGTCCACAGCGTGCGGACCGTCATCTGGTTCTCGGTCAGCGTGCCGGTCTTGTCGGAGCAGATGACCGTGGTGCCGCCCAGCGTCTCCACCGCGGGCAGCCGCCGGATGACCGCCCGCCTGCGCGCCATCCGGGCCACCCCGATGGCCAGCGTGATGGTGACGGCGGCGGGCAGCCCCTCGGGGATCGCGCCCACCGCGAGGGCGACCGCCGCGGTGAACATCGGGACCACGCCCTCGCCCCTGATCAGGCCGATGACGAAGGTCACCGCCGCCAGCGCCAGGATGGCCACGGTGAGCACCTTGCTGAACCGGGCGAGCTTCTCGGTCAGCGGCGTGGCCAGCAGCTCCGCCGAGCCGACCAGCCGATGGATCTCGCCGAGCTCGGTCCGCGCGCCGGTCGCCACCGCGACGCCCGCCCCGGTGCCGGCTGTGACCAGCGTCCCGGAGTAGACCATGTTCCGCCGGTCGGCCACGGGCGTCGCCGCGGACAGGACGACCTCGTCCTTGGCCACCGGGGCGGACTCTCCGGTGAGCGCGGACTCGTCGACCCGTAACTCCGACGACCGGACCAGCCGAAGGTCGGCGGGCGCCTTGTCCCCCGCCTCGACGAGGACGAGATCTCCGGGGACGAGTTCCTCCGAGGGCAGCGGCCGCACGTGCCCGCCGCGTACCGCCCTGGCCTCGGTACGGACCATCGACCGCAGGGCGTCGAGCGCGGCCTCCGCTCTGGATTCCTGGACGAAGCCCACGACGGCGTTGATCAGCACGACGCCGAAGATCACCGCGGAGTCGACGAACTCGCCCAGCACGGCCGTGATCACACCCGAGGCGAGCAGGATGTAGATCAGCGGGTGGTGGAACTGGCGCAGCATCCGCATCAGCGTGTTGTCGCGCGCCGAGGCGGGCAGCACGTTGGGGCCGAACCGCGCCAGCCGGCGTCGCGCCTCGTCGTCGTCCAGCCCGTGCACCGGGTCGGTGTCCATCATCAGGACGACCTCGTGGGCCGCGAGGCCGTGGGGCGCGGCGGCGGACGACGGCGAAGCGGCCCGCGACGGCGGCGGCGGCGTCCGCGATACGGATGACCTCATGGTCCAACCCCACTTCGTCCGGCTGCTGCCGACCAGGGCCATGCGGCCCTACCTTCGACCACTACCCGCGCCCGCGGCCTTCCGCTACGCGCCCGCTCCGGCGCGGAGGCCGCGGCGCAGGCAGACGGCCCGGTCCAGGTAGTCCCTGGCCAGGCCGGTACGCCCCGCGGATCGGTGCAACTCGCCGAGCATCTGGGTGCTGGCGGCGGCGCCGCTCAGGTCGCCGAGTTGCTGGAAGATCGTCAACGAGCGTTCGAGCTGGACGAAGGCGGGCCGGAGGTCGCCGCGCGCCGCCTGGAGGCCGCCGATCCCCTGCATCGCGTAGGCCCCGCAGTGCCGGTCGCCGAGGCTCTCGAAGATGTCCAGCGCCCGCCCCTGGAAACGCATCGCCGCCTCGGTGTCCGCGGCCAGGTCGTGCAGGCGTCCGACCTGCATGGAGACGCATCCCTCGCGGTGGGCGTCGCCCATGTCCCTGGCCAGCCGCAGCGCGCCGTCCAGCCATTCCGCCGCCTGCGCGAGGTCGCCCGACTTCAGCCAGACGCGGCCGATCGCCTGCCGGGCGTACGCCTCGCCCTGCCGGTCCTCCAGCCCGAGAAACATCGCGAGGGCCTGCCGGAAATAGCGGAACGCGGTGGCGTGATCGTCGCGGAACTGGGTCACCGCGCCCAGCCCGCAGATGGAGATCGCCTCGCCTCTGGTGTCACCCACCTGCCGGAACATGGCGCGGGAGCGCCGGAACATCTCCCCCGACTCGCGGTAGCGGTCCTGGTAGAGGCACACCTGCGCGAGGCCGCGGAGCATGGCCGCCTCGCCGTGCCGGTCTCCGGCCGCGCGGGCGGCGTCGAGGGCCGCGTGGTGTGTGCGCTGCCACATGCCGAGGTGGCAGCGCAGGTCGAAGAACGGCACAAGGGCCGCCGCGAGTCCCCAGGCCGAGCCGGCCAGCCCGGCTCCGGCCGCCGACTCCACCGCCCGCGCGAGGGTGTCCCGTTCCTGGTCGAACCAGGAGAGCGGGTTCTCCGCGAGCCGCCCGAGCGTGTCGACGGCCGGCGTCCAGCGCGTCGCCGCCGTGGACGTGACGCTGAAGACGGTGGTGGGCAGCCCCGCGGTGGCCTGTTCCGCCGCCACCAGCCAGGCGCCCACGACGCGGGCAAGGGCGTGGGGATCGGGATCACGTGCCGCGCGTTCCCTGGCGTCGCAGCGGACGAGGTCGTGCAGCCGGTATCGGGGCTGTCCGAGCGTGTCGGTGCCGACCTGTCGCAGCAGGTTCTCGTCGATGAGGACGTCCATCACATCGTCCGCGCGGTGCCGGTCGAGCACCGCGTCCACCACCCACGCGGGGAGCGGGTGCGAGCCGAGCGTCCCGAGCGCCCGGAGCACCCGTGCGGCGTCGGCGGGCAGCAGGCGGTAGCTCCGTCCGAGGCTCTCCCGTACCTCCAGGTCGCCCGCCCGCAGCTCGCCAAGGCGGGTGGACTCGTCCGCCAGCCGCTCTTCGAGGACGCGCAGCGTCCATCCCGGCCGCCCCACCAGCCGCGCTCCGGCGATTCTGATGGCCAGGGGCAGGTACCCGCAGGCCCGTGCGATGGCGGCGGCCGACTCCGGTTCGGCGCCGACCCGGTCGGCGCCGGCGATCCTGCCGAGCAGCTCCACCGCTTCGGGTCGCGGCAGCGGGTCCAGCTCCACCAGAGCCGCGCCGGGAATCTCGGTGATCCGCCGCCTGCTCGTCACGAGTACGGCCGAGCCGCTGCCGGGCAGCAGGTGCCGGAGCTGGGCACCACCGGCGGCGTCGTCGAGCAGCACGAGCATGGGACGCTCGGCCAGCAACGACCGGTAGAGCGCCGCCCGCTCGTGCACGCCGTACGGCAGGGCGGCTCCGGCGATCCCGAGCGCCCGCAGCGCCTCGGCGAGCAGGTCGGCGGGTTCGGCGGGGGCGCCGGACACCCCGCCGAGGCACAGGTAGAGCTGCCCGTGCGGGAACCGATCCCGTACGGCCTGCGCGCAGTGGACCGCGAGCGCCGACTTGCCCACGCCTGGAGGCCCGACGATCACGGCGATCACCGGAGGCCCGCTCGGGAGCCTCGACGGTGGCCCAGTCAGGGACCCGGGTGCGGGCACGGCCGACGGCGGGGTTGGGCGCGCGGACGGAGTCGGGGCCGCGAGCGCCAGCACGTCCAGGAGCGCGGCGACGGCTTCCGCGCGACCGGTGAAGTCCGGAACGTCCGGGGGAAGCTGGCGCGGCGCGGGAACGGCATGCCGAACGGCTACGGGCGTCTTCCTCGTCTCGGTACCCGCCTCCCCTGGCGAGGCGACCACGCTCCCGGGCAGTGCGGTGGCGTCTCCGGACAGGATGGCGAGGTGGATCCGCCGCAGTTCCGGGCCCGGTTCGACGCCGAGCTCGGCGACGAGTCGCCGCCGGATCTCTCCGTAGCAACGCAGCGCCTCGGCCTGCCTGCCGCTCCAGTGCAGCGCGAGCATGAGCCGCTGCCAGAGGTCCTCCCGGAACGGGTGCTCCGCGAGCAGGCCGCGTAACTCGGCGATCGCGGCAGGGTACTCCCGCGCGGCCAGGCGCACCGCGACCAGTTCCTCCGCGGCGCGGAGCCGTACCCCGGAGATCCGCTCGATGCGGCGGTCCCACAGCGGGCTGCCGGGCAGGTCGGAAAGGGGGGCGCCGCGCCACAGCGCGAGCGCGCGGCGCAGGTGAGAACCCGCGCCCGCCGGGTCCCGCCCGGCTCGCTCGACCAGCTCTTCGAAGATCAGGACGTCGAGGTCGTCCGGTGCCACCTCGATGGCGTAGCCACCGGGCCTGGTCTGGATGCCCGTGCCGGCCGGGCCGAGTGCGGTGCGGAGCGCGCTCGCGTAGGTGCGCAGGTTCGCGACGGCAGAACGGGGGCGGGTCCTGGGCCACAACACCTCGACGAGCAGCTCCGTGCTGACCGTCCGGTTGGCGTCGAGCAGCAACGTGGCGAGCAGCATCCGCGGTTTCGGACCACCGATCCGGAGGGGCCGCCCCGATATTCGGACGTCCAGCGAGCCGAGGACTCTGTGCGTGGGCTGATCAACCGTCATGACCGCCTGCTCCTCTTACAGAGGCACTGCCACCATTTATCGCCTTATGTCATGCCTTCGCCAGCCCTTCGTATGGATTTTGGATGTTCCATGTGCGGTCAATCCGGACCCTTGGCTCCCATCAGCACCTTTCGACGGGCTGTCACAGTCAGTTCGCGGCTTTCGTCAGGAGAATCCGGCGGTCGGCCGCGAGGAAGGATCGGCATGAGACTCACGTCCATCGTCAAGGCGGGGCTGGCATTGCTGCTCGGCGTCACCGCGGGCGCCTCCACCGGCGCCGCCGCCGCCTCCGCCGCCACCACCACCAGCGCCACCGCTGTCGCCACCGCCTCGGCGGCCATGGCGGAGCCTGCCTTCCAGCTCCCCTTCCCCTGCGGCCAGTCCTGGACCGGCAACTCCAACGCGAGCAGCGCCCACCAGTCGTGGGAGATCGACTTCAACCGGGGCAGCACGGCCGACGCCGATCTGGGTGACACCGTGGTCGCCGCCGCCTCCGGCACGGTCGTGATCTCCGCGCACCAGGGTTCGACGAACGGCTTCGGCAACCTGGTCAAGATCGACCACGGCGGCGGCTGGTACACGTACTACGCCCACCTGCTGGTCCGCTCCGTGAGCGCGGGCGCCACGGTCAGCCAGGGCCAGAAGATCGGCGAGGTCGGCAACACCAGCAAGCCGGGCAACAACATCTCGCCGCACCTGCACTACGAGGTACGCACCGACGCCACCTCCTACCCGGCGAACATCCAGAAGGCCAAGTTCAACGGCGTCACATTCGGCTATCCGGTCCAGACCGTGACGTCCAACAACTGCGGCGGAAGCAGCAGCAACCCGTACACGCCGGAGCAGGTGTGCGGCAGCGGCTACAGCGTGATCGACTCGGCCGCCCTCGGCTCCGCCGGAACCGTCTACCTGCTCTACAACACCTCCAACGGCTACAACTGCGTCACCACCTTCAAACGCACCTCCCTCGGCAGCAAGACCGCCACCAGTGCCTACCTCGAGGTCCAGGGCAAGACCCGCGCCACCGACTCGGGCGACTACGGCTACTACGCCGGCCCCGTACGCGCCTCGGCCGCCGGCACCTGCGTCAAGTGGGGCGGCGCCACGGGCGGAAGCAGCTACAACAGCCCCTTCGAACACTGCGGGTGACAGGTGTCCCACCGGAGCCACGGGCCGGAACGGGTCGGGTAGGCATCCCGTACTATCGACGGCGCAGGACCGGAGCCGTCGCGCCCGGTACCCAGTTCCGAGACTCTGCGGGGGACCATGTTCCGCACGATGATGAAGTCCAAGATCCACCGCGCCACCGTCACTCAGGCGGACCTGCACTACGTGGGATCCGTGACGATCAGCGGCGAGCTGATGGCCGCGGCGAACCTGGTGGAGGGTGAGAAGGTCGACATCGTCGACATCGACAACGGCAACCGCCTCTCCACGTACGTCATCGAGGGTCCGGCGGACTCCGGGGTGATCGGGATCAACGGCGCGGCCGCCCGGCTGATCGACGTCGGCGATCTCGTGATCATCATCGCGTACGCGCTGGTGGCGGAGGAGAGGATCGGCGAGCTGCGGCCGAGCGTCGTCTTCGTCGACCAGGACAACAAGGTGGTCCAGACCGGCGACGACCCGGCCGGGGTCCCCGACGGCGTCGGCCTCGTCCGCGGGGATCTCGCCGCCTCCGCCGGCTGAACCCTCAGCTGAACGCGGGCGGAACGCGGGTGCCGGACCGTACGCGCGCGAGGGGCCCGCTCCCAGCGGGGAGCGGGCCCCTTGGCGTCCGCCGCGCCGTACGGAGCGGCTATTTGATGGACCCGGCGGTGAGACCGGAGACGACCTTCCGCTCGATCAGCGCGAACAGGATGATGACCGGGATGGTGGCGATCACCGAGCCGGCGAACAGGTTCTGCCAGTCGACCTGGTACTGCCCGATGAAGGAGTTGAGCCGCACGGTCAGCGGCTGCTGCTCGGGCGAGGTGGTCAGGGTCAGGGCGACCACGAACTCGTTCCAGGCCGCGATGAACGTGAAGATCAGCGCGGTGACCACGCCGGGCGCGGCCAGCGGCAGCGTGATCCGGAACAGCGCCCCGAACCGGCCCGTCCCGTCGATGAACGCCGCCTCCTCCAGCTCGCGCGGGATCGAGGAGAAGTACGCGTTGAGGATCCACACCGCGAAGGCCAGGTTGAAACCGCCGTTGACCAGGATCAGCGACCAGATCGAGTCGACCAGGCCGAGCTGGGAGAACTCCCGGTAGATCCCGACCAGCATCGCGGTCGGCTGGAACATCTGGGTGACCAGCACCAGGATCAGGAACGCCATGCGGCCCCGGAAGCGGTGCCTGGCGGTGTAGTACGCCGCGGGCAGGGCGACCAGCAGCACGAGGATCGTCGATCCGGCCGCGACCTGCAACGTGATCAGCAGGTTCCCGGACAGCCCGCCCGACCAGAAGTTGGCGAAGTTCTCCCACGCGAAGACCGTCGGCAGGTAGGCGCGCTCGCGCAGCTCCGCCTGCGGCCGCAGCGCGGTCAGGATCATCACCAGGTACGGGAAGAGGAAGACGAACGCGATCAGGTACGCGCTCGCGGCGACGACCACCGTCCTGATCCGCGGCATCCGCCGCCCGGGAACGGCGGCCGAGGCGGCGCCCGTGGCCGCGGCGACCGGAGGGGTCTCGGTGGCGGTCATCACGACACCTCGTTCTTCCACTTGCTGACCTTGAGGAAGATCGCCACCAGGACGATCACCATGCCGAAGTTCACGACCGACATCGCGGCGGACTCGCCGATGTCGGAGCCCTTGAGGATGAACATGAAGATCGTGGATGTGGCGGTCGAGTAGCCGGGCTGGCCGTGCGTCATCACCCAGATGATCGGGAAGTTGTTGAAGACGTTCATCACGTTGATGAGCGTCGCCACGGTGAGCGCGGGCCGCAGCAGCGGCAGCGTGATCGACCAGTACGTGCGCAGCCGGGAGGCCCCGTCCGTCTTGGCCGCCTCGTAGACCTCCGCGGGGATCGTCGACAACCCGGCGAGCAGCGCGTACGTCGTGAAGGGCAGCGAGACGAACACCGCGACGGCGATCAGCCACGGCATGGCCGTGGACGCCTGGCCGAGCGGGTCGGCGTCCGCGGTGCCGAGCGCGTCGAGCAGGCCGAGGTCGTGCCGCAGCATGTTGAGGAGGCCGACCTCGGGGTCGAGCATCCACTTGAAGATGATCGCCGTCATCAGCACCGACGCGGCCCACGGCGCGATCATCGCCCAGCGGGCGAGGCGGCGGCCGGGGAAACGCTGGTTGAAGAGCTGGGCGAGGCCGAGCGAGAGCAGGACCGTGATGGCGACCACGGCCACGACCCAGATCACGCTGCGTGCCATCACCCCGCCGAAGTCGGGCTCTTCGAACAGCTTGGCGTAGTTGTCCGTGCCGTTGGATCCCTGGACCACGCCGAACCGGCTGATCTTCAGGAAGGACGACTGGATCATCGCGACGACGGGCCACACGACCACGACGCCGATCAGCACCACGGCGGGGCCGATCCACGCGAGGGGCGCCAGCGCGTGCGCCGCCCGCTTCAGGGGGGAGGTCTGCTGCATAACTCCTGCTTCCTGCGAAGAGGTACGGCCCGCGCCGCCGGGGCGCGGGCCGTACCACCGGATCAGCCGGCCGCGGCGACCTTCTGGATCGCCCCGAGGACCTTCGCGGGATCACCGGTGACGGCGCCGCCGATGGTCTGCTTGATCTGGGAGTTCACCTCAGACCACTTCGGGTCGGTGAAGGGGTAGAAGGTGGCGTTGGGCAGGGCGTCGAGGAACGGCTTGAGCTTCTCGTCGGTGGAGAGCTTCTCGATGCCCGACTTGGTCACCGGCAGCAGCTTGTAGGTGTCGCTGATCTTCTGGACGGCGGACGAGGAGTAGAAGAAGTCGAAGAACTTCTTGATCTCCTCCTGGTGGCCGTTCTTGTTGAAGGCCATGATCCAGTCCTCGACGCCGAGCGTGGTGTCGAGCGGGCCGGACTTGCCGGGGATCGGCGCGACGCCGTAGTTGGTCAGGCCGCCCTTCTCGAAGATCGGCATCGACATGGGGCCGCCGTTGGCCATGCCGACCTTGCCGGCCGCGAAGTCCTCCCAGACCGTCTTGCGGTCCTTGGTGCCGGGGTTCGGCGTGGTGAGGCCGGCCGCGTGCAGGTCCTTGAGGAACGTGAACGTCTCGACGTTCTGCGCCGAGTCGATCGCCCACGCGCCGGAGGCGTCCTTGTAGCCGCCGCCGTTGCCCATGAACCACAGGAACGACTCGCCCTGGGCCTCCTCCTGCCCGAGCGGCAGGCCGAACGGCTGGGACACCCCGGCCTTCTTCAGCTTCTCCGCGTCGGCCTTCAGCTCGTCCCAGGTCTTCGGCGGCTCGCTGATCCCGGCCTTGGCGAACAGGTCCTTGTTGTAGAACAGCGCGCGGGCGGAGGAGACGAACGGGATGCCGTACGCCGTGCCGTCCACCTTGCCGAACTCGGCGAACTTCTCCAGCAGGTCGGACTGGGTGTTCGGCGAGAGCACCTCGTCGACCTTGTGCAGCAGCCCGTCCTTGACGAACCCGGAGTAGTCGCCGGTCTGCAGGATGTCGGGCATCTGCCCGTTCTGCACCATGGTGGCGACCTGGGTGTCGATGTCGTTCCAGTTGATGACCTGGACGTCGACCTTGATGGTCGGGTTGGCGGCCTGGAACTCGTCGACGACGCCCTTCCAGAACTTGTCGCCGCTGTTGTCCGCGGTCGGGCCGTCGCCGTAGTCGGCGGCGACGAGCTTCAGCGTCACCGAGCCGCCGGCGGCCTTGTCGGCGCCACCGCCGTCACCGCCGCTCGACTCGCCGCAGGCGGACAGGGCCAGCGCGGCGGCCACGCCGAGGGTGACCACCCCGGCAATCCTCTTGCTCATCTCGACTACCACCTTGATTTAGGGATGACTGGTCTGTACCGGTTGAGAGCCGAACAGGGGGTAGGCCGCTTTTGTGCGGCTTGGGAGCCAAGGTTAAACAGGTCGCAAAGCGCCGGTCCATACCGCGAAATATCGGATTTGCAACGAAGGTGCATCACCGGAGCGATGCCGGTCTATACCAGGCGGCCATCAGGAGGAGGCGCGCCACCCGGCGGACACCCGGCGGCATGACCGGAGGCCCTGACCGGCCGGGCACGCGCGCTGCGCAATGTTGCGCATATTAGCGCTTTTCCACTCGTATACGAGCTACTGGTACCAGCCCAAAGAACACGAATCGCCAAATATCACGAAGTGAGATGGAGCATGGACGGTACGTAGCCGAGGAGGGGCGCCCTCAGACGGCGCGGCAGCCCGACGATCAGGGCCCGGGCGCGAGGATGAGCAGGGGGCGGCCCGGCCCGGCCGCCGCTCAGATGAGCGTCAGGCCTGGACCACGTCGACGCCGGCGTCCCGGAACCTCTGGACCGTCTCGGCGGGGGCGTCGCGGTCGGTGACCAGAGTGTCGATGGCGGAGCAGGGGCAGATCCGCGCGAACGCGCGGCCGCCGAGCTTCGAGGAGTCGGCCACGACGATCACCCGGCCGGCCCGGGAGGCCATGAGCCGGTTGATGCCCGCCTCGCCCTCGTGATGGGCGAAGGCGCCGCCCTCCGGGTCGAGCGCGTCCACGCCGAGGACCGCGAAGTCGAGCGAGATCTCCCGCAGCACGCCGTCCGCCAGCGGGCCGATCAGCTCGTACGACTCGGGCAGCGCGACGCCTCCGATCACCACGATCTTGACGTGCCTGCGGACGACGAGTTCGTTGGCGATGTTCAGCGCGTTCGTCACCACCGTGACGCTCGGCTCGCCGCCCTGCCGGTCGAGGTCCGCGCGACTGGCGAGGGATCGGGCGACCTCGGTGGTCGTGGTCCCCCCGTTCAGCCCGACGATCGCTCCGGGCGGGAGCAGGGCCGCCGCGGCCGTGGCGATGCGGTGCTTCTCGGGCGCGTGCCGCGCCGCCTTGTACTGCAGCGGCAGGTCGTAGGAGATCGCTCCGGCGACGGCGCCGCCGCGTGTCCGGGTCAACATCTGCTGACGGCTCAGGTGGTCCAGGTCGCGCCGGATGGTGGCGGCCGACACGCCGAGCTCGGCGGCCACGGCGTCCACTTCGACCTTGCCGTCCCTGGCCAGGATCGCGAGCAGCTCGTTCCACCGTTCGTGGCTCGACATGGGCCCCTCCTCGCCGCTTCCACCCGTTCTCGGTTCCGCGAAGCGTAAGCGTATCCAACCTCCAGCTTGCGCATATTTGATTGTTAATGACATATTGTGCACAGAAATACGCATCAGGAGGTCAGGTCGCGACATGATCCTCACCGTCACCCTCAACGCCGCCCTGGACGTGACGTACGAGGTGGACGGGCTGGTGCCGAACTCCAGCCACCGCGTCACCGCGGTCCACCAGCGGGCCGGAGGAAAGGGCGTCAACGTCGCCCGCGTGCTCGCCTCCCTCGGCGCCGACGTCCGCGTCACCGGTCTGGCCGGCGGCCGCACCGGAGCGGAGATCGCGGGCGACCTCTCCCGGGCCGGGATCCCGGCCCGCTTCGGGACGATCGAGGGCGACTCCCGGCGCACCGTCACGGTGGTGTCCGGCGATGCCACCGTGTTCAACGAGCCCGGCCCCTCGGTCACGGAGCCGGAGTGGCGGCGGTTCCGCGCCCTGTTCGTGGAGCTGTGCCGGGACGCCCGGGTCGTCGTGCTGTCGGGAAGCGTGCCACCCGGGGTCGGCCAGGACGCCTACGCCCAGCTCATCGCCGACGCCAGACGCCACGACGTGCGCGTCCTGCTCGACGCCGACCACGAGCCGCTCCGGCTCGGACTGGCGGCGCGACCCGACGTCGCCAAGCCGAACGCCGCCGAGCTGGCCAGGGTCGCCGGGCCGGGACCCGTCGAGGAGGCCGCGCGGCAACTGCTCGCCGCCGGACCCGCCGCGGTGGTCGTCTCGCGGGGCGCCGACGGCCTCCTGGGGGTCACGCCCGGCGGGAGCTGGACCGTCCGCCCGCCCAGGCGGCTGTCGGGCAATCCCACCGGAGCCGGGGACGCCGTGGCCGCCGCGCTGGCCAGGGCCCTGCTCTCCCCCGGGCCGGTCGACTGGCCCCGCGCCCTCGCGGACGCGGCCGCGATGTCGGCCGCCGCCGTCCTCTCCCCCGTCGCGGGGGACATCGACCTGACCGCCTACCGCGAATTCCTGCAGGAGATCACATGCCGCTCGCCACGACCGCCTCGATAGTCGGGACCGCACCCGGCGGAGTGTGCGCGTTCAACATCATCACTCTCGAGCACGCCGAGGCCGTCGCGGCGGCGGCCGAGCGGGTCGGTACGCCGGTGATCCTCCAGGTCAGCGAGAACGCCGTACGGTTCCGGCTCGGGAGGCTGGCGCCCCTCGCCGCCGCCGCGACCGCCATCGCCGCCGCCGCCACGGTGCCGGTCGCCCTCCACCTCGACCACGTGACCGACGACGCGCTGATGTACCAGGCCGCCGACGCCGGGTTCAGCTCCGTGATGTACGACGCGTCGCTGGATCCGTACGAGATGAACGTGGCCAGGACGAGGGCCGCCGCCGAGTGGGCGCACGAGAACGGCCTGTGGCTGGAGGCCGAGCTCGGCGAGGTCGGCGGGAAGGACGGCGCGCACGCGCCGGGTGTGCGCACGGATCCCGGCGAGGCCGCCGCGTTCGTCTCCGCCACCGGCGTGGACGCCCTCGCGGTGGCGGTGGGCAGTTCGCACGCGATGACCGCGCGCGTCGCGCGGCTCGACCACGCGTTGATCGCGGCGCTGCGCGCGGCGCTGCCGGTGCCGCTGGTCCTGCACGGCTCCTCGGGGGTGCCCGACGACGAGCTGCGCCGGGCCGTCGAGGCCGGCATGAAGAAGATCAACATCGGTACGGCGCTGAACGTCGCGTTCACCGAGGCGATCAGCAGGTCGATCGAGCAGGACCCGTCCGGCGCGGACCCCCGGCCGCGTCTCACCGCCGCCAGGGACGGCATGATCGACGCGACCGCCCACCTGCTCCGTACGGTCGCTCAGCGCAGCCAGGTGTAGCGGCGCTCCGGCCGGCCGGCGGCGCCGTACCGCAGGGACACCTCGGCGCGGCCGGTCTCGCAGAAGTATTCGAGGTAGCGGCGCGCGCTGACCCGCGAGATGCCGACCAGGACCGCGCATTCGGCGGCGGACAGCGTCCCGTCCTCGCCGCGCAGGGCACGCGCGACCAGGTCCGCGGTCTCGGCGCTCATGCCCTTCGGCGGCGGGGCCGCCACCGCCGCGGCGCCGCCCCGGGCCAGCACCCGGTCCACCTCGCTCTGGCCCAGGAGCGCCTCCGTGGGCACGTCCTTGCGCTGGGCGGCGTACTGCTCCAGCCGGACGCGCAGGTCCTCGATGTCGAACGGCTTCAGCAGGTAGTTGACCACGCCCTGGCGTACGGCGCCGCGGACGGCGTCGATCTCCCGCGCGGCACTGATCACCAGGACGTCGCAGTCGTGGCCGGCGGCCCGCAGCCGCGTGATGACGTCCAGGCCGAAGATGTCGGGCAGGTAGAGGTCGAGCAGGACGAGGTCGGGACGCAGTTCGGCGACGGCCGTGAGCGTCTGCTCGCCGGTGTTCGCCGTGCCCACGACGCGGAACCCGTCGACCCGGTCGACGAACCCGCGGTTGATCCGGGCCACCATGAAGTCGTCGTCGACGACCAGGACGTCGATCATCGGCGCCCCTCCGCCATCTTGGCGGCCGGGTGGCCGACGGACAGCGAGGCCGTGAACATGGCTCCCTCGGGGGTGTTGGCTACCGCGACCTCGCCGCCGCGGCGCTCGCAGACCAGCCGGGTGAGCGCCAGGCCCATGCCGCGCTCGCCGCCCTGGGCGGCCTTCGTGGTGAACCCCCGGGTGAACACCTCGTGGGCCAGTTCGGGCGCGATCCCCGGCCCGGAGTCGCGCACCACGATCTCCACGCTGGACGCGTCCTGGCGCAGCTCGACCTCCACCCACGCCTCCTTGTCCGCGTCCACCGCGGCTCCCGTGTCCACCGCGCCCGCCGCGTCCACGGCGTTGTCGACGAGGTTGCCGACCACCGTGGCGACGTCGGCGGAGTCCGCCGGCTCCAGCCGTTCCAGCGCCGTACGCTGCGAGACCCGCAGGTGGACCTTGCGCTCCGCGGCCAGGGACGACTTCGCCATCAGCAGCGCGGCGACGGCCGTGTCCCGGACCTGGCTGGTCAGGGTCAGGTCGAGCGACTCGCGGTGGCGGCGCAGCGCGCGTACGTATCGCACCACTTCGTCATGCTCCTCGATCTGGATCAGCCCCGAGATGATGTGCAGTTGGTTGGAGAACTCGTGCGCCTGGGCGCGGAGCAGTTCGGTGGAACTGCGGAACGAGCCGAGCTCGCGTTCGAGCTGGGCCAGCTCGGTCCGGTCCCGCAGCGTCGTCACGGATCCGAGCCTGCGCCCGTCCTTGGTGACGTTCATCCGGTTCATGACCAACACCCGGCCGCGCCGTACGACGACCTCGTCCCGGGCCTCGGTCTCATCGCCGGTGCCGGCCAGCACGTCGTGCAGCCGGCCCTCGATCCGCAGGTCGGCCAGGCTCATCCCGACACAGTGGTCCGGGAGGTCGAGCAGCCTGCGGCCGACCTCGTTGACCAGGGTGAGCCGCAGCTGCGGGTCGAGCGCGATCACCCCCTCGGCGATGCCGTACAGCATGGCCTCCCGGTGCTCGGCGAGGCCGGCGATCTCGCGCGGCTCCAGGCCGAGGGTCTGGTGCTTGATCCGGCGGGCCAGCAGCCACGACCCGATCAGCCCGAGCGCGCTCGCGATGCCGAGATAGGTGAGCAGGTACGAGGACGCGCCGACCAGCCGCTCCCAGACCGTCGGCGACGCCCGGCCGATCATCACGGTGCCGAGGTGGCGGCCGAGGTTGTCGGGACCGGCCCCGAGCACGGGGACCTGGGCCACCAGCTCACGGGTGGACCCCACGCCGAGCTCCCCGGACCAGCCGCGCGCGTGGGCGACGCCGGGATCTCCGTACGGCAGCCGCGTTCCCACCAGCCGGGGGTTCGACGAGCTGATGATCTTGCCGTCGAGGTTCGCCACCGTCACCGAGGTGACGCCGGACTGGGTGAGCGTGGTCTGGACCAGTGGTGCGAGCATCTCTCCGGGCGCCGGCCGGTCGATCTGGATGCGCACCAGCGGGGTGCTGGCCATCTGCTCGGCCAGCGCGGTCACCCGCCGTCCCTCGACGCGGTCGAACGTCGCCTTCGACTGGGCCACGGAGACGGCGCCGACCGCGACCAGGACGACCACGATGATGGCGAGTTGGAGCGCCAATAGCTCGCCCGCCAGGGTGTGCCGGCGGAATATCACGACCACAATGAACTCAATCTTCGCTGGTGACACAAGGCAGACGGGATGCGGCCAGGTCGCCACAATCATGGCGCTGGGATGCCGCAAAACGAAAGAGACGGACCTGTGAGAACTCGATTCACCGCACTTCTCAGCGCCGTGACCGGCGTCGTGATGCTCGCGGCGACCGCCTGTGGCGCCACCGCGCAGAAGGACGAGACCACCGCCGCGGGCGCGGCCGGGGCACCCGTCGCCGGCCTGCGCCTCATGGTGCCCAACACCCCCGGCGGAGGGTACGACACCACGGCCAGGACCGTGGCGAAGGTGATGGAGGACGCCAAGATCGCCTCCGGTGTGCAGGTGTTCAACCTGCCCGGCGCGGGCGGCACGGTCGGCCTCCAGCGCACGGTGAACGAGAAGGGCAACGGCAAGCTCGCCATGCAGATGGGGCTCGGCGTGGTCGGCGCCTCCTACACCTCGAAGTCGCAGGCGACCCTGACCCAGACGACCCCGATCGCCAAGCTGATCGAGGAGGCCGGCGCCATCGTGGTGCCCAAGGACTCCCCGTACCAGACGATCAACGATCTCGTCACCGCGTGGAAGAAGAACCCCAAGGGGCTGGCGGTCGGCGGCGGCTCGCTGCCCGGCGGCCCGGACCACCTCCTGCCGATGCAACTCGCCAAGCAGGTCGGCATCGACCCCAAGGAGGTCAACTTCATCTCCTACGACGGCGGTGGAGAGCTGCTGCCGGCGATCCTCGGCAACAAGATCGCCTTCGGCGCCAGCGGGTACAGCGAGTTCCTGGACCAGGTCCAGGCCGGCCAGATCCGGGTGCTCGCGGTGACCAGCGAGGAGCCGGTCGAGGTGATCAAGGACGTCCCGACGATGAAGTCCGCCGGCATCGACTTCGTCTTCACGAACTGGCGCGGCATCGTCGCGCCGCCCGGCATCAGCGACGCGGACAAGAAGGTGTGGATCGACGCGCTGACCACGATGCACGGCTCTGACCTCTGGAAGGGCGAGCTGGTCAAGCGCGGCTGGACCGACGCCTTCGTCACCGGCGACCAGTTCACCGCCTTCCTCGCGGAGCAGGACAAGCTGGTCGCGGAGATCCTGACGCAGCTCGGGCTGGCATGAGCGTAAGGACAGACGAGCGGAACGGCGACGTGGACGCTCAGCCGTCAGGGGCCGGGGATCGCGCGCAGTACGGCGTGTGCGCGTTCCTCGCCCTGACGGGTGCCCTGGTGATCGTCGACGCGACCGGCATCGCGCACCTGACGAGCAGCAACGATCCCATCGGACCCCGCCCGGTGCCGATGATCCTGGGCGTGCTGCTCCTCGTGGTCGCCGTGATCTACGCGATCGACGTCGCGCGTGGTGGCCGCGGCGAGCCCGAGGGCGGCGAGGACGTCGACCTGTCCAGCCGGATCGACTGGCGTACGGTGCTGCTGCTGATCGGCGCCTTCGCCGTGAACGCGGTGCTGATCGACTGGCTCGGCTGGGTGATCAGCGGGACCCTCCTGTTCTGGGGGTCGGCGTTCGCCCTGGGCAACCGGCACTACCTCCGCAATCTGGCGATCGCGCTGACGCTGTCGCTGGTCACCTTCTACGGGTTCGCCATCGGGCTCGGGGTCAACCTCCCGGCCGGCGTCCTGCAAGGAATCCTCTGATGGACAACCTGTTCCACCTGCTTGAGGGGTTCGCGAACGTCGTCACCCCGATGAACCTGCTGCTCTCCCTGGTCGGCGTCACCGTCGGCACGGCGGTCGGCGTGCTGCCGGGCATCGGCCCGGCGATGACCGTGGCGCTGCTGCTGCCCGTGACGTACGGGATGAACCCGACGCAGGCGTTCATCCTGTTCGCCGGCATCTTCTACGGCGGCATGTACGGCGGGTCCACCACCTCGATCCTGCTGAACACCCCGGGCGAGTCGTCCTCGGTCGTCACCGCCGTCGAGGGCAACAAGATGGCGAAGGCCGGGCGGGCGGCGCAGGCGCTCGCGACCGCGGCGATCGGCTCGTTCGTGGCGGGGACGATCGGCACCCTGCTCCTCGTGTTCGTCACCCCCGTGGTGGTGACGTTCGCGATCGACCTCGGCGCGCCGGACTACTTCGCGATCATGATCCTGGCCTTCATCGCGGTCACCGCGGTGCTCGGCACCTCGCGCGTGCGCGGTTTCGCCTCGCTGCTGATCGGCCTGGTGATCGGCCTGGTCGGCATCGACGCGGTGAGCGGGCAGCAGCGGCTCACGTTCGGTCTCCCGCAGCTCGCCGACGGCATCGACGTGGTCATCGTGGCCGTCGGGATCTTCGCCGTCGGCGAGGCCCTGTGGGTGGCCGCGCACCTTCGCGGGAGGCCGGGAGAGGTGATCCCGGTCGGCCGGCCGTGGATGGGCCGCGACGACTGGAAACGGTCGTGGAAGCCGTGGCTGCGCGGCACCGCGTACGGGTTCCCGTTCGGGGCGCTTCCCGCGGGCGGCGCGGAGATCCCCACCTTCCTGTCGTACGCGACGGAGCGGAAGCTGACCAGGCACCCGGAGCAGTTCGGCAAGGGGGCGATCGAGGGCGTCGCGGGCCCGGAGGCGGCGAACAACGCGTCCGCGGCGGGCACGCTCGTGCCGATGCTGGCCATCGGCCTGCCGACGAACGCGACCGCCGCGGTCATGCTGGCGGCGTTCCAGTCGTACGGCATCCAGCCGGGGCCGCTGCTGTTCGAGCGCGAGTCCACGCTGGTCTGGACGCTGATCGCCAGCCTGTTCATCGGCAACCTGCTGCTGCTCGTCCTGAATCTGCCGCTCGCCCCCGCCTGGGCGAGGCTGCTGCGGATCCCCCGGCCCTACCTGTACGCGGGGATCCTGTTCTTCGCGACGATGGGCGCCTACGCGGTGAACGCCCAGCCGCTCGACCTGCTGCTGCTCCTGCTGCTCGGACTGCTCGGGTTCGGCATGCGCAGGTTCGGCCTGCCGGTGCTTCCGCTCATCGTCGGGGTCATCCTCGGCCCGCGCGCCGAGCTCCAGGGCAGGCGCTCGCTCCAGCTCTCGGGAGGTGACCTGTCCGGGCTGCTGGGCGGGCCCGTCTCCTATGTGATCTACACCGTCATTGTGATCCTGCTGGCCTGGCCGCTGATCCAGCGGTACGCGCCGCACCTGAGGAGGACGCGATCGTGACCGTTCTGGTCGGATACATCCCTTCGCCCGAGGGCGAGGCCGCACTGCACGCGGCGACCGACGAGGCCCGCAGGCGCGGGGAGCCGCTGCTGGTCGTGAACGCGTCACGGGGCGACGCCTACGTCGACCCGAGGTTCGCGCAGCTGGACGACCTGGACCGGGTTCGCCGCGACCTGACCGAGGCGGGGGTCATCTTCGGCGTGCACCAGGTGGTCGGCGAGCGCGACGCCACCGAGGAGATCATCGATCTGGCCGCGTCGGAGGGGGTGTCCCTGCTCGTGATCGGGCTCCGGCATCGCAACCCCCTGGGGAAACTGATCATGGGCTCGGCGGCGCAGCGGATCCTCCTGGAAGCGGCCTGCCCGATACTGGCGGTGAAGGCCGCCTGAATCCCTGGAATCCCGGTACGCCATCATCGGATGGTCCGGCCCGGACACCGGCAGGACGCTCATGACGCACACGGAACGGCGAGCACCCACGCGATCAGATGGAACATGAATCCCGACGACGGCGGCACCGTACGGCCGTTCTGCTGGCCCACGCCCTGGGCACGCAGATCGTCACCTTCGTGCTGCGCCCGACCATGTCCTATCGCGCGATCGAACTCGACGTCCCGGCGGTCTGGCTCGGCGTCCTGAGCGCGAGTTTCGCCATCGCCCCGCTGGTGCTGGCCATCCCGGCGGGGCACGCGGCCGACCGGGTCGGTGAACGCCGGGTGGCCCTGGCGGGCGCCGTCCTGCTCGTGTGCTCAAGCCTGGTGTTCCTGCTGCTCGGCCACAACGTCGCGGGCCTGGTCTTCGGGGGCGTGCTGCTCGGGACCGGCCACCTCGGCTGCGTCGTCGGGCAGCAGGCCTTGGTGGCCAACACCACGGAGAGCGGCCGTTTCGACACCGCCTTCGGGCACTACACGTTCGCGGCGTCGCTGGGGCAGGCGGCCGGGCCGGTCCTGATCACGGCCTTCGGCGGCTCCCGGGCGATCCCCGACACCGGGGCCATCTTCCTGGTGGTCCTGTTCCTCACCGCCGGCCTCGCGGGGTTGTCGGCGTTCCTGACCGGCAGCCCCCGAGCCGCGGCCCGCGAGGACGCCGGGGAGGCCGGGATCCGCTCGCTGATCCGCCTGCCCGGCCTCGTCAACGCGCTCGCGACCAGCTGCGTCGTCCTGGCCGCCGTCGACATCACCCTCGTCTACCTGCCCGCGCTGGGCGCGGAGCGGGGTCTCGCGTCGAGCACGGTCGGCCTGCTGCTGACCGTACGCGGCGTGGCGTCGATGGGCTCCCGCCTGTTCCTCGGCCGCCTGTCCCAGGCGTTCGGGCGCCGCAGGCTCCTGGTCACCAGCACCATCGCGGCGGCGCTGGCGCTGGTCGCCACCCCGCTGCCCGTGCCGGTCTGGGCGCTCGCCGGGCTCCTCGTCGCCGCCGGTTTCGGGCTGGGCGTCGGGCAACCGCTGACCATGTCCTGGCTGGCCGAGTCCGCTCCCCCGGGGCTGAGAGGGCGGGCGATGTCCCTGCGCCTGGTCGGCAACCGTACCGGCCAGGTGCTGATCCCCAGCGCGGCCGGGCTGGTGGCGGCCGGGCTCGGCGCGGGCGGGGTGCTGTGGATCACCGCGCTCAGCCTCGGCTGGGCCGGAGTGGCGGCGCGACGTCTCCCCGTGGACCGCCGACAGTGAGGACACGGGCGAGCGGCGCCCTCACAGCGTCAGCTGCCGCTGCGCCTGGGTACGCCACTCGAGCAGCACCACGGTGGCGTCGTCCTGGAGCTGCCCGTCCTGGTGGCTCAGGATCGACTGGATCAACCGGCGCAGGGTCTCCGGGGGCGTCAGCCCGCTCGACTCATGGCGGATGACGAAGTCGGTGAAGCGCCGCAGGCCGAACAGCTCCCCCTCGGGGCTCTGGGCCTCGATGATGCCGTCGGTGTAGAGCAGCAGCCGGTCACCGGGTTCGAGGTGGTAGGTGGCGACATTCGCGGCCTGGCCCAGCCCGAGGCCCATCGGCGGCGACGGCGGGGTGTCGAGGCTGATGGTCGTGCGGTTGTCACGGATGACCAGCGGCGGGTGGTGGCCCCGGTTGATCCAGGTGAGCCGGCCGGTGGTCGTGTCCAGTGCGGCCAGGACGCCCGTGGCGAAGCGGGACCGGGCGAACTGCTCGTCGATCGCCTGGTCGATCGCCTCGCTCACCCCGAGCAGGTCCGCGCCCTCGCGGCGGCGGTTGCGGTAGCAGCCGATGGCGATGGTGGCGGTCAGCCCGGCGGCGGTGTCATGGCCCATGGCGTCGAAGATCGACACGTGCATGGTGTCGCCGTTAAGCGCGTAGTCGAAGGCGTCCCCGCCCATCTCGTACGCCGGTTCCAGCACCGCGCTGACCACCACCCTCTCGTTCGCGAAGGTCCTGGCCGGCATCAGGTTCCAGAGCACTTCGGCGGAGAGGTTCATCGGCCTGGTCCGGGCCAGGATCGCGTACGAGTCGCTGGCGCCCTTCTTTCCCTCCACCAGGAAGGCGACCAGCGACGCCAGGTAACGGGCCCGCCAGCTGGTCGTCACGGTGAGCTCGGGCACGGTGACCGCCATCACGCCGAGCCGCTCCGTGCCGTCGAGCAACGGCAGCCACAACCGCTGCGGACGGTCCTCCGCCGAAGGCTCCACGGGTTCGGCGGCGGACGGGTGCGTGGCCGGTCTGACCCTGACGACCTCCACGTTGCGGAAGGCCCGACCGGCCATGGTGGCGTCGATGCGGATGCGTTCGAGCGGGTCGCCGGCCTCATCGCGCTGGCCGGGGAGCGGCACGAGGAACTGCTGCTGCAGATCGACCACGTAGATCATCGTCTGGGAGAGGTCCCAGACGGCCGCGTGCACGGCGACCAGCGCCGACAGGTCCTCTATCGAGGTCAGATGGGCGGCGTGGACCAGCCCGCCCAGCATCTCCTCATCCTTGGTCAGCACGCGCACGCTCCCTGGGTGTCCATCGTCCCCCTCCCCCTACCCCGTGGTGCTGGTTCCTAGTTTGACCTGGGGAAACGAGGGCAGCGGCGGCATGACGGAGAGCGGGCCGGACAGGAGGAAGGCGATGACGAACATCTGGACACCGGGAAGCCGGTACCCGCGCGGTGGCGATCTGGACTGGCTGCCCCCACTGGCCCAGTCCCCGGACGCCGAGGGCGATCCCGAGGACGGCCCCTGGAAGGGCTGGTACGTGCCGGGCGCCGACTCGTCCGACGACGTGGAGGAGCCCTCCGAGGAATAGGCCGCCACGCGGGCACCCCTGCTCAGGCGGTCAGGGTGTGGCCCGGTTCGCCAGGTCGAGCGCGATGTCCACGATCATGTCCTCCTGGCCGCCGACCATCCGGCGGCGGCCCACCTCGGTGAGGATCGCGCGGGTGTCCACGCCGTAGCGGGCCGAGGCCGCCTCGGCGTGCCGCAGGAAGCTGGAGTACACCCCGGCGTACCCGAGCGTCAGCGTCTCCCTGTCCACCCGTACCGGACGGTCCTGAAGCGGCCTGACGAGATCGTCGGCGGCGTCCATCAGCGCGTACAGGTCACAGCCGTGCTCCCAGCCCATCAGGTCGGCGACGGCCACGAACACCTCCAGCGGCGCGTTGCCCGCGCCCGCCCCCATCCCCGCCAGCGAGGCGTCGACACGGTGGCAGCCGTTCTCCACCGCGACGACCGAGTTGGCCACACCCAGGCTCAGGTTGTGGTGGGCGTGGACACCGATCTCGGTTTCCGGTCGCAGCGCGTCACGGTAGGCCCGGATACGGTCGCGCATGCCGTCCATGGTCAAGCCGCCGCCCGAGTCGGTGACATAGACGCAGTTCGCGCCATATGACTCCATCAGCCTGGCCTGCCCGGCCAGCACATCGGGATCGGCCATGTGGGACATCATCAGGAAGCCCGCCACGTCCATCCCCAGCTCGCGGGCGGTGGCGATGTGCTGGGCCGCGATGTCGGCCTCGGTGCAGTGCGTCGCGATCCGCACGGAGGTGACGCCGAGGGCGTGCGCCCGGCGGAGGTCCTTGACCGTCCCGATGCCGGGCAGCAGCAGCGTGGTCAGCTTCGCGTGCCGTACGGCTCCCGCCACGGCCTCGATCCACTCCTCGTCCGTGTGCGCGCCCGGGCCGTAGTTGAAGCTGCCTCCGGCGAGGCCGTCGCCGTGCGACACCTCGATGGCGGCCACTCCGGCGGCGTCGAGCGCCCTGGCGATCTCCACGGCCTGGTCGAGGGTGTAGCGGTGCCGGATGGCGTGCATGCCGTCCCGCAACGTCACGTCCTGCACGTAGATCCTGGTCATGCGGCCACTCCCGTCCCCAGTTCGGCGAGCCGCTCCGCCGTACGCAGGGCGGCCGAGGTCATGATGTCGAGGTTTCCCGCGTACGCGGGGAGATAGTGGGCGGCGCCCTCCACCTCGAGGAACACGGTCACCTTCGTACCGCCCCTGCTTCCCGGCGCCAGCGTCCACACCGGCTCGTCCCGGCCGATCGAGCTGAACTGGACCTTCTGCTTGAGCCGGTATCCGGGGACGTACTCGCGCACGCGCGCGACCATGTCCTCCACGGCTCCCGCCACCGCCGCCTCGTCGCAGTCGTCGACCAGGCAGTAGACGGTGTCCCGCATGATCAGGGGCGGCTCGGCGGGATTGAGGACGATGACCGCCTTGCCGCGCTCCGCGCCGCCGACCTGCTCGATGGCGGCCGCGGTGGTCTCGGTGAACTCGTCGATGTTCGCCCTGGTCCCCGGCCCCGCCGACTTCGAGGCGATGGAGGCGACGATCTCGGCATAGCGGACCGGCGTCCGCGAGGACACCGCCGCCACGATGGGGATCGTGGCCTGCCCGCCGCAGGTCACCATGTTCAGGTTGGGCGCCGCCAGGTGCTGGTCGAGGTTGACCGACGGCACCACGTAGGGGCCGATGGCCGCGGGGGTCAGGTCGATGACCCGCTTGCCGTGCCCCTGGACGACGGCGGCGTTGTGCCGGTGCGCCCCGGCCGAGGTGGCGTCGAGGACGATGTCCACGTCGTCGAACTCCGGCAGCCGCACCAGCCCGGCGACACCCTCGGCGGTGACGGCGAGCCCGCGCCTGCGCGCCCTGGCCAGGCCGTCGGACGCGGGGTCGATGCCGGCCATGGCCACGACCTCGATCTTCTTCGACAACAACGCCTTGAACATGAGGTCGGTCCCGATGTTGCCCGACCCGATGATCGCGATCTTCACTGCTTTCCTCTCATTCCTGCTTCATGATCCGAAGACCGCGGTCACGGAGCCGACGCCCTCGATGCGCGCCTCGAACACGTCCGCTCGCTCGACGGGCACCACCGGCCCGAGCGCGCCGGTCAGCACGATGTCACCGGCCCGCAGCGGGAAGTCCGTACGGCCGAGGGTGTCGGCGAGCCAGACCGCCGCGTTGAGAGGGTGGCCCAGGCAGGCGGCTCCCGAGCCGGTGGAGACCTCCTGGCCGTTCCTGGTCATGCTCATCGCCGCCGTCTTCAGGTCCAGTCCCGTGAGAGCCACGGGGGTGTTCCCGAGGACGAAGCCTCCGCTGGAGGCGTTGTCCGCGATCGTGTCGGCCAGGGTGATGTCCCAGTCCGCGATCCTGGAGTCCACGATCTCGATGGCCGGGAGCACGAACTCGACCGCCCGCATCACGTCGGCCACCGTGAACGGGCCACCGCGGAGGTCCGCGTCGATCACCAGCGCGATCTCCGCCTCCGCGCGGGGCTGGAGGAAACGGCCGTACGGGATGGGCAGCCCGTCGGGGTGCCACATGTCGGCGAACAGCACGCCGAAGTCGGGCTGGTCGATGCCGAACTGCCGCTGCACCGCCGGGTTCGTGATGCCGATCTTCCGGCCGACCAGACGGCGTCCGTCGGCCAGCGCCCGCCGCGTGTTGATCTCCTGTACGGCGTAGCCGTCGGCGGCCGTGCTGATCAGATCCCGGACGGGAGCGCACGGCCTGCCCGATGCCGCGGCCGAAAGGAGCCGGTCGGCCGCCTGGCCGTGGACCGGCACGGCATCAGACCTTTCATCGTTCATCGGTTGCTCCTGCTTGGTCGTGTGATGTCGGCTCGACAGAGCCCGGTTCCGTATGCCGGAACCCGTGAGTAGCGGGTGCGGTCACGCTCCGGCGATAGCCTCACCGGCCGGATCTCGGATCGCAGCTCAATGCTCCTGCCACTGGTCATATGGGTACCGGTTCACGACAACCATGGGCAACAATGGTTCCGTGACACGGAACCAGGATCGACTCTCGATGCTGGAGAAGACGTGGCTGGTTCTGGACGCGTTCCGCCCCACGGGAGGCCCGCTCCGCCTGGTCGACGTCGCCCAGCGCTGCCATCTGGCCAAGTCCACGGCCTTCCGGCTGCTCGCCGACCTGACCGAACTCGGGGTCGTCACGCGCAGGGACGACCGCTACTACCTCGGCCGGCGGCTGTTCGAGCTGGGCAGCATCGTCCCTCTCGAACGCGACCTGCGGCACGCCGCGCTGCCGTTCATGCACGACCTCTACGAGGCCACCCGGGAGACGATCCACCTCGGCGTACGCGACGGGCTGGACGTGGTGTACGTCGAGAAGATCCGCGGCCACGAGTCGCTCTCCCTGCCCTCCGCCGTCGGCGGGCGATTGCCGCTCACCTGCACCGGTGTGGGAAAGGCGCTGCTGGCCTACTCCGGCCAGGACCTTCTCGACGAGGTGCTCTCCCGGCCGCTGCGCAGGCTCACCCCGCGCTCGATCGTGGACCCGGAGCGTCTCGACGAGGAGATCGGGCAGATCCATATCCAGGGGCTGGCCCACGAACGCGAGGAGTCGCAGATCGGGAGCGCGTGCATCGCGGCGCCGATCTTCAAGGACGCCGCGGTCGTGGCCGCGTTGTCGGTCTCGGTCCCGGTGGCCCGCTTCCACCCCGCCAGGCTGGCCCCGGCCGTGAAGACCGCCGCGCTGGGCGTCTCACGGGCACTGACCCGGTCCCTCTGAGACCGGCACCCGCTCTCCGGGAACGCTGTCGACGGCTCCGCACCGGCTGTCATCCTGGCGGCCTCGTTCCCATGGTGTGCCACATACCGCGACCTGGGGTAATCGTAAAAACACTCTGGGTAGTCGAGGTGAGGAAAGGTGACTCTGGCACCATTGAGGAGGAAGCATGTCCGAACGAGCGACACCGCGACATGGAAGTGTGAGCAACCCGCGGTCCAGGGCCGATATCCACCTCTCAGCCTGGCAGGCCGCCGCGCTGGAGGCGGGGAAGTTCTTCCCGGCTCTGCAGGCCGGCCTGCATGACCCCTACGCCGCCGACGACGTCGCCAACAACACACCTCCCGTCGACGGCAGGATCGCGAGCGCCGGTCTCGACTTCGCCTCCTCACTCGACGAGCCACGGACGGACTGGGCCAAGCACGCGGCGCGCGCCGGCCAGGAACTCGAGATCACCTGGCACATGCACGCGCCGCACAAGACCCGCCGGTGGAACTACTTCCTCACGACCAGCAGCTGGGATCCGAAGAAGCCCCTGGCGCGGGCGCAGTTCGACCCCACTCCGATCGCGACGATCCAGAACGCGGCTCAGCCGTACTGGGCGCACGACGACCTCATCCCGAGCAACCCGACCGTCCACCGCGTCCGCCTGCCCGAGGAGCACAGGGGCTACCACGTGCTCCTGGCGGTATGGGAGATCGCCGACACCGGCAACGCCTTCTACCAGGTCATCGACCTCGACCTCAGCTAGCCCACTCCGGGGCCCCGATCGGCGCACGCTCCCGGCGGGACACGACAGCCGGTAGAGCGCCTCGCCCTCCCACGAGACCACCGTCGGTGTCCCGGGAGTTCGGAGGTCCCCATCACGACGCGAAGGGCGCCCGGTGGCCGGGCGCCCTTCGCTCGCAGAGGGTCAGACCGCGGCGTGCGCGCCGCCGGGCTGCTCCTCTCCGTCGATCTCGCGCAGCGCGGTCGTCGCCGCCACGTAGGCGGTTCCGGTACCGGGCCGCAGGACCGTACGGCGCAGCGCGACGTAGATCGCGGGGGTGAGGACGAGGGCGACGAGGAAGCCGAGCTGGAAGATGTCGGCGGCGAACAGGTAGTACGAGACGCCGAAGCCGACCACCAGGGCGATGATGCCCGCCCAGTTGAACCGCTCGACCTGGGTGCCGGACCGCCTGCCCCGGGTCAGCCGGTAGTCGGTGATGAGCAGCGCGCACAGCGAGCAGGTCGCGATACCCAGGCCGCCGAGCAGTTGGCCGAGGAAGCCCAGCACGCCGGCCCAGACCGCGCACAGCGCGAGCGCGTTCGCCACGAGCACCATCATGATGCGGCTGGGCGTACGGCCGATCAGCGCGTCGACCAGGTTGGTCAGCGAGAGCGAGCTGGTGTAGGCGTTGATGACCTGGGCCTTGACCTGGGCCGCGTACATGACCAGGAAGCCGAGCAGGCCGGCCAGGACGACGAAGTAGGCGCCCGCGTTGGAGTGGGCCAGGGCCTGGACCTTCTCCGCGGTGCCCGCCCCCGGCTGGGCGGCGGCCACCGCCGCGTTGGCCGGGTTCTCCAGGTAGGCCGCCACCACGGCGTCACCGGCCTGGTAGAGCAGCGCGCCGAGCACGACGACACCG
Source organism: Microtetraspora glauca (assembly GCA_001570385.1). GTDB lineage: Bacteria > Actinomycetota > Actinomycetes > Streptosporangiales > Streptosporangiaceae > Microtetraspora > Microtetraspora glauca. Next base: position 69,686 of record BBYL01000018.1, on the reverse strand, counting down.
AAGTTGACGATGACGGCGCCGCCGATGGACATGATCTTCACGTCGCGGGAGGTCCTGGCGTAGCGGGAGAAGTCCGCGGCGGTCAGGGCGAGCGCGCCCGCCATGCCCATCATGCTGGCCAGCGTGCCCATGATCTGGGCGCCGCCGACCTCGGCCGGCCGGAACGCGAGCACGTCGCCGGGCGACAGGGACGACTTGCCGAACGCGACCACGGTCACGGTGATCATCAGCACCGCGGCGATGACCGTGAGCAGGAACGACGTGCGCTGCACGAGCTGGACCCCGAAGAGGGCGAGCCCGATCCAGACGACGGTGAAGATGCCGTAGATGACGATGGCGTTCGCGGTGCTCGGCGACCACCCGAGCATGAACAGCGTGCCGTGGTACAGCAGCGCGTTCTCCAGCGCGAGGAAACAGATGATCATCGCGGCGAACATCAGCGACGCCAGGGCTGAGCCTGACGCCCCCAGCCCGTGGAATCGGCTGGTCACCGTGGACGAGGTGCCCGTGCTCTGGCTGACCTTGCAGGTGAGCGTGCCCATCACCGCGCCGAAGATCGCGGAGACGGCGGCCATCCCGATCGTCCACCAGACGCCGACGAGGTAGCTGGCCCCGCCACCGATCAGCAGCATGGCGAGGGTCGTGCCCACGCCCGCCGTGTTCGACAGGAGGGCCCAGCCACCGCGTCGTTCGTCGTCGGCGACCGGGTTGAGGACGTTGTCCTCCATTGTTTCGCGAAGGTGTGAAGGCGCACCTTGACCGTGGGGAGAATGCATGACGAATCCCTTTGACGCCGTCCCGCTGTCATGGAGGCGGGCTCGTGATGCGGACACACAACCACAGGGGTGTGAGACACACCTCGTACGTTGTCCCGCTGGTCCGGACACCTGTTGGCGGGAGTTCTCGCGGGTTTTCCGAAGAGTTCCCGGAGAGTTCCCGGAGAGTTCCCGGGGCGGCGCACGGTCGGAGGGGATGTGTACGAGCCTCGGGCTACGGCGCCCAGTGCACGACCGCGCCCCCGGTTCCCCACAGCGGGCCGTACGCGCGCACATCGGCCGGGCGGTTCACCTGGCCGGTGCCTTCGAGGAAGGCGAGCGCGCGAAGCTGGCTGTCTGCCTGGGCCTCGCGGGCGTACTGCTCGCGCAGTTCCATCACCTCGCCGAACCTGCCCTCGGCCAGCAGGCCGAGAACGCGCCGATCCCACTCCTCGTTCCTGGCGCTCTCCACGTGGTCCTCCCCCGGCGTGATCCACTGCTGGATCAGGCCGCTGGACAGGCCGGAGACGGCGACGACGGCCACCCGTCTGCCGACCGCGGAGGCGGCGTCCATCACGGCACGGCCGAGCGTGGAGATGGCCTCCACTCCGGCGTACAGGTTGCAGGAGACCTGGACCACGGGCAGCGTGTCGGCGGGGTCGAGCAGGCCCGTGGCCACGATCATGCCGGTGTCGATCGGGAAGTGCTCGTAGTGGGTGCGCCGCGCTTCGAGCCCGGTGCGCTCGATCTCCTTCGCCCACTGCTCGGCCAGCTCGACGTCCGTCCGGAGGTCGTACGGCATGGTGCCGTAGTCGAAGTCGTACCAGTTCTCGTCGACGCGGACGCCGCGCAGGCGCGGGTCCAGCTGCACCTGGTGCCCGAGCACGGTGAACCACTGCGTCGAGAGCACCACGAGGGTCTCCGCGCCCGCGTCCCGCAGCAGGGTTCCGACGTGCTTCGACTCGGCGGTCAGCTCGGCCCAGACCGGCGCCGGGTCGGCCGCGAGCAACTGCGGCATTCCGGGCATCAGCACCGCGCCGGCGAAGTGGCCGTGGGTTCCGGTCGTCGCGCCCTCGTTCACCGTGTCGTTCATCGTGTCGTTCATCGTGTCGTTCATCGTGTCCGTCACTGCCGCCCCCGCATGTCCCACAGACACACCGCGTTGCCCGTGCCGATCACCGTTCCGTACGTGAGCACCTCGCCGACGTCCTCCGGCCAGCCGAGCGCCGACAACATCCAGGAGAGGCTGCCCGCCTTGGTCTCCGACTCGGTCTGCCGGATGTGCTCGGGGATCATCTCCCGCAGCTCACGGGTGCGTCCCGCCCGGATCAGGTCAAGGAGGCGCATGTCCCACCGGTACTGGTGGTGGTTGTAGGCGTGCTCGTAGGTCATGTCCTCGGGCAGCCCCAGCTCGCGCTCCCAGTGCAGGTGCGACAGCGAGTTCGACCCGGCCACGATGGCGCGGCGGCCGAGCCCCTCGATCGCCTTACGCGCCGATTCCCCCAGGATCTCCATCTGGTCCAGCGAGGACGTCGAGTAGAAGTACGGGTTGTTGTTGGCGGAGAGCGACACCACCGGGATGTCCCAGTCGGGGCTCAGCAGGTGCAGCGCGGTGATCGTCGCGTAGTCGACGCGCACCCCCTCGTTGCGCATCTTCCTGGTGACCAGGCCGTCGTCGCTCGCCTGATCCGCGATGGCCTCGGCCAGTTCCACGTCGGTACGGAAGTCGTACCGGTAGCGCAGCAGGTGCGGGAAGATCGGCTCGACGGAGAACCCCTTGGGGTTCGGCACACAGTTGACGTGGTGGCCCACCATGGTGATCCAGTGCGGCGCGTGCAGCACGATCACGTCGGGCTCCATCTCGCGGATGCGGCGGCGCAGGTCCTCGTACGCCCAGCGCAGGACCTCCCAGCCGCCCTCCGAGGTGGGTTCGTTCTGCGACGGGTTCTCCGCGTACAGCAGCTGCGGCGGATGGGGGGCCAGTATCCCCGCGACGATCCCGGGACCGCGGCAATCCCGTACGGGTTCGTCCGCGGCGGGGGTGGGATGCCCGGGTGAACCGCCGGTCCGCCGCTGCCACGTACGGTCGCCGACCGGGACTTTGAACACACTCGACATGGCCCGCACGCTAATGACGGGAAACGCGCGGCTCATCGCGCTTGTCCGGCAGCACCGGACAAGGATCGGCCGATCTCCCGTGCGTCCGGCCGAGCCGGACAGCGGTCAGGCGCGGATGCCTCGGGTCGCCAGGCGCTGGGAGATCTCCTGGGCCGCCGCGCGTACGGCGTTGCCCAGGGCCAGGGTGCGGCGTTCGTTCATCACGGACCTGCGCTGCGCCACCGACACCGCGCCCACCGCGTTGCCCTCGGCGTCGAGGATGGACGCCGCGACGGACCTGATCTGGGGCTGGGAGCTGTCGGAGACGGCGAAACCCCGCTCCCGTGTGAGGGTGAGGTCACGCAGCAGCGGGTCCAGGTCGACGCCGGGATGCCTGGTCATGATGTCGGCCACTTCCAGCTGGTCGAACCGGGACATCGCCGCGCGCCCGCAGGCGTTGCGGAACGCGGGCACCCGGGCGCCGACCCGGTGGTGGACCAGGCCGCCGTCGTGCTCGACGTGGTGCAGGTAGACGATCCAGCCCTTGGCGACGTACTGCCCGAGCTGCACGTCGCCGCCGAAGTGCTTGGCCAGGTTCTCCATCGTGCGGGTCGCGGCCTCGGCCAGGCCGATCCGCTCGAAGACCTGCGCGCCGAGCCAGGCGACCGCGGGGCCGAGCCGGTAGCCGCCCTCGTGCATGGCCTCGAGCATGCGCGCCTCGACCAGGGTGACGCACAGGGCGTGGCAGGTGCTACGCGGGATGCCGGTGCGGGCCGAGATCTCCCTGACGGTCATGATCCGATGCTGCGGGTCGAACGCCCGCAGCACCTTGGCCGCCTTGAGTACCGCCTCGACCCGCTCCGCCATTCCATCACCTGCTTCGCCACGCTCTGAACTGGTGTTTCGTCGCTGGTCGCAGCCTATGAGACGCCGCGGTCAGGAAGTGACGGCCCTCTCAGGAGACCGGGACCGCCCCGGTCATGATGCGCGGGCGCAGTTCCCCGGCCCGCGACCGCAGATACATCACGAACGAACCGGCGGCGTCCACGACGACGTCGTACTCGTCGAGCACGACGATGGTGGTGGTGCCCAGCTCGATCACGGCGGGACCGGACACCTCGTCGCCCGGCGCCATCCGCAGCCCGGCGTAGATGTTCGACTCCACCATCGCGCGCTGCGCGGGCGACCAGATCGGCCGGCGGCCGACCACCGCGCCGCCGGTGTCCCCCGCCGCCGTGGGCCGGGCGAACTCCGGCTTCGGTGTCGAACCGAGGGCGGTCAGCCTGACGTTGATCACTTCCACCGGCATCTCGTCGGACCGGTAGCCGAACAGCTCGTCGTGCATGGTGTGGAACGCCTCGGCGATGGCGGCGGCGTCGCAGCCGTCCACCGCGTCCGCGGGCAGCGGCACGTTGATCTCGAACCACTGGCCGGCGTAGCGCATGTCCAGCGACGGCTGGAAGGTCACCGCGTCGTCGCTGAGTCCCTCGCCGCGCAACGTGTCCCGGCCCTCGTCGGCCATCTCGCGCCAGATCCCGCTGAGCCCCACCTCGTCCAACTCCGCGAGCCGCAGCTTGAAGCTCTTCACATAGTCGTGCTTGAAGTCGCAGACCAGCATGCCGGCGGCGCAGAAGATCGACGACTCCCTGGGCACGACCAGGATCGGGATCTCCAGCTCCCTGGCGATGGCGGCGGCGTGCACCGGACCGGCACCACCGGCCACGACGATCGGGAAGTCGCGGGGGTCGAGCCCGCGGCGAACCGTGATCTCCCGTACGCCAGTGGCCATGCTGACGTTGACGAGGTCGTAGATGCCCGCGGCCGCCGTGGTGACGTCGATGCCGAGGGGCCCGGCCACGTCGCGCTCGATCGCCCGCCTGGCCGCCTCGACGTCCAGGCCGACCCCGCCGTCGGCGAAGCCCACCGGGTCCAGGTAGCCGAGCACCACGTCGGCGTCGGTGGTCGTCGGCCGGTCCCCGCCCCGCCCGTAGCAGGCGGGACCGGGGACGGCGCCGGCGCTCTGCGGGCCGACCCGCAGGATGCCGCCCTCGTCGACCTGGGCGATGCTGCCGCCGCCCGCGCCGATGGTGTGGATGTCGACCATCGGCAGGGCGATCCGCCAGCGGTCGATCAGGCCGTCGGTCATCACCAGCGGCCTGCCGTCCTTGACCACCGCGGCGTCGAAGCTGGTGCCGCCCATGTCCACGGTGAGGCAGCTGTCCCAGCCGTGTGGGGCCACCTCCAGCAGCCCCGCCGTGGGGCCGGAGGCCGGGCCGGACAGCAACGAGAGCGCGGCGCGGCGGCGCAGCTCCTGCGGCGTGGCGACGCCTCCGTTGGACTGCATGATCAGCAGCACTCCGGCGAAGCCGACCTCGTTCAGCGTTTCGGTCAGCACCCGCAGGTAGTCGCTGATGATCGGTCCCGCGTACGAGTTGAGCACCGCGGTGCTGGTGCGGTCGTAGTACCGCGCCTGGGAGAGCAGCTCGCTCGATGTGGTCACGTACGCCTCGGGCAGTTCGGCCGCGACCACCTCGGCGGCCCGGCGCTCGTGGTCGCCGTTGGCGTGCGCGTGCATGAAGCAGACGGCGACCGACTGCACGCCGTCCGCGCGCATCTCCGCGGCGGCACGCTTGACGTCGTCGAGGTCGAGCGGCGTCAGCTCCTTGCCGGTGTGGTCCAGCCGGCCCTTGACCGGCAGCCGCAGGTAGCGCGGCACCAGCGGGACCGGGTGGGCGAGCCGGTTGTCGTAGGCGTCCTCCCGGGTGCCGTCCCGCATCGCGAGGACGTCGCGGAAGCCGTCGGTCGTCAGCAGGCCGGTCTTGGCGCCGTTGCGGGTGAGCAGCGCGTTGGTGGTGACGGTCGTGCCGTGCACGATCGTGCGCACCTGGCGGAGGAACTCGTCGAGTGACTCGCCGCGCCGCTCGGCGACCTCACGCAGCCCCTTGGTGACGGCCCGCGCGGGGTCCGAGGGGATGGAGCTGGTCTTGTGGATCAGCCGTGACCCGTCGCCGTCCACGACCAGGAAGTCGGTGAACGTGCCGCCCACGTCCACGCCCACGCGGATGCTCATGAAACCGTCTCCTTCACCGCGTTCCCACGAAGGGCGGCCGTGCGCTCTTCGTCAACTCGCCACTGCTCGGTGTCCACGACGACGCCGTAGTCCTCCCTGGCCCGCTCCGGCGAGAGCAGCCCGTCGCGGACCTCGGCCACGACCAGTTCGGCCGGGCGCTGGAACGGGTCGCCGTATCCGGCCCCGCCCCAGCTCTGCGCCCGTACCAGGGCACCGGGTGGGAGCTGGACCATGTCCTTGGATCCCCACACCCGCACGGAGCCGTCGGGCAGTTCGACCGACATCCGGTTCAGCCCGGCGTCGTGTCCGCCGAACAGTCCGCGTGCGGGGACGGCGCCCTCCTCCTCGACGCCCTCGCCGTTGGTCACGCCGACCTCGTGCTCGCCGTAGCAGCGCCACGCCGAGCGGGTGCCGAGACCGCCGCGCCACCGCCCGGCGCCGGCCGAGTCGGGGAGGTACTCGTGGTACTCGAAGAAGTGGGGCGAGGTCAGCTCGAACATCTCCGGGTCGGGCGAGCGCATCTGGCCAGCCGTGCCGGTGAAGCCGAAGGCGTCCCAGCCGTCGTGGCCGAGCATCGCGCCCGGCCCGTTCCGCTGGAAGACCGTCAGGGTGACGAACGGGTCGCCGGTGCGCGGGTCCTCTCCGTGCAGGATCGCGGAGATGAACTTCGTCCAGCCGGCCGTGACCCTGTCGGGCAGCGCCTCGGCCAGCGCGGTCATGACGCACTCGACGATCTCGTCGCACATCTGGTTGCCGAAGACGGTCGCCGCGGGGAAGCGCGGGTTGAACAGCGATCCCTCGCGGAACACGGTGCGCACCGGGGCGAACAGCCCCTGGTTGGTCGGCACCACGACACCGCCCGCGGCGATCAGCATGAGGAACGCGATGCGGACCGCGCCCGCGGCCGACGCCGGGGGCATGTTGGTGAAGCCGGGAGCCTGGTCGTCGGTGTCGGAGAAGTCGAAGGTGATCTCGTCGCCCTCGATCCGGATCTCGCACGCGACGCGGTAGCGGCGCGTGGTGTCGATGCCGTCGGAGACCATCTCGCTCTCGCCGCGGTAGACGCCGTCGGGCCACCGTTCGATCTCGGCGCGCACCTGGCGCTCCGACCCCCGCAGGATGTACTCCATGTGCCGGTCGAACACGTCGTCGCCGTAGCGGTCGAGCACCTCGAGCAGGCGGCGCTTGCCGACCGTGCAGGCGCCGTACATGGACTTGACGTCCTCCATGACGAAGCCCAGCCGGATGTTGGCGGCGATGAGGTCCCAGACGTCCTTGCGCAGGCGGCCCGCCTCGTAGATCTTCACCGGCGGGATGCGCAGCGCCTCCTGCCAGACCTCGCGGGCGGCGGGGTCGTAGCCGCCCGCGGTCATGCCGCCGATGTCGGCCAGGTGTCCCTTGGCCGCGGCCCAGGCCACCAGCCTGCCGTCATGGAAGATCGGGACGTACACGCCGGTGTCGGCGTTCTGGTTGCCGCCGGTGTAGACGTCGTTGTGCATGATGACGTCACCCTCGGCGATGTCGTCGCCGAAGTACTCGATGATGTACTCCAGCGGCGGCTGGGCGCCGAACGCGATGATCGCCGCGAACTCCGCCTGGGCCAGTGCCCGGCCCTTGGCGTCGAAGAGCACCGTCACCAGGTCACCGATCTCATTGAAGATCGGTGAGCGGGACGAGCGCATCAGCAGCGTGGCCATCTCCTTTGCGATGGCGTCGACGCGGCGCTGCAGGACGGACGCGAGAATCGGGTCCACTCCGGTGCCTTGAGTCATGATCCACTCCCTTGAGCACGCGTTAGACGCGGTAAAGCTGGACGGGGTGCTTGGAAAGGGCCCGGCATGAACCGTCCGAGACTACGTAAGTATCGGACATATAGCCCATAGTGGCCGTTTCTTCATCCCAAAGGGTCGGGTGGATCGCGAGCGCCATCCCGTCCGCGGTCTCGGTCACCGCGCCGGCGTTCCCGCTGTCCTGAACCACGTCCAGGCCGACCCAGGGCTCCTCCAGGACGTCCAGGCCCACACCGTGCCCGGACCAGTAGGACGACTTCACGCCCTCCGCCTCGACGGCGGCGATCAGGTCGCGCTGCACGTCGCCCATCGCGACGCCGGGACGCAGCGCCCGGCAGGCCGCTCCCATGCCGGCGCCGACCGCCCGCGCGAGCCGGCTCACCGGCTCCGACGGCTCGGCGAACGTGATCATCCGGGCGAACTCCACCCAGTACCCGGCCGGACCGACCAGCTCGTAGGAGAAGGTCAGCACGTCGTTGACCCGCAGCTCGCGGTACCTCGGCGCGCCGAACGTCGGAACCGGACCGGCCGGCTCGGCGTCGACGTACATCGTGAGGAACAGCGGGTCCTCGCCGCCCATCGCGGCGGCCGTACGGTACATCTCGGCCGCGATGGACCGCTCGGTCATGCCCGGCCGCGCGATCTCCAGCAGCCGGTCGAAGCAGCGGTCCAGGATGTAGGCGCTCTCCCGCACCGCCCGCAGCTCGGCCGGGCTCTTGATCGCCCGTACCCGGTCGAACAGCACGCTCGCGTCCTCGATCCGCGCGGCCGGCAGGGCCCGCGTCACCGCGAGATAGTCCTCGACCTTCATGACCTGGCCGAGACCGACGACGCCGACCCGGGGAGAACGGCCGCGGGCGGCCAGCACCTCGGCCAGCCCCTCGCCCAGGTTGTACGGGTACCGGTAGTCGGACACCCAACCGGTGTGCGGGCGGCGTCCGGACGAGAGGTTCTGCGGGAGCACCATGACGGGCTCCTCGCCGGGGAACATCACCGCGTACCCGTACCTGTGGGCCAGGTTGTAGTCCGCGATGTAGCGCAGACTGCCCTTGTGGCCCCGGTAGTCGGCCCCGGCGAACAGCAGGACGTCATAGCCCTCGGCCGCCATGGCCCGGTGCAGCGCCGCCCAGCGGCGGTCCCGCTCGGCCAGCGAGCCGGTGCCGCTCATCTGCCGTGCCTCAGCGGCCTGCGGGTGCGGCAGCACACACTTGCAGTCCCGCGTGCCCGCCTGCCCCGCGGATCCCGCCTGCCCCGAGGGCGCCTCGGCCGTCGGCGCCTGGGTCGCCGGCGCGGGCGCCGCCGGCCTCCGCGGCGGAGGTTGGGTGCGCGGGCCGGTTGCCGGGCCCGGCGCGGCCACCCCGGGGTGGATCACTCGCTCGTTTCCGAGTGGCACCCGGAAGACGCTCGCCATGCGTTCTCTCCCTATGTCTGGCGCCGGCTACCGCGCGCCGCCGGTACGGCGGTGCGCGACCGCCTGGATCTCCAGCAGGAGGTGGGGATGCGGGAGCTGATGGACGGCGACGGTCGTACGCGTCGGCCCCGTCTCGTCGAAATACTCCGCGTACACCTCGTTGTAGCCGCCGAAATCGTTCATGTTGACCAGGTAGGTGGTGACCTGCACGAGATCGCCGAGGTCGGCGCCGACCGATCGCAGGATGCGCCGGATCGTCTCGATCACCGCACGCGTCTGTGCCTTGATGTCCAGGGACCTGGTGCCCATCTCGTCGACGCTCGCGCCGACGATGCTGTTGTCCGCGGCCCGGCTGCTGGTGCCCGACACGAAGATCAGGTCACCGGCCACCTTGACGTGCGGGAACGTTCCACGCGGGACGGCCAGGCCCGGGACCACCCGGGATTCAGCCATCGACGCCGCCCCCTCGCGCCCCGCCCACGACTCGTACGCCGACCTCGCCGAGCCCGGCCACCCGCGCCGTGACCACACCCGTCGTCGGCATCGGGACGGCGGCGGTGGCGGCCCCGGCCAGGATCACGGAACCGGCCCGGAGCCGGTGCCCGTACCGCTCGGCCATCCGGCGCAGCTCGCGCAGCGCCTCCAGGGGGTGCCCCAGGATCGCCGACGTCGATCCGGACGCGGCGGCGGTGCCGTCGACCTCCAGGACCACGTCGAGATCCCCGAGGTCCGCGGGGAGCGGCGCCCACGGCCCGACCGCGAAGCGGGCGGCCGAGGTGTTGTCGGCGATCACGGCGGGCAGGCTGAACCGGAAGTCCCGGTAGCGGGAGTCGATGATCTCCAGCGCCGGGGCGACCGCGTCGACCGCGGACACCAGGTCGTCGGCCGGGTCGGTGGTGTCGACGTCGCGGGCCAGCCGGAAGGCCACCTCGGGCTCGACCCGGGGGTGGATCAGCCCGGCGAGGGAGAGGTCTCCCCCGTCCCCGACGTGGTGGGCGTCGGTGAGGAAACCGACGATGACGTCGTCGATCCCCATCTGCGCCATCTTGGCGCGGCTGGTGAAGCCGAGCTTCACGCCGACCTGGCGCTCGCCCCTGGCCTCCCGCCCGCGCAGCGATCTCGTCTGTACGGCGTAGGCCTCGTCGATCGACAGCGGGACCTCGGGCTGCCGCACCGCGATCCCGTCACGCTCCGCGCCCGCGAGGAGCTCGGCGACGGCGTCCACCCGATCGGTGATCATGACCGCTCCTTTCCCAGGGTGTCCACGGCGCCCTCCCCGGAGTCCGCGAGGTCGTTCAGGCTGACGCAGACGTTCGTCGGCGAGGTGTAGAAGTGCAGTGAGTGCTCCCCTCCCTCACGCCCGACGCCGGACAGGCCGACACCGCCGAACGGGGAGCGCAGATCGCGCAGGTACCAGGTGTTGACCCAGGCCATGCCGACGTTCATCCGCTGCGCGACCCGGTGACCGCGGTCGATGTCCTGCGTCCAGACCGCCGCGGCCAGGCCGTACCTGGTGTCGTTGGCCAGCCGGACGGCCTCCGCCTCGCTGTCGAACGGGACCAGCCCGGCGACCGGGCCGAAGATCTCCTCGCGCATGACGGCGGTGGCGTTGTCCAGGCCGGTCCACAGGGTCGGCTGGATCCACGCGCCGCCGGCCAGCTCGTCCGGGATCTCCGGCACGCCGCCGCCGACCAGGCACTCCGCGCCCTGCTGGGCGGCCAGCGACAGGTAGGACAGCACCTTGGCGCGGTGCTTCTGGGAGATCAGCGGCCCGATGTCCGTACCGGGCGCCTCCGGCCGGCCGGGGTTCAGCGTCCTCGCCAGCTCGGCGAGCCGTCCGGCCACCTCGTCGAACACGCCACGCTGGATGTACACCCGCTCGGTGCACAGGCAGACCTGGCCCGTGTTCGTGAAGATCGACCGGCCGAGCCCCGCGACCGTGCGGTCGAGATCGGCGTCGTCGAACACGATGGCGGCGTTCTTGCCGCCCAGTTCGAAGGAGACCGGGCGCACCCACGGCGCCACCGCCTTCATGATCGACGAGCCCGTCCTGGACTCGCCGGTGAACGTCACGCCGTCGATGTCCTGATGGGTGGTCAGCAGCTCACCCGCGGAACCCGAGCCGAAGCCGTGCACCACGTTGTAGACGCCGTCGGGTACGCCCGCCTCCGCCATGATCTCCGCCAGCAGGGTCGCCGAGGACGGCGTCTCCTCCGAGGGCTTGACCACGACCGCGTTCCCGCAGGCGAGCGCCGGAGCGACCTTCCAGGTGAGCAGCAGCAGCGGAAGGTTCCACGGCACGATGACCGCGACCACGCCCAGCGGCTTGCGCACCGCGTAGTTCAGCGCCCGGCGCCCGTCGGCCGTCTCGGTGAGGTAGGAGTCGAGCCCCTTCGAGACGATCATGTCGGCGGCCGCGCGGAAGTTCGCCGCCGCCCTGGCGATGTCCAGCTCCCTGGCCAGCGGCACCGGCTTGCCGGTGTCGGCGACCTCGGCGGCGAGCAGGTCGTCGAACCGCTCCTCGATGCGGTCCGCGACACGGCGCATCAGCGCCGCCCGCCAGGCGACCGTGCTGCGGCCCCACGCGCCGTTCAGCGCCGTCCTGGCCGCGGCGACCGCGGCGTCCACGATGACCGCGTCGGCCTCGTGGACCGTCGCGACGACGCCGCCGTCGACCGGGCTGACCTTCTCGAACGTGGCGGTGCCGTCGACGAACTCGCCGCCCACGTAGTTCCGCAGAACCCGTGTCACCGATCCCCCTCTCCACGCATGACGGGCGTCCCCGCTCACCTGGCTTCGCCGCTGTCCACGGCGACCGCGTCGGCTCCCGCCACCAGGCTGACGACCGCGAGGTCGACACCTGAGACGTCGCCGCCCACGGCCGCCTGTGCCGCCTCGTCGGCGGCGAGCAGGACGAGGCTCGGCGGGGCCACATGGATGAGATCGACCGCGACGAGGGTCGTGTCCTCACCGATCGGCCGTACCGTCACGAGGCGCCGCTGCTCCAGACCGGAGACCGCGCGCTCGTTCCAGAGACGGCCGGTGACCTGCGCCAGTATCACGACGCCTCAGCCCTCTGCCCGCCGGCCAGCAGGTCGCGGGTGCCGTTGTCGAGGAGCCCGACCGAGATCGCGTCCGGGCGGGGGTAGAGCTGCGCCGAACGCAACTCGCCGTACTGCTTGACCGCGGCGGAGCCGGAGTCGAGCGCCTGGCGCACGGCGGCGATGCTGCCCTTGATGGCGGCCGAGAAGTAACCGGAGCCGATCCGCTCGACGTTGATCGTCTGCACCTCGGCGGTCTTCATCATCGCCTCGATGCCGGCGACCAGGGAGACGATCCCACGGGTCTCGATCAGACCGATCGCGTTCTGTGAACCTGACATCACGTTCTCCTAGCCGTCGATGAGGGAGGGGTTGGTCGCGAGCGCGGTGACGGGAACGCTCGGGTACGCGAAGATCACGGAGCTGACCTTGCCCCGAGAGATCGACTTGGCGGTGGCCACGCCGATCTCAGTGGCCTCCTCGACCGTGGCCAGGTCGCCGCTCAGCGAGACCGCCACGATGCCACCGCCGAGGCGCATGGTGCCCTCGACCGTGACCTCGGTGGCCTTCACCATGGCGTCGACGGCATCGAAGATGGCCACCATGCCGTCGGCCTCAATGAACGCAACTGCCTTACTCATCCCCTGTGCCTTCCTGACGGCCGGGCGGTCCTGAACACCCGCCGTCCATCGGTGGTGTCAGGGAACCTAGGGCACCTCGACTGGCGCCACAGCACCGTTGTCCGGCCCTGCCGGACAAGCTCACCACTCGCTCTGAGCGGGTCCCCAGATGTGCGCGAGTGCCTCCGGGACGAGCACCGCGCCGGGGGGACCTTCCGCGACGAGCCGGCCTTCCTTGAGCAGCAGGCAGTGGTCCGCCCGCTTCGCGGCGGCGAGATCGTGCGTCGCGTGGACCACCGTGACGCCGTGCGCCTTCGCGCCGTCGAGCACCTCGGAGACGCACCGTCGCGCTTCGAGATCGAGCCCCGTCGCCGGCTCGTCGAGCAGGAGCAGATCGGGCTCCTGAGCGAGGCCCTGGGCGATGAGGGCACGCTGTCGCTGGCCTCCCGACAGAGCGCCCAACCGGCGCGAGGCCAGGTCGAGGACTCCGAGGCGCGCCATGCGGTCGTCGACGACCGACCTGTCCCGCTCCGACAGCCGCCGCCACGGGCCGCGGTGAGCCCATCGCCCCATCTGGACGACCTCCCTGACCGTGATCGGCAGGTTGTCGGAGACCGCGCTGCGCTGCGCGACGAACCCCGGGCGGCGCGTGCTCGCGCGTTCGACGGAGCCGGACATCGGCCGGATGACACCGGCGAGCACACCCAGGAGGGTGGACTTCCCGGAGCCGTTCGGGCCGACGACCGCGGTCACGCGGGCACGCGGGAACCGCGCCGTGAGGTCGCGCAGGGCGGCCCGCCGCGCGTAGCCCGCGGTGAGGCCCTGAACCACGACCGCCGTCTCTTCCTCGTTCCGCACGACGACACCTCCATTTGAAAATGGTTACCGTTTTCATTATATGGTGTTGACCATGCAATGGTTGTTCGGCCCCTTCGAGGTGGCGTTCGTACGGCAGGCGCTGTGGGGCGGGATCCTCGTCTCCCTGATCTGCGCCCTGGCCGGGACCTGGGTCGTCCTGCGCGGCCTGGCCTTCCTCGGCGACGCGATGTCACACGGGATGCTTCCCGGCGTGGCCCTCGCATCGCTTCTCGGCGGCGACATCCTGCTCGGCGCCGCGCTCAGCGCGGGGGCGATGGCCCTCGGCGTGACCGCGCTCGGCAGGTCACCCCGGTTGTCGCAGGACACGAGCATCGGCCTGCTCTTCGCCGGGATGCTCTCCCTGGGAGTGATCGTCGTGTCGCACTCCCAGTCGTTCGCGGTCGATCTGACCGGGTTCCTCTTCGGCGACGTCCTCGCGGTCCGCCCGGCGGACCTGATCTGGCTCGCCGCCGCGCTGGTCGTCGCCGCCGTGGTCTCGGTGCTCGGCCACCGGTCCTTCGTCGCCCTCGCCTTCGACCCGCGCAAGGCGCACACCCTCGGGTTACGGCCGGGTGCGGCTCACGCCGTGTTGCTGGGGCTCGTCACCCTCGCCATCGTCGCGTCCTTCCACGTCGTCGGGACACTCCTCGTCTTCGCCCTTCTCATCGCCCCGCCGGCGGCCGCGGCGCTGTGGGCCCGGCGCATCCCGACGATCATGCTGGGGGCGGCCCTCCTCGGCGTCGGCTCGACGGCGACCGGCCTGATCCTGTCGTGGCATCTGGGCACGGCCGCGGGCGCGACGATCGCCGCCGTCTCCGTGTCCCTGTTCTTCGTGTCGGCGGCCTGCGTGCCGGTGTTCACGTCAGCGCCGGCGGGTCTCCCGCGGCGCCGCCGTACCCGCTCGGACCCGTCCTCCGCCCTCACCGGCCCCCGCACGGAAGTCGAGCACCCATCGTGACCTGGAACAGCACGGCCGCCGCGGCGCTCACCGCGACCGCGGCGGTGGGAATGCTGCTGGCCGGATGCGCCTCGGCCGGTGTGACCTCGGCGGGAGAGCCCGGGCGGCGCCAGGAGGTCGTCCCCCACGGACACGTCGAGGGCGCCGAGGAGACCGCCGAGCCGCAGCCCCGGCTGATCATCGCCGACGGCGACACCGGGACGGCGCACGTCCTCGATCTGACCACCGGAAAGGTCTCCGCCGTGGGCGGCTCCGGGAGCGATGTCGGGAGCGGCATCGACGGGGCCCTCAGCGGCGACGGCCGGTTCGCCTATCTGACCGCACCCGGCGGTACGGCGACGCGGGTCATCGACGGCGGCGCCTGGACCGTCGACCACGGTGATCACTCCCACTACTACCGCGCCGAGGCGCGCGAGATCGGGACCGTGGCGGGTGGGCGTCCGGAGAACGCCTTCGGAGACGCGGGCGTCACCGCCGTGACCTTCACCGGCGGCTCGGCGAGGGTCCTCGACCGCGCCGCGCTGGACAGGGGGGACATCGTCGAGACCACCGCGATCGGCGGCGGCGGGCGCCACGGCACCGTCGTGCCGTACGGAGGACACCTGCTCGTGCCGGCCGTGGGGCCCGGCGGGAAGGCGACGGGCGGCGTGGAGGTGCGCGCCAGGGACGGCGGGCCGATCTCCGGGATCGGCGAGCCGTGCCCGGAACCGCGCGGCGCGGCCGTGACGCGACGGGGCGCCGTGCTCGGCTGCGCCGACGGCGCGCTGCTGGTCACCGAGGAGGGCGGCGCGTTCTCGGGCGCGAAGATCCGCTATCCCGGGAAGACCTCGGAGGGCGACCGAGTCCGGGAGTTCGCCCACCGTCCGGGAAGCACGACTCTGGCGGCACGCGCCGGTGACACGGGGATCTGGCTGCTCGACGTCTCCGCCAGGAAGTGGACGCTCCTGCGGACCGGCCCCGCGGTGGCCGTGACCGCCGCCGGCGACGGAGCGCCGGTCCTCGCCCTGACCGCGGACGGCGTGCTGCACGCGTACGACCCCGGAACCGGTGAGGAGACCGCGACGGCCGAGCTGCTCGCCGCCCCCTTGCCCGGCTCCGGCGATCTGCCGACGCCGGCCATCCAGGTCGACGCCGCCCGGGCCTATGTCAACGACCCGGCCGCGAAGGCGATCTACGAGATCGACTACGACGACGACCTGCGGCGCGCCCGCACCTTCGAACTCGGGTTCACGCCCGCGTCGATGGTGGAGACGGGACGGTGACCACGATGACGGCTCGACATCGGGACGCGTCGCGGCGCGTCCTCTCCCTCCTCGTGGCGGTCGTCCTTTGGGCGTGCGTCTCCCTGACCGGATGCGCGGGCGCCGGCGAGCGGCGTCCGGCCGTGGTCGTCACCACGAACATCCTCGGCGACATCGTCCGCCGCGTCGTCGGCGACGAGGCCGAGGTGACCGTGCTGATGAAGCCGGACTCCGATCCGCACTCGTTCGCGGTCTCGGCCCGGCAGGCGGCCGTGATGGAGACGGCCGCACTGGTCGTGTACAACGGCCTCGGCCTGGAGGAGGGCGTCCTGCGCCATGTGCAGGCCGCGCGGGAAGCCGGGGTTCCGGCCCTGGCCGTCGGCGAGGGGATCGACCCGATCCGATACGCCGGGAACGGCACCGGGACCGGCGGGACCGGCACCGGGAACGCCGGAAACGACATGTCGGGGCGGCACGACCCGCATTTCTGGACCGATCCGCGCCGGATGGCCAGGGCCGTCGACCTGATCGCCGAACGGGTCGTCACCGAGGTGGACGGAGTCGACGCCGCGGCGGTCCGGGCGAACGCCGCACGCTGTCGCGGGGAGGTCGAGGAGCTCGACACGTGGATGGAGACGCGGTTCTCCGCCGTCCCGCCCGGCAGGCGCGACCTCGTGACCAACCACCACGTCTTCGGCTACCTGGCGGAGCGGTACGGCTTCAGGGTCGTCGGCGCGGTGATCCCCAGCGGTACGACGCTCGCCTCCCCCAGCGCGTCCGACCTGAAATCACTGGCCGACGCCGTACGCGCGGCCGGGGTGCCGGCGATCTTCGCAGATTCCTCCCAGCCGGAGCGGCTGGCCCGGGTCCTCGCCTCGGAGGCCGGGCTGGAGGTACGGGTCATCGCGCTGTTCTCCGAATCCCTGAGCGCGACGCGGAAGGGCGCCTCCAACTACGTGGAGATGATGCGCTCCAACACCGAGGCCATCGTCGACGGCCTGAGCGAGCGATGACACCCGACACGGGACCGACCGGAAACACCGGAAACACCGAACACCGGAAACAGAGAAAGGTGCACGACACATGAATGCCTGGCCGCGTACCCGAGTGGCGGCGCTCCCCGCGCTGCTCGTCGCGGGACTCCTCCTCAGCGCCTGCGCGTCGCGGCAGTCCGCGACACCACAGGCGGCCGGAACGGCGCACTCGGCCGCACCCACGCGGGCCCCCGAACCGGCGCGCGTCGCGACCCCCGTCACCGACCCCCTCGTCACAACGTACGACGGCGGGCTGTACGTCCTCGATGGGGAGACCCTCCAGATCGCCGCGGACATCCCACTCGCCGGGTTCAACCGGGTCAACCCCGCCGGAGACGACCGCCACGTGCTGGTCTCCACCTCGACCGGGTTCCGCGTGCTCGACGCCGTCTCCTCCACGCTGAAGGCCGACGAGTTCACGGGGGCCAAGCCCGGCCACGTCGTACGGCACGCGGGAAAGACCGTGCTCTTCTCCGACGGGACGGGCGTGGTCACCGTCTTCGACCCCAAGGATCTCGGCGGCGGCCTGCCCGAGGCCGAGACCTACACGGCCGCCGCGCCCCACCACGGTGTCGCGATCGAGCTGGCGAACGGCGAACTGGTGGCCACGCTCGGCACCGAGGAGAAGCGGCTCGGCATCCTGGTCCTCGACAAGGCCCGCAAGGAGATCGCCCGTAGCGAGAAGTGCCCGGGCGTCCACGGCGAGGCCGCCGCCAAGGACGAGGCCGTCGTGATCGGGTGCGAGGACGGCGTCCTGCTCTACAAGGACGGCGCGATCAGCAAGATCGACAGCCCGGACGCGTACGGGAGGATCGGCAACCAGGCCGGCTCCGAGGCGTCGGCGATCGTCCTCGGCGACTACAAGAACGACCCCGACGCCGAACTCGAACGCCCCCAGCGGATCTCGCTCATCGACACCGCGTCCGGTTCCATGCGGCTGGTGGACCTCGGCACGAGCTACACATTCCGGTCCCTCGCGCGTGGACCGCACGGCGAGGCTCTCGTACTGGGAACCGACGGCCGGCTCCACGTGATCGATCCCGAGAGCGGGAAGGTCGTGGACAGCGTCGAGATCATGGCCGAGTGGCGCGAACCGCTGGAGTGGCAGCAGCCGCGCCCGGCGATCTTCGTCCGCGGCCGCACGGCCTACGTGACCGATCCGAGCAGGAAGGAACTGCACGCGATCGACATCGACGCGAGGAAGAAGCTGAGGACCGTGACGCTGCCCCAGGCCCCCAACGAGGTCAGCGGGGTCAGCGGCTGACCCGGAGACCGTACACCGTGAGGAGCAGGCGGTCAGCGGGGGCGCAGGAAGTCACCGATGGCCGCCTGGGCCTCGGGCGAGGCGATCACGTCGACCTGGTTGGCGATCTCCGCCTCCAGCGCCTCCGCCAGGTCGCTGTCCCAGGCGGCGCCGAGCAACTTCTTGGACCCGGCCAGCGCCTTCGGCGAGAACCCGCGCAGCCGGTCGGTGAGCGCCGTGACCTCCGCGTCCAGCCGCTCCGGCGGGACGACCGTGTTGATCATCCCCCACACCAGTGCGGTCGCCGCGTCGAGGGAATCGCCGAGGAGCGCCAGCCGGCGTGCTCTCCTGTCTCCCACCAGCCTGGGCAGCAGCCAGCTGGCCCCGCTGTCCAGCGACAGCCCGCGCCGTACGAACAGCTGGAGGAAGCGGGACCGGTCGCTGGCCACCACGAAGTCGCACGCCAGCGCGAGGTTCGCGCCCGAGCCGGCCGCGACCCCGTCGACCATCGCCACGGTGGGGAACGGCGCCTCGTGCACGGCCAGGACGCACCGGTTCGAGACCCGCATCCTGTCGGGCAGCGCGTCGAGGTCGTCCAGGAGGCCGCCGACGTCCGATCCTCCGCAGAACGCGCCGCCCGCCCCGGCGATCACCACCACGCGCGTCTCCGGATCCGCCGACTGCTCGGCCAGCGTCGCGTCCAGGGCGCTCCACATCGCGTCGGTCATGGCGTTGAGCTTGTCCGGACGGTTCAGGGTGATCGTCACGACGCCGTCCCGCGTTTCGCGGTCGACGCGGCCGTCCCGGCCGTCCCGGTCGGCGCGGTCGACGCTCATCCGCGGTCACCCCGCGCCGGGGAGTCGATGGACCTTCCGATGATCTCCTTCATGATCTCGTTGGTGCCGGCGTAGATGGTCTGCACCCGCGCGTCCAGGAACGCCCGGGCGACGGGGTACTCCTGCATGAACCCGTAACCGCCGTGCAGTTGCAGGCAGCGGTTGACCACGTCCTGCTGCAGTTCGGTGGTCCACCACTTGGCCTTGGCCGCGTCCTCGGCCTCGACCTCGCCGGCCAGGTGCCGGCGGACGAGGTGGTCCACGTACACCTGGGCGACCTCGGTGGCCGTGGTCAGCTCCGCGAGGACGAACTTGGTGTTCTGGAAGGAGGAGAGCCGGCTGCCGAAGGCCGTGCGCTCACGGCAGTAGGCGATCGTCCAGTCGAGGACGGCGCGCGCGCCGCTGATCGCCGAGACCGACAGCGCCAGCCGCTCCTGCGCCAGGTTCCTCATCAGCGTGGTGAAGCCGGTCCCCGGCTCGCCGAGCAGGTTCGCCGCGGGCACGCGCGCGTCGTCGAAGAACAGCTCCGCCGTGTCCTGGCTGTGCAGGCCGATCTTGCGCAGGCGGCGCCCCCGGGTGAAGCCGGGCGCGCCCTCCTCCACCACGAGCAGGCTGATCCCCCGGTGGCGCTGCTCGGGGTCGGTCTTGACGGCCACCACGACGAGGTCGGAGTTCAGACCGTTGGTGACGAACGTCTTCGACCCGTTGACCACGTAGTGACCGTCGTCGAGCGTCGCGGTCGTGCGGATGGACGCCAGATCCGACCCCGCACCGGGCTCGGTCATGGAGATCGCGCCCATCGTCTCGCCGGTGACCATGCCCGGCAGCCAGCGGGCCCGCTGCTCGTGCGTGGTCGCCGTGAGCAGGTACGGCAGCACGATGTCGTTGTGCAGCGTGATGCACATGCCCGAGCCGATGACGTTGGCCCGTTGCAGCTCCTCCGAGATGATCACGTTGTAGCGGAAGTCCGGCTCGCCCATGCCGCCGTACTCCTCCGGCACCGCCATGCCGAGGAAGCCCTTCTCCCCGGCGGCGCGGAACATCGCCTTGTCGACCCGGCCCTCGGCCTCCCACTTCTCGTGGTACGGCTCGATCTCCGCCCGCACGAACGCCCGGAAACTGCCGCGGAACGCCTCGTGGGTCTCGTCGAACAGGTCACGACGCACGGCCATCACTCCTCCTTCTCATCGCCCGTTCACCGTGTCTGATTCACCGTGCGGTCCAGCCGCCGTCCACGGCGACGGTCTGCCCGGTGATGAAGGCCCCGCCGGGACCGGCGAGCAGCAACAACACGCCGTCGAGCTCCTCCGGACGGCCCGGACGGCCCATCGGGGTGTTGCGCCTGATCCACCGGCTCGCGCTCTCGTCGGCCAGCATCCGCTCGGTCAGCTCGCTGGGGAACCAGCCCGGCGCGATCGCGTTGACCCGGACCCCGTCGCGGGCCCATTCGCAGGCCAGATGCCGGGTGAGGCTGATCACGGCGCCCTTGGCCGCGCCGTACGCCGCCTGGGTGACGGGCGCCGACCCGACCAGGCCGAGGATCGACGCGATGTTGACGACGGATCCGCCGCCGCGCGCCGACATCGACCTTCCCGCGAGCGCGCTGAGCCGGAACAGCGCGGTCAGGTCGATGTCGAGCGTCTCGCGGAACGACTCCACCGGATGCTCGTACGCGGGCAGCGGATCGGCCCATCCGGCGTTGTTGACCAGGATGTCCACCCCGCCGAGCTCGTCGGCGCGGGCGATCAGCGCCGCGCGGTCGTCCTCGCCGGTGACGTCGCACCGGTGCGGCACGATCCCTTGCTGCCCGGCGGCGAGGTCGTCGAGCCGGTCCACCCGCCGTGCGGCGGCCACCACGGTCGCCCCGGCGCGGGCCAGGACCAGGGCGAACCGGCGCCCCAGCCCGCTCGACGCGCCGGTGACGACCGCGACCTTGCCGCTCAGGTCGATGACGTGGGCGGCCCCGGTCACGACACCCTCTCGATGATCGTGGCGTTGGCCATGCCGCCGCCCTCACACATCGTCTGCAGGCCGTACCGGCCGCCGGTGCGCTCGAGCTCGTGCAGCAGCGTGGTCATCAGCCGGGTGCCGGAGGCGCCGAGCGGGTGCCCGAGGGCGATGGCGCCGCCGTTGACGTTGACCCTGGCGGGGTCGGCGCCCACCTCCCGCTGCCAGGCGAGCACGACCGAGGCGAATGCCTCGTTGACCTCGAAGAGGTCGATGTCGCCGACGCTCATCCCGGCCCGGTCGAGGATCCGCCGGGTCGCCGGGATCGGGCCGGTCAGCATCTCGACCGGGTCGGAGCCGACGACGGTCATGTGCCGGATAGCCGCGCGCGGGCGCAGGCCGAGGGCGCGCGCCTTCTCCGCGCTCATGACGAGGACGGCGGACGCCCCGTCGGCGATCTGCGACGAGTTGCCGGCCGTGATCCTGCCCTCGGGGTGGAAGGCGGGCTTGAGCCCGGCCAGCGCCTCGGCCGAGGTCTCCCGGAGGCACTCGTCGGCGGTCAGGGTGCCGCCCGGCTCGGTCACCTCGCCGGTCTCGCGGTCGCGCAGCCTGCGCGGCACGGGGACGATCTCCCGGTCGAACCGGCCCTCGGCCCGCGCCGCCGCCGCGCGCCGCTGGCTGAGCAGGCCGTAGGCGTCGAGCTCCTCCCTGCCGATGTCCCACCGCTCCGCCACCAGGTCGGACGCGAGGCCCTGCGGCACGAGCCCGCAGGTGCCGTACACCTCGCGGTCCGCGTAGCGGGCACGCGCCACCTCGCCGTACACGGCGAGGATGTCGCCGTCGGGGGCGTTGGAGAACATCGGGACGGTCGACATGCACTCGATGCCGGCGGCGACCACCACGTCACACGATCCGGCCATGATCGCCTGGGCGGCGAAGTGGATCGCCTGCTGCGAGGAACCGCACTGGCGGTCGATGGTGGTGCCGGGGACCGTCTCCGGCCAGCCGGCCGCGAGGACGGTGGTGCGGGCGATGTTCGTGCTCTGCAGGCCGTTCTGGGTGACGCACCCCATGATCACGTCGTCGACGACGGCGGGATCGAGGCCGGTCCTCTCCTGGAGCGCGGAGAGCGTCCTGGCGGCGAGTTCGGCCGGGTGCCAGCCGGACAGCGACCCGTGCCGCCTGCCCGTGGCCGTGCGCACCGCCTCGACGATGACTGCTTCCGACATGGGAATCCTCTCTGGTCGCGTCCCGAGGCGGGCCGCGACAGGTCGATCGGGAGAATCGGGGGTCAGATCCGCGCGGCGAATCCGCGTTCGGCCAGCCACCCGGAGATCACTCCGATGGCCTCGCCGAGCATCGGCCGCTGGTCCGGCCCCGCGTAGTAGTGCGTGGCTCCCTTGACCACGTGCAGCGTCCGGTCCGGGTGCCCGACCGCCTCGAAGAGGCGCCGGGTGTGGCTCGGGGTGCACGCGTCGTCGGCGCTGTTGCCGATCACCAGCGCGGGGACGCGCAGGTCCTCGGCGCACCGGACGCCGTCGCCGTTGGCGTCGTCGTAGCTCCACTGCGACAGCCAGCTCCGCAGCGTGCAGAAACGCGCCAGCCCGACCGGGCCGTTGTTGACCAGGCGCGGGTCGCCCAGATAGCACCGGCCGGGGACCCGGTCGTTGGGATCGATCGCGGGGTCGAGCCAGCGCGGGTCGGCCATCGTCCCGTGCACGACGAACGCGCGCTCCTCGAACTCGCGGCCGGAGGCGCGCAGGTCGTCGAGCCGCTGCCTGACCCACGCGGTGATCGTGCGGTTGCGGGCGATCTGCGCCGCGCGGTACCGCTCGACGAACTCCGCGGTGTACGGGGGCCGGTTCGGGTTCTGCGGGTCGTAGAGGTCGAGCTCCGGATCGCGGACGTCCGGGTCGGACTCGTCCAGGATCGACGCGTCCAGCCATTCGGTCATGGTCCCGTGCCGGCTGACGTGCGCGGCGAGCAGCATGATCCCGTCGGCGGGGATCAGGCCGGACCTGGTGAGGTCCAGCGGGTCGCCCGCGGGGGTGGCCGTGATGGTCGGGTGCTGCGCCTGCTGCTGGTAGAACAGCGACAGCGCGCCGCCGCCGCTCCATCCGGCCAGCACGACCTTGGCGTAGCCGAGCCGCTCGCGGGCGTCGCGGACGCAGGCCCCGAGGTCCTGGACCACCTTCTCCATGATCAGCGCGCTGTCGACGCCCCGGTAACGGCTGCCGCAGTAGATGACGTGGTGTCCGGCGCGGGCCAGGCCGTTCATCATCGGCAGGTAGGCCCCGCCCCCGATGGGGTGCATGAACACGATGACGGTGTCCGACTCCACGCCGCGCGGCCGCAGCAGATAGCTCTCCAGGGCGACGATCTCGCTCGGCCCGCCGTACGTGTCCCGGTAGGGGGACTCGTCGTCGAACACCACGAGGTATGGGATGCGGTCGTAGCCGAACGTCGTGTCCGTGGTCATGCCTCCACCTCCGGTTCCGCGGCGGCCGCCGCGAGCACGGCCTCGCTGGGCACCAGCCGCCGCCGCGTGTCGACCGCGATGATCTTCCATTCGACCCGGGTGTCCCGGTCGAAGCGGCGCCGGGACCGCTCACGGGCCTTCTCGGGCGCGCCGTGGTGCACGCCCTGCGGCGCGTGCGAGATGAGGCCGGGCGGCATGTCGATCCCGAAGACGCTTCCCCCGTGGTAGAAGGCGATCTCGTCGTAGTCGACGTTGCGGTGGTACCAGGGGAACCGTTCGGTGCCCGGGACGCTCTCTGCCGCCCGCGGCAGGAAGTTCATGACGTACACCCCGGTGGCCTGCATGAACAGGTGGACGGTGGGCGGCAGGTGCACGCTCTCCGAGGTGAGCACGTCGTAGTCGTCGATGTTGAAGGTGAACGGGAAGTTGTCTCCCCGCCAGCCCTCCGCGTCGCACGGGTCGTGCGGGTAGTAGATCGAGGTGTGCTGCCCGGAGTGGTACAGCCGGACCTCGTACTCGTCGCGCCCGTCGTCCTCCACGACGGCGGCCTCGGGGATCACGACGAGCCCGCCGTCGAAGGGGAAGTGCCGGCCGAGGACGCCGGCCTCCGGGACGCGGAACTCCTCCACCGCCTCGACGACCAGCACGCGGGATCCGCCGTCGTCAGGGATCTGCCGGTACGTGGTCGCCTTGGGGATGTAGACGTAGTCGCCCGGCCGGTACGCGAGCGTGCCGAACTCGGTGACGAAGCTCCCCGTACCGCTGTGCACGAAGTGCAGCTCGTCACCGTCCACGTTGCGCACGTAGAACGGCGGCGCCTCGGTCCGCGCGCTCAGCGAGATCCGGCAGTCGGCGTTGCTGAAGAGGAGCAGCGGCTCGCCGGCGGGGTCGTCCCTGTCCGTGGGCGTCAGCGCGTCCACGCTGACGTCTACGGGGGCCAGCGGCCCTTCGCTGCGGTACCGGGTCGGGTCGTGCCGCCGGTAGAGATGCGCGGTTCGACCGGTGAATCCGGCGCGTCCCAGCTCGTCGTCCTTGAGGCCGTCGAGGTCGGCGTGGATCCTTCGAGGTGTGGTCCCTCTGCGGAACGGGACGAATGACTCCATTGCCTTCTTCTCCTGTCTCCGTCCGATGGTGGTCCGGCGACGGTCGCGTCAGCGCGACGCGGTCGCCGCCAGCCGTTCGTTGAGCGGACCGGGATCGACGTACTCCTCGATCCGGTGGATGTGCCGGTCGTCGCAGAAGACGCGCAGCATCGCGGGCATGCGCAGCCCGGCGCACCCGCCGCCGAGCTCGACGACGTGCTGCTGCACGAATCCGTCGTCGAGCAGGATCCGGCGCACGTCCACGTACCGCAGCGGACCGGCCTTCCTGTCCAGCCAGGAGAGCAGCCGCATACTCTGCTCGCGCGTCTGCTCGATGTCGTCGTAGTTGTGCCAGATGACGGCGTCCGGGCTGTAGAGGGACGCGAGCACCGCCGTGTCCCCGCGCGAGACGGCGTCGAAGAACCGGTCCGCGGTCTGGACGATCCCGCTCACTTCTTCCCGCCCGCGAAGTTGAGCGCGAGGCCCGGCCTCGGCCACTCGACCTTCAGCAGCTTTCCGGTGCTGGACGCGGTGATGTACGCGGTCCGCATGCCGGGGCCACCCCAGCAGATGTTGGTGATGCCCGGGTCGCCGTCGGTGTCGATCTCGACGAAGTCCACCAGGTCGCCCTTGGGGCTCACCACGGAGATACCGGCGTGGATCATCGACGCCACGCAGACGTTGCCGCCCGCCTCGACGCCGAGCGAGTCGAAGTTGGTGTAGTCGGCCGCCGTGTAGAGGAAGTTGCCGCCGCCGGAGCCGCCGAGCGACTTTCCGCCCGTGATCCGCCCCGGCCCGGTCACGTCCCACCACCAGACCCGCGCCGTGTACGTCTCGCTGACGTAGAGGCGCTTTCCGTCGGGCGAGAGACCGATGCCGTTGGGGCCTTCCATGCCGCCGGCGATCTGCTTGATCGACTTTCCGTCGGGGGTGGCGTAGAACAGCCGTCCCTTGTCGCCGGTGGCGCCGTCGCTCTTGCCGTGGTCGGTGAAGTAGAACCCGCCCGCGGAGTCGAAGACCAGGTCGTTCGGGCCGCGCAGGTCATGGCCGTCTGCCGCGGTGTAGAGGGTCTCCACCGCGCCGGTCTTCAGGTCGACCGCCTGGATGCTGCCGGACGTGTAGTCGGCCGGGATGCCGCCGGCGAAGACGAAGCCGCCGACGTCGAAGGCGTACATGCCGCCGTTGTTGGCGACGTAGACGCGCCCGTCGGGGCCGAGCGCCGCGCCGTTGGGCCCGCCGCCCAGCTCGGCCACCACCGAGGTCGTGCCGTCCGGAGTGATCCGGGTCAGCGTCTTGCGGTGGATCTCGACGACGAGCACGTCACCGTTGGGGAGCGCGACCGGGCCCTCGGGGAACTTCAGTCCGGTGGCGAGCGTGGTGATCTTCACTTTCTTTCCCTTCCCGGGGTTCTTTCCCTTGTCCTGACGGCCGCCGTCCTCACGGCCGCCGGGGAGGGCCGCGGCGGCGGCGGTGCCGCCGGCCGAGCCCAGCACCGCGGCGCCCGCGGCCGCCACTCCCACCCCGCGGATCAGCCATCGGCGGGAGAGCCGCGGCCGCGGCTGTTCATGACTCTCAGGCACGGATGCGCCGGTACTCATGTCTGTCATCTCCTGTGTCCGGACCTCACTTCGCGGTGCCGTACCGCTCGCGGAGGTCGTTCTTGCGGATCTTTCCGCTGACCGTCTTCGGCAGGGAGTCCACGAAGATCACTTCACGCGGCCGCTTGTAGGAGGCGAGCCTGCTCGTGCACTGGCCCACGACGTCGTCCGCCGACACCTCGTGGCCCTCCCTGCGGACCACGACGACGGCGACCTTCTCGCCCCAGACCGGATCGGGCAGGCCGATGACCGCCGCCTCGGCGACGCCCGGGTGCTCGTAGACGGCGTTCTCGACCTCGCTGGAGTAGACGTTCTCGCCACCGGAGATGATCATGTCCTTGGCGCGGTCGACGATGTAGAGGAACCCCTCCTCGTCGCGCCTGGCGAGGTCGCCGGTGTGGAACCAGCCGCCGGCGAACGCCTGCTCGGTCGCCTCCGGATTCCCGAAGTAGCCGACCGTGACCTGGTCGCCCTGGACCACGATCTCCCCGACCTCTCCGTCGGCGCAGTCCTCGCCGGCCGAGTTCACCACGCGTACGTCGACGAGCGACATGGGCTTCCCGACCGCGTCGAGCAGGTGCTCCTCGCCGTTCGCGGCGCGGATGTGCGCCTCCTTGTCGAGGGTCAGGATGTTCCCGCCGAGCTCGGTCATCCCCATCCCGGCGTAGACGACCGACCCGAACCTCTCGATGGTCCGGCGCAGCACGTCGGCCGGGATCTTGGAGGCGCCGTAGCCCATCCATTCGAGGCTGTCGAGGTCGTAGTCCCAGATCTTCGGGTGCGCCAGCAGCATCGACATCATGGTCGGCGCGAACCCGCCGCTGGTGACCCGGTGCTCCTGGACCAGCCGCATCCACAGTTCCGGGTCCCAGCCGGACATCATCAGCACCGACCCGCCGTAGAACTGGTGCGTCGGCGTGAGATATCCGGCGACGTGGCACAGCGGCATGGCGTTGAGGAACCGGGTCCGCGGCGTCGGGTCGTACTCCAGGACCGACTGGATCATCGCGGTGGTGAGGTTGCGGTGAGTGAGCTGCGCCCCCTTCGGGAAGCCGGTCGTCCCGCTGGTGTAGAGCAGCCAGGCGACGTCGTCGGCTCCGACGGGCACCTCGGGTACGGCGGCGGAGGCGGCGCCGACCAGGTCGTCGTACGTCCGGAAGCCCGGCGCGGGGTCCCCGATGACGATGACGTGCTCCAGCGCCTCGATCTCGCCCAGGTGGTCGGCGATCGCCTCAAGGTAGGGCCGCGCGACGAGCAGGACGCGGGCGCCGGAGTCGTTGAGGATCCACACCCATTCCTTCGGGTGCAGACGGTAGTTGAGCATGGTCAGCGCCATCCCCGCGGAGGGGACGCCGTAGTATGCCTCGACGTACTCGGGGCTGTTCTCGGACAGGATCGCCACGCGGTCACCTGGCGCGGCGACGCCCAGCAGCGCGTTGGCGAGGCGCGTCGCGCGCTCGTACAGCTCGGCGTAGGTCCGCGCCCCCGAGCCGTCGACCATGAGCAGGGCGTTTCTGTCGGGAGTGCGCCGCGCGTTGCGGCGCAACACATCACTGACGAGCATGTCGTTCTCCTTCGGCGGGGGGTTCGGGTCTCGACGGGCGATCGGACGGCTAGGGGAAGATCCCGGCGTTCGCTACACCGGAGCGGGGCGTCGTGCCCAGGTGCTCGCACGCCTGCGCGCCGGCCGCGACGATCGCGGAGATGTCCAGGCCGGTGTCGTATCCGCCGCGCCGCAGGGCCCAGGCGAGGTCCTCGGTCGCGACGTTGCCCGCGGCCCCCGGCGCGAACGGGCACCCTCCGAGCCCCGCCGCGCTCGCGTCCAGCGCGGTCACCCCCGCGGCGATCGCGGCCTGAGCGTTCGCGATGGCCGTACGCCGGGTGTCGTGGAAGTGGGCGCGCAGCCGCACGTCCGAGATCTCGCGGACCGCGGTGAACCGCTCGAACACCTCGTGCGGCACCCCCGACCCGATCGTGTCCGCGAGCGCGAGTTCACGTACGGAGGACGTGCCGAGCGCGAGCCGCGCGACCTCGACGACCCGCTCGGTCGGCACCTCTCCCTGGTACGGGCAGCCGAAGGCGACGGCGACGGTGGCCGAGAGCGGGATTCCCGCCCGCTCGGCGAGCACGCCGATGTCCTCGAGCTGCTTCAGCGCCTCGTCGGTCGTCACCCCCTGGTTCCGCGTCCCGAACGCGTCGGTGGCGGGCACGACGTAGTTCAGCTCGTGGATGCCGGCGCGGATCGCCCGCTCGGCGCCCCTGCGGTTGAGCACCAGGCCGACGAAGGTGACGCCGGGGCGGCTCTCCAGGCTCGCCATCAGCGCGTCGGCGTCGGCCATCTGCGGTACGCGGTCCGGGCGGACGAAGCTCGTCACCTCGATGCGGCGCACACCCGCGGCGACCAGGTCCTCCACGAGCCGCTTCTTGTGCTCGGTGCCGACCGTGACGGCCTCGTTCTGGAGGCCGTCACGGGGGCTGACCTCGACGATCTCGACGTGCACGCCGGGAACGGCCGCGGCGAAGGGGTGGGTGGGGGTTCCGGAGGTCATTCTGAAGTGCTCCTGATCGCTCGTCGTCGCGTCGCTCTTCGGCGGGGAGTGGCCTGGGAGGGGGCCGTCTCAGGACAGCCCGAACTCCCATCCGCCGCCCCCGGCGTAGCGCCGCAGGATGCGCCGCGCGACGGTGTGGACGTGCACCTCGTCGGGCCCGTCGTAGATGCGCGCGAGCCGCGCGTTGCGGTACATGAGGCTCAGCGGGGTGTCGTCGGTGACGCCCATGGCGCCGTACGCCTGGATCGCCCGGTCGATGACGTTGTGCAGCATCCGGGCGCCGACCACCTTGATCGCGCCGATCTCCACGCGGGCCTGGTCACCCTGGTCGATCTTGTGCGCGGCGTGCAGGGTCAGCAGGCGGCACGCCTGGATCTCGGCGTACGACTCGAACACGTGCTGCTGCATGAGCTGCTTGCGTGCCAGCGGCTCTCCGAAGGCCACCCGGTCGTTCAGCCGGGCGCACATCAGGTCGTAGGCGCGCTGGGCCTGGCCCAGCCATCGCATGGCGTGGAAGATGCGGCCCGGCCCGAGCCGTTCCTGCGCGATCGTGAACCCCCGGCCCCTGCCGCCGAGCAGGTTGGCGGCGGGCACGCGCACGTCGTCGTACCTGACCTCGTAGTGCCCGCCGCTGACGCCCAGCGTCGGGGTCTCGCGGACGACCTGGTAGCCCGGCGTGCCGGTCGGCACGATGATCATGCTGAACGCGTCGTGCGGGGCCGCGTCCGGTTCTGTCCGGCACATCACGGTCGTGTAGCTCGCCTGCGCCGCCCCGGTGGTGAACCACTTGTGCCCGTTGATCACCCATTCGTCGCCGTCGAGCACGGCGGTCGTCGCCAGCTGCGTGGGATCCGAGCTCGCGACCTCCGGCTCGGTCATCGCGAAGCTCGGGGTGATCTCACCGCGCACCAGCGGCCCCAGGTACGTGGCGCGCAGCGCGGGATCCGCGTGGCGGTCGAGCATGATCGAGTCCTGCAGGCTCAGCGTGCCGAGGGCCACCTGCCCGTAGTGGCTGCGTCCCTGGACCTCGTTGACGTACACGTAGTCGAGGAACGGGAGGCCGCCGCCGCCGATCTCCGCCGGGTGTCCCAGCGCCCACAACCCTTCGGCCTTGGCGTCGGCCCGCAGGGCGCGCAGCGCCTCGGCCGCGTCCGGGCCCCCGCGGTCGAGCACCTCCTCGGCGGGCTCGACCCGCTCGGTCATGAACGCGTACACCGCGTCCCGGATCGGCCGCACGTGCGCTGGAATCTCGAAACTCATCTGATCCTCGTCCTCCGTCGGCACGGGCGGTGCCGGATGGTCTCTTCGACGCGGGGAGCCGGTACCCGGCGAGGCCGCTCAGCCGCCGGCGACGACCCCCGACGACAGCAGCCGGTCCCATTCGCCCGGCCCGACGCCGGCGAGGTCGGCCAGGGCCGCGCGCGTGTGCGCGCCGAGCGCGGGCCCCGGGGCGGACGCACTCCCGGGCGTGCGCGAGAACTTCGGCACCACGCCCGCCGCGGGCACCTCGACGCCCGCGGCGTTGGTCAGCCGTACGACCATCTCGCGCGCGGCGTAGTGCGGGTCGGCGAGCATGTCGGCCGCCGTGAACGTGCGCCCGGCCGGGATGCGGTGCTCTCCGAGGATCTCCAGCAGCTCCGCCGCGTTCAGCGTGGCCGTCCACCGCGCGATCAGGCCGTCCAGCTCGGTCATGCTGCGGCCCCGCGCCTCGTGGGTGGCGTACCGCTCGTCGGTGATCAGCTCGGGCGTGCCCATCGCCTTGCAGAGGCGCCCGAAGATGGTGTCCGCGTTCGCCGCGATCAGTACCTCGCCGCCGTCGCGGGTGGGATACACGTTCGACGGCGCGACACCGGGAAGGACCGATCCGGTACGGCCGCGCGTGACTCCGGCGAGCTCGTGGTCGGCCATCGTGGACTCCATCAGCGCGGCGACGGCCTCGTAGATGGCCACGTCCACCTCCTGGCCGCGGCCGCTCCGTGACCGCTCGGACAGGGCGGCAAGTGTTCCGATCACGGCGAACAGCGAGGCCAGCGAATCGCCGAGGCTGATGCCCGCCCGCGACGACGGCCGGTCCGGATTGCCCGTGGTGTGCCGGATCCCGCCCATCGCCTCGCCGATGCTGCCGAACCCGGCGTCACCGGCCCGGGGGCCGCTCTGCCCGAACCCGGAGACGTGCACCATGATCAGGCCGGGGTGGTCCGCGGCGAGCGTGGCGTAGTCGAGGCCCCACCCGGCGAGCGTGCCGGGCCGGAAGTTCTCCAGGACCACGTCGACCTCGCGCGCCATGCGGCGCACCAGGTCGCGCCCCTCCGGCCGGCGCAGGTCGATCGCGGCGGATCTCTTGTTGCGGGCGATGCTCGGCCACCAGAGGCTCTCGCCGTCGCGTACGACGCCCCAGCGGCGCATCACGTCACCTTCACCGAGCGGCTCGACCTTGATGACGTCCGCGCCGTAGTCGCCGAGCAGCTGGCCGGCGAAGGGGCCGGCGATGAAGCTGCCGAGTTCCAGTACACGAACGCCGGCGAGGGGGCCGCCGGAAGACGCAGAGCTCTCCATGGCGGATAGATTGCACGCAATCTGGGGCAAAAATCTACCCCTGAGGGCCAGAAAACCGTATTTTGGTATGCAACTACCGCGTCAGTGACGCCTGAGACGTCTTTGCGACCCAGAGTCGACGCCGACCAGAGGGACAGCCGATGACCCCGAATCCGGGTACGGAACACGAGAGCCTGCGCGCCGCGGTCGAGACGCTCGCGCGCACCGCGTACGGCGAGGGCGGCGGGGTCGCCGCGCTCACCCGGCTGTCCGGCGGAGCGTCACGCTCCACCTGGCAGGTCGATCTCACCGGCGGGAGTCCCGGCCTGATCCTGCAGCGGCAACGCGCGGGCGGCGTGCCCGGCCAGATCGGCCAGCACGCCGAGGCGGCGGTCCTGCGGGCAGCCGCGGCGGCCGGGGTGCCCGTGCCCCGGGTGATCGCCGCGAGCGGCGACCCCGTGTCCAGGGAAGCCACGTCCGGGGAAGCCGCGTCCCCGGACGTCGCCGCGCTCGGGGAGTTCGTCCTGACCGAGAGGGTGCCCGGCGAGTCCAGCCCGGCGGAGCTGCTCCGCGCGCCCGGCTTCCAGCGGGCCCGTGAACGGTTCGCCGCGGAGGCCGGTACGGCGCTCGCCGCTCTGCATGCCATCGACCCCGGCACGGTGCCCGAGCTTCCGGCGCGCGATCCGCTCGCGTTCTACCGCGACGTGCTCGACGACCTCGGCGAGCCGCATCCGGCGTTGGAGATCGGGTTCGCGTGGCTGGAGACCCACCGACCGCCGCCCGCCGAACCCGCCGTCGTGCACGGCGACTTCCGGCTGGGCAACCTGCTCCTCGACGGCGACCGCCTGCGCGCCGTACTGGACTGGGAGCTCGCCCACGTCGGCGACCCGGCCGAGGATCTGGGCTGGCTGTGCGTCCGGTCCTGGCGTTTCGGCGGGCCGGGGCGGGCCGGCGGCGTGGCCGCGATCGAGGACGTGCTCGCGGCCTATCACGCCGCGGGCGGCAGCCGGGCCGTGACGCCCGAGGCCGTGCGCTGGTGGGAGGTGCTCGGAAACGTCAAATGGGGCGTCATCTGCGTGCTGCAGGCGCACGCCCACCGCAGCGGCGCCGAACGCTCGGTCGAGCTGGCCGCGATCGGGCGCCGCACCGCGACCGTCGAACGCGATCTGCTCGACCTGCTCGGCGTCCCCGCCCCTCCGGTGCCCGGCGACATGACGGACGGGGCCTCCGCCTCGCGCCCGCCGCATGACGCGCCCGGCGCCGCCGAACTCGTGTCCGCCGTACGCGAGTTCCTGCTCGGCGAGGTGCTCACGGCCGTCGAGGGGAGGACCGCCTACCTGACCAGGGTCGCGGCCAACTCCCTGGCGATCGCGGCGCGGGAGATCACGATGGGCGCCGACCTCGCCGCCGGGCACCGCCGGCGGCTCGACGCCCTCGGCGTGGCCGACGACCGGGAGCTCGCCCGGCGCATCCGGGACGGCTCCCTGCGCGGCGAGAAGGTCGCGACCGCCGTGGCGGAGGCCGTACGCGACAAGCTGCTGGTGGCGGCCCCGCGCCGGGTGCACGGACCCACGACCTGATCACCACGAATTGCGTACAATCCAGCGAGAAGCGGGACCAGGCCGGAGCAGAGCGCAGCGGGGGACGAGTTGACCGAGGCCAAGGGCAACACGCGCACCGCCTACGAGCAGATCCGCCAGGCGATCGTCGAGGGCCGATACCTGCCGGGGCAACGGCTGATCGAGCAGCGCATCGCCAAGGAGTTCGAGCTGTCCCGCACGCCGGTGCGCGAGTCGCTGCGCATGCTGGAGGCCGAGGGGCTCGTCCACAGCGAACCCAACCGGGGCGCGGTCGTGCGCTCCGTCTCGGTGGAGGAGCTGGCCGACCTGTACGCGCTGCGCGCGCTCCTCGAGTCGTTCGCCGCGGAGCTGGCGGCCGCCCGGATCACCGACGAGGACCTCGCCCGCATCGACGAGGGCATCGCCCTCTTCGAGGAGTCGATCGGGATCGCCGCCGGCGGAACCCTCGAAGGCGTGCGGGCTCTCAGCGAGGCGAACCGGCTCATCCACGGCGCGATCATCCACGCGGCCCGGCACGAGCGGCTCGCCCAGCTCCTCGCCCGTACGGTCGACGTCCCCCTGGTGTTCCAGGCGTTCCGCCAGTTCGACAGGAGCGAGATGGAGCGCTCGCACCTGTTCCACCGGCTG
This sequence comes from Microtetraspora glauca, assembly GCA_001570385.1. Classification (GTDB taxonomy): domain Bacteria; phylum Actinomycetota; class Actinomycetes; order Streptosporangiales; family Streptosporangiaceae; genus Microtetraspora; species Microtetraspora glauca. The sequence goes on along the minus strand of BBYL01000018.1, from coordinate 36,335 downwards.
ATCCGCGACGCCATCGCCGCGCACGAGGGCGCCCGCGCCGCGCGGCTGATGAGCGAGCACGTGCTCCAGGGCCGCGACGTGCTGATCGCGCGCATCCAGGCGCATCCGCAGGGCGCCGAGCACCTCTTCGCCTCCCGCCCGACCTGAGCGCCGCGGCCGGGCGCCCCGCTCAGGGAGCGTCGAGGATCGGGATCAGCTGCTCTTCCTCGTAGTCGAGGTGCTTTTCGACCTCCTCTGCGAGCCGCTCGACTTCGGCGAGCACCACCAGGGGATCCACGCCGTCACGAGAGATGACCTCCCGCAGGGAGGCGAGGAGGTCCGCGACCTTCTGGTGTTCCCGGCGCAGCCGGTCCAGCGTCGGGGCGAGTTCCGGATGGCGCCCGGCGAGGGGCCGGAAGATCCCCGCGTCCTCACCGGTGTGGTGGTTGTGCAGCCCCTGACACAGGGTCAGGCAGTTCACCCGGAGCTGGGCGCCCAGCCCGGGACCCGACTCCGCGATCTCCTTGCGGATCAGGGCGAGCTCCCGCCGGAACGCGTCGTGGACCAGCTTGAGAGCCGCACCCCACGACGCCGCGTTCGGCGGTCCGCCCGCGACCGCCTCAAGGGCGACCACGGGGATGACGCGCGTCGTCCTTGCCTGGTAGTCGGCCCACCCGGCATCGGCCTCGACCGCGCGGGCGAAGACTCGGTCGCGTTCGGCCCCCTCCAGTACGACGGCCCGCGCCTCATAGGTGAAGACGCCGTCCTCGACCGTGACCAGAGGGTTGGCCACCAGGTTGTGGAACCAGGCCGGATGGTTCGGCGCGCCACCGGCCGAGGCGATGACCAGGATTCGTTCGCCGCCGTCGGGAAGGTAGCCGACCGGGGTCGTGTGCGGCGCGCCGGACCGCGCTCCCGTGGTGGTCAACAGGAGCAACCGGGCTCCCTCGAAAGGACCGCCGACCCGGCCTCCATTGGCGCGGAACTCCTCGATGATCTGTCGGTTGAAATCGTTCGGCATTCTCTGTTTCTTCTCCGGATCGGTGCTGCCGCGGACGTTCGCGGGCATGGCGAATAACCGCCTGACAGGGCGGCAGGAAATCACCACGGACGACCACGACCGTGGTGTGGGAATTATGGGAAGGCGCGCCGGATATCCCACCGATCGGCGATTCAGCGGCCGGATCGGTTCATGGACGAACGCGCGAAACGCGCGGAGAAAAGAAGACGCGCGGAGAAAAGAAACGGCGGGCCTCTCGCCCGCCCGGCCCTCACGCCGTGGCCGGGTGCCTCACTCGCTTATGGCCCATGGCCGACCCGGCAGTCACAATGACACCCTAATGCCACGCCCATGTCGAGACAAAATCGATTTCCCGGCCGACATGATGAGAATGTCGTACGCGGCCGCGATTCCGCGATCGCCGGTGCACGCCCACGCCGATGCGGGGCGCCGGGTGAGTGTCCGCCCCCGGCGCCCCGCATCGCCCGGGCCGCCCGCCGTTACGCGACCTCGACGCTGTCGAGCACGCCGATCGCGTCGGGAACGAGAACGGCCGCCGAATAGTAGGCACTGACGAGATAGGAGGCGATGGCCTTCTCGTCGATGCCCGTGCACCGGACAGAAACGCCCGGCTGGTACTCGTCCGGCAGCCCGGTGCGGTGCAGTCCGATCACCCCCTGGTCCTCCTCCCCCACCCGCATGACGATGATCGAACTGAGCCCCCGGCGGCTGATCGGGATCTTGTCGCAGGGCAGGATCGGCACCCCGCGCCAGGCCGTCACCATGGATTCCCCGGCCTGGACGGAATCGGGGTAGACGCCCCTGCTGTTGCACTGCCGGGCGAAGGCGGCGATGGCCTGGGGGTGGGCCACGAAGCAGTGCGACTTCCTCCGCCGGCAGAGCAGTTCGTCGAGGTCGTCGGGGGTCGGCGGGCCGGTCCTGGTGTGGATGCGCTGCCCCAGATCCGCGTTGTACAACAACCCGAACTCCCGGTTGTTGACCAGCTCGTACTCCTGCCGCTCCCGCAACGCCTCGATCGTCAACCGCAACTGCTGCTCGGTCTGGTTCATCGGCTCGTTGTACAGATCCGCCACCCGCGTGTGAATCCGCAGGATCGTCTGCGCCACACTCAACTCGTACTCCCGAGGCTCCGCCTCGTAGTCCACGAACGTCCCCGGCAGCGCCGCCTCCCCCACATGACCCGCGGCCAGCTCGATCTCCGCCTCGCCGTGCTTGGTCTGCCGGGCTCGGGAGCGGGCCGCGAACCGCCCCAGGTGATCCCGGAGCGGCTCGGAACGGTCGAGCAGCTCCTGGAACGCGTCCAGGGGCAGACTCAGCACGGTGCAGGCGGTGCCCGCCGTCGCCGTGAACCCCCAGTTCATCGCCGCGCCGGACAGCGCCTGCGCGCCGAGGTGGTCGCCGTCGGCCAGCACGCCGAGCAGCCGGGAGCGCCCGTGCTCGCCGACGGCCGCCACGTCCACCCGGCCGTACGCGATGAGGATCATCCGATCCACCGGGTCCCCCGCGGAGACGAGAACCTGGCCGGGTGCCAGGTCCCGCTGGACGAAGCGGTCGGCCAGCGCGTCCAGGATCGTGAGGTCCGCGAACCCGCGCAGCGCGGGCAGCTCCCCCAGTGTCACCGGGACGATCCTGGTCAGCGCGTCCGCCGAGGTGAACATGACGCGTCCCGCGCCCGGCCTGTGGGTCAGTCGCCGGTTGAGCCGGTACGTGCCGCCTTTCACCTGCACCCAGGGAAGCACCCGGAGCAGGTGCCGCGAGGTGATCTCCCGCATCTGCGGCGCCGACTTGGTCGTCGTCGCCAGGTTCCGCGCGGCGGCGGTACCGAGGCTCAGCCGCGGCTGGTCGTCGGAGGTCATCGGCTCACACCACCGATCCCCGCGCCGCGCCCAGCAGGGTGAGGACCCGCGCGGCCGCGGTGCCGAGTCCCGTCGGGCCAATGGGCAGTGCCCCGGTGGCGACCCCGGCGGGGCCGTCGAGCAGGGCGCCTCTCACTCTCGGGTACGCCAGCTCGGACTCCTCATAGCGCCGGGTCCCCTCATGCCAGACCTGGATCGCGGACATCCAGTCCGAAAGGCCCGCCACGTACGCGGTGAGCGCCTTCCTCGCCCCCTCGTCCAGGTCGTAGTCGTCGAACAGGACGGGCAGCTCGACCGCGACGAGATGCTCGAACTGCCGCAGCCGCGAGGCGATCAGGTCGGTGACGACGCCGAGTGCCCGCCGCGCGTCGCAGTCGAAGAAGTCCTGCACGACCAGGACGCAGTTGTGCAGTTCCCCCTCGTACTGGATCTCCTTCTGGTAGGAGTAGACGTCGTTGATCAGGCAGCCGACGTCGGCGGTCGCGTTCTCCAGCCCGAGCATGGTGCGGCTCTGATAGATCTCAGGGGGCACCCGCAGCTCGCTGACCGGCCGGTTCAGCGCCCTGGTGAGGTCCGACCCGAAGGTCCTGCGCCGCATCTCCATGTAGTCGACCGGATCCGGGATCCGGTTCTGCATGTGGTTCGCCAGCTCCCACAGCCAGCTCTCCGTCATGCTCTCCACCGCCGTGCGGAACATCCGCCGGGCGGTCATGGACATGGCGGCCGCCGTACGGGCCCACAGGTCGCCCAGGGCGAGTTCCACCGGATTCGCCGGCGCGGGGACGACGCCGAGATCCAGCGGCATGAACGCGGACAGCCGCTCGTTGAACGTCCGCGCGCCCGTCATGTCACCGGTGGGGCCGAAGACCACGGGGAAGTAGTCGTCGGCGTAGGTCCCCCAGGTGAGCCACTCCGCCGACAACGTCAGCTCGGGCGCGGAGATATCGGGATCGATCCTGGCCGAGCAGAGGGCGAAGTCGAAGCCCTTGTTCTGCCGGGCGGTCCACAACCCGGGGCCGGGAACGTTCGGGAGCGGGTCGTGGAAGCCCATGCGCGCCGCCCATGCCACGCTCTCCCTGCGCGCGGTGTCGAGGTGCGGGTTGAGCAGCACGGGGTACGGCAGGTCGATGCCGTCCCTCGGCAGCGGCTCGACCCGCTGGTACGGGACATGGGTGAAGCTTCTGGCCCCGCCCGGCCCGCGTAGGCCGGCGGCGAGCCTGATCTGCGCGGACGCGGTGCCGAGCCCGGTGGGCCCGCCGAGCACCGGACCACCGAGCACCGGACCACCGGGCACCGGACCGGCGGCCGGGGCGGACCCGGCGCCCCCGGCGGACCCGTTCATGTAGCGACTGGAGCGCATGTGCCACTCGTGCCCGCCGGACTGCCAGTCCTGCAGACCCTTGACGTACGCGAGGACGGCCAGCCGCTCCGCCGGGTCGAGGGCGTGCTCCTCAAAGAGCGGGGGCAGCTCCGTGAACGCCGTGTTCTCGAACTGGTGCAACCGGGAGGTCAGCAGGTCGTTGACCGCGTCCGCCGCCTCCTGGGTCCCGTAGTCGAAGAACTTCTCGAACACCAGGATCCCGTTGCTGAGCTCGCCCTCCTCCTCGACCTCCCGCTGGTAGGAGAAGATGTCGTTGCGCAGGTGCACCGCGTCGGAGAACGTGTCCCTGAGCACGTGCATCGGCCGGGTGCGGGAGACGCGCGCGGGGATCTCGGCGCCCACCGCGTGCTCCACCAGGTTCGCCGACCAGGGCGCGCCGCCGACCCTGCGCCGCATCTCGATGTACTCCATCGGGTTGGCGACCCGGCCCGCGTCGATGTTGGACAGCTCCCACAACGACTCGATCAGCAGGTTCCTGGTGCTCTCGACGAACCTGTCCCGCCAGTCCATGGACATCCCGGGCACCGTACGGCGCCACAGGTCGGCGAGGCCGCGTTCCACGGGGTTGACCGGCTCGGGCATGTCCGCCGTGTCGTGCACCGGCATGAAGGCCGGCAACCGGTCGAGGTACTCCTTGGCGCCGTCCGTGTCCCGGCCGCGCTTGTAGACCTCCAGGAAGTGGTCGTCGAAGAAGAACACCCACACGTACCAGTCCGTGATGAGGTCCAATTCGGCGGCGTCGGCGTCGGGATGGGTGTAGGCGCACATCAGCCCGTAGTCCATGGAGTCGAGCAGCCGCTCGTCCCAGACTCCGAGCCCGGGATCGAGCATGCCCATGTCCTGGGCCCATTCCTTCGTGTGCGTGCGCGCGCCGTCCAGATGCGGGTTCAGTCTGGCCGGGTACGGCACGTAGAAGTCGGGAAGCTCAAAGGGTTGCATCGTCCGCCTTCTTCGCTAGCCGATCTCGACGCTCTCGAGAACGCCGAGAGCGTCCGGGACCAGGACCGCGGCGGAGTAGTAGAGGGTGACCAGGTACGAGATGATCGCCTTGTCGTTGATCCCCATGAACCGGACAGAAACGCCCGGCTGGTACTCGTCCGGCAGCCCGGTGCGGTGCAGGCCGATGACGCCCTGGTTGGCCTCGCCCGTCCGCATCGCCAGGATCGAACTCACCCCGCGATCGCTGACGGGGATCTTGTTACAGGGCAGGATCGGCACCCCGCGCCAGGCCGGGACCTTGTTCCCATTCAGCTCGGTGCTCTGCGGGTAGATGCCGCGGCTGTTGCACTCACGCGCGAAGGCGGCGATGGCCCGCGGGTGCGCCAGGATGTACCCCGGCTCCTTCCAGACCTTGGCGAGCAGCGCGTCCATGTCGTCGGGGGTCGGCGGGCCGGAGCGGGTGTGGATGCGCTGCCCCAGATCCGCGTTGTACAACAACCCGAACTCCCGGTTGTTGACCAACTCGTACTCCTGCCGCTCCCGCAACGCCTCGATCGTCAACCGCAACTGCTGCTCGGTCTGGTTCATCGGCTCGTTGTACAGATCCGCCACCCGCGTGTGAATCCGCAGGATCGTCTGCGCCACACTCAACTCGTACTCCCGAGGCTCCGCCTCGTAGTCCACGAACGTCCCCGGCAGCGCCACCTCCCCCACATGACCCGCCGCCAGCTCGATCTCCGCCTCGCCGTGGGCGTTGACGGCCCTGGTCTCGCCCGTCTCCCGGTTCTCCAGGTACGACCGCAGCTCCGGCGACAGGGCGGCGACCTCCTGGAACGATCCACGCGACAGGATCAGCGCCGTACACGGTGTGATGGCCTTCGCGGTGAAGTCCCACACGGCCCCGTCCTCGGTCAGGGTCCGGTCGCCGAAGTGGTCGCCGTCGGCCAGGACCTCGGCGACCATCTCGCTTCCGTACGCACCGGTCGCGAGCTTGTTCACCTTGCCGTGCGCGATCAGGACCACCCGGTCCGCCGGTGTGCCCGCGCTGACGATCACCTCGCCGGGCTCGAACTCCCGCTGGGTGAACCGCCCGGCGAGGGCCTCCAGTACGTCGCCGTCGTCGAACCGGTGCAGCGTGGGCAGCTCGCACAGCTCGGCCGGGATGACACGGATGTCCGCGCCGGTGGAGACGAACGTGATCCGCCCGTCACCCACCGCGTAGCTGAGCCGCCGGTTGACCCGGTACGCGCCCCCGATCACCTGCACCCAGGGAAGGACCCGGAGCAGGTGCCGCGAGGTGATCTCCTGCATCTGCGGCGCCGACTTGGTCGTCGTCGCCAGGTTCCGCGCGGCGGCGGTGCCGAGGCTCAGCTGCGGCTGCTCGTTCGAGGAAACGGTTTCCGTCATGACGTGAACCACCTGTTCTCTGTCGGGTTTCCTGGGCATGCTCGCGAAACGCGCGGCGAGGAGACATCGGGATCTCCTCGGCGCGGCGAGGGATTTCGCGTCGGGTGTGGTCGCGGGCGGCGCGCCACCGCACCGGATCACCGCGCCGGATCACCGCACGGCGTGGCCGGGGCGGTCCGTACACGGGCCGGGAGACGAGGGCGCGCTACCGGGTCCGGTGGATGAGGCCGTCGGCCAGCATGGCCAGCCCGGCCTTGGCTTCGGCGTCGATCGCCGCGGAGCGCAGGACGTGGAGCGCCTCGCGGGCGCGCTCGTCGATCATGATCTCGACGTGCGCCAGCGCCCCGGTGTCGATCACGATCTGCCGCAGCGCGGCGGCCTGTTCCTCGGTCAGCTCCGCGTTGCCGTGCCAGGTTCTCAGGTGGAGCGCCTGGCTCGGCGAGGCGTGCTGGAGGGCGTGCGCGATGAGGATCGTGTGCTTCCCTTCCCTGAGGTCGTCGAGCACCGGTTTGCCGGTCTCCGCCGGATCGCCGAACATGCCCAGCACGTCGTCGCGGAGCTGGAACGCCTCCCCCAGCGGGATGCCGAACCGGGAGTAGACGTCGAGCAGGGAGGGGTCCGCGCCGGCCAGCGCCCCGCCGATCTGCAGGGGACGCTCCACGGTGTACTTGGCCGTCTTGTAGCGCACCACCGTGAGCGCCTGCTCCACCGTCGGCAGGTCGCGGACCTGGGCGAGGATATCGAGGTACTGGCCGGCGATCACCTCGGTGCGCAACCGGTCGAAGAGGGCCCGGGCGGCCTTGAGACGGGACGGCTCGACCCCGCTGCCGGACAGCAGTTCGTCGGACCAGGCGAGCGTGAGGGTGCCGAGCAGGATGGCCGCGGCCTGCCCGAACGAGCGGGCCGCCATCCCCGGGTGCAGGCCGGCGAGGCTGCGGTGCATGGTGGGGCGGCCCCTCCGCAGATCGCTGCTGTCCATGATGTCGTCGTGGATGAGCAGGCCCGCATGGCAGAGTTCGAGTGCCGATCCCGCCGAGATGATCTGTTCGCAGTCCTCGCCGCCGGCTCCCCGCCATCCCCAGTAGCACAGGAGCGGCCTGACCCGTTTGCCGCCGCCGAGGATGAAGCGGCGGAGCAGCCGGTAGGCCGTCGCCACCTCGGGATCCGCGACGGGAGCGGCGTGCTCGTCGAGGAATCCTGCGAGCCGGCGGTCGATCAGGGCTCTTATCCGCTGAGCCGTCTCCTCAGCCGTCTCTCCGGCTGTCCGCCCGATCGACGCCTGGTCGCTCTCCACCGTCATCGTCCGTCCCCCTCAAGGAAGCTCCGATGCACAGGAAGCTATTGATCGGCTACAGACTGCGGAAGGTGCCATTCCGGAGAGCGGAACGCGCCGGGCCGGCCTCGGGCCGCCGTCCCCGCCCCGACATGCGGATCCTGGCGATCGGCATCCCGATCCATAACATCTTTGATACGCAGTGTGGTGATCCATTGCCATGGGTAATCATGGTCTTGCGAATCCCGTAGCCGCATCATGCCCTCACATCGCGCGTTAGGTGCACACCGAAAGAATGCCGCAGACCATCGCTCATCAGAGTTCGTCCCTGCCGCGACAGCCGCCTGCTGCCCAACCGCCGAGCAGCCTGGAGAAAGCGATCACGATCCTCACGTCACTGAGCGCGGCGGTCCAGCCGATGAGCCTCGCCGAGTTGTCCAGGAGGACCGGCCTGCCCAAGACGACGACGTACCGCCTGCTCGGCGTCCTGTGCGCCAAGGGGTTGACCCAGCGGATCGGCATCGACTACGCCATCGGTGACCAGCTGGTCACCCTGGCCGGCCCGGGACCGAGGATGATCCCCGGCACCCGCCCCATCGTCCTGCCGCACATGATCCGCCTCTATGAGCAGACCCGGCAGACGGTCAACCTCGCCGTCGCCCGAGGGTTGGAGATCGCCTACGTCGAACGCGTCTACGGGCACAGCCGGGTGAGCTCGCCGTCCGACGAGGTGGACCGCGCGCCCCTGCACTGCACCGCGAGCGGCAAGGTGCTGCTCGCGTTCGATCACGAGCTGAACGTGGCCTTCCACGACCGCGGCACCCTGCGGCGGATGACCCGCCGCACCATCGCCGGGCACGCCGCGCTCGACCGGGAGCTCCGCGTGGTCCGCCGCACCGGTGTCGCCTACTCGCGGGAGGAGTTCGCCGAGGGCGTCGTCTGCGCGGCCGCCCCCGTGTTCGACGCCGAGGGCAGGATCCGCATGGCGGTGAGCGTGGCGGGCTCCTCGCCGTCCGCCGTGTCGGGAGAGGTCGCCGCGATGGTGAAGCGGACCGCGCACGCGATCTCCGTCACCATCGTCAAGGCACTCTCCGCGACGGCGCCCCGGCCTCGCGCCGACGGTCCGCCCGCGTCCTTCCTCTGACTTCTCTGAGTTTCCTCTGCGTTCTCTGGCGCGGGCTTCAGGAGAACTGGTGACATCACCTTTCGACGCCGTGTTGTGCGATTTCGACGGCGTGCTCAGGTTCCACGATCCGAAGGTCCAGTCGCGGATCGACCAGGCGTACGGCCTGGCGCCCGGCACCGTCCTGAAGACCGCGCTGAGCCCGGCGTTGATGGGGCCGGCCTCTCGCGGGGGCGGCCCCTGAACGATGCCTGTTCGTGGACGACCGGGCGGAGAACGTCGCCGCCGCCATGGCGCTCGGCATGACCGGCGTCGTGTACCGCGAGTTCGCGGATCTGCGGACGGCACTGCCCCCTTCGCCGAACGGCTCCCGGCGGTCCGGCTGATCGTTTCCGCCCTGAGGAAGAGCCCCGGGGCGTTCCCTTCATGGCCGGTCACCCGCGCGGCGGGGGCCGATTGGATCGTTCCATGTGCGAGCATGATCGCCGGGGGGCTCCAGAGTGTTCGGGAGAGAAATGCTTCGCAGGTTCGTTGTGGCGGCGGCCATCGCCGCCGGGCTGTCCATGTCGGCGGCGGCACCTTCCTGGGCGGCCGTCGGCACCGCGTCGACCGGGTCGTCCGTGTCGAGCGCGTCCGCGGCGTGCGCCCCGGGCTCGCCGTGCGCGGCCGCGCTGTGCCCGCCGGGCACCGTCTGCGTCCCGGCGCCCAAGCAGTGCTTCACCACGCCGTGCCCGCAGTTCGACTGCGTCCCGGTGACCCGGGTGCCGCGAGTGAACCCGCTGCTCCACGTGCTCCTGTACCTGGACCTGCGGCTGCTGTAGGACGGCGGTGACCCAGGCCGGGATCCGTTTGGGTTGAAGTGATCGCGGCCCATCTGACCAGGCTGTTCACGCCGGTCAGGTGGGCCGCCGCGACGAGCGGTTCGCCGTACCCGTTCAGAGGCGCCGTACCCGTTCAGAGGCGCCGTACCCGTTCAGGAGTGCAGGCGGACCGGCAGCCGGGCCAGACGCCAGGAGCCGGGCAGGAGCTGGCGTTCCAGATCGTCGGCCGCCACGGCCAGTTCGAGACCGGGGAAGCGCCGGACCAGCGCCCCGAACGCCACCTCGCCCTCCTGGCGGGCCAGTGCGGCGCCGAGGCAGTAGTGCAGTCCGTGCCCGAACCCTACGTGGACCTCGCGGCGCCCGTCGGGCTCGCGGGTGATGTCAAGGTGTTCGGGGTCGTCGAACCGGCGCGGGTCGTAGTTGGCCGAGACGAGCATGGCCATCACCGGCTCGCCGCGCCTGATCCGCGTTCCCTCGATCTCCACGTCCTCGGCCGCGTACCGGATGCGGGTGCCGTGCACGGGCCCGCACCACCGCATCAGCTCGTGGACGGCCCGGGGCGCCGATCCCGGATCGCTCCGGAGCAGGGCGAGCTGGTCGGGATGGGTCAGCAGCGCCACCGTGCCGTTGCCGATCAGGTGGGCGGTGGTCTCGTGTCCGGCGAGGACCAGGGTGAGCACCATCGTGATCATCTCGGTGTCGCTGAACCGGTCGCCGTCCTCGTCGTGGGCCCGGATCAGCCCGGTGAGCAGGTCGTCGCCCGGCCGGGCCCGGCGGCGTCCGATCAGGTCCTGGATGTAGGTCACCATCGCGCGCAGCGGCTCGGCCACCGCTCCGGGACGCATGTCGACGAGCGACTTGCCCCAGTCGTGCCACCGCGGGCGGTCCTCCTCCGGGATGCCGACCAGCTCGCAGATGACCGTGATCGGCAGTGGGTAGGCGAACCCCTCGATGAGATCGACGACGCCGTCCTCGGCCAGATCCGGGAGCCGGTCGAGGAGGTCCTCGGTGATCTGCTCGACACGTGGTCGCAGCTCCGATACCCGCCGCGCGGTGAAGGCGCGGGAGACCAGCCTGCGTAAGCGGATGTGATCGTCGCCGTCGGCGTCGAGAACGCTGTCGAGCACGTACTGGGCGTACTCGCGCGGGATGCCGCGAGCCGTGATGAGCTCGTCGCGAAGGTTGGGCGCGTCCGTCCCCGGCACGTTGGCCGGGTTGTTGACGAAGCGGTGGTCGCTCAGCACGGTCTTGACGTCCTCGAACCGGGTGACCAGCCAGATCGGGGTGTTCGAACCCGCGAACACGGCACGTGCGACCGGCGACTGCTCCCGGATCCGCGAGTATCCCCGGAACGGATCGCTCAGCAGCGTGGGGTCCATCATGTCGACGGGACCGACTGTGCTGGGAGTGCTCATCATTCCCTCCTCGGGTGTGTCAGGTGCGTTTCTGCCTGCTGATCTCCTCGTTCAGCCGGTCGAGCAGGCTCTGGTAGAGATCGACCACTCGGGGCGCCGCCGCCGCCGTGGCCTCCGGGTCGTCGGAGATCTCGAAGGCCGAGCGGACGACATGGGCGACCATGCCGGCGTTGTCCTCGACGCTCGGGACGCCGGACGGCCGCATCGGCTCGATCAGGAAAAACCCGGTCATGACCGCCACGTACGCGTGACGCTGCACCGCCGGAGACGGCTCGGCGCTGATCAGGCCGTGCTCGCGCAGCAGCCGCAAGTAGGCCTCGAGCGTGCGCTCGCGCGCCTCCACCACGTCGCCGATGGTGTCGGCGGCGCTTCTGCTCAGCGTGCCCAGGGTCTCGATGTCACCGGTGAACATCACGCGGACGATCGGGTCCTCGTGCACCCACAGGTAAACGGAAGCACTGATGCGGCTGAGCAGGGCGGCGGCCGGATCCGCCCGGAGGTCCCGGACGAAGCGCTCGATCATCCGGCGCTGGGCCCGCATCAGCACGGTGAGGAACAGCACCTCCTTGGTGGTGAAGTGCAGGTAGACGGTGCCCTTGCCGATGCCTGCGCGGCGGGCGACGTCTCCGACGGTGATACGGGGATACCCCCAGGCGACCAGCAACTCGCCGGCGGCGTCGAGGATCCGCTCCGCCCGCCGGTCACGCTCCCCTTCGGCCGGACTCATCGCCCCGAGACCCGCGTACGTCACGATCCTCGCTGTCCTTCCTCACCGCTCGTGCTTCTCGCCGTGCCTCCGGCACGGCCGGCTCAGGGGCGCCCGCCGCGTTTCCCCTTGTGTGCCATGACCGAGATGTGTGCCATGACCGAGATGAGGAATCCGGTCATCGAGTCAAACGTACGCCGCAGGGGGCCGTCGGGCAATGCCCGTCCTCTGGCGGGATGCCGCCGCGGCCCCGGCGTTCCTACGCCATGACTGCGACGAACCGCCAGTCGAGGACGACCCTCGGCTCGCCGTCCCCCAGACCAGTGCCGGATGCGCCAGGGACGCTTTCCCTGTGACCTCCTCGCAGAGGTGCGCGTCCAGTGGCAACCGCAGCCGATCGCCCACGACCGCCTGATGGACCGCCGCGTGCCCGGGGGTGAGCGCGCGCACCATTCCGGGCGCCCTGAACCGGACGGGCCGAGTGGTGGACTGAGCCGGTAGCCCTCGCGGCCCGCAATCAGGAACGAACCCGTCCTAATTGCCGTCTACTGTCGGAGACACGGAAGCCGCCAGGGCGCATCCACCGCCCCGGACCTGCGTACGGCCGGAAGGAAACGCCACCACTGGCCAGACGGCGTCCGTACACCACGACCGCTCCACCCGCCTGCCCTCGCAGGCCCTTCCCCCGAGAGCTTGGAGAACCCGAATGACCGAGAACATGACGAGTTGGGCCGTGCTGAACGAGGCGCACGAGGCGCTGCGCACGACCGTGCGCGCCGTCGCCGAGGAGGACTGGACCCGCCCGACTCCCTGCTCGGAGTGGAATGCCACCCAGGTGCTCCAGCACGCCGCGGGCGACCAGATCGGCTTCGCCGGGTTCATCACGGGCGGGCCCATGCCGTCGGAGGACCCGTTCGCGCCTTCCGGCACGCTGGCCGCCGCCCCGCAGACCGTGGCGGAGGAGGCGATGAAGGCCTCCGCCGACGCCTGGTCGACGATCGCCGAGGACACCGAGGACGTGCCGGTCCCGGTGCCGCCCGGCACGATGTCCGCCTCGCTCGGGGTCGGCGCCTGCGCCCTCGACGCCGCGGTGCACGCCTGGGACATCGCCGTCGCCACCGGGCAGCCGTCCCCGCTCACCCCGAAGCTCGCCCGGGAACTGATGGCGGTCGCCGAGCAGGTCGTCCCGCCGCTCCGGGCGTACGGCGCGTACGCGGCGGCGCTGGAGGCGCAGGACGGGGACGACGACGTCGCGGCACTGCTGCGCTACCTCGGCCGCGACCCGGGTTGGACCTCCCGCTGACCCTCCGCACGGCGTTCTCGCCATCTCGGCTAGGGACGGGCTCCGACCAGCGCGTTCGCCAGATCGCGCAGGGCCGCACCGACCCGCTCCGCGTCGTGCTCGTGCAGTACGGCGGTCGCGTGCTCGGCCCCCAGCGGCGCGAGAAGCGCGTGTGCGACGAGATCGGCGTCGCAGCCCGGGCGGGCCTCGGCGAGCAGGATCGCCAGGTGGAGGTGCCAGAACCGGTACGCGCCGATCCGGTACCGGGCACCGGGACTGGCGGTCTCCGAGACGCGGAGCAGGTCGAGGTTCTCGAAGAGATACGCGGCATAGGCGTCGACGAACGCCACGACGCGTTCGGCGGCGGGCGCTCCCGGGCCGAGCGGCGGCGGACCGGAAATGATCCTTCCCTGGAGCAGGCGTTCCTGGTCGTCGAGCAGCGCGGCCACCAGCCCGGACTTGTCGCCGAATCTCCGGAAGAGGGTGCCCTTGCCGACGCCGGCCTCCGCGGCGATCGCGTCCATCGAGACGGCCTCGACCCCTTCCTCCCGGAACAGCTTGGCCGCCGCGGCCAGCACCTTCTGCCGGTTGCGCGCGGCGTCCGCCCGCTCCTTCGGCGGCTCCTCCCTGAGTAGGTGAAGCAGTTGCCTTGACGAACCGGACTGTGGTCCGGTAGTTTCCGACGCGTTCACAAAACTGGACTGTAGTCCACTTCTTCTGGAGGACGCAATGACCGCACTCATCTCCCGCGACGAGCTCAAGGCCGCCATCGACGCCGGCGACATCATCGTCGTCGACGCCCTCGGGGGCGACTACTACGCCCAGCAGCACCTGCCGGGCGCGGTCGCCCTCGTGGAGGCCGAGGTCGCCGAGCGGGCCGCCGCCCTGCTGCCCGACAAGGACGCCGCGATCGTGACCTACTGCTCGAACGTCGCGTGCCCGAACAGCCAGGCGGTCGCGAACCGGCTCAGCGCCCTCGGCTACACGAACGTCCGCAAGTACCGGGAGGGCATCCAGGACTGGGTCGAGGCCGGCCTGCCCGTGGAGTCCCTCACCACGACGTCCTGAAGATTCCCGCGACACGCGTCTTCTGTGGGGCGATGACCCCCCGGGGATGCGAAGACGGTAATTTTCACTCGACCATCCGTCCCTGGCGAAAAGTTACGATCTCGACGAGATTTGCGTAGCACTCTGGCGCGAGACGGCGGCGCGCTATGTGATTACCCCGGCCTGAACCCCCCACAGGCATTTCGAGAAGGGGTCACATAGGTGAGATCTTCACTCCGGAGCGCCGCCGTCGCGGGCGCGGCCGCGGCGATGCTGCTGTCGGTCACGCCGGCCGCGGTGGGCTCCGCCTCCGAACAGGTATCCGGCACCCGGGTGTCCTGTACGGCGACGCTGTCCGCGCCCACGCGGGACGCGGCGTTCTCCGAGGCGGCCCGGGCCACGGGCGTGCCCGAGTCCCTGCTGAAGGCCGTGTCGTACATGTTGTCCCGCTGGAACGATCATCAGGGTCGGCCCAGCGACGACGGCGGCTACGGCGTGTTCGACCTGAGCGACCAGGCACCCGAAGCCTGGGACGGAGCGGACAAGGGCCGCACGGCCACGCCGAAGAGCCAGATCACCGCGGCGGCCGAGCTGACCGGCCTCCCGGTCACCGCGCTCCGTCAGGAGCCGAACGCCAACATCTGCGGCGGCGCGGCGCTGCTGGCGTCCTACCACGAGGGCGGCGACGACCTGACCGCCTGGCAGGGCGCGGTGGCGCGCTTCGGCTCCAAGAACGACTTCGTACGGCAGGTGTACCAGACCCTCCAGAAGGGCGAGAGCCGCGTCACCGACGACGGCCAGCGGGTGACGCTCGCCGCCGACAGTTCGGTCGTGCTTCCGCGCGCGCAGAAGATCGCCGCCCCGATCACCGACTGCCCGGCCGGACTCGACTGCGAGTGGCTCGAGGCGCCGTACGCCAAGGGCTCCCCCACCGAGCCGGACGGCACCACCGACTACGGCAACCACGACCTCGCCGACCGCACGGGGCCGGGAGGACCGAAGCTCGACTACATCGTCATCCACGACACCGAGGGGTACTTCGGCCCCTCCGTGAGGCTCGCCCAGGACCCCACCTACCTCGCGTGGAACTACACGATCCGCTCGTCCGACGGCCACATCGCCCAGCACCTCGACGCCAAGGACGTCGGCTGGCACGCCGGCAACTGGTACATGAACATGCACGCGATCGGCATCGAGCACGAGGGCTTCGCCGGGACCGCCGGGTGGTACACCGAGTCGATGTACCAGAGTTCCGCCGCCCTGGTGAAGCACCTCGCCGGGAAGTACGACATCCCGCTCGACCGGGCGCACATCATCGGCCACGACCAGGTGCCGGGGACGATCCTCGGTAACACCAAGACCATGCACTGGGATCCGGGACCGTACTGGGACTGGGACCACTACTTCGAGCTGCTCGGCGCTCCCATCGGCGGCACGCGGAAGACCACGTCCGATGTCGCGGCGGGAGACGTCGTGGAGGTGCGGACCGGCTACCACGACAACCCGCAGCCGCTGACCGGCTGCGCGGCGGCGTCGCCGCCCTCACCGGACTGCGTCGCCGGCGCGGGCACCAACTTCGTCCCGCTCCACCAGTCGCCCTCCGCGAGCGCCCCGCTCGCCAAGGACCCGGGATGGAAGCCGACCGGCGTCGCGGGCACGACCTACGTGAGCGACATCAGCGCGCGTGCCGTCTCGGGCCAGAAGCTCGTCGTCGCCGAGGTGCAGGGCGACTGGCTGGGCGTGTGGTGGGCGGGCTCGCTCGCCTGGCTGCACAACCCCGCCACCAAGCCCGTCGTCGTCCGGACGTCCGCCAAGACGGTCACCGTGAGGTCCACGACCACACCGGCCGCGGTCTATGGCCGGGCCTATCCCGAGGCATCCGCGTACGCCGGCACCACCGTCCCCGTGCAGGGGCTCTCGCCGCTGGAGTACAAGGTCCCGGTCGGACAGACGTACGCGGTCAGCGACGAGGACGTGGTCACGGACTACTACCACGCGAAGACGTTCGACGGGTCGGGCCCGGGCGACCGGACCGACCTCAAGGGCCAGGACAGGTACTACCAGCTGTGGTACGCCCACCGGCAGGTGTTCGTCCGCGCGGCCGAGGTGGACCTGCACGACAGCCAGAGGTCCGCGGTGGTCAACACCGCGCTGCCCGCCATCGGCGGCACCGCCGAGGTGGGAGCGGATCTCACCGCCTCCACCGGTTCGTGGTCACGGCAGGTGGAGGGCTTCACCTACCAGTGGCACCTGGACGGCACCGCGGTCCCCGGCGCGACCGCCGCGACGTTCCGGCCGGGCGTCGCTGACCTCGGCAAGGCCGTGACCGTGACGGTGACCGTCGACGACCCGTACTTCACCGCCACGTCGGCGCGCTCCGAGGCCACCGTGCCCGTCGGGCCCGGCACGTTCTCGTCCGTCGAGAAGCCGAAGGTGACCGGCGTTCCGAAGATCGGGTGGTCGCTGAAGGCGTCACCAGGCACGTGGGCACCGGCGGCGGAGAAGGTCTCCTACCAGTGGCTGCGCGACGGCCTCCCGATCGCGGATGCCACCGCGGAGACCTACCACATCAAGGGTCACGACCGCGGCGCGCACCTGTCCGTACGGGTGACGGCGTCGGCGACCGGCTACAAGGAGGGCGACGCGACGTCGGAGGCCACCGCGGCGGTGACCTCCGCTCCTCCGTCCGGGGAGGACGACGCGAGCTGATTCGGAGGCGGACGACCGTCCACGGCGCGAGAAACGCCTGATCACGCCGCAAGGGACTCGCCCGGACCCGTTCCGGGCGAGTCCTTCGCCGGTCTCGCCGCCGTAGCCACCGCCGGTCTCGCCGCCGTGATCGCCGCCGGTCTCGGGGCCGGCCGTCACTCCGATCCGGTGTCGGTGTCTCTCAGGCGTCGGGAGTGAGACCGACGTCGAACTCCACGCCGACCTCGTCGCTGAGCCTGAGTGTGCCGAAGAGCGCCGAGTAGGGGCGGATTCCCCACCGGCTCTGCACGATGGTCGTCGACCCGCGCACCCGCCCCTCGACCACCCGGCCTTCCACGGTGACGGTCCGGGTGGCCCCGGCGAGGGTGAGGTCGCCCTCGACGTGGAACGACTCGGCGGTGCCGTCGACCCGTGACGACCGGAACGTGATCGTCGGGTGTTCCCTTGTGTTCAGCACCTTGTCCCGGAGGTTCCGTACGATATCCCTGCGGTCGGAGTCGCTGAGCGGCTTGATGCCACCGGTTCCCTCCTTGACCTCGATCGACTCGACGTCGACCTCCACAGCGACCGAGGAACCGGCCGGATCGGCCACCGTGGCCTCGCCGCGCCAGCGCGTGGGCTCAAGGGTGAGATCGTGACCGGCCTTCGCGCCGAGTCCGGCGCGGGTGGTCCGAATGAGGAGCCGCCCGGATTCGGGACCCATCGTGTACGTGCCAGGCTGGATGCCCATGTCTCCAGGCTAGTTCACAGCTATCCAGGCTAGTTCACAGCTAATGCTGGAACCCCATTCTGACCTGCGGTCCAGCGTCCTGGCGGAGGGCCGGTCATGTGGTCAGGATGCCTGGACCCTTTGTCAGGCGGCGGCGCGCTCGTCGACCGGCCGCCGCCGGTGCGATCCGCGGCGACGTCGAATCCATGGAACTCTTGCACGCGGTGTCCAACCTGTGCTTGCCGGCCGTGGTGGATCACACCCGTGCCGGGCGCATGGTCGCCCTGCTCATCGACGGACTGCGCTACGGAGCCAAGCCATGGCGTCAGCCGCCGCCGGTCTCCTCCGCGCGGGAGGACACGTAGGCCCCCTGGTCGGCGAGGATGTAGACGAGGCCCTCGTCGCTGAGTTCCTGGATCGCCCGGCGTACGTCCTCGGGCAGCACGCCGTACCGCTGCCGGAGGTCCGCCTCCGAGGGAAGCGCGCAATCGGGCTCGATGTGGCCGCTCAGGATCTGGTCGCGGAGGATGTCCGCGAGTTGCCGGTGCACCGGCACGGGGCCGTCGTGCTCGATCGTCGTGGCCACGCCCCATAGATGTCCGCCTCGGACGCGTTCCCACGTCCGAGGCGGCAAATATCCGGCAATATTCCGATCAACGAGCGTCGGCGGAACCGTTGCCCTTCCCGTTCCCGTTCCCGTTGCCGTTGCCGTTGCCGTTGCCCTTCTTGCCGTTTTTGATCTTGATGACGACCCTCTGCGTGGCAGCCGGACCGACCTCGTTCGCGGCGGTCACGGTGAACGCGGCCCGTCCCGGCTTCGTCGGCGTACCCGAGAGCACCCCGGACACGCTGTCAAGCGCGAGCCCCTTGGGCAGCGTGCCCGCGGTCACCTCGAATCTCGCCTTCGGGAACGCCGAGGCGGTGAAGGTGTGGGCGTAAACCTCGCCGACCTCACCACCGGCCGGCGCACGCGAGGTGATGACCGGCGCGCGGTGGAGTTCGCTCTCGCCGTTCACCGATGCGAACGGCGCGTCGTTGTCGCCGGTCCACCGGTAGAGCGTGATGTCGGCGGTCTGCTGCCCGTTCTGGGTGCCGTTGCGTGCGAGGTAGAACAGTCCGTCGCCGAGCGATTCCATCCCCACGTCCGCCTTCTGGACCCAGCCGCGGACGCCGGTGGCCTCGTGGACGCGCCCGTCCGCCGCCGGCGCGATCAGGAGGCCCCGGTCTCCCCCGGTGCCGGCGAGTTCGCCGAGCACGGGCCGGGTCGCGGCGTCCACCGCGAAGAGCGTGTAGTTCGGGAAGGCCGGCTTGGCTCCCGCGTACACACCCATGAACCAGCGCCGCAGGAAGCCGTCGTACTCCAGATTCTGCACACCGTAGGTGGTGTTGCCGGTACGGACGAAGTACTTGCCCGACACGCTCTCCGGGCCGCTGTGATGAGGAGCCGCCTCGACCAGCGGCTTCTCGTAGCGGGCCCAATCACTGATGTCGTACTGCAACAGCACCTGGTGGTCGTTGTCCGTACGGGCGAGGTTGGAGTAGATGCCGTAGGCCACCGTCAGGTACTGCTCACCTTCGGTCTCGCCGAACTTCGGGCCGAAGCTGACGCCGTCGATGCCGCTGCTGCCGTAGCGGTGGTCCGGGGTGTTCGCCGTGTCCCCGTCGAAGACGCCGTTGCCGTCCATGTCGGCAGTGAAGTCGGCGACCACCTCGTCGAGGTACACGGTCCGCATGATGTCCGAGTTCTGCGCCCGCATCCCGATCTCGTCGATGGCGTCGACGTCGATGATGGCGATGTAGAAGGCCTTCTGCGCCTTGTACTCGAGCGAGCCGTAGACGCGGCCGTCGGCCGTGTTGAAGTCGAGGTCGCCGAGATGCCCCGTGAACCCGCCCATGGTTCCGATCACGTTGCCCTCAAGATCGGTCTTCACGAGCAGGGTGGTGAACGAGTAGTAGATGTAGCCGTTCGCCTCGTCGACCGCGATGCCCTGCACGTGGCCGGCGCTCCACGCGCCACCGCTGAGCGTCTTGGTGAAGCCCTTGATCTTGGGGACTCCCGGTGACGCCTTGGCGCTCGCGGGCTCGCCCTTCCTGCCCTCGCTGTTCACGGCGCGCACCCACAGCGCGTACGCGCCGGGAGCCAGGCCGGTGAACGTGTGGGATGTCCCGGTCGCCGGAGACCACGTCAGGCCGTCGGCGCCGGCGTCTGCGGCCCCGATCGCGACCTCGTATCCGGTCACGGTCGCGGCCGCCCCGCCAGGGGTCGTGCCTGCGTCGGCGGGTTCGGACCAGGCGAGCGTGGCCTGGCCGTCCTTCTGTGAGACGCGCAGGCCCGTCGGCGCGCCCGGCGCCGTCGCCTCTGCGGCGAGCCGGGTGACCTTCACGTCGTCGAAGGCGACGGTCGCGTTGTTGACGACGAGGCCGAGCGTTCCGTTCGTACGGAGCAGGTCGTTCGTCGACAGGTACGCGACGCCGTCGATCGAGAGTGTGGCACGGGTGCCGCGTACGTCGAGCGACAGCGCGTGCGTCTCGTTCGTGTTGAGCGCGACGTTCGCGGCGGCGGTGACAGGCGACGTGTAGGATCCGCCGGCCGTCTTGTTCACCGCGTATTCGAGGCCGTTGCTCAGCTTCGTGTTGCTGCGGACCACGAACACCGAACCGTAGTCCCCGGCACCGTGGAAGTCCGCGGCCAGGTTGAGCCAGCGGGAGTCGTTAGCCACCTGTAGGAAGTTCGCCGTGGCCTCGAGCCGGTAGTTCTCGTAGCTCGTGCCGAACGTGACGCGAGCACGCTGGCCGTTCACAGACGTGCCTTCGAGGCGGCCGTCCTTGACCTGCCAGGAGCCGAGGTGGCTGGTCCACCCGACGGGGAGTTCCCCTGACGAGAAGTCTTCGGTGAGAACCACCGTGTCGGCCTGGTCGCCGTCGGCCGCCAGGACGGGGGCGACACCGAGCCCCAGCGTCGAGGCGATGACGATCGACGTCACCACGCCTCTCCCGAGACGGCGCGTCGTCGTGTTACCGCGCACGCGTTACTCCTTCGGAACCTCGCCCGGGCCGTGGCCGGGGCGCTCGGCCACCGTGGCCGCGAAGCGGTTGATCATCCGTGAAGGGGTTGATCAACCGCCAGCGACACAGTGCCGGGGTCGGCTGAACGCGGGCCGTCGCGGCGGCGACAGGCTGCCGACAAAGCCGACAAAAAAGGATGTAATGCGTGATCCGTCGGTCACGACGAGCCGACGGCTCCGGTCAGGAGGGGCGTGCCACACCGACCCGATGGCCGTGATCCGGTCACGTACGGCACGAGCCCGGGGGATGTATGCCTCATAGGTGCCGTCCAGTGCCCGCGCTTCGCGGCTGTCGACGCCCATGCGCCGCTGGATGCTCGCGGAGCGCTGGAAAGAGACCAGGGAATCGGCAGGGCGACCCTCGGCCGGGAACCGGTCCCCGATGTCCCGCCGCAGTGCGAGGGCCATGGCGTGGTGTTCGGCGCCTCGGCCTGAAACCATCGAAGCGCCTCCGAATAGTCGGAGACGTTCACCGCCGCGACAGGTGGGGTGGTGTCGCCCAACCCGATCGGCCGATCAAGGGGAGCCAGCTTCTCCTGAGCGTGCGCCGCGCTACGCAGATACCACGTGATCACCTGCCGCACGACGGCGTGGCGGCTCTCCTCGCTCTCCTCGGCGGCCGCCTGGTCGAGGGCATACGCGCGCGATCCCGACCATCGCCGCCACGGCTGGAACCCCGAATTCGGGGCCGGGGTGCAACCCCAGTAATCGGAACAGCCTGGCTACGGGCTCGGGCAGCGCCCGGTAGGACCCGGCGAAGACCGTCCGTACGGCGTCCGCCTCGTCACCGCTCTCCGCACCCGGCAGCAGGGGCCGCACCTGAGCGGCGCTCTGCATCCGGCCTGCCGACGACGGATGGTCCGAAGTGGATGCCCCCTTATGGCATTCCACCGGAATACCGATAAGGGGGCGTCGGGAGGAGCGTCTCTATTTGAGTGGGCTACCGTCCCTGCGGCTGCGGCCGTGTCCTCTGCCACTGAACAGAGGCATCGCCATCACGGCCGCCTCCACCTGTTGGTGAGCCGCTGGGCTACGGGAGCTGGTCGAGGATCCAGGAGCAAAGTTCCTTGGTGATCGTGGTGTGGCCCTCGTTCTTGGACGCGAGCTTGAAGTCGTCCAGTTCGCTGTCGTCGGGAGAGAGGCTGCCGATGTTGGCGTACAGATCGTCGTGGGTGGCGATGTCGCGGATGGCGACGGCGCTGACCGCCGGGACGAAGCAGTGTGAGCGGGTCGGGTTGTCGACGGCCATGCCGAGGTGGGTGAGCTTGTTGAGCTCGTCGGCGAGAATGCCGAAGCCCTCCAGCATGCCGCCGGGGGCGCCGTCGATGTCGGGCATGCCCGTGGCGTGGATCTCCGGCCGCTGCGCGGTCACGACCCGGAGGGTGGCGACCAGCGAGTCGGTGCCGGTCGCCTGGGTGCGCAGGTCGGTGCCGGTGATGGCCAGGCCGGTGCCGCGCACGGCGGTGACGCCGGGTTTGATGCCGTTGCCCTTGCCCGAGGCGACGCCGTTGGCGACGCCGATCAGCCGGGGGATCCGCGGCCAGCCGCCGACGCGCTCCAGCGCGGCGAGGAACTCGGTCCGCTCCTTGGCGGTGGCCGGCGCATCCTTCCACTCAGCGATGTGCTGCCACAGCAGCTGGCGCGAGGCCGGGCTGTTCATCTGGTCGGAGAACCGGCTGTCGAGCCTGCGGATGTAGTGCGCGAACGCCTGCAGGGCGATGGGGATCCACGCGCCGCGGTGCGGGCTGTCGTAGGAGAAGTACAGCTGCGTCTGGTGGTTCATCCTTTCGGTCTCCAGCTTGGCCAGGGCGTACCGGGTGACCAGGCCGCCCATGCTGAAGCCGCCGACCGTGAGCGGGTGGCTGCCAATCCGCCGCGCGATCGCTTCGTGGATCGCCGCGATGGCGGTGTTCGCGTTGTCCAGGATGGACGCGCTGCGTTCGGTGAAGCCGAGAAGGACGACGTCCTTGCCGCGCTTCCGGAGTTCGCCGATGAAGGGGTATCCGCTGAACTGCAGGACGTTCCAGGAGAACTCGGGGGTGCTGGGCCCGGTATTGAAGCCGTCCGCCATGATCACGGGAGCGACCAGGTCGCCGTTGCCCTCCCCGTGGTACACCCAGGCGGTGCCGCCGGGCAGGTCCCATACGTCGTTGGGCGGCGGTGGTAGTTGAGTGGGGCGCTCCTTGGGGCCGGGAGCCAGAATGATCGGCGGTGCGGCCTTGAGCGCTTCCGCGATCTGCTGTTCGTTCTGTCCGCTCATGCTGATCCCTTCGATGTCGACAGCGGCATGTATTTCCACTGCTACGCTCCGTAATCACTGCAGGGTGTCGCGGTTGCCGGCACTCGACTCCGGGCGGTCATGCCGACGGCCCGCGATGATGAGCAGGAGGTGGGCCCATGACCGGGGCAACCGGCAGGGTGGCATTGGTGACAGGGGCCAGCAGTGGAATCGGTGCGGCCACCGCGCGCCTTCTGGCCGCACGAGGGATGCGCGTGGTGGTCAACTACCTCCGCAGTCGCACGGCGGCCGAGGAGGTCGTGGCCGACATCGAGGCCACAGGAGGCCGGGCCATGGCCGTGCAGGCCGACGTGCGCGAGGCAGCGGCGGTCGACAGCATGATCGAGCAGGTCTGGGCGGCATGGGGCGGCGTCGACGTGCTCGTGCACAACGCGCTCACCCCGTATGTGATCAAGTCGTTCCAGGACATGACGTGGGAAGAACTGGGCGGCAAACTCGACGACGAGATGCGTGCGGCGTTCGCGGTCACCAAAGCCGTCCTGCCCGCCATGACCGAACAGGGCTGGGGACGCATCGTCTATCTCGGTACCGGCCTCAGCCGCCGGCCCCGGGAGGGCATGATCGCACTGGGTACGGCCAAGGCCGCGCTGGCGCAGTTCGCCCGATACCTCGCCCAGGAACTGGGCCCGCGGGGCATCACGGTCAACGTCGTCGAGCCCGGCCCGGTGGAGGACACCCGCATGGCGGATGTGCTCGACGAGGAGCACAAGCAGCGGCAGGTGGCCGCCACCCCTCTGGGCCGCCTGGCACACCCGGGCGACGTCGCCCAGGCCGTCGCCTTCTACGCCGGCGAGGACAACGCCTTCATGACCGGCACCACGGCCGCGGTCAACGGCGGGATGTCCATGTACTGACGCGGTGACACGATCAAGGAAAAGCGTTCATGTACACGATCGATCTCGCCTACGTCGGGCGGGGCCTGCACGAGGAACTGGTCGCCTACATCGCCGACCAGCAGGGCTACTACGCCGACGAGAACGTCCACGTCGCGCTGCGCGACGGCTGCTCCTGGGACGAGGAGCGGCTGCGCCACGGCGCCACCATCGGGCTCGGCCGGGCGCTGGTGTCCCGACTGGCCGAAGGCATCCCGTGGGTCGCGCTCAATGTCAACACCCACCACCCGCTGTTCTGGTTCCTCGCCCGGCCCGGCCTGACCTCGCTGGCCGACCTGGCCGGCCGACGGCTGGCGGTGCACGCCCCCCACACCGCACCCGGGTGCTTCGCCCGGATCGTGCTGCGCCAGGTCGGCCTCGACCCGGACCGCGACATCCACACCATCGTCCGCCCGCCCGGCGACTACGGCATGGACCTGCGCTGGCTGCACGAGGGCAGGATCGACGCCGCCCTGGTCGGCAGCACCATGGCGCCGGAGGCGATAGCCGCCGAGCACGGCTGGCAGGTGCTGGCCTGGGTCGGCGACCACTTCCAGATCCCCACCGTAGGCGTGGCCGTCGACCCCACCTACATCCACCAGGACGACCCCGCGGTCCAGGCCGTCGTACGAGCCCACCGGCGCGCCCTGCAGGTGATCCACAACGAACCCGACACCACGGTTCGGCATATCCGGACGTTCCTCGGCCGACACACCGCAGACGAAGCCCGCGTCCACTACGAGACGTTCATCGCGCCGTATTTCGCCACCGACGGCCAGGCCGACCTCGCCGTCGGCGCCACCGCGATCACCGTGGTCGCCGCCGAACTCGGCGTCCCCGCCACCGTCACCGCGGCCGAGTTCTACCGCACCGCGACGTGAACGACACACTGCTGGATCTGGTGCCCGGTGATCGAGTTGGCTGGTCCCCTTGATGAGCGTGCTGAAGTGGCCCTGGCCGCGCTCCCCGACCATCGCCGGCCAACCGGCCGACCTCGCCCGCTCCGCCGCCCGGCGGCGCCGGGCGGGGACCGCCACCGTCACACGGATGTCCTGCGGTGTCGCGGACCGTGCGGGTCGGAACAGTGCCGTTGCGGTTCGGCGTGCGTCGCGGCGGCGTCGCCCGGACCGTGATCGACCTGGAGGGTGGTGTGGTCGATGTGGAATCGCTCGTCGAGCAACCCCGCCAGTGCGGTGCGCACCTGATGGCAGTCCGACCCGGGCTCGACGATCACGTGGGCCGACAGCGTGGGGTAACCGCTGGTGACCGCCCATACATGCAGGTCGTGCACTTCCAGTACGGCCGGCTGCCGGGCGAGGAGGGCACCGATCTCGTCGGGATCCAGGTCCGCGGGTGCCGCCTGGAGCAGGATGCGGCCGGAGTCGCGCAGCAGCCCGAAGCCTGCCTTCGCCATCAGCGCGGCCACGACGAGGGCGGCGATGGCGTCGGCCTGCCGGAAGCCCGTCACCCACACCACCAGACCGGCGACCGCCGTCGCGATGAAGGCGTACATGTCGTTGAGGATGTGCTGGTACGCGCCCTCGATGTTGAGGCTGGCGCGGTTGGCCTTGGCCAGCAGCCAGGTCGCGGCGGCGTTGACCGCGATCCCGATCAGGGCGGTCACCAGCACGAGGGGGCCGGCGACGTCGGCCGGTTCGATCAGGCGATGCACACCCTCGTAGGCGAAGTAGGCGACCAGCACCAGCAGCGTGACGCCGTTGATCTGCGCGGAGAGGATCTCGGCGCGCTTCCAGCCGAAGGTGTACGCGCCCCGGGGAGGGCGCGCGGCCATGCGCATCGCGATCAGTGCCAGCACGATCGCGCTGGCGTCGGTCAGCATGTGCCCCGCGTCGGAGATGAGGGCCAGCGAGTTCGCCACCAGGCCGACGACCACCTCGCCCGCCATGAAGGTGACGATCAGGCCGAGCGCCCCCAGGAGATAGCGCCGGTCGGCGTCGACCCCGATCGCATGCCCGTGCCCGTGACCGTGCCCGTGACCGTGACCGTGGCCGTTCCCATCTCCGCGCGGATTCTCATGTCCGTGCTCGTGTCCATGTTCAGGTCCGGGCCCATGTGCGTGGTCATGGCCGTGTGACTGTCCGTGATCGCCGTCGTGATCACGGCCGATGTGGTCAGGCGTGTCCGGCACGACGCTCCTCCCGGTCGCCGGTGGTTCCGTGGCGCAGGTGTTCCCGGCTCAGATCGAGCAGCATGCGCACATGAGCGTCGGCGAGCCGGTAGTAGATCATGCGTCCGGCGCGGCGGCTCGCCACGATCCTCGCCGCCCGCAGCAGGCGCAGCGCGTGGGACACGGCGGTGTCGCTCACCTCGACCACCGTGGCCAGGTCGCACACGCACAACTCCCCCGCTTCGAGCAGGGCGTACAGGATCTGGGCCCGGGTCGGGTCACCGAGCAGGCGGAACTGGTCGGCGAGACGGGAAGCCTCGTCCGGCGTGACAAGGTGCTCGCGCGTCGCCGCGACCCGTGCGTCATCCGGCTCGCGGGTGGTGCAGGCGTCCAGCCCCGTAACGGCGTCCATAGCAGTAACTCCTGAATAGATGCTCAAGTGTGCATCAGCATCGTAACAGGAGGATTTCCTGGCATCAGGCCCGTCGGCGGGGGGCCTTTCGCTGTGCGCGCGGACCGCGGAGAGCGCACCGCTTCTCACTGGGAACTGGGAAGTCAATGAAGACGACGATCCTTCCTGGGTCGGCCGGGCACCTGTACGGCTGCCGCCCGGCGGGCCGGACCGGCCGTGGAAGGGCCGGTCCGGCGGCGGTGGCTCAGAGACCTGCGGGGTCGTACGGCGCCGGGGTCTGGTACCAGTGGACGACGTCGTAGAAGTTGCCGATGGTGCCGTTCTCCAGTTGCCCCTCGGCGAGGGGGCACCCTCCCCACGGCCACACATCAGTGGGGCGCCTGACTCAGTAGGACGCCTGACCCGCGATCTCGTCCGCCGTCTCGCCGCCCCTGCCGAGATCGTCGAGAGCGTCGGCCTGCCGGGCGTGCAGGCGGGCGTACGCACCGTCCACCGCGAGCAGTTCTCGGTGAGTGCCGTGCTCGACGAGGCGTCCGCGGTCCATCACCAGGATCCGGTCGGCGCCGGTCACCGTGGAGATGCGGTGGGCGATGACCAGGAGGGTGCGCCCACCCGCGAGATCGTCGATCTGCCGCTGGATCTCGGCCTCGGTGTGGACGTCGAGCTGCGAGGTGGCCTCGTCCAGGATGAGGATCGGGGCGTCCTTGAGCAGCGCGCGGGCGATCGAGAGCCGCTGCCGCTGGCCGCCGGACAGGCGCTCGCCCATCTCGCCGACCACGGTGTCGTATCCGTCGGGCATCGCGGTGATGGTGTCGTGCAGGGCGGCGCGGCGGCAGGCGATCTCCAGTTCGGCCTGGGTGGCGTCGGGCTTGGCGACCCGCAGGTTGGCCGCTACGGAGTCGTTGAACAGGTACGTCCGCTGCCCGACCACGGCGACGAGATCGCGCAGGTCGGCAAGCCTCATCCGGTCGACGGGCGTCCCGCCGACGCTGATCGACCCGGCGTCGGGGTCCCAGAACCGGAGCAGGAGCGAGGTGAGCGTGGTCTTGCCCGAGCCGGACGTGCCCACCACCGCGTACCGCTCCCCCGCCGGGACGGTGAAGGAGACTCCCGCGACCGCCGGGGGTGTCAGGCCGGGAACCTCGGCAGGATAGCCGAAGGTCACGTCGTGGAAGGAGATCGACGTCTCCACCGGCGCGGGGACCGGGTCGGCGGGGTCGGCCACCGCGGGCGGCCGGTCGGTGATCTCCCAGATGCGGCGGGCTCCGGCGAACGCCTGTTCCAGGTCGGCGATGAACTCCTCGACACCCAGCACCGGCCCGAACGTGGCCAGGCCGATCGCCACGGTGATCGCCACATCCTGCCAGGACAGTCCTTCCGCGGCGCCGGTGAACAGGACGGCGGTCACCCCGGCGGCGACGAGGAGTTCGTTCAGGCCGCGGCGCATCGAGATGAGCGCGCCGAGCCTGCCGACGGCGTGCGTCCCGGCGTGACCCAGGGCGGCGAGTTCGTCCAGCCGCCGCCTGCCGTACCCGAAGGCGAGCACCTCGCGGACGCCCTGGACACCGTCGGTCATGTGCTGGGAGACATCACCGCGGACCCGCCGCAGGTCGGTGGCCGCCGTCGCGGCGACCCGGTGGCTCAGCCAGGGCACGACGGCGCCGACACCGATCAAGAACGGCAGGAGCACCGCGGCGACCACGGGGCTGAAGCCGACGGCCAGCACCGACAGGGAGATGATCGGCACGATCGTGGCGGCGATGGCCGGGCCGATGGTGTGCGCGTAGAACACCTCGATCCGGTCGATGTCCTTCATCACGCGGGCGAGCAGGTCACCGGTGCGCCGCCCCTCGATGCCGGCGGGTGCCTGCGGCTCGACCCCGGTATAGAAGTCCCCGCGCAGCATGGCCAGGAGCTTGAACGCGACGAAGTGCCCGAAGTACTGCTCGACGTAGCGGAACAGTGCCTTGACGAACGCGATGGCGATCATCGCGACGGCGACGGGCGTGATCACTCCGAGGTCTCCGGACGCCACCCGGGCCGCGCCCCACATGCCCACGCCGTACAGCGCGATACCTAGGCACATCTGCGCCACCCGGAAGATGACCGAGGTGGCCAACGGCGCCCGCAACCGGCGGCCGAAGCCGAGCAGGCGCCGGGTGATCTCGGCGCGGGTCATCTCCCGCGCCGTCTCTCGGGTGGTCTCGGCGGGGGTCGTCTCCGCTGACCTCATGAGCTCGCCTCCGCCTCTGCCCGCCGTACGGCGCGGGCGTAGTGTCCGGCGCCGGACCTCAGTTCCTCGTGCGTACCCTGCTCGGTTACCCGGCCGTCCTCCAGCACCACGATCCGGTCGGCGTCCCGTACCGTCGACAGCCGGTGAGCGATCATGAGCACGGTCCGGCCGACCGTGAGCCGGTCGAGGGCGGCCAGGATGGCGGCCTCCGACTCCAGATCGACGTTCGATGTGGGCTCGTCGAGGATCAGGATCGGCGAGTCCTTGAGCATCGCCCGCGCGATCGACACCCGCTGGGCCTGTCCGCCCGAGAGCATCAGGCCACGCTCGCCGGTCGGGGTGTCCAGACCGGCGGGCAGGCTCCTGACGAACGCGTCCAGGTTGGCAACGCGCAGCGCCTGCCACAGCCGTTCGTCGTCGGCGTCGGGGGCCGCCACCTTGAGGTTGTCGCGCAGCGTGCCGGTGAACAGGTAGGTCGTCTGCGCCACCACGGTGATCTGCTCGCGCGTCCAGGCTCCCGGCACGGCCGCGACATCGTGGCCGCCGACGCGGATCACGCCCCGGCCGGGGGCGAGGTCGCGCTGCAGCAGCGCGGCGACAGTGGACTTGCCGGAGCCTGACGGGCCGACCAGGGCGAGCTTCTCCCCCGGTGCGATCCGCAGGTTCACGCCCGTGAGCACCGGAGAGCCGGGCAGGTAGGCGAAGCTCACGTCCTCGAACTCGACCCCGGCGTCCGTGGTGGCGGGGGCCGGACCGTCCGTGTCGGGTACGGCCGGCCGCTCGGCCAGCAGCGCCTTGATCTCCTTGACCCCGGCCATGCCGCCCATGCCGACGTAGAAGAACTGGCCGACCTTGTCCAGCGGCTCGACGAGTTGGGTGGCCAGCAGCACCAGCGCGACCGCCTCGCCGACGCCGATCGCGCCCTCGCGCATCCGCACCATCGCCAGCACGGCGGCGGCCGTGATCATCCCCAGCGAGAAGACCGCGTCGACCACGAACAAGATCACCTGGTTCCCGGCGAGCAATCGCATGATCGCCTGGCGCAGGTCCTCCGACGCCTTCGCCAGCACCCGTCCGTGAGCGCCGCCCTGGTTGAACAGCTTGAGCGTGGACAGGCCCTGCAAGGCGTCAAGGAAACGGGAGGCCAGCCGGTTGGCGGTGTCCCGGTAGCCCGCGCTCACCTTGGCGAAGGCCCGCTCGAACACGCCCACCGTGAGCGGGATCGCCGGCACGGCCGCCGCCAGGATCAGCGCCGTCCATGGGTCGATGAACAGCGCGATCGCGGCGAGCACCCAGACGGGCACCGTCATCGACGCCATGATCGGGCCGAGGAAGGTCGCGTAGTAGGTGGCCACCATCTCGACCGCCTCGGTCGAGGTGGAGACCAGATGGCCGGTCTGCTCACGGGAGCGCAGTGGGGCGCCCAGCCGCAGCAGGTGCTGGTAGATCCGCTCCCGCAGCCGCACCTCCAGGCGTCCGCCCGCCCGGATGGTGACGGCGGGAACCGCCGCGGCGAACACCGCACGCAGAACCCCGGCGGCCACGAGGCCCGCCGCCAGTCCCCCATCCGGCATCCGCCCTGCCGCGATCTCTCCGATCGCGCCGCCCAGGAGCAGCAGGAGCGCCGTCGTGGCCAGCGCCTGAAGCCAGGTGCCAACGACGGAGACCAGCACGCGGCCCCGGATCGCACTCATCAGCGACTCCGGTTTCGGCGAGCCGGGTCCCGGGGCCTCGGATTCGGGTGGTCCCGGCTCGGGCGGTCCAGGCTCGGGCGGTCCAGGCTCGGGCGGTCCAGGCTCGGGCGGTCCGGACTCAGGTGGTCCGGACGATGCGCCGCCGACCGCCGGAAGCTCATCCATATGGGGTTCCTCCAAGCCTTGTTTCCCTCATGGCAACGGTGTTTCACTATGAAGTCATCTGAACGGCTGCTCAGTCAAGAGGTCTGAGCAATTGGGGAGACCGTATGCGCGACACCGAGTCCCAGCCTCTTGAGATCGAGATGAGCGTCTACGCCGGTCGCCCTCCGCGCCGGATCCGGCTGGGGCGGGCCGCCCCTCTCGGCTGGTGGCCCGCGGTGGTCATCGCGCTGGTCTCCCTCATCGACAAGATCGAGTCCTCTCTGGTGGCGGGCGCCCTCCCACTGATCCAGGAGGAGTTCGGCTTCGGCGACACGTGGGCCGGGGCGATCTCGACCGCGGCTCTCGCGGCCAGCGCGATCCTGCTCCTGCCCGCCGGCTATCTCGCGGACACCGGACGGCGGACCGGGCTCATGGCCGCCGTCGTCGGATCATGGGCGCTGCTGACCCTGGGCTCCGGTCTGGCCCCGACTTTCGCCATCTTCTTCGGGGTGCGCGTCCTGCTCGGCGGGGCGAGCCAGCTCTACAGCCCGCCCGCCGCCAGCCTGATCGCGGACTACTATCCGTCGGCATCACGCGCCCGGGCCTTCGGGTTCGAGCGCATGGCCTACTTCGCCGGGACGCCCATCGGCGTCGCGCTCGGCGGGGCCGTCGGGGCCGCGTACGGCTGGCGGAACGCCTTCTTGTTCATCGTGGTCCCCGGGCTGCTCGTGGCCATCGTCTGTCTGACGCTCCGGGAGCCGGTCCGCGGCCTGGGCGACCGCTTCGGCCGCCTCCAGAACCCCACGGCCGAGGAGGAGCCCACGGTGAGCGCACCCGTCATGAAGCCGCGCATGCGCGACGTCCTCCCCCAGATGAGGCAGATCATCGCCATCAGGTCCGTGCGGCTCATCTTCGTCGGCATGGGACTTCTGTTCTTCGGCATCAGCGGATTGATGTGGTGGCTGACCACCTTCATGCAGCGCTTCAGCGGCCTTGAGGCGGGTACGGCCGCGGGTCTCGCGGGAGGGGTGGGACTGCTCGGCATCATCGTCGGCACCCTGGCCGGCAGCCGGATCGGTGACAGGGGGCAGGCGCGCCGCCCGGCGTGGCGCGTCACGCTGAGCGGCGTCAGCCTGCTGGCGGGAGCGGCATCCTTCGGGTTGGCGATCGGAGTTCCGGTGCTCGGGGTGCGGATCGGGATGTTCCTGTTCACCAACGCGTTCTTCTGCGCGGCGATGGCCAACCTGACCGCCGCGCTCGCCGACGTGCTGGCGCCGGAACGGCGCGGCGTCGGCTTCGCCGTACTCCAGTTCACGCTCGCGCTCAGCGGCGCGGTCGGGCCGTTGCTGGTGGGGGCGGTGTCCGATCTGTTCGGGTCACTGCTCTACGCCTTCGCCGTACTGCTGGTGCCCACAGCCGCCAGCGGGCTGGCCGTGCTGCGGGCCCGATCCAGCTACGAGGCGGAGGTCGTCCGGGCGTGACCTCCGCCCTGACGGGCATGCACCCGGATCAGCCGCCAGACCGCCGTGGCGAAGGACGTCCAGATCAGCGTGTTGAGCGACTCCTCCAGCCACTGCAACGTGATGGTCTGCTCCGGGCGGCTGGCCAGCATCCCCATGGAATAGGTGCCGATGATGGTGAAGCCGAGGAGGAACGACCCCACTGTCTCGCCCGCCCGCCGGGCCATAAGGAGCAGCCGTACGGCGAGGACGGTAGACGACACCGTGGTGACCAGGAGCAGCGGCCAGGTGGCCCGGATGGCGAACGCGGCGGCGAGGCCGACCAGGGCGAAGCCCGCGAAGGCCCACAGGGGCGGAGTGCCCGCGGGCACTCCGTTCTCCTCACCACCGTTCTCCTCACCACCGCTTCCCTCGACGCCGCTTCCCTCGACGCCGCTTCCCTCGACCCCGTGCCTTTCGGCCCGGCCGGTCAGCGGGTCGGCTCCTTCGGTGACTCCTCCGTACGTTCCTCCGCTCGGGCGAACCGCCAGCACCGCCCAGGCGAGCAGCGTGAAGCCCGGTCCGAGCAAGGGGAACTGGGCCGCCGCCAGCCAGGTGATGTCGGGCCCGCCGAAGGCCACGATGGTCTTCCAGATGGCCTTGAGCGCGCCGCCGGTCACGACGAGGACCGCTCCGGCCTGCGCGACGCGCGTTACCAGGGGCGCGGCGATCCTGCTGACGTGGGGAACCAGCAGGACCATGCCGGTGGCCATGGCGAATACAGGTAAGAAATCCATGAGCGCCAGAGATGGGGGGTATTCCACAGCACTACCATCCGATTTCGCAGGGGGACAGACCCGGCGACCCGGCCGGAGATCCCGGCCGGTCGCCACGCCGTACGGGGTACCGGTCAGCGCAACTCGACCGTGACGTTGGGGTCGGACGCGTCGCCCGTGGAATGGACGTAGTCGTGGGCGGCGGTGTCGCCGAGGCTCGCGAGGAACCACATGGCGGTCCAACGGGCCGCCGTCTCCGCCGATACCTCCTGCGAGAGGGTGGGAGCGCTGGAGTCGGGATCCGCGCCGTTGGGGTTGTTCTCGTCGGCGAGGCCGTAGTGGTTGGCCCCGAGCAGCGAGACGTACGCGGCCGAGGGCGTCCCGGAGACCTTGGTGAACGTCTCGTGCGCCTCGTCGGGGGTGGAGACGCCGTCCTGGGAGCCGTTCACGAACATGACGGGGATGCCGTCCACGGCCACCGCGTCGACCGCCCCGTTGTTCGTGGTGTTGGTGCCGTGCAGGACCACGGCCTTCAGCTCGCGCGGATGCTGGAAGAGCAGGGTGAAGCAGAACGGGATCTGGCATCTGTTCGCGGCTGCGTAGAGCGTGGCCGCGCCGCCGAAGGAGTGGCCGGAGACGACCATCTTCTCCGGGTCGACGATGTCACGTACCGGCGAGGAGCCGTCATTGAGCTGGTCGTGCGCCCAGTCGTCGATGTTCCAGAGGACGGACTCACTCGGATAGATCCCGTACGACGTGAACACCAGGCGGTAGTGGTCGGGGATCACCACGACGAACCCGTAGCCGGCCAGCGTCTGGGCGAAACGCTCGTAATGGTCGCGCTTGACCTTACCGCCGGTCATGATCAGCGCGACCGGCAGCCTGCGGCCGGGGTTCGCCGGGTACCACACGGTGCTCGCGTCGCCGTGGATCTCCTCCCGGTAGTTGAGGATCTGCGTGCTCGCCGAGGCGGCGGGAGCCGTCAGTGCGGCCGCCACCAGCAGGACGAGCACGGCGGTCAGCCGTACGGACATGCGTAAGAGCAGCTTGAGGGGGTTCACGAGCGCTCCGTTCCTCTTAAGGAAACAGTGTTTCCCTGCATGATGGACCACAGGGGGCGCCCCGCATACGTGACCTACGTCATACGAACAGCACGGATCGGGGCCCCGATCGCCCATGGCAGCTCCGAGTCGCCATGCGTCGCACACCTCCCGAAGTGAGCGGAATCGTCCATGCCAGGACCACCCACGCCTGCGGCGCCGCTCGTATGATTCGGAAACGATGTTTCTCATATCGAAACGAAAGGATCGGCATGGGACCGCACCCACACGGCTGGTGGATCGTCCTTCACCTGACGCTGTTCGTGTTCTGGCTGGGCGGCGATCTGGGCGTCTTCTACTCAAGCCGGTTCGTGCTCAAGCCTTCACTGACTCCGCAGGCTCGGGCGACGGCGCTCGCCGTCATGAGCGGACTGGACCTGGGGCCGAAGGTGTGCCTCGTACTGTTCCTGCCGAGTGGGGTCACGCTGATGGCGCTCGACCCGCACGGTGCCAGCGCGTTCGGCATCCCACTGTTCCCATGGTGGTTCGTGGCGGCGACCTGGGTCTTCGCCCTGGCATGGCTGGCCGTGGCCGTGACCGAGCACCGCACGCACGGCCGCTTCCCGATGGTACGGATGGCAGACTGGGCGATCAGGATCGGCGTGATCGCCGCGATGGCCTGCTCCGCGATCTACACGATGGCGGCGGCCGAACCGTTCGGCGTCACGACCAACCCCAGGTGGCTCGGCGGGAAGATCCTTCTCTACACGCTGGCGATCACCGCCGGGCTTGGCATCCGGCGTACACTCCGCCCATTCGGCCCCGCCTTCGGGACTCTGATGGCCACCGGCTCGACTCCCGAGGTGGAGCGCACGCTCAAGAAGTCAGTCGACGGCTGCTTGCCGTACGTCTGGATGATCTGGGCGAGCGTGCTCGCGGCGGCGGCGCTCGGCGTACTCAAGCCCGGCGCCGTCCTCTGAGGCACTCGCCCACACTCGTCGCCACTGTCGTGGCCGGATCCATGCGATGGATCCAGGCCGCTGGATCTCTGCGTCACGGCTCCCCGTAGCCAATGCGCACCCGTGACAGGAATCCAGACCGCTGCCTTCTTCACCGCAGCCGCGTCAGGGTCCAGCCCCGATCCCCCCGCCCAACGCGACCCACGGACCCAGCCCCGCGAACTCAGCCCCGCGGACGTGACCGCGACCAGCCCCGCGGACGTGACCGCGGCCCCAGCCCGCGGGACGTGACCACGACCCAGCCCTGCGCGAGACCGCGAATGAGCCGGTGGACATCGGGGCACCGCGGTCGAGCAGCGGGCTCCCGTCACCTATTCGACAGAATCACCGACCGGCGCCCCAGGCTCTTCACCGAAACCTGTCCCAGGAGCCATCCCAAACCCTGTCCCGCGACCCGCAGGGTGGTCCTCCACCGATTCGCCGCAACCACCACCCCTGTCCGTCGACCCCGGACCTCTGCCTCCTCCGCCGCAGTCGCGTCCCCAGAGCAGCCCCACGGCCCAGTCCACCACCTGACCCCAGCCCCGCGACCTCGTCACCTTTTCGGAAGGATCACGCGCACGCGCGCCCAGCAAATCTGGACTTGCGGTGCCTCTCACCCAAAAAGCACTTATGCCTGTGCGGAGGCAACAACAAGCGGAACACCTGCGCCGACCGGCCCGCGTCCGTGATGGTCGTGGCCCCCGACGGACATCTCAAGAAGCGAATTGTGACTCCAGATAAACGCTCCACGGATTTCTGCGCAGGCCATCGTGGGTGCGTTTTTGTCGGTGGCGGTTGTTAGCGTTGCGATGTGAATATCAAACGGCAGCCGATCCCCGACGGCCTGGGCGACATGCCCCCGGGCGTGGGATTGGCCGCCGTGCTGGAGCGGATCGATATCGCCAGGCTGGACGGCTTCGACGCCGTGATCGTGATGCAAGCCTACGCCCGCCTCGAAGCGCACGTGCAGGCGCGGAAAGCCGTCGTGATGGCCGAAGTCGGCCTGTATGAGATTTCCGTCTCCGGCATGGAGAAAATGTCCGAGCCGGACAAGAATTCCCCCGACGAAGTGCGGGCGGCGTTGCGTCTCACCCGCCGCGCCGCTGAACGTGAATACGGTCTCGCCTATGACTTGAAAGTGCGGCTCCCGGCCGTGCGTGACGCCCTGTCGGCCGGTCTGCTCGATAAGGCGCGGGCGGTGGTGTTCTGCGACTGGCTGGAAGACGTCCCCATCGAACTCGCCCGAGCGGTCGCGGCTCATCTGCTGCCCAAGGCCGCGAAATGGACGACGAGTGAGCTGCGGGAGAAGATCAAGAAACTGTTGATCGCCGCCGACCCGACCTGGGCGCGCCGTAAGTATGAGCGGGCTGTTCACCAGCGGCGGGTGATCGGGGTACGGCATGCCGACGGCTCGGCGAGCATCACCGGCCAGCAGTTGCCGGTGGATCAGGCGGCGGCCGCGATCGCCCGGGTGGATGCCATCGCGGTGCGGGCGAAGAAGACCGGCCTGCACGCCCCGATCGACCAGGTGCGGGCGGATGTGTTCCTGGGCCTGCTGGACGGC
>BBYL01000017.1 GCA_001570385.1 Microtetraspora glauca | reverse complement strand
AGGGGGGCGCGGAGGCGGGGGTTTGTGGAGGCCGGCGTAAGACCGTGCCAGCAACCACCGCGCCCGCGACCGCGACAGCGGTATGCACCTGATCGCAACTATCACGGCCGGCCGGAGCAAGCCCCCGTCGCCGTGCCTACGAACACCAGCCACCGTGATCCCCACCCGGTGCAGCGCCTACGAACATCAACCACCGTGATCCCCGCCCAGTGCAGCGCCTACGAACACCAGCCGCCCAGCACCTACGGACGCTCCTCTTCCACGTCCCGAGGTCCCGGTCGGCTTCGATATCGGTGTCGGCGGACAGCTCGCCGCGCTCGATGGCACGGGCACCGCGTGAGACATCGGCCGGGCGCGGGCTGTGTCTCGCGGGCTGTGTCTCAGGGCAGGAGGGTGCCCACCCGCTTGACCGTGCGGATCACGGGTGCCGTCTCCAGCTCGCGCACGCCGTGGAGGGGCGCTACCCGCTCGGTGAGATAGCGGTAGAGGTCGCGGGTGTCGCGCCAGGTCACACCAGCTCGCCGTACCCGGCTCGTCCGTCCCGGGCCAGCACACGCAGAAGGGCGTGGTCCTCCCCGCTCAGTGAGATCGCCCTCTCGTACGGCCGAGCCGGCCGGAGTCGCTCGGCCTGCTCCTCGGAGAGCACCGCGACCCGGCTGCGCCATCCGGCGAACATGTGCAGGGTCGCGTGCGCGGACATGGCGACGATGCGCGGGGTACGCGGCAGCTTCTTCAGCAGTAGCGTGTCACCGTCCTGGTCGTCGCCTGTCTGGACGCCGCAGGCGATCTCGGTGCCGCCGGACAGCAGCCGGACCCAGACGGTGTCGTCGCGGCGGGCGACTGTGTGCTCGGAGACGCCGAGTACGTCGGGGATTGCGCGGAAGGAGGCCCGGCCGTCGATCTGGAGCGCGTGCACGAGAGCGTGATCCATCACGTTCAGTACGCTGGTTTTCGCCATATTTCATCGTTATATGCCACTAATCGCCTCATTGTGGGCGCGTAACCTGCGTGGCCGCCGGGTCTGCGGGATTGTCGACGCATGAGCAGATACCTGGTTCTCGGCGCTCCTGGAAACGTCGGCAGGAGGGTGGCCGAGCGGCTGGCCGGCCCTGGGTTCCCCGACGGCCTCGTCGAGGAGGCGCTCGCCGGTTACGCCACGATGGCGGCGGCCCCGCCTCCGGCTGTCACCTCCACGGTGCGCGACATCACGGGGGCGCCTGGCACGACCCTGTCGGCATGGGGCGCCGAGCACGCTGCGTACTTCGGTGGTGAGCGGCGGTGAAGGTGATCGTCATCGGGGCTGGCCTCGGCGGGCTGGCCCTGGCGAGCGGGCTGCGCAGGGCCGGGATCGACGTGGCCGTCTACGAGCGCGACCTGTCGCCCCTTGTCCGGTGGCAGGGCTACCGCCTGCACCTGAGCGACGTGGGTATCGGCGCGCTGACCGGCGTGATGACGCCCGAGCGGTGGGCGGCGTTCCTGGCCACCGCTCACACACCCGAACCTCGCTTCGTTCGCCTTGATCCCGCGCTCGAGGTGCTTGAGGTCCTCGAGTTCGGCGGGCGGCACCTGTCGATCGACCGGCAGACGCTGCGCGATGCCCTGCTGGCCGAGGCGGCCGGGACGATCACCTACGGCAGGCAGTTGACCGGCTTCCAGACGGCGGCAGACGGCGTGACAGCACGCTTCGACGACGGCTCCACCGTCTCCGGCGAGGTGCTCGTCGGTGCCGACGGTATCAATTCCGCGGTCCGCCGCCAGTACCTGCCGCACGCCCGCATCGTCGGCACCGGCCTCGTCCAGCTATACGGCAAGATCCCAGTTGAACTGGCCGAGGGCATGGGCAACGTGTTCACCGCGGTCACCGGCCCTGGCCATCGCGTGGTGGGCGTCGCGCCGACTCGCGACTACGCCACCTGCTCATTCGGCATCCGCGCCGAGGATCTCCCGCCCGACCTGCCGCTGATGACGCAGGAGCGGCTCAGGGCCGTCGTCAGGGAGATGACGTACGGCTGGCATCCCCGTATCCAGCGGATGATCGCCGGCTGGCGGGAGATCTTCCCGTTGACCCTGCGCACCAGCGTCCCGATCCCACCCTGGGAGACCACCCGCGTCACGCTGCTTGGCGACGCCGCCCACGCCATGAGCCCGGCGGCCGGGGCAGGGGCCAACCTGGCCCTGCGTGACGCGGCGGCGCTCACCGCGGCACTCGCCCACGGCGGCCCGCTGATCCCGATGCTGCGCTCCTACGAGCAGGAAATGATCGACTCCGGCTTCGCCGCGGTCCGCACTTCCGCCGCCAACGGCGCCCGCGTTCTCGGCCAGGCCCCACTGCCCGCCAGTTGACGACGCGTGGACCTTCGGCGCCGACTCACCTCCGACTGGCGCGCCGCACCCCGGGCTACACCCTGCCGGGCCTGGCCCACAGATCACCGCGCCCACCCGCGCCATCGGGTCTGCATCGGAAACGCCCGCTCGCGTTCAGCGGCGAGTCTCGTCGCCGCCGGTCAGACAGACACGGCGGCGGCGAGGAGGGGGGTGATGCGGTACGGGATCTGGGTGGAGAGGGCGATCGTCGTGTCGCTGCGTTGGACGGCGGGCGAGGCGAGAATGCGGGCGATGATCTCCTGGAGATGGGGCGTGTTCCGGGCCACCACACGGCAGAGGAGGTCGGCCTGGCCGCTTGTGCCGTACACCTCGAGGATCTCGGGGATCCCGTCCAGGGCCTCGACGGCTTCGGCGAGCTTGCCCTGGGCGATCTGGAGGGAGGCGAAGGCGAGGATCGGGTAGCCGATCTCTTCGGTCATCACCGTGGGCCCGAAATCGCCGATCACGCCACGCGCGGTGAGCTTCTCCAGACGCGCTTGGACCGTGCCCCTGGCGACGCCGAGCAGACGGGCGAGCTCGGTGAGACCGATCCTGGGGTTGTCACGCATGGTGATCAGCAGCTTGCTGTCGAGCGAATCGAGCATGGGACCGACGCTACCCGCCGACTGTGCGATTCGACCAGCTAAAGGCGCATATCGATAGCGATATTGAGCGTATCGACCACTGAGACTAGTCGCTCTTGCCAGCATAAATCGGACTTGCTGTCATATTGAAGTATGTTCGAGGAAGCCCAATACTTCGCTCCGGTCGCCAAGCGGGACGACGGCTCGGTGACCGTGGAGCTGGCGTCGAGCCACCCGGGGTTCGCCGACGCGGTCTACCGTGAGCGGCGCAACGCCATCGCCGCACTGGCGTTGAATCACCGGCCGGGGGAACCCATCCCGCATGCGGAGTACACCGACGAAGAGCACCAGGTCTGGGCGCTGGTGTCGAGGGAACTCGCGGTCAAGCACCAGGTGTACGCGATCCGCGAGTTCCTGGACGCCGCCGAGAGGCTGGGGCTGCCCAAGGATCGGATCCCGCAGCTTCAGGAGGTCAGCGATCTCCTCGAGCCGCTTACCGGGTTCCGTTACCTGCCGGCGGCGGGTCTCGTCCCGCTGCGGGAGTTCTACGGCGTGCTCGCGGACGGATTCTTCCACTCGACGCAGTACATCCGGCACCATTCGGTGCCCTTCTACACGCCGGAACCGGACATCATCCACGAGGTGATCGGCCACGCGAACACGCTGGCCTCGTCGCGCTTCGCGGAGCTGTATCGGGTGGCGGGAAGAGCAGCGCGGAGGGTCGAAACCGAGGACGCGCTCCAGTTCATCTCGAAGGTCTTCTGGTTCACGTTGGAGTTCGGCGTGATGCGTGAAGCGGGGGAGCTCAAGGCGTACGGAGCGGGGATCCTGAGCTCGTACGGCGAGATCGAGGAGTTCCGGGGCATGGACATCCGGCCGCTCGATATCAAGGCCATGGGAACGACCGAGTACGACATCACGAAATATCAGGATGTGCTGTTCGAGGCGTCCTCCTTCGACCAGCTCGAAGACGTCGTCGGATCGTTCTGGGCGAGCTGCGACGACGAGAGCATCGCGCGGATCGTCGCAGGCGGTTGAGGTCCGGGTCCCCCTGACTCGGACGGCCGTGGACGCGAAACGGCCCCTCGGCGTGGGGCGGAGGGGCCGTCAACCGCTGTGGGAGTGGGTGACGAATCGCACCTGATCGCCACGCCGAGCGGGCCGAAGGGTCACTTCGGCCCGCTCCCTTGTGATGTATCCGGCTCCCTATCGGGGCATGACGAGCAGCGCGTCGCCGACGCCGCGTTCGATGCCGTCGGAGGGGCGGTTGACGACCTTCTTGCCGATCACCATGGTGCTCGAACCGCCACCGTCCAGGTTGATCGCGTCCCGGGCGCCCAGCCAGCGCATGATCTGTGCCGCCTCGATGAAGGAGGCGCCGACCGTCTTCCCGGGGTCCCTGCCGTCGACCACGGCCAGGATCAGCTTCCCGGACGAGGTCACTCCGGCGAGGGTGCGGGGGTGGCGTCGCAGGATCATGTTGACGTTGGCCATGCCGTCCCGCTGCGCGGTGATGGAGGTCTGGCCGCCGCGGACCAGCCCGATCGCCCCGGCGATGATGTGGGTCTCCGGGGTCAGCGGGATGGTCCTCCTGGTCCGCAGGTCGGTGACCGTGGTCTTGACCTGGATGACCGTGCCCTCCGTGGCCCACTCCCAGAGCCAGTCGGCGGCGGCGCCGACGCCGTGCAGGACGCGGGTGCCCCGCGTGACGGCGGCACCGGGCGACCGCACCGCGATGACCTTGCCGGAGGCGTCGAGCACGGCTTCCGCGCCGTCGTTCTTCGGGGTCTTGGCGCCGAACTCCTCGGTGTACATGACCAGTTCGTCCGGCTTGGCGACCCGGTTCACTCCGGCGACGACGGCCTTGCCGCCGCCGGCGGAGGTCGCGACCACGCTGGAGGACAGCTCGGTGATGCGTGCCGTACGGCCCTTGAGCACGAGGCCGATCCGGCCCGGTACGGCCTCGCTGAGCATCCTTCCGCCGACCACGGAGATCCCGGTGGGGTCGCCGCGCAGGTTCTTGAGCGTGTGGATGTCGAAGAAGCCGCCGTTCACGGCGATCATGGCTCCGGCGCCGCTGGCCATCGAGGAGACCGTCTCCCGCTTGGCGACGCTGGTGCCGAGAGAGGACCGGAAGGACCCGCGGAAGGCGCGCGGATCGATCGTGACGACCCGCATGGACCACGGGCCGGTCGTCTGGAAGCCGTCGTCGCCGGTGAAGTCCACCTTGGAGCTGACTCCGGCCTCCTTGAGCTGCTTCACGACCTTGGCGGCCTCGTCCTTGTCCTTCAGCGACCAGGAGCCGACGCGGACCATCCAGAAGTCAGCGGCGGGAAAGTCCGCGACGGCGGGCCGGGTGAACTTCACGATCGTCGGGGTCAGCCCGGCGTCCTGGACCGCGAGCGCCTGTGTCTGCGCGGTGGATTCGGACATGAAGTCCTTGCCCCCGGCGATGACGCTCACCGTGTAGCCGTCCTTGGCGGTGCCGTGTTTCACGGTGAAGTAGTCGATGCCGGCACCGAGGGATTTGTGCGCCGACTTCGGAATGCCCGGCTGACCCAGGGGGAACGCGGTCGTGGGCAGGCCGGTGACCGGAGCGGCGGCGGCGGTGGCCGTGGTCATCCCGACAATCATCGGCATCCCGACAACCACGGCGGCTGCGCCGGCGATCAGGCGGCGTTTCATTGCTGTCTCTCCCGTTCATGGTCGCGAAATGACCATCGTGGCGAGAAACGCAGTGCAACGGGAGCAAAATACGCCAAATACGAGAAAGTGTGGCGAGATTCGCATCGGCAATTTCGGGCAATTAAGACATTTGCCCTGAAAGGGGATATTTCGCTAAGGGTGGCGGGAGTCCATCTCGCGGGCTCGCTGCATGAACTCCTGAGCGGACCGGGCCTCGACGTAGACGAGGGTGCCCCCGCTACGGCGGGACAGTCCCCAGTAATGCGAAGTGGACTTGCCCCACCAGATCGTCCACCGGGGGAATCGGGCGGACAGGGCGCGGACCACGGTGTCCGGACTGATCTCAGGTTCGCTTTTCGTCTGCACCCATCGAGAAAAGCACATCGCACCGTACACGCGGCCGTACGCAGCGTGTCCGGTGCGATAGCTCTTACACCTGGGTGGGAAAACCACTCCCAGGGTCAGGATCGGGAGTGGTACACCTTCCGGAGGGTCTCGTGGACCGTCCAGATCGTCTTGGCGCCCTCGGCCAGCAGGCAGACGTCGCCGGGGCCGACGTCGACGGTCTCCCCGCCCTCGACCTCGATCGTGGCGCGGCCGGTGAGCACGACGAAGATCTCGTCCGCCTCCACGTCGGTGACCACGCCCGGAGTGATCTCCCACACGCCGCGGCCCGGGCTGAGCTGGGCCATCGCCACGCGCGGCTCTCCAGAGACGACCTGGGCGGGATCCAGATCGTACGGCTCCAGCTCCACGTCGGCGACGGGGAGGGCGATGGCCCCGGCGGCGGCCAGGCGGTCGGAAATCATGTGGTCAGCACCTTTGCCAGAGTGGCCCCGTCGAGGCCGGTAACGGTCAGATTGTCGGCGCCGGTCATGGTCTCAGCCGCGACCAGCGCGTTGACGATGGCTTCCTCGGTCGCCTCGATGACCGCGTAGAACAGCGGGTCGATGTGCTCGTCCGAGAGCGCGGTCACCTGGTACGTGCGCGGCGTGTTCGAGTCCAGCGCCGCCGAGGGAAGGTTCCTGTTGCCGGTGGAGAAGCACAGGAAGCCGTCGCCGCTGAAGTTCTCGCCGGCACCGCCGGTCCTGGCGACGCCGAGCCCGGCC
This sequence comes from Microtetraspora glauca, assembly GCA_001570385.1. Lineage (GTDB taxonomy): Bacteria > Actinomycetota > Actinomycetes > Streptosporangiales > Streptosporangiaceae > Microtetraspora > Microtetraspora glauca. The sequence goes on along the minus strand of BBYL01000017.1, from coordinate 269,227 downwards.
CGCTGCGCGAGCCGCCTGCACTGGTGGGGGAGGAGCGGCGCGTCGGTCGCCACGATCCCGATGATCGAACCGGCGCCCTCGTGCGCCACCGGCTCGGCGGGCAGCCGCGCGCCGACGCCGACCCCGTTGACCGTCAGCCGGTCCCTCCTGCCGTGGTTGGCCTGGACGAGGACGCCGACCGTGTAGCCGTCCACGACCCGTGAGGCCGTACCGATGCCGCCCTTGAAACCGTGGCAGATCATGCCGGTCCCGCCGCCGACCGAGCCTTCGGCGACCGGGCCGTCACCGGCCTCGCGGTACGCCTGGTGGACGTGCTCACGCCGGACGTGCTGCCCGCTGATGTCGTTGAGCCGGCCGTCCCAGGTCTCACCCACGACCGGGAGCGACCACGCCTGCCGGCCGCCGTCGACCTCGAGCTCCACCAACGCGTCCCTGACCACGCCCACCGAGGCGGTGTTGGTCAGGGCGATCGGGGAGGTGAGCATCCCGAACTCCTCCAGGGAGGCCATGCCGGTGATCTCGCCGCAGCCGTTGAGCCAGTGGAGGCCGGCGTACAGCGGCTCGTCGAATGTCGAACCTCCGTGGGGCAGGATGACCGTCACGCCGGTGCGGATCGGGCCCTGCCCGGTGACCCGGGGACCCTCGCCACTGATCAGCGTGGTGTGGCCGACGCGCACTCCGGCGACGTCGGTGATGGCGTTGTGCGGTCCGGGCGTTCCCGTGCCGATGACGATGCCGTGCTCGCGAGCCCTCAACGGGCCTCCCTCCGGAAAGATTCCAAGGCAAGCAGTGCCACATGAAGTGACAGGCATGATTCAACATCGTCCAGATCGGTGTCGAGGACGCGTTCGAGCCGCCGCAGCCGGTCGTAGAAGGCCGGCCGGGACAGGTGGGCCTTCTGCGCGGCGACGGCCTTGTTGCGCCCGGCGTCCAGATAGATCCGCAGGATGCGGGTCAGGTCGCCGTTGCGCTGGGCGTCATGGGCCAGGAGGGTGCCCAGCTCACGCTCGGCGAACGTCTGCATCCGCGCGTCGTCCCTCAGCAGGTGGAGCAGGCCGCGCAGCCGCAGGTCGGGCAGGCGATAGAAGGGCCGGCCGTCGGGCTGGCGCACCGCCACGTCGGCCACCTGCTCGGCTTCGAGGAAGCTGCGCCGTACGTCCCTTATGGACTCGACGACGGATCCGGCGGCGAGCACGAAGGTGCCGGCGTAGGAGGCGCGGAGCCGGTCGGCGAGCGCGGTGAGCGCGGCCTCGGCGGTCGAGCGCGGCGGAAGGGGCACCAGCAGGCCGACGTGGTTCTGGTCGAGCGTGCCGACCAGGGCGGGCAGCTTCGCGTCGCGGCACGCGGCGGCGCCGGCTTCGGCCAGCTCCCCGAGCTGGGCCTGCTCACCCAGCGCGGTGTCGGTGGGTCCGGTGAGCCGGATGACCGCGCTGACCAGCTTTCTGCCGGTGAGCGGCACGCCGACGGCGCGGGCCCGGGCGGCGGCCTCCTCCGGATCGGCGTACGCGTGGGTCAGGATGCCGGTGATGATCGTGCCGTGTGCCTGGCGCTCCAGGGACTCCTGGTGGCGTTCGAGAAGGCGGCTGAGCGCGAGCGTGGTGGCGGCCCGCTCGGCGAGCACGATGTCGCGCGGGCTCGGTTCCCCGTCGGAGAGGAGGATCAGCCGCCCCCAGTCCTGCCCGCGCGCGCCGACCATGGTGATCAGCCAGCCGGAGGCCGCGTCGTACGCGGTGCGCTCGTCGGGGGAGACCGCGCGGGAACGCGTCTCCCAGCTCGCCAGCAGCGTTCCGGTGTCGCGCCCCGCGGTGTCGCAGGCGAGTACCTGGTGGGCGAGGTTCTCCAGGAGAACCGGGCGGCCGGAGAAGCGGGCGACCTGGCCGAGCACCTCGGCGGGAGAGGCGCCCTCTACCGACAGCTCGGTGAACACCTCGTGCAGCTGCTCGGAGGCGCGCAGTTCCTGGAGCTGGATGTCGATGATCCGGGCGTGCACCGACTCGGTGATCTGCACGAAGGGGGTCTCGCGGGCCAGCACGATGAGGGGCAGCCCGTGCTCCTCGGCGGCCTTGACGACCACCCGGGGCAGCTCGCGGACGAACTTGCGTCCCAGCTCGACCACGAGCCCGGAGGCGCCGACCGAGGCGAGGTCGGCGATGTAGTCGGCGAGCTTGTCCGGCTCGTCGGGCAGGGCGACACCCGTGGTCAGGACGAGCTCCCCGCCGCGCAGCATGTTGGCGATGTCGCTGATCTCGCCGACGTGGACCCAGCGCACGCGCGTGTCCAGCCGGTCCGCGCCGGCGACCACCCGTGGGTTGCCACGCCGGACGGCGTCCAGCGCGAGCACATCGGCGACCGTCGGTAGCATGCCCATGAGGCTACCTGATCATAATGTAAGGCCGATGCGTACGGGCCTGACAGGATGACACCACATTCCGGGTGCGGTCCGTCCCCGACGGCGCTACGGACGTGTCCGGGGCATCCTGGACCTCTCGGGCATGCTGGACCTCTCCGGCGTGCGGGACTTCTCGGTCATGCGGGTCGTCTCGGTGCGGGAGGTGCCCTCGTGCTCCTTCACCTCCTGGCGGCCGGGGCGCGCGTCCAGGCCGTCGAGCAGCGCGAGCAGGCCGTAGTCGAAGGCGACCTGCCGGGCGGTGAGGGGGTCGTAGTTATGGGAGCTGTACTCCCTGTAGGTCTCGAGCAGATCGGGATAGCCGGCGGCCAGTCGTTCGATCGTGGGCACCATGTCGGTCTGGGCGTCGCACGGTGACGCGCCCGACCGGCTGACCACGCTTCGCCACGCCGCCTCGGGGGTGGCTGCGCCGAGGGTGTAGGCGATGACGGCGCTGACGGCGAAGTCGATGTCGATGCCCTGGAACCCGGCTCGCTTGCAGGCCTTGAGCAGCCGGTCCGACATTGTCAGCGCGTTCGGCCCGATGCTCGGCAGCACTCCCACGAGCCCGACGCACCAGGGATGCGCCAGGATCGCTCCGCGCAGGCCCCACGCGACGGCTCCCGCGGTCTCGCGCCAGCTCGCGTCCGCGGGTGTCCGCACCTCGCCGTAGATCTCGTCCATGACGAGTTCCAGCAGTTCGTCCTTGTTGGCGACGTGCCAGTAGAGGCTGGTCGCGCCCGCGCCGATCCGGGCGCCGAGCTTGCGCATGCTGAGCGCGTCGAGCCCCTCCTCGTCGAGCAGGTCGAGGGCGGCGCGGACGATCTGGTCGCGGCTGAGCCCCTGCTCGCGCCGCTCCTTGCGTTCGCGGGTCCAGACGGAGGTGAAGGGCTTCCCTGGCATCGTCACAGGATATTTCCTCGCACAGTGTTCGAGACTGTCGTACAGTGTGCGAGTCTACCCGCACACTGTACGAGGTGAAGATCGAATGTCTCATCCGCGCCGATGGTGGATCCTCGGCGTCCTCTGCCTGAGCCTGCTCGTCCTCGTCGTGGACAACACGGTTCTCAACCTGGCGATCCCCGCGCTCATGCGCGACCTCGGCGCCACCCCGTCGGACATCCAGTGGATCATCGACTCGTACGTGCTGGTGTTCGCGGGACTGCTGCTCACGGCGGGCAGCCTCTCCGACCGGTACGGCCGGCGCCGCCTCCTCATCGTCGGCCTCGTCTTCTTCGGTGGGGCGTCGGTGGTCGCGATGCTCGCGGCGGAGCCGTGGCAGCTGATCGGCGCCCGGGCGCTGATGGGCGTCGGGGGCTCGCTCATCATGCCGTCCACGTTGTCGATCCTGATCACGGTCTTCGACGAGTCGGAGCGGCGCAAGGCCATCGCCGCCTGGAGTTCGGTCGCGATGGTCGGTGTGATCGCCGGGCCCACGCTCGGCGGGTTCCTGCTCGAGCACTTCTACTGGGGCTCGGTGTTCCTGCTCAACGTGCCGATCGCCGTGCTGGCCGTCATCGCCGCGATCGTCTTGATGCCCGAGACGCGTGGCTCCGCGCGGAAGCTCGACCCCGTCGGCGTCGTCCTGTCGATCGTCGGCATGGCCGCCCTGGTGTGGGTGGTCATCACCATGCCCACGGACGGCCTCGACCCGCTGTCCGTCGCGGTCGCCGTGCTCGCCCTCGGCGGGTTCGTGCTCTGGGAGCGCAGGGCCGAGCATCCGATGCTTCCGCTCCGGCTCTTCCGTGACCGGTCGTTCAGCGGCGCGTGCTTCTCGATCGTGCTGCTGTCCTTCGGCTCGGGCGCGCTGATGCTGGCACTGACGCAGTACCTCCAGTTCGTCCTCGGCTACGGGCCGATGCGGGCCGGGCTCGCCCTGCTGCCGTACGTCGTGGCCGCGCTCATGTTCAACGGCCTCGGCGCCGGGCTGGGCAAGAAGGTCAGCAACCGCACGCTGATCGTGGTCGGCCTGTTCGTCCTGGCCGCCGGCTTCGGCGTGCTGTCCACTCTGGGGGGCGGGTACACCGTACTCATCACGAGCCTGATCATCATGGGCGTCGGCGGCGGCCTCGCCGGTCCGGCGGCGTACGCGACGCTGATGGGAGCGGTGCCGGCCGAACACGCGGGGGTCGGCTCGGCGTTGAACGACACCGTGCAGCAGGTGGGCATGGCGCTGTCCGTGGCCGTGCTCGGCAGCGTGCTCGCCGGGGCCTACACGGCCACGATGCCGGAGACCGCCCCGGAGGCGGCGCGCGACTCGATCAGCGGGGCGCTGGCGCTCGGGGACCCGTCGCTCGCCGCCACGGCGAAGGACGCGTTCGTGTCGGCCATGTCGGTCGGCTCCTTCGTCGGAGTCGGCTGCTCGCTGGCCGCGGCCCTCGTGGCCCTCCTGGTGCTGCGCCGTACGTCGGCAGCGGGGGCTCCGGCGGCCGAGGCCCCCGTCGCGGGAGCGCCCACCGCGGGCACTCCCGCCTGACCTTCGGGAAGATCCACGAGGTACGGCCGTCGCGTCGCGGCGGCCGTACCCTCATTTGTCATGACATACTGATGTCTGCAAGGATGCTTCAGGATGTAAGGCGAAACCGAAGAAGGCCGACATGTTGCAGGTGGGAGCGGGCGCCATGAGACGGGATACTCGTCACTATGTCGGACCTTCTTGCCCGCCATCGCGCGGTTATGCCCAACTGGCTCGCTCTGAACTACAGCGAGCCCATCGAAATCGTCAGCGGCAAGGGCAACCGTGTCGTCGACGCTTCAGGCAAGAGCTACCTCGACTTCTTCGCCGGAATCCTGACGAACATGATCGGGTACGACGTGGCGGAGGTGCGCGAGGCCGTCGAGCGGCAGATCGCCACCGGCGTCGTGCACACCTCCACGGTGTACCTCCTGCGCGGGCAGGTCGAGCTGGCCGAGAAGATCGCCAGGCTGTCCGGCATCAAGGACGCCAAGGTGTTCTTCACGAACTCCGGCACGGAGGCCAACGAGACCGCGCTGCTGCTCGCCACCTACGCGCGCAAGTCCGACGAGGTGCTCGCCATGCGGCAGAGCTACCACGGCCGCTCCTTCGGCGCGGTCAGCGTGACCAGCAACCGGTCCTGGAAGAACAACTCGCTGTCGCCGCTCAACGTGCACTTCCTGCACGGCGCCGACCGCCACCTCGTCCAGTTCCGCGGGCTGTCCGACGCGGACTACATCGCCGCGTGTGTGGACGACCTGCGCCACGTGCTCGCCACCAGTGTCTCGAACGGGGTCGCCGCGCTGATCGCGGAGCCGATCCAGGGCGTCGGCGGGTTCACCATGGCCCCTGACGGCCTGTTCGCGGCGTACAAGGAGGTGCTGGACGAGGAGGGTATCCTCTTCATCTCAGACGAGGTCCAGACCGGCTGGGGCCGGACCGGGTCGGCGTTCTTCGGCATCCAGAACCACGGCGTGACGCCCGACATGATGACGTTCGCCAAGGGCCTCGGCAACGGCTTCGCCGTCGGCGGCATCGTCGCCAGGGGCGACCTGATGGACCAGCCGCACGCGATCGGCCTGTCCACCTTCGGCGGCAACCCCGTCTCGATGGCGGCGGCCAACGCCACCCTCGACTACGTACTCGACCACGACCTCCAGGCCAACGCGGCCAGGACCGGCGAGATCATCATCTCCGGCCTGCGCGAGGCGGCCGCCCGGCTCCCGATCATCAGCGAGGTCCGCGGCAAGGGCCTCATGTTCGCGATCGAGCTGGTCGACCCCGCGACCAAGGCGCCGGCCCCGGCGATGGCCGCGCGCTTCATGGAGGAGACCAAGAAGCTCGGGCTGCTCGCCGGAAAGGGCGGCCTGCACGGCAGCGCGCTGCGCATGGCGCCGCCGCTCACCCTGACCGAGGACGAGGCCCGCGAGGGCCTGGGAATCATGATCACTGCTTTGGAGACCATCAACGATGAAGCACGTTAACCACTGGATCAACGGAAATCTCGTTTCCGGAGGGGGGCGTACTTCCGAGATCTTCAACCCCGCCACAGGCGAGGTCAGCGGCACCGTCGAGCTCGCGTCCGTCGAGGACGTCGACGCCGCGGTCGAGGCGGCGCGGGCGGCGTTCCCCGCCTGGCGTGACGCGTCGCTGGTCAAGCGGGCCCAGATCCTGTTCCGCTTCCGCGACCTGATGGACCGGCACCGCGACGAGCTGGCCGCCCTGATCAGCGCGGAGCACGGCAAGGTGCACTCCGACGCGCTCGGTGAGGTCGCCCGCGGCATCGAGGTCGCGGAGTTCGCCTGCGGCATCCCGCACCTGCTCAAGGGCGGCTTCTCGGAGAACGTCTCCACCCGCGTCGACTCGTACTCGATCCGGCAGCCGCTCGGCGTCGTCGCGGGGATCACGCCGTTCAACTTCCCGGCGATGGTGCCGATGTGGATGTTCCCCGTGGCGATCGCCTGCGGGAACACCTTCATCCTCAAGCCGTCGGAGCGTGACCCCTCCGCGTCGCTGCTGATCGCCTCGCTGTGGCAGCAGGCCGGGCTGCCCGACGGCGTGTTCAACGTCGTCCAGGGTGACAAGGTCGCCGTGGACCGGCTGCTGGAGCACCCCTCCGTCACGGCCGTCTCCTTCGTGGGTTCGACCCCGATCGCCCGGTACGTCTACGAGACCGGGACCGCGCACGGCAAGCGGGTCCAGGCGCTGGGCGGCGCCAAGAACCACATGCTCGTGCTGCCCGACGCGGACCTCGACCTGGTCGCGGACTCGGCCGTGTCGGCGGGCTTCGGCTCGGCCGGTGAGCGGTGCATGGCGATCTCCGTCCTGCTCGCGGTGGACCCGATCGGCGACGAGCTCGTCGACAAGATCGTGGAGCGGGTCGGCAGGCTGACGATCGGCCCCGGCGACGACCCGGCGTCCGAGATGGGGCCGCTGGTCACCAAGGTGCACCGCGACAAGGTGGCGTCCTACATCGACCTCGGCCTGGAGGAGGGCGCCAAGCTCGTCGTCGACGGCCGTGAGACGCCGATCCACGGCGGAACGACCGCGGCCGAGACCCCGGGCTTCTGGCTCGGCCCCACCGTGCTCGACCATGTGCCGGCCAACTCGCGGGTCCACCGTGAGGAGATCTTCGGGCCGGTCCTGTCCATCGTGCGGGTCAAGTCGTACGAAGAGGGCCTGGAGCTGATCAACACCGGCGAGTACGGCAACGGCACCGCGATCTTCACCAACGACGGCGGCGCCGCCCGGCGCTTCCAGAACGAGGTCGAGGTCGGCATGGTCGGCATCAACGTGCCGATCCCGGTGCCGATGGCGTTCTACAGCTTCGGCGGCTGGAAGGCGTCGCTCTTCGGCGACACGCACGTCCACGGCACCGAGGGCGTGCACTTCTACACCCGGGGCAAGGTCGTCACGTCACGCTGGCTCGACCCCTCGCACGGCGGTGTGAACCTCGGTTTCCCGACGAACAAGTAAGCGGTACCGGACGCGCGTCGAGAGGGCGGAACGCCCCTCGACGCGCGTTCTTTCAGTTGATCCGGCCGACGCCGCAGAGGAAGTAGGACTTCACCTTCTCCAGCGGCGGCGCGAGCACGGGGCTGTCGGGCCGCCACTCGTGCAGGTTGACGATCCCGGGCGGGACGACGTCGAGGCCGTCGAAGAACGGTTCGATCTCGCTGGACATGCGCGCGACGAACTGGGCGGACGCGCTGCGGTAGACGCCTTCCACCTCCGGGGCGGCCTCCGGGCGCTCGTCGATGGCGACGTGGGAGAGGACCATGTGGCTGCCGGGCGCCAGGCGGTTCCGGATCTCGGCGATGACGCCGGTCGGGTCGTCGGAGTCCGGGATGAAGTGGATGATCGCCAGCAGCAACACCGCGATCGGCTCGTCGAAGTTCAGGTGGGCGCGTACCTCGGGGTGATCCATGATCGCCGAGGGCCGCCTGAGATCGCCCTCGACCACGAGCACCTGCGGGCTGTCCTGCAGCAGGGCGCGGGCGTGGACGAGCACCTGCGGGTCGTTGTCGACATAGACCGTGCGGGCCTCGGGGTCGATCTCGGCGACCACCTGGTGCACGTTGCGCTGCGTCGGCAGGCCCGCGCCGATGTCGAGGAACTGGCGGATGCCCTGTTCGGCGAGGAAGCGTACGGCGCGCTGGAGGAAGGCCCGGTTCTCCCTGATCCCGAGCGGGATCTCCGGAACGTGACGCAGGACCTGCTCGGCCGCGGCACGGTCGACGGGGAAATTGTCCTTGCCGCCCAGGTAATAGTCGTACATCCGTGCAGCATTGGGAGTATTCGGGTCAAACTCGACGGCCATTATGCCCCGATTCTTCGTCGTTCCCTCGTTCGCCGCTGTAACGGGCGATTCCAGTGGAAAGGATGAGATATCTGGATATCTGAGGAAAAGCTAGCTTATCGGGTTTGGCGGTGCCATGATCTTCGGGTGACTTCCCCGCCTCGTGTGCTGGGCGCGCAGCTCGCCGACGGCATCACCAAGGGAAACATGTGGGCGCTGCTGTTCCTCGCGACCGCAGGCACGGCAGTGGTCTCCTTCCTGCCGTCGACCCAGCCGCACATCCTCACCACCATCCTCGGCGTGCCCGAGTCCGGGCAGGGCACGATCGTCGGCCTGCTGGGCTTCACCGCCGAGCTGGCGATGGTCCTCAGCCTGGCCTGGTACGGCGCGCTCGCCGACCGGTTCGGCCGCCGCGTCATCGTGGTCGGTGGTCTGGCGCTGTGCGCGATCGGCGCCGTGTTGTTCCCCTTCGCCGGTAACACCGCCGTCCTCGTCGTCCTGAGGGTGATCTTCGGGCTGGGCGTGGCCGCGATCAACGCCATGCTTTCCACGATCGCCATCGACTATGTGCGCGAACGGTCGCGCGGCAAGTCGTACGGGCTCATCGGCGTCTTCGGCGGGCTCGGCGCGCTGGTCGCGGTGCTGGTCGTGGCCAAACTGCCGCAGACCATGGAGAAGCGCGGCCTGGATCCGGTGGCGGCGACCCGGTTGTCGTTCCTGCTGATCGCGACGGGCATCCTGATCGTCGCCGGCCTCCTGTGGGCGACGCTCTCCCGGGTCCCGGCCGACGTCGCCGCCGAGCGCACACCGCTGACCCGCCTGGTCCGTGAGGGGCTCGTGCTCGCGCGTGACCCGGGTGTCGCGCTGTCCTACGCCGCGTCGTTCGTCGCGCGGGCCGACCTCTACGTCGTCGTCAGCTTCCTGACCCTGTGGATCTCGGACTACGCCACCAGCGAGCGAGGGCTGTCGAGCGCGGAGGCGCTGGCGAAGGCGGGCGCGGTGGTGGGCATCTCGCAGATGGTCGCGCTGCTGTGCGCGCCGGTGTTCGGCTGGCTGGGCGACCGCATGCGCCGCCAGGACCTGCTGATCCTGGCCCAGCTCATCGCGGCGGGCGCCTACCTCTCGACGCTGCTCGTCTCCGACCCCCTCGGCCCCGGCATGATGATCGTCGCCGTGCTCATCGGCATCGGTGAGATCGCCGGCATCACCACCGCCGGGCCCATGCTCGCCCAGCAGGTGCCCGCCGCCGTGCGCGGTGCGGCGTTCGGTGTGCACACTCTCTGCGGCTCCCTCGGCATCATGATCGTCTCCGCCCTGGGGGGCGCGCTGCACGATGCCTGGCGGCCCGCCGGCCCGTTCGTGGTCTCGGGTGTCTTCGGCCTGCTCGTCGCCATCTTCGGCCTCGTCGTACGGCACCGCATCAAGGCGAGGACCGAGGACGACACACCCCTTGAGGCGCTGCCGACGGGCTGAGGAAGAGGCGGAAGGCATCGGCCGAAGGGCCGGTGGCGGACGGCGCCTCCCCGCTCCGGCCCCAGTAGGCTCGTGGCGTCCGTCTCGTAAGGGGGTCCGAGTGGCGCTTCGTCCAACCCGCCGCCTGCCCGTCGTCGTGCCGGCCGTCGCCCTGATGGGCCTGCTCGCCTCGGCATGCGGTGCCACGGAGACGACCGCGTCCACCATGGCGATCCCTGCGACCACGTCCGCCGCCACACCGGCGGCGGACCAGCCGCCCGCGGCCGCGGCCGCCGCTCCACGGGCGCGCGGCGCGGCGGCGAGTCCGTCGCCGCACACCGCCTCCGCGACGCCGTCCAAGCCGGCGAAGACGCCCACCCCCGCGGCGTCGCCGGGCCCGGGCGAAGGCGCGGTGAACGTCCTCGCGCTTCCTGGCTACGTGGAGTGGGGCGGCACCGACCCCAAGGTCAACTGGGTCGCTCCCTTCCAGGCCGAGACGGGCTGCAAGGTCAACCTGCGCACCTACGACGCCTCCGCGACGGCGGCCGGGACGCGCCCGATCGACCCCGGCTCGTTCGACGTGATCTCCGCCCCGCCCGAACTGGCCGGCAAGCTGATCGACGACGGCACGGTCGCCCCGCTGAACACCTCCCTGATCGCGGCCTACCACGACATCCCCAAACAGCTCCGCAAGCTGGAGACCCGCAAGGACGACGTGTACGGCGTGCCGTACCTGTGGGGCATCAACGAGGTCCTCTACGACACCACCAAGGACGGGCCCAAGACGGCGGCCGCCCTCTACGGCGGCACCGGCGCGGTCATGCTCAAGGACAGCCCGCTGACCATCGCCGACGCCGCCCTCGTGCTGAAGCGCCGGGGCGCCGAGATCGACGACCCGTTCCAGCTCACGCCGTCCCAGCTCGACGACGCGATGGAGCTCCTCTCCCGCGGCAAGTCGGCGGACCGCGTCTACTGGCGCGACCCGATCGAGGTCATCCAGGGGTTCGCCTCCGGTTCCGTACGGCTCGCGCAGGCCACGCCGTACCACCGGGACGTGCTGACCCTCGGGCACAGGCCGGTGAAGGCGGCGGGAGGGCCGGTGACCGGCTGGGCCGACGCGTGGATGGTCTCCTCGGCCGCGGCCCACCCGTCCTGCGCGTACGAGTGGCTCGACTGGACCAGCTCGACGACCGTGCAGAAGGAGGCGGCCGAATGGGTGGGGCTGGCCCCCGCCAACGAGGCGGCGTGCACCGGTCGCACCAAGCGGATCTGCGCGGACTACACGTCGTTCGACGACGTCTCCTTCGCCTCGCGCCCCTCCAAGAACTGCGGAGGCGGGGACGGGGAGTGCGTGGGCTACGGCCAGTGGGTCGAGCGCTGGAAGCGGCTCGTGGGCTGAGGTCAGGAGAAGGCGCGGCTGCGGCGCTGCTGGGGGACCGCCCCCTCGGGCACCGGGAGCAGCGCTTCGGCGCAGTCGTCGCAGGCGTGGACCGGGGCGTCGTCGGGCAGCCGGCCCACCAGCACCCGGGGGCGGGGCCACTTCTTGTGGCACACCACGCAGGCGTCCCCGTCGAGCTGGGTCGCGGTCAGGCCCGCGGGGTCGAACGTCGGTACGAGCCTCGCGGCCCCTTTCGGATCCCACCCCATCGCGCTCCCCCTTCGCATACCCGAACCGTTATAGCCCGGTTACGTTTTGTGATCGACTAGGGCGATGTCAAGCGGGGGTTAAATCGCAGGCATGTGGAAAACCGTATAACAACAAAAGGGACACCCGGCATGAAGCCGGGTGCCCCCTTTAAACCTTGTGTCCTATGCGACGCCGGCGATGGCGTTCTCCAGAATGGACAGCCCCTCCTCCAGCAGATCATCGGAGATGACCAGCGGCGGGAGGAAACGCAGGACGTTGCCGTACGTGCCGGCGGTCAGTGCGAGCAGGCCCTCGGCGTGGCACCGGCGGGCGATCTCGGCGGTCGCCGCCGCGTTCGGCTCCTTGGTGCCGGGCTGGACCAGCTCGATCGCGACCATCGCGCCACGGCCGCGGACGTCCCCGACGATCGCGAAGCGCTCCTTGAAGGAATTGAGGCGGGAGAGCATCACGTCGCCGATGTGCCCGGCGCGCTCGACGAGCTTCTCCTCCTCGATGGTCTCCAGCACACCGAGCGCCGCCTCGCAGGCCAGCGGGTTGCCGCCGTACGTGCCGCCGAGGCCGCCCCCGTGAACGGCGTCGAGGAGCTCGGCCCGCCCGGTCACGGCCGCCAGCGGGAGTCCGCCCGCGATGCCCTTGGCCGTGACGATGATGTCCGGAACGATGCCCTCGTGCTCGCAGGCGAACAGGTCGCCGGTGCGGGCGAAGCCGGTCTGGACCTCGTCGGCGATGAAGACGATGCCGTTGGCCTTGCAGAACTCGAGGATCTTCGGAAGGAAGCCGGGGGCCGGCTCGATGAAGCCGCCCTCGCCGGCGATCGGCTCGATGACGACGGCGGCGACGTTCTCCGCGCCGATCTGCTTGTTGATCATGTCGATCGCCTGGGCGGCGGCCTCGTCGGCGCAGTTCTCCGGCCCGGTCGGCCAGCGGAACGGGTACGCCAGCGGCGCCCGGTACACCTCGGGCGCGAACGGCCCGAACCGGTGCTTGTACGGCATGTTCTTGGCGGTCAGCGTCATCGTGAGCAGCGTCCGGCCGTGGTAGCCGTGGTCGAACACCACGACCGCCTGCCGCCCGGTCGCGTTCCTGGCGACCTTGACGGCGTTCTCGACGGCCTCGGCGCCGCTGTTCACCAGGAACGTGCGCTTCTCGTGGTCACCGGGGGTGAGCGCGTTGAGCTTCTCGCACACCGCGACATAGGACTCGTACGGCGTGACCATGAAACAGGTGTGGGTGAAGTCGGCGACCTGCTTCTGCACGCGCTCGACGACGCGCGGCGCGGCGTTGCCGACGCTGGTCACGGCGATGCCCGAACCGAAGTCGATCAGGGAGTTGCCGTCCGCGTCCACGACCACGCCGCCGCCGGCCTGCGTGACGAAGACGGGCAGCGTCGTACCGACGCCGGACGGAACGGCGGACTGCTTGCGCGCGAACAGCTCGCGCGACTTGGGGCCGGGGATCTCGGTGACGAGGCGGCGCTCCTGGGGAAGTCCGGGGCCGCCCTGCGTGGCAGTGCTCATGCCATCGACCGTATGGCCGGCGCCGCCACCTGCCGATGTGTCGTCGTGGCACAATGATGGAGACTGTTTGTACCGGTTGGACAAGTCGAGGACGACATGGCGCCGACGCTGCGCAGGGTGACGGCGATTACCCCCCTTCACCTGGAGGTCCTGGCCGGTTCCGAGGCGCTTGACCGCAAGGTCCGCTGGGTGGCGGTGAGTGAGCTCGAGGATCCCACGCCCTTCCTGGAGGGGGGCGAGCTGGTCCTCACCACCGGCATGCGGCTCAGCGGCGAGGGCGCCCTGCCGTACGTGTCACGGCTCGTCGCCCGAGGGGTCACCGGGCTGGGCTTCGCCGTCGGTCTCGGCCACGAGGACGTGCCCCCCGAGCTGGTCGAGGCGGCCGCGGACGCCGGGCTGCCGCTCGTCGAGGTGCCGAGGGACACGCCGTTCATCGCGATCGGCAAGGCGGTCAGCGAACTGCTCGCCGCGGAGCAGTACGAGGAGATCACCCGCGCCTTCGCCGCCCAGGGCCGGCTGACCAGGGCCGCGCTCCAGCCGGAGGGCATGAACGCCGTCATCGAGCGGCTCGCCCGCGAGATCGACGGCTGGGCGCTGCTCCTCGACGCCGCCGGAGCCGTACGGCACGCGGCGCGGGCGGGGCGGCCGTCCGAGCGGGCCCGCGCCCTGGAGCCGGAGCTGGCGCGGCTGCGCGCCCCCGGAGCCCCGTCGAGCATCGCCGTCTCGACGCCGGGCGACCATGTGATCGTGCAGCCGCTCGGCCGCCGCGGCTTCTTCGCGGTGGGGTCGGTGCGGCCGTTCACGCCCATCGGCCACACCATCGTCAACGCCGCCGGTTCGCTGCTGACCCTCGGCCTGGAACAGGGCAGGGAACAGCGGGCCGCCGACCTGCGGGTGCGCGCCGCCGTGCTCCGCCTGCTGCTCACGGGGGAGACCGCGGCGGCGGGTGAGATCCTCGCCGCGATCGGCGGCGAGCTGCCCGCGGAGCCGCTCGTCGTCCTCGCCTGCGACACCGACGAGCCCGCCGCCCAGGGCCTCCCGTACGGGGGCCTGACCGTGGTGCTCGCGCGGGCGGACGAGGCGGAGGACGCCATCGGGCGGGCAGCCGGGCGGGGGAGGGTCGGCGCCAGCGGGCCGGTCGGCTACGCCGAGCTGGCCGTGGGGCTCGACCAGGCGGAGCGCGCGCTCGCGTCCGCGGCCCCCGTGGCGAGGTTCCCCGAGCTGGCCGGGCAGGGGCTGCTCTCCCTGCTCGACCCGGCGGCCGCCGCGGCGTTCTCCGCGGCGCTGCTGGCACCGCTGCGCGAGTACGGCTCGCGCGCCGACCTCATCGAGTCGCTCAGGGCGTACCTCGCCTGCAACGGGCACTGGGACGCGGCGGCCCAGCGGCTCGGCGTGCACCGGCACACGCTGCGGTACCGGATGAAGCGGGTGAGCGAGCTGCTCGGCCGGGACCTCGACGACCCCGCGGCCCGCGCCGAGCTGTGGATCGCGCTCAGCGCCGGCTGACGGATCCGTCGCGTCTCACGACTGTGGCCGGGCGGCCTGGGTGTTCCTCGGCGCCAGGAAGCAGCAGATCGTGGCGGTGGTCACGGTGTCGTACGTCTTGTCGTCGGGCAGGTGCCCGGCACGTTCCAGGCTGAGCGCGCCCTGCGCCGCGGCCCACAGCGCGTCGGCGATCTTCCTGGGCTGGGTGGGCACGAGATAACCGGCCGAGATGCAGTCCGCGATCACCCGGTCGAGGATGTTCAACGCGGCGCGGGCCAGCGTCCTCGCCCGCTCGCTCGGCACGAAACCGGGGATCGCCTGCTCGAACATCAGGCTGTAGTAGCCGGGGTCGGCGAGCGCGGCCTCCCGGTACGCGGGCCCGAGCGCGGTGAGGTATTCGAACGGATCGCTGCGCGGGGGAACGGCGGCCAGGCGGCGGCGGACGCGCTCGAAGCCTTCGAGATAGAGAGCCTCGGCCAGACCTTCCTTGCTGCCGAACATCGTGTAGATCACGGTCGTCGAGCAGCCGGCCTCCGTCGCGATCCTGCGGACGGTGAGGCTCTCCGGGCCCGCGGTGGCGAGAAGTTCGCTCGCGACGTCGAGGAGCCGGGTGCGGAGCTCGTCGTTGCTACTGCGCTGCCCGAGCGCGTAGGCGCCCTGAAGTCCCAAAGGCGCCGGCGTACCCATGAGCGACGAGCCCTTCCATCGAAGGGGTCCGTGACTGACCCGGTTGAGACTTAACCACGTGATTGCACTTTCAAACCGCTCCGAAACTGAATTCATCACGAAATCGCGCCATATCTGTGACATAGCGTGGCAACGACATGGTGGGAACGGCAGAGTTGTCCACATTGGCCAGTCGCCGTCCGGTGATTGTGCGCCCCGGAGTAAGGCCGCCCCTGACCAGGTGGCATAGCGTCAGAGACATGGACCGCAGCGCAAACGCCCCATCACCGATCCCCTTCTGGCTGGCCGGTCGTCCCGCGACGGGAGACGCCGAGCTGGCGGTGACCAACTCTCACGACGGCCGCGTCGTCGGCGTCTACTCCGTCCCGACGGCCGAGCAGGTCGAGCAGGCCGTCGCCGCCGCGGACGCCGTGCGCAAGCAGGCCGCCGCGCTGCCGATCCACGTCCGGGCCGAGGCGCTCGGCCACGTCGCCCGCCGCCTCGCCGAGCGCGCGGAGGAGATCGCACAGCTGATCAGCGGTGAGAACGGCAAGCCCGTCTTCTGGGCGCGCGGCGAGGTCAACCGGGCGATCTCCACGTTCCGGTTCGCCGCCGAGGAGACCCGCCGGTTCAGCGGCGCGGTCCAGCGGCTCGACACCGAGCCCGCCGCCCAGGGACGCCTCGCCTACATCTCCCGTGTGCCGCACGGGCCGGTGCTCGCGATCACGCCCTTCAACTTCCCGCTGAACCTGGTCGCCCACAAGGTCGCCCCGGCCATCGCCGTCGGCGCCCCGGTCATCGTCAAGCCCGCCCCGGCGACGCCGCTGTCGGCGCTGGTGCTCGGCGAGATCCTGGCCGAGACGAACCTGCCCGAGGGCATGTTCTCCGTGCTTCCCGTGCCGAACGACCGCGCCGGCGCGCTCGTCGAGGACCCCCGCCTGCCGGTGGTCTCGTTCACCGGATCCGGCCCCGTCGGGTACGCCCTCATGGACCAGGTCCCGCGCAAGCACGTCACGCTGGAACTCGGCGGCAACGGCGCGGCCGTCGTGCTGGCCGACGCCGACCTGGACTGGGCGGCCGCGCGGGTGGCCCTGTTCTCCAACTACCAGGCCGGGCAGAGCTGCATCTCCGTGCAGCGCGTGATCGTCGAGGAGTCGGTGCGCGAGCGCTTCACCGAGAAGCTCCTCGCCGCCGTCGACGCCCTCGTCACCGGTGACCCGTCCGACGAGAAGACCCAGGTCGGCCCGCTCGTGTCGGTCGCGGCGGCCGAGCGCGTCGAGCAGTGGGTGAAGGAGGCCGTCGAGGCCGGCGCCCGCGTGCTGGCCGGCGGCACCAGGGACGGCGCGGCGGTCGCCCCGACCGTGCTCGCCGACGTCCCCGCGGACGCCAAGCTGGCCTGCGAGGAGGTCTTCGGCCCCGTAATGATCATCCAGCCGGTGGCGTCCGTCGACGAGGCGTTCGCCGCGGTCAACGACTCCAAGTACGGCCTGCAGGCGGGCGTCTTCACCCGTGACCTCGACATCGCGTTCCGGGCCAACCGGGAGCTGGAGGTCGGCGGCGTGATCATCGGCGACGTCCCGTCGTTCCGCGCCGACCAGATGCCGTACGGCGGTGTGAAGCAGTCCGGAGTCGGCCGTGAGGGCCTGCTCTCGGCGATGAACGACTTCACCTACGAGAAGGTCATGGTCCTCACCGGCCTGACCCTCTGATCTGATCAGGCCGCCCGAGCGCCTGGAAGACTAGAGGATCTTCTCGAAGCAGACGCTCTCCGGCAGGTCCGCGTACGCCCCGAAACGGGGGATGCTCGCGTACCCGCTGGAGGTGTAGAGGCCGATGGCCTCCACGAAGATCCGCCCGGTCTCCAGGCGCAGGGTGGCCAGGTCGTCCTCCTGCGCGATCCGCTCGATCTCGGCGAGCAGCGCCCGGGACACGCCGCGCCCGCGGTGCGTGGGGCGCACGTACATCCGTTTGACCTCTCCGACGCCGGGCTCGAGCGGCTGCAGTCCCGCGCACCCGATCGCCGCCTCGTCCCACCACGCCAGCACGAACGCGATGCGCGGGTCGAGGTGCTTGGGTGCTTCGTGCACGATGTCCCGTTCCGTTTCCCGACCGGCCAGTTCCGCCTGCTGAGCGGCGCACAGTTCGACGACGAGCGGGTCGGTCGAGTCAGCACGTGTCAGTCGCATCACCATGCTGAGAAAGGTAGCGATGCGCTGGTTTCGTGCGTGTTACGACTGCTGGGCGGTGTCGTAGACCTGCTTGACCGCGTCCCCGAAGTAGGGGCCGTACATGCTGCCGTCGTCGTTGCTGTATTTGAAGCTGCTCACCGAGGTCAGGAGGCCCTGGCCGGTGGCGGCGTCGAAGCCGCTGAACCAGGGCCCGCCGCTCGCCCCGGCGGTGAGATCGCACCCCAGTCCCTGGTCCTGGGTCTTCTTGTACGGATCGTCGTGCGGCCGGCCCGCGCAGTACAGCAGGTGGTCGCCGTTGTAAGGCGGGTCGGCGGGGAAGCCGAACGCGTACGTCTGCTGGCCGCGCGTGCCGTTGAAGCCGATCGCGTGCGCCCCCACGGCGTCGGAGAGGTGCCGCCCGCCGCTGTCGGTCACCGCGACCATGCCCACGTCGAAACTGTCGTCCGCGTCGCGCGCCCACGGCCCGGCGACGAACATGCGCCGCGCCGGGTAGCTGCCGTACGGCTGGCGTCCCGACTCGTAGCCGGGGACGAACGTCCAGTTGTTCGCCCAGGCGCCGGTGCCGTCCTTGACGCAGTGGCCGGCGGTCGCCACGACGTCCTTGTTGGTGCTGCGCACGGCGGTCCCCGAGCAGACGAAGTCGACGCCGTTCAAGGTGAGGAAGACCCGGCCGACGGTCGCCCCGACGGCGCCGCCGCCGGTCCATCGGGAGCCGCTCGTCACCGTGTCCACCGTTCTGGCCGCCGCCCCGGGGGGCGCGGCGGGCCGCCGGGCGATCGCGTGCTGGTCGACGGAAAGCGGACGCGGGGCTCTGATCGGCACGGCGCGCGGCGCGACGAGCCGCTCCGCGAGCCCGCCCACCCGCTTGACGGTGGTGACCAGGTCGAGCGGAAGCGCGCGGGCCATCCGCTCCGGCGTCCAGTACGCGGCGGCCGCCGCGGCGGCCGTGTGCTCGACGACGTCGGCGGGAGGACTCCCCGGCGCGGGCGCTCCAAGGAGTTCGGCGACCAGGGCGGAAGCGGTAAACACAAGGAGGCTCGGGGTCATGGAATGCGATTTTGCACGACGCAAAGTATTCTCGCCGCTACTTTTGGTGAATCACGTCGTGCCGCACCGACTCGGTTCCCCTGCCGTCCCAGGCGGCCGTCGTAGCGAGACAATGGGACGATGACTCCAGAATCCAGCCCGCGCTCCATCGTCCTCCTCGGCTCCACCGGCTCCATCGGCACCCAGGCGCTCGACGTCATCGCCCGGAATCCCGAGCGGCTCCGGATCGCCGCGCTCGCCGCGGGAGGCGGCCGGGTCGACCTGCTCGCCCGCCAGGCCGCCGAGTTCCGGGCCGAGGCCGTGGCCGTCGCGGACGAGTCGGCCGTACCGGCGCTGAAGGAGGCACTGGCCGCGCACGGCGCGGCGCCCGTGGTCCTCGCGGGCGCCGAGGGAGTCGCCGAGGTCGCCGCGTGGCCGTCCGGCGGCGGCACCGACGCGGGGAACGGGCCGATCGTGCTGAACGGCATCACCGGAGCGCTCGGCCTCACCTCGACGCTCGCCGCGCTGGAGGCGGGCCGGGACCTCGCCCTGGCCAACAAGGAGTCGCTCATCATCGGCGGGCCGCTCGTCAAGCGGCTGGCCAAGCCGGGCCAGATCCTGCCGGTGGATTCGGAGCATTCCGCGCTCGCGCAGTGCCTGTGGGCGGCGAGCCCCTCGGGCGCCGACGCGCGGGCCGTGCAGCGGCTCGTCGTCACCGCGAGCGGCGGGCCGTTCCGTGGCAGGCGGCGCGTGGACCTGTGGGACGTCACCCCCGAGATGGCGCTCGCCCACCCGACCTGGAACATGGGGCCGGTGATCACGATCAACTCGGCGACCCTGGTCAACAAGGGCCTGGAGGTGATCGAGGCGCACCTGCTCTTCGACATCGGGTTCGACCGGATCGAGGTCGTGGTGCACCCGCAGTCCGTGATCCACTCGATGGTGGAGTTCGTGGACGGCTCGACGATCGCGCAGGCGAGCCCGCCCGACATGCGGCTGCCGATCTCCCTTGCCCTCGGCTATCCCGAGCGGATCCCCGGCGCCGCGTCCCCGGTCGACTGGACCCAGGCGCACACCTGGACCTTCGAGCCGCTCGACGACGAGGCGTTCCCGTCCGTCTCGCTGGCCCGGCACGTCGGCACCCAGGGCGGCACGGCCCCCGCCGTCTACAACGCGGCCAACGAGGTCTGCGTGGAGGCGTTCATGAAGGGCGCCCTGCCGTTCCCCGGCATCGTGGACACCGTCGCCCAGGTGGTGTCCGAGCACGTGACCAGCCAGGCGTCCACGGTCGAGGAAGTGCTGGCGGCGGACGAGTGGGCCCGGTCCCGGGCCGCGGAGCTGACGGCCTGACGCCGCCGAGCCGAGGGCCCCGAGGGACCCGGGACGGGTGTGGCGCCCGTCCCGGATCCGTACGACGTGATCGGTCAGGTGGATCAGGTCGCGGAGCAGGCGACGCTCGCGGGAGCGCCGTTGGCGCCGGACGAGTTCGCCAGGAAGCCGAACGTCGTCGAGGCGTTCGGTGCCAGGCTGCCGTTGTAGCTCACGTTCTTCACCGTCACCGAGCTGCCCGTCTGGGTGCCGGTGCCGTTCCAGACCTGGGTGATGGTCTGGCCGTTCGGGAACGTCCAGCCGACCGTCCAGCCGCCGATGGACGCGGTTCCGGCGTTGCGCACCGTCACCTCACCCTGGAAGCCGCCCTGCCACTGGCCGGCGATCGTGTACGTGGCCACGCATCCGCGGCTGCCGCCCGGCGAGGCCGAGGGGCTCGGCGACGCGGACGGGCTGACGGAAGGACTGGCCGACGGACTGGCCGACGGGCTCGCCGACGGGCTGGGGGAGGGCGACGAGCCGCCCGGTCCCACCCCGGTCACCTGGCCGGAGCCGCCGTCGAACACGACGTCGGAGCAGCTGTAGAAGGTCTCGTTGCTGTCGGAACGCTGCCACACGGTGTAGATGATGTGGCGGCCGCTCTTGCCCGACGGCAGCGTGGCGTTCCAGTAGTAGTAGGCGTTCTCGTTGCCGGGGGAGCCGACGCTCGTCGGGTCGGTGACGCTGTCGAAGGGCGTGGACTCGAGGTCGCTCCAGGCGAGCGCCCGGGTCGGGCTCCACGAGTCCTTGGTGATGTACGAGCGGAACGTGCCGGGGTGGGCCGCCCACTTGTTGTACTTGAACTGGATGGACGCCCCGGAGGTCAGGTGCGTCACCGGCCAGTCGTCGCGGGCCAGGTCGAAGCCGCTGAAGTCGTAGACGACCGCCGCGCCGCTGCACAGCTTGCCGTCCGGGATGAAGCCCGACATGCGGCCGGCGCCGTCCGAGCGCAGCACGGCGAACCAGTTGTAGAGCGAGTTCGTCCCGCTCTGGGCGACCGCCGCCGCGCAGGCCGGGTTGTTGGGGACGATCGCGCCGTTCGCCGTGAGGCCGTCCTTCCAGCACAGGTAGGTGCGGCTGCCCGGCGTCATCGGAGCGCCGTGCGCCGACGCCGGGGTGGCGACGAGCACGGCGGCGACGAGGGCGGACAGGGCGGCGACGATGGTGGCGATCGTCATTCGTGACGTTGTTCTTCGTGGTCTTCCCACGGGCTACCCTTTCGCGTGGTCATGGCTGCGCACTCGTGGTGCAGCACGGCACCGCCGACGATGCGAAGCCCGTCGGCCCGGGGGACAGCCGCTGACGTACCGACCATTTGCGCGTAAGCGCTCACGCGTTCCCGACGCTAACCCGGTCCGCCGCGCCTGCCCAGGGAGGCGGCGGCCGCCGGGCCGTCCGGTCCGCGTCCGCGCACGTCAGGTCATCGTCCGCCACCGCTGGGCGATGAAACCTTCATTGATGGGGATCGTCGTACTGCGGGACATATAGGCCACCCGGCCAGAGATCTTGGCGGGACTCCCTAGACTGGGAGAGCCCGTACGGGGCCATCGCCCAGCCAACCCAAGGTGCTGAAATGTCTGTTGATCTCGGGATTCCCACCGTCAGGACCCAGCCGATCGCCACGCGGCGGGTGTCGCGGCAGATCATGGTCGGCTCGGTTCCGGTCGGCGGGGACGCGCCGGTCTCGGTGCAGTCGATGACCACGACGCTCACCGCGGACGTCAACGCGACGCTGCAGCAGATCGCGGAACTGACCGCGGCCGGCTGCCAGATCGTGCGCGTCGCCGTGCCGTCGCAGGACGACGCGGACGCGCTGCCGATGATCGCCAGGAAGTCGCAGATCCCGGTGATCGCGGACATCCACTTCCAGCCCAAGTACGTCTTCGCCGCCATCGAGGCGGGCTGTGCGGCGGTCCGGGTCAACCCCGGCAACATCAAGAAGTTCGACGACAAGGTCGGCGAGATCGCCAGGGCGGCTTCCGACCACGGCGTACCGATCCGCATCGGCGTCAACGCCGGCTCCCTCGACCCCCGCCTCCTGCGGAAGTACGGCAAGGCCACGCCCGAGGCGCTGGTCGAGTCGGCGCTGTGGGAGTGCTCGCTGTTCGAGGAGCACGGGTTCCGTGACATCAAGATCTCGGTGAAGCACAACGACCCGGTCGTGATGATCCAGGCGTACCGGCTGCTCGCCCAGAAGTGTGACTACCCCCTCCACCTCGGCGTCACCGAGGCCGGCCCGGCGTTCCAGGGCACCATCAAGTCGGCGGTGGCGTTCGGCGCGCTGCTCGCCGAGGGCATCGGCGACACGATCCGCGTCTCCCTCTCGGCTCCTCCGGTCGAGGAGATCAAGGTCGGCACCCAGATCCTCGAGTCGCTGAACCTGCGCGAGCGCGGCCTGGAGATCGTCTCCTGCCCGTCCTGCGGCCGGGCCCAGGTGGACGTCTACACCCTGGCCGAGCAGGTCCACGCCGGTCTCGACGGCCTGAAGGTCCCGCTCCGGGTGGCCGTCATGGGCTGCGTCGTCAACGGCCCCGGCGAGGCGAGGGAGGCCGACCTGGGCGTCGCCTCCGGCAACGGCAAGGGCCAGATCTTCGTGAAGGGCCAGGTCATCAAGACCGTCCCCGAGTCGCAGATCGTCGAGACCCTCATCGAGGAGGCCCTGCGCCTGGCCGAGGAGATGGGGGTGGACGTCGATCTCGACGACGACGCCTCCGGCCCTCAGGTCGTCGTCGGCTGACGATTACACACCGCAAGGTCTCGGCTACACAATGACAGGCATCCTCGGATGCGCAGCGTGATCGTGCGCTGACGCAGGCGAAGCTTGCCTCTGCCGTTGAGCAGAGGGAGCGTGCGGGTGAAGCGGATCATCGGGGTGGTCGCGGGCATGACGGTGCTCGGCGCCGCAGTGGGTGGGGCCGGAGTGGCGAACGCCCGGCCGGGGACGGTGCCGGGAGCGGTCAGCTGGGGTCCCTGCGAGGAGGCCCGGCCACAGACCGGCGCGCTCGGCTCCGCGCTCGACAAGATCGGCGACGCGGGCAGGCATGTCACCCGCCCCGTGGCCGCGCGGCGGCAGGCGCCGGTCGGCCAGGTCGAGTGCGGCACCCTGCGGGTGCCCCTCGACTACACGGTGCCGGAGGGTCAGCAGATCTCGCTGGCGCTCAACCGGATCAAGGGGACGGCCCCCCGCGACGGCAACCATCTCGGCGTGATGCTCGTCAACCCGGGCGGCCCCGGCGCCTCGGGACGCGCGCTGGCCAGGTTCGTCGCGGCCTCGCTGCCGGCGGACGTCGCCGCCCGCTACGACGTGATCGGTTTCGATCCGCGCGGGGTCGGTTCCAGCGAGCCCGCCGTCAGCTGTGTGGACGCCGAGAGCTACTTCGCGGCGCCCCGGGCGGACAACGTGCCGCGTGACGGCGCCGAGGAGCGGGCGCTGGTCGGCCGGGCCCGGGAGTACGCCGAAGGATGCGGTAACCGGTGGGCCTGGTTCCTGCCCTACCTCACGACCGAGAACTCGGCACGCGACATGGACGAGATCCGCGGCGCCCTCGGTGAGGAGAAGATCAGCTACCTGGGTTATTCGTACGGGACGTACCTGGGGGCCGTCTACGCGACGCTCTTCCCCCAGCGGGTCCGGCGGCTGGTGCTCGACAGCGTGGTCGATCCCGCGGGCGTGTGGTACGACGTGAACATCGCGCAGGACTACGCGTTCGACCAGCGCCACCAGGCCTTCCTCGACTGGATCGCGCGGCACGACGACGTGTACGGCCTGGGACGCACCAGGTCCGGGCTCGGTTTCGCGTGGTACTCCATGCGCTCCCGGCTCAGGAGCCGTCCCGCGGGCGGCGTCGTCGGGCCGAGCGAGCTGGACGACGTCTACACCGTCGGCGGCTACTCCAGCGCCGTGTGGCCGAGGCTCGCCCAGGCGTTCGCGGACTACGTCAAGAAGGGCGACACCGCAGGGCTCGTCGCGGCGTACCACAACCTGGCGGAGACCGGCGCCGCGGAGGAGAACAGCTACGCCGTCTACCTGGGTGTCC
This sequence comes from Microtetraspora glauca, assembly GCA_001570385.1. Classification (GTDB taxonomy): domain Bacteria; phylum Actinomycetota; class Actinomycetes; order Streptosporangiales; family Streptosporangiaceae; genus Microtetraspora; species Microtetraspora glauca. The sequence continues at coordinate 245,199 of BBYL01000017.1, read as the reverse complement.
AGTGCCGCGACGCCGCGTGGCCCCGTGACTGGACCCGCTGGCACGCCGACACCACCAAGGTCGCCGCTCGCGCGCCGTTCCTCGCCTGGCCGAACGCCGTCTACAACGCGCCGTGCGCGTTCTGGGCCGAGCGCGGCGGTACTCCCCCCGCGGTGGGGACCGCGAAGCTGCCGCCGGTCCTGCTGATCCAGGCCCGGCACGACGCGGCCACGCCGTACCAGGGGGCGCTTCGCGTCCGGGACCTGTTCCCGACCTCGCGGCTGGTCACCGTGCCGGGCGGCGACCACGGTGTGGCGCTGGCCGGGAACGCCTGCGCCGACCGGTTCCTCGCCGCCTACCTGCGCGACGCGACCACGCCGCCGAGGAGGATCGGCCAGGGTGTCGACGCCGCCTGCCAGGGCGTGATCGAGCCCCGTCCCGTCACCCCGATGGCGTCGGGGGGCGCGAGCGGGCATCTTCTCCTGACCCGCCTCCTCATGGGGCGCGTCCGCTAACTTCCAAAATCGAGGTAGTCGCGTAGGCTTGGCCCCGTGATGCTGCGTACTACGGCGTCGGGCGTCCTCGACGACAACGATCGCGAAGAGGTGCTGGCGCTCCTCGACTCCGATCCCGTCGCCAACGTCTTCGTCTCCTCCCGGGTCAGGGCCGTCGGTCTGAGCCCGACCAGGCTCGGGGGGCAGATGTGGGGGTTCGGCCCGCGCGGCGGGCTGATCTCTCTGTGCTACGCCGGGGCCAACCTGGTCCCGGTCAACGCCGGCCGGGAGGCCGTGCACGCGTTCGCCGACCGTGCTCGTAAGCAGGGCAGGCGCTGCTCCTCGATCGTGGGGCCCGCGGGCGCCGTCGAGCAGCTCTGGGAACGGCTCGAGCCGCACTGGGGTCCGGCCAGGGCGATCCGCTGGGCCCAGCCGGTGATGGCCACCGCCTCGGCGCCCGCCGTCGACCCCGACCCGCTGGTGCGCAGGGTCAAGCCCGAGGAGTTCGGCATCCTGCTGCCCGCCTGCGTGGCGATGTTCACCGAGGAGGTGGGCGTCTCCCCGGACAACGGGGACGGCGGCGCGCTCTACCGGTCCCGGGTCGCCGAGCTGATCCGCATCGGCAGGTCCCTCGCCCGCATCGACGACGGCAGGGTCGTCTTCAAGGCCGAGATCGGCGCGGTCACCCCGCAGGTGTGCCAGATCCAGGGGGTGTGGGTCGATCCGGAGCTGCGCGGGCGCGGCCACGCCTCCGCCGGGATGGCCGCGGTGGTCGAGCAGTCGCTGAAATACTTCGCGCCGCTCGTCAGCCTCTACGTCAACGACTACAATCTGCCGGCGCGGGCGGCCTATCGCAGGGTCGGCTTCCGCGAGGTCGACACCTTCATGTCCGTGCTCTTCTGACCAGCCGGTCCATCAGGTGGTCGAGCTCGGCCTCCGGGTCGCGGGTCAGTCCCGCGTGGACCGGGCCGGTCTGGACGATCGTGCTCCGGGGGGCGGTCAGCCACCGGAACCGGCTGCCGGGCGCCTCGTTGTCGAGGGGGCCGGCGTCTCCGGTGCAGGCCATCTCGTAGGCCGCGAGCGCGTGCCGTACACCGGGGAGATCGACGGAGGTGCTGAGCGCGCGCAGCCGGGCCTCGTCCAGCTCGACGCGGGCGCAGAGATAGCCGCGCGGCTGGCAGTAGAGGATGACGCCCGCGTTGATCAGCTCGCCCCGCTCGACGCTGGGGATCACGCGGATGACGGCGTACTCGTAGACGTCGCGGCTCATCGGTTCTCCTCCCGCGTCGCGCGCCAGAAGCCGCCGATGGAGCCCTGCCGCTCGCGACCGGCGGCAGCGGCCGTCGCCGTGCCGGGGAGCCAGTCGCGCGGCCCGCGCGCGCGGGCGAGGAGGTGCTCGACGTATCCGTCGCGTACGGCCTGCGGATCGTCGAAGCCCGGCTCGTCCGCCAGCCACTCGTCGGGGACCAGCGCGGTCACCTTGTCGAGCAGGTCGCGGGTGACGCGCGGGGCCAACTCGGCGTCGGCCGCTTCGAGCTCGGTGGCGTACGGCGCGAGCACGTGGTCGCTCCCGTCGAACGCCCGCCGGGGGTTGGCGGACGGCCAGTTGTGGTGGAACCAGAGCGCGGCGCCGTGGTCGATCAGCCACACGTCGCCGTGCCAGACGAGGAGGTTGGGGTTGCGCCAGCTCCGGTCGACGTTGTGGATGAGGGCGTCGAACCAGAGCAGGCGGGAGGCGAACACCGGGTCCGGCTCCCGGCCGAGCGTGTCGAAGCCGAGGGCGCCCGGAAGGAAGTCGATCGCCAGGTTGTGGCCCGCGCTCGCGGTCAGCAGGTCCTGGATCTCCTCGTCGGGCTCCCGCGCGCCGATCTGGGGGTCGAGGTCGATGACCTTCAGCTCGGGGGTGGCGAAGCCGAGGTTCCTGGCCAGCTCGGCACAGATGATCTCGGCGACGAGGACCCGGCGTCCCTGCCCGGCCCCCCGAAATTTCACGACATAGGTGCCGAGATCATCGGCTTCCACGACGCCGGGAAGCGAGCCGCCCTCCCTGAGAGGCGTCACGTAACGCGTCGCCGTGATCTGTTCCAGCACGCGGTAAGGCTATCGGCTGTCCACATCTGCCCGGATATCCAGTGCCGATGGAAGCGCTCCGCCGCCGCCTCACCTCGATCGGGGGTGGGGCTTCGGGACGGTCACCGTGCGTACGGCGCTCTGTATGCCGTGCCGGCTGAGGCCCTGCGTTGTCCTCTGATGATCAGTGACGCGAGGGTCGCGAAGGCGGGAGCGGCACGCTGTGCGATCGAGCTGTTGGGGTAGGAGGCCCGTTGTCCGGATTGCGTCCGGTAGCGGCGGCCATGATACGTATTGCGGATGTCGCGGCCTTCCCCTCTGCGCCCGGAGGATCCACGGCGGCTCGGTGACTACATCCTCGACGGGCGGCTCGGAGCGGGCGGCCAAGGCGTGGTCTTCCTCTCCACCGGCCCCGACGGATCGCCCGTCGCGGTGAAGCTGCTCCACGCCCGCCTGGCCGGCGGCGGCTCCGACCGGCGCAGGTTCGTCGGGGAGATCCAGGCTGTACGGCGCGTCGCCCCGTTCTGCACCGCGCAGGTCCTGGACGCCGACCTCGACGGTGACCGGCCCTACATCGTCAGCGAGTACGTCGACGGCGTCTCGCTCCAGCAGAGCGTCACGGCCGACGGGCCGAGGTCGGACGGGGCCCTCGACCGTGTCGCGGTCGGGACCGCCACCGCGCTCGCCGCCATCCACCGTGCCGGTGTGGCCCACCGCGACTTCAAGCCGGGGAACGTCCTCATCGGCGCGGACGGGCCGCGCGTCATCGACTTCGGCATCTCGCGCCTGCTCGACGCCACGACGACGACCGGCGGGCCGGTCGGCACACCCGCCTATCTCGCCCCGGAGCAGCTCAGGGGCGAGCCCGCCGGGCCCGCCGGTGACATGTTCAGCTGGGCCCTCACCATGGCGTACGCCGCGAGCGGGCGGCACGCCTTCGCCGCCGAAACGTACGCCGCGACCCTGGCCAGGATCCTGTACGGCACGCCGGACCTCGAGCCCCTCGGCGGCTCGCTCCGGGAAATCGTGATCGCCTGTCTGGCGGGCGAGCCGCGCGACCGTCCCGGAGCGGAGGAGGTGCTGAGCAGGCTCCTCGGCGGCGGGACGGCGGCGACCGTGACCCCGCCCGCCCGGATGTCGGCCACCGCTTCGGCTCTCTCCCGGGTCACCGACCCGGCCGCCGCTCCGGCCCCGATGTCGGGCCCGCTGCCGGCGACGGGGGCGACCGGTACGCCGGATGCGATCGGCGGGCCGTTCGTGGCGACGGCGCCTCTGGCCGCCTTCGGCGAGACGGGGGAGCGCGCGGCTCAGGAGGTTCGCGGGACAGGGCGTCGCCGCTGGTTGCCCGTCACGGCGACGCTGGCCGCCACGCTCGCCCTTCTCACCGGGGTGGCGATCTTCCTGACCGGCCTCGGCGGTTCCGGCACCGACACCGGATCGAGCACCGGATCGAGCACTGGTTCGGACGCCGGTTCGGGCACCGGCTCCGGCGCGCGGTCCTCCGACGGGGTGGAAGGGTACGCCGGCATGTGGATCGGGGTGGCCCGATTCCCCCAGGCGGCCCGGACGTTCCCGATGGAGATCTACCTGTCCGGCTCCTCACGCATGCGCTGGGGTGCCGACCTGCACTGCGAGGGGCGCCTCACCCGGACAGGGGAGAAGAAGGGCGACCTCATCCTTCGCCTGGACCATGTGACCGGCACGAGTTGCCATCCGGGGATCGTCGTGTTCTCCGCCACGGACGACCGGGCCGCCAGGGTGGATGTGATCCGGTCGGGCGATGGAAAGGTCGCGTACAGCGGCAGCCTCGCCCGCGACTCCTGACCGGCCCGCGACTCGCCACGTCACCCCGCGACTCCTGACCGGCCCGCGACTCGCCGCCGTCTGTGGATCAGGATTCGTAGATCGCGAGGGCGGCGCGGACGACGGTCTCCTCGACCAGTTCACCGGGCACGTCGGTGGTCTTGACCACGGCTGCCTGCACGCAGCCGAGGACGGCCCAGGCGCGGACCCGGGTCGCGGCGTCGGGGTCGGCCCCGGCCAGTCGCGCGTACAACTCGTCGCGGAAGGTCCTGATCGCCTCGCCGGGCGAGCCGGGCGGCGCGTCGTCGGCTCCGCCGATGTCCTCCATGAACAGCCGGATGACGGCGCGGTGCCGTACGGCGAAGGAGACGAAGGCGCGGATGTAGGCGGGGCGGTCACCGCCGAAGTCCGTGCCCAGCAGGCGCAGTACGTCCTCGGCGGCGGGCGTGATGAGCTCGGCGGCCAGGCGGTCCTTCGGGTGGAAGTGGTAGGCCACGGCGGTCTTGGTCAGGCCCACCGCCGCCGCGATGTCGGCCAGCGACGTCGCCGCGTATCCCCGCTCCGCGAACAGCTCGCGAGCGGCGGCCAGGATGCGGGACCGGGTGTCGTTCCCAGGGTCGAATGTGGCCATCGTCTCATTTCCGAGAGAGGTACGGCATTAAGCCTGATTTGCGACTTACGCTCGATCTGTACGCTCTGTACGACCGTACAGGACGGCGTTACAGCGACATGACGGGCGGGTTCCCATGAGTGCGTTGCTAGGACGTCTCGGTGGCTGGTGCGCCCGGCACGGGCAGCTCGTGCTCGCGCTCTGGGTGCTCGCGGCGGGTCTGCTCACCGCCGTCACCATGATCTACGGGAGCCCGGTCAGCAACAACGTCGCCATCCCCGGCACGGACGCGCAGCGGGCGCACGAGCTCATGCGCGAGGGGTTCGGCCCCGGCTACGACGCCGGAGGCACCGTCCAGCTCGTGCTGTACACCGAGGAGGGCACCCTACTGTCGGAGGGCCGCGAGAAGGCCGTCGGCGACGCGCTGGCCCGGATCCGCGAGGTCCCGCACGTCGTCGAGGCGCAGACGCCGTACCGCCTCGGCGGCATGGCCTCCAACCAGCGCATCGGCATGATCACCGTGCGGCTGCAGGGCCAGGACAGCGTGAAGCTCGGCGAGACCGCGCAGGCGCTCGTCGCGGCGGCGGCCCCCGCGACGGAGGCGGACATCGAGGTGGTGCCCGCGGGCTCCGGTTCTCCCGCGGACAAGGAGATCAAGACCGGGACCAGCGAGATCATCGGGGTGGCCGTCGCGCTGCTGGTCCTGCTGTTCGCCTTCGGCACGCTGGTCGCCGCGCTGATCCCCGTCTTCACCGCGTTGATCAGCCTCGGTGTCGGCCTCGGCGTCATCGGCCTGCTCGGCCACGTCGTGGACGTGCCCAAGTCGGCCTCGATCATGGCCACGATGATCGGCCTCGGCGTCGGCATCGACTACGCGCTCTTCTTGCTCTCGCGGCACCGCCGAATGCTGGCCGACGGCGTGCCGGTCCACGACTCGGTCCGGCGTACGGTCGCGAGCTCGGGCGGCGCGGTCCTCTTCGCGGGCGGCACGGTGGTCATCGCGTTGAGCGCGCTGACGCTCGCCGGCTTCCCGCTGCTGCGCACGCTCGGCTGGATCACCGGCATCTCCGTCGTGTGCGCCGTGCTCACCTCGATCACCCTCGTGCCCGCGCTGCTCGGCCTGCTCGGCCACCGTGTCAACGCGCTCCGGCTGCCGCTGGTGGGACGCGTCGCGGGACGGCACGGGCCCGCCACCGGCTGGGCCGCGCTCGGCAACTGGGTCGCCGGCCGCCCATGGCGCGTGCTCACCGTCACCGTGGTCGCGCTCGCCGCGCTTGCGGCCCCGGCCGCGGCGTTGAAGCTCGGCCCCCTCGACCAGGGGTACTCGGACCGGGGCACCTCGGAGCGCCGGGCGTACGAGCTGGTGTCGGTCGGGTTCGGGCCCGGCGCGAACGGCCCGCTCATCGTCGTCGCCGAGCTCGACCAGAAGATCGCGGACACCACACCGGCCGATCCCGTCGTCCAGGACCTGACCCGGCGGTTGCAGCGCACCGACGGCGTCGCGCACGTGTCGCCGCACAAGGTCAACGAGAACGGCCGTTCCGTGCTCGTGCAGGTGATCTCCGAGTACGCGCCGAGCGATCCGCGCGCCCTCGACGTCGTGTCCAGGGTGCGGGCGATCCGGGTCCCGGGCGCGCACGTCCACGTGGGCGGCGAGGTCGCCGGCCTGGCGGACGCCGGGGACCGCATCATGGGCAGGACCCCGCTGGTGGTCGCGGTCGTCGTGCTGCTCAGCGCGCTGCTCCTGCTGCTCGCGTTCCGCGCCCCTCTGGTGGCGATCAAGGCCGCGCTGATGAACCTCGTCTCCCTCGGCACCGCGTTCGGGGCGCTCGCCGTGGTGTTCTCCATGGGCGTGGGCAGCCGGCTCGTCGGCATGGACCCGCCCTACTCCCCGGACGGGTCGTTCGTGCAGACGCTGTTCTTCTCCGTGCCGATCGACACCTATGTCCCGCTGATGCTGTTCGCGGTGCTCTTCGGGTTGTCCATGGACTACGAGGTGTTCCTGCTCACCTCGGTACGGCAGGCGTACACGCGGACGGGGGACAACCGGGCGGCCGTCGCCGAGGGGCTGGGGTCCACCGGCCGGGTGATCACCTCCGCCGCGCTGATCATGGTGGCGGTGTTCACCGCGTTCGTCGCCTACCCGGACCCGCTGGTGAAGGTGTTCGGCGTCGGCCTGGCGGTGGCCATCGCCGTCGACGCCACGATCATCCGCGGGTTCCTGGTGCCCGCCACGATGGTCCTGCTCGGGCGGCTCAACTGGTGGATCCCTCGCTGGCTGGACCGGATCCTGCCGAACATCTCCATCGAGGGCCACGACGAGGAGCCGGCGGGCGCCGTACCGGAGAAGGAGCTCTCCGCGACCGGTCGCCGCTGACGCCCGCTCCGGCCCGCGCGTCCCGGTCAGCAGGTCGCGCGGTAGGGGACGTCGGGGACCAGCCTGGCCCAGTCCCGCTCGGACAGGCCGCCGCCGGCGCGGGCGCAGAGGGATCGGAAGACCCGGTCCGGATCGAGGTCCTGGGTCACGACGGTGCCGTCCGCGCCGACCGAGGACAGCGTCCGGCCGTCCGGGCCGAACGCGACCGCCACCACGTCGCCGGTGTGACCGGTGAACGGCAGGCCGACCATCCGGTGGGTCGCGACGTCCCACAGCCTGATGGTGTCGTCGGCGCTCGCCGTGGCCAGCGACCGTCCGTCCGGGGAGTAGGCCGCGGCGATCACCGGCTCGGTGTGCCCCTCCAGAGGGGGATCGACCGGCCGGCCGGTCCCGGTGTCCCAGATCCAGGCCCGCGCGTCGATCGCCGGGCCCACCTGGTTCGCGCAGGAACACGCGTTCTCACCCCGGACGACCAGGCTCGCGCCGTCAGGGGCGAACGCCAGGGCTTCGCTGCTGTGCTCCTTGGCGAAGGGCTTGCTGGGGGCGCTATCGTTCGTGTCCCACAGCATGGTCTGTTCGGGACTGCCGAGCGCGAGCGTCCGCCCGTCGGGACTCCAGGCGAGCGTGGTGACGAGGAAGGCCTTCGTGCCGCCGGACGGCCGAAGCCGTGCGGTGTCGTAGAGCCGGATCCTCTCCCGCGCGTCGGAGACGGCGAGCGTCGTCCCGTCGGGGCTGAACGCCAGAGCGAAGATCTCCTCGGGGTCGTCCTCGGTGTTCGCCGGCAGCAGGATCCGGCCGCGTTCGCTCCCGTCCGGGACGCCGATCAGCGAAACGACGCTGTTGGAACGGACGGTCGCGAAGGTTTTCCCGTCGGGCGCGAACGCCATGGCGGGGACCACGACGGCCGTGGGGTTGACAGTTTCCCAGGTGGTCTCCCATGGGCCCTTGACGTCCCGGCCGATCTGGTCGCCGGTGCGGCGGTCCCAGAAGCGCACCGCTTCACGGGAGACCGTCGCGATCGTCGCGCCGTCCGGGCTGAACAGCGCGCCGAGCACGGGGCCTCCCGGGGAGCCGTCGCTCACGCGCAGGCGGACGGGGCGGGTGAACGCCCGCACGTCCAGCGTCCGGACGGTGCCGTCGAATCCGCCGAGCACCAGCCGGTCGCCGTCGGAGGAGAACGCGATCGAGGTGGTCCAGAATCCCGGATAGCTGAACCGGCCCAGCTCTCTCATGGTGGCGGGGTCCCAGATCTGCACCGCCCACCTGTTGGCCGTCGCCAGCACCATGCCGTCACGGCTGAAGACGGCGAGGTTCGCGAGGTCCCTTTCCCCGGCTCCCGTCGGCGGGTGGCCGGACCGAGGGGCACCGGGCTTCCCCGGATCCAGTGTCACGATGTCGAGGCCGGCGGCGAGTGTGATCCGCTTCCCTCCGGGGGCGACGGCGATCCCTTCCGGGCTCAGCTGGGGATCCGCCGCGCCCTTCTTGCCGGGGCCGAGGCGCGCGATCCGTTCCGGCCCGGCGATCCGGAAGAGATCGACGTAGCCGTCCTCGGTCTGGAGCGCGGCGTACGTGCCCTCGGCGTCGGTTCCGATCCGGTACGCCTCGGGCAGCCCGGGGACCGGCGCCAGGTCCGGCAGCCGGAGCAGCCGCTCCCGCTCGCCCGTCGTGGCGACCAGGTAACGCGTGGAGGCCGTGAAGCGGGCCACGTCTCCCGGTACCTTCTTCGACTTCCCCGTGGAAGTGTCCACCACGTTGTACGCCTTGTTCTTCCACAGCACGACCAGCCGTCCGTCCGGGCTCAGCTCGCACGCGGAACTGTCCGTGGGCACGCCCTTGAGCACGCGTTTCCGTGTGCCGGACGCGATGTCCCAGAGTTCGAGGTCGGCACCGGTCAGTACCGCCTCGGTGGCCCCGTCGGCGCTCTGGCACGCGCCGTCGATCGAGGGCGGGCTGAAGACGGTGAGTTCCCGCTGGACCAGCGAGCCGAGCACGGCCGAGCGGGTCGCCTCGGTGGGGGCGATGCGCCAGGCCGCGAGGCTCAGCCGCATGGCTCCGGCGGGATCCGGCTCCCGCAGCTCCTTCACCGTGGCGGTGAGGCCGTCGGCCACGGCGATGTCCCGGCGGGTGTCGGCCTTGGCCCGTTCCGTCTGGGCGGTTCTTCTCTCGGCCACGGCGGTCCTGCGCTGCGCGTCGGCGTCACGGCGCATGAGCTCCGCCAGGCCGCCGAGGGTGATCGCTACGGCGAGCAGGAACGCCAGCCCGCCGACGGCCGCACGGCGCAGCCGGATCCGCCGCCTGGACAGCGCCGCGCCCGCGTCGAGGAAGGCACGTTCCCGCTGGTTGAGGCCGATGTGCCGGCGGGCGGTCGCCGCCCACTGCATGGCGGTGTCGAGCTCGGTGCCGCTGAGCAGGTCGCCGCCCTTGCGGCCGCCCGACTCCCAGGTCCGGGCCGCCGTACGGATCCGATGGTGGGTCGCGAGCCCGGCGCGGTCGTCCGCGAGCCAGTCGCGCAGCCGCGACCATGCCTGGGGCACGGCGGCGTTCGCCAGGCCGACGCCGCCCTCCCGGCGGCTCACCAGCCCCGCCGAGACGAAGCGCGCGAGTACGGCCTCGACGTCACCGCCGGTGTCGTCGTTGAGCTCGTTCTCCTCCACGACGTACAGCTCGTTCTCGGGGCCGGTCATCCGCAGCAGGATTCGCGGCACGACCGCCCGATCGGCCTCGGGCAGGGACGAGTACACCTCCTCCGCCACGTCCCCCAGCTCGGGAGCCGGCGCGGCGAGTGTTTCCGGAGGCCGCACGGCCGCCGCCGTGTCGCTGCCGCGCGCGAGCAGCGAGTCGCGCGGAGCGGCGCCTCCGAGCAGGCCGAGCAGGAGGTCGCGCGACGTCGGCCGGGTGCCGGGATCCTTGCTGAGCGCGTCGGCCACGAGCGAGCGCAGCGGCTCGGGCAACGGGCTGAGATCGGTCTCGGCGGTCAGGATCTGGTGCACGACCGCGGCGACGTGGTCCCGCTGGAACGGCGCCGCGCCGGTCGCGGCGAACACCATCACCGCGCCCCAGGCGAAGACGTCCGCCGCGGGCCCCGCCGTGCCTCCGGAGAACAGTTCGGGCGCCATGTAGGCGGGCGTCCCGATCACCGCGCTGTCGGCGGTCAGCGACCCCTCCAGGATGCGCGCGATGCCGAAGTCGATGACCCGAGGGCCGTCCGGGCCGAGCAGGACGTTGTCCGGTTTCAGGTCCCGGTGCACGACGCCCGCCTCGTGGACGGCCGCGACCGCCGTCGCCACTCCTGTGGCGAGCCGGTGCAGGGCGTCGTCGGTGTACGGCCCGGCCCGCTCCACCGCCGAGCGCAGGCTGGGCCCGTCCACGAACTCGCTGACGATGTACGGCCGGCCGCCGTCGAGGTCGACATGCAGGATCTTGGCGGTGCAGAACGACGACACCCGCCGGGTGGCCGCGACCTCCTTCGCCGGAGGCCGGCGCAGCCCGTCCTGGTGGAGAGCCTTGAGCGCCACCCGGAGGCCCGCCGCGTCGTACGCCTCGTAGACGACGCCCTGACCGCCGCTGCCCAGGCGTCCGGCCAGCGCGTACTCGCCGATGCGTACGGGGTCGCCGGGTGCGAGCGGCGTCGAACTCATGGGACATCTCCCAAGCGATGCGGTGATCTACCGGGTTATCGCCGACAGTCCATGAGATGTCACCAAGAACGGAAAAGTTGTCACATGTCGGACCAGGATGATGCCCTGGCGTCCTTGAGTCGCACCGTCACGCGGCGGCGGGCCCGCATGACGGTGAGGGCGAGCGTGGTGAGCAGGACGGAGGCGATGATCGCCTGCGGGCCCACCTCGTACGGCGTGGCCGGCGTGAGCTCCCGTACCGACGCCTTCGTCGTGGAGATCGTCTCAGTGCGGGCCTTCAGCCGTTCCTTGACCTTCTCGGGGTAGCCGTAGCCGACCACGGCACCCTTGTCGCGCACCTTGACGCTGACCCTGCCGCCGTCGATGTTGCCCTCGATCGTCTGGATCTTGTTGCCGATGACCTTGGTCACGATGCCCACGTGGTCGATGCCGTCGATCGTCCCGGAGCCGCTCCAGTCGTAGAACACCAGGGCGCCGGGAACGGGCTTGCCGCCCCAGGCACCGTGCTCCTTGAACCATCTGGCGTGGCCGACGGTCCAGGCGAACTGGCCGAACCACTCGTCGTAGCCCAGCTGGCGGGCGCCCCACGAGAGGAACATGTCGCACCAGGGCTGATCGGAGTAGTCGGAGTCCTGCTCTACGTTGTTGTACCAATTTCCGAACTTTGTGTAACCGTTACTCTTCGCACTGTAACCGACCTGCGATCGCAGCAGCTCGAGCAACTTCGTCATCTCGGGGCTCATACGGAGAGGTGGCCTCTGTTCGTCGGGGGACTTACGTGACGTGGGAGGCTAGCCTTCGTAAAAGGGATGTTCAACGCCAGATATGCACAAAACCAAGCTTCTTTACCTAAACATGGCTAAACTACCCCAAAGTGCGAGACAGATGGAACAGGTTCTAGAATCACGGGCATGACGATGGATCTCGCCCCCGGACACGACGAGGAGACCAGGCTCGCGGCGCTGGCCGTGCTCGCCCAGCAGGTCAGAGAACTGATGGACGCGGTCGTTCTGACCGAGGCCGACGAGGACGAGGTGACCTCCGTCACTGCCGAACTCGTCGCGCTGACGGAGCGGCTCAACGACGCGCGCCGGGAGCGGCCGCTCATGCCCGAGTTCGCGCCGGACGGCACCTTCCGTCACCTGGGCAACGCGGTGACCGGCGCGTGCAACCCGCACGCCCTGCCGCTGGTGATCGAGCACACGCCCGAAGGTTCCCAGGCCGATCTGGAGTTCCGCCCGACACACGAGGGGCCGCCCAACAGCGTGCACGGAGGCGTGAGCGCGATGATCCTCGACCACCTGCTGGGCCACGCCGTCGCCACCTCGGGCCGGGCCGGCATGACCGGGACCCTGACCATCCGCTACCGTCAGCCGGTGCCGTACGGTCGGCCGGTCGTCGGCACGGCCGCCACCACCCGGGCCGAGGGGCGCAAGACCTGGGCGGACGGCACGATCAGCCTCCCCGACGGCACTCCTCTGGTCGAGGCGACCGGCCTGTTCATCACGCCGTCACTGTGGGTGGAGGCGGCGTCCGACTGAGAGACGCGTCAGTATCCCGCGCCGGTCAGGAGGCCGCCGTCGACCGTGAACTCGCTGCCGGTGCAGTAGCTTGACCGGTCAGACGCGAGGAATGTCACGATGTGCGACACCTCGACCGGCTCGGCGAACCGCTTGATCACCATCGCCTTGACGAACTGCTCGCCGTCCACCTCGGCCATGAGTTCGGGGTTGGCCACCATGGACGTGTTGATCGCCCCGGGGTGCACGGAGTTCACGCGGATCCTGAACGGGGCCAGCTCGCGCGCCGCCGCCTTGGTGAGGCCCCGGACGCCGAACTTCGAGGCGGAGTAGGCCGACAGGCCGGCCGCGCCGATGAACCCCTCGATGGAGGAGATGTTCACGATCGAGCCGCTTCCGGCGGCCTTCATCGGCTCGATCACCGACTTGATTCCGAGGAAGGTGCCCTTGAGGTTCACGTCGAGCACCCGCTGGTACTCCTCGACCGTCATGTCGGCGATCCGGCGGAACATCAGGATGCCCGCGTTGTTCACCAGCACGTCGAGGCGGCCGTACGTCTCGACGGCGGTGCGCACCGCCCGGTCCCAGTCGGCCGGCTGCGTGACGTCGTGGTGCAGGTAGACCGCGCCGGTCTCGTCGGCGAGTGCCTTGCCCTCCTCGTCGGTCACGTCGCCGAACACCACCCGGGCGCCCTCTTCGAGAAAGAGCCGGACGTGCGACGCGCCCATGCCGCGCGCCCCGCCGGTGATCAGTGCGACCTTGCCGTCGAGCATGCCCATGGCTTCCTCCCGGGTAGCGCCCGCGGCGGCGTGGCCGCGGCTCTCCTCGAACGGTGGACGGGGCCGCCGTCCCCTCGTTCAACCTAGCGAACGCTTGGTTACGGAACAAGATCAATGCACGTGTCGCGTCACCCGACGTGGTCGCCCTGGCCGACGTCTCCGGGTGCCTCCGTGACCGGGGTGTCCTCGGGTTCGGCGCAAGGGGGACCGTTCAGGGTCACCGACCTCGTGGCGCCGCCGCCGGGTGACACGGTGACGGTCACGCTCCTGGTGTCCTCGACGCCGCAGCCGGGCGGTTTGAACGGCACCGTGAACGACGCGGTGTACGCCTTCTTCCCTTCGAGGGTCTTCTCCTGCCGGTTCTCCTCGGACGCCACCGTCTCCCCCTGCCGGCGCTGCCGCTGCGTGAACGTCACGACGAGCGTCACCGGCTTGGTGGAACCGGACGTGACGTCCACACTCAGTGTCGTACCGTCCCAGGACGCGATCGAGGCGGAGGGCGGCGCGCAGGCGGGGCCGGAGACGCGGGTCTCCTTCACCTGCGCGCCGACCGCGGCGGCGGGTTCCGTGCGCACCTTCACGCCGAGCACGGCGGTCGTGCCGCACTCCACCGTGATCGGATCGGTCGTGAGATCGAAGGAGTACGACGTCCGGCCCGAGAGCGTCCGGGTGCCGCGCGCCACGGTCGTGCCGTCCCGGGTGAACTCGGCGGACACCTTCACCGCGCCGGTGCCGCCGGCGCCGCCGGTTCCGACCTCGACGGTCGCCACGGCGCCGTCCCACTCCTTGATCGTGACGCTCCGTACGGCCGGTGGAGGGCACGGCGCGCCCGTCACCTTCGTGGTCGCGGCCGCCGTGCCGCCGGCGGCCTTCGGCACGGTCGCCGCCTCGACCCGGCGGTAGACGGTCGTCCCGCACGCGGGAGCGGCGAAGCCGTGCTGGACGCCGGGGGAGTAGGAGGTCGCGCCCTCCAGCGGGATGGTCTGCGCCGTCACCGGACGCAGTTCGTCCGGTGACGGACCCTCGGAGAACCTGACGCCGAGCGTCACCGCCCCGCCGGTCGTCGTCCGTACCCGGATGGTCGCCGACTGGCCGTCCCACCCGGAGATGCCGAGGGCCGCGACCGACAGCGGTGCCGGTCGCGGGGTCATGCTCACGGCCGGAGTCGGCGTCTCCCCTGGAGACTCACCGGACGGCTCGCCGGGTGTCTCGCCGGGGGTCTCCCCGGGAGTGGCATCAGGTGCCGGCGTACCGGGATCCGTGGCCGCCGGCGACGGGGAGGGCGTGTCCACCGCGTCCGAGGGGAACGGCGGCTCCGGCGTGAACCGCGTGGACGGGGCGGGCGGCAGGGCGCTGTCGTCCGCGACCGGAGCCTGCCGGTTGGCCGCGACCACCGCGGCGACCATGACGGCGGACAGCACGGCCGCGCCGATCGCGAACCGGGGGGCGAAGTGGGCCAGCCGGTCCGACAGCACGGTCCGCGCCAGCGACGTGCCCGCCTCCACCGGCTGGGCGGGCTGGGCCAGCGGGAACGTCAGCGCGAGCAGCGTGGCCAGTTCCGCGAGATGCCGCCGCCCGCGCTGCTCCCAGTCCGGCCCGTACGCCGAGGTCGCGGCGGCCTCCAGGTCGCCGATGAACGCCCGGGCCGTGGCCGGCCGGTCCGTCGGGTTCTTGGCCAGACCCCGCCCCACCAGCCCGCGTACCGAGCTGGGCACGTCCGCGACCGGGATGGGCGCGCTCTGGTGCTGGTGCCGCAGCCCCGCGGTGTGGTCCGCGCGGTACGGCCTGCGCCCGGTCAGGCACTCGAAGAACACGCAGGTCGCCGCGTAGACGTCGGTCGCGGGACCGGCCGGGCCGCCCTCCCACTGCTCGGGGGCCATGTACGGCGGCGTCCCGGCGGGCAGGCCCGGATCGCCGCTCGGCGCCGCGATGCCGAAATCCGACAGCTTGCTGGTGCCGTCCGCCTGGACCAGGACGTTCTCGGGCTTGTAGTCCCGGTGCACGATGCCGGAGGAGTGGGCCGCCGACAGGCCGGTCAGCGAGCCCTTCAGCACGACGAGCGCCGCCTCCGGACTGGTCGTCCCGTGCTCGGTGAGGATCCGCCGGAGCGACACGCCGTCGACCAGCTCCATGACGATGGCCGCCCCGGCCACGGTCTCGACGTACTCGTAGAGCCGGACGATGTTGGGGTCGTTGATCTCTACCATGACGCGGGCCTCGCGCCGGAAACCTTCGAGGAAACGCGGATCCCGCCGAAGCTCAGGGCGAAGGTACTTGATCGCGACGAAGGCGCCGGTCGCCTCGTAGGTCGCCAGCACCACGCGCCCGGCGCCACCCGCGCCGAGCTCGCGCACCTCCCGGTATCCCGGAACCGTCCAGGCATTCATCCTTCCGAACTTCTCACCGGAAGGGACGATTGTCACCGGTGGAGAAATGTCACCTCGGCGATGTAATCCATGAGGCCCCTGTGATCGTCGTCCGTGTGGTTCACGGAACGATGCCGGGAACGCCCACAAGGTAGGCGCTGTCCCGTGCGTCCGTGATGGCCATGTGGCCGGGGGCGTGCCCGATGGCGAACGGCGGCTTCGACCGCATCACCGCCGCCTGGGGCGTCACCCCGCAGGCCCAGAAGACCGGGACCTCTCCGGGGCGTACGTCCACGGCATCGCCGAAATCGGGCCGGTCGAGGTCGGCGATGCCCAGCGCGGCGGGGTCGCCCGCGTGCACCGGGCCGCCGTGCACGGCCGGATAACGCGAGGTGATCCGCGCCGCGGTCTCGACCAGCTCGGCGGGAACCGGCCGCATCGACACCACCATCGGCCCGGACAGCGCGCCCGCCGGCCGGCACTCCCGGCTGGTGCGGTACATGGGCACGTTCGTCCCGGCCTCGATATGGCGTACCGGCACGCCCGCCTCCAGCAGCGCCGCCTCGAAGGTGAAGCTGCAGCCGACGAGGAAGCAGACGAGGTCGTCGCGCCAGTGCTCCCGGACGTCGGTCGGCTCGGCGACCGGCTCGCCGTTCTCGTACACCCGGTAGGCGGGCAGGTCGGTGCGCAGGTCACCGGCGAAGATCGACGCGCTGGTCTCGCCCGGCTCCGTCACGTCCAGCACCGGGCACGCCTTCGGATTGCGCTGCGCGAACAACAGGAAGTCGTACGCGCGGTCCCTGGGCAGGGCGATCAGGTTCGCCTGGGTCCAGCCGCGTGACCAGCCGGAGGTGGGCGTCACGAGCCCCTCCCGGAAGAGCCCGCGCGCTTCGGAAGGAGTCAGCAGGGCCGGATCGCGCATGATCGTCACCTTTCTCATGGTGGTCTCCTGCCGTCGTCTCCTGCCGTCGCCTCATGCCGTGCGGAACCGGACACACTGGCCGGGGCGGGCCTGCGCGGCGCGGTCGACGTCGCGGGTGCGCACCACAGCGATCACCGGATAGCCCCCCGTGAGCGGATGGTCGGCGAGGAAGAGCGTGGGCTGCCCCGACGGGGGCACCTGGAGCGCGCCCGGGACCATGCCCTCGCTGGGCAGCTCCCCGTCGCGCGCCCGTTCCAGGACCGGCCCGCGCAGCCGGATGCCGACCCGGTTGCTGTCGGCCGTCACCTCGTACGGCTCCGTGCGGAGCACGCGCAGCGCCTCCGGCGTGAACCAGTCGTCGCGCGGGCCGGGAAGGATCTCCAGGACCAGCTCACCCCCGGCGGTCTCGGGCACCGGCGCGAGATCGACGGCGGGGAACGCCGCCGGCGGCGGTCCGATCGGCAGCAGCGTCCCGGGGACCGGAAGGTCGGGCCCCAGGCGGGCGAGGATGTCCGTGGAGCGGGACCCCAGCACCGGCGTCACGTCCACGCCGCCCCTCGCCGCGAGATAGGTCCGCAGGCCGCGGGCCGGTGTCCCGAGCCGGAGCGTGGCCCCGCAGGGCAGGTGCTCGACCGAGTGGTGCCCGATCTGACGGCGGATGCCGACGGGACCGGTCACGGTCGCGGGGCACGCGGCGCCCGCGAGCGCGATCACCACGTCTCCGCGCGCCCGCACGCACAGCCCGCCCAACGTGATCTCGAGGGCGGCCGCCCCCTCGGGATTGCCCACGAGCCGGTTGGCCAGCCGCAGCGCGCCCCGGTCGGCCGCGCCCGAACGCCCGACGCCGAGATCGCCGCGTCCCGGCCGCCCCAGATCCTGCACCGTGGTCATCGGACCGGTCGCCAGCACCTCCAGCATGCCGTACCGGCTCATGTCACCTCCGTGAACCTGACCCGGGTGCCCGGACGCAGGAGAGCGGGCGGATCGGCGGCCAGGTCCCACACCACCGCGTCCGTACGACCGATGAGCTGCCAGCCGCCGGGGGACTCGCGCGGATAGACGGCGCTGAACCCGGCCGCGAGCGCCACCGAGCCGGCGGGCACGCGCACGCGCGACTCGGCCCTCCGGGGTACGGCCAGCCGGGCGTCGCCACCGGTCAGATATCCGAAACCGGGTGCGAAGCCGCAGAACGCCACGGTCCAGAGAGTGCCGGTGTGCGCGGCCACGACGTCGCGTGCCGGCAGTCCGGTCAACGCGGCGACGTCGGCCAGGTCCGCGCCGTCGTAGACGACCGGGATCCGCACCTCGCACGCGCCGGTGCGCCCGCCGGGGGCCGGCCGTACCGCCCGGACGGCGGCCTCGACGGACTGCGGCGTCGCGGGCGGCTCGAACCGGACGAGCAGCGTGCGCGCCGCTGGGACGATGTCGGTGACGCCGGCCGGCGGATGCTCGGCCAGCGCGTCGTAGAGCGCGACGACCTCGTCGAGGCCGTCCAGTTCGGCCAGCAGAGCGCTGCCGCCGCAGTGGCGCACGTGCATCGGATCATCTCCTCAGGGCCGCGTCGCGGTGAACGACGCGAGATCGACGCCCGCGGCCTCCAGCGCCGCGCGCACCCTGCGGGCCGTCGCCACCGCGTTCGGGCTGTCGCCGTGCAGGCAGATCGATTCACCGCGTACGACCAGAGGGGCGCCGTCGACGTCCTCGATCGGCTCACCGCGTGCCATGCGCACGCAGCGTTCGGCCACCGTGTCCGGGTCGTGCACGAGCGCGCCCGGTCGGTCACGCGGCACCAGCGTCCCCTCCGGCGTGTACGCGCGGTCGGCGAAGCATTCGGTGACGGCCGTGAGTCCGGCCTGCTCGGCCCGGCGCAACCAGGCGGAGCCGGGCAGGCCGAGAACCGGCAGCCCGGGGTCGTAGGCCAGGACGGCCGCCACGACGGCCCCGGCCTGCTCCTCGTGCCGCACGATCGCGTTGTAGAGCGCACCGTGCGGCTTGACGTATCCGACCCGGCCGCCGGCCGCGCGGGCGAAGGCGTCCAGGGCGCCGATCTGGTACAGCACGTCGTCGGCGAGCTCCCGGGGCGGCATCTCGATGAACCGCCGCCCGAATCCGGCCAGGTCGCGGTAGCCGATCTGGGCGCCGATCGCCACGCCTCGCTCGACCGCCGTCTCGCACGTCCGCCGCATGATCGTGGGATCGCCCGCGTGGAAGCCGCAGGCCACGTTGGCGCTGGTGACGACGGACAGCAACGCGTCGTCGTCGCCGAGAGGCCAGCGGCCGAAACCCTCGCCGAGGTCGGAGTTGAGGTCGATGCGGGGGATCAGCTCGGACATGGCCGGCTCCAGAGGGCGGCGGTCACGCCTTGGTCGGTCATGGAGTCTCCTCGCGTCCGCGCGTTCGCCGCAGGTGTGCCGGTCCCGGTGGACCGCCCAGAAATGAACCTAAGGATTGTTGAACAATCCGGCAATCCTCGGGGGCGTAAATTCTTGGGCACGGGCGTTGTGGGGGCGACCACTGCCCGCCCTAAGCTCGGGGGACCTCCGGAGTTCCGGGGGACTTCCCCGTTCTCCAGGAGAAAGGGTGGCGGTGATGACGGCGACCGCGGACTGGGCGGACCGGCTGAGCGCGGCCAGGCCGGCGCTCGAACGCGCCAGCACAGCCGACCTCGTCGCGGCCGTCCTGCGTGAGAACGTCATCGAGGGCTCGCTCCCCCCGGGGACGCGGCTGTCTGAGGAGATCATCGGGCGGGCGCTCGGCGTCTCCCGCAACACCCTCCGCGAGGCGTTCCGGCTGCTGTCCCACGAGAACCTGCTCGTGCACGAGTTCCATCGCGGCATGTTCGTCCGCAGGTTGACCGCGGCCGACGTGGCCGACATCTACCGGATGCGCCGGCCGCTCGAAACCGCCGGCCTGCGCGCCGCGGGCACCGCCCCGGCCGAGGCCGTACGCGAGGTGGGCCGCCGGGTCGAGGAGGGCCGGGCGGCGGCCGAGGCGGGCGACTGGGTCGCCGTCGGCACCGCGAACATGCGCTTCCACCAGGCCGTCGCCGCACTGCTCGGCAGTCACCGCGCGGACGAGGCCATGGCCCGCATCCTGGCCGAGCTGCGGCTGGCCTTCCACATGATGGGCGAGCCCCGGCCGTTCCACGAGCCGTACCTCGACGACAACGCGCGCATCGCCGCCCTGCTCGGCGAGGGCGAGTACGAGCGGGCGTCGGGCGTGCTGCTGGCCTACCTCGACGCCGCCGAGGCGCAGCTCCTCTCGGCGTACGGCGAGCACCCTTCCTGACCGGCTGGCCGCGCCCTTCGCGACCGGTTCCCTGTGCCTCCGGACCGGCTGACCGCGCGCTCCGGACCGATACCTGTGCGTCCGGACCGGTTCCCCGTGCGGTTCCCTCGCGCCGGGGGACCACGCCCGGATGGGGTCGGCCCGCAGGCTCATACGATCACCCGGCGGTGCCGAGCAGCCGCTCGCCGGAACGCCTGGCCAGGTCGAGGGCGCGCGGCAGGTCCACGCCGACCAGGCGGCCGGCCCGCTTGACCACCTCGCCGCCGACGATCACCGTGTCGACGTTGCTCACATCGGCGGCCGTCACGACCGCCCCGACCGGGTCGTGCGGCGGCGCGAGGTTGGGCAGGCCCGTGTCCAGCATGACGACGTCCGCGCGCTTGCCCGGGCGAAGCGATCCGATCCGGTCGGCCATGCCGAGGGCGGTGGCCCCCTCGATGGTGGCCATGCGCAGGATGTCGGCCGCGGTCGGCAGCGCGCCGATCCCCTCCCCGAAGTGCCGGAGCCTGGCGGAGGCGAGCGCGGCGCGCATGACGGCGAACATGTCTCCGGGCACCCCGGCCACCGTGTCCACGCCGAGCCCCGTCGGGATGCCGAACCCGCGCAACCGTCCCGTCTCGGGGGAGCCGTGGCCCATCTGCGACTCCACGGCGGGTGCGACGGACGCGGTGCCGCCGCTGTCGGCGACCATCTTCATCGAGCGGTCGGGGAAGCCGTTGGCGTGCACGAACATGACGTCGGGGCCGAGCAGCCCGGCGGCGTGCAGCCGCTCCACCGGCTCCTCGCCGGTCGCGTGCAGGCTGATGCGGAGCCCGAGCTCGCGGGCCAGCCGCCAGTCGGCCTCGGCCGCCTCGACGGAGCCGTACACCGGCCCCCACGCCGCGAAGGCGGGGGTGACGAGGCCGGAGTCCCCCGAGGGGAAGTGCCGGGCGACGACCCGCCGGACCTCCGCCTCGTTCCTCGACGCGTCGTCCGCGCCCGGATGCGCGTACGCGAAGACGACGCGGGCGCCAGAATCGCGGAGGGCCTCGACCGCGGCGTCGGTGTGCCCGGGGGTGAGCTGGATGTGGGACCAGTCGTACACGGTCGTGATCCCGGCGTTGAGCGCCTCGACGGCGCCCCAGAGGTTGGCGGCGTAGACGTCCTCGGGCCGGAACGCGGGGGCGAGCCGGCCGAGAACGAGCGCCAGGTAGTCACCGAGAGCGGCGTCGGCGGAGACGGACCGGAGCACGCTCTGCCAGACGTGGCGGTGCGTGTCGACGAAACCGGGAAGCACGATCTGGCCCGCCGCGTCGATCACCTCCGCGTCGGCGGCGGGCAGGTCCGGGCCGATCGCGCCGATCACTCCGTCGGTGATGAGGATGTCGGTTCCCCGCCGGACGTGCACGTCCGGCTCCGTGTCGATCACGATGCCGTTCCTGATGAGCAGGTTCACGCGATACTCCCATTCGAGAAAGCTTTTCAAAAAGCTTGTTGGAAAGCTATCAGGGAGCGTGGATATCCTCAAGCACATGAATGAGGGGCGGGTGACCGGCCGGGATCGCGTCGACGAGATGATCGAGGCGTGGCGGGCCGAGCTGCCGGAGGCGGCCACGACGCAGTTGGAGATCGTCAAGCGGGTCGGGCGGCTCAAGGCGCGGATCGAGACGGTCACCCAGTCCGTGCTCGCCGGTTACGGACTGACCTATGCGGAGTTCGACGTCCTGGCGACGCTGCGCCGTGCCGGACGTCCGTACCGGGTCAAGCCCGGCACCCTCGCCGCGCGGCTGATGCTCACGACGGGCGGAACCAGCAACATCCTCCAGCGGCTGCTGGCTGCGGGCCTGGTCGAGCGCGAACCCGATCCCTCCGACGGCCGCAGCTCATGGGTCCGGCTCACTCCGCAGGGTGTGGAGAAGGCCGAGGAACTGTCCCTCGCCACCACGGAGGCGCACCGCCACCTGTTCGCGGACGTTCCCGAGGCGACCGCGCGCGCTCTCGCGGACGTGCTGCGCGACGTCCTGCTCGCACTCGGGGACCGGCCGGAGGACGTGCCGGGCCGTAGGACTCGGTCGGCCTGATCGGTCGTGGCCCCGCTCAGCCCGGGACCGGGCGGAGCGTTGCCGATGATTCGTCCAGGCGCGTTCCGGCCGGCCCGCCGCGCGGTGGTGTGCCCGCGCTCTACGCGAGGGAGTCGTAGACGGCTTCCGCGAGATGGTAGGCACGGAGACTGTCGGTCACCCTCTGGGCCATGCGGTTCATCGTGTACGCCATGGCGATGCCGTGCGCGGCGTCCCCGAGGCCGAGAGAGCCGCCCATTCCGGTGTGGCCGAACGCCGACTCCGCCCCGCGCGCGGGCGTGAGGAAGGTCAGCGCCGGACGCATGTAGCCGAGGCCGAAGGCGCTGTCCACGTACATGACCCGGTCGGGTCCGCTGACGCGTGGGCGCACCGCGTCCTCCAGGACGGAGGGCGCGAGGATCTCACCGGAGACCAGGGCGCGGTAGAAACCGGCCAGCGCCCGCGCGGTCGTGACCATGCCGAGAGCGGGCCAGCCGGCGCGCAGGATCACCGGATGGTTGCCGCCGCCGGGCAGCTTGTGGATGGGCGGGTTGCCGAGCGCCCGGTTCATCAGGCTGTTCCTGTCCAGCGACGCCGCGGCCATCGCGGCCAGCGGGTCGTCCGGGGCGGCGACCTCCGTGACACCGGCGCCGCCCCCGGGCGTCGCGTGTTCCCCCGCCGCGCCCGTGGGTCCACCCGCGGATGCCGTACGCTCTCCCGCCGGCGCCTTGCGCTCTCCCGCGGAGAGCCGGGCGGCGCGATCCGCCACGTCGGGCGGGGCGCCGAGCCAGAGGTCGAGCCCGCGTGGTCCGGCGATCTCCGCCGCGACCAGCTCGCCCGTGGACACGCCGGTCACCCTGCGGACGATCTCGTCGACGAGGAAGCCGTACGTCACGGCGTGGTAGCCGTGCGCCGTGCCGGGCTCCCAGAGCGGCGCCTGCGCGGCGAGCCGGTCCGCGATCGCGGGCAGGTCCTCGAACTCCTCCACCGGGACCGGCTCCTCGATCACCGGCAGCCCGGCCTGGTGGGTGAGCACGTGCTCGACGGTGATGTGGGCCTTGCCGTTGCCCGCGAACTCCGGCCAGTACGCGCTCACCGGGGAGTGGACGTCGACCAGGCCGCGCTCAACGAGCAACAGCAGCGCGGTGGCGGCGACGGCCTTGGTGCACGAGTAGGCGAGGACCGGCGTACCGGACTCCCAGGGGCGCCCCGTGTGCCGGTCGGCCACGCCACCCCAGAGGTCGACGACGGGCTCGCCGTCCAGGAAGACCGCGAACGCGGCGCCCAGTTCCAGACCGTCCGCGAAGTGCCGGTCGAAGACCTCACGTACCCGGGAGAAGCGGGGGTCGCAGTGGCCGGACGTGGTCGCGGTGTGATCGCCAGCTGTCATGGCCGTCCCTGTCGAAGAGCGTTGTTCGGCAGCCGACACTAACAAGCGGGACCTCGTCGGACCATAGGCCCGGGTGGGCCGAGGGGACCGCCCATTCCGTTGCCGAAAACCGGTGACGTGACCTATTCGGGCGCTGGGGGCTGAGATTCTCCCTCCGGGCAGGGGGCGGCGTCGAGGATCCTGGCGGACTCCGACTCCTGGGCCAGGCGGCGCAGCACGTCGAACGCCTTGCCGTACAGGACCTCGCAGATCACCAACGTCTCCACGGCGACGTCCCGGGGGCCGTCGAAGGGAATCTTGGTGATGTCCTGCTCCCGCACGAGGTCGAGCGCGGCCGTCGCGTAGGGGAGCAGGTCCTCCCGCGAGGTCGGCATGCCGAGGCGCTTGAGCGTGACGACGGTCTGCGTGAGCTCGTCCCGGGCCGGCGCCAGCGGATGGACGCCCCAGCCCAGGTCCGCGACCATCTCGTCGACCAGTTCCCTGGCCGCGCGCCAGTCCTCGTCGTCGGGGTGCGGCTCGACCGGTGTGGAGAGCGCGTAATGGGCGGCGCCGAGCATGTCGTGGACGCTCAGCCGTTCGTCCTCCACGGCGTCGATCACATTGCGGATCGTCGCGACGGGCAGCCGTCCGACCTCCAGCAGCGCTCGGATCAGCCGCAGCCGGCGTAGGTGGGACTGGTCGTACTCCGCCCGGGTGGCCGCCGTCTGGTCGCCCTGGGGGAGCAGCCCCTCGCGCAGGTAGTACTTGATCGTCGGGATCGGGACCCCGGATTCGGCGCTGAGCTGGGAGATTCGCATGACTGGATAGTAGCGCTTGCCAATGATGCTCGATAGCTTTACTATCCAATTATTAGGTAGTGTGGCTATCCAAGGAGGACGTCATGCGCATGAGCGCGCAGATGGACGGCGACTTCGTCGTCTTCCTGATCGGTATGCGGATCAACAGGTTCCGGTCGCTGCGCAAGTGGCTGCCGGTGGCCCGGGCCATGGGGCCCATGGTCAAGGAGTTACGGGCGGACCCCGCTCTGGGCATGCTGCACTTCGAGAGCTTCTTCAACGGGCGGACCACGATCATGGTGCAGTACTGGCGCAGCACCGATCACCTGATGGCGTACGCGAAGGACCGTGAGGCGAACCACTGGCCGGCCTGGAAGCGCTTCTTCCGGGAGGCGTACGCGAGCGAGGCCGTGGGGGTCTGGCACGAGACCTACACGGTCAGCGGATACGAGACGGTCTATGTGAACATGCCGGAGTTCGGCCTCGGCAGGGCGGGGGAGCTCGTCCCGACGACGAAGGTGGGCGACCGGTCGGCGGAGCGGCTCGCGGCCGCTCGCCGGGACCGGTGAACCGCGAGGGTGATGTCAACGGGGCGTCAGGCCGGTGAGCAGCGTCCGCACCAGCTCGTGGACGAGGACGTCGTCGGGTCCGAGCTCGACGAGGTTCGCGAGGAACGCCCGGTGGAAGCAGGCCCCGAACAGGAGGGCCGCCGCCGCGTCGGGGTCCGCGTCCTGGCTCACCCGGCCGATCCGCTGCTCCTCGCGGATATAGGACGCCAGCAGGGTCACGGGCACGTGCGGGCCGCCGCCGGACGCCGCGAGCATCTGGCGGAAGCCGTTCAGCAGGGACGGGTCGCCGAGCATGCCGCCGGCCAGGGAGATCGTCCTGCGGAAGAACTCGATCGCCGACCCGGCAAGCTCCTCCAGGTTGCCCGCGATCGTCCCCTGGCCCACCCGGGCGCCGAGGCGCAGCGTCGCGGGCCGGAGCGCGGGCATGCGTTCCAGGAGGACCGCGAGGAAGATCTCCTCCTTGGTCCTGAAGTGCTTGTAGAGCAGCGCCTCGGAGCAGCCGGCCGCGCGCGCGATCTCCTTGGTGGTGGCTCTGACCAGACCGAGCTCCTGGATGACGTGTTCTGCGGCGCCGACGATGCGGTCGCGGGTGGGAGCCACGTGGGGGCCCGGGCCTCTCTCTTTGACAGTGTGGAACGCGCTGCCACCATAATGGTAAGTGAGTGCACACTCACCATCGAACCCGCCATGAGGTGATGGACATGAAGATCACGGTCTTCGGGGGGACCCGCGGCACGGGCGCCCACCTGGTACGGCTCGCGCTCGCGCAGGGTCACGACGTCGAGGTGGTGGCACGGCGACCCGAGGCGGTCGCCGAGCGCCACCCGCGGCTGACCGTACGCCAGGGAGACGTCCTGGAGCCGGAGACCCTCACCGTCGGCGCGGCGGACGCGGTGGTGTTCCTGGCCGGACCCAGCGGGGGCGGCCCCACCCGGCTCTACTCGCTCGGAGGCGGGAACGTCGCCCGGGCCATGGCGCGGCAGGGTGTCCGGCGTCTGGTGGCGGTGACCAACGCGCTCGGCAACCAGCCCGCGGACACGGTGCGGCAGCGGCTGCTCAAGCTGGTGCTGCACAACACGTTTCTCCGGCACGGGCACCGCGACGCCCGGCTGTTCGAGCGGGAGTTGCGCGGCCGCGACCTCGACTGGACGGTCGTCCAGCCGCCACGGCTGACCGACGCCCCGGCGACCGGGACGTACCGGACGGCGGTGGAGGACTCAGTCCGGGGAGGCGTGTCCATCTCGCGTGAGGACCTGGCCGGGTACGTCCTGCGGGTCATCGCCGCGCCCGAGACCTATCGGAAGGTCATGGGCGTCGCCTACTGAGCGTCAGGGTGATCCACAAGTCAAGGATCTGTTGCGTTCAGATGTCACTGGGTTACGCTCCGTAGAAGTTCGGCGTACCCCCGGTCATCCGAAGCACGGAGAAGCACCCATGGGCAGGCACAGGCGTGGCAGGAGCCGACGCAGCGGGACCGGCATCGAGACCGTGGCCGATCTCATCGAGGCCCTGGAACGGTTCGACCCCGAGCTGGAGATCCGATTCGCGGTCCAGCCCCGGCTGCCGATGAGCTATGCCCTCGGCCCGGTCGCCGAGTACGACGACATCCTGTGGATCGGCGAGGGCGGATCGGATGGGTACGTCCCCGACGACGCCGCCTCCCGGCTCGGCTGGCACCGCTGAACGTCGCCGGGTGAGCCCGCGGCTCAGCTATCGGGCCGCCACACATAGCGGATGTCCGGCTCGTTCTCCTCGTTGTCGTGCCCGTCGGTGTACGCGAGCGCGACGAAGCCGTGGCGCTCGTAGAACCGCCGCGCCGGGCCGTTGACCTGGAACGTCCACAACTCCAGCCCGTCCGGGCCGCGTTCCTTCGCCAGCGCGACGAACCGGTCGCCGAGGCCCCGGCCGCGCCAGCCCGGGTCGAGGTAGAGCTGGCTGAGCAGGCCGTCGGCGAGCACCATCACCCCGATCAGGGAGCCGTCGAGCTCCGCGACCCAGGTCTCGCGCGCGGGCACGACCACATCGCGGAAATGGGCCCGGACCTCGTCGTCGGTGTGCGCCCGGCGCACCGTCGGCAGGGCCGCGGTGTACGAGCGCAGCCACACGTCGGCCGCCGCGAACGCGTCGGAGGCGGTCGCCCGGCGGAGGACGACATCATCGAGGGTCACGCACGGAACCTTCTCAGGCGAACGAGGTCCGGCGCATCCGGATTTCCGATGAGGCCACGCTAGGGAACCTTCACCTGGAAGCTGGGCATCTGGCTTCCTGATCGAGCGCACGCCAGGGGACATTCGCGGTGGAGCGGACCATGCGGATCCGGATGTCGCGCCGCCCGTTCCGGCCCCCTGGTCACGCTCCGTCACCGTCATCATGATCGTCGTCGTGGTCGCACCTTCACCGTCGTCGCCGACCCACGCCTCCGGTAACCCTGGGGAACCTCCGGGAACGCCGGCCGTCAACCGATCTCGCCGAGTACGCGGACGAGCCGGTCACGGCTGCCCTTGTCGAGTTCCTCGCTGGTCCACTTCTCCTCCAGCGGCACGACCGCGCCGCCGTGGAGCGTCAGCTCGGCCCGCAGCGGGATCTCCTTGCTCACCCTCGCCGAGGTGATCTCCTCGTAGGGCACGAAGCGGTACCACTCGGCGAGCTTCGCCGCCGGTGTCGATCCGACGAGCTCCCGCATCCTCTGCCTGCCCTGGTCCGACGTGCCGGGGCCCGCGACGAGGACGAGTCCCGTGCTCAGCACGACCAGGTCGTACTCCGTGCCCTGCACCTTGACGTTGGCCAGGCCGCCGAGGACCTGCGATCCGAACGTGGTCGGCGCCCGCTCGGCCGGCGCGGCCCGCTGGGCGTCGATGCCGAGCCGGTCCAGCTCCGCCCAGGCCTTGTCGAGGCCGCCGGGGGAGACGGCGGTCCTGGCGATCTCCTCCAGGGCGACCGGGGTCCCGTCCATGCCGACGAACTCGGCGGATCCGCTCCACGAGTGGCGCCATCCCGCGACGCCGGACCGGAGCGCGGCCAGCCGCAGCATGGTCTCCAGGGGCCCGGCGAACAGCGCGCCGACCTCCCGTCGCGTGGCCGTGGGGAAGAACGGCTGGGCGATCTCGGTGAGCCGGTCCGAGGCGATCAGGTCGAGCACGTCGGCCAGCCCGACCTCGGGACGGCCGGTGGTCCGCGCGACGGTGCGGAAGACCGCGTCGGCCTCGCGCTGGACCATGGCGCCGAGCGTCGCCGCGGTGAACTGCGGCCACGGGAGCACAGTGCGCTCGCCGGTCGCGACCACCTCTCCCTGCAGCGCCCGCCCGGCCTCGGTCAGATCGGGGACCAGTACGGCGGCGGGCCGTTCGTCGGGCCTGGTCGACGTGCGGGGCAGGGCGCGGATGGCGGAGATTCGCTCGTTCAGCGGGGGGTGCGTGTCCCATCGTGAGCCGCGCTCCTCGGGCGTGCTCCCGCGCAGTTCGTCCAGCTCACCCCTGCGGGCGGCGACGAGCGCGCCGAACCCGGCGAACAGGTCGTCGGGTGCGAAGCCCGACTCCCAGCCGAGCTCGACGTACCGGTCCAGGAAGAAACTCCACGCCGCGTCCAGGACGCGGATCTCGTGTAGCGCGCTCGCGGCGGCGTCCACCCCCGCGACTCCGGCGGAGACCCGGTCCGCCTCGAACTCCTGCCGCCGGGACACCGCGTTGTCGGCCAGCAGGTAGAGCCGGGCGTACCCCTTGAAGATCCATCCGGCCGGGTTGTACGGACCGATCTGGCGCAGCGTGTGCGCGATCACGAGCCGCCCCCGGTAGGCCGGTGCGGACAGCCGCGTGTGCTTCCCGGAGTAGTGGCCGAGCTCGTGCGCGAGTACGGCGCGCACCTGGGCGACCGTCATCGTGTGCAGCAGCGGCAGGCCGAGGCAGAGGCGGCGCCGTCCGCCGACCAGGCCGAGCAGCCGCGACTCCTCCTGCACGGCCGCGTTGACCTCGGGGATCAACCAGATCTCGTCCGGCGCCCGGGTGCCCGCCTCGGCCGCCAGCTCACGTACGGTCGCCCAAAGGACGGGCGCGTTTCCCGGAGTGAGCAGGAGACCGGCGGGCGCCTCGGGGCGCGAGCGGATCGCCTTCCACGTTCCCCGGCCGACGGCCAGGACGGCACCGGCGAAGCACGACCAGACCAGCTTCACCGCGATGGCGCCGGCGATGACCGTGGACAGCCAGAAAGCGAGCGCGACGGCGGCCGCCAGCTGGGCGGCCGCCACCGCGAAGAAGCCGGCGAGCATGGCGAGGGAGAGCCCGGCGCGCATCGTGTTGACCACGGTGTTCACTCCCGGTCGGGGAATTGGATCACCTATGTACCATGCAGCACCATGCCTTTTCCGCTCTTTTCGCGCGACGGCCGGTCGTGCCGGTGGGCGCTCGATCACCCCAGGGGTGATCGGTGAAATCCCGTGGTGCCTAGACCCGGGCCCACCAGGAGGCGGCGACGAGTTCGGCGACCAGGGTCTCGGTGAGCAGGGCGACGTCGGGGTCGTCGTCGTGCCGGTAGCGCAGCGACCCGGCCTGGCCGTCCAGCTCGCCGCCCACCGTGAGGACGGTCGAGCCGCGCTGGCGGATCCACTCCATGGCCTGCTCGTCGTACCGCGAGCCGGGGAACACCAGCGCCCGGTAGTCGTAGGTCTTGGTGAGATAGACGTCGACGTGCGCCCAGTCGCCGGTCTCGCAGGCGTCCGCCTGGCGGCGCGGCCCTTCGCGGAACATCAGCGCCGACTGCTCCGCCGATGAGAGCCGCTCGGCGGGGGCGACGGTGTAGACGCCGTGCGGCCCGTCGAGCAGGTCCGAGACCCCCTTCAGCCACTCGCCGCGCCGGTCGAGCAGGTCCGCGGTGGCCTCCGCCGTACGGCGGACGAGCGCGGGGACGTCGCCGCCGCCCGTGAGCCGGGAGTTCAGAGTGAGCAGCAGGGCGAGGGTGTGCTGGAACGTACGGCATGCGACGCCGCCACGCTCCTCACCCGCGAGCATGGGAACGACCAGACCGGCACCCTCGGTCACCGCGGAGCCCGGCTTGTTGGTCATGGCCACCACGTTCGACGTCCCGGTGTAGCGGGCGAGCGCGTCGAGCGTCTCCCTGCTGCCGCCGGTCGCGGAGATCGCCACCACCAGCGTCCCCGGCCCGGGAACGGTGTGCGCGGCGGAGGCGTACTCGGCCACGGCGTCGACTCCGGCCGCGCGCAGCCGCGACGCGGCGACCCCCGCGGCGTACCGGGAGCTGCCCATACCGAGGAAGACCACCCGGTCGATCCGCTCGGGCAGGCCCTCGAACGGGTCACCGGCCTCCAGCGCCTCCGCCAGCGCGCCCAGCGCCTCCGGCTTGGCCAGCAGGTCGGCCTCGAACAGCCCCGCGTCCACAATCCACCTCTTCTATCTGTGTGCTGCGTGTTTCTTACTTCGTAAAGGCGGGCCCGGCGCCGAACCAGGTCCGGAGCACGCCCATGGGGGCGTAGCGCCAGCGCGGCAGGTGCCGGGCCGCGTAGATCAGTTCCCGGCATTCCTGCTCGATCTCGAACGGCCTGATCAACGACCGGTCGAGCAGGTCGGCACGCCCCGCGTCCGCGAGACCGGCGGCGTACGCGCCTTCGATCGCGGCCCGTGACGCCGCGACCCACTCCGCGATCCGGTCGGGATCGGCGTTCCTGCGGAGGATCGCCACCTGGCCGACGTGATCGACGCTCGTGGTGAGCTGGGCGAGGTCGCGGGCCGCCGGCTGGAAGGCGCCGCCGCCCGGTGCCGAGCCCGACACCGTCGGGTTCCCGTCGAAGTCGACCACCGCGTAGCCGTCGCGCCATCGAAGGATCTGGCCGACGTGCAGGTCTCCGTGGATGCGGATCAGCGGGGTCGCGCCCGCCGTCGCCAGAGGGGCGAGCTCGTGCCGCAGCGCCTCGGCCCGCGAGGCCAGCCACGCCCCGTCCTCGCCGTCGGTGAGCGTGAGCGCGTCGCGCAGCGCCTCCTCGGCCCGCGCCGCCCATGCCCCCGCGGCGCTCGCCGCGCCGCCCGTCGAGCCGTGTGTCGGGTCCTGTTCCGGGTCCTGTTCCGGGTCCTGTTCCGGTACGGCGCGGGCGAGCCGTACCGGATCGGGGAAGACGGGGGACGGGGTCGCCATGGCGAGGTGCAGATCGGCGGCGAGACCGCCCAGCTCGGCGGCGAAGGCGGTCCGGCCGGCCTCGGCCTCGTCCACGCACCATTCCCAGCCGTCCCTGGCCTCGGGCAGGTACGCGGTGATCAGCGCGACCAGCGCGTCCTCCCAGTAGACGGCGGCGTACGGCGTGGCCGTGCGGGAGAAGCCGGACAGGTGCGCCAGCAGATCAGGCGCAGGATGCGGCGCGCGGGAGGGGCGGGGGAACCATTTGACGACCACGCTCTCGCCCGCGATCACCGAATGATTGGTCTGGTCGACCGTGATCGCGCGCTCGCCGGGAGGCGGCGGGGGCAGCGGGCGGAACGCGCGGACGGAGAAAGGGCGCGGCGGCGTGACGCCCTCCGCGAGCGCCCGGACGACGGCTCCGGTGACGCCCTCTCCGACGGCCAACGTGAGAGAACCGTCCGGTTTCTCGTGAAGGGTTGGCCAGTGCCGTGTTTCCACCTGCATCTGTTGAATCTCGATTCAATAAGGCTTGTATCGCCAATGCTCACAATGCCGAAGAAAGTCTTGTCTAAGTTGACTTATCCTGCAACACTCTAAGCTCCCCACCGGAAGGAAGCTCTCGCATGTCATGTCGCGTGCCCGCCTTTACGGCGACGGCACCATGAAGTCCACCGTACGGGCACGGGTGATCGGGCGACTCGTCACCATGGGGCCGGGCTTCGGCTTCCTGATCGTCTTCCTGGCGGTCCCGCTCGCTCTCGTGCTCAGCTACACGGTGTTCCGCCGCGGCAGGTTCGGCGGAATCGTCTACGAGGCGACGGGGGAGAACTTCACCCGGCTGATCGACCATCTGTACCTCGACGTGGTCTTCGGGTCGGTGAAGCTGGCCACGATCACGACGCTCCTCGCTCTGCTGCTGGCCTACCCGACCGCGTACATGATCGCCCGGCTGCCCGCCAAGTGGAAGGTCATCGCGCTGGTGGCCGTCGTGCTGCCGTTCTGGACCAACTTCCTGATCCGCACGTACGCCTGGATCGTGCTGCTGAACTCCGAGGGCCTGCTCAACTCCGGACTGGACGCGCTGGGTCTCGGCAAGGTGGAGCTCCTCTACTCGGACGGCGCCATCGTCGCCGGCCTGCTCTACGCGTACCTGCCGTTGATGATCCTCCCGCTGTACTCGGCCATCGAGCGGCTGGACCCGCAGCTCCGTGAGGCGTCGGCCAACCTCGGCGCGCGCCCGATCAGGACGTTCTGGTCGGTGACGCTGCCCCTCTCGCTGCCCGGTGTGCTGACCGGCTGCGTCTTCGTCTTCGTGCCGAGCCTGGGCAACTTCGTGATCCCCGAACTGCTCGGCGGCGGTCGCCGGATCATGGTGGGGAACCTGATCCGGGACCAGTTCCTCAAGGCTCGCGACTGGCCGTTCGGCTCGGTGCTGGCCCTGTCCGTGATCGGAGTACTGGTGCTCCTGCTCTTCGCCCAGGCATGGGCCACCCGAAGGGTGGGCCGGGATGCGTAGAAACGCGAAGCGTGGACACGGCTGGCTGCGACTGCCCTTCTGGCTGACGTACGTCTTCCTGTACGTGCCGATCGCGGTCGTCGTTCTCATGTCGTTCAACCAGAGCAAGTCGCCGTACGCGTGGGGCGGCTTCTCGCTGCGCTGGTACGGCCAGCTCGCCGGGAACGAGAAGATCCGCGAAGGTCTGATCAACACCCTGATCGTGGCGTTCGGCTCGACGGTGCTCTCCACGGTGCTGGGCACGCTGCTCGCGGTCGGCCTGGCCCGCTACAACAAGTCGCGCCTGGTCGACGCCCTCTCGACGATGCCCGCGATCCTGCCCGACCTGGTCCTCGCGATCGGCCTCCTCGTGTTCTACGCGGCGGTCAAGATGACGCTCGGCCTGCACTCGGTGCTGATCGCGCACACCGTGTTCGGCATGGCCTTCGTGACGGCCGTCGTCCGGGCCCGGCTCAACCACGCCGACACCTCGATGGAGGAGGCGTCCCGCGACCTCGGCGCGACCCCGGTGACGACGTTCATGCGGATCACGCTGCCGACCCTGGCCCCGGGCATCCTGGCGGGCGCCCTGCTGGCGTTCACGCTGTCCATCGACGAGTTCGTGATCGCCTTCTTCACCGCCGCGCCCACAGAACCGACCCTGCCGATCGTCATCTACTCCATGGTGCGGTTCGGCGTCACTCCCGAGATCAACGCGCTGGCCACCCTGCTGCTCGCGGTGAGCTTCACCGTCGTCATCGCGGCCCAGCGCATGACCAAGCTCACCGAGGCACTGTCATGACACTTATCTCCATCGACGGCGTGAGCCGGCGCTTCGGCGACGTCGTCGCGCTCGACTCGGTCAGCCTGGAAATCCGGCAGGGCGAATTCTTCGCGCTGCTCGGCCCTTCTGGCTGCGGGAAGACCACGCTGCTCCGCATCCTCGCCGGGTTCGAGCAGCCGGACGGCGGTGAGGTGCTCCTGGAGGGCGAGGACCTGCTCAAGGTGCCCGCGCACCGCCGCCCGGTCAACCTCATGTTCCAGTCATACGCGCTGTTCCCCCACATGACGGTGGAACGGAACATCGCCTACGGACTGGAGCGCGAGAAGCTGGCCAAGAAGGAGATCCGGGAGCGGGTCGCCGAGGTGCTGGAGACCGTCGGGCTCGCCGCGCACGCCCGCCGCAAGCCGCACCAGCTCTCCGGCGGACAGCGCCAGCGTGTCGCGCTCGCCCGTGCGATCGTCAAGCGTCCGCGCCTGCTCCTGCTGGACGAGCCGCTGTCCGCGCTGGACAAGAAGGTCCGGGCCGAGATGCAGCTCGAGCTCAAGCGGCTGCAGCACGAGGTGGGCATCACCTTCGTCGTCGTCACCCACGACCAGGAGGAGGCCATGTCGCTCGCGGACCGCATCGCGGTCATGCAGGGCGGCAAGGTCGAGCAGGTGGACGCCCCCGTCGAGCTGTACGACCGGCCCCGTACGCCGTTCGTGGCGGGGTTCATCGGCGCGAACAACATCTTCACCGGCAAGGTCACCCAGGAGGGCCTCGACGTCGAGGGGCTGGGCGTGCTGCCCGCTCCCAAGGGCGTCGACGGCGACTCCGCGCTCCTCGTCGTCCGTCCGGAGAAGATCCGGATCACCGAGGTCGTGGCCAAGGCCGACGTCGCCGACGAGGTGGAGGAGAAGGCTCCGGCCGACGCCGAGGTAAAGGAAGCCGAGGCCAAGCCCGAGCCCGAGGCGTTGGCCGAGGAAGAGCCGAAGTCCGAGGCGACGGCTGACACTGAGCCCACAGGTAAGGAAGAGGACGCGGACAAGGCCGAGACCGAGGCCGAGACCGAGGCTGAGGTCAAGGAAGAGGCTGCGGACACGGCGGACGCGACCACTGAGGCCGAAGCCGAGGTGAAGCAAGCCGAGGAAGGCGCCGAGCCCAAGGCGGAGGCCGAGGACGCGGAGCCCGGGGTCAGGGAAATCGCGGTTGTGGCCGAGGCGGACGTCGAGGTCAAGGCGAAGCGCAAGGCCAAGGGGAAGTCCAAGGCCAAGGCGGAGCCCGAGGTCAGGGAAATCGCGGTGGTGACCGAGCCGGTCGCCGAGGCAGAGGCGAAGCCTGAGAGCGAGGAAGCGGCGGAGGCCGAAGCGGGAGACGCGGCCGACGGCGAGGCCGGGGCGACCACGGACGCCGACGCCACTGCAGACGCCGACGCCGAGGTCGCGGCGGAGGAGAAGGCCGCCGACGCTGAGGCTGACACGGACACGGAGGCTGTGAGCGCCGCCGAGGTCGAGACTGAGGTCGTGGCCAAGGAAGGTGCCGCCGTCGAGGCCAGCGCTGATCAGGGCGACGATCTCAGGACCGCCGTCAAGACCGCCATGACGGGCGAGGTCAACGCCGAGGCGATGGCCGAGGTCGTCTCCAGGGCCGTGGCCGGCGTCGTCGCCAAGGTGGTGGCGGAGGTCGTCGCCGAGGTCGTGGCCGTCAACGAGGCCAAGGCCAAGGCGAAGGCCGAGGACGAGGCAGTGGCGAAGGAGCGGAGCGAGGCCGGGACGGAGATCGCGGCCGAAGCCGAAGTCAAGGTGGAGGCCGAGGTCGAAGCCGCGCCCACGTCCGAGACGGTTCCCGAGACTGAGCCCACGTCCGAGACCGAGTTCGAGACCGAGCCCGAGGCCGGCCCGCTCCGCGGCAAGGTCGTGGACGTGAGCTTCTACGGCGGCACCTCGCACATCGTGCTGAGCGTCGAGGGCCATGAAGGTCACGTGCTGGCGGCGGCTCAGGGATCGGCGCGGGTCGAGCCCGGGACCGAGGTCGCGATCGGCTGGGACGCCGCCGACGCCGTGCTCATTTCGGCCTGAGCTCGTGTCCGGTCGCGAGGCGGGCATAGTCGAGGATGAGCTCCGCGGCTTTGTCCGGGCCGATCGAGTGATGCCGGGCGATGATGCGATAGCCGTACGCGTCCTCGAGCGCGACGAGCGTGCGGCTGATCGTCTCGGAGTCGTGGGCCAGGGTGAAGATGCCCTGGGCCGCTCCGGTCTCGAGGATCGTCTGGTACATCGACACCTGCCGGTCGAACAGCGTCGTCAGCAGCGTGCCGTACACGCGGTTGCGGCCGGCGGCGCCGCCGAGCTCGCACAGCAGGCGCACGCCGGCGTCCTCGGGCCCCTCGGGAAGGCCGGACCTGATCGTCGTGATGAGCTTCAGCGCGGGGTCGGCGATGCCGCTGATCTTCTTGACCCGCTGCTCGTAGAAGCGCTCCATCCCGGCGTGATGGGCCTCGATCAGCAGATCCCGCAGGTCGGGATAGTGGTACAGCACGGCGCCGGAGGTCAGCCCGGCCTCCTCGGCTATCTGGTTGAGGTGGACACCCTCCGCGCCGTGTTGGATCATCGCCCGGCGGGCGGCATCGATGAGGTCCATCCGCCGGTCGGCTCTGCTCTTGCGCTGGGCCATTCCATCCCATCCGGTTTGAACGCTACGACAACAACTGGCGTACCCATAATGTCCCAGCTATTGACGTCGCGCTAGATACCTATTTGAATCACGGTTCAACAAGTCAGGGAGTCCGGAGATGACAGACAAGCAGCTGACGATCCTGTTCATGCCCGAGAGCGCGTACGGGCCGACGAACAACTGCGTCGGGATCGGCGATGTCCTGCGCAAGCGCGGCCACCGGGTGGTCTTCGCGGCTGAGGCGTCGTGGAAGGGCAAGCTGGAGGCGCTCGGCTTCGAGGAGGACCTGGTCGACCTCGCGCCGCCGGCCGAGGAGGAGCAGGACGCGGGCCAGTTCTGGAAGGACTTCATCCGCGACACCGCGCCGGAGTACCGCAAGAGCACCCTGGAGCAGCAGGAGACGGTCACCAAGCCGATCTGGGACGCCCTGATCGACGGTGCGAAGTACTGCGAGCCGCAGCTCAAGGCGATCATCGAGCGCGTCCAGCCGGACGTGATCGTCGAGGACAACGTCATCACCTTCCCCGCGCTGCTCACGGCCGGCAAGCCGTTCGTGCGCATCGTCTCCTGCAACCCGCTCGAAGTGAAGGGCTCGGACATCGCCCCGGCCTTCTCCGGTCTGCCCGCCGACGACAGGAGCGAGTGGGACGCCTTCCGTGCCGAGTACGACCGGACCCACCGTGAGATCTACACGGCGTTCAACGAGTGGGTCGTCGAGCAGGGCGCCCCGCCGCTGCCCGACCTGGACTTCATCCACGAGGGTGACGCGAACCTGTACGTCTTCCCGGAGATCGTGGACTATACCGATGAGCGTCCCCTCGGGCCCACCTGGACCCGGCTCGACTCGTCCGTACGCGAGACCGACGTGGAGTTCACGTTCCCCGAGGTCGAGGGCGACGGCCCGTGGGTCTACTTCTCGCTCGGCTCGCTGGGCTCCGCCGACGTCGAGCTCATGCGCCGGGTGATCTCGGTGCTGGCCACGACGCCGTACCGCTTCATCGTCTCCAAGGGCCCGCTGCACGAGGAGATCGAGCTGGCCCCGAACATGTGGGGCGCCGAGTTCGTGCCGCAGACCACGATCATCCCGCAGGTCGACCTGGTCATCACTCACGGCGGCAACAACACCACCACTGAGGCGCTGCACTTCGGCAAGCCGATGATCCTGCTCCCGCTCTTTTGGGACCAGTACGACAACGCCCAGCGTGTGCACGAGAAGGGCTACGGCGTCCGTCTCGACACCTACGGGTTCACCGACGAGGAGCTGACCGGCGCCCTGGAGCGGCTGCTCGGCGACACCGAGCTGCGCGAGCGGCTGGCCACCCATGGTGCCGAGATCCGCCGCAGGGACGGCCTCCGCGTCGCCGCCGACGTGATCGAGAAGATCGCCGCCAAGTGAAAGCACTAAAGGACGCCGTTCCCCGGGTCTTCTGGACCGACAGGCCCGGGGCGCCGGCGTATCACCCGCTCGACGGCCGTACCACCGCCGACCTGCTCATCGTCGGCGGTGGTTTCACCGGACTGTGGGCCGCCGTGCTCGCGAAGCAGGAGAACCCGGCCTGTGACGTCGTCCTGGTCGACGCGCATTCCATCGCGTACGGCGGGAGCGGTCGCAACGGCGGCTTCGTCTCCGACTCCCTCACGCACGGCCTGGGCCAGGGTCTGAAGCTGTGGCCCGGCGAGATGGGCACGCTTCTCGCGCTCGGCAGGGAGAACCTCGCGGCCATCGCCGCGTTCGTCGAGGCCCACGGCATCGACGCCGATCTGCGCCTGGTGGGCAAGACGACGGTCGCGGTCGCCGCGCACCACGTCGCCGAGCTCAAGGAGGCGGAGCGGCTGCACCGCGAGCACGGCGAGGACGCCGTCTACCTCGGCCGCGACGAGATGCGCGCGGACGTGGACTCGCCGACGTATCTCGGAGGGCTGCGCCTGCGCGGCACCGGCGGCATCCTGGACCCGGCCAAGCTGGCCTGGGGCCTGGTCCGCGTCGCCGAGAAGCTCGGTGTCCGGGTCTACGAGAACACCGCGGTCTCCGGGATGGAACGTTCCGGAGCCGCCGTCCGCGTCATCACCGGCCCCGCTGGGAGCGGTACGGCGTCCGCCGACGGAAGCGGTGTGATCGAGGCGTCGCAGGTGCTGCTGGCCACCAACGCCTACCCGCCGCCGCTGCGCAGGCTGAGCAACTTCGTGTTGCCGGTCTGGGACTACGTGCTGATCACCGAGCCGTTGTCGGAGTCGCAGCGCGCCTCTCTGCGCTGGGCGGAGGGACAGGGCCTCACCGACGCGGGCAACCAGTTCCACTACTACCGGCTGACGGCCGACGGCCGGGTTCTGTGGGGCGGCTACGACGCCATCTACAACTTCCGCGGCACAGGCTCGGAGCAGCGCGACGCCTCGCACGAGCTGCTCGCGCGGCACTTCTTCGACACGTTCCCGCAGCTCGACGGTGTGCGGTTCAGTCACAGGTGGGGCGGGGCGATCGACTCGACCAGCCGGTTCACCCCGTTCTTCGGCACCGCCATGGGGGGCCGGGTCGCGTACGCCCTCGGCTACACCGGGCTCGGCGTCGGCGCGTCCCGGTTCGGGGCGCTGATCGGTCTCGACCTGCTGGCCCGCCGCTCCACCACGCGGACCGGACTGAAGAT
Source organism: Microtetraspora glauca (assembly GCA_001570385.1). Taxonomy (GTDB): domain Bacteria; phylum Actinomycetota; class Actinomycetes; order Streptosporangiales; family Streptosporangiaceae; genus Microtetraspora; species Microtetraspora glauca. Next base: position 206,886 of record BBYL01000017.1, on the reverse strand, counting down.
GGTGCGCCGCCCGCCGGTGCCGTTCCCGCCGGAGCCGCTGCGCTGGCCGGTCGTCGAGGTGACCCGGCGGGCGTTGGCCCGGGCCGACGAGAACGGCGGCCGACGTGGGCCGTGGCTGCGGTTTCTCGACCGATTCGGCGTCGGTTTCGACAGTTGATATCCACGATGAACTGATATCCACGATGAACGCATAACCCTGGCGATTTGTCCTGTTTGTGGCAAATGGGCGGGGTTCATCGTGACCGATGAAAGAGGATGGCATGGCTACCCTGATCAATCCCGCGAACGGCCGGCCCATCGAGGACGTGCCGGACACGTCGCCCGAGGGCGTGGCGGCAGCCGTACGCGCCGCGCGGGAGGCCTTCGAGCAGTGGCGGGAGACCACCCCGGCCGAGCGCGCGCGGGTGCTACTGCGCTTCGCCGACCTGGTGGAGCAGGACGCCGAGGAGCTCACCCGGCTCGAGGTCGAGGAGACCGGCAAGCCGGCACCCGTGTTCCGTGACGGCGAACTGCCGTTCGGCGTGGACAACCTGCGGTTCTTCGCGGGAGCCGGCCGCTCTCTCGACGGGACGGGCGCGGGCGTGCTCAGCTCCGGCTACACGTCCGTGCTGATCAGGCGGCCGGTCGGCGTCGTCGGCTCGATCGCGCCGTGGAACTTCCCCTTCATCATGGGGATCTGGAAGATCGGCCCGGCGCTCGCCGCGGGCAACGCGGTCGTCATCAAGCCCGCCCCGCAGACCCCGCGGAGCACGCTCAGGCTGGCCGAGCTGTTCGCCAAGGCGGGAGCTCCCGAGGGCCTGCTGCAGGTCGTGACCGGCGACGCCGAGGTCGGGCAGGCGCTCGTGACCGACCCCGGCGTGGACATGGTCAGCGTCACCGGCTCCACCGCGACCGGCCGGGCCGTCATGCGCGGTGCCGTCGACGGGCTCAAGCGGGTCCACCTGGAACTCGGCGGCAAGGCCCCCGCGCTGGTCTTCGAGGACGCCTCCCTTGAGGACATGGCGTTCGGCGTCGCGATGGGCGCCACGTACAACACCGGGCAGGACTGCACCGCCGCGACCCGCGTCTACATCGAGCGGTCCCGGTACGCCGAGGGCGTCGAGGCGCTGCGCGACGCGCTCTCCCGGGTCCGGCCGGGCGACCCGTGGGACGAGGGATCCGACGTCGGCCCGCTGATCTCGCAGGCTCACCGCGACCGGGTGCACGGGTTCGTGTCGCGCGCGTCCGGCCGCGTGGTCTGCGGCGGCGCCCCGTTGGACGGCCCCGGCTTCTACTACGCGCCCACGCTGATCGCGGACGCCGACCAGTCGAGCGAGATCGTCCAGGGGGAGATCTTCGGGCCCGTGCTGGTCGCGGTGCCGTTCGACGGCGAGGACGAGGCGGTCCGTCTCGCCAACGACACGCCGTACGGCCTGGCCTCCTCGGTGTGGTCGACCGATGTGTCCCGCGCGCTGCGCGTGTCGCACCGCCTGGACGTGGGCGTCACCTGGATCAACGACCACCTGCCGATCGCCTCCGAGGCGCCGCACGGCGGCGTGAAGGGCAGCGGCTTCGGCAAGGACATGAGCCAGGAGGCCGTGCAGGAGTACTCCGTCACGCGGCACCTGATGATCAAGCACGCCGCCCCCCAGCCGAAGGACTCCTTCCGCCCCGCCTGACACCGTATGCGGGAGGGCTCGGCACGCTCTCCGGGCGATATCCCGGAGAGCGCGTCAGCCGGATGCGCCCGAAGTGTGTGATGAGCGGCTTGGGGCGCTGACCTGCGAGATTGGCCGTGCTCGCCGCCGCTCGACCTGCCCCTCCAGGAGCGAGGGGACCCCGCCGAAGGCCCCGGCCAGGTAGGACTTCATCAGTTCCTCGGTCAACGCAGCCAGTACGTTCGACTTGCCCGACGCGTTGGCGCCGAAGATGCCGATCAGGGGGAAGACGTCTGCGGTGCGGTGCCCGCCGACCCTCAACTCGCGGGCAGCCGCGCTCTGCTCGTGTTCGGGGACGACGAAGGACGGCTCTTGCTCGTCTCGTAGTGGCCGTACGTTCGCGGCACGGAACCGGAGCAGCACACCGCCCTCCGCTCTAGGTCACGGTAAGAGTGACGGGTTCCTGCCCGCCATCCTGGTGGTGATCTTCAGAAGAGTTGCAGAGTTCCTCCCAGAGAGGACTTTCGCAGGTCAGCCGTCGGCTGACTATTCTTCGGGAGTCTTGACGAACGAGCCCATGTCGGGCTCGCTTTGGATGAGGTCGGCCTGGCGAAGTGCCCGCATGACCTTCTGGGCGGCATTGGCGATGCAACTCCCCGATGAGATCGACGATCGATGGAATGCGCTCGATTTCGTTTGAGCCTCGACCGCTACTCGGCTTCGGCTTCCTCGTGCGCGGACTCCGGGACGACCTGCTCTGGCGGACCGCCGGTCTCGGGGTCGGCTACGAAGGTTCCGATGTTCTTCACGGTGTAGACCAGGCCCGCGTCTATGAGCGCGTTGATGACCTTGCGGGCGGTCCGGCGTGCGATCCCGAATTCTTCGGCCATGCGCGGTTCCCCGGGTACGGGGTAGCCGGGCTTGTAGTCGCCTGCCTTGATGCGTCGGCGCATCTCGGCAAGTACCTGCTCTGATTTGGGCTGATCAGGTCGGAAGTGGATCACAACGGTGACGATAAGAACCGGCACGTGTGACTACGTTTCGAGGCGTTCCGATGCGTACCGAACGTAAGGAGTAGGCAGGGGTCGGCAACACCGTCTACTATGTCGACATGACCTTCTCTGGAAGCTCGCTCGTCCGCGTCGTGGGGCAGCAGCGATCCCCTGGTCTCATGCCGACAGTCGGCTACGACCTCGACGAGGTGCGGGACCGCTTCCCCGCGTGGGTGCTCTTCCGTAGCGATGCGGGCGCCTTCTACGCCACCAGGCGCGGTGAGCCACCCGCCCCCGAGTGCCCCTCTGCGGGGGCCGCCACCACCAACGCAGACGTCCTGACAGTGAGGAGGTGACTGACCGGAATGGCATCGAAGGATTTGCCCGGCGAGTATCACGGCATCCATCCCGCACACCCGAAAGCTGGGTGGGAGAAGCTGGACTGGCGGGAGTGGCACCCGCGCGCGACTCGGATCCGGGTCGTGGAGCATATCTGTGAGCGCCAGGACATCGTCTATGAGCTGTGCCAGGCCGGGGGCTGGTCTCGTCCGCCGCCACTACCGCGCCTCCGACGGCACCGTCATCACCGAGAGCGAGTGGCTCCGCTCCGTCCCCGCCCGGCGGCTGCGGACGAACATCCTTCTCGGCCATGTCCGATGATCACTCGGCGTCGCCCCGGGCGAACCGGCCGACGTCCATGGCGGGCGTCGACGATCACGTGCGTCCGGGCGTCAAGGTCAGGCTATGTCCGGCCGCTCAGACCGGTCTCAGTGTGCGGCCGGCGACCGCCGTATGTGTTCGGGGGTGGCCATGAACTCGGCCTCCAGGTCGCTGACGATCCGCTGGATGAGCGACCGCAGTCGTGCTCGCCTCTGGGCCAGTTCGTCCGCGAACTCCCGTGCCTTCGGCCCCACCCAGACCGCCTTGCCGGTGAAGGTCGCATGTGGCGGGTCGAGTGCCGCCTCCAGTTGCCTGGCATGCATTCGCACCTTCTCCAGTGCTCGCAACAGCTCCTGTTTGCGGGGGTTCGGCACCATGTCATCAAGGTTCGCTGTCAAACACCTCACCTTTCCTCTCCGGAATGGCGTGTGCAGTCTCCCAGCCCATATGAGATCGTGCGCTCAGGCGGCCAGACTCGGAGGATATTTCATGTCCCGTTCTCGTCACAGCTCTCCCGCGCGGCTCGTCGCAGTGGTCTCGCTGCTCGCCCTGCTCGCGGTCGCCTGCGGTGAACGGGAGCCCACGGTGGCCGAAGCCGCCGCCAGCCTGCAAACCCACGTCTTGCGACTCCTCAAGGAGCGCGGCGCGCTGAATGTCCAGGTGGAGGATCCGGGCGGGAAGGACATCCCCTGCGGAGAGGGCAAAGCCAAGCGCACCTTCGCCGCCACCGGAGAAGACGTCCTATCAAAACGAGAACCCGGAACTTTAAATGCTGCCCTCGTTGGCGCGCTGGGGCGCACAGTCGACCATAAGTACCATCTCGCTGATCCGATGGAGAGGCCATACCGTTTGGTGAACGAAGAGAGCAGGACCGTTTTGGTTCTGGATTCGGTGACAGGGCGGTACGTGGTCCGGGGTGAGACCGAGTGCCTCAGTCTGTCGTGAGTGTTCCCTCGTAAGCGAGGCCCGTCTGATAAGCGGTTGTCCGTTGCCCTTCGAAAGCATCGGCCTCCACGCCTGAGAGATTTCCTAAGGAAAGCGTATTCTTCCTACCTGATCCATTGTCGATGAACCACTGTCTTAATGCTTCTCGGCCCTTCTCGCCATACTTGTTGATCTCTGCGAAAGGTAAGAGAGAGCCGTCCTTGTCTGTGATCAAAGATCCCTTGTCGTTGGCGGTTTGGGCGGGAGGAATCTGTGGTTTGAAACCTTGCTGCATTAGCAGCCCAGCGATGTTGTGTTTGCGTCCCAGCACTTCGAATGCGATGAGCTTCTGCACCTCTTCCGCTTCCTTCTTCGGATCTACACCATAGGTGTAGTAATAGGACACTCCGGTGGAGAGTGCGGTCCAGAGGAGCGCGTTGGCGGAGAACGGAGGAACCATGCCGACAATGCCCATCGCGGTGCCGACCAGGAAACTCTCGGCTTTGGCCGCGTCATCCTTCGCCTTGTCCCCCGGCGCGAGCACCCGCATGGCGGCGGCCAGTTCGAAACCTCGGACGTTGCCGAGCATCCTGAACATGTAGTCCATTCCGGAGGTGTCTCCGGCCTTCGCGAGTTGGGAGACCCGGGGGAGGAGCCGTTGGGTGAGTTCGCCCATGCCGGCGTCGAAGGGGGCGCGCGATTCGGCCTGTGCCGCGAAGGTGGTCAGGAACCGGAAGGTGTCCTTGGGGCTCAGCCGGAACGCCCCCCGCAATCCCGGAACGAGAACGGGCTCGAACACGCCAGGAGAGGGCAACTGACCGCTTTCCATGGTCGCGTCCACCGCCTCGATGTCCGCGCCCAAGGTGATCTCCGGCGCGTACGAGCCGGCGAGTTCCCCGAGGTGGACACGGGTCGCGTCATGGAGCCGGATGTCGTCGACGGTGGTCATCACCGTAAAGGCGAAGAAAGCGGCCTCCCGGCTGTGCCGGCCCTGCCCCTCGTCGTAGGCGCCCGACGCGGCGGCGAGCAGACGCCCGAAGGCGTCGGCCGTCGTCCCGTCCTGCCGTGCCCGTTCGCCGAGCTTTGTCAGGAATTCCGACAGCTTGTCGCTCTCGTCGCGCTCTGAGAACCCGCGCAGCAGCTCCTTCTCCCAAGAGGAGCGCGGGCCGAGACGCGCCGCCCTGCCGACGGCCAACCGCGCGGCGGCGGGGTTGGCCGCGAGCAGGTTCAGGAACGTCGAGAGGTTCCCGTTGGCGGCCGCGCTGCCGAGACGCTCCGTGAGCACGGTCGCGGCGATCCCGGTCAACCACTCGGTCGGGTACGGTCCCGGCTTCAGCAGGTCGACGACTCCGTCCAGGTCCTGTCCCGTGCTCTTGCGCAGTTCCTCCGCGACCGTGGCGAACCCGGGGACCTTCGCCCCGCCTCTGAGGGCGGTGGCGAACGCCGTACGGGCGACGTCGACCGCCTCGTCGGAGAGGCGTCCACGCAAGGTGGCGGCGAGCCGTCGTGTGCGGTCGGCCCCGAGCGCGGCGAAGAAGGCCGCGGTGAAGTTCGCGTCGTACTGGTGCTCGCGGAGGGTCCCGATGACGGCGTTCATCCTGTCGGTGGGCGACTGACCGCTGAGCAGCAATTCGTCCGGATCGATCGCCATGAAACGTTCGGCCAGGTCGGTGCCCTGGCGTCGGGCGTCTCCGGGGGCGAGCAACGGCTTCTCCTGGTACGGCTGCAAGCCCGCACTGGGCAGCCACGGCAGGGTGACGTCGATGGTCTCCACCCGCTGGCGGAGGCGGGGGATCTGTTCCTCGGCCCAGCCGCCGATCTCCCTGACCGGGGCGAGGTCGGTGGCGGACAGATCGACGGCGGCCAGTTCCCTGCGGATGCCCTCAGCGTGTTCGGCGATCACCTGACCGGTCCGCTCCAGATCGCGGATGAAGCCGTTCATCAGCGACGGGTCGATTCCGGCGAACCCCGAGGCAAGCGGTCCGGTCCCCGAAGGCGGGCGTGAGGCGTCATCCATGCCGCCATCATGGGCGAAGAGGCGTCGCGATTCGAGAGCTTCCGACCGACGCGGGACACCGGGGTGACGGATCGAACCGGCCCGTCTGATCGCGTCCGGGGATCAAGGCAGTCAGGACCGGTGTGGGGCGAGTTCGTCGAGGGCGCGTGCCAGGCCGAGCCGTTCACCGTCGCGGTACTCCCTCTGAAATCGCTCCTCGCCCAGGGTCTGCCGGATCATGCGGAGGTTGCGGTCGCGGCTGGCCATCAGGTGCGTGAATCCCCACATCTGGGGGGCGCCGGCGTGCTGCCAGGCCATGTGCGCCGCGCCGAGCAACAGCGCGGCCACGCCCGGCTGCTCCAGCTTGGCCAGCGCCCAGGCGAGAGTCTCGCTCACCGTCGCCGCGCCGAGCCCGTCGCCGAGCCGCCGCTTGAGGTCGAGACTGCGCCACAACAGACTGACCGCCTCGTCGGTCCGCCCGATCTCGGTGCACTCGATGGCCAGGGTCCACAGTATGTAGGAGCGATGCCAGATCTCCCCGCGGCTCTCGGACAGGTCCAGTGCGCGGTGGAGGTAGTCGAACGCCTCCTCCCCGGCTCCCCGCGCCGACGCGGAGAGGCCGAGTTGGGCAAGCGCCTGCTGATCGGTGAGCATGCCCGCGCGCTGGTCGCCAGCCAGTAGCGCGGCTCGTGAATGGCTTTCCGCCCGCGCGAAGTCGCCGACGAACAGTGCGCACAGCCCGCGTAGCTGGTGGACCGCGGCGCGGACTGCGGCCCACCCCTCACCGTCGCCGTGGCTGACCGGTTCGATGCGGTCGAGCGCTCGTCGGGCCTCTTCGAGGTCGCCGTGCAGGTGAAAGAGGAACGCCGCGCACCACTGCGCACGGCACCAGCTTTGGGCCATGCCATCGCCGGGCGGTTCGGGGTACCGGTCGAGGACCCGGCGCATCCAGTGCGCGCCTTCGCCGACCTTGCCGCTTGCGATCCAATGCAGCCAGAGCGCGTATCCCCCATCGAGGAGGCCGGCGGTGGCGGGCGGCCCGTCGTCGGTCAGCGCGTAGCTGAGTGCCTGCCGGAGGTTGTCGTCTTTCTCCCCGAGCCGAATCAGCCACTTCCCCTGGTCGGCCGTGGCGTACGCGGCCTCGGCACGCCCGGCCAGGCTTATGTACCAGTCGCGGTGACGACGCGTCGCGTCGGCTTCCGCTCCGGACGCGGTCAGTCGTTCCCGCCCGTACAGCCGTACGGTCGCCAGCATGTGCAGCCGGGTCCGGCCCTCGGTGTCGGCCCGCGTGAGCAGCGACTTGTCCACCAGCCCGGCGATGGCCTCGAACGCGTCGTGCGTCGCCTCGTCGCCGCACACCGCCTCGGCGTCGGGAAGCGCGATGTTTCCGGCGAAAACCGAGAGTTGTTCCCACACCTTCCGTTCGTCCGGCGAGCATAGTTCGTAGCTCCAGTCGAACACGGCGCGCAGCGTACGGTGACGCGGATGGGCCGCGCGTTCGGCGCCCGCAGCGCCGTGCAGATGGATGCGCCGGCCGAGCCGGTCGAGTAGGTCGTCGAGGGAGAGCGTCCGCAGCAGGCGGACGGTGAGTTCCAGCGCCAGCGGGAGCCCGTCCAGCAGGCGGCATGCCTGCACCACTGCGTTCTGGTTTCGCGCCGTCAGCCGGAATCCGGGCAGTACAGCCTGGGCGCGGTCGAGGAAGAGGTCGACCGCCGCCGACGTTCCACCGTCCTGGTCCAGCAGCGGGAGGGGGCCGACGGGCAGTACGTGCTCCCCGTCTACGTGCAACGGCTGGCGGCTGGTGGTCAGCACGCGCAGGTTCGGCATCGCCCGCAGCAGTGTGGAGGCCAGGGCGGCGGTGACGTCGAGGAGATGCTCGCAATTGTCCAGAATGAGCAGCACCCGGCGGGTGCCGAGCGCCCTGGCGACCGCCTCCAGCGGCTTCTCGTGGGCGTTGAGTTGCACGCCGATGACGGAGGCGACGGCACGGTCGACCATGGACGGGTCGGTGAGCCCGGCCAGTTCGATCAGCCACACCCGGCCGGGGAATCGATCGGCGACCTTGTCCACAAGGCGCAACGCGAGCCGTGTCTTGCCGACCCCGCCGACGCCGGTCAGCGTGACCAGACGGGCGGTCCGCAGCAGTCGTGCGCCCTCCACCAGCTCCCGCTCCCGGCCCACGAAGCTGGTGAGAGCGGCAGGCAGGGGGGTGGGTAGCGCGGCAGGCGGGTCCGCCAAGCCGCTTTCCCGTGTCGCCGGATGGCCGGCGTCGGGCGGGTCACTCCCGTCGACCGGACGGACGCCGGACGGTGTGGAGCCATACCGGCCCTCACCGGCGTCCTGAGGCTTCCCGCCGACCTCGGCTGCCCCGGTGTTCCCGTCAAGCGCGGCCCGTGACGACGCGTAGTGCTCGCCGGCCTTGGACCGCCAGCCACGCTCGGAGCTTTCCAGTCTCCCGCGCAGCCCGTCGATCCGTTCGCCGATCGCGACCAGGTTCCCGGCCTGCTGGTACGGCAGGGCGAGCGCGGCGGCGGCCTCTGCCAGCGCGGCGGCACCGGGCAGCCGGTTGCGCCGGGAGAGTTGGGCCGCCCCTGACAGCCAGCGGGAGACGAGCGGGGCGTCCGCGTGCGACAACCTGGCCACCAGATGCTTCTGCGGACGGCCGCCCAGCGCGCGCCGAAGCTCCGCGGCGGCCTCGTCAAGGGCTTCGGCGAGCTCGTCTACCAGCCGCTCGAACGGGTGCATCCGCGTGAGATCCCCTTCCGCAACTGTCCAATCCTGGAAGACCCGCAGGTCGATGCCGGTGCAATGTGCGCCCCAAGATTGCACCTGGCGACGAATCTACTCAGCGCCCGCGCCGTGAGCCAGTGTTGGGGTTCCGCTCCCCACAAGGAGGATCCCGTGCGTGTTCTGATCGTCGCGTCCACGCTGCTGGCCGCCCTGCTCTGGCCGTCCACGGCGGCGACGGCGGCGGGTTCGTCCCTGCCCACCTGCCCGGGAGTCCGCGTCGCCCGGGTGCCGGTGTACGCGAAGGAGTTCAAGGGCGCGGCCGCGTACATCCACGTCTTCCACGACGCGGGGCGCGGGAAGGTCTGCGCGTTCCTCAACTCCTCGGCTTCAACGTGGGGGGTGAGCAAGCACATGACGATCCAGCTCAAGCAGTGTTCCCGCCCGAGTTCCGGGTACGGCGGATGCCCCGGACAGCTCCAGTCGAAGGTGGTGCGGGGCTGGTACTCCGGCCGTACCGGCACGGTCACATTGGACATCGGCCGTGGCTGCGCACTGGCCTGGGGCCGTGTCTCGTGGGGGCCGCACTACGGCCTCATGGCCACGAAGACCGTCGCGTGTGTCGCGGGGGCAGAGGGCGCGGGGGCAAGGGGGGCAGAGGGCGCGTAGTCAGTACCAGCGGGGGTCCGACGGCGACGGACCCTCGCTTTCTCGTCAACCGTCGGGGGACCAAGAGAACAGAGGGAGCCCTTGATGTCGTACGGGCCGGGATTCAGGCGGGACCCGCAGGGCCGGGTTCGCTGGAGTGAGAACGGCAGATGGACGGAGTACGTCCGAGACCCGGGCGGGACGATCCGCAGAGACGGCAACGTCCCCGTCTCGTCGCCGCCGTCCTCCTCGCCGCTGCTGGGGGTCGATCCGCCGCGCAGGAAGGGAACGCGCCCCACAGCCAGGTCCGGGGGCGGTGGGGGCGGGGCCGCGATCAGCGGCGCGGTCGTGGGGATCGGCGGCATCGGTTCTATCGCGGCGTTCTTCCTAGTGATCATCTTTCTGTGGCAGCTGCGCTGGATTCTGCTGATCGCCTGGCTGGCCATGGCAGTGGCCGGGGTGCTCCTGTACCGGCGCGGCCGGCTTCGTGGGCTCCCTCTCGCGTTCGGCGTGGCGGTCTGGATCATGCTCGGCTACCTGTGCATGACCGGCTTCGAGTTCCAGTCGGCCTACGAGGACAGCCGGCAGCGGCCCGCGACCGAGAAATCGCGCGAGGAGGCCGAGTTGACCGCCCAGGAGATTTCAGCGACCCGGGATTTCCTGGCGAGGATGGCCGACGATCCGCATGACTTCTGCGCCAACCGGATGTTCGGTGGCGCGGACGATGCGCTCGCCGAGAGGGAGGGCACATCCTCCTGCTCCGAAGCCATCGAAGGCCTCGCCGCCAGGCTCGGGCCGGCCGGTCGGCAAGCCCTGAGCGATCTGGAGATGACGAAGCTCTCCTCCGTGCTCAACGAGTCCGGTTCTCTGCGGCGTTCCACTTTCCAGCTCGGCCCCAACCCGCTCGGCTGGACACGGATCGAGGTGAGCGTCGACTCGATGTACGGCTTCGTGATCCACTCGTTCCAGTGACCGGCGGCGCCCTGGTCGGGGACAAGCAGGCTGCGGGCACGCGATGGCGAACGCCGGGCAGGTCCAGGAGAAGGCGGCCGCTCGGCGTGCACCGCCAGGCCCGGCGACGATCGATGGCGGCCGGTTGCCCGCGGAATCCCTCGGTACGTTCGACGATCATCTGCTCGATCGGTCGGCGTGGCGTGTCCCCGACAGGGACCTGACCGGCCTGGTGGATTCTCCCGGCGCTAACGAACAGTGAGGTTGCGGAGGGCCTCGCGGCGGCTCAGGCCGGAGATGCCGTGGTGGTCGACGTAGCGGACGACCTCGTCCGGTTTGGTCTTCGCGTACTCGCGCAGGGCCCAGCCGATGGCCTTGCGCGCGAAGAAGTCGATGTCCGACAGGCTCGGCTCGATGCACGCGTACAGCAGCGCGGGGTCGGTCCGCTCCTTGAAGGAGTTCTGGCAGAGGATCGCGGTGCGCCGTTTCCACAGGTCGGGGTCGTGCGCCCACTCCAGCATCAGCGGGCGCATCGTCTCGGGGTAGAGCCGCAGCAGCGTGCCGACCCGGTGGACGGCGATGTCGTCGACCAGGTCCCACCAGGCGCCGGTGACGACCATCTCCTCGTACATCGGGATGGTGTAGAGCGTCTGCCAGGACCGGTAGTAGCGATGCGAGGACAGTTCGATCGCGGCGTACCGCTCCTCGCGGTATTCCGCCTCGCGCCAGAGCGTGAGGACAGCCTTGCGCCACTCGGGGGCCGAGCCCAGGCGGTGCTCGGTGAAGACCCGCTTCAACGCGTTGCGCCGGGGGACGGCCTGCACGCCGAGGAACGGCATGCCGGACTTCATGTACGCCTGCATGGCCGGCGCCTTGGCCGGGTCGGCCGCCTCGGCGAGGGCATGCCGTACGGCCTTGAGGAGCATCATGGCTGCTGGCTGGCGCGGTCTCCGGTGGAGACGCCGTCGAACAGCACCGTGATGTAGTGCTCGGCCAGCCCGGTGGTGTCGAGGCGGCCACCCGGGCGGAACCAGCGCACCGCGACCCAGATCGTGTCGCGGATCATCCGGTAGGTGAGCTTGGGATCTAGGTCATCACGGAACAGCCCCTCGGCCTGGCCGCGCTTGATCTGCTCGACCCACATCCGCTCGACCTCGTCCTCGGCCTTGACCAGGTAGCCGAAGCGGTCTCCGGGGATGGAGCGGAGGTAGTTCCAGTCGTTCTGCATCACCGTGATGGCCGCCCGGTGCGGCTCCAGCGTGCCGAACCCGATCCGTACCATCTCGGACAGGACGGTGCGCGCGTCGCCCCCGCTCTCCAGGACGGCCCGGTAACGGGCGGTGAGATCCTCGAGGAAGGTGCGCAGCACCTCGTCGACGATCGTCTCCTTGGAGTCGAAGTGGTGGTAGAGGCTTCCTGAGAGGATGCCGGCCTCGTCGGCGATCTGGCGGACGGTGGTCGCCTGGAAGCCCTTACGTGCGAAGAGCTCCGCCGCGAGCTTGACGAGATGGTCACGCCGCTCGGACGCCGAGCCCGAGGTGACGGCCCGCTTGGTCGTGCCCTGGCGTCTCACCGGGGCAGCGGTGGCGCCTCCGGAGTTCTTTCGCTGGTTCACACCACCATTATGAGGCTCCGAGCAATGGCTTGCTCGCCCAATGCCCGTGAGAGTCACCTGCTCACCGCGCTTTGGCGGCGAAAGCCAAGCGCTTGTTACAAACCCGGGCTTGCGCAACCTGGCATCGCGAACGTCACTTATTGTGCAGGATCCTTCCTATGGTGAAATTGGGGTATCCGTTTACCTTGGGAGTGGCCTCGGGGGAGCCGCTTCCCGACGGGGTCATCCTGTGGACCCGTCTCGCCCCCGAGCCGCTGCATCCCACGCGGCCGGGCGGCATGCCGAACCAGACGGCGACAGTTCAGTGGGAGATCGCGGAGGACGAGAAACTCGCCCGCGTGATCCAGTCCGGCACGGTCGCGGCGCAGCCCGACTGGGCGCACAGCGTGCACGTCAGAGTCTCGGGCCTGCGGCCCGGCACGGACTACTTCTACCGGTTCTCGGTGGACTCGCACCGAAGCCCGGTCGGCCGGACCAGGACCGCTCCCGATCCCGCGTCCACCGCACCCGTGCGGTTCGGGGTTGTATCGTGCCAACGCTACGAGCACGGGCATTTCACGGCCCTGCGGCACCTCGCCGACGAGCGGCCCGACGTGATCCTGCACCTCGGTTCCTACATATACGAGTACGGCAAGCCGAAGAATCCCGGACCGGGCCGGTACGTGCGCCCGCTGGAGTCGGAGGCGGAGTGCGCGACGCTCGGGGCCTACCGGGACCGGTACGCGTGTTACCGGATGGATCCCGATCTGCAGGCCGCGCACGCCGCCGCGCCGTGGCTGCCCGTACCCGACGACCACGAGGTGCGCGACGGCTACGCGGGCGTGTTGCCCGGGAACGGTACCAGCCCGGCGGCCTTCCTCAAGCGGAGGACGGCCGCGTTCAAGGCGTACTACGAGCACATGCCGCTGCGGGCCCGGCCGACCGGGGCGGCCCTGCAGGTCTACCGCTGGAGGCCGTACGGCCGGGTCGTGGACTTCGTGCTGGCCGACACGCGCCAGTACCGCGACGGCGGCGACATGCTCGGAGCGGCGCAGGAGGAGTGGCTGATCGGGCGGCTGCGGAGCGCGACCGCGCGCTGGAAGGTCCTGGGCCAGGCGGTGTTCTTCGGCCGCCGGGTCCTCCCGGAGCCGACGGCGGGTGCCGGCGCGTGGGACGCCCATCCGGAGAGCCGCGCCCGCGTGCTGGCCGAGGCGCCAGACGGACTCGTCGTGCTGAGCGGTGACGAGCGGGGCGGCTGGGCGGGCGACCTGCGGGCCGACTGGGCCGATCCGGGATCGACGGCGCTGGGGGTCGAGTTCGCCGGCACCTCGGTGACGAGCATGCCGCCGGAGACCGACGGCCGCGCCGTCCTCGAACTCAACCCGCTCCTCCGGTTCTTCGACGGCCGCCGCGGCTACGTGTCCTGTACGGCCGACATGGACGACTTCCGGGCCGACTACCGGGCGGTGGAGTACGTGGACCGGCCGGGGGCGCCCGCCTCCACGGTCGCCGCTTTCGCGGTCGCGAACAACGAACTCCGCCAAATAGGAGGTGAGGCAGGCTAGCGAATAGGAAACTTTCCTATTAGATTGCGGGCATGCGTGAACTGGTGCGCCTCGCCGACACTGTCATCCTGCCCGGCTTCCCCGGGACGGCGCCCCCGGACTGGCTGCGCGGGCGGCTCGCCGAGGGCCTGGCCGGAGTCGTGCTGTTCTCACGCAACGTCCAGAGCCCGGGGCAGCTCGCCGACCTGACCGCCGCGCTTCGCGCCGAGAACCCGCGGGTCCTGGTCGGGATCGACGAGGAGGCCGGCGAGGTCACCCGGCTGGAGGCCAGTACGGGCAGCTCCCGGCCGGGCAACTACGCGCTGGGGGTGGTGGACGACGTGGAGCTGACCGAGCAGGTCGCCCGCGACGTGGGGCGCGACCTGGCCGCCGCGGGGATCAACCTGGACTTCGCGCCCGCGGCGGACGTCAACTCCAACCCGGACAACCCGGTCATCGGGCTGCGGGCGTTCGGCGCGGACCCCGACCTGGTCGCCCGGCACACCGCCGCCTGGATCCGCGGCCTCCAGTCCGTCGGCGTCGCGGCCTGCGCCAAGCACTTCCCCGGGCACGGGGACACCGCGGTGGACTCCCACCACGGCGTCCCCCGGGTCACGGTCTCCCGTGAGGAACTCGCCGAAGTGGAGCTGTGGCCGTTCCGCGCCGCGATCCAGGAGGGCGTGCGCTCGATCATGACCGGCCACCTGCTGGTCACCGCGTACGACGACGGCCTGCCCGCGACGCTCAGCCCGCGAATCCTGACCGGGCTGCTCAGGAACGAGCTCGGCTTCGACGGCCTGATCGTCACCGACGGGATCGAGATGGCCGCCGTGGCCGGGGTGCACGGCCTGGGAGGCGCGAGTGCCATGGCCATCGCCGCGGGCGCGGACGCCGTGTGCGTCGGCGGGGAGAACTGCGACGAGGAGACGGCCGAGCACATCCGCCGCGCCATCGTCGCCGCGGTCGTCGAGGGGCGGCTGCCCGAGGAACGGCTCGCGGAGGCGGCCAGGAGGGTCCGCGACCTGGCGGCATGGCAGGCCGCAGAGCGGGCGGGCGGGCAGGCGGGGAGTCCCGGGACCAACGGGAGCGGTCCCGGGACTCCGGCGGACATCGGTCTCGTGGCGGCCCGCCGCGCGATCCGGGTCACTCGGCGCGCGGGGGCGCCCGGCCTGCTGCCGCTGGTGGAGGCGCCGCACGTGGTCGAGCTCGCCCCGGAGACCAACCTCGCCATCGACAAGCACATGCCGTGGGGAACGGCCGAGCCGCTCACCCGGATGCTTCCGGGGACCACCGTCACCCGCCTGCGTGAGACGGACGTGGCGGACGGCGTGCCCTCGGCGGCGCTCGGCGGGGCGGCCGGTCGGCCCCTGGTCGTCGTCGTACGGGACGCCCACCGCCACCCGTGGCAGATGGACACGGTGTCCCACCTGCTCTCCGCCCGTCCGGACGGTGTGGTGGTGGAGATGGGCCTGCCGGGCCGTACCGACCTGGGGGCGGTCCACATCGCTACTCACGGGGCCGCGCGCGTCTGCGGGCAGGCCGCCGCCGAGGTGCTCACCGGGCGCGCCTGACCGCCCACCCTTTCCGCGCGTCACGCCCGTTCTCAACAGGGGCCTTCGGACCCTGGACAGATCATGTGGACTCCGAGAAAACTGTCGGAGATCACGGTGGAAAGGGTCGATGAATGGGCATCTGCGAGGGTCGGGTCGTCGTGGTGACCGGGGCGGGACGCGGCATCGGGCGCGCGCAAGCCCTGGAGTTCGCGCGGCAGGGGGCGAAGGTCGTCGTCAACGATCTCGGCGCCGGACCACACGGCTCCGGCAGCTCCGGATGCCCGGCCCGCGACGTGGTGGACGAGATCCGCTCCGCGGGTGGCCAGGCGGTCGCCAACGGCGACGACGTCGCGGACTGGGACGGAGCGGCACGGCTCGTCAAGACCGCGCTGAGCGCTTTCGGCGGGCTGGACGTCCTGGCCGGCACCATCGGGTTCACCCGCGACCGCGCGCTGGTGTCGATGACCGAGCGCGACTGGGACGACGTGATCCGCGTCCACCTCAAGGGGCACTTCCTGCCGCTTCGGCACGCCGCCTCCTACTGGCGGGAGCGCGCGGCGGCGGGGCACCCCGTGGACGCCCGGGTGATCAACACGTCGTCGGGCGCCGGACTGTACGGCCGCGCGGGACAAGGCAACTACGCGGCCGCGACGGCCGGGATCGCCGCGCTCACCCAGGTCGCCGCCGCGGAGCTGGACGCGTACGGCGTCACCGTCAACGCGATCGCGCCGAACGCGGCGGCCGGGGCGGACGGGACGGCGGACGGAGGCGCGTCAGACAGAGGGGACCCCGACGCCGTGGATCCGGCCGATGCCGCGTCCCTCGCCGTCTGGCTCGGTTCTGCCGGGGCGCGGCATGTCACCGGCCGCGTCTTCGAGGTGGGAGGCGGGGCGATCTCCCTGGCGACCGGGTGGCGGCACGGTCCACGGGCCGGCCGTGGCGAATGGGACCGCGCCGACGTGGGCGCCGCCGTCGCCGGGCTCCTCGCCCACGCGCCCGTCCCCGTTCCCGTGTACGGCTCCGCTTGAGGTCCACCCGCGTGCCGCCTCTTCGTCGACATGTCCGTACGATTTTTAGGTACTGACACGACATGATGGGAGTGCGATGAAGGTCGCCTACGTCACCTTCGCCGATCCGCTGGGCCACGACGACGAGCGGGAGACCGCGCTCGCGGCCTGGCTGGGAGCGGGCGTCGAGGGCACACCGGTGCGATGGGACGATCAGGACGTCGACTGGTCGTCGTTCGACGCCGCGGTGGTCCGGTCCACGTGGGACTACATCGACCGCCGGGACGAGTTCGTCGCCTGGGCCCACCGGACCGGGGAGCGGACCCGGCTGCTGAACCCGGCGACCGTGCTGGAGTGGAACACCGACAAGACCTACCTGCGCGACCTCGGCGTGCCGACCGTCCCCACGCACTGGAGCGATGAGGGCATTCCCGAGTGGGACGAGTACGTGGTCAAGCCCGCGATCTCGGCGGGCGCGCGCGACACCATCAGGACCGCCGACCGGGCCGTCGCGGAGGCGCACGCCGCCGAACTCGTCCGCCAGGGGCGGACCGTCATGGTGCAGCCGTACCTCGACACCGTCGAGCACGAGGGCGAGTTGTCCCTGCTCTACTTCGGCGGCCAGTTCAGCCATGCCGTACGGCGGCATCCGATGCTGGCGGGGGGCGGCCAGGAGCTCGACCTGAACAACAGGGCGACCCTGCGCGACCCGGACACCGACCAGTTCGAGGTCGCCGAGCTCGTGCTCAGCAAGGTGTCCGAGGAACTGCTCTACGCGCGGGTCGACCTCGTCAGGATGCCGGACGGTGAGCCCGTGCTGATCGAGCTTGAGCTCACCGAGCCGTACCTGTTCCTCCGCTACGAGCTGGACGCCCCCGACCTCTTCGCGAACGCCCTGGTCTCGATGCTCCGGGGTTAACTCCGGGGCAGGCCGAGGGTGCGCTCGGCGATGATGTTGCGCTGGATCTCGCTCGAACCGGCATAGATCGTGTCGGCCCGGCTGAAGAGGTACAGCCGCTGCAGGTCGTTCAGGTCGTACGGCTCGCCGTCGGCGACCAGACCCGCCCGTCCCTGGACGGCCTGCGCCAGCTCGCCCAGCCTGCGGTGCCACTCGGACCAGTAGAGCTTGCCGATCGACACCTCGGGGCCCGGCTCGCCCGCGCTCAGCGAGGTCATCGTGCGCAGGGCGTTGAGGCGCATGATCTCCAGCTCCAGCCAGGACTGGGTCAGCCGGTCCCGCAGCACGGGGTCGTCGATCGCGCCGGACCCGCGGGCCGCCTCGATCACCGCGGCCAGCTCGCGCCGGAAGCCGATCTGCTGCCCCAGCGTGGACGCGCCGCGCTCGTAGCCGAGCGTGGCCATCGCGACCCGCCAGCCGTCGCCGGGCTCGCCCAGGATGTTCGCGGCGGCCGTACGGGCGCCGTCGAAGAAGACCTCGTTGAACTCTCCGGTGCCGGTCATCTGCGTGATGGGCCTGATCTCGATTCCCGGCTGGTCCATCGGGACGAGCAGGTAGGACAGGCCGGCGTGCCGCTGGGAGCCCGCTTCGGTACGGCACACCACGAAGCACCAGTCGGCGACGTGGGCGAGTGAGGTCCAGACCTTCTGCCCGGTGATGACCCACTCATCGCCTTCGAGCACGGCCTTGGTCTGCACGTTCGCGAGGTCGGAACCGGCGTCCGGTTCCGAGTAGCCCTGGCACCACAGCTCCTCGCCCCGCTGGATGGGTGGGAGGAAGCGGTCCTTCTGCTCCGGCGTGCCGAAGTCGAGGATGGTCGGGCCGATCAGGCCCTCGCCGATGTGGCCGACCCGCGCCGGTGCGTTCGCCCGGGCGTACTCCTCGTAAAACACGACCTGCTCGTCCAGCGTCGCGTCGCGGCCGCCGTACTTGCCCGGCCAGCCGAGGCAGGTCCAGCCCGCGGCGCCGAGGTGGCGCTCCCAGGCGACCCGCAGGTCGTGGCCCTCATGCTCGCGCCCGGGGCCGCCCAGGCCGCGGGCGTCGGCGAACTCGCCGGTCAGGTTGGCCTCCAGCCAGTCCCTGACCTCTTCTCTGAAGCTCTCCAGCGTCATGCGTGGAACCGTCCGTAATCTCCGCGGAAG
Organism: Microtetraspora glauca; assembly: GCA_001570385.1. Lineage (GTDB taxonomy): Bacteria > Actinomycetota > Actinomycetes > Streptosporangiales > Streptosporangiaceae > Microtetraspora > Microtetraspora glauca. The sequence goes on along the minus strand of BBYL01000017.1, from coordinate 188,553 downwards.
AAGACGAGCGGATTGCCGTCCTCGTGCTTGTCGAGCCCATGGACACGGGCCACCACGATGACGTGGTCTCCAGCCGGATGCTCCGCCTCGATCGTGCAGTCGAGCCATGCGAGCGCCCCGTCGAAGACGGGGCCGCCCGCGGGCGAGAGGCTCCAGGACAGGCCGGCGAACTTGTCGCCGCCCCTGGCCGCGAGCTGGTCGCACACCTGCCGTTGCGTGTCGGCGAGTACGGTGACGCACAGCGGTCCCGCCGCCTTGACCCGGGGCCAGCTCGTGCTGGTGTGGGCCACGCAGAACGCCACGAGCGGCGGATCCAGGCTGACCGAGGTGAAGGAGTTGGCCACGAGGCCGTACGGCCGGCCGGTCTCGGCGTCGATCGCGGTGACGGCGACGACTCCGGTGGCGAACCGGCCGAGCACGTTCCTGAAGTGCTTTCCGTCGGAGGGATCGGAGAGGGAGGCGCGCTGCCCGCTTCGGCCGGGACGGCCGCTCCGGTGGCCGGGGCGTCCGTCGGCCGACGGCAGGGCGGGCTCGCTCGCGGGATGGCGGGGGGCGGGGCCGTGCGACGCGGGACGTACGGTGTCCGGCGCGATCAGCCGGGCCGCGTCGGTGCTCATCCTGGCGCTTCCTCCTCAGTCCCGTCCGTGTCCTGCGCACACCTTAGCAAGCGCTTGGTAGGGCGCAATGGCGACCCCTGCTGAGTGTCAAGCCGGATACGGGCTTTGTCATTCCCGATGACCTCTATGTGGCGGTCTGTGGCAGCAGGTGCGTGCACGTGACCAGGGAGAACGCCGCGCGCAGCTCCCGCCGCTCCTCGCTGAAAGCGTGGGTCGAGCGGCCTTGCCGTGCGCTGGAGGAATCCCGCTGAGTGGGAGCGCGAAAGGGAAGGCGCGGAAGATCGCGGGAGGGGCGGCACGGGAACGGCCGCGCGAGAGGCGGCGTGGGTGTCTCCCGGTGCGACGAAGGCGAGGAAGGCGACGAAGGCGACGAAGGCGGACCGGCCCGCGCGAGGAAGGCGGAAGGGGAACCGCCCTTCACGAGGAAGAGAGGCGTCCGCGTGGGAGTGCGTGTGAGAGGACCGCTCCAGGGGCCTGGAGATGACGTGACGCGTCCTGGCGGGCGTGGGGGGCCCGCCAGGACACGTCACGCTCCGGGCGAGACGGTCACGACCCCGGCGAGGGTTGGGGTCGTGGCCGTCTTTGATCGCGCGGAGTCCGTGGCGGCCGGTCGTCCTCGCCGGGACCGGCCGGTCCTGTCTGGTAACGCCTGATCAGCAGTGCGGCGCCGGCCGGATCGTCCGCCGGATGCGTCACGACGACATCGCCCTCATTCCAGGCGAAGACCCCGTTCTCGCACCAGACGGTCAGTTCGGTAGATACCGACGGCACCGACATCCCGCTTCCGCTGCTCTGGTAGGTGTGAGGGACCGCTTGCGGCGCCCCCGCTCCCATTGGATGTATTTGTACCAACGTTTGGATAATGCGCGGTCCGCGCCCTCAGGTCAAGTGGTTGTTTGCAGCAAGACAGAGATCGTCTAAATTTGTTGGCACAAAAGGGTAGATTGAGGGAAAATGGCACGATCGTCGCTCTACCAGCAGGTGGCCGCCGAGTTGCGGAAGGCCATCTACGTGGGAGCGCTCGGGCCAGGAGACCAGATCCCCACCGAGGCCGAGCTCATGGAGGCCCACGCGGTCAGCCGCAACACCGTGCGGCTGGCACTGGGAGAGCTTGAGAACGAGGGCCTCATCCTCAGGATGCGCCGTCGTGGAACGTTCGTACGCGAGCGCCGCCCGCTCCTCATCCGCCCGCAGGACGAACTGTCGTCCCTCCGCGCGGGCGAGCCCCGCATCGACGCCTTTGTGCACGCCGTCACCTCCGAGGGGCGCGAGGCGGGCCAGGACATCGAGGTCGCCATCGTCCAGCCTCCGGAGGACGTGGCGACCCGGCTCGCCCTCGCCGGCCGGGCCCTCGCCGTCGTCAGGCGCCGGCTCCGCTACGTGGACGGCCAGCCGTACAACACGAACGACTCATACTTCCCGTACGCCTTCGTCGCCGAGTCCGAGATCGCCCGGCCCGGCGACATCAGAAGGGGCGCGAACCGGGTGCTCGAAGAACTCGGGCACCCCCAGGTCCGCGTCATCGACGACATCTCCGCCCGGATGCCGACTCCCGACGAGTCCGCGCGCCTCCAACTGGAGCCGGGCACGCCCGTCGTCGTCTACGTCCGGGTCGGATACGACCCGGAGGACGTTCCCGTCCGCGTCGCGGTGTCGGTGCTTCCCGCCGACAAGCACCTCATCAGGTACGAGCTGGAAGCCCGTTGACGCGCCACGGATCCCCCGTCGACTGACGGGGCGTTCCCCCTCGTTCCTCCCCGTGGGCGACCGCGGGGCCCGCTCGCCGTCGCACGAGTCCAGGCCTGCCTCCTCCATGCGTTGGAGAAGGCCGCCATCCGGCGGGCGAACGCCGCTGGAAGGCCGTTCCCGCTAGACGCCTGTCGAGGCCGCGCGGAGGCGTACACCCTCCATCGGTGACTTTCCGTGTTCATTGCACCACTGAAAGGAATCGACCATGCCGTCCCACATCATGCTGCCCGCGAAGTTCACCCTCCGCCGGGCCGCCCACGGCGACCTCCCGTCCGTGCTCGCCCTGCTCGCCGACGCCGCGAAGTGGCTCGACTCCCAGGGGGTACGGCAGTGGCCGGCGCAGGGCTTCCCCGCCTCCCGCATCGAGCCGCTCATCGACGCGGGCGTCATGTACGTCCTCGACGACGGGGCGGGCACCGCCGCGACGGTCGCGCTCGACGGCCACGCCGACCCCGAGTTCTGGGGACGGGCAGATCGTCCCGACAGCGCGCGCTACGTCCACAAGCTGGCGGTAAGCCGGGCGTACGCCGGAAAGGGGCTGGGCGAGGCGCTCCTCGACTGGGCCGGGCTGCGCGCGGCCGCCGAGGGCAGGCGCTGGCTCCGGCTGGACTGCTCGAAGGACAACCTCCGGCTCCAGCGCTACTACGCCGAGCTGGGATTCCGGCACGTCAGGACCGTCGACCTGGCCCACAGGGCGTCGGGGGCGCTCTTCGAACGGCAGGCGGGCGCCACCGTGACATCCGCCCGCACAAGGTACTGATCGCATGCTGAACAGGGCGCATGCCGTACAGCGTGGCAAACGGACCGGCTACTGTTCGGTACATGACCGCACCACTGCTGGAAGTGATCGCGCTGGATGTGCGTGACGCCGTCGCCGCCGAGGAGGGAGGAGCCGACCGCCTGGAGATCGTGTCCGACATGGCCTCCGGTGGGCTCACCCCCTCGGCGGACGTGGTGGCCGCGATCTCCAGCGCGTGCGCGCTGCCCCAGATGGTGATGTTGCGGTGCAACGCGGGCTTCACGGCCACCCCCGAGGAGCTCGACCGGCTCCGCGACGACGCCAAGGAACTGGCCAGGGCGGGGGCGGGCGGCTTCGTGTTCGGCTTCCTGACCGCCGAGGGCGCGGTCGACATGGAGGCGACCGAGGCGCTCATCCACGCGGTCGCCCCGTTGCCGTGGACCTTTCACCGGGCCGTCGACCACGCCGCCGACGTCCGGGCCGCCTGGCGTGCCGTACGGCTGCTGCCGAACCTGGCCACCATTCTCACGTCCGGCTCCCCGAAGGGGGTCGGCGACGGCCTGCCGGTGCTGCGCGAACGCACCGACGCCGGAGACGGCGAGATCATCATGGCGGGAGGCGGGCTGAAGCAGGAGCACGTCCCCGTGCTGAAAGACCGCGGCGTCCGCGCCTTCCACGTCGGCAGCGCCGTACGCGAATCCTGGATCGACCCCGTGGACCGGACCCGGGTCCGCGCCTGGCGCCACCTCCTCGATCGCGCCTGATCGACCCCGCCCTTCGGAGGCGGGTCAGAGAGGCGCGAGGGGCGCGGCGGTGACCTGAGTAGGAGCGAGCGGGCGAGGGACGAGTCCCGAGTGGCGCCGGAAGGTCATCGCCTCAAGGGCGCCCCGAGCCCGTCTCGCCGGAGGCGGGTCAGAGAGACAGGGCGTGGTCGGCCCGGCGCAGGGCGGCCATCAGGCTCCTGATCGTGGCGGGCTCGTCCATCACGCCGCCGCCCGCGTCCCGTCGCTGCTCCCACGCCTCGACCCGGGCGCAGTACTCCTCGTAGTTGGCCAGATGGAACGCGTACACCGCCGCGTAACGGCTGACCAGATGTGAGGGATGCATGTCCCAGCCCTGGTAGAAGCCGTTCGACAGGGAGTGGGCCACCAGCGCGGCGTGCCGGGCCCACAGCGCGCGCACGTCCTCGGTCCGGTCGGAGGCGGGGTGGGCGGCCAGCGAGCCGTCGGACAGCTCCACGCCGGTCCCGGCGAACGCGACGCGCATGACCTCCCTGGCGTGATCGCACACCGGGTGGTCCAGTCGTTGCTCGTGCGGCGGCAACCCGCAGGAAGCCGTGTAGTCGAACACCCCGAAGTGCGCCGCGGCCAGGCGCCCCTTGAGCGACCGCACCAGGTCGGGGGAGCGCAGCAGGAAGGCCACGGTCTGCGGCGCCTCGACCTGGATCTCGAACCGCAGGGTGCGCTCCGGCAGGCCCAGCGCGCCCTCCAGAGTCTCCAGGCAGGCCGCGAACTGCCCGAGATAGGCCTCCATGAGCACCTTGGGGAACGTCACGGTGAAACCCGCGGGCAGACTCCCCACCTGAGCGACCACCTCGGTGAGGAACCCGTCGAGCGTCCTGACGCTCCGTACGGGGTCGCCGTCGGCGAACGACTTCACCCGCAGCCCCCAGCGGCGCGGCAGCGTGCCCGCCCGCGCCATCGCGGCCACGGCCGCCGCGGCGCTCTCGACGTGCCGGTCCTCCTCGGCGTCCGGGCGCCGGCCGTACCCGTCCTCGAAGTCGATCCGGAGGTCCTCGACCGGCTCGATCCGCAGCTTTCTGCGGACCCGCTCGTGTACGGGCGCCGCCAGGTCGGGATCGAGCCCGCACAGCGGCGGCAGCTCGCCGGGGGAGAAGAGATGCTCGTGGAGGAGCTCGGTCGCCGTGCGTCCCCAGGCGTCGACGGTGTCCGCGGAGACCTGGTCGGCGGGGACGTACACCGTGTGCACCGGCTGCCAGGCGGGCTCGTCCCCGGTGAATCGTTCCGACTGCTCGCGGTAGGTCTCCTCGAACGCTCCGATGACCTCGGACGGTGCGGGCAGGGTCGTCTTCATACTCTGATCCTCGCAAAATCGTCCGGAGGGGTCAGGACGAGGCGCCCGCCGTGTCCCGCGGGACACGACCGCAGGCGGTGAGCATGGCGGGACGTCCGACGATCTTGACGCGTTCGCCCCTGCCCAGGGTCCTGGCGAGGTCGGTCTCCGCCGCCTCGATCGCGAGCCAGTCCTCGTACGTCACCGGGGTGAGGCTCCGCGCGCTCAGGACGTCGTCCAGCTTGGTGCCCGCCGTCCCGGGAGTGACCTCCGCGAGCAGCGTGCGGACGGTCTCGGCGGCGTCGGACTTGTTGGTGCCGATCACGCCGGTCGGGCCGCGCTTGAGCCATCCGGCGACGTACTGGCGGTCGGTTCCCGTCACCTTGCCCGCGACGTTGGGCACGGTGCTGGTCGCGCCGTCGAACGGCACGCCGGGAAGCGCCACGCTCCGGTAGCCCACCGAACGGAGCACCATGCCCGCCGGGATGGTCTCGTACTCGCCGGTGCCCGTGACCCGCCCCTCCACAAGGTGGGTCCGTTCGAGGCGGAGGCCCTCGACGTGCGCCGTGCCCAGGATCTCCACCGGGCGCAGCCAGAAGCGCACGTCCAGCCTGCGCGGCCGGTTCGCGGGGACCCGCTCCGACCACGAGCGCAGTACGTCGACATTGCCCCTGATCTGGCGGGAGAGAGCGTCGAGGTCACCCACCTCGACCTCGTCGGGGTAGGTCAGGACGTCGGCGTTCGGTACCTCGCCGAGCTCGCGCAGCTCCTTGAGGGTGAACTTGGCGTGCTCCGCGCCCCGGCGCCCGATCATGTGGATCCGCTTGACCCGTGAGGCGGCGAGCCGGTCGAGCACCTCCTCCGGTACGTCCGTGCCGCGAAGTTCGTCGGCGGTCTTGGCGAGGATGCGCACCACGTCGACCGCGACGTTGCCGACGCCGATCACCGCCACATCCTCGGCGTCCAGCGTGAACGTGTCGGCGGGGACGTCCGGGTGGCCGCAGTACCAGTTGACGAAGTCGGTCGCCGCGACGCTGCCCGGCAGGTCCTCGCCCGGGATGCCGAGGTGCCGGTCGACCATCGCGCCGGTGCAGTAGACGATCGCGTCATAGCAGGCCAGCAGGTCGTCGACGGAGACGTCCGCGCCGAGCTCGACGCCGCCGAGGAAACGCACCCCGGGGGATTCGAGCACCCGCCGCAGGTAGCCCGCGATCGACTTGATCGATGTGTGGTCGGGGGCCACGCCGTACCGGACGAGCCCGTAGGGGGTGGGCAGCCGTTCGAGTACGTCGATCTCGATCGGCTCGCCTGACTGCTTGGTCAGGGCCTCGGCGGTGTAGATCCCGGCCGGGCCTGATCCCACGATCGCCACGCGCAACGTCACCATCGCCTCCAAAGCAGGCGTCCTTTACGTGATTCTTTACCACGAGGGCCCCATAGGGCCAGGTCGGCCGCGCCACCGCTCGGTGATCTCTTTTCCCGGGCCTCGCCGGATCCCGTTCCGGCCACCCCCGATGTACGGCGTGGCGCCGCCCGTACAGGTGGAATGTCGCGAATGAGGGGTTGCGCGGGGTTGCCGTGACGATCAAAGTTGATCCTCGTGGGCAAAAGGCGGAGAAACCCGGGGACGCACCAGCAGCCGGATGGCACGCTCCCAGACATGAGGGGATTCCGTAGGAGGCAGCCCGAAGGGCATGCGGAGGTCGAGCCGGTGCCGAACGCCCGGCGCTACGAGGCGCTCGGCCGTGTGATGGCGGCGCTGTCCAGCGAGGCGGAGGTGCGCGACGCCTGCCGCGATCTCATGTGGTGGCGGGCGGCGGACGAGAGTTGGCACGTGGAGTGGGGCGACGGCCCCTACGCCTCGGAGGTGGCGGACCTGGTCATCGAGCGGGTCCGCGAGCCGGGGGTCGAGGGCAGCCTGGCCGGTCCGTCCGGCCTGGTCACGCCCACGACGGCGAACCTCGACGTCATGGGCGTCGGCTTCCTGCTGCGCGCGGTCGACCCCCTCGGGCTGGAGCGCCTGCGCACGACTCCCGGCCTGTGGCGGATGTCCGCCTCGATCGAGGGCGGCGGAGAGCCGGGGGGCCGGAGCGGCTCCCGGCGGCACTGGGAGGAACTGCTCGGCGGCTGACGCCCGTGCCGCATGGCCGCCCGTCGGCGCCCGTCGGTCAGAGCACGGTCTGGGCCAGCCGTGCCCGGTGCGCCTGCGGCGGCCCGAAGAGCTGGGCGTCGGAGGTCGCGCGCTTGAAGTAGCGGTGGGCGTCGTGCTCCCAGGTGACGCCGATGCCGCCGTGGATCTGGATGCTCTCCCCGGCCGCCGCCAGGTACGCCTCCGTGCAGTACGACCCCGCGATCGCCGCGTAGACCGGCGACTCGTCGGCGGGAGCCGCACAGGCCTGGTAGGCGGCCGACCTGGCCGACTCCACCTGGAGCAGCATGTCAGCCAGCTTGTGCTTGATCGCCTGGAACGAGCCGATCGGACGCCCGAACTGGTGCCGCTGCTTGGCGTAGTCCACGGCCGACTCCAGGCAGCGCGCCGCCCCGCCGACCTGCTCGGCGGCCAGGGCGGCGACGCCGAGGTCGCGGACCCGGTCGCACGGCCCGGCGTCCCCGATCCGGCGGGCCGGAACGCCGTCGAAGGTCAGCTCGACCAGCGGGCGGGTCTCGTCCATCGTGACGTGCGGCCTGCGAGCGGAGGGGACCGCCTCGACCAGGGCGTCGCCGACGTAGGCGAGGACCACGTCCCCCTCCAGCGTGTACGGCGCGACGCCGCTCAGGCGTCCCCCTTCCAGGGTGAGCTCGGCGTCGCCGGGGAAGATGACGGTGGCCGTCACGGTCCCGTCGGCGATGCCGGGGAGCAGCCGCTCCTTGGCCTCGTCGTCTCCCGACTCGTTGATCGCGGATACGGCGAGCACGGCGGTGGGAAGGTAGGGAAGCGGGGACAGGGCCCGGCCGATCTCCTCGCAGACGACCGCCACTTCGGCGAGACCGCAGCCGGCGCCGCCGTACTCCTCGGGGACGGCGAGCCCGGCGACCCCGAGCTCTCCGGCGAACCGGTGCCATGCGGCCTGGTCCGCCGCGCCGGGGTGGGCGTCGAGGAAGGATCGTACGGCGGCGCGCAGCTCGCGCAGTTCATCAGTTGAGGTCACGCCCGGCAGCATAACAAGCGGTTGCTTGTTATCCCTGGCCTGGGGAGTATTTTGTCCTGTTTTGGGGTGGATATATACTCGCTATTGCCACTTTCGTATGATTTCGGGGGATCGAGTGGCTGTGGCCTTGGACAAGTTCCGGCGTCGAATGTCGGGCGGACTGCCCGGCGACTTCGCCGACCTGGAACGGTGGGAACGCCGTATCCAGCGTGACATGCTGCTCGGACTCGCCTTGGGCGTGGTCGTCGGAGCGCTCGCCGCGCTGGGTGGCGGGCGTGCTCCCGCGCAGGTGTTCGCGGCCGCTGACCCCTATCTCTACCTGGCCGTGGTGATCCTGGCCGGGCGCCTGTCGCTCGGGTTCGGCTGGGCGCTGGTCAACTGCGCGCTCACCGCGTTCGGCCTGATGATCTCCCGGATCCTGGGCGCGGCGATCTTCGGGGGACAGTCCCCGCTGGACGGGGTGGCCGCCGACTCGCTCAACCGCCTGCTGTTCCTCATGGTGCTGAGCGGCGTGCTGGCCTCGCTCACCCGACTGCGCGGCGTGTGGGGTGACGCCGCCGCGGGCGGGCTCGCCGTCTTCTTCATCATCGACGTCGTGGACAGCTACCTGGACCGGATCAACGGCACGGTGCCCCCGACCTGGGAGTGGGCCACCACCGCGGCGGTCGCCCTCGGCCTGATCTGCGCCCTGTGTCTGAGGCCCAGCCTGTCGTGCCGGCTGCACGCCTCCGGGATCGCGCTCGCGCTCGCCGTGGTCTACACACTGGCCGTCGCCATATAAGAACGGGCGGTCCGCGGCCAGGAGTCGATAGCCTTAGCACATCGTCTCTCATGAGATCACCCATCGCGACCGAGGAGTAGCCGTGCTGCTGCGTATGTCGACCCTGTTCCTGCGCACCCTGCGTGAGGATCCGGCGGACGCGGAAGTGCCGAGCCACAAGCTGCTCGTCCGCGCCGGCTACATCCGCCGGGTCGCCCCGGGCATCTACTCCTGGCTGCCGCTCGGCAAGATCGTCCTGGAGAACGTCGCACGCGTGGTGCGTGAGGAGATGGACCGGATGGGCGCCCAGGAGGTGCTCTTCCCCGCGCTGCTGCCCCGCGACTTCTACGAGCCGACCGGCCGCTGGACCGAGTACGGCGACACGCTCTTCCGGCTCAAGGACCGCAAGGGCTCCGACTACCTCCTCGGGCCCACCCACGAGGAGATGTTCACCGACATGGTCAAGGGGGAGTACTCCTCCTATAAGGACTATCCGGTCACCCTCTACCAGATCCAGACGAAGTACCGCGACGAGGCCCGTCCGAGGGCGGGCATCCTGCGCGGCCGCGAGTTCGTCATGAAGGACTCCTACTCCTTCGACCTCGACGACGACGGTCTCAAGCACTCCTACGAGCAGCACCGCGACGCCTACATCCGCATCTTCGACCGGCTCGGCATCGACTACCGGATCTGCTTCGCCATGTCCGGAGCGATGGGCGGCTCGGCGTCGGAGGAGTTCCTCGCGCCCTGCCCCACCGGAGAGGACACCTTCGTCGCCTGCCACAACTGCGGATACGCGGCGAACGCCGAGGCGGTCACCACGTCCGCGCCGCCCGCGGTGACGGTGGAGCATCCCGCCCTCGAAATCCTGGACACGCCGAACACGCCGACCATCGAGTCGCTGGTCGACCACGTCAACGAGCACTTCGGTCTCGGGATCACCGCGGCCGACACCCTCAAGAACATCGTCGTGAAGGTGCGCACGCCCGGATCGGACAAGGTCGAGACCCTCGTCGTCGGCGTACCCGGAGACCGTGAGGTCGACTTCAAGCGGCTCGAGGCCGCGGTCGCCCCCGGCATCCCGGAGATCTTCGAAGGCGAGGACTTCGCCCGCCACCCCGGACTCGTCCGCGGCTACATCGGCCCGCAGGTCCTCGCGTCCCTGGGCATCACCTACCTCGTCGACCCCCGAGTGGTCACCGGCTCCGCGTGGGTCACCGGCGCGAACGAGCCCGGCAAGCACGCCGCCCACGTCGTCGCCGGCCGCGACTTCCAGCCCGACGGAACCATCGAGGCCGCGGAGATCCGGGCCGGCGACCTCTGCCCGCGCTGCGCCCACCCGCTGTCCATCGACCGCGGCATCGAGATCGGCCACATCTTCCAGCTCGGCCGCAAGTACGCCGACGCCGCCGGGCTCGACGCCCTCGGCCCCGACGGCAAGCCGATCCGCGTCACCATGGGGTCCTACGGCGTGGGCGTCTCGCGCGCGGTGGCCGTGGTGGCCGAGCAGCGGCACGACGCGCTCGGCCTCGTGTGGCCGCGCGAGATCGCGCCCGCCGACGTGCACATCGTGGGCACCGGTAAGGAGAACCAGATCGAGGTGGCGACCCAGCTCGCCGAGGAGCTCGAGTCACGCGGCCTGCGCGTCCTGGTGGACGACCGCCCCGGCGTCTCGCCGGGCGTGAAGTTCAAGGACTCCGAGCTGCTCGGCCTGCCCACCGTGCTGATCATCGGCCGGGGCCTCGCGCAGGGCGTGGTCGAGCTGCGCGACCGCGCGACCGGGACCAAGGAGGAGATCCCGCTCGCCGAGGCCATGGACCGCGTCCTCGCGGCCTGCCGGGCCTGACACGGCACAGGCCCGCCGGGCCCGACACCTTCGTCGGGCCCGCTGGGCCTGACGCCTTCATCGGGCCCGGCTCGCCGGGCCCGACGGGACAACCCCCCTGCCCCGCGGACCCGCCAACTGGGAGACCCGGAGTGACCGGTATGCCCTACTGGGAATCCGCAGGGACCGGCATGCCCTACGGGGAGACCGCAGGGACCGGTGTGGGTTCGATCTTCACCAGGGGAGAGCCCGAGGTCCTCTCCGCCGGCATCCCCGGAAACGCGCCGACCGCGGGGTGCCAGCCGTACGCGCGGGTCGCGCCCTCCTGCATCGCCTGGGCGGCGAGCCGCCGCAGTGACGCGTCCTCGTCGGCGGCCAGCTCCAGATAGGCGGTGACGACCCGCTCCTCGACGAGCGTGGCGAGCCGCACGGCGTCCGACTGGTCCTTCACCTCGAAAGGAAGGGGATAGGTCGGGGCCGGCTCGGGCGGTGTGCCGCCCCGCTGCACGATCAGCGCGCGCAGCCGATCCCTCCGTGCTCTGTGGGCGTCGAATCCGGCCGTGGCCCTGGTACGCAGCGCGCCCTTGGTCCTCGCCCCGACCACTCCGTAGGCGTACACGGCGGCGTGCTCGGCGGAGAGCACCTTTCCGAGCGGGTCGTTCATCGCAGCCTCCCGAGGGCGATGACGTGCACGGCCTCGCACGCGCCGACGCTGGCAAGGAGCTGGGACAGGACAGGGGACGCCCCCGCCATCTGTCCGGGCCTGGCTGCCGCGGCCCGGCGTTCCGCGCCGCGCAGATCGGCCAGCGAGACGTCGGACGAGGGCGACGCGGACGGCGCGGCCGTGGCGGTCGTGGACGCGGAGGGCCCGGCCGTCGAAGGCGTGGACGGTGCGGGCGCGGACGATTCCGCTCCCTCGGGAAGCATGCGGCGCATGGCCGCCAGGTGGGCCAGGTGGCGCTGCTCGAACGGCTGAAGCGCGGCGGCCAGGTCGGTCAGGGAGAGCGCGGCCCGCCGGTAGAGGGCGACCGTCTTCTCCTTGTCCGCGATCAGCGACCTGAGCAGCACCGTCTCGGGATCGGGAGGCCCCGACGGGCGGGGTTTCGCGGCGGGGGTAGGCGAGCAGCCCGAGACGAGCATGCCGGCCGCGGCGGCGCCCAGCAGGGAGCGTCTCGTCAGCGTCGATCCTCCGTCCACGACACAGCATCGTAAGGGGGAAGGTGCGGTACTCGCCGCCAGGCGTGGCGCTCTTTCCGCCCCGTGGTGTCGATAGGCTGTTGGCACATTCGGCGAGGTACGCCAATTGAATCGGGAGGTCGGCATGGGCGACGATGCTCGACGCGGCCGCCTTTTGGAGCTGCTCGGCCCGGTGATCGCCGCCGAGGGGCTCGATCTGGAGGACGTGACGATCACTCCGGCGGGCAAGCGACGGCTGGTCCGTGTGGTGGTGGATCGCGACGGCGGCGTGAGCCTCGATGACGTGGCCGAGGTCAGCCAGTCCGTCTCCAAGGAGCTTGACCAGACCGACGTGCTGGGCGGAAGTCCGTACGTTCTGGAGGTCACCTCGCCGGGAGTCGACCGGCCTCTCACGGAGCCGCGCCACTGGCGGCGCGCCCGTGGCCGGCTGGTCAAGGCCGACCTGCGGGACGGCACTTCCGTCGAGGGACGGGTGACCGGTGTCGACGAGTCCGGCGTGGAACTGGACGGCGCGCACCGCATCGATCTTGCGGACCTGGCCCGTGGCCGGGTCCAGGTGGAGTTCAGCCGGGCGGACGACGGCCACGGCGATGACCTCGATGGCGACATCGAGGACGAGGGCTAAGGGGGAGCCTTGTGGACATTGACATGAGCGTCCTGCGCAGCCTGGAGCGGGAGAAGGACATCTCCTTCGACCTTGTCGTGAAGGCGATCGAGGACGCGCTTCTGATCGCCTATTTCCGCACAGAGGGCGCGGCGCAGAAGGCCAGGGCCGAGTTGGACCGGACCTCCGGCCACGTCAGCATCTGGGCGGCCGAGCTCGGCGAGGGCGGTGAGGTGATCAGGGAGTACGACGACACCCCCGGCAACTTCAGCCGCATCGCCGCGACCACCGCCAAGCAGGTGATCCTGCAGCAGCTGCGCGACGCCGAGGACGAGATCAACTTCGGCGAGTTCGCGAGCCGTGAGGGCGAGCTCGTCGCCGGCATCATCCAGCAGGGCAAGGACCCGCGGGTCGTCCTGGTCGACCTGGGGAAGATCGAGGCGATCCTCCCGCACAACGAGCAGGTCCCCGGCGAGGAATACAGCCACGGCGAGCGGATCCGCTGCTATGTGGTGCAGGTGAAGAAGGGGCCGAAGGGCCCGTCCGTGACCCTGTCCCGGACCCACCCCAACCTGGTGAAGAAGCTCTTCGCGCTGGAGGTGCCCGAGATCGCCGACGGCACCGTGGAGATCGCCGCCATCGCGAGGGAGGCAGGCCACCGCACGAAGATCGCCGTGCGCTCCCGCAAGGGCGGGGTCAACGCCAAGGGCGCCTGCATCGGCCCGATGGGCTCGCGGGTGCGTAACGTGATGACCGAGCTGCACGGCGAGAAGATCGACATCATCGACTGGTCGGAGGACCCGGCGGAGTTCGTGGGGAATGCCCTGTCGCCCGCCCGCGTTTCCCGAGTCGAGGTCGTCGATCCGGAGGCCCGCGTCGCCAGGGTGATCGTGCCGGACTACCAGCTCTCGCTGGCGATCGGCAAGGAGGGCCAGAACGCCCGCCTCGCCAACCGGCTCACGGGATGGCGCATCGACATCCGGCCGGACACCCAGGAGGCTCCGGCCGATCCCGCAGATGCGTCGGCAAGGTAAGCTGGAATATGGTGGCCGGGCGGCCCCGCTGAGAACATGTGTGGGCTGCCGGGTTCGCACGGTCAAGTCCGAGCTGCTCCGCCTGGTCGTGGTCGAGGACGTCATCGTCCCCGACCTGCGAGGACGGCTTCCTGGGCGGGGTGCTTCACTGCATCCCGCGCTGGGCTGTCTGGAGCTCGCGATGCGTCGCCGGTCGTTCTCCCGTGCTTTCCGCACCGGGAGGACGCTCGATGTGGTGCGTCTGCGTGACTTCCTCGCGGGGCTTGACGCCCGGCGTTGACCGGGTGAATGGTTACCAATTGCTGATCTCAGAGTCGGCATGAGGTCGGAAGAAACTGTCATGTAAGGGACGCCGAGTTGATGGGCGGAGTCAGATTGCTATGAGCGCCTGATGAGCACGCGGCGATGAGTACGTCTAGGTAGCGACGGTCCGGCGGCACTGCCAGCCTCCCGGGCCGAGTTAGGGAGTGCAGTGGCGAAGGTCCGGGTTTACGAGCTCGCCAAGGAGTTCGGAGTAGAGAGCAAGGTCGTGATGGCCAAGCTCACCGAGATGGGCGAGTTCGTGCGATCGGCGTCTTCAACAATAGAGGCGCCGGTTGTCCGCAAACTTACGGAGGCGTTCGGTAAGGGCGACTCCTCCAGGGGTGGCGGCAAGCCGTCTCCCCGTCCGGCGCAGCCGAGGCCTGCGCCCAGGCCGGCCGAAGGCCAGGCCGGTGGCGCGGCGGCGCCTGTTTCCCAGTCTCCGGACGCCGGCGTCAGGCCGGTCCCCAAGCCGGGCCCGAGGCCCGCGCCCCGTCCGGTTCCGATGCCTCACCCGACGCAGCCCGCGCCTGAGGCGGCGCGTCCTCAGGCTCCGCGTCCGGAAGTCCCGCGTCCCGAGACCCCGCGTCCGGCCGCGTCCGGTCCTCGTCCGGGTGGCGGTGCGCCGAAGCCCGGCCCGCGTCCGGCGCCCGCGCCGCGTCCCGCGGCCGCTCCGGGTGGCCCCGCGGCTCCCGGTGCGCCCTCGGGTCAGGGTGCGCGTCCCGCCGCTCCGGCGGGCCAGGGGCCGCGTCCCGGTGCGCCGAAGCCGGGCCCGCGTGGCCCGCGTCCGGGTAACAACCCGTTCTCGTCGACCGCGAGCGGCATGGGACAGCGGCCTCCGCGTCCCGGCGCCCGTGACGGCGGCGAGCGTCCCGACCGTGGTGACCGCGGTGACCGTGGTCCCCGCGAGCCGCGTCGCGACGGCGCTCGTGACGGCGCCATGCCGCGTCCGCCCGGCGCCCGCACCGGTGCTCCCGGTGCCGGTGGCCCGCGTCCGGGTCCCGGAGCGGGTGGTCCGCGTCCCGGTCCCGGTGCCGGTGGGCCCCGTCCGGGTCCCGGTGCCGGTGGTCCGCGTCCCGGTGGTCCGCGTCCGAACCCGATGATGATGCCGCAGGGCCGCCCGGCTGGTCCCGGTGGCGGCGGTGCCGGTCGTCCCGGCGGTGGCGCCGGTCGTCCCGGTGGCGGCGGTGGTCGTCCCGGTGGCGGCGGTGCTGGTCGTCCCGGTGGGGGTGGCGGCTTCGGCGGCGCCCGTACGGGCACCGGTGGCGGTGGTCGTCCCGGTGGCGCCGGTGGCGGTCCGGGTGGCGGCGGCGGTTTCGCCGGTCGTCCCGGTGGCGGCGGTGGCCGCGGCCGTGGCGGCGGCACGGCCGGCGCGTTCGGTCGTCCCGGGGGCCGTCCGACCCGTGGTCGCAAGTCGAAGCGTCAGAGGCGTCAGGAGTTCGACAACATGTCGGCTCCGACGATCGGAGGCGTCCAGGCTCCTCGCGGTGGCGGGCAGACCATCCGCCTGCCGCGCGGCGCGTCCCTGTCGGACTTCGCCGACCGGATCGGTGCGAACCCCGCGTCGCTGGTGCAGATCATGCTGCACCTCGGCGAGATGGTGACCGCGACCCAGTCGGTCAACGAGGAGACGCTGCAGCTGCTCGGCGCCGAGCTGGACTACATCATCCAGGTCGTCAGCCCCGAGGAGGAGGACCGCGAGCTTCTCGAGTCCTTCAAGATCGAGTTCGGTGAGGACGAGGGCGACGAGGCTGACCTCGCGCCGCGGCCGCCGGTCGTGACCGTCATGGGTCACGTCGACCACGGTAAGACGAAGCTGCTCGACGCGATCCGGCACACCAACGTGGTCGCGCGCGAGGCGGGTGGCATCACCCAGCACATCGGCGCCTACCAGGTGGCCACCGAGCACGAGGGTGAAGAGCGCAAGATCACCTTCATCGACACCCCCGGTCACGAGGCGTTCACCGCCATGCGTGCCCGTGGTGCCCAGGCCACCGACATCGCGGTGCTGGTCGTCGCCGCAGACGACGGCGTCAAGCCGCAGACGATCGAGGCGCTGAACCACGCGCAGGCGGCGGACGTGCCGATCGTGGTCGCCGTCAACAAGATCGACAAGGAGGGTGCGGACCCGACCAAGGTCCGGGCCCAGCTGACCGAGTACGGCCTGGTGGCCGAGGAGTTCGGCGGATCCACGATGTTCGTGGACATCTCCGCCAAGCAGGGCCTCGGCATCGACAACCTGCTCGAGGCGATCCTGCTGACCGCGGACGCCGAGCTCGACCTTCGGGCGAACCCCGACATGGACGCCCAGGGTCTGGCGATCGAGGCGCACCTCGACAAGGGCCGTGGTCCGGTGGCGACCGTGCTGGTGCAGCGCGGCACGCTCCGGGTGGGCGACTCCATCGTCTGTGGCGAGGCGTTCGGCCGCGTCCGGGCGATGCTGGACGACAACGGCGAGACGGTCGAAGAGGCCGACCCGTCGCGTCCGGTCCTGGTGCTGGGTCTGACCGCCGTCCCGCGCGCGGGCGACAACTTCATCGTCGTCTCCGACGACCGGATGGCGCGGCAGATCGCCCAGCAGCGGGCGGCCCGCCAGCGCATCGCCGACATGGCGAAGTCCGGCCGCCGGCGCACGCTCGAGGAACTGTTCAAGGACCTCGAGAAGGGCCAGGTCGACGAGCTCAAGCTCATCATCAAGGGTGACGTCTCCGGTTCGGTGGAAGCCCTGGAGGACGCGCTGCTCAAGATCGACGTGGGCGACGAGGTCAACCTCCGGGTTCTGCACCGCGCCGTCGGTGCGATCACCGAGTACGACGTCAACCTGGCGATCGCCGACGACAACGCCGTCATCATTGGCTTCAACGTGCGTCCGGAGGTCCGGGCACGCGATCTGGCCGAGCGCGAGGGCGTCGACATCCGGTACTACTCGGTCATCTACCAGGCGATCGAGGAGATCGAGGCTGCCCTCAAGGGCATGCTGAAGCCGGAGTTCGAGGAGGTCAGGACCGGTACCGCCGAGGTCCGCGAGGTCTTCAAGGTTCCGAAGATCGGCAACATCGCCGGTGCTCTGGTCCGCTCGGGCACGATCACCCGCAACAGCAAGGCACGGCTCATCCGCGACGGTGTCGTGGTGGCCGACAACCTCACCGTCTCGTCGCTGCGCCGCTTCAAGGACGACGCGACCGAGGTCCGCGAGGGCTTCGAGTGCGGTATCGGTGTCGGTTACAGCGACATCAAGATCGACGACGTCGTCGAGACGTTCGAGATGCAGGAGAAGCCGCGCGTGTGACGCGTTCCGCCGCCGCCCTCGCCCTGTGCGGGGGCGGCGGCGCGACCGTCTGGTTCGCGGTGAAATATCGATGTATATCGGTGCACTAACTCTGGACATCCTGCTCGGCGACGTGCATTCGCTGAAGCAGAAGCGCTCCCTGGTCCGCCCCCTCGTCGCCGAGGTGCAACGGCGGTTTCCCGGGGTTGCCGTGGCCGAGACCGGCCATCTCGACCTGCATCGTCGTGCCGAGATCGGCGTGGCCGTGGTGTCGGCGTCGGCGGCCAACTGCGGCGAGGTGCTCGACGCCTGCGAGCGGCTCGTCGCCTTCCGCCCGGAGATCGAGCTGCTGTCCGCGCGACAGCGGCTTTTCAACGACGACGAAGAATAGACGGCCGCGCCCGAGCGCCGGCCGTACATGAACCGAGAAGGGGGGAGCGCGACCATGGACGCAGCGCGCGCCAGGAAGCTGGCCGACCGCATTCAGCAGGTGGTCGCCGAAATGCTGGAGCGACGGATCAAGGATCCGCGTCTCGGCTTCGTGACGGTGACCGACGCCCGGATCACCGCCGATCTCGGCGACGCGACGGTCTACTACACCGTCTTCGGTTCGGAGGTCGAGCGAGCCGGTACGGCCGCGGCGCTGGAGAGCGCCAAGGGGATCATCCGTTCCGAGGTGGGCCGGCAGACCGGTCTGCGGCACACTCCCTCGCTGACGTTCGTGCACGACCCGCTGCCGGACAGCGCCCGCCACATGGACGACCTGTTCGCCGTGGCCAGGGCCAAGGACGCGGAGATCGCGAAGAAGGCCGAGGGCGCGGTGCACGCCGGGGACGCCGACCCGTACCGCTTCGAGGAGACCTACGACGGCGAGGTGGCCGGCGACGAGGGCGACGACGACTCCGGGCGCCCCGGCCGCCAGGCGATCTGACCCGGGATGTGACGCGGAACGTGACGCAGGACGTGGGCGAGCGAGGCACGGGGCCGTCCGCCCCGCAGGGCCCCTCCGAGGAGGACTGGACGCGCGCGGTCGAGCTGATCGCCGCGGCCGACCGGGTCGCGCTGGCCTGTCACGTGTCGCCGGACGGCGACGCTCTCGGATCCATGCTCGGGTTCGGCCTCGCCCTCAGGAGGGCGGGGAAGGCGGTGGTCGCCTCCTTCGGTGACCGCCGCTTCGCCGTACCCCGGCTGCTGCGCTTCCTGCCCGGCCAGGACCTGCTCGTGGAGCCTGCGGAATATCCCGCCGACCCGGGCGTGATGATGACGTTCGACGCGTCCACCATGGAGCGGCTGGGTCTGCTCGCCCCCCACGCCGGTCGAGCCGGCGAACTGATCGTGGTGGACCATCACGCGTCGAACACCGGGTTCGGGTCGCTGTGTCTGGTGGACCCCACCGCCGCCGCCACGTCCGTGCTTGCGGACGAGCTCATCCGGCGGCTGGGGCTCGCCGTGGACCGCGACGTCGCGACATGCCTCTACACCGCCCTGGTGACCGACACGGGCTCGTTCAAGTACTCCACCACCCCCGAGGTCCACGAGCTGGCCGCGAGGCTGATCGGGGCCGGGCTGCGACCCGACGAGATCGCGCGGGAGCTGTGGGACGGCTCGCCGCTCGCCTACCTCACCGTGCTCGGCGTCGCGATCGGCAGGGTCACACTCGAACCCGCCGCCGCGGCCGGTCACGGCCTGGTCTGGACCTACGTCTCGCGGGCGGACCGCGCCGCGGCCGCTCTGCCGTACGACGAGGTGGAGGGCATGATCGACGTCATCCGCCGAGTCGACGAGGCGGACGTCGCCGTGGTGCTCAAGGAGGACGACGTGGGCGCCTGGAACGTGTCCACGCGGTCCAAGGGGGCCGTGGACGTGGCGCGGGCCTGTTCCGCGCTCGGCGGGGGAGGCCATCCCCGTGCCGCCGGCTTCTCGTCCCGTGAGTCCCCGGCGGACATCATGGCGGCACTCCGGCCCCTGCTCTCGCCCTGAGCGCCCGGCCCCGCTCCGGGCCGATTCGACCTCTCGACCATCTTGCGGAGGATCACCTTCATGCGCACGGCCAAGGCCAGGCGAACCCCGCCCCCGAGCGGGCTCATCATCGTGGACAAGCCCGCCGAGTGGACCTCGCACGACGTGGTCGGCAAGATGCGGGGCATCGCCGGCACCCGCAAGGTGGGCCACGCGGGCACCCTCGACCCCATGGCGACCGGGGTGCTGGTGGTCGGCGTCGAGAAGGCCACCCGCCTGCTCGGCCATCTCGCACTGACCGAGAAGGTGTACGACGCCACGATCCGGCTGGGCGTGAGCACCAACACCGACGACGCCGAGGGCGAGACCGTCGCCGCGACGCCCGCGGGGCACATTCCCGACGAGGACGTCCGCAAGGGCATCGCGGCGCTCACGGGGGAGATCACGCAGGTCCCTCCCCAGGTGAGCGCGATCAAGGTGAACGGCGAACGCGCCTACAAGCTGGCTCGCGCGGGCGAGGAGGTGGAGCTGGCAGCCCGTCCCGTCACCGTGTACGGGTTCGAGGTGACCGCGATCCGCCGCGAGGGCGACGTCGTGGACATCGACGCCGTCATCACCTGCTCCAGCGGCACCTACATCCGGGCGCTCGCCCGGGACCTCGGGAACGGGCTCGGGGTCGGGGGGCACCTCACCCGGCTGCGCCGTACCCGCGTCGGGCCGTACACGATCGAGTCGGCGCGGACGATCGATCAGCTGGCGGAGGAATGCGCGATCCTCCCCATGGCGGACGCGGTGGCGGCGGCCTTCCCGCGCCGGGACGTGACCGAGGAGGAGGCCCGCCTGGTCGCGCACGGGGGCCGCCTGCCCGCCGAGGGGCTCGGCTCCGGGCCCATCGGAGTCTTCGCCCCCGACGGCACGCTCCTCGCGCTCGTTGAGGAGCGGGGGCGGACGGCCCGGCCACTGGCCGTCTTCGTGCCGTGAGAAGTGGATCTGCGGGGGCTGGTTCCCGGGCAGGTGTCCGGGCATGGCAGTCTTGTCTACTGCCGGATGGCGAGTAAAGGAATCGAGGTCGAGGTGCAGGGCTGGCACGGACTGGACGACGTGCCCGAGAACTGGGGCAGGTCCGTCGTCACGATCGGCGTGTTCGACGGTGTGCATCGCGGTCACCAGCAGATGGTGGCCCGTGCGGTGGACATGGCCGCGAATCTCGGACTTCCCTCCGTCGCCGTCACCTTCGATCCCCATCCCGACGAGGTGGTCCGCCCCGGCAGCCACCCGCCACAGCTCTCCGACGCGCGCCGCCGCACCGACCTGCTGGGGTCGCTGGGCGTCGACGCTGTGTGCGTGCTGCCGTTCACGCTGGAGTTCTCCCGCATGTCGCCGGACGAGTTCGTGCAGACCGCGCTCGTCGACCGGTTGCACGCGGCGGGGGTCGTCGTGGGGGAGAACTTCCGCTTCGGCCACAAGGCCTCCGGCGATCTCGACACCCTGCGCACGCTGGGCGAGAAGTACGACTTCGTGGTGGAAGGTGTCCCCCTGGTGAGCGACGGCGAGACGATCTCGTCCACCCAGATCCGCGAGCGGCTCGCCTCGGGCGACGTCGAGGGCGCCGCCGCCGCGCTCGGCCGTCCGCACCGGGTGGAGGGTGTGGTCGTGCGGGGCCACCAGCGGGGGAGGGCGCTCGGCTTCCCGACCGCCAACGTCGAGTCGCCGCAGCACACGGCCATCCCGGCCGACGGCGTCTACGCCGGCTACCTGCAGTGCACCCAGTCGCCGTCGCGTTACGAGGGACAACTCTGGCCCGCCGCGATCTCGATCGGCACCAATCCCACCTTCGAGAACGTCACCCGGACCGTCGAGGCGTACGCGCTGGACCGGGATGATCTCGACCTGTACGGCTTGCACGTGGCCGTCGACTTCACGGCGCGGCTCCGCGACAACCTCAAGTTCGAGTCGATCGACGCGCTCATCGAGCAGATGCACGCCGACGTGGACGAGGCGCGGCGCCTGACCAGCGGCTGACCAGGGAGTGATCGGCATTCGGCCAGTCCTGGTTGCCGGGATGCGATGGTAGCCTTGCATGTCGGCCATCCATACGGGCATACCCGCCGCATGGCCGGACTGTCACGGCGACTGTAGGCACGCACGGTCGTTCGCGGGCTGGAACCATCGTCACGCGTGCCTCCCAGAGAAGGAGATGCAGTGTCGCTCGACACCGCCACCACGAAGGCCATCGTCGCCGAGTACGGCACCACCGAGGGTGACACCGGGTCCCCCGAGGTTCAGATCGCTCTGCTCAGCAAGCGCATCAGCGACCTGACGGAGCACCTGAAGACCCACAAGCACGACCACCACAGCCGTCGCGGGCTGCTCCTGCTGGTCGGCCGTCGCCGCCGGCTCCTGAAGTACCTTCAGGCCAAGGACATCACCCGCTACCGCTCGCTGATCGAGCGGCTCGGCCTTCGTCGATAGGGTGGAAAGGAGCGGCGATCCAACGCCGCTCCTTTCACATATCAGGTCAAAATAGGCCTACGGTTCGGCGAGTCGCCATGAGAGCGGCTGCGACACCGCGCAAACTTAATAGCCGAAAGGGAGGAGGGAGCCGAGCAGGCTCCTTCGACCCGACAGACAGTGCCCCGCGTCCGCAAGCAAACAACACGCGCGATCCGCGGCGTGAGAGGGCCGGTCCTCGGTAGTGGCCCCCGGTCATGCGGCGCAAGCCGCGGAGGGAACCGGGCGCTTCGATCGAAGACCGGCGCTGCACCTGACGGGGAGCCGGCAAAGGAAGGGGAAAGCCGGTCAGGCTGCCTCGACCGCAGCACACGGACGTGGGGAGACCGACCCGAGAAGGAGGTCCCCCGTGGAGGGTGTCCACAGCACGGAAGCCGTTATCGACAACGGCTCGTTCGGCACGCGTACGATCCGGTTCGAGACCGGCAGGCTCGCGCGCCAGGCGGCCGGAAGCGCCGTCGTCTACCTCGACGAGGAGACGATGGTCCTTTCCGCCACCACCGCGTCCAAGCATCCCAAGGAGAACTTGGACTTCTTCCCGCTCACCGTCGATGTCGAGGAGCGGATGTACGCCGCGGGCCGGATCCCCGGCTCGTTCTTCCGTCGCGAGGGCCGGCCGTCCGAGGACGCGATCCTCACCTGCCGCCTGATCGACCGCCCGCTGCGCCCGTCGTTCGTCAAGGGCCTGCGCAACGAGATCCAGGTCGTGGCGACCGTCATGTCGCTGCACCCTGAGCACCTGTACGACGTGGTCGCCATCAACGCGGCGAGCTTGTCGACCCAGCTCGCCGGGCTGCCGTTCTCCGGCCCGATCGGCGGCGTCCGCGTCGCGCTGATCAACGGCCAGTGGGTGGCGTTCCCGACGCACGCCGAGCTGGAGGGCGCCACCTTCGACATGGTGGTCGCCGGCCGGGTCCTGCAGGACGGTGACGTCGCGATCATGATGGTCGAGGCCGAGTCCACCCGTGACACGCTCAAGCTGGTCGCCGAGGGCGCCGTCGCGCCCAACGAGGAGACCGTGGCCCAGGGCCTCGAGGCGGCCAAGCCGTTCATCAAGGTCCTGTGCGAGGCGCAGTCGAGGCTCGCGAAGGTCGCCGCCAAGGAGACCGCCGAGTACCCGATCTTCCTCGACTACCAGGACGACGTCCTGGAGGCGGTCACCGGCGCGGTGCGCAGCGAGCTCGCCGCCGCCCTGACCATCGCCGGCAAGCAGGAGCGCGAGACCGAGATCGACCGCGTCAAGGCGCTCGCGGCCGAGAAGCTGCTCGCGGACTTCGAGGGGCGTGAGAAGGAGGTCGGCGCCGCGTTCCGGTCGCTGACCAAGAAGCTCATGCGCGAGCGGGTCATCAGCGAGGGCGTCCGCATCGACGGACGTGGCACCAAGGACATCCGGCAGCTCAACGCCGAGGTCCACGTCGTGCCGCGCGTCCACGGTTCGGCCCTGTTCGAGCGCGGCGAGACCCAGATCCTGGGCATCACCACGCTCAACATGCTGCGCATGGAGCAGATGATCGACACGCTCAACCCCGAGCGGACCAAGCGGTACATGCACAACTACAACTTCCCGCCGTACTCCACCGGTGAGACGGGCCGCGTCGGCTCGCCGAAGCGGCGCGAGATCGGGCACGGCGCGCTCGCCGAGCGGGCGCTGATCCCCGTGCTGCCGAGCCGCGAGGAGTTCCCGTACGCGATCCGCCAGGTGTCGGAGGCCCTCGGGTCCAACGGCTCGACCTCGATGGGCTCGGTCTGCGCCTCGACCATGGCCCTCCTCGACGCGGGTGTCCCGCTCAAGGAGATGGTCGCGGGCATCGCCATGGGCCTCATCGGCGAGGGCGACCAGTACGTGACGCTGACGGACATCCTCGGAGCCGAGGACGCCATGGGCGACATGGACTTCAAGGTCGCCGGCACCAAGGACGTCATCACCGCTCTGCAGCTCGACACCAAGCTCGACGGCATCCCGGCGTCGGTCCTGGCCGCGGCGCTCAAGCAGGCCAAGGCCGCCCGCCTGGCGATCCTCGACGTGATGCAGGAGGCCATCGACTCCCCGGCGGAGATGAACCCGACGGCGCCGCGCATCATCACGATCAAGGTCCCGGTCGACAAGATCGGCGAGGTCATCGGCCCCAAGGGCAAGATGATCAACCAGATCCAGGACGACACCGGCGCCGAGATCACCATCGAGGACGACGGCACGATCTATATCGGCGCGACCGACGGCCCGTCCGCGGAGGCGGCCAGGTCCCTGATCAACGGCATCGCGAACCCGCACATGCCCGAGGTCGGCGAGCGCTACCTGGGCACCGTCGTGAAGATCGCCGCCTTCGGCGCGTTCATCTCGCTGCTGCCCGGCAAGGACGGCCTGCTGCACGTCTCCCAGATCCGCAAGCTGCACGGCGGCAAGCGGATCGAGAACGTCGAGGACGTCATGAACGTCGGCGAGAAGATCCAGGTGGAGATCGCCGAGATCGACTCCCGCGGCAAGCTGTCGCTCGTGCCCGTCGAGGTCGTCGAGAAGGAGGCCGCGGAGAAGGCCGCCGGCGGCGACGAGGCGGCGGAGCCCGCCGAGGCGCCGCAGCAGCAGGAGGAGCGCACCGAGCGGCCGCGCCGGCGTACCCGTGGCGGACGGGACGACCGCAACTCGTGACGACCACCATCCTCTATCCCGGTAAGGACGGTGCGGGGGTCATCCGCCGCACCGTCCTTCCCGGTGGTCTCCGGGTGGTGACCGAGACCATGCCGACAGTGCGCAGTGTCGCCGTCGGCATGTGGGTCGGCATCGGCTCCCGTGACGAGGCCCCCGAGCACACGGGGGCCACCCACTTCCTCGAGCATCTGCTCTTCAAGGGCACGCCCACGAGGGACGCGATGGAGATCTCGGCGTCCATCGAGGGCATCGGCGGAGAGATCAACGCTTTCACCGCCAAGGAGTACACCTGCTACTACGCGCGGGTGCTCGACGAGGACCTTCCCCTGGCGATCGACGTCCTGGCCGACGTCGTCACCTCTTCCCTCATCACCCCTGAGGACGTGGAGTCCGAGCGCGGCGTGATCCTGGAGGAGATCGCGATGCACGACGACGACCCGTCCGACGTCGTGCACGAGCAGTTCTCCGCCGAGCTGTACGGCGACACGCCGATCGGGCGGCCCATCCTGGGCAACGACGACTCGATCAACGCGCTCACCCGCGACCGCATCCACGAGTACTACCAGAGGTACTACCTTCCCCCGACGACGGTCGTCTCGGTGGCGGGCAACGTGAACCACGAGCGTGTCGTGGAACTCGTCGCCACGGCGTACCAGCGCGCGGGCGCCCTGACGGGTCCCGCGACCCCCGCTCCTCCCCGTCTCGACGGTCCCGGTGTCGAGCAGCGATCCGGTGTCCGGGTCATCGACCGGCCCACCGAGCAGGCCAACCTGGTGCTGGGCACGACCGGTGTCTCCCGCGGCGACGACCGCAGGTTCGCCCTGGGCGTGCTGAACGCGGCGCTGGGCGGCGGAATGTCGTCCCGGCTGTTCCAGGAGATCCGTGAGAAGCGCGGCCTGGCCTACAGCGCCTACAGCTACACCTCGCAGTACGCGGACACGGGCCAGTTCGGCATCTACGTCGGCTGCCTCCCCTCGAAGATCGACGATGTTCTGAAGATCTGCCGGGACGAGGTGGCGCGGGTCGTCGCCGAGGGCATCACAACCGAGGAGATCGCCCGCGGCAAGGGCCAGATGCGCGGTGGGCTCGTCCTCGGCCTCGAGGACACCGGTTCCCGCATGTCACGGATCGGCAAGAGCGAGCTCGTCTACGAGCAGCTCATGTCCGTGGACGAGGTCCTGACCCGGATCGAGGGGGTCACGCCCGACG
This sequence comes from Microtetraspora glauca, assembly GCA_001570385.1. Lineage (GTDB taxonomy): Bacteria > Actinomycetota > Actinomycetes > Streptosporangiales > Streptosporangiaceae > Microtetraspora > Microtetraspora glauca. Next base: position 162,912 of record BBYL01000017.1, on the reverse strand, counting down.
ACATCAACGCTGTCGCGCAGGACATCCTCAACCGGCCGCTGACGCTCGCCGTCATCGGTCCGTACGCCGACAAGGACTTCAGCGCGGCGATCAGCTGAGAGCACACGAGGGGCCCGGATCGGGATGATCCGGGCCCCTCGCGCGTCCGCGGACAGCGCGTGAAGATCGGCGGCATCGCCGGGTATAGCCTTGGCCCGTGATTAAGGTGGGTGTTCTCGGCGCGCGTGGCCGTGTGGGTGTGGAAGTCTGCAAGGCCGTGGAAGCGGCCGACGACCTGGAGCTTGTGGCGGCCGTCGACAAGGACGATCCGCTCGACGCCCTGATCGGCGCCGAGGTGGTCGTCGACTTCACGCATCCCGACGTGGTCATGGACAACGTCGAGTGGTGCGTCACGCACGGCATCCATCCGGTGGTCGGGACCACGGGCTGGACCGCCGAGCGGCTGGACGCCGTACGCGCCCTGCTCGCGGCCAATCCGGGGACCAACGCCCTGATCGCCCCCAACTTCGGCATCGCGGCCGTGCTGATGATGCACTTCGCCCAGCAGGCCGCCAAGTACTTCGAGTCGGTCGAGATCGTCGAGCTCCACCACCCCAACAAGGCGGACGCCCCCTCGGGCACGGCACGCCGTACGGCGGAGCTGGTGGCGGAGGCCCGCAGGAAGGCGGGCATCGGTCCCTCGCCCGACGCCACGAGCTCGGAGCTGGACGGCGCGCGAGGCGCCGACGTGGACGGCGTGCACGTCCACGCCGTACGGCTGGCCGGTCTGATCGCCCATCAGGAGGTACTGCTCGGTGGTGACGGAGAGATCCTCACCATCCGGCACGACACCATGAACCGGTCCTCGTTCACGCCGGGCGTGCTTCTCGGTGTGCGCAGGGTGCGTGAGCTTCCCGGGCTGACGGTCGGCCTGGAGAACCTCCTCGACCTGTGAGCGTCACCCGCGGGTAGCCCCGGGCGGCGTGCTCAGAGGGCGAGGCCGAGGGTGAACAGGGCACCGAACGCGAGTTGCAGGCGGCCGGTCTGCTGCAGTGTCGCGATGAGCGCGGGACCGGTCGCTCCCGAGCGGACGGTCTGGATGGGCGCGACGGCGAACGGGAGCGCGAGCACGGCGATGGCGGCGAAGGGCCGGTCAGGGACGACGGCGAGCGCGATCGCGAAGGGCACGATCAGCGCGGCCGCGTAGAGCAGCCGGGTGCGGCCGTCGCCGAGGACGACGGCGAGCGTGCGCTTGCCCGACGGTCCGTCCGTCACGATGTCGCGCAGGTTGTTGACGACGAGGAGTGCGCAGGCGAGCAGCCCCACCGGGACGGCGGCGGCCAGGGCGAGCCAGGGCAGTCGCTCAAGCTGGACGTACGTCGTCCCGGCCACCGCGACGGGGCCGAAGAACACGAACACCGAGATCTCGCCCATGGCGCGGTAGCCGTACGGGCGGGATCCGCCGGTGTAGAACCACGCGGCCAGGATCGACAGGAGCCCCACCAGCAGGAGCCACCAGGCGCGGGTGGCCACCACGAGCACCAGGCCGGCGATAGCGGCGGCGAGGAAGCATCCCAGGGCCGCGGCGAGCACCTTCTTGGGCGTGGCCACGCCGGACCCGACGAGGCGCATCGGACCGACCCGCTCCTTGTCGGTGCCCCGGACGCCGTCGCTGTAGTCGTTGGCGTAGTTGACCCCGATCTGCAGCGCGAGCGCCACGAACAGGGCGAGGAGGGCCCGCCACCAGACGGCTCCGCCCTCGGCCACGGCGACACCGGTGCCGACGGCGACCGGGACGACCGCGGCGGGAAGAGTACGAGGGCGCGCTCCCGCGACCCATTGAGCTGGTGTGGCCACGTCTATACCTTTGCGAGATCACGTGAGGGTGGGAGCCTGTGCACGGTCACGAACCGTGGGCCGGCGAGATCGCCCGCGCGGCCGCGTGCCGGCCCCGGGCGGATGGGGCGTGCGCCGCCGGCCGCGCCACGCCCATGGCGACGGAGAGACCGGCGGGTAATCCTGATCATGCCTGAGGCAGGTCAGCTGATGTCGGTGCCGAGCCGGATCATCCTGATGGGACGGCCCATGTCGAGCACGCGCTCCGCGTCGTCCTCGCCCCAGCCCGCCGACTCGAGGAAGCCGAGCATCGGGTGGTTGTCGGCGAACACCCAGGTGACGACGGTGCTGTAGCCGTCCTCGCGCAGGTGGTCGACGGTGGCGTTGAGCAGGCGGCTCCCGTGGCCACGGCGGATGTGGTTGGGATCGACGAGCAGGGTCAGCAGCTCCGCGGTCGTGGAGGGGCGGAGGTCGGGGTCCTCGGCGGGGCCGTGCGAGGCGAGCCCCACGACCCGGTCGGACGCCCGGGACGCCGCGCTGGCGAGGATGCCGCCGGGCCCGAGGGCCGCGAAGGCGTCCGTGTCGGGGACCACGCGCTCGACCGCGACGAGGACGCGGTGACGCGGTGTGGGCGGCGAGAGGATCGCCTCGTCCCACTGGCGGCGCCACATCTTCTCCGCGGCGGGACCGGTCATCTGCTCCAGCGGGCCGGGAGGGAGGAAGTCGCGATAACCGCACTTCCACGCCCTGATCTGGGTGCTCGTTACCGCGTCGACGTCTTCCAGACGGGCAGATCTAACACCCATTCGGCCGGCTCCTCTCTGTGCATGTATCACCGTACTGGTCAGGAGACGCGGGACGAACCGTCCGCCTGGCGTCGTGCCCGATATGCCCGAGTTTTTGTGCGGTTTCCACAAACACGCATGGAACACCAGGACCGCGAGCGGTTCTTGGACGAGTCTATGAAGGCCCACTGACATGTGCTCTCCGCACACACCTTCAGTCGGGGCCACATCCCGTCGGCATGCGCGGCCGGGATCGAGGCCGCGATCCGGGCGAGTGCGCCGGACATCCCGGACACCCCAGAAATCCCGGAGCCGCCGGATGGCTCGGACACCGATGCCGTGGACGCCGCGGGTTCAAGCGCGGGCACCCCTCCGGACAGCGTCACGCGCAGCGGGAGCGCCGCCAGGGCCGCGTCGAGACCCTCCCCGATCTCGTACGGCGTCGCGTCGTGATTGTGACGCAACGCGTCACGGAGGCCCTCGCGCAGGCGGACGGCGAGGGCGAGGTCGCCGTCGACCGCGCGATCCCCCTCCTGGGTCAGGCCGCGCTCGCGCAGCCACACGGCCAGCTCGGCCGGTGAGGCGAGATCGTCGACGTCCGACTCGACATCGTAGGTGTTCACGAAGTCGCGGAGCAGTTCCGCGGGGCCTGTCATCTGCGTGATCCCCTCCTGTGACCACTGTATGGGAGTCGGAGGTTGCGTGATAACCGGCACCTTCACGGGCGTACGACCGGCGTCGTCATGGATGTCCGCGGCGCTCCTGCCATCCGGTCGGCGATCCCGTCTGCTCCCGGAACGCGGCACCGAGGCGGCGTATCCCCTCGTCGAGTTCGGCCAGGCCGGTCGCCGCGATGTGGGTGACCCTGAGGCGCGCTCCTGGCGGTTCCGACGGGTAGTAGATGCGGCCCGGGCTGACCGTCACCCCCCGGCGTTGTGCGGCCTCCACGACCGCCGCCTCGTCCGTCCCCTGGGGGAGCCGGAGCCAGGCGTGCAGGCCACCGCGCGGCCGGAGGTGGACCTCCGCCTCCGGCACGTGCCGGGCCAGGCCGGTGAGAAGCGCCTCCTGCCTGGCGGCGATCTCCTGCCGCACGGCGGCGAGGTGTCGTCGCCAGCCCGGCGAGGTGACGAACTCCAGCGCGGTCTCCTGGAGCGGGCGGGCCACGAAGAACGACTCCACCACCTGGCTCGCCCGGAGGCGGTGCGCCGCCGGGCCGTGGGCCACGACGCCCGCCACCCGCATGCTCGGCGCGGAGATCTTGCTCAGCGAGATGATGTGCACGACCGTGCCGTGCGTGTCCATCGACCCCAGGGAGGGCGGGGCGGGACCGTCTCCGAGATAGCGGGCGTAGTCGTCCTCGATCACGAACGCCCCCGCCGCCCGCGCGACCGCGAGCACCTGCTGCCTGCGCTCGGGGGTGAGAGTCGCGCCGGTGGGGTTGTGCAGGGTGGGCTGGCAGAGGAAGACCCGCGCCCCCGTGACGGCGAACGCCTCAGCCAGCAGGTCGGGCCGTACGCCGTCCTGGTCGATCGGTACGGCGGTCGGCCGCAACCCCGCGGCCTTGGCCGCCGCCAGCGCCCCCGGGTAGGTGGGGGTCTCGACCAGGACGGGCTCGCCCGGGGCGGCCAGCGATCGGAAGGCATGGGTGAGCCCGGCCTGGCCCCCGCTGACCACGAGGACGTCGTCCGGCGTCGCCGCGCCGCCCGCCTCGCTCGCGAACCATCGCCGCAGGCCGGCGATGCCGTTCAGTGGGGGCAGCGACCACGACTCCGGACGGCGTACGGCTCTCGCGGCGGCGGCCGACAGGGCCTTCATCGGGCGCAGGTCGGGCGTGAGATAGCCGCCGGTCAGCGGGATCACACCGTCGGCCGGCCGGGCGAGCAACCCGGCGACCGCGGAGTCGTCGACCACCCGATCTCCGAGTGCCACCGTCTGCCACGACAGGTCGGGCGCCTCGGCGGCGTACCCGCGCGCGGGGGCCACGAAGGCCCCGCTGCCCGGCCTGGTCACGATCCGGCCTTCGGCGGTCAGCTGCGCGATGGCACGGGACACCGTCACGGGGCTGACGCCGTGCCGCCGCATCAACTCGCGGCTCGACGGCAGCCGATCGCCCGGCCGGGACCGCTCTGCCTCGCCACGGAGGATCGCGGCCAGACGGACGATACTGCTATCGTCATTCATGAGAGATGACAATAGCGCTATCGAGTTGACGCCGGTAGCGGCGGGCCGGGGCGGCGCCGGGCGGCCTGGGGATAGGCGAGGCGCCACGGTCCGGCAGGTCACGCGGCACGCATGGCTGGGGACGGTGCTCGCCGGCTTGGGCGTCGTGTCGTTCTCCGGCTCGTTTCCCGGCACCGTCTTCGCGATGCGGGGGTTCGACCCGTACTTCGTCACCTTCTCGCGCGCCGGCATCGCGACCCTGGTCGCCCTCGTCTGCCTCGCCGCGGCCGGTGCCCCACTGCTCCCGCCCAGGAAACATCTGCGCGCGTACCTCGTGATCGCGGTGGGCGTGGTCTTCGGCTTTCCGCTGTTCAGCGCCCTGGCACTGCACGGCGGGGCGAGCACGGCCCATGCCGCGGTCCTCACCGGCCTGCTGCCCGCAGCGACGGCCGTCGGCGCCGTCCTCCGTGCGGGGGAGCGGCCGAGAGCGCTGTTCTGGATCGCCTGCGCGGCCGGGGCGTTGTCCATCACGGTCTTCGTCCTCACCCGGGGAAGCGGCCGTTTCGCGGGGGCCGACCTGCTCCTGCTGCTGGCGCTGGTGGGTGCCGCCGCGGGCTACACCGAGGGAGGCCGGCTGGCGAGGGAGACCCCGGGCTGGCGTGTCATCTCGTACTCCCTCGTCGTGGCGGCTCCGATCACCGTGCCGGTGACGGCCGTGCTGGCGGTCACCACCGATCCGCGGCCGAGCGGCGTCTCGCTGGCCGGCCTGGCCTACGTGGGGCTGGTGTCGATGTTCCTCGGCTTCGTCCCCTGGTACGCCGGGCTGGCCATGGGCGGCATCGCCCGCGCGGGGCAGGTCCAGCTCGCGCAGCCGTTGCTGACGCTGCTCTGGGCCTGGCTGCTGATGGGCGAGCGGTTCGGCTGGGCCACGGTGGCGGCGGCGTTCGCCGTGCTGGTGTGCGTGGCGGTCACTCAGGTGAGCCGCGGAGCCGGGACGAGGCCTCCGGACAGCGCGTGAATCGTGTAACGGCGGGGCTCAGGTTGGGGCCGGCGCTGCCCACCCGGGGTTCTGAACAGCGTCCGGCGGTCTGACTGTCTGGTTGGCCCCGCGTGTCGGGGGCCCGTCGGGCAGGGCCCCGTGTGTCTGGGCCCCGTGCGTCGGGACCCGTGTGTCTGGGTGCCGAGTGTCTGAGCCCCGTGTGTCCCGGGGCCCGTCTGGCTGGGGCCCGCGTTTCGGGGCCCGCGTTCTGAGTCGGCTGACGGGTTTCGCCTCCGAGGTCGTCCTTGAGTCACCGCGAGTTCCCTCGCGCGCGGACGCCCCCGGAGGCGGGCCCGCCGGAGACGGCTGTACCGCTCCGCCGTTCAGTGAAGCGCCGTTCAGTGAAGCGCCGGTGAGGCGCCGAGTGGGCCGCTCATCAGTGAGTGGGGCGCGCGGTCGGCGTGCTCGTGCGCGGGCGCGGAGACATGCTCGCCTGCTGCTGCTTCAGGAGCGCCAGGTGCTCCTTGATGATGGGCTTCGCCTGCTGCGCCACCCTCTTGACCGGTTCCGAGGAGCCGCTCGAAAGCTCCTTGTTGACGGCTGCCAGGGTCTGGCGGTGGGCGATCTGCTGCATGTGGACCCATGCGCGGTTGAAGTTGGTGCCGCTCAGCCCGCTCACCTGCTTGAGGCTGGACTGCTGCTGCTTGGTCGGTTCCCTGGGCAGTTGGACGCCGACCTCCTTGGCCACCTGCCGTACCTTCGTGTCGAGCTTCGTGTGATCCTTGATCAGCCTGGTGCCCAGTTGGCGCAGGGACGCTGTGGTCGCCTTCGATTCCGCCAGCCTTCCGGCTCGGATCTCCGCCAGATTGCCCTGATGGGCCTCGATCAGGAACGTACGGTCCTGCTCGCTCACACTGGGACTGGGACTGTGCGTGGGACTGTGCGTGGGGCTGTGAGTGGGGCTGGGACTGGGTTGCGCGACAGCGCCGGCGGCCCCCGCCACGAGGGCGGTGATCATGACGGCGAACAGTAGGACAATCCGTCTCACCATGAGATCCCCCCCGGACCTCTTGTCGGGACGATCACGGCACGGCAGGAATAGGCCGTCCCGCACATGGTGACTACCCTCAAACCGTCGGAAAACGTCGCGAATTTCCAGGAACGTGGCATACCCCCTCGTGGCGGTGCCCGAGATGACCGCGAGAGTCAGGGGATCCGGCCATCTGTTCGGGGGAGGGGACGGCTGAGTTCACCGTCATGGACGGGACCGCTAGTCCGCCGGCCATTTCTCCCGGGGCGAGACGTAGGTCCCTCGGTAGGCGACGGTGAATGTCCAACCCTGCATGCGCAACAACGCCACGGCCTGCCGGACGGTGGCCTTCGCCACGCCGTACTGGCGCATGAGCGACTTCTCGCTGGGGATCGGTTTGTTGGTCTGAAGCTCGCCCTTGCGGATGTGGGCGCTGATGTCGGCGGCTATCCGGTGATAGATGGGTGTGCGCTCGGCGGACCGGGGCGTTCCCGGTTGCCCGACGAATGTGCCCTCTCCTTGGACCGTGTGGACGAGGCCCAGTTCCCTGAGCTCGCGGGCCACGCGTCGTGCTGTCATCCGAGCGATGCCGTACTCGTCCTCCAGCTCCGCTTCGCTGGGAATCGCCTCGCCCGGCATCAGATCGCCGCGGTCGATCCGCAGCCGCACGATCTCGGCGATCTGTCTGTAGACCGGGATCGGTCCATCTCGATCAAGCACGTTCCGAGGGCAGACGTACCGGTACGACCAGTTGACTGGATTCGCTAACCCTTGGGCCAGTTCTCCTCCGGCGAGACGAAGCTGCCTCGCTGCGGGACGGTGTAGACCCACTTCTCCTCGCGAAGGAGTGCGACGGCCCTGCGCACCGTTTCGCGTGCCACGTCGTACTGCTGCAGGAGCGTGGTCTCGCTAGGTATCGGTCGGCGCGGGCGCAGCTCACCGCGGCGGATGCGTGCGATGACGTCGTCCGCTATCTGCCGGTACAGCGGCGTCCTGCGCTGCTCACGAGGCGCCTCGCCCGGTGGGCCCACGAACGTACCCTCGCCCTGGACGGTGTAGATGAGCCCTTCTTCTCGGAGCATGTGGAACGCCCGGCGCGCTGTCGTCCTGGCCACTCCGAACTGGCTCTGGATCGCGGCCTCGCTCGGGACCGCGTTCCCCGGTGCGAGCTCGCCGTGCAGGATCTGCCGCCTAATGATCTCGGCGATCTGCACATAGAGGTGGGTGTCGCCATCATGATCAAGCACGTCCGCAAGATAGGCGACCAGCTACGAGGGGTCTCGTCGAGCTATGCCTGTATGGGCCAATGGTTCCTTTACATTAGACAGAACGATACAACCAGACGTATCATCGTGCGATCAGGGGTTTTCCGGAGGGGGAAGCGGGATCCGGCGCCAGCGCGTGTCGGTGACGATCACGTGGTCGAGGAAGCGCAGGCCGACGGTCTCGGCCGCCTTGTGGAGGCGGGCGGTGACCTCGAGGTCGGCGTGGCTGGGCTCCAGCGAGCCGCTGGGGTGGTTGTGGGCGAGGCCGAAGGCGGCTCCGCCACAGACGAGGACGGTGGTGATGATGTCGCGAATGGGCGCGGGGGTGTGGTCGCTTCCCCCTTCGCTGGCCAGGGTCCGCCGCAGGACGTTGCCTCTGGCGTCGCAGACCAGCACGACCAGGCGTTCCTTCGCCTGGCCGTGCAGGAGTGGCGCCGCGGCGGCGGCCAGGTCACCCGAACAGGTGATGCGGGTGCGCTCCGGCTCGGCCTGCGCACGCCGTACGAGCTGGAAGGCGGCGGCGACGCGGGCCGCTTTGGCGGGGCCCACGCCGGGAACCGCAAGCAGGCGATGGGGCTCGGACCGGCCCAGCTCTCCCAGGTCGCCGCAGTGCGCGATCAGCCGTGAGGCCAGCTCGACGGCGTTGGCGCCCTTGCTGCCCGAGCCGAGCAGCAGCGCGAGCAACTCCCGGTCGGCGAGCGCGGTCGGACCCGAGGCGAGCAGGCGCTCGCGGGGCTGGTCGGTCGCCGGCAGATCCTTGACGCGCATCGCCACCTCCGGATGGGGAATCCGGATCGGTTCTACCAGCGGCCACCGACAGTCAGAGCTGGACCGGAATCCCGTAGACCAGGCGGAACCGGTCGCCGGGGATCACGATGTCGCTGGTCTCCACGGGACGGTCGCCGGTCCAGTGGGTGCGCTCGACATGCATCACCTGGACCCCGGCCGGGAGTTCGAGCAGGTCGCTCTCGATCGGCTGCGGCACCCTGATGTGCACGCTCTCGGTGATCTCGGTGATCTTCGTCCCGGAGGCCGCCATCCGTTCCAGGACGCTCCTGCGCTCGGCGGTGCCTTCGTCGGGGCCGTGGCCCTGGCTGAACTCCACCAGCTCATAGGAGGTGGCGAGCTGTATGGGCCGGCCGTCGCCGCGGACCACGTGCCAGACCTTGGTCACCTGGCTGCCGTGGCCGAGTCTCAGCCGCTGGGCGATCTCCGGAGGAGCCTCCGAGAGCTCGCTCCGCCAGCTCCATGTGGGGCGATATCCGCCGCCCTGTACGTCCGACGGCAACGTCGCGAGCGTGTCGGGCAGGCGACTTCGATAGAGCGGAAGCAGTGTCGGTTTCTCGCGGACGCGGTGGCCGGAGCCGACACGTCCGACGATGAGCCCTTCGTGCGCGAGCACGCGCAACGCGTGCCGTGCCGCGGTCTCGCCGACGCTGTACTTCCGCGTGATCTGGTGCCGTGAGGGGATCGGTGCGCCCGGCGGCAGAGTGCCATCGACGATCTGGCGTCGGATGTCCTCAACTACGCGCAGGTAGACCGGGTCGGAATTGGCCATCATCCATCCCTGGGGGTGGGCCTTGATGCGGTCGCCCAATCTTGGCGTATCCGATGGACAACCCAGAGTAATGGCCCATGTCTGTGATTCCAACTTTGCGGATCAGATGGTGAAAGGTGCGCCGGCGATGGATTCGCCCCCTACGGCGGTACCGGAAAGTCCGATTCCCGGGCCGTACCACGGTGTTCACGTGGCTCCGTTGCAGAAGAAGCACGAAAAGATCAACTGGCTCGTGCCGGCCCAGCGCAGCGACCGGGTCCGCGTACGCAGGCATACCTGCGAGTGCAAGGCGACGATCTACGAGCTGTGCCACTCGGGCGGCCTGGTGTTCATCCGCCGGACCGTACGCGGGCCCGACGGGTCCAGGGTCCACGAGAGCGAGCGGCTCGTCACGGCGAGAATGGAGATCCTGTGGCTCAGGCTGCTCATCGGGGAGGTGCGGTGAGCTGGGAGAACGCCCGCCGGCCCCGAAGTTCGGAAAATTCTCGTCGGCTGTGTGTAACGCGCTCGTAAGATACGGCGATTCATCGGTAGAGGCCGCTGATCTGTGTACCCCCGAGCACATATCGGCGGCCTCTTTCCATCCCGTCCTCACCGGCCCCGGGCGGTGCCGTCCGTGTAACGGGGTGGCGAGGTCCACCGATTCGGTGGATCCAGGTAGCGTTCGGTCTATGGCATCGCCAACTGGAACCTCTGACGCCCCCTTCGGCCGCATGCTGACCGCCATGGTCACCCCGTTCACCCAGGATGGGGCGGTCGACTACGAGGGTGTCCAGCGTCTCGCCGCCTATCTGGTCGACGAGCAGCGCAACGACGGACTGGTCGTGAGCGGCACGACGGGAGAGTCCCCCACCACCACCGACGCTGAGAAGGATCGCATCCTCCGCGCGGTGATCGAGGCGGTGGGCGATCGGGCCACGGTGGTGGCCGGAGCGGGCAGCAATGACACCCACCACAGCGTGGAGCTGGCCCGGGCCGCGGAGCGTGCGGGGGCGCATGGCCTCCTGGTGGTGACTCCCTATTACAATAAACCGCCGCAAGAGGGCCTTTATCGTCATTTCACCGCTGTGGCTGACGCGACCGGCCTTCCGGCGATGCTTTACGACATTCCCGCCCGGACCGGGGTGCCGATCGAGACCGTGACCCTCATACGGCTGGCCCAGCATCCGCGGATCGTCGCGGTCAAGGACGCCAAGGGCGACCTTTTCGCGGGATCGCAGGTGATGGCGGCCACCGACCTGGCGTTCTACTCGGGTGACGACCTGGTGAACCTGGCGTGGCTGTCCGTCGGCGCGGCGGGGTTCGTCAGCGTGGTCGGCCACGTGGCCGGCGCGGACCTCGCCTCCATGATCGAGCGTTACCGGTCCGGAAACGTCGCCGGTGCCCTGGACGTGCACCGCCGCCTGCTCTCCGTGGTCGCGGGTGTCATGACGCGGACCCAGGGGGCGATCGCGACGAAGGCCGCGTTGAGGTTGATCGGCCAGGACGCCGGTCACGTACGACTGCCGCTCGTCGACGCGACGGAAGAGCAGATCGCGATGCTGCGCGTGGACCTCGTCGCGGGCGGCCTGAAGCTTGCAGATAGCTAGTGACAATGGAGACGAATGAGCGAGCGCATCACCAGACATAACTGTCGCGATTCCCGGGGAACCCAGCCGACCGGCGGGGAGACCCGGTGAGCGGGGGAATGATCGGGAACCGCGGCGCGCGGATCGAGGAGTTCGCATGAGCCATCCGCATCCCGAGCTCGGGCCTCCGCCATCACTACCCGCGGGCGGCCTGCGCATCGTCGCGCTGGGCGGACTGGGGGAGATCGGCCGCAACATGGCGGTCTTCGAGTTCGACGGCCGTCTGCTCGTGGTCGACTGCGGGGTGCTGTTCCCCGATCCCGAGCAGCCGGGCATCGACCTGATCCTGCCCGATTTCGACTACATCAGGGACCGCCTGGACGACATCGAGGCGGTCGTCCTGACCCATGCCCATGAGGACCACATCGGTGCGGTGCCGTACCTCCTGCGGGAGCGCAGGGACCTGCCGCTGGTCGGGTCGCGGCTGACCCTGGGCCTGATCGAGAGCAAGCTCTCCGAACACCGGATGCAGCCGGTCAAGGTCGAGGTCGTCGAGGGGGAGCGGCGCCGGTTCGGCCCGTTCGAGTGCGAGTTCTTCGCGGTCAACCACTCGATCCCGGACGCGCTGGCGGTCGCGATCAGGACGCCGGCCGGCATCGTGCTGCACACCGGCGACTTCAAGATGGACCAGCTGCCGATGGACGGGCGGCTGACCGACCTCGGCGGCTTCGCCCGGCTCGGAGCCGAGGGCGTCGACCTGCTGATGTCGGACTCCACCAACTCCGAGGTGCCCGGCTTCGTCACCAGCGAGCGGGACATCGCCCCGGTCATCGACGACGTCTTCCGCACCGCGGAGAAGCGCATCATCGTGGCGAGCTTCGCCTCGCACATCCACCGCGTACAGCAGATCATGGACGCGGCGGAGAAGCACGGGCGCAAGGTGGCGTTGATCGGCCGGTCCATGGTCCGCAACATGGGCGTGGCCCGCGAGCTCGGCTACCTCCGGGTGCCGGCCGGGCTCCTGGTCGACTCCCGGGAGATCGAGGAGCGGCCGCCGGAGGACGTGGTGCTGATCTGCACCGGCTCCCAGGGCGAGCCGATGGCCGCGCTGTCCCGGATGGCCAACCGCGACCACCCCATCCGGATCGCCGCCGGCGACACCGTGCTGCTGGCGTCCTCCCTGGTCCCCGGCAACGAGACCGCGGTCAACAAGGTCATCAACGGCCTCAGCCGCTGGGGTGCCAAGGTCGTGCACAAGGGCAACGCCCGCGTTCACGTCTCCGGCCACGCGGCGGCAGGTGAGCTGCTGTACGTGCTGAACCTCACCAAGCCGTCGAACTTCATGCCGGTGCACGGGGAGTGGCGGCACCTTCGGGCGCACGCGCAGCTCGCGCGGCTGACCGGTGTCCCGGACGAGAACATCGTCATCGCCGAGGACGGCGTGGTGGTCGACCTCGTCGACGGGCAGGCGCGGATCAGCGGCGCCGTCTCCTGTGGTTACGTGTTCGTCGACGGCACCTCGGTCGGCGACATCACGGACATCGCGCTCAAGGACCGGCGCATCCTCGGAGACGAGGGCTTCATCTCCGTCGTCGTGGTGGTCGACTCGACCACGGGCAAGCTGACCGGCGGCCCGGAGATCACCGCACGCGGTTCGGGCATCGACCCGGAGGCGCTCGACGGAGTGATCCCGCAGATCGAGATCGCCCTCCAGGAGGCGGCCGCGGACGGTGTGGCGGACGTGCAGCAGATCCGCCGCGCGGTCCGCCGTACGGTCGGCCGGTGGGTGAGCGACACCTACCGCCGCCGTCCGATGATCATCCCTGTGGTGGTCGAGGTATAGCGGCGAGGAGCACCGGGGAACCACGCGTTCCCCGGTGCTCCTCATGCCTTGTGCCCGCGGCGCGGGACCGCGTACGTTCGGTTCGATCATCTTCCTCCGGAGGAAAGGACCGGCGTGGCGGCCGACGCGGATCAGGTGAGGGTCGTCTACCGCAAATACGGCGGGTCGTTGCACTGGAACCATTCGGCGCGGCTGCTCGGTGACGACGAGTTCGGTGTCTGGGTGGGGTGTCCGGCCGGGACCAGCGGCAGCAGGGGTACGGAGCCGCCGGTCGTGTGGAAGCGGCCGTTCGTGATCCTCTTCCCCCGTGCCGCGTGGTGGACGGCCACGTTCAACCCCGACGATCACAAGGCGGAGATCTACTGCGACGTCACCACCGTGCCGGAGTGGCGCGACGGTGAGGTCACCATGGTCGATCTCGATCTCGACGTGCTGCGGATGCGCGACGGGCGCCTGCATCTCGACGATGAGGACGAGTTCGCCGAGCACCAGGTGCTGTACGGCTATCCCGCGGAGATCATCAGCCAGGCGGAGCGGTCGGCCGCCTGGCTGATGGACGCCGTGAACCGCAGGATCGAGCCCTTCGGCGGCGCCCACCACCGGTGGCTCTCCCTGGTCAGCTGATCTTCTCCGGGACGGGGCCGATCGCCGGCTCCTCCTGCTCGGGGATGACCTTCGGCACGCCGCGCAGCGCGTACAGGGCCACCAGCGCGAGGGCGAGCAGGATGCCCGCGCCGGTCAGCACGGTGGTGTGGACGCCCTCGACGAAGGCACGCTCGGCCGCGGTCGTGACGGCTCCCGCGACGTCGCCGGGCAGCGTGGCCGCCACCTCGAACGCGCCCGCGAGCGTCTCGCGGATCCGGTCCTCCGCTCCGGGCGGAAGGTTCGCGGGGAGCCGCAGCCCGCTGCTGTAGACGCTGTTCAGCACGCTGCCCAGTACGGCGATGCCCAGGGCGCCGCCCATCTCGTGCGCGGTCTCGGAGATCGCGCCGGCCGCGCCCGCACGCTCCTTCGGGGCGGAGGCGAGCACCGTGTCGTTGGTGACGGCGAAGGTGAAGCCGATGCCGATGCCTTGGAGGATCATCGCGGCCAGGACATAGCGGTAGTCGAACTCGGTCCCGAGCCCGCGGAACATGGCGAACGAGACAGCGGTCATGGCGAGCCCCAGGGCGACGACCCTGGCCCGCCCCCAGCGGTGCACCAGCGTCCCGGCGAGCGCGCCTCCCACGCCTCCGGCGAGACCGCCCGGCATGCTCGCGAGCGCGGCGACCAGCGGTGACAGGCCCGCGACGAGCTGGAAGTACTGCGCGAACACCAAAGACATGGCGAGCATCGCGAACATCGCGATGAGCTCGGCGCCGACCGAGGCGGAGAAGGCCCTGCGCCGGAACAGCCGTACATCGATGAGCGGTTCGGCGATCCGGGTCTGCCGCCGGATGAAAACGGCGAGGGCGACCACCCCGATCAGAGCCGCGGTGACGACGGGGACGTGGGCGACGCCGTTGTGCGCGGCCTCCTTGAGGGCGTAGACGAGCGCGAGCACGCTGACGACCGACAGCGGGACGCTGATGACGTCGAGGCGTCCCGGCCGGGGGTTGCGCGACTCCGGCAGCACCACGAGGCCCGCCACCAGGATCACCGCGACAACGGGCAGATTGATCAGGAAGACGGATCCCCACCAGAACCTCTCGAGCAGCGCGCCGCCCACGATGGGTCCGAGGGCGAAGCCGACGGCCGTGACGCTGCTCCAGATGCCGACCGCGGAGGTCCGTTCCTTGGGGTCGGTGAAGACGTTGCGGATGAGCGACAGCGTGGACGGCATGATCGTGGCGCCGGCGACGCCGAGCACCGCTCGGGCGGCGATGAGCAGCTCGGGGTTCGGAGCGTACGCCGTCACCAGGGAGGCCGCCCCGAACGTCACGGCGCCGATGAGCAGCAGCCGTTTGCGCCCGATCCGGTCGCCGAGGTTGCCCATGCTGATCAGCAGCCCGGCCAGCGCGAAGCCGTAGATGTCCGTGATCCACAGCAGCTGGGTGGCCGACGGGTTCATGTCCGTGACCAGCTTGGGCACGGCGAGGTGCAGCACGGTGAGATCGATGGACAGCAGCAGTACGGCCAGGCACGCGATCGCCAGCGTGCCCCAGCGGCGTCCAGGGGTGATGTTCTCCATGTCCGGCAGATTCGCCGGGACCGCTGACGGAACGCCGACGAGACGCTGACGGCGGGCGCGGCACCCCGTCAGCGGGCCGTCACGGGTCCCTCACCGGCTTCCCGTGCGGGGTGGCTCCTGCGCGCCGCACACGGGCCCACAGGCCCAACCAGGGCCGTACGCGCCCGCTCTAGCGGCCGAGTGTCATGAGGTGCTCCTCCATGACGGTCAGCACCGGATGGGGAGAGGCGCCGATCGCGCGGATACCGCCGCGCGCCATCTCCTCGCCCCGCGCGCGGGCCGACTCGTACGCGGCGGTGCCGAGCATGGACCTGGCCGCGGTCATGACGCGGACGAGGTCGGGGTGCCCGGCCCGGTCGCAGCCGCGCAGTGCCGTGCCCGAGCCCAGAAGCAGCGCGGCCCGTTCCGCGTCACCGGAGAGGAGCGTCACCCCGGCGAGGCCCTCGGCGACGAGGGCCATGAGCGGCAGGTTGCGGATATCGTGCGCGACCGTCAGCGCCCGCCGGTGCCAGGCCAGCGCCATGTCGGCGTCGCCCTCCGCCTCGGAGATCCAGCCCAGCGCGACGTACACGCGCGCCCGGGTCTCCTCGACGGCGAACGCGTCCGTGGTGCAGCTCTCCAGCGCGAACTCACACCTGCGGGACGCCTCGGTCAGGTCGCCGCGCAGCCGGGCCAACTCGCCGAGCCCGAGGTGAGCCGCCGCGACGACCTCGGGAGCGCCCGCCCCGAGGGCCAGCTCGGCGGCGCGTTCGTAGTCGGCCAGGGCTCCGGCCTCGTCACCGTTCCGGCTCCGGCCCTCGGCCCGTCGGCACAGCATCTCGGCCACGTCGATGGTGGCCTCCAGCCGTTCCGCGAGATCGAGCGCCTCGTCGGTCAGCGCCGCCGATCGTGCCCAATCCCCTCGCCAGGTGGCCAGGTCCGCGAGCCCGGACAGGGTCGCCACCATTCCCCAGCGATCACCGATGGACCGGAAGGCGCCGAGCACCGAGGTCAGCTCCCGCTCCGCGTCGGCCGGGCGCCCGCGGAAGACATGGAGGTATCCCCGGCTGAACTGGCCCAGCGCGTGCATCCACGGATCCGGGGAGATTCGTTCGAGCCGGTACTGGAGCTCGTCGGTGGTGTCCCAGTCCGGCGGAGGCCCCACGATGACGGCGCGCAGCACGGTGACGAACGGCTGGCGGGGCGAGGTCTCCGCCTGGTCGACGAACCGGATGGCGCGCTCCAGCGACGGGCCGATCTCGGGGGCGTCGATGCCGGACGAGGCGGCGGTCAGCGCGCAGAGCGCGTGCTCCTCGTCGAGGCCGGGAGGGGGTTCCGGCCCGATCTTCCTGAGGAGGGTCACGCCCAACGCCGCTCCTTCGGCACGCAGGCCGCGTAGGAACCAGTACCCCGCCAGGGCGGAGAGGAGCCGCAGCGCGTCCTCCAGATCCTCTGCCTCCGTGGCCCGGTGGAGGGCGGCGTGGAGGTTGTCGTGTTCCTGGTCCAGCCGTCGGAGCCACTCAAGCTGCTCCGTGCGCCGCAGGTACGGATCGGCGGTCTCGGCCAGCTCGGTGAAATAGGCGATGTGCGCCCGGCGCAGCCGCTCCTCCTCGTCGGCCTCGCGGAGCCGCTCGGCGCAGAAGGCGCGGATCGTCTCCAGCATCCGGTAGCGGCCGCCCACGACCTCGACCAGCGACTTGTCCACGAGGGAGGCGAGAACGCCGTCGGTGTCCGGCAGGCCGCAGACCCGCTCGGCGGCCTCCAGGGTCGCCCCGCCCGCGAAGACCGTCAGCCGCCTGGCGAGCACCTGCTCGCTCCCGTCGAGCAGGTCCCAGCTCCACTGCACCACCGCGCGCAACGTGCGGTGCCGGGGCTGTGCCGTACGGCTGCCGCGGGACAGCAGTTCGAACCTGTCCCGCCGCGTCCCCTCCCCGACGGCGCCGAGCCGGGTGGCCACCTCCGCCGCGGTCAGGGAGCGCAGCCTGGCCGCGGCCAGCTCGATCGCCAGCGGCAGCCCGTCGAGCGTCTCGCAGATCCGCAGGGCGGCCTCCGCCTCGTCCGCCTCCATCAGGAAGTCCGGTCGTACGGCCACGGCGCGCTCCGCGAAGAGCCGCAGCGCGGGATAGCCGAGCGTCTCGGAGGTGGATGTGCCCGGCGGCGGCAGCGCGAGGGGCGGCACCGGGCAGAGCCGTTCCCCCGTGATGCCGAGTGCCTCCCGGCCGGTGGTGAGGACGCGCAGGCCGGGGCAGGAGCCGAGCAGGAGCGCGACGAGCCGTGCCGCGGCGTCGACGACGTGTTCGCAGTTGTCCAGGACGAGCAGCAGGGAACGGCCCGCGAGCGCCGCCGCCAGCCTGGCCGAAGGATCGGGCGCCTGCCTGCCGGGAGCGGCTGTGATCGACCCCGACTGGCGCAGCCCGAGCGCGCCGAGCACGGCCTGCGGCAGGTCCGCGCCGTCGCCGAGAGGGGCGAGCTCGACGAAGCAGACGTCGCCGTCCTGCCGTGCCGCCGCCTCCGCCGCGAGCCGGGTCTTGCCGGTGCCGCCGGGGCCCGTGAGCGTGACCAGCCGCGCCTCCGCGAGCAGCCTGCCCACCCGGTCCAGCTCCTCCGTACGGCCCACCAGTGCGGTGATCTGGGCGGGCAGGCCCAGCCGGGTCGGCGCGGGGGAGGCGTCCAGGGAGGGATCGGCCCGGAGCACGGCGACGTGGACGCCGACGAGCTCGGCCGACGGGTCGGCGCCGAGCTCGTCGGCGAGCCGCCGCCGCAGCTCCTCGTAGACGGCGAGGGCCTGCGCCTGCCGTCCCGACGCGTACAGCGCCCGCATGAACTGGCCGCACAGCCGTTCGCGCAGTGGATGCGCGGCCACCAGGTCCTGGAGCTCCGCGACCAGCTCGCGGTGGCCGCCGAGCGTGAGCCGGGCCTCCGCGTGGTCCTCGGCGGCGGTGAGGCGCATCTCGTCCAGCCGGACTGCCTGGGCCGCCGCGAACGGCGCGTCGCCGACATCGGCGAACGCGGGCCCGCGCCACAGGTCGAGTGCCGCGCGCAGCGTCGTGGCGGCGCGTGCCGGGTCACCGGACGCCAGGGCGCCCCGGCCCTCGGCCGCGAGCCGCTCGAACCGGTACGCGTCGACGTCCGCGGGATCGACCGCCAGCAGGTAGCCCGCGGGATGGCGCACCACCGGATCCCCGTCGGCCGACGGGGACCCGGAGAGCAGGCTGCGGAGCCGGGAGATCTGCGCCTGGAGGGCGTTGACCGCCCCCGCCGGCGGCGCGGTGCCGTAGAGGCCGTCGATCAGCCGCTCGGTGGTGACGACCCGGCCGGCGTCCAAAAGCAGCAGCGCGAGGAGGGCGCGCAGGCGCGGCCCGCCCACGGGAACCGCACGCCCGTCGCCCCGCCGTACCTCAGTGGGCCCCAGGATGCCGAACCGCATGGGATCGATTCTCGCCTACGGTCAGGCATTCCGGGAGCCGGGAGAAGCCGGGGTACGGATATGCGGGGCCCGGAGGAGCCGGGTACGGACAAGCCGGCGGCCCCGGAGGGTCACAGTTCCAGGACGCCGTCCACGTGGCGGGGCAGCCCCAGCGGGTTGCCGTCGCGCAATGCCTCGGGCAGCAGGGCCGCCGGGGTGTCCTGGTAGGCGACCGGCCGCAGGAAACGGAAGATCGCGGCCGTGCCGACCGAGGTGGTGGCCGGCTCGGTGGCCGACGGGTACGGCCCGCCGTGCTGCTGGGCCCATGTGACGGCGACGCCCGTGGGGTAGCCGTTGAAGATCAGCCGGCCGGCGCGGTCGCGCAGGACGGTCACCAGCCGCGCGGCCAGTTCCTCCTCGCCCGGCTCGCTGTGCAGGGTGGCGGTCAGGTTGCCGGGGACGGCGGCCAGCGTCGCCGCCAGCTCCTCCTCGTCCGCGTACGTCAGCACGACGGTCAGCGGGCCGAAGCACTCTTCGAGGAGCAGTTCCGCCGCGTTCTCGTCGGCGAGCAGCGCGGCGGGCGCGGTCAGCAGCCGCGCGGTCACCTGCCGGTCGTCGCCGGGCTTGCCGGTGGCGGCCACGGTCACGCCGGGCAGTGAGGCACGGGCGTCCGCCCCGGAGAGGAACCCGCCGCGGATGCCGTCGCCGAGAAGCACCTGCGGGCCCATCTCGGTGAAGTGACCGGCCATCGCCTCGACCAGCGCGCGGCCCGCTTCCGTGGCGGGGGCGAGGACGAGGCCCGGCTTGGTGCAGAACTGGCCCGACCCCTGCGTCGCGGACGCCGCGAGACCGGACGCGATGGCCGTGGTCCGCGCCTCGGCCGCGCCGGGGGTGATCACCAGCGGGTTGAGGCTGCCGAGCTCGCCGTAGAAGGGGATCGGCTCCGGCCGCGACTTCGCCACGTCATGCAGGTAGCGCCCGCCGGGCACCGATCCGGTGAAGCCGACGGCCTTCACGACGGGATGGCGGACCAGCGCGATCCCGGCGTCCTGGCCGTGGACGAGCTGGACGACGTCCTCGGGCAGGCCCGCCGCGCGCGCCCCGGCGCGCAGCGCGGCCAGGGCGATCTCCGAAGTCTCGGGGTGCAGCGGGTGGGCCTTGACCACGACCGGGCAGCCCGCCGCGAGCGCGCTCGCCGTGTCGCCGCCGCTGACGCTGAAGGCCAGCGGGAAGTTGCTGGCGGAGAAGACGGCGACCACGCCGATCGGCACGTTCATCCGGCGCAGGTCCGGCCGCGGCGGCGCCGCCGACGGGTCGGCCCGGTCGATCCGCACGTCAAGGTAGGAGCCCTCGCGCAACGCCTCGGCGAACAGCCGGAACTGCCCGGCGGCGCGGCCCACCTCGCCGGTGAGCCTGGGCACGCCGAGCGCGGTCTCCGCGTCGGCGGCGGCGATCAGCGCGTCGCCCGCGGCCTGGAGTTCGGCGGCCATCGCGTCGAGCAGTTCCGCCCGGCCGCGCGGGCCCGCCGCGTCCAGCTCACGCAGGGTCGCCTGGGCGGTACGGCAGGCCTGATCGACCTGCTCGGCGGTTGACTCGGCGAACTCGCCGCGGCGGTCGCCGGTGCGGGCGTCGACGCTCCAGACGGTCATCGGTGCTGCTCTCCAATCGCACGTTCTCGCGTGGTCCGGCGCAGGGCGGAGAGGCCGCCCGGGGTCGGCTGGCCACCATCCTGCCCCAGGTGGGGGACCGGACGGCACCGGGGCCATGGCGCCCACCGAGGAGGATCATGTCGGTGCGCGCCGCTACCGTCCCTTCATGCTCACCCTTATCACCGGCGCCGCCGGGCACATCGGCACCTGCCTCCACCAGGAGCTGCCCCGACTCGGCCACCGGCTGCGTCTCATGGACCGGGTCCGCGTCGAGGGCACCGGCATCGATCAGGTCGTCGGCGACATCACGGACCCGGGAGCGCTCGCCCGCGCGATGGAAGGCGTCCACGCCGTCGTGCACCTGGCGGGCGACCCCTCGACGTCGGCGTCCTTCGAGAGCGTGCTCGGCGCCAACATCGAGGGCACCTACCGGGTCTTCGAGGCGGCGCGCCTCGCGGGTGTGGAGCGGGTCGTCTTCGCCAGCAGCAACCACGCGGCCGGATTCACCCCCCGCCAGGAGTCGGCGCCCGCCGACACCCCCGTTCGCCCCGACTCGCTGTACGGGGTCTCCAAGGCGTACGGGGAGGCGCTCGGGCGGTATTACGCCGACAGGTACGGCATGCGGGTGGCGTGCCTGCGCATCGGCTCCTTCGAGCCGCGCCCGCCGGACGCCAGGGCGTTGTCCACCTGGCTCAGCCCCGGCGACATGGTGCGGCTGGCGCACGCCTGCCTGACGGCGCCTGACCTGACCTACGCCCTGGTGTGGGGCGTCTCGGCCAACACCCGTGGGTGGCTCGATCTGGAGCCGGGCCGCGCGCTTGGTTATCACCCGCGGGACGACGCCGAGGTCCACGCCGCCGGACTGCCCGTGCTCGACCCCGCCGATCCGGATCACGCCTGGCTCGGCGGTCGCACCGTGGAGAGCTGACGGGCTGGAGCTCCCTTCGGCGTGCCTCCGGGATATCGGTGAGTCTCGCGAGTACCTTCGGCATCATGGCCACCCGTACGTCCGGCAAGGGTTCAGGGAAGCGTCCCACGCCGCGGACCGGGTCCCGCCCGGCTCCCGCCAAGCGGACTCCGGCGGGATCCCGCAGCCGATCCGGGTCGGGTTCACGTCCGGCCCGCAATCGTCAGGTCGCGACCGGCCAGGATCCGGTCAGCTGGGTCTTCATGATGATCGGCAAGCTGGTCATCGGATTCTGGCTGCTGCTCGCCCACGGCATGGGCGGTGCCGTACGCGCTCTCGGACAGGGCGCACGCGATCTCGATCCGGCGCACCGCCGCGACGGCCTCGGCCTCTCCGTGCTCGCGGGCGCGATCGTGCTCGCGGCGATGACCTGGCGGGACACCAAGACCGGCGTCGCCGCGGTGGTCGACGCGGTGGTGCACGGCACCGTCGGCGCGCTGACCTGGTCGGTCCCGTTCCTGCTCGGTCTGCTCGCCTGGCGGTTCCTGCGCCATCCCGACCAGAACGCCGAGACGGGCCGGATGGGCATCGGATGGACGGCGCTCCTCGCCGGCATCCTCGGGATCGTCCACGTGGCCCACGGCACGCCGTACCCCTCCGGGGGTGTGAACGACGGCATGGACAAGGTCTCGGCGGCCGGGGGGATGCTGGGTTTCCTCGTCTCGGCCCCGCCGTCGAGCATCCTGCCGGCGTTCATCACGATCCCGCTGCTCCTGATGTTGTCCGGCTTCGGCGTCCTGGTCATCACGGCCACCCCGGTCCACCGCGTGCCCGAGCGCCTCGCCGAGATCAGGCACATGCTCTTCCAGCGGCCCGAGGACTCCCCGGCGAAGGGCACGAAGCCGCTGCCCCGGCCGAAGCGCACCCGAAAGAAGCCGGGCGCCGACGAGGAACGCGAGGTCGGCGACAACGTCAAGCCGTACGACACCCCCGTGCTCTCGGAGGAGGGCGGGCGGCGTGCCGACCACGCGCCGGAGATCGTCCCGGGGCTGGTCGACGACGAACCGGACGCCGCGGCCGCTCCGGGCAAGGCACCCTCCCAGCCGCCGCTGCCCACCCCGGCGCCGCGCAAGGTCGAGCAACTCGTGCTCTCCCCGCAGGCCGGGCCGTACACGCTGCCGGACACGCAGATGCTCCGGGCGGGGTCGGCGCCCAAACCGCAGACCAAGGCCAACACCATCGTGGTGAACGCGCTGAGCAGTGTCCTCGAGCAGTTCGCCATCGACGCCCAGGTGATCGGCTTCACGCGGGGGCCGACGGTCACCCGCTACGAGATCGAGCTGGGCCCCGCGGTCAAGGTCGAGAAGGTCACCGCGCTCACCAAGAACATCGCCTACGCCGTCAAGTCCGCGGATGTCAGGATCTTGTCCCCGATCCCCGGTAAATCGGCGATCGGGGTGGAGATCCCCAACACCGACAAGGACCTGGTGTCGCTCGGCGACGTGCTGCGCTCCCAGGTGGCCCAGGCGGACCACCACCCGATGATCGTGGGCCTCGGCAAGGACGTCGAGGGCCGGACCATAGTGGCGAACCTCGCGAAGATGCCGCACATCCTCATCGCGGGTGCCACCGGCGCGGGCAAGTCGACCTGCATCAACGGCCTGATCACCTCGATCCTGATGCGGTCGACCCCGGACGAGGTCCGGATGGTGCTCGTCGACCCCAAGCGGGTCGAGCTGAACACTTACGAGGGCATCCCGCACCTCATCACGCCGATCATCACGAACCCGAAGAAGGCCGCCGAGGCCCTGGAGTGGGTCGTCGGCGAGATGGACCGGCGTTACGACGACCTCGCCGCCAGCGGCTTCCGGCACGTGGACGACTTCAACAAGGCCGTGCGCGCGGGCAAGCTCGTGCCGCCGCCCGGCAGCGAGCGGGTCTACCAGCCCTACCCCTACCTCCTGGTGATCGTCGACGAGCTCGCCGACCTGATGATGGTCGCCCCGCGCGATGTGGAGGACTCCATCGTCCGCATCACGCAGCTCGCCCGCGCCGCCGGCATCCACCTGGTCATCGCCACGCAGCGGCCGTCCGTGGACGTCGTCACCGGCCTCATCAAGGCCAACGTGCCGTCCCGCCTGGCGTTCGCCACGTCCTCGCTCGCGGACTCCCGGGTCATCCTCGACCAGCCGGGAGCGGAGAAGCTGGTCGGCCAGGGTGACGCGCTGTTCCTGCCGATGGGCGCCAGCAAGCCCATGCGCCTGCAGAACGCGTTCGTCTCCGAGAAGGAGATCGCCGACGTCGTCGGGCACTGCAAGACCCAGATGCAGGTCGAATACCGCGACGACGTGGCGGCTCCGGCGACGGCCAAGCGCGAGGTCGACGAGGAGATCGGCGACGACCTCGACCTGCTGGTCCAGGCGGCGGAGCTGATCGTCTCGACGCAGTTCGGCTCCACGTCGATGCTCCAGCGCAAGCTGAGGGTCGGCTTCGCGAAGGCCGGCCGGCTGATGGACCTGCTGGAGAGCCGCAACGTCGTCGGCCCGAGCGAGGGTTCCAAGGCCCGTGAGGTCATGGTCAAGCCGGACGACCTGCCCGGCCTGCTCGCCGATCTGCGCGGAGAGTAGCCGCGACACTACGGTGGGGGGTGCCCCTGCTTCGCCGTCTCGGATCGGCTACTGATTGAATGGGACCAACTACGCAACGTCGCTGACGGGTGATAGTTCCGGGCGTAGCCGTTTCGGGGGACGTGAGCTATGAGCATTGGCGAAGCTCTGGCGGAGGCGCGGGAGCGGGCGGGCATGACGGTGAGTCAGCTCAGCCAGCGCACGCGCATACGCGAGACCATAATCGAGGCAATGGAGCGGGACGACTTCTCGCTCTGCGGAGGCGACTTCTACGTGCGCGGGCATCTGCGCGCGATCTCCAGGGCGGTCGGGCTCGATCCCGAGGTGATGGTCCGGCAGTACGACGAACTCCGCGGCGGGTCCGTCATGCCGGTACGCGCCGCGAGCGTCTTCAAGGCGGGACGCTCACTCGGGGGACGCGGGCGCAAGGCGCCCAACTGGACCATGGCGCTCGCGATCGCGCTGGTGGTCGCCGCGGTGTTCGGGATCGTCCGGCTGATCGGCGGTTCCGGCGACCCGGTGCGGGAGACGGCGGCCCACAGCGGGCGCGCGCCCGCGGCGGGACGGGCCTCCGAGCACGACGCCGCGAAGGCGAAGGGCGACATGGTCGTCCTCAAGGTCATCGGAAAGAGGTCGTCCTGGATCACCGTCAGGGACGGGGCGGGGCGCCAGCTCTTCCAGGGCACCGTGGCGCGAGGGGAGACCTCCACCTGGAAGGCTCGTGACCAGGTCAAAGTCGTCTTCGGCGACGCGGGCGCCGTCCGCCTCGAAGTCAACGGCAAGGACCTCGGCACGCCCGGCAAGAAGGGGGAGACGCTGCGGCGAACCTACGGGGCGGGAGTCCCGGGTCCCCGCTAGGGCCCGACTCCCGATACCGTAGTTTCATCATGTCTTCTCGCCGAACCGTATCGCTGGTCACCTTGGGTTGCGCGCGCAACGAGGTCGACTCGGAAGAGCTGGCCGCGCGTCTCGAAGCCGCCGGCTGGCAGATGGGCGATGACACGCCCGACGTCATCGTCGTCAACACCTGTGGCTTCATCGATTCGGCGAAGAAGGATTCGATCGACACGCTGCTGGCGGCCGCGGACTCCGGCGCCAAGGTCGTGGCCGCCGGATGCATGGCCGAGCGCTACGGCGACCAGCTCGCCGACGCGCTTCCCGAGGCCGCCGCGGTGATCTCCTTCGACGACTACGCCTCGATCGGGGAGCGACTCGACGACGTGGTGGCCGGTCGTGCGCTGAAGCCGCACACGCCGCGCGACCGCCGGCTCCTGCTGCCGATCAGCCCTGTCGAGCGGCAGCAGGCGCGGGCCCAGATCCCGGGGCACGGCGGTGACCTGCCCGAGGGTCTGGCCCCCGCCAGCGGCCCGCGCACGCTGCGCAAGCGGCTGAGCGGCGGCCCGGTGGCCTCGCTGAAGCTCGCCTCCGGCTGCGACCGGCGGTGCAGCTTCTGCGCCATCCCCGCCTTTCGTGGCGCGTACGTCTCCAGGAGTCCCGAGGACCTGCTCGCGGAGGCCCGCTGGCTGGCCGAGCAGGGCGTCAGGGAGCTCGTGCTGGTCAGCGAGAACTCCACGTCGTACGGCAAGGACCTGGGCGACCTGAGGGCGCTGGAGGCGCTGCTGCCCAAGCTGGCCGCGACCGACGGCATCGAGCGGGTCCGGGTCAGCTACCTCCAGCCGGCCGAGCTGCGGCCCGGCCTCCTGGACGTGATCGCCTCGACCGAGGGCGTGGCGCCGTACTTCGACCTGTCGTTCCAGCACGCCAGCGGGCCGGTGCTGCGGCGGATGCGGCGGTTCGGCGATCCCCGGCGGTTCCTCGACCTGCTGGAGCAGATCCGCGAGCGCGCCCCCGAGGCGGGCGTGCGCTCCAACTTCATCGTCGGCTTCCCCGGCGAGACCCAGGAGCACTTCGACGAGCTGGTCGCCTTCCTCGAGGAGGCCAGGCTCGATGTGATCGGCGTCTTCGGCTACTCCGACGAGGAGGGCACCGAGGCGGCGTCCTTCGACGGCAAGCTCGACCAGGAGATCGTGGACGAGCGGGTCGCCGCGCTGTCCGAGCTGGCCGAGGAGCTCGTCGCCCAGCGGGCGGAGGAGCGCATCGGCACCGACCTCGAGGTCCTCATCGAGGAGGATCTGGGCGACGGCGGCTACGAGGGACGCGCCGCCCACCAGGGGCCTGAGGTCGACGGTTCGGTCACCGTCCAGGGCATCGGCCTGGTGCCCGGGCAGATCGTCCCGGCCGTCGCCGTCGATTCGGAGGGGGTTGACCTGATCGCCCGGATCAAGGCCGGTCCATGACCGAGCGCAGCGAGCCGCCGGTGACCGCGGCGAGCTCGCCGGAGATCGTTCCGGAGCCGCCGGCGTCCCGGACCGCCGAGCCGGCCGAGGCTCCCGCTCGCCTTGTCAGCACCTGGAACATCGCGAACGCGCTGACCATCGTCCGGCTGGCGATCGTCCCGGTCTTCACGGTGTTCCTCTTCATGGACGGCCAGGGCTGGAGGTACGGCGCCCTCGCGGTCTTCCTCATCGCCTCGCTCACCGACCAGCTCGACGGGTGGCTGGCCCGCAGGTACGGCTTGATCACCGATTTCGGGAAGATCGCCGACCCGATCGCCGACAAGGCCCTCATCGGGGCCGCGCTGGTGAGCCTGTCGATCCTCGGCGAGATCCCCTGGTGGGTCACCATCGTGATCATCGCCAGGGAGGCGGGGGTGACCCTGCTGCGGTTCTTGGTCATCCGGCACGGCGTGATTCCGGCCAGCTATGGCGGGAAGGTGAAGACCGTTCTGCAGATCGTGGCCATCGCGCTCTACATCCTGCCGCAGGCACCCGACCTGATCCGGTGGCTGCTGATGGGACTCGCGATCGCCGTCACGGTCGGCACGGGCGTCGACTACGTGGTCCGGGCGGTCCGGCTGCGCCAGGTGGCGAGGAGGTCGCGCGCCGAGTGAAGGGCTCCGCCGCAGCGCAGATCCTCTCACTGCTGGTCCGGCAGGGGGCCACCGTCTCGGTGGCCGAGTCGCTGACGGGCGGCCTGATCGGGGCCGCGCTGACCGACCCGATGGGCGCCTCCGCCGCCTTCCGCGGCGGTGTGATCGCCTATGCGACCGAATTGAAGATCAAATTGCTCGGGGTTCCCGCCGACCTGCTGGAGCGGGAGGGCGCCGTGCATGCGGATGTCGCCGCCGCCATGGCCAAGGGGGTCCGCGACCTGGCGGAGGCCGACTACGGCCTGGCCGTCACGGGGGTGGCCGGCCCCGACACGCAGGACGGAAAGCCGGTCGGCACCGTCCACGCCGCCGTCTGCGGTCCGCGAGCCCGCGTCTGGCACCGGGATCTGATGTTGACCGGGTCCAGGGAGCACATCCGCGACGCCACGGCCAAGGAGGCCTTGGAGCTGCTGAGAGGTGTGCTAGAGGCAAATTTGGGGGAACAATCGGGGTGATTACCGCGTTACGTCACCAGCGAACATGCTCGCCACGGTCTGCCGCGGTGTCGCTCGATACGGGTACGGTGGAGCTGTGAGTGAGGTCCGTGAGCCATCGGCGAGGAGCAAGTCCGGAAAGCGGCCGGGGAAAGGGCCGAACGAACCAATGATGACGGCGAGGACTATGTACGAAGGGCGTTCGAAGAACGGGCGATACGAACCGACCACGCGGAGCGCCGTGAAGACGCCTGCGCTCGGGAGGGAGCGACAGATGGTCCTGCTGCGTCAGCTGCTCGGTGATGTGCTGCGGCGGCTGCGGGTGCGGCAGAACCGCACCCTGCGTGAGGTCTCCACCCTGGCGCGTGTCTCACTCGGCTACCTGTCCGAGGTTGAGCGCGGTCAGAAGGAGGCGTCCTCCGAGCTGCTCGCCTCGATTTGCGGCGCCCTCGGTGTTCCGCTGTCGCAGGTGCTGCGCGAGGTCTCCGACCAGTTCGCGCTCGCCGAGCTCCAGCATGCCCCGGTCCTTGCCGACGTGCCCGAGCACGAGCGGCTGCCGATTCCGGAGACCGTTCCCGGTGGCCTTCCCGGTCCCGAGTTCGACGGTTTTCCCGAGGTCAAGGACATGGTCGCCGCCTAGCCTCCCTGGCAGGCGCGACACCAATAGATCAATCGTTCATAGGGCTGCGGCCCGAGTTCCCCACCGCTGACCGGGTTCCCGCAACGCCGGCAGGGGCGGCGTGCCCTGCCGTACACAAAGAACGCCCGTCCTGGCCGAGAGTCGCCCGTGGTGACCGGAGCCGGAGCGTCCTTGCTCGCCTCCATGAGCCGGTGAGCGAGCGTCACCACGCCTTCCAGTTCGTCCGCCGACATGGATCCGACCACCCGCCACGGCGACAGACGCGCGAGAAACAGCGTCTCGGCCCTCCAGATCGTGCCGATCCCCGCCAGGTTCCGCTGGTCGAGCAGCGCCTCCCCGATGGTCGTCTCCGGCGCCTCGCGCAGATTCCGTATCGCCGCCGCCGCGTCCCAGTCGGGGCCGAGAAGGTCGGGCCCGAGATGGCCGACGACGCGGTCCTCCTGGTCGCCGCGCAGCAGATCGACGACGCCCAGCCTCGTCCCGATGGCCTGCCATCGCGCGTTGGCGAGGATCAGCCGTACGACGTCGCCGCGCGGTGCGGGCCGGTTCGCGGGGACGACCCGCCAGGAGCCGTCCATCCGCAGGTGCGTGTGGATCGTGAGATCGCCCTCCACGCGGGTGAGCAGGTGCTTGCCGCGGGAGACGGTTTCGAGGACGGCGCGGCCCCGCAGGTCGGCCGTGGCGTGCCGGGGCACCCGGAAGTCCGATCGGGTGAGCACCCGGCCGTCGAGCGCCTGGCGCAGCCGCTTGGCCGCCCGGTAGACCGCGTCGCCCTCGGGCATGTCAGACCGGCGTGTGCGAGTTCCACGCGGACGGGTCGGACGCGAGGTCGGTGACCCTCGACGGCAGCTCGCCCTTGGCGATCTGCTCCAGCGTGACCTCCTCGAGGATGGCCCGCTCGCTGGCGCGCAACGCGATCCACACCTGCTGCAGCGCCTCGGCCGCGCCCGTGTAGCCCACATGTTCGGGCCGCTCACCGCGGACGTTGGCCAGCGGCCCGTCCACGGCCCTGATCACGTCGGCGAGGGAGATCTGGTCGGCGGGCCGGGCCAGGACGTAGCCACCTTCCGGGCCGCGCTGACCGCGAACCAGTCCCGCGCGGCGCATCTGGAGCAAAATGTTCTCCAGGTATTTGGGGGGCATCTCTTGACCCTTGGCGAGCTCGCCCACGGTTGTGGGTCCCTCGCCCGCGGCGGCGAGCTCGGCGGCGGCACGGAGGGCGTAGTCGACACGGGCAGAAAGTCGCATGTAGTCGATTATCCCGCCTGGTTGGCAGTGGTTCGACGCCGCCTCACGTCATCCGCCGTCAGGTGAGGCGGAGCCGTACGACGATGGGGAGATGGTCGGAGAACGGGACCCGCGGCACCCGAGCCTCGACCGCACGCAAACCCGGCGTGAGCAGCACGTGGTCGATGCGTTTGACCGGATCGTCGGCTGGTGATGTGGGCGGGTTCCCGAGTGCGAGCAGCGGGTCGGTCAGCCCGGCCGCCGAAAGGACCCGCATCTCGGGGTCGTCCGGCGTGGTGTTGAGGTCTCCCGCGAGGAGCACCGGCCGCGTCGTCCCGTTCTGCCGGCCCAGGTTCCGTACGATCTCCGCCACCTCCGGGGCCTGGCCGGGCGGCGCCTGCAGGTGGCTGTTCACGATCCCGACCTCCTTGCCGCCGACCGTGAGCACGATCGCCTGGGCCTGGGCACCCGTCGGGTAGTCGTGCCGCCCCAGAGCGTGCGAGGTGATCTCCTTGACCGGAAGGTTCGTGAGCAGCGCGTCGCCCCACAGCGGGTCGGCCGCCGGGGCGAAGTAGTAGCGCATGCCGAGCCCCCCGGCGATCCGGGCCAGGTCGTCGTGCCCGCCGTTGAGGAGCCACCCCCGGTCCACCTCGCTGAGCAGTACGACGTCCGGGTGCTGGGCGCGGGCCCAGTCGGCGATCCGGTCGAGGTCGAGGGTGCCCTTGAGGCCGAATCCCATCCGGATGTTGTACGTGATCAAGGTGAACTCCGGCTGGGCCGCTTCGCGCTGGCCGGGGTCCGGGTGCCAGGTGAACAGCCCCGTGACCAGCCCCAGGATCAAGGCGGTCGGCAGCCACTTCCTGTACGGCCACACGGCGGGAACGAGGGGGCGACGCCAGGAGACCTTCGCGCTCGTACCCGCCACCAGCACGGCCACCGCGATCGGGATCACCATGTTGGGGAAGCCGAGGTTCGTGTCGTAGGCCGCGTAGTAGAGGAACGTGGCGACCAGGAACACCACCATGCCGCCGAGTACGGCGACGCCGCCGCGAGGAGGGCGGCCGGGGGGCGTGGCGGCGCACGCGGAGAAGCGCAGGCACGCGCCCAGGGCCAGGGGGGTGGCGAAGGAGAGCGGCGAGGACGGCTCGAGGGTCCAGGCCGACGTCGCGATCAGGAGGATCGCGGCCCACCAGCCCCATTGGGCGGTCCGTGCGATGACGACGCCCCAGCACAGGACGACGACGTGGAGCACCATGGCGACGACGCCGAACTCCGCCGAATGCTGCTCCGACATCCCGCCGGGGAAGGCGGTGACGCCCGAGGTCATGCCCGCGATCAAGAGCACGGGGCCGACGAGGAACCATACGGCGGCGGGGGCGAGGTCGTCCGACGGGGGCGAGAGCCGTACGAAGGCCAGGAAGGCGGCGCAGACGGCGACGACGGCGAGCCAGGGGAGCGGGCCGTCCCGCCAGACCAGGTCCATCCGGTCGAGCATCAGGTGCGCGACGGTGGAGATCGCCAGTCCGGCCGCCACGCCCACCGGGACCGCCTCCCGGGCGGCCGTGCGGGCGGTGCCGTACAGGAAGACCAGGCCGGCGCACACGCCGGTCGCGGAGACGTAGAGCTGGAGGTCGCCGCCGTCGGCCGCCTGCAGGCCGAGCCGGGCCGCGACGAGGACGACCGCGCCGCAGACCTGGATCGGGCGGGCTCCGGTGAGCCGCGCGACCGGCACGGAGGCGAAGGGAAGGACGAACCACAGGGCGGCGAACATCCCCATCTGTTCCGGCGGGGTGTCGCCGGCCCTGCCGTACAGGGTGATCAGTGAGGGCAGGAAGACGCGCAGTGCGTCGGTGAGCAGGAGGACGCCCAGGGCGATGGCGGCCGGAGTCCTGATCCCCGGGGGAATCCGCCGGACGGCGGGGATGCCGCGGTGTTCGGTGACCGGTGCCGCCATACGCTCTCCTCTGCCGAAGACATGAGTGATCCTCGTACTTCTCGGGTGGGAGGGCAATAGCGGGGAGTCTCGTGGTTCCGCCCGATGCGGGGGGATTGCCTGATCGCTAAGCTGGCAGGAAACTTTGCTGACCGGGCGCGGGCGCACCTTGTGATAGATCTTCGGGGGCGATCATGGAAAGTAGGACCGTGGAGCGGCGGCCCGGCGTCCCGAGACTGCTGCGGGAGATCAACGATCGGGCCGCGCTGGAACTGCTGCTCGCCTCGGGGCCGCTGACCCGGGGCCAGATCGGCGAGCTGACCGGATTGTCCAAGGTCACCGCCTCGCAGACCCTGGCCCGGCTCGAGGAACGCGGCCTCGTCGAGGTCGTCGGAGAGCAGGCGGGAAACAGGGGACCCAACGCCGCGCTGTACGGCGTGGTGCCGTCGTGCGGATACGTCGCGGGCCTGGACGTCGGCCCCGACCTGGTCACGGCGGCCATCGCCGACATCAACGGCAAGGTGGTCGCGCAGGTCACCGCGGAGCCGAGCGCCCACGATGACCCGGTCTCCGCCGTGCACAACGCCGTCGTGAAGGCGTGCAGATCGGCCAAGGTGGCGCTGTCGCGGCTGCGCGGTGTCGTGATCGGCACCCCCGGAGTGGTGGACCCGCGGACCGGCGACGTCCGGTTCTCGTTCGACCTGCCGCACTGGCACGAGGGCATCCACGAGGCGCTGGCCAGGGACCTGCGCCGTGAGGTCACCATCGAGAACGACGTCAATCTCGTCGCGGTCGCGGAACGTGCCAACGGCGCGGCCCGGGACGTCGAGGATTTCGTGCTCGTCTGGGTGGGCCGGGGCATCGGTCTCGCCGTCGTCCTGGGCGGCCGGTTGCACCGGGGCAGGTCCGGCAGCGCGGGCGAGATCGGCTATCTCCCGGTGCCGGGCGTTCCGCTGGCCGAGGCCGTGAAGGCGACGCCCGGGCGGCTGCCGTCACTCGCCGGCGGCCTGCAGTCGCTGGTCAGCGCCGAGGCGGTCACCGAGCTGGCGCGCGAGTACGGCTTCGTCGGCGGTGGCGCCGCCGAGTGCGTGACCGCCGCGGTGGAGGCGGGGGAGCGCGGCGCCCCCCTGCTGGACGAGATCGCCTCCCGCCTGGCCCTGGGGGTCGCGTCGGTGTGTGTGGTGCTCGACCCCGGCATGGTGGTCCTCGCGGGCGAGGTCGGGCGAGCCGGAGGGGCGGGCCTGACCACGCGGGTGGAGGAGGCCGTCGCGCGGATCTGCCTGATCCGCCCGCAGGTGGTCACCACCGCGGTCGAGGGCAACCCCGTGCTGCGCGGTGCGGTCCTGGCCGCGCTGGAGCAGGCCCGTGAGGAGATCTTCGCGTCCTAGAGGCGTGGCCGACGCATCGAGCCCGGACAACCCGAAGCCCGGACAACCCGAACGCGCCGATACGCGAACGCCCGGCCCGCGCTGGGTGAGCGCGGGCCGGGCGTACGGGAGGCGCCTGGTGAGCGCGGAGGGCGTACGGGACGGTGTCTATGCCGTCAGCAGCTCCACTGCGGCCTGGGTGTTGGCCCGCGCGGCGCCGTACGTCGCGATGTAAGCCGCCGCCTCGGGTCGCCAGACGGGCAGCCCCATCTCGACCACCACCCCGTCGGGGCGGCCGGCCAGGAGGGCGGAGACGAGGTCGCGGCTCCGGGGGTATCGGTGCGCGTCCTTGAGCACGATGACCAGCGAGCGGCCTTCGGCCCTGCTGAGCAGCGTGGCGGGCTGGGCCTCGTCCGGCTTGATCCGGACGATCTCGGCCTCCGGTAGCCACGGCGCCACGCCCCACGGCACGTCGCCGACCGCGATCGTCGGCGGGGTGTCCACCTCGATCACGAACGGATCCACCAGGGGGGCCGCCGACCCGGAGAGGGTGACGGCGCGCCGGGCGGCGTCCAGGCCGATGACGTTGCTCTCCGCGGCCTCATCACGGGACACGGCGAACCACTCGCGCAGCAGCGCCACGCGATCGGCGGCCTCCTCAAGCCGGGCGAGCGGCAGCCGGCCGTCGCCCACCGCCCGGATGATCTCGTCCAGGATGCCGCGGATCTCCTCGTGGGTGGGCAGCGGCCCGAGACAGAGCAGGTCGGAGCCCGCCGCCAGGGACAGTACGGCGCCGCCGCCCAGACCGACGCTCTTGGTGATCGCGTGCATGTCGAGGGCGTCGGAGATCACCACGCCGTCGTAGCCCATCTCCTGGCGGAGCAGCGTGGTCAGCGCGGCGGGGGACAGCGTGGCGGGAGCCGTACCGGTGAGGTGGGGGACCGCCACGTGCGCCGTCATGATCGACTTGGTGCCGGCGTCGATGGCGGCCCGGAAGGGCGCCAGCTCGCGCTCCCAGAGGAGGTCGCGCGGGACGTCCACCCGGGGGATCTCCAGGTGGGAGTCCTGCCTCGTCGCCCCGTGCCCGGGGAAGTGCTTGACGCAGGCGGCGATCCCGAGCGACTGGAGCCCGCGCACGGCGGCCACCGTGTGCCGCGAGACCAGGTCGGTGGAGGAGCCGAAGGACCTGGTGCCGATCACCGGGTTGTCGTCCGCGGTGTTGACGTCGGCCACGGGTCCCATGTCGAGGTTCACGCCGGACCTGGCGAGGTCGGAGGCGATGGAGCGATAGACCCGCTCGGTCAGCTCGACGTCGTCCACGGCGCCCAGCGCGGCGTTGCCCGGGTACGGGCTGCCGGTGTGGTAGGCGATGCGGGTGACGTCACCGCCCTCCTCGTCGAGCGAGATCACCGGCCGGCCGGTGCCGCTCAGCCGGCCGGTGAGCCGGGCGAGCTGCTCGGGGCTCGCCACGTTGAATCCGAAGAGGGTGACACCGCCGAGGCCGTTCTCCAGTTCGTGGAGAACCCAGTCCGGGGCGGTCGTGCCGGGGAAGGCGACGAGCAGTGTGCCGGCCGCGAGACGGTAGAGCCCCCGGTTGCCGATGCTCGCGGAGTAGTCGGACATGACTGTCTTCGGCTCCAAGATGGTCGTGGTACGGCTCCCGCGTGTGCCGGAGCCGTACGAGATGGTGTGGATCGGCGCTGGTGGTTCAGCGCGGAGTGATGAGGGCGGGTTCAGCCCTTGACGGCGCCCGCGACGAGGCCGGAGACCATGCGCCGCTGCACCAGCAGGAAGAAGATGAGGACCGGAATGGTCATCAGGGTCGAGGCGGCCATGATGCCGCCCCAGTCCGTCGACCGCTGGCCGACGAAGAACTGCAGGGCCACCGGCATCGTGTACTTGCCCTGGTCGTTGATCAGCGTCAACGCGTAGGCGAACTCGTTCCAGGTGGTGATGAACGAGAAGATGCTGGTGGCGACCAGGCCGGGGGCCACCAGCGGGAACAGCACCCGCCAGAAGGTCGTGAACCGGCTGGCTCCGTCGATCCAGGACGCCTCCTCCAGCTCCTTGGGCACCGCGGCGACGAACGTGCGCAGCATCCAGACGGAGAACGGCAGCGTCAGTCCGACGTTGATCACGACCAGGCCGATGAGCTGGTCGTACATCCCGAGCCGCTTGACCATGGTGAACAGCGAGATCAGCAGCGCCTCGGCGGGCACCATCTGCACGATCAGCAGCAGGATCAGGAAGGAGGTGCGGAACCTGAACCTGAACCTGGCCACCGCCGTCGCGGCGAGCAGCGCGAACACCGCGCCGATGACCACGGTGACGACCGCCACGATCGCGCTGTTGAGCAGGTACTGCCAGATCGAGTGCCCCGCCACGCCCTTGGTGAACACCCGCGAGATGTGGTCCAGCGACGGCGGGCTCGGGATCGGGTTGAATCGGGTGGTGAAGATCTGGTCGTTCGGCTTGAACGCGGTGGCGACCATCCAGTAGACGGGGAAGACCGCGAACAGGAACACGACGATCCCGGCGCCGTTGAGGGCGACGCGTCCGAACTTCTTGCGGGTCAGGCCGTCGTTCATCGCACGTCCTCCGTCTTCACGATCTGCCGGACGTACACGAAGGTGATCACCAGCAGGATGCCGGTCAGCACGACCGCGATGGCGGCGCCGAGCCCCATCTTCGGCGGGCTGCTGAACGCCTCGGCGTAGCTCCAGAGGGAGAGGTTGAACGCCTCGCGGTTCACCGTCCCCCCGGCCAGCAGGTAGAGCTGGGTGAAGACCTTGAAGTCCCAGATGATGGACAGCACCATCAGCACCGAGAACACCGGCTTGAGCAGCGGGAATGTGATCTTGCGGAATGTGGTGAACGCGCGCGAGCCGTCCACCCGGGCCGCCTCGTACAGCTCCGAGGGGATGCTCTTCAGACCGGCGAGCACCGACACCGCGATGAACGGGAAGGACGCCCAGACCACGGCGACGATCAGCACGAAGTAGAGCGTCAGCGTGTCGTTGAACCAGGGCTCGCCGCTCCAGTCGGACCGGCCGAAGACCAGTTCGGACAGCCAGTCGGGAAGCAGGTTGAGCGCCCAGTTGACGACGCCCGCGTCCGAGTCGAACAGCCACTTCCAGACGATGGCCTGCGCGGTGGGCGGGGTGGCCCAGGCGGCCATGATGCCGACGATGACGAACGTGGACATCTTCTTGCCGAGCTTGTTGAGCAGGAGTCCGACGAGCGTGCCGACGAGGAGGGTCAGCGCGACGGTGACGGCCGCGAACGCGAAGGTGTTGCGCAGGGACGGCCAGAAGAGGTCGGACTCGAAGATGTGCGTGTAGTTGTCGAATCCGACGAACTCGGCGGGTCGCGGGTTGGTCGTCTTGATCTGCGCCAGTCCGACCTTGTGGAAGGACATGTCGATCATCTGGTACAGCGGGTAGAGCAGCAGCGCCGCGATGACCAGGAGACCGGGCAGGAGCAGAGCGTACGGAACGACCCAGTCGGGAAGCCCGCTGGATCGGCGTGGCGGCTGTCGCAGGCGCCGCGCCGGGGCGGAGGAGTCCCCTCCGCCCCGGGCCGCTGTCGACGTGTGAGTCGTCATGGCGTTACTGGTTGAGAATCGTCTCGAGCTCGGTGTTGGCCGCGGCCAGAGCCTCGTCGACGCTCTTCTTGCCGTCGATCACCGCGCGGGCCGCGTTCTGCAGGACGGCCTTGGTGTCGTTGGCCTCAGCCCAGTTCGGGCTGGCCGGGAAGCCCTTCGCGACCTTGAAGGTGTCGGTGAACGGCTTCTGCGCCGGGTCGTTGCCCATCTCGGCGAGCGCGTCCGGGAAGAGCGGGAGCAGGCCGCCCTCCTTGGCGTACCGGACGCCGAACTCCTTGCCCGCGGCGAGCTTGAGGTACTCGGCGGCGAGCTCGGGGTTCTTGGCGTCCTTCCAGATGGCGATGTCGTTGCCGCCCTGGAAGGCCGGGGCCGGGCCGCTGCCGTCCTTCGCGGGGAGCGAGAAGAACGCCATCTTCGACTCGTCGACCTTGCCCTTGCTCTGTTCCTTGATCGCGGCGATGTCCCAGCCGCCGGTGACGTACATGCCGACCTTGCCCGCGGCGAAGCGCTGGGCGATGTCGACGGAGTTCTGGGTCAGCCGGCCCTTCCCGGAGACGCCGTCCTTGGCGACCAGGTCGGTGTAGAACTGGAAGCCCTCCTTGAAGGCGGGCTCGGTGAGCTTGCCCACCCACTTGCCGCCCTCGAAGGAGGCGAAGTCGCCGCCGGCAGACCAGACGAACGGCGAGAGCGACATGTTCGCGTCCGATCCGCCGTTGAAGGCGAAGCCGTCCACGTCCTTGCCCTGCTTCTCGACGATCTTCTTGGCCGCGGAGACGAGCTCGTCCCACGTCGTCGGCACGGACAGGCCGAGCTTGTCGAACCAGTCCTTGCGGTACAGCACGGCCCGGGTGCCACCGCCCCAGGGAGCCGCGTAGACCTTGCCGTCGATGGTCTCGTAGCTCCACAGGTTCTGCGGGATCTGCTGCAGGTCGGGGTCGCCCTTGACCAGGTCGGTGATGTCGGCGAGCGCCTCCTGCTGCACCCAGGCGGAGACCTGGTCGTTGCCGAACTCGGTGACGTCCGGTCCCTCGCCTCCGGCGAGCGCGGCGGTCCACTTCTTCTGGGCGTCCGGCCAGGGGATGTACTGGACCTTGGCCTCCGCGCCGGTGACCTCCTTGAACTTGGCGCCCAGGTCGGCCATGTACTTGTCGGACACCTCCGTGGGAGCGCCGAGGCGCCACACGGTCAGGGTCTGTCCGGCGTACTTCGGCCCGGTCGCCGCCGCGGTTTCGGCGGCGGACTGCTGTGCGGTGGGCTTCTCCTCGCTGCTTCCGCAAGCGGTGAGTCCCAGGGCCAAAGCTGCGGTCGCGGTGGTGGCGGCCGCGATCTTCACGATCTTCACGTTGGGTTTCTCCCTTCCCGGCTTCACGTCGGGGGTGGCGCTCGGTCGGCGCGCGTCCCGTGGCCTGATCGCTTGCCTCCGGGGCGGCTGTCGCTAAACTAACAAGAAACTTTATTAAAAAAAACATGCCGTTAGCGGATCGTGACGAGAGAGAGGAGGCGCGGCCGGTGTCTCTACGACCGGGCACCCCCCGGCTGCTGCGCCAGATGAACGACCGAGCCGCGCTCGAGCTGCTCGTCGCGCACGGCCCGCTCACCCGCGGCGAGCTGGGGGAACTGACGGGGCTCTCCAGGGTCACCTCCGGCCAGCTCCTGGCGCGGCTGGAGGAGCGCGGGCTGGTGACCACGGCCGGTGAGCGTCCGGGCGGG
The DNA here is from genome assembly GCA_001570385.1 of Microtetraspora glauca. Lineage (GTDB taxonomy): Bacteria > Actinomycetota > Actinomycetes > Streptosporangiales > Streptosporangiaceae > Microtetraspora > Microtetraspora glauca. The sequence continues at coordinate 125,267 of BBYL01000017.1, read as the reverse complement.
CGCGGCCCGAACGCCGCGCTCTACGCCGTCGACCCGACCAGCGCGTACGTGGCCGCTCTGGAGGTGTTGCCGGACAGCGTCACCGCCGCCGTGGCCGACATCGCCGGCGAGGTCGTGGCCGAGGTGACCGTCGATCCGACCGAGGCGGCCGACCCGGTGGGGATCGTCCGCAACGCGGTGCTCCGGGCGTGCGCGACGGCGAGCGTCGACATGTCCCGTCTGCGGTCGTTCGTGATCGGGACACGTGGCGTGGTGGATCCCGCGACCGGTGACGTGCGTTACTCGTTCGACCTGCCCGCCTGGCATGTCGGCGTGCTCGCGGGGCTGCGGGCCGGCCTCGGCGAGTCCGTGGTCATAGAGAACGACGTCAACCTCGTCGCCCTCGCCGAGCAGGCGTACGGCGTCGCCAAGGGGGTGGACGACTTCGTCATCCTCTGGACCGGTGTGGGCCAGGGGCTCGGCGTCATGTTGGGCGGGCGGCTGCACCGGGGCATCTCCGGGGGCGCGGGGGAGGTCGGCTGGCTGCCCGTACCGGGCGAACCGCTGCCGACGGACGTCACCGCGCCCCAGTCCGGCTCGTTCCAGCGCCTGGTCGGAACGGACGCGCTGGCCGGCGTCGCGGCCGGGCACGGCCTCGCCGCCGCGCCCGCCGCCGACCTCGTCCGTACGGCGGTCGCCACCGGCAACTCCGGTTTCCTGGAGGAGCTGGCCGGACGGCTCGCCGTGGGCGTGGCGGCGGTGGCGGTGGTGCTCGATCCCGGGCTCGTCGTCCTGAGCGGCGACATCGGGCGGGCCGGAGGGTGGGAGCTCGCGCGCCGGGTGGAGGAAGCGGTGGCCCGGGTCTGCCCGAGCCGTCCCAAGGTCGCGGTCAGCCAGGTCGAGGGCAATCCCGTACTGCGCGGCGCGCTGGTGGCGGCACTGGACCAAGCGAGAGAGCAGGTCTTCTCGTCCACGATCTGATCCGGAAGCCGGTGGGCCGGCTTCCGGCGGGAACGCGTGCATCTGATCCGGCAGCCGGTCGGCGGCAGGGGCGGGGAACGTGCGGATCCGGTCGTCGTCAGCCGGTCGGCGGACAGGCCGGGCGGGACGGGGAGATCGCGGGGCCACCTCAGGGGCGTCGGTGACGGGTCAGTCCGGGCGCTCCCAGCGAGCGGGTAGTTTTTGACCATGTCTGACATCGTCCTCATCTCCGATCCCCGCGTGACCTCCCTCCCCGTCGCGGAGTGCGGAGAGCCGCTCAGCGACGTCCGCGGCCGGCTCCGCGTGGACGGGCGGCTCGCCGACGACGCCGGGGCCTACGCCCACCTGCGGGAAGGCGTGCTGGCCCGGCTGGAGGACGCCCAGGCACTGCTTCCGGCCGGGTGCCACATCGTGGTCGTGGAGGGGTACCGCCCGCTCGCGTTGCAGCGGAAGTACTTCGAGGACTACAAGGATGAGCTTCGGGCGACATATCCCGAAATGTCGCCCGAGGAGCTGCACAGCGCCGCCAGCCGGTACGTCTCGCCGATCGAGGTCGCGCCCCACACCGCCGGAGCGGCCGTCGATCTCACGCTGTGCGACGACGACGGCGTCGAGCTCGACATGGGCACCGCGGTGAACGACAACCCGGAGGAGAGCGACGGCGCGTGCTACACCGACGCGCCCGACATCAGCGCGGACGCCCGGCAGAACCGCAAGATCCTCTCGACCGCGCTGGAGACCGCCGGGCTGGTCAACTATCCCACCGAGTGGTGGCACTGGTCCTACGGCGACCGCTACTGGGCCATGACGACGGGCGCCGAGGCGGCCGTCTACGGGCCGGTCGACTTCTGAGCGACCCGCCACCTCAACTCCCGGCCGGTTCCGGCCGACACGAACCGGCCCGCGTGGACGGTGAGCACCGTGGCCCCGAACGCCTCGCCGAGGTCGGACCAGGGCGCCGGGCCGGCCACCGGTGGCCGGGTCCGGACGCGATGGTCCGCCCCGAGGGAGTAGAGGCGGCCGTTGCTCCCGCTCAGGCAGATCGCGCCGCCCGAGTCACCGGCGTCCCGCCAGACCGGCGCAGTCACGGCGGCCGCGGCGAGCTCGCCGAAGGACGCCGTCCACAGACGGCCGGCCGACGTGGCGGCGAAGAACGCGCCGTCACTCACCGCCAGCGCGACCGTGTCCCTCGGCGCCGGTCCCACGTCGATCCAGTCCGCTGGATCCGGGGTCGCCTCGCGGTAGCGGAGCACGCCGCCGGAGGTCACGCCGTACAGGCCGGTGCCGAGCCCGGCGGCGGCCTCACGGGGTGCGTCGAGGCAGCGTACCCCGCCCGCGGAACCGATCGGCGACCAGCGCAGGTTCTGCCCGCACAGCTCGCGGGTCAGGAGCGTGCCGTCGGCGCTCACCGCGTACAGCGCCGAGCGCCAGGCGGCGAGCGCGTGGATGTCGCCGGCCGGGCCGATGACCTCCCAGCCCGGACGGCAGGGCCGGGAGAGCCGGTCGAGGACGTTCCGCGTGATCCGGTCGACGACCGGGTCGTGCAGCGTGTTGCCCCAGTTGACCGTCGCCGCGTTGAAGACCGTGCCGCGGCCGAGGGAGAAGACGCCCATGGTGGCCCAGCCGCCCTGCCCGCAGGAGTCCCAGTGCCGCAGGTCGGCCGTCGCGAGCACGACGAACGACGGCGGGGTGCCATCCCGGCAGGTGGCCCGGGGCACGCCCATGATCTCGGTGAACTCGGCCGCGTCGGTCTCGTAGCCGAGCGCTCCCTGGCCGAACTTGTCGCCGTCGGTCAGCCCGGTGCCCTCGAAGACCCAGTGCCCGGCGAACCTCGCGGTGTACGACTCCTCCCGCATCAACGGCATGAAGGTGCCCCACGTACCGGCACCGTTGCGGAAACTCACGCCGGTCAGGGAGTTCTCCGGACGGGAGACCGGCGCGCTCGACCACTCGACGGTCGTCAGGCGCGGGTCCTCGACGGGATCGGTCACCGGGTCGCGATGGCAGACCATGGTCCGGCCCTCCATCCGGATCTGCCACCAGCAGGTGTTTCCGGAGAAGAACGCGATGTTCCCGCCGCGCCGGGCGAACTCCTCGCAGGCGTCGCGCATCTCGGCAGTCCAGTACTCGTCGTGCCCGTTGACCACCAGCAGCCGGTAGCCGGACAGCAGATCGAGGTCGAGGTCGAGGCCGGAGCAGTACTCGACGGCGTAGCCGGCCGGGCCGAACCAGCGGAGCATGCCGTCCTCCCAGCGCTCGGGGGGCGGCCCGCCGCCTGGCCGGTCGAACGACACGCGCGCGGCGCGGTCCGGCTGCTCGGTCCAGTACACACTCTCCCCGGGAACGCCCGCCCGGTTGTACGCCTGCCACGTGGCGAACGGGATCGACACGAGGATCGGTGACGTGGCCCCCGGCACGGCCTGCCGTACGACGAAGTAAACCTCGTCGTCCGGGGAGGCTCCCGAACCGGGAAGGTCGCCGGAGGCGCGGGACACGGGCACATCGGGCTCGGGAGGGCCGGCGACGAACCGGGCCCGGTAGAGCGAGCTGGGCCAGTCGGGCGGCACCTCCAGCCGCCAGGACGGCCCGCGTACGGAGGCCGCCAGCATGAGCCGGTCGTCGGTCGCGTCGTGGACGGCGACGCCGAGCTCGCCCGGGCCGTCCAGGCGGAACTCCAGTGCCTCCCCCTGCGCGCACGAGGTGGCGGTGGCGTAGGCGCGCACGCCTCCGGTCATCGCGGGCGCGGTCAACGCAGGGCCGCCTCGACGAGGAGCCTCTCCAGGCCGAGCAGGTAGCGCTCGATGTCCGCCTTCGAGAGCCAGCGGGTGTCGGCCGTGACCGAGACCCGCGTCGCGTCGCTCACATGGACGCAGAACCGGCAGTTGAGCTCGTCCTGGCTCAGCGGCCAGGTCAGGGATGTCTCCGACGGCGCTCTGCGGATGAGCTCGTCGTCGTGGTCGGTCGCCCGCTCGGTGAAGCGCATGTCATTGAAACAGCAGTACGGGTGGATCGGGACGCCGCGCTCCCGGCTCGTCTCCGCGACGATCCGTTCCCGGTCGCCGGGATCGTGGTAGCCGCTCCGATAGGCCCGCAGCACGGCCGCGCGGGCCGCGGCGAGCAGGTCGGCGAACCCGGCCCCGGGCCGCGTGCGCACCGGGCCGCCCGATGAGCCGCCGGTTCCGAGGACGAACAGCCCCTCCTGCGACAGGGTGGTCACCGCGGTCCGGGTGTCCCGGCCGAACCGGTTGCTCACGATCGGCAGGACGGCGACGGTCTCGTGGCCGGTCACCTCGGCGACGAGCGCGCTCACCGCCGTGAGCAGCACGGTCGAGGTGCTGGTGCCGTGCCGTACGGCCAGGCGCTGGGCGGCCAGGTCGATCGCCGGGGAGGAGAGAGCGGCCCGCCGGACGGGGGGCCGCTCGGCGGCGCCGGACGGCAGGTCGAACATCGTGGCCGGGATCCGGCGGTACTCGCGTTCCCAGTGGGTGGCCGCGGCCGCCGCCTGTCTCCTGCCGGCCGCGGACTCCTGCCATCGGGCCAGGTCGAGCGGCTGCGGCGGCGGATCGCCGGGCAACCCGCCGCGCAGGAGGAACAACCGCAGGTCACGGACCACCTGCTCCGCGCCGAGCCCGTCCGCGGCCATGTGGCAGAAGACGAGCACCACGTGGGTGACCTCGTCCTCATGGAGGGGGCCGCCGCCGGTCACGAGCCCGACCCGCAGCGGCCACTCGTCCGCGTAGTCGAAGGCGGTCGCGGACAGCTCCGCGAGGACGAGGTCGGGGTCCGCGCCCGCCGCGATCCGGACGGGGAGCACGCCCCGGTCGCGGAGGTCCTGACACGCTCCCGGGCCGACGAGCGTGCGGAGCGCCTCGTGCCGCTCGACCAGCAGCCCGATCCCGCGCGACACGTACGCGGCCGACGCGGGCCGCGCGCCCCTCGGCACTTCCAGCACCCGGCCGAAGTTGAAGTAGCGGTCGTCGGGCGCTGTCCGCCGGATGGCGTCCCAGATCGCCCGCTGGCCCCAGGTCAGCGGGGCCCTGCCGGAGCGCGTGCCCGCGAAGGAGATCATCGCGCCGCCGACACCCACGCGGCCAGCCCGTCGACGCTGTCGAGGAACGAGACGTCTCCGCCGAGGTCGATCTCCACGCCGTATTCCCGTTCGAGCGCGTCGATCAGGCGCATCTGGGCCAGGGAGGTGACGCCGAGGTAGGACAGCGGGACGGTCGCCTCCAGGGCCTCGGCCGTGGTGATCTCGCCGTCGCACGATTCCGACACCAGCTCCGCCAGTCGTTCCTTCAGCATTCGGTCCCTTTCCGCGCCGGGATCCCCGGTGCTTCTCATGCCGGCTTCCGAGATCGCCGTTCGAGTCCGACGAGATCGTCGGGGGTGGCGTCCGGGACCTCGTCGTCGAACCGGGCCAGGACGCGGACGCGGAGCGAGACGAGCACGACGGCCGCGATGAACCCGCCGAACACCACGTACATCGTGCCGATGTCGCCGAGCAGTCGGGTGCCCAGCGGGGCGATCACGCCGACCCCGAGCGGGATCGTCGACCAGGCGACCATCTGGTTGAGCGCGAACACCCGGCCGTGGAACCGCTGCGGCACCTTCACCTGGATGATCGTCGTGTAGATGCCGTTGACCAGGGCCAGCCCGTACGACACCCCGAAGGCGCCCACGCCGATCATGACCAGCGAGGTGTCGAGCCCCACGACCAGGCAGGACGCGGCGATGAGCGACGTGGCGAGCAGCATCCCGCGCATCCGCCCGCGTGCGGGACCTCCCCACACGGCCATCGTCAGACCGCCGGCCACCGCGCCCGCGCCCGCGACGAGCGCGATCGCACCCGCGTCCGCCAGGGTGCCGAAGGACAGCACCAGCGGCGAGTACATCATGAAGACCGGCGACAGGCCGAGCGACAGCAGAGCGAAGAAGATCACCATGGCGCGGAAGCTCCGGTCGCCCATCGACAGCCGGAACCCCTCCGCGATCTGCCGGACGACGGCCTCCCTCCGGCGGTGCGCCATCGTCGCGGGGAAGGCCACGAGCGCCAGGACGAGCAGCGTGAACACGTGTCCGACCACGTCGAGTACGAGGATGCCCTGGAGCCCCGCCGCCGACAGGAGGCCCACGGCGGCCAGCGGCGCGATGAACTGCGCGACGCCCAGGGTCGTCTGCGCGACGCCGTTCGCGTGCCCGAGGTAGCGCTTCGGCACGAGTTGCGGCACGGCCGAGGTGAACGCCAGCCGTTGGAAGGTCAGCGCGACGGACAGAGCGGTCAGCAGGCCGTACAGCGGCCAGGTGCCGAGGTGGCCGGCCCACAGGAGCAGCGCGGCCGTCGACTGGATCGCCAGCGCGGCCGCGTTACCTGTGATCATCACCGTGCGGCGGTTCGACCGGTCCACGATCGCGCCCGCGAGGGGGGCCGCCAGGATGCCCGGGATCACGGCCAGGATCTGGAGCACCGCGTACTGCGTCATGGATCCGGTCCTGAGGTACATCCACACCGGGATCGCGAACTCGGTCAGCGTGGAGCCGATCAGGCAGGCCATCTGGCCCAGGGCGACCGTCAGGAATCGGCGTACCGTCGGCTCGGGTCCGGCCACTTGACCGGGTCCTGCCGTGCGGCCGGGTCCTGCCGTGCGATCCGGTTCCCCCGTCTGACCGGGGTCCGCCGCGTGATCCGGTGTCGGCGGCTGACCGGGGTCCGCCGTCAGGGCGGCACCGCCGAGGACGGCCGGGAGCCGCCGATGGGTGCCGGTGACGACGGCCGCCAACTCGTTCGCTCGATATTTCAGGAAATAGTGGCCACCTTCCTCCAGGACGACCAGAGCGGTCGTGCCGGTCAGGAACCCCCACTCCCGATAGCGCTCCTCGTAGTAGTCGGTGGCCGGGTCGTACTCGCCGACGACCGAGATGATCGGCGCGGACAGCCGGTCGGCGCCCTCCTCGATCAGCCGGGTGAAATACTCCTCGGCCTCCCGGGCGTCATGCCGCATGTTGCGGATGACGAACGCCTTCTGGTCGTCGTCCAGCTCCGACAGATCGGCTCCGAGCGCGGTCAGCCAGTTGAGCTCCGCCCGGTCGCTGCGCAGCCGCTCCAGCCGGGTGAGCGCGGCCCACCGGCCCATCAGCCCCTTGACCGGACGGGCGAAGGGGAACACGCCGCCCATGTAGACGGCCTCCACCGCCCTTCCCCTGGCCTCCAGCCGCCGGGCGATCTCGACGGTCAGCGCGCCTCCGACTCCGCAGTGGCCGTACAGCACCAGCGGTCCGGTCACCTTCTCCGCGATCTCCTCGACGCACCGCTCCGCGACCTCCTCAAGCGGGCGCGGTTCCTCGGCCAGCCCGAGATCGTGTCCCGGGACGGCGACCGAGAACAGGGTCCACGTCTCCTCAAGCGCGTCGGCCAGCGGCTGGTAGACGACCGCGCTTCCCCCGCCGTACGGCACGCAGACCAGGGTGCACGTCACCTGCCCCGAACGCGGCGCGGTCAGCTCGTACAGCAGGCCGCGCGGGCCGGCGCCGCTCCTCGCCAGTTCGGCCAACTCCCTGACCGTGGTCCGCTGGAAGAGGTCCATGAGGCCGATCGGATGGCCGCCGGGCGGCAACTCGCGGCGCAGACGGGCCACCACGCGGGTGGCCAGCAGCGAGTGACCGCCGAGGTCGAAGAAGTCGTCCAGCACGCCCACCTGGCGCAGGCCGAGCACATCGCACCACGCCGCGGCGATGATCGCCTCGACCTCGTCCGCCGGCGGCTCGAAGGGCACCTCCTGGTCCGGACGGTCGCCCTCCGGGTCGGGCAGCGCTGCCCGGTCGACCTTGCCGTGTCCCTTCAGCGGCAGTTCGTCCAGCCAGACATAGCGGGTCGGCACCATGTAGTCGGGCAGCCGGGTGCCGAGGTCCCGGCGCAGCTCAGCGACGCCGGGCCGACCCGCCCCGGTGGCCGCGTTGCCAGCTACGTTGTCAGCCACGTCGCCGGCCACCAGGTACGCGACCAGCTCGCCCCCTCGCGCGTCGGTCACGGCGTGGGCGACGCCCGGACACAGCCGCAGGGCCTCGTCCACCTCGCCGAGCTCGACCCGGTATCCGCGGATCTTGACCTGGAGGTCGCGGCGGCCGAGGAACTCGAGGGTGCCGTCCGGCAGCCATCGGGCCAGGTCGCCGGTGCGATAGATCCGGCCGTGCCGTTCGGACTCGACGAACGCGGCGGCGGTGAGGTCGGGCCTGCCGAGGTATCCGCGGGCCAGCCGGTCGCCGCCGACGCACAGTTCGCCCGGCACGCCGACCGGCACCGGCCGCAGGTGCGCGTCGAGGACGAGGATCCGTGCGTGGCCGAGCGGCCGCCCGATCGGCGTGATCGGCCCCGTGGGTTCGACGTCCGCTCCGACCTGGTAGGTGGTGACGCCGATGGTCGCCTCGGTGGGGCCGTAGTGGTTGACCACCTGGCAGGCGCCGAGCGCGGCCAGCCCGCGGGCCCATTCCCAGCTCGACCCCTCACCGCCCAGGATCAGCAGCCGCCTCGGGAGGAGCGCACGCACGTCCACGTCCGCCGCCAGCGCGCCGAGGTGTGAGGGCGTCATCTTGAGGTAGTCGATCCCCGGCATGGACGCCGCCAGCTCGGGCGCGGAGATGCGCGAGGGCAGCATGTGGAGCGTGCCCCCGGTCATCAGCGACAGGTAGAACACGGTCATGCCGAAGTCGAACGTGAGCGACTGGAGCAGGGCGAAGCTCCGGCCCTCGGCGACGCCGAACCTCTCGTGCACGTCCGCCAGGTAGTTCATGACCTGCCTGTGCTGTACGGACACGCCCTTGGGCCGCCCGGTCGATCCGGACGTGTAGATGACGTAGGCGAGGTCGTCGGGCGACGGAGGCGGCCACGGGGCGGCGGCGTCGGCTCCCCCGTCACCCGTGCTTCCTTCCTCCGTGCCCACCCGCCCTGTGGTCGCCTGCCCTGTGCCCAACTGCCCTGTGCCCAACTGCCCTGTGCCCGCACGCGGGATGCCCGGGTCGCCCGGGTCGATCACCGGTCCAGCGAAGTCCGGCCCCGGCGGAACGGCTGTTCCGCCGTCCAGGGAGCCATGGGCGCCCGGAGCGCCCCGGGCGCCGTCACCACCGGTCCTGGCGATCAGTACGGCCGCGCCTTCGAGCATGTGCCGCAGCCGCTCCCCGGGCTGCTCCGGATCGAGCGGCACGTACGCCCCGCCCGCCTTCAGCACGCCGAGGATGGCCACCGCCTGGTCGATCGACTGTTCCAGGCAGATGCCCACGCGAACGTCGGGCCCGACGCCGAGATCCCTGAGCCGTGCCGCCAGCCCTCCGGCGCGCGCGGCCAGCTCGGCGTAGGTCAACTCGGCGTCGCCGTACCGCACGGCCACGGTTCCGGGGGAGCGGCGAGCCGTGGCGGCGACCATCTCGGGAAGCGTCGGTGCGGGCGGTTCGGGAACGGTCGGGCACGCGCTGCAACCGGCGATGACCTTCCGCTCGTCGGGCGCGATCAGCTCCAGTTCGGAGATCCGCGTGTCCGGGTCGGTGACGACGGACCACAGGAGGGTCTCGAAGTTCGCGGCGAACCGTTCGACGGTCGCCCTGTGGAAGAGGTCGGCGCTGTAGACGAAGAATGCCTTGAGGACGTCCCCGGACGGGAGGATCTCCAGCGACAGGTCGAACTTCGCCTGCCGGAACCCCGGGTCGTACCGCTCGGCGGTGACCCCGGCGAGGACGGGGCCGTCGTTCGCCTCGCTACGCAGGCTGAACTGCGTCTGGAAGACCGGAGTCCGGCTCAGGTCGCGTTCGACGCCGAGCTCGGTGACCAGCCGGTCGAACGGCGTGCCCTGGTGGACCAGCGCCTCCACCACGGTCGAGCGGGTACGGCGGAGCACCTCCCTGAAGGAGGGATCGCCGGAGAGGTCGGTCCTGATGGCGAGCGTGTTGAGGAAGAAGCCGATCAGGTGCTCGGTGTCCTCGTCGTCCCTGGCGGCCACCGGGGAGCCCACGCAGAAATCGATCTGGCCCGAGTAGCGGGACAGCTCTGTCTGGAACGCGGCGAGCAGCAGCATGAACAGGGTGACCCGCTGGGCCCGTGCCAGCCGTGTGAGCCGGTCCGTCAGGGTGGCCGGCAGTTCGCGTGTGACGCAGCCGCCCCGCGAACTCCTCGTCCGGGGACGCGGCCGGTCGGTGGGCAGGGCGAGGACGGGCACCCCGGCCAGCCGTTCCTTCCAGTGGTCCAGCGAGCGGTCATGCTCCTGGGCGTGGTCCCGGGCACGCTGGCGGATCGCATGATCGGCGTACCGCATGGGCAGGTCGGGGACGCGGGGCGGCGTGCCGTTCAGGAAGGCCTCGTAATGGGCGGCCAGCTCGCGGAACAACACCCCGAGTGACCAGCCGTCGCCCGCGATGTGGTGCAGGACGACGACCAGGATGTGCTCGGTGCGGGGCCCGCCCTGCTCGTTCGCCGCGCTGTCGTCGGTGCTGTCGGCGGCGTTGTCTTCGGCATGGTCTTCGGCATGGTCTTCGATGCCGCCGTCGGCGCCGTCGCCTCCGGTGAGCGTGATCAGGCGGGCCCGGATCACCGGGCCGCGGGCGAGGTCGAACGGCCGGTTGGTCAGCTCGGCGACGAGTTCGGCGGCCCGGTCCTCGCGTGACGCGGCGACGCGTTCGAGCACGGGGACGGCGTCGTCGATCACCTGCACGGGCCTGCCGTCCACGGAGGGGTAGCGGGTCCGCAGCACCTCGTGCCGCCGTACGACCGCGCCGAGGGCGCGCTCCAGCGCGACGGCGTCGAGCGGTCCGCGAAGCCGCTCGGTGACGCAGATGTTGTAGGAGGCGTCGTCCGGGTTCAGCTCGTGCAGGAACCACAGCCGTTCCTGGCCGAGGGACAGCGGAATGTCAGAGATGGCAAGCATCCAGGCGTACGCCTCCCATAGATCGGATGACTGCAGCCCTAAATGGCCGGAGGAAGGTGCCGGCGAGTAATAATAGGAAAGTTTCTTTGCAGTTATCGTGTGGGGTCAAGTCTGGCATGCGGCGGCCGGGGCCACAACCCTTGTGGCGAATGGAAACTCCGACGAGATAGGGCATTGGATAGGCGCTCCCACTTGTCGCACGTTGCCGCGTCGTGTCAGACTCTCCCCTCGGAGTAACTGGAAACAATCCTTCCAATAATGATTTCCGGTCGATGGGTGAGCTTCATTCATCCGATCTTTCGGAGGTTGTCCAGTGAGAACTGCGATCGAATTCCCGACGCTTCCCCGCCTGCTCGCGGCCAGGGCGGCGGCCGAACCCCACGCGGTCGCGATGATCGTTCACGGGGTCGGTGAGTTGACCTTCGAGGAGTGGGAGGTGCGGTCGAACGCCGTCGCCAACGCGTTGCTCTCCATGGGCGTGCGGAACGGCGAACGGATCGGACTGATCTTTCCTGGCGCGCGCTGGATCGACTATGCGATCGCATTCATCGGAGTGCTCAAGGCGGGCGCGGTGGCCGTACCTCTGCCGGACCGGACACCGGTCGCGGAGGTCGGACGGATCGCGGCGCACTGTTCGGCATCCATGATCATCAGGGATCTGGGCGATCTACCTGGGGGCGCGGCGGAGCCGCCCGACGCGCGAACCGGGCGTGACGCCCTCGCGCAGATCCTCTACACCTCGGGCACCACGGGGACGGCCAAGGGCGTCGCCGCCACACACGCCAACCTGGCCTTCGGCGCGCTCCTCCGGCCGCGCCGCCCGGCCCTGAGGATGTTCGCCCATTCGCGGCACCTGGTGCACGCCTTCCCGATCGGGACGAACGCGGGGCAGATGATGCTGGTCAACGCGCTCAACGCGCATCCGGCCGTGGTGACCCTGCCGCGCTTCACACCTGATCGCTTCGCGCGGCTCATCGCGGAACATCGTGCCGGGACGGTGTTCGTGGTCCCCGCGATGGCCATCGAGCTGCTGGGCCACCGGGGGAGCCACGACCTGTCCAGCGTGCTGCTGCTCGGCTCTGCCGCCGCGCCGCTGCCGGCGGCGGTCGCCACCGGGCTGGCCGGAATGTTCCCCAACGCGACGATCACTAACTACTACACCTCGACCGAGGCGGCGCCGGCCCAGACGATCATGATCGTCGATCCGGACCGGCCGGGTTCCGTCGGCAGGGCGGCCGCGGGCGGCGACGTCCGGATCACCTCGTCCCACGGCGACGCGCTACCTCCCGGAGAGACCGGTGAGGTGTGGATGCGCTCGCCCGCCGCGCCCCGCGCGTACTACAACGATTCCCCGGTCGCCTCCGACGTCTTCAAGGACGGCTGGATCCGGATGGGCGATCTCGGCTACATCGACGACGACGGCTACCTCTACCTGGTCGACAGGGAGAGCGACGTGATCAAGTCGGGCGCGTTCAAGGTCTCCACGCTCAAGGTCGAGGAGGCGCTTCACGCGCATCCCGCCGTGAGGGAGGCCGCCGTGTACGGCGTTCCCCACCCCGTCCTCGGTACGGCCGTCGCGGCGGCCGTCGTGGTGCGGGCTCCCGGGGAGCCACCGGACCGGGGAGGTTGGGGGCGCGGCCCGGCGGGCGGCGCCGAGAGCGGTGGCGCGGGCGGTGGCACGGGCGGTGGCGCGGGCGGTGCCGAGAGCGGTGGCACGGGCGGTGCCGAGAGCGGTGGCACGGGCGGTGCCGAGAGCGGTACAGGGGAAAGCGGCAGGGGCGGTGCCGAGGCCAATGAGGTGTCGTTGCCCGCGCTGCGGGCCTTCCTCGGCGACCGGCTGGCTCGGCACGAGATCCCCTCCGAGATCGTGACCCTGGAGGCGCTGCCCAGGAACCATGGCGGCAAGGTGGACAAACGGGCGTTGCGGGCGCGCTCATGAGCACCGCTCCGGCGCAGGCGTCGTTCGCCCAGGTCGGGATGTGGATCACCGAGCGCATGGGCCGGGCCGGTTCGGCGTATCGCATGCCGCTGCTGGTCACCTTTGACGGGCTCTTGGACGCCCCCAGGCTGGTCCGGGCGTGTGAGGCGCTGATCAGGCGTCATCCCGTCCTCTCGACCGCGATCGTGGAGCGCGACGGCGTTCCGGTGGAGGTGCCCGGAGCCCCTCCGAGCGTGGACGTGACCCTCGCGGGAGATGTCGACGACCTGGTCCGCGAGGAGATCCTGCGGCCGTTCGACATCGGGAGAGGGCCGCTGGCCCGGTTCCGGCTCGCCCGGGTCGGCCCCGCCCGGCACGTCCTGATCATCGTGGCCCACCACCTGGTCTTCGACGGCGAGTCCAAGGACATCCTGGTCCGCGATCTCGCCGCGCTCTACAACGGATCCCCGGTCACGCCACTCCAGGGGACGTACGCCGACCACGCGGCGGCCGAGCGCGAGCGGGTCGCGGGACTCCTCGGCGACGCGCGCGAGTTCTGGCGGAGCCGCTGGCGGGAACCCGCGGACGTGGTCCTGCGCGGCCTCTCTGCCCCGGCGGATCGGCCGGGACGGTCGCGAGGGGCGGAGGAGGGTGCGGTTCACGCCTTCCTCGGCGACCTGGGGCACGTCCCGGATGCGGGTGGCGCGCCCGGCGCGCCGGGATTTTCGCGTTTCGAGCTGTTCCTGGCGTCCGTGCACGCCCTGCTGTTCGCGTACGGCAACGCGGACCCTGTGTGCGCGGTCGACATGTCGACGCGGACGCCCGAGAGCCGCGATCACATCGGGCTTTTCGTCAACGAACTGCCGGTGGCGTCGACGCCGTCGCCGCGCCTGACCCTCGCCGAACTCGCCGCCTGGCTCCACACGGAACTGCGGCGGATGTACCGGTTCCGGCCGGTACCCCTCGCCCGGGCCGTCCGCGGTCTCCGGCCGCGTACGGCGATGGCGCCCGTCTCGGTGAGCTACCGCAGGCGGGGGTCCGCGCCCGAGTTCGCCGGGCTTCGGGCCACGGTCGAGTGGGCGCTCTTCAACCGCTCCGTCCGCAGCGTCCTGCACATCCAGGCGGTCGACGGCCCCGACGGTCTCGACGTGACGCTGCAGTACAACCCGCGCACCCTCTCGGGGGTCACCCAGATAGCGAAGGACCTCACAACGATCATGAAGAATCCGGACTCGGCGCTCGGGGACATCTTGTCGGGCGACGGCCATGCCGAACCGGCCGGCCTCGCCGACGAGATCAGAGTCATCTGGCAGGAAGTTCTCGGCATCGACGAGATCGGTGACGACGAGGACCTCTTCGACCTCGGCGGCCACTCGCTCACGATCACCCAGATCATCGCCCGGATGCGCAAGCGCCTGGGCATCGAGGTGCCGCTCGACGTCTTCTTCGACACGCCGACGATCGCGGGGGTGGTGGAGAGCGTCGAGCACCCGGAGAGCGCGTCCGCGAGTGCGTCCGAGGCGGCGTCCGCGAGTGCGTCCGAGGCGGCGTCCGCGAGTGCGTCCGAGGCGGCGCCCGTGCGCGCTTCCGAGGCGGCGCCCGTGCGCGCTTCCGAGGCGGTGCCCGTGCGCGCTTCCGGTACGGCGCTCGCGCGCGCCGGGCTGGGGCCGGGCGACATGGACGGCGGCCGGTGACCGAGCCCTCCGCCGTACTCGCCCGCCCGCCGTTGCCGGACGACGGCGATCTCGACCTGCTGCTCCTGATCAGGCACTTCGAACTGGCCCTACTCGACCTGTTCGGCCAGGGGAGGATCAACGGCACCACGCACACCTGCCTCGGGCAGGAGTACGTGCCGGTCGCGCTCCGGCCGCTGCTCGGCGAGATGGATTTCGTCTTCAGCAACCATCGGGGGCACGGCCACTACCTCGCGCGGTTCGAGGACCCGGCCGGGCTGCTCGCCGAGATCCTGGGCAGGGAGGGAGCGGTCTGCCGCGGGGTCGGAGGCAGCCAGCACATCCTCCGCGACCGCTACATGTCCACGGGTGTGCAGGGGGAGAGCCTCCCGGTGGCCACCGGCGTGGCGCTGCACCTGAAGCACACCTCGCCCGGGGCCCTCGCCTGCGTGTATATCGGTGACGGGACGTGGGGGGAGGGCGCCGTCTACGAGGCGCTCAACATCGCCTCACTTTGGCGGCTGCCGTTGCTCGTGGTCGTCGAGAACAACGGGATCGCGCAGTCCACCCCGACCGCCCGCCAGATGGCCGGGACCATCCGCGCCCGCGCCCAGGCGTTCGGAGTGCGTCACCACGGCATCGACACCTCCGACATCGACCTGATCAGGGACGATCTCGCGCCGCTCCTGTCCGAGGTGCGGCTGGAGAACCGGCCGCTGGTCGTCGAGTTCGCGACCCACCGGCTCGGTCCGCACAGCAAGGGTGACGACACCCGTCCCCGCGAAGCCGTACGGGATGCCGAGGCCCACGACTGGCATCGCCGATTACGCGGAAGCCGATCCCGGCCGGTTCACCCGCGCGGACGAGGCCCGGCGGGCCCATGTCGCGGCGATCGTCCAGGAGGTCGCCGCGCGTCCGCTGTCGAGGTGGGATCCATGCGCGTAGTGGAGAACCTCAACGCGGCCCTGCACGGTGTCCTGGAGGCCGACCCGACGGCGTACGTGATCGGCGAGGACATCCTCGACCCCTATGGGGGCGCATTCAAGGTCACGAAGGGGCTGTCCAGCCGGTTTCCGGGCCGCGTGCTCGGTACGCCGATCAGCGAGGCCGGCATCACCGGCCTGGCCGCCGGGCTCGCCCTCTGCGGGGACACGGCCATCGTCGAGATCATGTTCGGCGACTTCGTGGCGCTCGCCTTCGACCAGATCGTCAACTTCGCCGCCAAATCCGGCTCGATGTACGGCTCCCGCGTCCCGATGAGGATGATCGTGCGGTGTCCCACCGGAGGCGGCCGGGGGTACGGGCCGACCCACAGCCAGAGCATGCAGAAGCACTTCATCGGCGTGCCGGGGTTGTCGGTCTACGAGATGTCACCGCTCCACGACAACCGCGCGGTCATGAACGCCATGCTGGCCTCGGGCGAGCCGTCCGTGTTCTTCGAGGACAAGGTGCTCTACACCCGGACGATGTACGACGTCTGCGAACCGTTCCGGTACGACATGGTCACGGCGGGGACCGCGGGAGTCGACGTCGCGCGGGTCTTCCTCGACGATCCGGAGGCGGCTGACTGCGTCATCATCGCGCCCGGCGGCATGGTGGACCGGGTGACCCGTGCCATGCGCGCCCTGCTGCTGGAACGCGAGGTGACCTGCTGCCTGTACGTGCCCTCGCGGCTGTATCCCTTCGACCTCTTCGACTCCTCCGACCCGGCCGGCTCCCTCGACGCGCTCCGTGGTTCCGGCGGCTCAGGCGGCTCAGGTGGGGGCCCTGGGTTCGCTGAGGCCGGTGGGTCCCACCGGCCGGGTCCGCCTGGTTCCGCTGGTTCTCCGGCGACTTCCGGCACCGAGCCGCTCCTGTCCGGGCTGCGGCGGGCGAGAGCCGTACTGGTCGTGGAGGACGGGACCGCGGGCGGCACATGGGGGAGCGAGGTCGCGCACCGGATCCACCGGCTGATGTGGCGGGATCTCCGGGGGCCGGTGCGGCAGGTCAGCTCCGCCGACAGCGTGATCCCCGCCGCCGCCCATCTGGAGAGCCGCGTGCTCGTGCGTGAGTCCACTATCTACGACGCGGTGCTGGAGGCGCTTCGTGACTGATATCCGGGTGCCGAAGCTCAACAGCAACGACACCGCGTACGTCCTCGTCGAGTGGCTCGTCGAGGACGGGCAGCGGGCCGAGGCGGGCGATCCCATCGTGCTCCTGGAGACGTCCAAGGCCACGGAGGAACTCGTCGCCGAGGAAGACGGCTTCGTGTGGCGGGAACTCCCGGTGAACGCCGACTGCCCGCCCGGCGCCGTGATCGCCCGTATCACCACCGGAGGAGAGCGGCCGTCACCCACGCCGCCGGGTACGGCCGACCGCGGCTCCGCGCCCGGTGCGGGTGCCGTGTCCAAGGTGAGTTCCACGTCTGGGACGGATTCGGCCTCCGGGGCGGGTTCCGCCTCCCGGACGGGGGAGACTGCGACAGGGGCGGCCGGGACGGGGGCGCCCGGGACGGGGGCGCCCTGGATGGCGGCGGCTGGGACGGGGGCGGTGTCCGGTGGGGGGCCGTCCCATGAACCACTGATCACCGTGCCCGCACAGGAGTTGATCGACGAACTCGGCATCGATCCGGAGGAGGTGCGCGCTCTCGGCGTTCCGGTCGTCCGCACCGCGGACGTCGAACGGCTGGTGGCCGATCGCGTGACACCTCCCGATCCCGCCTCCGGCGGGGCGCCTCCCGATCCCGCCTCCGGCGTGGCGGGTGTGCCGTACGCGCTCTCGCGTGTGCAGCGGGCGGTGGCGAGGGCGGTGCGCTCATCACACGAGACCATCCCGGCGGCGTACACGGTGATGAAGATCGACGTCGGGGCGGGGCTGGAGATGGCCGCCCAGCTGACCAGGGAGATCAGGCGGCCCGTCGGCCTGCCCGAACTCGTGACCTGCGCGGTGGCCCGGCTCCACGCGACGTTCCCGCTGTTCTACGCCACGATCGTCGATGAGAACTCGGCCATGATGGCGGAAGCCCCGCATATCGGCGTCACGATCGACACCGGTGCGGGACTCTACGTGCCCGTCATCCACGACGCCGCCGGGCGATCGGTGCGGGATGTCGCGAATCGCCTGATGGAGTACCGCCTGGCCGCGGTCACAGGGGACTTCCGCGAGAACGACCTGACCGGGGCCAACATCGTCGTGACCCTGCACCACGACGGGGATGTCACGCTCGCGATCCCACTGATCTTCCCGGGGCACGTGTGCGCGCTCGCGGTGACGGCGCCCCAGGCCGTGCTCCGGCTCGAAGCGGGTGAGGTGGTCAGCAGGACCGTCGCCGATATCGGCCTGGCCTATGACCACCGGCTGATCAACGGCAGGGACGCCGCGCTGTTCCTCCGCGCGCTCAAGGCCCTGCTGGAGGCGCCGGAGGAGGTCGTCCGACGGTCACCGTGAGGACCGGGCCGCTGCCTGGGCAGTCATGTGCCTGGGCAGGTATGTGCCTAGACAGGTATGTGCCTAGGCAGGTATGTGTCTGGGCAGCCATGTGCCTGGGCTGCCATGTCCGAAAGGGCACCCGCGCCGCTCAGGCGCGGATGCGCAGGCCCTTCGGCGTCGGATGGAAGCCGGCCGCCTCCAGGGCCGCGGCGAGCGGTGAATCCGTGATCGCGGTCCCGTCCGCCCGCTCGACGGTGAGCTTCCCCAGCGCCCCCTCCCGCACCGCCAGGGCCAGCGCGTCGACCGCCGGCTGGAGATCGTCCCCGGTGCCGTCGGCGCCGCCGTCTCCGGCGCCGAAGGAGAGCAGCGTCCTGCCGCCGCGCTCCACGTAGAGCACGAGCCGGCCCTCGACCAGGACCACCAGCGCGCCCGCCTTGCGTCCCGGCTTGTGGGTGACCTCACCGGTCCGGTCGGGCCAGGGCAGGGCCGCGCCGTACGGGTTGGCGGGATCGGCGGCGGCAAGTACGACCACGCGCCGCGGCGCGCGCGGCGCCGGGGTGGTCCACAGGTCATCGAGCGCGGGCGGCCCGGCCGGTGCGGGAGACGCCGTCGGGGACATGGCCCGCATCCGGTCGACGGCTCCGGGCAACGCGAACTGAGCGCCGCCGAGCCCCTCCACGAAGTAGCCCCGGCGGCACCGGCCACTCTCCTCGAACGCCCGAAGAACCTGGTAGACGGCGGAGAACCCGCCGGGCAGCCGCTCCGCGCCGACCCCGCCTCTGGTCAGCACGCCGTGCCGTTCGAGCAGGATCTCGGCCTGGGCGTGCGCGCGCTGGGTGCCGTCGTCAGAGGGATCAGGCAGCAGCCACCACCGGCCGCTCACCGTGGGCGGCCCGCCACGCGTCGGCAGCACCGCCCGGCGGCGCCGGAGCGACCGGTTCGCCGGGGGCCGGTGCGCGGGCCGCCCGGAGCCGAGGGCCGAGCGCAGCGGTGCCAGCGTGTCACCGGTGACCCGCCCCGACCAGACCAGGTCCCACAGCGCGGCGGCCAGGGTCTGATCGTCGGGAACGGCTCCGCCGGGGCCGGAGGCGTCGATCGTCAGGGACGCGACCCGGTTGGACAGCTCGCGGAAGAACAGCGCGCCCCCGCCGCCCAGCGCGGCCAGGACGCCCTCGTGCAGCGGCGTCATCGTGATCGCGGCGGGCTCGGGCAGCAGCAGCGGAGCCGTGTCGGCGAAGTAGAGCGAGACCCAGCCGTCGCCGCCCGGCAGGGAGCCCTGGCCCGTCCAGATGACGTCCCCGGACGCGGTCAGCTCGTCGAGGAGCGCGGGGGAGTACCCCGGCACCCGCCCGGGCAGGACCAGCGTCTCCAGCGCCGACGCGGGCACCGCGGCCCCCTGGAGCCGCTCGATCGCATTGACCAGGTCGTCCATCGCCCGCGCCGGGCCGCCGCGCCGCCCGGTGTCGCCGTACTCGTGCGCGGGCCGGACGGGCGCGACGCCGTGCCAGGCGGGCAGGAACGTGGCCAGCGTCTCGGGCGGGACGGGCTCGACCTCCTTGCGGAGCCGTGCCAGCGACCTGCGGCGCAGCAGCCGCAGCACCTCCGCGTCACACCACTCCTCGCCACGGCCGCCGGGACGGAACTCCCCGGACACGACCCGGCCGGTCGCGGCGAGCCGCCGCAGCGCGTCGCCGACCACCGCGACGCCCACCCCGAACCTGGCGGCGGCCGTATCGGCGTGGAAGGGCCCCCGCGTGCGGGCATGGCGTGCGACCAGATCGGCGAGCGGATCAGGGCGTGCCGTCCCGGCCCCGGAGGCCGAGACGGGGGCGTCAAGGAACTCCTGCGGCACTCCGACGGGAAGCGGGGTGCCGAGGGCGTCACGCAGCCGCCAGGCGTCCTCGACCGCGGCCCACTGCTCCTCGCCCGCGACGCGCACCCGGATGGCCCTGCGGGCCTGTTCCAGCCCGACCAGCCACGAGGGGTCGCCCTCGCGGATCGACACGTCCTCCGCGAGCAGCGGGCCGTGGGTGCGCAGCAGGTCGGCCAGATCCTCCGGGTCGCGAAGCGGCCGGTCGAGGCGAGCCAGCTCTCGCTCGGCCTCGACGACCACGTCGGGGTCGAGCAGCTCGCGCAGGTCCGCCTGGCCGAGCAACTCGGCCAGCAGCGCGGTGTCGAGGGCGAGGGCCTGCGCGCGCCGCTCGGCCAGCGGAGCGTCCCCCTCGTACATGAACGCGCCGACATAGTTGAACAGCAGCGACGCGGCGAACGGGGACGCCTGCGCGGTCTCCACCTCGACCAGCCGGACCCGCCGGGCCGCGAGGTCGCGCATCAGCTGGACCAGGCCCGGCACGTCGAAGACGTCCTGCAGGCACTCGCGCATGGTCTCGAGCACCACGGGAAAGCCCGAATATCTGCTCGCCACGCCCAGCAGGTGGGCCGCGCGCTGACGCTGCTGCCAGAGCGGGGTCCGCCTCCCGGGCGTACGGCGCGGCAGCAGGAGGGAACGCCCGGCGCACTCACGGAACCGGGCGGCGAACAACGCCGAGCCGCCGAGCTCCTCGGTGACGATCTGCTCGATCTCGTCGGCGTCGAAGGCCGCCACGTCGGCGGGCGGCTCGTCGAGCGTGTCCGGGATGCGGAGCACGATGCCGTCGTCGGAGTGGATCGCCTGCACGTCGACGCCGTACCGCTCGCGCAGCCGGCGTCCGATGGCGAGCGCCCACGGGGCGTGCACGCGCGCGCCGTACGGTGAGTGGATCACCACCCGCCAGTCACCGAGCTCGTCGTGGAAGCGCTCGACGAGCAGGGTGCGGTCGTCCGGCACGTAGCCGGTCGCGGCGCGCTGCTCGCCGAGGTAGGCCAGCAGGTTGCCGGTGGCGAACTCGTCCAGCCCGGCGTCACGGACGCGGACCACGGCGGCCGCGTCCTGCGGTGAGGGCCGGTCCTTTCCGGACGTACGGTCCTTTCCGGACGGCTGGTTCTTCTCGGACGGCCGGTCCTTCCCGGACGTACGGCCGGGCTCGGACGAGAGCCCCGCGCCGGACAGCTCCCGGATGAACGCCCCGATGGCGCGGCCGAGCTCCGCCGGGCGGCCGGGGGCGTCGCCGTGCCAGAACGGCAGCTTGCCCGGCTGGCCCGGAGCGGGGGAGACGAGCACCCGGTCGGCGGTTATGTCCTCGATCCGCCACGACGTCGCGCCGAGCACGAACACGTCGCCCACGCGTGACTCGTAGACCATCTCCTCGTCCAGCTCGCCGACCCGGGAGGCCCGCTCGCCGACGAGGAACACACCGAAGAGGCCCCGGTCGGGGATCGTGCCGCCGTTCGTCACGGCCAGCCGCTGCGCGCCCGGACGGCCCCGCAGGGTGCCGGTCACCCGGTCCCACACGATGCGCGGCCGCAACTCGGCGAACTCCTCGCTCGGGTATCGCCCGGCGAGCATGTCGAGCGTCGCCTCCAGCGCGCTGCGCGGCAGCGTGGCGTACGGCGCGGCCCTCCTGACGAGGGTCTCCAGCGAGTCGACCGTCCACTCGTCGAGCGCGGTCATCGCGACGATGTGCTGGGCCAGCACGTCGAGGGGGTTGCGCGGGTAGCGCAGCTCCTCGATCTGGCCGCTCCGCATGCGCTCGGCGACGACGGCGGTCTGGACGAGGTCGCCGCGATATTTCGGGAAGATCACCCCTCGGGACACGGCGCCGACCTGGTGCCCGGCCCGGCCGATGCGCTGCAGCCCGCTGGCCACACTCGGCGGCGCCTCCACACACGCGACGAGATCGACCGAGCCCATGTCGATGCCCAGCTCGAGGCTGGAGGTGGCGACCACGGCGGGGAGCCGCCCCGACTTCAGCGCCTCCTCGATCTGGGACCGCTCCTCCTTGGACACCGAGCCGTGGTGTGCCCGGACGATCTCCGCGGGCGCGCCACGGGACGCCCCGGCCTGCGCCATCATCTCGGCGGGAGTGCCCACTGAGCCGCGCGGGCGATCACCCGGTGGTGCCGTCGCGGTCGGTGCCGTCGTCGCCGCCCATGTCTCCGGCGGGTCGGCGGACGCGCGTTCGTCCGCGAGCTCGTTCAGCCGGGTGCAGAGCCGCTCGGACAGGCGGCGCGAATTGGCGAAGATGATCGTGGACCGGTGCGCCTCGATCAGGTCGAGCAGGTGCTCCTCCACGTGGGGCCAGATGCTGCGCCGGTGCTCGGCCGGCTCGCCGTCCATCCCGGGCAGAGGAGGCGCCAGCTCCGTCATGTCCTCCACGGGGACGACGACGTCGACCTCGATGACCTTGTCCGACGGCGGTTGCACCACCGTGGCGGGACGGGCACCGCCCAGGAAGGTCGCGACCTCCGACACCGGCCGGACCGTCGCGGACAGGCCGATGCGTTGCGCCGGCTCGGGCAGCAGCGCGTCGAGCCGCTCCAGGGTCAGCGCGAGGTGGGCGCCGCGCTTGGTGGCGGCGACCGCGTGCACCTCGTCGACGATGACCGTCTCGACGCCGCGCAGCGCCTCGCGCGCCTGCGAGGTCAGGATGAGGAAGAGCGACTCGGGCGTGGTGATCAGGATGTCCGACGGGTGGGCCGCGAACCGGCGGCGATCCTCGGCCGAGGTGTCGCCCGACCGGATCGCCACGGAGATCTCCGGCGCGGGAACGCCCAGCCTGTGGGCCGTCTGCCTGATCCCGGTGAGCGGCGCCCGCAGGTTCCGCTCGACGTCCACGGCGAGGGCCTTGAGCGGCGACACGTACACCACCCGGCACAGCCGCTTGGGTCCCTTTCCCCGGGACCCACCGGTAGCACGGGCCTCGGCCCCGGTCCCGGTGTCGGGCGCGGCGTCGGGTTGGACTGTCGCCGTCGGCGTCCCGATCTGTGCGGCGGCGAGGCGGTCGAGCGACCACAGGAAGGCCGCGAGCGTCTTTCCCGATCCGGTGGGAGCGACGACCAGGGTGTTGTCGCCACGCGCGATCGACGACCAGGCGCCCTCCTGCGCGGCGGTGGGGGCGGCGAAGGCGCCGGTGAACCACTCCCTGGTCACCTGGCTGAAGTAGTCGAGCACGCTCACCTCGCCATCATGCATCCGCCGACCGACAGAAACGGACATGATCTTCGCCGTGACCATGTGAGGACCAAGCCGCGAGCAAGTCGCCCCGTGGAGCCTGGACGCGTGACCGAACGAAGGGAGCGCGAAATGAGCGAGGACGGCACGACGAAGGTCCCGAGCCGGATGTGGGGCGCTTGGACGCGTACGAGAAGGACCGGGGCGCGGGTGTGGGATCCGGCGGGCGACCGCGGCCCGGCGGAGTGGTACGACACGCTGAGGTCGGAGCGAGAACGCTGGGCGTCGCCCCGGAGATTGTGGTCCCCGTGACCGGCTGACCATCCGGAGACAGAGCCGTGTCGCGAGTCCCGATCGCCCGGGAGGCGTTGATTGCCTGAGAAGCGTTGATTGCCCGGGAAGCGTTGATTATCCGGGAAAGAGGACAAGCATACGGTTATGGACATCGATTACGAGGCCATCGAGCGGGAGCGCTCCCGGATCAGGGAGCGCTACCTGCGCGAGAACCGTCCGCCGAGCAGCGCCAGAGGTCTCCACCACTTCGCGTTGCTCTCGTCGGATCCCGAGCGGACCATCCGGTTCTATCAGGAGCTCCTCGAGTTCCCGCTCACCGAGATCTTCGAGAACCGCGACTACAAGGGGTCCAACCACTTCTTCTTCGACATCGGCAACGGGAACCTGCTGGCGTTCTTCGATCTGCCCGGCCTCGATCTCGGGCCGTACCAGGAGGTTCTCGGCGGGGTGCATCACATCGCCATCTCGGTCGCGCCCGCCACCTGGGAGCGGCTGCGGAGCAAGCTGGAGGCCGAGGGCGTGCCGTACCAGGTCGAGAGCGGCGCGTCGATCTACTTCCGCGACCCCGACGGTGCCCGGCTCGAACTGCTCGCCGACCCGCTCGGGGAGATGTACGGCTCCCGCGTCATTTGAGGCACCTCCGGGGCGGGACCATACTTGGGGAATGCGCCTGACGGATTTCTGGAGCCGTATGCACCGCCACTTCGGCGAGGTGTACGCCGAATCGTGGGCGAAGGACTACGTCATCGCCGATCTCGGCGGCCGGACCGTCGAGCAGGCCCTGGCCGACGGCGTGGCGGCCAAGCGTGTCTGGCACGCCGTCTGCACGGTCGTCGACGTGGATTCCCGGCTGCGCTAGCAGGCCGTACGCCTGGAGCGCCCCGCATCCTGTGTGGAGGGACGCTTCACGGAGCCCCAAATGCGACTCCGAAATGCCACTTTGATACCTTTATGTCGTGCGGTTGACGAAGTTCACCGACCTCGCGCTCCGGGTGACCATGCGCCTGGCGGTGATAGACGGGGCGGAGGAGCTGCCCACCTCAAGGGAGGTGGCCGGTTCCGTCGCCGCGCCGTACACCCACGTCGCCAAGGTGGTCAGCCGGCTCCAGCACCTCGGCGTCCTGGAGACCCGCCGGGGGAGGGGAGGGGGTCTGGAGATCACCACGGCCGGTCGGAACGCCTCCGTCGGCTGGCTGGTGCGTCAACTGGAGGGATCGGACGACGTGGTCGGCTGCGAGGACCAGCCGCCGTGTCCTCTGCGTGGAGCGTGCCGCCTGCGCGGGGCCCTGCGCCAGGCGCAGGAGGCGTTCTACGCCTCGCTGGACCCGTTGACCGTACGAGATCTGGTCGGTGACTCGTCCAGGCCGATGCTTATCCAACTGCTCACGTCCCCACCCGCGTAACCCTGTCGATGTCGCACGCCATCGATGGGTGCCGCGCGCCAAAAATTGGTATCTGAGAATCAGATTTAGGAGTGGTCATGCTTTCAGAGAAGTCCGCGGCCGTCGTCCGCGCCACCCTGCCCGCGGTCGGAGGGGCGATCGGGGAGATCACGCCAATCTTCTACCGCAAGATGTTCGACGCCCACCCTGAGCTGCTCCGTGACCTCTTCAACAGGGGCAACCAGGCCAACGGGTCGCAGGGGCGAGCTCTCGCCGGCTCCATCGCCACGTTCGCCGTCGCGCTGCTGGAGCACCCGAACACCCGGCCCGACCAGTTGCTCGCGCGCATCGCGCACAAGCACGCCTCGCTCGGGATCACCGCGGAGCAGTACGGCATCGTGCACCGCCACCTGTTCGCCGCGATCGCCGAGGTCCTCGGAGACGCGGTCACCCCGGAGGTGGCGGCGGCGTGGGATGAGGTCTACTGGCTGATGGCCGGCGCGCTGATCGCGCTGGAGGCGCGGCTGTACGCCGATTCGGGCGTCGCGGACGGTGACGTGTGGCGCCCCTGGCGCGTGGTCGGCCGGGTCGAGGAGACCGCCCACGTCGCCACCTTCATGCTGCGGCCCGCCGACCGCGGCCCGACGCCGTCCTTCCGGCCGGGCCAGTACGTCTCCGTCCAGGTGGAACTCCCGGACGGAGCCCGGCAGATCCGGCAGTACAGCCTGTCCTGTGCGCCAGGCGGATCCGACTACTGGATCTCGGTGAAGCGGGTCGCGGACAGCCCGGAAGGCGAGGTGTCGACCTGGCTGCACGCCAACGTCCGCGAGGGAGACATCCTCCGTGTGAGCGCTCCCTTCGGCGACGTCGTGCTCGACGAGGGTGACTGCCCGATCCTGCTCGCCTCGGCGGGCGTCGGCGCGACCCCGATCATCAGCATGCTGGCCCACCTCGCCGCGCGCGCGACCACGCGGCCGGTGACCGTGGTGCACGGCGACCGCACCCCGCGCAGCCACCCCTTCCGCGGGGAGCTCGAACTGCTCACCGAGAAGATCCCGCAGGCCGTCACGCACGTCTGGTACGAGGAGCCGGAGGAGGGCTGGCCCGCCGAGCGCACGGGTCTGGTGGATCTGGCCGGCGTCGAGGTCCTCGACGGCACGCGCGCCTATTTGTGCGGGCCGGTGCCGTTCATGCGCGAGGTGCGTGCGCGGCTGCTCGACCGGGGCGTCCCGGCCGAGCGCATCCACTATGAGGTGTTCGGCCCGGACCAGGGGCTCTAGATCCGGTACGGCCGGCAGGGCGAGCGGCCGAGACGGCTGGCCATGTGGCCCGCCCGGGAGGAAGACGCCCGGGAGACGCCCGGGAGACGGCTGGGACGGCTGGGCGAACCGCCGGGTGAGCTCAGCTTGGAGAGCTTGTCCGGCGGCGGTCCGGAGAAGTCGCTCGGGGCCTGCCGTGAGAGTGGCGTTCAGCCGGTGCGGGAGAGCAGCTTCGTCACGGCGTCGGCGGTCCTTGCCGGGTCCTCGGCGCTCTCCTGGCCGTCCGGAGACCACAGGAACATCCAGCCGTCGATCGTCGGTGTGGCGAAGACGATCGTCTGATGTCCGGTGCGCGGATGCCACACCCAGAGAACGGGGTCGTCGCCGCCCAGCATGCGGCCGACGATTCCACGTTCAGGGAGTTGCCCGGCGAGTGTCTCCAGGTGCGTACGGCGTTGCGGTCCGTAGGTGCTGGTGCTCGTCACATCGCCGCCTTGGGGGAAGAACCGGCTTTCCTCCAGGATCGCCGCAGGTCACCGGCCAGGCAACAGCGGTGCCGGAATGCCCGGGAATGTGACCTCGCGGTTGGGGTGGTGCATCCCTCTCGCCCAGTACGGCGCCCGCCGCTCGCCCGGTCGGAGCCTGCCGTACACCGTGGACCGCGCCGGAAGAGGGAGCGACGCGCCGCACGGTTCCAGATGTGATCGAACAGTCGTTCGGCTATATTTGAACGGCCGCCGCAGGGGTGTGCCGCGTCGGGTGGGCAGCCGCAGGCGCCTTCCGGGTTTCCCGGGGCGTCCGGTGCCGGTTTCCGAGGACGGCTTCCGGAACTCCGGAAATTGTCGGTGGCACCCCGTAGCTTTCCGGTGACCGAACAGACCACGACCCTCCAGGGGGCACCCAATGGCAATCAACGACCGCGAGAAGGCCCTTGAGACCGCCCTCGCACAGATCGAGCGGCAGTTCGGCAAGGGCTCCGTCATGCGCCTCGGCGACGACGCGCGTGCCCCGGTCGAAGTGATCCCCACCGGCGCGATCGCCCTCGACGTCGCTCTCGGCATCGGCGGCTTCCCGCGCGGTCGCATCGTCGAGGTCTACGGGCCGGAGTCCAGCGGTAAGACGACCGTCGCGCTGCACGCCGTGGCCAACGCGCAGCGGGCCGGCGGCATCGCCGCCTTCATCGACGCCGAGCACGCCCTCGACCCGGAGTACGCGAAGAAGCTCGGCGTCGACGTCGACGCGCTGCTCGTCTCCCAGCCGGACACCGGTGAGCAGGCCCTCGAGATCGCCGACATGCTGATCCGCTCCGGCGCGGTCGACATCATCGTCATCGACTCGGTGGCCGCCCTGGTGCCCAAGGCCGAGATCGAGGGTGAGATGGGCGACAGCCACGTCGGCCTCCAGGCGCGCCTGATGTCCCAGGCCCTCCGCAAGGTCGCCGGTGCCCTCAACCAGACCCGCACCACCGCCATCTTCATCAACCAGCTCCGCGAGAAGATCGGCGTCATGTTCGGCTCGCCGGAGACCACCACGGGTGGTAAGGCGCTGAAGTTCTACGCGTCGGTCCGGCTGGACGTCCGCCGGATCGAGACCCTCAAGGACGGCACCGAGCCGGTCGGCAACCGCACCCGGGTGAAGGTCGTCAAGAACAAGATGGCGCCCCCCTTCCGCCAGGCGGACTTCGACATCCTGTACGGCATCGGCATCTCCCGCGAGGGCGGCCTCATCGACATGGGGGTCGAGCACGGGTTCGTGCGCAAGGCCGGCGCCTGGTACACGTATGAGGGCGATCAGCTCGGCCAGGGCAAGGAGAACGCCCGCAACTTCCTGAAGAACAACCCCGACATCGCCAACGAGATCGAGAAGAAGATCAAGGAGAAGCTCGGTGTCGGGCCGCGCCTGGACGCCGCCGCGGAGGCTCCCGCTCCCGCCCCCGTGCCGGCCGCGGCCGCTCCGTCCGGAGGGCGCGGGTCCAAGGCGTCCACGCCCAAGCCCGGTGACGTCTGAGCTCAGCCATGAGGCGTGACGAGTTCCCCGGCCCCTCCGCTGAGCCGGGCCCGGGGGACGAGGACCCAGGCTGTTCGAGCGTTGCGGGGTGGCAGGGCCGGGATTCCGCTCCTGCGGGCGAGTCGGACCTGCCGGGTCGACGCTCCGATCCGGCAGGCGACCTGAGGTGGCGGCGGGGCCGGGGCTCCGGGCCGGCGGATGAGGTGGTCCATGGGAGCGGGAACTCCGGGCCGACTGGGGAGCTCAACCCGGCCGACTGGAACTCCGGTCCGTGGGGCCCTGAGCACTCCGCCGATCCATCCCATGGCGTTGGCGATGCCGGTGGCTCCATCAGGGGCCGTGCTCGCGGCTTCGGCGCCGGCGGGGCGAGGGGTTCCGGCGCTGATGGGGCGAGAGGGCTCGGCGCCGGTAGGGCGAGGGGTTCCGGGGCCGGTGGCGCGAGGGATTCTGGGGCTGACGGCGCGTTCGGCGGGCTAGGCCCTGCGTTCGGTGCTTTCGGTGCCGACGATGACGGTGGCTTCGGGGATGGCCCTGCCGATCGTCCTGGCCGTGCTGGGGGCACCCGGCGGAAGAAGGGGCGGTCGAGGCGATCGGACTGGTCGCCTGAGGGCCCGGATGAGGGCTCCCCGGCCGCTCAGGCGCCGGCGGCGGATCCCCAGGCGGTGGCCAGGGCGATCTGCCTGCGGTTGCTCACCATGGCGCCGAAGACCCGGGCCCAGCTCGCGGAAGCCCTGCACAAGCGGGAGGTTCCGGAGGACGCGGCGCAGGCCGTACTGGAGCGCTTCTCCAAGGTCGGCCTCATCGACGACGAGGCGTTCGCCGCTGCGTGGGTCAGTTCCCGGCACGCCGGGCGTGGCTTGGCACGACGGGCGCTCGCGCAGGAGTTGCGCCATCGTGGCGTGGACGAGGACACCGTCAAGGAGGCCGTCGAGCAGCTCGACCCCGAGCAGGAGGTGGAGACCGCCCGGCGGCTGGTCGCCCGCAAGCTCGCGGGCACGCGGGGCGTGGAGACCCAGGCCCGCACCCGCAGGCTGGTCGGGATGCTCGCCCGCAAGGGCTACGGTCCCGGGCTCGCTTTCAGAGTCGTCCGCGAGGCGTTGGAGAGCGAGGGCGCCGAGATCGACGATCTCCCTGACGGCGACATGCGGTGATGGCCGGACGACGCGTGCGTGTGGTTCTGACTGCGCGCGCCGACACGTCCCGCGTGGAGGGGTGTGCACTTTTCGCGCCGTCAGATGTGACCAGGAAAAGCCATTTGACGCTGCTCCTTTGCTTGCCCGTTACCTCGCTGACGCTTAATCTCGACCGCAGTGAGGAGTTACTCCGCAGTGCGGATTGCCATATCGGTGGATGACAGAACGAGGAAGATTGACCGGCTTGCCGGCCATGTCGGCCGCCCTCCGGGGCCGCCGGATTTCACGACGTTCCGCTGACGTCGCCGGGTTCTGCCGTGCTGTGCGCGTAACCCCCTCGCTGGCTCGACATTGCGACGCGAGGAGGGGTGGGCGCGCATGAATACGATCGTGATCGTGCTGGCGCTGGCGGTGGTGCTGCTGACGCTCGTAGCGATTGCCGCGCTCGTCATGGTCGTGCGCCACACCGGGGGAATCCCCCGGCCCAAGGCTCCTTCCCCGGAGCAGCTCGCCGCGGCCGAGGCCGAGGTGAACGAGGAGCTGGAGCAGGCCAGGCGCCAGGCCGACGAGATCCGCGGCAAGGCCGAGAGCGACGCGGGCGAGATCGTCAAGAAGTCCGAGTCCCTCGCCGAAAGCGCCGCCCTGATGCGCAAAGAGGTCGAGGAGGAGGCGCGCGCGCTCAAAGGCGAGATCAAGGAACTGCGCGCCGACCTGGAACGCCGGGAGAGTCGCCTGGTCGAGCGGGAGCAGCGGCTCGACGAGGAGGCGCGCAGGCAGTCCGAGCGGGCGCGCAAGCTGGCCGAGACCGAGACGGAGCTCGCTGACCGGCGGGTCGAGCTCGACCACGTCGCCGACAACCGCAGGAAGATCCTGGAGCGGGTCGCCGGCCTCACCGCCGACCAGGCGAAGGGCGAGCTGGTCAAGGAGATCGAGAACCAGGCCAAGCGCGAGGCCGCGCTGATCGTCCGGGAGATCGAGAGCGAGGCGCGCAAAGAGGGCGAGAAGCGCGCCTGCAAGATCGTGACGCTCGCGGTCCAGCGGGTCGCCACCGAGCAGACCGCGGAGTCCGTGGTCAGCGTGCTGCACCTGCCCGGCGACGACATGAAGGGCCGCATCATCGGCCGCGAGGGCCGCAACATCAGGGCCTTCGAGTCCACGACCGGGGTCAATCTGATCATCGACGACACGCCCGAGGCGGTGCTGCTGTCGTGTTTCGACCCGGTCCGGCGGGAGACCGCCCGGCTGACGCTGGAACGCCTCGTCCTCGACGGCCGCATCCATCCGCAGCGCATCGAGGAGGCGTACGAGCGCAGCAAGACCGAGGTGCGTGACCTGTGTGTCCGCGCGGGCGAGGACGCGCTGGTCGAGCTCGGCATCACCGAGATGCACCCAGAGCTGATCACGCTGCTCGGCCAGCTCCGCTACCGCACCTCCTACGGGCAGAACGTGCTCAAGCACCTGATCGAGTCCGCGCACATCGCCGGGATCATGGCGTCCGAGCTGCGGCTCGACCGTGATCTGGTGAAGCGCTGCGCGCTGCTCCACGACATCGGCAAGGCGCTGACCCATGAGGTCGAGGGCAGCCACGCCCTGATCGGCGCGGAGATCGCCCGCCGGTACGGCGAGCACGAGGACGTCGTCCACGCGATCGAGGCCCACCACAACGAGGTGGAGGTGCGCACGGTCGAGGCGGTCCTCACCCAGGCGGCCGACTCGATCAGCGGCAGCCGTCCCGGAGCTCGGCGCGAGTCGCTCGAGGCGTACGTGAAGCGGCTGGAGCGGCTGGAGGAGATCGCCCAGTCGTACGACGGCGTGGACAAGGTCTTCGCGATGCAGGCGGGGCGGGAGATCCGGGTCATGGTCCGCCCCGACTCGGTGGACGACATCCAGGCCCAGGTGATCGCGCGGGACGTCGCCAAGCAGGTCGAGGAGGAGCTGACCTATCCCGGCCAGATCCGTATCACGGTCGTACGCGAGTCCCGGGCGACGGAGTTCGCCCGCTAGGCAGTCCAGAATGCCCGGAGGCCATGGAGCCCGGGAGCCCGGGGTCCAAGGAGCGTGCTAGGCAGTCCAAGGAGCCCGGGGGCCCAAGGCCCATGGAGCCCGGGACGTCCGGGGGCCAGGGCGTCCGGAGTCTGGAGGGTCCACGGCGTCCGGGGGCCAGGGAGTCCTGGCGTGGCCGCCACGTACGGCTCACGCGGGCGCGACGGCCCCGGGCCCCTTGGACTCGTGTTCAGGCCGAGATGTGAAAGATCTGCAGATAGAAGGACAGCTCCGCGGCCAGGGCGGTGGCTCTGGTCTCGTGGCGGCGGAAACCGTGCGACTCGCCCTCGAACGCGAGATAGGTGCAGGGCACGCCGCGCGCGGACAGCTCGTCGGCGAACGCCTCCGACTGGGCCGGGGGCACCACCGGATCGGCCAGCCCCTGCATCAGCAACATGGGGCAGTCGATCTCGCCGGCCCTGGCCAGCGGTTCGCGGGAGGCGTACGACGTCTCCGGGCCGACCAGCCAGTCCATGTAGCGCGACTCGAAGTCGTGCGTGGCGGCGGCGAGCGGGGCGAGGGCGCTGACCCCGGCGATCGACACGCCTCCGGCGAAGACGTCGGAGGCGCAGCAGGCCGCCATGACGGTCCAGCCGCCCGCGCTGCCTCCCCTGATGGCGATGCGCGCCGGGTCGGCCAGGTTCTCGGCCGCGAGCCACCGCGCCGCCGCCACGGCGTCCTCAACGTCGACGACGCCCCACTGTCCGCGTAGGCGCTCACGGTAGGCCCGGCCGTACCCACTGGAACCGCCGTAGTTGAGGTCGAGCACGCCGATGCCCCTGCTGGTGAAGAACGCCTTCTCCAGGCTGAGCTCGGTCGTCGCGTGCCCGGTCGGCCCGCCGTGCACGAACACGACGTACGGCGTGGCCGCCGCGTCGCCGGCACCGGGACCGGACGGCGGGTACAGGTAGGCGTGGACGTCACGACTGGCGCCGCTCTCGATCTCGACGGCCCGGGGCATGGGGAGGTAGGCGGTCTCGGGCAGTTCGGCGGTGTCGCCGCACAGCCACTCGACCCTGCCGTCGCCGCCGTCGAGCCGGACGACCGCCCGGGGGAGATGAGGGCCGTACGCGATCCCGGCGACGGTCCGCCCGTCGGAGGCCAACGCGGGATCCCAGCCGGAGTAGGGCACCTCGATATCGGTGAGCGCCCCCGTATCCGGATCGAGGATGCCCAGGCGCAGGTCGCCGCGTCCGTGCAGCACGGCGAGCCGGCCATCGCCCAGCGGTTGGTACGGTCGGCCGCCGAGCCGCCACAGTGGTCCGGCGAACTCCTCCTCCGCGGGGTGGAGGGCGCGCGGGGAGCCGCCGTGGAGGCCGTCCTGGTAGAGGTTCCACCAGCCGGAGCGGTCGGAGACGAAGTACAGGTTCAGGTCGTCGCGCCAGCACGGGGCGAGCACCGATTCGTCGACGCCGCCGGCGACGGTCCAGGTGCGGCCGTCGGCGATCCTGGTCACCCGCAGCTCGGTCCCCGACCACGGCATGCGTGGATGGTCCCAGCAGATGTAGGCGAGGTGCCGTCCGTCCGGGGAGATCGTGGGGAAGGCGTAGAAGTCACTCCCGCTCACCCGCTCCACGATCCCGCTCGACGAGGGCGAGCCGATCGGGGACGAGGCGGGGGAGTGGAGGGCTCCGCCACGGGAGGAACGGTCGTTCAGGCCGGAGGCCGGGCCGGATGAGGGTGAGCGGGAGGTCACGCCGTCGGGGCCGGGCGGGAACGAACGGCCCCGTGGATCAGGTGCGGAGGGATGGTCGTTCAGGCCGGAGACCGGGCCGGGCGCGGAGAGATGGTCCCCGAGGGAGATCGAGACGATGGAGCGGGTGACCGCACCGTCGTCGTGGTGGCGCTCGCGGACGCACCACACTTCGGGCCCGTCCGGGCCGTGGTGCACGAGGAGGTCGGCATAGCGGAGCCCGCAAAGCCGCTCGGGCTCCGGCGTGAGCGGCCATGGCTCCGTCCCGGAGGCGGCGAGGTAGAGCCGCTGGTCACGGTGGTGAGCGAAGACGATCCCCCAGCCTGGGACGACCGCGTAGGAGCGCCCGCCGTACTCGTGGACGCGGGTGCGCGCGTCCCAGGGCGAGGGAAGCAACTCACGGAGGAGCCCGTCGGCGCCGCGATGGACGACGGTGCGCCGCCCACCCTCCGTCGGGCGGTCCTCCTCCCACCAGAGGTCGTCGTCCAGCACCGTGGGGAAGCCGAGAGACAGCCCCGATCGGGCGACGTCGGTGGTGGAGATCGGCGAGGGCCAGACGGCGTACGGCACTGGCGCGGGCACGGGGGACATGCCTCCCATCCTGCCGGAAGCAGGGCTACGGCGCCGCGTCTACGTCATGCCCAGGGCGGGAGGAGCGGTGTAGCGGGCCGCCAGGACGCCGAGGTGGCGGATCACGGCGCGGTTCCAGGCGCCGTCGTCGAACATCCTCCGCAGGGCGGCGTCGATCTCCTCGCGTGCTCCCTCGGATCGTGCCTCGATGCCGTACCTGTGGACGGCGATCGAGGCACCGCAGAGCCGGAAGCGCCCGGGGTACTGCGCGTCGAGCCCCACGAGGACCGGCGCGTCGGCCACGATGGCGTCGATCCTTCCTTTGGCCAGCAGGGGAGCGCACGCGGCGGGGACGTTCGCCTCCGCGAGGAACGCGGCCTTCCACGCGGTGCCGAGCCTGCCGACCAGAGGCGCCGTGTCCGCGCGGGTGCCGCACACACGCTTGCGGCGCAGGTCCTTCGGCCTGCTGATCGTGAGGTCGCCCGCGCGGACGAGGATGTCCGAGCTCGTGACGAGGTAGGGCCCGGCGGTGTCGCGGACGCCGCTCGTGCCGACGACGATGTCGGCCTGGTCGAGGTCACCGGTGTAGCTGATCTGCCCGTCGCGGTAGCCGAGCTCGCGCGCGACGTACTGGGCGACCGTGACGTCGAAACCGGTGTATCCCCCGCCCGGGAGCCGGAGGACCAGTCCGGGGTATCCGACGCGCACGCCGATGACGAGGTCGCCGCCCTTCCCGCAGGCCGTAAGGGAGGCGACCGTCATCGAAAGGCCCAGCAGCAGGGCCGCGACGCGCCGCACGAGCCCAAGAATCGGGGCGGGGCGGGCGGGCGGCCAAGCAGCGACACGACACGGAACGGGAATGGAACGGGAAAGTCGTGTCCAGGATCAGAGCAGCGTGCCGGCCCCGGACGTCTCCGGCTCGCCGACGGCTCCCGGCGGGGCGATCGGCGCCGCCGACGTCCGGTTGCTGCGTCTGGTGCGCCTCTCCAGCCAGGTGGCGAGGGTACTGAGCGACATGTTGAGCCCGACGTAGATGACCCCGATGACGATCGCGGCAGGGATGAGCGACCCGAAGTGCACCGCCGGGATCAGCTTGAAGCCCATGTTGAGCAGGTCGACGTACGCGATGATGTAGCCCAGCGCGGTGTCCTTGAGCAGCACGACGAGCTGGCTCACGATGGCCGGCATCATGGCGGTGACCGCCTGGGGGAGCAGGACGAGCCGCATCACCTGACTCTTGCGCAACCCGATCGCCTGCGCCGCTTCGGCCTGCCCGGACGGCACCGCGCGGACCCCTGCACGGACGATCTCGGCCAGCACGGATCCGTTGTACAGCGTGAGCCCGGCCACGAGCGCGATCAGCGTGTAGTCGCCGCCGCCGAACACGCTCGGCGCGAGGAAGAACAGGAAGAAGATCAGCAGCAGCAGCGGGATCGCGCGGAACGTCTCGACGACCGCGCCCGCGACGCCCCGGACCCACCGGTGGTCGGAGAGCCGGGCGAGGCCGAAGATCGCGCCGAAGACGAGCGCGCAGACCGCGCTGATACCGGCCGCCTTCAGGGTGCCGAGCAGACCGGGGATGATGTACTCGGTCCAGGTGGAGACGTCGAGGAAGGGCTTCCAGATCTCGCCCTCCCACTGCCCCTTGGCGTCGAACCTGGCGTAGACGTAGTACGCGGCGGACGCCAGGATGACCACGGACAGCAGGGTCAGGATGTTGTTGCGCAGCCGTCCGCGCGGGCCCGGCGCGTCGAAGAGGATGTTCGTGCTCATCGGGCCACCGCCAGCTTCGACGCCAGGCGGCTGGTGACGAACCCGACCGGCAGGGTGACGGCCATGAAGGCGATGACCAGCCCGACGAAGATGGGGATCGACACGCCCGTGTCGTCGAAGGTGTCCCTCATGACGAAGGCCGATTCCATCAGGTAGCCTCCGGCGATCGCCACGGTGGTGTTCTTGATCATCGCGATCATCACGCTGCCCAGCGGCGCGACGACCGTCCGGAACGCCTGCGGCAGGATGATCAGCCGCAGGGACTGCAGGAACGTCAGCCCGATGGCGCGCGCCGCCTCGGCCTGCCCGAGCGGCACGGTGTTGATGCCCGCGCGCAGCGCCTCGCAGACGAAGGTCGCGGTGTACGCGGACAGCCCGAAGACCACCAGCCAGAAGCTGTTGGTACTCGGGGTCGCCGAGAAGGCCAGGCCGATGGTGTCGCTGAGGCCGAGTGAGGAGAAGGCCAGCACCAGGGTCAGCGGTGTATTCCGCACGATGTTGACGTAGACCGTGCCGGCCCCGCGCAGCACCGGCGTCGGCGAGACCCGCATCGACACCAGGATCGTGCCCAGGACCAGCGCGAGGACCGCGCAGATCAGCGAGAGCTTGACGTTCTCCAGGAAGCCCGCCAGCAGGTCCGGCGCGTATTTGATCAGATCGTCCATCGTGCTCCACCGGTTGAGGAGGCCGCCGCCGGCCGGGGGACCGGCGCGGCGGCGGCCATGTCAGGTGTCCTGGGACACGGTCAGGCGCAGGGCTCGAAAGTCGGAGCCCCGGTGGGCGCCTTCAGACCCTGTGCCTGGCCGAACCACTTGGTGAACAGCTGCTGGGCGGTGCCGTCCTGGTACATCTTGGTGATGGCGGCGTTCACGGCCTCGCAGGTCTTGGTGTCGCCCTTCTTCAGGCCCACGCCGTACTTCTCGTCGGTGAACGGCTGGCCGAGGATCTTGAACTTGCCCGGGGCCTGACCGGCGAACCCGGCCAGGATCAGGTCGTCGGTCGTGACGGCGTCGAGGTTGTTGCCGCCGAGTTTGGCCACGCACTCGGAGTACGACGCCGCGCCCACGAGCTGGGCGTCG
Organism: Microtetraspora glauca; assembly: GCA_001570385.1. Classification (GTDB taxonomy): domain Bacteria; phylum Actinomycetota; class Actinomycetes; order Streptosporangiales; family Streptosporangiaceae; genus Microtetraspora; species Microtetraspora glauca. The sequence goes on along the minus strand of BBYL01000017.1, from coordinate 89,120 downwards.
AGGTCGAGCTCGCCGTCCGGCGGCGGGTCGGTGATCCGCTTGTAGGAGTTGGAGCCCGCGGCCTGGCAGATCCGCTTGCCCGCCAGGTCGGTCGGCTTGGCGATGCCGCTGTCGTCGGTGCGGACCATGACGTCCTGGTGCGCCACGATGTACGGCCCGCCGAAGGTCACCTTCTCCTTGCGGCTCTCGGTGATGGAGTAGGAGGCAAAGATGATGTCCACGGTGCCGTTGGCGAGGAACGCCTCACGGTTGGACGAGGCGGACTCCTTCCAGGTGATGTCCACGTCCTTGCCGCCGGCGAGCTCCTTGACGACGTACTTCGCGACGTCGACGTCGAAGCCCTCGGGCTCGGCGCCCTTCTTCAGGCCGAGCCCCGGCTGGTCCCACTTGGTGCCAAGAACGACCTTCTGCGACTTCTCCAGCTTCTCCGCGACGCTGGAGTAGCTCTCGTCGCCCCCGCCGCAGGCCGTCAGGCTCGCGGCCGTGGCGGCGACGGCGAGAACCGCCCAGATTCGTCGTGCTCGCATTACTGCCACCTCTTCTTCCGTGCGCCGGGCCGGATCGCGGCCCGGGGAGGATTGCGTGATCAGTGCGTGAGGATCTTGGAAAGGAAATCCCTGGCCCGGTCCGTCCGGGGATTGGTGAAGAAGGCGTCGGGTTCGGCCTCCTCGACGATCTCGCCGCCGGCCATGAACACGACCCGGTTGGCGGCCCGGCGGGCGAACCCCATCTCGTGGGTGACGACCATCATGGTCATGCCGTCCCTGGCGAGGCCGGTCATCACGTCGAGCACCTCCTGGACCATCTCGGGGTCCAGCGCCGAGGTCGGCTCGTCGAAGAGGATCATCTTGGGGTTCATGGCCAGCGCGCGGGCGATGGCGGTGCGCTGCTGCTGGCCGCCGGAGAGCTGGGCGGGGTACTTCCCGGCCTGCGAGGCGATGCCGACACGTTCGAGCAACTCCATGCCGCGCTTGTCGGCCTCGCTCTTGGAGACCTTGCGCACCTTGATCGGCCCGAGGGTGACGTTCTCCAGGATGGTCTTGTGGGAGAACAGGTTGAACGACTGGAAGACCATCCCGACATCGGAGCGGAACCTGGCCAGCGCCTTCCCCTCGGCGGGGAGCTCCTGGCCGTCGAACGTGATCTTCCCGGCGTCGATGGTCTCCAGGCGGTTGACCAGGCGGCACAGCGTGGACTTGCCGCCACCGGACGGCCCGATCACGACGACGACCTCGCCGCGCGCGACGCTGAGGTTGATGTCCTTCAGCACATGCAGCGTGCCGAAGTGCTTGTTGACGCCTTCCAGATTGACAAGAGGGCGCGGGTCACCAGGCTCCGTCATGGTCAACAACGTAGGGGTGTCAACGTCGCCAAATCACTACCGCGCGGGTACCGATCAGATCACAGGCTCCCTACGCCCACGTGCCGGGACATTTCTCCCGGTCTCTCCGGGGCCACGGCTCATCCGTCCCGGGATGGTGTGGCGCTTCTCTGGGTTCGTCGCGAAGGCGACCGGAGAAAGCCCCTCATAGAAAGCCGCGGTGAGCCACTTATGTTGAAAAATCCAGATCTGTTCAGGAGGAACGTCGCCGGCGTCGCCATGCTGGCCTGGCCGTTGCTGGAGCTCGCGGCCTTCCTCACCTCGCCACCGGGGTCCACGCACGCCCCTGACGTCTTCGCGAGCCGCCCGGTGCAGGTGCAGGTGAGCGCCCTGCTGTACCAGTGGGGCACCATCGCCCTGATCCCCGCGATACTCGGGCTCGCCCATCTCCTGCGTACGCGCATGCCGCGGACCGGGAACATCGGCGCCGCGATCGGAGCGGCCGGCGCCGCGAGCGCGATCGCCCTCTTCACGACCGACTTCTACGACCTCGCGCTGGCCCAGACCCTGCCGGCGGAGCAGGCCGTACGCGTGACCGAGGCGGCGAACGAGCTCGGCGGGTTCGTGTACGGCATGCTGTTGCCGGGATTCCTCGCCCACGTGGGCGTCCTCACGCTCATGGTGGGCCTGGCCCTCGCCAAGGCGGGGCCGTGGTGGTTGCCCGTGGTGACGCTCATGGGGATCGTGGGGCCGTTCCTGACGATGGGCCAGACACCCGCCGTCCAGTCGATCGGAGCGCTGTTCCAGTTCGCCTCGTTCGGCTGGGTGGCCGTGAAGGTGCTCCGCATGCCCGTGGCCGACTGGCAGGCCGCGTGACCTCTTACCCGCCCGACCCTTCATCCGCGAGACCGTTCACCTGACTTTCCACCTGACCCCTGACCCGCCCGACCCTTCATCCGCGAGACCGTTCACCTGACCGCCCACCTGACCCGCCCGAACCCTCATCCACCTGGCTTCGTGCCCCGCCCGGCCCTCTGCCGGCCCGGCCGTCACTTGCCGAGGCCGGACTCCCTCGCCCGGATGATCGCCTGGGCCCGGTCCGCCACCCGCAGCTTCGTGAAGATGCTGGACACGTGATTGCGCACGGTCTTCTGGCTCAGGCCGAGCCGTACCGCGATCTGCGGGTTGGTCAGGTGGGAGGCGATCAACCCCAGGATCTCCCGCTCACGCCGGGTCAGCTCGGGGAAGCTCTCCTCCCCGCCCGACCCTCGGGAGAAGTAGTCCATCAGCCGCCCGGCGAGGGCGGGGCCGAAGATGGCCTCGCCCCCCGCCACGGCGTGGATCGAGCGGACCAGTTCGGCCCGCCGCGCTCCCTTGAGCACATAACCCCTGGCCCCGGCCCGCATGGCGGCGAGGACCGAGTCGTCGTCGTCCGACATGCTGAGCACGAGGACCCTGATGTGGGGATAGTCCCGCACGATCCGCTCGGTGGCGGCGACGCCGCCCATGCCGGGCATCGTCAGATCCATCAGAACGACGTCGGGTTGCACCCTCGTCACGAGGACCAGGGCCTGCTCGCCGCTGGCGGCCTCGTCCGCCACCTCCACGTCCTCCACCGACTGGAGCAGGGCGCGCAGCCCGGCCCGGAACGTGGCGTGGTCGTCGACGAGCAGCACGCGGATCCGCTCCATCGTTTACCGCTCTCCTTCCGATTTCTCCCGGTTCACCCCGGGAGTGGCGTGATCCGCCCCGGGATCTCCGGGATCTTCTCGGTCCGGCCGGGTTTCCGGGATCGCTCCGAGCGGGAGTTCGGCCAGCACCCGGGTGCCGCCCTCCGCCCGCGGTTCGATCCGGCACGATCCGCCCAGCTCGGCCGCCCGCTCGCGCATCGACGCGGTTCCCACGCCCGCTCCGACGCCGGTCACGGCCTGGGCGCCCGTGCCGGTCACAGCCCCGGCGTCCGTGCCGGTCACCCTCTCCTCGGATGCCGTGCCGTACGGCTCGCGCCCGTCGTCGGTGACCTCCAGGCGCAGCCGGGCCCCGGCCACGGACAGACGGATCGTGGCGTGCGCGGCTCCGGCGTGCCCGCGCACGTTGGCCAGCGCCTCCACGGCGATCCGGTACGCGGCGACCTCGACGGCGGCGGGAAGGGCGGGCAACTCACCGTCGGACTCCACCCGCACGTCCAGCAGCGCCACCGGGCTCCGGGGCAGGCCCGCGACGTGCGAGCGGATCGCGCCGAGGAGCCCGAGGGTGTCCAGCGCGGGCGGGCGCAGCCCGTCCACCAGCGTGCGCACGTCGTCCATGGCCGCCTGGGCGTCGGCCATGATGTCCTCCAGCATCGCCTTCGCCGCCTCGTCCGTGACCATGTCCTGGACGGCCTCCGCCCGCATGGTCAGCGCGGCGAGCGTGGGGCCGAGGCCGTCGTGCAGATCGCGGCGCAGCCGTCGGCGCTCCTCCTCCCTGGCGATGACCAGGCGCTCGCGTGACCGCTGCAGGTCGGCGGACAGCCGTACCGAATGGACGGCGACGCCCGTCTGCCTGGCCAGGTCGGCGAGGACACGCTGGTCCCTCGGGCCGAACCCGCTCTCACCGGGTCTCGGGGACAGGACGAGCTCACCGACGGGCTCGTTGTGATAGACCAGCGGGAGCCGTACGGGATCGGGGGCGGGCACGCCGTGCGCGTGCGACGGGCCGCCGGCCACCTCGACCGCGACGTGCGGCAGCCGCAGCGTCTCGGCCACAGATTGGGCCACCGCCGACAGCACGGCGGACGGTTCCCCCGTCTCCTCCAGCCGCTTGCCCAGCAGCGCCAGGACGGCGTACGGATCGTCCCGTCTGCCGTACATGACCAGGTTGATCCAGCGCTGGACGCGGTCCCGCAGCGGGGCGAAGACCAGGGCGATCACCCCGGCGGCGACGATCGAGACCGGCAGCGCGCCCTCGGACCGGAAGATCGCGCCTAGGTAGGTGACCACCACGACATACCCGCCGACGATGCACCCGGACAGCAGGAGGTACACGAACGTCCGGTTGATGACGAGATCGATGTCGAGCAGCCCGTGCTGGAGCACGGCCACGCCGACCGAGATCGGCAGCAGGCTGGCTCCCAGCGTTCCCGCGAGCTCCCAGAGCGTGCTCTCCATCGGCCAGACGGCGCCCGGATATTCGTCCGTGAGCCCGGCCACCAGGCGGGCGGCGACGATCAGACCGGCCAGCCCCGCCGCGTACACCAGCCACTTGACCTGGTCGCGCTCCCGCCGCCCGCCGTGCCTGGACCGGCGGACGAGTTCCACCGCGCCCGCGACGAACAGCAGGCCGGAGAGCACCGACATCACCGGGTCCACGGCCCGGGAGAGGTCCGCGAGCGCCGGTACGCCGAGTGGGTTGACGACCGCCGTGCCGAGGCCCGCCTGGTCGTTGGGGCCCGGCCGCAACGCGCTCAGCGCCATCACCGCCACGGAGAACACGCCCAGCGCGCCGAGCAACGGCCGCCACCTGTGCGAGGGGAGCCTTCCGGCGGGGAAGAAGAGAGGGATCGCGGAGAGCGACAGGTTCGCCGGGATCCACAGCCAGCTCTGCGGCCAGGCGGCCGCCTCGGCGAGCGGCGCTCCGGTGGATCGCGCGAAGATCGCGTACTGGCCGAAGCCGTCGAGCAAGGCGAAGGACAGGGCGCCGGTCGCCATGATGAGGCCGATCGCGTTGCCCGGCCGCCGCGCGCCGATCAGGCCGCCCACGACCGCGAAGGCGGCCACGAAGATCAGATGGCTCTGGGGGATCAGGCCCATCCCGTTGCGTACGCCCAGGACGAGTGCGGCGGTGGTGAGCAGGAGTGTGGCCACGCATACGGGCCATGCCGCACGCCGCACGTGACCTCCCTGATGTCCGGTTTCAGGGTATCGATGGCTTCGCCCAGAAGGATGGGACATTGTCCCGATCGGGGTGGGTCAGATTCGGCCGCTCACCGATACAGGGCGACGGCGGCCTCGCTGATGAGCGTCTCGACCATGCCGATGACCTCGTTGACCGGGCGGGGATACTCCCGCGCGATGGAACGCAGGCGGCCGACGAGCTGGCCGGACGGCTGGGCGAGATGGAGCGCCGCCTCCACTCGCAGCACACCGACCAGGCCGCACAGCGCGGCGCACCGCGCGTCCGGCTGCTCCACGGCCTCGACGGCGTTGCGCACCCCGGAACGCGCGCGCACGAGCGGCGCGACGTCGGTGGGCGGGTAGCGGGTCTGCGACATCACGCCCATGCGCCGCCTGGTGACCCGGGTGAGGACGCCCGCGGCGACCAGGCCGCCGCAGGTGCGGTCGTAGATGTCCTCCGCGACCTTCCTGATCCAGAACCTGGTGTCCCGGTTGGTGCGGTCCCGCAGGATCAGGGGGACGAGGCTGTCGGCGACCATGTCACCGATGGGATTGCGGTCGTAGACGGCGAGCCGGCCGTGGGTGATGTCCAGGCGGCCGGTCAGGGCCAGGTCGAGCAGCACGGCGCCGGCCAGCCCGAGACTCAGCGAGGGCTGGTTGATCAGCGGCTTGCCGGCCTGGTCGTGGGCGATGAGATACAGGTCCTGGTAGAGCGGCAGCCGGTTCATGGCGCTCACCGTGACTCCTCCAGTACGGCGAGGCCGGCTGAGGAGGGCCGGCGACCGGCAATGTACAGGCCGGCCAGGACCAGGACGCCGACGCCGAGCCAGATCAGGCCCAACACCTGGGCCAGGATGTTGGCGTTGATCACGACGAAGACGAGGATCGCCATCCCCACCAGCGGCGTGATCAGATGCGCGAGGAGATCGGTCGACCGCCCACGGATCACGTAGTGCACGATGACGGAGACGTGCAGGACGATGAAGGCGATCAGCGCGCCCATGTTGATCAGGCTGGAGAGCAGGGTGACGCCGTCCTTGCGGCTGGACATCCACACCCCGAGAACGGTGGACAGCGCGGCGATGAACAGCGTGGCGTTGGCCGGCACGGAGTGCTTGACCGACACCCTGGCCAGGAACGACGGGAGCTGCCGGTCGCGCGCCATCGCGTAGAGCAGGCGGGAGACGGCGACCTGCGCGACCAGGGTGTCGGCCAGGCCCCACGAGATCGCGGTCGCGGTCGACATGATGTGCGCCAGCCAGCTCCCGCCGGCGGCCGCGGCGGTGTCGTAGAACGCGGTGCCGTTCTTGTCGCCGTGGGCCAGCAGGCCGGCCGGGTCGGGGACCAGCAGGGAGGCGACCCACACCTGGACGATGAACAGCACGCCGGCCAGGATCAGGGCCAGGCGCATGGCCTTCCCCACCTGGGCCGAGCCGCCCTTGGCCTCCTCGACGAGCATGCTGATCCCGTCGAACCCGAGGAAGGACAGCACCGCGATGGAGACGGCGCCGAACACCACCGGCCAGGAGAAGGTGTCCGGATTGAACAGCGGTGTGAGATTGAACCCGCGCCCCTTGCCCTGGAGGAGGGCCCAGACGCCGACCGAGAGGAAGAGGCCCAGCACGACCAACTCGGCGGTGATCAGGGCTTTGGTGAGCGAGATGGTCATCCGGATGCCGCGCAGGTTGATCACCGTGTTGATCGCCACGAAGATGATCACCCATGCCCACACCGGGACCTGCGGCACGGTGGCGTTCATGGCGATCGACGCCACCAGGTACAGCAGGCCGGGCACGAGGACGTAGTCGAGCAGGATGGCCCATCCGGTCATGAATCCGACCGGGGCGGCGATGCCGCGGCCCGCGTAGTTGTAGACGGAACCGGACAACGGGAACGCCTTGACCATCTGCGCGTACGAGGCGGCGGTGAACAGCAGCGCGACCATTCCGATGACGTACGCCAGGGCCGGCATGCCGTGGGATTCCTTGTAAACCTGACCGAAAATCGCAAAAGGCGCGATCGGCACCATGAAGATCAGGCCGTAGAACACCAGGTCGCTCAGTCCGATGCCGCGGCGTAATTCCTGGCGGTAACCGAACTGTTCGACATTCTCCTGCGGCTGCACCACAGCCTCCTCATATCGGCATTTCTCAATGCGTGAGGTACGTGTGACAAAACGTGCCAGTCCGGAAGGGAATGCCGTCCTCTGGCCAAAGTCGTTCGGAGATCCTCTCGTAGCGCACGACGCGTCGCAAGGGGTCGGCCGATCAGGTCGCCGATCATCGTCCGGGTGGAAACGGATGGAAACGACCAGCGAAACGACCAGCGGAACGGGCTACTGAACGGGCTACTGAACGGGCGGCGGACGGGTTCGGGAAGAAGAGAGATCATCGCGTGATCGCGCACGCCCGGGACAAGTGGCGGTCACGCGCAAGGAGTCGCGCAAGGAACGCGCAAGGAGTACGGCCACGCGACGGGCCGCGGCACACATGAGCTTTTGACGGCTTCTCGCGGGACTATTGGTGGCTTTGCCAAGATGGGCGGGTCATTGCCCTGATCGGGGATGAGTCTGGTGGAGGCGTTCCGGGGTCGCCGAAGCGCCTACCCTTGTTGGTTGAGATGACTGTCACCGAAGCAGGCGCCCGCACGTACGAAGTACGGACCTATGGGTGCCAGATGAACGTGCACGACTCCGAGCGCCTGTCCGGGCTGCTGGAGGACGCCGGATACGTCCGCGCCCCCGAGGGGGAGGCGGCGGACGTCGTCGTGTTCAACACGTGCGCCGTGCGGGAGAACGCGGACAACCGGCTCTACGGCAACCTCGGGCACCTACGGCCGATCAAGATGGCCAAAGACGGCATGCAGATCGCCGTCGGCGGCTGCCTCGCGCAGAAGGACCAGGGCGAGATCGTCCGCAAGGCCCCCTGGGTGGACGTGGTCTTCGGCACGCACAACATCGGCTCGCTGCCGGTGCTGCTCGAACGCGCCCGCATCGCGCAGGAGGCCCAGGTCGAGATCAAGGACTCGCTGGAGACCTTCCCCTCGACGCTGCCGACCAGGCGCGAGTCCGCCTATGCCGCCTGGGTGGCCATCTCCGTCGGCTGCAACAACACCTGCACCTTCTGCATCGTGCCGTCGCTGCGCGGCAAGGAGAAGGACCGCCGGCCCGGCGACATTCTGAACGAGGTCCGCACGCTGGTCGACCAGGGGGTCCTTGAGATCACGCTCCTCGGCCAGAACGTCAACACGTACGGCGTCGAGTTCGGCGACCGGCTCGCGTTCGGCAAGCTGCTGCGCGCCTGCGGGGACGTCGAGGGGCTGGAGCGGGTCCGCTTCACCTCGCCCCACCCGGCCGCGTTCACCGACGACGTCATCCACGCCATGGCCGAGACGCCCAACGTCATGCACCAGCTGCACATGCCGCTGCAGTCGGGGTCCGACCGCGTGCTGAAGGCCATGCGCCGGTCCTACCGCGCGGAGCGCTATCTCGGCATCATCGACCGGGTCCGTGCCGCGATGCCGGACGCCGCGATCTCGACCGACATCATCGTGGGCTTCCCCGGCGAGACCGAGGAGGACTTCCAGCAGACCCTCGACGTCGTACGGGCGTCCCGTTTCGCCAACGCCTTCACCTTCCAGTACTCCATCCGTCCGGGCACCCCGGCGGCCACCATGGAGGACCAGGTGCCCAAGGCCGTCGTCCAGGAGCGTTACGAGCGCCTGGTGGCCCTCCAGGAGGAGATCTCCTGGGAGGAGAACAAGAAGCAGGTCGGCCGCACCCTGGAGGTGTTGATCGCCGAGGGCGAGGGCCGCAAGGACGACGCCACCCGCCGCCTGTCCGGTCGTGCCGCCGACAACCGCCTCGTGCACCTCGCCGCCGTGGACGCCCGGCCGGGCGACATGGTGACCGCCGAGGTCACCTACGCCGCCCCTCACCACCTCGTCGCCGACACGGTCGTCTCCGTACGGCGTACGCGTGCCGGGGACGCGTGGGAGGCCCGACAGGCCGCACCTGACACGGGCCGTGGGGTCAATCTGGGCATGCCGACCATCGGCCGCCCTCCGGCGGCTCCCGAGTCCTCCTCGGCCTGCTCCGCCCGCCCATAACGGCGGCTCGGCCCCGGCAGCGGCCGTGGCGCCCCGGCTGGGGCGACGCGGATCACAGCGGTCGGGGGCGGTGGTCGGGGTCGGGGTCGGTGCGTGGGCACACAGGGCGGCACGTCATGCTGTGGTGGGTCCGGGCGCGAAGCCCATACGGCGGCGTGTGGTGCCGTGGTGCGGAGTGCCATGGCGCTCGGCGTCGTGGTCGTGGGACGGCTGTCGTGGGGGCGGCCGTCCCACCCGACTCTTCAGAGAAGCGACTCCCGGTCATGCCTGACGGACCGGAGGTGTCCTACGGTGATGCGGCCCGGAGCCGAACCGTGGAATGCGTCGGCTTCAGCGGCGCGGGGCCGTGAAGCTGTCGAGGAACTGGTAGCAGTAGTCCCGGCGCACGTCGTGGAAGGTCGCGCAGGGGTCGGGGAAGGGGCGAGACCGGGGCCCGTCGCGGTGCGACGGTTTGGCGGGTGTCCGTCTGGCGACTCCCGTCTTGCCGGTGACGGTGGCCTTCCCGGTGATCGCGGTCCTTTCTGGGGCCGCTGCCGTTTCCGCTGCCGTTCCCGGTGTCGCGGACAGCGCGGGGGCCGCCTTTCCCGGGACCGCCGCCTTCGTCCGCGCGTCGGCGCCCGCGTCCCTGCTCGGCCTCGGGGGCGGGATGGGAACCGGTGAAGGGCGCGTCGCAGGGCCCGACGCCGGGGGAAGCCGGAGCTGTGTCGCGGGAACCGGAATCGACCTCGGTGTCATCAGGCGGCCCAGAGACGTCCCCGGTGTCTCCAGCCACCCCGAATCGCGTCGCGCCGCTGGCGCTGGTGTGCCGGGTGCGGGCCGTGTCCCCGATCTCGCCCGCTCTCCGCCGGAGCCGTTGACGCCCGACCCGTTCGCGGTGGAGCCATCCGCCTCAGAGTCGTTGACGCCAGAGCCGTTCACGCCAGACCCGTTCGTCCCAGAGCCGTTCACACCAGAACCGCCGGTTCCCGAGCCACCTGCCGCGCCGCCGCCTGCCGCGCTCGCATCGCCGCCCGGCGCGCCCATGCCCGTAGGACCAGCGCTGCCGCGCGCGGCGCCCCCGCCGGTCGTGCCGCCACCCGGTTGCGCGCCGCCCGTGCCGGTACCGTGGGGATCGCGAATGTGATCAAGGGGACCCGAGTCGCGCGCCTGACCCAGCACGCCGAGGCGTGGCCCGCCGTCCGAGCCGTGGCCGTTGTCGCCGTCGGCATCGCGGGCGGTGCCAAGGAAGACGCCGAGCCCCGCCACGGCGACGACGCCGGTGGCCCCGGTCAGGGCGAGCGCCGTACGCCATCGAGGCCGGCGAGACGGCGAAAGACCCGAAAGATCGGGCAATTCTGGCATAGCGTGGCTCTTTCGTGATCAGTTCGCGTTGGTTTTGTCGCGCGAGGCGGGACCAGTGTGGTCCACCGTTCGCGCGGGCGGCGGGGATTCTCCGATCTCGGTTGGTGGGCGACGACCGACGGGTGTTAGGCATCGGTCCCGGCCTCAGCGGTGGCTCAGCCCCGCTCGTGTCCCCACCTCTGTGGTGTCCCAGCCTGCTCGTGTCCCGGCGTCTGTGGTGTCCTGGCCCCGCTCGTGTCCCGGTCTCAGTCTCGGCGGGGGTATCCCGGACGCAGTCGTGTCCCGCTCCCAACCTGCCTCGGCCGTTCGGGCTCGACGGCAAGCCGCGTCGGGCCTGCCTCGCCTTCTGTTCGTGCGGTGTTGAGCAAGCGATGTGGTCAAGATGGGCGATTTAAGATCATTACATGCGGAGTGATGTTATTTGAGTGATTAATGTGCGAAAGGTGCCTTGTGGTGGCTAGGCTGGCCGAACCCTTCGGAAGCCTGGAGGTTTCCCCGACCAGCCGCAGGGAGTCACACCTTGGATAGGCACGATCGACCGTCGACGCACCACGACGGGGAGCCGACCCGACCCGTTCCCGCGAGCCCGCCAGCCGCGAACCCCCCTTCCGCGAGCCGGACTTCCGCGAGCCGGACTTCCGCGAGCCGGACTTCCGCGAGCCGGACTTCCGCGAGCCCGCCGAGATCCCGGCGCAAGACCGGGCCTGACCGGCGTGTCATCGCGGTCGCCGCGCTCGTCGCGGTCCTGGCCGGCGGCGGGATCGTCTACGCGGTCGCGAGCGACTCACGAGGAGCCGGTTCCGTATCGAACGGCGAGTCCGCCGACGGCCGGCCCGCCACAGGCGATGAGGCAGCGTCGAACGGCGAGGGCGCACCGGGCGATGGTTCCGCGTCGGACGACGGTGCCCGGGAAGCCGCCGGGTCCGGTGACGCCGATGCGGGGGCGGACGCCGATGGAGACAGCGGGAACGGCACCTCTCCCGGAGGGAGCGGGTCCAGCGGTAGCGGGTCCGGTTCGGGCACCGGTGGCACGACGGGCAAGAAGACGCCCAACGCGAGCGAGACGCAGTCGTCGGCCACGGGCAAGTCGCCGACCAAGCCGTCCTCCGGCGGCGGTGAGGGCGACGAGGACACGGTCGACCGTTCCGGAGACGCTGGCGTCGTCGAGCCAGGAGAGCCGGTCGGCGGTTACTGATGCCGTGCCCACCGACATCCGGCGGCTGTGGGCACGCACCGACAAGCCTCGGAGGAAACCCAGATGTGCGGTCCGGCAGGCATCGCACGCTCGGGCCTCGACGTCTCTCCCGCTCCTGATTTCCCCGTCGCCTGAAAGCGGCGGTCCCCTCGGGAGGTTCTGATGGAGGGAGGGCACAGGGCTCCGGCTTCGCTCGTCCCGGGGAAGGTTCGTGGTCCCCGCCAGGGGCGCGGGCCTCGCGGAGCGGGGTGGCTTCGGTGGGGAACGGTGTCCGGAGGCACGACGGATAGCCTGGTGCGGTGCTCGTCGCCGCCGCGGTATGCCCGCATCCGCCACTGATCGTCCCCGAGCTCGCCGGCTCGGCCGCGTCCGAGCTCGATCCGCTTCGTACGGCGTGCGCGGAGGCCGTCCGTTCGCTCGTGCGATCCGGGCCCGATCTGCTGGTCGTCCTCGGCGGTGCGGCCAGGAGCGCCTCTTTTCCCGGTGACGCCGCCGGGACGTTCCGGCCATGGGGCGTGGACGTTCGCGTGGGCCGGGGCGAGCCCGTCCTTCCCTTGTCGCTCACCGTCGGGCGCTGGGTGCTCGACCACTCGGGGTTGTCCGAGACCGCCGTCCCCGTCGGTTTCGAGGCGGTCGCCTTCGACGCGCCATCCGAGGAGTGCGCGGCGCTCGGCCTGCGGATCTCCCGGGCGGGCGGCCGGGTCGCGGTCCTGGCCATGGGCGACGGATCGGCGCGGCTGACCGAGAAATCCCCGGGATACCTGCATCCCGCGGCGGCGCCGTACGACGAGATGCTGGCGGACGCGATAGGGAACGCCCGGACGGACCGGCTCGCCGCACTCGACCGGGCGGAGGCCGAGGAACTGTGGGTGGCCGGACGGGCCGTCTTCCAGGTTCTCGCCGCCGCGGCGGGCGATCGTTCCACTTCGCCGGCCGAGCCTCCGCGACCTCGTTCGCCCGAAGCGGCTCTGCCCGACGGCGTACGGGGCGACACGGAAGGCGGAATGCGTGGCGAGCTGCTCTACCAGGACGCGCCCTACGGCGTCGGCTACTTCGTGGCGCGGTGGACCGCTGAGTAGAACCCGCCGGCTGATCCCGTGGCACTGCCCAGGCGAAGCGGCTGGAACGGACGTCGCGGGGCCGCCCGATCAGGTCTCCCGCTTGGGCACGGGGATCCGCATGAGGTCACGGGCGACGACGATCTCGCCGGCGAACGCCGCGGCCGCCTCGTCGAGGAAGCGCTGCTCGTCGGCCTCCGCGTACCGCTCCGAGAAATGGGCCAGGACGAGACGGCGCACGCCGCACTCGGCCGCCACCTTGCCTGCCTGGGCCGCCGTGAGATGGCCGTACTCGGTGGCCAGAGCCGACTCGGCGGACAGGAACGTGGACTCGATCACGAGCATGTCGACCCCTTCGGCCAGGGCGAACACCTCGTCGCAGAGCCGGGTGTCCATGACGAACGCCGCGCTCTGTCCCGGGCGCGGGAGGCTGCAGTCGGCGAGATGGACGGTCGAGCCGTCGGGCGCGGTCACCGTGCCCTGCCGCTGCAGCTCCCCGATCAGGGAGCCGCTCACTCCACGCCTGGAGAGTTCGCTCGGCAACATGCGCCGCCCGGCGGGTTCGTCCACGCGGTAGCCGTACGACGCGACGGGGTGGGAGAGCGGCCGGGCGGTGAGCGTGACCGGACCCGCGGGCAGGTGCATGATCTCGCCGGACACCGGCCGGGCCTTGACGACCGAGGTGTCGGCGAAGGCCGAGGCGTGGCGCAGCCGCTGCCAGTACGTCTCCCCGCTCGCGGGGTAGGCGGCGTGGACGGTGTGGCCGACCCGGTCCCTGGCGATCCGCTGGACGACACCGGGAACGCCGAGGCAGTGATCGCCGTGGAAGTGCGTGACGCAGATCCAGGTGATGTCGTGCGCGCCCACTCCCGCGTGCAGCATCTGCCGCTGGGTTCCCTCGCCGGGATCGAACAGGAAACCCTCGCCGTCCCAGCGCAGCAGGTAACCGTTGTGGTTGCGGTGCCGTGTCGGTACGGCGCTGGCGGTCCCGAGGACGATGAGTTCGCGATGCACGCCTCAACCTAACGCCTCGCCCTGACGCCGCGACATTCGCGGCCGTCGCGAGCCTCCCGGGCGCGACGGTGGTCGCGGAGCGGGACGGACCCGGAAGAATGGACGCATGGATACAGTCGCCTTCGCCAGCGTTCCGACGAAGCTCGGTGACGTGCTCGCGGCCGTGACGGAGGACGGCGTCGCCGCCATGTCCTTCCAGGACAGCCCCGCCGCGCGGGCGCGCATCACCGAGCGGCTGAAGATGGCCGTCGCCGACGACCCTTCCCGTACGGCGTCCGCACGCGGGGAGCTCGCGGCCTACTTCGCCGGTGAGCTGCGGGAGTTCGGCGTCGCGGTCGACTGGCGGCTGATGTCCACGTTGCAGCGGCAGGTGCTGGGCACGCTCTACACCACCGTGCCGTACGGGCGGGTGGTGACCTATGGCGAACTGGCCGCCAGGAGCGGCACCGGTGTGCCCGCCCGGGGCATCGGATCGATCATGGGCAGCAACCCGATACCGATCATCGTGCCCTGTCACCGGGTCGTCGCGGGCAACGGCCTCGGCGGGTTCAGCGGCGGCGAGGGCGTGGAGTCCAAGCGCTGGCTGCTGACCCTCGAGGGTCACCTGCCACCCACGCTCGACTGGGATCTGTGAGCGGGTGCCGCTCCGGGGCGTCCGGAGCGGCACCTTCACCTTGGCCGCCGGGGCATCAGCCCCGGCGGGAGTCAGCGGGGTTCAGGCCCGCCGGTTCCGCCGGGACTCTCCGGCCTCCTGCCGGTGTCCTCGCCGAGCCTGCCCTCGGTGCCTTCGAAAGTGTCGCGCCCTCGGCCTGTCACGTCGCCCATGGTCTCCTGGCTCCTCGCGTGACGCTGCTTCGGGATGTTCTGCAGCTTCTCTGCCGTGCTGCTGATCATTTCCTTGACCTTGTCGATGATCGACATCGTGACTTCACCCCGATTCGATGCGACCAGGCATCGTACGGCTCCCCCTTACCCAGGAGTTGAGAGACTTACCGTTGTGGGGCGACTACCTGTTATCGCCGTCGTGGGTGCCACGGCGGCCGGGAAATCCGATCTGGCCGTCGATCTGGCACTGCGGCTGGGCGGCGAAGTGATCAACACCGACTCGATGCAGCTTTACCAAGGAATGGACGTCGGGACGGCGAAGCTGACCGTTTCCGAACGCAGGGGCGTGCCCCACCACCTGCTGGACATCTGGCCGGTGACCCGTACGGCCAGCGTCGCGGAATACCAGCGACTGGTCCGGTCGCTGATCGACCGGCTCAGGTCCGAGGGCCGGGTTCCGATCCTCGCCGGAGGGTCCGGGCTCTACGTCCGGGCGGCCCTGGACGACCTGGAGTTCCCGGGGACCGATCCGGCGATCCGTGACCGGCTGGAGAAGGAACTGGCCGAGACGGGCCCCGCGCCCCTCTACGAGAGGCTCAGCAGGGAGGATCCGGTGGCCGCGGCCCAGATCCTGGCGAGCAACGGCCGCCGGATCGTCCGGGCCCTTGAGGTGATCGAGCTGTCCGGGCGGCCCTTCTCGGCCACCATGCCGTCGTACGACTCCGTCTACGACAGCGTGCAGATCGGGGTGGAGGTCCCGAGGCCGGTGCTCGACGAGCGGATCGCCCTCCGCGTCGACCGCATGTGGAACGCCGGTCTCGTCGACGAGGTGCGGCGGCTCGCGGACCTCGGCCTGGCCGAGGGCCGTACGGCGAGTCGCGCGCTCGGCTACGCCCAGGTCCTGCGCTTCCTCGGCGGAGAGTGGACGGAGGAGCAGGCCAAGGACGAGACGATCCGGGCCACCCGCCGGTTCGCCCGCCGCCAGGAGTCGTGGTTCCGCCGCGATCCGCGGGTCGTGTGGCTGCCCTTCGACGCCCCCGACCTGACCGATCGTGCGCTCGCCCTGGTCACGCCGTAGCCGCCTCGGCGTCGGGAGAGGACGGTGCCGGGGCGGCCACGGCCGATGAGTGGCCGTCCCGAGTGGCCGTCCCGAGTGGCCGTCCCGAGTGGCCGGACCCATGCCCGGCGAGCTTGCCGGCGGCGGTTCCGGAAGGCCGTTGCGACTAAAATTCGCTGCTATGCGGTTCGTCAAGGGACATGGCACCGAGAACGACTTCGTCATCCTTCCGGATCCGGACGGGGCGCTCGATCTCGGGCCGGCGGCTGTCGCCGCGCTGTGCGACCGCCGCGCGGGGATCGGCGGCGACGGCGTGCTGCGTGTCGTCCGCACGAAGCTGTGCCCCGAGGTGGCCGACCAGGCGTCCATGGCCGAGTGGTTCATGGACTACCGCAACGCCGACGGCAGCGTGGCCGAGATGTGCGGCAACGGCGTGCGGGTCTTCGCCCGCTACCTCGTCGCGTCCGGGCTCGCCGCGCTGGGCGAGTTCGGCGTCGCCACCCGTGGCGGGGTCAAGCGGGTACGGCTGGCGCCCGAGGGGGACGTCAACGTGGACATGGGCAGGCCCCGCGTGCTGGGCGAGAGCCGGACCACGGTGAACGGACGCGAGTACCACGGCCTGAACGTGAACATGGGCAACCCCCACCTGGCCTGCCTGATCGACGACCCCGTGGCGGGGCTCGACCTGACCGCGCAGCCCGGGTTCGACCGCGAGGTCTATCCCGACGGCGTCAACATCGAGTTGATCAATCCGGTGGCCGATCACGCCGTCTCGATGCGGGTCCACGAGCGCGGGTCGGGGGAGACCCGTTCCTGCGGCACCGGGGCGGTCGCGACCGCGGTGGCCGCGGCCCACGCCGCCGGACGGAGCACCGGTACCTGGGCCGTCCACGTGCTCGGCGGCACCGTGACCGTCACGCTCGACGAGGAGACCAGCTATCTCGCCGGCCCGGCCGTCCTGGTCGCGTCGGGAGACTGGCCCGCCGTTCTGGACGGCTGATCGTGACGGGTTTCCCCAACGCCGGTTAAGACATGGCTCGCGGCGTTTGGGGCATGCTCGGTGAGCTGGCAGACTGGCTGCCCATGGACGTGGACATCTGGGCCTGGGTCGGCGGCACCCAGAGGGAACTGCACGAAGCCGGCAACGCCGGTCTGGCCGTGGCGCTGGGTGACGTCCCCGCGCAGGCCCTCGAAGGGCGGTACGGGCAGCTCGACGTCGTCGCCCCGGCCATCGCCCAGCAGGCGGAGGTGCTCGGCAAGCCGTGGCTCGAGCTCTTCGCCCGCTACTGGCACATGATCGGCCGGGTGGGCGACCGGGCGAACGGCGCGGTCGCGCTGGACGACGCGCGGCAGCTTGTCGAGTTCTCCCAGCGAGACGACGTGCGCGACTGCCCGGCCGCGTCCGCCGCGGTCGAGGCCCTGGCGATCGCCCAGGCGAACACGGACGGCCCCGGATACGCCGACGAGCGGCTGGCCGCCCTCGGCGCCGCGCTCGGTGACGTCGAGCCGGACTCCCTCGCCTTCCCGGGGCTCACGACCCAGTACGTCGCCGCGTTGCTGGACGCGGGCAAGGCCGCCGAGGCGGTCGCGTACGCCGAGGCCGCGGTCGACCGGCTGCGCGCGGCGGGCCGGGAGGCGAGCTGGGAGCTGGGCGCGGTCTCCGCGCGGGCGCTGCTCGCCGACGGGCGCGCCGACGCCGCCCTGACCGCGCTGGACGCGGCGGCGGACTTCAAGCCGGACGACCCGGTGGCCAAGGCGCGCCGGGAGGCGCTGCTGCGCACTGTCGTGCTGGTCGGCCTCGAGCGCATGGACGAGGCCGTCGAGGCCCTTCCCGATCTCGACGTGGTCGGTGAGCACCCGCGTGAGTGGGTGGAGTGGGCGCAGACGGTCGCGAAGCTGGCCGGCGGCGGTTCGATCTCCAACAGCTGGCAGCTCGGACGGGTGCTGCGGCAGTGGCTCGCGTACTTCGAGACGATGGGCGGGCACCGTGCCCGGGTCGAGCTCGCGCTGGCGGCCGGCGACCTGGCCGTCGCCCGCCAGGGACAGTGGCAGGCCCGGCTGCTCGCCGACCTGGCCGAGGCGGCGCTGGCCGACCTCAGGAACACCGACGGCCTCCCGGAGCGCATCGCCGCGCTGCGCGCCGCCGCCGACGCCGCTCCCGTCCTGCCCCCGCCCGGACCGCAGGACGAGCTGGTCGCCTACTTCGACGCCGCCGACGGCCGTACGGCCGACCCGGAGCGGTGGGTGGGCTGGCTCTGGCCGGTGTCCGGCACGGAGCTGGAGGCCACCCGCCGCCACGCCACCACGCTCGGCTTCCTGGGATACGCCGGGACGGGCGCCGACATCTACTGGAAGCTGATCGTCGAGGACGGTGACCCCACCACCGCAGGTGACGAGGACATCGCCTACCTCACCGGCCTCCTCATCGAGGCGAACCAGGACGAGCGCGTCGAGCGGTTCGCCGCACTCCTGCCGGAGCGGCACTCCCACCTCGCCCTCGCCCGGCTGCACCGTGCCCGCGAGCGCTGGGAGGAGACCGCGGCCGAGGCCGAGAAGGCCGTCGCCGCGGGGTCCGCGCTGGAGGGGCGCCGGCTCTGGTCGGGCGCCGTGCAGCAGCTCGGCGACAACGCCAAGGGCGCCGAGATCATGCGGCCGCTCCTCGACACCGGCGACGCCGAGGAAGAGGACATCTGGCGCATCATCGTCCTGGCCACCGCCGCCGAGGACTGGGTCACGGTCCGCGCCGCCGCCGCCAAGCTCGGCATGCCGATCCAGTCCGAGGAAGGGCCGATCGAGGAGGAGTGGCACCTGATCCGCGCCATCCTCCCCTCGCCCGACGGCAGCCAGCGGGAGGTGCTCGCCGTACGGACCGGTCCGGCCACGGCGCGCCTGGCGATCCCGCAGCCGCGCGGCATGGAGTACAACGCGGGGGATGTGGTCGTGATCGACCCGCGTCCGCTGGAGCCGGTTCCGGAGGACCCGCAGGAGCGCGAGAGCTTCGTCATCCCCTTCGCGGGTGTGTCGATGCTGCGTCCCGGCGGATACACGAGCTGGTTCTTCGACGGCGCGGCCCCCTCCGAGGAGGAGTGGACCGAGTTCAACGAGCTGCTCGCCGAGCGCGGCTGGCCCATGTGGGTCTACAGCGACGAGAACTACCAGGTGACGCACCCCGGGACCGGCGAGCAGCTGCCCGGAGTGTTCGGCTGGATCGCCGCGCCTCCGACGGTGAGCGCCGCGGAGCTGGACGCCACGCTCGACGACGCGACCGAGCAGTGGGTGCACCCGCTCGCCTGGCTGGACCTGGCCCGCGAGGTCGGCGTCGAGGTCGAGCGGCACGAGCGCATCTCCAAGGAGTACGGCCTCTGACGGCTCGCGGGAGGTCACGGCGGCCGGTGACGGCGTCTCCGTGACCTCGCCGCGGTCCTGAAGCACGCGAGGGGCGTCCCTACCGGTCAGATCGGATCGGTGCGGGCGCCCCTCGCCGTCGCTCCGCCCGTTCGTGAGGCGGTGTGGCGGATGACGAGGGAGGCGTGCACGTCCTCGCCGGTCTCCGCGGCGTACATGTGCGGTACGTCGGACACCCAGCTCGCGTGGCCTCCGGCCGGGATCACGATGGGACGGTCGAGCGGGCCGACCCGGGCGGTGCCGGTGAAGACGGTGAGGAACTCCACGGCGCCGAGAGGGTGGGCGGGGGAGACCTGCACCCGACCCGGCCTGATCCGCAGCCGGTAGAGCTCGGTCGTGACGAGCCCGTCCACGAAGGTCTCCAGGAGCGCGGCGGAGACGGCGGACCCGTGGATGATCTCGGGTGGTTCCGGCCGCTCCGGCCGTACGTCGGGATCGGACCGCACAGCATGGTCGAACCGCACAGCATGGCCGGATGGCACAGCATGGTCGGGCGGCACGTCATGGCCGGACGGCACGCCGGACTCGGTGAGCATGTCGGTGAGCACGGCCGCGAGCGGGACGTCGAGCTGGGCGGTGATCGCGTACAGGGTCTCGACGGTCGGATTGCGGGTCCCGGCCTCCAGCCCGGACAGCGTGGCCTTGCCGACGCCTGCCCGCAGGGCCAGCTCCGACAGCGACAGCCCGCGTTGCGCGCGCAGCCGCCGGATGCGCTGCCCGACCTCGGCCGCGAACGCCGCGGAGTGCTCCCTCATGTGACCAGTATCGTGCCGGACTGTTCCGTTTGTGGAACGACGGGCCCTAGACTGCTGTTCCATATACGGAACGAACGGAGTTCGTGATGGGACGCGTGCTGCAGCCGATCCTGGCCGGAGTGGTGCTCGCGATCGTGGGCTTCGCCAGCTCGTTCGCCGTGGTGCTGGCCGGGCTGCGGGCCGTCGGCGCCGATCAGGCGCAGGCCACGTCCGGGCTGCTGGTGCTGTGCCTCGCGATGGGCGCGCTCGGGATCGGGCTGGGCCTGCGCTACCGGATGCCGATGAGCGTCGCCTGGTCCACGCCGGGAGCCGCGCTGCTGGTGTCGGTCGGGTCGGAGGGCGCCGGCGACCGGGCCGACTACCGTGCGGCCCTGGGCGCGTTCGCCGTCACCGGCCTGCTGTTCGTCCTGGCCGGGCTGTCCGACCGGTTCAGCCGCCTGCTGCACGCCATCCCCGCCCCGCTGGCCGGTGCCATGCTCGCCGGGGTGCTGCTGCCGCTGTGCCTGGCCCCCGTCCAGGCGGTCGTACGGTTCCCCGGGCCCGCGATACCGATCGTCGTCGCCTGGGCGGTGCTGTTCCGCTTCGCGCGGAGATGGGCCGTGCCGGGGGCGCTGCTCGTCACGATCGCCGTCATCCTGCTCACCCAGCCGAGAGCGGAGCACGGCGCGGGACTGTGGCCGGCGGTGACCGTCGAGACGCCCTCCTTCTCGGCCGGCGCCCTGATCGGCATCGCGATCCCGCTGTTCATCGTCACGATGGCCTCGCAGAACGTGGCCGGGATGAGCATGCTGGCGACCTACGGATACCACCCGAGGCTCCGGCCGATCCTGACGACGACGGGGCTCGCCACGATGGCCGTGGCCCCCTTCGGCGGGCACGCCGTCAACCTCGCGGCGATCACCACGGCGCTGGCCGCCGGCCCCGACGCCCACCCAGACAGGGACCGGCGCTGGATCGCGTCGGTCACGGGCGGCGTCGTCTACATCGTGCTCGGCCTGTCCATCGGGCTGACCGTGTCGTTGATCGCGTCGTCCCCGCCGCTGCTCATCGAGACCGTCGCGGGGCTGGCGCTGCTGGCCACGCTCGGCTCGGCGGTCCAGGCCGCCGTCGCGGACGAGCGGCAGCGTGACGCGGCGGTGGTCACGTTCGTGGTGACCGTCTCGGGGGTCGCCCCGTTCGGCATCGGGGCCGCGTTCTGGGGGCTCGTGGCCGGGTTGGCGTTCCGCGCGCTGTCCGGCGGCCTGCGAGGCCGCTCCAAGGCGGCGGTCTCCGCGACTTCCACGCCACCCGCGACTTCCGCAGCGACTTCCACGCCGCCGGCGACGCCCATGCCCTCCGCGACTTCCACGCCGCCGGCGACGCCCACGCCCTCCGCGACTTCCATGCCATCCACGCCCTCCGTGACAGGTGCGCCGTCCGCAACTCCTGCGGCGCCGCCGTCCCCGGTGGCTGGCACCGGCGGCGCCCACGGCTCCTGAGCGCCGGTGGGATCCCGTGCCGTCCGCCAGGCGGTGAGACGCCCCCCGCACGCGAAGGCCGTGGAGCGCGGCATGACCGCCGATAGGGCCACGGCCGCGGACCGCTGAGGTCGAGGAGCGCGTGGCCGCCGTCGGGACTTGGGAACCCTGTCACCACTCGTGACGCTGTGCCCCTTGTGTCGGGATCCGGGCGGCTTGACTCCAAAACCTGACATTTGCCGATAATTACTATTTCTTGGGGCTTTGCTATACCTAGGTATGTAATTTCTTTACCTAGGGGTGGCGATGCGTGCACGTGGATCCAGGGCGATCCTCGGTTTCTCTATGGCGGTAGCCGTACTGGCGGGATGCGGGCCGCTGGACGCGCAGGACATCGGAGTCGATCACCTCGCCAAGAGCGCGTCGCCGAAGGCGACGTCGAAGTCCGGCGGAGGCGGGCGCGGGGCCAGCCCGCTGGAGAACCCCGACGGGACCAGGCCGGGACTCGCGCCGATCACGGCGGCCAAGGAGAAGGCGAAGGCCCGCGAGCTCATCGAGAAGGTCCCCACCAAGAAGCGCGGGACGAAGACCGGCTACGACCGGGACAAGTTCGGGTACGCGTGGGCCGACAGCGTGGACGACGTCCCCTTCGGGCGCAACGGCTGCGACACCCGCAACGACCTGCTCCGGCGGGACGGCCAGAAGCTGAAATATCGCGATGGATCGACCTGCATCCTCGTCTCCATGACCCTGGACGACCCGTACACCGGCAAGACCATCGAATGGCGCAAGGAGAAGGCCGCCGAGATCCAGATCGACCACGTCATGCCGCTCTCCTACGACTGGCAGATGGGCGCGTCCCGGTGGAGCGACGCCAAGCGGAAGCAGATCGCCAACGATCCGCTCAACCTGCTGCCCGTGGACGGGCCGATGAACTCCTCCAAGAGCGACTCGGGCCCCGCCGACTGGCTTCCGCCGGTCAACGAGATCCGCTGCTCGTACGCCGTCCGGTTCGCCCAGGTCGCGCTGAAGTACGAGCTCCCGGTGACCGAGGAGGACAAGTCGACCATGCTGGAGCAGTGCGCCTGACCTTCCGCCAGGCGTGGTCCGGTGGTCATGCCGGTGCGCCTGGCCTCTTCGCGAACCGGTTCGGCTGGTCATGCCGGTGCGCGTGACCCCTTCGCGAACCGGGGTCAGGTCGTCACGCCGGTGCGCCTGTCCCAGGACACGACGAGGACCCGCCCTTATGGCCTGGGAGAGCGGGTCCTCGTGAACCGGCGGCGGAGGCGGAAGATCAGCCGCAGCCGGCGTGCGGGTCGTCGACCCGGGGTGCCTTGTCGTCGACGGAGATCGTCAGCTGGGCCGTTGAGGCGACCAGGCTGCCGAGCGGCGCCTTGGCCTCCTTCTCGTCCACCACGATGCCCCGCTCACCCAGGAGTTCGTAGGTCTCCGGGTTGAAGATGATGTCCTCACGGATGCCGAGCGACTCACGCCCCACGCCGATGCCCTTGCGTCCCGCCGCGTCCTCGGCGTCCTCGGTCACGGTGACGCCGGGAATCGTCGCCGCGGCCTTGAACAGCGCGGCGCGCTGCTCGGCGGGCAGGTAGGTCTCCCGGAGCAGGTCGCCGACGGCGGTCCACGCCCCGGCGTCCGGCGAATTGTCCCCGTTATCCCTGGCGTAGAGGTGGGCGCGCATCCCTTCGGCGTCGCCCGGCAGTTTCTTCAGCGAGGTGTACGCGGTTTCCGACACGTTCCCGCAGACCGGCAGCCTGTTCCATTCGGTGCCCTGCTCGTCGTAGGCCTCCTTCGGGATCGGCCAGCCAGGGTATGCCCGGGGCTCCAGGTATTCGATCTTCAGGGCGCCGTCCCTCGTGCCGTCGGCCGAGAGCCAGATCGTCCGCTTGGAGCGGTAGAGGTAGCGGCTCTCCTCGATCGGCTCGCCGGTCTTGACGTTCGCGCCCATCCGTATCGCGCCGTACATCGTCTGCGATGTGACCCTGATGAACTGGTCGTCACCCGGCCGCAGGTCGGTCACCGCTCGGGCGGCCCGGCCCAGCACCTCCTCCGCCGACATCTTCGCGATCCTAGGCAGCGTGATCGCGGCCCGCTCGCCGGTGCCCGCGCTCGCCGTTCCCACGGCGACCGTCGGCGCGTCGTCGGCGCCCGCACCGGGGAAGAGCGTGGCGACCGCGACGACGCTCGCCGCCGCGACCGCGAGGGCCCCCACGAGCGCGATGCCGTACGGCCTGCGCCTGGGTGGGGCGGAGGCGGTCAGGGTACGCCGGGCCGCCAGCTTGGCCTCCTCGGAGTACGGAGTCACTTCCGGCCGGGCCTGCTTGATCATGTCGATTTCGTCGTTCACGCGGCGGGCTCCTCGGAGAGGTGGAGATGGCGGCGGAGCTTCGCCCTGATCCGGTGCAACCGGGAGCGGACCGTGCCGATGGGGATCTTGAGGGCTTCGGCCGTCTCTTCGTACGTGAGATCGGCCCAGGCGACGAGCAGGAGCAGATCCCGCTCGGCGGCGGACAGCCGCGCCAGGGCGGCGGCGAGCGCGGGGCGCATGGCGGCGGCGCTCGCACGCTCGGCGCTGCGCTCCTCCTCGTGGAGTTCCGCGCCGGACGCGTCCGCGCCGCCCGCGGCCCTGGCGAGAGACTTGAGCCTGCGCACCTCGGACCTGCGATGACCGGAGATCAGCTTGCCCGCGATGCCGTACAGCCACGGCCGGGCGTCCGGCCGGGTCAGGTCGTATCTGTGCCGCTTGCGGAAGGCGATGAGGAACGTCTCCGCCGTCACGTCGTCGGCCTGGCCGAGCTCGGGGCCGAGACGGCGCGCGACGTAGGCGTGGATCTCGTCGGAATGCCGGTCGAACACCCCGGCGAACTCCTCCGGCCGGTCCAGCGATGCGCGGATCAGCCCGGCGTCGCTGGGCCCGCTCGGCTCCGCCTCGGAGGTGGTGAACAGGCCCCAGGGATGTGGAGCCGCTGAACTCACCACCCGTCGTGTCCGTGCACGGAGGATCTCAGGGGGCTCGGGGAACTCGGGGCCTTCGGGGAACCCGAAGGGCGCGAGAGGGTCGGGGGAGGGCCCCCAGCTTCGGTCGGCATGAGAAGGATCGATCCTTCCATAGGGCTAAGTGGGCGCCCGCGCGCCCCTCACCCCTACCTCCGCCGGACGCCCGGATCGAGTTCCACGTCTGTTCTCCCTTTTTTGGGGCGGACGCCGACTGGGCTCGGCAGCCCCCGCTTTCCGCCCGCGCCGCGCGTCCCGGTCACCCCGCGCCTTCAGCGGGCGTAGCCCTGCCCCGGTCGCCCTCGTCTTCAGCATGCGCGGCGCGTCCCGGTCACCCCGCGCCTTCAGCGCGGGCCGCGCGTGCCCCGGCCGTCTCCGGCGGCCGATCCGCTCATCGGATCAGGAACCCGTTGTGGTCCCTGGCGATCCCGCCGGCCCGCTCGGCGATCGCCAAGGCCGCCCGGCGGGCCGTCCCGACGAGATCGGGACCCTGGACGCCGTCGTCCACGCAGATCTCGTACGTCACCTCGCCGTCGTCCTCCTCCACCAGGATCTCGATCGGGCTTCGCTCGCTGGTCAGCATGGTGATCACCGGATTCACCGACGTGGCGGTCAGGCCGGGGAGCTCATCGGCCAGCAGCTCGACCAACTCGGCGACCGGGACGCGTCGCCCGCCGGTGACGTCAGCCAGATCGGCGGGCGAGTCGGGCGCGTGAGGATGGACCTGGCCGTTCAACCGCTCCGCCAGGCCCGCCGCGACCGCCATGGGCCGGTCGTACTCCCCGCCCTCCTCGTCGTCGATGTTCGCCGCGACGTAGGCGACCTGCCATCCGGCCGGGATGCCCGCCTTGGCCGCCAACTCGGGCGTCATCGTGATCGGGCCGCGCAGCCATACGTTGTCGCTGACCTTCAGGCCGTCGCCGTACGGCCTGGCCCCCGGACCGTGCAGCCGTACGGTGTTCAGCACCGCCTCGGTGTCGGGGACGTAGGGAAGGAGAAGCGTCGGTCCCTTGCGAAGCCGCCGGACCAGGAAGAAATTAGAAAACAGTCCCATGCGGCCCAGTCTCGACCGCACGACTTGGGGGCGGCTTGTACGCGACCTGAGCGGCTCGCACGCGAAGATCCCAAGGAACTCCGAAGCCCCGCAGCTCCGAAGCCCCGCAGTTTCGGGGCCGCCGAGCGGAGCGAGAGGGTAAGGCGCGACTCCCTAGCGACGAGGAAAGCCGCCGTCTCCAAGGCGTCCGACCGGCGGCGCCGAAGGCGTCGTAGGAAGCAGCGCCTACGGCCTGGCCCCGCGAACCTCGATCGAGGCGAGCAGGTCGGCGCTGGCCCGCGTGATCGCCTCGACGGCCTGCTCGAAAGCGGCCGCGTTGTGGGCGGCGGGAGCGCGGAACCCCGAGATCTTCCTGACGTACTGCAGCGCGGCGGCCCGGATGTCGTCGTCGGTCACCTCGTCGGCGAACGGAGGGCGCAGGGTCTTGATGCTTCGGCACATGCCCCCCATCCTCCTCGGTCGCGGGTCGGGTGCGCGGGTCAGGCGCCGAACACGGACGCCCCGAAATCGTCCGCGACCGCGCGCAGGGACGCGGCGAGCTCCTCACGGTCATGCGCGTCGATCCGCTCAGCCGGGCCGGACACCGACATCGCCGCCAGCACTCGGCCGCCGGCGCGGACCGGCACAGCCAAACAGTGCACGCCGTTCTCCTCCTCGCCCAGGTCCAGGGCGTAACCCCGGTCGCGGACCCGGCCGATCTCTGCCAGCAGGTCGTCCGTTGTGGTGATCGTCCGGTCGGTACGGCGCGGCAGGCCGGTCCGGTCGAGTATGGCCGCCGCGTCCGGACGGTCGGCGAGCAGCACCTTGCCCACGGCCGTGCTGTGCGGGAGCACCCGCCGCCCCACCTCGGCGAACATCCGCAACCTGCGTGGCGACGGCACCTGGGCGACGTACACCACGAAGTCGCCCTCCAGCACCGCCATGTTCGCGGTCTCGCCCGACAACTCGACCATCTTGGCGAGGTAGGGCTCCGCCCACGCGCCCACCATCCGCTCGGCCGCTCCGCCGATGCGTACCAAGGCACCGCCCAGGGCGTACCTGCGGTCGCTCTCCTGCCGGACGTAACCGCGCGCGAGCAGCGTTTGGAGCAGCCGGTGGATCGTGCCGTACGGCAGGCCCGTCCTGGCCGCGATCTCCGACAACCCGGCCTCGCCGCCATGATCGGCCAGTGCCTCCAGCACGTCGAGCGCCCGATCGACGCTCTGCACGCTCATGTCGTCTCCTCGCCTGGCGGCTCGGAGTCGCATTCGCGAAACGCGCTGTGCTTACTGATTCGCTCGCTTCGCTCGTTCATGGCGTCTCCTCGCCTGGCGGCTCGGAGTCGGGTCGTGTCGAGGACGCGCAATGAGCACCCGCGCGAAACGCGCTGTGCTTGTTGATTCGCTCGCTTCGCTCGTTCATGTCGTCTCCTCGCCTGGCGGCTCGGAGTCGGGTCGTGTCGAGGACGAGCAATGAGCACCCGCGCGAAACGCGATTCGCTCGATCATGCGCGTCCCAGCGCACGGGCGCCGAGCCCGCGCAGGCTGGCATCGAGCACCTCGGCGGTGTGCGCCACCCTCATCTCGCCCTTCCCCGACCTCCGTACGGCGGCCGCGATCTGCATGGAACAGCCGGGGTTCGCGGACACCAGCACCTCGGCGCCGGTCGCCATGACATGCCCGGCCTTGCGGTCGCCCAGTTCGCGGGCGGGTCCCGGCTGGAACAGGTTATAGGTCCCCGCCGACCCGCAGCAGATGGCGGACTCCGAGATCTCCCGGAGCTCCAGGCCGGGGATCCCGCGCAGCAGTTCCCTCGGTTGGGACCGCACCCCCTGAGCGTGGGCCAGATGGCACGCGTCGTGGTAGGCCACGGAAACCGGCAACGGATGGCGCCGCGCGACCGGGCCCAGCTCGACCAGGTACTCGGCGAGGTCGCGCACGCGCAGCGCCTCGGCCCGCTCCGCCCATTCCGGCTCGTCCCTGAGCACCTCGGCGTACTCCTTCATGCTCGACCCGCAGCCGGCGACGTTCACCACGACCGTGTCGACCCCGGCCCGCTCGAACATCGCGATCGTGCGCTTGGCGAACCGGCGGGCGTCCCGGCCCGAATGCAGGGACAGCGCCCCGCAGCATCCCTGGCGCGGCGGGATCATCACGTCGCAGCCCTCCATCGCGAGCACGCGCGCCGTCGCCGCGTTGACCCGGGGGAAGAACTGGCTCTGCACGCATCCGGTGAGCATCCCCACGGTGGCTCTGCGTCGGCCCAGGGCGTGTACGCGCGGCGGCAGCCGTACCGGCCGGGCGGGTGGGGGAACGAGCTCGGCCATGGCGCCGAGGGACGGGTGGACCCGGTCGAGGAACGGCCGCATCCGCGTCGCCAGGCGCATCGGCAGGCGCATCGCCCGCAGCCGCCGCCGGTAGGGGAACAACGCGAAGACCAGCCCCCTGATCGCGCGGTCCTCGGGAGCGCGTACGTGCTCCCGCTCCACCACGGCGCGGGTCTCCTCGATGAGCCGGTCGTACCGCACGCCCGACGGACAGGCCGTCACGCAGGCCATGCAGCCGAGGCAGGCGTCGAAGTGGCCCGCCATCTCATCGGTGACCGGCGTCCCCTCGACGTGTTGCGCCATGAGATGGATCCGGCCGCGGGGCGAGTCCATCTCCTCTCCCCACAGGAGGTACGTCGGACAGGTGGGCAGGCAGAACCCGCAGTGCACGCAATCCTTGATCAGCTCGGGGTCCACATCAGATCCCTCCCACGAATCGGCCGGGAGACATCCGGCGTTCAGGGTCGAAACGGTCCTTGACCCGGCGCATGAGCGTGAGCCCTCCGACGTGCCCCCACCGGTCCACCCGCCGCGCGACCTCCTCGGGCGCGGTGAGCACGACGACCCGTCCCGCGTCCTCGCATTCGGCGCGGAGCGCGCCGACGAACGCCGCGGCCGCGGCCGGCTCGGTTCCCGGCGGGAGGGCGACATGGAGCACCCCCGAGGCCAGGGACCCGCGTACGGCCGGGCGCGTGCCCGTCGTCGCGGCGGTGGAGAAGGGGCCGACGAACGTTCCGGGAAGCCGGGAGGCCACGTTCCTGAACTCCAGCAGGACGCCCTCGTCGCCCGCCCGGTCAGCGGGACCGGGGAGTCCGGGGAGTCCGGGGAGCCGTCCCCACCATTCCGGGGGCTCGTCCGCCACCTGCGCCTTCTCTCCCATCATGTCCTGTACGGCCCGCGCGCGCTCGGCGGCGGCCGCCCCCTCGACCAGGACCGCGATCACGCAGGGGCCGTTCACGTCCGGCCAGTCGACCTCGATCGCGCTCGGCTCCGCCTGGGACTCGGCGACGGCCGGGACGATCACGCGGATCTCGTCGGCCACGTCGACGGACGCGGTGTCGAAGGCGACGCCCTTCTCGTCCTCCCGCGTGCCCTGCGTCTCCGTCACGGGCCGGTCGAAGGTGGCGGTCACCCACGCCCGTGCCGTGGGGAGGGGATGGAGCCGGAACGTGGCGTCGGCGATCACTCCGAGCGTGCCGTACGAGCCGGTGAACAGCTTGCCCAGGTCGTAGCCCGCGACGTTCTTGACGACCTTGCCGCCCGCCTTGGCGATCGTGCCGTCCGCGAGGACGACGGTGATCCCGATGATCAGATCGCGCGCGGTGCCGTACCGGAACCTGCGGGGACCGGCGATCCCGGTGGCGAGCAGGCCGCCGACCGTGCCGCCCTCCAGCGGGACGTCGATGGCGAGTTCCTGCCCCTTCGCGGCGAGCGCCCGTGCCAGCGCGTCCAGCGGCACCCCGGCCTGGACGCGGACCACCAGGTCACCCGCCTCGTGCTCCAGGATCTCGTTCAGGCAGCAGGTGTCGATCAGTACGTCGCACCGCTCCGGGGGGTGGCCCCAGTGCAGTTTCGTCCCGGCGCCGGTCGTGACGACGGCGAGGTCGTGCGCGGACGTCACCCGCATGAGGGCGGCGATCTCCTCGGTGGCCTCGGGCAGGGCGACCCATCGCGGCCGGACCCCCGCGACCGAGTCGTCCGGGCCCGCGGGCCGGATCGCCACGCCCGTGTCGGTGAGCGCTGCGGTGAGCACTTCTTCCGCGCCGGCGTCGTCGTTCATCAGAACTGCTCCGCCCGGCCGGACTCGACCAAGGGGTGGACGCCCTTGCGCACGCCCGGCACCTCGCCGCACAACCTCGGTGTCGGGAAGACCTTGCCCGGGTTGGACAGGCCGCGCGGATCGAAGGCGCAGCGGACGAGTTGCATCGTGTCCAGGTCTTCCTCTGTGAACATCTTCGGCATATATCGGGATTTATCGACGCCCACGCCGTGCTCGCCGGTGATCGATCCGCCGTGCTCGATGCACAGGTCGAGGATCCGCCCGCTGACCGCCTCGGCGCGTTCGCCCTGACCGGGGACCGCGTCGTCGAACAGGACCAGCGGGTGCAGGTTGCCGTCCCCCGCGTGGAAGACGTTGGCCACACGGATGCCGTACTCCTCCTGGAGCCGGTCGATCCCGGCCAGCACCTCCGGCAGCGCCGTGCGGGGGACCACGCCGTCCTGCACGATGTACGCCGGGCTGATCCGGCCCACGGCCGCGAAGGCGGACTTGCGCCCCTTCCAGATGGCGGCCCGCTCCTCGGCGGACGCCGCGACCCTGATCTCGAACGCGCCGCTCTCCCGGCAGATCCGCTCCACCTCGGCGAACTGGTGCCCCACCTCGGCGTGCGGCCCGTCCAGTTCCACGATGAGTACGGCTCCCGCGCCCTGGGGGTATGCGCAGTTGACGGCGGCCTCGGCCGCCTCGATGGCCAGCGCGTCCATCATCTCGATGGCCGCCGGGACGATGCCGGCCGCGATGATCGCGGATACGGCCTGGCCGCCGGCCTCGATGCCCGTGAACGCCGCGAGCAGGGTGGTGACCGCCTCCGGCGCCCGCGAGAGCCGTACGGTGATCTTGGTGGCGATGCCGAGGGTGCCCTCCGAGCCGATGAACGCGCCCAGCAGGTCGTAGCCGGGGTCATCGGCCGACAGCTCCACGATCTCCCCGTCGGGAGTGACGATCTCCAGTCCGAGGATGTGGTTGACCGTGAACCCGTACTTCAGGCAGTGGGCGCCGCCCGAGTTCTCCGCGACGTTGCCGCCTATCGAGCAGATCTGCTGGCTGGAGGGGTCGGGCGCGTAGTAGTACCCCTGGTCGCGGACCGCCTCGGTGATCGCCAGGTTGGTGACTCCCGGCTCGACCACCGCGCGCCGGTTCTGCAGGTCGATCTCCAGAATGCGCCGCATCCGGGACGTGACGATCAGGACGCCGTCGGTCCTGGGGAGTGCGCCGCCGGACAGGCCGGTCCCCGACCCCCGTGCCACGAACGGCACGCCGTACTCATCGCACAGCCGGACCACGGCCGCGATCTGCTCGGCGGTGTCGGGAAGGACGACGATCCCCGGCGTCGCCCGGTGGTAGGTCAGCCCGTCGCAGTCGTACGTCCGCAGCCGCACGGGGTCGGTGATCACCGCGTCGGCCGGCAGCAGTTCCCCGAACAGACCAGCCAATCGGGTAAGAACCGCATCAGTCATAAGCCCATCCCATCACCGCGAAAGCGGACATCGCTAGGGAGTGTCTGACAAATGCTGCCCCGTGCGAGTGCGGATCCGGGCCGTGCGCAGCAGGGCTTGATTTGTCAGACACGACCTGGCGTCGACAGTCCCGAACATTCACGCGCGACCTGGAGCCGGCCCCTCGGCGCGGGGACCGGCTCCGGATCACGACCCGTTCAGGTCACGCCGTTCAGGCCCACGGCAGGTCCACCACAGGTCCACGGCACTCGGGTCCACGGTCCGGGTCAGGGCATGCGGGCGTACGCGGGGAGGGTGAGGAACTCGGCGAAGTCGTCGTCAAGGGCGACCTCCTTGAACAGGGCGGTGGCCTCGGCGTACAGCTTGTCGTCGTATCCGGGCTCGGCCGCGATCTTGTCCAGCTCCTCGCCGATGATCCGTTCGACGAGTTCGCGCGTCACGGGCGTGCCCGTGTCGGCGAGCTCGATGTCGTTGTGGATCCACTGCCAGATCTGGGAGCGGGAGATCTCGGCGGTCGCCGCGTCCTCCATCAGGTTGTGGATCGCGACCGCGCCGAGCCCGCCCACCCAGGCCGCGAGGTACCGCAGGGCGACGTCCACGTTGTTCCGCAGACCCGCCTCGGTGATCTCTCCGGGGGTCTTGGAGACCGACAGCAGGTCCTCGGCGGTGACCCGGACGTCCTCGCGCAGCCGGTCGAGCTGGTTGGGGCGGTCGCCGAGCACGCCGTCGAAGACCTCGCGGCAGATCGGCACCAGGTCGGGGTGGGCGACCCAGGACCCGTCGAAGCCGTCACCGGACTCGCGGGTCTTGTCGGCGCGCACCTTCTCCAGTGCCACCTTGTTGACCTCGGGGTCGCGGCGGGAGGGGATGAACGCGGCCATGCCGCCGATGGCGTGCGCCCCGCGCTTGTGGCAGGTGCGGACGAGCAGCTCGGTGTAGGCGCGCATGAACGGCGCGGTCATCGTGACGGCGTTGCGCTCGGGGAGCAGGAACTCCCGGCCCCGGGTGCGGAACTTCTTGATGACGCTGAACAGGTAGTCCCACCGGCCCGCGTTCAGGCCCGCGGAGTGCTCGCGCAGCTCGTAGAGGATCTCCTCCATCTCGAACGCGGCCGGGTAGGTCTCGATCAGCACGGTGGCCCGGATCGTCCCGCGCGGGATGCCCCGGAGCTCCTGGGCCCGGACGAACACGTCGTTCCAGAGCCTGGCCTCCAGATGCGACTCCATCTTGGGCAGGTAGAAGTACGGTCCCCGTCCCTTGGCGATCTGCCGCTCGGCGCAGTGGAAGAAGTAGAGGCCGAAGTCGAGCAGCGAGGCCGACATCTCCTCTCCGTCCACCAGGACGTGCTTCTCGGGCAGGTGCCAGCCGCGCGGACGGACCACGACGGTGGCGAGCTCCTCGTCCGGTCGCAGCGCGTACGTCTTGCCGCCGGTCTCGAAGTCGATGGTGCGGTCGAGGGCGGCCCGGAGGTTGAGCTGCCCGCTGACGGTGTTCTCCCAGGTCGGGGAGTTGGCGTCCTCGAAGTCGGCGAGCCACACCTTGGCCCCCGAGTTCAGCGCGTTGATCGTCATCTTCCGGTCGACGGGCCCGGTGATCTCCACCCGGCGGTCCTCCAGGCCGGGGGCCGGGGGCGCGACCCGCCAGTCCGACTCGCGGACGTCCCTGGTCTCGGGGAGGAAGTCGAGCGAGGCGCCGGCCGAGAGATCCGCCTGGCGTGTCTGGCGCGCGGCGAGCAGTTCCAGCCTGCGCGCGTTGAACTCCCGCTGCAGGGTAGCCACGAAGTCGAGGGCCTCGGGGGTGAGGATCTCGTCGAACCTGTCCAGCAGCGGACCCCTGATCTCAACGCCTGCCATCGGGCTTCCTTTCCACGATGCGGAAACAAAGTTCTGAATTGTGGAATCGACGGTACTCTGCGGGCGTGAGCATGGTCAATGTCGGGGGTGCCCTCAGGGGTGTGCAGGGGGATTCCCGGATGGGCGCGAGCCGTACGGCACAGCAAAATCGGGGGCATGAGAAGGAAGAACATCGCGGTACTCGGCATCGCGCTCGGTCTCGGCCTCACCCTCTCGGCCTGCGACCTGAGGTTCGGTGCCTGGAAGGAGCGCGAGACCCTGACCTACGACGTGACCGACAAGGTCGCGGCGCTGGTCGTGCGGGCCGGAGTCGGTGACGTGACGGTGAACGGGTCCGACGCGTCGGGCATCCAGGTCGCAGAGACGCTGGAGTGGACAGGGGACAAGCCCCACGACGGCCACAAGGTGAACGGCGACACCCTGACCCTTGCCTACGACTGCAACAACTGCGCGATCCACTACCGCGTCGACGTGCCGCGCGGGCTGGACGTGAAGGTCGAGTCCGGCACGGGCGACATCACGGTCCGCTCGCTGACCGGCCCGGTCCGGCTCACCACCGGCACCGGCGACGTGGACACGAGCGGGCTCGGCGGCAAGCAGGTGTCGGCGGAGACCGGTACGGGCGACGTGAAGCTGAAGTTCGCCTCCGCACCCGACAGGGTGGACGTGGAGACGGGTACGGGCGACGCCACGATGTGGATCCCCGCGGAGAGCTACAAGCTCACCGCGGACACCGGGCTGGGGGACAAGGAGATCGGCATCGTCTCGGACCCCTCCGCGTCACGGTCGATCACCATCACGACCGGCATCGGCGACATCAAGGTGCTCAAGCCCTGACATGTGCCCGTACGGGCGGGACAAGGCCGGTGATCAGGGGGTTCGTTCCGGCAGGTCCGGCCGTGGACGCGGCCGGACCCGAGCCGGAGGATCGTCAGGCCAGGACCGGGTGGTTGCTGCGGAAGACGCCCTGAGGGTCACGGTCGCGCTTTACCTCCCGCAGCCTGGCCAGCACGTCGCCGGTGAACGCGGACGCCGCGCTCTCCTCGTGAGCCAGGAACGTGAACG
This sequence comes from Microtetraspora glauca, assembly GCA_001570385.1. GTDB lineage: Bacteria > Actinomycetota > Actinomycetes > Streptosporangiales > Streptosporangiaceae > Microtetraspora > Microtetraspora glauca. The sequence goes on along the minus strand of BBYL01000017.1, from coordinate 55,190 downwards.
GCTTGCGCCCGCTCGTGTACGGCGTCAACGCCCGCGCGATCGACGCCTGCCGGTCCCGGATGGCCCCCGCCGCGTCCGGGGTGACGAGCACGCCCAACATCCCGAGCAGGTACGGCTCCTCGATGTGGCCGCAGGCGCCGCCGTTCTCCGCCGGCCGGACCAGCGCTCCCCCGAGGTGGCGTAGCTGCACGCAGGCCAGCGGAGCGACCGTGCCCGGACCCGACGACGCCAGTAGCGCCGCGGCCGCGGCGTCGTCGAGCCCGGTCAGCAGTTCGCCCCGGAACAGGGAGGGCGTCGGCATCGTCGGCTCGGCGCAGATGTCGGCGAGGTTCGCCACCTCCATCCGGTCCCGGGTGTCGAAGATCGCGCCGGGGATGGCGTCGAACTCGCGCAGCAGAGCCCGTCCCTCCTCCGGGTCACCGAGGAAGGCCACGTCGACGGTCACCGCCGACAGACCGCGCAACGGCTCGGGCAGCTCCGGCAGCGGCGGGAACTGCAGCAGCTGGAACCACACGCTCAGCTCGTCAGGAGCCTTCGCGGTGACGGAGCGGAACGCCGCCAGCACCTCCTGGGCCCGCACCGCCGGCCACAGGATGCGTCCGCCGTACAGGCACGGAGCCGGGTGCAGATCGATCTCCATGGCGGTCACCAGTGCGAAGTCGCCGCCCCCGCCGCGCAGCGCCCAGAACAGGTCCGGATCGGAGGCCGCCGTCACCCGGCCGCGGTCGCCGTGGGAGTCCACCACGTCGAAGGCGCGGACGCTGTCGGCGGCGAAACCGTATCGGCGGCCGAACCAGCTCAGGCCGCCGCCCAGGGTGAATCCGGTCGCGCTCACGACCGCGGTGCTGCCCGCCAGCCCGGTGAGTCCGTGCTTGCCGGCCGCCGACAGCACGTCGCCCCAGGTGGCGCCGGCCTCGACGCGCGCGGTCCGCCGGTCGAGGTCGACCTCCACGCTCCGTAGCTTCCCGGTCCTGAGAAGGATCGTGCCCTCGAAGCCCGCGGGAGCGTGGCCGTACGGCTGGGTGGCGACACCGACCCCGGCGAGCCGGGCGACGGCCACGACGGCCGCGGCGTCCGCGGCGTCCTCCGCCTCCACCACGGCGAGCACCTTCTGGTCGATCGCCGGGTCCCACGCGGTACGCGCGGAGTCGAAGCCCTCGTCACCTCTGACCAGGACCGAGCCGCGTACAGCGCGGCGCAGGTCGTGCCCCAGGCCGTTCATGTCATCCATGTCGTTCATGACCTTTCTCGTGGAGTTTCTTCCGCCGGGATCGAGAATGGGTCAGAGCGTTTGACGTCCTACTGTCTCCGGCTTACGGGTTCCGTAAGCCGCCTCCAAGTGGAGCGTTCCGATCTTTCCGATGAGGCTCTACGCTTGCGTGGCCGATTAGATGGGAAAGTCATGGGTTCGTTGTTCTTCCGGCTTTTCGGGCCCTTTGAGGTGATCTCCGGAGATGGCGAATCGCTGGATCTGGGGTCGCGGAAACAGCGGGCGGTCCTCGCCCTGCTCGCGCTCGAACCCGGGCGGATCGTCTCACTCGACCGGTTGATCGACGAGGTCTGGGCGGACGAGGCGCCATCGAGTGCCACGGGTGCGCTCCAGGCCTACATCTCGCACCTGCGCCGCGTCCTCGAACCGCACCGCGCGCCGCGCACGCCGCCCACCGTGCTGCTGACCCGCGAACCGGGCTACCTGCTGGCCCTGGCTCCGCGCCAGGTCGATCTGTCGTGCTTCACCTCCTGGGCGGAGGAGGGCCGCCGCGCCCTCGCCGAGCGGCGGTACGGCCCGGCACTCGAGGCGCTGGACCGGGCGCTCGGCATGTGGCGGGACGAGCCGCTGGCGGAGTTCGCGAGCCAGGAGTTCGCCAAGCCGGTGATCGCCCGGCTCACCGAGCTGCGGGCCCTGGCCGCGGAGGACAGGTTCGAGGCCAGGCTCGCCCTGGGGGACAGCGGGTCGTGCGTCGCCGACCTCGAACGCATGGTGGAGGCCCATCCGTACCGGGAACGATCGTGGGGGCTCCTCGTGCTGGCCCTCTACCGCGCGGGACGGCAGGCGGACGCCCTGGCGGCGCTTCGCCGGGTCCGCGCCCTGCTCGCCCGTGAGCTGGGAGTCGACCCCGGGCCGGATCTGCGGCGGCTCGAACAGGCGGTGTTCGACCAGTCCGCGCTTCTGGAGGCGCCGAAGGAGCAGGCCAGGATCGTGGCCGCCGAGCCGAAGGCGTACGAGCCGAAGGCGTACGAGCCGAAATCCGAACCCCTCATCGCGCGGGCGAGCCAGCTGGGCCGCATCGCCGACAGACTCGGCCACGTACGGCGCGGCCGGGGCGGGGTCATGCTGGTGACCGGAGAGGCGGGGATCGGCAAGACGCGCCTCGCCCAGATCGCCGCAGAAGAGGCCGAGGCGCGGGGGATATCCGTCGTCTGGGGGCGTTGCGTGGAGGGACACGGGACGCTGCCGTTCTGGCCGTGGCTCCAGGCGCTACGCGCGCTGGGCGAGCGGGGCGCGCAGGCCGTCCGGCTCCTCGCGGGAGAGGGGGCGGACGGTTCCGCCGACCCGGGCGCGGCCCTCCTCGAACTGTACGAGCGGGCGCTCTCGGCGCTGACCGCCGCGGACGGACCCACCCTCGTCGTGCTGGACGACCTGCACGCGGCGGACGCGTCTTCACTGCGGCTGCTCGGCCACATGGCGAACAGCCTGAGCCGAGAGTCGGTACTCGTCCTGGCCACCCTGCGGCCCGAGCCCGGCCTGGACCCGGAACAGCTGAGCGAGACTCTCGCGGCGCTGGCCCGTGAGCCGGGGACCGAGCGCATGTCGCTTCCCCCGTTCACGCAGGAGGACGTCCAGGCGTTCCTGGAAAGGCGGGACCTGACCGACCCCGCGTTCGCGCGGGTCCTCTTCCGGCGCACCAGCGGCAACCCGTTCTATCTCGGGGAGCTGCTCCGGCTCCTGGGCAGTGAGCATCGGCTCGACACGGCGTCGCTCGGGGTGCCGGAAAGCGTACGCGAGGTGATCGGCCGGAGGGTCGCCAGGCTGCCGGACAAGACACGGGAGTTGCTTCGGTCCGCCGCCGTCCTCGGCCGCGACGTCGGCCTCGACGTGCTGGAGGTGTTCACCGGAGTCCCCGCCGAGGAGGTGATGTCGCGGCTCGAACCGGCCGTGGCCACCGGGCTGCTGGTCGAGACCCGTGACGGAATCGACTACCGCTTCTCGCACGCGCTCGTCGGCGACGCCCTCTACGCCGGGCTGGGTCACCTGGAGAAGGCCCGCCTTCACCTGCGGGCCGGTGAGGCGCTCGAGTCGCTGCCGGGTGGGGGCGGTGCGGCGCGCCTGCCGATCCTCGCCCACCACTTCGCCATGGCCGCGCGGATCGGCGGAGCCGACAGGGCGGTGGACTACGCCGCCAGGGCCGCGCGACAGGCCACCGCGCAGCGCGCCTACGTCGAGGCGGTCGAGCTCTGGGAGAAGGCGCTGCTGGCGCTCGGGCAGGGTGACCCGGGCAGGAAGTGCCGCCTGCTCGTCGAGCTGGCCCGCGCGCGACGGGACATCGGGGACACCGTCCGCGCCCGCTCCGCCATCGAGGAGGCCATCGAGCTGGCGGCGGGTCAGGGGGACCGCGTGACGCTGGTGGAGGCCGTGACCGTGTTCGGCACGCTCAGCGTCTGGAACTGGCGGCCGTACGGCATGGTCGACGACCGGGCGATCGCCCTGCTCGAAGACCTCCTGGCGGGCCCGCTGGACGACGCCCATCGGGCCGCGCTGCTCGGCACGCTCGGCATCGAGCTGAACTACGGGCCACGACGGGCCGAGGGCGAGGCGATGGCGGCGGAGGCTGTGGAGATCGCCCGGAGGGTGGGGAATCCGCCGTTGCTCCTCCAGGTACTCAACAACTACCTGATCGCGGCCTGGGTGCCGGCGCGCGAGCACGAGCGGCGCCGGGCCGTCGAGGAGATGCTCGCGGTGCCCCGCCTCCCGGCCCCCGCCGAGCTCGTGGCCAGGGTGCACCGGCTGCACTGCCTGTTCAGGATGGGAGACCTGGACGAGTGGGACCGGGACCTGGCGCGCGCCGAACGCCTGCTGCGGGAGGTCAGGAGCTCCGAGCTGACCGCGATGGTGAGAGTGGCGCAGGCCGCGCGGCTGACCCTGGAGGGCCGGTGGAGCGAGGCCGAGCACATGACGGACGAACTGGACAAGATCTTCGGCGACAGCACCATGTGGGGGCTGAGCTACGTACGGCTGTCGATTCTCTACACCTGCCGCCGGGGGCAGGGCAGGGTCGCCGAGATCGTGGATGAGCTGGTCGCCGGGGCGGCGGAGCCGTACATGCAGCCGCTGCGCCCGATGGCCGTGCTCGCGGCCCTCGACGTGGGGGACCGGACGCTGGCCAGGAGCCTGATCGCGCGCTGGGGTACCCCGGTCCCCGAGGACTGGTCCGGGGAGTTCGCCGCCGTCATCTGGTCGTACGTGACGGCCGAGCTCGGCGTCCCCGACCCGGCGTCGCTGTACGGGCTGCTGCTGCCGTACGCGGACCGGCTGGCGGTGAACGGCAGCGGAACCGCGGGGTGGGGGTCGATCCATCAGGCGCTGGCCAGGCTGGCGGTGGCGACGGGCGACCGGGACTCGGCCCTGCGCCACGCCCGCCTGGCAGCGGAGGTCCACGACCGGTTGGGACTGGAGCACTGGTCGAGCGAGAGCCGGCGACTCCTCGCTGACCTGGGCGGACAACCTGACCTGGGCGGATAAGGGGGTGCGTGACCGGCGGCGGGCGTGTCACCATCGTGGGGAAGACACCAGGGGTGTCTACGTGTTGGTCTAGTAGAGATGACATATATGCGCAACGAGCCCGAAGACCTCGCCGTCGGCGATTACGAACTTGAAGAGCGCCAAGCGCTCCGGCGCGTGGCGGGTCTGTCGACAGAGCTCGAAGACATCACCGAAGTCGAATACCGCCAGCTGCGGCTCGAGCGGGTCGTCCTGGTGGGCGTGTGGACCGGCGGCACCATCGTCGACGCGGAGAACTCGCTCCAGGAGCTGAAGCTTCTCGCCGAGACCGCCGGATCCGATGTTCTCGAGGGGCTGATCCAGCGCCGTGACCGGCCGGACCCCGCGACCTACATCGGTTCGGGCAAGGCGGTCGAGCTGCGCGACATCGTGGCGGCGTCCGGCGCCGACACCGTGATCTGCGACGGCGAGCTCACCCCCGGCCAGCTGCGGCAGCTGGAGGAGATCGTCAAGGTCAAGGTCATCGACCGGACCGCCCTGATCCTGGACATCTTCGCCCAGCACGCCAAGAGCCGAGAGGGCAAGGCCCAGGTCGAGCTCGCCCAGCTCCAATACCTTCTGCCCCGCCTGCGAGGCTGGGGTGGCAACCTGTCCCGTCAGGTCGGCGGTCGCGCCGCGGGCGGCGTCGGCATCGGCGGCCGCGGCCCCGGTGAGACCAAGATCGAGCTGGACAGGCGGCGGATCCGCGAGCGGATGGCCAAGCTGCGCAGGCAGATCAAGGAGATGTCGACCGCGCGGGAGACCAAGCGCTCCCGGCGGAGCAGCCGCCAGGTCCCGGCCGTGGCGATCGCGGGTTACACCAACGCCGGCAAGTCGTCGCTGCTCAACCGGCTCACCGGCGCCGGCGTCCTGGTCGAGGACGCGCTGTTCGCGACCCTGGACCCGACGGTGCGCAAGGCGCGCACACCCGAGGGCCGGTTGTTCACGCTGGCGGACACGGTCGGATTCGTCCGGCACCTGCCGCACCAGCTGGTCGAGGCGTTCCGCTCGACGCTGGAGGAGGTCGCGGAGGCCGACCTGATCCTGCATGTGGTGGACGGCTCGCATCCCGACCCCGAGTCCCAGCTCGCCGCGGTCCGCGAGGTCCTGTCCGAGATCGACGGCGCCTTGGACGTGCCCGAGGTCGTGGTCGTCAACAAGGCCGACGCGGCGGATCCCGTCGTGCTCGCCCGGCTGACCATGAAGGAACGGCACAGCGTCGTCGTCTCCGCCCGGACCGGCTCCGGCATGCGCGACCTCATGGCGCTGATCGAGCGTGAACTGCCGCGGCTCGACCACGAAGTCCGCGTGCTGGTGCCGTACGAGCGGGGCGACCTGGTCGCGCGGGCGCACGAGGAGGGCGAGGTGCTCTCCCTGGAGCACACCGGCGAGGGCACCATCCTGCACGCTCGCGTCCTCGGCGACCTGTACGCCGAGCTCGACCGGGTGGCCAAGCCGGTCGAGACGGTCTGATCTCGGCACCGGCCCCTTCATCGCGGGCGTCGCCGCCCGCACCGACAACCCCTTATCGCGGGCGTCGCCGCCCGCACCGACGGGCACTGATCGCAGTCGTCGCTCCCCGCACCATCCTCGGGATGAATGCGGGGAGTGACCGTTTCCGGGGCCGCTATCGTTTTCTGCTGCCGCCACGGGACGCACTCCAGTCACAGTCTCGACATTTCGTGACTTATTGGATATTTGGCGTTAAAGCAGGACTTAAAGGGCGAAAAACCGAAATGCTAGCCCATTCCCGTTGACCTTGCTATCATTTGGCAAGCCTTACGAGAGATACTGCGCGGGTAACATGGTGACACCGTTGAGTGCTGTTACGCGTGGGGGACCAGCGTGATCGCCGTCTCTGAGCTGCGGAGACGGGGCCGGATGTGACGGGGATACGGCGTGGCCATCCCGAGGCCACAGAGGCGAACCGGCGTTCTTCTCAATACCCCTGTACAGCAAGCCGACCTGTGAAATAACGTAACTGGACTGAAATCGCCTGGGATCTCGATCCTGGCGGTAGGGTCCATCGCACGCAGTGCGCGATGAGGCAGGAGACCCCCGATGACCTCCGGACACCGAGTGGACCCGGCGGGCGGATCGCCCGCGAGCGGTGACTGCTCGCTGTCCCCGGCCTCAAAGCAGGTGGTCGGATGACCGTTCGCCTCCTGACCAACATCGGCCGGCTCTGGACCGGCCATGACGTGTGCAGCAACGCCGCCATCCTGGTGCACGGCGACCGCATCGCCTGGGTGGGCCGTGCCGCGGACCTTCCGCAGAGCGTCCCCGGCGTCGTCGACGACATCGTCGACGTCGACCATGTCGAGAACCTCGGCGGTGCGCTCGTCACCCCGGGACTGATCGACGCGCACACCCATCCCGTCTACGCCGGGAACCGGTACGCCGAGATGGCGATGCGGTCCGGCGGCTCGACGCCCTCCGCTATCACGGCGGCGGGCGGCGGCATCCTCTCGACGATCACCGTCACGCGCGGCACCGACCCCTGGACGCTCTGCAACGGCGTCCGCGAGCGGCTGCGCGAGTGGCTCCTGGGCGGCACCACCACCGTCGAGGCCAAGACGGGATACCACCTCACCCGCGACGGCGAGCTGGCCGACGTGCGGCTGCTCCGCGAGCTCGAGAAAGAGCCGATGATGCCGCGGGTGCACGTCACGTTCCTGGCCGCCCACGTCGTCCCACCGGAATACTTCGGCCGCCAGCGGGACTACGTCGAGGCGGCCGCCGCATGGTGCGCCGACGCGGCGGCGGCCGGGGCCGACAGCGTCGACGTCTACTGCGACGAGGGACACTTCGGCACCGACGAGGCCCGCTGGGTCCTCGCCTCCGGTCGCAACGTCGGGCTCATGCCCCGCATCCACGCCGGCTCGTACAGCAGGCGCGGCGCGGTCCAGCTCGCGGCCGAGATGGGCTGCGCCTCGGCCGACATCCTGCATCACACCGCGGACGAGGACATCGCGCTGATGGCGCGGTACGGCGTGCCCGCCGTGGTGTGCCCCGGCACCGCACTCCAGCACGGCCAGCTCCCCGCGGTGCGGCGGATGCTCGCCCAGGGCGTCCCGATCGCGCTCGGCAGCGACCACAACCCCGGCCACTGCGGCATCACCTCGATGTCGCTCGTGATCAGCCTCGCGGTGGCCGCGTTCGGGATGAGCGTGGGCGACGCGTTGCGTGCCGCGACGCTCGGCGGCGCGCAGGTCCTTGGCGCACCGGATCGCGGGGTCCTCGCGCCGGGGCGGCTCGCCGACATCGTCCAGTGGGACGCCGACCACGAGGGTGCCTTCGCCTGGTCGTTCGGACTCAAGCCGCGCAGGGTGTGGCGCGGCGGCACTCCCGTCCAGTGACCCGAGGCACTCGCCCGCCCTTCCCGCTCTGAGCCGCGCCGACGTGCGGCGGAGTGGCCGCGGTGTGCTCGGGCCCGCGTGCCACGGTGTGCACCGACCAACCGGGCGCCGTCCGTTCCTCCAGGCGCTTTCTGGAGACCGCCGCCTTCGGGGCGGGGGCGGGAAGCACTCCCGGAAGCGCGATGCGCGAGGGGGAGTCGTCTGGTTCCAGTCGCGGAGGAATGACGTCGACAAAGGGTAATCTCGTGCTATGCCGGTCGCCGTCGTCACGGATTCCACCGCCTATCTGGACGCGGCGGAGAGCGCGATGTGGGGTGTCACCGTCGTTCCGCTCCACGTGGTCATCGGCGGGCGTGAGTTCGACGACACCGCGGATCCTGCGCTCACCGGAGTCGCCGAGGCGCTTCGCGAGCACGCGCCCGTCACCACGTCCCAGCCGGCACCGCAGCGTTTCGCCGCCGCCTACGCCGCCGCGGCGGCCGCGGGAGCCGACGGCGTGGTCTCCGTCCATCTGTCCGGCTCCCTGTCCGGTACGGCGGAGGCCGCCAGGCTGGCCGCGAAGGACGCTCCCGTCCCGGTCGAGGTGATCGACAGCGGGTCCGTCGGCATGGGCCTCGGATTCCCGGTACTCGCCGCCGCCGACGCCGCCCGGCGGGGCGCCTCCCTGGCCGAGGTGGTGTCCGCGGCGGGCGAGTCCGCCGCCGCCACGCGCAGCTTCTTCTGCGTCGACACGCTCGAATACCTGCGTCGCGGCGGCCGGATCGGTGCCGCCGTCAACCTCCTGGGATCGGCCCTCGCGATCAAGCCGTTGCTCCACCTCGCCGACGGCACGATCACGGTCCTGGAGAAGGTGCGAACGGCGAACCGGGCGATCGCCCGGCTGGAGGACCTCGCCGTCCAGGCCACCGCCGACGGTGCGGTGAGCGTCGCCGTGCAACATCTCGGGGCGGCCGCGCGGGCGCGGGCACTGGCGGACGGCCTCGCGGCCCGTGTGCCCGCGGCGTCGCGCCTGACCGTGGTCGAGGTGGGAGCCGTGATTGGAGCGCATGTCGGTCCCGGCCTGCTCGGGGTGACGATCGCGCCGGCCCATCCGTAGGCGTACTGATTTCCACAGGCGCACTGGTTTCCACAGGGTGTACCGCGGGGCCGTCGCGGGGGCACGGGCGCGCCTAACGTCACGGGCGTGCGAACCAAGGAGCAGCCGGACCACCGCCTCGCCGCCGAGGCACGTCTCCGCCTCCTCCTGGATGCCCGGCCAGCGCGGCCGGCGTCCCGGCCGTCCGAGCCGCCTCGCCGACCAGGGGGCTCCGAGCCTTTCTCCGGCCGATCCGCGCGTCCAGGACCGCCGCCGTCCTTCGGCCGTTCTCCACAGGCCCGGCCTCCCCACGGGGGTTCCGCTTCTGAGGCTCTTCCGCCACGCGCACATCACGAGGGCCGGCCCCGGCCTCCGGGCCGGGTCCTCAGCAAGTGGCCGGAGCGGTCTGGGCCTGCGACAGGAGTAGATCCCGACCGTGACGGATCGTCGGTGGACATCGCGATGCTCCCCGTCGACGACTCACGTCGGGGCGCCGGAAGCGGGGGTGAGTGGGCGGATCCCGGGCCCCGGCCGATGAAGGACGAGGCGGCGCAGGATGATCACTGTCTGCCGCCGACGCCGCCGGAGCGCATCGGCTCCACCTGGAGGGAAAACGCCCTGTCGAGGGGGCGAGCGGTCCTCGACGGAAGCTCGGCGCTGAAGGAGACCATGCCGTTGCTCGATCCCGGGCGTCCCGGCCTGCGCGTTCTGGTTCTTCTCGGGTTTCTCGCCGCGGCAGTGGCGGGGATCTACGCCTGGCGGTCACAGCCGGTGGCCGAGCCCGTCACGCCGCCCGTTCCCTCGGGTGCGGGGGCCATCAGCGCCGATGGAGCCGCCGCGAGAGCGGTTCTGCCCGGCGCCGGTCCCGGTGCCGCTTCCGGTGCCGCTTCCGGTCCTACGTCGTTGTCGCAGGCAGCCGGGGTGACGGTGCATGTCACGGGCAAGGTGCGGAAACCCGGTGTGCTCACACTCGCCACCGGAGCCAGAGTCGTCGACGCCATCGAGGCGGCCGGGGGAGCGCGGGCCGGTGCCTCGTCCGACGGTCTCAATCTCGCCAGGCGCCTCGTGGACGGCGAGCAGATCGTGGTCGGTGTCCCCGCCCCGCCGGGCGCCCCGGCCGGTACCGGCGCCGGAGGGATCACGACGCTCAGCCTCAGCTCCGCGACACTCGATCAGTTGCAGGACCTGCCCGGCGTGGGTGAGGTGCTGGCGCAGCGGATCGTCGAGTACCGGGACGCCCACGGAGGCTTCCAGAGCATCGACCAACTCCAGGACGTCTCCGGCATCGGCCCGCAGAAGTTCGCCGACCTGAAAGGCAGGGTCACGCCATGAGCGGCTCGGCGCGGCGGTTCGGTCCGGCGGCTTCGCCCACAGCGTCTGAGCGGCCGCACACCGGGAGGGCCGGCCTCGCCTGGGCTTCGGGGCACTCCCTGCGTCTGGTCTGCCCGGCGATCTCTTGCTGGCTGGTCGCGCTCGTGCTCATCGGATGCTCCGCCACGACGGGTGCCGTCGTGGCCGCCGGGTCCGCGTCCGCCGCGCTGCTGATCTGGGCGGCGGCCGAGCGCCGCCGCCCGCGTGCCCGGAAAGGCGGCCCCGGAGCCCCTGCGACTTCCCGCGCACACGGCTTGATGCCTCGTGGAGTCGGCCGCCTGCGTGGCGCCATGGCTCATGGGGCCGGTTCTGGTGCCGGGCGGACCGGCCGCTCGCACGGCCCGGTGGTGGGGACGGCCCTCGGGGTGCTGGTCTGCTGCGCGGCGACAGCGGCGGTCGTGGCCTTCACGGTGCATGCGGTCGGCAGCGGTCCGGTGGCCGAGCTCGCCGCCCGGCGTGCGACGGTCACCGCCGAGGTCGAGATCAGCGATGACCCGAGGCCGCGACCGCAGCGGGGCGGGCTGACCCGGCAGGACAGCGTCGTGGTGGAAGTCCGGATGCTCACCGTCGAGCCCGGAGGAGGCACACCCGGTGGAGCTCCCGCCTCCCGCTCGGGGCTCCTCGACTCCCACCCCGCCGGCTCGGCCGCCTCCGTTGGGGACGGCCGACGAGAGGGGACGGGCGGGCGTGTCCTGGTCGATGCTCCGGTGATCGTTCTCGCTTCGGGGGACGGCTGGCGAACGTTGTCGCCCAGTCAGCGCGTCCGCGTGTGGGGGCGACTGGGGGTGGCAGACAAGGGGAGCCTGACCTCCGCCGTGCTGCTGGTCCGGGGGCCGCCGGAGGTGCTGACCGAGCCTTCTGCGCTGCAGCGGGCCGCCGGGGCGCTGCGCTCGGGTCTGCGAGGGGCCTGTGACGTGCTCCCGCAGGGGGAGCGTGGTCTGCTGCCCGGTCTGGTCGTCGGGGACGTCTCCCGCCTGGACGAGGAGATCAAGGAGAACTTCACCGCCGCGGGACTCAGCCATCTGACTGCCGTTTCCGGCGCCAACCTGGCGTTCGTCGCCGGAGCCGCACTCGTTATCGCGAGGATGGCGGGGCTTCCGCTTCCCGCGCGGGCGGTCCTGGCGGTCGTCGCCATGGCGGGATTCACCGTGGTCGCCCGGCCGTCTCCCAGCGTGGTCCGGGCACTCGCCATGGGCGTGGTGGCGGCGCTCGCCCTGGGCACGGGACGGTCCCGGGACGGCGTCACCGCACTGTCCGCGACGGTGCTCGGCCTAATCCTCTTCAATCCCGGGCTCGCCCGGCAGTACGGCTTCGCGCTGTCGGTCTTCGCCACCGGTGGCATCCTCGTCCTCGCTCCCCGCTGGCGTGACCGGATGGCGGCGCGGATGCCCCGTTGGGCGGCGGAGGCGATAGCCGTACCGGCCGCGGCGCAGGTGGCCGTGACCCCACTACTGGTGCTCATGTCGGGACAGCTCGGCCTGGTGGCGATCCCCGCGAACCTGCTGGCGGGCCCGGCGGTCGCACCGGCGACCGTGCTGGGTTTCGGCGCGGCGATCGTCGCCCCGGTGAGCATGACCATCGCTCAGCTTCTCGTCCGTCCGGCGGGACTGGCCGCCGGCTGGATCATCGTCGTCGCGGAGCGCGCGGCGGCGCTTCCGGCGGCGACCATCGGCTGGCCCGGTGGCCTGACCGGGCTCGCACTCCTGGCGGCGGCGGCCGTCCTCGGCTGGTTGGTTCTGCGCGGCAGAGCCCGCCGGTACGCCGTGGCGGCGCTGGTGGTCGGAGCCCTCGCCGCGGTCCTCGTCATCGGTCCGGCGACCGCGCCGTGGCCTCCTCCCGGGTGGCTGCTCGTCGCCTGTGACGTCGGGCAGGGGGACGGCATGGCCCTGTCCGCCGGTCCGGGCAGCGCCGTGGTGGTCGACGCCGGCCCGAAGCCCGGCTCCGCGAACCGGTGCCTGCGCGATCTCGGAGTCAGGCGGGTGCCTCTCCTGGTCCTCAGCCATCCGCATCTCGATCATGTCGGTGGGCTGGCGGGCGTGCTGCGCGGGCGCACGGTGGGTGCCGCGGTCGTCAGCCCGGGACGGATACCGGCAGGCGAGAGTGCCCGCGTGTCCGCGGAACTCCGCGCGCGGCGGATCCCCGAGTGGGTGGTCCCACCCGGCGGCCGATGGCGGTTCGGCGCCACCGAGATCACGGTGGTCGCACCCGAGCCCGACGCCTCCGGAGAAGGTTCGGCGGAAGGAACGATCGCGAACAACGCCAGTGTCGTGCTGCTCGTACGGTGGTCCGGCGCGGGGGGCGCTCTCATCGGGTCGGCACTGCTCGCGGGTGACCTGGAGACCGAGGCACAGGCCGCCCTGTGGCGCCGGGGCATCCCGCGGGTCGATGTGCTCAAGGTGCCGCATCACGGTTCGTTGAGACAGGAGCCGGCCTTCCTCGCCGCGACGGGGGCGCGTGCCGCGCTGATCAGCGTCGGCACCGGTAACGACTACGGGCATCCCTCACCGTTGACGATGGCTCGCCTTCATCTGCTGGGCATGCGGACCTACCGTACCGACCTGTCCGGCGACATCGCGGTCATCGAGCGCGACGGCCGCCTCGCCGTCGTCCAGCGCGGCGATGACCGCTGATCGCCCCCACTCCGCGAGACGGGCCCCGGTCCCACGTTCGTTTCCCTCTGCGAGGTCGCCCCACGCCAGTCGATTGCCGCGCGTCGGCTCCTCCTGAACGCCGTCCTCCGGCGAGGGCCGATCTCTGTGATCATCTGCGATAGAGCGCGGACGCGGTCATGGGACGCCGTCAACGCCGCTATGGCCACCGGGAGGATCACTGTGGAGAAGCTGCTCGTCTCGTGTGAGGAGCTGGCCGGATTGATCGGCGCACCGTCGGTCCGGATCATCGACACGCGCTGGCCCGTGGGCGACGGTCCGGCCGGACGTGGCCTGTACCGCCGCTCACGCGTGCCCGGCGCCGTCTACCTAGGGTTCGACGCCACCCAGGCGCCCAGCCCGCAGCCACAGGGCCGGGCCGCCCATCCCGCGACGCTCGCCACCGCGCTCGCCGGCCTCGGCGTCGGCACCGACACCACCGTGGTGGCCTACGACGACAATCACCAGTTCACCGCGGCGCGGCTGGTATGGCTGATGCGGGCTCACGGCTTCGAGCGGTCGCTGCGCCTCGACGGCGGTTGGCCCGCCTGGCTGCGGTCAGGTGGGCCCGTGGAGACCGGTCCGACCTCCTGGCGGCCCGGCACGACTCGCCCGCCGTTCCTGAGCCAGGCCGGCCCCGCGGTCGCCGGTCTGGACGACGTGCTCGCGCACCAGGCGGCCGGCCTGCCCATCGTCGACTGCCGCCGCGACTCCAGTTGGGCGGAGCAGCCGCAGCTCATCCCGGGCGCGACGAGGTTGCCGATGCGCATGCTCGTCGACTCCTCGGGGCTGCACCTTCCGCCGTCCCGCATCAGGTCGGCGGCGGCCGCGGCCGGGATCGGCGTCAGCACACCGGTTGTCGCGTACTGCGGAGCGGCGATCTCCGCCCCGGCCGTTTGGCTCGCCCTGCGCTCGGCCGGCATCGCCGGGGTACGGGTGTACGACGGTTCGATCACGGAATGGATCGCCGGCGGCCGGCCCATGAGCCCTGCGGCGGAGTGCCGGCCCGAGCAGCCCCGGGTGGCACAACCTCGAACGGCCACGCCCGCGGGCCGAGAAGGGGCTGGCGATGCGCCGACGACCGAGGACCGAGGACCATCATCGCCGGACGGCGGGAGCCGGCGAGGATGGCTTCCGTAGGACTTCGGTAGGCCCTCCGTACGGCCTCCGTACGGCCTCCGTACGGAGGGAAAGCGGGCTGAGGGGCCGGAGGGGCGTTCAGTCGGCCGTTTCTCCTCCGGTCCGGTTCCCGGTGGGGAGGCCGGGCGTGGCATGCTGCCAGGCATGGCGAATCCCGCACCCGTGACCCTGGTCGTCGGCGACGAGGAACTCCTGTCCGACCGGGCGGTCGGATCCGTCGTGGCGGCCGTACGAGCCACCGACCCGAGCGCCGAGGTCTATGACCTGGTGGGCGGCAAGGTCGAGTCCGGCGAGCTCACCGGCCTGGCGTCGCCGTCGCTGTTCGGCGACAGATCCGTGATCGTGATCCGTTCCGCCCAGGACCTGTCCAAGGACGTCATCGCCGAGATCGTCAAGTACACGGCCCATCCGGCGGAGGACACGGTCCTCGTGCTGGCCCATCCGGGTGGTGTGAAGGGCAAGGCCCTCGTCGACGGCGTGAAGAAGGCCGGTGCCGATGTCGTCACCGTCACCAAGCTGACCAAGCCCGGCGAGCGGTTGGAGTTCATCAAGGCCGAGATCAAGCGGGCGGGCCGATCGATCGCTCCCGCCGCCGCGCAGGCGTTGCTCGACGCGGTGGGGAGCGACCTGCGCGAACTCGCCGCCGCGTGCGGCCAACTCGCCTTCGACACCCCTGGCAAGACCATCGACGAGGCCGCGGTCGCCCGTTACCACCGGGGCAGAGCTGAGGTCAGCGGGTTCACCATCGCCGACCTGGCCGTCGAGGGCAAGCTCGGTGAAGCGCTCGAACAGCTCCGGTGGGCCCTGGCGACCGGGGTGGCACCCGTGCTGATCGTCAGCGCCCTCGCGGGCGGCCTCCGGTCGCTCGCCAAGGTCGGGGGTGCTCCGCGAAATCTGCGGGGTGGCCAGCTCGCCAGCCATGTCGGCATGCCTCCGTGGAAGATCGACCGCGTCAAGCGCCAGCTCACCGGGTGGGGCCAGGAAGGCATCTCCCGCGCCATGCAGGCCATCGCCACGGCGGACGAGCAGGTCAAGGGTGGTGGCACCGACCCCGCATACGCTCTGGAGCGAGCCGTCCAGATCATCGTCGCCAGCCGAACCGGCCGCTGACCGGGCTCCGACCGGTCTTCCGCCCCTCGCACACGTATCCCGGGTCGGCCTCCAGCCCCCGGATCGGGACCTGAGCGGCCTTCCGCTCCTCGGCACATGTATCCCGGGTCGGCCTCCAGCCCCCGGATCGGGACCTGAGCGGCCTTCCGCTCCTCGGCACATGTATCCCGGGTCGGCCTCCAAGCCCCGGCCCTGTCTCCGATCGGCCGTCTGGCCCTTGGCACAGCCTTCGGTTCCGAGCCGGCCTCCGACCCCGCCCGGCGTTCCGGCGCTGTCCGTTCGCTCCCGGGCCCGACGGACCAGGTCAGGCGGCGGTCTCCTGCATGATGGCGCCGTCGTGCAGTTCGAGTACGCGATCGGCGAGTGTGATGAGCTTCGGATCATGGGTGGCGACCAGCGCCGTCACCCCTTCGCTGCGGACGAGGGCCTGGAGCAGTTGCATGATCTGCAGCGCGGTGTGCGAGTCGAGCTGTCCCGTCGGCTCGTCCGCGATCAGCAGGCGGGGCCGGTTCGCCAGCGACCGGGCGATCGCCACACGCTGCTGCTGCCCACCGGACAGCTCGTACGGCCGCTGGTTCATGTGATCGCCCAGCCCGACCAAGGTCAACAGCATCCGCACCCGCTCCTCACGCTCGGCGACGGCCGCGCGGGTCAGGCGGAGCGGCACCCCGACGTTCTCGGCCGCGGACAGCACGGGAATCAGTCCGAAGGACTGGAACACGAAGCCGATCATGTCCCGGCGCAGCTCAAGCAGGGCGGCCTCGGGCAGCTCCGTCACCGTCCGCCCGGCCACCTCGACCCGGCCCTCGTCCGGCCGGTCCAGGCCGCCGATCATGTTGAGGAGCGTCGTCTTCCCTGATCCGGATCGGCCGCGTACGGCGACCAGCTCTCCGGGGTAGGCCTCGAACGACACCCCTCGCAGGGCTTCGACCCCCTTGGGATAGACCTTGCGCACGCCTTCGGCGACGACCAGCGGCTGCTTCGTCATCACTGTTCGTCTCCCTGGTTGGCGGGCCACACTCCGATGTGGTCGCGTTCGAGCTCAAGCCGGACCCGGCGTTCCATCTCCAGCGCGGACATGAAGTCACGCGGGAGCTGCAGGCGGCCTGCCCGGTCGAGGACGGCGTACTCCTCGGCGATCACGCCGCCGTCCTCGGACGTACGGCGGAGCGTTTCACTGGAGGTCCGGCCGTCCCGGATGCCGATCGTCCGGTCGACCTGGTCGGCCACCATGGGGTCGTGCGTGACGATGACGGTGGTGACGCCGAGCTCCCGGTTGGCCCGGCGCAGGGCGCCGAAGACGTCTTCCGAGGTGTCGCTGTCGAGCTCGCCGGTCGGCTCGTCGGCCAGGATCACCTCGGGAGAGTTGGCTAGCGCGACGGCGATGGCCACGCGCTGCTGCTGGCCGCCCGACATCTCCCCGGGGCGCCGTCCGGCGCAGTCGGCCACGCCCAGCAGGTCGAGCAACTCCGCCGCCCGCGCCCGATGCGCCTTGTTGGCCGCCAGCCGCATGGGCAGCAGGACGTTCTCCTGCGCGGTGAGGTAGGGGAGCAGGTTGCGGGCCGTCTGCTGCCAGATGAATCCGACGACGGAGCGGCGGAACCGCAGCCGGTCGCGGGCGGTCATCGACAGCAGGTCCATGCCGGCGACCCGGGCGAGCCCGGCGGTCGGCACGTCCAGCCCGGAGAGCACGTTGAGCAGCGTCGACTTGCCCGACCCGGACGCGCCGACGATCGCGATCAGCTCACCCTTGTCGATCAGCAGGTCGAGCCCCTGCAGGGCGACCACCTCGACGCCCTCGGTCTTGTAGATGCGCACCAGGTTGTCGCACAGGATGTGGGCGGCCGCGCCGAAGGCGGCTTTCGCCGCCCCGGCCTGTGCCTCCAGATCAGCGAGACTTTGCACGGCTGCCTCCAAGGTAGATGCCGGCCAGGGCGACGAGGGCGATCCCGCCGGCCAGCAGGGCGGGCATGACCGGGTCGATCGGGTAGTCGCCGAACCGCAGGCCGGCGTAGGCGGACAGGTCGATGCCCTTTCCAAGCAGCGTGGGCAGGCCGAGCCCGAGCGCGAGCCCGGCGAATCCGGCGAGGACGAGCACCGGGCCGACTTCGAGGACCGCCATGACCCTGGCCTGGCGGCCCGTCAGGCCGATCGCGGTCAGCAGTCGCAGGGCGCGGGCCCGCTCGGCCGCTCCCGAGATGAGCATGATCGCCACCGCGACCAGCGTGTACGCCGCGAGGGCGAGCGTCACGACGCGCAACCCGGTCATCAGGCTGGACGTGAGCGGCGCCGCGGCGATCTGCGCGAGTTCGTCCTCCATGGTGCGGACTACCGTGCCGGCCGGCACGGCCGCCTTGACCGCGGCGGGGTCTCCGCTGATCAGCAGCGTGTTCGTGTGCTGCGGCATGGCCGGGACGACGACGAGCGCCAGGTCGGGGGATCCCACACCGGGCAGTGAGGTGATCTTGCCTTGCGGGCGCACGGTCATCCGCTCCGGCCAGCCGATGTCGAAGCTCGACATCGCGGCCACGTCGGGTGACACGAGGGCCCCGCCCGCGGGCGGCCGGGGGATGTCGAGGGGACTGCCCGCCACCAGTCGCCGGTAGGCGTTCAGGTCGACCGCGACGACGGCGGCGTCGCGGCCCCTGAACCCGACCTCGGCGACGGATTGGCCGATCGCGGCGGGGACGACCTCCTTGACCCCCGACGTCCGCCTGATCCGCTCGATGAGGTCCGCCGGGATGCCCTGCTGCCGTTCCACCCGGATCTCTGCTCCGACCCGCTGCCAGGCGGCCAGGCGCTGCGCCGTACCGAGCCCGTCCGCGGCGACCGCGCCGTACGCGGAGATCGCGAGCGCGGGCAGCAGGGTCAGCACCGGCAGCGTGGCGCCCGTCGCGGCGCGTGCCGCCATGGCCAGTCCGAGGTACGGCGCCGCGTCCCTGCGGCGGGCGGAGAGCCGCAGCAACAGGCGGAGCGGGAACGGGTAGAGGCGGAGCGCGACCAGCGCGGCGGCGACCGTGAGGAGCGCGGGCACCAGCATCAGGAACGGGTCGTCGCCGAGCCCGCGGGTGCGCAGCAGTTGGACGCCTCCGGCCCCGAGCAGGACGACCAGGATCTCCAGGGCGATCCGCTTCGGGGACGGCTTGCGCGCCACGATGTCGTCCCGGCGTTCGTTGAGGGGCTGCCGGTGGTCGCGGGCCGCTTCCGCGCACGCGTAGGCGACGGCCGCGACGGCCAGCGCGACGGGACCGGCGAGCAGCATCGGCAGGGACGGCCCCCGCACCAGGAAGGACAGCCCGGCGCCCGCCAGCGCTGCGGGCACCACGGCGAGCGCGGTCACCCCGCCCCCGATGGCCGTGATCCGCCGCAGTGACGCGCCGCGCGCCCGCATCAGGGAGAGGCTGCCGTGCATCCGGGCGCCGAGGAGTCGTACGGCGAGCGCGATCGTGCCGAGGCAGGCCACGGCGAGGCCGCCGAGGAGCACCGCCATCAGCGCGCGGGTGGTGGACAGCCGGTCGAGGAACTCCGCGATGAGCTGGTCGAGTCCCGTGGCGAGCGAGACGCCGCCCTGCCCTTGGGTGGAGATCCCGGTGGTGACGGAGGTGCCCTGCCGCGCGCTGGGCACTTTGTCGCCCGCCTCGACCACCCCGGCCAGCACGTCCCGCGCGTTGCGGGCGGTCAGGGCCGCCGGGTTCACCTGGAAGACCCAGCTGTAACCCAGGTCCAGTTCTCCGGACGCTAGGGCGTCGCCGTTGGCCAGGCCGGTGATGTAGTGGTCTGGTTCGTCGGCGAGCGGCTCCTGCTTCTCGACGACCTTCGACATCCCCTTGTTGTAGACCGTCCAGAACGCGTCGTCGGGGTCCAGGGGTTCGTAGAGGCCGGTGACCGTGGCCTGGTACCCCTCGAACGGGACCGTGTCGCCGATCTTGATGCCGAACTGGGCGGCGGGCTTGGCCGCGAAGGCGACCTCGAAGTGCTTCGGTGCGTCACTCCGACCAGGAGCTTTGCCCTCGACATACCTGATCCGTGAATCCGTGTCGTTGATCCAGGCGAGGTACAGGTAGCGGTGCCGCCCGTTCGTGATCTGCATCTTGTTCGTCAGGTAGCCGTACCTGGCAGTGCCGTCCAGCATGCCCTGGACGCTCGGCGGCATCGCGGAACGCCAGAGGGCGTCCTTCCGCGTCACCTGCTCGACGTTCTTCGGAGGGTCGAAGTTGTAGGCGCCGTTCATGTTGACGGTCAGCGTGGTCGTCAACGGGGGCGAGGTCCGCAGCAGGGTCTCCGCGCTCTCGTCCAGAGACGCCTCCAGCGCCCGCGGAAGCCCGGCGACCAGCAACGACGCGGTCAGCGCGAGCAGGGCGAGCAGCGCCGCCGTCCCCCTGTGCGCTGCGAGCAGCCGGATCATCGGTCCTCCCCGGAACGCAGCACGCCACCGGGCCCGCGCCGATGCAGCGTGCGGGCCAGTCCGATCACGACCACCAGGAGCACCGCCGCGACCGCGAGGCCGAGCACGGCGATGCTCGGCCACGGGATGTCCAGGATCACCGACGGTGTCACCGTCGTGGCCTGCCCCGTCAGCACGATGGACGGCACGACGGCCATGGCCACCACCGCGGCCAGCAATATGCCTCCCACCAGTGACAACCCGATGACGAACGACTGCTCGACGGCGAGCAGGCCGAGCATCTGCCGGAAGCTGACTCCGAGCGCGCCCAGCAGCGCGAACTCCGACCTGCGCTCTCGCGCGGACACGGCCGCGTTGACCAGGAATCCCAGGACGGCGAACGCCAGCGCGGCGACGAAGCCGAGGACCAGCGCTCCCTGCAGGCCACCCGCCAGCGGGTCGTCCCTGAGCTGCCGGTTCAGGGCGCCGACGTCGGTCACCTCCGCTCCCCGTTTCGCCAGTACGGCCGCCGCGGCCGAGGTGTCGTCGCCGGAGACGGCCAGCCACCACTCCGTCGCCTCCGCCGGGACCTTGGCCGCGGTGCGCAGCAGGGACAGGTCGGTGAGGACGGCCGAGGTGCCGGCGGGCGTGCCCGGCATCGCCCGCACGGTCCCCACCACCATGACCGCGACGGGTGCCGTGCCGACGGTCAGCGTGTCGCTCTTCGCCAGGTCCTCGGTGACCACGACCGGCAGAGCCGCTTCCTGCGCGGTCAGCCGGGACGAGAGTGCGGCGAGCGAAAGGTCGGACAGGTCCGGGCGGAGCAGCATGATCTCGTTCAGCTTCGTCGCCTCCGCCGCGATGAGATCGACGTCGCCGCCTCCCATGGCCGCCCGTACGCGATGGACCGGCATGAGCGCGGTGACACCGGGCAGCGACGAGAACGCCTGCTTCTGGTCTCCCGCGTCCGGCCGGACGGCCACCCGCAGGTCGGCGCCCGCGAGATGCCTGGCCTGGTCGTCCTGCGACTGCCTCCAGGTGGCGGAGGTGGCGAGGGACAGCGCGCCGATCGCGACGGCCATCGTCAGGAGCAGCGCCGGGCCTGAGTAGCGCGCGGGTCGCCTGCTCACCTGGCGGGCGCCGACGGCGGGTGCGAATCCGGCCCGCCGGGCGGTGGCCCGCTCCAGGATCCGTGAGACGAGGGGGACCAGTCGAAGGCCGAGCAGGCCACCGCAGAGCAGTGCCAGCGCCGGTCCCATCACGATCAGCGGGTCGATGCCCAGATCGCCGCCCGTCGTCTCGGTCACGGGGGCGCCGTAGAGCCGTAGCTGCCAGATCGCGAGCGCCGCGACCACGAGCAGCGCGAGGTCGGCCCCGGCTCGCTGGATCAGGCCCTGCCGGTCACCGCGCCCGCGCGCCCCCTGCTCCTCGACGTACGTCCTGCGGGCCCCTCTGACGGCGGGAAGCGCGAGCAGCACGGCGCAGACGAGGGCCACTCCCGCGGAGATGACGAAGGTGCTCACACCGGGGGCCTGCCAGAACGGCACCTCCGCGCCGCCGACGAGAGCGAGCAGGGGCGGCGCCAGGAACGGCGCGGCCACCGCGCAGGGGAGCGCCACCAGCAGCGCCTCACCGCCCGCCAGGGCGGCGAGCCGGACCGATCCCGCACCCCGGGACCGCAGCAGCGCGATCTCCATCCGGCGGTGGTCGGACAGCAGGCGGGCCGTCAGGGTCAGCGCGTACGCGGCGAGCACCAGCAGCTGGAGCACTGGGATCAGCATCGTCGAGCGGGCGACCAGCGCGGCCCGGTCGAGCTGGGTGAGCATGCCGGGAAGGCCGGTGGAGATCGAGCACCCCGCGCAGTCGCCCTTGAGCGCGTCCGAGATGCCGGTGACCGACGCTGCCAGGGGACGGAGGTCCTCTCGGGACAGGCCGCCCAGATCGGGTACGGCCAGCCAGGTCGCCGAGACGCCGGTGGCGAACCGGCCGAGGAACGTCTTCGCGGGAATCAGGAGCGGGCCGTACGTCGTGTAGTCGCCGACCTGACTGCCCGCGCGGAGCAGTTCGTCACCCGTCCACCGGCCGCCGTTCGGGGCGGTGAGCCGGAAGACGCCGCTGATCCGAACCCGGACGCGGCGGTCGTCCAGCCGGCCCACGACCTCGAACTCGCTGCCCGTGCTCAGCCGCATCGCGGCGGCGGCGGGCTCGGACAGCGCGGCCTCGACCGTGCTTTCCTTCTCGCCCTTGTCCGCTCCCGTGCCGGCGTTCGGGGCGCTCTCACCGGGCCAGGCGCCGGAGACCAGCTCGGCGTGCTCGCGGAGGTCGTCGTACGTGGCGAATCGGGTCAGGTCCGGGCGGTCCCGCCCCTCCTGTCCGGGCATCGCGTACGAGTCGGACCGGGCACCGGACACCACGCGGTTGGGGACACCCGCGTAGCCGCGCGCGATCCGGTCGCGGACCCTCTGGTCGATGCGGGCGTAGTCGTCGGCCCGCACGGAGGAGGTCACGGTGGTCGACGTGAGGGAGAGCGGCGCGGTCTCCATGGCCTGCCGTACACCCCTATCGGTGACGGAGGCCGCGTACGCCATGAGCGCGACCAGCGTGGTGGTGGCAAGCAGGATCGAGCCGAACGCCGCCACCAGCAGGAGCGGCTCGCTCAACGCGCGCCGGATGACCAGCGGTGTCCGCCCCCGCATGTACCGTCCTAAAGGCTCGCCGGACTACCTATCGATCGCCTCACCATAGGGGGGTTGACGACGGGTCAGGAAGATCAGTGACGGACTCGATGCGCGGCGGCGACCCGGATGTGATATCGAAACTGTGACATTTCTCGACTTGAATCGTCGAAAAGTTTATGAATGCGTCCCATGCGCGCGGAAGGTGCCGCCGTGCGCTCAGGAATCGCGGTGGGCGCGGCGAAGGCACGGTGGATCACGGTGACCGTACGGCCGGCGCCGTGCCAGGTCATCACGTGAACCCCGGCACCGCGAGCACCGGAGCACCGCGAGCACGCCGGGCGCGGCGAAAATGCGATAACTCCGATGACCGTGATGAACCCGATGAACCTGATGGACCTGATGGACCTGATGAAGTCGATGAATGTGATGACTCTGATGAACTGAGCGTCATGACGTGATGAACACGATGAAATGGTGCCTGCCGGCGCGCGGCGGCCACGCGATGAACGCGATGAACCGGTTGGAAGCACCAAAACGCCGCACCCCCGGAAAAGGGGATGCGGCGTGGACGTCCGCGCGGCCCGCGTCGCGGGCGACAGCGTGAACTACTTGGCGGCCTGCAGGGCGGCGGCGCGCTTGGCGATCGCCGACTTGCGGTTGGCGGCCTGGTTCTTGTGGATGACGCCCTTGCTGACGGCCTTGTCCAGCTGACGGCTCGCGGTCTGCAGCGCGGCCAGGGTCTCCTCGACGTTGCCCTGGTCGGCGGCCTCGCGGAACTTGCGGACCGCCGTCTTCAGGGACGACTTGACAGCCTTGTTACGCAGCCGGGCCTTCTCGTTCTGCCGGTTGCGCTTGATCTGGGACTTGATGTTCGCCACGAAGAAAGCCTCGGTGTGAGTCTTGGTCGGATGGGGCGCGCGGGCTCGAGAGAGGGCGCGCCACACGCAGTTGAACAGGGTACCAACAGCCTGGTATGTCGCTCAAATCGAACGAACGGGTGGTCACCTGCCCCGGCAATCCTAACCCGGACCGGCCCCGTCAGGTGTGCGGCCGGACCCAGGATTCCTCGTATTCCCGCCAGTCTTCGTCCGTGGCCGTGAAATCGACGTACATCGCCAGCCCCACCTTCGCCTTGCGGCCGTGTTCCGTGAGGGCCAGGCGGGCGCCCTCGGCCGCCGTCGCGACGCTCTCGGCGTGGTCGCCGGCGTGGTCGTGGTAGGCGGGGGCGCCGATGAGGAGGGTCTTGTCCTCGGGCACGATGCCGAGTGCGATCTCCGCCTGCCGCGTGACATGGCCGCCGTAGAGCGAAGGGAGGAACGTCCACGAGTCGTACGTCATGATGGCGACCTGGTCGGTGAGTCCGGTCACCTGGCGGAAGTAGCCCTGGCTCCAGTACTTCTCGTGCCCGATGGCCAGCCGGGCCGGCGGCCCCAGGCCCGCCAGCGGCTCGATCTGCTGGGTGGCGACCGACAGAGGACGCGTCCCGATGGCTTCGCGGGTCTCCCGCAGCACGTCGAGGAAGGCCGGATCCCCGTCCCTGACCGGCTCGAAGTCGTAATGGATGCCGTCGAAGCCGAGATCGACGAGGGCCTTGGCGCCGGCGACGATGCGCGTCCTGGCCTCGGGATCGCTCAGATCCAGGCGACCCGGATCGACGCGCTGCCCCAGCCATGCGGAGACTCGGACCCCGGGCAGCCGTTTCTTCCACCATTTCAAGAAATTTCGGGCGTTGGGGTATTTGTCAGGGGCAAGGGTGCCGTTGTGAGAGAACGGGCCACTGTGGACGTACACGTCCTTGACGGAGCCCAGCCGTACGGCGAGGGCGTCGACGTCGGCGGCGGTGCGGCGGCCGTCCACCCACGCGTGTCCCATCCAGAGAGCGTCGTTCCCCGTGCTCCTGGCCCACGCGGCCGGAGAGCCGGTGAACTGCAGGCGCAACGCCGCTATGGCGATCAGCCCGACGGCGACCAGTACGGCCAGGACGATCGCGGTCCACCTGATCAACCGCTTGGCGATGGTCAAGGCAAGCATCCGGACATGCCACCATGGAGGTTGGCTGGTTCGCCAGCCGTTGACGAGAGAGAAGGCCGAGTCGGCGACGGCACGGCCCGATCCGTCGATCGCAGTCACAAACCCTGTTGAAACGGACCTCGGTGCGCACTCAGCCTGGCCAGACCGACCCCGCGTTGATCCGCAACTTCTGCATCATCGCGCACATCGACCATGGCAAGTCAACCCTCGCCGACCGGATGCTGCAGCTAACCGGTGTGGTCGACGAGCGCTCCATGCGCGCGCAGTACCTCGACCGCATGGACATCGAGCGTGAGCGCGGCATCACGATCAAGTCGCAGGCCGTGCGGCTCCCGTGGAACGGTCATGTGCTCAACATGATCGACACGCCCGGCCACGTGGACTTCTCCTACGAGGTGTCCCGCTCGCTGGAGGCGTGCGAGGGCGCGATCCTGCTCGTCGACGCGGCCCAGGGCATCGAGGCCCAGACGCTGGCCAACCTCTACCTGGCCATGAGCGCCGACCTGCACATCATCCCGGTCCTCAACAAGATCGACCTGCCCGCCGCCCAGCCGGACAAGTACGCCGAGGAGCTGGCCGGGCTCATCGGCTGCGACCCCTCCGACGTGCTGCGGGTGTCCGGCAAGACCGGAGTCGGCGTCACCGAGCTGCTCGACCACGTGGTCGAGACCATCCCCGCGCCCGTCGGCAACGCCGACGCGCCCGCCCGCGCGTTGATCTTCGACTCGGTCTACGACACCTACCGCGGCGTCGTCACGTACGTCCGGGTCGTGGACGGGCAGCTGTCCAAGCGCGAGCGGCTGCTGATGATGTCCACCGGCGCCCAGCACGAGCTCCTGGAGATCGGCGTCATCTCGCCCGAGCCCATGCCGTCCGCGGGGCTCGGCGTCGGCGAGGTGGGCTACCTCATCACCGGTGTGAAGGACGTCCGACAGTCCCGGGTCGGTGACACCGTCACCAGCGCGACCAAGCCCGCCGTGGAGGCGCTCGGCGGCTACGAGCACCCCAAGCCCATGGTCTACTCCGGGCTCTATCCGATCGACGGCGACGACTACCCCGAGCTGCGCGAGGCCCTCGACAAGCTGCGGCTCAACGACGCCGCGCTGGTCTACGAGCCCGAGACCTCGGCCGCGCTCGGTTTCGGCTTCCGCTGCGGCTTCCTCGGCCTGCTCCACATGGAGATCGTCAGGGAGCGGCTCGAGCGTGAGTTCAACCTCTCGCTCATCTCCACCGCGCCGAACGTGATCTACCGGGTGGTGATGGAGGACGGGCGCGAGCTGATCGTCACCAACCCGTCCGAGTTCCCCGAAGGCAAGATCGCCGAGATCCACGAGCCCGTGGTCAAGGCCACGCTGCTCGCTCCCGCCGAGTTCATCGGCGCGATCATGGAGCTGTGCCAGGGACGGCGCGGCAACCTCCAGGGCATGGACTACCTGTCCGAGGACCGCGTCGAGATCCGCTACACGCTGCCGCTCGGCGAGATCATCTTCGACTTCTTCGACCAGCTCAAGTCGAAGACCCGCGGCTACGCCTCCCTCGACTACGAACCGTCGGGCGAACAGTCCGCCGACCTCGTCAAGGTCGACATCCTGCTGCAGGGCGAGGCCGTCGACGCATTCAGCGCCATCGTCCACCGCGAGAAGGCGTACGCGTACGGCGTCGAGATGGCCAAGAAGCTCAAGGACCTCATCCCGAGGCAGCAGTTCGAGGTGCCCATCCAGGCCGCCATCGGCGCCCGCGTCATCGCCCGCGAGAACATCCGCGCCATCCGCAAGGACGTCCTCGCCAAGTGCTACGGCGGTGACATCAGCCGTAAGCGCAAGCTGCTGGAGAAGCAGAAGGAAGGCAAGAAGCGGATGAAGATGGTCGGTCGCGTCGAGGTCCCCCAGGAAGCGTTCGTGGCGGCCCTCTCCACGGAGACGCCGTCGGCGGACAAGGCCAAGAAGTAGGCGCGAAGCGGATGCGGCGCGATCCGAGCCGCCGGGTCGCTGACTGAGGAGCGTGCATGGACGTCCTGGTCACCGAGCGTCTGGAGCTGCGCCGGCCGGTGATCGGCGACCTCGCCGACGTGTACGCCGTGCACGCCGACCCGGAGACCAGCCGGTACAACCCGTCCGGCCCGGACGCCGACGAGCAGGCGAGCCGGCTCCGGCTGCAGGGCTGGATCGCCGACTGGCGGGAGCGCGGCATCGGCTACTGGACCGTGCGCGCCGGGGGAGTGGTCCTCGGCTTCGGCGGGCTCCGCTTCCACGAGGTGGAGGGCGACGTGGTGCTCAACCTCTACTACCGGTTCCGGCCCGCCGCCTGGGGGCGCGGTTATGCCCGGGAGATGGCCGCGGCGGCCCTGGCCGCAGGTCGGGAACGATTCCCCGACCTGCCGATCGTCGCGGTCGTCCGGGACATCAACATCCCCTCGCGCAAGGTGGCCGAGGGCATCGGCATGCGGTTCGACCGCACGATCCCCTATGTCGGCGTGGACAGCCACGTCTTCGTGCTCGACCCCGGCGTACGGCCGGCTCCCAACGGCGCGAACCGCTGACCCGCCGGGAATTGTCGGTCGCCTCGCGTACCTTCTGAGTCGAACGCCTGTGCGATTCGGAGGTCGAAAATGATCGCAGATGCTCACGCCGCCGAGCGGTTCCTGCGCGCCGCGATGCTCGGCGTGGCGATGGCCGTGGAGACGCAGCGGATCCTTCGGCTCCATACCGGCGACTCCCCACCCGACGCGGACGGCACCGTCGGGGTCGAGATCCCGTTCCCGGAGTCGACCGTGATCGCCGCCGTGCTCGACGCCGCCGCCACCTGCTTCCAGCCGCGAGGTGACACGGGGGAGGATCCACGGCAGGCCGTCCTCATCCCGCTGCTTGAGTTGGCCTCGCTCGCGGGTCCAGCCATCCCGCCCCAGTCGGTCCGGGGCGGGTGACGGTCCGCGGATGCGCGCCCGCGGGCTCCCGTACGGAGATCAGCGGATGGCGCGGCAGACCAGAGCGTCGGACGAGCCACGGAAGGCGGCCGAGATCACGTCCGAGGTGAGGTACTTGCAGGCCAGGTACGGGTCTCCCTGGCCGGCGTAGACGAGCGCGGAGGAGGTGGAGCCGGAGGCGTAACACCTGAGGACGTTGTCGCTCTGGTAGAAGCCGATCCACGCCGACGAGCTGACCTTGGCGTGGCAGTAGTCGCCGATGGACAGCGGGCCGAACGTCAGGTCGACCGTCTGGGCCTGGGCGGGCGAGCTAACGGTGAAAACGGCGGCGAAGGACAGGAGCACGCCGGCGGTCAGGGTGAGCGAGCGGCGGAGCATGGCACCTCCACGGGAGCGGGGAACGGGGCACTGAGTCGCGCCACCGGACCGGGTACGGCAGCGCCGGATGGGGATGTGGCGGGGACCGAATCGGGTAGCGCCGGGTTGGGATGCGGCGGGGGTCGGTATCGGGCAGCGCCGGATGGGGATGTGGCGGGGATCGGAATCGGGCGGTGCCGGGTCGGAATGGGCGGATGTCGCGGGGACCGGTGCGAACCCAGGCGCACCGATCCCCGCAGCAGGTGGGTGGTCAGCGCAGCACGGAATAGAGCGCCGAGGTGAGGGACGCCTTGGCGTCGTCCTGATCGAGTGACCACATCATCGAGCCGCCGAGACCCTTGAGGCGGATGTAGGCCGCCTTCTGCACGAGAACCGCCGGGTCGTCGTACGACCAGAACTCGTTGCCGTCATAGAGCCACAGGGTGCCGGTCAGCAGGTCCCGGTATCGCTTGCCCGGCTTGCCCGCAAGGATCTTGTAGTCCTCGGTGCCCGCGGCGAAGGTTCCCGGAGCGGGGCCGGTCGCCGCCGCGTACAGCCCGTTACCGCTGGACCGCACACCCGTCCAGCCCTGCCCGTACGCCGGGACGCCGATGACGATCTTGTTCTTGGGGGCGCCGCGCGACACGTAGTCCTTCACGGTCTGGTCCACGCTGAAGCGCACCGGGTTCGGGTCCCGCCGGTCGGTCAGCAGGTTGCCGTTGTGTCCGGTCCGGAGTTCCCAGGATCCGTGCAGGTCATAGCCCTGGACGGTGGCGAAGTCGAGCTGGCGGAAGACCGGGCCCACCTCGAAGCCGGCGTCGATCTTGGCCGCCGCGGCCGGGAGGAAGGCCGTGAGCTCGGAGTGCCGGTCTACGGCCGTCATCTGCCGCCGCAGCTCGCTCAGGAACAGCGTGAAGTTCTGCTTGTCCTCCGGCCGGATGATGTTCCCGTCGTTGCCGGAGGAGCCGGGCCACTCCCAGTCGAGGTCGATGCCGTCGAAGATCCCGGCCCCGGTGCCTTCGGGGAGACCGGGCAGGTTGCCCTTCAACCACAGGTCCACGCAGGACGCGGCGAGCGTGGCGCGCGATTGCGGTGTGAGTACGGCGTCGGAGAAGTACTTCGAACCGGACCATCCGCCCAGCGAGATCAGCACCTTCAGGTTCGGGTGCTTGGCCTTCAGCTTCCTGAGCTGGTTGAGGTTGCCCTTGAGCGCCTGGTCGTCGCCGTCCGCGACCCCGTCCACGCTCTGCTCGGCGGGAACGCCCCGCTGCCAGTCGGCCCACGGATCCGCCGAGTAGCACGTGCCCTCGGCGCCGACGAAGCCGAACGCGTAGTTGATGTGGGTGAGCTTGGCGGCGGCGCCGCTGGTGTCCAGGTCCTTCACATGGAAGTTCCGGCCGTAGACGCCCCACTGGATGAAGTAGCCGACCCGCTTGTAGCGGTCGTTGCCGCCGGACCGGCCCCGTGCCGCCTCTTCCTGGGTCCCAGCGGCGGTCCCAGCGGCGGTCCCGGCGGCGGTCCCAGTGGCCGCGGCGGCTTCGGGTGCCGCGGCCTGTACCGGTTCGTCCTGTGCCGATCGGGCCTGCGCTGTCTGTGCCAGCGCGGGCGTGGACGCGGCCGCGGGCGTGGACGCGGCCGCGGCCGCGAGTCCCGTGGCCAATGCCACGGCGAGGAGGAGTCGACGCACGTTGTCCCCTACTCTTAGGAAACTTTCCTTAAAGTTTGCTGGATCGTAGCCCCGTGTAACGCGGCGGTCAATGGTGGAAGAGGGCCCGGATGGAAGGCCCTGGCCGGCCCCGGATCCCGGTCTGGGTCCGGTTCGTTGCCCACGTCGTAGCCGGGGGGAGCTCATGACGCTGGTCAGGTCGTCGGCGTTGGCCTGCGGATCGATGTCCCAGGCGATTGCCCGGCCGTTCGCCTTGGCGGTGTGCGGCGCCAAGGACGGCGTGAGCATCGCCTCGCCCACGCCGCCCTTCCGGGTTGGCGATGGTGATCAGGTGGCCGTCCGTACGGCGTGCATCGCCGTGCCCCCGCTCCGCGGTCGATGAGAGCGGGACGGCAAGGGCATCGGCCGGATACCGGCAGACTGGAGACGTGCCTTCCGTTCTTCCCGACGGCGACCCGGTTCCCGCCTCCGGCGAGCTGCCTTCCAGCGCTCTCGACGGGCTCGGGTCCCGCCCGTTCGGCTTCTACGTGCACGTACCGTTCTGCGTCACCCGGTGCGGCTACTGCGACTTCAACACCTACACCGCGGCCGAGCTCGGCCCCGGCGCCTCGCAGCGGGACTACGCCTCCACCGCCATCGAGGAGGTACGGCTCGCCCGGCGCGTCCTCGGCGACGCCGAACTGCCCGTGGAGACCGTGTTCTTCGGCGGGGGCACACCGACCCTGCTCCCGCCGGACGACCTGGTCCGGATCCTCCACGCCATCGACGAGGAGTTCGGCCTGGCCGCCGGGGCGGAGGTCAGCACGGAGGCCAACCCGGAATCGGTCACCCAGGAGACCCTGGAAGTCCTGCGGGACGGCGGGTTCACCCGGATGAGCTTCGGCATGCAGAGCGCCCGCGAGCACGTCCTCGCCGTGCTGGACCGCCGCCACACCCCTGGCCGGGCGGCGGCAGCCGTGCAGGAGGCGAGGAAGGCGGGGTTCGACCACGTCAACCTCGACCTGATCTACTCCACCCCGGGCGAGACCGACGACGACTGGCGGGCGTCGCTCGACGCCGCGCTGGCCGCGGGTCCCGACCACATCTCGGCGTACTCGCTGATCGTCGAGGAGGGCACCCGGTTGGCCGCCAGGATCCGGCGTGGCGAGCTGCCCATGCCGGACGACGACGTGGCCGCCGATCGCTATCTCATCGCCGAGGAGATGCTCACCTCCGCCGGGTTCCGCTGGTACGAAGTCTCCAACTGGGCGGTCTCCGACGAGGCCCGCTGCCGCCACAACCTGCTCTACTGGACCGGCGGTGACTGGTGGGGCGTCGGGCCGGGCGCGCACAGCCATGTGGGCGGCACCCGGTGGTGGAACCTCAAGCATCCGGCGTCGTACGCGGCTCGTCTCGCGGTGGGCGAGTCGCCGGGGTACGCGCGCGAGGAGCTGGCGGCGGATGACAGGGCCGTCGAGCGGCTGATGCTGGAGCTCCGCCTCGCCTCCGGGTTCCCGCTCGCCGACCTGCGGCCGTCGGCCCGTACGGCGTGCGCCAGGGCGCTGGCCGACGGCCTGCTCGACGTGGAACCGTTCAAGCGCGGCCGCGCCGTGCTGACGCTGCGGGGCCGGCTCCTCGCGGACGCCCTGATCCGCGACCTGACCTGATCAGGTGATGAGCCGGATCGTCATCGGATAGCGGTAGCTCTCGCCCCGGTTGGCGGCCATCGAGCCCATGATCCCCATCACCAGCGTGTAGAGCCAGATGACCGGGAGGAGCAGGAACCCGATGACTCCCACGAGGACGAACGACAGGATGAACGACAACACGGTCACCGTGACGAAGGCGATCGTGCCGGTGATCCAGAAGTTCAGCGCCTCGGCCGCCTGGTCCCGGACGTACGGCGACTGGTCCTTCTTCGTCATGTAGATCACCAGTGAGCCGACGGAACCCAGCGGCCAGGCGATGAGGTTCCCCAGGCCGGCCAGGTGGGCCAGCATCGCCATGTTGGTGTCGTCGGTGCCGGGACGCGGGCCGTACTGCCCGGGCACGTGCGGCCCGGCCGGGCCGTGAACGGGTGCGCCGTATCCCGGGGCCCCGTATCCCGGTGCGCCGTAACCGGGAGTCCCGTAGCCCGGCGTGCCGTAACCGGGAGTCCCATAGTCCTGGTTCCCGTAGCCCTGGTTCCCGTAGCCCTGGTTCCCGTAATCGGGGGCGCCGTATCCCGGACCCCCGTGACCGGGCCCGCCGTATCCCGGAGCGCCCTGACCGGGCCCGCCGTATCCCGGAGCGCCCTGACCGGGAGCTCCGTGTCCCGGAGTGCTCTCGCCTCCGTACGGCTCCCGTGG
The DNA here is from genome assembly GCA_001570385.1 of Microtetraspora glauca. Classification (GTDB taxonomy): domain Bacteria; phylum Actinomycetota; class Actinomycetes; order Streptosporangiales; family Streptosporangiaceae; genus Microtetraspora; species Microtetraspora glauca. The sequence goes on along the minus strand of BBYL01000017.1, from coordinate 23,362 downwards.
ATCGCCAGTCATGCGGCCTTCCTTCGCTGTGTAGAGGGATTGGAGTTCGCTTTGCCTTGCTGCCGCGAGGGAGACGCGGCGGATTCGTCCTTTCCCGGCACCGGGCCGGGCTTCGTCACCCGTCCTCGCCGGGATCCGTGACGAAGTCGATCAGCTCTTCGACCCGGCCGAGCAGCTCGGGTTCCAAGTCGGTGAAGGCCGTCACACGGCCGAGGATGTGCCGCCATGCCTCCGAGGGGTCCATCCGCCAGCCGAGCGCGGCGATCACACCCTCTTTCCACGGGATCCCCCGCGGCACGGAGGGCCAGGACGGTATGCCGAGGACCGACGGCTTGACCGCCTGCCAGATGTCCACGTACGGATGGCCCACGATCAGCACGTCCGCCCCGGACACCTGGGAGGCGATGCGACTCTCCTTGGACCCGGGAACGAGATGGTCCACCAGCACGCCGAGCCGCCTGCCCGGTTCCGGGCAGAACTCCTCGACGATCGCGGGCAGGTCGTCGACCCCTTCGAGGAACTCGACGACGACGCCCTCGACCCGGAGGTCGTGCCCCCAGATCTTCTCCACCAAGGAGGCGTCGTGGACGCCTTCCACGTAGATCCGGCTCTCCCTGGCGACCCGCGCGCGCAGTCCCTCGACGGCGATCGACCCGGAGGCGCTGCGCCGCTGTCCGCGCGGCGCCTCGGACGGGCGGACCAGCGTCACCGGCTTGCCCTCCAGGAGGAACGCGGCCGGGGCGAGCGGGAAGACGCGCCGCCGCCCGAACCGGTCCTCCAGGGTGACGGCCTCCTTGTCGCACGCCACCACCGCGCCGCAGAAGCGCCCTTCCGCGTCCTCGACCACGAGATCCCGCTCCGCGGGCACCTGGGGGATCTTCCCCCGTCCGGGCCGCCGCCAGTCTCCGGAAAGCACGTCCTGCCCATACATGCCGGGAACGCTAGCAAAATCGGGCATCCGCGCGGGGAAGTCCGCCGGAGGCTGTGGACAGACGCCGGCGCGGGTCAGCGCATCGCCCTTTTGCGGGCGCCGCTGCGCCGGACCAGCACGACGATGGTGACGATGATGGCGATCAGGAAGCCCACGCCCGGAAGAGCGATCATCGCGACCGTGCCGCCGACCAGCTTGCCCACGCTGCCCATGATCTCCTTGCCGACGCCGAACCTGACGCCATCGCCCTCACAGGAGACGTTGTAGGCGCCCGCGATGGGGACGCCGATCTGGAAGACCATCTCCCACGTGGCGTCGCCGTACGCGATCGTCTGGGAGGCGGTCGGCTGGGTGAGCCTGATGTCCAGGCCCGCGTCGCCCTCGACCTTGCAGGTGACATCGCCCGCTTGGTCGGACGAGGCGTAGATCGCCGGCTTGTCCTTCGGGTCGAGTTGGACGTTCACCTTCTCGCCGCTCTTGAACGTCGTGATGGAGGCGGCGTCCTTGATGGTGGAGGTCAGCCCGCCCGCGAAGCCGGCCACTCCCACGACGATCAGGATGACGAAGAGCAGCCAGGCCAGGATGATCCACAGGATCCTGGGCCGCACGGGTCCCTGCGGAGGCGGCGTGCCGTAGGCGCCCTGCGGGTACGGTGTGCCCTGCGCGTACGGCGATCCCTGTCCGTACTGCGTGGGCTGCCCGTACGGCGTGGCCTGGTTATACGGCGAAGACGGGCCCCGGACGTCGCCGGGGAGGGGGTTCTGATTCTCGGTCATGGGTCGGACCATAAGGAATGCGACTTGTGAGCTGATTGCGACCGGCTTGCCGGGTTGGCCGGATTGGTGTTATCGCACCCTGTGGGCGGTAGCCGTACACTTGGCACTCGGGAACACGGAGTGCCAGACACCGCGTTTCCCGATGCACAGGGAGGTGACACTTTGCTCGACGAACGCAAGCTGGCCGTGCTTCGTGCCATCGTCGAGGACTATGTGTCCACCAATGAGCCGGTGGGGTCCAAGGCCCTCGCCGACAGGCACAACCTCGGCGTGTCACCGGCCACCATCAGAAACGACATGGCGGCGCTCGAAGAGCAGGGCTACATCCACCAGCCGCACACCAGTGCGGGACGGGTGCCGACGGACAAGGGCTACCGCCTGTTCGTCGACCGCCTCTCCCAGGTCAAGCCGTTGTCCGCGGCGGAACGCCGTGCGATCGAGACCTTCCTCGCCGGTGCCGTGGACCTGGACGAGATCGTCATGCGGACGGTCCGGCTGCTGGCCCAGCTCACCCGGCAGGTCGCCGTGGTGCAGTACCCCTCGCTGACCCGGTCCACGGTCCGCCACGTGGAGATCGTGCCGCTGGCGGAGCGGCGCGTCATGCTCGTGCTGATCACCAACACCGGCCGGGTCGAGCAGCGCGTGATCGAGTTGCCCGAGACCGTCGCGGACGACCGCATCGCTCACCTGCGCGCCGTGCTGAACGCGTGCCTGGACGGCTGCGGCCTGTCCAGGGTGCCGGACACGGTGGCGGAGCTGCCCGATCGGCTGCCCGCCGAGGACAGGCCGGTGGCCGCCACCATCCTGTCGGTGCTGCTGGAGACCCTGGTCGAGCGGCACGAAGAGAAGATCGTTTTCGCCGGTGCCGCCAACCTGGCGGCCGCCGACTTCAGCGTGGGCCTCCGCGAGGTGCTCGAGGCGCTGGAGGAGCAGGTCGTGCTGATGCGGCTGCTCGGCGAGACCGGCGACCTGTCGGGGCTGACCGTCCGGATCGGCTCCGAGAACCCCTACACCGGACTGCGCGGCACTTCTATCGTGGCCGCGGGATACGGTGCGGGCGACAAGGAACTGGCCCGGCTCGGAGTGCTGGGCCCGACGCGAATGGACTATCCGGTGACGATGGGTGCGGTGCGCGCGGTCGCGCGTTACGTCGGGCAGATCCTGGCGGGGTCATAAGTGGCCAAGGACTACTACGGCACCCTCGGGGTGCGGCGGGACGCCAGCCAGGAAGAGATCAAGAAGGCATACCGCCGTCTTGCCCGGGAGCTGCACCCGGACGTCAATCCGGATCCTGAGACCCAGGAGCGGTTCAAGGAGATCACACAGGCCTACGAGGTCCTCTCCGACACCAACAAGCGCCAGATGTACGACCTCGGAGCCGATCCGTTCAGCTCCGGCGCGGGCGCCGGGGCCGGCGGGTTCGGCGCGGGATTCCCGTTCAGTGACATCATGGACGCCTTCTTCGGCTCCGCCGGAGGCTCGCGCGGACCACGCTCCCGGGCCAGGCGCGGCCGCAACGCGACGATCCGGGTCGAGCTCGACCTGGCGGAGACCGCGTTCGGCACCACCCGCGAGATCGTGGTCGACACGGCCGTGCTGTGCGAGGTCTGTCACGGTTCGGGCGCCGCCGCGGGCACCCACCCCGACACCTGTGACATGTGCCACGGCCGGGGCGAGGTGTCGCAGGTCACCCGCTCCTTCCTCGGCCAGGTGATGACCTCGCGGCCGTGCCCCCAGTGCGGTGGCTACGGCAGCGTCATCCGCAACCCCTGCCTCGAGTGCTCCGGCGAGGGCCGCGTCCGCACCCGCCGTACGATCAAGGTCCGCATCCCCGCGGGCGTCGAGGACGGCACGCACATCCAGCTGGCCGGCGAGGGCGAGATCGGCCCCGGCGGCGGCCCGCCCGGAGACCTCTTCCTGGAGATCGCCGAGCGTCCGCACCAGATCTTCGAGCGGCGCGGCGACGACCTGCACTGCACGGTCCAGATCCCGATGACGGCCGCCGCTCTCGGCACCATCTTGTCGATCGAGACCCTGGACGGCACCGAGGAGATCGACGTACGGCCCGGCACCCAGGCGGGCCAGGTCATCCCGCTGTACGGCAGGGGCGTCCAGCGCCTCAACGAGACCGGCAGGGGCGACCTGCTCATCCATGTGAACGTCGAGACGCCCATGAAGCTCGACGCGCAGCAGGAAGAGCTGCTCAGAGAGCTGTCCAAGCTGCGCGGTGAGGAGCGGCCCCCCGGGAAGTTCTCGCCGGGGCAGCAGGGCTTCTTCTCCCGGCTGAGAGACGCGTTCAACGGTCGCTGACACCATGATCAGGCTCCTGGTGACGCCATGACCGCTCCTGTTTTCCTGGCCGATCTGTCCGGTGTGCTGCCCGGTGGCGCGCCCGTCGCCCCCGGTGATCGTGTCCTGCTGGACGGTCCCGAGGGGCGGCACGCGGCCGCCGTCCGGAGGCTGCGCCCGGGGGAGCGGCTCGACCTGACGGACGGCGCCGGCCAGGTCGCCGAGTGCGTGGTCGGCGACGTGGCCAAGGACTCCCTCACCGCCGAGGTGCTCCGGCGATACGACGTGGAGGCCGCCCGGCCGCGCCTCGTCGTGGTCCAGGGGCTGCCCAAGGGCGACAGGGGAGAGCTCGCGGTCGAGATGATGACCGAGGCGGGCGTGGACGTGATCGTTCCGTGGTCCGCGGCGCGCTGCGTCACCCAGTGGAAGGGCGAGCGCGCCGCCAAGGCCCTCGCCCGCTGGCGGAGCACCGCGCGCGAGGCCGGAAAGCAGGCCCGCCGCTTCCACCTGCCGGAGGTGGCCGAACAGGCGAGCACCGCCCAGGTGGCCGAACTGCTCGCCGGGGCCGAGCTGGCTGTCGTGTTGCACGAGGAGGCCGCCCAACCCCTGACCGGCCTGTCCCTGCCGCGGAACGGCGACGTCGTCGTGGTCGTCGGCCCCGAAGGCGGCATCACGGACGAGGAGATCGCCGCCTTCCGGGCGGCGGGAGCCGTACCCACCCTGCTGGGCCCGACGGTGCTGCGCACCTCGACGGCGGGGGTGGCCGCCGCGGCGGTGATCCTGTCACGCTGCGGCCGCTGGTGATCCGCGGAGCCGTGTGACGGCTCCGCTCCCGACGCCGGTCGGCGCCTACGGCGTGGGCGTCTCCGCGGGGGGTTCCGGAGTGACCACGTCACTCGCCGACGGGCTGGGCGTCGGTGAGGGCGACGGCTTGGGCGTAAGCGTTCCGCACTGACCTCCGGAGCAGCCGGTCGGCGTGCGGCTCGGGCTCGGGCCGGTGGACGGGCTGGTCGGCGGGGCCGGTGTCTCCGTCGTGAGACACATCGGGGAGCCCGACGCGTACGGCTCGACGGCCTGGGCCGGCGTCGCCGGAGTCGCGCACGGGTCACTCGGGGACGGCGTCGGCTTCGCCGGAGGGCTGTCCTTCGGCGTCACCACGGACGAGGCCTCGCTCCGGGACGGCGGGCTGTTGACGACCTGGGGCGGGGTGTGCACCGTCGGGGGGCGGTTGATGGAGGAGATGTCGGGGAGCCGGGAGTCGTCGCCCGTGTTGGAGACCGAGCTGTGCATCACCTGGGTGCGCAGGTCGGGGACGATCATGACGACCGTGCCCGCCACCAGCGCGGCGCCGGCCACGGCGGCGCCGACGCGCCACCAGAAGAGGCCGCGCAGTCCGCGCACGCCACGCTCGTCGATGCGGCGCCGGATGATGTCGAGCCCTTCGGGCGAAGGCACGACCGAGTCCGCCTCCGCCCGCATCGCACGGCGGAGGAACTCGCCGTACTCGTCGTCGGTGGGGAAGGTCATGAGAACTGCTCCAGTGCCATCCTCAGGGCGGCCATGCCGCGGGCCGTGTGACTTTTCACCGCGCCCTTGCTGATGCCCATCGCATGCGCGATCTCGGCCTCGGACAGATCCCCGTAGTAGCGCAGGACCAGTGCCTCGCGTTGCCGTGTCGGCAGATGGCGCAGTGCCTCGATGACCGCCGATCGCTCAAGCTCGCCGATCGCGCCGTTCTCGGCGCTCGGCGCGTCAGGAAGCCCCTTGGGGGCGTACTTCTCCACGACGGCGCGATGACGCAACACGGAGCGCGATCGGTTCACGACCGATTGGCGCAGGTAGGCGAGTGCCTTGTCGGTGTCCCGCAGGCGCCGCCAAGCCCCATGGATGGCGACGAACGCGTCCTGCACGACTTCCTCCGCGCTGGCCACATCTCTGACCAGCAGCACGGCGAGACGCACGAGTGACCGATAGTGCGCGCTGTACAGCGCGGTCACGGCCATGTCGGCATCCCATCCGACGGGCACCGCCCCCAGCGACCTGTCGGCCACGAGGGTCTCGGTGGTCACGTCAGTAGGACGCTCGTCCTCCCCGGGGGGTTTACGCTCTTCCGAATCATTAGGGGGCATGACCCAGTTGTGTCCTCGCCCGACACTAGGGGTGTTTTTGTCGGTGCAGTGTCGCACATTCACACTATCCGGGGGATCTTTCAACGGCATCACTGATTGGCAACGGCTACGCTTCTCGATCGTGACCGACTGCCTGTTCTGCAAGATCGTGGCCAGGGAGATCCCCGCCGACATCATCCTTGAGACCGAGCGGGCGCTGGCGTTCCGCGACATCAATCCGCAAGCGCCCACGCACGTCCTGGTCGTCCCCAAGTCACATCACAAGAACGCCGCGGCGCTCGCCCAGGCGGACGACGGCCTCGCCGACGACGTGCTCAAAGCATGCCACGACGTGGCCCTTCAGGAGGGCGTCTCCGACTCGGGATATCGCGTCGTGTTCAACACCGGTCTGGGAGCGGGCCAGACCGTGTTCCATGTTCACGCACATGTGCTGGGCGGACGCAGCCTGACGTGGCCTCCCGGCTAGCGGATAGCATGACCGTAGGAACTAGGGAGGCGAGCAGGCCGTAACGGCCGCCCATGTCCGAGTCACAGACCACCAACAAGACCCAGGCCAAGGTCCTCATCCCCGAGGGACAGGCGATGATCAGCCTGCTCGGCTCGCGTGACGAGCTGCTGCGGGTCATCGAGAAGGCCTTCCGCGCCGACATCCACGTGCGCGGCAACGAGATCACCATCACCGGTTCTCCGGAGGAGAGCGGCGTCGTCGTGCGGCTCTTCGAGGAGCTGGTGGAGCTCGTCGGCTCCGGCGCCGAGCTGACCACCGACTCCGTCGAGCGCAGCATCGCGATGCTGCGGATGACCAGCGACCGGCCCGCCGAGGTGCTGTCCTTGGACATCCTCTCCGCGCGCGGCCGGACGATCCGCCCCAAGACCGTCAACCAGAAGCGGTACGTCGACGCGATCGACAAGCACACGATCGTGTTCGGCATCGGCCCCGCCGGCACCGGCAAGACGTACCTCGCGATGGCCAAGGCCGTGAAGGCCCTGCAGAACAAGCACGTCAACCGCATCATCCTGACGCGGCCCGCGGTCGAGGCGGGGGAGCGGCTGGGCTTCCTGCCCGGCACCCTCTACGAGAAGATCGACCCCTACCTGCGGCCGCTCTATGACGCGCTGCACGACATGCTCGACCCCGACTCGATCCCGCGGCTGATGTCGGCGGGCACGATCGAGGTCGCCCCCTTGGCGTACATGCGGGGACGCACGCTGAACGACGCGTTCATCATCCTCGACGAGGCGCAGAACACCTCGCCCGAGCAGATGAAGATGTTCCTGACCCGGCTGGGGTTCAACTCGAAGATCGTCGTCACCGGTGACGTGACCCAGATCGACCTCCCCGGTGGGCAGGACAGCGGCCTCAAGGTCGTCCAGAACATCCTTCACGGCATCGACGACATCCACTTCAGCAGGCTGACCAGTGCCGATGTGGTCCGGCACCGCCTGGTGAGCGACATCGTCGACGCGTACGGCAAGTACGACGCGGCCATGGCGTCGGAGCCGCGGGCGATCGACAAGCGCCCCCGGGGGAGACGGTGAACGTGAGAACGGAACGGCGCGGCCCGCGCTCCCTGCCCGGGTCGCCGAGCGAGGAGAATCGGTGAGCGTCGAGGTCGCCAACGAGTCGGGCGTCGAAGTCGACGAGGCGGTGTTCGCCGAGCTGGCCGGTCACGTCCTGGGAAAGATGGGGATCAACCCCCTCGCCGAGCTGTCCATCCTGATCGTCGACGAGCCGGCGATGGCCGAGCTGCACGAGCAGTGGATGGGCGAGCCCGGCCCCACGGACGTGCTCGCCTTCCCGATGGACGAGCTGCGTCCCGGCCCCGGCGGGGGCCGCGACGAGGACGCGTCGCCGGATCCGGCGCTCCTCGGCGACGTGGTGCTCTGCCCGCAGGTCGCCGCCAAGCAGGCGGCCGAGGCGGGACACGGCACGCAGGACGAGCTGGAGCTGCTCTGCACCCACGGCATCCTGCATCTGCTCGGCTACGACCACGCCGAGCCCGAGGAGCACGCCGAGATGTTCGGACTCCAGGGCGAGCTGCTCGAGTCGTGGCGGGAGGCGCGCGGGAAGCGGTGAGCGACCGATGAACGGCTGGTTGTTCTCCGCCGTCGTCCTGATCGTGGTCGGCGGCCTGCTCGCAAGCGCGGAGACGGCGTTGTCGCGCATCTCCCGGGTGCGTGCCGAGGAGTTCGTCAAGGAGGGGCGGCGCGGCGCGGGGCGTCTGCAGGCCATCGTCGCCGACCCGCCGCGATACCTGAACCTGCTGCTCCTGCTGCGGCTGATCTGCGAGCTGGTCGCGACGGTGATCGCGACGCTCCTGTTCATCGACTGGCTCGGTGACAAGGGGCAGGCATACGCCGCGGCGGCGATCGTGATGGTCCTGGTCAGCTACGTCATCGTCGGCGTCTCGCCGCGTACGCTCGGCCGGCAGCACGCCGACCGGGTCGCGCTCGCGAGCGCGCCTGTCGTGTACGGCCTGACCAGGATCTTCGGCCCGCTGCCGAAGCTGCTGATCCTGCTGGGCAACGCGCTGACGCCCGGCAAGGGGTTCCGCGAGGGACCGTTCACGTCGGAGGCCGAGCTGCGCGACCTGGTGGATCTCGCCGAGGAGCGCCGGGTCATCGAGCCGGACGAGCGCGAGATGATCCACTCGGTCTTCGAGCTGGGTGACACGCTGGTCCGCGAGGTCATGGTCCCGCGCACGGACATGGTCATCATCGAGCGGCACAAGACCCTCAACCAGGCGCTCTCCCTGGCTCTGCGCAGCGGCTTCTCCCGCATCCCCGTGACCGGTGAGAACGAGGACGACGTGGTGGGCATCGCCTACATGAAGGACATCGTCCGCCGGATGCAGGACACCGGCGACGGGACGGCCCGGGTCCAGGAGCTGATGCGCCCGGCCACGTTCGTCCCGGACAGCAAGCCGATCGACGACCTGCTGCGCGAGATGCAGGCCAGGCAGATCCACCTCGCCATCGTGATCGACGAGTACGGCGGCACCGCCGGCCTGGTCACGATCGAGGACGTGATCGAGGAGATCGTCGGGGAGATCACCGACGAGTACGACCAGGAGATCCCTCCGGTCGAGTGGCTGGAGGACGGCTCCGTACGGGTGACGGCACGGCTGCCGGTCGACGAACTGGGCGAGTTGTTCGACCGCGAGATCGAGGTGGAGGACGTCGACACGGTCGGCGGGCTGCTCGCGCACGCTCTGGGCCGGGTGCCGATCGCCGGTTCCGAGGCCACCGTCGACGGGCTGCGACTGATCGCGGAGAACCTCGCGGGGCGCCGCAACCGGATCAGCACCGTGGTGGTGCGTCCGGTCGAGCAGGGGGAGCAGGGACCCGTCACGACCCGGGCGGAACAGGAGTAATGTCCCGGATTCTCGGGACTCCGCAGCTCTGCCGCACGGGACTACCTGCTCTGTAGGGTTTTTCCGTGGCGACATTCCGGGTTCTTGGTGCGTTCGACGCCATAGGGGACAGGGGACCGGCAGAGCTTGGCGGACCGCGGCAGCGCTCAGTGCTCGCGCGGCTGCTGGTCGCACGGGGGCACATCGTTCCGGTCGAGCGGATGATCGACGATCTGTGGCGGGATCAACCGCCCCCGAGCGCGCTGGCCTCCATACAGGCGTACGTCTCGAATCTCCGGCGGGCGCTGGAGCCGGACCGCACGGCGCGCACGCCGGCGCGGGTGCTGGTGACGATCCCGCCCGGATACGCGATCCGCGACGGAGACGTCGACGCGTGGCGGTTCGAGGAGCTGGTGCGCAAGGGGGCCGAGGCGCTGGCCGGCGGAGACGCGAGGATGGCCATCCACGAGACGGACCAGGCGCTCAGATTATGGCGCGGTGCGGCCTACGTCGAGTTCGCCATGGCCGACTGGGCGGTCACCGAGATCATGCGCCTGGAGGAGCTGCACGCCATGGCCGTGGAGCAGAGGGCGTCGGCCGCCGTGGCGCTCGGCGCTGCGGGCTCGGCCGTCGCGGACCTTCAGGGGCACGTCGCGGAGCACCCGCTGCGCGAGGAGGGCTGGCGGCTGCTGGCCATCGCGCTGTACCGCCAGGGCAGGCAGGGGGACGCGCTCGCCGTGCTCCGCCAGGCCCGCGGCCGGCTCGCCGACGAGCTGGGTGTCGACCCGGGGCCCGCCCTGCAGCGGCTGGAGAGCGACATACTCGCCCACGCGGCCTCGCTGGAGCCCGCTCACGCGGTGATCGGAGGCGCGGCTGGAGACGTGACCGGCGCGGCCGGGGGTGTGGCCGGGGGAGTCAGCGATATCAGGATCGTTCCCGAGTCTCCCACCATCGAGGCAGACCGACTGGTCGGTAGGGATCGGGAGCTGGCCCAGTTGCTCGGCCGCGCCACGGGCGTCGCCCTGATCGGCGGCGAGGCGGGTATGGGCAAGTCCGCCCTCGCGGGGGCCCTCGCGGCCGAACGATCCCGCGAGGGATGGCGGGTGGCCGTGGGCAGGTCTCCCGAGACCGAGGGAGCCCCCGCGGGATGGGCCTGGGCGGAGATCCTCCGGACGCTGATGGCGGACGTCATGCCGCGCGGGGCGCTCGCCGTACAGATCCGGCGGCTTCTCGGCGAGCCGACCGAGGGCGAGCGCGGGCAGGAGGACACGGACGTGACCGCCGAGCGGTTCCGGCTCCGCCGGGCGCTCGCGATGTACCTGGCGGAGGTGGCACGGGAGGCGCCCCTGCTGCTGGTCCTCGACGACATGCACCGCGCGGACGAGGAGACGCTGGCCATCCTTGTGCACCTGGCCGCCGACCTGAGGGACGTGCCCGCGTTGATCGTCGGAACATTCCGACAGGAGGAGGCCGAGCGGCTGGCCGAGACGTCGGCGGCGCTGGCCCGGTACGAGCCCCTCCGGATCGTCCTGAGCGGGATCGGCCGGGACGCCGCCGCCGAACTGCTCACCGCGGTCTCCGGCGCCGAACTCTCGGACGAGACCGTCGACGCCGTGGCCGAGCGCACCGGGGGCAACCCGTTCTTCCTCCGGGAGACCGCCCGGCTGATCACGGCCGAGGGTGAGCCCGCGGCCGTGTCCGCCGTCCCGGCGGGCGTCCGCGACGTGCTGCGACGCCGGTTCGTCCGGCTTCCCGTACCCGCACAGACCACGCTCCGCGAGGCCGCGGTGATCGGCGGGAGCCTCGACGTGGACGTGCTCGCGGACGTGAACGGCGGAGGCGAGGACGGCGTGGTCGACGCGGTGGAGGCGGCGCTGATGGCCGGGCTGCTCGTCGAGCCCAAGGGGGGCGGTCTGCGGTTCGCGCACGCCCTGGTCCGGGACACGCTCTATGACGACATGTCGCGGTTGCGGCGCTCCCGCACGCACGCCCGCGTGGCCGAGGTACTCGAACGGCTCCGCCCGGACGAGGTGGCGGCGCTGGCCCACCACTTCGCGGCGGGAGGGGAACGTGCCAAAGCGGCGCGGTACAGCGCGCTCGCCGCCGAGCAGGCCGAGAGGCGGTTCGCCTACCGGGAGGCGGCCGCGCTCTGGCAGCAGGCGCTCGACCTCGGCGACGGGGAGGACCTGGAGCTGATCATGCGGCGGGTCCAGGCGCTGGCTTTCGGCAACCAGCTCGCCGCCGCCCGTGAGATGCGGGAGCGGGCCATCGGCCTGGCGCTGCCCAAGGCCGATCCCGAGCTCGTCGCCCGCGTCATCGGCGCCTTCGACACGCCGTCGCTGTGGAGCACGAGGGACTACGGCGTGGTCTCCTACGAGCTCATCGAGGCCATCGAGGCCACGCTGCCGATGCTCCCGCCCGGCGACGGCGCGGCCCGGTGCGCCCTGCTCACGTCGCTGGCGTTCGAGCTCGAAGGTGAGCCGACCACGCGCGGGGTCGAGGCCGCGGACGAGGCGCTCGCGATGGCCCGGCGGCTCGGCGACGCCCATGCCATCGTGCGGGCGCTCAACGCCCGGCACTTCCACACCTTCCGCGAGGACGGCCTCGCGGACCGGCGGCGGCTCGGCTCGGAGATGCTGCGGCTGGCCCAGGCACACGGCATGGCGATCGCCGAGGTCGTGGCCCACCTGATCCTGATGCAGCAGGCGCTGGGTGTCCTCGACTTCCCGCGGGCGGAGGAGCACGCCGGTCACGCGGAACGGCTCGCCGAACGGCACGACCTCGCGATGCCGGGATCCCTCGTGACCTTCTACCGGGCGTTCCGGTGCGCGCTGGTCGGTGACTTCGACGAGGCCGCGCGGTTCTTCCGCACCGGTGCCCGGGCGCACGCCGCCGTGGGAGCGTGGCGGTTCGAGATCGGCCTGTCGTACATGGGGAGGTACTGCCTCGGACTGCTCCGTGGCGACCTCACGGACCTCCTGCCGGAGGCCGAGCTCATCGCCGAGCACTGGGCCGTCGCCGTGGAACCGTACGCGCTCGCGCTGGCCAGGGCCGGGCGGGTGGCGGAGGCGACCAAGGTCGCGGGCACGCCGCGGCCGATCCGGCCCGACTACTACGGGCGCCTGTTCCTCGTGGTCCGGGGCCTGCTCGGAGTGGCCATCGGTGACCGCGACAGGGTGATGGAAGCATACGAGGCGCTCGTGCCGTACCCGGACAACATCGTCACCAACGGCTCCGGCCTCGTCCCGCTGTGGCCGATCGCCCAGGTGCTCGGAGATCTGGCGGCCTATCTCGGCCGTCCCGACGAGGCCGCCGAGCGGTACGCCACCGCGCTCCGCATGGCCGACGGGGCCGGCGCCACGGTGTGGGCCGAGGCCGCCCGTCAAGGTCTCGCGGGTATCACCCGGGGCGCCTGATCCGGCCGGTCCCCGTCGTACAGGGTCCACTCGGTGACGTCCAGCCGGTAGAGCCGCTCGCCGGGCGAGAGCCGTACGGGATGGTCGGGGATCTCAGTGTTCTCGGGCAGCTCGCGCGCGGTGCCGGTGAAGGTCACCCCCTCGGCCGGGGCGTGGCCGTCCCCGCCGAGACTCACGATGCACCCGGCCACCCGGATGTCGGACCGCAGGTCGTGCGCATGCGGCCGATCATGGTGGGCGATGAAGTAGAGCCGGTCGGGTGAGAACGTGGCGTGGTACCGGACGTTGCAGAGCGCGGGGGAGCCGTCGGTGCGCAGGGTGGCGAGATGCATGAGAGCGCCTCGCACAGGGGCGCCGGACAGCCGCCGCTCCAGTTCGCTAATCACTGTTCCAGAGTGCATTCGGGCAGTTGGAAGCCCCTAGGCCGGTGCATGGCGGAGCTGGCAAGCAGGTCGCAAGTCGTCTCCAAGTGCGATAGAGGACGATTCCTTCAGACGCCCAGGAGGGGTTCGGGGCGTTCAGAGGGGAAGAACCGGCGCGCCGGGAGGGGTTCGCGGCGCACCGGCCCACTTCCATACGGGGGAGTCCATGGGGCCTCTCGCCCGACTTGATCGGGTGAGGGGCCCATTTTGATTACTGAGAGTGATTGCGGCTTTTGCTGCCGGGAAGAAAGCCGTCGGCGGGGATCTTCCGGACCCGCCGGCGAACAGGGGGAGACCGGAATGCGGATCATCGGCGGAGCTGTCTGCGCGTCCGCCGCCTGCCTGCTGGCCGCGCTGGCGGGCTGCGGCGCCCATGAGGAGGCGGGCCGGCGGGCCGCGCCGAACTCTGGGCAGTTGAAGGTCCTGCTCCGGGGGATCGAGGACATGCCCCAGGGGTTCTCGGACCGTCAGCGTGAGCGGTGGCGCCCGCCGTTCCGTGCCAAGGACGGCGACTGCCGTGCGCTCTTCGACGCGGCGGCGGGCCGGCCGCCCGGACGAGGGCTCGTTGCCGGGGCCGCGACCACGTACGAGGGCGATCACCTCGGCGAGTCGGCGGCCGTCGGGCTCGCCGTCTACGGGGAGGACGCCGCCGACGGAGGGCTCGGCCGGTTGGAGCGGGCCATGCGGGGATGCCGGGTCGCCGCCGCCGGAGGCGCGGGAAAGGGCGACAGGCTGCGGGTGTCGAACCTGCGGATCCCGGACGTCGGCGACGGCGCCGAGGCGCGGCGGTTCAGGGGCCGGGTCGGCGGATATCCGTACGAACTACACCTCGTGGTGGCGAGAGAGGGGAACGCGCTGATCACCCTCGTCCACGGAGGCGTCACGTCTCCGGATGTCAAGGGCACCGAGGAACTGGCCAGGGTGCTTGCCGGAAGGGTCAGTACCCTTGAGCTGTGACAGAGACACTGGACCCCGAAGACCACAAGATCATCACCCTGGCCAGGTCGGCCCGCGCCCGTAACGGCTCGGCCGAGGGCGCCGCCGTACGGGACGAGACGGGGCGCACCTACGTGGCGACGAACGTCGCGCTGCCCTCGCTCGAACTGTCCGCGACGCAGGTGGCGGTGGCGATGGCGGTCTCCAGCGGGGCGGCGTCTCTGGAGGCGGTGGCGCTGGTCAGCGAGGCGGACGAGCCTGGCGAGCAGGACATCGCCGTGGTCGAGGACCTCGGCACCGCGACCATCTTCCTGGCCGGTCCCGACGGTGTGGTGAAGGGCCGGTACATCTGACGTGAGTACTCCCGAATTCCGCGCCGGTTTCGCCTGCTTCGTCGGCCGGCCGAACGTGGGCAAGTCCACGCTGATGAACGCGCTGGTCGGCACGAAGGTGGCCATCACCTCGTCCAAGCCGCAGACCACGCGCCGGGCCATTCGCGGGATCGTGCACCGGCCCGACTCCCAGCTCGTCATCGTGGACACCCCCGGCCTGCACCGGCCGCGTACGCTGCTCGGCGAGCGGCTGGACAGCCTCGTGCTGTCCACGTTGACCGAGGTCGACGTGATCGGCTTCTGCGTGCCCGCCAACGAACCGATCGGCAAGGGCGACAGGTTCATCGCCGAGAAGCTCGCGGCGCTCAAGAAGACGCCGCTCATCGCCGTGGTGACCAAGTGCGACCTGGCGAGCAGGGAGCAGATCGCCGCGCAGCTGCTCGCGGTCTCGGCCCTGGCGGACTTCCAGGAGATCGTCCCGGTGTCCGCCGAGAGCGGGGAGCAGCTCGACGTGCTCGCCGATCTGCTGACCGCGCGGCTGCCCGAGTCCCCGCCCCTGTACGCCGGAGGCGAGCTGACCGACGAGCCCGAGCAGGTCCTGGTCGCGGAGCTGATCCGCGAGGCCGCGCTGGAGGGGGTGCGCGACGAGCTGCCGCACTCGATCGCGGTCGTGGTGGAGGAGATGACCCCGCGTGAGGGCCGGGACGACCTCCTCGACATCTACGCGTTCATGTACGTCGAGCGGCCCTCGCAGAAGGCGATCGTGATCGGTCCGGGGGGCGCCAGGCTCAAGGACGTCGGCACCCGGGCCCGCAAGCAGATCGAGGCGCTGCTCGGCACGCGTGTCTACCTCGACCTGCGGATCAAGGTGGCCAAGGAGTGGCAGCGCGATCCCAAGCAGCTCCGCCGCCTCGGTTTCTACGACTGAGGCTCTCCCGCGTCGTCAAGACGCCGTAGGCGGCCTTCTCCGCGCGCTTCTCCACGATCACTACCTAGCTGAGGACGTCGACGTCACAGCCAATCCCGGGGGCCCGAGCGAGGCGCGCATCCGTGGTGAGCAGGCGGCAGCCGTAGGCTTCCGCCGCTGCCACGTAGGCGGCGTCGTAGGTGCTGAGATTTCCGCGCAGTTCCCACATCCGTGCCAGGAGGATCCGGGTGTGGGGTGTGACAGGTTGGATCTGGTGCAGAGCCGCCACGGCGTCCGCCGCGTGATCTGGACCGATCTTCCCGCCCAGGTGATTCCCTCTGACCACAGAGAGCACCTCCACGAGCCAGTGCTCCGGAGCGATCCAGTCGGGGTCGCGGGACAGCGCGTCACGGCAGGTCTTCCCGAGGGGCCCTTCGTCCAGCAGGGCGAAGGCGAAGACGGATGCGTCTACGACGATCACGTGTCGATTTCCGGCAGCCCGAGAGCGGTGTCGCGATCCGCGCGCGCGGCGTGGAGGACATCAAGGACGTCATCCGATGACAGATGAGCGTTGTAGGACTTTCGGGAGAAGCGTTCCAAAGCGGCGAGATTGTCTTTTCTGCGCGCCTCGTTGGAGATCACGTCGAAGAGGTATGCCTGGAGCGACTGGCCGCGTGAACGCGCGATCTCCGTGAGTCGATCGCGAAGCTCCTTGGGCACATCTCGAATCTGGAGGGCAACCATGCATGCAATTCTACATGCATGCATGGCGGAGTACCCAGCCTTGCCGTTCTGACCTCATACATTCGGCGCGGTCGCGCGGCGTCACTCCAGTGGACGAGGGCGGCGGATGAGGGCCGTGGCGGACAGGGCGGCGACGAGGACGGAGGCGAGCAGGGCGGCGAACCAGCCGTACTGGATCGTCGGATGAACATCGACCAGCCCGGGGATCCGGAAGCTGAGCCGATCGCCCCAGTCCTGCGGGTCCGTCAGGAACATGGCGAGCGCGAGCGCGGCCACGGCTCCGGGCAGGATCGCCAACCCGGTGAACAGGCGGCCCCGCGTCATCCCGGCAACGCCCAGCAGCGTGGCGGCGATGCCCGCGCCCAGGACGAACCAGCCGGAGCCCCTGTCGACGCCGCGGATCGCATGGGTGAACTCGGTGCCCATGAGGCCGAACTCCGCCGTGACTCCGGCCCAGGGCAGGATCGCGGTGACGGCGAGCACGAGACCGGTGACGACCACGGCCAGCGAGAGCATCGTCCCCGCGCCGCTCCTGGCGGGAACTCCCTGCGGGGACGAGGTGAGATCAGCCACGATCACCAGGCTACGGCTCAGGACCGGTGAGAGGGGCGCTCACGCCGCTCCTGCTCACCCGGATGGGTCGTGAGCCCGATGCCCCGGCCGCGAAGGATGGGCTGGGAGTATCGCCCCGGCCGGGGGCCTTACCGCTGTCCCGAGGGGAACGCGGGAGCGACGCCACCCGGCGCGGCGAGCGCTTCGCCCCATTCGAGGCGTTCGCGGAGCTGGACGGCGTCGTCGGCCAGGACCGAGACCAGCACGCCGGGCCCGGCCAGGGGGAGCACCGCGCAGCCGTCCCTGAGCACGGCTCGCCCCACCGCCTTCCCGGTCCGTACGGCCTCGGCGTGACCGCGCCGCGTGGCATCTTCGGTGGCTTCTCGGGTGGTTTCTCGGGTGGTTTCTCCGAGGGCTGTCCCGGTGGCTCCGCGTCCGGCGACGAGGGTGCTGCCGACACAGCGGGCGGTGCCGTACATGGCGGGGCTGCCGTCGCTCGCCGGATCGCCGACGACGAGCTCCTGCCGGAGCAGTGGCATCCCGTCCACGACGGCGTCGAAGCGGGAACGGCAGCGGCCGGGGCGCTCGCCGTGCCGTCCGAATACGATCTCCTCGCGCCAGAACACGGTCGCGTCCCGCGCGAGCGAGAGCCGTACGGCCACGCGGTGAGAGCACCCCGCGGCCAGCACGGTCGGCTCAGGAGCGAATCGGAGCGAGGCGCCCGCGCCGACCCGGGCGTTGACGACCATGACGGAGTCCTCCGCGAAGGGGCCGGGCAGGACCAGCGTGCTCGCGATCGACCGGATGTCCAGCATGGTGCCGGGCGCGACGTCGATGTCCAATCTCAGGCGGTCGCCGCCCAGAGGCCCGGCCGCCGTCGAGACCAGGTGGACCACGCCGGGCCCGGTCTGCCGCAGGGTCAGCGGCGGATCGGAACGCAGCGTCTCCAGGCGGGTGCCGCCACCGGAGAGGAGCTCCGTCCTGATCGACGCGTGGGCCCGTACCGACGACCGGACGTCGCCGGAGGACGTCCTCATGGAACCACCTCGCCGTCATGGAGGTGGCCGTGGTGGTGCCAGGAGTCCACGACGCCGGACACCCACTCGGCGACGCCGTGCGCGCCCCCGTCCTCCCTGATCGAGGTGAACAACACCGGCCTGCCGTCGCGTACGGCTCCCGCGTCACGGGACATGACGGTCAGGTCCGCGCCCACCATGGGGGCGAGGTCGGTCTTGTTGACCACGAGCAGGTCGGCCGTGGTGACGCCGGGACCGCCCTTGCGCGGGACCTTGTCGCCGCCGGAGACGTCGAGTACGAAGATCTGGCTGTCCGCCAGCCCCCTGCTGAAGGTGGCGGTCAGGTTGTCGCCTCCGCTCTCCACGATCACCAGGTCGAGCGGGCCGAACCGCTCCTCAAGGGTCTCGACCGCGTCGAGGTTGGCCGCGATGTCGTCGCGGATCGCGGTGTGCGGGCAGCAGCCGGTCTGCACCGCGAGGATGCGATCGGGGTCGAGGACCCCCGCTCGGCGCAGGAAGTCGGCGTCCTCGGTCGTGTAGATGTCGTTCGTCACGACCCCGAGCCGCATCGAGGGGCCGAGGCTGCGGCACAGGGCGGCCACCAGGGCGGTCTTGCCGCTGCCGACGGGGCCGCCGATGCCGAGGCGGAGCGCCCGGCCGTGGCCGTCGGGTGCGTCGTGCTTGTCGTCGTGGTGAGCGCCCATGTGCGGGTCACCGTCCTTTGCGTAGCCTGCGGGATCGGGAACTGCCCAGGAGATGGCCGGGATGGGCCGGCCGGGATGACCGGGATGGGCCGGCCGGGGAGATCGGGATCGGCGGGGTCGGGATGGCCGGCGTGGGGATGTGGGGTGTTGGGGTGGTCAGGAGACGAAGAGGCGGGTCTCCGCCCTCAGGTGGCTCTCGGCCAGGAGGTCGAGCGCGGGAGCGGTCGTGGCGGGTAGCGCCGCCCAGCACGCGTCGCTCATGAACTCCACGCCGATGAGATCCGGGTCCGTCGCTCGCCCGATGTCCGGGCTCGATGCCCGCCTGTCGTCCGGGTCCGCCGTCCACGGCACGTCCGGGTTCGTCGTCCACGGCGCGCCCGGGTCCGCCGTCCACGTGTGCAGGGCCGTACGGGCGGCGCGTGCGGTCGCGCCGAGTGACGGAGCCAGGTCGGCGAGCAGGCGGTGCACGGCCACCGGGTCCAGGCCGAGGAGTCGTACGGCCGCCGTCGCCGGCCCGGTCACCGACCAGTAGGCCGCCGCCAGAGCCGCCTGCCCGGGGTCGCAGCCCGCCGCCGCGGCCGTCGCGCCGAGAGCGACCGGATGGTGCGCGCCATCGGGTACGGCTCTCGCCAGCGACTCCAGGGCGGGTGACGGCCAGATCCGGCGTGCGGTCCTGACCAGGAGCCGTCCCTGGGTGCGGGCGGCCTCCCGCTGCGCGGGCGACGCGGTCCGGGCGTCCGCCTCGGCGTCGAGCCGTCGCCAGGGGAGCATCGCCGGATCCCCTTCGCCCGTCCCCGCATCCCCGTCGACCCTCTCCGAGGTGTCGACGGCGGCGGAGCCGAGTTCGCAGGCGGCGGCGGCGAGCGCGGCGGCGACCAGCCCGGCCGTGGCGAGCCGTCCCCGGAGGAACCGCGCCAGGTCATCGGGGCCGGTCACCGTGCCCGCGCGTACGGCCTCCTCGGCACCCCCCGAATGCGCGTGGCCTCCGGCGGGCAGCCGTGAGTCGGCGAGCAGCAGGAGCGCGGCGTGCAACGATCACCATCCTTCGTCGTGGTCGTGGTCGTGGTCGTGGTCGTGGTCGTGGTGATGGAGATTCGGGCCGGAGCGGACCCGCATCCCGGCGGGCCCCGCCCCGGCCGGTGAACGGCGCCGGACATCGCGTCAGAAGAGGAAGTAACGCTGGGCCATGGGCAGCACGTCCGCGGGAGCGGGTTCGATGAGTTCGCCGTCGACGCGCACCGCGAAGGTGTCGGGGTGCACCTCGATCGAGGGGAGCGCGTCGTTGAGCAGCATCGACTCCTTCCCGCGTCGCCGTACGCCGGAGACGGGGGCGAGCCTGCGGCCGATCCTGAGCCGGTCGGCGAGGCCGTCCTCGATGGCGAGAGGGGACACGAAGTGCAACGACGTCGCCGCCGCCGTCACGGGTGCCGCACCGAACATGGGGCGGGGAAGTACGGGCTGCGGGGTCGGGATGGACGCGTTCGCGTCGCCCATCTGGGCGTAGGCGATCACACCGCCCTTGATCACGAGGTCCGGCTTCACGCCGAAGAACGCGGGGGCCCAGAGCACCAGGTCGGCCAGCTTGCCGGTCTCGACGGAGCCGACCTCGCCCTCCAACCCATGCGCTATCGCAGGATTTATCGTGTATTTCGCGATATAGCGGCGGGCGCGGAGGTTGTCGGCGGGGTGCGCCGTCCCGCCGGCGGAAGCCGTACCGGACTCACCGGGAAGCGCGCCACGGCGCTTCTTCATGACGTGCGCGGTCTGCCAGGTGCGGATGACGGTCTCGCCGATCCGGCCCATGGCCTGGGAGTCGGAGCCGATCATCGAGATCGCCCCGATGTCGTGCAGGACGTCCTCGGCCGCCATCGTCGCCGGGCGGATCCGGGACTCGGCGAACGCCAGGTCCTCGGGGATCGACGGGTTCAGATGGTGGCACACCATGAGCATGTCCAGGTGCTCGTGGTGGGTGTTGACCGTGTGCGGCCGGGTCGGGTTGGTGGACGACGGCAGGACGTTCGGGTACGCGGCCACCTTGATGATGTCGGGGGCGTGACCTCCTCCGGCGCCCTCGGTGTGGTACGCGTGGATCATCCGGCCGGCGATGGCCGCGAGCGTCGACTCGACGAAACCGGCCTCGTTGAGCGTGTCGGTGTGGATCGCCGCCTGCACCCCCGTGTCGTCGCACACGCCGAGGCAGGCGTCGATCGCGGCCGGGGTCGTCCCCCAGTCCTCGTGCAGCTTGAACCCGGAGGCTCCGGCGCGGAGCTGCTCGTACAGGCCCTCGACGCCGACCGTGTTGCCCTTGCCGAGCAGCGCGACGTTGACCGGATAGGAGTCGAGGGACTCCAGCATCCGCGCGAGGTACCAGGTGCCGGTGACCGTGGTCGCCTTGGTGCCCTCGGCGGGTCCCGTGCCGCCCCCGACGATCGTCGTGACGCCCGACGCCAGGGCCTCGTCCAGCAACTGCGGGCAGATCAGGTGCACGTGGGAGTCGACGGCCCCCGCCGTGATGATCCTGCCGTTGCCGGCGAGGATCTCGGTGGACGGCCCGATGACGAGATCGGGGTGGACGCCGTCCATCGTGTCGGGATTGCCCGCCTTGCCGATGGCCGAGATCCGCCCGTCGCGTACGCCGATGTCGGCCTTCACGACTTCCCAGTGATCGAGGATCACCGCGCCGGTGATGACGAGGTCGGGCGCGCCCTCCGCCCGGGTCGCGCGGGCCTGCCCCATGGACTCGCGGATCACCTTGCCGCCGCCGAAGACCGCCTCGTCGCCGGCGCCGGAGGGCCCCATCGCGAGGTCCTCGGTGATCTCGACGAACAGGTCGGTGTCGGCCAGTCGTATCCGGTCGCCGGTGGTCGGACCGTACAGGGCGGCGTAGCGCGCCCGCTCGACGGCGGTCATCGGGACTCCTCGGCGGCGGGGCGGGGGTCGAGCGGGCCCGCCCATTCCGGGCGCAGCCCGGGGACGACGCGGTGGCCCGCCAGGGGGACGAGCGTCACGTCGCGCTCGATGCCGGGCTCGAATCTGATCGCGGTACCGGCCGGCACGTCCAGGCGGGTGCCCCAGGCGGCCCGCCGGTCGAACTCCAGGCCGGGGTTGGCCGCGGCGAAGTGGTAGTGCGAGCCGATCTGGATCGGCCGGTCCGCCGTGTTGACGACGCGCAGCGAGATCCGGTCCCTGCCCGGGTTGAGCGGGACGGGCGTCTCGCCGTACACGATCTCACCGGGGATCATGCGATCGGCCGGTGGACGGTGACGAGCTTGGTGCCGTCGGGGAAGGTCGCCTCGACCTGGACGGACTCCAGCATCTCGGGGACGCCCTCCATGACGTCCTGGCGGCGGAGCACCCTGCGGCCCGCGTCCATCAACTCCGCCACGCCGCGGCCGTCGCGCGCCCCCTCCAGGAGGAAGGACGCGATGATCGCGGTAGCCTCCGGATGGTTGAGGCGTAGCCCCCGCTCCCGGCGGTCGCGGGCGACGCCCGCGGCGACGTGGATGAGCAGGCGTTCCTGTTCGTGTGGAGTGAGCCGCATGGCGGGACGATAGGCAGCCGCCGTTTCCGCCGCGTTTCCCGCGCATTTCTCCGGCGTATCAGGACGTGAACCGCACGTCGCCGCTCATTGAGAAATTCCGGTAATGGCCAATTTGCGTATGTGATTAAGCCGGGAAATATCGCTCGATCACCTTGTCGGCAGACAGGTCGGTGCGGGGGCCGTATCGGCAAGGAGGAGCGATTTGCGAAATTCAGCTTGGCGTACCGGGGCGGCCGCGGCGATCCTGGTCACCGCGCTCGCGGCCTGCGGCGGGTCACCGGAGGAGAACGCCGCCGGCGCGGGAGACGCGGGAGGCGCCGCGAGCGGCGGCGACACCATCAAGGTCGGCATCCTGCATTCGCTGAGCGGCACCATGGCGATCAGCGAGGTCACCGTCAAAAACGCCGAACTGCTCGCCGTCGAGGAGATCAACGCGGCGGGAGGCGTGCTCGGCAAGAAGCTGGAACCCGTGGTCGAGGACGGTGCCTCCGACTGGCCCACCTTCGCCGAGAAGGCCACCAAGCTCATCGCCCAGGACAAGGTCGCCACGGTCTTCGGCGGGTGGACCTCGGCCAGCCGCAAGGCGATGCTCCCCGTGTTCGAGAAGCGCAAGGCACTGCTCTGGTATCCCGTCCAGTACGAGGGGCTGGAGAGCTCGCCGTACATCTTCTACACCGGGGCGACGACCAACCAGCAGATCGTGCCTGGCCTGGACTATCTGAAGGAACAGGGCAAGAAGAAGATCTTCCTGGTCGGCAGCGACTACGTCTTCCCGCGAACCGCGAACAAAATCATCAAATCGTACGCGGCGGCGAACGGCATGGAGATCCTCGGCGAGGAATACACGCCGCTCGGGCACACCGAATGACGTTTTCTCACCGACTTTCAGCTGATCTTTCTGTGCTCGAAATGGACGAGGACGAGGGCGGCCCGAGCAAGGTCCCCGATCCGGCTGGGGCCGAGCGTGGTGTGCTGCAAGGCGGTCCAGCGTTGGGTCAGCAGCGCGAAGCCGCGTTCGCCGAGACAGCGCAGCGCGCGGATCAGGTGGTTGTAGGTGCGGTTGTCGATGCTGAGGACGTTGCCGTCGGCGGGTTGCTTGAACGGGGTGTAGACGCCGTGACCTGCTCCTTGGTAGCCGGGATCGGCGAGGATCGGCATGGTTCGGGCGTAGGGGTAGGCCGCGGGTAGGACGTGTGTGCGGGCGGCGTCGATGTCCGGGACGCCGCCGGGTTCCACATCGGAGGTCCACAGCGGGAACCCGTCTGGGGCGAACAGCGCCTGAACGTTGCCGCCGAAATCGGAGGTCTTCCCGGC
>BBYL01000016.1 GCA_001570385.1 Microtetraspora glauca | reverse complement strand
CGCCACCTACACCCGCACCCAAGGCGTACGGCACCTGTTCGCCGCGTTAGACGTGGGCAAGAACAAGATGTACGGGCACATCAAGAAACGCAAGCGACGCGGCGAGTTCCTGGAGTTCTGCCGCTACCTGCGTAGCCTCTACCCTCTCGAGGTTCGCATCGCGATCGTGTGTGACAACTTCAGCCCGCACCTGACGACCAAGAAGGACAAGCGAGTCGGCCAGTGGGCGGAGGCGAACAACGTCGAGATCGCCTACACGCCCACCAACTCCTCCTACTTGAACCGGATCGAGGCGCAGTTCACCGCGTTGCGCGAGTTCACTCTCAACGGCACCGACCATGCCAGCCACCGCGAGCAGGGCAGCATGATCCGCCGCTACATCGCCTGGCGTAACCGCAACGTCGATAACCCCCGCCTACGCCGGATCGTGAAGAGGGCAAACGTGGCCTGACACGGCACTAGTCCCAGTGCGGCGGGCGTTCCTCGATCAGTCGGGCGTCGTCGGAATCGGCGTCGCCACGCCACTCACCCCAGCCGAGGTCGGTGTCGTCGCTGGTCTGGTCGGGCAGCACCGGCAGTCCCTCGTCAAAGAGGTCCACCGGCCGCATGTCATCCGGATGCCGCTCAGTCACACGACGATGGTAACCGGCCAGGCGGCCGGGCGCGGGTGCCGTCGGCGCGTCGCGCCCCTCATCGGCAATAGCGCCGAATCATGGCGAATTACGGCAGAACGCCCCAGGTCGAGGTGATTTCCCCCGAGAAGGTGGAACCTCTCGATCCTCAGACCCGAACATTCAACCGTCAGCAAAGGTACGATGCGGAAACAGGTAGCAGGCCGGACGCGACCCCCGTGAGGCGGCATGGCAACGCCAGCAGGATGGCGTCGAGAGGGCAACCTGCCCGCGGAGCTGACCAGCTTCGTGGGTCGGACCAGGCTTCTCGCCACCATCAGACAGCGACTGCGCGACTCCCGACTGGTCACCGTGACCGGGATCGGGGGCGTGGGCAAGTCCCGTACGGCCCTGCGCATCGCCCATCTGGTGCGCCAGCAGTTCAAGGACGGCGTCTGGTACGCCGACCTCGCGCGGCTGCAGGACGCCGGGATGGTCCATCACACGATCACGTCGGCGCTCGGCATCGCCGACCAGTCGCACCGCGCCGGGTCCGAGACCCTGGCCGAGTGGCTGGGCGACCGCGAGATCCTGCTCATCCTGGACACCTGTGAGCATCTGGTGGACGCCTGTGCCGAGCTGACGCAGGAACTGCTGGCCCGGGCGCCCAACCTGCGGATCATCGCGACGAGCCGCCGGTCGCTCAACGCCCCCGGCGAGCACACGATCGCGATCCCTCCGCTCGCCGTGCCGGGAGACGATCCCTCGGAGAGTCCGTACACCAACGAGGCGGTCCAGCTCTTCGCGGAGCGGGGCAGCGCTGTCGTGCCGGACTTCGTGGTGGACGAGAGCAACGTGTCGGCCGTGTCGGAGCTGTGCCGGCGGCTCGACGGGATCCCGCTCGCCATCGAGCTCGCCGCCGTCCGCCTGCGCGCGCTGTCGGTCGAGCAGATCCTCGCGCTCCTCACCGACCGCTTCAGCCTGCTGGCCGGCGCCAGCCGTACGGCGTTGCCGCGGCACCAGACGCTGCGCGCGGCGATCGGCTGGAGCCACGAGCTGTGCGAGCCGGCCGAGCGGCTGCTGTGGGCCCGCCTGTCGGTGTTCGCGGGCGACTTCGACCTGGACGCGGCCCGTTACGTCTGCGCGGGCGACGGCCTCGAGGCCGCGACCGTCCTGGACGTGATCACCGGCCTGGTGGACAAGTCGATCCTGTTCAGCTTCGCCACCCCGGTCGGCCACCGGTACCGGCTGATCGACACCCTCCGGCAGTACGGCGCCGAGTGGCTGGAGAAGCTCGGCGAGACCGAAGCGCTGCGCCGCCGCCACCGCGACCACTACCTGCAGCTCGCCCAGCGCGGCGAGCACTCCTGGTCGGGTCCGCGGCAGGTGCAGTGGTACGTGCGCATGCGCCAGGAGCACGACAACATCCGGGTCGCGCTCGACTACTGCCTGTCCGACCCGATCGAGGCGCGTGTCGGCCAGGAGCTGCTGTCGTCGCTGTGGTTCCTCTGGGTCGCGTGCGGATTCGCCCGGGAGGGTGCGGTCTACCTGGAAAGAGCGCTCGCCGCGTCACGGGTGCCGAGCAAGGAACGATGCAAGGCCCTGTGGGTGCTGGCGTACATCCGCAGCGCCCAGGGCGACCTGCCCGGCGCGCTGGCGGCGGCAGAGGAGTGCAGCAGCGAGGCGGTGCGGGCCGGCGACTCCGGGGCCGTCATCCTGGCGACCAAGATGCAGGGCACCACCGCGATGCTGCAGGGCGACGCGAAGAAGGCCACGGCCCTGCTCGGCGTGGCCATCGAGTTCCACCGGGGCGGGCGGGAGCTCAACCCCGGGTTGCTGCCCGCGATCGTGGAGCTGTCCATGGTCCTGTTCGCGCAGGGTGACTTCGCGGAGGCCGAGGGGCTCCTCGAAGACTGCGTCAAGGAGTGCACCGAGCGCGGTGAGCAGTGGTTGCGCTCCTACGCGTGGTACGCCACCTCGCAGGTCCAGCGGGCCACCGGCCGCCGCGACGAGGCGCTGGAGAGCTGCAAGTCCTCGCTGCGGATCAAGCGGTACTTCCACGACGTCCTCGGCATCGTGCTGTGCGTGGACGTGATGGCCGGGCTCTATCTGGAGATGGGCCGGCCGGAGTACACCGCGCACCTGCTCGGCGCGGCCCAGACCAACTGGCGGACCTTCGGGTTGCCGCAGTTCGGGTCGCCGTTCTTCACGAACGAGCACGAGCAGTGCGTCAAGGAGTGCAGGAAGTTGCTCGGTGACGCCGCCTACCAGGAGGCGTACAGCCGGGGCACGCGGCTCTCGCTCAGCGAGCTGATCGAGTACGCGCTGGACGACTTCGACGAGCCGCACGACCCGGACTGAATGCCCGACCTCGTCGGCGCCCGTCCGCGCGTCGCCGGGACCCGTACCCGGGTCTCCGATCTCCAGGCCGCTCGGTGACCCGCCACACCGGGCTCGTGCCCGGCGAGATCGGCCCGGCTGCCTGACCACCGTCGCCTGACCGGGACCGGCGCCGACGCGCGGAATCCGGGGGCGCCGCCCGGTCCACGGCGGCGACGCGACGCCGGAGAACCGACGCCTGGGAGCGCAGGCTCGCGCGTCACCCGGGGTCCGCGAGTACCGTTACGACCATCGCCTGCGTGTCCGAAGGCCTCCGCGCGGCACGAGCCGAACGGTGCCTCTGGTACACACATCTCATGAACGTGCCTCCTGCTCAGCGCCTGGGCGTCGTGCCATCCGTCTTCGCCGTCGAACATGTGCCGCATGCGACGTTCCCCGAGGACGACGAGTGGATCGCGCTGGTCCGCGCCCCAGAAGGCCTCACCGTCGTTCGCGAGACCTGGCCGACGGGGTCCGGCGATCGGTGGATCGGCCTGTACGGCGGGGCGATCGCGCACGGCCTGGACGTGCCCGGCATGCTGGCGGCGATCGTGGGGCCGCTGGCCGAGGCGGCGATTCCGGTGTTCGTCGCCTCGACGTTCCACGGGGACCTGGTGCTCGTGCCCGAGCCCAGGGCCAAGGAGGCCGTCGCCGTTCTCGAGGACGCGGGCCATCAGGTGGACACCACGCATCTGCGATCGTGCGGCGTCTAGCCGGGGTGGGACGCGGCGTGCGAGGGACAGATCGCGCAGGAGGCCGCATTCCTTTTCGCGGGGTAGTGACTGTTCTTCCGTTGCCTTTCTTCCGTTGCGCGCTGTGGCGGCCGCGCCGCGGTGACAGAAGCGAGCCGCTGAAAAGGATGTCGTTCTCGAACGCCTCTGACCTCTCATTGCCTACGCGAAAGCCGTAAAGGCGGCAAGACGACGGCGAAACGCGCGCCACTCCCCCGCCGCGGCGCCGCCTCATCACCGGTTTCCGCCAGAACCGGGGTCGGCTGTGGTACCGGTTGCGTGACAGATGCGAAGCCACGTGATCAGTGAGGCCGTCCATGTCCGAGGTCTTCATGTACGCCGACGAGACCGGCAACCTCGACTACAACGTCAGCGGCGGCGGCTCGAAGTATTTCGGTATCGGAACGGCGACTTTCGTGGGCGACCACGACCAGGCCGTGTGGCAGGGGCATCGGCTGCGCTTGACCCATTCACGGACGGGCCTGGCGTTCCCGCGCGGATATCACGCGAAGAACGACAATTACCGGACGCGCAAGGAGGTCTATGACGTTATCAAGGCGCAGGCTCCCCGATTCGATGCCACGTTCCTCGCGAAGGAGAACGCGCACGACTCCGAACGCGAAAAAGGGGATCTCCACCTGTACCGGGAGGCCTGGTACCTGCACTTCAAGGAGATCGCCAAGCAGATCACCGTGCAGGGGGACATCCTCTACGTCGTGGTCGCCACGCTGGGCACCTCGGCGCGGAAGAAGGCGTTCGAGGACGCGATCAGGGAAGTGTGCGAGGACTGCGCGCCGTCGCGCCGGGATGTTGTGGTCTGTACCTGGGATTCCAGTACGAGCTGGGGGCTGCAGGTGGCCGACTACGGGCTGTGGGCCGTCCAGAGGAAGCTGGAACGGGGCGATGCCGGCTTCATGTGGGCGGTGGAGCCGACATTGAGCTCGTTCTCCCGGCCCTGGGGCTAGGCGCACGATAATGGCCAGCTATCCCCGGGGGGGAAGAGGTCCCCTGGACCTCTTGTCACTGGCCATCGTCAGTACACGCCATCGAGACGACGCGGGTCAACCGCTTCGAGCATTGTCACACTCCATCCTTGTAACGACGCTCGAAAACTTGGCGGACTGTTCGATACGAGGCGGTCGGCGCACGGTCCCCGGTCGAAGGGAAGTCCCGTCCGCCGACGCCACGGCCGTGTTGTACCCGCCCGTGCTCACATGTCGCCGCCGGGCGGCGCCTGCGCCGACCAGGCGTGCACGTAGCGGGAGCTGGTCAGCGAATAGTCCACGCTTCCGCTGATCCAGTACTCCAGGCCCCTGACGTACGCGGCGACCCCCGCGGAGCCGAGGGCGTCGAGCCGGGGCTTCAGGGCGACCATCCCGGCGACCGCGTCGTTGCGCATGCCGCCGATGAGGTCCATCGCCTCCTGGGTGGAGCATCCCTTGTGCCGGCGGAGCACGCTGACCATGTTGTTGTGGATGTTCGGGCCGGCGGTCTCCTTGGCGTACGAGATGAGGTCGTTGTCCCAGACGACGACGTCGTTCGCGTGCTCGGTGATCGCCCGCACGTCGGGGTGGCGCCACTCGTCGGGGGTGAGACAGCCGCCCGCGGCGACGTCGATCAGCGCGAAGACCGTGAGCATCGCGCCGGTCCTGCGCCGCATGACGATGTAGTCGTCGAAGGTCGGGACGACGTCCTGCTCCCTGTTGGCGGCCTCCCAGACCTGGGCGAAGAGGTAGTCCTTGGTCATGGCCCGCCAGCGGTCGAGCTGGTCGCCGTTCCCCGCGGCGGCGATCCTGGTCTTGATCTCCAGCAGCGACCGGGCGAAGACGTTGCCGACGTGGTCGCCGTCGCCGAGATCGTCGATGACGGAGATGAACAGCGGGAGCGCCCTGGCTATCTCGGCGGCCGCCCGGTCCGACTCGCAGAACGCGTCGTCGAACGCGAACAACCACACGCACCAGTCGGTGACGAGCTGGCACAGCTCCCGGGCGGCGTAGGGATAGGTGCGCGCGCCCAGCCAGCCGTACCTGGCCGCACCGTAACGCCCGAGGTTTTCGGTCCCCTCGATCATTCCGGACGCGGCCAGCCAGGCCAGCGTGTCTCTGTCCACTTCCTCGACGTACGGATTGACCTCGCTGGGGAACGGGCAGGTCAGCGCGGGGATGCGCAACGGCGGTCTGTTGTGGGTGAGCGTGGAAGGATTCGACACGCCCAACAGCATGACTAGCGAGCCAACAAATAGCTAGAGTCACAGCAAATAATGGAATTTCGGACTTAGCGGAAATTCCGCAAATTGTGGCCGTTCGCTGGACGCTCCCTACTCGCCGGTGCCGAACGTGCCGAACCGGTCGCCACCGCACCCGCCGGCATGGACCCCGGCGCCGGGGCGTGGGCCCACCGGGCACCGTGGCGTGGGCCCACCGGGCGGCGAGGCGTGGGCCCACTGGCCGCGAACAGCCCGTCATCGGCCGAACATGCGCGCGGTGTCGAGCGCGGACGGCGTGCCCGCCCGCGCGAGCACCAGTAACTTGGCCGCGAACTCCTCCAGTTCCGGGTCCTGCTCCATGCGACCCGTTGTCCACCAGGTAGGGTCCAGCACACCGACGCGGAATCCACGGGACTTCTCGCTGGTTCACCAGAGAAACGTTCATGAGGAAAGGCTGGGACTCAGGTGCTCGACCCGACGGATCTCTACAGGCTCGACGGCGACGCCCCAGAGTTGACCGATCCGGTGCTGCTCTACCACTTCGAGGGTTTCGTCGACGCCGGCGGCGCGGGCCGGTTGGCGCTCGGGCATCTGCTGTCCGAGCTGGACCACCGTGTGATCGCCACGTTCGATGTGGACCGCCTCCTCGACTACCGCTCCCGGCGGCCCATGATGACGTTCGACGGGGACCGCTGGGCGGACTACGACACCCCCGAGCTGGCCGTCTACCTCACCGAGGACGTGACCGGCACACCGTTCCTGATCATGACGGGCCCGGAGCCCGACCGCGAGTGGGAGCTGTTCACCGAGGCCGTCGGCATGCTCGTGACCCGGCTCGGCGTCGGCACTCTGGTGACGGCGCACGGCGTGCCGATGGGCGTCCCGCACACCCGCCCGCTCGGCCTCACCACCCACGGCAGCCGCCCCGAACTGGTCACCGGGCCGCCGAGCCCGTTCGGCCGGGTCCAGGTACCGGGAAGCGTCGCCGCCCTGATCGAGCTCCGCCTCGGCGCCAAGGGGCACGACGCGCTCGGGTACGCGGTGCACGTGCCGCACTATCTCGCCCAGGCGGAGTACCACCAGTCCGCGGTGGCGGCCCTGGAGGCGGTCACCCGCGGCACCGGCCTGGTGTTCCCCACCGAGGCGCTCCGGGAGGCCGCGGAGAAGACCAACGCCGAGATCGAGGAGCAGATCCAGGCGTCCGCCGAGCTGTCGAGCGCCATCCAGGGGCTGGAGCAGCAGTACGACGCCTTCCAGTCGGGCACCGAGAGGGAGAGCCTCCTCGCCGAGGACACCCCCATGCCGACCGGTGATGAGTTGGCCGCCCAGTTCGAGGCGTTCCTGGCCGAGCGCGACGACCGCGACAGCTGATCCGCCCCTCCGCGAACGGCCGTGCCATCAGGCCGGCGTCGCGAGGTCCGTGTCGTCACGATCCGTCGTGACGGTGGGCACCCGGCGGGCGGGCACCGTGGGGGGCGGTGGAGCGGGGCGGCGGCGTGGGGCCAATATCGTTGGGCCATGCCGTACGAGTCTGAGATCCGCGTCGGCCTCGCCGGGTACGGGACGGCGGGCGCGTTCTTCCACGCGCCGCTGATCGCCGCCACCCCCGGCCTCCGGCTGGCCACGGTGGTGACGAGGGACCCGGAACGGGCCGGCCGGGCTCGGCGCGCGCATCCCGGCGCGGAGGTCGTGGCGTCGGCCGGCGAGCTGGCCGGCCGGTGCGACCTGGTCGTGATCGCCTCGCCGAACCGTACGCACGTGCCGCTGGCGCGGGCGGCGCTGGAAGCGGGTCTTCCGGTCGTGGTGGACAAGCCGCTCGCCGGCACCGCCGCCGAGGCCCTCGACCTCGTCCGGCTGGCCGCCGAGCGCGGCCTGATGCTGACCGTGTTCCAGAACCGGCGGTGGGACGGTGACTTCCTGACCATCCGCCGCCTGCTGCCGGAGCTCGGCACGATCAACCGGCTGGAATCCCGGTTCGAGCGCTGGCGGCCGGTGCCCAAGGGCGGGTGGCGCGAGCTGGGGGGCCCGGACGAGATCGGCGGCGTGCTCTACGACCTCGGCAGCCACCTCGTCGATCAGGCGCTCCAGCTCCTCGGTCCGGTCTCCACCGTGTACGCGGAGACCGATGTGCGGCGGCCGGGCGTGCGATCCGACGACGACGCGTTCGTGGCGCTGACCCACGCGGATGGCGGGCGTTCCCATCTGTGGATGAGCGCCGTGGCGGGACGGCTCGGCCCCCGGTTCCGGGTGCTCGGCTCGCGGAGCGCGTACGTGAAATGGGGCCTCGACCCGCAGGAGGACCGCCTGCACGCGAACGAACGCCCCGGCGTCCAGACGCCCGATGAGAAACCGGCCGGAACGGGGCCGAACCGCGGAGGTTGGGGCGTGGAGCCGCCGGACCGCTGGGGCGAACTCGGCGTCGAGGGCGACAGCCGTACGGTCCCCACGGAGCCGGGCGCCTACCAGGAGTTCTACGCCGGCGTCGTGGCGTGTCTGCGGGACGGCGCTCCGCCGCCCGTCGACCCGCGCGACGCCGTCGAGTCCCTCACCGTCCTTGAGGCGGCCCGGCGCTCCGCGGCCACCCGGTCGACCGTGGTCCTGGAGACCCGTTAGTACTCCCAGCCGTGTTCGTGATCTTCACGATCGGAGTCCGCGTCCCCTTCGGACACTCTGGACCCGCCGCGGCCCTTGCCGGCCGTGGCTTCCCCGCGGCGCCGGCCGGCCATGCGGACCCCGTCGGCGCCACTGTCAGGAGATGAGGCGGGAACGGAGGGCGTCGGTGTCCCCGTCGGTCCAGCCGTTGCTCTCCAGCCAGCCGAACGGGCCGCCGAACCGCACGTCGAGCGTGTGCAGGAACTGCGCCATGTATTCGGGACGCGGCAGATGGTGGTCGGCGGGCTTGCCGTCGAGGTCGGCCCGGTAGGTGTCGCTGGCCCGCAGCCGGGCGAGGACCCCTTCAAGACGCTCGCCCGTGGCGGCGTAGTCCGCGATGATCGCCTCGCGGGTCACCCCGGCGACGGCGAGGGCGAGGGCGCTCACCACTCCGGTGCGGTCCTTGCCCGCCGCGCAGTGGACCAGCGCCATGCCGTCGTCGCGGGCGAGCACCCGCAGCGCCGCCACGACCGAGTCGGGCCGAGCGCGCAGATATCCGTAGTAGTAGCCGGTGACCCGCAGTTCCTCGTCGACCTTCGGCGACCGTCCCCAGGGGAGGACCTTGTCCCCCTCGATCGTGTCGGCCTCCACGTCGGTGAACCGGCCGGCCTCGGCGAACAGGCTGTGGTGGTGGTGACCGACCTCGGTCATCCGGGTCAGCGGCCCCGGTCCCTCCAGCCGTACCTCGGCCTGGGAGCGCAGATCGACCACGTTCCTGAGCTTGAGGTCGCCGACCAGCCGGTTCAGGTCTTCCCCGGTCAGCCCCTGAAGGTTGTCGCCCCTGAGGATGCGCCCGAATTTAGTGGCTTCTCCGTCGGCGGTGGGCAGACCGCCGAGATCTCTTACGTTGACCGCGCCGTCGAGAACAATCCATCGTTCATTTTCGTTCATCGCCTCGACCCTATCCCGCCCGTACGTCGGCGCCATGAGAGGAGAGTGAATGTTCGGTGGCCGGGTTCCGTCCCGCTGTGGCCCGCCGTAGGCCGCCGTCTTCCGGCCGGGAGCGCCCTGGGCCGTCAGAATCCGGCCCCGGCGTGTCGGGGCACGTCGGAACCTGTCAAGGCGCGCCGGTCGTCGGCAGTGCCGGGGAAGAGGACGGCGAACCGCCGATCACCTGCTGATCATCACCGTCGCGTCATCGGCTCATCCGGAACACGGACACGGTGGACCCGATCTTCCCAGACAATTCACCGCTGACTCCTGCGTCTACTGTCACGAATGCCCGTAATGTAAGCCGTCGCACAAGGCGATCAAACAGGAGGACGACGATGCGACGGCCGGTTCACCGGTTGGCCATGGCGGTGTTGGTCATGACTGGGGTGATGGCGGGAGTGCTTCCCCTGTCACCGGCCGCGGCGGAGTCCCGCCACCTTGTGGGGACGTGGTCGGCCGCGAGCGACCGGCTGACCGTCGACGATCGGCTGCTCGCCCCGATCGGCGGCCAGACCATCCGCATGGTGGCGCGCACCAGCGTCGGAGGATCCGGCCTGCGGATCCGCCTGTCCAATGTCTTCGGCGTCGTGCCGGTCACGTTCAAGAGCGTGCATCTCGGCCTCCAGGCGTACGGCGCCGAGATCGTCGGCAAGACCAACCGGCCGCTCACCTTCGGCGGGCGCGCGTGGGTCACGATCCGGCCCGGCCAGGCCGTCTGGAGCGACGCCCTTCCCGGGAAGATCTCCGGCCGCCAGGACGTGGTGATCAGCGCCTACGTCCCGACGACGGTGGAGCAGGTCACCGGTCACGACCGGGCCTACGCGACGACCTACCTGTCCATGCCCGGGAACCACGCCGCCGGCGAGTCCGGGGAGGCGTTCACCACCACCAGCCTGCAGTGGTACTTCCTCGACCGGATCGCGGTGACCGCCGACGGCGGCATCGGCTCGGTGGTCGCGCTGGGCGACTCGATCACCGATGGCACCGGCCAGGGCAACGACGCCAACCGGCGGTGGACCGACTACCTCTACCAGCGGGTCGGCCAGCTGCCCGCCAAGAAGCGCGTGGGCGTGCTCAACGTCGGCATAGCCGGGAACCGCGTGCTGTACACCGGTGTCGGGCCGAGCGCGCTGAGCCGGTTCAAAAGGGACGCGCTCTCCCAGCCGGGGGTGCGCACGATCGTGGTGCTCGAAGGCATCAACGACATCTCCAGAGGCGAGTACACCTCGGCGAAGCCGCTGATCGAGGCGTACAAGAAAATGATCAAACTCGCGCACGCCAAGAAGCTGCGCATCCTCGGCGGCACGCTGACGCCGTTCTACGGATACTCGACCTGGACCGAGGAGCGCGAGGAGATCCGCCAGGAGGTCAACGCGTGGATCAGGACCGGCAAGGCGTTCGACGGTGTGATCGACTTCGACAAGGCGGTGCGCGACCCCTCGTATCCCGCGCAGCTCGCCGCCGCGTACGACCACGGCGACCACATCCACCTCAGCGACGCCGGCCGGCGCAGGCTCGCGTACACGGTGCGGCTCTCACACCTCTGACACCGCGGCCGGCGCCGGCCAGGGCGACGGGTCAGGTGAGGCGGGCGGCGAGGGCGGCCAGGCTGTCGACGACCATGTCGGCTTCGGTGGCCCCCGGCCGGGCCGCGTGGAGGTAGCCCCACGGCCCCCGGCGCAGCAGCGCGGTCCGCATCCCCGCCCGCCTGGCGGGGAGGACGTCGTTGTCGAGCCGGTCTCCGACGTACAGGATCTCCTCCGGCCGCCGGCCCGCCACGGCGGCGACCTTGGCGAAGAACTCGGGAGCGGGCTTCTCGACCTGCCAGGCGGCCGACGTGTGGATGGCGTCAACGGGCAGGTCCATGGCCAGCAGGGCGTCGTACGCCTGGCGCGGCTGGTTGCCCGCGATGATCAGCTCGTACCCGGTGGACCTGAGCGCCGCGAGGCTGCCGCGCACGTCGGGGTAGAGGTCGTCGCCGTCGAAGTTCTCGCGCAGGCCGTCCGGGTCCGCACGGCGCCATGCCTCGATCTCGGCGTCGAGGTCGAGTCCCGGGCGGATCACCTGGAACGCGTCCGCGTGCGGGCGGTCGAGCGCGGCCATCCCGCCGAGGACGCCCATGAATGTCAGGCGGGGCACCCCGAGCCGGTCGGCCCACCGGGACCAGATCCGCGTCTCGTCGATCAGCGTCTCGCCGACGTCGAACACCAGTGACCGGATCACGGCCGCTTCCACGCTTTCCCCACGCCCTTCCATCACAACTGGCCCGTCACAACTGGCCCCGTCACAACTGGTCCATCGCCTTGCGGATGCGCTTCTCCGAGATCGGGGACGGCGTCCCGAGTTGCTGGGCGAAGAAGCTGACCCGCAGTTCCTCGATCATCCAGCGGATCTCGCGTACGGCCGGCGCGTCCCGTTCCACCGGTTTCATCCGGTCGAGCAGGTCGCGGTAGTCGTCCTCGACGTCGTGGACCTTGTGCATCCACTCGCGGTCGCGGTGCGGATCGTCCGGCAGCTTCTGCAGCCGGCGCTCGACCGCCCGCAGATAGCGGTGCAGGTCGGTCAGGCGGGCGTACCCGGTCGCGGTGACGAACCCGGGGTGGATCAGCCCGTCGAGCTGTTCCCTGATGTCGGCGACCGCGTCCGCCGGGCCGGCGATGGAGTTCTGCACGGCGTGCCAGGTCGCCAGGACCCGCTCCACCTTGCCGACGACGTCCTCGGTGGTGTCGTACAGCCCGGCGCGCACGTGGTCGTGCAGCCGCCCGAACCCGGCGGCGTCCCATGCCGGACCGCCGGCCTGGGTGATCAGCCGGTCGGCCGCGCACGCCGCGCAGTCGTCGAACAGTTCGGCGGCGCCTCCGTGCGGGCTGCGGCTGAGCGCCAGCTTCTGCGCCGTGGTGAGCCCGCGCAGGATGGCCTTGGCCGGGTTGACCGAGCCCAGCAGGAGCAGGCGGCGGGTGCCGTCCCACATGGCGCGTCGCTGTTCGGCCTGGGTCTCGAACATCCGCACCGCGACGCTGTCCTTCTCGTCGACGAGCGCGGGGTAGGCCCTCATCCTGCCCTGCTCGAACACCTGGGGCAGCGTGCCGATGGTCCACTCGCGCAGGCCGGTGCGTTCCAGGTCGTCGGCCGCCTTGGACAGGGTCGCGCGGAGCTTGGGCGCGAGCCGCCGCTTGAGCCCGTCGAGGTCCTTGTCCTCGGCGATGGCGCGCTTCCTGTCGTCGATCACGCGGTAGGTGATGCGCAGGTGGTCGGGCACCTGGTCGGGGGCCCAGGCGTCACGCGGGATGGTCACGCCGGTCATCCGGTGCAGCTCCCGCTCCAGCACGTCGAGCAGCGCCTCCGCCGGGGCTCCGCTCTCCTGCTTCGCGGAGGACACCCGCTCGAGTACGGCCTTCGCGTAGTTGGGGGCGGGCACGAAGTTGCGCCGCAGGTGCTTGGGCAGTGACCTGATCAGCGCGGTGACGAGGTCCTCGCGCAGCCCGGGGATCTGCCAGTCGAACCCGGCCGAGTCGACCTGGTTGAGCACGGCGAGGGGGACGTGCACGGTGACGCCGTCGGCGTCGGTGCCCGGCTCGAACTGGTAGGTGAGGCGCATGCGCTGGCCGCTCTGCCGCCACGCGTCGGGGTAGTCCCCGGCGCTGACGTCCGCGCTCTCGTTGACCAGCATCTCGGGTGAGAACGTGAGCAGGTCGGGCTTGGCGGGGGCGGTCTTCTTCCACCAGCTGTCGAAGTGGCGCCCGGAGACGACGTCGGCCGGGATCCGCTGGTCGTAGAAGTCGAACAGCGTCTCGTCGTCGACCAGGATGTCGCGGCGGCGGGCCTTCTCCTCAAGCTGCTCGACCTCCTGGAGCAGCTTGCGGTTCTCGTGGAAGAACTTGTGGTGGGTCCGCCAGTCGCCTTCGACGAGCGCGTGCCGGATGAACAGCTCGCGGCTCAGCTCCGGGTCGATCCGGCCGTAGTTGACCTTGCGCTCGGTCACGATCGGCACGCCGTACAGGGTGACCTTCTCCAGGGCCACGACGGCGGCCTGGTCCTTCTCCCAGTGGGGCTCGCTGTAGGTGCGTTTGACCAGGTGCTGGGCGAGCGGCTCGACCCAGCCCGGCTCGATCTTGGCGTTGACCCTGGCCCAGAGCCGCGAGGTCTCCACCAGCTCGGCCGACATCACCCACTGCGGCTGCGTCCTGGCCAGCGCCGACCCCGGGAAGATCGCGAAGCGGGCGTTCCTCGCGCCGATGTACTCCGTGATGGGGCGGCGCGGGCCGTCCTGCTTGCGCGCGCCCTTCGACTCGACGTCCTTGACGCCGATGTGCGAGAGCAGCCCGGACAGCAGTGAGACGTGCACCCGCTGGGGGTCGGCGTCCACGCTGTTGAGGACGATGCCGAGGTTCTTGGCGACCTGGCGGAGCTGGCTGTCGATGTCCTGCCACTCGCGTACGCGCAGGTAGTTGAGGAACTCCGCGCGGCAGAGCCGGCGGAACGCGCTGGAGGACAGCTCCCGCTGCTGCTCCCTGACGTACTTCCACAGGTTCAGGTAGGTGACGAAGTCGGATTCCTTGTCGGCGAACCTGCGGTGCTTCTCGTCCGCCGCCTGCTGCTTGTCGGCCGGGCGCTCGCGCGGGTCCTGGATGGACAGCGCGGCCGTGATGATCATGACCTCGCGTACGCAGCCGTTCTTGTCGGCTTCGAGGACCATGCGGGCCAGCCGGGGGTCCACGGGAAGCTGCGCGATCTTGCGGCCGACCGGGGTCAGCCCCTTGGCGTCGAGGGCGCCGAGCTCGTGCAGCAGGTTGACGCCGTCCTTGATCTGGCGGCTGTCCGGTGGCTCGACGAACGGGAAGGCCGCGATGTCGCCCAGCCCGAGCGAGGTCATCTGGAGGATGACCGACGCCAGGTTGGTACGGAGGATCTCCGGATCGGTGAACTCGGGCCTGCTGAGGAAGTCGTCCTCCGAGTAGAGCCGGATGCAGATGCCGTCGGAGGTGCGGCCGCAGCGTCCCTTGCGCTGGTTGGCGCTCGCCTGCGAGATCGGCTCGATGGGCAGCCGCTGCACCTTGAGCCGGTGGCTGTAGCGGGAGATGCGCGCGGTGCCGGGGTCGATGACGTACTTGATGCCGGGGACCGTGAGGGAGGTCTCGGCCACGTTGGTGGCGAGGACGATCCTGCGGCCGCGGTGCTGCTGGAACACGCGGTGCTGCTCGGCCGCCGACAGCCGGGCGTACAGCGGGAGGACCTCCTCCTGGCGGCCCTTCAGCGCGTCGGCGGTGTCGCGGATCTCCCGCTCGCCGCTGAGGAAGACGAGGATGTCCCCGGGGCCCTCGGCGCACAGCTCGTCGACCGCGTTGACGATGGCCTGCGTCTGGTCGTCGTCCTCCTCGACCGGGCGGTGCCGTACCTCGACGGGGTAGGTGCGGCCGGAGACCTCGACGATCGGCGCGTCGCCGGCGGCGGAGCCGAAGTGCCGCGCGAACCGCTCGGGGTCGATCGTGGCGGAGGTGATGACGATCTTGAGGTCCGGTCGTCTGGGCAGCAGCTGTTTGACGTAGCCGAGGATGAAGTCGATGTTGAGGCTGCGTTCGTGGGCCTCGTCGATGATGAGCGTGTCGTACCGCAGGAGCAGCGGGTCGGTCTGCATCTCCGCGAGCAGGATGCCGTCGGTCATCAGCTTGACCAGGGTGCCGTCGCTGGAGTGGTCGGTGAAGCGCACCTTGTAGCCGACCGCGTCGCCGAGGGGGATCGACAGCTCCTCGGCGATGCGCTCGGCCACGGTGCGGGCCGCGATCCGCCGCGGCTGGGTGTGGCCGATCAGGCCGTGCACGCCGCGGCCGAGTTCCAGACAGATCTTGGGCAGCTGGGTGGTCTTGCCGGAGCCGGTCTCACCCGCGACGATGACGACCTGGTTGTCGCGGATGGCCTCCAGCAGGTCGTCCTTGCGCCGGCTGACCGGCAGCTGCGGCGGATAGGTGATCGTGGGTACGGCGTCACGCCTGGCCGCGACCCGGAGCTCGGCTGCCTCGATGTCGGCGGCGATCTCGGCGGCCACGGCCTGGCGTGCCTTGCCGTCCCGTATCTTGCGCATGCCGTCGATGCGCCGGCGGAGCCTGCGCTGGTCGCGCAGCATCAGGTCAGGCAGGCTGCCCTGCAGATCGGCGAGCGAAGTTTTCATCCCGCCGTAAGCATAGGTAAGACCAGGTATGTCTCCGCCACCGGATTACTTGCCAATGATCGACGGCTCAGGCCGGACGGGCGGGTTGGTACTTGTAGCCGACGTTCCTGACCGTGACGATGCGCCCCGCGTGGCGGCCCAGCTTCCTGCGTATCCGCAGGATGTGGACGTCGACCGTGCGCGCGCTCTCGTCGCCGTACCTGTCCCACACGGCGGCCAGGATCTGGCGGCGGTTGTAGACGCGCCCGGGTGCGGCGCACAGGTAGTCGAGCAGTTCGAACTCGCGGTAGGTGAGCTCGATGTCCTCGCCGCCCACCCGGACGAGCCGGGCCGCGCGGTCGACGACGAACTCGTCCGCCCCGAAGTCGCCCGCGTGCCGCACGGTCTGTGCGGCCTGAACGGCCTGAACGGCCCGGGCGTTCTGTGCGGTCTGTGCGGAGCGGATGGCTTGGACGGCCGGGGAGGGATGGACGGCCGGGGAGGCCATGGCCGGTTGCCCGGACGGGGGGACGCCCGGGACGCGCCGCGCGTCCTTCGCCCGCGCCAGCGGAACGACGTGCCCGACGATGATGAGCGCGGCCTCGACCCCCGGGATGGGGACGACGCTGAGGACGGTGCCCTCGTCCTGCCCGATCGGCTCCTGGACCGGATCTCGGGTGACGAGGTCGATGATCTCCGCCTGCGACATTGCCTTTCTCCTTCAACCTGGTGACGTGCCGGATTCTGTGGAACCGGTGATCAACAGGCGGCGCCGCAGACCCGGAGCAGGTCGATGTGACGACGCTCGGTCAATACTCGCCGTGATCTCATGCGGTCATCATGGCATCGAAATTCCATGGTGTCCAGGTAGGAAATTATGGCATTAGCGGTCGCGGCCGTCCGCTGCCAGACTGCGACGCGAGGACCACCGGGAAGACGACCGTGGCGACCGGGAGGAAAACGTGATCATCGTATGCGGCGAGGCCCTCATCGACCTCGTCCCCACCGGCGCCGAGGACACCTGGCGCGCCGTGCCGGGAGGCGGCCCGGCGAACACGGCCGTGGCCGTCGCACGCCTGGGCACCCCGGTACGCCTGCTGTGCCGGCTGTCACGGGACGGATTCGGACGGCGGCTGCGCGACCACCTGACCGCGAA
Organism: Microtetraspora glauca; assembly: GCA_001570385.1. Classification (GTDB taxonomy): domain Bacteria; phylum Actinomycetota; class Actinomycetes; order Streptosporangiales; family Streptosporangiaceae; genus Microtetraspora; species Microtetraspora glauca. Next base: position 275,828 of record BBYL01000016.1, on the reverse strand, counting down.
CGGCGTGGACCTCGGCCTCGCCGTCGAGGCGGCCGAGCCGACGACCCTCGCCGTGGTCGACCTCGACGAGCACGGCTCCGCCGACTTCCGGTTCTCCATGGAGAAGACCGCCGACTGGCAGTGGACTCCCGGCGAGCTGCCCGGGTCGCTCCCGCCCGGCACGCGCGCGCTGCACGTCGGCTCGCTGGCCTCGGTCGTACCGCCCGGCGCGGCCGTCCTCCGCACGTGGGCGGCCGGGCACCGCGACGCGGTCACGGTGGTCTACGACGTCAACGTGCGACCCGCCGTCCTTCCCGGGCGGGAGCCGTACCTGGAGCAGGTCGAGGCGTGGCTCCGGGTGGCGCACATCGTCAAGGCCAGCGAGGAGGACCTCGCCTGGCTCCACCCGGAACGCGACCCGCTCGACACGGCCCGCGCGTGGCTCGCCGAGCACGGCCTCGATCTCGTCCTCGTGACGAGGGGCGCCGCCGGGGCCGTGGCGCTGAGCTGCGACGGTCCCCCGATCGCGGCGGACGGCGTCGCCGTACGCGTGGTGGACACGGTGGGGGCCGGAGACGCCTTCACCGGCGCTTTTCTGCACGGGTCGATGGACCGCGGCATGCCGCTCGCGGAGTCCCTGCGCTATGCGGTCCGCGCCGCCGCGCTGACCTGCACGCGCGAGGGCGCGGCGCCGCCGTCACGCGCCGAGGTGGATGCCGGTTTGTAGCCATTTGATCAGTAGCATCCGGATTATGCGCGATTACGGAGGGTAACGCTAGAGAGGGGAAACCACCACCAGGGGGGAACATGATCAGCACACTCCACAGGATGGGCCTGCGCTCCGGCATGATGTACGCGGCCGGACTGGCGTCGATCGGCCTCGCGGCCGCGTCATGGTTCGTGTCGAGGAACTACGAAGCCGCGGGCCAGGCTCGGGCCGACCGCTGGGGGATCTTCATCGGCGAGTGGGCACCCACGTTCTTCGGCATGGGGATCGCGCTCCGCATCGAGGAGATGCGCGAGATGAAGCAGAGCGAGATGGCCGACTGGCAGGAGACCCAGCAGCAGGCCATGCGCACCCCTACACGCGCGGGCGTGTGATGCGCTGATCGTCCGCGCCGGGATCCCGTTCTACCGCTTTCCTGTATCGGTCGCATTTCCGACCTTTCCAGATTTTCCCGCGGTTCTCGAGCCCCAGAGGTCTCAGCGCGACGGTCCCGAGCCCGCGGTCCCTGCGGCCGCGGGCATCGCCGTACTGGGGCACTCCGTTACGGCTCGTGGCGGACCACAGGGAAGAATGGGCCGGTGAGCACTGACCTCCGTTATCCCGAACCGGCCAATCCGGCGTTCCTCTTCGACCTCGACGGCACTCTGATCGACAGCGTGTACCAGCACGTCATCGCGTGGCGGTCCGCGCTGGCCGGGCTCGGCATCGACCTGTCGGTCTGGCGGATCCACCGGCGCATCGGCATGAGCGGAGGGCTCTTCGTCACCGCGCTGCTGCGCGAGACCGGCCTGTCGCTGACCCAGGAACAGATCGACGACCTTCAGCACGCGCACGCCGCCGCCTACACCGAGCAGATCGACTCGGTGAAGCCACTGCCGGGGGCCATCTCGCTGCTCTCCGAGCTGACCGAACGCGGGGTGCCTTGGGCTATCGCCACCAGCGGGTACGCCGCGACCGCCCGGCGGGCGCTCGACATGCTCCAACTGCCGGAGGACACGCCCATGGTCACCCGCGACCTGGTGCGGCGGGCCAAGCCCGACCCCGACCTGTTCCTCGCCGGTGCCGCCCTTCTGGACATCGAGCCCCGGTCCGCGATGGTGGTCGGCGACAGCGTCTGGGATCTGCTCGCCGCGCGCCGCGCCGGCTCGCTCGGGATCGGCCTGCTGTCCGGCGGGTACGGCAGGGACGAACTGGAGCGCGCCGGAGCGTTCCGGGTGTACGCCGACCCCGCCGACATGCTCAACCGCCTCGACGAACTCGGCGTACGCCAGAGCCTGTGACCCGACCGACGTCCCGACGGCTCGGTGTCCGACCACCGATGTCCCGACCGGCACAGTCGCCGAGCCGCGTTCCTCTTCCTTTACGGGGCTCCTGTTCAGCCGGTGACGATCGTCAGGTCGGCGCGGGCGCGGACGTCGTGGGCGGCGTAGAACCGCTCCTCCTGGGCGGCCCAGCGGGTCCAGTGGGGAAGGTAGACGTCGCCGTCCCGGGCCAGGGCCCGTGACCTGCGGACGTCGTCGGCGGCCTCGACCCAGATCAGGCCGCTCAGGAACGGAGCGGCGCCACTGGAACCACAGCCGACGCCCTCAACGAGAAGCGCCCCCGTTTCGGGCTCCTCGTGCCATTCGGCGTAGTCTCCCGCGGCCCAGTCATAGCGCCGCCACCGCGCTGGACGCCCCAGACTGAGCGGCCGCAGGACCCATTCCACGAGCGCGTCGACGCCGTCGAGCAGGCCGTCCCAGCCCGGATAGAGATCGTCCATCCGGACGACGGGCATGGTCCACTCGGCCGCGAGCGCCGTGGCGAGGGTGGACTTGCCCGCTCCCGACCGTCCCTCGACGGCCAGGACGCGGGTGCGGCCCGCCCGGGCGGGGCGGTCGAGCAACCGCTCGACGGCGGCGGCCGACTCCGGCGTCAGGCTCGTCGCCGGGCTCACGGCCGGTGCCGGGGTCCCCCTCACCACATCACGTCCCTCGTCTGGCCGACATCAGCCATCCATGATGCGTCGTCAGGCGGCGTAGAACCACTTCGAGGTCCAGATCCTGATCCACTCCCCCGGTGAATAGATCCGGCCGTTGGTGACGATCCACGTGGTGCGTGACCGTACGCAGTCGACGTCCCCCGGTTCTCGCTCGTACAGAGAACATCGCTTCCCCGTTACTCCGGCGGTTCCTCCGGCGTACGCCGGATCTCCGATGAGCCGGAGTCCACGGATGTCGATTCGACGGATGTTCCGCGTCACGTCCGCGTTCCCCGGCATCGACATCGTCGGACGCGATCCCGACTTTGCTAACCTCGAAGCCTCAAGGGTGTCGTCGTCATCCGCTCGGAGGATCCAGAAGAATGCGGACGATCCTCCTGCAAGTCGAGTCTCCCGGCCCCGGATCCTCCACTCTGGAGATCCCTCCCGGGCGTGAGATCAGCTTCGGTCGCGGCGACCTGTCCGCCCCCGTCGACTTCCCACTGCACCATCCGGGCGTCTCGCGCCGGGCCGGTGTGATCAGGGCCGTGGACGACTACTGGCTGCTGACCAATCTCAGCCGGGCCGCCACCCTCGTGGTCGAGAACCCCGAAGGCGGCGGCGAGTTCCTCAAGGTGGCCCCCGGCAGGGCCGCCGCGCCGGTGCCGTTCGAGTTCGCCCGCGTGGTGCTGCCCGTCGCCGAAGGGTCGTGCTCGTTCCTGGTCTTCGCCTCCCAGCACAGCTACATCGACTTCGACGCGCCGGAGAGCACCGCCGGTGAGCCCACGTTGTCGGCGTTCGCCGTGGACGAGTCGGCGAAGTACTTCCTGGTGCTGGTCGCACTCTGCGAGCCCCGCCTGCGGGACTGCTCGTCGTCGGTCATCCCGACGGTTCCCGAGGTGCTGGAGCGCCTGCGGCATGTCCCCGAAGGCGCCGAGCTGACCCGGCCCGCGGTCAACTTCCACATCGACTATCTGGCCCGGACGAAACTGCGCGTGAAGGAGGCGTCCGACTCGCGGAAGGCCGACTGGCAGCGGGCCGCCCTGGTGTCCGTCGCGCTCCGGTTCGACCTGGTCACCGAAGAACACCTGGCGCTGCTCGACGGCTGAGCGCTGCCCGACGGCTAAGCATCCGACAGCTGAGCACTGCCCGACCGCTGAGCACTGCCCGACGGCCCGGCGCTTCTCACGGCTTGTAGGCGGCGCGGTACTGGCGGACACGCTCCACGTACGGCTGGAAACGGGCCGGAACTCCCTTCTCCTCGCGGATCACGTCGTCGGACGAGCGGAACGCCGCCGCCCCCAGCAGGCCGTGGTCCCCGGGCACCCCGGCCAGCAGCGGCAGCCGTACGCACAGGTAGCGGCCGACGGCGGGGATGGAGTCCTCGGGGGACAGCGGAGGCGTGAGTATCTCGCCCCTCCTGTCCGGCGGAAGGTAGTACCGCAGCACTGACGGCGTCCACCGCGCGATGCCGTACTCGTCCTTGGTGGGATCGGACAGGTGCGGGTCGAAGCCGCTCTCCACTTTCAGGATGGCGGCGACGAGCGCCGGGGTGAGGCCGGGCTCGTCGCACATGGTGCCGGCCTGGACGATCAGCGCGCGATATGCGCGCGGGATGTCGGAGTCGGTACGCAGCCAGCGTGCGTACGGATCGGCCGGACCGTGCGTCGGCGTCGCCCCCGTACCCGCCGCCAGCGTGAGGAGCGCCGCGGCCGCCAAGCCCACGACGGCGCGATGCCTTCTCCGGCTCGGAACGCGTACGGTACCGGCCAGCAGGCGGGCGCGGTGCAGCTGACGCGCCGCCTCGGGCCGGGACCTCGGCCGGGGCGACAGGCAGTCGCCGATCCAGGAGCGCCAGGCGTCGGGCAGGGTGGCGGGGAACGAGAGGGGCCGCTCCCCGGCCGCGTACTCCGCGGCGGCGACGTACCGGGCGCGTGCCGTGGGGGCGTTGAAGGGCAGATGGCCGGTGAGCAGCTGGCAGGCCGTCACGCCCAGCGCCCAGATGTCGGCCGAGGTCCGTACGGCGTAGCCGCGTTCGGTCAGCGGCTCGCCCCAGCGCTCCGGGGGCACGTGATCGACCGAACCGGCCGGAGGGAGGTAGCCGTGGGTCCCGTCGATCTCCGTGGCCAGGCCGAAGTCGGCGAGCCGGATCGAACCGTCGGCCATGACGAGCACGTTGCTCGGCTTGAGGTCGCCGTGCAACCAGCCTTCGGCGTGCAGGTGCGCCAGCCCCTCGCAGATCTCGATGATCAGCCTCTGCGCGTCCGGAACGGGCGTGCCCGGCGTTCCGGCGCGGAGCAGGTCGGCCAGGGACCTCTCGGCGAGCTCCATGACGAGGACGCAGGCGCCGTCGAGTTCCGGATCGTTCACGTCGTCCACGACGAGTGTCTCCGTGACCCGGACGATGCGCGGGTGCTGGAGCGTGTGGTGCAGCCGGATCTCCCGCTGGGTCATGTCCCGCAGGTGGCGCAGCTGGCGGCGGGTGACGGTGCCGGTGGGGAGGAACTTCAACGCCACCGGCGCCGCGTCGCCGGTCACCGGCCGCCCCTCGTACACGCTGGCCCAGCTGCCGGAGGCGATGGGCCTGGTCACCTGCCAGTCGCCGACGCGGTACCCCGTCGGTACGCTGACCGCCCAGCCCTCTGTGTCCACGTGGCGTCCCGCCTTCTCGACGTCACCTTGTCAGCGCCCAGTCAGTGCGAATGGTCAGCGCGCACCGCCATGCTAACCGCTGAGGATCTTCGAATTCGAGGAAACGTCAGGAACGCCGGGAACGCCCGCCGCGCCGCGCGCGACCGCGCGCAGCTCGTCGTCCTCGCCTACGAGTCCGGCCTGGTCACCCCCCGTTCCTCAGAGCCTTGGCGGACCGGCCGGGTGGTCGGGGTCAGGTCGGGAGGTGGGGGACGGCGGCGACGAGGTCCCGCGTGTACGGGTGCCGGGGCAGGAAGAAGACGTCGTCCACGTCGCCCTCCTCGACGACGCGCCCGTCCTTCATGACCAGCACCCGGTCGCTGATGTGGTGGACGACCCCGAGATCGTGGGAGACGAACAGCAGGGCGGTGCCGTCCTCCGCCTGGATCTCGGCCAGCAGGTCCAGGACCTGGGCCTGGATCGACACGTCGAGCGCCGAGACCGGCTCGTCGCAGACGAGGACGTCGGGCCGGGGGCCGAGCGCCCTGGCGATGGCGACCCGCTGGCGCTGGCCGCCGGACAGCTCCCGGGGATGGCGGGCGGCGAGGCCGGGGGCCAGGCCGACGCGTTCCAGGAGCTCCAGGGCGCGGGCCCGGCGCTCTCGCCGGGGAAGGCCGCGCAGCGGTTCGGCGACCAGGCGGCCGACGGTGTGGCGGGGGTCGAACGACTCCAGCGGGTTCTGCGAGATCAGCTGGATCGCCGGACGCCGGGGCCGGCGCCGCCGTTCGCGGACGCCGCTCCAGAGCTGACCGTGCAGGCGCACCTCGCCCGATCCGGGGTCGAGCAGGCCGAGGGCGAGCCGGGCCAGCGTCGTCTTGCCCGATCCCGACTCCCCCACGACGCCGAGGGTCTCGCCCCGGTGGAGGGTGAAGGAGACGCCGTCCACCGCGCGGCGGGAGCCGTACGAGAGGGACAGGTCCGTCGCGGCGAGGACCTCCGGCGCGTGGCCCGCCGCCCGCTCGGGCAGCGGCACGGCGGGGGCGGACAGCCGGGTGCCCCTGGACGAGGCCGAGGGCACGGCCGCCAGCAGGGACCGGGTGTACTCGTGGCCGGGCGACGACAGCACGCGCTCGGTGGGCCCCTCCTCGACGACGAGCCCGTCCTTCATGACGAGGACGCGGTCGGCGAGCGACGCGACCACGGCCAGGTCGTGGCTGATCAGCAGCACCGCCGTGCCCGCGGCCCTGCGGTCGGCGAGCAGCCGGAGGACCTGCGCCTGCACGGTGACGTCGAGCGCGGTGGTCGGCTCGTCCGCGATGATCAGTTCGGGGTCGGCCGCGACGGCCGAGGCGATCAGCGCGCGCTGCCGCAGCCCCCCGGAGAGCTCATGCGGGTACTGCCCGGCCCGGATCTCGGGATCGGGGATCCCCACAGAGGCGAGGAGTTCGACAACCCGGGCCGTACGGCCGGGCCGGGGCACGACGTCGTGGACGGCGAGCACCTCGGCGATCTCGTCCCCGACGGTGCGCAGCGGATCGAGCGAGACGAGCGCGTCCTGCAGGACCAGCCCGGCGAACCGTCCGCGGATCCGCCGCCAGTCACGCGGGCCGAAGCCCCGCGCGTCCCGGCCCGCCATCGTGAAGCGGGACGCCCGCACCGCCGCCCCCGGCCCGGCCAGCCCGAGCAGGGAGCGCGCGGTCACGCTCTTGCCCGAGCCGGACTCGCCGACGACGGCCACGCACTCCCCCGGGGCGACGGACAGCGACACACCGCGTACGGCCTCGACTCCGGCGGAGGGGAAGGAGACGCGCAGCTCCTCGACGGCCACCAGCGGTTCGCTCGCCACGCGTACCGCCGTCCGGACGCTCACCGGCTCCGTCATGGGGTCCTCCCCTCGAAGCGGCGCTGCAGGCGCCGGCCGATCACGGTCAGGCAGACGACGGTCAACGTGATCGCCATGCCGGGGAACAGCGCCACCCACCAGGCGACCCGGAGATAGTTGCGGGCCTCGGAGAGCATCGCGCCCCATTCGGCGGCGGGCGGCTGTGGTCCCATGCCGAGGAAGCTGAGGCCGGAGGCGGCGATGACGCCCTGCCCGAGCCCGATGGTGGCGAGCACGGGGATCGGGCCGAGCACGTTCGGCAGCACGTGGCGCGCGGTGATCGCGGCGCGGGGCAGCCCCGAGGTCACCGCCTGCTCGACGTATCCGGCCCGCCGTACGACGAAGGTCTGGGCCCGGATCACGCGGGCGTAGTTCGGGATCTGGGCGATGCCGATCGCCAGGATCACGTTTCCGGTCCCGGGGCCGGTGATCGCGATGACGAGCAGGGCGAGCAGCAGTTCGGGGAAGGTGGACAGCACGTCGAACGAGCGGGCCAGCGCCTCGTCCACCCAGCGGTGCGACAGTCCGGCGGCCAGCCCGAGCAGCACCCCCGCGGTCACGGCGAGGCCGGTGGCCAGGACCCCGATGCTGAGCGAGTGCCGCGCGCCGTACACGATCCGGGCGAGCACGTCCCGGCCCAGGTGGTCGGTGCCGAGCCAGTGCTCCGGGCCGGGCGGCGCCAGGGCGCGCAGCGGATCGGCCGCGAGCGGATCCACACCCGTGACCAGGCCGGGTGCGACGACGGCGACGGCGAGCAGGGTGAGGAAGAGCCCGGCGAGGACCGCCCCGGGGCGCGGCCGGTACGGCCTGCGGGTCACGGCGGCGGCGACCGCGGCGGTGGTCATCGCACGCTCCTCAGCCGGGGGTCGATGAGCCGGTAGGCGAGGTCGAGCAGGGTGCTGACCGCGACGTAGACGACCGCGGAGAGGATGACGACGGCCATGACGACAGGCATGTCCTTCCCGGTGACGGCCAGCATCGTCACCTGGCCGAGGCCGGGGCGGCCGAAGAGCGCCTCGATGATGACGGCCCCGCCGAGCAGCACGCCGGTGAACCAGCCGACGAGCGTCACCGCGGGGAGCAGCGCGTGGCGGAGGGCGTGCCTTGCGACGAGCGCCCGCTCGGTGAGCCCGCGCGACCGCGCGGTGAGGGCGAAGGGCTGTTCCAGCGCGCGCTCCAGTCCTTCGCGGAGCACCTGGCCGAGCACTCCGGCGATGGGGAGGCCGAGGGCCAGGGCCGGGAGGACGAGCGCCGTCGGATCCCCCGCGCCGGAGACGGGGAACCAGCCGAGCGTGAACGAGAAGACGGTGAGCAGCAGGATGCCGATCACGAACGGCGGGACCGACACCGACACCAGTTCCGCCGCCGAGGCCGCACGGCGCAGCCGGCGCGCCCTGCCCGCCGTTCCCAGCGCGACGGCGAGGGCGAGCAGGACGCCGGTCGCGGCCGCGGCGAGGGTGAGCCGCACGGTCGGGCCCACCTGGGTGGCGAGGATGTCGCCGACTCCCCGCTGGAGCTGGTAGGAACGGCCGAGGTCGCCGTGGAGGAGGCGGCCCAGATAGCCGAGGTACTGGACGATCTCGGGCCGGTCGAGCCCCCATTCGCGGATGATCTGCGCCCGGATCCCGGGGGTGTCGGCCCCCTCCCCGATCAGGATGTCCACGGTGTCACCGGGGGCCAGCCGCAGCGCGCCGTAGGCGGCGGTCGCGGCCGCCCACAGGACCGCCAGCCCGGAGCCCGCCCGGCGCGCCACCGGTCCGAGCCACCGGAGCGCCGGGCCGAACCGGCGGGCCGCCGGGCCGGGCGGGGGCGGCACCACCGGCCCGGCCGCGGCCTCCGGCGTCCGGGTGGCGGTCATGTGCCGACCCGGACGTCGTACGCGCTGCGCGGGGTGCCCGCCACGGGGTCGAAGCCGAGCCCCTGCACGGTCGCGCGCGCGGCGATCTGGTCGGCGGGGACGTAGATCGGGAAGACGATCGCGTGGTCGGACACCACCGCCCGCTGGACCTGGCCGTAGAGCTTCTTCCTCTCCGCGGTGTCGGAGCTGGCCGACGCCCGCGCGAGCAGCTTCTCCGTCTCGGGGTCGTGGAAGCGGGTGCGGTTGATGGCCGCGCCCTCCGGCAGGATGAGGTTGAGCGCGGCTCCCACGTCGGAGTCTCCGCGCGAGTTCTCGAAGACCTCGTACTCGTTGTCGTCGAGCGCCTTCTGGGCGGTTCCCTGATCCACGATCTTGACCTGGAAGTCGATGCCGGCGGTCTGCTTCACCTGGGCCTGGATGGCCTGGGCGAGGATGTCGCGGCGGTCCCGCACGAACGGCGCGGAGGCCACGGTGCGTGCGGTGAGCCGCTTGCCGTCCTTGACCCGGTAGCCCTCCGCGTCCCGCGTGGTCCATCCGGCCGCGTCGAGGAGGGCGTTCGCCTTCGCCGCGTCTCCTCCGTAGGTCTTCTCCAGGGACGGGTCGTAGAACGGGCTGGTCCGGGCGACGACGCTCCACGCCCGCGTCGCCGTCCCCCGGTAGACGGAGGCGAGGACCGTGTCGAGGTCGACGGCCTCCCGGAAGGCCCGCCGTACCCTCTCGTCGTCGAACGGCGGCCGCGAGGCGTTGAAGTAGTACGAGAACGACGTGCCGGAGTTGAGCGCGGACTGGAAGGTGAGGCCCGGATCCGCCTTGACCAGGGCGACCTCGGTGGCCGGGACGCCCTCGATCACCTGCACCTGCCCGGAGGTGAGCGCCCCGACGCGTACGGCCGCCTCGGAGAGGAAGCGGTAGGTCACCTCGGACAGGTACGCGGGCCCCTGGTGGGCGGCTCCTTCCGGCGCCCAGTGGTAGGCGGGGTTGCGCCGGTAGTGCACTTCCTGCCCCTGGACGTACCGGTCGAGGATGAACGGTCCGGTGCCGACCACGTCGGCACCGCCCGCCTTGAGGTCCTTGGCGGATTTCAGGGACTTCGGGGACACCTGCCCGCCGAGGGGCGAGGAGAGGAAGTCGAGGAACAACCCGTCCGGCTCGTTCAGGGTGATCTTCAATGTGGTCGGGGACACCACCTCCGCCCGGTCGAACGCGTGCAACTGGATCGCGGCCACCGCCGGGTTGTATCCGGGTACCAGGAACTGGTCGAGGTTGGCCTTCGCCGCCGCCGCGTCGAACCTCGTCCCGTCGTGGAAGGTCACGTCGTCCCGCAGCTCGAAGGTGTACGTCAGCCGGTCGGCGGAGATCTTCCACGACTTCGCCAGCCAGGGGACGAACCCGCCGTCCGCGCCCCGGGCCACCAGCGCGTCGAACTGGTTGAACACCAGCAGCCTTGCCTTGTTCTGCGCCCACAGCTGGGGGTTGAAGGTGATCGGCTGCGTCTCGATCGCCCAGGTCAGCGAGCCGCCGCCGGACGCCTTCCCGGACACCTCGCCTGAGGTCCCCTCCGAGGAGCCGCACGCGGTCAGGGCGATGAGCAATATCAGAGAAAGTCCGCTTCTGGTCAGCTTCACTGGTATGCCTCCTGGTCTTTCCGCCGGGACATGGCCCCGCCGCTCCGTTCGGCGCCTGTTCGGCGCCGGCTCAACGCCCGTTCAGCGCCTGCCCGGCGCCGCGCCGACGCCGCCGCCCACGGGCCGGGGTCACCCGTTCTCCCACGCGGCGGCGAGCAGTTCGTACGAGCGCACCCGGTCGGCGTGCCCGTGGGTGATCGTGGTGACGAGGACCTCGTCGGCTCCGGTCGCCCGCTGGAGCACCCGCAGCCCCGCGACGACGGTCTCCGGCGAGCCGACGAACTGGGTCTCGACCCGGTCCGCGACCAGCGCCCTGTCCCACTCGGTCCAGGGGAAGGCGTCGGCCTCGGCCGGAGTGGGGTACGGCGGGGCGCCCTTGGCGGTGCGGATGCGATGCACCCACAGCGCGTACGGCTTGGCCAGCTCGCGCGCCGTCGCGTCGTCCGGCGCGACGACAGCGTCCGCGGAGACGAGCACGTACGGCTCGGCCAGCACCTGCGACGGTGTGAACGCGTCCCGGTACGCCTCCACCGCCTCCAGCACCGTGGCCGGGCTGACGTGGTAGTTCGCGGCGAACGGCAGGCCCAGCTTCCCCGCGAGCCGGGCGCTCTGCCCGGCGCTGCTGCCGAGGATCCACAGCGCCAGGTCGGCTCCCTCGCCGGGTACGGCGTGCGCGGTCAGACCGTCGGCGGAGCGGTAGGTCCCGCGAAGGAACGCGATGATGTCGTCCACCTGCTCGGCGAAGTCGGGGGTCGACGCGCCGGGCTGCTGGAGCAGGGACTCCTGGAAGGCCAGCTCGGGTGAGCGGGCCAGTTCGGCGTAGGAGAACGGCGCCGGGATCAGCAGTCCGTCGACGGTGCGCCACCCGGCCGGTCCCCGGCCGGCCGTGGACGCGGAGTCGCGGGCGGACGCGGACTCGCGGGCGGCGAACTCCTCACGGCGGCGGCCGGACCGGCCGATGCCGAGGTCGATCCTGCCGGGGTGCAGCGCGTCGACGAGGCCGAACTGCTCGACCACGGCCGCCGGCGTCTGGTGCCCGAGCAGCACCGCGCCGGAACCGACCCTGATCCGGCGCGTCGCGGCGGCGATCAGGCCGACGAGCACGGCGGGTGCCGAGCCGGCCACCCCCGTGGCGAAGTGGTGCTCGGCCACCCAGAACCGGCGGTAGCCGAGTTCCTCGGCCCGGCGGGCGAGGTCGACGGTGTTGCGCAGCGCGTCGGCGACGCCGCCTCCGGAGGGAACCGGCGACAGGTCGAGGATGGAGAGCGGAACGGTCATGACAGCCTCCCGGGGAAGGGCCTGCTGGGGATCTCCTTGCGCAGCACCGGGGCGATCTCCGCCTGGAACAGCTCAAGCGAGGCCCGGTGCCGTGCGGGAGGCAGTCCGTCGGCGTCGGCCTGCACATGCATCACCTCATGACCGAACCGATCGTGGTAGCGGTGAACTTTGTCGATGATCTGCTGCGGGCTGCCGACCAGGATGGAACCGCGCTCGATCGCGTCCTCCAGCGAGTGGAACACCGGGGGGACGCCGTGCCTCCTGAACGTCTCCTGGCGCGCGGCGAAGATCGGCCGGTAGGTCTCGATCGCCTCCTGCGAGGTCCGCGCGACGTGGAGCCCGGCGGTCCCCGCGCCGACCAGGGCGTCGGCGGGGTCGTGCCCGTAGTGCGCCCAGCGTTCCCGGTAGTGGTCGATCAGCTCGCCGTACGGGTCGATGGGATTGGTGACGTTCGCGGAGAACAGCGGGTCGCCGTACCTCGCGGCGAGATCGACGGACTCCTTGCTGGTGGCGCTGCCGTGCCAGACGCGGACCGGCCGCTGGAGCGGGCGCGGCCAGGTTTCCGCGTCGGTCAGCGACGGCCTGAACCGCCCGTCCCAGGTGACCCTGTCCTCGCGCCAGAGCCGTCGGAACAGCTCGTATCCTTCGCGGTTGCGCTCCCACTGGTCCTCGGGGGTGACGTGGAAGAGCTGCGCCTGCGCGGTCCCGTTGCCCTTACCGATGATCAGTTCCAGGCGCCCGCCGGAGAGGTGGTCGAGCGTGGCGTAGTCCTCGTACGCCCGGACCGGGTCGAGCAGGCTGAGCGTGGTGACGGCGGTGAACAGCCGGATCTCCGACGTCTTCGCGGCGATGTGGCTGAGCACCACCGGCGGTGACGAGGAGATGAAGGGACGCTCGTGCCGCTCGCCCACGCCGAAGCCGTCGAACCCGAGTTCCTCGGCGAGCACGGCGTTGTCCACCACCTCGCGGAACCGTTCCGTGGTGGACGTGCCGGAGCCGGCGGACGCGCTGGACCTGGTGGACGTGGTCGGACCGGACGCTGCGGAGCCGGCGGTGTCGTGCACGATCAGCGTGATGGCCAGGAACTTCACGACGTGGTCGCCTCCTCGTAGCGGCTCACGGGGCGGGGCAGGCCGAGCAGCCCGCGCAGGGTGCCCGCCTCGTACGCGGCGCGGAAGGCGCCCCGCCCGCGCAGCACGGCGGTCACCTCGCGGGTGATCCGCTCCAGGTCGTACGGCACCGCCGCCGGGCGCAGCCGGTATCCCTGGATCCCGGCCCGCTGCCAGTCGAGGAGCAGGTCGGCCAGTTCTCCCGCGCTACCGGTGAAGATCGCGGCATCGGAGGTGAGCTCGGCTCCGGCGACCTCGTCGAGCCGCGCCCCGCGCTCGGCCGCTTCGGCCGCGTCGGCGCCGAGGATGACGACGAGGTCGGCGAAGATCTTCAGTGGCGCCCCGTCCCTGGGGATGGCGCGCACCTCCTCGACGATCCGCCGCGCCTCCTCGCGGTCGTGCGGGGTCACGTAGACGACGTCGGCCGACCGCGCCGCGAACTCGTACGGCACCCGCGCGTGGGCGAGCGCGGTGACGACCGGCTGCCCCTGCGGGGAGCGCGGCGTGATCGAGGGGCCCTTGACGGTGAACCAGCGCCCGGAGAAGTCGATGTAGTGCAGCCGGTCCCGGTCGATGAACCGGCCGGTGGCCACATCGCGGATCTCGGCGTCGTCCTCCCAGCTGTCCCAGAGCCGGCGGGCCACCTCCACCGCGTCGGCGGCCTCCTCGAAGAGGTCCCCGACGTGGCGATCGTCCAGGTGCTCCGGATCGAGCACGGGGAAGTCCCTGCGCCCGAAGTGCGCGGCCTCGGCCCGCCGGCCGGAGACCTGCGCCCGCCAGCCGGCCCGGCCGCCGCTCACGTGGTCGAGGGTGGCGATGCCGATCGCCACGTGGAAGGGCTCGGTGTGGGTCGTGGTGGCCGTCGGGACGATCCCGATCCGCGACGTGAGCGGCGCGACCCGCGCGGCGAGGAGCACCGCGTCGAACCGGCCGCGTACTCGGTCGGTCCGGCCGTCCGGGCCGTCGGGCGCGGTGGACTGCGGGCCGAGCGCGTCCTCGATGGTGACGAAGTCGAGCAGCCCGCGCTCCGCCTCCGCGACCAGGGCGGCCCAGTGGCGCGCGCTGAACAGGTCGCGGGGCCGCGCGCCCTCCTCACGCCATGCCGCCGGGTGCCAGCCGGCCCCGTCGAGCGCGACGGCGAGGTGCAGGGGCGTCGTCATGACTCTCCTTCCGGTACGGCCGCCGGCACTGCTGCGGGCACTGCCGTTGGCACGGCTTCCGGCACGAGGCGGGGTGCGTCGCCGGATGTGGCGGCTGGTGCGGCCTCCGGTAGGGACCTGGGCACGGCGAGTCCCAGGTGATCGCGGAGCGTGGTGCCCTCGTAGTCGGCGCGGAACACGCCGCGTTCCTGCAGCAGCGGCACGACCCTGTCGACGAAGTCGTCCAGCCCGCCCGGGGTGAGGTGCGGGACGAGGATGAAGCCGTCGGCGGCGTCCGCCTGGACGAACTCGTCGATCCGCCGGGCCACCGTCGCGGGCGATCCGACGAACGACTGGCGGCCGGTCATCTCGATGACGAGCTGCCGGATCGTCAGGTTCTTCTCCTCGGCCACGGCCCGCCATTTGGCGGCGACCGCGGCCCGGTCGGCGACCTGGACCCGCCCCTGCGAGACGCCGCCCTCCTGTTCGGGTTCGACGTCGGGCAACGGCCCGTCGGGGTCGTACGCCGACATGTCCCTGCCCCAGATCTGTTCCAGGAAGGCGATCGCCGTCTGGGGGCTCACCTGCAGGCGTCGGATCTCGGCGGCGTGCTCGGCGGCCTCCTCATCGGTGTCCCCGAGCGCGAAGGTCGCCGCCGGCATGATCTTCAACTCGTGCCGCTCGCGCCCGTAGCGGGACAACCGGCGCTTGACGTCGGTGTAGAAGGCCCTGCCCTCCTCCAGCGTGCCGTGCCTGCTGAAGATGACGTCCGCGGTCGAGGCGGCGAACTCACGGCCCTCGTCGGAGTCTCCCGCCTGGATGATCACGGGGTGGCCCTGAGGGGCGCGTGGGACGTTGAAGTGTCCCTCGACGGTGAAGTGCGGCCCGTCGTGGCGGACCGCGCCGACGTCGCCGTGCCGTACGAAGTGGCCGCTCTCCTGGTCGGCGACGAGGTCGCCGGGCGCCCAGGAGTCCCACAGCTCGCGCGACACCCGGACGAACTCGGCGGCCCGGGTGTAGCGGTCGGCCCGGTCGAGGTAGCCGCCGCGCCGGAAGTTCTCCCCGGTGAAGGCGTCGGAGCTGGTCACCACGTTCCACGCCGCCCGGCCCTCGCTCAGGTGGTCGAGCGTCGCCAGCCGCCTGGCCAGCTCGTACGGCTCGTTGAAGGTGGCGTTGACCGTACCGGCCAGCCCCAGACGGCCGGTGACGGCGGCAAGCGCGGCCAGCACGGTGAGGCTCTCGGGGCGCCCCACCACGTCGAGATCGTGGATGCGCCCCTTGAGCTCGCGCAGCCGCAGCCCTTCCGCGAGGAAGAAGAAGTCGAATCTGCCGCGCTCCGCCGTACGGGCCAGGTGGACGAAGGAGGCGAAGTCGATCTGGCTGCCCGAGCGGGGGTCCGCCCAGACCGTGGTGTTGTTCACGCCGGGGAAGTGCGCCGCCAGGTGGACCCGCTTGCGTGGCAGTGCATCGGTGGAAGTGGTCACATGGGTTCCTCTCCGCAAATGCCCAGTAAAAAAGTAGGAAATAAGGGGAAAGGTGTCAAGGTCCGGAAATCAGGCGGTTCATGACCTCTCAGAAGATCGCCTGACCCCGCCGGAAGGCCGGACCGGCGGGAACGGCGGGCCGAGACAGTACAGGCCTTGGACACGACCGGCACGCACGCGGCGGTGGGTCGCACGTCGATCAAGCCGGCGTCCGGTCGCTCCGGTCGGTCCGGTCGGTCGTCATCCGGGCTCCGGCGGAAGGGACCGGCGCACGGCGTACGGCAGCACTACAAGAGCGCGAGTGCACGAGTGCACGAGTGCACGAGAACGCGGCGTGACGGCCGGGCACCGAATCCGGGCCCGCCCGTCGCCGAACCACCGCCGTCCGGGGACGGCACACGATCAGACGTCGAGGCTCAGAGGGACCGAACGGTAGGTGCGCCAGATCGTCACGTCGTACCCGATGGCGAGAGCGGCACCGAGCAGCAGGGGCGCGCCCACGAGGCCGAGCGGCCCGGTGAGCAGCGCGGTGGCGACGACGGGGCTCACGGAGACGGCGACGCTGCGGGCGATGCCGGCCATGCTGGCCGCCGCCGTGCGCTCGCTCGGTCGCACGATGGCCGCCGTGAACGCCTGGCGCGCCGGTACGTCGATCTTCGACAGGGTCTGGCGCAGCAGGAGCAGGGTGATCGCGCTGCCCAGATCGGGGGCGAAGGCGACGCAGGCGAGGATCAGGTTGGACACGAAGTGCGGCACCAGCATCGCGGCGAGCAGTCCACGGCGCGCGGCCAGCAGGGGCGCGGCGAGCTGGGCGAGGGCGGGCAGCAGGTTCGCGGCGAAGAAGACCAGGCCGAGTTGTGTCGTGGTGGCGCCGAAGCGGTGCGCGAACCACCAGGCGAGCACCGCCTGTACCACCAGGCCCCCCGCGAAGGCGTCGACGGCGAACAGCCCCACAAGACGGCGTACCTGACGCGGCAGCCGCGGCATTGCCGCCGGGGCGGTCCCCGCACGGGAGGCAGCGGGGGTCCCACCCGCGGAGGCGGATGCCGCGGCGGCTCCGGGAACCGGCTCGACCTGGGCGGTAGGCACGGCGGCTCCGGGAACCGGCTCGACCTGGGCGGCGGGCCGGGCTTCGGAGAGAGTGGAGGCGACGGGCTGGGCTTCGGCGGCGGGTGAGAGCCGCAGGAACAACAGCACCGTGCAGCCTGCCAGCAGGGCGTACAGCGCGAACGCGGCGTCACCGGGCGAGACAACGTGTTGCAGCCCCAGCGCGGCGGCGGCGAGCCCGCCCAGCGCCCCTGCCGCCAGGGCCGTCACGTTGTAGACGGTGAACATCGCGGTGAGCCGGGCGGGCGCGCATGTCTGCGCGAGTATCGACTGCTCCACTCCGGAGAAAGGCGTGTTGTCGTTGGTCGAGGGCGAGATGGTGCCGACGAACGCCGCGGCGACCAGGGCCGGGAAGGACTCGCTGACAGCGAAGACCGCTCCGGCGGCCGCCATCAGGCATCCGCACACGATCAACGCGCGACGGCGCCCCCAGCGGTCGGCGAACAGCCCCAACGCCAGACTGGACGCCACCGAGCCCGCGGACGCGGTCGCCAGCAGCATCCCGGTCTGCCATGGAGCGTCGCCGTCCTGAGCGAGCATTCCCGCCAGCAGGACGCTGGTACATCCGTACCCGAAGGTGCGCAACGCTCTCGCGGCGATGACCAGCCGCGTGTCATATGCCGTTCCGCGCCGCGATGCCCGCCTGGGCCGCTTCGTCATGGGTCCACGGTGGGCGGGCAGGCCGCGGGTCACCGGCCGGACACGCCGTCGCGGACGCCTGGCGTCCCAGGCCCTCGGACACGACCCGAACAGGCCCACGACCAGGGCATGAGCAGGTCCACGAACAGAGCCTTGGACCGGGCCTCGGACCGGACACGAACCGGGCCTCGGACCGGACACGAACCGGGCCTCGGACCGGGCTTTGGACCGGACATCCGGTGGGACGTCCGGGAGGCCCTCCGGCAGGACATCGGAGGCGGCCTCGGGCAGGACCGGTTGGCCAGTGCCCCATCTCGCACGAATGATCCGCATTCAGGCAGCACAGGGTACTATTCCAAAAATCGTTGGAATATGAGAGGAGTTGCCATGTCGTATCCCGAGGCGCGCTATCTGGGCGAGAACGGCGAGAACAGCGGGGTCTTCCGGCCCGCGTCCGCGCCGCCGGACCTGATCATGCGGCCGGACGGTACGGGGACCAACGTCCACCACCTGGCCACCGGGGCCTCGACCCACGGGCATTTCGGTCTCTACCGGTGGGAGATGGGACCGCGACCGTCCGGCCCCAGCCCGCACTTCCACCGGACCATGACCGAGTCCTTCTACGTCCTGTCCGGCACCATCCGGCTGTACAACGGGGAGCGCTGGGTCGAGGGAACGCCGGGCGACTTCCTGTACGTGCCCGAGGGCGGGGTGCACGCGTTCCGGAACGAGTCGGGCGAGCCGGCCTCGATGCTGCTGCTGTTCACGCCGGGAGCACCGCGCGAGGCGTACTTCGAGGAACTCGCCGAGATCGCGGCCAGCGACCGGGAGCTCAGTCCCGAGGAGTGGACAGAGGTCTTCAGCCGTCACGACCAGTACATGGTCTGACCATGGCCGGATTCCCCGAGGAACCGATCTACCAGCAGCTCGCCCGCATCGGGAAGGCGTTCGCCGGCCCCGTGCGGCTGCGGCTGCTCGATGTCCTGACCGAGGGGGAGCGCACGGTGGAGGAGTTGTCCGAGGAGGCGGGGATCGCGCTGAAGAACACCTCGGCCCAGCTGCAACAGCTCCGCGCGGCTCACCTCGTGACGAGCAGGAGGGAGGGGACGCGGATCTACTACCGTCTGGCCGACGAGCGTGTGCCGCTGTTCCTCGGCCAGTTGCGCGACTTCGCGCACGAGCGGCTCGCCGATCTCAGGGACGCGGTGTCGGAGCACATCGACTCCCTGGAGGGAGTGACCGCCGACGAACTGGCCGGGCGGCTCGCCGACCCGAACACCATGGTCATCGATGTGCGGTCGGCCGACTCGTACGCCGAAGGGCATCTTCCCGGGGCGGTCTCGCTGCCGCTGGAGGAACTCCGGGATCGTCTCGACGAATTGCCGCACGATGTCGAGATCGTCGCCTACTGCGGGGGTCCGTACTGCGTCGTGTCCCCACGGGCCGTCCGGCTCCTGCGTGAACACGGCCGCCGGGCCCGCCCCCTGGAAGGAGGATTCACCGGCTGGCGCGGTTCCGGCCATCGCCTGGCCGACCACTGAGCACCGCCGGAACACCGGCCCGGCATCGTCCACGCACCGCCGGAACACCGGCCCGGCACCAACCATGCGCCACCGGAACACCGGCCGAACCCCATGTGGCGCCATCGGCCGGGCAACCGGCTGATCATCGATCACGGCACGTCAGGAGACCCGGGACAGCCCTTGCTCACCCCGGGGCCCGCTGTGGACGCCGTGGGTCCCGCTCTCGATCCCGTGCCGCTTGTGCCCGGCGCCCGCGAGCTGGTGCCCTATCCGGCGGAGGGTGGGCAGAAACCAGTAGTCGAGGCCGTTCTCGCGCTCCGCGTCGGACTCCGTCTCCAGGAGCTGGAACTCCACCAGCTCCTCGAGAATCGACTCGGCCAGGTGCTCGTCGATCCCCAGAGCCGACGCCGCGAGGTCGAGCGAGACCACCGTGGCCGGAAGCGTCGTCAGCCGGCCCAGCGCGATCTGCGCCGGCCGGGGGACGATCTGGTAGGTCCGCTTGACGCTCGCCCAGATGCTCATCGGATCGTCGGCCGGCTCGACGGTGGCGGTGGCGGAGACCGCCAGCTCGTACTCCTTCCGGGCGACCAGCCGTTCGAGGGTCCAGTGCGGGCGCACCAGCAGGCACGCCGCGGCCCCCTGGAGCGCCGCCGGGAGGCCGTCGCACAGGTCGACCAGGCGGCGCGCCGCGGCCGGCTCCCGCTCCACCCGCTCCCTGCCCATCAGGTGGATGAGCAGCTGAACGCCCTCCTCGACGCTCAGCGGCGGGATGTTCACCAGCGTGGTGACGGACGGGATCGACAACCTGCGCCGGCAGGTGACCAGCAACGCGCTGTCCGGGTTGGCGGGCAGCAGCCAGTCGACCTGGCTGATGTCGACCACGTCGTCGAGCATCACCAGGGTCTTCCTCGAACGCGCCCATTCCTGGAAGACGTACGCGCGTTCCACGACCGACGGCGGCATCCGGTCCTCCGGCACCCCGATCGCCCTGAGGAAGTCCTCCAGCACTTTCGCGGGACTCACCCTGCGGCCCTCGTGGTCGAGCATCCGGGCGAAGAACTGACCGTCGGGATAG
Organism: Microtetraspora glauca; assembly: GCA_001570385.1. GTDB lineage: Bacteria > Actinomycetota > Actinomycetes > Streptosporangiales > Streptosporangiaceae > Microtetraspora > Microtetraspora glauca. The sequence continues at coordinate 255,812 of BBYL01000016.1, read as the reverse complement.
CATTCGCGCACCTGGCGGGACACGTGGGTGCAGATGCTCGTCGTCCCGGACCCGGGTGGGCCGGCGATCATGACCACGGACGGATGATCGTGTGAAGGAGCGGTGAGCAGGTCGAGGATCTCCGCGAGCTGCTGCGTCCGGCCGACGATCATCGGAATGCTCGCCGGGATCTGCGACGGCACCACGCGCACCGGAGCGGCCGCCGTGACCTTCTCGGGCTTCGGCATGTCGAGCAGCGGATCGGCGTTCAGGATGCTCTGGTGCAGTTGCCGGATGTCGGCGGAGGGGTCCAGTCCGAGCTCGTCCGCGAGGCTGTACCGCAGGCGCTGGTAGACGCCCAGCGCGTCCGACCTGCGGCCCGCGCGGTACAGCGCCTTCATCAACCGGGCAGGGAACCCCTCGTGCGTGGGATGCTTCGCGGTCAGCGCGGTCAGCTCGCCCAGGAGCTCCATGTGCCGGCCGAGCGCGAGATCCGCGTCGATGCGGTTCTCCAGCGTGCTCTTGCGGTTCTCCTCCAGCCGCAACACCTCGGCCTGGAGCAGCGGCCCGCAGGTCACGTCCACCAGGGCGGGGCCCCGCCAGAGCCGGAGCGCCTCGGCGAGGGTGTCCGCGGCGGCCGCGGTCTTCCCCGCGTCCAGCGTCACCCGGCCGCGCTCCGCGAGCTGTTCGAACCGCAGGGAGTCGAGCATGCCGGGTTCCAGGGAGAGCTGGTAGCCGGACGCGGACGTCTGCAGGGAGGGCTGCCACGACTCCCCCGCGCCGGACACCCGCGTGGGCTGCGACCGGCCGAGATCAAGGTCTTTGCGCAGCAGGTAGATGTAGGTCTGCAGGGTGGTCGAAACGCTCACCGGCGGGCACTGCTCCCACAGCTCCTCGATGATCTGTTCCGTCCGTACGATGCCGTTCGCGCACAGGGCCAGCAGGCTGAGAAGCTGTCGCAGTTTTCCCGCGGAAGGAGTGGCGATATCGTCGCCACGAATCACTTGTAGGGGACCTAAGAGGCTCACGTACATTGTCATCAACCCCCGTCATTTCTTCGAGGGTCGTGCGAGGTGGTGCTGGTGTCGAACCCTCGAAGCGTCGGACGAAATAGCGAAAGTCAATACCGTTCGGCCGCGTAGCGATTTGACCAGAACGTGTCCATAAAGTCAAGTACTTCCGTTTATCGCGTCACGCATTGCGGCGCCCCCCGTGGACGACAAAACAGAATTACATCTCCGTTGGGAGGCCCCCGCCTCGCCGGTCGCCCGAACGTCGATCTGGCACCGATCACTGTTCGTTATACGACTATTGTCCCAATCTAGTACGGTGTTAGCAAGAGTTTGAGGAGCGAGCATGGCAGACCGTCACCTCCCCCCTGGTGCGCCTCCGCCGCCCTGGCGGACCCCGGCCAAAGCCGCGCCCAGCAAGCCTCCGCTGACCCAGGAGCTGATCGTGCGAACGGCCCTGGAGATCGTGGACAGGGAGGGGCTCGACGCCCTCAGCATGCGCCGCGTCGCCCAGGAGCTGGAGACGGGATCCGCCTCGCTGTACGTGTACGTCGCCAACAAGGATGAGCTGCTCGAACTCCTCATCGACCATGTCTTCGGCGAGGTCTCGGTCCCCAAGGCCGATCCGGCACGCTGGCAGGAGCAGATCAAGGAACTCGCCTTCGCGCTGCGGCGCGCGCTGACCGACCACGCCGACATCGCCAGGATCGGCATGGCGTACGCGCCCTGTGGGCCGAACGGGCTGTGGGTCGCGGAGGGGTTCCTGGCCATCCTGCGGTCGGCCGGCCTGCCGGACCAGGTGTGCGGCTGGGCGGTCGACCGGCTGACCCTCTACGTCACCGCCGACGCCCTCGAAGTCAGCCACCACATCGTCAGGGGGCGTGCCACGCAGTCCGACGTCGAGGCTTACTGGCGCCGCGTGGGCGACTATTACGCGAGCCTGCCGAAGGAACATTTCCCGCATACGACCGCCATGGTGGAAAGTCTCCTGGCGGGAAGCGACAGCACGCGATTCGAATTCGGCCTCGACCTTTTCCTTTACGGCCTCAAGAATGTGGATCGTATTAAGAGCACGTTAACGGAAGAACCGAAAAAGGAACGCTGACCGTCGTTCGACGGTCAGCGTCACGATTTTTCTCGGAGAACATCAGGCGTCCGGTCTCACGTCGAGCAGGGACGTGGTGTGAGAACCCGACCGGAAGACGGGATCGGCCATCACGTCCCGCAGCAGTTCCTTCGTCGTCCGTATGTTCCGCCCGTCGATCCGGAATTCCCGCAGGGCGCGATCCATCCGCGCGATCGCCTGCTCCCGGTCGGGCGCCCACACGATCACCTTGGCGAGCAGCGAGTCGTAGTGGGGGGAGACCTCCCAGCCCGGGAAGGCGTGCGTGTCCACGCGGACGAACGGGCCGCCCGGCGGGACGAACTCGTGAAGCACACCCGGACAAGGGGCGAAGCCCCGCCGCGGGTCCTCCGCGTTGACCCGGCACTCCAGGGCCACGCCCGTGTGCCGGACGTCCTCCTGCCGGAACCCGAGAGGCCGGCCGGCGGCGATCGCGATCTGCTCCCGGACCAGGTCCACGCCGGTCACCATCTCGGTCACCGGATGCTCCACCTGGATCCGTGAGTTCACCTCGAGGAAGGCGATGTCCCGCCCGTCGACCAGGAACTCGAAGGTGCCCGCGCCGGTGAACCCCACCGCTCTCGCACCGCGTACGGCCGCGGCGCGGAGCGCCCGCGACGTGGCCGGGTCGAGGCGGGGCGCGGGACTCTCCTCGATCAGCTTCTGGTGGCGGCGCTGCACCGAGCAGTCGCGCTCCCCCAGGTGCACGACGCCGCCGTGCTCGTCGGCAAGCACCTGGATCTCGACATGGCGCGCGTGCTCCACGTACCGCTCCAGGTAGACGCGGTCGTCACCGAAGACGGCGCGCGCGGCCGCCCGGACCGAGCGGTAGGCCGGCAGCAGTTCCTCCCACGTCCTGACCACCGCCATGCCCCGGCCGCCGCCACCGGCCGACGCCTTGATGATGACCGGCAGGCCGATCTCCTCCACGACCGCGGTGACCTCCGGCGCGCTGTCGACCGGCTCGCGGGTGCCCGGGAGCACCGGCAGTCCCGCGTCCGCCATCAGGCTCCTGGCCAGCGCCTTGTCCCCCAGCTCCGCCATCACCTCGGGCCTCGGACCGATGAAGACCAGGCCGTTCTTCGCGCAGATCTCGGCGAAGTCGGGGTCTTCGGACAGGAATCCGTACCCCGGGTGGACGGCCTGCGCCCCGGTGCGGAGCGCCGCCTCGACGATCGCGGGCGGGTACAGATAACTCTGCTTGGCGGGCCCGGGGCCGATGTGCACCGCCACGTCCGCGGCCCTGACGGCGGCGGAGTCCCGATCGGCGGTGGAGTACACCGCGACGGTCCTTATCCCCATCTCCCGGCACGTACGGACGACCCGCAACGCGATCTCCCCGCGGTTGGCCACGAGCACGGTCTCGAAGAGACCGTCAGGCCGTCGGCCGGCCGTCACTCGCCCTCCCACGGTTCCAGCAGGAGGAGCGGCTGGTCGTACTCGACAGGCTCCCCGTCGCCCACGGGAATCTCCACGATCCGCCCGGCCGTGTCGGCGACGATCGGGTTCATCAGCTTCATCGCCTCCACGATCCCGATCTGCCTGCCCGGCTCGACGATGTCGCCCACCTCGACGAACGGTTTGGCCCCCGGCTCCGGAGCGCGGTAGAAGGTGCCGACCAGCGGAGCCCGGACGGCGTGCCACACCTGCGGCTCCGGCTCCGGAGCAGGCGCTCCCGGCACCGCCGCCCGCGCGGCCGGGGCTTCGGAGACGCCCACGGTGGCCTCCGGGGAGGCGCCCCACTCCATCTCGATGCTGGCCGAACCGAGTTGGACGCTGATCCGGCTGGGCGGCCGGGAGGCACCGCCCACCATGTCGACGACGGTGCGCCAGACGGTGCTGATCTCCGTCGCGATCCAGGTGTCGGGAACGGGGTCGAGAGGGCCGGCGTCCGGAGAGGCCGAAGGAAGCGTTTCTGTCACGGAAGGATTCCTTTCTCCTTGAGGGAGGTGTCGACCGATCCGAAGCGCCGGTACCGTGCGCGGCGCTCGGCCACCAGATCCGCGCCGTCGCGCCCGCGCAGCCTCCGCACCGCGTGGACCACCGCCCGGCGGACGAGCCGCGCCGCCGCCGCCGGATCGCGGTGCGCCCCGCCGTCGGGTTCCGGGACCACGCCGTCGACGACGCCGAGTTCGAGCATGGACGCGGCGTCGATCTTCAGCGCGGCGGCCGCGGTCCCCGCCGCCTCCGGGCTGCGCCACAGGATGGCCGCGCACCCTTCGGGGCTGATCACCGAATAGACGCCGTTCTCACAGATCAGCACCTCGTTCGCCACGCCGAGCGCCAGCGCTCCGCCGCTGCCGCCTTCACCGGTGATCACGCTGACCACGGGGACCGGCAGGCTCCCCATGAGCCGGATGCACTCGGCGATGGCGTGGGCCTGGCCGTGCTCCTCCGCCTCCAGCCCCGGGTACGCGCCCGGGGTGTCGATCAGCGTCACCAGCGGGAGCCGCAGCTTCGCGGCCAGTCGCATGAGCCGCATGGCCTTGCGATATCCGGCCGGGGACGGCATGCCGAAGTTCCGGCGGACCAGCTCGTCCGTGGTGTGGCCCTTCTGGTGGCCGACGACCACCAGGGGAAGCCCGTCCACGACGGCGAGGCCGCCGACGATGGCGGGGCAGTCGCCGCCGCCCGCGCGGTCTCCCCGCAGTTCCACGAACCTGTCGGTCCACTCGGCGACGTGGTCCAGGGTCGTGGGCCGGCCGAGGTCGCGCGCGAGCCGTACGGCCTGGTCGACGGGACGGCGGGTCAGGCCGCGTGGATCGCGGACCGCGACGTCCTCCGCGTCCCGCTCACGGGCCCGTCCCCCGCCACCGTCTCCCCCGCCGCCGCCGCTGACTCCGCCGCCGTCGCGGTCCTCCCGCCTCGCCGCCGCCGACAGCAGCGTGCCCAGGAGGTACGGCAGCTCGGCCCTGGCCCTGACTCCGTCGATGAGCCCGTGTCCCAGCAGGAACTCGGCCGTCTGGAAGTCGCCGGGCAGCTTCTGGCGGATGGTCTGCTCGATCACTCTCGGCCCGGCGAAGCCCATCCGGGCTCCGGGTTCGGCGATCAGGACGTCGGACAGCGTGGCGAACGACGCGGCGACCCCGCCGTACGTGGGATCGGTGATCAGCGAGATCGTCAGCAGCCCCGCCTCGTCCAGCCGCGCCATCGCGCCCGCGGTCTTGGCCATCTGCATCAGGGACAGCGTCCCCTCCTGCATGCGCGCCCCGCCGGAGGCGGTCACCAGCAGGAGAGGAGCCTGATCGGCGAGCGCCGTCTCGGCCGCGACGGCGACCGCCTCGCCCGCCGCCGCGCCCAGGCTGCCGCCGAGGAAGGCGAAGTCCATGACGGCCGCCACGACGGGCCGGCCCTGGATCGTGCCGCGCACCACCTGGACCGCGTCGTCGAGCCCCGTCCGCGCCCGCGCCTTCGACAGCCGGTCGGCGTACGGCTCGAGATCGACGAACGACAGGGGGTCGTGCACGGTCTCCGGCGGCGCGACGCGGACGGCGGATTCCCGGTCGAGCAGCGTCGCCACGCGCCGATCGGCGCTGAGCGGGCTGTGCCAGCCGCACTCGGGGCACACCCCGCCCGCCCTGTCGAACCTCTTGCGGTACAAGAGGACCCGGCAGCGGCGGCAGCTCATCCAGTCGGGCTCCTCGGACGGCGCCGCCGGGAAGCCGGGAGATCGCTCCATCATGCTGGTCATGTGGGACTCCGGTTGGGTGGAGTGGTGCGGACAGGACGGGACGGGTTCCCTACTCGGCCCCGCCGGTGCCCGGCAGGTGGGCCACGATCCGCATGGTGACCATCGACCCGCCCGACCGGTACGGGTGCAGCTGCCTGCGGTGCTCCACATGTCGGTCGCTGGTCTCGAACCGGCGGAAGCTCGCCTCGTCGACCCAGTCGCTGACGATGTAGTAGACGTCCGCCTCCTCCTCGCTGCGCGACAGCCACTGGCCGCGGTTGGCGGGGTGGGAGGTGACGGAGTCGCCGACCTTCCGCCAGATCCGTTCGAAGTCGGGGCCCATCCCGGGGATGATCTGCATGCGCAGCATGACCCGGTACGTCGCGTCGCTCATCAGGAGATCCCCCCGTCGACCGCGATGACCGCGCCCGTGACGAACCTGGCCAGGTCGCTCGCCAGCCAGAGGACGCCGCCCGCGACCTCCTCGGGCGTGCCGAGCCGGCCCAGGGCGGTCTTCTCGCTGTAGCGCTGGACCATGAGCTCGCGCTGCTCGGCGGGCATCGCGTCCATCGCCTCGGTGGCGATGATGCCGAGGGACAACATGGTGAATCTGATGCCCCGCTTGCCGTACTCCTTGGCCAGGGACCGGGTCAGTCCGGTCAGCGCGGCCTTGGTCGCGGTGTAGTGGGCGCGGAGCGGGATCCCCACCTCGGCCGACTTCGACCCGATGCTGATCACCGAGCCGCCGGCCGTCATCAGCGGGAGCGCGCCCTGGATGACCAGGTGCACGCCGGTGACGTTCACGTCGAGGATGTGCCGCCACTGCTCGGGGGTGAGCCGCTCGTACGGCACGTGGCTGATGGTCGCGGCGTTGTTCACCACGAGGTCCAGCCGCCCGAACCGGCTCTCGCACGCGCCGAGCAGCGCGGTGATCTCCGCGGGGTCGGCGAGATCCGCGCGCAGCACGTGGTGGTCCCCGCCGAGCTCCTTGAGCTCGCGTTCCAGCGACGCGGCGGCCTCTCCCGGCTGCCGGTAGCAGGTGATGACGTCGACGCCGTGACGCGCCAGCTCCAGTACCACTCCCCTGCCGACGCCCCTGGTGCCGCCGGTGACGAGTGCCTTCTTGCCACTGAGCCCGAGGTCCATGTCGTGTCCGTCTCCGTTTCGCCTGGTCTGTCAGATGTCTCAGATGTGGTCAGGGCCGATGAGGTGTGATCGGGTGCGATCACGGGTGACCGGGCGGGTCAGATCGCCGCGGTCGCGCGCGCGGCGGCCTCGACCTTGTCCTTGATGAGCTGGAGCTGCACCAGCGTGTTGCGGTTGAGGCGGTCGCGCATCGCCTCGTCGCCCACCGGGGCGCCCGGCTTCATCTCGAAGTCCTGGACCCACCGCATGCGGACCCCCCGGTCCGTCTCGGTGTACTCCCAGAAGATCGACATGTACTTGAAGGGGCCCGTCTCGACACGGTGCGAGCGGACCGTGCGCGTGGCGGGATCGGGGGTGCGCAGGGACATCCAGCTCCACACCGTGCCGTTCTCGTCGGGGTGCAGCGCGAGCCGGAACAGGATGGAGTCGCCGCGCCGCTCGATGATCGTCGCCTCGGAGTACTCGCTGAACAGCTCGGTCCACGACTCGATGTCGTTCGTCATCCGCCACACCACGTCGATGGGCGCGTCGATGACGATGTGGTTGTCGGTGTGTCCGGCCATCTCAGGCCACCTCGACGGTGTCGGCGAGGCGGCCGTTGATGTACGCGAGGGTCGCGCGGGGCGTGACCATCTCGTGGACCGCGTCGTCGGGGATGACGACCCCGTAGCGCTTCTCGACCTGGCTGGCCAGCTCCAGCAGCGCGAGCGAGTCGTAGCCGAGGTCGGCCAGGGAGACGTCGGAGATGTCCCCGTCCAGGTCGACCTGCTCGTCCTCCCCCGCGATCGCGCGCAGCGTCTGCTTGAGGTCCTCCATGGTGAATTCGGGCATGTTCCGCTCACTTTCCGGTTCGGGAGATATTTCCGGTTCGGGAGATGTGGTGAAGGTCGGACAACACCATCGCCGCGGCGAAACCGCCGTGACCGCGGGCGAGTACGAGGGCGGTGCGCACGGGGGTGTCCCGCGGTTCACCGAGCACGAGGTCCAGCTCGCAGCCGGGGGCGAGCCTGGTCGGTCCCACGGTGTGCGGGATGACGTCGTCGCGGAGCGCGAACAGCGCCGTCGCGATGTCGAGGGCGGCGCCACCGCCGTACAGGCGGCCGGTGAGGGTCTTGGGCGCGGTGACCGGCACGCCCCGGGGGCCGAACACCGCGGTGATGGCCTCGGCCTCCGCCAGGTCGAGTTCGGGCACTCCCGCCGCGTCGGCGAACACGACGTCGATGTCGCCCGGGGTGACGCCGGCGTCCGCCAGCGCACGCTCGATGGTGCCGCGCAGCGCGGGACGCCGTCCCGAGCCGGGCCGCGGGTCGAAGCCGGCGGCGTACCCGCGGATCGCGCCGTAGCCGTCCGGGGCGTCGCGCTCCACCACGAGGATGGCCCCGCCCTCACCCGGCAGATATCCCGAGGCGGCGGCATCGAAGGGCAGGTACGCCCGGCCGGGGTCCTGCTCGGTGGAAAGCAGGCCGGTGGCGAGCTGGGCCGTGAGGCCGTAGGGGCACAACGAGGCGTCGGTCCCGCCGCTGACCACGAGCCGCGCGCCGGACCTCAGCAGCCGGCGGGCCTGGCCGAGCGCGTCGAGCCCGCCGGCCTGCTCCGTGCACAGGACACCGCAGGGACCGCGCATGCCGTGCCTGATCGACACCTGTCCGGTGGTGGCGGCGTAGAACCAGCCGATCGACTGGTAGACGCTGACCCACGAGGGCCCCTTGGTGTAGAGGCGCTCCATCTCGTGCTGGCCGAACTCCGTGCCGCCGGAGGAGCTCGCCGTCACCACGGCCATCTCGTACTCGGGCAGTTCACCGGGATCGACCCCGGCGTCGGCGAGGGCGGCCTGGGTCGCCGCCAGCGCCATGTGCGTCCAGTGGTCGGTCTGGGGGATCAGCCGGCCCGGCACCCGCTCCCTGGCCGCGAATCCCGGCACCTCGCCGGCCAGGCGCACCGGGTAGGAGGTGGGGTCGAAGCGGCTGATCCGGCCGATGCCGGACTTCCCGGCCAGTACGGCCTGCCAGTGTTCCTCAGCGCCGACTCCCGTAGGTGCCACGACACCGACGCCTGTCACCACGGCACCGGTGGCCGCGGCGCCGCTCACCACGGGGCCGCTCACCACGGGGCCGCTCACCACGGGGCCGCTCACCACGGGGCCGCTCACCACGGGGCCGCTCACCACGGGGCCGGGCCCGGCATCCGTTGACGCGCTGCTCATCGTCGAACCCTCCTGTGTCGGTCGCGGGCTTCCCGCGCCCGATCACAGGGTGGCTCGACTCACTGGGGCGCCCCTCGAGAGGGGCTCGACAGCTCGCTGGACGTGGCTCGCTATTCGGGGACGTTCCCGGTGGCCCGCCCGGCGAGATAGGGGGTGTGCACGTTCTCGTAGGCCAGGTGGATCGTCATCCCCATGGCGGCGTGTTCGAGGTTGTGGCAGTGGTCCATCCACACCCCGGGATTGTCGGCCTTGAAGGCCAGCTCGTAGGTCTCCCCGTCCACGACGGTGACGGTGTCCAGCCAGACGGGGCTGCCCGTGACCGGTTTCCCGTTGCGGCTGAGCACGAGCACGCGGTGGCCGTGGAGGTGCAGGGGATGTTCGAGGAAGCTGCGGTTCACCACGGTGACCTTCACGAGCTCCCCTTCGCGCACCATCAGCATCGGGATGTGCGGGAAGACCGACCCGTTGACCGTCCACAGGTAGTACGGCGTGCCGTCGAAGAACCCGGGCTTGTTGTCCAGGATGAGCTGGAAGGAGCGGTCGAAGTCGCTGCCCGGCCCGAACGGCGTGGGCCGCGGCGACCCGTAGCGGGTCGGATCGAAGTCGGGGGCCTCCAGCAGCGGCGCCAGCTCTCCCTTCCCGTCGGGCGTGATCAGGAGCCCGGCGTCCGGCGCGGCCAGGTCGGCGAACCGCACCGGCCCCGCGGGCATGACGAACTCGAGGTCGTAGCGCCCGCCGCCGCCGAGGGGCAGCTTCACCTTGCTCAGCTCGGTGGGCGCGTTCACGTCGTTGCCGTCCAGTGCGGTCACCTTGAACGGGACCCCGGCCAGGGTGAACGTCTTGAGGAAGTTGTCGGAGTTGACGAGCCTGATCCGCACCGGAGTGCCCGCGGGAACGGTCTCCCTGCGCAGCGTGTCGTAGGAGTTGAGCGAGCTGATCTCGCCCTTGTCGGTGTCCCAGACGTGCGCGGCGAGCGTGAACTCCTTCAGGTTCGCGGGTCCGGGGTCGGCCTTCTCGATCACCAGGGGGCCGAAGAGCCCCCGGCGGACCTGCACCGATGACTGCTGGTGCGAGTGGTACCAGTAGGTCCCCGTCTGGCCCGCTACCCACCGGTAGGTGTGGCTCTTGCCCGGAGCCACCGCGTCCTGCGTGACACCTGCCACGCCGTCCTCGGCGTTCGGCACGTCGACGCCGTGCCAGTGGAGGGTGGTGGGGACGTCGCGTGTCCTGTTCACCAGCGTCACCTCGACGAGGTCGCCCTCGCGCACCCGCAGTTCGGGGCCGGGAAGCTGCCCGTTGAAGACCACCGCGTCCACCTCGGCCGAGGAGCTCAGCTTCATCCTGGCGTCGGTGGCGGTGAGCGTGAAGCGCTTGTCGGGGACGCCGGTACGCGGTCCGGTGAGGTCCGCCACCGAGACCGACGGCACCTTCGCCCCGCCCGCCCCCGCGGCGAGGTGGCCGTGCCCGGACACCTCGGGACCGTCGCCGTAGGTCATCGCGTGGTCCATCATGCTGTAGCTGTCGGGCAGCTTGCTGGTCTGCCAGTCCCAGGCGGCGTAGACGGCGACCAGCGCCAGCACCGTCACCGTTCCCACGAGGTTGCGGCGGGTGCGGGCCCCACCGCTCGGCATCGGCCGTACGTCCACACCGGCCGTCCGCGCCCGGTGCCTGCGGCCGAGCACCAGGATCCAGCCGCCGGCGACGGCGAAGGTCAGCAGGGCCGGGATGAACAGCGGCGGCGTCGGAGCGAAGATCAGCCGCGCGAAGGCGATGAGCGCCCCGATGGTCACGGCGCGCGCCGGCAGGGTGACCGCGGGCGCGGCCGCCCGCAGACGCTGCTCGGGGGTGGGCGGGGCCTGCCGGTCGGCGACCTCGGCGACCGCGAACCGCCGGAGCCGGGGCAGGGTCAGGACGAGGGCGAAGATCGTGGGGACGGCGACCAGGGGCAGGCCGATCCACAGACGGTCCGCCGCGAACTGCGGTCCGTAGCCGCCCATGACGAGGATGGTGAACAGCCGGGCCGGAACGAGCAGGGCCCCCACCACCACGCCCGCGACCAGCCTCCGGCTGCTGCGCCTGAGCTTGTGGGCGGTCTTGCTGAAGGGGAGGCGGTACAGGCGACGGGCCAGGACCGCCCAGAAGATCAGTTGCAGGATGGCGACCGTGAAGTCGTTGTTGACCTGATCGTCGTACAGCTCGATCGAGGGCTCGAACATGGGACACCTCTCTGGTGGCGTCTCTGGGATGGCATCGGCCGGCACGCGGCAGCAGATCGGCGCCGGACTCTCCGGCGGACCGGGAATCACGGCGCCGATCGACGGACTCAGTCGACGGGGGCTCAGCTCACCGGCTCGGGTTCGGGCGACCCTTCCGGCGCGCCCGCGTCGGCCTCGGCGTGGACCTTGATCGCGCGAGGCAGGAAGAAGATGAGCAGGAAGGTCAGGAAGAAGACCCCGGCGTTGTACCAGCCGGCCGCGGTCATCGCCTGGTTGAAGAGGTCGTTCCTGCCCTCATCCGCCGCCGCGGTGAAGGCGGTGCGCACGGAGGGCGGGACGTCCTGCTGGGGCGACTCCGCCTCGGCGCAGCTCGCGGGCACCGCGGTCGGATCCTTCTCCTCCGCCCGGTCCACGAAGCACCGGACGAAGCCCCGGCTCGCCTCCTCCGCCGCCGAGGCGGGCGCCCCCGCGGCCTGCAGCGCCGTACGGATCCTCGGGGTGACCGACTCGGCGACGTTCTGGGCCTGCGCGCTCACCGAGCCGAAGAAGACCAGGCCGACCAGGGCGATGCCCAGCGCGCCGCCGATCTGCTGGACCGCGCTGAGGACTCCGGACGCCGAGCCCGCCTCCGTCGGGGGGACGTCGGACACCACGGCGTCGACCAGCAGCGGGGCGACCAGGCCCATGCCGATGCCGCCGACGAGCATGCTCGGGACGTACCACCACAGGGAGACCTCGGCGCCGCCGGTCTGGATGGTGACGATGACCCCGCCCATGGCGAGGGTCATCAGGCCCGTGCCGATGTGCAGCACCGTACGGCCGAGCTTGGGCGCGAGCTGGAACCCGGTGCCGCTGGCCACGGCGATGCCGACGGACCAGGGCAGCAGGGTCAGTGCCGCCGACAGGACGGACTCACCGCGGCCCGCCTGCAGGTAGATGATGAACACCAGGAAGAAGGACACGATGCCGGCGAAGAAGGACAGGTTCACCAGGAGCCCGCCGGTGAACGACACCTTCCTGAAGAGCGAGGGAGGCACCAGCGGCGCGGCGTTCCTGCCGGCCCGGCGGCGCTGGTGCGCGCCGAAGATCAGCAGCCCGACGATGGACGCCGCCATCATGGCAAGGGTCCACACCGGCCAGTCCAGGTCGCGGCCCTGGATCAGCGGATACATCAGCAGCAGCATGGTGACCGTGATCAGGAAGCTGCCCACGAGGTCGAGCCGCAGGGTGTGCGCGAGCGGCACCCGCACCTCGGGCATGATCGCGATGGCGGCGACGAACGCGGCCACGCCGAGCGGCAGGTTGATGAGGAAGATCGAGCGCCATCCGCTGCCGAACAGGTCCGCGTTGAGCAGGAGGCCGCCCAGCAGCGGCCCGCTGATCGTCGCGAGACCGGCGACACCTCCGTAGACGGCGAAGGCGCCGCCGCGCTCCTTCGGCGGGAAGATCAGCTGGATCGTGGAGATGACCTGGGGGACCATCATCGCGGCCATCGCCCCCTGGAGCACCCGCGAGGCGACCAGCATCTCGGGCGAAACGGCGAATCCGCACAGGGCCGAGGCGAGGGTGAAGCCGCCCATGCCGAGCAGGAAGATCCGCTTGCGCCCGGCGATGTCGCCCAGCCGGCCGCCGGTGATCAGCAGTAGGGCGAAGGCCAGGGAGTAGCCGGCCAGCATCCACTGGGCCGAGGTGTAGGTCGCCTGGAGATCCTTCTGGATCGAGGGGATGGCGATGGCGACGATGGACACGTCGAGCAGGTCCATGAACGTCGCGACCAGGATGATCGCCAGTACGGCCCACCGGCGCTTGTGCGGAGGAGCCGCTTCTTCGGCGAGCCGCAGCGGCTGGCTCCCTTCGTGTTCGGACATCACTGCTCCTTGCAGACCTCGGAAGTGGAGACGATCGCGATACTGTTCTCGATCGCGATCACGCTATATCGCGATACTGCCTTAGGTCAAGATACTCCGACGCATATCGCGATATCCAGTTGTCGGCGGCGAGGCATATATCGCGACTGCCGTATCGCATCACGATGATGGCCCCGGCCGCTGGTGGCGGACTCGATCCCGCCTCGAGCGGGGCCGTGGTCGCCGACGGAACCGGCGAGGGGCCCGCTCCACCGATCCGGGAACCGGTCCTGGCACCGGTCCGGTGGAGCGGCCAAGACCGGCTCCATCTCGTTCCAAGCCCTGCTCGAGTGACCTCCGGGAGGCTCGCCGTACGAGCGCGCGACAGACGGGAGAGTGCTCAATGTGCGGTATCGCCGGTCATGTTGACTTCGAGCGAGATCTGACGGGCCGGCGCGCCACGGCCACGGCCACGGCGACGGCCATGTCGGAGACGATGGCCTGCCGCGGCCCCGACGCCGAGGGGCTGTGGACGGACGGGCACGCCGCCCTGGCCCACCGGCGGCTCGCGGTGATCGACCTCGCGGGCAGCGCCCAGCCGATGGTCGCGGAGCGGGACGGCGGGGGTCCTGCCGTCCTGACCTACAACGGGGAGATCTACAACTACCGGGAGCTGCGGAGCGAGCTGGCGGCCCGCGGCCACCGGTTCCGCACCGACGGGGACACCGAGGTCGTGCTCAGGGCCTACCTCGAATGGGGCGAGGACGTCGGGAACCACCTCAACGGGATCTTCGCCTTCGCCGTCTGGGACGCCCACGAGCAGGCGCTCCTCCTGGTCCGCGACCATTTCGGCGTCAAGCCGCTCTTCTACCATCGCGGCCAGGGGGGCCGGGTGTACTTCGCCTCGGAGCCCAAGGCGCTGTTCGCCACCGGCGAGGTCGAGGCCAGGGCCGACGCCGACAGCCTCCGCGAGGCGTTCAGCCAGGTCTGGACGCCCGGGCACACCGTCTTCGCCGGCATCCACGAGGTGCGCCCCGGCCACGTCGTACGGGTGGACCGCTCGGGGATCCGGCACCGGCGCTACTGGGCCCTCCAGGCCCGCCCGCACACCGACGACCTGCCCGCGACGGTGGACACGGTGCGCGGCATGCTGGAGGAGATCATCGCCGCCCAGCTCGTGGCCGACGTCCCCGTCGGGTCGCTGCTCTCCGGAGGTCTGGACTCCAGCGTGATGACCGCGCTGGCGGCCCGGCACCGCCGCGCGGCGGGCGAGGAGCCCATCCGGTCGTTCTCCGTGACGTTCACGCGCTACACCGAGCGGTTCCGCGCCGACGAGGTCCGCGACACCCCGGACGCGCCGTTCGCCCGCATGGTCGCCGAGCATGTCGCGTCGCTGCACACGCCCGTGGTCATCACCCCGGAACGGCTCGCCGAGCCGGGCGTCCGGCTGGCCACCGTGCTGGCCCAGGACCGCCCGAGCCCGCTCGGCGACATGGACGCCTCGCTGTACGAGCTGTTCCAACAGGTGCGCGGGCACAGCACCGTCGCATTGTGCGGGGAGGGCGCCGACGAGGTGTTCGGCGGCTACCACTGGGCGTGGGTGCCGGAACTGATCGACGTGGAGGCGTTCCCGTGGATCGCCTTCTACCAGTTCTTCTGTCCGGGCGCCGGCCTCGGCAGCGGCCTGCTCGACCCGGGCCTGCTGAAGCTGCTCGACCTGGAGGGCTACGGCGCCGACCGCTACCGCGAGGCGGTCGCGGAGGTGCCGCGGCTCCCCGGAGAGTCCGGGCGGGAACGCCGTATGCGGGAGATCACCCACATGCATCTGACCAGGTGGATGCAGCACCTGCTCACCCGGGACGACCGGATCAGCATGGCGGTCGGGCTGGAGGTGCGGGTGCCCTACGTCGACCCGCGGCTGGTGGAGTACGTCTTCAACGCGCCCTGGTCGATGAAGAGCCATGACGGCCGGGAGAAGGCGCTGCTGCGTGCCGCCGGCGCCGACCTGCTGCCCGAGCAGGTGCTGAACAGGCAGAAGAGCCCGTTCCCCGTCACCCAGGACCCCCTCTACACCCGCTATCTGAGCCGGTCGCTGACCGAGATCCTCGACGATCCCGGGCAGCCGGCCCATCCCCTGGTCGACGTCCAGGCGGCGCGCGCCGTACTCGCCGCCCCGGAGAAGCTGGAGAACGGCCCCATCGCCTGGGTGAACCGCACCCACATCGAGATGGTGCTCACCCTCAACGCGTGGCTGCGCCACTACCGCGTACGGCTGGACCTCGGCTGACGATCCCCCTCCTCGAAAGGTGCGTGATGAGTCTTCACAAGGAACTGTGGACGGCGGGCGAGGAGAGCTTCGCCGCGATCGTCGACCACCCGATCCCCGCCGGGATCAGCGCGGGCGACCTGCCCAAGGCCGTGCTGGCACGGCTCGTGGCGATCGACAGCCTGCATCTGGAGGACTACGCCCGCGCGCTGGCGCTCATCGCCGCCAAGGCGCCGACCCTCGGCGACCTGGCGCACTTCGCGGGCATCGCGATGGGCGCGGCCCGGTCGGCGGGGCCCAAGCGGCAGGCCATGCTGGGCATCCTCGGCGAGGAGCCGCCCGTCCCGCCCGCGAGTGACCGCCCGTACGGTGCCTTCCTGGCGTCCGCCGGGCGGGATCTCGGCTTCGCCGAGGCGCTCGCGGCGGTGCTCCCCCGCCTGTGGTTCCACGCCGAGCTCGGCAAGGAGCTGCAGCGGCGCTCCTCCCCCGACCCGGTCTACCGGGCGTTCATCGACGTCCATCTGCACCGGGACTACCTGCCCGTGGTCGAGGCCACCCTCGCCCTCGTGGACGCCCTGGGCGCGCGCGTCTCGGCGGCCGAGCGTTCGGCCATGGCGGCCAGGTTCGCCGAGGGGGCGCGCTTCGAGTTGGGAGTATGGGAGTCGGCTCGATAGCATCGGCTCGGCCTCGACCGATCGCGATATATGTCGCGATCTGGTCAAGGTCGAGCCGCTTTCGAGTAGCAATCCGCACAGTCGCGATATAGCGTGATAGTAGCGGCGGCACCGGCGGCCGGACGAGGAGGATCGCGATGGCGGAGTGGAGCGTTGAGGGACCGTACGAGATCGAGTTGGCCGGAGTGACCCAGGCCATCGTGCGGATCATCGACGGAGGCGTGGCCGTGGTCACCGACGAGGGGCCGTCCCTGCTCGAGGTCACCCGGGTGAGCGGCGCCCCGCTGCGGGTCAACGTGTGCGACGGGGTTCTCGAGATCCGGCACGACCTGGGCCTGCACCGCAAGTGGTACCGGGACCTGCCTCCCGCCTTCCTGCGCCGGACCGACCTGAGCCTGCGCCTCCCTCCCGGCACGCCGATCCGCGTCGAGACGGTCAGCGCCGGGATCACCATGGCGGGAAGCGGCGAGGAGACCAGCCTCACCACGTTGAACGGGGAGATAGTCATGGAGGGAGCCGGTCCCCAGCTGATGGCCAAGACCGTCTCTGGGGAGATCATCGCCAGCCACTGCCACGGGCAGGTGCATCTGGAGTCCGTCTCGGGCGAGATCACCATGATCACCGAGGCGGATCCGGTCGACGCCGTGCTCAGCTCGGTCTCCGGCGCGATCACGCTCGGGCTCGGAGGAGATCGGGACAAGGCGGGTCTGGACGTGGAGCTCTCCACGGCGAGCGGCAAGGTCGTGGCCAATCCTCCCGCCGGCGGGCGCCTTGCTCCCGCGCTCGTCCCCATCGGCCCGTCCGGGCGGGGTGCCACCGGGGTGACGCTGCGGGAGAACTCCCATCGGGACCGCCAGGTCCAGGTGCGCGGTTTCACCGTCTCGGGGAAGGTGGCGCTGGTGATCCGTACCGACGACAGAGCGGACGAGAGAGCCTCCGCCGAGGCGTCCCGTACGGGCACGGAGGACGGCGCGTGATGGCGGCGGTGGCGTCCCCGTTCGGACACGGCCAGTTCAAGCTCTACCTCCTCGCGTTGCTGAAGGATCAGCCGCGGTACGGCTACGAGGCGATCAAGCTGGTCGAGGAGACGTTCCTCGGCGCCTACGCCCCGTCGGCCGGAGCCGTGTACCCCCGGCTGTCCAAGCTGGAGAGCGAGGGCTTCATCGTCAGCGAGCCGGACGACGGCGGCCGCAAGAGGTACCGCATCACGGCGGACGGGCAGGAGGAGCTGCGCCGGCGGGCTCCGGAGCTTGACGAGCTGACCCAGACGATCCTCCGGATCAGCGACGAGGTCCGCAGGTCGGCGCAGCGCGTACGCGACGAGGCGCGGCACGCCCCGGCGGTGCCGCGCGACCTCCCGGCGGCGGCGCCCACGGGGACGGGCGCGGCAACGGGCGCCGACGAGGTCCACGAGCAGGCGGGTGAACCCGCCTCCCGCGCCGTCACCCCGGACCAGTGGGGTCCTCGGGAGTGGCGGGAGGCCCTCTCCTGGGGCGCCGAGTGGCACCACGAGTGGGACTCCTACTTCGCCTCCGGCAAGACCGTCAAGCAGATGGAGAAGATGCTCGACCGGTTCAGGAATGACGCCCGCACGGCGGCCAGGGACGGCGTCGTGGACGGCCGCGCACTCGAGGAGTGCCGCCAGGCCCTGGGCGAGGCGCTGGTGCGGATCCGGCGCGCCACGGGCACGTAGAGCCGGGGATCCGGCGGGGGCCAGGCGCACCCGCTCGTCCTTTCGAGCTCCGGATCGGCGGGCCACGGGCAGGTGGCCGCCCTTTCGGGTGCCCCTTTCGAGCGCCGGCCAAGCCGGTACCGAGGCGGGCTTGGCACCCTCGCCGTGACATGGCGCGAGCACCTTCGCGGTCTCGCGCCCACGGCAACGTAGGGAGCCCGCCATGGCCACCACGCAGACGGCCCATCCGGCGCCGGTCCCCGCCCGAACGATCTTCGGGCAACCGCGCTGGTTCGCCACCCTGTTCCTCACCGACATGTGGGAGCGCTTCAGCTTCTACGGGATGCAGGCGATTCTCTTCCTGTTCGCGGTGTCACCCGTCTCCGAGGGCGGGCTCGGCCTGTCCCCCGCCGAGGCGACCGCCCTGTTCGGCCTGTACATGGCGCTGCTGTTCATCGCCGCGGTGCCCGGCGCCTGGCTGGGCGACCGGGTACTCGGCGCCCGGCGCGCCACGCTGTTCAGCGGCATGGTGATCACCGCGGGTCACGTCTGCATGGCCCTGCCGGCCGGGTGGACGGTGTGGGCGGGGCTCGCTCTGATCATCGCCGGGACCGGCCTGCTCAAGCCCAACATGAGCGCGCTGCTCAGCGGCTTCTACGGTCCGGGCGACACCGAGCGCAGGGAGGCCGCGTTCTCCGTCTTCTACATGAGCATCCAGGTCAGCGCGCTGATCGCGCCCGTCGTCACGGGATTCCTCGGCGAGACCGTCGACTGGCACCTCGGGTTCGGCGCGGCGGCCGTGGGCATGGCGTTCGGGGTGATCCAGTTCGCCGCCGGCAGGCGGCACTTCGGTCACGTCGGCGCGCTCCCCATCAACCCCGCCTCCCGGGCCGAGCGCGCGCGGGCCTTCCGCCGGGCCGGGATCTGGGCCGGTGTGGCCGTCGCCGCCGTTCTCGCCGACGGCCTCGCGGGGACCCTCAGGATCGAGCACGTCCTCATCCCCGTGGGCGTCCTGGTCCTCGCCGTGCCCGTGTTCCAGTTCCGTACGCTCCTGCGGCACCCGAGGCTGACGGCCGCGGAACGGAGCCGCGTGCTCGGCTTCGTCCGGCTCTTCCTCTCCTCCGCGATCTTCTGGATGATCTTCACGCAGTCGGGGTCGGTGCTGAGCCTGTTCGCGCGGGAGTCGGTCGACCGTGACGTTCTCGGTTTCGTGATCCCCGCGAGCTGGTTCCAGGGCGCCCATCCCCTGTTCATCCTCGTCATGGCCCCGCTCTTCGCCTACGCGTGGGTACGGCTCGGCCGGCACGCCGACGTGCCGGCCAAGTTCGCGCTCGGCCTCGGACTCGTCGGCCTGAGCTACGTGCTCATGGCGCTGATCAG
This sequence comes from Microtetraspora glauca, assembly GCA_001570385.1. GTDB lineage: Bacteria > Actinomycetota > Actinomycetes > Streptosporangiales > Streptosporangiaceae > Microtetraspora > Microtetraspora glauca. The sequence goes on along the minus strand of BBYL01000016.1, from coordinate 236,626 downwards.
CCTCTCCGCCGGGGAGGGCGGCTCAGGGGGCGCGGACGGAGGGGGCACGGTCTCCCCGCTGTGGCTGCTCACGGTCTTCTTCCTGCAGGCGTGCGGCGAGCTGGCCCTGGCGCCCGTCGGGATCAGCGCGGCGGGCAGCGCGGCCCCGGCCTTCTACACGAGCCGGATGATGGGCGTGTGGTGGGTTTCGGCCGCCGTCGGCGCCGCCGTCGGCGGCCGGGTGGGGCAACTGGCCGGGGCCGTGCCCGCCCACCTGTACTACGCGTGCCTGGGCGGGGTGGCCCTGCTCGCCGGCGCCGTACTGCTCGCCCGCAGGCGGCGCCTGGCCCTGCTGCTCACCGCCGCCGATCCGGCACGGGTGTGACCTCCTCCGATCCGGTACGGGGACGCGGCGGGTTCAGCACGGAGAGCTGGGAGATGCAGCGCATCACCCGCCCGTCGAACCCCGCGTCCCCGTCCTCGACGACCGCCGCCACACCCGCGCTCCGCTCCCGGGCCGCCAGATACCCGACGGCCTCGCCGGTGTCCCCCTCGTACTGGTGGACCCGGATGAGTGTGGAGCCCCGGAGGAAGCTCGCGCTCGCGAGGATCGGCCCCTCCTCACCGGAGACGGGCGGCGCGGAGGCCAGGAGCTCGGCGGCGGCGGTCTCCGCGTCCGGGCGCAGGCCGTACCGGAGGGCGATCATGGAGGTGGCGACGCGGTCGCGACGGGCGTGCTCGTGGACCAGCGTCATGATCGAACGGCCGAAGTGGGCGCGGAAGCCGGCGGCCGTGGAGGTGTCCCTGGGGGTGGCGAGCAGCGGCGCGATGCGCCGCTCGGCCTCGTGCACCCCCGGCTGCGCTGCCATGTGACGGCCCACGGCGGCGAGGTCGCCCTCGTACTGGATGACCCGGACCATGTCGGTGTCCTGGATGAACAGGCCGGTGGCGAGCAGCCTCCCCACCTCCTTCCCGTCCTCGTCCCGCAGGACCGGCGAGTCGGCGCGGGTGAAGTTTCCCGGGGCGAAGATCTCGGCGATCTCGTCCTCGTGTCCCGGCGCGACGCCGTAGCTGATCGCGGCGAAGGGCATCGTGTCCTCCTGGTGTGATGACTGGTGTGCTGACCGGTGTGCTGGTCGGTCGTGACTGGTGGTTGGCGGGTTCGGCGGCCGACCTGGTGGCCGGCGCGGTGGTCGGCGCGGTGGGGGTCGGGGCCGGTCAGGACAGCACGACCGCGACGGCGTTCGCGGCCAGCGCGACCAGGGCGAGCGAGGTCCGCAGCATGTGCCACCCCCGCCACAGGGGCCTGGGGTCCTGCCAGCCCTCGGGGACCGCCTCGGGATCGACGGCCTTCACCCGGCGGTTGATGGGCACATTGCCCAGGTGGGAGACGAACTGGCTGGCCAGCAGCAGCACCCCCGCCACGACGAACAGGGTCCTGGGCAGCCGGTCGCCGGGCATCAGCCCGAGCCAGAGGTCGGCGACCATCGCCACGTTGACCACGATCGGCATCGTGGGGTGGTAGCCCTTGCCGAGCAGGCGATGGGTCTCGATGTAGCGCCCCGCCGGCAGGGCGAACAGGGCGGGCAGGACGCTGACGGCCACGGCGAACAGCACCCCGGCGACCACCCCGCTGGTGATCAGCGCGATTACCTCAAGTAGTTCCGGGATCACGTCCCGCTCCTCTCGACGACCCGGTACGGCGCAGCCATGGTCACGTCAGCCGGTGGAGGGTAACTCGACCGCCGCTTGAGCTGGCCCCTCGATCGGGACCTGAGCGCTCTTTGAGCAGCTCACGCCACCGTTGTGGGATCGGCCAGCGCGCGAAGCGACGTGGAACGGAGATCAGATGGACGGCAATTGGCACGGCGCCAGCACCATGACGGGGGCGCCTCCCCAGGCGCGGCCACCGGCCCAGGCCCGGCTGCTCCTGCTGACCAGCGGCAAGCGGATCTCGCAGGTGATCTACGCGCTGGCCGAGGTCGGCGTGGCGGACGTGCTCGCGGACGGGCCGCTGCCGGTCACCGAGATCGCGGAGAGAACGGCCACGGACCCGGACGCCCTGCGCCGCCTCCTCCGCTGCGCCTCGGCGGTCGGGGTCTTCACCGAGCAGGACGAGGGCGTCTACGCGCTGACCGAGATGGCCGAGGCGCTGCGGTCGGACGTGCCCGGCAGCCAGCGGGACATGGTCCTCTTCAACGGGTCGGACCTGCTCTGGTTCCCGTACGGGGAGATCGTCAGCGGCCTGCGCACCGGGCGGCCGGTGTTCTCTGAGATCTTCGGCTCGGAGTTCTTCGACCACCTGCGCGCCAACCCCGAGGCGGGTGCCCTGTTCGACCGGGCGATGACCCGGATGAGCGCCGCCACGACCGGCAGGTTCCTCGACGCGTACGACTTCGGCCGGTTCGCGGACGTGGTCGACGTCGGCGGGGGGCGCGGCCACTTCCTGGCGGGGCTGCTCGAACGGCACCCGCACGTCCGGGGGACGCTGGTCGACCAGCCCCAGGTGGTGACCGAGGCCGCCGCCGTGATGGCCGAGCGCGGCGTGGCGGACCGGGTGCGGCTGACGCCGGGCGACTTCTTCGGCGAGCTGCCCTCCGGGCACCGGGCGTACATCCTCAAGGCGGTGCTGCACGACTGGAACGACGAGGACGCCGCCGCCATCCTGAGGCGGGTCGGGGACGCCATGGGCGGCGATCCCGGGGCCCGGCTGCTCGTGCTGGAGCACGTGCTTGCGCCGGCGAACGTCTGGGACCACGGCAAGGTCCTCGACATCGACATGATGCTCCGCTTCGGCGGGCGCGAGCGGGACCTCGCCGAGTGGCGGGCGCTGCTCGGATCCGCCGGTTTCGAGATCGTCAACAGTCCGGGGGCGGGCCAGTGGACCGTCATCGAATGCCGCCGCACCGGGGCGACCGAGGCGACCGAGGATCAGGAGATTCGATGAGCGTGCACGGGAGGAGAGTCCTGCTCACCGGCGGAACGCGAGGGATCGGGCGGGCCGTCGCGCTCGGCCTGGCACGCGCCGGGGCGACCGTGGTGACGTGCGCCAGGCACGACGGCGAGGACGCGGAAGGGCTGCGCCGGGAGTTCAAGGAGATCGGCGGCGACCATCATGTCGTCCAGGCCGACGTGTCCGACGCCGGCGACGTGGACCGGCTGGTCGGCGTCTGCCTGTCGGCGGTGGGCGGGCTGGACGTCGTCGTCAACAACGCCGGCGCGATCAGCCACGCCCCGTTCGCCGAACTCGCCGTCGAGGACTGGCACCGGGTCCTGGACGCCAGCCTCACCGGCGCCTTCCTCGTCACCCAGCGGGCCCTTCCCCTGCTGGGCCACGGCGCCTCGATCGTCAACATCGGCGCCGCGGCCGCGCTGCGCGGGCTTCCCGGGCGGGCACACTACACCGCGGCGAAGGCGGGGCTGATCGGCCTGACCCGCTCGCTGGCGAAGGAGCTGGGACCGGCCGGCATCCGGGTCAACCTGGTCGCGCCCGGCCCGATCGAGACCGGGGAGGCGGACGAGCGGGCGCTCAGCCGCTACCGCCACCTGATCGCCCTCGGCCGGCCGGGCACGCCCGACGACGTGGCCGGAGCGGTGCTCTTCCTGGCCGGCGACCAGTCGCGGTTCGTCACCGGGGAGACCCTCATGGTGGACGGGGGCATCTGATGAAGGAGACCGCGCGGCGGACCGTACAGCAGGGCGTACAGCAGGGCGTGCGACAGGGCGGGGATCGGGGCGCGATCCGCGTGGTGCTCTGGTGCCGGGCGACCGGCGCCGACGTGGAGGCCGTCGAGTCGGCGTACCACCAGGTCAGCGCGACGCTGGCCGGAACCCCCGGTCTGCTCGGCAACGAACTGCTGCGATCCGCCATCGAGCCGGACGTCTTCGCGGTCATGAGCGAGTGGGAGGACATGGCCGCCTTCACCGCGTGGGAGCGGGGGCCGGACCACCGCGACGCCACGGCGCCGCTCAGGGGATACCAGGAGCCGCACCGCGGCCGCTCGTTCGACCTCTTCCAGAAGGTGGCGGGCTACTCCTGACACGGGTTCGCCGCCCAGGCCCCTTCCCCGGGACCTGGGCGGCGAACTCGCGCTCAAGGTGGAAGCCTGATCATCCCGCCTGCCACGACCCAGGCAAGCCCAGCAGACCGACTCCTACGGCTCAAGCCCGTCTCCAGCACGAGCAGCATCACGTATGCGCATCCTCCGCTGGTGATTCGTGAGGCGCCGGGGCGGTCAGGATGTGGATCTGGCGGCGAAGGACTCGATGGTGGCGGCGACGTCGGCGGGCGCGGACGCGTGGGCGCTGTGTCCCTGACCGTGCAGCACCACCCGCTCGGCGTGGGGCAGCACCCGAGCCAGCGCGTCGAGGCGTTCGCCCAGGTGGGCGGGACTGCGATCACCGCCGAGCAGCAGCACCGGGGTCTGGATCCCGGCATAGGCGTCGAGCCGGACGCCGAGCCGGTCCAGCGCTTCGTTGTCGTCGATCTGGTGGGAGACGAGCGGGCGCAAGCGCGGGCTGCACGCGGTGAAAACACCGGCGAGGAAGGCCATCCAGGCAGGGAGCCCTACGGTGTCCCGGATGAAGATTCGCATCGCCTTGCCGGGGTGACCGGCCGCGATGGCCTGCCGTGCGCGGGTGTTGATCTCGCCGCCGGGGCCGCCGAGCGGGGCGCCGATCACGACCGGCGGTTCGTAGAGGACGGCCCCGGCGAACGCCTCCGGCGCGGCGACCAGCGCCTCGAGAGCGACCACAGCACCGGAGGAGTGGCCGACGAGAAGGATCGGATGGGTGATCTCCCTCGTGGCGGCGAGCACGTGCTCGACCTCCTGAGGGATCGTCGCGGGGCCGGGCAGGTCCTGCCGGTACTGCCGCCGGTGCAGGCGTACCACCCGGTGGCGCGGCGTCAGCCGGGCCGCCACTTTGTCCCAGGAGCGGCCGTCGTCCAGCCCTGGATGGAGGATGAGCACGGCCGGCCCTCGCCCCTCGTCCATAGCACGGACCTCTGTGCCGTCGGTTGCCGTGGTGATGATCATGTCAACCCCCTTAGCAACGCTAAGGCTAGTTTAGCGCTGCTAAGGTGTCAACGATGAGCGACCGCAGACGCCCCGGGCTGACCCGGCAGACGATGATCGACGCCGCGCTGCGGCTGCTGGACGAGGTTGGCCTGGACGGGCTGACGGTCCGGAGACTCGCGGCCGAGCTGGGCGTCCAGTCGCCGGCGCTGTACTGGCACATCCGCACCAAACAGGAACTGCTGGACGGCATGGCCGACGCGATCGTACGGGCCGCCGGCATGGGGCCACCACGGCGGGAAGAGCCCTGGCAGGAGTGGCTGGCCCGGCGCGCCCGCGCCTACCGGGCCTCGCTGCTCGCCCACCGCGACGGCGCCCGTGTCGTCGCCGGTGCGGCGACGCTCAGCCTCGAGACTCTGCGGATGTTCGAGGGCGAACTCGCCGCCATGACGGATCGCGGGTTCACCCCCGTGCTCGCGGTGCGCACGATCAGCACCCTCACCCACTACATCACCGGATTCGTGCTGCAGGAACAGGCCCCCCGCTCACCCGGGCAGCCCGTCGAGGAACCGATGCCGATCCTGACGGAGTCCCACCGCGCGGGCGGCAGCCCGCTCAGCGAGGATGCCTTCGAACACGGCCTGCGCGTGATCATCACCGGGACGGCCGCCACGCTGGGATGAGGCATTCGGGGTGCGATCGAACTCTCCCCGATCAAGGCCGCCGACAAGCCTCGCCACCCGTGTCGGATTCCCACTCAGCGTCTTGACCACTGCCACCCTCGATTGGGTCCGCTCAGCGGTGCCGTGTGTCCACGTCGATGAGCGGCGGTTCCGTCCGGATCTGCCGCTCCGTACCCCCCGGACACAAGCCCACGGCCCGACTGCCCGCTCGAAGCGCCGTCGATCCCGGTGACCGACCCCGAGGGCAACGAGTTCCGCCCGGACCGACGGAAGGGAACGACATCCCGGCCGTTCCTGTGGAAGACGACCGCGGAGGAGATCCTCGAATCCCTCGCATGAATGTCGCCGGCGAATTTCAGGCCCGGGACACTAGCGTTCCGCGCCCAGCGGGGCCGGCCAGGCGGCATAGCGGCGCAGCCCGTACAGCAGGGGGTCGCGGCGCGCCTCCTGCCGGATGAGGCAGGCCTCCCCGAGCACGATCACGTGGTCGCCGACCGCCTGTGTGCCGACGACCCGGCAGTGCGCGACCGCGTGCGCGTCGTCGATCAGGTGCGGCCCGGCTGCGTCGGGCCCTGCCTGCCAGCGAACCCGGTCGAAGCGGTCCGGGTCGCCGGAGGCGAACAGCCCTGCCGTGTCCGCCGCGCCCTCGTGCAGCAGATTGACGGCGAAGGTCAGCCGCCGTGTGATCGCCTCCAGGGTGGGGCTCCCGTACCGCACACAGACCAGGAGGACCGGCGGGGTGAGCGTCACGCTGCACACGGACGAGCACGTCATCCCCTTGGGCTCGCCGTCCGGTCCGAAGGTCGTCAGGATCGCGACGCCGGTGGGGAATGCCGCCATCAGCGCGCGGAAGTCCGCGGGGCTGGCCGTGGAAGACGGTCGCCCGACGGGTTGTGCCGAAGGATCGATCACCTCGTACCTCCTGATCAGGGGCCACGCGACGAGGCCGGCGGCCGGGGCCGATGACCGGACCGGTGACCGGGGCGCGGCGGCCCCGCGCGCGGCGCCCACCCGGGCGCGCGCGCTGGGCCGCGAGGCGTCCCGCCTCGTCACGACGGGTCACGACGGGTCGCGCGTGGGTCGCGCGTGGGTCACAACATCCCGATGTAGCCGGCGATGTGGCGGCCCGCCCAGCTGTCCAGGTCGTTCAGAAGCTGGGCGTTCAGCTCCGGATCCGTCCGGAACGCCTCCAGCGCCCGGCTCTGCGTGAGCGCCCGGGAGACCAGCGCGTCACCCGCCTTCCTTCGGGCCCACCAGTCCTCGATCGGCTCGGCGCGCTGGAGCAGGCGGGCGGGCACCTTCTGGCCCAGGAGGATGTTGTCGATCCCGGCCAGGCCGAAGAACGTGGGCGCCGCCCCGAGAGCGAGGTCGAGGATGTACGGGTCGCGCCGGGTGAGCGGCGCCCCGTTCTGGTAGAGCGCGAGCAGCGGCTGGAAGCCGGAGATGTCGCACCGCTCGCGGACGTCCTTCCAGAACTCCGTGTCGAGCCGGGTGTTGAACTTGTAGTGGATCGCCAGGAACCAGCGGATCGCGTCCCAGCGCTGCCCGAGCCCGATGTTGACGACGTCCCGGGCCTGCTCGTCGGACCAGGAGGCCGGGAGCACGCTGGTCAGCGTCTGCACGGCGAGGGCGATCATCAGCAGGCCGGTGGACTCCAGCGGCTCCACGAAGGCGTAGGAGTTGCCGATCGCCATCACGTTCCCGCGCCAGGCCTTGTCGTGCCTGCCGCTGCGGAAACGCACCTGCCGCAGCCCCTCGATGCCGGGGAACCTCTCGGTCAGCTCCTTGTGCGCCTCGTCGTCCGACAGCGCCGACGACGAGTACACGTACCCCAGGTGGTCGCTCTGGGGGGTCGGGATGTTCCAGCACCATCCCGCGTTCATGGTCGTCGCGGTGGTGTAGGGCTTGAGGTGGCCGCCGTTCTCCAGGTTGCCGGTCACGGCCGAGTCGGTGAACAGGCTGCCGGCGTAGCTGTGGAAAGGCGTGTCGAGCGCCTTGCCCAGCAGCATGGACCGGAAGCCGGTGCAGTCCACGTAGAAGTCGTACCGGAGCTCGCGGCCGTCGGTCGTCCGCACGTGGTCGACCCACTCGTCGTCGCCGAGCACGACGTCGTCGAGTCGCGCCTCGACGTGCCGCACGCCACGCTGCTCCGCCAGCTCGGTCAGGAAGGCGACGAACCGGGCGTTGTCGAGGTGGTAGGCGAAGGGGAGGTACTTCATCAGCGACACGTACTTGCCGTCGATCTCGTAGACCCCGGCGCGGTCGGCCATCATCATCAGCGACTGCACGGTGAAGCCGTTGACCGTGTTCTCCGCCTCAAGGGCTCCGAGCGCGCCGATCGAGTGGTGGTGCCAGTCGAACGTGGCCATGAACCCGTCCGGGTCGGGGCCCCAGTCGAACTTGATGCCGAGCTTCCAGGTGGGCTCCACCTTGCGGTAGAGCTCCATCGAGTCGATGCCGAGGAAGTGGTGCAGGAACATCACCATGTAGGAGACGGTGGCCTCGCCCACCCCGATGATCGGGATCTCCTTGGACTCGACGAGGGTGACGTCGAGCCAGGGGCGCTTGGTCTTCAGCGCGAGCGCCGTCATGTAGCCGGCGGTCCCGCCGCCGATCACCCCGATGCTGCGGATGGCGCGGGGGTCGTCGTCGGACGGGCGGAAGCGGTCGCTCTCGACCTTCTCGTGGTGCTCGGTCAGGGCCTTCGGGGAGACCCCCGCGGGCGCGCCCGGCCAGCCGGGTGTTCCGCCCAGCCATGCCTTCACGCCGGCCGACTCCTGCTCGGTGAGCGTTTCCAGCAGCACGTCCAGCGGAGTCTGGCCCCCTGGCCCCATCGCGCCACTCCAGTGTTGCATCTTGGCACTCCTGACATCGGGAATCTCGGCCGCCCGGTCGGGACGGCCGGGGACATCGGGTGGGTGAGATGTCGCGCGTTCCTCGCCCGCGTCTCACTGTGGTCACCGGGCCTCGGATGCCGCTGGAGAGCCGCTCGGAGAAGGTTCTCGACCGGTCGTCCACTCCGCTCCGAGCGTGTACGGACATCCTTCGGGGACGCGATACCGACCGCAGGAGGCTGCCGCCGTGTCCGAAGGTGACGAGAGCCTGCCGTGGCGCCTCCTGGCCCGGGCTGCCATCGGGGTGATGAAGGCGCTGGCGGCGTACGGCAGGACGGTCTACAGCCTGCCCGTCCCCGTCCCCGTCCCCGCTGACGGCGACGGCGACGGCGACGGGGACGGCGACGCGGTCACCGTGCCCGACGACCTGTCGGAGCTGGAGGAGCGCTGGCCGGAGGCATGGGTGGATGACTGACCGCCCGTGCCGGCGGTTCCGTGGAGACTCACCGGCACGGGCGGCGCTGTGGGGCAGCCGTACGGCGGGCGTCGCGGGAGCCGTACGGCGGGCGTCGGACGCTGTACGGCGGGCGTCGCGGGGGGCGTGCGGCGAGCCCGGTACGGGACGGCGGTACGGAAGGCGGTATGGGATGGCCCGGACTCAGGCCCTGGCCAGCACCATGGCGCTCTGGAACCCGCCGAAGCCGCTGCCGACGCTGAGCACCGCGTCCATCGTGTGCTCGCGGGCCGTTATCGGCACGTAGTCGAGATCGCACTCGGGGTCGGCGTTGTACAGGTTGGCCGTCGGCGGCACGGCCTGCCGGTCGAGCGCGAGCGCGCACGCCGCGACCTCGATCGAGCCGATCGCCCCGAGCGAATGGCCGATCATCGACTTGATCGAGCTCACCGGGACCTCGTACGCCCGCGCGCCCAGACTGCGCTTGAAGGCCGCGGTCTCGTGCCGGTCGTTCTGCTTGGTCCCAGAGCCGTGGGCGTTGACGTAGTCGATGTCGTGCGGCCCGATCCTGCCCTGGTCCATGGCGACCCTGATGGCCTCGGCCATCTCCCTGCCGTCGGGCTTGAGCCCCGTCATGTGGAAGGCGTTGCTGCGGCTCGCGAACCCGACGATCTCGGCGTAGATGTGCGCGCCGCGGCGACGCGCACGCTCCGCGTCCTCCAGCACCAGGACGGCGGCGCCCTCTCCGAGGACGAACCCGTTGCGCCGGGCGTCGAACGGCCTCGACGCGTGCTCCGGATCGTCGTTGTTCGGCGACGTCGCCTTGATCGCGTCGAAGCACGCGGACGTGATCGGTGAGATGGGCGCGTCGGTGGCGCCCGCGATGACGACGTCCGCCGCGCCCTCGCGGATGATCTCCACACCGTGGCCCACCGCGTCCAGGCCGGACGTGCACCCCGTGGAGATCAGCGCCGTCGGCCCCTCCGCGCCGACCTCCCAGGCGACCTCGACGGCGAGCGTGCTGGGCACCATGTATCCGTACAGATGCGGGACGCCGTGGCGGTGGTCCACCAGCCATTCGCGTCCCTCGTCGGAGAGCACGGCGTACTCGGTCTCGAGGCCCATCGTGCATCCGACCGCGCTGCCGATGCTCACCGCGATCCGGCCGGGGTCCAGCGCCGCAGGTTCCAGGCCGCTGTCCGCCACGGCCTCGCGGGTGCAGACCACGGCGAACTGCGCGGCGCGGTCCATCCGGCGGATCTCCCGTCCGGTGAGACCGGCCGCGCGCGGGTCGAAGTCCACCTCCGCCGCGATCCGCGACCGGAACCCGGAGGGGTCGAACAGCGAGATCCTTCGCGTCGCCGTACGGCCGGCGGTGAGCAGTTCCCAGAACGGCTCCCGCCCGACCCCTCCCGGTGCCACCGTGCCGATCCCCGTGACGGCGACGCTCCGTGACATCACGATCCCCCCACGACCGGATCGGCCAGGTCGGGCCGGGGCAGCGTCTCGGTGTCGACATGGCCGAGCTCGGGCCTCGGCGCCAGCGGGGACAGGTGGAACACCACGTGGGCGGTATCCGCGCCGACGTTGCGCAGCCGGTGCCTGGTGCCGATCGGCACCAGGAGCGAGTCCCCGGCGCCCAGCTTCACCGGCTCGCCGTCCAGAGCCATCTCCAGCTCCCCGGAGACGACGTGGAGGAACTCCTCCGAGTACGGGTGGTAGTGCTCGGCGACGAACTCGTCCGGCGAAAGCCGGAGCACTCCGCCGAATCCCGATGTGCAGCCGACCGTCCTGGGACTGAGCGTCACCCTGATGTCGCCGCCGCGCCGGCGGTTGGCCGCCACGCTCTCCAGATTGATCGGCAGCCCGCGTGATTCGTTCACTGGATCCTCCCCTCGTCCGCCGTCCACACGTAGAACGACGTGGCCATGGCGTCCTTCGGCTCCTTCCAGCCGGGGTCGTACGGCGAGACGAACTCCGTGAGCCTGGTGTTGATGTCCTGGTAGAGCGGGTGGCTCCGTGCCTTGTACAGACGCGGGGAGATGTCCTCGTCGGCCTCCACGAGGTGGAAGTACAGGTCGTGGAAGGCGAAGAGCGAGCGTCGCGACACGCCGATCATGTGGGGCAGCCCCGTCGCGTCCGATTCGGCGAAGACGTCCGCGATCCGGCCGGGATCATCCGTCTTCAGCCTCGCCACTATCAACGTGCGATGCACCGTGACCTCCTGTGGGTCTCTACCAGCGGTGCGGCCAGTGTCGCCACCGCCGCTGGAGACCGGCTCGAACCGGGCTAGACGGGCGATGGAGCGGCGCCGGGGCATCGCCCCACCGGCCGTCAAGCACGCCTCGAGCCGCCGACCCGACCCTCGGAGGACGCCCTCGCGCCGATCGGCGTACGCGCGACGACAGGAGATGTGATGGCCACCCATCTGGTGACGACCCTGCTCATCGGCCTCGCGGCGATCGTCGCCCTCGCCTCCGCGCTGGGCGCCGTGGCCCGGCGCGTCGACCTGCCACCGGTGATCGGCGAGGTGTTCGCCGGGATCCTGCTCGGCCCGACGCTGTTCGGCGGGGCGGTGACGGAGACCTTGTTCCCCACCGACATCCGCCCGTTCCTCGCCGCGCTCGCCAACGTCGGCGTGGTGGTGTTCATGTTCCTCGTCGGCCTCGAACTGAACCACGGCCAACTGCGCCGCGGCCTCGGGGTGGCGGCCACGGTGTCGGCCGGTTCGATCGTGGTGCCGTTCACGCTGGGCGCGGCGCTGGCGCTGGCGCTGGCCGACGGTCACCCGGTCCCCGACCGTCTGGCGTTCGTGCTCTTCATGGGCGCCGCCATGTCCGTGACCGCGTTCCCCGTGCTCGCCCGGATCCTCACCGACCGGAACATGCACCAGACCCCGACCGGCGGTCTCGCCCTGGCGTGCGCGGCCGCCGACGACGTGCTCGCCTGGTCGATCCTCGCCGTCGTCGTCACCGTCGTCGGCACGGGCGGCGAACAGTGGCGGATGCTGCTCCTAGTGCCCTATCTGGCGCTGATGTTCGGCCTGGTCCGCCCGCTGCTCAGGAAGCTGGCGGCCGCGGGCGGATCGCCCGGTCGGCTCACCCCCGCCAAGCTCGGCGCCGTACTCGTCGGCCTGCTGCTGTCCGCGTGCCTGACCGAGTGGATCGGGCTGCACTTCATCTTCGGCGCGTTCCTCTTCGGCGCCGTGATGCCGCGTGAAGCAGCCGAGCAGATGCGTGCGGAGATACTCGACGGCCTCGGGCAGTTCACCGGCGTCCTGCTTCTGCCGATCTTCTTCGTCGTCGGCGGCCTCAACGTCGACCTGTCCCGGATCGGCGCGGCGGGCGTCGGAGAGCTCGGCCTGATCCTGCTGGTCGCGATCGGCGGCAAGTTCACGGGCGCCTTCCTCGGCGCGCGCATCCACGGGCTGCGCGCCCGCCAGTCGGCGACCCTCGCCGCGCTCATGAACACCCGGGGGCTCACCGAGCTCATCATCCTGAGCGTCGGTCTCCAGCTTCACCTGCTGGACCGCACTCTCTATTCGTTGATGGTGGTCATGGCCCTGGTCACGACGGCCATGACCGGGCCGCTGCTGAGGCTGTTCCACCCCGTGCCGTCCACGCCCGAGGTGGCGGACGTCCGCCAGCCCGTGTCGTGACGGCCCTGCGTCACGAGGCCCGGTCAGCTCCCCATGACGTGAAAGCCGGCCGGGCACCCGCGTCGTGAAGGCCGGCTAGATGTCCCCCGACATCGCGCGTCCCAGGCCGGCCAGGGCCTCGTACGCGCTGCGTCCCTCCGCGACGGCCTCCAGCTCGAAGACACCCACCGATGTGGGCGGGTAGCCGATGAGCTCGACCGCCCTGCTCACCCGCGCGGGACCGTCCATGTGCGCGGCGGAGTCCCACAGGTAGATCGCCCCCCACACCTGGCGATCCGGATTGGCGAACCACAACTTCAACCTCATGCCGTCGAGCAGGGAGTACGCGTCCACCGCGTAGTCGCGCAGGTACTCGCGAAGGCTGTCCACGGTCTGGGCGGATCGGCTGAGATCCCACGCGACGATCGAGACGTACATTGCCGTGCTCCTCGCTCAGGGGAAGGGGTGCGGGTGGGGGTTGATACCGGCCGCGCCCCCTGCGGGACGCAGCCTCGGCAGGCCGTGCACCCGCCGGTACGCGTGTCCGAAGGTCATCGGCACCATGCCGGGGATGACGACCTTGACGCAGGAGAGGCCGCCGATCCGGTGCTCGGGCGTGGTCTGGTCCACGACGACCACGTCCAGGCCGCTCGCGAGATAGCGGTCGAGCAGCGCGCCCAGGTCGTCCCGGAGGTCGGCGTTGCGGAAGGCCGCGGTGTCTCCCACATCGGCCGTCCGGCGTACCTCCGGCGAGTCGAGGAGGAACCCGAGCCGTGCGGCCGCCCCCGGGTCCCCGTAAAGAGTGGAATGGTGCGCCATGTCCGTCACCAGAGACGGATCGTCCGCCATCCTCCGCGCGAGGTCGCGCTGGGCCGGATGGCGGCGGATCCGGTCGGTGAGGATCGGACCGAGCTCGCTCAGCGCGTTCTCCACCGCGCGTTCGGGATCGAGATGGGCGCCCGCGGCGCACACCGCCGCCGGCCGCTTCCCGTCCCCGATCGGGTCGACCGCCATCGCCCACACGCACGGGACGCCCTGCTCGCGTGTGGTGTCGAAGGCCATGATCCGGTAGCCGGTCTCATGCTCGATCGCCTCGGCGACCAGGGATGTGGACTGCCCGGCGGAGCCGAGGTCGATCCGGGGCGCGGGCGTGCGGAGATACCACGTCATGAGGAAGGCGTCCCGCTCGGCGACCTCCAGGACGCCGTGCAGGATCGCCTCCTCCAGGCAACCGCCGAGCGCGCACCCGTTGGAGGTCTCGTACACGAAGGGCCCGTCCGGGTCGCCCACGGGACGTGTCCGGTAGTACGCGTAGGACTCGGGGACCAGGATCGGTTCGCGGCGGGCGAAGGAGTACCCCCACACCCACGGGATGGAGGTGGTTTCCCGGAACGGCGGATGGCGAAAGCCAGGCGCCCGGTGCCATTCCTCCGGGTAGAGCCCGAGAAGCCGGGGATCGAGCGCCCGGTCCGCGATGTCGGCGTACGCGGCGCGGACGGCGGTGCGCTTCCCGCCGGGACGCATGCCGCCGTAACGCTCCAGGGCCTCAAGCAGCGCGGTCAACCGGCTGCTGCGATATCCGCGGCTGCGGCCGTAGCCGTGCTCGACCCCGCCGTCCCGCAGCCCCATGGGAGCTCCGGCGACGGGGAGACCGCCGTCGTCGCTCTCGACGACCTTCCGGATGAGGCCCGTCTCCTCGTCGACGTAGAGCGCGAGGAGGTCGTCCAGCTCGTCGGCCACGTCCCGGATCCGGTACGCCCGTGGGCCGAGTTTGGGCCGCGGCACCGACGTGATCTCCGCGAGCGCCGCCGCGTCCATGGGCAGGCCACCGCAGTCCGGGCAGAGCGGATCGGGCAGGACACGGTGCTCCCCGACCCGCAGGGTGTCCAGATCGACATAGAGCAGCGCCCCTCGGGTGCGCATACGCGCCGGATCCACGGCCAGCAGCTCCAGCTCGCCCCCGACGAGGGCCGCCACGAGGAAGGCGGCCTGCGGGGTGAGCCACGAGGACGGCCGCTCCGCGAGCTCCGCGCCGTGCCGTTCCCGCACGGCCGCGTGACCGAGGGAATCGGGGCGGGCCAGCCGTCGGCGGAGCTCCGCGCAGCTCCAGCAGCCCGGTACGCCGGGGAGCTCCACGGGACCGAGGACGACCCGGCCAAGCTCGGCATGGACCCCGAGCCACGGCACTCCCACTTGGGCGCAGGCCTTGCGCAGGCCGGGGCGGCCGCCGACGTCCCAGGCGTCGCTCGCCACGACGACCGGAACGCCGACGCTCGCGATGTCTCCCGGCGCGAGACAGGGATATCGAAGAACCTCACCGGAACCGGACAGCACCTCGGCGATCGCGTCGGCGATGAGCCCGTCGCCGAGCAGGACGGCGCGAGGCCCGTGCTCACTCATGCCCCGGCACCTCACGCCCTGCCATCAGGTGCCCCGGTACCCCACGCCCCTGCGCCTCACGAACTGACACCGCAGGAGCCGGCATCTCAGGCCCCGGCACCACGTGCACGGCGTACGGCATGACGTCGGCGACCTCCGGATCATGGTCGAGCGGGACTGCCACGGGCCGCATGCCCCGGCGCTCCAGCGCGGCCACGATGTCCGCCACGGAGACGGGGGGACGGACCTGCCGCGTGATCCCGCTCGTCGCTCTCTCAGGGAGGCGTGCCCGCGCTCTCTCAGGGAGTCGTGCCCGTGGTGTGGGGGCATATCCCGGACGTCCGTCGGCCTGGGACTGAGACGTGAGCACCGCCTGTTCCAGCGCGTCGCGTACGGCGTCCTCCATCGTCAACCCGGCGGCCTCGCCCGCCACGGAGCCGTCCAGACTGCACACCACGGCGGGCACCCCGAGCGGCCCGGTGATGTCGTGGAGCGCGACGGCCCGCCCCGTCGCCGCGAGGATGGCCCGATACCGGTCACCCCGCGCGTCCAGGGGCATGGCGGTGAGGTCGAGCCGCGAGCGGAAGGCGCCCAGCGCGGCATCCGGGTCGACCTCGTCCACCCCCAGCTCGCCGGAGGCGAGATGGCCCGAAGCCGATTCCTCCGAAACCAGCTCGTCCGAGGAGAGATCGGGACGGCCTGACGCTGGATCATTCAGAACGAGATGGCCCGACGTGAGGTCACCCAGAGCCAGGTCGCCCGAAATGAGGCCCCCCGGGTTCACGCCGTCCGGATGCGGGTCGTCCGGATGCGGGTCATCTGAGTGCAGGTCATCCGAATGCAGGTCATCCGAATGCGGGTCGTCCGAGCGCAGGTCAGCCGAGTGCAGGTCGTCCAGGGTCAGGTTGAGGCACAGACCCAGCAGGCCGGTCACGATCGCCTGCCGCCAGGCGTACCCGGCCGCCACTCCGGAGGTGACCGGGGCGGCGGCGCCGAGCCCGGGGAAGACGGCGAGGGCGTTCACGAGGATCGGCTCTCCGTCAACGAGGCCACTCCCCCATACGTATCCCGTGACCCGGCCGGATCTCAGGTTCGCCATGGCCTCCCAGGGGTCGTCGTCCGGCCCCACGAGCGCTTGTCCGTACGCGTCAACGAGCCGCCGTGGATCGACAGCCAGCGCGCCGTACATCGCGAACGCCTTGAGCGCGGCGGCCAGGCGTGCGGCGGGGAAGTCCACGCCCGCTCCCGTGACCACCGGCCTCGCGGACCGGGCATCCGCGCTCACCCCAGAGACCGCCGACCCCGCCGACCGGACATCCGCGCTCACCCCAGGGGCACCCGGCCTCATGGACCGTACGTCCGATGAGGCGAGGAGGCGGGCCGGGTCCGACACCTCGATCTCGCAGACGTGCAGGGGAATCTGTGCGTACTCGCGTTCGGTCGGCTGGCCGAGCACGCCCGCCCGGGGTCCCACGTAGGCCATCGTCCGGCGGGCGAGCGACTCGGCGTCGAGGGCCGGGCCCCGGACGAGGGCGCTGACGCGCTTCACGAGGTCCTCGGCCGTTGCGGGCTCGACCGGCACGGTGAACGGGTGCGGGACGAACGTGTGCGACTCGGTGCGCAGCGTCATGAGGTCCGTCCGCGTCATGCGCGCCGCCTCGTCCGCGTCGAGAAGGCCGGTGACCGCTTGGAACGCCCGGTGGACGAGCTGGGCGGCCAGGACGGCGGCGACCGGCCCCTCCAGTGCTGGGTATGAGGCGGTGCTGCCGCCCGCGAAGGCCAAACCGCCCTTGGTCGAGGCGGTGCCGCCGTCCGCCACGACCGCGCCGCCATCCGCGTTGGCGTGCTGCCGGGACAGGACGCGGAGCCAGCCTGAGGTCCAGCTCGGTCCTCCGGCGGTCACCCGGCCGATGGGCCCCATCCACGCGGCCTCCCCCACGACGACCAGTTGGACCAGCCGCGCTCGCCCGCCCGTACAGATCCGGTCGATTTCCCGCGCACGATCGGGGCGATCGGAGACGTGAACGACCAGGTCGGCATCGCTCAGCCGTGCGGCAAGCGACCCACCACACAGGTCATCTGGCGGCGTCACGAACGACCCGTCACGCGGCCCGCCCAGCCGCGTCATGAACGACCCGCCACGCATGTCGCCCGGCGATGCGGCGAACGACCCGCCGGAAAGGTCGTGCGAGGGTGGCCGGTCGGCTCGCTCACCGGGCTCCGGCGGCACCGCACCGGGCTCGGGCGGCACATCACCGGGAGGAGGATCTCGGAGGTCGATCACCCGTATCGATCGCAGGCCGGACCGGAGCGCCGCCTGGGCCGCGGCTGCGAGCAGAGGGCCCTCACCCACCACCACAACGGACTGATCGCGATAGCCGCGCAGCGTACGGGTGCCGGAGCCGGTGAAATGGTCCAGATACCTGTGGAGCGCCGATTCCCTGTCCGGAGGCGGAGCTGACGGAGCCTCGCGCGTCCTCTCCGTGACCACGTCGCGGGAGATCAGGTCGGTCAGGAAACGCTCGACCATCTGACGCCGTTCCGGCGCCAGATCGGCCGTCAGTTCCGCCATGGTGAACCTGCCGTCCAGGTACGGCGCGAGCCGTACCAGCAGCTGATGGACGGACCCGCCGGTGAAGGAGACAGGACCCCGATGGGTGAGGACGTGGAGCCCCTCGGGAGAAGCGGCGTAGTAGACGTCGGGGCGTAGGAGCAGGCCCATGTTCTCCTCCACAAGGTGTGATCAGGTGAGGGGGCGGCTGCCGAGCGCGAACTCGCCGACGCTGCCCTCGTCAAGGTCCTCAAGCCCGGTGGCGGCGGCGAAGGCCGAGGCGTCACCGCCGCCCAGCGCGCACGCCGCCAGCCCCATGGCGGTGGCCGCGAGGTACATGGTCTGCTGCAGCACGCCGACGTGTTTGAGTACCAGCGAGTACGGCATCTCCTGGTAGGTCAGCATCAGGCGGCCGAACCGCGCCGCCATGATGATCAGCACCTGGGGCCGCGTCTCCGTCCCGGCCGCCCAGCCCGCCGCCATGAGCAGCCGGTCCACTTCAGGACCCGCGGGCCGTACCAGCCGAAGCCGATGTTCCTGCGCGTCGTAGTGGTACATCCCCGGAGTCAGACCGGAGGCCAGGCGGACGACGGGATACAGCTCCAGTTCGTGTGCCGCGCCGCCCGAAGGATAGGGGCGGTCGAGCTTCTCCTCGCCCTCCTCCATGCGGCTCCCCCGGGTCCGGGCACAGCGGTAGAGCAGCTCGCCGAGCTGGGCGACCGTGATCGGGTTGTCGTCGTCGTGGACGCGCGTCGATCGGCGGTCCTCGACGACGGCCGCGAGCGGAGGGTCCAGGCGCCGCAGCGCGTCCACGTCCGGCCGGGGAAGATCGACGGAGATACCAGAGTACGCGGTACGACGAGCGGGCAACGGGTCGAAGACGCCCTTTCCCCAGGACGTGCGTCCCCAGCCCAGCTCGGGCGGCAGCCGGTCGCGCATGCGGGTCCGCTCGTGGAACCACAGCTCGTGCGGGGTCCACTGCCGGAGGTTCCTCGCGGTGTCCTCCGAACCTCCCGCCGGTATGACGAGCCCGGCCCAGCGTAGGTCCCGCAGCGTCCGTGCCACCGCCGGAGCGGGCAGCGATCCGACCGCGTCAGCGGCCGTCGGCTGCGCCAGCCCGCCCAGCAACGCCATCACGCGGGGATCGTGCACGCGGACCCGCCCCCACGCCAGCGGCGATTCCAACGTCATCTGCCGCTCATCCCTGCGGATGACCGCGAAGCGTGACAGGACGAGTTCCTCCCCGGCCGATTCCATCGACGACGGAGGCGGTGGAGGCGGGCACAGCGCGCGCAGGGTGTAAAGAGGACGGCCCCGGTAACCGACAGTCGTCTCCAGCCAGCCTCCCCTGAGCAGAACGTCAAGGAGTTCGCGAGTGGTGCCGCCGACATCGTCGAGAGCGATGACGCCGTGGCGGGCGCCCGTGACACCGTGAGCCTCACCGACGACACCGCGACGGGCGCCGACACCACCGTGAGCCTCACCGAGGACACCGTGAGCAGTGGAAGCAGCAGCGGAAGCGGTGGTGGCGGTGTCGGTGTCGGTGTCGGTGTCGGTGTCGGTGTCGGTGGCGGTGTCGATGACGGTGTCGGTGGCGGTTTCGATGACGTCGTGCCGTGCCGCCAGGTCGAGCAGCTCCCGGAGCGTCGCCGTCTCCGCCGCGAGCCTGCGCAGCAGCGCACGCCGTCCCGCGTCCAGTCGCCCCAGTGACTGCCCGCGGCCCCAGCGCTGCACGAGGTGCACCGTCCCACGATCGTCCACGACGCTCCACACACCGGGTCGCAGTCGCAGCCTCTCCTCGCAGTCGTCTGTCGTCACGAGGACGCCTCCCGGTGAGTGTCGAATCGGGCACTGTCGCCCTGGGCGGTATCCCCGTGGCCGGAGCCGAGCCGGTCCGCGTCCACCTGGCCGGAATCGAACCGGCCAGTGTCGGACCCGGCAGAGTCGAACCCGGCAGAGTCGAACCCGGCAGAGTCGAAGACGGCAGAGTCGAAGACGGCAGAGTCGAAGACGGGCACCCGCTCGACCGGCACCGAGGCCACGTCGAGCGCCGAGACGCCGAAGTGGTCCTCAACCGTGCCCGCGATCAGATGGCACAGCAGATATCGCTCCACCGGCGTCACCCCCAGCCGGGTCAGGTGGAGATAGGTGTAGTTCGTCATGAGGCGGTACACCGTGAACCAGGTGGCCGAACGGGTCTCGGCCCAGGCCGGGGTGGAGTACAACTCGCGGTGGAACGGGCTGTCATCGGACGTTCCCGTCCAGGTCGACCGCCGGGACGCGCCGTCGGGATCCAGAGAGAGCCGGCCCTCCTCGATGTATCGCGCCGCCCTCGGCCGGAACGGGGCGAGCGCCTCCACCCAGGCACGCGCGTACGGCGTGGCCAGAGCGCTCCGGTCCAGTCTCGCGTCGGGTTCCGGCGCCCACCCATCGGGTGCCTTCGCGTCCAGCGCCGCGAGCACCGCGCGCAGCCGTGCCGCGAGCTGCCCCGCGTTCCTCCGCCGGTGCTCCTCCCAGCCGTGCCGCAGTCCGCGCCCTTCGGGATGCAGTTCGAGGAACGCCTCGGCGTGCGAGCGGAAGGAGACGAACCCATTGGCGACGCCGATCCCGGACAACGCGTGCGCCGTGGCCACCATGAGGTCGAAGGCGATGCCGAGCCGCTGCCCGCCCCTCCTGACGGCATCGGTCATCTGGAAGGCCAGATCCGTCGTGACGGCGTAGAAGTCAGCCAGCAACTCCGCCGCCTCGATGCCGCCCAGCGTGTGCAATCGCCGGTCATACTCGGCGCGCCGTACGGAATTGTCCTGATACCAGGGCAGGAGCGGCCCCGGCTCGTCCTCCAGGTCGGCGAGCCGCCGGTGGAGGGCCAGATATTCCTCGGGGACCAGCCGGGCCGTGGACGGCTGTCTCTTCAGGAAGCCGCCGATCACCTCCTGTACGGCCGGCCACACCAGGCGGTCCACGGTCCGTGCGTCGGCGTATACGTTGACCCGCACATGCGGTCCACGCTTCCAGTGCCGCACGTAGAAGGCGCCTTCGACCTGCCCGCGAAGCCGGGCGAGGAGCGGGCGCACGCCGTCCAGGATCAGGTCGTCCTGGACGCCGTGATAGTGGATGTGGAAGCTCTCCCAGCTCATCGCGGCACTCCATCACCTCGAACGGCCGCGTCGCCCACACTGAGCTCCAGGTCCACGGCGCGTTCTGTCATCCCGGCGGACCCCGTCTCTCCGGCGAGTTCGCTCCTCTCAGCGAACCCCGCCTCCTCGGCTGGTTCTGTTCTCTCGGCCGCCCCCGTCTCTCCGGCGAACGCCACGACGGCGCGGGCGGCCATGCCCCGTACAGCGGCTTCCTCGCCCGGGGAGACGCCGAGCCGGTTGCACACCAGATGGGCGCAGATGTCCGTCACCGCGACCGCACGTACTCGGGGGATCTCGGCCGTGACCTCCCCGGATCCCTCCCATCCGCGCTCCGGGGGGACGAACGCGCGTGCGGCGATCTGCGCCTCGAGCACGTCGGTGAGGGTCCGGACCGACCGGGACCACGAGGCGAGCGACCCACCGTCCGCCAGCTCCGGCGCGTGCCGCGCGAGCCGGGCCAGCCGGGCCATGTCCCGCGCCAGGCTGAGAAGCGGACCACGCCGCGCCTCGAAAGCCGCGTCCGGCCGCCACCCCACCTCCCCCAGCGTCTCGGCGGCACTCGTTTCGCCCGCCTCCCCGAGGCCACTGCCGCCTCCGGCGCGTCCGAAGGCGGGGACGGCGAATTCGGCGACGTCAGCGACGTCAGCGGGATCGGGCCGGCACGCGAACCACGCGAGCAGGATCATCGCGAACGCCGCCGTGGCGCGCCGGGCGGGCGACGCCTCCCTCCGCAGCACCGACATCGCGATCGCGCTGGACTCCGTGAAGTGCCGCTCCACGGCCTCCATCGAGGCTCCGTCGCCGTACCGACGGTGTTCCCGCCGGTACGGCACGAACGCGAGCGTGTCGGTGGGCCACAGGCGCGGCGAGTACGACGACAGCCCCTCCCATTCGGCCAGAGCCCGCGCGAGCCGGCCGTAGTCCGCCTGACCGACGCGCTCCGACGAGGGGTGCACCCGGACGTACGTGTCGAAGCGGGCGGTCAGCAGTCCCTCGATGTCCAAGCGGGCGCGGCCGGGAGCGGGCAGCACCCGTACGCGTACGTGCGGCCCGCCGTCCCAGTAACGCAGGAAGAACCACTGTTCGACCAGGCCGGCTGCCACGAGTTCCGTGATCAGCGGGTCGATCAGGTCCACCAGGAGGCGGTCCAGGTCGCCCTGGTAGAAGGCGTGCGCGCTGATCCAGTCCCGTTCAGGCCGCACGGCGATCCCCCCGCTCCGAGATCTCCAGCAGGAACTCCGAGACGCTGGGGTCGGCCGGATCGCCGCCGACGGCGTCCTCCGGCGCCGGCAGCGCCTCCTCGAAGATCACGGCACCGCCCGCTCCGGCCACCGCGCGCTCGAACACCATCACCAGCAGCCAGTTGGTGAAGTCCACGTAGAACGGCTTGCGCGACCGGTCGAGATACCACGCCGCCCCGGCCCCTCCGTGCTCCTGAACCCGTACGAAGCACCGTGCCGGAATCCGATGGTCCGCCAGCCACTGCGCCATCCTCAGCAGATAGCCGGCGTCGGACTCGCCCTTGCCCCGCACCGGAACCTGTTCGATCGGCGCCGTCCATCGTGCCCGGCGTACCACCAGACGGCCGATCTCGACGCGCGGGAGGGCGACGACCGGGCCGGACGGCGCCTCCGCCCCGTCAGCCAGCGGCGAGACGCTGGGGTGGAGGTAATAACTCCCGCCGAAGCCGAGTGCGAGCAACCGGGCGAGCGGCGGCAGCAGCGCCTCGGTCATCATGCCGACGTGCAGCGGCCGCACCTCGGCATCCAGCCTGTCGGAGAACAACCGCGCCAGGCCGGTCAGCGGGTCGTGCGCCACCGTGAGCTCGCCCGGCGCCACGCGTTCGGCCTCGGGCCGGGCACTGACCGTGAACGGATAGTCGATCTCGTACGGCAGGCCGGCCCGGCGCACGTTGAGCGGAGTGCCGAACAACCCGCCCAGCTCGGCGGGAACCGGCTGCTCCGCACTCCAGCCGCCCTCGGACGGCACGGCGCCGCCCGCCTGCTCAAGCAGGTGCGTCAACCGGGTACGGCCCCTGCCGTACCCGGAGTAGGCCACGTTGAGCACCAGCCGCAGCGGGTCCTCCGCCCGGACGATCTGGAGGTAGCAGGCGAGCGACCGGGTGGGCTCGATCCATTCCGGCCAGGATCCGGCGGCACCGGCCATCGCCGCCGGATCGACGCGGACGACCCCGTCCGCGTCCGGCGCTCCGTTGATCACTCGGAGAGCCTCGCGCCGGAGCCGGTCCAGCTCCCGGAGCCGCGGCAGGCGCCCCTCCGCCCGCACCGCCGTACGGGGAGACGCGTTCTGGAGCAGGCGACGCATGTCCCACGCGGCCGCGCCGAGGTCCACGCCGTCCCGCACCCCCGCGCCGAGGTCCACGCCGTCCCGCGCGGCCATCTCTTCCTGGACCACCCGGTGGAAGGTCAGGAGGGGCACCCGCGCGCCCGGGCCGAACCGCTCCTCGCAGAACGCCCCCAGGGCGACCCGCAACGGCAACATGCCGTCGAAGACGGCGAGCCAACGCCGTACGGCGTCCAGGTCCTCCAGTGCCGGCCGCCAGCGCGGTAGCGAGCACGTCACCCGAGGCCCGACGTAGACGGCGTTCTCATGAAATATGTGCTTATCGGGTTCGACGCCGGGATCGTCGATCATGCCCGTGCGAACCGCGAGGTCGCCCACGGTCCGCCGCAGTGCGCGCTGCCGGTCGTCGTGTCCCACGACGTCGTGCACCGGGACGGGCCGGCGCAGCTCCGCCCTGGCCCGGTCCACGAGACCGACGACGTCGATCCGGGCGCCGGCGCGCGCGGCCAGCCAGCCGCTCCATTCGCCGAGCGGGTCCCCGGAGAGGTCGGGCACCGGCGACTGCTGTTCCAGCAGGCCCACCCGTACCAGCCCGGCGAGGAACCGCTCGACCCGCTCGCCCGCCCCGTGCCGGGTGGTCAGGTGGTCGCGGAGGCCGGTCAACGTCCATCGGGGATTCTCCGCGACGGCGGCGAGGCACGCCTCGATGGCCGGGGTGACCGGCAGCGTCACGATCGGCTCGTCCGGTGGACGGCCGACGAAGCTCAGCGTCTCCCCCGTCACGGTGACGCTCGGGTTGACACGCAGCCGCAGCGAGGCCGCGAGCGCGGCGTCGGCCCCCACCACCCGGCCGAAGCCCTGAGTCACGAGAGCGCTGAGTTCCAGCACGCCGCTGACCTCGGTCGGCCCCTCGAACCGCAGCGGCGCGTCATCCGCCGCCCAGCCGGCCGCGCCGCTGACGGTGAAGGTGCTGTATGGGCTGGTCCTGGCGGCCGCCCGCGCCACGTACTTGGCCAGGCGGACCAACGACTGCCGGCGCGGACGGTCGTTCCCGTCCGCCAGCCACTTGGTCAGTTCCACGAACAGCGCCGGGCTGGCCTGCGACAACGCCCGACGGAACGCGGGGCTGGCGGCGGCATCTCTGATCACGGCCATCGCGTCCGCCGCCTCGGCCGCCAGCACGTCAGGCAGTCCGGCTCTGAGCCGTTCGCTCTCGTCCAGAGCCGCCAGCCACGTGGTCACCCTCCGGCCCACATCCTCCGGCAGACGCGCCGCCACGCTCTCGTTCCATTCACCGGCCCCGGGCCTGCGCCCCCGGTGCAGCGCCCGGCGCAGGCCGACCAGCCGGGGTTTCAGGTCGCCGTCCAGCGGTGCGCCGATGATCTCGTACAACGCCGCCGCGAGTGCCTCGCCCTCGCTCCCGGTCACTCTCCTCAACCGGATGAACCGCTCAATCCGCGTGGACAGCCCCGTGGACCGCAGCCGGGTCAGGACCGACGCCGGCAATCCCGCCGTCCGTATCACCAGCGACGGTTCCACCCGTACGCCATCGGACAGCCTCAAATCGATGCTCATTATGTTCCGCCCAGGCCTCTCCGCTCATGCCCGCCCGCGTCGCCCCGACCGCGGGAACGGCCCCGCACGGCGTCACGGTGCCGCACGGCGTGAACGGTGCCGCCGGATCTCCCCGGCGGCACCCACGCTCAGCTGCTGCTACTGCTGCTGCACGCGATGCTGCACGAGCAGAGAGCGCACCCGGAGGCTCCGCCCTCGACCAGGCCGTGTCCGGCCGTCAGCGACTCGATCGTGAGACCGCTGTCGGCCAGTTCGAACACGTCCATCGGCAGATTCTCGAGATCGAAGTCGAGCGCCTTGGAAGCACCCATTCCGGTTCCCCTTTCGTAGCCGGCTGCCAACGACCTGGATCGTGACCCGGCGTACTCAAGCTCCGCTCAACCCCCGCTGAACGCGGACCCCCACCTGGAAGGGCGCTTCTCGTGTCGATCAACCGGCATGACGGCGCCGCCGGCGGCTTCGTCCATTCGGTCAACGACGAGGTGGTCCTGCGGTTTACGCCGTTGGCGCGACGGCGTCGGAAGGGCGCCGACCCCGAGCGGTGGAAGGCCGTGATGAAGAAGGTCGGCCTG
Source organism: Microtetraspora glauca (assembly GCA_001570385.1). GTDB lineage: Bacteria > Actinomycetota > Actinomycetes > Streptosporangiales > Streptosporangiaceae > Microtetraspora > Microtetraspora glauca. The sequence goes on along the minus strand of BBYL01000016.1, from coordinate 211,506 downwards.
GGGCGTCACACGTCCGATCCTCCGATCGCGTGCGCGTTCGCCCTGGCCGAGAAGATCACCGGTGTCGCCCTCTCCGAGGACGTGCTCGGCATGCGGTTCCTCGTCGCGAGGACCGTCGCGGACGAGCACCGACCGTTCCTTTTGGTGCGCGTATGCCCTCTCACCTGCGCATACGACGAGCGGGCCCGACCGATCAGAATTTTCTTTTCCGAAAGGCCGCCGGGATGTCGAGAATGGGACCACGTGCTTCGACCTGTGGGTGAAAGTGTCGAGGAACGTGAGGAGCGAGACATGAAATACATGCTGCTGATGCAGTTCAGCGAGCAGACCGACCTTCCGCCGATCCACACCTGGCCCCCGGAGGACGTCAAGGCCCACATCGAGTTCATGCAGGCCACGAACAGCAAGTTCGTCGCGGACGGCGTGTTCGTGGACGCCCAGGGACTGGCGGGTCCGGACCAGGCCAGGATCGTGCGGGCCGGCGACAACGCCCCCGTGGTCACCGACGGCCCCTTCCCCGAGACGAAGGAGTTCCTGGTCGGCTACTGGATCGTCGACTGCGAGAGCCCGGAGCGGGCGGTCGACCTCGCCGCGTACGTCTCGGCCGCGCCCGGCCCCGGCGGCAAGCCGCTGAACATGCCGATCGAGGTCCGCCAGGTGATGTCGGGCCCGCCTGAGGAGCTGTGACCCCTGGCTAGCCCCACCGTCGACGACCTGCTGCGCGAACTGGCGCCGCAGGTCGTCGGTGTGCTCACCCGCCGTTTCGGGGACTTCGACGCCGCCGAGGACGCCGTACAGGAGTCGATGCTGGACGCCGTGGCCCAGTGGCCGGAACAAGGCGTTCCCGACAATCCACGGGGCTGGCTCATCCAGGTCGCCCACCGCCGGATGGCCGATCAGGTGCGCAACGAGCAGGCGCGCCGCCGCCGGGAGGAACTGGTGGCCGCGCAGGCGCCCCCGGAACGGCGTACCGCCCCACCGGCCGAGGACGCACGCGAGGCGGAACGGGACGACACGCTGATCATGTTGTTCCTGTGCTGCCATCCCGCGCTGACCTCGGCCTCCGCGATCGCCCTCACCCTCAGGTCCGTGGGCGGCCTCACCACCGCCGAGATCGCCAAGGCGTTCATGGTGCCCGAGGCGACGATGGCCCAGCGGATCAGCCGGGCCAAGCAGCGCATCAAGGCGTCCGGCGTCCCGTTCCGGATGCCGGACCCCCAGGACCGGGCGAAGCGGCTCGGCTCGGTACTGCACGTGCTGTACCTGATCTTCAACGAGGGCTACGCCAGCAGCGTCGGTCCCGACCTGCACCGCGTGGAGCTGTCCCGCGAAGCCATCCGGCTGACCAGGATGGCCCACCACCTCCTGCCCGACGACTGCGAGGTGGCCGGCCTTCTCGCGCTGATGCTGCTCACCGACGCCCGGCGCCCCGCGCGGACCGACGCGGCAGGCACCCCCATCCCGCTCACGGAACAGGACCGGAGCCTCTGGGACGGCCAGGCCATCGCCGAGGGGATCGCGCTCGTCACCCGCACTCTGGCCAGGGGCGCCGTCGGGCCGTACCAGCTGCAGGCGGCGATCGCCGCGCTCCACGACGAGGCGGCGACGGCCGAGGAGACCGACTGGCCGCAGATCCTGGCGCTGTACGGCCTGCTGGAGCGGATGTCCGACAACCCCGTGGTCACGCTCAACCGCGCCGTCGCCGCCGCCATGGTGCACGGCGCCGCGACCGGCCTCGACATGCTCAGGGCGCTCGACGGCGACGGCCGCCTCACGGGGAACCACCGCTTCTACGCCGCACGGGCCCACCTACTGGAGATGGCCGGCGACCGCCGAGCCGCCGTCGAGGACTACCGCGCGGCGGCCGGCCGGACGACCAGCATCCCCGAACGCGACTACCTGACCACCCGCGCCGCCCAGCTCGCCCGCGACGCCGCCGCCAGCGGATCCCCTTGAGCAGGTGACACCCGCCCCCGCTTCGGCGATCGCAGACCGATCAGCGATCAGTGGGCCATGCTGACGGAGGTGGGGATGCTCCAGGGACCGCAGTCGGAACTGAAGGTGCCGCGATCACAGCTTGTCGGGGTAGCCGAACTCCTTGGTGACCGGGCGGCCGTAGACGCTGTTCTCACCGCCGTTGGAGCGCCACAGGCCGCCGATGAGGCTCCCGTTCGGCGCCACCTGGGAGGGGTCGCAGGCGGCCTACTGTCCGGACGGGCGCACCAGTCCCGTCTCGTACGCGAAGACCGCGGCCTGGGTCCGGTCACGTAGGCCCAGTTTGACCAGGATGCGGCTCACGTGTGTCTTCACTGTCTGTTCCGCCACCACCAGCCGCTCAGCGATCTCCGCGTTGGACAGGCCCTGCGCGATCAGGGACAACACCTCGGACTCGCGTTCCGTCAGGTCGCCGACGCGCTCCTTGAGCGGGGCGCGGGGGGCACCGGTCATCCGCGAGAACTCGGCGATGAGGCGCTTGGTGATGTTCGGGGCGAGCAGGGCGTCGCCTGCCGCCACCACCCGTACCGCCTGGGCGAGGTCGGCGGCCGAGGCGTCCTTCAGCAGGAAACCGGACGCCCCCGCGCGCAGCGCCTCGTACACGTACTCGTCGAGGTCGAAGGTGGTCAGGACGAGGACCTTGACGGCGGTGCCGGCCGGGTCCGTGATGCGGCGGGTCGCCTCGATGCCGCCGAGTCGAGGCATCCGGATGTCCATCAGGACAACGTCGGGCGCGAGTTCTGCGACCTTGGTGACGGCGTCGAGGCCGTCCACGGCCTGGCCGACGACCTCGATGCCGGGTTCGGCGTTGAGCAGTACCGTGAAGCCTTGGCGGACCATTATCTGGTCGTCGGCGATCAGTACGCGGATGTTCCTCATGGGGAGTCCTCAACCGGGGTCGGCGGGCAGTTTGGAAGGGGTGGCGGGCATGATCGCGGTCACCTCGTAGCCTCCGTCGGGTGTGGGACCGACGGCCAGTTCGCCGCCCAGCATGGCCGTGCGTTCACGCATGCCCAACAGTCCGTGTCCGGCGACCGGGGAGGACGGCGCGGGCTCGTCCGGCGCGGTGTTGGTGACCCGGATGGTGAGGGCGTCCGGCTGGTACCCGATCTCCACCCGTGCCTCCGTTCCGGACGCATGCCGCATCACGTTGCTGAGCGCCTCCTGAACGATGCGGAACGCCGACAACTCGACGCCCGGTGACAGCGGACGCGCTTCACCGGTGGTCCGGGTGGTGACCGTCTGCCCGGCGTCGCGCACATTGCCGACCAGCTCGTCCAGCCGGTCGAGGGTGGGCTGCGGGGTGTGCCGCGCCCCTTCCGACTGGGGGTCCTCCGACCGCAGCACACCCAGCACCCGGCGCAGCTCGGTCAGCGCCTCCACCGCGTTCTCACGGATCCCCGCGAGGTTCTCCTTCAACTCCTCGGGCGGGTCCTCGACCAGGTGCGGAGCGACCTGCGCCTGGATGGAGATCAACGACATGTGGTGGGCGAGCACATCGTGCAGTTCGCGGGCGATCCGGTTGCGCTCCTCCAACAGGGTGCGCCGGGCCCGCTCCTCGGCGGTGAGCTCCTCCTGGATGACCAGTTCCGTACGGGCCACCCGGCTGCCGCGCAGCGCGGCGCCGACCACCACCACGGCGGTGAGGATCGCGGCGGCGACACCGGCGTCGTAGTTGTGCGGCCCGGACACGAACGCGCCGCAGGCCAGTCCCGCCAGGATACTGATCGTCAGCGCCTCGACCGCGGCCCGGGGGCGGACCCTCAAGGCCAGCAGGAGCAGCACCCCGGCCTGCAGCGCGAGCCCGGGGCCGGTCCATGGGAACAACCCGTCTGGGGTGCGCGGCTCCGCGATCACCGCGATGATGACCATGGCGATCGTCACCGCCCACCACGCCGGCACCGGCCGGAAGAGCGCGAGGACGAGCGCCACCCCCTGGAGCCCTCCGAGCAGCACGGCGTACGACGTGTCCAGCCCGTAGAGCGAGACGAGCTGGTTGACGGCCGGGATGACGATGGACGCCGCGGTCATCACCAGCAGCATCACGAACGCCGGCATCCAATCCAGCCAGCTGGGCCGCCCCGTACGCGGTAGCGGGTCGTTCGCCGTCGTCCACAGGTCGTCGCGCAGGTTACGCGGCACCGCCCGCAATGCCGCCACCAGCCGCGTCTTGGCGCCCATCTCCTCCTTTTGCACGGGGATCACCCTAAGCACGCCGCACCCCCAGCTCCCGGGCGGGCCGACGCTCGCGTTCGGCGCCGCCGGGACGCCCACGCTCGTGGGCGTGGAACGCGGCCCAGCACACCAGCAGGGCCAGCATGAAAGCCGGTAGCCAGGCCAGCCGGGCGAGTAGCCAGCCGTAGCCGTCGGGGACGGTGTGCAGGCCGGGCAGGGGCCTGTCCGCGAGCAGGCCGAGCGCGGTCACCGCCATCATGGCGGTCTGGTGCCAGAGGAAGATCGTCATTGCGGACAGGTTGACCATGGCCACGACCGCCCAGACGGCGGGGCGGCGCAACATCCGCCGCAGCGGCCCGGCCAGCAGCAGCGCCGCACCGCACTGGGCCAACCCGAAGGTGACGGCGGCGAGGGTGGGCGGATTGAGGTTGGAGACGGCGGCGCCGGGCACCCCGACCATGGCGGCCGGATAGCCCGCCCACAGGACGAGCGCGGAGGTGGCTGCGGCGCCGCCGAGGAGTAGCGCCCATCCGGCCCCGCGACCCCGCGGCCCGCGCAGCCTGTGCGGACCGCGCAGCGCTCCTCGACCGGGCAGACCGCGCAGGTCGCCGCGCCCGTTCAGGTCGCCGCGCCCGTTCAGGTCGCCGCGTTCGTTCAGGTCGCCGCGTTCGTTCAGGTCGTTCCGGGCCCAGGCCGCGCCCAGGCAGTACGGCACCAGCCACCCCGCCACGACATTGATCCAGCCGAGCCAGGTGGGCCCGCCCAGCCCGAACCGGGCCAGATCCACCAGCGCGACGACGGCGAGTGGCCACAGCGGACGCAACCGGACCGCCAGCGGGGTCACCGCCGTCAACACCGCGAAGACCAGCAGGAACCACAACGGGGAGTACACCAGCTTGACGAGCACCCGCACGGTCTCCAGACCGGCCCCGGAGGCGAGCATCGCCACCGCCGCCACGCTCCAGACCACCAGCACGGCCGCGACCGGTCGCGACAGGCGGGTCAGCCGCCCACCCAGCCACCGTCCATAACTCACCCCTCGACCGCGCGCCGAGGCGTACCCACTCGCCCCCGTCCGCCCGCCCACCAGGAAGAACACCGCCAGCGTCTGGAACACCCAGGACAGCGGAGCAAGCTGGGGCAGGTACCGCAGCGGGCTCGCCCCGTGCACCGCGCCACTGTCGACCACCAGGCCGGTCACCAGCCAATGGCCCACCACCACACCACCGATGGCCAGGCCACGCAGCGCGTCCACCGCACGGTCGCGCCCGGCGGGAGTCACCGCGTCGATCCGCGCGACCAGACCGCGTAGCACCTCCACCGCACGGCCACGCCCGGCGGGAACCGCGCCCCTCCACACGACCAGGTCACGCGGCACGACCCACCCCCGACGGGAGCTGCCCGCGCACGATCCTGGCGATGTTCACCAGCGCCGGTGACCCCGCCCTCAGGTAGTCGCTGTGCCCCCCGTCACCCGCCGCGAACACCCGCGCACCGAACTCCGCGGACACCGGATCGGCCCCCAACCCGACCGTGACGAAGCCAAGCCCCACCTGGACATGCGGCACTCCCGCGATCCAGTCCCCGGCCCCCCGACCGGCCCACACGCTCGCCCGCGTACCCAACGCGGCGACACTGCCGACCCCCATCCCGGCACTGCCGTACACGACGATGTCCGCCACATCCAACCCCGGCGCCGCCCGGCCGCAGACCACACTCCCGTAGGAGTGGCACAACAACGACACCCGCGCACCGGGCCGGGCCGCCCGCAACTCCCGCACGAACCCACGCAGCCCCGCGGCCGCCTCCTCCGCACGACCCGACGTCAACGCCTGAAGACTCACCGTGCTGGGCGTGCGATACCCCAGCCACGCGATCACCGCAGACCCCGCACCGAGCTCGCGCAGCAGCCGCAACGCACCACCACGCAGCAGCCCGTACTTGTCGAGATTGGTGTCGGAGCCGGGAACCAGCACGGCGACCCGCTCCGCCACCGACAGGTCACCGTAGACCTCGACCGCACGCCCCCCGTCACGGCCGTCGAAGGACAGGAACTGCCGCCCCGGATCGGCCATGCCCCGCAGCATCGCGGCCCGCCACCGGTCACCGTGACCGGCGGCCACCCGCTCAGCCGCCCGAATGGCCGCACGCCCGGCCGCGTACCGCCCGGCCAGCGCCGCGAACGTCACCACCCGCAAGGGAACCGAGGCGGCGGAGACGGCGGGGACAGGCGCGGGAACAGCCGCGGAACAGGCCGCACCCGACACCGGCACCGCCACCGCCCCGGCGACGAACGCGGCAAGCAGCGTACGGCGCAGGCGACTCCCGCGCAGGTTGGGCACCATGGGGGGTGGTCCTTCCGTAGTGGATCTCTTTCACGCCTCGGGTACCGAAGCTATGGATCACCCCTCGTGGTCGGCGTCCTGCCAGGGAATGCACTTCTCGCGTAGCTCTGAAGTACTACGGGTAGGGGTGCCGGGTCTGGTCGGTCGCTCGCGTCGACATCCTGATCAGCGCACACCCGTGGAAAAGTCGACGCCGCTTCGCCGACGCCCGCGCTCTGAAGGCTTACGCCGGTTCAGCGCCCATCGCCCGCGCCTCCGGCGAGAACCTGTTCGTCCACCATGGCAAGGAGGTCGAAGACCAGCGCCCGGCCGCCGACAGCCATGTGTGAGGCGTCGCCTCCTTACGAGCACCCGGCCCCCGAGCACACGACGACCGCCGCCCACCGGCCCATCGTCAATCGATGCGACTCAGCCACGCGTCCTGAGCGTCGGCCAACCGCCCTGCCAGCGGCATCGGGACGAAGCGGCACGCGAACTCGAGACCGGCGTCCTCGCCGTCACCGCGAACGTGGTGGTGCCATGCATCGGCGCCATCTGTGTGGACCGTGAGCTGGAAGAACGTCGTCCGCCGCGGCTGCCCGGTATCGGGGTGAGGACTGTCATCCACCGCGATGGGTCGGACGATGGAGACGTCGGTCAAGCCGGTCTCCTCTACGACTTCTCGCAGGACGGCCTGTTCCAGGCTTTCATGTGGCAGGACCCCTCCCGCCGGCACTTGAGTGCCGGAGTCGGGCATTCCGACGTGATCGAAGACCAGGAGCTCCGGGACGGATCGGTAACGGATCACGTAGGCGGCGACGCGGATTCGCGGACGAGACATCCCTCGATCAATCCCGAATGATCTTGAAGGCATTCGCGTCCAGTGCGCCTCGCTCGCAGCGCGACGGCATATCAGGCTCGGGAGCCGTAGGCCGGGCCGAACACGACCAGCAGTGCCAGATTCTCAGAGATGTCCACGAAGCGGTGCTCCTCACCTGCCGGGACGAAGATCACCGCTCCGGGGCCGACCTCCGCCTCACCGCTCGCCGCCACGATCCGGGCTCGCCCCGCGGTCACCACGTAGATCTCGTCCTCGGTGTGGGGCCTCTGGTTGTCGACCCCGCCCGCCGGGATGCAGTACGTCCCGACGGACAGCTCGGGCACCCTGAGTTGCTCGGCCCAGTCGTTGGCGGCTCCGGCGGCGGGCTGCGCCCACTCTCCCGCCCCCTTGATGATCTCCATGACGGCCAGCGTACTGTCAGCCCGGCCCCCGGGGGCGCCGGCAGTGGTATCGCGATCCCCGATCGGGCCGGCGGGTCGCGGCACATGGGACGTTCGTTGCGGGCGCGGCCGGGTGGCGGGGGAGGCCGGCCAAGGTGGTCCCGTTGGAGATGACCGGCACGCGGATGTCCACGGCCCCGCCCTCCCGTCCGCTCACGCGGTTCGGGCCGGCCGGAGCAGGAAGGGCCGCGGCCGTCGCGGCCACCGGCACGAGATCAGTCACGACGACCTCCAGTTCGACGAATCCGCGAATCTCACCTGCGCAGGAGCGTGACCAGGCGGAGCCCGGCGAACACGCCCATGGCCAGATGTCCCGCGACGAGCACGACCTGGAACACCCTCTGGGCGGCGGTGAGGTCGGCGGCGTAGCCGCCGTCGGAGAACCCGGACAGGAAAGCCAGGATCCCGGCGATCATCAGCAGGACGGCGGCCGGAGCGGCGACGGCGCGGCGCCGCCGGCTCACGGCGAAGGCGAGGACCACCTGGGCGATCATCATCGGGATCGGCGCCGACAGCCGCGCCTGCGGCCCGAGGGCGTCCAGGAAGGTGGGGCTGAGCCCGGCCGACAGCGATATCAGCGCGCCCGCCACGTCCATGACGAGCAGGATGCCGACGGTGGCGACGACGGCGCGGGCGAAGGGGCGGCCGGCGGACGCGGACGTGGCCGGCGGGGTCAGGGAAGGGGACGGTACCGATGACATGGGTTCTCCTCGAAGGGTCGGATCCCGGCGGAGGACGGCCGTGTACGAACACGGACGGTTCGTCCAAGGACTCGGGAACGGCGGGCACGGACGGTTCAGGCCGCCCGTCGTGCGCGGGCCGCCGCGACGACCCCCCGCAGGAGGTGTCTCGGTGGCGGCGCTTCGAGCATCCAGGCCGGGACGATCGGGCGTCGTGAGGCACCGGTCCCGACGTCGACGGGACATCCCGTCCCGTGACGTCGGGACTCGCGGATGGCACCATCACCTTCGTGGCGGACAGAACGGCCTGGCGCGTGGTCGTCCCGGTGACCGTGTTGGTGCTCCTGGTGGCGATGGCGCTCGTCGTCGAGCCCCGGCTGCGGCATATCGGGGTGACGGGGATAGTGGAGCGTTTCGACGCCTTCCGATGCGTGGCCGGCTTGGCGTTCGGCGTGCCCGGCGTGCTCGTGGTGGCGCAGCGGCCGGCGAGCCGGGTCGGGTGGCTCATGGTCGTCGTCGGTGCGGCCCAGGCCATGGGCGTCGCCCTCGGGGCGTACGGGCTGCTGGGTATCAACGACGGCGGCCTGCCCGGCGACGACTGGGCGATGTGGGTGTCGAACTGGGTCTGGGTGCCGGCCTACCTCGCCGTGCCGACCGTCCTGTTGCTGTTCTTTCCTGATGGGCGGCTGCCCTCGCCTCGATGGCGGCCGGCGTTGGCGGCCGCCATCGCCGGGATCGCGGTGGCCACGCTCGACTGGATCCTCCAGCCGGTGACCCTGATGGGCGAGGTCGGCCGGATGTATCCCCCTGGCTACAAGGGAGTCTTCGCGCACCTCACCGGAGTCCCCCCGGCGGTCCGCGTGGCCGGGACCGTGTGCTCGCTCATCGCCGTGATGGCGGCCCTCGCCTCGCTGGTGGTGCGCTACCGGCGATCCGATGAGCAGATGCGCCGTCGGTTGCAGTGGGTTGTGGCCGGGGCCCTGTTGACGGTGAGCATGCTCGGCCTGGCCCTGATGGTCCCCTGGGGGGCGCCGATCGTCGCCCTGGCCTGCGTGCCGCTGCCGGCGGGGGTGGCCGTGGCCGTGGTGGCCCACCGACTGTGGGATCTCGACCTGCTGCTGTCGCGCGCGCTGGCCTTCAGCGCCGTGAGCGTGCTGCTGCTGGCGGGCTACGCGCTGATCGCCTTCACGCTGGGTGGTGTCCTGGGAGCCGGAGCGTCGGCGGTCCTGGTGGCGCTCGCGGTGCACCCGCTGTACCTGCGGGCCGGCGCGGCCGCCAACCGTCTGGTCTACGGCGACCGGGACGACCCGGCCAGGGCGCTGCGCCGTCTGGGGGCGCGGCTGTCGGACGCGGGCGCCCCCGGAGACCTGCTGGAGCGGATGGCCGCCGAGGTCGGCCGCCTCCTGCGGGTGCCGTACGTCGCGGTCGAGGAGCAGGGAACGGTCGTGGCCTCTTGGGGCGCCCGCGGCGCGGTCGCTGAGCGCGTCCCTCTGCACCACCGGGGACACGACGTCGGCACGCTGGTGGTCGGCGAGCGGCTGCGCCCCAGGGACCGGGCGTTGCTGGCGGAACTGGCCCCCCATGTGGCGGTGGCCGTCCACGCCCATCATCTCGGCGCCGACCTGGAACGCTCACACGCCCGGCTGCTGGCCGCCCGGCAGGAGGAGCGCGACCGGCTGCGGTACGAGTTGCACGACGGGGTGGGCCCCACCCTCGCCGCCCTCGCCCTGCAGATGGATCGCGGGCGGCGCCTGGTGGACACCGATCCCGGAAAGGCCAAGGAGATCATGGACGACCTGTCCGCCCGGATCCGGGCCACCGTCGGCAACATCCGGGCCATCGTCAATGACCTGCCGCCACCCCCTCTGGACGACCTCGGGCTCGCGGGCGCGCTCGCCGAGCTGGGAAAGGGGTTCGCCGGCCATCTGGCCGTCGAAGTCGAGGCCGACCTGCCGGACCTGCCGGCGCCGATCGAACTGGCCACCTACCGGATCGCCGCCGAAGCCCTGACCAACGCCGCACGCCACGCCCAGGCCTCCCACTGCACCGTCCGCGTGCGCGCCCGCGACACCCTGGAGCTGCACATCGACGACGACGGAGTGGGGCTCTCCTCCCTCGGATCCGCCCCGGGGCAGGGGGTCGGCCTGACCTCCATGCGGCGCAGGTCCGAGGAGCTGGGCGGAACCTTCGAGCTGCGCAGCGGCGACGGGACGGGCACCCACCTGATAATCCGGCTCCCCCTGGCGACCTCATGATCCGCATCATCGTGGTCGAGGACCACCCGATCTTCGCCGACGGACTCCTGGCGCTGTTCCGCGACCTGCCCGAGGTGGAGGTCGTCGGCGTCGCCGCCACCGCCGAGGCCGCCATCGAACTGGTCGAGCGGAACGCCCCTGATGTGATCCTGATGGACCTGCAGCTGCCCGGGATGAGCGGTGTGGAGGCGACCGCCCATATCAGTGCCCGCCATCCCGCCGTGGCCGTGCTCGCCCTGACCATGCTGTCGGACGACGAGACCATCATCGCGGCCGTCCGGGCCGGTGCCCGCGGCTACCTCCTCAAGGAGGCACCACCGACCGAGATCATCCGATCGCTCCAGGCGGTGGCGGCCGGCCAGGTCGTCTTCGGCTCCTCCGCCGGCAGCCGGGTGCTGGCCGCCCTGTCCGCCCTGTCCGCCGAGACCGTACGTCCCCGCCCGCTGCCCGAGCTGACCGACCGCGAACGGGAGGTACTCGACCTCGTCGCCGCCGGGCTCACCAACCACGCCATCGCACAGCGCCTGTTCCTCAGCGAGAAGACGATCCGCAACCACGTGTCGAACATCTTCGCCAAACTCGGCGTCTCCGGCCGCGCGGAGGCCGTCGCCCGGGCGCGCGACGCCGACCTCGGCATCTGAGTCCTCACCGGGTGGCCGATTCCCCGTGCCGGGCGCCCTCGTCGTACGGCAGGGCGGCGCTGGGCGACCAGCGGTCTGATCTCGTCTTCCGCACCGGGAAAGGAACCGCGCTCACCGCGCACAACGTCCGGCGCGACTTGGGCAAGGCGCTCGACGACGTCGGTCTGACCGGCATGGGATGGTCGCCGCGTGAGATGCCGCACAGCTTCGTGGCCGGCGCCCCGCAGGGCGCGGCAGAACCGCGGATCGACGCTCAAACGGCCGGCGACCGGCGCTGAACACGGTCGGCGTCCTCAGCACGGTTCTGGGTTTGGTAGAGCCGTAGCGCCTGACGCCACGCGCTGCGGGCCTGTTGCTGGTCACCGATCGTGGCGTGGACGTCTCCGAGGTGTTCCAGGGTGTTGGCTTCGTCGAAGGCGTTGCCGATCTCTTGGAGCAACCTGAGAGCTTCGTTGTAATAGCTCAGGGCTTGGTCGTACTGACCTGTGTGGTGGGCGATGTATCCCAGGCTGTCGAGCGTGTTGGCTTCTCCGTCGCGGTGCCGGTGGCGGCGGAACAGGGCCAGGGCGGCTTCGCAGTGGGCGAGGCCTTCGGTGTGCAGTCCGAGCCTGCTCGCGTACCAGCCCATGTCGTTGAGCGCGTCGGCTGTCCGCACAGGGTCGTCGAGGGCTCGGTAGCGGTGCAGGGCCTGGGTGGTGTGCTCCAGAGCCTGCCGAAGATCCTCCCGCTGCGCCCAGGACATCGCCAGACCTTGATGGATCTGGGCCTGGGCGGCGAGGTCCCCGGTGCGCTGGGCGAGGGTGAGCGCTTGCTGGAAGTGATCCATGGCCAGGCCATGCCGGCCCAGCCTGGCGCAGGCGTGGCCGAGGACCCGGTGAGCCAGCATCTGAGCCTCGGGATCGTCGAGATGGCGAGCGGCTTCCAGTCCCACCAGCCAGTCGTCGAACTGGTCCTGTATGGCTCCGCGCCGGAAGTGGAAGGTGTCCAGGCTCCAGGCAAGCTGCCATACCGCTTCGTGCCAGTTGTGCTTCGCGGCGAGGTGTTGGGTGGCCAGCAGACAGGCGTGTTCGTCGGCGAACCACGTCCAGGCGGCGGTGTGGTCGGCCGGCGGCCCCTGCCACCATCCAGGAGCGGGGTCGCCGAGCGTGATCGGTGTGCGATGCGGCGCGAGAAGCCGTTCGGCGGCGTAGGCGGTGTGCAGGTGGAAATCGACCAACCGCCGAAGCGCGGCCTGCCGAGCGGTCTCGGGCTGGTCCTCGCGGGCTTGTTCGGCGGCGTAGAGGCGGACCAGGTCGTGCATGCGCCACCGGCCCGGAGAGTGCTGATGGATCAGGGACATCCCTTCCAGTTCTCGCAGCGGTCCGCGTACTCGGGCGGGAGGGAGGCCGGTCAGGGCGGCGATGGCGCCGAGGCCGACGTCCGGGCCCGGCGCCAGGCCCAGCAGTCCGAATACCTCGGAGGCTCGCGTGGAGAGGCCGAGGTAGGAGGTGGTGAACACGGCGCGCAGGTTGGTCCGCAGGTCCCCGGAGTCCCACGCGTCCAGCCGGTCGGTGGTGTCCCGTAGTTCGACGGCGAGTTCGGCCAGCGGCAACTGCGGGCTGAGCACGGCACGGGCGGCGAGGACGGCCAGAGCCAGCGGTAGACCCGCGCAACAGGCCAGCAGGTAGGCCACGGCTTCCGGTTCCGCCGCCAACCGGTCGGCACCGAGTTGGTGGAGGAGTAGCTCGTGGGCCTCGGCGTCGTCGAGTGCGTCCAGAGCCACCGGCCGGGTGCCGTTGACCGCGGTCATTCCGGCCAGCTGATGGCGGCTGGTCACCACGACCGTACAGGTGGGGCTGCCGGGTAACAGGGGGGCGGCCTGGTCGGCGTCGCGGACGTTGTCCAGCACGATCAGCATCCGCCGTCCGGCCACCAGACTGCGGTAAAGGCCCACCTGCGCGTCCAGGTCTGTCGGCATCCCCTGGGGATCGACGCCGAGTGCCTCCAGGAAGCCGCGTACAGCGGTGGCCGGGGACGTCGGCTGCTCGATCGGATCGAAGCCCCGCAGATTGGCGAACAACTGTCCGTCGGGGAAGCGGTCGATGTTCTCGTGCGCCCAGCGCAGGGCCAGCCACGTCTTCCCGATGCCCCCGATCCCGCCGATGGAGGAGATCACCACCGTGCCTCCTGGCTGGCCGGATTCGTCCAATGCTCTGCTGAGCTGCCCGAGTTCGGCTCTTCGGCCGGTGAACCGGGCCGGCGGAGCCGGCAACTGACGCGGCACGATGCCAGGCGGCCCGGACGGTGTGGCCGGTGTGGAGGCAGGCGGTGTCGTCATGGGGTCGGCGGTCAGGATGCGGCGGTGCAGGTCCTGCAGTGACGGGCCGGGGTCGGCGCCGAGTTCCTCGACCAGGTGCAGCCGGATCCGCTGGTAGTGCTGCAGGGCCTCGGCCGGCCGGCCGCTGCGGTACAGGGCGAGCATGAGCTGGCCGGCCAGTCGCTCGTCCAGCGGATGGCGTGCCGCCCGTATCGTCAACGCGGGCACCAGTTCGGCGTGCCGCCCCGAACGGAGATGGACGTCGGTGAGGTCGAGTTCGGCGGCATGCCGCTGTTGGACCAGCCCTTCGCGCAGCGTGTTCAGCCAGGGGGTGTCCAGGTTGGCGAGGGCATCCCCGCGCCACAGGGCGAGCGCCTGCTCCAGCAGATGTCGGGCGTGGGGGTCGTCGGCGGTGCGGGCTGCTCCGACCCAGCGCTGGAACCTGTGCATATCGACCGTCACGGGATCGACGCTGATCACATAACCGCCGCTCTGCCGTGCGATCCGCACACCGTCGACCGCCTCCAGCATCCGCCGCAGGCGGGACAGATAGCTGTAGAGCGTGTCGCGACCATGCCGAGGCGGATGGTGGCCCCACACCCGGTCCAGGAGCTGGTCGATCGACACGCGCCGGCCGGCCTCGACCAGCAGTACCGCGAGTACGCACCGTTGGCGGTGATGCCCGAGTTCGACGCACCGGCCGTCCACGCGAACCTCCAGGTCACCCAGAAGTCGGAACTCCACCGGCACGCCACACCCCTATCTCTCGATCACCCGTGTGTAACGGTTCTGATCTGCCGATTCAAGGTTGTTCGCAAGGATTGTCCAGGTTCGGCCGCGCATCGTCGTCTACGAACCGGGATGCGGTCGTCGTCGGATCCACTCCCCGGACCGAGGTGGCCGACTGTTGCCAACGAAGGAGATCCTATGAAGCGCACGTTGCTACGCCTGGCGGCCGCCATGTTGTTCGCCGTGTCCGCTACGGCCGGCGGGGTGGTCGTCGCATCGTCCGCGTCGGCCGATGCTCAGCACTGCTGCTGATGCACACGCAGTGAAGAAAAGCGCCTTTGAGCGGGAAGCGCAGCAGGCGCCGAAGGTCCTGTCAGCGCCCCGTCAAAGGCACTTTTCCCGTTCAGGAACGGGGGCCGGCGGCAGCGGGACCACCGATGCCGCCGACTGCAATGATCGAGGGCGTGCGTATCAAGCCGGGACCCGGTAGGTCGCGCTCACCTTTAACAGGGCGCCTCCCTGCTGATGCCGATGGCCAGGTCCCGGCACAAGAAGCCGGAGAACGTCCGTCGCTGCTTCACACCATCCTCCGAGGCCATCGCCGAACTCCCGTCGCAGGGTGTTACGGACTCACCGCGTGATCATCGACGGAGTGCCGCGGCCAGAGTGGCATGGCGGGATTCGCAAGCGTACTCCCGCAGGCCCAGCGGACACCCGACGCCGGTGCCGCAGCAGGTACTCGGGACCTTCCCATCAGTGCCCCTGTCCGCGTCGATCTCACCCGCCGGTGTATACAAGACGAACATGACAGCGGATACCTTTACGGATTCGACAGCATTCCTCGCCTCCAAGGGCGCCGCCGAGATCCCTCACCCCGGCGGCACGCTCCTGGAGCACCTGCACCGCGTCGCTGCCCAACTCAAGGACTGGGACGCGTCTGAAGAGGTGCGACTCGCCGGCCTGTGTCACGCGGCCTACGGGACAGACGGCTTCGACCACCGGCTCCTCGACCTCGCCGATCGGGCCGCGCTGGCCGAGGTGATCGGGGCGCCGGCCGAGGCGCTGGTGTATCTCTACGCCTCCTGTGACCGCGCGGCCACCTATCCCACCCTGCGCTTCGTAGACCGCTTCACGAGCCGGCCGGTTGACTCCTCCGACGCCGAACTCCGGGCGTTCATCCTGATCACGGCCGCGAACGAGATCGATGTCGCACGGCACAACGCGGGCATCCGCGCGAAACACGGGGCCGCGCTTCACGCGTTCTTCGCCCGTAACCGGGACCTCCTGCCACCGGTCGCCTGGGAGGCCGTCAAGGAGACCTTCGCCGTCCACATTGCGAGCCTCGATCATCTAGTCCTGACCGTGGCCGACATCCCCCAGACGATCGACTTCTATCGGGACGCCCTCGGAATGGAGCCGGTGACCTTCGGCGGCGGCCGCCACGCGCTCGCTTTCGGTTCCAGCAAGATCAACCTGCACCAGGCCGGGCACGAGATCCGGCCGCACGCCCTCCACCCCGTGCCGGGCAGCGCCGACCTCTGCCTGATCACCCACTCGCCCCTGGATCAGGTGGCCGCTCATCTGACCGCCGCGGGCGTACCGATCGAAGAAGGTCCGGTTCCCAGGACCGGCGCGCTCGGCCCGATCACCAGCCTGTACATCCGGGACCCGGACCACAACCTCATCGAGATCTCCAACTACGACTGACGAAGTATCCCTGGGTCAACCTTGGACAGCCGTACCACGAAGTGCCAGCTCAGGTGGCGAGGGTCCAAGGCATCAGGACCCAGTGCCGCACGTACCGGTTCCTTCGCGGTGCCCGGCGAGGAGGTGTCGGAAGAGCGGCCGACCCCACCGAGGCGAAGGCCTTCGAACTGGCCGACCTCGTCCCCGTACGGCTCCGCGCGCTGATCCTGGTGGCGACCTTCGCGAGCCTGCGATGGGGCGAGGTCGCGGCACTGCGGCGGATGGACCTGGACCTGAACGCGGGCCCGTCAGTGTTCGACAACAGCACGTCGAGTTGGACACGGGCGAACTGGTCGTCGGGCCTCCCAAGTCCGGTGCTGGACTACCGACGGTGGCGATCCCGGAGGCGATCATTCCGGCGCTGCGTCCAGCATCTTGACCAGTTCACCGAGTCGGACCCGACCGCGCTCGTCTTCACCGGGGCCAACGGCGGCATCCTGCGGCGCAGCAACTTCCGGCGGGCCGCCAAGTGGAGCGGGGCGACCAAGAAGCTCGGCGTCCCCGGGCTCCACTTCCACAATCTTCGCCACACCGGGAACACGATCGCGCTCAGTCCGGCGCTTCCCTCCGCGACCTGATGGCACGGATGGGACATGACAGTGTGCGCGCCGCGATGATCTACCAGCACCGCACGGCGGAGGCGGACAAGGGCATCGTCGACGCGATGAATTGCAAGATCGAAAAGGCCAAGATCCGGAACTAATGGCATGTTAATGGCACGAAGCCCCGTAGCAAGATCGCTACGGGGCTTGTTTTCACTGGTGGGCGGTACTGGGTTCGAACCAGTGACCCCTCGCTTGTAAATCAACCCAGGAAGGGGTGGTTCCAGCCCGGACACTCCTCCTGACCTGCACATACAGTCCACGGTTGTCCACCGCCGTCCAGGCTCGTCCACGGCGATTGTCACCCAGATAGTCACCCAGTCGCTGTCGGCGTAGCCCGTACCGAGAGGCGCACGACGCTCTCTCGGCAAGCTCCACTCGCCAGCCCTGGTCGGCAGCGCAGTGAACCCGTGCAATAGCCTGACAGGGGTAGAAGCCAGGGGTTATATTCCAAGGTGAGGCCTGGAACGTCGTACTGCTCGAACCGGTTGAGGACGTTCCTCAAGCTCTGCGAGACCGACCCTCACACCGCAACCTTGGTCGAACGGGCCATCGACCGGCTGGCCGAGGTCGGTCCAGCTTTGGGCCGTCCGCTCGTGGACACCTTGGAAGACGACGACCTGAACAATTTGAAGGAGTTGCGCCCCGGCTCCCGAGGCCGCTCAGAGATCCGGATCGTGTTCGTTTTCGACCCGGAGAGGGAAGCCATCCTTCTGGTAGCCGGAGACAAGGCGGGACGATGGTCGCGCTGGTACCACGAGGCAATCCCTCTGGCCAAGCAACGCTACGCCCAATACTGCGCAGACAAGGCGAAGGAAGACCGAGATGAGCCCTGCTCGTAGCTGGCGCGAAGTCAAGGCGGAGGCGCACCGCCGCCATCCGGAGCTGGCCGATCCTGCCCGGCAGGCCGCAGCCGACGCTGAGCAGGATGCGCACGTAGCCGGACATCACCTGAAGGAACTGCGTAAGGCACTAGGGAAGACTCAGGCCGATATTGCCGCTGCCCTGGGCATTTCGCAATCCCGTGTCTCCCAAATCGAGAACGGCGATCCTGAGGTTATGGAAATAGAAACCCTTCGCGCCTATGCGAACGCCCTGGGAGGACACCTTCAGGTGACGATCAGCGTCGGCTCTCATTCCGTCAAGGTCGCCTGAGCCGCCGCCCCCACAAGCAACCAAGGTGAACCACCCCTCCCACGGTTCCGAGATTTCGGACTGATCACCGATGCCCGGAAGTCGAGAGTCAAGGCCAGTGGCACGTTAATGGCACGAGCCCCGCTTTCCCCTGACGGAAGATGGGGCTCTTCACGCTGATGGGCGGTACCGGGTTCGAACCAGTGGCCCCTCGCTTGTAAGGCGACCCAGGAAGGGGTAGTACCAGCCCGGACACTCGCCCTGACCTGCATATACAGTCCATGACGGCCTACCGCTGTCCAGGTTCGTCCATGGCCGTTGTCACCCAGATAGTCACTCAGTACGGCGACGCCTGCGATCAGCCGGGAAGCAACTCGAACCCCTCCGCATGCCGTCGTCGGCGCTCGGCGTTCAGTTCACGGCCTTCGGCGGCGATCTTCTCATTTGCATACCCCACGCTGCGCCAGGCTCTCGCACAAACGAATGCTGAACATCGATCCGTGATATGTCGCTGACATGGCCAAGAAAGGGACGGCGCTGGGCGCCCTCGGCGCGTTGCTGGATCAGTCGCTCGTGCGGATCGCGGAGGCTTCAGCAGACGCACGCGCCTACGACGGACAAACGATCCACAAGGTCGCGGATGTGTGGGAGAACAACACCTTCCCGTTGTTCCATGCCGCGACCGCCTTCACCTCCATTGGGCGGGAGCGGCGTGCCCGCGCTGCCCTCGCCTGGATGGCTGATCTCGGGCTGAAGCGGCGGAGTTGGATGGTCGAGCAAGCCGAGGCGGCGGGGCAGCCACTGGAACAGATCTTGCCGCCACCGGTTGCGAAGCCTCTTCACACAAGGGACTCCCGAGGACGGGTGAGGCCGTCGTCCATGCCGCTGACGGCCGAGGCTGCACTCGAACTCGGCACCGATTACGACCTGGCCGCCACCCAGGTCCGCACCCTACTGCTTGAACGTGTCGGCACCCGACTGAGCGGGTCTCTCGTCCTGGCCGCCCCGCGCCGCTACGACGGTGGCCTACAGGCAAGGGAAACGCCCGAGTTGTGCCTATCGTTGAAGGACGTCACCCACGTTAGTTTCGACTCCGACGATCGCATGGGAGTCGCCCTACAGTGCGGGACGGAGGGGATAGTCATCGGCGTCGGCACGGGCGGTAGGCTGCGCGCCACCAGCGGCACCGCGTACCCCGCTGACCCGGCCTGGCATCTTTCAACAGCAGGCCGGGCCGCCGACCGGCGGACCCCAGCCCGTGAGGCACAGACCCGCCGCACACCTGAGCGACGGCGACCACGACCAGAGGGTGCGGTCCTGGTCGCCGCGAGGACCTTGCACAGTGTGATGCTGGGGATCCGCGTGGTCCGCTACGCCCATCTCGCCGATCGGGTCCCCGCGCGGTTGCTCGCCGGCGCACTCGCTGGCGCGGGTGCCGACATCCTGGCTGCGGGCGCTCGCCGAGGCAGCCGCCGCGAGAGAGCATTCCGTAACCTGGTCGAGACCTGGATCAAGAACGGTGGCCCTGACCTAACGCCCTGGTTCACCGATGAACTACGTCGCATCGTCAGCTCGGAGCGACTCCCGGAGACCACCAAAGCATGGGTCGAAGGAATCACCACACCAGGGGCGACGCGCCCACACCTCGTCACAACACCGGATCTCGACCGGCCTCTAGAGGGTGAGCTCCGGTTTGCCAAGTACACGGCCGCACGCACCCGTCATGAGACGCCGCAAGACTCCTTCGCCATCATCGTTTTAGCCCACCCACCCACTGAACAGAACTCCTCGAATCGGCCTTGGCGGCTGCGCGCTCTTAAGGTCGACGACGTGAGCCGGTTCCGACTGCGGGCCAACGCCTTCGACGGCCCACACGGGTTACGAACAGTCGGGGAGGCACTCAGTGTGGAGTCCCTGGTCCTCGGCCACGACGCCCTCAATGTTCGCAGGAGGAAAGCCCTACCATGATGCGTCGGCCACGTGGGCACCCGTATGGCGGGCGCTGTACTGCCTCGGGTGCGCCGCCGCCCGGCCCCGTCCACGGCCGTTTTCACTCAGTGAGTCACCCAGGACTCGCCCCATTGGAGGCTGCGGTCCACACGTCGCGGCCATTGCTCCACAACTCTGAGGCGTGGTAGCCAAACCGGTCAAAGAGACCGTCATCCTGGTACCGGCGGAGATGCAGCATCGGCGAGTCGTGCCCGACGAGCTTTGCAAGATGAGGCGTCGCCAACATCTCAGAGTCGAACTGGAAGACGCTCATGGCGATGTGCTCGTCACCGAACCGCGCCTCGATCCCGGGTACGTCACGAAGCTGCTCGATCTCCGAGAGGGTGATGCGGATGCGCGTGGAGACCGTCAACGGGACGTTCTCCACCTCCTCGCGGCGTTGTGTCACCTCGCTGTCCGGGTCTCCGATCAGTAACCGGATCTTGCATCCCTGCTCGGCCTTGCGCTTGAGCCCCTTGGCCAGATTCGGGTGTTCTAGCCACAAGAAGTAATTGGTGTACCCGGCGAGCACGATCTCATTGCGTGCCGTGCCGATCAGGTTGCGCCAGATCGACTTCGGGCAGGCGGAGCGGTAGGGGTAAACGGTCAGCACCTCTCGGTCTGGACCGGTTTTCACCGTATTGCGGATTGCTTCTGGCCACAGCACCGACGAATCAACTCCTAATGCCTCAGCGGCGGCCCATTGGTGCCGAAGGTGTGGAATTCGGGTCTCATCCTGCATCCAGCGGGCCACCGTTTTCACGTCCACCCCACAGCGGTCTGCAAGGCCCTGTTCGCTGAGCTTGGCGTCGAGCATGGCGCGGCGTAGGGGGACATTGGCCACGGTAACCTCGGGGGTTGAGGACGTCAGGGACGTTTTCCACCTTAACTTTGGAACGTCCTGGACGTCTCTAGAACGTGGTGGGTTCGTCACTCAAATCGAATGATGCTCACTCCATGTCAATCCCCGTGATTCTGGAAGACCTTCAGGAGGCCTTTCCTGGCTGGTGCATATGGCGCAGCTCTGCGGGCCGTTTGTGGGCTACCCGAAATGGTCGACGCCTCACCGATGACGAGTTTAATGAGGGTCTCTGTCAAACGATCGACGCCGATGACGTTGCGGAACTGGCGCAGCAACTCCGTGATCAGGAGGAGCGGGAGCGATGAGTGCCACGAACGCGGACACGGTTGCCGAACAGCTCTCGGCGGAGCTGGCGCAACACAACGTCCCCAGCTACCTGTATCGGCTCGCCGAAGATCGGGTGGCCGTGTCGATCTGGCGTGGACTCGTCGCCCGTACCGATGGACGGGTGATCTGGTGGACGGCTCCGTACCTGAGCCGACGCGGACGCGTCTTGCTCACCTACGCGTTCGCTCCGCAGACGGCGGCCAAGCGGATCATTGATCACTATCCGCTGGCCCGCGCTCGCCATCCTGAGCCGTCCATCCATCTGGCCGAAATCAGCCGATCCGAGGACTGTGGTCCGCGTCCTGCGGCGCTGATCGACGGTCCGGCCTGAGACGGGCGCGGCGGCGCGGTCGATTTCCCCTTCTCCGGGTTGAAGGGGCCGTCCTTCCCATCCCGTGCCGTCGCGTCCATTTCGGGGCTACGGTCCCGGCCCACTCCTCCCCTGCCCCCGATAGCTGCCGAAAGAAGGTGGCCCGGCCGGGGGGTCAACGCCGTCTTCGCGTGTCCGTCCACCGGCGTCGTGCACCGCAACCCCACACCCAGCGGGATCAGACGGTATTGACGCTGACCGAGGGCCACGAACAATGAGGCAGCAGGGGCGGGGGAGGTACGGCGGCGAGTAACCCGGCTTCTGCAGGCGACACACGACCTTCTGGACGAGACTGGAGCTATTACAACCTAGAGCTGTTTCCTGGCAACTATCGGGAGGTCGTCTGAGTGCCCGGCAAGCCATCGGCGAAGCCGTAGGATGCTGGCCATGGCGCGATTTAATGACATCAAGGAAACGTTCTGGAGGGACGGCGCCCATGGCGTTCGGCTGCCTGTCACCGACGAGATGATCAAGGATGCCGAGTGTGTGCTGGATGTGACGCTCCCCTCTTCTATGCTTGAACTTCTGCGAGTTCAGAACGGCGGTCCGGTGGCGCCTGAGTGGAACGCGTTCCCCACCAGCCAGCCAACGTCGTGGAGTGCAGATCACGTCCCATTCGATGAGTTGTTGGGCATAGGACGCCGCGAGCGCACGCTGTCATTGCTGGATACTCCGTATCTGATCGAGGAATGGGATCTGCCCTCACCGGTAGTTCTGATCTCTGGCGATGGGCACTGGTGGATCGGGCTCGACTATCGGATATGTAGCCGTCAGGCCGAACCATCGGTTACTTGGTTCGACACGGAACTCGAAACGGAGTTGGCTCTCGCCTCGGACTTTCGGTCCTTCGTTGAATGCCTTACCACCGACACTGCCTTTACCACCGAGGTTCGCGACCAGGCCTCGTCTACCTGATGTCTTCGGCAGTGATGACGCGCACCCGTAGCCAGTCATCAGCAGTTCCTTCCAACTGATCTTGATGGCTGCGGGATGTGCCCTCTGCGGCCGGCGGTTAGGTACCGGCCCTCCCAGCCGCCGGCCGCGGGCGGTGGCGAGAACACGCCCTAGCCTGGAGCGCAGCCCGCCAGGCCGCTGATCGGCAGGCGGCAGGCGAGCCTCTTGAACCAGTAAGAAACCCTGAACCGCCCTTAGCGCGGGTGTTGATGTTGACCTTCAAGGTACGTCTCGGGCTGTGGCTCACGGATTCGCAAGGTTGCGGTTCGTGATTGCAGTTCGGACCTTCGACTTCCCGCTACAACTGCTCCCAATAGATCCTGATCTCTACGGGTCTGTGTCGGCAGATGACCGTCCACGCCGGTCGGCTGCTCAGTTCTTCAGCCCACCGATCGAGGTCGTCCTCCGCGTCGTGGAAGAACCATGACTGGAAACTTCCGAGGGCGAGCAGTGGCGATGCGACACCGTACCGAAGCTCGCAGTGGACCTGCTGGTAGTGGTCGTGATCGCCGTTGCTGTCGTTGATCTCCAACTGCCGCGTGAGGTCCAATGTGAACGTTGGCGAGCCATCGAATGAGTAGGTGCCGTATTGGTAGAGAAGCCCGTCGGCGTCGGCGTCGCTTTCCGTATTGAAACGTCGCCGACCGAAACGGATGAATGCCAGCCATGCGTCTTCCGTGCTCAGATCGGTAATCGCATGCTGCCCGGTCTGCAACTCGGCTTGAAGCAGGTGGATTGCTTCGCTCACGGACCGTCTGCCAAGCACGTCTTGATCTCCTCGATCGCTTTATCGCTTTGGAGGGTGGCCAGACTACGTCCATTGCGAACTTTCTCGGCCGCAGGGTTCGAACCAGTGACCCCTCGCTTACAAGGCGACGCCAACACCGATTCGAGCTGGTGCTTCGTGTTCGTTGCCTGTTTGAATCACCCACCGTGGTCCATGAGTGTTCAGCGGTGTTCGCTGTCGTTTTCACGCAGTTAGTCACGCAGGGTCGGCCCAGTCCTCGGTGACCGTATCGCCGCTAGCCAACTTCAGTCGGCTCCGTACCCGCCCTCCGTGAACCGTGGACCCACAGCAGGGGAGCTCTGACCGGTCCCAACGCGAGCAGGGTATCGAACTGCCCCGACCGAAGCGCCTTGGAATCCCGTCGAGCCAATGGTCCGGAGCCATGTAAAGCTCCCTGATGTACGCTCACGATCACGGCTCAATTCCGACCCTGATGTCCATGCTGACTTGGGAGGATTCCATTGGTCCGCAGCATCAAGCTCCTGCCCTTCACCTTCGGTTCCGCACCGTGACCAAGGAGAAGGAACGAGACGACCCCGACGACTTCTCGGGGATCAGCCTCGGCGGCATGGCCTTCATATTGACCGTCATGGCCCTGAGACACCCTTGGCAGTCGCTCAAGGAACTGCTCAGGGCGGTCCGTCGACTGGGCCGCTGGGCGCTCAGGCTCGCAATGGTCCCTGCCGCACTGGTGGCCGCAATCGTGTTGTCGCGCCGAAGGGATCGACGCCCCACCTTCGAGGACTACCTGCATGGCCTCGACGAGGAATGAGACCACTCGTGACCGAGATCTTCCTCCGGACCGCCTGGTACAACAACCGGCGAAGGCGCTCGGCGACCGAGAACCCACCTCAGGGCACATCAAGGTCTCCACCGAAGCCGGGGCGGTTCAGTCTACGAATATCGGCTTGTTAGGGTGACCGAACTGGCTGCGTGAAACCGGGTGTCCACGCTCCGGGGGAAAGCTCCCGCGCGCGACGCGCGAGACGGGTTTGCCGGTCTCCTTGACGATGCGCACCGCTCCAGCCCAAAACTCCGCATCAACCCGGCGCCTCGTGGTACCTGCCACGACCAAACCTCTCCCGGTTCGGTCTCCACGCTAGGAGGAGAAGCGCACAGTCGGACCTCACCCAGCGATCAGATCGAAACCTCGTCGGTCAGCGAGGGCACGGCGCGCGGGCGGAGGACCATGAGCGAGTCCTCCAATGCCGCCACCATGGCAAAGGGGAATCGGTCGAGTTCAAGACAGAGTGCGACGTCATCAGGGTGGGCGCCTTGGCGCACGCCCTCCGCCAACTCGGCGGCGGCGCGTGACTCGCCGGCGCGGCGGAGGAACTCAGATGCATCCGCCCCGGCCCCGGTGGCCCGCTGGGCGATGTATTGGGCGCACGCCAGATCTTCATCGGCGCGCCCGTCGTCGCCGGTGACCACGAACGTGACGCTGCCGCACTCGCGTGTCCGCAAGAGCCGAGCCGTTGCCTCCGCCACCACGAAGCTGGCGCACAGCACCAGCGACGCCTCCTTGACCGCAAGGGCGCCGACCGTCCCTGCCGTGGTCTTCTGCACAACGGTCCGTCCGCCAAGGTCGACAGACCGCAGCAGGCCCGGCGAGTTGACGGTGTCGAACCCTGTCGCCGGCGGACCGTCTTTGAGCGCCACCCAATCCGGGTGGCGAGCCTTGAGCGCCAGGGCTTCGTCCAGCGACTCGGCAAGAACGATCTTTTCCGCTCCCTGGGCGAAGACCCAGGCAGCCACTGTGAAGGCACGCATGACGTCGACTACGACCGCCGCGGACGGGGCTTCGACCAGCTCAGCGATAGCAAGGAAACGAGTCTCCATCCGGTCATGATCGCGCATGCCTGACCGAAGCACCCAGACAGTGACACGCATTACTTCGACCGTCTCGGAATGCGACATCTCCGGCTGCCTGCGTCTCGAAAGCAGAGCGCGACGATATGCCTGCTCAATTGCCGCATGCGTCACCCACACACGGTCTCTGCGGGCACAAGGCACACCGCGCTCACGCACGACGCCGAGGGCGGAACCTCCACTCCGATGATCCTGCTAGCCACCTTCGCGAGCCTGCGCTGGGGCGAGGTCGCGGCACTCCGGCGGATGGACCTGGACCTGAACACGGGCACCGTCAGCATTCGGCAACAGCATGTCGAGCTGGACACGGGAGAACTGCTCATCGGGCCGCCCAAGTCACGAGCCGGTGTCCGGACAGTCGCCATTCCTTCGGCAATCATCCCCGCGCTTCGGGATCACCTCGACGACTTCACCGATCCAGAGGACGACGCCCAGATCTTCACCGGCGCACGGGCCGGCACCCTCAGGCGAAGCAACTTCCGCCGGGCAGCCGACTGGACGAAGAACACGAAGAAGGTCGGCTTCCCCAGCCTGCGATTCCATAATCTCCGCCACACCGGCAATACGATTGCCGCCAGCTCGGGCGCGACCCTCCGGGACCTCATGGAGCGGATGGGACACGACTCCGTCCACGCCGCGATGATCTACCAACACCGCACGGCGGAGGCCGACCACAAGACCGCGAACGCCATGAACGGCAGGATCACAGAAGCCCTGCCAAGCCACGCGAGCGATCCATGAGCAAGATCACCTGCATCGGCTAATGGCACGTTAGTGGCACGAAGCCCCGTAGCACGATCGCTACGGGGCTTGTTCTCGCTGGTGGGCGGTACTGGGTTCGAACCAGTGACCCCTCGCTTGTAAGGCGAGTGCTCTACCGCTGAGCTAACCGCCCCAGACGGGATTACACCTTACGACACCGGGACGCCTTTCAGCACATCGGGAGATCCGTCCGTGTCTCCCGACGCCAGATCGGGATCCGGGTACCGCGCGCCGTTCGCGTTGTTCCGGGGCTCGCCGCCTACTTCGCGCCGTTCGCGTTCCGGGCCCCGCCTCGCCGTGGCGGGGCCACGTCCGGAGCGCGACGCCCGCGACGCTAACGACCGCCCAGCAGCGTTTCCGTGGCCCAGCCGGCGCCCGCGTCGGGCACACCGGCCGCCTGCCAGCCGAGCAGCGCGGCGCCGAGCATTCCCGCCTGTACGCCGAGAGCCGCCGGACGAAGCTCCGGGGGCTCACGGAAGGTCAGCCGCGCGGCCAGCCGTTCCCTGAGGGGCTCGAACAGGGCGGGCCCCGCCTCCCCCAGCCCTCCGCCGATGACGACCAGCGACGGGTCGAGCAGCAGCGTGTACGACGCCAGCGAGATCGCCAGCGCCTCGATCGCCTCGTCGAAGACCTCCCGCGCCGCGACGTCGCCGGACAGCGCCAGCTCCACGACCTCCTTGGCGGTGGCCGTACGGCCGGAGCGTCGCTCGAAGCGCCGGGCCACGGCGGAGGCGGACGCGTAGGTCTCCAGGCAGCCGACCTGGCCGCACGCGCACTTCTCACCCGAGGGCCAGACGGGCGTGTGCCCGATCTCGCCGCCCCATCCGTGCGCCCCGCCGTACGGCTCGCCGCGGACCACGACGGCGCCCGCGATACCGGTGCCGATGGGGAGGAAGAGGAAGTCGGCGGCGTCGCGCCCGGCGCCGAACACGCTCTCGGCCAGCCCTCCGGTGCGTACGTCGTGCCCGAGCCGGGCGGGCGCGTCGCCGGGCACGAAGTCCTCGGCGGGCACGTTCCGCCAGCCGATGTTGGCGGAATAGACGGCCGTGGAGGAGGTGACGATGCCCGGTACGGCGAGACCGACACCGGAGGGCTCCTCACCGAAGCGGGAGACTCCGTGCCCGGCGAGCTCGCCCACGTAGGCGCGGATGGCCGCGACAACGGCCGCCGCCCCGCGCTCACGTTCCGTCGGGCGTCCCTCGAAAGGGGTCACCTCGCCGGAGCTCGTGACGAGCCCGCCCTTCATCGACGTACCGCCCACATCGAGCGCAACGACGTAACTCACTCGGACATCGTCGTCACCGGAGGACGATTCGCCAAATCGGGCAGATCAGGAACGTCCGAGGACACGGTTCAGCGCCGCCTCGACCTCGGCGGACAGGTCCGGCGAGCCGGCCGCGGAGACCAGCGACTCGCACGACCGCGCGAGCCGTACGGCTCCGCACGAGCGGCACTCGACCTCCCCGAGGCGGCAGATCAGCGCGGTGGAACCGCATGAGACGCACGCGTCGAGATCGAGGTCGTGCGCACGCTGGCAGTCCGGGCAGACCAGAACCTGCGCCTCGTGGCGCACCCCGCGTTTCCAGGGACTCGCGCCACGAACCGGATCGGTCTGCCGGGCCCCGCACCGGTAGCAGGGCATCTTCGCCTCCCGTAAGGCAGGGTCACAGATGTGTGAGCACCTTCTGGTACTCGGTGACGTCACGCGCCGACCCGATCGCGTTCACGATCTTCCAGCGGATGACGCCCTCGCCGTCGATGATGAAGGTCCCGCGCAGCGCGATCCCCTTCTCCTCATCGAACACACCGTACGCCCGGGCCACCTCACCGTGCGGCCAGAAGTCCGAGAGCATCGAGAACGTGTACCCCTCCCGGTCGGCCCAGGCCCGGTGGGCGAAGACGGAGTCGACCGACACGGTCAGCACCTCGACGTCGCCCTCGGCCGCGGGGACGAGCTCGTCACGGATCGCGGACAGCTCGCCATGGCACACGCTGGTGAACGCCAGGGGATAGAAGACGAGCACCACCTTGCGGCCCCGGAGGTCGGAAAGCCTGACGGGAGCGCCGTGCTGATCCTGGAGCTCGAAATCCGGAGCCCGGTCCCCGACCTCTACCGACATGCGCCGCCTCCCCTGGCCTGATCGCACATCATCCTGCCGTACGGCACCGCCGGGCCGTACGGCAGGGCGCCGGCGTCAGCTCAGCGGCGGGCCTTCGGAGCGACCAGCCGCGTTCCCGACCAGTCCCGGGCGGCGCTGATGCTGCTCGTCTGGGAAAGTCCGGCGGTCGTCGCGTCCTCACCGATGTCACTGGGCTCGACATGGCCGTCCCGGCCCGCCTTGGGGGTCAGCAGCCAGATCTGGCCTCCGTCGGCGAGTGCGGTCATGGCGTCGCTGAGGGCGTCGAACAGATCACCGTCGCCATCGCGCCACCACAGCAGCACCACGTCGACGACGTCCTCGTATTCCTCGTCCACCAGCTCGTTGCCGGTCAGCTCCTCGATGGACTGGCGCAGTGCCTCGTCGCAGTCCTCGTCCCAGCCGACTTCCTGCACCACCTGACCGGCTTTGAGGCCGAGTCGTTCGGCCAGGCCGCGCTCGCCCTGCGCCTGACCCGCGGTCGCGCTCACGTGTATCCCTCCTGCTTGGGTGACCCCGCCTTGTAATGCGGTTGTCCGGCTCACTGAGAGCCATGCTTCGGCACAGTCCACACGCTGTGACCCACCGTCGTCAACGGTCGCCACGACCGGCGCCCCGCACCGTTATCTATGAACCCGACAAAAACGACAAACGAACACGCCGGTCGGGGTTGTCCACGTTGAGATCGACAAGGGACACCGACTGCCAGGTGCCCAGCGCGAGCCGGCCGTCCAGAACCGGAAGCGTCGCGTACGGCGGAATGATCGCGGGCAAAACATGGGATCGCCCATGCCCCCGGGAGCCGTGCGCATGCCTCCAGCGGTCATCGGCCGGAAGCAGATCCCCCAGAGCCGCGAGAAGGTCCTCGTCACTGCCCGAACCGAGCTCGATCAGCGCGACACCCGCCGTGGCGTGCGGCACGAAGACGTGCAAAAGCCCGTCTCCTCCGCACTCACGCGCGAACTCCGCGCACTCCCGAGTGATGTCGTGCACCCGCTCGCGCGTGCCGGTACGCACCTCGATCTCCATGGATCTCACAGCGCGATATTACGATCCCCGCTGAGCTGGGACGACGACCGCGTCCGGGCCGGGGAACACCAGGCCGGTGTGTCCGTCGTCGAACCTGACGACGTACGGCGGCTCGCCACCGGGCCCGCGTACCTCGATGATCTCGCCGCGCTTGTCATGCTCTCCCACGACGGTCCCATGCACCAGGAGCCGGTCACCCACCGTTGCCTGCATCTCGATTCCTCCCTCTCTCCAGAGCCTGATACGGCTTTCGCCCGCAGGGAAGGGGAGTAACCCATCCCCCGCAAGAGGGAGGAACAACGCATACCGAAACGTTACGCTCCCCCGCCGCGACGCACGGGACGGATGGCGGCCGGTTACGTCGCGGTCACCGCGGCGCGCCCCGACGGCCACCGGCGTACGCGCCGTACCGGTCACTGGAAGGAGCGGTGACCGGCGGAAGGAGCAGAGAAGAGAGGTGTGGACCGACGGGCGGGACGGAGCCGTGCGTCCGGTTCGGGGCTGTGCTTGGATGGCACATCACGCCCCGCGCGGATCCGCCTTCTCCCTCGGGAAAAGGCCCGGTCGCGCACGGGCGGTCGGCCCCGCGATCGGGGCACGCTGGGAAGTCTGTAAGAATCGTCCTACCATCGGTGGTCTAGGCCATATATCCCTGCCTGCCAGCAGGGACATCCTGGTTACCCGGCAGTAGAGATGCACTTTCCGGGGCAAGCGGCCAGGATGGAAGTGCCTAGACAAGACATAGTCCATCCTCGGAAGGCGAGACCCAGTGGCTTCCGGACGCCAGCGCTTCTCGATCATCAGTGACGGCCTACCCAGCCAGTTGCCTGATGTCGACCCGAGCGAGACCAGGGAATGGCTCGAATCGCTCGACAACGTCATCAAGACGGAGGGCCGCACCCGTGCCCGCTATCTGATGCTCCGACTCCTGGAGCGGGCCCGTGAGCACCAGGTCGGCGTGCCCGGCCTGCGGAGCACGGACTACATCAACACGATCCCACCTGAGCGGGAACCCTGGTTCCCCGGCGACGAGTACGTCGAACGCCGCATCCGGGCCTACATCCGCTGGAACGCGGCCGTCATGGTCACCCGGGCCAACGCCCGCACCAACGTCGGCGGCCACATCGCGACGTACGCCTCCGCGGCCTCTCTGTACGAGGTGGGCTTCAACCACTTCTTCCGCGGCAAGGACCACGGCGAGTCGGGCGACCAGGTGTTCATCCAGGGCCACGCGGCTCCGGGGATCTACGCCCGCGCCTTCCTGGAGGGCCGCCTGTCGGCCCCCGAGCTGGACGCGTTCCGCCAGGAGCTCTCCCACGGCATCAAGGGCCTGCCGTCCTATCCCCACCCGCGGCTCATGCCGGACTTCTGGGAGTTCCCCACGGTCTCCATGGGCCTCGGCCCGATCGGCGCGATCTACCAGGCGCGGTTCAACCGCTACCTGCTGAACCGCAAGATCAAGGACACCAGCCGCAGCCACGTGTGGTGCTTCCTCGGCGACGGCGAGATGGACGAGCCCGAGTCGCTGGGCGCGATCGGCCTGGCCGCGCGCGAGGAACTGGACAACCTCACCTTCGTCATCAACTGCAACCTGCAGCGGCTCGACGGCCCGGTGCGCGGCAACGGAAAGATCATCCAGGAGCTGGAGTCATACTTCCGCGGCGCCGGCTGGAACGTCATCAAGGTCGTCTGGGGTCGTGACTGGGACCCGCTGCTCGCGGCCGACGTGGACGGCGTCCTCGTCAACCAGATGAACACCACGCCCGACGGCCAGTTCCAGACGTACTCCGTCGAGACGGGCGAGTACATCCGGGAGCACTTCTTCGGCAGCGACCCCCGCCTGCGCAAGATGGTCGAGCACCTGTCGGACGACGACATCCGCAAGCTGTCGCGCGGCGGTCACGACTACCGCAAGGTCTACGCGGCGTTCAAGTCGGCCCGCGAGCACGTCGGCCAGCCGACCGTCATCCTCGCCCAGACCATCAAGGGCTGGACTCTCGGCAAGGACTTCGAGGCGCGCAACGCGACGCACCAGATGAAGAAGATGTCCAAGGCCGAGCTCAAGGAGTTCCGCGACCGGCTCTACCTGCCCATCCCGGACAAGGACCTCGAGGGCGACCTCCCGCCGTACTTCCACCCCGGCGAGGACAACGAAGAGATCGCCTACATGAAGGAGCGCCGCGCCGCGCTCGGCGGTTTCCTGCCCAAACGGCTGACCAGGGCCAAGGCCCTCAAACTGCCCGGCGACGACGTCTACAAGCAGCTCGCCAAGGGCTCGGGCAAGCAGAACGTCGCCACCACCATGGCCTTCGTCCGGCTGCTGAAGGACCTCATGCGGGACAAGGAGATCGGTCACCGGTTCGTGCCGATCATCCCCGACGAGGCGCGCACCTTCGGCGTGGACGCGATGTTCCCGACCGCCAAGATCTACTCGCCGCACGGGCAGACCTACGAGGCGGTCGACCGGGAGCTGCTGCTCTCCTACAAGGAGTCCACCGAGGGCCAGATCCTGCACGAGGGCATCAGCGAGGCCGGCTCGATGGGCTCGGTCCTCGCCGTCGGCTCCTCGTACGCCACGCACGGCGAGCACATGATCCCGATCTACATCTTCTACTCGATGTTCGGGTTCCAGCGCACCGCCGACCAGATGTGGCAGCTCGCCGACCAGATGGGTCGCGGTTTCCTGCTCGGCGCGACCGCCGGCCGTACGACCCTGAACGGCGAGGGCCTCCAGCACGAGGACGGCCACACGCCGCTCATCGCCTCGACGAACCCGGCCGTCGTCTCCTACGACCCGGCCTGGGCGTTCGAGATCGGGCACATCGTCAAGGACGGCCTGCGCCGGATGTACGGCGACGCCCCGGAGAACATCTTCTACTACCTGACCGTCTACAACGAGCCGTACCCGCAGCCCGCGGAGCCGGCGAACGTGGACGCCGAGGGCATCCTCAAGGGTCTGTACCTGTTCGCCCCCGCCCCCTCGACCGGGGGGCCGAAGGCCAACATCCTGGCCTCCGGCGTCGCCGGTCCGTGGGCCCTGGAGGCGCAGCGTCTCCTGGCGGAGGACTGGGGCGTCGACGCTTCGGTCTGGTCGGCCACCTCGTGGGCGGAGCTGCGCAGGGAGGCCCTCGCCGTCGAGGAGCACAACCTGCTCAACCCCGACGCCGAGCAGCGCGTGCCGTACGTCACCCGGAAGCTGTCCGAGGCGCAGGGCCCGTTCGTGGGCGTCAGCGACTACATGCGGGCCGTCCAGGACCAGATCGCCCAGTGGGTGCCCGGTGACTGGAGCTCGCTCGGCACGGACGGCTTCGGCCTGTCGGACACGCGTTCGGCCCTGCGCCGCCACTTCCACGTGGACGCCGCGTCGATCACCCTGGCGGTGCTGACCCAGCTCGTACGGCGTGGCGAGATCAAGGCCGAGGTGCTGCGCGAGGCCATCTCCCGCTACCACCTGAAGAACGGCGTGACCGAGGTCGGCGCTCCCGCGGAGAGCAACGACATCCAGTCGATGGGCGTATAACGCCTGAGCGTCTCCGGGTTCGCATCGGCGGACCCGCCTGCCGGGCCCCCGGACTTCCTGTCCGGGGGCCCGGCGTGTTCACGGCTTCACGGCTTCACGGGGCCGACGAACAGGATGACCTGATCGTCGGTTCCGGCCAGCGCGTCGTGGACGTACCACTCCGGCTTCACCTGGTCACGGGTGAGCCCGTCGGGGTAGGGCCGGTCGGATCCCCTGAACACATAGCGGTACAGGACGCGGGTGATCTTGCGTTCCCCCAGGACGGCCCACGCCTCGGCCACCGTGTGGCCGGGGACGTCCGGCAGCCCGACGCCCTCACCGGGCACGTCGCCCGGCCCCTCGTCGTACATCTCGCCGGGACGGGCGGCCCGGCCGAACACGATGCGTGCGTGTCCCTTGTAGTCCATCGGGACCTTGACGCCGACCCCGCAGACCTCGCTTCCGCACCTGCCCTCGGCGAGGATCGTCTCCAGGTGGCCACCCTCCGAGGTCTCCATGAAGACGAGCGTTCCCGCCCTCCGCGGCGACACCGGCGCCAGCGTGAGGTCGATGTCCATCCCGTACGCCGCGAACTCCTTCTTGTAGCGCGCCGGATCGGCGACCGGATCGTTGACCGTGACGACGAGGGAGTCGCCCTCCTTCCGGAAGGACAGCGCGGCGGCCTCGGCGCGGTTCGGGCCGACGGACACCGGGCCGACCCGCTGGTCGGGTTCCGCGACCGACACCGCGATCATCGCCGCGGTGGCCACGGTGACGGCCAGGGGGATGCCGACGAGCAGCCGCCGCCGGCCGGACCAGCCGGGCCGTACGGACGTCGGGACGTCGTCTGGCGTGGTCTTCATGACGCGCTCGGCCAGGTCGTCCCTTGTCTGGCGGCTCACCATCGCGGCGGCCTCCTCTTCAGTGATCGGGTTGAGTCGTTCGATGTTCATGCGGCGCCTCCTTTCGACGCGGGTGCGGCTCGCCCGTCGCCCTCTTTCAGGCGTTCGCCCTCTTCTTCGTGTTCGCCCTCTTTCTCGCGCCCGCCCAGTGCGCCCAGTGCGCTCAACTCGCGGGCGAAGCGACGACGCGCCCGATACATCCGGATCCGTACGGCATTGCGGGAACAGCCCAGGACGACGGCGATCTCGCCGAAGTCCAGGCCCTCCCAGCCGGCGAGCGCGAGCACCTCCCTGTCCTGTTCGGGGAGGCTCCGGAAGGCCGCGGCGACGGCGGCCTGGTCGGCGGTGCGCTCGGCGTGCCGGTCGGCGGCGCGCTCAGTGTGGCGATGGGCGTGCGCGAGCTCCCCGCGCAACCTGTCGCTCAGCGCCGTACGCCGCCGCGCGCCCCGGTGCAGGTTGGCGAGGGCGCGCCGGGCGACGCCGAACAGCCACGGCCGGGCCCGGTCGCCGTCGGGGACGTCGTCGAGGCGCCTCCAGGCGACGAGGAACGTCTCGGCGAGGACGTCGGCCGCGTCATGGCCGTTCTCCGTCCGCCGGAGGAGATAGGCGAGAACCGCGTCGTGAGACGTCCGGTAGATTTCCTCGAAGCGGTGTCTTCTCGTGTCGGGTGGCCCCAACAGCGCTCTCCTTTCGCGGCACGCCGTAGCGTCGCTCCTCGATCTGACACCCTCCACGTGTCCCGCACGCCGCGGAGCATTTCAGGGGACGGGAAGCATTTCAGGGGGAGACGGCCGGTCAGGTGACGCCGCCGGCTCCGCGCCGCTCGGCCTGCCCGGCTCGGGCGCGTTTCGGCCGGTCTTCCGCAGGCGTCCGTGTCACTTGCGCGCGCGCCAAGTCAGTCACAAGCGATGGACAAGACGGCTGCCCGACGATTACCCGCGTGAATGGATATTTCAGGACATTGATCAGGGGGTTGGCCGCATCGGCGGCGATCGCCCTGCTAGCCGTGGCGGCCGCTACGGCGCCCGCGGCCGCGGCCGACGGCGACGAGAACGTCTCCGTGGGTACGCTGCTGGCCGCCCAAACCCACCCGGCCGTCCAGCTCACCAGCCTCACCTTCGCCGGCGAGGTGGTCGTCCCCACCGCGGACGTCCGGCAGAGCGCTCTGAACGAGCTCGTGTCGCAGATCCAGGTTCTGGTGGCCGCGGGCAAGATCCCCTCGGACGAGCCCAGCATGTACAAGTACATGTTCAAGCGCATGGCCGCCGATGTGAACAAGTACCTCGTGCCGACGGCGCCCAACCGCACCGTGGAGGCACGGGTCGGCGGCATGTGCACCGGCTGGTGGGTCACTCCGGACGGCTACATGGTCACCGGCGCGCACTGCGTGGAGATGAGCGACGAGGAACTGTCCCAGACTTTCGCGCAGCAGGCGCTGCAGAAGTTCAACGAGGAGGACGCCAAGGAGGTCATCTCCGGGCTGGAGAACGTCGTCGCCGACGAGGAGCTCGTCGCCGCCGCACAGCAGGTCTACATCAACTTCAACTCCGCGCACATGAAGCTGGAGAACCTGCAGAAGAGCCTCTCGGTCCTGCAGTCGCTGCCCGGAGGCGGCGTCGACAAGACCGCCAAGGAGGTCCCCGCCGAACTCGTCTCCGTCGGAGAGAGCTACCCCGGCAAGGACTTCGCGCTCCTCAAGGTCAACAATCAGCAGAACCTCCCGACGGTCCCGCTCGGCGACGACGCCGACGTGCAGACCGGCAACACGCTGTACATCAGCGGCTTCCCCGGCCTGGTCACGAACACCCCGTTCTTCAGCATCGAGTCCAAGCTCGACCCGGCGATGACCGAGGGGCCGTACAACGCCAGGCGCACCACCACCGAGGGCGTCCCCTACATCCAGACGCAGGCGCCGTCCTACCACGGCAACTCGGGCGGCCCGGTGTTCAGCCGCGAGGGCAAGGTGATCGGCATGCTGATCGCCGGCACCGTGAGCGACGGCGGTGAGGCGTCGGAGAACGAGAGCTTCGTGCTGCCCGTCTCGATCATCAAGGAGAAGCTCAACGAGAAGAACATCAAGCCCTCGGCGTCGCTGACCACGACGAGGTACAACGAGGCGCTCGACGCCTTCTTCGCCAAGCACTACAAGGACGCGCTTCCCCTGTTCCGCGAGGTCCAGACCCTCCACCCCAACCACCCGTACGTCGCGAAGTACATCACCGACTCCCAGCAGGCGATCTCCAACGGCAAGGACGAGTCGCCGCAGCCCATCTGGCTGTGGATCGCGATCGGCGCGGGCGTGCTGATCCTCATCGGCGGCGGCTTCGTGCTGCTCGCGACGCTGCGCCGCCGCAAGCGCACCTCGGCCACCCCCGCCCCGTCCTACGACCGGGCGCACGGCGGCGCCTACCCCGCGGCGATCAGCAGGCAGGACGAGCGGCAGGCCTGGCCGCAGACGCCGCAGCATGCACCGCAGCGGTACGCGCTGCCGCAGGGCCCGTCCGCGCAGTCCTCCTCGTCCGGCCAGTCCGCGCCGTCCCAGGGGCAGTACCCGCAGCAGCAGTACGGCCGGCAGCACAACCAGCAGGGCTATGACCAGCGCGGTTACGACCAGCGCGGCTATGACCAGCGGGAGAGCGGGCGTCGCCAGTACGACCAGTACGACCAGTACGGGCAGCCGAACCAGGCGCCGGACGGGGCCACGCAGTACGTCCGGCCCGCGCCGCAGGCGGCCCCGCAGGGCCCCGAGCGCAATGTGGCCGATCTCGAGCGCGAGGTCGAAGAGCTCCGCCGCCGTCTCGGCCAGCGGCAGCCGCCCGATGCCTGAGACACGTGAGGGCCCGCCGGACGAATCGCGGCGGGCCTTTCGCTCGTTGTCCGCCCGGCCGCCGCGGCCGCGGGGAAGTGCGGGGCCGGGCGACGGGGCGGTGTTCCGGCGACGCCGGTCAGCCGGCCTTGGGGGTGAAGAGGCCGAAGAGGTTGCCCGCGGTGTCGCGTACGTAGGCGTAGTCCGGTGCCGCGGCGCTCCCGATCAGCTTGAACTCCACCTTGCCCCCGAGGCTCTCGATCGTCGCGCAGGTGGCCTCCACGTCCGAGACGGCCACGGTGAAGACGGCGTGGCCCGGGGAGCCTCCGCCGGTGCCCATCACTCCGCCACGCGGCTGGTCGTCGTCGGCGTAACCGATGAAGCGGTATTCCATGCCGCCGGCCGCGGAGTCCTCGTCGGAGGTGAACCGCCAGCCGAACAGGTCACCGTAGAACCGCTGGAGGGCGTCCGGGTCGTCACCGGCCACCTCGAACCAGGCGACGGTGTTGAAGGCGGGAATGGTCATCGTGATCTCCATGGAATCGGAATCCGGCTGGACGGATCCACCTTCCCGAGCCTTCGCGACAGCCCCCTGTCGGTGTTTCCCGAGCATTCAATCGAGAGTGGGACGGGTGACGATCATCTCGGGCACGTCGGCGTCGAAGTGCTCGATGGGACGGTGGGGAGCCCGCTCCTCCGTCAGGACGGCGGACACGATCCGGTCGAGCCGGAAGACCCGGACGGCGTCCCGCAACCGGCACCACCCCACCAGGTACCACGTGCCGCTCCGGCCGCAGGCGAACGTCCCCGGCTCGACCTCCCTGGAGGTGATGGCGCCCGACTTGTCGGCGTATCGGATCAGCAGCACGGAATGCCCGAGCACGGCCGCCTCGATGACCTTGACGATCGGCGCGGTGCCGCCCGGCTCACGCTTCACGTCGGTGAGGATCTGGACCCGCGCCGCGAGCGTCCGGGCGCGCTCCCCCTCGGCGCCCGGCATCGCCGCCACCAGCTTGCGCAGGGCACTGCGCGCCTGGTCGGCGAAGGGCTGCTCCTCGGCGCGGCTCAGCGCGATCGCCACGGCCACCGCCTCGGCCGGGGTGAAGTTGAGCGGGGGCAGCGACATGCTCTTCTCCAGGGCGTACCCGCCCCGGCGGCCCGGCTCGGCGTAGATCGGCACCCCGGCCTGCTGCAGGGCGCCGATGTCCCGCTCGATCGTGCGCGGGCTCACCTCGAAGCGCCGCGCGAGGTCGCGCGCGGAGCGGCAGCGGGGCGAGATCGCGCGCAGATCCTCCACAAGCGCGTAGAGCCGGTCGGTACGGTTCACAGCGCGAGGCTAGGCGACCCGGCCGACATTTCTCCGGACAGCGGTTCCCCGGCCGGCATTTCTCCGGACAGCGGGCAACGGACGCCCGGCATCGGCCGCGCGAGGCGCCCGCGCTCAGGAGCCGGACGCGCGAGGGGCCCGCGCTCAGGAGTCGAACGTGTCGCCCATCCGGGTGAGCCGCTCGCGGCCCGGCTCGGGATAGCGCTCGCCGGTCGGCTCGGCCGAGACGATCCGGTTGCCCCGGAACACCCGCACGTCGTCGCGGAGCCTGCACCACGCCACCAGGTAGGACACGCCTCCCCTGCCGCTGAGGAAGACGCTCGGCTCGACCTCTCTCGTGGTGGTCTCGCCCTTGGCGCCCGCGTACTCGATGCGCAGCACCTGCCGTTCCAGCAGGGCCTGATCGATCGCGCGGCGGACCGCCTCCCGCCCCGCGGTGCGCCCGTCCCGGTGATCCATGCCTCGACGCTACGACCGCAGCCCGACATATCCCGGTATCACCGGACTGTCGCAGTGGTCACACCCTTGTCACTCCCGCGGGCCGCGTGTTGATGATCCGGTCGGGCGGGATTCCGCACTGTACGGCTCGCGCGCAGCCGTACCGCTGCCAGTCGAGCTGGCCGGGGGCGTGCGCGTCGGAGTCGACGGAGAAGACGCATCCCATCTCGTACGCGAGCCGCATCAGCCGCTTCGGCGGGTCCAGCCGGTCCGGCCGGGAGTTGATCTCGACGGCCACCCCGAACCTGCGGCACGCCTCGAACACGATCTCCGGGTCGAACCTCGACTCGGCACGCCCCTTGCCCTTGACGACCCTGCCGGTGCAGTGGCCGAGCACGTCCACGCGCGGATCGGCGATCGCCGTCACCATGCGCCGCGTCATGTCCTCCGGCTCCATCTTCAGCAGGGAGTGCACGCTGGCCACCACGACGTCGAGCCGTTCGAGCAGTTCCGGGTCCTGGTCGAGGGCGCCGTCGGCGAGGATGTCGACCTCGATGCCGGTGAGCAGGCGGAACGGATGGAGTTCCTCGTTGAGTCCGGCGATCACGTCGAGCTGGCGGCGCAGCCGGTCGGCGGACAGGCCGCGCGCGATGGTGAGCCGCGGCGAGTGGTCGGTGACCGCGAGGTACTCGTGGCCGAGCGCCATGGCCGCTGCGGCCATCTCCTCGATCGGCGATCCGCCGTCCGACCAGTCCGTGTGGCTGTGCAGGTCGCCCCTGAGCGCGGCGCGCATCGCGGCGGTCGCCTCGTCCAGGTCGACGTCCTGCGTGTCCTCCAGCCGTCGGAGATACGTGGGCACCTCACCGTTGAGTGCCTCGGTGACGGCCAGGGCGGTGACCTTGCCGATGCCCTTGAGATCGGTCAGGCCACCGGTCCGCGCCAGCCGTACGAGCTCGGCGCGGGGCAGGTCGGCGACGGTGGCGGCGGCGCCGCGGAAGGCGCGGACCCGATAGGTGGGCTCGCCCGCGCGCTCCAGCAGGAACGCGATCCGTTTCAACGCCTCGACCGGGTCCACAGTACGGGTTGGTACCCGGAAAACCGAGATCGTTATGTTTCTCCCGAAAAGGAACCTCGCGAGTCCGTAGACCCGTTGGTGATACCGAACGGTACGCTGTGCCGACCCCGATCAACAGGAGCCCGATGACCGCCCCTGGGGAGAACCCCCGCACACCGCGTCATCCGATGGCGATGGACTCACCGCATCCGATGGCCGCGGACCCGCCGAAGCCGCGCGGCATGTCGTCGGGCGCCGTCAAGCTGGGCGCCGTCGCCGTGTTGTCCCTGCTCGTGGTCGGGTTCTGCGCGGCGCAACAGGACCGCTACGAGGAGGTCGGCGCCGACTGCGTGGACCTCAACAGCCAGAACCCCGACGGCTCCTACGTCGTGATGGACGACGACTACTGCGACGAGTCCCATTACCACTACCACGGCTCACGCGGCGC
The DNA here is from genome assembly GCA_001570385.1 of Microtetraspora glauca. Classification (GTDB taxonomy): domain Bacteria; phylum Actinomycetota; class Actinomycetes; order Streptosporangiales; family Streptosporangiaceae; genus Microtetraspora; species Microtetraspora glauca. Next base: position 172,087 of record BBYL01000016.1, on the reverse strand, counting down.
GTACGGCTGGTACTACGGGGGCCAGCGCACCGGGGGCCGGGTCGGGCGGGGGACGACGCTGAAGCCGTCGGACGCGCAGATCACCACACGGTCCGGCCGTGTGGTGCAGCGTGGCGGGTTCGGGTTCCACTCCGGCGGCGGAAGCTGACCGCGCGCGCCGATGAGACGTGAACCATCGATCCCGCGCGAGAACTGGGCGGCCACGATCGAGTCCCAGGGACTCGCCTTCCATCGCTCGGCCCATCCCGGCGACCTCGACCGGCCCTACTGGGACGAGAGCGTCCACTACGTCTTCACGATGGACGAGGTCCTCGACCTGGAGAACCAGGTCGAGGAGCTCCACCGGATGTGCCTGGCCGCGGTGGAGCACGTCGTCGCCCATGACCGCCTGGCCGACTTCGCGATCCCGCCGTACTGCCGTACGGCCGTGGCGGAGTCGTGGCGGCGCCGGGACCCGCACCTGTACGGCCGGTTCGACCTGCGATACGACGGCACGGGCCCGGCGAAGCTGCTGGAGTACAACGCCGACACCCCCACGAGCCTGGTCGAGAGCTCGGTGGTGCAGTGGTTCTGGCTGAAGGACGTTTATCCGGACGGCGACCAGTGGAACTCGATCCACGAGCGGCTCGTCGACCGCTGGCGGGCCCTCGCCCCGGGGCTGCCGACCGGTCCCGCCCACTTCGCCTGGACCAGCGCGGACGAGACGGGCGAGGAGGCGATGACGCTCGGCTACCTGCAGGAGACCGCCGACCAGGCCGGGCTGAAGACGGTGGCCGTCGCCATGGAGGACATCGGCTGGGACCAGCTCAACCGGCGCTTCGTCGACACGGAGTACCGCGTGATCCGGTCGCTCTTCAAGCTCTACCCGTGGGAGTGGATGGTCGCCGAACCCTTCGGCGCGCACGCCGTCGGCCAGCAGCGGACCATGACGTGGATCGAACCCCTGTGGAAGATGCTGCTGTCCAACAAGGCGCTGCTGGCGATCCTCTGGGAGCTGTATCCGGGGCATCCCAACCTGCTCCCGGCGTACCTGGACGGCCCGCGCGACATATCCGGATATATCCAGAAACCGTTGCTCGGGCGCGAAGGCGCCTCCATGCGCGTCGTGGCGCCGGAGCTCGCGCTTTCGACCTCAGGGGACTACGGCTCCGAGGGGTTCGTCTACCAGGAGTTCCTGCCGTTGCCGGACTTCGACGGGTGGCGTCCGGTGCTGGGCGCCTGGATGGTCGAGGACGAGTCCGCCGGGCTCGGGATCCGCGAGACGTCGGGGCTGATCACCGATGACACCTCCTCGTTCATCCCGCACCGAATCGAGCCGGCCTGATCGTGCCGACCCATTCACCTACCCCGAAGTCCACCGAAGCACCTGAAGCCTTCCGATCACCGGAACGGCCCGCCCCCGACAAGGAGCCATGTTGACCACCCAGTCCACCCCCTTCGCCGAGGTGCTCGGCCACGGAGCGTTGGCGATCACCGCGTACGCCGTCCTCGGCGTGCTGCTGCTCGTCGCCGGGTTCTACGTGATCGACATGGCGATTCCCGGACGGCTCAGCAGGCTCATCCGCGAGGAGCGCAACCCCAACGCGACCGCGCTGACCGCCTCCGGCCTCGTCGCGGTCGGCCTGATCGTCGCCGCGTCCATCTGGTCGTCGGGCGGCGCGCTGCGGGAGGGGCTGCTCGCCACCCTGGTCTTCGGCCTGGTCGGCATCGCCGTACAGACGGTCGGAATGATCGCCTTCGACCGGATCGTCGGCATCTCGGTCCGGTCGCTGGTCAGCGAATCCGCGCTCCAGCCGGCCACGATCCTGCTCTCCGCCACGCACGTCGCGATCGGCCTGATCACCGCCGTAGCCGTCGTCTGACAATGAATCGCGGATATTCACCGTGGGCTGAATACGCCGCCAGGGGAATTGCCGACGGCGAAACCCGATCCTTTTCCGGGAAAACGCGGGTTACCGTCGGCGGAACAGCGATCTTTCCTTGGAAGCCAGGTGACACGGTGACGTCCCCTTCGCAACACTCGCCCTTCCCGTACGCGCGCCAGTCGGGCAGGACCGGCGGTGAGCACGGCCCGGTCGCGATCGGCTCTCTCGACCAGAGGCTGCTGCGGAGCCGCATCGTCGTCCTCGGGCAGGAGGTGGACGACGAGATCGCCAACCGCATCTCGATGGAATTCCTCCTGCTCAGCGCCGAGGACTCCCAGGCCGACATCCGCCTCTACATCAATTCTCCCGGCGGCTCGGTATCCGCGGGAATGGCCCTTTATGACGTGATGCACCATATTCCGAACGACGTCAGCACGGTCGCGATGGGAATCGCCGGCTCCATGGCGCAGCTCCTTCTCTGCGCCGGCGCGCCGGGAAAGCGTTACGCCCTGCCGCACGCGCGGATCATCATGCACCAGCCGCACGGTGGCATCGGCGGTACCGCGACCGACATCAGGATCCAGGCCGAGCAGATGCTCGCCACGAAGAAGCTGCTCGCCGAGCGGATCGCGCACCACACCGGCCAGCCGCTGGAGCGCATCGAGGAGGACTCCGACCGCGACCGCTGGTTCACGGCCGAGGAGGCCAGGGAGTACGGCTTCGTCGACCATGTGATCACCACCACGGCCCGGGTCGGCGCGTAGTCGCGCGAGATCCCTTCCGAGATGTCCGATTCGTTCAAGACGGACGTCGCTCCCGGCTCCTAAGGTCGGGGACCATGGCACCGACTTTCAACCTCATCGGCCTCGTCGTCGCGGACATGGGCGCGGCGCTGGCCTTCTACCGGCGGCTCGGCCTGGACGTCCCCGCGGAGGCGGACTCCGAGCCGCACGTCGAGGCGACACTCCCCGGCGGGCTCCGGATCGCCTGGGACACCGTGGACACGATCCGCTCGTTCGACCCCGGCTGGACCCCGCCCGGCGAGGGCACCCGCGTCTCCCTGGCCTTCGCCTGCGCCGATCCCGCGGAGGTCGACCGCGTGTACGACGATCTCGTCAAGGCAGGGTACGACGGGCACAAGGAGCCCTGGAACGCCTTCTGGGGCCAGCGCTACGCCGTCGTCCACGACCCGGACGGCAACGGCGTGGACCTCTTCGCGCCGCTCCCCTCCTGACGGACGGGGACGGCCAAGCGCTAGGCGATCAGGACGCCGAGCGGGACGCCGGTCAGGGCCTTCACCTCACGCGCGAGGTGGGCCTGGTCGGCGTACCCCGTACCGGCCGCCACATCGGCGTGCGGCACGCCGGTCCTGGCCAGGGCGACGGCCCGGTCCATCCGCAGGATCCGCATGAGGGTCTTCGGTCCGTATCCGAACGCCGGCACGCATCGCCGGCGCAGCTGACGCTCGCTCAGACCCACCGTGTCCGCCACGGCCGCGACCGGCGTCCCCTCGCGCAGCAGGGCCACGATGCCCTGGACGGCGGGATCCGGCCGGTCGGCCCGCCCGAGCCGATCGAGGGCCGCCTCCTCCAGCACGGCGCCCGGATCCGGCGCCTCGTGGACACGCTCGGCGAGCCGCCGTACCCGCGCCTCCGGCCACAGGTCGGCCAGCGGCACCCGCCGGCCGCGCAGCTCGTCCGCGGGCACGCCGAGTACGGCGGGGGCGGTGCCCGGCGCGAACCGCAAACCCGTGTAGCCGGCCGCGTCCCGCGTCCCCGTCGTGAGGTGGGCGACCGGGTCCGGTCCGGCCACGATCAGCTCGCCCTTCACCCAGATCAGGTCCATGCAGCCGTCGGGGAGGATGCGCAGCACCGTTCCGGGGCTCGGCCCGGGGCGCCGCCAGACCACCGCCCCGGGCACGCGTGACGTCCTCTCGCGGTACATGCCCCCAGCATTCCACCCGTACGGCGTGGCACGCCCGGGTGGGGACCGCCACACCGTCCCTGGCCACAGCATCGGCGGTGACCTGGCACGCTAGAACCGTGACCGAGCGGAGCGAGCCAGCAAGCAAGAACAGCGTCCCTGTCATCCGGGCCGCCGACGAGATCGGCCAACCGGACGACAGGGCGCGCAAGGACACCGCACGACGGCTCGACCGCGCGATGGGCAGCCTGGGAACCGCTGCCATGGCGCGGATGGAGGATCAGCTCCCCTGGTACCGCGCTCTGTCGGCCGAGGACAGATCCTGGGTCGGCCTCGTCGCCCAGGCCGGGATCGCCGCGTTCGTGGACTGGTTCGGGCACGCCGGGGAGGGACGGCCGATCCCCAACATAGAGTTCTTCGGCACCGCGCCGCGCGAGCTGAAGCGCAACGTCTCGCTCCAGCAGACCGTGGACATGATCCGCATCGTCGTCGAGGTGGTCGAGGCGCAGGTCGAGGAGCTGGCCTGCCCCGGCGGCGAGGACCTGCTGCGCCAGGCCATGTTGCGCTACACCAGGGACGTCGCCTTCGCCGCCGCGCAGGTGTACGCCCGGGAGGCCGAGGCGCGCGGTTCCTGGGACGCGCGGCTGGAGGCGCTCATCGTGGACGCGCTGGTCCGCGGCAAGGTGGACGACGGGCTCCACTCGTGGGCGGCGGCGCTCGGCTGGACGTCGGCTCCCGTCGTGGTCTTCGCCGGTCACACCCCGGGCGACGAACCGCAGAGCGTCATCGACGGGCTGCGCGACAGGGGCCGCCGCGTGGGCTACGACCTCCTCGCGGGCGTGCAGGGCGACCGGCTGATCGTCATCGTGGGCGGCGCCGACAGCATCAAGGACGCCGCGCGCAGCGTGGTGCCACGGTTCGGGCCCGGACCGATCGTGATCGGTCCGGAGGTGCCCGACCTGCACGCGGCCGCCGGTTCGGCCCGCGCGGCCATCGCGGGGCTGCGCGCGGCGGCGGGCTGGCCGGACGCTCCGCGTCCCGTGCTGGCCGAGGATCTGCTGGCCGAACGCGCGATCGACGGGGACGCGGCGGCCCGGGCGCAACTCGTGGAGAACGTCTACACTCCCCTCGCCGGGACGCCTCTGCTGGACACGCTCGCGACCTACCTGGAGCAGGGGACGTCCCTGGAGGCCACCGCCCGGCTGCTCTTCGTCCACCCGAACACCGTGAGATACCGGCTGCGGAAGATCACGGAGCTCACCGGCTACCAGCCGACGGAGGGCAGGTCGGCCTTCACTTTGCAAGTCGGGCTCATTCTCGGTCGCCTGACCCTCACATAGCCGTATGGCGTTAACCATGGGGAAACCACGACTGTAGGTTCCCTACAAGGCGATCACCGCAAACTTCGTCCGGATCTCCATCTCTGTGGCGAACCCCTACAGGGCAGGGTTGGGGATGTGCTCGTCATCGTCTCTCCGGGCCAAGGCGCCCAGACCCCAGGATTCCTGAGTCCATGGCTTGAGATCCCCGGTTTCCGGGACCGGCTCTCCGCCTGGTCCGAGATCGTGAGCCTCGACCTGATCGCGTACGGGACCACGGCGAGCGCGGACGAGATCCGTGACACCGCCGTCGCGCAGCCGCTGCTCGTGGCGGCCGCGCTCGCGTCCTTCGACGCGCTCGGCGTCGCTCCGGATCTGGTCGCCGGACACAGCGTCGGGGAACTCGCCGCCGCCGCGATCGCCGGAGTGCTCCGCCCGGAGCAGGCGCTGGACCTGGTCCGGGTGCGCGGCCAGGCGATGGCCAAGGCCGCCGCCGTCACCGAGACCGGCATGACCGCGGTGCTCGGCGGCGTCGAGGACGACGTGCTCGCCGCCATCGACAAGCACGGCCTCACGCCGGCCAACATCAACGGAGCCGGTCAGATCGTCGCGGGCGGCACTCTGGAGCAGCTCGCGGCGTTCAAGGAGGAGCCGCCGCAGCGGGCCCGCCTGATCCCGCTCTCCGTGGCGGGCGCCTTCCACACGGTGCACATGGCCCCGGCGGTCGACGACCTCCGCGCGGCCGCCGCGGGCCTCACCCCCGCCGACCCGCGCACCACGCTGCTGTCCAACGCGGACGGCGCCGCCGTGGCGAACGGCGCGGAGTACCTCCGCCGCCTGATCGACCAGGTCAGCAACCCGGTCCGGTGGGACGCCTGCATGGCGACGATGGCGGACCTCGGGGTCACGACGATGATCGAGCTGCTTCCTGGCGGTACGCTGACCGGTCTGGCCAAGCGGGGACTGAAGGGCGTGCGCACCTTCGCCCTCAAGACGCCCGAGGATCTGGAAGCCGTCCGAGAGGGGTTGAACGAGCAGTGAAGCTGTCCCAGGGGGCTCAGGGGGCCAAGATCCTCGCGTTCGGCGGCTATCAGCCGGCCGACATCGTGACCAACGACGACCTCGCCAAGCGGATCGACACCAACGACGAGTGGATCCAGAGCCGGGTCGGCATCAAGGAGCGGCGCGTCGCCGGGCCGAACGAGTCGGAGATCGACCTCGCGGTCCAGGCGGGCGGCAAGGCCCTGGCGGCGAGCGGGCTGTCCAGCGCCGACATCGACCTCGTGATCGTCGCCACCTGCACGCTGGAGGCACAGATCCCGAACGCCTCGGCGCGGGTCGCCCACCGGCTCGGCATCGACGCCCCGGGCGCGTTCGACGTGAACGCGGCCTGCGCCGGGTTCTGCTACGCCCTGTCCGCGGCGGCCGACGCCGTACGCGCCGGATCGGCGACGCACGTGCTGGTCGTCGGCACCGAGAAGCTCACCCAGTGGATCGACTGGGACGACCGCGCCACGTCGGTGATCTTCGCGGACGGCGCGGGCGCCGCTGTGGTGGGCCCGTCGGACACGCCCAGGGTGGGCCCGGTCGTCTGGGGCAGCGCCGGGGACAAGTTCGACGCGATCGCCGTCGCGAACCGCAACTCCTTCCTGCACCAGGAAGGCCAGACGGTGTTCCGCTGGGCCACGACCGCTCTTCACCCGGTGGCGAAGCTGGCGTGCGAGCGTGCGGGCGTGGACCCCGCCGAGCTCAGCGCCTTCGTCCCCCATCAGGCCAACCTGCGGATCATCGAGGCGATCGCCCGCAAGCTGGGCGCCGACAACGCCGTGATCGCCAGGGACATCGTGCTCGCGGGCAACACCTCCGCGGCCTCGATCCCGCTGGCGCTCTCCCGCATGATCGAGCGCGGCGAGGTGCAGTCCGGCGGGCTGGCCCTGCTGCTCGGTTTCGGTGCCGGGCTCACCTACGCCGGTCAGGTCATCGAGATCCCCTAACACTTTGTACGGCCCGCCGTACAAACACTGAAAAATCCGAAAATTCAAGGAGAAATCGCGACATGGCAGTGACCGAGCAGGAGATCCTCGCCGGCCTCGGCAAGATCATCAATGAGATCACCGGCATCCCGGCGGCCGAGGTCTCCCCGGAGAAGAACTTCGTGGACGACCTCGACATCGACTCGCTCTCCATGGTCGAGATCGCCGTCGCCGCCCAGGACGAGTTCGGCGTCGAGATCCCCGACGACCAGCTCAAGCACCTGAAGACCGTCAAGGACGTCATCAACTTCATCCAGGCCTGACCCCGGAGACCGCCGAGCGGAAGCCCGGCGGTCCCCACCATCACACGGGCTTCGTGAATGTGCCGTGTCGCGGCACATTCACATGGACGACCAATCAAGAGGAGTGCACACAAGTGAGTACGAACCGGGTACGTGTCGTTGTCACCGGGCTCGGCGCGACGACGCCCCTCGGTGGAGACGTCGCCTCGACCTGGTCGGCGCTCCTCGACGGGCGGTCGGGAATGCGCCCCATCACCGACGACTGGGTCGACACGGTGCCGGTGAGGTTCGCCGGTGTGGCGGCGGTGGATCCCAGTGAGGTGCTGCCCAGGCCGGAAGCCCGGCGGCTGGACCGCGCCGAGCAGTTCGCCCTGATCGCCGCCAGGCAGGCCTGGCAGGACGCCGGCGCGCCTGAGGTCGACGGCGAGCGCCTCGGTGTGGTGGTCGGCAGCGGCATCGGCGGCATCGGCACGATCCTCTCCGCCTACGACCTGTACCGCGAGAAGGGCTGGAACCGGCTGTCGCCGTTCACCGTGCCCATGCTCATGCCGAACGGCTCCGCCGGCTGGATCAGCATCGAGCTGGGCGCCAAGGCGGGGGCGCACTCCACGGTCAGCGCCTGCGCCACCGGCGCCGAGTCCATCGGCTACGGCGTCGACATGATCCGCTCCGGCCGCGCCGACATCGTGGTCGCGGGCGGCACCGAGGCGGCGATCCACGGCCTCAACGTGGCGTCGTTCGCCGCGGCCCGCACCATGTCCACCCGCAACGACGAGCCCGAGCGGGCCTCCCGCCCGTTCGACAAGGGCCGCGACGGCTTCGTGCTCGGCGAGGGCGCCGGCATCGTGGTGCTGGAGTCCGAGGAGCACGCCCGCGCCCGCGGCGCCCGCATCTACGCCGAGGCGGCCGGCGTCGGCTACTCCAGCGACGCCTACCACATCACCGGGCCCGAGCCGGAGGGCCGGGGTGGCCGGGAGGCCATGCTCCGCGCGCTCAAGGACGCGGGTCTCGCCCCCGCTGACGTCGCCCACGTGAACGCGCACGCCACGTCGACTCCGGTCGGCGACGAGATCGAGGCCCGGGCGATCAAGGAGGCCCTCGGGAGCCACGCGATCGTCACCGCCACCAAGTCGATGACCGGCCACCTTCTCGGCGGCGCGGGCGGCATCGAGTCGATCTTCACCATCCTCGCCCTGCACGAGCGGATCGTGCCGGCCATCGCCAACCTCGACGACCCCGCCGACGGCATCGAGATCGACCTCGTCCGCGGCGAACCCCGGAAGCTCGACGGCGGCCAGCTCGCCGCGATCAACAACTCGTTCGGGTTCGGCGGGCACAACGTCGCCGTGGCCTTCACCTCTGTGTGACTTGGAGCCCCAGATGACTGTGCTTGACAACACGGTGGGGATCGCGGCCTCCGACGGGGAGGCCGCCGACCCCCGTGATCCCCAGGTACGGCTCGGCCACCTGCTCGACGAGGGTTCCATCCGACTGATCACGCCCGAGGACAAGAGTGGCGTGCTGGCGGTCACCGGCCGCATCGAGGGCGTTCCGGTGGTCGCCTTCTGCAGCGACGCCCGGGTCCAGGGCGGCGCGATGGGCAGCGAGGGCTGCGAGCACATCGTGCACGCGTACGACGTGGCGGTGCGCGAGCGCGTCCCGGTGATCGGTGTCTGGCACTCCGGCGGCGCACGGCTGGCCGAGGGCGTCGAGTCGCTGCACGCCGTGGGCCGCGTGTTCGCCGCCATGACGAAGGCGTCGGGCGTCGTCCCGCAGATCTCCGTCGTCGTCGGCCCGGCGGCCGGAGGCGCGGCGTACGGTCCCGCCCTCACCGACATCGTGATCCTGGCCGACAACGGCCGCATCTTCGTCACCGGCCCGGACGTCGTCCGCAGCGTCACCGGCGAGGAGATCGACATGGCCTCGCTGGGCGGCCCCGAGCCGCACAGCAAGCGCAGCGGCGTCGTGCACGTGGTCGCCAAGACCGAGGCCGACGCCCTGCTCAAGGCCCGCCAGCTCGCGTCGCTGCTCGGCCACCAGGGCCGGGTCCGCGACGTCGACGAGGTCGACTTCAGCACGCTGCTGCCGGACAACCCGCGCCGCGCGTACGACGTGCACCCCCTCGTCAACGGACTTCTGGACGAGGCCGGTGTCGAGCTGCACCCCAAGTGGGCGCCCAACATCGTCACCACCCTCGGCCGGCTCGGCGGTCGCACGGTCGGCGTCATCGCCAACAACCCGCTGCGGCTCGGCGGGTGCCTGGACTCCACCTCGGCGGAGAAGGCCGCCCGGTTCGTCCGGATGTGCGATGCCTTCGGGGTGCCGCTGGTGGTCCTCGTCGACGTGCCCGGCTACCTCCCCGGCGTGGGCCAGGAGCACGACGGTGTCGTACGGCGTGGCGCCAAGCTGCTGCACGCCTTCGCCGAGGCGTCGGTGCCGCGGATCACGGTGGTCACCCGCAAGGCGTACGGCGGCGCCTACATCGCGATGAACTCCCGCGCTCTCGGCGCGACCCGCGTCTTCGCCTGGCCGACCACCCAGGTGGCCGTGATGGGCGCCGTGGCGGCGGTCCGCGTCCTCAAGCGACGCGAACTCGCCGCCGCGCCCGACGAGGAGCGCGCGGAGCTGGAGGCCAGGCTGGCCGACGAACACGAGAAGATCGCGGGCGGCCTCGACCGCGCCATCGACCTGGGCGTCGTCGACGAGGTGATCGAGCCGGCGAAGACCAGGGGCGCGATCGCCAAGATCCTGGCCCAGGCCACCCCGGCGCGTGGCGCCCACGGCAACATCCCGCTCTGACCGGGGACGAGTAAGGACGACCGAGGATCCCGCGCCGCCGCCGGGTGACCGCCCGCCGGGTGACCGCCCGCCGGGTGACCGCCCGCCGGGTGACCGCCCGGCGAGGGGCCCCGTAGCGGGACGACCCCCGCCAGCGGCGCGACAGCACGGCGACGAGACAGGCGCCGGTCCAGTGACTGGACCGGCGCCTTCTGTCGTGTCCGCGGTCGGTTCTCCTGCCCGCGCCCGGGGCGCGCGGCTCCGGCGACCGCGCGGCTCCTCGAGGGTGGGTCAGACGGCGGCGTGCAGCCAGCGGACGGGAGCGCCCTCCCCGGCGTACCGGAAGGACTCGAGCTCCTCATCCCACTGCTTGCCGAGCAGGCGGTCGAGTTCGTCCTCCAGAACGGCCCGGCCCTGTGTCGCCATGAGCATGACGTTGCGTAGCCGATCTTCGGGGATCAGGATGTCGCCACTCGCGCCGACGACGGCCGTGAAGGCACCCAGCGTCGGCGTGTAGGCATGTCGGGACCCGTCGATGCCCGGCGAGGCGTCCTCGGTGATCTCAAACCGGATGCGCTGCCAGGCCATGAGCGACGAGGTGACCGCCGCCGCCGTCCCCGGACGACCTTCCCACTCGGCCTGGGCGCGCACAGCCCCGGGCGCGGCAGGCTGGGCGGTCCACGTCAGGTCGACGGGAACGCCAAGAACGCCTGCGACGGCCCACTCGATATGCGGGCACAACGCAGGCTGAGCCGAGTGGACGTACAGCACGCCACGAGCAGCTGCCACCGGACCTCCCAAATCGCATGAGGTGCGCCTTCCCCAACGGCCTCACACTGGGATGATCACAAGTGACTGAAGGAGAGACTACCGTCCGTCGCAGCCAGGCACCAGAGGGGGGTCATACCGATTCACGCTTGACAACGATTCGTATCGGGAAAACTACACCGAGTAAGATTCGCCAAGCGAAGGGCCATCCCCATGCGCCCATTCTCCGGCGGTCCCCCGCCGCACCGGCTCGTCGAACCCCGGCCCGGATGCCCCGCCCTCATCCGCCCCGGGGAACTGATCACCTCGTCGCTGAGCGCCGTCTCCCGGTGGGCCGTCGACGCGAATCCCGCCGGCCCGGTCCATCACGTACGGCTGTCTCCCGACGTCGACGTGGTCGACCTCGCGGCCGGGCTGTGCGACCGGGGGCTTCGGGCCTCGCCCAACCACGTCTTCCTCGGGCAGCCGCTGCTGTTCGGCGGCCCCGGGGGCGCACCCGTCCCCGCGCAGGCCGTGCCGTACGAGCGGGGGGAGTCGTGGGACGTCACCGTCGGCGTGCTGGACACGGGGCTCGCCCCGCACCCGTGGCTCACCGAGTGGTACCGGGACGAGATCGCGGAGACCCCCGACTCCGACGGCGACGGGACGCTCGACGAGCAGGCCGGGCACGGCACGTTCACGGCGGGGCTGATCCTGCGGGAGGCGCCCGGCGTCCGGTTGCACGCGGTACGGGTCCTCGACAGCCACGGGGTGAGCGACCAGGCCACCCTGCTTCGCGCGCTCGCCCGGCTCGAAGGCGAGCGCGTCGACGTCCTGAACCTCTCCTTCGGCGGTTACACCGTGGACGACGAGCCGCCGCTGGGGCTGGCCGAGGCGTTGCGCGCCTTCCCGGCGGTCGTCGCGTGCGCGGGGAACACCTCCTCCTCCCGCCCGTTCTGGCCGGCGGCGCTGCCGGAGGTGGTCGCCGTGGGGGCGCTCGACGGAGACGCCGTCGCCGCGTTCTCCGCGCACGGCGCATGGGTGGACGCCTGCGCCCAGGGGGTGGGCCTGACGAGCAGCTTCCTGGAGCATGCGGCCTTCCACGGCTACGCCACATGGAGCGGCACGTCCTTCGCCGCCGCGATCGTCAGCGCGACGGTGGCCCGTCTCTGCCGCGAGATGCCGCCCGCCCGCGCCGTACGGCACGCGCTTCGCGAGGGCGGGCGCGTTCCCGGCCTGGGCATCGTGGTGCGGCGGCGGCACGAGCACGAAGGGACACCGGCGGAGCCGGTCAGGTGAAAGCCACCGCCAGGAGGCGGCCCGACCGCTATGGTGATCACCATTCGAATCCTATCCGACGCGCAGAGTCACGAAGATGCCTTCAGAGAAGACCCTCACCGGCCTGGACCAGGCGGCCTGGGAGGAGCTCGTCACCCGCTTCGGCGGCCGGATGTGGGCGGTGGCCCGCGCCTGCGGGCTCGGCCCCGCCGACGCGGCCGACGCCGTCCAGGGCGCCTGGCTGCGGATGGTCGAAAACCTGGACGGCATCCGCGATCCCGAGCGCGTCGGCGCCTGGCTGGTCACGACGACGCGGCACGAGGCGGTCCGGCTCGCCCGGCGGTCGCGGGGAGAACGGCCGGGACCATCCGCGCTCACCGACGCGGTCGTCCCCGATCCGGCGGCGTCCGTGGTGAACGCCGACGTCGGCCGGCGGCTCTGGCTGCTGCTGGACGGGCTGGCCGAGCCGTGCCGGTCGCTGCTCCGCCTGTACGCGCTCAACCCCGACGCGAAGTACGCCCAGATCTCCATGCGCCTCGGCCTCCCGATAGGGAGCATCGGACCCACCCGGTCCCGCTGCATGTCCCGGTTGAGGGCGCTCATCGAGGAGGACCGGTGACCGACGACGGCCTGCCCGACGACCACCTGCCCGATTACCTGCTGGCCGCGTTGCGGATGGCCGCCGGCGTGGATCCCGTGCCCGGCCGCGTGTCAGACGCCGCCAGGGACGCCTACTCGTTGCGGCTGCCCGGAGGCGTCGTGGCGGCGCCGTACGAGATCGGGGCGGTCGTGGGCGCGCGGTCCGAGGGGGACCCCGCGATGCACCGGTTCGGCGCCGACGGCATCACCCTCGACGTCGAGGTGACCGTCACCGACGGCCGCCTCGACGTGGCCGGTCAGGTGTCCCCCGCTCCCGGTCCGGGGGCCCGGGTCGAGGTACGCACCCCCGGCGCCGGCGAGACGCGCACGCCGTCCGAGTCCGGCCACTTCGCGGTGGCCGGACTGCCCTCCGGCTGGATCAGTGTGGTCTGCCACCGGCCGGGCCTGGCTCCGGTGGCCACGCGCTGGCTCCACGTCCGCGATTGACCACCGTGGATTCCGGCCGGGCGTACGGCGTCCGCCCATGGGCGTCCGGGCAGCACGGCGGAGGCGGCGAGGACACGACCACCCTGGTGGCCAGGGCCGAGCGGGCGGTCTGGTTGTCCGGAACCGATCCCGAACTCGCCGAGTCCGAGGCGCGAACCGTCCTGGCCGAGGCGCGAGCCGTACCGTCCGGGACGCCGGACCCGCGGCACGCCGAGGCGGTGCCGGTGGCCCTGCGGGCGGCGGCCCTGGCGGCGCGTGAGCTGGGCGACATCGATCTCGCCCTGGAACGGCTGGAACAGGCCGTTTCCGAGGGAGCGGCCTTCCCCAGCCGGGTCGCGCAGGCACGGATGTCGCTGGTGACGGTGGTCGCGGAGCTCGGCGACCCCGAGGGCGGGCTGCGGCTGGCCGAGCTCGCGGAACGCGACCTCACCGGCACCGACCTCGCCAGGCTGGACGTCCAGCGCTCCGCCGCGCTCATCCTGCTCGGCCGCTTCGGTGACGCGGTACGGCACTGCGACCGCGCGCTCGGGATGCTGGACGGTGATCCGAGATTCCACGCGGGCGGGCTGCTCAACAGGGGCGTCGCCCACACCTATCTGGAGGACTTCGACAGGGCGGAGACGGACCTTTCGGCGTGCGTCCGGATCGCCAGGACCGCCGGGCTCGACCACCTCGCGATGCTCGCCGAGGGGAACCTGCCGTTCGTGGCGGCCAGGCGTGGTGACATCCCGGGAGCCTTCGAGAGGTACCAGGCCGCGGAGGGAACGCTGTTCGGGTATCCCGAGCGGCTGGCCGTGATGCGCACCGACTTCGCGCAGGCGCTGGTGGCGGCGCGGCGGCTCGGTGAGGCCAGGACGCTCCTCGCGCGGGTCGTCGCGGACCTGGCCGCCTCAGGGGCACAGGCCGGGCTGGCGGACGCCTGGCTGCTGCTCGCCCAGGTCGAACTGCTCACCGGAGCCGCCGATGCCCGCGGCTCCGCCGAGGCGGCCCGATCGGAGCTGATCCGCCAGGGCCGGACCGCCCGGGTCCCGCTCGCGACCGAGGTGGTGCTCCGTGCCCGGCTCGCGCGGGAACAGCCGAACCGTGATCTGCTGGACGAGCTGCTGGCCTGCGTGGGGGACCTCGAGAACGGCGGCTGCCTCTCCGAGGCGGCGGCGCTGCGCCTGACCGCCGCCGAGACGGCCCTGCGGCTGGGCGAGCGGCGGATGGCCCACGCCCAGCTCGGGATCCTGATCGCCTCCCCGGCCCGGACGATGGTCCGGCAGCACGCGCTGGCCACGCGGCTGCACCTCGACGGGGACGTGCGCGGCGCACTGGCCGCGGCCTGGTCCGGGCTGGCGGCGACCCTCGCGCCGGGGCCTCCTATGGGCGGCAGTCCCTCGGCTCTCGGGAGTGCCGAGGGAAGCACCGCCACTCAGAGCACCGCCACTCAAGGCACCACCATTCAGGGCACCACCATTCAGGGCAGCGCCGACCACGACGCGGGGGACCGCGACACCGCCTGCCACGACCCCGCCGGGCCGGTCGGCACGAGTGCTGTCGAGGCGCGCGCGTACGCCGCACGTGCCGCCGAGGATCTCGCCGGCTTCTGCGTACGGCTCGCCCTGGAGACGGGTGATCCCTGGACGGTGCTGACCTGTTCGGAACGCTGGCGGGAACTCGTACGGGAAACGCCGGGCCGCCTACGCCTGGAGGGTCTCCCGGCCGAGACGAAGGGAACGCTGGTCGAGCTGGTGCGGGACGGGGACCGGCTCGCCGCCGTGCTGGTCACGGCCGGGCACTGTGTCCTGCGGCCGTGCGGCTCGTACTCCGCGGCGGCGGAGGCCACCGTGCGGGTCCGATACGCCCTGCGCAGGCGCAACCTCCGCGACGTACAGGCGGAGAGCGGCCTCGAATGCGACCTGGCGATGCTCGACCACCAGCTGTTCGACCGGCCGCTGATCCCTGCGGACGTTCCCGGCGGCCCGGTGGTGATCGTGCCGACGGGCACGCTGCACACCCTGCCGTGGCCGTTGCTCCCGTCCCTGCGAGGCCGTCCCGTGTCCGTGGCCGAGAACGCCTCCTCCTGGCTCGCCGACCCCGAGCCGTCGTCTCCCCCGAAGGACCCGGAGAACCCGGTGGTCGTGGCGGTCGCCGGTCCGGGGCTGGAGAACGCCGAGGCCGAGGTGGAGGCGGTCGTCCGGTCCCATCCTGGAGCGATCCGGGTGAACGCGGCCAAAGCCGCGGTGCTCGACGCCCTCGGCCACGCGGACGTGCTGCACGTCGCCGCGCACGGGACGTTCTCCCCCCGCAGTCCCCTGCTGTCGCGCATCACGCTCGACGACGGACCCCTCATGGCGTACGACCTGATCCGGCTGGGCCGGGCGCCACGGCTGGTGATCCTTTCGGCGTGCGACGCGGGCATGGCGCACGCACCGGTGGACGGCGCCGTCCTCGGACTGGCCGGCACGTTCCTCGACCGGGGAGCCCGGTGCGTGATCGCGGGCGTGGTGCCCGTACGCGACGACGAGGCGCTCGCGCTGATGACGGCGCTTCACCCGCTTCTGAGAGAGGGCCGCACTCCCGCCGAGGCGCTCGCCCTGGCGTCCGGCACGACCGGTGTCGCGGGGTTCGTCTGCTTCGGCAGGGGGGACCTCCGCCTGTCCGCTCCCTGACGCGCAGGCGTCCGCCCAGGGAAGCGCACGGGGCTTTCCCGCTCGCAATTCCCGTATGAACGCGCGGACCCCGTGGCGACCAGGAGCCGACGGCGATCAGCCGGTGGCCACCGGACGGGCGGGGTCGGCCACCCAGTGGGACCAGGATCCGACGTAGAGCGCGGCCGGGATGCCCGCCAGGTCCAGCGCGAGCACCTCGTGGGCCGCGGTGACTCCCGACCCGCAGTAGACCCCCACGGGGACCCCGTCGACCGCGCCGAGCGTGTTGAACCGCTCACGCAGGAACTCCCGGTTGTGGAACCGCCCGCCGGGCTCGACGTTCTCGGACGTCGGAGCACTGACGGCCCCGGGGACGTGCCCCGCCACCGGGTCGATCGGCTCGACCTCTCCGCGGTAGCGCTCGGCCGCGCGCGCGTCGAGCAGGACGCCACTCGTGGCGAGGTCGGCGGCCTGGTCGGCGTCCAGCGTCGGCATGCCTCCGGGGACGGCGGTGAAGCCGCCGGGCGCGGGCTCCGCCCCGGCCCCCTCCTCGATCGGGAGCCCGGCGTGCCGCCAGGCCCGGATGCCGCCGTCGAGGACGCGCACGTCCTGGTGGCCGAAGTAGCGCAGCGTCCACCACGCCCGCGCCGCCGCCGTGGCGTCGGCCTCGTCGTACACGACCACCGTGCGGGAGCCGTCCACGCCGAGGCGGCGCATCGCCGCCTGGAAGTCGGCGGCCTCGGGCAGCGGGTGCCGCCCGCCGGCGCCGGGCGCGGCGGCGAGGTCGGTGTCGAGAGCGCAGAAGACCGCGCCCGGGATGTGACCCTCCGCATAGGACTCGCGGTCGGACGGTCCGCCGCCGAGCCGCCAGCGGACGTCCAGAATCGTGACTCCGTCGAGAGCGGCGAGCTCTTCGGGCGTGACAAGGGTGCTCATCTAGCACTCACCTCCAGCAATGGGACGTTCTGCTCGGCCGCGGTCAGGGAGCCGTGGTATCCGATCATGGCAGCCTCGACCGCCTCCGTCCGGGAGGCGACGATCACACAGTCACCGTACGGCACGGCCACGACATCGCCGATGCGGCCGAGCCACTCACGGCGTACGGCGGGGCCGAACCAGCCCTCATCCACGGCCTCCTCCTTGGAGACGACCCAGGCCCGGTCGCGCAGCGCGTCGGCCCACGTGTCCAGGACGGCCGCCGCCGCGCCCTCCTCGGTGTAGAGGTGGCGGACCCTGGCCTCCCCTCCGAGGAGGGCGACTCCCTCGCGGAGCTCGGGCCGCAGGTCCACGTCCACCTTGTCGGTGGCGTTGACCATGCCGTGATCGGCGGTGACGTACATGGCCGACCCGCGCGGGAGCGACCCGGCGATCCGCTCGGCCATCCGATCGACGACGGCCAGTTCCTCCAGCCATTGCGTGCTGCCCCATCCGGTCTCGTGGCCGGCGGCGTCCACCCCTCCGTAGTAGACCGTGACGAACGACCGGCCGCGCAACGCCTGCCGTACGCCCTCGATCCGGTCGTCGACGCTCTCGGCGGCGACGTGCCGCACGCCGCGGTAGACGGCGCGGGTGAGACCGGTCCCCCTGAACGCCCCCGGCGCGACATAGACCGGATCCACGCCGGCCGCGGACAGCCGCTGGTAGACGGTCTCGGCCGGTTGCCACCAGTCGGGATCGACGGCGTGGCCGGGCGCGGTCCAGCGCAGACAGTTGAACAGCCGCCCCTCCCCCGGGACGGCCATCACGATGCCGAGCATGCCGTGCTCGCCCGGTGGAGTCCCGGTGCCGAGCGTGGCCAGGCTCGTCGGGGTCGAGGACGGGAACCCCGCGGTGAGCGTCCACCCCTGTTGCGCGGAAAGGAACGGCGCGGCGTCGGGGTGGGCGCGCAGCAGGTCGGCGCCCATGCCGTCCACGAGGAACAGGCAGACCCGCTCGGCGGGGTCGAGCCGCAGGGTGTTCCCGGTGCCGGCCCCCAGGGACGCCAGCACGGATCCGGGCAGGTCGGCCAGCGAGGCGCCGCCGTACTCGGGGACGTACGGCACGGCGGAGCGCCCGGCGCGGGACTCGGTCACGTCACCTCCAGGGGCCGTCGGGGTCAGGTGGCGGCGAGCGCGGTGGCCTCGGAGAGCGCCTTGGCGAATTCGAGCACGTGCGTGACGGCCTCGGGGCCGTCGGCGGCCTCGCTCACCCGCAGCGACAGGTCATCGGCGGTGATCGCGCCGGTGTAGCCGTGGTCGGCCTCGCAGTTCTCGTCGCCGCAGGTCGCGGGCTCCAGGTCGACGTGGGAGATCGCCCCCCACCCGATCGTGAGGGTCACCTCGGTGGGGGGAACCCCCGGGACGTACGAGGCGGGGTCGGGAACCACCCTGGTCACGGCGACCGACTGGATGCGGCTGAGCCGTACGGCCTCGGTGGTGGTAGAGGCGTGTGAGGCGGGCATGCCCTCGGCGGGCGGGTGCTCGTCGGTGTGGCACACCAGCAGCCGGGTGGGCGAGAGCACCAGCACGGTGACGTGCCTGCGCACCTCCATCGCGGGGTCGAACGTGGCCTCGTGATGCACGACGTACGCCGTCACCTGCTCCTTGCCAAGGGCGGAGTCGACCGCGTCGGCGACCAGGTCGGGGTAGTAGCCGCTGCGGTCGATCGCCTCACGCATGCCGGCGGCGGAGACTCGGGTTTCCCTCATGGGGTCCATCCTGCCCTGTAAGGGACACCGGTTTCACACTCACGCGAAACCGGCTCCTCACCGCAGACGGCGCGGTCCGACATCGAGCCGGGGACCGACCTCGGGCCGCAGTACGGCTCTCGCCCCCAGCACGACCACCGCCGACTCCCCCACCAGGACCTCGTCAAGGTCCATCCGGCAGACCTCGGGCAGGGCGTCGGCGAGGAGGCCGACCCTCACCAGCAGGTCCTCCAGCGCTTCGACGGCGACCGGCGGGTAGCCGTACTCGCCGAAGAGCAGCGGCGCGGCCCGTACCGAGCGCACGAGAACGGCGGCGTCCTCGGCGGTGAGCGGGGCGAGGCGGTAGGCGCGGTCGCCGAGCAGCCGGGCGGCGACGTCGCCCAGCCCGAAGGACACGACCGCCCCGGCGTCCCGGTCCTGCATCACGCCGACCACGGTGGCCGCGGACGGCTGCGGCGCCATGTGCTGCACGGCGATCGTCACGTCCGGGCCGAGCGTCGCCGCGAGATCGGCGTACGCCTGGCGGAGGCTGCCCGGCTCGCCCAGGCCGAGCCGTACGGTGCCGGACCTGCGGGGGGCGTCGGGATCGGCGGTGGTCACCGGCCGGAACACCGGCTTCAGGGCCACGGGCCAGCCGAGCCGGGCGGCGGCGGCCACCGCCTCCTCGGCCGAGGCGACCGGCTCGGCCGGCCAGACCTCGATGCCGTAGCAGGCGAGCAGCGAGGACGCGTCGATCTCGACCTGCTCGTCACCGGAGGCGAGGGCGGCGGCGACCAGCCGCCTGGCCCGGCGGTTGTCCACGCCCTCGACGGCCGGAGGCGTGCCCACGGGCTGCTCGCGCCAGCGGGCGTAGCCGACGACGTGAGCGAGCGCCCGGACCGCCTCCTCCGGGGCGGGATAGGACGGGATGGAGCCTCTGGACGGCCCCTCTCCGGGAACGCGCAGCTCGGCGAGCATCCCCAGCTCGCCCTGGAAGGTGGCGAGCACCGGCTTGCCGGACTCCCCGGCGACCCGGACCAGCTCGGCGGCGACCTCGTCGTGCCCGCCGGGGATCGGCGGCATGTAGATCACGACGGCGGCGTCCACGTCGGCGAGCACGCCGCTGAGCGCGTCGGCGAATTCGGCGCCTCCGGCCCGCGCTCCGAGGTTGACCGGCGGAACCGGTTCGAGGCCCCTGGCCCGGCAGGCGTCGACGGCGAGCAGCGCCAGCGCGTCGGAGTTGCTCACCACCCCCACCCGGGGGCCGGCGGGCAGCGGCTGATGGGCCAGGAGTTGCGCGACGTCGAACAGCTGGGCCAGGTCGTCCACCCGGATCACGCCCGCCTGCTGGAACAGCGCGCTCAGTGCGGTGTCGGGGAGGCGGAGGACGCGGGCGGCGTGCCCGGTGGGCACCCCCTGGCTCTTGACGACGACGACCGGCTTGGTCCGGGAGATCCGCCGGGCCAGGCGGAAGAACTTGCGGGGATTGCCCAGGGACTCCAGGTAGAGCAGGATCACGTCGGTCGCCGGATCCTCCTCCCAGTACTGCAGGAGGTCGTTGCCCGACACGTCGGCCCGGTTGCCCGCCGAGACGAACGTCGAGATGCCCATGCCGCGCTGGGCCACCCGCTGCAGCAGCGCGGTGCCGAGCGCCCCCGACTGGCTGAAGAACCCGACCCTGCCCCGGCCGGGCAGCGTCGCGGCGAGGGTCGCGTTGAGGCGGACCGAGGGATCGGTGTTCGCGATGCCGAGGCAGTTGGGGCCGACCACGCGCAGGCCGTACGCGCGGGCGATGCGGACGAGCTCGTCCTGGCGGGCGCGGCCGTCCGGGCCGGTCTCGCCGAAGCCGGACGACACCACGACCAGGCCCTTCACCCCCTTCTCCGCGCACTCCTCGACCACGTCGAGCACGCCTTCGGCGGGGATCGCCAGCACGGCGAGGTCGACATCGCCGTCGATCGCGGACACGCTCCGGTAGGCGCGCACCCCGGCGACCGCCCTGGCCTCGCGGTGGACGGGATAGACCGGGCCGGTGAAGTCGGCGGCGAGCAGGTTGCGCAGCACGGTCTGGCCGATGCCGCCCGGCTCGCGGCTGGCGCCGATCACCGCGACGGACCCGGGCTTCAGCAGCCGCTCGATGGACCGCGCCTCGGCTCGGTGCTCGCGGGCCGCCGTCACCTGTACGGAGCTGTCCGTGGTGGCGAGATCCAGCGTCATCCGTACGACGCCGTCCTCGAAATGGCTCTGGGCGGTGTATCCCGCCTGGCGGAACATGGCCGTCATGCGGTGGTTGGCGGGCAGCACGTCAGCGATGAAGGTCCGGATCCCGCGCTCCCTGGCGGCGGCCCTGAGGTGTTCCAGGAGGACGGAGGCCATCCCCCTGCCCTGGTGGGCGTCCTCCACGAGGAACGCCACCTCGGCGTGGTCGGCCGGCTCGACCCGGTCGTAGCGCACGACCGCCACCATCTCGGTGCCGATCGTGGCGATGAGGGCGACCCGGTTGTCGTAGTCGACGTTGGTGAACCAGGCGATCTCGCGGTCGCTCAGTTTCGGCCGCGGACCGAAGTATCGGAAGTAGATCGACTGCTCGGAGAGCCGGGAATAGAACGAACGCATGAGATCGGCGTCGTCCGGCCGGATCGGCCGCAGATGCGCCGTTCCGCCGTCGGAGAGCACGACGTCCGCCTCCCAGTGGGCGGGGTAGCGGGATTCCACGGTTTCGAGGGTAGTCCCGGCGCGGAATCGTCTGGCTGGGCAACGCTTGTGCATCGACTCCGACAGAGTGACGACCCAATTCCCCACGACGTGGCCGGAAGCTGTTAAGTTTCTCGGCATAGCCCTCATAGCCCGGCGAGGACGCCGACCCCTGCGGCGGACTCACCTCCACGAGCAGCTGGCAAGGTGGTGACATCATGACGCGGGTCGTCGTGGTGGGCGATCTCATGACCGATGCGGTCGCGCGCGCCCGCTTCCCCCTCGCGAGGGCGAGCGACACCCCGGCGGTCGTGACCATGCACGGTGGCGGCTCGGGGGCGAACATCTCCTCCTGGCTGGCCGTGGAGGGCAACGAGGTCGCCTTCATCGGTCGTCGCGGCGCCGACATCACCGGCCGTAACCGCGACATGGAGTTGATGGGCTACGGCGTGGACGCCCGGCTCGTGATGGACCCCGAGCGGCCGACGGGCACCTGCGTGGTGCTCGTCACCCACAAGGGCGAGCGGACCATGCTGTCCGATCCCGGTGCCAACGCGGCCCTCGCGCCCGAGGACCTGCCGCGCGACCTGTTCAGCGGCGGCGCCCACCTGCACATGTCGGGATACACACTCATCAACGAGGGTTCGCGCGACGCCGGCCTGGCCGCGCTCGACCTGGCCCGGCGGGCCGGGATGTCGATCTCCGTCGACTGCGCCTCGGCCGCTCCCGTGGAGCGCACCGGTGCCGAGCCGTTCCTGGAGTGGACCCACGGCGCCAAGCTGCTGCTCGCCAACGCCGACCAGGCCAAGGTGCTGACCGGCCGGGACGACCCCGCCGCCGCGGCGAAGGTGCTCACGGCCTGGTTCCCGCAGGTCGTGATCAAGCTCAACAAAGAGGGCGCCCTCTGGTACACCAACAGCCGGGCCGAGCCGGTCCGCGCGTCCGCCGAGACGGTCGAGCGGGTCGTGGACGGCACCGGCGCGGGTGACGCGTTCGCCGCCGGGTTCCTGCCTCCGTGGCTGGCCGGCAAGCCGCCGGCGGAGGCCCTGGCGGCGGGGAACGCCCTCGCCGCCAAGTGCATCTCCTACCTCGGCGCCCGCCCCCGCCTCTGACTCTCGGTCCGCCCGCCCCCGTCCGTACGGCCCCGTCCGTACGGTCCGGGGTGTACGGCGACGGTCAGGACGTCACCGCGAGGGCCAGGGGCAGCACAGCGGGCGCTCCCGCGTGCCGGATCTGCGCCGCGGCGAGGGTCATCGTCCAGCCGGTGTCCACCCGGTCGTCGACCAGCAGGACCGGGCCGCCCGCCGCGGCGATCCGCTCCGCGAGCTCACGCGGCATCGCCAGGGTGCCCCGGACGGCGTTGACCCGCTGGGCGCTGTTGTACTGCCGTCCCGGTGATCCGCCGCGGTATCCCAGCTCTCCCAGGTATTCCAGGCGGCCGATCCGCGCGAGCCTCTCGGCGAGGCTGCGGACGAGCAGGGGACGCGAGCCGGACGGGACGCTGACCACCGCCACCGGCCGCTCCTCCCAGTCCCACGACTTGAGCACTCCCACCACGGCGGCGAACACGTCGTCGGGAACGGGCCCGTCCTGCTGGGCGAGCAGTTCGCGCAGCCGGGTGCCCCAGCCGATGTCGGTGAGCCTGCCGAGCACCCGGCCCGTCCCGGCCGACAGCTCGGGCTTGATCCTGCCCTTCAGGTCGGCGAGGCCGGTCGGCCACTGCCGCCTGGGCTCCAGGTCCACTCCCGGCCGGACCAGGCGCTCGTGCGCGGCCTGGACGTCCTCGGCCGCGACGTCCGGTGAGCGGTGGGCTCCGGTGCAGTTGTCGCACCGGCCGCACGGGCGCGCCTCGTCGTCGTCGAGGTGGCGGCGGAGGTAGCCCTCCCGGCACTCCGTGGTGGAGATGTAGCCGAGCATGGCCTCCTGCTCGGCCTTGCGCTCTGCGGCGACCCGCTGGTAGCGGTCGGTGTCGTACTCCCAGGGCTCTCCGGTGGGCTCCCAGCCGCCCTTCACCCTGCGGACCGCGCCGTCGACGTCGAGGACCTTGAGCATCATCTCCAGCCGGCTCCGGCTGAGATTCACCCGGGTCTCCAGGGCGGCCGTGGACAGCATGCCCTCCTCGGACAGCGCCGCGAGCGTGGCCCGGACCACCTGCTCGGGCGGGAACGCCAGCGAGGCGAAGTAGGACCAGATCTCCCTGTCCTCGGCACCCGGCAGCAGGATCACCTCGGCCTTCTCCACCCCGCGGCCCGCGCGGCCGACCTGCTGGTAGTACGCCACGGGGGACGCCGGAGCGCCGACGTGGACGACGAATCCGAGGTCCGGCTTGTCGAAGCCCATGCCCAGAGCGGAGGTGGCGACCAGCGCCTTGATCCGGTTCCCCAGGAGGTCGTCCTCCGCGGCGAGCCGCTCCGCGGGGTCTGTCTGCCCGGAATAGGCGGCGACCCGGTGCCCCTGCTCGCGCAGGTACGCCGCGATCTCCTGGGCGGCGGCGACGGTCAGCGTGTAGACGATGCCCGACCCCGGCAGCTCGTGCAGCGTCCTGGCCAGCCAGGCCAGGCGTTGCTCGGCGTTGCGGAGCCGTACGACGGACAGGTGCAGGCTCTCACGCTCCAGGGCACCGCGCAGGACCAGCGGGGCGGCGGGATCGTCCCACTCGGGGCTCGCCGCGAGCTGCTCGGCGACGTCCCTGGTCACCCGCGCGTTGGCGGTCGCGGTGGTGGCGAGGACGGGGATGCCGGGCGGGAGCTCGGTCAGCATCGTGCGCAGCCGGCGGTAGTCGGGCCGGAAGTCGTGTCCCCAGTCGGAGATGCAGTGGGCCTCGTCGATCACCACGAGCCCGGCGCTCTCGGCCAGCTCTGGCAGCACCTGGTCGCGGAAGTCGGGGTTGTTCAGCCGCTCGGGGCTGACCAGCAGCACGTCGATCATGCCCTCGGCGACCTGGGCGTAGATCTTCTCCCACTCCTCGGGGTTGGCCGAGTTGATCGTCGCGGCGTGGATGCCCGCGCGCTCCGCCGCCGCGATCTGGTTGCGCATCAGGGCGAGGAGCGGCGAGACGATCACGGTCGGCCCCTCGCCGAGCTCGCGCAGCAGCGCGGTCGCGACGAAGTAGACGGCCGACTTGCCCCAGCCGGTGCGCTGCACGACGAGGGCACGCCGCCGGTCCATCACCAGGGCCTTGATCGCCGACCACTGGTCGTCGCGCAACCGCGCGCCCTCTCCGGCGAGCGCCCGCAGACGCGCCTCCGCCTCGTCGCGCAGCGCCTGCTCTTCCCCTGCCACTTCTGCTGTCACAGGGTCCTTGCTATCAGTTCCCCCCGACTGTTCGTGCCCCGTCCCGGTCACAGCGCCGGACATGGTTGGATGAATCCGCTATGGACGTGACCACCTGGTACCTGGAGCAGACCGGTCCCGGCGACCTGCTCCCCGCGCGTGAGCCGAAAGTCCCCGTGGACATCGTCCGCGCGGAGATCCCCTCCCCCGAGTTCAGCCGGTTCCTCTACACGGCCGTCGGCGGCGACTGGCAGTGGACAGAACGCCTGCCGTGGACCTGGCGCCAGTGGATGGAGTGGCTGGACCGGCCGGGCACGGAGACCTGGGTCGCGTGGCGCGACGGCACCCCCGCCGGTTACGTGGAGCTGGTCGCCCAGGACGGCGGCGTCGTGGAGATCTCCAGTTTCGGGCTCCTGCCGTACGCCATCGGCCTGGGGGTGGGCGGGCACCTGCTCTCGGCCGGTACGGCACACGCGTGGGACATGGCCGACCGCTGGCCGGACCTGGAGCCCACCCGGCGCGTCTGGCTGCACACCTGCTCCCTCGACGGCCCGGCCGCCCTGGCGAACTACCGGGCGCGTGGCTTCAGGCTCTACGACACCCGGCTGAACGTCCCGGGCGACGCGGACGAGGGCGGCACGCCGGGACCGTGGCCGGGAGCCATGCGCCCGCTGCCCGACCCCCGCTGACACCCGCCCCGGTCACCGCCCCGCCACAGTCACCGCCCCCGCGATCGCCGCTTCCCAGGGTCACCGCCTGCCACGGCTGCCGCTCAGGCAAGGCCGGGCACAAGGGAAGCATGACAAGCGGGATTAAATCGGACCAATGGGGCGGGAATCGCGGCCAAGTCGCGACCACTCCCTGTCATCGGCACAATGTTCGATATGGCCCGACGCACGACCACACCCCCGCCGGACGAGGACTTCGAAGAGCGGATCGTCGATATCGACGTATCCGAGGAGATGCGCGCCAGCTACCTGGAGTACGCGTACTCGGTGATCTACCAGCGCGCGCTCCCGGACGCCCGTGACGGACTGAAGCCGGTGCAGCGCCGCATCCTCTACTCCATGAGCGAGATGGGACTGCGTCCCGATCGCGGCCATGTGAAGTCGTCACGCGTCGTCGGCGACGTCATGGGCAAGCTGCACCCCCACGGTGACAGCGCCATCTACGACGCGCTGGTGCGCATGGCCCAGCCGTTCTCGATGCGCCTGCCGCTGGTCGACGGGCACGGCAACTTCGGCTCGCCGGACGACCTGCCCGCCGCGATGCGGTACACCGAGGCCAGGCTCGCCGCCTCGGCGATGCTCATGGTGCAGTCGATCGACGAGGACACGGTCGACTTCAAGCCCAACTACGACGGGCAGGAGACCGAGCCGTCCGTCCTGCCCGCGGCCTTCCCCAACCTCCTGGTCAACGGGGCGACGGGCATCGCCGTCGGCATGGCGACCAACATGGCGCCGCACAACCTGGTCGAGGTCATCGCGGCGGCCCGGCATCTGATCAAGCGGCCGAACGCCACGCTCGACGAGCTCATGCGCTTCGTCCCCGGGCCCGACCTGCCGACCGGCGGCATGATCATCGGCCTCTCCGGCGTCCGGGACGCGTACGAGAAGGGCCGGGGCACCTTCAAGATGCGGGCCAAGGCCACGATCGAGCAGGTCACGCCGCGCCGCAAGGGCATCGTGGTCACCGAGCTGCCCTACAACGTCGGTCCCGAGCGCGTGGTCACCAAGATCAAGGAACTGGTGACCGCCAAGAAGCTCAACGGCATCTCCGACCTGAAGGACCTGACCGACCGGCACAAGGGCCTGCGCCTGGTCATCGAGATCAAGAACGGCTTCCACCCCGAGGCCGTGCTCGACGAGCTCTACCGGCTCACGCCGATGGAGGAGACCTTCGGCATCAACAACGTCGCGCTGGTCGACGGCCAGCCGCGCACGCTCGGCCTGCGCGAGCTGCTGCAGGTCTACGTCGACCACCGCCTCGACGTGGTCCGCCGCCGCTCGGCCTACCGGCGGCGCAAGCGCGAGGAGCGCCTCCACCTGGTGGACGGCCTCATCGTCGCGCTGCTGAACATCGACGAGGTCATCCGCATCATCCGTTCCTCCGACGACTCCGCCCAGGCTCGCGCGGGCCTGGTCGAGGCGTTCGAGCTGAGCGAGATCCAGGCGAACTACATCCTGGACACCCCGCTGCGCCGCATCACCCGCTACGACAAGCTGGAGCTCGACCGCGAGAAGGAGACCCTGTCCGCGGAGATCGCCGCGCTCACCGAGATCCTCTCCTCGGAGGAGCGGCTCCGCCAGGTCGTCTCCAAGGAGCTCGCCGAGGTCGCCAAGACGTACGGCACGCCCCGCCGCACGATCCTGCTGGAGTCCTCCGGCGCGGCACTCACCGCCGCCGTGCCGCTCGAGGTGGCCGACGACCCGTGCCTGGTCCTGCTGTCGTCGACCGGGCTCCTGGCCCGCACGACCGACGCCTCGCCGCTCGCCATGGAGGGCGAGCGCGCCGCGCACGACGTGCTGGTGTCGGTGGTACGCGGCACGGTCAGGACCGAGGTGGGTGTGGTCACCTCGCTGGGACGACTGATCCGCGTCCCCGTGGTCGACCTGCCGACGCTGCCGCCATCGGCCAATCCGCCGTCGCTGGCCGGTGGGCATCCGGTCTCGGAGTTCGTCAAGCTGAATCCCGGCGAGACCGTGGTGGGCCTGGGCTCGCTCGATCTCGACGGCCCCGGACTCGCCCTCGGCACCGCCCAGGGCGTGGTCAAGCGGGTCGTCCCCGAATACCCGGCCAACCGCGACGAGTTCGAGGTCATCGGCCTCCGTGACGGGGACACCGTCGTCGGCGCGGCCGAGCTCACCTCCGCCGACCACGATCTGGTCTTCATCACCTCCGACGCGCAGATGCTGCGCTTCCCCGCCTCGTCCGTACGCCCGCAGGGTCGTCCGGCGGGCGGAATGGCCGGCATCCGCGTCGACGACGACACCCGGGTGATCTGGTTCGGCGTGGTCGATCCCGCCCAGGAGGCCCGCGTCGTCACGATCGCCGGTTCCTCGACCGCCCTGCCCGGCACCCAGGTGGGAGGCGGCAAGGTCTCCGACTACGCCGAGTTCCCGCCCAAGGGGCGGGCGACCGGCGGTGTCCGGGCCCAGCGGTTCCTCAAGGGCGAGGACGTGCTCCTGCTCGCCTGGGCCGGTCCCGCTCCGGCGAAGGCCGTCTCCTCGACCGGCAAGCCGGTCCCGCTGCCCGAGGAGCTGGGCCGCCGCGACGGTTCCGGCGTCCGGCTCACCCACACGGTCGCCGCGATCGGCGGCGCGCTGGGCGGTACGGACCTGACCCCGGAGACACGCGACGGGCGGCCTGCGGGCGAGGACGCCGAGGACGGCTCCCCTGCCGGCGGGCCGGAATAGCGCCCGGTCATCCGCCGACGGCGTGACATCAGGCGGCGGCGCGGCTCCGGGACATGCCGGAGCCGCGGCCGACCCTGATGCTCATGACGAGGGTCAGCGGCGGCAACGGCACCACGGCCGGGTCCGCACGCTCCAGATCGCGAACGACGGCGCCGGAAGCCCCGCCGCGTAGCCAGGGCGGCGGAAGTCTCCTCGTCGACCGGGGCAGCGGACGGGGCGATCGGCGCCATGGAGAGACCCCGGAAAGAATCACGAAACGCGCGTGCGGGAACATCTTTCTCATGACAGGTAAGTTCGACGATCTACTCGCGGCCAACGAAGAATACGCCCGCACCTTCCCGTACTCCGATCTGACCGGTCAGGCCGCCCGCGGCCTCGCCATGGTGACCTGCATGGACTCGCGGATCGACCCGCTGGGGCTTCTCGGCCTGAAGGCGGGCGACGCGAAGATCATCAGGAACGCGGGAGCGCGGGTGACCGACGACGTCCTTCGCACGCTCGTCCTCGCCGTCTACCTGCTCGGCGTGAACCGCGTCCTCGTCATGCCGCACACCGACTGCCGGATGTCCAAGTCCACCGACGACGACGTCCACCAGCTCATCTCCGACCAGTACGGCGTGGACACCCGCAGCCTGGAGTTCAAGACGGTTCCCGACCAGGACGCCGCGCTCAGGCACGACCTGGTCCGCATCAGGACGAGTCCGTTCCTGCCGCAGGATCTCGTCGTCGGCGGCGCGATCTACGACGTGCACACGGGCCGGCTGCACCCCGTCGAGATGTGACCGGCCCGCGCGCGAACGAGCTGACTCACCGCCCGCCGATCGTTCGCGTACGGGACGCGCCGGACATGTCGGGGCTCTGCTACGTTCTTCGCAGAGCGATCAGTCGTTCGTAAGGAGCCCCCCATGCCCCGCAGCGCGCCCCGAGCCGACGACCGCAGATCCGGAAGTTTCCGGAAATGGGCAATTTTCACGGTCATCCTGGCCATCATCCTCGCGGTGCCGACCGTGATCGGCGCGTTCGGCGGATTCGAGCGCACCGGCGGCGGCGAGGTCGCGGTAGTCCGCAACGGCGGCCTCCTGGACGACAACCGGGTCCGCCAGGTCATCGATCCCGGCTCCAGCGTGACCTGGATCGGGTGGTGGTCGCAGATCCACCGCTATCCCGCGCAGCAGCGCTACTACACGATCACGTCCACCGGGGGCGGTGAGCGGTCCGGCGTCGACGTGGTCACCGTCCCGAGCAGTGACGGCGTCAACATGGGCATCGAGGGCACGCTGTACTTCAACCTCAACTTCGACCACGAGACGCTCAGGTCGTTCGACGACAAGTTCGGCACCCGCAAGTTCCGCAGCGCCGACGGCGGGACCTACTACCCGTGGGACGGCGACGAGGGCTGGTCCGCCTTCCTCGACCAGATCATCCGCCCGGTGATCGACAACGACCTGCGCACCCAGGTCAACAGCTTCCGCTGCGCCGAACTGGTCTCGTCCTGCTCCCTCGTGCAGAACTCGGGCGGCCAGCAGACCGGCCTGCAGCAGCTGGGCAACAACGCCAACATCGCCAAAATCCAGAACGCCGTGAACACCAGCCTCGCCGAGGACCTCAAAAGCACGCTCGGCGCCGAGTTCCTCACCAACATCCACTTCAACCTCTCCCGCGTCACGCTGCCGAAGCAGGTCCAGGACGCCGTCGACCAGGCGCAGGCCGCCTTCGCCAAGGTCACCGAGGCACAGGCCAAGGTCGCCCAGGCCCGGGCCGAGGCCGACGCCAACAAGGCCAGGCAGGACGGCTACAACAGGTGCCCGACCTGCGCAGAGATCGAGAAGCTGAAGGCCCTGCCCCAGGGCATCACCGTGTACGCCCCCGGCAACACCGGAGGCGTGGCCCTGCCCACCCGCTGAACCATCTCCATGCCGAGCGCTCGCCCATGACGAGAGGCGGGCGGAGGGGAGGCGCGTCCGGATGCGGATCCTGGTGTTGCCGGCGGTCCTGATCGTCGTCGCCGTGCTGGTCTACGTGCTGGTGATCCTCGTCCGGGGCGCCGTACGGGCACGGCCCGGCGGCACGACGGACCAGGTGCCACGGTGGGAGGCCCACACGGCGATGGAGGACGGGTGGACCCTGGTGGTCATCAGGAGGATGACCCAGGGCAGGGACGGGCCGGTGGAGCTCGCCAGGCAGACCGTGCGCGCCATCCCCGACGACGACCCGCACTGGGACGAGCGCTACCGGGAGGCCATGCTCGAAGCACGCGCCCGGATCACGACGCTGGAACTGGAGTCCGGGTAGGGGCCGTCCCGTGCCACGGCGATGAGGTGCGGGACCCGCGAGGTGCGATCGCGGGGCAGCCCGATGTCCACGTATACGCGGACATCGGGGATGACCGCCTCCTCGCGGTCCACAGTGATCACGCCACACTCGTTGAGCCGTCGTCAGGATTCCTGCCGCAAACCCCTGACGGCGTCCACGCACCCGCCTCACGGCGGGCGGCCTTTGTCAGGAACGTCCGCTAGGCGTCGAATGTGGTTGCGGTCGACCTCGGCCGCTAGGCGTCGATGTGGTTACGGTCGACCTCGGCCGCGCTGCCCACGATGAACTCCCGGCGCGGGGCCACGTCGCTGCCCATGAGCAGGTCGAAGATGCGCTCGCCCGCCTCGACGTCCTCGATCCGCACCCGGCGCAGCACGCGGTGGCGGGGGTCCATGGTGGTCTCGGCCA
This sequence comes from Microtetraspora glauca, assembly GCA_001570385.1. GTDB lineage: Bacteria > Actinomycetota > Actinomycetes > Streptosporangiales > Streptosporangiaceae > Microtetraspora > Microtetraspora glauca. The sequence continues at coordinate 141,414 of BBYL01000016.1, read as the reverse complement.
GCTGGTCGGCGTCCATCTCGCCGAGGCCCTTGTAACGCTGGACCGGGTCCTTCCAGCGCTTGCCCCGCCGCTCGAGGTCGCGCAGGACCTTGTGCAGCTCCGCGTCGGAATAGGTGTAGACGTACTTGTCCTGACCCCTGCCGGGGTTGGTGACCTCGATGCGGTGCAGCGGCGGCACCGCGGCGAACACCCGTCCCGCCTCGACCATGGGCTTCATGTACCGGTGGAACAGCGTGAGGAGCAGACAGCGGATGTGCGCCCCGTCCACGTCGGCGTCCGCCATCAGGATGATCTTGCCGTAGCGGGCGGCCTCGATGTCGAACGACCGGCCCGACCCCGCGCCCACCACCTGGATGATCGCGGCGCACTCGGCGTTCTTCAGCATGTCGGCCACGGAGGCCTTCTGCACGTTCAGGATCTTGCCGCGGATCGGCAGGAGGGCCTGGAACTCCGAGTCGCGGGCCAGCTTCGCCGTGCCGAGCGCCGAGTCTCCCTCGACGATGAACAGCTCGCTGCGGTCCACGTCGTCGCTGCGGCAGTCGACCAGCTTCGCCGGGAGCGCCGAGTTCTCCAAGGCGGACTTGCGGCGCTGGTTGTCCCGGTGCTCCCTGGCGGCGATGCGCGCCTTGGCGGCGGCGACGATCTTCTCCAGGATCGCGCGCATTTGCAGCTTCTGCGCGCGCTTGGGCGTGGCGAACAGCTCTTTCAGGTCGCGCGAGACCACGTGGGACACGATCCGGGTCGCCGCCGAGGTGCCGAGGATCTCCTTCGTCTGCCCTTCGAACTGCGGCTCCGGCACGCGTACGGTGACCACGGCGGTCAGGCCCTCGAGGATGTCCTCCTTGGTGACCGGGTCGTCGCCGTTCTTGAGCAGCCGCGTCTCGCGCAACTGCTCGTTGACAGTGCGGACCAGCGCCCGCTCGAACCCCGTCACGTGGGTGCCGCCCTTGGGCGTGGCGATCACGTTGACGAAGGAGCGGACCGTCGTCTCGTAGCCCTTGCCCCAGCGGAGCGCGACGTCCACGGAGAGCTCGCGCTCGACCTCGGTGGGGGTCATGTGGCCCAGCTCGTCGAGCACGGGCACGGTCTCGCGGAAGTGGCCCACGCCCTGCAGCCGGAGCACGTCGCACACGGCCTCGTCACGGGACAGGAAGTCGGCGAACTCGCCGATGCCGCCGTCGAAGTGGTACGTCTCCTCGACGGGCTCCTCGCCGCGGCCGTCGCGCAGCACCAGCGTAAGCCCGGGGACCAGGAACGCCGTCTGGCGGAGCCGTACGTGGATCTCGTCGATGGACAGCTCGGCGTCGGGCAGGAAGATCTGCTTGTCGGACCACCAGCGGACGCGAGTGCCGGTGACGCTCTCGCCCTCCTGTGAGCGCCGGCGGGTCTTGCGCAGCCCCGATCGGGGTTCGAAGGCTGCGTCGGGACCGGCTCCCGAGAACACGCCGGGATTGCCGCGCTTGAAGCTGATCATGTGGGTGCGGCCGCCGAGGTCGACCTCGACGTCGAGCCGGGACGACAGGGCGTTGACCACCGAGGCGCCGACGCCGTGCAGTCCTCCGGACGCGCCATAAGAGCCGCCGCCGAACTTTCCGCCCGCGTGGAGCTTGGTGTAGACGAGTTCGACTCCGGCGAGACCGCTCTTGGGATGGACGTCGACCGGGATGCCACGGCCGTTGTCGCGGACCTCGATCGAACCGTCCTCGTGGAGCTCCACCTCGATCCGCGTGCAGAAGCCCGCGAGGGCCTCGTCGACGGAGTTGTCCACGATCTCCCAGAGGCAGTGCATCAGGCCGCGGGTGTCGGTGGACCCGATGTACATCCCCGGACGCTTACGGACGGCCTCCAGGCCCTCCAGGACCGAGAGATGACGAGCCGTATAACCCGTCTCCGCGCTAACCGCCGTCACACCAGCTCCCATTTATCAATCGAACAGGCGTACGCAGCCTACCGCCCATCCTGTTTTTACGGGTACAAGCTTGCCAGGCGCACGGAGATCTCCCGCACTTCCGATGTGATCTGGACCACTTTCCAGATCATTCCGCTCTCGGCGTAGCGGCGCAGTGATTGGGAACGTCCTCATCCGGTTAGATGTTGTCCCAAGTGACTGACGCCAACGTCCCCACACCGTGGGGTGACCCGAAAGGCGATACGTGACTGGAGCTCTCGCCCCCATCAAGCCGCTGACAGCCCTGGACCGCTGCGACAGGTGTGGTGCTCAGGCCTACATCCGCGCGACCCTGCCCGTGGGCGGGGAGCTGCTCTTCTGCGCTCACCACGGACGCCAGCACGTAAGCGTGCTGCGCGACAAGGGCGCCGAGATCCAGGACGAGTCGGCCCGACTCAGTGAATCCCCCGCGTCCGCAGCGAGCGAACGCTGACCCGATAGACGGCGTGCCTGGGGGCGGTCCGAAAAGGCCGCCCTCCAGCCGCGCCGCCCCTATGTCCTCCCGGGCTATGCCACCCAGGTCTCACCGGCGGTGGTCATCGGACGCGGTAGTGATAGCGTCCGGCCACGGTGAAACCCTCGCGCTCGTAGAGCGCGCGAGCCCCTTCGTTACCCTCCGTGACGACCAGATAGGCGCGGCTCGCCCCCTGGTCCCTCCCCCAGCCGAGCAGGCCGCGCAGTACCGCGCCAGCCAGGCCTCTCCGCCTGGCCTCGGGGACCACCGCCATGCAGTAGATCCCGAGCCACTCCCCCTGCCGCACTCCCCTGCCCACGGCCTCCTCGCCCAGCGAGGCGTACGCCGCGGGAACCCCGGTGAGAATGCGCACACCCCAGTCCTTGGCGGAGATCTCCGTCCCGGCGGGATGCCTGCCGCCGTCCACCCGCCACCAGGTGTCCACCCAGCCCTGTGACGGCTCCGGCGCGATCGTCGGATCGGACGAGCCCTCCAGCGACGAGCTGGTCATGACCAGCGTGGGGTCGACCAGACGGTAGCCACGGGACGCCAACTCCGCGTCGAGCCCGGGCGTGGCGCCCCCGCCGATGGAGAACACGCACGGACGGCCGAGGTCCGCGTAGAACCCCTCCGCGTCGTCGATCGCCTTCCCCAGGTCGGGGCACTCCCCCAGCGGCAGCACGGAGTTGGCCCGCTTGGTCACCCCGCCCGCGTGCCGGTACACCCAGTCCCCCGCGGCCACCCGGTAGGGCGCCGGCCACGCTTCATCAACAAGTCGGTCGAATTCGGACACGGGCGGACCTTATCGCAGCACCCTGATCGCGGTCGCAGCCCCTGACCGCGGCCGTCCGCGCTGGTCATCCACCGGCCGCCCACACCACCGGGTGATCCCGTCGATAGGCTGGGAAGCGTGCTGATCCTGTTGCCTCCCTCCGAAGGAAAGGCGTCCCGGGGCGACGGACCCGTGCTCGACCTCGACACCCTCGGCTTCCCCGAACTGACCTCCCCACGGGAGAAGGTGCTCGATGCTCTGATCACTCTCTGTCACACCCCCGACGCCCAGGCCGTGCTCGGCCTGTCGGAGGGGCAGCGTGACGAGATCGACAGGAACCGCGACCTGCGCACCGCCTCCACCCTCACCGCGGCCGACCTGTACACCGGCGTCCTGTACGACAATCTGGGGCTGCCCACGCTGGTTCCGGACGCGAGAAGGCGGGCGGACGAGCGCGTCATCGTCTTCTCCGGCCTGTGGGGCGCGCTCCGGCTGACCGACCGCGTGCCGCCGTACCGGCTCTCCATGGCACGCGCGCTGCCGCCGATGGGCGGCCTGGCCGCCTTCTGGCGCCCCTCATTGGCGGCGGTGCTGGGCCCGCTGCCCGGCCTGATCGTGGATATGCGGTCCTCCACGTACGCCCAGGCGTGGCCGGCCGGCGGGCGGGCGGTGGCCGTACGGGTGTTGAAGGAAGCGGCGGGAAGGCGCACGGTGGTGAGCCACATGGCCAAGGCGACCAGGGGCGCGGTGGCCAGGTCGCTGGTGGAAAGCTCCGATGAACCGGGCGGCCCTCAGGAGCTGGCCGAGGTTCTCCGCGGGCTGGGGCATCACACCGAACTCGGCCCCGCCCCGCGCTCCGGCAAGCCCTGGACCCTCGATATCGTGATCAGTTCGTGATCACATTCAGTCGCCCGCATGCGCGGAGGAACTGCTGCTGGGGCTCTCCGAGATGCGACCAGGGCAGCCGGCTGAACCTCCCCCCGGTGCGCGCGAGGTGCCCCCTGGCCGGACGGCGGAGATCCGCGACGTAGAAGGCGGCGCCGAACGCGTTGTGCGCCTCGATCGAGCGCGGGTGGACCCCTCCCAGGCGCCGATCCGTCCAGTGACCGGCGACGGAGACGATCTCCCGCTGGACGTCGAAAGAGAACCAGCCGCTCCGCGACATCGGAGACCGCTCCGCGGCGACGTTCTCGAAGTGGGCGAGCGGGATCAGCGCCGGCAGCGGGCTGCCCTCGGGAGCACGGGCGGCGGTGGACCTGGCGAACGCGAACATCTCCTGCGCGGTGCCGCCCCATCCGGGCGAGAGCGTGATCAGGCGGGCGAGATGCGCGGCGAACAGCGTCGGCCAGCGGCGGACGCACTCCGACCAGACCGAATCCTTGTCCGGGCGCGGCCGGTCCAGCCCCAGTGCCAGCCACATCAGGCACTCCCAGGGAACCGGATCGGCGGGGGCCAGCGAGGCGGCGATGAGCAGCGGTCTCCGCGCGGACTCCATGGCCGCGTGGAACGCCTGCAGGCGGTGAGCCTGTACGGCCCTCGCCTTCGCGTCGGGTTTCAGCGCCCATGCCTGCTCGATCCTGGTGCGGCCCAGCCACAACCACAGGTCGGGATTGCCCTGATCGTGGCTGATCAGCCGCTCGATGACGTGCTCGTAGCCCGCGGCGGCCCGGGACAGGGCCTCCACGCGAAGCGAACGGATCTCGGCGTCCCCCCTGGTCGCCGTGAGAGCGGGAACTCCCGCCGTGAGAACTCCCCGATGAACGGCGGCGGCCGCCTCGTCGAGTACAGGGTCCGCCCATGGACGGTCCGGGATCACTCGTGGCCCCCGAGCACGTGCCCGATCCACTTCGATCACTCCCATGAGCGGCGAGCCTAGGAGTGTCGGGGGCGTCCGGCGCTACCGGAAGGTTACGTGCACGTTAAACGGCCCCGCCCTCCGAGAGGAGGTCGGGGCCGTTCGACGTGTGGCCGGTCCTGCGGCTAGTCCAGGTAGTCGCGGAGCACCTGGGACCGCGAGGGGTGACGCAGCTTGGACATGGTCTTGGACTCGATCTGGCGGATCCGCTCGCGGGTCACGCCGTAGACCTTGCCGATCTCGTCGAGGGTCTTGGGCTGGCCGTCGGTGAGACCGAACCGCATCGACACGACGCCCGCCTCCCGCTCGGACAGCGTGTCCAGAACGGAGTGCAGCTGCTCCTGGAGCAGCGTGAAGCTGACGGCGTCGGCCGGAACGATGGCCTCGGAGTCCTCGATGAGGTCACCGAACTCGCTGTCACCCTCCTCACCGAGGGGGGTGTGCAGGGAGATCGGCTCGCGCCCGTACTTCTGGACCTCGATGACCTTCTCCGGGGTCATGTCGAGCTCGCGAGCCAGCTCCTCCGGCGTGGGCTCGCGGCCGAGGTCCTGCAGCATCTGCCGCTGGACCCGGGCCAGCTTGTTGATCACTTCGACCATGTGGACCGGGATGCGGATGGTCCGCGCCTGGTCCGCCATGGCGCGGGTGATCGCCTGCCGGATCCACCAGGTGGCGTACGTGGAGAACTTGTAGCCCTTGGTGTAGTCGAACTTCTCGACGGCGCGGATGAGACCGAGGTTGCCCTCCTGGATCAGGTCCAGGAAGAGCATGCCGCGGCCGGTGTAGCGCTTGGCCAGCGAGACCACGAGCCGAAGGTTGGCCTCCAGCAGGTGGTTCTTGGCGCGGCGGCCGTCCTCGGCGATCCACTCCAGCTCGGCGCGGACGTCGACCGGAAGCTGCTCGCCGTCGCTGGCCAGCTGCTCCTCTGCGAACAGGCCCGCCTCGATGCGCTTGGCGAGTTCCACCTCCTGCTCGGCGTTGAGCAGGGGGACCTTGCCGATCTGCTTGAGATAGTCCTTGACGGGGTCGGCGGTGGCGCCGGCGGCCGCGACCTGAGCCACGGGCGCGTCGTCGTCATCGTCGGTGAGGATGAGCACCTCGTCCTCGGAGTGGGCGACGGGCGCCGCCTTCTCCTCGCCGTCGCTCTCGGTCTCGGCGTCGGCTTCCGCCTCGCCGTCCGAGTCGGACTCGATCTCGACGTCCTCGACGTCGATGTCGAAGTCCTCGATCTCGACGTCACCCTCGAGGTCGATGTCCTCATCGTCCTCAGCGAGCTCGGACGACTTGGGCTTGGAATCGCCCTTGACGGCCTTGGACTCCGGCCCCGTGTTGGGAGCCGTGGGCTTGGGCTTGCTGGTGGGCGCCGCGGTCTTCTTGGCCGGAGCGGCCTTCTTCGCGGCGGGCCTCTTCGGCGCGGGCGCGGGCCCCGAGTCCGCCGAGCCGGTCACGACGGCGGTGACGGTCTCGGGCTGTGCCTCCTTGGCGGCGGCGGACTTGGTGGTCTTCTTGACCGGAGCGGAGGTGCGGCGCTTTGCTTGGCCACGAGACCGCTTGGGCGCCGCGGCGGAATCGGCCGCGGTGACCACGACGGTCACACCCTCCTTGCTGAGGCTGCGCAGGAATCCAGCGGCGTGCGACAGCGGGATGTCCGCTTCCTCGAAGGCCCTGCGGACATCCTCGGACTCGAGGAAACCCTGCGAGCGCCCACGCTCGAGGAGCTGCTGAATCACTGGCTCGTTCAGCTCCGACGGCTTCGAGCGAGTCGAACTTGCAGGCGACACGAACACCTCTCGAACGAACGCATGGCGAGAATGGACCCAGATGGTTGCTTCTTTTCCGATGGTGAGGCCGCGCGGACCGCGACATGCCATTGTGACACGCCACGGCAGTCCATACGGCCACCTCCGGCCGGTTGCCTTCCCACCCTAGGCCGACCGAGACAGTAGTGCGTACGGATGAGGGGCACCGATACCCGAAAGCAACCGTTATGACTGTTTCATTCAGTCACTCTTCGTGGCTGGAGGAACGTGAACCGCGAGCACGGTCACGTCATCATCCTGCTCATACCCGGACAACATCCGATCTACCAGGAAATCCAGCAACATGTGGGGACTTGCCACGACTTCGGGGGGTGCCTCGGCCACGACGTTCGACAGATCCCGCAGTCCGGCGTCCAGTCCGCGCTTCCGGTTCTCCACGAGACCGTCGGAGTACAGCACGGCGGTGTGACCCGGCGGCACGCAGAATCTGAACTGCTTGCGGCTGGTCGCCCAGCCCAGCGGCGTGCCGGGCTCGGTCTCGTGCAGCACCGCCACACCCTGCGGCGACACCAGCAGCGGTGGCGGGTGTCCCGCCAGCGCGAGCGTGCCCTCGCCGGTGTTCGGCTCGACCACCATGTAGGCGAGTGTCGTGACCTGCTCCTCCTCTTCGGTAGCCTCGAAGACCCGGTCCAGCCCGGTGAGCACCGCGGCAGGAGGCGGATTGGTCAGCGCCAGGGCCCGCATGGCGTTGCGGATCCGGCCCATGCCCGCGGCGGCCTTGACGCCCTTGCCCATGACGTCGCCGAGGACGGCCGCGACCCGGCCGTCCTGCAGGACGAACGCGTCGTACCAGTCGCCGCCGACCTGGACATGCCGAGAGCCGGAACGGAACCGCTGGGCCAGGACCAGGCCCCGCACCACGGGCAGGTTGTCGGGCAGCAGGCTCCGCTGCAGCGTCTCCGCGGTCTTGTGCTCACGCTCGAAGAGCGTCGCGCGCTCGACCGCGAGCGCGCACTGGCCTGCCAGGGCCTCCAGGAAGACGCCGTCCTCCTGCGAGATCTTCTGCGGCCGGTTGAAGGAGAACCTCAGGGCGCCCAGGGCACGGCCGGCCGCGAGCAACGGCAGCCCGACCCAGGCCCGCTCGTCGGTGCCCTCGAGGAACTCGGCGATCCGCTCGTCCTCGGCGCCGGCGTCGACGAGCTGGTTGCGCAGGCTCTGCGGCGACTCGGCGAACACCGGGCGCCGGCTGTTCACCGCCATGGTCATCATGCTGGTGGTGGACAACGCGATCTCGTCGCCGGAGATCCCGGGCGCGTCGGGGACGCCCCCGCTGTTGATCACTTTCAGGCTCGCGCGGTCCTGGTCCAGCAGCGCGACGCCCGAATGGTCCGCGGCGAGGGCCGTACGCCCGACGTCGATGATGACCTGGACCACCTGCTCGACGGTGAGCGCCTCGGCCAGCTGCGCCGTGGCGCCCTGGAGCCGCGCGGTGCGCAGGGCGGCGGCGCCGAGCTGGTCGGTCAGCCTGCCGCGCATCTCCTCGGCCTCACGCTGCGGCGTGACGTCGGAGTTGGCGCCCACCCACTCGATCACGCGGCCGTGCCTGATGATCGGTACGGCGCGCACCTCGAAGTGCCGGTAGCCGCTGGCCCGGGTGCGCACCCGGTAGCTCCACTCGAACATGGTCCGGCCGCGCAGCGCCTCCCGCCACGCCTCCTCGGCTCCCGGACGGTCGTCGGGGTGCACGGCGTCGAGCCAGCCGTGGGCGAGGTACTCCTCCAGCCCCTGGCCGGTGACGGCCCGCCACTGCGGGGCGTCCTCGATCGCGGAACCGCTGGGCGAGGTGATCCACACGAGCTGCTGCTGCGACTCGACCAGGGAGCGGTAGCGCTCCTCGCTGCGGCGCAGGTCCTCCTCGGTGAGCTGACGCTCGGTCAGGTCGACGCCGAAGAGCGCGGTGCCCAGGAGCCCGCCGTCCTCCCGCATCGGGAAGAACGAGACCGCCCAGTGCCGGGTGTCGCCGTTCTCGGCGCGGGTCCTGATGCGCTGGTCGGTGATAGGGAGCCCCTCGCCGCCAATCCGGCGCAGAGCCGAGTCGATCAGGGTGGCGAGGTCGGCCGAGAGAAGGTCCGCGGGCATCATCTCCAGATGCCGCTCGACAGGGTGGCCGGTCAGCTCGGTAAAGGTCGAATTGACACGGACAAACCGCCCGGACGGGTCAAAGAACGCGAAGGCGAAGGGGGCCTCGGACATGAGGCCACGGAAGAGGCCGGAGTCTGAGATGTCCAAACCCGACTCCCGGGGACGGGGCACGGAGGTTTCGGCGCTCACGGTCGGCACCTCCGTCGCGCGCCAGGGTCTCCCACGAGGCACATCTCCATAACTGTGATTTACGGTCGTGTCCTGATCTTCTGCCTACCGCGTGACGCCGGTTCGGCGCCATACGGCCTGGTCATGCCCGCGGCCGTGCACAACTCCGTTATGCTCTCCTCCTCCGCTCCGGGATGCACCCGTCCGGCCGCCGGTCGCTACCGCAAGATCCATAAGACACTCCCTGTAGCGCAGGATCTGCCCTACATCATCGGCGATGGGCATGTGCGGACGGAAGCCCCGCCCGGCATGCGGTCAACGCATCCTGTCAAAAGGCGCCATCTCGCGCAGCAGGATCGGGCTTACTTCTTGGCGGCCCTCTTCGCTTCCTGCTTGGTGGTCCGCACCAGATCGAGGCTGACGGGGTCGACGACATCGGCGACGGACAGGTGCACGCCCTGCGCGCCGTACTTCCCGGCGGCCTCGCGCCATCCGGGCGGGCGCACCCCGAGCTGCTTGCCGAGCAGCGCGAGGAAGATCTGTGCCTTCTGCTTGCCGAACCCGGGCAGCGCCAGCAGGCGGCGTAGCAACTCGGCACCGTCGTCGACATCCTCCCACACCCTGTCGGCCGAGCCGTCGTAATGCTCGACCAGATAGGCGGCCAGCTGCTGGATCCGGCCCGCCATGGAGCTCGGGTACCGATGGACGGCGGGCTTGGCGGCCAGCAACGCCGCGAACTCGGAAGGATCATAGGAGGCGATCTCCCGCGCGTCCAGATCATGCCCGAGCCGGTCGGCGATGGTGTACGGACCGGCGAACGCCCACTCCATGGGGATCTGCTGATCAAGCAGCATGCCGACGAGCAGCGCCAGGGAACTTCGGCTGAGGAGTTCGTCGGCATCCTGCCGCTGGGCGAGCTGGATACGCATGGGGACAGCTTTGCACGGAGCTCCGTGAGGGGTTGACACGTCTGCGGAAAGTTATGGAATGAAAGCGGCCGGTCCCTCTCATATCCGGCGAGGGGGCCGCCCCGGTAGTCACTCAGCGAGGAATGCGACGATGCCAGTACTCGCACCACGGTTCGGCGGCGGCCGCGCGACGGCGCCGCTCCTCGAGCCGGTCAGCGCCCGCCTGGCCGCGGAGTTCCTCGGTGTGCCCGTGGACACAGTGAGCCGCTGCGTCGCCGACGTCTGGGCCTGCACCGAACATCTCGGGCTGCGCGCCACTCCCGCGGCCGTCGAGTGGATCGCCCGCGAGCACCTGCTCGCCCTGGTGAACTCGGCGCCGCCTTCCCGGGCCGATTAGGTCACCAGATAACGGGGAAGTCACCGGGCCGTGTTCCGGATGCCGATTGGGCCGGGAATGCGAGAAGGTGGGTTCTGTGAGCGAGCGCGCCGACAATCACCGCAGGCATGGCTCGCGCGTCTCCGAGCGCGACGAGGCGGCCCGGTGAGGGGCCGGAGGCGGCGCGACCCCCGGGAGACCCAGACCCCGGACGACGTCTTCGCCGAGATGCTGCTCGCGGCGCGCGAACTGCTCGCCGTACGGAGCCCGCTCGACGCGGAGCTCATGGTGTCGGACATGCTCGGCGCCTGGTGGGGCCGGCGGCTGCGCGGGGGCGACGTGGAGCAGATCCTCGGTGAGGGCCTGGTCGACTACGCCGCGAAGGCCGGGACGCCCGCGGCCCTCACCCTGCTGATCTCGGTCGCCTACCTCGGCACCGCGCGCCAGGCCGCCAAGGCCGAGGGTGCCGCCCTCGCCCTCATGGAGTCCGACGTGGCGCGGCCCCGCTGGGCCGACAGGGTGGGCGCGGTCAAACCGTCCGGGTGCTACGTGTCCAGGGACGTCTACGGCGACCAGGACACGGTGGTGTGCACCTTCGCCTACAACGGCGAGGACACGCACGCCCTGGTGGTGGTCGTCGACTACAACATGCGCGGCATGGCCCGCGACGCGTGGGTCTCCTCCCAGGTCGACAAGCTGCTCGAACAGGCCAGGCTGGAAGCGGCGGGCAACCCCATGCTCAAGTTCGAGGAGATCGAGCCGCAACAGGCGAGGGCGCTGCTGGAGTTCGCGATGAAGGCGGCGCGGGACTCACTGGGCCGGAACGCGCCCCGGCTCGTCAGCGACGGCTACAGCGCCTACCACGCGTTCGCCCGCTCGCGGATCAAGGCGCTCCCTCCCGGCCGCAAGCGGCCCGCGCCCCCGCACAGCGAGGCGCCGTACAGCAGGGACAGGCGCGCGATGCTCGCGGCCGAGTTCCTCGCCTCCGACGCGGCGGAGAACCTGTCGGACCCGTCGGCCGCGTCGCGGTGCGCGGACCACATCATCGACTACGGCTGCGACCAGGACCTCGGACGGCCGCTCCGGGTCAGCCCGGCCAAATGCGAGACGTTCCTGCTGGACTGGCTGCCGAGGAAGGTCATGCTGCGGCCGGCCGAGCAGGAGGCCATGCCGCACGCCCTGGCGGCCTGGGTCCGGTTCGCCGCTCCGCGCGCCGGGCTGCCGGAACAGGGGGTCCGGGCGACGCTCGACGCCGTGTGGGAGGCGACCGCCCGGTTCACCGAGGCGTACCGCGACCCGACCACCTTCGGCCTGGACCGCGCGCTCGTCGAGCGGCTGCTGCCGGACGGCGACCTGTCGGCCCTGGCTCGCCGCGCCTTCGCGTTCCCGCTGCTGCAGGGCGTGCACGGCTCGATCATCCTCGACACGCTGAACCCGGCGGACGAGGGCGACCGCCGGATCCTGCTGGAGATCGACCACGCCGCCGAGCGCGACCGGCCGGACTTCGACGAGCACCTCGCCTGGCACGAGGAGATCGCCGCCCGGCTCTGGGAGGGCGATCCCCCTCAGCTGTGGGAGGCGGCCCAGCGGCTGATGGATCTGGGCCACGACCGGCACGAGGTGCTGCACCTGCTCATCGAGATCGCCGAGCGGATGGGCGACCACCCCGACGAGCTGGCCGCCGCCCTCGACGACATCGCCGACATCCCGGACGAGCCGTCCGCCTGACCGCGAGGGGCGCGGCGGTGAAGTAACCGAGGAACGCCCGGAGCGACGAAGGAGTGAGGACGTGACGAGGGCACGAGCCGACTTCGGGCGCCCCGAGCCCGCCGAGCGAAGCGAGGCCAATCAGGCACCCAGGGGCGCGGCGGTGAAGTAACCGACGAGCGAGCGGGCGAGGAACGAGCCCCGAGCGAGAAGGGCACGAGCCGACTTCGGGCGCCCCGAGCCCGCCGAGCGAAGCGAGGCCAATCAGACACCCAGGGGCGCGGCGGTGAAGTAACCGAGGAACGCCCGGAGCGACGAAGGAGTGAGGACGTGACGAGGGCACGAGCCGACTTCGGGCGCCCCGAGCCCACCGAGCGAAGCGAGGCCAATCAGACGCCCAGGGGCGCGGGGCCGAGCGAAGCGAGGCGATTCAGCGGGTGAAGCCGATGTCGGCGTACTTCAGGTCGTAGAACCCGGTGGCGCCGATGTTGGCCAGGGTGGACCTGACGATCACGGTCTGCGGCCGCTGGAACAGCGGCACGACCGTGGCCTGCTGCCAGATGAGCCGGTCGGCGGCGTTGAGCTCGGTGGCGGCCTTCTTCTGGTTGAGCTGCGCCCCCGCCGCGAACAGCGCGGAGTCGATCTTGGGAGTGCCGGTGCGGCCGAGGTTCGCGTCCCACTTCTTGTCGTCTTTCTTGTCGTCGCCCGAGGGGGTCGTCCCGTTGAGGTAGACCCCGTAGTTGGCCGACACGGGGTACGGCGAGGCGGCGTAGGCGAAGGCCGTAAGGTCGAACTCGCCGGGGACGATGTACTTGTCGAAGAAGTCCGCGCTCGAAACGGGCTCGATGGCGACCTTCACCCCGACGCGCTCCAGGGACGCGCGTACGGCCTCCGCCTCGGCACGCGCCACCGGCGCGTCCGAAGGGATGGGATAGCGGAGGGTGAGCTCTTTGCCGTTCTTCTTCCGGGTGCCGGCGGTCAGCGGCCAGCCGGCCTCGTCCAGCAGCTTGCCCGCGCGGACGGGGTCGTAGGCGCCGAGCCAGCCGGCGTTGTCCTGGTAGCCGCCCTGGCCGTGCACGTAGAAGTGGCTGTTGAGCGGGACCGCCGGCCAGCCGAGCCCCTCCAGGTCGGCGGCGATGACGGCCTTGCGGTCGATGCCGACGGCGATCGCCTGGCGGACCCGGACGTCGGAGAGCGGCTCCGTCTCGGCGTTGAGGGTGATCTGCCGGAAGTCTCTGCCGCCCGCCTGCCTGACTGCGGCGGTGGGCTCCCCCTTGCCCCAGTCGTACGCGGTGGCGGACAGGCCGGCGTCGAAGAAGTCCAGGTCGCCGCCGCTGTAAGCGTTGACGAGCGCGTTGCCCTGGAGCGCGCGGAACACGATGCGGTCGAGCTTCGCCCGGTTCCCCCACCACGCGTCGTCCCGTACCAGGGTGACGGTCTTGGCGTTCGTGTCGAGGGCGGACACCTTGAACGGCCCGGCGGTCGCGGGGATGTGGTCGACGCTGCCACTGTTGAAGGCGTCCGCCGAGGCGTTGGCCGAGCGTGGGTAGAGCGGCGAGAACAGCGACCGCCACTCCCCGTACGGCTCGGCGAAGGTGACCACGACCTGGTGATCGTCCGACCCCTTGGCAACGCTCCGGAGGGAGTCGTAGCCGCTCCCTGCGAAGACGCCGTAGGCCTTGTCCCGGCCGTTCATCGCCTTCCACTGGGCGGCGTAGTCCCGCCAGGTGATCGGCTTCCCGTTGGACCACCTGGCTTTGGGGTTCAGCGTGTAGGTGACGACCTCATGCGGAACCCGCTCGGTGACCTTCGCCCGGATGACGTAGTCGCGGTCGAGTGAGATCCGGCCCTTCTCGTCGGACCGGAAGGCGGTGGGCATCAGAGCGCCGATGACGGACCACGCCTCCACGGTGTCGCCGTTCATGTGGTTGACGTTCCACTGCGTGGGGAAGTTGGTCAGCCCCCAGTTGAGGGTGCCGCCGTCCTTCACCTTGTCCCGGGCGACCGGGTTGATGTCGTACGCCCTGGTGGAGGCGGCGGGGGAACCGCTTCCCGGGCCGCCGGCGGAGGGCCCGCCGGAGCAGGCCGTCGCGGTCTCCACAACGATCAACGTGATCAGCGCGGCCAGCCATCGTGCCTGCACGGCGCTCCTCCCGGAATGGTCACTATGCGCATGCGCTTTGTAGCAGACCGTATTCAAGGGAAGCGAGGCCACGCGCCGTACGCGGGCGTAACCCGGAACCGGCGATGACCGGGCACGGCCCGCGACGCGGGCCGTGCCCGAAAGCTCAGGAGAGTTCGTCCACGGCGCTGCGGACGTCGTCGCTGGTGATCGTGGTCAGCTCGGCCGCGTTGGCCGAGCTCTGAACGGCCAGCCGCACGTCACGCCGCATGGCGGCCCTCTCGTAGAGGGACCGGGCGAACCGGCCGTTGCCGAGCCCGTCGATCAGCCCCTCGCGGCAGACCCAGTCGAAGACGTCGCCGAGGTCCCTGCGCGCGGACGCGTCGAACCTGTCGCCGCTGCGGGACGCCTGCAGCTCGGCGATCTCGGCCAGCTCGTCCGGCGCGTACGAGGGGAAGGCGACGAACTGGTTGAACCGCGACGCGAGACCGGGGTTGGTGGCCAGGAAGGCGTCCATCTCCCGCTGGTATCCGGCGAGGACGATGACGAGCCGGTCGCGGTCGTCCTCGGCCCGCTTGAGCAGCGTCTGCACGGCTTCCGCGCCGAAGGCGTCGCCCCCGGCGTATCCGCTGTTGACCAGGCCGTACGCCTCGTCGACGAACAGGACGCCGCCCAGCGCCCGGTCGACCAGCTCGTTGGTCTTGATCGCCGTGGCGCCGAGGTGCTGGCCCACGAGGTCGGCGCGGGACGCCTCGACGACGTCGGGCCGCGCGAGCAGCCCGAGCGCGGAGAAGATCCGGCCGAGGATGCGCGCGACGGTCGTCTTCCCGGTGCCCGGCGGGCCGACGAAGACGAAGTGCCTCATCTGGGACTGGACGGGAAGCCCCTGCTCCTGGCGCATGCGTGCCACCTTGAGCTGGGCGGCGATCGCGTGGACCTGCCGCTTCACGGGCTCCAGCCCGGCCATCCTGTCGAGGTCGGCCAGGGCCTCCTCCAGCGTGGGGGTGGCCTGGTAGCCCCGGAACCTGGCGGTGATCTCGTTGAACGCCCTGGTCACGTCGTCGGTCGTGGTCGTCACCAGATCCTCGCCGCGCGGCGCGCCTCCGGCGCTGACCACGCGGACGTCCCTTGCCTGCGCGGCGGCCTCGGCCAGACTGCGGGCGAAACGGGCGTTGCCCAGCTCGTCGACCAGTCCGCGGCGGTGCACGTCCTCGAACAGGGCCCGCAGGACGGGACGCGCGTCGGGAGCGAGCCGGTCGCCCCGCCTGACCTGCAACGCCTCGGTGATCTCCAGGAGTTCTGAGGGGGTGTAACCGGGGAAGCGCACCCGCGTGGCGAACCTGCTGGACAGGCCGGGGTTGGAGGAGAGGAAGGTGCCCATCTCCTTCTCGTAGCCGGCCAGCACGATGATCAGCCGGTCGCGGTCGTCCTCGGCCCGCTTGAGCAGGGTCTGCACGGCCTCGGCGCCGAACCGGTCGGGCTGGCCGTCACCCGAGTTGATCAGGCCGTACGCCTCGTCGATGAACAGCACGCCGCCCAGCGCCCGGTCGATCAGCTCGTTGGTCTTGATCGCTGTGGCTCCGAGGTATTCGCCGACCAGGTCGGCCCGCTGGCCCTCGACCACGAAGGGCGTCTCCAGCAGCCCGAACGCGTAGAAGATCTTGGCGAGGGTGCGGGCGACGCTCGTCTTGCCGGTGCCGGGCGGGCCGACGAAGACGAAGTGGCGCATCGGGGGCTCGTTGGTGAACCCGGCCTCCTTGCGTAACCGGGCCGCTTCTATGGACGCGGCGATGGCGCGTACCTGCTCCTTCACCGGCTCCAGGCCGATCATGGCCTCCAGCTCGCCCAGCGCCTGCTCGACCGTGATCGGCGGCGGCGTCCCCCCGTCGCCGGCGGAGTGCTGGTGACCGCCCGCCCTGATCCGCTGCCTTACCTGGGCGTCGCCGGCCTGGGGCGCGGCGGCGAGGAGCGCGTGGACCCTCCTGGCCAGCACGAAGCGGTAGGCCAGCACCGCGCAGGCCGTGCCGTACGCGGCCCAGAGGGCGACGGTGACGGACAGCGGGGAGATCGCGAAGGCCACGACGCCCGCGGGGGCGAGCGCGGCCAGCGTGGTCAGCCATGGGGGCACCCACCGGATGAGGTGGGCCGCGCCGGCGACCGGGAGGCCGAGGAACAGCAGGAGGTACGGCGCGCCGGACTGGCTGCCGAAGACGCCGAAGAACAGCGGGAGCAGCAGCCCCCACCCGGCGAGGACGAGCGCGGTGGCCGCGGCGCGGGGATGGCTGAGCGCGAGCGCCACGAACGCCAGGATCACGACCGTCGCGAAGAACGTGGTGAGCAGCGGCCAGCTCAGTGCCGCGGCGAGGCCGATCGAGGCGATCAGGACACCGGTGAAGATCACGCGTCGCGCGATGGGGGGAAGGTGGAAATAGCGCAGCCGCACCTGTTCGAACAGATCCCGCGCCCCGGCGTTGCCCGCCGGCTGGGCCCTGTCGGAGTCCCGCATCAACGCCTCCCCGGTTTGCCCCCCGGTTATACCGCACACGAACGCGCAATGGGTGGACCTAACGGGTGCGAGCCTGGTGGCGGCCCGGGTACTCCCGCACGAGGACCCGTTTGGGAGTGATGCGCAGAACGTCCCCGGAGGGCACGGCGATGCCCCGCACCTCGGCCCAGAACCGCGGGTCGCCCACGAAGAGGACGACCCTGGGGTCGCGCTCCACCGCCTCCCACGCCTCGTCCCCCGCGATCAGCCTGAGCTCGCCCGACGCGCTCACCGAGGTCACCGCGCTGACCGCGAGCGCCCGCGGGCAGCCCCGCTGGCTGTAGGCGAGCACCACGCTCCTCGAATACGTGGCGGCGTGCCGTACCTCGTCGCTGACTCCGGCGGAGGGCGAGGCGTCGCCGGGAAGCCGCGTGCCGAACGCGTCGTACGGGATCAGCGCGGCACGCCAGGGACCGGGACCGCCGCCCCACCACGCGCGGGCCGTACGCGCCGCGAACGCCCCGGCCGCCACCGCGAGCGCGGCGCACGCGCCCATTCCGGCGGGCCCGAGCATCGGCGGTGCGGGGAGGCCGGGCCCGGCGTCGGCCGGTACGGCTCCCGCGAGCGCGAGGAGGAGGGAGGCGGCGGCGATCAGGACGAACGCGAGCGCGAGCGGGCGGTCGTCGCGGAACGACGGCCGCAGGAGGGAGGTGACCCGGCCGCGGCGGAAGGTGAGGACGACGACGGCCGGCACCGCCGCGGCGCCGAGGGCCAGGCGGGGCTGGGCCGCGAGCAGGGAGATCGACAGGAGGAGGACGAGCGTCCACCATGCCCGGCTCGCGACGATCCAGAGCGTCACGTCGACGTCCCGCCTGGCCGCGGGCACCGGTCCGGCGGCGGCGAACTGGGCGAGCGCCCTCACCGGACGGCCCTGCCACGCCTCGACGAGCAGGCGCGCGCCGCCCGCGGCGGCGCCGTTGAGAAAGACGATGCCGAGCGCGCCGATCCAGACGCCGTTCACCGCGTCCGCGAGGGAACCGGGCGCGGCGGGCGGCGTTTCGGCAAGCGGGAAAGGGAGCGGGACCGAGGCGGGAGGTGCGGCGGGCAGCGTGGCCAGGCCGGCGACGTACGCGGCGACGACCGCCACTCCCATCGCGACGCCCATGGTGAGCCAGAGGTCGCGGCCGAGCATCGCGGGCACGCGCGGCCAGACGCGGACCCGCCCGGCCTGCCTGATCGTCACGACCAGCACGCCCCCGAGCACGAGCGCTCCCCCGATCTGCGCCTCCCTGTGCAGGCCGAGGAAGAACGCGCTGAGCGTGACGGCGGCCGTCGCTACCGCGAGCATGACGCGGACCTGCCGGGACCAGACCTCCATCGCCCGCCTGGCCCGGGTCGTCTCGCGCGGGTCGGCGTCCCAGGCCGGGTCGTGGTGGTTGCGCGGCCGCTCCCACCTCATCAGGGCGAGCCCGAGGTTGACCCGTGCTCCCGGGTGGTCCTTCGCGCGCCGCAGCGCCGCCTCGTAGGACGAGACGGCGCGCTCGTGATCGCCCCGGGTCAGGGCCAGGTCCCCGGCGAGGACGTGCGGGTCGGGTTCCTCGGGCGCGAAGCTCACCGCCTTGCGTGCCTCCGCCCACGCCTCGCGCCAGCCGCCGGGCGAGCGGCGCAGCGCGCCGCCCAGCCTGAGCCGCGCGGCCCAGGAGCCGGGCGCGAGCCGTACGGCTTCCCGGGCCGACGCGACCGCCTCGGAGTCGCGGCCGAGGCGTTCGAGGGCGAGACTGGCCAGGCGGTGCCCCCACTCGCCGCCGGGGTCGCGTTCGACGGCCTGGCGTGCGGCCTCCAGTGCCGCCTCCGGCTGGTCGCGGGACAGCCGCGCCGCCGCGACGACGCACCAGGCCCGGGGATCGGCCCCCGGGGAGCGATGCTGGGCGTGATCTGGCGCGTGGTCTCGGACACGATCTCGGGCAGGATCTCGGGCGCGATCTCGGGCAGGATTCGGATCACGGTCCGGGGCATGGTCCGGGTCCTCGATATCGCTCCCCACTCCCGCATGATCCGTTGCCTGGAGGGGGTTGCCTAGATGCCGGATATATACCTATATCTCTCTAGAGAGCGCGATGCCGGAAGCTGCTGAGGGATCTACCGGGAATGGCCTAAGCTGCGACGCATGTTCCACCTGGCCGGCGGTTCCCGTCCATGATCGTCATGGGGGTCGGGGCGCAGCTCCGCGAGGGCCACGCCACCGCGCGTCACGCGAGCCGCTGGGCGGTCCTCGCGTTGCTCTGTTTCAGCCTGCTGCTCATCGCGGTGGACGCGACCGTGCTCCACATCGCGGTGCCCGCGCTGACCGCCGCCCTCGAACCCTCCGCCGTCGAGCTGTTGTGGATCATCGACATCTACTCGCTCGTCGTGGCCCCGCTGCTGGTCACCTTCGGCACGCTCGGCGACCGGTACGGCAGGCGCCGCCTGGTGCTGGCCGGATACGTGGTGTTCGGGCTGGCCTCGCTCTCCGCGGCACTCTCCGCGTCGCCGCTGGCGCTGATCCTGTCCCGCGCCCTGCTCGGGGTCGGCGGCGCGATGATCATGCCGGCCACGCTCTCGATCATCCGTGAGGTCTTCACCGACCGCAGGGAGCGCGCGATCGCCCTGGGCGTCTGGAGCGCGGTCGCCGCCGCGGGCGCCGCCGTCGGCCCGCTGGTCGGCGGCGTCCTCGTCGAGCATTTCTGGTGGGGCGCGGTCTTCCTCATCAACGTTCCGCTGCTGATCGTGGCGCTGCCGCTCGCCGTGCGGCTGCTCCCTCCCTCGCGCAGCCGGTCCGGCCATCCATGGGACGGGCTGAGCGCGGCACTGTCCACCCTGGGCATCCTCGCCCTCGCGTTCGGGCTCAAGGAGGCGGGATACGGCCACATGATCGGGCGGGGTCCGGCCGTGGCCGTCGCCCTGCTCGGGATCGCACTGCTCTCCTGGTTCGTACGGCGCCAGCGGCGGCTGGACTTCCCCCTGCTCGACATCTCGCTCTTCACCCGGCGGGGGTTCGCCACCGGCGTCGCCTGCGTACTGCTGGCGATCTTCGCGCTGGTGGGGCTGGAACTGCTGCTCGCTCAGTACCTCCAGCTCGTCCTCGGGCTGTCCCCGCTGGCGGCGGGCATGCGCATGTTGCCGTTGATGATCGCGGCGATCGCCGGCGGGCTGGCGGCGGCCCACGTGCTCCAGCGGATCGGGCTCCGGGCCACCATGAGCGGCGGCCTCGCGCTCACCACCGTCTCGCTGGCCCCCGTGCTCACCTGGGGCGTCGAGCAGCATCCCGGCATGCTCGCCATCTGCTTCATCGGGATCGGGTTCGGCGTGGAGGTCGCGCTGCTCGCCGCGTCCGACACGATCATGGCGGCCGTCCCCGAGTCCCGCGCGGGCGGTGCCGCGTCGATCGAGGAGACGGCCTACGAGCTGGGTGCCGGCCTCGGCATCGCCGTACTCGGCACGATCACGACGATGGTCTACGCGCCGGCTCTCGGCGTGGTGCCGAACGTGCCCGCCGCCCTGATGAGCGAGGCCAGGGAGTCCCTCGCGGCGGCGGCGCACGTCGCCGCCCAGGTGGGCGGCGCCCCGGGCGCGGCGCTGCTCGACGCCGCCCGGCTGGCCTTCGTCACCGCACTGCACCGCACGGTCGTGGTCAGCGTGGTCCTGCTCGGGCTCACCGCCCTGGCCGCGTGCGTGTTCATCTCCAGGGAGACCGCCGACGCCCCCGAAGCCGAACCGGAAGACGCCGCACGCTGATCCCGGCCGTTCGGCCCGTGCCCGAGGCGTCCGGCCCGGGTCCCGTCCGATCGAGCGACGCGCTGCGGGCCGTGTCTCGGGGCCGACCGCTCTCGCCGCTTCATCCGGGCAACCGCTCCGCCGTGCTTGTCCACGAGGATCGCTTCTTTATAAGAAAAATTCACAACAAACCGGATTTTTCCGGACCATTTTCCTCAGGTGGTTTCCGGGTGATTTCCTGGGTGATTCTCCCTGCCGTTCGAACGTCAGGCATGAGGTCGGTCCTTATGGGCAGATCTCTGGGCATTCGTTCCCCGTCCCCCCACAATGAGGAATCGTGAAGCGAACCCTCCATGACGTGGCCTCGCTGGCGGCCCGGATGGGCGTCGGCGGCATCTTCTTCGCCAACGGCTGGCAGAAGCTCGAAGCCGGTCTCACCGCCACCGGCGCCCAGTTCGCCGAGTTGGGCGCTCCCATGCCGGCCATCTGGGCGGCGGCCACCATGCTCATCGAGCTGGTCGGCGGCACGCTGCTGATCGCGGGCCTGGCCGTGCCGTTCGTCGGGCTGCTGCTGTTCGCCGAGGCCGTCGCCGTCTTCGTCATCACCACCGGGCAGAGCGGCATGCCGCTGACCGGCGGCGACATCAAGCTCATCGTCGCTCTCGGCGCCGCGTCGGTCCTCCTCTCGGTAGGAGGCGCCGGGCGTGTCTCGGTCGATCACATGGTCGTCATCAAGCGGCGCGAGGCCGAGGCGGCGGACGAGTTCGCCGCGGACAAGGAGGCCGACGCGGTCATCGCCGCGCTGCGCGAGCCCACGGACGCCTCCAAGGCCATCGCGCCCGGAACGGCCGGGACCGGGACCGCGCGGGACGCGGGCGCATCCGCCTCGACGGGCGGGAGCGCGGGCGGACCGGCCACTGCCGGCCCGAAGGGCCCGGTCACCTTCCCCGCCTCGACCGGCGCGCCCAGCGCGCCCGGTTCGTCCGGTGGAGCAGCCGACGCGCCCGGGTCCGCCGGCGGATCATCGGCCTCCGGTTCGTCGAAAGCGCCGGGCGGCGCGGGGCAGACCGCGTCCGGCACATCCTCCGGCGCGTCGTCCGGCACGGCATCGAGCACGGCATCGAGCACGCCATCGGGTACGGCCTCCGGCCGGACGACCGGCAAAGCGGCCGGCAAGGCGTCGTCGAAGGCGCCCGGATCCAAGGAGTCCGGGGTCAAGGATTCCAGGGGCGCGGAGTCCGGCGAGGCGTCCGACACCGCCCCCAGGTCGAGGCTGCGCCGTACCAAGCGAGGAACGGACGAGAGCACCGAGAGCCGGAGCGAGGCTCCCACCGGGCCCGAGCCCGGTGACACCCTGGTCGCGGGCCGGCGCCCCAGTACGTCGTAGTCTCCGCGTGGGCACCCACGTACGTCATACGCACGGGCGCCCCACTACGGCGAAGTCCCCGCACGGCATGGTCCTGCACGCCCATCGCACCCTCACGGGCCAAGCTTTCACATCACCCTGCCTGTCGTAATTATGTATGCATGTAATTGAAATGCCGCGACAATGCGGGCATGCGTCTCCCCAATTGGTTCACCGAGCGAGCCGAGCCGGCGTCACCGGACGGCGAGATCCGCGTCTCCACGCTGGAGCTCTTCTTCGACCTCGTCTTCGTCTTCACGGTCACCCAGCTCACCACGCTGCTGACCGACGGCTTCGGCCAGGACCGCTTCATCGGTGAAGGCGCGCTCCGCGCCCTGCTGGTGTTCGGCGTGATCTGGTGGATGTACTCCGGGTACGCCTGGCTGACCAACACGATCCCGCCGGTCCGTGCGGCGCGGCGGGTGCTGCTCCTGCTCGGCATGGCGGGCTTCCTGATCGTCGCGCTGGCGATCCCCACCGCGTTCGGCGACGGCGGTACGGCGTTCGCGTTCGGCTATCTGCTGCTCGTCACCGTGCACGCCGGGCTCTACCTCCAGGCGACGACCTCGTTCTGGCGGGTGGTGCCGTTCAACGTGGCCGCCACCGGGCTGATCTTCCTCGCGGGCTTCGTCCCCGGCCCGCTGGAGTACCTGTTGTGGGCCGCCGCGCTGGTGACGCTGTGGGGCAGCCCGTACTTCATCGGGCAGAAGGGGTTCCCGCTGCGCGCCGGCCACATCGTGGAACGACACGGCCTGCTGATCATCGTGGTCCTCGGTGAGTCGATCATCGCGATCGGCATCGGCGCGCACGGCCACGCGGGTGCCGGGTTCCTGGTGGCCGCGGCGCTCGGGCTCGCGCTGGCCGCCTGCCTGTGGTGGACCTACTTCGGCGGCGACGACGAGTCCGGCGCCGAGCACGCCCTGGCGCGCCGGGACCCGGTGACCCGCACCCGGCTCATCCTCGCGGCCTACTTCTACGCGCACGTCCCGATGCTGCTGGGCGTGGTCGCTGCGGCGGCGGGCGTCAAGAAGGCGGTGGAGCATCCGTTCGACCCGATGAAGCCGGGTCCCGCGGTCGCCCTGGCGATGGGCGTCGCGCTGTTCCTCGTCGGCCACCGGTGGTACCGCGGCGCGCTGGGCCTGGCCCAGGCCCCGGCCAGGATGGCCGGGACGGCCGCCGCGCTGATCACCATCCCGGTGGGGCTGTGGTCCGCGACGGCACAGCTGGGCGCGCTGCTGGTGCTGCTCGTCGCCCTGCTGGCCGCCGAACACCGCCGCCGCCCGGCCGCCCATGTGGACGCGGATCACACGCCCGACGCCGTCCGTACGGGATCCCACGGATGAGGGCGCTCTTCGTGCCCGGATGGCGTCGGAGCGAGGGATGAGCCGCCCCTGGCGCCGGTGAGGCGGAGGATCACCCGAGGCCGTTGCGGGCGATCACCTCGCGGTACCAGCGCGCGCTGTCGCGCGGGGTGCGCTCCAGCGTGTCGTAGTCGACGCGGATCAGGCCGAACCTCTTGTGGTAGCCATGGGCCCACTCGAAGTTGTCCATCAGGGACCACACGAAGTATCCGCGCAGGTCCACGCCCTTGCCGATGGCGGCGTGCGCGGCGCGGAAGTGGCCGTCCAGGAAGGCGATCCTGTCGGTGTCGGCCAGGTCGTCGGCGAAGGCGGCGCCGTTCTCCGTCACCATCAGCGGCACGCCCGGGTAGTCGCGCGAGAGCCGTACGAGCAGGGCCTCGAGACCGGAGGGGATGATCTCCCAGCCCATCTCGGTGGTCGGCCCCTCTGGCGCGGTCCAGCGGATGCCCTGGCTGCCGGGGTACTCCGGATGGCCGGTGGAGCCGGGGTCGGCGGCCACCCTGTTGACGGTGTAGTAGTTGACGCCGAGCACGTCGATCGGCTGCGCGATGGTCTTCAGATCGCCGAGATCGACGTCGGTGTACCGCCTGAGGTGGTCGAGGACGTCGGCGGGATACTCCCCGCGCAGCACGGGGTCCAGGAACAACCGGTTCGCCAGGCCGTCGATCAGCCGGGCCGGCTCCGCCTCGCCCAGGACCGGTGACAGGTTCAGGGTCAGCGAGATCGACCCGGCCCCCGCCGTACGGAGTGTCTCGACGGCGAGGCCGTGGGCGAGCATGAGGTGGTGCGCGGCGGTGAAAGCGGCGCCGGGGTCGCACACCCCCGGTGCGTGCCGTCCCGACCCGTGGCCGACGAAGGCCGACACCCAGGGCTCGTTCAGCGTGGTCCAGGTGGCGACCCGGTCCCCGAGCCGCTCGTAGACGGCCGCCGCGTACTCCGCGAAGCGGTACGCGGTGTCCCTGGAGGTCCAGCCGCCCACGTCCTGGAGGGCCTGCGGCAGGTCCCAGTGGTAGAGCGTGGCGACCGGCGTGACGCCCTTCTCGGCGAGCGCGTCCACCAGACGGTCGTAGAAGTCCAGCCCGGCGGCGTTGATCTCGCCGGAGCCGAGCGGCTGGACCCGGGGCCAGGCGACGGAGAAGCGGTACGCCCCGAGCCCGAGATCCGCCATGATCTCGACGTCCTCGCGGTACCGGTGGTAGTGGTCGCAGGCGACGTCACCGGTGTGGCCGTCGCGGACCTCGCCCGGCGTGTGGGAGAAGGTGTCCCAGATCGACGCTCCCCGGCCGTCCTCGTGGACCGCTCCCTCGATCTGGTACGACGCGGTCGCCGCGCCCCAGAGGAACCCCTCCGGAAAAGTGGTCACTGCGAATCCTCCTGGCGGGTGAAGAGGGCCGTGCTCTGGCGGATGGTGAGCCGTGGCTCCAGCAGGGTCGACTCGGGTACGGCGGCGCCGTCCAGTTTGGCCATCAGCAACCTGACGGCCTGGCTGCCGACCTCCTCGGCGGGGACGAGCACGGAGGTCAGCGCGGGGCTGGTCCGCTCGGCGACGTCGTCGGGGCAGATCGCCACCACGGACACGTCCTCGGGCACCCGCCGGCCGAGTATCCGCAGCGCGCCGAGGACGTGTCCCACGGCGGCCTCGTTGTGCACGACCAGGCCGGTCAGGTCCGGATGCTCGCCGAGCAGGACCTTGACCGTGCCGCAGACCTCGTCGAACGATTCCTCGCAGGGGCGGGCGACCGCCTCCATGCCGCGCCGCCGCGCCGCGTCGGCGAAGCCCGAGAGCGTGCGCTCGGCGAATCCGGTGCCGCGCTCGTAGACCACGCCGGGGGCGCCGAGCAGCGCGATCTTCCGGTGCCCGCGCTCGGACAGGTGCTCGGCGCAGATGGCGCCCGCCCGGCCGAAGTCGAGGTCCACGCAGGTCAGCCCCTCGGGGTCGGCGGGAAAACCGATCAGCACGCTCGGCTCGCCCAGCTCGCGCAGCAGCGGCACGCGGGGATCGTGGATCTCCACGTCCATCAGCAGGA
This sequence comes from Microtetraspora glauca, assembly GCA_001570385.1. GTDB lineage: Bacteria > Actinomycetota > Actinomycetes > Streptosporangiales > Streptosporangiaceae > Microtetraspora > Microtetraspora glauca. The sequence goes on along the minus strand of BBYL01000016.1, from coordinate 116,171 downwards.
GGCCGTCCACGAGCGCGCTCGCCGCGACCCGGCGCAGCCCGTCCGCGCCCTCGTCGGCGGTCATCAGCAGCACGTCGTGGTCGTACAGCCGGGCCGTGGTCACCACTGAGGTGGCGAACTGCATCAGGACCGGCAGGTTCATCCCCGCGCGCAGCGGCAGCACCAGCGCGATCACGTTGGCCCGCTTGCTGGCCAGCGCCCGCGCCCCCGCGTTGGGGTGGTATCCGAGGAACCGCACGCTGTCGAGGACCCGCTGCCGGGTGGTGGCGGAGATGCTCCGCTTCCCGCTCAGCACGTACGACACGGTGCTGACCGCGACCCCGGCGTGCTTGGCCACGTCGGCGATGGTCACCGTCCTCACCGGCAGAACCTCAGCGCGCGCACTGTGACCCCCTCGCTCTCGAACACCACATAAAGATCGCGTACTCCGGCGGCGCCCGCCAGAGGAGTTCCGGCCTCCACGAAGTCGTACTTCGTCGCGGCCGGGGGCACGGTGACGGTGCCGATCGTCTCGCCGAAGAGGGGGTCGTCGAGCCGCAGGGTCAGCACGCCGCCCTCCGTGCTGGACACGGAGAGGTCGCAGGCGGACGCCCCCCGGCCGAGGTCGGCCCGCCGGAAGACGATCCAGGCGCCGGGTCCCGCGGAGCGGACGGCGTCGCCGGACTCGGGCGCGGCGTCGCACAGCACCACTCCGTCGTACTCGTCGTGGTCGATGGCGTCCAGCGGGCGGGTGAACACATCGCGCGGCGGGACGCGCTCGCCCTTCACGGTGAACGGCGCGCACAGGAAGACACTCCGGGACGAGCGGCCCACCTGGACCTTGTGCGCGGCCTCCTCCACCACGAACCGGCCGCGGGTCACGTCCCAGAACGCCAGGTCGGCGATCGGAACGGGCACCGCCACGGTACGGCTCTCGCCGGGCGCGAGGCGTACCTTCTCGAAGCCGCGGAGCTGGCGCAGCGGCTGTTTGACCCGGGAGCGCTGCTGGTGGGTGTAGACCTGCACGACCTCCTCGCCCGCGCGCCAGCCGGTGTTCGTGACGGTCACCCGGACGACGAGCGTCTCGTCCGGCCCGAGGTCGTCGGAGGAGAGGACCAGGTCGGAGTAGTGGAACCGGCCGTAGCTGAGGCCGTGACCGAACGGGTAGAGCGGGGCGCCCCGGTAGTACAGGTAGGTCGAGTCGGTCGCGATGATGTCGTAGTCGAACAGGTCGGGCAGCTCACAGGCCGACCGGTACCAGGTCTGGGTGAGCCTGCCTCCGGGGTCCTCGTCGCCGAACAGGACGTCCGCCAGCGCGTGGCCGTACTCCTGGCCTCCGTGCGCGGACCAGATGATCGCGGGGACGTGCTCGTCGGCCCAGTTCACCGCGAAGGGGTAGCCGCTGGAGATGACGAGCACGGTCGCCCGGTTGGCCTCGTGCACGGCCTTGACCAGGTTCTCCTGCGCGGCCGGCAGGGCGAGGTCGGCGCGGTCCTCGGTCTCCCTGCCGTTGACCAGCGGGTGGTCGCCCACGACGACGACCGCCACGTCCGCCTCGGCGGCGACTCGGGCCGCCTTCGCCGCGCCGCTCTCGACCAGTTCCACGGTCAGTACGGCGGCCGCCTCCGGGTCGTCGGTGATGGTGAGGACGCCGCCGTCGACGGCCACGTACCTGCCGGTGGAGATGTGCCGCAGGACGACGCCGCGCAGCCGCTCCTCCATGCGGAAGGTCTGCCTGACCTCCCAGCCGTTGGGGCCCGGCTGGTCGTTGATCAGTACGCCGTCGTCGCCGACGGAGACGTGGCGCCCGTTGGCCGCCGCCCGGAACGCGTACGCGCCGCCGCCCCAGTCGAAGAGGTCGAACGCCGACCGCTCGGGGCCGGCCTGCGGGCCGACGCGGAGCGGCCCGCCGGTCACGTCGTCGGCGGCCGTGACGTACCCGTCCTCGGTGTGGAGGGCGATCCGGTCCACACCCTCGCAATGGAGGGTCTCGCACCTCTCGGCGAGCGCGGCGCGGGCGGTGACCTGGTAGGGCAGCGTGCCGCTGTACCAGTCCTCCAGGAGGACGTCGGCGAGCGGGCCGATCACCGCGATCCTCCGGGGCGATCCGAGCGGCAGGATGCCGTCGTTCTTCAGCAGCGTGATCGACTGCCGGGCCGCCTCCCGGGCGAGCCGCTGGTGCTCGGGGCGGTTGACGACCTCCTCGTCGATCCCGTCGTACGGCGTGGCCGGGTCGAACTCGCCCAGCCTGACCCTGATCGAGAGGGCGTGGCGTACCGCGGCGTCGATGTCCTCCTCGGCCAGCAGGCCGCGGTCGAGCGCCGTCCTGATGTGGCCGAGCGTGGCCTCGGTGTCGGCGTCGTCCTGGGTGAAGCTGTCCAGGCCGGCCCGGATCGCGTGCGCGTACGCCGTGGGAAGGTCCTCGTGGTAGCCCTGCAGCCCGGCGAGGTTGGCCGGGGCGTAGGCGTCGCTGACCACGAGGACGTCGTCGTCGCTCCAGGTGCGCAGCTCCTCGTTGATCAGCGGCGACAGGTGCGCGGGGCGGCCGTTGACCAGGTTGTACGACGGCATGACGGCGACGGCGGCTCCCGACTCGATGGCGGGCCTGAACGCCTTGAGCTCGTACTCGCGCAGCACCCGGGGCGGCAGGTTGCTGGAGCTGACACACCGGTCGGTCTCGTTGTTGTACGCCAGGAAGTGCTTGAGCGTGGGCGCGGTCTTGAGGACGTCGAGGTCGCCGCGCAGCCCCCGGGCGTAGGCGGTGCCCATGAGGCCGGTCAGCCAGGGGTCCTCGGAGTAGCCCTCCTCGTTGCGTCCCCAGCGGGGGTCGCGCAGCGGGTTGACGACGGGCGCCCAGACATTGCGCCCGGCGCCCGCGGGGTCCTTGTGGTGGAAGGCGATGACCTCGTCGGCGGTCGCCTCTCCCACCCGCCGGACCAGCTCGGGGTTCCAGGTGCTGGCCAGGCCGATCGCCTGGGGGAACACCGTGGCCGGGCCGAGCCAGGCGAGGCCGTGCAGCGCCTCCGTGCCGGTGCGGAACGCCGTGACGCCGAGCCGCTCGACCGGCGCCTGGTACTGGTGCAGCAGGCCGATCTTCTCCTCCAGCGTGAGCCGGCCGAGCAGGTCGCGCACCCGGTCGGCCACGGGGGCTCCGGGGTCGCGGAACGTGTCCTGCCGGGTGTCCGGCCGTTCGGGAGAGGTGATCGGTTCGTTCATCGGGGGGATCCACCTTCGTGTCGAAGCGCTTCGATGAGCCGGCGAGAGAGCGCTTCGATCGAAGCGCTTCGATTGGGACGCGGCTTGGGCAGAAAGGCGTTGCTCAGGGGGGCGAAGCGCGTCTCGGCCTCGAATCGTCGAAGCGCTTCGAAGAAGAAGGAGAGGTTTCTTGCGTGTTAAATCGGGACTTAATCGGAAGGGTGCCGCCTACCCGGGCTTCGGTCAACCCCCACCCGCCAAAAAGATCGGATGACATCGCGGACGTGCCGGTCCACCAGCGCGTACGGCACGGCGACGTGGCGGCCCTCCGCACGACGCCCTGAAAGAACGCTGAAACGGCGCCCCCCGAGAGGACCCGGCGCGTGTGGAAGGAAGGAACGCCCGCGTTGACCGGCGGGACGGTGGGACGGTGGGAAACCGCCCCGGCGGAACCCGGGTAGGTGAGACGGCCGGCGGAACGCCCTGTGATCCGGAGGGGTCGTACGGAGCTCAGGCGGGTGCGGGGAGGCGTCCGGAGTCGACCGAGTCGAGAACGCGGGCGGCGGCTCCCAGCGCGGCCGCGCCGTACCCGAGGGTGGAGACCTCGAGCCGGCAGCCGCCTCCGCCGGGCGCGATGGCCCGGCGGAACATCTCCTCCTCGGCGGGCGCGAGCAGCCACGGGGCGAGGGGCACGTAGTACCCGCCCAGGACGATGACCTCGGGGTTCACCAGGTTGGCCACGACGGCGAGCCCCTTGCCGAGGTTGGCGCCGACCTCGGCGAGCAGGTCGAGGACCTCGCGGTCTCCGCCCCTGGCCCGCTGGACGACCTCGTCGATCTCCAGCTCCAGGTCGGCGGGCGAGGCGTCGGGGGCGGTGCGCGCGAGGACGGCGCCGATCCCGGCCGTGGCCTCGATGCATCCGCGGCGGCCGCAGCGGCAGTCGGGCCCGAGGGGGTCGATCTGGATGTGGCCGATCTCGCCGGTGTAGCCGCGGCCGCCCCGCCTGAGCCTGCCGTCCATGATCACACCGGCGCCGACGCCCACCTCGCCGGTGATGTAGACGAGGTCGTCCACGTTGCCGTGCGGTCCGAAGCGGCGTTCGGCCAGAGCTCCGAGGTTCGCGTCGTTGTCGACCATGACGGGGAATCCCGGATCGCGCAGCGCCTTGGCGAGGTCTCCGCACAGATCGACGTCGTGCCAGCCCAGGTTCGGCGCGATGCGCACCGCCCCCTGGACGTCGACCAGGCCGGGCACCGCGACGGTGAGGCCGAGGACCTGCCTGGCCTCCTTGCTCATGCGGCTGACGACACGGCGGGCGATGGCGGCGACCGCCGCGATGGCCTGGCCGGCGCTCGACGTGCTGCCGGGGAAGGACCGGCGCCAGTTGAGCAGTTCCTCGCCCTTGAGGTCCACGGCGACCGCGGTGATGTAGTCGACGTTCACCTCGACCCCGATCGCGGCGTACGGCGAGCCGTCCAGGACGAGCATGGTGGCGGGGCGGCCGACCCGGTTCTCGGTGAGGCCGGTCTCGCGCAGCAGCCGCCGGTCGATGAGATCGGCGACGAGGCTGGACACCGTGGCCTTGTTGAGTCCCGTCGAGGCCGCGATGTCCGCCCGCGAGCAGGGCGCGTTCTCGCGGACGAAACGGAGCACCACGGCCAGATTGGTGGCGCGGACGTCGGTGAAGTCCGCCGGCTGAGGCCCGTTGTGCGTAGTGATCAAAAGTCAGCCCCGTTCCTGCTCAGGCTCATCATGCCGCATGCGCGCGCGGGTCGACATGCCGTTGCCCCTGCCCGATCATGCTGTCCGATCACGCTGTCCGGCCGCGCGGCCGATCCGCGTCCCGCCGTCACCGATCTGTGATCGGCCGATCGCGGGAACGTGGCCGGCGAAGCCTTGTGACAACCGTCACCCTGGACTAATTTGTTTGGTCAAAAGACGAACTAACTCTACCCCGGAGATCCTCTCTCCGACACCCCTCACTGCCTCAAACATAAAGGAAGGGAACGCGCCGTGACATATCACCCCGAAGGCGCGACGGCCAGCCGCCGCGGGTTCCTCGGCCTGGTGGGCCTGACGGCCGCCGTCGCCGCCGGCGGCGGGCTGCTCTCCGCGTGCAGCACGCCGACCACGCCGCGGCCCGGCTCGGGCGGGGCCACCGCGGCAGCCGCCGAGAAGCTGACGTCGCTCGTGCCCAACTTCACCGCGTTCTCCGGCGCCACCCCGGACATTCCAGGTACGGTCTCCACGCTGCCCGGCGTGCCAGACTACGCAGGCGGTTTCACGAAATATCCGGCTAACGTGGTCACGGCGCTCAGCACCAAGCAGGGCAAGGGCGGCACATACAAGGCCATGACCCCGCTGTGGGGCCCGCTCCCGCCGCCACTGTCGGACAACTCCTTCTTCCAGGACGTCAACGCCGCGATCGGCGCGACCGTGGAGTTCCAGATCGCGGACGGCAACACCTACGTCGACAAGGTCACCGCCCGCCTGGCCGGAGGCGACATCCCCGACATCATGGTCATCCCGAGCTGGGAGATCGACAAGATGGCGGACTTCAACATCGCCGTCGACAAGGCCTTCGAGGACCTCACTCCGTACCTGCAGGGAGACAAGGTCACGCCGTACACGATGCTGGCCGCGCTGCCCACCGCCGCCTGGCAGTGGTCGGTGTGGAACGGCAAGCTGATGGCGGTGCCGTTCCCCACCGAGCCCTATCCGTACGCGCTGCTGTACCGCAAGGACCTGTTCGACAAGAACGGCTGGAACGCCAACCCCAAGAACGCGGACGAGCTGTACGCACTGGGCAAGGAGATCACCGACGCCAAGGCGAAGCGCTGGGCGTTCGGCGACATCCACGAGATGGTCTGGCCGATCTTCCGCATCCCGCAGGAATGGCGGTACGAGGGCGGCAAGCTGACGCACAAGTACGAGACGCCCGAGTATGAGGCGATGCTCGAGTTCATGCGCAAGCTGTTCACCGAGAAGCTGATCCACCCGAGCGTCGCGGGCAGCAAGAACGCAGGCGAGAAGGAGCTGTTCGCCTCCGGGCAGCTGGTCGTCTACCGGGACGGCCTCGGCGGCTGGAAGGACCACCTCTACCAGCAGCGGCCGAAGAACCCCGAGTTCAACGTCGGCGCCTTCCCCCTCTTCGCGTTCGACGGCGGCAAGCCGATCATGTACCACAACAACGCGGCGGGCATCTTCACCTTCATCAAGAAGGGGCTTCCCAAGGAGCAGGTCGAGGAGATCCTCGGCATCCTCAACTACACCGCCGCGCCGTTCGGCACCAAGGAGTTCGAGACCTACATGTACGGCGTGGAGGGCAAACACTTCACCCGTGACGCGAACGGGGCGCCGCAGAAGAACGAGCTGGGCCTCAAGGAGAACACCGACACCTACATCTTCCTGGGCGGGCGCACCCTCCCGACCGACTGGGTGGCCTTCCCCGACGCGGTCAAGGCCAACGCCGCCTGGCAGAACGCGTCGTTCCAGTACATCGAGGCGCAGCCGACCGACGGCATCCGGATCCAGCGGCCGTCCAAGCTGTCCGGCCTGCAGGTCCCCACCGAGGACAAGTTCACCGACATCATGCGCGGGCGGCGTCCCGTGAGCGACGTCAAGAAGATCGTCGAGGAGTGGCGCAGGGACGGCGGGGACGAGGCCCGCGACTTCTACATGAAGGTGCTGCAGGACAACGGCCGTGCCTGAGAACCACGCGACAACCGATGTGGCGGGTGACCTGTCCGCACCCGCCACGCCGGTGACGGCGTCCGCCGACGGTGCCGGCGCCAGTGCCGCTGCCGGCGCCGGCACCGACCGCCCTCCGCTGCGCGCGCGGCTGCGGCGGGACTGGCCGCTGCTGCTGATGACGCTGCCCGCGATCGGCCTACTCGCGGTGTTCTACTACGTCCCCATCATGGGCAGCGTCATCGCCTTCCAGGACTACTCGCCGTACGTCGGGATCAAGGAGAGCCCGTGGGTCGGGCTGGCCAACTTCCAGTGGCTGATCCTGGACGCGAGCTTCTGGGACGCGACGCTGAACACGCTCGGGATCACGACCTTCCAGCTGTTCTTCTACTTCCCCGTCCCGATCCTGCTGGCGATCCTGCTGGACAGCGTCGTACGGCCCCGGCTGCGCCTGTTCATCCAGAGTGTCGTGTACATGCCGCACTTCTTCTCGTGGGTGCTGGTCGTCACGCTCTTCCAGCAGATGTTCGGCGGCGCCGGTCTGATCTCGCAGATCCTGCGCGACCACGGGTACGAGGGCCTCGACCTCATGACGAACCCGGACACCTTCCTGCTGCTCGTCACGGGCGAGACGATCTGGAAGGACGCGGGCTGGGGCACCATCATCTTCCTGGCCGCGCTGGCGGCGATCGACCAGAACCTGTACGAGGCGGCGGCCGTCGACGGCGCGAGCAGGTGGAAGCGGCTGTGGCACATCACGCTGCCGGGACTGCGTCCCGTGGTGATCCTGCTGCTGATCCTGCGGCTCGGTGACGCGCTCAACGTCGGGTTCGAACAGTTCTTCCTGCAGCGCGACGCGGTCGGCCGGGACGCGGCCGAGGTGCTCGACACGTTCGTGTACTGGCGCACGCTGCTGACCGGAGAGTGGAGCTACGGCGCCGCGGCGGGCCTGGTCAAGGGCGTCGTGGGCCTGATCCTCATCGTGATCGCGAACAAGGTCGCACACCGGTTCGGCGAGCAAGGGATCTACAAGAAGTCATGACCTCCTCCCCACGGCAGGCGTCCGGAGGCTCCCCACTTAAGGAGATTCGATGACGGCACTTCCTTCATGGGCGGAGCGCCCGAGTCCCGCCGGGCGGACGGCGAAGGGGCTGCTCCTGACGCTCATCGTGGTCAGCGTCCTGTTCCCCATCTACATGGTCGTGCTGACCAGCCTGTCCCCGCAGGAGGCGGTAACGAAGGCGGGCGGCCTGGTGACGGTGCCCGACGGGCTGTCCTTCGGCGCCTACCGGGAGCTGTTCGCCGGTGGTGTCGCGACCCGGTCCGTGCTGGTCAGCCTCGGCGTGACCGCCGTCGGCACCACCATCAGCCTGACCGTCACCGTGCTCGCCGCGTACGGGCTGTCCCGGCCGGGGTCGGTGCTGCACCGCACGTTGCTGTTCACGGTGCTGCTGACGTTCCTGTTCGTGCCGGGCCTGATCCCGAGCTATCTCGTGGTCAGCTCGCTCGGGCTGCTGGACAGCTACTGGGCGCTGATCCTGCCCAGCGCCGTCTGGGCGTTCAACCTCGTGGTCATGCGGGCGTTCTTCATGAACATCCCCAAGGAGGTGACCGACAGCGCGCGGATCGACGGCGCGAGCGAGTTCCGCATCCTCTGGCGGATCGTCCTGCCCATGTCCAAGGGCGTCACGGCGGTCATCGGCCTGTTCTACGCCGTGGGCTACTGGAACGCGTTCTTCAACGCCGTGCTGTACCTGAACGACAACGCCAAGTGGCCGCTCCAGCTCGTGCTCAGACAGTACGTCCTGCAGGGGCAGTCGCTGATCACGGGACAGGCGTCGGTCAGCTCGATCCCCGGGCAGGCGCTGCCGCCCAGCCTCGCCATCCAGATGTCGATCGTCGTCGTCGCCCTCGTCCCCGTGCTGTTCATCTATCCCTTCGTGCAGAAGCACTTCACCAAGGGCGTGATCATCGGGGCGGTCAAGGGCTGAGCCCGTCCCTCCCGCATGGCCGTGCGCGGCCCGCCGGACGTGTGCGCCGTACGGGAGGAACGGGGCGGGCCGTCACCGGCCGGCGCCGACCTTGTCGACGATCTGGGTGGCGCCCATCTCCCGCGCGCAGTGGGCACAGCAGCAGAAGTGCCCGCCGACGTCGACTCCGTGCCCCACGATGCGGCACCCGCAGTGCTCGCACACCGGCGCCATCTTGGTGATCGCGCACTCGAAGCTGTCGAAGACGTGCACCGCTCCCTGCGCGTGAACCTCGAAGCTCATGTCGTAGTCGTTGCCGCAGACTTCGCAAGCCGCCATGATTCCCCCTGAATCCTCTGCTGGCTGTCGTCTACCCTCGCGGCTCTGACGATCACCACACATAATGGTCAATCTCCCGCATGTTTCGCTGAAAGATGTGAGGGGTTGACGTGGGCCGCCACTGGCCCGTTACGACCCGAGGATCCTGAGCGGCTCGGCGACTACCGGTGTCGGACGCCGGGCTCTCGCCGTCGGTACGGCTGCTCGCCACCCCGTGTCCGGGCAAGGTGGCGAGCGCCTGCCTGGTGCCGTAGCCGAAGTCTCGAGACCAGCCCGCCCGTCACGAGACCAGCCCGCCCGACGCCCGTCACGAGACCGGTCCGCCCGTCAACGGTGCCCGAGCCGACCGATGGTCTCCCCCGCCACCCCGACAGCCTCCCTCCGCCACCTCGGCCGAGCTATCCACTTCTCACTGACGCGTCAGAGGCCAGTAGCGACCGGTGCCCTTGGTGCTCACCCCAGAAAGCAATTCCCCCCGAACAGAACATTCAGCAGGTTGCCTACATTAAGTACATTAGTGACTACTCAGAGTTGTCTATAGAACGTGTGAGCGATATATTTGCCGTGGGCCGAGCGCCCAGAGGGGGAAGGGAGGCATACTCAGATGCTTGTTTCGGGTGGTGTGCTGCTGTCACCTCGCGCCGACGGCTCACAGCCTTGCTCACAGGGCACATCTGTGCTGCCGCCGTCTTCCTCGGGGCGGCGTGCGCACCGGCGGCACAGGTCGCCGGTCGGAGCTGGTCGTTTCGCCGGTGACGCATACGGTGCCGTGCTGTTGCTCGACCGCTCTCGTCTTCGTCAGCCGGTCTCACCCCCGCCCGCCGCCGTCCAGCCCGACACCACCCAGCCCGCCACAGTGCAGCCCGCCGCCGTCCAGCCCGACCTCGCTGCTGCTGCGGAGCCCGGTCCTGCCGTTGCGCAGCCCGACCTCATTGCTGCTGCGGAGTCTGGTCCTGCCGGACAGATGACGGCAGGAGCAGGCCGCCGGGGTGAGGGGTCACGGCCGGTAAGGGAGGCGAGGAAGGCGGGCGGGGCGAGCGGGGAGGCGTCAGCCTGGGACGGGATCTGGCAGGACCGCCGAGAGACGCCGGACCCGGCCGGAGCATCCGGCAGGGGCGACCGGCCCGATCCCGGCAGGGGCGACCAGCCCGCCCCCGGGTGGGGGGACAGGCCCGATCCCGGACTTGCCGGGGCGGCGGTGGCCGACCTGCTGCGCCGCGCTGAGCAGATCGCGGTCGACACCGGCCGGATACCGGTGGATACGGAGGTGGCGATGGCGGAGATCGTGGCGCTGGCACGCGCGATCGATCTGGCCGAAGCCGCGCTGGCCGCCCGGCTCCAGGTGGCTGAGGCAGGGAAAGGCCACCAGCTGTATGGGCGGCGGTCGATCGGGGCGTGGCTGGCCCGCGCGACCGAGTCGCGTGCCGCTCGCGCGAACGAGCGCCTCACCTTGGCCCGGCAGCTACCCCGGCTGCCGGACGTGGCGGCCCGCCTGGCCCAGGGCAGCCTGTCTTTCGGTTACGCCACCACGATCGCTTCCGCTGTGCGGCATCTGGACGATGCCGAGACCGGTCTGGCTGAGCCGATCCTGCTGGAGTTGGCTGATGCTTCGGCCTCCACGGTCGAGGATGTCGCCCGCGCCGGGCAGGCCATCATTGAGACCATCGATCCCGACGGTCGTCTGGCCCGGGCCGCGGCCGCAACCGAACGCCAGCATCTGACTATCGCCGACACTCTGGACGGGATGGGCCGTGTCACCGGTCTGCTGGATCCCGAGCTGACGATGCAGTTGCGGACCTGGTTGGAACCCCTCGCGGCCGCAACCGGAAGCGCTGACACGCGTGGGCATGCCCGCCGGATGGCCGATGCTTTGGCCGTCCGCTTGTCGCAGGGCGGCCGCCGCACGGTCATGCACGTGTCCGTCAGTGAGGAGACCCTGACCGGTGAGTCCGACGCTCCCGCCCATCTGGAGAACGGCAGGGCCATCCCCGCGCAGGACGCGCGCCGGATGGCTTACACCGCCGGGTTGCGGCGGGTGCTTCGTGACGCGCGGGGGATCGTCATCGGCTTCGGCCGTGCTCGCCGTCTGGCTTCCAACGATCAGCGGGAAGCGATCTTCGCCAGATATGCCACATGTTGCCGGGAGGGGTGTGACGTGCCGGCGTATCTGGCCGAGGTTGACCATATCGAGCCGTGGTACCCGTCCGGCCGGACCGATCTGGACAACCTGGCTCCGTTGTGCGCGCCTGACAACAAGTGGAAATCCCGTCATCCGGACAAGGTCGAGGTCATCGACCTACCGGATGGCACGGTGACGATGCGCTTCCACCGTTATTCCAAGCTCCGTCCCCGAGCCTGGGCCCGCAGGCAATGACAGTGACCGTAATGGACGGTGACGCAAGCCCATCGCCGTGGCCCGGGCCGCTACCGAGAGGCTACGGCCGGACGCCGCCCACGGCCACAGCCACGGGCAGGGGCAGAACACGAAGGCCGAAGCATGCGATCGGATAGGCCGTGATGCACGGAAGACACGAGGGCCGAGAGCATGCGTTCGGATGGGGCCCCGGGTATGAACGCTGACGGCTGCCGGGAGATCCTCGGCCTGGAGGTCACCTCCGCGGGCGATACGGCGGGAAAGCGGGGCGCGGAGGCGGGGGTTTGTGGAGGCCGGCGTAAGACCGTGCCAGCAACCACCGCGCCCGCGACCGCGACAGCGGTATGCACCTGATCGCAACTATCACGGCCGGCCGGAGCAAGCCCCCGTCGCCGTGCCTACGGACACCGGCCCCGGCCCCGACCCGGCTCCAACCTCCAACGGCCTCCTCCGCCCTGCGACGCATCATCCCGTGACGCACCATCCGTGACGCACCATCCGTGACGCCTCCCGAGCACGTGACTCCGGGCCCCCAGCATCACCGCGCAATGCATCACCCCCGGATACGCCGCGTGATGAAACCACCCTCATGTGTCGTGCCGGGGACCGGTCATTCAGGGGCGAACCTGCCCGTATGGCGCTACCTGGTGAGGGCGAGATCCTTGATCCGCAAGTCGCCGGTGAACACCAGGTAGATGTCCTTCACGCCGGACGCCCCGCTCAGCGAAGCGGTCGCCGTACCCCAGGTGCGGACGTCACCGGTGGCGGCGACGGGGACGGTCGCGACGAGCTTTCCCGTGGGCGAGCCGAGGCGCAGTTCGAAGGAGCCGCCGCCGATCGAAGCGACACCGGCGGTCACCCGGACGGGCTTGCGCTTGAGGTCGACGTCCTCGAACACGATCCAGTCGCCCCGGGAGCCGGCCACGGCGTCGCCGCGCGCCTTCGTCTCGTCGACCAGATCGACGCCCGAGTAGCCGTCGAAGTCGATCGCCCGCGTCGTCGTGCTCAGGTCGCGGTCGGGGATCTTCTCGCCTCTGCCGTCAACGGTGGTCCGCTGCCGGATGTCACCGGACGACGAGCCGACCATGACGTCGTGCGTGGCGGTCTCGACCGCGAACCTGTTCCTGGTCACGTCCCACAGCGCCAGGTCCGCCTTGGGCAGGGTGAACGTGACGGTGGTGCTCCCGCCGGGCGCGAGGCTGACCCGCTGGAAGGCGCGCAGCTGCTTGACCGGCTGCTTCACCCGCGACTGCCGCTGGTGGGTGTAGAGCTGGACGACCTCGTCGCCCGCGCGCGATCCGGTGTTGGTGACCTTCACGCCGATCTCGTAGCCGTCGCCCTTCGGGGTGGCCCGCAGTCCCTGGTATCTGAACGCGGTGTACGACAGGCCGTGGCCGAACGGATAGAGCGGGTCGCCCTTGAAGTACAGGTACGTCCGGTCGCGCTGGACGATGTCGTAGTCGAGGATGTCCGGCAGGTCGGCGGCGGAGCGGTACCAGGTCTGGGTGAGCCGCCCGGCCGGGTTGACGTCGCCGTAGAGCACGTCGGCGAGGGCGTTCCCGGTCTCGGCCCCGGCGTGGGTGGTCCACAGGATGGCCGGGACGTTCGCCTGCTCCCAGGTGATCGTCGTCGGATAGCTGTTCTCCAGCACGACGACCGTGTTCGGGTTGGCCTGCCGTACGGCCTTGACCAGCGCCTCCTGTCCTTCGGCGAGGTTCATGTCGGTCCGGTCGTGGTCCTCGCGGCCGTTGATGAACGGCATGCTGCCGACGACGACCACGGCCACGTCGGCGTCCTTGGCCTTGGCGACCGCGTCGTCCACGCCGCTGCCGACGACCTCCTTGGCGAACCTGCTCGCTTCGGCGGCCGTGGTGAGGCTGAGCGTGCCGTCGGCCGCCGCCTTCACGTAGGTGTTGGGCCCGAACCAGTCGTAGGCGGTCTCGTATCCGGCGTATCTGATCAGGTAGGAGCCGTCGCCCTGCTTCTCCAGCTTGAACTGCTCCTGGACGAACCATCCGGTCGGCTGCTCCTGGTTGTTCACCAGCGTGGACCAGTTGGCGCGGCTGACGTACCTGCCGTTGGCGACGCTGCGCAGGGTCACGACGCCCTGGCCCCAGTCGAACACGTCGAACTTCTCGGTGTCGCCGGCGGTGGTCACGCCGGCCTTGAGGTCGGCTCCGGCGTCTCCGGTCCCGGCGGTGATGTACCGGCCGGTCGCGACGTCCTTGAGCGCGATCCTGTCGACGCCCTCGGAGGAGGTGACGGACGCGGCCCGCTCCTTGATCCCGGCGAGCGGTGTCACCTTGTACGGCAGCCTGCCGGAGTACCAGTCGGTGTAGAGCACGTCCGACAGCGGGCCGATGACGGCGACCTTCTTGCCGGGGGCGAGTGGCAGCGTGTTCGCCGAGTTCTTGAGCAGCACCGCCGCCTTGGCCGCGGTCTCCCTGGCCAGCTTCCGGTTCGCCGGGCTGTTCACCACGTCCTTGGTGATCGCCGCGTACGGCCCGCCGTCGGGGTCGAATTCGCCGAGCCGGAACCGGATGCTCAGGATGTGCCGTACGGCGGTGTCGACGTCGGACTCCTGGAGGAGGCCCTGGGACAGCGCGGCCTTGACGGCGGTGACGGTGGGGCCGCCCCTGTTGTCGTCCACGGTGAAGCTGTCGAGCCCGGCCTTCAGGGTCGCGGCGTCGGCCTCGGCCTGGGTGGTGTGGTACTGCTCGGAGCCGGTGAGGTTGTTGGGCCCGCCCGCGTCGGAGACGTTGAGGAGGTCTCTCGACGTCCAGGTGCGTACGACGTCGTTCAGGTCGGGGTTGACGGTGCTCGGCCGGCCGTCGACGAGGTTGTAGGCGGCCATGACGCCGGTCGCGGCGTCGGCGGAGATGGCGGGTTTGAAAGCGGCTTCGTCGTACTCGTGCTTCACCCGCGGCGGCAGGTTCGACGAGGTGGTGTCGCGGCGGATCTCGTTGTTGTTGGCGAGGTAGTGCTTGAGCGTCGGCGCCGCCTTGAGGTGGTCGGGGTCGTCGCCCTGGATGCCGGAGCCGTACGCGGTGGAGATCGCGCCGGTCAGGGTGGGGTCCTCGGAGTATCCCTCCTCGTTGCGGCCCCAGCGCGGGTCGCGCAGCAGGTTGACGACCGGCGCCCACAGGTTGAGGCCCCAGACGGTGGGGTTCTCGGCGTTGTAGCCGCGGGCCTCCTCGCCGACGGCGGAGCCGACCCGCTTGATCAGGTCCGGGTCCCAGGTGCTGGCCAGCCCGACGGCCTGCGGGAACACCGTGCCGGACGCGGTCACGACGGCGCCGTTGGCGTCGTAGTCGGTGGACCAGGCGACGCCGTGCAGCGCCTCGGTGCCGGTCTTGAACATCCGGATGCCGAGGCGGTCGATGGCGGGCTGGTACTGGTGGAGCAGCGAGACCTTCTCGTCGAGGGTCAGCCTTCCGAGCAGGTCGCCGATCCGCTGGTTCAGCGGCAGCGACGGGTCGCGGAAGGGGAAGGTCTCCGCCGCCTGTGCGGGCGAGGTGCATAAGGCTGCGGCGAGGGCGAGCGCTGCCGCCGCCCACAGGGGTCGTCGAAGGGACATTGCGCCTCCAGGTCAGGTGAAGTGACGCGTGATGCCGGTCGTGCGGTGTCGGCCGCCCAGGATGCACGGCACCCTCGACGCGCGGCCGACGCCGCACGACGGGCTACTTGATCGCCCCGACCGTGATGCCGCGGGTGAGCGTGCGCTGGAAGATCAGGAAGAAGGCGACGGCGGGCACGATGCCGAGCAGCGCCGAGGCGCTCGACATGGTGGCGTCCATCATCTTCTCGCCCTGGAGCACGCCGAGAGCCACGGGCACGGTCTGGTTGTCGTTGGAGATCAGGAAGATCAGGGGCAGGAAGAACTCGTTCCATGTCCAGATGAAGAAGAAGATCAGCAGGACGCTGAGCGTGGGGCGGCTGATCGGGACCACGATGGTCCACAGGGCCCGCCACCGGCCGGCGCCGTCGAGGGAGGCGGCCTCCAGGATCTCGCCGGGGAACTGCCCCAGGACCGCCGAGAGTAGATAAGTCCCGAAAGCCGCCTGGATAACGGTAAATATCAGGATCACGGCGAGCTTGCTGTCATACAGCCCGACTTCCTTGGACAGGTAGTAGAGCGGGTAGGCCAGCGCCTCCTGCGGCAGCGTGTTGGCCACGAGGAACAGCACCAGGATCCACAGCCGCCCCCGGACCCGCCCGATCCCCAGCGCGTACGCGTTGAGCACGGAGAGGACGACCGCGGCGACCGCGACGGTGCCGCTGATGACGAAGCTGTTCCAGAGCTTCTCCCCGAAGGCGACCCGGTTCCAGAAGTCGATGATCGCGTCGAGGTGGAAACCCTGGGGCGGGGTCAGCGGCCCACCCGCGGCGTACTCGGCGGGAGTCTTGAACGCGTTGAACGTGACGATGACGAACGGGGACAGCATCACGACGGCGAGCACGACGAGGGCCGCGAGCACCGCCCACCCGCCCGGCCCGGCTCCCGGGCGCCCGGCCGCACGGCTCATCGGTCACGCTCCTGGACCCGCAGGAAGAGGAACGTCACCACGACGATGATCAGGGCGAGCACGGTCGCGATGGCCGAGCCGTATCCGACGTTCACCTTCTGGAAGAAGTTCAGGTACGAGAAGTAGGAGGGCACCATCGTGGCGGAGCCCGGCCCTCCCCTGGTGAGCACGAAGATCGGGCCGAACACCTTCAGCGCGGCGATCGTGCAGGTGAGCAGCACGACGTAGACCTCCGGCCTGATCTGCGGGACCGTGATGTGCCAGAACCTGCGGCCCCACGAGGCCCCGTCGATCTCGGCGGCCTCGTACAGCGCGGGGTCCACCCGCTGGAGCCCCGCCATGAAGATCACGACCGGGTAGCCGAGCTGGAACCACACCATGATCGCCATGACGCTGGCCAGCGCGACGTCCGGATCACCGAGCCAGTTGACCTTCAGCCCGAAGATCTCGTTGACCGCGCCGTAGGACGGGTGCAGCATCCAGCCCCACACGACGCCCGCCACCGCGACCGGCAGCACCTGCGGCAGGTAGAACGCGGCCCGCAGGCCCGCCGCCGTACGCGTGCCGAACTTCTTGCCGATGTAGTCGAACAGCGTGGCCGCGAGGACGAGGCCGAGCATCGTCGGCAGGATCGCCATCGCGACGATGAGGGCGACGTTGTGCTGGAAGGACGTCCAGAAGCGCTCGTCCCCGGCGAGCTTGACGTAGTTGTCGAACCCGATCCACGTGGGCGTGCCGACCCCGGACCACCGGGTGAAGCTCGTCGCGACGTTCATCAGGAACGGCACGACGACGACCGCGAGGAACAGCACCATGCTGGGGATCAGGTAGGACCAGTACCCGCCGCGTCCGGGCCGTCCCGGACGTCCCGGACGTCCCGGACGCGCGGATCGCCGAACGCGTCCCTGCCGCGCGGGCCGCGCGGGGGGACCGCCCGTCGCCGTCGCTGGGAGTGTCACTGTTGAGCCTTTCGATCGGTACGGCTCCCGCCCGCCCGAGGCGTGGGCGGGGCGGCGGCGGAGGCCGGTCAGGTCGCCCCCGCCGCCGGACGAGCCCGGCTACTCGCCGATGTCCGCGAGGTTGTCGTTGTACGGCTGGGCGATCTCGTCGAGGACCTCGGACGGCTTCTTGCCGCCGTTGATGAGCTCCTGGACTCCGGCGACGAGGACGTCGTAGTACCCGGGGGCCGGCCAGTCGGGATAGAAGGCGAGGCCGTCCTTGGCGGAGAGCGCGTTGAAGTTCTCGATCAGCTCCTTGCTCTTCGGGTCGGTGATCGCCGCGGGGTCGGCCGCGACGGGTACGCCTCCCGAGTTGCCGAGCAGGTTCTGGATCTCCTTCTTCATCGTGATGTCGATGAAGTCGTAGGCGAGGTCCTTGTTCTTCGCCTTCTCGGGGACGACCCAGAGGTTGCCGCTGGAGCCGGGGGACATCTGGTTGCCCGGCCACAGGAACGAGCCCCACTCGAAGTCCTTGATGTCGGACTGGAAGCGTCCGTACCACCAGCTTCCCGAGACCAGGAGGGGGAACTTGCCGGACATGAACGCCGTGCCCATGTCCTCGGCCTTCATCCCGGCCGAGTCCTTGGCGATGTAGCCCTTCTTCACCCAGTCGGCGAACGTCTCGGCGGCGTAGGTGAGCTGGGGGCCGTGGAAGTCGGTCGTGCCCTTGTAGAGCTGGTAGCCGTCGACCCAGGCCCGGTCGGCCTTGCTCAGCGCGAGCAGGTAGAAGATCTGCTGGGCGGGGTACTCGGCGCCCGCGTTGGCGATCGGCGTCACGCCCGCCTTGACGAACGTGTCCAGGGCGGCGGTGAACTCGTCGTACGTCGTGGGCACCTCGACGCCGTGCTTCGTGAAGGCGTCCTTGTTGTAGTAGACCATGACGTACTCGCCATAGTTGGGCACGCCGTACCACTTGCCGGAGCCCATGATGCCGCGCTCGTCGTATCGCGCGGTCGTCTGCAGCGACGCGCTGAGTAGCTTGTCCCAGCCGCGTTTCGCGGCCTCGTCGGACAGGTCGGCGAGCAGCCCCTGCTTGGAGAGCAGTCCGGCGGTGGCGTTGCCCTTGTTGTACTCCATGAGGTCGGGCGCCTCGTCGGAGTTCAGCACCATGCCCGCGGTCTTCTGGATCTGCTCGAAGCCCTTCTCCTCGAACTTCACCTTCACGTTCGGGTGGCTCGCCTCGAACTGCTTGACGGCCTCGGCCCACGCCTTGCCCATGGCGCTGTCCGCGCCCTCGTAGTGCCAGAGCGTGAGCGTCCGCGCCTCCCCCGTCCCGCCGTCCTTGCCGCCCGGTGAGTCCGCCGACCCTCCGCAGGCGGCGAGGGTCAGCGCGGCCGCGGCGAGGGCCGCCGCCACCGCGGTCTTGCGTGTCTTGCGCATGGTCCTTCTCCAGGGGTGCTAGTTGATGACGACCTCGGCGCCGGGGCCCACGAACTCGACGCCGGAGATCCGCTTGGGGCCCTCGACGGCGACGATCAGGCGGTCGCCGTCGCGGGTGGCGGTGACGGTGGTGTCACCGTCGGGGTCCCTGATGACCTGCCGGGTCCCGCCGTCCGCGACGCCGTAGCCGACCAGCGTGATCAGGGGGTCGTCCGCGACCGTGTCACCGGGCTCGGTCACCGGGATGAGCGCGCCGTGCCGTACGAACAGGGGGATCCGGTCGAGCGGCGGCGCGACCCTGATGTGGCGGCCGCCGTCGTGGATGTCACCGGTCCAGTGGTCCACCCACCGGCCCGCCGGGAGGTAGACGTCACGGACGCCGTCCGCCGAGATCATCGGCGCGACGAGCAGGTCCGTGCCGAGGAGGTACTCCAGGTCGGCCTGCCAGGCCGCGGGGTCGTCCGGGTGGTCCACGCACAGCGCGCGCATCATGGGCGCGCCGGTCCGCGCGGCGTCCACCGCGGCCGAGTAGATGTACGGCATGAGCCGGTAGCGGAGCCGGAGCGCCTCGATCGCGGCCCGCTCGGCGTCCGGCGGGAACTCCCACGGCTCGCGGCTGGTGGTGCCGTGGAACCGGACGAGCGGCGACAGCGCCGCGAACTGGGACCAGCGGATGTAGAGGTCGGGCGTCGGGGTGCCGGTGAAGCCGCCCGCGTCGTGGCTCCAGTACGGGATGCCGGACAGGCCGTGCGACAGGCCGCCGCGGATCGTGCTGCCCATCGCCGGATAGATCGCGTCGACGTCGCCACTCCACTGCGCCGCGTGCCGCTGGCCGCCGAGGAAGGAGGAGCGCGCCCACACCATGCCGTGCCCGGCGACCTCCCGGGTGACGCCCGCGACCAGGTCGTTGAACAGCAGCGTGTAGACGTTGTGCAGGTCGGTGCCGGTCATCCCGTTGGCGGCCACCGCGTCGTACGGCACGCCCTCGGCGAAGTCGGTCTTGAATACGGCGACGCCCTCGCGGAGCCGGTCGCGCAGCAGGCCCCTGAACCACTCCGCGGCGCCGGGGTGGGTGAAGTCGACGATGCCGCACGGCGGGTACGAGCCGTGCCAGGAGTCGGCGACGTACACCTCGCCGTCGGGTTTGGTGAGGAAGTATCCCTTCTCGGCGGCCTCGGCGAAGGCCGGGCTGAGGTGGGAGATGTACGGGTTCATCCAGAGGCAGACCTGGAAGCCCTGCTCCTTGAGCGTGGCGAGCATGCCTTCCGGGTCGGGGAAGTTCTCGCTGTCCCACCGCAGGTCGGACCAATGCCCGTCGGTCTGCCAGTAGGTGTCCAGGTGGAGGACGTCGCACGGGATGCCCCGCTCCCTGATCTTCCTCGCCCGCTCCAGCACCCGCTCCTGGCTGTCGCGGAAGAACCCCGAGGAGATCCAGGTGCCGAACGCCCACCTGGGCGGCAGTTCGGGCCGGCAGGTCAGCCCGTCGAACCGGTCGAGCACCTCAGCCGGGGTGGGCCCGGCGATCACGTAGTAGTCGATCAGGTCGTCCGGCGCGATGATCTGCACGTCGCTGTGCGTGGACTGGCACATGTCGAACTCCACCGGCGTGCCGCTGTCCACGAGGACGCCGTAGCCCCTGGAGGACAGGTAGAACGGCACGTTCTTGTACGCGCGCTGCGAGTCGGCGCCGAACGCGTCGAAGTTCCACATCAGCGGCCGCTGGCCGCGCTTGTTCACGGGGGTGAACGACTCGCCGAACCCGGCGAACGCCTCGTCCGCGGGCGCGAGGAAGGTCTCGTGGTAGGCCACCGCGGCGCCGTCGACGAGCGAGCGGCCAAATGGGAGGGTGCGCAGCCGCCCGCTGATGTCCTTCCTGCCGGGATCCTGCTCGACCAGCGTGCGCCCGGCCCTGTCGGTGAAGCGGACGTTCCACGGGTCCAGCCGGATCTCGGCCCGCAGCGACCCCGCGTCCAGCGCCACCCGGCCGTCACCGGCCTCCACCACCGCCCCGCCGTACACACCCGGGGTGACCATGGTGATCGCGCGGGCGGACCGGGTCCGGGCGTCGGCGTCCTGGCCGAGCCGTACCCGGATCACGCCCTCGCCCGCAACGGCGACCCGCACGACGAGCGTCTCCTCCGCCGAGGTGACCACTTTCAGCGTCACGCCGTGGCCGTCCGAGGCCACCACCTCGGCACGCCGCACCGCGGACAGCCCCTCCTCCCCGTGCTCGCGTACGGGGAGCTCCGGGGGGTCCGCGCTGAAGTACTCGTGCGCGATCAGGGGAGGACGGTACGGCATCGCTGCACTCCATCGGTCATCCGAATACTGTGCGAATTAGTTTGCCGACCATCCCAACAAACGTCAACGGGTCCATGGCCGCGGAGGCAGCCCAGGGGATGCCACATTCGGATATTTCGGATCTTCCCTAATGATCCTTTACAGACGCGGTCAATTTCGGCATACTCGACCGGGCCAAGATCGGGTCGCCCGGACCGGGCGGTCTCCCCCGAAGGATTGGAACCGGATGATCAAGTTCGTCAAGGCGGGGGCCCTGACGCTCACCACGATCACAACCGTCACCCTCCCCCCGCCGGCTCCCCCGACGGCTAGAAGTCCGCGCACGGAGGCCGCCTCGACCGGGGCAACTGCGGCTAATTAAGGATTCGCTGTCCGTTTTATCCACTTTTGAGGTAATATCGGGGGTTAATTGACGCGGAAGGGATGCCCCCATGGCCAGCTTCGTTCACGTGATGCCACTCGACGACGTCATCGGCCATGAAGGCACCCCCGACTGCGTCTGCGGGCCGGGAGGCGAGCCGGTCGAGACCGTCGCCACCCGCGAGCCGGTGGGCATGATCTACCACCACCACGCCGTCCGCCCCTGCCACCAATGGGAAGCCTCGGCCGAGGCGTAAGCCCGAATTTGGGGTAAACGTCACACCCAAAAGCGGATAAACGATCTAGCGTGACTCTCTGAAATGATCGGAGAAAGGACACCAGTGATCAGTTCTTCCGCCAAGAGGGCGTGCGTCGGCGTGGCCCTCACGATGACGGCCTTCGCCGGCGTCACCGCCGCCGCCATGCCCGCGCAGGCGGCCGCCACCGGCGCACGGAGCATCTGCGGATCGGGCTACACCGTCCAGGTGAACAAGGTTCCCGTGAAGACCCACTACGGCGACGTCTACGGGTACCTCTACCTGCTATACAACCGCAGCAACGGGTACAACTGCGTCACCGTTGTCAAGACCAAGTTCGTGGGCAAGGCCAGCTACATGACGGCCTCGCTGGACGTGAAGCGCGGCGGCAGCCGAGCGGACAGCGGCAACTTCAAGAAGTACGCCGGCCCGGTGCGGCTGGAGGCCGCGGGCAAGTGCGTCAAGTATTGGGCGACCATGCACCTGCCGAGCAGCTCGCCGAACGCCCGGAACCAGAGCACCGTCGCCTACGGCGGCAGCCTGAAGACGTGGAAGCACTGCCGCTGACCCCGTGGTGACCGTACGGCTCCCGCCGCTCGTCGTGGGAGCCGTACGGCGCGCGCCAGTGCTTGACCGCCGGCTCACCGTGCACGTGCGAGGCGGCCGGGGTGCCGAAAGTCCGGCAGCTCGGCGAGCCTGGACACGATCAGATCTCGGCGACCGACCCGCACTCCCCCTCCTTGAGGGCGGGTGTGTCGTCGTCGTAGGCGTCCGCCTGGCCGATGCTGTTCCACTCGCCCACGTACGCGGGATGCGCGAACCCGTCCTTCGAATCGCACTCCGTACCCGCCGTCCACATGTCGACGCTCTCGCCGTCCCAGTGACGTAGCGGGCCGCCCGGCTCGTCCCGCCAGTACTCGTGCCGAGCCTTGACGAAGGCCATCACGCGGATGATGGGGGTCTCCTCACCCACGGGGCGAACCGCGTAGATCGTCCTGATCGTGTAGTTCACCCGCAGCTCGGGCCGGCCTTGCTCGTTCTTGCCCACCTCGGCGGCCATCTGGCCCTGGACCTTGATGGCGTCGCCGACCAGTTCAGCCGAGCCAGGGGCGAAACTGGTCACCCAGACCCGGGTGTTCTTCTTCTGGTCCTTGCTGTCCAGGTTCTCCAGGAAGAACGTCCGCTGCTCGGGATCCAGCAGGTTCGCGAAGGCGTCGGGTTTCCCACCGAGCAGCGTCCGCCGGTCGAGATGGGCCGCCTCCAGCAGCCGCTTGCTCATCTGGAAGGCCTCTTCGACGTCCTTCGCGGAGAAGCTCCCCACCTCCCGTGCCTCGGGAACAACGATGCCGTCGGCTCCCTCGGCGAAGTTCTCCGCGGGCGACCCCTGGAAGGGCCGGCTCTCGATGATCACCGCCGGGTCGGTCACCATGTCCTCAATCACTCCGCAACCCGTGAGCGCTGCGGCGACCAGGGATCCCGCCATCATGATCCGCGCCATACCGTGGTTCGACATGGCAGGAATTATGCAGTGATCTACCACTCCTCTTTCGCCGCTTTCGCCGCGAAAGCCCTCGCCCGGGAGACGGCCACGTACTGCCGACCTGGGGCGCCCGCCCCTCCGGCTGAGGAGCGGGCGCCTTTCGTGTCAGCGGCCGGCTGAGGTGACGAGCCGGTCCGCTTCCTCATGCAGTGCCTCGACGAGGACGAGCTCGAGGCGGAGCTCGGCGACGAGGCGGTCGAGTGGATCCATCCGGGCCTCCCTGCCCCGGGAGACGCCCCATCAGTCACACTGGTTCACAAACCCGGGCGAATCCGGACGCAAGCCGGCGGGAAGCCATCGGAGGACACCGGCGGCCATCGGAAAGCCCGAAGTCATGCAGACGCCGGGTCAGGCCCCACCGGGAGACGCTCATCGACGTCATCACTGTCAGGCGCGGATCACGGCGACCTCGCCGGGCGGTACGGTGACCGCCCCCGCGTGCCACACACCGTCGAACACGCCGACCCCCGTCACCCCGTGGACCGTGACCGGCTCGTCACCGTGGTTGACGAGGAAGACGTGCGCGCCCCGCCGTACGAACTCCAGAGTGTCGGGCAGGTCGCGCGGCCGGGACACGCCCGCCTGGTCGAGGGCCTCGCGATGTGGCACGTGCACAACGAGTACGGCTGGGCGAACGCGCACTGCTACTGCGAGACCTCCGCCGAGGCGTTCCGGGACTGGCTGCGTGACCGGCACGGCTCCGTCGCCGCGCTGAACCGCGCGTGGGGGACGACCTTCTGGGGGCTCAGCTACGGCTCGTTCGACGAGGTGGAGCCCCCGAGGCTCGCCCCGCCGGGGCTGCTCACCGCGCTCCAGCTCGACTTCATGCGCTTCTCCGTCGACGCGCACATCGCCAACTTCCGCCGCGAGCGCGACATCATCCGCCGGCACTGCGACCTGCCGGTCACCACCAACTGGACCCGGCGGAGCGGCGAGACCGCGATGGCACAGCTGCTTGAGCGCTCCCCCGACCTGGACGCCGTCTTCGTGGCCAGCGACCTGATGGCGGCCGGCGCCCTGGCGACGCTCAGGGCCGCCGGGCGTGAGGTCCCGGACGACGTGGCCGTCGGGGGCTTCGACGACTCCTCCGTCGCGGTGTCCACCCATCCCCCGCTGACCACGGTCCGCCGGCCGCTGGCGCAGGTCGCCGAGGAGACCGTACGGCTGCTGCTCGACCTCATCGACGGCGCTCCCCACGTGGACTCGGTGATCCTCCCCACCACTCTCGTCGTACGCGCCTCCGCCTGACCGTGGACGCCTGACCGTGGACGCCTGACCGGGGCCGTCGGCGTGGTGGCGAGCACGCGCCGTCAGACGGTGTCCGCCCGGCTCTCGTGCCGTTGACTCCGCGATCTCCGCCAATTAGTTTGACCTCCAGACAAAAGGGAGGGCCGATGGCGGCGTGGCCGGGAGGAACCGAGGGTCTCCGCTACGGCGGGGACTACAACCCGGAGCAGTGGCCGGAGGAGGTCTGGCACGAGGACGTCGCGCTCATGCGCCGCGCCGGGGTGAACCTGGTGACCGTCGGCGTCTTCTCCTGGTCCCGGCTCGAACCCGCCGAGGGGCGGTACACCTTCGGGTGGCTCGACCGTGTCCTCGACCTGCTCGGCGACGCCGGGATCGCCGTCAACCTGGCCACGCCCACCGCCTCGCCCCCGCCCTGGTTCTCCCTCGCCCATCCTGACGCGCTCACCGTCACCCGTGACGGTGTACGGCTCACGCACGGCAGCAGGGACACGTACTGCGTGAGCGCCCTGCCCTACCGCGAGGCGGCGAAGCGGATCGCGGCGGCGCTGGGCGAACGGTACGGCGGGCACCCGGCCCTCGCCATGTGGCACGTGCACAACGAGTACGGCACCGGCTGCCACTGCGACCACGCGGCGGCGGCGTTCCGGAGCTGGCTGCGGGAGCGCCACGGGTCGCTCGACGCGCTCAACGACGCCTGGTCGACCGCGTTCTGGAGCCAGCACCACTCGGACTGGGCGCAGATCACCACACCGCGCGCGACGCAGTACCTGCCCAACCCGGCCCAGGTCCTGGACTTCCGGCGGTTCCTGTCCGACGAGATGCTCGGGTGCTACCGCGAGCAGCGTGACGTGCTCCGCGCCTTCACCCCGGACGTGCCGATCACCACGAACTACGTCCTCGGCGGCTGGGTTCCGGTGGACCACTGGAAATGGTCGGCGGAGGCCGACCTGGTGGCGATCGACCACTATCCCTCGGAGCCGGGGATCGCGGCGGCGGAGCAGACGGCGTTCGCCGCCGACCTGGCCAGGTCCTGGGCGGGCGGGCGGCCGTGGCTTCTCATGGAGCAGGCCGCCGGGGTGGTGTACACGGCACGCCGCATGGCGGCCAAGGCGCCCGGCGAGATCGCCAGGCACAGCCTGCAGCACGTCGCGCGTGGATCGGGGGGCGCCATGTTCTTCCAGTGGCGCGCCTCCCGTGGCGGCGCGGAACTGTGGCACCACGGCATGGTGCCCCACGCGGGCCCCGACTCCCGCGTCTTCCGCGAGGTGGCCGAACTCGGCGACACACTCTCCCGGATCCCCGCCCCGCCCCCGGCGGGGAGGGTCGTCGAGGCGGATGTCGCGATCCTCTGGGACGACGAGGCGTGGTGGGCGCTCCAGTCCCCCGGCCTGCCGTCCGCCGAGCTCGACTACCTCGACGCCGTGCGACAGGCGCACCGGGTGCTGTGGCGGCGGGGCATCACCGCCGACTTCGCCCACCCTTCCCACGATATTTCGGGATATCGCGTCGTACTCGTGCCGAGCCTCTACCTGATCACGGACGCGGACGCGGCGAACCTCAGGTCGTACGTCGAGCGGGGCGGCACGCTGGTCGTGTCCTTCTTCTGCGGCGTCGCCGACGAGCACACCCGGGTACGGCTCGGCGGCCATCCCGGCGCGTTCCGCGAGCTCCTGGGCGTACGGGTGGAGGAGTTCCAACCCCTGGCCGAGCCCGTCCCCCTCGCGGCGACCGCCTTCGGCGTTTCTCCCGCCTTCGACCGTGCCGCCGCACCCGGCCAAGCCCTCGCCACTCCGATGATCCCGGCGTTCACCGCCACGGTGTGGAGCGAGGTCGTCCATCTGGAGGGGGCCGACGCGGTGGCGGTCTACCCCGGAGGAGGTCCGGCGATCACCCGGAACCTCCACGGCGCCGGCGCGGCCTGGTACCTCTCCACCCGGCTCGACGACGACGGCTACACCCGGCTCCTCGCCGCCGCCGGGCTCTCCGGCACCGACACACCCGGGGTCGAGCTGGTACGGCGGGCGGACCTGGTCTTCGCGATCAACCACACGTCGGCCGAACAGCCGGTCCCCGTGCACGGCCGCGACCTGGTCACGGACGCCCCCGTCACCGGCACGCTGGGACCGGGCGCCTTCGCGGTCGTCCGGGCGGACTGACCCGCCCGGACGACGTCACGCGTCGACGCCGGAACCGCGGTGCCTCGCCGAGGCGGGTCGCGCGATCAACGGGTCGCGGCGCGACGGTCCAGGAGCGGCCGGATCCTGACATCCATCTCAGTGCCCCCGCCCAGGACGCGCGGCCGCCTCGGCTCAGGACGTACGCGCGCACACGTCCTCGTACGGCAGGCCGGGGAGGTGGTCGCGCCACTCGTCCTCCGAGAGAGTGCGGCCCGCCCGCGCGCACACGGCCGCGGCGACGGCGTCCGGGGTCACCGGCCGGGTCCTGACCGCCCCTCCCGCGTCGAGGCTGGTCAGGACCGGGTCACCGGAACCGGCGGAACCGGCGGAACCTCCGGGATCGGCGGTGGCGCCGGGGCCGAAGGCCACGGACACCACGTCGGCCCCGTGGGCGCTGATCGGTTCCCCGATCGCCGTCCCCGAGCCGATGTCCCACAGCCTGACCTCCCGGCCAGCGCCCGTGGCGAGCAGGGCTCCGTCCGCGGTGAACGCCATCGCGCCCACCGCGTTCCGCTCGGTGCGGAGCACCGGACCGTGCCGCTCACCGCTCCGAGTGTCCCAGGCGATCACCCGGCCGGCGCCGTCCAAGGTGACCACGATCGGGTCGCGCGGATGGAAGGCGACCGCTGCCAGCGTCTGGCCGGTCGCGGCGAAGGACCGTGCCTCCCCCGAGGCGACGTCGACGAGATGGCCGGCGTCCTGCCCGAGCACGGCCAGCAGCCGCCCGTCGGGGCTGAAGACCATCCGCGAGGCGCCCCCGTCGGAGATCTTCGCCGCGACGCGCCACGTGCCTGTGCTCAGGTCGGCGACGTAAATCTCCGCACTCGTCGCCGACGTCACCATGGCCGCGGCGGCTCTCGTACCGTCCGGGCTGACGGCGACGCCGAGGATGGAGGAGTTCGCCGCGTCCCGGACCGTGGTGGTCGCGAGCGTGTGACCGCTCCGGCGGTCCGTCACCCACGCCCGGCTCCCGGCGTCGTCGGCGACCGCCACGATCCGCGCGTCGCGGCTGAAGGCGACCTGCTGCACCGACTCGGTGACCGCGATCGCCGCGCCCGCCGCCCGCCCGGTTCGCGTGTCGCGGAGCGTGACGGCGCCGGAGCCGTTCGCGTCGCCGGCGGCGAACCTCCCGTCCGGCGTGAGCACGGCCGCCTCGTTCGCGGGCCCGGCCGTGGCCGGCCGGGTCAGGTCCGCGATGCCGACCGTGTGGACCGTGTCGTCGAGGACGTACCGCAGCGCCCCTCCGTCGCGGTCGAACCGCACCTGCGCGGCCTCGCCGAGGGTGGGGTGGACGAGCAGCGGCGCGTGGTCGGCCACCCGCCACACCCTGACGGCGTCCTCGCCGCGGACCGCGAGGAAGCGGCCGTCCGCGCTGAAGGTCACCGCCGGCCGTCCCGTCGCGGCGGGCCCGAACGGCTCCCCTGTCTTTCCCTGCGCGAGGTCGGTGAGGGTGATGCCCTCGTCGGCGACGCACGCGAGAGTACGGCCGTCCGGGCTGAACGCGAGCGCCTGCGGTCCGATCCCGTCGTCCGCCGTCGTCGGCGGCCCGGTGCCGCAGACACCCGGGGGCGTACGGCGCCGCGTGGCGCCGGGCAGGTCGAACAGCAGCGGGCGCTCGCCGACGCCGTCGATCGCCGCGATCCGTCCGGCCGGGTCGACGTCCGCCAGGTAACCCGGCCGTTTGGGACTCGCGGCTCCGGTGTCGAGGTCCCAGAGCCGGACCATGCCGCTGAAGCCGATGATCAGCACGCGCGGGCTCGCTCCGAACGCGACCTCGATCGGGTAGTGCGGCTCGTACTCTCCGGCGTCGAGTGGCAGGCTCTTCCCCGTCGCCTTGCCGGTCCGCACGTCCCAGACGCGTACCCACGTGCCGGCGGCGACCGCGAGGAGGCGCCCGTCGCCGCTCAGCGCGATCGAGTGCAGGCGCCGGCCTCGGACGCCGAGGCCGGACCAGCCGCCCGTCCGCCGTCCCGAGGGCACGTCCCAGACGCTGACGCCGTCACCGTCCACGGACGCGGCGGTCCGCCCGTCCCCGCTGAGCGTGTGGGCGGAGCCCTTCAGCCGCAGCACGCCCTGCTCCCGCTGGGAGAGTGAGGTGACCAGGCTGCCGCGTGCCTCCGCGGTGTCGCCCAGCCGCCAGGCGGCGACGCTGAGCAGCATCGCCTTGACCGGGTCGGTCTCCCGCAGCCGGTCCGCCAGGGAGGCGACGCCACGCGACTCGGCCAGGTCCCGCTGCTCGCTCACGACCGCGCTCTGCCGTACGGTCGCGGCGCCGAACCCGATCGCGAGCACCAGCAGCGCGGCGAGGGCGACGGTGACGGCGCGACGGCGTCCCGCCCGGCGGCGGGCCAGCGCGGACCCGGCGTCGAGGAAGTCGCGTTCGAGGCGGCTCAGCGTCAGGTGGCGGCGGCCGGTGGCCGCCCAGCGCAGGACGGTGTCCAGCCTGTCCCCCTGGAGCAGGTCGCCGTCCCCGCCGTGGTTCCAGCGCCGCGCCGCGACCGTGATCTCGCGGAGTACGGCGAGTCCCTCGCGTTCGGCCTGGACCCAGGCGCGGAACCGGGGCCACGCCTGGATCAGGGCCGGGCGGGACAGCCCGATCTCACCGTCACGCTCGGCCAGCACGTACGCGAAGACCTCGATGATCCGGGCGACGGCGGCGGCCTCGTCCTCCGGGCGGCCGTCGACCAGTTCGGCGCGCGGCGCCCTCCTGGCGACGACCTCGCCGTCGTCGGTCACCGTGGCGAGGCGCAGGAACACCTCGGGGACCAGCTCACGCTCGGCCGCGGTGAGCATGCCGTACCCGTCCTCGGCGAGCATGCCGAGTCCCGGGTCGCCGGGTCCCGGCACGGTCAGCAGCCCGGCCTCCGCGCTGCCGAGCGCCAGCAGGTCCCCCGAGTCGGCGCCGTGGGTGCCGGAGATCAGGCCGTGCAGCAGCTCGCGGGCGGCAGGACGGGCCTTCGGGTCCTTCGCCAGCGCCGCGGACACGAGGGGGCGGAGCGAGCGCGGCAGCACCCCGAGCTCGGGGTCCTCCGAGAGCACCCGGTGCATGACACCGCCGAGGCTCTCGGCCGTGAACGGATCCGTGCCGGTGGCGGCGAACAGCACGATGCCGCCCCAGGCGAACAGGTCGGCGGGCGGGCCGGCCCGTTCCCCGACGAACACCTCGGGCGCCATGTAGGTGGGGGTGCCGGCGACCAGCCCGGTCGCGGTGAGGGACATCTCCAGGGTGCGGGCGACGCCGAAGTCGATGACCCGCGGCCCGTCCGGGCCGAGCAGCACGTTGTCCGGCTTGAGGTCGCGGTGGATCACGCCGGCGTCGTGGATCGCCGCGACCGCCGTGGCCACGGCGGTGGCGAGGCGGTGCAGCTCGTCTCCGGCGAACCGGCGGCCCTCGCCGACCGCCTGGCGCAGGCTCACTCCCTCGACGTACTCGCTCACGATGTACGGCCGGGGGCCGTCGAGGACGGCGTCGATCACCTGGGCGGTGCAGAACGACGCCACCCTGCGGGCCGCCTCCGCCTCGCGGCCGAAGCGGCGCCGCAGGTCGTCGTCCTCCGCCGCGTCGCCGTGCAGCACCTTGATCGCGACCCGGCGGCCGTCGGGGCCGTACGCCTCGTAGACCACGCCCTGCCCGCCCGCGCCGAGCCGCCCGGCGATCCAGTAGTCCCCAAGGCGCGCCGGGTCCTCGGCCATCAGCGTTCCCGATGTCATGTTCTCTCTGACGCGTGAAATTCGAACTCCGTTGGGTCGGACTCGGACCGGAGTCGCACTCTACGCTGCTCGTACTCCCTGGCGTCCGCCGACGATCGACCCGGCCCAGCTACCGGTGGGCCTTGGCCATCACTGCGGCGACCGCCGCGCCGGCCGTGTTCTCGCGGCCGTGTCCGGCCTGCCCCGACCGGCGGCTCGGCCGCCCCTGACCGGCTCGCCGGACGGCTGCGGCATGGAGGGGTACCGGACCGCAGGCGGAACAGGGGT
The DNA here is from genome assembly GCA_001570385.1 of Microtetraspora glauca. Taxonomy (GTDB): domain Bacteria; phylum Actinomycetota; class Actinomycetes; order Streptosporangiales; family Streptosporangiaceae; genus Microtetraspora; species Microtetraspora glauca. Next base: position 85,859 of record BBYL01000016.1, on the reverse strand, counting down.
CACCATAAACTCAAAAACCTCAATTGCTTTACACCGGTCTTACGGGTAGATCGGTAGACATCTTGGTAAATAACGGAATCATCACGGTCGGGGGGATCGGAAGATGCTGAGGGTGGTCACGTCGCTCGACGAGTCGCTCGACATGTCGTTCGGCAAGGTGAGGGACATCAGGTCGGTACTGCGCCGCAGGCAGAATCGCGACACCAAGATCGTCGATCTGCGGGCGTACACGGGCCGCAACGTCATCCGGTTCCCCAAGCCGGGACCGACCTCGGCCGCCTGACTTTCCAACGGCTCTGCCGTACTGATTGGATGTCACCTCATGGGTGATCTGTCCACAACTGACCGAACCCGGCACCGCAGGCTGCGCGAGCAGGGCCGTACGGGCAGGCAGGAGCTGTTCGACGTCCTCGGAGCCGGGTTCGTCTGCCATCTCGGGGTGATCGTGGACGGCGCACCCATGGTGGTGCCCACGGTCTACGGCTTCGACTCCGAGCACGTCTACATCCACGGATCGGTCGCCAGCCGCAGCCTTACCGGCGAAGGGCGGACCGTCTGCGTGACGGTCACGCACGTCGACGGCCTCGTCCTGGCCAGGTCGGTCTTCGAACACGGCGTCAACTACCGGAGCGCGGTGATCTACGGGGTCCCGCGCGCCCTGGAGGGCGAGGAGAAGCTGGAGGCCCTCCGCCTCCTCACCGAGCACACCGCCCCCGGGCAGTGGGAGTACGCGCGCCGGCCGAACCGCAAGGAACTGGCGGCCACCACGATCCTGGCGATCTCGCTGGAGGAGGCGTCGGTCAAGATCCGGCAGGGCCCGCCCGACGACGCCGACGATCCGCATGACGTGTGGGCGGGCGTGCTGCCTCTCTCCACCACCTGGCAGGCCCCGGTGACCGACCCGTCGGCCGGCCACGACGTCCCCGATCACGTACTGCGCCGCGCGGGAACCCGTATCGGCTGAACCTCCCGCCGCCCGGCCGTCTCCAGGTTCGCCGCCATCGTGCGGAGAGTGTGGACCGTGACCCGGTACTGCTCGACGGTGAGGCCGTCCATGATCGCCATCAGGCGCTCCCAGCGACGCCGGCACCCGGGCCGGCGGCGGCACCCGCGGGACGAGGTCTACGCGAACGGCGGCTGAGGTCGCCCCCGGCCCGACGCGCACAGCAGGAGGATCGGAAGCACCGCGCCCAGCGTCAGGGTGACCACCTGACCGACCACGTCGAACACGGTGAAGTGGGAGAGGTGTCCGAGATGGAAGGCCAGATGGGTCGCCGAGTACAGCAGGTACCCGAGCAGGACCGTTCGCGTGAGCAGGCGATCCAGCGTGACGGCCGCGATCATGAGCATGACCCCCATCCCGGTGTTGAGGCCGCCGAGGTCGCGCAGCAGGTGCTCGTTGTACGAGGGCAGCATCGCGACCCACGGATGCCCGGGGAGCGGGAAGTCGTCGTAGAACGACCGGGGCAGGAGCAACTGCCAGAGCCCGACGACGATCTCGGTGACGGCGAGGTATCCGAGCCCCAGCCGCGGCATGGCCGTACGGCGGGCGAAAGCGGGTCCGGTCATGCCCACGACCTCCCGTAACCCGCGGCGGGCCGTCCCCGCCTGACGCGCTCCGCCAGGAACTCCCGGTACACGCGACGCCCGTCCGCGTGGTCGGGGGCGAGGTGGACCCCTCTGCGGAATGCCTGCGAAACCTTCCCCGGGACCCGTACCGGCACGAGGGGACGACGCCGACCAACGGCGGCCAGGTACTCCCCGACGAACTCCCGGGCCGGGAGGATCTCCGGTCCGCCCATGTCGGGCACCCGCCCGGCCGGCTCACTCAGCGCCAGCGCGGCCATCCGGTCGGCCACCTCGCCTGTCTCGACCGGCTGGAAACTCCACCCGGAGGGGATCGGCGTCACGGGCAGCCGCGCCAGGGTCTGCGCCATGAAGAGCACCAGGTCGTGGAACTGGGTGGTCCGCACGATCGTGTACGGCAGCCCGGAGTCCTCGATCATGCCTTCGACCACGTATTTCGCCTGGTAGTACGCGTACGGATGGCGGTCGACGCCGACGATCGAGATGAACACCAGATGTCGCGTGCCCGCCCGCCTGGCGGCGTCGATCAGGCGGCGGGTGCCGTCGACGTCCGTACGCGGCCGGCGAGGGTCGCTCGCGAGGTGGACGATCGTGCCCGCTCCCGCGACCGCCTCATCGAGGCCGACGCCGGTGGCGAGGTCCCCGGCCACGGCGGTGTACGGCGCGCTCGCCCGCGGTGAGCGGGTGAGCACCCGGATGTCGCTCCCGTGAAGCCGGTCGACCACATGACGGCCCAGGGTTCCGGTGCCGCCGGTGACAAGTATCGATTCCCTCATGCCTACAGGAACCGGCGACCACCTTGAATCGTGACAGTCTCAGGAGTGAATCTCCGACCGGCCCGACGAGCCGGCGGACCGACCCGAGGAAGGCTCGCGTATCAACTCGCTGCATTCGTGCCCGCGAGCTGCCCCACGAGGAAAGCGAGCTTGTCCGGGTTGAGCACGGCGCGCAGGCCGAAGATCTGTTCTCCATCGGTCTCCAGGACGAACACCACTGTGACCGCCCCGTCGACGGACGCGACCACACCGGCCTCCCCGTTGATCTCGGCGTGCGCCAGGCCGAGGGAGGGGCCGCCGAATTTGGCGGCCAGACCCGCGACGAACCGGGCCACGTGGGCCGCCCCGGACACCGCGCGGCGCGCGGCCGCGGCCTTGCCCCCACCGTCGGACCAGGCCACGACATCGGCCGCGAGCAGCCGTTCGAGCCCGGCGAGATCGCCGTCCCGCGCCGCGTCGAGAAACCGCTCCACCACGCGTCGGCGGGCGTCGGCCGGGGCGTCGAAGCGTCGCCGGTCCCCGATACGCTGCCGCGCCCGCCGGTGGAGCTGCCTGGCGTTCACCTCCGACAGTTCGAGCACGTCGGCGATCTCGCGATAGCCGTACGAGAACGCCTCGCGCAGCACGAAGACGGCGCGCTCGGCGGGCGTGAGCCGTTCGAGGAGCACCAGGAACGCCATCGAGATCGAGTCACGCCGCTCGGCGGTCTCGAACGGCGCGTCCGTGAGAACGGGCTCGGGCAGCCACGGGCCGATGTACTGCTCGCGCCGCGCCCTGGCCGAGGTCAGCCGGTTGAGGCAGAGGTTCGTCAGCACCTTGGCCAGCCAGGCGCCGGGCGACCGGATCTCGTCGTGGTGGGCCGCACTCCAGCGCAGATAGGTGTCCTGAACGGCGTCCTCGGCCTCGACCGCGGACCCCAGCAACCGGTATGCCAGAGCGAACATCCGTGAGCGATGTTTCTCGAATTCGTCCACCATATCCGCCAGCTTATTGACGGTTACATGGTGCAGGATGGGGTCCGTGACCCCTTCCCCAGCGGTCGTCCAGCCTGATCAGGAGTTGATCAGAGAGATCCTGGACGAGTTGGACCTCGAGCACACCCTCGACTCCGAGGGTGACATCGCCATCTCCACGGCGGAGCTCACGGTCTTCTTCCTGTTCGGTTCCGAGGGAGACCTGTTCACGATCCGCACCTTCTACGAGAGGTACTACTCGGTCGACGACAAGCCGATGCTGGTCACCGCGCTGAACGAGTGGAACGCCGACACCATGTGGCCGAAGGTCTACAGCTTCACCCAGGACAGCGGCGTGATGCGCGTGGTGGGCGACTCCCAGCTCTACATCGGCGCCGGGGTCACCCGCGAGCACCTCACCACGGTGGTCGCCCACTGGGTCAGGTCCGCGATCAAGTTCCACCGCTGGCTGACCGACCGGCTCGCGTTCGAGACGGACTGACCAGCCGGGCAGGGACGCGGATAAGGTGGGCTTCCCCCTCCCCGAATTCCGGAGCGCTGCCCGCCGATGCCCGAAGGTCACATCATTCACCGGCTCGCGGCCGAGTACGGCCGGCGTTTCGCGGGGACCCCGGTCGCGGCGAGCAGTCCCCAGGGCAAGTTCTCCGACAGTGCCGCGCTGATCGACGGACAGCGCCTGGCCGTGACGGACGCTCACGGAAAACACCTCTTCCTCGGGTTCGACGGGTTCGACGGCAACGGCTGGGTGCGCGTCCACCTCGGCCTCTACGGAAAGGTGGCCTTCGGCCCGTCCCCCGCCCCCGCCCCCGTCGGCGCCGTACGGCTCCGCCTGGAGGGCGGGGAGAGCTACGCGGACCTGCGCGGGCCCACGGCGTGCGAGCTGATCACCGCCGGGGAGAAGCAGGCGGTGCACGACCGCCTCGGCCCGGACCCGCTGCGCCCGCACGACGACCCCGAACGCGCCTGGTCGCGGATCAGCAGGTCACGGGGGCCGATCGCGGCGCTGCTCATGGACCAGAAGGTGATCGCCGGGGTCGGCAACATCTACCGGGCCGAGGTCCTCTTCCGCCACGGCGTCGACCCCTACCGCGCGGGGCGCGACCTGAGCCGCGCGGAGTGGGAGGCGATCTGGGCCGATCTCGTCGTGCTCATGCGCGACGGCGCCGCCTCTGGCCGGATCGACACCGTGCGCCCCGCGCACATGCCCGAGGCCATGGGGCGGCCGCCCCGGGTGGACGACCACGGTGGCGAGGTCTACGTCTACCGCCGGGCCGGGCAGCACTGTCACGTCTGCGGCGGCGAGGTCCGCACCGCCGACCTCGAGTCGCGCGGCCTGTTCTGGTGCCCCGCCTGCCAGCGACACTGACGGCCGGGCGACGGGTTCAGGGCAGCGGCTCCAGCGTCCGGTGCGGCTCGGCATGGGGTCCGGCGCCACCGACACCACGCGGGTCAGGCGAACGCCTCGCCGATCTCGCGCACCACTTCCGCCGCGGGCCGCTCGGCCGCCTGCCGCCAGGCCGTACCCGCCCAGAGGTTGACCCCGCCGGGGTCGCCCTGGGCCACGGCGGCGCGGCGGATCGGCGTCGTCAGGTGGTGAACGGCCGGATAGCCGACCGGTGCGTGCGCGTGATCGAGGATGAACCTGTTGGTCAAGCCGCGAGCGGGCCGCCCGGAGAACGCGGTGGTCACCGTGGTGGACGTGTAACGCGGATCGCGCAGCGCGGCCCGGTGCACGGGGTTCGTCCCGCTCTCCGGAGTCAGGAGGAAGGCCGTCCCGAGCTGCACGGCCGCCGCGCCCGCCGCGCGCACCGCCGCCGCGGCGGCGCCGTCCCCGATTCCTCCCGACGCGATCAACGGCACGCGGGCGGCCTTCCCGACCGCGCTCAGCAGGTCGATCAGCCCGGGTTCGCCCTCGCCGTACGGCTTGCGCGGCACGAAGGAGCCCCGGTGCGCGCCTGCCTCCGGTCCCTGGACGCACAGCGCGTCAGCGCCCGCGGCCACGGCGGCGACCGCCTCACCGGGATCGGTGACGGTCACGATGACGGCCGTCCCCACCTCGTGCAGGCGGTCGACGAGGGGCAGGCCGGGGCACCCGAACGTGAAGCTCACCAACGGGACCGGCCGCCGCAGGAGCAGCTGGAGCTTGGCGTCCCAGTCGTCGTCATCGTCGAGCGGGACCTCGGGCAGCTCGACGCCGTACCGCTCGGCCTCCGGGGCGAGCTCCGCGCGGTAGGCCTCCACCACGTCGGGATCGGCCGGCTCGCCCGGCACGAAGAGGTTCACCCCGAACGGCCGGTCCGTGGCCGCCCTGACCTGCTCGACCTGGTCCATCATGGCGTCGCCGCTCTTGTATCCGGCGGCCAGGAACCCCAGGCCACCGGCCTCGGACACGGCCACGCACAACTCCGCCGTGCCCGCCCCGCCCGCCATCGGCGACAGGACGACCGGGTGGGCGAGCGAGTGCAGGATGCGATCGAGCATGGCGGCAGCCTAACCCCGCCCGCGCGACCGGCTGTCAGCTCGGGTCGGCCTCGTCCGCGGGCTCGCCGTCGGTGAGGACGGCGACGGCGTGTTCGAGCGACTCCCTCAGCGGCACGAGTTCGTCGGGCGTGAAGGCGTTCACGAGCCGCCGTTCCACGGCCACGACGGGAACACGCAGGGGCGGGGAGCCGGACTCTCGCCGGTTCCCCGCCCCTGACGGGCCTGACGGGCTATTTCACGCCCGTGAATCGCCCGAGGTCAGCTGCAGCCGCTGGTGCTGCCGCAGCCCTCGCAGACGTAGCAGCTGCCCGCCGGGCGCATCTTCGTGCCGCAGGTCATGCACAGCGGCGCGTCGGCCGTACGGCCCTGGTGGCTCTCCAGGGAGTCCACCGAGGCACGCCTGGGCTCGGGCAGCGCCACCTCCGCGCGCTTCTCCTCGATCGGCGCGGACTGGGCCAGCGCCGCCGTGTCCACGACGTCCTGGAGCGCCGCCGGGTCCTCACCGCGCGCCTGCGCGGCGCGCTCGGCGGCCGAGAAGATGCCGAGGGCCGCGCGGTCCTCGTACGGCAGGTAGTCGAGCGCCAGCCGCCGGAAGATGTAGTCCATCACCGACTGGGCCATCCTGACGTCCGGGTCGTCGGTCATGCCGGCCGGCTCGAAGCGCATGTTGACGAACTTCTGGACGTAGGTGTCCAGCGGCACGCCGTACTGCAGGCCGATCGAGATGGCGACGGAGAAGGCGTCCATGACTCCCGCGAGGGTCGAACCCTGCTTGGACATCTTGAGGAAGACCTCGCCGAGACCGTCGTCGGGGTAGGACGAAGCGGTCATGTAGCCCTTCGCCCCGCCCACGGTGAAGCGGGTGGTCAGGCTCGGCCGCTGGTTGGGCATCCGGCGGCGGGTCGGCCGCGGCACCTCGATGACCTGGACCTGGGGCGCCTGCTCGGCGGCCTCCTCGGTGCTCTCCTCGGTGCTCTCCTCGGTGGTCTTCTTGGCGGCCGAGAGCGGCTGGCCGACCTTGCAGTTGTCGCGGTAGACGGCCAGGGCCTTCAGCCCGAGCTTCCAGCCCTCCAGGTAGACCTGCTCGATGTCGTCCACGGTGGCCGACTCGGGCAGGTTGACGGTCTTGGAGATCGCGCCGGACAGGAACGGCTGGGTCGCCGCCATCATGCGGACGTGGCCCATCGGTGCGATGGCCCGCTCGCCCATGGCGCAGTCGAACACCTCGTAGTGCTCGGGCCGCAGGACGGGGGCGTCGACCACGTGACCGTGCTCGGCGATGTAATCGACGATCGCCTCGACCTGCTCCTCCTGGTAGCCGAGCTGCCGCAGCGCCCTCGGGATCGTCTGGTTGACGATCTGCATGGAACCGCCGCCGACCAGCTTCTTGAACTTGACCAGTGCGAGGTCGGGCTCGATGCCGGTGGTGTCGCAGTCCATCATCAGACCGATGGTGCCGGTGGGCGCGAGCAGCGACGCCTGGGCGTTGCGGTAGCCGTTCTTCTCACCCAGCCGGAGGCACTCCTGCCACTGCCGGGTGGCCTCGGCGTGGATGACCCGGTCCATGTCGTCGACCGTGCGCATGTCGTCGTTGGCGTGCGCGTGCTTGCGCATGACGCGCTTGTGCGCCTCGGCGTTGCGCGCGTACCCGTCGTACGGCCCGACGATCGCGGCGAGCTCCGCCGAGCGGCGGTAGGAGGCACCGGTCATCAGCGAGGTGATGGCGCCGGCGATCGCGCGGCCGCCCTCGGAGTCGTAGGCGTGGCCGGTGGCCATCAGCAGGGCGCCGAGGTTGGCGTAGCCGATGCCGAGCTGGCGATAGGCCCGGGTGGTCTCGCCGATCTTCTCGGTCGGGAAGTCGGCGAAGGTGATCGAGATGTCCATCGCGGTGATGATCAGCTCGGTCAGCTTGACGAAGTTCTCCACGTCGAACGTGTCGTCGTCGCGCAGGAACTTCAGCAGGTTGATCGACGCGAGGTTGCAGGAGGAGTTGTCCAGGTGGAGGTACTCCGAGCAGGGGTTGCTCGCGGTGATCCGCCCGGTCTCCGGGCAGGTGTGCCAGTCGTTGATCGTGTCGTCGTACTGCACGCCGGGGTCGGCGCACTCCCAGGCGGCCTTGGCCATCTTGCGGAACAGCGACTTCGCGTCGACCTTCTCGATGATCTCGCCGGTCAGCCGGGCGCGCAGGCCGAAGTCGCCGTTGCTCTCGACGGCGCGCATGAACTCGTCGGAGACCCGGACGGAGTTGTTGGCGTTCTGGTATTGGACGGACACGATGTCCTTGCCGCCGAGGTCCATGTCGAACCCGGCGTCGCGGAGCGCGCGGATCTTGTCCTCCTCACGCGCCTTGGTGTCGATGAACTCCTCGATGTCGGGGTGATCGACGTCCAGGACGACCATCTTGGCCGCCCGGCGGGTCGCGCCGCCGGACTTGATCGTGCCCGCCGAGGCGTCGGCGCCGCGCATGAACGACACCGGGCCGCTGGCCGTGCCACCGCTGGAGAGCAGTTCCTTGCTGGAACGGATGCGGGAGAGGTTGATCCCCGAACCGGAACCGCCCTTGAAGATGACGCCCTCTTCCTTGTACCACTCAAGGATGGACTCCATCTGGTCGTCCACGGCCAGGATGAAGCACGCGCTCACCTGCTGCGGCGAGGCAGTCCCCACGTTGAACCACACCGGCGAGTTGAAGCTGAAGACCTGGTTGATCAGGGCGTGCTTGAGTTCGTGGTCGAAGATCTCGGCGTCCTCGTCGCTGGCGAAGTAGCCGTTCTCGATCCCGGTCCTGGTGTAGACGTCCACGACCCGGTCGACGAGCTGCCGCAGGCTCGACTCGCGCTGGGGCGTGCCGACGGCGCCGCGGAAGTACTTGCTGGTGACGATGTTGGCGGCGTTGACCGACCAGAACTCGGGGAACTCCACTCCGCGCTGCTCGAAGTTGATCGAGCCGTCGCGCCAGTTCGTCATGACGACGTCGCGGCGCTCCCAGGTCACCGCGTCGTACGGGTGGACCCCCGGGGTGGTGAAGACGCGCTTCATCTTGAGCCCCTTACGCGCCGGCCGCTTGCCACCCCGTCCCCCGGTGCCCGTCTCGGTGCCGTTCACGATCTCTGTCATGAATTCCCCCTCCCGGGGCCCGGTGGAGCCCCTCGCATCCGATCACGTGTCTGTTTAACCACCGTGCGTGACGGGCGTCCGCGTCGGCCGTCCCGCCAACTCCCGCCGCTACTGCTGGACGGCGGTGCGCGCGGCTCTGAGCTGCTCGATCTCGGCCTCGAAGTCGGCCAGCGTCTCGAACCCCCGATAGACGGAGGCGAAGCGCAGGTAGGCGACCTCGTCCAGCTCGCGCAGCGGCCCCAGGATGGCCAGGCCCACCTCGTGCGAGGCGATCTCGGCGCATCCGGTGGCCCTGATGCTCTCCTCCACGAGCTGCCCGAGCTGCGCGAGCGAATCCTCGCCGACCGGGCGTCCCTGGCAGGCCCGCCGCACACCGGCGACGACCTTGTCACGTGAGAACGGCTCGGTCACTCCGCTGCGCTTGCTGACCATGAGCAGAACGGTTTCCTGGGTGGTGAACCTGCGCCCGCATTCCGAGCAGGTTCGCCGGCGGCGAATCGCGGCCCCGTCCTCGGTAGAGCGGCTGTCGACGACCCGCGTGTCCGGGTGACGGCAAAACGGGCAGTGCACGTCATCGCCTCCCTGGAAACGCTTGCGCCCACCTCACGAAATCGTCGTGAAGCGGTCACGGAAACACAAGCTGTGGTGAAGTACATCGCTGTAACTACTAGATGTTGTGGTCCAACCGTAGAAGTGCCCGACCTTGAACGCAAGTCGGCCGCGACGGCTCGGGCGAAGTCGCTGTTCAACCTGGGGAATCACCCTGAACCCCGGGCGTGTCGCAGGCCCCGATGGCATCGCGCGGGCACATTACAAGAAGATCGGCGAAATCTCGGCAATATCGAACACGATGTCGATCGAACTCCCGTACGATGTTGCTACATCCACACAGGTGGCGGTATTCACATCGAATCGAACAATTGTTTGATGATGATCTTGGATCGAGGTACCGTCGCTCTGTGCGACATGAAGAACACGGATTGGGAGGTGGTTTGGTGAGCGGGCAGGAAGAGAGTGTCAGCGACCTTGCGGTGCGCAGGCGTGACTCCCTTGGTCTCACCCCCAGGCAGCGCAAGATCCTCGAGGTCATCCGCGACTCCGTGCAGCAGCGCGGATATCCGCCCTCGATGCGCGAGATCGGTGAGGCGGTCCAGCTGACCAGCACCTCCAGCGTGTCGCATCAGCTCACGGCGTTGCAGCGTAAGGGGTACCTGCGCCGCGACCCGCACCGCCCCCGGGCGCTCGAGGTCCGCTTGCCCGGCGAGCCGGTGCTGTGGGTCGACCCGGACGCCGCGGAGGTGGAGCCCGGCTTCAGCCGCCCGACCGCCGCGTACGTGCCGCTGGTCGGCCGCATCGCCGCCGGAGGCCCGATCCTGGCCGAGCAGAGCATCGAGGACGTCTTCGCGTTGCCGAAGCAGCTGGTCGGTGAGGGAACGCTGTTCCTCCTCCAGGTCAGCGGTGACTCGATGATCGACGCCGCCATCGCCGACGGCGACTGGGTCGTGGTGCGCCAGCAGCCGGTCGCCGACAACGGCGACGTCGTGGCCGCCATGATCGACGGCGAGGCCACGGTGAAGACCTTCAAGCGCAAGGACGGGCATGTGTGGCTGGTGCCGCACAACGCCAACTACGAGCCGATCCCTGGCGACGAGGCGACCGTCCTGGGCAAGGTCACCGCGGTCCTGCGCAAGCTCTAGGTCCCCGGCCCGCCGAGCGGGCCGACCCTCCGGACCGCGCATCCGGCGTCGCTCCGCGGTGACCTCTGTCACCGCGGAGCGGTCACGGAGCAATCAGGGTGATTGCCGCAAATAGGCTTGCTCTGTGACGCGCAACCTTGACCAGCTCAGCCTGGAGGACGCCTCCCTACGCGACGGTCTCAAGTGGTCGCAGACCTCGCCCGGCGTGATCCCCTCCTGGGTCGCCGACATGGACTTCCCCGTTCCGCAGGCGGTGCGCGAGGCGGTGACGCGCCGCGCCGAGACCGACCTCGGCTATCCCTCGTGGCTGGACGAGCCCTCCGTCGGTCCCCTCGCCGAAGCGTTCGCCGAGCGCATGGAGACCCGGTACGGCTTCCGCCCCGATCCCGGCCACGTCCGGTCCTACAGCGACATCAACCAGGCCCTCCAGGTGTTGCTGCACCTGACGACCCGGCCGGGTGACACCGTCGCCCTGCACACTCCGGCCTACCACCCGTTCCTGGACACCATCGCCGAGATGGGACGGCGGCTGCTGTCCATCCCGATGCTGCCGGACGGCGACGGGTGGCGGTTCGAGGTGCCGGACGAGCCGGCCGCCGTGCTGCTGCTGGTCAACCCGCACAACCCCACTGGCCGGGTGTTCACCGCCGAGGAGTTGGGCGCGCTCGCCGAGTACGCCGAGCGGCACGACGCCCTGGTCCTCTCCGACGAGATCCACGCCGACCTGACGTACGGGCCGCAGTCACACATCCCCTTCGGCACGCTGCTGCCCGCCCGCACCGTCACGCTCACCTCCGCGACGAAGGCGTTCAACATGGGCGGCATCCGCTGCTCCGTCGCGCATCTCGGCGCACCGGCCGTACGCGACGCGGTGAACCGGCAGCCCGCGCACATCTACGGCGCGCCCAACCTGCTCGGTGTGGAGGCGACCGTGGCCGCCTGGCGGCACGGCGACGCCTGGCTGGCCGAGGTCCTCGCCATCCTGGACCGCAACCGCCGGCTCATCGCCGAGCGGCTGCCGTCCCGAGTGGGCTACCGGATCCCCCAGGCCACCTATCTGGGGTGGCTCGACCTCGGCTTCCTCGACGAGGACCCCGCCGCCTACCTGGAGCGGGAGGCGCGGGTCAGGCTCAATCCCGGCCCGTTGTTCGGACCGGGCGGCGAGGGTTACGCGCGGATCAACTTCGGTACCTCGGAGCCGATCCTGGAAGAGATCCTGACCCGGATCTCCACCGCGCTGTCCTGACGGAGCCGCCGCCCGGAGGCGCTGTCCTGAGGGCACTGTCCTGACGGAGCCGCCGCCCGGTGCGGATCGGGCGGCGGCTCGGGTCAGGCGGTGCTACCGGCCGGACCGGGTACGGCTCAGGCGGCGGCGCAGGTGACCGAGGCCGGGATTCCGTTGGTCCCGGACCAGGACGCCTGGAAGCCGAACGTGGTCGAGGCGTTCACCGCCAGGCCTCCGTTCCAACTCAGGTTGGTCACCGTGACCGCGGATCCGCCGGCGGACAGTGTGCCGTTCCAGAGCTGGCTGATCGTCTGGCCGTTGGGGAAGGTCCACGTCACGGTCCAGCCCGACGTCGCCGTCGTGCCGGTGTTCTTGACGGCGACCTCACCCTGGAAGCCGCCCGCCCACGAGTTGGCCACCATGTAGGTCGCCGTACACGCCTTGCCCGCGGACGGGGACGCGGACGGGGACGCGGACGGGGACGCGGACGGGGACGCGGAGGGCGATGCCGAAGGCGACGGGGACGGGGACGGGGAGGACGTGCCGCCCACCGGCGGGATCAGGTACGGCTGCAGGATGCTCTGCTTGGCCTGGTCCACGGTGGTCCAGTCGTCCTTGAGGATGCCGCCCGTGTCGCCGGAGTTCGGGTTCCACGACCAGTACGTGAACGACATGCCGTTGACGCCCGTCCCCAGGTACTTCATCAGCTCCTGAAGCCAGATCTTGTCGACGTTGGCGGCCAGAGTGGTGCCGAACTCACCCACCATGATCGGGGCGATGTTCTGTTTGTACAGGTATCCCCAGTACCGGTCCCAGATGGCGGGCATGTTCGCCGGGTAGGCCGGGTCGTCGAACCACGCCTGGTGGTAGACCGAGGTGGCGTACTCGTGGGGCGAGTAGACCAGGCGGTTGGGCACGTCCAGCCGGACCGGGTAGTCCTTGGCCTTGCTGAGGTTGCCGCCCCACCAGCCGCAGTCCTCGTCGTTGCTGGGGTCGTTGTCCCAGATGTTGGACAGGCCGCCGCTCGGGCAGCTCACTCCCTCGACGAAGATCAGCCAGTTGGGCTGGACCGCGAGGATCGCGTTCCCCGCCCGCTCCGCCGCCAGCCGCCAGTCGCGGTTGACGTCGCCGCAGCCCCAGCACGCGCCGGTGGCCGCCGGGTTGGTGCCCTCGGCGTGCGGCTCGTTGTGCAGGTCGGCTCCGATGACGGTCGTGTCGCCCGCGTAGTGCTGCGCGAACGACTTCCAGTTGGCGATCCAGGTCGCCTCGGAGACCGTGGAGGTGTACCAGAGCGGCGACTGGCCCGCGCTGGACGGCCGGTGCCGGTCGAGGATGATCCGCATGCCCTTGCTGCCGGCGTAGTCCACGACCTTGTCGAGGATCTGCGTCGGGGACAGGCCGACCAGGTCGGGGTTGGTGTAGGTGTTGACGCTCGTGGCGACGGCGCCCGGCTTGACCGCGTCGTCGGACCACGGGACCCGGATGGTGTTGTATCCGAGACTCGCCATCAGGTCGAGCTGGCTCTTCCAGGGGTTCCCCGACCACAGGCCGTGGAACGTCTTGTTGTCGGTCTCCATTCCGAACCAGTTGATGCCGGTCAGCCGGACCGTCGTTCCGGTGCTGTCCACGATCTTGTTGCCGCTGGTGTGCAGGTATCCGGACCCCGTGCCCGCCGCCTGTGCGGGCGAGCCGGTCGCGACGAGCACGGCCGCGGCCATCGCCGCGACGGTCGCCAGCGCGCCGAGAATACGTCTGGACAAGACGTGCCTCCCATCCTGGAGGCACCCCGACGTGAGCCGGACGGTCAGGCGCACGCTCCAGGACCACCGCATGCGCGGTGGATGGTCGTGGCATGCCCTGACCGCACGCCTAACAATGTTCGATATATGGCTCGCGCGCCATTTTGTCGGGCGGATCGCCCCGCGTCAACGGCCGGTGAGAGCGTCCAGTTCGTCGCGGAACGCCAGATCCCACACCAGCCCCGCGCGCGGGCATGAGCGTGGCCGCGGCACACGACGGTCGCCGGGTATCGCGGCCACGCGCCACGGGCGTCACGGGACGATGTTGACCAGCTTCGGCTCGCGCACGATCACCTTGCGCGGGGCACCGTCGAGGTACTGCCGGACCTTCTCGCTGCCCAGGGCCAGCGCCTCCAGTTCGGCGGCGGAGATTCCCGGCGACACCTCCAGGCGGTCCCGGACCTTGCCGGCGACCTGGACGACGCAGGTGACCGACTCCTGCACCAGCAGCGCCGGGTCGGCGACCGGCCAGCCGGCCTTGGCCACCGACGGCGCGTGGCCGAGCTTCTCCCAGCCCTCCTCCGCGACGTACGGCGCGACGAGTGACAGCATGACGGCCAGCGTCTCGGCGGCCTCACGCACGGCGGTATCGCCGGCACCCGGGCCGGAGTCGATGGCCTTGCGCGCCGCCGAGGTGAGCTCCATCATGCGGGCCACCGCGACATTGAAGCGGTACGACTCGAGCAGCTTGGTGACCTCGTCGATGGTGCGGTGGGTGACCTTGCGCAGTTCCAGGTCCCCGCTCGCGGGGTCGGCGCCGGGCGCGGAGGCGGCACCGGCCTCGGCCATCACGCGGAAGGCGCGGGCCAGGAACTTCTGCGAGGCTGCGGGCGAGACGTCGGCCCAGTCGATGTCGTCCTCCGGCGGGCCGGCGAAGATCATGGTCAGCCGGACCGCGTCCACCCCGAAGTCGTCGATCTGCTTGCCGAGATCGACACCGTTGCCCAGGGACTTGGACATGGCCTTGCCCTGGTTGATGACCTGGCCCTGGTTCAGCAGGCGCATGAACGGTTCGGTGAAGGTCACCATGCCCATGTCGTGCAGCACCTTGATGAAGAACCGCGAGTACAGCAGGTGGAGCACGGCGTGCTCCTGCCCGCCGATGTACTGGTCGATCGGACCCCACTTGCGGACCTGGGCGACGTCGAACGGGCCGTCCTCATACCCCGGGGAGCAGTAACGCAGGAAGTACCACGACGAGTCGACGAAGGTGTCCATCGTGTCGGTGTCCCGCCTGGCGGCTCCGCCGCACTTGGGGCACTCCACGTTGACCCAGTCCGTGGCCGCGGCCAGGGGCGAGACGCCCTTCGGCTTGAGGTCGGCGCCGCGCAGGTCGGGCAGCGTGACGGGGAGCTGGTCGTCGGGGACGGGCACCTCGCCGCAGTCCGGGCAGTGGATGATCGGGATCGGGGTGCCCCAGAAACGCTGCCGGGACAGCAGCCAGTCGCGCAGCCGGAAGTTGACCGCCGCGTGGCCGGTGCCCCGCTCGGCCAGGACCTGCGTGATCCGCGCGATGGCCTCGGACTTGGACAGGCCGTCCAGCGGCCCGGAGTTGACCAGGGTGCCCTCACCGGGGGTCGCGATACCGGTCTCGCCCGGATCGGCCAGGCCGGTGTGCACGACGACCTTGACCGGCAGCCCGAACTTCACCGCGAAGTCCAGGTCGCGCTGGTCGTGGGCGGGAACCGCCATGATCGCGCCGTGGCCGTAGTCGGACAGGACGTAGTCGGCCGCCCAGACCGGGATCCGCTCGCCGTTCACCGGGTTGACGGCGTGCACGCCCAGGAAGACGCCCGTCTTCTCCTTTTCGGTGGACAGGCGCTCGATGTCGGACAGCTTGGCGACCTCGGCGCGGTACGCGGCCAGCGCCTCACGCTGCCCGGGGGCCACGATCTCCTCGGCCAGCGGGGCGTCGGCGGCGACCACGAAGAAGGTCGCGCCGTACAGGGTGTCGGGCCGGGTGGTGTAGACCGTGACCGGCTCGTCCCTGCCCTCGATCTCGAACTGGACGTCGGCGCCGGTCGAGCGGCCGATCCAGTTGCGCTGCATGGTGAGCACGCGCTCCGGCCAGCCGTGCTCGAGCAGCTTCATGTCGTCCAGCAGCCGGTCGGCGTAGTCAGTGATCTTGAAGTACCACTGCGTCAGCTCGCGGCGGACGACGTCGGAGCCGCAGCGCTCGCACTTGCCCGCCACGACCTGCTCGTTGGCCAGCACCGTCTGGTCGGTGGGACACCAGTTGACCAGCCCGCCCCTGCGGTAGGCCAGGCCCCGCTCGAAGAAGCGGTTGAACAGCCACTGGTTCCAGCGGTAGTAGTCCTCGTCGCTGGTGTGCAGCCGCCGCGACCAGTCGAAGGAGACCGCGTAACGCTTGAAGGAGTTCGCCTGGGTCTCGATGTTGGCGTAGGTCCACTCGGCGGGGTGCGCGTCGCGCTTGATCGCGGCGTTCTCCGCGGGCAGGCCGAAGGAGTCCCAGCCGACGGGGTGCAGGACGTTGTAGCCCTTCTGGAACCAGTAGCGCGCGATCACGTCGCCGATGGCGAACACCTCGCCGTGCCCCATGTGGAGGTCGCCCGACGGGTAGGCGAACATGTCGAGCATGTACCTGCGCGGCCGGGTGTCCGCCGCGTCCTCCACCGCCGCGAAGGGATTCAGCTCCTCCCAGCGCCGCAGCCACTTGGCCTGCAGCGCCTGCGGGTCGTACACCAGCTCGTCCACGTCAACTCCCGAAGGGATGCTTTCCTTAAAGGCACGGTGAGGGCGCCTGCTCACAACAAAGCCCCCCGCTTCGCACGAGGGGCAGCCGCATCGAGGGGGGTCAGCCCAGGCGATGCGGCCAGGCAAGCAGGGTCACGGCGCGCATATACCAAGGGTAGCGCAGACGGCAAGAGCGTCGCTTCAGGATCTAATGGGAGGCGTTACCCCCTAGACGGGCGATACGCGATGGTGATAGATCCGCTGTGACCGCCTATGTCCCTTTAGTTTACGCTCTTCGCTGTGGTGAACTCAGTCCAGCCGGGATCGGGCCCGGAATTCCCGCAGACGGACCTTCCGATGCAGGACCCGCCGACCGACCCGACGGGCGAGCAATTCCGCGGAGCATTCTCGGGTTTCCATGCGGCGCCCCCAGGTTCGCATGAGATCATGCCAGGCGCACCCAATTCGGGCATGATCTCGGGAGGTAGCATGCCCTCGGAGCACAGTGAGCCGCAACGGACCCCGGCGTGGCCGGAGGTTCCACCGGCCTGGCCCGAGGTCCCCGCGGCCTCCTCTTTCACGCCGTCGGTCAGGTCGTTCGACACCACCAACCCGGGCACGGACCAGTCCGCGCAGCACCACTCGCCGTACCCGCCACAGGGACAGGCCCCGTCGCAGTACCCGTCGCCGGGCCAGGAGGAGCGGAGCGCGTTCATGCCCCCGCCTCCGTCCTCGTACGGCGACGCGCGTTCCGACGACCCGTACGGCATGCCGCAGTCCTCGCAGCACGCGGCGGGGGCCAATCCCTTCCTGCCGCCGCCCCCGGCGTCCTACGGCGCCGACCCGCTCGGCATGCGCCCGGATCCCATGCGTCAGGACCCGACCCGGCCTGACCCGATGCGATCCGATCCCACGCGCCCGGACCCGATGTGGCCCGATCCCATGCGCTCGGATTCCGCGCGCCCCGACCCGATGCGGCCCGACCACCTGCGCGAGGACCCGCTCCGCGTACGGGAGGACCCGCTGGGCATGCGCCCGGACCCCATGCGCTCAGACCCGCTGCGTCAGGACCCGATGCGTCAGGACCCGATGCGGCCGGATCCGCTGCGGTCCGACCCCATGCGCATCGATCCCCTGGGCCAGGACCCCTCGTCGCGGCCGGACCCGCTGAGCGCCGACCGCTCGCCGTTCGCCGCGGCACCGGCGGAGTCGACGATGTCGATGCCCGTGTCGGCGGATTCCACGATGTCGATGCCCGCGCCCGCCGCATATCCCCAGGCGTCCCCCGCCGGACCTCCGCCGGGGGCCCCCGGGATTCCCGGCGCCCCTGGTGTCCCGGGAGCCCCCGGAGCTCCGGGTGGCGCGCAACCCGGATTCCCCGGCCCGGCGGGGCCGTTCGACCGGCCGCAGGAGGGCATGGAGCGCCCCGACGACCCGTACCGCCCGTTCGTCACGGCCGGTCAGATCAGCGGCCCCAAGACCCCTCCGGCACACCGCCAGGAGGAGCTGTGGAACACCGTCTTCGGCGACGGTGAACGCGGGCCCGACGACGACTACTACGACGACGAGGGCGGGCGGCCGATATGGCTGTTCGCGCTGATCGGCTCGGTGGTCGTCGCGCTGATCGCCGCGCTGGTGTGGGCGTTCGTCTCCGGCCCGCTGAGCTCGGGCGACTCCACGGGCGACAGCTCCCCGTCGGCCAAGCCGTCCGCCAAGCCGTCGGCGCCGGTCGCGGCCAAGCCCCAGTCGCTGCCGGCCCTGCCGACCTACAAGGGCACGCCGTCCCCGGTCTCGGGCAAGGTCACCGACACGGCGGGGCGGATCACGCTGCCCCGGCTCGGCGGCCCGTGGCAGCTCGACCAGCGCGCCCAGCACATCCAGGACACGTACGGCTTCGCGACCCGGCAGTACGTCGCGGCGGGGATGACCCCCGAGGGCAAGCCGCAGTTCGCCCAGGTGATGACCGGCCCGCTGGACGAGTCCCTGGCCGCGAAGTACACCTCCGAGGACAACCTCACCCCGGTCATCAACGGGGTGATGCTCCAGGCACGGCAGAAGCTCTTCGACAAGAACACCAAGATCTCCCCGTCGGCTCGGCAGAAGCTGTCACGAGGCGGCATGACCGGGCAGCTCGTCGCCTACACCGCCAAGACCGGCTCCGAGCAGACCACGGCGGTCGTCGCGGCGCTGAACACCGGAGGCGACCTCCCGACGATCGTGTACATGCAGGTGCCGAAGGCGAAGGCCGAGCTGCTGCCCGACATCAACACCGTCTTCAAGACGATCCGCCCGGTCGGCTAGGGGCGTTCCGCGGATCCACACCACGCCACACCACGGCACGTCGTGGGTCCACGGAACCCGACCGGTGAGCCCGCCACTCCCGGCGAACCAGGCGGGCGCCCGGTCCGGTCAGAACGTGCAGGTCATGTGCTTGGTTCCGTTGATGAAGCTGGAGAAGAGGATCTCCGGCTCGCCCGCCTCGATCCTGGGGACCCGGGTGAGCAGCTCGCGGAACATCACACTGATCTCCCGCCGGGCCAGGTGGGCGCCGAGGCAGAAGTGCGGGCCCGGCCCCCCGAATCCGAGGTGCGGGTTGGGGTCGCGGAGGATGTCGAACCGGAGTGGATCGGTGAAGACCGCCTCGTCCCGGTTCGCGGACCAGTAGTAGAGGACGACCTTCTCGCCCTGCCGGTACAGCGTGCCGTTCATCTCGTGGTCGCGGGTGACCTTGCGGCGCATGTAGTTGACCGGTGACGCGAGCCGCACGATCTCCTCGACCGCGCCCGGAGTCCGCCCGGCGAAGTCCTCCGTCCAGAGCCTCCGCTGCTCCGGGTGGAGCGTGAGCAGGCGCATGCCGTACGAGATGGCGTTGCGGGTGGTCTCGTTGCCCGCGACGACGAGCAGGATGAAGAACGAGCCGAGCTCCTGCGCGGTCAGCCGCTCGCCGTCGATGTTGGCGTTGACGAGGGAGGACGTGAGGTCGTCGGTCGGGTTCTCGGTGCGGTGCGCGGCCAGGTCCTGGACGAGTTGCTGCAGGTCCAGCCCGGCGGTGAGCAGCGCGGTGGCGATCGACTCCGGGTCGCTGACGTACTCGGGGTCGGAGGCGCCCAGAATGATGTTGGACCGGTCGAAGACGAAGCCGTAGTCCCGCTCCGAGATCCCCATCATGTCGCAGATGATCTTCAAGGGCAGGCGGGCGGCCACCTCGGCGACGAAGTCGCATCCGGGGCCCTTCGCCAGCAGGTCGTCCACGATGCGTACGGCCGCGGCCTCCACGTCGGCCTCGAACTGCTTGATCATCCTCGGGGTGAACGCCCGGGAGACGATCCGGCGCAGCCGCGCGTGCCGGGGATCGTCCATGTTGATCATCGAGCCGAAGTACTCGACGAACTCGGCGGGCATGTCGACGATGTTGGTCGAGCCGCCGTCACCCGAACAGAAGATCTCGGAGTTCCTGCTCGCCTCGACGATGTCGGCGTGCCGTACCAGGGCGTGGTATCCGGGACCGGCCGGGGCGAACGACAGCTCCGGTTCGGCGTAGAACGCGGGCATCTCCAGGCCGCGCAGCAGCCGGAACGCGTGCTCTCGCTCATCGATGGGCCGGGCCCAGAAGTCCCAGTCGGTCAGGTTGACGTCGGCCGCCGTCCTGATCGGCGTGCGATCCACGGGCTGAGTCGTCATGGGACGGGCCTCCGGGCCTCAGAGGGACTGGAATCGCGTTCGGTTTTCGATAGTGCCACAGCCCTCCCCCGTCCGCCAGATCCCCACACGATCATGACATTCGAGGCGATCTACTAGTACCTTGTCACCAACCGGTCGGTATGTATCCCCCACGGAACCGAGGAGCGGCGATGCTCAATCTCTCTGTCGTGCTCGAGGACAGCGCTCGGGAAACCCCGGACAGGACCGCCGTCATCTTCGGAGACCTGCGCCTGTCCTACTCCCTGGTCGACACCATCGCGCGCCAGGTGGCCAACCTGCTCGTCTCCCGGGGGATCGGCAAGGGCGACAAGGTGGCGCTGGCCTGTCCGAACCTCCCCTACTTCCCCTTCGTCTACTTCGGCATCCTGAAGACCGGCGCGACCGTCGTCCCGCTGAACGTGCTGCTCCAGTCGCGGGAGATCGCCTACCACATCGACGACTCGGACGCGAAGGCGTTCTTCTGCTTCGAGGGCACCCCGGAGCTGCCGCTCGGCGAGCGCGGCCTCAAGGGCTTCCAGGACTCCGGCGCCGAACACTTCTTCGTCCTCCCCGCGCAGGCGTTCGCCACCGAGTCCCAGTACGGCGAGACCCTGTGGGCCGCGCTCGACGGGATGTCCGGCGAGTTCGAGACGGTGCAGACGGCGCCGGACGACACGGCCGTCATCCTCTACACCAGCGGGACCACGGGCCAGCCCAAGGGCGCCGAGCTCAGCCACCAGAACATGCTCCTCAACGCGATGGTCAGCGACGAGATGTTCCCGCGCCAGGGGAACGACGTCTATCTCGCCACGCTGCCGCTGTTCCACTCCTTCGGCCAGACCGTGATCATGAACGCCGGGTTCCGGCGGCGTGCCGCCCTGGTGCTCCTGCCGCGCTTCGACCCCGCGGACGCGCTCGCGCTGATGGCGGCGGAGAACGTCACGCTGTTCGCGGGCGTGCCGACGATGTACTGGGCGATGCTGACGGCGGTCCGCACCGGCGCGGCCGAGGTGCCTTCCACCCTGAAGACCGCCGTCTCCGGCGGCGCGGCGATCCCCGTCGAGGTGCTCAAGGACTTCTCCACGACCTTCGGCACCGACGTGCTGGAGGGGTACGGACTGTCCGAGACCTCGCCGGTGGCGTGCTTCAACCAGCCCGGCAGGCCGGCGAAGGCGGGATCGATCGGGACCCCCATCTGGGGCGTGGAGATGAAGCTGATCGACGCCGAGTGGAACACCCAGGACGAGCTGGGCGAGATCGCCGTCCGCGGCCACAACATCATGAAGGGCTACTACAACCGGCCGGAGGCGACGGCCGAGGTCATGAACGACGGCTGGTTCCGAACCGGCGACGTGGCCAGGCGCGACGAGGACGGCTACTACTTCATCGTCGACCGCGCCAAGGACATGATCATCCGGGGCGGCTTCAACGTCTACCCGCGCGAGATCGAGGAGGTCCTGATGACCCACTCGGACGTCTCGCTCGCCGCGGTCGTCGGCGTCGCGCACGAGTCGCACGGCGAGGAGGTCAAGGCGTACGTCATCCGCAACGCCGGCGCGACGATCACCGAGGACGAACTGGTCGCCTGGAGCCGCGAGACCATGGCGGGCTACAAATATCCGCGGATCATCGAGTTCCGCGACGCCCTGCCCATGACCGCCACCGGCAAGATCCTCAAGCGCGAGCTGCGGTAGCGGTCACGGACGGCCTCCGCCCGCCTCAGGGCCAGTCGAGCGACGGGCGGAGGGCCACGTGGGAACCGCCCTCGTTGTCGAGCTTGGCGCCGAGGACCTGGTGGAGCTGGACCTTGTTCCGCTCGAACCCGACGACGCATCCGGCCATGTAGAGCCGCCACACCCGGGCGGTGCCCCGGCCGACCTCGCGGACCGCCTCGTCCCAGTGGGCGTCGAGGTTGGCGCACCACTCGCGAAGCGTGAGCGCGTAGTGCTCGCGGAGGTTCTCCTCGTGGCGGATCTCGAAGCCGTTGTCCTCCATCTGCCGGACGAGATGGCCGACCGACTCCAGCTCGCCGTCGGGGAAGACGTAGCGGTTGATGAACCCGCCCTTGTTGAACGTCTTCTCCGTGCCGGTCGGCCGGGTGATGCAGTGGTTGAGGAGCCGCCCGCCCGGCTTGAGCTTGCCGTACAGGAAGGAGAAGTACGCCGGCAGGTTGTCCTTGCCGATGTGCTCGGTGAGGCCGATCGAGCTGATCCGGTCGAAGCCGCCCTCCTTGACGTCCCGGTAGTCCATGTAGCGGACCTCGGCCAGCTCGGACAGGCCCGCCTCGGCGATCGCCTTCTGCGCCCACTCGGCCTGCTGCCGGGAGAGCGTGACACCGAGGCTCTTCACGCCGTACTCGCGAGCGGCGTGCATGACCATGCCGCCCCAGCCGCAGCCGATGTCGAGCAGCCGCATGCCGGGCTGGAGGTCGAGCTTCTTGGCCACCAGGTCGAACTTGGTGTACTGCGCCTCCTCCAGCGTGGCGTCCGCCGTCGGGAAGACCGCGCAGGTGTACGCCATGGAGGGGCCGAGCACCCACTCGTAGAACCGGTTGGAGACGTCGTAGTGGTGGTGGATCGCCTCCGCGTCACGCTGCTTGGCGTGCCTGCTGCCGAGCCGGGCCAGCGTGCTGCGTCGCATCTCCTGCGGCGGCGGGGGCACCCGCATCAGCAGCGGCTTGGTGCCGAGGGCGCGCACCGCCGCGACCTTCTCGCTGAGGGGGAGGTCGTTGATCGTCAGCGACCACATCCGGTTGAGCAGCTCGTACATGTCGCCGTGCACGTCGATGTGGCCGGAGATGTACGCGCGGGCCAGACCGAGTTCCCCGGGGGCCTGCGCAAGGTACGCGACCGCGATGGGCGACTTCACTTCGATGCGGACGTCGGCGGTGGGGGGACCCGCCTTGCTCCCGTCATATGCGACGAACTGAACGTCCGCGTCCGGGCCAACGATCTTCTCGAAGATCTCGGCGAGTTTCATGGATCACCTTCCCCGTACACACTTCTCATACAGGTCGAGCAACCGCCCACCGGGGTCGTAGGAACGTTTGACCGGCCAGTAGGCGTCCCCGTTATACAGCCGCCAGAACTCCTCCCGCTCGTAGAAGGAGGTGGAGTAGAGGGACTTGTGCCCCTCCAACTCGTGCACGGCGTTCTCGATCAACCGGTTGTGATGGCCGTCGTGCGCGCCCCGGGGTAGCGGCACCATTCCCCAGAACCCGAAGTTCACATAGAGCCGCCCCGGCTCCAAGGGGTAGAGGGACCACTCCCCCGTGGCCTTGAGCGGACACATCCAGACGGGCGTCATGCCCACCTGCTCCTGGAAGAACTCCAGGAACTCGGCCCCACGCTCGATCGGCACCTCGACGTCCTGGATGACCGACTCCTGCACCGGGTTGTTCCGCCAGCGGTCCAGTCGCGCGGTCACGCCGTACCTCTGGTCGAGGCCGACGAGCCGCCGGTAGACGTCGGAGCGGAGCCAGCGGCGCGGCAGGAGCGAGCGGACCAGCGGCTGCTGCACGCCGAACGCGCGCGAGCACCAGAACCAGTCGGTGTCCCAGCGCCACAGGTAGTCGCGGATGGTGAGCCAGTCGCGGGTGCGGGTGCGCAGCGACTGGTAGTAGATCCGCATGCCCGTGTAGTCGGAGGCGTAGGGCGCCTTGTCGGCGAACGTGCCGACCGTGACGTAGAGCTCGTCGGGTCCGAAGTACGTCCCGTCGACGAAGTCGACCCGCTCACCGTCGTGCTCGCCGCTCTGGCAGATCTCCTGCATGGCGAGCATGCACTTGGCGGCGTCGGTGAACCTGACGTGGGTCAGCCGGACGAACGGCTTGACCGGGGCCAGCTTGATCCGGATCCGCAGGGCGTAGCCCAGCGTGCCGTACGAGTTGGGGAACGAGCGGAACAGGTCGGCGTGCTCGTTGTCGGCGCGGGCGATGACGACCCTGCCGTCGCCGGTCAGGACCTCCAACTCCTCGACCGACTCGTGCGGCAGGCCGTCCCTGAAGCTGCTGGACTCGATCCCGAGCCCGGTCACGGCGCCGCCCAGCGTGATCGTCTTGAGCTGCGGCACGACGTACGGCATCAGGCCGTACGGCAGGGTGGCGTCGACGAGGTTCTCGTACGTCGTCATACCCTGGACCTCGGCCGTCATGGTCTCCGGGTCCACCTCGATCACCTGGTCGAGGTCGCGGGCCGAGAGCTTGGCCGTCTTGGCCGGCTCGCGGAAGCGGAACAGGTTCGTGGTGGCCTTGGCCAGCCGGGGCGCGGCGCCATCGGGAATCGCGGCATACGACTCCCTGATCTGCTCGACCGCCTTGTCATGGGCGGTCATACTGGCCGTGCGCTCTGGCATGAAACCACCCCCAGGAAAATAGAGATCGTCTCTAGGGCACGGTATCCCTGGAAACCATCGCAGACCAGACCGGACACGTTAAGCCCGAGAAAACTATCAGGGCTCCGAAATCGATGATCCGCCAGGGGGGCCTGGTCGGCGCCGCTCCCGCCCCGGCTTGCACGGACAGACCGAACCTTGTTCTACTTGGCGGGCCATGTGACGAGACCGGAGGAGGCTCCCATGAGTGAACCGAAGGGCCCGCTCGCCGGGGTACGCGTGCTGGAGCTTGCCGGGCTCGCTCCCGGGCCGTTCGCCGGAATGATGCTCGCCGATCACGGCGCCGAGGTACTGCGCGTCGACAGGGTCGCGGCGGTGAGCGACCGGCCGCGCCGGGACGTGATGGACCGGGGCAAGCGCACGATCGGCCTCGATCTGAAGTCCCCCGAGGGCGTCGAGGCGTTCAAGAAGCTCGCCGCGGGCGCGGACGTGGTCATCGAGGTGTTCCGGCCTGGGGTGGCGGAGCGGCTCGGCATCGGCCCGGCGGACCTGCACGCCGTGAACGAGCGGCTGGTGTACGGCCGGATGACCGGCTGGGGCCAGGAGGGTCCGCTGGCGCCGAGGGCCGGGCACGACATCGACTACATCGCCATCTCGGGCGCGCTGTCCTTGCTGGGCCGTGAGGGCGGCAAGCCCACCCCGCCGATCAACATCCTCGGCGACTTCGCCGGAGGCGGCCTCATGCTCGCGTACGGCGTCCTGCTCGCGCTCTTCGAGCGGGAGCGGACCGGGCGGGGCCGGGTGATCGACGCCGCCATGGTGGACGGCGCGGCCGCCCTTTTCGCGATGTTCTACCACGGCGTCCAGGCCGGCGCCTGGGGTCCGCGGGGCACCAACCTGCTGGACACCGGCGCCCCGATGTACGACACGTACGAGACGGCGGACGGCGGGTTCCTCGCCGTGGGCTCACTGGAGCCGCAGTTCTGGGCCGAGATGGTGGCGAAGATGGGCCTCTCCGACCTCCCCGACCGGGACGACTCCGCGAACTGGCCGGAGATCCGCAAGCGGCTGGCCACCGAGTTCCGCGCGCGTACGCGGGCCGAGTGGGAGGCGGTCTTCGAAGGCTCCGACGCCTGCGTGTCCCCGGTGCTCTCGATGGACGAGGCCGTGCGCCACCCGCACAACCAGGCGCGCGGCACGTTCGTCGAGGTGGACGGGATGACGCACCCGGCGCCCGCGCCCCGGCTGCTGGGAGCGGGACGGAGCGACCTGGCTCCCGCCACCCGCCTGCTCGACCTCGACGCCTGGGGACTGGACGACGCCTCCGCGGCCGCGCTGCGAGAGAAGGGAGTACTGGCCTGATGGACGTCTTCGAGGCGCTGTACACCACCCGCGCGATGCGCCGGGTGCGGCCGGATCCCATCCCGATGGAGGTCCAGGAGCGCATCATGGACGCCGCGGTGCGCGGGCCGAGCGGCGGAAACACGCAGGGCTGGCGCTTCCTGCTCGTCGACGACCCCGACGTGAAGGCGCGGCTCGGACCGCTCTACCGCGACGCGCTCGCCGTGCTGTTCGAGGGCCACTACCGGCCGATGCGCGAACGAGCCGAGGCGTCCGGCGACACCGCGACGCTGAACGTGCTGAAGTCGGCCAAGCATCTGGCCGACCACTTCGAGGGCTATCCGCTGCTGCTCTTCGCGTTCACCCGGAACGACCCGGGCGGCGGCTCGATCTTCCCCTCGGTCTGGAACGCCCAGCTCGCCGCCCGCGCGTTCGGCGTGGGCAGCGCGCTGACCACGGTCCTGGGCCTGTTCCACGGCGCCGAGGCGATGCGCGTGCTCGGCGTGCCCGAGGACAAGGGGTGGGCGCTCGCCTGCACGGTCACCTTCGGCTACCCCACCGGACGGTGGGGCGTCGCCCCGCGCCGCCCGGTCCACGAGGTGAGCTATCGCAACCGGTGGGGCGAGCCGGTCGGCTTCGAGGTCTCAGAGCCGCTCTGGAACTATCCGGAGCCCGCGCCGGAGGGGGCTCAGGAGTCGCCGAAGGACGGCAGCACGGCGACGTAGAGGTCGACGCCCGACGGATGGTGGATCTCCAGGTCGGTGGTGAACGCGCGCGCCGGGCTGCCGCCGGACTCGGTGTGGTCCCACACCCGCTGCCAGACGTCCAGGAGCGCGTCGGGCATCGGGCCGCGGGCCTCCATGCGGATGGCCGGAACGCCCGGCGCCCGGACGGCCACCATGCCCTCGGGCAGCCGGGCCGCGGTGTGCACGGCGACACCGACGATCTGGGTGTAGGCCCCGTGGTGGTCGCTCTCGTAGTCCGTCAGCACGGCGTACAGGTTCTCGTCGACGCGTCCCGGTACGTGCGCGAAGGCTCCGGGCGCGCCCGCGCGCGCCCACAGCGCCGGCAGCAGTGCCCGGGAGGGGTCGGCCTCCGCCGCGTTGGTCGTCCGTACGGCATGGCCGACGACGAGCACCTCCGGCCGATCCACGATGATCACAGTTCCTCCCCAATGGTTCCCTCGCCAACAGGGATCCTACGGAGCGGATCGCGCGCGCACGCCATCGGTGTGGCGGGGAATGCCAACTTTGTCCGTTCACCGCATAGGCTGGACAAACGTGCGATTCCTCAATGATCTGACGCCGCCCTACGATCTCACGTACAGCGACGTGTTCATGGTCCCGTCCCGCTCGGCCGTCGGGTCCCGGCTGGCCGTCGATCTGTCGGCGAAGGACGGCACCGGCACCACCATCCCGATCGTCGTGGCCAACATGACCGCCGTCGCGGGCCGCCGGATGGCGGAGACCGTGGCCAGACGCGGCGGCATCGCCGTGATCCCCCAGGACATCCCGTTCGACGTGGTCGCCGACGTGATCACCTGGGTGAAGGAACGCGACCTCGTCCACGACACGCCGATCGCCCTGACCCCGCACGACACCGTCGGCGAGGCGCTGAACCTGCTGCCCAAGCGGGCGCACGGCGCCGTCATCGTCGTCGACTGGGACAACCGCCCGGTCGGCGTGGTCACGGAGGCCGACTGCCACGGCGTCGACATGTTCACCCAGCTCTCCCAGGTCATGACGCCGTCGCCGCAGACCCTGGCCCAGGGCACCGACCCCAGGGACGCGTTCGACGCGCTGCACGAGCGCAGGCACCGGCTCGCCCCGGTCGTGGACGGGGAGGGCCGCCTGGTCGGCGTCCTGACCCGTACCGGCGCCCTGCGCGCCACGCTGTACCAGCCGGCCGTAGACGCCTCCGGACGGCTGCGCGTCGCCGCGGCGGTCGGCGTCAACGGCGACGTGAGCGCGCGGGCCAAGGAACTGCTCGACGCGGGCGTGGACGTGCTCGTCGTGGACACCGCGCACGGCCACCAGGAGAAGATGCTCTCCGCGCTGCGGGCCGTGCGCGCGCTCGATCCCGGCGCCCCGGTCGCGGCCGGCAACGTGGTGACCGCGGAGGGCGTCCGCGACCTCGTCGAGGCGGGCGCGGACATCGTCAAGGTCGGCGTCGGCCCCGGCGCCATGTGCACCACCCGGATGATGACGGGTGTGGGACGCCCGCAGTTCTCCGCCGTCCTGGAGTGCGCGGCCGAGGCCCACCGGCTGGGCCGGCACATCTGGGCCGACGGCGGTGTGCGGCACCCTCGCGACGTGGCCCTCGCCCTCGCCGCCGGCGCCTCCAACGTCATGATCGGCTCCTGGTTCGCCGGGACGTACGAGTCGCCGGGCGACACGCGGACGACCGCCGACGGCCGGAAGTACAAGGAGAACTTCGGCATGGCCTCCGCCCGTGCCGTACAGCTGCGCACGGCGGAGGACAGCCCGTTCGAGCGGGCGCGCAAGGCGCTGTTCGAGGAGGGCATCTCCACCTCGCGGATGTACCTCGACCCGGTACGCCCGAGCGTCGAGGATCAGATCGACGCGATCGTGGCCGGCCTGCGCTCCTCGTGCACGTACGCCGGCGCGACCAGCCTGGCCGAGTTCCACGAGCGCGCCGTCGTGGGCGTGCAGAGCGCGTCCGGATACACGGAGGGCATGCCCCTGCACCAGAGCTGGTGACAGGCGGGCGACTCCACCGATCTCGCCCATGCGCCCCGGCCGGCCGCGGGATGCCCGGTAGAGTCATCCGGTTGGCCTGGGCGTGCGCCCGGGACCAGAGTGACGCGAACACGACAAGGAGAGCCAGGTGGCACTGGAAAAGCCCGAGATCGACTTCCCCGAGGGCGCTCCGCCCGCGGACCTGGAGATCGTCGATCTCATCGAAGGGGACGGCCCGGAGGCCAAGCCGGGACACACCGTGAGCGTGCACTACGTCGGCGTCGCGTTCTCGACCGGCGAGGAGTTCGACGCGTCGTGGAACCGCGGCGCGGCCTTCCAGTTCCCGCTGGGCGGCGGCCGGGTCATCGCCGGCTGGGACCAGGGTGTCGCCGGGATGAAGGTCGGCGGCCGCCGCCGGCTGACCATCCCGCCGCACCTCGGGTACGGCGACCGCGGCGCGGGCCACGCCATCAGGCCCGGCGAGACGCTGATCTTCGTGGTCGACCTGCTCGGCGTGAGCTGAGCCGATCGGGCGCGGGCCTTCACACACGCGACGCGTGTCGTGGAGGCTCGTGCCCGGGGGTTCCCCTCCCGGGGTTCCGCGTCGATTATGGTCGCGTGGCCACGATCACCGGAGTCCGTCAGGACGCCGCGCTCCCCCGCTTCGCCGTCCGGCCCGTCGGCGCGATCGCGCTGGCCGCGGCCGCCGTCCTCCTCGCGGTCAGCCCCTGGTACGGCTACCACCGCGACGAGCTGTACTTCCGCCTGCTCGGGGAACACCCCCGGCTCGGCTATTTCGACACCCCGCCGCTCACGCCGCTGGTGGCCCGGGTGTCCACCGAGCTCTTCGGCGACACCGTCACCGCGCTGCGCGTCGTCCCCGCCCTCCTGGCCGGGGTCCTCGTCATCCTCACCGCCTGCGTCACGCGCGAGCTCGGCGGAGGCCGTACCGCGCAGATCCTGGCCGCCACGGGGATCGCGACCGGCCTGTTCCCGCTGGTCGCCGGGCACTCGCTGCTGACCCTGACCCTGGACCTGCCGATATGGACGGCGGCGATCCTGTTCATCCTGAGGGCGCTGCTGCGCGGCGACGGCCGCTGGTGGCTCGCCGTCGGGGCGGTGGTGGGCGTGGCCGCCTACAATCGGCAGCTCATCGTGCTCCTGCTCGTCGGCGTCGGCGCCGGGCTCCTGCTCGCCGGACCCAGGGCGCCCCTGCGCGACCCGCGCCTGTGGCTCGGCGCGCTGCTCGCGCTGGTGATCGCCGCGCCGAACGTGATCTACCAGGCGACACACGAGTGGCCCCAGCTGCAGATGGCCGCCGCCCTGAAGATCGACGAAGGTGACGACAACCGCGTCACGTTCGTGCCGCTGCAGATCGTGCTGGTGAGCTGGCCGCTCATCCCCCTCATGGTCGGCGGGTGGATCCGGCTCTGGCGGGACCGCCTCACCCGATCGCTCGCGATCGCCTATCCGCTGTGCTGCGCGCTCGTCCTCTATTCGGGAGGGCGTCCCGACTATGTGGCCGGGCTTCTCATCCTCCTCTTCGCCGCGGGGTGCGAGCCCGCGGTCGCGTGGCTGACCGGACGGCCCCGGCGGCGGGTCCTCCTCGTGGCGGCGGTCGCTCTCGGCGCGGTCAACAACGTCGTCTTCGCCCTCCCGATCATCCCGGCCGGCTCGCTGCGCGGTTCCCCGGTCGCCGTGGCGAACGAGGTGGCCCGCGAGTCGGTCGGCTGGCCCGGGTTCGCCGCGCAGGTCGCGGCGGTGGTGCGCGCCCTCCCGGATGCCGACCGGCCGCGCGCCGTCCTGCTCGCCGCCAATTACGGCGAGGCCGGAGCGCTGGACCGATGGGCCGGAGAGTACGGCCTGCCCCCGGTCCACAGCCCGCACAACGAGCTCTACTGGTGGGGGCCTCCGCCCGAGACGGCCCGCGTCGCGGTCGTGGTGGGAGCCCCGTCGTCCTTCCTGACCGGGCGGTTCGCCCGCTGCGACCAGGCCGCCTCCATCGACGGCATGGCCGGGGAGGAGCAGGGCATCCCCGTGACCGTGTGCCGGGACCCCGTCACGTCGTGGCGGGCGCTGTGGCCTGAGCTGCGTCACTACAGCTGACCGCCGGTCCCCCCGGATGGGCAAAGGGTGGTGCGGTGAGGCAGGATGACGATGTGTTGCTGATCGACCTTGCCCGGACGTCCGCGGCCGTGGCGGCGGACTCGGCGCGGCTGGCCAAGATCGCGCATCTGGCCGAGCTGCTCGGCAGGGTGGCGCCCGAGGAAGCCGCGATCGCGATCGCCTATCTCTCCGGAGAGATCCCGCAGCGCCAGATCGGCGTGGGCCCGCGCACCCTCCACGAGGCCCCCGAGCCGCGTCAGGTCGCCACGGCCACGCTGACGCAGGTCGACTCCTTCTTCGAGCGGATCAAGGCGCAGTCCGGTCCCGGATCGCAGACGGCGCGCAGGGCGCTCGTCGACGAACTGTTCAGCGCGGCCACCCGCCAGGAGCAGTCCTTCCTGCGTCGGCTCATCCGCGGCGAGCTCCGCCAGGGCGCCCTCGACGGCGTGATGATCGAGGCCCTCGCCAAGGCGGCCGGCGTCCCCGCGACGGAGATCAGGCGGGCGCTGACGCTGCGCGGCTGGCTGCCCGCCGTGGGCGCGGCCGCGCTGCGCGGCGGGGTCGAGGAGCTGCGCGGTTTCCACCTGGAGGTGGGGCGGCCGGTCTCGCCCATGCTCGCGCAGAGTGCGCCGTCCGTCACGGCGGCCCTGGAGAAGATCGGCGGCCCGGCCGCGCTGGAGTGGAAGCTCGACGGCGTGCGCGTCCAGGCCCACCGGTCAGGCGACCGGGTCGGCGTCTTCACCCGCACGCTCGAGGAGATCACGCCGCAGGTGCCCGAGCTGGTCGAGGTCCTTCTCGGGTTGCCCGAGCGCGACCTCGTGCTCGACGGCGAGGTCATCGCGTTGCGGCCGGACGGGCGGCCCGAGCCGTTCCAGGTCACCTCCGGCCGGGTCGCGAGCAGGACCGACGTCGAGACCGCCCGCGCGGCGGTGCCGTTGAGCGTCTTCTTCTTCGACGCCCTCCGGGTCGGCGGCGCCGACCTGCTCGATCTGCCCGCCGAGGAGCGGCACGCCGCGCTGGCCGCGGCCGTACCCGCCGGGCTCGTGACGCCCCGCCTGGTCACGGGTGACGCGGAGGAGGGCGAGGCGTTCTTCGCCGAGGTCGTACGGCTGGGCCACGAGGGGGTGGTGGCCAAGTCGCTCCAGGCGCCGTACGCCGCGGGACGACGCGGGGCCGGGTGGGTCAAGGTCAAGCCCCGGCACACCCTGGACCTCGTCGTGCTGGCGGCCGAGTGGGGCAGCGGGCGGCGCGAGGGCTGGCTGTCCAACCTCCACCTGGGCGCGCTCGACCCGGAGAGCGGCGGCTTCGTGATGCTCGGCAAGACCTTCAAGGGGCTCACGGACGAGCTGCTGACCTGGCAGACCGCGCAGTTTCTCCGGCTGGCCGAGGGGCCGGCCGACGGCTGGGTGGTCACCGTGAAGCCCGAGCTCGTGGTGGAGATCGCCTTCGACGGGGTACAGCGGTCGACCCGCTATCCCGGCGGGATGGCCCTGCGGTTCGCGCGGGTGCTGCGCTATCGGCCGGACAAGCGGCCCGAGGAGGCCGACACCGTGGCCACGGTGCGCTCCCTCATGCCCTGAGTTGCCCGGCCTGTGAACCGTGGATGCCTCACTTGACGAGGCGGACCGTCAGGGGATAGCGGAAGTCGCCCCCCGCGACGGCCGCGACTCCGCCGACGACGGCGAGCACGAAGCCCAGGATCCATATGAACGGGATCAGCACCATCCCGACGACGGTGAAGGGCAGCAGCAAGGTCGCCCCCGCCACGGTGAGATGGAAGTTCAACGACTCGACCGCGTGCCTCCTGATGAACGGGGAGGTACGACCGGCGGTCAGCAGCATGATCAGCGGACCGACCACGAACAGGCCGCACAGCGTCAGCAGGTGTGCCGCCGCTCCCCCCACCCGGTCGCCGCCGTCGGCGGGCCCGGCACCGGGGTGCGCGGCACGCGAGTGGTATCCGGCGGCCCGCGGGTCGTACCGGGGCGGGGCCGCGGGCGGCACATACTCGGCGGCGCGGGCGCCGTAGAGCTCATCCATGATCGGGATGAGGTCGGCGTGGGTGCGGGCGGTCATCGCGAGATGCAGCCGCTCGTCCATCTCGAACTTGTCCAGGCGGCCCTCGGCGTAGGCCGCCTTGACGTGCTCGACCACCTGGTCACGGTCCTGGTTCGTGACCCGCAACTCGGGGTGGATGGGCGTGCGCCCGGACCAGGATGGTGTCGCTGCCGTCGGCATCAATGCCCTACCTCCGTCGATGGAACGGCCGCACCGGACGCTCGTGACCTCCGGGACGAACGCGACCTGCCTGCCTCTCTCCTTCGAGTCTGCCTCGCCACCCGGGCGGCAGGGCATCTCACCGTCCATCCTCGTGCGGGCCATGGTCGCGGCACATCCGGGATGTCCCCGACGTCTCCCCCGAGAACCCCCTAACCCGCACGCCACTGATCGCCGCTTCCGCCGCCGAATTGACGGTCGGGAACGGTATATAAGGGGTATGAGATGGCGAGATCGTTATGGCATCCGGCGACTACGCGGCCCCCGAGTCGCCAAGTTCGACCGGGAGGCCACGGATGACGACATCGAGGCGTTGATCGCGTTCGCCAGGTCGCGGCGCGGCGTCGAGTTCTACGTGGAGCCGGAGACGTTCGCCACCGACACCACGGCCGTGGCCGTGGCCCACGACGGCGAGTGGACCCGCCGCCGTGTCGGGTCGCCCGCCGTCATCGGCAGGGTCGCCAGGGATCTGGCGCTTCCGGTGTACGACGTGCAGCTCACCGGCTATCCCGCCCGCATGCGCGCCTACAACGAGCGCCGCCGTGAGCAGGAGCGGCGCCAGACCGAGCCCTAGACTTCCCCGAGCTTTGGCCTTCCCCCAGGAACCGTCCAGAGGAACTGCCCAAGCCGGGAACCGTCCAGGCCGGGAACCGTCCCGGGCGGGTCCATCCGGCCGGGGTCTATCCCGCCAGCAGGGGCCTCTCCTCGCCGAGCAGCGCGATCAACGGCACCAGCCAACTCATCCGCGGGCGCCCCATCTGCGCGTCCAACTCCTCCGGCGCCGGCATGCGCTCGCGCAGCGCGTCGGGGGGAAGCAGGTGCCGCAGAGCCTGGCACAGCAGATTCGCCATCGAGTACGCCGGGTCGGCCGCCAGTGCCCGCTCCAGCGCGAGGCCGGCGAGGGCGCAGTCCCCGTCGCGCCACGCCGACGCGGCCAGCAAGGACGCGACCGGGGCGACGAAGCGGGGGTCCAGCCGCCGGGTGAGGTCCCGCCACAGGGCGAGATGGGCCTCCCTGTCGTCGATCAGCGCCCACGCCTCGTCACGGACCCTGATGACCGCCAGATCGAGGCCGAGCCGCGCGGCCTCCTCGTCGTCGAGGCGGCCTCCGGAGTCGTAGCGGCCGATCGCCGACCTGACGCGGGCGAGACCGTCGGCCACGAACGCGGCGGCGGTCTCGTCGGGCCGCTCCGCCCGGGTCAGCAGGGCACGGACGTCCGCCGCGACCCGCCGGGTGGCCTGGCTCATCGCCACCCGACGGAGCCCGCCGTACGGCTCGACCGACCGGACCAGGGTGCGCCGGTCGGGCAGCGCGACCAGGCCGTGCACGACGGCCTCGGCGGCGACGCGGCCGGACACCGGATCGTAGGGCGTGCCCTCGGGCGGGCAGCAGTCCGCCCGAGCGCAGACGTAGGACCAGTAGCGCCCGCCCTCCGCCCGGAGGGCCTCGGCGACGTGCACGTCACCCTCGCGGAGCAACCGGAGCGTCTGGTCGACCGCGGGGGTCACCAGCGCGGCCGGGCCGTATCCGGCGAGCACGGCCATCGTCATCCGCTCGCGGCGCAGCAGCGCGGCCAGCGGATCGAGCGCCCCCGGCCCGATCGGCAGGTCCCACCGGGTGGTCACGCGTAGCGCGCTCCCCGCGAACGCGGCCACGACCAGGCTGTCCTGCGGGTGGAAGCCGATGAGGTACGGCACCGCCGCGAGGATGTCGGCGGGTGAGGAGAGCACGAGCGTCGAGATGGAGGTCATGGATCGAGAGCGTCGCGGACGCTCTCTCCCGCGAAGCGGCCGAGCCGCGTTCTGGGGATATCAGGTCCGCTGTGGAGGAAGCAGCCGCTCGCGGACCAGCATCGCGGCGCCCGCCACCGCGGCCGGCATGAGGACGACGGCGACGAGGGGAACCATGAAGGCCAGGAAGAGGACCACACCGAAGCCGAGCGTGGCCCCCTTGTCGGCGCGCAGGAGGGCGAAGCGCTGCTTGCGCGGGATGCCGCGGCGTTCCAGCGGGAGCGCGGTCAGCTCGACGCTCAGGAAGAAGCCGGAGACGATCGCGCCGAGCACCGGCACGACGGTCTGGCCGATGACCGGCACGAACCCGAGCACGAACAGCGGGATCGTGAACAGCAGCACGTAGTAGAGCGTCACGACGCTGTCCCGGATCGACCGCCCCAGCGACCGCCAGAAGGGGGCGTCGACGGCGCCCGGAAGGCCGCCGAGATCCTCCTCGACCTTCTCCGACAGCTTCTCGTAGAACGGCTCGCCGATGGCCAGGGTCACCGCGGCGTAGGTGAGCACGGCGAGCGCGAGGCCGCCCACGAAGATCAGGATGCCGACGAACGTCCGGAACGCGTCCCGCCAGCCCCAGTCGTCCGCGAACGGGGTCGCCCACTCGGCCAGATCACCGGCGTGCGTGCCCAGCCACACCAGCGCCACGGCGTACAGGACGAACGCGATCAGGGCCGGGACGAGTCCGAACAGCCACCACCGGGGATGCCGCGCCACCCATCCGAGCCCTCTGAAGACAGAGCCGACGCCGCTCATGAAGCCGCCGGCCTCTCGCCGGACGGGCCTCCCGATGCCATTCATGTCCGGCAGGCTAGCGCCTCGGATCATTCGTCGCGATCTCGCCCATCTCGCCCGTCGGAGGTCAGCCGGCGCCCGGCCAGAGACGCGTGACGGAGACGCCGACCGCGGCGAACAGGCGGCGGAGCAACGGAAGGGAGACGCCGAGGACGTTGCCGTGGTCGCCGTCGATGCCGTCGACGAACCATCCGCCGAGGCCGTCGAGGGTGAACGCGCCCGCCACCTTCAGCGGCTCTCCGCTGGCGACGTAGGCCGCGATCTCGTCGTCGGTGGGAGCCCCGAACCGGACGACCGTCGCGCCCACGTCGGAGGCGCTGCGGCCCGACGCCACGTCGATGACACAGTGGCCGGTGAGCAGGCGGCCGGTCCTCCCCCGCATCGACCGCCAGCGCGACACGGCGTCCTCCGGCGAGGACGGCTTGCCATACGCGACGCCGTCGAGCTCCAGCATGGAGTCGCAGCCGATGACGAGGCCCACGTCGAGCGAGGACGCGACGACGGCGGCCTTGGCCTCGGCGAGGGCCAGGCAGAGCGCGGCCGGGGTCTCCGCGGTGATCGCGTCCTCGTCCACGCCGCTGACGATCACCTTCGGATCGAGGCCGGCGGCGCGCAGGACTCCGAGGCGGGCCGGGGAAGCGGAGGCGAGAACGAGTTCGGTCACGGATGTCGAGTTTAGTGCTCACATTCCCCATGTCTTCCAGCCGTCAGCACCGATACCTTTTTGCGGTTATTGATCGACTTGTAGGGAGATTTCGGTGGCGAGGGCGACAATCCGGGAACGGCTGCGCTACTGGTTCGACAACACGATGTCGAAGGGGACGGTGGCGCTGATCGGCTGGCTGGGGCTGGCGTCGCTCGCCCTCATCCTCATCGTCTCGGGGCTGACCCTGTGGATCACGCCGGACGAGGTGTTCGACCACGCCGGGTTGCCCGGCGTGCTCTGGATGACCCTGGTCCGGGCACTCAGCCCCAGCAAGATCGCGAGCGACTCGGGCACCGCGCCGTTCCTCGCCCTGATGCTCGCCGCGTCCCTCGGCGGCATCTTCATCGTCAGCACGCTGGTCGGCGTGCTGTCCGCGGGCCTCAAAGGCAAGATCGAGGAGCTGCGCAAGGGACGCTCGCGCATCATCGAGAGCGGCCACACCGTCATCCTCGGCTGGTCTGAGCAGGTCTTCACGATCGTCGGCGAGCTGGTCAAGGCGCACGCGAGCCAGCGCGGATCCGTCATCGCGATCCTCTCCGACCACGACAAGCCGGGCATGGAGCAGGCCATCCGCACGAAGGTGGGCGATACCGGCCGCACCCGTCTGGTCTGCCGTACCGGGCGGCCGACGGAACCGGCGGACCTCTCCCTGATGAGCCTGGAGACGGCCAGATCCGTCGTCGTCCTCTCCCCTGAAGGGGAGGATCCGGACGCGCACGTCATCAAGACCCTGCTCGCGCTCGCGAAGCGCGACGGCGACCACCCGCCGGTGGTGGCCGCCGTCGCCGCATCCCGGAACATGGCGGCGGCACGCCTCGCCGGCGGGCCCGGCGTCCATCTGGTCGACTCCGACGACACCGCGTCCCGGCTGATCGTCCAGTCGTCCCGGCAGTCCGGCATGTCGGTCGTCTGCATGGACCTGCTCAACTTCGACGGCGGGGAGATCTACCTGCGGCCGGAGCCGTCCCTCGCCGGCGTGCCGTACGGCGAGGCTCTCGGGGCCTATCGGAGCGCGACCGTCATCGGGCTGCGCGCGGCCGGGAAGGTGGTGCTCAACCCGCCGATGGACACGGTGATCGGAACGGACGACGAGATCATCCTGATCGCCCACGACGACTCGCTCATCCACCTCTCGGGCGGCGCGCCCGCCGTGGAAGAGGAACGGATCGTCGGCATGGCGCACGAGCGGCCCGGCCCCGAGCGGACCCTTCTGCTCGGCTGGAACGGCCGGGCCGCCCAGATCGTGCGCTACCTCGACGGGTACGTCCCGGCGGGATCGACGATCGACGTCGCCAGCGACCACCCCGGCGCGGGAGGCGGCCTCACGGGCCTGGCCAGGCTCACCCTGAACACCAAGGAATGCGACATCACCGACAGGTACGCGCTCGAGTCACTCAGCGCGGGCCTCTACCAGCACGTGATCGTGCTCTCCGACGACCGGTACGGCACGCACCACGCGGACACGCGCACCCTGATGACTCTGCTCCAGCTCCGCGACATCCAGACCACGCTCGGGGACCGGTACTCCATCGTCAGCGAGATGCACGACGAGAACAACCGCGCGCTCGCCGAGGTCACCCGGGCCGACGACATCGTGATCAGCGACACGGTCATCGGCCTTCTCCTCGCGCAGCTCGCGGAGAACCCGCGCCTGGCCGACGTGTTCGGGTACCTCTTCGACTCCAGGGGATCGGAGATCTATCCCCGCCCCGCGGAGGACTACGTGGTCATCGGGACACCGCTCGCCTTCTCGACGGTCATCGAGTCGGCCAGGCGGCGCGGTGAGACCGCGATCGGCTACCGCCTGGCCGCCGGGATCAACGAGCCGCCGAGGTTCGGCGTGGTGCTGAACCCGGACAAGGAGTCACCGATCGCGTTCGCGCCCGGGGACGCGGTGATCGTGCTCGCCGAGCGCTGAGACGCGGGGCCCCCGGCGGGCGGGGGATGGTCGCGCCCCCGGAACAGGGCGAGGGCCCGGTGACCGATGTCACCGGGCCCTCGCGGCGGTGCCGGTGCCGCCCGGCGGCCTCAGTCCCGGGCGCCCGCGAGCGCCTGGCGCAGGTTCTCCTCGGCCTGGTTGGACAGCGACGTGTGGATGATCTTCCCGCCGTACGGCGCGATCTGCGGGATGACCTTGTCCGGCGTGCTCTGCGTGACGAGCACGAAGAGGGCGGCCGCGCCGGGCTTGAGTTCCTCACCGATCTTCTTCATGAACTTGTCGTCCACGCCCACGTCGGTCATCGCGCCCGCGGCGGCACCCGTGGCGGCGCCGACGGCCATGCCGATGAGCGGCATGAGGAAGATGAGCCCGATGAGACCGCCCCAGAGCGCGCCTCCGGCGGCGCCGATGCCGGTCGTGCTGGTCGACTGGTGCAGCTTGATCTTGCCGTCCTTGGTGCGCTCCGCGACCGCCGCGTCCGCGAGCGTGATCAAGTTCTGCTTCTGCAGCTCGAAGAGCTTCTCCCGGACGGTGTTCGCGGTGGCGACGTCGTCGTACGCGACGGCGATCAGATTCGACATATCGATCCCCCCGATTCGGATGGCCGTAATCATCCCCCGGAGGACTGCTTCCTAAAGCACGCGAATGTGCGACATAACGGTATTAATGTCGCGCCAGTGCTTCTTCTGGGTGTCGGGGATGGTCATGAACACCAGGGCGGGCTTGTCCTTCGGCACATCGACCAGGGCGAGGGCCGCCATGGCCTTCCGCTTCTTGCCCTTGATCGTGTAGTTGACGGTGAAGCCGAGCAGCCAGCCGTCCCGGTCGCTCACGGTGATCGGCTGCGACGCGGTCCAGGCGATCGTCGCGCCGGACGGGTGGTGGTTCAGCGTCCACCGAGCGGCCAGGAAGGCCGTGTCGCGCGGACTCGCCTGCACCGGGATCGGCACCGGGCAGGACACCAGCAGACCCCGGAAGTTCGTGCCCTTGACCTTGGGCAACATCTGACGGGTGGCGAACGGACTGGCCGAGGCGAGCTTCCACACCTTGGCGAACCTGGGGAACGCGACGCCCGACCGATCGTCCTTCAGCGCACCACGGCTCGGAGCCGCCCGGCCGTACAGCCGGCCCAGCCGCCGGTCGCCCTCGGGCAACGCCGGAATACGCGGGTCGGAGAGCGCGGCCTGCATGACGGCCGTGACCGTCGCGGCGCCGGTCGACGGGGTGGCCGTCACGGAACCGGAGGACACCACCGGGGAAGCCGCGGGCGAGGCGGCCCCGGGGGTCACGGCCGGAGTCATCGCCGGGGTGGCGGCCGGGTCGCCCGTCGTGGCGGCGCTCACGCCGGGGGTGCCCACGGGCGGGCTCGCCACCGCGGTATGGGCGGCGACCGCCGACGGGGCGGAGGCGTCGTCATCCCCGCCGCGCAGGACGACGGACCCCGCGACGCCCACCGCCGCGACGGCGGTCACGGCCGCGATCGTCCGGTAGACGACGCGCATCGGCATGTCGCCCAGTCCCTTGCCGCCGCCGGGAGCCGGCGGGGGCGCGGGGACCACGATCTTGGGCAGCGGCGTCGTCTCCGCTTCGGCCGCCACGTATGTCGGAACAGCTTTCGTCCCATTGTCCCCAGGTGACACGATCGGGAGCGTACGGCATATCGCTGTATTTCGGGCGCGATCCCCATCACACTTCGGGAACGAGGATCATGTGGCGCGGAGCGGCCCCCAGCCCTCGGGACGGAAGCCGCCCTGCCTGAGCCAGGGAGCGTCGGCGATCACCGTGACCGACCCCGGCTCGATCTCCGTGAAGCCGGCGTCCCGCACCGCCGGCAGGCCGCTGTCCACCAGCGACGCCCACATCCCGGGGGTCGCGGTCCGCACGGCCACCGCCGGTCCCCGGCCGCGCCACGCGGTCCTGGCCCGCCCGTCGCTGCCCCACCACGCGAGCTGGGCGCCGTGCCCCGCCTGTGCCATCGCCTTGCCCGCGGTCATCTCCAGATGCGGATTCACCCAGAGGACCACGCCGTCCCGATCCGGACCGGCTGGAACACCGGAATCGGTCAGCTCGGTCCCGGAGACCTGGAGCCGCTGGAGATCCTTGGGCCAGTCGTCGAGCGGCACCGGCGGGTGCACGCGCACCTCGGCCGTCCGAACCTGGACCGTGATGCCGGGCAGGCCCAGCACCCGGCGCCACTCCGCCCCCCGCGCCCGGCGAACCACCTTCCTGATCCCGATCCGCTCCCACTGGGCGATCGGCTCGGCCCATTCGTCCTGGTCGAGCAGGCTCAGCACGGCGTGCGCCGCCGCTTCGAGGGCATCGGTGCGCTCGGGGGGAGCGGCACGCTCGATCCGTACGACGAGAGGGAGGACCCATTGGTTCATCGGACCAGGATTCCAGCCTGCCGCGTCTCCCTCACCCTCGCGGCGATCCTGGCCGACATCAGGGCGGCGGCCAGGCACAGGACGCCCGCGCCGTACCAGGCGAGGTCGTAGTTCCCGAGGTGGTCACGGGTCACCCCGGCGAGGGTGGCGGCGAACGCCGCGCCGATCTGGTGGGAGGCGAACACCCAGCCGAACACGATCGCCCCGTCGGCACCGAAGATCCGCCGGCAGAGGGCCACCGTCGGCGGCACGGTCGCCACCCAGTCCAGCCCGTAGAAGATGATGAACACCAGCATGCTCGGATGCGCCGTCGCGGCGAAGAGCTGCGGAAGGATCAACAGGGACAACCCGCGCAGCGCGTAGTAGACGACCAGCAGACGCCTCGGGTCGACCCGGTCGCTGAGCCAGCCGGAGAACACGGTCCCCACGATGTCGAAGACCCCCACGGCCGCGAGCAGCCCGGCCGCCGTGGTCTCGGTCATGCCATGGTCGTGCGCCGCCGGAATGAAATGGGTGCCGACCAGGCCGTTCGTGCTCGCACCGCAGATGGCGAAGCCGCCGACGAGATACCAGAACGACCGGTTGCGCGCGGCCTCGCGCAGCACCCGCAGCGCCCGGGCCGCCGCCCCTCCCCCGGCCGGGCGGGCGGGTGGCGGTTCCGCGCCCTCCTCGGCGCCGTACGGGGTCAGGCCGAGTTCTTGGGGGGTGTCGCGGAGCAGGAACCACACCAGCGGCACGACGACCAGCGCGCACGCGGTCACGGTCAGCGCCGCCGCCCGCCACCCCGACATCTCGACGAGATGGGCCAGCACCGGCAGGAAGATGAGCTGGCCGGTGGCACCGCCCGCCGTCAGCACACCGGTGACCAGCCCGCGGTGCCGTACGAACCAGCGGTCGGTGATGGTGGCGACGAACACGAGCGCCATGGAGCCGGTGCCGAGCCCGACGAGCACTCCCCAGCAGAGCACGAGCTGCCAGCTCGCCGTCATGAACACGGTGACGCCGCTGCCGATGGCCACCAGGGCGAGGGCGGCGGACACGACCCTGCGCATGCCGAACCGGTCCATCAGCGCGGCGGCGAACGGCGCGGTCAGGCCGTAGAGCATGAGGTTCACCGACACGGCCAGGCCGATCGTGCCCCTCGTCCAGCCGAACTCCTCCTGGAGCGGCGTGATGAACACTCCCGGCGTCGCCCGGAAACCCGCCGCACCGACGATCGCGACCAGGGCCACCGCGGCTACGATCCACGCGCGGTGGAGGCGCGTGCTTCTCAATCTTGTCACCCTCACCCGGACATCATTCCTGGGGGAAATGTCGCCTACGAGTGGCCTGAAAGCCAATATGTGAAAGAATCCGGCCATGTCCTCCAGCACTCCGGAATCCGGGTCCCGGACCGAGCCCGACGCGGGGCGCCCGGCCCCGTCTCACGCCGTCCCGGACGGCGCGCTCGGCGCGGACGGCGCGGACGGCGCAGGCGGCGCGGACGGCGCAGGCGGCGCGTCATCGGCCGGGAAGCGGCACCGCGTCGCGATCGTGGCCCTCGACGACTTCGCCCCTCTTGACCTCGGCATCCCGGGGCAGGTCTTCCAGGTGGCCGAGAACGCCGGCCGGGAGAAGCTCTACGAGATCGTGGCCTGCTCGCCCGGGGGAACTCCCGTACGCACCTCCGCCGGGTACCGCGTGGTGCCCGACCACGACCTCTCCATCCTGGAGACCGCCGACACCGTCATCGTCCCCGGCATCCACGGCGGACCGGCGCTCATCGACGGCGAGATCGACGCGGAACTGCGCTCCGCCCTGCGGGCGGCGGCGGGACGGTCCCGGCTGATGTCCATCTGCACGGGGGCGTTCGTGCTGGCCGCGGCCGGTCTGCTCGACGGACGTCCGGCCACCACGCACTGGCGCAACGCCCGCCGCTTCAGGTCGCTCTTCCCCCGGGTACGGCTCGATCCCGACGTGCTGTTCATCGACGACGGCGACATCCTCACCTCGGCGGGCGTGGCCTCGGGAATCGACCTGTGCCTGCATGTGATCCGCCGGGACCATGGCAGCGAGATCGCCAACCGCGCGGCCCGCCGGTGTGTGACCCCTCCCTTCAGGGAGGGCGGCCAGGCGCAGTACATCGAGCGGCCCCTGCCCGATCCGCACGGAACCAGCACGACGCCGACCCGGACCTGGATGCTGGAACGGCTGCACGAGCCGGTCGATCTGGCCGAACTGGCCGCCCACGCCAGGATGAGCGTGCGCACGTTCACCCGCCGGTTCCGCGAGGAGACGGGTCTCAGCCCGGCGCGCTGGTTGACCGGCCGCAGGGTGGAGCAGGCCAGGCACCTGCTGGAGACCACCGATCTCACCGTGGACGAGATCGCCAGGAGGACCGGATTCGGGACCACGGTGTCCCTGCGCCAGCACCTGCACGCGGCGGTGGGCGTCGCTCCCCTCACCTACCGCCAGACCTTCAGGTCCCGTCCTCCGCACACCGACTGACCTGCGCCGACTGACCTGCGCCGCACGGAAAGCGGCGACCTGCGCGCTCCGCGCCGATCCGATTAGGCTCGGGTGGTGCTTGAACCGATCATCGTTGTCGAGGACCTCCACGTCGAGATGGGCGCGAACCCCGTCCTCCGCGGGGTCGACCTGACGGTCCGCGAGTCCGAGATCGTCGCGGTCGCGGGTGAGAACGGGACCGGGAAGTCCACCCTGCTGCGCTGCCTGGCGGGACTGCGAACCCCCACGTCCGGAGAGGTCACCGTCTTCGGCGCACCGCCACGGGACGACGCGACGTTCTGGCGCGCGGTCGCCATGGTCGCCGCGGAGCCGGCCTGGTACCCCGGCCTGACCGTACGCGAGCACGTCGAGCTGGTCCGGGTCACCCACGAACCGGTGGGCGACGCCTGGCCGGGCGTCGGCGAGATGCTGGAGCGCTGCGGGCTGACCGAGCGGGCCGACGCCGTCCCGTCGACGCTCTCCACCGGCCAGCGGCAGCGGCTCTCCCTGGCCGCGGCACTGGTACGGCCGAGCCGGCTGCTGCTCCTCGACGAGCCGGAACACGGGCTGGACACCGCCTTCCGCGGCCGGCTGGCCGCGATGCTGATCGAATACGCCGCGGACGGAGGAACCGTCGTCATGGCCACCCATGACCCGGGGCTCGTCGCGGCGACCGGCGCACGGCACAGCGTCCTGTCCTCCGGCCGCCTGGCTGCCGGAGCCGCCCGATGAACACCCTCGCCGCCGCTCGCGCGATCATCCGCGCCCCTCGGGCGAGACGGACGCGGACCTGGCAGGACCGCTACACGCTGGTCTTCGCCGTCGTGCTGCTGGGCGCGATCGCCGCCGATCCCCTGTCCCGGGCGTGGAACCTCCTGCTGGCACCGGTCGCCGACGTCCATCCGGCGACGATGGGCACCGGCCTGGCCCTGATCGTCCTCGCGTACGCGGGCCTGGTCGCGCTGGCGCGCCTGGTCGGGCCTGTCGCGCTGTCTCCGGCGGACGCCACCTGGCTGGTCCTGTCGCCCCTCGACCGGCGTGCCGTCCTCCGGCCCGCGGTGGTCCGGCTGCTGGTCGTGTCGGTCGTCGCCGGAGCCGTGCTGGGCATCGCCGCCCTGGCCGTGGTCGGAGTCCCGGATCTCGTGGCGCTCCGCGTGACCGGCGCCGTCGTCATCGGCGTCGCGGCCTGCGTCGGCGGATCGGCCCTGGCCGTACTG
Source organism: Microtetraspora glauca (assembly GCA_001570385.1). GTDB lineage: Bacteria > Actinomycetota > Actinomycetes > Streptosporangiales > Streptosporangiaceae > Microtetraspora > Microtetraspora glauca. The sequence goes on along the minus strand of BBYL01000016.1, from coordinate 41,758 downwards.
GCCCAGCGTTCGGACACGGAGGGGGGCTGGCTGAGCGTCGCGCTCACCACGATCGCGGTCCTGGCGATCGTCGCCGGGCTGGCGGCGGCGAGCGGTGCGGTCCTTCCGTGGCGCTCCCTGCTCACCTCGCTCCCCCGCCTGCCCGCGAGCGCTGTCATGGCGGCAGCCGCCGGCGCCGCCCTGGCCTCTGCAGGCGTCGCCGTACGGGCATGGCGGGCGCTGCCCGGCTTCCCCACGCGGGCGGTGATCGCCTCGTCCGTGCGTACGGGGCAGGCGGCCGACGCCCTTCTCACGCTGGAACCCACGCTGCTCACCTGGATCGCCGAGGACAACCACTGGCGGGCCCGCCGGTTGCGGTCCCGGCGCTGGCCGCGGCTGCCCGCGCCGCTCGCGGTCGCCTGGGTGGAGGCGCGCAGGCTGGGCCGCCACCCCGCTCGCCTGGCGGTGCTGCTCGCGGTGGCGGCGCTCCCCGCGCTGGCCGCCGTCGCCGGTGGTGGCATCACACCGCTGGTAATGGTCGCGCTGCTCGCCGGCGCCCTTTCCGCCGCGGCCTCCGGCACCTCCGGGGCCCGCCGGGACAGCGAGAATCCCGGCCTGGGCCGACTGCTCGGCGCCACACGGGAATGGACAAGAGTGGCACGGGTGATCCCGCCCGCGTTGCTCGCCGCAGCCTGGCTCGCGGCCGCGCTCGCCGGACTGGCCATCACCGGACCGGTCGTCACGGGAGCGGTCGCGGGCGCGTCATGGTGGGCGTTCGTGCCGCTGTGCGCTCCGCCACTCGCCGTCGCCGCCCTACGCATCGCGGGGCGCGGGCCGATCGACCACTCACTGCCCGTGATCGACACCCCGGGCGGCCCGGTCCCGATGGGGCCGGTCCTGTGGGCGTTCACCGGGATCGACGTCGCGACGCTCGGCTGCGCCCCGGCGCTCGCCGCCCTTCTGGCCCGACCGGCGTCACCTGCCGGGTTCCTGATCGCCCAGGCCGCGGCGACCCTCCTGACCGCCGGCGCGTTCCTCGCGTCCGGAGCCCGCCCACGCCGCCGTCCCTGACCACGTCGGCCACGGGATCGACTTCCGCGGAACCCCGCTATTCGAGGCCGATGGCCCTGACGACGCGCTCGGCGACGCCGGGTTCGGGAGCCGGTTCCCCCTTCACCCGGTAGACCCCGCCGCCCCGGGTGAGCAGGCCCATGTCGATGAGGTACCTGCGAACGGCCACATGGTCGACCTCGCCCCCATCGCACCACTCGCGAAGCTTGTCGTTGACGACACGCTCCTCGTACGCGACGCCCGGTTCGAAGGACCGCGCCACGATGTGCTCGAGAACGACGTACCGGCGGCGCTGCTGCGCGGGAACCGTGGTCAGCCGCCTGCCCTGAACGAAGGGCAGCAGGGCGGATTCCGTCGGCTCACCGCCCTCTGGCCGTGACGAATCCGCTATGTCACGCGACAGATTCCTGAGTCGCTCATAATCCACACGCAACCCGTCGTCGCCCGCCACGATCAGATCGTGGTCCTGGAGCCGTCGAGCGGCCCTTAACGCGTCTTTCGCCGACAGTCCGGACGCCTCAGCGATGTCGGACGGCGTGTTCGCTCCGAGTGCGATCGCCGCCAGAACCCGCATTCGGCTCGGCTCCGCCAGCAGGCGTACGAGATTCTCAGGTGTCATCGTCCGAGCGAGGCACGGCGCAGGAGAGGCCGTTCCTCTTTCTCCCCTCGAAACACGATCCCCGTGGCGGAGCGACCGGCGAGCGGGGCGTTCGCGGCTCTCGCGACCTGCGCCGTCCGATTTCGCTCTCACGCTATGAGCCGAGGACGCGACGCCGCAATCGGATTACCGCTCACGCGCTCCCGGCGGCCCGACACCAGCAGCGCCGTCCATCCCAGCCGCCGCACAGGCCAGAACCGGCCCGTCCAGCGACCCGAAGGCCCCGGAAAACACGAGATCCCGTCCGATCCAGACGATCGGACGGGATCCCGTCAACTGTCCTGCAGCCGTCTTGAGAACGGCCCACGAGTGGAGCTATGGGGATTCGAACCCCAGACCCCCTCCATGCCATGGAGGTGCGCTACCAGCTGCGCTATAGCCCCTTGGTGACCCCGCGACGGGTTTCCCCACGCGGCGCCACGCCAGTGTATAGGACTTCCCGGCCCAGGCTGTAACCGATCAGCTGAGGGACCGCGTCCGGTTGATCAGATCGGCCAGCTCGGTCACGTCGCGATCCTCGGTGGCCGCCGCGAGGCGGGAACCTTGGTCCGCCAGGTCGGCCAGCCCCAGCCCGAACCGCTCGCTCCGGTCCGACCACGGAGCACGCAGGTAGTCGGCGAAGGCCGCCGCCACCGCGTCGACCTGGAGTCGGATCGGCGCCGAGGTCCACAGGTCGCCGCGTACGTCACCCGTGTCCACCGCGCGGCTGATCTCGGCCGGCCTGCGGCTGTCGGGGTCGAGCCAGCGGACCGTGGCCGTCGCGAGCTGCCCGGACGCCCCGGCGCGCAGCCGTACCCAGTAGAGCGCGGTCACGGAGTGGCCCGGCCCGACCTCGCCGCCGTCGCGCGAGTCGTCGCGGAACTCCTCGGGCGCCAGTTCCCGGTTCTCGTACCCGAGCAGGCTGTACGACTCGACGGTCGCCGGGTTGAAGACGACCTGCGCCTTGGCGTCGCGGGCACGGAGGTCGAGGTTGGCCGGGAGCCGGTCGACGAAGACCTCGCGCGCCTGCTCCTGCGAGCTCACGTAGACGGCGGCGCCGTCCCCGTTGTCGGCGAGCTGCTCCATCAGGTGGTCCCCGTATTCCCGGCCGACGCCGACGCACAGCAGGGTGATCTGCTTGCCCGCGTAGTCGCTCACCCGGTCGAGGATGGCCTGCCACGCGGTCTCACCGGTGTTGGCGAGACCGTCGGAGAGCAGGATCACCCGGTTGGTGGCGACGGAGCGGAACGCCCGGGACGCCTCCTGATAGCCGGTGACGAGGCCGTCCTCCAGGTTGGTCGATCCCTCGGTGTTCAACTCGTCGATGGCGCCGTGCAGCCGCGAGCGTTCCGTCACCGGGACCATCGGGCTGATCAGGCGGGCCGAGTCGCTGAAGGACACGATCGACACCTGGTCCCCCGGCATGAGCTGGTCGACGAGCGTGTGCAGGGCGTCGCGCACGAGGTCGAGCCTGCCGGTCTCGGCCATGGATCCGGAGACGTCCACCACGAAGGTCAGGCTGGCCGGCCTGCGCTCCTCCGTGCCGACGCCGCGCGTGCGCAGCCCCACCCGGACCAGCGCGCCGCCGCTCGTCCTGGCCCCGTCGACGTGTACGGCGAAGCCGTTGTCGTCCGGCTCGGCGTAGTCCTGCTCGAAGGAGTTGACGAACTCCTCGGTCCTGACCTGGTCGCGCTCAGGCAGCCTGCCCTCCAGGATCGCCCGGCGCGCGTAGCCGTACGACGCGGTGTCGACGTCGAGGGCGAACGTCGAGATCTGCTCGGCGGTGGCGTCGCGCTCCTGGCCGTCGGCCACCGCCGCCTGGTCGCCGGGGGCGGCCCGGCCGGCCGATGACGGTGTTTCTCCCCCGCCACCGCAGGCGGCGAGAGTGACTGACAGCAGGGCGATCCCCACCAGGACTGGTAAACGCGGCTTCATCCGGCACCTCCGTCGGCTCCCGTTCGCCCCTTACGACGCCATGCCGTACGGCGAAGCCGAGCCCGTCACGTAAGCGACGGCAAACCGTGCTCATCGCGTGATATCAGACAATCGGGCAATAGGCCTCCACGCGAGCCACCGGTATCGCCCGATCCGTCAGCGATGCCGCAGCAGAGTGGAGAGCGTGACCGGCCGGAGCCCGCGTTCCCGGAGTCCCCGGACGATGGCGGGGAGCGCGTCGTCGGTCAGCCCGGACGGCTTGCCACCGCCCAGGTGGAGCACGACGATCGACCCACCGCGCACACCGTCGAGGGTCTGCTTCACGATCGCGTCCTTCGAGGTCGCGAACGCGTCCCCGCCGATCACATCCCACTGGACGGGGGTCAGGCCCTCCGCGGCGACCGCCTTCAGCGCCGCCTTGTCGAAGCAACCTCCGGGGAACCGGAAGAACCTCGGGTGGCCGGGGTCGAGCCGGTCGAGCAGGGCCTCGGTCCTGCGGAGGCTCCGCCTCATGTCGTGGGTACGGCCCAGCCCGTAGCAGGGGGTGGCGAACGCCTCGTGATCGTAGGAATGGTCGGCCACCTCGAACAGCGGATCGGCCGCGAGCCCGGCCGCCACGCGGGGATAGCGTTCGATCCACATCCCGGTCATGAAGATCGTCGCGGGCACCTTGAGCCGCCGGAGCTCGGCGATCAGCCGGGGGTTGGCGTAGGAGTCCACCTCGCCCCGGTCGAGCTGCCCCCGCATGTACGCCGTCATGTCCGCGTCGAAGGTCAGCGCGACCATCGTCGACTTCCGCGATCCGTGGTGCACCAGGCCACGTGGACCCGGCGCCGAGGACAGATCGGAGGACGCCTCCGGGGACGGCCTGCTCGCCGGACCGGCGCCCGCCGCGGCCGGCCGGGGGTCCGTGAACGTGTCCGCCGCGCCCGTGGGAGCGTCCCGCGTGTACGCGGCGCACCCGGAGACGAGGAGAAGCGACATCAGGAAGGCTGCCCGCCGGCTCAGCATGATCGGCATGTTACGGCCGCGGGAGCCGGCGCCACCCCCGAACCCGGCGGCGAAACGCGGAAGGCCGGCGCGCTCCCTGTGGTGGAACGCCGCCGACCTGATCGAACGAGTGGAGCTATGGGGACTCGAACCCCAGACCCCCTCCATGCCATGGAGGTGCGCTACCAGCTGCGCTATAGCCCCTTGCGACGCCTGTCAGTGTATAGGAATCGGCGCGCCGGACGGTAACCGAACGCGGCGATGTCACATCGGTGGGCCGTGATACGTCTGAGGTCCTATGAGCACCGAACTGTTCGTCAGCCATCGTGACCTGCTCACCGGGGTGGCGTATCGCATCCTTGGCAGCGCGGCCGACGCCGAGGACGTGGTGCAGGACGCGTGGTTGCGCTGGTCCGAGGTGGACGCGGGGGCGATCGGGAACCCCAGGGCGTACCTGGTACGCGTGACCACGAACCTGGCGATCGACCGGTTGCGGCGGGTCAGGGCGCAACGCGAGGAGTACGTCGGCCCGTGGTTGCCCGAGCCGGTCAGCACCGAGCCGGACGCGGCGGAACGCGCCGGCCTGGCCGACGGCGTGGAGCTCGCCCTGCTGGTCGTCCTGGAGACGTTGTCGCCGCTGGAGCGCGCGGTGTTCGTCCTGCGGGAGGCGTTCGGCTTCTCGTACGCGGAGATCGCCGGGATCCTGGGCCGGGGCGAACCCGCCGTCCGGCAGCTCGCCAGGCGGGCCCGCGACCACGTGCAGGAGCGCCGGCCGCGGTTCGACGTGGACCGGAGGGAGCGCAGGCGGGTGACCGAGCGTTTCGCCGACGCCTGCGCCGAAGGCGACCTGCGCGGCCTCATGGAGCTCCTGAAGGCGGACGTCACGTTCGTCGGCGACGGTGGCGGCAGGGCGAAGGCGCCGCTGCGGGTGATGACCGGGCGGGATCACGTCGCGCGGTTCCTCATGGCCATCGCGTCCGAGAACGGGGTCGGGCGGTTCCTGACCTCGATCGGGGCGGGCGATCTCACCTCGATCGGCTTGGAGATCACCGACGTCAACGGCGGCCCGGCGCTCGTGGCGACCGCCGAGGGCCGCGCCGTCACCGTGATCTCCCTTGTCGTCTCCGACGGCAAGATCGAGACCATCTATCTCATCGCCAATCCGGAGAAGATGTCACGAATCACGCCCGGCGGCACGTCCCGGAGTACATGAGCCAAAACATCACCATCATCGGCGGCGGACTGGCCGGGCTGACCGCCGCGATCGCGTGCGCCGAGGGCGGGGCGGCCGTCACGCTGCACGAGGCGCACCGGACCCTCGGCGGCCGGGCCCGCTCCTCCGCCGCGCCGTACGTCGCGAACGACGGCACGCACGTCTTCTACGACGGCGCGCCGTTCCGGTGGCTGGCGGAGCGGAAGCTGGTCCAGCCGTACGTGAGCCTGCCGCTGAGGGCACTGGCCCGGAGCAGGTTCAGGTACCGCGACCGGCTGACGGTGCGGCCGCCGCTGGGCCTGCTCGCCATGACCGCCCGGCGGGGGGTGCGCGCGCCCGTGGACGAGGACTTCGGTTCGTGGGCCGGGCGCCGGTTCGGCGCGGGACCCGCGCGCGCCGCCGCGGGCCTGCTCGGCGTCGTCACCTACGACGCCGATCCGGGCAGGCTGTCCGCGGCCTTCGTCTGGGAACGCCTCCGGCGCGCCTTCTCGCCGCGCTATCCCACAGTCCGCTACGTCATCGGCGGCTGGGGCCGGGTCGTCGACCGGATGGCCGCGCACGCACGCGACCTGGGGGTGCGCGTCGAGACCGGATCGCGGGTCGACGAACTCCCCGCCGGTCCGGTGATCGTGGCAACGTCGCTCGACGCGGCCAGGAACCTGCTCGGCGACGACACCCTGCGCTGGGAGGGTGGCCGCGCCGTCCTGCTCGACCTGGCCGTACGCCGGAGGCCGGGCGACCTGTTCCTCGTCTCCGACCTGGACGAGGGCGGCTTCTTCGAGCGGTACTCCCTGCCGGACCCGTCGCTCGCCCCTCGCGCTGAGAGCCTGGTCCAGCTCCAGATGCCCATGCGGCCGGACGAATCGAAGGCCGCGGCCGTCGCCAGGCTGGAGCGGATCGCCGACCTCGGCCTGCCGGGCTGGCGGGACCGCCTGACCTGGCGGCGCGACGCCGTGGCGGCGGGCCGGACCGGCGCGCTCGATCTTCCCGGACGTACCTGGCGGGACCGGCCCGCGATCGACCGGGGCGGCGGCGTCTGGCTCGCGGGCGACTCCGTGGCCGCCCCCGGACTGCTCGGCGAGGTGTCCGTCCACAGCGCCCTCGAAGCGGCGGCGGCCGTGCTGGCGGGAAAGGATCGCTCGGCTAGGCTCGGGATCCGTGGTTGAGATCGCGTTGAAGACCCGCGCCCAGGTCGCCGAAGGACCCACATGGCTCCCGGAGACGGGCGAGCTGCTCTGGGTGGACATCCCCGCGGCGGAGATCCACTACTTCTCCCCGTCGACCGGCTCCGACACCGTACGGCACGCGCCGCAACACGTCGGCGCGGCCAGACCCCGCACGAACGGCGGGCTGGTGCTCAACCTGGTCGACGGGGTGGGGCTGCTCGACCCCGACGGCGGGTTCCGCTGGCTGGCCGACCTCGCGCGCGAGGGCGTACGCGGGAACGACGCCGCGGTCGATCCCCAGGGGCGGCTGTGGGCGGGCACGATGCGGTACGACCAGGCGCCGGGCGGCGGGCGGCTCTACCGGGTGGACCCCGGCGGCGCCGTCACCACGGCGTTGGAGAGCGTGACCATCAGCAACGGCATCGCCTGGAGTCCGGACGGCACGCTCATGTACTACGCCGACACGCCCACCCGGCGGCTCGACGTCTTCGACTACGCCCCGAGCGGCGACATCTCCGGCCGTCGCGTGTTCACCGCGATCGAGGGCGGCCAGCCCGACGGGATCACCGTGGACGCCGACGGATGCGTGTGGGTCGCGGTCTGGGGCGCCGGCCAGGTGCGCAGGTACACGCCCGACGGGCGGCTGGACCGGGTGGTGGACGTTCCGGTGGACCAGCCCACCGCGTGCGCGTTCGGCGGCCCCGGCCTGACCGATCTCTACATCACGTCGGAGGCCAAGGAGGGGCAGCCGCTCGCCGGGTCGTTGTTCGTGCTGCCCGGCGCGGGCGCGGGCCTGCCGGAACGCCGCTTCGCCGGGTAGCGGCGGAGTCGAACCGTCCCGCCCCGGTGTACGGGACGGTCCGGTTCGACGACGTTCCGCCTGGCGTGAACCGCGGCCGGTGGGGTCAGGCGCGGCCGTCGCCCTCCCCCGCCGGGCCGGCGGCGAGCTCGGCCCGGCCGAGCCGGTAGACGGCGGCCATCAGCAGCGCCCCACCGGCGAGTTGGAGCGGGGTGAGGTGCTCGCCCAGCAGGATGACGCCGATCGCCCCCGCGACCAACGGTTCCAGCAGAACGACCACCGCCGCCGTGGTACCGCTGACCACGCCCAGCCCGGCGAAGAACAGCCCGTACGCGAGCGCGGTCGGGACGATGCCCAGGTAGGCCAGCGACAGCGTCGCGGCGAGCGGATCACCTCCTGAGGGAAGCACACGGTCCGCCAGGGCGAGCGGCAGCAGGCAGACGGCACCGGCGACGAAGGACCAGGCGACCGTGTCCCCCCGAGCCTCCCCCTCCCGGTCAGCCCGGCCGGACCGCTTCGCGCCGCTCAGCAGCGTCATCGCGGCGTAGGCCGCCGCCGACAGGACGGCGTATCCCGCGCCGGCCGCGGAGAACTCGCCGGGTCCTCCGGCGAGCATGGCCAGTCCCGCCACGGCCGCGCCGACGCCCGTCTTCGCGGTGCGGCTCAGCCGCTCGCCGAGGAGGAGCCGGCCCCCGGCCGCGACGAACAGGGGGTTCACCCCCATGGCGATCATCGTGGCGAGGGCGACGCCGCTCTCGGCGATCGCCGCGAAGTACGCGACCTGGGAGACGGCCATGGTCGTCCCGAGCGCCAGGATCATCCGCCACGACCGGCGCGGATCGGCCGCCCGGCGGGAGCCCGCCGGGCGGCCGATGAAGGTCACGCCGAGCAGGAGCGCGGCCCCGATCACGAACCGCCAGAAGGTGACGGCCAGGGGGCTGAGATCTCCCGCCCGCCGCAGGAAGTCGCCGACCGCGCCGCCGGTTCCCCAGGCGATCCCGGCGGCGGACACGAAGATGAGGCCCCGGCGTACGGGCAGGGCAGGAACGTGCGTCATCGATGTCTCTCATGTGAGTGGTGGGAAGGGCCCGGAAAGCGGGCAGCCACCATCGGCCGGACCGCTTCTGGGCCGGCTCACGAGAGGGTCCGCCCGCTATCGGGCGGGCGGCGGAGAGATGATCAATCGCACGCGTGCACGCTATCGCGGCGCGCGGCACCGCGCACGCGGGTTTCCGTCCGATCGCTCCCGGCTGGAACTCCTCATTTCGGGAACGAATCAATATTCTGGGAAACGGACCGCCGAAGGGAATTTCCGAAGGGCGGGGTCAGGCCGTACCCTTGCATGGTGGTCGCCCGAGGCGAGGTCAGGTCGCCTCGGGCGGCCACTCTTGTTCACGCCCCGGCCGTCGCGGCCGGGCGATGCCCGGCCAGGAACGCGAGGGTGCGCGTCCAGGCGTCCGCACAGGCCCCGGCGAACTCCTCCATTCCGAGCTCGAAGAACCCGTGCGGCGCCCCCGGATAAGTGACGATCTCGTGTTCGACGCCCGCGTCCGTGAGCGCCGCGCCGAACGCGGCGACCATGTCGGCGGGGATGCCCTCGTCCCCTCCCCCGAACATCGCGAGGATGGGCGCCTCCAGCTCGGGCGCCAACTGCGTGGGTCCCGCCGCCCCGAAGAGCACGCCGGGATATCCGTACAGTCCGATCGCTCCGGCCAGGCCGAACCGGGGTAGAGCCGACGTGAACGCCATCCGCCCGCCGAAGCAGAAGCCGAGCGAGACCACCGCCGCGCAGCCCTCCCGCCTCAGCCGGTCCGCCCCGGCGGCGATGTCGGCGTACAGGCCGTCTCTCGTGAGCGCGCCGAGATGCTCCATGAAGGGGAACGCGTCGGGGTCGCGCGGTTCGGTGCCCGCCGTCCGGCCGAAGTAGTCGATCGCGAGCGCGTGGTGGCCCTGTTCGGCGAGCCGGACGGTGAGCTGCTCGTAGAAGCCGGACAGCCCGCGGTTGTCGGGCAGCACCAGCACGCCCGTTCCGGACGCCCGACCGGGGCGGGAGAGATACGCCGCGAACTCGGCGCCGTCGGCGGAGGTCAGCGGGAGGCGCGTGGAACCGGCGGTCGTTACGGGCGCTCCGTGGATCGGCGGCACGGCATCGGCGTCATAGCACACAGGCGGATTCCCTTTCGGATCGGAATTACGCCCACAATGCTAATGACGGATAATAGTGAATATGCTTATCATAACAGAGGGAAATAAATTACCGGCCACTGTTCGATAAACATCGTATTTCTGTGTGCGAATTCGCGGGGTCGGCGGGGGCTCCGCGCGGAACCGCCGCTCCAGCGATGCCGACCGACCCCCTCCGCCGGCAGGCGCGGCCTGCGCCCACCGACTCCGGCATCCCTGGTGAACGGGAGAGATTCAGCGCTTACGGCCCAGCCCGCAGTAGCCGGTCTTGGCCAGGTCCTCGTCCATGAACATGGGCAGGTCCTCGGGGATGGTCAGATCCCATGGGGCGATCAGCTCGAAGTCACCGAAGAAGGCGGCGACCTCGTCCCGCGAGCGCGGCCGGAACGGGGAGTTGGCCTGCTCGTAGAGCTTGGTGATCCGGGCCATCGTCTCCGGCGTGGCGTCGCTCCCCGCGTGCGCGACCGCCAGGTAGCTGCCCGGCGCGAGCGCCGCGCGGTACTCCGCGACGAACTCGTGCGGCCGGTCCTCGTCGGGGACGAGGTGCAGCAGGAACATCATCAGCACGCCGACCGGCTGATCGAAGTCGATCACCGCGCGCACCTCGGGGTGGTCGAGGACGCTCTTCGGGTCGCGCACGTCCGCGTGCACCATGGCCACACGCTCCGGCTCGGCGAGCAGGGCGCGGCCGTGCGCGCAGACGACCTCGTCGTGGTCCACATAGACCACGCGGGCGTCCGGCGCGACCCGCGTGGCGATCTCGTGGACGTTCTCCCGGGTCGGCATGCCGGATCCGAGGTCGAGGAACTGCCTGATCCCCTGCCCCGCGAGATGCTCGACGATCTCCCGGATCGCCTCGCGGCTCTGGAGCGCGATCTCCCGCATCTGGGGGAAGATCCCCAGCACGAGATCGCCCATCTCCCTGTCGACGGCGAAGTTGTCCTTGCCGCCCAGGTAGTAGTCGTACATGCGGGCGGCGTTGGGGATCTGCGGGTTCACACCGGCCGGGGCAATGGGGTCAGACACGATCACTCCTCAGGTTTTGGGAATGATCGTAAGGGGTATCGCTGGCGAACTATCCACTTTTGTGTGGCTTGCGCCGCCCCCGTGGAGACGCAAGCCGCACCGGTGTCATTCGTCCTCGATGACCCTCTGCGCCCCCGCGTACCAGCCGGCCACCATCTGGGCGGCGACCACGGCGAACAACAGCACGAACGGCATCGTCCAGCCGCCGCTGACCTCGTACAGCACGCCCACGGCGAGCGGGCCGGCGCCGGCGATCAGGTATCCGGCGCTCTGCCCGAAGGCCGACAGCGCCGCCGTGGCCTCGGCCGTACGGGCGCGCAGCGCGAGCATCGCCAGCGCGAGCGGGAAGGAGCCCATGCCGATGCCCACGACGATCGTCCACGCCCAGAGCGCGTGCCCGGTCAGCAGCCCGGCGAACCCGATCACGTACGCGGCGCCGAACCCGATGACCAGCAACCGCTGGTCGGCCATCCGGGCGGCGAGCGCCGGGACGAGCATCGAGATCGGGATGCCCAGACCGGTGAACACCGCGAGGATCGTTCCCGCCTGCCCCGACGTGTACCCGTTGTCCTGCAGCAGCTGGGGAAGCCAGCCGAACATGACGTACGCGATGAGGGACTGGGTGCCGAAGTACGCGGCGATCGCCCAGGCCAGCCTGCTGCGCGCCAGCTCGCCGAGTCCCGTCCCGCGTACCCGGTGCCGCTCCGGCTCACTGCGCGCGAGCGCAAGCCACGGAATGGCGGACACGGCGGCCAGAGCCGCCCACACACCGAGTGCCACGTGCCAGTTGCCTCCCGCGGCCCGCTGGATGGGCACGGTCGCGGCGGCGGCGAGCATGGTCCCGACGGCCATGGCCGTCGAGTAGACAGTGGTCATCATCCCGGCCCGCGCGGGGAAGTGGCGCTTGATCAGCGTCGGGATCAGCACGTTGCCGATCGCGCCGCCGGACAGCGCCACCACGCTGGCCGCGAGAAACACGCCCGAACTCTGCACCGCGGAGCGCAGCAACAGCCCCGCCCCGAGCAGAACGAGCGCGGTCAGGAGCAGTCGGTGCTCGCCCACCCGGTGGGAGAGCGCCGGGGTCATCGCCCCGAAGAGGGCGAAACAGAGCACCGGCAGCGTGGTGAGCAGCCCGCTCGCCACGCCCGACATGCCGAGGCCCGCGCTCACCTGGTCGAGCACGGGGCCCACGCTGGTCACGGCGGTCCGCAGATTGAGCGCCGCGAGAACGATACCGAGCCCGACGAGCCAGGCGACCGATCCCGATCTGCCCCTGCGTACGACGACGGCGGTCATGCCGGTGACAACCCTCTTTCAGTGTCGATTCATCCTATGATTCGACAACCATACCAGAGGGCGTGTTCCCGACATGAACCGCGAACACTGCTGTAACACCCGTACAGGCACTCCGGCGTGCCGGGGCGCGCAGGTCAGGTACGCGGCAGGCGCGTTCCCGGGCCGCCGGCTGGCGGAACCGGTCCGGGACCGGGGGCGGGGAGCGGGGACTGGGGCGGGTACTGCGGGTTCACCGGCTGGGGCGGCATCGGCTCGCCGATGTCGTATCCGGTGCCGGATCCGCCCTCCTGATGGGGGGCCGGGATGTCACCGCGCCAGCCACCGCTCTCGGTGCCGCGCGACTCGATGAAGGTCTTGAACCGCTCCAGGTCGCCCTTGACCCTTCTGTGTACGATCTGCAGCACGTCGGCCGCGGTCTCGGCCACCCCTTCGGGGTCGTACGCCAACTGGAGCGTGACACGCGAGTGATCGTCGTCGAGGCGGTGGAACGTCACCACCCCGGACTGGTGCGGCCGGTCCAGCGAGCGCCAGGCCACCCGCTCGTCCGGATGCTGCTCGGTGATCTCCGCGTCGAACTCGCGCCGGATGCCGCCGATCTCGACGACCCAGTACGTCCGGGTGTCGGTGACCTGCTTGACGGAGTCCACGCCTTCCATGAACTCGGGGAAGCTCTCGAACTGGGTCCACTGGTTGTAGGCGGTGCGCACCGGGACGTTCACGTTGACCGAGTGTTCGATCGAGCTCATGCCTCTCCTCCTGTCCTCGTGGGTTCGGAGGATTGCCCTGCCCCGTGTGACCCGCTCTAGTCCGATTCGCCGGTACGGGTCACCACGGCGCGGCGACGCAGCCAGAACAACCCGAGAATCGGCAGCACGAGCGGCACGAAGAGGTAGCCGGCGCCGTAGCCCGACCACACCGTCGCGTGCGGGAACGCCGCGGAGTCGACGAGGCTGAGCGTGCCGACGATCAGCACGCCCGACAGTTCGACGACGCAGGCCGCCAGGGCGAGCCGCCGCTCCCCGCGGGCCAGGGCCACGGTGAGCAGGATGTACACCACGGCGGCGAACGCCGAGAGCAGGTACGCCAGCGGCGCCTCGCCGAACCGCGTCGCGATCTGCACGGCGGCGCGCGCGGTGGCCGCGAGGGCGAACACGCCGTAGACGGCGACGAGGACCCGGCCCGGCCCCGATGTCACCTGAGCGCTCACGCCGTACCGTTCCAGAGTTGGAGGAGCCGTCCCGTCATGACCGCGACGGTGAACCCGGCGACCGCGATGACGCCGGGGCCCCAGCGGGTGCGCTCCGCCTTGCCCCACCACACGGCGGCGGGCGGGATCACGACGGTCCCGGCGAGATAGCCGACGAAGGTGGCCGTCTCCTGCTCCAGGTCGGACAGCCGCGTCACCGCCAGGCCCGCCTGTACGAGCAGGGCCACCTCGATGAGCGCGAGCCCGGCAAGCAGGACGATGCCCATGGGCCGGTTCCGGATGGCCGTGATCAGACTGATCAGGGCGAGCAGGAGGGCCGCGCCGATCAGCCAGCCGGAATAGGCACCGATCATCGCGCGTCAGGGGTCGGGAGCATGGCCAGTAGGTTACCGCCACCACCGGCCGCCCCGGATTTCGCCTCCGGCGGTGGTCTGTCGCGCGGCCTGGGCCGCGAAAGATGGGTGGAGCTATGGGGATTCGAACCCCAGACCCCCTCCATGCCATGGAGGTGCGCTACCAGCTGCGCTATAGCCCCTGGTCACCGCTTCGAGTCTTCTCGACGCGGCGCCCGAGGAGCATATAGCGACCATTTGCCGTTTACCTAATCGACACCTGGAGGGAACCGCACGCGTCAGCGGTCGGTTTCCGCTTCCGGCCTGTCGTCGCTGCTCACGGGCTCGGGAAGCGTTCCCGCGTTGTGCTCGAGCAGCCGCCAACCTCGACGGCCCTCCTCCAGGACGGACCACGAGCAGTTGCCGAGCCCGCCCAGGGCGGACCACAGCTCCTCGGGCAGGCCGAGGAGGCGGGCGATGCCGAGCCGGAGCGCCGCGCCGTGGGAGGCGACGACCAGCAGGCCGTCGTCCGGAAGGCGGGCGACCCAGCGCCGGATCGCCTCCGAGACGCGGTCGGCGACGTCGGCCACCACCTCACCGCCCGGGGCCTCCCACGCCTCGAACTCGGCCGGCCAGCCCGCCTTGATCTCCTCGCGGGTCAGCCCCTCCCAGGCGCCGCCGCCGCGTTCGCGCAGCTCCTTGTCCACCTGCACGCCGAGGCCGGTGAGCCTGCCGAGGGCGGCTCCGGTGTCGTAGGCGCGTTGCAGGTCGGAGGAGACGATCGCCGTGGGCTTCAGCGCGGCCAGCAGGGACGCCGCCCGGGCCGCCTGGGCCACCCCGGTCCTGTCCAGCGGGATGTCGCTGTGGCCCTGAAAGCGTTGTTCGACGTTCCATTTCGTCTGGCCGTGGCGCAGACAGACCACCCGCCGGATCACGCGGGCCTCCCCGCCGCCGGTTTGAGGCGTTCGGTCACCGGGCCGCCCCGCCGGCCCGCTGCGCGGCCACCTTGGTGACGCTCTCCGGAAGCTCGATCGAGGGGCAGTCCTTCCAGAGCCGCTCCAGGGCGTAGAAGGTGCGCTCCTCTTCGTGCTGGACGTGAACGACGATGTCGATGTAGTCGAGGAGCACCCAGCGCCCCTCACGCTCGCCCTCGCGGCGGACCGGCTTGGCGTCGGCCTCGATGCGGAGCCTGTCCTCGATCTCGTCCACGATCGCGCGGACCTGACGGTCGTTGGAGGCGGAGCAGAGCAGGAAGGCGTCGGTGATGACGAGCTGCTCGCTCACGTCATAGGCGATGATGTCGTCGGCCAGCTTCTCCGCGGCGGCCTCGGCGGCCACGCTCACGAGCTGAAGCGATCTCTCAGATGCGGTCACGATGTGGTTCTGTCCTCCATTGCCGGGCACGCGTTCCGATCGGCTCCTCCAAGGGTGCCCACCGGACGGCGGGTGATTCAATCCCGTTTTCGCGCCCGACCCTATCCGGACGCACTCCCGCCGTATCAACGTACGCCACCGGGCTACCGATTCCACCCCTCGATCCTCGTCCGGGGCCCCGCGCCCGTCAGCCGCCCGCCGGGCCCCTGAGCAGCGCCTCGGCGCCCGTCAGGTCACCCCTCCGCGTCGCGGTAGAGGCCCCGCTTGTTGATGTACTGGACGATCCCGTCGGGTACGAGGTACCAGATGGGCTCCCCCGCGGCGACCCGCTCACGGCATTCCGTCGAGGAGATCGACAGCGCCGGGATCTCGATCAGACTCACCCTGCCTTCGGGGAGGCCGGGGTCGAGCAGCGCGTGCCCCGGACGGTCACAACCGACGAAGTGGGCGATCGTGAACAGCTCGTCCACGTCCCGCCAGCTCAGGATCTGCGCGAGTGCGTCGGCGCCGGTGATGAAGTACAGCTCCACATCCGGTCCGTATATGGACGCGATATCGCGCAACGTGTCGATCGTGTACGTCGGCCCCGGACGGTCGATGTCGACCCGGCTTACTGAGAAACGGGGATTCGACGCCGTCGCGATCACCGTCATCAGGTAGCGGTCCTCGGCGGCGGTGACCGTCTTGTCGGCCTTCTGCCACGGTTGCCCGGTAGGTACGAACACCACCTCATCAAGCCGGAAGTGGTGCGCCACCTCGCTCGCGGCCACGAGGTGACCATGATGGATCGGGTCGAACGTCCCTCCCATGATGCCCAGCCGTCTGGTCGCCGCCCCGTTTCTCATGAAACGGACCCTAGCCTGCAAGTCGTACTAGACCGGAACTACCCCTCTAAATCACTCTCCCGCGCGCGGCCCGTTCCACCGACATAGCATGCGGAGCATGACCACTCCCGATCGCAATCGCGTGCAGCTGCCCGGCATCAGCTCCCGCGCCTACGAACACCCCGCCGACCGTTCCGCGCTCGTCGCGATGCGTTCGCTCAGCGGATTCGACTCGGTGCTCAAGCGCATGTCCGGCCTGTTCAGCGAGCGCCGCCTGCGCCTGATGTTCCTGGCCTCCGCGGTGCGCACGACGGACACGCAGTTCCGCGCGCTCCACGACATGGGCCGCGACAGCGCGTACATCCTCGACCTGCACCGGATCCCCGAGATCTACGTGCAGCAGGATCCTCAGGTGTCCGCCATGGCCATCGGCTTCGACGAGCCGTTCATCGTGGTCTCGACCGGCCTGCTCGACCTGATGGACGAGGAGGAGCTCCGCTTCGTCATCGGGCACGAGACCTCCCACATCCTGTCGGGCCACGCCGTCTACGGCACGATGCTGGCGATCCTCACCCGCCTGGCCACCCGGGTGGCCTGGATCCCGCTCGGTTACATCGGCCTGCGGGTCATCGTGGCCGCCCTGGAGGAGTGGCAGCGCAAGGCCGAGATGTCGGCCGACCGCGGCGGCCTGCTCGCCGGGCAGGACCCCGACGCCGCGCTGCGCGCCCTGATGAAGCTGGCCGGAGGCTCCCGCCTGCACGAGATGAACATCGAGGCGTTCCTCGACCAGGCCCGCGAGTACGACACCGGCGGCGACGTCCGCGACGGCCTGCTCAAGGTCCTCAACCTGATCGGCACGACCCACCCGTTCGCGGTCACCCGGGTCGCCGAACTCGACCGCTGGCGCCGCACCGGCGAGTACGAGAACATCCTGGCCGGGAACTACCCACGCCGCGAGGACGACGCCAACGCCAAGATCACTGAAGAGGTCAAGGCCGCCGCCAACTCCTACCGCGAGTCGTGGTCCCAGTCCCAGGACCCCTTCATCGGCGTCCTGCGCGACGTCGCCGAGGGCGCGGTCAACGCCGGTGAGCGCATCTTCAACAAGTTCGCCCGCAGGGAGAACTAGGAGCCGGGTCCGGGGGGCGCCCCCCGGACGGCACGGCGACACACTCGCCGACGGATCCATCCCGTCCGGAGTTCGGACGGATACCTAGACGAAGAACGCCACCGCTCGCACGGCAGCCGCGCACAACGCGACGAAGCCGCCGAGCACGGCGAGCGCCCGCAAGCCCTCTCTCCGCAGTTCGGGCACCCGAGCGCCGACGCGCTCGACCTCACGGCCGATGATCCCGCCGGTGACGACGCCGAAGGCGATCCCCGCGACCGTCACGGGCACCGCCTGGGTCCACCACTCGGGTTCCAGGCGTGCTCCGGCCGTGAGCCAGAGCGCGGCGAAGGCCGCGGCCGCGGCGGGCAGCCCGGGCCAGGCCACGGCCGAGACGAGCGAGCCCGCCAGGGTCAGGGGAAAGGTCAGCACCCGCAGGAGGCCCCGCACCCGGGGCGACTCCCGCTTGCGCACCAGCCAGTGACCGCTCCACAGAGCCCTGGTGAGGACCGCGAGCGTCCCTGTGATCGCGAACGTGGCGAGAGGGAACACGAGCGACACCACCACGCACGGGACCGCGAGCAGCGCGAGCACCAAAAGCGCGGCGCTGCCGGTGGGAAGGCCCGGCGCGGTGTCCGCCGCGGCCTCGGCCGCGAGCGCGGAACCGGAGCGCCGTACGGTGCGCCGCCCACGTCGCCGCGCCTCGGCGGGGGTCGCCGGGGCACGGTCTCGCGCCCCCTCCGCGGCCTTGTCCGCACTCCTGTCCCGGATCCTGGCCCTGCTCCCGTCGTGCGTCTCCTCCGGCTCTTCAGGCGCGGCACGGCGTCGCCCACCGCTCGTGAACGCCGGTTCGGCGGAGGCGCGGGCGAGCCGGGCCAGCCGGTCGGCCAGCACGGCGGCCGTGGGACGCCTGCTCGGGTCGCGATGCAAGGCCGCCCGGATCAGCGGCAGCAGCGCGGCGGGCACTCCGGCCAGGTCCGCCTGGCCGTGCAGGATCGCGTACATCTGGGACTCCACGGTCCCCCTGCCGAAGGTGGGCCGTCCGGTGGCGGCGAACGCCACCGTCGCCGCCCAGGCGTGCACGTCGGCCGGTTGTCCCACGGTCTCGTCGGCGAAAAGCTCGGGCGCCGCGTAACCGGGAGTGCCGAGGAAGGTCCCCGTCATGGTCAGCCTGGTCGCGTCGAGGACCTGGGCGATCCCGAAGTCGATCAGCACCGGCCCGTCCACGCCCATCAGGACGTTCGCCGGTTTGAGGTCGCGATGCACGACACCGGCGGCATGCGTGATCGCCAAAGCGGTCGCGAGCCCCTGGGCGAGCGAGATCAGGTCGCACTCGGCGAGCGGCCCCGCCCGGCGCACCGCGTCGAGCAGGGTTTCGCCCTCGATGTGCTCCATCACGAGATAGGGCCGGTCGCCCGACAGGTCGGCGTCCAGGACCTGCGCGACGTACGGACTCTCCACCCTCCGCAGGGCCCGTACCTCACGCTCAAGGCGTAATCGGGCGTCAGGATCGTCGCCGAGCGGGTCGCGGAGCATCTTCACGGCGACCTGCTCGCCCCGGCGGTTGGCCGCGAGGTAGACCTCGCCCATGCCGCCCCGGCCCAGCCGCTCCAGCAGCGCGTACGGGCCGACCCGCCCCAGACGTCCACCCATAGGAGGGACAACCATAGTGGCCTCCGGGGACAAATCCGGGGAGGCACGCCGGGCGGATATCAGGCCGAGACGGGGACGGCCCCCTCCCTCCGCCGGCGCTCGGCGAGCAGATGATCGAGGCTCAGCCAGCCCGGTCCCGCGACCGCGATGACCAGAGCCAGCGCACCCAGCGCGAGCACCAGTTCGAGGCCGCCGTCACCGGGCCCGTGCGGCACGTGGACGTACAGGAACGCCCCCGCGGCCACCATGCTCACGGCGACTCCCGCGACGGACGTGAGCAGCCCCAGGATGAGCAGTGAGCCACCGCCGAGTTCGGCGAGGATGGCGAACATCGCCGAGACGCTCGGCATCGGAATGCCCGCCGTGGCGAACTGCTCGGACGTGGCGTCGACGCCGTTGCTGTACTTCTCCCAGCCGTGTGTGACGAAGATGACCCCGAGCACCGACCTGCCGATCAACGCGACGACGGCGTAGAGCACCCGCTTCATCACGAGTCCTTCAGCAGGAGCTCCAGCTCCGTCTCGGGCTCCGCGTTCAGCCTTCGGGGCCCGGTGCGCCGCCAGTTGACGTGCCCACGGCTCTCCAGCCACAGCATGAGCCGGTCGGCGGCGACGACCACGCCGACGGCCATGCAAAGGGCGACCACAATCTCCATGCGCACAGCCAAGCCCCACAGCGTCGCCTCCCCTAGTGACACGCTGGATACTTTGCGCAACATTGGCCCCGGTGAAGGCAACCACAAGTCATTCTCAAGCGCCCTAGACAATCCTTGGGGGTAGTCCGTCGCACCGGGGGAACGCGTGCGGCGGCAATCGGGAGAACACAACCAAGAAAGCGGTGGTTCACCTCAATGGACACCGATCGCACGACCGGGCGGGGCACCGGACAGGTCACCGTCGTGATAGCCGACGAGCATCCCCTGTACCTCGAGGGGATCCGGTCCGCACTCCACGACTGCACGGACATCACCGTCACGGGGACCGCCTCGGAGCCCATCGACGCGATGCGGCTCGCCGCACGGCTCCGCCCCCGCGTCGCCCTCATCGACGTCGCCATGCCAGAGGTCGTCGACTACCTGACCCGCAGATGTCCCGCCGTACGGGTCCTCACGCTGGGCACAGGAGACGACGGGAGGAACCTGCTCACCGCCCTCAGGGCCGGGACCTACGGGCACCTGCTCAAGGGCTCCGAACCCGGCGAGGTCGCGGCGGCGCTCCGCTCCGTCGCGCTGGGACAGATGGTGTTCGGCCGGGGCGTCGGGACGCGGCTGCTGGCCCACCTCAGCGCCCCCGTGATGCGTATGCCGTTCCCCGGGCTGACCCAGCGCGAACGCGAGGTGCTCGAATACCTGGCCGACGGCCGTTCCAACGCCGAGATCGCAAGAGAGCTGTGCCTGGCCCCCAAGACCGTGCGCAACCACGTCAGCAACGTGCTCAACAAGCTGGAGGCACCCACCCGCGTGGACGCCGCGCTGCGGGCCAGGGACGCGGGCCTCGGCTCACGCCTCCTCCTCACCCACGTCTGACCCGGAACGCGTCCGCTCCGGACCCCGTCCGGGTCCGGAGCGGCTCCGGTCGGCGGCTACCCTCGGACGTGCCCGTCGCCGGTGTAGATCCACTTGGTGGACGTGAGCTCGGGCAGGCCCATCGGGCCGCGAGCGTGCAGCTTCTGCGTCGAGATGCCGATCTCGGCGCCGAACCCGAACTCTCCGCCGTCGGTGAACCGGGTGGAGGCGTTGACCGCGACCGCGGCCGAGTCCACGGTCGCCACGAACCTGCGCGCCGCCCGCTGCGACCGGGTGACGATCGCGTCGGTGTGGCCCGAGCCATACGTCCTGATGTGCCGGACGGCGTCATCGAGCGAGTCGACGACGGCCGCGGCGATGTCCAGCGAGAGGTACTCGGCGAAGAAGTCCTCCTCGGTGGCCGCCACGACGTCGGCGCCGTGCGCGCGCACCCGCTCGTCGCCGTGGACGGTCACGCCCGCGTCCTTGAGCGCCGTGAGAGCCCGCGGCAGGAACTCCCCGGCGATGTCGGCGTGCACGAGGAGCGTCTCGGCCGCGTTGCACACCGAAGGCCGCTGCGCCTTCGCGTTGATCAGGATCGAGAGCGCCGTCTCGATGTCGGCGTCGGCGTCCACGTACACGTGGCAGTTGCCCACGCCGGTCTCGATGACGGGCACAGTGGACTCCTCCACCACACTGTTGATCAGTGACGCGCCACCGCGCGGGATCAGCACGTCCACCAGGCCGCGGGCCCTCATCAGCTGCTTGGCCGACTCCCGCGTCTGCCCCGGGACGAGCTGCACCGCCGCGGCGGGCACCTCAGTCGCCGCCAGCGCATCCTGCATGATCCGCACGAGGACGGTGTTCGAGGAGTACGCGCTGGAGGAGCCGCGCAGCAGCACGGCGTTGCCGCTCTTGAGGCACAGCGCCGCCGCGTCCACGGTCACGTTGGGCCGGCCCTCGTAGATGATGCCGATGACCCCGAGCGGCACCCGCACCTGGCGCAGCTCCAGCCCGTTGGGCAGCGTGCTGCCCCGCACCACCTCGCCGACAGGGTCGGGCAGCTCGGCCACCTCGCGCACGGCAGCCGCGATCTTCTCGATCCGGCCGGTGTCGAGCCGTAGGCGGTCGATCATCGCCTCGGACACGCCGCCCGCGCGGGCCTTCTCCACGTCGGCGGCGTTCGCCTCGACGATCTCGGCCGAACGGGCCACCAGGGCGTCCGCGACGGCGCGGAGCGCGAGGTCCTTCGGCGCGCGCGGCAGCGGGGCCAGCACGGTGGCGGCGTCCTTCGCCGCGCGGGCGACCTTCAGGAAGTCTTCTACCTCAGACATGCTCCGCACTCCAGAACTAGTGGTGGTGCCCCAGTATGACGATGTCGTCCCGGTGGATCAGCTCGCGCTCGTATTCCGGACCGAGCGCCCTGGCCAGCTCCCGGGTGGAGCGGCCGAGCAGCTCGGGGATCTCGCTCGCGTCGTAGTTGACCAGCCCGCGGGCCACGACGACGCCGGCCGGACCGCAGAGGTCCACCGGGTCGCCCGCGGAGAAGTCGCCCTCGACCTTGACGACACCCGCGGGAAGCAGGGACTTGCGCCGCCCGACGACCGCCTCGACCGCGCCTTCGTCGAGGTGGAGCCGCCCCTGGCCGGTGGCGGCGTGGGCCAGCCAGAGCAGCCGCGTGCCGGGATGGCGGCCCACCGGATGGAAATAGGTGCCGACGTCGTCACCGGCCAGCGCGTGCGCGGCGTGCGCGGCCGCGGTGAGGACGACGGGGACCCCGGCGCCGGTGGCGATGCGGGCGGCCTGCACCTTCGTGACCATGCCGCCGGTGCCGACCCGGCCGGACGTGCCCAGCTCGACGCCCTCCAGGTCCTCGGGCCCGCGGACCTCGGTGATCCGCCGGGCTCCGTCCCTGCGCGGGTCGCCGTCGTACAGGGCGTCCACGTCGGAGAGCAGGACCATCGCGTCCGCGTACGTGACGTGGGCGACCAGCGCGGCGAGCCGGTCGTTGTCACCGAACCGGATCTCGTCGGTCGCCACGGTGTCGTTCTCGTTGACCACGGGGACGATGCCGAGCTCAAGCAGCCGCGCCAGCGTGCGCCGCGCGTTGCGGTAATGGGACCTGCGCATCATGTCGTCCGCGGTCAGCAGCACCTGGCCGACCCGCAGGCCGTACCTCGCGAAGGACGAGGTGTAACGGGCGACGAGCACGCCCTGGCCGACGGAGGCCGCCGCCTGCTGGGTGGCCAGGTCCTTGGGACGGCTCCTGAGCCCGAGCGGGCCGAGTCCCGCCGCGATCGCGCCGGAGGAGACCAGCACGATCTGCCCGCCCGCCAGCCGGCGCGCGGCCAGCACGTCGACCAGCGCGTCCACTCGGTCCACGTCGATGGTGCCCTGCGGGGTCGTCAGCGACGACGACCCCACCTTGACGACCAGCCGCGCGGCCGTACCGACCTGCTCCCTGCTCATCCGCCCATCCCCTCTCAGGCGAGCCTGCTGTCCGTACCGCGGGGCCCGGCCATCCGGGTCTGCGTGCCCTGGGACGGCTGCCAGTCGAAGACGTATCCGCCCTCCATCGGACCGATGACCACCTCGGCGCCGACCTGGGCGCCCGCCTCGACCAGCGCCTCCTCGACGCCGAGCCGTTCCAGCCGGTCGGCGAGGTAGCCGACGGCCTCGTCGTTGGTGAAATCGGTCTGGCGGATCCAGCGCTCGGGCTTCTCGCCCGTGACCTGGAAGGTGTTCTCGTCCACCCGCTTGACCGCGAACCCGGTCTCGCCGAGCTGGCGCGGCCGGATGACCAGGCGCGTCGGCTCCTCGACCGGAGCCTCCGCCCGTGCCCGGGCCACCATCTCCCCCATCGCGTACGACAGGGGCGTCAGGCCCTCGTGCGAGGCAGCGGAGATCTCGAAGACCCGCAGGCCGCGCTCCTCCAGCATGGGCCTGACGATGTCGGCGAGGTCCCGCCCGTCGGGCACGTCCACCTTGTTCAGCACGACCATCCGCGGCCGGTCCTGGAGCGAGCCGTACGCCTCGAGCTCGGCCTCGATCACGTCGAAGTCGCTGAGGGGATCACGGCCCGGGTCGAGGGTGGCGCAGTCGAGGACGTGCACGATGGTCGAGCAACGCTCGACGTGCCGCAGGAACTCATGGCCGAGTCCCTTGCCCTCCGACGCTCCGGGGATCAGTCCGGGCACGTCGGCGACCGTGAACACGGTCTCCCCCGCGGTCACCACGCCGAGATTGGGGATCAGGGTGGTGAACGGATAGTCGGCGATCTTCGGCCGGGCGGCCGACAGCGCCGCGACGAGAGAGGACTTGCCGGCGTTCGGGAACCCGACCAGCGCCACGTCGGCGACGGTCTTGAGCTCCAGCATGATCTCGGCTTCGTCACCGG
The DNA here is from genome assembly GCA_001570385.1 of Microtetraspora glauca. Lineage (GTDB taxonomy): Bacteria > Actinomycetota > Actinomycetes > Streptosporangiales > Streptosporangiaceae > Microtetraspora > Microtetraspora glauca. The sequence goes on along the minus strand of BBYL01000016.1, from coordinate 18,063 downwards.
GCTCGCCGAGCAGCGCGAAGCCGGGGGCCTTGCGCCTGGCGTTGGCCAGCGCGGCGTTGCCCAGCCCGCCGAAACCGCCCTGGGCCGCGACGTACCGGGTACCCGCCCCGACGAGGTCCACCAGCACCTCGCCGGTCCTGGCGTCCTTCACGACGGTGCCGTTCGGGACCGGCAGCACGACCGTCTCGCCGGTCGCGCCGTCACGGTTGGACCCCATGCCCTGCTTGCCGTTGGCCGCCCGGCGGTGCGGGCGGTGGTGGTACTCCAGCAAGGTGGCCGTGTTGGGATCCACCTCCAGGATCACGTCACCGCCCCGGCCGCCGTTCCCGCCATCGGGGCCGCCGAGCGGTTTGAACTTCTCCCGGTGGATGGAAGCGCAGCCGTGACCGCCATCACCCGCCTTGATGTGGAGGATGACGTTATCGACGAAATCAGCCATTGCTTCCCCTCATGGGAGGGGTCGGCGCGCTTTCACCGCTGTGCCCCTCAGAAAAAGAGATGAGGCGGACCGAGAATTCGATCCGCCTCATCTACAACCGTTTGCCGAGCGGATTCACTCCGCGATCGGGACGATGCTCACCGCGCGCCGGCCCCGCTTGGTGCCGAACTGCACGTGGCCCGCCGCGAGGGCGAACAGCGTGTCGTCGCCACCACGGCCGACGTTGTCACCCGGGTGGAAGTGCGTGCCGCGCTGGCGAACGATGATCTCGCCGGCGTTGACAAGCTGACCACCGAAGCGCTTCACGCCCAGACGCTGAGCGTTCGAGTCGCGGCCGTTCCGGGTGGACGAGGCGCCCTTCTTGTGTGCCATGATTCACTCCCTTTCGGGGGACATCCCCCGGGAAATACTTACTGTCCGGGGTTGATGCCGGTCACCTTGACCTGGGTGTACCGCTGGCGGTGGCCCTGGCGCTTCTTGTAACCGCTCTTGTTCTTGTACTTCAGAATGCGAATCTTGGGGCCCTTGGTCTCACCGAGAATCTCGGCCGTCACCTGGAACCTGCCAAGCGTGGCAGCGTCGGTGGTGACATCGCCGTCGTTGACGACGAGCACCGCCGGCAGCGACACCGAGGAGCCAACCTCGCCGGCGACCTTGTCCACCTCGAGGACGTCCCCGACGGAGACCTTCTGCTGCCTGCCGCCGCAACGAACGATCGCGTACACCGCGGAACCCTTCTTCTGGCTAAATGCTTAGATGCTGCGCCCCGCATCCAGCTGCTGTCGATAACACGACCGGCGAACCGGGTAGGCGCGCGAAGCCAGGCGCGCCACCGGGCGCACCGGTTGACTAGGGTACCGGATTACCGGTACCCAGGTCGAACCGGGCGGAACACCGGGAAAGACGAAGTCCTATTCTGCCGTCTTCCTGCGGGAACGGCGACGTCCCCGAGGCTGACCGGCGAGAGCGTCGTCTCCGGCGTGAAGAGCGTCGGTGACGCTGTCACGGCCGTTGACGGACGCGGCGACGGCCGTGCCCTCACTGGTGGAGAGCTTCTCGGCCACGGCCTTCTCGATGGCCATCTTGCCCTGCGTGCCCCTCGGCTCGGGCTTCGCCTCGACCGGTTCGGACGAGATGATGACGCCACGGCCGTGACAGCAGTCACAGGGTGTCGAGAACGCCTCAAGCAGGCCCTGTCCGACCCGCTTTCGGGTCATCTGGACCAGGCCCAGAGAGGTGACCTCCGCCACCTGGTGCTTGGTCCGGTCCCGGGCCAAGCACTCGAGCAGCCGCCGGAGCACCAGGTCGCGGTTGCTCTCCAGCACCATGTCGATGAAGTCGATCACGATGATGCCACCGACGTCCCGCAGCCTGAGCTGGCGGACGATCTCCTCGGCCGCCTCCAGGTTGTTCCGGGTGACGGTCTCCTCGAGGTTGCCGCCCTGGCCGGTGAACTTACCGGTGTTGACGTCGACGACGGTCATCGCCTCGGTCCGGTCGATCACCAGGGAGCCGCCCGAGGGCAGCCACACCTTACGCTCCATCGCCTTGGCGATCTGCTCGTCCACGCGGTAGCTGGCGAAGACGTCGCCCGACTCCTCCCACTTGGAGAGGCGGTCGGCCAGGTGCGGGGCGACGTACTGGACGTACTCGTCCACGGTCTCCCACGCGTCCTCACCCTCGACGACCAGCGAGGCGAAGTCCTCGTTGAACACGTCCCGGACCACCCGGACGGTGAGGTCGGGCTCGGCGGAGAGCAGTTCCGGCGGGCTGGCCGACTTGGCCTTGCGCTGGATGTTCTCCCACTGCGCCGACAGCCGGGCCACGTCGCGGCTGAGCTCCTCCTCGGAGGCACCCTCGGCCGCCGTGCGCACGATCACACCGGCGTTCTCCGGCATCACCTTGCGCAGGATCTGCTTGAGCCGCGTCCGTTCCTTGTCGGGCAGCTTGCGGGAGATGCCCGTCATCGAGCCGTCCGGCACGTAGACGAGGTACCGGCCGGGCAGGCTGATCTGGGAGGTCAGCCGTGCGCCCTTGTGCCCGATCGGGTCCTTGGTGACCTGGACGAGCACGGACTGGCCGGACTTCAGCGCCGCTTCGATCCGCTTGGGCTGGCCTTCCAGCCCGGCGGTGTCGAAGTTGACCTCACCGGCGTACAGCACGGCGTTGCGGCCCTTGCCGATGTCGACGAACGCCGCCTCCATGGAGGGCAGCACGTTCTGGACCTTGCCGAGGTAGACGTTGCCGACGTAGGACTGGCTCGCCTCCCGGTCGACGTAGTGCTCGACGAGGATGCCGTCCTCCAGGACCGCGATCTGCGTGCGGCCGCCGTGACGGCGCACCACCATGACCCGCTCGACCGACTCCCGCCGGGCCAGGAACTCCGACTCGGTGATGATCGGCGGGCGGCGGCGGCCCAGCTCGCGTCCCTCGCGGCGGCGCTGCTTCTTGGCCTCCAGGCGGGTCGAGCCGCGTACGCCCTGGACCTCGTCCACGGACGTGGCGCGGGTCGCCCGGGGCGCCCTGATGCGCACCACGGTGTTGGGCGGGTCGTCGACCGTGAGCTCGGCCTCCTCTGTGCCACGGCGGCGACGGCGGCGACGGCGGCGCGACCCGGCCTGATCGCCGTCAGCCTCGTCCTCACCGGTCTCACCGCGCTCCTCGCCCTCCGGCTCCTCCGCGGCCTCGATCTCCGCCTCGTCGCCGTCCTCGGAGTCGCGGGTCTTGACGCCGCGGCCGCGGCCGCCCCGGCGCCGCCGACGGCGCCGGCCGCCCGCCTCGCCGTCGTCCTCGCCGTGCTCGGCGCTCTCGTCGGTGTCCGCGCTCTCGGCCTGCTCCTCCGCCTCCTCGGCGGGTGCGGCCGGCTGCGGCCGGACCACCGGGACGGAGAACGGGTCGGGGGCCTGGAACAGCGGCTGGAACACCGCGGCGGGAGCCTGGAACATCAGCGACGGAGGCTCGGACATGCGCTGGGCGTGCAACCCGAACGGGTCGGCCACCACGCTCCGGTCGGGCGCCTCGACATCGGCGTCCTCGTCCTCAGCGGTCTCAGCGGTCTCGGAGCCCTCGGCGGCAGCGATGTCCTCGGTGCCCTCGGCCTCCTCGGCGGGAACCTCGTCGAGCTGCTCCTCATCCGGCAGCGCCAGGGACATCGCGGCGGCCACCTCGGCCTCCGCCGCCGTCATGGCGCTGGATCGTTCCGGTGTCGTCTCCTTGCGCGTACGGCGCCGCCGGGTGGGGGCCGGAACCTCCTCGGCCGCCGTCTCGCCCGCGGGCTCCGCCGGCGCTTCGGCGACCGGCTGCCCGGTCGTGTCCGGGACCGGTTCCTCGGCGGCCTTGCGCGTACGGCTCCGCCGGGCCGGCTTGACCGGACCCGCGTCCTCCGCGGTCTCCTCAGCGGCCTTCGCGGTGGCCTTGCGGCGGGTCGCCCGCTTGGGCTTCGCGTCCTCGGCGGCCGGTGCGGCCTGCGGCTCCGCTTGCGCGGCCTCGGCCGGTGCGGTCTCAGGCTGCGCGGATGCCGGCTCAGCGGCCGGTGCGGTCATCGTGGCCGGGGGGGTGTCCTCGGGCTCCGGCGGCGGCCCGGCGGGCCTGCTCGCCGAACGGCGGCGCACCGGAGTGGTGCCGCCACCGGCTCCGCTCCGCGTCCCCCCTGCCGTCCTGTCAGTCGTCGTCGTATCGCTGCCAAGGCTCACAGCCCCGGCATTGGGCTCGTTGTCGAGCATGCGGGCGCTCTCCCGTCAGCTCCCGGGCACGTCTCCGCGCCGCGCGGGAGCTCTCGTCTCTCGCGGTCCGCCGGGCTCCCTTGCGGTGCCTCGGCGGCAAGTCTTATCGGTCTCCGCCCACCCGATCGAAATCGAACGGATCGGCGGGCTCACCGGTCGCCGCGTCGAGCGGCCCCTGCGCCAGCCTGGTCACCTCGGGGGGTGACAGCGGCGCGAAGCCCGCCACAAGACGCAGTCCCGTGAGTACGTCATCGGGTCGAACCGCAGGTGTCGCGTGCCGAACGACCATGCGAAGTATGACACACGGTCGATCCGGCTCCTGGCCTGCTGCTCTCCCCTCCCCTTCCTGAACGGCCAGAGACAGTACCGCCTCGCGGGCATCGAACCGCCGCAAACCCTTCTTGGTCAGGCGTTCGACCTCCACGCGGTCGGCGGCGACGAATGTCTCGACCGCCTTCGCGGCCACCTCGGGATCCATCCCGGGCAGCCGCAGCTCCCACACCGAACCCTCCAGCCGGTCGGCCAGGCCGCTGTCGCGCGCCTCGACCACGTCGAGCACGTCCAGGCCGGGCGGCAGCGAGGCGTCCAGGTCGGCACGGAGGCGGTGCGGGTCGCACGGCCTGCTCACACCGATCTCGAGGTACTCGGCCTCGCTCGCCACCCCGGTCGGGGCCGCGCCGGCATAAGAGATCTTGGGATGGGGGCTGAACCCCGCGCTGTACGCCACCGGGATGTCGGCTCGCCGTACCGCCCTTTCGACGGCACGGGAGATGTCGCGGTGACTCGTGAAGCGCAGCCGTCCACGCTTGGCGTAGCGCACACGAAGGCGCTGCACCACGGGCGCGGGCGGGGGCCCATCAGGAACGGGTTTCAGTGTTAAGTCGTCCTTCCGATGTCGGTCCGTCGTCTTTCAGGATAAGCCTCGCGTGGAAGTCCCCTGTCAGATCACGGTGAGGGGCAGCAGCTTCTTGCCGGTCGGGCCGATCTGGATCTCGGTCCCCATGGTCGGGCAGACGCCGCAGTCGTAGCACGGCGTCCAGCGGCAGTCCTCGACCTCGACGTCGCTCACGGCGTCCTGCCAGTCCTGCCAGAGCCACTCCCGGTCGAGACCGGCGTCGAGGTGGTCCCACGGGAGCACCTCGTGCTCCTCACGCTCTCGGGTGGTGTACCAGTCGACGTCCACGGGCTCGTCGGCCAGCGACTTGTCGGCCGCCACCATCCAGCGCTCGTAGGAGAAGTGCTCGCTCCAGCCGTCGAACCGGCCGCCGTCCTCCCAGACGGCCCGGATCACGCGGCCGACACGGCGGTCGCCCCTCGAGAGAAGTCCCTCCACGATCGACGGCTTGCCGTCGTGGTAGCGGTAGCCGATGGCCCTGCCGTACGCCTTGTCACCACGCAGCGCGTCGCGCAGCTCCCGCAGGCGGCGGTCGACCGTCTCGTGGTCACACTGGGCGGCCCACTGGAACGGCGTGTGCGGCTTGGGCACGAACCCGCCGATGGACACCGTGCAGCGCACGTCCCTGGAGCCGGTCGCCTCACGGCCCGCCTGGATGACCTTCTTGGCCAGGTCGGCGATGCCGAGGACGTCCACATCCTCCTCCGTCGGGAGGCCGCACATGAAGTACAGCTTCACCTGACGCCACCCCTGGCTGTACGCCGTGGTGACGGTGCGGATGAGGTCCTCCTCGGTGACCATCTTGTTGATCACCTTGCGCATGCGCTCGGAGCCGCCTTCGGGAGCGAAGGTGAGCCCGGAGCGGCGCCCGTTGCGGGAGAACTCGTTCGCCAGGTCGATGTTGAACGCGTCCACGCGCGTGGACGGCAGCGACAGCGACGTGTTGGTGCCCTCGTACCGGTCGGCCAGGCCCTTGGCCACGTCGCCGATCTCCGAATGGTCGGCGCTCGACAGGGACAGCAGTCCGACCTCGTTGAAGCCGGACTCCCGGATGCCGTTCTCGACCATGTCGCCGATCGTGGTGATCGACCGCTCCCGCACCGGACGGGTGATCATCCCGGCCTGGCAGAAGCGGCAGCCGCGGGTGCACCCGCGGAAGATCTCCACACTGAACCGCTCGTGGACGGTCTCGGCCAGCGGGACGAGCGGTTTCTTCGGATAGGGCCACTCGTCGAGGTCCATGACCGTGTGCTTGAAGACACGCGACGGGACACCCGCTCTGTTCGGCACGACGCGCATGATGCGCCCGTCCGGGTGGTACTCGACGTCATAGAACTTCGGGACGTAGACGCCCCCGGTGGAGGCGAGACGCATGAGCAGCTCGTCGCGGCCGCCCGGCTCCCCCTCGCCCTTCCACTCGCGGATGACCTCGGAGATCGCGATCGCGATCTGCTCTCCGTCCCCGAGGACGGCGGCGTCGAGGAAGTCGGCGATGGGCTCGGGGTTGAACGCGGCATGGCCACCGGCCAGCACGATCGGGTCCTCGTCCGTCCGCTCGACCGCGTCCAGCGGGATGCCCGCCAGGTCGAGCGCGGTCAGCAGGTTGGTGTAACCCAGCTCGGTGGAGAAGGACACCCCAAGGACGTCGAAGGCGCGAACCGGGCGGTGCGCGTCGACGGTGAACTGGGGTACGCCTTCGGATCGCATGAGCGCCTCAAGGTCGGGCCAGACCGCGTAGGTGCGCTCGGCCATCGTCTCGGGCAGCTCATTGAGGATCTCGTAGAGGATCTGCACACCCTGGTTGGGCAGGCCGACCTCGTAGGCGTCCGGGTACATCAGCGCCCATCGGACGCTCGCCTCGTCCCAGTCCTTGACCGTCGAGTTGAGCTCACCCCCGACGTACTGGATCGGCTTCTGCACCTTGGGCAGCAGCGGCTCCAGGCGAGGAAACAGTGACTCGACAGACATGGCTCAAGCGTATCCGCTTCAAAAGGCGCTCCAGGTCCGCTCGTCCACAGGCCCGATCCGGCTACGCGCCACCGCCGCCGTAGGGACGATCCCGGATGTATATCGCCTGGAGCAGACCTATGGCGATCATGTTGGCGAACGTGGCCGTACCGCCGTAGGAGACGAAGGGCAGCGGCAGACCGGTGATCGGCATGATCCCGATCGTCATTCCGACGTTGATGAAGGTCTGGAAGGCCAACCAGCACACGACGCCTCCGGCGACCAGGCCGCCGAACCTGTCGTTGCAGAGCCGGGCGATGCGCAGGCTGCGCAGCAGCACGACCCCGAGGAGGACGACCACCGTGGCCGAGCCGAGGAAGCCGAACTCCTCCCCCACCACGGTGAAGATGAAGTCGGTGTGCTGCTCGGGAACGAACCGCCCGGTGGTCTGCCCGCCGTGGAACAGCCCCTTGCCGAAGAACTCCCCCGATCCGACCGCGATCAGCGCCTGCGTGCTGTTGTAGCCGGCCCCCCGCGGATCGCTCGCCGGGTTGATGAACGCGGTGAACCTGGCCACCTGGTACGGCTTCAGCAGTCCCATGGACCACACCGCCATCGCCCCGGCGACGCCGAGTGCCAGGACCACCACGATCCAGCGCTTGCGCACGCCCGCCAGAACCAGCATCCCGCCGGTGATCATGGCGAGGACCATCGTGGTGCCCAGGTCGGGCTGGAGCATCACCAGGATCGTGGCCAGCCCGGCGGCGCCCAGGCAGAACGCCACGCTGATGGCGCGAGGTCGGTCCGTCCGGTCGGCCGGCTTGGCGAGCAACGTCGCCAGTGTCAGCACCAGAGCCGGTTTCGCCAGCTCCGACGGCTGCACGGCGAAGCCGCCACCCAGCAGGATCCACGAATGCGACCCGTTGATGGTCGAGCCGAGCGGCGTGATGACCAGGATCAGCGAGAAGATCGCCACCGCGTACGCGATGGGCGCGGCCGACTTCAGCCACCGGAAGTCGGACATCGCGACCACGATGAACAGAGCCGCGCCGATGAAGAGGTTGAGCACATGCTTCTTGACCATCCCGGTCGGCTCGACCGACGACCAGCTCCGGGTGGACGACCAGACCAGAAGTGTCCCGATCACGGACAGGGCCGCGACGGCGAGCAGCATCAGACCGTCCATCCGCCTGATCGCGGACCCCCGCCCCACCGCGCGCTTCGCGAAGGATCGCTTGCGCACGGCCGCCTGCTGAATCATTGGGCGACCGTCCCGTCCTGCTTGATGACCGGCAGGCGCTCCACGGGATGCCCGGAGGGCAACGCGGCCTCGCGCTGCTTGCCATTCTCGTTCTTGCCCAGGCCGTAGATGCCCTCCCAGATCTTCCTCGCCGCCGGAGCGGCCGACTCCGCTCCGAAACCGCCCTGGGAGACCAGCACCACGACCACGAGCCGCGGGTTCTCGGCGGGAGCGAACGAGGCGAACCAGGAGGTGTCCCGCTTGCCCCACACCTCGGCGGTACCGGTCTTGCCGCCGATCCGCACCTGCTTCATCGGGAAGCCGTTGAACGCGCCGGCCGCGGTGCCGTCCGAGGTCACCTCACTCAGTGCCGCACGGATGTAGTCCCGGGTCTCCTTGTTGATCGGCAGCTTGCCCACGACAGGGACCTTGATCTCCCTGACCAGCGTGCCGTCCGGGCGGAACAGCGCCCGTCCCACCCTGGGGCTGCGGAGCTTGCCGTCTCCGACGAGCGCGGCGTACGCCCTGGCGAGCTGGAGCGGGGTGACGAGCACGTCACCCTGGCCGATGGAGAAGTTGGCCGCCTCGTAGGCGTGGTAGATGTACCCCTCCAGGCAGTTCTCGTTGGCGAGTCGCTTGGAGAAGGCGGCCCGGCCGGCATCCTTGATCTCCGGATAGCCGGTCTTCGCCCGCTTGCACATCTCGTTCTTGGTGGCGTTCCACAGGTCGCGCTTCCACGCGCGGTCGGGGATGAGGCCCGGGGACTCTCCCGGCAGGTCGATGCCCGTCCGCTTGCCGAAGCCATAGGCGCGAGCCATGCTCGGCATCGGCTCCTTGACCTTGGACTTCGGTTTGTTGCCGCCGTCCCGCAGCCACTCCTCGTACCCGGCCCGGTAGAAGACCGTGTCGCACGACTTCACCAGGGCGGTGTGCAGCGAGATGGCGCCCAGGCTCATGCCTCCGGCGTTGGGGAACGCCCGCCCGTTGACGTTGTACGAGCTCGGGCACTGGTAGGTCCCGCGCAGCGGGGAGCCGTCCGCGACCATCGCCGACACCGATGAGATCTTGAAGGTCGATCCCGGCGCGAACTCGCCCTTGATCACCCGCGAGATCAGCGGCTTGCCGGACTTGTTCGACAGCAGGCGCTGGTACTCGTGCTCGGAGATGCCCCCCGTCCATACCGCCGGGTCGTACGTCGGCATGCTCGCCATCGCGACGACACGGCCGGTCTTGACGTCGAGCACCACGCCCGCGGCGCCGTCCGACGCCGGGTTGCTCTTCATCGCCTCGGCGACCGCCTTCTCGACGACGGACTGGACCCGCGCGTCGATGCTGGTGACCAGCGTGTCGCCTGTCGTCGGTGACCGCTGCTGCTCGACGGCGATCTGCTTGCCCATCCGGTCCACCTGGACGCGACGCAGGCCCGACGTGCCCCGCAGCTCGGGGTCGTACACGGCCTCCAGCCCGTCCCGGCCGACCAGGTCGACTCCGGAGAAGCTGGCCTTGAGGCCCTGGCGCTTCTCCAGCTCGTGCTGGGTGACCGGCTGAAGGTAACCGAGCAGCTGGGCCGCCTCGCTCCCGCCCGGGTAGTAACGGCGCGCCTGGATCTCCGCCGTGACCCCCGGGAAGTCCTCCTGCCGCTCCAGGATCTGCAGCGCCTCACGCGTGGTCGCGCGATCGTCCACCGGGATCGGCTGGTACGGCGAGCCCGGCCAGCACGGCCGGGTCACTCCCGGCCCGCAGGCGCGGATCTGCTGCTTGAGCTTGTCCGGTGCCATCTCGAGCACCTTGGCAAGGCGGGTCAGCACGGCCGCGCCGCCGTCGGGCATGCGCTCGAGCGTCGTCCGATCCACGGAGATCACCAGGCTGGTGCGGTTGCGCACGAGCGGCCGGCCGGACGCGTCGAGGATCTGCCCGCGCAGCGCCGGCACGACCACGTCACGGGTGCGGGTCTCGGTGGCGACCGCCACGAACTCCCGCCCGCGCACCATCTGGACCTGCCAGAGGCGCACGACGAGAACCACGATCAAAGACACCACCAGAATCTGAAGAACGATCAATCGCGCACGCATGCGGGTCATGCGGCCCCCTCGCTTATATCCGTCTCCAGCTGGGCATCAGCACGGCCTGTCCCCGCCGCTCGCGGTGGAGTCGCCGTACCGCCCACAACACGACCGGGGCGGCGATCAGATTGCACAGCGCCACCCACGGCCACACGGTTCGCATATAGGCCCAGCCGACGCCGTCGTCCGTGATCAGGGCTCCGACCCCCACCGTGAGAGCCGGGGCGAGGACCGCGCACACCTCCGTGGCGACCAGCGGGGCGTGCGCGGCCAGCTTGCCCGCCACGAATCCGGTGATGCACAGGACCAGGGCGTACTGGCCGAGCACGCCTCCTGCGGGGGGCAGGATGTCGGCGGCGAGGCCCGCGCAGAAGCCGATGATCATGCCGGCGTTCGCGCCCCTGACCGCGGCCAGAGCGATCACGACCAGCAGGACCAGATCGGGGACCACGCGGACCGGCAACCGGTTCAGGACCGTCACCTGCACGACAAGGGCGACGAAGACCAGCAGCCCGGCGACGAGGTTGCGCGCCATGGCGATCAGTCCCTCCCCTCGCTCTGGCGCGGCTCCGCCGCGGGGTCCGGCTCGTTCACCTGTCCGGCCGGGTCCCTCGGCTCAGCCTGGTCGCGCCGCTGAGCCTTCTGCTTCTCCTTGTGCTGGTCCTTCTGCTTGTCCTTGGCCTGGTCCTTCTTGCCGGGAACGGCCTTTCGCGGCTCTTCCGGCAGGACCGAATCGCGCGGATCGCGATCAGGGGCCCGGACGACGACGCCCACCACATCGAGCGCGGTGAAGTCGGCGTACGGCCGGGCGTAGGCGGTCCGGGTCAGCTCGCCCGGCGTCACGTCGACCCGTTCGATCTCCCCGATCGGCACCCCCGGCGCGTACGGCGTGCCGTTCTGGGAGCCGAAGGAGACGATCCGCCGCCCCCTCTTCAGGGGCGCGGTCGAGTCGAGCAGGCGCAACCTGATCAGGTTGCCGCCCCGGCCGTTCTCGCCGAGCCCGCTGACGACGCCGAGCTCGTTCCCGCCCTCCAGGCGGGCACCGGCCAACGATCCGGGATCGGTGAGAAGCACCACGGTCGAGGTGCCCGGCCCGGTGCGAAGCACCCGGCCCACCAGTCCGTCGCCGTTCAGGACGGTCATGTCCCGGCGCACACCGTCCCTGGAGCCGACGTCGATCTCCACGCTGTCCTCGAATCCCGCCGTGTGCCTACGGGCGATCACCTGTGCGGGGACCACCCGGTAGTGGCCGAGACCGGACAGCCCGAGCATCCGGTCGAGCTCCTTGGCCCTGCCCTTGTTCATATCCGCGGCGGCCAGCTTGGTCTTGAGCTGGGCGTTCTCCTTCATCAGGCCCTCTATGCGGTCCTTGGCGCCGGGCGCGTCCCCCAGCATCGAGAAGAACCGGGACACGGGAGCGGTGACCGTGGTGGTCGCCCGCTCGGCCGTGCCGAAGACGGTGGAGGCGAACTGACGCAGCGGCCCGGCGACGGAGGAGTCACCGCCCCGGTGACCCACGGTGATCAGCACCAGCGCGGCGGTCAACAGAGCACCGAAGACCACGCGGGCGCGGCGAGAATCTCTCATGTCGCCCCCTTATTAGTGGCGGGGCTCCGGCACCAACACCTGCTGGAGCGCTTCGAAGTCCTCCACGCACTTGCCCGATCCGAGGGCGACCGAGTCGAGGGCGTTGTCCACGAGGTGCACCGGCATGCCGGTCTCGTCCCTCAACCGTGCTTCCATGCCCTTCAGCAGGGCGCCGCCGCCGGTGAGGGCGATGCCGCGGTCCATGAGATCGCCCGACAGCTCGGGCGGGCACCGGTCCAGAGTGGTCTTCACCGCGTCGACGATCGCGTTGACCTGCTCCGCCGTCGCCCGGCGGATCTCCTCTGCGGAGATCACGACGGTCTTGGGGAGGCCGGTGACGAGATCCCGGCCGCGGATCTCCGCGTGGATCTCCTCGTGGTCGTGGTACGCCGACCCGATGGCGATCTTCACTTCCTCGGCGGTCCGCTCGCCGAGCATCAGGGAGTACTCCTTCTTGGCGAAGCTCACGACCGCCTGATCGAGCTCGTCGCCGCCGACCCTGATCGACTGGCAGGTGACGATGCCGCCCATCGATATGATGGCGACCTCGGTGGTGCCGCCGCCGATGTCCACCACCATGTTGCCGGTGGGCTCGTGGACGGGAAGGCCGGCGCCGATGGCCGCCGCCATGGGCTCCTCGACGATGTAGACCCGCCGGGCACCCGCCTGGTATCCCGCTTCCTTGACAGCACGCTGCTCGACGCCGGTGATCCCGCTGGGGACCGCGACGATGATGCGCGGCTTGGCGAACCGCTGGCGCCTGTGGACACGCTGGATGAAGTACCTCAGCATGCGTTCGGTGATGTCGAAGTCGGCGATCACCCCGTCACGCAGGGGACGCACCGCGATGATGTTTCCGGGTGTTCGCCCGATCATCCGTTTCGCTTCGATACCCACCGCGACGATCTTTCCGGTGGAGTTGTTGATCGCTACGACGGACGGCTCGTTCAGAACGATGCCGCGCCCCCGGACATAGATGAGAGTGTTCGCCGTGCCGAGGTCAACCGCCATGTCACGGCCCAGGAATGCCAGCTTGCTCCCCATGCTGAAGAAGGCCTTTCAGGTGGTTTGCGGGATAACGCATCGCACTCGAATCGTAACTTGTTGTACCCATGGCCCGGCACATCGAGCCTTCAGCGAGCGGGAAAATCTTCCAGGTCAGGGCCATCAAAAGCGTCACTGCCAGGGAAAACACGAGAGGCCCCGGTTTGAGCCGGGGCCTCTCCTGTGGTCGAGCGCTCAGAAGCGGTCGGGGAAGAAGATCTTGATCTCGCGGGCGGCGGACTCGGGCGAGTCGGACCCGTGGACGACGTTCTCGCCGATCTCCAGAGCGTGGTCGCCGCGGATCGTGCCGGGGGCCGACTTCACCGGGTCGGTCAGACCCGCCAGCGCGCGGAACGCCTCGACGGCCCGGGGACCTTCCACGACGAGCGCGACCAACGGCGCGGACGTGATGAACTCCACCAGCTCGCCAAAGAACGGGCGCTCGGCGTGCTCGGCGTAGTGGGTCTTGGCGGTCTCGGCGTCCAGCGTGCGCAGCTCCATCGCCACGACCTTGAGGCCCTTGCGCTCGATGCGGCCGATGACGTCGCCGATGAGACCACGCCGGACTCCGTCCGGCTTGATCAGGACAAGCGTGCGCTCCGACACGAGAATCTCCTCTGTTGCGATCTTCAGCCGTACTCGACGACGGCTTCGACTGGGCGGCCCTCCACAGCAAGGCGATCTCATGGCCGCGCTCGCTCGGGTGCTCCGTGCAACCCGCAGCTTACCGGTCTGAGGGGGTTTCCCCGCTCTCCGTACCCGCCTCCTCGGGCGAGAGGGTGGGCGACGGGATCAGCACCTGCGCCTCCCGCCTCGACGACCCGGGCTCCCTGCGCCCCAGCCACGACGCGACCACGATGATGCCCACCACGGCGAAGCCGCCCACCAGAGCCCACATCCACAGCGCGTCGACGAACGCCTGGGCGACCAGCTCCGGCTTCGTCGGATCGCCCGACTGAGCGATCTCGCGCAGATGGGTCAGCTGGATGCCCGTCCCCAGCAGGAAGCCCGCGAGTACCGCGGGGAAGCACAGGGAAAGGCCGAGCAGCGCCGTACCGATCCGCACCGGCCGCAGCGCGGCGACCAGCGCCACCGCGGAACCCCCGGCCAGAAGCGCGAACGGCACCACGAGCAGCGGACCGTCCGGGGTCGGCGCGATCAGCCTGATCGCGCAGAGACCGGCCACCACCGCCACCAGGCCGGCTCCGACGAGCTTTCCGGCCTTCTGCTCGCCCGCTGCCCCCACCACGCAGGCGGCGACCACGGCGATGGCGGCGGCCACCGTGAACGGCAGCCACAGGCCGGACAGCCCGGGGCCGCCGCGCACGCCGCCCATCTCCACGTACGTCGTCTGCGCGGCCGTCGGCAGGACGACCAGTCCGACGGCGACGTTGGTGAAGGCCAGCGCACGCCCGCCGGGGCCATCGAACGCCGCCACCGCGCCCAGGCCGAGCATCGCGACCACCGCGACGGCCGCCGCGGCGATGACCAGGACCGGCGGCCAGTCGAACGTCGTGCCGACCGCGAGTACGGCGATGCCCGCCGCCGGCACCGCCGCCAGGGTCAGCCGACCCCGCTCCGCGGCCGACGGCCGTTCCACGTCTCCGGCGTCTCGGGGGTCGCCGGCGACTCCGGCGACACTGTCGACACCGCCGTGGACATGGGCACCGCCGCCGCTCGTGACGATCCAGAGGACGAGGTACACGGCGGCCAGCGCGAGCGCGACACCGGTGAGGAGCGGATACGGCTGGAGCGTCACCTGCCACGAGGTCGCCCTGGCCAGCGGCCACAGGGCGAGGGCCTGCGCCCCTGCCAGGCTCGCCGCGAGCATCCCCGCCCAGAGCGGCAGCAGGAACCTGCGCCGCGGACGTTCCCACGCGGCCACCAGCGTCGCGGGCAGCAACAGGCCGGCGCCGATGCCGTGCAGGACGCGCAGCACGCCGACCATGACGGGCGACCCCGCGTAGCCTCCCGCCGCGTCGGCGGCCGCGAGCAACGTCAGACCCGCGACCAGGACCGGCGCGGCACGGAAGCGGCGTACGGCGACCGCCGCCAGCGGCACGGCCAGCAACATGACCGGCAACGCGAGCCCGTGCGCCCGCATCATCGCGACCTGTGAGGCGTCAGGCGGCAGCAGGGCCGCCACAACAGAGATGGTGTTCGGGATGGCGACGATCGCCAGTGGCAGCGCCACCGCGACGAGGAGCCCGACCACGATGTCGAGCAACAGGGGAACGCGAACGCCCCGGACCGCCACGGCGGTCCGGGCCTGAATCGGGGGGACGGCCATGCTGGCCGACTTTAGCGCTTCGTCGCGCCTTCGACACGGCGAGCGACGAATATCGCCGTAATCCACAGGGCCGCGAAGAGCACTCCGAGGACGAACATCGTCGGCACGAGGAAACCGGTGGCGATCGTCAGGAGCTGGACGAAACTGCCCGCGATATAGCCGTACGGCCGCTTCAGCATGCCCGCGACCAGCACGCACAACACCGCCAGCCCGATGCCCACCGACACGGCCACGGTGGTGTCGATGTGTGCCACGGCGATCGCGACCGGAGTGAACAGGGCGACGACGATCGCCTGCATGCCCAGCACGCTGGCGGCGAGGCGCCGCATCCCCGGGGTCACCTCGAACATGTCTGCACCACGCCCGCCGCTCATCGATCCGCCTTCAGCAGGACGCGGGCGTCGCCCACGGTGACGACGGACCCGGTGATCAGTACGCCGGACCCGAACTCGTCGCCCTGGTCCGCCAGGCCGACCGCGAGATCGATGGCGTCGTCCAGCCTGGGAACCTCGTGGACGCGCTCGGCCCCGAAAACGCTCTCCGCCTTCTCCGCGAGATCCTCCGGAGACATGGATCGTGGCGAGGTGTTCCTCGTCACGACGATCTCCTCGACGATGGGCTCGAGGAGCTCCAGGATCGTGTCGACGTCCTTGTCGGCCATCACGGCGACCACGGCGATGAGCCTGGTGAAACCGAAGGACTCGGAGATCGCGTCGACGCTCGCCTCCATGCCGCCCGGATTGTGCGCGGCGTCCAGAACCACCGTCGGCCCCCGCCTGACGACCTCCAGCCGCCCGGGGCTGGTCGCCTGCGCGAACGCCTGCCGTACGAGATCGTCCCCGAGAGGCTCGTCACCGGCGCTCAGCGCCTCGACGGCGGCCAGCGCGCTCGCCGCGTTGCTCGCCTGGTGCGCGCCGTACAGAGGGAGGAAGACCTCCTCGTAGACGCCCTTCAGCCCCTTCAACTGGAGCAGCTGACCACCCATGCCGAGCTCGCGATGCAGGACCCCGAACTCCAGGCCCTCCCGCGCGACCGTCGCGCCCACCTCCGCGGCCCGGCGCATCAGAACCTCCGCCGCCTGGAGCGGCTGCTGCGAGAGCACGGCCGTCGCCTTCGCCTTGATGATGCCGGCCTTCTCCCCCGCGATCGTTTCGACGTCCGGGCCGAGATAGTCGGTGTGGTCCAGCGAGATCGGTGTGATCACCGCCACCGTGCCGTCGGCGACGTTGGTGGCGTCCCAGGTCCCGCCCATGCCGGTCTCGATCACCGCGACGTCCACGGGGGTGTCCGCGAAGGCGGCGAAGGCCATGCCGGTGAGCACCTCGAAGAAGCTGAGCTTTCCGACTTTGGCGTCGATGATCTCGAGGTACGGCGCGATGTCCTCGTAGACCTCGGCGAACCGCTCCTCCGAGATGGGAGCACCGTCCACACTGATGCGCTCACGCATGGAGTTCAGGTGAGGGCTGGTGAACCTGCCGACCCGAAGGTTACGCTCACGCAGCAGCGACTCGATCATGCGGGCGGTGCTGGTCTTGCCGTTCGTTCCCGCCACATGGATGATCGGGTATGCCTTGTGAGGGTCACCGAGCAGCTCCACCAAGGCGGTGATTCTGTCGAGCGTGGGCGTGAAATCCCACTCGACTCCCCTGCGCATGATGGCCTGTTCGACCTCTCGATACTCCACGCATCAACCTTACTGTCAGCCCGCATGGCCGCCGCCCCCGAGGACATCACACGGCGAAACCGCAGGAAACGGCAGACAAAGGGCATCGGCTGATCCTCGGCGGAGCTGCGCCGCGTGAGCCGCGCACACCGCGGTTCCTCATCTTGAACTTCCAGGAGCGCACCATTTGAGCCCAGTGACTGTGAGGACAAGCCGCAGTAGCTCTTGGCCGTGAACGCAACCGTGGACGCTGCACCGTGGGGCGAGCCACTGTGGCTGGAATCCCAGGCACTGCGCGGAGCCGCCGTGGCCGGTGTCCTTGCGGCCTGCGGCTATGGGGCCGGTAGTGGTGGCCAGTGCCTGTAGACGCCGTGTTGTGGGACGGGTCGCGCTGGCTGGTGTCCGTAGGCACGGCGACGGGGGCTTGCTCCGGCCGGCCGTGATAGTTGCGATCAGGTGCATACCGCTGTCGCGGTCGCGGGCGCGGTGGTTGCTGGCACGGTCTTACGCCGGCCTCCACAAACCCCCGCCTCCGCGCCCCTCTCTCCCGCCGCACACCTACTCGGGGGCATGGAGCGGGCCACAGCCAGTTCCCCCGAACCCCTCCTCCCGGCTCCTGGGCGAGCCGGTCGGACTTCTCCTTCCCCGGGCCGAGCCGGGCCCGCCGCCTACGGCATGGTCGGGCGGCGACGGGCCGTCCAGAGGAGCTCGTCCGTACACGAGATCACAAAGCTCCGCGCACTGGGCCAGAACCACGGGACACGTCAGAACCACGCGCCAACAGCCGAGGCGACGCAAGGGGAAGCCGCCTCAAGGTCGGCGGAGCCGCCCGACCGCGGAACGCGCCCATCCCCGGAAACGCGCCCACCCCCGGAAACACGTCCAGACCGGAAAGACGCCCGGACTGCGGAACGCTCCCAGACCGGGGAACTTCTCCATGAACGCTCCCTCACTGCGGAACGCGTCCACGCCGGGGTGCCGGGGGACGTCTCCCTGAACCCGTCCATGCCAGGAAGTGCGTCCAGACCGGGATGCTACGGCGGGAAAGGGGGGCGCGGAGGCGGGGGTTTGTGGAGGCCGGCGTAAGACCGTGCCAGCAACCACCGCGCCCGCGACCGCGACAGCGGTATGCACCTGATCGCAACTATCACGGCCGGCCGGAGCAAGCCCCCG